>NZ_WPNZ01000026.1 GCF_009755605.1 Streptomyces typhae
TGTTTCGGTGGTCATAGCGTGAGGGAAACGCCCGGTTACATTCCGAACCCGGAAGCTAAGCCTCACAGCGCCGATGGTACTGCAGGGGGGACCCTGTGGGAGAGTAGGACGCCGCCGAACTCATTTTAGAAGAGCTGGTCCCCGAACTTCGGTTCGGGGACCAGCTCTTTTTTGTTGTGCGTCACGTGCTGTTCACATTGCGCGACAACCATCCCCAGACATGGGGACACATGCAATGCTGCGGGCCGCCGGAGTCGGAAGCGGCGACGAGGTCATCGTGCCCGCGTACGGAAACGCCGAGGTCGCCGAGGCCGTCGTGCTCGCCGGCGCCATGCCCGTGTTCGCCGACATCGACCCGCTGACGTACTGCCTCAGCCCCGTGGCGGTCGACGCCGTCACCACATCCCGGACCGCCGCCGTGGTCGTCGTCCACCGCTTCGGCAACCAGGCCGACACCGCGGGCCTCCACACCCTCGGACGGCGCAACGGCTTTCTCGTACTGGAACACCGGGAAACCCACCCACCGCACGACGGCAGTGCCCAGCGGCGGGCCTACACCACGTACCTCAACGGGCGGCTGACCGGAGTCATAACACCCGGCGGGAACGCCCCCCACAGCGATCAGTACGTCGTCCGGGTGCCCGGCAATGGCCGGCCCGACCGCGACGCGTTTGCGCGCGCAGTGCGCGCCCGCGGCGTCGACTGCCACGTACCCGTGAAAACGCCCCTGCACCGCACACCGAAGTACTGGCGTGACGTGGACCTGCCCGAGACCGAGCGCGCAGCCGACGAGACCCTGGCGCTGCCCGTCGACGCCTCACTGACGCGACGTGAACTCCAGCGGATCGTCTCCGCCTGCAACTCCCTCGGCGGACTGCTTCAGCCCGCCTTCTGAATTCGGCCAGTCCGGATGGCGGCGGTTCTGAGCCACTCGGAGATCGGGTATGATTTCTTTCGTTGCCGCGGGGAAACCCGCACAGCGCAACTGGCCCCTATAGCTCAGTCGGTAGAGCGTCTCCATGGTAAGGAGAAGGTCAGCGGTTCGATTCCGCTTGGGGGCTCCGAAGACAGAAGAAAGAAGGCCACCATCCTCGATGGTGGCCTTCTTTCTTCTGTTCTGCTCGCCCCCTCGCCAGGTCGTCCCGCCCGGGGCCCTCAGTCCTCCAGGCCGGGCACCCGCATCGCGAGGATCGCCATGTCGTCCGACGGCGCGTCCGTCGCGAACCGCTCCACCGCACGCATGATGCGCGCCGCCACCGCGCCCGCAGTGAGACCCGTGCAGGTCGTGAGTACATCGGCGAGACCGTCGTCGCCCAGCATGCGCGTGCCCTCGCGGCGCTCCGTGACACCGTCGGTGACGCACAGCAGGACATCGCCCGGGTCCAGCGTCATCGTCTGCTCGTACAACTCCAGGTCGTCCATGACGCCGAGCAGCGGCTGCGGTTCCGCGTACGGCTCGACCGTGCCGTCCTGACGCAGGCGCAGCGGAAGCGGATGGCCGGCACAGACGACCTTGAGGACCGCGGAGCCGTCCTCCTGCGGCCACAACTCGCCGTACAGGAGCGTGAGGAAGCGGCTGCGGGCGCCCTCGTCGAGGATCGCCGCGTTCAGGCGTTCGAGGACCGCGGGGCCGCCGAAGCCCTCTCGGGCGAGCAGGCGCAGGGCGTGCCGGGCCAGGCCCGTGACCGCGGCGGCCTCCGGGCCCGTGCCGCAGACGTCACCGATGGCGAAGCCGTACGCGCCGTCGCGGATCGGGAAGAGGTCGTAGAAGTCGCCGCCGACCTCGTTGCCCTCGCCGGCCGCGCGGTAGATGACCTCGACCTCCACGCCCGGGACCTGCGGCAGCTCCGGCGGCAGGAGGCTGCGCTGGAGGGACTGGCTGATCGCCATGCGCTCCGAGTACAGCCGGGCGTTGTCCAGAGCCAGGGCGGCCCGGCGGGACAGGTCCTCGGCCAGCTCCAGGATCTCCTGGCGGAAGTGCTCGTCCGACGGCTTGCCGAGGACCAGCATGCCGATGACGCGATTGCGGGCGACCAGGGGCAGGACCACCGTCTCGCCGCCCACGGCGGAAGCCGTCGCGAGCGTCGTGCCGATGCCCGTGCCGACCGTCATCGGCTCACCGAGGCCGAGGTTCCGCATCGACGTGCGCAGGGCCGCCTGGTGCGCGGCCTCGGACGGCGCGGCCCAGACACGGGCCCCCGGCGTCGTCACCGGGTCCGGCGGGTCGACCTTGGTGAGGAGCGCCTTCACGCCGTCGATGCGCTCCTCGTCCTCGTGCAGGACGTACGACAGATACGGCTCCGACGCCTGGTCGGCGATGGTGTACACGGCACACCAGGTGGCCAGGGTCGGCACCGTCATCTGAGCCATGAGAGCCAGTGTCTGATCGCGGTCGAGCGTGCCCGCGAGCAGGTCGGAGGCCTCCACGAGGAAGGAGAGCGAGCCTCTGCGCAGCCGCTCCAGCTCGCCGAGACGGGCCGACTCGACGGCGAGGGCGATGCGGTCGGCGGCGAACTGCAGACGCAGGGCCTCCTCGTTCGAGTACCGCTCGGGGGCCTCCGCGGCGACGCCGAGGGAACCCGTGAGGCGGCCCTCGACCTTCAGCGGGACCGTGACGACCGAGCGCATGCCGGTGCCGTTGAGCAGCGGGACGGCGCCGGGCACCACCGTGAGGTCCTCGTGGACCGCGGGCATGCGGGCGGAGCCGTACCGGCCGGGGCCCGCCTCGACGGGGACGCGGGCGAAGCGCTGGCGGGCCGAGGGCAGGCCCGTGGAGGCGCGCACCTCCAGCTCCGTCTCGTCGTCCGTGGCGAGCAGCAGGAAGGCGGCGTCGCCGTCGAGCATGTCGCGGGCGCGCTCGACCGTGCGCTGGAGGAGCCCGTCCAGGTCGTCGGGGGCGGGGGAGCCGATGAAGATTTCGAAGGGGTCGGCGGTGTGCGGCTCGCTGAGGGTGCCGGGCTCGGGGGCCGGGCCGCGCAGCGGGGTCTGAAGGACGGCGCGCTCGTCGTCCCGTACCAGGAGGCAGACCGTGGACGGCTCGCCGTCGGTGTCGCGGACCCGCAGGTGGGAGGCGTAGACCGGGGTGACGCGGCCGCCGGAGTCGCGGATGCCGTAGCTGCCCTCCCAGCGGGAGAGGCGCAGGGCGTCGGCGATGCCGGTGCTGGTGCCGGGGGTGTGCGGCCAGGCGGCGAAGTCCGTGAGGGGCTTGCCGGTGACCTGCTCGGCCACGTACCCGAACAGCTCCTCCGCGTCCTCGTTCCACGCGGAGATGGCGCCCGCGCGGTCGATCTGGACGACGGCTACGCGGACGCGGCCGTCGGTGACGGGCAGCAGGTCGAGGGGGAGCTGGGGGCCCGCGGCGCGGGTGCCCACCGGGCGGTCGGGCAGGTCGAGTTGGAACCAGACCTGCTTGTGCGTCGGGGTGTAGTCGACGCCCCAGCGGGTGGCGAGCGCGGCGCAGAGCTGGAGGCCGCGGCCGCCCTCGCGGTCCGGACTCCCCATGGTCGCGGGGGAGCTCTGCAGCGGGATCTCCCGCTCGGGATAGCGGTCCGAGACCTCGATGCGGACGGCGTCCTCCGTACGAAGACACAGAACATCGGCGGCCGTGCCCGCGTGGACGACGGCGTTGGTGACGAGTTCGCTGGTCAGCACGACCGCGTCGTCGACGACGTCCGTGAAACCCCAGCCCTGGAGTGTGTCGCGGACGAACGAACGGGCCGTCGCGACGGAACGCCCGACGGGTTCGAAAGTCGCAGCCGCGCGCGCGGTGATCACAGAGCTCCTCGTCCTCAGTCCCCCGGGAATCTGCAGTCCCATGGTGCGGCCGCCCCTCCGATGCCCGCTGTTATGTGTGCCACCGCCCTGGCCGGGCAGGACCGGGGTGGTTGGACAGCCGGATGCCAGGTTACTTACCTTCGCCGTCCATGCTGATGCCGGTCGCCAGTGTTTCCGCCCGGAGGGTGTGCGGACGGTGTGCGAAGCTGCCGAACTGTTATGGCCTGCTTCGGCCATGGTGAAACACTGGGGAAGCTTCCAGATGGAGCCCCAGCAGTACGGTCGACCCTTGCGGGAGGGACACAGTGGAGTCTGGCGCTGCGACGCGGGCTGCAAAGACGCGCGCGAAAGACGGACCGTCCCCGAGCAGTCGGCGCAAACCGAAGAACGGGACGACCGCCACAGTGGACGCAGCGGCCCTCAACAGGCTGCTCGTGGCCCTGGTGGCGATGCGGGACGGAAATTTCCGCAAGCGCCTGACGGTGTCCGGCGACGACGTGATGTCGGAGATCGCGGCCGTCTTCAACGAGGTCGCCGACCGCAATCTCCACCTCACGGGTGAGCTGTCGCGGGTGCGGCGCACGGTCGGACGTGAGGGAAAGCTCACAGAGCGGTTGCAGGGCGGGGCCATGGAGGGCTCCTGGGCTGCCGCCATCGAGGCGTCGAACGCGCTCGTCGAGGATCTCGTACGGCCGGTCTCCGAGGTCGGCCGGGTGCTGTCCGCGGTCGCGGAGGGCGACCTGGAGCAGCGCATGGAGCTGCGCGCGCAGGCGGACGAGGGGAACGGCCATCCGCTGCGCGGCGAGTTCCTCAAGGTCGGGCGCACGGTCAACAACCTCGTCGACCAGCTGTCGACGTTCACCGACGAGGTCACGCGGGTGGCCAGCGAGGTCGGCACGGAGGGCAAGCTGGGCGGCCAGGCAAGGCTGCGCGGCATGTCCGGTTCGTGGAAGGACCTCACGGATTCCGTCAACACCATGGCGTACCGGCTGACGGCGCAGGTGCGGGACATCGCCCTGGTGACGACGGCGGTGGCCAAGGGCGATCTGTCGCGCAAGGTCACCGTGCACGTGGCCGGCGAGATGCTGGAGCTGAAGAACACCGTCAACACCATGGTGGACCAGCTCTCCTCGTTCTCCTCCGAGGTCACCCGGGTCGCGCGGGAGGTCGGTACGGAGGGCGAGCTCGGCGGGCAGGCGCAGGTGCCGGGTGTCGCTGGGGTGTGGAAGGACCTCACCGACTCGGTGAACCTGATGGCGGGCAACCTGACGGCGCAGGTGCGGGGCATCGCCCAGGTGACGACGGCCGTCGCGAACGGTGATCTGTCGCAGAAGGTGCGGGTGAGCGCGCGCGGTGAGGTGGCGCAGCTCGCCGAGACCATCAACCAGATGACGGAGACGCTGCGGACGTTCGCGGACGAGGTGACGCGCGTCGCCAACGAGGTCGGTGCCGAGGGGCAGCTCGGCGGTCAGGCGAACGTGCCGGGCGCGGCGGGCACGTGGAAGGACCTCACGGACTCCGTGAACACGGTGTTCAGGAACCTGACCACGCAGGTGCGCGACATCGCGCAGGTGACGACGGCGGTGGCGAACGGCGACCTGTCGCAGAAGGTCACCGTCGACGTCGCGGGCGAGATGCTGGAGTTGAAGAACACCGTCAACACGATGGTGGACCAGCTCTCGGCGTTCGGCGCCGAAGTGACGCGCGTCGCGCGGGAGGTCGGCGTCGAGGGCGAGCTCGGCGGGCAGGCGCAGGTGCCGGGTGCGGCGGGCACGTGGAAGGACCTCACCGATTCGGTGAACACCGCCTTCCGCAACCTCACCGGCCAGGTGCGCAACATCGCGCAGGTGACGACGGCGGTGGCGAACGGCGACCTGTCGCAGAAGGTCACCGTCGACGTCTCCGGAGAGATGCTCCAGCTGAAGAACACCGTGAACACCATGGTGGACCAGCTGTCGTCCTTCGCCGACCAGGTCACGCGGATGGCGCGGGACGTGGGCACAGAGGGGCGGCTCGGCGGCCAGGCGCGGGTGGACGGCGTCAGCGGCACGTGGAAGGAGCTGACGGACTCCGTCAACTTCATGGCGGGCAACCTCACGTCGCAGGTCCGTCAGATCGCGCAGGTGACGACGGCGGTGGCGCGGGGCGACCTGTCGCAGAAGATCGACGTGGACGCGCGCGGGGAGATCCTGGAGCTGAAGAACACCATCAACACGATGGTGGACCAGCTCTCCGCGTTCGCCGACCAGGTGACGCGTGTGGCGCGCGAGGTGGGCACGGAGGGGCGGCTCGGCGGGCAGGCGCAGGTGCCGGGCGTCGCCGGTGTGTGGCGCGACCTCACCGACTCGGTGAACGGCATGGCCGGGAACCTCACGGCTCAGGTGCGCAACATCGCGCAGGTCGCGACGGCGGTGGCGCGCGGTGACCTGTCGCAGAAGATCGACGTGGACGCGCGCGGGGAGATCCTGGAGCTGAAGAACACCCTCAACACGATGGTGGACCAGCTCTCGGCCTTCGCCGAGCAGGTGACGCGGGTGTCCCGCGAGGTGGGTACGGACGGCATCCTGGGCGGCCAGGCCGAGGTGCAGGGCGTGTCGGGTACGTGGAAGGACCTGACGCAGTCCGTGAACGGCATGGCGAACAACCTCACCCTCCAGGTGCGGAACATCGCCGAGGTGACGACGGCCGTGGCCATGGGCGACCTGTCCAAGAAGATCACCGTCGACGCGAAGGGCGAGATCCTCGAACTGGTCACGACCGTGAACACGATGGTGGACCAGCTGTCGTCGTTCGCGGAGCAGGTCACGCGGGTGGCCCGTGAGGTGGGCACGGAGGGCAAGCTGGGCGGCCAGGCGCGGGTGGTCGGCGTCACGGGCATCTGGAAGGACCTCAGCGACAACGTCAACCTGATGGCCAACAACCTGACCATGCAGGTGCGGAACATCTCGCAGGTCGCTGCGGCCGTCGCCAACGGCGATCTGACCAAGACGGTGACGATCGAGGCGCGCGGCGAGGTCGCGCAGCTCGCGGACACCTTCAACACCATGGTGAAGACGCTGAGTTCGTTCGCCGACCAGGTCACCAAGGTGGCCCGTGAGGTGGGCACGGACGGCATCCTCGGCGGGCAGGCCCGCGTCCCCGGGGTCTCGGGGACGTGGAAGGACCTCACCGAGTCCGTGAACGGGATGGCGTCCAACCTGACCGGGCAGGTCCGCAACATCGCGATGGTCACCACGGCCATCGCCAAGGGCGATCTGACCAAGAAGATCGACATCGACGCGCGCGGCGAGATCCTGGAGCTCAAGACCACCATCAACACGATGGTCGACCAGCTGTCGTCGTTCGCCGAGCAGGTGACCCGGGTCGCCCGCGAGGTGGGCACCGAGGGGCAGCTCGGCGGTCAGGCGCGGGTGCGCGACGTCGACGGCACCTGGCGCGACCTGACCGAGTCGGTGAACGAGATGGCCGGGAACCTGACCCGGCAGGTGCGTGCCATCGCGGCCGTCGCCACGGCGGTGACCCGCGGCGATCTGAACCTGAAGATCGACGTGGACGCGGCGGGGGAGATCCAGGTCCTCCAGGACAACATCAACACGATGATCGCGAACCTGCGCGACACCACCCTCGCCAACAAGGAGCAGGACTGGCTGAAGGGCAACCTCGCGCGGATCTCCGGTCTCATGCAGGGCCGCCGCGACCTGGAGGACGTCGCCTCGCTGATCATGAGCGAGCTGACGCCCGTGGTCTCGGCGCAGCACGGCGCGTTCTTCCTGGCGATGCCCACGGACGACGCGAAGGACCTCGACGGCGAGAGTGGCGAGGACGCGTACGAGCTGCGCATGCAGGGCAGCTACGGCTACTCGATGGGGTCGATGCCGACGTCGTTCCGGCCCGGCGAGACGCTGATCGGCACGGCCGCCAAGGAGCGGCGCACCATCCTCGTGGAGAACGCGCCGTCCGGCTATCTGCGGATCGCCTCCGGGCTCGGTGAGGCGCCGCCGGCGCAGGTCATCGTGTTGCCGGTGCTCTTCGAGGGGAAGGTGCTCGGCGTCATCGAGCTGGCGTCGTTCCAGCCGTTCACGCAGATCCAGAAGGACTTCCTCAGCCAGATCGCCGAGATGATCGCGACGAGCGTCAACACGATCAGCGTCAACACCAAGACGGAGATCCTGCTGAAGCAGTCTCAGGAACTCACCGAACAACTTCGGGAGCGCTCAGCCGAGTTGGAGAACCGGCAGAAGGCGTTGCAGGAGTCCAACGCCGAACTGGAGGACAAGGCCGCGCTGCTCGCGCAGCAGAACCGCGACATCGAGGTCAAGAACACCGAGATCGAAGAGGCGCGGCAGGTCCTGGAGGAGCGCGCCGAGCAACTCGCGGTCTCCATGCGCTACAAGTCCGAGTTCCTCGCGAACATGTCACACGAGCTGCGGACGCCGCTCAACTCGCTGCTGATCCTCGCCAAGCTGCTGGCCGACAACGCCGACGCGAACCTCACGCCCAAGCAGGTGGAGTTCGCCGAGACGATCCACGGCGCGGGCTCGGACCTGCTTCAGCTCATCAACGACATCCTCGACCTGTCCAAGGTCGAGGCGGGCAAGATGGACGTCAGCCCGACCCGTATCGCGCTCGTCCAACTCGTCGACTACGTGGAGGCCACGTTCCGGCCGCTGACCGCGGAGAAGGGCCTCGACTTCTCCGTCCGTGTCTCGCCGGAGCTGCCCGCCACGCTGCACACGGACGAACAGCGCCTCCTTCAGGTGCTGCGCAATCTGCTGGCCAACGCGGTGAAGTTCACCGACTCCGGAGCGGTGGAACTGGTCATCCGGCTCGCCAGCAACGACGTGCCGAACGCCATCCGGGAGCAGCTCCTGGAGGCCGGTTCGCTGCGGGACGCGGACGCCGACCTGATCGCGTTCTCCGTGGCCGACACCGGCATCGGCATCGCGGCCAGCAAGATGCGGGTGATCTTCGAGGCGTTCAAGCAGGCGGACGGTACGACGAGCCGCAAGTACGGCGGTACGGGCCTCGGCCTGTCGATCAGCCGGGAGATCGCGCGGCTGCTCGGCGGCGAGATCCACGCGGCGAGCGAACCGGGGCGCGGCTCCACCTTCACGCTGTATTTGCCGCTGCACCCCAGCGAACTGCCGCCGCAGGGCTACACCCAGCTCCCGCCGCCTCCCGCGACCCCCGAACTGCCCGCCCTGGAGTCCCGGGAACTCCTCGACCCCAGGGAGACCGGGGAGCACACGGGCTCCATGGGGTCCCCCGAGTCCCTGCGGAACGGCGCACGGCCCGCGCCCGCGTCGTCGCAGGCGTCACCGCCGCAGGCCGCTCCCGGCCCCGCCGCGCTGTTCCGGCGCCGCCGCAGGGCCGCGCCGCCCGCAGCGGAGTCCACGCCGCCGCTGCCGGGGCAGCCTGCCGCCGGAGCGGGCGCGGGGACCCCGGAGCAGTGGCCGGAAGGGCAGGGTCCGGAGGCGTCGGCGGCACGGGTGAGGTACCAGTTCGGCGGGGAGAAGGTCCTCATCGTCGACGACGACATCCGCAACGTCTTCGCGCTCACCAGCGTCCTGGAGCAGCACGGCCTGTCCGTGCTGTACGCGGAGAACGGCCGGGAGGGCATCGAGGTCCTGGAGCAGCACGACGACGTGACGCTGGTCCTGATGGACATCATGATGCCGGAGATGGACGGGTACGCGACGACGACGGCGATCCGCAGGATGCCGCAGTTCGCCGGGCTGCCGATCATCGCGCTCACGGCCAAGGCCATGAAGGGCGACCGGGAGAAGGCGATCGACTCCGGGGCTTCGGACTACGTGACCAAGCCGGTCGACCCCGATCACCTGTTGTCGGTCATGGAACAGTGGATGCACACGGAGTGACGGAGCGGTTCGCGGACGGTGGGCGCAGGCCGCGTCGCTACACGCAGTTGCTGACAGAGTGTGGCCGACGTCGTGTAGAACCGCGGTATTCGGGGAACCTTCTGGTCCGCCGCTGCGTTTCTGCTACGTGCACAGTGACATCGCGGTGACAGGGTGTGGCGACAGGCGGGGTGCGGCTACGATGACCGGCACAAGGACGGACGGCGCAAGGGAGTCGTCCTCTGGGGCGGCGCCCGGTGTACCGCCGGGGCGAGGAGGGCGGGCCATGGTGCAGAAGGCCAAGATCCTCCTGGTCGATGACCGGCCGGAGAATCTGCTGGCGCTGGAGGCCATCCTCTCTGCGCTCGATCAGACGCTGGTACGGGCATCGTCCGGGGAGGAAGCGCTCAAAGCACTGCTGACGGACGACTTCGCAGTCATTCTGCTGGACGTCCAGATGCCGGGCATGGACGGATTCGAGACCGCGGCGCACATCAAGCGGCGGGAGCGGACCCGGGACATCCCGATCATCTTCCTCACCGCCATCAACCACGGCCCGCACCACACCTTCCGCGGGTATGCCGCGGGCGCCGTGGACTACATCTCCAAGCCCTTCGACCCGTGGGTCCTGCGCGCGAAGGTCTCGGTGTTCGTCGACCTGTACATGAAGAACTGCCAACTGCGCGAGCAGGCCGCGCTGCTGCGGCTCCAGCTGGAGGGCGGCGCCAAGTCCGCCGCCGCGGAGACCAAGGAGCCCGCCGGTCTCCTCGCCGAGCTGTCCGCGCGCCTCGCGGCCGTCGAGGAGCAGGCGGAGGCGCTCTCCAAGCAGCTCGACGACGACTCCGCGGACGCGGCGGCCGTCGCCACGGCAGCTCATCTCGAACGCAAACTGACCGGCCTGCGCAGGGCTCTTGACGCCCTGGAGCCGGGCACGGGCAGCGGTGCCGCCTCCGTGCCGTCGCAGGGCTGACGCGAGCTAGCGGCTCCCGGCGCCACACGCGTGCGGAACGCGAGGGTTCCGGGGGCTTCGGTGCGTCCGGAAGCGGATTCTCCGGGGCGCCTGCGTTCCTGGAAGCGGGGAATTCGAGGGCGTCTCATGTCGGGAAGCGAAGCCTCCGAGGGTTGCCGCGTGTCTGGAAGCGGAGGCTCCGAGGGGCGCCGCGTGTCTGGAAGCGGAGGCTCCGGAGCGGCGCACGGCGCGCGGAAGCGGATCTTCCGTACGCCCGCGGCGCCGCGCGCGAGCCCCGGCTCCGTACGCCCGCTGTGAGCAACCGTCAGTTCTTGTCCTCGGCAAGGGCGACACAGACGGGTGAAGCAGTAGGCACACGTGTCCACCGTCGTCTCCCCCGGTAACCTCACACCCATGGCCTCACGTCAGCCCGCAGCCAAGAAGCCGCCCGCGAAGAAGGCGGCCGCGCCGACCAAGGCTCCGGCGAAGAAGGCCGTTGCCAAGAAGGCGCCCGCGAAGAAGCCCGCGGCGAAGAAGGCACCCGCGAAGAAGCCCGCCCCGAAGCCGGCGCCGAGCCCCACCAACGGCCTCTACCGCGTGGTGCGCGCCATATGGCTCGGCATCGCGCACGCCGTGGGCGCGATGTTCCGCGGCGTGGGACGCGGCGCCAAGGGCCTGGACCCCGCGCACCGCAAGGACGGCCTCGCGCTGCTGCTGCTCGGTGTCGCCCTGATCGTGGCCGCGGGCACCTGGTCCCATCTGCGCGGCCCCGTCGGCGACCTGGTCGAGATGCTGGTGACCGGCGCCTTCGGGCGGCTCGACCTGCTCGTGCCGATACTGGTCGCCGCCATCGCCGTACGGCTCATCCGGCACCCGGAGAAGATCGACGCCAACGGCCGCATCGTGATCGGCCTGTCCGCGCTCGTCGTCGGCGTGCTCGGGCAGGTGCACATCGCGTGCGGGTCGCCCGCGCGCGCCGACGGCATGCAGCAGATAAGGGACGCGGGCGGGCTCATCGGCTGGGGCGCGTCCACGCCGCTGAACAAGGCCATGGGCGAGGTGCTCGCCGTGCCGATGCTGGTCCTCCTGACGGTGTTCGGGCTGCTCGTGGTCACGGCCACGCCGGTCAACGCCATCCCGCAGCGGCTGCGGCAGCTCGGGGTGCGGCTCGGCGTCGTCGAGGACCGGGCCGCTCTCCAGGAGGCGGGCGCGTACGGGGAGAGCGACGCGTACAGCGAGTACAGCGACGACGACGAGCGGTACGAGGAGCAGTGGCGCGAGGCCCTGCCCGCCCGCGCACGCCGGCGCAGAACGCCCGCAGATGGCCCTCAGACGTCCTCCCCG
Source organism: Streptomyces typhae (assembly GCF_009755605.1). Taxonomy (GTDB): domain Bacteria; phylum Actinomycetota; class Actinomycetes; order Streptomycetales; family Streptomycetaceae; genus Streptomyces; species Streptomyces typhae. The sequence continues at coordinate 11,926 of NZ_WPNZ01000026.1, forward strand.
GACGAGGCCGAGGAAGCGGCGCTGACCAAGCGTCGCAGGCCGCGCCGCGGCTCGGGAAAGGCCGGGGCGGACCGTTCCATGGACGCGGTGGACGTGGCGGCCGCCGCGGCCGCCGCGCTCGACGGCGCCGTCATGCACGGCATGCCGCCCTCGGCCCTGGTCGCCGACCTCACCCAGGGCGTCTCCGGGGACCGCGACGAGTCGGAGCGGTCCGCGCCAGTGCCCTCCGCGCGCGCGACGGAGGCTCCGCCCGCGGCCGGGCGGAAGAAGCCGTCCGACGCCCCGGTGGCAGGCCGCAGGAACCCGCCCGAGGAGTCCACGGGCGGCGTCCCGGACCTGACCAAGGCAGCCCCCGAGGCACCCCGGGACCTGCCCCCGCGCGCGGAGCAACTGCAGCTCTCCGGAGACATCACCTACTCGCTGCCTTCGCTCGACCTCCTGGAGCGCGGCGGCCCCGGCAAGGCCCGCAGCGCGGCGAACGACGCGGTCGTCGACTCGCTGTCCAACGTCTTCACGGAGTTCAAGGTCGACGCGCGGGTCACCGGCTTCACGCGCGGGCCGACGGTCACGCGCTACGAGATCGAGCTCGGCCCCGCGGTGAAGGTCGAGAAGATCACGGCCCTGGCCAAGAACATCGCGTACGCGGTCGCGTCCCCGGACGTGCGGATCATCTCGCCGATCCCCGGCAAGTCCGCGGTCGGCATCGAGATCCCGAACACCGACCGCGAGATGGTCAAGGTCGGCGACGTGCTGCGGCTCGCCGACGCCGCCGAGGACGAACACCCGATGCTGGTCGCGCTCGGCAAGGACGTAGAGGGCGGCTACGTCATGGCCAACATGGCCAAGATGCCGCACATCCTCGTCGCCGGAGCCACCGGTTCCGGTAAGTCCTCGTGCATCAACTGCCTGATCACCTCGATCATGGTGCGGGCCACTCCCGAGGACGTCCGCATGGTCCTCGTCGACCCCAAGCGCGTCGAGCTGACCGCCTACGAAGGCATCCCGCACCTGATCACGCCGATCATCACCAACCCCAAGCGGGCCGCCGAGGCCCTGCAGTGGGTCGTCCGCGAGATGGACCTGCGCTACGACGACCTCGCGGCGTTCGGCTACCGCCACATCGACGACTTCAACCAGGCCGTGCGCGCGGGCAAGCTCAAGACCCCCGAGGGCAGCGAGCGCGAGCTGAAGGCCTATCCGTACCTGCTGGTGATCGTCGACGAGCTCGCCGACCTGATGATGGTCGCGCCGCGCGACGTCGAGGACTCGATCGTGCGCATCACCCAGCTCGCGCGCGCCGCCGGCATCCACCTGGTGCTCGCCACCCAGCGGCCGTCCGTGGACGTCGTCACCGGCCTCATCAAGGCGAACGTCCCCTCCCGGCTCGCGTTCGCGACCTCCTCGCTCGCCGACAGCCGCGTCATCCTCGACCAGCCAGGAGCCGAGAAGCTGATCGGCAAGGGCGACGGCCTGTTCCTGCCGATGGGCGCGAACAAGCCGACCCGTATGCAGGGCGCCTTCGTCACCGAGGACGAGATCCACGCGGTCGTCCAGCACTGCAAGGACCAGATGGCGCCGGTCTTCCGGGACGACGTCACCGTGGGCACCAAGCAGAAGAAGGAGATCGACGAGGACATCGGCGACGACCTGGACCTGCTGTGCCAGGCGGCCGAGCTGGTCGTCTCCACGCAGTTCGGCTCCACCTCGATGCTCCAGCGCAAGCTGCGCGTCGGCTTCGCCAAGGCCGGCCGGCTCATGGACCTCATGGAGTCGCGCAACATCGTCGGCCCGAGCGAGGGCTCGAAGGCACGTGACGTTCTTGTGAAACCCGATGAGCTGGATGGAGTGCTCGCGGTGATCCGCGGGGAGGCTTCCTGACAGGCCGGTTCACCCGTACGCAACCGATTCACTCGTACGAGGAGCGGCCCACCCGTTCGAGAATGCAAGCAACCGTTTCTCTTCGGCTCACGTCAAGTTGAGGGGAAGAACAACACGATCTCCCACCATCAGGATGTCCGGCCATTCTGATGGCGTACAAAGTCCGTCCGCCCGGTTGCCCCACCCTTTCTCGGCCCCCCTAGACTGAATGTCCGGCAGGTGGCTACACGCTCGAAAGGCGCACCCGTGTCCATCGGCAACTCTCCTGAAGACGACCACCCTTCAGACGACCGCCTCGCAGAGGACGGCACCGCGGCCGAACGTCCCGCGGAGGAACGTCCCGCCGAGGACCGCACCCCGATCGGGCATGTGCTGCGACAGGCCCGCGTCGACGCGGGCCTGACCGTCGACGAGATCAGTACGTCCACCCGGGTGCGCATCCCGATCGTGCACGCGATCGAACAGGACGACTTCTCCCGTTGCGGCGGCGACGTGTACGCCCGCGGGCACATCCGTACGCTCGCGCGCGCCGTCGGCGTCGATCCGGCGCCGCTGATCGCCCAGTACGACGAGGGGCACGGCGGCAGGCCGCCCGCGCCCACCCCCGCCGCGCCGCTGTTCGAGGCCGAGCGGATCCGTTCCGACCCCCGCCGCCCCAACTGGACCGCGGCCATGGTCGCCGCCATCGTCGCCGTGATCGCCTTCGTCGGGTACACGGCGTTCAGCGGTGACGACGACGGTGACGGGGGCCAGCAGGTCGCCGAGGGCACGCCCGCCAGCAAGCAGCCCGCCCCGAAGCCCAGCGCCACCAAGCCCGCCGACCCCAAGCCGGACCCCTCGGACAGCGCGATCGCCGGGGTCCCGCGGGACAAGGTCACCGTCAAGGTCGACGCCGCCGACGGCCGCAGCTGGATCTCGGTGAAGGACCACAACGGCCGCCTGCTCTACGACGGCCTGCTCGAGCAGGGCCAGACCAAGACCTTCCAGGACAAGGACAAGATCGACCTGGTGCTCGGCGACGCCGGCGCGATCAAGCTGTTCGTGAACGGCAAGCCCGTCGACAACGAATTCGAACCGGGCCAGGTCGAGCGCCTCACGTACACGAAGGGTGACCCGGAAGTCGGCTGAACCGCGGGCCCCGGGGGCCCGCACCGAGCGCCTGTCGCGGGCACCCAGAACCCTGGCGGCGGGCGCCGACGCATGGACGAAGTAGTCTTGATTCCATGCCCGAACGCCGCACCGTCGCCCTTGTCACGCTTGGCTGCGCCCGTAACGAGGTGGACTCGGAGGAGCTGGCAGGCCGCTTGGAGGCGGACGGCTGGGACCTCGTCGAGGACGCCGAGAACGCGGACGTGGCCGTCGTCAACACCTGCGGCTTCGTCGAAGCCGCCAAGAAGGACTCCGTAGACGCCCTGCTCGAGGCCAATGACCTCAAGGGCCACGGCCGCACCCAGGCCGTCGTGGCCGTCGGCTGCATGGCCGAGCGCTACGGCAAGGACCTCGCCGACGCGCTCCCCGAAGCCGACGGAGTCCTCGGTTTCGACGACTACGCCGACATCTCCGACCGCCTCCAGACCATCCTCAACGGCGGCATCCACGCCTCGCACACCCCGCGCGACCGCCGCAAACTGCTCCCGATCAGCCCCGCCGAGCGCCAGGACGCGGGCTCGGACGTCGCCCTGCCGGGACACGCGCCCGTCGACCTGCCCGAAGGCGTCGCGCCCGCCTCCGGGCCCCGCGCGCCGCTGCGCCGCCGTCTCGGCAGCAACCCCGTCGCCTCGGTCAAGCTGGCCTCCGGCTGCGACCGCAGGTGCTCCTTCTGCGCCATCCCGTCCTTCCGCGGCTCCTTCATCTCGCGCCGCCCCTCGGACGTGCTCGGCGAGACGCGCTGGCTCGCCGAGCAGGGCGTGAAGGAGGTCATGCTGGTCTCCGAGAACAACACCTCGTACGGCAAGGACCTCGGCGACATCCGTCTCCTGGAGACGCTGCTGCCCGAGCTGGCCGCCGTCGACGGCATCGAGCGCGTCCGGGTCAGCTATCTGCAGCCCGCCGAGATGCGTCCCGGCCTCATCGACGTCCTCACCTCCACGGAGAAGGTCGCCCCGTACTTCGACCTGTCCTTCCAGCACTCCGCGCCCGGCGTGCTGCGCGCGATGCGCCGCTTCGGGGACACCGACCGCTTCCTGGAGCTCCTGGAGACGATCCGCGAGAAGGCCCCCGAGGCCGGTGTGCGCTCCAACTTCATCGTCGGCTTCCCCGGCGAGACCGAGGCCGACGTCGACGAGCTGGAGCGCTTCCTCACGGGCGCGCGGCTCGACGCCATCGGTGTCTTCGGCTACTCCGACGAGGAGGGCACCGAGGCGGCGACCTACGAGCACAAGCTCGACCAGGACGTCGTCGACGAGCGGCTCGCGCGGGTCTCCCGGCTCGCCGAGGACCTGACCTCGCAGCGCGCCGAGGAGCGCGTCGGCGAGCGCCTCGAAGTCCTCATCGAGTCCGTCGACGACGAGGACGGCGCCCTCGGCCGCGCCGCGCACCAGGCCCCGGAGACCGACGGCCAGATCCGCTTCGCGGACGCGACGGCTGGGGAGGCCTTGCGCGTCGGCCGTATGGTCGTGGCAAAGGTCGTCGGCACGGAAGGCGTGGATCTGGTGGCGGAGCAGTGCGAGCTCCTGGGCGAGGGGGCCGGTGCCGCCGGTCCCGACGCCCGTCCTGCGGCCCTTCCCGAGGCCCTCGGCGCGAGCCGGGCGGGCCTGGCGGGCCGATCCCCTGGCGTCGGTGAAGGGACGGGCAGATGACCCAGGTCCCGGCATCCGCGGCGGGCGGCTCCGGCGCGCCCGGCGCGAAGCCGGTGCGCGGTGGCAAGCTGGGCGCCGCCGCGGTCGACCAGGCCAGTCTGTGGAACGTCGCCAACCTGCTGACCATGGTCCGGCTGCTGCTCGTGCCCGGCTTTGTGATGCTGCTCCTCGGCAACGGCGGCTACGACCCGGCCTGGCGCTCGTTCGCCTGGGCCGCGTTCGCCATCGCCATGATCACCGACCTCTTCGACGGTCACCTCGCCCGCACGTACAACCTGGTCACGGACTTCGGGAAGATCGCCGACCCCATCGCCGACAAGGCGATCATGGGGTCGGCGCTGATCTGTCTGTCCTGGCTCGGCGATCTGCCGTGGTGGGTGACGGGGGTGATCCTCGGGCGTGAGCTCGGGATCACCCTGCTGCGCTTCTGGGTGATCCGCTACGGGGTCATCCCCGCCAGCCGCGGCGGCAAGATGAAGACCCTGGCCCAGGGCACGGCCGTGGGCATGTACGTCCTCGCGCTGACCGGGCCGCTGGCCACGCTGCGCTTCTGGGTGATGGCCGTCGCGGTCGTCCTGACCGTCGTGACCGGTCTGGACTACGTGAAGCAGGCGATCGTGCTGCGGCGCCACGGGAGGGCCGCGGAGGCCGTTCCTGGGGCTGTGGAGGACCCCGGGGCCGTGGGGGCCATGGGGACGGCTCAGGAGGACTCGGAGACGGCTCCGGACGGTGTGGAGGGTGTCACCGGCGCCGGGGCCGAGTCGGAGGGCGGGGCGTCGGCTGCCCGGAGGGCGGCGAAGTGACTGGTTCGGGGCGTGACGGGGGTGCCGGTGCCGGCGGCAGTGCCGGCAGCGTCGGTGGTGGCGGTGCCGGTGCCGGTACGAGTGCTGGTGCTGGTGCCGGTACGAGTGCTGGTGCTGGTGCTGGTGCCGGTGCGAGTGCTGGTGCTGGTGCGAGTGGTGCTGGCGCTGGTGCTGATGGCGGTGCGGTGGCTGGTTCGGTGTCCGCTGCCGGCGGCGCCGATTCGGTGTCGGCCGATGTTGCCGAGGGCGTCGACGTCGTCGAGGACGCCCGGGTCGCGGTGACCGCCCGGATCGCCGAGGGGGCCCTGCTCGCCAAGTCCGCCGTCGAGGTGCTGCGCCTGCTCGTCGAGCGCGGGGAGACGCTGGCCGTCGCCGAATCACTGACCGGAGGCCTCGTCGCCGCCGAGGTGACCTCGGCGCCGGGTGCCTCCCGGGCCTTCAAGGGCTCGGTGACCTCGTACGCGACCGAGGTGAAGCGTGATCTGCTCGGTGTCGACGCCGACCTGCTCGCCGAGCGCGGTGCCGTGGACGGCGAGGTCGCGCTGCAGATGGCCCGCGGTGTGCGCGCGCTGCTCGGCGCGGACTGGGGCGTCGCCACCACCGGCGTCGCCGGGCCGGAGCGGCAGGACGGCCAGCCGGTCGGAACGGTGTTCGTCGCCGTCGCCGGACCGGGGGGTTCGGACCGGCCTGAAACTGACGGTTGCCTCGAATCCGGCTCGGGTTCCGCGCTTCGCTCTGAGGGGAAAGTCGCCGCACTGCGGTTGAACGGAAACCGTACGGAAATCCGTATGGAGAGCGTCCGGAGCGTGCTGGAACTGCTTCTCGACCAGCTCTCCGGCGAACGGACCGGGAATGGGCGGGCACAGGATACGGAACAGAACGGGGGGACTTGATGTTTGCAGCCCTGAGTGAACACGACATCGCTCCCCGCACGGCCGCCGCGCGAGGCGGTACGGTGGGGCGAGAAGGATGCGGCTACGCGGTCCGAGGAGGGAGCCACCGATGATTCTGCTCCGTCGCCTGCTGGGTGACGTGCTGCGTCGGCAGCGCCAGCGCCAGGGCCGTACTCTGCGCGAAGTCTCCTCGTCCGCCCGAGTCTCACTCGGCTATCTCTCCGAGGTGGAGCGGGGGCAGAAGGAGGCTTCCTCCGAGCTGCTTTCCGCGATCTGCGACGCGCTTGACGTACGGATGTCCGAGCTCATGCGGGAAGTGAGCGACGAGCTCTCGCTCGCCGAGCTGGCCGAGTCGGCAGCGGCTACGGAACCGGTGCGCGCACCGGTGCGTCCGATGCTCAATTCCGTCTCGGTGACCGGTGTGCCACCAGAACGGGTGACCATCAAGGCGCCCGCGGAGGCGGTCGACGTCGTCGCCGCCTGACGTGGCTGCTTGACGTTCGGTCGTCCCCCACGCGCACGCGCACGTGCACAGAAAGCCCCGGCCGGGTGATCGGTCGGGGTTTTTGTCGTGTGTGGTTCTTGCGGCGTGGGTGCTGGTCTGTGCTGAAGTGGCCGCACTCACGTGCTTGCGCCATGGTGGTGGTTCGGGACGACTTGATCTCCATCACTTCGATCTCCCTCACTGCCGAGACGCGGAGGAACCATGTACGTCGTGAAGAGCCCCTTGCCCGACGCCGACCTGAAGACGGTGTCCGAGGCGCTGCAGGGAGCCCTCGTGGACCTCGTCGACCTGTCCCTGGTGGCCAAGCAGATCCACTGGAACGTGGTCGGGTCCCGCTTCCGCTCCGTGCACCTCCAGCTCGACGAGGTCGTGGACACCGCCCGGCAGCACTCCGACACCGTGGCCGAGCGGGCCTCCGCCCTCGGGGTCCCGCCCGACGGGCGGGCCGCGACGGTGGCGTCGAGCAGCGGCATCGGCAAGGTCGCCGACGGCTGGGTCAAGGATGTCGACGCGGTCGGGACGCTCGTGGACGCCCTCGGCGCGGTGATCACGCGGATGCGGGAGCGGGTGAACGCCACCGGTGAGGCGGATCCCGTCAGCCAGGACATCTTCATCCAGATCACCGGCGACCTGGAGAAGCACCACTGGATGTTCCAGGCCGAGAACGGGTAGCGGACGGCGGGTCGCCGGTCGTGCTCCGCTGGGTGACGGCCCTGGGCCTTTCCGCGCTGTGGTGGTGGGCCGTTCTCCGGCTTGCCCTCGCTCCCGGCGCGGGCGTGCTCGAAGGCGCCGTCGCCGCCGGGGGGTGGGGGCTGAGTCTGCTGCCGGTGCACTGTGTGCCCAGGGCTCGGGCCATGCGGCAGGCCCGGCGCGGGCGGGCCGCCCCTACCAGGGCATGGCAACCCCGCCGTTCGGGCGGAGGATCTGACCCGTCGTGAACGCCGACGCGTCCGACGCCAGGTGCAGAACCGCATGTGCGACGTCGTCGGGTTCGCCCACCCTGCCCAGCGGTGATCTGCGCGCCAGTGTCGCCTCGACCGCCTCTCGCGCCGCCCGATCGTGGCGGTGCGTCATCGGCGTACGAATCCACCCCGGAGCCACCGCGTTGACCCGGATGCCGTACGGGCCGGCCTCCGTCGCCAGCGTCTTCGTCAGCTGTACGACGGCCGCCTTCGCCGAGGCGTAGCAGAGCAGGCCCGGCCGGCTGGCGTCCACCGCGCCCGACGCCATCGTGACGATGCTGCCGCCCGCACCGGTGGCGATCATCGTGCGGGCCGCCGCCTGGCAGGCGTACAGCACTCCCTTGAATTTCACGGCCAGGACCCGGTCCAGGTCCTCGTCCGAGGTCTCCAGGACCGTGCTGCTGTGCATGATCCCGGCGATCGCCGCCATCACGTCCAAGCGGCCCGCGCTCTCCGCGGCCTCGGCCACCGCCCGGTCCACCTGTCTCCTGTCGGTGACGTCCACGGTGTACGTCACCGCCTTGCCGCCGTCCGCCGCTACCCGGGTGGCCGTTCCCGTCAGCCCCTGCGCGTCGCGATCGGCGCAGTGCACTTCCGCGCCCGCCTCCGCGAGGAGTACCGCGGTGGCGCGCCCTATGCCGCCGGCGGCGCCCGTGACGAATGCGGTGCGGCCGGTGAGGTCGTACGCCCTTGTCGGCATGGGGTGAACGTAGAGGTGGACCTGACGGGGCGTCAACTAAGGGGTCGGGCCCTGCTGGCATGTCGGGCACCAGTACGTGGGGCGGCGGCGGGTCGGGTCGCCCTGCTCCGCCTTGCGCACCCGGGTGCCGCAGCGCAGGCAGGGGCGGGGTGCGCGGCCGTACACGTACAGGCGGCGGCCCGGGGCGTCCACGCCTGTCGTCATGCGCGCCGGGCGGTTGCGGTTCGCTTCCAGGAGCTTCTTCGCCAGGGCGGGGATGCGGGTCGCCGTCTCCTCGGGGAGCTCGCCCACCGGCAACCAGGGGGTGACGCCGAGAAGGAAGCAGGCCTCGCTCTTGTAGACGTTGCCGACGCCCGCGAGGTTGCGCTGGTCGAGGAGTGCCTCGCCCAGGGAGCGCTCGGGGGTGGCGCGGAGGTTGCGCAGGGCCTGTTCCGGGTCCCAGTCCGGGCCGAGGAGGTCGGGGCCCAGGTGGCCCACCGCCCGGTGTTCGTCGGTCGTGCGGAGCAGTTCCAGGACGGGCAGGCGGTAGCCGACGGCTGTGCGTTCGGCGGTGGCGAGGATGGCTCGGATCTGGTGGGCGGGGCCTCCTCGCCAGCGTTCTGCCGGGGTGTACAGGCGCCAGGAGCCTTCCATGCCCAGGTGCGAGTGGAGGGTGAGGCCTCCTTCGACGCGGGTGAGGAGGTGTTTGCCGCGGGGGGTCACGTCCAGGACGGTGCGATTGGTGAGGTCGGAGAGGGCGAGTTTGGGGACGCGCAGGTCGGAGCGGGTGAGGGTGTGGCCTGCCAGGGCGACGTGGAGGCGGCGGGCCGCTTGGTGGACGGTGTCTCCTTCGGGCATGGGGGTAGCGTTGCATCTTTCTGCTTCGTGCCGGTGGGGGTGGCGCAGCGTGGGTGCCGTGGGGAGCGTCAGGGGCGCAGGCGGAGGCCCCGGGGGGTGGCGTGGAAGCCGGAGTGTTCCAGGAGAGGGGCGTAGGGGGAGGTCAGGGCGGGGGAGGCGTTGATGCGTTCCACCGTGACGGTTCCCAGGGCGCCCGCCTTGGCGGAGCCGGCCAGCGCTCCGGCGGCGGCGAGCAGCCGTGGGTCGTCCGCCGGGGGCGCGTCGCCCGGAGAGGTCGGCCAGGCCAGGAGCGACTTGCCGCCCCGCTCCATGTAGAGCACGAGCTCGCCGTCGACCAGAACGACCAGGGAGCCCGCCTTGCGGCCCGGCTTGTGGCCGGCGTCGTCGGGCGAATCGGGCCATGGCAGAGCGGCGCCGTACGCATTGGCGGGGTCCGCGGCGGCCAGCACGACGACCTGGGCGTCGGACCGCAGGGAGCCGTCGCCCCGCTCCCGGGCGTTGGCTCCCGCCCGAAGCCGGTCCACCGCACCGTCCATCGCGAACTGCGCGGCCCCGAGCCCCTCCACCACATACCCCCGCCGCGCCTGGCCGTTGTCCTCGAAGGCCGACAGGACGCGGTACACCGCGGAGAAACCGCCCTCCACGCCCTCGGCGCCGACCGCCCCGCGGGTCACCACACCGTGCCGGTCGAGCAGCGTACGGGCCAGGGCGTGGGCCCGCAGTGTCGTGTCGGGCTCGCGGGCGGGCAGCAGGGACCACCGGCCCGCGACCGTGGGCGGGCCCGTGCGGGAGACGGGGCGGGCCGCGCCCGTCAGCGTGCCGTACCGCCCGCGCGGGACGGTGCGTTTGGCGCGGTGGGCCGTCGAGCCCGCGGTGCGGCCGGAACCCAGAAGGGCGCGCATGGGGGCGAGCGTGTCGTTGGTGAGGCGGCCCGACCAGGCCAGCTCCCAGACGGCGTCGGCCAGTTGCGGGTCGGTGGCCTCGGGGTGCGTGGTGGCGCGCACCTGGTCGGTGATCTGGCGGAAGAACAGGCCGTACCCGCCGGACAGGGTGTCGAGGACGGACTGGTGGAGCGCCGTCGGCTCCAGCGGGTGCGGGGGCGGGAGGAGCAGCGGGGCCGCGTCCGCCAGATACAGGCTGATCCAGCCGTCCTTGCCGGGGAGCGCGCCCGCTCCGGCCCAGATCACTTCTCCCGCTGTCGTCAGTTCGTCGAGCATGGCCGGGGTGTAGCCGCCGACCCGGGCGGGCAGGACGAGCTTTTCCAGGGCGGATGCCGGGACGGACGCTCCTTGGAGCTGTTCGATGGCGCGTACGAGGCCGTCGATGCCGCGCAGTCCGTGTCCGCTCAGATGCTGCCACTGCGGCAGGAAGTGGGCGAGGGCGGTCGGCGGCACCGGCTCCAGTTCATGGCGCAGGGCTGCCAGGGAGCGGCGGCGCAGTCGGCGCAGGACGGTGGCGTCGCACCACTCCTGGCCGATTCCCGCCGGGTGGAACTCGCCCTGTACGACGCGGCCGTTCGCCGCGAGGCGGTGCAGCGCCCCGTCCGTGACGGCCGCCCCGAGGCCGAAGCGGGCGGCGGCCGCGGCGGAGGTGAACGGGCCGTGGGTGCGGGCGAAGCGCGCAAGGAGGTCGCCCAGGGGGTCCTTCACCGGCTCGGTGAAGGCCTCCGGCACTCCTACCGGCAGTGCTGTGCCCAGCGCGTCCCGCAGTCGGCCCGCGTCCTCGATCGCCGCCCAGTGGTCAGCGCCCGCGATGCGGACGCGGATGGCGCGGCGGGCTCCGGCAAGCTCCGTGGCCCACTCGGGCTCCGCGCCGCGCTCGGCGAGCTCCGCGTCCGTGAGCGGCCCGAGGAGGCGCAGCAGGTCCGCCACGCCTTCGGCGTCCTTGACGCGGCGGTCCTCCGTGAGCCACTGGAGTTCCTGCTCCAGCGTGCCGAGGACGTCCGCGTCGAGGAGTTCGCGCAGTTCGGCCTGGCCGAGGAGTTCGGCGAGGAGACGGGCGTCGAGGGACAGCGCGGCGGCGCGGCGCTCGGCCAGGGGGGAGTCGCCCTCGTACAGGAACTGGGCCACGTACCCGAACAGGAGGGAGCGGGCGAAGGGGGAGGGCTCCGGCGTGGTGACCTCGACGAGGCGGACGCTCCGGGACTCGATGTCACCCATCAGCTCGGTCAGGCCCGGTACGTCGAAGACGTCCTGGAGGCACTCCCTGACGGCCTCCAGGACGATCGGGAACGAACCGAACTCGCTGGTGACTTCGAGGAGCTGGGCGGCGCGCTGGCGCTGCTGCCACAGCGGGGTGCGCTTGCCGGGGCTGCGTCGCGGCAGCAGCAGCGCGCGGGCCGCGCACTCGCGGAAGCGGGAGGCGAACAGCGCCGAGCCGCCGACCTGGTCGGTGACGATCTGGCGGACCTCGCCCTTGTCGAAGGCCACGTCGCCCGCGCCCACGGGGGGCTGGTCGGAGTCGAACGCCGATCCCGACGCGTCCAGGGGCGCGCCGCGGTCCGCGGGGTCCTGGTCGAGCAGGTCGAGACCGAGGCCCATCAGGTCGGCGTCAGGCAGACGCAGCACGATGCCGTCGTCCGCGTGCATGACCTGGGCGTCCATGCCGTACCGCTCGGTGAGGCGGGCACCGAGGGCCAGCGCCCAGGGGGCGTGCACCTGGGCGCCGAACGGCGAGTGCACCACCACGCGCCAGTCGCCCAGCTCGTCCCGGAAGCGCTCGACCACGATCGTGCGGTCGTCCGGGATGTGGCCGCACGCCTCGCGCTGCTCGGTGAGGTACGTCAGGACGTTCTCCGCGGCCCAGGTGTCGAGGCCCGCTGCCAGCAGGCGCGACCGCGCGTCGTCCGGGGACAGCGAACCGACCTCGCGCAGGAACGCGCCGAGGGCGCGGCCCAGCTCCAGCGGGCGGCCCAGCTGGTCGCCCTTCCAGAACGGCAGCCTGCCGGGCACGCCGGGCGCGGGGGAGACCAGGACGCGGTCGCGGGTGATGTCCTCGATGCGCCAGGAGCTCGTGCCGAGTGTGAAGACGTCGCCCACGCGGGATTCGTAGACCATCTCCTCGTCGAGCTCGCCGACGCGGCCGCCGCCCTTCTTCGGGTCCGCGCCCGCGAGGAAGACGCCGAACAGGCCGCGGTCGGGGATCGTGCCGCCGGAGGTCACCGCGAGGCGCTGGGCGCCCGGCCTGCCCGTGACCGTGCCCGCCACGCGGTCCCACACCACGCGCGGGCGCAGCTCCGCGAACGCGTCGGACGGATAGCGCCCCGCGAGCATGTCCAGGACGGACGTGAACGCCGACTCCGGGAGCGAGGCGAACGGCGCGGCCCGGCGGACCACGGCCAGCAGGTCGTCGACCTGCCAGGAGTCGAGGGCCACCATCGCGACGAGCTGCTGGGCCAGCACGTCCAGGGGGTTGGCGGGGACGCGCAGCGACTCGATGGCGCCCGTGCGCATCCGTTCGGTGACGACGGCGGCCTGGACCAGGTCCCCTCGGTACTTGGGGAAGACGACTCCGGTGGACACGGCTCCCACCTGGTGCCCCGCGCGGCCCACCCGTTGCAGGCCGGATGCCACGGAGGGGGGTGATTCGACCTGGATCACCAGGTCCACCGCGCCCATGTCGATGCCCAGCTCCAGGCTGGACGTGGCGACCACCGCGGGCAGCCGGCCCGCCTTCAGGTCCTCCTCGACCTGGGCGCGCTGCTCCTTGGAGACCGAGCCGTGATGCGCGCGGGCCAGGACCGGCGGCGCGCCCTTGGCGGCACCCGACTCGGCCATGAGCTCGGCCGGGCTGTGGTCCTCGGGCAGCGCCTCGCCCGTCGCGCGTTCGTAGGCGATCTCGTTCAGGCGGTTGCACAGGCGCTCCGCCAGGCGGCGGGAGTTGGCGAAGACGATGGTCGAGCGATGCGCCTGCACCAGGTCGGTGATGCGCTCCTCGACATGCGGCCAGATCGAGGAGCGCTCGGCGCCCTCGTCCGAGTCCGTCGCCGGGGAGCCGCCCAGCTCGCCCAGGTCCTCGACCGGCACCACCACGGAGAGGTCGAACTCCTTGCCGGACGCGGGCTGGACCACTTCGACGCGGCGCTGCGGCGACAGATACCGCGCGACCTCGTCCACCGGGCGGACCGTCGCCGACAGGCCGATCCGGCGGGCCGGACGCTTCAGGAGGGCGTCGAGGCGCTCCAGGGACAGCGCCAGATGCGCCCCGCGCTTGGTGCCCGCGACCGCGTGCACCTCGTCCAGGATCACCGTCTCGATGCCCGTCAGGGCGTCCCGCGTGGCGGACGTCAGCATCAGGAACAGCGATTCGGGTGTCGTGATCAGGATGTCCGGCGGGCGGGTGGACAGGGCGCGGCGCTCGGCCGCCGGAGTGTCGCCGGAGCGGATGCCGACGCGGACCTCGGGCTCGGGCAGGCCGAGACGCACGGACTCCTGGCGGATGCCCGTCAGCGGGCTGCGCAGATTGCGTTCCACGTCGACGGCGAGGGCTTTCAGCGGCGACACGTACAGCACCCGGCAGCGCTGCTTGGGGTCGGCCGGCGGCGGGGTCGAGGCCAGCTGGTCGAGCGCGGCGAGGAACGCGGCGAGGGTCTTGCCGGAGCCGGTCGGCGCCACCACCAGCACGTCCGAGCCCTCGGCGATGGCCCGCCAGGCGCCTGCCTGGGCGGACGTCGGCGCGGAGAAGGCTCCCGTGAACCAGCCGCGGGTCGCGGGGGAGAAGCCGTCGAGGGCGTCGTCGGGACTGCGTGCGGACCTGACCATGGACCCATCGTGCACCCCGCCACTGACAATGCCTCCGACCTGCGGAAAACGGGTTGCGTCCGTGGCGCAGAATGGGGGCATGGCTGGTTCGACGCGGGGCGTGGCCGGTTCGGCCCGTCGCGGGGCCGGTCCGTCGGGAGGCGAGCGGGCGCGGCACTGGACCTACGCGGAGCTGCCCGGCGTCGACCTGCTGCGCGCCCACTACGTCCGCAAGACGTTCAGCCGCCACACCCACGAGCACTTCGTCCTCGCCGCGATCCGCGAGGGCGTCGACGTGTTCCACCACACGGGTGCCGACCGGCACGCAGGACCGGGGGCCGTCGCCCTCGTCAACCCCGACACTCCGCACACCGGCCGCGCCGGAGCACCCGAGGGCTGGCGGTACGGTGCGGTCTACCCCGCACCCGAGGTGGTCGCCGCCATCGCCGCGGAGACCACCGCCCTCAAGGGGACGCCCGGTTTCGTGCTGCCGGTGGTCGACGATCCCTACGCGGTGGCCCTGGTCCACCGTGTGCTGCGCGCCGCGGAGGAGGGCAACGCGCTGGCGGCCGACACGTTCCTGCGGGTCGCCGTCACCCGGCTGCTGCGGCGCAACGGCGGCAGCCTGCCGCAGCGCGCCGTGCGCTCGGCGGGCGCACGCGTGGCGGCACGCGCGCGTGCCGTCCTGGAGGAGCAGCTCGCCGACCCGCCGAGCCTGGAGCGGCTCGCCGCCGGTCTCGGCGTGAGCTCCTTCGCGCTGCTGCGTGCCTTCCGCGACGCGTACGGCATGCCGCCGCACGCCTGGCTGACGGACGCGCGCGTGCGCCGTGCCCGCCACCTCCTGGACGCGGGTACGTCCCCGGCCGCCGCGGCCGTCGCCGTCGGCTTCACCGACCAACCGCATCTGAACCGTCACTTCGCCCGCATCGTGGGGGTGCCTCCGGGCGCCTACCAGCGGGAGCGCAAGAACGTACAAGACCGCCCGCGGGTGCCTCTCGTAGCGTCCGCGGGGTGGCAGAGCGAATAGCGTCCGCAGACATTTCCGGGGGCCGCCCCCAGGACCCGCAGGACGCCCGGAGGCATGCACGGGCCACGGGCGTGCGTTCGCCCGTCGTCCGGGACGCGCTCGGCGTCGGGGTCGCCGTCGGCCTCTCCGGGTTCGCCTTCGGAGTCACGTCGGCCGGCAGCGGCCTCACCGTGCTTCAGTCCTGTGCCCTGAGCCTTCTTGCGTTCACCGGTGCCTCCCAGTTCGCCCTGGTGAGCGCGCTCGCGGGCGGCGGGAGCCCGG
Organism: Streptomyces typhae; assembly: GCF_009755605.1. Lineage (GTDB taxonomy): Bacteria > Actinomycetota > Actinomycetes > Streptomycetales > Streptomycetaceae > Streptomyces > Streptomyces typhae. The sequence goes on from NZ_WPNZ01000026.1 coordinate 27,329, forward strand.
TCGCGGCGGCCGTGGGTGCCGTCTTCCTCAGCATGCGCAACGCGTTCTACGGGCTGCGGCTCTCCCAGTTGCTGGCCCTCCCGCGCGCGGTGCGCCCCCTCGCCGCCCACTTCGTGATCGACGAGACGGCCGCGGTGGCCCTGGCGCAGACGGGACGGCGCGCCGCCCGCCTCGGGTTCGCCGTCACGGGGGTCAGCCTGTACGTCCTGTGGGGCCTCACCACGTTCCTGGGCGCCCTGGGTGCCGAGGCGATCGGCGACACCGACACCTGGGGGCTCGACGCCGCGGGCCCCGCCGTGTTCCTCGCCCTGCTCGCGCCGATGGTGCGGACCGCGCGGCACCGGGCCGTCGCGGCCGTGGCCGTTCTTCTCGGCCTCGGCCTGCTGCCGTTCCTTCCGGCGGGAGTACCGGTCCTTGCCGCGGCCCTGGCCGTCCCGACCGTCCTCTACGTAGAGGGGCGCGTGGCGGGGCGGTGCGCAGCGGGGCGTGCGGCACGGCGGGACCGAGGGGGGCGTGGGCTGGGGAACCGTGAACAGGGAGGGCGTGCGCAGCCGAACCGTGAAGAAGGAGAGGGCCGTTGAGCATCTGGATCGCGATCGCCGTGACGGTCGTCGGTTGCTACGTCGTCAAGCTCGCGGGGCTCCTCGTGTCCGCGGGCACGCTGGAGCGGCCGCTCGTGCAGCGCCTGGCCGCCCTCCTCCCCGTGGCGCTGCTCGCCGCGCTCACGGCCCAGCAGGCCTTCGCCGACGGCCGGGAGCTCGTGCTCGACGCCAGGGCGGCGGGCCTGGCCGCGGCCCTCGTGGCCCTCCTGCTGCGCGCGCCCTTCCTGGTGGTGATCGGGGCGGCCGTCGTCGTCACGGCGGGCGTGCGGGCGCTCACGGGGTGAGCGGCACCGCCCTCAGGCGATGGCCCTTCCGAACGCCCGCAGCGTACGCAGCGCCTCGATCGTGACGATCGGACGTGACTCCAGGGCGGTGCCCGGAGCCCAGCGCCGCCACCGGACCGGCCAGCCGCCGTCCCCCTCCTGCTCGGCCACCAGGAAGTCCAGGGAACGTGCCATCTCCTCGTCCGTGAACCACGCGCGCGCGAGCGATTCGGGCGCCTTCGCGTAGTCGTGTGCGAAGTGGTGCTCCCCGGGCCCGTACCCCGCAGAGACCGGGGCGGTGCCGGCGCGCTCCGGGTCGAGGACCACCAGCCGCTGCTCGCGCACGAGGCGGCCGAGCCGGTCCGCGGCCGCCTCCGCGCGCGGGCGGTCGGGTGCCCCGTCGAGGAAGGCGACGGCCGCCTGGACCTCGTACGGATGCGACTTCTCCAGGGACTCCACGGTCAGCCAGCAGAAGTCGGTGGCCCGGAAGAGCCAGGCGTGCCACACCTCGTTGCGGTGCAGCAGACCCACTACCGGACCGGTCGCGAGGAGCTCGCTCGGCGGGTGGTCCACCACCGGCACGAACGGCGCGCAGGGGTAGCCGCGCTGGCTGGGATGGATCGCGGGCAGGGCGCCGTCGGACGTCGAGACGGAGGTCAGATAGCGGCAGACACGCTCCACGCGCATGCCCCCGCAGCGCCCGATGGAGTCCAGGACGCGCAGCGCGTGCCCGGTGTGCAGCGGCTGGCTCACCGGGCCGCGCAGGTCCGGCTCCAGGGCGTGGCCGTAACCGCCGTCCTCGTTGCCGTACGCGGACAGCGCGGTCTCCACCGCGTCGGCCCCGCCGTCGAGGAAGTGGAACGCGAACCGTCGCTGTTCGAGGACGCGGGCGGTGAGCCAGACGAACTGCTCGGCGCGCTGCAACGGGGAGAGCGGAGGGGAAGCGGCGTGCGGGGACGCTCCAGTTTCGGCCATGCTCCGAAGGTAGGGCGGAACGCGGCCCCGGGGAGCCCTCCGGGCGGGGCTGCACTCTCAGGGGCGCGATACTGGACGCATGCGGTTGACGGTCTTCTGGCAGCGGATGGCGGAGCACTTCGGTGCGGGGTACGCCGACACCTTCGCGCGCGATCACGTGATGACGGAACTCGGCGGGCGCACGGTGCACCAGGCACTGGACGCGGGCTGGGAGGCCAAGGACGTGTGGCGCGCGGTCTGCTCCGCCATGGACGTACCGGCCGAAAACCGCTGACAGCCGTCCGTAGCTCGGGAGGCGGCCGGGTGGCCCTCCAGCGGGCGGTCCGTGCGCCGTGCGCCCCCGCGAGCGCGCGCAGGGCCCCGGAAACAGGGGTCGGCGGCCGAATGTCGGCGCTGTGGGCGAGACTGTCACGGTGGCACCCACAGACGAGACAGCGCACATCACCTCCGAGGCACCGCCGCCCGGCACCACGCCGCCCGCAGGGCCCCCCGCGGGCACCGACCGGGGCAGGGGCGCCGGAATGCCCCGCTGGCTGCCGCGCGCCATGGTGCTCGCGCTCGCGCTGATCGCCTGTTTCCAGCTCGGCAGCTGGGCCTTCCACCAGCTCACCGGGCTGTTGATCAACATCCTGATCGCGTTCTTCCTGGCCCTCGCCGTGGAGCCGGCCGTGAGCTGGATGGCGGCGCGCGGTCTGCGCCGCGGCCTCGCCACCGGCATCGTCTTCCTCGGCGTGGTGATCGCGAGCGCCGGGTTCATCACGATGATGGGGTCGATGCTCGCCGGGCAGATCGTCGACATGGTCGAGGACTTCCCCGACTACCTGGACAAGGTCATCCGCTGGATCAACCAGAACTTCGACACGGACCTGTCCCGGGTGGAGGTCCAGGACAGCCTGATCCACTCCGACTGGCTGCGGAAGTACGTGCAGAACAGCGCCAGCGGCGTCCTGGACGTCTCCGCGCAGGTGCTCGGCGGCCTGTTCCAGCTCCTGACGATCCTGCTGTTCTCGTTCTACTTCGCGGCCGACGGCCCGCGGCTGCGGCGCGCGCTGTGCTCGGTGCTGCCGCCCGCCAAGCAGGCCGAGGTCCTGCGCGCCTGGGAGATCGCGGTCAACAAGACCGGCGGTTATCTCTACTCCCGCGGCCTGATGGCGCTGATCTCCGGGATCGCGCACTACATCCTGCTCGAGGTCCTGGGCGTGCCGTACGCGCCCGTGCTCGCGGTCTGGGTCGGCCTGGTCTCCCAGTTCATCCCCACGATCGGCACCTACCTGGCGGGCGCCCTGCCGATGCTGATCGCCTTCACCGTGGACCCCTGGTACGCCCTGTGGGTGCTGGTGTTCGTCGTGATCTACCAGCAGTTCGAGAACTACGTCCTACAGCCCAAGCTCACCGCCAAGAGCGTCGACATCCATCCGGCGGTCGCCTTCGGGTCGGTCATCGCGGGCACGGCCCTCCTGGGCGCGGTCGGCGCCCTGGTCGCCATCCCGGCGGTGGCGACGCTCCAGGCCTTCCTGGGGGCGTACGTGAAGCGGTACGACGTGACGGACGACCCGCGCGTCCACGGACACCACCGGCGTGGCGGAGCACCCCTCCTCGCGCGCGTGCGGCGCGTGCTGAGGGCGCCGGAGAGACCGGGGCCGGACGCGCCGCCGTCGTCCGCGGGCGACGACGGGACGCCGCCCGGCGGTCCGCGGTAGCGCGGATGCCGTATCGGGCTCGGTGGACGTCGCACTGGGCTCGGCGGACACCGCATCGGACCCGGCAGACGCCGTGACGAACTCGGCGGACGCCGTTCCGGACGCGGGGGCGGGTGTGCGAGGCGTCCGGGCGCAGGCGTGGCACCGACCGAGCCCCCGGCTCAGTCCTCGCGCAGTGCCAGGTCCCGCAGCAGCCCGAGCGCGCTCTGCCAGGCCATCTCGCTCAGCCCGGGGTCCTCCAGGTCACCGCTCTCGACGATGCGCACGTCGGTACCGTCCGCGGCGGGCAGCAGCGAGATCTCCACCAGCGCCCCCGGTCCGGGCTCCCAGCGGAACGACCAGAGGCGTCCCTCCTGGACGTCGACGACGCGCGCGGCGGACACCCCGTGCTCGTCCCAGCGCAGCGCCATGGTGCCGCCCGGCCTGAGATCGATCGTGGCCCCTCCGAAGGCGTACCACCGGGCGAAGCCCTCGGGCGTCGTGACCAGTTCCCAGACCCGGCCCGGCGGAGCCGGCACCACCGTTTCGGCGCTCACGTGCATGGGCGCCACCGTAGCGGCCCGCGCAGCGGATCTTCGTCGCCCGCACGGCGGTTCTTCGTCGCCCCGCCCGCCGCGCGCGTGAACTGGGGCACGCGTGCGTGCTGTTGACACGTAGGTTGTGCGGTGGAACTGCCACACCTCGAAGGACGGACGGGAGCCATGAGCGACCACAAGACGCCCGGACCGGCGGCGCGCCAGAAGATCGACACGTCGGTCCCGCACTCGGCCCGCATCTGGAACTACTGGCTGGGCGGCAAGGACAACTACCCCGTCGACGAGGCAGCTGGTGACGCCTACAGCGCCGTCTTCCCCGGCATCGTCACCGTCGCCCGCAGCAGCCGCGCCTTTCTGCGCCGCAACATCGCCCACCTGGTCACCGAGGCGGGCATCCGGCAGTTCCTGGACATCGGGACCGGCCTGCCGACCGTGGACAACACCCACGAGGTCGCCCAGCGGCTCGCCCCCGAGAGCAGGATCGTCTACGTCGACCACGACCCGATGGTCCTCGCGCACGCCCGCGCCCTGCTCACCTCCACGAGCGAGGGCGCGACCGCCTACGTCGACGCCAACCTGTCCGACCCCGGCCGCATCCTGGCGGCGGCGGCCGAGACGCTGGACCTCACCCGCCCCACCGCTCTCATCCTCAGCAACATCCTGGGGCACATCGCCGACTACGAGCAGGCGCGCGCCATCGTCTCCCGCCTCCTGGACGGGCTGCCGCCCGGCAGCTACCTCTCCATCAACGATGGTTCGCGCGGGACCGACGCCGACTACGAACAGGCCCAGGACGCGTACAACGAGAGCGGCGCCCTGCCGTACTTCCTGCGCCCCGTCGAGCAGATCACGGCGTTCTTCGACGGCCTGGAACTGCTCGAACCCGGAGTCGTCTCGGTGCCGTTCTGGCGTCCGGACGCGGCCTCCCCGGCCCCGGTGGCCATCGGCGAGCACGGTGGCCTGGCCCGCAAGCCGACTGGATGATCAGCTCGGGCCGCCCCCGCGTGGTGCGCTTGACAGTTAAATCGAACATCCATTCTGATTGGGGTTCCGGCGGTGCTGTCCCAAGGGTTCGCAGGGGGTGTCCCCGGGGCGCGCCGGTGGATTGCGGCGGGACGGATCGGCCCGGGTTGTCCACAGGCCGAGAGGGCGTCGGGGCGCATTGTCAGTGGCAGGCGTTAGCGTCTTTGACGTGAAGCGATCGACTCAAGCAAACCGGGTGGAACCCATGGCAGGAACCGACCGCGAGAAGGCGCTCGACGCCGCGCTCGCACAGATTGAACGGCAATTCGGCAAGGGCGCAGTGATGCGCATGGGCGAGCGGCCGAACGAGCCCATCGAGGTCATCCCCACCGGGTCGACCGCGCTCGATGTCGCGCTCGGCGTCGGCGGCATCCCCCGCGGCCGCGTGGTGGAGGTGTACGGCCCGGAGTCCTCCGGCAAGACGACCCTCACCCTGCACGCCGTGGCCAACGCCCAGCGGGCGGGTGGCGCGGTGGCCTTCGTGGACGCGGAGCACGCACTCGACCCCGAGTACGCGAAGAAGCTCGGCGTCGACATCGACAACCTCATCCTGTCCCAGCCGGACAACGGCGAGCAGGCCCTGGAGATCACGGACATGCTGGTCCGCTCCGGCGCGCTCGACCTCATCGTCATCGACTCCGTCGCCGCCCTGGTGCCGCGCGCGGAGATCGAGGGCGAGATGGGTGACTCGCACGTGGGTCTCCAGGCCCGTCTGATGAGCCAGGCCCTGCGGAAGATCACCAGTGCGCTCAACCAGTCGAAGACCACCGCGATCTTCATCAACCAGCTGCGCGAGAAGATCGGCGTGATGTTCGGCTCCCCGGAGACCACGACCGGTGGCCGGGCGCTGAAGTTCTACGCCTCGGTGCGCATGGACATCCGCCGCATCGAGACCCTGAAGGACGGCACGGACGCGGTCGGCAACCGCACCCGCGTCAAGGTCGTCAAGAACAAGGTCGCGCCGCCCTTCAAGCAGGCCGAGTTCGACATCCTCTACGGCCAGGGCATCAGCCGCGAGGGCGGCCTGATCGACATGGGCGTGGAGCACGGCTTCGTCCGCAAGGCCGGCGCCTGGTACACGTACGAGGGCGACCAGCTCGGCCAGGGCAAGGAGAACGCCCGCAACTTCCTCAAGGACAACCCCGACCTCGCCAACGAGATCGAGAAGAAGATCAAGGACAAGCTGGGCGTCGGCGTGCGCCCGGAGGCCGCGGCCGAGCCCGGCGCCGACGCGGCGGCAGCCGCCGCTCCCGCCGCGGAGGAAGCGGCCAAGGCGGTGCCCGCCCCCGCGGTCAAGGCCACCAAGTCCAAGGCCGCGGCGGCCAAGAGCTAGGCCGTGACACGACGAACCGACTGGGCGGACCACGCCGCCCCCGCGGGGCGTGACCGCTTCACCGCCGTCGGGCCGGACGAGTACGCGCTGGAGGATGCCGACCCCGGGGCTCCGGACGACGGCGAGGGCGGCGGTCGGCAGGGCTCTGGTCGGCGGAGTGGCGGCCGTCAGGGCGGAAGACAGGGTGACAGGGGCTCCCGCAGCGGTGGACGACGGCGCCGCGGCGGCTTCGGTGACCCACAGGACAGCGGTTCCCCGTCCTCGTCGAGGGCCGAGGACGGGGAGCCGCCCACAGGGGACCCGGCTGAGCGGGCGAGGGCGATCTGCCTGCGCCTGCTCACCGGGACCCCGCGCACGCGCAAGCAGCTGGCCGACGCCTTGCGCAAGCGGGAGGTCCCCGACGACGTGGCGGAGGAAGTCCTCTCCCGCTTCGAAGAGGTCGGCCTGATCGACGACGAGGCCTTCGCGGGCGCCTGGGTCGAGTCCCGGCACCACGGCCGCGGGCTGGCCCGACGGGCACTCGCGCGGGAGCTGCGGACCAAGGGCGTGGACTCGTCGGTGATCGAGGAAGCCGTCGGACAGCTGGACTCGGACCAGGAAGAGGCCACCGCCCGCGAGCTCGTAGCCCGCAAGCTCCGCTCCACGCGCGGCCTCGACCGCGACAAGAGGCTCCGCCGCCTCGCGGGCATGCTCGCCCGCAAGGGCTACCCGGAAGGCATGGCCCTCCGGGTGGTGCGGCAGGCGCTTGAGGAAGAGGGGGAGGACACGGAAGAGCTGGGGTACGAGGGGTTCTGAGCAGTCACGGGCCTGCCCGGCCCGGGTAGGGTCACATATTTCGCGAGGCGCGGTGCGGCTCCGAAGGAGGACGGCGCGGCTCCGCAGCCGTGACGTGGCTCCGCATCCGCGACGTGCCCCCGGAGGCGGGGCGTATCCGTGAGGGCCGTATCCGTGAGGGCGGGTGACGTGGCTCCGGAGGAGGGCCCGGCGCGCTCACGCGCCACGGCAGTCGTAGCGTTGCTGTCATGTGCTGGAGCGCAACGGCCGACCTCGTCGCAGGAACGGGCATCGCGGCCGTGGGGGTCCTCTCGGTGACCCTGGCGGCGCGCCGGCCCCGTGACCTGCCGCTGGCCGCACTGCCGCTCCTCCTGGGAGCCCACCAAATCATTGAGGCCGCGGTCTGGCACAACCACGGCGGCAGCGGACCGGCCACCATCGCCTGGGCCGTCATCGCGCTGCCGCTCCTCGCTCTGTGGGTACCGGCGGCCGTGCTGTGCGCCGCACCGCCGGGCGCCCGCCGCCGTCTGCTCGTCCCCCTGGCCGCGGGGGCCGTGACCGCGGCGGTGCTGGCCCACACCCTCGCGACCCGCACCGTGACGGCCGAGATCCGCGGTCACACCGTCGGGTACTCCCTGGGGCTGCCGCAGGCGGGGCTGATCGTCGTCGGCTATCTCCTCGCCACCATCGGCTCGCTGCTCCTGTCCGGTGACCGGGGCCTGGTCCTGTTCGGGGTCCTGGTCGCCGTCGGGGCAGTGGTGTCCGCGGTGCTGTGGCGGCAGGAGTACATCTCGACGTGGTGCGCGTTCGCCGCGGTGAGTTCGGTGGTCCTGACGGTGTGGGTCGCAAGGCGCAGGGCGCACGCTCCACGACCCCCGGGCCGAGGCTAGGCGCGTCCACGCGCGCGTACTCCCCGGCCCGGGGGCCGACCACACCTCAAGGGGCTGGTCCAGGAAGAGCCAGAACAGGCCGGTCAGAGCTGGCCGGCCAGGACAGGCAGACCAGAACAGGCCGACCAGAACAGGCAGACCAGAGCTGGCCGTCCAGGACAGGCCGGGCAGAACAGGCAGACCAGAGCTGGCCGACCAGGACAGGCCGGGCAGGACAGGAAGAGCTAGGAGAGGCCGCTCTGCTCGACCGGCAGACCCGCGGCTTTCCACGCCTGGAATCCCCCGATGAGGTCCGTGGCGTGCCGCAGCCCCAACTGCCGCAGGGAGGCGGCCGCGAGGCTCGACGCGTAGCCCTCGTTGCAGAACACCACGACGCGCACGTCGTGACTCACGGCCTCGGGGAGGCGGTGGCTGCCCTGCGGGTCGAGACGCCACTCCAGTTCGTTGCGTTCGACGACGAGAGCGCCCGGTACCAGGCCGTCGCGCTCGCGGAGCGCCGCGTACCGGGTGTCGACGAGCAGTCCGCCGGAGCTCCAGATGGCGTGCGCCTGCTCCGCGGTCACCCTGTCGAGGCCGAGTCGCACACGGTCGAGCAACTCGTCGATGCCCAACGGGGTCTTGGCCACGCCCGGATCCTCGTTCAGCGCGTTCAGTTCCCGTCCGGCGCTCACTGCCAGTCCTCCGGACGCTCGACGTGCTCCAGGCGCAGCACCGCGCCGGTGCGGCTGTAGCGGCGGATCTGTGGCAGCGGCGGATAGTAGGCGTGTACGGAGACGGCGTGCTCGGTCGGAGACTCGTTGAGCACTTCGTGCACGTGGTTGCGGCCGAAGGCGCGGCCCTGGCCGGTGGCGAGGTTCCGCTTGCGGTCGACGCCTTCGGTGAGTTCCAGGGTCTTCCAGCCGTCGGTGGGGAGTCGAGCGGCGAGCGAGTGCTCCTTGAGGGTGCCCGCGGCGGTGGTGAAGGCGCCGACGGACTCGGCGTGGTCGTGCCAGCCGGTGCCGGTGCCCGGCGGCCAGCCGATCAGCCAGGCCTCACTGCCGCGGGGGCCCTCCAGGCGTACCCAGGTACGGCCTTCGGGGTCCAGGGGCAGTGAGGCGACCAGGTCGGTGTCGGCCGCGGTGCGGCGCACGAAGTCGAGAAGTTCGGCAGAGGTGGGCGTGCCCGCGGGGCGGGCGGGCGTCGGTACGGAGGCAGAAGCCGGTACGGAGGCAGACATGAGAACCGTCCAGTGAGTTCGCGGAAGAGCGCGCCGGTTCACGGCGCGCGCAGAAAGACGAAGGTGGCGAATTCAGCAGGACGGCCGACACACGCAGCCTGCGTAGCGCACGAGGTCCATGTGGACCCGCCGCCACAGGCGAACAGCGGTGTCGGTCATGGTCCGGAGTAGACCATGCAGCAGCAGAGCGGTCAACTCATGCTCATCATCTGGTCCGTCGGTCGCTCCCGGGGGTCGCATCAGGACCTTGAGGACCAGCTTTTCCGCTGGTGGGAGCGGCCGGAGCGGTACGCGACGGCACGTCTGGCGCAGGCCCGGACCGGCGTTCGGAGCCCGGCCCCGAGGGCACGCCGGTGGAGCCCGGCCCGGAAGGCACGCCGGTGGACCCCGGCCCCGAAGGCACGCCGGTGGACCCCGGTCCCGATGGTGCACCTCCGGATGTCGGGCCCGCCGTCGCCCCGGCGGAAACCGGTCCCGAGGGCGCCCCGGGGGCAGCCGCTTCTGAGGGCGCCCCGGCGGAAGCTGATCCCGAAGGCGTCCCGACCGGTTCACCGGCGGCGCCCCTGCCGTCGCCGCCGCCCGAAGGACCGTCGCCGGGCTTGCCGCCGTCGCCCTCGCTGCCGCCCGCCTCGGCGCCGTCGCCCTCCGCCCCCTCGGCGGCGCGTGGCCGTGGCCCGCCCGCCCGTCCCGCGCTCCTGCCCAGCACCGCCTCCGCCGCCGCGTACAGCTCGGCGGGACGTACGCCGTTGAGGGCGGTGACCAGATGGCCGTCGGGGCGTACGAGGAGGACGGTGTGCGCGGCGGCGCCCGGGTAGGCCTCCGCGACGAGGAGCTCGGCGGGGCAGGGGAGCGCGGTGACCGCGGCGGCGAGCCGCGGCATGATCCCGGCCGTCACCCAGTGCCGCCGTTCCCACACGATGGTGCCGGGGGCGACGAGCACGACGAGCAGTTTGCCGCGGCCGAGCCGGCCCCGCAGCGGCACGAAGGAGCCGTCGGGCGCCGTCACGCCAACGTCGGCGACGGGGGTGCCCGGAGGCGTGTCCACCGGCACCACGGAGTCAGAGGGCTCCGCCGCCAGCGGCGAGTCGGCGTACGACCCGGGCGTGCCCAACGCTCCGCTGCCCACATGGCCGTCCATCAGCAGCGCGTCCTGGCTGCGCGCGGAGCCGGGCACGTACGCGCGCAGGCCCTTGCCACCGCGCAGCAGCGGCAGTGCCTGGTCGGCGGTGCGCAGGCGGGTGGCGACGGCGCCGCGCCGCTCGGTCTGGTAGCTGTCGAGCAGGGCTTCGTGGGGGCCGTGGTGCCAGGCGAGCGCCAGCTTCCAGGCGAGGTTGTCGGCGTCGCGCAGGCCCTCGTCCAGGCCGTGCGTGCCGAGCGCTCCCAGGAGGTGCGCGGCGTCGCCGGCGAGGAAGGCGCGGCCCACCCGCCACCGGCGGGCCAGGCGGTGGTGGACGGTGTGCACACCGGTGTCGAGCAGCTCGTACGACGGGGTGGCGCCGCCGCACCACCCGGCGAGGGTCTCCCGGATGCGGGCCACGAGGGCTTCGGGCGTCACCAGCTCGCCGCGCGGGGGCAGCAGCCAGTCGATCCGCCACACCCCCTGGTCGAGCGGACGGGCCGTCACCTCGGGGCCCCCGCCCCGCCAAGGAGGGCTACGGTGCAACAACGCCTCACCGGGCCACGGAAGTTCCGTACGCAGCGCGGCGACCGCGTGCCGCTCCACCGCGGTGCGTCCGGGGAAGCGGACGTCGAGCAGCTTGCGCACGGTCGAGCGCGGGCCGTCGCAGCCCACCAGGTGGCTGCCGCGCCACCAGGTGTCCTTGGGGCCGCGGGTGTGCGCGGTGATCCCGGACGCGTGCTGCTCCAGGGTGTCGAGCTTGCTCTCGACTGCGATCTTGACGAGGCGCTGGTCGGCGACGGCGTCGCGCAGGGCGCCGGTCAGCACGTGCTGCGGCAGGTGCAGGGGAGCGGGCAGCTCATCACTGAAAGTGAGCTGCCGCATCACCTGCTTCCTGCGCATCGCACGCCAGCCGCTCCAGCGCGTGCCGCTGTCCCAGCCACCGCGCGTGCCGCCGTCCCCGCGGCCGAAGGAGCGCCCGGCGAGCCGTTCCACGAGCGCTGCGGTGTCGTCCCGGAGGACGGCCGTCCGCGCGGGCCGGTGCTCGTCCTTGCCGGGGCCTTCGTCGAGGACGACGGTGGGGACGGAGTGACGTGCGAGAGCCAGGGCGAGGGTGAGACCGACGGGGCCCGCGCCGACGACGATCACCGGGTCCACGGGGCACGGCCTCCTGTCGTCACGGTCCGCGCGGGGTGGACGTACGTACAGGAAATGGCAGTTGAAGCCCGGTGCACGATCACAGAACGTATGCAACAGACTGCGTGCCACCCCGTCAAGCCGGACGCTCGGGGGCGGAACCCTCAGAATGCCTCATGACCTGCCAGAACGTCCGGCGGCTGCCGCGGAGGGAACGTGTGGGGGTCCGCCGGAACACCGGCGGACCCCCACACGTTCGTACCAGAGAGCCTGGTCCTGCTGGTCCTGCTGGCCCCGCCGGTCCTGCTCGGGGTCCGGAGCCCCCGTGCTACTTCGGGTCGGGAGCCGTGTCGGCGATGTCCGCCGCCGCGGTGGGCTCGGTCGCGGCGGCCACCCGGATGCCCGTCTTCGCGCGCCGCCCGCGCCGCTCCAGCCAGGTGGCGAGCGCGGAGAGCAGCATGCAGAGCGAGATGTAGATGGCACCGAAGACGGTGACCGTCTGGACGAACGGATAGACGCCGTTCACCGGAGTGTTGTTGGCGATGAGCCGGGCGGACTGCAGCAGTTCCGGGTAGAGGATCATGAAGCCGAGGGAGGTGTCCTTCAGCGTCACCACGAGCTGACTGATGATCGACGGCAGCATCGAGCGGATGGCCTGCGGGAACAGCACGGTCGCCATGACCTGGGTCTTGCGCAGGCCGAGCGCGTACGCGGCCTCCTTCTGGCCCTTGGGCACCGCGTTGATGCCCGCGCGCAGCACCTCCGCCTGCACGCACCCGTTGTAGATCGTCAGGCCGAGCACCAGCGCCCAGAAGGGCGTCATGTCACCGACGAGGCCGACCCAGAGGGCGAAGATGGTGATGAGCAGCGGGATCGAGCGGAAGAGATCGATGAAGGCGACGGCGAACCACCGCACCGGACGGTGCTCGGACAGCCGGGCCACGCACAGGATGACCGCGAAGACCAGCGACAGGACACCGGCGAGGGCGAAGACCTTCAGGGTGGCGAGCAGCGAGTCGAAGATGTTCTGCCGGATGCCGGAGTAGTTGAAGATGTCCCACAGGTCCGGGTCGAACTCGCCCTTGTCGTTCAGTCGCAGGATGATCCACACGATGCCGCCGACGACGGCCAGGCCGCCGATGACGGTGTAGATGATGTTGCGGACGCGGGCTTTGGGGCCCGGGGCGTCGAAGAGGACGTTGGCGCTCATCGGGCGACCTCCAGACGGTGCTCCAGGACCCGGAAGAGGCCGTTGATGGCGTACGTGATGATCAGATAGGCGACCGTGATCCAGACGAAGATCATCACGATGTCGTAGCCGTCGTTGCTCAGGGTCTTCGAGACGTTGAACAGTTCGGTGTTGTCGAAGGCGCCCGCGATGGCCGTGTTCTTCGTCAGGGCGATGAAGATGCTGGACAGCGGCGGCACCACGTTGCGGGTGGCCTGGGGCAGCACGACCAGGCGCATGCTCTGCGTGAACGTGAGACCGATCGAGCGGGCCGCCTCGGCCTGGCCGAGCGGCACCGTGTTGATGCCCGAGCGCACCGCCTCGGCCACGAAGGCGGACGTGTAGAACCCGCACGCGGCGACGGCGAGGGCGAAGGAGTCGAGGTCCGGGTAGAGGACCTTCGGGACGACGAAGAACGCCACCAGGAACAGCAGCGTCAGCGGCGTGTTCCGCAGCAGGGTGACCCAGGCGGTCCCGAATATGCGCAGGGGCAGCACCGGCGAGACGCGGCACCCTGCGACGATGACGCCGGCCACGATGGCCACCAGCGCACTGACGACGGTCAACTTGACAGTGCCGTAAAACCCTTCGCGGAAGAGCGACAGGTTGTCGAGCAATACGTCCATGGATTCTCCGCGAGGTGTTCGCGACGGGTCGCAGGGGGTTCACGCCAGGTCCGGGCCGTCGGCGTCGGCGTCGACGGGTCCGGCAGGTCTTCGCGACGGGTCCGACAGCGATTCCGGCATCGGTTCTTACAGGGAACGTCCCGCTCCTGGCCGCGTGGCGGCGGGGGAGCGGGACGTCCTGGACTACTTCGGGTCGGTGAAGGCCGGCGGCTCCTGGTACTCGGAGCCCGAGATACCGATCGTGGCGTCGAAGGCCTTCTTGTAGTCGCCGTTCTCCTGGTGCGCCTTGATGGCGTCCGCGACGGCCTTCTGGAGGGCGGCGTCGCCCTTCTTCAGGCCGACGCCGTACGGCTCGTCCGAGAAGGTGTCGCCGACGACCTTGAGCTTGCCCTTGTTCTGCGCGGCGTAGCCCATCAGGATCGCGTCGTCCGTGGTGACCGCGTCGACCTGGTTGTTCAGCATCTGGGCGACGCACTCCGAGTACTTGGAGAGCTCGGTCACCTTGGCGCCGTACTTCGGCTTCTTGATGTTCTGCAGCGGCGTGGAGCCGACGATCGAACAGACCTTCTTGCCGCGTACGGTCTCCGGGCCCTTGATGTCCTTCTCGTCCTTGCGGACGAGCAGCGAGGCACCGGCGTGGTAGTAGGGGCCCGCGAAGTCGATCTGCTTCTTGCGCTCGTCGTTGATCGTGTACGTGCCGATCATCAGGTCGACGTCGCCCTTGGAGACCGCGGTCTCACGGGCTCCGGAGTCGACCGTCTTCCACTCGATCTGCTTCGCCGAGAAGCCCAGGTCCGCCGCGATCATCTTGGCGATCTCGATGTCGAAGCCGGAGTACTCCTTGGTCGACTGGTCCTGGAAGCCGAGGTAGGGCTGGTCCGCCTTGGCACCGATCACGATCTTGCCGCGCTTCTGGGCCGCCTTGAGGACCGAGGAGTCGACCGTGACGCCCTTCTTGACCGTGTAGCTCAGTTCCTTGCCGCTGGACTTGGCGGGGCCCTCCGGCTTGTCACCGGCGGAGCCCTCCTTGCCGCCGCAGGCGGTGGCGGTGAGCGAGAGGGCAGCGACGGCCGCTGCGACGGCGGCGGACTTACGGAGCTTCATGAGTGAACATCCTTTGTCTTGACTGGCGTTGAGACGGCGTGAAGCCTCGGTGTTTGCCTCAGTGTGTGTCTCAAGTGTTTGTCTCAGTGTTTAAGGATCTTCGACAGGAAGTCCTTGGCCCGGTCGCTGCGCGGGTTGCTGAAGAACTGGTCCGGTACGGCTTCCTCGACGATCCGGCCGTCGGCCATGAAGACGACGCGGTTGGCCGCCGACCGGGCGAAGCCCATCTCGTGCGTGACGACCACCATCGTCATGCCGTCGCGGGCCAGCTGCTGCATGACCTCGAGGACCTCATTGATCATCTCGGGGTCGAGCGCCGAGGTGGGCTCGTCGAAGAGCATCACCTTGGGGCCCATCGCCAACGCGCGGGCGATCGCGACGCGTTGCTGCTGACCACCGGAGAGCTGCGCCGGGTACTTGTCGGCCTGCGAGCCGACGCCCACCCGGTCGAGCAGGCCGCGCGCCTTCTCCTCCGCCTCCGCCTTGGGCGTCTTGCGCACTTTGACCTGGCCCAGCATCACGTTCTCGAGCACGGTCTTGTGCGCGAAGAGGTTGAAGGACTGGAAGACCATGCCCACGTCCGCGCGGAGCCGCGCGAGCTCCTTGCCCTCCTGGGGCAGCGGCTTGCCGTCGATCGAGATCGCACCCGAGTCGACGGTCTCCAGGCGGTTGATGGTGCGGCACAGCGTCGACTTGCCCGACCCGGAGGGGCCGATCACCACGACGACCTCGCCGCGGGCGATGGTCAGGTCGATGTCCTGGAGGACGTGCAGGGCGCCGAAGTGCTTGTTGACACCCTTCAGCACGACAAGGTCGTCCGCCGCGGGCTTGGCGTCCTTGGTCACCGATACTTCGGTCACGGCTTGTTGCTCCATCCTCCTCGGGTTGGGAGGACAGTAGTAACCCGGTGCGACCAGCGTCATTACATCTGAGGGGAAATTGAGCATAACGATCCGGCCGCAACCGGACACTCCGCGTGAAGGGGGCGCCCCGGCTGCGTACCGGGTACATAACGGAACGTGTCCGTGACCCGAGAGGTCTTGACGCGGTCCTTATCCATCGGCGTGGATGCCTTGGTGCGTTCACGCGCGCGTGCCGGGTGCCCGCGAACGGTCCCACAGCACGGCGTGAGGGACGACGGAACGACCGATGAACCACTGACGTCCGAGGGGCCGCGGACGATAGACGAACCACTGATGTCCGAGGGGCCGCGGACAGCCGACGAACCACTGATGTCCGATGGGCCGCGGACGACCGATGAACCACTGGGGGGCCTATGGGCTGGAGGGGGACCGCATGAGACTGCTGCTCGTCGAGGACGACGACCACGTGGCCGCCGCGCTGTCCGCGGTCCTGGCCCGGCACGGCTTCGCCGTCACCCACGCGCGCAGCGGCGAGGAGGCGCTCCAGGCCCTGCTGCCCTGCGAAGCGGCACCCTTCGGAGTGGTGCTCCTCGACCTCGGCCTGCCCGACCAGGACGGCTACGAGGTGTGCGGAAAGATCCGCAAGCGCACCAGCACCCCCGTCATCATGGTCACCGCCCGCGCCGACGTACGCTCCCGCATCCACGGCCTGAACCTCGGTGCCGACGACTACGTGGTGAAGCCGTACGACACCGGGGAGCTCATCGCCCGCATCCACGCGGTGATCCGCCGCCCCGCCGCCGACACCCCGCAGGTGCCCGCCGAGACCGAGCTGCGCCTCGGCGCCGTCCGTATCGAACTGCCCACCCGCCAGGTCAGCGTGGACGGAGCCGCCGTCCAGCTGACCCGCAAGGAGTTCGACCTGCTCGCGCTCCTCGCCCAGCGCCCCGGAGTCGTCTTCCGCCGGGAGCAGATCATCAGCGAGGTTTGGCGCACGAGTTGGGAGGGCACCGGCCGCACACTGGAGGTGCACGTGGCGTCCCTGCGCGCCAAACTGCACATGCCCGCCCTGATCGAGACCGTGCGCGGAGTCGGCTACCGGCTCGTCGCCCCGGCGTCGTAGCGGGCACAGGTGCGCGCCCGCCTCCTGCCGCTCCTCATCGTCCTGATGGCCGGCGTCCTGCTGGCCCTCGGGTTCCCGCTCGCCGTCAGCGTGGCGTCGGCGCAGCAGCAGAAGGTGGTCGTCGACCGCATCGACGACACCGCGCGCTTCGCCGCCCTCGCCCAGTTCGTCACCCAGCGCCCCACGGGCTCCCGCGTGCAGGACAAGGACGAACGGCGCGCGACCCTCCAGAAGGAACTGGACTACTACCACGAGGTGTACGGCATCAAGGCGGGCGTCTTCTTCCGCGACCGCTTCCCCATGGCGCACGCCCCCGGCGACTGGTTCCTGCCCACCGGCAGCGACGGGGTGAGCGGCGCCTTCGAGGAGGCCCTGCGCTCCCGCGGCAGCCACGACCCTCCCCAGGTGTGGCCCTGGGAGGAGGGCGGGCGCATCGTCGTCGCCTCACCGGTGATCCGCGACGGCGACGTGGTGGCCGTCGTCGTCACCGACTCGCCCACCGGGCGCATGCGTGCGAAGACCCTGCACGGCTGGCTGCTGATCGTCGCAGGGGAGTCGGCAGCGATGCTCCTCGCGGTCGGCGCCGCGCTGCGCCTCACCGGCTGGGTCCTGCGTCCGGTACGGGTCCTCGACGCCACCACCCACGACATCGCCACCGGACGCCTCAACTCGCGGGTCGCGGCCGCCGGCGGGCCCCCGGAACTCAGACGCCTGGCCCGGTCGTTCAACGAGATGGCCGACAACGTCGAAGACGTCCTCGAGCAGCAGCGCGCCTTCGTCGCCGACGCCTCGCACCAACTGCGCAATCCGCTGTCCGCCCTGCTGCTCCGCATCGAGCTCCTCGCCCTCGAACTGCCCGAGGGGAACGAGGAGATCGCCTCGGTGCGCACCGAAGGCAAGCGCCTCGCGCAGGTCCTCGACGACCTGCTCGACCTGGCGCTCGCGGAACACGCGGCGGCGGATCTGCGGCTCACCGACATCGGTGAGCTGGCGGCCGAGCGGGTCGCCGCGTGGCGCCCGCTCGCCGACGAGCGCGGCGTCCGGCTCACCGGGCAGTGCCCGGCGACGACCGGCTGGGCCGACCCGGTCGCCCTGTCCAGCGCCCTGGACGCGGTGATCGACAACGCCCTGAAGTTCACACCGGAAGGAGAGGAGGTGCAGGTACGGGTCGCTTCCGCCGACTCGACGACGACCGTCGTCGTCACCGACGGCGGCCCCGGCCTCACGGACGACGAACTCGACCGGGTGGGCGACCGCTTCTGGCGCAGCAACCGGCACCAGAACGTCAAGGGCTCCGGCCTCGGCCTGTCGATCTCCCGCGCGCTGCTCGCCGCCGGTGGCGGCAGCATGGCGTACGAGCGTCATGAGCCGCACGGCCTGAAGGTGACCGTGCGCATACCCCGCCAAGCGCCTCAGGGCGCGGTCAGGGCTTGACCGACCGGTAGTAGCGGCGCGCGCCCTCGTGCAGCGTGAGCGGATCCGTGTACAGCGCGGTGCGCAGGTCCACCAGCTGCGCCGCGTGCACGCGCGCGCCGATGTGGTCCCGGCTGTCGATCACCGTACGGGTCAGGCCCGCGGTCAGTTCGGGGTCGGCCCGGTCCGTGGTCACCAGGAGGTTCGCCACGGCCAGCGTCGGCACGGACCCGGTCTGCCGTGCCTGCGGGTAGGCGTCGGCCGGCATGACGGCGGCGCGGTAGTAGCGGGACGCTCCGCCCTGCTTGTGCAGCGCGTCGACCAGGTCGCCGAGCGGTACCAAACGGATGTCCACGCTCTGGGACAGCTCGCGCACCGACGTCGTGGGCAGCCCGCCGGACCAGAAGAACGCGTCGATCTCGTTGTGCCGCAGCATGTCGGGGGCGGTGTCTATGCCCGCGGGCAGGGCCGTGAGGTCCTTGTCCAGGTTCAGCCCCGCGGCCTTGAGCACCCGGCCCGCGATCAGCCGCACGCCCGAGCGCAGCTGCCCCACGGCGACGCGCTTGCCCCGCAGGTCCTTCGCCTCCTCGATCGAGGACGAGTCCCGGACGACGAGCTGTACGTAGTCGTCGTACAGGCGCGCGCAGCCCTGCAACCGGTCCGCGCCCGCTCCGTTGTCGAGGCGGTAGGCCTCCACGGCGTCGGCCGCCGCGATGGTGAAGTCGGCCCTGCCGGTGGCCACCCGTTCCACGTTCTGCGGCGACCCCTCACTGTTGAGGAGCTTGATGTCGACGTCCGGCATGTCCTTGGCCGCCGCGTTGCGCAGCAGTTTCCCGTACCGCTCGTAGACGGCGCCCTTGACGCCCGTACTGAACGTCATCCGGCCCTGCGGCGAACTCTCGCCGACCGGGAGCAGCCACCACAGGAGCAGCCCGCACACCACGAAACCGGCCGCCGAGACCTGGAGGGCCCGGCGCCGGCTGAGATGGGGCAGGGCCGCGAGCATGGGCGCGATCCTGCCACTTCGTACGCGGTGCTGACCAGGGCCGGTCCCGGTCCGGAGCGGCCGGGTCGGGACCGGGAGGGGGTGCCGGGTGTCTGGCGGTGGCCAGCGCCTCAGCCCTGCCGGGCGTGGTCGGCCAGGACCTCGCGGATGACGTGGCGGGCGTTGGCGGCGATGACCGGGTTCGTCACGGCGTAGTACGGGAGCTGGATCAGCGCCATGGACAGCGCCCAGCCGCGCCCGCGCTCCCATGTCGCGTCGTCGGCGCCCGTACCGGCGCGGAACTCCGCGCGCACGCCGGCGGGCAGGAGGTTCCAGGCGGCGATCAGGTCGCAGGCGGGGTCGCCCACGCCCGCGGTGCCGAAGTCGATCACCGCGTCGAGGCGTCCGGCGCGGACCAGGAGGTTGCCCGGCATGAGGTCGGAGTGGACCCAGACGGGCGGTCCTTCCCAGGCGGGGGCGCGCAGGGCCGCGTCCCAGACGGCGGTCGCCGCGGCCAGGTCGAGGCCGACGGCGAGTTCCCGCAGCTCCGCCAGGGCGTTCCGGGTCTCGGTGTCGACCGCCGCCAGCGGGCCCCCGCGATAGGCGGGCGGCCCGTCCGAGGGGTCGGCGCGGCGCAACGCCGCGAGGAACGCGGCGAGATCCGCGGCCAGGGGGCCCGGCGCGGTCAGCTCACCGGCGACCGGGTTCGCGCCGTCGAGCCAGCGGTGCACGGACCATGCCCAGGGGTAGCCCTCACCGGGCTCACCACGGCCGAGCACGGCCGGGACGGCCACCGGGAGCTGCGGGGCGAGCCACGGCAGCCAGCGGCTCTCCATGGCTACGTCGTCGGCGCCCCCGGGAGTACGCGGAAGGCGCACCGCCATGGTGTCCCCGAGCCGGAACACCGCGTTCACGGTGCCGGACGAGGGAAACCGCTCGACCGGCAGGCCGGCCCACCGCGGAAACTGCGCGGCGATCAGTCTCCGCACCAGGGGCGTGTCCACGTCCGGTTCGTCGGCGTGCAACTTGTGGTGCGGCGGGGCGTCCGGGAGGGCGTCCGGTGGGGCGGAGTCGTTCGAGGGCGGCAAGGGGGACTGCATGCGCGCATTGTTGATCGTCGCGGGGACGCGGCGAAAGCGAATTCGTTGTGGCTCAGTCCTTGCGGGCCACCGCGCCGAACATGGCCACCTCGTCCGGTTCGCCCTGCTGGTCCTGCTCGGCCGGGTCCGGGCGCCACCGAGAGCAGGACACCACGCCGGGCTCCAGGAGGGTGAGGCCGTCGAAGAAGCGGGCGACCTGCGCGGGGGTGCGCTGTGTGAGCTTGGGAGTTCCGTGCTCGTTCCAGAAGGCCACGGCCGCGTCGACGTCGGGCATCGCCGGGCTGGTGATCGTGTGCGAGAGCACCAGGTGGCTTCCCGGGGGCAGCGCGTCCATCACACGGCGTACGAGTGCGAGCGCCTCCTCGTCGTCCTCGATGAAGATCACCACCCCGAGGAGCATCAGCGCCACCGGGCGGCTGAAGTCCAGCGTCTTCGCCGCGTGCTCGAGGACGGAGTCGACATCGCGCATGTCGGCGTCCAGGTAGTCCGTGCGTCCTTCGGGGGCGCTGGTCAGCAGGGCGCGGGCGTGGGTCAGTACCAGCGGATCGTTGTCCACGTAGACGATGCGTGACTCCGGGGCGATCCGCTGGGCCACCTCGTGGGTGTTGTCGGCTGTCGGCAGGCCCGTGCCGATGTCGAGGAACTGACGTACGCCGCAGTCGGCCACCAGGTGCCGTACCGCGCGCCCCAGGAACAGCCTGTCCGCGCGCGCGTAGTCGCCGATTCCCGGGTGCAGTTCGCGGATGCTGTCGCCCGCCTCGCGGTCGACCGCGTAGTTGTCCTTGCCGCCGAGCCAGTAGTTCCAGATGCGGGCCGTGTGCGGCTGCGCGGTGTTGATCCGGTCCCGCACGGCTGCCGCCGCGTCCTGCGGGGAGCCGAATTCGCCCTGCGGGGAAGCCGATTCGCCCTGCGGGGAACCTGACTCGCCCTGCGGGGATGGACTCGCGGTCACGTGATCGCCTCCTGGCGTGACGTCATGAGGGTGGGGCGTCAACAGGCAATCTACTGCCGGAACTTGTCCCTCCCGCACCAACTTCCGCAAGGGGGGCTTGAGAAGCGCGCTTGAGGGGTACGCGCGGATGCCCCTTGCAGCGGATGCGCCGCACTTTTTCAGCGGGCGCGCCGCACTATTTCAGCGGATGCGCCGCACTTCTTCAGCGGCCGCGCCGCGCTGCTCAATCGGACACGCCGTGCCCTTTCAGCGGATGCGCCGTGCCTTGTGGGTCTGGACGCTCATCCGCACCTCCGCCTCCAGCTCCCGCGGGGCGGCGGCCGCACGGGCCTCCGCCACCGCCTGAAGGGACAGTTGCCGCAGCGCGGCACGGGGCGAGCCGTCCGGGGCCAGGACGAGAGTGATGCGGACCCGTAGACGCCGGGGACGGCCGACGAGGCGCACCTGGGCCCTCGCCACGCCGTCGACGGCCTGTACGCGCTCGGCGATGGCGGCAGCCAGCGCCGGGCCCGCGAGGGTCACGCCGGGCCGCCCCAGTTGCAGGACGCGCAGGCGTCCGGAGCGCAGCTCCAGAGCGGCCCAGAGCAGCAACAGCAGCAGGACGAGGGACAGACCCGCGATGACCGCGGGCGTCCACCAGCCGTGGTCGCGCCAGCCGTCGACCGTGCGCTCGCCCAGCCACACACGGTCGGTGTTCAGGAGCGGCCAGCCGGACGGCAGGCGGTCGCGGACGGGGTCCGCCGTGGTGGCCAGCGCCGCGCCCGCGCCCAGGAGCGCCGCCGCGGTGCAGAACAGCGTCGCGCGATTCACGCCTCGACGAAGTGCGCTCATGAGGGGGTGTTCCTCCCGGGGGGCTCATGTGGATCTCTGGGGTCCGGCGGGTCCTGCGCCGCTGTCGGATCCGGCGCTCCCGCCGGACCCTGAGCCTCTCTCGGGCCCGGCACGTCCTTCGGACCCGGCGTCTTCCTCGGGACCTGCTGCGCTTCGGGGAGCTGCTGCGCATCCGGGACCTGCTGCTCTTCCCGGACCTGCTCTTCTGGAACCCGCTGCTCGTCTGGAACCTGATGCTCTTCCGGAACCTGATGCTCTTCCGGAACCTGATGCTCTTCTGGAACTCGCTGCTCTTCCGGAGCCCCGGACTTCCGCCGCGCCGTCTCGGGCGCGCGCCAAAGCGGCTCCGTACGCAGCCGCAGGCGCAGCCGGGGCGGTCTGGCGAGGCCCATCTCCGCCAGTGCCTCCTGGGCCGCCCTGAGGGCCTCCTGGCGGGCGGTGAGGGGATCCCCGAACTCCACCCCGCCGCGTACGCGGGCCTGGCGGCGGCCGAGCCGCACCCGGACCCGCGTGACGCCGGGCACCTCCGCGACGGCGTCGCGCAACAGGGCCGCGGCCGCCCCGCGCTCCAGGACGGCCCGCACCCCGGGCAGCGGCGGCGTGAGCGGCAGGCGGCGCCGCAGCCCCGGGGTGATCGCGAGGAACAGCAGCCACACACCGAGCGCGAACACGGCCGCCGCGGCGGCGAGATTCACCACCGTTCCCGCCTCCGGCCCGTGCGTGGCCAGCCACTCCATGAGCCGGACCCGCCACCGCGCGGGCGGCTGCCCCGCCGCGTGCACCGCCACCACGTCGTACAGCACGACTCCGGAGGCGGCGGCCGCGGCGAGAACCAACACGGCAACGGGAACCCGGCGTTCGGACCACGGCCGTCGACCACCGTGGGCAACCGGCGCCTCCGTGGACAGCCCTTCGACGGACGGCTGCTCCGTGGAGGACACCTTGGTGGATGTCGCCTCTGTGGGCGACGGCCGTGCGACAGCGGCAGACGGCTGTGCGACAGCGGCAGAGGACAGTTCCCGCACATGGATCCGCACCGGGTCCACGGAAAGGCCCGTCAACTGGGCCGTGCGGTCCGCCACATGGGACCGCACCCGTGCGCCGGTGTCGTCCAGCACACCCTGATAGGGCACGGACACCGTGACCCCCACCCGCGCCCGGCGGCCACGCACGGCCGCCGAGCCCCGGCCGACCTGGACATCACCCGGCCCCATGGCCCCCGTGGCGGCCCGTTCCGCGATGCGGCGCACCGCCCGGTCGGCGACGGTGGTCGCGCCGCGCTCGGCGGCGGGTGCGACCCCACGCCCGGCGGCGGGCGCCGGACCGTGCTCCGCCGCGGGACCGCTCATCGCCGCTCCCGGCCGCGCACACGGTCGCGGTCACGGCCCGACAGGAAGTCGCGGACATCGACGCCGTCATCCACCAGGCGCCCGAGGACGAAACCGACCGCGCCGAGCGCGGCGACCAGCAGAAACGCACCGAATCCGCCGAACCAGCCGGCGAATCCCAGCGCCATGCCCACCAACAGGCCCACCAGGGCTTTGTTCACCACTCACCTCACACCGCAGAGAAGGACAATCAGGCTGGGCGCCCCAGGAGGCAACTGCGGGGGCGCCCAGCGGGGGCAGCCGGCGCTCGCGGACCTGCACCGCTCGGGCCGTATCCACCCGCGCGCGGCTCGTCTCCGCGCGGCTTCTGCGCCACTTCTGCTCCAAGCAGGCTGTGCTCCACGCAGGCGGTACTCCACGCAGGTTCTGCTGCACGCGGGTTCTGCTCCACGCAGGTTCTACTCCACGCGGGTCTCGGCGGTGGAGTCCCGGTCGTCTTCGGGCAGGTGCACGTCGTTGATGGCTACGTTGACCTCGACGACCTCCAGGCCGGTGATGCGCTCCACGGCCGCGATGACGTTCTCTCGGACGTCGTGGGCGACGTCCGTGATGGGCACGCCGTACTCGACGACGATGTCCAGGTCGATCGCCGTCTGCCGCTCGCCGACCTCCACCTTCACGCCGCGCCCCACGTTCGGACGGCCGCCGGGAACGCGGTCGCGCACCGCGCCGATGGTCCGGGAGAGACCGCCGCCCATGTCGTGCACTCCGGGGATCTCCCGCGCCGCCATACCGGCGATCTTGACGACGACCACGTCCGCGATGGAGGTCTTGCCGCGCGTGGCCGCCGGCTCCCCGGCGCCGGTGCGGCCCGAGAGGGTGGTGGCTCCCTCAGCGGTCCGCGCACCGCCGGCGATGTCCTTCTCGGTGCCGGACGTCGTCGGCTTCGAGGTGAGCTCCTGTGTCGCCATATCGGCATCTCCTAGTCGTGTGCGTTCTGTTGATGCCCGGTACGAGGTACGGACGTACGCGCGTTCCGTATGCCCCCGACGGGCGCCGCGCGTCGGAGCGGACGCCGCACTCTCGCCGAGCCCTTCACTCCCACTGACACGGATGCCCCGGATCCGTTACGCGCCTCCCGGAAATTTCTTCCGCGGACGGGTAGCGTGCCCGCGCCGCATAACGCGGGCGGCTCGTTGTGTGTCGTACGAGCACGACCGAAGCGAGAGGAGCCGCGTGTGCCCGGGGACCGGGGCAGAGAGCCGGAGGACGCGGATGCGCCGTTGCCGCACGAGGACGCGCTGCTGGCGGTGCGTGCCGCCGAGGGTGACGAAGAGGCCTTCGAGGCGCTCGTACACCGTCATGCACCTGCCCTACTGCGTCTCGGCACGCGGCTGCTCGGCAGTCCTACAGAAGCCGAGGACGCCGTACAGGAGTCGTTCGTGAGCGCCTGGCGCAAGCTTCCGGAGTTCCGCGGGGACGCCCGGTTCGGCACCTGGATGCACCGGATCGTCACCAACCGCTGCCTCAACGTGCTGCGCTCGCGGCAGCCGGTGACGGCCCTGGACAGCGTTCCGGAACCGCAGGCGCCCGAGCACCAGGTGTCGCCGCCGCGCGCGGCGGAGGCCCACGCGGCCGTCGCCGACCTGTCGCGGGCGATAGAAGGGCTCTCTCCGGAGCAGCGGGTGTGCTGGGTCCTGCGGGAGCTGGACGGGGTGCCCTACGAGTCCATTGCCGAGACGGTCGGCATCAGCCAGGAGGCGGTCCGCGGCCGTGTCTTCAGGGCCCGGCGCTATCTGACGGAGGCGATGGCCGGATGGCGATGAACGAGAGCGGGGCACCGGACGGCACATCGTTCGACGGCCCCTCCGAAGAGGAGCTCCTGCCGTGCGGCCGTCGGCTCGCACAGGTCTGGGAGCTGGCGGAGACGGGCGGGCAGGACCCGCACACGGCCGAGTGCCCGCACTGCGGCGAGGCGCTCCGGGCCCTGCGGGCCCTGGAGGGTGTCGTCGCGCGGGCACGCGACGACGAGCCGCGGGTACCGCCGTGGGACACCGCCGCGCTCGCCGACCGCGTCATGGACGTGGTGCGCCTGGAGCTGCGGCCGGGGCGGACGCTGCCGCTGGGCGAGGCCGACGAGGACGCGTGGATCGTGGAGGCCGCGGCCGCGCGGACGTTCCGGGCCGCCGTCGACACCCTGCCGGGGGTCCGTGCGGGAAGCTGCCGCATCGAGGCCGACGCCCAGGAGGCGCCCTCGTCCGCGCCCCCTCCGGGACGGCTGCCGCGGGGCCCTGCCAGGGTCCGCGTCGAAGTGCAGGTGGGCCTCTCCTGGAACCTGCAGCTCGTCGCGGACGAGGTGCGCGCCCGGGTCGTCGGGGCAGCGGACCACGAGCTCGGCATGCGTATTGCGGCGGTCGACGTCGTGGTCACCGACCTGCTCGACGAGGACGAGGACGCGGACGAGGACGCGGACGCGACGGAAGGGCGGCAGCCATGACGGACCAGCAGGTTCCCCGCACCCTGGAGGACACCGTCGGCGCCGCCGTCCTCGCGACCCGGGGCGTGGCCTTCCTCCGGCCCGGCCTCGCCGGACTCCTGCGCTCCTCCGTGGGTCTCGGAGCGGCCCGGGGCACGACCGGGGCCTCCGGGGTGCGCGTGCGGCGGCACAAGGGCTCCAGGGGCCTCGACGTCGAGGTGTACGTGGTGCTCAACCGCGGACACCGCGCCCTGGACGTGACCCGCGCGGTGCGCTCGGCCGTTCTCGACGCCGTCCTGAAGGAGGCGGGTGAGGGCGGCTCCGCACAGGTCAAGGTGACGGTGACCGGAGTCGTGTGAGCCGCGGTGCGGACGAGGGCGCGGCCGACGGGGTGAGGGTGCACCACGGGTGCCCCCTTACCCTTGAGGGATGACCAGCAGCAGTGTCCGGACCGGAGCAGTGGACGAAGTGGCCGTTGCGCGAAGCTACGAGATCCGCACCTACGGGTGCCAGATGAACGTCCACGACTCCGAACGGCTCTCCGGCCTCTTGGAGGATGCCGGTTACGTGCGGGCACCCGAGGGCTCGGACGGCGACGCGGACGTCGTCGTCTTCAACACGTGCGCGGTACGGGAGAACGCCGACAACCGCCTCTACGGAAACCTCGGCCGCCTCGCCCCCAGGAAGACACAGCGTCCAGGCATGCAGATCGCCGTGGGCGGCTGCCTGGCCCAGAAGGACCGCGACACCATCGTGAAGAGGGCGCCCTGGGTGGACGTCGTCTTCGGTACGCACAACATCGGCAAGCTGCCGGTCCTCCTGGAGCGCGCCCGCGTGCAGGAGGAGGCGCAGGTCGAGATCGCCGAGTCCCTGGAGGCGTTCCCCTCGACGCTGCCCACCCGCCGTGAGAGCGCGTACGCGGCCTGGGTTTCGATCTCCGTCGGCTGCAACAACACCTGCACGTTCTGTATCGTCCCCGCGCTGCGCGGCAAGGAGAAGGACCGCAGGACGGGCGACATCCTCGCCGAGATCGAGGCCCTCGTCGCCGAGGGCGTCTCGGAGATCACCCTGCTCGGGCAGAACGTGAACGCCTACGGCTCCGACATCGGCGACCGCGAGGCCTTCAGCAAGCTGCTGCGCGCCTGCGGGCGCATCGAGGGGCTGGAGCGCGTGCGCTTCACCTCGCCGCACCCGCGCGACTTCACGGACGACGTGATCGCCGCGATGGCCGAGACGCCGAACGTGATGCCCCAGCTGCACATGCCGCTGCAGTCGGGCTCGGACACCGTCCTGAAGGCGATGCGCCGCTCGTACCGCCAGGAGCGCTACCTGGGGATCATCGAGAAGGTGCGCGCGGCCATCCCGCACGCCGCTATCACCACGGACATCATCGTCGGCTTCCCCGGGGAGACCGAGGAGGACTTCGAGCAGACCCTGCACGTGGTCCGCGAGGCCCGCTTCGCGCAGGCGTTCACGTTCCAGTACTCCAAGCGCCCCGGGACGCCCGCCGCCGAGATGGACGACCAGATCCCCAAGGAGGTCGTGCAGGCACGCTACGAGCGCCTGGTGGCCCTCCAGGAGGAGATCTCCTGGGACGAGAACAAGAAGCAGGTCGGCCGCACCCTGGAGCTGATGGTCGCCGAGGGCGAGGGCCGCAAGGACGGCGCCACGCACCGCCTGTCCGGGCGTGCCGCCGACAACCGCCTGGTGCACTTCACCAAGCCCGACACCGAGGTGCGCCCCGGCGACGTGGTGACGGTCGAGATCACATACGCGGCGCCGCACCACCTGCTCGCCGAGGGTGCCGTCCTCGACGTACGGCGCACCCGCGCGGGCGACGCCTGGGAGAAGCGGAACGCGGCGGAGGCCGCGAAGCCCGCGGGCGTCCTGCTCGGCCTGCCCAAGGTGGGCGTGCCGCAGCCGCTGCCGGTGGCCGCGGGGAGCGGCTGCGGCTGCGACTAGATCCCGCGACTGGACCCGATACGCTGCGGATCATGCTTGTCGCCGCAGCAGTCTGCCCCTGCCCGCCCCTGCTGATCCCCGAGGTCGCCGCGGGCGCGGCACCCGAGATGGACGCCGCGCGGGCCGCGTGCTCCGACGCGATCGCGGTGCTCGCGGCGTCCAGGCCGGACCGCCTCGTCGTCGTGGGCCCGGCGGGGGCGGGCGACGCGGGTACGCACGCCCAGGGGGCGCGCGGTTCGTTCCGGGGTTTCGGTGTGGACCTGGACGTACGTCTGGGGGAGACACTCGCGGATGCCGTCGGCGCCCCCGAGGGGGAAGACGCTCCCGAAGGGGAGAGCGGCCCCGAAGACGGCCCCCGAGACGGCTTCGAAGACGGCCCCGGAGACGGCTCCGAAGGGGAGCCGGACGCGGCGGGTGAGCTCCCGGTGTCCCTGGCCGTCGCGGGGTGGCTCCTGGAGCGCACGAGGTGGGCGGCCGCGCCCCTCGAAGGCGTCGGCGTCGCGGAATCCCTCGCGGCCGAGCGGTGCGTCCAGGTGGGGGAGGAGATCGCCGCGCGTGCGAAGCGGGTGGCGCTGCTCGTGATGGGCGACGCCAGCGCCTGCCGGACACTGAAGGCGCCCGGCTATCTGGACGAGCGGGCGGCCGGTTTCGACGTGGCGGTGGCGCGGGCACTGGCCGCCGCGGACGTCGAGGCGCTCAAGGAACTGGACGTGGACCTCGCGGGGCAGCTCAAGGCGGCCGGACGCGCGCCCTGGCAGGTGCTCGCGGGGGCGGCGGGCGGGGCGGGTCTGGGCGGCCGGCTGCTCTTCGACGACGCGCCGTACGGGGTGGGCTACCTGGTGGCGACCTGGTCGTAGGCCGCCCGGCCGTGCGGGGTGCGGCGGTCGCCGGGGCGGCGTCGGGGCTGCCGGGGCGGCGCGGGGGACACGGCGGACACGGGGGACGCGGGGCGTGCGTACGCGGTCGCGCGCCGCGCGCGAGCCCCTTCGTAGCCCCATAACTCCGTAACTCGTAACCCGTAACCCGTAACCCCGTAACCCCGTACGCAGGCCGCACAGGCCGACGGCCGCGAAGCCGAGTGCGCTTCACGGCCGTCAGCCGGTGGTGCAGGGTGCTCAGGAAGCCGTAGGGGGCGTCGGTGACGACGGCGGCGGAGTGTCGCCGGGGGGAGTGCGACCGCCCCCGTCCTTGCGGTCGCCGTCCTCCTTGCGGCCGTCGTCCGCTCCCGCGAAACGGTCCAGGGCGTCCTTCGCCTTGCCCGCCCCCGTCTGGATCTTGTCGCTGTACTTGCCCTTGGTCCTCCGGTCGACCAGCTGGGCGGCCTTGTCGAGGCCTTGGTCGACCTTGTCCCCGTGCTGTTGCGCGAGTTCCGAGGCCTTGCCCTTGGCCGGAGCGAGCTTGTCCTTCAGACGGTTCAGGAAGCCCATGGGGTCACCTTTCCTGACGGGTGTCTCACTTGCGGGCGCTCTCACCGGCCTCGTTGTCGGCCGCCTCCTGCGCTGACTGCTGCTTGGGGATCTCCACGTTGTCCGCGCCGTCGGCGGCGGTGCTGTCGTCGGCGGCCTCGGTGCCCTCAGAGCCTCCGCCGCTTCCGCCCTTGTCCGCGGCCGCGGCCGTTTCCGTCGACTTGGAGTCGAGGTCGGAGTCGACATCGGCGTCGGTGTCGACCTGGGAGCCGGATCCCCCGACCGAGTCGGACACAGAGGAACCGGAGGAACCGGAGGAACCAGTGGAAGCGGTGGAACGGGTGGAAGCGGAGGGCCTGGAGGGACCGGAGGAGTCGGATCCGGACGCGGAGCCGGTGCCCGCGTCGCTCTCCGTCTTCGCCTCTGCCTCCGCCTCCGCCTTGGCGTCGT
Source organism: Streptomyces typhae (assembly GCF_009755605.1). Classification (GTDB taxonomy): domain Bacteria; phylum Actinomycetota; class Actinomycetes; order Streptomycetales; family Streptomycetaceae; genus Streptomyces; species Streptomyces typhae. Next base: position 56,742 of record NZ_WPNZ01000026.1, read on the forward strand.
CCGCGGCGGCCCCGCCTTCAGCCTCGGAGGGCTCGGAGGGCTTGACGGCCGCCTCCTGCTCGGCCGTCCGGCCGTCGGCGGTCGCCTCGGCGGTCGAGACCTCCTCGGTGCCCTTTGACTTCCGGCGGAACCGTGCAAAAACGCCCATATCTACTCCATATAGTACTCGTGTGGGCGAAATCCCGCGCCGCCCGGTGCGTCCGATTGCGTCGCCCGGGTCACCGGTTCTCGAAACCGGCGGCCGGAACCTCGCAACAGGCAACGACCCCGGAGCCGTGCCGTCACGTAGCTCGTTCGGGCACCTGCCCCGTGGTTTGCGAGACTGGTGCGGTGAAAAGCGCAGCTCCCGCCCCGCGGGTCATCGCCGTCGTCGGGCCGACAGCGGCCGGAAAGTCCGATCTGGGTGTGTACCTCGCCCAGCGCCTCGGCGGCGAGGTCGTCAACGCCGACTCGATGCAGCTGTATCGGGGGATGGACATCGGCACCGCCAAGCTGACGCTCGCCGAGCGCGAGGGCGTCCCGCACCACCTCCTCGACATCTGGGACGTCACCGAGGCGGCGAGCGTGGCCGAGTACCAGAAGCTGGCGCGCGCGGAGATCGACCGGCTGCTCGCGGAGGGCCGCTGGCCCGTCCTGGTGGGCGGCTCGGGCCTGTACGTGCGCGGAGCCGTCGACCACCTGGAGTTCCCCGGCACCGACCCCGCCGTACGCGCCCGCCTGGAGGAGGAGCTCGCCCAGGCCGGACCGGGGGCGCTGCACGCCCGCCTGGCCGCCGCCGACCCGGACGCGGCCCGCGCCATCCTGCCCGGCAACGGACGCAGGATCGTGCGTGCCCTCGAAGTCATCGAGATCACCGGCAAGCCGTTCACCGCCAACCTGCCCGGACACGAGTCCGTGTACGACACCGTGCAGATCGGCGTCGACGTGGGGCGGCCCGAGCTGGACGAGCGCATCGCCACCCGCGTGGACCGCATGTGGGAGGCCGGGCTCGTGGACGAGGTGCGCACGCTGGAGGCGCAGGGGCTGCGTGAGGGGCGCACGGCCGCACGCGCACTCGGCTACCAGCAGGTGCTCGCGGCGCTCGCCGGTGAGTGCACCGAGGACGAGGCGCGCGCCGAGACCGTGCGCGCCACCAAGCGCTTCGCCCGCCGACAGGACTCCTGGTTCCGGCGTGATCCGCGCGTGCACTGGCTGAGCGGTGCCGCGGCCGACCGCGGGGAACTCCATGGGCACGCACTGGCGTTGATCAGACGACCGGTCACAGCCTGATCACGTGATGGCATCGGGACGCTCAGCCGGTCATCGGGGCACCTGACGGCGTGCCATCATCGACCATCGATCGACCAGATGAGTCCGGAGTGGGAGGGCGCGTGGCGATGGAGGCCGGCCCTCGTGACACCGCACATGACGGCGAGCAGCACACCGCACGCCACGGTGGGGCGCTCAGCCCGGACGGCCCGGACAGCCCCGGGACCGTGTCCGGCGGCGTGACCGACGACGGCCCCGCCGACGACGGCCTGACGACGGAGCCGGAGGTCGAGGTCGAACTGCGGCCGCAACGCAGGCTGCGCATCTGGCAGCTCGCGCCGATCGTGATCCTGGCCGCCGTCGGCTCCCTGATGTTCGCCTTCCCGCTGGCCTTCGAGTTCGGCGACGGCGGTGCCGTCGTGGCCATGCTGGGGCTGCTCATCAGCTCCTGCGCCGCGGGCTGGGGCATGATGGCCGCCCGGCGCGTCGGCCACACCTGGCCGGGACTGCCGGAGCGCGGCTCCGGGCGGCGTCCCGACTGGCGGGTCGTCTCCGCGTACACACTGGTCGTGGCGCTCATAGCGGTGCTCGCCGTCTGGCGGGTGGCCCGGCTCCGCTGAGCTCCGCGGACCGCCCCGGCGACTTGTCGTACGCACCCCGTACGATCGAGGAATGAGCACGCGGATCGCCTTCCTCAAGGGGCACGGGACCGAGAACGACTTCGTGATCGTCCCCGACCCCGACAACGCCGTCGAGCTGTCCCCGGCCACCGTCGCCGCCCTGTGCGACCGCCGCGCGGGAATCGGCGCCGACGGCGTCCTGCACGTAGTGCGCTCCGCCGCCCACCCCGACGCCCGGCACCTGGCCGACGAGGCCGAGTGGTTCATGGACTACCGCAACGGCGACGGTTCGATCGCCGAGATGTGCGGCAACGGCGTGCGCGTCTTCGCCCGCTATCTCCAGTACGCGGGCCTCGTGGGCGAGGGCGACCTGCCCGTCGCGACCCGCGGCGGCGTGAAGCACGCGCACATCGCCAAGCCCGCCGCCGAAGGCGCCCCCGAAGGCGACGTCACGGTCTCCATGGGCAGGGCCGCGCTCCCCGAGGGCGACGTGACGGTCTCCGTGGGCACCCGCCAGTGGCCCGCGCGGAACGTGAACATGGGCAATCCGCACGCGGTCGCCTTCGTCGACGACCTGGCCCACGCGGGCGACCTCCTGGACCCGCCGCCCTTCAGCCCGGCGTCGGCCTACCCGGACGGTGTGAACGTGGAGTTCGTCGTCGACCGCGGCCCGCGGCACGTCGCCATGCGCGTGCACGAGCGCGGCGCGGGCGAGACCCGCTCGTGCGGCACGGGCGCGTGCGCGGTGGCCGTCGCGGCGGCCCGCAGGGACGGCCTGGACCCGGCGGGGACCGGCACCCCGGTGACGTACACGGTCGACCTGCCCGGCGGCCGACTGACGATCACGGAGTCACCGGACGGCGAGATCGCGATGACGGGACCCGCGGTGATCGTCGCCGAGGGGGAGATCGACGCGGGATGGCTGGCCGCGGCGGGAGAGTCGGCCTGAGTGCCGGGCTCGGCCGCACGGCGCACACGGGAACGCGGGCCGCGCGCCCGCTCCCACCCGCGCGCCCTGGTCGAAATCACGCTCGCCCCTGTCGAAACGGCGCTCCACAGAACTATCGCTCGAATGGGTGATCCGTTTCACGCTCGGCGAGAGCGGGTCAGTGCCGCGTGATGGGCTCGATAGCATCAAGCACCGGCCCGGACGGAGCACGCAGCCGTCCGTTCACCGCCGGTCGGAGCTGCCGGAGGTGCCCATGAGTGCGGAGGCGACGAACCCAGCGACGCCCGGCCCCACGACGGCCCCGGGCCCGCGAAAGCGCGCCCGTCCCCGCCTGGACCTGCGCAGACTCGGTCGCGCGGCGCTCCTCGGACCGGCCACCCGCGACCGAATCCCGGACGCCATCGGCCATGTGGCCGAAGCCCACCGCGGCCACCACCCGGACGCGGACCTTGAGCCCCTGCGCCGCGCCTACGTCCTCGCGGAGTCCTCGCACCGCGGCCAGATGCGCAAGAGCGGTGAGCCGTACATCACACATCCGCTCGCCGTCACGCTCATCCTCGCCCAACTCGGCGCGGAGACCACGACGTTGACCGCGTCCCTGCTGCACGACACCGTCGAGGACACCGACGTCACCCTGGAGCAGGTGCGCACGGAGTTCGGCGACGACGTGTGCTATCTGGTCGACGGCGTCACCAAGCTGGAGAAGGTGGACTACGGAGCCGCCGCCGAGCCCGAAACGTTTCGCAAGATGCTGGTGGCCACCGGCAACGACGTACGCGTGATGGCGATCAAACTCGCCGACCGGCTGCACAACATGCGCACGCTCGGTGTGATGCGCCCCGAGAAACAGGCCCGCATCGCCAAGGTCACCCGCGACGTCCTCATCCCGCTCGCCGAACGGCTCGGCGTGCAGGCCCTGAAGACCGAGCTGGAGGACCTCGTCTTCGCGATCCTCCACCCGCAGGAGTACGCCGAGGTCAAAGAGCTGATCGCGACCAAGGCGAAGACCGGGTCCGACCCGCTCGCGGACATCTCCGAAGAGGTACGCGGCGTACTGCGCGACGCGGGCATCACCGCCGAAGTCCTCATCCGGCCACGCCACTTCGTCTCCGTCCACCGCGCACACCGCAAACGCGGCGAGCTCCGCCCGGCCGACTTCGGCCGCCTCCTGGTCCTCGTGCACGAGGACGCCGACTGCTACGGAGTCCTCGGCGAGCTCCACACCTGCTTCACGCCGGTCGTCTCGGAGTTCAAGGACTTCATCGCCCTGCCGAAGTTCAACCTCTACCAATCGCTGCACACGGCCGTGGCCCGCGGCGACGGCGAAGTCGCCGAAGTCCTCATCCGCACCCACCAGATGCACCAGGTCGCGGAAGCGGGCGTCGTCGCCCTGCGCAACCCCTACGCCCCGCCCCCCGAGGAGCAGCCGGCCGACGGCGAGCGCGCCGACCCCACCCGTCCCGGCTGGCTCTCCCGCCTCCTGGACTGGCAACAGGCCGCCCCCGACTCCGACACCTTCTGGTCCACGCTCCGCGAGGACCTCGCCCAGGACCGCGAGATCGCCGTCTACCGCCCCGACGGCGGCACACTCGGCCTGCCCGCCGGTGCCAGCTGCGTCGACGCCGCCTACGCGCAGTACGGCGAGGACGCCCACGCCTGCATCGGAGCCCGCGTCAACGGCCGCCTGGCCACGCTCGGCACGGTCCTGCGGGACGGCGACACCGTCCAGCTCCTCATGGCTCAGGACCCGGCGTCCGGGCCCTCGCGGGACTGGCTCGACCACGCCCGCACGCCCGCCGCCCGAATCGCCATCCGCCGCTGGCTGAGCACCCACTCCGCGCCCGCGTCCGGCCTGCCCGCCCCGGCGGCCCCCGACCCCGCTCCAGTGACGGTGCCCGCCGCCGCCCAGCGGCCCCAGGTGTCCGCCGCGCTGCGCCCGGCGACCGCGGACGTCGTCGCCGACCGGGAGGGTGCCACCGTGCGGCTCGCCGGCTGTTGTACGCCCGTGCCGCCCGACGAGATCACCGGCTTCACGGTGCGCGGCGGCGTCGTCACCGTCCACCGCGTCGGCTGTCCCGCGGTGGCGCGCATGACGGAGGTGGGGCGCCCGGAGGTCGGCGTGCGCTGGGGGGACACCACGGAGTGCCGGGTCACGCTGATCGCCGAATCGTTCGGCCGCCCGCACCTCCTCGCCGACCTCACGGAAGCGATCGCCCTGGAGGGCGTCGCCATCATCTCGGCGACCGTCGAACCGCCCTGCCAGCAGCGCGTGCGCCACACGTACACCCTGCAACTCCCCGACGCGGGGGTCCTGCCGGGCCTGATGCGCGCGATGCGCAACGTACCGGGCGTGTACGACGTGACACGGCCCCAGCACCGGGCGGCGGCCGCGCGCTGACCGCCCTCTACGGAGAGGGCCGCCGCTCCCCGCGAAGAGTCCCGCCCCGCTTCAGAGGGCCGCCCGATATGGGGGTGCCGCTCCGCTACGGAGGAGGCCGCCCTCTACGGAGAGGCCCGCTCCCTACGAAGGGTGCCGCCCCGCTACGGAGAGGCCCGCTCCCTGGGGTGCCGCCCCGCCACGGAGACAGTCGGCCCCCCCCACGAAGAGCGCCGACGGCGCGCCGGCCGCACCCTCCCGCAGGCCCGCACCACCCCTTGCCGACTCGTTCGGGTGGGCCCGGCGCGTGCCGTCCCGATGGGGAAGGCACGCGCTGATAGCGGTGTTTCATGCTCCTCACCACCCGCACCAAGGCGCCCCGCCCGAAGACCTCCCGGTCCCGGCCGAAGGCCGTCCGCATCGCGCTCGGCGTGCTCGCCACCGCCACCTCCGCCGCCCTGCTCGCCGCGAGCGCCCCCCAGCCGGCCGCGCCGCTCGGCATCGGCGACCGCCTCTTCCCGCACCTGGGCAACCCCGGGTACGACGTGACGTCGTACGACATCGCCTTCACCTACCGGGGCGACAACAGCAAGCCCCTGGACGCGATCACGAAGATCGACGCCACCGTGACGGCGCCGCTGGAGCGCGTCAACCTCGACTTCACGCACGGCAAGGTCCGGTCCGTCGACGTGAACGGCGCCCGCGCCGACTTCACCACCGCAGGCGAGGACCTGGTCGTCACGCCGCACGCGCCCGTGCAGCCGGGCGAGCGGCTGCGGATCACCGTGCGGCACACCAGCGACCCGGTGTCCCCCAAGGGCGCGGGCGGCTGGGTGCGCACGAGCGACGGCCTCGCCATGGCCAACCAGGCCGACGTCGCGCACCACGTTTTCCCGTGCAACGACCACCCCGCGGACAAGGCGCAGTTCACCTTCCGCGTCACCACGCCCAAGGGACTCACCGCCGTCGCCAACGGCCTGCCCCTGGCCAAGGCACGCCGCGCCGACACGACCACCTGGGCGTACCGCACCCACCACCCCATGGCCACCGAGCTGGCCCAGGTGTCCATCGGCCGCTCCACCGTGCTGCACCGCACCGGTCCCGGCAGGCTGCCCCTGCGCGACGTCGTGCCGACGAAGGACCGCAAGGTCCTGGAGCCCTGGCTCAAGAAGACACCCGGCCAGATCTCCTGGATGGAGGACAAGGTCGGCCGCTACCCGTTCGAGACGTACGGTGTCCTCGTCGCCGACGCCAGGACCGGCTTCGAGCTGGAGACGCAGACGCTGTCGCTCTTCGAGCGGGAGCTGTTCACACGGCCGGAGCTGCCCGAGTGGTACGTCGAAGCGATCATGGTGCACGAGCTGGCACACCAGTGGTTCGGTGACAGCGTCAGTCCGGGCACCTGGTCCGACCTGTGGCTGAACGAGGGGCACGCCACCTGGTACGAGGCCCTGTACGCGGAGGAGAAGGCGCGCCAGCCCATGGAGAAGCGCATGCGCTACGCCTACCGGCTCTCCGACCGCTGGCGTGCGTCCGGCGGGCCGCCTGCCGCGCCCAAGGGCCCCAGGCCCGGCCAGAAGATCAGCATCTTCCGGCCGGTCGTGTACGACGGCAGCGCCCTCGTGCTGTACGCCCTGCGCCAGGAGATCGGACGGCCCGCCTTCCAGGCGGTGGAGCGGGCCTGGGTCCACACCTACCGCGACGGGAACGCGACGACGGCCGACTTCGTCCGCCTCGCGTCCGACATCGCAGGACGCGACCTGACCGGGTTCTTCGACGGCTGGCTGTACGGCAAGAAGACACCGCCGATGCCGGGGCACCCGGACTGGACCACGACGGGACCGGACGCGAAGTCGGCACCCGCGAAGAAGTAGGCACCTGAGTCGGGCACCCGAGTCGGACACCCGAGTCGGACATCCCAGACGGACACCTGAGACGCACACCTCAGACGGACACCTGAGACGGAACAGGCCCACGGGGAACCAGGCACACACGAGGAAAATACTCAGGTGACGAGACGGGCCGTACCGTGCGACCATCGTCAGGTCGACGGCGCGGCCCGTCCGGGAGATCCCCTCGGGGACATCTCAGGGACGGTTCCGGCTGGTCCCGGGAATCTCCGGGGGGTCGTGAGCGTTGTCGGACATGACGGGTGGCGCTGTGGCACAGGCGACGCACATCGCGACGGTGTGCTCGGTGCGACAGGGCGGCAGACGCTCGCTCGCGCACTCCGTGACGGATTCCCATCGACTTCCCATCGACGTAAAGGACCCAATGACCTCCTCTTCTTCCCCTTCCCAGGACGCACAGAGCTTCGCGCAGAACTACCCCGAAGGTCTTCGGGCCGATGCCCTGATGGAAGAGGACGTCGCCTGGAGCCACGAGATCGACGGAGCGCGGGACGGCGATCAGCTCGACCGCTCCGAGCGCGCGGCCCTGCGCCGCGTGGCGGGCCTCTCCACCGAACTCGAGGACGTCACCGAGGTCGAGTACCGACAGCTCCGCCTGGAGCGCGTCGTGCTCGTCGGCGTCTGGACCTCCGGGACGGTCGACGACGCGGAGAACTCCCTCGCCGAGCTGGCCGCACTCGCGGAGACCGCGGGCGCGCACGTCCTCGACGGAGTCATCCAGCGCCGCGACAAGCCGGACCCGGCCACGTACATCGGCTCCGGCAAGGCCCTGGAGCTGCGCGACATCGTGCTCGAGACGGGCGCCGACACCGTCGTGTGCGACGGTGAGCTGAGCCCCGGCCAGCTCATCCACCTCGAGGACGTCGTCAAGGTCAAGGTGGTCGACAGGACCGCCCTGATCCTCGACATCTTCGCCCAGCACGCCAAGTCCCGAGAGGGCAAGGCGCAGGTGGCCCTCGCGCAGATGCAGTACATGCTGCCGAGGCTCCGCGGCTGGGGCCAGTCGCTCTCCCGGCAGATGGGTGGCGGCGGCGGTGGCGGCATGGCCACGCGTGGTCCCGGTGAGACCAAGATCGAGACCGACCGGCGACGGATTCGCGAGAAGATGGCGAAGATGCGCCGGGAGATCGCGGAGATGAAGACCGGCCGCGAGATCAAGCGCCAGGAGCGCAAGCGCAACAAGGTGCCTTCGGTCGCCATCGCCGGATATACGAACGCGGGCAAGTCCTCCCTGCTCAACCGCCTCACCGGCGCGGGTGTGCTGGTGGAGAACGCCCTGTTCGCCACCCTCGACCCGACGGTCCGCAGGGCGGAGACCCCGAGCGGCCGGCTGTACACCCTGGCCGACACGGTCGGCTTCGTCCGGCACCTGCCGCACCACCTCGTGGAGGCGTTCCGTTCCACCATGGAGGAAGTCGGCGAGTCCGACCTCATCCTGCACGTCGTGGACGGCTCGCACCCCGCGCCGGAGGAGCAGTTGGCAGCCGTGCGCGAGGTCATCCGCGACGTGGGCGCCACGGACGTGCCCGAGATCGTGGTGATCAACAAGGCGGACGCGGCCGACCCGCTCGTCGTCCAGCGGCTGCTGCGCACGCAGAAGCACGCGATCGTCGTGTCCGCGCGCACCGGCGCCGGCATCGAGGAACTGCTCGCCCTCATCGACGCGGAGCTGCCGCGCCCCGAGGTCGAGATCGAGGCCCTCGTGCCGTACACCCACGGCAAGCTCGTGTCCCGCGCGCACGCCGACGGCGAAGTGCTCTCCGAGGAGCACACCGCCGAGGGCACGCTGCTCAAGGCCAGGGTGCACGAAGAACTGGCGGCGGAGCTCGCGCCGTTCGTTCCCGCGGCGCACTGACCGCGGGCCGCGTTCACTGACCGCGGGCCGCGTTCACTGACCGCGGGCCCCGCTCACTGACCGCAGGCCCCGCTCACCGCGGCGGCACGGCCTGCTGACGCGGGCACGCGCACATGGTGAAGGCCCCGCCCCCTCGCGAGGGGGCGGGGCCTTCACCATGTGCGTCTGTGCTCGGCCTGTTCAGCGCGCCCGGCCGGTGCGGCCCGGGGTCACTGCGACCCGTACTTCTCGCTCATCATGTCGAAGACCTGCTTCGCCCCGGTGCCCAGCTGCGGGCCGGCCAGCCAGGTGTTCCCGGCCGGGCCGATCGACGTGTTGGACACGAGCCGGGTCTTGTCGCCCACGACCCGGAACCAGCCGCCGCCGGACGAACCACCGGTCATGGTGCAGCCGATGCGGTACATCGTCGGCGTCGCCGGGTCCAGCGAAAGCCGGCCCGGCTTGTCGATGCACTTGTGCATCATCAGGCCGTCGTACGGCGGCGCTGCCGGGTAGCCCCACGCGCCCATGGAGCTCACGCTCTGCGCCGAAGGAGTCGAGAAGTCGACATCCAGCGCGTTGCCCACGGTCTCCTCGAGGGACTTGCTGCCCTCCTGCGGCTTCACGTGCATCACGGCGTAGTCGTACGGAGCGCCCGCACCGCCCGAAGCGGCACCCTGGTCGATCCACTCGCCGGAGGTGGAGACCCAGTCCGCCCACCACTGGCCGTACGGGGCGATCTCCTGCGGCGCCGCGTTGCTCAGCGCCGCCTCGGACTTGCCGAGGTCGTTGTAGGACGGCACGAAGGTGATGTTGCGGTACCAGCCGCCCTGCGCGCCGGCGTGCACGCAGTGGCCCGCCGTCCACACGAGATTGGACCTGCCCGGGTTGCGCGGGTCCTTCACGACCGTGCCGGAGCAGACCATCGAGCCCTTGGGGGAGTCGAAGAAGATCTTGCCGACCGGGGCGGCGTTCTCGTGGTACGGCGTCTTCTCGGGCTTGGCCCGGACCGGCGACGGCTCGGGATCGGTCGCGCCCTGATCGGCGGTCGCGTCCTTCGCCGCGATCGTCTTGTTCGGGTCCTTCGCCTTCTGCATCCGCTCCGGCTTCCAGAGCCCGTCTATGACCGGGTTGACGAAGTCCTTGGCCTCGCGCAGCCAGTCGTCCTTGCTCCAGTCCTTCCAGGCACCGTCCTTCCACTTGTCCGGGTCGATGCCGTGCTTCTTCAGCCGGTCGGCGAGGTCACCGGTGAGGCCGCCACCCGAGTCGGAGCCGGAGTCGGAACCCTTGTCCGCGTCCTGCGCCGAGCCGGAGTCCGCCTTGTCGCTCGCCTTGTCGTCGCTCGGGCCGCAGGCCGTGGCGGTGAGTGCCAGAGCGGCGGCGAGCCCGGTCGCGGCGAGGACGGCACGACGGCCGCTGCGCGCAAAGGGCGCACGAATGGAACGCATGGAGTTGTTACCCCCGTTGAGAACTGGTATTTGCCATGTGCGCGTCAGGCGTGGGCGAGGCGTCCGCCGCTTCGTCCGACGTGAGCACCCACTATGCCTGTGGAATCGGGGACGAACGGCGGCGGGACGGTGAAGGTTTCGCCGCCCCGCCCCGCCGCGGCATGCGTACGCGGCGCGGTATGCGTACGCGGCGCGTGCGCATACCGGGTGCTACCGCCCCGCGAACTTCTTGCTGACCGCGTTGTAGATGCCCTTGGCCTCGGCGCCGAGGCGCGGACCGGCGAGCCAGCCCGCCGTCACCGGGCCGATGGAGGTGTTGGACACCAGCGCGGGCTCCCCGTCCTGGCCCGCGGCGACCCAGCCGCCGCCGGACGATCCGCCGGTCATGGTGCAGCCGATGCGGTACATCGTCGGGTCGGGCTCGCTGATGGAGAGCCGGCCCGGCTTGTCCGCGCACTGGAACTGCTTCTGGCCGTCGAACGGCGGGGCGGCGGGGTAGCCGGTCGCCGTCATGTCCTTGATCTGCGGCACCGCGGGAGCGTTGAACTCCACCGGCATGGCCGCGCCCACGGTCTCCTCCAGGGACTTGCCCTCGCTGCCCTTCTCCGGCGTCACATGGATCACCGCGAAGTCGTACGGGGCACCCTTGCCGCCCGTCGGGCCGCCCTGCTCGATCCACTGGTCGGACGTCTGCGCCCAGTCGCCCCACCAGACGCCGTACGGAGCGACCTCTTCCTTGGGCGCGCCCTGCAGCTCGGCGGTGGGCCTGCCGCTGTCGTTGTACGAGGGGACGAAGGCGATGTTGCGGTACCAGCCGCCCTTGGCGCCCGCGTGCACGCAGTGGCCCGCGGTCCACACCATGTTGGACTTACCCGGGTTCTTCGGGTCCTTCACGACCGTCGCCGAGCAGACCATCGAGCCCTCGGGGCCGTCGAAGAAGAGCTTTCCGGCCTCGGGAACCTGGTCGTGGTACGGCGTCTTCAGGGCCGCGGCCTCGACGGGCTCCGGAGTCGGGTCCGTGACGCCCTGGTCGCCGGAGATGTCGGACTCGTCGACGCCGCGATCCGGGTTCTTGTCCGCGTCACGCATGCGGTCCGGGTCCCACAGGCCCTCGATGACCGGGTTGACGAAGTCCTCCGCCTCGCGCAGCCAGTCGTCCTTGTCCCAGTTCTTCCAGGCGCCGTTCCGCCACTTGTCCAGGTCGATGCCGTGCTCCTTGAGCCGGTCCTGGATGTCGCCCGGAATCTTGAACTTGCCGTCGTCGTCGCCCGGCTGCGAGGCGGAGGAGTCGTCCGTGTTGTCGTCGCCCGGACCGCAGGCCGTCGCGGTCAGGACGAGTGCCGCGCCGAGCGCGACGGCGGCGGCCACGGGGGACGTCCTGCCGCGTGCGCTCCTCCCGCGACGAGAGGTGAAGAGCGGACGTATGGGTCGCATGGTGAGAATCCCCCTGGGCCTCGATATCGTTCCAAATGCCGTACATCGTCGCGTCGTACGCCATATGCCATGCCGTACGACGTCGGCCATCGCGGATCTCCTGGTGCGGAGCGCCCCGATGCCCGTGCTTTCGGGCCCCGGTCGTCCGTCTTCCTGAACGCCCGGGGCCCGCGGTGCGGAACACCTCAGTCCTGATGAACGGCACCCCACACTATGCCGGTGCCGTTGGGGACGGCCCACGGAACAGCAACGGTTCCGTCACGGCAAGGATCTTCCGTACACCCGTGATCCCGCGCGTACGCCGTCGTTGGTACGTACGGGGGACACGCCGCACGCGTTCAGCCCCCGCGTCAACTCGCTCGCGCGCCCGCCCGCATGCGGCCGGGCCGTGCCAAGTCCGCCAAGTCCCAGCGGGAGGACCAACAGCCGTGGCCGTGATCGAGCCTGCTCCCGAGGCGGTGCCCGCGGACTCCGGGGGTGTGGTGAGCGCCACTGTCCCTGCGGTGGCCATTGCGTCTGGGGGCGCCACTGCGCCTGCGGAGGCCATTGCGTCTGGGGGCGCCACCGCGCCTGCGGGCGCCATCGCGTCTGGGGATGCCACCGCGCCTGCGGACGCCATCGCGTCTGGGGACGCCGCTGCTCCCGCGAGCCCCGCCGCTCCCTCCGTCGCGCCGCCGGCGCACGAGGGCATCCTGCGCCGGCAGTCGGCGCGCGAGTCCGCCGCGCGCACCTATGCGCGCGCCCTGCCCATCGTGCCCGTCCGTGCCCGCGGAATGACCATCGAGGGCGCCGACGGCCGCCGCTACCTGGACTGCCTCTCCGGCGCGGGCACCCTGGCCCTCGGCCACAACCACCCCGTCGTGCTCGAAGCCATCCGGGGCGTCCTCGACTCCGGGGCGCCCCTGCACGTCCTCGACCTCGCCACCCCCGTCAAGGACGCCTTCACCACCGAGCTGTTCCGCACGCTCCCGCCCGCCCTCGCCGACCGGGCACGCGTCCAGTTCTGCGGCCCCGCGGGCACCGACGCGGTCGAGGCCGCCCTGAAGCTGGTCCGCACCGCCACCGGACGGGACGGGCTGCTCTCCTTCACCGGCGCCTACCACGGCATGACCGCGGGCGCCCTCGAAGCCTCCGGCGGCGCACGGGACGGACGCGTCACGCGGCTGCCCTACCCGCAGGACTACCGGTGCCCCTTCGGCGTCGGCGGCCCGCGCGGCGCCGAACTCGCCGCCCGCTGGACCGAGAACCTCCTCGACGACACCAAGTCCGGCGTCCCCGCGCCCGCCGCCATGATCCTCGAACCCGTACAGGGCGAGGGCGGCGTCCTGCCCGCCCCGGACGCCTGGCTCCGCCGGATGCGCGAGATCACCGCGGCCCGGGAGATCCCCCTCATCGCCGACGAGGTGCAGACCGGTGTCGGCCGGACCGGCGCCTTCTGGGCCGTCGACCACAGCGGCATCGTCCCCGACGTGCTCGTCCTGTCCAAGGCGATCGGCGGCAGCCTGCCCCTCGCCGTCGTCGTCTACCGCGACGACCTCGACGTCTGGCCCCCCGGCGCCCACGCGGGCACCTTCCGCGGCAACCAGCTCGCCATGGCCGCAGGCGCCGCGACACTCGCACACGTACGGGAGAACCGCCTCGCCGAGCGCGCCGCGGAACTCGGCGCCCGCATGCTCACCGGCCTGCGGTCCCTGGCCGCCCACCACCCCTGTGTCGGTGATGTCCGGGGACGGGGCCTGATGCTCGGAGTCGAACTCGTCGACCCGAATCGCGGTCAAACGGGCTCTTCCAGGGCAGAGTTGGCGGGACAGTTGGGGGGTGAGCACGACGCTTCCGCATACGGTCGCCCGTCCGCCGGGCCGGACCGGCAGTCCGCTGCCGCGTCGACCTCCGCGACGCGGTCGGGCCCGGGGCCGGGCCAGGACGACCCGGCCGCGCACGGCCTACCCGACACCCGCCCGCATCCACCGGCCCCTGAACTGGCTGCCGCCGTACAGCACGAGTGCCTGCGCCGCGGGCTCATCGTCGAGCTCGGCGGACGGCACTCCAGCGTCGTGCGCCTGCTGCCTCCCCTCACCATCACCGATGAACAAGCGGACGCGGTACTCGACCGTCTCGCCGACGCACTCGCCGCGGCAGAGCGTTCCCACCACCGCGACCCCGCAGGTCACCCCACCCGGAACCCCTCTGGCCGCGACACCCGGAACACCTCATGACCACTCCCGTGCACGGTCCCTGACCAAGATCCCCGACCAAGGCGGACAGCAGCCGAGCGGATCTGTACCCGCACCCGCACCTGCATCCGTACCGGCACCTGCATCCGCATCCGCACCTGCATCCGTACCTGTATCCGCATCCGCATCCGTCCTCTGTACGCGTCCTCCCGCCGCGTGCCCTCCCCACACGTTCCGGCCCCAGCTGTTCCCGTCCCGCCGGTCCTCCCGCCGGTCCTTGTCCCGCCGGTCCTTGTCCCGCCGGTCCTTGTCCCGGCGGTCCGCCGGTCCTCGTTCCTCTGTCCTCAGTCGCCGCCCGTCGCCACGGAGCCCGATCACCACCCAAGGAACCCTCTTGAACGCCACCCCCGCATCCGACGGCTGTCCCCCGCCCAACCCATCGGGAGCGCGCGGCACGCAATCCCCGAAGCCCTCACAAGCTCCGCAGCCCTCCCAGGCCCCGGGAACCGCGGAGCCCCGCACGGTCCCACGGCAGAAGAGCCGCAGCCTGGAGGCCGGGGTCCCGCGCCCCAGCACGGCCGACCACCGCGACCTCCTCGACCACCCCGACCCGCACACGGCCGCACAGGCCGCGGCCGTCGAGAACCTGCTGCGCTGCTGGGTACGGGAGAAGGGCATCGCCGCACCGGAGCAGGGCGCCCTGCGCGTCCCCCTCGAAAGCAGCGGCACCGCCCTCCTCGTCCCCGTGGACTACTGGTCCCCGACCGGCTGGCACCGCTTCGGCCTGCCCTACCTGGAGGACGGCCCCAACACCGCACCTCCCGCCGACGCCGTAACCGTCGCCGCCCTCCTCAGCCGGGAAACAGCCCACACGACGGTGCCCCACCCGGCCGAGTCCCGCCTGGCCGAGTCCCACCCGGCCGAGTCCCACGCGATCGAGCCCGACGGGCCAGAGCCCGACGGAACCGATCCCGAGGGGTACGAGCCCGACGGAACCGATCCCGACGAGGTCGAGGCCAACGGGACCGAGGCCGACAGGACTGAAGCCAACGTCGCCGTGCGGGGCGCGTCCCGGACCAGGGCCGCCCCCACCACCCCCACCACCCACGAAGCCACCGACGGCGCCGACCTCGTCGCCCGCGTCGCCGACTCCGTCCGCCGCACCGCCGACTTCATCAGCGACCGCCGCAACCACCCCGCGGACACCCCCGACCGCTTCCTCGCCGCCGAACAGTCCCTGCTCCTCGGCCACCCCCTGCACCCGACCCCGAAGAGCCGCGAAGGCCTCTCCGACAGCGAATCGCGGCTCTACTCACCCGAGCTGCGCGGCGCCTTCCCCCTGCACTGGCTCGCCGTCCACCCCTCGGTGCTCGTCATGGACTCGGCCTGGACCGAACGCGGCCGCACCATCCCGGCCGACCGGCTCACGGCCCGCCTGGCCGGCCCCGACCTGACCCTGCCGGACGGACACGCGGCCCTGCCCGCGCACCCCTGGCAGATCCGGGAACTCCGCCACCGCCCCGAAACCGCCGCCCTCCTGGACGCCGGTCTCCTCAAGGACCTCGGACCCCACGGGGACCCCTGGCACCCCACCTCCTCCGTACGCACCGTCTACCGCTCCGGCACCCCCGCGATGCTGAAGCTGTCGCTCGCCCTGCGCATCACCAACTCCCGCCGTGAGAACCTCCGCAAGGAACTCCACCGCGGCGTCGAGGTCCACCGGCTGCTCCGCAGCGGCCTCGCCGAACAATGGCAAGCCGCCCACCCCGGCTTCGACGTGGTGCGCGACCCGGCCTGGCTCGCCGTCACCGGACCCGACGGCGAAGCAGTCACCGGCTGCGACGTGATGATCCGGCACAACCCGTTCCGCCCCGACGACGACGCCACCTGCGTCGCGGGCCTCGTCTCGCCCAGGCCCGACCCCCACGCCACCGGGCACGACCGGACGCCCACGCGCTCCCGGCTCGCCGCGATCATCACCAGGCTCGCCGGCCGGACCGGCCGCCCCCGCGGAGCCGTCGCCACGGAGTGGTTCCTGCGCTACCTCCAGAGCGTCGTACGCCCCGTACTCTGGCTGGACAGCGAAGCAGGCGTCGCCCTGGAGGCCCACCAGCAGAACACCCTCCTGCTGCTCGACCCCGACGGCTGGCCCACCGGCGGCCGTTACCGCGACAACCAGGGCTACTACTTCCGTGAGTCCCGCCGCGGCGAGCTCGACAAACGGCTCCCCGGCATCGGACAGGTCAGCGACACCTTCGTCTCCGACGCGGTCACCGACGAACGCTTCGCCT
The DNA here is from genome assembly GCF_009755605.1 of Streptomyces typhae. Classification (GTDB taxonomy): domain Bacteria; phylum Actinomycetota; class Actinomycetes; order Streptomycetales; family Streptomycetaceae; genus Streptomyces; species Streptomyces typhae. The sequence goes on from NZ_WPNZ01000026.1 coordinate 73,027, forward strand.
ACTACCTCGGCATCAACAACGTGCTCGGCCTCGTCGGAGCGCTCGGCGCGGAACGCCTCGCCGACGAACGCATCCTGCTCGCCGCGTTCCGCCGCTTCCTCAGAGACACCGCCTCGGGACCCGACCGGCTCCGCACCCCCCTCCCCGCGCGGCTGCTCGACTCACCCGTGCTGCGATGCAAGGCCAACCTGCTGACCCGGCTCCACGGCCTCGACGAACTCGTCGGCCCCGTCGACACCCAATCCGTCTACGTCACCATCCCCAACCCCCTGCACGCATGACCCCCCATCACACCGCGTCCAGCACCTGCGCCCCCGCTCCCCGCGGCGGCGCACACCCCCTTCTTTGCGCCACTGGCAGCAGCGCCCCCTTCCCCCGCCGATGACCATGACCCCTTCCTGAGGACCAGGCCCACCCCTGCCGCATCCCCACCTCCGAGAGGAGCGACGTCGTGCCTCCCCCCGACGCGAGAACCGACGCGAGCACCGCGAGCACCGACGCCGGAACCGAGCCCGCCACCGCGGCCGCCACGGACGGCGAAGACACCCTGGATCTGCGGTTGCCCGACGAACTCGTCGCGCTCATCACCGACAGCGGTGAACACACCTCGCTCCTCACCCACGGAGCTCCCGCCGTTCCCGGATCTCCCGGAACCACGGAAGCCCTCGAAAACCCCGAGGACCCCCCACCCCTCGGCCGCGCGGCGGCACCCGCACCCGCACCCGCACCCGCAGCCACGGCCGACCCGGTGCGCGGCGCCCTGCTCGACCACATCGCCACCTGGGGCCCGGTCACCACCGGCCCGGGTGTCTTCCAGCTCGTACCCGTCCGCCTCGAACGCGACCTCCGCCTCATCAGCCGGTGGATGAACGACCCCGCCGTGGCGGCTTTCTGGGAACTGGCGGGCCCCGCTTCCGTCACCGAGGCACATCTGCTGCCCCAGCTCGAAGGCGACGGCCGCAGCGTCCCCTGCCTCGGCGTCCTGGACGGCACCCCCATGAGCTACTGGGAGATCTACCGCGCCGACCTGGACCCACTGGCCCGCCACTACCCCGCACGCCCCCACGACACCGGGATCCACCTCCTCGTCGGGCAGGTGTCCGACCGCGGCCGCGGCCTCGGCAGCACCCTGCTGCGGGCGACAGCCGATCTCGTACTCGACCACCGGCCGTCCTGCGCACGGGTCGTGGCGGAGCCCGACCTGCGCAACACTCCCTCCGTCTCCGCCTTCCTCAGCGGCGGTTTCCGCTTCGCCGCCGAGGTGGATCTGCCCGACAAGCGCGCGGCGCTCATGATCCGCGACAGAGCCCTGCGCGCCGTGCTCTGACCCTCGCCCGACACACCTCCAGCACACCGCTCCACCCGATCCGGTTCCCTCCCCGAGGAGTCCCCGTGCCGAATCCTTCCGATCCCGCGACATCGCGCGGCCCCTTCGACCTCTACGACCCGCCCGAGCTGACCGGCGAACGCTGGGAGGCGGCAGGCCGCCGACTTCTCGCCAAGATCGTCGGTGAGTTCGCGTACGAAGAAATCCTGCGGCCGGTACGCGTCGTACGGGGCGCCGCCCCGGGGCAGGAGAGAGCCGCTGCCGTGATCGAGGCACGGAGCGCCGACGCGCAGAAGGGGGAGGGCGCGTACACGGCCGGGGACGAGGGCGCAGGCGCGGTAGAGGAGGAGGAAGAAGCGGTAGAGGAGGAGGAAGAAGAAGCGGTAGAGGAGGAGACGGAGGAAGGGGAGGGAGTCGCCGACGCCGCCGCGCACGAAGGCCTCGTCGCCGCCACCTACACCGTCCTCCTCGACGAGCCCGCAGCGCCGGGAGGCCCCCGCCCCCGCCTCACCTTCCGTGCCCGTCGCGCCTCGTACGGAAGCTGGCGCGTGGAACCGGAGAGCCTGACCCTCACCGACACCGACGGCCACCCACGCCCCTGTACCGACCCGCTGCGCTTCCTCACCGCGGCCCGCCGCACCCTCGAACTCGACGGCGCCACCCTCGGCCACCTCATCCGCGAACTGACGGTGACCCTGAGCGCCGACACCCGGCTCGACCACGGCGCCCTGACCGCGGGACAGCTCGCCGACCTCGGCTACGCGGAACTCGAAGGCCACCAGACCGGCCACCCCTGGCTCGTCCTCAACAAGGGCCGCATCGGCTTCTCCGCGACGGATGCGCGGCAGTGGGCCCCCGAGGCCCGTACCCCCACCGCCATCCCCTGGATCGCCGTGCACACGGCCATCGCCACCTACCGGGGCGTTCCGGGCCTGGCCGCCCCGGACGACCTGTACGCCGGGGAGCTCGACCCCGCCACCAGGGAGACGTACGAGGCCATACTTCGCGCACGCGGTCTCGAACCGCGGGAGTACCTGTACCTGCCGGTGCACCCCTGGCAGTGGGACGACGTCGTGCTGCCCCTCTTCGCACCGTCCGTGGCCGCCGGAATGATCGTTCCGCTGCCCTCGGACGGTGATCTGCGTCTGCCCCAGCAGTCCATCCGGACCTTCTTGAACACCACCCGCCCCGAGCGTCACACGGTCAAGCTGCCGCTCTCGGTCCTCAACACCTTGGTCTGGCGGGGTCTGCCCACCGAGCGCACGCTCGCCGCGGCCGCCGTCACCTCCTGGGTGCGGGCCCTGCGCGACAGCGACCCCTTCCTGCGGGACGAGTGCCGGGTGATCCTCCTCGGAGAGGTCGCGTCCGTGGCCGTCGAGCACCCGGTGTACGACTCGCTGCCGGAAGTTCCCTACCAGTACAAGGAACTGTTGGGCGCGATCTGGCGCGAGCCCCTGACGCGCCACCTCGCGCCGGGGGAGCGCGCCCGCACCCTCGCCGCGCTGCTGCACACCGATCCACAGGGCCGCGCCTTCGTGGCCGAGCTAGTCGACCGCTCCGGCATGACGCCCACCACCTGGCTGACGCACCTGTTCGCCGCGCTGCTCCCGCCCCTCCTGCAGTTCCTGTACCGCTACGGAACGGTCTTCTCCCCGCACGGCGAGAACGCCATCGTCGTCTTCGACGAGAAGGACGTCCCCGTACGCCTCGCGGTCAAGGACTTCGTGGACGACGTCAACGTCAGCGCGGAACCCGTGGCGGAGCACGCCTCCATGCCCGACGACGTGCGGGACATCCTGCTGACCGAGCCCCCGGCCTTCCTGACCCAGTTCATCCACGCCGGGCTCTTCGTCGGTGTCTTCCGCTATCTCGCGCCGCTCTGCGAGGAACAACTGGGAGTCCCCGAAGGGGACTTCTGGGCCCTGGTCCGGGCCGAGATCCTGCGCCATCAGGCGCGCGCCCCGGAGCTGAAGGAACGCTACGAGCTGTTCGACCTGCTCACACCCCGTATCGAGCGCCTGTGCCTGAACCGCAACCGGCTCCACCTCGACGGCTACCGCGACCGCGCCGAGCGCCCGCACGCCGCCGTCCACGGGTCCGTGCCCAACCCGCTGCACCAGCCTTGATCGCCGCGTTGTCAGCGTTGTCAGTGGGGCGTCGTAGGGTGGTCGAGCTATGACGAAGCCCTCCCTCCCCGAGCTCCTGCACGCCGCTGTCGCCGCCGTGGGCGGCACGGAGCGGCCCGGCCAGGTCACGATGGCCGAGACCGTCGCCGAGGCGATCGACGACGGCTCCCACGTCCTTGTCCAGGCCGGCACCGGCACCGGCAAGTCCCTCGGCTATCTGGTGCCCGCCCTGGCGCACGGGGAGCGGGTCGTCGTCGCGACGGCCACCCTCGCCCTGCAGCGTCAGCTGGTGGAACGCGACCTGCCGCGCACGGTGGACGCGCTGCATCCGCTGCTGCGCCGCCGCCCCGAGTTCGCCATGCTCAAGGGCCGGTCGAACTACCTGTGCCTGCACCGCCTCCACGAAGGCATGCCGCAGGACGAGGAGGAGGGCCTCTTCGACCAGTTCGAGGCGGCGGCGCCCACCAGCAAGCTGGGCCGGGACCTGCTGCGCATGCGGGACTGGGCCGACGAGACGGAGACCGGAGACCGCGACAACCTCACCCCTGGCGTCTCCGACCGCGCCTGGGCGCAGGTCTCGGTATCCTCCCGGGAGTGCCTCGGCGCCTCGAAGTGCGCGTACGGCCAGGAGTGCTTCGCCGAGATGGCCCGCGAGCGGGCGAAGCTCTCCGAGGTGGTGGTCACCAACCACGCACTGCTCGCGATCGACGCCATCGAAGGAGCCCCGGTCCTGCCCCAGCACGAGGTGCTCATCGTGGACGAGGCCCATGAGCTGGTCTCCCGCGTCACCGGAGTGGCCACCGGCGAGCTCACGCCAGGACAGGTCAACCGCGCGGTGCGCCGAGCGGCGAAGCTCGTCAACGAAAAGGCCGCGGATCAGCTCCAAACCGCCGCAGAGGGCTTCGAGCGGCTCATGGAGCTGGCACTGCCAGGACGCCTCGAAGAGGTGCCGGAGGACCTCGGCTATGCCCTGATGGCCCTGCGGGACGCCTCCCGCACGGTCATCTCGGCCCTCGGCTCCACCCGTGACAAGTCCGTCCAGGACGAGGACGCGGTCCGCAAGCAGGCCCTGGCCGCCGTGGAGTCGATCCACGACGTGTCGGAGCGCATCACGAACGGCTCCGAGTACGACGTCGTGTGGTACGAGCGCCACGACCGCTTCGGCGCCTCCCTGAGAGTGGCGCCCATGTCCGTGTCGGGCCTGCTCCGCGAGAAGCTCTTCACGGACCGCTCGGTGATCCTCACGTCGGCCACGCTCAAGCTCGGCGGGGACTTCAACGGCGTCGGCGCCTCGCTGGGACTCGCCCCTGAGGGCACCCGCTCCGAGGACGCCCCCGTCTGGAAGGGCGTCGACGTCGGCTCGCCCTTCGACTATCGCAAACAGGGCATTCTGTACGTGGCGCAGCACCTGGCCCGGCCGGGGCGTGACGGCACGCGCGACGACATGCTGGATGAGCTCACGGAGCTGATCCAGGCGGCCGGCGGGCGGACGCTCGGCCTGTTCTCCTCGATGCGGGCCGCGCAGTCCGCGGCCGAGGAGCTGCGGGGGAGGCTCGACATGCCGATCCTGCTGCAGGGCGAGGAGACGCTGGGCGAGCTGATCAAGGCGTTCGCGGCGGACACCCAGACCTGTCTCTTCGGCACGCTGTCGCTGTGGCAGGGCGTCGACGTACCGGGAACGAGCTGTCAGCTGGTCGTCATGGACAAGATCCCCTTCCCGCGCCCCGACGATCCGCTGATGAGCGCCCGGCAGAAGGCCGTGGACGACGCGGGCGGGAACGGTTTCATGGCGGTCGCGGCGACGCACGCGGCACTGCTGATGGCCCAGGGAGCCGGCCGGCTCGTCCGGGCGTCGGGGGACCGCGGTGTGGTGGCGATCCTGGACCCGCGCCTGGCCACGGCCCGCTACGGAAGCTATCTGCGGGCTTCCCTGCCGGACTTCTGGTACACGACGGACCGTAATCAGGTGCGTCGTTCCCTGGCGGCGATCGACGCGACGGCGAAGGTGACGGACGCGAAGGCGGCGCATGCGAAGGGCGCGAATGCCGAGGGCGTGGACGCGCGAGGCGCGGGCGCGAAGGGCGCGGCTGTGGAGGATGCCGCTGTGGAGGACGCTGAGGCCTAGTCCGGGCTCACGGCGCGCGGCCGGTGCCGTTCGGAGCGGCTCGGAGAAGAATCAGAGCGGCTCGGAAAGGATTCAGAGCGGCCCGGAGAGGATTCAGAGCGGCTCAGAGAAGAGTCGGAGCGGCTCGGAGGAGATTCGCAGGGGCTCGGAGAAGAGTCGAGCCCCGGAACCGGCGCAGTAGGTCCCGGGGCCCGGTCAGGGGCGGAGGCTCACACGCGGCGCAGGACCGCGACGACCTTGCCGAGGATGGTTGCCTCGTCGCCGGGGATCGGCTGGTACGCGGAGTTGTGCGGGAGCAGCCACACGTGCCCGTCCTCGCGCTTGAAGCGCTTGACGGTGGCCTCGCCGTCGAGCATGGCGGCGACGATGTCGCCGTTCTCGGCGACGGGCTGACGGCGGACCGTGACCCAGTCGCCGTCGCAGATGGCCGCCTCGATCATGGAGTCGCCGACGACCTTCAGGACGAAGAGCTCGCCGTCACCGACGAGCTGGCGGGGGAGGGGGAACACATCCTCGACGGACTCCTCGGCGAGGATCGGGCCACCGGCCGCGATGCGGCCGACCAGCGGCACATACGAGGCGGCGGGCTTGCCCGTGGTGTCGGCGGCCTGGGTGCTCGGCTGGTCGGAGCCGCGCACCTCGTACGCCCGGGGGCGGTGCGGGTCGCGGCGCAGGAAGCCCTTGCGTTCGAGGGCCATGAGCTGGTGGGCCACCGACGAGGTGCTGGAGAGGCCGACCGCCTGCCCGATCTCCCGCATCGACGGCGGGTAACCACGCCGCTGCACCGAGTCCCTGATGACTTCGATCACCCGGCGCTGGCGGTCGGTGAGCCCGGAGCTGTCCGCGCGGATCCCTGGAGGTCGGCCCGGCAGGGAGCGAGCGGGCTTGGGCCCCTCCTGGTTCGTGGCTGCGTCATTCATGGCATGCACCGGCTCGAATCGGCTCTGGGAGCGGTCCTGGGCACTGATGGTGGCGCTGTCTGCGGTGGTGGTCACGTCGGTCGGCCCCTCTCGAGATGTTCTCCCTAGTTAGCCAACGGTAGTTGCTTTCGAAAGGTTGCGCCAAACACACGTTCGAGTGAAAAATCGCAGATTACCTGACGTGATCACGTGTCGAGGTGTATGGCTATCGCGCGAACCGAAAGAGAATTCGGTTCATTACGGTACGCTTCACCGCCGGGGTCCTGGCTCCGCCGGGTGGCACCCGCGCGAGGCTCCATAGTGCCACTTGGTGCACCGTCGGCCGGGTACCGGGTCCTTCCCGGTGGCGTCGGCTCAGGGCTGTGAGCGCGAGCGCCGGGGGCGCGGGCCTGTAGCACGAGGGCGCCCGCGGGCGACACGCGATGGTGCCGAAATTTACGGCAAACCCCAGATCTAGTGGTTGGATTGCAGCCGCAGCCCAGAAGTTGTGGTCCCTGGTCTTTCGGGCCCGTGAGCATCGCCTATGCTGGGGGCTGCCTCGAGGGCCCCAAGGGTCCGTTGAGGTCTTTGTGACGTGCCGTGAAGGAGGGTTGGGAGTTCCATGCACTGCCCCTTCTGCAGGCACCCCGACAGCCGCGTAGTCGACAGCCGCACCACTGATGACGGCACGTCGATCCGCAGACGCCGCCAGTGCCCGGACTGCTCCCGCCGTTTCACGACGGTGGAGACGTGCTCACTGATGGTGGTCAAGCGCAGCGGCGTCACCGAACCGTTCAGCCGCACCAAGGTCATCAACGGCGTGCGCAAGGCATGCCAGGGCCGGCCCGTGACCGAGGACGCGCTGGCCCAGCTCGGCCAGCGGGTCGAGGAAGCGGTCCGGGCCACCGGAAGTGCCGAACTGACCACCCATGACGTGGGACTGGCCATACTCGGCCCGCTGCAGGAACTCGACCTCGTCGCCTATCTGCGCTTCGCGTCCGTGTACCGGGCGTTCGACTCGCTCGACGACTTCGAGGCCGCGATCGAGGAGCTGCGAGGAGGGGCCGACGACGCCCCGGACGGCTCGCGCGCGGAACGGGAGACCACCGGCCGCGGGCCCGGTGGGACTGTCGAAGTCCCCCAGCCTGCCACCGCCGCCGACTGACCCTTCGGGTCCGGCGACGAACCAGACTCGTTGCGGGTCGCCTCAGGGCTGTCCGCGACGCAAGACACACACCGTGTCCAAGACACACACCGTGTCACGGGAAGAACGTGGCACTTCAGGGCGTTTTAGCCTGAAACAGGGAGGCGGCATGACCGAGACGACGAGCGGCCCCGCACGAGGTTCCCGCGCCAAGGGAGCCAAGGGCGGCAAAGGCCTGCGCATCGAGCGCATTCACACCACCCCCGGCGTGCATCCGTACGACGAGGTGGCCTGGGAGCGCCGCGACGTCGTCATGACCAATTGGCGCGACGGTTCGATCAATTTCGAACAGCGTGGCGTCGAGTTCCCCGAGTTCTGGTCGGTGAACGCGGTCAACATCGTCACGAGCAAGTACTTCCGCGGGGCGGTCGGCACGCCGCAGCGGGAGGTGGGCCTCAAGCAGCTCATCGACCGCATCGTGAAGACGTACCGGAAGGCCGGTGAGGACTACAAGTACTTCGCCTCGCCCGCGGACGCCGAGATCTTCGAGCACGAGCTGGCGTACGCCCTCCTGCACCAGATCTTCAGCTTCAACAGCCCGGTGTGGTTCAACGTGGGCACGCCCCAGCCGCAGCAGGTCTCCGCCTGCTTCATCCTGTCCGTCGACGACTCCATGGAGTCGATCCTCGACTGGTACAAGGAAGAGGGCATGATCTTCAAGGGCGGCTCCGGCGCCGGCCTGAACCTCTCCCGTATCCGTTCCTCCAAGGAACTCCTCTCCTCCGGGGGCAACGCCTCCGGCCCGGTCTCCTTCATGCGCGGTGCCGACGCCTCCGCCGGAACGATCAAGTCCGGCGGTGCCACGCGCCGCGCGGCCAAGATGGTCATCCTCGACGTCGACCACCCCGACATCGAGGGCTTCATCGAGACCAAGGTCAAGGAGGAGGAGAAGATCCGCGCGCTGCGTGACGCGGGCTTCGACATGGACCTGGGCGGCGACGACATCACGTCCGTCCAGTACCAGAACGCCAACAACTCGGTCCGCGTGAACGACGAGTTCATGAAGGCCGTCGAGGCCGGCGGGAAGTTCGGCCTGCGCGCCCGCATGACCGGTGACGTCATCGAGGAGGTCGACGCCAAGTCCCTCTTCCGCAAGATGGCTGAGGCGGCATGGGCCTGCGCCGACCCGGGCATCCAGTACGACGACACGATCAACGCCTGGCACACCTGCCCGGAGTCCGGCCGTATCAACGGCTCGAACCCCTGCAGCGAGTACATGCACCTGGACAACACGTCCTGCAACCTCGCCTCGCTGAACCTGATGAAGTTCCTCAAGGACGACGGCAAGGGCAACCAGTCCTTCGAGTCCGAGCGCTTCGCGAAGGTCGTCGAGCTCGTGATCACCGCGATGGACATCTCCATCTGCTTCGCGGACTTCCCGACTCAGAAGATCGGCGAGAACACCCGCGCCTTCCGCCAGCTCGGCATCGGCTACGCCAACCTGGGCGCCCTGCTGATGGCCACCGGCCACGCCTACGACTCGGACGGCGGCCGCGCCCTCGCCGGCGCGATCACCTCGCTGATGACCGGCACCTCGTACAAGCGCTCCGCGGAGCTCGCGGCGGTCGTCGGCCCGTACGACGGCTACGCCCGCAACGCCACGCCGCACAAGCGCGTCATGCGGCAGCACGCCGACGCCAACGCCGCGGCGGTTCACGTGGACGACCTGGACAGCCCGATCTGGGCCGCCGCCACGGAGGCCTGGCAGGACGTCGTCCGGCTCGGCGAGAAGAACGGCTTCCGCAACTCCCAGGCCTCGGTGATCGCGCCCACCGGCACCATCGGTCTCGCGATGTCCTGCGACACGACCGGCCTGGAGCCCGACCTCGCCCTGGTGAAGTTCAAGAAGCTCGTCGGCGGCGGCTCCATGCAGATCGTCAACGGCACCGTGCCGCAGGCCCTGCGCCGTCTGGGCTACCAGGAGGAGCAGATCGAGGCGATCGTCGCCCACATCGCCGAGCACGGCAATGTGATCGACGCCCCCGGCCTGAAGCCCGAGCACTACGAGGTCTTCGACTGCGCCATGGGCGAGCGCTCCATCTCCGCGATGGGCCACGTCCGGATGATGGCGGCCATCCAGCCGTGGATCTCCGGCGCGCTCTCCAAGACGGTCAACCTCCCCGAGACCGCGTCCGTCGAGGACGTTGAAGAGGTCTACTTCGAGGCGTGGAAGATGGGCGTCAAGGCGCTCGCCATCTACCGCGACAACTGCAAGGTCGGCCAGCCCCTCTCCGCCAAGAAGAAGGAGGAGGAGAAGGCCGAGATCGCCGAGAAGGCCGAGGACACGATCCGCACGGCGGTCGAGAAGGTCGTCGAGTACCGTCCGGTGCGCAAGCGCCTCCCCAAGGGCCGTCCCGGCATCACCACGTCCTTCACGGTCGGCGGTGCCGAGGGGTACATGACCGCGAACTCCTACCCGGACGACGGTCTGGGCGAGGTCTTCCTGAAGATGTCCAAGCAGGGCTCCACCCTCGCGGGCATGATGGACGCCTTCTCCATCGCCGTCTCCGTGGGTCTGCAGTACGGCGTGCCCCTGGAGACGTACGTCTCCAAGTTCACGAACATGCGCTTCGAGCCGGCCGGTATGACGGACGACCCGGACGTGCGGATGGCGCAGTCGATCGTCGACTACATCTTCCGCCGCCTGGCGCTGGACTTCCTGCCGTTCGAGACCCGCTCCGCGCTCGGCATCCACTCCGCGGAGGAGCGTCAGCGCCACCTGGAGACCGGTTCGTACGAGCCGTCCGAGGAGGAAGTCGACGTGGAGGGGCTCGCTCAGTCCGCCCCGCGCCAGACGGAGTCCCTGAAGGCGGTCGGTGCGCCGAAGCCGGAGGTCGTCGAGGCCGCTCCGCAGCAGGCGCACACCAGCGCCGAGCTGGTCGAGATGCAGCTGGGCATCCAGGCCGACGCGCCGCTGTGCTTCTCCTGCGGTACGAAGATGCAGCGCGCCGGGTCGTGCTACATCTGCGAGGGCTGCGGGTCCACCAGCGGCTGCAGCTGAGCCGCGTGCGTGACGCCGTGAGGTGAGGTGAGGTGAGGGGCGGCGGGGCCAGGACGGTCCCGCCGCCCCTCACCGTTTTCCCACGGGATCCCTGCCCGCCTACGGGGTTCCCGCCGGCCTACGGGGTCCCTGCTTGCCTGCGTGAACTCTGCTTGCCTACGGGGTCCCTGCGCTGGGGCTGTTTCCGTACGGGCCGGGCGAGTTCAGCGTGCGCTGCCCATCTCCGCCCCGAAGGCCACCAGGTCCGACTCGAAGCCCTGGAGCAGCTCGCGGAACGTCCAGGCGCCGCCCGGCTCCCGTGTGAACTCGGCGACCACGGCAGCCGTGCACCCCGCGACCTCGTCGAAGCCGTGCTCCGCCAGGTCGGTGTGCCCCTCCCGGACCCGGACCGAGGCGTTGGCCACGTCTCCGAAGACCGCGCCCTCCGGATGCTGCTGGACGGCCACCCCGACGACCACGCGCGTGTAGCGCTCGGCCAGCCGCTGCAGCTCCAGGACCATGACCTCGTCGTATCCGAAGCCCTGGCCGGTCTTGCTGTCCCTGCTGAGCGAGATGGTGCCGTCAGGCGAGCGGCTGTCGAAGTGCACGAGGTAGGCCGGCCTGCCCTGAGGATCACCGGCGGCGTCCGCGGTGTACGTCGCGGCCACTATGTCCAGATCGTGGGGCGGGGCCCCCAGAGGGCTCGGGTCCCACCTCAGCCCGACCTCGACCTTCGTCAGCCCCTTCCGGATGCTGCTCACCGAACTCCCCCTCGTGCTTGCCGCGTTGTAAGTGCTACGAACACGCTAAGGCCTGCCACTGACATCGGTGCGACGAACATCCGGTTTGCGTGCGGGCCGACGGCGGCGATCATTGGTCGCATGACGTGGAACGGCGAAGAACTGGACGTCGCGGCGTACCTGGCCAGGATCGGGTACGACGGGGAGGCGAAACCGGACCTGGCGACGCTGCGGGCCCTCCACCGCGCCCACGTGGCCGCCATCCCCTTCGAGAACCTGGAGATCATGCTCGGCCGCCCGGTTCTCCTCGACCTGGCCGCGCTGCAGGCCAAGATGGTGCGCCAACGGCGGGGCGGTTACTGCTACGAACAGAACCTTCTGTTCGCCGCGGCCCTGGAGCACATCGGTTTCACCGTCAAGGGTCTCGCCGCCCGGGTGCGGGCCGGAGCGTCCTCCACGCGCGCGGTGACGCACATGCTCCTGGACGTCGAGGCGGACGGCGAGCACTGGCACTGCGACGTGGGGTTCGGCGCCGACGGTCTGCTGGAACCCGTCCCGCTGCGCACGGGCGCCGCCATGCGGCAGGACGTACGCCAAGGAGAGTGGCGGTACGGCGTCGAGGCGGAGGAAGAGGGCGTGCGGGTGCTGCGCACCGAGCGCTCCGAGGGCTGGTTCGATCTGTACGCCCACACGACGGCCCGGTGCCTTCCCGTCGACTACGTGGTGATGAACCACTACAGCTCGACGCACCCCCGATCACCGTTCATCCGGCGTCCCGTGCTGCAACGGGCCGGGTTCGACGTGCGTCGGCGGTTGACCGGCGCGCGGCTGACGCTCACGCGCCCCGACGGTTCGGTGGACGAACATGACGTCCCTGTGGACGAGTTGCGCGACACGATGGTGCGGGAGTTCGGCGTCGAGCTGGGTGATGACGACTTCGCGGAGCTGATCAGGATGCACTACGCCGGAGCGTGAGCCGTGCCACGCGCCGGGCCGTACGATGGCGCGGTGCTGGTCAAGTGGATTCGCTGCACCGTCGTGGACCGCCGGGGATTCGAGCGGGCGCAGCGAAAGTGGGCGGGGCTTCTGGGGGAGCCGGGGTTCCGGGGACAGGGCGGAGGGTGGAGTCGCAGTCGACCGGACGTGGCGCACGTGTTCGCGTTCTGGGAGAGTCGTGCCTTCTACGACTCCTTCATGGCGCGCTCGCACGACCGGCTCGCCTCGGCCCAGGTGGGTACGTACAAGAATCTCCAGGCCAAGCTCTTCGACCACCGCTTCGACGTGAAGACGGGCTTCGAGCCGCGCTTCACGGACGCGGACGTGGTGCGGGTGGCGAACTGCCGCATCCATGAGGCGCGCGTGGAGAACTTCGCGCTGATGCAGGAGAAGGTGTGGAACCCCGCGATGGCGGGCTCGCCCGGCATGGTGCGCGGACTCTTCGGAGAGGCGCCCGGCCACGAGTTCCTCGTCCTGTCGATGTGGCAGTCCGCCGCCGAGCACGGCAAGTACCGCGTGGAGCGGGTGGAACGGCTCGCGCTGCGCGCGCAGACGGAGGCCGACGTGGCGGCGATCACGGGGGATGTCGTGCACTTGGAGCCTTCCTGGACGGTGTGAAGGGAGTGGCTCCTCGGTCACCGTCCACAGGAGCACGCGCGGTCAGCGCCTGGCGAACGCCCCCGCGCGCGCCGCGGCGAGCACCATCGCCGCGGTCTGGTCGGCAAGGGCCGTGCCGACCGGTTCGCGGGTGATGAACAGGCGCAGCAGAAGCGGCGCCGAGACCGCGCGGACGAGCGCCGCCGCATCTGTGCCGCGTTCTGCCTCGCCCCGCTCGACGGCTCGCTCGACGACTGCCTCGCAGCGCGCGAACCGTTCCGTGTAGAAGGCGCGCAGTGCGTCCGCCGCGCGCTCGGACTGGAACGAGGCGGCGACGAAGGCGGTGGGCGCCGCGGCCTTCGACTCGTCCGCGAACGAGTCGACGACTTCACGCGCGAGCGCCCGCAGGTCGCCTTCCAGGCTGCCGGTGTCCGGCGGGGTCCAGGTGTCCTCGCCCGCCAGGTCGAGCGCGTCGGCCACCAGGCCTTCCAAGCCGCCCCAGCGCCGGTACAGCGTGGTCTTGTGCACGCCCGAGTGCTCGGCGACGTACTCGATGGTCAGGCCCGGATAGCCGTGATCGCTCAGCCCGTGCAGGACGGCGTCGCGGACGGCGGCGCGGGTACGGGCGGTGCGGCCGCCGGGCCGCCGGGTGCCCGGGGGAGGGGTGCCGGGCCCAGCGGAGGCCGGTGGGGGAGGGGCGCCGGCCCCTGACGTGGTGCTCTGGTCGGCGTGAACGCCCTCATTCGTCATCTCGGTCCCTCGGGTTCTGCCGCGGTCGGTTCCGTCGATGCCCCCGACACCCGCACCCATGTCGGACATCCGCATCCCTGACACATCTAATGGCTACTGCCGTTGCATTTATCGCGACGGGTGTGCCACACTCATCGTAATGCCACAAAGGTAGCGTTTGCTGGTTCCTTGGCGAACGCTGCATGGACGGATCGGGGGGAGCCCATGCCAACGCAGATCTCGGTACGCGGCGTGACCAAGGCGCGGGGCGAACGGCTCCTGCTGGACGGCGTCTCCCTGACGGTCAGGCCGGGCGAGCGCATAGGGATCGTGGGGGAGAACGGCGCGGGGAAGTCGACGCTCCTGAACCTCCTCGCCGGGCGCGCCCGGCCCGATCGGGGCGAGGTGACCACGGTCGCGGAGGGTGGGGCAGGGTTCCTCGCCCAGACACCGCACTTGCCCTCGGACCACTGCGTCGGGGACGCCATCGATCACGCCCTGTCCGAACTGCGTGCCATGGAGAGGCGCCTGCGCGATCTCGCATCCGCCCTGGACGGAGCCTCCGACACCACGCTCAGCGAGTACGGCGACCTCCTGACCGCCTACGAACTGCGCGGGGGATACGAAGCCGACGCGCGCGTGGACAAGGCCATGCACGGTCTCGGCCTGGCCCACGTGGACCGCGCACGGCGGCTCGGCAGCCTCTCCGGCGGCGAGCAGGCGCGCCTCGGTCTCGCCTGCCTGATCGCCGCCGCACCCGAGGTGATGTTCCTCGACGAGCCGACCAACCACCTCGACGAGGGCGCCCTCGACTGGCTGGAGGCCGCCTTGCTGGCCCACCGTGGCACCGTCGTCGCGGTCTCCCACGACCGGATCTTCCTGGAGCGCGTCGCCACCGCGATCCTCGAAGTGGACGAAGCCCGCCGCGCGGTCGTGCGGTACGGCGACGGGTACCAAGGCCTGCTCGCCGAGCGCGCGGCGGCCAGGAAGCGCTGGGAGCAGGCCTACGCGCAGTGGTGCGAGGAGACGCGACGTCTGGAGGAGTTCACGCTGACCACGGCCCACGCGGTCGCCGGTGGCCGGGGGATGAAGGACAACAACAAAATGGCGTACGACCGCGCGGGAGGCCGAGTGCAGGCATCCGTCGCGGGCCGCGTCCGCAACGCGCAGGAACGGCTGCGCCGGCTGCACGACGACCCCGTGCCCAAGCCGCCCGAACCACTGCGGTTCACCGCGCGACCTCTCGCTGGAGACGCTGGAGCCGCTGGAGGCGCTGGAGCCGCTGGAGCCGCTGAAGCCGCCGGAACTGCCCGAGCCGCCGGAGCCGCTGACACTGCCGGAACCGCCGGAACCGCCGGAACCGCCGGAACCGCCGGAACCTCCGAAGACGAGGGAGGCGGGAGAGGCGGGGGAGCTGTCGAGGGCGACCTGGTCACCCTGCGGGATGTACGGGTGGGGGACCGCTTGCACGTCCCGGACCTCACCGTCGCGTCCGGCCACCGACTCCTGATCCACGGCGGCAACGGAGCGGGAAAATCCACCCTCCTGCGCATCATGGCGGGCGTACTCGAACCGGACGAGGGCACGGTCGTCCGCCGCGGCCGCATCGGCTATCTCGCCCAGGAGATCCCGGTGCGACGCCCCACCGAGCGGGTGCTCGCCACCTTCGGCAAGGGCCTGCCCCTCACCGAGGGCGAGCAGGCCGAGCTGCTCCTGTCCTACGGCCTGTTTCACCCCCGTGACCTGCACGTGCCCGTCGGTTCCCTCTCCGCGGGCCAGCGCCGCAGGCTCGCGCTCGCCCGGCTCCTCGCCCGGCCTGCGGACCTGCTGCTGCTCGACGAACCGGCGAATCACCTGGCCCTTTCCCTGGTGGAGGAGCTGGAAGAGGCCCTGGAGCGATGGACGGGAGCCCTCGTCGTCGTGTCGCACGACCGGCTCCTGCGCCGCCGCTTCACCGGCCGAATACGCCGGATGGAGTCCGGCCGGCTACCCACCTGAGCGGCCCGGGGAGGGCCCGATCTAGGGTCGACCCATGGCACGACCGCGGCGCATCGTTCTCGTCCGGCACGGAGAATCGGCAGGAAACGCCGACGACACCGTGTACGAACGCGAGCCCGACCACGCTCTCGCGCTCACCGAGACCGGCCTCCAGCAGGCGGAGGACACCGGGAAACGGCTGCGCGACCTGTTCGGTCGGGAACGGGTGAGCGTGTACGTCTCGCCCTACCGGCGCACCCACGAGACCTTCCGGATGCTGCGCCTCGACCCCGATCTGGTCCGGGTGCGGGAGGAGCCACGGCTGCGCGAGCAGGACTGGGGGAACTGGCAGGACAGGGACGACGTCAGGCTGCAGAAGGCCTACCGCGACGCCTACGGGCACTTCTTCTACCGCTTCGCCCAGGGCGAGTCCGGTGCCGATGTCTACGACCGCGTCGGGGCCTTCCTGGAGAGCCTGTACCGCAGCTTCGAGGCCCCCGACCACCCGCCGAACGTCCTGCTGGTCACGCACGGGCTCACCATGCGGCTGTTCTGCATGCGCTGGTTCCACTGGTCGGTGGCCGAGTTCGAATCGCTCTCCAACCCGGGCAACGGCGAGACGCGAGTACTGGTGCTCGGCGAGGACGGCAAGTACACACTGGACCGGCCGTTCGAGCGCTGGCGGGAGCCGGAACCGTACGGCATCACCGGATAGAGTGACAGGGCGATGACCGCTGACCTCTCTCATGACCGGCGCCTGAGCCGCGCGCTCGCCAGCTTGCGTGGTCTCGCGGTGGGCGACGCGCTGGGTTCCCAGTTCTTCAAGCCCGCGCACCACCCGCTGCTCAAGCGGCGCGAGCTGCCCGACGGCCCCTGGCCCTGGACCGACGACACCGAGATGGCCTGCTCTGTCCTGGCCGTACTCGCCGCCCACGGCAGGATCGACCAGGACGCCCTGGCCGCGTCCTTCGCCGAGCACCACCACGCCGACCGGGGGTACGGCCCCGCGGTGAGTCGGCTGCTCGGCGGGATCCGCGCCGGCGGGGACTGGCGGGAACTGGCTTCCGCCCTGTTCAAGGGCCAGGGCTCCTGGGGCAACGGGGCGTCGATGCGGATCGCTCCGCTCGGCGCCTGGTACGCCGAGGACCCTGAGCAGGCGACCCACCAGGCGGAGATCTCGGCCTATCCGACCCATCAGCACCGCGAGGCCGTCGTGGGCGCCATGGCCGTGGCAGCGGCGGCCGCTCTGGCGGCGGATCCCGCGGGACCACCGGCTCCCAAGGCCCTGCTCGACGGCGTCATCGACCTGGTGCCCCGCAGTGCTGTCGGTGCCGGGCTGCGCCGGGCGCGGGACATGCTCGACTACGACGACGCCGGGACGGTGGCTGCCGTCCTGGGCTGCGGTCGACGCACGACGGCCCATGACACGGTGCCGTTCGCGCTGTGGTCCGCGGCACGGGCCCTCGGCGACTACGAGCGGGCCTTCTGGGCCACCGTCCAGGTAGGCGGTGACATGGACACCACCTGCGCGATCGTGGGCGGAGTCGTCTCCACCGGTGCGGAGGGGGCACCGCCCGCGTCATGGCTGGAGCGGGCCGAGCCCCTGCCCGCGTGGGCACCGGCGGCCGCGGCCCGAGAGGCCCGAGTGGGCACCGGCGGCCGCGGCCTGGGATGCCCGCGCAGGGCGGCCGCGGCCTGGGGTGCCCGGTGAGCACCGGACCTGGTCTGCCGCCGCGCTGGCCCGGTACCCACGGCTTCCGTCAGCCTCCGGCCGGGCCTGCCGCGCCCGCCGTACCGGCGAGTGCGTCCAGGTCGCTCTTGCGCACCCGGATCACCAGCACGGCCGTGATCAGCGCGAGCACGGCCATGGCGACGGCAGGGATGAAGGCCGTGGAAATGCCGGCGGACAGCACCTCGTGACCCCAGGGGGCGGGCAGCTCGCCGGTCTCGGCGAATGACGCCTTCTCCTGCGGGGACGCGTTCGCCATGAAGTCAGGGACCTGTTCCTTGGCCTCGTCCCTGCTCGCCGTACCGAAGACGGTGGTCAGAATGGACAGGCCGAGGGAGCCGCCCACCTGCTGTGTCGCGTTGAGCAGCCCCGACGCGGCGCCCGCCTCGTGCGCGGCGACCCCGGACACCGCGGTCAGCGTCAGCGTCACGAAGTTCAGGCCCATGCCGAAGCCGAACAGCAGCATCGGCCCGAGCACCCCGCCCGCGTACGAACTGTCCGGGGTGATGAACGTCTGCCACCCGAGGCCCAGGGCGACGATGGCCGAGCCGACCACCATGAACGGCTTGGGCCCGAGGACCGGAAGGAAACGCTGCGACAGACCGGCGCCGATCACGATGGCGACCGTGACGGGCAGGAAGGCGAGACCGGCCTCGATGGGTGTGTAGTCCAGGACGTTCTGGACGAAGAGCACGATGAAGAAGAACATGCCGAACATGGCCGCGGCCAGGCTGAGCATGATCACGTACGTTCCCGAGCGGTTGCGGTCCGCGAACATCTTCAGTGGCGTGATCGGTTCCTTGGCCCGGCTCTCGATGAGGACGAAGGCGAGCAGCAGCACGATCGCCGCGCCGAACGAACCCAGGGTGAGACTGTCGCGCCAGCCTTCCTCGGCCGCCCTGATGAAGCCGTAGACCAGCGCGGCCATGCCGGCGGTCGAGGTCAGTGCGCCCAAGAAGTCGAAACGGCCCGGATGCCGTTCGGACTCGCTGATGTAGAGCGGCGTGAGGAAGGCGATCAGCAGGCCGATGGGCACGTTCACGAACAGCACCCAGCGCCAGTCCAGCCACTCGGTGAGCATGCCGCCCGCGAGCAGGCCGATCGCGCCGCCACCCGCGGAGACGGCGGCGAACACACCGAACGCGCGGTTCCGCTCGGGCCCTTCGGGGAACGTCGTGGTGATCAGGGCGAGTGAGGTGGGCGAAGCGATCGCGCCACCGACGCCTTGGAGGGCGCGCGCCGCGAGCAACTGCCAGGGTTCCTGGGCGAATCCACCGAGGAGCGACGCGGCGGTGAAGAGCAGGATGCCCGTCATGAACACACGGCGGCGGCCCAGGATGTCACCGGCACGACCGCCGAGAAGCAGCAGACCGCCGAAGGTGAGGGTGTACGCGCTCACGACCCAAGTGAGGTCCGTCGTGGAGAACTTGAGTGCGTCCTGAATGTGCGGGAGCGCGATGTTCACAATCGTCGCGTCCAGTACGACCATGAGCTGGCAGGCGGCGATGATGGTGAGCGCGAGATTGGGATGGCCTTCGCGGCGAGCCGCGCCAGGCTTCTGATCATGAGTCAACTGAGAGGTTGTCACTATGGATCCCCCACAAGTGCCTTAGTGAACGCAAGCGTTCACTTTGGCGCTACACGGTAGTGACACCATGGCAGTGAACGCAAGCGTTCACTAGGGACGTCACTGATCTCAACGGAGATGTGCAGATGGTTACTTCGCGCTGGACGGCCGCTCCTTCCCGGGCAGCCTCCTCGCGCCGTCGAGGTCCTGTGCTGGAGCGCGCGATTCTCGATTCCGCGCTGGAGCAGCTCAGCACCGTCGGCTGGAGCGGGCTGACGATGGAGGGGGTCGCCGCGGGCGCGCAGACGGGCAAGGCCGCGGTCTACCGCCGCTGGCCGTCCAAGCAGGATCTGGTTGTCGACGCCTTGCAGGCCGGGCTGCCGAAACCCGAGGACGTTCCCGACTGTGGAAGCGTCCGGGAGGATCTGCTCCAGATGTGCCGCCAGATGCGCTCGGCGATGACGTCACGCACCGGCTACGCCTTGATGTCCGTAATTCACGAATGCGATATGGCAACCGCCAAACGCTTCCAAGAGGTGATCGTCGCGGGTGTCATCGAACCCAGCGTGGAACTCATCAGGCAGGTCATGCAGCGCGGAGTGGAGCGTGGAGAGGTCCGTTCCGCCGCAACGGACGAGTTTGTCTGCGATGTCATTCCGGCGATGATGATGTATCGCTCCAAGGTGTGCGCGAGCGAATGGCCGGATGAGGAATTCATTCGGCTCATCGACCAGGTCGTGATGCCGATGCTGCGCCCCTGAGGTGCGCCCCTGAGGTGCGGCGCGCGGGTTCTGCGACCCGGGGTGTCGTGAGTGGCCACCGGCGGCGTACGCTGTCTGGCGCCATGCCGTACGAAGCACCCACCCACACCGTCGAGCGCTCCTTGCGCGCCACCACCGGAGCGAAGATCGTCGCCGGTGTCGACGAGGTCGGGCGCGGTGCCTGGGCCGGGCCGGTCACTGTCTGCGCGGCGGTGACGGGACTGCGCCGGCCGCCCGAGGGGCTCACGGACTCCAAACTGATCACCCCCAAGCGACGTCTCGAACTCGCCGAGGTGCTGGAGGGCTGGGTCACGGCACACGCCCTCGGTCACGCCTCGCACGAGGAGATCGACGACCTGGGGATGACAGCCGCGCTGCGGCTGGCCGCGGTCCGTGCACTCGAGGGGCTGCCGGTCCGCCCGGAAGCCGTCATTCTCGACGGGAAGCACAACTACCTCGGGACGCCGTGGCAGGTCCGTACGGTCATCAAGGGCGATCAGTCCTGCGTGGCCGTCGCTGCGGCATCGGTGATCGCCAAGGTTCGGCGCGACAAAATGATGGCCGAACTGGGTATCGAACATGCAGACTTCGGTTTTGCGGCCAACGCCGGTTATCCGTCGCCGGTGCACAAGGCCGCACTGGCGGAACGGGGCCCCACGCCCTACCACCGGCTCACGTGGGCGTATCTTGATGCGCTGCCCCAGTGGCGGCATCTCAAGAAGGCCCGCAACTGGGCGGAGGGAAACGTTCCGGAAATTGAGGGCCAGCTCGGCTTTGATTTTTGATGTTTTCCGCAGTTCCGGTCGCACTCAGGTGCCACCCGCCGACGCGTGTCGCATCGGCGTTTGATAGACAACAACGCATGCCTCTCATTCCCGAGGAGCCTCAGATTCACGAGAGTGCCCAGGGTCCCCGCGCCACGCCGGCCAGCAGCCGTACCGCGCCGACCCCCCGCCCCGTACCCGGTCCGCGTCCCGCGGCGCCGCCGCGGCCCGGCCGTCCGGGTTCTGCCCGGCCGACGCCGCCCGCTCAGCGAGCGACGCGTGAACCGGCCGCCAAGCCTGGGCCCACCGCCCTGGCCGTGAAGCCGGAGCCCTCGGCTCCCGCAGCCCCCGTACCTTCCGCCACCGGCGCCTCCGCCACCGGGCCTTCCACCGCGGTACCGCAGATCCAGCTGATCCCGGCTGCTGTGGACGGCGCGCTGGACGCGGCCGAGGAAGCCGTCGACCTGCTGCTCGACTCGGGTCGTGCCCCCGGCGACATCCTGGTGATCACCACCGGCGAACGTCACCCGTGGGCCACGCACGAGCTGTCCTTCGGCGAGGACGCCTACTGGGCACTGCACGATGCCGGAGACGACGTCTTCTACGCCGACGCCGCCGCCCTGCCCCGTGCCGCCGCCCGTCCCGTGGTCGTCGTGGCCCTGAACGGTGGCAGCGAGGAAACGGCCGTCGCGGCCTTGCCGACCGCGCTCACCCGGGCCGGGACCCTGCTGGTCGTCTGCGGTGACCCGCAGCGGATCAACGCGATGCTGGGCGCGGGCGTCTGACGCCCCCGCCCAGCGGGCACGCCGCGGCCTGACCGCCGCGGCGCCCCGCGCCTCGTCGCGCCCGGCCGCGACCAGGCCCGCCTTCGCGCTGCCGTCAGGCGGGACACACGAGGCATCAGCGACGCCTGTGACGTCACTCTGGTCGGTGGTCGGTGGTCGGTGGTCGGTGGTCGGTGGCCGGTGGCCGGTGGCCGGTGCGCGTGCTGGGTGCTGGGTGTGTGTGATTCCGGTTGCGCCTGGGTGGGGTCGCTGTGGGGTTCGTCGGCGGTAGGGCCTTGGCCCGACGTGGCCGCGTCAGGTTGGGAGCGCCGCCGATGACGCCGACGCCGGTGCGCGCCGCCCGGAACCCGCCCCTCAGCGAGCGGAGACGCGACGCAGCAACTCCGATGCCGAGGCACCCGTACGCGATGGCGCCGGCGGCTCGGCACCGGCGAGGTCCTCCGGGCGTGAACCGGCGCTGGGCCGACGGCCCCCGCGCCCCTCACCGAGCACCTGCCAACCCTCCCGGGTCAGCGTGATGTACGCACCGCACCGCAGGCCGTGCAGCGTGCACGCGTCCCGCAGCCCCCACATCCACGCGCCGTCCTCCTGCGTCCAACGCCCGTCCCCGTCACGGCAGTAGAGCAGCACGGCCGTCCGTACCGGGGTCCGACGGCGCAGATCGTGCGGGATGACCCGGCGCAACTGGGCGAGCAGGGCGTTGCGGAACACCCAGCCGTCCGCCACACGCGACCGCCTGGCGAAGGACGCGGACGCCCTGACCCTCTCCTCCTGGTCGAGGACGGCCACGACAGCCATGGCCGGTGTGGGCTGATGCCGCGCGTGCAGCCCGCTCACGACGTCGCGCGGGTTCCGCAGCAGAGGGATCTCGGCGGCCGACCACTCGGCGGGCTCCAGCATGCGGGTCGGCGGCTGACCGGAGTCGGGTATCGCGGAGACGGCCGATGGGCCCGACTTCGATGCAGCAGCGGACGGAGTGAATCCGAAGGTCACGGTCCTCCCTTCGGCTACACGCCCCCGCAGAGGGCGGCGTCGGACTGGGGCGCACCTCGGCACAGCCCTACCGGACCGGGGGAGCCGCGCGGGAGCATTCCAATTCTTCCCGTCGTACTGGCTTGCGGCAACGAGCAATTGAAGCCGACGCCCCGTATCCGGTGATACGTCTTACATATCCCTGCCCAGGACACGCCGCGCCCAAGCCCGTTTCACCCTTGTACGGCCAGGACCAGCGGCAACACCCCCTTGGCCCCTGCTTGTCGCAGCATGCGCGCGCCCACCGCGAGCGTCCAGCCGGTCTCTGTCGCGTCGTCCACCAGGAGCACGGGTCCGTCCGCCTCGCGCAGGGCGGCGGCCAGGGCGGGTGGCACCGTCAGCGCGCCGTCCAGTGCCCGCAGCCGCTGCGCGCTGTTGCTTCTCGGGACATGGGCGACCTCGGCGTCCGCGGTGTACTCGAGGGAGCCGAGCAGGGGGAGGCGGCCGATCTCCGCGATGCGTGCGCCGAGGGACTGGATCAGCTGCGGCTTCGAGCGCGAGGCCATGGTGACCACGCCGACCGGTCGCGGCCCTGCGTCCGCGCCGCCCGCCGCCCAGCCGCCCGGACCCTTCGCCCAGTCCGCCAGCACTTCCACGACGGCCTTCGTCACATCGTCCGGAACAGGACCGTCCGGGGCTTGTGGAGCGAGCATGGGCCGCAGGCGGTTGCCCCAGCCGATGTCCGAGAGCCGGCCGAGGGCTCTGCCGGGCGATGCCTGCTCACCGGGGGGAATGCGCCCCTTCAGAGTCATGCCCGCGGCTGCCAGGCCGGTCGGCCACATCTTCCTGGGCTCGACGTCGACGCCGGGACGGGCGAGCTCACCGCGTGCCGTCTCCAGTGCCGTGTCGGAGACCCTGTCGTTGAACCGTCCCCCCGCGCAGTTGTCACAGCGGCCGCACGGCACGGCCTCCTCGTCGTCCAGCTGGCGCCGCAGGAATTCCATGCGGCAGCCGGTCGTGGCGGCGTACTCCCGCATGGCCTGCTGCTCCGCCTGCCGTTGCTTGGCAACCCACGCGTACCGCTCGGTGTCGTACATCCATGGCGCGCCCGTCGAGACCCAGCCGCCCTTGACGCGGCGCACCGCGCCGTCGACGTCGAGGACCTTGAGCATCGTCTCCAGCCGCGACCGGCGCAGCTCGACGAGGGGTTCGAGGGCGGGCAGCGACACGGGCCGGCCGGCCTGTGCCAGCACGTCCAGCGTGCGGCGCACCTGCTCCTCCGGAGGGAAGGCCAGCGAGGCGAAGTAGTTCCAGATCGCTGTGTCCTCCTTGCCGGGCAGCAGCAGGACCTCGGCGTGCTCGACACCGCGTCCCGCACGGCCCACCTGCTGGTAGTAGGCGATGGGGGAGGACGGCGAACCGAGGTGGACGACGAAACCCAGGTCGGGCTTGTCGAAGCCCATCCCGAGGGCGGAGGTGGCGACGAGGGCCTTGACGCGGTTGGCGAGCAGGTCCTCCTCGGCCTGCTGCCGGTCCGCGTTCTCCGTCTTTCCCGTGTACGAGGCGACGGTGTGTCCGCGATGACTCAGATATGCCGTGACTTCCTCGGCGGCGGCCACCGTGAGGGTGTAGATGATCCCGGAGCCCGGCAGGTCGTCGAGGTGGTCCGCGAGCCAGGCCAGCCGGTGTGCCGCGTTCGGCAGCTCGAGGACCGCGAGGCTGAGGCTCTCACGGTCGAGCGGGCCGCGCAGGACCAGGGCGTCCGACCCTCCGCCGGTGCCGAGTTGCTCGGCCACGTCCGCCGTCACGCGTGCGTTGGCCGTCGCTGTCGTGGCGAGCACCGGGACGCCGGGCGGCAGGTCGGCCAGTATCGTGCGCAGCCTGCGGTAGTCGGGCCGGAAGTCGTGTCCCCAGTCCGAGATGCAGTGGGCCTCGTCCACGACGAGCAGCCCCGTCGCGGCGGCGAGCTCGGGCAGCACCTGATCACGGAAGTCGGGGTTGTTGAGCCGCTCCGGGCTCACCAGGAGGACGTCCACCTCACCCGCTGCCACTTCGGCCTGGATCGTCTCCCACTCCTCCGTGTTGGACGAGTTGATCGTGCGAGCGCGGATGCCGGCCCGCGCCGCCGACTCCACCTGGTTCCGCATGAGGGCGAGCAGGGGGGAGACGATCACGGTCGGCCCGCTGCCCCGCTCCCGCAGCAGGGCTGTCGCGACGAAGTACACGGCGGACTTGCCCCAGCCCGTCCGCTGTACGACGAGGGCCCGGCGCTTGTCGGCGACCAGCGCTTCGATGGCACGCCATTGGTCCTCGCGCAGGCGTGGCCCGTCCGGCCGTGGCCCGTCCAGCCGTGTCCCGTCCGGCTGTGTCCCGTCCGGCTGTGTCCCGGCCGGTTCGGAGGTGGGGCCGCCGACGAGGCGGGCGAGGACGGCGTCCGCCGCCGTGCGCAGGTCTTCGTTGCTCATGCCCCCATGCAACCCGATGGGTCCGACATCAGGCGAACGAGTCCGCCAGACTGTGGATAACTCTTGGCGTGCACCTGCTCCGGGTTATCCACAGGCTCAACCGGAGGGTGTGCTTCCGGTGCAGAGTCGGCGCATGACGAATCACAGCGAATCAGCCGAGCAGTCCGCCGACACCGTCGTGACCCTGCGCACCCCCGCCGAGCTGGCCGACGCCTTGCCGTACTTGCTCGGATTCCAGCCCGAGGACAGTGTCGTCCTGATCGCCCTGCACGGCCCACGCGGCCGGTTCGGCGGCCGGGTGCGACTCGGTATTCCGGACCGCGCGGAGGACTGGCCGTCCGTCGCGGAGCAACTGGCGCAGTGCCTGGTGAGCGGTTGCGAGCGGCGTGAGTCACGGCCGGACGGCATCGTGGCCTTCCTCTGCCGGGAGCCTGGAGGGCCCGCGGGGGGCACTTCCGGGCTCGCCAGGGACACCTCCGGACTCACCGGGGGCAACTCCGGGCTCGCCGGGTACAACTCGGGGCTCGCCGGGGACGCTTCGCACGGGGCTGGGCGACAGGTCATGGAGCACCTCCGGCCGCTGGCGCAGAGTCTCCGCACCGCCTGCGGGGAGCTCGATGTCCCGGTCCTGGAGGTGGTGTGCGTCTCGGACGGACGTTTCTGGACCTACTGCTGCCCCGACCAGCGATGCTGCCCCGCGGAGGGTGCGCCACTGCTCCCCAGGGGCACGTCGGTCCTCGCGGCCGCCACGGCGTACGCAGGTCATCGAATGGGCCCGGACCAGGGCGCGCTGCGGGCGCGGCTCTCCCCGTGGCGCTCCGCGGCCGCGGCGGCCCAGGAAAGCGCTCTGCACGCCGCGGCGATCGCCCTGGTGCCACGGATCCTGGACGAGGGCGGCCATGACGAGATCGCCGACGAGACCCTCGGCCTCGCCCGCCGTCTGATGGACCGCCTCGCGGAGGCCTGTCCCAAGCCCGACCTCCTGGAGGCGGACCTCCAGGACGACCAACTGCTGGCGCACGACGAAGCCGCCGCGCTGATCCTCGGCCTCCAGGACCGCACCACGCGCGACCGGGCGGCCGAGTGGATGGAGGGCCCGGTGGCGACTTCGGCCCTGCGGCTCTGGCGGGCGCTCGCCCGCCGTTGCGTCGGCCCCTTCCATGAGCACGCGGCAGCACCCCTGACCCTGGCCGGCTGGGTGGCCTGGTCGCTCGGGGACGTGATCGAGGGCCAGGAGGCGCTGACCATGGCGTTGCGTGCCGACCCGCACTACACCTTCGCTCTGCTGCTGCACCCCACGTGCGGCGCGGACGGCGACCCGGAACCGATCCGCCGCATCCTGCGGGGCGAGCGCACACAGCGGGAGTCGACCCCCCTGGCCGACGACCTCATGACCGGGTCCTCCGCGGCGGACGGGGCCGGACTACCGGTCGGCGCTGCCTCAGCCGCTCCGCCCCCGGTTGCCCCCGCCCCCTCAGTCACCGCACCCGCCTCACCCACCTCACCCGCCTCACCCACCACCTCCATCACCGGGTCCGCCCTCAGCCTCCCCGCGGGCTCCAGCGCCGTGGCCGAGGCCGAACCCGCGGCGGACGGGAGCCCGGGCTCCGCCTCCCCGGGGCGTCGGCGTGGGCCACGCCCTGCCGCACGCGCGTCGCGCCCGGCCGGTGGGGCCGGAGCGGCCCCGCGGAACCGACGGCCTGCGGCCCGGCGAGACACTCGGCGCGATCGATGAGGGGCGACGCGCGATCGGTGAAGGGTGACGCGCGACCGATGAAGGGTGACGCGCGCCCCCTGAGCCGCGAAGCACGGCTGAACTGCGAAAAACGACCGGCCGGTCGCGACACGCGAGACAGCCGTGGCACACGAGTCAGTCACGACACGCGAGTCAGCCGTGGCACGCGAGACAGCCATGGCACGCGAGTCAGTCGCGACACGCGAATCAGTCGCGAGAAGCGACCAGGAAGCAGGGACCTATGGCGCCGTGCGTGGAAGTCCGCTCTGGGGTGGGCAGCCGCGGCCATCAAGAGGTCACACGGCCGTATGGGCGGCTTCCGGAGGCACGAGCGTGACTTGGGACGGTCCGGAACCGTTCACCTGAGTGGCGGTACCCACGTCCGGGTCGCGCCGTTGCATTGCGACCGAGTCTCCGTAGCGCAGACAACGCAGAAGAGGCTGCCCCATGCACGTTCCCGCCCTGCCCTCCGTCTTCGGCCGGTCCGGCACCTCCGTCAAGCCGAGGAAGCCCGACAGCGGGCAGCTCGACAGCATCCGCCCGTCGCCCACGCCGGGTACCCGGCGCCCGTCTGCAAGCCAGGCTCCGGCATCTGCCGCACGCCGCCCCGGAGCACTGCCGCCCGTGCATGCCTCGCTGGTCTGCGTGGCTTTGCCGGCACTGGCTGTCTCCACCGACCAGGGTCAGCTGAACGGCCACGGTCTCGAAGGCTTCTACCGCGCGGGCAGGCGCATGCTGTCGCGCTGCCAGGTGCGCGTGGCGGGGCGGGAGCCGGTGGCGATCCAGGCCCGGATGTTGTCGGCCGACAGCGCCCGCTTCGTGGCGACCGTCCTTCCGTCGACGGATGGCGGCCCCGACCCGGACGTCGTCGTGGAGCGGACCAGGCACGCCGACGGAACGGAGAGGATCACGCTGCGCAGCGCGGCCAGCCGCCCCCTGAGGCTGCCCGTCGAGGTGTCGCTCGGGACGGACCTCGCGGAACTGGGAGCGGTGGCGGCGGGCCGAGCCGGACCGGAACTCCCCGCCAGCGTCCACGACGCGGGCATGCGCTGGTCCTCGGAAGCCGGGCACTGCGTGGTGACCGCCGTCCCGGCGCCCACGGACGCGCTGGCCTCCGCAGGGCTGCTGCGCTGGGAGATGCAGTTGCCCCCGGGAGGCAGCCAGAGCGTGGAGCTGCGCATCCGGCCCCGGGGCGGCGGACCGGTGCGGCCGGCGGGACACGGCGCGAGCAGCCCGCTGGCCTCCGCACGGGCCGTGGGCGACGAGCCTACGGTGCGGCATCTTCTGGACACCTCCGTGGCGGACCTGCGGGCACTGCTCCTGCGGGACCCCGCGCACCCCGCGGATGTGTATGTGGCGGCCGGGGCACCGTGGCGCTGCGGTCTCGCCCCGGCAGAGGCACTCACGGCCGCGCGGATGACCTTGCCGCTCGGCACGAGGCTCGCTGTCGGCACACTGCGGGCCCTGGCCCGCGCCCGGCTCGAAAAGGCGGGACCGCGCACGGGCATGATCCCGGGGCCGTTGCGAAACGCCGGACCGCTGCTGCCTCCGGGGTGCACGGGAGTCGAAGCCACCCTGCTCTTCCCGGTGCTGCTGGCCGAGGCCTGGCGTTGGGGGATGCCGGAAGCGGAGATGGCGGAGCTGCTGCCCTCCGCGGAGCGGTGCCTGCGCTGGCTCCTCGACGCGGTGGGCGACAGCCCTTACCTACAGGACCCGCACCCGGGCGGGCCGGCTCGCTGCGAGACCCAGGCCCACGCGCACCGCGCGGCACTGCTCGGTGCCGACCTGCTCGACGCGCATGGACGCCAGGGAGGCACAGAGCTGCGGCGGTGGGCGGAACGGCTGCGCGGCCGGTTCCGGGAAGAATTCTGGGTCGCGGACCGCGCAGGCGGCAGACCGGCGGCGGCACGCCTGGCCGACGGCCGCACCCTGTCGTTCCGCACCGGAAGCGCGGCCCACCTCCTGGACACGGGACTGCTCGGAGGCGGTGCGCTCGCCCCGGGGCTGCTCGACAAGGTGCAGACGGAACAGGTCGCCAGGCTCCTAGGCAGCCCTGTCATGGACTCGGGCTGGGGGCTGCGCGGCCTGGGGGCCAAAGAGGCGGCGTACAACCCGTTCGGGCACCGCAGCGGGGCGGTGCGCGTGCACGAGACGGCGGTTGCTGTCGCCGGTCTGGCCGCCGCGGGGTACGAGAAGGAGGCGGGCGCGTTGCTGCGGGGTGTGCTCGCCGCAGCGGATGCCTTCGGTCACCGGCTCCCCGAGATGTATGCGGGCGAACAGCGGACGGAGGGCGGCGCGCCCCTCCCACACCCGGCGGCATGCCGCCCGGCCGCCGTGGGCGCGGCAGCCGGGGTGCAGCTCCTGACCCTCGTCGCAGGCATCCGCCCGGACGTGCCGGCGGGCACGGTGACGCTGCGCCCCCTGCGCAGCGCACCCCTGGGCGAGCTAGGCCTGACGGCGCTACGGGTGGCGGGAGAGCCGTTCTCGGTGCGCGTGAGCAGGCTGGGCCTAGCCATGGTCGAGGAGGCCGCCGACGGACTGCAGTTGGGGGTGTGACGTGCTGGGCGGCGGCGTGGAGGACGGCGCGGACCGGACGGGCGGATCCCGGGAAACAGGGCTGGAAGCAGATGGCGCAGGAGGTGTTTATCGTCAGGAAGACGACTATGATCGCGGCATGTCGCCCTACGACCCGTCGGCCTTCCCGCCCTTCGCTGTCACCGTCGATCTGGTCGTGCTGACCGTGCGCCGCCACGCACTGTGCGCCCTGGCCGTACGGCGCGGGGAGTCGCCCTTCCAGGGGCGTTGGGCACTGCCAGGCGGATTCGTGCGGGTCGACGAGGACCTGTCCGCGGCGGCGGCGCGTGAACTGGTGGAGGAAACCGGACTGTGCGCACACGATCCGGAGAGTCCCGTTCAGGTCAACGGGGCGCATCTGGAGCAGCTGGCGACTTACGGCGACCCGAAGCGTGATCCGCGGATGCGCGTGGTCAGTGTCGCCCACCTCGCCCTCGCGCCCGATCTGCCGGCGCCACGTGCGGGCGGGGACGCCAACAGTGCGCGTTGGGCACCGGTCGACGCCCTGCTCACTCAGGGCGGCTACGGCCGCGAGGGAGAACAGGTGGCGCCCCTCGCGTTCGACCACGCGCAGATCCTGGCGGACGGAGTGGAGCGCGCCCGTTCGAAGATCGAGTACTCGTCCTTGGCGACGGCGTTCTGCCCGCCGGAGTTCACTGTGGGCGAGCTGCGCCGGGTGTATGAGGCGGTGTGGGGCGTCGCGCTCGACCCGCGGAACTTCCACCGCAAGGTGACGGGTACACCCGGCTTCCTCGTCCCGACGGGAGGGACGACGACGCGCCAGGGCGGCCGTCCGGCGCAGCTGTTCCGGGCGGGCGGCGCCACGCTCCTCAACCCGCCCATGCTGCGCCCGGACGTCTGAGGGTGCGTGCGGTCGTGTAGGGCCGGCTGACACCCACGGCTCACACCCTCAGCGAAAAGCCGGAAATGTCGCGTTATCTTGCTTTGGTACCCACGGGGTTCGTCCGTCCCCGATCCGGCGGACCCGCCCCGGCCGCCGAGCGGTCACACATCCGGCGAGAGAAGCGATGATCCAGGCCACCGGACTGACCAGCAATCCACGCCAGGAGCTCCCGCCTGCCGTCGACGACGTGTCCTTCGAGGCGCGCACGGGCCGTGTCACCACGCTGCTCGGCACCGCGGGCGCGGGCAAGACGACCGTGATCAGACTGGCGCTCGAACTCCAACAAGGCCGTGGGGTCACCTACTTCAGGGGCCGCCCCCTGCACCGCATCGCCCATCCCACCAGGGAGGTGGGTGTGCTGCTCGGTGAGGTGCCCGGTCATCCGGCGCGCACGGTGCGAGGGCATCTGCGCATGCTCTGCGCCGCGGTCGGTGTGCCCGTTCTGCGCGCCGACGACGTCCTGGAAGCCGTCGGACTCGTCAGCCTCCGGCAGGAACGCCTCGGCAGCCTCTCGCGCGGCATGGACCGCAGGCTCGGCCTTGCCTGTGCCTTGTTGGCCGACCCGCACACGCTCGTTCTGGACGGCCCTACCAACGGACTCTCGGCAAAGGAGAGCGGCTGGCTGCACGGGTTGCTGCGGGCGCATGCCACACAGGGCGGTACCGTCCTGTACTCCACTGATGACCCGAAGGAAGCCGCCCGGACCGCCGACCGGGTCGTCACACTCGATGCCGGACGCGTCGTCGCGGACCAGGACGCATCGGAGTTCGCCCGCACCCGGCTGCGCCCCCGCGTCGTCGTGCGCACCCCGCACGCGGCGCGCCTCGGTGCGCTACTGGCCAAGGAGGCCCGCGCCCGCCGCCGATCCGTCGAGGTGGTGAAGGAGGACGGCAACAGACTCTCGGTGTACGGCAGCACCTGCGCGGAGGTCGGTGAAGCCGCGTTCCGGCACGGAATCCTCGTCCATCGACTCGCCGACGAGATCGGAACCGCGGGGCCTCCGCCGACTCCTGGGCCGACGCCGAGGGAGCGGACCGGGCCCGACTCGGCCCTCGCACTGGCACGCACACCCGTATCCGTATCCGTATCGGAATTTGCCTCCGCACTCCCATCGGCGCCCTCGCCGGAAACCGCTGCGTCGCGCGCCCTCGGTGCTTCGGGCGAGAAGTCCGTGCCGGAGTGCACGCCGGGCGCATCGGGGCCCGGTCGAGAAGCCGTGCCGGACCATGCGACTGGAGGTGCCGGGCAGGGCAGCTCCGCCGACCTCGGCGAGCCCGAGGGCCCAGACGGGCCCCCATGCCTCGACGAGTCCGAACGTCCGGCCGATCCTGCGCGTCCGGCCGACCCTGATCTTGGACGCCCGGCCGATTCGGCGGGTACGGCCGCCTCCGTCCGCACGGATGGAGCGCCGTACCGACTCATCCCCCTGTTCCCTCCGGAAGCGTTCCCTGCAGAAGACGACGCCCCGTCCGAGGGCCGGAACCCCGCGCCGGCGTCCGGGCCCGAACCGGTGTCTGTGCCTGCCTCGGCGTCCGGGCCCGTATCGGCGTCCGGGCCCGCGTCCACGCCCGAGCCGACGTCAAGGCCCACGTCCGTGCCCGGACTCACGCCCCGGCCAGGTCAACCACAGCCGTCCTCCCTCTTGCCGCCCCCCATCGCGGTCCGTGCCGCGCGTAGTCCGCTACGCCCCATCCGGTACGAACTGCGCCGTGTCTGCGGCGTCGGTACCGCATATCTGACGGTGGCGGCGGCCCTCGCCCTGTCCGCGGTCATGGGTGTCTTCCTCGCCCGCAGCGGTCACACGCCGCAGCACCGTCTGCTGGCCGCATGGCCACTCGAACTTCCCTTGCCTCCGGCGGCCCTTGGCGCCGGGCTGCTCGGGGCGCTTGCCTTCGGTGAGGAGTTCCGCCACCCCGCCCTCGCCACGGACCGGGGCACCGTCCCGCGCCGCCTCGGGCTGCTCACGGCGAAGCTCGCGGTGGCCGCGGCCACCGCCCTCCTCCTGGCCGTCCTCACCATCGCCTGTGATGCCGCGCTGCTGCATCTCGTATACGGACCGGAGCTCACCGAAGTTCCCGCCGACTGGCTTTCTTCGAGCGTGAGTTGGATGGCCCTGGTGGTGGGCTGCGCATGGGCGGGTGTGCTGGCGGCGGGCGTGTTCCGGTCCACGACCGCCGGCCTTGCCGCGGTTCTGGCGGTGCCGATCGTCGTCGTACCTCTCGCGCAGAAGGCGCTGGAGGGTCCGACCGTGCGATCCGCGGCCGGTCTGCCGGAGCGATTGCGGGACCTCGCACTGGTGCAGTGGCCCTTCGGGATCGAACGCTATGTCGCGGGGGTGGTCCGCATGCTCGCTCAACCTGTCGGCAGCGCCCTGACGTTGTCGGTCACCGTGCTGCTCTGCGCTTTCCTGCTCACTGCCACGCGAAGCAGGGCCCACTGACGGGAATCTGCTGCCATCCGTTCCCGCATTGCGCGCAACTCTCCGGTGAGGGGCGGCTTCTTTCCGATAAGGCGTCAATTGCAGCGAGGTAAGCGATCACCCTTTCGTGTGCTTTTCACCAAAGACCTCAAGGGACTTGAGAGCCGCGCCGACAACTGAATCCGTGAGTACCCTTGCGCACACCATGATGACCACCGCCCGTTCCGCAGAGTCCGGCCTCGCCGGTCCGACGGGCGACCTCGACCGCTACCCCTACGCGGAGGCGCCCGGCGCCGACCGCGTGGTGGCGCCCGCCTGGGAAGGCATGGAACAGGACCTGGGCCGTGTGGGTCGGCGAGCAGCCGGCAACCGCGGCCGTGGGCTGCACGGACAACTGGTCCAGCAGCTCGGACAGATGATCGTCTCCGGCGACTTGGGGGCAGACCGTCCACTGGTGCCGGAGGAGATCGGCCAGCGGTTCGAGGTCTCCCGCACCGTCGTCCGCGAATCACTGCGCGTACTGGAGGCCAAAGGCCTCGTCAGCGCCCGGCCCAACGTCGGCACGCGCGTACGCCCGGTCAGCGACTGGAACCTGCTCGACCCGGACATCATCGAATGGCGGGCGTTCGGCCCGCAGCGCGACGACCAGCGGCGAGAGCTCAGCGAGCTGCGGTGGACCATCGAGCCGCTGGCCGCGCGCCTCGCCGCCGGACACGGCCGCGAGGAGGTGCAGCAGCGGCTCGCGGACATGGTCGAGATCATGGGCCACGCGCTCGCCCAGGGCGACTCGATCACCTTCTCCCGCGCGGACGCCGAGTTCCACTCCCTGCTCATCCAGGTCGCAGGCAACCGCATGCTGGAGCACCTGTCCGGCATCGTCTCGGCCGCGCTCCAAGTCTCCGGAGGGCCCGTCACCGGCTGTGACCGCCCGAACGAGGCGTCCCTCGTCCACCACTCCCGGATCGTGGACGCCCTCGCCACGGGCGACGGGCCCGGCGCCGAAGCCGCCATGCGCCAGCTGCTCACGGTCCACCCGGAAGTGGAGCGCGTGGTGCCGGCGCCCCGCGAGCACTGACCGCCTTCCGCGTCAGCGCAGCACGTCGCGCACGCCGCGCAGCATCGTTTCGCTGCTCCGTCACCCGATGACGTCGTCCGTGTCGCCGGACCCCCGCCTCGCAAGGGGCCAGGGGGTCCCGGCGGGCGGCGGACGTGGGAGCGACGACACGGAGGTATGGAACGGAGGCATGGAACGGTGAAGACACGGGCACTCAGAACGCTGGTGACACGGGCACCCGGAACGCTGATGACGCGGACGCGCTGACGTGGCCGCGCTGATGACGCGGACGGACGGCACGCGGACGCACGCACGGCTTGCTGACGCACGCACGGCATGCGGACGTATGGAATCCGGTGGCACCGGTGGTACTGGTGGCACCCGGTGGCTCCGCGCCCGGACTCCGACACTCCGGTGACGACCCCGCGTACGTACGCCTACGCGGCGGCAGCACGACACGCCATGTCGACGTACTCGCCCGACCGGCTGATGATGAGGGGACTCTCGTCGCTTCTGACCGTATCTATCTGCTTTTGACCGCTTACGAGGTGTGACTCGGGCCACGTAGATTGGGCGTAACGCTCTTACTGACAGCGCGATGACCTAAGAGGTGATAGCCGAGGAGGGAATACAGCCGTCGTTCACGGCGCTGTGCGAGCTCCACGGTCCCGCCCGCGCCGTCGGCCCAATCCCCAGCCGTCGGTCGTCGGCTCCGGTCCACAGTGGACGGGGCCGGAAGCCGTTTTCCAACGTTCCGAGAGGTTGTTCGTGTCGGCCAGCACATCCCGTACGCTCCCGCCGGAGATCGCCGAATCCGTCTCTGTCATGGCGCTCATCGAGCGGGGAAAGGCTGATGGGCAGATCGCCGGCGACGACGTTCGTCGTGCCTTCGAAGCTGACCAGATCCCGGCCACTCAGTGGAAGAACGTTCTGCGCAGCCTCAACCAGATCCTCGAGGAAGAGGGTGTGACGCTGATGGTCAGTGCCGCGGAGCCGAAGCGCCCCCGCAAAAGCGTCGCAGCGAAGAGTCCTGCCAAGCGCACCGCGACCAAGACGGTCGCCGCCAAGACCACCACGGCGAGGCCGGCCGCTGCCGCCACCGCGCCCGAGAGGTCGGTAGCCGCCGAAGCCGCCACCGAAGACGGCACGGCCGTGAAGAAGGCCGCCGCCAAGAAGGTGACGGCCAAGAAGGCCACCGCCGCGAAGAAGACCGTCGCCAAGAAGACGACGGCCAAGAAGACCGCCTCCAAGAAGGACGCCGGTGAGCTCCTGGACGAGGAGGTCACCGAGGAGACGCCCGCAGTCGGCAAGCCCGGCGAGGGCGAGCCCGCGGAGGAGGGCGCACAGGGCTTCGTGCTCTCCGACGACGACGAGGACGACGCTCCCGCGCAGCAGGTCGCCGCGGCCGGCGCCACCGCCGACCCCGTCAAGGACTACCTGAAGCAGATCGGCAAGGTCCCCCTGCTCAACGCCGAGCAGGAAGTCGAGCTGGCCAAGCGCATCGAGGCGGGCCTGTTCGCCGAGGACAAGCTGGCCAACGCCGACAAGCTCGCGCCGAAGCTCAAGCGCGAGCTGGAGATCATCGCCGAGGACGGGCGCCGCGCCAAGAACCACCTCCTGGAGGCCAACCTCCGCCTCGTGGTCTCCCTGGCCAAGCGCTACACCGGCCGCGGCATGCTCTTCCTGGACCTCATCCAGGAGGGCAACCTCGGTCTGATCCGCGCGGTCGAGAAGTTCGACTACACCAAGGGCTACAAGTTCTCCACGTACGCCACCTGGTGGATCCGTCAGGCGATCACCCGCGCCATGGCCGACCAGGCCCGCACCATCCGTATCCCGGTGCACATGGTCGAGGTCATCAACAAGCTCGCGCGTGTGCAGCGTCAGATGCTCCAGGACTTGGGCCGCGAGCCCACCCCGGAGGAACTGGCCAAGGAACTCGACATGACCCCGGAGAAGGTCATCGAGGTCCAGAAGTACGGCCGTGAGCCCATCTCCCTGCACACCCCGCTGGGCGAGGACGGCGACAGTGAGTTCGGTGACCTCATCGAGGACTCCGAAGCCGTCGTCCCGGCCGACGCCGTCAGCTTCACGCTCCTCCAGGAACAGCTGCACTCCGTCCTCGACACCCTGTCCGAGCGCGAGGCGGGCGTCGTCTCCATGCGGTTCGGTCTCACCGACGGTCAGCCGAAGACCCTCGACGAGATCGGCAAGGTCTACGGAGTGACGCGTGAGCGCATCCGGCAGATCGAGTCGAAGACGATGTCGAAGCTGCGGCACCCGTCGCGCTCGCAGGTCCTGCGCGACTACCTGGACTGATCCGAACCGGCTGTGGGGGAGGCCCCGTAGCCACAGTGCCGTGAGAAGGCCCGCGGGCTCCCCTACAGGAGCCTGCGGGCCTTTCGTGTGTGCCCGTGAGCCTCGGTGAGCATCGATGAGCCCAGGGAGCGACGTCCCGTCGCCCGTGCGCGCCCCCACCTGCGTGGCGCACGTGCGGGGTGCGGAGTGGTGACTGACTCTAGGTGTGCGATTGCAACCCAGAGTGAGGAGATCGCATGCGTCGTCCCATCGTCCGAACGCTCGCGCGAGCGGCGGCCCTGGGGGCTGCGGCAGCCGCGCTGCCCCTGGCCTCCCCGGCCCCTGTGGCGGCCGACAGCGTCGTCGTCGGAGGCAAGCCGGTGCGCGTGGCCGACAGTCCATGGGTGGTGGCCCTCTCCAGCCGTGACCGGTTCGGGGGTACCCGGTCGGGTCAGTTCTGCGGCGGTGTCGTCGTCGGGCGCTCGACGGTCCTCACGGCTGCGCACTGCATGAGCAAGGAAGTTCTGGGCGTACCGCTCCGCCGGGTGTCGGACCTGAAGGTCATCGCGGGCCGTGAGGACCTGGCCACGAACGCGGGGAGTGAGATCTCGGTGAGCAACGTGAAGATCAATCCGGAGTACGAGGCCTCCACCAACTCCGGTGACTTCGCAACGCTGACCCTGGCGGAGCCGCTCCCGGAGAGCTATGTCATCCGGGCTGCGGGAGCGGGTGACGCGGCCTACAAGCCCGGCACGAGCGCGGCCGTCTACGGCTGGGGTGACACTACGGGACGCGGCAACTACGCCCAGTCGCTGCATGCGGCCGATGTCACGGTACTCGCGGACAAGGAGTGCCAGGAGGCCTACCCGGGGAGTGCGGATGGCACCTACACGCCCGCGTCCATGGTCTGTGCGGGCGAGATCCAGGGCGGCCGGGACGCCTGTCAGGGCGACAGTGGCGGGCCGCTGGTGGCCCGCAGCAAGCTCATCGGCCTGGTGTCGTGGGGAGACGGCTGTGGCCGTGCGGGCAGCCCAGGGGTGTACACGCGAATCTCGGAGGTCGTACGAGTGATGAAACGGTACGCCTGAGGGGCGGCGCCAAGCGCACTGTGCCTGACGCACCGTGTCTGATGCACCGTGTCTGGCGCTCGGTGCGTGACGCAAAGTGTCTGACGCCTCACGGTTCGGCGTCCCACAGTTTGGAGCCTTGCGGGCTTGCGTCATGCGGGCTTGCGCCCTGCGGCCTGTCGCCTCGCGGCTTGGCGCTCGACGGCTGAAAGATGCCGGTCCCCCGGTGCTCCCCGGTGCCGGGGAACGAGAGAGCGGGCGGCTGTCCCTGGATTAACAGGGGCAGCCGCCCGCTCGCAGGCTTGGTGGCCCGCCGCTCGCTCGTCGTGGGTGCGAGGCGTCAGCGTTCCTCTTCGGAGGCACTGGCCGGTGCTGCGGTCAGGCGCTCCGTCTCATCCTGTATCTCGGCGGCGATCTTCTTGAGTTCCGGCTCGAACTTGCGACCGTGGTGGGCGCAGAAGAGCAGTTCACCGCCGCTGACCAGGACGACGCGCAGGTACGCCTGGGCGCCGCAGCGGTCGCAGCGGTCAGCGGCCGTCAGGGGGCTCGCGGGGGTCAGAACAGTAGTCACGTCGCCTCTTCTCTAGCTCGACGAGCTGTCGTACCAGGGTCAACACCCAACCAGGCCGAAAACGTTCCCGCTCGTGGCTTTTCCTCGAATTTTTCTTCCGAGGAGGCTGTCTGCTGCCGGTTGGCGGCGAATGTGCCGTATTGCGTGTCTTACGTGTCGTACGGTTTCGCGCTGTCTGTCAGGTCAGGTCCTCGCCGGCTGGCTTGCCGGTTGTTCATGAGGACGTGCCCGGAGCCTAAATGGTTCATGCCTGGAAGGGAACGTGATGTGTGCTTCACTCCATCGAGGGATCGAACATTCGTACGCTTCTCGTTTAGTCTGGGCTGAGCCGAGGGTGGCGTGCCAACGGCTCTACCAGGCCTCGGTACCCTCTGACGGGCACCAGAAGCCGAGCCCTTACCCCAAAGGGCCTCCCTTGAAATTCAGCGAGGAGCGAACCGCGTGACCGCCGAGACGTCCGTGCCGTCCACAGCGTTGCTGACCGGAGCAGACCGGGACGGTTCCAACTACACCGCGCGGCACCTGCTCGTCCTGGAGGGGCTCGAAGCGGTCCGCAAGCGTCCGGGCATGTACATCGGGTCCACGGACAGCCGTGGCCTGATGCACTGCCTGTGGGAGATCATCGACAACTCCGTCGACGAGGCCCTGGGCGGCTACTGCGACCACATCGAGGTCATCCTCCACGACGACGCCTCCGTGGAGGTCCGGGACAACGGTCGAGGCATCCCGGTCGACGTGGAACCGAAGACCGGGCTCTCCGGAGTCGAGGTCGTCATGACCAAGCTGCACGCCGGTGGAAAGTTCGGCGGCGGCTCGTACGCGGCCTCCGGCGGTCTGCACGGCGTGGGAGCCTCGGTGGTGAACGCCCTGTCGGCTCGGCTGGACGTCGAGGTGGACCGGGCCGGACACACGCACGCCATCAGTTTCCGCCGCGGTGTCCCCGGGGCGTTCTCGAAGGCCGGTCCGGAGGCACCCTTCGATCCGAAGGCACGGCTGAGCAAGGTCAAGCGGATCGCCAAGACCCGCACGGGCACCCGTGTGCGGTACTGGGCGGATCGCCAGATCTTCCTGAAGGACGCCAAGCTCAGCCTGGAGAACCTGCACCAGCGCGCGCGTCAGACGGCCTTCCTGGTGCCGGGCCTGACCATCGTCGTACGCGACGAGTACGGTCTCGGCGAAGGCGGCACCAAGGGCGAGGAATCCTTCCGCTTCGACGGTGGCATCAGCGAATTCTGCGAATACCTCGCGCAGGACAAGGCCGTCTGCGACGTGCTGCGCTTCTCGGGGCAGGGCACGTTCAAGGAGACGGTCCCCGTCCTGGACGAGCACGGGCAGATGACACCCACCGAGGTCACCCGTGAGCTCGGCGTGGACATCGCCCTGCGCTGGGGCACCGGCTACGACACGACGATCAAGTCGTTCGTGAACATCATCGCCACGCCCAAGGGCGGCACGCACGTGACCGGTTTCGAGCGGTCGCTGACGAAAACGGTGAACGAGGTCCTGCGGACCCAGAAGCTGCTGCGGGTCGCCGAGGACGACGTCGTGAAGGACGACGCCCTGGAGGGCCTGACCGCGGTGGTGACCGTGCGGTTGGCGGAGCCCCAGTTCGAGGGGCAGACGAAGGAGGTCCTCGGCACGTCTGCGGCCAACCGGATCGTGGCCACGGTCGTCGCCAAGGAACTCAAGGCGTATCTGTCCTCCACCAAGCGTGACGCCAAGGCG
Organism: Streptomyces typhae; assembly: GCF_009755605.1. Taxonomy (GTDB): domain Bacteria; phylum Actinomycetota; class Actinomycetes; order Streptomycetales; family Streptomycetaceae; genus Streptomyces; species Streptomyces typhae. Next base: position 112,117 of record NZ_WPNZ01000026.1, read on the forward strand.
CAGGCCCGCGCGGTCATGGAGAAGATCGTCGCCGCCGCCCGGACGCGCATCGCCGCCCGTCAGCACAAGGAGGCGCAGCGCCGCAAGACCGCCCTGGAGTCCTCGTCGCTGCCGGCGAAGCTGGCCGACTGCCGCAGTGACGACGTCGACCGCAGCGAGCTGTTCATCGTCGAGGGTGACTCGGCGCTGGGCACCGCGAAGCTGGCCCGCAACTCCGAGTTCCAGGCGCTGCTGCCGATCCGCGGCAAGATCTTGAACGTGCAGAAGGCCTCGGTGTCGGACATGCTCAAGAACGCCGAGTGCGGGGCGATCATCCAGGTCATAGGAGCAGGGTCGGGGCGTACCTTCGACATCGACGCGGCCCGCTACGGCAAGATCATCCTGCTGGTCGACGCCGATGTCGACGGGGCGCACATCCGCATCCTGCTGCTGACGCTGTTCCAGCGGTACATGCGGCCCATGGTCGAGGCGGGCCGGGTCTTCGCGGCGGTCCCGCCGCTGCACCGCATCGAGCTGGTCCAGCCCAAGAAGGGCCAGGACAAGTACGTCTACACCTACTCCGACCGCGAGCTGCGCGACACCCTCCTCGAATTCGAGCGCAAGGGCGTGCGGTACAAGGACGCGATCCAGCGGTACAAGGGCCTCGGCGAGATGGACGCCGACCAGCTGGCCGAGACCACGATGGACCCCCGCTTCCGCACGCTGCGCCGGATCAACATCTCCGACCTGGAGTCCGCGGAAGGGGTCTTCGACCTGTTGATGGGCAACGAAGTCGCCCCCCGCAAGGAATTCATCACCAGCTCCGCCGCCACGCTGGACCGCTCCCGCATCGACGCGTGATGTGCTCGCCGGTGCGGGGAGTTCCTGTCGGTGCGGGAAGTTCCTGTCGGTGCGCTGGTGTGACAAGTTCCTGTCGGTGCGTCGGTGCGTCGGTGCGTCGGTGCGTCGGTGCGTCGGTGCGTCGGTGCGTCGGTGCGTCGGTGCGTCGGTGCGTCGGTGCGTCGGTGCGTCGGTGCGACAAGTTCCGGTAGGCGCGTGGGCGCGTCGGTGCGTCTGACGTAGGTCGTGGTCTGACGCGTGCTGCGGCGTGACGCAAGCCTTGGCCTGCCGCCTGCCGCCTGCCGCGATCTGACGTCGGCCGTGGTCCGACGTAGGCCGTGCGCGATGTGTCTCCACCCTCGGGTGGAGACACATCTTCCACCCGTGATCCACCCACGCTCCGATCTCCTGACCGGGCCGGTTCCGTAGCGTCGAAGGCGTCGTACTTCGCCTTCCACGCCACGCCATCGGAGGCCGTGATGCCTGGGTTCACCAACGCGCTGCTGATCCTCGCCGCTGTAGTGCTCGTCGTCATACGCCAGACGAAGCCGCAGCGCATGACGCGATCCAAGCGCTGGTGGCTGGTGCCCGCCGTGCTTGCCTATGCCGCGGTCACGGACTCCGGTCTCGTCGACACCCGGCACGAGACAGCCTCCATCACGCTGCTCGCCTGTGAGGTGCTCGTTGGCCTCCTCATGGGCGTCGCCTGGGCCCGGACCAGCCGTGTCTGGACCGAGCAGGACGGCTCCGTATGGACACGGGGCACCAAAGCCACTGCCGGAGTCTGGGTCGTCGGCATGGCCGCGCGCCTCGGACTCATGGGCATGGGCCTCCTGATAGGCATCCACCAGGCCAGCGGGGCACTGCTCCTCGCCCTCGCCGCCTCGCTGCTGGTGCGCGCGGGCCTACTGGAACTGCGGGCCCAGGGTCTGCGCCCGGCTCCGGCACTCGCGGGCGGCGTACGGTGACGGGGCACTCCAGCCGACGCGACCACCTTCCCGACCCACGTGTGGCCGCCGGGCCGGTTCGACCAGTCGTGGCCGAAGGACGGGGCCGACCACACATGGCCGAAAGGCAGGCCAGACCACGCGCGGCCGAAGGACGAGCGGGCGACCGGCCGACAAGCTGGCCGCGCCGACCGGAGAGGAGCCCCCATGACGCGTGAGACCTGGGTGGACTGGCCCTCCCGGGAGGCCCTGGCCGGCGACAGGGCGACCCGCATACGGCGACTCATCACCTGGTTCGTGCGAGGGGCGTTGCTCGGCCTGCTGGTGTGGACCACGCTCTTCCGTGGGGGAGCGCCGGGGTGGAGCGTTGCCTTGGGGCTGGTCGTGATCGCCGTCTGCGCGGCAGCCGTCGTGGTGTACTTCCGCGTCACGCTCGAGCAGCGCTTGTGGCTTTCCCTGGGGGCCCTGGGGATCGTTCTCGGCGCCGGTCTGCTGGCACGAGGGACGGGGTTCGACATCCCTGCGGAGGTGATGTGGTGCGCCGGGGCGATTCTCGCGCTGGAGCGCCTGCCCCTCCGAGCGGCCGTCGTCGTCACGGCGCTGGCCCTGGGGGCGTTCGCGGCGGTGAACGAGGATCCCTGGCCGACGACAGCCGCCGTCACCGCCGGGCTCGCTCTCGCCGGATATGCGCTGCGGCTCGACGCGGAGGCACGCGGGAACGCCCAGAGACTCCTCGACCAGGAGCGGGCAGCGCGATCGGCCGAGGCGGAGTCGGCCGCGTTGGACGAGAGGGCGCGGATCGCCCGGGAGATCCACGACGTGCTGGCACACAGCCTGTCGGCCCAACTCGTCCACCTGGAGGCGGCTCGGCTGCTGATCGAGAGGGGCGGCGACCGGGAGCAGATCCTCGGGCGTGTGGTGGCGGCGCGGTCCATGGCGTCGGAAGGGTTGGCTGAGACCAGGCAGGCCTTGTCCGCGCTGCGCGGGGAGATGACGCCGGTCGAGGACTTCCTGCGTGAGCTGGTCGCATCGGACGGAGCCTCGGTCGCTGTGGCGGGAGAGCGGAGACCGCTGACCGCCGAGGCGTCCCAGACGGTGCGCCGGGTCGCCCAGGAGGCGTTGACGAATGTGCGCAAGCACGCGAAGGGGGCCAAGGTGACGGTGTGCCTTGCGTACGGGGAGGGCGAAGTGACGTTGGACGTACGGGATTCGGGTGGTGCGCCGAGTGAGATCACCGCTTCCGGAGCCGGATACGGTCTGCTGGGAATGCGGGAGCGGGCCGAGTTGCTGGGGGGCTCGCTCGAGGCAGGGCCAGGAGAGGAAGGCTTCGTCGTGCGGTTGAAGGTGCCGACGTGACCGTGGACGACGGACATCCCGAAAGTGCCGCCGGTGCCGGTGCTGGTGCCCGGGGCGGGACCGGTGCCGGTGCAGGTGTCGGGGGCGAGACCGGAGCAGGGGCAGCGACCGGGGGCTGGCCGGTGGTGAGGGACGGGGCGGACCGCATGGGTGCGGGCGGCGGAGGTGCCAGGAGAGCACCCGCGCGGGTGGTGGTGGTCGACGACCAGACCGTGGTGCGTGAGGGGATCGTGATGCTTTTGGGGCTGCTGCCGGGAATCGAGGTCGTCGGGGCTGGAGGTGATGGGGAGGAGGCGGTGCGGCTCGTGGCCGAACTCGCCCCGGACGTGGTGCTGATGGACCTGCGGATGCCACGTGTCGATGGTGCCGAGGCGACGCGGCGGATCCGCTCGCAGTATCCGGGTACGCAGGTCGTGGTGCTCACGACGTTCGTCGACGACGATTCGCTGTTCCCGGCGCTCAAGGCGGGGGCGCGGGGCTATCTCACCAAGGACGCGGGCGGTGAGGAGATCGTCCGGGCGGTGGAGGATGTGCTCTCGGGGGAAGCGGGACTGTCACCGAGGATCCAACGGCGGCTGCTGGAGCGCCTGTCGGAGCCGGAGACGGTCACGCGGTCGGTGGAGGCGCCGGACGGTCTGACGACGCGGGAGACGGAAGTGGTCGCCCTGATCGCGGAGGGAATGACGAACCAGGAGATCGCACGGAAGCTTCAGGTATCCACCGCCACGGTGAAGACGCACATCAACAATCTCTTCGCCAAGGCAGGCCTCAAGGACCGGGCGCAGGCGGTGCGTTACGCCTACCGACACGGTCTCGCGCAGCCTCCGGGGAGAACCCGCGGGTGAGTGTGTCCTTCACCTGATGGGGTGAAGAGCGGAAGGAGCGCAGCCAGCGATCTTCTTGCTCTGCCCATCCTTGGGCTCGCGGCCGGACAAGGGCCGCGGTCAAGGAGAGTTCGGTGGAGAAGCACGACGGCCGCCAGGCCGGGCGAGATCGGCCCGGCGATCTCAGGGACCCGTGGTACGACGAGCCGTCGTCCGGATGTTGACCGGCGGGCAACGGTGATGTCGGCCGGTCAGAGAACGGACGACCACACGTAGCGGTGCTCGGGGCGGCCGGTGTCGCCGTACTTCAGGCTCAGCCGTACCCTCCCCGTGCGCTCCAGGAGCTTCAGATAGCGCTGAGCGGTCTGCCGGCTCAACCCCGTGTCCTCCGCGAGCTCCTGGGCGGAGACCGGCCCCTCGGCGGCCATCAGCGCCCTGCGCACCAGCTCCGCGGTCGTGGGGGAGTGGCCCTTCGGCAGGTCGGGCGCGGGTGTGGCGGAGAGGGCGCCGAAGATGCGGTCGACCTCGGCCTGTTCCGCCTCACCGCCCCCGTCGAGGGTGCGGCGCAGCGTCGCGTACGCGTCGAGCTTGGCGCGGAGCCCCGCGTACGAGAAGGGCTTGACCAGGTACTGCAGGGCGCCGTGGCGCATCGCGGCCTGCACGGTGGCCACGTCGCGCGCAGCCGTCACCATGATCACGTCGGTCTCGTGGCCGCGCTCGCGCAGCGACCGGACCAGGGCGAGACCGGTCTCGTCCGGCAGATAGTGGTCGAGGAGCACCAGGTCGACCGGCTGCTCCTCGACGAGCCGCAGCGCCTGTGCGGCGCTGTGCGCGCGTCCCGCCACCCGGAAACCGGGCACCTTCGCCACGTAGGCCGCGTTGACGTCCGCCACGCGCACGTCGTCGTCCACGACCAGCACTTCGATCATCGCGTCTCCTCCGAGGCGACCGGACGGGGCTCCGCGAGCCCCTCGGGCAGTACGACGGTGAACTCGGCGCCGCCACCGGGCGCCGACGCGACCCGTGCGCTGCCGCCCTGCCGCTCGGCGAGCCTGCGCACCAGGGCGAGGCCGATCCCGCGCTGCCCGTGCGCGGGCGGCTCCTTGGTGGACCAGCCCTCCGTGAAGACCGACTCACGCTGTTCCACAGGTACACCCGGTCCCGTGTCGCGGACCTGAAGGACAACCGTGCGTCCTAGTAGACCCTCGGTACGCAAAGCGACCTCTACGCGCGCGTGCCGGACGCCTGTAGCTCCGGGCCGCAGACCGGACGCCGCGTCGAGGGCGTTGTCGACGAGGTTGCCGACGATCGTGACGAGGCCGCCGGGGTCCACGAGCCGGTCGGGCAGAGCGGTGTCGTCGGAGACCGACAGGATCACGCCGCGCTCCGCCGCGACCGTGGCCTTGCCGACGAGGAGAGCCGACAGAAGCGGGTCGTGGATCTTCTCCGTGATCTGTTCCGCGGTCACGCGGTGCGCGCCCGCCACCTCCCCGACGAACTCCGCGGCTTCCTCGTACATCTCCAGTTCCAGCAGGCCGAGCAGGGTGTGCATGCGGTTGGCGTGCTCGTGGTCCTGGGCGCGCAGGGCGTCGATGAGCCCCCGAGTGGAGTCGAGTTCCCGGCCGAGCTGTTCCAGTTCCGTGCGGTCGCGGAGGGTCGCGACGGCGCCGCCGTCGTCCGTGGGCATGCGGTTGGCGACCAGGACGCGCCGGCCGCGGACGGTCAGCAGATCGGTGCCGGTGACACGGCCCGACAGGACGTCCGTGGTGCGTCCCTCGCCGAGCGCCGCCTCCAGCGGCTGCCCGATCGCCTCCGCACCGAGCCCCAGAAGGCGCTGCGCCTCGTCGTTGAGGAGCCTGATCCGGCCGCCGCGGTCCAGGGCGACCACGCCCTCCCGGATGCCGTGCAGCATCGCCTCACGCTCCGCGAGCAGCGCCGAGATGTCGGAGAACGCCAGGTCTCGTGTCTGGCGGTGCACCCTGCGGGAGATCAGATACGCGGCGAGGGCACCGGCGGCCAGGGCTCCGCCCGCGTACGCGAAGAGGCTCGGGATCGTGTGGATCAGCCGGGCACGCACGCTGTCGTACTCGATGCCTACGGAGACGGCGCCCACGATCTCGCCGCCCGAGTCCCGCAGCGGCACCTTCCCGCGCGCGGAGCGGCCGAGCGTACCGTTGTCGATCTCCATGACGTCGCGGCCCGCGAGCGCGTCGCTGGGGTCCGTCGACACGACCTTTCCGACCTCGTCGCGGTCGGTGTGGGACCAGCGCACGCCCTGCTTGTTCATGATCACGACGTACTCGGCGCCACTGGCGTTCCTGATCCGCTCCGCCGCGGCCTGCACCGGTCCGTCGACCGAGGCCCGGGTCGAGGTCAGGTCCTCGGCGATCCCCGGCTGGGCCGCCGTCGTCTGCGCGATGGCGAGGGCCCGGCGCATGGCCTGGTCGTCCAGCTGGGCGCTCAGCGGCGCGAGGAAGAGCCCCGTCGCGAGCACGGCAACCCCGGCGGCGATCGCCACCTGCATCAGCAGGACCTGCGAGAAGACGCGCCGTGGCAGGCCGAGGCGCAGTCGTCGGGCAGGGCGGTTCGGGCTCATGTGTACGAACGGTACGGCGATGGGTGGCCGCCTCCGACGCCGGTGTGGCGTGGATCTCCCTGCCGGTCGGGCTCTACCGGTCGGGCTCTACCGGTCGGGCTCTGTCGGTCGGGCTCGAGCCCTGTCGGTCGGGCTCGGGCTCGGGGTCGGGCTCTGCCGGTCGGCGGGGAGCCCGGCACGACCGGGTGGCCTGTGAGGGCGCCCCGGGCCGGCGCCGACGGCCGGTGCGGTCACGCGATCTCGCGGACCGCCACCACGTCCATCCGTGCCGGTGTCCCCGGCGCCGCTCCGCAGCTCTCCGCGCGAGGCGGCAGCGAGGTGCCCTGTGCCACGGCGACCCGCCAGCGCCGGCCGTCGGCGTGGGCGACCGTCACCTCCCAGCGGGGTGCGCCGCCCGCCGTGTGCACGATGCTCAGGACCCCTGCGGCCTCTTCCCGGACGGCCCTGCGCACCGCGAGTTCGGCCGCCTGCCCGGGACGGTCCCAGGCGGAGCTGCCCCGGCACCCTTCGGTGATCACGCGCCCGTCGCGCACGCCTTGCAGGATCTCCTTGACGGTGTGCGCCGCCGTACGGCCGTACGCGTATCCGTGCGGCAGTACGAGCAACGTGGGCGAGAACCGATGACCACCCAGATGAGTGATCTCCCAGACGCCCTCCTCCCCGGAGGCCGTGAGTTCGCTCGCGAGGGGTCTGCCGAGCAGCGCGCAGCAGCGGTCGCGTTTGCCGTTGGTGCACACGAGGGCCAGCGGCTCGCCGGTGTACGGTGCGCCGAAACCGCCGTGGTCGCCCGCGCCCAGCGCCGCGAAGTCCAGGTCCAGCAACTGCCGCGGCGCGTCCACCACGTGGGAACGCAGCCAGGCGTTGCCGGGGGCGGTGTGCGCGACGTACACCTGATGACGCGGAGAGGCGGCGCAGTCCGCGTGGCGTCCCGGGCGCCGGATGAGGGCGACGCGCACCCCCGTCGCGTCGGCGGCCCGCTCCAGCGCGCGCCCCACGTCCGGATCCAGATGGCTGGACGTGAGCGCCTTGGCGCCCCAGGGGCCCGGCTGTTCCAGGAGCAGCCATGTCCTCGCCGTGGCCGCGGTGCCCGCGAGGGGTTCGTTCAGGCCTCGCGAGGCAGTCGCGCACGTACTCACGGAGGTGAGCCTAACCTGCCGTCCGGCCTGGGCCGTTTCACTCGCCCGGCAGGTCGGACACGTCCGGCAGGTGCCGCGGCGGGCGTTCGCCGACGTACTGCCCGACGGGGCGCATCCGCATCGGCCGCTCCTCGTACTCCTCCAGGGCGTGCGCGATCCAGCCCGCCGTGCGCGCCACGGCGAAGATCGTCTCTCCCGCCTCGGCGGCCATGCCGGACGACGCGGTGAGGACGGCGAGCGCGAGGTCGACGTTGGCGTGCAGGTCCGTGTGGCGGGCGGCGGTGACCACGACGTCGCGGGCCGCCGCGAGGGCCGGGCCCGCCTTCGGCATGGTCTCCAGGAGGCCGAACAGTGCCCTCGCACGCGGGTCCTCGCCCTGGTAGACGCGGTGGCCGAGTCCGGGTACGCGTCGGCCCGCCCGCAGCTCGGCCGCGACCACCGGGGCCGCCGTGCCGCGGTCCAGGACCTCCAGGAGCATGCGGTGGGCGAGGCCGCTCGCCGCGCCGTGCAGCGGGCCCTCCAGGACGCCCAGGCCCGCGGACACGGCCGCGTACGGGTGGGCGCGTGCGGACGCCGCGACGCGCACCGCCAGCGTGGATGCCGCCAGGTCGTGGTCGACGAGCAGCGCGAGCGCGGTGTCCAGGGCGTGCAGGGAGGCCTCGTCGGGCTGGCGGCCGCTCAGACGGCCCCACAGCCGCCCGGCGAGGGGGCCTCCGTCGCGGTGGGTGGGCTGGACCGGCGGCAGGGCCGCCACGAGCGTCGGGATCAGGGTGCGGGCGGTGCCGATGACGGCTTCTTCGGAGAGGTCGAAACGCAGAGGGTCGGCCGCCGCGGCGGCGATGGCCGCCACCCGCAGCCGGTCCGTGGGGCCGCAGTGCTCCGGCAGGGCGCGTACGGCCAGGCGGGCGGCGCCGGCCGGCTCCGGAGGGGGCGTGAAATGGACTCCCGGCCGCAGTATGCCCGTCCACAGCCACTCGGCGACCTCTTCGTAGGTGTGGCGCAGGGCCAGTTCGGCGGCGTCCACCCCGCGGAAGTAGTAGCGATCCTTCTCGATCAGTGTGATGCGGGTGCGTACGGACAGCTCGTCGGCTCCTGTCACCGCAGCGCGTTCGCGCCTGTTCCTGCGGGCCAGGGCCTGCACTTCTCTGGGGTCGAAGGTGCTGCCGCGCGCGCCGGGGCCGCGGCGGCTGCCGAGCTGGCCGCGGCTCACGTAGGCGTACACGGTTTCCGGCTTCACGCCCAGTACTTCCGCCGCCTCCTTGGTGCTGAGCCGCCCGTCCTCGCGCGCGGACATCCTGCGGCCCGCTCCCTGATCCGTCATGGGCGTCACCGTATCCGTGCCTCGACAGCTGGATTTACATATTGATTCAATCAATATTGACAGGCATTCAGTCAAGCATGGACAGTCAAATCAAGTCCAGGGAGGAAGTAGAGGAAGAACATGCCGATCAATGGCTCCGCCGTCGCCCCCGCTACCCCCGCCGCTCCCGTCGAGGTCCCACGCGGACTCGCGGGAGTCGTCGTCACCGAGACGCAGCTCGGCGACGTCCGGGGGCGCGAGGGCTTCTACCACTACCGCCAGTACTCCGCCGTGGAGCTCGCGCAGACCCGCAGCTTCGAGGACGTCTGGCACCTGATGTTCCACGGCTCACTGCCGGATGCCGCGCAGCGGGACGACTTCGCCCGGCGGACGGCCGCCCTGCGGCACCTCCCGGAGGAGGTGGGAGCGGCACTGCCCGGTATCGCGCGCGCCAGTGCGCTCTCGGGACCGCTCGCCGGGCTGCGTTCGGCGCTGTCGCTGTTCGGTGCCGCCAAGGGGTTCCGTCCGGTGTATGACACCGACGGCGACCGGCGCCGCGCGGACGCGCTCGCCGCCTCCGCCGTGGTGCCCACGCTGCTCACCGCGCTGTACCGGCTCGGCCTCGGCCTCGACCCCGTGGAGCCCCGGGACGACCTTCCGTACGCGGCCAACTACCTGTACATGATGACGGGTTCGGAGCCGGACCCGGATCGTGCCCGCGCCATCGAGCAATACTTGATCTCCACCATTGATCACGGCTTCAACGCGTCAACATTCACCGCTCGGGTCATCACCTCGACCGGCGCGGACGTCGCCGCGTGCCTCGTGGGTGCCGTCGGGGCGCTCTCCGGCCCCCTGCACGGCGGTGCGCCGAGCCGCGCCCTGGACACCCTGGACGCCATCGGCACCCCGGACCGGATCGACCCCTGGATCCGCGAGCGGGTCCTCGCGGGCGAGCGGATCATGGGCTTCGGCCACCCCGTGTACCGCACGGAGGACCCGCGCTCGCGGATGCTCCGGGAGATCGCGCAGGGGTTCGGCGGCGAGCTGGTGGAGTTCGCGGTCCAGGTGGAGCGGCAGGTGGAGGCGATCCTCGCGGAGCTCAAGCCGGGCCGGGAACTCCACACGAACGTGGAGTTCTACGCGGGCGTGGTCATGGAGCTGTGCGGGCTGCCGCGCGAGATGTTCACACCGACCTTCGCGTCGGCGCGCGTGGTCGGGTGGAGCGCCAACGTCCTGGAGCAGGCGGAGGACTCGAAGATCATCCGGCCGGCGGCGCGCTATGCGGGGCCGGTTCCGCCCGTGCCGGTGCCCGCGCCGGTACCTGCGGCGGTGCCCGTGCCGGTACGCGCGGCGGTGCAGGTCACCGCGCCTGTGCCGGAAGAACCGACGGCCTGAAGGTCGCGCGCGGACGGCTCGGAATGCCCTCACCTGCGGGTCAGGGTTCCGCGCAGGTGGTCGGAGCAGGCGTGAGGCCCGGTGCCGATCGGGCATCGGGCCTCACGGGTGCAAGTTCGGTGGGGCGGGCGGAGGGTGCGTCATCCGGAGGCGGGCCTCGACGGGGTGGGTGGAGGACCTCGACGGAGAGGGCACGGTGAGCGCCGGTCGTCACTCCGCGCCGTGGCTCAGCTGTTGGGAATGTCCGCCTTCGCGCGGACGAGTGTCTCGCGGCTGATGATCACGATGCGTTCGTCGGCGGCACGGGCAGCGTCCGGGGGCAGCTCGCCGTCGAGCGCCGCGGTGGCCTCTGTCCCGATGACGGCGAAGTCGCCATTGGCGAGTTCGAAGATGTCGGGGCAGGTATCGCCGGCGAGACTGCCACGTTCCCGTGGTGACGCACCGATGCGGCGCACGATCTTCAAGTTGATCCCGGTCCTTGACGATTGATGGGGGCGGCCGCACCGACGGTGGCTGCCGTCCCGCGATACGGGCATGCTTCAGCACCCGCCCCCATGCTGTGGACGACGGGCGGGGGACAGGTTAGCCCCTCCTTATTGCACCTTCGTGACAGGCTGCCCGGCGGCGCGTTGACAGGCCGTGACCCGGACGCCTACCGCCGTGACGCGGGACGCCCACTGCTGTGACGCGGGATGCCGACAGGACGTGGTGTGGCGTGCTGACATGGCGCGGTGCGACGCTCCGGGACCGCACCGCGCCTCTGTGGCGGGCTGCCATTTCCGGCTCTATTTCTCCATATCCGCCTTTATTCCGGCGGCGGTTCGCCCACCACCCACCACTCGTCGGTGTCGGCCTCGTCCAGATCGCGGATCAGGGCGTCCGTCATCCGGCCCACCCGGGCCTCGTCGGAGGAGTCCTGAAGGCTGGCCCGCTGGTGGCGGGTGGCGTGCCAGTACTGGCGGAATATCTGGTTGGTGCATATCCAGCGCAGATGGCCGTGGAGTTCCTCCCAGCTGACGACACCACTGCGGTAGGCGAGCAGCGTGTTCGTGTAGAGGGCGTTGGCGAAGAGGAACTGTCGCCGCTGGGTCGGCGACTCGGCCTCCGCGATGCTGTAGACCGCGGCGAGATCCGGGTCCTCGATCGCCTGGCGCAGCAGATAGAGCTGGAGTTCCTGCTGCTCCGCCATCAGGGCGCGTTGCCACTCGGCGCGCTCCGCCCGGTCGACCTGTGCGCGGAGCTCTGCGTATTTGCGCTGTTGGGCGGCCAGGAGGGCGAGGCACCCGGCCGCGAGGGCGAGCCCCACCCGGGCCGCGGGGCGGAGCTCCCCTGTCCAGTGTTTCTGTGTGACCATGTCAACCCCCGAATCAGGCGACCGTCCGCCGGTCGTCGGTACGGGGCGACAGGGTGCGGACCGGCGAGCGATGGGCGGCGCTTGCCGTCTCCCAGGGTGCCCGAGCGGCTCTGATCGGTCGGGAGGCGGAGAGGAGGCGCACGGAAGGAAACGATGCTCACAAATCCTTGCGCCGTGCCCAATGTGTGCCCCACGAGCGCCGCTAACAATCGTTCACCGCGCGGCGCGTCTACGCGCACATATCCTGGAGCCGTCTTCAATCGTCGTACAGCTTTCGTCGCCCGCGATGTGTACGCGTTGTGGGTGACTTGATCCAGCTTGATGCGAGTTGACGCGAGGGGCAGCACGTGCGGGAGCAGCAGATTCCGGTCGTCGTACTCACCGGATTTCTCGGCTCGGGGAAGACGACACTCCTGAATCATCTGCTCCACCGCAGTGGCGGCAGCCGGATCGGTGCGATCGTCAACGACTTCGGTTCGATCGAGATCGACGCGATGGCCGTCGCCGGGGCGCTCGGCGACTCCACCGTCTCTCTCGGCAACGGCTGCCTGTGCTGTGCCGTGGACGCCAGTGAGCTGGACGAGTACCTGGAGCGCCTCGCGGGCCCGGCCGCGGACATCGACGTCATCGTCATCGAGGCGAGCGGGCTCGCCGAGCCGCAGGAGCTTCTGCGCATGGTGCTGGCCAGCGAGAATCCGCACATCGTGTACGGCGGTCTCGTGGAGGTCGTCGACGCCGCCGAGTTCGACGCCACCCGGCAGCGGCATCCGGAGGTGGACCGGCACCTGGGCATCGCCGACCTCGTCGTCGTCAACAAGGCCGACCGGGTGAGCGACGCCGAGCGGGAACGGATCCTGGCCGAGGTGCACCGCCTCACCGACCGTGCGGCGATCGTCTCCGCCTCGTACGGCCGCGTCGACGTGGGGCTCCTGCTCGACCGCAAGCCCGTGGGGGAGCGAGTGGGGCAGCTCTCCTTCGACGACCTGCACGACCACGAGGAGGGCGCCCCCGACGGCGGTCCGGACCGTGGAGGGGCCGTCGGCAGCGCGGACGGCGCCGACCGCGGGGACCAAGACTCCTGCGGCTGCGACAGCCCCGGGCACCACCTCCACGACGGCTACGAAAGCCTCGCCTTCACCGCGGACGCGCCGCTCAGCCCGCGCCGGCTCATGGCCTTCCTCGACAGCAGGCCCGAGGGGCTGTACCGGATCAAGGGCTACGTCGACTTCGGCGCAGCCGACGCCCGCAACCGGTACGCCGTACACTCCGTAGGACGCTTCCTGCGCTTCTACCCCGAGCCGTGGGAGCCGGGCGAGAAGCGGCTCACGCAGCTCGTCCTCATCGGGTCCGGCCTGGACGTCGCGGCCCTCGACGAGCAGCTGACGCTGTGCCGGGAGAACGACGAGGACGCCCCGGGCACCGACGAGTTCGGCATGTGGGGCGTCCTGCGTTACGTACAGGACCCGGAGCAGGGCTCCGAGGGGCCCGCGGGGTCCGACGGACCCGCGGGCTCCGAGCAGGGGCTCGATCAGCAGGTGCCCGAGGAGTTCGAGGCGCCGGAGGACGAAGCACTGGAGGCCGAGGCCTCGGGTCAGGACTCGAAACCTTCGCCCACTGCGGAAGGCTGAACCGGCCCACGGCCCGTGCCACGCCAAGCCCTCCGCGCGGCCACGCTCCAGTCCAAGCTGAGCTCTCCGCCCGGCCGAGCCCTCCGCCCGGCCAAGGCTCCAGGCCAAGCCAAGCCCTCCGCCCGGCCAAGGCTCCAGGCCAAGCCCCAGGCCCGGCCAAGCCCCAGGCCAGGCCAAACTCTCGGCCAGACCGAGCCCCCCGCCGGACCGAGCCCCCGGGGCTACGCCGGCCCCGCCACCGCAGCCACCGGCTTCGCCAGTGACACCCCGGAGCCGTCGCGGCGCGGGTCGGGCTCGGGCAGCTCCGCGGGGGAGCCGTTGCGCTGGGCCGCGCGGGGCGGGGTCGGGCCGGCCCAGGCGAAGCTCAGGCAGTCCTCTCCCTTGAGCAGGCGCTGGCAGCGCACACCGCCGGTCGCCCGCCCCTTGCGCGGATACTGGTCGAAGGGGGTGACCTTGGCCGTCGTCTGCACCGAGTCGTCGAGCGTGCCGCGCGAACCGGCGATCGTGAACACCACGGCGTCCACCGCGGGATCGACCGCGGTGAAGGAGATGACCTTCACGCCCTCGGCGAGCTTGATGCCCGCCATGCCGCCCGCCGGACGGCCCTGCGGGCGGACCTGGCCCGCCGGATAGCGCAGCAGCTGCGCGTCGTCCGTGATGAAGACGAGGTCCTCCTCGCCGGTGCGCAGCTCGATCGCGCCGACGATGCGGTCACCGTCCTTCAGGGTGATGACCTCCAGCTCTTCCTTGTTGCTCGGATAGTCGGGGACCACGCGCTTGACGACCCCCTGCGCGGTGCCCAGCGCCAGGCCCGGTGAGGACTCGTCCAGCGTCATCAGGCAGATGAGCTTCTCGTCCCCCTCCAGGGCGAGCAGTTCCGAGACCGGGGCCCCACCGGAGAGGTTGGGGGCCGACGCCGTGTCCGGGAGCTGCGGCAGGTCCACCACGGACAGCCGCAGCAGCCGGCCCTCGGACGTCACCGCGCCCACCTCGCCGCGCGCCGTCGCCGGAACCGCGGAGACGATCACGTCGTGCTTGACGCGCCTGCCCTCGCTCTCCCCGAAGGGCTCGCCGTTGGCGGTGCGCGCGAGCAGCCCCGTCGACGACAGGAGCACCCGGCACGGGTCGTCGGCGACCTGTAGCGGGACCGTGGCGGCGGGCGTGCCGCCGGACTCCAGGAGCACTGTGCGCCGGTCCGTGCCGAACTTCTTCGCGACGGCGGCCAGTTCGGTGGAGACCAGCTTGCGCAGCTCGGCGTCCGACTCCAGGATCCGCGTCAGCTCGTCGATCTCGGCGTTCAGCTTGTCGCGCTCGGCCTCGAGCTCGATGCGGTCGTACTTGGTGAGGCGGCGCAGGGGGGTGTCCAGGATGTACTGCGTCTGGACCTCGCTCAGGGAGAAGCGCTCGATCAGGCGCTCCTTGGCCTGCGCGGAGTTCTCGCTGGAGCGGATGAGGCGGATGACCTCGTCGATGTCCAGGAGGGCGATGAGCAGACCGTCCACCAGATGCAGCCGGTCGCGCTTCTTGCCGCGGCGGAACTCGCTGCGGCGCCGCACCACGTCGAAGCGGTGGTCGAGATAGACCTCGAGGAGTTCCTTCAGGCCGAGGGTCAGCGGCTGGCCGTCCACCAGGGCGACGTTGTTGATGCCGAAGGACTCCTCCATCGGCGTCAGTTTGTAGAGCTGTTCCAGGACCGCTTCCGGGACGAAGCCGTTCTTGATCTCGATGACCAGGCGCAGGCCGTGCTGGCGGTCGGTGAGGTCCTTGACGTCGGCGATGCCCTGGAGCTTCTTCGAGCCCACCAGGTCCTTGATCTTGGAGATGACCTTCTCGGGGCCCACGGAGAAGGGCAGTTCCGTGACCACCAGGCCCTTGCGGCGGGCCGTGACGGCCTCCACGGCGACCGTGGCCCGGATCTTGAAGGAGCCGCGTCCCGACTCATAGGCGTCCCTGATGCCCGACAGGCCGACGATCCGGCCGCCTGTGGGCAGGTCGGGGCCGGGGATGTGGCGCATCAGCGTGTCGAGGTCGGCGCCCGGGTGCCTGATGAGGTGGCGGGCGGCGGCGATGACCTCGCCGAGGTTGTGCGGCGGCATGTTCGTCGCCATGCCGACGGCGATGCCGGACGCGCCGTTCACCAGGAGGTTCGGATACGCCGCGGGGAGGGCTACCGGCTCCTTCTCCTGGCCGTCGTAGTTGGGCTCGAAGTCGACCGTGTTCTCGTCGATGGACTCCGTCATCAGGGAGGTCGCGTCGGCCATGCGGCATTCCGTGTACCGCATGGCGGCCGGCGGGTCGTCGTTGCCGAGGGAGCCGAAGTTGCCGTGGCCGTCGACCAGGGGGAGGCGCATCGAGAAGGGCTGCGCCATGCGCACCAGGGCGTCGTAGATCGACGCGTCGCCGTGCGGGTGCAGCTTGCCCATCACTTCGCCGACGACACGGGCGCACTTCACATACCCGCGCTCGGGGCGCAGGCCCATCTCGTTCATCTGATAGACGATGCGGCGGTGCACCGGCTTCATGCCGTCCCTGGCGTCGGGCAGGGCACGGGAGTAGATGACCGAATAGGCGTACTCGAGGAAGGAGCCCTGCATCTCGTCGACGACGTCGATGTCGAGGATCTTCTCCTCGAACGCGTCGTCGGGCGGCGGGGTCTTCGTGCTGCGGCGGGCCATCGCTGCTGCGGCTCCTTCACCAACAAGTGCGGGATCTGATGCCGACCATTGTGGACTGTCCCACTGACAACGCCGACCGCGACCCGGTGTGAACAGGGACCACACCCCGGCGGGGACCTCCGCCCACGCGACCGGCGACCCACGCCCGTCAACCGGGCGGCCCGCCCTCACCCCATCCGATGATCACCCGCCGACCATGATCACGTGACGCGACCGGGACGCGACGGCGATGCGGCCGCGACACGGCCGCCGCCCCGATCACGCCCAGGGCGAAACCCGACTACGCCCAGGGCGGAGCGGGAACTTCGCCAGGTGTCCGAGGCCTTGCATACAGTGGCAGGACTGGCAGCACTCAATGAGGATTCTGCGATCGAAGGGACGTACATGCCCATGGGTCACACGGCCACAGCCGAGACCGGCTCCGGCGGCCTGACAGCGACCGAGCACCGGCTGTCCAACGGCCTGCGCGTGGTGCTCTCCGAGGACCACCTGACCCCGGTCGCCGCGGTCTGCCTCTGGTACGACGTCGGCTCGCGCCACGAGGTCAAGGGCCGCACCGGCCTCGCGCACCTCTTCGAGCACCTGATGTTCCAGGGCTCGCAGCAGGTGCACGGCAACGGCCACTTCGAGCTGGTGCAGGGCGCGGGCGGTTCGCTCAACGGCACCACCAGCTTCGAGCGCACCAACTATTTCGAGACGATGCCCGCCCACCAGCTGGAGCTCGCCCTCTGGCTGGAGGCGGACCGCATGGGCTCGCTCCTGTCGGCCCTCGACGAGGAGTCGATGGAGAACCAGCGCGACGTCGTCAAGAACGAACGCCGCCAGCGCTACGACAACGTCCCGTACGGCACGGCCTTCGAGAAGCTGACCGCGCTCTCCTACCCGGAGGGCCACCCGTACCACCACACGCCGATCGGCTCCATGGCCGACCTGGACGCGGCCACCCTGGAGGACGCGCGGCACTTCTTCCGTACGTACTACGCGCCCAACAACGCCGTCCTCTCGGTCGTCGGCGACATCGACCCCGAGCAGACGTTCGCCTGGGTCGAGAAGTACTTCGGCTCCATCCCCTCGCACGACGGCAAGCAGCCGCCGCGCGACGGCTCGCTGCCCGAGCGCATCGGCAAGGAGCTGCGCGAGGTCGTCGAGGAGGAGGTCCCGGCGCGCGCCCTGATGGCCGCCTACCGCCTCCCCGAGGACGGCACGCGCGCGTGCGACGCGGCCGACCTCGCGCTGACGGTCCTCGGCAGCGGCGAGTCCTCGCGGCTCTACAACCGCCTGGTACGCCGTGACCGCACCGCCGTCACGGCCGGGTTCGGCCTGCTGCGGCTCGCCGGCGCGCCCTCCCTGGGCTGGCTGGACGTGAAGACGTCCGGCGAGGTGGAGGTCCCGGTCATCGAGGCCGCCGTCGACGAGGAGCTCGCCCGGTTCGCCGCGGAGGGCCCCACCCCGGAGGAAATGGAGCGGGCGCAGGCACAGTTGGAGCGCGAGTGGCTGGACCGGCTCGGCACGGTCGCGGGCCGCGCCGACGAGCTGTGCCGCTTCGCCGTCCTCTTCGGAGACCCCCAGCTCGCCCTCACCGCCGTGCAGCGTGTCCTCGACATCACCGCGGACGAGGTCCGGGAGGTCGCCGAGGCCCGGCTGCGCCCGGACAACCGCGCGGTGCTCGTGTACGAGCCCGTCACCCCCGAAGACGCCGACGACGAAGCCAGCGAGGAGGCGGCGAAGTGACCGAGGCCGCAACGATGGAGTTCCACCCGCAGCCCCAGGCGGGCACCGCCAAGCCCTGGGCGTTCCCGGCCCCCGAGCGCGGCGCGCTCCCCAACGGCCTCACGGTGCTGCGCTGTGACCGCCCCGGGCAGCAGCTCGTCGCCGTGGAGGTCCACCTCGACGCGCCCCTGGACGCCGAACCGCAGGGCCTCGACGGCGTCGCCACGATCATGGCGCGGGCCTTCAACGAGGGCACCGACAAGCACTCCGCGGAGGAGTTCGCCGCCGAGCTCGACCGCTGCGGAGCCACGCTCGACGCGCACGCCGACCACGCCGGTGTCCGGGTCTCCCTGGAGGTGCCCGTCTCGCGCCTGCCCAAGGCTCTCGGGCTGCTCGCCGACGCCCTGCGCGCGCCCGCGTTCGCGGACAGCGAGGTCGAGCGCCTGGTCCGCAACCGCCTGGACGAGATCCCCCACGAGAGCGCCAACCCCGCGCGCCGCGCGGCCAAGGAGCTCTCCCGGCAGCTCTTCCCCGCGTCCTCCCGGATGTCCCGCCCGCGCCAGGGCACGGAGGAGACGGTCAAGGCGATCGACTCCGCTGCCGTACGCGCCTTCTACGAGAAGCACATCCGCCCGGCAGCGGCCACCGCCGTGGTGGTCGGCGACCTCTCCGGCACCGATCTGGACGCCGTCCTCGCGGACACCCTCGGCGCGTGGACCGGGGGAGCGGCCGAACCGCGCCCGGTGCCCGCGGTGACCGCCGACGACCGGGGCCGCGTCGTCATCGTGGACCGCCCCGGCGCCGTGCAGACGCAGCTGCTCATCGGCCGCGTCGGCCCGGACCGGCACGACCGTGTGTGGGCCGCGCAGGTCCTCGGCACGTACTGCCTGGGCGGCACCCTCACCTCGCGTCTCGACCGCGTCCTGCGCGAGGAGAAGGGCTACACCTACGGAGTGCGCGCCTTCAGCCAGGTGCTGCGCTCGTCGGCGGACGGCACGGGCGCCGCGATGCTCGCCATCAGCGGCTCCGTGGACACCCCGAACACGGGTCCGGCCCTGGAGGACCTCTGGAAGGTCCTGCGTACGCTCGCCGCGGAGGGGCTCACCGACCCGGAGCGGGACGTCGCCGTGCAGAACCTCGTCGGGGTGGCCCCGCTGAAGTTCGAGACCGCCGTCGCCGTCGCCGGGACCCTCGCCGACCAGGTCGAGCAGAACCTGCCGGACGACTTCCAGGCGCGTCTGTACCGCCAGTTGGCGGAGACGGGCACCGTGGAGGCCACCGCGGCCGTCGTGAATGCCTTCCCCGACGACCGCCTCGTGACGGTCCTCGTGGGCGACGCCGCGCAGATCGAGGAGCCCGTGAAGGCCCTCGGCATCGGCGAAGTGAGCGTGGTCACCGGCTGATTCCGCCGCCGCGCCGCCCCGTCGCGCACGTCGTCACGGAGGCGCGGGAACCGCGAGAACAGGGACCCCAGCGACGCAAGATGTCGCTGGGGTCCCTGCATGCGGTCATATGTCCGAATTGATGGGGAGGTTGCTCGTCTGCCCTGTGGCGTGCGCTACAAAAGTGCTGATCCGTTTGTTCTTCGAAAGAAGTGGCGTTTAGCGTCGGTCCGGCTGTCCGTCAGGCACTACGCCGCGTCCGCGGCACCGGACAGTCATCGCCGAGTCCCCGTACGGCGCGAGCCAGGGGAGCCGGGGACCCACGTCCCTGGGGTGAATCGGACCCCTTGCCGCGAGGCGAGGAGCCCGTAGGAGACCTTCCTGCTCCGAACCCGTCAGCTAACCCGGTAGGCGAGAAGGAAGGAAAGGACCAGCCGCTTCATGGCGTTCATCCGCCCGACCGGCAAGCACCGCCGTCCCAGCCGTATCACGCGTACGACCGCCGGTGCCGCGGGTGTTGCCGCGCTCACCACCACCGGTGTCATCTCCGGTCTTGCCGCCCCGGCGCTCGCCGCCGAAGGAGCCTCCGCCGACTACGCGCACGCGGGCCTCACCCAGTCCATCTCCGTCGGCGACTCCCTGGCCGGTGAGATCGACGCCCAGGCCGCCGCCCAGAAGCAGGCCGCCGACGAGGCCGCCGCCAAGGAGAAGGCCGAAGCCGAGGCGAAGGCCAAGGCCGAGGAGGCCAAGCGCAAGGCCGCCGAGGCCAAGCGCAAGGCCGAGGCCGCCGCGAAGGCCAAGGCCAAGGAGGAGCGCGAGGCCAAGGAGCGCGCCGCCCGCGAGGCCGAGCGCAAGCGCCTGGGCTCGTACGTCTCCCCGATCGACGGCAGCTACGTCTCCACCGGCTACAAGACCGGCGGCGCCATGTGGTCCTCCGGCAGTCACACCGGCGTCGACTTCCACGCCGCGTCCGGCACCCAGGTCCAGGCGGTCGCCGCGGGCACCGTCGTCGAGGCCGGCTGGGGCGGGGCGTACGGCAACAACGTCGTGATCCGCCACAACGACGGCACGTACACGCAGTACGGCCACATGTCGTCCCTCGGTGTCACGGTCGGCCAGACGGTCACCCCCGGCCAGCAGATCGGCCTCTCCGGCTCGACCGGCAACTCCAGCGGCCCGCACCTGCACTTCGAGGCCCGTACCGGCGCTGACTACGGCTCCGACATCGACCCCGTCGCGTACCTGCGCTCGCACGGCGTCAACGTCTGACAGTCCTCGTCCGGCAGTCCCGGTCCGGCACGCCTCGTCCGGCAGTCCCGGTCCGGCACGCCTCGTCCGGCAGTCCTGGTCCGGCAGTCCTCGTACGAAAGCCCCGGCTCGCCCGAGCCGGGGCTTTCGCGTCTCCGCGCCCCTTGGCCAAAAGATATCCATGGATTACCTCCGCCCGTCGGAAAATCGGGCCGGCTGCAATAGAGTTCACGTCGGCAGGGGATTCATGCAGGCAGGGTTCGCGGAATCGTTGAACGAGCGTCATTCGGCGTGTTTCGCGGGCATCAAAGCGGAGGTCCGTCATGCGCATTCCCGCGCAATCGGTGTGCACGGCCATCCGGGGCGACATCGTCTCCGGTGTCTACGAACGCGGCACGCGCCTGACCGAAGACCTGCTCGCCCGCCGCTACGGAGTCTCCCGCGTCCCCGTGCGCGAGGCCCTGCGCACCCTGGAGGCCGAGGGCTTCGTCGTCACCCGCAGGCACGCGGGGGCCTGCGTCGCCGAGCCCACCGAGCAGGACGCGGCCGACCTCCTGGAGGTCCGCACCCTCCTGGAGCCGCTCGCCGCGGCGCGCGCGGCACAGCGGCGCACGGACGCGCACCTGAAGGTCCTGCGTGGGCTCGTCCGGCTCGGCCAGGAGCGGTCCCGGCGCGGCGCCGCCGAGGAGCTGCGCTCGCTCGACGGCTGGTTCCACGAGACGCTCGCCCAGGCCTCCGCGAGCCCCGGCCTGATCACCCTGCTCACCCAGCTGCGACACAAGATCGCCTGGATGTACGTCTCCGAGCCGCAGCCGGCGCCCCTGGAGGCGTGGGCCGAGCGGGCCGCCGTCGTCGACGCCGTTGCCCGCGGCGACGCGGAGCGGGCCCGCGCCCTGACCGCGCTGCACGCCGAGCGGTCCGTCGTCGCGCACCGGCCGCGGCGGGCCGCCCGCGCGGGGCGTGTGAGGGGTTCGCAACATCCCGTCAACACGGTGAGTGCGCGGAATTAACAGCGGCGCCCTATAAAAAGAGAAGCTGGCATCGAATGCGAGGAAATAATTGTGGACGCGGTAATTCGGGTCGCACTTCTTCGATGCGCCCGATGCCCGATGCCCAATGCCCGATGCGCCCATCCGGAGATCTGCCGATCCACGGATCAGCGGATGCGCTTGCGGAATCCGATGTGCCGTAGATGTGATGTGCTGTAGACGGCCCCGTCCTGCTTTCCGTAAGAACAAAAAAGCGGTGGAGCCGCGAGGCCCAGAGGCCCGCGGCTCCACCGCACCGCACTGCACCCGACCTGGTCGGGCACGCGTTCAGACGGTCTCGGGAAGCTCCTCGAGCCCCTCGGCGACCAGCTTCGCCAGACGGTCGAGGGCGGCTTCCGCGCCCTCGGCGTCCGACGCGAGCACGATCTCCTCGCCGCCCTGCGCACCCAGACCGAGCACCGCGAGCATCGAGGCGGCGTTGACCGGGTTGCCGCCGGCCTTGGCGATCGTCACGGGAACGCCTGCGGCCGTGGCCGCGCGGACGAAGATGGAGGCGGGCCGGGCGTGGAGGCCCTCGGCCCAGCCGACGTTGACGCGGCGCTCAGCCATGTGTTGCTGCCCTTCCAGGTGTCTCACACTTGTCTAGACCAGTCTCTCATGCCAATCCGGATGGTCTTACCGGACGGTCACCATCCGGATAGGACGGCCGTCGGCGAGCCGGTCGGCGCCTCCTACCTTGCCCCGGCCCCGGCCGGGCCGCGACCCGTACCCTGGCCCCATGCAGACCGCCCCGGACCGGCATGCCTACCCCTCCCACTGGGAGGCCGACGTGGTGCTGCGCGACGGGGGCACCGCCCGGATCAGGCCCATCACGGCCGCCGACGCGGATCGCCTGGTCAGTTTCTTCGAGCAGGTGTCGGACGAGTCGAAGTACTACCGCTTCTTCGCGCCGTACCCGCGCCTGTCCGCCAAGGACGTGCACCGCTTCACCCACCACGACCATGTGGACCGCGTGGGCCTCGCCGTCACGGTGGGCGGCGAGTTCATCGCGACCGTGCGCTACGACCGCATCGACGCCCAGGGCCGCCCCGCGTCGGCGCCCGCGGACGAGGCCGAGGTCGCCTTCCTCGTCCAGGACGCCCATCAGGGCCGGGGTGTCGCCTCCGCGCTGCTGGAACACATCGCGGCGGTCGCCCGTGAGCGCGGCATCCGGCGCTTCGCCGCCGAGGTGCTGCCTGCCAACACCAAGATGGTGAAGGTCTTCACGGACGCCGGTTACCAGCAGAAGCGCAGCTTCGAGGACGGCGTCGTCCGCCTCGAACTCGACCTCGGGCACACCGACCGCTCCGTCGCCGTCCAGTGGGCCCGCGAACAGCGCGCCGAGGCCCGCTCCGTGCAGCGCCTGCTCGCGCCCGGGTCGGTCGCCGTCATCGGGGCGGGACGCGCCCCGGACGGCGTGGGCCGCGGAGTACTGCGCAACCTGCTCGGCGCGGGCTTCACGGGGCGGCTGTACGCCGTCAACAGCGCCCTGCCCGACGGCTGCGCCGAGATCGACGGTGTGTCCGCCCACCGCTCGGTGCGCGACATCGCCGGGCCCGTGGACCTCGCCGTCGTGGCCGTACCGGCGGAACACGTGCCGGGGGCCGTCACCGACTGCGGTGAGCACGGAGTGCAGGGGCTCGTGGTGATTTCCGCCGGGTACGCCGAGAGCGGCCCCGAGGGGCGTGAGCGGCAGCGGGAACTCGTCCGGCACGCCCGCTCGTACGGCATGCGCCTCATCGGCCCCAACGCCTTCGGCGTCATCAACACCTCCCCCGAAGTGCGCCTCAACGCCTCCCTGGCGCCCGAGCTGCCCGCCGCCGGGCGCCTCGGCCTGTTCACGCAGTCCGGCGCCATCGGCATCGCGCTCCTGTCCCGGCTGCACCGCCGCGGCCGCGGTCTGTGGGGGCTCTCCACCTGTGTCAGCGCGGGCAACAGGGCGGACGTCTCCGGCAACGACGTGCTCCAGTACTGGTACGACGACCCGGACACCGACGTCGCCCTGATGTACCTCGAATCCATCGGCAACCCGCGCAAGTTCACCCGCCTCGCGCGCCGCACCGCCGCCGTGAAGCCCCTGGTCGTCGTCCAGGGCGCCCGGCACAGCGGGATCGCGCCCGCCGGGCACGCGGGCGCGGCCACCCGCCTGCCGCACGCCACGGTCTCGGCGCTGCTGCGCCAGGCCGGGGTGATCCGCGTGGACACCGTCACCGAACTCGTCGACGCCGGGCTGCTGCTCTCCGGGCAGCCGCTGCCCGCCGGGCCGCGCGTCGCCATCCTCGGCAACTCCGAGTCGCTCGGGCTGCTCACGTACGACGCCTGCGTCGCCGAGGGCCTGCGACCGCTGCCGCCCCGCGACCTCACGACCGCCGCCGCCCCGGACGACTTCCGTACGGCCCTCACCGCCGCGCTGGCCGACGAGGCGTGCGACGCGGTGGTCGTCACCGTCATCCCCTCCCTCGGCGAGTCCACCCGCCAGGGCGAGGACGCCTCCCTGGCCGCGGCCCTGCGCGCCGCCGCCGCGACCTGCCCCACGAAGCCGGTCACCGTGGTCCACGTGGAACTGGGCGGCCTCGCGGAGGCCCTGTCGGCGGCGGCCAGCACGGGGCCTCGGGCGGCTGCGGGGGCGGATTCGGCGGGGGGCCCTTTCGCGGGCGGCGGGGATCTCCACGGGGGTGGGGCGGTCCCGGGTGCCCCCGGTGCCCCTGGTGCTCCGGGTGCCCCTGGTGCTCCGGGTGGCGGGTCCACCTCCGGTGGTGGCGACGGGGCCACCCCGGGTGCCGGAGCCGTCCCGGATGCCGGAGCCGTCCCCAGGGACGAGGCCACCCCCGACGGCGGGAACGCCCCCGACGGCGGATCCGCCTCGCGTGCCTGGGACACCCCGCAGAGCGGAGGCACCCCGAGCGGCGCAACCGCCCCGAACGGCGCGGCCGCCCTCAGTGCCGGAGTCGCCCCGAGCACCGGGGGCACCCCGAGCACCGGTGGCACCCCGAAAGGCAAGGCCACCCCCGACGCAGGGACCACCCCAGGCCCCGAAACCAAGGCCACCCCCACCTCAGGCCCCAGGACCAAGGCCACCCCCCAAGGGGGAGCCCACCGCATCCCCGCCTACCCCGCCGCCGAGCGAGCCGTCCGTGCCCTCGCCGAAGCCGTCAAGTACGCCCAGTGGCGGCGTGACGTCGTCGAGCCCGGCAAGGTGCCCGAGTACGACGACATCGACGAGCAGGGGGCGAGGGAACTCATCGGGCGGCTGCTGGGGGCCGCCGGAGCGGAGGAGGGGGTCACCCTCGGGGCCGAGGGGGCCCGGAACCTGCTCGGGAGGTACGGCATCCACGTGCGCAGGGCCCTGCCCGCGCCCGACGCGGACTCCGCCGTACGGGCCGCGCGGGAGGTCGGCTACCCCGTCGCCGTCAAGACGACGGCGCCCCACCTGCGCCACCGCCCCGACCTCGGCGGCGTCCGCCTCGACCTCGCCGACGAGGAGCAGCTCCGGCGGGCGTACCGGGAGCTCGTCCACACCCTCGGCAGGCCCGCCGAGCTGCGCCCGGTGGTGCAGGCGATGGTGGCCCGCGGGGTGGACACCGTCGTGCGCGCCGGACACGACCCCGTGGCCGGCGCGGTGCTCTCCTTCGGCCTCGCGGGCGCCGCGTCCGAACTCCTCGGGGACACCGCCCACCGGCTGATCCCGGTCACCGACCGCGAGGCGGGCAACCTGGTCAGGTCCATCCGGACGGCACCGCTCCTGTTCGGCTGGCGCGGCTCGGCCCCGGTGGACGCCCCGGCCCTCGAAGAGCTCCTGATGCGCCTGTCCCGCCTCGTCGACGACCACCCCGAAGTGGTCTCGGTCTCGCTGGAGCCGGTCGTCGTCGCCCAGGAGGGCCTCTCCGTGCTCAGCGCCACGGTCCGGCTCGCCCCGCCGCCCGCCCGGGACGACCTGGGCCCCCGCACCCTGCCCGCCTACTGACCCCGGCCGGGCGGGGCGGGGCAGGTCCGCGAGCCCACTGGGCACCTCGGGCCACGCGCCGGGTCGTAGGATGGGCGGCATGGCAAAGACCGGTACGACGACCCAGGGGCTGCGCGCGGCGATCGAGCGCAGCGGCTATTACCCGGCCCTCGTGGCCGAGGCGGTGGAGGCCGCGATCGGCGGCGAGACCATCGGGTCGTACCTGGTCCACCAGGAGACCACGTTCGACGCGAACGAGGTCCGCAGGCACGTGACGGTCCTCGTCCTCACGGACACCCGCTTCATCGTCAGCCACACCGACGAGCAGGCCGCGGACTCCACGTCCCCGACGCCGTACGCCACCACCTCCACGGAGTCCGTGAGGATCGGCCGCATCTCGTCGGTCGTCGTCAGCCGTGTCGTCGCCAACCCGGAGAAGTACGTGCCGGGGTCCCTGCCCCGCGAGGTCGTCCTGACCATCGGCTGGGGCGCCGTGTCGCGCATCGACCTGGAGCCCGCCGCCTGCGGCGACCCCAACTGCGAGGCGGACCACGGCTACACCGGCAGCACCACCGCCGACGACCTCAGCCTGCGCGTCAGCGAAGCGGGCGACGGCCCCGACACCGTGCGCCAGACCCTGGCCTTCGCCCAGGCGCTCTCCGAGGCCACCGCGGCCGGCACGGACACCGGCCGCTGATGGCCCACCCCACCGCCTGGGACGACATCCAGCCCCTCGCCCTCGACACCGCCCCCCGCCCCGAGTACGGCACGGGCTCGCTCGCCGACCTGCTGCCCACCCTGGTCGCCCACCAGGAAGTCGACGGCTTCGCCCCGCTCATCCCCGAGCTGGCCCCCGCGGACCGTGCGTGCGTCTTCCTGATCGACGGCCTCGGCTGGGAGCAGCTGCGCGCCCACCCCGCCGAAGCCCCGTTCCTGACCTCGCTCCTCGACTCCTCGCGCGGCGGCACCGGGCGGCCCATAACCGCCGGTTTCCCCGCCACCACCGCGACCTCCCTCGCCTCCGTCGGCACGGGCCTGCCTCCGGGCGCCCACGGCCTGCCCGGGTACGCGGCCCGCAACCCCGACACCGGCGAGCTGATGAACCAGCTCCGCTGGAAGCCCTGGACCGACCCGCACGCCTGGCAGCCCTATCCGACGGTCTTCCAGCGCGCCCACGACGCGGGCGTCCACACCGCGCAGGTCTCCTCGCCGACCTTCGAGCACACCCCGCTCACCAAGGTCGCCCTCAGCGGCGGCACCTTCCGCGGCCGTCTCTCCGGCGAGGACCGCATGGATCTCGCGGCCGAACAACTCGCCGCCGCCGACCGCGCGTTGGTCTACACCTACTACGCCGAGGTCGACGGCAAGGGCCACCGCTTCGGCGTCGACTCCGACGCCTGGCGCGGCCAGCTCGGCTACGTCGACCGGCTCGCCCAGCGCCTCGCCGAACAGCTCCCGCCGCGCAGCGCGCTCTACGTCACCGCCGACCACGGCATGGTCGACATCCCCTTCGGCGACGCCGCCCGCATCGACTTCGACGAGGACTGGGAGCTGAGCGCGGGCGTCGCCCTGCTCGGCGGCGAGGGCCGGGCCCGGCACGTCTACGCGGTGCCCGGCGCCGCCGCCGACGTCCTCGCGGTCTGGCGCGACGTGCTCGGCGAGCAGTTCTGGGTCGCGAGCAGGGAGGAGGCGATCGCGGCGGGCTGGTTCGGCCCGCGGATCGACGAGCGCGTCCACGGCCGCATCGGTGACGTCGTCGCCGCCGCCCACGACGACGTCCTCATCACCGCCTCGCGCAGAGAGCCCAAGGAGTCCGCCCTGGTCGGCAACCACGGCTCCATGACCCCCGCCGAACAACTCGTACCGCTCCTCGAAGTACGCTCCTAGCGCCCCCGTCGGCCGCCCCTCCCACCCCGTACGGCCGCGAAACCCCGTACGACTGCGAAAAACCGAAAGGTGCTCGACTCCCCATGCCTGAGCTGGTGTTCTTCTCCGGAACGATGGACTGCGGGAAGAGCACCCTCGCGTTGCAGATCGAGCACAACCGCTCGGCCCGCGGCCTCCAAGGCATGATCTTCGCGCGCAACGACCGCGCGGGCGCGGGCAAGCTCTCCTCGCGTCTCGGCCTGGTCACCGAGGCCATCGAGGTGGCCGACGACCTCGACGTCTACGCCTATCTCGTCGACCACCTCTCGCGCGGCTCCCGCGCCGACTACGTGATCGCGGACGAGGCCCAGTTCCTCGCCCCCGAACAGATCGACCAGCTCGCCCGCGTCGTGGACGACCTGGGCCTCGACGTCTTCGCGTTCGGCATCACCACCGACTTCCGCTCCAAGCTGTTCCCCGGCTCCCAACGCCTGGTCGAGCTCGCCGACCGTGTGGAGGTGCTCCAGGTCGAGGCGCTGTGCTGGTGCGGTGCCCGCGCCACCCACAACGCCCGCACCATAGGCGGCGAGATGGTCGTCGAGGGCGCCCAGGTCGTCGTCGGCGACGTCAACCAGGCGCCCGGCGAAGTGGGGTACGAGGTCCTGTGCCGCCGTCACCACCGGCGCCGCATGACGGCGGCCGGAGCCCACGCGGGCGCCCTCTCGCCCGACGTCCTGCCGGTCGACACCCTGGAACGCTCCTGAGCCCGGTGGCGGTCACCCGGTGGCGTTCCGCTCCGAGCGGATCAGCGTGAAGATCGCCCCCTCGGGGTCGGCGACCGTCGCGACCCGCCCGTATCTGCCGGGTTCCGGGGGCCGCACCACATGGCCGCCTAGTTCGACCACCCGCGCCGCCGACGCGTCCACGTCCACCGTCTCGAAGTACGTCATCCAGTGCGCGCCCCGATCGCGCGGCAGCGCCTGCCCCACCCCGCGCACCGACGCCACCGGACGGCCGTCCAGGGACAGCGTCAGATAGTCCAGGCCGGGGGTGGTGGCCGCCTCCTCGGTGAACCCGAAGAGCGTCCGGTAGAACTTCGCCACCTCCACCGTCTCGCGCGTCAGGAGCTCGTTCCAGGTCACCGTGCCCGGCACCCCCGCGACACCCGCGCCGATGTGCGCCGCCGCCTGCCAGATGCCGAACACCGCACCCGCCGGGTCGAGGGCGACCACCATGCGCCCCGCTCTGCCCGCCTCCAGCGGGCCCACTCCCACCGTGCCGCCGCAGTGCCGCACCGTCTCGGCCGTCGCGTCCGCGTCGTCGGACGCCAGATACGGGGTCCACACGATGGGCAGTTGCCGGTCGGGCAGCTGTCCGATGCCCGCCACCTCGCAACCGTCGAGCATGGCCCGCACATAGGGGCCGAGCTGCTGCGGCCCCGGCCGGTACGTCCAGCCGAAGAGCGCCGCGTAGAACTCCTGGGTCGCGGCTACGTCGTGGGCCATCAGGCTCACCCAGCAGGGCGTGCCGGGTGTGTGCCGCGCGCCCAGGTCGCGCGAGTCGTCCGGCCACCGTGCCTCGGTCATCGTCACTCTCTCCTCGGGCCCTCGTGACTTCGGCGGCCCGGCGCGCCGGAATCCCTCACGACGGTCGACAGAGTCCGAAAAGCGTCGTCTGCCGTCCGTCGGTCGTCTTCCGGAGCCGCCCGGCCGCTGCCACTCCGCTTCGTTTCACTTTCCGAACGCGCGTGCTTCCGCCGCGCGCGTGCCCGTCCGTGCAGATGCTCGCACCACCAGTCGCCGAGCGCGCTCCGGCCCGCCGCGCTCATGGGCTTCCTCGCGGAGGATGCCCGGTTTGCCGTTTCTCATCCGTTAACGCTCGATGGCAGAGCTGTGTCCGTCTGCGGTACGCGGCGTGCACGTTTCTGTACGCCGCGTGTCCGGGCGTGGTCCGGCCGAGCAGGTTATCCGGAGCTGAGCGCGGCGGCCACCCCGTGCGCAAGGATGGGGGCCATGAACGCCATCATCTCCACATCCGAACTCGCGAGCGAACTGGCGGGTGGGAATCCGCCACTCCTGCTCGACATCCGTTGGCAGCTGAGTACGGCGAAGGCGGCCGGTGAGCCGTCCTTCGACGGCCGGGCCGCGTATGCGGCCGGGCACATTCCGGGGGCCGTCTTCGTCGACCTCGACGCGGACCTCGCGGGTTCCGCCGGGGCCGGCGGCAGGCATCCGCTTCCGGACCTCGCGCACTTCGGGTCCGTCATGCGGGCGGCCGGGGTCTCGGCCGAAAGGCCGGTGGTGGTGTACGACGGCGGGCAGGGCTGGGCGGCCGCCCGTGCCTGGTGGCTGCTGCGCTGGACGGGGCATCCGTCGGTGCGGGTCCTGGACGGCGGGCTCGCGGCGTGGGCCGGCGACCTGGAGTCCGGCGAGGCGGCCCCGGCGGCCGCGGGCACCTTCGTGCCCGAGCCCAACTCCGTGGACCTCCTGGACGCGGACGGCGCGGCGGCCCTCGCCCGCTCCGGTCTGCTCCTGGACGCCCGCGCCGCCGAGCGCTACCGGGGCGACGTGGAGCCCATCGACCGGGTCGGCGGCCACATCCCCGGCGCGGTCTCGGCGCCCACCACGGAGAACGTCGCGGCGGACGGCCGCCTGCGCCCCGCCGATGAGCTGGCGACCCGCTTCAAGTCCCTGGGCGCCTCCAGCACTTCGCCAGTCGGCGTGTACTGCGGCTCGGGCGTCTCCGGAGCCCATGAGGTCCTCGCCCTCGCCGTGGCCGGCATCCCGGCGGCGCTGTACGTGGGGTCGTGGTCGGAGTGGTCGTCGGACCCGCAGCGGCCGGTGGCGACGGGGCCGGATCCGCAGTAGCGGGAGCGGGCGGGGCCCGGGGAGGGCTCCCGGGAGGACTCCCGGGGGGACTGCGGCGGCCGGGTCGTGATGGCTTGTAGTCGCCGTCGCCGTCGCCGTCGCCGTCGCCGTCGCCGTCGCCGTCGCCGTTGCGGTCGCCGTCTTCCGGTGCCGTTCCTGTCGGCGTCCCGGCGTCCCGGCGTCCCGGCGTCGCGCTCCGTGGATCAGTTTGTGGGCAATGAGTGAAGGGCTTGTACGCATCTTGCGTACAAGCCCTTCACTCGACTCTCACCCGCGGTCGGCGGCTACTCCTGCTTCTTGCGCCGCGTCCCGAACACGATCTCGTCCCAGCTCGGCACTGCGGCGCGGCGGCCGGGCCGGACGCCGTCGGCCTCGGCCTGGCGGTCCGTGGAGCCCACGAGCCGGTCGCGGTGGCTGGCCACGGCCCGGGGCATCAGGACGTCCGCGTAGGCGGAACCGGCCGAGGCCGCGGTGGCCGGGGGCTCCTCGGCCTCCGGCTCCTGCTCGGGCTCCTCCTGTGCGGACGGCAGTTCGGAGGGTGCCGTGGTGGGCCGCTCCGGGACGACCATGTCGCCGCGGAAGCTCGGGACGGCCTCCAGGAGGCTGGTGAGCGAGTCGCGCTCCTGCTCGGCGACCGCCGCGGGCGCGACGGGCTCCGGCTCGGGGTCGGGGCCGAGGGCACCGGCCCGCTCCGGGGCGCGGTCGAGCGGACGGTCCCGGGGCAGCCGGGCGATGCGCGGCACGAACGGGAAGCTCGGCTCGGGCGCCGCGATGTCGTCGGTCTCGCCGATCAGGGCGCGGGCCTCGTCGTCGACGGCCTGGACCAGGCGCCGCGGCGGGTCGTAGGTCCAGCTCGCGGAGTGCGGCTCGGTCGCCACGCGGTAGACCAGCAGGACTTCCCAGGTGCCGTCGTCGCGGCGCCAGGAGTCCCACTGCACCGTGTCCTTGTCGGCGCCGCGCAGCAGCAGCCGCTCCTGGACGGCCTCGCCGAGCTGGGGCCCGGTGTTCTCGCCGGGCCGGCGCACCGGGGTCTTCCGGGCGCGCTCGGCCATGAAGGCGCGCTCGGCGAGCACGGGGCCCTCGAAGCGGCGGACGCGGTCGACGGGGATGCCGGCGAGCGAGGCGACTTCCTCCGCACTGGCACCGGCACGTATACGGGCCTGGATGTCCCGGGGGCGGAGGTGGCTCTCCACCTCGATCTCGATCTGTCCGAGCCGCGGCCGGTCGCCGCGCACGGCGGCGCGCAGCCGTTCGTCGATCGGAAGCGTGTACTCCGTGCTGTCCGCAGCCTTCAGCACCAGCCGTGTGCCGTCGTTGCTGACGGCCACGACACGCAGTTCGGGCATGGGGACCTCCCGGGTGGTGCCTGCCGACGTCACGTGCGTCGCTGCTTCCGCTAGTCGAGTGTGGCCTGCCCGGGTGCAGCCTGCCACAACCTTGCCGAGTTGCCCGGCGTGTCGGGCACGGGCCCTGAACCGCCGTTATGACACGGTTACCTCTTCGCAACGCTGAGTGACTGATTTGGTCACCCTGTGCACGAGCCCCCATCCGGCGGTCCTGGCTGGCCCCGGGCACCCTGGCTGGAGACCGGACCCAGGGCTCGCAACACTACTCCATTCGGGCCACTCGGGTGGACCGGCACGCCGCCGAACTTCTCGGGGCGGAAGGGAGTTGGCGCCGACCGGCCCCGAGCGCGCCCCGCGTACGCGTGGCGCTCTTCACGAAACAGCCAGAAACGGAACTATTCGCTTCGGGCGTACGTCCCTTTCTCAGTACCTCGCGTAGCTCATACGTGAACACGTAAGTCATACGTGATGTCGAGAAAGGCAGGCAAGGTCCGCAGATGCGTGAAAAGCCGGAAACCGGCGCGCAGTCGAAGGGCGCGACGGAGGACGAGCCGAGGAAGAAGCGGTTCGATCTGAGTGTGCCGCAGGTGGCGGGGAGTGCCGTCGCGGCCGTGCTGGCCGCGAAGCTCGCGTCCTCCTTCGGCGTCTACGGAACGATCCTCGGCGCCGGCGTGGTGAGCACCATCGCCACCAGCGGCGGCACGATCTTCCAGCACTTCTTCTCGCGTACGGGAGAGCAGATACGCGACGTGGCGGTGCAGGCGAAGCCGAGAGCCCAGCAGGTCCCGGTGACGTCGTCCACGCCGGTCCCGGAGACGTTCAGAGCCTCCACCCCCGCGTCCCCCTCGGTGTACGCAGGCAGTGGCCCGGTGACCACGACATGGGGGAGGCCGGCCGCGGACGCCGACCCGACCGCGATGCTCCCGGCGTACGACCCGGCCGCGGCGCTTACGGCGTACGGCACCGCCGACCCGGCCGATCCGACCCGGGCGCTCCCCGCGATCGACGCCGCCGACCCGACGGCGGCCCTGCCGACAGTCGACCCGGCCGACCCCACGACGGCCCTGCCGGTGGCCGGAACCGACCCCGAGCAGACCCAGCTGCTCGGCTCGGTGGCCGCCGCCCGGATGCTTCCCCGCGACCAGCCGCACGACCCCGCGCACGACCACGGGCGCGACCAGGAGACCCGGCTGTTGCGCCGGGCCGACCCCGCGGGCCCCGTTCCCCCCGCCGTCCCCGGGCCCGGCACGGCCCCCCTCCCGTCCGAGGAGTACTCCGGGGCGACCACGCACCGTACGCAGGTGCGGAGCTGGAAGCGGCCGCTGATCGCCGCGGCGCTGGTCTTCGGGGTCTCCCTCGGGGGCATCACCACGTACGAGCTGGTGAGCGGCAAGAGCTTCAGCGGCGACGACAAGAGCACCACGCTGCGGGACGCCTTCACGAACCGCGGTTCGTCGTCGACATCGGACGACGAACCCGCCACCGACGGCACCGGGGAGCCTTCGGGCGACGGCACCTCCGGGTCGGACGACGGTTCGCGGCAGGGCGGCGGCTCCTCCGAGGACCCGGGGGACAAGCCCTCGACCGGTGACGGCACCGGCGACGGCGACGGTTCGGGGAACGGCGCGGGCCAGGGCGGGACCGACGAGTCCGGCAAGGGCACCGGCAGCGGTACGGACAAGGACAAGGGCGACGGCAGCGGCAAGGGCTCCGGCGACGGCGGCTCCAGGACCGACCCGACGCCCACCCCCACGCCGACGCCGACCCCCACGCCGACCCCGTCGAACGGCGGCGGCAGCGGACCCGGCGACACCGGCGACGGCGGCGTCCAGGAGCAGCAGCGGACGCCCGAGCAGTGACCGGGGCGGAGGCCGCGCGGCGCGGGACCGGGCCGCGCGGCCTCAGTCGCCGAGGACCCGCCGCAGATAGGGGTTGCCGAAGAGGCGGTCGGGGTCGAGGCGGTCGCGCAGCGCGGTGAACTCCCCGAAGCGCGGGTAGGCCCCGGCCAGGTAGGCGGCGTCGCGGGTGTGCAGCTTGCCCCAGTGCGGCCGCCCCTCGTGGGCGGTGAAGATCTCCTCGGCGGCACTGAAGTACCCGCGGACCGGGGTGCCCTTGTACAGATGGACGGCGATGTACGCGCTCTCGCGGCCCGAGGCGGTGGAGAGCGTGATGTCGTCCGCGGGCGCCGTGCGGACCTCGACGGGGAAGCTGACCCGCAGCGAGGACCGCTCGATCATCGACTTCAGCTCGCGCAACGTCTCCACCAGGGCCTCGCGCGGGACGGCGTACTCCATCTCCACGAAGCGCACCCGGCGCGGGCTGGTGAAGACCTTGTACGGGATGTCCGTGTAGGTGCGGGCGGACAGGGCCTTGCTGGAGAGCTTCGCGACGGCGGGGATGGTGGCGGGCACGGCACGGCCGAGGGAGTTGGCCACCTGGAAGAGGCCGTTGGACAGGAGTTCGTCCTCCACGAAGGCGCTGATCGCGCCCGGGGGAGCGGCGGGACCCACGCTGCGGTTGTTGCGCTTGGTGGTGCAGTTGTCGGTGTGCGGGAACCAGTAGAACTCGAAGTGCTCGTTCTCCGTCACGAGCTGGTCGAACTCGGCGGTGACCCGGTCGAACGCCATCGGTTCCTCGCGGGCCTGGAGGAAGAAGACGGGCTCCACGGCGAACGTGATCGCGCTGATGACACCCAGCGCGCCGAGGCCGATCCTGGCGGCGGCGAAGACGTCCGGGTTCTCGTCCTTGGAGCAGGTCAGGACGCGTCCGTCGGCGGTGACCAGTTCGAGTGCCGTGATCTGCGCGGCGATCGAGGCCGACTCGCGGCCCGTGCCGTGCGTGCCGGTGCTGACGGCTCCGGACACCGTCTGCTCCATGATGTCGCCCATGTTCGTCAGCGACAGGCCCTCGCGGGCGAGCGCGACGTTCAGGCGCTTGAGCGGGGTGCCCGCCTCCACGGTCACCGTGCCGGCCTCGCGGTCGATCGCGCGGATGCCGGTGAGGAGGTCGGGGCGGACCAGGAGGCCGTCGGTCGCCGCGGCCGCCGTGAAGGAGTGGCCGCTGCCGACGGGCTTGACCTTCAGGCCGTCCTCGCGGGCACCGCGGATCGCGGCGACGAGTTCGTCCCGTGAGGCGGGCGTGGCCTCGCGCGCGGCCCGCACGGACACGGTGCCCGCCCAGTTACGCCACGTCGCCGGCTTCCTCCCGCCGGTGCGCGGGGTCCCCGCCGTCGTGCCCCTGCCCGATTCCGTGCCCATGGGTCCCTCCCCGTCGCGGCACCGGCCGCTCCAGCCGGCGACAGCCCAGGACCGCCACCACGACCGCGACGGCCCCGGACACCCCGGGGACCGCGTACCCCGCGCGCGCCCCCGCGGCGTCGATCACCCAGCCGGCCACGGAGGAGCCGAGCGCCACTCCGACGGCGAGGCCGGTGCTGACCCAGGTCATGCCCTCGGTCAGCTTCGCGCGTGGTACGTGCTGTTCGACGAGGGCCATCGTCGTGATCATCGTCGGTGCGATGGACAGGCCCGCGACGAAGAGCGCCGCGGCCAGGAACGGCAGGTTCCCGGCCAGTTGAAGCGGGATCATACTCACGGCCATCGCACAGACACCCAGCAGCCACCTGCGGGCGGGCGCCCCCTTGAAGTGCAGGAGACCGAAGCCCACCCCCGCCAGGCAGGAGCCGAGGGCGTAGACGGCGAGCACCAGGCTCGCGGCGCCCTTGTGGCCCTGCTCCTCGGCGAACGCCACCGTGACCACGTCGACGGCGCCGAAGATCGCCCCGGTCGCGACGAACGTGGCCACCAGGACCTGGAGGCCGCCGGCCCGCAGCGCGGAGCCCCCGGTGTGGTGGTCGCGCGGGTGCGGCACCGGTTCGGTGGCGCGCTGCGCCGTCAGCCAGAAGACGCCGACGGCCAGGAAGACCCCGGCGAGCAGCGGCCCGGCCTCGGGGAACCACACCGTGGACAGGCCGATGGAGATGATCGGCCCGAAGATGAAGCAGATCTCGTCCACGACGGACTCGAAGGAGTACGCCGTGTGCAGCTGCGGGGTGTCGCGGTACAGGGCGGCCCAGCGGGACCTGACCATCGAGCCCACGCTCGGCACACAGCCGACGAGGGCGGCGAAGACGAACAGCGTCCAGTCCGGCGCCTCGAACTTCGCGGCCAGGAGCAGCCCGGCCACCGCGAACAGGGACACCAGCGTCGCGGGCCTGAGCACCCGGCGCTGGCCGTGCCGGTCCACGAGCCGGGATATCTGCGGGCCGATCGCCGCGGCGGACAGGGCGACGGTGGCCGACAGCGCGCCCGCGAGGCCGTACCGGCCGGTGAGCTGGGAGACCATCGTGACGATGCCGATGCCCATCATCGACAGCGGCATCCGCCCGAGGAAGCCCGCGACGGAGAACCCCAGGGAGCCGGGGGCGGCAAAGATGGCGCGGTAGGGGCTCGGCACGTGGACTCCGCTGGGGCGCCGGAGCGCGCGCGGGGGCGCGACCGCTCCGGGTAAGGCGTGAAGGTGGCTGATACAGCTTACGGCTGCCGAGGCGCGGCGCGCACCGTGCTTTTCGGAGGTTCTCGAAGGCGCACGCACAGGTTCTCGAAGGCGCCCGCCACAGGGTGGCGGTTTCCGCCCTGTCAGTGGCGAGTGGCAGGATCAAATACATGTCCGAAGCGCTGGATCCCACTCCCTATGACGCCCTGCTGCTGCTCTCGTTCGGCGGCCCCGAAGGACCGGACGACGTCGTCCCGTTCCTGGAGAACGTGACGCGTGGCCGCGGCATCCCCAAGGAGCGCCTGAAGGAGGTGGGGCAGCACTACTTCCTCTTCGGCGGCGTGAGCCCCATCAACGACCAGAACCGCACCTTCCTCGACGCCCTGCGCAAGGACTTCGCGGAGCACGGCCTGGACCTGCCGGTGTACTGGGGCAACCGCAACTGGGCGCCGTATCTGACGGACACCCTGCGCGATCTCGTGCGGGACGGCCGCCGCCGCGTGCTGACCCTGGCCACCAGCGCGTACGCGTCGTACTCGGGTTGCAGGCAGTACCGCGAGGACCTCGCGGCCGCCCTCGCCACCCTCCGCGCGGAGGGCCTGGAGACGCCCCGCGTGGACAAGCTGCGGCACTACTTCAACCACCCCGGCTTCGTCCGCCCGGTGATCGACGGCGTCCTGGAGTCCCTGGCCGACCTCCCCGAGGAGGTCCGCGACGGCGCGCACCTGGCCTTCACGACGCACTCCATCCCCACCGCGGCGGCCGACACCTCGGGCCCGGCCGAGACCCACGGCGACGGCGGCGCGTACGTGCGCCAGCACCTGGACGTGGCCCGTGCCGTCGCCGACGCGGTCCGCGCGGAGACCGGCGTGGACCGCCCCTGGCAGCTCGTCTACCAGTCCCGCAGCGGCGCCCCGCACATCCCCTGGCTGGAGCCGGACATCTGCGACCACCTGGAGGAGCGGCACGCTGCCGGGGCCCCCGCCGTCGTCATGGTCCCGATCGGCTTCGTCTCGGACCACATGGAGGTCCTGTACGACCTCGACACCGAGGCCGCGGCGAAGGCCGCCGAGCTCGGCCTGCCGGTGCGCCGCTCGGCCACCGTCGGCGCCGACCCGCGGTTCGCCGCGGCCGTCCGCGATCTCGTCCTGGAGCGCGCGGCCCGCGAGAGCGGCCGGGGCGCGACCCCGTGCGCCCTGGGCGCGCTCGGCCCGAGCCACGACCTGTGCCCCGTGGGCTGCTGCCCGGCCCGCACCCCCAAGCCCGCCGCCGCGGGCGCCGACAGCCCGTACCCCTAGGAGTTGTCTTCAAATGTCACGCCCACATCAGGAGCGAGGCGAGAGTGACGGCTGCCTGGTAGGACTCGGCGGTCTTGTCGTAGCGGGTCGCGATGCCGCGCCACTGCTTGAGGCGGTTGAAA
>NZ_WPNZ01000027.1 GCF_009755605.1 Streptomyces typhae
TGTAGGCGGCGCCGCCCGCACACGGGCCCAGCATCACCGAGATCTGCGGGATGACGCCGGAGGCCCTGGTGTTGCGCTGGAAGATGCCGCCGTACCCGGCGAGCGCGGACACCCCCTCCTGGATACGCGCGCCGGCGCCGTCGTTGAGGGACACCAGCGGCGCGCCCGCCGCGATCGCCATGTCCATGATCTTGTGGATCTTCGCGGCGTGCGCCTCACCGAGCGCCCCGCCGAAGATCCTAAAGTCGTGCGCGTACACGAACACCGTACGGCCCTCGACCGTGCCCCACCCGGTGATCACACCGTCGGTGTAGGGCTTCTTGGCCTCCAGGCCGAACCCGGTCGCCCGGTGCCGGCGCAACTGCTCGACCTCCTGGAACGAACCCTCGTCCAGGAGGAGACCGATCCGCTCGCGGGCGGTGAGCTTGCCCTTGGCGTGCTGCGCCTCGGTCGCCTTCTCACTCGGTCCGGCCAGCGCCTGCGCACGGATCTCCGCCAATTCGGCGACTCGGCCCCGCGCGTCCGCGGGCTCGCCCGCCGAAGATCCAGCTTCGTCCAAAACGGTCATGCTCTCGACCTTACGGAGGACCGGGGGGAGAACGGACCGTCGACTCCGCACAGTCTCCGGCCCGTTTTCCTGGCACCCCCGAACAGAACCCTTCGGAGATGCAGCCGAAGTGACTGCTCAGAGGCCCATGCGGCTGTAGAGATTCCACAA
Source organism: Streptomyces typhae (assembly GCF_009755605.1). Lineage (GTDB taxonomy): Bacteria > Actinomycetota > Actinomycetes > Streptomycetales > Streptomycetaceae > Streptomyces > Streptomyces typhae. The sequence continues at coordinate 719 of NZ_WPNZ01000027.1, forward strand.
TCTGCGCGAGTGAGAGTCAGCTCACATCAGGGCGGATCCGATGCCTGCCCGGGTGCGGCACACCGCTCGGCCGGGGTGCCGCACCGCCCCGCCCCACGGGCCACCGCCGTCGCCGCAGGCCACCGGGCAGAACCTCAGGTGTCGCCCGGCGCACTCCGACATCACCGGTTACCGGCGCGGTCACGGACCGGTCACCTTACGTGGGGCAAGTGAATTGGCGGGGCCCGACAACCGCCCGGGCGCTCTCGGAGGGCGAGAAACGGGCGCGGAACGGTCCTCGGGAGGGCTCCCGTGGGCTCCTCGTGAGGCTTTTGGGGGTCAGCTCTCAAGGCCCGGGGATCGCGCCCGGGGATCACGCCCAGGGATCACGCCCAGGGATCACGTTCGGCGATCGCGTTCGCCGGTATCGAGCCCGGCGACCAAGCCCGGTACCACCAAGCCCGGCGACACCAAGCCCGATGACATCAAGCCCGGTGGATCAGGATGTCCCCGGCCCCGGTGCGCCCCCGCACCTGCACCGTCTCCCCCGAGTCCCCGGGCCCCTCGGAGCTGCCGAGCGCCTGCCGTACCGCCCCGACCTTCGTCTGTACGTCGAGCCAGGCCGCCGTGCCCTCGCGGATGCCGATGTCCAGGCCGCCCATGCCGGTCTGGAGGACGACCGTGCCGCGCACCACCTCGCCGACACTGATGCCGCCGTTGGCCGTCCTGACGTTGACGTCGGAGTGGGCGCTGCCGATCGTGATCGTGCCGTTCGACGCCTTGACCCGGAGGTCGCCGGCGACCTCGCCGATCTCGGTCGGGCCGTTGGAGTTCTTGACCACGGCGGTGCCGCCGACCGTGCGGAGCCGGACCTCGCCGGACGCGGTGGTGACGTCGACGGGGCCCTCGGCGCGGTCGACCACCACCTGGCCGTACCCGGTGTGCAGGCGCGCGGAGCCCGCCCAGTCGATCCGGATGTCCCCGGCCGAGGTCTTCACCTCGCACTCCCCCAGGCGGCCCTCGGCGCTGAAGTCGGCCATGGACGTGTTCACCTGGAGGTGGGACCCCTCGGGCAGCAGGATCTCCACGTCGACGGATGAGCCCTTGCTGAACAGCGAGCGCTCCTTGGGTCCCTTCACGAGGAGCCGCCCGCCGGAGCACTCGACCCGGGTCTGCTCGGCGGCCCGCACGTCCACCTGCCGGGACTCGGTGGTGGGGCGCACTTCGACGACGGTGTCGGTGCGGTCGGAGGCGGCGATCCGCAGCGACCCGATCTCCACGATCACCGTGGCGTAGACGGGCTTGGCGGTGTCGAAGGTAGGCATGGGGCTGTCCTCATCCTGATGGGTCGTCCGGATCGTCGTCCCGGCGCGTCCTGTGAACCGTCCGGGCCGGATCCGGACAGGGCGGCGGCGTGGCTGCGCACGGGCGGAGCCGCTGGGGCCCGTCCTAGCGCGCCCATCCCGTGAAGCTGTTCCCGACGTTCTGGGACGCGTGCGACGTGGGCTGCCTGCTCGCGTCGCCCTGCTTGAGCGCGTCGGCGACGGTGCGCACCAGCCAGGCGTTGACCGAGAGGCTCTCGGCGGCGGCGGCCTCCTCGGCCTGGGCCTTCAGATGCATCGGGAGGCGGAGGTTGATCCGGGCCGTGCCGCCCTCGTCCGACTCGGGGACGGACACCGGGGCGGGCGCGGGGCGGGCGGCGCGGACCTCCATCGGCGGCGCCTCGAAGCCCTCGCCGGTCGGCGCGGGCGTCACCACGAAGTCCGGGTCGCCGCCACGCAGACGCACGTCGACCGAGCCGGGGGCCAGGTCTCGGGTAATCTCGTCCATGGCCGCGGACAGCACATTGAGCATGGTCAGCCGGGTGGCCGACTCCAGCGGCGCGATCAGACGCTCGGCGATCGCGCGAGCGTCCTCACCCCCGGCCTCCGCGGCGACCGCGAGCTCCTGCCGGAGTTGGGCGACATACGGCGTGAGGTTCATGACACCACTATGGCACCACAATGGTGCCATAGCAAGCGTCACCGCCTCGCGAACCGCGACCTCGTCGACTTCGCGCGCGCCTGAGCGATGGCACCACACATGGCACCACGTCCCGGACTCGCGCGAAGTCCACGCCGGACGCACCCCGACCCTCCCCCGGCCGAAACCCCCCGCGCCGCGACACGCCCGCACCCACTCGGCGTGTAATCGCCTCGACACGCTCCGCTTGATATTGAATATTGAACGGGATAGCGTTACCGTCGAAGTCGTTGAACAGTCAACTATTCATCCCGAGCACCCGAGGAGCACGTCATGGGAATCTTCAGCCGCAAGGACGACACCACCGCCACCACCGCCGCCACCACCGAGGCCGCCCCGGACCTCACGGCCCTGACCGGTGACTACGCCCTCGACCCGGCGCACACGACGATCGGCTTCGTCGCCCGGCACGCGATGGTCACCAACGTCAAGGGCTCCTTCCAGGAGTTCAGCGGCACGCTGCACCTGGACGGCAACGACCCGTCCGCGTCGTCGGCGACCCTCGACGTCAGCATGGACAGCATCGACACGGGCAACGCGGACCGCGACGGCCACCTCAAGAGCGCGGACTTCTTCAAGACCGACGAGTTCCCGCAGATGACCTTCCGCTCCACCAAGGCCGAGGCGCTCGGCGGCGCGGACTACCGCATCACCGGCGACCTCACGATCCTCGGCACCACCAAGCCGCTGACCATCGACCTGGAGTTCAACGGCGCCGCCAAGGACCCCTTCGGCAACGAGCGCGTCGGCTTCGAGGGCAAGGCGGAGATCCTGCGCTCGGAGTGGGGCCTGACCTGGAACGCGGCCCTGGAGACCGGTGGCGTCCTCGTCTCCGACAAGATCAAGCTCACCTTCGACGTCTCGGCGGTCAAGAACGCCGCCTGACCTCACCGGGGGTGCGAGGGGCGGTGCGCCTCAGGAGGCCGGGGTCCGGCCCGCGGGCAGCTCCCAGCGGCCCGAGTGCCCCGGCGGCAGCCCCAAGTCGTCGCGTACGGCGGAGTAGTACCGCGCACGGGCGGCCCGCTGGCGGGCGAGCAGCGCCGCCCACGCGTCGGGGTCGTGGGCGCCCGCCCGCAGGAACCGCTCCATCTCGATCACGACGACCACCCACTCCCGCGCCTGCTCCACCACCGGCGCCGCACCGAGCAGCAGCAGCGCCTCGCCCGCCGGGTCGCGGCCGTCGGCGGCCTCGGCGAGCAGCGGTTCGGCCTCCGCGGCGGACAGCGGGTGGGGGTGCGGGTCGTTGCCCTGGTGGGCGGCGATGCGGTACGTCAGGGTGACGTTGCGCTTCAGGACGCGCGCGTAGTCGCTGTAGACCGCGAGACGCCGCTCCTCCCAGCGGGTCTCGCGCTCGCGCCGGAAGCGGATCCGTTCGCCCCGCATCACCGCGACGTACGACCCCATGGCACCGATCACCACGCCTATCAGGGCGGGCAGTTGAGACAGGAACTCGGACACCGGCGAACGGTACCGTGCGCCGCCCCGCGCGCAGGCGCCGCCGCCTCAGAAGCCGCCGCCCCCGAAGTCGCCGCCCCCGCCGCCGAAGCCGCCCCCGAAGTCGCCGCCCCCGCCGAAGTCGCCACCCCCGAAGTCACCCGGCGAGAAGTCCGCCCCGGAGACGTCGCCGCCCTCGTAGCCCGCTCCGGGTCCGAAGTCGCCGTACCCGGCGCCGTAGCTCGCCGCGTAGGCGGGGCTCGCCATCATCGAGCCGAGCGCCGTGCCGACCAGGAGGCCCGGCAGCATGCCGCCGCCGAAGTAGCCGCCCACCCAGGGGCCGTAGGCGGGCCCGGCCTCCCAGTAGGGCCGCCGTTCGCCGGGCCCGGTGGCCACGGTGCGGGTCATCGGGTCGTCGCCGTCGGCCAGGCGCACCGCGTCGGCGGCGCACACGGGTACCTCGCGGGGGCTGCCCCCGGCGGGGGTCCACTCGGCGTCCCGCACGGAGGGGCCGTGCCGGGGGTCGAAGAAGCACGGGGCGCGGCGCTCGGGCAGGGGCCGCCCCTCGCGTCGTGCGGCGAGCAGCGCCAGGGAGAAGCGGCCGTCCTCCAGGGCCTGGGTGACGGCGCGGACCTGCTCGGGCCGCTGGGCCGCCGCCATGAACGACTTGGCCTTCTCGTAGGCGTCCAGGGACCGTTCGTAGTCCGCGCGCATGGCGTCGTCCGCGCCGGCCTCCGCCGGGTGGAAGTCGAGCCGGTCGAGTTCCTCGCCGAAGGCGGTGATGTCCTCGTCGACGACCACGCGCAGCTTCTCCAGGGCCGCGCGCTGCTCCTCCTCGTGCCTGCGGCGCTTGCGGCGGGCGATCGCGTAGGCGCCCGCGCCACCCGCGGCCACCACCGCGCCGACGCCGATCAGCGCACCGACGGGCGCGCCGTCGGCGTCACCGCCGCCGCCCCAGGACGCGGGGGCGGAGCCGGAGGCCTCGGACACGGCACGGTCGACGAACGTGTCGAGTTGCGGGTCGGCGCGCTCGCCCTGGACGAACGCGGACAGGTTCTTCACGGCGTCGGCCGAGAGCACCGATCCGTCGGCCCTGGCGTCGAATCGGTCGCCGAGGCGGACGGCGTACACGCCAGTGATGCCGGTGGCGGTGCGCAGCTTGCGGAACAGGTCGTCGCGGTCGGGGAACGAGGCGGGGAGCACGGCCACGAACACCGGTTTGTCCGCCTTCTCGATCCGGTCGGCGAGTGCGTCCGCGTCGGCCGCGGACAGCTGGGAGGACGCCGCTTCGTCGACGTACACCGGCTTCTTCTTCAAGGCGTCGGCCACCGCCTGGACGTCCGTCGCGGCCTGGGCACCCGGCGCCGCGGCGAGCGTGGCGCCTAGGGCCAGGAGCAGTCCGGACAGGACCAGGTTCAGCCACGACGCCGCCTGCCTGGTGGGCCTCATACTCCACGCTAACTCTTCCGGCCCCGGCGTGTGCCCCGCCAGGGGCGCGAGGAACGGCGCGCGCAACCCACGAAAAACCGCAGACGCATCTGCCGAACGGCCCAGCAGACGCGTCCGCGGCCCGGTCCGTAGCTGGCCGCGCAGTTCCCCGCGCCCCTAAAAGGGGCCCAGCCAGAGCACCCCGCAAGGGGCGCGGGGAACTGCGCGCGCAACCCCCAAAAACCCGCAGACGCATCTGCCGAATAGCCCGGCAGACGCGCCTGCGGCCCGGTCCGTAGCTGGCCGCGCAGTTCCCCGCGCCCCTAAAAGGGGCCCAGCCAGAACGCCCCGCAAGCGGCCCAGCCTGACCGCCCCGCAAGGGTCCCGCCCCTTACGGGGCCGGTTCGACCCCCGCGCGCAGCAGGCCGTAGGTCACCGCGTCCTCCAGTGCCTGCCAGGACGCGGCGATGACGTTGTCCGCGACGCCGACCGTGGACCACTCGCCCTCGCCGTCCGCCGTGGAGATCAGCACCCGGGTGGTGGAGGACGTGCCGTGCTTGCCCTCCAGGATGCGGACCTTGTAGTCCACCAGCTCCAGCTTGGCGAGCTGCGGGTAGATCTGCTCCAGGCCCACACGCAGGGCCCGGTCGAGGGCGTTGACCGGGCCGTTGCCCTCCGCCGTCGCCACGATCCGCTCGCCCTTGGCCCACACCTTCACCGTGGCCTCGTTGGCGTGCGTGCCGTCGGGGCGGTCCTCGGTGATGGCGCGCCAGGACTCGGTGCGGAAGTACTGCTGCGCGCCCGCGCCGCCGTCGCGCCCGCGCAGCTCCTCGCGGAGCAGCAGCTCGAAGGAGGCGTCGGCGGCCTCGTAGGTGTAGCCGCGCAGTTCGCGCTCCTTGACCCGCTCCACCACCCGGCCGACCAGTTCGCGGTCGCCGCCGAGGTCGAGGCCGAGCTCCTTGCCCTTGAGCTCGATGGAGGCGCGGCCCGCCATGTCGGAGACCAGCATGCGGATGCGGTTGCCGACGAGTTCGGGGTCGATGTGCTGGTACAGGTCGGGGTCGACCTTGATGGCGGAGGCGTGCAGGCCCGCCTTGTGGGCGAACGCGGAGACGCCGACGTAGGGCTGGTGCGTGGACGGGGCGAGGTTCACGACCTCCGCGATGGCGTGCGAGACACGGGTCATGTCCCGCAGGGCGCCCTGCGGCAGGACCCGCTTGTCGTACTTCAGCTCCAGAGCGGCCACGACCGGGAACAGGTTGGCGTTGCCGACGCGCTCGCCGTAGCCGTTGGCGGTGCACTGCACATGGGTGGCGCCCGCGTCGACGGCGGCGAGGGTGTTGGCGACCGCGCAGCCCGTGTCGTCCTGGGCGTGGATGCCGAGCCGGGCGCCGGTGTCGGCGGCGACGGTGGCGACGACGGCCTGGACCTGGGCGGGCAGCATGCCGCCGTTGGTGTCGCAGAGCACGACGACGTCGGCGCCGGCTTCCGCGGCGGCGCGCACCACGGCCTTGGCGTACTCGGGGTTGGCGCGGTAGCCGTCGAAGAAGTGCTCGCAGTCGACGAACACCCGGCGGCCCTGGGAGCGCAGATAGGACACGGTGTCGCGGACCATCTCGACGTTCTCGTCGAGGGTGGTGCGCAGGGCCAGCTCGACATGCCGGTCATGGGACTTGGCGACCAGCGTGACGACCGGGGCGCCGGACGCGAGGAGCGCGTTGACCTGCGGGTCGTCGGCTGCCTTGGCGTTCGGCCTGCGGGTGGCGCCGAAGGCCACGAGCTGGGCGTTCTTGAAGGTGATCTCGGCTGCGGCGCGGGCGAAGAACTCGGTGTCGCGGGGGTTGGCGCCGGGCCAGCCCCCCTCGATGAAGCCCACGCCGAAGTCGTCCAGGTGCCTGGCGATGGTCAGCTTGTCCGCGACGGTCAGGTTGATGCCCTCACGCTGTGCGCCGTCGCGCAGCGTGGTGTCGAACACATGAAAGGAATCGTCGGGAGTACTGCTCTTCTCCGTCATGCTGTCTGGCTCCTGTGTCGGATCTCGGTGTACCGGGAGGACCGGTTCCACCACCCCCCATGATCCCTCGCGCTCCGTCTCCCGGTCGTGGGTGGGCCGGAAAACGAAAAAACCCCTCGCGGTGCGAGAGGTCTGCGCGCGGGTCGAGGACGACGGTGTCCGCCCGTACGTGATGTGTACGAGGCGATCACTGCGGACCGGCGCGCTTGCTGCCAATAATCATGGCGAACACGAGCATGCACGGCAGCCTGCCACAGCCGGGGCCGCCCGCGCCGCCCCGTCTCACGATGCGGGCGGCGTGGCGGACGGGTCCCCGGTCCGGCGACCGGGGACCCGTCCGTGCGGCTACGGCCGGCCGCGTCCCGCCGTCCACAGGAAGACGTCCGCCACCCCGTTGGTGTCGTCGGGCACGAGGTCGGCGGCCTCCGAGCCGAACACGACGGCGCGGCCCCCGGCCGCCACCGCGCCCGGTGCGGCCTGGGCGTCGGCGGGGCCGACGGTCTCGCCGCGGCCGGTGCGCAGGTCGAGCAGGCGCAGCCCGGCCGCGTCCGACAGGGCGGCGTACCGCCCGTCGGCGGTGACCGACCTGGCGCGGCCCTCCGCGACGCGCTCGGTGGTGCCGGTGCGCACGGTGTGGACGTACAGGCCGCCTTGCGCGGTGAACAGGACGCGGCGGCCGTCGTCGGTGAGGCGCAGCAGCTCGGCGGTGCCGAGGCCGGTGTCGAGCTGGGTGCGGATGCCGGTGGCGGGCTCCTTGAGGAAGATGTCCGCCGTGTCGTCCGGGCCCTCGCTGTGGCCGCCGATCTGGTACGCGACGCGGCTGCCGTCGTCGGTGACCGACGCCGCGCCCTTCCAGCCCTCCTCCGGTCCCGAGATCAGCTCGTCGGTGCCGGTGGTGGTGGAGCGGACGTACAGGAGGCGGGCGTGCTGGGTGCCGTGGCGGTTGCCGAGGGTGTACGCGACGCGGGTGCCGTCGGGGCTCAGGGCGTGCACGGCGCCCAGTTCGTTGGAGCCCGGCGGGTTCTGCGGCCAGAGGCGGGTCGCGGTGCCGGTGGCCCGGTCGTACAGGTAGGGCGCGGCGAACCGTCTGGTCGCGGTGAAGGCGACCCGGCTGCCGTCGGCGCTCAGGAGCGGGCTGCCGTAGAGGTGGCCGCTGCCGAGGTCGATGCCGGTCAGGGTGCCCGTGGTCAGGTCCTCGACCTTCAGACAGGGCGAGTACTGGTCGCAGCCGAGCGCCGGTGCGCGGGTCACGAACGCGGCGTGGCGCCCGTCGGCGCTGAGGGCGCCGCCCCCGGAGGCGCCGTCGAGCTGGGTGCCGTCGGCGGCGGTGCTGAGGCGTTCGAGGCGGGGGGCGGCGTGTGCCGGGGCTGCGGGGGCGTGGGCGGTCGCGGGCACCGTGTCCGCGTGCGCGGTCGTGGCGGCGGCGAGCGGGGCGGTGCCGAGCGCGAGGCCCAGCACCGCCGTCCACAGGGCCGCGGGGCGCGATCGCTCGCGGGATCGCGTCATCGGCGCGTCCACTTGAAGACGTCGTTCAGGCCGTTGGTGTCGCCGGGCACCAGGTCCGTCTCGCCGGAGGAGAAGACGACGGTGCGGCCCTTGGCGCCGACCGAGCCGGGGACGGCCGAGCCGGTGCCGACGATCTGCACGTCGCCGGTGCGCAGGTCGCGCAGGCGCAGCGTCGAGGCGTCGTCGGTGTAGAGCAGGTGCCTGCCCTCCGGGCCGAGTGCCCTGGCCGTGGTGCCGGACCAGTGCTGCACCTTGCCGGTGCGCAGATCGCGTACGTAGGCGCCGTTCGCGGAGTTCAGCGCCACGGTGCGGCCGTCACCGCTGATCTCCACGAGCGTGGCGGCGGTGCCGTCGTCGACGCGGGTGAGGGTTCCGGTCGTGCGGTCGCGGACCCAGACCTGCTTGGTGCCCGCGTCCTCGTACGCGATGTAACGGCCGTCGGCGCTGATCGAGGGGTTCACCATGTCGCGTGCGGCGTCGGGCGGGCCCTCGCTGACGACTTCGCGGGTGTTCGTGGTCCAGTCGTAGACCTCGACGCGGTACGGGTCCGCGGGGTGCTGCGGCCGCAGGACGTAGGCGACGTAGCGGCCGTCGGCGCTGATCGCGGCCTCGCCGGAGCCTTCCTTGAAGCCCTTGGCGTCGACGCGGCGCTTCTCCCCCGTGCTCAGGTCGACCACGAAGGAGGCCGTGGTGTGGGTGCCCCAGTCGAGGTACGTGGCGAAGCGGCCGTCGTCGCTGATGTCGGGGGCGGTGAGGCTGTCGCGGATCCTGGTGACCTCGGCGGACGCCTGGTCGCGGACGTGCGCGGAGCTCTGCGGCCGCGGATAGGTGTCGGGCGTGAGATTGGTGGCCGCGCTGCTGAAGGCGACGTGGCCGCCGTCGGTGGTGACGGTCCCGCCACCGGAGGCACCGTTGCCCTCGGTGCCGTCTGCGGCGACGCTCACGCGCTCGATGTGCGGCGCGCGACGGTCGTACGACGGGGCGGACGGGGCGGCCTGCGCCGCCGAGGGTAACGCGACGGCGGTGAGCACCGTGGTGAGAGCGGCTGCGGACACCAGATGTACGGCTCTGTGCATGATTCCCCCCGGAATCCCCTCGGAGCGCCCGAAGTCCGTGTGGACGCGTCGGACGCGTCTCCCCCGGCCCGGCGCCGAGGGCCCACCCGGATACAAGCGCGCCCCCCGGCGGCCCGCAATCCGCTGGAGTACGTACAACCTCCACGGCCCCTCACGCGTCCGTACGCAGAACGCCCGCTAGCTCTTCGGGACCAGCGCTTCGTCCAGGAACTCCCTTGCGTGGGACAGGACTTGGTCCCGCGAGGTGCCGCGCAGACCGATCGCCACATGGATGGAGAAGCCGTCGAGGAGGGCCCGCAGGCGGGTCGCGAAGCGGTCGGCGTCGACGGCCCCGAACTCGCCGCGCGAGACGCCCTCGGCGAGCAGCGCCACCAGGTCGCGGTGCCAGGCCCGCTCGATGGCGGCCTGCCGGTCCCGGCCTTTCTCGTCGGCGTTCAGGGACCGGTTCCACACCTCCAGCCAGAGGGTCCAGTGCGGGTCGCGGTGCCCGTCGGGCACGTACAGCTCGACGTACGCGTCGAGGCGGGCCCGCACCGGGCCCGTGCGGGCGAGGAGCCGGCCGCGTTCGGCGCCCAGCCTGCCCTCGCTCCACTCCAGGGTGCGGAGCAGCAGTTCGTCCTTGGAGCCGAAGTAGTAGAGGAGGTGGCCGCTGCTCATGCCGACCTCGCGGCCGAGCGCGGCCATGGTGAGCTGTTCCAGGCCGCGTTCGGCGATCATCTCCATGGCGGCCGCCATGACGTCCTCACGCGGTGGGGCGTTCTTCCGCGCGCGGGCCGGACCGGCCATCCCGTACTCCTCGTACTCCTTGGTCACACCTTCGGCTGCTGCTGGGTGATGCAGTGGATGCCACCACCCCCGGCAAAGATCGTACGGGCGTCGACGAGCGTCACGGTCCGGTCGGGGAAGAGGCCGCGGAAGATGCCCGCGGCGATCTCGTCGTTCGGGTCGCCGAAGGCGCACAGGACGACGCCGCCGTTGCAGAGGTAGTGGTTGATGTACGAGTGGTCGACGAAGCCCTCGTCGTCCTTCAGGGCGGTCGGCGCGGGCACCTCGACGAGCCGCAGGGTGCGGCCCCGCGCGTCCGTCTGCCCCGTCAGGGTCGCGACGACCTCCTTGCTCACCTCGAAGTCGGGGTGCGCGGGGTCGCGCTGCGCGTGCACGAGGACGACGCCGGGCGCGGCGAACGCGGCGACGATGTCGACATGGCCGAGGGTGCCGAAGCCGTGCCCCGGGTAGTCGGCGGTGAGGCCGCGCGGCAGCCAGATCGCCTTGGTGGTGCCGATGCGGGCGTGGATCTCCGCCTCGACCTGCTCGCGGGTCCAGCCGGGGTTGCGCTCGGGGCCGAGCTGCACGGTGTCGGTGAGCAGCACGGTGCCCTCGCCGTCGACGTGGATGCCGCCGCCCTCGTTGACGAGCGGCGAGGAGTGCACGGGGACGCCCGCGAGGTCGGCGACGTGCCGGGCGACCTTCGCGTCGTGGTCCCAGCGGGCCCACTCCTGGGCGCCCCAGCCGTTGAACGTCCAGTCGACGGCGGCGAGCCGGTCGCCGTCGCGGACGAAGGTGGGGCCGATGTCCCGCATCCACGCGTCGTCGAGGTCCCGCTCGACCAGGTCCACGTCCGGGCCGAGGAGCGCGCGGGCCGACGCGCTCTGGCCGGTGCCGACGACCATCGTGACGGGCTCGAAGCGGCGCACGGCACAGGCCACGGAGGCCCAGGCGGCGCGCGCGTCGGCGAGTTCCCGCTCGGTGGTGAAGGTGGGGTTGGGGCCGGGCCACGCCATCCAGGTGCGCTCGTGCGGGGCCCACTCGGCGGGCATGCGGAAGGTCATCGCGGGGTCCTCACAGGAAGTACAGGCGGTTGAGGGAGACGGAGTCGGCGGGCGCCGAGCGCAGCGGGTCGCCGTCGAGGGTGACGAGGCCGGAGTCCTGGTCGACGTCGACGGCTCCGGTACGGGAGTTCAGGCGCAGATCGGCGGGGCCGATACCGCGGGTGCCGCGGACGGCGACCCGCCTGCGGCGCGTGGGCATGGTGTCGTTGCCCTGGTCGACGGCGGCCTGCGCGACGAAGGCCACGGAGATGTCGGCGGGCGTCGCGCCGTACGCGCCGAACTGCGGCCCGAGCACGAGGGGTTCGCAGGTGTCGGTGGCGGCGTTCGGGTCGCCGACGACGCCGTACGCGGGGAAGCCGGACTTCAGCACCAGCTGCGGCTTCGCGCCGAAGAACTCGGGGCGCCAGAGCACGATGTCGGCGAGCTTGCCGACCTCGATGGAGCCGATCTCGTGGGCGAGGCCGTGGGCGATGGCGGGGTTGACGGTGAGCTTGGCGACGTAGCGCAGGACGCGGCCGTTGTCGTCGTGCGGGCCGTCGCCCTCGCTCGGGCCGAGCTCGGCCTTCATCTTTCCGGCCATGGCGAAGGTGCGGCGTACGGTCTCGCCCGCGCGGCCCATGCCCTGCGCGTCCGACGACGTGATCCCGATGGCGCCGAGGTCGTGCAGGACGTCCTCGGCGCCCATGGTCCCGGCGCGGATGCGGTCGCGGGCCATCGCGGCGTCGCCGGGCAGGTCGGTCTTCAGGTCGTGGACGGAGACGATCATGCCGTAGTGCTCGGCGACGGCGTCGCGGCCGAAGGGCAAGGTGGGGTTGGTGGAGGACCCGATGACGTTCGGTACGCCCGCCATCTTCAGGACGTTCGGTACGTGACCGCCGCCGCAGCCCTCGATGTGGAAGGCGTGGATGGTCCTGCCGTCCAGGACGCGCAGGGTGTCCTCGACCGACAGGCACTCGTTCAGGCCGTCGCTGTGCAGGGCGACCTGGACGTCGTGCTCCTCGGCTACGCGCAGCGCGGTGTCCAGGGCGCGGGTGTGGGCGCCCATGTCCTCGTGCACCTTGAAGCCGGACGCCCCGCCCTCGGCGAGTGCCTCGACCAGCGGCGCCGCGTGCGAGGACGAGCCGCGGCCGAGGAAGCCGATGTTCACGGGCCAGGCGTCGAAGGCGTTGAACGCGTGCCGCAGCGCCCATGGCGAGTTGACGCCGACGCCCCATACCGGGCCGAACTCCTGCCCGATGACGGTGGTGACGCCGGAGGCGAGCGAGGCCTCCATGATGCGCGGCGACAGCAGGTGCACGTGGGTGTCGACGGCACCGGCGGTGGCGATGAGGCCCTCGCCGGACACGATCGAGGTGCCCGTACCGACGACCACGTCGACGCCGTCGAGGGTGTCGGGGTTGCCGGCCCGCCCGATGGCGTGGATCCGCCCCCCGCGGATGCCGACGGACACCTTCCTGATGCCCTGCACCGCGTCGACGACGACGACGTTGCTGATGACGACGTCGCAGGTCTCGCGCACCGCGGCGGCCTTCAGGTGCAGTCCGTCGCGGGCGGTCTTGCCGAACCCGGCGAGGAACTCGTCGCCGGGCCGCTGGGCGTCGGACTCGACGCGCACGACGAGCCCGGAGTCACCGAGGACGAGGCGGTCACCGGCGCGGGGGCCGTGCACGGAGGCGTACTCGTAGGGGTCCATCACTCGCCCTCCTCGGGGGTCTCGGGGTGGTGCTCGTACGGCGTGCGCGCGCCCAGGTATCCGCAGGCCGCGGCGCGCCGCAGGGCCTCGTCCCGTGCTCCCGGCGCGTCCAGGGGTCCGTCCACGAGACCCGCGAAGCCGATCGCGATCCGGTCGCCGCCGATCGGCAGGAGGCCGACCTCGGCCGTGTCCCCGGGGGCGAAGCGCACGGACGACCCGGCGGGCACGCACAGCCGCATGCCGTAGGCGGCGCCGCGGTCGAAGTCGAGCCGCGGGTTGGCCTCGAAGAAGTGGAAGTGCGAGGTGACGCTGACGGGCACGGTCGCGGTGTTGCGCACGGTGAGCGTGAGGGCGGGGCCGGGTTCCGGATCCGGCGGCGCGGGCCGCAGCGCGCCGGGCGCGTCCGGGCCGAGCGAGCCGCCGCCCACGGGGTCGGCGACCACGGCGAGCCGCGAGCCGTCGTCGAAGACGGCCTCCACATGCACCTCGGTGACCACGTCGGCGACGCCCGGCAGCACGTCGTCGGGGCCGAGCACCGACCGCGCCCGCTCGATCGCCTCCGCGAGCCGCGCCCCGTCCCTTGCGGCCTCGCACACCGTGTCGGCGATCAGGGCGGTCGCTTCGGGCACGTTCAGCTTCAGGCCGCGCGCCCTGCGGGCCCTCGCCAGCTCGGCGGCGCCGAAGAGCAGCAGCCGGTCGCGCTCCGTGGGGGTCAGTCGCACGCCGCCGCACCTCGCATCGGTGGTTGGGAGTCACCGCCGCCGGCCGTGGGCGGCAGTCATCGCCGACGGCCGTGGCCGACCATCGGTTAGAGCGGCACTCTAACTGTTAGAGCGGCACTCTAACCAGCGATCCCGCGGGGCATCGGCGCTTCGCGCCCCGCCCTCGTTGCCCGGACGGGCTTAGGAGCGAGGCCGTCCGGGAATTGGTCCAGACCGTTGACTTGATTGGTCCATGCCAATAGCCTCGCGTCCCGTACAGCGTTCGGCACCACACCCCCATCCGGAAACCCACTCGAGGGAGTGCCCTTGAGAACCCCCACAGCCAGACGCTTCCCGCTGCGGCTCACGACCGCGCTCATCTCCCTGGTCGTCCCGCTCACCGCCCTCACCGCCCCGGCACGGGCAGCCGACGCACCCGCGGCCGCCCCCGCCGAGGCCCGCGCCCCCGGCTTCGTGCAGGCCGCCCCCTACCTCTACCTCGGCTGGGGCAACCCGCCGAGCGCCACCGAGGTCATGCGGGCCACCGGCATCAAGTGGTTCACGATGGCGTTCATCCTCGCCCGCAACGGCTGCAACCCCGCCTGGGACAGCCAACGCCCCCTCACCGGCGGCGTGGACGAGACCACCATCAAGGCGATCCGTGCCGCGGGCGGCGACATCGTCCCCTCCATCGGAGGCTGGAGCGGCAACAAGCTCGGCCCGAACTGCTCCACCCCGCAGGCGCTCGCGGGCGCGTACCAGAAGGTCATCGACGCCTACAAGCTCAAGGCGGTCGACGTCGACATCGAGAACACCGACGAGTTCGAGAGTCCGGCGGTGCAGGACCGCGTCCTCGGCGCCCTGAAGATCGTCAAGCAGAACAACCCGGGCCTCAGGACGATCCTCACCTTCCCGACGCTCAACACCGGGCCCAACTCCTGGGGCAACCGCCTCATCGAGCGGTCCAAGGCCCTCGATGCGAACATCGACAACTTCACGATCATGCCGTTCAACTTCGGCGGCCACGCCGACATGTACGGCAACACCGTCAAGTCCACCGAGGGCCTCAAGAACAAGCTCAAGGCCGTGTACGGCTGGTCCGACGCCGAGGCCTACGCGCACATCGGCATCTCGGGCATGAACGGCAACAGCGACGTGGGCGAGGTGACCACGCCGCAGATCTGGACGCAGATCCGCGACTGGTCCAACGCCCACCACATCGGCCGCCTCGCCTTCTGGGCGGTCAACCGCGATCGCCCGTCCTGGCAGTTCACCTCCATCACCGCCGGATTCACGGGCTGATCCACCGGCTCGTCCAGCGGCTGTTCCAGCCGCCGATCCACCAGGTGACCGGCCCGGTCCTTCCCCCAGTGGCCCCTGCGCGGGAAGGGCCGGGCCTCCTGCTCGCCGAGGCCGCGCAGTGTCCCGCCCTTGCCCGCGGGGTCGCCCCGGCATGACGAGGGCCGGGTCCGGCAGTCGGTGACTGCCGGACCCGGCCCTCGTCGGCGTGCGTGCGGGATGCGGGTGGGGGCTCAGCCCAGGCGGTGCATCCACCCGTGCGGGTCCGCCGCCACGCCCCGCTGGATGTCGAGCAGCGCGTCCCGCAGCTTCATGGTGACCTCGCCGGGCTCGCCGCCGCTCTGCGCCCACTCGCCGCGCGCGGACTTCACCGTGCCGACCGGTGTGATGACGGCGGCGGTGCCGCAGGCGAAGACCTCGGTGAGCGTGCCGTTCTCGGTGTCGGCCTGCCACTGGTCGATGGAGACGCGGCGCTCCTCGGAGGTGTAGCCGAGGTCGCGGGCGACGGACAGGAGGGAGTCGCGGGTGATGCCCGCGAGCAGGGAGCCGGTCAGCTCCGGGGTGATGATCTTGTCCCCGTACACGAAGTACAGGTTCATGCCACCCAGTTCCTCGACCCACTTGTGCTCGACGGCGTCGAGGTAGGCGACCTGGTCGCAGCCCTTCGCTGCGGCCTCGGCCTGGGCGAGCAGGGACGCGGCGTAGTTGCCGCCGGTCTTGGCGTCGCCCATGCCGCCGGGGACGGCGCGCACGCGGTCCTCGGAGAGCCAGATGGACACGGGCCTGACACCGCCGGGGAAGTAGGCGCCCGCGGGCGAGGCGATGACCGCGAAGAGGTACTCGTTGGCGGGCTTCACACCGAGCCCGACCTCCGTGGCGATCATGAACGGGCGCAGATAGAGCGACTCCTCGCCGCCGTGCGCGGGCACCCAGTCGATGTCCTGCGCGACCAGGGCGTCGCAGGCCTCGATGAAGGTCTCGACGGGCAGCTCCGGCATGGCCATGCGGCGCGCGGAGGACTGGAAGCGCCGGGCGTTGGCCTCGGGGCGGAACAGGGCGACGGAGCCGTCGGGCTGGCGGTAGGCCTTCAGGCCCTCGAAGATCTCCTGGGCGTAGTGCAGGACGGTGGTCGCCGGGTCGAGCGAGAACGGGCCGTACGGCACGAGCTGGCCGTCGTGCCAGCCGCGCCCCTCCGTCCAGCGGATCGTCACCATGTGGTCGGTGAAGTGGCGGCCGAACCCGGGGCTGGCCAGGATCGCCTCGCGCTCCGCGGCCTGGGCCGGGGTCGAGGTGGGCTTGAGCTCGATCGAGGGCGTCGTCATGGTTGCGTGTCCTTCACCGGTTTGTGTGTGACGGACCGCGCTCGTGCTCGCACGCGCGCTTGCACGGCGTACGGGCATACGCCGCTTCGCGGCCCCACGTCCGATTATCGCTCGTGGTGCGGCTCGAATGAAACGGCGGTCCTGGCGGCCCTGGGTTCGATGGTGACACCCGGTGGCCGCAAAGGAGAAGCCGCCGGGTGCTGGTGCGACCCGGCGGCCTGCTGTGACGTGGGAGCAGCCGGCGGGTCAGCCCGCTACGCGTACGGCGAGAGCGGTGCCGATCTCGTCGGTGGTGCGGCGGGAGTCCCCGCGGGCGCCGAGGTCGGCGGAGACGGCTCCCTCGACCCTGCTCGCCTCGTCGTCGTAGCCGAGGTGGCGCAGAAGGAGGGCGACGGACAGCACCGTCGCGGTCGGGTCCGCCTTGCCCTGGCCCGCGATGTCGGGCGCCGAGCCGTGCACCGGCTCGAACATCGACGGGAACTCGCGGCTCGGGTTGATGTTGCCGGAGGCCGCGACGCCGATGCCGCCGGAGACGGCCGCGGCGAGGTCGGTGATGATGTCGCCGAAGAGGTTGTCGGTGACGATCACGTCGAATCGGCCCGGGTCGGTGACGAGGTAGATCGTCGCCGCGTCCACGTGGATGTAGTCCGTGGTGACCTCGGGGAACTCCTCGGCGACCTTGTTGAAGACGTTCGTCCAGAGGTGACCCGCGAAGGCGAGGACGTTGTTCTTGTGGACCAGCGTCAGCTTCTTGCGCGGGCGGGCCTGGGCGCGGGCGAAGGCGTCCCTGACGACGCGCTCCACACCGAAGGCCGTGTTCACGGAGACCTCGGTGGCGACCTCGTGCGGGGTGCCCTTGCGGATGGTGCCGCCGTTGCCCGTGTAGGGGCCCTCCGTGCCCTCGCGCACGACGACGAAGTCGATCTCGGGCTGGCCCGCGAGGGGCGTGGCGACGCCCGGGAGCAGCCGGGACGGGCGCAGGTTGACGTGGTGGTCGAAGGCGAAGCGGAGCTTGAGCAGGAAGCCGCGCTCCAGGACGCCGGAGGGGACCGAGGGGTCGCCGATGGCGCCGAGCAGGATCGCGTCGTGCGCCTTGAGGTCCGCGAGGTCGGCGTCGGTGAGGGTCTCCCCGGAGGCGTGGTAGCGGCGGGCCCCGAAGTCGTACTCCTTGGTCTCCAGCTTCACGTCCTCGGGGAGGACGGCGTTGAGGACCTTGAGCCCCTGGGCCACGACTTCCTGACCGATCCCATCACCGGGGATCACTGCGAGATCGATGCTGCGAGACATGTCGGCACCGTACTCCTCGTCCCATCCCATGACACACGCCGTCCATGATGCGGACAGTCGAGTGTGCGCGCCGGGCGGCCCGGTCCTCCCTGGCCCGCCCCGGTCCGCTCCGGCCGGTTCCCCTCCGGTCCACAGGAGTTCACCGCGGTGTGGGCCGCGGATGGGGAGCCGCTGGGAAGTTACTGGTCATGGACACTCCCAACGTCGGCATCCCCGAGCACCTCGCGCAGCGCCTGAGCATGCCGGAGCAGCACGAGTACCTGCGCCGGAAGCTGTCGCGCCGCAAGGTCCTCGTCTCCTCCATGGTCACCGCGGGCGGCGCGGGCCTGCTCGCCGGCAGTTCGGGCAGCGCCCACGCCGAGCGCGCGCCGGCCGCGTCCCCCCTCGCCGTGGAGCGCGGGCCGGCGGCCAAGGTCGACGGCCGGATGGTGGCGCCCTTCGGCCGGCACCTCGCCTTCGGCAGCGATCCGCGCACACAGATGCGGGTCTCCTGGCAGGTGCCGCTCGCGGTGAAGGACCCCTACATCCGGGTGGGGACCGCGCCCTGGGAGCTGAGCGAGAAGATCGAGGCGGAGGTGCGCGACCTGCATACGCCCGCGCTCTCCCGCAGACTGCCGAAGGTCGAGCAGTACTACCTGCACGCGGCCCTCGACGGCCTGCGTCCCGGCACGACGTACTACTACGGCGTCGGCCACGACGGCTTCGACCCGGCGTCGCCGGAGCGGATGTCCACCATCGGCTCGTTCCGCACGGCACCCGCGCGCCCGGAGACGTTCGTCTTCACGGCCTTCGGCGACCAGGGCGTCAGCTACGAGGCGCTGGCCAACGACCAGTTGATCCTGGGGCAGAACCCGGCGTTCCATCTGCACGCGGGCGACATCTGCTACGCGGACACCACGGGTCACGGCAAGGAGGGCGACACCTACGACGCGCGGGTGTGGGACCAGTTCCTCGCCCAGACCGAGTCGGTGGCGAAGTCCGTGCCGTGGATGGTGACGACCGGCAACCACGACATGGAGGCGTGGTACTCGCCGAACGGCTACGGCGGCCAGTCGGCCCGCTGGTCGCTGCCCGACAACGGCTTCGACCCCGAGCGGGCGCCGGGCGTCTACTCGTTCCGCTACGGCAACGTCGGCGTCGTCGCCCTCGACGCCAACGACGTCTCGTACGAGATCACGGCCAACAAGGGCTACTCGGACGGCAAGCAGACGGCCTGGCTGGACGAGCGGCTCGGGCGGCTGCGCGCGGACGACGACATCGACTTCGTCGTCGTGTTCTTCCACCACTGCATGTACTCGACGTCGACGCACGCGTCCGACGGCGGCGTGCGCGACGCGTGGCTGCCGCTGTTCACCAAGCACCAGGTGGACCTGGTGATCAACGGCCACAACCACGTGTACGAGCGGACCGACGCCGTCAAGGGCGGCGAGGTCGGCAAGCCGGTGCCGGTCGGCGCGTCGACCGATCCGACGCGCGACGGCATCGTGTACGTCACCGCGGGCGGCGCCGGCAAGGACCTGTACGGCTTCCCGGTCGGGGTCAGGGACAGCTACGAGGGCCACGAGCACGACGAGGGGACGATCCTCACGTTCCACTGGACCAAGCAGCACCTGCCCGACCCCGACACGGTCGAGTGGTCACGGGTGCGCTACACCGGCTTCTCGTTCCTCGCCGTGGAGGTGAGTGCCGGGCCGAGCCCGAAGCTCACGGTCTCGGCGCTCGCCGAGACCGGCGAGCGGGTGGACCACTTCGAGATAGCGCGCGGGAAGTAGCCGCGCCCGGGGGTGGTGCGGGTGGTGGGGCGGGGCTCAGTGCCCCGTCTCGCCGCCGTTGTCCCTGCGGTCGAGGGCGCGCTGGAGGGCGGCGGCGGCGTTCTTGCGCTCGGACTCGTTGCCACGGGCGGTGTGGCGGACTCGGCGGACGGTCGTCTCGGCCATGAGAAATCGACTCCTTTGATCAGGCATCCGGGAGTGCGGTTCCGCGGGCTCGAAGAGCGGCGCGGAAGCGGCGGTTTTCGAGACGCCGGAAGGGGCGGGGAGCAAGGGCCACAGGGTTCGCCTGCGCGGTGCCCGGCTCTCGACCGCCATTCGCTTGATCGAGCGAGACGTTCGGCTCCTACAACGCTAGGACAGCTTCGGCTTCTTGTCTCTACAAATAGTCGGGCTTCCTACTATCTGAGACGGCGGGAGCCCGACGACCGCCCGCTGTTCCGCTTACGGCTGTGCCCGCAGGGCCCGCAGCTCCCGGATCAGCGCCCGGACCACCTGGGATCCGGCCTGCTCAGAGGTGGTGACATAGCCCACGGAGCGGGTCGGCCGCGCCGGTCCGAGGTCGACCACGGCCACCGACGGCGGCGCTCCGGTCAGGGACAGGGCGGGCATGATCGCCATGGCGTGCCCGGCGCTCACCATCGCGAGCACCGCGCCGTCGTCCTCCGTCCGGGTGGTGGCCCGCGGGATCCAGTCCTGGCCCGCCCACCAGTCGCGGGTGTACGAGGTGCAGTTCTCCGCCCAGTCGACGAGCGGCAGGGTGCGCGGTGCGGGGTGGCCCGCAGGGTGCACGAAGCTGTACGGCTCCTCGACGAGCACGCCGCCGACGAGGCCCCGCGGGATCGGCGAGCTGGTACCGATGGTCGCGATGCCGATGTCCGCGCGCCCGTCGGCGACCTCGCCCGCGGTGCCCCGGCCCAGTTCGCGGACCACGCGGACCTCGGGCTCGATGCCGGGGTGCCGTGCCCGCAGCGCGGCGAGGGCGGGCGGGAGCAGATGCAGGGCGGCGCTGCGGAAGGCGGCGATGCGCAGCGGGCCCGCGACCGTGCCGCCGTCCGGGGCACAGGGGCCACCGCCTGCGGCTTCGGCGGCGGCCGCGGCGCGCGTCTCGGCGGCGAGGGTCTCCAGGAGCCGGAGCACGCGGCGGGCGTGGGCCACGGCGCGCTCGCCGGCCGGGGTGGGCACGGCACCCCTGCGGCCGCGCTCGAAGAGGACGGCGCCCAGCTTCTTCTCCGTGCCGCGCACCGAGTGCGAGACCGCGGACTGGGTCAGGCCGAGGTCCCGGGCGGCGCCGGAGAAGCTGCGGGCCTGCTCGACGGCGACGACGACCCGCAGTTCGTGCGGGGCGAGATCGTGCTCGGCCACCGGGTCCCCCCTCGTTCTCGTACCGCTCGGGTACCGCTCTCGTACCGCTCGGGTAACGCTGTCGTTCCCTCGTTCTCGTACCGCTCGGGTGCCGCTGTCGTTCCATGAGGCGCGCTCATGGTCCGGCGCGTTCCATGAACCGAACCCTCTGCCGCGCCCCCGCATTCCCCGCCTACGGTCGGCGCCATGAACACCACCGCCGGGGCCCGCGCCCTCACCGTCCACCAGACCACCCGCCCGCACGGCTTCCCCACGCCCGAGCACTTCGCGTTCGTGGAGTCCGCGGTGCCCGCGCCCGCGCCCGGCACCGCCCTGGTGGAGAACCTCTACTGGTCCGTCGACCCGTACCACCGCGAGATGATGGATGGCGAGTTCGCGCTGCACGCACCCCTCGAAGGCCGCACGATCGGCCGCGTCACCGCGTCGCGGACCCCGGACCTCGCCGAGGGCGAGATCGTCTTCCACCGGCAGGGCTGGCGCACGCACGCGGTGGTGACTCCGCAGGAGGTGCGCCGCCTGCCCGCGTTCGACGGGGTGCCGCTCTCGGCGTATCTGAGCATCCTCGGCGGTACGGGTCTGACCGCGTACGTGGCCCTGACCCGCGTCGCCCGGCTCCGGTCCGGCGAGGACCTGTACGTCTCGGCGGCGGCGGGCGGCGTCGGCACGGCCACCGCGCGGCTCGCCCGCGTCATGGGCGCCGGGCGGATCGTCGGCAGCGCGGGGTCACCGGCGAAGGTGGCCCACCTCAAGGAGCACGTCGGCTACGACGAGGCCTTCGACTACCACAAAGGACCGGCCGCGCAGCTCCTCGCGAAGGCCGCGCCCGACGGCCTCGACGTGTACGTCGACAACGTGGGCGGCGAGCAGCTGGAGGCGGCGATCTGGTCCCTGCGGGAGTTCGGGCGCATCGTGCGCGTCGGCACCGTCGCGCAGTACAACGACCCGCAGCCGCTGGCCGCGCCCCGCAACCTCACCGAGATCGTGGAGAAGAGCCTGCGCATGGAGGGCTTCCACGTACGCAACCACCGCGATCTCCAGGAGGAGTTGTACGACTTCGCCGTGCCGCACATCCAGTCCGGCCGTATCGCGCTCGACGAGACGGTCGTGGACGGCTTCGACCGGATCGTGACGGCCTTCCTCGGGATGCTGCGGGGCGAGAACACGGGCAAGATGATCGTGCGCTCGTCGGCCGCGGCGGGCGCCGCGGACGCCTGGGACCGGCGGGGCCCCGGGGCCTCCGGCCCGCTGGAAGGGCCCCTGGCCCGCTAGAAGACGTCGCCGTCGCGCCAGTCGATGAGCAGGGGGTGCGCCGGGTCGAGGTCGGCGTTCCACAGCATCGGCGCGTCCTCGTCCGGCATGTGCTCGACGCCCTGCGGGCCGAGGGTGCCGACGAGGCCCGGCCAGGGCACCCAGCCGTGCGCGCGGTACAGCTTCTCGCCCTCGTCGGACGGCGAGAGGACACCGAGGTCGTAGCCGCCGTCGACGATCCGCTCCAGGGCGCTCATCACCTGGCCGCCGTGGCCCTGACGCTGCCGGTCGGGGCGCACGGCGACGTTCTCCACGTAACCGACGCGCAGGGAGCGGCCGTTGTGCAGGACGCGGCGCTGGACGACGCTGCCGTGCGCCAGCAGGGTGCCGTCGGCGTCGTGCAGGAGCGCGTGCATCCCGCCGAGGCCGTGCGCCCAGTCCTCGTCGCTGAAGTCGCCCTCGAAGGCGAGGTCCATCAGGGCGCGGGCGGCGGTGAGTTCGGCGGCCGCCAGATCGGCCGTGTGGGCCGTACGCAGGGCGGCGCGGGGAGCTTCGTGGCTCCCTGAAGGGGCGAGGGGTGCGGTCACGGGCTCACCGTACTCAGAGCCCGATTGAGTACGCATCCCGATTATCCGGTGTCCCGCGCGGCGGCAGAGTCGAAGGTATGAACGGTTCCTCCGGCTCTCCCGGACCCTTCGGCGCTCCCGGGCCCTCCGACGCGTCCGGGCCCTCCGACGCTCCCGGGCCCTCCCGCGCTTCCGGCCTCGGCCTGTACGCGTTGAAGCCCTGGTACGCGCGGCGCCTCGCCGGTGTGCGGGGCGCCCTGGCCCGGCGTGCGGTGTCGCCGGACGCGTTGACGGCGGCGGGCGTGGGGTGCGCGGCGGGTGCCGCGGCCGCCCTCGCGTGGCTGCCCGCGCCGCTCGCCGCGCTCCCCGTGGCGGTGCTGCTCGCCGCGCGCCTGGCGTGCGCGAACCTCGACGGCGCCCTCGCCCGCGACACCGGCCGCAGCACACCGCGCGGCGCCCTCTTCAACGAACTCGGTGACCGGGCGGCGGACTCGGTGATGCTCGCGGGGTTCCTCACCCTCGCTCCGCTGTGGCTCGTGGTGACGGCGGCCCTGGCGGCGACGCTCCCCTCGTGGGTGTCCCTCGCGGGCGCGGCGGCGGGCGCGGGGCGGCTCAACGGCGGCCCGGTCGGCAAGACGGAACGGTGCGCCCTGGTGGTCGTCGCGGCGGCCTCCGGCCTGTGGGTGCCGGTGCTCGCGGTGATCGCCGCGGGTTCGGCGCTGACGGTCGTGATCCGGTGCGCCCGGCTGTGCGGGGAGCTCGGGCGGTCGCGGGAGCCGGTGGTCCGATGAGTGCGGCACTGCTCGCGGGGGAGGCGGCGGCGCGGGCCGTGCCCGTGGTCGCCGGGGTCCTCGGCGCCGGCGGGGTCGCGGTGGCCGCGCTGCCCGCCCGGGTGCGGATGCGGGCCGAGCTGCGCAGGCGCTGGCGGACGTGGGCGTTCGCGGCACCGGTGTTCCTCGGCGCGCTCTGGGCGGGGCCCGGGGGCGCGTTCCTGCTCGCCGCCGGGCTCGGGGTGGTCGCCGTAGCCGAGTACGCGCGGATGACCGGGCTGCCGCGGGGTGAGCGCGCGGTGCTGTGGGCGGCGGCCGTGCTGCTCCCGGCGGCGGCGCTCGCGACGGCCGGGTGGCGGCCTCCGGCGGCGCTCGGCGCGCTGGACGTGTCCGGCATGGTGGATCTGTTCGGCACGGTGGACCTGCCCGGCACGCTGGACCTGCTCGGTACGGTGGACCTGCTCGACGCCCGGACCGTGGGGGCGCTGCTGCTGCTCGCGGTCCTGCCCGCGCTGTTCTCCGGCGACGCGGGGCACGGCTTCACGCGGGCGAGCCGGACGGTGTTCGGGCTGCTGTGGATCCCGCTGTCCCTGACCGGTCTGGTGCTGCTCGGGGACACGGCGGTCGCGGTGGGCGTGGCGGTGGCGTTCGGTGACGTGGGCGCGTGGTGCGGCGGCACGGCGCTGGGCCGCCGCGGCCCGTTGGCCCGTCCCCTTTCTCCGCTGTCCCCGAACAAGACGTGGGCGGGGGTGGCGGGTTCGGCCGCCGCGACGGCCGCGGGCCTTGCGGCCGTGGGCGCCTTCGCTCCCCTGCTGTGGGCGGCGGTGCTGACCGGCTGCGTCCTCGGCGACCTGCTGGAGTCCATGGTCAAGCGGGAGTCGGGCGTGAAGGACGCGGGCACCTGGCTGCCCGGCTTCGGCGGCCTCCTGGACCGGGTCGACTCGCTGCTGCTCGCGCTGCCGATGGCGATGGCGGTGACGCTGTGAGCACCCGGCAGGCGGACACCCGGCAGGCCCGGTACGGGCAACAGCGGACCCCACAGGCCCGGTTCGAGCAGGAACCGCGGACCCGGCAAGTCCGGTACAAGCAGGAACCGCAGACCCGGCAGACCCGGTACGAGCAGGAGCCGCAGACGGGAACTCCCCGGCGGAGGCGGGCGGCCGGACGCCTCGCCGCCCGCCTCCGCCGGGCCCTGTGGTGGACCCTGCTCACCCTCACCGGCGGTGTCAGCCGCCGCGGCCGCCTTCCGCGCGGCGGCTGCGTGGTCGTGGCCAACCACTCCTCCCACGCCGACACGGCGGCACTCCTCGCCGCCCTGGACGCGGCCCACTCCCCCACGATCGCCGCCGCGGCGGACTACTGGTTCGCCTCGCCCTGGCGCAGGCGCTTCTGCTCCCGGCTCGCCGCCGGGTTCCCCGTGCGCCGCACGGGCGGTGGCATGGACGACCTCCTGGCCAGGGAGGGCGCGCTGCGCGCGGGCCGTGCGGTGGTGCTGTTCCCGGAGGGCACCCGGGCCCGCGCGGGCGAGCTGGGCACGTTCCACAAGGGCGCCCTGGTCCTGGCCCGGCGGGCGGGCGTGCCCGTCGTGCCCGTCGGCATCGCGGGCACGGACCGCCTGCTCCCCAAGCACGGCAGGCTCCGCCCGGCCCTGGTGCGCGTACGTATCGGCGAGCCGCTGCCGCCGACGGTGACGCCCGACGAGGTCCGCGAAGCGGTGGCGGCGCTTCTACGGCACGTACCCGGTCCTGCTCGGCACCGGTTGCACGGCGGGCCTCGCGGTCGTCGTCGCGAAGCGGAGCTGACGCGCCACCGCCGCGTGAAGATTGGTACGCACCATGGCGCTCCCGGGCCCTCCGCCCCAGAATCGCAGCATGTCTGATACCGAACAGAGCAAGCCGGAGACCGGACGCCCCGCCGAGCACGCCGACCAGCACTCCGACGGGCACCCCGACAAGCACTGGACCCCCATCCACGGGCAGCCCTACCGCTCCGTCCCCTACCGTCCCGCCCGTATGCCCGCGGGTGAATCGCTCGCGCACGCGGCCGAGTTGAAGTCCCGTATGCGGGAGCGGCGCACGGTGCGGCAGTTCTCCACGGACCCCGTGCCCCCGCAGGTCGTGCGGGACGCCGTGGCCTGCGCGGCCACCGCGCCGTCGGGCGCGCACCAGCAGCCCTGGACGTTCGTCCTGGTGCAGGACCCCGAGGTGCGCCGTCTGATACGGGAGGCGGCCGAGCACGAGGAGCAGATCTCCTACGACGGGCGGCTCGGTGAGGAGTGGCTGGCCGCGCTGCGCCCGCTCGGCACGGACGAGGTGAAGCCGCATCTGACGGACGCGCCCGCGCTGATCGTGGTCTTCCAGCAGCGGTACTGGCTGGGCGAGGACGGCACCAAGCACAAGCACTACTACGTGGACGAGTCCGTGGGCATCGCCGTCGGGATGCTGCTCTCCGCGCTGCACCTGTCGGGCCTCGCCGCCCTGGTGCACACGCCGAGCCCGATGCGGTTCCTGTCGGAGGTGCTCGGCCGCCCCGAGAACGAGAAGGCGTTCGCCGTGATCCCCGTCGGCTATCCGGCGCCCGACTGCGAGGTCCCCGACCTCGTACGCAAGTCCCTGAACCAGGTCCTGGTGGAGGTCTGACGGGTACGGCGGGGCCAGCCGCACACGACGCCGCCCCCGGCCGGGGTGGGGCCCGGGCCGGGGGCGGGGTTCAGGGGGTGTTCAGGAGAGGGGCACCCCGGTGGGGCGTCAGCCCATGTGGGGGTAGCCGTACTCGGTCGGCGGGACCAGCGTCTCCTTGATGGCGCGGGTCAGGGTCCAGCGCTGAAGGTTCTGCGGGGCGCCGGCCTTGTCGTTGGTGCCGGAGGCGCGGCCGCCGCCGAAGGGCTGCTGGCCGACGACGGCGCCGGTCGACTTGTCGTTGATGTAGAAGTTGCCCGCGGCGTAGCGGAGCTTCTCCATCGTGTACGCGGCCGCGGCGCGGTCGCCCGCGATGACCGAGCCGGTCAGCGCGTAGTCGGAGACCGACTCCATCTGGGTCAGCATCTCCTCGTACGCGTCGGCCTTGCTGTCGTCGTACACGTGCACGGCGAGGAACGGGCCGAAGTACTCGGTCGAGAAGACCTCGTTGGCCGGGTCGGTGCACTCGACGACGGTCGGGCGCACGAAGTAGCCGACGGAGTCGTCGTAGCTGCCGCCCGCGACGATCGTGCAGGTCTCGTCGGCCTTGGCGCGGTCGATGGCCGCCTTGTTCTTGGCGAACGCGCGGTCGTCGATGACGGCGCCGATGAAGTTCGACAGGTCGGTGACGTCACCCATCTTGATGCCGTCGACCTCGGCCGCGAACTCCTCCTTGAAGCCGTCGTTCCAGATCGAGGCCGGAATGTAGGCGCGCGAGGTCGCGGAGCACTTCTGGCCCTGGAACTCGAAGGAGCCGCGGGTCAGCGCGGTCTTCAGGATCGCGCGGTCGGCGCTCGGGTGCGCGACGACGAAGTCCTTGCCGCCGGTCTCACCGACGAGACGCGGGTAGGTGCGGTACTTCGCGATGTTCTCGCCGACCGTCTTCCACAGGTGCTGGAAGGTCGGGGTCGAGCCGGTGAAGTGGATGCCGGCCAGGTCGCGGTGGTGCAGGGCGACCTTGGAGACCTCGATGCCGTCGCCGGTGACGAGGTTGATGACGCCCTTGGGCAGGCCCGCCTCCTCCAGGAGCTGCATGAGCAGGACGGCGGCGTGGGTCTGCGTCGGGGACGGCTTCCACACGACGACGTTGCCCATCAGGGCCGGGGCGGTCGGCAGGTTGCCGGCGATGGCCGTGAAGTTGAACGGCGTGATGGCGTAGACGAAGCCCTCGAGCGGGCGGTGGTCGAGCCGGTTCCACACACCGGTGGAGTTCGCCGGGGGCTGCTCGGCGAGCAGGTCACGGGCGTACTTCACGTTGAAGCGCCAGAAGTCGACGAGCTCGCACGGGGTGTCGATCTCGGCCTGCTGGGCGGTCTTGGACTGCCCCAGCATGGTGGAGGCGGCCAGCGTCTCGCGCCACGTGGTGGACAGCAGCTCGGCGGCGCGCAGGATGATCGCGGCGCGGTCGTCGAAGGACATGGCGCGCCAGGCCGGGGCGGCCGCGAGGGCGGCGTCGACGGCGTCCTGGGCGTCCTGCTGCGTGGCGTGGCGGCCGGTGCCGATGACGGCCTTGTGGTTGTGCGGCTGCACGACCTGGAAGGGCTCGCCGCCGCCGAGGCGCTTCACGCCGCCGATCGTCATCGGCAGCTCGATCGGGTTCTCGGACAGCTCCTTGAGCTTGGTCTCGAGCCGGGCGCGCTCCGGGGAGCCGGGGGCGTAGCCGTGGACCGGCTCGTTGACCGGGGCGGGGACCTGGGTCACAGCGTCCATGAGTTCCGTAACTCCTTTGTGCGGGGGAAATCTGGCGGCCGGGCGGCGGGCTCAGCCCTTGGTGAGGACGGACCGCGCGAAGAACAGCAGGTTGGCGGGCTTCTCCGCGAGACGGCGCATGAAGTAGCCGTACCAGTCGGTGCCGTACGCGGTGTACACGCGCATCCGGTGGCCTTCGGCGGCGAGCCGCAGGTGCTCGTCGCTGCGGATGCCGTACAGCATCTGGAATTCGTACTCGTCCAGTTTGCGCCCGGCACGGCGCGCGAGCTCCTGGGTGATGGCGATGAGCCGCGGGTCGTGCGACCCGATCATCGGGTAGCCCGAGCCGTCCATCAGGATCTTCAGGATACGGACGTACGCCTTGTCGATCTCCGGCTTGTCCTGGTACGCGACGGAGGCGGGCTCCTTGTAGGCGCCCTTCACGATGCGTACGCGGCTGCCGTTCGCGGCGAGGCGGCGGGCGTCGTCCTCGGTGCGGAAGAGGTAGGCCTGGATGACGCAGCCCGTCTTCGGGAAGTCCTTCCGCAGCTCCTCGTGGATGGCGAACATCGAGTCGAGGGTGGTGTGGTCCTCGGCGTCGAGGGTGACGGTGGTGCCGATCTCGGCGGCGGCCTCGACGACGGGGCGGACGTTGGCGAGGGCCAGGTCGTGGCCGTTCTCCAGCGCCTGGCCGAACATGGACAGCTTCACGGACATCTCGGCGCGCTCGCCGAGGCCGAGGTCCTTCAGACGGCCGACCAGCTCCAGGTAGGCGTCCCGGGCGGCGGTGGCCTGCTCGGGGGTGGTGATGTCCTCACCGACGACGTCGAGGGTGACCTCGAGGCCCTTGTCGGCGGAGTCCACGATCACCGGGACCACCTGGTCGACCGTCTCACCGGCGATGAACCGGTCGACGACCTGCTTGGTGCCCGGCGCCGCCGACACGAAACGGCGCATCTTGTCACTGCGCGACGCGGCAAGGATCACGGGACCCAGCACGGGCACCTCCACGGGAGTACGAACGAGTGCCGCACCGGCGTCGTTTTTGCGACAGAACTGGTACGGCACGGAGAACCACCGTGAAACCTAAGGATCCCGCCGATCCTGAGCTATCGACACCTGTCACGCATCCGTGCGCTGGATCTCAGACAGATGTATGAGTCCGGTCGCGGGCTGGGCGACAATGGATCTGCCACGGCAGGGCACGACGGCACGGCGCGAGCGAAGGGCTACGACGGGTGAAGGGCGACTACCAGGAACTGGTCGACGAGATCTCGGCCCTGCTCGGTGCGCCCGCGACCTTGGAGAACCGCGATTTCGAGCTGATCGCCTTCGGCGCGCACGACGGCGGCGACGGCCTGGACGCGCCGGACCTCGACCCGGTCAGGACCCGCTCGATCCTCACCCGGCGCTCCACCGCCCAGGTCCGTGCCTGGTTCGAGAGCTTCGGCATCACGCGCGCCACGAGCCCCGTCCGTATTCCGCCCACCCCGGAGGCGGGCGTGCACCGCGGCCGGATCTGTCTCCCGGTACGCCATCGGGGCTATGCCCTCGGCTACGTCTGGCTGCTCGACGACGAGCCGGGCCCCACGGACGGGCAGCTGGGTGCCGCCATGGAGGTGGCCGCCCGGATCGGCGCGCTGCTCGCCGACGAGGCGCAGGCGGGCGCGGACCTGACCCGGGAGTTCCGTGCCGTCCTGACGGCGGAGCGTGGCTGGCAGCGGGACATGGCGGTGGCGGAGCTGCGCACGGCGCTGGGGACGCGCGGCGAGGGCCTGCACGCGGTGGTGTGCGTGGCGCCGTGGCCGATGGTGAACCCCGAGGACACGCCCGCGCTGCGCACCGTGCCGGGGGCCACGGCGCTGTGCACGGTGCCCTGGGCCCGGGGGGCCGCCGCGGGGCAGTCGCTCGCGGTCCTCGTACGGCTGCGGTCGGCGGACGCCGTGACCCCCGCGGTCACGGTGGCGTCGCGCCTGGTGGACTCGGCGGGCCGGGGCGCGGCGGCGGGGGTCGCGGAGGCGAGGACCGGTCTCGACGACCTCGGGGCGGCCTGGGGCGAGGCCGCGGCGGCGGCTCGCGCGGCGCTCGCCGAGCCCCGGCTCGGGCCGCTCGCCCGCTGGTCGGACATCGGCCCCTACCGCCTGCTCACGGCGCTGCCCGGCGACGCGGCCGGGGACGCGGTGGGCCGCGCGCTGCTGACCCCGGCGCACCGGGAGCTGGCCCGCACCGCCGAGGTCTTCCTCGACCTCGCGGGCCAGGCGGGCCGGACGGCGGCGGAGCTGGGCATCCACCGCCAGACGCTGTACTACCGCCTCTCGCGCGTGGAGCAGCTCACCAAGCTCGACCTGGACGAGGGCGAGGACCGGCTGCTCCTGCACATGGTCCTGAAGGCGTCACGGTTGCGGTAGCGGCCCTTGGAACACGACTCCGCCCGCCCCTGAGGGGGGCGGGCGGCAGCATGCGTTCCAAGCCCGTCCGGCGTTTGCGGACGAGGCCGAAGGCCGATCCCCCGCAGCGGGCCAGGCGGCCCTAGTCGGCCAGGTTGACCGAGCGGGCGGAGGTGGCGCCGATCTCCTCGGAGAGCTCACCGAGCACCGGCTGCGGCACCGTGTCGTCGACCGTGAGGACGGCGAGCGCCTCCCCGCCCACGTCGGCGCGGGCGACCTGCATTCCGGCGATGTTGATGCCCGCCTCGCCGAGGACGCGCCCGACGGTGCCGACGACGCCGGGCCGGTCCGCGTACCGCAGCACGACCATGTGGTCGGCGAGCGCGAGGTCGACGTCGTACTCGCCGACGGCGACGATCTTCTGGTGGTTCTTGGGCCCGGCCAGGGTGCCGGACACGGCGATCTCCTCGCCGTCGCCGAGCGTGCCGCGCACCGTGACCACGTTGCGGTGGTCGGGCGACTCCGAGGACGTGGTGAGTCGCACCTCGACGCCGCGCTCCTGGGCGAACAGCGGGGCGTTCACATAGCTGACGGTCTCGTCGACGACGTCCTCGAACACGCCCTTGAGCGCGGACAGTTCGAGCACCTTCACGTCGTGCTGGGTGATCTCGCCGTACACCTCGACGTCGAGGCGGGCCGCGACCTCGCCCGCGAGGGCGGTGAAGATCCGGCCGAGCTTCTCGGCGAGCGGCAGTCCGGGGCGCACGTCCTCGGCGATGACGCCGCCCTGCACGTTCACGGCGTCCGGGACCAGCTCACCGGCGAGCGCGAGCCGCACCGACTTGGCGACGGAGATGCCCGCCTTCTCCTGGGCCTCGTCGGTGGAGGCGCCGAGGTGCGGGGTGCACACGACCTGGTCGAGCTCGAAGAGCGGGGAGTCGGTGCACGGCTCCTTCGCGTACACGTCGAGGCCGGCGCCCGCGACGCGGCCCTCCTTCAGCGCGGAGAACAGCGCCTCCTCGTCGACGATGCCGCCGCGGGCGGCGTTGACGATGCGCACGGTCGGCTTGACCTTGTGCAGCGCCTCGTCACCGATGAGGCCGAGGGTCTCGGGCGTCTTCGGCAGGTGCACGGTGATGAAGTCGGAGGCCTCGAGGAGTTCGTCGAGGGAGAGGACCTTCACACCCATCTGGGCGGCGCGCGCGGGCTGTACATAGGGGTCGTAGGCCACGACCTTCATGCCGAACGCGGACATGCGCTGCGCGACGAGCGCGCCGATCCGGCCGAGGCCGACGACGCCGAGCGTCTTCTCGGCGAGCTCGACACCGGTGTACTTGGAGCGCTTCCACTCGCCGTTCTTGAGGGCCGTGTTGGCCTGCGGAATGTTGCGCGCGGTGGCGACGATCAGGCCACAGGCCAGTTCGGCGGCGGTGACGATGTTGGACGTCGGGGCGTTGACGACCATCACGCCGGCCTTGGTGGCGGCGGCCACGTCGACGTTGTCCAGGCCGACGCCCGCGCGGGCCACGACCTTCAGCTTGCGGGCGGCGGCGACAGCCTCGGCGTCCACCTTGGTCGCGGAGCGGACCAGGATGGCGTCGACGTCGGCGATGGCGGGCAGCAGTTCGGCGCGGTCCGCGCCGTTGCAGTGCCGGATCTCGAAGTCCGGGCCCAGGGCGTCGACGGTCGCGGGCGACAGCTCTTCAGCGATGAGTACGACCGGTTTGCCGTTGGCAGCAGTGCTCACGTGAGTCCTCACAAGTCCAATGCGGACGGCCGTCCCGACGGCCGCAGGCGGTGGAGGGTGCTTGCCGCGTGGAAGACGCACGACGCTGTGGGCCTGACGCGTATGTGGAGTGCAGTCTAGTGGCGCGTCGGGGCACTGCTTGCGCCTGACCGGAAGGATCACCCGGACGTGGCCGGCCATCGCGGACAAACACGGACCGGCACCTCGCGCCCGGTCCGCGCACCATCAAGCCCCTCCGGCGATGGAGGAGCGGGGGCCGGGGCGGCGCCCCGGAAACCCACGACGGCGGCGCGGACACGACACCGGGGGGGAACCCGGCACCGCGTCCGCGCCGCGGCGGCTCACGCCTCGTCGTCGACCCAGGACATGAGCTTGCGCAGCTCCTTGCCCGTGGTCTCCAGGAGGCTGTCCTCGTCCTGCTTCTTGTACTCGTTGTACTTCTTCAGACCGCCGTGGTACTCGTCCATCCAGTTCTTGGCGAACGTGCCGTCCTGGATCTCGGCGAGGACCTTCTTCATCTCGGCCTTGGTGGCGTCCGTGATGATGCGCGGGCCGGTGACGTAGTCGCCCCACTCGGCGGTCTCGGAGACCGACCAGCGCATCTTCTCCAGGCCGCCCTCGTACATCAGGTCGACGATGAGCTTCAGCTCGTGCAGGCACTCGAAGTAGGCGATCTCCGGTTGGTAGCCCGCCTCGACCAGGGTCTCGAAGCCCGCCTTGACCAGGGCGGACGTACCACCACAGAGAACGGCTTGCTCGCCGAAGAGGTCGGTCTCGGTCTCCTCGGTGAAGGTCGTCTTGATGACGCCCGCGCGGGTGCCGCCGATGCCCTTGGCGTAGGACAGAGCCAGCTCGAAGCCCTTGCCGGTGGCGTCCTGCTCGACGGCCGCGATGCACGGGACGCCGCGGCCCTCCTCGTACTGACGGCGCACCAGGTGACCCGGGCCCTTGGGGGCGACCATGGCGACGTCGACACCGGCCGGGGGCTTGATGAAGCCGAAGCGGATGTTCAGGCCGTGCCCGAAGAACAGGGCGTCGCCGTCCTTCAGGTTGTCCTTGATGGACTCCTCGTAGACCTGGGCCTGGATCGGGTCCGGGACCAGGATCATGATGACGTCGGCCTCGGCGGCGGCCTCGGCGGGCGTGACCACACGCAGGCCCTGCTCCTCGGCCTTCGCCTTGGACTTGGACCCCTCGTGCAGGCCGACCCGCACGTCCACACCGGAGTCGCGCAGCGAGAGGGCGTGGGCGTGGCCCTGGCTGCCGTATCCGATGACCGCGACCTTGCGGCCCTGGATGATGGACAGGTCGGCGTCGGCGTCGTAGAACAGCTCGGCCACTGGGAATCTCCTATGTGTGCTGGTGTTGCGTCCCACCGTACGGCGGGCTGGATGAGGGAAGTTGTCGGGTCTCGCCATCCGGGACCGGCCCCGGGCGCGCGCGGGAGCCAGGCGCCGCTCCCGCGCGCACAGGGTCAGTGTGGCGCGGTCCGGTGGAGCGCCGTCACGCGGAGCGGTCGAGCGCGCGCAGACTGCGGTCGGTGATGGAGCGCGAGCCGCGGCCGATGGCGATGGTGCCGGACTGCACCAGCTCCTTGATGCCGAAGGGCTCCAGCATCTTGAGCATGGCCTCCAGCTTGTCGCTGCTGCCCGTGGCCTCGATGGTGACGGCCTCCGGGGAGACGTCCACGGTCTTGGCGCGGAACAGCTGGACGATCTCGACGATCTGCGAGCGGGTCTCGTTGTCGGCGCGCACCTTGGCGAGGACCAGCTCGCGCTGGACGGCCGAGCCCGGTTCGAGTTCGACGATCTTCAGGACGTTGACCAGCTTGTTGAGCTGCTTCGTGACCTGTTCGAGCGGCAGGTCCGCGACATTCACGACGATGGTGATGCGGGAGATGTCGGGGTGCTCGGTGACGCCGACGGCGAGGGAGTCGATGTTGAAGCCGCGGCGGGAGAAGAGGGCGGCGATCCTGGCGAGGATGCCGGGGGTGTTCTCGACGAGGACCGAGAGCGTGTGCTTGGACATGGGCGTCATGGCGGGGTCTCTTCCTGGGCTCTCAGTCGTCTTCGTTGTCGCCGAAGTCGGGGCGCACGCCCCGGGCGGCCATGACCTCGTCGTTGGAGGTGCCCGCGGCGACCATCGGCCAGACCTGGGCGTCCTCGTGGACGATGAAGTCGATCACGACGGGGCGGTCGTTGACGGCGTTGGCCTCTTCGATGGCCTTGTCGAGGTCGGCCGGGTCCTCGCAGCGGATCGCGTAACAGCCCATGGCCTCGGACAGCTTCACGAAGTCAGGGACACGGGTGCCCGCGCTCGGCTGCTTGCCGTCCGCGTCCGGGCCGCTGTGCAGCACGGTGTTGGAGTAGCGCTGGTTGTAGAAGAGCGCCTGCCACTGGCGGACCATGCCGAGGGCACCGTTGTTGATGACGGCGACCTTGATCGGGATGTTGTTCAGGGCGCAGGTGGTGAGTTCCTGATTGGTCATCTGGAAGCAGCCGTCGCCGTCGATCGCCCAGACCGTGCGGTCGGGCTGCCCGGCCTTGGCGCCCATGGCCGCGGGGACCGCGTATCCCATGGTCCCGGCGCCGCCGGAGTTGAGCCAGGTGGAGGGCTGCTCGTACTGGATGAAGTGCGCGGCCCACATCTGGTGCTGGCCGACGCCGGCGGCGAAGATCGTTCCCTCCGGCGCCAGTTGGCCGACCCGCTCGATCACCTGCTGGGGCGAGAGCTGGCCGTTGTCCGGGTGGTCGTAGCCGAGCGGGTACGTCTCGCGCCACCGGTTGAGGTCGGCCCACCAAGCGGTGTAGTCGCCCGTGTGACCGGCCGTGTGCTCGGCCTGGATCGCCTGCACGAGATCGGCGATGACCTCGCGGGCGTCACCGACGATCGGGACGTCCGCTGCGCGGTTCTTGCCGATCTCGGCGGGGTCGATGTCGGCGTGCACGATCTTGGCGTACGGGGCGAAGCTGTCCAGCTTGCCGGTGACGCGGTCGTCGAAGCGGGCGCCGAGGGCGACGATCAGGTCGGCCTTCTGGAGCGCGGTGACGGCGGTGACCGCTCCGTGCATGCCCGGCATTCCCACGTGCAGCGGGTGGCTGTCGGGGAACGCGCCGAGCGCCATCAGCGTGGTGGTGACGGGCGCTCCGGTGAGTTCGGCGAGGACCTTCAGCTCGGCGGTGGCCCCGGCCTTGATGACGCCGCCGCCGACATAGAGGACGGGGCGCATGGCCGCGGTGATCAGCTTGGCGGCCTCGCGGATCTGCTTGGCGTGCGGCTTGGTCACCGGGCGGTAGCCGGGCAGCTCCTGCTGGGGCGGCCAGGAGAACGTGGTGCGGGCCTGAAGGGCGTCCTTGGCGATGTCCACCAGCACCGGCCCCGGTCGGCCCGTGGACGCGATGTGGAAGGCCTCCGCGATGGTGCGCGGGATGTCCTCCGCCTTGGTGACCAGGAAGTTGTGCTTGGTGATCGGCATCGTGATGCCGACGATGTCCGCTTCCTGGAAGGCGTCCGTGCCGATCGCCTTGGAGGCCACCTGGCCGGTGATCGCGACGAGCGGGACGGAGTCCATGTGGGCGTCCGCGATGGGCGTGACGAGGTTGGTGGCACCGGGGCCGCTGGTCGCCATGCACACCCCGACCTTGCCGGTGGCCTGCGCGTACCCGGTGGCGGCGTGACCGGCGCCCTGCTCGTGGCGGACCAGGACGTGGCGCACCCGGGTGGAGTCCATCATCGGGTCGTACGCGGGCAGGATCGCACCCCCGGGAATGCCGAACACCGTGTCGGCCCCGACTTCCTCGAGAGAACGGATCAGGGACTGCGCGCCCGTGACGTGCTCGACGGGGGCGGACTGCGGTCCAGAGGATCGGGGCCGCGGCTGCGGATGGGCCCCGGTGGCCTGCTCGGTCATCGGCATTCTCTTCTCGAAGCTGAGGGTCTTTGCGGGGGTGTCGCGGGGTTTTTGCCAGGGTTTGGCAGGTTCCGGTGCAACAAAAAACCCCTCGTGCCGTGAGGCAAGCGAGGGGAGCGCGCCGGGTGCGGTCGCTGGTGATCTCCGGTGTCCGGACCGGGGCGTCCCAGCTTCAGCCGACGCGCTTTCCAAGTACGAGAATTCGGGTGCGCATGGCTCTGACCTTCCCTCCGGCCCGCCACACCTGTCAAGTAGGTGGGACGGGCGTCTCATTATGTGAGCGCGCATAGGACGTGGAACCGGCCGCCGACCCAGCCACGCAGGTGCCCGCGCCACCGAAGGGTGTGGTGGGCCCGACGAACTGCGCCGCCGACTCTCCGTACGCTACCGAGGCCGCCTTGAGGATCGGTGCACCGTCGCGGTAGCCCACACTTTCGGCCATGGCGGCACCCACTCGGACGGCCCCGACGGGGCCGAGCGGAAGGGGATATTCCGCCACCGTCAGAGCGCGCCGCAGCCGGTACTCGTCGAGTGGCCCGGAGAACGCCATGCCCTGCCCGTGGGTGCAGCCCATCCCGCGCAGGGCCGTGACCTGCTCGGGCAGATCGACACCCTCGGCCACCGAAGAGAGGCCGAGGTCGCCCGCGATCCGCAGCAGCCCCGACGTGATCTTGTGCAGACGCGCCGACTCCACCACGCCCTCGACGAGTCCGCGGTCGAGCTTCAGCACGTCGATGGGGAGCCTGCGCAGCGCCCCGATCGCCGCGCAGCCGCTCCCGAAGCCGTCGAGCGCGATCCGGACGCCGAGCCTCCGCAAGGAGGCGAGACGGCGCTCCAGATCGTCGAGGGACACGCTCGGGTCGCTGTCCGCGAGCTCGATGACGAGACCGCCGGAGGGCAGTCCGTGCCGCGTGAGCAGCGCCTCGACGGAGCCGAGCGGCAGCGAGCGGTCCACCAGGCGGCGCGCGCTGACCCGTACGCTGACGGGCACCGCGTGGCCGGTCCTGCCGCGCTCGGCGGCCTGCTTCACGGCCTCCTCGAAGAGCCAGCGGCCCAGCTCGGCGGCGCGGTCGCCGCCGTCCGCGGTGCGCAGGAACTCGGCGGGCGTGAACAGGATGCCCTGGGCCGAGCGCCAGCGGGCCTGGGCCGCGACCGACGTGATCCGGCCGGTCTCCAGGGAGACCACGGGCTGGTGGAGCAGCACGAACTCGCCGTCGGTCAGGGCGCTGCGCAGCCGGGTCGCCAGCTCCGCCTTGCGGGCGACGTCGGCCTGCATCTGGGGCGCGTACAACTCGACGCGGCCCTTGCCCGCGGCCTTCGCGCGGTACATCGCGAGGTCGGCGTTGCGCAGCAGCTCGCCCGCGCCGACGCCCGGTTCGGCGAAGGCGACGCCGATGGACGCGGCCACCCGGACGTCGTTGCCACCGATCTCGTAAGGCTGGGAGAGGCGGATTCTCAGCCGGTCGGCCAGCTCGAAGATGTGCTTCTCGCGCGCGGCCTGGTCCCGGGTGCCGTCGCCGACGATGAGCGCGGCGAACTCGTCACCGCCGAGCCGGGAGGCGGTGTCCGAATTGCGGACCGCCTCCTGGAGGCGCTGCGCGGCCATGATGAGCAGCTCGTCGCCCGCCTGGTGCCCGATCGTGTCGTTCACGGCCTTGAATCCGTCGAGGTCGATGAAGAGGACCGCCGTGCCCCGGTCGGTGACCCTGCGACCGCCGAGAGCGGCGGCGACCCGGCGGGTGAACAGTGCCCGGTTGGGCAGGTCGGTGAGGGGGTCGTGCTCGGCGTTGTGCTGCAACTGCGCCTGGAGGCGCACGCGTTCGGTGACGTCACGGCTGTTGAAGATGAGGCCGCCGTGATGGCGGTTGACCGTGGACTCCACGTTCAGCCAGTCGCCGGTGCCGGACCTGAAGCGGCACTCGATGCGGGTGGTCGGCTCCTCCACCGGGTTGGCGGTGAGGAAGCGCCGCACTTCGTGGACGACGCGGCCGAGGTCCTCCGGATGGATCAGCGTGGCCAGTTCGGAGCCGATGAGCTCGTCGGCCTCGCGGCCGTACACCCCGGCCGCGGCGGGGCTGACGTAGCGCAGGATGCCGCTCGGCGCGGCGATCATGATGACGTCGCTCGACCCCTGCACCAGGGAGCGGAAGTGATTCTCCTTCTGGGCCAGTTCCTGCGTCAGCGTGATGTTGTCGAGCAGCATGATGCCCTGGCGCACGACGAGGGCGAGGACGACCGTGCCGGCCGTGAGCAGCACCACCTCGTCGACGCTGCGGCCGTTGAGGACGTTGTAGAGGATCCCGAGGGTGCAGACCGCTGCGGCCAGGTAGGGCGTGAGGGCGGCGAGCGATCCGGCGATGGGCCGGGTCGTCGCATACCGCCCGCGGCCGTCGCCGCGCTCCGCCGGGCGCTCGCCGGGGCGGTCCCCGGGTCGTTCACCCGGCCGGTCCCCGGCCCGCGCGTCGCGGCCGTCGCGCTCGCGGCCGCGCCCTGCGGGGATTCCCGCGGGCCCGGTGACGGAGACTCCGGCGCGGGCTGCGGCGGGGACGTCGCGGCCCCGCCCGTCCGGGACGTCACGGCCGGGGCCGTCGGCGAGTTCCCTGCCCCGCCCGTCCTGGAGGCGTCCTTGCGCGTACGTCCGGCGTACCGGGCGCGGTGGGCTCTCGCCGCGCGGGGTCGTCGCCCAGGGCGCGTAGGCGAGCAGCAGCGATCCCGCGAACCAGCCCGCGTCGAGAAGCTGCCCCGAGCGGTAGCTGGAGTGCAGCAGCGGCGAGGTGAACAGCGCGTCGCACATCACCGTGAGGGCGAGGGCGCCGATGGCGGTGTTCACGGCGGTGCGGTTGGCCGAGGACCGTTTGAAGTGCAGCGCCAGGACCATGCTGACGAGCACGATGTCCAGGAGCGGATACGCCAGCGACAGGGCCGCGTGCGCGACGCTCGGGCCCTCGAACTGCGCGTTGTGCGCGAGGGCGAGGCTCCACGACAGGGTGAGCAGCGAACCACCGATGAGCCAGGCGTCGAGCCCGAGGCACACCCAGCCGGCCCTGGTGACCGGCCGCTTGGCGAGGACGAGGAGCCCGATGATGGCGGGCGGCGCGAAGCACAGGAAGAACAGGTCCGCGTAGCCCGGACTGGGCACGGGCTGTCCGAGGACGACCTCGTACCAGCCCCAGACGCCGTTGCCGCAGGCCGCCATCGCGGAGGAGAGCGCGAAGAGCAGCCATGCGGGTCGAAAGCGGCTGCGACGGGTGCGGGAGTACCGGAAGCAGGAGACGGCGGCGGTCGCGGCGGCGGCGCTGAGGCCGAAGTCGCCCATGATGAGGGCGAGTCGGTCCGATCCCCAGCCGAGCGCGGATCCGGTGGCGTAACCGCCGCAGACGAGGAGCAGCATGACCTGCGAGAGCAGTCCCGTGCCGCCGCTCGGGGCCGGGCGGCGGGCCATCGGCGCTCCCGACGACGGCAGCGGCGACCTGAGCCCGCCCTCCAGGACGGTCACGGAGACCGACTGCCCGCTCACCGGCCCGCTCCGCTCCGTGCGTGTCCCTCTGCGAAGGCGCCTGCGCGGGCGCGCCGCGGTGCGGGGCCCCGACAGGGCGGGCTCACCGTACGGAAGTCGCTGGTCCGCCGCGCGGTCCTGCGCGGGGACGCACACGGTGAGTGCACCGGCGGCGTGCTCGGGCACGCTCCGTGTCCGGGCGCTCGGCCACGGCCCGGCGGGCGCGGGCTCGACGGACGCGTGTCCTGTCGGCCGGACCTGCACAGGGAGTGACGGCGCCGGACACCTGGTCGGTGTCTGCGGGTCGGTGTGCGCGAGAGTCGTCGGCGGTCGTCCCGCCGCGTCGGATCGTTCGCCCATAGGCCGTGCATCGCCCGTCGCCCCCCTACGCAGTTCTGTTGCTCAATCCCCAGCGCCGGGCGATGTCCGGCGCAGCCCCTTGCCGGGGACGATACACCAGTCTCGTCACTCAGGGACAGGGCTGCTCTACTCTGCGTGACTGTCGGCGTCAATACAGACACGCGGCGCACGCGGGCGGCTGCGGAGCGTACGGGAACGGGTCCCCACCGTTTCCGCGCCCCTGTGTCACGACGTGGTCAGAACGACGTTGGCAAGGGGTTCTCCGGCTGCGTACCGGTTCACCTGAGCGGCCAGGAGACGCCTGGTCCGCGGGGCGAAAGCCGAGGTGGGGCCGCCCACGTGCGGACTGATCAGAACGCCGGGCGCCTGCCACAGCGGATGCCCCGGAGGCAGCGGTTCCGGGTCGGTCACGTCGAGGGCGGCGGTGATGCGGCCGGTCTCCAGTTCGGCGAGGAGCGCCTTGGTGTCGACCACCGGACCGCGCGCCACGTTGACAAGAAGTGCGCCGTCCTTCATATGGCCCAGGAAATCGGCGTTGACCAGGCCACGAGTCGCTTCGGTGAGGGGCGTGGACAGGATGACGACGTCGCTTTCGGACAGCAGTCGAGGCAACTCGGCGAGCGGGTGCACCAGACCGCGCTCCGTTGTGCGCCCGGAGCGCGCGACGCGCGCCACCCGCGCGCACTCAAATCCCGCGAGCCGGTCCTCGATCGCCGACCCGATCGCTCCGTAGCCCACGATGAGAACGGACTTGTCGGCGAGCGCGGGATAGAACCCCTGCCGCCACTCCTGTACCCGCTGCCCCTCCACGAAGCGCGGAATGCCCCGCAGGGAGGCGAGGGTCAGCGTCAGCGCCAGCTCGGCGGTGCTGGCCTCGTGCACCCCGCGGGCGTTGCACAGGCGCACTCCCGGGGCGAGCCCCTCCACGGCGGCGAGGACGTGGTCGACGCCCGCCGTCTGCGTCTGTACCACGCGCAGCGACGTCATCCTGGGCAGCGGGCGTACGCAGATCTCGGGATCGATCATGTACGGAACGCCGTAGAAGACACAGTCGGCGGGGTCGGCGGGGTACTCCTCGCTGCCGTTCCAGAATCGGTAGGTGAGACCCGATGCGGAGGCGTCGGGCAGTCCCTGGAGGTCGGATGCTTCCCATGGCAGCCATACGTCTGTCGTCATGCTCAGGAGGCTAGTGCGCACAGGCCGCACGCGGCCCGGGGGAACGCAGAGGTTACGTTGGGGGCCGCCCGGACGAAGATCACCGGACAGGGGAGGGTACGGCCAGGTGGAGCGCAGGACGATCGGCGCCGGGGCGCTCGGGGTGGGCGCCGTCGGACTCGGCTGCATGCCGATGAACTGGGCGTACAGCGGCTCGCGGCAGCACGGCGAGCACTCGCTGCGGACCGTGCACGCGGCGCTCGACGCCGGCTCCTCGCTCCTGGACACGGCGGACATGTACGGGCCCTTCACCAATGAGCTGCTGCTCGGCCGCGTCCTCAAGGAGCGCCGCGCGGAGGCCTTCGTGTCGACGAAGTGCGGGCTGCTCGTCGGGGATCAGCACATCGTCGCCAACGGCCGCCCCGGCTATGTGAAACGCGCCTGCCACGCCTCGCTGCGACGCCTTCAGACCGACACCATCGACCTCTATCAACTGCACCGCGCCGACCCCGAGGTGCCCGTCGAGGAGACGTGGGGCGCGATGGCCGAGCTGGTGACGGCCGGGAAGGTGCGGGCGCTCGGGATGTGCGCGGTGGGGGCGCGGGCGGGCCGCAGGGCCGGGCAGCGCGCGGGGGCGCGCACCGGTCTCTACGACGCCACGATCCGGCAGTTGGAACGCGTCCAGCAGGTCTTCCCGGTGACGGCGGTGCAGGCCGAGCTGTCGGTGTGGTCGCCGGAGGCGCTGGAGTCGCTGCTGCCGTGGTGCGCAGCGCGCGGCGTGGGGCTGCTCGCCGCGATGCCGCTGGGGAACGGTTTCCTCACGGGCACGCTGACGCCGGGGCAGGGCTTCGAGCCGGACGATCTGCGGGCCAGGCACCCCCGGTTCACCGCCGAGATGATGGCCGCCAACCAGCCGCTCGTGGTGGGCCTGCGCCGGGTGGCCGAACGGCACGGCGCGACGCCCGCGCAGGTGGCGCTCGCGTGGGTGCTCGGGCAGGGGCCGCAGGTGGTGCCGGTGCCCGGTGCCAAGCGGGACCGGTGGGCGCGGGAGAACGCGGAGGCCGCGGGGCTGCGCCTCACGGCCGGGGACTGGGCGGAACTGGCGGCGCTGCCGCCCGCGCAGGGGTCGTGGGACTGAGGCCGTGGCAGCGTCGCCGCGGGCCCGGCCGCGCGAGGCGCGGACCGCGTCGCCGTGGGCCCGGCCGCGCGAGGCGCGGACCGCGTCTCCGTGGGCCCGGCCGCGCGGGGCGGGCGCGGACCGGAAGCGGAACGCAAGCGGAACGCCACGGGGGTGCGGTGGTGGGAACCTGAGGGGAGGCTGCGGTGTATGAACAGGAGAAGTGCCGCGCCGAAGGGATCCCGACCGTGCTGAGTACCGTCCTTATCCACCGTGCCCGCCGTTCACGACGTGCCGCCCTCACCGCCGTGTTGACGACCGCCGCGCTCCTCGCGGCCGGATGCTCCTCCGACGACGACGGCGACGGCCCCTGGAGCGGCAAGAGCGCGGAGTCCGGCCCCGCCGAGTCCGGAGCCTCCCCTTCGGGCGACGGCCCGGGAGACGGCGCCGACGCGCCGCCGGAGAAGGGCTCCGCCGAGGTCACCAAGACGCTCGCCACGGACCTGAAGTCCCCCTGGGGCCTGGCCCCGCTGCCCGGCGGCGACCTCCTGGTGTCCTCGCGCGACGAGGGCACGATCACCCGGATCGACGGGAGCACCGGCAAGAAGACGAAGGTCGGCTCGGTCCCCGGGGTCGCGGCCGCGGGCGAGGGCGGCCTGATGGGCCTCGCGCTCTCCCCCACGTACGCCTCCGACCACCAGCTGTACGCGTACTTCACCACCGAGTCCGACAACCGCGTCGCCCGCATGCTGTACGACGAGAAGAAGCCCTCCGGCCAGCAACTCGGCGCGCCCGACACGGTGTTCAAGGGCATCCCCAAGGGCATGATCCACAACGGCGGCCGGATCGCCTTCGGCCCGGACAAGATGCTGTACGCGGGCACGGGCGAGACCGGCGAGACGGACCTCGCCCAGGACAAGAAGTCCCTCGGCGGCAAGATCCTCCGCCTGACCCCGGACGGCGAACCCGCCCCCGGCAACCCCTTCGGCGACTCCCCCGTGTACTCGTACGGCCACCGCAACGTCCAGGGCCTGGACTGGAGCGAGGACAAGCGCCTGTGGGCCGCGGAGTTCGGCCAGGACACCTGGGACGAGCTGAACGAGATCAAGGCCGGGGACAACTACGGCTGGCCGGAGGTCGAGGGCAAGGGCGACGGCGACTCGGGGGAGTTCCACTCCCCCGTCGCCCAGTGGAAGACGTCCGAGGCCTCCCCGAGCGGCATCGCCTACGCGCGGGGCTCGGTCTGGATGGCGGGCCTGCGGGGGCAGCGGCTCTGGCGCATCCCGGTCCGCGGGGTGAGCGGCGAGCCGGGGACGGAGGCCTTCCTCACCGAGAAGCACGGCAGGCTGCGTACGGTGGTCGCCGCGGGCGGCGACAAGCTGTGGCTGGTCACGAGCGAGACGGATTCCCGGGGGACGCCGGAGAAGGGCGACGACAAGATCTTGGAGGTCCGGGTGAAGTAGTGCGCCTCGGGTCTAGGCGCCGTCTTCTTCTGGACCGTGGTCCGGGACGCCCTCCGGGTCCCGCGGGGTGCTCTGCCGGGGTACGCGGACGACGACGGTGCCGGAGCTGAGGTCGATCGGGCCGCGGCCCGGGTCGCCGTCGTCCACGTCGACCCGGGACAGTTCCAGGCGTTTGTTCTCGTCGTCCGT
The DNA here is from genome assembly GCF_009755605.1 of Streptomyces typhae. Taxonomy (GTDB): domain Bacteria; phylum Actinomycetota; class Actinomycetes; order Streptomycetales; family Streptomycetaceae; genus Streptomyces; species Streptomyces typhae. Next base: position 44,218 of record NZ_WPNZ01000027.1, read on the forward strand.
GTGTTTGCGCCCCGGCGCGAAGAGCTGCTCGAACACGTTGAACACTGCGCCTCCTGGGCCGGACGGTGATCCTGCCCTTCCCAGCGTAAGCGAGCCGTGCCCCGTAAGGGGCGCGGGGAACGGCGCGGCCGGCCACAGAGAAGCCGCAGACGCGTCTGCGTGCCCGCTCGGCAGACACGTCTGCGGCTTTTCGCGCGCTGAGCGCGCAGCTCCCCGCGCCCCTTACGGGGCGTCGAACAAGTGGAGGCGGTGTGCGAGAGCCGCCGCCTCCCCTCGGCCGGCCACGCCGAGTTTGCCCAGGATGTTGGAGACGTGCACGCTCGCGGTCTTCGGGGAGATGAAGAGCTCCTCGGCGATCTGCCGGTTGGTGCGGCCCACGCTGACCAGGCGCAGAACGTCCCGCTCGCGGGAGGTCAGGCCGAGGGCCTCGGCGGAGCCGGCGGGGGCGGGCGGCGGCGTGCCGGTGAGAGAGAGCCGGGCGCGCCGGGCGAGGCGGGCGACGGCGTCGGCGAGGGGCCGGGCCCCCAAGTGCTCGGCGACGGCACCGGCCTGCCGGAGCAGTTCGGCGGCCCGGTCACGCTCGGCGTCGCCCCCACCGGACGCGGAGCCCGGCACTGAGCCCGCAGCGGAGCCCGCAGCCGGGCCCGCGGAGCCGGACGCGCCCACCCCGGAAGCCGACGCGGAGCCGGACGCGCCCGCCCCGGCACCCGCGGTGGCGCCCACGCCAGAAGCGAGCAGCGACTCGGCGAGCCTGTGGCGCACCCGGGCGAGGTCGTAGGGCCGCTCGATGCCGCCGGTGGCGGTGAGGACCGCGAGCCAGTCGTCGGGGGTGGCGCGGCCCTCGGCGCGCAGCAGTTCGGCGCGGACCCAGAGCTCGTACGCCTGCCAGACCGGGACCCTCGCGGGCAGCGACTTCGCGGTGGTGCGGATGAGGTCCAGGGTGTCGGCGCGGCCGGGCTCGGCGACGGCCAGGCCGCGGGCGTCGGCCTCGGCGGTGGCGGCGGCGAGCAGCAGCGGCCAGCCGTAGCGCTGGGTGCCGGGCGGGAAGCCCTCGGCGACTGCCCTGGCGAGTTCGGCGCGGGCGTCGAGGATGCGGCCCTCGCCCGCGGCGACGCCGATGGCGACGCGGCGCAGCGGCAGCACGTTCTGCGGCAGCGGGTCGTGGGTGCCGAAGTGCTTGCGGGACTCGGCGAGCCGCCCGCCCGCTTCGGCGATGTCACCGCGGGCGAGCGCCAGATGGGCCAGGCGCAGACAGGCACCGCCGCGCGGCTTAGCGCTCAGTCCGGCGCGGCGGGCCGACTCGGCGGCCTCCTGCCAGCGGCCGAGCGCGTAGAGCGACTCGGCGTGGTTGGACCACATCCAGGGCTCGGACTCCAGGAGTCCGTACCGCTGGGCGAGCCGGATGCCCTCGTCCAGGAGTTCGACGGCCTCGCGGGAGCGCCCCGCGCCTTCGAGGACGGAGGGCAGGTTGATGAAGGTGCGGCCGATCTGCCCGACGCTGCCGCTCGCGACGACCTGTTCCCGTACGTCGAACAGCTCGGCGAAGCCGGACGCGGTGTCGCCCGCGTCGACCATCAGGCCGCCGAGCGTGAGGCGCGCGGTCAGTTCGATGTCGCGGGCGCCGACCATGCGCGCGTACTCCACGGCCTGTTCGGCGGCGGCGAAGGCGTCGGGACCCGGCTCGTGGAGCATCGACCAGCCGGCGACCATGGCGAGCACCTCGGCGTGCACGACCGACGGCGGCAGGCCCCGCACCAGGTCCTGGGCGGTGGCGAGTTCCTTCCAGCCGTCGCCGCGGGCGAGGCTCTGCACGAGCCGGGAGCGCTGCACCCAGAACCAGGCGGCGCGCAGCGCGTCCGGCTCGTCGGTGTCGTCGTCCAGAAGCCGCAGGGCCCGCTTGGTGATCTTCAGGGCGCGTTCGCGCTCACCGCAGAGACGACCGGCGACGGCGGCCTCCGCCATCAGGTCCAGATAGCGCAGCGAGGTGGTCTCGGGGTCGCAGCCGCAGGGCGGATAGACCTCGGTGTAGTCGACGGGGCGCAGCCGGACGCGGACGTCGTCGGGGGCGCCGTCCCAGATCTCCATGGCGCGTTCCAGGAGCCGCAGCTGTTCGGCGTAGGCGTGCCTGCGGCGGGCCTCGACGGAGGCGTCGAGGACGGCGGGCAGGGCCTTCGCGGCGTCGTGGGCGTGGTACCAGTAGCCGGCGAGGCGGGTGGTGCGCTGGTCGGGGGCGACGAGCGCGGGGTCGGCCTCCAGGGCGGTGGCGAAGCGGCGGTTGATGCGGGAGCGCTCGCCGGGCAGCAGATCGTCGCCGACGGCCTCGCGGACCAGCGAGTGCCGGAAGCGGTATCCGCCGTTGTCGCGCGAGGGGATCAGGATGTTGGCGCCGACGGCGTCCCGCAGGGCGTCGAGCAGGTCGTCCTCGCTGAGCTGCGCGACCTCGGCGAGCAGGTCGTACTCGACGGTCGAGCCGCCCTCGGCGACCATCCGCGCCACCCGCTGGGCGTTCTCGGGCAGTTCCTCCACGCGTACGAGGAGCAGGTCGCGCAGCGAGTCGGTGAGGCCCGCGCAGCTGCCGCCGTGCGAGGCGACGGCGAGTTCCTCGACGAAGAAGGCGTTGCCGTCGGAGCGTTCGAAGATGTCGTCGACCAGGGCCGGGGCGGGCTCGGCCGCGAGGATCCCGGCCATCTGGCGGCCGACCTCGTCCCGGTTGAACCGGCTCACCTCGACGCGCCGGACGGTGCGCAGACGGTCGAGTTCGGCGAGCAGGGGGCGCAGCGGATGGCGGCGGTGGATGTCGTCGGAGCGGTAGGTGGCGAGGACGACGAGGCGGCCGCGGCGCAGCGTGCGGAAGAGGTACGACAGGAGGTGGCGGGTGGAGGCGTCGGCCCAGTGCAGGTCCTCGATGGCGAGGACGACGGTGTGTTCGGCGGCCGTCGCCTCCAGGAGGCGGGCGGTCAGCTCGAAGAGGCGGGCCATGGCCTCCTCGCCGTTCCTGCCGCCGGTGCCGGGGCGCGGCACCGCGTCGCACAGCTCGGGAAGGAGCCGGGCGAGCTCCTCCTCCTGGCCGGACGCGGCGGCGGCGAACTGCTCCGGCAGCTTCTGGCGGAGGGTGCGCAGGGCCGTCGAGAACGGGGCGAAGGGGAGCCCGTCAGCGCCGATCTCGACGCAGCCGCCGACGGCGACGACCGCGCCGCGCACGCAGGCCCCGGCGGCGAACTCCTCCAGGAGGCGGGTCTTGCCGACGCCCGCCTCCCCGCCGATCAGCAGCGCCTGGGGCTCGCCCGCCGGGCCCGCGGTGGGGGCCTCGGCGCGGGCGAGCGCGTCGTCGAGTGCGCCCAGTTCGCCGGCTCGGCCGACGAACACCGGGCTGACGGACCTGGTTTCCACGGTCGTGAGCATGGCACAGACCTGGGACTTCACGGCAGCGCGTTTCCCGGTGGGCGAAACCGGGGGCTCTGGTTCCGCCCCCGGCCGCGCTCCTGACGACACCCCCGTGGTCGTCATGCGGCGCGCGTGAAGCGGTCCGTGGCCCTCGTCGCGCTCACCCGCCTCTCGGCTTCGTGGCTGCCGTTGCGGCCACCGCGGCGGGCCCGCTTGGCCTCCCGTACGAGGCGGTCGTGCTGGGCCTGCCGTGCCAGCTCGGCGGTGCGGATTCCGTGCAGTTCGTACGCAAACGTCTCGTTCATGGCGTTCCCCTGGGTTCTCGGTGGAGTGTTCCGTGATCGCTTGCTGCGATGGGTCCACTGTCGTCCGTGAGGGGGGTGCGCCACATCGGGAGCCTGCCGCATCTTGGGGCGGGCGGGGGCCTTAGGGGTGCGCCGGCACGGCCTTAGGCCCCGGCCTCAGGGTCTGAGGTGCCGGGGCCGGGGGGCCTGAGGAGGGCCTCAAGGACGAGGAGAGGCCCTGTGGGGTCAACTCGTCGACGGCAGCCCGAGCAGCAGGTCCGTGTACTTGGCGATCGCCAGGACGAGTCCGATCACGCCCAGCGCGACGCCGCCCCACGCCACCGACTTGATCCACGGCGCCTGTACCCGCTCCGGGTCGCCGAACGCGGGCCGCAGCAGCACGCCGACGCCGACCACCAGGGCCGCGAGCGCGAAGAACCCGCCGATCAGCGCGGTCGTCCTCCAGGAGTCGCCGTACACCTGCTGGACCTGGTCGGCCACGCTCGCGCTCCGCGAGGTCTTGAGCTGGCCGATGAGCGACTCGCGCGCGGAGGCGACGGTGCCGAGCCAGCCGCCGGAGAGGCCGACGACGCCGAGGGCCGCGGCGACGACGGCACCGGCGCCCTGGCCGACCCCGGCGGACGCCGCCGCGGGCTCGCCGACCGCGCCTTCGGCCGCGCTGTCCGCGTCGTCGGGCTCGTCGTCGGACTCGTCGTACGCTGCTTCGCCCGCCGCGCCGCCCTCGGCGTCGGCGTCGGCGGTACTCCGGGTTTGCTCGCCGCTCTTGGTGACCTCGGCGCCCTGCGGGCCCCCGGGGCCCTCGACGTCGGCCCCGGGGGCGCCTTCGGCGCCGGCCGCGGAAGTGTCCACGGTCTCGTCAACTGCCTTGGTTCCCATGCCCCGCACCGTACGGACGGAGTCTGAGAGCTCCCTTACCGCGACCGGCCCATTCTGAGAGCCGCCTTAACTCGGTCCGTCGGCGGTCCCGGCGTCCGCCGCCCGCCGGGCGTCGCGGGCCGCGCGCCACTCCGGCGCGAGGACCGACCACACCTCCATGTCGTGCCGGATCCCCTGCCAGGGGAAGCTCTCCCGCAGCACCCCGTCCCGCACGAAGCCGAGCCGCTTCGCCAGGTTCTTGCTGCGTTCGTTGCGCGAGGACACCAGCCACTCCACGCGGTGCATGCCGCGCCGGTCGACTGCCCAGTCGACGATGACGCGCGTGGCGTTGGTGATCAGGCCGCGGCCCGCGGCGGACGGTTCGAGCCACACACCGACCTCGCACGAGTCGGTGGCGGTGTCGAAGATCCGGAAGAGGACGCCGCCCACCAGGGTCCCGTCGAGCCAGATCCCGTAGAACCGCCCGGTGTCGGCGGCCTGCCGCTCGGCGAAGTGCTGGAGGTGGGCCCGTGCCGACTCCACGTCCGTGACCTTCACCGTGAACGGGACCCAGGGCCCCGCGTACTCCCGCGCCCGCTCCACATGGGCCAGGAGCTCCTCGGCCTGCCAGGGTTCGAGGGGCCGCAGCTCGGCCCCTTCGCCCACGGATATCGCGAACATCCCCGCTCCTCACACGTTCCGGCACGCCCGCGCGCCCTACCGCGCGCTCCCGTGCCGCTCGATGTCACATCGGCAGGCGCGAACGTTCGTCCTGCCGATCGCGCCGCCCGGGGATCCTCGCACGATGCCGGGGCTCGGGCACCTCAATACTGATGCGCGGCAGCCAGCGGTCCAGGCGGGCGGGCAGCCACCAGTTGGCGCCGCCGAGCAGGTGCATCAGCGCCGGGACCAGGAGCGTGCGAAGGACGAAGGCGTCGAGGGCGACGGCCGCCGCGAGGGCGATGCCGAACATCGCGATCACGCGGTCCCCGCTGAGCACGAACGCCAGGAAGACCGAGATCATGATGACGGCCGCGGAGTTGATGACGCGGCTGGTCTCGGCGAGGCCCACCCGGACCGCGACGCGGTTGTCGCCGGTCTCCAGCCACTCCTCGTACATCCGGCTGACCAGGAACACCTGGTAATCCATGGACAGGCCGAAGAGGACCGACACCATGATCACGGGAAGGAAGGGCTCGATCGGACCCGCCCGGCCGAGCCCGAGGAGTTCGCTCCCCCAGCCCCACTGGAACACCGCCACGACCACCCCGAACGACGCGGCGACGGCCGCCACGTTCATCACGGCGGCCTTGAGCGGGATGCCGACCGAGCGGAACGCGAGCAGCAGCAGGACGCAGCCGAGGCCGATGACGACACCGACGAACAGCGGCAGCTTGCCGACGATGATCTCCGCGAAGTCGTCGTAGCCCGCGGTCACGCCGCCCACGTGCACGTCGAGGGAGGTGCCGGTCCCGGCGCGGGGCAGCACGTCGGAGCGCAGCCGGTCGACGAGGTCGCTGGTGCGCTGCGACTGCGGGGCGGAGTCGGGCACGACGGTGAGGAAGGCCGCGCCGTCGCCGTAGGTCACGGGGCTCACGGAGTCGACGCCGGGGGTGGCCCTCAGGGTGGCGCCGAGGTTGTCGAGGGCGAGGCGGTCCGCGGCGCCGTGGATCTCGGTGACGAGGGTGAGGGGGCCGTTCACGCCGGGGCCGAAGCCGTCGGCGAGGAGGTCGTAGGCCTGCCGGGTGGTGGCGGTGGACGCGTTGTTGCCCTGGTCGGAGGTGCCGAGGTGCAGAGAGAGGGTGGGCACGGCGAGCAGGGCGATCACGGCGACGGCGACGCCGCCGAGCGCCTTCGGGTGCCGTTCCACGAACGCCGACCAGCGGGCCGCGAGCCCGGTCGGCACCTCCGGGAGAGGACCGCGCTCGGCGAGTCTGCGCCGCTCGCGGCGGCTGAGGGCGCGCGGGCCGATGAGGGACAGCAGCGCCGGGAGCAGCGTCACGGACGCGGCGACGGTGAGGATCACGGTGAGGGACGCCGCGATGGCGACGCCGTTGAGGAAGCTGAGACGCAGGATCAGCATGCCGAGCAGGGCGATGCAGACGGTGGCGCCCGCGAAGACCACGGCCCGGCCGGTGGTGGCGACGGCTTGTTCGGCGGCCTCGGCCACCGGCAGGCCGCGTTTGAGGCCCTTGCGGTGCCGGGTCACTATGAACAGCGCGTAGTCGATGCCGACGCCGAGCCCGATGAGGGTGCCGAGCATCGGGGCGAAGTCCGCGACCGTCATGACGTGCCCGAGCAGCACGATGCCCGCGTACGCCGTGCCGACGGAGACGACCGCCGTCGCGATGGGCAGGAGCGAGGCGGCCAGGGAGCCGAAGGCCAGGAAGAGGACGACCGCGGCGACGGCCACCCCGACGATCTCTGCGGTCTTGGCGCTCTTGGACTCGGTGAGGCCGATCGCGCCGCCGCCCAGCTCCACGTCGAGGCCGTCGGCCGCGGCGGCCTTCGCGGTGGCGACGAGGGCCTCGGCCTGCGCGGGGTCGACCGAGTCGAGCTGCTCGCGGAAGGTGACGGTGGCGTAGGCGGTGCGGCCGTCCGCGCTGATCCGGGCGGCGCTCCCGCTGCCGCCGTCCGTGTAGGGGCCGGCCACGGAGGCGATCCCGGGCAGCTCCGCGATCCGGTCGAGGGTCTCGGTCATGGTCTGCTCGACGGCCGCGGCGCGCACCGTCTGGTCGGCGCCGGTGTGCCAGACGACGAAATCGCCGTCCCCGCCGAGGTCGGGAAAGCCCTCGGCGAGCAGCCGGGACGCGCGGTCGGACTCCGTACCCGGGACTTCGTAGTCGTTGGAGTAGGCGGAGCCGACCGCGGCGGCCGCGGCGGCGGTGGAGCCGAGGGCCAGGAGCCAGAGCAGGACGGCGACAAGGCGGTGCCGTACGCACCACCGGGCTAGTGCTGCCACGGACTGGCTCCCTGGGTGATTCGCGGATCTTCAGCGGGGTCGCCGTGACCTCCACCGAAGATCTTCGCTTATGCCGCGATCTTCACCGAAGTGGACATGACCCATGTCCAGACACTTTTGCAGCCCTTGGAGATCCTTGGTCCCTTTCGTGTCCTTAGTCACAAGGTCACAAGGGGTGTCGCGGGCCCCGGTGGATCAGCCCGATACGCTCGCGCGCCCGTTCTCGATGTGCCCCATCAGGCGGCGCCTGAAGCCCTCGTCGCCCTCGACGGTCACCTCGACGTCGTACCAGCCGCGCTCGTCGCCGGTGGCCCAGGCCAGGGTCCGGCTGCTCCCCGCCCTGACCCGTACCGTGCGGGTCCGGCGCCGCACGTCCGCTTCCTCCACATAGCCGAGCGGCCGGACCGTGTAGACCAACGGCTCCTTGCCCCGGTTGGCCAGCGTGAGGTGGATCTCGCGCCGGGTGATCGCCGAGGAGAGCGCGGCCGCGCCTTCCCCGCGTCCGGTGAATTCGCGGCGGAATCCGTTCGGCCCGGTGACGGTGAAGTGGTAGGCGTCACTCTTCTCCGGCAGGGCCCAGGAGCCCTCGTGCGCCACGTCCTGATGCTGCGGTACGGGGAATTCCGCCGCGTACGGGTACAGCGCGAAGTGCGCGCTGCGCCGGCCGCCGTTGCGCAGGCGCACCTTCAGGGTGCCGTCCTTGGCGCGCCTGAGGTCGGCGTCCGGCTGGTAGGGCAGCGGGCGGGCCCGGCGGAGGCCCGGCTCCTGGACCGGCATCGACTGCTTCTCCGGCGGCTTCGGCTGCCAGCGCCCGGAGAACACGGGGATCTCGCCGGGCTGCTCCACCTCCGGCTGGCGGTAGCCGCGGTGGAAGTCGAAGGCGCTGGTGAGGTCACCGGCGACGGTGCGCCGCCAGTCCCCGATGTTGGGCTCGCGCACGCCCGTCCACTTCTCCAGGAAGCGCACGACGGAGGTGTGGTCGAAGACCTCGGAGCACACATAGCCGCCGACGGTCCACGGCGACACGACGAGCATCGGCACCCGGGCGCCGAGTCCGGTCGGCCGGCCCTCCCAGTACTCCTCCTGGTTGCCCGCCGCGGGCACCGGCGGCGGCACGTGGTCGAAGAAGCCGTCGTTCTCGTCGTAGTTGATGAAGACGGCGGTGCGCCGCCACACCTCGGGGTGCGAGGCGAGCGCGTCGAGGATCTTGTAGACGATGGTCGCGCTGTGGACGGGGGACGACACCGAGGGGTGCTCGGAGTCCAGGGCGGACGGCACCAGATAGCTGACGCGGGGGAGCTTTCCGTCCGCGACGTCGGCGGCGAACGTCTCGGCGAGCCTGCCGGTGGGCACCCGGCGCAGGCCACGCTCGAACAGGGATCGCTCGCGCCTGCTCAGCGTCTTCACGCCCGCGTCGAGCGCGGCGAGCAGCCTGTCCCGCTCCGCCTCGTCCTTGGCGTCGCGGACCTTGGCGTAGAAGGCCTCCATGTAGGTGTGGCCGGTCCCCGCGAGGACCTTGCGCGCGATCGCCTTGAAGGTGGTGAAGAACTCGATCTGGTTGTCGGTGAAGTTCTCCCACTCGGTGTACGTCTGCCAGCTCACCCCGGCCTTCTCCAGGCGCTCCGCGTAGGTGCTCCAGCCGTACCCGGGGTGTCTGCCCTCGTCGTACGCGTCGTTGCCGACGGCCCGCTTGCCGTTCGCCTCGAAGCCGGTCTTGCCGCTCCACAGGTGGTTGCGGTTGGGGCTGGTGGAGGTGTGGATGGAGGAGTGGTAGGCGTCGCAGACGGTGAAGGTGTCGGCGAGCTCGTAGTGCAGCGGGATGTCCTCGCGCGTGTAGTACGCCATCGTGGCCGCGGTCTTGGCGGTGACCCAGCCGTCCATCCAGCCGTCGTGCCAGGCCTTGGCGCCGCCGCTCCAGGAGTGGTCGAGGGCGCCGATGTACTGGAGGTCCTTCTGCTGGGCTGCGGCGGCCTCGCGGACCGGGAAGGGCAGCACGGTACGCAGGCCCGCGGGCTGTTCGAAGACGCTCTTGCCGCCGGGCAGTCGCAGGGCGTTGCGGTCGGAGAAGCCGCGCACCCCGCGCAGCGACCCGAAGTAGTGGTCGAAGGACCGGTTCTCCTGCATCAGGATCACCACGTGCTCGATCGCGCCGAGCCCGCCCTTCGGCGGCGTCTTGGCGAGCGCCTCCTGGAGGGACGGCGGCAGGAAGGAACCCACCGCGGCGGCCCCGAGAGCGCCACCGCCCACAGCCATCATTCGCCTGCGCGATATCTCCGCCACGCCCAACCTCCAGTCGGTACCCAATGGTTGTCCATTGACCCATTGGCTTCTTGAGCTGGGACGGTAGTGACTCCCGATGGCACGGGGAAGGCCGCGGACCGAAGTCGCGGTGAACGCCTTCCGCGCAGCGGAGAGGGGCCCCGCGACTCGGAAGTCGCGGGGCCCCTCTCCGCTGCGGAAAAGCTCCGGAGCTGCTCCAGAAGCGCTCGGGCCGTCAGCCCTCGACGCCGAGCTGTCGCAGGATCAGCTCCTTGACGCGGGCCGCGTCGGCCTGGCCGCGGGTGGCCTTCATGACCGCGCCGACCAGGGCGCCGGCCGCGGCCACCTTGCCGCCGCGGATCTTGTCCGCGATGGCCGGGTTGCCGGCGATGGCCTCCTCGACGGCGGTGGTCAGCGCACCCTCGTCGGAGACGACCTTCAGACCGCGCTTCTCGACGACCTCGTCGGGCGTGCCCTCGCCCTTGAGGACGCCGTCGATGACCTGGCGGGCCAGCTTGTCGTTCAGCTCACCCGCGGCGACGAGCGCCGAGACGCGCGCCACGTGCTCCGGGGTGATCGGCAGCGAACCGAGGTCCACGCCCTGCTCGTTGGCGTTGCGCGCCAGCTCTCCCATCCACCACTTGCGCGCCGACACGGCGTCCGCGCCCGCGTTGATGGTGGCGACGATCGGGCCGATCGCACCGGCGTTGAGGATCGACTGCATGTCGTGGGCGGAGACGCCCCACTCCTCACGCAGCCGGTTGCGCTGGGCCAGCGGCAGCTCCGGCAGCTCCGCGCGCAGGGCCTCGACCCACTCGCGGGACGGGGCCACCGGCACCAGGTCGGGCTCGGGGAAGTAGCGGTAGTCCTCCGCCTCCTCCTTGACCCGGCCGGACGTCGTGGAGCCGTCGTCCTCGTGGAAGTGCCGGGTCTCCTGCACGATCGTGCCGCCGGCGTCGAGCACCGCGGCGTGCCGCTGGATCTCGAAGCGGGCGGCCCGCTCCACGGAGCGCAGCGAGTTGACGTTCTTCGTCTCGGAGCGCGTACCGAACTTCTCCCGGCCGTGCGGGCGCAGCGAGAGGTTCACGTCGCAGCGCATCTGGCCCTGCTCCATCCGCGCCTCGGACACGCCGAGGGCCCGGATCAGCTCGCGCAGCTCGGCGACGTAGGCCTTGGCGACCTCGGGGGCGCGCTCCCCGGCACCGACGATCGGCTTGGTGACGATCTCGATGAGCGGGATGCCCGCGCGGTTGTAGTCGAGCAGGGAGTGCGAGGCGCCGTGGATACGGCCCGTCGCGCCGCCGACGTGCGTCGACTTGCCGGTGTCCTCCTCCATGTGGGCGCGCTCGATCTCCACGCGGAAGACCTCGCCGTCCTCCAGCTGGACGTCCAGATAGCCGTTGAAGGCGATCGGCTCGTCGTACTGGGAGGTCTGGAAGTTCTTCGGCATGTCCGGATAGAAGTAGTTCTTCCGGGCGAAACGGCACCACTCGGCGATCTCGCAGTGCAGCGCGAGGCCGATCTTGATGGCGGACTCCACGCCGACCTCGTTGACGACCGGCAGGGCGCCGGGCAGTCCGAGGCAGGTGGGGCAGGTCTGCGTGTTGGCGTCCGCGCCGAGCGCGGTGGAGCAGCCGCAGAACATCTTCGTCTCGGTGCCGAGCTCGACATGGACCTCGAGGCCCATGACCGGGTCGTACGTCGCGAGCGCGTCCTCGTACGGCACCAGATCGGGGGTGGTCGTGACAGTCACGGTGTTGGAACTTCCCTCTCAGCCGAGCAGAACGTCGTCGTCGCCGATGCGCTTCAGCTCACGCACCAGGATGGCGATGCCCGTGACGATGGCGGCTGCGGAGACGACCGCGTCGACGAGCTTGAGCGTGTCGTGTTCGGCGCGGGCCTTCTTGACCTGCTTGAGCGTGCTGAGCGCGCCGAACGCGGTGGTGCCGATGGACAGATACGTACCGGTCCTGGACTTCTTGAAGCCCTTGGCCTTGGACAGTGCCTTGTTGCTCACAGCGACGGTGCCTCCTCGAGAAGCGGGTGGCCCCACCTTTCCACGAAGACGGCCTCGACGGCCGCACCCACCTTGTAGAGGCGCTCGTCCTTCATGGCGGGGGCGATGATCTGGAGCCCGACGGGCAGGCCGTCCTCCGGCGCGAGGCCGCAGGGCAGCGACATGGCGGCGTTGCCCGCGAGGTTGGTCGGGATGGTGCACAGGTCCGCCAGGTACATCGCCATCGGGTCGTCGGCGCGCTCGCCGATCGGGAAGGCGGTGGTGGGCGTCGTCGGCGAGACGATGACGTCGACCTGCTCGAAGGCCTTCTCGAAGTCCCGGGTGATGAGCGTGCGGACCTTCTGGGCGCTGCCGTAGTACGCGTCGTAGTAGCCGGAGCTGAGCGCGTACGTACCGAGCATCACGCGGCGCTTGACCTCGTCGCCGAAGCCGGCCTCGCGGGTGAGCGCGGTGACGTCCTCGGCGGACCTCGTGCCGTCGTCGCCGACGCGCAGGCCGTAGCGCATGGCGTCGAACCGGGCGAGGTTCGAGGAGCACTCGGACGGCGCGATCAGGTAGTACGCCGAGAGGGCCAGGTCGAAGGAGGGGCAGTCGAGCTCGACGATCTCGGCGCCGAGCCCCTTGAGGAGCTCCACCGACTCGTCGAAGCGCTGCACGACACCGGCCTGGTAGCCCTCGCCGCGGAACTGCTTGACGACGCCGACGCGCATCCCGGCGACCGAGCCGTTGCGGGCGGCCTCCACGACCGGCGGCACCGGGGCGTCGACGGACGTCGAGTCCAGCGGGTCGTGCCCGGCGATGACCTCGTGCAGCAGGGCCGCGTCCAGGACGCTGCGGGCGCACGGCCCGCCCTGGTCCAGGGAGCTGGAGAACGCCACCATGCCGTATCGCGAGACGCCGCCGTACGTCGGCTTGACGCCGACCGTGCCGGTGACGGCGGCGGGCTGGCGGATGGAGCCGCCGGTGTCCGTGCCGATGGCCAGCGGGGCCTCGTACGCGGCGAGCGCGGCGGACGAGCCGCCGCCGGAGCCGCCGGGGATCCTGGTCAGGTCCCAGGGGTTGCCGGTCGGGCCGTAGGCGCTGTTCTCGGTGCTCGACCCCATGGCGAACTCGTCCATGTTGGTCTTGCCGAGGATGACCACGTCGGCGGCCTTCAGACGCCGGGTGACCGTCGCGTCGTACGGCGGGATCCAGCCTTCGAGGATCTTGGAGCCGACCGTGGTCGGGACGCCCTCGGTGGTGAAGATGTCCTTCAGGGCGAGCGGGACGCCCGCGAGCGGGCCGAGCTTCTCGCCCCGCGCGCGCTTCTCGTCGACGGCGCGGGCCTGCGCGAGCGCGCCCTCACGGTCGACGTGCAGGAAGGCGTGCACCTTCTCGTCGACGGCGTCGATCCTGGCCAGGTGCGCCTCGGTGACCTCGACGGCCGTCAGCTCGCCACCGGCGATCTTCGCGGCGATCTCGGCCGCGCCCAGCTTGATGATGTTGCTGTCCGTCATGGTGGTTAGTCCTCCCCCAGGATCTGCGGCACCTTGAAACGCTGCTGCTCCTGGGCCGGGGCTCCGGAGAGCGCCTGCTCGGGGGTGAGCGACGGACGGACCTCGTCCGCGCGCATGACGTTCGTCAGCGGCAGCGGGTGGGAGGTCGGCGGTACGTCTTGGTCGGCGACCTCCGAGACGCGTGCGACCGCGCCGATGATGTCGTCGAGCTGTCCGGAGAAGTGATCGAGCTCCTCCTCCTTCAGCTCCAGACGTGCAAGGCGGGCGAGGTGTGCGACCTCCTCGCGCGTGATGCCAGGCATGCAGCGATCCTCAGGGGTGAGTGTGATGGTTTCGCCCCCAATCCTATGGGGCGGCCCGCACTGCCCGCGCCCGACTTCCCCGTGGGGCCCACGCGCGGGCGCCGACGCGGTGGTGCGCGCGTCGGCGACGCCGGTGGCGGGGGCTACTGGATCGCGCGGCTCGGGGAGGAGGGAGCCGGGTCCGGGGGCTGGGGGGCGGAGGCGTCGGGTGCGGCGACGGGGCGGTGCCAGCCACGCTCGCCGCGCGTACGCAGCCACGCCGTCGTCTCGCTCGGCGGCATCGCGGCGGCGACCAGCCAGCCCTGGACGGCGTCGCAGCCCATGTCCCGCAGGCGCTCCCAGGTCTCGTCGTCCTCGACGCCCTCGGCGACCACGAGCAGGCCGAGGGAGTGCGCGAGGTCGACCGTGCAGCGCACGATCTCCGCGTCCTCGTTGTCGACGGCGAGCCGGGCCACGAACGACCGGTCGATCTTCAGCTCGCTGACGGGCAGCCGACGCAGGTGGACCAGCGAGGAGTAGCCGGTGCCGAAGTCGTCGAGGGACATCTTCACGCCGTGCCCGGTGAGTCCGGCGAGGGTGTCGGCGGCGCGCTGCGGGTCCTCCAGGAGTACGTGCTCCGTTATCTCCAGTTGGAGCGCGCCCGGGGGCACCCCGTGCCGGGCGAGCCGGGCCGCCACGGCCCCGGCGAATCCGGGGGTGTGCACGTCCCGGGGCGACACGTTCACCGCGACCGGCACGTACAGGCCCTGCGCGCGCCACTTCGCGACCTGGGCGAGCGCGGACTCGAGGACGTACTCCGTGAGGTGCGGCATGAGTCCCGACGACTCGGCGATGGCGATGAACTCGTCCGGCGGCACCTTTCCGCGCTCGGGGTGCACCCAGCGCACCAGCGCCTCCAGGCCCGCCACCTGCCCGTCGAAGCGGACCTTCGGCTGGTAGTGCAGCTCCACGTCGCCCGCGTCCAGGGCGCGGCGCAGATCGCCGAGGAGGCCGAGCCGGTCAGGGGTGTTGGAGTCCCGCTTGGACTCATAGACCTCGACGCCCGTGCGGTCCCGCTTGGCCTGGTACATCGCCACGTCCGCGCGGCGAAGCAGCCCTTCGGCGTCCAGGGCGTGGTCGGGGAAGACGGCGAGCCCGGCGCTTGCCTCCAGGACGAGGGTGAGGCCGTCCAGGTCGAGGGGCGAGCCGAGGGCCGCGACCAGGGAGCGGGCGACGCGCGTGGCCGACGTCGTGGAGTCGGCGACCGGCAGGAGCACCGCGAACTCGTCACCGCCGAGCCGGGCCGCCTCCGCGCCGCGCGGCAGCGCGAGCCGCAGCCGGTCGGCGATCTGCAACAGCAGGCGGTCACCGGCGAGGTGCCCGAGCGTGTCGTTGACCGAACGGAAACGGTCCATGTCGATCAGCATCAGGGCCGAGCGCGCGCCGATGCGCTCCGCGTCGTCCAGTGCCGTCCAGGTGCGCTCCAGGAGCCACTGGCGGTTGGGCAGGCCGGTCAGCGGGTCGCGCAGCTGCTCCTCCGCTCTGGCACGCGCGATCCACAGCGTGGAGTCGAGGGCGACGAGCGGGATCGTGAACAGCGGCAGGAGCAGCGGCAGCGACATCGCGACGACGCAGATCAGCGGGGCGATGCCGAGCAGGGCCACACCGAGCAAGCTCTGCCGGACCAGGGCGGTCCGGGTGACCGTGGGCAGCGCGCCGGTGCGCGGGGCGTGCACGTACCAGAGCAGGACCCGGGTGACGGCGAGATACGCGACCGCGACGAGGGCGACCTCGGGCGCCGTGTACAGGTCCCAGCTCTCCGGGTTCCAGGGCGAGTCGGCGGACGGCGCGGTGCCGAACGCGGCCATCGTGAGGGCGCCCGCGCCGATGCCGAGGATGTCCACGGCGCCGTGCAGCACCCCTTGTCGCCAGCGGTGGCGGCGGGCGACGCCCACCAGGACGACGACGGTGAGGCTGACCATGCCCGCGGGCATCCATCCGTACAGGAGGAGCACCGCCACCGTCAGCGCGCCGCCGGAGCCGGTGCCGCCCCACCAGCGGTCGCGGCCGAGCGCGACGAGGTGGCCGACGATGAGGCCGGTCAGGATGGCCAGGGACCAGCCGACCGTGCCGGAGGGGAAGAGCGCGTGGCCGCCGGTGAACGCGTGGAAGAAGCCGGTGCCGAGGACGACCGCGGCCGCCGCGACTACGGCCGCGGGCAGCAGCTGCCAGCCGCCTCGGTCGTCCTCGTCGTCGTCGCCGTCCACCCCGCCGCCGTCGATCCCCTGGGTCCTGCTGTCCGTGCCCCGCACGTCGGCACCGCGGCCGCCGCGCCACAGTCCGCGGCGCACTCCGCCGCCTGTGGTGTCGGTGCCCGCGCCGGGCCTTGCCGCGCCCCGGCCCGCCGTGCCGTCCCCGGCGCCTCCGACGCCGGTCGCCACGGCTCGCGCGCCCGCGGCGTCCCCACCTCCCGCGGCGGTGCCGCCTCCCGGGGCCGCGCCCCGGCCGAACGCGGCGTCCCCGCCGCCCCCGGCACCGGGCGCGGCGGCCCGGACAGCGGCGGGACCCGCCCCTCCGTCGGCCGCACCGCGCCGCGCGGCACCCGGACCACCGACGGCGCCCGCGCCCGCCACGGCACCGGCCGCCACACCACCGACGGCACCGGTGACCGCGCCGGTGACCGCGCCGGTGACCGCGCCGGTGACCGCGCCTGTCGTCATCCCGGTGACGGTTCCCGTGGTGACGCCGGTGGTCGCTCCTGCGGCCATACCGGTGACCGCTCCCGCTGCCACGCCGGTGGTCGCTCCCGCGGGCGGGTCGGTGGCCGCACCGGTGGCCGCTCCCGCGGTGACACCGGCGACCGCTCCCTCGGCTATGCCGGTGGGTGCGCCCGTGGCCGGGCCGGTGGGATCGCCCATGGCCGGGCCGGCGGGTACGCCCATGACCGGGCCGGTGGGATCGCCCATGGCCGGGCCGGCGGGTACGCCCATGACCGGGCCGGCGGGTGCACTGGAGGGCGCTCCTGCGGTGGCGCCGGTGGCCGCTCCCGCGGTGACACCGGTGACCGCTCCCGCAGCCGGGCCTGAGGTCGCCCCCGCTGTCACACCGGAGACCGCTCCCGCGCTCGCACCGGCTGCTGCGCCGGTGACCGCACCGGAGGCCGCCCCCGCTGCCACACCAGTGACCACGCCCGCAGCCGGGCCTGAGACGGCGGCCGCTCCCGCGCTCACACCGGCGGCCGCGCCCGTGACCGCGCCGACGGCCGCTCCCACGGTCACGCCCGGGGCCGCGCCGGAAGCCGTCCCCGCCAGCACACCGGCGGGAGTCCCGGGCACCGCCTCGGTGGTCGTCCCGGCGCCCCGCGCGAGCGGAGCGCCGTCCTCGGTTCCGGCGCCCGCGCCTGCGTCACCCGGTACGGGCACGCCCCGCACGGCCGCCCTGGTCTCAACTGCCCCGCTCCGTAAGGCCGGTGCGGCGACCGGCTCCGCGGCACCGTCCGTCTCGTCCCTGCCCGGCCACGGCGCATCGCGCCCGTCCGGGCCCCGTCGTTCCTCTTCGGCACTCGCCGTCACGCCAGCCTCCGCCGGGACCACCGTTTCGCGACATCCGGTTCCCCGCACGGGCACGCCTCGACCGCCCGGCTCCGGTCCCTCACCAGAAGCCCTACCCCGTAGAGCCGTTGCTTCCTCCTGTGCGACGTCATCGGGGCCGGAAACGGCCGTCCGACCCGGCCCGAGGTGCTCGTTCAGGCCAACGCCCGAGGTCCAGGCGCGCTCGCGGGGCCGGAACTCGGGCGTCCCACCGGCTCGCGCGACCCGCGCGTCCCCGGGGCCGCGACCGGCGTCGCCCGTGTGGTCGCGCCGCCCGCCGAGCAGGCGACGCAGGCGCGACCGCAGCCATGAGTCCGGGGCGACGCTCTCGGTCGGTTCCATACCCGTCCCTCTCACAGCCGGCGATGCACACGCCACGCAGCAGCACGCGGACTTGAAGATCCTTGGGCAGCCGCGTCCGAAACCTTCCCCGGCTCTCGGCAAGCAGGAGATACCCCATCCGCAGCGGGGCACGGCAGGCGCACCCCTCAACAGTAGGCCGCAGAGGGCTTCCACGGGCAGCGGTCGCCTACGGTTGCCCGAATGCGCCCCGGCCACCCGTATGCATCTGATATGCGCTGAACGGGTGGCCTTCAACCGCTATTCTTCGGTCGGAAGTGCGGCCTCCCGAGCCGCCTCCGCCCCTTGTTCGAGCAGGACCGCGAAGCCGTCCTCATCGAGAACGGGGACCTTCAGTTGCATCGCCTTGTCGTACTTCGAACCGGGGTTGTCACCCACTACGACGAATCCGGTCTTCTTTGAAACGGAACCGGTGACTTTCGCTCCGCGGCTCTGCAGCGCCTCTTTCGCGCCGTCCCGGGTGTGGTTCTGGAGCGTTCCCGTGACGACGACGGTGAGTCCCTGGAGGGGGCGCGGCGCATCGTCCTCTCCCCCGCCGGCCTCCTCCATCCGGACTCCGGCGGCCCGCCACTTGCGCAGGATCTCGCGGTGCCAGTCCTCGGCGAACCACTGCTTGAGGGAGGCGGCGATGGTGCCGCCGACTCCGTCGACGGCAGCCAGTTCCTGCTCCGTGGCCTGCTCGATCCGGTCGATGGAGCGGAACTCGCGGGCCAGCGCCTCGGCCGCGACCGGCCCGACGTGGCGGATGGAGAGGCCGGTGAGGATCCGGGCGAGGGGCCGCTCCTTGGCGGCGGCGATGTTCTCCAGCATGGACAGGGTGTTCTTCTTCGGCTCGCCCTGCTGGTTGGCGAAGAAGGTCACCACCTTCTCCTCGCCGGTCTTCGGGTCCCGCTTCGGCAGTCCCGAGTCCTGGTCGAGGACGTAGGACTTGATGGGGAGCAGTTCCTCGACCTTCAGGTCGAAGATGTCGCCCTCGTCGGCGACGGGCGGCGTGCCGGGCTCCAGCGGGTCGCTGAGCGCGGCGGCGGCGACATAGCCGAAGTTCTCGATGTCCAGGCACTTGCGGCCGGCCAGATAGAACAGGCGCTCACGGATCTGGTCCCGGCAGGTCCGGCCGTTCGGGCAGCGGAGGTCGATGTCGCCCTCCTTCTGGGCCGCCAGGGCGGTGCCGCAGGAGGGGCACTCGGTGGGCATCTCGAACTCGCGCTCGCTGCCGTCGCGCAGGTCGACGACGGGGCCGAGGATCTCCGGGATGACGTCCCCCGCCTTGCGCAGCACCACCGTGTCACCGATGAGGATGCCCTTGGCCTTGACCACGTCCTGGTTGTGCAGTGTGGCGAACTCGACCTCGGAGCCCGCCACGGTGACGGGCTCCACCTGCGCGTACGGGGTGACGCGGCCGGTGCGGCCGACGCCCACGCGAATGTTGACCAGCTTGGTGTTGACCTCCTCCGGGGCGTACTTCCACGCGATGGCCCAGCGGGGGGCGCGCGAGGTGGAGCCGAGGCGGCCCTGGAGGGGGATCTCGTCGAGCTTGACGACGACGCCGTCGATCTCGTGCTCCACGGAGTGGCGGTTCTTGCCGTAGTACGTGACGAAGTCGCGGACGCCGTCGAGGCCGTCCACCACCTTGCTGTGCCTGGTGGTGGGCAGGCCCCACTCGCGCAGCAGGTCGTACGCCTGCGAGAGGCGATCGATGTCGAAGCCCTCCCGGGCGCCGATGCCGTGCACCACCATGTGCAGCGGGCGGGTCGCCGTGACCCGCGGGTCCTTCTGGCGCAGGGAGCCCGCCGCGGCGTTGCGCGGGTTGGCGAAGGGCTTGTCGCCCGCCGCGACCAGGCGCTCGTTCAGTCCCTGGAACTTCTCCATCGGGAAGAAGACCTCGCCGCGGATCTCCACGAGCGCCGGGACGCGGTCGCCCCGCAGCCGCTCGGGGATGTCCGCGATCGTGCGGACGTTGGGCGTGATGTCCTCGCCCGTGCGGCCGTCGCCGCGGGTCGCCGCGCGGGTCAGCCTGCCGTTCTCGTACGTCAGGTTGACCGCGAGGCCGTCGACCTTCAGCTCGCACAGGAAGTGGTGCTCGCTGGTGCCCACCTCCTTGGCCACGCGCTCGGCCCAGCCGGCCAGCTCCTCGTCGTCGAAGGCGTTGTCCAGGGACAGCATCCGCTCGCGGTGCTCCACGGAGGTGAACTCCGTCTCGTACGCCCCGGCGACCTTCTGGGTCGGGGAGTCCGGCGTGCGCAGCTCCGGATGGCGCTCCTCCAGGGCCTCCAGCGAGCGCAGCAGCTTGTCGAACTCGGCGTCGCTGACGACCGGCTGGTCCTTCACGTAGTACCGGAAGCGGTGCTCCTCGATCTGCTCGGCCAGCCGGGCGTGCTCGTCGCGTGCCTCGGCGGGCACCGTGCCTTCCTGTTCGACAGCCACCGTCTCGTCCTCCCGTTGCCTTCAGACCCGTTACTCAGGGTTGTCCGCGAGTGATCTCGCCGCCCGGGCGCAGTGGGCGAGCGCCGCGCGGGCGTACGCCGGCGAGGCGCCCGCGAGACCGCACGACGGGGTGACCGTGACCGACTCCGCGAGGGTCCCCGGATTCAGCCCCAACCTGCGCCACAGCGTCCTGACACCCATGACGCTACCGGCAGGGTCTGACAATGGTCCGTCGGTGCCCGGCACGACACCGGCGAACAGCTTCGTGCCCGCTTCGACGGCCTCACCGATCACCTCGTCGTCACGCTCGGTGAGCAGGGCGAAGTCGAACGACACGGCGTCCGCGCCGGCCCGGCGCAGGAGCGCGAAGGGGACGTCGGGCGCGCAGGAGTGGACCGCCACAGGTCCGTCGTGGACGGCCATGACGTCGCGCAGCGCGCTCTCGACGAGCTGGCGGTCCACGGCGCGGTGCGTGCGGTACTGGCTGGCCGTCTTGATCTGCCCGCGCAGCACGGCGGTGAGGGAGGGCTCGTCGAGCTGGAGGACGAGCTGGGCGCCCGGCACCCGCCTGCCGACCTCGGCGAGGTGGGCCCGCAGGCCTTCGGCGAGGGATCCGGCCAGGTCGCGGCAGGCGCCGAGGTCCGAGAGGGCGGCCTCGCCGTTCCGCAGCTCCAGGGCCGCCGCGAGGGTCCACGGGCCGACGGCCTGGACCTTGAGCGGGCCCTCGTACCCCTGCGTGAACTCCTCCAGGGCGTCGAGGTCCTCGCCGAGCCAGGACGCCGCGCGGCGCGTGTCGCGCCCCGGCCGGTCGCCGATGCGCCAGCCGCTCGGCTCCACGCGCGCGTACACCTCGACGAGCAGCCCGGCAGTGCGGCCGATCATGTCGGCGCCGGGACCGCGGGCGGGCAGCTCCGCCAGGTACGGCAGGCCCCCGCCGGCGTCCTCGTAGGTGCCGGTGACGGTCTTCGCGGTCTCGCGGGCGTCGCCGCCGGGCATCGATCCGACGCCGGTGGCGCCGCCCCACGCCATCGTGCTCACCGCTGCGCTCACCGTCCCGGCCGCACCGTCAGGTCGTTGACCTCGGCGTCGCGGGGCAGGTCGAGGGCCATCAGGATGGTCGTGGCCACCGACTCGGGGTCGATCCACTGCCCCGGGTCGTACTCCTTGCCCTCCTGCTGGTGCACCTTGGCCTGCATGGCGCTCGCCGTGCGGCCCGGATAGACGGAGGTGACGCGTACGCCGTTGCCGTGCTCCTCGTGGCGCAGGGAGTCCGCGAGGGCCTTCAGGCCGTGCTTGGAGGCCGCGTACGCGGACCATTCGGCGCTCGCGCGCAGCCCGGCGCCGGAGTTCACGAAGATCACATGACCCTGGGCCACGCGGAGCTGCGGCAGGAAGTGCCGGGTCAGCTCGGCGGGCGCGATCAGGTTCACGTTGAGCTGGTGCCGCCAGGACTTCGGGGTGAGCTCGCCGACGGGGCCGAGGTCGACGACGCCCGCGATGTGCAGCAGCGAGTCGACGCGGTCGGGGAGGCTCTGGTGCGAGAAGGCCCAGGAGAGCTTGTCGGGGTCCGAGAGGTCGCCGACGAGGGTGTCGGCGCCGGGGTACTCGGCGGCGAGCTCCTTGGCGCGGCCCGCGTCGCGCGCGTGCAGCACGAGCGCGTCGCCGCGCGCGTGGAGGCGGCGGGCGACGGCCGCGCCGATGCCGGAGCCCGCCCCGGTGATCACATGAGTTGCCATGCGCTTATGGTCGCATTCCGGCCGGTGGCGGCGGACGCCTCGGTCGGCGCGGGAGGCGCCGCGCCCGGCGCCGCGGGGGTCAGCGCGTGCCCATGGCCTCCTCCAGGTAGGCGAGGGCGCCGACCGGCTCCTCCGCGAAGAAGACCAGATCGGTCAGGGGCACCGGCAGGAAGCCCTCGTCCTCCATGCGGCGGAACTGCTCCTTCAACCCGTCGTAAAAGCCGGCTGAGTTGAGCAGCACCACCGGCTTTGTCGTCCTGCCGTGCTTCTTCAGCTCCAGGATGTCGGTGGCCTCGTCGAGGGTGCCGGTGCCGCCGACCATGACGACCACGGCGTCGGCCTTCTCCAGGAGCAGGGCCTTGCGCTCGGCGAGGTCCTTGGCGATCACCATCTCCTGCACGCCGGGGCGCGCCTTGGCAGCGAGGAAGTCGACGGAGACGCCGACGAGCCGCCCGCCCGCCGCCTCCACGCCGTCCGCCACGACCTTCATCAGGCCGACGTCCGAACCGCCCCACACCAACGCGTGCCCACCCCTGCCGAGCAGCTCGGCGAACTCGCGGGCGGGGCGGGTGTAGCGCTCGGGCAGGTCGGCGGCGGATAGGAAGACGCAGATGTTCATGGCCCCACGGTACTTTCCGGCACCGACACTGTAGGAAGGTGAGCGCACTGCGCGAAGGTGAGCGCACCAGCACACTGCGGGAAGACGAGCGGCAGCAGCCGTCACAGGACCTCCGGAAGGGGCAGCGTCATGGCCGAAGGACACCGCATCACGGTCGAGCAGGGCACCCAGCACGTGCGCGTGGAGCACGGCGGCCAGGTGGTGGCCGATTCCACGCGTCCGCTGGTGCTGCGCGAGACGGGCTGCCCGGTGCGCTACTACCTGCCTCCGGAGGATGTGCGCACGGACCTGCTGACACCGTCGGACACGCACACGTACTGCCCCTTCAAGGGCACCGCGTCCTACTGGTCGCTGCCGGACGCGGCGGACACCGTGTGGGCGTACCCCGAGCCGAAGCCGGACGTGGCCCAGATCAAGGACCACTTCTGCTTCTACGAGGTGACGGAGGTCCCGGCGGCGTAGCCACTCCGGACGGCCTCTAGGCGGCCGTCGCGGCGAACGTCCTGCGGTAGGCGGCGGGTGACACGCCGAGGACGGAACGCATGTGCTGACGCAGCGAGTTGGCGGTGCCGAAGCCCGCGCGGTGGGCCACCAGGTCGATGGGCAGGTCGCTGGTCTCCAGGAGGTGGCGGGCGAGTTCGAGGCGCTGGGCGGTGAGCCAGCGGCCCGGTGTGGTGCCCACCTCGTCGCGGAAGCGGCGTGTGAACGTGCGCAGGCTCATGCGCGCGTGCCCGGCGAGCTCTCCGAGGGTCAGCGGTTCCTGGAGCCGTTCCAGGGCCCACGCGCGCGTGGCCGCCGTCGTGGCGAGCGTGGGTTCCGGGACGGGCCGTTCGATGTACTGGGCCTGTCCGCCGTCCCGCCAGGGCGGCACCACGCACGCGCGGGCGACCTGGTTGGCGACGGCGCTGCCGTGGTCGCGGCGCACGAGGTGCAGGCACAGGTCGATGCCCGCGGCGACACCGGCCGAGGTGAGCACGTCGCCGTCGTCCACGAACAGCACGTCCTCATCGACACGCACGCGCGGGTAGCTGCGCTGGAAGTGCGGGGCGAGGTGCCAGTGGGTCGTCGCGGGGCGCCCGTCCAGGAGCCCCGCGGCCGCCAGGACGTACGAGGCGCTGCAGAACGACACGAGCCGCGCCCCGGGCCTGATCCGGCCGAGCGCCCCCGCCACCGCCTCCGGGAGCGCGCCGCCGGGCAGCCCCCGGTCGAGGACGCGGGTGGGCGGGATCACGACGGTGTCGGCACCCTCCAGGGCCTTGGGGCCGGTCCCGCCGGTGAGCGAGAAGCCCGCGTCGGTGCGCACGGCGCCGCCGTCCACCGTGCACACGGCGACGTCGTAGAGCGGGTGCCCGGCGCCGTCCGCCGCGGCGCCGAAGACCCGTGCGGGGATGCCCAGCTCGAAGGCGTACACGCCGTCGAGGGCGAGGACGACGACACGGTGCGCGGTGCGGGAGGCCATGGCCAGATCCTGTCACATCATGGCCAAACTGCCAGCACCGCGGGAACGCTCGTTGGCGCACGCTGAGGGCCGCTCAGCAGAGAGGACAAGACCAATGAGCCTGCCCACGACCACCATGCGTGCCGTCAGCCCGCGCGCGTGGGGTGCCCCCGACGTCCTGGTCCCCGTGGAGGTGGACCGCCCCGCGCCGGGTCTCACGGAGATCCTGGTCAAGGTGCACGCGGCCGGTGTGAACCCGGTCGACTGGAAGACGCGCGCCGCGGGTGCGTTCGGCACCTGGGGCGACACCCCGATCCTCGGGTACGACGTGTCCGGCACGGTCGAGGCCGTGGGCCCCGGAGTGACCCTGTTCGAGCCCGGCGACGAGGTGTTCGGCATGCCGCGCTTCCCGGAGCAGGCGGGCGGCTACGCCGAGTACGTGACCGCTCCCGCGCGGCGCTTCGCCCGCAAGCCCGGGAACATCGATCACGTGGGCGCGGCTGCGCTGCCGCTCGCGGCGCTCACGGCCTGGCAGGGCCTGATCGAGACGGCCGGTCTCCGCGCCGGGCAGCGCGTCCTGATCCACGCGGCAGCGGGCGGCGTCGGCCACCTCGCCGTGCAGATCGCCAAGGCGCAGGGCGCGTACGTCATCGGGACGGCGCGCGCCGACAAGCACGACTTCCTGCGCTCGCTCGGCGCGGACGAGCTGATCGACTACACCGCGACGGACTTCGCGGAGGCCGTACGGGACGTGGACGTGGTCCTGGACGGCGTCGGCGGGGAGTACGGCGACCGCTCGCTGCCCGTCCTTCGCCGCGGCGGCCACCTGGTGACGCTCCCCGACCCCGGCGGTCTGCCCGACCCCGAGCGGGCGCGTGAGCTCGGCGTCCACGCGGGCTGGACGGTCGTGGAACCGGACCGGCACGGCATGCTGGAGATCGCCCGCCTCGTCACCGAGGGCAGCCTGCGCCCGGAGATCGCCGCGACGCTGCCCCTCGCGGAGGCGGCGAAGGCGCACGAGCTCGGCGAACTGGGCCGCACCCAGGGCAAGATCGTCCTGACGGTCCCCTGACTTTCAGCGGCAGGCGTCTTCCACGAAGTGGTCGAACTCCCCCGCCTGCACGCCCCGTACGAACGCGTCCCACTTCTGCCGTGTGGTGGTCACGACGGTGCCGGGGTCGTCGCTCTCCCGCAGGTACACGGCGTCGCCGTCCCCGAAGGCGACCTCGATCCACGGGCCTGGCCCGTGCTCGGTTCCGCCTTCGGGGACGGCCCGTATCCAGTCGAGGCCATTGAAGTCCGGGGTGCCGGGGCTCTGACTCATGGGACCAATTTCCCCGCCACCCTGCCGGTCGAAAGCGAACTCACCCCCCGGACAGGGCCAGTTCGAACCAGACCGTCTTGCCGCCCGGCCCGCGCGGTCGCGCCCCTATCGGGTAGCCGCCCCACCGGTCGGCGACCATGTCGAGGATCAGTATCCCGCGCCCGCCTTCGGCGTGCAGCCCGGCCTGCGCGCACCGTGTGGACGGCTGCTCGGGGCTCGTGTCCCACACGCCGACCCGCAGTACAGGGTGCAGCCACTGAAGGCGTACGGACACGGGGCCCTTGGTGTGCCGTACGGAGTTGGTGGCCAGCTCCGAGGCAAGGAGTTCGGCGCGATCGGTGAGATCGGTAAGCCCATGGGCATCGAGGACGGCGCGCAGGGTGACGCGAGCGATGCGGGGGCCTCGCGGGTCGCAGGGGAAGTGAAGTTCGTAGTGCCAGGGGTCGGTGAAGGGGAGGGGCTGGGGGTGGAGTTGCCTGGGGAGCAGGCAGGGGATGGGGGATGACGGGGTCCCGTTGTCCGCGGGAGCGGTCGGGCCTTGTTCCTGACGCTGGTCCGATTTCACGGTGGCACCTCCTGGGGTGCGCGGTCGTGCCGAGAGGATGGGGCGCGCCGGGGGCGTTGCGGTTTCCCTGTTGCAGGTGGCCTTAACGCGGCTAGCGCTGCCCCGAGGGAAGGGGCGGCGCGCTTCCTGTTTGCGGCGGAGTGTGCGGCGCGAGCCACACTGTAGGACCATTCCGCATCACATGTGAGCCACTTTCCACTTACGAGTGGCGAAGTGTGTGACTCACTAGACCCCTATCTGTCGGTGCTGCCACACTGTCCGCGCGCCCGAGAGAGGACTCATGGCTCCACGAAACGCACCCACCGCTCGCCACCGCCGACTCGCAGCGGAGATGCGTCGCATGCGGGAGCAGGCAGGCATCACCGTGCAACAAGCCGCCTCCACGCTCGGCGTCGACCGAACGATGATCTCCAACATCGAGGCGACACGAACGGGCTTGAGCGAGGAGCGCGTACGCCAACTGGCAAGCGCGTACCGATGCCCCGACCTGGCCCTGATCGACGCACTCACGTCCATGACCGGACCACGGCGGCCGAGTCACTGGTGGGACGAGTACCGAGGCAAGATCCCGGAAGGTCATCTCGAAATCTCGGAGGTAGAGCACTACGCCACGCGCATCCGCACAGCGCAGACAGTGCATCTGCCCGGCCTGTTCCAGACCGAGGATCACGCTCGGGCGATCTTCGAGCTGACGGTGCCGCGACTGTCACGTCTCGAAGTCGAGCTACGCATTGCCCACCGGCTCGGGCGACAGAAGATTCTCACCGGGGAGAACCCGACTCCATACATCGGAATCATCCACGAAGTGGCCCTGCGGCTGGAGTTCGGCGGCAGAGACGTGGCACGTGCTCAACTGAACTACTTGGCTGACGCTTCTGAGCGCGACAGCGTCACCCTCCTCGTCATCCCTTTCAGTGCAGGCGGCTTCCACGGCGCGGGGCAGTCAGTCCTGTATGCCGAGGGACCCGTACAGCAGCTGGACACAGTCCAGTTGGACACGGCGTTGGGCGCGCACTTCGTGGATGCCCCGACACCGCTCGCGAACTATCGTTCCCTTCTCGACCTGATGGAGCAGTCCGCGCTGTCCTCTGAGGAGTCGCAGAAGCTCATCCGGTCCATTGCCCGCGAACTATGAGAGGACCGGACGTCATGACCGAAGTCGAGTGGCAGCGATCGTCGTTCTGCGGCGGTGGCGGCAACAACTGCGTCGAGGTCGCCGCGACAGCGGACGGCATCGCACTCCGCGAAAGCGACAGCCCAGCCACCGTGCTGACAACAGGCCGGCGCGCCCTGCTGGCGCTCATACGGACGGTGCAGTCGGAGGCGTCACCTCTGTCCGGAACAAGCAGTCCCACGCGATAGCCATCTACTTCCAGTCGTCCTGCGTGATTCCCAGGCTCACCTAGAGGCGCCAGACGTCGGTGGACGGGTCACGGTTCAGGACCGGGCAGCTCGGCGCGTGTCCCGAGCGGGCCGCCCACCGCTCGGGCGACTTCGGGCTCGGCGCTACCACGGCACCTTCTGGCCTCCTCGGGGTGACGATGGTGGCCTGCCCCGCCTTGCACGCCCCGTGTTCGCACTGCGCCAGCAGGCCCCGGGCGTGGCCGATCGCCGTACCGACCCTGCCCTGGAGGGCAGCGGCGCGCGCGCCCATGACGCTCTACAGTTCCCTGGCGATCTCGCCCGGAGTCACCCTGGGAGCGCCACCGTACCGGCCGCGCAGGTAGCCGCGCTCCAAGTCCTCATCGGGGTCCGGGCGTGCCGCCGTGAGCGGGTACAGCTCGGTCTGGCCGGTGGACCGCTTCACCGTGATCCACACTTGCTCGGCGGCCAGCGGGCGCTCCAGCACGGCGTCACCGAGCAGTGTCGCGTCGTGCGTGGTGAAGACCAGTTGCGCCCGGTGCGGATTCGCTTCGGGGTCCTGGAAGATCCGTACGACTTCGGCGGCGAGGGTGGGGTGCAGGCTGGAGTCGAGTTCGTCGACGAGGAGGGTCGTCCCCCGGTCCAGGGCCGTCAGCATCGGGCCGAGGAAGGCGAACCACGCGAGCGTGCCCAGGGACTCCTCGGTACGGAAGTCCAGGGTCTCCTAGGTCCCGTCGGGGGTGCGGTGGCGCAGCGCGAGCTCTCCCGTGACCGGGTCGACGTCGACGCCGGTGAGGCCCAGGTCCGCGATGGCGAGCAGGCCGGTCAGCCGGTCGAGGTCCCCCAGGCCCGAGGGCTGCTCGCTGCCGTGCGGGGCGGGCGCACCGCCGCTCTTGTGGGAGTGGTGCGGCTTGGGCGCACCGAGCATCCGCTGGGTCCACGCGGTGCGCTCGGCGACGCTCTCGTCGGGGGTGACCAGCAGCAGATTGTCGAGGAACCAGCGGTACAGCTCGCTCAGCTGCGGGTCGTTCAGTGTGGCCGCCGTGGAGAGGAAGAGGGCGTTCGGCCGGGTGAGCGCCACCAGGTCGTCGCGACGGCCCCGGAACGCGGGACCTTCCTGGCTGTCCACCCCGGGGAAGACGAACTCGCCGCCCTCGTCGTCGGGCCGGTCGGCCTCCCTGTCGAACCAGACCACCCGGGTGCCGTCGAGGTAGGCGTGCAGCCACTCCGCCTCGACCCGCTCGTCCGACAGCTCGAAGCCGTACGTGTAGCGCACGGGTCGTCTGCCGAGTGCGAGGTCGACTTCGAAGAGGGTGGTCTCGTCGGAACACGAGGGGTCGAGTTTGAAGGGGCGGCGCGGCACTCCCGGGCGCGTCGCCCATTCCGCGAAGGACGTGCGTACGGCCTGCCGCATGTCGTGCAGGGCGAGGAGCAGGTTGGACTAGCCCGAGGCGTTCGCTCCGAAGATGCCGGTCACGGGCAGGACCGTCACCTCGCGGTCCTCGTCCCGCAGATCCGTACGGAGCGCGCCGCCCGCGTAAGGGACCGCCGGCACCAAGCCGAGCTGGCACTCGTCCCGGATCGAGCGGTGATTGGCCACCCTGAAACGCAGCAGCACCGTCGTCCTCCCGGAGACAGGAGCAGACTCCTGTCGTTACGTGCACCGATTCCAGCAACTTAGCGGCTAACCACTTAACCGGATAAGTGGTAGCCCGCTGTAGCCACAGTGTGACGCCGCGATCTGCGGGGCCAGCCTCAGAGGATTCAGACGGCGGCGGCCGCCCGCTGGGTGGTGGCGATCGTCGCCGAGCCCACCACGCGCGAACCGTCGTACAGGACGATCGCCTGGCCGGGCGCCACGCCGCGCACCGGCTCGGTGAACGTGACGTGCAGAGTGCCGTCGACCGGTTCGGCGGTCACCTCGGTCTCGCCGCCGTGGGCGCGCAGCTGGGCGGTGTAGGTGCCCGCTCCGGTGGGGGCGGCGCCGCACCAGCGGGGCCTGACGGCCGTCAGGGCGGTCACGTCGAGGCCCGCGGCGGGGCCGACCGTGACGGTGTTGTCCACCGGGGAGATGTCCAGGACGTAGCGCGGCTTGCCGTCGGGCGCGGGCGTGCCGATGCGCAGGCCCTTGCGCTGGCCGATCGTGAAGCCGTACGCGCCCTCGTGGGTGCCCAGGACCGTCCCGGACTCGTCCACGATGTCGCCCTCCGCCTTGCCGAGGCGCGCGGCCAGGAAGCCCTGGGTGTCGCCGTCCGCGATGAAGCAGATGTCGTGGCTGTCGGGCTTCTTGGCGACGGCCAGGCCGCGGCGCTCGGCCTCCGCGCGGATCTCGTCCTTGGTCGTGACCGTGTCGCCCAGGGGGAACATCGCGTGGGCCAGTTGGCGGTCGTCCAGGACTCCCAGGACGTAGCTCTGGTCCTTCGCCATGTCGGACGCCCGGTGCAGCTCTCGCTCGCCGTTCTCGTCCACGACCACCTGCGCGTAGTGGCCCGTGCACACCGCGTCGAAGCCCAGCGCCAGGGCCTTGTCCAGGAGCGCGGCGAACTTGATCTTCTCGTTGCAGCGCAGGCACGGGTTCGGGGTGCGCCCCGCCTCGTACTCCGCGACGAAGTCCTCGACCACGTCCTCACGGAAGCGCTCGGCGAGGTCCCACACGTAGAACGGGATGCCGATGACGTCCGCCGCACGGCGGGCGTCCCGCGAGTCCTCGATGGTGCAGCAGCCGCGCGCGCCCGTGCGGAACGACTGCGGGTTCGCCGAGAGCGCCAGATGCACACCGGTCACGTCGTGCCCGGCCTCGGCGGCTCGGGCGGCGGCGACGGCGGAGTCCACGCCGCCGGACATGGCGGCGAGGACGCGGAGCGGGCGGCTGGTGCGCGGCGGGGCCGACGGGATCTGCGAAGTCATAGCCCTAACAGGGTACGGGTCCCCGGGAACCGGGCGCGCGTGAGTAAGCGTTGAGGATCACATGGGGGCAGAGGACACCTCGGGGACGAGGGACACCGGAAGCACACACGGCGCGGAGCCGGCCGAGGGCCGCGGCACGGCCCGCCGCGCCCTGCTCCTCGGCGGCGCCGCCGTCGGGCTCGGCGCCCTGGTGCTCGGCCACGACGAGCTCGGCCGGCTGTGGGGGCACCGGCCGCGGATCTCCACACCCCGCGAGGACGGCGTGGTCGACGCCCGCGGCGCCCAGTGGATAGCGGCGTCGGGGGCGAACTGGCGCCGGGCCGACCGCCCCGCCGACTACGACATCGACCGCGTCGTCATCCACGTCGTCCAGGGCGAGTACCGCACGGCGCTGCGCGTCTTCAGGGACCCCGGGCACGGCGCGGCCACGCACTACGTGGTCCGCAAGGACGGGCACGTCGCCCAGATGATCCGCGAGCTCGACGTGGCCTTCCACGCGGGCAACCGCGCCATGAACGAGCGCAGCGTGGGCATCGAGCACGAGGGGTTCGTCGACCGGAAGTCGTCGTTCACCCACGCCATGTACGCCTCCTCGGCGGCGCTCACCGCCGGGATCTGCCGGCGGTACGACATACCGGTGGACCGGGAGCACATCATCGGGCACGTGGAGGTGGAGGGGACGGATCACACGGATCCCGGGCCGCACTGGGACTGGGAGCGGTATATGCGGCTTGTGCGGCGGGAGCGGGACCGGAAGCCCGCTCGGGCCACCGGTACGCCTGCGTAGCCCCTGGCCCGGGCGGGTGGGCGCACGGGTGGGTGGGTGCGGGTGTGCGGGTGTGCGGCCCGGCTGGGAGCCCCCGATCCCGCCCCTTCCCGCTCCCGGGGCTCCGCCCCGGACCCCGCTGCTCAAACGCCGGAGGGGCTGAGATCCACCAGCGGGCCTGGAAGCAAGCAGCTAGCTCAGGCCCGCCGTGCGGGCGCGTTCCACCGCCGGGCCGATCGCCTCCGCCACCGCCTCCACGTCCGCCCGCGTCGACGTGTGGCCGAGCGAGAAGCGGAGCGTCCCGCGGGCCAGGTCCGGGTCCGTGCCGGTGGCGAGGAGTACGTGGCTCGGCTGGGCGACACCCGCGGTGCACGCCGAGCCCGTGGAGCACTCGATGCCCTGGGCGTCGAGCAGGAGCAGCAGCGAGTCGCCCTCGCAGCCGGGGAAGGTGAAGTGGGCGTTGGCCGGGAGCCGTCCCGCCGGGTCCGGGTCGCCGCCGAGGAGCGCGTCGGGGACGGCGGCGCGGACGGCCGCGACCAGTTCCTCGCGGAGCGCGCCGATCTCGCGGGCGAACCACTCCCGCCGCTCGGCGGCGAGCTGCCCGGCGACGGCGAACGCGGCGACCGCGGGCACGTCCAGGGTGCCGGAGCGCACATGCCGCTCCTGGCCGCCGCCGTGCAGCACGGGCACGGGGCTGTACGCGCGGCCGAGGAGCAGCGCGCCGATACCGTACGGACCGCCGATCTTGTGCCCGGACACGGTCATGGCGGCGAGCCCGGAGGCGGCGAAGTCGACGGGCACCTGCCCGAAGGCCTGCACGGCGTCGGCGTGCAGCGGGACGTCGAACTCGGCGCAGACGTCGGCCAGTTCCCGTACCGGTTGCAGGGTGCCGATCTCGTTGTTGGCCCACATGACGGTGGCGAGCGCCACGTCGTCGGGGTTGCGGGCGATGGCCTCGCGCAGCGCTTCGGGGTGCACGCGGCCGTGCGCGTCGACGGGGAGGTACTCGACGGTGGCGCCCTCGTGCTCGCCGAGCCAGTCCACCGCGTCGAGCACGGCGTGGTGCTCGACGGGGCTGGCCAGGACCCGGGCGCGGGGCGGTCCGCCGTCCTTGCCCGCGCGCCGCGCCCAGTACAGGCCCTTCACGGCGAGGTTGTCGGCCTCGGTGCCGCCGGAGGTGAGAACCACCTCGCTGGGGCGGGCGCCGAGCGACTCGGCCAGCGTCTCGCGGGCCTCCTCGACGGTGCGGCGTGCCCGGCGGCCCGCCGCGTGCAGCGAGGAGGCGTTGCCGGTGACGGCGAGCTTGGCGGTCATCGCCGAGATCGCTTCCGGGAGCATCGGGGTGGTCGCGGCGTGGTCGAGGTAGGCCATGGTGGCCCCGATTCTACGGACCGTGGACAGCGCGCCCGACCTCGCGGTCAGAGCCCGAGGCTCCAGGACACCGTGTTGTCCATGGACATCAGGGTGACGAGGACGACGAGGTCGGCCACGCCGAGACCGAGACCGAGGAGGGCGCGGCCGCGGCGGGCCGTGCCGCGCCACAGGGCGATCGACGCCAGGACGATGGCGATCGGGCCGAGGACGATGTTCAGGACGAGCAGCCCGAGAAGGCCGAGGACGAAGGCGGCCACGGCCATGCCGTCGGTGTCCCGCCGACCGGTGGGCCGCGTGTCGACGGACCGCGTGTCGACGGAGCGCGTGTCAGCGGAGCGCGTGTCAGCGGAGCGCGTGTCAACGGACCGCGCGTCGACGGACCGCGTTCCGGCGGACTGCGCGTCTGCGGACTGGGCCTCAGCGGAGCGAGCGTCGGCCGACTGCGTGCCGGTGGGCCGTTCGTCGGTGGGCCGTTCGTCGGCACGACGTGTGTCGGTTGCCGTAGCGGTGAGTTCCATGGTGCGACTCCTCGGGGACGGATCGGACGTCGTACGGAACGGACGGGTCAGCGGTGGCGTGCGTGGCGCTCGCGCACCGTGAAGATCAGCAGCCAGGCGCCGATGACGGCGGCCATCACGAGCGTGACGGACAGCGGTGCGTGCGCCACGGTCCCCATGGCGACGCCCAGGAGCAGCAGTGCGGCGACGAGGAACAGCATGGTGACGATGCCTCCCGTGTGCGGGTCACTGTGGACGACACTTCGGTGAACGACTGTGGTTACAACTGTTCACTGACTATGGAGTCTACTCCCTCCACGGCTTCCAAAACTCGGAGAACAGTTGTTAACTGCATGGCATGAGTCACACCCTCGGCGATCCGGCCCCGACCCCGGGCGCCCGGCAGGCCCAGAAGCTGCGGACCCGGCAGGCACTCCTCGACGCGGCCCTGCGCCTGCTGGCGGAGCAGAGCCTGTCCAGCCTCGGGCTGCGCGAGGTGACCCGGGCCGTGGGGGTGGCCCCCACGGCCTTCTACCGGCACTTCCGCGACATCGCCGACCTGGGCGTGGCACTGGTCGAGGAGGCGCTCGGCAGCCTGCACACGACGCTCGTCGCCACGCTCGCGGCGACCGGCGAGGGCGACGGCGAGGAACGCATCGCGGCAGCCGTCGAGTTGATCGTCGCCTACGTGCGCGCGTACCCCGCGCACGCCCGCTTCATCGCGCGGGAGCAGCACGGCGGCGTCCGCCGGGTGCGCGAGGCCATAGGCGCGCAACTGGCGCTGTTCGCGCGGGAGGTGGCGGCGCAGTTCGCCAAGGAGCCGGAGGCGGTGGGCTGGAGCGAGGACGACCTGCTGATGCTCGCCCGGATGTACGTGGACCACATGGTGATGACCGCGTCCGCGCTCCTGGAGACCGACGACGCGGGGCCGGTGACGGACACCGCGCGCCGGCAGCTGCGCCTGGTGAGCCTCGGCCGCAGGCACTGGCTCGACGCCCCGCCCCCGGCGGACCGGTGACCCGGCCCGCCGCCCTCGACGGGACAGTAAGGGGCAACTAGCCTCTACGCTCATGACCAACATCCCGACCGGCCTGACCGACTGGGCGCTCCCCGAGACGTTCGACTCCTCATCGGGCGCCGTCCGCTGGGCCGCGCTCGGCCCGGCCGGGGCGCCCCCGGTCGTCCTGGTCCACGGCACCCCGTTCTCGTCGTACGTGTGGCGCGGCATCGCCGGGGCGCTGTCCCGCGATCACCGCGTGTACGTCTGGGACCTGCCCGGGTACGGCGCCTCGGAGATGCGGACCGGCCAGGACGTCTCGCTGGCGGCGCAGGCGCGGGTGTTCACCGAACTCCTCGCGCACTGGGGCCTGGCCGCCGGGGACGGGCCCCCGGCCGTCGTCGCCCACGACTTCGGCGGCTGCGTGGCGCTGCGGGCCCATCTGCTGCACGGCGCCCGCTACGCCCGGCTCGCCGTCGTCGACCCGGTGGCCCTCGCGCCCTGGGGGTCGCCCGCGTACCGGCTGCTCGGCGCGCACGCGGACGTCTTCGCCCAGCTCCCGCCCGCGCTGCACGAGGCGATGGTCCGGGAGTACGTCGGCTCGGCGAGCCACCGCGGGCTGCACCCCGCCGTCCTGGACCGGCTCGTCGCGCCCTGGTGCACCCCGGCGGGGCAGTCCGCGTTCTACCGGCAGATCGCGCAGAACGACCAGCGCTTCACCGACGAGATCCAGGGCAGGTACGGGGAGCTGGCGCTGCCGGTCCTCGTCTGCTGGGGCACCGAGGACACCTGGATCCCCCTCGCGCGCGGCCACGAGCTCGCCGGTCTGATCCCCGGCGCCGAGCTGCGCCTGATCGAGGGCGCGGGCCATCTCGTACAGGAGGACGCGCCCGCGGAACTCACGGCGGAGCTCGGTCGTTTCCTCACTGCGGGCCCTCGTACAGGTCACTGACAGCCGCGGCGGCCCGCGCCAGCTCCGCACGCACCTCGGGCGGCGAGAGGACCTCGACGGCATCGGAGAAGGCGAGCAGGACGCGGGCCGCACGCACCTCCTCACAGACGAGGCGCACGGTGACCCACTCCCCCGCGCCGCCGCCGCTCCCGTCGCCGTCGCCGCCCGCCACGCCGCCCTCGTCGTCCGCACCGCCCTCGCGACCCGCAGGTCCCGCGCCGCCCTCACGACCCGCGGGACCCGGGCCGCCCGAGCCGCCCGCGTCGACGAGTTCCGTGAGCGCGCCCGCGTGCAGCCGCAGAAAGCGGCCGTAGCGGTCCCGGCGCACCCGGGCCGTGACCTCGATCCCGCCGGTGCGGCGCTCCACCCGCCGCTTCAGGAACTCCCAGACACCGGCGAGCTCGACACCGGCTCTGCGGCGCACGGGCTCGTCCGTGAGCCGCGCCGCGCGCACCCGGTCGGCGCGGAACAGCCGCGGCTCCCCGTCCCGGTCGGCCACGAGGTACCAGACACCGGCCTTGGAGACGAGGCCGTAGGAGTCCAGCGTGTACTCCCGCTCGGTGTCGGTGCCGCTGTGCACATAGCGCACGCGCAGCCGCCGGTCGGCGAAGACGGCCTCCTGGAGCGTCTCCAGATGGTCCACGGGCAGCCCCGCGCCGGGCCCGCGCTCCCAGCGCGTGGCGTCGACGAGGATCCGCCGGCTCGTCAGGTCGGCGGCGCTCCTGTGCGGCGCGGGCAGGGCCGCCATCACCTTGCGCAGGGCGGAGCCGATCGCCGCGTCCAGGCCGAGCGCGGCATGCGTGCCCTTCGCCGCGAGCACGAACAGGGCGCGGGACTCGTCGGCGGTGAGACCCGTGACATCCGTGCGGTAGCCGTCGATGAGCGCGATCCCGCCGTGCCTGCCGCGCTCGGCGTACACCGGCACGCCGGCCGCGGACAGCGCCTCGACGTCGCGGTAGATGGTGCGCACGGACACTTCGAGGCGCTCCGCGAGCTCGTGCGCGGGCACCGTGCCGCGGGTCTGGAGCAGCAGGAGGATGGAGAGCAACCGGTCGGACTTCACACGGAACAGGATCGCGCGCGTTCGTATCCATCCGTATCCAGAAGCGACGGAAAAGGCTCCTCAGCTGTTCCCAAATTTTGCTTATGATTCGGACGTGTTCGACTCCCGGCACATCAGGTCCTTCCACGAAGTGGTCCGCACCGGCTCGTACTCCGCCGCGGCCCGCTCGCTCGGCTATACGCAGCCCGCGATCACCCAGCAGATGAAGGCGCTCGAACGGTCCGTGGGCACGGTCCTGTTCACCCGGGTCGGCCGGCGCATGCGGCTGACGGAGGCGGGTGAGGCGCTGTCCCGGCACGCCGGCGTGATCCTCGGCAACATCGACGCGGCCCAGCAGCAGATGAACGCGATCACGCGCCTGCGCACCGGCCGGGTGCGGCTCTGCGCCTTCCCGAGCGCCACCGCCACGCTGATCCCGGAGGCCCTGGCCCGCCTGGCCCGCGCCCACCGCGGCATCCGCGTCGAGCTCCAGGAGTACGAGCCACCGGAGTCCCTGCAGCGCCTGGTGCACGGCGACGCCGACGTCACGCTCGCCTTCACCTATCCGGGGCTGCGCGAGGAGGTGCCGGACGAGGTCGTCGAGGTACCGCTGATGGAGGACCAGCTGACGGTCCTGATGCCGACCCGGCACCCGATGGCGCGCCGCCGCTCGGTGCGGCTCGCCCATCTGTCCGAGGAGCGCTGGATAGCGGGCTGTCTGCGCTGCCGCGCCAACTTCCTGCACGAGTGCGCCGAGCAGGGCTTCGCCCCGGACATCGCCTTCACCACCGACGACAACCTCGTCATCCAGAGCCTCGTCTCGGAGGGGCTCGGCATCGCGATGATGCCCGGCCTCGTCCTGAACTTCCTGTGCCACCGCTCGGTCACCGGCCGCCCTCTCGATCCGGCGTCCCGGCGGCAGGTGTCCGCGTACGTGCTCCGCGAGCACCTGCGCATTCCGGCCACGGCGCTGGTGCTCGACGAGTTGAAGGCGGTCGCGACGAACCGGGTGGGCTGCTGACCGCGCCCGGCCGCCGTCGGGCGACCCGTCCGGCCACGCGTCCAGCCACCCGTCCGTCCGGCCGCCGCCCGCGGACCCGTCCATAAGCAATTTTTGAGGTTCTGCCAAGAAACCGTCGTTGGACGTGATGGATGACGCGGGCCGACGCTGCCCGTATGACCACCCCCACCACGCACACCAGGACCCGCACCACGGAGCGCCTCGACGCGCTCGTCGACGACATCCGTGCGGCGGTCGGCCGCGGGCTGCCGCCGGACCTGACCGCGTACCTGGTGGGAGAGCGCCTCGCACCGCACCTGGGCGCCGCCGACCTGCTCACCCCCGCGCAGTGCGAGGGCGACCCGGAGCGCTACCGCCAGCACCTGCTGCACGCCGAGAGCGACGGCAGCTTCTCGCTCATCGGTCTGGTCTGGCTGCCCGGTCAGCGCACCTCGGTGCACGACCACGTGTCGTGGTGCGTGACCGGCGTGCACGAGGGCGAGGAGCACGAGCGGCGCTACCGGCTCGTCCCCGCGGCCGGGCCGGGCACCGCCGCGCACCTCGTCGCCACCGAGGACGTGGTCAACCCGCAGGGCGCGGTGTGCGGGTTCGCGCCGCCCGGTGACATCCACCGGGTCTGGAACGCGGGCGCGGGACGCGCGATATCGCTGCACGTCTACGGCGCGGACATCGCGCGGCTCGGCAGCAGCGTACGGCGCGTCTACGACCTGCCGGCCGACCGCTGATGGCGCTGCTCGGACAGCGCCCGCCGAGGACGGCGCCGGCGCGGGTCGCCGCCGCGCGGGTACGGGCCGCGGGGCCCTGGCCCGGTCTCGCCCTGGCCGCGGCCGGTGTCGCGGCGGCCTGGCTGACCCACCGGCTGCTGCCCGGAGTGCCGATGCTGACGGTCGCCATCGTCCTCGGCCTCGCCGCCGCGCAGCTGCCCGGGACCCGGGTGTGGGTACGCGGCCGGTCCCGGCCCGGACTCACCTTCGCGGCGAAGCGGCTGATGCGGGTGGGCGTGGTGCTGCTCGGCCTGAAGCTCAGCCTGCGCGACGTGCTCGGGGTGGGCTGGGGAACCGTCGCGATGGTCCTGGTGGTGGTCGCCGCGACGTTCTTCGGTACGTGGTGGCTCGGCCGGAGGCTGGGGCTCCCCGGCGACCAGCCGCTGCTCATCGCGACCGGCTACTCGATCTGCGGGGCGTCCGCGATCGGCGCGGTCAGCGACGTCTCGCGCAGCGAGGAGCGGGACACGGCCGTCTCGGTGGCCGTGGTGACGCTCTGCGGGACGCTGGCGATCGCCGTCCTCCCGCTGCTCCAGGGCCCCCTCGGGCTCAGTGACGCGGAGTTCGGGCGCTGGGTCGGGGCGAGCGTGCACGACGTGGGGCAGGTCGTCGCCACCGCGCAGACCGCCGGGGGCGACGCCCTCGGGGAGGGGGTCCTCGTCAAGCTGATGCGGGTGGCGATGCTGGCGCCGCTCGTGGCGG
The DNA here is from genome assembly GCF_009755605.1 of Streptomyces typhae. Classification (GTDB taxonomy): domain Bacteria; phylum Actinomycetota; class Actinomycetes; order Streptomycetales; family Streptomycetaceae; genus Streptomyces; species Streptomyces typhae. The sequence continues at coordinate 82,217 of NZ_WPNZ01000027.1, forward strand.
GGGTGGCGCTCTCGGTGCGGGCCCGCCGGGCCGCGGGCGCCGGTGCGGGCTCGGGTGCGGGTGTTCCGGGTGAGCGGCGCCCGCCTCTGGTGCCGTTGTTCGTGGCGGGGTTCGTGGCGATGGTCGTCGTCCGCAGCACCGGGTGGGTGCCGGACGCCGCTCTCGACGTGGCCGGGGTGGGTCAGGAACTGCTGCTCGCCGCGGCGTTGTTCGGGCTCGGCAGCGCGGTCGACCTCCGGTCGTTGGTGCGTACCGGGGGGCGGGTGGGGCTTGTGGGGCTGTGTGCGTGGGTTGTCGTGGGCGGGGTCTCCTACGCGGGGGTCTGCCTGACGGGGTGAGCACGGGCGCGCCCTGCGGAAGCGGGAGCGGGAGCGCCCGGGTGGGGCCGCGTCAGAGGCGGGCGCGGGCCAACTGGCGGGACTGGGCGACCAGGCGGTCCGCGGAGTCCCAGACCTCGGCGTCCTCCTCCAGGAAGCCGCCGGCCAGGTTGCGCGTGGAGATGGCGACGCGGAGCGGCCCCGGAGCGGGCTTCGCGCGGACGTGGACGGTGAGCTCCACCGTCGGCACCCACCCGGTGAGCCCCATCTCGAACGCCGTCGGCGGCAGCGCGTCCACGGCGAGCAGCAGCGACAGCGGATCGGCCGGACGCCCGTCGGCGAGCCCGAACCACGCCCGCATCTCGCCCTTGCCGGACGGCTGCCCGAGCGCCCAGCCCAGCGTCGCCGGGTCCAGCTTCAGCCACAGCCGGTCGGCGATCGCGGACGAGCCGGGCATGGAGCGCTGGTCGGCAGGGGCGTCGTCGGCGCCGAAGCAGTGCTCGGGCGGGGGCATCGACGGGGGCGCGGCCGACGTGCGCACGTCGTCGGGCAGCGCGTCGAGGTCGCCGTACGAGGCGAGCACCCGCAGCCGCTCGACCTCGTTGCCGTCGGCGTCGCACTGCACGAGCGAGGCCTGCCCCGTGGAGAGCCCGCGCCCGGTGCGCACGGTCTCGGTGCGCACGACGGCGGGACCCGGCTCGGACGCCGTCAGATAGTGCGCGGAGATCGTGAACGGGTCGGGGTGCGGCAGCGCCTGTGCGAGGGCGCGGCCGACGACCGCGAGGAGATAGCCGCCGTTGACGGCGTTGACGATGGTCCAGCCCGCGGAGAGGTCGGCGTCGTGGACGCCGGGCTCCCGCAGGGTGACCGCCGTGTCGCGGTCGAACTCGCTGTCCCCCACCGTCGCGCGCGCCGTCGGCGCCTCAGCTGTTTCCGTTTCCGCCATGGCAGCAACGTACAACAGACAACTACTAAGCGGTAGCTTTTTCTTCTGCGGGCTCCTCCGCCGAGGACCGGCGGTTCCAGGCGCGCGGCGCCCGCCAGTGGTAGCGCAGCGCGAGCAACCGCAGGACGAACGCGGTGACGACGGCGAGCGCCGTGGTGATGCCGTTCAGGACCTCGAAGCGGATGGACAGGGCGACGATCGCCGCGCCCACGACGGCGGGCACCGCGTACAGGTCACGGTCCCAGCGCACCAGGGACGGCACCTCGTTGGCGATGATGTCGCGCAGCACGCCGCCGCCGACCGCCGTGGCCAGGCCGAGGGTGGCGGACGCGGTGAGGCCGAGCCCGTGGTCGTACGCCTTCGTGGTGCCCGTCACACAGAACAGGCCGAGGCCCGCCGCGTCGAAGACGTTCACCGCGAACTGGGTGCGTTCGACCTGCGGGTGCAGGAAGAACACGAGGAGTGCGGCGAGCAGCGGGGTGAGGAAGTAGCCGAGGTCGGTGAAGGCGGCCGGGGGCACCGCGCCGATCACCAGATCGCGGAAGAGTCCGCCGCCCAGGGCCGTGACCTCCGCGAGTACGGCTATGCCGAAGACGTCGAAGTTCTTGCGTACGGCGAGGAGGGCGCCGGAGATCGCGAAGACGAAGATGCCGACGATGTCCAGGGCGTGCTGGACCGACGGACTGAACAATTCCAGAAGCACGCACCATTGTCCCCCCGGCGGGGGGCCGTCCCACCTCACCGCCCCCACCTCACCCGCCCGGTCGCCCGTTCATCGCGCTGCCGCGCTCGTCCTCAATCGCCGGACGGGCTTGATTCCCCGCCCGCCCGCCCCTTCATCGCGCTTGCGCGCTCGTCCTCAATCGCCGGACGGGCTCACTTCCCCGCACGGCCCCTCCCGACGGGGCTGGGCCGATGATGCCCGCCGCAGGCGAAGAGGGCGGGTGGGTGGGGAAAAGAGCCCGTCCGGCGTTTGAGGACGAGGCCGGAGGCCGACCGACAGGGGCCCGACGTCACTCGGCCTTACCGGACTCCTTCTTCAGCTCAGCCGCAGGCTCCTTCTCCGCAGCCGGGACCGGGTCCGGGTCCGGGTCCGAGGCAGGGGCCGGGGCCGGGTCCGGGGCCGAGGGCTCGGCCGGCAGGGTCGGGGAGGGAGCCTCCGCCGCCTCGGCGGCGGCGTCCGCCGCGGTGGACACCGACACCACGTCGATCGCCTCCCTGGCGGCAGAGAGCAGCTGGGTGTCCTCGGGCGCCTGGTCGGGCGCGTTCTCCGGGTGGTGGCAGGCCACCTGGTGCGCGGTCTCCAGGGTGAGGAACGGCGGCTCCTTCACGGCGCAGATCTGCGTCGCCTTCCAGCACCGCGTGTGGAAGCGGCACCCGCTCGGCGGGTCGATCGGCGAGGGCACGTCACCGCGCAGCAGGATCCGCTCGCTCTTGACGCCCCGCCGCTTGGGATCGGGCACGGGCACGGCGGACAGCAGCGCCTTGGTGTACGGGTGCATGGGCTTGGTGTACAAGTCCTTGCGGTCCGCGAGCTCGACCATCTTGCCGAGGTACATCACGGCGATGCGGTCGGACACGTGCCGGATGACCGACAGGTCGTGCGCGATGATCACGTAGGTGAGCCCGAGCTCGTCCTGGAGGTCGTCGAGGAGGTTGACCACCTGCGCCTGGATGGACACGTCGAGGGCCGACACCGGCTCGTCCGCCACCACGAGCTTGGGCTGAAGGGCGAGCGCGCGGGCGATGCCGATGCGCTGGCGCTGACCGCCGGAGAACTCGTGCGGATAGCGGTTGTAGTGCTCGGGGCTGAGGCCCACGCGCTCCAGCATGCCCTGGACGGTCTTCTTCACGCCGCCCTCGGGGCTGACGCCCTGGAGCTTGAAGGGCGCCCCGACGATCGTGCCGATGGTGTGCCGGGGGTTCAGCGACGAGTACGGGTCCTGGAAGATCATCTGGACGTCGCGGCGCAGCGGCCGCATCCGTGCCGTGTTCAGGTGCGTGATGTCCGTGCCCTGGAACTCCACGCGTCCGCTGGTCGGTTCGAGGAGCCGCGTGATGAGCCGGCCCATCGTCGACTTGCCGCAGCCGGACTCGCCGACGACGCCGAGCGTCTCACCGGAGCGTACGTCGAAGCTCAGCCCGTCGACGGCCTGCACGGCCGCGACCTGGCGCTGGAGCAGCCCCTTCTTGATGGGGAAGTGCTTCACCAGTCCTTCGACCTTGAGCAGCACGTCCCGGTCGTCCGGGGCGGATTCCGCCTGCGAGGGGATGGTCATGTCCTGGTCCTTCACAGCTTCGGCGCGATCTCTTCGGTCCAGATCTTGGTGCGCTCCTCGCGCGACATGTGGCAGGCCGAGTAGTGGCCGGAGCCGACCTCGCGCAGTTCGGGGCGCTCGGTGCGCGTGATCTGGTCCTTGGGTACGTCGGCGTAGGGGCAGCGCGGGTTGAAGGCGCAGCCCGACGGGAGGTTGATGAGCGAGGGAGGCGAGCCCTTGACCGGGACGAGGCGCTCGGTCTCCTCACGGTCGATGCGCGGCATCGAGCCGAGCAGACCCCAGGTGTAGGGGTGCTGGGGCTCGTAGAACACCTGCTGCGCGGTGCCGCGCTCGACACAGCGGCCGCCGTACATCACGAGCAGGTCGTCGGCCATCTCGGCCACCACGCCCAGGTCGTGGGTGATCATGATGACCGCGGAGCCGAACTCCTTCTGCAGGTCCCGGATGAGGTCCAGGATCTGCGCCTGGACGGTCACGTCCAGGGCGGTGGTCGGCTCGTCGGCGATGAGCAGCTCGGGGTTGTTCACCAGAGCCATCGCGATCATCGCGCGCTGGCGCATGCCGCCGGAGAACTCGTGCGGATAGCTGTCCACGCGCTTGTCCGGCTGCGGGATGCCCACGCGGTCGAGCATCTCGATGGCCCGCTTGCGCGCGACCTTCTTGTCGACGTCGTGGTGCACCCGGTACGCCTCGACGATCTGGGTGCCGATCGAGTAGTAGGGGTGCAGCGCGGACAGCGGGTCCTGGAAGATCATCGCCATTTCGCGGCCGCGCAGCTTGCGCACCTCGTCCGCGGGGGCGCTGAGCAGGTCGGTGCCGTTCAGCCAGATCTCACCGGAGAGCTGGGCCTTGCGGCGGCCGTACTGGCCTGCCGTGTGCAGTCCGAGGATGCCGAGCGAGGTCACGGACTTGCCGGACCCGGACTCGCCGACGATGCCGAGGGTGCGGCCCTTCTCCAGCGTGAAGCTGAGCCCGTCGACGGACTTGACCAGGCCGTCGTCGGTCGGGAAGTGCACCTTGAGGTCGCGCACCTCGAGGAAGGCGGAGGAGGCGGGCGAGCCGGAGACCACTTCGCCTACGGCCGCGCCGGACGTCGACACGGCAGTCGTCGCGGCGCCGTCGGGCGTCGCTCCGCTCTTGGACAGTTCGGTCATCCCAGCCTCACTCGCGGGTCGATGACGGCGTACAGAAGGTCCACGACGAGGTTGGTGATGGCGATCGCGAGAGCCGCGCAGAGCGTGACGCCGAGGATCACGGGCAGGTCCTTGCTGCTGATGGCCCTGACCGCTTCGAGGCCGAGGCCCGGAAGGTTGAAGGTGGACTCGGTGAGCACGGCGCCGCCCATGAGCACGCCGAGGTCGAGTCCGAAGACGGTGAGGATGGGCGTCATCGCCGAGCGCAGCGCGTGTCTGCGGATGACCACGACCTCGCCGAGGCCCTTGGCGCGTGCGGTGCGGATGTAGTCCTCGCCGAGCACTTCCAGCATGGTGGCGCGGGTCAGACGGGCGTACATCGCGGCGTTGAGGAAGGCCAGCACGATCCACGGCAGGATCAGCGTCTGGAACCAGACGTCGATCGAGTCGTCCGTACTGAGGCTGTCGGCGATCTCCACCCAGCCCAGGTTGTGGACGAAGATGCCCATCGCGATCATGCCGGTGAAGAAGACGGGGAGCGAGACGCCGCCGAGGGCGGTGGTCATCGCGGCGCGGTCCCAGATGGTGCCGCGCTTGAGGGCGGAGACGACACCGGTGAGGACACCGGCACCGAGCCACAGCACACAGGCGCCGGCGGCGAGCGCGCCGGTGACGGGCAGGGCGTCCTTGAGGGTCTCCCAGACGGGCGCCTCGGTACGGAAGGAGTAGCCGAAGCAGGGTGCGGGGCAGTGCGTGACGTCACTGCCGTTGACGTAGTCCCGGCCCATCGGGATGCCCTTGATGAAGTCCCAGAACTGGACGATCAGGGGGTCGTCGAGGCCGAGTTTGGTCCGGATGCCTTCGAGCTGCTCGGCTCCGGCCTGCTTGCCGGCGAAGAGGACGGCGATGTCCTGTCCCGCCCATTTGGGCAGCATGTAGAAGACGGTGAAGGTCGCGAGCAGTACGACCAGCACCATGATGATGACGGCGATCAGGCGCCGGATGAGATAAGCAAGCACTGTGCGCGGCCCGGCGGTGCCCGGCGCCCCCTCGTGAGGGGCTTCGGTCACCGCCCGGGGCCATCACCTGCCCTTCGGACTGGCGGGATGCGGCGGCAATGTGACGGGAGATCAGGAGGCGGTTGCCGCGGCGGGCCGGAGCCCGCCGCGGCGTGCCGTTTACTTCTGGTTGACGCCGAGCGAGACGTAGTCGTAACGGCCGTTGTACGCGTCGGACATGTACGCGTTCGTCAGCCGCGAGCCGCGCCAGGTGATGTTCTTCTCGTAGAGGAAGGGCATCCAGTCGGCCTGGTCGAGGATCCGCTTGTCGAGCTCCTTGTAGATCTCGCCGCCCTTGACCGGGTCCGTCTCACCGATCGCCTTGTCGAACAGGGCGTCGATCTTCTTGTCCTTGATCTGGGACTCGTTGTAGTTGCCGTTCTCCATGAGGAAGCGGCTGTCGAACAGCGGCTGGGCGTAGCCCTGGCCGGTCGGGAAGTCCGGGCCCCAGCCGCTCATCTGCATGCTGTAGCCGCGCTTCTTCACCACGGAGGGCGAGCCGGTGATGCTGGCCGAGTCGGCGCCGTCGAGCTGCTCGACGGAGACGTTGATGCCGACCTTCTTCAGCTGCGCCTGGAGGGCCTCGGCGGTGTCGACCTCACCGGGGTTGTTGTTGCGCGCGGTGAGCTTGGCGCTGAAGCCGCTCGGCTTGTCGCACTGCTTGAGCTCGTCCTTGGCCTTGGCGACGTCCGGCTTGCCCTTGCGCGCCAGGATCCCGTACGGGTCGTAGTCGCTGTAGCCGGGGACGGCCTTCGGGAAGGTGCTGTTGGCGATCTCACCCGCGGCCAGCTCACCGCCGCGGGTCTGCTGAAGGCCCGCGAAGTCGGTGGCGTAGAAGACGGCCTTGCGGCAGTGCACGTTGTCGAACGGCTTCGCGTTGTGGTTCAGCGCGACGTAGCGCACGAAGGACGTGTGCATGTTGTCGACGTTGTTCTTGTGCTTCTGCACAGCGGTGACGCGGCCGGACTGGGTCATGCCGGTGCCGTTGAGGTCGACGTCGTAGTCGCCGTCCATCAGGCGCTTGTCGTTCTCCTCCAGGTTGGCGGAGATCGTCACGTCGATCTTGTCGGGAAGCGCCGGGCGGATCGGGTCCGCCTCCTTCTTCCACTTGTCGTTGCGGACCAGGACGATCTTCTTGCCGGCCTTGTACTCGGCGAACTTGTACGGGCCCGCGGAGAACGGACGCTGGGTGTACTTGGCCTTGGTGTCCTTGGCCGCCTTGACCGCGGAGCCCGCGGGCATGGCCAGGAACTGCTCGAAGTCACCGTTGCGCTTGGGCAGCTTGAAGATGATGGTCTTGTCGTCGGGCGTCTCGATCGCCTTCAGACCGAGCTTGTCCTTGGACGTGTCCTTGTAGGGGCCCTTGTACTCGCCCTTGGGGTCGAGCGTCTGGCGGATGTAGCCGGGGCCACCGGTGATGGTGTCCGTCGCCCACAGGCGCTCGATGCCGTACTTGACGTCCTTGGACGTCAGCGCGGAGCCGTCCTCCCACGTCAGACCATCACGAAGCTTGTACGTGTAGGTCTTGCCGTCCGCGGAGATCTTCGCGGTGGACTCGGCGAGGTCCGGGACCAGCTTCGTGCTCTCCTTGCCGGGCTTGGTGTCGTACGACACCAGCTGCCGGGTGTAGAAGCGCATGAAGTCCCAGGACATGCCGTAGTAGGCGCGCTGCGGGTCGGCCGAGTCCAGGTCCTGCTTGCCGACCATGCGCAGGGTGCCGCCGGCCTTCTTGGACGGGTTGGCGACCTTGTTCAGCGAGGCGTTGTAGCCCGCGCCCTTGCCGCCGCCGCTGTCGTCATCGTCGCCGCCGCCGCACGCCGTGGTGGTCACCAGCGCCGCGACGACGAGGGCCGCACCGGCGGTGAGCCGTCGTTTCGGGGAAACTCTGGGCATTTTCTCGCAACCTCCGAGATTCGCGGTCCCTGGCTTTATCGCTGCCGAAGAACCATGGAAAAAGCCACCTGACCAGCGGCAGGGGCAAGTCAGTTGGGCCTGCTAGCGGGTTCCCTTGGGGTCGAGCGCGTCGCGCAGACCGTCCCCGAAGAGGTTGAAGGCGAGCACCGTGATGAAGATCGTCACGCCTGGGAAGACCATGAACATCGGGTCGTGCTCGTACGTCTCGAGAGCGTCCCGCAGCATGCCGCCCCACGAGGCGGTCGGCGGCTTGACGCCCGCGCCCAGGAAGCTGAGGGCGGCTTCCGTGAGGATGTTGGTGGGGATCATCAGGGTCGCGTAGACCGTGATCGGGGCGACCAGGTTCGGCAGCAGCTCGCGGAAGAGGATGTGGCGCCGGCCGCCGCCGAGGCTCTTGGCGGCCTCCACGTACTCGCGTTCGCGCAAGCTCAGCGTCTGGCCGCGCACGATGCGGCCGACGTACGGCCAGCCGAAGAAGCCGATCACCAGGACGAGGATCGCGACGCGCACGCTCGTCCCTTCCAGACCCATCAGGTCGTCGGGCAGGACCGAGATCAGGGAGATGATGAAGAGCAGCTGCGGGAACGAGAGCAGTACGTCCATCACGCGGCTGATCAACGCGTCGACCCAGCCGCCGAAGTAGCCCGCGATGATCCCGAAGAGGGTGCCGAGGACCACGGCGACGATGGCGGCGAGGAATGCCACCAGGAGCGAGATCCGCGCGCCGTAGACGATGCGGCTGAAGACGTCGCGGCCCTTGTTGGGTTCGACACCGAACAGGAAGTCGCTGCTCACGCCGCCGAAGGCGCCCGTGGGCAGGTTCGTCAGCGGATCCAGCTTGTCCTGGTGGAAGTCGTTCGGCGGGTGGCCGAGGAGACTCACGATCAGAGGTGCGAAGACGGCCACCAGGACCAGGAGCAGCACCGTGATGCCGCCCGCGAGGGCGACCTTGTCACGCTTCAGCCGGTTCCAGGCGATCTGCTTGAGGGAGCGCCCCTCGACCTTCTTCACCCCTGCACCAGCTGCGGGAGCGACGTCCTCGGTGGGTTTCGCGTCCGCAGGTGTGTCATGCAATGGCGCCGTCATCGTGGCAGGGACCCCTCTCAACCGGCGGTGACCGGCCCGCACTTGCCGCTGTAGCGACGTGATCAGTCCGTCGTACACAGGGGCGAAGGCCCCTTGCTGCGGGAGTCTTCAACGGGGCCGTGATCTGTTACCAGACTTGTCGGGGAATGGATGCGCAACCGTGATGCTGATCGAGGTGTTCCGTTATCCGGACGAGACTGAACGACGGGCGAACACGGGGCAGTTGGTGACCAAGGGTCTCAGGAGGTCTATACCAGTACGGTGGCACCTGAAGCGGACATCCCGCCGGTCGGCGCTGATCAGCACGGTCCGGGCCCGGATCGGACCGTCGAGTTCCGGACGGTGTCCGGATCGATGCGGTGGGGTTTGCGGTGGTCCGCTCAGTACGGGGCGGGATATCCGTATCCGCCCGCGGCGGGGGCCGGGGCCGCCTGGGCGTCGCGGTCGTAGAACGGGCGGGCGTTGGCCCGCAGCCACATCGCGACCGGGTCGTGCGCGTCGGACATCGCCACCGTGGACACCGGCAGGCCCTCGGGAACGGCGCCGATGGACTGCTGCATCATCGCGCGGACCGCGTCGACCGAGGCGGGCGAGGTGTCGTAGACATCGAGGCCGATGGCCAGGTACGGGGCGCCGAGCGCGGGCTGCACCCAGGCGCGGCGCAGCGAGCGGACCGCCGGGGTGCGGTGGGCGTTCTGCGTCAGCAGGGCGTAGAACTGCGGCAGTTCGATGGCCGGTTCCGTCAGCCGCAGCGGGCCCGCGGGCTGCTGGTCGAGGCCGCTCGTGAGACGGCGCAGATCCAGCCAGGGGATGCCCACGCCACCGCCCGGCGCATGCGGATTCAGCCACAGGCCGTAGTGGTCGGGGTACAGGGCGCGGGCCGCGTCGAGGGCGCCGATCACTTCGTACCCGCGGTTCCAGCCGCTGGCCGCGAGCTCCTGGGCGGAGGTCACGCAGGGGGCGTAGCCGAGGCCCTCGATCTCCATGTTGCCGTACTGCGCGTCGGGGGAGCCGGCCTGGCCGTGCCAGAGCAGCATCCAGACCTGTCCCTCGGCGAGGGCACGCAGGAGCGCCTCGTAGGTGTCGTAGCGCCCCGGGGCGACCTGGCGCAGCATGTGCTCGACCCGCTCCCACGGTGTCGACTGCGCTCGACCCTGGGTGGTCCCATCGCCCGCGGCCGTGCCCGACGCACTCACCCGTAACCGCCCCTTCGCGACGTGCCCTACTTACTCGACCGCCCCAGCTTACTTCTGGCGGGGGCGCCTTGATCGGGGCTTGTGCCGGGGGGCGGCGTGCTCGCCGCCGCTCGGCTGTTTTCCCACCCGGCCGCCCGTTACCGGCGGCTCCGGCGCGCCGGGCGGGGGCCCGCGCGCCTCCGCTCCGGCGCGTCGGGCACGACGCCTCGTGCGCCAGGGGCCTCGTGCGCCACGGGTCTCGTGCGCCAGGCGCTTCGTGTGCCAGGCGCTTCGTGCGCCACGGGCCTCGTCCGCCACGGGCCCCGTCCGCCACGGGCCTCGTGCGCCACGGGCCTCGTGCGCCAGAGGCCTCGTGTTCGTCAGCCTGCCGTGAAGAACGGGCGTATGCGGTTTCTCAGCCAGTCCGCCACCGGGTCCTGGGCCACGTCCATGAGGACGAGGTTGACCGGCCAGGGGAGGGGGAAGCGGCCGAGGGCCCGGCCGAGGGCCCGCATGGGGAGGTCGCGGGCGTCGCCGTCCCAGGTGGACAGTTCGACGCCGACGAAGAGGGTCGGGTCCTCGGTCTCGACGGCGGCCAGGCAGCGGCGGGCGGTGAGCACCACGCCGGTGGCCCGGAACTCCTCGGCCGCCGCCGCCAGGAAGTCGACCGGGTCCTCCTTCCAGTCCGGCTCGAAGAGGCGCACGCGCCCCCCGCTCGCCGGCCCGTCCAGCTCCGTGCGCCCCACCCGGCACAGCGCGGCGACGGCGGGCGGCGGCAGCGGCACCGTGACGGTGCCCTCCGGGTTCAGGGCGATGCCGAGCTGTGGCGGCAGCCCGCGGGCGAACTCCACGGCGGGCGCCGCGGTGCCGTCCATCCGGCCGCCCGTGGCCTGCTGGAACTGCTGCTCGGAGGTGAAGACGGGGACGTAGGCCTGGCCGTCGATGTCGAGGGTCGGCAGGTCGAGGGTGCCGCTGTCCGGGCCGCCGCCGCCCGGCAGCGGGATCCAGATCCGGCTGCGGCCCAGGGCCTCCACGATGCGGGCCCCCACCGCGTCGGAGGGCGGCACGCCGAGCGAGGCGGCGAGGACCTCCTCCAACTCGTTGGCCGGCCACCCCCCGTACGGATGCGCGTGCGCCTGCGCCGGTGCGTGCGCCTGCGCCGGAACGCCGCCCGGAAGGTCCGCCGCGTGACCCGGGTGGCCCGCGTGACCCGGGTGGCCCGGGTGGCCCGGGTGGCCCGGGTGGCCCGGGTAGTCCGGATGGTTCATGTGCCCTCGACCCCTGCTCTGCCGTGCTCCTGCTGCCGGTGCCCGACCCTAACGCCGGGGCCTGGGCAGCAGGGCAGGGGCGGCCGGAGCAGCCGGGGCTTCTGGGTCTTCTGGGTCTTCTGGGTCTTCAAGTCCCGAAGCCGATCTCCCCGAGCGCCCCGGCCGCCTCCCGGTCGAGCAGCACTGCGGAGCCGCAGCCCCGCGGCAGGTCACCGCGCTCCACGGCCCGCACGAGGCGGCCGACCGTCCTGCGGTGCCGCGCGAAGGCGTACCTCGACACCCCGCGCCCGCGCGCCCGCTGCCCCTCGACGGCGGTCTCCTCGGGCACGTCGAGCAGCAGCAGATGCAGGGTCGCCCCGCGCCGGGCCGCCGCGCGGGCGAGCCAGCGGCGCACCCAGGGCTGGGTGCCGCAGTCGTGCACCACGACGCCGTCGCCCGCGCGCAGGGCCCGGCGCAGACCGGCGTAGTGCGCGACGCGGACCAGCGGGCGGTAGAGCGCGTAGGGCAGCAGTCTCGGCATGCGGGCCGCCCAGCGGTCGCGGGTGTCCTGGGAGTCCACGCGCGGGCCCGCCACCGCGCGCCGCATCAGCGTGGACTTGCCGCTGCCCGGCAGCCCGGACACGACCACGACGTCCGCCGCACCGAACACCAGCCGCCGCGAACCCGCGGCGGCACGGCGGCCCCTGAGATCGCGCACGACGGGCCGCGGGAAGTACCCGAGGCTCTCGCGCGCGGGCACACCGGACTGCGGCGGCAGCACACCCACGCCGCTGCCCGGCAGCGCCACACCCGTGGCCGCCTCACAAGCACTGCTCCTGCGCACCGTGATCCGCCTCCCCATGCTGGTCACGTCACTCATCCCCAGTACTTCTCCGTCGAGTGTAAAGAGAAGGTAATGCCGCACAAGAGCGCCAAGGGCCCTGAAGCCCCCGAAACCAGCGCACTCAGGTTGCGGCTGTTGTGAAGAGGGGGCGCGTGCAATGATGTGCGCGCCAACTCCATACCGGCCGCTTGAATCCGCGCGGGAGAGTTCCCGGGGACATGACGTTCCCCCCGGGACGCCGAAGGAGCAAGTTCCTCCCTTGAATCTCTCAGGCCCCGTACCGCGCGGGCGAGGCACATCTGAAAAGCGGGCCACCACCGGTCACAGGGGCGGCTCCACCCAAGGTGCAAGTCATGCCCCGGCGCACGTACGGGCGTGGTGAACCTCTCAGGTCCGATGACAGATGGGGAGGATAGACCTCGCCCGTCATGCCCCGGGAGCCAGTACTGATGAGCAATACGCCACCACGCCACACCGCCCTCGACCCGCTGCACCGGTCGCTCGGCGCGACCATGACCGACTTCGCGGGCTGGGACATGCCGCTGCGGTACGCCAGCGAGCGCGACGAGCACAACGCCGTCCGCACCCGCGCCGGCCTCTTCGACCTCTCCCACATGGGCGAGATCACCGTCACCGGCCCGCAGGCCGTGGACCTCCTGAACTTCGCGCTCGTCGGCAACATCGGCTCCGTCGGCACCGGCCGCGCCCGCTACACCATGATCTGTCAGGCGGACGGCGGCATCCTCGACGACCTCATCGTCTACCGGCTCGGGGACCAGGAGTACATGGTCGTCGCCAACGCCGGGAACGCCCAGGTCGTCCTGGACGCGCTGACCGAGCGTGCGGCCGGCTTCGACGCCGGGGTGCGCGACGACCGCGAGGCCTACGCCCTGCTCGCCGTCCAGGGTCCGGAGTCCCCCGGCATCCTGAAGTCGGTCACCGACGCCGACCTCGACGGCCTGAAGTACTACGCGGGCCTGCCCGGCACCGTCGCCGGCGTCCCGGCCCTGATCGCCCGCACCGGCTACACCGGCGAGGACGGCTTCGAGCTGTTCGTCGCCCCCGAGCACGCCGAGCAGCTGTGGCGGGCCCTGACCGAGGCGGGCGAAAGCGTGGGCCTGGTCCCCTGCGGCCTGTCCTGCCGCGACACGCTGCGCCTGGAGGCGGGCATGCCGCTGTACGGGCACGAGCTGACGACGGCCCTCACGCCGTTCGACGCCGGTCTGGGACGAGTCGTCAAGTTTGACAAGACGACTCATGCGGATGACTTCGTGGGCGGTGAGGCGCTGCGCGCCGCAGCCGAGCGCGCCGAGGCCGCTCCCCCGCGCAAGCTCGTCGGCCTGATCGCCGAGGGCCGCCGGGTCCCGCGCGCGGGCATGAGTGTGGTCGCCGGCGGCGAGGTAGTCGGCGAGGTCACCTCGGGCGCGCCGTCCCCGACGCTCGGCAAGCCGATCGCGATGGCCTACGTGGAGGTGGCGCACGCCGCCCCCGGCACGGCGGGCGTGGGCGTGGACATCCGCGGCACGCACGAGCCGTACGAAGTCGTCGCGCTGCCGTTCTACAAGCGCCAGAAGTGACACCCGGGCACCAGCGGTGACCCGCGCGGGCGGCGGAAGTGAGCACGTCCGTCCCGCCCGTCTCAGTCCGTAAGACCCACGTTTCTCAGCACACGTCCGCGTACAGGAGAATTCAGGCCATGAGCAACCCCCAGCAGCTGCGTTACAGCAAGGAGCACGAGTGGCTGTCGGCCACCGAGGACGGCGTGGCGACCGTCGGCATCACGGAGCACGCGGCCAACGCGCTCGGTGACGTCGTCTTCGCCCAGCTCCCGGCGGTCGGCGACACGGTGGCCGCGGGCGAGGCCTGTGGCGAGCTGGAGTCGACCAAGTCGGTGAGCGACCTCTACGCCCCGGTGTCCGGCGAGATCGTCGCGGCCAACCAGGACGTCGTGGACGACCCCTCCCTGGTGAACTCGGCCCCCTTCGAGGGCGGCTGGCTGTTCAAGGTCCGTATCTCGGATGAGCCGGGCGACCTGCTGTCCGCCGATGAGTACACCGCCTTCACCGCCGGCTGAGCCAACCGTCAAGGATCTCCCATGTCGCTTCTGAACACCTCCCTTCACGAGCTCGACCCGGATGTCGCCGCCGCCGTCGACGCCGAGCTGAACCGCCAGCAGTCCACCCTCGAGATGATCGCCTCGGAGAACTTCGCTCCGGTCGCCGTCATGGAGGCGCAGGGCTCGGTCCTCACCAACAAGTACGCCGAGGGCTACCCCGGCCGCCGCTACTACGGCGGCTGCGAGCACGTCGACGTGGTCGAGCAGATCGCGATCGACCGCGTCAAGGAGCTCTTCGGCGCCGAGCACGCCAACGTGCAGCCGCACTCCGGCGCGCAGGCCAACGCGGCCGCGATGTTCGCGCTGCTGAAGCCGGGCGACACGATCATGGGTCTGAACCTCGCGCACGGCGGGCACCTGACCCACGGCATGAAGATCAACTTCTCCGGCAAGCTCTACAACGTGGTCGCCTACCACGTCGACGACGAGACCGGTCAGGTCGACATGGCCGAGGTCGAGCGCCTCGCCAAGGAGGCCAAGCCGAAGCTGATCGTCGCGGGCTGGTCGGCGTATCCGCGCCGGCTGGACTTCGCCGCCTTCCGCCGGGTCGCGGACGAGGTCGGCGCGTACCTGATGGTGGACATGGCGCACTTCGCGGGCCTCGTGGCCGCGGGCCTGCACCCCTCCCCCGTCCCGCACGCGCACGTGGTCACCACCACCACGCACAAGACCCTCGGCGGCCCCCGCGGCGGCGTGATCCTGTCCACGCAGGAGCTCGCCAAGAAGATCAACTCCGCGGTCTTCCCCGGTCAGCAGGGCGGCCCGCTGGAGCACGTGATCGCGGCCAAGGCCGTGTCCTTCAAGGTCGCCGCCTCCGACGACTTCAAGGAGCGACAGGAGCGCACCCTGGACGGCGCCCGCATCCTGGCCGAGCGCCTGGTCCAGGACGACGTCAAGGAGCACGGCGTCTCCGTCCTGTCCGGCGGCACCGACGTGCACCTGGTCCTCGTCGACCTGCGCGACAGCGAGCTCGACGGCCAGCAGGCCGAGGACCGCCTGCACGAGGTCGGCATCACGGTCAACCGCAACGCCGTCCCGAACGACCCGCGGCCCCCGATGGTCACCTCCGGCCTGCGCATCGGCACCCCGGCCCTCGCCACCCGCGGCTTCCAGGCCGAGGACTTCCGCGAGGTCGCCGACATCATCGCCGAGGCCCTCAAGCCCGGCTTCGACGCGGAGTCCCTCAAGACCCGGGTGTCCGCTCTGGCCGACAAGCACCCGCTGTACCCCGGCCTGAAGTAGTTTCGTACGCTTTAGTTGGTACGAACTTCCGGGGCACCACGCACACTGGACACAGGACAGTGCGCGCGGTGCCCCGCACCACGTGGCACGCACCACGTGCCCCGCACACGGAACCGCCCAGCACGCAGCACTGCCCCGCACCACCCGGCGGACAACGGCGTCTACCACCCACCATTGGAGTTCTCTCGTGGCCATCTCGGTCTTCGACCTGTTCTCGATCGGCATCGGCCCGTCCAGCTCCCACACGGTCGGTCCGATGCGCGCGGCGCGGATGTTCGCCCGCCGCCTCAAGAACGAGGGCCTGCTGGCCCACACCGCCTCGATACGCGCCGAGCTCTACGGCTCCCTCGGAGCCACCGGGCACGGCCACGGCACGCCCAAGGCCGTCCTGCTCGGCCTGGAGGGCGAGTCCCCCCGCACGGTCGACGTCGAGAAGGCCGACGACCGCGTCGAGGAGATCAAGTCCTCCGGCCGCCTGAACGTCCTCGGCATGCACGACATCCCCTTCGCCTTCGACGACGACCTGGTCCTGCACCGCCGCAAGGCCCTGCCGTACCACGCCAACGGCATGACGGTCGCCGCGTACGACACCGACGGCGCGCTCGTCCTGGAGAAGACGTACTACTCGGTGGGCGGCGGCTTCGTCGTCGACGAGGACGCGGTCGCGGGCGAGGACCCGATCGTCCCCGACGACACCGTCCTGAAGTACCCCTTCCGCACCGGCGACGAGCTGCTGCGCCTCGCCTCCGAGACCGGCCTGTCGATCTCCGCCCTGATGCTGGAGAACGAGAAGGCCTGGCGCACCGAGGAGGAGATCCGCGAGGGCCTCCTGGACATCTGGCGGGTCATGCAGGCCTGCGTGTCCCGCGGCATGTCCCGCGAGGGCATCCTGCCCGGCGGCCTGAAGGTGCGCCGCAGGGCCGCGAACTCCGCCCGGCAGCTGCGCGCCGAGGGCGACCCCCAGGCCCGCGCCATGGAGTGGATCACCCTCTACGCGATGGCCGTGAACGAGGAGAACGCGGCGGGCGGCCGGGTCGTCACCGCGCCCACCAACGGCGCCGCCGGGATCATCCCCGCCGTCCTGCACTACTACATGAACTTCGTGCCCGGTGCCGACGAGGACGGCGTGGTCCGCTTCCTCCTCGCCGCCGGAGCCATCGGCATGCTCTTCAAGGAGAACGCCTCCATCTCCGGCGCCGAGGTCGGCTGCCAGGGCGAGGTCGGCTCCGCCTGCTCCATGGCGTCCGGCGCCCTCGCCGAGGTCCTCGGCGGCTCCCCCGAGAAGGTCGAGAACGCCGCCGAGATCGGCATGGAACACAACCTCGGCCTCACCTGCGACCCGGTCGGCGGGCTCGTGCAGATCCCCTGCATCGAGCGCAACGGCATGGCCGCGGTGAAGGCCGTGACCGCCGCGAAGATGGCCATGCGCGGCGACGGCAGCCACAAGGTGTCCCTGGACAAGGTCATCAAGACCATGAAGGAGACCGGCGCCGACATGAGCGTGAAGTACAAGGAGACGGCGCGGGGCGGGCTCGCGGTGAACATCATCGAATGCTGAGGTTCTAGGCCCTGACCAGCGCGTTTCCATCTTTCAGCGCTGTCAGGGCCTTCCCTGTTCACGCGGCGGAGAGTCCCTGGGGAACCCCTAAGACATCCCCCTGGAAGGGGCTTTTGACCTGCAGGTTCGCGGCACGTGATCAACGCCGGATGTGCCGATCACCCACCAGCTGATGTATCAAATCGATCCCCTTACCCCGCTCAAGGGGTGCCATTCGATACATGAACTCTGCGGAAAACCCGCGCTTGCAACAGCGGCAGACCGGCCACTCCCCCCACATTCACGACGGCGCAGGCGCGGCAGGCCCTGCTCTCCCCTTCCTATCTGGCGCACTTGGTCACGGAGAGGGAGATAGAGGAATGCGTGGGGCCGGCATCGCGAGGGTGAACCGGCGGGCCCAGGCGGGACAGCGGCGGACCTGGTGCCCATCCAGCCTGCCCGGCCCTGGTGACGACTGATGCCGCCAGAGGCCGTTGTGCCAGGTCAAACCACATGCGTCGTACCGGACGCCGGCTGTTGCGTCTGAATATCTACGGGCCGATCTCACGCCCCACGTCACGGCGGCCGCTCGTGCGAACCGGTTCCCCCTACAGTGCGCGCGTCACGGAAGTCCACCCGTGTGGCGACGCTGTCCGCCGTATCATGACGGCACACGGGAAGGAGCACCGTCCATGAGTGTCGACGCGATCACGCACACCGAGTTCCCCGCGGGATACGTGGTGTTCTTCGGCGCCGACGGAAAGATCATCATGACCCCGCAGAGTGAAGAGCACTCAAGCACAATCAGGTCGATGCAGATCGACTCTCTCGCCCTCGGCCGTCATGCGAAGGTCACCTCGGACGTCTACATCGACTTCCCCGCCGACGAGAACTCCGCCCCCGACCTGGCCATTCTGCGCGAGGACGCGCGCAAGGAGGGCAAGCGCTACAGCTTCGAGGACGTCCTTTTGGTCTCGGAGGTCGTCTCCACGTCATCGGCACGCAAGGATTACGACGACTGCACCGCGAAGTACGGCCGGTACGGCATCCCCGTCTACCTCGTCGTGGATCCCTACGCCCGGGAAGTCGTCCTGCACACCGAACCCACATCCAGCGGCTACGGCACCGCCCACACCCGCGCATACGGCACAGGCAAGCTCCCCATCCCCCTGGCCGACGGCCGCACCTTCACCCTCGACCTCGACGAACTCCCCCTGCCGGACCCGGAGCCCGACACTCACTGAGTCTGAGAAAACACGCCCTGAAGCAGGAAATGGCCCGGCAGCCGGTTGGCCCGCGCAGGATCATCGAAACCGGACTGAAGCGCTCCAGGCATTGGGGCGCCCGGGGGTTTGGTGATCACTCCCGGTGCTTCCCTGTCCTTCCGTCCTCATCAGGCCCCAGGAAGGCCCGGCGGCGGGCTGGGCGGGGCTCCGTCGGGCAGGACTCCAGTTCTGAACCCATCCCCCGGTAGAGCAGATCAAGCCCGCGTCTCGCGAGTACGAGGACGCCGCCGGCCAGGCCAGCCGCACTGACCGCGGCGAGCGCGCCGCGAAGAAAGTCCTCGACAAGCCGCCCGCCAGTGGTTGGCATGCCATCAGCACGCGACAGGAGCAGGCGCCTTCGCGGCCATCGTCGGCCGCACAGATCGAGGTAACTCACCCCAGGTCGACATCGGCGACGAGCATCTGGCCGACGGCCTGCTCAGTGGTCTCCAGTACCTCGCGCGCCATGCGCGTGATCGCGCGGCAGCCGGTGGCAACGTCTTTCTGCGGGCGATGGTTCAGCCGGTGGCGGCGGAGCGTCCCGCCCGGCTCGTGCACTACCGTCACCACGGCGCTTCCCCGAGCCTCTCGGGGCCCGGGTCCTGACCAGAGCCGTGCCGGCTGTCACCGTTTCCGATGTGGACGACATGGCCGCCGGTGGCCCTGAACTTGTCGCCGCCGCCCACAGGTTGGGCTCCGGTCTTGCCCAGGCGTTCGGCCGTGCCGAAATCCTGCAGTTCTCCCCAGAGGGCGAATTGCGCCGACGCTACTGGTCTCACGAATCGCGCCCCGCCCTGGAGCGATGGGCACAGCAAGGCGACGTGAAGATCACTGACGTCGAGGTGTAGCGCAGGGAGCTGGTGCACCTCACTGAGCCCACAGAGCGAAACTCTGACCTGCGCGTTACATGCACAGCGGTTAACCTTGAAGCCGCCTTCGGGATTCGAACCCGACACCTACGCATTACGAGTGCGGGGCTCACCGAAGCCATCGCATGCCGCTGGAGCAGCAACTGCCCAATCCCGCAGACGTCTCCCGCCGCATGGAATACGTTGCAGTCAGCCCTCGACAAGAAGTCACCCAAGAAGTCCCTGACGCGCTTCAAGGCAAGCCTGAGCAGGCCAAAAGCGCAGGTCAATCCCATGATCAATAACCGACCACACATACGTGAAGTACAAGGAGACGGCGCGGGGCGGGCTCGCGGTGAACATCATCGAGTGCTGAGCGCTTCCGCGCCGTACACACCGTCCGGGCCGTGAACACCGTCCGCGCCGTACTCCCTCCGGGCCGTACACGCCCTCCGGGCCGTCCTCCGCTGCGGCTCCGTCCTCTGCCGCGGCTCCGTCTCACGGATTGCGGGCGATCAGCGTCTCCACGAGGCCGGCGCGGGTGTCGGGGTAGTCCATCGGTACGATCCCGAGCCCGCGCCAGCCGCGTCCCTCCGCGCTCTCCAGGAGCGTGTGCACGCGCGGGTTGAGGTCGTCGGCGTTCCATCGGGGCGGCAGCCCGGCCGCGGTGCTCACGAAGTTGACGTACTGCTTGCCGGGGCTGCCCGCGGCCTTCCGGAAGTGCGCCTCGATCTTCGGGTACTTGGCGGTGGGCGCCGCGTTCCAGTCGTCCTGGAGGTCGAAGACACCGCTGTCGCCCCACCGGATGCCACCGGGCAGACCGCCGTTGTCGGCGATGAGCACGACTTTCCCGCGTACGTCGCCGAGGCGCGGCCAGGCCGTCCCGATGTGGAAGAGGGAGCGCCACCCGCGCCGGTCCAGGTAGTCGTCGAAGACCGCCCGGAAGGCGGCGTCGCCCACCTCCGAGTACTCCTGCTTGACCCGCATGAGCACGGTCTCCGTGGGCTGCGCGCCGAGGAAGTCCCGGCAGGCGCGCAGGACGTCGTCGAAATTGAGATTCTGGTAGAACGCGCCGTGATGGATGGTGAACGAGCCTTCGAAGGCCCGGCACCGGATGTCCAGGAACCGTATGCCGGAGCCGAGTTGCTGCGCCAGCGTCGCGTTCTGGCACTCCACCCACCAGCCGCCGAAGCGGGCGCCGGAGTCGTGGGTACCGGGAATGGTCAGGCGTTGCAGCGGGGTGGCGGCGTCGATCCCCGCCATCCAGTTCTGCACGCCGATGACGCGGTTGGTGCGACCCGCAGCCGAGGCGGGCGGCGCGGCGAGGCCGACGGAGGCCGTCGCTGCGGCGGCGGAGGCGAGGAAGGCACGGCGGGTCAAGGGCATGTGGGGGTCCCTGGGGGTGTGAGGGGAGTGCGGGGGGGCCGGGAGCGGTGCGCTACTACCGAGTACAGCGAGCGGCCCGGCAAATCAACCCCCGCGCACAACTCCCCCTCACCTCAGGCAGGTTGAGCACCCCCAGCCCCAAATGCCTCTCTCGGCCCCGCCACCGCCGTTTGACCCGGCCCCCACCACCCGAATGGCCCCCGAATCCCCGCTCCCAACAGCCTGGACGCCAGTACGAGGGTGGAACCACACCCTCCCGGGGCATCAACACGTCAACCTTTCACCGTTCACCCACCGCGCGCCGACTCCGGCCACCCCCACCGCGGCGCCCGGTCACTCCCCCCACCTCTGGAGGCTCCATGCTGCGTGGCATCGACGTCAGCTCCTACCAGTCGACGTTCGACACCGACGGGCAGTCCTTCGTCTTCATAAAGGCCACGGAGGGCCGCTCCTACATCAACCCCCGCCTGACCGCCCAGACCAAGATCGCCCGCGACGGCGGCTGCGTCGTCGGCTACTACCACTTCCTGTGGCCCGGCAACATCACCGCCCAGGCCGAGTACTTCGTCGCCAAGGCCCCGGAGAAGAAGGGCGACCTCCTGGCCGTCGACTGGGAGTGGACGGGGGACCACACGGCGGCGAGCAACAGCGAGAAGGACCGCTTCATCCGGGAGGTGAAGCGGCTGCGACCGAAGCACCGCGTGCTCTTGTACACGAACCGCGACTTCTGGCTGAACAGAGACACGACTTCCTACGCGGGCGACGGTCTCTGGATCGCCGACTACGTGACGTCGGGCAAGCCCCGTATCAAGGCGAAGTGGCGCATCCACCAGTACACGTCGACACCGCTGGACAAGAACGTGGCGGATTTCGCGAGCAAGGACGCGCTGCGGGGCTGGGCCACGATCGACTGACACCTTCCGCCGGCTTCATGCGGGCTCTCTTCGGAGGCGCTGGGCCGGCGGATCAGCGAGGTAGTCGTTCAGCAGGTCGAATGTACGCAGCTCGGTCGGCAGCGCCTCGTACCAGGCAAGGCCGTAGGCGTTGCAGTTCGAGCAGACCAGGCCCCGCACGCATGCTCCGCAGCAACGCGCACCTGCGCAGCAGCCATGGTCATGGTCGATGTGCAGGGGCCGATGCCCGGCGCTCGGGACGGTACCGCATATCGCACACCGTCCTTCCTGACGGCCGAGCAGCCGGTCGAGGAAATCCTTCGTCAAGTTGTACTGAGCAAGGCGCACCCGCTCGGAGTTGCACAGCTTGCAGTATGGGCGCAATCCTCCGGCACGATTGAGGGGCGAGTAGGCCGAGACGGGCTTGCTCTCCCCGCACCCGAGACATTCCACGACCCCGCTCCGCAGCATTGCCTGGTAGTCCTGGCTGCCCCGCTTGCGCCGCACAGGGGTCAGCGGGCGGCCCGCGCTCTTCTGGCCGCAGTGGGCCCTGCACAGCCCTTTGGCGGAGACAGTCCGCTCGCAGCCGCCGAACGAACACGGCGAGTGCTCACGTCGCTTGGAGGCGCGAGCGCCAATGAGCGTCAGCGGCTTCCCCCTTCGGGACTGCGCGTAGTGCGCGGGGCACAACTTTCGCGTCAAGGGATATCGGTCCGACGTCCGATCACACGCACAGCCGTCTCCACTTGCAGAACAGGTATCCATACATCGATCAACGATGCGAACCTCTTCGCGTCACCTACCGGCATGCGGCAGTACCAGCACGCGGCCGTGTCGAACCGTTTCGTCCAGGACGATGTCGGCGCCAACGGCACGGGCAAGTCCACCCTGCTCGGGCTGCTCGGCGCCCGCCCGCACCCCACGCTCCCACCCGGTACGCGTGGAGCGCCACGGCGGTCGCTGGAGCGTGCGGTCCGCGGGGCGCGGCTGGCGGCACGGCGTGGGTCATGCGGAAGGGGCCGGTCCCCGTGCCGGGGGCGGCCCCTTCTGCCGACGCGGACCGGTCCCACCGGGCCGCGCGCGCGGGCTACTTGTTCAGGCTCGCCCAGAACTCGTCGAAGGAGAGCAGCTTGTCGCCGTTCGCGTCCTTGGACTTGATGATGGCCTCGGCGACCGACTCGGTGACGTTCCAGTCCCCCATCTGCGCCATGGCCGTCTTGTACTCGGCCGCCGTGATGAATCCGTCGCCGTCCGCGTCGAACCGCTCGAACGCCTTGCGTGCCTCTTCGATGTCCGCCACCGGGTCCGCCCCTTCTTTGTGCAGTATTGACGGGGGCCAGGGTAACGGCCGCCCTCCCGGCCGAATGCAGGGAGTACGGCCTTGGCCAGCGGATCCGGGGAGGCCCTAGCGGAAGATGCCGGTGTGCCCGAGGGAGTAGCGGCCCGGCTGGGGGTAGACCGCGAGGCCGTGGGGGCCGCCGCCGACGGGGACGCGGGCGAGCTGGACGCCGGTGCGGGTGTCGATCGCGTACACCTCGGAGTCGTAGCGGCCGGACAGCCAGAGGATCTTGCCGTCGGCGGAGACGCCGCCCATGTCGGGGCTGCCGCCGTCGGGCAGGTGCCACTTCTTGGTCAGCTTGTTCCTGGTGAAGTCGAAGACCGACACGGTGCCCTCGCCGCGGTTGGAGACGTACATCTCGCGCGAGTCCCTGCCGACGTACAGGCCGTGGCAGCCCTTGCCGGTGGGCAGCAGCTTCGGCTTGCCGAAGGAGTCGCCGTCCAGGACCCACATGCCGTCGGCCATCATGTCGGCGACGTAGAACCGCTTGCCGTCCGGGGAGACCTTCACGTCCTGCGGCATGGCGCCCTTGAAGGGCAGCTTCTGCTGCCCGACGACCTTCATCTTCTCGGTGTCGACCTTGAGGAGCTCGCCGGAGAACTCGCAGGAGACGATGAAGTAGCGGCCGTCGAGGGAGAAGTCGGCGTGATTGACGCCGTAGCAGCTCACCGGTTCGGTCTTGACGCGCTTCATGGTGTGCGGGTCGCGGAAGACCAGCTCGCGGTCGAGCGAGGCCATCACGACCGCGTACTTGCCGTTGGGTGTGAAGTAGAGGTTGTACGGGTCGTGCACCTCCACGGGCTTGCCCGCCTTGCCGCTCCTCGGGTCGATGGGTGTGAGCGTGTGGCCGCGGTTGTTGTTGACCCACAGCGTCTTCAGGTCCCAGGAGGGCACGACGTGCTGGGGCTGGACGCCGACCTTGATCGTGTCGATCACTTCGTACGTCTTGGGGTCGATCACCGACACCGTGTTGGAGTTGGTGTTGGGGACGTAGACCCGGGAGGGGAAGTCCTTGACCACCGGGGAGAGCTTGTTCGGCCGGTCGGCGGCGTAGACGTCCTTGGGGTCGAGGACGGGCGGCATGCCGGGCAGGCCCTTGACGGGCTCGGGCTCGGCGGGCGCCGGCGGGACCTTGGTGGCGAGGGCCTTGTTCTGCCGGTCGCCGGGCTCGGTGCCGCAGCCGGCGAGCAGCGCGGCGACGGCGGCCCCGGCGGCGAGGAGCGCGGCGGTCCGCCCGCTCGGGGAGATACCAGGGCGGACACGGGATCGGGTGCGGATACGGGATCGGGTGCGGGGACGGATACGGGTGCGGGTGCGGGTGGACATCAGGTCAGCAGCTCCGTGGTCGTGACGGCGCGCAGGCCGCGGCGGTGGAGGTCGTCGAGGACGGCGGGCAGCGCGGCGACGGTGTCCGCGTACCCGAAGTGCAGGCTCACCACGGAGCCTGCGCGGGCTCCGGCGGCGACGGCGCGTACGACGGCCGGGGCGCCGGGCGAGGTGAAGTCCAGGGAGTCGACGTCGTACGACAGGACGTGCGGATAGCCGGCGCGGCGCGCGAGCCGGGCGACGAGCGGGCTGGCGCGGCGGGCCCGCGAGGGCCGGAACCAGTTGCCGATGCCCCCGGTGAGCCGCCGGAGCCGGTCCGCGCAGCCGGTGATCTCCGCGTACGCCGCCGCCTCGGGCAGCGCGTTGATGTCGCGGTGGTTCAGGGTGTGGTTGCCGAGGTCGTGGCCGCCGTCGAGGACGCGGCGGGCGAGGCGCGGGTGGGCGTCGAGCCAGCTGCCGACGGCGAGGACGGTCACCCGGGCCCCCGCGCGTTCGGCCTCGGCGAGCAGGGTGTGCGCGGTGGCGGGATCGCCCTGCCCGTGGAAGGTGAGCGCGACCTCGGGGCGGCCGCGGGGGCTGTGGGAGATCTGCACCGGCAGGCCGGGGAAGCCGCGGGGGCCGGGGGCGGGGCCGCGGGTGGCCGGGGAGCCGGTGGGTTCGCGGGCGGTGGCGGGGCGGGGGGAGGCCGCCTTCGGGGTGCAGCCCGCGGCCGCCGCGCCCGCGACGGCGGCGAGGGCGGCCGCCGTCCGCAGGGCCGCTCGGCGGTCGGTGCCGTCTGCGCGCTCAGTCACGCGGACCATTTAATGGCGGTTTGCTCGGAAAGCTGCTGATTGACCTGTTCAGGGATGGTTGCGGGTCGGCTGGACTGGACCAAGTAAGGGTGACCAAACCTTCTCTATGGCGCCACACAGCCGCTGTTTAGCCATCGTTTACAAGGTGAGTGCTCTATCTCACCAAGGATTCACCTCTAAGGTGTAAGGTTATGCCCATAAATGACCGACTCGGGACTTTTGGATCGGTGACCCCTGTCTGCCATAGTCGAAAGCAGCGACCCCCATTGACCCGGGCTCGGTCGTCCTTGCGGCCGTGGACCACACCCCTTTCGTCCATGGCCCCGCTCGAAGGCCCCCGACAGCGCCGCACCCACGGCCCCGGGGGCTTTCGCGTACCCGGCGGGTGTCAGCGGTCGTGGATCCGCATCTCGAACCACGTCGTCTTGCCGCGCGGCAGCAGGTCCACGCCCCAGCGGTCGGCGAGCTTGTCGACGAGGAAGAGGCCGCGGCCGCTGACGTCGAGCTCGTGGACGGGCATCAGGCACGGCAGCCCGCGGGAGGGGTCGCGCACCTCGACCCTGAGCCAGCCGCGCCGCCGCAGCATCCTGAGGCCGAAGACCCGGGCCCCGGTGTGCCGCACGGCATTGCCGACGAGCTCGGACACCAGGAGCACGACGTCCTCGGTGAGCTTGGGCGTGAGGCCCCAGTGGCGCAGGACGACCACCTGCGCGAGCCGGCGGGCGATGGCCGCGGACTCGGGGCGCGAGGGCAGCGGCACTTCGGCGTCGGTCGGGTTGCCGAACAACTCCAGGGCCTTCAGGGCGTGTTCGTCCTCCACCGCCGGAGACCAGCGCGCCGCGGTCGCACCCGTGCGTTTCCGCGGCTGTTCGACACCCTCCTGCCCCGCCATGCCCCCCATGATGGCCGCACCGCGGGGGCGTTGGGGCCGTTCCGACGGAATAAGCCCCCCGGAAGCTACCGTTCCGGGGGGCTCGACAGGCATATGCCTACGGCAGTTCGGTCTCCGTCACACCCCCTCCCACCTGCGGTGACTACACGCTCACAGGTGATCACAGAGCGGTCGGGACCGGCTCGCCTTAAGGTTCTCTTAAGGCCGCCATAATCCGCCCCTTCGAGGGACACTTTGGCTGACGGCCTTTCAACTGTCCGGAAATCAGCGGAACTTCGCCTTGCCAGGCCCCTCCTCCACGAAGCTGCGCATACCCCGCTCACGGTCCTCGGTTGCGAACAGGCCTGCGAACCACGTGCGTTCGACCGCGAGGCCGGTGTCGATGTCCGCCTCCAGACCCGCGTCCACCGCCTCCTTGGCGGCGCGCAGCGCGAGCGCCGGGCCCTTGGCGAGGCGGGCGGCCCAGGCGTGGGCCTGCTCGTACACCTCGGCGGCGGGCACCACACGGTCCACGAGGCCGATGGCGAGCGCCTCGTCGGCCTTCACCATCCGGCCCGTGAAGATGAGGTCCTTGGCCTTGGCGGGGCCGACCAGGCGTGGCAGGCGCTGGGTGCCGCCCGCTCCCGGGATCAGGCCGAGCAGGATCTCGGGCTGGCCGAGCTTGGCGTCGTCGGCGGCGATGCGGAAGTCGGCGCACAGCGCCAGTTCGCAGCCGCCGCCGAGCGCGTAGCCGGTGACGGCGGCCACGACCGGCTTGGGGACGCGGGCGACGGCGGTGAAGGCGTCCTGCAGCGCCCGCGACCGCACGACCATCGCCGTGTGGTCCATGGCCTGCATCTCCTTGATGTCCGCACCGGCCGCGAACACCTTCTCGCCGCCCCAGAGCACGACGGCGCGCACGTCGTCGCGGTCGGTCACTTCGGCGGCGAGGTCCTTGAGGCGGTCCTGGAGCTCGATGTCCAGGGCGTTCATGGGCGGGCGGTCGAGGCGGATCGTGCCGACGCCGTCGGCGACTTCGAGATGCACAGTTGTCATGCGGGCACGTTAGCGGGCGTTCACGCGAAACGGCCCGGTGCACTGCGTCACAGTGCGCCGGGCCGTGCCATGCGGTGCGGTGCGGTGCAGCGGAGTGCGCTGCGGCGCAGTGCCGTGCGGTGCACCGCGGTGCTGCGGATCGTTACGCCTTCCACTCGTCCCAGGACATGTTCCAGCCGCTGTAGCCGTTGTCCGGGGCGATGGTCTTGTCGTCGGAGTTCTTCACCACGACGACGTCACCGACCATCGAGCGGTCGAAGAACCAGGCGGACGGGACCTTCTTGTCGTAGCCGCCGCGGACGTCCTGGAGGCCTATGCAGCCGTGCGAGGCGTTGTAGTTGCCGAACGCGCCGCCGCCCCAGTAGTTGCCGTGGATGAACGTGCCGGACGTCGACAGGCGCTGGGCGTGCGGCACGTCCTTGATGTCGTACTCGCCGCCGTAGCCCACGGTCTCGCCGTTCATCCGGGTCACCTCCAGACGCTCGCTGATGACCATCTGGCCGTTCCAGGTCTCGTAGCCGGGCTTGCCGGTGGTGACGGGGATCTTCTTCAGGACCTTGCCGTCGCGCACGACGGTCATCTTCTTGGTCTTGACGTCGACGGTGGAGACCTGGCTGCGGCCGATCTCGAAGCTGATGGTCTTGGCCTGCTTGCCGTAGACGCCCGGACGGCCCTCGACGCCGTCGAGGTCGAGCTCCACGGTGACCTTGGTGCCGGGCTTCCAGTACTTCTCCGGGCGGAAGTCCAGACGGTCGTTGCCGAACCAGTGGCCCTCGACGGGCACGGAAGGCTCGGTCGTGACGCGGATCGCCTTCTCCACGGCGCGCGGGGCGGTGATGCCGCGGGTGAAGCGCACGGAGAACGGCATTCCGACGCCGACCTTCGTGCCGTCCTCCGGCGTGAACTGGCCGACGAAGGTGTTCTTCGGCACCAGTGTGGTGAACGTCGAGTCCTTGGCGGAGGTGCGGCCCTCGGAGTCCTTGGCGATCGCGTGGACCTTGTACTCCGTGCCGGCGGCGAGATGCTGCTCGGGCGTCCATTTCGCGCCACCGGAAGTGATCTTTCCGGGTACGGTCCTGCCCTTCGGGCCCTTCACCGTCACCTCGGTCAGCTTGCCCTTGGCGGCGGATATCCGCAGCGCGCCACTGGTCGCCACGGCCTTGGTGCCGTCCTTCGGGGCGATGGTGACGACGGCCCGCGAGGGCTTGTTGGCGTCCGCCCCGCCCTTGTCCCCACTGCCGTCTCCGTCGCTCCCACCACCGCCGCACGCGGCCACGAACAGCAGCGTCGCCCCGGACGCCGCCGCGAGCAGTGTTCTGGCGCCCCGCCGCCGCCCGCGCTTGCGCGCGTGGGCCGACGCCCCCGATATCGGTCGCCCGTTCAAGATCTTTCTCCCCTCGCACGGCCCGCTGAGGCCCGCACTCCAGTGCCCCGGCGCGGTGGCCGAAAACAAGCCGACTCGCGCACTGCGCTAGATAACCACAGGGCCCGGAGCGATGACTCCCCGCCAATGTCACCGTTCCGTTCCAACTGTGTTCATGGGGCAGGCCCGTGGCCTTCAGGGGCGGTTCGCGCGAGGCCTCTTGTCGCCCTTTTCCCTTTCTACGGCTTTAGCCGCTTTCTTTCCGGCCTTCTTTCCCGTCCTCCACTCCTCCCAAGCCATGTTCCAGCCGCCGAGGCCGTTGTCGGGAGCGACCTTCTTGTCCTTGCTGCGGACGACCTCGACGACGTCGCCGATCAGGGAGCGGTCGAAGAACCAGCCCGCCGGTGTCCTCGGGCTGCCGCCCTTGACGTCGCGCAGGCCCACACAGCCGTGGCTCACGTTCGTCTTCCCGGGGGCGTCCGGCGCCCAGTAGTTGCCGTGCAGGAAGGTGCCGGAGGTGGTGAGGCGCATCGCGTGCGGCACGTCGGGGATGTCGTACTCGCCGCCGAAGCCGACGGTGCGGCTGTTCATGCGGGTCACTTCCAGCATCTCGGTGACGACCATCTTGCCGTTGTACGTCGTCGTCCCAGGAGCCCCCGCGGTGATCGGCACGGTCGAGATCAGCTCGCCGTCGCGGCGCACCTCCATGGTGTGCTCGGCGGCGTCGACCAGGCTGACCTGGCTGCGGCCGACGGTGAAGGAGATGGTCTTGTCCTGGAGGCCGTAGACGCCGGGCGCGGCCCGCACGTCCCGCAGGCCGAGGTCGACGGTGACCTCGGTGCCCGGCTTCCAGTACTTCTCGGGGCGGAAGTCGAGGCGGGTCGAGCCGAACCAGTGCGGGCGGATCTCGACGCCCGGCCTCGCCGTGACGCGCACCGCGCGCTCGACGGCCTTCCTGTCGGCGACCTCACGGTTGAACTCCAGTGAGACGATCATGCCGGTGCCGACCGTGGACCTGTTCTCCGGAGCCACGTACGCGACGAAGCGCTCGTCGGGGACGAACGTGGTGAAGGTCGTGTGCCGTGCCGTGCGCCGGCCGTGGCCGTCGAGCGCGACCGCGTCCACGGTGTACTTCGCGGCGAGCGCCAGCGGCCCGCGGGTCAGCGGGCGCCAGGTGGTGCCGTCCTCGCCGATGCGCCCCGGCACCTGGGTCTCCCGGGCGTCCTGGGACCGCACCACCCGTACGGACTCCAGGCGCCCGGCCGGCACCCGCACCTCGAGGCGCTCGTGTGCGCGCACGTTCTTGTCGCCGTCGCCGGGCGTGACCCGGATCGCGTCGGCGGGCCTCGGCGGCTTGCCGAGGAGCCCGTCGAACTCCGTGCCGGTGCACCCCGCGGCCCCGAGCGTCAGTCCTGCCCATGCCACCGCTGCGGCCAGCGCGGCTCCTGCGCGCCGAGCGCGCCTCGTTGCCTGTCTCACGTGGGTCCCAACGACCGTGCCCGCCCGGGGAAACGTGAGTGCGACGCACCGGGTGGGCAGAACAGACAGAAGGACGCCGTGCGGGCGGCCGCGGCCGGGACGCCGCGCGCTCTCCTGCCGTGCGTCCACCGGCCCGAGCCGCGGGAGGCTGAACGGTGTCGAGCGCAGCCGATCAGGAGGCAGTGCAAGGAGCACGAACCCGTGGCCGCGACCGGCCGGACGGCCCTCGGGCCGCGTCCGGGGCGCACAACGGTGGCCCCGACACGCGCAAGGCCCCCGCGCGGACGGTGTGGCCGGGGACGCCGACGCCCCTGGGCGCCCGGTTCCGGGTGGGGCCCGACGGGGTGGCGGGCACCAACTTCGCGCTGTGGGCGGGGGGCGCGGAGGCCGTCGAACTGTGCCTGTTCGACGACCCCGACGACGACGCGGGCCGCGGCCGCCCGGGAAGCGACGGCCGCCCGGGGTCCTTCGGCGGACAGAGGCCCTTCGGAGGCCCGGGGAACGGGGGCCGCTCCGGTGGCCGCACCGTCGAGACCCGGTGTCCGCTGACCGAACTGACCCACGAGATCTGGCACGGCTTCGTGCCCGGGGTGCTGCCGGGGCAGCGGTACGGCTTCCGGGTGCACGGCCGCTGGGACCCGTGGACCGGCGCCCGCTTCAACCCGGCCAAGCTGCTGCTCGACCCGTACGCCCGCGCGGTCGACGCGGGCGCGGGCGACGACTACGGCGCGCTGCCGCCCGAGGTGTACGGCCATGTGCGGGACTGGCCGCAGCAGCACGTCGCCGACACCGTGCGCGACGACCGCGACTCGGCCCCGTACGTACCCAAGGGCGTCGTGGTGCACGACGACGCCCCGGACGACGAGTGGTGCGAGGACCGGCGCCCGAAGACCCCGTGGGCGGACTCCGTCATCTACGAGGTGCATGTCCGCGGCTTCACCAAGCTGCACCCCGGGGTCCCTGAGGAGCTGCGCGGCACCTACGCGGGGCTCGCGCACCCGGCGGCCGTGGAGCATCTGGTACGGCTCGGCGTGACGGCCGTCGAACTCCTTCCCGTGCACCAGTTCGCCCACGAGGACCATCTGCTGCGGCGGGGCCTCAGGAACTACTGGGGCTACAACTCGATCGGCTACTTCGCCCCGCACGCGGCGTACGCGGCGTCCGGCACCCGCGGCCAGCAGGTCGGCGAGTTCCGCAGGATGGTGCGGGCCCTGCACGAGGCCGGCATCGAAGTGATCCTGGACGTGGTCTACAACCACACGGCGGAAGCGGGCGAGCTGGGGCCGATGCTGTCCCTGAAGGGCATCGACAACCGCGGCTACTACCGCCTCCAGGACGACGCCCGGCGCTACGCCGACTACACGGGCTGCGGCAACACCCTGCACGTCGTCCAGCCGCAGGTCCTCCGCTTGATCACCGACTCGCTGCGGTACTGGGTGTCGGAGATGGGCGTGGACGGCTTCCGCTTCGACCTGGCAGCGGCGCTCGCGCGCTCCTTCCACGACGTCGACATGCTCTCACCGTTCCTCGCGGTCATCGCCCAGGACCCGGTCCTGCGCCGCGTGAAGCTGATAGCCGAGCCGTGGGACGTGGGCTCCGGCGGGTACCAGGTGGGGGCGTTCCCGCCGCTGTGGACGGAGTGGAACGACCGCTACCGGGGTGCCGTACGGGACTTCTGGCGGGGCGCGCTGCCCGATGTGCGGGACCTCGGCTACCGCCTGTCGGGGTCGAGCGACCTGTACGCGTGGGGCGGGCGCCGCCCGTACGCGTCGGTGAACTTCGTGACGGCCCACGACGGCTTCACGCTGCGCGACCTGGTCTCGTACGAGCGCAAGCACAACGAGGCCAACGGCGAGGGCAACCGGGACGGCTCGGACGACAACCGGTCCTGGAACTGCGGTGCCGAGGGCGAGAGCGCCGACGCGGACGTGCGCGCGCTGCGGCGGCGGCAGCTGCGGAACCTGATGACCACGCTGCTGCTCTCCACCGGCGTGCCGATGCTCGTCGCGGGCGACGAGATGGGACGCACCCAGCGCGGCAGCAACAACGCCTACTGCCAGGACAACGAGGTGAGCTGGGTCGACTGGGGGCTGCGCGACGAACCGGGGTGGCGGGAGCTGTTCGCGCTCACGTCCCGGCTGATCGCGCTCCGGCACCGGCATCCGGTGCTGCGGCGCCGGGCCTTCTTCTCCGGCCGTGCGCACTCCGCGGACGGGCTGCGGGACCTGGCGTGGTTCACGGCGCGGGGCACGGAGATGACGGAGGCCGACTGGTACGCGCCCGCGGCCACGCTCGGCATGTATCTGTCCGGCCGCGACATCCCCGGGCGGGACGCGCGCGGGGCGCCCGTCACGGACGACAGCTTCCTCGCCGTGCTGCACGCCGCGGCGGATCCGCTGGACTTCGTGCTGCCCGGCAGGCCGTGGGCCGCGGCCTACGAAGTGCTCGTCGACACCTCCCTGGAGGAGCAGGGCAGGGCGCCGGAGACCCTGCTCGCAGCGGGGGCCGCGGTGACCCTGGCCGCGCGGTCGGTGCTGCTGCTTCGTGCGGTGCCAGGGGAAAGAGAGGCCTGACGTTTCTTTGACGATAATTCAGGTCCGTACCAAGGTATTGCCCGTGGCGCGGACGCGGACGAAGCTCACCGCATGGACCTGGAGTTGCGGCACCTGAGGACGATCCGCGCGATCGCCGACGCGGGCAGCCTCACCAAGGCGGCCACCGCGCTCGGGCTCGCACAGCCCGCGCTCAGTGCGCAGCTGAAACGGATCGAGCGGGCCCTGGGCGGGGAGCTCTTCGAACGCGGCCGGTTCGGGGTGCGGCCCACCGCGCTCGGCGAGTTCGTGCTCGCGCGCGCCCGCATCGTGCTGCCCGCGGTCAGCGGGCTCCAGGAGGAGGCCGAGCGGTTCAACCGGGTCTGGCAGGACCAGCGCGGCTTCCGGCTCGGCGCCACGCACGGGCCGCTGCTCGGCGGCCTGGTGGACCGGCTGGCCGCCGCGCATCCGGACCGGCCCGTGTCGACGTACACGGCCTGGTCCGAGCGGGACATCGCCGGGCAGGTCGCGGACGCCCGGCTCGACTTCGCGCTGATCGGCACGTGCGGGGCGAGCACGCCGCCGGAGAACGAGCGGCTCGTGTGGCGCGAGGTGGCGCGGGACCCGGTGTTCGTCATGCTCACCACCGGGCACCGCCTTGCCGACACCCCGGAGATCGAGCTGGCCGACCTGGCCGACGAGGCGTGGACGGACGTCCCGGGCGACGGGTGCTTCGGGGACTGCTTCACCGCCGCGTGCGCGCGGGCGGGCTTCACCCCTGCCTCGGTGTACGAGACCGACACCGCGTCCTGCGTCCATCTGGTGCAGGTGGGGCGGGCGGTGGGGTTGTGCCGGGCCACGTTTCCGCCGACCGCGGGGATCGTGACACGGCCGCTCGCCGGGGCGCCGCTGTACTGGCGGCATCTTCTGGGGTGGCATCCGGAGACCTACGCCCATGACACCGCGGCGGCCGTGTTCGCCCACGCGCGGGCCGCGCACGCCGAGGCGGCCGCGCGGAGCGAGAGCTACTCGGCGTGGCTGGCCGCGCCGGGGACCGCCGCGCCAGGATCCGCCGCGGAGCAGCATCCTTAGGTCCCCGGCCGCGTTCCATAACGCGGCGGCAGGGGGGCAACTGGCATCTACTGACGGCATGTTGGCCCTTCTACGGTGTGGTCGACCGGAGAACGAGCGGATCCCGCTTCCCCGCGTTCATGGATCCGCCGCTCCCCGTCCACACCGAGGAGAGACCCCCATGCAGCACAGACACCCCTCCCCGAACCAACGTAGTAGCTGTACCGCTCGCCGCCGCGTCCAGGCGGCCGGTGCCGCCCTGGCTGCGGCCGGCGCGCTGGTCCTCGCCGGACTGCCGGGCTCCGCGTCCGCGCAGTCCGACGCTTCCCCCACACCCTCCCCGCGCGACGCCGCCGCCACCGCAGCCGTGGCGAAGACGTCGCCCGAGGTCCTCCAGGCCATGCAGCGCGACCTGGGCCTGACCGCCGCGCAGGCCAAGGCGCGCCTGGTCAACGAGGCGGACGCGGGTGCGGCCGCCGGATCGCTCCAGGCCGCGCTCGGCCGTGACTTCGCCGGCGCCTGGGTGACCGGCGCCACCTCGGCCTCGCTCACCGTCGCCACCACCGACGCCCGGGACGTCGCGGCCATCGAGGCCGAGGGCGCCCGCGCCCTGCTGGTGCGGCACTCCGTGGCCCAGCTCGACGCGGCGAAGGCCAAGCTGGACCGGGCCGCCAAGAGCACCCGGACGGCCGACGCACCCGTGTGGTACGTCGACGTCAAGTCCAACGCGGTCGTCGTGAACGCCCTGAAGACCTCCGCGGCCGACAAGTTCGTCGCCGCGGCCGGCGTCGACGCGGACCTCGTGAAGATCAAGAAGACCGCCGAACGACCCCGTCCGTTCTACGACATCGTGGGCGGCGAGGCGTACTACATGGGCAGCGGCGGCCGCTGCTCGGTCGGCTTCTCCATCACCCAGGGCGCCACCCAGGGCTTCGCGACCGCGGGCCACTGCGGCCGGGCGGGCACCACGACGCGCGGCGTCAACCAGCAGGCCCAGGGCACCTTCCGCGGCTCGATCTTCCCGGGCAAGGACATGGCCTGGGTGGCCGCGAACTCGCAGTGGACCGCCACCCCGTACGTGAAGGGCTCCGGCGGCCAGCGCGTGGGCGTCGCGGGCTCGACGCAGTCCGCGGTGGGCGCCTCGATCTGCCGCTCCGGATCGACCACCGGCTGGCACTGCGGAACGATCTCGCAGCACAACACCAGCGTCACCTACCCCGAGGGCACCATCAGCGGTGTGACGCGGACGACCGTGTGCGCGGAGCCCGGTGACTCCGGCGGCTCGTACATCTCGGGCAGCCAGGCGCAGGGCGTCACCTCGGGCGGATCCGGCAACTGCCGCTCCGGTGGCACGACGTTCCACCAGCCGATCAACCCGCTCCTTCAGCAGTACTCGCTGACGCTGAAGACCACGGGCGGCGGCCAGGACCCGGACCCGGACCCCGGTAACCCGGGCAACACCACCTGGGCCGAGGGCAAGGTCTACGCGGCCGGCGACACGGTCGTCTACGACGGCACCAACTACCGCTGCCTCCAGCCGCACCAGGCACAGCCCGGCTGGGAGCCGCCGAGCACTCCCGCGCTGTGGGAACAGGCGTGACGACAGCGCACTGACCCGCAGGGGCCCGTCCTCAGGGGCGGGCCCACCGGGCCCCGCAACGGGCCCCACACTCATCCGCGCTGGTGGGAGCGCGGGTGCGGACCCAGGGCGGGGAGGTCGTGACTCCGGGGGGAGGCACGGCCGTAAGGACCGGATTCCGGCCTCGGCC
The DNA here is from genome assembly GCF_009755605.1 of Streptomyces typhae. Classification (GTDB taxonomy): domain Bacteria; phylum Actinomycetota; class Actinomycetes; order Streptomycetales; family Streptomycetaceae; genus Streptomyces; species Streptomyces typhae. Next base: position 117,099 of record NZ_WPNZ01000027.1, read on the forward strand.
GACCGTGTGGGCGGTCAGCCGGGGATTCCGCGGTCGTAGGCGGTCGCCACTGCCGCGGCACGGTCCTTGGCGCCCAACTTGCCACAGTTGTCGGTGAGATGGGTCTTGACCGTGGCTTCGCCGATGGACAGCTGCTCGGCGGCGCCCCGGTTCGAGGTGCCCCTGGCGACGAGCGCGAGCACTTCCCGTTCGCGGGTGCTCAGCGGTTCGTCGCCAGGGGCACGCACGCGTTCCGCCGGGCGCGAGGCCACGGCCGGTGACAGCACCGCGCGGCCCTCGGGGGCGGTGCACCCGTGGCGACCTGGGACCAGCGGCGGCGCATCGGCGGCGGCCTAGGACCAGCGGAGGACCCCGGCCGGTCCAAAACCCACTGGGCGCTGTCAGAGGTGAAACGTAGGCTCGCCCCTGATGCCCACGACACATGCACCTGCCAAGGAACCCGGCGGCCGGTCCGCCGTCCGGACACTCAGACGGCTGTGGCCGTACGTGCGTCCCGTACGCACACGCCTGTTCACCGCGGGAGTCGTCGCCATCGTGGCGTCGTGCACGGGACTGGTGTTCCCCCTCGTCCTGAAGTGGATGGTGGACGGCCCGGTGGCCGACCGGGACACCGGGGGCGTCTGGCTCGGCGCGCTCCTGCTGCTCGGGCTCGGCGTGGCCGAGGCGCTCCTGTTCGGGTTCCGGCGCTGGCTGGTGGCGCGCCCCCTCGCCGGTGTCGAGGCCGCCATGCGGGCTCATCTCTTCCGCCATCTCCAGCGCGTCCCGGTCGCGTTCCACGACCGGTGGGCGTCGGGCCAGTTGCTCTCGCGCGGCACGACGGACCTGATGCTGCTGCGCATGTTCCTCGCGTTCCCGCTGACGTTCCTGGTGGTCAACGGCGCGACGATCCTCGTGGGCATGGCGATCCTGCTCGCCCAGGAGTGGACGCTCGGCCTGGTCCTGCTCGCGCCCGTGGTGCCGATGGTGGTCTTCCTCGCGTACTTCGAGGGGCGGTACGCCGCGGTGTCGCGGCGCGCGCAGGACCAGGTCGGCGATCTGACGACGGTCGTCGAGGAGAGCGTGCTCGGCATCCGGATCATCAAGGGCTTCGGGCGGCACCGCAGCCAGGCCCTGGCGTTCCGCGAGCTGTCCCGCACGCTGCGCGGCACGGAACTGGCCAAGGCCCGGCTGCTCGCCGCGATCTACGCGGTCATCATGACGCTGCCGGAGCTGGCGATCGGGGCGGCGCTCGTCCTCGGCTCGGTGCAGGTGGCCGACGGCGACCTGTCGACGGGCACGCTGGTGGCGTTCCTGTCCACGGCGCTGGCGCTGCGCTGGCCGGTGGAGTCGATCGGTTTCCTGCTCGCGATGAGCCAGGAGGCGGCGACGGCGACGGAGCGGTACTTCGAGGTGCTGGACGCGGAGCCGGAGGCGGAGTCGGCTACGGCTCCGGCTCCGGCTCCGGCTCCGGAGCATGGCACGGAGAGCGTGCGGAGCACGGACCCCGCACCGGGCGCGGAGGCCGCACCGGGCGCGGAGGCCGCACCGGGCGCAGAGCCCCTACGGGGTCCGGTCCGCGAACAGGCCCCGGTTCCCGTTGACGGCATCCGCTTCCACGCCGTCCAGTTCCGCTACCCCGACGCCCCGGACCACTCCCCCGCCGTCCTGGAGCACATTGACCTGCACATCCGCACCGGCGAGACGATGGCACTCGTCGGTGCCACCGGCAGCGGCAAGACGACGCTGACCGCTCTCGTGCCCCGGCTGCACGAGGTGACCGGCGGGCGCATCACGCTCGACGGCGAGGACATCGCGGCGATGCCGCGCGAGCGGGTGCGGTCGCTGGTGTCCATGGCCTTCGAGGAGCCGACGCTGTTCTCCGCCTCCGTGGGCGAGAACGTCCTCATGGGCTCCGGCGGCACCGCGGGCGTCGACGCGTTGGACCGGGCGCTCGCGGTGGCGCAGGCCGAGTTCGTGCACGCCCTGCCGCAGGGCGCCGACACCCAGGTCGGGGAGCAGGGGCTGAGCCTGTCGGGCGGACAGCGGCAGCGGCTCGCGCTGGCCCGCGCGGTCGTGGGCACCCCGCGCTTCCTCGTGCTCGACGACCCGCTGTCGGCCCTTGACGTGCACACCGAGGCGCTGGTGGAGGCGGCGCTGCGGCGGGTCCTGAAGGACACCACGGCCCTGGTGGTGGCGCACCGCCCGTCGACGGTGCTGCTTGCCGACCGGGTGGCGCTGCTGTCCGGGGGCCGCGTCGCGGCGGTGGGCACGCACCAGGAACTGCTGCGGGACAACGCGGAGTACGCATGGCTGATGTCTGGGGGAACGGAAGGATGAGCACGACCGGAACAGGCGCAGGTACAGGCGCAGGCACAGATACAGGCACAGGCACAGGCACAGGCACAGACGCAAGCACAGGCAAACCAGCTGATACGGGCAAGTGCACCGATACCACCCCCCACACCCCTAACGACGCCCCCCACACCCCCCAAACAGCCCCCGACACGGACGACGCCTTCGACCAGGACTCGCTCCCCGCTCCCCCGGGCGCCACCGGCGCCCTGCTGCGCTCCCTCCTGGCGCCCCGCCGCGCCCGCGTCGCCGTGGCCGCCCTGCTCCTGCTGGTGCAGCAGGCGGTCATCCAGGCGGGTCCGCTGCTCGTCGCGTACGCCATCGACCGTGCCGTGCCCGCGTTCCGCGCGGGGGACCACGGGCCGCTGATCACGGTCGGCGTGGCCTATCTGGGGTGCGCGGTGGCGGCGGGCGGCTTCCAGTACGCGTTCATCCTGGCGTCCGCGCGCGTCAACCAGGACGTGCTGCTCGATCTGCGGGGCCGCATCTTCCGGCACGCGCAGGCGCTCAGCGTGGACTTCCACGAGCGGTACACGTCGGGGCGGCTGATCTCCCGCTCCACCACGGACGTGGAGTCGCTGCGGGAACTGCTCGCCGAGGGACTCCAGGAACTCCTCACGGTCGTCCTGTCGTTCGTGTCCATCTCCGTGATGCTGCTCTGGCTCGACCTCGGCCTAGGCGCGGTCGCCGTCGCCTCCTTCGTGCCCCTGTACCTCCTCATCCGCCTCTACCAGCGGCGCGCCGGAAGGGTGTACCGCGCCCGTTCCACGGCCGTGGCCGCCGTCATCGTGAAGTTCACGGAGACGATGAACGGCATCCGCCCGGTGCGGGCGTTCCGCCGCGAGCGGGCCAACGAGGAGCAGTTCGGGGCGCTCAACCACGTCCACGAGCGCGTCAACGGCGACGCACTCCTGGAGATGGCCCGGTACGTGGTGGGCTCACGGCTCGTCGCGAACACCGCGGTCGCGGGGATCGTGCTGTGGGGCGCGTACCGCGTCGCGCAGGACACGCTCGCGCTCGGTGTGCTCGCCGCGGCCGTGCTCTACCTGCGGCGTCTCTACGACCCCATCGACCGGCTCGGGATGTTCCTGAACTCGTACCAGTCGGCGGCGGCCTCGCTGGAGAAGATCGCGGGCCTGCTCGCGCAGACGCCGTCGGTGCCGGAGCCCGCGCCCGGGACCGGGAAGCCGCTGCCGCCGCTCGCCTCCGCGCAGCCGGGCCGCACCGTCGAGTTCGACGGCGTGCGCTTCGCGTACCGCACCGGCGGCGAGGTGCTGCCGCGCTTCGACCTGACGCTGCCGGCCGGGCAGACCGTGGCGGTGGTCGGGTCCACCGGCGCGGGCAAGTCGACCCTGGCGAAGCTCCTCGCCCGCTTCTACGACCCTTCGCCGGAGGCGTCTGACGGGCCCGGCCAAGAGGCCGCCGCCGGTGGCCGTGTCCTGCTCGACGGCGTCGACCTGCGCGACCTGGCGACGACCGAGCTGCGGCGCGGCGTCGTGATGGTCACGCAGGAGGCGTTCCTGTTCTCCGGCACGGTCGCGGAGAACATCGCGATCGGGCGCCCGGACGCCACCCGCGAGGAAATCGAGCGGGCCGCGAAGGCCATCGGCGCCCATGACTTCATCACCTCGCTGCCCGACGGCTACGACACCGACGTACGCAAGCGCGGCGGGCGCATCTCGGCGGGCCAGCGCCAACTGGTGGCGTTCGCCCGTGCCCTGCTCGCCGACCCGGCCGTCCTGATCCTGGACGAGGCCACCAGCTCGCTGGACATCCCCGGCGAGCGGGCCGTGCAGCGGGCGATGGACACGGTGCTCCGCGGCCGTACCGCCGTCGTCATCGCCCACCGCCTGTCGACGGTGGAGATCGCCGACCGCGTCCTGGTGATGGAGCACGGCCGCATCGTGGAGGACGGCACCCCCGCCGACCTCATCAGGGGCACGGGCCCGTTCGCGGAGCTGCACCGGGCGTGGCGGGACAGCGTGGTGGGCGGCGGCAAGGCGGCCCCCTAGGCCCCCCGAGCCCTGGCCGAAAGGAGCCGCTCGCTCCGGTACGGCCGTCCGGGTCGGGTTCCACGGCGTGCCGCACCGGCACGCCGTGGTCGCGGTCCGGGACGCCCCTCGGGTCAGACCCCGCATACCGGACACAAGAATGCGGGCACCGAACGTAATCCAGCCAATGTGGGTTCACTCACCTGACATGTCCCTGACTCGAATGGCACTCTTCCCCTCACCAGTCGCACGCGCGCTCACCCGTGAGCGACCGGCGCACCCCGGGTGCGCCGTTCTGTACAGCACCACGTACGCCCTGCTCCGCCCCGGACGGTCACCGCCGTCCGGACGCCCCCAGGCCGTCCGATCGGACGGTCGCGCAGAAGGAGTTCGTGTTGAGCACATCCCCCACCCCCCGCAGAAGTTCCGCACGTCGGCGGGCCACCGCCATCGGCACGTTCACGGCCGTCGCGGCCCTGCTCGGCATGGCCGTGCAGGCGGGCACCGCGTCCGCCGACGGACAGACCTCCGGCAGCAAGGTCGACACCGGCGCCCTGCCCGCGAAGCTCTCGCCCTCGCAGCGCGCGGAGCTGATACGCGACGCGGACGCGAGCAAGGCCGCCACCGCCGCCACGCTCGGCCTCGGCGCCAAGGAGAAGCTCGTCGTCCGCGACGTGATCAAGGACCGTGACGGCACCACCCACACCCGTTACGAGCGCACCTACGCGGGACTGCCGGTCCTCGGCGGCGACATGGTGGTCGCCACCGCCAAGTCGGGCGAGGTCACCGACGTCAACCGGGCCTCGAAGGCGAGCCTCAAGGGCCTCGGCACCAGCGCCGACGTGAAGCCCGCGGCGGCCGAGAAGCAGGCGCTCGGCGCGGCCAAGGCCGAGAAGTCCACGAAGACCAAGGCGGCCGAGGAGCCGCGCAAGGTCGTCTGGCTCGCCGACCCCAAGGGCGGCGCCCCGGTCCTCGCGTACGAGACCGTCGTCGGCGGTTTCCAGCAGGACGGCACGCCCAACGAGCTGCACGTCGTGACCGACGCGGCCACCGGCAAGAAGCTCGGCCAGTGGCAGGGCGTCCACGAGGGCACCGGCAACACGCAGTACAGCGGCCAGGTCCCGCTCACCACGCAGCAGTCGGGCTCGCAGTACACGCTGACCGACACCGCGCGCGGCAACCACAAGACGACCAACCTCAACCGCGGCACGTCCGGCAACGGCACGCTGTTCTCCGGGCCCGACGACACCTGGGGCAACGGGCAGGCCTCCAACGCCGAGACCGCGGGCGCGGACGCCCACTACGGCGCGGCGCTGACCTGGGACTACTACAAGAGCGTGCACGGCCGCAACGGCATCAGGAACGACGGCCGCGGCGCCACCTCGCGCGTGCACTACGGCAACAACTACGTCAACGCCTTCTGGCAGGACTCCTGCTTCTGCATGACGTACGGCGACGGCACCGGCAACAGCAAGCCGCTGACGTCCATCGACGTGGCCGCCCACGAGATGACCCACGGCGTCACCTCCGCGACCGGCAACATGCAGTACAGCCGTGAGCCCGGCGGCCTGAACGAGGCGACCAGCGACATCTTCGCCGCCGCCGTCGAGTTCAACGCCAAGAACGCCTCGGACGTCGGCGACTACAACGTCGGCGAGAAGATCGACATCCGGGGCAACGGCACGCCGCTGCGCTACATGGACAAGCCCTCCAAGGACGGCTCGTCCCTCGACAACTGGTCCAGCAGGGCCGGCAGCGTCGACGTGCACTACTCGTCGGGCATCGCCAACCACTTCTTCTACCTGCTGTCCGAGGGCAGCGGCAAGAAGGTCGTGAACGGCGTCTCCTACGACTCGCCCACGTACGACAACAAGCCCGTGACCGGCATCGGCATCGACAAGGCCGCCAAGATCTGGTTCCGCGCGCTGACCACGAAGTTCAACACGACCACCAACTACGCGGCGGCACGCACCGGCACCCTCGCCGCCACGAGCGAGCTGTACGGCGGCACGAGCAGTGCCGAGTACAAGGCGGTGGCCAACGCCTGGGCGGCGGTCAACGTCGGTTCCCGGCCATAGCGGAGACCCTCTGAGGGGTGCCGCCCCGGGTGACCCGAGCACTCCATGTCCCGGCGGCGGCGCCCCTGTTCCCCCACTGTTCGCATTACGGACCTTGACCTTCGGCCAACGAACTTGTTTTGGCCAACATTCAATCAAGGTCATGACATGTACCTGGCCCAAATGGCACGCTTCCCCCGCACGGCACACGAGTACCGCACAGCACTTCTGGCCCGGGTGGTCCCCCATGCCACCCGGGCTCCCCCATACAAGGAGCTTGCGTGACCCCCCACATATCGAGGAAGCGTTCCACCCTGGCCATCGCGACCGCCGTCGCCGCGGGCGCGCTGCTGACCGCCGGACTGACCACCGGCGCCTCGGCGCGGCAGGACACCAGCAACGCCACCACGGCCGCCGAGGCCCCGGCCGCCGCCCCGATGACGCTCTCCGCGTCCGTCCGCTCCGGCCTCCTGCGGGACGCCGAGGCGAGGACGGCCGCCACCGCCGGGAAGATCGGCCTCGGCGCCAAGGAGAAGCTCGTCGTCAAGGACGTCGTCAAGGACCGTGACGGCACCACGCACACCCGCTACGAGCGCACCTACGACGGGCTGCCCGTCCTCGGCGGCGACCTCGTCGTCCACACCGCGAAGAGCGGCGCGGTCGAGGGGGTCAGCAAGGCCACCAAGGCGTCCGTGCGGGTCGCGTCGACGGACGCGAAGCTCGCGCCGAAGACGGTGGCGAAGGCCGCCGAGTCCACCGCGGCCAGAAGCGGCGAGACCGAGAAGGCCGACGCGAACGCCCCCCGCAAGGTGATCTGGGCGGCCACCGGCAAGCCCGTGCTCGCCTTCGAGACGGTCGTCACCGGTGTGCAGAAGGACGGCACGCCGAGCGAGCTGCACGTCGTCACGGACGCGGCCTCCGGCAAGAAGCTCTTCCAGTACCAGGCCGTCGAGAACGGCAAGGGCCACAGCCAGTACAGCGGCGACGTCACGGTCGGCTCCACCAAGAGCGGCAGCACCTACCAGCTGACCGACGGCGGGCGCGGCAAGCACAAGACGTACGACCTGGCCCACGGCTCCAGCGGCGGCAAGCTGTACACGGACGCCGACGACGTCTGGGGCACCGGCAAGCCGGCCGACACCCAGACCGCGGCCGTCGACGCCGCCTACGGTGCCGGGCTGACCTGGGACTACTACAAGAACGTGCACGGCCGCAGCGGCATCAAGGGCGACGGCAAGGGCGCCACGTCCCGCGTGCACTACGGCAACAACTACGTCAACGCGTTCTGGCAGGACTCCTGCTTCTGCATGACGTACGGCGACGGCGAGGGCAACGCCAAGCCGCTCACGTCCATCGACGTGGCCGCGCACGAGATGACCCACGGCGTCACCTCGGCCACCGGCAACATGGAGTACAGCGGCGAGTCCGGCGGCCTGAACGAGGCCACCAGCGACATCTTCGCCGCCGCCGTCGAGTTCAGGGCGAACAACGCCAAGGACAAGGGCGACTACCTCATCGGCGAGAAGATCGACATCAACGGTGACGGCTCCCCGCTGCGGTACATGGACAAGCCCTCCAAGGACGGCTCGTCCCTGGACTACTGGGACGCGAACGCCGGCAACGTCGACGTGCACTACTCCTCCGGCATCGCCAACCACTTCTTCTACCTGCTGTCCGAGGGCAGCGGAAAGAAGACGGTCAACGGCGTGACGTACGACAGCCCGACCAAGGACGGCTCCAAGGTCGAGGGCATCGGCCGCGACAAGGCCGAGAAGATCTGGTTCAAGGCCCTGTCGACGTACTTCACCTCGACGACGAACTACGCGCAGGCGCGCAAGGACACCGTGAAGGCCGCGGGCGACCTGTACGGCGCGACCTCCAAGGAGGCGAAGGGCGTCGCCGCCGCCTGGAAGGGCGTGAACGTCAAGTGACGGCCCTGCCGGGCCAGTAGAGCCGGGCGGCATCCGGGGTGTCCACGACCCCCCGGATGCCGCCCGTTCCACGTCCGCGCGAATCCACGGGCACCAGCGCCGAAGCCGTGCCCCCGGCTAGCGCATCAGCACCCCCGCGTCCTCACCCGTCGCCTCCGAGGGCACCGCGACGAGGCCCAGTTCGGCGCCGTCGGCGAGCAGCCGGTGGGCGGGCAGGACACGCACGGTGTAGCCGAAGGGGCCGGTGCGGTCCAGGCCGAGCGGCCCCTCGTACACGTAGCGCACCGGCTGCCCGTGCGCCTCGCCGTCCCGCTCGGGTCCCGATGTCGGCTTCAGGGGCACGGGGACGGCGTCCGTGATGTGGTCCTCCGGGTCGACCCGGCCCGCGACGGCCTGCACCTCGACGTCGTCGGGCGTCAGGTCGCCGAGCTGCACGCGCACCCGCAGCGCGAGCGTCGTGCCCAGCTCGGCGGTGGCGCCGGCGGCGGAGGCCTCCACGTGGTCGACGGCGACGCCCGGCCAGGCCGCGCGGACCCGGGACTTCCAGGCGGCGAGCGCGGTGGCGGCGTCGGGCGCGAGCACGCGGTGGGCGCGGGCGGCGGGGACGTAGAGGCGCTCCACGTACTCGCGCACCATGCGTCCGGCGAGCACCCTGGGGCCGAGCCGGGTGAGGGTCCTGCGGACCATCTCGATCCAGCGGTCGGGCAGGCCGCCGGGCCCGTGTTCGTAGAAGCGGGCGGTGACGCGGCGCTCCAGGAGGTCGTAGAGCGCGGCGGCCTCCAGGTCGTCGCGGCGGTGGTCGTCGGTGGCCGCGCCGTCGGCGGTGGGGATGGCCCAGCCGAAGTCGGGTTCGAACCACTCGTCCCACCACCCGTCGAGGACGGAAAGGTTGAGGCACCCGTTGAGCGCGGCCTTCATCCCGGAGGTGCCGCAGGCCTCCAGCGGCCGGAGCGGGTTGTTCAGCCACACGTCGCAGCCCGCGTACAGCTTCTGCGCCATCGCCATGCCGTAGTCGGGCAGGAAGACGATGCGGTGGCGCACGCGCGGGTCGTCGGTGAAGCGGACCAGGTCCTGGATGAGGCGCTTGCCGCCGTCGTCGGCGGGGTGCGCCTTGCCCGCGACGACGATCTGCACGGGCCGCTCGGGGTGGGTGAGGAGATCCATCAGCCGGTCGCGGTCCCGCAGCATCAGCGTCAGTCGCTTGTACGAGGGAACGCGCCGGGCGAATCCGACGGTCAGGACGTCGGGGTCGAGGACCTCGTCGATCCACCCCAGTTCGGCGGTGGCGGCGCCGCGCTGCCGCCAGGACAGGTGCAGCCGCCGCCGGACCTCGTACACGAGCTGGGCGCGCAGTTCGCGGCGGAGCAGCCAGATGTCGCCGTCCTGGATGTCGGCGACGGCGTCCCAGCGGTCGGAGCCGCCCACGGACAGGGCGCGGTCGGTGCGCTCGGCGCCGATCTGGCGGGCGCCGAGGGCGAACACCTCCGGGGCCACCCAGGTGGGGGCGTGCACACCGTTGGTGACGGAGGTGATCGGCACCTCCTCCGGGTCGAACCCCGGCCAAAGACCCTGGAACATCTCCCGGCTGACCTTGCCGTGCAGGGTCGAGACCCCGTTGGCGCAGCGACCGAGCCGCAGCCCCATCACGGCCATGTTGAAGAGGTTGGGCTCCCCGCCGGGGTAGGTCTCCATGCCGAGCCGCAGCACGAACTCCACGTCGAGGTCCGGGAGTTCGGCGTCGGGCCCGAAGTGGTGGGCGACCAGCTCCCGGTCGAAGCGGTCGATGCCCGCCGGCACGGGCGTGTGGGTGGTGAAGACGGTACCGCCGCGCACCGACTCCAGGGCGGCGTCGAAGTCGAGCCCCTCGCGCACCCGCTCGTGGATGCGTTCGAGGCCGAGAAATCCGGCGTGGCCCTCGTTGGTGTGGAAGACCTCGGGTTCGGCGTGCCCGGTGAGACGGCAGTACGTGCGCACGGCCCTGACGCCGCCGATCCCGAGGAGCATCTCCTGGAGCAGCCGGTGCTCGCTGCCGCCGCCGTACAGCCGGTCGGTCACCTCGCGGGCGCCCGGGTCGTTCTCCTCCACGTCCGAGTCGAGGAGCAGCAGCGGTACCCGGCCGACCTGGGCCTGCCAGACGTGGGCGGCGAGGGCCCGGCCGCGGGGCAGGGCGAGCCGCACCTGGGTGGGCGTGCCGTCGGCCTCGCGGAGCAGGGTCAGGGGCAGCTCGTTCGGGTCGAGGACGGGGTAGTGCTCCTGCTGCCAGCCGTCGCGGGTCAGGGACTGCCGGAAGTAGCCGTGCCGGTAGAGCAGCCCCACGCCGACGAGCGGCACGCCGAGGTCGCTCGCCGCCTTCAGATGGTCGCCGGCGAGGATGCCGAGCCCGCCGGAGTACTGCGGCAGGGCGGCGGTGACACCGAACTCGGGTGAGAAGTAGGCGATGGCGCGCGGCAGCTCGGCGTCGGGGGCGTGCTGCCGCTCCTGGTACCAGCGCTCACCGGTGACATAGGCGCGCAGGTCGGCTGCGGCCTCGCCGAGCCGCCGCAGGAAGGTGTCGTCGGCGGCGAGGGCGGCGAGCCGCGCGCTCGGCACGGCACCGAGGAGCCGTACGGGGTCGTGGCCGGAGTCCGCCCACAGGTCCGGGTCGACGTCCCGGAAGAGATCACGGGTTCCGGCGTGCCAGGACCAGCGCAGATTGCGGGCGAGTTCGTTGAGCGGGCCGAGCGGCGCGGGAAGGACGGGACGTACGGTGAATCGACGGATGGCTTTCACGGGGCACCTCTGTCGGAAGGACGTACGTGTCTGAGGGCGTGGGTGGCCTTGGTGGCGTATCGAAGGTAGCGGCGCGGGGCCGCCGCCAACCACGGCGCGCGGGGCGCACACGGCTCCCCTGACGTGAACCTGCCGACCCGGCAGGCCCTGCGCACCGCCGTGCGGATAACGTGACCTAGGGTTACGGGAGTTCATCACGGCACAGGGGGTACCGGCGGATGATCGGCCAGTTGCGGGAGTCGTCACCACGCCGGATCGGCCCGTACGAGACGCTGGCGCGGCTCGGCGCGGGCGGCATGGGCGAGGTGTTCCTCGCGGCGCCCGCGAACGACCGCGGCGCGGGCGGCCCGCGGCCGGAGTCCCTCGTGGCCGTGAAGGCGATCCGCGGGGACCTGACGGGCGACGCCGCGTTCCGGGCCCGGTTCCGGCGCGAGATCACGGTGGCGACCGCCGTCACGAGCCCGTGGGTGGCCCGGGTGGTCGCGGGCGACCCGGACGCGGAACAGCCGTGGCTGGCCACGGAGTACGTGGCGGGCCCGACGCTCGCCGAGGCCGTCCGCGGCGACGGCCCGCTGCCGCCGGACACCGTGGCCGCGCTGGGCGCGGACCTCGCCCGCGCGCTCGCCGCCGTGCACGCGGCGGGCGCCATGCACCGCGATCTGAAGCCCGCGAACGTGCTCCTCGGCGCGGACGGGCCCAAGCTCATCGACTTCGGCGTGGCCCGCGTCAGGAACGCCACGACGATGACGACGACCGGGGTGGTGGTCGGCACGCCCGGCTTCATGTCGCCCGAGCACATCGCGGGCGGCCGGCACGTGGTCGCCGCGTCGGACGTCTTCTGCCTGGCGTCGGTCCTCGCCCACGCGGCGTCGGGCCACGACCCGTTCGGCGACGCCCCCCTCGCGGCGGTCCTGTACCGGGTGTCGCGGGCGGAGCACCGCCTGGACGACGTACCGGAAGAGTTGCGGGAGGTGCTCGCGGAGTGCCTGGTGGCCGCGCCTGAGGAGCGCCCGGCCCCCGAGGACCTGGCCCGGCGCCTCGCGGCACGGGCAGGGCGGCGACGGCCCGCGGCGGACGACGGCGGAGACGGGTTCCCCTGGCCCGCGCGGATCACGGCCACGATCGCCGAGGCGGACAGGGAGGTGGCGCGGCTCTGCGCGAACGGCCTGCCGTTGCTCCCGGTGGCCGCGGTGGCGCCGCCGCCCCGTACACCCACGGCACCGGGGACGCCTCCGCAGGACCTGCACGGCATGCGGACGATGGGTGCCGTCTCGCCCCCGCCGACAGCTCCGGCGGCCGGCCGTGCACCGCGGCGTGGCCGCCTGGTGGCCGCGATCGTTGCGGTGGCGCTCGTCGGCGCGGGCGTGGGGGCGCTGCTCGCGCTGCGCGGAGGCGAGGGGGCCGAGGGGGACGCCGCCGGACCGGCGGCGTCCACGCCGGGCCACCCCGACCGGCGGAAGGACGAACCTGCCGGGACGCCCCCGAAGGGCTCGCTCTCCAAGAAGGAGCTGAAGGCCCTGGCGGGGGTGGACGAGCACGGCGGGGCCGACCGCAGCGGCACGGTGCCGCAGCTCGCGGCGCAGCGCCCGGACGGCTGGAAGCAGTGGCGGGGCAGGTTCGGGCACGCGCCGCTGCACTGCGCGGCCGACGCCGAGGCCGTCGTCTGCCTGCTCACGGACGGTACGTACGAGGCACTCGGAGCCGCCGACGGCAGCCGGCTGTGGACGGCGGACGGCGGGGGCGGCGACACCGGTGGAGAGGCGTACATCAGCCCTTCCGGCGGGCTCTTCATGCCGGGCGACTCCCTGGAGCCGCAGCTGCGCGGCGGTACGGCGGTCATCGCGCACAAGGGCCGCCTCCAGGCGCGTGACTCCCGTACGGGCGCGGTCAGGTGGACGGCGCCCGCGGAGCGCGGACAGTTCATCGGCAAGCCGGTGCTGCACGGCGACCTGGTGGTCGTGGGCGACCAGGTCCCGCTGTTCGACGACGCGGGCGAGCCGGGTGTCTCGGTGACCGCGTACGGGCTGCGGGACGGGGCGCGGCGGTGGTCCACGCCGACGCTGGCGGAGGAACTGGCCAAGGCCGAGGACGGCGCGTACACACCGGGGTTCGTCAGGGACGGGCTGGTGTACGCGACGACGCGGGACGCCGTCGTCGCGCTCGACGCGCGGGACGGCGCGGAGCGGGCGCGCAACGGCGGCCTGCCCGGCGGGGGCTGCCGTTCCCTGATGGCCCGCGGCAAGGAGGTCCTGTGCGTCGGCGCGGTGGGCGGCTCGTCCGACCTGGACGCGCCCACCGACGAGCCGCAGCTGCGCGTCTCGCGCCTGGATCCGCGCACGCTCCAGGAGACCGGTGGCTTCGGCATCGAGGCGACCCAGGAGGAGTCCTCCGGCATGCGCGTCAGCGCGGTGGGCGCGAAGGCGGCCGTCATCCAGTCCCGGGAGACCCAGAAGCTCCTGGTGGCGGACCCGGGCGACGGCGAGGTCCTGCGCGAAACGAGCCAGCGGTACGCTCCCGGGCGCCCTGTCCAGGGCGAGGCGATGCCCCGGCTCGTGTCGTCGGGGCCGCTTCTCGTGGACGACGGGTGGGCTCTGTACGCGGACAACTCGCGGCTCGTGTCCGTGCCGGTGACGGCCGCCGGGGCGGAGCGGGCGGTGCGGGTGCCCGGGGCGCCCGGGGACCGGCAGGAGCCCGCCGGGGACTCCGCCGACGGCGGCACCGTGATCGCGGACTCGCTGCGGGCGCCGGTGGTGCTCGCGCTCGGCGGGGTGGCGCACGTCGTGTACGACGAGGGGACGGTGGCTTCGGTGGCTGTGCCCCCGGGGCCCTGAGCCACGTGAAGGCAAGCACACACCGATCTGGAGGACCGTTGCCGCTCCTGGACCCGTTGCCGGGGCCGCCCCGCCGGGTGGGCCCGTACCAGTTGCTCGCCCCGATAGGGGCAGGCGGCATGGGCGAGGTGTACCTGGCCCGCGGACCGCGCCCGGGTGCCCCGCTCGTGGCCGTGAAGACGGTGCGTCCCGGGCTCGACCTCGACGACGGCTTCCGGGTCAGGTTCCGGCGCGAGATAGCGGCGGCGCGCGCGGTGACCGGCGCGGGCACGGCGGCGCTGATCGACGGTGACGCGGACGCCGACGTGCCGTGGCTGGCGACCGAGTTCGTACCGGGTCCCTCCCTGGCGGAGGCGGTCGGGCGCTGCGGCCCGCTGCCGGTCCCCGCGGCCCGGGCCCTCGGCGCGGGCCTCGCGCGGGCCCTGGCCGCCGTGCACGCGGCCCAGGTGCTGCACCGCGACCTGAAACCGGCGAACGTCCTCCTGACGGCCGACGGCTCCCGGCTCATCGACTTCGGGATCGCCCAGGCCTTCGACGCGACGGCCCTGACGAGCACGGGCCTGATCGTGGGCACGCCCGGATTCCTCGCGCCGGAGCAGGTGGAGGGCGGCCACGCGGTGGTCCCGGCGTCGGACGTGTTCTCGCTCGGCGCCGTCCTGTGCTTCGCGGCGACGGGCCGCGGCCCCTTCGAGGACGAGGAGATGGCGTCGGTCGTCTTCCGCATCGTCCAGGGGGACGCCGACCTGAGGGACGTACCGGAGGAACTGCGCGAGCCCATAGCGGCGTGCCTGCGTCCGGCCCCGGAGGAACGCCCCACGCCCACCGAACTGGCGGGCCTGCTCACGGACCCGGCGGCCACCGGCCGTGGCGCACCGGCGGACGGGGCCCTGCCGGTACCGACGGGCCATGTGGTCCCGTGGCCGACCCCGGTCCTGTCCCTGTTCGCCGAGCACCGCGAGGCTGCCGTCCGCTACGAACGGCCGGTCACCGGGTCCACGTTCGCGGAGGCGGAGACCTCCGTGGGCAAAGGCGCCCCCCGCTTCCCGTCGCCGCCGTCCCCGACAGCGGCGGGCTTCCCTGATCCGCAGGTTGCGGGGACTCCCCCGCTCCCGCCCGCGCTTCCGCCCGCGCTCCCGGCGCCCCGGCGAAGGAACTGGCCCTGGCTGGTCGCGGCGGCGGCGGTGGGAGTGGCGGTGGCGACAGGGGCGGTGTTCTTGCCGGGCGGGGCGGACGACGGGGGCGGACGAAGTGCGTCCGCAGCGCCGAGCGTCCCGGGTACGGGCACCGGCGTCCCGGGCGAGGACACGGTGGCCACAGTGGTCACCCCCTACGGAAACACCACCCACAGCGGTGACTTCGGAGCGGCGGCCACCACCGCGAGCGCGCGCCCGGCCGGCTGGAAGCCGTGGACGAAGCCGCGCGGGGACGGCATGGACGACCTGGGCAGGGGCTGCGTCCTGGTCGGGGGGACGCTGGTGTGCCGGGACGGCAAGGGCGCGGCGACGGCGGTGGACGCGGCGACGGGCGAGCGCGGATGGACGTCGAAGGGGTTCGGCGGGCAGCTCCAGGGCGTCCAGGACAACCCGCCCGGCTCCGACGGCGAGCGCGTGTTCGTACCGTCGGCGCTGGGCACGACGGCGGTGGACGCGGCGACGGGCCGAGTGGTGTGGCGGCGCGGCCTGGCCGTGGACGAGGGGCTCATCGGCCTCACGTACGCGGGCGGGGTCGTGTACACGGTCGAGCTGGCCCTCGACATGTCGCCCACGGACGACGGCGACCCGGCCGTCGTCCGGGCCCGCAGGGCGCGCGACGGCAAGGAGCTGTGGGAGACCCGGCTGCCCAAGCCGCAGCCGGGCGTACCCCTGCTGGTCAGGGACGGCCGGGTGTTCCTGGCGTTCGAGGACGGCGGCGTGGCGGCGCTCGCGACGCGCGACGGATCGGTGGCGCGCCGGGCGGACGCGGAGTGCGACGGGGTGTTCGGGCACGCCGGATCGGTGGTGTGCTGGAGCAGCACGACGGCGGGCGTCCGCGTGCTCGACGCGGGAACGCTGCGGACCACCCGTACGCTGGCGCCCGGCCGCAAGCCGGTGCTCGCCCCCGTCGTCGGGGCCGCGGGGGTGCTCGTGACGGCGACGGAGAACACCGACGAGGACGTCGTCACGTCGCATCGGCTCATCGGCTACGACTGGCGCTCCGGGAAGCAGTTGTGGGACATGCCGGCGCCGGAACAGGTCAGGGCCGTGGCCCTGGCGGGCCGACGAGTGCTCTCGGTGGGGGCGTTCGAGATCCGCGGCATGGCGCTGACCGGCGACCCGGACAGCGTCCGCACCAAGAGCATCCCGACGACGTCCGACGCCGGTGAGAACAACAACGCCGAGAACGACAGCGGCGAGGACGACGGCAGCGGCGGCGACGGCACGGGGGACTTCCCGGAGCTGGCCCCACCGCTGTACACGGGCGGTGCGATGTTCGTGCAGCGCGACGACGGCGGGATCATCTCCGGGTACGCGCCCTGACCCGCCGCCGCCCGCGCGGTCACGTCACCGTTCCCGCGGGCCGGGCGCGCCGGGCGGGTCCTGCGGCCCCGGCGGAGCCGGCGGGAACGGCACCTGTGCGAGGACCGGCACCAGCCACGTCTCCTCGTACTCCAGGTGCGCCGTCAGCTCCCCCGCCATGCGGTCGAACTCCGCGAGGAACAGGGCGGCGTCACCGGTGCCGATGTCGGCGAGGAGGGCGAGCAACCGCTCCTTGGAGCGGGTGAGCGCCCGGTGCTCGTCGACGAGCCGGTCGAGGGTGTCCCGCAGGTGCGGATGGTGGGCGAGGACCCCGGGGAGGATGTGGTCGTCCTCGGCGGTGTGGTGGAACGTGAGGGTGTCGCAGAACTCCAGGCAGCGCTGCCTGATCTGCAGTCCGAGCCCGGGGGCGGGCGGCCGGCCCGGCCCTCGGTGGGCGGCGCGTGCGGCGAAGTGCGCGTCGGCTTCGGCGCGCAGGTGGACGAGTTGGTCGCGCAGCCAGTCGTGGACTTCGAGGAGCTTGTCGGCGAGGGAGTTGATCTCTCGGGGGGCCTGCGGGGCAGGCGTGGGTGCGGGCGTGGGCATGGGGAGACGCTTCTCCAGACGGATGAGTGCGCGACGCACGACAGCACAGCGTGCGGCGGCGTCGCAGGGACGGACGCGAAGACGAACGAGGGAACGGACGCGCAGGCCCGGGACTCAGTCCCGGGAGCGCCGGGACGCTCGGACCGGAACGGCCCGCCGCGCGGACGGACTCACGTCAGCGCCGTGCGACGGCCGTACGACGAGGTGAGGTGAGGTGCAGACACAGAGTCATGTCCCTTGGTGAAGGCGCTCGCCCGGTCACCGGTCCGCCCACTGCTCTTCGACCGGTGCCACGCGGCACCCGCCCATTACAGACACGGCTCCCGCACCCTGTCAACGCGGGAAGCCGGTGCGGCCTTGTCGCACTTCTCCCCGCACGAGACGCTTCGGGGAACCAGCGGAGGGGAGCCGGTTGATGACCGGACGCAGGGCAAGACACGTACGGCTGCGAGGAGTGGTGGCGGCCTTGGGTGTGGCCGCCACCCTCGTGAACGTCCCGGCACCCGCGTACGCGGGGCCCGCGGCACGGGACGACGACCACGGCGCGCGGGCGGACCACGGCACCCGGGCAGGACACGGCACCCGGGCAGGACACGCCCGGCAGGTCTACGTCGTGACCCTGGCGCCGGGCGCGGGCGCCGCGTCCCGCGCGGGCAGGGAGCTGGCCGCGCGGTACGGGGCGAGCGTCGACCGGACGTACGGCGCGGCGCTCAACGGGCTCGCGGTGCGGGCCCGAGCGGACCAGGCGCTCCGTCTGGCCGCGGACCCGGCGGTCGCCTCGGTCGTCCCGGACACCGGGGTCCGCACACGCGCCGGGCAGCAGCGGCCACCGTCCTGGGGCCTGGACCGCATCGATCAGCGCCGGCTGCCGCTCGACAAGTCGTACACCGCTCCGCGAAGAGCGGGCAGGGGCGTCACGGTGTACGTCATCGACACCGGCGTCCGCACCTCGCACAAGGACTTCGGCGGCCGGGCGAGGTCCGGCCGGGACTTCGTCCAGAACGACGGGACGGCGCAGGACGGCAACGGCCACGGCACACAGGTCGCGGCGACGGTGGCGGGCTCCGCGCACGGCGTCGCGAAGCGGGCGAGGATCGTCGCCGTGCGGGTCCTGGACGACCGGGGCACGGGCACCCTCGCGCAGGTGCTCGCGGGCATCGACTGGGTGACCCGGCACGCGCGCAAGCCCGCCGTCGCCAACCTCAGCCTCGGCGGCCCGCCCAACGCCCAACTGGACGCGGCCGTACGGGCCTCCATCGCGTCCGGGGTCACGTACACGGTCGCGGCGGGCAACGAGAACGGGCCCGCTTCGCGGTCGTCGCCCGCGCGGGTGCGGCAGGCCCTGACGGTGGGGGCCACGGACCGCCGGGACGCGCGCGCGGCCTTCTCCAACCGGGGCCGGGCCCTCGACCTGTTCGCGCCGGGCGTGTCGATCAGGTCGGCGTCGCACCGGAGCGACACCGCGTCCGCGGTCTCGTCGGGTACGTCGATGGCGGCACCGCACGTCGCGGGCGCGGCGGCACTGTATCTCTCCGGCCATCCCTCGGCGCGCCCCGCCGAGGTGGCCAAGGCTGTCGTGCGGAGGGCGGTCCAGGGCCGCGTGACCGCCGCCGGATCCGGCTCGCCGAACAAGTTGTTGCAGGTGAACGGCGCTTAGGCGGGGGCGTACGGACGCTGTGTGCCGGCGCGGGGGCGGACCCGCGGGCCCGGCGGTGGCTGGTTGCTGACGTCCCGGGGCGGGGAATTCGCGAGGCCGGTCTTGTGCGGGTCGATACGCACTAGTAGTTAACAAAGCGCCGGATTGCGCATCCGAACAGGGTGGGAAGGCTCCTCCCGTACGCACCCGCGCCCGCTGTCGGCGGTCTCGTGCGTGCCGCGGAACCTCTCCACCGTCCAGCTGCGCCCACTCGTACGCGGAACAGGAGCGGTCATGTCCCAACCCCGCACGTCTCCGGAGGAGTTCGAATCCCCGGGCGAATCCCCACCCCTGACCGGCCCTCCGACGGGCCCTCCGACGGGCTCTCCGTCCGGCTCTCCGTCCGGGCCGCCGCCGACCGGGCCTCTGACCGGCCGGATCCCCGTACTCGACGTGGGCCCCGTCGTGCACGGCGGCCGCAGGCCCGCCAAGGCAGTCGTCGGCGAGACGTTCCAGGTGACGGCGACCCTCTTCCGCGAGGGGCACGACGCGGTGGCGGGGAACGTCGTGCTGCGGGATCCCGCGGGGCGCCCGGGGCCCTGGACGCCGATGCGGGAGTTCGCGCCGGGAACCGACCGGTGGGGGGCGCGGGTCACGCCCGACCGGGAGGGCGAGTGGACCTTCGCCGTGGAGGCGTGGGGCGACCCGGTGGCGACGTGGCGCCACCACGCGGGCATCAAGATACCGGCGGGAATCGACACGGACCTGGTCCTGGAGGAGGGCGCCCGCCTGCACGAACGCGCGGCGGCGGCCCTGGGGACCGCGGAAGCCGAGGCCACCGCAGAAGCCGCCGAACTCTCCGGCGCCGCCGCCGTCCTGCGCGAGGCAGCCGCCGCCCTGCGCGACCGGAGCCGTCAGCCCGCGGCGCGACTCGCCGCCGCCCTCACCCCGGAGGTGGACGCCGTCCTCGACCGGCATCCGCTGCGTGAACTCCTCACCTCCAGCCAGGAGTTCCCGCTGCGCGTGGACCGTACGCGGGCGTTGTTCGGTTCCTGGTACGAGTTCTTCCCCCGCTCGGAGGGCGCGGTGGTGCGGGAGGGGGCGGCGCCGGTGTCGGGAACGTTCCGCACGGCGGCGCGGCGGCTTCCGGCGATCG
>NZ_WPNZ01000028.1:0-90822 GCF_009755605.1 Streptomyces typhae
ATCTCCCTGACCTTGTCGTCGAACTGCTTGATGTTCCCCGGATTCACCCGGACCGCCGCACACCCCGCCTCGATCGCCGCGAACACATACTTCGGCTGGAAGTGAATATCCGCGATCACCGGAATCTGCGACTTCCGCGCGATCGTCGCCAACGCGTCCGCGTCGTCCTGCGTCGGACACGCCACCCGCACGATCTGACAACCCGACGCCGTCAACTCCGCGATCTGCTGCAACGTCGCCCCGATGTCCGACGTACGCGTCGTCGTCATCGACTGCACCGACACCGGCGCGTCCCCGCCTACGGCCACCGGCCCGACCTGGATCTTGCGGCTGATCCTGCGGTCGGCGAGCTTGGTCGGAACGGACGGGATTCCGAGAGAAACGGCAGTCATCTGGCGTGCATCCCCAAGGTGTGGATCAAGGTCCGGATCGAGGTCCCGAGTCCGGCGGGCACCGGGCTCCACGGGTTCGCTGGTACGTCGCAGCTTCGCTGCCACATCGCTCATTCGCGGGTTCGAGGTTACGACACCCGGACGGGCCGGAGCACATCCCGCCCCGATGTCCACCCGATGGCAGGCGTGCTCGCACACACTGCGGCGGCCGGCCACACAGGGTGCCCGACCGCCGCAAACATCGCGCGTCTAGGAGATTCTCACCGGGTTAACCACATCCGCGATGAGCACCAGAATGGTGAAGCAGATGAAGATCCCCGCGACGACGTAGGCGACGGGCATCAGCTTCGCCACGTCGAAGGGGCCGGGGTCGGGGCGCCGGAACACCTTCGCCACGTTGCGGCGGAGCGACTCCCACAGGGCCCCCGCGATGTGCCCGCCGTCCAGCGGCAGCAGCGGCAGCATGTTGAACAGGAACAGCGACAGGTTGAACCCGGCGAGCAGGAACAGCATCATCGCGATCTGGTTCTCCGGCGGGATGTCCAGGGTGAACACCTCGCCGCCGACGCGGGCCGCACCGACGACGCCCATCGGGGAGTCCTGCTTGCGGTCGCCGTCGCCGAAGGCCGCGTTCCACAGGTCGGGGACCTTGGAGGGCAGCGCGATGATGGACTCGACGCCGTTCTCCATCATGGTGCCCATGCGGTCCACGGACTGGCCGAAGGACTGCTGGACGATGCCGGAGGCCGGGGTGAAGCCGAGGAAGCCGGCGTAGACGTACTTGCCCTCGACGTAGCCGCCCTCGCCGTCGGTCTTGCTGACCTGGTTCTTGATCAGGTTCGCGTGCAGGTCGAGGCGCTCGCCCGCGCGCTCCACGGTGATCGTCGCGGGGCCGACCGTCTCGCGGATCCTCGTCTGGAGCGCCGACCAGTCGCCGACGGGCTTGCCCTGGAAGGCGACGATCTTGTCGCCCGCCTTCAGGCCCGCCGCCTTGGCCGGGGCGGGCTTGTCGCCCTTCTCGCAGGTGCTGCGGTTCTGACCGGCCTCGATAACGCAGTCGGAGACCTTGCCGACCGACGTCGTCTGGGTGCTGATGCCGAAGGTCATCATCACGCCGAGGAAGATCACGACGGCCAGGATCAGGTTCATGAACGGACCGGCGAACATCACGATCACGCGCTTCCAGGGCTTGCGCGTGTAGAAGAGGCGGCTCTCGTCACCCGGCTTGAGCTCCTCGAACGCCGCGGAGCGGGCGTCCTCGATCATGCCGCGCCAGGGTGAGGTGGAGCGTGCCTCTATCCGCCCGTCCGGGCCCGGCGGGAACATGCCGATCATGCGGATGTAGCCGCCGAGCGGGATGGCCTTGACGCCGTACTCGGTGTCGCCCCGCTTGCGCGAGAACAGGGTCGGCCCGAAGCCCACCATGTACTGCGGTACGCGGATGCCGAACATCTTCGCGGTCGACAGATGGCCGAGCTCGTGCCAGGCGATCGAGAAGAGCAGCCCGACCACGAAGACGACTATGCCGAGGATCATCATCAGGGTCGTCATGCACGAGCCTCCGCGGTCGTCTGGTTCCCCGTCGTCACCGGCGGGGTGGTCGTGGCCGTCAGTTCACGGGCCCGGGCGCGCGCCCAGGTCTCCGCTTCGAGGACGTCCGCCACGGTCAGGGAGGTTCCCGCGCTCGGGGTGCCGTGTTCGGTGACGACCCGGGTCACGGTCTCCATGATGCCGTTGAAGGGCAGCGCGCCCGCCAGGAAGGCGTCCACGCATTCCTCGTTGGCGGCATTGAACACCGCCGGAGCCGTGCCCGCGAGCTCCCCGACGTGCCGGGCGAGCCCGACCGACGGGAACGCTTCCTGGTCGAGCGGGAAGAACTCCCAGGTCGAGGCCTTGGTCCAGTCGAACGCGGGAGCCGCGTCCGGCACCCGCTCGGGCCAGCCGATGCCGATGGCGATGGGGCCGCGCATGTCCGGCGGGGTGGCCTGGGCCAGCGTGGAGCCGTCGGTGAACTCGACCATGGAGTGCACGTACGACTGCGGGTGCACGACGACCTCGATGCGGTCGAAGGGGATGTCGTAGAGGAGGTGGGCCTCGATGACCTCCAGGCCCTTGTTGACGAGCGTCGCGGAGTTGACCGTGATGACCGGTCCCATCGCCCAGGTGGGGTGCGCGAGCGCGTCCTTCGGGGTGACCCCGGCCAGGTCGGCCTTGGTGCGGCCGCGGAAGGGGCCGCCGGAGGCGGTGACGACGAGCTTGCGCACGTCCGCGCGCGTGCCCGCGGCGAGCGCCTGGAAGAGCGCGGCGTGCTCGGAGTCCACCGGGATGATCTGGCCGGGCTTGGCCAGGGCCTTGACCAGCGGGCCGCCGACGATCAGCGACTCCTTGTTGGCGAGGGCGAGGGTGCGCCCGGCCTCCAGGGCGGCGAGCGTGGGGGCGAGACCGATGGAGCCGGTGATGCCGTTGAGCACCGTGTGGCAGGGCGAGGCGGCCAGTTGGGTGGCCGCGTCCGGTCCGGCGAGAATCTCGGGCAGCGGCTCCCCGGCGCCGTACTCCTGCCGCAGCGCCTCCCGCAGCGCGGGCACCGCGTCCTCGCGGGCCACCGCGACGGTCCGCACCCGCAACCGCCGGGCCTGCTCGGCGAGCAGCGCCACCCGGCCGCCCGCCGCGGACAGGCCCGTGACGCGGAAACGGCCGGGGTTGCGCAGCACGAGGTCGACGGCCTGCGTGCCGATCGAACCCGTCGAGCCGAGGACGACGATGTCCCGCGCGGCGTCGGTCCCGACTGGGTCGAAGACGAGATGCGGATCGGCGAGGGGTACGGGGCTTTCGCTCATGCCCCCATTGTGGCCGGAGCGGGGCCCGCATCCGACAGCGCCTCTCGGCTTCGCCGGGGCGCTTCACCGGGTCGCTCCGCCGACTCGCTCCGCCGGGTCCTCGCGGGGCGCTCCGCCGGGTCCTCGCGGGGCGCCCCTGGCCCGCCCCCTCCCGAACCAGGGGGCTGCGCCCCCAGGAACCCCCCGTCGGCGCTTCGCGCCTCGTCCTCAAACGCCGGACGGGCTGAGATGTGCCGGTCTCAGCGGATCGGGCGGTGCACGTTCTCCCCCCGCGCGGGTCCCGGGGTCGCGTCCGCGATCCAGGGGCCGTCCCCGCTGGGGTCGACGACGCCCTGTTCCAGCCAGGTGTAGGTGCCCGCGAGGACACCCTTGACGACCTTGTGGTCCAGGTCGTCGGTGTTGGTCCACAGCCGGCCGAAGAGTTCCTCGACGCGGATGCGGGACTGCCGGCAGAAGGCGTCGGCGAGCTGGTACGCCTCGCGGCCGTGCTCCTCGGTGGTGCGCAGGAGTTCGGCGCGTACGCAGGCCGCGCTCATCGCGAACAGCTCCGCGCCGATGTCGACGATCCGGCCGAGGAAGCCCTGCTTGGTCTCCATGCGGCCCTGCCAGCGCGACATCGCGTAGAACGTGGAGCGGGCCAGCTTGCGGGCCGTGCGTTCGACGTAGCGCAGATGGCCCGACAGGTCCGGGTGGCCCGCCGGGTGGAAGTCGGCGTAGCTGCGCGGGAGTTGCCCCGGGCCCGCGACCAGCTTGGGCAGCCAGCGGGCGTAGAAGGCACCCGCGGCGGCCCCGGCCCGCGCCTTGTCGGACAGGGACTTCTCCGGGTCGATCAGATCCCCCGCGACCTTCAGATGGGCGTCGACGGCCTCGCGGGCGATCAGCAGGTGCATGATCTCCGTCGAGCCCTCGAAGATGCGGTTGATGCGCAGGTCGCGCAGGATCTGCTCGGCGGGCACGGCGCGCTCGCCGCGGGCGGCCAGGGACTCGGCGGTCTCGAAGCCGCGGCCGCCGCGGATCTGTACGAGCTCGTCGGCCATCAGCCAGGCCATCTCGGAGCCGTAGAGCTTGGCGAGTGCGGCCTCGATGCGGATGTCGTTGCGGTCCTCGTCGGCCATCTGCGAGGACAGGTCGAGTACGGCCTCCAGGGCGAAGGTGGTCGCGGCGATGAAGGAGATCTTCGAGCCGACCGCCTCGTGCAGGGCGACGGGCTTGCCCCACTGCTCACGGGCGCCCGACCACTCCCGGGCGATCTTCAGACACCACTTGCCCGCGCCGACGCACATCGCGGGCAGCGAGAGGCGGCCGGTGTTCAGGGTGGTGAGCGCGATCTTCAGGCCCGCGCCCTCGGGGCCGATGCGGTGGGCGGCGGGGACGCGCACGCCGTGGAAGCGGGTGACGCCGTTCTCCAGGCCGCGCAGGCCCATGAAGGCGTTGCGGTTCTCCACCGTGACGCCCTCGGACGCGGCCTCGACGACGAAGGCCGTGATGCCGCCCTTGTGCCCCTCGGACTTCGGCACCCGGGCCATCACCACCAGCAGGTCGGCGACGACGCCGTTGGTGGTCCACAGCTTCACGCCGTCGAGGACGTACTCGTCGCCGTCCGGCACGGCGGTGGTCGCGAGGCGGGCCGGGTCGGAGCCCACGTCCGGCTCGGTGAGCAGGAACGCCGAGATGTCCGTGCGGGCGCAGCGGGGCAGGAACGCGTCCCGCTGCTCCTGGGTGCCGAACAGCTTCAGGGGCTGCGGTACGCCGATCGACTGGTGCGCCGAGAGGAGGGCGCCGACGGCGGGGTTGGCGGAGCCGACGAGGGCGAGCGCCTTGTTGTAGTACACCTGCGTGAGGCCGAGCCCGCCGTACTTGGTGTCGATCTTCATGCCGAGCGCGCCGAGTTCCTTGAGGCCGGTGACGACCTCGTCGGGGATCAGGGCGTCGCGTTCGATACGCGCCGAGTCGATCTTCGTCTCGCAGAAGTCGCGCAGTTTGGCGAGGAACTCCTCGCCGCGCTGGGCGGCCTCGTCGGAGGGCATCGGGTGCGGGTGGATCAGGTCCAGGCGGAAGCGTCCGAGGAACAGTTCCTTGGCGAAGCTCGGCTTGCGCCAGTCCTGCTCGCGGGCGGCCTCGGCGACCTGCCGGGCCTCGTGCTCGGAAACCTTGGGCCGTGCGGAGTGTGGTGCGGACAAGAGACTCACCTCGCCGCGAGTCGGGATCATGGGCCGTTCGGCTGCTCACCGGTCTGGTTACTCACCGGTGCTACTGGATCGTTGGTACCCGATTCCGGGCATGGTCACCAGCCCTCGTACGGCGAATGCGCGAGAACGGCCGGAGCCCCCGCACAGCGGGCTCCGGCCGTTCTCCGTGGGACGCGGGAGGTCGCCCGCGTGACCGCGCGGGGTTACAGGTCGATCCCCGTGAGCACCATGACGCGCTCGTACGTGTAATCGTCCATGGCGGAGCGCACGCCCTCACGGCCCACACCGGACTGCTTCACACCGCCGTACGGCATCTGGTCGGCGCGGTAGGAGGGCGCGTCGCCGATGACGACACCGCCGACCTCCAGGGCGCGGTGGGCCCGGAAGGCGGCCTGGAGGTCGTGGGTGAACACGCCCGCCTGGAGGCCGTACTTGGAGTCGTTGACGGCGTCGTACGCGGCCTGCTCGCTGTCGACCTTCGTCACCGTCATGACCGGGCCGAAGACCTCCTCGCGGGCGAGGGTGGTGCCCGCGGGCACGTCGGTGAGGACGGTCGGCGCGTAGGTGGCGCCGTCGCGCTTGCCGCCCGTCAGGAGGCGGGCGCCCGCCTCGACGGCCTCGTCGACCCAGGACTCCACCCGCTTGGCGGCGTCCTCGCTGACGAGCGGGCCGACGTCGGTCCTCGGGTCGCTGGGGTCGCCGGTGACCTGGGCCCCCACCGCCTCGACGATCTTCGGCAGCAGCCGGTCGTACACGGTGGCGTCGGCGATGACCCGCTGCACGGAGATGCAGGACTGGCCGGCCTGGTAGTTGGAGAAGGTCGCGACGCGGGCGGCGACCCAGTCCAGGTCGGCCTCGGCGGAGAAGTCGCCGAGGACGACGGCGGCGCCGTTGCCGCCGAGCTCCAGGGTGCAGTGCTTGCGCGGCACCGAGTCCATGATCGCGTAACCGACCTTCTCGGAGCCGGTGAAGGAGACGACCGGAAGCCGCTCGTCCTGCACGAGGGCGGGCATCTTGTCGTTCGCGACCGGAAGCACCGACCAGGAGCCCGCGGGCAGCTCGGTCTCGGCGAGCAGCTCACCGATCAGCAGGCCCGACAGGGGGGTCGCCGGGGCCGGCTTGAGGATGATCGGGGTGCCGACCGCGAGGGCCGGGGCGACCTTGTGGGCGCACAGGTTCAGCGGGAAGTTGAACGGCGCGATGCCGAGCACGACGCCCTTGGGGAAGCGGCGCGTGAAGGCGAGCCGACCCTGGCCGCCCGCGTCGGTGTCCAGGCGCTGGGCCTCACCGCCGTTGAAGCGGCGGGCCTCCTCGGCGGCGAACCGGAACACCGAGACGGCGCGGCCGACCTCGCCGCGCGCCCACTTGACCGGCTTGCCGTTCTCGGCGGAGATGAGCTGCGCGATCTCCTCCGTGCGCTCGGCCAGCCTCCGGCTCACGTGGTCGAGGGCGGCGGCGCGTACGTGCGCCGGGGTGGCCGCGAACTCGTCGCGCACCGCGTGGGCGGCGGCGACGGCCTCCTCCACCTGGGCGTCGGTGGGCACGGCGGCCTTGGCGACGAGGCGTCCGTCCCAGGGCGAGGTGACGTCGAGCGTGGTCTCACCGGTGGTCTGGCGACCGGCGAGCCAGAAGGCGTGGATGGAAGTCATGTCGTTCCCGGCCCTTCCGCGGAGGTTCGTTCTTCTTCGGGGGGTACGGGGTCCACCGTAGGGGTGGAGGTTTCGGCGTTGGCTTGTCCGACTCGGCGTAGTCGCCTGCCCCGGCGCGCCGGAATGTCAGGGGCCCCGGACGTCTGGGGCTGCGCCCCTCTCCCCCTTTCGCCGCTCCGCGGCTCGTCCTCAATCGCCGGACGGGCTGAGAACTTCGCCGGTGCGGCAGCGTTTAAGCCCGTCCGGCGTTTGAGGACGAGGCGCGGAGCGCCGACAAGAGCGGGGGTCCAGGGGGCGCAGCGCCCCTGGTTACGGGAAAGGGGCGGGACTGGGGCGCCCCGCGAAGGTACCCACCGGCACCGGCACCAAGATCACTCCCCGGTCGACGCCGTCGCCTTCAACGACAGCCACAGTTCCATCCGGACGTCGGGATCGTCGAGGGAGCGGCCGAGGATCTCCTCGACGCGGCGCATCCGGTAGCGCAGGGTGTGCCGGTGCACCCCGAGGTCCGCGGCAGCGGCGTCCCACTGCCCGTGCCGGGACAGCCACGCCCGCAACGAGGCGACGAGGTCGCCGCGGCCCGTGGCGTCGTGCTCCCGCAGGGCCCGCAGCAACCCGTCCGCGAACGCCCGCACCGCATCGTCCGCGAGTAGCGGAAGCACCGACCCCGCGGCCAGCTCCTCGTGCTCCACGAGACACCGCCCGCGCCGCCGCGCGACGGACAGCGCCTGCTCGGCCTGCTTGTAGGCGGGGGCGGCGGCGATGGGCCCGGCGGGCGCGGAGAGCCCCATGAGCGGACCGGGCTCCTCGGTGGGCTCCCGCCCCTCGGCCCGCTCCGCGTCCACCGTCGCGGCGTACTCCACGGCGGCGGCCTGCGCCGCCCCGCCGTCCGCGACGAGCAGCACGAGCCGCTCGCCGTAGGGCACCACGAGCAGCGCCTCGCCGAAGCGCGCCGCGGCCGCCTCGACGGCGTCGACGAGCCCCGCGCACCAGCCGCACTCGGCGGCCCCGGCCGCGTCGCCCGCCGCGTCCTGCGTCCCCGCGGCCTCCGCGACGACGAGCCGGAAGGGGGCGTCGAGCAGCCCGCCGTACAGGTCACCGGCGACGGCGCGCGCGTGGTCCGGCTCCCCGGCGAGGAGCATGCGCAGGACCGCGGCGCCGATCCTCGCCTCCGCGGCCTGGAGCGCGCGGGACCGCTCGGTGGTGAGGGTGAGCAGGGCGATCGCGGAGTGCACCGCGTACCGCTCGGCGGTGCCGAGGGTGGAGGCGGTCCCGACGGCGAGCGCGGCGCGGGGCCGCCGGCCGGTGCCGAGCGTGTGCAGTTCGACCCGGTCGTCCGCGCCGGCGACGACGAGGCTGGCCGGGGCGGGGCGCTCGCGCAGGCGCTCGACGTCGGCGGTGAGCCGGGCGGCGCGGCGGGCGGCCCACTCGGGCGCGGTGGCGACGACGGCTCCGGAGGCGTCGTACAGGGCGGCCCAGCCGTCGACCTGTCCGGCGAGCGCGCCGAGCAGCCCCTGGGCGCCGTCGCCGAGCGCCTGCTTGGTCAGCTCGCGCTGGGCGGCGAAGCCCGCGGTCACCGCGCGGTACTGGTCGGCGGCGATGGCCGCGGACACGGCCTTGCTGATGGCGAGGAAGGGGGTGCGGCGCGGCACCTCGATGAGCGGCAGGCCCTCCGCCGCCGCGGCCCCGACCAGGGCGTCGGGGATGTCCGGGTAGTTCACGCCGACGGCGAAGCCGAGCCCCACGACGCCCGCGCCCACGAGCCGCTTCACGTAGCGCGCCATCGTCTCCGGGTCCTCGGCGTCCAGTTTCAGCGCGGTGATCAGGAGCAGTTCGCCGCCCTCCATGTAGGGCACGGGGTCGGCGAGCTCGCTGACGTGCGCCCAGCGCACGGGGACGTCCAGGCGGTCCTCGCCCGCGCGCACGGTCAGCTTGAGCGCGGAATGGTGGACGAGCGAGGCGAGCGTGGGGGGCATGGGACCTTCAGGGCGTACGGCGGCGGGGCCGGTCGGCTGGGGGACCTCGGGCGGGAGCCGGGGCGGGTGCGGTGTGGGCCGCGGGTGCGGGTGGGTTCCGGTGGTGTCCGGTGGTGTCCGGTGGGTTCCGGTGATTACGGAGCGGGCTCGGGGTGGGTTGCGAGTGCGGGACGGGCTGTGGGTGCGGCGCGGCCTGCGGGGGCTCGGGGCGGGCTGTGGGTGTGGCGTGGGGGCGGGACGAGCTGAGGGTGCTGCGGGCGTGGCCGGCGGGGCGCCCGGCGGTCCGGTTGCGGCCGGCGGCGCCCGCCTCGTTGATCTTTTGGCCGTCGCGTATGACGGCTACGGTCGATTCTGCCTCACCGTACGGTCGCCTCGGGCGGCTTGAGGGGTACGTACGGCAGCCTTTTCCCTACGCCGCGAACGCGCGGGCGCACCGCACGCGCGGCGCACGCCCCCTCATGGCCCCCCCGGGGCGGACCGGCCCTCACCCCCGCAGATCGACGAGCAGCGGCGGCGCGTGCTCCCCCCGTACGTCCGTCAGGGAGAGGACCGCGTGTCCGGGCGGCACCGCGTGCGCCAGTTCCGACGCCGACCAGCGCTCCCGCTCGACCTGGCGGACGGTCACCGCGCGGGCGGTGGGCGCCTGGCCGGTGATGACGCGCCGCAGGACGTGCACGGCCTTGCCCGCCGGGGTCTCGGCGATGATCTGGCGGTCGGTGACGTCCCGCGCCTCGGTCCACTCCTTGCCCCAGACCTCGGCGAAGTCCTGGCCGTCCCACGGCGTGAGCCCGGACAGGGCCATGCGGCAGCCGACGGCGCCGAGCAGCGGGGTGCGCAGGGGCCGCGGGGCGTCGTCGAGGGTCCGCAGGGTCATGACGACGCCCGCGTTCGCGGACCGTAGCCGCTGGATGCGGCGCACCGCCTCGGGGGTCACCGTGCCGGTGGCGTCGTCGAGGACGAGGCAGGCGAAGAGCGAGCGGTCCTCGCGCACCGCGGCCGACGCGGTGAACTGGGCGAGCACGAGGCGCGCGAGGATGCGCGACGCGTCCGCGTGGCCGCGCTCGGGCAGGTCGACGCGGACCCGTACGGGATGGTCGAGGGCGCGCAGCGAGAACGGCGTGGTCCGGCCGGAGGTGTCGAAGAACGCGGCGAACGCGGGCCGGTCCAGGAGCGCGATGCGGTCGGCGAGGATCGCCCCCGGGTCGCCGGGGTGCCCCAGCTGGCGCTCCCGGGCGTCGAGTTCCCGCAGCATGACCTCCTGCCCCGCCTTGTGCAGGGCGGCGCGCAGGGCGCCGAGCGGTCCCGGCGCGCCGTCGAGCAGGGCGCGCAGCTCCGGTACGCCGGGGAAGCGGCCGTTGACGGCGTGGAAGGGGCCGAGGAGCTGGGCGAGCACGGTCGTCGAGCGGCGGTGGTCGGCCCCGATGTGCGGATCGACGAGGTCGCCGACGAGGGCTTCCGCGAGGACCCCGGCGGCCTCGTCGGGGTCGGAGGTGCCGCCGTACAGGTCGAGGTCGTACACGGAGTCCGGGTGGCCGACCCGTACCACCACGTCGTAGTCGTCACCGGGTCCGAGCCCGGCGCCCGCCGCCCCCACCACGACGACCGCGGCCCGCCCCGCGAGTGCCTGGAGGCACAGCGACTCGGCGAGCGGCCACACGACGGTGCCGGTCTTGCCGGAGCCCGCGGGGCCGACGGCGAGCAGTGAGGTGCCGATGAGGTCGGGGCCGAGGGCGAGGCCGGTGCCGCGGTAGGCGTAGGGGTTGCGCGGGTCGTCGACGGTGGTGCCGATCCTGACCTGCGCGGTGGCGAGGTCGTGACGGGCGGCCCGCGCGGGCAGGTCCCGGTCCCCCGAGGGGTGCGGGCAGGCCGCGGCGCCCTCGCGGACGACGGCTTCGGTGAACGCGGCGAGCGGGCTGTTGCCGGAGCGCACCGAGCGCCAGGCGCGGGCGATGCGGGCGACGTCGATGTCCCGCATCAGGCCCGCGCCCGCGTCGGCGACGAGCCGGTCGGCGGCGGGCCCGGCGCCCGCGGCCCGCAGCTTGGGCCACTGCGCGGGGTCCTCCTCGGGCGGGGGCGGCGGCGCGGCGGGCGCGGGGCGCTTGACGCGGGGGGCGACGAAGCGGCGCCAGACCTCGCCCCAGCGGCCGAGACGGCCCACGGTGAGCATGATGCCGAGGGCGATGGCCGTGTAATACGTGTTCCAGACGACGGCGTTGCCGACGCTGTCGCCGGTGTAGATCCACGCGTCGGGCAGGAACAGTTCGAGCGGGACCACCCACCAGCCGCCGAGGTAGCCGTTCCACAGCAGCGACCACAGCAGCCAGCCGACCAGGAAGGCGATCACGGCGCCGCTCAGGAGCTGCCGCGTCGGCACCACCTCCGGTTCCTGCTCGGGCCGCGGTACGTGCCCGAACCGCCAGACGCCGGGCGCGGCCTTCGGGCGCGGGGTGCGCAGCCAGGCGAGGAACGACGCGCCGTCCGCACCGGGCGCGGCGCCCGGCGCGCGGGCGGGCCGCGGCGGGAGCGGTACCGGTCGCGCGCCCTCCGTCGTGTCACCGCGCGGCGGCGCCGGCCGCGGCACCGGCGTGGCATGCGTGCCGCGAGCGTCGTACGTGCCGTCGGAAGTCATGGCCCTTGCCCCCTGACCTGCCCTGTCGTGGCGCTGTTCTGCTGGTTCGCGGCTCAATCTAGTGCCCGGGCGCCGCCCGGGGGCCGGACCCGCGCCGATCACGCCAAAGGGGCGCTATGTCCACCACGGACAACGTCCCTTCCCAACATCTCCCCCGTGGAGCATGCCCGCTCCCCCACCCCGCCCCTAACCTGCGAAGAAAGTAGTCGAACGTCCGCAACACCCCACCCCCAGGAGCCCTCATGACCGACCTTCCCCAGGAGCGCCGCGTCGTCACCGCCATCCCCGGGCCCAAGTCGCGGGAGCTGCAGGCCCGCCGTACCGCCGCGGTCGCCGGCGGCGTGGGCTCCGTGCTTCCCGTGTTCGCGGCGCGCGCCGGTGGCGGCGTCATCGAGGACGTGGACGGCAACCGCCTCATCGACTTCGGCTCCGGCATCGCCGTGACCAGCGTCGGCGCCTCCGCCGAGGCCGTCGTCCGGCGGGCGTCCGCCCAGCTGCGGGACTTCACCCACACCTGTTTCATGGTGACGCCGTACGAGGGCTACGTGGCCGTCGCCGAGGCGCTCGCGGAGCTGACCCCCGGCGACCACGCCAAGAAGTCGGCCCTGTTCAACAGCGGCGCCGAGGCCGTCGAGAACGCCGTCAAGATCGCCCGCGCGTACACCGGGCGCCAGGCCGTCGTGGTCTTCGACCACGGCTACCACGGCCGCACCAACCTCACGATGGCCCTGACGGCGAAGAACATGCCGTACAAGCACGGCTTCGGCCCGTTCGCGCCCGAGGTGTACCGCGTCCCGGTGGCGTACGGCTACCGCTGGCCGACCGGTGCCGAGAACGCGGGCCCCGAGGCCGCCGCTCAGGCGATCGACCAGATCTCCAAGCAGGTCGGCGCCGAGAACGTCGCCGCGATCATCATCGAGCCGGTGCTCGGCGAGGGCGGCTTCATCGAGCCCGCGAAGGGCTTCCTGCCCGCCCTGTCGCGGTTCGCCACGGACAACGGCATCGTGTTCGTCGCCGACGAGATCCAGTCCGGCTTCTGCCGCACCGGCCAGTGGTTCGCGTGCGAGGACGAGGGTGTCGTCCCCGACCTGATCACGACGGCCAAGGGCATCGCGGGCGGCCTGCCGCTCGCCGCCGTCACGGGCCGCGCCGAGATCATGGACGCCGCGCACGCGGGCGGCCTCGGCGGCACCTACGGCGGCAACCCGGTGGCCTGCGCCGCCGCGCTCGGCTCCATCGAGACCATGAAGGAGCTCGACCTCAACGCCAAGGCGAAGGCCATCGAGTCGACGATGAAGGCACGCCTCGCCGCCATCGCCGAGAAGTACGACATCGTCGGTGACATCCGCGGCCGCGGCGCGATGATCGCGATCGAGCTGGTCAAGGACCGGGAGACCAAGGAGCCCAACCCGGAGGCCACCGGGGCGCTCGCCAAGGCCTGCCACGCGCAGGGCCTGCTCGTGCTCACCTGCGGCACGTACGGCAACGTGCTGCGCTTCCTGCCGCCGCTGGTCATCGGCGACGAGCTCCTGAACGAGGGCCTGGACATCATCGAGGCCGCGTTCGCGGAGATCTGAGCGACCCGGGCGGCCCCGGCCCCTGTCACCCCTGCCGCCCCCGCGGTGCCGGATTGCGCCGGGTACGTCACTGACGTACCCGGCGCTTTCGCGCCACCGGCAATCCCCGATCAGCCCCCTGACGTGTGCGGACCGCACGCTGTGCGGATAGCGTGACCTGCAGTGACGTTCAGGGCCTGTGAAGAACGTGTGGGAGGCCCATGTCGGGATGTCGTTCCGCCTGTCGGCCCCCTCCCTCCTGACGTACGGTTTCTGCAGATGAGAGAAACACCCCGCCCACGGGGGACCGTGGGCGACACCGGGTCGGAGCCTCCCCAGCCCCGCCCTGGGCGTGCCTTCGCGCACACACCTGGAGCCGATGGCTCCGGAACTCCTCACCGATCGGATGGCCGCCCGCCCCAAACCCCCCGGGGCGCGCGGCAGCCCGGTCGTATCGGCCGCCTCGGAGCTACCCCCCCTGCTCCGAGGCGGCCGACCACTTGGCTCCCCGTCGCCCTCGGTGTCCTCTTCGCGCTGCTCACCTGGCAGGTGGCCGCGGACGGGCCGCTGCGCCGCCTCGACGAGCGCGGGGGCCGTGCCCTCGCCGACAGCGTGCTGCCCGGCGCCGCCGCCGAGTTCTTCGCCGACCTGGGCAACATGCCGGTCGCCGTTCCCGTGCTCGCCGCGGCCGTGGCGTTCACCGCCCTGCGGGGCTTCGGCGCCGGTGTGTTCCGCTGGTGGCCGGGCCCGCTGGCCGCCGTGCTCGCGATGGTGGCCGTACCGCTCCTCGTGGTCCCCCTGAAACTGGCCGTGGACCGCGCGGGACCGCCCGGCGCCGACGGCAGCGGCTACTACCCGTCGGGGCACACGGCCACCGCCACCGTCGCCTATGGCGCGGCGGTCCTCCTCCTGCTCCCCCTCCTGTCGGCCGCTGCCCGCCGCGTCCTGGTCGTCTGCTGCGTCCTGGTGAACGCGGGCGTGGGCGTCGGCCTGGTCCGCAGCGGCTACCACTGGCCCCTCGACGTCGCCGCGAGCTGGTGCCTGGGCGGCATCCTGCTCTGGGCCGTGCGGGTCCTCCTGGCGCGGTACGGCCGGGGGCCGGACCCGGGGTAGCGATCACTCCGGCCGTCCGCGCCCACGCTGCCCCGCTTCCCCGACCCGGACGGCCTGCTGCGGCGCCGTCTGATCGACTCCGCGCCGCCCCCGGACCCGCGGGCCGCGGATCCACCGTCGCGGCCAGGACGGCAGTTGCACGACTCGCGCTGCGCGAGCGCCGACGAGGCCTGGGAGGCGGTGCGGGCCGGTCTCGTCGAGGCGTGACCGCCGCCCGCGAAGGGCGCACCGCCGACATCGACGCGATCGACGCGATCGACGCGATCCGCTCGGGCCCGGCGCTCGTCGCCGACTCGTCGCCAAGACGCTGCGCGTGTACGCCCCGGAGGAGGCCCTGCCGCCTGTACGCGCACGCCCTTGCCCGGCAGCCGGACGGGCGGATTCCGACGTGCGTCCTCATCCACCCGGGGTCTTCCGCCGCGCCGCGCGGGTGCGTCGCCGTACGGCGGTGAAACGGGCGCACCGCGGCGCGGCTGCGGTCGCTGCCCCTCGAACTGCCGTCCGTGCCGCACGCCTTGGGCGGCACGGACGGCAGTGGTCGTACGGAGGTGCTGCGGCGGCGGCTGTGGGCGCGGGCCCTGGACCGAGCGGGCCCGACGCCCGCCGTTCGCGCTACTGCCCGAAGTAGCTGTCGAAGTTCTTGGAGAACTCGCCGTTGTTGAAGCGGTCCCAGTTGATGGACCACGTCATCAGGCCGCGCAGGGCGGGCCACTTGCCGTGCGGCTTGTAGGAGCCGCAGTTGGTGTTCTTCGTCAGGCAGTCCAGGGCCTTGTTGACCTCGGACGGCGAGACGTGGCCGTTGCCCGCGTGCACCGAGGCGGGCATGCCGATGGCGAGCTTCTCCGGGGGCAGCGGCGGGAACACGTTCGCGGTGTTGCCCTTGACCGGGAAGCCGGTGAGCAGCATGTCGGTCATCGCGATGTGGAAGTCGGCGCCGCCCATCTGGTGGTACTGGTTGTCCAGGCCCATGATCGGGCCGGAGTTGTAGTCCTGGACGTGCAGCAGGGTGAGGTCGTCGCGCAGGGCGTGGATGACCGGGAGGTAGGCGCCCGCGCGCGGGTCCGCGCCCCACTGGCCGGGGCCGTAGTGCTGGTAGCCGAGCTGCACGAAGAACGTCTCCGGCGCCATGGTGAGCGTGAAGCCGGGGCCGTACTTGGCCTTCAGGGTCTTCACCGCGGAGATCAGGTTGACGATCACCGGGGTCTTGGGGTTCTTGAAGTCGGTGTCGTTGGCGTTCAGCGACAGGGAGTGGCCCTCGAAGTCGATGTCGAGGCCGTCGAGACCGTACTCGTCGATGATCGCGGAGACCGACGAGACGAACTTGTCGCGGGCCGCCGTGGTGGTCAGCTGCACCTGCCCGTTCTGACCGCCGATGGAGATCTGGACCTTCTTGCCCTGGGCCTGCTTGGCCTTGATGGCGGCCTTGAACTCCTCCTTGGTCTCGACGTTGGGGCACTCCGTCTTCGGACAGAGGCTGAACCGGATGTCGCCCGACGTGGCGGACGTGGGCTCGCCGAAGGCCAGGTCGATCACGTCCCAGCTCGCCGGGACGTCCGCGAGCCGGGTGTAGCCGGAGCCGTTGGCGAAGCTGGCGTGCAGATAGCCGACCAGGGCGTGGGCGGGCAGCTCCGCGGCCGCGGCGCGCGCGGGCTGTGCGCGCGGCGCCGGGTCCGCGGAGCTGGGGGCGGCGAGCAGGCCCGTCGCCGCGAGCGCGAGGGCCGCGGTCGCGGCGGCGGCTCCGAGTCGGGATCTGCGCAGGGGTGCGCGGAATCGTGAGCGGTCCACAACTGCCTCCGGCGGTGGGGGGATCGGGGGACATGGGGGAGGTGCCGAGCGGGACGCGCTCAAGATGGTCCAGACCAATGCGCTTGTCAAGACTTCCGGCAGCACCGCCCCCGCCACGCGGACGCCCCCGACCCCGGACCGTCGCGGACCGCCCCGCCCACGCGGACACCCCCAGCCCCGCACCGCCACCGGCCGCCCCGCCCGCACGGACGCTCCCAACCCCGAGCCGTCACGGACCGCCCCGCCCCCCTACGGACGCCCCCAGCCCCGCACCGCCACCGGCCGCCCCGCCCGCACGGACGCTCACTCCGCGCCGTCGTCGGCGGTGCCGGAACCGCCCGCGTCGCGGGCAAGTAACGCCGCCGCCTCGTGCATCGCCAGTTCGAGCAGCGCCGGGTCGACGAGCATGCCGGAGCCGTCCGGCGGGACCATCCAGCGCACTCCGCCGGTGGTCCGCCCGGGGTAGGGCACGACGATCCAGGTGCCCTGGCCCGCGCCGCGCACCCCCGTGCCCACCCAGCGCGCGACCGTGCCCGGGGGCACGAAGAACCCGAGGCGCGCGTCGCCGAAGTCGGCGAGCACGGGACCCGGCCGGTCCACGACGCGGGCCAGCACGTCCAGGGTGGGGTGGCCGAGATCTCCCGGCAGGATGAGCACGTCCCAGAGCCGGCCCGCGGGAAGCAGCGCGACCCCCAGGGGGTTGCGCTCCCACTCCCAGCGGCAGGCGTCCGGATCCGGTGCCACCGACACCAGCCACTCCACCGCCGATTTGGCACCCGAGCCCGTCATGGCAGGACCTTCCTCTCGTGTACACGCCGACACGCGCTTCGGATACGCGTGTCACCGGAGAGAGGCGGCCGGGCCGCGGGCATTACGCGGGTTCGCCTACTCGGTGGTAGTGAAAGGGGCCACGGCGCACGACGGGCGTGCGCCGTCGCGCGGGAAGATCGACCGGCGCGTCCCAGCACCGGAGTCGAAGGGAACACCTGTGCAGGGATGTGCAGGGCTGTCAGGGCTGTCAGGATCAGCTGTCGAAGCCGAGCCCCATCCGGTCCATCGCGCGCAGCCACACATTGCGCCGCCCCGCGTTGGCGTCGGCCCGCGCGAGGCCCCACTTCGTGAGCGCCACCCCGGCCCAGGCGAGCGGCTCCGGCGGGAACGGCAGCGGCTTGGAGCGGACCATCTCCAGGTCCGTGCGCTCGGTGCGCTCCCCCGCGAGCAGGTCGAGCATGACATCGGCGCCGAACCGGGTGGCCCCGACACCGAGGCCCGTGTACCCGGCGGCATACGCGACCCGGTCCCCGTACGCCGTGCCGAAGAACGCCGAGAACCGCGAGCAGGTGTCGATCGCGCCGCCCCACGCGTGCGTGAAGCGCACCCCTTCCAGCTGCGGGAAGCAGGTGAAGAAGTGGCCCGCGAGCTTCGCGTAGGTCTCCGGGCGGTGGTCGTACTCGGCGCGCACCTTGCCGCCGAAGGGGTAGACGGCGTCGTACCCGCCCCACAGGACGCGGTTGTCGGCCGACAGCCGGAAGTAGTGGAACTGGTTGGCGGCGTCGCCGAGACCCTGGCGGTTGCGCCAGCCGACGGCGGCCATCTGGTCGGCGTCGAGGGGCTCGGTCATCAGGGCGTAGTCGTAGACCGGGACGGTGTACGGGCGCACGCGCCTGACCAGGGAGGGGAACACGTTCGTGCCGAGCGCGACCTGGCGGGCGAAGACCCTGCCGTAGGGGGTGCGGACCGCCATGCCGGTGCCGGGCGAGGCGAGTTCCAGGGCCGGGGTGTGCTCGTGGATGCGTACGCCGAGGTCGCGGCAGACGCGTTTGAGGCCCCAGGCGAGCTTCGCCGGGTGCAGCATGGCGACACCGTCGCGGTCGTAGAAGCCGCCGAGGAACGTGGGCGAGTCGACCTGCTCGCGCAGGGCGTCCTCGTCGAGGAGTTCGGCGGTGCCGGTGAGGCCGAGGGCCGCCATCTCCTCGTACATCGCGTGGAGTTCGGCGAGCTGGTGCGGCTCGGTGGCGACGTCGATCTCGCCGGTGCGCTCGAAGTCGCAGTCGATGCCGTACCGGGCGACGGCGGCCTCGATCCCGTCGAGGTTGCGGGCGCCGAGCTCCTCCAGCTTCGCGATCTCCTTCGGCCAGCGGGCCAGGCCGTTGGGGACGCCGTGGGTGAGGGAGGCGGCGCAGAAGCCGCCGTTGCGGCCGGACGCGGCCCAGCCGATCTCGCGGCCCTCGACGAGGACGACGTCACGGCCGGGGTCGCGCTCCTTGGCGAGCAGGGCGGTCCACAGGCCGCTGTAGCCGCCACCGACCACGAGCAGGTCGCAGGTCTCGTCGCCGACGAGGGCGGGTTCGGGCTCGGGCTTCCCCGGGTCGTCCAGCCAGAACGAGACCGGCTTGGCCTCGGCGAGCGACTTGGTCCAGCGGGTCATGGCGCTTGGGGCCATGATTTCCAACTCCTTCGGAATGTGGCACGTGGAATTCTTGGTCAGCGGGATTTCCTGGCGCGGCGCTTTCCGACGAGCATCCCTGTCACCACCAGCAGGACCGCGATCAGGAACATCGCCGTACCGATCACATTGATCTGAACGGGTGTGCCCCGCTGCGCGGATCCCCAGACGAACATGGGGAACGTCACAGTCGAGCCCGCGTTGAAGTTCGTGATGATGAAGTCGTCGAAGGAGAGCGCGAAGGCGAGCAGCGCGCCCGCGGCGATGCCGGGCGCGGCGATCGGCAGGGTGACCCGCAGGAAGGTCTGCGCGGGTCCGGCGTAGAGGTCCTGTGCGGCCTGTTCCAGACGCGGGTCCATGGACATCACGCGCGCCTTCACCGCCGTCACGACGAAGCTCAGACAGAACATGATGTGTGCGATCAGGACCGTCCAGAAGCCCAGCTGAGCGCCCATGTTGAGGAACAGCGTGAGCAGCGAGGCGGCCATGACCACCTCGGGCATCGCCATCGGCAGGAAGATCAGCGAGTTCACGGCGCCGCGCGCCCGGAACCGGTAGCGGACGAGCGCGAAGGCGATCATCGTGCCGAGCACGGTCGCGCCGAGCGTCGCCCAGAACGCGATCTGCAGGCTCAGCGAGAGCGATCCGCACATGTCGGCGACGCCGCAGGGGTCCTTCCAGGCGTCCGTCGAGAATTCCTGCCAGGAGTAGTTGAAACGGCCCTTCGGCTTGTTGAAGGAGAAGACCGTGACCACGACATTGGGCAGCAGGAGATAGCCGAGCGTGCCCAGTCCGGCGAGGACGACGACATTCCTGCGCAGCAGCCGGAAGAATGCCGCGAACGGCGAGAGCGGTGAACGGGCGGCCATCAGAGGAGATCCTCCGTCCCCGACTTGCGGATGTAGAAGGTCACCATGAAAAGGATCGCGGCCATCAGGATGAAGGAGAGCGCGGCGGCCGTCGGGTAGTCGAGGATGCGCAGGAACTGCGTCTGGATGACGTTGCCGACCATGCGTGTGTCGGTGGAGCCGAGCAGATCGGCGTTGACGTAGTCGCCCGCCGCCGGGATGAAGGTGAGCAGGGTGCCGGAGACGACGCCCGGCATGGACAGCGGCAGCGTCACCTTGCGGAAGGTCGTGGCGGGACGGGCGTACAGATCGCCCGCGGCCTCGTGCAGCCTGCCGTCGACGCGCTCAAGGGAGGTGTAGAGCGGCAGGATCATGAACGGCAGGAAGTTGTACGTCAGACCGCAGACCACCGCGAGCGGAGTGGCGAGGACCCGGTCGCCGTCGGTGGCGCCGAGCCAGCTGGTGACGTCCAGGATGTGCAGGCTGTTCAGGGCGCCGACGACCGGGCCGCCGTCGGCGAGGATCGTCTTCCACGCGAGCGTGCGGATGAGGAAGCTGGTGAAGAACGGCGCTATGACGAGGACGAGGATCAGATTGCGCCAGCGGCCCGCGCGGAACGCGATGAGATAGGCCAGCGGATAGCCGAGCAGCAGGCACAGGACGGTGGCGGCACCCGCGTACAGGACCGAGCGCAGGAACTGCGGCCAGTAGTCGCCGAGCGCGTCCCAGTAGGTGGCGAAGTGCCAGGTGACCTTGTAGCCCTCTTCGAGGGAGCCGGTCTGCACGGACGTCGACGCCTGGTAGACGAGCGGCAGCGCGAAGAACACGAGCAGCCACAGGATGCCGGGGAGCAGCAGCCAGTAGGGGACGAGGCGGCCGCGCCGGCGGGCCGGGCGCGCCGGGGCCTCGTCGGTCCCGGGGGGCGCGGCCTCGGAACGGGTCGTCACGCGTCCTCCTCGGCCTTGTCGGCGCCCGCCGGGCCGGTGGTCCCGGCGAAGGGGGACTGCTCGGCGTCGAGGCCGAAGGTGTGCGCGGCGTTCCAGTGCAGGACGACGTCGGCGCCCGGGACGAGCCGGGAGTCGCGTTCGATGTTCTGCGCGTACACCTCGAAGGCCTCGCAGGCGGGGCTGTCGACGACGTACTGCGTGGAGACGCCGATGAAGCTGGAGTCGGTGATGCGGCCCGTGATGCGGTTGCGGCCCGAGGGGATCGTGCCCGCGTCGTCGGCGTGCGTGAGCGAGATCTTCTCCGGGCGTACGCCGGCGAGGACGGTGCCGCCGGTGGTGACGGGCGCCGGGCAGCGCGCCCTGGGCAGCGTCAGCTTCCCGCCGCCCGCCTTCAGGATCACGTCGTCGCCGCTCACCTCCGCCACCTCGGCCCCGATGAAGTTGGACGTGCCGAGGAAGTTGGCGACGAACGTGGTGCGCGGGTTCTCGTACAGGTCGGCGGGCGTGCCCTGCTGCTCGACGCGGCCGCCGTTCATCACGGCGACGGTGTCGGCCATCGTCATGGCCTCCTCCTGGTCGTGCGTGACGTGCACGAAGGTGATGCCGACCTCGGTCTGGATGCGCTTGAGTTCGAGCTGCATCCGGCGGCGCAGCTTGAGGTCGAGAGCGCCGAGGGGCTCGTCGAGCAGGAGCACCTTGGGGTGGTTGATGAGGGCGCGGGCGACGGCGACGCGCTGCTGCTGGCCGCCGGAGAGCTGATGCGGCTTCCTGCGGGCCTGCTCGCCGAGCTGTACGAGGTCGAGCATCTCGCCGACCTGCTTCTTCACCGACTTGATGCCGCGCCGGCGCAGACCGAAGGCGACGTTCTCGAAGATGTCGAGGTGCGGGAAGAGCGCGTACGACTGGAAGACCGTGTTCACGGGCCGCTTGTAGGGCGGCAGCGCGGTGACGTCCTGCTCGCCGAGGCGGACGGTGCCGGTGCTCGGCTCCTCCAGGCCCGCGATCATGCGCAGCGTGGTGGTCTTGCCGCATCCGGAGGCGCCGAGCAGCGCGAAGAACGAGCCCTGGGGCACGGTGAGGTCGAGCGGGTGGACGGCGGTGAAGGAGCCGTAGGTCTTGCTGATCCCGGTCAGGCGGACGTCGCCGCCGTGGTCGTGCGCAGTCGTCATGTGGGCGTCCAGAAGAGGTCGGTGGGTGAGGGCTTCAGGAGCCGGTCAGCTTGGCGAAGGCGCCTTCGTACGCGGTCTCTTCCTCGGGAGTGAGGGACCGGAACGCGTGCGACTTCGCGGCCATGGCCTTGTCGGGCAGGATCAGCGGGTTCGCGGCGGCCTCGGGGTCGAGCTTCGCCAGTTCGTCGCGGACGCCGTCCACGGGGCACACGTAGTTGATGTACGCGGCGAGGCGGGCCGCGGGGCCCGGCTCGTAGTAGTAGTCGATGAGCCGCTCGGCGTTGCGCTTGTGGCGTGCCTTGTTGGGGATCAGGAGGTTGTCGGTCGAGGTGATGTAGCCGCTCTCGGGGACGACGAACTCGATGTCGGGGTTGGCGAGCCCCAGCTGGACGACGTCACCGGCCCAGGCGACGCAGGCGGCGAGGTCGCCCTTGTCGAGGTCGGCGGTGTAGTCGTTGCCGGTGAAGCGGCGGACCTGCTTCTTGTCGACGGCCTTCTGGAGCCGGGCGACGGCCGCGTCGAAGTCGTCGTCGGTGAACTTCGCCGGGTCCTTGCCGAGGTCGAGCAGGACCATCCCCATGGTGTCGCGCATCTCGGAGAGGAAGCCGACGCGCCCCTTCAGCTTCGGCTCGTCGAGGAGCTGCGACACCGACGTGATCCTCTCCCCGTCGGTCGCCTTCTTGTTGTACGCGATGACCGTGGAGATGCCGGTCCAGGGGTAGGAGTAGGCGCGGCCCGGGTCCCAGTCCGGGGAGCGGAACTGGGCGGACAGGTTGGCGTAGGCGTGCGGGAGCTGCGCGGGGTCCAGCTTCTGCACCCAGCCGAAACGGATGAGGCGGGCGGCGAGCCAGTCGGTGACGCAGATCAGGTCGCGGCCGGTGTCCTGGCCCGCGGCGAGCTGCGGTTTGACCTTGCCGAAGAACTCGTTGTTGTCGTTGATGTCCTCGGTGTACTCGACCTCGATGCCGGTGCGCTTCGTGAACGCGTCGAGGGTGGGACGGCGCTTCTTCTTGTCGACGTCCATGTACTCGGTCCAGTTGGAGAAGGCGAGGCGCTTCTCCTTCGCGGAGCGGTCGTCCGCGGCGATGCCGCCCTCGCTCTTTCCGGCGGCGGGGATGCCGCAGGCGCTCAGCGCGCCGAAGCCGCCCGCGGCGAGCAGGCCGCCGCCTGCGGCACGCAGCACCGAACGGCGGCCGGGGCCCGGCCGGGCGCCGGGCAGGACGCCGCTCGGGCCGCCGCTCGGGCTGCCGCGCAGGCTTCGGTGCAGGGCGGCCATCTGGGCCGGGGACAGGCTGTCCGGCTCGTAACTCTCCGTGCTCTCCATGCGCTTGGTTGCCCTTCCGGGAGGGTGAGCGGCGGCTAACGGTCCCCGAAGACGGTGCGGTGCCAGTCCTTCCTCGCCACCGCGGTGTTGTCGAACATGACGTGCTTGATCTGCGTGTACTCCTCGAAGGAGTAGGCGGACATGTCCTTGCCCCAGCCGGACGCCTTGTAGCCGCCGTGCGGCATCTCGCTGAGGATCGGGATGTGGTCGTTGACCCACACGCAGCCCGCCTTGATCTCGCGTGTCGCGCGGTTCGCGCGGAAGACGTCGCGTGTCCAGGCGGAGGCGGCGAGCCCGTAGGGGGTGTCGTTGGCGAGCCGGATGCCGTCCTCGTCGGAGTCGAAGGGCAGCACCACGAGGACCGGGCCGAAGATCTCCGCCTGTACGACCTCGCTGTCCTGGGCGGCGTCCGCGACGAGCGTGGGCTCGTAGTACGCGCCGCGGCCCGCGGGCGCCCGGCCGCCGGTGACCACGCGCGCGTAGGAGCGGGCCCGGTCGACGAATCCGGCGACGCGGTCGCGGTGCGCGTGCGAGATGAGCGGGCCGAGGTCGGTCGCCGGATCGAAGGGGTCGCCGAGCCGTACCGTCGCCATCAGGTCGGCGACGCCCGCGACGAAGGCGTCGTACAGCGGTCGCTGCACGTACGCGCGCGTGGCGGCCGTGCAGTCCTGGCCGCTGTTGATGAGGGCGCCCGCGACCGCGCCGTGCACGGCGGACTCCAGGTCGGCGTCGTCGAAGACCACGAAGGGCGCCTTGCCGCCCAGCTCCAGATGGATCCGCTTCACGGTGGCGGTCGCGATCTCGGCGACGCGCTTGCCGACGCCGGTCGACCCGGTGAAGGAGGTCATGACGACGTCCGGGTGCCCCACGAGGTGCTCCCCGGCGTCCTTGCCCGCCCCGGTGACGACGTTCACGACGCCGTCGGGGATGCCGGCGGCGGTGGCGGCCTCGGCGAACAGCAGGGACGTGAAGGGGGTCAGCTCGGAGGGCTTCAGGACGATGGTGTTGCCCGCCGCGACGGCTGGCAGGACCTTCCAGGCGGCCATCTGGAGCGGATAGTTCCAGGGCGCGACGGAGCCGACGACACCGAGGGGTTCCCTGCGGACGTACGAGGTGTGGTCGCCGCCGTCGTACTCGCCCGCCGACTGGCCCTGGAGGTGCCGGGCCGCGCCCGCGAAGAACGCGGTGTTGTCGATGGTCCCGGGCACGTCGAACTCGCGGCTCAGCTTGATCGGCTTGCCGCACTGGAGGGACTCGGCCTGCGCCAGCTCCTCGGCGCGCGCGGAGAGCTCGGCGGCGAAGCGGTGCATGGCGTCGGAGCGCTCGCCGGGGCTCGCCGTCGACCAGCCCTCGTACGCGCGTCCCGCCGCCTCCACGGCGGCGTCCACGTCCTTGGCGCCCGCCAGCTCGTACGTGAGGACCTCCGTGCCGGTGGCCGGGTCGACGACCGCGTGGGTACGGCCCGACGTGCCGGTGGTGAGGCGTCCCGCGATGTGCTGGGCGCCGTCCGCGAACCGGTCCCGCGCCTGGAATGTGTGCATGACGCTCTCCTCCGCCGACCGCCCCGTCCCGAGAGGGCCGGCGTCGCTCCAGATCGAATTGAGTGCCGATCCTGACAGAG
This sequence comes from Streptomyces typhae, assembly GCF_009755605.1. Lineage (GTDB taxonomy): Bacteria > Actinomycetota > Actinomycetes > Streptomycetales > Streptomycetaceae > Streptomyces > Streptomyces typhae. The sequence goes on from NZ_WPNZ01000028.1 coordinate 24,482, forward strand.
GGCCGATAGTCCAACAAGTGATTCCGTAGTTGCCATTTGGTTACGCGACGAAATCTGTCGCCCCCTGTCGACCAGGTGTCGAGTCGGCGTGGAAAAGCAGGGACGGAATGTCAGTGGTGCGTGCCAGGGTGGCGTGCATGAACGACGAGGCGGCCCCTTCGGCACCGGACACGGCGGAGATTCGCTCGGTGGAGGCACTGCTCTCCGCACGCCGGGCGGGAGTGCGGCTGAAGCCGTTGTACTTCTGGGGGCACACCCCGCGCCGGGACGGCACGCTCGGCCCGAGCTGCCTCAGCCAGTGGTGGCCGTCCCCGTTCACGGCCGACGGCGTCGCCTACGCCTCGGCGGAGCACTGGATGATGGCGGCGAAGGCCCGCCTCTTCGGCGACGCGGACGCCGAGCGGGCGGCGCTGACGGCCCGCACGCCCGCCGAGGCGAAGCGGGCGGGACGCCTCGTGCGGGGCTTCGACGAGTCGGTCTGGGCCCGGGAGCGGTTCGGGATCGTGGCCGAGGGCTCGGTCCACAAGTTCGCCGCCGACGACGCCCTGAGGGCGTATCTCCTCGGCACCGGCGAACGCCTCCTGGTGGAGGCGAGCCCCGTCGACCGCGTCTGGGGCGTGGGCCTGGCGGCGGACGACCCCGCGATCGAGGACCCGGAGACCTGGCGGGGCGCGAACTTGCTGGGCTTCGCTCTGATGGAAGCGAGAAGACGCCTGCGCTGACCCCTCGACCCCGAGGCCTACGATGACCCCGACCCCCAGGGGGTCACCGATCAGCCGATCACACCGTGTTCCGGGGAGGAACGATGACCGACAACCTCACACCGCCCGCCGCGCAGACACAGGCGCAGGCACAGGCCTTCATCGGGGGCCTGCCCAAGGCCGAACTCCACGTCCACCACGTCGGCTCCGCCTCCCCCCGCATCGTCTCCGCCCTCGCAGCCCGCCACCCCGACTCCAAGGTCCCCACGGACATCGAGGCCCTCGCGGACTACTTCACGTTCACGGACTTCGCCCACTTCATCCAGGTCTACCTCTCCGTGGTGGACCTGATCCGCACCCCCGACGACGTCCAGCTCCTCACCTACGAGGTGGCCCGCGAGCTGTCCCGGCAGAACGTCCGCTACGCCGAGCTGACCGTCACCCCCTTCTCCTCCACCCGCCGCGGCATCGAGGAGCGCGCCTTCATGGCCGCCATCGAGGACGCCCGCAAGGCCGCCGAAGCCGAGCTGGGCGTGGTCCTGCGCTGGTGCTTCGACATCCCGGGCGAGGCGGGCACCGAGGCGGCCGAGGAGACCGTGCGGCTCGCCACCACCGACGGCATCCGCCCCGAGGGCCTGGTCTCCTTCGGCCTCGGCGGCCCCGAGATCGGCGTACCCCGCCCCCAGTTCAAGCCGTACTTCGACCGGGCCATCGCCGCAGGCCTGCACTCGGTGCCGCACGCGGGCGAGACCACGGGCCCCGAGACCGTCTGGGACGCCCTGACGCACCTGCGCGCCGAGCGCATCGGGCACGGCACCAGCTCCGCCAAGGACCCGAAGCTCCTCGCGCACCTCGCCGAGCACCGCGTCCCACTGGAGGTCTGCCCGACGTCGAACATCGCGACGCGCGCCGTCACCACCCTCGACGAACACCCGATCAAGCAGTTCGTGGACGCGGGCGTCGTCGTCACCGTCAACTCCGACGACCCGCCGATGTTCGGCACGGACCTCAACACGGAGTACGCCGTCGCCGCCCGCCTCCTCGGCCTGGACGAGCGGGGCATCGCCGCCCTCGCGAAGAACGCCGTCGAGGCGTCCTTCCTCGACCGGGCGGGCAAGGACCGCATTACCGCGGAGATCGACTCGTACACGGAGACCTGGCTGGCCTCCTGACCCAGGGCTCACGGCCCACGGCCCAGGGCCCAGGGCCCAGGGCTCACGGCTCACGGCTCACGGCTCACGGCTCACGGCTCACGGCTCACGGCTCACGGCTCAGACCTCTCATCTCTCGGCGTGGCCCGGCACCGGCACCCCCGGCGCCGGGCCGCCCCGTGGGCCGTGAGCCACGACCGGCCACAATGACCCCATGCGCACCGTGACTGCCGTGGCCCACCGAGGCGACCCCTACCGCGTCCGCGAGAACACCCTCCCCTCCCTGCGCGCGGCGCTCGAACGCGGCGCGGACGCCGTGGAGATCGATGTCCGCCCGACCCGGGACGGCGTCCCCGTACTGCTGCACGACGCGAGCCTGGAACGACTCTGGGAGCACGAGCGGCCGCTGGCAGCCCTGTCCGCGGACGAGGTGCGCGGGCTCACCGGCGGCGGGGTGCCCACCCTCGAAGAGGCCCTCGCGGCGACGGCGGGGCACCGCGTCCTGGTGGACCTGCCGGACGCGACGCCCGGGACCGCACGCACCGTCGTCGGGATCGTCGCCGGCTGCGGGGCCGCCGACCGCACGTACTACTGCGCGGGCCCCGCCGCGATGCTCGCGCTCCGCGCCGCAGACCCGGCCGCCGAGATCGCCCTGACCTGGGGGACCCTCGCGCCGCCCCGGCCCGCCCTGCTCGCCGCGATCGCCCCGCGGTGGCTCAACTACCGCTTCGGCCTGGTGAGCCGGGACCTCGTCGACCGGGTGCACGCCGACGGTCTGCTGATCTCCGCGTGGACCGCCGACACCCGGCGCACCATGCGCAGGCTCCTCGCCCTGGGCGTGGACTCGATCACCACCAACCGCCTCGACGTCCTCACGGAGGAGCTGTCCCGGGACCCCCGGCCCTCCCGGTAGCCCTTGCGGGACTCTCGGACCCCCGGTAGCCCTTACGGGACCCCCGGCCCTCCCCGTAGCCCTTAGGGGAACATCCCCCCAACTCCCCTGAAGCGAGGGGCTGTTGGCCCCTGTGGTGACCTCAGGGGCCACCCCTCCCCAGTGACGATCCCCCCTTCGGCACCCGCCACCCAGGATGGAGAGCGAACCCCGCCGCCCACCACCCTGGAGCAGCCCATGCCCGTCCGCGCCGGACTCCCCGCCACCGTCGCCACCGTCCTGGCCCTCGGCCTCACCTCCACCGCGATGGCGCCCGCCCTGGCCGACACCCCTGCCGCCGCTGCCACGGAAACGTCCGCTTCCCGCCCCGACGCCAAGGCCCTGCGGGCGGCGATCGCCGGGCTTCCCGACGCCGACGCGACCGCCGCGCTCGTCCGCGTCAGCGGCAGGAACGGTACCTGGCGCGGCAGTTCCGGCGTGCACGACCTGGTGACGTGGCGCAAGGCCGACCCCGACGCCCGCTTCCGCGCCGGTTCCACCACCAAGGTCGTCACCGCGGCGGTCGTGCTGCAACTCGCCGCCGAGGGCGAGGTCGACCTCGGCGCCCCCGTGCAGCGCTATCTGCCGCGCCTCTTCGCGCCGAACGCCCAGGCCTTCCGCGAGCCCATCTCCGTACGGCAACTGCTCAACCACTCCAGCGGCCTGCGGCCGGGCCGTTCCCTCGGCACGAACTTCGCGGAGTCGTACGCGCACCGCTTCGAGACGCTCCAGCCGCAGGAGGTCGCCGCCTCGTCCATCGCCAAGGGGCCCGCGCACGCCCCGGGGACCCGGCAGGAGTACCTGGGCATCAACTACACCCTGCTCGGGCTCCTGATCGAGAAGGTCACCGGGCACACGTACGAGAGCGAGGCCACCCGCCGCGTCCTGCGCCCCGCCGGCATGCGGCACTCCTCATTCCCCGGCACCGACCGTCACATCCACGGACCGCACAACCGGGGCTACCAGGCCGTACCGAAACCGGGTGGCGGGACCCGTCTCGTCGACGTGACGGAGTGGGTCCAGCGGGACCGGTTCGCCGGGGGCGACATGATCTCCACGACGGCCGACCTGGAGCGGCTGACGTTCCGGCTGTTCAGCGGCCAAATCGTGCCGAAGCCGCAGCTCGAGGAGATGTTCACGGTGCCGTCGCACATCAAGGGCGCCACCATGAGCGCGGGTCTCATGCGGTACCGGGCCCCGGACGGGCGGATCGTCTGGGTGAAGACGGGCAGCCGCCACGGCTACAGCTCCGTCGTGGCGGCCACCCGGGACCTGTCCACCGTCCTCGTCTACTCGGTGAACTCCACCGACGCCAAGGGAGAGGACCGGAACCCGGTGGCGCAGCGCATCGTGGACGCGGCGCTGAGGGTCTGAGCCCTGCCCCCGCCGTTCGGGCGGGGGCCGGGCCCTCGCCGTTCGGGCTGCGGCCTAAGCGTTCGCCCCGCCGTCCACCGTGAGCTCCGCACCCGTGATGGTGCCCCCGCCGGGACCCACCAGGTGGGCGACGGTCGCCGCGATGTCGTCGGCGTGCGAGTACCGGCCGAGCGCGGACAGTCCGCGCTGGTGGTCGGCGTTCTCGCCGTCGGCCGGGTTCATGTCCGTGTCCGTCGAGCCGGGGTGGACGGCGTTGACGGTGATCCCGCGCGGGCCGAGCTCGCGGGCGAGTGCTCTGGTGAAGCCACCGAGGGCGGACTTGCTCATCGCGTACAGGACGACGCCGGGGAACGGCGCCCGCAGCGCGAGGTTGCTGCCGATGCTCACGATGCGCCCGCCCTCCGGCAGGTGCGGCGACGCGGCCTGGGCGCCGACGAACGCGGCCCGGACGTGGATGGCGAGGACGCGGTCCACCTCCGCCTGCGACACCTCCTCGAAGGGGCCGTCCGACCACACGCCCGCGTTGTTGACCAGGATGTCGAGGCGGCCCAGCTCGGCGGCGGCGCGGTCCACGGCGGCGCGCACCGCGTCCGGGTCCGCCGCGTCGGCCTGCACGGCCACCGCCCGCCGGCCCGCGGCCTCCACGGCGGCGACGACTTCCTCCGCCTTCGCCTTCCCCGCCGGGCTCACATAGGTGAACGCCACGTCCGCCCCGTCCCGCGCCAGGCGCCGCACGATCGCCGCGCCGATGCCCCTGCTGCCGCCCGTCACCAGCGCGACCTTGCCCACGAGGTCCGTCATCCCCAGCCCCACATCTCTTCGTACGTGATCGAGCAATCGCTCTCGCCGATTTCTGTGTCGATCGGCACAGAAACTTTCACACGCGCGCCACGGCACGTCAAGCCCTATATTTGTCAGTCGGCACAGAAATCGACGAGCACAGCAATCGACGGCACAGAGGAGGCGAGGAGCGTGGCGGGACGCGGACGACCGCGGGCGTTCGACCGGGACGCGGCGCTGCGCCGGGCCATGGAGGTGTTCTGGGAGCAGGGGTACGAGGCCACGTCGATGACGGACCTCACCTCGGCGATGGGCATCGCCTCGCCCAGCCTGTACGCGGCGTTCGGCTGCAAGGAGGCCCTGTTCAAGGAGGCCGTGGAGCTCTACAACGCGACGGAGGGCGCCCCGATGACCCGCGCGCTCACCGAACTCCCCTCCGCCAAGGAGGCGGTGGAGGCCGTACTGCGCCACAACGCCCTCGCGTACGCCCAGGAGGGCAGCCCGAGCGGCTGCATGATCGTGCTGGCGGCGACCAACTGCTCGTCCGTGAACGCGCCCGTACGGGACCACCTCGCGACCTGGCGGCGGGCGGGCACCGAGATGATGGCGCGCCGCCTGGAGCGGGCCGTCCGTGAGGGCGAACTCCCCGCCGGCACCGACACGGAGGCGATGGCGGTCTTCTACAACACCGTCATCCAGGGCATGTCCGTACAGGCCCGCGACGGCGCGAGCCACGCCTGCCTGGACGGGACGGTGGACCGGGCGATGGCGGCGTGGGACGCGGTGGCGGCCCGGCCCGGGGCGTGACGGCCGGGCCGACCCCGCACGTCACAGCCGGGCCGATCACGTCGTCCACGTCTCTCCCGATCACACGGCCGGGCCTGCTACAACCCGACGATGGAGTTCCAGCGCTTCGCGAACTCCGTGCGCTCCCCGGACGTGATGTCCCTCGCGATCGCGAGCCGTTCGCGCATCCGGCCGTCGGGGAAGATCAGCGGGTCCTCGGCGAGCGCCACGAGGTCCTTGTCCTTGGCCGAGCCGAGGATGTCGCGGGCCGCGGGCACCGGGCAGACGTAGTTGACCCAGGCGGCCAGCTCCGCGGCCACCTCGGGCCGGTAGTAGTGGTCGACCAGGCGCTCCGCGTTGGCCTTGTGGCGGGCGCGGTTGGGGATCATCAGGGACTCGGCCCACAGCTCCGCGCCCTCCTCGGGGACGACGAACTCGATGTCCGGGTCGTCGGCCTGGAGCTGGATGACGTCGCCGCTGTAGGCCTGGCAGGCGAGGACGTCGCCGCCGGCCAGGTCCTTGATGTAGTCGTTGCCGGTGAACCGGCGGATGTGCTGACCGTCGACCAGCTTCTCGATCCGGTCGCACATGCGGTGGAAGTCGTCGTCCCGCCACCGGGTGATGTCGACGCCGTCGCCCTGCATCAGGAGCGCGAACGCCTCGTCGAGGCCGGACAGCAGGGTGACGCGCCCCTTGAGGTCGTCCGCCCACAGGTCCGACACCTGCCGGATCTCGCGGCCGAGGCGCTTCTTGTTGTACGCGATGCCGGTGATGCCCGACTGCCAGGGGACGGTGAAGGCCCGGCCGCGGTCGAAGCCGGGCGAGCGCAGCAGCGGGTCCAGGTACTTGTCGACGTGGGGCTGGTGGGCGCGGTCCATCTCCTGCACCCAGCCGAGCCGGACGAAGCGGGCGCACATCCAGTCGCTGATGACGACGAGGTCCCGGCCCGTCTCCTGGTGGTTCATCAGGGACGGGCTGATTTTGCCGAAGAACTCGTCGTTGTCGTTGATCTCCTCCGTGTAGCGCACGTCGATGCCGGTGCGCTTCTCGAACGCGTCGAGCGTGGGCCGCCGCGACTTGTCGGTGCCGTCGGCGTCGGCGGTGTCGATGTACAGCGGCCAGTTGGCGAACACGAGCCGCTTGTCGCGGGCGGAGCGGTCGTCCGCCGCGCGGTCACCGGGCTCCACATAGGCGGCGGGCACCCCGCAGCCCGCGAGACCGCCGAGGGCTGCGGCTCCGCCGAGTGCGCGAAGGACGGTCCGGCGAGCGGGGCGGAAGGGGGCGCGGTTGGCTGGCACCTGGGCAGGATGCCCCGGCGGCCCGGCGGGGACAATGGACGAGGCGTCGAGTGGCCGGTCCGCGGGGCGAGACACCCTGTCCAGGTCAGGGGCTCTACGGGCGCTGCCGGGCTGCCGGTCACGGGCCGGTACGCCGGAGTGCGGGCGGCCTCGGGCCCCGCACGCCGGGACGCAGGTGGCCCCGGAGCCCGCACACCGGGACACAGGCGGCCCCGGACCCCGCACGTCCGGTCAACGGCACCGGTATCCCCCTTGTCGGGCCCCGGCACGTCCGGTCACGGACCCGGACCCGGACCCGGTACGAGCAGCCCCGCCAGGTCCGACGCCGTCACGCGCTCCAGCGGTGCCGTGTCGAGCGTGCCGGGGAACAGGCGGTACGCCAACCCCGCCGCCACCCCCTCGGCACCGGTCAACTCCCCCTGCACCAGGGCCACGAACACCCGTCGGCCCGCAAGGTCCGGCTCCGCGCACAGCACGTCGGGGTCCCAGGCGTCCCGGATGCGGACGGCGAAGTCCGCGCGGGGCTCGCCGGGCTCGCGCCGGTAGCCCCACAGGACGTGGCCGCGCCCGCGCACCAGGACGTCGCCGTCGGTGCGGGCCGCCGCCGTCCAGCACGCCAGGTCCCAGAGCGTGGCGCGGCCGCCGGGCTCGAAGGTGTCGACCAGGTCGTGTCCCGCCCGGCCGAGGACCGCGCGGTAGCGCCAGACGTCGTGCGTGCCCTCGCCCGTGGCCAGCGTGAGGTCGGCCCACCAGGCGCGGCGCGAACGCAGGTCCACGATCATCGGTACGCGCAGCGCGGCGTCCCCCGCGAGGTCGAAACGCTGCCGGACGGTGCGCGGGTCGAAGACGGCGGGACGCACGCTCGTCCCGTCCACGGCCATGAACCCGGCGAAGGCGTCGGGGAGCCGGTCGAAGGGCACGTCGTTGTAGGAGAGGACGGCGGGCACGACATAGCGCACCCCCGCCTTGGCCAGGCGCGGCAGATCCAGGTCCAGATACTCCGTGGCACCGTGCGGGGCGGGTGCCGCGGTCAGGTCGCCGGAGTGCACGGCGGCGGCGCCCGCGTACTCCAGCTGCGTGTAGTCGCACAGCCCGACGAACCGCCACGCGTCGTCGTACAGCGCCACGGACAGATCGAGGTCGACCCGCACGCCCTTGGGCTGCATCCAGTGCAGGAACAGGCGCACGCGCTCGCTGTCGCCCGGCATCGGCAGCGAACTGCCGCGCGGCACGGACACCAGGGACGCCGCGGAGGCACGCTCGGCGAACGGGACGGGCAGATCCCGCAGCCCGGCATCGATCACGGCGACGCCGTACGGTCCGACGGCACCGGCGGACCGGTCCCGGCCGCGGCTCCCGTCCCCCGCACCGGGGTCGTCCCGGACACCGGCACCGGCACCGGCACCCGGCCCCGCACCCGCAGCTGTACCCGCGTTCGCACCCGTACCGCCGACACGGCGGTGGCGGGCCCGCTCCACCTTCTCGGCGGCACTCGCGGGCCGCCCACCGTCGCCGTCACCCCCGGCCTCACGGTGCTCCGGACGCCCGCGCGCGGGGACACCGCCGTCGGAGCCCCGGCCCTCCTCGCCCGCACGCGCAACAGCAGGAGTACGGGCAAGCCTCCGCACCGCCTCCGCCTCGATGAGTTCGGCGACGCGGGACGCCACCCGCGGCGGCAGCGGCGGACGCACGTCGTCGACGGCGAAGGCCTTGGTGACGCGGCCACGGGGGAAGAAGACACGGCGGCGGCCCGGCTCCGCGCGGACCTTCATCCGGCCGAACGCCCCGAGCAGCGGCCCCGCGCCCGCCCGCGGCAGGGCGTGCGCCAGCGCCTCGGCCACCACCGCGGGCACCATGGTCTCGCCGGAGCGTGCCAGCAACACGTCCAGACGGCGCAGTAGTTCGCCAGGGCGGTCGCGGAGCAGGGCGGTGGCCGCGGCGACGTCCCAGCGGGCGAGCGCCGCCTCGACCCGGCTCTGCCATCCGGTGTGCCGCAGGCGGTCGCCGTCCAGGCGGATGTCGTCGTGCCGCGCGGCCTCGGTGAGCAGGGCGTCCGTGAGCGCCGGGTCGGTCAGGCGCGTGCCGCGCAGCACGGCGAAGGCGAGCGCCACGCGCGCGTGGCGCTCGTCCCGCGCGCCCCGGGTATGCCCCGCGAGCCCCGCGAGCCCCTCATAGGGATGCAGGATCTCCCCCACGCGCTTCCAGGCGGCCGGGTGCCGCGCGAAGTCCTCGCAGAGCCGCGGCGCCCCGAACGAGCCGAGGAGCGACAGCAGTTCGCGCCGCAGCGGCCGGGGCAGACCGCGCAGCCGGGGCAGGGCCAGCAGGTCGGGGTCGCCGCCCGAGCGCACGACGAGCAGCCGCAGCACGTCCGTCGCGGTGTCGGCGTACCGGGCGACGAGCGGCCGGGTCGCCGGGTCGTCGAGAAGCGGGGCGAGCACGAGGGCCTTGCTCTCGCGCAGCGGGATCTCCGGCGGCAGCCAGTCGGCGGCGGCCCGCGCGTCGACCCGGCCGAGGAGCAGGACGAGGTCGTCGTGGTCCTGCGGACTCAGCGGCGTACGGCGGGCGAGGAGCGCGGCGAGTTCGGCGGCGGCGTCGCCGGGTCCGCCGAGGCCGAGCGCGCGCAGCACGTTCCCGCCGTCACCGGGCGCGGCGGCGGGGCGGTGGGTCGCCGGGTCGATCCACGGATCGGTCGGCCCGTCGGTCTCGTACCGGCTGTCGCAGATCGGGCACTCGTACCATCCGCAGCACAGCTCACAGCAGCCCTCGAAGGCCGCCACGCAGCCCTCACAGAGCAGGTGCGCGCACGGGGTGAGCGCACGGACGCGGCGGCCGGGCAGGCCGCAGGCCATGCAGGGCTGGTGCGGCTGGGACGCGAGGTGGTCGAGGACGACGGTGGTGAAGCGGTCGCGGGCGTGCTGATAGGGAACGACGCCGGGAAAGCTACCGAACAGCGGCGCGTGCGTGCGGTCGGAGCCCAGCAGGGCGTCGACATCGGCGAGCAGCCGCATTCCCGTGGCGGCGAGCGCGGCGGCGGGCAGGCCGGTGAGCGCGCGGCGCAGCGGGGCGGTCAGCAGATGGCCCCGGTCGGCGAGTTCCGCTTCGAGGACGACGACGGCCGCCCGCGCGTCGGCGGTCCCCGCGCCCTGTGCCCCCTCGTCGGGCCCCGCGACCTGCACACTCTGCCGGCGCCGCAGCAGCAGCGCCGCGAGCTCGTCGACGGCCATCAGCAGCCCGCCCCTCCCCCTTGAGCCGAGAAGCGGGGGCGGAGAGTGCGTGCGCTACGGATCTTTTTGCAGAAGAAGAAAGAAGGAAGCACACGACGGGAGCCGCCCCCGCGTTCACCACGGTACGCGGAGGCGGAAGGCGCGTCACACCATTTCCGACGGGCACGTGCCGCGCCCCACCAGAGGCGCGGGGAACTGCGCGAGCAACCCCCACGGACCCGGAGGGGGACGCACAGCGAACGGTCCGGCAAACGCACCGCCGGGGAGACGCACAGCAAGCGACCCGGCACACCCACCGCCGGGAAGGCGCGCGGCGAGCGACCCGGCGCACGCACCCACCGGACCGCTCACGCTGCGCCCGCGGCGCCTAGCCCTCGATCGACGTCATCACGTGCTTGATGCGCGTGTAGTCGTCGAACCCGTAAGCCGAGAGGTCCTTGCCGTAGCCGGACTTCTTGAAGCCGCCGTGCGGCATCTCCGCGACCAGCGGGATGTGGGTGTTGATCCACACGCAGCCGAAGTCGAGGGCCTTGGACAGGCGCATCGCACGCGCGTGGTCCTTGGTCCACACCGAGGAGGCGAGGGCGTACTCGACGCCGTTCGCGTACTCGACGGCCTGCGCCTCGTCCGTGAAGGACTGGACGGTGATGACGGGGCCGAAGACCTCGTGCTGGATGATCTCGTCGTCCTGCTTGAGGCCCGAGACGACGGTCGGCGCGAAGAAGTAGCCCTTCCCGCCGACCCGCTGGCCGCCCGCCTCGACCTTGGCGTGCGCGGGCAGCCGCTCGATGAAGCCGGACACCTGCTTCAGCTGGTTGGCGTTGTTGAGCGGGCCGAACAGCACGTCCTCGTCGTCCGGCAGACCCGTCTTGGTGTCGGCGGCGGCCTTGGCAAGCGCCGTCACGAACTCGTCGTGGATGGACTCGTGCACGAGGACACGGGTCGCGGCCGTACAGTCCTGGCCTGCGTTGAAGAAGCCCGCGACCGAGATGTCCTCGACGGCCTTGGCGATATCGGTGTCCTCGAAGACGACGACGGGTGCCTTGCCGCCGAGTTCCAGGTGCACCCGCTTGAGGTCCTTGGACGCGGACTCGGCGACCTGCATGCCGGCGCGCACGGAGCCGGTGATGGACGCCATCGCGGGCGTCCGGTGCTCGACCATGGCGCGGCCGGTGTCACGGTCGCCGCAGATGACGTTGAAGACGCCGGGCGGCACGACCGAGCCGATGATCTCGGCCATCAGGACCGTCGACGCCGGGGTCGTGTCGGACGGCTTGAGGACGACGGTGTTGCCCGCGGCGAGCGCCGGGGCGAACTTCCACACGCCCATCATCATGGGGTAGTTCCACGGCGCGACCTGCGCGCAGACGCCGATCGGCTCGCGCCGGACGATGGAGGTCAGACCCTCCATGTACTCACCGGCGGCGCGCCCTTCGAGCATCCGGGCCGCGCCCGCGAAGAAGCGGATCTGGTCCACCATGGGCGGGATCTCCTCGGACCGCGTGAGTCCGATCGGCTTGCCCGTGTTCTCGACCTCGGCCGCGATCAGCTCCTCGGCGCGCTCCTCGAACGCGTCGGCGATCTTCAGCAGGGCCTTCTGCCGCTCCGCGGGCACGAGGTCGCGCCAGGCGGGGAACGCGTCGGCCGCCGCCTTCATGGCGGCGTCCACGTCGGCCTGACCCGACAGCGGTGCCACCGCATACGCCTCGCCGGTCGCCGGGTTGATCACCTCGGTGGTCCGCCCGTCGGCCGCGTCCCGGAATTCGCCGTTGATGTAGTTGCGCAGACGGCGCAGCTCGGTGGTCACTGCCAAGCCCTCCTGTCCAATGGGTGAGACACCCACCCTAGTCCGTACACCGACGCTTTCAACATACCCGGCCACCCAGAACTGCGAAATCCGTGTACTGAGACTCTCGAAGCAACGAAATTCATCGCTACGACCTTGCGGAACAGACGAGACGTCGTGCACAGTGAAGTCGTGGCAAGTCGTAGCGCAGACCCCAGCAGCTCCCGCGGCGGGACGAATCCGTCCATCGACGCCGTCTCCCTGGCGATCATCGAGCAGCTCCAGGAGGACGGCCGCCGTCCGTACGCGGCCATCGGCAAGGCCGTCGGCCTCTCCGAGGCGGCCGTGCGCCAGCGGGTGCAGAAGCTGCTCGACCAGGGCGTGATGCAGATCGTGGCCGTCACGGACCCGCTCACCGTGGGCTTCCGCAGGCAGGCGATGGTCGGCATCGACGTCGAGGGCGACGTGGACCCGGTCGCGGACGCCGTGGCCGCCATGCCGGAGGCGGAGTACGTGGTGATGACCGCGGGTTCCCACGACCTCCTGGTCGAGATCGTCTGCGAGGACGACGACCACCTGCTCGAAGTCATCAACAAACGGATCCGCGCGCTCCCCGGCGTGCGCTCCACCGAGAGCTTCGTCTACCTCAAGCTCAAGAAGCAGACCTACATGTGGGGAACCCGATAGCCGTGAGCACCAAGGACCTCAGCCGAACCGCGTACGACCACCTGTGGATGCACTTCACCCGCATGTCGTCGTACGAGAACGCGCCCGTTCCCACCATCGTGCGTGGCGAAGGGACCTACATCTACGACGACAAGGGCAAGAAGTACCTCGACGGTCTCGCGGGCCTGTTCGTGGTCCAGGCCGGGCACGGCCGCAGGGAGCTCGCCGAAGTCGCCGCCAAGCAGGCCGCCGACCTGGCGTTCTTCCCCATCTGGTCGTACGCGCACCCCGCGGCCGTCGAACTGGCGGAGCGCCTCGCGCACCACGCCCCCGGCGATCTGAACAAGGTCTTCTTCACCACCGGCGGCGGCGAGGCCGTCGAGACCGCGTGGAAGCTGGCGAAGCAGTACCACAAGCTCACCGGCAACCACACGAAGTACAAGGTCATCTCGCGCGCGGTCGCCTACCACGGCACCCCGCAGGGCGCCCTGTCCATCACCGGCCTGCCCGCCCTGAAGGCCCCCTTCGAGCCGCTGGTCCCCGGCGCCCACAAGGTTCCGAACACCAACATCTACCGCGCGCCGATCCATGGCGACGACCCCGAGGCGTTCGGCCGCTGGGCCGCCGACCAGATCGAGCAGGAGATCCTCTTCGAGGGCCCCGAGACGGTCGCCGCCGTCTTCCTGGAGCCGGTGCAGAACGCGGGCGGCTGCTTCCCGCCGCCGCCCGGGTACTTCCAGCGCGTCCGGGAGATCTGCGACAAGTACGGCGTGCTGCTCGTCTCCGACGAGGTCATCTGCGCCTTCGGCCGCCTCGGCACGATGTTCGCCTGCGACAAGTTCGGCTACGTCCCCGACATCATCACCTGCGCCAAGGGCATGACCTCGGGCTACTCCCCGATCGGCGCCGCGATCATCTCGGACCGCATCGCCGAGCCGTTCTACAAGGGCGACAACACCTTCCTGCACGGCTACACCTTCGGCGGCCACCCGGTCTCCGCCGCCGTCGGCCTCGCCAACCTCGACCTCTTCGAGCGCGAGGGCCTCAACCAGCACGTCCTCGACAACGAGGGCGCGTTCCTGACGACCCTGCAGAAGCTGCACGACCTGCCGATCGTCGGCGACGTCCGCGGCAACGGCTTCTTCTACGGCATCGAACTCGTCAAGGACAAGGCCACCAAGGAGTCCTTCTCCGACGAGGAGTCGGAGCGGGTGCTCTACGGCTTCGTCTCCAAGAAGCTCTTCGAGTACGGCCTGTACTGCCGCGCCGACGACCGCGGTGACCCGGTCATCCAGCTGTCGCCGCCGCTGATCTCGGACCAGTCCACGTTCGACGAGATCGAGGGCATCGTGCGGCAGGTCCTCACGGAGGCCTGGACCAAGATCTGACCCGATCCGATCCAGCTGTACGCGGCCCGTACGCGGCCCGTACGCGGCCCGGGTGCGACCGTCCGAGTGAGAATTCGGATGAGACTTGCGCACCCGGGCCGCGTCCATGTCCGGCCCCCGGCGCCGACTACCTAGCGTGCCCAGTGACCGATCGGCCCAGCCTTCGTTCCCCCGTACAGGGGAGGCATTCTGACTGAACCGAGGTGTACGCCATGGTGGCCCAGCCGGACAACGACGTGCTGTGGGCACGCGCCCTGCACGTCACACTCGACGGCTCCCCCGCGCTCACGGGCGTCTCGCTCGGTGTCCGCGAGCGCGAGATCCTCGCCGTCGGCGGTCCGCGCGGCAGCGGCAAGACGACGCTGCTGCGCTGCCTCTCCGGTCAACTGCTGCCCCGCGAGGGCGAGGTGTGGTTCAACTCCGCCCCCGTGCACACCATGGGCCCCCTGGTGCGCGAACGTCTGCGCCGCGACCGCTTCGGCTGGATCGACCCCGAGCCCCGGCTCGTACCGGAACTCAACGCCTGGGAGAACGCCGCGCTCGGCCTGATGCTGCGCGGCGGCCACCGGCGCAGCGCCCGCACCGCCGCCCACGAGTGGCTGGAGCGCCTCGACATCGGCGGCTGCGCGCACAAGCGCCCCGGTGCCCTCACCCAGGCCGAGCGGCAGCGCGTCGCCATCGCCCGCGCCCTGGCCTGCGCGCCGTCCGTACTGTTCGCGGACGAGCCCACCGCGCCCCTGCACCGCGCCGACCGCGCACAGGTCCTGCGCACCCTGACGACCGCGGCCCGCTCCCACGGCATCACCGTCGTCCTAGCCACCCACGACGCGGAGGTGGCGTCCCTCGCCGACCGCACGGTGTCACTGCTCGACGGGCGGCGGGTGCGGACGGTACGACTGCCGGAGGAGGATCTCGGCGCCCCCGACGTGGAGGCGGGCGCCGGTGCTAGGGGTACCCCTGGTGCAGGGGGTACCCCCGGTGCCGGGGTCACCGGCGGCGTGGAGGTCGCTGTCGGCACGACGGTCGCTGTGGCCGCTGCCGAGGCTGTGGGCACCTTTCAGCGCACGAGCGCTGAGTGCACTGCGGTGCCCGCAGGCGCCGCGGGCAGCGCAGGCACCGCGGGCACCACAGGCACTGCAGGCAGCGCAGGCACTGCAGGCAGCGCAGACGCTGGGGGCATCGCAGGCACTGCGAGCACCACAGGCACCGCGGGCACCACAGGCACCGCGGGCACCACAGGCACCGCGGGCAGCGCAGGCACCGCGGGCACCGCAGACGCCATGAGCACCACGGGCGCCGGAGACACCACGGGCACCTCGGGCAGCGCAGGCACTGCAGGCAGCGCAGACGCTGGGGGCATCGCAGGCACTGCGGGCACCACAGGCACTGCGGGCACCACAGGCACCGCAGGCACCACAGGCACTGGGGGCACCGCAGACGCTGGGGGCACCGCAGGCACCGCAGACGCCATGAGCACCACAGCCCCTTCCAGCGCAGACAACGCCACCAGCGCCCAGGACTCCGACACCCCGGACGCCACCAACGCCTCTGCCACCCCAGGTGCCTCCAACGCCTCTGCCACTCCAGTTGCCCTCGGTGCCACATCTGCCCCAGATACCCCAGACGCCTCCGCCACCCCACAGACCCCGGGCACCCCCCAGGCCCCCGGCACCCCGGAGGCCCAAGCCGCTCCCGACAGCTCCGCCACCCCCGGCTCCGACACCGAAGGCCGGGCCGCGTGCTCGCTCTCCGTCTAGCGCGCGGCGCTCACCCCCTGGTCCAGCTGCGACGCCTCCTCGTCGCGGCCGCGTCGGCCGGTACCGGCTTCCTGCTGCTCTGCACCCTCGCGTACGCGCTCAGCCACCCGGCGTCCACCGGGTCGGCCCTGCGGCTCGCCTGGTGCACAGCTCCGCTCGCCGCCACGGTGTACTTCGCCGTCACCGTGGCCCGTACCGACCCCGGCACCAAACCGCGCCCGGGACTCGCGGCCATCGGCCTCGGGCCCGGCCGGCTCATGGTGATCGCCGCCATGACGACGGCCGTGGCCTGCACCCTCGGCTCGATGGTGGCGCTGCTCTTCTTCCTGCACCTGCGCGGCGACCTCACGGGCCTGCCCTTCGACGGCGCGGCCCCCGAACTCCTCGCCGCCGACCGGCCGCTGCCGCTCGCCGCCACCCTGACGCTGCTCGCCCTCGTACCGCTCGCCGCGTCCGTCGCCAGCGCCCTGCTCCTCCGCCCCCGACCGGCCCGCCCCGGCACCGCGCCCGAGCCGGACGCCCCCGGGCGCCCCGGCGCCGTACCCGGCGGCCTGCCCTGGGGCGTCGCGCTGCTCACCGCGGGCCTCGCCGCCGAGACCTACGCGACCCGCGGCGGCGCGGAACCGGGCGCACGGATGCCCGGCGGCCTCGGCGGGAGCCCCGTCGGCGCCCTCGCGGGCTGGGGCCTCACCGCCATCGGTCTCGCCCTCGCCGGGCCCGCCCTCACCCATCTCTGCGGAAGGCTGCTGCAAGCGGCGCGCCCCGGAGCCCTGCGGCTGCTCGCGGGGCGCGTGCTCCAGCAGGAGGCCCGGCGCATCGGCCGCCCCCTCGGCGTCGTGTGCGCGGTGGCGTCGGGCGCGTACACGGCGAGCACGCTGTACGCCGGCACGGGCGGCGACGGATCGGCCGTCGGCCCGCTGACCACGCTCGGCGCACTGCTCGTCGCGGGCTGCGCCCTCCTGACCCTGGCCACGGCCGCGGTCGAGGCCAAGCACGCGCGAGCGGACACCACGGCGGCCCTGCTGCGCCTCGGGGCCCCCGCGGCGCTCCTGCGGGGCTGTGCCGCGCTGCGGGCGGGGGCGCTGTTCGCGGTGTTCGGGCCGGTCACCTGGGTGGTGGCGGAGCTGGCCGCGATGCCGCTGACCCGCTGACACACCGAGCCGCCGACCCGCCGATCGCACACGGCCGAAAACTCGTACGGAGAATTTTCGCCGAAGGCGATGAGTTCCGCGCCGGGGGGACGTCTAATCCTCCGTAAGACGCACACACGCGCTTACGCGAGACACACGCACCCCACGCGGAACACCCACGGGAGACGCACATGTACCAGCAGATGATCTTCGTGAACCTGGCCGTGAACGATGTCGCCGCTTCGCGGAAGTTCTTCACCGAGCTGGGCTACTCGATCAACGAGCAGTTCTCGACGGAGGACTGTGCCTGTGTGACGATCAGCGACACGATCGTCGCGATGATGCTCAGCACGTCGCACTACCAGCAGTTCACCACCAAGGAGATCGCGGACGCCACCAAGACCAGCGAGGCGCTGCTCGGCCTGAGCGCCGAGAGCCGCACCGCGGTGGACGAGCTGGTCGACAAGGCCGTCGCGGCGGGTGGCACGGCGGGCAAGGTCCAGGACTACGGCTTCATGTACGGCCGTGCCTTCGACGACCTGGACGGCCACACCTGGGAGATCATCTGGATGGACCCGTCGCAGGTCGAGGGCTGAGTCGAACGCCTCGACACGGGGTGCTTAGCATGGGCGGATGCTGCCTTCCGAAGCATCCGCCCCGCGGACCGGCGACCGCGAGATCGAGACCCTCGCCGCATTCGACGAGGTCATGGCGGTACGCGGCTCGCTCGCCGGACTCCGCGTCCAGGCCGTCGACCTGACGGACCGTACGGCCGCCCTGCTGGGCGCCGACACGGCGGACGCCGTGTTCCTCGGCTGCCCCATGACGGAGGAGGCCGCCGCCCATGTGCGGGCCGGCGGGGCACTGGTCTTCCCGCCCGTGCCGGGCCTGCCGTTCGACCCCTACCGCGCGCTCCTCTACACGCCCGACGACCTGTTCGCGGGCCTGGCCGACGGCGGGTACGAGGTGACGCCGGACGCCCGCGCGTACACCTGGTTCCAGGAGACCAAGGCCGACGGGGACGTCTTCGCCTCGATGCTGCGGGCCGTGCACGACGACTCCGTCTCCGACGCGCTCGACGAACTCCTCGTCGGCGCACGGGTGGTGGGTGTCATGGGCGGACACGCGATGGCCCGCGGCACGGAGGAGTACGCGGGCGCCGCGCGGCTCGGGCGGCAGCTCGCACGGGACGGCTTCACGGTGGCCACCGGGGGCGGCCCCGGCGCCATGGAGGCAGCGAACCTCGGGGCGTACGCCGCCGGGTACGACGACGCGATGCTGGACGAGGCGCTTGTGCTCCTCGCCAAGGCGCCGTCGTTCACCCCGTCGGTGACGGAGTGGGCGCGGGCGGCCTTCGCCGTGCGGGA
The DNA here is from genome assembly GCF_009755605.1 of Streptomyces typhae. Taxonomy (GTDB): domain Bacteria; phylum Actinomycetota; class Actinomycetes; order Streptomycetales; family Streptomycetaceae; genus Streptomyces; species Streptomyces typhae. The sequence continues at coordinate 42,821 of NZ_WPNZ01000028.1, forward strand.
GCGCTGGCCCTCCGGGGGCGAGTCCGTGGGCATCCCCACCTGGTTCTACGGCCACGAGCCGCCGAACGCCTTCGCCTCGCACCTGGCCAAGTACTTCGCCAACGCCACCCGCGAGGACGGTCTCCTCGCCCGGTCCACCGCGGGCGTCGTCTTCCTGCCGGGTGCCGCGGGCACCGTCCAGGAGATCTTCGACAACGCGACCCCCAACTACTACGAGTCCCGCGGCGGCCCGGCCCCCATGGTCCTCGTCGACACCCACCACTGGACCCACCACCTCCCGGCCTGGCCCCTCCTGAAGGCCCTCGCCACCGACCGCCCGATGGACGCGCGCATCGCGTTGGTGGCGGACGTGGCCGAAGCCCCGACGGCACTGTCCTACTTGTCCCGCAAGCCCTAACGGCCTCGTTCCCTGCGGCGGGGGCCAGCCGTCCCGCTCCCGCTGCGCGCTGTGGGCAACTGGTCCGCCAGGGGCGGAACGGGTGGGCACAGCCCACGACGGCGGGACGGTCGACGGCGAACCTCAGCCGAAGGAGGCCCGCTCCAGCCAGAACTCCAGCAACCCCCGGTCCCCGAGCACCTCGACCCGCCCGGAGTCCAACCCCCGCCTCCGATAGAAGGCGAGCAGGACCTCCGTGAGCGCTCCTCGAAGGGCGACATCGGCCTTCTCGTGCCCCCGCCGCCACACCACCCCCTCCTCGGCAAGCTCCACCAGCCACTCCGCGTCCAACGCGGAAGGCGCCCCCACCGCGTGCAGGTGGATGCTGCGTCCACCCCCACGCAACTCCCGCGCGTTGTCCGCCAAGTCGTTCCGCTGCACGTACTGCACGATCTCCAGCCACTCGTCGATCGCGTCGGCGGCCACCTCGGGATCCACCACGTACTCGACGCCCGCGGCGATCGCGGCGTCCGCCCGGTGCACGGCGACCTCGTGCGTCATCCGCCGCGCCCAGAACCCGGCGGTGTGCTCGGCCCCCCACGTCCACACGGCGGTCTCGCCGGAGGCGCCCGCGAGGGCCGTGTCGATGAGGTCCGCCGACTCGGCGAGCCAGGCGTCGAGCCCGGTGGGGTCGTCGTCGCCGGGTCCCACGAAGCCCGGTACGTCCGCCTCGGGCACATGCTGCGTCGCCCGCGTCCGCACATGCGCCTCGACCCAGCGCACCGCGCCGCCCGTGTGCCGGGCGAGCTGCCCGACGGTCCAGTCGGGGCAGGTGGGCACGGTCGCCGTCAGGTCCGCGCCGGTCAGCGTCGCGCGGAAGAGCGCCAGTTGGGAGGCGACTTCCTCGCGGTACCTGTCGTATCCGAGTCTCGTCATGGCGGAACGATAGATCGACCGCCCGCACCCCGGCAGCCGGATTTCCGCCGGTACGGGACCCGTACGGGACCCGTACGCGACCCGTGCGCGACCCCTCGGCCTCTCAGCCGAGCACCACCACGTCACCCGAGTCGAAGACGACCCCCACCGTCTCCCCCACAGCGGGCGCGTCCCGCAGCGCGCACGCCGCTTCGAGCCTCGGTCCGCCCGGGGGCTCCAGCTGCACGGCGACATGCGTGCCCCGGAACGTACGCGCCGCCACCGCACACGCGAGCCCCTCCTCCACCCCCACGAGCCGCACGCCGGCGGGCCGTACGAGCAGCCTGCACGCCCCCTGGCGGGTCCCCTCCGGCACGGGGACCTTGCCCCACACCGTGTCCGCGACCTCGCCGGTGACCGTCGCGTCGACGACGTTGTCGAAGCCGAGGAAGCGCGCCACGAACTCGTCCACCGGGTCCCGCCACACCTCAAGGGGCGTACCGGACTGGGCGATCCGCCCCTCCCGCATCACCACGACCCGGTCCGCGAGCGCGAACGCCTCGCCCTGGTCGTGCGTGACCGCGAGCACCGTAGTACCCAACTCGCCGAAGAGTTCCCGCAGTTCCACGACCAGGCGCTCCCGCAGCGAGCGGTCGAGCTGGCCGAGCGGCTCGTCGAGCATCAGCAGGCGGGGCCGGGGCGCGAGGGCGCGGGCAAGCGCCACCCGCTGCTGCTCGCCACCCGACAGCGACGACACGGGCCGCTTCTGCGCCCCCGGCAGCCCGACCAGGTCGAGGAGTTCCGCGACCCGCAGGGCCTGCTCGGCCCGGGGCGCGCCGTGCATCCGCAGCCCGAAGGCGACGTTGCCCGCCACGTCGCGCTGCGGGAACAGCTGATGGTCCTGGAACATCAGGCCGACGCCCCGCTTGTGCGCGGGCACCCCGCCCTGGTCCCTGCCGCCGAGCACGACGCGCCCGGCGTCGAGCCCCTGGAGCCCGGCCACGGCCCGCAGCAGCGTCGACTTGCCGCTGCCGCTCGGCCCGAGCACACACACGATCTCGTGCTCGGCGACGTCGAGCCCGACGCCGTCGAGGGCGGCCCGGGACCCGAACCGCACCGTCACGTCGTCGAGGCGCAGCAGTGCCGCCCCATTCGACTGCTCCCCGGCGGCCTGCGGAGCGCTTCGCCCGGCACTCATCAGAACTCTCCCGTCGTACGTTCCGTACGCAGCCGTTCCAGGAGCAAGAGCGCCACCGCGCACACCACCATCAGAATCGTCGACAGGGCCATCGCCTGCCCGTAGTTGAGGTCCCCGGCCCGGCCGAGCAGCCGGGCCACGGCGACCGGAAGCGTCGGGTTGTCGGGACGGGCGATGAAGACCGTCGCCCCGAACTCGCCGAGCGACACCGCGAAGGCGAAGCCCGCCGCGATGAGCAGGGCACGGCGCACCAGCGGCAGGTCGACCTCGCGCCAGGCCCGCCAGGGCGAGGCGCCGAGCACGGCCGCGGCCTCCCGCAGCCGCCCGTCCACGGCGCGCAGGACGGGCAGCATCGTGCGGACGACGAAGGGCACACCGACCAGGGCCTGCGCCAGCGGGACCAGGATCCAGGAGGACCTGAGGTCGAGCGGCGGCTCGTCCAGGGTGATCAGGAAGCCGAAGCCGACGGTCACCGCGGACACCCCGAGCGGCAGCATCAGGAGCACGTCGAACCCGCGCACGAGCCGCCCCGCACGCCGGGTGAGGGCGGCCGCCGCGAGCCCGCCGATCACCAGCGCGATGGCGGTGGCGACGACCGCGTACCGCAGAGAGTTCCCGATCGCGTCGACGGCCGGGACGAGGAAGGCACCGCCGTCGGCCGACCGCAGCGTCTCGTAGTACAGGAAGCCGTAGCCGTCGGGCCCGTCGAAGGAGCGCTGCACCAGGACGCCGAGCGGCAGCAGGACGAGCAGCGCCACCGTCAGGAGCACGAAGCCGAGCAGGCTCCACTGTCCGGCGCCGCGCGGTCGCCGTACCGCCGCCGCCGCGTCGACGAGCTTGAGCGCGCTCTCGCGCCGGCGCACCGTCCACGCGTGCACCGCGAGGACCGCGCCGACCGCCGCGAACTGCACGATCGTGAGCACCGCGGCCGTCGGCAGGTCGAGGAGCTGCGCCGTCTGCCGGTAGATCTCGACTTCGAGCGTCGAGTACGCGGGTCCGCCGAGGATCTGCACGGCGCCGAACGACGTGAACGTGAACAGGAACACCATCAGCGCGGCCGCCGCCACGGCGGGCGCGAGCGCGGGCAGCGTCACCGTCCGCCAGGCCCGGAGGCGGGAGGCGCCGAGCATCCGCGCGGCCTCCTCCTGCCGCGGGTCGAGCTGCGACCAGAGCCCGCCGACGGTGCGGACGACGACCGCGTAGTTGAAGAAGACGTGCGCGAGGAGGATCGCCCAGACCGTGGTGTCCAGGCGTACGCCCCACAGCTCGTCGAGGAGGCCGCCGCGCCCCACTAGGGCGAGGAAGGCGGTGCCGACGACGACGGTCGGCAGCACGAACGGCACGGTGACGACCGCCCGCAGCACCTGTTTTCCCCGGAAGTCGAAGCGCGCGAAGACATAGGCGCCGGGGAGCGCGATCAGCAGCGTGAGCCCCGTCGAGGCGAGCGCCTGCCAGGTGGTGAACCACAGGACCTGCTGGATGCCGGACTGCCCGAGCACCTCGCCGATCCGCCCGAACCGCCAGCTCCCGTCGGCCTTCAGGCCGCGCGCGACGATCGCGGCGACCGGCACGGCGAAGAAGACGGCGAAGAACGCGACGGGCAGCGCCATCAGGGCGAGCCGCGCCGCGCTTCCGCGCCGGTCGGAGCGGCCTGGCCCCCCGCGCCGGGCACGGGGGGCGTCGGCCTTGCCGGCGGACTCGGCTACTTCAGAACGAGCGAGGTCCACGCCTTGACCCACTGCTCACGCTTGTCGGCGATCTTCTTCGGCGCCATCGTCTCCGGCTTGTCGACGCGCACGCCGAACTTCCGGAAGAGATCGGGCGTCCGCGCGGCCTCCCGCACCGGGTTCACGAACATCTGGAGCGGCATGTCGTCCTGGAACTTCTTGCTGATCATGAAGTCGAGGAGCGCCTTGCCGCCCTTCTCGTTCTTGGCGCCCTTCAGCAGCCCCGCGTACTCGATCTGCCGGAAGCAGGTGCCGGTGGCGACACCGGTCGGCGCCTCCTCGGGCTGCGGCTCGGCGTACAGCACCTCGACGGGCGGCGACGAGGCGTAGGAGACGACGAGCGGCCGGTCGCCCTTGGCCTTCTTGCCTCCGGCCGACCCCGAGAACTCCTCGTTGTAGGCCTGCTCCCAGCCGTCGACGACCTTGACACCGTTGGCCTTCAGCTTCTTCCAGTAGTTCTGCCAGCCGTCGTCGCCGTACTTCGCGGCGGTGCCGAGCACGAAGCCGAGGCCGGGCGAGGAGGTCGAGGCGTTCTCGGTGACGAGGAGGTTTTTGTACTGCGGCTTCACCAGGTCGTCGAAGGACTTCGGCGGCGCGAGCTTCTTGTCGGCGAAGTACTTCTTGTCGTAGTTCACGCAGATGTCGCCGGAGTCGACGGGCGTGACGCCCTTCTCGCCGCCCGCGAGCCGGTACTGCGACGCGACCTGGTCCAGGCCCTTGGCCTCGTACGGCTCGAAGACCCCGTTGTCGAGCGCGCGGGAGAGCAGCGTGTTGTCGACGCCGAAGAAGACGTCGCCCTGCGGGTTGCCCTTGGACAGGATCGCCTTGTTCACGGCCTGCCCGGCGTCGCCGTCCTCAAGGACACGGACCTTGTAGCCGGACGCCTTCTCGAAGTCCTTCAGGACGCCCTTGGAGACGTTGAAGGAGTCGTGCGTCACCAGGGTCACGGACTTGGAGTCGGCCTTGTCGCCGCCCCCGGAGCCGCACGCGGTGACCGCGACGAGCCCGACGCCCACGGCGAGTGCCGTCAGCGAGGCCTTCTTGATGGTGCTCACGGAAACATTCCTCCTGGAGTGACCAGGAAGAGACGCGGCCCTGCCCGGGGCGCCGCGGACCGGAGTCCTCGGCGCCCCGGGCAGGGCGCAACAGCTTGAGTGATGACCGAACTTCCTACCCAGAATGACCTGGGCGAGGTTCAGAGGGTCTGCGGCCGATACCGCACTCTCAGCGCTGTGGCGCTCCCCTGTCGGAATATGAAGATGTCAGTACGCCCGCCAGGGTACCCCCCGGCCGCGGGAGCATTACCTTTCGGCCGCCGCGAGCTGTCCGCAGGCGCCGTCGATCTCCTGGCCGCGGGTGTCGCGGATGGTGACCGGCACCCCGTGCGCGGCGATGGCCTCGACGAAGGCCTTCTCGTCCTCGGGACGGGACGCGGTCCACTTCGAGCCGGGCGTGGGGTTCAGCGGGATCAGGTTCACATGCACCGGCTTGCCCTTGAGCAGCCGCCCGAGCCGGTCACCGCGCCAGGCCTGGTCGTTGATGTCACGGATCAGCGCGTACTCGATGGAGAGCCGGCGGCCCGAGCGGTCCGCGTACGCCCAGCCGGCGTCCATGACCTCGCGCACCCGCCAGCGCGTGTTGACCGGGACGAGGGTGTCGCGCAGCTCGTCGTCCGGAGCGTGCAGCGAGATGGCGAGGCGGCACTTGAAGCCCTCGTCCGCGAACCGGTGGATCGCGGGCACCAGGCCGACCGTGGACACCGTGATGCCGCGCTGGGAGAGGCCCACGCCGTCGGGCTCGGGGTCGGTGAGGCGGCGGATCGCGCCCACCACGCGGTTGTAGTTCGCGAGCGGCTCGCCCATGCCCATGAAGACGATGTTCGAGAGCCGGGCGGGGCCGCCCGGGATCTCGCCGTCCCTGAGGGCCCGCATGCCGTCGACGATCTGGTGCACGATCTCGGCGGTCGACAGGTTCCGGTCGAGGCCCGCCTGGCCCGTGGCGCAGAACGGGCAGTTCATGCCGCAGCCCGCCTGGGAGCTGATGCACATCGTGACCCGGTCCGGATACCGCATGAGGACCGACTCCACCAGCGTGCCGTCGAACAGCCGCCACAGGGTCTTACGGGTCGTGTCGTCGTCGCAGCTGATGTGCCTGACGACCGACATCAGCTCCGGGAGCAGCGCCTCCTGGAGCTTGCCCCGCGCGCCGGCCGGAATGTCCGTCCACTGCTCGGGGTCGTGGGCGTACCGCGCGAAGTAGTGCTGCGACAGCTGCTTGGCGCGGAACGGCTTCTCGCCGACGGCGGCGACGGCTTCCTTCCGCTCGGCGGGCGAGAGGTCGGCGAGGTGCCGCGGCGGCTTCTTGGCTCCGCGGGGGGCGACGAAAGTGAGTTCTCCGGGCTTAGGCATGGCCTCACCAGTGTCGCAGATCCGGCGGCCTGCTCCGTTCCGGTGGCCGCGAGCCCGCCCGTGGGCGGCCCGGCCGGCTGACCCGTCGGCCGCGGCCGACGGGTCAGCCGGAGCCCACGAACGCCACGAGCAGCAGCCACACCACGGGAGCGGTCGGCAGCAGGGAGTCGAGGCGGTCCATGATGCCGCCGTGGCCGGGGAGCAGCGTGCCCATGTCCTTGATGCCGAGGTCCCGCTTGATCATCGACTCGCCGAGGTCGCCGAGCGTCGCGGTCGCCGCCACCGCGAGGCCGAGCAGCAGGCCCTGCCACCACTTGCCGTCATCGATGAGGTATTGCATGCACAGCGCGCCCGCCGCCATCGCGAAGGCGACCGCGCCGAGCAGTCCCTCGCGGGTCTTGCCGGGGCTGATGCGCGGCGCGAGCTTGTGCCTGCCGAAGCGCCAGCCGATCGCGTACGCCCCGGTGTCGCTGACCACCGTCAGGAGCAGGAAGGTGAGCACACGGCGGGGGCCGTCGTCCGCGGTGAGCATCAGTGCGACGAAGGTCGCGAGGAAGGGCACGTAGAAGGCGGCGAAGACACCCGCCGTGACGTCCTTCAGATAGCCCTCGGGCGGCTCGGTCATCCGCCAGACGAGGACCGCGAGGGCGGTCAGCGCCATCGCGACCCAGGCGCCCTCGGGGCCGCGGACATAGCCCGCGACGACCATCGCGGCACCGCCCACCGCGAGCGGCACGAGCGGCGCCTTGATGCCCTTGCGCTCCTCCAGGCGGGAGGTGAGCTCCCAGAGACCGACCACCACGGCGACCGCTATGACGCCGACGAAGACGGCCTTCTGGATGAAGAGCGACGCGATGATCACCGCCCCGAGTCCCACGCCCACGCCTATGGCCGCCCCGAGGTCACGGCCCGCGCTCTTCCTCTGCGGGGCTGGGGCGGGCTGTGGTGCGCCGGTCATGGGCTCCTGCGGCTTCTGCGCGGGGTACGCGGACGGCACGGGCGGCGTCCCGTCGCGAAACGGGGGGCCGCTCGGCCGAGCAGCCCCCCGGTCGCCGTCCTGGTCTCCGCTCGCGGCTACGTCGGGCACGATGGGCATGGGCTGAGTCCCCGACGGAGTCAGGGCGTCCTGCGCATCGTATGCGGGACCCGCCGGGGCAGCACCCTGGACCGGTCCCTGGTCGGGCGCCCCCCAGTACCCGGCTCTGGGCGGCGCCCCCCAGGAAGTGTCGTTCACGGAATTCGGATTCCTCAGACCTAGAGCGGACGTCGAGCGGACTCGATCAGTCGTCGAGTGGGCTCGATCAGACCTCGAGCAGCTCGGCTTCCTTGTGCTTCAGCAGCTCGTCCACCTGGGCGACGTACTTGGAGGTGAGGTCGTCGAGCTCCTTCTCCGCGCGACGGCCCTCGTCCTCGCCGATGTCGCCGTCCTTGATGGCCTTGTCGAGGGTGTCCTTGGCCTTGCGGCGGACCGAGCGGATCGACACCTTCGAGTCCTCGGCCTTGCCCTTGGCGACCTTGATGTAGTCGCGGCGGCGCTCCTCGGTGAGCTCGGGGAACGTCACCCGGATGATGTTCCCGTCGTTGCTCGGGTTGACGCCGAGGTCCGAGTCGCGGATCGCCTGCTCGATGTTGCGCAGCGCCGTCTTGTCGAACGGGGTCACCACGGCCATGCGCGGTTCCGGTACGGAGAACGAGGCCAGCTGGTTGATCGGCGTCAGCGCGCCGTAGTAGTCGGCCACGATCTTGTTGAACATCGCCGGGTGGGCACGGCCCGTACGGATCGCGGCGAAGTCCTCCTTGGCGACCACGACGGCCTTCTCCATCTTCTCCTCGGCCTCGAGGAGGGTCTCTTCGATCACCACTTGCTCCTGCGTGTCTTGAGTAGGCCCGGCTTCCAGGGATCGGCCGGCTGCGTCGCGTCTCTTTCCTGCACGGTGTCCGACCGGCAGGCCTTTGTCCATCCCCTCGCCAGGGCCGTCCGACTCGGACGACGGCCCCTGGAGGGACGTACTCGGCTCAGGCCCGGGAGTCCTGGTCGCCCACGGTCGTGCCGATCTTCTCACCCTTGACGGCCCGCGCGATATTGCCCTCGGCGAGCAGTTCGAAGACGAGGATGGGGAGCTTGTTGTCCCGGCACAGGGTGACGGCGGTGGCATCGGCGACCTTCAGGTCGCGGGTGATGACCTCGCCGTACCCGAGGGAGTCGAACTTCACCGCGTCCGGGTTGGTCTTGGGGTCGGAGTCGTAGACGCCGTCGACGCCGTTCTTGCCCATGAGCAGGGCTTCCGCGTCGATCTCCAGGGCGCGCTGGGCCGCGGTGGTGTCGGTGGAGAAGTACGGCATGCCCATGCCCGCGCCGAAGATAACGACGCGGCCCTTCTCCAGGTGGCGCACGGCGCGCAGCGGGATGTACGGCTCGGCGACCTGCCCCATGGTGATGGCGGTCTGCACGCGGCAGTCGATGCCTTCCTTCTCCAGGAAGTCCTGGAGCGCCAGGCAGTTCATGACCGTGCCGAGCATGCCCATGTAGTCGGAGCGGGCCCGGTCCATGCCGCGCTGCTGCAGTTCGGCGCCGCGGAAGAAGTTGCCGCCGCCGATGACGACGGCGATCTGCGCACCGTCCCGCACGACGGCCGCGATCTCGCGGGCGATCTTGTGCACCACATCGGGGTCGACGCCGAGGCCGCCGCCTCCGGCGAACGCCTCGCCGGACAGCTTCAGCAGGAAGCGCCCGGCTACTTTGCCGTCGTCACTCTTGGTGTCGGCCTTGGTCATGGAGTTCTCCTTGTGGTGCACATACGAAGAGGCCATTGCCGGTGGGGTGGTGTTCATCCCATGCGCGGCAATGGCCTCCTCGTCAGATCTTGCGGTCGTCCGCCGCGTGCGCGGGCCCGGGGTCCGGGTCCCTCGCATGCGGCGTCACGCCCGTCGCGTACGCCGCTGCGCGTACGCGGGCGACCGCGGTAGACCCTAGCGGGCTCCACCGCAGATCGTGGTACGGACTCAGATGCCGACCTTGATGCGCGCGAAGCGCTTCAGGGTGACACCGGCCTCCTGGAGGACCTTCTCGACGGACTTCTTGTTGTCGAGGGCGTAGGGCTGGCCCAGGAGGGTGGCGTCCTTGAAGAAGCCGTTGAGGCGACCCTCGACGATCTTCGGCAGGGCGGCCTCGGGCTTGCCCTCGGCGCGGGTGGTCTCCTCGGCGACGCGACGCTCGGCCTCGACGACCTCGGCCGGCACGTCCTCCTTGGCGAGGTACTTCGGCGCGAAGGCGGCGATGTGCTGGGCGACGCCCTTGGCGACCGCGGCGTCGGCCTTGTCGAGCTCGACGAGGACACCGATCTGCGGGGGCAGGTCGGGCATCGTGCGGTGCATGTACGCGAAGACGTAGCCGTCGCTGAACTGCGCGAAGCGGTCCAGGACGATCTTCTCGCCGAGGTTGGCGTTGGCCTCGTCGACGTACGCCTGGACCGTCTTGCCGGCCTCGATCTCGGAGGCGAGCAGCGCCTCGAGGTCGGCCGGGTTGCTCTTGGCGACGTGCGCGGCGAGCGCGCCTGCGACCGACTGGAACTTCTCGCCCTTGGCGACGAAGTCCGTCTCGCACTTGAGCTCGACGATGACGCCGGTGGAGTTGTCGTCAGCGATCAGGGAGACCACGGCGCCGTTCTCGGCGGAGCGGCCCTCACGCTTGGCGACGCCCTTCTGGCCCTTGATGCGCAGGGCCTCGACGGCCTTGTCGACGTTGCCGTCGGCCTCGTCGAGCGCCTTCTTGCAGTCCATCATGCCGGCGCCCGTGAGCTCACGGAGCTTCTTGACGTCAGCGGCGGTGTAGTTCGCCATGATTCTCGAAAATCTTTCTCGAAGTCGAAGATCTACGGGTGAACGGCGGGGGCCGCGCTCGTGGCGCGCTCCCCCGCCGTCAGCAGCCGGTGCTCGGACAGCCGCCGCCCGACGCGGGCGGTGTGGCCGCCCGGTCGCGCGGCCGGTGCCGAAATCAGGCCTGCTCGGTCTCCGCGGCCGGAGCCTCGGCGGCCGGGGCCTCCTCGGCGGCCGGGGCCTCGGCCGGAGCCTCGGCGGCGGCGGCCGGCTTCTCGTCGGCCTTCGGGGCCTCGGCGGCGTCGCCGTCGGCCTTCTTCTCGCCCTCGAGCAGGTCGCGCTCCCACTCGGCCAGCGGCTCGCCCTGGGCCTTCTCGCCCGGCTTCGAGTCACCGGTGGCGACGCCGGAACGGGCGATGAGGCCCTCGGCGACGGCGTCGGCGATCACGCGGGTGAGCAGGGTGACGGAGCGGATCGCGTCGTCGTTGCCCGGGATCTTGTAGTCGACCTCGTCGGGGTCGCAGTTGGTGTCGAGGATGGCGACGACCGGGATGTTGAGCTTCCGGGCCTCGCCGACCGCGATGTGCTCCTTCTTGGTGTCCACGATCCAGACGGCGCTGGGCACCTTCTGCATCTCGCGGATACCACCGAGGGTCTTCTCCAGCTTGGCCTTCTCGCGCGAGAGCACGAGAAGCTCCTTCTTGGTGAGACCCGAAGCGGCGACGTCCTCGAAGTCGATCTGCTCGAGCTCCTTGAGGCGCTGCAGACGCTTGTAGACGGTCGAGAAGTTGGTGAGCATGCCGCCCAGCCAGCGCTGGTTCACGTAGGGCATGCCGACGCGGGTGGCCTGCTCGGCGATGGCCTCCTGCGCCTGCTTCTTCGTGCCGACGAACATGACCGTGCCGCCGTGGGCGACGGTCTCCTTGACGAACTCGTAGGCGCGGTCGATGTACGACAGCGACTGGAGAAGGTCGATGATGTAGATGCCGTTGCGCTCCGTGAAGATGAAGCGCTTCATCTTCGGGTTCCAACGGCGGGTCTGGTGACCGAAGTGGACGCCGCTTTCCAGCAGCTCCCGCATCGTGACGACGGCCATGGCCGTACTCCTTGAGTTTTCTCGGTTGTGTCCTGACGCCCGGCACGCGCCGTGCCACGTACTCGCGTACGGGACCGAAAGGCGCTGACACCGTCGGCTGCGAAAGCCCGATGTCGGGGCGTGCGAAGTCGACCCGGTGACCCGGATCGCCACATGAAGTGTACGGGACCCGCGAGGTGCCGGGTGACGCCGCTGTCCACAACCGGCTGGTAGTCCACAGTTCCCGGCCATGATCCCCGCGAGGGGGCCGGGGGGCGGGAGCGTTCTCGCATGACGTGTGAACGGGATTTTCGCGTGCTTAGAGTTCTTCGAGTTCTTCGAGTTCCCCAGGTGCAGAGCGTGCTGCGTGCCGGTGCCGGCGGTATGGCGTGGGTGACGCTGTGGAGGGCCGTGGTCCTGGCTTTGGTCCTGGTCATGGCCCTGGCCCTGGCTCTGGGCTGTGTGGCCGTGGGGGCGGCGGGGGTGGGGTCGCGCGGGGGTGCTGCGGAGCCCGTGCCCGACGCCCGCGGTGCACCCGGTGCGGCCGCCGCACCCGATGCCTCTGGTGCGCCCGGTGCGGTCGCCGCACCCGATGCTTCGGGTGTGGTCGGTGCGACCGGTGCGGTTCCGGTCGTCGGGGGCGCATGGCCCGTGGGGGCGCGTCCATGGGTGGTACGGGGGTGGGAGCCGCCGGCGACGGGGTACGGGGCGGGGCACCGGGGTGTGGACCTGGCAGCGCCTCCCGGGTCACCGGTCCGCGCGGCGGCCGCGGGCCGGGTGTCCTTCGCGGGGCGGGTGGCGGGGCGCGGGGTGGTCTCGGTGGAGCTGTCGCGGACGGGGGACCCGCCCCTGCGTACGACCTACGAGCCGGTGCGGGCCACGGTCACCGAGGGTGACCGCGTGGCGACGGGCGAGCCCCTCGGCACACTCGAACCGGCGGCCCGCTTCCACTGCCCCACGGCATGCCTGCACTGGGGCCTCCTGCGCCGGCACACCTACCTCGACCCCCTGACCCTGCTGCCCCCACACCTACTGGGCGGGACCCCACCCCGCCTGCTGCCGGTGACCGCCTGACACCTCTCGCCGGGACACGCTCGCGCACACCGCTGCCCCCGACACGACCGCACCCGCAGCCCCGGCTGCGCCTGTCGCGTACGACCGCACGGCCGCCGCGCTGTGGGCATTCGTACCGCAAGGCTGCACGGGTGGGCACAGCACCCCGGTTCCGGCCCCCCCGAACGCCGACGCCAGGGAAAGCGCCCCTCCTGGCACAGGCCCTAGCCCCGCACGCCCCGCAGCGCCATGGCCACGGCCGCTTCGGTGATCGCCTCGGGCTCCTCGGCCACGCCGAGCTCGATCCGCCGCACGGCGGCGTCCACGATCCCCTGCAGCAGCATCGCGGCCATCCGCGGCTCCTGATGCCCCAGCGCGCCGAGCGCCTCCACGATCATGGCCACGAGCCCGCCGTGCGCCGCCCGGATCTTCTCCCGGGCCCCCGCGTCCAGCTCACTGGCCGAGATCGCCACCACGGCCCGGTGCCGTCGGTCCCCGACGAGCGCGAGCTGCCGCCGCACATACGCCTCGACCTGCTTCTCCGGCGACTCCGCCGCCTCCATCGCCGCGGAGACCTCCGCCGCCCAGACGGGGAAGTCCACCTCGCAGAGCTCTTCGACGACGGCCGCACGCGAACGGAAGTACTCGTAGACGGACGAGCGCGCGAGCCCCGTGCGCTCGGCGAGCGCCGGGAAGGTCAACGCCTCCGTACCGCCTTCGGACAGCAGGGACCGCGCTGCGTCCAGCAGGGCGCCGCGCTGCATCGACCGGTGCTCGGCCACAGAGGCCGCTCGAATCCTTGGCACCCTCCCACTTTACGGACGCGGCGCCCACCACGGGAGTCCGCCAAGCGGGGACTCCTCCCGTCAGCGGGTGTACCGGCGCACGGGCGCACGCGGTCCGCTCCCCGACCGAGCCGAACACCAGCCCCGCCCCGGCCCACCGCTCACCGCCCACCGCTCACCGCCCGAAACTGGCCAACTTCGCCCGCAACTGCAGCACCGATTTGGTGTGGATCTGACTCACCCGGCTCTCCGTGACACCGAGCACATTGCCGATCTCGGCGAGCGTGAGCCCCTCGTAGTAGTACAGCGTGACGACGGTCTTCTCGCGTTCGGGCAGCGTGTTGATGGCCCGCGCGAGGAGTCGCCGCAGCTCACGGTCCTCGGCGACCTCGACGGGGTTGTCGGCCGCGGTGTCCTCGAGGGTGTCCATCAGGCTCAGCCGGTCGCCCTCGCTGCCGACGTGCAGCAGCTCCTCCAGGGCGACGACGTTCGCCAGGGACAACTGGCTGAATACCGCGTGCAGTTCCTCCACGGCGATACCCATCTCCGCGGCCACCTCCCCCTCGGAGGGAGTGCGCCGCAGCCGTGCCTCCAGGGTGGCGTAGGCCCGCTCCACGTTCCGCGCCTTCTGCCGCACGGACCTCGGGATCCAGTCCAGCGCCCGCAGCTCGTCGATCATCGCGCCCCGGATCCGCGTGATCGCGTAGGTCTCGAACTTGATCGACCGCTCGATGTCGAACTTCTCGATCGCGTCGATGAGCCCGAAGACCCCGGAGGAGACGAAGTCCGCCTGCTCGACATTGGGCGGCAGGCCCACGCTCACCCGCCCCGCCACATACTTCACCAGCGGCGAGTAGTGCAGAATCAGCTGCTCGCGCAGCCGTCCGTCGCCCGTCGTCTTGTACGACCGCCACAGCTCGTCAAGCGACGTGGGAGCGGGTGGCCGCTCCCGCTCGCCGCTTCGGGCGGCTGGGGGGACCGCCGCCCGGTCGGACCCTGACGTGTGCTGGGGCATGCGTCGCCTTGAGCCGTTCTGCCGTGAACATGGGAAAGTTATCGGAACCCGGTGCTGTGGTGATTTTGCGTGATGTGAATGAGGTTGTCCGTCTGATTGCCTGTCTGCACCGGATTCGTTGTGAGCGTAGCGTGACTGCTGCGTCGCAGTGTGCGAAGAGTATGGGATCGCGCGTACGCAGATACGTTCCGCTTGACGCCCTCGGGACGATCCGCCGTCGCTCTGTGTGATCGTCCGGGCGCGTCAACTCCTCTTTTTCCCAAGGGCTTCGGCGTGTCATCCGTCCGGCGCAACACGCACCGTCACCGCCCACCCCCGTCCCGAAAGACCGAGGGAAGTGTCTGGCGTGTCAACTGCCAGCCGTCGCCCTGTCGTTCGACGAACCCGAGTGAGCGAAGTTCGTACAGCCGGACGACCGCGTCGTCCGCGCTGGTCCCCGCGCTCAGCGCGATGTCCCGCACCGCCGCGCTCCCTCGCGCGGGCAGCGCCGCCAGCACCTCCGCCGCTCCAGGTTCGAGCAGGTCACGCGGCACGACCGGACCGCACCGCCGGGGCGCCACGTCCCCCATGTCCCCCACCAGCTCCACGACTTCGGCGGCATCGCTCACCAGCACCGCGTCCCCGCGCAGCAGTTCGTGCACCCCGGCCGAGAGGCCGCTGGTGGCCGGGCCGGGTACTCCCATCGTGTACCTCCCGAGGTCCTGTGCACAGCGGGCGGTGACCAGCGCGCCGCTGCGGTGGGCGGCCTCCACGACGACCGTGCCCCGGGTGAGCGCGGCGATCACCCTGTTCCTGAGGATGAATCTGCTCGGCGTCGGGTGATCGCCCGGCGGCAACTCCCCCACGACAAGTCCCTGTTCAGCGATCCGCCCGATCAGTTGTGCGTGCCCCCGGGGGTAGGGCCGGTCCACCCCGCACGCAAGGACCGCCACCGTGGCGCCGCCCGCGCCGAGAGCACCACGGTGCGCGCCGCCGTCCACGCCGTACGCGCCACCGGACACCACGACCCACCCGCGCTCGGCAAGTCCCGCGCCCAGGTCCGCCGCCATGTGCGCCCCGTAGTCCGTGCAGGCACGCGCCCCCACGACCGCCACCGACCGCAGCGCCCACATCCGCAGGGACGGCCTGCCCCGCACCCACAGGCCCACGGGCCGCGCGTCCCCCAGGTCGTCCAGCTGCGCGGGCCACTCGGTGTCCCCGGGCGCCACGAACCGCGCCCCGGCCGCCGCGGCCGTCTCCAGGTCCCGCTCCACCCGCAGCCGCCCGGCCCGCGCCCTCAGCCCCGCCCACCGCTGCGCCGAAACCCCCGGCAGCCGCCCACCACGCCCCGCACCTTTCGCCCCGCCCTTGCCCCTGCCTCTGCCCACTCCCCCGGCACCCGCCTCCCTCCCGTCCTCAGCCTCTATCCCTTCTAGCCGCCCTATCCGCCCTACGGCTCCTACAGCCCCTGAGGCCCCGTCGCCCCACACACCCCCCACATCGCTCTCAGCCCACGCGCCCTCCCGCTTTCCCTCGATGTCCCCCTCGTCGTCCGTCTCGACGTCCCTCTCGGCGTCCGTCTCGGCATCCCCCTCGACCAGCCGCCGCAGCACCTCGACGGCCCCCCACTCCCGCAGCCACCGCCCGCCCACGGCGTCCCCCGGCTCCAGCACGCGGGTCAGCGCGGCACGGGCCAGCCGCTCCTCGTCGCCAGGAGGGGACGGGACCGGGGCACCGCCCTCGCACCCGGGGTCGCCCCCGAGCCCAGCCCCAAGCCCGCCTCCACCGCCGAGCGCACTGCCGTACTCGTCCCTCTCCCTCACGGCCGCACCCCCACCACCATCGGCACCCCGCGCGGCACCCCCGTGCGCAGTTGCAGGGCGAGGGCCACATCCCCGGCGTCGGGGCGGTCGTGGCCCGTCAGGTCCGCCACGGTCCACGCCACCCGCAGCACACGGTCGAGGCCGCGTGCGGTGAGGACGCCACGCTCCAGGCTGTGTTCGGCCTCGGCCATGGCGCCGGGGACCGCCTGCCACCGGCTCCGCAGCTCGTGGCCCGGCACCTCGCTGTTGGTGCGCCATGGTGTGTCCGTGAGACGGGTGACCGCGCGCTCGCGGGCGGCGCGCACCCGGTCGGCCACGACCTGTGTGGACTCGCCGCGCGCCCCGTCGGCCGTCAGTTCGGAGCGGGTGACCGGCTCCACCTCCACCCGCAGGTCGACCCGGTCCAGAAGGGGCCCGGAGAGCCGGGACTGATAGCGGCGGATGCTGTTGGGCGAGCAGTCGCAGTGGTCACCGACCACGCTGAAGCGGCCGCACGGGCAGGGGTTCGCGGCGAGGAGCATCAGGAACTGCGAGGGCAGCCGCACCACTCCGGCGCTGCGGGCGATCACGACGTACCCCGACTCCAGCGGCTGGCGCAGGGCGTCCAGGGCATGGCTGCCGAACTCCGGCGCCTCGTCGATGAAGAGCACTCCGCGGTGGGCGAGGGAGACCGCACCAGGACGGGCGATCCCCTTGCCGCCGCCCACCAGCGACTGCATGGTCGCCGAGTGGTGCGGCGCGCAGAACGGGGGGACGTCCACCAGCGGCTTGCCCGGCGGCAGGATGCCCGCGACCGAGTGGACGGCGGTGACCTCCAGGGACTCCGCCCGGGAGAGGCGGGGCATGATGGTCGGCATCCGCTCGGCGAGCATGGTCTTGCCCGCGCCCGGCGGGCCCTGCAAAAACACGTGGTGCCCGCCGGCGGCGGCGACCTCCATCGCCGTCCGCGCGGACACCTGGCCGACCACGTCCGCGAAGTCGTGCCGCTGGTCGTGGGCGGCGGCGCCGAAACCGGCGATGCCGCTGCCGAACGCCGCGCCGGGCAGGTTCAGGCCCGCCATCAGGGGGTCCGGGCGCCCGGAGTCGTCGGGGGACTCGTCGGGGACGGGCTCGTCGGTGAGGACGGCGATCAGCTGACGGAGGCTGCGCACTCCGAGGACGGAGACCCCGGGCACCAGCGCGGCCTCCGCCGCCGTGCACTCCGGGACGACCACCTGTTCATAGCCCGCGTCCGCCGCCGCGAGGACAGCGGGCAGCACGCCCCGCACCGGCCGCACCCGGCCGTCGAGCCCCAGTTCGCCGATCATCACGACGTCGGCCAGGACACGGGGGTCGATCCGCTCCGCCGCCCCGAGGACGGCGCAGGCCACGGCCAGGTCGAAGCCGCTGCCTCCCTTCGGCACGGATGCGGGGCTCAGCCCTACCGTGAGCTTCTTCTGCGGCCACTCCCCACCGGAGTTGACCACCGCGGCCCGGACCCGGTCCCGGCTCTCCGTGAGGCTCTTGTCGGGCAGCCCCACCAGCGTGAACGCCGCGACACCTGGCTCCAGGTCGGCCTGGACCTCGACGACGACGCCTTCGACGCCCACCAGGGCCACGGAGCACGTGCGCGCGAACCCCATCACGCCACCCCCCGGGCGTGCTCCACCACGGGGGCGCCCCGCTCGGGCACGACGACGCCCACCAGATCGATGCGCACCCCGCCCGGCGGTGCTCCGCCGTGCTCCTGGAGCCAGCGTTCCGCGAGGCCGCGCAGCCGTTGGGCCTTGGCGGCCGTCACCGCCGCCATCGGATGCTGGAACGAGGCCTGCCTGCGGGTCTTCACCTCGCAGACGACCAAGGCGTCGCCGTCGCGGGCGACGATGTCGATCTCGCCCGCGCGGCCGCCGCGCCAGTTGCGGTCCAGGACCGTCATCCCGGCCTCCGCCAGCCGCCGCGCGGCCAGTTCCTCGCCGTACCTGCCGAGTGCACCCTGTGCGTTCATGTCGGCACCACCTCCGACACTCACGGTCGGACAGTGGCGCCGCGCTGTGGGATCTTGGTGCACTACTCGCGGGTTGTGGACAACTCCGTCCCCCGGGCGAGGGACAACGACCGCGTCCTCCGAGCGAGGAACGCGACCGCGTCCCCCGGGCGAGGAACACGACCGCAGCCGAGCGCGGCTCGGAAACCCGGCGGGGCGCCAGCCCCGCTCAGCCATCCGGCGGCTCAGGCCCGGCTCAGCCGCCCGGCAGCTCCAGATCGCTCTTGTTGAGCTCCTCGATATTCACGTCCTTGAACGTGAGTACACGCACCTGCTTGACGAACCGGGCCGGTCGGTACATGTCCCACACCCAGGCGTCGGCCATGGAGACCTCGAAGAACACCTCACCCTGGACCGAGTGCACCTGCATCTCGTAGTCATTGGTGAGATAGAAGCGCCGTTCGGTCTCGATCACGTACTTGAACAGCCCGACGACGTCGCGGTACTCCCGGTAGAGCTTCAGCTCCATCTCGGTCTCGTACTTCTCGAGGTCCTCGGCGCTCATGGCATGTTCCCCTTCAGCCGTGCGTCCCCCTATTGTGCGCCAGCCCCGGGGGCCCCTACACGATTTCCGTGCCGAGGGTCTCGGGCGAGCTCGGAGGACCCTCGTCGAGCAGCTTGCGCAGCAACTCGGCGAGCCTGGTCGGATACACCGTCTCATGTGCTCGGGCCAGTTCCCGGCACGTCCACCAGCGCGCTCCGGCGACGCTGCGCCGCTCCAGCTCGGTGAGCCCCACCGGGCGCGTCGCCGTCTGCGCGGTGCGCGCCAGGTAGTACCACTCGTCCTGGTCCCAGCGCCGCCCCGCGAACGGGAAGGAGCACATCCGGCGCCACAGGACGGGCCCGAGTTCGACCTCTGTGATTCCCGTCTCCTCGGCGAGCTCCCGCAGCGCGGCCTGCTCGCGCGTCTCGTCGCCCTCCAGGCCGCCGCCCGGCGTGAACCACCAGTCGTTCGCCGGGTCGCCCGGCTCGTGGCCGTGCAGCAGCAGAATGCGGTCACGCCCGTCCAGGAGCACGACCCGTGCCACCTTCCGCAGCGGCCGCCCCGCCATCGCACCGCCGACAGGCACCGCCAGTCCCCCGTCGTCCGCCATCGCACCGCCGGCAGGCACCGCCAGGCCCCCGTCGTCCGCCATCGCACCGCCGGCAGGCACCGCCAGAACCCCGTCGTCCGCCGCGCCGTCAGCCGACACCCGCGGCCTCCGTGGTGCCGCCGGACCTGCCGCCCGCGTCCGCGCCGCCCGGCCGGTCCCGCCGCCGGGTCCGCCTGGCGATGGGCCCGTACGCGGCCCCGCCGAGGACCAGCACCGCGCCCATCACCACCGCGGTGACCTGGAGCCGCAGCGGCCCCGGGTCCGCCCCGCCCCCGCCGGGCAGCCCGTCGAAGGCGGTGGTGCGGTCGAGCATGCCGTCGAGCGGCCAGGCCACGGCGTCGACACGGGCCTTCACGGCGCTGCGCGGCACCGTGCCGTGGTCGGCGTCCTCCAGATGCACGCTGGAGTCCATCGAACCGCTGCGCTCGTCACCGAGCAGGAACAGCCGCCCCTCGGGCACGGTCGTGGCCGGAAGACCCGTCGCCGCGGCGTCCTCCCCCTTGGGGAGATACGGTTCCTCGATCTGCTTGCCGTTGACGGTCAGCCTGCCGTTCGTACAGCAGGCGACCTTGTCGCCGCCGACGCCGACGACACGCTTGACCATCGGCAGGTCGCCCCAGGTCTCCTGCCGGAAGACGACGACGTCACCACGGCGCACGTCGTCGCCGTCGATGCGCTGGGCGAGGACCCGGTCGCCCGCGCCGATGGTGGGGCTCATCGAGCTCGTGGGGACGGTGTAGGGCTGGTAGACGAACGCGCCCCAGACGAAGCCGCCGAGGAAGAGGACACAGCCGAGGGCCACGGCGACCCCCGACAGTGTGCTGCCGAGCCGTCCGTGGCCCTCGTCCGTACGACGTGTCGTGCTCATCCCAGTGCTCCCCCGGCTCGGAGACGATCCCCGCGGCCCCTCGTACCGAGTATGCGAGCGGCGTACGTCGATGACGCGCGCCGTTCAGGACGAGACCGTGAAGATCGGCGATCTGGGACGGCAGACTACCCGGCGGTACGTCCGCCAGAAACCCTGGAGCCGCGCCCGGAATCCGGCCGTGCGGCCGCCCGGCGGCGGCGCCACAGCACGATCGGCACCGCGCCCGCGAGGCCGAGGGCGGCCGGTGCGGCGCCCATCGCCTGGCTGATGCCCGGCTGGTCGAAGGTGTCGGGGACCGGCAGCGTCGCCCAGCGGGTGGGCGGCCAGGCGATCACGAAGGCGCGGCCCACGACGTTGTCGACGGGCACGGCGCCGCCGCCGGGCTGGTTCTGGTGGTAGCGGGAGTCCAGCGAGTTCTGCCGGTGGTCACCCATGACCCAGATTTTGCCCTTGGGCACCTTCACCTTGAACTGGCCGCCCTGGTCGTCGACCGTGCAGGGGGTGTTGCCCTCGAAGACGTAGTTCTTCTCGTTCAGCGCCTTGCCGTTGACCTTCAGCGGTCCCGTGCCCTTGCACTCCACCGTGTCGCCGCCGACCGCGATGACGCGCTTGATGAGGTCCTTCTCGTCGGCGGACGGCATCAGGCCGATCCAGCCGAGGACCCGCTGCACCGCGTTCGGCTCGGGGGTGGGCTCGCCGTCCAGCCAGTGGCCGGGGTCCTTGAAGACCACGACTTCGCCGCGCTCGGGCTCCGAACCGAACCACGGCGTCAGCTTGTCGACCAGGACCCGGTCGCCTTGCTGCAGCGTGTTCTGCATGGAGTCCGACGGGATGGAGAACGCCTGGACCAGGAAGGTCTTGATGATCAGGGCGAGGACGAGCGCGATGCCGATGAGGAGCGGCAGCTCCTTCCAGAACGACTTGGGCTTCTTGCCCTTCGCCGGCTGCGGGGGCTCGGTCCCTTCCGGCCCCGGGGCGCCGGTCGCGCCGGGAGCCGCCGGACCAGGGGCCGCGGTGTCCGGACCGGTGCTCATCCCGTCCCCCGCGGGTGCGGGTGCCGGCCCAGCGGAGTGCCCTGGCTGCTCCTCGGGCCCCTCGTGTCCGGATCGTGCGCCGACCGCCACATCCCCCACATCCACTCCTCAGTCCGTTCCGCTGCCTGCCCCGTGTGCGACGCAGGCCCACCACTCCCTTAACGAGCGGGAGTTCCGCAGGGGTCGGGAGGCCGGTATTTCCGTTGCCACCGCCGGGGGCCACCCTATGCGACGCTCCTGTGACGGTGCCCGACCCGGCGGGCGCGTCGGGCCCGCACGGGCAGACACCGGGTCCCTAGAGTGTGCGCCAGTGACCGAACGGCCAGGCGATGACGCGTGCGCGGCCCACCACCTCGTCCTCGGAGACGGTGCCGTTGAACTCTTCGTTCCGGTGGAAGCGCGAATCGGCGGAGTCCGACCGGTGGTCGCCCATCACGAAGAGGCGCCCTTCGGGGACCTTCACCTCGAACGCGAAGGCGGAGGGCTTGTCACCGGGGTGGATGTACGGCTCGTCGATCGGTTTGCCGTTGACGGTGACTTTGTCGTTCTTGTCACAGCACTTCACGGTGTCACCGCCGACGCCGATGACGCGCTTGATCAGATCGCGCTCGTCGTCGGAGGGGAGCAGCCCGATGAAGGTGAGGCCTTGTTTGACCTGCTTGATCACGACAGGGTCGGCCTTCTTCTTGCCCCGCTCCTCCTCCAGCCAGTTCCCGGGGTCCTTGAAGACGACGACGTCGCCGCGTCCGGGCTTGCTGCCGAACCACGGGGTGAGCTTGTCGACCAGGACGCGGTCGCCGACGCGGATGGTCTGCTCCATGGAGCCCGAGGGGATCACGAAGGCCTGCACCAGGAAGGTCTTCAGGACCAGGGCTATGAGCAGCGCGACGACTATCAGGAGAGGTATCTCCTTGATCGCGGAGCGGCGTCGGCGGCGCTTGACCTTCCTGGCGAGCTTGCGGCGCTCGGCGCGTCCCGGCAGGACGGGGCCTTCGGTCGGCCGGGTTCCGGTGGGCAGCCGGGTGTCGGTCCTGTGCGTGGCCTTCGTCCGGCCACGGCTACCCATGCGTGCCGCCTGGTGCCGGCACGCGCGCGTAGGCGTCGGGACGCTTCAGAGAGGTCCAGCGGCCCAGCGGCCAGGCGATCCAGTCGGCCCTGCCGATGACCGCGTCCTTCGGGACCATGCCGCCGCCGGGAGAGCCGAGGTGGTCGCGGGAGTCGCTGGAGTCGCCGCGGTGGTCGCCGAGCAGGAAGAGGGTGCCGCCGGGTACGACGACGTCGAACGGCACCTTCGACGGGGCGTCCCCGGGGAACAGGAAGGGCTCGTCGACGGGCGCGCCGTTCACCTTGATCCTCCCCCGCTTGTCGCAGCAGACCACCCGGTCGCCGCCCACGCCCACGATCCGCTTGACGTAGTCGGAGTCCCCGAAGTAGCCACTGCCGTCGAAGACGACCGCGTCGCCGCGCTGCGGCCCGGAACCGAAACGGTACGCCAACTTGTTGACGAGTACGCGGTCCCCCGGGCGCAGGGCGGGCTCCATGGAGCCGCTGGGGATGGCGTAGGGCTGCACCACGAAGGTGGCTACCAGGAGCAGGACGGCCATGCCCACAAGGGCGGAGAAGGTGAAGCGGCCGCCGGGGAGCCGGCCGACGACGGACGCGAAAACGGAGCGTGACCGCTCCTCCGTTCCCTCCGTGTCCGGCGCGTCCGCGGTGGCGGGTGCGGGCTCGGAGGAGGGGGAGGAGCGGTCGCGCTCCGTGTGCTGTGCTTCGGTGTCCATCGGGGCCAGATGCTATCCGGCCCCGCTGCGGACCCGCGCGAGAGCTCGGCCCGAGGGCCGTGCGCAAGCTCAGTTCTCGCGCTTCTCCTTGATCTTCGCGGCCTTGCCGCGCAGGTCACGGAGGTAGTACAGCTTGGCGCGACGGACGTCGCCCTTGGTGACGAGCTCGATCTTCTCGACGATCGGGGTGTGCACCGGGAAGGTGCGCTCGACGCCGACGGAGAACGAGACCTTGCGGACCGTGAAGGTCTCGCGGACACCGGCGCCCTGGCGGCGGATGACTACGCCCTTGAACTGCTGCACACGGGAGCGGTTGCCCTCGATGACGCGGACGTGGACGTTGACGGTGTCACCCGGGCGGAAGGCCGGGATGTCGCTGCGCAGCGACGCGGAGTCGACGGAGTCGAGCAGGTGAGACATGATCGTCTGCTTCCTCGCTGATGCCACAGGTCATCAGCGGTGATCGTGATGAGTTTTCGGGTGCCTTCTTCGAAGAGGACCGCGGCTCCGAGGAGTCCGGTCTCTTCCGGAAGGGATGCTGATCGCGTCGGGCGGGCGTCGTCTCCCCCTGTGGCAGGGGCGCACGCTGGACGTACAGCAGCGGTCTATTCTTCCACGGCCTTCACCCTGCGCCAAAATCGGCCGTCCGGCTCGGGCTCCCAGCCCAGGATCGAGAGCATTTCCCGGTCCTTCTTGTCGAAGGCCGCGGGGTCGCAGCGCTCGATCAGGTCGGGCCGGTTGGCCGTCGTGCGGCGCAGCGCCTCGTCCCGGCGCCAGCGGGCGATCCTGCCGTGATGGCCGCTGAGCAGGACGTCCGGGATGTCGCGTCCACGCCACTCGGGCGGCTTGGTGTAGACGGGGCCTTCCAGGAGGTTGGCCATGGCTCCGGGGGCGAAGGAGTCGTCACGGTGGGACTCGGCGTTGCCGAGGACCCCCGGCAGGAGCCGGGCCACGGCCTCCGTGACGACCAGCACGGCGGCCTCGCCGCCCGCGAGGACGTAGTCGCCGATGGAGACCTCGTAGACCGGCATGCGCGTCGCGTACTCGTCGACGACGCGGCGGTCGATGCCTTCGTAGCGGGCGGGCGTGAAGACCAGCCAGGGGCGCTCGGACAGCTCGACGGCGAGTTCCTGGGTGAAGGGACGGCCGCTGGGCGTCGGGACGACCAGGGCGGGGCTCGTGTGCCCCGTCTCGTAGCCGTCGGCGAGCAGGGTGTCGAGGGCGTCGCCCCACGGCTCGGTCTTCATGACCATGCCGGGGCCGCCGCCGTAGGGCGTGTCGTCGACCGTGTTGTGCCGGTCGTACGTCCACTCCCTGAGGTCGTGCACGTGGACGTCGAGGCGGCCACGCGCGCGTGCCTTGCCGACGAGGGAGACGTTCAGGGGTTCGAGGTACTCGGGGAAGATCGTGACGACGTCGAGCCGCATCAGGCGTCGCCCTTCGCGGCGCCCGAAGAGTCCTGGGCCGACGAAGCCTCGGTCGACGAAGCCTCGGTCGACGAAGCCGCGGCCGACGAACCCTCGGCCGACTCGGCGGCCTCCCGCGCGGACGCGATCTCCGCGCCGTCGTCGATCAGGCCGGGAGGCGGGTCGATGACGGCCCGCTGCTCCTCCAGGTCGATCTCGGTGACGATCTCCTCGACGAAGGGGATCATCACCTCGCTGCCGTCGGGCCGCTCCACGATGAACAGGTCCTGCGAGGGCAGATGCGAGATCTCGGTGATCCGGCCGACCTCGGTGCCGTCCATGGTGACGACGTCGAGGTCCATCAGCTGGTGGTCGTAGAACTCGTCCGGGTCCTCCGGGAGCTCCTCGGGGTCGACCTCGGCGATCAGCAGCGTGTTGCGCAGCGCCTCGGCGCCCGTGCGGTCGCGTACGCCCGCGAAGCGCAGGAGCAGCCGGCCGCTGTGCACCCGGCCGGTCTCGATGGTCAGCGGACCTGTGCCTGCCGGGTCGGTGGCGAGCACGGCGCCGGGGCCGAGCCGCAGCTCCGGCTCGTCGGTGCGCACCTCGACGGTGACCTCGCCCTTGATGCCGTGGGCGCGGCCGATCCGCGCGACTACGAGCTGCACTGTGGTGTCTCTCCCTGTTGATACGACTACGGGCCGGGGACGGCCCTGGAGCCCTCCCCGGCCCGAGCCGGTGCTACATGTGGTTCAGCGAACCTGGTCCACGTCGACGAGGTCGACGCGGACACCGCGGCCGCCGATGGCGCCCACGACCGTGCGCAGCGCGCGTGCGGTGCGGCCGTTGCGGCCGATCACCTTGCCCAGGTCGTCCGGGTGGACCCGGACTTCGAGGACGCGGCCACGGCGCAGGTTGCGCGAGGCGACCTGCACGTCGTCGGGGTTGTCGACGATGCCTTTCACGAGGTGCTCGAGAGCCTCCTCGAGCATGCTCAGGCCTCGGTCGACTCGGCCGCGGACTCGGCCGGGGCCTCGTCCTTCTTGTCGGCCTTCTTCTTCTGCGTGATGGCCTCGCCCTTCGGGCCGCCCTCGGCGTCCTTGGCCACGGCCTCGAAGAGGGCGCGGTGGTCGGCCTTCGGCTCCGGCTGGAGCAGCGGCGCCGGGGCCGGCAGGCCCTTGTGCTTCTGCCAGTCACCGGTGAGCTTCAGGATCGCGAGGACGGGCTCGGTCGGCTGGGCGCCGACGGAGAGCCAGTACTGCGCGCGCTCCGAGTCGACCTCGATGCGCGAGGGGTTCTGCACCGGGTGGTACAGGCCGATCTCCTCGATGGCCCGGCCGTCACGGCGGGTACGGGAGTCGGCGACGACGATGCGGTAGTGAGGCGAACGGATCTTGCCCAGACGCTTCAGCTTGATCTTGACTGCCACGGGAGTGGTGTCTCCTGGTCTTGACGTGGTGGGGCACAGCGGGATGCCGCGTGGGGTTGCGGTACTCGAGGTGCCCGATGGACGCGTCAGCCGGAGGAGAGAGGGGTCCTGTGCGGCTGTCGAGTACAGCTAGCCATTCTGCCACATGCTCGCCCGTCCCCCGCCGCCACCCTCAGCCGAGGGCCGCGGACCGCTGCTTTCCCTCCGGAGGCGGCCGGACCCGGCCGGCCGCCCCCGCACCGCTCACCACGGGTGGACCAGGATCACCCCGCTCCCACGGCCACGCCGACCACCTCCGGGATCCGGAAGGGCTTGCCGCAGCCGCCGCACATGATGGGCGCCTGGGCGAGCACCGACGGCACGACGCGGACGTTGCGCCCGCAGTCGCAGACGGCCTTCACGCGCACGCCGCCGCCGGAGGAGCCGTGCCGGGCGGCCGGGCCGCGGAAGGTGCGTGAGGTGTCCGTCGTGGTGGCTGCCGTGTGCGCCTTCAGGGCGCGTTGCAGCCGCTCGATGGTCGGGCGGTAGCGCTTCTTCGCCTCGGGATTGAGCGTGACCAGGGAGAAACCGCTGCTCGGGTGCGGCTCCTCCGGGTGGTCGAGACCCAGCTCCTCGGCGATCGAGAGGAATCTGCGGTTGTGATAGCGGCCGGCGCGTGACGTGTCGCGTACGCCGCGGGCTGCGGCGATGCCGTGGACTGCTTCGTGCAGCAGTCGCTCGAAGGAGAGCTCGGCGCCGCAGGCGGACGACGACTCTCCGATCAGGGATTCGGGCGCGGCTAGGTCCGGCAGCTCGGAGTGGTGCCGCTGAATGTCGGCCCACGCCTGTGCCAGCTCTGCGGCGAGAACAGGTGGTGTCGTGCTCACGTCGTGACAACGAGCCGGGGTGCCTCCGGGTTCCATTCCGGGGCATCTCAAATAATTTGCACTTACCCGTCAGTTGCCGTTGATGCGTCCGGACGAGGGCGGGTGCGCTGATCTGCGGAGAAGCCTCGCAGCTCACAACAAGCCGGTACGTAGTGACGCGTACGCAAAAGGCCGCGCCCGGGGATCACCCTCTTGTCCGGCGGGGATCACCCTCTCGTCCGGCGCACGGTCAACTCCGCGCGCCGGAGCGTGTGTTGCGGAGGACCACCGGCCGTCACCCACGCGTCTGCGCCCCGGTCCGGAATCCGGATCCCGGTACGCCCGTGCCACGACGCCCAGTGCGCGCGTGCCACGACGGCGACGTTACCGGGTGTCCCCCCGGCGTCCCGCACCGACCCGCCGTCCGCCGGCGTCGCCCTGGCGGCGCCGCCGCCCCGGCCCTGGCGATCAGAGCCTGGTACCGGCGGGGGAAGTCGTCCGCGCGAGGCGTGAGTACGGACGCCTTCGCCCTGGCGCGCATGGTGCGTCCGTGCCGCCTGAAGGGCCGGAAATCTCCACTTCCGGGGGGCGCACGACGGTGGCACGCAAGCATTGCCCCACAACCCCTGGACGCCACGACGGATGCGGAGTTCCCTGGCATACGGGGGGAGCGTGAACGCACGTCGTGGGGGCGGATGAACCGTAGGAATCGGCACGACAACTCTCGGCGGATTGGGGCGCTTTCGATGACACCAACGCTCGTGCACTCTCACCTCCCGCGCGCGGGTGCCCGCCCCCGTGTGGACCGGTGCGCACGCGCGCGTGACTGGGCGGAGATCCAGGAGAGGATGCTGGTCCCGCTCTACGAAGCGGTGTACGCACGGCTCGACGTGGGCAGTGGCA
Organism: Streptomyces typhae; assembly: GCF_009755605.1. Classification (GTDB taxonomy): domain Bacteria; phylum Actinomycetota; class Actinomycetes; order Streptomycetales; family Streptomycetaceae; genus Streptomyces; species Streptomyces typhae. Next base: position 70,371 of record NZ_WPNZ01000028.1, read on the forward strand.
CCCGGCTCCTCGGCCTGGGCTGCGGCTCCGGGCTCGCCCTGCTGATGGCCGCGTCGCGCGGTGCGTCGGTGACCGGCGTGGAACCCTCGGCGCCCGAGCGCCTGGCGCTCGCCCGCGGGCGCCTCACGCCGGACGTGTCCGCCGGGGCGCAGCCGCGGGGGGGCACACGGCTCGTGGAGGGCGCACCCGAGGACGCCGCCGCGCCGGACGCCCCGAAGTACACCCTGGTGACCGCGTTCCAGCCGATCGGCTGTGTGGCGGGTGACTCCGAGGGCCTCTCCGCGCTCCTGAAGAGCGCGGCACCGCTCGCGGAACGGGGTGCGCCGGTGGTCCTGGCAGGCTGGGGTCCACCGGAGCGCTGCACGACCTCGTCCGTGCTCCGGGTGGCCACCAAGCTCGCCGACCCGCTGCGCTCCACCCGCAGCCTGCGCACCGCTTCCCGGGACGACCTGGAGGAGGTCGCTCAGTACGCGGGCCTCAAACCGGACGGCTCGGGCCGGGTGGCGTGCCCCTTCGGGTACGCGGACATGGACAGCGCGGTACGGGGACTGCTGTCCACGGGCCTGTTCGACGCGGCGGTGGGCGCGACGGACCAGGTGCAGGTGGACAAGGAGCTGACCGAGGCACTGCATCCGCATCAGCGCCGCGACGGCACGGTGTGGATGCCGAACGTCTTCCGCTATCTGATCGCACGCGTTCCGTAGCGCTGCCCACGGGACGCGGCCTCGGGCAGCCTCGACGAGGCGCCGCCCAAGCCCTCCACGAGGCGCCGCCTCTGGCCCCCACGAGATACCGCCTCAGGCCTCCTTGCCGAGGCGGGGGGCCCCGGCCACGCGGTACGCCTCGGCCTCCTCCAGCGTCTCGTTCCGCAGGAGGGCGGCCGCCAGGGCGTCCAGGCGCTCGCGGTGGTCGCGCAGTTGACGGCAGGCGCTCTCGTAGCACTCGTCCACGATGCGGCGCATCTCGCCGTCGATGGTGTCGAGGGTCCCGGGCGCCGCGGCGAGACCGTAGGCCTGCTGGGCGTCGTTCGGCAGGGCGGAGAGACGGCCGACGCGCTCGCTCATGCCCCAGCGTGCGACCATCCCGCGGGCGATGTTGCTGACCTGTTCCAGGTCGTTCTCGGCGCCGGTGGTGACGACTCCGTAGACGACGTGTTCGGCCGCCATGCCGCCGAGTGCGCCGATGATGCGGCCGCGCAGATACTCCTCGGTGTACGCGTACTTGTCGGCGTCCGGAGTCGACAGGGTGACGCCGAGGGCACGCCCGCGCGGGACGATGGTGATCTTGCGGACGGGGTCGGCGCCGGGTTGCAGCATGCCGAGCAGCGCGTGCCCGCTCTCGTGGTACGCGGTGCGGCGGCGCTCGTCGTCGGGCATCACCAGGGGCCGCTCGGCACCGAGCTGCACCTTTTCGAGCGCTTCGGAGAGGTCGGACTGCGTCACCTGCCGCTGCTTGCGCTTCACGGCGAGCAGGGCGGCCTCGTTGGCGAGATTGGCGAGGTCGGCACCGGTCATGCCGGGGGTGGTGCGGGCGACCTGGGCGAGGTCGACGCCGTCGGCGAGCGGAATCGCCCGGGTATGGATCTTGAGAATGGCCTCCCGGCCGCTCCGGTCGGGCGGGGAGACGCTGACGACCCGGTCGAAGCGGCCCGGCCGGGTCAGGGCGGGGTCGAGGATGTCGGCGCGGTTGGTGGCGGCGATGACGACGACGCCTTCCGAGCCGGAGAAACCATCCATCTCGGTGAGGATCTGGTTGAGCGTCTGCTCCCGCTCGTCGTGTCCGCCCATGCCGCTGCCGCCGCCGCGGGCCCGCCCGATGGTGTCGATCTCGTCGATGAAGACGATGGCCGGGGCGACCTTGCGGGCCTCGGCGAACAGCTCACGTACCCGCGAAGCGCCCACGCCCACGATCATCTCGATGAACTCCGAGGCCGAGGCCGAGAAGAACGGCACTCCGGCCTCACCGGCGACGGCCCGTGCGAGCAGGGTCTTCCCGGTCCCGGGCGGCCCGGCGAGCAGTACACCGCCGGGCATCCGCGCCCCCATGGCCCGGTAGTCGTCGGGGTTCTTCAGGAAGTCGACGACGTCGTTCAGCTCACCCTCGACCTCGTCGATGCCGGCGACGTCGGCGAAGGTGGTCCGTTTCTTCCCCGGTTCGAGCTCGACGGGTTTCGGCGGCTGCTTGCGCCCGAGCATGCCGCCCGCACCGCCCATGCCCGAGGCCATCCGCCGGGCGATGAGGATCCACAGCACCACGAGAAGGAGCATCGGCGCGAGCGAGATCAACAGGTTGGAGAGGAAACTGCGCTCCTGCACCACCGGCTCGGCGGTGACCGTGACGTCGTGCTCCGTCAGATCGCTCCACAGCTTGTCGTCGGCGAACTCGGGCCGCTGCGTGGTGAATTTGGTGTACGAGTCGCCGCCGTCCGGATCCTTCTGCTCCTTCTTCAGCTGCCCCTGGATGGAGTCGCCCTTGGAGTAGATCTTCGAGACGTTCCCGGAGTCGACCTGTTTGCTGAATTCCGTGTACGAGATGGTCGGCTCGTCCCCGTCGCCGAAGAACGAGAGCACGAGGTTGGCGAGGAGATAGACGACGAGCGCGGCGAGCACGAGCCCGCCCCAGCCGCCCGGCGGCCTGCGCTTGGGCGGCGGCGTCGGGGCGGGCTCCGGAGCGCCCTCGGAGCGCCACGGCTGCTCGGGCTTCTGACGCGGCGGGACGGGGTTGCTCATATCCGGACGCTACGACACAAAAACCCCACCGGCACCTGCGGTACGCCTCCCCCACGAGGGGTGCGGACAGACACCGGGAACGCCTGAGGCGCCCCACCGACCGGCGGGACGCCTCAGACATGACGGCCGTGCCGTGCGCGCGGCACGGGCAGGTGACCGCACTCAGCCCATGAACTTCTTGAACTCGTCCGGCAACTCGAAGTCCTTGCCGCCCTGGCCCGCGGCCGGGAGCCCGAAGGCGCCGCCCGCGGCGGCCTCCTCGGCCGCGGCACGCCGGGCCGCGGCCTCGTCCTCCTGCTGCTTGCGCTTCATCGGGTTGCCGGAGCGCTGCTTGCCCTTGGCCTGCTTCTGCTTCTTCTTCTGCCTGCCGGGACCGCCACCCATGCCCGGCATCCCGGGCATACCCGGCATGCCGCCGCCCTGGGCCATGCGGGACATCATCTTGCGGGCCTCGAAGAACCGCTCGACCAGGTTCTTCACGGCGCTGACCTCGACGCCGGAGCCCTTGGCGATACGGGCCCGCCGCGAGCCGTTGATGATCGTCGGCTCCTGCCGCTCACCGGGGGTCATCGACTTGATGATGGCGGCGGTGCGGTCGACGTCCCGCTCGTCGAGATTGTTGATCTGATCCTTGATCTGCCCCATGCCGGGCAGCATGCCGAGCAGCTTGCTGATGCTGCCCATCTTCCTGACCTGCTCCATCTGGGCCAGGAAGTCGTCGAGCGTGAAGTCCTTGCCGCCCTTGCTGCTCGCCAGCTTGGAGGCCATCTTCTCGGCCTCTTGCTGCGAGAAGGTCTGCTCGGCCTTCTCGATGAGCGTGAGCATGTCGCCCATGCCGAGGATGCGGGACGCCATGCGGTCCGGGTGGAACGCGTCGAAGTCGTCCAGCTTCTCGCCGTTGGAGGCGAACATGATCTGGCGCCCGGTGACATGGGCGATCGAGAGCGCGGCGCCACCGCGGGCGTCACCGTCGAGCTTCGAGAGCACGACGCCGTCGAAACCGACGCCGTCGCGGAAGGCCTCCGCCGTGTTCACGGCGTCCTGGCCGATCATCGCGTCGACGACGAACAGGACCTCGTCCGGGCTGACCGCGTCGCGGATGTCCGCGGCCTGCCGCATCAGCTCCTGGTCGATGCCGAGGCGGCCGGCGGTGTCGACGATGACCACGTCGTACTGCTTGGTCCGCGCGAAGTCGATCGAGTCCTTGGCGACCTGGACCGGGTCGCCGACGCCGTTGCCCGGCTGCGGGGCGTAGACACCGACGCCCGCGCGCTCGGCGACGACGCTCAGCTGGTTCACCGCGTTCGGGCGCTGGAGGTCGCAGGCGACGAGCAGCGGGGAGTGGCCCTGGCCCTTCAGCCAGCGGCCGAGCTTGCCCGCCAGCGTGGTCTTACCGGCACCCTGGAGACCGGCCAGCATGATGACCGTCGGCGGGTTCTTGGCGAACCGCAGCCGCCGGGTCTCGCCGCCGAGGATGCCGATGAGCTCCTCGTTGACGATCTTGATGACCTGCTGGGCGGGGTTGAGGGCCGCGGAGACCTCGGCGCCGGTCGCGCGTTCCTTGATCTGCTTGATGAAGGCGCGGACCACCGGGAGCGCGACGTCTGCTTCCAGCAGGGCGATGCGGATCTCGCGCGCCGTGGCGTCGATGTCCGCCTCGCTGAGGCGACCCTTGCCGCGGAGGTTCTTGAATGTCGCTGCGAGGCGATCGGAAAGAGTGTCGAACACGGCGGTCGCGAATCCTCGGGATCGGGGGCGGGCGGACGGGTCGCCCTCCAGGGTATCTGCCTCCCCCGGCCGGGGGCTCCCTCCGCCCCCGGTTCGCTTCCGGCCGGGGGCTGCCTCTGCCCCGGTTCACTCCCGGCCGGGGGCACCCTCCGCCCCCGGTTCACTCCCGGCCGCCGCGCCTGCCGCACGCGGGCCGTGCCCCTCCGACCGCATGACGGGAGCCCGGCACAGGGGCTGTGCACACCCTCCCCCGAGCTCCCGGCTCCGCTCGACCAGCGAGGAATCACTGCCGAAGGGCCGTCTCCACCGCTCGGGCCACCTCCGCGGCCCGCTCCCCGGCCAGCGGCCCCCCGTCCGCCCCCGTCACGTAGAAGGCGTCCACCGCATTGGCCCCCCACGTGGACACATGCGCACTGCGCACCCACATCCCGGCCGCCTCCAACGCCCGCCCGATCCGGTGCAGCAGCCCCGGCGCGTCCTGGGCCCGCACCTCTATCACCGTCGCCCGCCGCGACCCGGCCGACGCCACGGTCACCCGGGCCGGCGGCGCCACGGTCCCCCGCCGCCGGGGGCGGGCGGCGTCCCGCTCCGCGAGCCGCCCCGCGATGTCGAGGGACCCGTCCAGGGCCCGCACGAGATCGGCCCGCAGCCGCGCCGCCTCCGGCAGCGCCCCGTACTCCGCCGCGACCCGCCACCGCAGCATCAGCACCGCCCCGGCCACCCCCTCCGGCGGCTCGACCACCCGCAGCCCGGCAGTCCGCACGGTCAGCCGGTGCAAGGCGAGCACTCCGGCCACGGCGGGCAGCACCCCGCCCTGCTCGGGCACGGCGACGAGCAACTCCACACCCAGCCCGTCGAGCACCTCCACGGAGGCGTCCCCGCCCTCGTCCTTGGCCCGCAGCGCGACCACGGGCCCGCCGGTCCGCAGGGCCTCCACGGCGAGCCGCTCCTGCTCGGCGCGGGCGGCGGTGTCCGTGTCCGCACCGCCACCGGCGAGGGTCGTCGCGTACGGCTCCTCGGCAGGCCCCCCGGCCGGCACACCCTCCACCCGCTTCACCAGATCGGCGACCAGCGCCCCCCGCCAGGACGACCAGGCGGCGGGCCCGGTGGCCAGCGCGTCCGCCTCCGTGAGGGCGTGCAGCAGCTCCAGCGTCCCGCTGGAACCCACGGCCTCGGCGACGGACCGCACGGTGGCGGGGTCGTCGAGGTCGCGCCGGGTGGCGGTCTCGACCAGGAGCAGGTGATGACGTACGAGACAGGCGATGACGCCGACATCGGCCGGGTCGAACCCGATCCGCCCGGCCACGTCGCGGGCGATGACCTCACCGGCTACGGAGTGGTCACCGGGCCACCCCTTGCCGATGTCGTGCAGCAGGGCGGCGACGAGGAGGAGGTCGGGCCGCCCGACGCTCCGGGTCAGCGCGGCGGCCCGCACCGCGGTCTCGACGAGGTGCCGGTCGACGGTCCAGGTGTGGACGGCGTTGCGCTGGGGCCGGCACCGCACCCGCTCCCAGTCGGGCAGCAGCCGGGTGATCAGCCCCTCGGCCTCCAGTGCCTCCCAGACGGGGACGGTCGGCCGCCCGGCCCCGAGCAGGGTCACGAGCTGCTCGCGCGCCTCGGCGGGCCAGGGGGCGGGCAGCGGCCGCGCGACGGCGGCCAGGCGCCGTACGGCGTGCGGGGACAGGGGGAGCCCGGCCTGCGCGGCGGCGGCCGCGGCACGCAGGGGCAGCACGGGATCGCGCTCGGGCCGCGCGGCTCGGGCGAGGACGACCTCGCCGTCCTGCTCGACGACTCCTTCGGCGAGCGGGGACCGCTCGCCGACGGCTCCCCTGCCACCGCTCCGGAACGCCCCGCCGCCACCGCCCCCGAGCAGTCCGCGCAACCGCGGCCGCGCCCCCCGCGCCCGCAGCACGCGCCCGACCTCGCGCCAGGTCACATCGCCGGCGTACGCGACGGTGCGCGCCGCCTCGTACACCTGACGCAGCAGGGCGTCGGCGTCGAGGAGGCCGAGTTCGGCGGCGACCTGGTCCTGTTCCTGGAGGGTGAGGCGATCGGTGGCGCGCCCGGTCGTGAGGTGCAGCGCGTCGCGTACGTCGAGCAGGGCACGGCGGGCGTCGGCGAGGCCCTCGCGGGGTGCGTCGGCGAGCCAGGACGCGGCGACGGCGCGCAGCGCGGTGGTGTCGCGGAGGCCGCCCCTGGCCTCCTTGAGGTCGGGTTCGAGGAGGTGGCTCAGCTCTCCGTGCCGTGCGGCGCGCTCGTCGCAGAGTTCGCGCAGTACGGGCAGCCGCTTGGGCGCCTGGTTGCGCCAGTCGGCGAGGACGGTGGTGCGCAGGGCGGTGGTGAGCCCACGATCGCCGGCGAGGTGCCGGGCGTCGAGGAGACCGAGCTGGACCTTCAGATCGTCGGCCGCGGTCCGGCGGGCCTCGCCGGGGGTGCGTACGGAGTGGTCGAGTGCCAGGCCGAGGTCCCAGACGGGGTACCAGACGCGGTCGGCGAGGGCGGCGACGGCGTCGGCCCCGGCGGAGCCGTCGTGCAACAGCAGCAGATCGAGATCGCTGCGGGGAGAGAGCTCACCGCGCCCGTACCCCCCGACAGCGACAAGAGCAACCCCTCGCAACGCACCACCGCCACCGCCACCGCCGCCAGCACCAGCACCAGCACCAGCACCAGCACCAGCACCAGCACCAGCACCAGCACCAAAGAGCCCCCTGAGCCACTCGTCCGTCAACTCGGCGAGAGCGGAACGCCGCGGCGGCCCGGACCGCGCCTCCTCGTGCAGGAGGCGCAGCCGGGCCGCCGCGTAACCGCTGGGACTACAGAGCATCCGGCCCCCGCTCCCCGGTACGCACCCGCACCGCCGTGTCGACGGGAACGCTCCACACCTTCCCGTCGCCGATCTTGCCGGTGCGGGCGGCCTTGACGACGACCTCGACGAGCTGTTCGGCGTCGTCGTCCTCGACGAGGACCTCGATGCGGATCTTCGGTACGAGGTCGACGGTGTACTCGGCGCCGCGGTAGACCTCGGTGTGCCCGCGCTGCCGTCCGTAGCCGCTGGCTTCGGTGACGGTCAGGCCCTGGACCCCGAAGGCCTGGAGGGCTTCCTTGATCTCGTCGAGCCGGTGCGGCTTGACGACAGCGGTGATGAGCTTCATGCGTCCACCTTCTTGTTCTCGGGCGCCGCCGACGCGGCCCCCTGGCCCGACCCGGAACCGGCCGCGGAACCGGCCCCGGCAGCAGGAACGCGCGGAACGGTACCCCCGCCCGCGCCACTGAAGTCGTACGCGGTCTCGGCGTGCTGGAACTGGTCGATGCCGCCGACCTCCTCGTCCTCGTCGACCCGCATCCCGATGGTCCTGTCGATCAGGAAGGCGAGCGCGGCGGAGGCGACGAGGGAGTACGCGAGGACGGCGCCGACACCGGCGGCCTGCTTCCCCAACTGCTCGACGCCGCCTCCGTAGAAGAGGCCCTGCGCCTTCGACTGGCCGCCGCCGGTGGCGAAGAGGCCGACGAGGAGGGAGCCGACGACGCCGCCGACGAGGTGGACGCCGACCACGTCCAGGGAGTCGTCGTAGCCGAACCTGAACTTCAGGCCGACGGCCATGGCGCACAGCAGTCCGGCGACGGCACCGATGGCGATGGCGCCGAGGGGCGAGCAGGAGCCGCCGGACGGGGTGACGGCGACAAGCCCCGCGACCGCGCCGGAGGCGGCGCCGAGGGTGGTGCAGGCGCCGTGCCGGATCTTCTCGTACGCGAGCCAGGCGAGCATCGCGGCGGCCGTGGCGATCTGGGTGTTGAGGAACATCAGCGCGCCGACGCCGTCGTCGTTGCCGAGCCAGGAACCGGCGTTGAAGCCGAACCAGCCGAACCACAGCAGTCCGGCGCCGAGCATCACCAGGGGCAGGCTGTGCGGGCGCATCGGGTCCTTCTTGAAGCCGACGCGCCTGCCGATGACGAGGATCACGCCGAGGGCGGCGGCTCCGGCGTTGATGTGCACGGCGGTGCCGCCCGCGAAGTCGATGACGCCGAGTTCGAAGGCCCAGCCGCCGGTGCCCCAGACCCAGTGGGCGACGGGAAAGTACACGATCGTGGCCCACAGCGCGACGAACAGCGCCCAGGCGGTGAACTTCACTCGGTCCGCGAGGGCGCCGCTGATCAGCGCCGGGGTGATGACGGCGAACATCAGCTGGAACACGGCGAAGACGTAGACGGGAATGGTGTACCCGTCCCACAGCTGGTCGAGGCCGATGCCGCCGAGGCCGACGTAGTCCCCCTGCCAGCCGACGAGGCCCCCGTGGTCGGTGCCGAAGGCGACGGAGAAGCCGTAGAGCACCCACAGCACGGTGACGATCCCGAGACTGACGAAGCTCATCATCAGCATGTTCAGGGTGCTCTTGACGCGGACCATGCCTCCGTAGAAGAAGGCGAGCCCCGGCGTCATGAGCATCACCAGGGCGGAGCAGATCAACATGAACCCGGTGTTGGCGGCAGACAGCTGCGGGGTGTCTGCGGCAAGCGTGCTGCCTGGGGGCATCGGCGTCTCCTCGTCGTCGGATACGGCCCGTGCGGGCGCGGGGCCTCTGCGGTGCGAGGTCGCGGTGCGAGGACGGTGGGCCGGTTGTGCGGCACGACATTGGCGGAGCGCGGTTTCGGCCAGTGCCGCTCGGTGTTTCGCCGCAGTGACGAAGGAGTCCTGCGTGTTACACGTCGATGAACGGCGTGCGGTACGGGACCGGCCGCGGCGGCCATCCGCGTGACCTGGCGATGGGGGAGCCGAGTCGGGCAGCAGGGATGGGCCGGCCGCGGCCGGGGTGTGCGGGGCGGGCCGCCGGGGCGGCCGCCCGCGGAGGGCGCGGGAACCTCAGCCGGCCTCCGCGGTCTCCGGCATGTCGACGGCGAGCCGGTCGGTCAGCTGGACCACTTCCGCCACGTCCCCGAAGTCCCGCAGGGCGTTCGCGACGGTCTTGCGCAGTCGGGTGTTGACCCGCTCGGAGCGCACCTTCTTGGCGATGTCCAGGGCCTCGCCCGCGAGCCGCGCGCTCTGCTCGGGCTCCTGCTGGAGCAGGTGGACGGTGGCCATGCCGATCAGGTTCAGTGCGTACGAACGCTGGTGCTCGGGGTCGTTGCCGAAGAGCGTGACGGCACGGTCCATGACGGGCTCGGCCAGGGAGGCGTACGTGGGGCTGCGGCCCGCCACGTAGGCCAGGTCGCGGAAGGAGTGGGCGTTCTCGCCGTTGAGCTCCGCCTCGGAGAAGAAGCGGATCCAGTCGGGCTCGGGCTCGTCCCAGTCGTCCGCGTCGGCGAAGGTGTCCTCGGCCATCCGCACGGCCCGTTTGCAGCGGCCCGGCTGGCCCATCCCGGCGTAGGCGCGGGCCTCCATCGCATACAGCATCGACTGGGTACGGGGGCTCGCGCAGTCGCGGCTGCCGTACTGCGCGAGGTGGATCAGCTCCAGGGCGTCTTCGGGCCGGCCGAGGTGGATCATCTGACGGCTCATGCTGGACAGGACGTACGACCCGAGGGACCTCTCGCCAGCCTCCTTGGCTGCGTGCAGGGCCAGGACGAAGTACTTCTGGGCGGTGGGCTGGAGCCCCACGTCGTAGCTCATCCAGCCGGCCAGCTCCGCCAGCTCGCCCGCGACCCGGAACAGGCGCTTGGCGGTGGCTTCGGGCTGGGGTTCCTGGAGCAGGTCGGTCACTTCGTGCAGCTGGCCGACGACGGCCTTGCGGCGCAGTCCGCCGCCGCACTGGGCGTCCCACTGGCGGAACATCACCGTCGTGGACTCCAGGAGGTCCAGCTCCGGTTTGGACAGACGGCCGGGGCGGCGCGGCACGAGCTGCTGTTCCGGCTCGCTCGCGGCGGGGGCGGAGGGTCCGGGCACGAGCCAGCGCTGCATGGGCTCGATCAGGGCGGGGCCCGCGGAGAGGGCGAGCGAGGTGCCGAGGAAGCCGCGCCGCGCCAGCATCAGGTCGCTGCGGCTGAACTCGCTGATGAGCGCGACCGTCTGGGGGCCCGTCCAGGGCAGGTCGACGCCGGACACGGACGGTGACTGGTGGGCGGCGCGCAGGCCGAGGTCCTCCACGGCGACGACGCAGCCGAAGCGCTCGGAGAACAGCTCGGAGAGGATGCGCGGGATGGGCTCGCGGGGGTTCTCACCGTCGAGCCAGCGGCGGACGCGGGAGGTGTCCGTGGAGATGTGGTGCGCGCCCAGCTGGCGCGCTCTGCGGTTCACCTGTCGCGCCAGCTCGCCCTTGGACCAGCCGCTGCGCACGAACCAGGAACCGAGCATCTCGTTGGGGCGCTTCTCGGCGTTCGCACCGCTACCGCTACTGCCGCCCACTGGAACGCCCCCATCCCTCAAGCCACTTGTCCGCGGTCCACGTCAAGCCCTAACAGAATGCCGTGCGTTGCGGCGGTCCGTCCTGAGAATGTCACCCTTCGAACGGGATACCGACTTGCCTCCGGCATACCCACGGGTGCGCCAAACTCCGGTCCGTGTACTGAACGTAATCCCACGATCACCCGCCCGGCGAGGGCCGATGCGGAAACGCCACCATTCGCCACCCCTTCGAATGAACTCCCGGACCGCCGCACGCGATTCACTTGACACACCACAACCGAAAGTGGGCGGAGCGGAGCACGTAGGGGCGCGGACCACGGAGTGCACCACCCGCAAAGCCTCCAGGCGCCGGTACGGACCGAGGGCCCGGGACAGCGAATGTCGGCGCACGTCGGCAAGAGTCGGCTTGAGACGTGCTCAACGCGCTTCAGGGCAGGAAGTCACGGTCCGATCCCTTACGTAACCACCGCAGAATCGACCCGTTGGAGGGGGCATGGGCTTCACGATCGGCGGCATCCGGGGAATCAAAGAGCCCCGGTCCGATGTCCGGGGGACGAAGGAGGCAGACGCGGCGCCGCGCGCGCCACGCGGCGCATGGGACCCGCGAGGCGCTCGGGGTCTACCGGGCCCTCGGGACCGGAGGGTCCTGAGGGGCACCAAGGAGTCGCGGGGCACCGAGGAGCCCACAGCCCCCGGCACCACCGACTCCAGCAGCTCCACCGACTCCACCGACCCCGCCAGCTCCACCGACTCCAGCAGCTCCACCCGAGAAGCCAAAGACGCCAAGGATGCCAAAGACGCCAAGGAGGCGAAGGAATTGCGCTCGGCGTCCCGGCGCCGCTGCCGTGCGGGCGCCCCGGAATGCACGGCCGTCGCCGAGTACACCGGACTGTGGGGCTGGGCCGCGGTGCCCGGCGCCCGTGCCCAGGACGGCCGCTGCTCCTGCGGCAGGGCCGACTGTCCGGCCCCCGGAGCCCACCCCCTCGACTTCGCGCCCGAGATCCCGGCAGGCGCCACGCTGAACGAGGTGTCCGCCGCCTGGGCGCAGTTCCCCGGCGCTGCCGTGCTGCTGCCGGTCGGACGCGCCTTCGACGTCCTGGAGATGGCCGAGCCCGCGGGGCGCCGCGCGCTGGTGCGCCTGGAGCGCATGGGCGTCCCGGTCGGCCCGGTGGCCGCGACGCCGGACGGCCGCACGCACTTCTTCGTCGCCCCCGGCGCCGCCGCCGAACTCCCCCAGCTGCTCTACCGCATGGGCTGGGACGACGCCGCCCTCGACCTGCACGGCCTGGGCCCCGGCAGCCACATCACGGCTCCGCCGTCCGACCGCGGCGGCCTCGGCCCGGTCCGCTGGCTCCGCACCCCCGACCCGGCCTCGGCGTCCGGCCCGCCGCCCGCCCGCCTCCTCCTCGGCACCCTGGCCTACGTCGCCCACCGCTCGCCCGCCTAGGGCGTGTCGGACAGCTCCCGGCCCGCCCCGCGAACACGGAAGGGCCCCGCTCCCAGCTGCACCCTGGGGCGGGGCCCTTCTTCCGTACCACGACGCGGGCGGCGGCGCGGATCAGTCCCGTACCGCAGCGCGGACGACGGCGGATCAGTCCCGTACCGCAGCGCGGACAGCGGCGGATCAGTCGCCGAGCAGCGCGTCCACGAACGCCTCCGGCTCGAACGGTGCGAGGTCGTCCGCGCCCTCGCCGAGGCCGACGAGCTTGACGGGGACACCCAGCTCGCGCTGGACCGCGACCACGATGCCGCCCTTGGCGGTGCCGTCGAGCTTGGTCAGGACGATGCCGGTGATGTCGACCACCTCGGCGAAGACACGGGCCTGCACCAGGCCGTTCTGGCCGGTGGTGGCGTCCAGGACGAGCAGGACCTCGTCCAGGGGCGCGTGCTTCTCCACGACGCGCTTGACCTTGCCGAGCTCGTCCATCAGGCCGGTCTTGGTGTGGAGCCGGCCCGCGGTGTCGATGAGGACGACGTCGGCGCCCTCGGCGATGCCCTCCTTGACGGCGTCGAAGGCGATGGACGCAGGGTCGCCGCCCTCGGGCCCGCGGACCGTGCGGGCGCCGACGCGCTCGCCCCAGGTCTGGAGCTGGTCGGCGGCGGCGGCGCGGAAGGTGTCGGCGGCGCCGAGGACGACCGAGCGGCCGTCGGCGACCAGGACCCGGGCGAGCTTGCCGGTGGTGGTGGTCTTGCCGGTGCCGTTCACGCCGACGACCATCACGATGCCGGGGGTCTCCAGGCCGGACTCGGTCTTCACGGCACGGTCGAAGTCCGTGCCGACGAGTTGCAGGAGTTCCTCGCGCAGCAGGGCGCGCAGTTCCTCCGGCGTACGGGTGCCGAGCACCTTCACGCGCTCGCGCAGCCGCTCGACCAGCTCCTGGGTGGGGGCGACGCCGACGTCGGCGGTCAGGAGCGTGTCCTCGATCTCCTCCCAGGTGTCCTCGTCCAGGTGCTCGCGCGAGAGGAGCGTGAGCAGGCCCTGGCCGAGCGCGTTCTGGGAGCGCGAGAGCCGGGCGCGCAGGCGCACGAGGCGGCCCGCGGTGGGCTCGGGGGTCTCGATCTCGAGGGCCGGGGGCGCCGCGGGCGCCTCCTCGACGACGGGCGCGGACGCTGACGGCTCGGCGACCGGCAGATCGACTTCCTCGATCGTGCGGCGCGGCTCGTCGCGTGGCGTCTCGGCCTCGTCGCCGACGTGGGGTTCGGTCGGCGGGGCGGTGATGGTGGGGGTGACGGAGGGGGCCTTCGCCTCGGGCAGCTGCTTCTTCTTGCGGCTGCCGACGACCAGCCCGCCGATCGCACCGACCACGACCACGGCGATGACTACAGCAAGGATGACGATTTCCATAACTCACCCAGTATCAGTCATGGGCCCTTCCGGCAGCCCTCTTGTGTTTTCCTCCAAAGGACATAGGCCACTAGCCGCCATTACTCGGACTAAAGTACGATGGAAGAGGCTGCGTCAACGCGCGTAGAGTCCCCTCAGATTCATCAGCCGTTTCTTCGGGCTGATCTCCCCCACCGGCCGGCGACGACGTCGACGCAAGCCGAGCGAGAGGCACGGAAGCACCCCTCATGAGCACCACCGACGAAACCGCCGCACACGAAGGCGCCCTGGAGACCCGCGGTCTTGAACCCGTGCCGGACTCCGAGCGCCACGGCAGGACCCGTGAGCTGTTCCCCACCTGGGTGGCCGCCAACATCAGCGTTCTGCTCCTGACCATGGGCGCCGGCCTCATCGTCTCGAACAAGCTGAACTTCTGGCAGGTCCTGGTCGTCGCCCTCGTGTCGCCCGTGCTGAGCTACGGCCTGGTGGGCCTCGTCTCCATCGCGGGCAAGCGCGGCGGCTCGCCGGGCATGACGCTCTCGCGCGCGGTCTTCGGCCAGCGCGGCAACCTCTTCCCCGGCGCGCTGATCTGGGTCGCCCGCTGGGGCTGGGAGACGATCAACGCGGTCACGGGTGCGTACGCGATCCTCACCGTGCTCGACATCTGCTTCGGGGTGAAGGCGAACACCGCCCTGAAGGTCGTCACGCTCCTCGCCTTCGTCGCCGCCACGTTCCTCATCTCGGGCCTCGGCCGCAAGGTGCTGCACGTGTGCAGCACCTGGTCGACGTACCTCTTCGGCGCCTTCAGCGTCCTGGTGCTCGTCTACCTCCTGAAGAACACCGACTGGTCCGAGGTCTTCGACCAGCCCGCGGGCTCCACGGCGATGATGATCGCGGGCATCGGCACGATCGCCGCGGGCGGCATCAGCTGGGTCCCGACGGGCCCCGACTTCACCCGCTACCTGCCGCGCACGGCACCGAACAAGCCGCTGGTCGGCCACGCCGTCGGCGGCGCCGCGATCGTCGTCGTGCCGATGGTCCTGATGGGTGCCGTGATGGCCGTCTCCACGCCGAGCCTGTCCTCCGCCCAGGACCCGGTCGCCTTCCTCGGCGACCTGCTGCCGACCTGGATCGCCGTGCCGTACCTGATCATGGCGCTGATCGGCATGCTCCTCATCAACTCCATGTCGATGTACTCGGCCGGCTTCACCGCGATGACCCTCGGCATCAAGGTCCCGCGCGCGTGGGCGGTCAGCGTGAACGCGGTCATCAGCCTGATCTTCGGCTACCTCCTGATGAACGTGGCGACCAGCTTCATGGGCTCGTTCATCTCCTTCCTGACCCTGCTCGCCGTCGCCTTCTCCGCCTGGATCGGCGTCTTCGGCATCGACATGCTGCGCCGCAGGACGTACGACGGCGAAGGCCTGATGGACACCACGCGCACCAGCGTCTACTGGTACCGGGCGGGCTTCGCCTGGCAGGCCATGACCGCCTGGGGCGTGGCGCTCGTCGTCGGCCTGCTGTTCACGAAGGTCGACTGGTTCACCGGACCGCTCGCCTCGTCCTGGATCGGGCGCAACGGCCTCGGCTGGCTCGTCACCATCGTGGTGGCGGCGGTCCTGTACGCGTTCCTGCCGCGGCAGCCGCTCGTCGAGAACGCCCCCGCGGGGCGCCCGGAGCCCGCCCCCGCGAAGGTGTGAGCGGCTTCCCCGAGCCGTCCGCCGCACCACTCTGGCGATCTGACTAACCGTCAGCTAACGTCCCCCTGCACCGCTCACGGTTCGCCGTCCCGGTGAAGCCGGTGAAGGGGGACGTTTCGCATGCCCGTCTCAGTCGTTCGCTTCAACCTCGTCGACCCCGTCGCGGACGCCCTCGGGGAGCGCTGCCGCGCCGCCGTGGAGATGGCCGCGTACGCCGACGTACACGGCGTGAGCACCGTCCAGACCGAGGAGCACCACGGCGCCGCCGACAACTGGCTGCCTTCGCCGTTCGCCTTCGCCGGGGTGGTGTTCGGGGCGACGCGGCGGATCGCGGTCACGGTGTCCGCGGTCATCGGGCCGCTGCACGACCCGCTGCGGCTCGCCGAGGACATCGCCGTACTGGACCTGCTCAGCGGCGGCCGCCTCGTCACCGTCGCGGGGATCGGCTACCGGCCCGAGGAGTACGCGGCCTTCGGCGTCGACTGGACGCGGCGCGGGCGGCTCCAGGACGAGCTCGTCGACACCCTGCTCAAGGCCTGGACCGGCGAGGAGTTCGTGTACCGGGGCCGCACCGTGCGCGTCACGCCGCGCCCGGGGACCCGGCCGCACCCGCTGCTCCTGGTCGGCGGCTCCTCGAAGGCGGCGGCCCGCCGCGCGGCCCGGTTCGGCCTGCCCTTCTTCCCGAGCGCGCACCTGCCCGACCTGGAGTCGTACTACAACGAACGGCTCACCGAGTACGGCACCGAGGGCTGGACGATGATGCCCGCCGCCGAGACGCCGCTCCTGCACCTCTCCGAGGACCCCGACCGCACCTGGGCCGAACACGGCGAGCACTTCCTGCACGAGGCGCTGACCTATGCGTCCTGGCAGTCCGAGGACGTCCGCTCCGCGGTGCGTTCGGCGGCGACCACGGTCGAGGAGCTGCGCGCCGAAGGGGTGTACCGGGTCCTCACGCCCGACGCCTGCGTGGCGTTCGCCGAGGGCGGCGCCGATCTCGTACTGCATCCGCTGGTCGGCGGGATGCCGGTGGACGAGGGCTGGCGGAGCCTCGTCCTGTTCGCCGAGCAGGTACTGCCGCGCTTGCGCGGCAAGGAGTAGAGCCCTTCTCAAAGGAGTAGGGCCCTTCTCATGAGAAGGGCGGTCCTTCCGCGAGAAGAGGGCGGAAATCGACTGCCCCGGCTCGGGCGTGGGCCCGAGCCGGGGCAGCTTCCTCAAGAGGAGAGGGGCAGCGGGGGGTTAGCCCATCTCCTCCAGGGTCTTGCCCTTCGTCTCCTTGACGAACTTGGCGACGAAGGGGATCGAGAGCGCGGCGAAGGCGCCGTAGATGATGTACGAGCCGGTCAGGCTCCACTCCGACATGCTCGGGAAGGTCTTGGTGATCGCGAAGTTGGCGAGCCACTGCGCGGAGGCCGCCACGCCGAGCGCCGCGGCCCGGATCCGGTTCGGGAAGATCTCGCCGAGCAGCACCCAGACCACCACGCCCCACGACAGCGCGAAGAAGAGGACGAAGGCGTTGGCGGCGATGATCGCGACCAGGCCCTGGCCGTGCGGCAGCGACACGTCGTCGCCCGATCCGGAGCGGTAGGAGAACGCCCAGGCCATGGTGAACAGCGCGACGGCCATGCCGGCCGAGCCGATCAGGGCGAGCGGCTTGCGGCCGATCCGGTCGACGAAGATCATCGCGATGACCGTACCGACGATGTTCACGATCGAGGTCTCGAAGGAGTACAGGAACGAGCTGCTCGGGTCGTGGCCGATGGACTGCCACAGCTGGTTCGAGTAGTAGAAAATCACGTTGATGCCGACGAGCTGCTGGAAGACCGACAGGAAGATGCCGATCCAGACGATCGGCAGGAAGCCGAACCGGCCGCCGAGCAGGTCCTTGAACGTCGACTGGTGCTCACGCCGCATCGCCGTCTCGATCTCGGCGGCGCGCGTGTCCACGTCCACCGTGGAGCCCTCGACCTCGGTGAGCACCTTCTTGGCCTCGGCCTGACGGCCGACGGAGATCAAGAAACGCGGCGACTCGGGGATCGCGAAGGACAGCAGGCCGTAGAGCACGGCCGGGATCACCATGACGCCGAGCATCCACTGCCAGGCCTCCAGACCGCCCAGCTTGCCGCGCTGGTCGCCGTCCGCCATGTTCAGGATGCCCCAGTTGACGAGCTGGGAGACGGCGATGCCGATGACGATGGCGGCCTGCTGAAAGGCGGCGAGGCGGCCGCGGTAGGCGGGCGGCGCGACCTCGGCGATGTAGGCCGGGCCGATCACGGAGGCCATGCCGATGCCCAGGCCGCCGATGAAGCGCCACATGGTGAGGTCCCAGGCCGCGAACGGCAGGGCCGAGCCGATGGCGCTGACCGCGAAGAGGAACGCGGCGATCTGCATGACCCTGATGCGCCCGATGCGGTCGGCGACCCGGCCGGCGACGGCGGCACCGACGGCGCAGCCGAGCAGGGCGGTGGCGATGATCCAGCCGAGCGTGTCGGCGTTCACGTCGAACCTGTCCTGGATCGCGACGGTCGCGCCGTTGATCACGGAACTGTCGTAACCGAAGAGGAATCCGCCCATCGCGGCTGCCGCCGTGATGAAGATGACATGGCCGAGATGGTCCGGGTGGGCCTCCCTGGCCCCGGGCTGCGGCGGCTGCGCTGTGCTGGTCACGTGTTCTCCTCGGGCCACCGGCTGCGTTGCCGGGGTGGGGGTGAGAGCTCTTCAAGTGGCGCACAACTTCACGTCGCCCACCACCTGAAGGTAAAAGCAACGTTGCAGAGACTATGCCTTCAAGTTTCGAAGTCAATAGGGGGTCGGTGGTGAAGCTGTCGCACTCTGAGGCAACGAAGGTGTGACATCGCGTTCAGAGTTTGAACACAAGGTGCCTCAGATGAGGGAAGACGAGTGAGCGAGTGAGGCGAGTGAGGCGAGTAGGGCGAATGGGGCCTAGCGGAGCCGCTGGCTGATCACCTTGGAGACGCCGTCGCCCTGCATCGACACGCCGTACAGCGCGTCGGCGACCTCCATGGTCCGCTTCTGGTGCGTGATCACGATGAGCTGTGAGGCCTCTTGCAGCTCCTGCATGATGCGGATGAGGCGCTGGAGGTTGGTGTCGTCGAGCGCCGCCTCCACCTCGTCCATCACGTAGAACGGGCTGGGCCGCGCCTTGAAGATCGACACGAGCATGGCGACGGCCGTCAGCGACCGCTCCCCGCCGGAGAGCAGGGAGAGCCGCTTGACCTTCTTCCCCGGCGGCCGGGCCTCGACGTCGACACCCGTGGTGAGCATGTTGTCGGGGTCGGTCAGGATCAGCCGCCCCTCACCACCGGGGAAGAGCCGGCCGAAGACGCCTTCGAACTCCCGCGCGGTGTCCCGGTAGGCCTCGGTGAAGACCTGCTCGACGCGCTCGTCGACCTCCTTCACCACCTGAAGCAGGTCGGCCCGCGTCTTCTTGAGGTCCTCCAGCTGCTCGCTGAGGAACTTGTGCCGCTCCTCAAGGGCGGCGAACTCCTCGAGGGCGAGCGGATTGACCTTTCCGAGCTGCTGATACGCCCGTTCGGCTGACTTGAGGCGCTTCTCCTGCTCACCGCGGTCGTAGGGCCGCGGCCGGTTGCGCGGATGCTCCGGGTCCGCGGGGAGCTCCTCGCCCTCGGCGGGCGGTGAGGGCGGCACGAGCTGGTCGGGCCCGTACTCGGACACGAGCCCCGCGGGTTCCACACCGAGTTCCTCCAGTGCCTTGGTCTCCAGCTGCTCGATGCGCAGCCGCTTCTCAGCACCTAGTACCTCGCCGCGGTGGACTGAATCAGTCAACTTGTCCAGCTCGGCCTTCAGGTCACGGCCCTGCGTCCGCTCGACCGCGAGTTCCCGCTCGCGGACCTCCTTGGCGCGCTCGGCGGCGGCCCGCTCCTGCTCCGCCCGGACCAGGGAGACCTCCACGTGGGCGAGCAGCTGCCGGGTGCCGGAGGCGACCGCCTCGGCGACGGCGGCCTCGTGGCGCAGGCGGGCGCGGCGCTGCTCGGCACGCGCGCGTGCCTCGCGTTCGGCTCGGGCCGCGCGGTCGAGCGAGTCGGCCCGTCCGGCGAGCCCCTTCACACGCTCCTCGTGCGTACGTACCTGGAGCCGCGCCTCCATCTCGGTCTGGCGGGCGTTGGCGCCGTCGGCCACGAGCCGGTCGCGCACGGCGGAGTCGGGCTCCTCGTCGGCCGGCATCTCCTCGGCGACGGCGAGCCGTTCGGCCAGCTCCTCGGCCTCCGTGAGGGCCTTGTCCAGGGCTTCCTGCGCCTTGGCCGCCGCGCCCGCCGAGCGTTCGGCCTCACCGGCGGCGCCGCGCGCCTGCCCCGCGAGGGAGCCGAGGCGCTGGGCGACGGCCGACTTCTCCCGGTCGGCGGCGCGCCGCCGCTCCCCCAACTCCTCGACGAGCGCGGCGCACTCGCGCCGCCGCTCCCCCGCCCTCTCCTGAGCCGTCGCCAACTCCTCGCACCGCGCTCCGAGTTCGGTCAGCTCGGCCGCCGCCTCGTCGACGGAGGCCTGCACTTCGAGGAGGCTCGGGGCGCCCGCGGACCCGCCGTGCGCGAAGTGCGCGCCGAGCAGGTCGCCCTCGGCGGTGACCGCCGTCAGCTCCGGATGCGCGTACACGAGGTCCTCGGCGTCCTCCAGCGACCCGACCACCACGACGTCCCGCAGCAGCCGCCGCACGGCGGGCATCAACTCGGCGGGACCCCGTACGAGTTCGGCGGCACACGGCGGTACGTCGCTCCGTGGCGGTACTTCGTCGCGTGGCGGTACGTCGTCGCGCGGCAGTACGTCGTCGCGTGGCGGTACGTCGCCGGGGGTCCCGTCCGTACGACCGGCACTGCGCTCTCCGCGCTTCGCCTGGCCTGTGAGGGCATCGGCGGCGCCGGAGTCGTGGGGTCCCCGGGATCCCTGAGAGCCGTGGGACCCCTGGGACTGCTGGGACCACTGGTGCCCCTGGGACCACTGAGAGTCACTCGGGTCGCTTTCAGCACCGGCAGCACCGGCAGCACCGGCAGCACCGGCAGCACCGGCAGCACCGGCAGCACCGGCAGCACCGGCAGCACCGGCAGCACCGGCAGCACCGGCAGCACCGGCAGCACCGGCAGCACCGGCAGCACCGGCAGCA
>NZ_WPNZ01000028.1:90832-134648 GCF_009755605.1 Streptomyces typhae
GCAGCACCGGCAGCACCGGCAGCACCGGCAGCACCGGCAGCACCGGCAGCACCGGCAGCACCGGCAGCACCGGCAGCACCGGCAGCACCGGCAGCACCGGCAGCACCGGCAGCACCGGCAGCACCGGCAGGAGCGTCCGCCGGGGGCCCCTCCCCAGTCAAGCCGTCGAAGGCGGCATCCGGCATCGCGCCAGAACCGTCGCGCCGCCCGCCGAGCGCACCCCCTCGCGCCCCCGAGGCGGGGGGCACCGCGGCACCCCACCCCGCGTCGGGCGCCCCCGCCAGCAACAGCGCGGCACGGCCCCCGTCCTGCTTGCGCAGCAGGCGGATCGCTTCTGCTGCCGAGGCGGGCGTCGTGACGGCGACGGCGTCCGCGGCGGCGCCGAACGCCGCCGCGACCGGAACTTCGAAGCCCGGCGCCACGGAGAGCAGCTCGGCGGCGGGTCCGAGCAGCCCGGTGAGCCGGTCCCTGGCGGCGAGCAGCGCGCCGGAGCCGTCCTTGCGGCGCAGTCCGAGGGCGAGGGCGTCGTGCCGGGCGGCCACGGCGGCCCGCTTCCGCTCGGCCGCGGTGGCCGCCTCCCGGGCCGCGGTCAGCTCCGCCTCGGCGTCGACGAGCCCGCGGCGGGCCTCCTCGTGCCGCTCCCCCAGCTCGGCGTCGCCCGCGTCGAGCCCGTCGACCTCCGTCTTGAGCCGTTCGTACTGCTCCTGCGCCGTGACCGCGCGCTCCTGGGCCTCGTCCCTGGCCAGGGCGAGGCGGTCGATCTCGGCCTGCGCGGACGCGGCCCGGGAGCGGGCCGCGTTGACCTGCCCGCCGAGCCGTGCGAGGCCTTCGCGCCGGTCGGCGATGGCCCGCGCCGCGTCCTTCAGGCGGCGCTCCTCCGCGGCGAGCTCGCGTTCGAGGTCGGCGCGGTGGGCGACGGTGTCGTCGAGGGCGTGCTGGGCCGCTTCGAGGGCGGCTTCGAGCTCGGCCTCCTGCTCGCGGACGCGCGCGGCCTCGCGCTCCATGTCCTCGGGGTCGCGTCCGCGCCGCTCGTCGGCGGGAGCGGAGCGGGCGCTGGTGACGCGGGCGTCCGCGAGCGAGACGGTGCCGCGCACACGCTCGGCGAGCTGTGAGAGCTCGTACCAGGTCTGCTGGGCCCGCTGCAGGCGCGGACTGAGCCGGCGCACCTCGTCCTCCAGGGCCGCCTCGCGCTGGAGCGCCGTCTTCAGCTCGGCCTCGGCGGCGTCCTTGCGGGCCTTGAGCGCGGCCTCGTCGGCGACCTCCGCGGTCAGGGCCTGACGCATCCGTACGAGGTCGTCGGCGAGCAGCCGCAGCCGGGCGTCGCGCAGGTCGGCCTGGATGACGGCGGCACGCCGGGCCACGGCGGCCTGGCGGCCGAGCGGCTTGAGCTGGCGCCGCAGCTCGTCGGTGAGGTCCTGGACGCGCGCGAGGTTGGCCTGCATCGCGTCCAGCTTCCGCAGCGCCTTCTCCTTGCGCTTGCGGTGCTTGAGGACGCCCGCGGCCTCCTCGATGAAGGCGCGGCGGCCCATGGGATCGGCGTGCAGGACGGAGTCGAGCTGGCCCTGGCCGACGATGACGTGCATCTCGCGGCCGATGCCGGAGTCGGAGAGGAGTTCCTGGATATCGAGCAGGCGACACGTATCACCATTGATCTGGTACTCGCTGCCGCCGTTGCGGAACATGATCCGCGTGATGGTGACCTCGGCGTACTCGATCGGCAGGGCGCCGTCGGAGTTGTCGATGGTGAGGGAGACCTCGGCGCGGCCGAGCGGCGGCCTGCCGGTCGTCCCGGCGAAGATGACGTCCTCCATCTTGCCGCCGCGCAGCGATTTCGCGCCCTGTTCACCCATGACCCAGCTCAGCGCGTCCACGACGTTGGACTTGCCGGATCCGTTCGGTCCGACGACGCAGGTGATGCCCGGCTCGAACTTCAGCGTCGTCGCCGACGCGAAAGACTTGAAACCACGCAGTGTCAGGGCCTTGAGGTGCACGCCGCGTGACTCTACCTTTCGCCGGTAGTTCACCGAGGAACGTGCGGGCAGTTTCACGGCGGAAGGTGCAGGGCACATCAGGTGTAAGCCCTTGCACGGCCAGGGAGGGAAAGAAAGAAGGGACGCCGAAGCGTCCCTTGCGGATCTCTCAGATCTATTAGATCAAGCAGATCTCTCTGTTTCAGCGGCTTGTCACGAACATCCTGACTGTGCGGTCATGGACATCCGTGGCGCCGGGTTCGGGGTGGCGTGGGTCAGGTGAGCGCAGGCTCCGCCTGGGGTACGTCGATGCTCTCCAGGAGCGCGTCGTGAGAAGCGGCAGCCGCCAGCGCGTCGTTCTCCGCCTGGATCCTGCCGAGCTCGGATTCCAGGTCCTGGACGCGCTGCTGGAGCCGTCGCATCTCGGCGAGGAGTCGCGGGTCGCTGCCGCCGACGTAACCGAGAAGCGCCTTTGCCATGATGAGTGGTCCTCCACACTGAGTGACCGACCGAATCGGTGTGGGTCGTGAGGGAATCGCACCCGCGGTGCTTGGCACTCTTCTGTTCTTGCTGGGTGTTACTTGGCCGTTCTCACATGCCAAACAGCTAAGGTGCGCGGGGCTTCCAGAGTCTCACCAAAAAGTTTGACGGTCAACACGATCACGCCCCGTATTGACGGGCGACCCGGCGGCGCGCGGCGGTGGAACCTGCGGCGCTGCCTCGGCTTCGGGACCCTGGGGGCGGCGAGATCATCCTTACTCGCGGAGCCTGCCACGGCAACCGCTTCTTGGCAACCACCAGGCCTTTCCTGCCCCGCGGGGCCGCCGCCGCCCCATCCGTCGGGGGCTCGGTGAGGGGGCGGGGTCAGCGGATGGCGAAGGACTCGTAGCCGCCGCGGGGCGTGTCCCAGATCTCAGTCACACCGTCGACACGGCCGGGTGTGTCGCTGCCGTGCAGCCAGTCGAGGAGTTCCTGGCAGCCGCTGCGTGAACCTTCGGCGACCACTTGGACGCGGCCGTCGTCGAGATTGAGAGCAAAGCCACACAGGCCGCCGATCTCCAGTGCCCTGGCCCGGGTGAACCAGCGGAATCCCACGCCTTGCACGCGGCCGCGCACCCAGGCGACGAGGCGGACTTCTTCGTTCATGAGGTGCACGCTAACGGGCCGATTGCCCGGGGAGCACTTCGCCCCCTTGCG
Source organism: Streptomyces typhae (assembly GCF_009755605.1). Classification (GTDB taxonomy): domain Bacteria; phylum Actinomycetota; class Actinomycetes; order Streptomycetales; family Streptomycetaceae; genus Streptomyces; species Streptomyces typhae. Next base: position 94,000 of record NZ_WPNZ01000028.1, read on the forward strand.
CCATCGCGTACAGTCGCGACTCGACGAGCCTCACCCGTATGGGTGAGTCACGTCGACCGTCACGACGACGCCGGGGCCGACACCGGGCGTCAGGACGAAAGGCCCACGAGATGGGACGCCACCGACGCAGCGGCGCCGACCGCGCCGCCACCGGCCGCGCCGCTCGCACCGCGCCGCTCACCACGCCCGACGACCACGCCACCGGTGGGCCCTCCGCAGGCACCACGGGCGCGTCGGGCACGCCGTCGGGCACGTCGTACGACATCGTCTACCGCGCCGATGGCGGTCGCCGCACGGCGTCGCACCGGCGCGGCCGCCGGACGTCGAAGCCGGTGCGCACGGGTCTGCTCGGGGTCTCCGCGGCCGTCGCGATGGGAGCCGTCGCGGTCGCGTCCGGCCTGGTGCCGGGCGGTGGCACGTATTCGCTGGGCGGTGGGGAGGACCCGGGCGCCGTCCGGTCCGCGAGTTCCCCTTCCGGCCTCGACGCACAGGGCGGAAACGGCGGCTCGGCGGAGCGCGGGGAGCCCACGCCGAGCCGCGGCGGCGGAAGCACCGACGCGCCGGCGCCGTCGAAGTCCGCTGCCGGGCCCTCCGCGAAGCCGTCCGGCAAGGCGTCCCCGTCCGCCCCGTCGCAGCCGAAGCCCCCGGCGGACACCGGCTCCGAGGACTCCGGCGACACCCGCGACAAGGGAAGCGACGGGAGCGGGGCGAACGGCAAGGACAAGGACAAGAACAAGGCGGGGGACAACGGCGACCGCGAGGACGAGGCGCGCCGGACCCCCGGCCCTGAGCGCCCGCGGACCGGGGCGCCGAAGCCGCCGCCGGCGGCCGCGAAGCCGACGACCGGTGAGATCGCGGCCGAGGCCGAGGTGCTCGCGCTGGTCAACCAGGAGCGGGCCGAGGCGGGCTGCCGCCCGGTGCGCTCCGACATCGCCCTCGCCGACCTCGCCGGTGCCTTCAGCGCCGACATGGCGACCCGGGACTTCTTCGCGCACACCGACCCCGACGGCGCGACCCCGTGGGACCGCGCCGAGAAGGCCGGCATCGCGGACCTCGGCGGCGAGAACATCGCCCGCGGCCAGGTCGACGCGCCGTCCGTGATGGCCGCTTGGATGGCCAGCCCCGGACACCGCGCGAACATCCTGAACTGCGACTACAGGACCATGGGCGTCGGCGCGCACTTCGCGCCGGGCGGGCCCTGGTGGACGCAGGACTTCGGCTTCTGAGCCCTCGGCTCAGTTCGGCTTGCGAACCCTCCGGTCAGTTCGACTTGCGAACCCTCCGGTCAGTTCGGCTTCCGAACCCTCGGCTCAGGCGGCGGCGATCGCCGCGCGGCCCGCGGCGACGACGCGCGCGGTCTCGGTGACCCTGCGCCCGAGGTGCTCGGCCGTGGCGATGTCCGCCTTGTGCACGGCCTCCGGGCCCTGGTCGGCGTTGGTCTGGGCGGCGGCTCCGGCGAAGAAGCCGAGGCGGTTGAGGTCGTTCTCGGAGGCCTCGGAGGAGTTCCAGCCGGGCAGCAGACCCAGGTTGACCCAGTGCATGCCCTGCTGCGCGGCGAGCGTCTGGAAGTACTGGAGGGTGTGCAGCTTGTCACCGCTCTTGGACGCGGAGTTGGTGAAGCCCGCGGCGAGCTTGTCCTGCCAGGCGCGGGTGGCCCAGCGCTTCGACGAGGCCTCCGCGAAGACGTGGAAGGCACCCGAGGCCGTGCCCATGTAGGTGGGCGAGCCGAAGACGATGGCGTCCGCCGCGTCCAGGAGCTCCCACTCGGCCTCGGTGATCTCGTCGACCTTGATCAGGTGCGTGTCGGCACCGGCTTCCTCGGCACCGGAGCGGACGGCCTCCGCGACGACGGCGGTGTGGCCGAATCCGGAGTGGTAGGCGATGGCGACGACGGGGCTGGTCATGGGTGGGTGCTCCTTGGTGGAGGGAGATCGGGACCGCGTACGGCGGGACGGGAACGCGTACGGCGGGGCGGCGGACGGACCGGCCGACTCCCGAAAGGAAAGCACTAACTTTTGGTTAGCGCAACCCATTGGATAGCGCTGTGGAGGAGTAGCCTTGCTGTATGGACTCCCTCGCCCGCACAGACGACGCCTCCGGCGCACTCGACACACCCGACGCCTCCGACACATCCGACACATCCGACGCATCCGACTCGGACTGTCCGGACCTGGCGTACAACGTGTTCGCGCGGAACTGCCCGTCGCGGACCACGCTGGAGCACGTCACGGGCCGCTGGGGTGCGCTGACGCTCAGCGCGTTGCAGCACAGTTCGTTCCGGTTCAACGAACTGCGCCGCCGGGTCGACGGCGTGAGCGAGAAGATGCTGTCGCAGACGCTGCACGCGCTGGAGCGCGACGGTCTCGTGCACCGGGACGCACAGCCGACGAACCCGCCGCGCGTGGACTACCGGCTCACCCCGCTGGGGCAGGAGGTCGCCGAGCGCCTGCTGTCACTGATCCGTTTCGTGGAGGGCCACCAGGACGACGTGGCGGCCTCGCAGCAGCGCTACGACAGCCTCGGCGGGCGCTGACAGCGCGGGCAGAAGTAGCTGGAGCGGTTCATCCACGGCCGCCGCCGCATGGGCGTGCCGCAGCGCCGGCAGGGCTCGTCCTCGCGTCCGTACGCGTCGAGGGACCGCTCGAAGTAGCCCGACTCGCCGTTCACGTTGACGTAGAGGCTGTCGAAGCTGGTGCCGCCGACGGCGAGGGCGGCGTTCATCACGTCCCGTACGTGGCCGAGGAGTTGCGCCGTGCGCGGCCGGGTGAAGGTGGCCGTCGGGCGTTCGTAGTGCAGCCGCGCCCGCCACAGGGCCTCGTCGGCGTAGATGTTGCCGACACCGCTGATCAGGGACTGGTTCAGCAGGGCGCGCTTGATGGTGCTGCGGCTGCGGCGCAGGGCCTGATGGAACGCCTCGTCGTCGAAGAGCGGGTCCAGCGGGTCGCGGGCGATGTGCGCGATGACATCGGGCAGACCGTCCGGGGTGTTCTCGTGCAGGGAGAGCCCGCCGAAGGTCCGCTGGTCCACGAACCGCAGCTCGGTGCCGCGCGCCTCGTCGGCGCCTTCGCCGTCGCCGTCACCCAGGTGACCGGCCTGGGCCACGTGGTCCTCGTGGTCCTCGTGGTCCGTGAAGCGCACCCGGATCCGCAAGTGCTTCTCGTCCGGGGCCTGTTCGGACTTGACCAGGAGCTGGCCGCTCATGCCCAGATGGGCGAGGACGGACATGCCGCTGTCGGCCACCGGCAGCCACAGGTACTTGCCGCGCCGCATCGGCGCGCCCATACGGTGCCCCTTGAGCCGGTGCGCGAAGTCGTCGGCGCCCGCGAGATGGCGGCGGATCGCCCGCGGGTGCAGGACCTCGACATCGGCGACGGTCCGGCCACCGACCCAGCGGGCGAGCCCGCGGCGGACGACCTCGACCTCGGGCAGTTCGGGCACGGGGGTCCTCCGGACGGGTGCGGGGTGCGCGGTGCGGGACGGCGGTGCACGGGCAGCGTAGCGCGCGGTTTCCGGCCTCGCGGCGGGCCTGCCTCGCACACCGGGCGCCCGCCCGCGGCCGGTGCACGGCCGCGGGCGGTGCACGGCCGCGGGCGGGCGCCCGCTGATGCGTACCGCTCCGCTCAGGCGGGCGGGGTGTCGGAGGCGGCCGACGTGCCCGCGTCGGCGGCATCCGCCGCCTTGGCCCGCTCGTCCGCCGCCGCGCTGATGGCGCGCCACGCGGACTCCGCGGCCTGCTGCTCCGCTTCCTTCTTGCTGCGGCCGGTGCCGGTGCCGTACGAGACGCCTCCGACGCGGGCGGCAGCAGTAAAGGTCTTCTCGTGGTCCGGGCCGCTCTCCGTGACGCGATACTCGGGCACGCCGAGGCTCTCCGTCGCGGTGAGCTCCTGGAGGCTGGTCTTCCAGTCCAGGCCCGCGCCGAGGTTCGAGGACTTCTCGATGAGCGGGTCGAAGAGCCGGTGCACCAGCTCGCTCGCCGCTTCCAGACCCCGGTCCAGATAGACCGCGCCGATCACCGCTTCCAGGGTGTCGGCGAGGATGGACGCCTTGTCCCGGCCGCCCGTGCCCTCTTCGCCCCGGCCGAGCCGGATGAAGGAGCCGAGGTCGAGCCCGCGGCCCACCTCCGCAAGCGCACGCGAGTTGACCACCGCGGCCCGCAACTTGGCCAGCTGGCCTTCGGGCAGGTCGGGGTGGGTGCGGTACAGCGTGTCCGTGACCACGAGGCCGAGCACGGAGTCCCCGAGGAACTCCAGGCGCTCGTTCGTGGGCAGGCCGCCGTTCTCGTACGCGTACGAACGGTGGGTGAGCGCACGCACCAGAAGGGCGGACTCGAGCTGATACCCGAGCCGCCCTTCCAGAAGCGTGTGGGACGAGGCTGCGTTGTTGCTGTCTGCCTGCATCTTGGCGTCATCCGCCTTCTTTGGGCTAGACACAGCGCCTCTCACCAGCCGCTCAGACCTCGAGGACCTGGCGCTTGTTGTAGGTGCCACAAGCGGGGCACGCGATGTGCTGCAGCTTGGGCTCCTGGCAACGCTCACACGAAACCAGGGTGGGGACCGCAGCCTTCCACTGCGACCGGCGGTGGCGCGTGTTGCTGCGCGACATCTTCCGCTTCGGAACAGCCACGGCTACTTCTCCTGCTTCTCGTCGACGCTCGGTTCAGCGCCGCTCATCTCGTCCTTCTCGCCGTCCTGGATGGAGTCAGCGAGTCCCTGCAGTGCCGCCCAACGGATGTCGACGGCGTCATGGTGGTGGTCCGGGTCGTCCGTGAGCCGTACTCCGCACTCGGAGCACAGGCCCTGACAGTCTTCCTGGCACACCGGCTGCATCGGCAGTGCGAGCACCACCGCGTCCCGCAGCACGGGTTCGAGGTCGAACAGGCCGTCCTCGAGGAAGAGCCTGTCCTCGTCGTCCTCGGCGTCGTCGGCCGGTTCCGCGATGCGGCCCCGGTCGTCGGCGTCAGGGTACGAGAACATCTCCTGGAAGTCCGCTTCGAGCGCGAGCTCCAGCGGCTCCAGACACCTTACGCACTCCCCCTTGGCCGATGCACGGGCGGTGCCTGTGACAAGCACCCCTTCCATGACCGACTCCAGGCGGATCTCCAGCTCCACCGGTGCGCCGTCCGGCACACCGATGACCCCTTCGACGCCGAACGGAGCCGGCGAACCGGGGGCGTCGATGGTGCGGGTCACCCGCTGCATGGCACCAGGACGCCGACCCAGCTCGTGTGTGTCGAACACAAGTGGGTTGCGGTGGTCGAGGCGCGTGCTCAGGGGTTTTCCTGCTTTCGAATCCTGGGAGTGGGGCAAGGCGGCCACCGTGCCGACGCCGCGCAGACGCGGCTTGAGCGGGCAGCCCGGATCGCGGACATACGCGCGACCGAAGAGCCAGGATACTGGACCATTCGCTTTCGGCCCAATCGGCCGGGGCTCCGCACCGGTGGGCCCCGGCGCCGCGGCGCCCGCGGGCCCTAGCGGCCCTGCTCGTACTGGCGCAGCTGCTCCGCGCTGATCATGGTGGTGTCGAAGAGGCTGGTCTCGTCGAGCACGGCCGGGGCGGGGCTCTGTCTGCCGTAGTCCTGCTGCGCCCGGCCGTCGGTCTGCTGGGGCTGCGGGGGCTGCGGGGCATAGCCCTGCTGCTGGTGCGGGTCGAAGCCCTGCTGCTCGTTCGGGTCGTAGCCCTGCTGCTGGTACCCGTAGGGGTCCTGCTGGTACGCGTACGGATCCTGCTGGCCGTACGGCTGCTGGTAGGCGTACGGGTCCTGCGTGCCGTAGGGGTCCTGGCCGCCGCCGTACTGGTCGCCGCCCTGGTCGTAGCCGCTCCGGGCGGCCGGGACGGTCCCGTACTGGTCCTGCTGATACGCGTACGGGTCCGGCTCGTGCTGCGGCGGCGAAGGCGCGTAGGGCTCCTGGGCGGGGACCGGCGGGGGCGCGGCGGGCTGCCGGGGCGGGCGCTCGGCGCGCTCGGGCGTCTCGGCGAGGCCGGACAGATAGTCGGCGTCCGAGGTGTGCTCCGCCGCGCCTGCCGCGCCGAGTTCGCTCAGCTCGTCGGCGGGAGCCCGGCCGTGCAGGGTCTGACGGCCGCGGCCGACGGCCTCCAGGGTCTTGGCGAGCACCGCCTCGAAGGCGCCGAGCTTCACGTCCACGTAGGCGTCGGCGTTGCGGCGCAGGGTCTCCGGGTCGTGGCTGCGCTCGGGGGCGTCGTCGTCCTCGTAGCCCTGCTCGTCGAGTCCGGGGCCGGTGCCGAGGAGCTTCTCGCGGCCGCGGCCGACGGAGCCGAGCGTCTTGGTGAGGACGACCTCGAAGTTGGCGAGCTTGCTGTCCACGTAGTCGTCGGCCTCGGCGCGGACCTCCTCGGCCTCCCTGCGCGCGTCGGCGAGGATGCGGTCGGCCTCCGACTGGGAGCGGCGGGCGACCTCCGTGTCGGAGATCAGCGAACCGCGTTCGGCGTGCGCGCCCTCGATGATCCGCTCGGCCTCCTGGCGGGCCTGCTCGACCAGCTGCGCACGGCCGCCGATCAGCTCCTGGGCCTGCGCGAGCGAGCCCGGCAGGGCCTGGCGCACCTCTTCGAGCATCGCCAGGAGCTCGGCGCGGTTGACCACGCACGAGGCGGACATGGGCATGGACTTGGCGCTGCCGACCGTACCGACGATCTCGTCGATCTTCTTCTGCACGTCCACCGCGGGCTCGCCACTCTCTACAGCTTGTTGGGAGACGGACGGGACGACTGTAGCCCTTGATCAGCCCTGGGCGAGGCGCTTGTTGAGGGCTTCGAGCACCACGGGGGGAACCAGGTGCGCGATGTCGCCACCCCAGGCCGCGACCTCCTTCACCAGCGAGGAGGACAGGAAGCTGTAGGCGGGGTTGGTGGGCACGAACAGGGTCTCCACACCGGAGAGACCGTTGTTCATCTGCGCCATCTGCAGTTCGTAGTCGAAGTCGCTGACCGCCCGCAGGCCCTTGACGATGGCCGGGATGTCACGCTCCTTGCAGAAGTCGACGAGGAGGCCGTGGAAGGACTCGACCTCCACGTTGCCGAACTCGGCGGTGACCTGGCGGATCAGCTCGATCCGCTCGTCGACTCCGAACAGGCCCTGCTTGGACTTGTTGATCATCACCGCGACGTGCACGACGTCGTAGAGCTTGGAGGCGCGGGCGATGATGTCGAGGTGTCCATTGGTGATGGGGTCGAACGACCCCGGACAGACGGCGCGGCGCAACGGAAGTCCCTCGCTCTCCGGTCGGGTCATGGCGCGATTTCTTGTTCGTCGCACGTAGAGGCGGCGCGACCGTACCAAAACGTGCCTTCGCCGTAGCGACGGGACCGCAGTCCCTCGAAGCCGTCCGGCCAGCCGAATTCCCCGCCCCTCGTACTGCGTTCAACGGTGACGAGGGCGTCGTCCGTGAGCCAGCCTCCCGAGCGGAGTGTGAGCAGGATCTCCTGAAGATCGTTGTCGCCCACCGCGTACGGCGGGTCGAGGAAGACCAGGTCGTAGGGGGTGCCGGGGGCGGTGTCCGCGACGACCTGGGCGGCCTTGCCCGCGCGGGCCTCGGCGCCGGGCAGGCCGAGGGCCTTGATGTTCTCGCGGATGGTGCGGGCCGCGCGGGCGTCGGCCTCCACGAGGAGGGCGTGCGCCGCGCCGCGGGACAGGGCCTCGAGGCCGACGGCGCCGGAGCCCGCGTACAGGTCGAGGACGCGGGCGCCGTCGAGGGTGCCCTGGAGCGCCTGCCAGGTGGAGAACAGGCCCTCGCGGGCGCGGTCCGATGTGGGCCGGGTGCCGTTCCCCGGCGGGACGGCGAGGCGGCGGCCACCGGCCTTGCCGGCGATCACGCGGGTCATCTGGGTCTCTGCGTCCTTCGGCTGCGGGTGGGGCCCGGAGTGGACCTTGCTCTCACGATAGGACGTATCGCCGCGTCACCCCATGTCACCCCTTGTCGAGGTACTGCTCGCGCTCGGCGTCGAGGAGGGCGTCCAGGGCCGTGCGCAGCTCCGGCAGGTGCTCCAGGTCGGGGTCGCGGGAGACCACGGCGGTCGCCTCCTCGCGGGCCGCGGCGATGACCTCCTCGTCGTCGATGACGGCCAGCATGCGCAGCGAGGAACGCACCCCGGACTGGGCCTGGCCGAGCACGTCGCCCTCGCGGCGCTGCTCCAGGTCGATGCGGGAGAGCTCGAATCCGTCGAGGGTCGCGGCCACGGCGCCGAGCCGGGCGCGGGCGGGGCTCGCCTCCGGCGCGTCGGTGACCAGCAGGCACAGTCCCGGCGCGGAGCCGCGGCCGACGCGGCCGCGGAGCTGGTGCAGCTGGGAGACGCCGAAGCGGTCCGCGTCCATGATCACCATGGCGGTCGCGTTCGGTACGTTCACGCCGACCTCGATGACGGTCGTGGCGACCAGGACGTGGGTCTCGCCGGCGGCGAAGCGGCGCATCACCGCGTCCTTGTCCTCGGGCTGCATGCGGCCGTGCAGAACCTCGACCTCCAGGCCCCGCAGGGGGCCGTGGGTCAGCTCGTCGGCGACGTCGAGGACGGCGAGCGGAGGACGCTTGTCACCACCCTCCTCAGCGGCGTCGGCGGGCTTCTTCTTGCCGCTCTTCTTCTTGGGCTCCGCCGTCTCGTCGTCCGTGTCGCCGATGCGGGGGCAGACCACGTACGCCTGGTGGCCGTTCTCCACCTCCTCGCGCACGCGCTCCCACGCGCGGGCGAGGAAGTGCGGCTTGTCCTGGGCGGGGACGACGTGGGTGGAGATCGGTGAGCGGCCCGCGGGGAGCTGGTCGAGGACGGAGGTCTCCAGGTCTCCGAACACCGTCATCGCGACCGTGCGCGGAATGGGCGTGGCCGTCATGACGAGGAGGTGCGGCGGCTGCTTGCCCTTGCCGCGCAGGGCGTCGCGCTGCTCGACGCCGAAGCGGTGCTGCTCGTCGACCACGACCAGGCCGAGGTCGTGGAACTGCACCTTGTCCTCGATCAGCGCGTGCGTCCCGATGACGACTCCGGCTTCGCCGGTGGCGAGGTCGAGCAGGGCCTGACGGCGGGCGGGCGTGCCCATGGAGCCCGTGAGCAGCGTGACCTTCGTGCCGTGCTCGGCGCCGCCGAGCAGGCCGCCCTCCGCGAGCTCGCCCATCATCTCCGTGATCGAGCGGTGGTGCTGCTGGGCCAGGACCTCCGTGGGCGCGAGCATGGCGGCCTGGCCGCCGGCGTCCACGACGGCGAGCATGGCGCGCAGGGCCACCATTGTCTTGCCCGAGCCGACCTCTCCCTGGAGGAGGCGGTGCATGGGGTGTTCGGTGGCCAGGTCGTCGAAGATCTCCTTGGAGACCCGGCGCTGGCCGTCCGTGAGCTCGAAGGGGAGCTTGGCGTCGAAGGCGGTGAGCAGGCCGTCGGGGGACGGCCTGCGGGCCACCGCGGGGAGCTGGGCGTCGGCGAACCTGCGGCGGGCCAGGGCGATCTGGAGGACGAACGCCTCGTCCCACTTCAGCCGGTCGCGGGCGGCGGCGATGTCCGCCTTCGACCGCGGGCGGTGGATCTTCAGGAGCGCTTCGGGGAGCGGGATGAGGCCGCGGCCCTCGCGCAGCGTCGGCGGCAGCGGGTCCAGGGCCTCCTGGGCGCTGGGCAGGACCGCGTCGACGGACTTGGCGATCTTCCAGGACTCCAGCTTGGCGGTCGCCGGATAGAGCGGGATGAGGGCTCCGGCCCAGGAGTCCACTGCCTCGGCGGCCGAGCCGGCCTCGCCGTCGCCTTGCAGCAGTTGATACGCCGGGTGGGCGAGCTGCGTCTTGCGGTTGAAGACACCGACCTTGCCCGCGAACATCGCCCGGGTGCCGGGCAGCAGGTCCTTGTGCGGCTTGTGGATGCCGCGGCCGAAGAAGACGAGCTGGAGCTGGCCGCTGCCGTCCGTGATCGTGACTTCCAGGCGCTGGCCGCTGCCGCCGTTGAAGCGCAGGACGCGTGCGGTCGCCACCTGGGCGACGACCGTGACGTGCTCGTCCAGCGGGAGGTCGGCGAGGCGGGTCAGCTCGCCGCGCTCCGCGTACTTCCGCGGATAGTGGTGCAGGAGGTCGCCGACCGTGTGCAGGCCGAGGTGCTCGGCCATCACCTTCGCGGTGGCCTGGCCGAGGGCGTTCTTCAAGGGTTCCTGGAGCGCGTGCACGAGATCCATTGCACACCACGGCACTGACATTCCGGGGCATGCCCCGGAGATCTCCTCGCGGGGCCGCCCGGAACCCGGTGCGGGCCCGGGCCCGGCTACTCCACTCCGATGAGCAGCAGGGGCGACTGCGGCCCGCCCCGGTACAGGACCGTGTCCACGGCCAGGTGGCCGTCGCGCACGTGTTTCTCCAGGCGTTCGGCCACCCCGTCGGTGACCGCGTCCCCGAGCACGAGGGTGACCATCTCGCCGCCCGCGGCCAGCATCCGGTCGAGCACGGCCGCGGCGGTCCCCGCGACCTCCCCGCCGATCACCGCGACGTCGCCGTCGATCAGGCCGAGCACGTCCCCGGCCTGGCAGATGCCCGCTGTGGTCCACGACTGCCGTTCGGCGACGACCAGTTCGGCGTAGCGGGCCGCCCCGGCAGCCGACGTCATGGCGACGACGTCCTCGTCGAAGCGGCGGTCCGGTTCGTGCACGGCGAGTGCCGCGATGCCCTGGACCGCCGAGCGGGTGGGGATCAGGGCGACGCGCACGCCCTCGGAGCGGGCCTGCTCCGCGGCGGCCGCCGCGGTGTGCCGCAGCTCCGCGTCGTTCGGCAGCAGCACCACCTCGCGCGCGTGGGCGCGCCGGATCGCCTCCACGAGCTCCCCGCTGGCGGGCGGCTCCCCCACGCGCGCGGGCACCGTGGTCGCCCCCGCCTCCGCGTACAGGGCCGCCAGGCCGTCGCCCGGCACGACGGCCACGATGCCGCGCTGGACCCGCTCGCGGGGCGGCTGTGTCCGCGCGGTGTGGGCGTCGCCCGCGCCGAAGTGCGTGATGCGGATGCGGTGCGGCCGCCCCGCCTCGACGCCCGCCTCGACGGCCGCCCCCGCGTCGTCCACGTGCACGTGCACGTTCCAGAGGCCGTCGCCGCCGACGACCACGAGCGAGTCGCCGAGCGGGTCGAGCCGGGCCCGCAGCCGGTCGACGGCCGCGTCGTCGGCCTCCAGGAGGTAGATCACTTCGAAGGCGGGTCCGGCGGCGCCACCCTCCGCCCCGGGGGTCGCGCACTCTGTCGCGCCCTCGTCGTCCACGCGCGCGTGGAGCCCCGTCGCGGCCCGCGGTCGCACGGTCTCCCCCGACAGCGCGCCGACCAGTGCGCCCAGGACGGCGACGAGACCGCGTCCCCCGGCGTCCACGACGCCCGCGCGGCCGAGCGCCGCGAGCTGTCCGGGAGTGGCGTCCAGCGCCGTGCAGGCGCCCTCGTACGCGGCGCGGGCTACCGTCGCGCAGTCGCCGTCGGGTGGCGCGGCCCGGGAGGCGGTGAGGGCCGCGTCGGCCGCCGCCCTGGCGACCGTCAGGACCGTGCCCTCCACGGGATGCGCCACCGCCTGGTAGGCGGCCTCGGCGGCACGGACGAGCGCCAGCGCGAGCCGGGCACCGTCGGCGTGACATGCGTCACCGTCCGAAGAAGGAGTGGGATCGGTGGGATCGGTGGGATCGGTGCCCCTACCGGCCCCGGTACCCGCATCAGCAGCCACGGCCGTGCCCGTGGCCGTGCCCGTAGCCAAGGCCGTGCCCGTGCCCGCAGCCGTGCCCTCCGGAAGCACCTGCGCCATCCCCCGCAGCAGCTGCGCCAGAATCGTCCCCGAGTTGCCCCGGGCCCCGATCAGCGCCCCGTGCGCCATCGCGCGCACCACCTCGGCGAGGGCCGGTCTGGCCGGGTCGAGGCCCGTGAAGGCCGCTTCGACCGCGCGGGCCGCCGACTCCATCGTCAGATAGAGATTGGTGCCGGTGTCCGCGTCCGCGACCGGATAGACGTTGATCGCGTCGATCTCCTCGCGGGCCTGTCCCAGGGCTTCCAGAGCGAGAGCGCTCCAGGCGCGGGCTGCGACAGCGTCGAGGTTCTGCGGCAAGTGGTCGCCTCCTAAGAGCAACACGGGGCGTCACCGGTGCGTCACGGGACGCCTCCGTCGTGCGTCACGGGATGAGACGCAGCGTAGACCCGGGCCGGACCCGGGCAAGAGGGACGGCCGGGGCGGGGCGGGGGCCGGACGTGGTAGTTTCGTTGTACCGAAGCAGTCGTTGTATGCTGCTCCGGTTGCCCGATACTCATCGGGCCATTCCTCCTGGCAACGCCACTCCGATCATTGCACTGATCCCGGCATGCCGGGTTTAACCGTAAGTGCATCTGAAGTCTTTGGAGTGACCCGTGGCTGCCAACTGCGACGTCTGCGGCAAGGGGCCGGGCTTCGGCAACAACATCTCGCACTCGCACCGCCGTACGCCCCGTCGCTGGAACCCGAACATCCAGCGCGTGCGTGCCGTGGTCGGCGGGACGCCGAAGCGCCTCAACGCCTGCACCTCGTGCATCAAGGCCGGCAAGGTCTCGCGCTGACGCTTCTGCGCGGCCACCTAGCCGGTTGCTGAGAATGCCGGTCCACCTTCGGGTGGACCGGCATTTTCACGTACCCGGAGAAGCGCGGGGCGGCCGCCCCGGACTCCCCGGGGCGGCACCGTCCGGCTAGGGAACCCCCACCCCGTCCCGGAACTCCCAGCCGTGGTCCACGGGCCCGATCCCGTCGCCGAGCGCGAACCCGGCGGCGATCGCGCCGGTGACGTACGCCTTGGCGGCGGTGACGGCCTCCAGGACGGTCTGCCCCTTCGCGAGCTGCGCCGCGATCGCGCTGGCGAGTGTGCAGCCCGTGCCGTGCGTGTGGCGGTTGTCGTGGCGCGGGGCGCGCAGCCAGTGCTCCTCGGAGCCGTCGGTCAGCAGGTCGACCGCCTTGGCTGCGCCGACGCCGTCCGTGAGGTGCCCGCCCTTGATGACGACCCATGCGGGCCCGTACGCGAGGACGGCCGCGGCGGCCCGTCGCATGCCGTCCTCCGACCGGACGCGCACGCCCGTCAGTTGCTCGACCTCGTCGAGGTTGGGGGTGGCGATCGTGGCGACCGGGAGCAGCTTGGTGCGCACGCAGTCCAGGGCGGAGGCGGCGAGCAGCGCGTCGCCGTGCTTGGAGACGCCGACCGGGTCGACGACGGCGGGGGCGTCGGTGCCCGCGAGCAAGTCCGCGACCGCCTCGACCAGTTCGGCGGAGGCCAGCATGCCCGTCTTGACGGCGGAGACGCCGATGTCGTCGACGACGCTGCGGTACTGCGCCCGCACCGCCTCCACCGGCAGCTCCCAAGCGCCCTGCACGCCGACGGAGTTCTGCGCCGTGACCGCCGTGACGACGCTCATCCCGTGCGTGCCGAGGGCGAGCATCGTCTTCAGGTCGGCCTGGATGCCGGCGCCGCCCCCGGAGTCCGATCCGGCGACGGTGAGCACCCTCGGGGGCGCGCTGCGCGGGCTCACGCGTCGTCGCCCCCGTTCTCGCCGAAGTGGTCCCAGCCCTTGCTGGTCCAGGGGGCGCCGTCCACGGTGACCTGCGGCTGCGCGGAGGGGTTGAGGATCTCGCCGATGACCTTCCAGCGGGCGGGCAGCTTCACGTCCGGCGGGAACGTCGCCACGATGGCGTGGTCCTCGCCGCCGTTGAGCACCCACTGGAGCGGGTCGACGCCGACGGCCTGCCCGATGTCGTTCATCTGCGAGGGCACGTCCACGTCGCCGGAGCGGATGTCGATACGCACCTTGCTGGCCTCGGCGATGTGCCCGAGGTCGGCGATCAGGCCGTCGCTGACGTCCGTCATGGCGGTCGCGCCGAGACCGGCGGCGGCGGGGCCCGCGTGGTAGGGCGGCTCGGGCCTGCGGTGGGCCTCCACGAAGGCGCGCGGCGAGCGGAAGCCGCGGGAGAGGACCGCGTGCCCGGCGGCGGACCAGCCGAGCCAGCCGGTGACGGCGACGACGTCGCCGGGCTGGGCGCCCGCGCGCGTGACGGGCTCGTGGTTGCGCAGATCGCCGAGGGCGGTGATGGAGACGGTGATCGTGTCGCCGCGTACGACGTCGCCGCCGACGACGGCCGCGCCCGCGACCTGGCACTCGTCGCGCAGGCCGTCCATCAGCTCGGTGGGCCAGCTCGCGGGGAGTTCCGCGGGCACGACGAGGCCGAGCAGGATGGCGGTGGGCACCGCGCCCATGGCCGCGATGTCGGCGAGGTTCTGCGCGGCGGCCTTGCGGCCGACGTCGTAGGCCGTCGACCAGTCGCGGCGGAAGTGCCGGCCCTCCAGGAGGATGTCGGTGCTCGCCACCACCCTGCGGTCCGGGGCGGCCACGACGGCGGCGTCGTCGCCGGGGCCGAGACGTACGGCCGGAGTGGAGGTGAGCCGCGAGGTGAGCTCCCTGATGAGCCCGAACTCGCCCAACTCGCCGACGGTGCCCTTCATGCGCGTGCTGCTCCTTCTGCCACGGTTGCCGCGGTCCGCTTGCGGTCGCGAGCCGTCCCTGTCGTCGGTACGGTCGACGTGACCGTCAACCTCTGTTGTCCGTCCGCCGCGATGTGCACGCCACAGCTCCCCCGGGTCTCCCCGTGGCGAGCGGCGACGCGGTACCGTGGCGTCCCTTCTCCCCACATGATCCTCGTGGCCGCCCTGGAGGTTCCGTGGTACAGGCGTACATCCTGATCCAGACCGAGGTCGGCAAGGCGTCGACCGTCGCCGAGCTGATCGGCAAGATCCCGGGAGTGATCCAGGCCGAGGACGTGACCGGTCCCTACGATGTCATCGTGCGCGCGCAGGCGGACACGGTCGACGAACTCGGCCGCATGGTGGTCGCCAAGGTCCAGCAGGTGGACGGCATCACCAGAACCCTGACCTGCCCGGTCGTGCACTTGTAGCCCCCGTCTACCCTGGCCCGGTGAACTTCCCCCGTCTCCGGCGCCGCTGCTCCACCGGCATGTCCGCTGTCGCACTCCTGCTCGCCACAGCGGCCTGCTCATCAACGGACGACAGGGCCTCGGTGGTGGTTCCGTCCCCGGCCGCGAAGGCCGCGGGGCTCTGCCGGGATCTGCACGCACAGCTCCCGGAGAAGGTCGACGGGCTCCATCGCTCCGACCCCGCGCCGAAGTCGGATCTGACCGCCGGGTGGGGAGACCCGGCGATCATACTGCGCTGCGGTGTCGAACAGCCCCCGGAGATGCTCGACCCGGAGGTGGCCAAGTCGGACGGCGTGAAGGTGAACGGCGTCGCCTGGCTGCTGCAGAAGCGCGACGACGGGTCGTACGTCTTCACCACCGGGCTGCGTCTGGCGTACGTCGAGGTGACGCTGCCGAAGGAGCGGACGGGGAACGGCCTGGGCCCGCTCACCGACTTCGCCGCACCCATCAAGAAGACGATCCCCTTCGGCGTCGCCCAGTAAGGGGCGCGGGCCCCGCGCCCCTCCGGGCCCCCGTCGTCGTCCAGTGGTCGTCGTCTAGCGCAGCCCGGTGGACCGGGAGAGCGCCGCCTGAATGAGGCGGTCGACGAGTTCCGCGTAGCCGACGCCGCTCTTCTCCCACATCTGCGGGTACATGGAGATCGGTGTGAAGCCCGGCATGGTGTTGATCTCGTTGATGACGAACTGCCCGTCCTCGGTGAGGAAGAAGTCCGCGCGCACCAGGCCCTCACAGGACGCCGCGTCGAACGCGGCCACCGCGAGCCGCTGCACCTCCGCGGTCTCCTCCGGGGTGAGCGGGGCGGGCACGAGTCCGGGCGTCGAGTCGATGTACTTCGCCTCGAAGTCGTAGTAGTCGTGGGCCTGCACCGGCGGGATCTCGGCGGGCACGCTCGCGCGCGGCCCGTCCTCGAACTCCAGGACGCCGCACTCGATCTCACGGCCGCGGAGCAGCGCCTCGACGATGATCTTCGGGTCGTGGCGCTGTGCCTCGGCAATGGCCTCGTCGAGGCCATCGAAGGAGTCGACCTTCGTGATGCCGATCGACGAGCCCGCGCGCGCGGGCTTGATGAACAGCGGCCAGCCGTGCTCGCCCGCGAAGTCCGCGACGCGCTGCCGGGCCTCCTTCTCCTCGCGCTGCCACTCGCGCGGCCTGATCACGAGGTACGGGCCGACGGGCAGCCCGAAGGAGGTGAAGACCCGCTTCATGTACTCCTTGTCCTGGCCGACGGCCGAGGCGAGCACGCCCGCGCCCACGTAGGGCACGCCCGACAGTTCCAGGAGGCCCTGGAGGGTGCCGTCCTCGCCGTAGGGGCCGTGCAGCATCGGGAAGACGACGTCGACCTCGCCGAGCGCCTTGGGCACGGTGCCGGGCTCGCTGTAGACGACTTCGCGGTTGCCCGGGTCGACCGGCAGGACGACACCGCCCTCGGCCGACTCGGCGAGGTCCGCCACGCTCGGCACCTTGCGGTCGGCGATGGCCATGCGGTCGGGCTCGTCGGCCGTCAGCGCCCAGCGCCCGTCCGTCGTGATGCCGATGGGCAGCACGTCGTACTTGCTGCGGTCGATGGCGCGCAGGACGGCGCCGGCGGTGACGACGGAGATGCCGTGCTCCGAGCTGCGACCGCCGAACACGACGGCCACCCGCGGCTTGCGGGGCTGCCCGGACGGGTCGGTGCCGGGACGCGCGGTGCTCTGCTCAGGGCTCTGGGGGAGGTTCTCGCTGCTCATATCGCGTTGAGCGTACCCGGTGGCCCCTGCGACGTCAGTGTGCAGCCGGTGACCAGCGGGTCAGGCGCGGCCCGCCGGTGACCGGCGGGCCGGACGCGCTCCGCCGGTGCGGGGCGCGTCCGTGGGCGCTCAGCGCCGTTCCGGCTTGGCGCTGCGCGACATCAGCTCCTTGAGGGCCACCAACGGCGGGGTGCCCTCGTGCACGATGCCGACGACCGTCTCGGTGATGGGCATGTCGACGCCGTGCCTGCGGGCCAGATCGAGCACGGACTCGCAGGACTTGACGCCCTCGGCGGTCTGGCGGGTGACCGCGATGGTCTCCTCCAGGGTCATGCCCTTGCCGAGGTTGGTGCCGAAGGTGTGGTTCCGCGAGAGCGGCGACGAACAGGTGGCGACCAGGTCGCCGAGGCCCGCGAGACCGGCGAAGGTCAGCGGGTCCGCGCCCATCGCGAGGCCGAGCCGGGTGGTCTCGGCGAGGCCGCGGGTGATCAGTGAGCCCTTGGTGTTGTCGCCGAGGCCCATGCCGTCCGCGATGCCGACGGCGAGCCCGATGACGTTCTTGACGGCGCCGCCCAGTTCGCAGCCGACCACGTCGGTGTTGGTGTAGGGCCGGAAGTACGGGGTGTGGCAGGCCGTCTGAAGGCGTACGGCGACCGACTCGTCGCGGCAGGCGACCACGGAGGCGGCGGGCTGCCGGGCGGCGATCTCCCGCGCCAGGTTCGGGCCCGTGACCACGGCGATCCGCTCGGCGGGAGCCTTGGTGACGTCCTCGACGACCTCGCTCATGCGCATCGCGGAGCCGAGCTCGACGCCCTTCATCAGGGAGACGAGCACCGTGTCGGGGGCGAGCAGCGGCGTCCACGCGGCGAGGCCCGCGCGCAGCGTCTGCGAGGGCACGGCGAGCACGGTGAAGTCGGCGGCGTCCGCGGCCTCGGCCGCGTCGGTGGTGGCGCGCACGTTGCGCGGCAGCTCGACGCCCGGCAGATAGTCCGGGTTGGTGTGCGTGGAGTTGACCGCGTCGGCGAGCTCCGCGCGGCGGCCCCACAGGGTGACGTCGCAGCCGGCGTCCGCCAGGACCATGCCGAAGGCCGTCCCCCACGAGCCGGTTCCGAAGACGGCGGCCTTCAGGGTTCGGGTCACTTGCTCTCCTCAGAACTGCCTTGCTCCGTACGGCCGCCGGCGGCGCCGGGGTCCGCGGCCCTGCGGCGCTGCGCGAGACGGACTTCCCGCGGGTCGTAACGCTTCTGCGGGGCCTTCTCGCCGCGCAGCTCCGCGAGGAGTTCGGTGACGGCGGCCATGATGGCCTCGGTGGCCTCCTTCAGGAGGTCCGGGGTCATCTCCTTGTCGTAGAAGCGCTCCAGGTCGACGGGCGGTCCCGCGAGCACGTGGTGCGTCTTGCGCGGCAGCACCGCGGGCTTCTTCGCGTACGGCGGCAGCACGTGGTTGGCGCCCCACTGGGCGACCGGGACGACCGGGCACTTGGTCTGGAGCGCGACGCGCGCGACCCCTGTCTTGCCCGTCATGGGCCACAGGTCCGGGTCGCGGGTCAGGGTGCCCTCGGGGTAGAACGCCACACATTCACCGCGCTCGACCGCGTCGATGGCGGCCCGGAAGGCGCTCAGCGCATTGGTGGTCTCGCGGTAGACCGGGATCTGCCCGGTGCCCCGCATGAACGCCCCGATGAAGCCCTTCTTGAAGAGCCCGTGCTTGGCGAGGAAACGCGGTACCCGCCCCGTGTTGTACTGAAAGTGGGCGTACGCGAACGGGTCGAGATGCGAATTGTGGTTCACGGCGGTGATAAATCCGCCGTCAGCCGGAATGTGCTCCATTCCCCGCCAGTCCCGCTTGATCAGAACCAACAGCGGCGGTTTAGCGATGACCGCCGCCAGGCGGTACCAGAAGCCGATTCTGCGGCGGGACACTCGGACACCTTCCTCCATGAGCCGGGTCGGCCGCACAAGTGTCGCCCCAGGCTGCCGTCCTGTCGAGAACACCGTACGCCCACCCGTCCACCGCCACCCCCTTCGCGCCCCCTCGTGCCCGAGGGCCCGGACCCGGCACCGCCGCCGGCCCCCGCACCCCAGGCCTCCGCCACCTTCTTCCCGCAGGTCACAATGGGCCCGACGCGAAGGACGGAGCCCGGTGTGCAGTGGACCCTGGTGATACCGCTCAAGCCGCTGGAGCGGGCCAAGAGCCGACTCGCGGCAGCCGCCGGTGACGGCTTGCGGCCCGCTCTCGCCCTGGCGTTCGCGCAGGACACGGTGGGTGCGGCGGTGGCCTGCCCGTCCGTGCGGGATGTGGTGGTCGTCACGGACGACGTGCGGGCGGGCCGCGAACTGACGGCGCTCGGTGCCCGCGTCGTCCCCGACACCCCCGCGGACGGCCTGAACGCCGCCCTCGCCCATGCGGCGCTCCAGGTGCGTTCGACGCGGCCCCGGGCGGCCGTGGCCGCGCTCAACGCCGATCTGCCCGCGCTGCGCCCCGCGGAATTGGCCCGGGTCCTCGATGCCGCCGCGCACTTCCCGCGGGCTTTTCTCCCGGACGCCGCGGGAATCGGCACGACCTTGCTGACCGCGGCTCCCGGAACCGAATTGCGGCCACAATTCGGCGGGGCCTCGCGCGCCCGCCACCGGGACTCCGGCGCGCGGGAACTCGGGGCCGCCGAAGCGGGTGCCGCCTCTTCCGTGCGCCAGGACGTGGACACCGGCGACGACCTGCGCACCGCGCTCGCCATCGGGGTGGGCCCGTACACGGCCGCGGCGGCGGCCGGGCTGCTCATCCCGGACTGAGGAACCGGGGCCCGGGAGCAGCGGGACCGGGAACCGCCAGGGCCGGGGGCCGCGGCGGCGGACTGAGTACGCTTCCCCCATGCAGGCCACCGCGTACACGTACGACTCCGACACCCGCACCGGCAGCGTGCTCCTCGACGACGGCACCCCGGTGCCCTTCGACGCCCCCGCGTTCGACGCGGGCGGTCTGCGCCTGCTCAGGCCCGGTCAGCGGGTGCGCATCGAGGTGACCGGCGCGGGCGAGGCCCGCCACATCACGCTGGTCACGCTCCAGACGTTCTGACCGGCCGCCGCACCCGAACGGCCCCGCGCCGCCGTGTCCCCCCGGATCGCGCGCGGCGCCCGTGTCCCCCGAACAGCCCCGCACACGCCGCGGGCCGGGCTCCCCTGGGGGAGTCCGGCCCGGCGCGTGAGTGCCCTGCAGCCCTTACTTCTTGCGGGCGGTGGCCTTCTTGGCGGTGGTCTTGCGCGCCGTCGACTTCTTGGCGGGCGCCTTCTTGGCCGTGGCCTTCTTGGCGGGCGCCTTCTTGGCGGCGGCCTTCTTGGCGGTGGTCTTCTTCGCCGTCGCCGCCTTGGCCGTCTTCTTGGCGGTGGTGGCGGCCTTCTTCGCCGTGGCCGTCTTCGCCGTCTTCTTGGCGGCAGCGGTGGTGGTGGCCTTCTTGGCCGTGGTCGCCTTCTTGGCGGTGGCCGTGGTCTTCTTCGCCGCCGGGGTCGCCTTCTTGGCGGCGGCGGTGGTCTTCTTGGCCGTGGCCTTCTTGGCGGTGGTGGCCTTCTTGGCGGCCGCCTTCTTGACCGTCGCCGAAGCGCCGCCGGTCAGGCTGCCCTTGGGCGCCTTCTTCACCGCGACGTCGTTCTTCGGGAGCTTCTTCGAGCCGCTCACCAGGTCCTTGAAGCCCTGGCCCGCGCGGAAGCGGGGCACCGAGGTCTTCTTGACCCGCACGCGCTCCCCGGTCTGCGGGTTGCGGGCGTACCGGGCCGGGCGGTCGACCTTCTCGAACGAGCCGAACCCGGTGACCGAAACGCGGTCACCGCTGACGACGGCACGGACGACGGCGTCCAGGACCGCGTCCACGGCGTCGGCGGCCTGCTGCCGGCCACCGACCTTGTCGGCAATCGCTTCTACGAGCTGCGCCTTGTTCACGTCTTCCCCTTCGGAGACATTGCCTGAGCGAATCCGCCAGGCTTTTTCGCACGTTAGGCAGATATATACCGCAAATCAAACACGAAACGGGCTAATCACCCTTGTGCCGCAACAACCTGAGCTCTCGGGGAGTTCCCCGAAGGTCCGTTGAGGCACGGAAGGCCCGTTGAGGCCTGCCGCTCAGACGTCTTCGGGGATGCGGCCCTCGTCGCCTTCGTCGAGGTACGCCATCAACCGCTCCAGACGCCTTGCCGCATCGGCGAGATCGTGTTTGGCCGCGGCCGTAATGACCAGCAGCTTCCGGGTCAGCGCCATCCGTACGCCCTCCGGGACTTGCAGTGCGCGCACCCGGGAGTGCGCTTCCTTCAGTTGGTCGGCGACGAGGCCGTAGAGCTCGAGTTGGTCGTCGCGTCCCATGCACCGATTGTGCCATCTGGGGCGAGTTGTCGCCTCCGCAGGGGGTAACTACCCTCGCCAGGCGCCGTTCTGAGGATACCCGCACTCGCCGGGTGCAAGTGGGTTTCCGGCCTCTTCTTCCCTTCAGATCAAGGCAGTTGCGACCACCCGTTCAGGTCATCGCGGGACATTCGGGGCCGGACACAGATGTACCCCCAACCGTCCACGATTGGGGGTACATCGGGTGCGAGCGGCCCTGGAACCGGCCGGCGAAGCGGGGGTGGCGAGGTGGCCACGAGTGGGGCGGCCGTACCGCCACCCTGGTGAACCGGGTCAGCCGACCTGCACGGTGCGCGGCTTGTGAGCGGGGCGGCCCGCCTCGTACGCGGCGATGTCCTGCTCGTTCCTGAGCGTGATGCTGATGTCGTCCAGGCCGTTCAGGAGCCGCCAGCGGGCGTTCTCGTCCAGCTCGAACCCGGCCGTGACGCCGGGGGCGCGGACTTGGCGTTCGTGCAGGTCGACGGTGATCTCGACCTCCGGGTCCGCCTCGGTCAGGGCCCACAGCTCGTCCACGACGGACTGCTCCAGAACCACGGTGAGCAGGCCGTTCTTGAGCGAGTTGCCGCGGAAGATGTCGGCGAAGCGGGCGGAGACGACGGCCTTGAAGCCGTAGTTCTGCAGCGCCCAGACGGCGTGCTCGCGGGAGGATCCGGTGCCGAAGTCGGGCCCGGCGACCAGCACGGTGGCCCCCTGCCGCTCGGCTTTGTTGAGCACGAAGTCGGGGTCCTTGCGCCAGGCTTCGAAGAGGCCGTCCTCGAAGCCGTCCCGGGTGACCTTCTTCAGCCAGTGGGCGGGGATGATCTGGTCGGTGTCGACGTTGCTGCGGCGCAGCGGGACGGCCCGGCCGGTGTGCGTGGTGAAGGCTTCCATGGCTGATCAGACTCCGGCGGTGGTGGGGGCTTCGGCGAGGTCGGCGGGCGAGGAGAGCCGGCCGGTCACCGCGGTGGCGGCGGCGACCTGCGGCGACACCAGATGGGTGCGCCCGCCCTTGCCCTGGCGGCCCTCGAAGTTGCGGTTGGACGTGGACGCGGAGCGCTCGCCGGGGGCGAGTTGGTCGGGGTTCATGCCGAGGCACATCGAGCAGCCCGCGTGCCGCCATTCGGCGCCCGCCGCGGTGAAGACCTTGTCGAGGCCCTCCTCGACGGCCTGGAGGGCGACCCGCACCGACCCGGGCACGACCAGCATCCGTACCCCGTCGGCGACTTTGCGGCCCTCGATCACGGCGGCGGCCGAGCGCAGGTCCTCGATACGGCCGTTGGTGCAGGAGCCTACGAAGACGGTGTCCACGGTGATGTCGCGCAGCCGCTGGCCCGCGCTCAACCCCATGTACTCCAGGGCCTTTTCGGCGGCGAGCCGCTCCGAAGCGTCCTCGTACGAAGCCGGGTCGGGGACGTCCGCCGACAGCGGCAGGCCCTGGCCCGGGTTGGTGCCCCAGGTGACGAAGGGCGACAGGGCGGCGGCGTCGATGTAGACCTCGGCGTCGAAGACCGCGTCGTCGTCGGTGCGCAGCGTCCGCCAGTAGGCGAGGGCCTCGTCCCAGTCCGCGCCCTGCGGGGCGTGCACACGGTCCTTGAGGTAGGCGAAGGTGGTCTCGTCGGGGGCGATCATGCCCGCGCGGGCGCCCGCCTCGATGGACATGTTGCAGATGGTCATGCGGGCCTCCATCGAGAGCTTCTCGATGGCCGGGCCGCGGTACTCCAGGATGTAGCCCTGGCCGCCGCCGGTGCCGATCCTGGCGATGATGGCGAGGATCAGGTCCTTGGCGGTGACGCCTTCGGGCAGTTCGCCGTCGACGGTGATGGCCATGGTCTTCGGGCGGGCCATGGGCAGCGTCTGGGTGGCCAGGACATGCTCGACCTGGGAGGTGCCGATGCCGAAGGCGAGCGCGCCGAAGGCGCCGTGCGTGGAGGTGTGGGAGTCGCCGCACACCACCGTGGTCCCCGGCTGGGTCAGTCCCAGCTGCGGTCCCACGACGTGGACGACGCCCTGCTCGACGTCGCCGAGCGGGTGCAGCCGCACGCCGAAGTCGGCGCAGTTCTTGCGCAGCGTCTCCAGCTGGGCCCGGGAGACCGGGTCGGCGATGGGCTTGTCGATGTCGAGGGTCGGGGTGTTGTGGTCCTCGGTGGCGATGGTGAGGTCGAGCCGCCGCACCTGCCGGCCGGCCCCGCGGAGGCCGTCGAACGCCTGCGGGCTGGTCACTTCGTGCAGCAGGTGCAGATCGATGAAGAGGAGATCGGGCTCGCCTTCGGCGCGCCGGACGACGTGGTCGTCCCAGACCTTCTCCGCCAGAGTCCTACCCATCGCTTTCCCTCCGACCGGCGGCCTTGCCGGCCCAACTAGAGAATCGGAACGCCGACGCACGTCCCCCGTACGCACGTAGGCAGCGGGACCGTTGGTCCGCGGTCCGCTTCTCCAGGGTGGCGGGTTCCCGGGAAATGTGAACTTGCGTTTCACAGAGTGAGACGCAAGTATCGTTGCATGGACAACTCTAGCGGCGTTGGCGTCCTCGACAAGGCAGCCCTTGTCCTGGGCGCACTGGAGTCCGGTCCCGCCACCCTTGCCGGGTTGGTCGCGGCCACCGGGCTCGCTCGACCCACGGCCCACCGGCTGGCCGTGGCCCTGGAACACCACCGCATGGTGGCCCGGGACATGCAGGGCCGTTTCATCCTCGGTCCGCGCCTCGCGGAGCTGGCCGCGGCGGCGGGCGAGGACCGCCTCCTCGCGACGGCGGGCCCCGTGCTCACACATCTGCGGGACGTGACGGGCGAGAGCGCGCAGCTGTACCGCCGCCAGGGCGACATGCGCATCTGCGTCGCCGCGGCGGAGCGCCTCTCCGGCCTCCGGGACACGGTGCCGGTGGGTTCGACGCTCACGATGAAGGCGGGTTCGTCGGCGCAGATCCTGATGGCCTGGGAGGAGCCGGAGCGGCTGCACCGCGGCTTGCAGGGCGCGCGCTTCACGGCCACGGCGCTCTCGGGTGTGCGGCGGCGGGGCTGGGCCCAGTCGATCGGTGAGCGCGAGCCGGGGGTGGCGTCGGTGTCGGCGCCGGTGCGCGGCCCGTCGAACCGGGTGGTGGCCGCCGTGTCGGTCTCGGGGCCGATCGAGCGCCTGACCCGGCATCCGGGCCGGATGCACGCCCAGGCGGTCATCGACGCGGCGGGACGCCTCTCCGAGGCCCTGCGCCGCACCAGCTGACGCACGCGTGCGCCCCAGGCGCCACAGCAGCTGACACACGCGTGCGCCCCAGCTCCCGCCCCGCGGCCTCAACGCCGCGGCTGCGGGCCGGGAGTTGGCGGCGCGCGGGAGCACCGGGCTGCCCCGCGGCCTCCGGCCGTACGAGATCCTCTGGCTGTACGGAACCACCGGGCTCCGGACGCACGAAGAAGCCCTCCCCTGCTGGGGAGGGCTTTCTCGGTGGTACCCCCGACCGGATTCGAACCGGCGCTACCGCCTTGAGAGGGCGGCGTGCTAGGCCGCTACACAACGGGGGCGTGGATCTTACGTTTCCGCAGATCCGAGCTGGTCTACCAGGACTCGAACCTAGACTAACTGAACCAGAATCAGTCGTGCTGCCAATTACACCATAGACCAATGTGGTTTAGACCAGTTCGTACCCCCGACCGGATTCGAACCGGCGCTACCGCCTTGAGAGGGCGGCGTGCTAGGCCGCTACACAACGGGGGCCCTAGCGATCCTGCATCAGCGACAGTGGGTGCGACCCGGCTGTCGCCGCGGGAAGGATCAGTACCCCCGACCGGATTCGAACCGGCGCTACTGCCTTGAGAGGGCAGCGTGCTAGGCCGCTACACAACGGGGGCTTTGCGGATCATGATCCGCGGTTGCAGAAAAGCTCTGCGAGCTGGCCTACCAGGACTCGAACCTAGACTAACTGAACCAGAATCAGTCGTGCTGCCAATTACACCATAGGCCACCGGAACGCAATCCCCTGGAGGGAGATTCTGTTCGGCTTGCGCCTCCCGGCCGGACCTTTCGGCCCTCTCGGGCGGCGCAGGAAGAACATTACCCGAAGGTGGACGGCGCTCCAAAACGGGTATCGGCCAGCAACAGCGCGGGCAGCTCGGCGAGGCCGCCGATGCGGTGCACTCCCTCCGGCCCTTCCTGCGCGGAGCCGTTGCGGTCGAGCCAGATGCCGACCAGGCCCGCGTCCCGGGCGCCCCGGGCGTCGATCTCCGGCTGGTCGCCCACGTACGCGATCTCCGCGGGCGCGAGGCCGAGCGCCTCGCAGACGGCGTGGAAGGCCTCGGCGGCGGGCTTGGAGACGCCGAGTTCGGCGGCGCACAGAACGGTCTCGAAGCGGTCGTACAGGCCGAGCACCTGCAACTTGTGCTCCTGGACGACATGGGCGGAGTTGGAGAGGACCGCGTGCCGGTAGCCGTCGGCGAGGGCGTCGAGGGCCGGCACGGTGTCCGGGAAGAGCGACCAGGCGGCCTCGTAGTGGGCGCGGTAGCGGTCGAACCAGGCGTCGGCCTCCGTGTCGTCGAGGTCGCCGAGCGCGCCGCCGAGGAAGTCGCGTACGCGGTCGCGGCGCTGGGAGGGGAAGTCCACCTCGCCGGCGCCGAAGCGGGCCCAGTGGCGGCGCGTGGTCTCCTTCCACAGCGCGAGGGCCTCCTGGGCCGTGCCGTACCGCTCCAGGATGTCCTCGGCCACGAGGTGCGCGCGCATGCCCGCGGAGTCGGCGGACGCGTAGTCGAAGAGGGTGTCGTCCACGTCCCAGACCACAGCTTTGATCGCCATGCCCCGAACGTACGCGAAGGGCCCGGCGGCCGTGGCGGCTTCCGGGCCCTTCGGTGTGCGCTACACGTGGACGACCACGTGCCGTGCGCGGGTGACTACTGTGCGGTGAGCTTCGCCAGGGCCGCGTCGACGCGGGTCAGCGTCGCGTCCTTGCCGAGGATCTCCAGGGACTCGAAGAGGGGCAGGCCGACCGTGCGGCCGGTGACGGCGACGCGGACGGGGGCCTGGGCCTTGCCGAGCTTGAGGCCGTGGGCCTCACCGGCGGCGAGGACGGCTTCCTTCAGGGACTCGGCGGAGGACCAGTCGGCCGCCGCCAGCTTCTCGCGGGCCGTGCGCAGGAGCGCGTCCGAGCCCTCCTTCATCGCCTTGGTCCAGGAGGCCTCGTCGAAGACCGGCTCCGGCAGGAACAGGAAATCGACGTTGTCCGTGATCTCGGAGAGGACCTTGAGGCGGGTCTGGGCGTGCGGCGCGATGGCCTCCCAGACCGCCGCGTCGAAGTCCTCGGGAGCCCAGGGGGCGTGCGGGGCGCGCAGCCAGGGCTCGCAGGCAGCGGCGAACGCCTTCACGTCCAGCATCCGGATGTGGTCGGCGTTGATCGCCTCGGCCTTCTTCAGGTCGAAGCGGGCCGGGTTGGAGTTCACGTCGGCGAGGTCGAACTTCGCGATCATCTGGTCGATCGTGAAGACGTCCTGGTCGGCGGAGAAGGACCAGCCGAGCAGCGAGAGGTAGTTGAGCAGCCCCTCGGGCAGGAAGCCGCGCTCGCGGTAGAGGTTCAGGCTCGCCTGCGGGTCGCGCTTGGAGAGCTTCTTGTTGCCCTCGCCCATGACGTACGGCAGGTGGCCGAACTGCGGGGTCGTCTTCGCGACGCCCAGCTCGATCAGCGCCTTGTAGAGCGCGATCTGGCGCGGGGTCGAGGAGAGCAGGTCCTCGCCGCGCAGGACGTGGGTGATCTCCATCAGGGCGTCGTCGACCGGGTTGACCAGCGTGTACAGCGGGGCGCCGTTGGCGCGCACGATGCCGTAGTCGGTGACGTTCTCGGCCTGGACGGTGATCTCGCCGCGGACCAGGTCGGTGAAGGTGGTGGCCTCGTCGGGCATCCGGAAGCGGACGATGTGGCTGCGGCCCTCGGCCTCGTACGCCTGCTTCTGCTCGTCGGTGAGGTCGCGGCACTTGCCGTCGTAGCCGGACGGCCTGCCGGCGGCGCGGGCGGCCTCGCGGCGGGCGTCTAGCTCCTCGGTGGTGCAGTAGCACGGGTAGGCGTGCCCGGCGTCCTGGAGCCTGGTGGCGACGTCGCGGTAGATGTCCATGCGCTGCGACTGGCGGTACGGCGCGTGCGGGCCGCCGACCTCGGGGCCCTCGTCCCAGTCGAAGCCCAGCCAGCGCATGGAGTCGAGGAGCTGCTCGTAGGACTCCTCGGAGTCACGGGCCGCGTCGGTGTCCTCGATGCGGAAGACCAGGGTGCCGCCGTTGTGCCGGGCGTAGGCCCAGTTGAACAGGGCGGTGCGGACCAGGCCCACGTGGGGGTTGCCGGTCGGGGAGGGACAGAAACGTACCCGGACGGTGTCGTCGGGAGTCGCGTTAGCCACGCTTGATCACCTTGTTGGTGAGAGTGCCGATGCCTTCGATGGTGACGGCGACCTCGTCGCCGACGCCGAGCGGGCCGACCCCTGCCGGGGTGCCCGTGAGGACGACGTCGCCGGGGAGCAGCGTCATCGCCTCGCTGATGTGGACGATGAGGTCCTCGATGGGACGGATCATGTCCGTGGTGCGGCCGAGCTGGCGCTGTTCGCCGTTGACCGTGCACTGGATGGTGAGGTCGGCGGCGCGCTTCAGGTCGATGCCGGTCTCCACCCAGGGACCCAGCGGGCACGCGGTGTCGAAGCCCTTGGCGCGGGACCACTGCTTCTCGCGCTTCTGGACGTCACGCGCGGTGACGTCGTTGGCGCAGGTGTAGCCGAGGATGACGTCGGCGACCCGCTCGCGGGGCACCTCGCGGCACATCCGGCCGATGACCACGGCCAGCTCGGCCTCGTGGTGCAGGTCCTGCGAGAAGGAGGGGTACTCGATGGCGGCGCCGGGGCCGGTCACGGACGTGGACGGCTTGAGGAAGGCGACCGGCGGCTCGGAAGGCCCTGGCAGCTCGTTGCCGAGCTCCGCCACGTGCTCCGCGTAGTTGCGGCCGATGGCCACGACCTTGCTGGGGAGCACGGGCGGGAGCAGCCGGACCTTGCTCAGCGGGACCTTGGTGCCGGAGAGCTCGAAGTCCGCGAACGGGATGCCCTTGATGATGTCGAGGACGAGTCCCTCGGTGCTTCCGGGGGGAGCTTCGCCCTCGACCGCGCCGAAGGCGACGTTGCCGTCGATGGAGAACCTGGCGATGCGCACGGGGCCCCTTTTTACGTGGGTGGAGGTTGCCGCCCCAGTCTATGGGGCCGCGCCCCTCCTCCCCCTTTCGCCGCTGCGCGGCTCGTCCTCAGACGCCGGACGGGCTCATGCCTTCTCGCCCGGCGCCGCGCCCCTTCGTCACGGCGCTTCCATCAGCACCGTGCGGCGGGGGTTCGCCGTCTGGGCGGGGAGGGTCACGGGGGGCGTCGACGACTCCGGCTGCTCCGTCGCGGCCCTGACGCCGTCGGCGCCGTCGAGGTGCGCGAGCGTGGTGCGGCGCGGGTTGGCTATGTTGCGGAACATCAGCGTGGACTTCATCTGCGGTTCAGACCCTGTCGGTTGGGGCGCCGCTGGCTGGACGCCGGTTGTCGGTTTCGCCATCCCTGTAAAGCGTTAGGCTAAACATGCAATTCCCGACCAAAGTCCAGATGAGGCCATGATCTTCATGTGAGTTTGCTCACGAATGACTGGGCAAATAGGTCAATTCCGGCTAGTGGTCTGCCCATTGAAAACGGACAATGCCTCCCTGAAGGCCCCATTCCG
The DNA here is from genome assembly GCF_009755605.1 of Streptomyces typhae. GTDB lineage: Bacteria > Actinomycetota > Actinomycetes > Streptomycetales > Streptomycetaceae > Streptomyces > Streptomyces typhae. The sequence goes on from NZ_WPNZ01000028.1 coordinate 122,727, forward strand.
CTCCTGATCATGAACACTGGGACACCTGCCGCGCTCGACAATCTCGTACGGGAAAGTCCGTTATGGGCGAGTTCACTTTCTACGTCTCGTAACTCGCCCATCACATGCGGTCACGGAGTTCGTGGCCTGGCTCACGGGCCTTGTTGGAGATCCTGCACTGTGCTGGAATTCCCGGGACCGCCGCGGGATCGAACCGGCGCGCAGGGGCGCAACGCAGCGCCGATTGGCGGCGGGAAGGGGGAGCAGCGCCGGTCTCACGACCACCAAGGGGTGCCTGGCGCCCCGAGACGCCGACACCGTCCCGCCGTCAACGCGGCAGGACGCCTGGTCCAGAGGTTGCGACGCTAGTGCAGGGACGTTTCAAGAGGGATGGCAAGGGGTCTCCCCAGGCCGACCGCGGTCGAGGGGACGCTGCGGCTGAGCCGGAGCGCGGCGGGAGTGACCGCGGCGCCTCGGCCAAGGGCGCCCAGCGCCCCGGACCGGTGCAGTCCGGTGACGGCGGCACGGGTGCCGGCCGCACGGGCGCCGGTCCGGCCGCGGGCGGAGCGCTGCCGCAGGGGGCCAAGACACCCCCGGGTCCCGGCCCCCGAATAGCCCTGCGCAACTGGCGCATCTCCACCCGTCTGATCTCGCTCCTGGCGCTGCCCGTCATCACGGCGACCGGTCTCGGCGTCCTGCGTATCAACTCGTCGATGGACGAGATCGAGCAGCTCGACAACATGAAGCTGCTGACCGACATGACCAAGCAGGCCACCGAGCTGGCCGCGGCGCTCCAGGAGGAGCGCGACCAGTCGGCGGGTCCGCTCGCGCACGGCGCGAAGGACACGGACTTCGTCGTCAAGGGCTCCCGGGACAAGACGGACCGGGCCTACAAGAGCTTCCTGCGCGGCACCCAGGATCTGGAAGACAGCGGGAACGACAACGACAAGGGTCTGCTCGGCGTCCGCCAGAGCACCATCCAGATCACCCGGCAGCTGCAGAAGATCAACGACGTACGCCGCAACGCGTACACCGACGAGAAGTCCTACTCGCAGACCGTCGACGCCTACAGCCAGCTCATCGAGCAGCTTCTCGCCCTCTCCGAGGACATGGCGCAGGCGACCAGCAACCCGGACATGATCCAGCGCACCCGCGCGCTGGCCGCGTTCTCGTCCGCCAAGGAGTACGCCTCCGTCCAGCGCGCCGTCATCGCGGCCGCGCTGCCCGCGAACAACCGCGAGTTCGGCCAGCTCTCCGAGACCGACCGCCGGTACGCCTTCTCCGCCCTGGACAAGGAGAACTCGGAGCTCCAGTCCTTCAACCGGATCTACGCCGGTGACCGCGAGAAGCTCCTGAAGCCCATCAGCGAGGGCAACGCCTCCATCGAGGCCGCCAACTCCTACGCCAAGCGCGTCCTGGAGCAGGAAGGCGGCATCAAGCTCCGCGGCAAGCGCTCCTACAAGGACTGGGTGGACGCCGACTCCACCAAGATCCAGGAGATGTCGAAGATCGAGCTGACGCTGCTCGACGAGATGGAGCAGAAGGCCCGTTCGCTGCGGAACGAGTCCGAGCAGCAGGCGATCCTCAACGGTGCGCTCATCCTCGTGGTGCTCGGCGTCTCGCTCGTCGGCGCCTTCGTGGTGGCCCGCTCCATGATCCGCTCGCTGCGCCGGCTCCAGGACACCGCCACCAAGGTCGCCCAGGACCGCCTGCCCGAGCTGGTCAAGCAGCTCTCCGAGTCCGACCCGCAGGACGTCGACACGTCCGTGGAGTCGGTCGGTGTGCACTCCCGGGACGAGATCGGCCAGGTGGCCGCGGCCTTCGACGACGTGCACCGCGAGGCCGTCCGCCTCGCCGCCGAGCAGGCCCTCCTGCGGGGCAACGTCAACGCGATGTTCACCAACCTCTCGCGCCGCTCCCAGGGCCTCATCCAGCGCCAGCTCTCGCTCATCTCCGAGCTGGAGTCGCGCGAGGCCGACCCGGACCAGCTCTCCTCGCTGTTCAAGCTCGACCACCTCGCGACCCGCATGCGCCGCAACGGCGAGAACCTCCTCGTTCTCGCCGGTGAGGAGCCCGGCCGCCGCTGGACCCGCCCCGTGCCGCTCGTCGACGTGCTCCGTGCCGCCGCCTCCGAGGTGGAGCAGTACGAGCGCATCGAGCTGTCCGCGGTGCCCTCGACCGAGGTCGCGGGACGCGTCGTCAACGACCTCGTGCACCTCCTCGCCGAGCTCCTGGAGAACGCGACCTCGTTCTCCTCGCCGCAGACCAAGGTCAAGGTCACCGGTCACGCGCTGCCCGACGGCCGCGTGCTCATCGAGATCCACGACACCGGCATCGGCCTCTCCCCCGAGGACCTCGCCGCGATCAACGAGCGGCTCGCCTCGCCGCCCACCGTGGACGTCTCCGTCTCCCGGCGCATGGGTCTGTTCGTGGTCGGCCGCCTCTCGCAGCGCCACGGCATCCGGATCCAGCTGCGCCCCTCCGACTCCGGCGGCACGACCGCGCTCGTCATGCTGCCCGTCGACGTCGCCCAGGGCGGCAAGAAGGCCCCGAACAAGCCGGGCGCGCCCGGCCCGACCGGCGGTCCCGCCGCCGCGCAGGCGGCGGCCGGTGCCGCGGCCGCACGGCGTGGCGGCGGTGTAGCCGCGGGCCTCAGCGGCGCCCAGCGCGCCCGCGGCGGTCAGGTCGGCCCCTCAGCCGGTGCTCAGCGCGGCCAGGTGACCGGGCAGGGCCCGCGGGCCGCGCTGCCCGCGCGCGGCGGTGCCCAGGGGCCTTCGGCAGGTTCCCCGTCCGCCGGGTCGCCGGTGGCGCCCGGTGGTCTCGCGGGTGCCGGTGCGTCCGGTCCCGGTGGCGGCGCGGGCGCGAACGGGCCCGCCGGTCTCACCGGTCCTCCCGGCTCGGGACCGCAGCGTCCCGGCACCCGGCAGCCCGGCTTCTCGCAGGGCAGCCGCCCCACCGCGGGCATGCCGCAGCCGCCGGTGCCGCAGCAGCGTACGAACGACGCGGGTCCGGGCACGGGGTCCGGCGGAGACCAGGGCCGCAGGCCGCAGCTCCCGCCGCGTGGCGGACCGCGTGCGGAGCTGCCCGGCGGCTCCCCGCAGCCGCAGCCGCGCACGCCGAGCTGGAGCGACGAGAACGCGCAGCCGCGGGTCTCGCGGGAGCCGTTCGACACGCCCCGCGGCCACGAGGAGCACGAGTCCACCGGTCAGTTCGCGACCCCCGCGGGCCTGGCCGACGACACCCAGGGTCCCGGCTCCACCGCGCAGTTCGACCGTCCCGACTTCGATGGACCGCCCCCGGGCGCGTCCGGCCAGGGCGGCCCCCTGAGCGGTGCCTCAGGGGCCCCGAACGTGGGAGCGACCGGCGAGTTCGTCCGCTCCGACGTGTTCGGCGGGCCCGTCCAGGGCACCCCGCAGAGCGGCCGGACCCCGCACGGCACCGGCGAGTTCACCGTGCCGCGCCCGCCCGCCCCGCGCCGCGGCCAGGGCCCGGGTCAGGGTCAGGTCCCGCACGACGACCGGAACCAGGGCGCCCCCCAGCAGCCGCAGAACCAGCAGCCCCAGAACCAGCAGCCGCAGCAGCCCCAGAACGAGCAGCCGGGTGCGCTCCCGTACGACCAGCAGCCGCAGCAGGCCGAGCTCGACGCCCTGCCGCCCGCGTCCGGTCCGCTGGACGGCCGTACGCCGCTGTACGACACGCTGGAGACCAACTGGTTCTCCCAGCAGGAGCAGGACCGCCAGGCTCAGCAGAGCCCGGGGTCCCAGCAGGAGCAGCACAACCAGCAGGCTCCGCAGCAGGGGGCTCCGCAGCAGTACCACCAGCAGCAGCCGCAGCAGAACCAGCAGGCCGAGCAGGGCCTGCCGACCGACCTGCCGCAGCGGCCGATGCGGCAGGGGCCCCCACTGCGCGGCAACGGCACCGAGCCGGGCCGCCGTCCCGAGCAGGGCAGGCCCGAGGCACCGCAGCAGCCGCTGCTGCCGCGCCGCGACCAGCAGCAGCCGCAGCAACAGCAGCCGCAGCGCCCGGCGCCCGCGCAGGGCCGCCCGGCGGACACTGCCCCGCTGCCCCAGCGCCCGGGAACGGGCGCACCGGCCGCGGGCGGCGGCCACGCGAACAGCACCACCGGCACCACCTCTTGGCGTGCGACGCCCAACGACGAGCTGGGCCGCCAGGCCGAGCGCGTCCGGCAGCCCTCCGCGGGCGGCGTCACCACCTCGGGTCTGCCGCGCCGCGTGCCACGGGCGAACCTCGTGGCGGGCACCGCGCAGCAGGCCCAGGACAGCACGGGTCCGCAGGTCTCGCGCGCACCGGACGATGTGCGCGGGCGGCTGACCAATCTCCGTCGGGGCATTCAGCAGGGTCGTCAGGCCGGCACCGGCCAGACCGGCAGTTTCCCCACTCACCAGCAGGAGCGTTAGTTGAGTCCGATGAGCCAGGCGGCACAGAACCTGAACTGGTTGATCACCAACTTCGTGGACAACACCCCCGGGGTGTCCCACACGGTCGTGGTGTCCGCCGACGGCCTCCTTCTGGCCATGTCCGAGGGCTTTCCGCGCGACCGCGCCGACCAGCTCGCGGCCGTCGCCTCCGGCCTGACCTCCCTGACCGCGGGCGCCTCCCGGATCTTCGAGGGCGGCGCGGTCACCCAGACCGTGGTGGAGATGGAGCGGGGTTTCCTGTTCCTCATGTCCATCTCGGACGGTTCGTCGCTCGCGGTGCTCGCGCACCCGGAGTGCGACATCGGCCTCGTCGGCTACGAGATGGCCCTTCTCGTGGACCGCGCGGGCAGCGTACTCACCCCGGACCTGCGTGCCGAACTGCAGGGCAGCCTGCTGCACTGACCCGGCAAGACGGGTCAGTCCCCCTCGGCCGCCCCACCGTCCGAGCCCATCGACCGTACGAACCGACCACCGTCCGGCCGCCAGTCATGCCCCCACCCGGCTCTGTCAGACGGATCGCAGACAACTGCTGTCCCGCCCGGAGGATCCATGAACCCGCCCACCGCCTCTCACGACCCGTACGGCGCTTCCCATGCCGGGTACGGGATCGAGGGCGACCAGCCGCTGGTGCGTCCCTACGCGATGACCGGCGGCCGGACCCGGCCCCGCTACCAGCTCGCGATAGAAGCGCTGGTCAGCACCACGGCCGACCCGGCCCAGCTGATGGGTCTGCTCCCGGAGCACCAGCGGATCTGCCACCTGTGCCGTGAGGTCAAGTCGGTGGCCGAGGTCTCCGCGCTGCTTTCGATGCCGCTCGGTGTGGCCCGCATCCTCGTCGCCGACCTGGCCGAGGCCGGGCTCGTCGCCATCCACCAGCCGGGCGGCGACGAGAACGCCGGCGGCCAGCCCGACGTGACACTGCTCGAAAGGGTGCTCAGTGGACTTCGCAAGCTCTGACGGAGGCGGCTCCGTGGGCACCGACGCCGGTGGCCGGTCCACCACATCGGCCAAGATCGTGGTGGCGGGCGGCTTCGGCGTGGGCAAGACCACGTTCGTGGGGGCGGTCTCCGAGATCAACCCGCTGCGCACCGAGGCCGTGATGACGTCCGCGTCCGCGGGCATCGACGACCTCACGCACACCGGGGACAAGACCACCACGACCGTGGCGATGGATTTCGGTCGTATCACGCTCGACCAGGACCTGATCCTGTACCTGTTCGGCACGCCCGGCCAGGACCGGTTCTGGTTCATGTGGGACGACCTGGTGCGTGGCGCCATCGGAGCGGTCGTGCTCGTGGACACCCGGCGGCTCGCGGACTGCTTCCCCGCGGTGGACTACTTCGAGAACTCCGGTCTGCCCTTCGTCATCGCCCTCAACGGCTTCGACGGCCACCAGCCGTACACCCCCGACGAAGTGCGCGAGGCACTGCAGCTCGGTCCGGACACTCCCATCATCACCACCGACGCGCGACACCGTGCGGACGCAAAGAGTGGCCTGATCACGCTGGTCGAGCACGCACTTATGGCACGACTCAAGTAGGCGGGGCCATACGGAAGTTGTCGTAGAGCGCACGGAACGATCTGTGTCCTTAGACACGGACGGCTGCCGTGTTCATAACGTTTCGACAGAGAATTGCACCGGCACAGCGACACATCGCGGTCGACCGGTTTCGCTGTGCGCACAAGAGCCCCGCCATTTGGCGGGGCTCGCTCTTTATGACCGATTTATCTGAGGCTTGCACCACTCGGAACTCTTCTCTCCTACTGTTTGGAAGAGCACAGCCTGACGTGCTGGAATGCGCTGAACTGCCCAGTAGCACGGGCCTTTGGAGACGACAGCGGCACCAGCGCAGGAGCCGCCGCCGAGAGGTTGTTGGTCGAGTGAGGCGAAGCAAGACGAGCCCCGCGTCCCCGGACCGGGACACGCGGGGCAACTTCACCCCGCCGCCGCGCGCAGCGGCACCGTCCGCAGACATACCGGGCGGCGAACCGCGGGCCGCCGCCTCCGGCGGTCGTCTGTCGCCCAGAAACTGGCGCGTGCCGACCCGTCTGAACGCGATCCTCCTCATACCCGTGCTCGTCGGCCTCGTCATGGGCGGCTTCCAGGTGAAGGGCGCCATCGACACCTGGGACGAGGCCCGTGACGCCGAGGCCACGGCCCGGCTCGTGCGCGCCTCGCTCGACTACGGCAACCGTCTGATCGAGGAGCGGGACGTCTCCGCCGCTCCCCTGCTCAGGGGTAAAAAGAACGATTCTGCGGTGATCGCGGCCCGCAAGGCCACCGACGCCGCGGCGAGCGCCTTCGACGACGCCGTCGACGACATGCCGAAGAAGGAGGGCCTCGAGCGCCGCCTCGCCGCCTTCCACAAGGTCGAGCCGAAGCTCGAAGGCCTCCGCGAGGCCGCGTACACCAGCAAGCTGCCCGGCGTGCAGACCGAGGAGTCGTACGTCGCCATCCAGCACCCGCTGATGGAGTTCGCCAACGAGCTCGGTCTCGGCACCGGCAACATCACCTCCTACGGCCGCACCGTCTACGCCGTCTCCCTCGCCAAGGCCGCCCTGTCGTTGCAGCGCTCCATCGGTACGCACCTCCTGGTGGAGCCGGGTCCGACCGCGGCCGATCTGTCCAAGCAGCGGATCGCCTTCTCCTCGTACGCGTACCTGGAGAACATCGCCATCGAGGAGTACACCGGCGGCGGCACCCCGCAGGACGTCAAGAAGCTCCAGGACGCGCGCAAGGACCTCGCGGTCAAGGGCAAGCAGCAGTCCGAGGAGGCCGCGGCCGCCGCCCGTGCCAAGGGCGAGAAGTACGTCCCGCTGCCGAGCGGCGAGAAGACCCTCGCCCTGATCGCCGGTCTGTCCTCCACCCAGCCGAGCGCCCGGGTGGAGCTCGCGGGCAAGGGCGTCACGGCGCCCGCGCTGTGGGGTGTCACCACCCTCAAGTTCGACGCGTACCGCACCATCGAGTCGGACCTCGCCGACAAGGCCGTGAACGAGGCGTCCGGCATCGCCGACGACGCCAGGACCGACGCCTTCATCACCGGTGCGATCGTCGTGGTCGCGCTGCTCGCCGCCTTCGTCCTGGCCGGCCTCATGGCCCGGCAGATGAGCCGCTCGATGCGCAGCCTGCGCACCGCCGCCTTCGGCATCGCCGAGCAGCGCCTGCCGATGCTCGTCGACCAGCTCTCGCGCACCGACCCGGGCCGGGTCGACACCCGCGTGCAGCCCATACCGATCACGTCCACCGACGAGATCGGCGAGGTCGCCCGCGCCTTCGACCAGGTGCACCGCGAGGCCGTCCGGCTCGCCGCCGAGCAGGCCCTGCTCCGCGGCAACATCAACGCGATCTTCACCAACCTCTCGCGCCGCAACCAGTCCCTGATCGAGGGCCAGCTGACCCTCATCACGGATCTGGAGAACAACGAGGCCGACCCGGACCAGCTGGAGTCCCTCTTCCGTCTGGACCACCTCGCGACCCGTATGCGCCGCAACGGCGAGAACCTCCTCGTGCTCTCCGGCGAGGAGCCGGGCCGCCGCTGGGACCAGCCGGTCCCACTGGTCGACGTGTTGCGCGCCGCCTCCTCCGAGGTGGAGCAGTACGAGCGCATCGAGCTGTCGGGGGTTCCGGAGGCCGAGATCCACGGTCTCGCCGTGACCGACCTCGTGCACCTGCTCGCCGAGCTCCTGGAGAACGCCACCACGTTCTCCTCGCCGCAGACCAAGGTCAGGGTCACCGCGACGCGTCTCCCCGACGGCCGCGTGATGATCGAGATCCACGACAAGGGCATCGGCCTGACCGCCGAGGACTTCGCGGACATCAACCACCGGCTCGCCAACCCGCCGACCGTGGACGCCGCGATCTCCCAGCGCATGGGTCTGTTCGTGGTCGGCCGGCTCTCCGACCGGCACGGCATCCGCGTCCAGCTGCGCCCCTCCGGCGAGCAGGCGGGCACCACCTCCCTGGTGATGCTGCCGGACGCCATCACCCACGGCGGCGGTGGCGACCAGCCGCCGCACGACGAGTTCACGGTCTCCTCGATCATCCCGGAGCAGCAGGTCCGCGAGGTCGAGCCGCTGCGCACGGCCGCGGATCTCGGCTTCGACGACAGCCGGTACCCGAGCCAGGGCGCCGAGGCCGCCGAGACGGGCGACCAGCTCGACCCGGTGGGACGTTCGCTGCTGCGCGAGGAGCGCCGGGCCGCGCTGGAGGCGCAGGCCCAGACCGGCCGGCCGGCCGAGGGCGAGCGGCCGCTGTTCCGTGACGAGGTCCGGGGCGGCGCGCAGGAGACGTACGAGCAGCCCGGTTACGAGGGCGCGCGGAACGCGTTCGACGGCATGCAGGCTCCGCCGGTCATGGGATACGACCAGCCGCAGGCCGGGTACGACGGACAGCCGGTGGCCGGGTACGACCAGGGTCAGGTCGGCTACGACCCGCAGCCGACCTACGACCAGGGTGCGCAGGCGTACGACGATTCGTACTACACGACCCAGGACGGCTATCAGGGCGACGCTCATACGGAGCCCGCGCTCGACGGGCACGACATCGGCACGCCCGGTGCGCAGGAGCCCTTCGCCACCTACCCGGAGCGGTCCCACCAGGACGACTGGCCGCTGCGGGACGGCTATCAGGACGGCTACCAGAACGACTACGCCCCCGAAGCGGAATCCGCTCCGGCGCCTGACGCGGATACGCACGACCGCGTAGGCTTCGACCGTCCGGGACCTGATCAGGCGCCGTCTCCGGCTCCGTCCGCCACCGCTCACGAGCTGACCGACGCGGGCCTGCCGCGTCGCGGTGCCGCGGCGAACGGCGACGGAGGCAAGGGGGACGGCGAAGGACCGGCGGGCGACGCCCCGCGGGGCGAACGGCAGGACACCGGCTGGCGTACGGCCAACGACGACCGCTGGCAGCGCGCCGAGCAGCTGCGGGAGCCCAAGGCGGGCGGGGTCACCTCGTCCGGTCTTCCGCGGCGGGTGCCCAAGGCCAACCTGGTCGAGGGCACCGCGGAACAGACCCCGCAGGGCGGCCCCCAGGTCTCCCGCGACCCCGAGGAAGTACGGGGCAGGCTGAGCAACCTGCGCCGCGGCGTCCAGCGGGGCCGCAGCGCGGGCAGTGACACGAATGGCCAGGGCTTCAGCCCTGACAGCACCTACAACCAGGAGCGTTAGTGTGAGCCCGATGAGCCAGGCGGCGCAGAACCTGAACTGGTTGATCACCAACTTCGTGGACAACACCCCCGGGGTGTCCCACACCGTGGTGGTCTCCGCCGACGGACTCCTTCTGGCGATGTCCGAAGGCTTCCCGCGCGACCGGGCCGATCAGCTCGCGGCCGTCGCGTCGGGCCTGACCTCCCTCACGGCCGGGGCGTCCCGGATCTTCGAGGGCGGCTCGGTGACCCAGACCGTTGTGGAGATGGAGCGAGGATTTCTCTTCATCATGTCCATCTCCGACGGATCGTCCCTCGCCGTACTCGCCCACCCAGAGGCGGACATCGGTCTCATTGGGTACGAGATGGCACTTCTCGTCGACCGAGCGGGCACCGTCCTCACTCCGGACCTGCGCGCGGAGCTTCAGGGGAGCCTGCTCAACTGACAGACAGACGGTGCGTATTCGCATCCCGGGGCCGTAAGGTTTCGGGACGCGGCTCCACAGTGAGGGGCCGAGCACAGTTTCGGAGGAGGAGTACGTGGCTGCAACACCCCCAGACGGTTCGTCTTCGGCCAACTGGCCTGCCGGCCACGGCCAGGGCCAGGGTGACGGTTCACAGAACCGGTACAACTTCCCCTCCGCGCCCAGCCACCGCCGACAGCCGCAGTACCGGCAGCCGGGGCAGCCGGGTCAGCAGACGCCCGGTCCCGGTGGCGCGTACGGCCAGCCGTACAACCAGCCGTACGACCACCAGCCCTACGCACCCCGGATCCAGCCGGTCCAGTCGCACCGCCGTGCCCCGGAGCCGGCGCCCGCGCCCGCTCCGGCGGCGTCCAACCCGCTGGTGCGGCCGTACGCCATGACGGGCGGCCGTACCAGGCCCCGCTACCAGCTCGCCATCGAGGCGCTGGTGCACACCACCGCACAACCACATCAGCTTCAGGGCCAGTTGCCGGAGCACCAGCGCATCTGCCAACTGTGCCGCGAGATCAAGTCCGTGGCGGAGATCTCGGCCCTGCTCTCCATCCCCCTCGGCGTTGCCCGGATCCTCGTCGCCGACCTGGCGGAGGCCGGACTTGTCGCCATCCATCAGCCCGGCGGCGACGAGACCGCCGGCGGCCAGCCAGACGTGACACTGCTCGAAAGGGTGCTCAGTGGACTTCGCAAGCTCTAGCGGCGGAGCAAAAGACCGCTCCACCACCAGCGCGAAAATCGTGGTGGCGGGCGGCTTCGGCGTGGGCAAGACCACGTTCGTCGGGGCGGTCTCTGAGATCAACCCGCTGCGCACCGAGGCCGTGATGACGTCCGCGTCCGCGGGCATCGACGACCTCACCCACACCGGGGACAAGACGACGACCACCGTCGCCATGGACTTCGGCCGCATCACCCTGGACCAGGACCTGATCCTGTACCTGTTCGGCACCCCCGGTCAGGACCGGTTCTGGTTCATGTGGGACGACCTGGTCCGCGGCGCCATCGGCGCGGTCGTCCTCGTCGACACCCGGCGGCTCGCGGACTGCTTCCCCGCCGTCGACTACTTCGAGAACTCCGGCCTCCCCTTCGTCATCGCCCTCAACGGCTTCGACGGCCACCAGCCGTACACCCCTGACGAAGTGCGGGAGGCCCTTCAGATCGGGCCCGACACCCCAATCATCACCACCGACGCCCGGCACCGCGCGGACGCGAAGAGCGCGCTGATCACTCTGGTCGAGCATGCGCTGATGGCGCGGCTGCGGTAGTTGCTCGGCCGCGGGCCGGTCGTGGTTTCCCGCCGCTGACGCGGCGGGGTCTCCCAATCGTCCCGCAGGGCGGGACGGGTGGGCACAGCCCCCGACCCCGGGCAACCGTTCGCAGCCAGACGCAAATGGGCCCCGTACTCGGACGAGTACGGGGCCCACCTTGCGTTCCGGAAGCGGAAGGGCTCAGCCCTGCCAGCTGTGCGGGGCGCGGAAGCCCGGGGTGCGCTCCAGGCGGCGCCAGCCGGCCTTGGGGCGCCCGTGGGCGGGGGCGGTCGCGGGCTGGGCCGCCGCGCGGGCGAGGAGGATGGCGGTGAGGGCCGCGACCTCCTCGGGCTCGGCGTGGCCCTTCTCGACGCGGATGTCGGGAGTGTTCATGTGCAGCGTTCTCCTTGTGGGTACTGCAAGGCGGGACAGAGAAGCTCAGGGGCCCGCCGCTACTGCGGGGGGTTGCCGTGCTTGCGCGAGGGCAGGTCGGCGTGCTTGTTGCGCAGCATGGCCAGCGAGTTCACGAGGACTTCGCGGGTGGCGGCGGGGTCGATGACGTCGTCGACCAGGCCGCGTTCGGCGGCGTAGTAGGGGTGCATCAGCTCGGACTTGTACTCCTTGACCATGCGGG
>NZ_WPNZ01000029.1 GCF_009755605.1 Streptomyces typhae
GCCGCCACATCGCAGGTCAGGGGCTCGGAAGTGTGGCGGATAGCCGTCGTGTGGCGGATAGCCCCCCAGGTAAAAGCAACGGGGACCGGCCTGCGGCCGGGCGACTTCCGGGCGCCCCCGCCGGGTGGGAGCTCCCGGCCGGACGGCGACCGCTGGCCGACCAGGATCAACCACGGCTCTTCAGAGGGGGGCGGATCGCGGTGCACAAGGCCACCTCCCCCTCTGAAGAGCCGTGGTGAGCCCTACGGCAAGAGGAGCACGCGTGCGCCGTGGTGCTCCTCTTGCCGTAGGGCGGCGGCACCGCCTAGCGGCTCCTTCTTCGCGCTCTGAAAGAGCACAGACGCCCTCTCTTTGTCCTAAGTAGGAAAACCTGCGTCACCTGCGTCACTGCGTCACCACAAGGCTTGTGACCTGCTCAAACAGCGGTGACGCAGACGGCGGCCTCTGCGTCACCCGCGTCACCGATGACGGACGCCTGCGTCACCGGTGACGCACCGGTGAAGGTCTGCGTCACCAGGAACCCGCAGGTCAGAAGCGAGAATGACGCAGATGACGCAGGTGACGCAAAATTCCGCACCTCGGACAGGCGCAGGGCCCACCAGGGCCCCGTGGCGGACCCTGGGAGGGAGCGGCGGCGGGGTGGTAGCCGCTACCGCTCCCCCTTCCCGCTACCTCGATCATGCCCCTGACCTGCGCGGTAGCGGCAGTAGCGGAAGTAGCGGCCTTCCAAGGGGGGGGCAGCGTAGCCGCTACACGCGAGCCGTCCGCTACAGAAATCATGGCTCTGACCTGCGATGTAGCGGCGTAGCGGATGTAGCGGCCCCTGGAGAAGGGAGACGCCCCCACCTGAAACGCCGTGGTTGATCCTGGTCGGCCAGCGGTCGCCGTCCGGCCGGGAGCTCCCACCCGGCGGGGGCGCCCGGAAGTCGCCCGGCCGCAGGCCGGTCCTCATTGCCCCCTTTTTCGGTTCGCCTACAGCCACGGCGGGCCCCCTCTACCCCCCTTACCTTGCAGCTCAGAGGGCACTACCCACCCCTCTACCGGGGTAAAGGGCCCCCTCTACTTGGCGCCCGCCACCCTGGTCGCTCCGGTTCGGCCGCACAACACGGTAGATCGGAGCGGCAAGGGCGGGGCCCCCTCTACCTGGCGGTCACCTCTGGGGGTCGCCCTAGCGGTAAGCGGAACCTCTCGCAGCATCGCTCAGGGAGGCAGAGAGACCCCGTGGCATGGGCCCCCAGAGAGAGGTTTCCGAGGCTTGGCCTGCGCGCCTCCCTGTCTCCCCGATCGTTGATCTACGCAGGTCAGGTACAGGGAGGTACCCCAGGGAGGCGCTCAGGGAGAACTCCCCGCCTCCCTGCTCCCTCCCCGTGTGCCTCCCCCCGAAAACGGAAGCTTTCTGGTGCCTTCCTGAGGGCGTGGGGAACTCTCACGGAGGGCCGGTCGACGGGCGTCGACCGTGCGTTGACGGGCGTCGACGTGAGCCACCAGGGTCAGGGCCACTTGTCCCGGGTGTGACGGCCCGCTGTGAGGGCGCGTCACGCCCGCGTTCGCCTAGGGGTTCGGGTGTGACGCGGCCGTCACGTGTGACGGGCCCAACGGCATCACAGCGGCACGGCTGCCCACCACCGGCCCGGCGTGAGCGTGAGGCCCCGTCGACGAGTGCTGGGCAGAGTGTCAGGCCCGTCCGTACGGGGTGTCACGCGACTGGATGCCGGGGAGTTCGCGGCCCGCGAGACGGTGGCACTGGCCAGCGAGGCGCCGTGCGTCAGGTAGCCGTTCGAAGCACCGCAGTCACGACCTTGGGGGGGCGACCGAAGTGCGTCCACCCGAAGGGCGGTCCTTCTTCGCACTATCTGCGATACAGGCGGGCCCGATCGAGACCCGACGTCAAGGAAAGTGCTGGTCAGACGCCAATCACAAGCCTGATTGCGAACGTGCTCCGGAGCCGTGTGCGCAGGTTCGAATCCTGCCGGGGGCACCTCGCAGAAGGTGCCCGGGACCCCGTCTTCAGTGGAAACGCTGAGGGTGGGGTCTTCGCGTATGCGCAGGCGGCTGCCGTCCCGCCGGTGGGGGTTCGCTACTCTCGGGGCAACTTGGGGGTGGAGTTGCTTTCGACTGACCTGATGGACGCAGAGAAGAAGATAATCGATACCGAGAACGCGATGCGGCAGGCCGCGTTCTACAGGCTGGTGTCGCGTATTTGCTTGGTTGTTGTGCCGTTGGCGATTGTGGGCGGCACGGTGGCTGTGGCGGTTTTCGTTGATTATTCTTCCGGAACGTCGGGTCGTGGCGACGCGATAGGCATCGGCGTCCTGGCGCTGCTGTTCGCCTCGGGGATCTCGACAGGGTGGGCCAAGTGGGCCAGCCGAGAGTATGCGGCCGCCTCCGCGAAAATGCGCAAGCTGGAGATCGAGCGGCGTCAATTTCTCGGGTCGACGAGTGATCTGAACGGTGCCGGGGCCGGGTTGGCCGCCGAGTACCGTGAAGAGGTACCCGGCGTCAGGGACGACTATCGGCGGAGTGCCGAACACTATCGGCGCAGGCACAACAGGTTTCAGTTGACCGTCATCGTCGGGTCCATCATGACATCGGTGTGCACCACGGCGGCGGCGGAGCAAGGGGTGTGGAGTTGGCTCGCCGTGGCGTTGAGCGCGCTCGTGAGCATCTCGGCGGGAATCATCTCGTACTTCAAGTTCAGGGAACGGAGCCTCAGCCTTCAGCAGACCGCCGATGCCATTGATCTGGAGTATCAGGCGTACAAGCTCGGGATTCGGCGTTACAAAGGGCTCGATCCCGACGCGGCTTTCGCTGAATTCGCTGAAGAGATCGAGAGGGTTCGGGGGGAGCAGCGGAAGAAGGAGCTGCAGCTGGAGCAGCCGCCGGAGGTGGCGCAGGGGGCGAGAACCCATGCCGCGGCCTCGGCCCCCTCGGCGCCGTGACGTGCCGGCGCGGGGCGTGTGCGCGTCAGCGGCCCGTGGTGCCGTCGATCCGTTCGCGGAGGATGTCCGCGTGGCCCGCGTGGCGGGCCGTTTCCTCGATCATGTGGGCCAGGGTCCAGCGCATGGACGGCGCCGGGGTCCGGCGCGGGGCCCGCGGGGCAGGGCGGGTCAGGTCCGGGCACGCTCCGATCACGCGGTTGGCCTGCTCGATCGTCGCCCGGTAGTCGGCCAGCACGGTCTCGGCGGTGTCGTCCGCGGACGGTCGCATCGTCACGGCCCAGCCGGCGGGCTCCTCGCCCAGGAAGTAGAACCGCTCCACGCACGCCAGGTGCTTGATCAGCCCCAGGAGGCTGGTGCCCGAAGGCACTCCGGCCGTTCGGACCTGAGGCTCCGGCACTCCCGAGGCTTTGGCCGCGATCGAGTTCCGCAGTTGGTCGAGGATGGCCTGTAGGACGGCCCTCTCGGTTTCGGGTTCGGTTTCGGTATTGGTGCCGGGAGTGATTCCGGGGTTGGGTCCGGGGTTCTTCGCGGTGGGCGGTTTCGGCATGGAGTGCTCCTTCGCTGCCCGCTCGGCCGTCAGTTGGGTGCCGTCGTCCGCTGGACCAGCAGGACGTTGTCCACGACGGTCGCGGTCTCGCCCGCGGGGCCCGTCGCCTGGCGGCGGGGCATGTCGGCGCGCAGGACCGACCAGAGGGACGGGCCGAGATCCAGCTCGGCCGCGGTCTCGGCCGGGGTCGGGTAGTGGATGTCGGGGTCCTGGTTCCACGACCAGGGCGCTGTGGACCCGTGGTCGACGATCAGGAGCAGGCCGCCGGGGAGCAGGGCGTGTGCCGCGGCGCGCAGGACTTGGGTGCGAGCCATCGGGAACGGCGTGTGGAAGTACTGCGCGGAGACGAGGTCGTACCGGCCGTCCGGGAAGCTCTCGGACAAGTCGTGCCGCTCGGTGGTGACCCGATCGGCGACCCCGAGTTCATCGGCACGGGCCTGCACCTGCGTGACCGCGGTGCCCGAGATGTCGACGGCGGTGACGTTCCAACCCTGCTGGGCCAGCCAGATGGTGTCGCCGCCCGCACCGCAGCCCAGGTCAAGGGCGGTGCCGGGGCGCAGCACCGCGGCTGTCTCGGCTAGCAGCGGGTTGACGCGCGTGCCCCAGGCCCGGCGAGTGCTGTAGTGGCGCTCCCAGAAGCGGGTGGCGTCCTCGGGGGGACCGTGCCGGTCGTCCGAGGTGCCTGCCGCGGCGGAAGTGTCCCCATCGGCTGACGTGTCTGCGGTGCCCATGTGTGCCGTCCTTCATCGGAGATGTGCTGGTCCCGCCAGCATCCGCACCCCCCTTCCGACCTTGCAAGAAATCTTGCGGATCCGCATCATCGGTGGGCATGGACAACCGCGCAGAAGGCAAACCGGCGGAAGGCAAACCAGCAGTAGGCAACCCCGCCGAAGGCAACCCGGCGCAAGCCGACCCCGCACAGGACGTACTCACCGGCGTCGGCCCCCGCCTCCGCGCCCTGCGCCGCGCCCGCGGCGCCACCCTCGCGGCCCTGGCAGCCGAGACCGGCCTCACGGCCAGCACCCTCTCCCGCCTGGAGACCGGCAAGCTCCGCCCCACACTGGAGCAGCTCCTGCCCCTGGCCCGCGCGCACGGCGTACCGCTCGACGACCTGGTCGCGGCGCCGCCCACCGGCGACCCGCGCGTCCACCTGCGGCCCGTACGGCGGTCCGGCCTGGTCCTCGTACCGCTGACCAGGCGGGCCGGCGGCATCCAGGCGTACAAGGTGATCCACCCGCCCGCGGGCAGGGCGCCGACGACGAAGCTCCAGACCCACGAGGGGTACGAGTGGTTCTACGTCCTCGACGGGAACATCAGATTCGTGCTCGGCGAGCAGGAGTTCCGGCTCGGTGTCGGCGAGGCCGCGGAGTTCGACACCCGCATCCCGCACTGGATCGGCAGCGCCGACAACCGCTCCGCGGAACTGCTCGCCCTGTTCGGCCCGCAGGGGGAGCGCGCGCACCTGACACCGGGGAGCTAGCGGTACGCCATGGCCTAGCGATACCCCTGGAACAAGGCCTCCTCGGCACCGCCCAACGCCCCCACCCCCCGCAGATGCCGCAGCGCCGCCGCGAACGAATGACAGTCGAAGAGCGCCGAATGCTCCCCGCCCGCACCGGGCTTGGGTAGACCGAGGACCTGCCACAGGCGCCCCACGTTGACCGTCGCCGTGGCGGGGGCGACCGCGTTCAGCCACGGCCGCACGTTCACGAAGCCGACCTCCAGGAAGCCGCTCTTCACGGTCTCGCCGCGGGCCCGTGCCCAGCCCACGTTCTCGCCGAGGACCACCATGTCGTTGCCGTACGACAGCACGGACTGCCCCTCGCAGAAGGACAGGAACTCGCCGAGGGCCTCGGCCGGCGGCAGGCCGTCGCGGTCCACCGCCTCCTGGCCGATGCCGGTCAGTTCGGTGAAGTACGGCGAGAGACGCGGGTTCATCACCGGCCTGACCAGCGCCTCGTACTCCTCGACGACCGAGAGGTCGGAGCGCAGCCGCAACGCGCCGATCTGCACGATCTCGCGGAACTGGCCCGGCGCCGACCAGTCCTGCTCCAGGGCGTCCGGCCACGTCGTGAATTCGAGGTCGAAGACAACAAGCGTCGACAAAAGGATCACCTCTCCTTGCTCGACGAGTTCCTTCCCCCTCCGCGCCCGGCTCGTCACCCTTGGCGCCGCTTGGCGGATTCCCGAACGTCCGGGGTGCGCTGGAGCGCTCCGGCGTGTCCCGGAGTACGTGGCCTGCGCATACACCTCCCCGAAGTGCCGTCGCGTTCCGGCCGGGTGGCGCGTTGCGGCTCCCCCGCAAGTGGCAGAAGTAGGCAAAACCCGGACGCGATGGCGGCTCTCGACCTACTCTCGAGTTGTGCCAGGCGCGTCCGGCCGTGTGCTTGTTGTGGACGACAACAAGGTCATCCGGCAACTGATCAGGGTCAATCTCGAGCTGGAGGGCTTCGAGGTCGTGACCGCGGCCGATGGTGCCGAGTGTCTGGATGTCATCCATGAGGTGCGGCCCGACGTCGTGACGCTCGACGTGGTGATGCCGCGCCTCGACGGACTGCGCACGGCGGCGCGACTGCGGTCCGATCCGCGTACGAGGGACGTCCCGCTCGTCGTCGTCAGCGCCTGTACGCAGTACGAGGTGGAGGCGGGCAGCGAGGTGGGCGTGGACGCGTTCCTGGCGAAGCCGTTCGAGCCCGCGGAGCTCCTCGGGATCGTGCGCGACCTGGTCGACCGCGGCACCGACGACCCCCTCGACCGCAGCCCCGACCCCTCCACGGTCCCGGGCCACCCGTAGACCGTCGGGCCCCGGCCCCTGTCCGTCGGCCCCGCCCCTGTCCGTCGGCCCCCTGTCCGTCAGCCCCGGCAGCGCACCCGTCGAAGGTCCCGGCCCACCCCCTGGTCGGAAACCCCTGAGCAGCGCACCCGTCGAGGGCCCTGGCCCACCCCCAGGTCCGAAACCCCAGAGCAGCGCACCCCCGCCCTCCCATACCCTTGTCCCGTGACCCCCGAAGAGCTCTCCCGCACCGCACTGCGCGCCCTGCGCCGTGCGGTGGACGCCGGAGAGCTCACAGCCCGTGTCCCGGAGCGCGCCCACATCGAGCGCCCCCGCCCCGGCGGCACCGGCGACTACGCCACGAACCTCGCCCTCCGCATCGCCCGCGAGGCCGGCGCACCGCCCCTCGGCATCGCCGAGATCCTCTCGGCCCGCCTGGCCGCCGAGCCCGGCATCGCCCGCACCGACGTCACCGGACCCGGCTTCCTCAGCATCACCCTCGACGACGACGGCGGAGCAGGCCTCGTACGGCGCATCCGGGACGACGGCGAGCGCTACGGCCACGCCGCCGCGGACACCGGCGCCCTCGCCCAGCTGCACACCCCGTACGACCCGCGGGCCCTGGTCGTCGCCGACGCCACCCGCCGCCTGCTCCGCTTCCAGGGCGTCCGCGTCCGCGTCACCTGCGCCGCCGCCCCCGCCAAGGCCTGGCAGGACATCCTCGGCATCCGCGTGGACGGACACGGCGAGCCCCCGGCCCCCCTGACCACGCTGCGCCCCGTCCCGGCCCCCGGCTCTCCGGACCCCCTCGCCCTCGGCCGCGACGCCGCCCGCTGGGCCCTGCTGCACCCGGCGCCGCACGACCGCCCCCGCACCGGCGACGAACACCTCGCCCAGCGCGAGTCGAACCCCCTGTTCCGCGTCCGCTACGCCCACGCCCGCACCCGCGCCCTCACCCGCAACGCCGCCGACCTGGGCTTCACCGCGACCCCCGGCCCCCTGGGCCCGGACACCGCCGCCCACGCGGCCGCGGACGCTCCCGTGCACCCCCTCCTCTCCGCCCTGGGCGACCACCCCACCGTCCTGGCCACCGCCGCCCACCGGCACGCCCCGGACCGCCTGACCCGGCATCTCGTCCGGATCGCCGACGCGTTCCTCGCGCAGGCGCACACCGTGCTGCCGCTCGGCGACGAGAAACCCTCGGCCGCCCATCGCGCCCGGCTCGCGCTCGCCGAAGCCGCCGGGACGGTGCTCGCCGGCGGCCTGTCCCTGCTCGGCATCAGCGCGCCCGCACACTTGTGAGACGAGAAGAGTCAGAAGAGCCATGAGCCGTTCCGCCCACCCCGCAGGACCCCGCCACGGTGACGTCCTCCCCGAGGGCCACTACACCGCTCCGCCCACCGACCTCAACGCCCTCGACCCCAAGGTCTGGTCCCGGACCGTCACCCGGACACCCGACGGCAAGGTCACCGTCGGCGGTATGGAAGTCTCCCGGCTCGCCGAGGAGTTCGGCACGCCCGCCTACTTCCTCGACGAGGAGGACTTCCGGGCCCGCTGCCGGGCATGGCGCGACGCCTTCGGCGCCGACGCCGACGTCTTCTACGCGGGCAAGGCCTTCCTGTCCCGGGCCGTCGTGCGCTGGCTGCACGAGGAGGGCCTCAACCTCGACGTGTGCTCGGGCGGCGAGCTGACGACCGCCCTGGACGCGGGCATGCCCGCCGAGCGCATCGCCTTCCACGGCAACAACAAGACGCCGGAAGAGATCGAGCGCGCGGTGGCCGCGGGCGTCGGCCACATCGTGCTCGACTCCTTCCAGGAGATCGTGCGGGTCGCCCACATCGCCGACCGGCTCGGCACGCGGCAGCGCGTACAGATCCGGGTGACGGTAGGCGTCGAGGCGCACACCCACGAGTTCATCGCCACCGCGCACGAGGACCAGAAGTTCGGCATCGCGCTCGCCGGGGGAGAGGCCGCCGAAGCCGTGCGGCGGGCGCTGAAGCTCGACGGTCTCGAGCTCGTCGGCATCCACAGCCACATCGGATCGCAGATCTTCGACACGGCGGGCTTCGAGGTCGCCGCGCGCCGCGTGGTGTCCCTGCTCGCCGAGATCCGCGACGAGCACGGCGTCGAACTCCCCGAGATCGACCTCGGCGGCGGCCTCGGCATCGCGTACACCTCGGCCGACGACCCGCGGGAACCGCACGAGATCGCCGAGGCACTGAACGACATCGTCACGCGCGAGTGCGCTGCGGCCGGGCTCGCGGTGCCGCGCATCTCGGTCGAGCCGGGCCGCGCCATCGTCGGCCCGACGGCCTTCACACTGTACGAAGTGGGGACCATCAAGCCGCTCGAAGGACTGCGTACGTACGTCTCGGTGGACGGCGGCATGTCCGACAACATCCGTACGGCGCTCTACGACGCCGAGTACAGCGTCGCCCTGGTCTCGCGCTCCTCCGACGCCGAGCCGATGCTCGTCCGCGTGGTCGGCAAGCACTGCGAGAGCGGCGACATCGTCGTGCGCGACGCCTTCCTGCCCGCCGACCTCGCGCCGGGCGACCTGATCGCCGTACCCGCGACCGGCGCCTACTGCCGTTCGATGGCCAGCAACTACAACCACGCGCTCCGGCCCCCGGTCGTGGCGGTCAGGGAGGGCGCGGGCCGCGTCATCGTGCGGCGCGAGACGGAAGAGGATCTGCTGCGGCTCGACGTCGGGTGACTTCCGGCACATCCCGGCGCGCCCCGGCACAGCTGAATCGGTTCGTGGAACGAATGTCTCACGATCCGGACTATGGTCAGAAACACCGTTTGGGTGGGTGAGACTGGACCCACCGTACTTGGAGAAGGAAACGAGGTCGGATGATGCGTACGCGTCCGCTGAAGGTGGCGCTGCTGGGCTGTGGGGTTGTCGGCTCAGAGGTGGCGCGCATCATGACGACGCACTCCGAAGACCTCGCGGCCAGGATCGGCGCCCCGGTGGAGCTCGCCGGGGTCGCCGTCCGCCGCCCCTCCAAGGTGCGCGCGGGCATCGACCAGGCCCTGGTGACGACGGACGCGACCGCGCTGGTCAAACGCGGTGACATCGACGTGGTCGTCGAGGTCATCGGCGGCATCGAGCCCGCAAGGACCCTCATCACCACCGCGTTCGAGCACGGCGCCTCCGTGGTCTCCGCGAACAAGGCGCTCATCGCCCAGGACGGCGAGGCCCTGCACGCCGCGGCCGAGCAGCACGGCCGCGACCTCTACTACGAGGCCGCCGTCGCCGGCGCGATCCCGCTGATCAGGCCGCTGCGCGAGTCCCTCGCCGGCGACAAGGTGAACCGCGTCCTCGGCATCGTGAACGGGACGACGAACTTCATCCTGGACAAGATGGACTCCACCGGCGCGGGTTACCAGGAGGCCCTCGACGAGGCCACCGCCCTCGGCTACGCGGAGGCCGACCCGACGGCCGACGTGGAGGGCTTCGACGCGGCCGCGAAGGCCGCGATCCTCGCCGGTATCGCCTTCCACACCCGGGTGCGCCTCGACGACGTCTACCGCGAGGGCATGACCGAGGTCACCGCCGCCGACTTCGCGTCCGCGAAGCGCATGGGCTGCACGATCAAGCTGCTCGCCATCTGCGAGCGGGCCGCCGACGGCGAGTCCGTCACCGCGCGCGTGCACCCCGCGATGATCCCGCTCAGCCACCCGCTGGCGAGCGTCCGCGAGGCGTACAACGCCGTCTTCGTGGAGGCCGAGGCCGCGGGACAGCTGATGTTCTACGGGCCCGGCGCGGGCGGCGCGCCCACCGCGTCCGCCGTCCTCGGCGACCTCGTCGCGGTCTGTCGCAACAAGCTCGGCGAGGCCACCGGACCCGGCGACTCCGCGTACACGCGGCTGCCCGTGAGCTCCATGGGCGCGGTCGTCACGCGGTACCACATCAGCCTCGACGTGGCCGACAAGCCGGGCGTGCTCGCCCAGGTCGCGACGGTCTTCGCCGAGCACGGCGTATCGATCGATACGGTCCGTCAGACGGGCAAGGACGGCGAGGCCTCCCTCGTCGTCGTCACCCACCGTGCGCCCGACGCCGCCCTCACCGGCACCGTCGAGGCGTTGCGCCGACTCGACACCGTGCGCGGTGTCGCCAGCATCATGCGGGTTGAAGGGGAGTAAGCAGCAATGACCCACCAGTGGCGCGGAATCATCGAGGAGTACCGGGACCGCCTCCCGGTCTCCGGCACCACGCCGGTCGTCACGCTCCGCGAGGGCGGTACGCCGCTCGTGCCCGCGACGGTGCTCTCCGAGCGCACCGGGTGCGAGGTCCACCTCAAGGTCGAGGGCGCGAACCCGACGGGGTCCTTCAAGGACCGCGGCATGACCATGGCGATCACCAAGGCCAAGGAGGAGGGCGCGCAGGCCGTCATCTGCGCCTCCACCGGCAACACGTCGGCGTCCGCCGCGGCCTACGCCGTACGCGCCGGGATGGTCTGCGCCGTCCTGGTGCCGCAGGGCAAGATCGCCCTCGGCAAGATGGGCCAGGCGCTCGTCTACGGCTCGAAGATCCTCCAGGTGGACGGCAACTTCGACGACTGCCTGAACCTGGCCCGCGGCCTCTCCGAGAACTACCCGGTGGCGCTGGTCAACTCGGTCAACCCGTTCCGGATCGAGGGCCAGAAGACGGCGTCCTTCGAGATCGTGGACGCCCTCGGCGACGCGCCCGACATCCATGTCCTGCCGGTCGGCAACGCGGGCAACATCACGGCCTACTGGAAGGGCTACAAGGAGTACGCGGCCGACTCGGTGTCGACGCGCACGCCGCGGATGTGGGGCTTCCAGGCCTCCGGCTCCGCGCCCATCGTGCGCGGCGAGATCGTCAAGGACCCCTCGACGATCGCCACCGCGATTCGCATCGGCAACCCCGCGTCGTGGCAGCACGCGCTCGCCGCGCGGGACGAGTCGGACGGCTTCATCGACGAGGTGACGGACCGTGAGATCCTGCGCGCCTACAAGCTGTTGGCCGCGCAGGAGGGCGTCTTCGTCGAGCCCGCGTCCGCCGCGTCGGTGGCGGGCCTGCTGAAGGCCGCCGAGCAGGGCAAGGTCGACAGGGGCCAGCGCATCGTCTGCACGGTCACCGGCAACGGCCTGAAGGACCCGGACTGGGCCGTCGCGGGCGCCCCGCAGCCGGTCACGGTCCCGGTCGACGCGGCCGCCGCGGCGGAGCGCCTGGGCCTGGCGTAACACGCAAACCTCGCAACTCCGTACAGGGGTGGCACAGGGGGCTCGCGACACGCATCGTGCGCCTCCTGTGCGCCCTATGTCGCCACAGAACCTTCCTTCGATAGGCTGTGGTGAACCCACCCCGACGCATATGCCGCCGCATATGCCACGGTGCCGCCCGCAGAGGCGGCCCCGGGGTGCTGTCCCTCGCCGGACGAGCGTCGGCCGAGGCGGCAAGTCCTCCACACATCGCAGCTCAAGGAGAGTCATCGAGCGATGGCCGGTCCCGCGTTCCGCGCCGCCGCCGTCAGGGTGCGCACGCCCGCCACCAGCGCAAACCTGGGGCCGGGCTTCGACGCCCTCGGCTTGTCCCTCGGGCTCTACGACGATGTGGTGGTCCGCGTCTCCGACTCCGGGCTGCATGTCGACATCGCGGGTGAGGGCAGCGACTCCCTGCCCCGCGACGAGTCGCATCTGCTCGTGCGGTCCCTGCGCACCGCCTTCGACCTGCTCGGCGGTCAGCCGCGCGGCCTGGAGATCGTCTGCGCCAACCGCATCCCGCACGGCCGCGGCCTCGGCTCCTCGTCCGCCGCCATCTGCGCCGGCATCGTCGCCGCCCGCGCGGTCACCATAGGCGGCGACAGCAAGCTCGACGACACGGCGCTCCTGGAGCTCGCCACCGAGATCGAGGGCCACCCCGACAATGTCGCGGCCTGTCTGCTCGGCGGTTTCACGCTCTCCTGGATGGACGGCTCCGCTGCCCGCGCCATCAGGATGGATCCCGCTGATTCCATCGTTCCGGTGGTTTTCGTCCCCGGAAAGCCCGTGCTCACCGAAACCGCCCGCGGACTGCTGCCGCGCACCGTCCCGCACGTGGACGCGGCCGCCAACGCGGGCCGGGCGGCCCTGCTCGTCGAGGCCCTGACCAGGCGCCCCGAGCTGCTGCTGCCCGCCACCGAGGACCGCCTGCACCAGGAGTACCGCGCCCCCGCCATGCCGGAGAGCGCCGCCCTGGTGGAGCGCCTGCGCGCCGACGGCGTGCCCGCGGTGATCTCCGGCGCGGGGCCCACGGTCCTCGCGCTGGCCGAGGACAGTGCGGCCGACAAGGTCGCACGACTGGCGGGGGAGGGCTGGGCGGCCAATCGTCTGGCGCTCGACGCCACCGGCGCGAGCGTGCTGCCGCTGGCGCCCTGACGGGCGGCGGCACACGCGGTGTCCGGATTTGGAGAGGGGGAATGTTTGTTGGATCCGGTAGTGTTAACCTCAAGTCTGCACCCGACCCCACCATGGCGAGGTGCTTTGTGTCCCCGTCCGGGACATCCATCCTTCCGGGAGCCTCCCAAACTGCTCTGTGCATCGCACTGAGCGGTGCCGAGCACGCTCCGGAACCGGCGTGACCGAGCCGAGTGACCACCGCACCTCAGTGGCCCGGCATCGGGAAACGCCACATCTGTGAATTCTTCCGCCGCGTTGGCGGACCACCGCCCCGGCACGGTCCACACACCAAGGATCGCCGGACAGCACAACCGGTCGCCGAGCCAGACAGGCCGACGTCCGCTCCAGGGAAGGACCCTTCGTGAGCGACACCACCGATCTGATGGGCGTGACTGCCGACACGCCCGCCACGGACGCCTCTGCGGCGCCTGCCACCGGTGCTTCGGCCGGGTCCCGGCGGCGCCGCGGCACCGGCCTCGAGGGCATGGTGCTGGCCGAACTGCAGCAGGTCGCATCGGGCCTCGGAATCAAGGGCACCGCGCGGATGCGCAAGAGCCAGCTGATCGAGGTCATCAAGGAGGCGCAGGCCGCGGGCGGCGCCCCGGCCAAGAGCGCCCCGGCCGCCGCGGACGCCGAGGCCAAGCCGAAGCGCCGCGCCACCTCGCGGGCGCGCACCGGCGACAGTGCCGACAAGGCCGCCGCGACCAAGCCCGCCAAGGCCGAGGAGGCCCCGGCCGAGCAGCCCAAGGCCGCCCAGCAGCAGATCGACATCCCCGGCCAGCCGGCCCCCAAGCTCTCCGCTCCGCTCGAACAGGGAAGTGCCCCCCTCGACGACAAGTCCGGCAGCCGCGGCCGGCGCCGCGTCACCGCCGAGGCCGGCAGCCCCGAGACCGTGACCGCCGAGGCCAAGGCCCAGGGCGACACCAAGGTGGCCGACACCCGGACGGAGCAGGCCGACAAGGCCGAGAAGAACGACCGCGGCGACCGCGGCGACAAGGGCGACTCGGACGGCGGCGAGGGCCGCCAGGGCCGCCGTGACCGGCAGGGCCGCGGCCGTGACCGCGAGCGCGACCGTGACCGCCGCGGCAACAAGGGCGACGACCAGCAGGGCGGCGGCAACCGCAAGGAGCAGGGCGGCCGCCAGGACCGGCAGCAGCGCGACAACGGCCCGCAGGACGACTTCGACGACGACGGCAGTGGCCGCCGCGGCCGTCGGGGCCGGTACCGCGACCGCCGCGGACGCCGCGGCCGCGACGACTTCGCGGGCGAGCCGCAGGTGTCCGAGGACGACGTCCTGATCCCGGTCGCGGGCATCCTGGACATCCTCGACAACTACGCGTTCATCCGTACGTCGGGCTACCTCCCCGGCCCGAACGACGTCTACGTCTCGCTGGCCCAGGTCCGCAAGAACGGCCTGCGCAAGGGCGACCACGTCACCGGCGCGGTGCGCCAGCCCAAGGACGGCGAGCGCCGCGAGAAGTTCAACGCGCTCGTCCGCCTGGACTCGCAGAACGGCATGGCGCCCGAATCCGGGCGCGGGCGGCCGGAGTTCAACAAGCTGACGCCCCTCTACCCGCAGGACAGGCTCCGTCTGGAGACCGACCCGGGCGTGCTCACCACCCGCATCATCGACCTCGTCGCGCCGATCGGTAAGGGCCAGCGCGGTCTGATCGTGGCCCCGCCGAAGACCGGCAAGACCATGATCATGCAGGCGATCGCCAACGCGATCACGCACAACAACCCCGAGTGCCACCTGATGGTCGTCCTGGTCGACGAGCGTCCGGAAGAGGTCACCGACATGCAGCGGTCGGTGAAGGGCGAGGTCATCTCCTCGACCTTCGACCGTCCCGCCGAGGACCACACCACGGTCGCCGAGCTCGCCATCGAGCGCGCCAAGCGCCTGGTGGAGCTGGGTCACGACGTGGTCGTCCTGCTCGACTCCATCACCCGTCTGGGCCGCGCCTACAACCTGGCGGCGCCGGCGTCCGGGCGCATCCTCTCCGGTGGTGTCGACTCGACCGCGCTGTACCCGCCCAAGCGCTTCTTCGGCGCCGCGCGCAACATCGAGGACGGCGGCTCGCTGACCATCCTCGCGACGGCGCTCGTGGACACCGGCTCGCGCATGGACGAGGTCATCTTCGAGGAGTTCAAGGGCACCGGCAACGCCGAGCTCAAGCTCGACCGGAAGCTCGCCGACAAGCGCATCTTCCCGGCGGTGGACGTCGACGCGTCCGGCACCCGCAAGGAAGAGATCCTGCTCGGCAGCGACGAGCTGGCCATCACCTGGAAGCTGCGCCGTGTGCTGCACGCGCTCGACCAGCAGCAGGCCATCGAGCTCCTGCTCGACAAGATGAAGCAGACGAAGTCGAACGCCGAGTTCCTGCTCCAGATCCAGAAGACCACGCCGACGCCGGGCAACGGCAACGACTGATCTGGCGCCTGCGCCTCGTGCAGGTGAGCGGAAGGGGCCGGTCCCGTCTGACGACGGGACCGGCCCCTTCCGTTTGTAGAGACCTTGCCCACACAGAGAAGACTCGCCCGCCGTCACTGGCGGTAGCGCTGCGCTGTATGAAAGTGCAGGTGGGGGGCCAAAAGTACTAGACGGCCCGCACAGAGCGTAGTGGTCGGTACCCGGGGCGCACACAGAGTGCTATGCAACCCTTCTTTCGGATTTCACGTCTGACAAGTGACGGAAAGCCACGCCTGACCCTGAAAGCAGGGGGTACCCGACCGACCAGGACTGAGGAGCGCATGACTGACGAGAGCAGGGCCGCCGACGCGCCGAGGCGCGGCAGGCGCGGCCGTCGTCGCAAGCCGCGCAGCAAGCGCAAGAAGGCGCTCGTCATCACGGCCTGGACCGCCGCGGGTGTGGCCGTCCTCGGGGGGACCGGCCTCGGCTACGTCTATTTCAAGCTCAACGGCAACATCAAGGGCGTGGACATCAACGCCGCCCTCGGCACGGACCGCCCGGCGAACGTCGACAACGGCTCCCAGGACATCCTCGTCCTCGGCTCCGACTCGCGTTCCGGCAAGAACTCCAAGTACGGCAAGGACGAGGGCGCCGCCCGCTCGGACACGGCGATGATCGTGCACGTGTACAAGGGCCACAAGAAGGCCAGCGTGGTCTCCATACCCCGCGACACCCTCATCACCCGGCCCGAGTGCCCCGCCAAGGACGGCGGCACCGACCGGGGCGGGCAGCGACAGATGTTCAACACGGCGTACGAGGTGGGCGGCCCGGCCTGTGCCGTCAAGACCGTCGAGAAGATGTCCGGCATCCGCATGGACCACTATGTGGAAGTCGACTTCACGGGCTTCAAGAAGCTCATCGACACCCTCGGCGGTGTGGAGATCACCTCCAAGAAGGCCATCCACGACAAGGACAGCCACCTCGACCTGGAGGCCGGCACCCACCAGCTCTCCGGTGAGCAGGCCCTCGGTCTCGTCCGCACCCGGCACGGCGTCGGGGACGGCAGCGACCTCGGCCGCATCCAGCTCCAGCAGGCCTTCATCAAGGCCCTCATGAACCAGGTCAAGGACGTCGACCTGTTCGGCAACCCGAAGAAGCTGTACGACCTCGCCGACTCCGCGACCAGTGCCATCACCACCGACTCCGAACTGGACTCGGTCAAGGACCTGTACGGCTTCGCGGGCGGCCTCAAGGGCATCGGCTCCGGCGACATGAAGATGGTCACGCTGCCCATCCAGTACGACCCTGCCGACCCCAACCGCGTACTGCCCCTGGAGGAGGCCGACCAGCAGGTCTGGGACGCTCTCCGCGAGGACCGGCCGATCCCGAAGTCCGCCACCGAGAAGTCGGCCGGCGACAAGGGCAACGCGGGCGAGGTCGTCACCAGCGACTGACTCCCGCACCGGCGGCTCACCGCCGCACCGGCGCCGGACCCCGCTCCGGCGCGCCGGAGCCCCGCCGGGCAGGGCCGGGAATACTTCCGGCCCGACCCCGGTTTGGGCAGATGCGACCAGTCCTGGCAGACTGGTACGTCGGCCCCGGTTCACGCATCCGCATCCCGCGCCTGCGACCCGGTGCCCTCCCGAAACTAGGAGACACCTTGAAGCGCGACATCCACCCCGAGTACGTCGAGACGCAGGTCAGCTGCACCTGTGGCGCGTCGTTCACCACCCGCAGCACGATCTCCGGCGGCAGCATCCGCGCCGAGGTCTGCTCCGAGTGCCACCCGTTCTACACGGGCAAGCAGAAGATCCTCGACACCGGTGGCCGTGTGGCCCGCTTCGAGGCCCGCTTCGGCAAGGCTGCCGGCTCCGCCAAGAAGTAGCGAGCCATCCGCGCCGGTCTCCGGCCGCCCCGCACCGGGCGGCCGGGACCGGCGTTTGCCGTCCCGCAGCCCCTTCACGAAGACACACAGGAGCAGGAGCCCCCGATGTTCGAGGCGGTCGAGGAACTGGTCGGCGAGCACGCCGACCTGGAGAAGAAGCTCGCCGACCCTTCGGTCCACGCCGATCAGGCCAACGCGCGCAAGCTCAACAAGCGCTATGCCGAGCTGACGCCGATCGTCTCGACATACCGCACCTACAAGCGCCTCGGCGACGACATCGAGACGGCGCGTGAGTTCGCCGCGGACGATCCGGACTTCGCCGCCGAGGTCAAGGAGCTCGACAAGCAGCGCGACGAGGTCACCGAGAAGCTGCGCCTGCTGCTCGTCCCGCGCGACCCGAGCGACGACAAGGACGTCATCCTGGAGGTCAAGGCAGGTGCGGGCGGCGACGAGTCCGCGCTGTTCGCCGGCGACCTGCTGCGCATGTATCTGCGCTACGCCGAGCGCGTCGGCTGGAAGACCGAGATCATCGACGCCACCGAGTCCGAGCTGGGCGGCTACAAGGACGTCCAGGTCGCCGTGAAGACCAAGGGCGGCCAGGGCGCCACCGAGCCCGGCCAGGGCGTCTGGGCGCGCCTGAAGTACGAGGGCGGCGTGCACCGCGTGCAGCGGGTTCCGGCCACCGAGTCCCAGGGCCGCATCCACACCTCCGCGGCCGGTGTCCTGGTGACGCCGGAGGCCGAGGAGATCGACGTCGAGATCAACCCGAACGACCTGCGGATCGACGTCTACCGCTCCTCGGGGCCCGGCGGGCAGTCCGTCAACACCACGGACTCCGCCGTCCGCATCACCCACGTCCCCACCGGCGTAGTCGCCTCCTGCCAGAACGAGAAGAGCCAGCTCCAGAACAAGGAGCAGGCGATGCGTATCCTGCGCTCCAGGCTGCTCGCCGCGGCGCAGGAGGAGGCGGAGAAGGAGGCGGCGGACGCCCGGCGCAGCCAGGTCCGCACCGTCGACCGCTCCGAGAAGATCCGGACGTACAACTTCCCGGAGAACCGCATCTCCGACCACCGTGTCGGCTTCAAGGCGTACAACTTGGACCAGGTGCTCGACGGCGAACTCGACGCGGTCATCCAGGCCTGCGTCGACGCGGACTCCGCCGCGAAGCTCGCCGCCGCCTGACGCCCCGCACAAGACCCGTACGACGCCCCGGAGGACAGCGTGAACCTGCTGCTCGCGGAAGTGGCCCAGGCCACCCAGCGGCTGGCCGACGCCGGCGTGCCCTCGCCGCGCAACGACGCGGAGGAACTCGCCGCCTTCGTGCACGGCGTGAAGCGGGGCGAGCTGCACTCCGTCAAGGACGCCGACTTCGACGCCCGCTACTGGGAGACGATCGCGCGCCGCGAGGCGCGCGAGCCGCTCCAGCACATCACCGGGCGTGCCTTCTTCCGCTATCTGGAGCTCCAGGTCGGCCCCGGTGTCTTCGTGCCGCGCCCGGAGACCGAGTCGGTCGTCGGCTGGGCCATAGACGCGGTCCGCGCGATGGACGTCGTCGAGCCGCTGATCGTCGACCTGTGCACCGGTTCGGGCGCCATCGCGCTCGCCATGGCGCAGGAGGTGCCGCGCTCGCGCGTGCACGCCGTGGAGCTGTCCGCGGACGCCCTGAAGTGGACGCGGAAGAACGTCGAGGGGTCCCGGGTCGAGCTGCGCCAGGGCGACGCGCGCGACGCGTTCCCCGAACTCGACGGCCAGGTCGACCTCGTCATCTCCAACCCCCCGTACATCCCTTTGACGGAATGGGAGTACGTTGCGCCGGAGGCCCGCGACTACGATCCCGAACTCGCCCTGTTCTCCGGCGAGGACGGCCTCGACCTGATCCGCTCCATCGAGCGCACCGCGCACCGGCTGCTCCGGCCGGGCGGGGTCGTGGTGGTGGAGCACGCGGACACCCAGGGCGGCCTGGTGCCGTGGATCTTCACCGAGGAGCGGGGCTGGGCGGATGCGGCCGACCACCCCGACCTGAACAACCGGCCGCGGTTCGCGACCGCCCGCAAGGCGCTGCCGTGACGACCATGGCGACGAAGACGACGATGTACGTGATGTACGCCGACGAGACGTACGTGTACGAGGAGGCCCGCTAGATGGCACGGCGATACGACACCAACGACGCGACCGACCGTACGACCGGTCTGCGCGAGGCCGCGTCCGCCGTCCGCCGTGGCGAACTGGTCGTGCTGCCCACCGACACCGTGTACGGGATCGGCGCCGACGCGTTCAGCGCCGAGGCGGTCGCCGACCTGCTCGACGCCAAGGGCCGCGGCCGGTCCATGCCGACGCCCGTCCTCATCGGCTCCCCGAACACGCTGCACGGCCTCGTCACGGACTTCTCCGAGTCCGCCTGGGAGCTCGTGGACGCCTTCTGGCCCGGGGCCCTCACGCTGGTCGCCCGGCAGCAGCCCTCGCTCCAGTGGGACCTCGGTGACACCCGGGGCACGGTCGCCATCCGGATGCCGCTGCACCCGGTCGCCATCGAGCTCCTCACCGAGTTCGGGCCGATGGCCGTGTCCTCCGCCAACCTCACCGGGCACCCGGCGCCGGAGGACTGCGACGCGGCCCAGGAGATGCTCGGCGACTCCGTCTCCGTGTACCTGGACGGCGGCCCCACGCCCGGCATCGTGCCCTCCTCGATCGTGGACGTGACCGGCAAGGTCCCCGTCCTGCTCCGGGCGGGCGCGCTCGACGCCGACGAGCTCCGCAAGGTGGTACCCGACCTCGAGGTGGCCAATTGAGGGCCCCTGAGACGGGGCGTGGCATAGCGGGCCGTACCGAGCCCTCTGTGGTCTTCGGTGCCCCGGGAAGCGCCGGTACACCCGGCGGCTTCCGCATCCTCCACGTCAGCACCGGCAACGTCTGCCGCTCGCCCATCACCGAGCGGCTGACCAGACATGCCCTCGCCGACCGCCTCGGCGACCCCCTCACGGGCGGTCTGATCGTGGAGAGCGCGGGCACCTGGGGGCACGAGGGCGCCCCGATGGAGACCAACGCCGAGACCGTCCTCGCCGACTTCGGCGCGGACGCCTCCGGCTTCACCGGCCGTGAGCTCCTCGACGACCACGTCATCCGGGCCGACCTCGTCCTGACCGCGACGCGGGACCACCGCGCGCAGGTCATCTCCATGGGGCACTCGGCCGGCCTGCGCACCTTCACCCTGAAGGAGTTCACACGCCTCGTCCGGGCGATAGATCCGGCCACACTGCCCGACCCCGACGGGACCGACGGCGTCGTCGAGCGGGCCCGCGCCCTGGTGCGGGCCGCCGCCGCGCTGCGCGGGTGGCTGCTCGCCCCCAGCGCGGAGGCCGACGAGGTGTACGACCCCTACGGGGCGCCGCTGCCCTTCTTCCGCTCCGTCGGCGGCGAGATCCAGCAGGCCCTCGAGCCGGTGGTGACGGCGCTGACGGGGGTGCCGGCGGCGCGGGCGTAGTTCTTCGTGGGGGCGCCCCAGTTCGCCGGTGCGGCAGAGTTCTGGCGCGCGCCGAAGTTTCAGCCCGTCCGGCGTTTGAGGACGAGGCGCGGAGCGCCGATACGGGGGTCCAGGGGCGGAGCCCCGGCACCGCCCACCGGGCGGCAAGCCGACCCCCGGCCTACATTGGGAGGATGACGACGGCCGAGGCTGGACGCGCCGCCGACCCGGCGGCGTACACCGCGTTGCGCCGCCAGGACCCGGAACTGGCGGAAGTGCTCCTCGGCGAGCTCGACCGCCAGTCGAGCACCCTGCAGCTGATCGCGGCCGAGAACTACACCTCCAGGGCCGTCCTGACGGCCCTGGGCTCCCCGCTGGCGAACAAGTACGCCGAGGGCTACCCGGGAGCCCGCCACCACGGCGGCTGCGAGCTGGTGGACGTCGCGGAGCGCATCGCCACGGACCGCGCCAAGGCCCTCTTCGGCGCCGACCACGCGAACGTCCAGTCCCACTCGGGCTCCTCCGCCGTCCTGGCGGCCTACGCGGCCCTGCTGCGCCCGGGGGACACGGTCCTGGCGATGGGGCTCCCGTACGGCGGACACCTCACGCACGGCTCCCCGGCGAACTTCTCCGGGCGCTGGTTCGACTTCGTCGGGTACGGCCTCGACCCGGAGACCGGCCTGATCGACTACGAGCAGGTGCGGGCCCTGGCCCGCGCCCACCGCCCGAAGGCGGTCGTGTGCGGCTCCATCGCCTATCCGCGGCACATCGACTACGCGGCGTTCCGGGCCGCGGCGGACGAGGCGGGCGCCTATCTGATCGCGGACGCCGCCCACCCCATGGGCCTGGTCGCGGGCGGCGCGGCCCCCAGCCCGGTGCCGTACGCGGACGTCGTGTGCGCCACCACCCACAAGGTCCTGCGCGGCCCCCGCGGCGGCATGATCCTGTGCCGCGGCGAGCTGGCGGAGCGGGTGGACCGGGCGGTCTTCCCGTTCACGCAGGGCGGCGCCCAGATGCACACGATCGCCGCCAAGGCGGTGGCGTTCGGCGAGGCGGCGACACCGGCGTTCACCGCGTACGCGCATCAAGTCGTTGCGAACGCAAGGGTGTTGGCACAGGCGCTCGCCGCCGAGGGCTTCGCCCCGAGCACCGGCGGCACGGACACCCATCTGATCCTCGCCGACCCCGCCCCGCACGGCGTACCGGCCGCCGTCGCCCGGGGCCGCCTGGCCGCGGCGGGCCTGGTCCTCGACACCTGCGCGCTGCCGGGCGGCGACGGCCGCGGACTCAGGTTCGGGACGGCGGCCGTCACCACACAGGGCATGCGGGAGGGTGAAATGGCGCGGATCGCGGCACTGTTCGCGGGGGCCGTCCGTGAGGAGGACGGAGTCAGGGACGCGGTGCGGGAACTGGCGGGCCGGTTTCCGCCGTATCCAACGGTGGGGACACCGGGCGCGGCGGCGTCGTAGCGCACCTGTGCAACGATCGTCGCTACCCAGACGTCCCCAAGCTTATGCACGCGAAGCTAGGGTGTGGTGCTGAGATGGCCAGCGATACCTGTGGGGAAGCCCGTGCGTGAATATCTGCTGACGCTCTGCATCACGGCCGCGGTGACCTACCTGCTGACCGGCCCGGTGCGGAAGTTCGCGATCGTGGCCGGTGCCATGCCGGAGATCCGCGCTCGCGACGTGCACCGGGAACCGACACCCCGGCTCGGCGGAATCGCGATGTTCTTCGGTCTGTGCGCGGGGCTCCTGGTCGCCGACCACCTGCCGAACCTCAACGAGGTGTTCACGAAGTCGAACGAGCCGCGCGCGCTGCTCTCCGGCGCCGCGCTGATCTGGCTCATCGGGGTCCTGGACGACAAGTTCGAGATCGACGCACTGATCAAGCTCGGCGGCCAGATGATCGCCGCGGGCGTGATGGTCATGCAGGGCCTGACGATCCTGTGGCTGCCCATCCCGGGCGCGGGGACGGTGTCCCTGACCCAGTGGCAGGGCACGCTGCTCACCGTCGCCCTGGTGGTCATCACGATCAACGCGGTCAACTTCGTCGACG
The DNA here is from genome assembly GCF_009755605.1 of Streptomyces typhae. Taxonomy (GTDB): domain Bacteria; phylum Actinomycetota; class Actinomycetes; order Streptomycetales; family Streptomycetaceae; genus Streptomyces; species Streptomyces typhae. The sequence goes on from NZ_WPNZ01000029.1 coordinate 22,481, forward strand.
GCCTCGACGGCCTCGCGGCGGGCATGGTGTGCATCGCCGCGGCGGCGTTCTTCATGTACGCGTACCGCATCTGGTACGGGTACGGGATCGAGGCAGCCGCCCCCGCCACCCTCTTCGCCGCCATCCTGATGGGCATGTGCCTGGGCTTCCTGCCGCACAACATGCATCCGGCCAGGATCTTCATGGGCGACTCGGGCTCGATGCTCATCGGCCTGGTGCTGGCCGCGGGAGCCATCTCCATCACCGGGCAGGTCGACCCGGACGCGATGAAGCTGAACCTCGGCGGCACCCGCGACGCGACGCACGCGATGCTCCCCGTCTTCATCCCGCTGCTGATGCCGCTGACGATCATCGCGATCCCGTTCGCCGACCTGGTCCTCGCCATCGTGCGCCGCACCTGGAAGGGCCAGTCGCCGTTCGCCGCCGACCGCGGCCATCTGCACCACCGCCTGCTCGAAGTCGGCCACTCGCACAGCCGGGCCGTGCTGATCATGTACTTCTGGTCGGCCCTGATCGCCTTCGGCACCGTCGCCTACTCGGTGCACTCCACGAACATGTGGATCCTGCTCCTGATCGTCGCCCTGAGCGCCGTCGGCCTGGTCCTGCTCCTGCTCCCGCGCTTCACCCCCCGCACGCCCGGCTGGGCGGAGGGGTTCGTGCCACCGCGCTACCGGCGCCGGCGGGCGGCTCTCGCGGCGGAGGCGGCGTACGCGGCGGAAGCGGCCGCTCAGCCGGAAACGGAATCCCGCCGCCCCGTGGGAGCGGGCGTCAACGGAGCGACCGCGGTCGGCACCCGCCCGAGCTCCCTGGACCGGAGCAAGGCCGAATCCTCGCGTTGACGCGATGCCGAAAACGCTCCAATACCAGACAAGTCGCCTGCCTTCTTGCACAGACGCGCGGGTTCACCCTCATGTGTGACGGCAAGCACACCTGCCAGGTAAAGGACTCATCAAATAGTTTGTGATACCGTTCACGAGACCCGGGGACAGAGCCGAAGGACCGTAGTGCGACGGTTCTCTTGGCCCGAGGACCCCACTCGGCCCGGGTCTACGCTCGTCCATGACGACACCCTGCCCCCGTCTGTAAGCGGAGTTGCCGCCATGCCGTCTCAAGACACCCGGAATCTCCTGCAGTGCGCCGTGCCCACGGCTGCCGTCGGCGCGATCATCGCCGTTGTCAGCGGCGTGGTCTCCGGCGGCAAGGGAGCGCTCGGCGCTGTCATCGGCACCGCGGTGGTCGTCGCCTTCATGGGGCTCGGTGTGTACGTCCTCCAGCGGACGGCAAAATCGCTTCCGCAGTTGTTCCAGGCCATGGGCATGATGCTCTACGTCGCCCAACTGCTGCTGCTTCTTCTCTTCATGGGTCTGTTCAAGGACACCACCCTGTTCAACCCGAAGGTTTTCGCGCTCGCGCTCGCTGTCTCGACTGTCGTGTGGATGGCGTCGCAGGCTCGTGCACACATGAAGGCCAAGATCTTCTACGTCGACCCGGAACCCGAACCTTCCTCCGCCCCCTCTTCCGCGAAGAGTGAGAAGGCGGAGAAGTCGGGGTCCTCGACGTGAGAGGTAGGGCCGGGATAAATGCACGTTCGAGATGCTGCTATCGTCCGGTTCCAACTGCGGCACTGCAGGCGCGGGCATCTGAGCTGACGCCTGCACCATCGCGAGGCTCGATGCCTGAACGCCGCTCACACTTCCGAAACACCAGTCCGGTGCCGATCCGCGGCCACGCGCCGCGCCGACTCGACAACGAGGTTGCCGTACCCATGCTTCACGCCGAAGGAGCCCGCGGTGAGTGCTGAACAAACTGAGCTCGCCTTCAACTGGAGCTGTCGGATCATGTCCGACAACGGCTGTGGCTTCCCGGCCCCGGGCCTGCACTCGTTCCTCTTCAAGCCGATGTTCGAAGTCGGCGGGTTCGAGTTCAACAAGGTGATGCTCCTCGCCCTGATCTCGACGGCGCTGGTGGTGACCTTCTTCTACGCCGCTTTCGGCCGGGCGAAGCTCGTCCCCGGCAAGCTGCAGCTGATCGGCGAGGCCGGCTACGACTTCGTACGCCGCGGGATCGTCTACGAGACCATGGGCAAGAAGGACGGCGAGAAGTACGTCCCCCTGATGGTCTCCCTGTTCTTCTTCATCTGGATCATGAACATCTGGTCGGTGATCCCGCTGGCCCAGTTCCCGGTGTCGTCGGTCATCGCCTACCCGTTCGTGCTCGCGGGCATCGTCTACTTCGTCTGGGTGCCCCTGACGTTCAAGCGCCACGGTTTCGTGGGCGGCTGGAAGAACATCACCGGCTACGACAACTCGCTCGGCCCGATCAAGTGGCTCGTCGCGTTCATCGAGTTCTTCTCGAACCTGCTGGTGCGTCCCTTCACGCACGCGGTCCGGCTCTTCGCCAACATGTTCGCCGGTCACCTGATGCTGGTGATGTTCACCGTCGCCTCCTGGTACCTGCTCAACAGCTGGCTGATCCCGGCCGCCGGTGTCTCCTTCGTGATGACCATCGCCATGATCGGCTTTGAACTCTTCGTGCAGGCAGTCCAGGCGTACGTCTTCGTGCTCCTCGCCTGCTCGTACATCCAGGGCGCTCTCGCCGAGCACCACTGAGAACCCCCGAACCCCCTAAGCGCCCGGTGGCCAACCCCCACCGGTCCATGAAAGAGAAGGAAGTAACGGCATGTCCGCGACTCTCGAGCTCGCCGCCCTCCAGGGTGACATCAAGGCCCTCGGCTCCATCGGCTACGGCCTCGCGGCCATCGGCCCCGGCATCGGTGTCGGCATCGTCTTCGGCAAGGGCACCGAGGCTCTCGCCCGTCAGCCCGAAGCTGCCGGTCTCATCCGTGCCAACCAGATCCTCGGTTTCGCCTTCTGTGAGGCGCTCGCCCTCATCGGCATCGTCATGCCGTTCGTCTACGGCTCCTGATCGCCGCAGACGAATAGTCCCGTTCGACGAAAGGCACTGATGTGATCGCCAACCTGGTTCAGCTGGCGGCCGAGCACGGGGAAGAGCAGAACCCGCTCATTCCCCCCGGCCCCGAGCTGCTTGTCGGCGCCATCGCCTTCGCCATCGTTTTCTTCTTCTTCTGGAAGAAGCTCCTCCCGAACATCAACAAGGTTCTGGAAGAGCGCCGGGAGGCGATCGAAGGCGGTATCGAGAAGGCCGAGGCCGCTCAGACCGAGGCCCAGAGCGTTCTTGAGCAGTACAAGGCTCAGCTCGCCGAGGCCCGCCACGAGGCCGCGCGGCTGCGCCAGGAGGCGCAGGAGCAGGGCGCTCAGCTCATCGCCGAGATGCGGGCCGAGGGCCAGCGTCAGCGCGAGGAGATCGTCGCCGCCGGCCACTCCCAGATCGAGGCCGACCGCAAGGCCGCCGCGCAGTCGCTGCGTCAGGACGTGGGCCAGCTGGCCACCGAACTGGCCGGCAAGCTGGTGGGTGAGTCCCTTGAGGAGCACGCCCGCCAGAGCCGCACGATCGACCGCTTCCTCGACGAGCTCGACGCGAAGGCAGAGGCGACTCGATGACCGCGCACGGAGCCAGCCGCGAGGCCCTTGCCGCCGCCCGTGAGCGTCTGGACGCGCTGACCGACAACACCTCGGTCGACGCGAGGCTGCTGGCCGACGAGCTGGCCGCGGTCACCGCGCTGCTGCACCGCGAGGTCTCGCTGCGACGGGTCCTGACCGACCCGGCGCAGGCCGGCGAGGCCAAGGCGGAGCTGGCCGGGCGGCTGCTCGGCGGCAAGGTCGGCGGCGAGACCGCGGACCTGGTGGCCGGCCTGGTGCGCTCCCGCTGGTCGCAGCCCCGCGACCTGGTGGACGCCCTGGAGGAGCTCGCCGACCTCGCCGACCTGACCGCCGCGCAGAAGTCGGGCGCGCTGGACACCGTCGAGGACGAGCTGTTCCGCTTCGGCCGGATCGTGGCCTCGAACACCGGTCTTCGCGCGGCGCTCACCGACCGTGCCGCGTCCGCCGCGGCCAAGAGCGAGCTGCTGCGCAGCCTGCTCGGCGGGCGTGCGGACGCCACCACGGAGCGCCTTGTCACGCGTCTTGTGACCGCGCCCCGTGGACGTAGCCTGGAAGGGGGACTCGAGTCCCTCTCCAAGCTGGCCGCGGACCGCCGGGAGCGCATGGTCGCCGTCGTCACCTCGGCTGTTCCGCTTGCGGACCAGCAGAAGGAGCGGCTCGGTGCGGCGCTTGCGAAGATCTACGGCCGCCGGATGCATCTGAACCTGGACGTGGACCCCGCGGTCCTCGGCGGGATCCGGGTGCAGGTGGGCGACGAGGTCATCAACGGCTCCATCGCGGACCGCATCGAGGACGCGCACCGCCGCATGGCGGGCTAACAACGCAATATGCAGGACAACGGCCCTGGTTGGGCCGTGCAGAGGATGCAAAGTTTCTGGGGGGAGCCCCCAGATCCCCCAAAGAAACTTCGGGCCCAACAAGGAGAGCAGGGAACCCAGATGGCGGAGCTCACGATCCGGCCGGAGGAGATCCGGGACGCGCTGGAGAACTTTGTCCAGGCGTACAAGCCGGACGCGGCCTCGCGCGAGGAGGTCGGTACGGTCACCCTGGCCGGCGATGGCATCGCGAAGGTCGAGGGCCTGCCCTCGGCCATGGCCAACGAACTGCTGAAGTTCGAGGACGGGACCCTTGGTCTCGCGCTGAACCTGGAAGAGCGCGAGATCGGTTCGATCATCCTCGGCGAGTTCAGCGGCATCGAGGAGGGTCAGTCGGTGCAGCGCACCGGCGAGGTCCTTTCGGTCGCGGTGGGCGAGGGCTACCTCGGCCGCGTCGTCGACCCGCTCGGCAACCCGATCGACGGCCTCGGCGAGATCGAGACGTCCGGCCGCCGCGCCCTCGAGCTGCAGGCTCCGGGCGTCATGGCCCGTAAGTCGGTGCACGAGCCGATGGAGACGGGCTACAAGGCCGTCGACGCCATGACCCCGATCGGCCGCGGCCAGCGTCAGCTGGTCATCGGCGACCGCCAGACCGGCAAGACCGCCCTGGCCGTCGACACGATCATCAACCAGCGCGACAACTGGCGCACCGGCGACCCGAAGAAGCAGGTTCGCTGCGTCTACGTCGCCATCGGTCAGAAGGGCTCGACCATCGCCTCCGTGCGTGGTGCCCTCGAAGAGGCCGGCGCCCTGGAGTACACGACCATCGTCGCCGCCCCGGCGTCCGACCCGGCCGGCTTCAAGTACCTGGCGCCGTACACCGGCTCGGCCATCGGCCAGCAGTGGATGTACGAGGGCAAGCACGTCCTCATCATCTTCGACGACCTCTCGAAGCAGGCCGACGCCTACCGCGCCGTGTCCCTGCTGCTCCGCCGCCCGCCGGGGCGCGAGGCCTACCCCGGTGACGTCTTCTACCTGCACTCCCGCCTCCTGGAGCGCTGCGCCAAGCTCTCCGACGAGATGGGCGCGGGCTCGATGACCGGTCTGCCGATCGTCGAGACGAAGGCCAACGACGTCTCGGCGTTCATCCCGACCAACGTCATCTCCATCACCGACGGCCAGTGCTTCCTGGAGTCGGACCTGTTCAACGCCGGTCAGCGCCCCGCGCTGAACGTCGGTATCTCCGTGTCCCGAGTCGGTGGTTCCGCTCAGCACAAGGCGATGCGTCAGGTCTCCGGACGACTGCGCGTGGACCTCGCCCAGTTCCGTGAGCTGGAGGCGTTCGCCGCCTTCGGTTCCGACCTGGACGCCGCGTCGAAGGCGCAGCTGGAGCGCGGTCAGCGCATGGTCGAGTTGCTCAAGCAGGCGCAGTACCAGCCGATGGCCACCGAGGACCAGGTCGTCTCCATCTGGGCCGGCACCACCGGCCGGATGGACGATGTGCCGGTCGTCGACATCCGCCGCTTCGAGCGTGAGCTGCTCGACTACCTGCACCGCAAGGAGCAGGGCCTGATGACCTCCATCAAGGAGGGCGCCAAGATGTCGGACGACACGATCACGGCCATCGGCGACGCCGTCGCGGACTTCAAGAAGCAGTTCGAGACCTCGGACGGGAAGCTTCTCGGCGAGGACGCTCCGGCCGCTGCCAAGTGACGTAAGGAAGGGACCTGACTCATGGGAGCCCAGCTCCGGGTCTACAAGCGTCGCATCCGATCCGTCACCGCGACCAAGAAGATCACCAAGGCGATGGAGATGATCGCCGCCTCGCGCGTCGTCAAGGCGCAGCGCAAGGTGGCGGCCTCCACGCCGTACGCGACCGAGCTCACCCGCGCGGTCACGGCGGTGGGAACCGGCTCGAACACCAAGCACCCGCTGACGACGGAGGCACAGACGGCGACGCGAGCCGCCGTCCTCCTGCTGACCAGCGACCGCGGTCTGGCCGGCGCCTTCAACTCCAACGCCATCAAGGCCGCGGAGCTGCTGACCGCGCGTCTGGAGGCGGAGGGCAAGGAGGTCGACTCGTACATCGTCGGTCGCCGTGGTGTCGCCCACTACAACTTCCGCGAGCGCAAGATCGCGCAGCAGTGGACGGGCTTCACCGACCAGCCCGAGTACGCGGACGCCAAGACGGTCGCGGGTCCGCTGATCGAGGCCATCGAGAAGGACACGGCCGAGGGCGGTGTGGACGAGCTCCACATCGTCTACACCGAGTTCGTCTCGATGATGACGCAGACGGCCATCGACAGCCGCCTGCTGCCGCTCAGCCTCGACGCGGTGGCCGAGGAGTCGTCCGCCAAGGACGAGATCCTGCCGCTGTACGACTTCGAGCCGTCGGCGGAGGACGTCCTCGACGCCCTGCTGCCGCGCTACGTCGAGAGCCGCATCTACAACGCGCTGCTCCAGTCGGCTGCCTCCAAGCACGCCGCCACACGCCGCGCGATGAAGTCGGCGACCGACAACGCCGGAGACCTGATCAACAATCTGTCCCGGCTTGCCAACGCGGCCCGCCAGGCCGAAATCACCCAGGAAATCAGCGAGATCGTTGGTGGCGCGTCCGCGCTGGCCGACGCGACCGCGGGGAGTGACAAGTAATGACGACCACAGTTGAGACGGCCGTTGCCACGGGCCGCGTCGCCCGGGTCATCGGCCCGGTCGTCGACGTGGAGTTCCCCGTCGACGCGATGCCGGACATCTACAACGCCCTGCACGTCGAGGTCGCCGACCCGGCGCAGGACGGCGCGAAGAAGACCCTGACGCTCGAGGTCGCCCAGCACCTCGGTGACGGCCTGGTCCGCGCCATCTCCATGCAGCCCACCGACGGCCTGGTCCGCCAGGCCCCGGTGACCGACACCGGCGACGGCATCACCGTCCCGGTCGGTGACTTCACCAAGGGCAAGGTGTTCAACACCCTCGGCGAGGTCCTGAACGTCGACGAGCAGTACACGGGCGACCGCTGGTCCATCCACCGCAAGGCCCCGAACTTCGACGAGCTCGAGTCGAAGACCGAGATGTTCGAGACCGGCGTCAAGGTCATCGACCTTCTCACCCCGTACGTCAAGGGTGGAAAGATCGGTCTGTTCGGCGGTGCCGGTGTCGGCAAGACGGTGCTCATCCAGGAGATGATCTACCGCGTCGCCAACAACCACGACGGTGTCTCCGTGTTCGCCGGTGTCGGTGAGCGCACCCGTGAGGGCAACGACCTCATCGAGGAGATGTCGGACTCGGGCGTCATCGACAAGACCGCCCTTGTCTTCGGCCAGATGGACGAGCCCCCGGGCACCCGTCTGCGCGTGGCCCTCGCCGGTCTGACCATGGCGGAGTACTTCCGCGATGTGCAGAAGCAGGACGTGCTGTTCTTCATCGACAACATCTTCCGCTTCACGCAGGCCGGTTCCGAGGTCTCGACCCTGCTCGGCCGTATGCCCTCCGCGGTGGGCTACCAGCCGAACCTGGCCGACGAGATGGGTCTCCTCCAGGAGCGCATCACCTCGACCCGTGGTCACTCGATCACCTCGATGCAGGCGATCTACGTCCCCGCGGACGACCTGACCGACCCGGCCCCGGCCACCACGTTCGCCCACCTCGACGCGACGACGGTGCTCTCCCGTCCGATCTCGGAGAAGGGCATCTACCCGGCCGTGGACCCGCTGGACTCCACGTCCCGCATCCTGGACCCGCGGTACATCGCGCAGGACCACTACGACACCGCCATGCGGGTCAAGAACATCCTGCAGAAGTACAAGGACCTCCAGGACATCATCGCCATTCTCGGCATCGACGAGCTCGGCGAGGAGGACAAGCTGGTCGTCTCCCGCGCCCGTCGCGTGGAGCGCTTCCTGTCGCAGAACACGCACGTCGCCAAGCAGTTCACCGGCGTCGACGGTTCGGACGTCCCGCTGGACGAGTCGATCGCGGCCTTCAACGCGATCTGCGACGGCGAGTACGACCACTTCCCCGAGCAGGCGTTCTTCATGTGCGGTGGCCTGGAGGACCTCAAGGCCAACGCGAAGGAACTCGGCGTTTCCTGAGTCTCCCGACTCACCCGGAGAGGGGCGGGTGCACCCCGCGCACGGGGCCGCGTCCCGCCCCTCTTCCTACGCCCTCTAGAATTTGACCCAACACCCGGCTGAACCGCCGGGTGGTGACCCGAGGAGCCACCCTTGGCTGCTGAGCTGCATGTCGAGCTGGTCGCCGCGGACCGCAGTGTCTGGTCCGGTGAGGCCACCCTGGTCGTCGCGCGCACCACGTCCGGCGACATCGGCGTCATGCCCGGTCACCAGCCGCTGCTCGGTGTGCTGGAGTCGGGCCCGGTGACCATCCGCACCAGTGACGGCGGGACCGTCGTCGCCGCGGTGCACGGCGGATTCATCTCGTTCGCCGACAACAAGCTGTCGCTGCTCGCCGAGATCGCCGAGCTCTCCGACGAGATCGACGTCCAGCGTGCGGAGCGGGCGTTCGAGCGTGCCAAGTCGGAGGCGGACGCCTCCGCCGAGCGGCGCGCCGACGTCCGACTGCGGGCGGTGGCGGCGCGCTGACCCCAGCGCGTGGCGTGATGTGACTCAGCCGCGGCCGGGTCCGGAGCTCTCCGGACCGGGTCGCGGCTGAGGCGATGCGGGTGCAGTTTCGGGTGCGGTTGTTTGGTCCGTTTCGAGAAGTCGTGTTGAGGCGAGGAGGTCGGTGCCGATGATCCTCGTGACGCTCGTGTGCGGACTTGTGTTGATCGCGCTGGTGGTGCTGGGACTCTTCGTCTTCGGGCTGCGACGCCGGCTCATCCAGCGCTCCGGCGGCACCTTCGACTGCAGCCTGCGCTGGCACGCGCCGAAACCCGACGAGAGCGCCGACACCTCCGGCAAGGGCTGGGGCTACGGAGTCGCCCGCTACAACGGGGACCGCGTCGAGTGGTTCCGCGTCTTCTCCTACGCCCCCCGGCCCCGCCGCATCCTGGAACGCTCGGCGATCGAGGTCGTCGACCGCCGCGCCCCCGACGGCGAGGAGGAGCTGGCTCTCCTCTCCGACGCCGTCGTCCTCGGCTGTCTGCACCGCGGGGTACGTCTTGAGCTCGCGATGAGCGAGGACGCGCTCACCGGTTTCCTCGCCTGGCTGGAGGCGGCGCCTCCCGGCCAGCGGGTGAACGTGGCCTGAGCGCCGCGAAGGGGGGCGCGGCCGACAGCGCGCCCGGCCCCCACGACGAGCGGCCGGACAGCACGGAGAAGCCGGGGAGACAGGGGGCGTTCCTGTCTCCCCGGCTTCGTTCGGGGTGGGTGGCCGCGGGCCGCCCGGTGTTACTTCAGACCGTCACGGATGGCGGTCACCAGCTCGCCATTGGCGGTGTCGCCGCTGAACTCCCAGAAGAAGGCGCCGCCGAGACCCTGGTCCTTGGCCCAGGTCATCTTGGAGCGGATCGTCGCCGGGGTGTCGTACGACCACCAGTTCGTGCCGCAGTGCGCGTACGCGGTGCCCGCGACGGTGCCGTTGGACGGGCAGGAGTTCTTCAGGACCTTGTAGTCCTCGATGCCCGCCTCGTAGGTGCCGGGCGCGGCGCCGGTCGCGGTGCCGCCCGGCTCCTTCTGGGTGACGCCGGTCCAGCCGCGGCCGTAGAAGCCGATGCCGAGCAGCAGCTTCTTGGCCGGCACGCCCTTGGCCTTCAGCTTGTTGATCGCGGCGGCGGAGTTGAAGCCCGCCTTCGGGATGCCCGGGTAGTCGGTGAGCGGCGAGTGCGGTGCCGTCGGACCCTTGGCGTCCCAGCCGCCGAAGAAGTCGTACGTCATCACATTGTACCAGTCGAGGTACTGCGAGGCGCCGCCGTAGTCGGCCGCGTCGATCTTGCCGCCGTCGGAGCCGTCCGCGGTGATCGCGGCGGTGACCAGGTTGTTGGCGCCGAACTTGTTACGGAACGCCTGCGCCATCGTCTTCATGACGGCCGGGCCCGAGGTGTCGCAGGTCAGACCGCAGGCGTTGGGGTACTCCCAGTCCAGGTCGATGCCGTCGAAGACATCGGCCCAGCGCGGGTCCTCGACCAGCTTGTAGCAGGAGTCCGCGAACGCCGCGGGGTTCTTCATGGCGTCACCGAAGCCGCCGGACCAGGTCCAGCCGCCGAACGAGTAGAGAACCTTGATGTGCGGGTACTTGGCCTTCAGCTTGCGCAGCTGGTTGAAGTTGCCGCGCAGCGGCTGGTCCCAGGTGTCGGCGACACCGTCGACGGACTGGTCGGCGGTGTAGGCCTTCTCGTAGTCGGCGTAACCGTCACCGATGGTGCACTTGCCGCCCTGGACGTTGCCGAAGGCGTAGTTGATGTGCGTGATCTTCTCGGCGGAGCCGGAGGTCACCAGGTTCTTGACGTGGTAGTTGCGCCCGTAGACGCCCCAGTTGGTGAAGTAGCCGAGGTTCACCTTGGCCGTGGGGTCGGGGCCGGGGCCGTCGCCGCCCGTGGTGCGCACCTTCACCGAGTCGCTCACGGGACCGGTCTGGTCCGCGGTGTCGCGGGCCTGGACGCTGTACGAGTAGTCGGTGCCCTTGGTGAGCCCGGAGTCCGCGTACGAGGTGCCGGTCACCGTCGCGACCTTGGAACCGTCGCGCAGGACGTCGTAGTTCTTGATGCCCTTGTCGTCCGTGGCCGCTTTCCAGCTCAGCTTCACCGAGGTGTCGGTGATGTCCGAGGCGGTCGGGGTGCCGGGGGCGGAGGGCGCGCTGTCGCCGGGCTGGCCGCCGCCGTCACAGCTCTCGCCGTTGAGCGAACAGTTGGAGGGGGAGCCCGATCCGGAGCCGTTGAACCCGAAGGAGATGGAGGCGCCGGGGGCCAGCGAGCCGTTCCAGCTGAGGTTCTTGGCGGTCCACTTGGTGCCCGAGTTGGTGACCGTCGCGTCCCACGCCGAGGTCACCTTGGTGCCGGAGGGGTACTCCCACTCGACGGTCCAGGAGCTGAGAGCGGTGGTGCCGGTGTTCTTGATGGTCCACTTGGCCCCGAAGCCGGAACCCCAGTCCTGGGTCTTCTCGTAGGTGGCCGTGGCGCCGGCGGCGGCCTTCGGTGCGGACTGCGCGGTGCGCGCGGCGTCGGCGGCGCGCTCCGGTGCCGCCTCGGCGGAGCCGCCGAGGGCGACGAGGGTGGCAAGGGGCAGCAGCAGGGTGGTGATCCCGGCTGTCAGCCGATGTCTGGGCCTGTGTCTGACGCGCAAGGGGTGCTCCTCGGTCGAGTTCCGGGGTGGGTGTGCCCTGCGACGCCCGTGAGCACTGTGTGCACTTTGTGTGCATGTCATGTACCCACCGCAGTGAGGTGAGAGTAGGAAAGGTCTGGACCATAGGTCAAGACCTTTCACTGGCCCCTGGGCCTTGAGCGGGGGGTGCCCCCGGTGGGCGGTGGTTGTCGCCCTGCGGGCGTGTGGCCAAGCTTCGGGCGGGGGCGAATCGCCCTGCGGGCTCGTCCTCAAACGCCGGACGGGCTGAATTCGTCGCCGTCAGGGGTGGTCCTACCGCTCGCCTGACGGTGGCTCAAACTCCCAGCTCCTGGGCCAGAACCGCCGCCTGTACACGGCTGCGCAGTTCTAACTTGCCCAGAAGTCGGCTCACATGGGTCTTGACCGTCGCCTCCGCCATGTCCAGGTGAGCGGCGATCTCCGCGTTGGACAGGCCCTGGCCGAGGGCAGCGAGGACTTCGCGTTCGCGGCGGGTGAGGGCGTCGAGGACGGACGGGTCGGGGGCGTTCGCGGACCGCACGGGCCGCGGCGCGGCGAACTCGGCGATCAGCCTGCGGGTGACGGCGGGCGCGATCAGGCCCTCGCCGCGGGCGACCGTGCGCACCGCCTCCAGGAGGTCCCGCGCCTCGGTGTTCTTCAGGAGGAAGCCGGACGCGCCCGCGCGCAGCGCCCCGAAGACGTACTCGTCGAGGTCGAACGTGGTGAGCACGAGCACGTCCGCGAGATTCTCGGCCACCACCTGGCGGGTCGCGGAGACGCCGTCGAGGCGCGGCATCTGTACGTCCATCAGGACCAGGTCGGGCCGCAGCTCCCGGGCGAGGGCGACCGCACGCTCGCCGTCCGCGGCCTCCCCGACGACCTCGATGTCGGGCGCGCTGCGCAGGATCAGGACCAGGCCCGCCCGCACGGCGGTCTGGTCCTCGGCGACGAGCACGCGGATCATTCGGGGGCTCCTTGGTCCTTGGGGTCGACGGGCAGACGGGCCTCGACCCGCCAGACTTTCGCGCCGGGCAGCGCCGGATGCGGCTCGGGGCCGGACTCGAAGGTGCCGCCGAGCAGCGCGGCCCGCTCCTCCATGCCGACCAGACCGGCACCGGAACCCGGTGCGCGCGGCCCGCGCGAGTCGCCGTACGGGCTGGTCACGCCGATGCACAGGGCCGTGGGCCGCCGGGTGAGGGTCACCGTGACCCGGCCGGGCGTCGCGTGCTTGAGGGCGTTGGTGAGGGACTCCTGGACGATGCGGTACGCGGCGAGCCCGACCGGCGCCGGGAGCGGGTCGTCGTCCGCGGCGCGGGTGTCGTCGAGGCGGACGTCCAGACCATTGGTACGGGCGTTCTCCACGAGGGAGCCGAGGCCGTCCAGGGTGGGCGCCGCGGCGGGCTCCAGGTCGCCGCTGGAGTCCCGCAGGATGCCGATGAGGCGGCGCATCTCGGCCAGCCCCTCGACGCTGTTCTCGCGGATGACGGTGAGCGCCTGCCTGGTCGTGCCCGGGTCGTCGAGGGACAGCGCGGCCGTGGAGTGGATGGCGATAGCCGACAGGTGGTTGGCGACCATGTCGTGCAGCTCCCTGGCCATGCGCGCCCGCTCGGCCGTGACTGCCTGGGCGCGGTCCACCTCGGCGAGCAGCGCGGTCTGCTCGGCGCGCAGCCGGGCCGTGTCGGCGGCATCCCGGTGGTTGCGGACGAGAACGCCCGTGGTGGCGGGCGTGAGCGACACCAGGGCGGTGACGGCGCCGACCAGGATGGCCTCCGGCTCCCGGAACCAGGCAAGGAGGCCGACGGTCACGGCCACCGTGATCAGCCCCGTGGTGACCGGGATGCGCCGGGCCGCGGCGGGCGTGCCGTACACCACGGCCGCGTACACGAGGTCCGTGAACATCACCACGGTCGCCAGATTGCCCGTGGTGAACTGGTCCGCGATCAGCGCGAACGTGCCCGCGACAAGGGCGAACCGCGGGGCCGTGCGGCGCGTCAGCTCCAGACCCGCCATGACGAACAGCGGCAGCAGCGCCCAGCCGTGTCCCAACGGCCGGTCCTGCTGCATGTGCAGACCGAGGGCCCACAGCGCGAGACCGCTGAGCAGGCTGGCCACACAGATGCGGACGTCGACGACGTCCGGGCGGCGGGGGAGCGGCAGCGGCATGACTCCATCCAACACGGGACGGCGCCGGCTGACCTCCCTACGGGGAGTGAAGCGCCGGTACATCGAAGGATGCAGCCGCACCTCGTCACTGGCGACGACGATCGGCGGCCTTCCCGGCGGGAGCCTGGAGAGGTACCGGCGAACAGGAGGGCCGGTCCTCCGGGGCCGGTGTCAGGAGGAACGAGCCGTGATCGTCACACTGATCATCATCTGCGAGGTCGGCTTCTGGGTGCTGCTCGCCGCGGGCCTCGCCACCCGCTATCTGCTGAAGATGCCGCGGCTGGGGCTCGCCATCCTGCTCTGCGAGCCCCTGCTCGAAGTCCTGCTCCTCGTGGTCACCGCCGTCGACCTGAAGAACGGCGCCGACCCGAGCTGGAAGCACGGCCTGGCCGCCGTGTACATCGGCTACACCGTGGGCCACGGCCACCGCACCGTGAAGTGGCTCGACGGGCACGCGGCGCACCGCTTCAACGGCACCCCGGTGCCGCGCCCGCCGCGCCACGGCTGGCCGCGCGCCCGGCACGAGGGCGAGGTCTGGCTCGGCACCCTCGTCGCGGCGGCCGTCGCCTCCGGCCTGCTGCTCCTCGCCAAGTGGTACGTCGACGACCCGGGCCGCACCGGGTCCCTCGACTCCTGGATGTACACCGCGTGGCGCGCGGCGGGCATCCACGGTCTGATCGCGCTGAGCTACACGCTGTTCCCGAAGCGCGTTCCGGCCCCGGGCCCGGGGGAGCGGGACGACGAGCGCCCCCGGGACCTCACGAAGCTCTAGCGGACCCGCCGGAGCGGACGGTCAGCGCTCGCCGCCCGGCACCCACAGCACGTCTCCGACCTCCTTGTTCGCCGTACGGGCGAGAATGAACAGGAGGTCGGAGAGGCGGTTGAGATAGGTCGCGGTGAGGGCGTTCATGGTGCCTGACGACTCGCCCTCCGGCCCGCTGGTGCCGTGCGCTTCGAACGCCGCCCACGTGGACCGCTCGGCCCGCCGCACCACCGTGCACGCCTGGTGCAGCAGTGCCGCGCCCGGCGTGCCGCCCGGCAGGATGAAGCTGCGCAGCTTCTCCAGGTCCTCGTTGAAGCGGTCGCAGTCCGCCTCCAGCTTGTCGACGTAGGACTGCTCGACCCGCAGCGGCGGGTACTCCGGGTTCGCCACGACCGGAGTGCACAGGTCCGCGCCCACGTCGAAGAGGTCGTTCTGGACCCGGGTGAGGACCTTGACGACGTCCGCTTCGAGGCCGCCGAGTGCGATCGCCGTGCCGATCGCGGCGTTCGCCTCGTTCGCGTCCGCGTACGCGGCGATGCGCAGGTCGGTCTTGGCCGTCCTGCTCATGTCGCCGAGGGCGGTGGTGCCCCGGTCGCCGGTGCGTGTGTAGATGCGTGTCAGATTGACCATGGGACCAGCGTAGTAACCCCCGTAAGGGGTTTTTCAGGGGCGCGGGGAACTGCGCGCTCAGCTCAGGAAAAGCCGCAGACGCGTCTGCGGCTCGTCGCGCGCTGAGCGCGCAGTTCCCCGCGCCCCTTACGGGGCGCTTCGGTACGCCCGGGTGCCCACGGTCACCGCCAGTGCCGTGAAGCCGGCGGCGACCAGCGCCCCGTACAGCATGGCGGAGGTCGCGTACGAGCCCACGTACGCGTCCCGTACCGCGTCCACCAGGTAGCGGAACGGCACGAAGTGCGAGAGCACGTCGAGCCAGCCGGGGGCGAGCGCCATCGGGAGCATCAGGCCGGACAGGAGCATGGAGGGCATGGTGAGGGCGTTGACCGTCGGGCCGAACGACTGCGGGGTGTCGATCCGCAGCGCGAGGGCGTACGACAGCGAGGCGAGGGCGCAGCTCAGCAGCGACACGAAGACGAAGCCCAGCAGGATCCCGGCGAGCGGCGCACGCAGGCCCATGACCAGCGCGGCGAGCACGAGCAGGACCGACTGGAGCACGAAGAGGGCGACGTCCCGCAGCAGCCGCCCGAGCAGCAGCGCGGCCCGGCTCACCGGGGTCACGCGCAGCCGCTCCACCACGCCCCAGTTGTTCTCCATGATGAGGGCGAAACCGCTGAAGGACGCGCCGAACAGGCTGAGCTGGAGCAGCAGGCCCGGCACCAGGACCTGCCAGGAGTCGCCGCTCCGGCCCAGGGGCAGGTCGGTGAGCAGCGGCCCGAAGAAGAGCAGGTAGAGGAGGGGCATCAGGGTCCCGAAGAGCATCTGGAACTTCGAGCGCAGGGTCTGGCGGGCGTAGCGCCGGAACAGCAGCGCGGTGTCGTGCACGAGCATGGCGGGGTCCTCGGGGTGGCAGCCGTCGGGCGGCGGCGGGTGCGGGCGGCGGGTGCGGTCGATCACGGGTGTGGGCGTCGGCGGTTCAGACGGCGACAGGGACGGGCGTCGGCGGTTCAGACGGCGACGGGGGCTGCGTCGGCGGGTGCGGGGGCGCGGCCGGTGATGGCGAGGAAGGCGTCCTGGAGCGAGGCGCCGGGCGACCCGGCGTACTTCTGCTTGAGCGCCGCGGGGGTGCCCTCCGCGGCGACCACGCCCGCGTCCACGACGACGATCCGGTCCGCGAGGGCGTCGGCCTCGTCCAGGTAGTGGGTGGTGAGGAAGACGGTCGTGCCGTGGGTGTCGCGCAGCCCGCGGACCAGCTGCCACAGATCGGCCCTGCTGCCCGGGTCGAGCCCGGTCGTCGGCTCGTCCAGGAACAGCACGTCGGGGCGGTGGACGAGGCCGAGGGCGAGGTCGAGCCTGCGCCGCTGGCCCCCGGAGAGCGCGGGCGTCCTGCGGTCGAGCAGCTCGGTGAGGCCGAGTTCCGCGGCCACCTCGGCGGTGCGGGCGACCGCGTCGGCCCTGGACAGGCCGTAGAGCCTGCCCTGGAGGACGAGTTCGTCGCGCACGGACTCCTGCGGGTCGACGCCGCCGGACTGGGCGACGTACCCGATCCTGCGGCGCACGGCCGCCGGGTCCGCGCGCAGGTCGAAGCCCGCGACCGTGGCCGCGCCGCCGGTGGGCGGGAGCAGCGTCGTGAGCATGCGCAGGGTCGTCGTCTTGCCCGCGCCGTTGGGTCCGAGGAAGCCGAGGATCTCGCCCGGGGAGACGCTCAGGTCGATGCCGCGGACGGCCTCGACGGGCCCTGCCTTGGTCGTGAACGTCTTGGCGAGACCGGCCGTGCTGATGATTGCCATGGAGACCACAAAAACAGAGTCGCTGAAATTTTGCAACGAGCCCAAGTTTTCATGGAGGCCAGCGAAGTTACGATGGGGCCATGACCGAGGGAACCCATGAGTGAGGGGCCGATCCATGGCTGAAGGGCTGCGGGAGCGCAAGAAGCGGCAGACCAAGCAGCGGATCTCGGACATCGCGACCGGTCTGTTCCTGGAGCACGGGTTCGTCACCGTGACCATCGCGGAGATCGCCGACGCCGCGGACGTCTCGGTCAACACGGTCTACAACTACTTCCCGGCCAAGGAGGACCTGTTCCTCGACCGCGGCCTGGAGATGACCGACCGGCTCTCCCGGTGGGTGCGCGGCCGCCGGGCGGGGGAGTCCGCCGCCGACGCCGTCCTGCGCGAGCTGCGCACCCTGGTCGAGAGCGTCTCGCCGACTGTCGGGCTCTTCGAGGGCTACGCCGACTTCATGAAGGTCATCACGGATTCGCACGCCCTGCGCTCCCGCCTGTGGGCTTTGCAGCAGGAGAGCCGGCAGGACCTGGAGGCCACCCTGCGCGAGGAGGCGGGGGCCGACCCGAGCCACCTCCCCGAACTCGTCGCGGGCCAGATCAGCTGGGCCTACGGCACCGTCTTCGGCTGGATCGGCGCCGAGATGGTCAAGCGCAGGCCCCCGCGGGAGGTCTCCCGCGAGGCCTTGGTCCTGCTCGACGAAATGGAGGAGCTGCTCGGCGAGCAGGTCCTCAACTACGGGACCCGCGCGACCGCCTGACGCCCCGAAGGGCGGACCTGTCCACCGCCCGGTGTGATGTCCGTCAAAGGGGACGTGGCGTGCGTCTCTTACCCGCCCCATGAGCGGCTGTGAGCGCTAGTGTCCGGACCGGAGCGAAACGTAAACAGCGTGTAAGCGCTCACTCGTACGCAGGCAAGGGGAGTCGTAACGTGGCACGGAAGCTCGCCGTCATCGGAGCCGGACTCATGGGGTCCGGAATCGCCCAGGTCTCCGCCCAGGCGGGCTGGGACGTCGTCCTGCGCGACGTCACCGACGAAGCGCTGACCCGCGGCACCGACGGCATCAAGGCCTCGTACGAGAAGTTCGTCGGCAAGGGCAAGCTCGACGCCGCCGACGCCGAGGCCGCCCTCGGCCGCATCACGACCACCACCGACCTGGACGCCGCCGCCGACGCGGACGTCGTCGTCGAGGCCGTCTTCGAGAAGCTCGAAGTCAAGCACGAGATCTTCCGGGCGCTCGACAAGCTGGTGCGCGACGACACCGTGCTCGCCTCCAACACCTCCGCCATCCCGATCACGAAGATCGCCGCGGTGACGGAGCGCCCGGAGCGGGTCGTCGGCGCGCACTTCTTCTCGCCGGTGCCCATGATGCAGCTGTGCGAGCTGGTGCGCGGCCACAAGACGAGCGACGCGACCCTCGACACCACCCGTGAGTTCGCCGAGTCCGTCGGCAAGACCTGCATCGTCGTCAACCGCGACGTCGCCGGCTTCGTCACCACCCGGCTCATCTCGGCGCTCGTCGTCGAGGCCGCCAAGCTGTACGAGTCGGGCGTCGCCAGCGCCGAGGACATCGACATCGCCTGCAAGCTCGGCTTCGGCCACGCCATGGGCCCGCTCGCGACCGCCGACCTCACCGGCGTCGACATCCTGCTGCACGCCACCGACAACATCTACACCGAGTCACAGGACGAGAAGTTCGCGCCGCCGGAGCTGATGCGCCGGATGGTTGACGCCGGTGACATCGGCCGCAAGAGCGGGCAGGGCTTCTACAAGCACTGACGGTCCCGCACCCACTGAAGGCGCCCGCCGTACGCCCGTACGCCCCCTGGGATCACCCCTCGGGGTGAATTCGGTATCGGTTCGCTTACAGACGGCAACTTCCGTACCCGAGTGACAGTCAGTTGCTGTGACATACACAGACGCCTCGCGGCACAGGCGCCACATACGACACCGCACTCATTGGGGAGCGCATATGCACATCAGGGGCGACCAGGCCCAGCTGGTCGTCGGGGGACGCCTCGACGTACGCAGCGCGGCGGACGCCCGTACGGTCCTGCACTCGGCCGTCGACGACGGCGCCGGCGACCTGGTGCTCGACCTGTCCGAACTCGACTCGTGGGACGCCACGGGACTCGGCGTCATCATGGGCGCGCACCGGCGCGCCGGACGCTGCGGCCGACGGCTCGTCCTACGCGGCGTGCCACCACAGATGCAGCGCCTCCTCGTCGCCACCCGACTGCACCGCATCCTCGCCATCGAAGGCGGCATCGGGGTCGAATCGCTCCCTCGCGTATAACTCGCGCGGCACGCGTATAACTCGCGCGGCACGCGTATAACTCGCGCGGCACGCGGACAAGGCGCGCGAGGGGTGCGCAGGGGCGCGGGAGCGCGCCTCCCGCACAATCCTCACGAGACTGTGACGTCTCGGGCCGGGCCCCACCCCGCCCTCCGCGGGGATACTGAAGTCGGTTTAGGGTTCGGTCGCCTGCCGATGAACGAACCCGCTCGGGGGCACCGGACCAGAAGCGACAGCGCGGTGTGCCGACGGCCGGAGGGGGCTTCGCACACGACGCATCTGGGGGGCTGAGACCATGGACCCGATGAACCGGGGACCCGAAGAGTACGGCCACGACGGTGACGACCGCGAAGACGCGCGGATCGGCCGCGAAGGCACCGACGACGACAGCACGGCGCGCGAGCCCCGCACGCCATCCGACGCCGCACCGCCACCGGCCGGCCCGAGCGCACCGGCCACGGCCGACTTCGGGCCACCGGCGATCGCCCGCACGGTGCAGGTGATCTCGGGCGACCTCCTGCTCACGGTCAATCCCGTCGACGGCAGTGAGATAGAACCCTGCCCGCCGGGGGAGCGCCCCGAGCGCCCGCGCAAGCGCACCCCCACCGAGCGCGCCGAACACCGCCGCGCCGTCCTGCCGCCGGTGCCGCCGGGGCCCGCGCTGCCGCGCCTGCCGCTCCTCGAACGCCAGGAGGAGCGCGAGCGCCTGGCGCGCCTGCTCGCCCGCGGCCGCTCCGTGCGCCTCACCGGCCCCGCGGGCTCCGGCCGCACCGCCCTGCTCGCCGCCGTCGCCGAGGACGTCGCCGACCTCGCCCCCGACGGCGTGATCCGCCTCAGCGGCTACCACCGCACGGTCAACGACCTCCTGTACGACCTCTTCGCCGCCGTCCACGACGCGCCCCTGCACCGCCCCGACCGGAGTGTGCTGCGGGAACTCCTCGGCGAGATCGGCGCCGTCGTCGTCCTCGACGACCTGGAGTTCGGCGGCGCCGCGCTGGAGGAGCTCCTGGACGCGACGCCCGAGTGCGCCTTCCTGGTCGCCGCGGTGCCCGACGTGCCCGCACCGGCGCCCGACTCCCACCTCGAAGAGGTCTTCCTCGGCGGCATCGGCCGCAACAGCAGCCTGGAACTCCTGGAGCGCGTCGCCGGCCGCGTCCTCACCGACGAGGAGGCCAACTGGGCGGGCGACCTGTGGTTCGAGTCCGAGGGCCTGCCGCTGCGCTTCGTCCAGGCGGGCGCCCTGCTGCGCCAGCGCGACCGGCTCCAGGCCGACCCCGACAACTTCGACGCGTTCGCGTACGGCACCGCCGCCGAGGAACCCACCGCCTTCGACACCCCGTTCGGCGCCGCGGCGGAGACCGAGGTCCCGCTGCCGTCGCTCGCCGACGGGGCCGCCCCCGCCGCGCTGCTCGCCTCCCGCCTCAGCGCCTCCGCGCGCGCCGCGCTCCGCTTCGCCGTCGCCCTCGGCGGGGAACTGCCGCACCCGGCCCACCTGCCTGCGCTCGTCGGCGACACGCACGCCGACGCGGCGCTCTCGGAGCTGGTCGACAGCGCCCTCGTCACCCCCGTCGGCGGCCACTACCGCCTCGCGGCCGGGGTCCGGGAGCAGTTGGAGAGCGCCGGGTACGCCGACGACGCCGCCGCGAACGTGCAGTCCGCCGCCCAGCACTACGCCTGGTGGTCCGGGCACCCCTCGGTCGGCCCCGAGCGGGTCGCCGCCGAGGCCGACGCCGTGCTCGCGACCCTCGCGGCCCTCGTCAACGGCCCCGCGGCCGATGGCGCCGACAGCGGCGCGGGGGAACCGTCCGCCGCGGTGCTGCTCGCCCGTACGGTCGCGCCCGCCTTCGCCGGGGGACTGCACTGGGGCGCCTGGGAGCGGGCCCTGCGCTTCGGCCAGGGGGCTTCCCGCACCTCCGGCGAGGTCGCGGAAGAGGCCTATTTCCACCACGAGTTGGGCATCCTCGCGCTCTGCGCCGGACTCCTGGACCGGGCCCGCGCCGAACTGGAGGCCTCCATCGGCCTGCGCGGTGCCCTCGCCGACAAGCGCGGCATGATCGCGGGGCGCAGGGCACTGGCCCTGGTCGCCGACTGCTCCGGCGGCATGCTGCCCGGGGACCGCTCGACGGCGGGCGAAGAGGTGCCCGACGCCCGCTACGAGGAGTCCGCGTCGCCGCCCGGCGGCGTCCCCACGGCGTTCGCCCTGCCCACTCCGCCGCCCGAACCCGACACCCTGGTCACCCAGCAGGCGGACCCGGCGGGCAGCCCCGGCACGGGCCGTCCCGCGCCCACCCGCCGCTCGATCCTGCGCGGCACCCGGCGCAATCTCGTCGCGGCCGGAGCGGGCGCCCTGCTCGTCGCGGTCCTCGGCACGGTGGTGACGCTCGGCGCGACCTCCGACAACGACGGCGGCCCGCCCGAGCGCGTGCGCACCGACCAGTCGGCGAGCGCCGACGACGACGGTGGCGACCTCGGCGCCGACGAGCCCGACGACAGCTCCACGGCCCGCCCCTCCGACCCCGGCAAGGACGGCGTCCCCGGCACCCCCGACGACCCGAAGCCGAGCACGAGCGCCCGCCCGGCGCAGAGCGACGACGCGAAGGACCCCACCGGCAAGCCGTCGGACAAGCCGAGCGACAAGCCGACCGAGCCGTCGGACAAGCCCACCGAGCCGACGGGCAGGCCGACGAAGACGACCAGGCCGCCGACGAAGCCGCCGACGACCCCGCCCACCACGCCGACCACGCCACCGACCACGACCCCGCCGACCACCCCGACGACGCCGTCGTCCACACCGGACACGTCGAACTCGGCGAGCGACCCGGTGGAGTCGAGCCCGGTCGCGAGCGGCTCGGCGTCGGGCGGCTCCGGCACCCCGGGCGGGCCGAGCGGCGGCTCCGCCTCGGCACCGCTGATCTGACGCGCGTAGCCGTCCCGGACGGCGTGACGGCATGCGTGCGGGCCGGACTCCTGAGGGAGTCCGGCCCGCACGCATGCCCCTGGCGGGGCCAGGGTGCGAGTGCGGCGGGACGGCCGACCGGGCCGAGCCGCCGCTTTCGGCTCAGAAGAGGCGCAGCTTATCGTCCTCGATGCCGCGCATCGCGTCGTAGTCGAGGACCGTACAGCTGATGCCCCGGTCCGTGGCCAGGACGCGCGCCTGCGGCTTGATCTCCTGCGCGGCGAAGACGCCCTTGACCGGAGCCAGGTGCGGGTCGCGGTTCAACAGCTCCAGATAGCGCGTCAGTTGCTCGACGCCGTCGATCTCACCGCGCCGCTTGATCTCCACCGCGACCGTCTGCCCGTCGGCGTCGCGGCAGAGGATGTCGACCGGTCCGATCGCCGTCATGTACTCGCGGCGAATCAGTGAGTAGCCCTCGCCCAGTGTCTCGATCCGGTCGGCGAGCAGCTCCTGGAGGTGTGCTTCCACGCCGTCCTTGATGAGGCCGGGGTCCACTCCCAGCTCGTGCGAGGAGTCGTGGAGGACCTCCTCCATCGTGATGATGAGCTTCTCTCCCGCCTTGTTGACGACGGTCCACACACCGGCGTCGTCCCCTGTGCCCTCCTTGAGGGTGCACGGCGGCGACATCCAGTTGAGGGGCTTGTAGGCCCGGTCGTCGGCGTGGATGGAGACGCTTCCGTCCGCCTTGACGAGGATCAGGCGGGGAGCCGACGGGAGATGGGCGGTGAGCCGGCCCGCGTAGTCCACGGAGCAGCGGGCGATGACGAGACGCATGGTCGGCAACGCTACTCGACCCGGGGTGCTCCAGCGAATCCCGTCCTCCGGCACCCGCTCGCGGATGCCTGGAGCGGGCCCCGGACGCCGGGTGGGCCGCACCACTTGTCCGCCGATGAGCCTGTTCGAACCTGGCCGGTTATGCGCCCAATCTCCTGGTGCGGTCCCGAGCCGTTGCCTACCGTAGAAGCAGGAGGTCGTCGCACGTGCACGCTGCGTATGCGAGCTCCTTCCCTGTCCGTAGGCCCCTGCTCCCTGGGGGTGCGAGAGGAGAACCCATGTCGCTCGACGTCTCACCGGCACTGTTGGAACAGGCCGAGCGAGGCGAGGTCGACGAAGCAGCTTTCGTCGACTGCGTCCGGACCTCCCTGCCTTACGCATGGGAGATGATCAGCTCCCTGGTGGCCCAGCTCAAGGTCGACGGCGGTGAGTTCGCCGACAACCAGACGCCGCCGCCGGACGAGCAGGCGCGCGGCCAGTTGCTGCGCGCGCTCGCGAGTGACGCGATTCGCGGCGCCCTGCAGCGCCACTTCGGGGTCCGCCTCGCCTTCCAGAACTGCCACCGCGTGGCGGTATTCCCCCTGGACGGCTCCGTGGACGACAGGCTGGCGAAGTTCACGTCCATCCGTGGTCAGTTGCTGAACCAGTCACCCGAACTTCGGGACTGCTGAGCCCGGTTGCTGCCGCTCCGTACGCGGGAGGTGTTTCAGTACCGGGGCGGCAGCCCCTCGCACGGTGTCCCTTCCTCCTCACTTGAGCTGAGGCAGTACTTCCAGGCCGAGTCGGCGTACGTTCTCCTCCGTCGTCGTCAGATCGCCGGAGCCCTCCACGAGCAGCGCGAAACGTGTGATGCCCGTGCGCTCCGAGGTCGCCGCGAGGCGGTCCGCGCACACCTGGGGCGTCCCCACGGGGTGGATGCCGCACAGCAGCTCCGTGTACCTCAGGGGGTCCCGCATGGCACGGCGGCGTCCGTCGACCGTGACATGGGCGTCAAGGCCGTGCTTCAGCCAGCCCGGCATGGCCTTGGTGAGCGTTTCGGCCGCCTCCGCGCGGCGGTCCGCGATCTGCACGACCCCGGCCGAGACGTGCGCGGCGTGCGCCAACTCGTCCGTGGTGCGTCCCGTGGCACGCGCGTGCCGATTCCACAACGCCACCATTTCGGCCTTCTCCTCGTCATCCACGTGCATGCCGAGAAGCATCGGAAGGCCGCGGGCCGCGGCGAGCCGGACGCTCGACGGCGAGGTGCACGCGACCACGACCTCGGGGCCCGCGGTCGCCGGGGAGCCGGACCGCTCCAGGGCGGCCGGCAGATCCGGGAACGGACCCGTCGCCGTGGGCAGCTCCTCCTGCGGCAGCGGTACGACCGCGACGTCGCGGAACGTGAAGCGGCCGCCGGGCCCGGACACCCGGGGCGCCCCGCTGAGCCAGCGAAGCAGCAGGTCCAGGGAGTCCGGGAACCCCTTCTCGTACGCCTCGACACCGGTGCCGAACACCTCCAGGTCCACCCATGGGCCCCCGCGCCCCACCCCCAGCGAGAAGCGTCCGCCCGAGGTGAGGTGCAGCAGGGCCGCCTGCTCGCCCAGGGCCACCGGGTGGGCCGTGGGCAGTACGCTCACGGCGGTGCCGACGCGGATGCGCCGGGTGCGCCCGAGCAGCAGGGCCGCGAGGGTGATCGCGGAGGGACAGGTGCCGTACGGCACGAAGTGGTGCTCGGCCAGCCAGGCGGAATCCAGGCCCGCTTCCTCGGCCATTTCCACGGACCGCAGCGCGCGGTGCAGAGCCTCCCCGTGGCCTTGCCCCGGGAACTGGGCCGCCAACACAAAAGTTCCTAAGCGCATCGAACTTCCTGCCTCCTTGACGCCGACGCAGGCATTCCCCTACCGGCAACAACGCGTGACAAGTGCCAAGGGCACGGCTTGGCATGCAGATTGGCAGATTTTGTGCGTGGCGCTGGGGGCTGTGTGGGGGTCGGTGCAGGACGGGTACCCGTCTGTGCGGTGCGTAGGCTGGGCGTACGCCCGTCCGTTCCCCAGACCCGTGAGGTGTCCCGTGTCGCCGCGTCGCAATCGCCCGAAGGGCGCCGGAGATCCCAGGCCGGGCCAGGGCGGCCGCGCCGCCGGTGCCGCCGACGACGACGCGCCGGGATCGTCGGGCCGCTACGGCGGCTTCCAGCGCGCCGAGCTCTGGCAGGGCGAGGAGTGGAGCGTGCGGCACGTCGCGGGCGCGAGCACGGCAGGCAAGACCTATCGTTGCCCCGGCTGCGACCAGGAGATCCCCTCCCGGCTCGCGCACGTGGTGGCGTGGGCCGAGCACTCCGGTGTGGACGAGCGCAGACACTGGCACACGGCGTGCTGGAACGCGAAGGACCGCCGCACCTCGCGGGTGCAGCGGTCCCGTAACGCTCCGCGGTACTAACCCCGTACGCGGCCGGTACCAGCATCAGTACCAGGTGGGGCGTACGCGTCAGACGTCGCGCTTCTCCAGGAGCGCGAAGGCGCCGGCGACGGCGACGGCCGTGACGACGATGAGCAGCCACAGCTGCGAGGTGCCGTTGCCGCCGGTCTCCGAGTCGATCGCGAAGATCTTGGCGAGCGAGTTGGGCGCGTTGTAGTCCATCATCTTCTCGCCCAGCGCCTTGGTGGACTCGGAGATCATCAGGAACGCGGGCAGGATCGCGGGGACCAGGACGACGCCGAGCATGGCCGTGATGGCGCCCGCGGAGTGCCGCAGCATCGAACCGGCGGCGAGCGCCAGGACACCGAGCAGCGACACGTACAGGGCGCCCTTGAAGACCGTGCCGGTCCAGGCGATGTCGGCCGCCTCCGGGCCGCTGTTCATGCTCTCGGTGGCGGAGCCCACGAGGAAGATCGACACGGCCGAGAACACGAACGCGATCGCGAAGAAGATCAGGAACTTGGCCGCGAGGACGCGGTGGCGCTGCGGCGACGCCGTGAACGTCGTCCTGATCATGCCCGTGCCGTACTCGGACGAGGTCACCAGGACGCCGAGCGTGATCAGGCAGATCTGGCCGAGCACGAGCCCGAAGAACGCGGGGATCGTGAACGGCACGTCCACGTAGTCACGCGGCTCGGTCTGCGCGGCCACCAGCAGGCCGATGCCGATGACCAGGACCAGGAAGATACCGAGCGTCCACATCGTGGAGCGGACGGACTTGATCTTCGTCCACTCGGAGGTGAGCGCGTGGCCGATGTGGGTCTTCGTGACCGGGATCGGCGAGGTGTAGGCGTTGTTCATCGCCTGCTGCCAGGCCGACGGCGGGGCCGGTGCGGCGGGCGCGGGCGGCGGCGGGGGCACCAGGGCCGGCGGGCCCTGCGGCGCGGCCACGGCGCCCGCGTAGGCCTGCTGGGGCTGCTGCGCGGGAGCGGAGGCCTGCGGGGCGGGGCCCTGCGGGGCGGAGGCGGAGGCGCCCGGGGCCGGGGGCTGCTGGGGCTGCGCCTGCGGCTGCTGCGGAGTCGGAGGCGTGGTCATCGCGGTGCATCCTCGTTGTCGGTGGCGCGCTTGGTCATGTCGGGCGCGGGGGAGGGGGCGGGGGCTGCCGGGGCCTGGGGAGCCGCGGCGTACGGGTTCGCCCCGGCGGGGGCGGGCGGCGCGGCGGGCGCGCCCTGCGGCATCGCGAAGGGTTGGCCGCCCTGCTGCGGCGACGGCGGGGCGTACCAGCCGGGCTGGCCCTGGCCGGGCACGGGCGGCTGCGGCTGCGGCACGGCGCCGGGCGGGAGCTGCTGCTGGAGGCCCGCGCGCTGGTCGACGGTCGAGCGGTAGTCGACGGCGCCCTGCGTCATGCGCATGTACGCCTCCTCCAGGGACGCCTGGTGCGGCGAGAGCTCCCACAGGCGGACGTCCGCGCCGTGCGCGAGGTCGCTGATGCGGGGCAGCGGCAGCCCCGTGACGCGCAGCGCGCCGTCCTGCTCGGGCAGGACCTGGCCGCCCGCCTCGGTGAGCGCGGCGGTCAGCTTCTCGCGCTGCTGCGGCTCGGTCTCCGGGGTGCGGACCCGCGCGAAGTCGGCGGAGTTCGCCGAGATGAAGTCCTTGACGCTCATGTCCGCGAGGAGCTGGCCGCGGCCGATGACGATCAGGTGCTCGGCGGTGAGGGCCATCTCGCTCATCAGGTGCGAGGAGACGAAGACGGTGCGGCCCTCGGCGGCGAGCGACTTCATCAGGTTGCGCACCCAGAGGATGCCCTCGGGGTCGAGGCCGTTGACCGGCTCGTCGAAGAGCAGCACCTGCGGGTCGCCAAGCAGCGCGGCGGCGATGCCGAGGCGCTGGCCCATGCCGAGCGAGAAGCCCTTGGACCGCTTCTTCGCCACGTCCTGGAGGCCGACGACCCCGAGTACCTCGTCCACGCGCCGCGCCGGGATGCCGGAGAGCTGCGCCAGACACAGCAGGTGGTTGCGGGCGTGCCGGCCCCCGTGCACCGCCTTGGCGTCGAGCAGGGCGCCCACCTGGCGGGGTGCGTTCGGCAGCTTCCGGTACGGGTATCCGCCGATGGTCACCTGCCCCTGCGAGGGTGCGTCGAGCCCGAGGATCATGCGCATGGTCGTCGACTTGCCGGACCCGTTGGGGCCGAGGAAGCCGGTCACGGTGCCGGGCCGCACCTGGAAGGAAAGGTTGTACACGGCCGTCTTGGCGCCGTAGCGCTTCGTCAGGCCGACTGCCTCGATCATTCTCCGCACCCATCGAATGGTTCAGGACGTCGGGGCACACGCCCCCGTAAGGGTTAGGAGGATATCCGTGAGCTGACGGTTCCGGCCAAGGCCAGGTAAAATCTCGACGCCCGGCCAGAGGTCCGGGCGCCCCGCTCCCCGAGCCTAGGCGTCCCGCTTCTTCAGGAGCGCGTAACCGCCGATCAGTGCCACGACCGTCCACGCGACCATGATCGCGAGACCGCCCCAGGGACCGTACGGGGTGTCGTCGTCGAAGGGTGACTTCACCTGCATGATCTTGCTGCCGGCCTGGTCGGGCAGGAAGCGGCCGATCTTCTTCGTCGCCTCGACGTTGCCGAGGATGCTGGAGATCAGGAAGAAGAACGGCATCAGGATGCCGAGGGACAGCATCGGGCTGCGCAGCATCGCGGCGACGCCCATCGAGAACATCGCGATGAGCGCCATGTAGAGCGCGCCCCCGACGACCGCGCGCAGCACGCCGGGGTCGCCGATCTGCGCCTTGTACTCGCCGAGCACCGCCTGGCCGACGAAGAACGTGAGGAAGCTGGTGGCGAGGCCGACCAGGAACGCGAGCAGCGTGGCGACGGCGATCTTGCTGAAGAGGAACGTGGCACGCTGGGGCACGGCCGCGAGCGACGTGCGGATCATGCCGGTGCTGTACTCGTTCGCGACCACCAGGACACCGAAGACGATCATCGCAAGCTGTCCCAGGGACATCCCGGCGAAGCTGATGTACGTCGGATCGAAGGTGATCTTGTCCTCGCGGCTCAGGCTGTCGTAGTCGTTCTTGGACAGGATGCTGATCAGCAGGCCGAGGGCGACCGTGACGACGAGGGCGAGACCGAGCGTCCACACCGTGGAGGAGACCGAGCGGATCTTTGTCCACTCCGACTTCAGGACCTGTGTCGCGGCCATGGCTACTTCCCCTTCCGCGGCTGCTGCCAGCCCGCGCCCCAGGCCTGGCCCGGCGGCTGCCCGGGGGCCTGCCCCGGGGGCGGCCCCCCGACGGGTGCCTGTCCGGGGGCCGCGGTGCCGGGCCCCTGGTGGTCGGCGTGGTCGGCGTGGGCGTGGTACTCCACGGACTCGGCCGTGAGCTGCATGAAGGCCTCCTCCAACGACGCCTGCTGCGGGCTGAGTTCGTGCAGCACGAGCTGGTGCTGCGCGGCCAGCTCACCGAGCTGCTCCGCGGTCGCGCCGTCGACTTCGAGGGTGCCGCCGCCCGCCTCGACCGCGGTGACGCCCGCCCGGTGCAGCACGTCCAGGAGCCGTTCGCGCTGCGGGGAGCGCAGCCGCACGTAGGAGCGGGAGTTCTGCCGGATGAAGTCCGACATCGACAGATCGGCGAGCAGCCGGCCCTGGCCGATGACGACGAGGTGGTCCGCGGTCAGCGCCATCTCGCTCATCAGGTGCGAGGAGACGAAGACCGTACGGCCCTGGTGGGCGAGGGACTTCATCAGGTTCCTGATCCAGTGGATGCCCTCGGGGTCGAGGCCGTTCACCGGCTCGTCGAACATCAGGATCTCGGGGTCGCCGAGCAGCGCGCCCGCGATGCCGAGGCGCTGCCCCATGCCGAGGGAGAAGCCCTTGGCCTTCTTCCTGGCGACGGCGGTGAGGCCCACGGTGTCCAGGACCTCGTGCACGCGCGTGCGCGCGATGCCGTTGGACTGGGCGAGACACAGCAGGTGGTTGAAGGCGCTGCGGCCGCCGTGCATGGCCTTGGCGTCCAGGAGCGCGCCGATGTACTTCAGCGGATCCTTGAGCTGGGCGTAGTGCTTGCCGTCGATGCGCACATCGCCCGCGGTCGGATTGTCGAGCCCCAGCATCATCCGCATCGTCGTCGACTTGCCCGCGCCGTTCGGCCCGAGGAAGCCCGTGACGATGCCCGGACGCACGGCGAAGGTCAGATCGTTCACGGCGACCTTCTCGCCGTACCGCTTGGTCAGCCCGTCGAGCTCGATCATGCGCACCCGCTCTCGATCATGCGCAACACGCTAGGACGGGACGGAGCCCCCTGCCACTTGGCGTGGCAGGGGGCTCCGTCGCGTTCACCCCGTACTTGTGTGCGCCGCCTCAGCGGCTCTGCTGTGCCGGAACCCCCCGCGAGATCGGCTCGTCCTCCGCAGGCGTGCCCGCGGCGGCGACGGCCGCACCGGTGAGCGTCGCGAGCATCTCGCGGACGTTGGTCAGCTGAGCGTTGATCGAGTCGCGGCGGTTGGTCAGGGCCGCCAGCTCGCGCTCGGACTCGCTGCGGATGCGGTCCGCCTTGGCGTTGGCGTCGGCCACGATGTCCTCGGCCTGGCGCTGCGCCGTCTCGACGGTCTGACGGGCACGGCGCTCGGCGTCCGTGCGCAGCTTCTCCGCCTCGAGGCGGAGCTGCTCCGCGCGGTGCTCGATCTCCGCGAGCCGCTTCTCGGCCTTGGCCTGACGGGACGCCAGGTCGCGCTCGGACTGCTCACGGCGCTTGGCGAGGTTCGTCTCGAAGTCCGCGGCGGCCTGAGCGGCCTTGGCGCGGGTCTCCTCGAAGAGGGCGTCCGCCTCCTCCCGCTTGGACTGAGCGTCCTTCTGCGCCTCGGCACGCAGCGCGTTCGCCTCGCCCTTGGCCTTCTCGACGATACGGACGCCCTCGTCCTCGGCCTTGGACTTGCGCTCGGCCGCGAACGACTCGGCGTCGTTGCGCACCTGCTGGGCCGCGGACTCGGCCAGCTCACGATGCTGCTCGGCCGCGCGCCTGGCCTCTTCGCGCAGGTCCTTCGCCTCTTCCTCGGCGAGGCGGAGGATCTTCTCGACGCGAGCACCGAGACCGGCGTACGACGGCTCGGCGTCGGCGACCTGAGCCTGGGCGTTCTGCGTTTCGAGGTGGAGTTCCTCGATGCGCTTTTCCAGAGCAGTGATACGGGTGAGAGCGGAGTCTCGGTCGGAGACGAGCTTGGAGATACGTTCGTCCACCTGAGCGCGGTCGTACCCACGCCGCACAAGCTCGAAGCCGTAGGGGGAAGTGTCGCTCATGGGGTTCCTGTCGAATGAGACCGGGTGAGGTGATAGAGGGAATCCTAGGGGGCGTTGCGGCGTGTCATCGAGCGTATGCCCGTTTGATCTGGAGAATGACACCCCTTTTGAGTGGCTGTCCGGCAGACTGCTTGCCAGCGACAGGGTCGAAGGTCCTCGGCGAGCACGGAAGAAGCCCCGTGGCTAGCTTTCTGACGGTTTGCCACCCGAACGGGTCGAACCGGCTGCGGCCCCCGCCTTGACGCCACCATCCTTGCCCCCGGTCTGCGGGGCCTCAAAGGATTCCAACGCCTCCAGCACGTCCTGGACACGGGAAATTTCCGTATTGATGTCCGCGCGGCGCCGCACCAACACCTCCAGTTCACGCTTGCCCTCGTCGACCATGCGTTCGGCCTCGGCCTTCGCCTCGCTGTGGATCCGCTCGGCCTCACGCACCAGCTCGGCCTTCTTCGTCGCGGCCTCCTTGAGCAGGCCCTCGGCTTTCTTCACGGCGGAAATACGCACCGAACTGGCCTCCGAATCGGCCTTCGCGCGCACCTCCTCGGCCTTCGCCTTCGCCTCGGCCAGCTGCTCCTCGGCGGCCTTGACCAGCGCGTCGCAGCGCTCGCCCGCCGTCTTCATGGCCTCCGACGACTCGCGCCGGGCCCGCTCGTGCAACTCCTCGATCTCGGCCGTGACACGGTCGCGCTGCTCCTCGGACCGCTCCCTTATCGCGGTGGCGTCCCTGCGGGCGCCGACGAGCAGCTCGTCCGCGTCCGTACGCGCCTTCTCCACCAGCGAGTTGCCCTCGACGGTGCCCTCCGCGACCAGGCGCTCGGCCTCCTTGCGGGCCGCGCCGACCATCGTGTCGGCCTGCGCCTCCGCGTCCGTCGCCGCCTTGAGCGCCTTCTCCTGGGCGTCCGCGGTCAGCTTCTCCGCCTCGGCGACCGCCTCCGTGATGAGCGTGTCGACCTGCTCCGCGGCCTCGCTGCGGCGCTTGTTGGCCTCCTTGCGGGCCTCGTCCAGGGTGCGCTCGGCCTCCTCGCGCGCCTGCGCCCTGGTCCGCTCGGCCTCGGCGGCGGCCTCCTCCTTGACGCGTGCGGACTCCGTACGGATGCGCTCGGCGTGCTGCTGTGCCGAGCCGACGTTCTCCGCCGCCTCCGCGCGCAGCCGCTCGGCGTCGCCCGTCGCGTCCGAGATCAGCTTCTCGGCCCGTGCGACGGACTCGGCGCGCACCCGCTCCGCCTCCGTGGCCGTGTCGGCCTTGAGCCGGTCGGTCTCCGCGATCGTCTCCGCGCGCAGCCGCTCGCTCTCCGTCGCGGCCTCGGAGCGCAGCCGTTCGCTCTCCGTCGCTGCTTCGGTGCGCACCCGCTCGGCCTCCGCGGCCGTCTCCGTACGCAGCAGCTCCGCGGCCTGGAGGGCCTCGGTGCGGACCCGCTCGGCCTCGGTGGCCGTCTCGGTGGTGAGCCGCTCGGCCTCGCTGGTGGCCTCTCCGATGAGGGTGTCGGCCTGGGCGGCGGCGTCGTTGCGGATGCGGTTGGCGTCCTCGCGGGCGTCGGCCCGGGTGCGCGCCGCGTCCTGCTCGGCCGTCGCGATGGTGTCCGAGGCCTCCGTGCGCACCCGCTGGGCGTGCTCGGAGGCGTCCGAACGCATCCGCTCCGCCTCGGCGATGGCGTCCGCGACCGTGCGCTCGGCGAGGGCCTTGGCGGCCTCCGACTCCCGCGCGGCCTCGCCGCGGGTGCGGCTCGCGTCCTCGCTCGCCCGCTCCCGCTCGGCGTAGGCGTCGGCGCGGACACGGTCCGCCTCCTCCTGCGCCTCGGTGCGGGTGCGCTCGGCGGCGTGCTCGGCCGCCGACCGCAGACCCGCGATCTCCTCCTGCGCCTGCTCCTGCAGACCGGCCACCGAGTCCCGTACGGACTGGGCCTTCTGCTCGGCCGTCGAGACCAGCTCGCCGGCCCGCGCCTCGGCCTCCTCGACCAGGCGGACCGCCTCGGCCTGCGCCTCCTCCACGCGCTTGCGCGCGGAGGCGAGCAGTTCCTCGCTCTGCTCGCGGGCCCGCTCGCGCTCCTGGTCGGCCTCCGCGCGCGCCGAGCCGAGGGTCTCCTCCGCCTCGCGGCGGCGGCGCGCCGCCTCCTCCTGCGCGGCCGTGAGGGCCTCCGCGGCCTCGGCGGCGACCCGCTCGGCGGCCGCGGCGGCCTCCGCGCGCACCCGGTCCGCGCTCTCCTGCGCCTCCGTCTTCAGGCGCTCCGCCTCGGCGGCCGCCTCCGACCGCAGCCGCACCGCGACGTTCTCGCCCTCGGCGCGCGCCTGCGAGGCGTCCGCAGCGGCCTCCGTGCGCAGCCGCTCGGCCTCCGTCTCCGCCTGCGCCTGGAGCGCCCGGATCCGCTCGGCGGCCTCCGTGCGCAGCCGGTCCGTCTCCTCGCCGGTCTCGCGGCGGATCCGCTCGGCCTCCGCGCGGGCGTCGGTCAGCGCCTGCTCGGCGGCGGCGAGGCGCTCCTCGGCCTCCGTCTGCAGCCGGGCCAGCTCGGTGTCCGCGTCGGCCTTGCGGGACGCGACGGCGCGCTCGGTCTCCTCGCGCAGCTCCCTGGCGGCGGTCTCGGCCTCGGACTTGACCGTCTCGGCCTGCTCGGCGGCCTCCGTGCGGTGCCGCTCGGCCTCCGCGCGGGTGCGCTCCAGGGTGTCCTCGGCCTGCTTGCGCAGGGACGTGGCCCGCTCGATCGCCTCCGTGCGGACGCGCTCCGCCTCCGTGGCCGCGGCCTGCCGTGCCTCCTCCGCGTCGGCCTTCGCCTTGCCGAGCAGTTCCTCGGCGGAACGGGCCGCCTCCTCGATCTGCTGGACGGCCTCGCGCCGCGCCTCGCCGCGGATCCGCTCGCCCTCGTCGACCGCCTCGGCACGCAGCTGCTCGGCCTCGCCGCGCAGTCGGCGCGCCTCCTCCTGGAGCTCGACCGTCTTGGCGCGGTACTCCTTGGTGTCGTCCTTCGCCGCGCCCTTGAGCTGCTCGGCGATGTCGTGCGCCTCGCTGCGCAGCCGGTCCGCCTCGGCCTCGGCCTCCGCGCGGACCCGCTCGGCCTCCTCGGCGGCGGCGCGCGTGGTGGCCTTCGCCTCCTCGGAGGCCTTGTCCAGGACCTCCTCGGCGGTCCGCGCGGCCTTCGCGATCTGGGAGGCGCTCTCCTCCGCGGTGATCGAACGGGCCTTCTCGGCGGCCTCCGCGATCAGCTTCTCGGCCTCGGCGCGGGCGTCCTGGACCTTCTGCTCGGCCTCCGCCTTCGCGGCCTCGGACTCCTTGGTGGCCTCGCCGACGAGACGGGCGACCTGCTCCTTGGCCGTACGGGTGCGCTGCTCGCCCGCGGCCTCCGCGGACGCGAGCTGCTTGGCCGCGGCCTCCTTGGCCTGGGCGACGACCTTGTCGGCCTCGGCGCGCGCCTCGCGCAGCGCCGTCTCGGCCTCCGCCATGCGCTGCTCGGCGCCGCGGGTCAGCTCCGAGGCCTGGCGGCGGGCCTGCTCGGACTCCGTCGCGGTGGACGAGCGCAGCGCCTCGGCGTGCTCAGTGGCCTCCTGTGCCTGGGTGGAGGCGGCGTTCAGAAGGCGCTCGGCGTCCGTGCGGGCCCGGCGCAGCAGCGCCTCGGCCTCCGCGCGTGCGCTCTCGGCGTCGGCGGTGAGCCGGTGCCGGGCCTGCTCGGCGACGCGCTCGGCCTCGGCGCGGGCGGCGGCGAGGGCCTGGTCGGCCTCGGCGCGGGACTCCTCCATCAGACGCCGGGCCTGCTGCTCCGTACGGGCCCGCAGCTGCTCGGCCCACGCCACGTTCTCGTTGACGTGGGACTCGACGGTCTGGCGGCGCTCGTTCAGCTCCTGGTCGAGCTGCTGGCGCCGGGACACGGCCTCCGCGTGCAGCTCGGACTGAAGGCGGGCCTGCTGCTCGGCGTGCTCCTGGAGGATGCGCTGGGTCTGGGCGCGGGCGTCGCGCAGCTCGCGCTCGGCGTCGGCGCGCAGCTGCTCCGCCTGGATCTGCGCGTTCCGCAGCAGCTGCTCGGCCTGATAGCCGAGGTCGCCGTTGTCGTAGGCAGGCCGGGACGCGAGGTTGCGGCGCGCCTCGTGCAGCTTGGCGCGCAACACCTCGACCTGGTAGCCGAGGTCCTCGGCGTGCTGGACGGCCTTCTCCCGCTCGGTCTTCAGCCGGTCCATCTCGGCTTCGAACCGCGTGAGATGGTCGGCCTCAGCCGGTCGTCGGCTGTCCTGGCTCTCATAGCCCCGCACTGCGCGGTCCCATCCGTCCCCTGGTCGCATGACTTTGACGTACGAGCCCCGTCCATCCGCCGAACGGGGCCCCCGGGGAATGGTGTCAGATCAACAGCGGAGCTCGGGCGTCTGCCCCGATGCTCGTCCCCCGAAACCCGGACCCCGGCAAGCGACCGCCCGACGTACGGACGGCCGCCCCCAACCCTACCGGCCCGGATATGTGGGGGTCAGTGCTCCGTCTCTTCGGCGGGTGCGGAAGTCACGAGTTCGGTGAGGACTCCGTGGCAGTCCTTGGGGTGCAGGAAGGTGATCCGCGAGCCCATGGAGCCGGTCCGGGGCTGGTCGTAGAGGACCCGCACGCCCTTGTCCCGCACGGCCGCGGCGTCCGCGTCGACGTCGGCGGTGCCGAACGCGATGTGATGCACGCCCTCGCCGTTCTTGGCCAGCCATTTGCCGACCGCGGAGTCCTCCCGGGTCGGTTCGAGGAGCTGGAGGTAGGAGGCGCCGCCGTCGGACGTCTCATTGATCTTCAGCATGGCCTCGCGGACGCCCTGCTCCTCGTTGACCTCGGTGTGGAACACCTCGAAGCCGTACGTAGCACGATAGAACTCGACGGTCTCGTCGAGGTTCCGACAGGCGATTCCGATGTGATCGATGCGCGTCAGCATGGGTCAAGTGCAGCGCTCCCCACCGTGATTACGCAACGTGCGCGCGATCACACCGGCTGCCCGGTGACGCGCGCCGTACCGCTCAGTACATTCGAGTAAACCCTCGTTCACTCTCCTCAGCTCGCCAGCTGGAAGGGGCCGTGCCACATGTCTGGAACGACCGGAACCACCTCAGTGATCGTCGCGGGCGCGCGCACGCCCATGGGGCGCCTGCTCGGATCGCTCAAGTCCTTCTCCGGCGCGGACCTCGGGGGCTTCGCGATCAAGGCGGCCCTGGACCGGGCCGGCATCGGCGGGGACCAGGTGCAGTACGTGATCATGGGGCAGGTGCTCCAGGCCGGGGCGGGGCAGATCCCGGCGCGCCAGGCCGCCGTCAAGGCGGGCATCCCCATGAACGTCCCCGCGCTCACCGTCAACAAGGTGTGCCTCTCCGGCCTCGACGCCATCGCGCTCGCGGACCAGCTGATCCGCGCCGGTGAGTTCGACGTCGTCGTCGCGGGCGGCCAGGAGTCCATGACCAACGCCCCGCACCTGCTGCCGGGGTCCCGCGAGGGCTACAAGTACGGTGCGATCGAGATGCTCGACGCGATGGCCCACGACGGCCTCACCGACCCCTTCGAGTCCATCGCCATGGGCGAGTCCACGGAGAAGCACAACACCCGCCTCGGCATCGCCCGCCCCGAGCAGGACGAGATCGCGGCCCTCTCCCACCAGCGCGCGGCCGCCGCCCAGAAGAACGGCACCTTCGACGCCGAGATCACCCCCGTCGAGGTCCCGCAGCGCAAGGGCGACCCGGTGCTGGTCGCCCGCGACGAGGGCATCCGCCCGGAGACGACCGCCGAGTCCCTCGGCAAGCTGCGCCCCGCCTTCACCAAGGACGGCACGATCACGGCGGGCACCTCCTCGCAGATCTCCGACGGCGCCGCCGCCGTGGTCGTGATGAGCAAGGCCAAGGCGCAGGAGCTCGGCCTCGGCTGGATCGCCGAGATCGGCGCGCACGGCAACGTCGCGGGCCCCGACAACTCGCTCCAGTCGCAGCCGTCGAACGCGATCCTGCACGCCCTGAAGAAGGAGGGGCTCGGCGTCGACGACCTCGACCTCATCGAGATCAACGAGGCCTTCGCCGCGGTCGCGGTGCAGTCAATGAAGGACCTCGGCGTGTCCACGGAAAAGGTGAATGTCAACGGCGGCGCCATCGCCCTCGGGCACCCGATCGGCATGTCCGGCGCCCGCCTCGTCCTGCATCTGGCCCTGGAACTCAAGCGGCGCGGCGGCGGTGTCGGCGCGGCGGCGCTGTGCGGAGGCGGCGGCCAGGGCGACGCGCTCATCCTGAAGGTGACCAAGAGCTGACCCGGCCTTCCGGCCACCGGTACCACTGAACCTCTCTCGCGCACGTGTACGTACGCCATGTGCATACGTACACACGTATGGAACGGAGCCGCAATGCAGGACGTCCCCTCCCTGGTCGAGCAGGCCCGCGAGGGCAGGCCGCGGGCCGTGGCCCGGCTCATCTCGCTCGTCGAGGGGGCGTCACCGCAGCTGCGCGAGGTGATGGCGGCGCTCGCCCCGCTGGCCGGGCACGCGTACGTCGTCGGGCTCACCGGATCCCCCGGCGTCGGCAAGTCCACGTCGACGTCGGCCC
Source organism: Streptomyces typhae (assembly GCF_009755605.1). Lineage (GTDB taxonomy): Bacteria > Actinomycetota > Actinomycetes > Streptomycetales > Streptomycetaceae > Streptomyces > Streptomyces typhae. The sequence goes on from NZ_WPNZ01000029.1 coordinate 59,607, forward strand.
TGGTGAGCGCGTACCGCAGGGCGGGGAAGCGGGTCGGCGTGCTCGCCGTCGACCCGTCGTCGCCGTTCTCCGGCGGCGCCCTGCTGGGCGACCGCGTCCGGATGTCGGACCACGCGTCCGACCCCGGTGTCTACATCCGCTCCATGGCGACCCGCGGCCACCTGGGCGGGCTCGCCTGGGCCGCGCCGCACGCCATCCGCGTCCTCGACGCGGCGGGCTGCGACGTGATCCTCGTGGAGACCGTGGGCGTCGGGCAGTCCGAGGTCGAGATCGCCGCGCAGGCCGACACCTCGGTGGTGCTGCTCGCGCCCGGCATGGGCGACGGGATCCAGGCGGCGAAGGCCGGGATCCTGGAGATCGGCGATGTGTACGTGGTCAACAAGGCCGACCGTGACGGCGCCGACGCGACCGCGCGCGAGCTGAACCACATGCTGGGCCTCGGCGAGTCCCGGGCCGCCGGTGACTGGCGGCCCCCCATCGTCAAGACCGTCGCGGCCCGCGGCGAGGGCACCGACGAACTCGTCGAGGCCCTGGAGAAGCACCGGGCGTGGATGGAGGAGCACGGGGTCCTCGCCGCGCGCCGCGCCACCCGCGCCGCGGGCGAGGTCGAGTCCATCGCCGTCACCGCCCTCCGCGAACGCATCGCCGACCTGCGCGGGGACGCTCGCCTCGGCGCCCTGGCGGAACGCATCGTCGCCGGCGAACTGGACCCGTACGCGGCGGCGGACACGCTGGTGGAGGGGCTTACGTCAACTTAGCCGGGCCGGGGGCCCGGGGTCGGCCCAGGTCCCGCCGGGAGACCGGGCACCGCCGGCCGGGGCTGTGCCCACCCTCCCCCAAGCTCTCGGCTCCGCTCGGGCAGGGAGGTACCCCCGTCGCCCCCGGCGGCCCAGCTGCCCACAGCGGGAAGCGGCGGGGCGGCCGGGGGCCGGGCCGCAGCGCCTCCCCCCTGTGGGCGTCGGCCCGCAGCACCTCCCCTTGTGGGCGGCTGGGCCGCCCAGAGGGCGAAACGGGCGGGCACACCCCCGACGCCGGTGCACCTGCAAACAGGCGTGGCCCCCGCCACCGGGGCGTGGTGACGGGGGCGGGGCGAGGGCAGCTCCGAAGGGGGACCGCCCAACGCCTCCGGGCGAGAAGAGATCAGTCGTCGGAGCGGTCGGCCGTGACCTTCCCGCTGCCCAGGTCCACGTTCCAGTGCCCCTCCGTGCCATCGGCGGAGACCGTCTCGACGTCCCAGACGTCGACACGGGAGCCGTCGTCGTCGATGTCGACGGACGTCACGGTGCCCTTGCCGCCCGCGGCCTTCGCGGCCTCACCGGCAGTCACCGATGCGCCCTTGACCGCGGCCGCGACCCGCGCGTCCTCCGCGGCGTCGTCACTGTCGGCCCCGTCGTCGCCGTCGGCCCCGTCGTCGTCGCGCTCGACGTGCGAGCCGAGCACCTTGCCCGTGCCGGGGTCCACCTCGACGCTGTGCCAGATGCGGCCGTCCTTGCCCAGGACGTCCACGTCCCAGACCAGGGCGCCGTCGTCCTCGTCGCGGTCGGCGGAGACCGCGGTCCCCGGCGCCGACTTCAGCGCGGCGGCGATCGCCTCGGCGGCGCTCACCTTCGCGCCCTTGGCCTCGGCGGCGTCCTCGGCCTTGTCGTCCTGGTCGTCCCGCGCGTCGTCCCGCGCGTCGTCGCGGGCGTCATCCCGATCGTCGTCCCGGTCGTCGTGGTCCTTCAGCTGCACGCTGGACCTGCCGGCCGCGGACGGCTCGTCGTCGCCGCCCAGCGCGAAGGCCGTCGCCGTGCCGCCTCCGACGAGCGCGGCGGCGGTGATGGTGGCGATGACGATGTTGCGCTTCATGAGGGTTCCTCCCGAGTGGTTGGCCCCGCCGGGGGGCCGTCCGTTCCGACGAGAACCAATCTGGCCGAACGATCCTGAAGCCCCCCTGAAGAAGCCTGAAGAACTCTTCAGCTTCACTCGGGCATCCTGAACGCATGCGGCTGTTGATCGTGGAGGACGAGAAGCGCCTGGCCCTGTCCCTGGCCAAGGGCCTGACCGCCGAGGGCTACGCCGTCGACGTCGTCCACGACGGCACGGACGGCCTGCACCGGGCCACCGAGGGCACGTACGACCTGGTCATCCTGGACATCATGCTCCCGGGCATGAACGGCTACCGCGTCTGCTCGGCGCTGCGCGCCGCGGGGCACGACGTGCCGATCCTGATGCTCACCGCGAAGGACGGCGAGTACGACGAGGCCGAGGGCCTGGACACGGGTGCCGACGACTACCTGACCAAACCGTTCTCGTACGTCGTCCTCGTCGCCCGCGTGAAGGCCCTGCTGCGCCGCCGCGCCGCGTCCCCCTCGCCCGTCCACACCCTGGGCGACCTGCGGATCGACACCGCGGCCCGGCGCGTGGTGCGCGGCGGCGGCGAGGGCGGCCCCGGCGCGGAGATCACCCTCACCGCGAAGGAGTTCGCCGTCCTGGAGCATCTCCTCGTCCGGGTCGGCCAGGTGGTGTCCAAGGCGGACATCCTGGACCACGTCTGGGACTTCGCGTACGAGGGCGACCCCAACATCGTCGAGGTGTACGTGAGCACGCTGCGCCGCAAGCTGGGCGCGCCGCTCATCAAGACGGTGCGGGGCGCCGGCTACCGCCTGGAGGCACCCCGGTGAAGCGCCTGTTCGCCTCCGTGCGCGCCCGCGCCGCCGTGGGCGCGACGCTCGTCGTGGCGCTCGCGCTCGTCGCCGCGGGCACCGCCGTGCTGCTGTCCCTGCGCACCAGCCTCATCGACCAGGCCGACGGGCAGGCCGCTTCCACCGCCCGCGATGTGGCCACCCAGCTCTCCGCCGGGGTCGCGCCCGACAAGCTCGAACTGCCCGACAGCGACGACCATCCCGTTCAGGTCGTGGACGAGAACGACCGGCTCCTCGCGGCCAGCGACGACCTGGAGGAGATCACCGGTACGGGCGTGACCGACGTGACCCCCGCCCCCACCCCGCGGAAACCCCCGCCCAGCGACAAGCAGGAGGCCGCCGAAGACACGGACGACGCCGAGGACGCGGCCGAGGACGCCGCCGACGACGGCGATTCCGCGGGCGGCTCCGGCGACGACCCCCTCGAACGCGGCGAGATCTCCGACGACCCCCACAGGAGCGAGGGCTCGGCGAGGGTCGACGGCGAGACCGAGGACTACCGCTTCGCCGAGCTGACGGTGGACACCGAGTCGAGGGGTGAGCTGACCGTGCACGCGGGCGCCACGCTCGCCACGGAGCAGAAAGCGGTGCGCACGGCCCTGACCGCGATGCTGATCGGCTTCCCGCTGCTGCTCGCCGTGATCGCGGCCGTGACCTGGCTGGTCACCCGGCGCGCGCTGCGCCCGGTGGACGCCGTCCGCGCCGAGATGGCCGTGATCACGGCGTCCGAGGACCTGGGGCGCCGGGTGCCCGAGCCGGACACGCACGACGAGATCGCGCGCCTGGCCAGGACCACGAACGAGACGCTGGCGGCCCTACAGGCGTCCGTGGAGCGCCAGCGCCGCTTCGTCGCCGACGCGTCCCACGAACTGCGCAGCCCCATCGCCTCACTGCGTACCCAGCTCGAAGTGGGCGCCGCCCATCCCGAGCTCCTCGATGTGCCCGGCGCCGTCGAGGACACCGTGCGCCTTCAGGAACTGGCCGCCGACCTGCTGCTGCTCGCCCGTCTCGACGCCGGGGAGAAGCCGGGCCAGGGACGCGTGGATCTGGCGGCCCTGGCCCGCGAGGAACTGTCGCAGCGCACGGGGGACCGGGTGGTCGTCACATCGGATCTCGACAGCGTCGAAGTGGCCGGTTCCCGTGGTCAGTTGGCACGTGTACTCGGCAATCTCGTGACCAACGCGCAGCGGCACACCCGGTCCAGGGTGACGGTCACCAGCCGGGCCGACGGGGTGTGGGCGGTCCTGGAGGTGGCCGACGACGGCGACGGTGTGCCGCGTCAGGAACGGGAGCGGATCTTCGAGCGGTTCGTACGGCTCGACGACGCGCGCAGCCGTGACGAGGGAGGTGCGGGGCTCGGCCTCGCCATCGCCCGCGATGTCGCCGTGCGGCACGGCGGGACGCTCACGGTCGACGACTCCCCGGGCGGAGGAGCGGTCTTCGTGCTGCGCCTGCCCGCCGCCACGGCGGGGTCCTGACCCCGGGCGGCGTCAGGGCTTGCCGCGCAGCCCGCGCAGGTGTTCCGCGATGGGTGTCAGCGCCTTGTGCAGGTCGCTGAGGGCTTCCGGTGAGATGAGGTCGACGAAGTGCTGCCGCACCGAGGTGACGTGGTGCGGCGCGACGCGCTTCATGGTCTCCATGCCCTCGTCCGTGAGCACGGTGAAGAGGCCGCGCCGGTCGGACTCGCAGTTCTCCCGCCGGACCAGGCCCGCGTTCTCCATGCGCGTGATCTGGTGGGAGAGCCGGCTCTTGGACTGCAGCGTGGCGGCCGCGAGGTCGCTCATGCGCATCCGGTGGTCGTCGGATTCGGAGAGATGTACGAGGATGTCGTAGTCGTTCATGGTGAGGTTGAACGGCTGGAGATCCTTCTCCAGCTGGTACGTCAGCATCCTGTTGACCTCCACGTGGGTACGCCAGGCGCACTGTTCCTCGTCGGTCAGCCACTGCGGGGCCGTCTCGGTCTCCATGGAATCGATTCTACCTAAGAAGTTGAATGGTGAACGAGTGTCGGGGTGTGACGCGCCTCGCACCCCCCGGATCGCGAGGGGCACAGGCGTTCGCCGTCACACTCCGCAGACTACCGCTCACAGGCCGAAGCGACGCTGGAGGTCTCCTAGTTGTCCGGGAAGGCGCGGTCCTTGCGTCTGCTGTCCACGTTGGCCAGGTTGCCCACGGTGTCCCGATGAACCCTGGGACCCTTGCCCGCCCTGTCCGCCGTGCGCGCCCGGCACTCCGTCCTGCTGCGGCAGCGCGCCCGTCGCCGTCTCCGCCATCAGGGACTCCGAGGACTGGAGCAGCACCGTGCCCGCGCCGACGAACTCGAACTGGTGCTCCTCCCCGGAGGTGCCGCCGATTCCGGTGAGCGCGCGCAGGCCGCCGATCACACCGGACATGTACTGGTGGTCGTAGTGATGGCAGGGCGAGGGGCAGTCCGCCCAGCCGACGAGCGCCTGCGGGTCCACCCGGATCGGCGGCTCCATGAAGACCACGGGGCCGCTCGACACCGCCACGAACTTGCCCGTGCCGATCAGGGTCAGAAAGCCCGGAACGATGGACTGCTTCAACGACAGACTTGGCTGAAAAGCGAGGAGGTTGCCCGAGCGGATCGTGAGGTTGCCGTCGTCCAGGTCGTAGGAGTTCACGTCGAAGGCGCGGTCGGCGAGCAGCATCTTGCCGGTGCCCTCGGCCACCACCCAGTCGCTGGCGTGCAGCGGGGAGTGGAACGACGTGCGCACCAGGCGCTCCAGGCGGCCGTGCCCGATGCCGTTGAAGTCGATGCGCCCGTAGTAGGCGATCATCTTGCCCTTCTGGAGGAACCACTGGCTGCCGGTCAGCTCCACGCAGAAGGTGAACGCGTTGACGTTGTCGTCGCTCGGCAGCGTCATCGGGTCGAAGATCACGGGCGTGCTCACAGCTTCTCCTCCGATGCCTGGACGTACACCACGCCGTCGCCGCTGAACTCCAGTTGGAACGCCTCACCGGAGCCGCGGCCCACCATGTCGCGCCAGCTGAGCGCCGTGGACAGTTTGTTGCGGACGTCGCCGTGGTGGGCCACGTACGACTGGGGGTCCACGTGGACCGGGCGCTGGGGGGTGATCGGCAGTTCGATCACGCCGCCGTGCGCCATCACGGCGACCGCGCCGTGGCCCTTGAGCGTCGTGGTGAACAGGCCCTGGCCCGACACCTGGCCGCGCACCATGCCCATCACGCCGCCCTGCGAGCCGAGGAACATCGTGCCCTGCTGGAGGGTGCCGTCGAAGGCGAGCAGGCGGTCCGCCTCCACGTACATGGTGTCGCCGGTCAGGCTGATCACGTGCACGTGGTGGCCGCCGTGCCCGAACATGACCGTGCCGTCGCCCTCGACCGTCATCAGCGGGACCGACTCGTTGGCGAGCCGGCGGCCGAGCATGGACGCCAGGCCGCCCTGGCCGCCGCGGATGTTCGGAGTGAAGGAGACGTCTCCTTTGTAGGCGAGCATGGCGCCGCGCTGGCTGAACATCTTGGTGCCCGGCTGGACGACGGCCTCGACCATCTTGTGGTTGATCTCCCGGAATGGCATGTCACACGTCCCCCGCGATCGTGTTCCGCTCGCTGGGCTGGACATAGACCAGGCCCTCGCCCTCGAAGCGGATCTGGAAGGCCTCGCCGCCGCCCTCGCCCATCAGCGTGCGGAAGGTGACGCCGGACTGGAAGCTCTGCTTGAGCTTGCCCTGGTGGGCGACGTACGCGCCCGGGTCGACCGTGAGCGGGTTCTGCTTGGTCACGCGCAGGATCACCGCGGGGCCGTCCGAGATGAGTGCCGCCTGGCCCGTGCCCTCGACCGTGGTGGTGAAGATGCCGTTGCCCTGCGTCGCGCCGCGCAGGCCCGTGAAGGTGGTGCCCGTGCGCAGGCCCGCGTCCGTGCACAGGAGGTTGCTGGACTCCACGTACAGCTTCTCGCTCTGGAGGTGGACCAGGCTGATCTCCGTCGCGTAGTCGGCGAACCAGCAGGTGCCGTGGCCCTTCACCTCCATCACCGTCATCCGCTCGTTGGTCAGGCGACGGGTCACCATGCCCCGGATGCCTTCGCCGCCTCCCGTTAACTTCTTGAAGATCATCGTGCCGTCATAGGCGACCATGGAGCCGTTCTTCGCCTTCACGGCATCCCCGGTCATGTCGACGGCGAGCATTCTGCTGCCCTGCAATCGGAACGTAGCCACGAGAGCGAAGGTAGTCGCAGCGCGGTCCCGCCCGACAGGGGACCCGACCCTGAACGCACCCCGTAAAAGCCCTGATGCCACAATGGGGGGCGCTTGTGCATCCGTTCACAAGATCGACGTCGACCCCGCCCCGAAGGTGACCCGTGGACATCAAGACCGCCTCCGCACTCCGCCGCCTCCGCCTGGTCTCGATCCCCGAGGCCGTGTCCTTCCTGCTCCTCATCGTCTGCTCGGTGCTGAAGCGGACCACGGAATTCAACGCCGTGCCGGCGATGGGCATGATCCACGGTCTGCTCTTCGTCCTGTACGTGCTGTTCTGGCTCGACGCCTGGAACCGCGCCAAGTGGCAGCTCAAGACGGCGGCCCTCTACTTCGTCCTGTCCGTCCTGCCCGGCGGCGGCTTCTTCGCCGACCGCAGGCTCAAGCAGGAGGCCGAGGCCGCGGTCATCGCCTCGCGCGCCCGCCGCGAAGGGGTCGTGAACGCATGATCGTCGCCTTCTCCGTCACCCCGCTCGGGGTCGGCGAGGACGTCGGCGAGTACGTTGCCGACGCCGTCCGCGTCGTCCGCGAATCGGGGCTCCCCAACCGGACCGACGCGATGTTCACCTCCGTCGAGGGCGAGTGGGACGAGGTCATGGACGTCGTCAAGCGCGCCGTCGCCGCGGTCGAGGCGCGGGCGCCGCGCGTCTCCGTCGTCCTCAAGGCCGACATCCGCCCCGGCGTGACGGACGGGATGACGTCCAAGGTCGAGACGGTGGAGCGGCACCTGTCCGGCTGACCCCCGCCGCGCCGTCCGGCACCCGTACCCCCGTACGGCCCAAGCCCCCGCCAGGGGTTCCTGGCGGGGGCTTTCGCGTGCCCGCATCCGTCCGTCCTGGTCGAGCGGCGGCCGTCCACCTCCCTGCTTCGGCGACCTGAAGGACTTGAGCGAGTGCTCAAACTCGCTGTACGTTGTGGCCCAATGATTTTGAGCACTCGCTCAAAACGCCTTTCTGCCTGGGGGGGACGACGGTGGCGAGCCTGTACGTCGAAGCGCTGATCCGCGCCGACCTCGACGAGCTGTGGGAGCGCACGCAGGAACCCGCGCTCCATCAGCGCTGGGACCTGCGGTTCACGGAGATCGCCTATCTGCCCGCCGACGCGCCGGGGGAGCCGCGGCGGTTCCGGTACGCGACGCGGGTCCTGCCGTTCCTCACCATCGCCGGGACCGGCGTCAGCGCGGGCGAGAAGCGCAGGCCCGACGGGACCCGGACCTCCGCGCTCCGGTTCGCCTCGCCGCACCCGCTGTCGCTGCTCGCCGAGGGCAGCGGCTACTGGCGCTATGTGCCGAGGGGTGACGGCGACGGTGTCCGCTTCCTCACCGGCTACGACTACCGGCCGCGGTGGGGGAGGTGCGGAGCCCTGGCGGACCGGTTCGTGCTGCGGCCGCTCATGGGCTGGGCGACGGCCTGGTCCTTCGACCGCCTACGGCTGTGGCTGGAGCGCGGGATCAGCCCCCGGCGGGGGCTCGCGGGCGCCCTCGGTGAAGTCGTCGTCCGCGCGCTGGTGGTCGTGGCGGCCGGGCTGCTCGCGGGGCCGGTGGCGGGGGTGGTGTCCGGTTCGGGCTCCGGTCCGTATTCCGGAGCGATGTCCGGTCCGGTGTCCGGTCCGGTGCCCGGACTGGTGGCCGCGCTGGTCGTCGCCGTCCTCGCGTGCGCCGTGCCGCCGTTGCCGACGACTCCGGCGGCGCGGCGCTGCCTGCGCACGCCCCCTGCGTCGGTACGCGCCCCACGCCTCCTGGACCGCCTCACCGCGCCTGCCGATCGCCTCACCGGGCCTGCCGACGGCGTCACCGCGCCTGCCGACGCCGTCACCGCCCTCACCGACCGCCCCGCCACGTCCACCGGCCACCCGGCCCTCCCCGAGGAGCAGCACGCATGACCTCGATCTTCCGTACCGCGATGGGTGCCGACTTCGAGCGCCTGCACCCGGCCCTCCAGCGGCGCTTCTCCGTCGGGCTCGACAGCGGCGAGGCGTGCTTCGGGCAGGGCGTGATGGACCGGATCTGGCACGGGCGCAGCTTCGTGAAGCCGTTCCTCGCACTCGGCGCGACGCGCAACATCCTCGTCCCGCGCGCCGGCCGGGACGTCCCCTTCACCATCGAGAACGTGCCGTACGCGGACTCGTTCGGCCGTGAGACGGTGACCTTCGTGCGTACCTTCCACCTGCCGGGACGGGCCCGGCGCTTCGACGCCCAGATGGTGCTCGGCCCCCGGCGCGACCGCGTGCTCGACTACCTGGGCACCCATCAGCACCTCGCCAGCGACCTGCACTTCACGGCCGCCGCCGACGGGTCGCTCGTCATCCGGTCCGGGGCGCACCGGTTCCGGGAGGGGCCAGTGGACGTGCGGGTTCCGGGTGTGATCGGGGCGGACGCGGAGGTGCGGGAGTCGTACGACGACCGGTCCGGGCGGTTCCGTGTCCGGGTGCGGGTGGTGAACCGGTACTTCGGGCCGCTCTTCGGGTACGAGGGGTCGTTCGCGGCGACGTACCGCGAGGTGCGGGAGTGCGGGGTGCGGGCCGGGCTGCGGCCCGTGCGCGAGGAGGTGCGGGCGTGAGCGGTGCGCGTCCCGGGACGCGGGAGAAACTCCTCGAAGGGGCGATCCGAACGCTCACCGAGCAGGGGATCGCCAAGACGTCGGCGCGGAGCGTGGCGGCGGCGGCCGGGGTCAATCAGGCGCTCGTCTTCTACCACTTCGGCTCGGTCGACGAACTCCTCTCCGAGGCGTGCCGGTACGCGACCGAGCAGCGCGTCGAGCGCTACCGGGAGCGGCTCGCCGGGATCTCCTCGCTGGCGGAGCTGCTCGCCTTCGGGCGGGAGCTGCACGAGGAGGAGCGGGCCGAGGGGCATGTGGCCGTGCTCGCGCAGTTGCTCGCGGGGGCGCAGACGCAGGAGCGGCTCGCCGAGGCCACGGCCTCGGGGCTCTCCCTGTGGGTGGCCGAGGTCGAGAAGGTGCTGGTGCGGGTGCTCGGCGGTTCCCCGCTCGGGGAGTTCGCCGATCCCGTCGGGCTCGCGCGGGCCGTCGCGGCGTCGTTCGTGGGGATCGAGCTGTACGAGGGGGTCGACCGGGACGGGGCCCGGCGGGCCCTCGACGCGCTGGAGTCCCTGGGGGTCGTGGTGGCCGCCCTGGACGACCTCGGGCCCGTGGCCCAGCGCGCGGTCCGCCACCGCCTGCGGCGGGCTGCTCGGGGGTGAGCGGGCTCCCCTTGCCCCTTACATCCCAGTGACCGGAGGGTGGGCTGTGCCCACCCTCCCCCAAGCTCTCGGCTCCGCTCGAGCAGGGAGGTACCCCCCTCGCCCCTGGCGGACCAGCTGCCCACAGAGGCGGTCGCCCGGTCGCCCGCAGAGGGACGTAGTCGAGGCCGGGCAGGGGCGTTGCCCGCCCCCGGTGCACCGGTGGTGCGGGGTTCCGGGTGGGCGGGTGGGAAGAATCCGGCGCGGAGCGCCGGGAAAGGACTGACGCGGCACGCGCAGAAGAGGCGACGCGGCACGCGCAGAAGAGGTGACGCGGCACGCGGAGAAGAGCCGACGCGGCGGAGAGTAAAACCCCCGCACGGACGCGCCCGGTTCGACACGCCGGAGAATCTCCACTTTTGTGAGGGTATCGACTAGTTCGAATACCTGGAGGGCGCTGTGCGGCCGGAGGGCTACGACTACGACACCCACAGCCGGCTCGCCGGACCGCTCACCGAGCCGGAAGGCCAAGGCAACGGCAACGGCAACGGCAACGGCAACGGCGACGGCCACGGCGGTGGCGGTAGCGGTGACGGCGGCGCCGCCGGTCACGGCGGCTACCGGGTCAAGTACCGCGCACTCCTCGCGGGCGAGCCGCACCGAATACGCGCCATCCTCCTGATGTCGCTGGCCCCCCTGCTCACCGGCGCACTCCTCGTGTACCTCGTCTGGCCCACCCACTGGACGGAACGCGAGGGCGGCGAGCGCTGGCTGGTCGGGCTCGATGTCACGATGCTGCTCGCGATCGGCCTGATCGAGGTGTTCATGCTGGTCAACGTGGTGTCCATCGCGCACGCCACGATGGTCGCGAGGGACCCCGTGCCGGTCGTGCCCGAGCCGGGCACCCGCGTCGCCTTCCTGACGACGTACGTACCGGGCAAGGAACCCCTCTCCATGGTCCGCGCCACCCTCGAAGGCGCCGCGCGGATACACCACCCCGGGCCGCTCGACGTCTGGCTGCTCGACGAGGGCGACGACGACGAGGCCAAGGCGCTCTGCGCCGAACTCGGCGTACGCCACTTCACCCGCCTCGGCGTACCGGAGTGGAACCGCGACAAGGGACCGCACAAGACCCGTACCAAGCACGGCAACTACAACGCCTGGCTGGCCATGCACGGCGGGGACTACGACTTCTTCGCCTCCGTGGACACCGACCACGTGCCGCTGCCGAACTTCCTGGAGCGGATGATGGGCTTCTTCCGGGACCCGGACGTCGCCTTCGTCGTCGGACCGCAGGTGTACGGCAACTACACCTCGCCGGTCACCAAGGCGGCCGAGTCGCAGCAGTTCCTGTTCCACGCCCTGATCCAGCGGGCGGGCAACCGCTACCGGGCCCCCATGTTCGTCGGCACCAACAACGTCGTCCGCATCGCCGCCCTGCGCCAGATCGGCGGCCTGTACGACTCCATCACCGAGGACATGGCCACCGGCTTCGAGCTGCACCGGCGCAAGAACCCGCGCACGGGACGGCACTGGCGGTCGGTGTACACCCCGGACGTGCTCGCCGTCGGCGAGGGCCCGGCCTCCTGGACGGACTTCTTCACGCAGCAGATGCGCTGGTCGCGCGGCACCTACGAGACGCTGTTCAAGCAGTACTGGCGGGCGCCCGCCAGCATGCCGCCGGGCCGCCTGTTCTCGTACACGCTGATGCTCGTCTACTACCCGATGACGGCCGTCAACTGGCTCCTGGGCGTCCTGAGCTGCGTGCTGTTCCTCTGGTTCGGCGCCTCCGGGACGCAGGTCGCGGCCTCCGTGTGGCTGATGCTCTACAGCGACGCGGCGGCCCTCCAGATCGGCCTGTACCTCTGGAACCGGCGGCACAACGTGTCACCGCACGAACCCGAGGGTTCCGGCGGCCTGGCGGGCATGGCGATGTCCGCGCTCTCGGCGCCCATCTACGCCAAGTCGCTCGGCGCGGCCGTGCTGCGCCGCCCGAGCCGCTTCGTCGTGACGCCCAAGGGCGGCGGTGTCACCGCCGACCGGCTGCTGACCTTCCGTATCCATCTGTTCTGGGCGGTGCTCCTCGCCGTGTCGCTCGTCGCCTCGTTCGTGCTCGGCCACACCCACGCGGCGATGCGGACGTGGGCGGTGCTCGCCATGGCCATCTCGCTGGCACCGGTCGCGGTGTGGGGCTGCACCGAAGTGCGGGAGCGCCGCACGCGCAAGGTCCGCGCGGCGGCCCGGCAGCGGCTCAGGGCACGCGCCGAGCGCGCCGAGGCCCCCGACAGCGAGCCGGAGCCCGCCCTCGCCACCGGTACGACGACTGGAGGGAACTGACACCATGCCCCCTCGCCTCCCCGAACTGTCCAAGCGCACCAAGAAGATCGCCTTCGGCGTGGGCGCGGGCGCCGTCCTCATCGGCCTCAACGCCCCCGCCGCGGTCTCCTTCGCCGAGGAGCAGTACCACGAGTACAAGATCAACCAGCCCGGCTACAAGAAGAAGTACGGTTCGTGGCAGCAGGTCTCCATTCCGAAGGAATTCCGCACCAACGCCATTCACGCGGCTCTGCTGCACACCGGGAAGGTCCTGATCGTCGCCGGATCGGGCAACGAGCAGAAGAAATTCGACGCCGGGTCCTTCGACACGGTGCTCTGGGACCCGAAGAAGAACACCTTCAAGAAGATCGAGACCCCCGAGGACTTCTTCTGTTCCGGGCACGCCCAACTCCCCGACGGCCGTCTCCTGGTGGCCGGAGGCACCGCGCGCTACGAACTCCTCGACGGCGAGGTGGACCGGGCGGGCGGCGGCATGCGGGTGAAGAACGAGAACCCGGACGAGCCCGTCGTCCTGAAGAAGGGCACCAAGTTCCGCTCGCCGTCCGGTGTCGAGTACATCAGCAAATTCGACGTGAAGGTCCCCGAGGCCAAACGCGACTACGAGATCACGTACTCCAAGACCGGCACCATGCGGCCCTGGAAGACGAAGGTCGTCGCGAGCGAGGCCCGGGTCTTCGTGGAGGCCGTCCACGACGGCGAGGAGTCGGTGACGGAGAAGTCCGCGCAGTACGAGATCGAGGGCCTGACGGGCAAGGCGGCCGACAACACGTACGGCATCGCCGAGAAGATCACCATGGACAAGCAGGACTTCCAGGGCATCAAGGCGGCGTACGAGTTCGATCCGAAGGCCGAGAAGTACGTGGCCGTGGAGCCGATGGAGAAGGCCCGCTGGTACCCGACGCTCGTCGGTCTGGAGGACGGCCGCGTGCTCGCCGTGTCCGGGCTCGACGACGTCGGTGTCATCGACCCCGGCGACAACGAGATCTACGACCCGAAGACCAAGAAGTGGACCGACGGCCCCAAGCGCTACTTCCCCACCTATCCGGCTCTCTTCCTCACCAAGGGCGGGAAGCTCTTCTACCCGGCCTCCAACGCCGGTTACGGGCCCGCCGAGAAGGGCCGCGAGCCGGGCCTGTGGGACCCGAAGACCAACAAGTTCGAGAAGGTCCCCGGCCTCACCGACCTCGACCAGACCGAGACGTCGGGGTCCGTGCTCCTGCCGCCCGCCCAGGACCAGAAGGTGATGATCCTCGGCGGTGGCGGCGTCGGCGAGTCCGAGAAGGCCACGAAGCGCACCGCCGTGATCGACCTGAAGGAGGACAACCCCACCTTCAGGACCGGTCCTGACCTGCCGCAGGGCACGCGCTATCTGAACAGCGTCCTGATGCCGGACGACGCGGTGTTCACCAGCAACGGCTCGTCCGACTACCGCGGCCGCAGCGGCAGCAACATCCTCAAGGCGCAGTTCTACGACCCGAAGAGGAACGCCTTCCGCACCGCTGCCGAGCCCGAGGTGGGCCGCAACTACCACTCCGAGGCGCTGCTCCTGCCCGACGGACGCGTCGCCACCTTCGGCTCCGACCCGCTGTTCGACAACCAGCAGAACACCAAGCTCGGCCACTTCGAGCAGCGCATGGAGATCTTCACCCCGCCGTCGCAGCACAAGGCGGGCAAGGACCGCCCCGTGCTCGGCACCGGCCCCGAGGTGCTGCCCGCCGACGGCCGCGCCACGTTCCGCACCGAGCACCCCGAGAAGATCGCCTCGGCCCGCCTGATGCGGCCGAGCGCCGTCACGCACACCACCGACGTGGAGCAGCGGTCGATCGCGCTCGGCCTCACCAAGGGCCAGGGGTCGGTGACCGTGGACGTGCCGCGCGAGGACACGGCGCTGGTGCCGCCCGGCTGGTACATGCTGTTCGTGACGGACGCCGAGGGCGCCTCGTCGGAGGCGAAGTGGGTGCACGTGAAGTGAGGGCCGCGGGCACGCGCGCGTGCCCGCGGGACCCGGCCCGCCGAGGTGGGCGCCCGTGCCCGCGGGAGCCCTCAGTCCGCCGCGACGAACGCCCCGTGCTTGAGCACCGGCACGACCGTCGAGGCGTCCAGTTCGGTCGCGACGGCGACGTCCTCCGCGAAGCCGCCGTCGGCCAGTTCCCGGCCCGAGGAACAGGACGCGACCGCTTCGCCCACGTCCACGGCCGACACGTACGCGGACGCGGCGGCCGCGGCCTCGGGGGAGAGGTCGCTGCCGCCGCGGGCACGCAGCGCGGCGATCACGGCTCCGGCGCCCAGGAGGTCCTCCAGCGCTGGGCGCAGACTGCCGTCGGGCCAGCGCTCGCCCGCAGCGATCACGCCGACGGGCCGCTCGGGGGTGCCCTCGCCCCGGTCGGACAGCCAGCGGCCGAGGGCGGTGGGGTTGCGCAGCGACCCGGCGGCGACGGTGACGTCCCCCGCGCTCGCGGCGATCGCCGAGCCGTTGGGCGAGGGCAGGACCAGGCGCTGGGCGCGCGGGGCCCGGCGCAGCGCGGCCGGGGACAGGGACCAGGGACTGGCCGCGCTGACCGCCCGGCGGCCCACCGCGAGTCGCGCGTCCATCTGGCGGGCGAAGGCCGTGGCGCTCTCGTCGCGCCACGCGTACGGGAAGACCCGCGAGCCGGACTCGACGGCCACGGACACCGACGTGCTGAAGCAGAGGACATCGACGATCACCAGACAGGAGACCGCGGGCGCCAGGCGCTTCGCGCCGGAGGCACCCCATTCGAACCGTACGCCGTAGCCCGCCTGTGAGAAGTCTTCACGCCCCATGCGCTCCGAGGCTGCCAGGTGCGGAACCGCTTTGGCCAGCGGATCAACGGGCATTCCGCAAACACCCCTACGGGCTCTACGGAAACCCCTCAAGAGCGGCTGCCCGTCAGGCCTTCGCGTTGCGTACGAGACCGAGCGCGTAGTCGGGCCACCACTGCCCCGCGGCGGGGCCGCCGCGGCAGGGTCCGTCCGAGTCCCCCGGCCGCTTGATCCACAGGAAGGCGTCGAGGAGCGGATCGCCGGTGCGGTCGGTGGGCGGGGTGCCGAGGCCGCGGCCCGGCGGGTTGCACCAGGCGTCCTCGCGGTCACCGGCGAGCGGCCCCTGCCCGTTGCGGCTGCTGTCCATCACGAAGTGCTTGCCGCCGACGCCGGCGGACAGCTCGCGGCCGTACTTCTTGGTGGTCGCGTCGCTCTGGAAGTTGGAGACGTTGAGCGAGAAGCCGTCCGCCCGCGCGATGCCCGCGCGCCGCAGCGGCGTCGTGAGCTTGTACGCCTCGGTGATCCAGCCGGGGTTGCCCGCGTCCAGGTACACCTTGACGTTCGGCTGCCGCTTCAGCCGCTCGATGGCCTCGGAGAGCAGTTCGTAGCGCTCCTCGTGGTACTGGGCGGGGGTGCAGCCGTCGGCGATGTGCGGGATCGCGTCGGGCTCCAGGACCACCAGGGCCTTGCGGTCCTTGATGCCGTCGGCGAACGCGTCGATCCAGTGCCGGTAGTAGGAGGCGTCGGGGGCGCCGCCCGCGGAGTGCTGGCCGCAGTCGCGGTGCGGGATGTTGTACGCGACGAGCACCGCCGTGCGGTCGTCCCGCTCCGCGCCCGCGGTGGCCTTCTCGACGTCCGGCGCCGGGTCGTCCCCGGCCGGCCACGTCGCCATCGGCTGTTCGGAGATCCGCCGCAGCGCGTCGGCGTCGTCGGTGCGGCCCTGCTGCTCCCACTCCCGCACCTGGCGGGCCGCCTCGCTCTGCGGGTCGACCCAGAAGCTGTGCGCGGCGGGGGCGGCGGCCTCGCGGCTCACGGGCGGCGAGGCCTCGTCCTTCTCCCGGCCCGACCCGGGTCCCGAGCCCGAACCGGACGAGCACCCGGCCGTGAGGCCGAGGGCGGCGGCGGCCGTGAGTGCCGTGAACGTACGGAGCAGCCGGTGCATCCAGACCCCTTGGTCGGCGTGACGGGCAGGCGGGCGGACGAGTCGCGCGGCAATCGTGGCACAAGGGATCATTCGTACCCGTGCGCGACACCGCCCGTGCGGGCCCCGTCAGCCACCCGCCGCAAGCGCGACGCCCAGCGGTGTGCGCTCGTACAGGACCTGATGGCCCTGCCGCCGCGAGGTGAGAAGGCCCGCCGCCCGCAGTGCCGCCAGGTGCGCCGACACCGAGGACGGGGCCAGGCCGAGGCGCTGGGCGAGCGGTGACGTGGCGGCCGGTTCGGCGAGGGCGGTGAGGACGGCGGCCCGGTTGGCGCCGAGCAGCCGGGCGAGGGCGTCCGGCGCGCGGTCCGCGGGGGCGGACCAGAGCCCCGCGAGGCCCCGGGCCGGGTACACGAGGGTCGGCTGCCACGGCGGGTCGTAGCCGCTGATCACCTCCGGCCAGCTGAAGACGCTGGGCATCAGGACCAGGCCGCGCCCGTCCAGATGCCGGGTGTGCCGGCCGCGCCACTGCGCCGTGAGCGTCCCCGAGTCCCAGGCGAGACGGCGGTCCAGCTCGGGCAGCAGGGCGCCGAGTCCGATCTGTGCGAGCCGCCGCGAGTGGTACGCCACGTCGGCTTCGAGCAGGGCGCGCAGGCGGGGCCAGTACGGCTCGACCAGCGCGTGCCAGGCCGCCTCCATGGCGTCCGCCAGCGTCCGCACCGCGCCCGCCGGGTCGGCGAGCAGCCGCCGTCCGGTCGCGCTCACGGCCGCGCCCGGGGTCTCGGCGAGCGCCTTCGCCATGTCGTCGCGGGCCGCGTCGGGGTCGGCCGCGCGCACCGCCGCGATCTCCTCGTCGAACGTCGCCGCGGGCCCGAGCGGCGGCGGCCCGAGGAAGTCCGGGCTGTGCCCCCGCGACGGCATGAGCAGCCACACGGCCGCCAGGTCGAGCCGGGCGCCCGCCGCCCGGACCTCGCGCAGCCACCGCGGGTGATAGCCGTGCCGCTCGGGCCGCTTCAGCGTCCGCACGGCCTCCTGCGTCTCCCACAGCGGCGACACCGCGAACCGGCAGCGCAACAGGTCGTCCTCGCCGAAGTGCAACTGGAACGGCACGCGGCCCTCCTCTTCCTGTTCCCCCGCGCTTGCTTCGGCCGGAGTGATTCGGCTGGAGTGATTCGGCTGGAGTGCTTCGGCCGGAGTGATTCAGCTGGAGTGCTTCGGCCGGAGTGATTCAGCTGGAGTGTTTCGGCTGGAGTGTTTCGGCTGGAGCCGAAACTCTAGGGAGCCGGGACGGTGGCGGCCAGGGTGTGCGCATGCCGACAGAGACACCCACGCCGCCGCGGGACGGCTACCGGCGGGTCTTCGCCGTACCGGAGTTCCGCGCCGTGTTCGCCGCGCACGCCCTGTCGCTGCTCGGCGTCGTCGTCAGCGAGATCGCGCTGACCGTCCTCGTGTACGACCTCACGGGGTCGCCGCTGCTCAGCGCGCTGGCGTTCGCGCTCGGCATGCTGCCGTACCTGGTGGGCGGGACGCTGTTCGCGGGGGTCGCCGACCGCTTCGCGCCGCGCCGCGTCCTCGTCGTCTGCGACCTGCTGTGCGCCGGGTGCGCGGCCCTGATGGCCCTGCCCGTGACACCGGTGGCCGGGCTGCTCGCGCTGCGCTGCCTGATCGCGGCGATCGCTCCCGTGTTCAACGGCACGCGGATGGCGACCCTCACCGACGTCCTCGGCGACGGGGACCTGTTCGTGCTCGGCCGGTCGCTGCTGCGGATGGTGTCGCAGAGCGCCGTCCTCGTCGGCTTCGGCCTCGGCGGTGTGCTGCTCACCGTCGTCTCCCCGCGCGGGGCCCTCGTCGTCACCGTGATGACGTTCGCCGCGTCGGCGCTGCTGCTGCGCTTCGGTACGAGACGACGGCCCGCGCGGGTCCCGGGCGCGGGCGCCGCCGGCCAGGGGGAACCGGGGCCCGCGCTCATGCGCTACTCCCTGGCCGGTGCCCGCGAAGTCCTCGCCCACCGCCGGGTACGGGCCCTGCTCCTGCTGCTCTGGGCGCCCCCGATGTTCGCCGTGGCGCCGGAGGCCCTCGCCGCGCCGTACGCGGAGCAGATCGGGGTGGGCACCGCCGGGGTCGGGCTGCTGATGTGCGCGATGCCCATCGGGACGATCGCGGGCGAGGTGTACGCGGGGTCCGCGCTCACCTCCGCCGCCCGCGCCCGCATCGTGCTGCCGCTGGCCGCGACCACGCTGCTCCCGCTCCTCGCGTACGGCTTCGCCCCCGGCCTCGCCTGGGCGCTGCCCGCGCTGGTCCTCGCCGGCGCCGGATCGGCGTACACGCTGGGGCTCGACCGCTGGTTCGTGGACGCGGTGCCGCCGGAGCTGCGCGGCCGGGCCATGACCGTGCACACGGCGGGCCTGATGACGCTCCAGGGCGCGGGCATGGCCCTGGCGGGCCTCGCCGCCGAGTTCTTCGCGGTGAGCAGTGTGGTGGCGGGGGCGGGAGTGCTCGGGACGGTGTGCTGTGTGCTGCTGGCGCGGGAGGTGCGGGTGACGGCGGGGGCGTCGGCCTCCGTGCCGCCTGTGCCGGGGGTCGGGCCGTCGGAGGCGTCCGCTCCGGGCGCGGGTGGCGGGCCGAATGCTGAGACCGGGGCTGACCGGTATGTGGCCGGGGACTAAGGTCGACGCTGTGCCGAAGCCGCTCAGTCTCCCCTTCGATCCCATCGCCCGCGCCGACGAGCTCTGGAAGCAGCGCTGGGGTTCCGTGCCCGCCATGGGCGCCATCACCTCGATCATGCGCGCGCAGCAGATCCTGCTCGCCGAGGTCGACGCGGTCGTCAAGCCGTACGGACTGACCTTCGCGCGGTACGAGGCGCTGGTGCTGCTCTCCTTCTCCAAGGCGGGGGAGCTGCCGATGTCGAAGATCGGGGAGCGTCTCATGGTGCACCCCACGTCCGTCACCAACACCGTCGACCGCCTGGTCCGGTCCGGTCTGGTCGACAAGCGCCCCAACCCCAACGACGGGCGCGGGACGCTCGCCTCCATCACGGAGAAGGGCCGCGAGGTCGTCGAGGGGGCGACGCGGGAGCTGATGGCCATGGACTTCGGGCTCGGCGTCTACGACGCGGAGGAGTGCGCGGAGATCTTCGCCCTGCTGCGGCCGCTTCGCGTGGCCGCGCAGGACTTCGCCGGGCAGTAGCCCTGGCCGACCGTCCTATGGGGGCTGCGCCCCCGTTCCCCCCTTTCGGGCCTGCGGCCCTCGTCCTCAATCGCCGGACGGGCTTTTTCCCAACGGGGCGGCGGAAGATCGCGTACGGGGGCGGGCTACGCTCGTGGGCATGAAACGCAGCGTGCTGACCCGCTACCGGGTAATGGCCTACGTCACCGCCGTCATGTTGCTGGTCCTGTGCGCCTGCATGGTGGCGAAGTACGGCTTCGACAAGGGCGAGGGCCTGACGCTCGCGGTCTCGCAGATCCACGGCGTCCTCTTCATCATCTACCTGGTCTTCGCCTTCGACCTCGGCTCCAAGGCGAAGTGGCCGTTCGGCAAGCTGCTGTGGGTCCTGGTGTCCGGCACCATCCCGACGGCCGCGTTCTTCGTCGAGCGCAAGGTCGTGCGCGAGGTCGAGCCGCTGCTGACGGACGCGCCGAGCCCGCTCGCCAAGGCTTGAGGGCCCGCTCACCAAGGCCTGAGAGGCCGCTCGCCGAGACCTGAGCGACCCGCCGGGACCCTGTCCCGGCGGGTCTTCTCTGGACATTTACTAGGACGTCCAAGTAAATTCGAGGGCATGGACGCTGAAGCCATCGAGGAGGGCCGCCGCCGCTGGCAGGCCCGGTACGACGCCGCGAAGAAGCGCGACGCCGATTTCACGACGCTCTCCGGTGATCCGGTCGAGCCCGTCTACGGGCCACGGCCCGGGGACACCTACGAAGGCTTCGAGCGGATCGGCTGGCCCGGCGAGTATCCGTACACGCGCGGGCTGCACGCCACCGGCTACCGAGGCCGTACGTGGACGATCCGCCAGTTCGCGGGCTTCGGCAACGCCGAGCAGACGAACGAGCGGTACAAGATGATCCTCGCCGCGGGCGGCGGCGGCCTGAGCGTGGCCTTCGACATGCCGACGCTCATGGGCCGCGACTCCGACGACCCGCGCTCCCTCGGCGAGGTCGGCCACTGCGGCGTGGCCATCGACTCGGCCGCCGACATGGAGGTCCTGTTCAAGGGCATCCCGCTCGGGGACGTCACGACGTCCATGACGATCAGCGGCCCCGCCGTCCCGGCGTTCTGCATGTACCTGGTCGCGGCCGAGCGCCAGGGCATCGACCCGGGCGTGCTGAACGGCACGCTCCAGACGGACATCTTCAAGGAGTACATCGCGCAGAAGGAGTGGCTCTTCGAACCCGAGCCGCACCTGCGCCTCATCGGCGACCTGATGGAGCACTGCGCCCGCGACATCCCGGCGTACAAGCCGCTTTCGGTGTCCGGCTACCACATCCGCGAGGCGGGCGCGACGGCCGCGCAGGAGCTGGCGTACACCCTCGCGGACGGCTTCGGGTACGTGGAGCTCGGCCTGAGCCGGGGCCTCGACGTCGATGTCTTCGCCCCCGGTCTGTCCTTCTTCTTCGACGCCCACGTGGACTTCTTCGAGGAGATCGCCAAGTTCCGCGCGGCCCGCAGGATCTGGGCGCGCTGGATGCGCGAGGTGTACGGGGCGAAGACCGACAAGGCCCAGTGGCTGCGCTTCCACACGCAGACGGCGGGCGTCTCGCTGACCGCCCAGCAGCCGTACAACAACGTGGTCCGCACGGCCGTGGAGGCGTTGGCCGCCGTCCTCGGCGGTACGAACTCCCTCCACACCAACGCCCTCGACGAGACCCTGGCTCTGCCCAGCGAGCAGGCCGCCGAGATCGCGCTGCGCACCCAGCAGGTCCTGATGGAGGAGACCGGCGTCGCCAACGTCGCCGACCCGCTCGGCGGCTCCTGGTACATCGAGCAGCTCACCGACCGCATCGAGGCCGACGCCGAGAAGATCTTCGACCAGATCAAGGAGCGGGGCCGGCGGGCGCACCCCGACGGGCAGCACCCCATCGGCCCCGTCACCTCCGGCATCCTGCGCGGCATCGAGGACGGCTGGTTCACCGGCGAGATCGCCGAGTCCGCCTTCACCTACCAGCGGGCCCTGGAGAAGGGCGACAAGCGGGTCGTCGGCGTCAACGTCCACCACGGCTCCGTGACCGGCGACCTGGAGATCCTGCGCGTCAGCCACGAGGTGGAGCGCGAGCAGGTGCGTGCCCTCGCGGAGCGCAAGGCCGCCCGCGACGACGCCCGCGTGCG
Organism: Streptomyces typhae; assembly: GCF_009755605.1. Classification (GTDB taxonomy): domain Bacteria; phylum Actinomycetota; class Actinomycetes; order Streptomycetales; family Streptomycetaceae; genus Streptomyces; species Streptomyces typhae. The sequence goes on from NZ_WPNZ01000029.1 coordinate 81,285, forward strand.
GTCCTCCCTGGACGCGATGCTGGCCGCCGCCCGCGACGGGTCCAACATGATCGCCCCCATGCTGGACGCGGTCCGGGCCGAGGCCACCATGGGGGAGATCTGCGGGGTCCTCCGGGACGAGTGGGGCGTGTACGTGGAGCCGCCGGGCTTCTAGCCCCGTCCTGCCTCGACTCCCTCGAGGCGCCACCGACGCCTCCGCCGTGCGCGATCAGAGCGCACCGCGGAGGCGTTGTGCGTGCAAGTGGGCCAAGGCCAGGAGCTGGCGATGCTGCCATGGGGTGGCCGGGCGCAGGTGCCGGTAGTGGACGCGCCACGTCAGGCCCGTGGGGCGCTCCAGGATCACGAACGCGCCGTCGACCGCGCGCACGGTGCCCGGCATGTCGTACGTCCGGTCGAAGAGCACCGCTCCAGGATGAATTCCGGTCACAGCAGATCCCCCCGGCTCCGCGCGTTCGCCCTCGCGGCCCGCGCCCGCAACTGCTGTGCGGGGGTAGCCGGTTCCGCGTTCTCCGGGGTGACGGTCCACTCCCGCCCACCTGCCATGGGACGGAGGGACCAGACCCCGCACCACTCGCCCCGGAATTCACCGACCAGGTTGCGGGTGACGTCGAGGAGGAGGGTGCCGGGGGGTGGGGGTGGGGTGTCGAGCATGTCGTCGTCCGTGCCTCTCCGTAGCGAATCCACTACCAAGGGGCATCAGCGTGACCTAGGGTGTGCCCGTCTTCAACTTGCCCGTTTTGCTTGGAGAGTTGGGTGGTGAGCTTTGAACCGTAAGGACTTGGACCCGGAGGAATCGCCCAGCGCACGGTTTGGCCAGCGGCTTCGTGTACTGCGCGATGAAAGAGGGTGGACGCAGGACGAGCTCGCCTCGCGACTCGGCTGCTCTGGAACACACGTTTCCGCCGTCGAAACTGGCCGTCGTCCTCCAACTCGCCGCTTTGCGGCAAGCGTCGACAGGGCATTCGGGACGGGGGACAGATTCGAGCGGCAGAGCCGTGCCGCGAGATATACGGCCCTCATCGAAGGGTTCCCCGAGTACGTCGCCCATGAGGGGCGAGCGGCGGAAGTCCGGTTGTACGAGGTGGGTGTCGTCCCTGGGCTCCTCCAGACGCCTGAGTACGCAGCGGCCCTGGAAGCGGACGCGGTACGACGGCAGGCGATCACCTCGGAGCAGGCTGACGAACGGGTCGACCTGTTGGTCCGGCGCCAGACCGGTCTTCTGCGGTCACCGGCGCCGCTGATCTTCGCGGTGCTCGACGAAGGGTGCATCCGCCGCCCCATGGGAACGGCTGCCGTCATAGAGGCCCAGTTCACGCGCCTACTCGACTTCACCGAACTGCCGAACACAGTGCTTCAAGTCGCGCCGTTCTCGATGGGGGCGCGCAGGCCGTTCAGCTTGCCCGTCACGGTACTCACGATGCCTGACCGTTCGCTCATGTCCTACGCGGAGTCCACGCACCGAGGTCACCTTGAGCGCGAAAGCACGTTCGTATTGCCCATCTTGGCGGCCTACCATCAATTGCAGGCAGAAGCGCTGTCGCAAGCAGCATCCGTGGCCATGATCCAAGAGTTACGAAAGGGCACCTCGTGACTACCGAATCCCCGCACTGGTTCACGTCCTCCTACAGCGGCAACGGAGGCCAGTGCGTAGAGATCGCCGCCAACCTCATCCCGGTACACGGCATAGTCCCCGTGCGGGACTCCAAGCGCCCGAGCGGCACGGTCCTGGCAGTCCGCGTCGAGGCGTTCTCGACCTTCGTGGACGGCCTGAAGGCCGGACAGTTCCCCACGGCGTGAAGGGCACCTCGTGAAGACAGAGACCCCGCACTGGTTCACGTCCTCCTACAGCAACAACGGCGGCCAGTGCGTAGAGATCGCCGCCGATCCGGTCGCCGCCTGCGGAGTGGTCCGCCTCCGCGATTCCAAGCGTCCGAACGGGCCGGTCCTACGCGTGCCCGCCGAGGCGTTCGCGTCCTTCGTGGGCGGCATGAAAGCGATCGAATCCCCTCGCTGGTCCACATCCTCCTACAGCAACAACGGCGGCGCCTGCGTGGAGATCGCTGTCAACCTGGTCGCCGCATGCGGCGCAGTCCCCGTCCGCGACTCCAAGCTCCCGAACAGCCCCGTACTGGGCGTCTCCGCCCGCGCGTTCGCCCACTTCGTGGGTGGCGTGAAGGGCGGGCGCTTCGGCACAGAGTGAAGGGCACCTCGTGAAGAACGAATCCCCGCACTGGTTCACGTCCTCGTACAGCGACAACGGCGGCGCCTGCATAGAGATCGCCGCCAACCTCATCCCCGTACACGGCACAGTCCCCATACGCGACTCCAAGTCCCCGAGCGGCCCGGTACTGGACGTCCACGCCGACGCGTTCTCGTCCTTCGTGGATGGCGTGAAGGCCGGAGGCCTCGGGTCCGGCGTAACCCCTAGGTAGGCGTGGGCCGCGTCGGGCGCGCAGGAGGCGCTCACCGTTCGCGTGGGAGTAACGGGTGGGTGGGTGGGGGAGGACGTTCACGGGGCCGTGTCCGGAGCGGAGGGCACCGCGGCGGGCCCCCGGCCAGAGACCGCTGCGAGGCCGCCCAGGACCAGGGAAGTGAACTGTTCCGCCCACTCCGCGTCGACGGGCTCCGCGCTGACCAGGGCGCGGTGGACCACGGCACCGGCGATCACGTCGAAGATGAGGTCGGCGGTGCGGGCCGCCGCGGCGGTGTCCGGCTCGGCGGGGAGTTCGCCGCGGTCCTGGGCGCGGGCCCGCCCGGCGAGGACGAGCCGCTTCTGGCGGTCGACGATGGACGCCCGGATGCGCTCCCGCAGGGGCTCGTCCGTCGTGGACTCCGCGACCACCGCCATCAGCGCCGTCTTCGTCTCGGGCCGCCCCAGCAGCGCCGCGAACTGAAGGACCACTCCCTCGATGTCGGTGGCCAGGCTGCCGCTGTCCGGCAGTTCCAGCTCGTCGAAGAGTTCGGCGACCGCGTCCACGACGAGCTCGCTCTTGCCCGCCCACCGCCGGTACAGCGTGGTCTTGGCGACCCCTGCCCGCGTCGCCACGTCGCCCAGCGTGAGCTTGGTCCAGCCGAGGTCGACCAGGGCCTGCCTGGTCGCCTCGAGGATGGCGGTGTCCGCCTCGGTACTGCGCGGGCGCCCCCCGGCGCGCGTCGACGGTGTGCTGCGGCTCTGCATCCCGCGACCATACCGGCGAGTATGACCGTCCTGACCAGGTGGGAGTGAGGCAGATCACGCTGCCCCCGGGACCCCGCCCCGTACCCGCCCAGTTACGCTACGAGCCGTAGCGAAAGCCACGTACGACGTGGCCTGCGACGGCACTTTCCGTCCCTCGGACGGCGACCACAGCACGGCAGTCCCGGTGCGGGGTGGGGACCCCGCACCAGCACGCGGACGGTCCCCTCGGGCCCGGAAGCGCACAGGCAAAGCACACAGACAGAAGTGGACCGGATCCGTCCGGCAGCCCCGCAATCCGGCGAGGGGTGCAGACGGGCACGGTTCCCGCGCGGCTTGGGGGAGGATGTACTCATGCAGCCACGGAACATGTCCATGAGCGGAGTCGTCGACCTCGCCGCGGTGAAGGCGGCCCAGGAGGCGAAGGCGAAGGCGGAACAGGCCCGCGCCGAAGCGGCCAGGCAGGGCGGCGGCGCCGCCGGCGCCGGAGTGTCGCCCGCGAGCCTCGTCATCGACGTCGACGAGGCGGGATTCGAGCGGGATGTCCTGCAACGCTCCACCGAAGTGCCCGTCGTCATCGACTTCTGGGCCGAGTGGTGCGAGCCCTGCAAGCAGCTCAGCCCGCTCCTGGAGCGACTGACGCGGGAGTACAACGGCCGCTTCGTCCTCGCGAAGATCGATGTCGACGCGAACCAGATGCTGATGCAGCAGTTCGGGGTGCAGGGCATCCCGGCGGTCTTCGCGGTGGTGGCGGGCCAGGCCCTGCCGCTCTTCCAGGGCGCGGCCCCCGAGGCGCAGATCCGCGGCACCCTCGACCAGCTCATCCAGGTCGGCGAGGAGCGCTTCGGCCTCACCGGCCTCACCGTCGACCCGAACGCCACCGACGCCCCGGGCGAGGGCTCCGCAGCCGAGGCCGCCGCCCCGGCCGGTCCCTACGACGCCCTGCTCGAAGCCGCCGTCCAGGCGCTCGACGCGGGTGACCTGGCCGGCGCGGTCCAGGCGTACAAGAACGTGCTGAGCGACGACCCCGGCAACACCGAGGCCAAGCTCGGCCTCTCCCAGGCCGAACTGCTCCAGCGGGTGCAGGACCTGGACCCGGCCGCCGTCCGCAAGGACGCCGCCGAGAAGCCCGGCGACGTACGGGCCCAGATCGCCGCGGCGGACCTGGATCTGGTCGGCGGCCATGTCGAGGACGCCTTCGGGCGCCTGGTCGACACCGTCCGGCGCACCGCGGGCGACGACCGGGACGCCGCCCGGCTGCGGCTGCTCGAACTCTTCGAGGTGGTGGGCGCGGACGACCCGCGCGTGGCCACGGCGCGCACGGCGCTCGCCCGGGTGCTTTTCTGAGGCTTTTTGTGGGGTCGCGCCGGTCCGGCGCCCATGCCCCTGATGTGTGAGTGAACAGCTTGCCCAAGCGACACCACAGTGGCCGCGTTTTACCAAAACTTGGTAAACGCGGCCGCTGTTACTTGGAGTAAGAGTAGGGCGTCGATCTGTCCGACTCTGTTCGCCAATCGCCCGATCTTGTCCAACTGTTGAAGCCACCGTCTGTTGCTGATCGATGCCGGGCGGTCGTCGGGCGGTTATCCGCCCGTTACCAGCGAGTAACGAACCCCCTTGTGCGGGCGCCGAGAATGCACCACGATCGGCCACGCTCGGTCCATTGCCCGCAGCCCGACAGCCAGTCGGGAGACGGAAGTTCTGGGTCCCCACCGAGCAGACCGGTGGCACCGCCGCCGGTCTGGGACAGGGGGGTCTCTGCCACTCCCGGCAGGGCCTGTCCAGCAAGGTTGTGCGTGATGCGTCAGGCGCGACCAGTGGTTGTCGCTCGGGGGTGATCGCCGGTGATCGAGGCGCACGGTGCGTCTTACCGCACGGGCGCTCTCCTTACCGAGGACGTAGCACTTCTCCCATCCCTGCCCTGCTGAGCCGCCCTGACGGGAGCAGCAAGGGCCGGAGATGTACGTCCGAGAAGGAGGAAAAGTCATGGAGTCCGTGGCTCGTGGCGGAACCAGATGGAAGCGGTTCGCCGTGGTCATGGTGCCGAGCGTCGCGGCGACTGCCGCGATAGGCGTGGCCCTCGCTCAGGGTGCGCTCGCGGCATCGTTCAGTGTGTCCGGTCAGCAGTTCAAGGTGACCGCCAAGTCGCTCGACGGCGAAGGATTCGTCCAGTACGGGGCGATGGACGTCGGCAAGTCGGGCAAGCACCCGGTCGCCGTCGTCGGCATGGAAGAGGCGAGGATCCGCAACCTCTGCCAGTCCGTCGTCGTGCCGGTCCCCGTCTTCGGCGACGTGTCGATGAAGCTGACGGCCGGTGGCAAGGGCGCACCCCGCGTCTACGCGAAGAAGCTCTTCATCGACGCCGACGACCTGAAGGCCAATGCGACGTTCACCAACGTCGACATCGGTGTCTCGGTCGACCGGACGACGAAGGGTCCCGGTACCAACCCGCAGGACCAGCCGGGCAAGCAGTATGTCCCCGACTCGTTCGCCCAGCAGGCCGACAAGGTGCGCTTCACCGACGTCAAGCAGCGCGCCTGGGCGACCAGCGCGGGCACCTTCAAGCTGTCCGGCCTGCACATGTCGGTCAAGAAGGGCAAGCACGAGTGCTACTGAGGCAGTAGCGGCCTCGGTCACACCGATTCGATCTCATCCGCTTCGTCCTGATCGAGACCGTCGTTGAGGCCGTGTCAGAGGCCATTGCTGTCCTAAGCCGCACTTGTTGTGCCGAACGGCCGGGCGCGGGGGCGCCTTTACCTCGTACACCACATCCGTACATCGTGAACCAGTCGTCCCCGTGCCCGAATCCGCATACACAGATCCAAACGCCATACCCGAGGAGCTGTACGACATGAGCGCCGAAGCGCAAGTGGGCCTTGGCAACAGGCTTGGCCGGATGCGCCGATCGTTCCGAGGGTGGCGCGGTCAGCGCCCGTTCTGGGGAGGCCTGCTGACACTGCTCGGCGGCGTCCCGATCATGTACTTCCCGTACGCGAACCTCACACTGGGCACGATGACCATCCGGATGGCGACCACCGCCGGCGCCGGATCGCTGATCATCGGTGTGCTGTTGGTCGTGCTCGGCCTGACCATGTGGTTCCAGCCGCAGTCCCGTGTCTTCGCGGGCATCGCGGCGATTCTGCTCGCCCTGGTCTCCCTCGTGGTGTCCAACTTCGGCGGCTTCGTCATGGGTTTCCTGCTCGCCCTCATCGGCGGTGCGCTCGGTGTCTCCTGGATGCCGACGAGGCTCGAGAAGCGGTCGAAGCGACGCGCGAAGGCTCCGGACACCGGAGACCTCAACGACGGGGCCCCCGCGCCCGCGGCCGCGGGGGCCGCGAGCGGGACCGTACCGGCGGCGGGTGGTGCGACCGATGACTTGTCAGGATCGAGCCCGGACAACGGGACGAACGGGAGGCACCGTGCCGGCTGACGAGGTGCACCGCGGGACTGATGCGGCCACGTCCCGCGCGAGAACGGGGCCGCGCCACGCGGCCCCGAAGAAGCCGCTGCTGACCCGGCTGCAGATGCCGGCGGGCAAGGCCATCGCGATCGCGGCGATGCCGACCGCCGTCCTCATGGGCATGGGCCTGACGCCGCAGCTCGCGCAGGCCAAGCCGGGCGTCCCCAAGAACCCCTTCCGGGACGGCCCGTGCGTGTCCGCCCCCGACGAGCAGTCCAAGGCCACCGAAGAGGCCGAGAAGGCGGAGAAGGACGCCAAGGTCAAGGCCGCGAAGAAGGCCGAGGAGAAGGCGGAGGCCGCGCGGAAGAAGGCGGACGAGGCGAAGAAGAGGGCCGAGGAGGCCAAGGAGTCCCCGGGTTCCGAGGACTCCAAGGACTCCGAGGGTTCGAAGGGCTCGAAGGGCTCGGAGGACTCGAACGGCTCGGAGGGCTCAGGGGACTCCGAGGGCTCCGAGGGCGGCGGCAAGTCCGGCTCGAAGCCGTCCGGCGGCTCCGGCGAGGGCTCCGATAAGGACTCGGACCGGGACTCGTCGCACGACACGGACGACGGCTCGTCCAAGGCCCCGGCCCCCGCCGAGACCAGGAACCCGCTGGACCCGCTGGGCGTGGGCGATGCCATCAAGGACATCCTCACCCCGAAGGAGAAGTCCGAGAAGGAGTCGGAGTCGGCCCGCTCCGGGGCGTCGAAGTCCGACGACGACTCCGGCGAGGACGCCAGCGACTCCGAGAACTCCAAGAACTCCGAGGGCTCCAAGAACTCCGAGAACTCCGAGAACTCCGAGAGTTCTAAGGGCAAGGTCACCAAGCCCGTCGAGGACACCCTCGGCAAGGTGAAGGACGGCCTGGAGGACACCGGGGACACCAAGGACACCAAGGGCACCAAGGACAAGGCCCTCGACAAGGCGGAGGAAGCCGCCGAGAAGGCCGAGAGGGCCGAGAAGGCCGCGGAGAAGGCCAAGGACGAGGCCGATCCCGACTCCGAGGACTCCGATGACGCCAAGGATCAGGACCCCATGGCGCCGGACGAGGACGGCAAGAAGCCGTTCCCGTGCGTGGTGGAGAAGAAGGTCGACGGGGACGACGAGCAGGCACCCGCGCCGATCCCGAACCAGCCCTGGCACCTGGAGGCCAGTTCGCTGCTCCTGAAGGGCGCGGACTACAAGGGCGTCGTGAACCTGAAGATGCCCGACGGCCGGACGAAGCAGGCGCTGAAGTACATCATCAGCGGCGGCACGGACATCGGCGACCTGCACCAGATCGTCGAAGGTCCCGGCGGCAAGAAGTACCACGTCGAGGCCGCCAAGGGTTCCATGTCCACGATCCGCAACGGCGACACGACGATGTACACCGAGCGGATCTCCGGCAACCTCTTCGGCCTGATCCCGATCACCTTCGACCCCGAGCACCCGCCACCGCTGAACCTGCCGCTGATCTACTTCACGAACGTGAAGGTCCAGCAGGCGGGCCAGTTCGGCGGCGACCTCACCATCCCCGGCCTGCACCAGTCGATCACCGACTGACCCCGAGCCGGTCGCCGACCGGCCCGCACACCGCTCCGGGAGCCGCGGAACGCCGAGGGCGCCCCCTGAATTTCCAGGGGGCGCCCTCGGTGCGTTGCGGGAGCGTGTCAGTCGCGTTCGCCGCCGCCCAGGTGGTGTACCCGGACCATGTTCGTCGTCCCCGGGATCCCGGGGGGCGAGCCGGCGGTGATGATCATGGTGTCGCCCTCGTTGTAGCGCTGGAGCTTGAGGACCTCGGCGTCGACGAGTTCGACCATGGCGTCGGTGTTGTCGACGTGCGGGACGACGTAGGTCTCCACGCCCCAGCTCAGGGCGAGCTGGTTGCGGGTGCTGGCGTCCGTGGTGAAGGCGAGGATCGGCTGGGCCGCGCGGTAGCGGGAGAGGCGGCGGGCCGTGTCGCCGGACTTGGTGAAGGCGACCAGGGCCTTGCCGTCCAGGAAGTCGGCGATCTCGGCGGCGGCACGGGCCACCGAACCGCCCTGCGTGCGCGGCTTCTTGCCGGGGACCAGCGGCTGGAGGCCCTTGGAGAGCAGCTCCTGCTCGGCCGCCTGGACGATCTTCGACATCGTCTTGACGGTCTCGATCGGGTACGCGCCCACGCTGGACTCGGCCGACAGCATCACCGCGTCCGCGCCGTCCAGGATCGCGTTGGCGACGTCGGACGCCTCGGCGCGCGTGGGGCGGGAGTTGGTGATCATCGACTCCATCATCTGGGTCGCGACGATCACCGGCTTGGCGTTGCGGCGGCACATCTCCACGAGGCGCTTCTGCACCATCGGGACCTTTTCGAGGGGGTACTCGACCGCCAGGTCGCCGCGGGCGACCATCACGCCGTCGAAGGCCGCGACGACGGCCTCCATGTTCGCCACCGCCTGCGGCTTCTCCACCTTGGCGATGACGGGGACCCGGCGGCCCTCCTCGTCCATGATCTTGTGGACGTCCTTGACGTCGTTCGCGTCCCGCACGAAGGAGAGGGCCACCAGGTCGCAGCCCATCTTCAGCGCGAACCGCAGGTCCTCGATGTCCTTCTCGGACAGGGCGGGGACGTTCACGGCCGCGCCGGGCAGGTTGATGCCCTTGTGGTCCGAGATGACGCCGCCCTCGATGACGATCGTCTTCACGCGCGGGCCCTCGACGCCCGTCACCTTCAGCTCGACGTTGCCGTCGTTGATCAGGACCGGGTCGCCCTTGGTCACGTCGCCCGGCAGGCCCTTGTAGGTGGTGCCGCAGATCGACTTGTCGCCGGGCACGTCCTCGGTGGTGATGACGAACTCGTCACCGCGCACCAGCTCGACGGGTCCCTCGGCGAAGGTCTCCAGGCGGATCTTGGGGCCTTGCAGGTCGGCGAGGACGCCGATCGCTCGGCCCGTCCGCTCGGCCGCGGCACGGACCCGGTCGTACCGGCCCTGGTGCTCGGCGTGCGTGCCGTGGCTGAAGTTGAAGCGGGCCACGTTCATGCCGGCCTCGATCAGCGAGACGAGCTGCTCTTCGGTGTCGACGGCGGGGCCCAGCGTGCAGACGATTTTGGAACGGCGCATGGGGGCGATCCTATCGGTTTGTTTCGCTTCGGAATATTCCGTCTGGTGGAATCTACAAATGGGCGGGTGGGTGCTCAGCCGTGCCGTCGGGCAGAATGCGGCCGGCCGCCGGTCAGGAATTCTCCTTGCCGACCAGTGCGTAGGTCTGGTCGGCGATCTCCAGCTCCTCGTCCGTCGGCACCACGGCGACGGCGACCCGCGCGTACTCCGGCGAGATCAGCCGTGCCTCGTCGGAACGTACGGAATTGAGCTCGCCGTCCACCGCGAGGCCCAGCTCCTCCAGGCCCGCGACGGCAGCCTCGCGCACCGGTGCCGCGTTCTCGCCGACCCCCGCCGTGAACACGACGGCGTCCACCCGGCCGAGCACCGCGTAATAGGCGCCGATGTACTTCTTCAAGCGGTGGATGTAGATGTCGAAGGCGAGGGCGGCCTGCTCGTCGCCCGCGTCGATACGGCGGCGGATCTCCCGCATGTCGTTGTCGCCGCACAGGCCCACCAGGCCGCTCTTCTTGTTGAGCAGGACGTCGATCTCGTCGATGGACATGCCGCCCACCCGCGTCAGATGGAAGATCACCGCCGGGTCCGCGTCGCCCGAGCGCGTGCCCATGACCAGGCCCTCCAGCGGGGTCAGACCCATCGAGGTGTCCACGCAGCGCCCGCCGCGCACCGCCGAGGCCGACGCCCCGTTGCCCAGGTGCAGGACGATGACGTTGACGTCCTCGGGTGCCTTGCCGAGCAGCTTCGCGGTCGCGCGCGACACGTACGCGTGCGAGGTGCCGTGGAAGCCGTAGCGCCGCACCCGGTGCCGGTCGGCCGTCTCCACGTCGATGGCGTAGCGCGCCGCGGACTCCGGCATCGTCGTGTGGAACGCGGTGTCGAACACGGCGACCTGCGGCAGGTCGGGGCGCAGCGCCCGCGCGGTGCGGATGCCGGTGATGTTGGCCGGGTTGTGCAGCGGGGCCACCGGCACCAGACGTTCGATCTCCGCGAGCACGGCGTCGTCGATCACCGTGGGCTCGGTGAACTTCAGGCCGCCGTGCACCACCCGGTGCCCGATCGCCGCGAGCTCCGGCGAGTCAAGGCCGAGCCCGTCGGCGGACAGTTCGTCGGACACCGCCCGCAGCGCCGCCTCGTGGTCGGCGATCCGCCCGGTGCGCTCCCTGCTGTCGCCGCCGGCGGCCAGCGGCTCGTGCCGCAGCCGGGAGGTCTCCTCGCCGATGCGCTCGACCAGGCCCGCGGCGAGCCGGGTGCCGTCCGCCATGTCGAGCAGCTGGTACTTGACCGACGAGGAGCCGGAGTTGAGGACGAGTACACGGGTCGCGGTCACGAAGGAGTTGCTTTCTGTGGGAGGAGCGGGGGCGCGGATGCCCCACGAGGGACGCTACGAGGGAAGGGCCGCCGGGGCCTGGGACTGGATCGCCGTGATGGCCACCGTGTTCACGATGTCTTGGACGAGTGCCCCGCGGGACAGGTCGTTCACGGGCTTGCGCAGCCCCTGGAGGACCGGGCCGACGGCGATCGCGCCCGCCGAGCGCTGCACGGCCTTGTAGGTGTTGTTGCCGGTGTTCAGGTCCGGGAAGATCAGCACGCTGGCCTGGCCCGCGACGTCGGAGCCCGGCAGCTTGGTGGCCGCGACGGACGGCTCGACGGCCGCGTCGTACTGGATCGGGCCCTCGATCTTCAGGTCGGGGCGCCCGGCCCGCACCCGCTCGGTGGCCTCGCGGACCTTGTCGACGTCCGCGCCCGACCCCGAGGTGCCGGTCGAGTACGACAGCATCGCGATCCGCGGCTCCACGCCGAACTGTTCGGCCGTGGCCGCCGACTGCACGGCGATGTCCGCGAGCTGCTCGGCGTCCGGGTCCGGGTTGACCGCGCAGTCGCCGTACACCAGGACCTTGTCGGCGAGGCACATGAAGAAGACGGACGACACGATCGACGCGTCCGGCTTGGTCTTGATGATCTCGAAGGCCGGGCGGATGGTGGCGGCGGTGGAGTGCACGGAGCCGGACACCATGCCGTCGGCGAGGCCGCCCTGCACCATCAGCGTGCCGAAGTAGTTCACGTCCGCCACCACGTCGTACGCGAGCTCCACCGTCACGCCCTTGTGGGCGCGCAGGCGCGCGTACTCCTCGGCGAAGTCCTGCCGCAGCTCGGATGTCGCGGGGTCGGTGACCTGCGAGTCCTGGAGGTCGATGCCGAGGTCGGCGGCCTTCTTGCGGATGGTCTCCACCGGCCCGAGCAGCGTCAGGTCGCACACGCCGCGGCGCAGCAGCACGTCGGCGGCGCGCAGCACGCGCTCCTCGGTGCCCTCGGGCAGCACGACGCGGCGGCGGTCGGCGCGGGCCCGCTCCAGGAGCTTGTGCTCGAACATCATCGGCGTCAGGCGGTCGCTGGCGAGGACCGAGAGGCGCCCGAGCAGGTCCGTGGTGTCGGTGTACCGCTCGAAGAGGCCGAGCGCGGTCTCCGCCTTGCGGGGCGTCGCCGCGTTCAGCTTGCCCTCCAGGGCGAACAGCTCGGCCGCCGTCGGGAAGGACCCGCCCGTGACCGCGACGACCGGCGTGCCGGGCGCGAGCCGGTCGGCGAGGCGCAGGATCTCCGGGCCCGGCTGCTCGTTCAGGGTCAGCAGCACGCCCGCTATGGGCGGCGTCCCCGCGCTGTGCGCGGCGAGGGCCCCCACCACCAGGTCGGCGCGGTCCCCGGGGGTGACGACCATGCAGCCGGGGGTCAGGGCGTTCAGGAAGTTCGGCAGCATGGCGCCGCCGAAGACGAAGTCCAGGGCGTCACGGGCCAGCCCCGAGTCGTCGCCGAGGAGCACCTTGCCGCCGAGGGCGTGGGTGATCTGGGCGACGGTCGGCGCCGCCAGGGCGGGCTCGTCCGGCAGCACGTAGCAGGGCACGGGCAGGCTCGCCGCCAGGCTCTCCTCGATGCCGTCGCGGTCGGCGGGCGCCACCCGGTTGGTCACCAGGGCGAGGACGTCGCAGCCGAGGGACTCGTACGCGCGAAAGGCGTTGCGGGTCTCGGCGCGCACCGACTCCGCGGTCTGGTTCTTGCCGCCGACCACGGGCAGGACCGAGGCACCGAACTCGTTCGCGAGCCGCGCGTTCAGCGACAGCTCGTCGGGGAGCTGGGTGGCGGCGAAGTCGGTGCCGAGCACCAGGACCACGTCGTACGCGCGCGCGAGGGCGTGGAAGCGGTCGACGAGCCGGGAGACCAGCTCGTCGGTGCCCTGCTCGGCCTGGAGCGCGGACGCCTCGTGGTAGTCCATGCCGTACACGGTCGCCGGGTCCTGCGAGAGCCGGTACCTGGCGCGCAGCAGCTCGAAGAGGCGGTCGGGCCCGTCGTGCACCAGGGGGCGGAAGACACCCACGCGGTCCACCTGGCGGGTCAGGAGCTCCATGACTCCCAGCTCGACGACCTGCCGGCCGTCGCCCCGGTCGATCCCGGTCACGTACACGCTGCGCGTCACGCGTGCTCTCCGTTTCTTCGCTGGTCCCACATGCCTGCTCGGCTGCCCTGGCTGTTTCGTCTGTCCCGGCGGCGCCGGAAAAACACCCGATATTGTTGGCCGCGTCCTCTTGACAATACCTCCGCAGCTGGATAAGCCGCCCGCCGGACAAGAGGCGGCGGCCCTGTCGGGGCCGTGGAACAATCGGATCGGCTCACAAGTATCAGCAGCGAGCAGGAGACACAGCGCGATGCGTATCGGAATTCTCACCGCGGGCGGCGACTGCCCGGGTCTCAACGCAGTGATCCGGTCGGTCGTGCACCGCGCCGTGACGCACCACGGTGACGAGGTCATCGGCTTTGAGGACGGATACGCGGGCCTCCTCGACGGGCGCTACCGCGCCCTCGACCTGAACGCGGTCAGCGGCATCCTGGCCCGTGGCGGAACGATCCTCGGCTCCTCCCGCCTGGAGCGCGCCCGCTTCCGCGCCGCCTGCGACAACGCCAAGGAGCTGATCGAGCGGAGCGGCTTCGACGCGCTCATCCCGATCGGCGGCGAGGGCACGCTCACCGCGGCGCGGATGCTGTCGGACGCGGGCGTGCCGGTCGTGGGCGTGCCGAAGACCATCGACAACGACATCTCCTCCACCGACCGCACCTTCGGTTTCGACACCGCCGTCGGCGTCGCCACCGAGGCGATGGACCGCCTGAAGACCACCGCCGAGTCCCACCAGCGCGTCATGGTCGTCGAGGTCATGGGGCGGCACGCGGGCTGGATCGCCCTGGAGTCCGGCATGGCGGGCGGCGCCCACGGCATCTGCCTGCCCGAGCGCCCCTTCGACCCGGCCGACCTGGTCAAGCTGGTCGAGGAGCGGTTCGCACGCGGCAAGAAGTTCGCCGTCATCTGCGTCGCCGAGGGCGCCCACCCCGCCGACGGCACCATGAACTACGGCAAGGGCGCCATCGACCAGTTCGGCCACGAGCGCTTCCAGGGCATCGGCACGGCCCTCGCGTACGAGCTGGAGAGCCGCCTCGGCAAGGAGGCCAAGCCGGTCATCCTCGGCCACGTCCAGCGCGGGGGCACGCCGACGGCGTACGACCGGGTGCTCGCCACCCGCTTCGGCTGGCACGCCGTGGAGGCCGCGCACCGCGGGGACTTCGGCAACATGACCGCGCTGCGGGGCACGGACATCGTCATGGTCCCGCTCGCCGAGGCGACCACCGAGCTCAAGACGGTCCCCAAGGACCGTATGGACGAGGCGGAGTCGGTCTTCTAGGCCCGGCACCCTTCCAGGCCCGGCACCCTCATAGGCCCGGCACCTTCTAGGCCGCACCCGGCAGCAATGGCCAGAAGTGGTCCAGGACGTGGTCCAGGAAGTCCCGGCCCGCGTGGCCCGAGGCGTCCGCGCCCGCACCCACGCCCCAGCTCAGGGTGCGCACCATCCGGGTCTGGTACTCCTCGTGCAGGTGCCGCAGCGGGCCCTCGACGGCGCGCTTGTCCAGGGCGAGCAGCTTGCTCACCGGGCGCACCTGGCCCTGCCAGCGGCTCTGTACCGCGCTGCGCAGCAGCTCCGCAAGCTCGTCGGCGCGGCCCGTCACCGTGACGGAGTCGCGCAGGGAGAGGCCGAGCGTGCGCGCGAGGGCCGCCGACTGGCGGTCGGTGCCGCGCCACCGGTCCGTCTCCTCCATCCGCAGATACGCCTGGAGCTCCACGCCCGCGCCGCGCGCCACGTCCTCCGGGGCGAGGCCGCGCGCGAGACGGTGCTCGCGCAGGGTCGTGGGGGCGCCCATCAGCTCACCGGGTGAGCACCACAGCGTCGCCGCGAGCGCGGCGAGCTCGGCCGCGTCCGGCGTGCTGAGGCCCCGCTCCCACGACACGATCGTGTCGGGAGTGACATGGGAGAGGCCGTAGCTCGCCCGCATGCCGTAGGCGACGTGGCCCGGCGCCATCCCCAGTGCTTCACGGAGGCGGCGCGCAGCGGGGAAGTTGAAGGGGGGTGTGGGCTGGCTCGGTCGCACGGGCACACGGTATGGGTGTGGCGACGGTGCGACTACGGTGTGTTCGCACGAGGCTTGCGCTCGTAGGAAGCCACATCCACCGAGGCGCCCCACCGCACGCCCCCGAGCCCTTCACCGCGCCCCGAAGCCTCTCACCGCGCCGAAAGCCCTCCACCGCGCCCCCGGCCGGGCGCCGCGCCCCTCAGCCCTTCACCGCCCCGCCCAGCGCGAAGCCGCCGCCGAGCCGCCGCGCGATCAGTACGTACAGCAGGATCACCGGCGTCGAGTAGATGAGCGAGAACGCCGCGAGCTGTCCGTAGACGATGGCGCCCTTGCTGCCGAAGAAGTCGTTGATGCTGACGGCCGCCGGCATCTGGTCGGGGGAGAGGAGCAGCATGAACGGGACGAAGAAGTTGCCCCACATCATCACGAAGGAGAAGACGGTCACCACGGCCACCCCCGGCCCCATCAGGGGCAGGACGATGCGCAGCAGGGACTGGAGGGGCGACGCGCCGTCCGTCCAGGCGGCCTCCTCCAGCTCCTTCGGCACGCCGTCCATGAAGTTCTTCATCAGCCAGATGGCGAACGGGAGTTGCGACGCGGCGAAGAAGAAGATCGTGCCCTGCATGGTGTCGATGAGGTCGACCCGGACGAACAGCGCGTACACCGGCACCATGATCGCCGTGATGGGCAGGCTCGTCGCGAACAGGATGGTGAGCATGAAGGGGCGGTTGAGGCGCGAGGTGTAGCGGGAGAGGGGATAGGCGGCGAGGGCGGCGCTGACCACCGTCAGAAGCGTGCCGCCGCCGCACAGGAGCAGGCTGTTCAGCATCGGCGTGTACGTGATCTCGTCGGTCAGGACCGCGTCGAAGTTGTCGAACGTGATGCCGTCCGGGGTCTTCATGCCCACGTCGGCCCTGGGGTCGACGGCCGACAGGAGCACCCACGCGAGCGGCACCGCGAACGCCGCCGCGACCGCCAGGAGCCCGATGTCCGCGGCCAGCCTGCGACTTCGCACGCGCTGCGACATCCGGTTCCTCGTAGGCCGCGTTCCCTGGCTCCTTGTTCCCTGGCTCCTTGTACGCGGCGACATCCGGCTTTCCGTACGCCGTGACACTCAGACCTCCGTACGCAGCAGACGCATGTAGACGAGCGAGAACAGGGACCCCACGAGGAGCAGCAGCAGGGCCACCGCCGTGCCGTAGCCGATCATGCTCTTCTGGAAGGCCTGTTCGTACATGAACAAGGGGAGGGTCTGGCTGCGGTTCCCCGGGCCGCCGCGTGTCATCACCCAGATCAGGCCGAAGACGGAGAGCGTCTGAAGGGTGTTCAGCATCAGGTTGGTGCCGATGGAGCGGCGGATCATCGGGAGCGTGATGTGCCACAGCCTGCGCCAGCCGCCCGCGCCGTCCACCTCGGCGGCCTCGGTGATCTCCTTGGGGATGTCGTTCAGGGCCGCGGAGTACACCAGCATCGAGAAGGCGGTGCCGCGCCACATGTTCGCGAACGACACCGCGAGGATCGGCAGCGTGAAGAGCCAGTTCTGGGACGGCAGGTGCAGGAAGTCCAGGATCGCGTTCAGGGTGCCGTCGCGGCGGAAGAAGGCGTAGAGCAGGAAGCCCGCCACCACCTCCGGCAGCACCCACGCCGTGATCACGACGGCACCGGTGACCGTGCGGACCGGCTTGGACGCCCGCTGCATCAGGCTCGCGAGGGCGAGGCCCAGCGTGTTCTGCCCGACGATCGACGACAGGAACGTGAACACCAGCGTCAGCCAGACCGCGTTCAGGAAGTCCTCGTCGCGGAAGGCCGCGCGGAAGTTGTCGAAGCCGACGAAGGACTCGTGCGCCTGGCCTGTCAGCTGGAGGTCGGTGAAGGCGATGTACGCGCAGTAGGCGATCGGCCCCGCGAGGAAGAGGAGCATCAGGACGACCGCGGGGGACACGGGCAGGGCCCGGGCCAGGGCACGGGTGCGGCGCCCGGGGCTTGCCCCCGGGGACTTCGTGACGTCGCGGCGGTGCCCCTGCCCCGGGGGCTCCCTCACTTCTCGGTCACCTTGCCGTCCGTCGCGGACCTCACCTCGTCGTCGTAGCCGGACGCCGCCTTGTCCACCGAGCCGTCACCCGTCGTCACCAGCTCCATCGCCTCCTGCATCGCCGTGGACACCTTCGGGTACGCGGGGTACGCGGGCCGGTAGTGCGTCGAGGCGACCAGGTCGGTGAAGAACTCGGTGCCGGGCTGCGCCCGCGCGTACTCCGGGTCCTCGGCGACGTCCTTGCGGACGGAGATCCCGGAGTTCGCGATGTACCACTTCTTGGCGTTCTCCTTGGTCTGCATCGTCTCGACGAACTTGAACGCCAGATCGGGGTTGCCCGCCTTGGCGGGGATCGCCCACGTCCAGCCGCCGGACATGCTCACCTTGCCGGGCGCCTGGCCGTGCTGGGTGGGCATCGCCGCGAGCCCCAGCTCCTTCGGCCACTCGGGCCACTCGTGCCCGGAGCCCTCCAGCCAGTCCTGCGGCAGCCAGGAACCGTCGAGGTTGATGCCGAGCTTGCCCTCGGGCAGGAACTCGCCGCGCACCCGCGTCGCCATGTTCGGGTCGAGGGCGTCCTCGACGTCCGGGCCGAGTTTCTCCTCGTACACCGTCTCCACGAACTTCAGGGAGTCCTTGAACCCCTGGCTGCCCACCACCCACTTCTTGGCCTTCGGGTCGTAGAGGGGGTCCTCGCCGGTGCCGTACAGGAGCATCTCCAGGCCCTGCATGGAGGAGGTCTCACCGCCGGGCTTGCCGGTGTACACGTTCAGCGGGACGACGCCGGGGACCTTCTTCTTGATGGTGCGGGCCGCGTCGAGGATGTCGTCCCAGTTCTTCGGCTGCCAGTCCGCGGGCAGGCCCGCCTTCTCGAAGATGTCCTTGCTGAACCACAGGCCGCGCGTGTCGGTGCCGTCCGGCACGCCGTACGTCTTGCCGTCCTCGGCCTTCGCCGCCGCCTTGGCCGTGTCGACGAACTGCGGCCACTCCTTCCACTTCTGCAAATAGGGGTCGAGCGGCTTCAGATACCCGCTGGTGATGTCGGAGTTGATGAGGAAGGTGTCCTCGTAGACGAGGTCCGGGGCGGTCTTCGGGGAGCGCAGCATCTGCTGTACCTTCGTGTAGTACTCCGCGTCCGGCGCCTTGATCGGCACCAGTTTCACCTTCTTGCCCGGGTTGGCGTCCTCGAACTGCTTCTTCATCGACTCCAGGTGGTCGTCCATGACGCGGATCTTGTTGTCCATGGACTGCTTGTACGAGACCTTCACGGTGTCCGGGTCGTCACCGGAGCCGCCGCCGCACGCGGTCAGGGCCGTGGCGGCGAGAGCGGCTGTCAGGAGCAGAGGTACGGGGGCGGTGGGGCGCACGGGGCTCGACCTCCTACGGTCCGACGCGAGCTGCGCCGCGGCGCGGGGCGCTGCCGCGCGGGGCTGCTGCCGGTGAACGTAAGCGTGCGCTCGGAGCAAGGTCAATGCCCTTGCAACGGGCTTGGGCCGGGCGGGTGGCGATGCGTGTCCGTGCTTGTCAGTAACGTGACAACGTTGTTATTGCGTACGGGTTTGGAGGCCCGCGCTCAGGCCCCGGCGAGCCAGCGGTAGATCAGCTCCGGGCGGCCCACATGGCCGTACTGCGGGCTGCGGGCGGCGCGCCCGGTGGTCACCAGGTGCTCCAGATAGCGGCGCGCGGTGATGCGGGACAGGCCCGTGGTGTCCGCGGTCGCCGCCGCGGTGAGGCCGTCGGGCGCCGCGTCCTGGAGCGTGCGGGTCACCCGCTCCAGGGTGGGGCCGCTGAGGCCCTTGGGCAGCGCGGCGGGCGCGGGGGCGCGCAGGGTCGCCAGGGCGCGGTCGACCTCGTCCTGCCCGGTCGCCTCGCCCGCGGCGGCGCGGAACTCGGCGTAGCGGGTGAGGCGGTCGCGGAGCGTCGCGAACGTGAAGGGTTTCAGGACGTACTGCACGACGCCGAGGGAGACGCCCTCGCGGACCACCGCCAGGTCGCGCGCCGACGTCACGGCGATGACGTCCGCGCGGTGGCCCGCCGCGCGCAGGGTGCGGGCGAGGGCCAGGCCGTGGCCGTCCGGGAGGTTCAGGTCCAGGAGGATCAGATCGACGGGGGCGCGGTCGAGGGCGCGGCGGGCCTCGGCGGCGGTGTGGGCCGTGGCGGTGGTCTCGAACCCGGGGACCCGGTTGACGTAGAGGACATGGGCGTCCGCCGCGACGGGGTCGTCCTCGACGACCAGGACTCTGATGGTGGGCTTGGTCATCTGTCGGACCCGTCTTCTGTACGTGGGGCCGCGGCGGTGGCGGTGGCGTCCGCCGCGGCGGTCGTCCTGGGCAGCGTCGCCGTGAACTCGGCTCCGCCCTCCCCGGGTGCTGTCAGGGTCAGGGTGCCGCCGTGTCGCGTCACCGCCTGGTGGACCAGGGCCAGGCCGAGGCCCCGGCCCGATGCGGCCTTGGTGCTCCAGCCGTGCTCGAAGACCGACTCGCGCCGGTCGGGGTGCACGCCGGGGCCGGTGTCGGTGACGCGCAGGAGGAGGCCGTCCGGGGTGGCGCGGACCGTGACCGTCACCCGGGCCGCGGGGGAGCCCTGCGCCGCGTCCACCGCGTTGTCGACGAGGTTGCCGAGGATCGTGACGAGGTCCCGCGGGGGCAGGCCCGGCGGGAGCATGCCGTCGTCGACGCCGGTGCCGGCGGAGACCACCAGCTCCACACCGCGCTCGTTGGCCTGGGCGGCCTTGCCGAGGAGCAGGGCGGCGAGGACGGGTTCACTGACGGCGGCGACGACCTGGTCGGTGAGGGCCTGGGCCAGCTCCAGCTCGGCGGTGGCGAACTCCACCGCCTCGTCGGCGCGGCCCAGCTCGATCAGGGACACCACGGTGTGCAGCCGGTTCGCGGCCTCGTGGGCCTGCGAGCGCAGCGCCCGCGTGAACCCGCGCTCGGAGTTCAACTCGCCCGCCAACGCCTGGAGTTCGGTGTGGTCGCGCAGGGTCACGACGGTGCCCTCGCGGTCACCGCCGGACACGGGCGAGGTGTTGACGACCAGGACCCGGTCGGCCGACAGATGCACCTCGTCCATGCGCGGCCGGGTGTCGAGGAGGGCGCCGGTGAGCGGCGCGGGCAGGCCGAGGTCGGTGACGTACCGGCCGACGACGCCCTCGGGCGCGCCGAGCAGTTCGCGGGCGCCGTCGTTGATGAGGGCGACGCGCCGCCGCCCGTCGAGCATGAGCAGCCCCTCGCGCACGGCGTGCAGCGCGGCCTCGTGGTAGTCGTGCATGCGGCTCAGCTCGGTGGCGTTCATGCCGTGGGTGGAGCGGCGGAGCCGCGCGTTGATCACGTAGGTGCCGACGGCGCCGATGCCGAGCGCGCCGACCGCGACGCCGAGCAGCGCGAGCAGCTGACCGCGCGCGTTCTCGCTGATCGTCTCGATGGTGATGCCCGCGCTGACCAGGCCGACGATGCGGCCGTCGTCCCCGGCCCCGGCGGCGCCGCCGTTCCGGATCGGCGTGACCACGCGCACGGACGCGCCGAGGGTGCCGGTGTAGGTCTCCGTGAAGGTCGCCCCGCGCAGGGCCTCGGCGGTGTGGCCGAGGAAGCGCTCACCGATGCGGTCCGGGTCGGGGTGGGTCCAGCGGATGCCGCGCACGTCCATGATCGTGACAAAGGCGACGCCGGTGTGCCGCCGCACGTCCGACGCGTACGGCTGGAGTTGGCGCGAGGGGTCGTCGGCGCGGACCGCCGCACGCACCGAGGGCGCGTCGGCGACCGCGCGGGCCGCCGCCGTGGCCTGGCGGCGCGCGGCCTCCTCGGCCTGGTGCCGGTCGCTGAGGTAGGTGAACAGGGCACAGCCCGCGACCACGACCGCCACCAGGACCACCTGCATCGCGAAGAGCTGACCGGCGAGGCTGCGGGGGCCACGGGGTCTGCGGGGCGGTCGGGGGGCCTGGGGCATGGTGCCAGTCTGCCGTGACGTCCGTGTGCGAACTAAATGAACGCAACGGTGACCGCCGTCACAGGCCGGGAGATAGTCACCCGGAATCGCCGTCACGTCCGGGGACCCGTCCGAGCGCACGCCAGCAGGTGCAGCGACCGGCAACCCGCCGGTGCAGCGACCGGCAGGCCGCCGGTGCAGCGACCGGCAGGCCGCCGGTGCACCCACCGGTACACCCACCAGGACTCCGCCGGCGCATTCCAGGACATCGCCAGCACGTGAGCCGCACGGCCAGCGAGGACATCCGCAGACGTACACAGCCAGACGTCCACAGCCGTACACAGCCGTACGCGCAGCCCAAGGAGGCACCCCGTGGCACAGGGACAGACGGCGGCCGACGCCGCCGGTACGGGCACGCCGCCCGCGAAGCGGGACCGGACCCACTATCTGTACATCGCCGTCATCGGCGCCGTACTGCTCGGCATCGCCGTCGGCTTCATCGCCCCGGACTTCGCCAAGGAGCTCAAGCCCCTCGGCACCGGCTTCGTGAACCTGATCAAGATGATGATCTCGCCGATCATCTTCTGCACGATCGTTCTCGGCGTCGGCTCGGTGCGGCAGGCCGCCAAGGTCGGCAAGGTCGGCGGGCTCGCGCTCGCCTACTTCATGGCGATGTCCGTCGTCGCCCTGGCGATCGGCCTGATCGTCGGCAACATCCTGCACCCCGGCGACGGCATGGACCTGAGCCCGACGGACAAGAAGGCGGGCCACACCGCCGCCGACAGCGCCGACGAGGGTCTCGTGGACTTCGCGCTCGGCATGATCCCGAAGACGATGGTCTCCGCCTTCACCGAGGGCGAGGTCCTCCAGACCCTCCTCGTCGCGCTCCTCGTCGGCTTCGCCCTCCAGGCCATGGGCAGGACGGGCGAGCCGGTGCTCCGCGGTGTGCAGCACATCCAGAAGCTGGTGTTCCGCATCCTCGGCATGATCATGTGGGCCGCGCCCGTCGGTGCGTTCGGCGCGATGGCCGCCGTCATCGGCGAGACCGGCACGGACGCGCTCAGGGCCCTGGCCACCATCATGATCGGCTTCTATGTGACCTGCGCCCTGTTCATCGTGCTCGTCCTCGGTACCCTGCTGCGCCTGGCCACTGGCGTGAACCTCTTCAAGCTGCTCAGGTATCTGGGCCGCGAGTTCCTGCTCATCCTCTCCACCTCCTCCTCCGAGTCGGCCCTGCCGCGGCTCATCGCGAAGATGGAGCACCTCGGCGTGAGCCGTCCGGTCGTCGGCATCACCGTGCCGACCGGGTACTCCTTCAACCTCGACGGCACGATGATCTATCTGACGATGGCGTCGCTGTTCATCGCCGACGCGATGGACCAGCCGCTCGGCATCGGCGAGCAGATCTCGCTGCTCCTCTTCATGATGATCGCCTCCAAGGGTGCGGCGGGCGTCTCAGGATCCGGCATCGCGGTCCTCGCCAGCGGCCTCCAGTCCCACAAGCCCGGCCTCGTCGACGGCGTCGGCCTGATCATCGGCGTCGACCGCTTCATGAGCGAGGCGCGGGCGCTCACGAACTTCGCGGGGAACGCGGTGGCGACGCTGCTGATCGGGACGTGGACGAAGGAGGTGGATCGAGAGCGGGTCGCTCTGGTCCTCGACGGGGGGCTTCCGTTCGACGAGCGGACGCTGCTGGACGAGCACGGGTCCGCGCCCGCGTCGGCGGACGCGGTCCCGCTGGAGAAGACCCCGGCCAAGGTGTAGCCCCCGGCCCCGATCGCCCCGGCCCCTCGGTACTGGGCCGGGGCGTCGGCGTCATGAGGGGTAGAGGTCGACCTCTTCGCCGTCGGGGACCTGGTAGCAGCCGGAGACGAGGTCGAGGCTCAGCATGGGCTGCTTGCCCTTCGCCATGGCGATGATGTTTACGCTGACCTTTTTCTTGTCGTTGTCGGCAGTCAGGTTGATGTTCCTGTTCTTGCTGGTGTCGGGCCCGTATTCGACGATCTTCCACCCGTGTTCCGGCAGCTCTTTCTTGAGGCGCTCCATCGCTTCGTCGAGATCACCGGCCGAGGCGGGAACGAAGCTCCAGGGATGGTAGATGCGGAAGTGCGTCTTGCTGTCCTTGCCCGCACACTCCGTGACTCCCGGGAAGTTCTCCGAGGCCTTTCCCTTCACGCCGATCAGTTCGTAGATTCCGCTGGATGTCTTCTTCATCGCATCGGAAGCGTCGCGTGAGGTGCTCGTGCCGGCGAACGGAACACCGTCGGATCCGCTGTCTTTGTCGTCACCCATTCCGCATCCTGCCAGAGTCGCGAGTGCAAGGGGTACGGCGAACACTGCCGTACGCGTTCGGATCTTCACGTCAGGTTTTCTCCTACTTTGCCCGCATCAGCTCTTCGGGAGGTCCGGGAGGACGCTCCACCAACTTCACGTCGTCCTCCCTGCCGACCACCACCAGGGCCTGGTTCTGCAGGCTTCTGGAGCGTTCATCCCAGTAGCCGCTGTGACCCTCGGTGTCCGTGGTCATCTGGTTGGCGCCGAAATCCGCGTCGCTGGGAATCTGGGGTTCCTCCCAGACGCTCTCGCGCCCGCCGAGGAGAAGGCGGCCGCCCTCGGGGACGAAGTCGTTCTTGGCTTCCTCGTTCCACACATGCCCCTTGGGCACATCCATCTGGTCGGCATGCGACACCCTGACACCCGGGCTGCCCGCGAAGACGACGTCGTCGGAGTTGAGGTCCCCCGTCTGGGCCGACGCGCCGATCAGGGTCGAACCGTACGAATGGCCGATCACCGTGCGGTGCGGTGCCGTGTCGCCGGTATGAGATGTCTCAAGGCCGTCCAAGAACCGGTTGAACGCCGGCGCACCGTCGTACGCATAGTGCTTGAAGGTGGCGTCCTTGAAGACGGTGTCGGGGGCGTCGTACCCGAGCCAGGTGACGGTGGAGACGGATTCCCCGCCGGATTTGGCGTCGGCCGCGTTCCAAATCTTGACCCCGCGTCCGATGTCTCCCTCGATGTTCCCGAGCGAAGCCTTTGTGCCCGGCACATAGACCGCCTGGTGATCGGCGGTGTCCGGATTCCCGTTGGCGACAATCGCGCGGCCGTCCCCCTCGGTGCTGAAGCCCAGCAGGTACGCCTGAGGAACACCTTTCGCTCCCGACGCGTCGAAACGGCGCTGGATGGCATCCATCCCGTCAATGGACTTGTGTGCGGCCCTGCGCTCCTTCTCCCACTTCCACCAGTCCGGATTCTGCACACGCCTGTTCACCTCCCCGGTCTGCGGATTGGTGAATTCCGTGTACCGAGGGGGCTCGGGGTGCTTCCCGAGCCAGGTCTCGTACGCGACCTGCGCGGAACCCCGGGCCTGCGCCAGGACCATCCGGTTGGCCTCGTCGCGGGTGGTGGAGGGGAGGCCGTCCAGGTTGCCGACGGTGTCGGGGCGCAGGGCGGTCCAGGTGGCGCGTTCGTCGGCGTCGAGGGACCGCCACCACTCCGCGTTGGCCTTGGGGTCGCCCTTCGGGGGCGGCTGGGGGAGCGAGTCGAGGTACTCCTTGCCCGCGGACCGTACGCCCGCGGTGTCCGAGGATGCGTCGGCCCAGTCGCGGTCGCTGACCGTCAGGTCGTCGTCGGCCTTCAGGGCCAGCAGCTTCGGGGCCCACTTGGTGTCGGCCTCCGTGGCCTCCTTCAGTGCCGTGGCGATCGCGTCCGCGCAGTCCTGGGCGAGGCGGGCCTTGGGGTTGGGGTCGAACCCGGCCGCCTGGCGGCCGACGGCCGAGGCGGTGGAGTCCGTCAGGCCGGTGGCGGTGCCGCCGTCGGGGACCTTGCCGTCCTTGTCCTTCTCACCGCCCGGCGGGTAGCCGACCGAGCCGTCGGCGTGCACGGTGAGGCCCCCGGCCCGCGCGTCCGCGAGCGCCGCGTCGAGCTTCTTCTTCGCCGCCTCCATCTCGTACGAGAACGCGTCGAGGGCCGAGGCGACGAGACCGCACTCGGTCTGGACGTAGTGGAAGTTCTCGCCCAGCCCGACGAGTTGCCCGATGGCCGCCGTCGCCGCCTCGCCCTTCAGGGACGTCCGCATGGCCACGGTGATCCGGCTGGTCACGCGGTCGTGGGCCGCGCCCGCGAGGTCCGAGGTGCGGCGGTATCCGGCGGCGGCCTGCGCGTACTCGGCGGGCCTGAGGCCCTTGAGGGTCTTGAGGTCCATGGGGTGCGGCTACCGTCCCTCGCCGTGGCCGCCGGGGCCCTGACCGCCGGGGTCCTGGCCGCCGGGTCCGGGGCCGTCGCCGCCGAGCGCCGGAGTGTCGGCGTACGCGACCTTCAGGTTGCCGATCGCGGTCATGATGGACTCGTCGGTCCTGTACTGGTCGCTGCCCGCCTTCTCCAGGAGGCCCGCCAGTCTCCCGCACCGCTTGCCCAGCCTCTCGACGTAGCGCTCCCAGGAGTCGTACACGTCCTTCTGGGCGGCGCCGGTCCGGCAGCCGGCGTCCGCGCCGAGGCCGCCCTGGCCGTCGGAGAGCGCCCGCAGGGCCCCCGCGAGGGGCTCGCGGAAGGAACCGACGTCGTGACCGGCCCTGGACCAGGCCGCCTTGTTCGACACCAGGGTGCCGCCGTCGCCGCCGGGTTCCGGTGGCACCTGGTTCAGTTGCATCCGTGAGGACTCCCGCGCGATCGCCGCGGCCTTGAGCTGCTCCCACTCCTCCCACGCCATGCGTGCCTCCCCCGTGCCGCGCCCGGTGCGTCCGGACGCCGTGTGTGTGCCACCGCAATGCCGCGGTGTTCGGCAGTGATCGACACGTACGCTACGGCGTCCACCGCGGGACCGGGTGCGATTCGGTCACGGCGCCGGTCCGGGATTCGCGCACCGCCCTCCCGTCGTGCGGTAGTTGCGCGAAGCGCTGCGTATCTCCGCCCCGTGGTGCTACACCAGCCTGAGGTTTGCTACGGGGGAAAGGGCGGAGCGTTCATGGCACAGCCGGACAACGGAGGGATCCCCGCGTTCGCGGGGGTCGAGCGGTTCGTCGAGGCGTTCGACAAACTGGTCACCCAGCCGCGGCGGCACCGCAGCCGGGTGCCGGTGGTGCTGTTCAGCGAGCCGGGCGAGGGACAGGTCGGGCGCGGCATCGTCGCGGGGCTGCACGGGCGGCTGCACGGCCGCGAGACGATGCTCGCCCCGCACGCCCACCTGGACTCCCCGGACGGGTCCGCGGGCGCGCCGCCCGACGACCCGGTGCTCGCCCAACTGCACTTGTTCTCGCACGTCATCCGGCAGCTGATGGAGACCATGCCCGAGGGCACGGGCCGACTCCGGCTGCCCTGCTACCAGTTGCTGCGGTCCATCGTGACCGCCCCGCCCGCCGCCGACTTCGCGATGGAGCACCATCAGGAGCTGAAGGACCGCGCCTACGAAGCCCACCGGGAGGGCTCCGCGCCCGCCCGGGTGCTGTGGTGGCTCGGCGGACGCGATCACGCCAGCGGCGGCACCCTGCTCGAACTCCTGTGGAACTTCCTCGCCGGACCGCTGTTCCAGCGCCTTCCCCGGGCGGTCTACGCCTGGCGCGCCCAGCGGCTGATGCTCGGCAGGTCACGACGCCGGCCGCGGTGGTACGCGCAGTGGGCGCGGCTCCAGCAGGGCACGCCGCCCACCGACTTCTTCCGCTCGGCACGCGACCTCGTGCACGGCGTCGACCCCGAGAAGTTCGACCGGATCCTGCTGCTCGCCCTGCTCGCCGACCTCGACGCCGCCTGCCGTAAGCGGCTGTTCCATCCGTGGCGGCGCCGGCGCGTGTGCCGGTTCGTCCTGCTCGTGGCGGAGGCCGGGGACGAGGACTCGCGCGAACAGCGCTTCCTGCGCGAACTCCGCTCCGCCATGGAGGACCTGGGCTGCACGTCGGTGGTGGCGGTCGCCGGGGGCGTGCGGTCCCTGGCCCACCGCATCCCCGACATCGAGGCGGCGACGCTGTCGGCGGCGGGCGCGGAACTCGCCAACGTCGCGGAGCACGGCACCGCGCCCGGCCGCCCCACCGGCATGGTCGTGACCGTGGGCCGCGACGTCGGCGAGGCCGCGGACGACCCGGCGGCCACGTACTGGCTGCGGCGCAGGCCGACGCTCGCCCCGCCCGCCCCGCGCTGGGGCCCGCGCACCGAGGCCGCGAGCACGGTCGGGGGGATGACCGTGCTGCTCCTGATCATGGTCGGGCTCATCGGCGGGACGCCGTTCGGGAACCGGGACACCGACGCGTGCCGGGGCTCGACGTTCCTCGGCACCGACGGGCAGTGCGTGGGCGTCGCCGAGGGCGCCGCGTCCTTCGGCAGCGGCAGCGGCGAGCGCGCCGTACGCGACGTGCTCGAACTGATCGAGCGGCAGAACGGCGAGGTGCAGAAGGAACAGGGGCTCGGCGGGAGCGCCCCCACTGGGCCCGCGAGCCGCACCGTCGTCTACTTCGGGCCCCTCAGCGGCGGTGCGCGCGCCGAGGACCCGGTGCGCGGCGGCACCCTGGCCGAGCTGCGCGGCATCGCCCTCGCCCAGCGCTACGTCAACGCCCAGGCCCTGCGCTCCGGCGAACGGGTGCCGCTCAGGGTGCTCGCCGCCAACGCGGGCGACCGCTTCAAGGACGCCCCGGACGTCGCCCGGCGCGTGGTCGAACTGGCCGAGCGCGACCGGTCCATCGTCGGCGTCATCGGCTTCGGGCAGAGCCGCAGGCAGACGTACAAGGCCATAAGGACCCTCGGTGAGGCGGGCATCCCCATGGTCGGCACGTCGGGCACCGCGGACGGACTGCTGCGGCAGAGCGGGCACTACTACCAGATGGCGCCGACCGACTCCCGCGCCGCCACCGTCATGGCCTCCTTCGTCCGGCACGCCCGGATGACGGGGGGCGGCAGGACCGCGCGCCGCACCCTGCTGGTCGCCGACCCCGCCGACGCCTACAGCGCCAGCGTTGCCGCCTCCTTCCGCAGGGAGTACCGGCGCGACACGCGGGTCCTGCTGTACACACCCGCCGACGCCCCGGAGCCCGCACCCCTGACCGACCCCCTGGACGGCACGAAGCTCGACGCGGTGGAGGACCTGGCGCGCGAGGTGTGCGACGCCGTGGCCGACGAGCCGCGCACCGCCGTCGTGTGGGCGGCACGCGGCAGCCAGTTCCAGCTGTTCCTCAACGAGATCGCGCGGATCTCGCGCCGCTGCCCGAAGCTCGGCGTCCTCGGTGACGACGACGTGACCACCGCGCTCTCCGAGGTGCCGAGGCCCTGGCAGGTCTTCGGCGGTCTCACGCTGCACTACGTCTCCCACGGCCGCGCGCCGGCCCTGGCGGCCCTCGGCAACGGGGAGGCCGCGGCCTTCCTGTCCGCGTACGACACCGTGTACGGCAAGGACCGCGACGCGCGCACCTCGACGATGCGCGACGACGCCCATGTGGCGCTCGCCTGGGACGCCATGCGCTATCTGGCCCTCGGCATCGACGAGGCGTGGCGCGGCACCGGCGGCCACGACGAACGCCTCGACCGCAGCCTCCTCCAGGCCGTGCTCCACCAGGGCCTCGGCGAGGGCGGGTTCGACGGGGCCACCGGCCGTATCGACGCGCACGGGGCCGCCGGGGGCGGCAGGTTCACCGAGGACAAGCTGGTGCTCGTGGAACGCGGTGGGGCCGCGGGGCCGCGGACCGCTCTCCTGTGCGGGGTCGTCGCGCGGGGCGACGTTCGCTCGAAGTGGGGCCCGGGGCCCCACTCCTGCGCCCCGTAAGGGGCGCGGGGAACTGCGCGCTCAGCGCGCGAAAAGCCGCAGACGCGTCTGCCGAGCAACTGTGCAGACGCGTCTGCGGCTTTTCCGTGGCTGGCCGCGCAGTTCCCCGCGCCCCTTAGGGGGCTTTGGTCGAGGCCACTTCGGAGACGAGGGTTGCTGCCTCCTGGGCGGGCAGGCCTGCCCCGGTCAGGAAGGTGACGGCGGCCGCCCGGCCCGCCTCCTCCGAGCCGAGCACCCCGTCGTTCACGGCCTCCATCAGGCCGAACATGATGTTCTCCAGGACGTAGACGAGGGCCCGCGCGGGCAGCGGGGTGGTGAACCTGCCCTCGTCGAGGGCGCGTTGCAGCATCTGGGTGCCCGTGGCGTGGATGGGGGCGAGGCGTTCGCGGATGCCCTCCATCGTGACCGCGCGCTGCGCCAGGGAGAGCAGCAGGCGGTAGCGGTCGGTGACGTCCCAGACGGCGAGCATCGCGCTGGCGATGGCGCGCGGCGGGTCGTCGACGCCCTCGTAGCCCGCCGCGTGCGCGGCCGCCACCGCCGTCACTGCCTCGTCGAGGATCGCCGTCACCAGCGCCTCCCGGTTCGGGAAGTGGCCGTACACGGTCCGGCGGACGACCCCGGCGGCGCGCGCGATCTGGTCCATGGACGCGTCCGGGTCCCGGGTCAGCTCGGCGAAGGCGACATCGAGGATGCGGCGCCGGTTGGCGTCGGCACGGGTGGAGGCGGCCGACGCCGGGGGTGTGTCCCGCGGAGCGACGGCGGAGTTCCCCGGAGCGGCGGGGTCCCCCTGAGCGGCGGCGGGCGAGGCGGCTGGCGCGGCGCTCGGCGGCGTCGGCTTCGTACGGCTCATGGCGACATTGTGCCGCCACCCCCGTACTTGCACAGCAGTGTGCAAGATTGCCGCGCGTCGGCTACATTGCACACTGACGTGTAATTGCACAGCGCTGTGCAAAATGCTGTGCGGGACCTCTGCCCGCGCCCGAAGACCTGCCGAGGGATGCCCGATGTCTTTGCTGATCAAGGAGCCGGTCGAGCGGATGGACCAGCCCTACGCCCGCCGCTGGTGGGCGCTGCTCGTCCTCTGTCTGAGCCTGCTGATCGCGGTCATGACGAACACCGCGCTGACGGTGGCCGCGCCCGACATGACCCGCGACCTCGACCTCTCCAGCTCCGACCTCCAGTGGGTCATCGACGCCTACACCGTCCCGTACGCCGCGCTGATGCTGCTGTTCGGCGCGATCGGCGACAAGTACAGCCGCCGCGGCGCACTCGTGCTCGGGCTGCTCGTCCTCAGCGCGGGCGCGGGGGCGGGCGCCCTCTCCGACAGCTCCACCGCCGTCATCGCGTCGCGCGCGGTGATGGGCGTCGGCGCCGCCATGATCATGCCCGCCACCCTCTCGCTGCTCGCCGCGACGTTCCCGCGCGCCGAGCGGGCCAAGGCGATCACCCTGTGGGCGGCGACCTCCGGCATCGCGATCGCCGCCGGACCGCTGATCGCGGGCGCGCTCCTGAAGGACTCCGGCTGGGGCGCGACGTTCCTCATCAACATCCCCGTGGCGGTGCTCGCGATCATCGGCGCCTTCGTCCTCGTACCGCCGTCCAAGGCGGCGGGCGCGGGCCGGATCGACTACGTCGGCGGGCTGCTCTCCGTCGTCTGGATCGGCGCGCTGATCTACATGATCATCGAGGGGCCGGGCTTCGGCTGGGGCGCGAGCGCGGTGATCGCCGCCGTCATCGCCGCGGTGGGCCTCGCCCTGTTCGTCGGCTGGGAGCTGCGGCACCCGCGCCCGGTCCTGGACGTCCGCAAGTTCGCCCAGCGCGGCTTCTCCGGCGCGAACCTCGCCGTCGCCCTGTTCTTCGTCGCCGTCTTCGGCGCCTTCTACTACCTGACCCAGCACCTCCAGTTCGTCCTGGAGTACGACCCGCTGGAGACGGGCGTACGGATGCTGCCGCTGGCCGGTGCCGTGTTCGTCGGCTCCGCGCTGACCGGTGTGCTCACGCCGCGGCTCGGCGCCAAGGTCATGGTGACGGCGGGCATGGTCGGCGGTACGACGGCGCTCGCACTGCTCACCCAGGTCTCCGCCACCTCCTCGTACGGGGACTTCGTCCTGCCCCTCGCCATCCTCGGCCTGTCCCTCGGCTTCGCCGTCTCGCCCTGCACGGACGCGATCATGGGTGCCTTCCCCGAGTCCGAACTCGGTGTCGGCGGTGCCGTCAACGACACCTCCCTGGAGCTGGGCGGCTCCCTCGGCATCGCGGTCCTCGGCTCGGTCCTCGCCGGCTCCTACTCCTCAGGCCTCGCCGACGAGACCGCGGGCAGCAAGCTCCCGGCGTCCGCCCTGGAGCAGGCGCAGGACTCCGTCGGCGCGGGCGGCGGCGTGGCCCAGGCCATCGGCGAGCAGGCCAAGCAGCTCGCCGAACGCGCGGGCGCCCCGGGCACCACGCCGCAGAAGGCCGCCGAACTCAAGGCCCAGGCGGGCGAACTCGCCCAGGGCGCCGAGCAGATGCGGCACGCCGTCGGCGCGTCGTTCTCGGATGCCGTCGCGCACACCAGCCTGGTGGGCGCGGTGATCCTCGGCGTGGGCACGGTCGTCGTCGCGCTGCTGCTGCCCCGCAAGGACAAGGCGGCGTCGGCGGCCATGGGCGGGGCGGCGACGGGCGGGGAGACCTCCGCCTCCGCCTCCGACCCTGCCGCCGGGGCCGAGGCCGAGAACCAGGCCGACGCCGACGCCTTCGGTGAGAAGGAGCCGGCGCCCCGGCGCTGAGGAAGCCGGCCCGTCAGCCGAAGGGGATCCGCACCACCGACTGGTTGCCGGTGCCGATCGTGCTGGGCGCGTTCCCGATGGCGTTCCAGACCTCGACCCGGACCGTGCCGCCGGTCATCGTGCCGTGCGACCCGGTGGCGGATGTGAGCCCGCTTGCCTGGGTGTAGCGCTCGTAGCCCGGCACCGGGTCGGTCGCGAAGTACTGGTACGTCTCCGTGCGCTCCCAGGAGCCGTCGCCCGTACGGTCGTAACTCACCCGCACCTGCTGGCCGTTGCCGACCGCCGTGCCCGCGTCGGCCAGCACGTCGAACTGCGTCGAGCCGCCGTTGTACGCGCCGTCGACGCCGGTCGCCGTGAAGGTCGCCGGGGCGTGCGGGGCGCCGTCGTGGTTGGCGCCGCCCGCGGAGGCCAGCGTGGCGGCCGACGCGGAACCGGCCGCGGGGCCGAGGGTGCCGCCCTGGCGCAGATGCAGCGCGGAGGGGGTACCGGGGTCGCCGCCCCCGCCGCCGCGCGTCCACACCGCCACGTAGTCCACGGCCATCGACCGGCCCGGCACGGTGGCCGCGACCGGCGTGGACCGGCCCGCGACGCCGTTCGGGAACGCGCCGCCCATCGCCACGTTGAGCAGGACGAAGTAGCCCGCGTGGCCGGTCATGGCGTTCCAGGCGTCGGCGCCCACCCGGTTCTGGTCGACGCTGTGGAACAGCTGCCCGTCGACGTACCAGCGCAGCGCGTTCGGGCTCGTGGAGCGGTCCCACTCGAAGCGGTACGTGTGGAAGGCGGACTGGCACGAGGCACCCGGGCAGGCGCGGCTCGCGCCGATGCCGCTGGTCTCGTTGCAGGGTCCGCCCGGACTCACGCCGCAGTGCAGCACGCCCCACACGGAGTTGATCCCGTTGACGTTCTCCATGACGTCGAACTCGCCGATGCCCGGCCAGTTCCAGTAGTTGCCGCGGTAGGGCGCGCCGAGCGCCCAGAAGGCGGGCCAGTAGCCGAGCGCCTGCTCGCCGGTGACGTTCGGCATCCGGATGCGGCCCTCGATGGCGAGGGTGCCGCCGGCCGGTGCCTTGAAGTCGGCGCGCCTGGTCTCGACGCGGGCCGACGTCCAGTTCCCCGCGCCGTCGCGCAGCGGGGTGATGCGGAGGTTGCCGCTGCCGTCCAGGCTGAGGTTGTCGGGCGACGAGGTGTAGTTCTGGATCTCGCCGGTGCCCCAGTTCGCGGGCCCCCCGGGGTAGTTGTGGCCGGTGTCGACCTGCCAGTTCGCGGCCGAGGGGAGGGAGCGGGCGGGGCCGTTGAAGTCGTCGCTCCACTGGAGGGTCCAGCCGGGCGCAGGGGGGACGTCGCCCGCGGCCTCGCCGGGGCTGAGGAGCGCGGCGCACAGGCCCGCCGCGGCGAGGCCGGCGAGCGGGGGCGTGGTGCGTCTCGTACGGCTTCTCCGACCTGTGCGGCTCGTGCGGCTCATGCGGCTCGTGCGGCTCATGCCCATGGGGCACCTCCGTGGGGGGGAAGCGAGGGGAGGAGGGAAGCGAGGCGGTGGCGCGGACTGGCTCGGTTCGCCGGGGGTCGCTGAGAGCGCTCTCAGAGTTTTGTAGTTGTGGACGGGGACGCCGTCAATGGCCGTGCACCGTCCAGTTCCCGAACCGGGGCGACCGCCCACGGGCTCCGCCCGCCCCGGCGCCTACCGCGTGCGAGCCTCCGCGGACGCCGCTCCGGGCCCTGTCTCGCGTTCCGCCCCGGGCCGTCCGACCAGGCGGGCGATCGCGGGCAGCGGGAACAGCAGCAGCGCCAGGTTCGGCAGCCACCAGGTCGGGGACCAGTCGCCGCGCAGTGCCCAGAAGACCACGGCCTGGAGCCCGGCCGTGCTGGTGAGAGTGAGGGAGACGAGCATCAGGGGGCGCCACGCCACGCGTGCGGTGGCGGCGGGGCGGCCGGAGCGGGCCGCGCGGAGCAGGAAGAGAGAGGCGAGCCCCGTGGCGCTCGCGGCGATGTCCAGCGGCAGGAACGAGTAGTTCCAGTCGCTCATCACCGGGTCGCCGTAGTCCTTGTACGCGTACTCGGCGGGGATGAGCGCGAGCAGCGCGGCGCTCCAGTACGCCAGGAAGCCGAGGTCGGTGACGAGCATGGCGACCTTGACGGCGGTGAAGCCGGGCGTGGCGGGCCCGGCGTCGGCCCCGGAGGCGGGCCCCGGGCCGGGCGGGCAGCCGGGAACGGTGGTACGCATCAGTGCTCCAGTCCGCCGCCGGCGTACATGACCGCCACACCGGCCACGATCAGCAGGGCGCCCGCGACGGTGGCCACGCGGACGTTCTCGTCGAACAGGAGCATGCCGCCGATCAGCGCGCCGATGGTGCCGAGGCCGGACCACACCGCGTACACCGGACCGACGTCGAGGGTCTTCAGGGCCTGCGCGAGGAGCACGAACGCGGCGGCGTAGCCGACGACGACCAGGATGCTCGGGCCGAGGCGGGTCAGGCCGTGGGAGGCGCGCAGCGAGAGCGTCGCGGCGATCTCGCTGACGATGGCGCCGGCGACCAGGAGGATGCCCATCAGAGTTCCCCCTCCCGCCGTGGCTCCGGGCGTGCGGCCGAAGCCGCGGCCGGGTCCGTCCGCTGCTCGGTCAGATCGGCGACGAGCCGGCGCAGTTGGCGGTGGTGTTCGCCCTTGGGGTCGGCCAGGCCGAGGAGGCGGGCGGTCCACCAGCCGTCCACGGCCATCCGGACGAGGGTGGCGACACCGGGCGGCAGACCGTCCCGCTCCAGGCGGTCCTGCCAGGAGCGGTACCGCTCCTGGAGGATGTCGAGCACCTCCGGGCCGTTGGCCGCGGCGAACAGGGCGATGGGGACCGAGTCGGACGGGACGGCCTCGCCCTCGGGTGCCTCGGCCGGGATGGAGGCGTCGAGCCAGGCGCGGGCGAAGGCGCCGGGCGGCGCGTCAGGGCCGGGCAGCACCTCCTCGAAGCGCTCCACGAGCCGTTCCACGACGCCCTGTACGAGGGCCCGCCGGGTCGGGAAGTGGTAGAGCAGGCCGCCCTTGCTCACGCCGGCCTCGGCCGCCACCGCCTCCAGGCGGATGGCGTCGACGCCCTGCTTGACCAGGAGTCTCTCCGCCGCGTTCAGAAGCCGGTTGCGCACGCTTCACACCCATTCCGCGGCCGTCGCCGCTTTCGATCTTCTTTTTGATCTCTGCCGTACGAGTTTCCGACCGTCCGGACGGTCGAATGCAGGCTAGCATGGCCGACCGCGAGGCTGAGTGACCTTTCTCGGAGGTATCCCAGAGGGCACCCGAGAAGCGGAACGGTTAACTCTGCATTTCTCGTCAACCCCGCATACGGGGGATTGGTTGACGCTTTCGTCGGCAGTTGTCTAAAGTCACTCCCTGGCTGATTCGGATACCCGAATCACTTGCAGGATTTGATCATCAACCGGGGGCTGCATGTTTGACTCATCTGAGTATTGACTCTCTGTGTGCACCGGCGGGCGGGCCCGAGGAGCCCGCTGCCGGGGACCTGAAACCGGCCGTGGGCGTGGAGTGAGCCCAGGTCGAAGGCGTTCGCCGGCAGCACGCGGCCATGGTCGCGCACGCTGCACCGGTTCGCTCACATGCTCCGGATCTTTCCGTGAACGGCACCCACCCGGCACCGGGTGACGCCTGTGCCGCCCGTTCCCAGTGGAATCCGAGAGCATGCAATGTCCTGCGCGTCTCCCTGAATCCCGGGCTGCTCCGGCATGCCCTTTTGCGTCCGGGAGAGCGCCTGAATACGCAGAGGGAAATACATGTTCAACGCATCCGATTCGCGCGATCTCTTTTCCCGGTTCGCGGGCTATACCGCGGCATCCGACCTGATGAAGGCCGGCCTCTACCCCTACTTCCTGCCCCTGGCCGGGCAGGAGGGCGCGACCGTACGCAGGAGCGGCCGGGATCTGATCATGTGCGGATCGAACAACTACCTCGGCCTGACCGCGGACCCGCGCGTCCACGCCGCGGCGCGGGCCGCCCTCGACCGGTACGGCAGTTCGAGCACCGGCTCCCGATTCCTGAACGGCAACACCGATCTGCACGAGGAGCTGGAGGCCGAGCTGGCCGACTTCCTCGGCAAGCCCGCCGCCCTGGTCCTCTCCACCGGCTACCAGGCCAACCTCGGCGCCCTCGCCGGACTGCTCACGCCCCGCGACTACGCCGTCGTCGACCGGGACGCGCACGCCTCCCTCGTCGACGGCTGCCGGCTCAGCGGCGCGAAGGTGCGGCGGTTCGCGCACAACGACGCGGAGAGCTTGCGGCGGACGCTGGAGCAACTGCCCGACGACGCCGCCCGGTTGGTGATCGTCGACGGCGTCTACTCCATGGAGGGGGACATCTGCGACCTTCCGGCCGTCACCGCGGTGTGCGCGCAGTACGGCGCGCGGCTCCTCGTGGACGACGCGCACGGGCTCGGCGTGCTCGCCGGGGGGCGCGGCACCGCCGCGCACTTCGGGCTCACCGACCAGGTCGACCTGATCACCGTCACCTTCAGCAAGTCACTCGCCTCGCTCGGCGGCGCGGTCGCGGGCAGCGAGGAGGCCATCCACTACCTCAAGCACAAGGCCCGCAGCCTGATGTTCAGCGCGTCCATGACGCCGGCGAGCACGGCGGCGGCGCTCACCGCGCTGCGCATCCTGCGCGCGGAGCCGCACCTCGCGCACGAGGTGCGGGCCAAGGCCGACCGCGTACGGCGCGGGCTCGCCGAAGCCGGGGTCGGCACCGGTGAGAGCAGTACGCCGATCATTCCCGTGCCGGTGCCCGACGCGGTCGGCACGCTCGCCGTCTGGGAGCGGCTGATCCGCGCGGGCGTCTACGTCAACCCGGTGCTGCCGCCCGCCGCGTCGCCGCGGCTTCGCACCAGCTACATGGCCACGCACACCGACGACCAGCTCGACCGGGTCGTCGAGGTACTCGCCGCGGAACCGGAGCTGAGGCTCGCCGCGGACCACGTCGGGACGTCGGTGAGGGTCGCGTGACCTGGCAGTCCCGACCCGCTCCGGTGCCTGCCCCGGTGCCCGCCCAGGTGCCCGCCCCGGTGTCCGCCCGGGTGCCTGCCCAGGTGCCCGCCCTGGTGTCCGCCGCCGGGGCGGCCGGGGTGTCCGTCGCGGCCTGTCTGGATCCGGCGGGCGGTCCGGGTGTGCCCCGGCTGACCCTGCTCGCCTGGGCTCTGGCGCTCGCCGCGGGCGCGCTCTTCGCCCGCCGCGGGCCGCGGGCCGGTGACGACTCCCGGCCCGCGGTCGCCACCGCACTGCTCGCCCTCGGTACGGCACTGCTGTGCACCGGGGCCGGGGGAGTGGCGGCGGTGGCGGTGGGGGCACTGTGCGTCTGCGCGTGGTCCGCCGGGTTCACCGCGGCGCGCACTCTGCCTTTGGCTGGGGGTGTACGCCTTCCGGCGGGGGGTGCGCGTCTCCCGGCTGGGGGTGCAGGCCTTTCGGCGGGGGGAGCACGCCCCCCGGCTGGGGCTGCACGCCTCCCGGCAGGGAGCACACTCCGCCGATCACGGGCCACACACCGCCCGCCCGACCCGCCCTCCGCCTCCGCGTCGACTCCACCTGTGCCGCGCGCGGGGTCGGCGTCGTCTGCGGAGCAGGTGGAGTCGGCGCCCTCTGCGGCGGACGCGGGTGAGGGGTCGGCGGCGTCTGCGCCGTCCGCTGGGTTGGTGTCGCCTGTGGCGGGTGCGGAGTTGGCGTCGTCTGCGTCGCCCGCCGGGTTGGTGTCGCCTGCGGCGGGTGCGGAGGCGACGCTACCTGCGTTGCCCGCTGGGGCGGTGGCGCCTGCGGCCGGTGTGGAGTCGGCGCCGCCTGCGCCGCCCGCAGGGACGCTGCCGTCCGAAGGGAAGCCGCTACCCGCAGGGGCGCCGCCGCACGCGGGGTCGGCGCTATCTGCGTCGCCCGCCGGGTTGGTGTCGCCTGTGGCGGGTGCGGAGTCGGCGCCGTCCGCCGGGTTGGTGTCGCCTGTGGCGGGTGCGGAGTCGGCGTCATCTGCGTCGCCCGCCGGGGCGGTGTCGCCTGCGGCGGGCGCGGAGTTGGCGTCATCTGCGTCGCCCGCTGGGGCGGTGTCGCCTGTGGCGGGTGCGGAGTCGGCGTCATCTGCGTCGCCCGCTGGGGCGGTGTCGCCTGTGGCGGGCGCGGAGCCGGCGCCGCCTGCGCCGCCCGCAGGGACGCCGCCGCCCGCAGGGACGGCACCACCCGCCCCCGCCACCCCAACCGTCCTCGCAGCGCTCGCCGCCACCCTCGTGCTGGCCGTCGGGTGTCTCGTCGCCGTCCACTGGCTGCCGCAGGCCCGCGGCGCGGCGGGGGCGGTGGCCTGTGCGGGCGGTCTCTTGTATCTGGCCCGCGCGGCACGCCCGCCGGCGCCCACCACCCGCTGAGGCAGGACTCATGGCCCACCCACCAGCACAACCACCGAGCGGACCGCCCGTCCGCACCCCCGCGGAGCGGCCCGACCATCCACGCGTCCGCGGGGCGGCGGCGCGCCCCCCGAGCGGTCGCGCGAAGGCCCGGCCGTCCGCACACCCGCGGCGCGGCGCAGCCACCCGCACGTCCGCGGCGAGGCGTCACCGCCCGCCCACCGGGCCCAGGTGCGCGGCACACGCGCCGCCGTGCACCTGCGCCCCGCCCACACCCACCAGCCACCCTCTCCGAAGGAGCCCCTCATGTCCCGCATACGTCTCGCCGCCCGCGCCCTGCGCCTCACGCTGAACCGGTCGCACGCCGACCCCATCGCGGACTACGACGCGGCCAGTTCCGACTACGACACGTTCTTCAGCCCGGTCATGGGCGGGCACTCCACCACGGCCCTCGGCGAGGTGCCGATCGCACGCGGGGACCGGGTCGTGGAGCTGGCCTGCGGAACCGGGCATCTGACGGCCGAGATCATCCGGCGGCTCGACGGGCGGGGCAGCGTACGGGCCGTGGACAAGTCGCCGGGCATGCTGGACGTCGCCCGGCGGAAGGTCGAGGCCCTGACGGCGGACGCGCCGGGCGTGGACGTCGAGCTGTCCGTGGGCGACATGGACACCTTCATCCGCGCGCAGGCCGACCAGAGCGCCGACCTGGTCGTCGTGGGCTGGGCCATCTGCTACACGAAGCCGGCCCGGCTGCTCGCGGAGATCGTACGGGTGCTGCGCCCCGGCGGCCGGGTCATGGTCATCGAGACCAGGGCCGACGCCCACCAGGCCCTCACCCAGGGCCTGGAGAAGGTGTTCGCCGACGACCCCTCCCTGCTCACCAGCCTCATCAGGGTGGCCCTGCCGAAGAACGCGGCGGCGGTCGCCCGCTGGTTCACCAAGGCGGGCCTGACCGTCACCGGGCAGCGCGACGGCGCCCAGACCATCCCGGCGGACACCCCCGCCGCCGTCCTGGAGTGGGTGCAGCGCTCCGGCGCCGCGGCGGGCTTCAAGACGGCCGTGGACAACGGCAGGGAGCAGCTCGTCCTCGACCGCGTGGAGGACGGTCTCGCCGAACTCCTGCGACGCGACGGCACGTTGGAGATCCAGCACACCTTCGTGGTGGTCACCGGCGCCAGGCCCGCCGCGTCCCACGCCCGCACCGGCTCCCGCACCGGCACCGGCAAGGAGGCCGGCGTCGCATGACGAACCCCACCCGGTCCGCGGGCCCGCCCGCGCCGCCGACACCGCCGGACGACGGAACCAGGGTGCCGCCGGGCCCGGCCCGCGGCGCGGTCCAGCGGGTCCTGCACCGCTTCGCCGAACGCCTGGCCCGACGGCCCAAGACCGTCATCCTGGCATGGGCGGTGATCATCGCGCTGTGCACGCCCTACGCCCTCGGCCTCGACTCGGTCCTCACCGACCAGGGCGCGTCCAAGGTCGTCCCCGGCACCAGCAGCGCCCGCGCCGACGAGCTGACGAAGAAGGCCTTCCCGCACCGCTCGGAGCGCGAGGTCACCGTCGTCGTCGAGGCACCCGACGTACGCGGCGCGCAGGCGCGGACGCTGTTCGCGGACCTTGACGCGCGGATCGCGAAGCTCCGGAGCGACGGCGAGGTCGAGCGCACCTCGTCCGCGTACACGCTGTACCGCGACGCGAGCGCCGCCTTCCTCACCGGCGTCCGCGACCGGGCCCGCGCGGCGGCCGGCGACCCCGCGGGGCGGCGCGCCTTCGTGGACCGCGAGGTGGCCGGGGGCCGCGTCCCCGCCGCCCTCGCCGGGCCCGCCCGCGAGGCCGCCACCGCGCCCGGCGCCCGGGACGTGACCCGGATCGCGGGCACCTTCGCGGCGCAGGCCGACTGGCGCGCCTTCCCGCTGCCGGTGCCGGGCGACGCCGTGTCCCGGCTCGTCGCCGACGACGGGAGGACGGCCCTCGCCTCCGTCAGCTACACCGACAAGGCGGGCGCCGACCCCGACGTGGAGTGGCTGCGCGACACCGCCCGCGCCCTGCTCGCCGACACCGGCCTCGGCAAGGACGCCCAGGTGCACGTCACCGGCGAGCTGGCGCTCATCCACGACACGTACGAGAAGGCGGAGGCCGACAACGCGCTGATGGAGTCGGTGGCGTACGTCATCATCTTCGTCATCCTGCTGGTGTTCTTCCGCGCCCTGGTGCCCGCGATCCTCACGCTCGCCGTCATCGGCCTGTCCATGAACGTCAGCCAGGCCGCCCTGCACCTGCTCGGCGAACAGGTGACGCTCACTCAGTTCACCGTCACCATCATGACGTTCGTGATGCTGGGCGCGGGCGTCGACTACAGCATGCTGCTGTCCTCGCGCTACCGGCAGGAGCGCCTCGCGGGCCGCGAGCCGCGCGAGGCCGCCGTGCACGCCACCGTGCACGCGGGCGAGAGCATGCTGCTCGCCGCCGTGGCGGTCGCCCTGGCCTTCGGCGCGACGCTCCTCTCGCCGGTGGACTGGATCCCGCCGCTCGGCTACGGCGGACTCCTCGGCATCCCCATCGTGCTCGCCGCCGCCCTCACCCTCACGCCCTGTCT
The DNA here is from genome assembly GCF_009755605.1 of Streptomyces typhae. Taxonomy (GTDB): domain Bacteria; phylum Actinomycetota; class Actinomycetes; order Streptomycetales; family Streptomycetaceae; genus Streptomyces; species Streptomyces typhae. The sequence goes on from NZ_WPNZ01000029.1 coordinate 121,841, forward strand.
GCTCGTCCTGCTCGGCGACCGCTTCTTCGCCCTCGGCCGGGACCCGCTGTCCGACCTGGAGCACCGGGGCGCGATGGGCAGGCACCTGCGCCGCACCGCGGAGTTCGCGCGCCGCCGCAAGATGTGGATCGTGGTGGCGTTCCTCGCCGCGACCGTCCCCTTCGCGCTGCTCGTCGCCGGGAACCGCTCGACGTCCGACCCGGTCGCGCTCAGCCCGGCCACCGACTCCCGCGACGGCTTCGAGACCGTCGCGCGCCAGTGGGGCGACGCGGCCGTCATGCCGACGATCGCCGTCGGCCGCGCGGACCCCGGCGTCGTACGGGACGGGAGGCTGACCGACGCCGGACGCGAGAAGGTGGCCCGGCTCACCGAACGCGTCGCCGCCGTCCCGGGCGTCGCGTCCGTGGACTCCGCCACCCACCCCTTCGGCAAGCCGTGGTCGCAGCAGCAGCTCGCCGAGGGCGGCACCCTGCTCGACGACTACGTGGCCCGCGACGGCACCCTGCGCTTCGTCGTCGCCCTCGACGACGACCCGTACTCGAAGGACGCCGCCGCCACCGTCACCCGCGTCGAACGCGTCGTGGACCAGCGGGCGGACGGCGTGGCCGCCCTGGAGATCGGCGGCACCACCCAGGTCGACCGGCAGTACGGCGACGCGCTCAGCTCCAGCTTCTGGCAGATGGTCGTGCTCGTCAGCGTCGGCGTCTTCGTCATGCTCGTGATCACGCTGCGCTCGCTGTTCGTCCCGCTGCGCCTGATCGCCACCATCATGCTCAGCAACGTCTGGGCCGTCGGACTGACCGTGCTGATCTTCCACCACTGGCGCGGCGAGGCGATCATCGACGATCTGCCGATCTTCCTCACCGTCCTGATGATGGGGCTCGGCATGGACTACGAGATCTTCCTCGTCACCCGCGTCCGCGACCTGCTGCGCGGCGGCCTCTCCCAGGAGGAGGCCACCCTGCGGGCCGTCGTCGACACCGGCCGCGTCATCAACGCGGCGGGCCTGGTGATGGCGGGCAGCCTCGGCACGATGGCGCTGTCGTCCACGCTGATGCTCCAGGAGTACGGTGCCGGGCTCGGCCTCGCCGTGCTGCTCGACGCGACCGTCATCCGCATGCTGTTCGTCCCGGCCACCCTGCTGCTCCTGCGCAAGTACAACTGGTGGCTGCCCGGCTTCGGCGTGCGCGGGCGCCGCCTCGACAAGGTGCCCGCGGGGTGAGCCGCATGACCACACCACCACCGTCGTCACCGCCGTCCGTACGGTCGTGCGCGCAGTCTCCGGTGCGGCCGTCGGCGCTCGCCCGGCTGCGCCGCCACCACGCCGCGTTCCCGGTGACGTCCGCCGCCGCGCTGTTCGCGGTGCTCGCCGCGGTGCGCGTGGCCGGGGCCTTCGCCGTGCCGGTGATGGTCCTGTCCGTGGCGCTGAGCGCGGCCGTCCTCGTGGTCCTGCCGCGCGCGGACTGGGCCGGTGCCGGGCTGCGCCGCTGCGCGCCGCTGCCCGCCGTCCTCGGCACCGCCCTGGTGGCCGTCGTGTACGCGCAGACGTTCCTCGCCACCCGGGACGCGTTCGGCGACGGCGACGACAACTGGAACACGTGGATGCCACGGCTCTTCGAGGGCACGGTGCCGGGCGCGCCCTGGGCGGACGTGGTCGCGATGGTCCTGGCCCTCGGCGTCCTGGTGCCGCTGGTCGAGGAGGTCTGCTACCGCGGCGTCCTGTACCGGGCGGTCGAGGTGCGCTGGGGCGGCTACGCGGCGGTGGTCAGCACCGCGGCGGGGTGGGCGGCGGTGCACGTCGGCGACTACGGCCTCGACCCGTTCAACTGGAAGGTGCTCTGCGGGCTGCTGCCGTCGGTGTTCCTGATGGGCCTCGCCCTCGGCTTCCTGCGCGCGGTCACCGGCTCCGCGCTGGCCTGCGCCGCCGCGCAGGGCGTCTGCAACCTGCTGCTGCTCGGCGCTGCGGCGGCCTGGCTGTGACCACCGGAGCGCCGGCACGGAGGCGAGCGGCTTCCTTACCCCGGGGTGCGTATCTGACCAAATAGTCGGTACTTGTGAGCCCTTGGGCACGAATCAACGATGGAGGCATGCCTCACGACGCGAAGACCACACCCACCGCACCCACCGCAGCCACCACCCCGAACAGCCGCACCACCCCCGTCACCGTCATCGGTCTCGGCGCGATGGGCCGGGCCCTCGCGGGGGCCCTCATCGACGCCGGGCACCCCACCACCGTCTGGAACCGCACCGCGGGCAGGGGCGACGACCTCGTGGCCCGGGGCGCCACCCTCGCCGCGTCCCCCGCGGACGCGGCGCGCGCGGGCGAGGTGGTCCTCGTGTGCGTCGTCGACTACGACGCCTCGCAGGCGATCCTGGAGCCCGTCGCCGCCGACCTCGCCGGACGTGTCCTGGTGAACGTCACCTCGGACTCCCCGGAGCGCGCCCGCGAGGCGGCGAAGTGGGCGCGGGACCACGGGATCCGCTATCTGGACGGCGCGGTCATGATCCCGACCGTCATGGTGGGCACCCCGGACGCGCTGCTCTTCTTCTCCGGTGACAAGTCCGCGTACGAGGAGCACGAGCAGGTCCTGAAGTCCCTGGGCGGGCAGTCCGCGTACGTCGGCGAGGACCACGGCCATGCCGCCGTGTACGACCTGTCGATGCTCGACTTCTTCTGGACCTCGATGTCCGGCCTGGTGCACGGGTACGCGCTCGCCGCCAAGGACGGCGTGCCCGCCTCGTCGGTCGCCCCGTACCTGAAGGCCCACTTCTCCCTCCTGTCCCTCCTGATCGAGGAGACGGCCAAGGACCTGGACGCGGGCGAGTACCCCGGCGAGGAGGGGAACCTCGCCATGGAGGTGGCGGGCATCGAGCACATCCTGCACGCCGCCGAGCTGCGCGGCCTCGACGTCTCCGTGCTGCGGGCCGTGCGGGACGTGGCCCGGCGCGCGGTGGACCGGGGCCACGGCGCCGACGGCTGGTCCGCCACGGTGGAGGGCGTCCGCAACCCCGCCTGACCCTCCGCCCCGAGGGGCTGGCCCTGACGCCGACGTCAAGGCCTACGGTCGCGGTATGCGGATCGGTGAACTCGCGGACCGGGTGGGGACGACCACGCGGACGCTGCGTTACTACGAGTCGCGCGGGCTGCTGCCCGCGCGGCGGGACGGCAACGGGCACCGCACGTACGGCGAGGCCGACGTGCGGCTCCTGGAGCAGATCAGGACCCTTCAGGACTTCGGGTTCGACCTGGAGGAGACCCGGCCGTTCGTGGAGTGCCTGCGCTCCGGCCATCCGGCGGGCGACGCGTGTCCGGCGTCACTCGCCGTGTACCGCCGCAAGCTCGGCGAACTCGACTCGCTGATCGACGAGTTGACGTCCGTGCGGGCGGAGGTCGGCGCGCAGCTCGCGCGCGCCGAGCGGGCGATGGCGGGGCTGGCCGCCGACGCGCGGGCGCCGGGGGGACCGGAACCCCGGTGCGAACTGGGTGACACGACCGAGGGAAAGGGTGTGCGGGGATGAGTGTGGTGCGGGTCGAGGGTGTCGGCGAGGTGACGGACGCCGACTTCGGGTTCGAGGTGCTCTCCGGGGAGCGGCCGGTGCTCGTGCAGTTCACGGCCGAGTGGTGCGGGCCGTGCCGGCAGCTCGCGCCGGTGCTCGGGGAGATTGCCCGGGAGCAGGCGGACCGGCTGAAGGTCGTGCAACTGGACGTGGACCGCAATCCGGGGACGACGACCGCGTACGGGGTCCTTTCCACGCCGACGCTGATGGTGTTCCGCGACGGCGAGCCGGTGTGGCAGACCGTGGGGGCGCGGGCGAAGGGGCGGCTCGTGCGGGACCTTGAGGGGGCGGGGGTGCTCTGACCCGCCCCCGCTGGGAACAGGAGAAAAGCCCCGGACGAATTGACGTCCGGGGCTTTTCTCTGCGTATATTGGATTCTTTCGCGAAGCCCTGCCCTTTTGACCGCAATGACTGCATCAGATTGACTACATCAGGGTGACTTTGTGACTTCACGGAATCTGTATACGACACTGTAACTGGCGAGGGGCTGAATTGTCAACCGAGGAATTGCGGGAAGAGCAGCAATTCGTCTCCGGGCTGTACGCGCGCCTCGACGCGCTGCGCGAGGAGGCCGAGTCCGCCGTACAGGCGTCGTTGGCGCAGGTGGGCAACGGGCTGCAGGCACGTCTGGAGCGCGACGTCATGGTCGCCGAGCAGTCCGGGCTGCTCGCCGCCTTCGACGCGGGCGAGAACGGTCTCTGCTTCGGACGTCTCGAATTCGGCGACGGGCGCGACCACCACATCGGGCGGATCGGAATCCGCCGAGCGGACGCCGAACGCACCCCGCTCGTCATCGACTGGCGTGCGGAGGTGGCCCGGCCCTTCTATCTCGCCACCGGCCATACGCCGATGGGTCTGCGCAGACGCCGGCACATCACCACCGAGGGCCGCCGGGTCACCGCCCTGCACGACGAGATCCTGGACCTCACCGACACCACCCGCACCGGGCACGAGGCCGCGGACGCCGACGAGGTGCTGCTCGCGGCGCTCGACTCCGCGCGCACCGGCCGCATGCACGACATCGTGCAGACCATCCAGGCCGAGCAGGACCGCATCATCCGCGCCCCGCACCGGGGCGTGCTCGTCGTCGAGGGCGGGCCCGGCACGGGCAAGACGGTCGTCGCGCTGCACCGCGCCGCGTACCTCCTGTACGCGCACCGGGAACTGCTCGCCAAGCGCGCCGTTCTGGTCGTCGGGCCCAACCCGGCCTTCCTCGGCTACATCAGCGAGGTGCTGCCCGCGCTCGGCGAGACCGGGGTGCTGCTCGCGACGCCCGGGGAACTCTTCCCCGGAGTCACCGCCACCGGGACCGACACGCCCGCCGCCGCCCGGGTCAAGGGCCGGGCGGAGATGGCGGACGTGCTCGCGCTCGCGCTGCGGGACCGGCAGGAGCTGCCCGAGCCCGGCGCGCCGCTGATCATCGAGCACGACGACGGTGAACTCGTCCTGGACTGGACGATCGCGTACGAGGCGCGGGAGGCGGCCCGCGCGATGGAGCTGCCGCACAATCTGGCGCGGCCCACCTTCGCCTTCCGGATCATCGACGCGCTCACCGCGCAGCTCGCCGAGCGCATCGGCCACGACCCGTACGGCGGGCCCAACTTCCTCGGGCCCGACGACATCGCGCAGCTCGGCAAGGGCATCGCGGTCAGCCCCGAGGTGCACGCCGCGATCGAGGAGCTGTGGCCGACGCTGACACCGCAGCGGTTCGTCGACGACTACCTCGCCGAGCCCGTGCACCTGTCCGACGAGGACGCCGCCGCGGTGCGGCGCGCGCCCGGCGGCGCCTGGACGGCGGCCGACGTCCCCCTCCTCGACGAGGCCGCCGAGCTGCTCGGCAAGGACGACAGCGCCGAGCGCGCCCGCGCGGAGGCCGAACGGCAGCGGGCCGTCGCCTACGCGCAGGGGGTGCTCGACGTGTCGTACGCGTCCCGTACGTACGAGTTCGAGGACAAGGAGGAGAGCGACCCCGACGGGTCCGAGGTGCTCCTCGCGCACGACATCATCGACGCCGAGCGGATGGCCGAGCGGCAGGAGGAGGCCGACCACCGCAGCGCCGCGGAGCGGGCCGCCGCCGACCGGACCTGGGCGTTCGGGCACATCATCGTCGACGAGGCGCAGGAGCTGTCCGCGATGGCCTGGCGGCTTCTGATGCGGCGCTGCCCGACGCGGTCGATGACGCTCGTCGGGGACCCGGCGCAGACCGCCGAGTCCGGTGGCGTCGGCTCCTGGCGGGACATTCTCTCCCCGTACGTCGCCGACCGCTGGGAGTACGCGCGCCTCGGCGTCAACTACCGCACGCCCGCCGAGATCATGGAGGTGGCGGCGGAGGTGCCGCGCGCCGCCGGGGTCGTCGGCTTCGAGCCGCCCTCCTCCGTCCGGTCCACCGGGGTGCGGCCGTGGGCGCGGTGCGTCGGGGACCTCGCCGCGGGGGTGGCGGAGGCGGTGGCCGCCGAGACGCCCTCGGTGGGGCGGCTCGCCGTGGTCGCTCCCCGTGCGCTGCACGAGGCGCTCGCCGGGAAGCTGGACGGGGTGCCCGCCGGGGGTGAGCCCGACCTCACGCGGCCCGTCGTCCTCATCGACCCCCGGCAGGCCAAGGGCCTCGAATTCGACACCGTCCTCGTCGTCGAGCCCGCGCTGTACGGAACCAGCGACCTGTACGTCGCCCTGACCCGAGCCACCCAACACCTCGGCATCCTCCACACGACCCCCCTACCCCCATCCCTGACCCGCCTGTCCTGACCGGCACCCGCCTGTCCTGACCGACCCTCCTGGTGACCTGCACCTGCCCCGCCGCTGCGCGGCGGCTGCCCCACCCGCCCGCCCATTGCTGCTGGTGCAGTTGTACTGTCCGGGGGCGCTGCCTCAGTGCCTGTGGCAAGGGGTACGGCGGGCGGGCAGGGTCTGCTGCCCGGCGCGGTGCTGCGTGGCGGCTGCCTCGCCCGCCCGTTGCTGCCGGTTCAGGCGTGCCGTCCGGGGTGCTGCCGCAGGGCCTGGCGCAAGGGTTACGGCGGGTGCGCAGAGCCTGCTGCCCGGCGCGGCGCCGCACCCCCCGCCGCCCGTCGCTGTCCGCCCAGCCGCACCGCCGGGGCGCTCCCCTGGCCAGGGCGAGCGACGTCGGCGCCGCCGTCGAACCAGCCGCACCCCAACACCCCCTCCCTCCCCCCGGCACCTCCAGCAACGGGCGGGTGGGTGGGCAAGAGCCGCCGCGCAGCGGCGGTGGCGTCAGCCGGGGGCCGGGGCTGCCTCGGCGGGCATGGCCCCCGGCCTCGGGGGCTTCGGCAACGCGGTAGTGGTGTCGGCGGTGGTGGTGCGTGGGCTGGATGAGGTCCGGTTGGGGGTCAGGTTGTGGGGCGGAGCCAGAGGGTGGTCAAGGGGGGGAGGGTCAGGTCCAGGGATGTGGGGTGGGTGTGGGACGGGGTGGGGTCGGGTTTCAGGGGGGAGGGGTTGCGGACGTCGCTGCCGCCGTAGCGGGCGGCGTCGGTGTTGAGGACCTCCTGCCAGGCGGTGAAGTCCTCCGGCACCCCGATCCGGTACCCGTGCCGCACCACCGGCGACAGATGAGACACCGCCAGCAACGGCACCCCCTCGGCGTCGAACCGCAGGAACGCGAACACGTTGTCCTCGGCGGCGTCCCCCACGACCCACGCGAACCCCGCGGGATCGGTGTCCCGCTCCCAGAGGGCAGGCAGCGCCCGGTACGCGGTGTTCAGGTCACGGACGAGGTCCCGCACCCCGCGGTGATCGGCCTCGGCCGCGTACGCCGGATCGAGGAGCCACCAGTCGGGACCGTGCCCCTCCGACCACTCCGCGCCCTGCGCGAACTCCTGCCCCATGAAGAGCAGCTGCTTGCCGGGGTGCGCCCACATGAAGCCCAGGTAGGCGCGGTGGTTGGCGCGCTGCTGCCACCAGTCGCCGGGCATCTTCGACACCAGGGACCGCTTGCCGTGCACCACCTCGTCGTGCGAGATCGGCAGGACGTAGTTCTCGCTGTACGCGTACACCATCGAGAACGTCATCTCGTGGTGGTGGTACTTGCGGTGCACCGGCTCCTTGGCCATGTAGCCCAGCGAGTCGTGCATCCACCCCATGTTCCACTTCAGGCCGAAGCCGAGCCCCCCGAAGCCACCGGGACCGATGTGGTGTGTGGCCCGGGTCACCCCGTCCCACGCTGTGGACTCCTCGGCGATGGTCACCACTCCGGGGCAGCGCCGGTAGACGGTGGCGTTCATCTCCTGGAGGAAGGCGACGGCGTCGAGGTTCTCCCGGCCGCCGTGTTCGTTGGGCG
>NZ_WPNZ01000003.1 GCF_009755605.1 Streptomyces typhae
CCGGCCGCGCCTGAAGCCCCACGCTCGCCGCACGCGCTTGAAAGCCCCGCCCGCCGGACGGTCCCGCCATCCCCCACCGACCGGCCCCGCCCGGAAACCCCACTCGCCGCACGCACCAAAACCCCCGCCCACCGAACGAGCCCGACATCCCCCGCCCACCGGACGGGCCCGACATCCCCGCTCCCGTGCGGACCTGAAAACCCCTGCTCGCCAGGCGGGCCTGAGAGCCACCCGCTCACCGGACCGGACGGGCCTGACGTCCTTCCGCCCACCGGACGGGCCTCAGAACATCCCGCTCGCCACGCGGGACGAAGCGCCGTTCCGCCCAAGACCGCCCGCCCCACCACCCCGAGGACCGAGGACCCCGTGCTCACCCCCCACTATCTCCTCTACGCCCTGCCCTTCTTCCTGCTCGCCTGCTTCCTGCTGTACTGGGCCGGCGCCCGCCACGCGTACACGCGCCGCAAGCCCGTCCCGGACGGGGACCCCGCCGCCTTCGACTGGCACTTCTTCGTGCCGTGCCGGGACGAGGAGACCGTCATCGGGGCGACCGTCGCGCAGTTGCGCGCCGACTTTCCCGCCTCCCATGTGTGGGTCGTCGACGACGACAGCGACGACACCACCGCGGCGGTCGTGGCCGGGCTCGCCGACGGTGACGGCCAGGTGCACCTGGTGTCGCGTCGGCGCCCCGACGCCCGTATCGGCAAGGGCGCGGCGCTCAACTCGGCGTACGCGGCCCTGAACGACTTCCTGCCCGTGGCCGCGGACCGCTCCCGTACCGTCGTGTGCGTCGTCGACGCCGACGGGCGGCTCGCCCCGGACGCGCTCGCGCGGGTCAGCGGCGACGCCGGGTTCGGTGACCCGGAGACCGGCGGGGTGCAGGTCAGCGTGCGGATGCGCAATGTCGCGGACGCCCGGCCGCTGCCCGAGCGCGGGCGTGCCGCCAACGCCGTGGCGCGGCTGCTCGTCCGGATGCAGGACATGGAGTTCGCGGTGTCCAACGCGGGCATGCAGCTGCTGCGCGGCCGCACCGGTTCGGTCGGCCTCGGTGGCAACGGCCAGTTCACGCGGCTCACCTCGCTCGACCGGATCGCGGCGGCGGAGCGCCGCCCCTGGCAGCGCGACGCGCTCCTGGAGGACTACGAACTCGGCCTGCACATGATCCTCGGCGGCTACCGGATCGCCCACATCGCCGACACCCACGTCTCGCAGGAGGCACTGCCGCGCGCCCGCCGCTTCCTCACCCAGCGCACCCGCTGGGCGCAGGGCAACCTGCAGTGCGTGCGCTACGCGCCCCGCATCGTCGGCTCCCGGCACTACTCGGGCCGGGGCGTCCTGGAGACCCTGTACACCTTCATGCAGCCCCTCGCGCACGTGGCGACGCTCGTCCTGAGCGTGATCCTGCTCGCCGCCGTCGTCGCGGGCGGTTCCATGCGGGACGCGTTCCTCGGGAACTGGCCGCTGATCCTGCTGCTGTGCGCCCTGTCGGTGCTGCCGTTCGTGGCCTGGGGGCCGCTCTACCGCCGGGACTTCGCACCCGACCGCTCCCGCCTCACCGGTCTGCTCTGGGGGCTCGCGCTGTGGCTGTACGCGTACCACGTGTTCGTCGTGGCGGCCCGCGGGTTCCTGCGCCTGCTGCGGGGCCGCAACGGGTGGGCCAAGACGCGGCGCAACGCGGAGGCCGTGGGGACGGGGCCGGTGGCGACGGAGGCCTGACCTACGAGGGCCGACGGGAGCGGACGAGGGCCGACGGGGGCGGATACGGCGAAGGCGCCCGGAACTCGGTATCCGATGTTCCGGGCGCCTTCGAAGCGCTACCCAGCTGCCCAGCTGCCCAGCTGGCAAGTCTCCCAGTCGCCGAGCCGCCCGCCGGCGTTACGCGGCCGGGAGGCCGTCCAGCTGCGCCTGGAGGCGGGCGATGTCCTCCTCGGCCTTGGCGAGCCTGCCGCGGATCTTGTCCACGACCTGGTCGGGCGCCTTCGCCAGGAACGCCTCGTTGCCGAGCTTGCCGGTGGCCTGGGCCTTCTCCTTCTCGGCGGCGGCGAGGTCCTTGGCGAGCCGCTTGCGCTCCGCCGCCACGTCGATCGTGCCCGACAGGTCGAGCGCGACCGTGGCGCCGGAGACCGGCAGCGTCGCCGTGGCCGCGAAGCCCTCGCCCTCCGGCTGGAGGCGCAGGAGCTGGCGGACCGCGGCCTCGTGCGGGGCGAACGGCGTGCCGTCCAGGGTGAGGCGGGCCGGGACCTTCTGGCCCGGCTGGAGGCCCTGGTCGGCGCGGAACCGGCGGACCTCGGTGACCAGGTCCTGGAGGGAGCGGATCTCCTGCTCGGCGGCCGGGTCCCGGAAGCCGGAGTCGGCGGGCCACTGGGCGATCACGACGGACTCACCGCCGGTGAGGGTCGTCCACAGCGTCTCCGTCACGAACGGCACGACCGGGTGCAGGAGGCGCAGCGTGACGTCGAGGACCTCGCCGAGGACGCGCTTGCTGACCTCCGCGGCCGGGCCGCCCGCCATGAACGTGGTCTTGGACAGCTCCACGTACCAGTCGAAGACCTCGTCCCAGGCGAAGTGGAACAGGGCGTCGGAGAGCTTCGCGAACTGGTAGTCCTCGTAGTACGCGTCGACCTCGGCGACCACTGTGTTCAGGCGGGAGAGGATCCAGCGGTCGGTCGCCGACATGTCGGCGGCGTCCGGGAGCGGGCCCTCGACGGTGGCGCCGTTCATCAGGGCGAAGCGGGTGGCGTTCCAGATCTTGTTGGCGAAGTTCCGGGAGCCCTGCACCCAGTCCTCGCCGATCGGGACGTCCACGCCGGGGTTGGCGCCGCGGGCGAGGGTGAAGCGCAGCGCGTCGGAGCCGTACTTGTCCATCCAGTCCAGCGGGTTGACCGCGTTGCCGAAGGACTTCGACATCTTCTTGCCGAACTGGTCGCGGACCATGCCGTGCAGGGCGATGGTGTGGAACGGCGGGGTGCCGTCCATCGCGTACAGGCCGAACATCATCATCCGGGCGACCCAGAAGAAGAGGATGTCGTAGCCGGTGACGAGGACGGAGTTCGGGTAGAACTTCGCGAGGCTCTCGGTGTTCTCCGGCCAGCCGAGGGTGGAGAAGGGCCACAGGCCGGAGGAGAACCAGGTGTCGAGGACGTCGGTGTCCTGCGTCCAGCCCTCGCCGGTGGGCGCCTCGTCGTCGGGGCCGACGCAGACGACCTCGCCGTTCGGCCCGTACCAGACCGGGATGCGGTGGCCCCACCAGAGCTGGCGCGAGATGCACCAGTCGTGGAGGTTGTCGACCCAGTCGAAGTAGCGCTTCTCCATCTCCTGCGGGTGGATCTTGACCTGGCCGTCGCGGACCGCGTCACCGGCGGCCTTGGCGAGCGGGCCGACCTTGACCCACCACTGCATGGACAGGCGCGGCTCGATCGTCGTCTTGCAGCGCGAGCAGTGCCCCACGGAGTGGGTGTACGGGCGCTTCTCGGCGACGACGCGGCCCTCGGCGCGCAGCGCGCCGACGATGGCGGACCGGGCCTCCAGGCGGTCCAGGCCCTGGAAGGGGCCGGGGACCGTGATCACGGCGTGCTCGTCCATGACCGCGAGGTTCGGCAGGTCGTGGCGGCGGCCGATCTCGAAGTCGTTCGGGTCGTGGGCGGGCGTCACCTTGACGGCGCCGGTGCCGAACTCGGGGTCGACGTGCGTGTCGGCGACGACCGGGATGGCGCGGTCGGTGAGCGGCAGCTTGATGGTCCTGCCGATCAGGTGCTTGTAACGCTCGTCGTCGGGGTGCACGGCGACGGCCGTGTCGCCGAGCATGGTCTCGGCGCGGGTGGTCGCGACGACGAGGGTCTCGTCGCCGTCCCCGTACGTGATCGAGACCAGCTCGCCGTCGTCGTCCTGGTACTCGACCTCGATGTCCGAGATCGCCGTGAGACAGCGCGGGCACCAGTTGATGATGCGCTCGGCGCGGTAGATCAGCTCGTCGTCGTAGAGCCGCTTGAAGATCGTCTGGACGGCCTTGGACAGGCCCTCGTCCATGGTGAACCGCTCGCGCGACCACGCGACGCCGTCGCCGAGGCGGCGCATCTGGCCGGAGATCTGGCCGCCGGACTCGCCCTTCCACTGCCACACGCGCTCGACGAAGGCCTCCCGGCCGAGGTCGTGCCGGGACTTGCCCTCCTTGCCGAGCTCGCGCTCGACCACGTTCTGGGTGGCGATACCGGCGTGGTCCATGCCCGGCTGCCACAGGACCTCGTACCCCTGCATGCGCTTGCGGCGGGTCAGGGCGTCGATGAGGGTGTGCTCGAAGGCGTGGCCCAGGTGCAGGCTGCCGGTGACGTTCGGCGGCGGGATGACGACGGTGAAGGGCTCCTTGTCGCTCTTCGCGTCCGCGTCGAAGTAACCGCGCTCTACCCAGCGCTCGTACAGCACCCCTTCCACCTCGGCCGGCGCGTACTGCGTCGGGAGCTCGGGGGTGGTCGCTGGCGGCTGCTGCTGAGCGTTCTCGGTCACGGGGTCAGTTTAGAGGTGTCACAGAGTGGTCCCGAAACCCGAATCTTCAGTAACGGTTGCCGTCCCGGTCCCCACCCCACGCTCCAGGTCGGTCAGGATGTCGGGACCACATAAGCGCGCGGGAGTATGAGGGCGCGCTCAGGCGTTCGAGGGGATCCCCAGTAATGAGCTACAACCAGCCGGGCCCGTACGGCGGGCAGCAGCCGCAGCAGCCCGGACCGTACGGCGGTGGCCAGCCGCAGCAGCCTGGCCCCTACGGCCAGCAGCCGCCGCAGGCCCCGCAGCCCGGCTACGGCTACCCGCAGCAGCCGCCCCAGCAGCCGGGATACGGGCACCCCCAGCAACCCCCGGGCGGCGTCCCGCCGCAGCAGCCCTACGGCCAGCCCGGCTACAGCCAGCCGCAGCAGCCCGGCCCCTACGGGCAGCCGCCGCAAGGCCCCTACGGCCAGGTACCGCCGCCCCCTCCGGGCGGAGGCGGCGGGAAGAAGACGGGCCTGGTCATCGGGGCGGTCGCGGTGGTCGCGGCGATCGGGGTGGGGGCGTACTTCGTGCTGGGGAGCAGTGACAGCGGCGGCTCCGGCAAGGTCAAGGACGACGGCGCGCACAAGCTGACCACCCCCGAGACGGTCCTCACCGACTACAAGAAGAAGCCGGGCAGCGCCAGCGGCGGCGACATGTCCTCGGAGCAGACGAAGAACGCCGCGAAGTTCGGGGTGAAGGACCCCAAGGAGATCGCCGCGCAGTACAGCTCCGGCAGCCAGGACAACCCGCTCGCGCAGAAGATCCTCCAGTTCAACGGTGTCTACGGGGAGATCGAGGACCCTGCGGCGGTCGTCGACAAGATGTTCGCGGAGGCCAGGAAGAAGTCCGAGAAGAGCGACGCGAGCGGCACCGGGCGCAAGGTGACCGTCGTCGGCGAGCCGAAGTCGTACAACCCGTCGGCTCTGGACGGCGCGGTGATGAAGTGCCAGGAGATGAAGTACGCCATGGGCTCGTCGTCGTCCTCCACCAGCCAGGGGCCCAAGGAGATGTCGATGGCCACCTGCATATGGGGCGACAAGAGCACCATCGGCGTGGTCGTCACCACGACCGTGGCGGACGCGCTCGCCAACAAGGCCGCCGATTTGGCGGACGGCGCGGAGAAGGCCGCCGGCTTCCGCAAGGAGGCCCGCGTCAAGCTCTGATGTCAGCAGCCGCCCGCTGACGTCTGCGGATGTCTGCTGACGTCTGCTGACATACCGACGCGGGTCGCGTACGCGCAGCGGGCCCCGGCCGCCACGGCCGGGGCCCGCTTCCGTCACGATGGGGTGGCGCAGCACCGTATCCCGAAGGGGGAACCGAGGAATGAGCCACAACCAGCCGGGCCCGTACGGCGGGCAGCAGCCGCAGCAGCCAGGCCCCTACGGCGGCGGGCAGCAGCCCCCGCAGCCGGGCCCCTACGGGCAGCCCCAGCAGCCCGCGCAGCCCGGCTACGGCTACCCGCAGCAGCCGCCCCAGCAGCCGGGATACGGGCACCCCCAGCAACCCCCGGGCGGCGTCCCGCCGCAGCAGCCCTACGGCCAGCCCGGCTACGGGCAGCCGCAGCAGCCCGGCCCCTACGGGCAGCAGGCCCCTTACGGCCAGCAGACCCCGTACGGGCAGCAGCCCCAGGCCCCCTACGGCCAGGTCCCGCCGCCCCCGCCGGGCGGAGGCGGCGGCAAGAAGACGGGCCTGATCATCGGCGCGGTCGCGGTCGTCGCCGCCATCGCCGTGGGCGCCTACTTCGTCCTCGGCGGCAGCGACAGCGGCTCCGGCAAGGTCGAGGACGACGGCCCGCACAAGCTGACCACCCCCGAGACCGTCCTCTCCGAGTACAAGAAGGAGTCCGGCAGCGGTGGCGGGGGCATGTCCTCCAGCGACATCAAGGAGGCCAGGAAGTTCGGGGTGAAGAACCCCAAGGACGTCAGCGCCCAGTACCAGGCGGGCGACGAGGAGAACCCGCTCAGCCTGAAGCTGATCGAGTTCGGCGGCGTGTACGGGGAGATCGCCGATCCGGAGAAGACCCTCGACGCCATGTTCGCCAACATGAAGAAGGAGTCCGAGGAGGACAAGGAGGGCGCGTCCGGCGACCGCGAGATCGAGATGACCGGCGACCCCAAGTCCTACAACCCCGACTCCCTCGACGGCGCGATCCTCAAGTGCCAGGAGGCGAAGGCGTCCAACTTCGACTCGGGCGGCGGCGCGGGGGCGCCCAAGGAGATGAAGGTCGTGTTCTGCCTGTGGGCGGACCACAGCACGCTCGGTTTCGCCACGCCCATGGAGGTCGCCGGGATGGCGGCGGGCAAGGCCGCCGACCCCGAGGCTGCCGCGGAGACCACCGCCAAGCTGCGCAAGGAGATCCGCGTCAAGATCTGACCCGTGGGGGTCGGTCGTACGAACAGCGCGAGGGCCCGGCTCCGGCCGGGCCCTCGGCATGCGTCAGGGAGTAACGAGCAGTGAGCGGACGAGAAGTGAGCGGCGCGAGGGGCGCGGGCGTGGCCGTGGAGGCGGTGGTGCTCGCACTCCTCGGGGCGGTCTGCGTCGGGTGCGGCGGTAGCGACGCGTCCGGCGGCAGTGAGGGCGCGGGCGGCGGCAAGGCCGGGGCGGTCGTGGACGACGGGCCGCACAAGCTGGTGGCGCCGAAGACCGTGCTCGGCGGGTACCGGACGGTCGACGGCATCACCTCGGCCGGTCTTGAAGGCCACGCGCGGCTCGGGGTGCGCGACGCCGAGAACGTCCAGGCCGTGTACGGGTCCGGCGCCAAGGGCAATCCGATGGGCGGTGGGATGATCCAGTTCACCGGTGTGTACGGGAAGATCGCCGATCCGGAGAAGACCGTCGACGCGATGTTCTCCGACCTTGAGGACAAGGCGGAGAAGAAGGGCAGGGGCGGCGAGCGGAACGAGATGCTCGGCACGCCGCAGGACTTCGACGCGGACGGCGCGGTCCTCAAGTGCCAGGCGACGAAGGTGTCCCAGGGCTCCGCCGCCGGTACGGGTTCCGGCCCCGAGGAGGCCCGTACGGCCCGCATGGCCCTGTGCGCCTGGGCGGACCGCAGCACCGCCGCGGTGGTACTGCCGATGGACGTCCGCGCCATCAAGGCGGGCAGGGCGACACCCCTCCGCGAGGCGGCGGAGACGACGAGGAAGCTGCGCGCGGAGGTCCGCGTCGAACGCTGACTGGGCCCACTCCGACGGCGGCGTCGCCGGCAACGGCAACGGCAACGGCAACGCCGAGGGGCGCCGAGCGAGTTCGTCTCGCTGGGCGCCCCTCGGCGTTGCTTGTTACTTGTTGCTTGTTGCTTGTTGCTTGTTGCTTGCCGTCGTGTCGGCTACGCCGACTTCTGCTCGCCGGGGCCGGAACCCCGCGCGTCGCGCGGCACCAGCGTCGGGTTCACGTTCGAGTGGACGACGTCCGCCGTGATGACGACACGGGCGACGTCCTTGCGGGACGGGACCTCGTACATCACCGACTGGAGGACCTCCTCCATGATGGCGCGCAGGCCGCGGGCGCCGGTCTGGCGGAGGATGGCCTGGTCGGCGATGGCCTCCAGGGCCTCGCGCTCGAAGTCCAGCTCCACGCCGTCGAGTTCGAACAGGCGCTGGTACTGCTTGACGAGGGCGTTGCGCGGCTCGACCAGGATCTGGAGGAGCGCCTCGCGGTCCAGGTTGTGCACGGACGTGATGACCGGGAGGCGGCCGATGAACTCGGGGATCATCCCGAACTTCACCAGGTCCTCCGGCATGATGTCCTCGAACTGGTCCTTCTCCTCCAGCTCCCGCTTGGAGCGGATGGTGGCGCCGAAGCCGATGCCCTTGGCTCCCGCCCGCGCCTCGATGATCTTCTCCAGGCCCGCGAAGGCGCCGCCCACGATGAACAGCACGTTCGTCGTGTCGATCTGGATGAACTCCTGGTGCGGGTGCTTGCGGCCGCCCTGCGGCGGTACGGAGGCCGTCGTGCCCTCCAGGATCTTGAGCAGGGCCTGCTGGACGCCTTCGCCGGAGACGTCACGCGTGATCGACGGGTTCTCGCTCTTCCGGGCGACCTTGTCGATCTCGTCGATGTAGATGATGCCCGTCTCGGCCTTCTTGACGTCGTAGTCGGCGGCCTGGATGAGCTTCAGGAGGATGTTTTCCACGTCCTCGCCGACATAACCCGCCTCCGTGAGCGCCGTCGCGTCGGCGATGGCGAAAGGGACGTTCAGCATGCGGGCGAGCGTCTGGGCGAGCAGCGTCTTGCCGGAGCCGGTGGGGCCGAGCAGCAGGATGTTGGACTTCGCCAGCTCGATGGCGTCCTCGCGGCCCTGCGCGCCGCCGTTCTCCCCGGCCTGGACGCGCTTGTAGTGGTTGTAGACGGCTACGGACAGCGCCTTCTTGGCGGGTTCCTGGCCGACCACGTACCCCTCGAGGAACTCGTAGATCTCGCGGGGCTTGGGCAGTTCCTCCCAGCGGACCTCGCTCGTCTCGGCGAGCTCCTCCTCGATGATCTCGTTGCAGAGATCGATGCACTCATCGCAGATGTACACGCCGGGGCCTGCGATGAGCTTCTTGACCTGCTTCTGACTCTTTCCGCAGAACGAGCACTTGAGCAGATCGCCGCCGTCACCGATGCGTGCCACGGTGTGCTTCCCCTTCGCCTGGGAGACGCCGTTGGTCCAGCGGCTCCTGGTGCCTTGTATCCGACGGTACCTTGCCTGGCCCCTCGTTCGGGCCCCCCTTGGCGTGGTTCGCTTCGACGCGGGTCGTGCCGAGGGGTGGGCGGACGGTGCCCCGACGCCCCGGACGAGGCCGGCAGGTGGTCTCGCCCGGGGCTCGGCCGAGCTCTCAGAGAACCGAGGAGTTGTTCATCTTGCGGGTGGAGATGATCTGGTCGATCAGGCCGTACTCCAGCGCGTCCTCGGCGGTGAGGATCTTGTCGCGCTCAATGTCGTCGCGGATCTTCTCGATGGGCGTCGTGGAGTGCTTGGCCAGCATCTCCTCCAGCTGCGTACGCATGCGGAGGATCTCGTTGGCCGCGATCTCCAGGTCGGAGAGCTGCTCACGGCCCGTACCGCCGGACGGCTGGTGGATCAGGACGCGGGCGTTCGGCAGGGCCATGCGCTTGCCCGGCGTACCGGCGGCGAGGAGCACGGCGGCCGCGGAGGACGCCTGGCCCATGCAGACCGTCTGGATGTCGGGCTTCACGAACTGCATCGTGTCGTAGATCGCGGTGAGCGCCGTGAAGGAGCCGCCGGGGCTGTTGATGTAGACCGAGATGTCCCGGTCGGGGTCCATCGACTCCAGGCACAGGAGCTGCGCCATGACGTCGTTGGCGGAGGCGTCGTCGATCTGGACGCCGAGGAAGATCACGCGCTCCTCGAAGAGCTTCGCGTACGGGTCGTACTCGCGCACGCCCTGCGAGGTGCGCTCGACGAAGCGCGGGATCACATAGCGGTTGTCCACCTGGGGGCCGGTGTGCAGGCCCGAGGGCTGGCCGCTGGCGGGGAAGGTGTTCATCTGAGGTGTTCCGTCCTGGGTGTGAGCGTGGGCTGGGTCGGCTGGGGCCTCGCCGGTGTCCCCTCCGGGCGCGGCGACCGCGACGGGTCCGCCTGCGCCGGGGGGCCGGCCGGATGCCTGGTCAGGCCCCCGTGCCGCCGCCGCCCGGAACACCCGAAGCGGCGCTGATGATCTCGTCGATGAGGCCGTACTCCTTGGCCTCCTCGGTGGTGAACCAGCGGTCGCGGTCACCGTCGCGGATGATCGCCTCGACCGTCTGGCCGGAGTGGCGGGCGGTGATCTCGGCCATGCGCTGCTTGGTGCGCAGCAGGTACTCCGCCTGGATCTTGACGTCCGACGCGGTGCCGCCGATGCCGGCGGAGCCCTGGTGCATCAGGATGTCCGTGTGCGGCAGGGCGAAGCGCTTGCCCGCGGTGCCGCCGGTCAGCAGGAACTGGCCCATGGAGGCGGCCATGCCCATGCCGATGGTGACGACGTCGTTCGGGATGTACTGCATGGTGTCGTAGATCGCCATGCCGGCGGTCACCGAGCCGCCGGGGCTGTTGATGTAGAGGTAGATGTCCTTCGAGGGGTCGGCCGCGAGGAGGAGCATCTGCGCCGTGATCTTGTTCGCGATGTCGTCGTCGACCTGCTGCCCGAGGAAGACGATGCGCTCGCCGAGCAGCCGGTTGTACACATGGTCGCCGAGGCCACCACCGATGGACGGCTCACCGGCTGCGTTGGGCATCAGATTCGTCACGTATCCACCTGCTCGTCTCTGACGGCACCGGCCGTCTCAGCATCTTCGTTCCGAGGGCAACGAGTCCACTGCCCTCGTATTCATGGACCCTAACGCCCAGGTGGGACAACGCCATCCCGGTTCCCGAACTGTTCGCTGGCAGCGCAAGGTCTGGCGGGGGCGCCTCGGGCGGGGCGGCAACCGTCCCGCCGCCGCGCGGCGGGCTTCCCACCCGCCCACCCGTGACCGCCGTACCCGGGCTCGGGAAACAGCCGTCCTCGGGGTGGGGCGGATTGCGTCCGGGGGCCGGGGGGTGGGGTGCCCGGGGCGCGGGGCCGCGCGGGTCGCCCCGGCAGAGGGCGGTAAGGCTGGGACTGCCAGTACGGGTGGGTGGGAAGCCCGCCGCGCAGCGGCGGACGGCGGAGGCAGCCGACGCGAGGAAAGGTGCCGGGCGGCTGGAACGACCGACCGCTCGGCTCGCCCCCAGCAGGGGCGGTAAGGCTGAGACCACCCGCACGGGTGGGTGGGTGGGAAGCCCGCCGCGCAGCGGCGGACGGCGGAGGCAGCCGACCCGAGGAAAGGTGCCGGGCGTGCGGGGACCACCCGGCCGCCCCGCACGGCCCGGCAGGGCGGCCGGGTACGCGGAAGGCCCCCGTCGGGCGCAGGGCGCGGCAGGGGCCTTCGTGGCGTACGTGGGCCGCTGGACGCGGCCGGATACCAGCGGGTGGTACCGGCGGCGGTGTGGCCGCCGGCACCGGGTGGTCCGAGGGTCAGGCCTTGGGCTTGTCCTCGGAGGCGTCGGCCTCGGAGGCGTCGGCAGCGGCCTCGGCGGGGGCGTCCTCCGTGGAGGCACCCTCGGCGGCGTCCTCGTCCTCGTCCTCGAGGTCGACGACCTCGCCGTTGGTGTCCTTGACCGTCGCGGCCTCGACCACGACGGCAAGCGCCTTGCCGCGGGCGACCTCGCCGACGAGCATCGGCACCTGGCCACCCTCGACGACAGCCTGGGCGAACTGGTCGGGGCTCATGCCGGAGGACTGCGCGCGACGCATGAGGTGCTCGGTGAGCTCCTCCTGGTTCACGTTCAGCTTCTCCTTGTTGACGAGCTCGTCGAGGACGAACTGCGTCTTGATGCCCTTGACCGCCTGCTCACGGGTCTCGGCGTCGAACTCCTCCTCGGTCTTGCCCTGGATCTCCAGGTACTTCGCGAGGTCGAGGCCCATCTGGCCGAGCTGGTGGTGCTCCAGGTTGTGCTTGCGGGTGCGGATCTCGTCCTCGAGCAGCTTCTCGGGGACGGGGACCTCGACCAGCTCCAGGAGCTTCTCCAGGACGCGCTCCTGGGCCTGCGTGGCCTGGTCGAACTGACGGGCGGTCTCCAGACGCTTGCGGCTGTCGGCCTTCAGCTCGTCCAGGGTGTCGAACTCCGACGCGAGCTGCGCGAAGTCGTCGTCGAGCTCGGGCAGTTCACGCTTGGCGACCTGGGTGACCTTGACGGTGACCTCGGACTCCTTGCCGGCGGCCGAGCCGCCCTTGAGCTCGGAGGTGAAGGTGGCCTCAGCCCCGGCCTCCAGGCCCTTCACGGCGTCGTCGATGCCTTCGAGCAGCTCGCCGGAGCCGATGGTGTAGGAGACGCCGGACGCGACGCCGTCCTCCAGGACCTCGCCCTCGACCTTGGCCTCCAGGTCGATCGTCACGACGTCGCCGTCCTCGGCGGCACGCTCGACCGGGGAGGTGGACGCGAAGCGCTCGCGCAGCTCCTCGACGGCCTTGGCGATGTCCTCGTCGGAGATCTCGACGGCGTCGACCTCGACCTCGATGCCGGAGTAGTCCGGGATCTCGATGGCCGGACGGACGTCGACCTCGGCGGTGAAGTTGAGGGTCTCGTTGTCCTTCAGCTCGGTGATGTCCACCTCGGGCTGGCCCAGGACGTTGAGCTCGGCCTCGTTGACCGCCTCGGTGTAGAACTTCGGGAGGGCGTCGTTGACGGCCTCCTCGAGCACGGCACCGCGGCCGAACCGCTGGTCGATGACGCGGGCCGGGATCTTGCCCTTGCGGAAGCCCTTCACCGTGACCTGCTGGTTGATCTTCTTGTACGCCGCGTCGAGGCTGTCCTTGAGCTCCTCGAAGGGCACCTCGACAGTGAGCCGAACCCGGGTCGGGTTCAGGGTCTCCACGGCGCTCTTCACGGTTCGGTCTCCTTGGGGGCTGACTTCTTGGTTTCTGCCCGGTTGAGAGACACACGGGCACACAGCTTGCATAGTAACGGCACGCGGGAGCCGACCCACAATGCGATCTTGGAAGAGGGACCGCGGGGGCCGTACGGGCGCCCCTCGCCGCGGGAGAGCCGCCGGGGAGCTGTCGGGAAGCTGCCGGAATACTGCCGGAGAGAAGCCGGGAACCCGCCGGGAACAGGCCACGCGGGCGGGGGACCGTACTGGTCGGGGTGGCGGGATTTGAACCCACGGCCTTCCGCTCCCAAAGCGGACGCGCTACCAAGCTGCGCCACACCCCGTCGGTGCGACACGTAGGGTACATGCCCGCAGGCAGTGCGGCTCCCGGTTTGTGGGGGCGCACGGAGGTGGTGTGCGAGGGGCCGTACCGACCCGCTACGATGCTTGCCGTGCAGCGGTCACCGGCATCCCGCCGGGGTCCGTGACGATCAGTGGCGACCGACCATGGCTGGCAGTCGTGATCGTCACCTGTGCGAAGCATGCGGGCGTAGCTCAATGGTAGAGCCCTAGTCTTCCAAACTAGCTACGCGGGTTCGATTCCCGTCGCCCGCTCCAAGGCCTCCGGCCCGGTCCCCGACACGTTCGGCGGCCGGGCCGGAGGCGTTTCCGCCCGGCGGCGGCGGGCACCCGCTGGTCAGCCCGTCACCGCGCCCGCCGATCAGCAGGGCGCGCGTGCCCCGTCGCACCCGTCACCGGGGTCGCCTGCCCGGCGCCCGGCCACGGACCCCGGAGAGGGGCCGGCCGGACGCTCATGGGCACGCACGGCATGCGTACAGGCACGCGCGCGGGCCCGTGGGCACACGTGTGCCCACGGGCGCCGTCAGAACTGTATGTCTCCGATGGTGTTCGCGAGCGAGTCCAGGAGTTCCTGGATGTCGTCGGCCATTCCCGTCGAGGCGAGGACGAACCCGAAGAGGGCCGCGACGATGGCGGGCCACACCTTGATGTTCCCCTGACGAATCATCATGACAAGGACGATCGCCAACAGCAGTACCACTGACAGCGAAATGGCCACACTGATCACACCCTAGGTCGGTCGCTTGCCCACCCGGGGGGTACGACCCGCACTCCCCCGCCAGAACCATCGTGCCACCAACAGGACCCCGTCATGCGGCCGGTGACACATCGTCGGCCAAGGCTTGACCAGTGCCGCCCCTGTCCCGAGCGGTACTTGAGGCACCGCGGCGCACCGGTCACAGGGGAACCGGGGTTATCCGTACGGGAATTCGACGGCCCACCCACGGCCGAATTCGACGTGATCGTTTCCATGGCCGGACAACGCCCCGCCATCACAAGGACACCGTCCCGTCACCCGTACACGGGGACGTTCGCACAAGTTCCTCACAGGAATTCGCATTGTCATCGGGAGCACACCGAGCGGAGCGTCATATTCCGCCACGACCCATTCAACACGGACATTCCCCCCGAGTCCCCCGCGGGCGTTATGCACGATTTAAGCGGTGCGAGTTATGACGTACCGGACAGTTAGCTGTCCCGAAACAGGGGTAACCGATAGTCGCATTCAAGCCGGTAGCCCGGCCGGAGAAGGACCGGAGAACGTCGGCGAGCGGGAGAAATCAGTGCGCGACGAGTGGCGGAATCCGCCGAACTCCAGCGAACTCAGACGCCCACCGGGCAATGCACGGGAGGAATGAGTTGAGAGTTTTACGGGAACACCACGGCGACGCTAGGGTGCCTCAGATGTTCCACGCTGCCACGACCCCCGCAGGCGCAGTGCGGTCCCGGATCGTCTCACCGAGCTCGTGGTGGGAGGGCCTGTGACGAACTCCGTGCAACCGCATGGCAGGCATCGGGCGCCGCTGCCTCCCGTACAGCCCCCCGTACCGGAGCCGGCCGACGCGATGCCCGCCCCGCGCGCCCCCCACTCCGTCCCGAGACCCGCCCCGGGATCCGCCCCCGGATCCTCCTCGGCGTACGCGGCGGCCCCGGCTCCCACGGCCACCGGTGACTCCCGGGCCGCGGGCAGACCCGCCAAGCAGCGCGACTCGTTCTTCGACAACGCCAAGTACCTCGCGATCGTGCTCGTCGCGATGGGCCACGCGTGGGAGCCGCTGACGGACCACAGCCGCAGCGCCGAGGCGCTGTACATGACCGTCTACACCTTCCACATGCCGGCGTTCATCCTGATCTCCGGCTACTTCTCCCGCAGTTTCGACATGCGCCCCGACCGGCTCAAGCGCCTGGTGACGGGCGTCGCCGTGCCGTACGTGATCTTCGAGGTGGCGTACACCCTCTTCAAGCGGTGGGGCGACGACGATCCGACGCAGCCGATCAGCCTGCTCGACCCGTGGTACCTGACGTGGTTCCTGATCGCCCTGTTCGTGTGGCGGCTCACCACCCCGCTGTGGAAGATCGTGCGCCGGCCGGTGCCCCTGGCCCTCGCCATCGCGATGCTCGCCGTGATCTCGCCCGACATCGGCGACGACCTCGACCTGCAACGCGTCCTTCAGTTCTTGCCGTTCTTCGTCCTCGGCCTGTTCATGAAGCCCGAGCACTTCCAGCTCGTGCGGCGGCGCGAGGTGCGCATCCTGTCGGTGCCGGTGTTCGCGGCCGCGGTGCTGTGCGCCTACTGGGCCGCGCCGCGGATGACGTCGGTGTGGTTCTACCGCCGTGACAGCGCCCAGGAGCTGGGCGTCCCGTGGTGGGTCGGCATCGTCATGACCCTCGCCCTGTTCGGCTGCTCGGTACTGCTCACCGCGTGCTTCTTCGCCTGGGTGCCGCGGCGCAGGATGTGGTTCACCGTGCTCGGCGCAGGCACCCTGTACGGCTATCTGCTGCACGGCTTCCTGGCCAAGGGCTCCCGGTTCTGGGGCTGGTTCGACGCCAACCCGTGGCTGCACGAACCCGCGGGCGAGGTGTTCGTGACGGTCGTCGCGGCCGCCGTCGTCACCCTGCTCTGCACGCCGCCCGTCCAGCGCCTCTTCCGCTTCGCGATGGAGCCGAGGATGGAGTGGGCGTTCCGCAGGGACGCGGCCGCCCTCGCCCGCGAACGAAGTTCGTCCGGGCGCTAGCCGGGCGCGGCTCTCCCGTTCAGCCGAGTCCCAGCAGGGCGCGCATGCGCGCGTACTTCGCCGTGAGGCGGTCCCGGGTCGTCCCGTCCAGTACGGACAGGCGGCCCGGGTCCGCGTTGTGGGCCAGGTCGGCCTCCTTGACCAGGAGCGCGCCCGGTGTTTCGAGGATTCGGGCGGCGTACGCCTCCGGGGTCTCGCCGGGCCGCTTGGTGACCGCGAGCACGATCGCCCTGGTGGCCGGGGTCAGCGCCGCCCGTGCCAGCCAGTCCGCCGTGAGGGCGTCGTCCTCGACCGCGTCGTGCAGCCACGCCGCCGCGACCTGCTCGTCCGAACCGCCCCGCGCCCGCACCCCCGCGGCGACCGCCGCCAGATGCTCGGCGTAGGGCCGCCCCGCCTTGTCGGTCTGCCCGGCGTGCGCCCGCCGGGCCACCGCCTCCACCTCTGCCGGTGTCATCAGCGTCATGACCGGGACCTTAGCGCCGCCCGTGCCGGTACCGCCGTGGCCACCAGGCCGAGCACCACGGCCGACCCGGCGAACGCCCCGTACAGGAGCGGCGGGATGTACGGGCCCTGGCCCGTGAGGCCCTTCATCATCGGGACGAGGGTGGCCAGGGCGATCGCGGTGCCGATGACGACCCCGGCGCCCGTCACGAGCAGCGCCTCCCAGCGCACCATCCGCAGCACCTGGCGCCGGGTGGTGCCGATGAGCCGCAGGGTGCCCAGCTCGCGCCGCCGGTCGAGGACCGTCATCACGAGCGTGTTGGCGGCGGCGACCGCGGCGAAGCCGCCGAGTACGGCCGCCATGGTGGTGTTCGCCCAGGCGTTCAGCTCCCGGTCGTCGGACTGGGCCGTGGTGTAGTCGTCGCGGCCGAGGAGCGTGCCGTGGGACGTCAGCCGCTTCAGGGCCGCGGCGGAGGCGCCCTTCGTCCAGACCTCCGTGACGAACGCCGAGGTGACGTGCTCCTTCAACGTGTCGGCGGACAGCGTGACCTGGGCGAGTCCGAGGCCCCGCTCGTACGTGGCGACGACCGTGGGCCGGACCTTCGTGCCGTCGGGCAGCCGGATCTCGACGCGGTCGCCGGCCCCGACCTTCGCGGAGTGCGCGAGGTTCGCGTCCAGGGCGACCTTGCCCTTGCCGAGGGCGAGTTCACCGGTCTCGGTCTTGAGGTCCTGCACCTTCGCGAGGTCGGCGGCCGTGCCCGCGACGCCCTGGGTGCTCGCCGACTCCAGCCAGCGGTCGCCGCCCGAGCCGACGGGCAGCAGCACGGAGGTCTTCAGCACGCCGACCGCGGCCCCGCCCCCGGACGCCGCCCCGCGTACCGTCGGCGCGTCGAAGCCGGTCCGCGACGTCACGACGTGGTCCGCGGTGATGCCGTCCCGCTGCTGGTCGGCCGCCACCCTGTCCTCGCTGGTGTGCATGAAGACGAGGGTGGAGGCGAACGCCATGGCGAGCACGATCGGGGTGATCGCGGAAGCGAGGCGGCGGGAGTTGCTGCGGGAGTTGGCTGCGGCCAGCGACGCGGACGCGCCCGCCCCGCGCAGCGGCAGGCCGAACAGCGCCGCGCAGCCGCGCGCCACCAGGGGCCCGAGGAGCGCCACCGCCAGCATGAAGAGCATCACCACGCCGAGCGCCGCGTTCGCCGCGTCCTCACCGGTGGTGGTGGCGGCGACCCGCGCGAGGATCACACCGCCGACCGTCGCGGCGACCCCGAGGGGCGTACGGATCCAGCCGACCGGAAGCGGCTCCACTGACGCCTCGCTCAGCGCCTGGCCCGGCTTGATGCGGGAGGGGCGGCGCGCGGCCATGTACCCGGCGAGGAGGGCGGAGAGCACCGCCGTACCGGCCGCGACGAGCAGCGGGATCCAGGACACGGACAGGTCCACGGCCTCGGGGACCGCGCCCTTGTCCTTGAGCTGCCCGAACCACCAGCGGGCCAGGGCGGTGCCGGGCAGGCAGCCGAGCACGCCCGCGAGCGGCGCGACGAGCAGGGACTCGGTGGCGATGGTCCGGCGGATCTGCCGGGGCGTGGTGCCGATGGCCCGCAGGAGCGCGAACTCGCGGGCGCGCTGGCCCACGGAGAGGGCGACCGTACCGGCGGCCGTGAAGACGGCGACCGCCGTGGCGATGCCGCCGAAGGAGCCGCCGATGCCGGCGAGCATGTCCTTGGCCTCGGCGAGGCCCGGGTCCTCGACGGCTCCGCGCGCGTCGCCGGTGTGCACGTCGGCTCCGTCCCCGAGGGCCTTCGCCACCTGGGACTTGAGCTCGGGCGTGCCGACGCCGTCCTTGGGCAGCACGGCGATCGCGTCGACACGTCCCGGGTGCCCGGAGATCCGTACCGCCTCCGCGTCGCTGAACCACGCCGTCGGCACCGCTCCCCCGGCGATCCCGGACACCCGGAAGTCGCGGGGGCCCGCCGCCGTGGTCAGCGTGACGTGCTCGCCGACGCGGGCCCCGGCCGGGCCCGCGAGAACCACGTCCCCGGCGGCGGGTGCGCGGCCCGCGGAGAGCTTCTCGCCGGTGAACGCGGTGGAGCCCCAGCCGTGTGCCGTCAGCTCCTTACCGCCGTGCTTGACGGGGAACGTGACGTCGGCGACGGCGGTACGGGCGCCGGGTACCGCGGCGGCCTTCGCCACCAGGGACCCGTCGATCCTGGCCCGGTCGGGCACCGGTGTGCTCTCGTCCTCGCGGTCCTCGCCGCCGCCGGTGACGAAGTGGGCCTTCTGGTCATCGGCCGCCACCACGGGCGCGTTCGCGTAGCGCACCGGCGGCACCGAGGCGCGCAGGCCCGTCTCCAGGAGGATGCCGCACGCCGTCACGATCAGGGAGGCCATCGTGAGGGCGACGAACGTGCCCACGAACGCGGCGGGCTTGAAGCGGACGGCCGCGCGGGCCAGGCCGTTGGGTACGAGGCTCACGCCGCCGCCCCCACGTACGCGGGCGCGGTGAGCGCGGTCATGCGGTCCGCGATCCGGGCGGCCGGGGCGCGGTCCAGGTGGTCGACGATCAGGCCGTCGGCGAGGAACAGGGTGCGGTCGGCGTGGGCCGCGGCGGCCGGGTCGTGGGTGACCATCACGACCGTCGCGCCCATGCCGTCCACGGCCGCGCGCAGCAGGGTCAGGATCTCGGTGGCGGTGGTGGTGTCGAGGGCGCCGGTCGGCTCGTCCGCGAAGACCACGTCCGGCGAGGTCACCAGGGCGCGGGCGATCGCCACGCGCTGCTGCTGGCCGCCGGAGAGCTGCCCCGGGCGGCGCCTGCCCTTGTCGCCGAGGCCCACCCGGGCCAGGACGTCGGCGGCCCTGCGGCGGTCGGGGCGGTGGCCCGCGAGGCGCATCGGGAGCAGGACGTTCTGCTCGACGGTGAGTGACGGGAGCAGGTTGAAGGCCTGGAAGACGAAGCCGAGGCGGGTGCGGCGCAGGGCCGTCAGCTTGTTCTCGCTCATGCCGGTGATCTCGGTGCCGCCGAGGCGGACGGTGCCTGCCGTGGGGCGGTCCAGGCCCGCCGCGCACTGGAGGAACGTGGACTTGCCGGAGCCCGAGGGGCCCATCACGGCGGTGAAGCTGGAGCGGGGCAGGTTCAGGTCGATGCCGCGCAGGGCGTGCACGGCGCCGGAGCCGCGGCCGTACTGGCGGCGCACCCCGCCCAGCTCCACGGCCCAGTCGCCCGCCGTTCCCCGTACGGGGGCCGCGATCTCCTCGCCCCGCTGCTTCTTCCTGCGCAGCCCCATGGCGTGCACCCTCTCCGTCGTTTGCGTCGTTCTTACTTGGCCGATGCATTGAACGTACGGAGTGCGGGGTGGGCGGGGCCATGAGGCGGCCCGGCCAGTGGGGGGTGGGGTTTACCCCACCTCGGGGGTCGTGGCTGGCGGAGGCCCTCGCGGGGCGCCCCTGGCCCGCCCCTTCACCGAAACCATGGGGCTCCGCCCCCTGGACCCCCGGTCCTCAATCGCCGGACGGGCTATATCCAGCCCGTCCGGCGATTGAGGACGAGCGCGCAGCGCGATCCACGGTGGCCGACGCCCCCGGCCCCGTATCGGCGCTCCGCGCCTCGTCCTCAAACGCCGGACGGGCTGAGAACCCCCGCCGGAGCGGCACTTGAGGACGAGCGGGCGGGAAGAAGCCCGTCCGGCGATTGAGGACGAGCGCGTCAGCGCGACGGGCGGCAACCGCAGCCCCGGCGAAGGGGAGACCGCAAGGCCCAGGGGCCCGCTAGATGTCCCGGCAGATGAGCAGCAGCGCCCGGTCGTCGTTGACGTCCTTGGCGACCGCCTCGATGAGGTGCCACGCGGCGCCGTGGAAGCCGCCGGGGACATAGCGGTCGGCTTCGCCGGTGAGGCGGTCGATGCCTTCCGCGATGTCGCGGTCGGCGGACTCGACGATGCCGTCGGTGAAGAGCATCAGGACGTCGCCGGGGCGCAGCGAGCCCTTGACGGGGTCGAACTGGGCGCCGTCGTAGACGCCGAGGAGGGGCCCCTCGGCGGCCTTCTCCTCCCAGCGGCCGGTGCCCGCGTTGAGCTGGAGGGCGGGGAGGTGGCCCGCGGAGAGGAGTTCGTAGTCGCCGGTCTCCAGGTCGAGGACGAGGTGGATGGAGGTGGCGAAGCCCTCGTCCCAGTCCTGGCGCAGGAGGTAGCCGTTGGCAGCGGGCAGGAAGGCGTGCGGCGGCAGGGAGCCGAGCAGGCCGCCGAAGGCACCGGAGAGCAGCAGGGCGCGGGAACCGGCGTCCATGCCCTTGCCGGAGACGTCGGTGAGGACGACCTCCAGGGTGCGCCCGCTGTTCGTGCGGGCGGCCACGACGAAGTCGCCGGAGAAGGACTGGCCGCCGGCGGGCCGCAGCGCCATCTCGCGGTGCCAGCCGCGTGGCAGCTTCGGCAGCTTGCTCTGCACGCGGATGCGTTCGCGCAGGTCGAAGAGCATGGTGCCGCCGCCGCGCCAGGGCACGCCGACGCGGCTGCGGAACTGGGCGATGAGGAGCCCGAAGAAACCGCAGGCGGCGACGGTCAGGACGGTGCCGGGAGTGACCCGCGCGGGCCCTTCCGCGTAGGGCCCGAGCTTGGCGGACTCCACGATCAGGGCGGCGGCCGACGCGGCGTACAGGCCGAGCAGGCTGGAGGGCCGGAGCAGCAGGCCGCCCGCGACGATGGGCAGGACGAGGGTGGACGGCGAGAACCACACCGGGTTGACGATGGTGCAGGTGGTGATGACGGGGATGGTGAGGAGCAGCGCGGCGAGGGCCACCCAGTCGGAGCCGTCCCCGCGGAAGTAGTCGACACCGGATTTGCGCAGCCCTGTGCGAGCCCGGTGCACCCGCTTCTTCATCCGGGCCGGGAACGTCTCGGCTTCGGCACGCCGCGCACGCTGTTCGCGTCGCTCGCGCCCTTCTCGTCGTACCGCCATTGCTCGTGGACCCTATCCACCGGGCCAGGCGCTTCGCACGGGAGGTACCTCTTGTCCCCCTTCAGGGGCACCTCACCCGTATCTCCGCACCCAGCGTCCACACGCGCGTTCCGGTACGCGGAAAACCACTCGCCGCGTCCTGGGAGCCCTGGTAGGCATGGCATATGACAGCAGAATTGCGGCAGTTGGACCAGAGCGAATGGGAGCAGTGGTACGCAACGCTGGAGCGGGCCTTCGGCGGGGTCGCCGAGGCGCCGGAGGAGCGGCAGCTGTGGGACGACCTCACGGAGTGCGAGCGCTCGATCGGGGCCTGGGACGACGGTGTCTGCGTGGGCACGGCCGGTGCGTTCAGCTTCCGCGTGACCGTGCCGGGCGGCGCCCTCCTGGACACGGCGGGTGTCACGATGGTGGGCGTGGCGGCCACGCACCGGCGTCGCGGTCTGCTGCGGGCGATGATGCGGCGCCAGCTCGACGACGTGCGCGAGCGGGGCGAGGCGGTGGCGGTCCTGACCGCGTCGGAGCCCGCCATCTACGGCCGGTTCGGGTACGGCACGGCGTCGTACAGCCTCCGCCTGGAGATCGACACGACCCGGGTGCGGCTCGCCGTCCCGCCGGGCACGGACGAGGTCCGGCTGCGCTACGCGGTGCCCGCCGAGGCCGGCCCCGCCTGCGAGGCGGTGTACGCGCGGCGGGTCGCGGGCCGCCCCGGCATGCTGGCCCGGCGGCCCGGCTGGGAGCGCCTGATCACCCTGGACCCGCCGGGTGAGCGCAACGGCGCGTCGCCGCAGCAGTGCGTGCTCGCCGAGCGCGACGGCGAGGTCGTCGGGTACGCGCTGTTCGCGGTCAAGCCCGAGTGGGACGCGCGGGGCCCCAAGGGCACGGTCCGCGTGCAGGACGTCGAGGCCCTGGACCCGGCGGCGTACGCGGCGCTGTGGCGCTTCCTGTGCGACATCGACCTGACGACGACGGTCCTCGCGCTGAACCGTCCGGTGGACGACCCGGTGGTGCAGCTCGTCTCCGACGTACGCCGCTGCGACCTCCGCTCCCGGGACTCCCTGTACGTACGCCTGGTGGACGTCGGCGCCGCCCTCGAAGCGCGTACGTACCAGGCGCCGGTGGACGTGGTCCTCGACGTCGAGGACGCCTTCTGCCCGTGGAACGAGGGGCGCTGGCGCCTGGTGGGCGACCCCAAGGGAGCGTCCTGCAAGCGCGTGGACGCCGACGGCACACCGGCCGACCTCGCGCTGTCCGTACGGGAGTTGGGCTCGGCCTACCTCGGCGGGGTGCCGCTCGCGCAGCTCGCGGGCGCGGGCCGGGTGCGTGAGCTGCGCCAGGGCGCGCTCGCGGAGGCGTCACTGGCGTTCGGCTCGGCGTCGGCGCCCTGGCTGCCGCACGGCTTCTAGCGGAGCCCTGCCGCCGTACGGCTGCCGGCCGGGTCCTGGCTGCCGTACGACGGCCCGCCCGGCCCTGGCTGCCCGCCTGGCCTCGGCTGACGTACGGCCGCTAGCGGCGGGCCCTGGGCGGCTGGCATCCGGGGCACCAGAACAGGTTGCGGGCGGCGAGATCGGCGGTGCGGATCTCGCCGCCGCAGACGTGGCAGGCCTGACGGGCTCTGCGGTACACGTACACCTCGCCGCCGTGGTCGTCCACGCGCGGCGGGCGCCCCATCGCGTCCGGGGTGTGTTCGGGCCTGACCGTGTCGATGCGGTTGAGCCGCACCCCCTCGTGCATCAGGTCCACCAGGTCCGCCCAGATCGCGGTCCACTGGTCGTACGTGAGGTCCTTGCCGGGGGTGTACGGGTCGATGCCGTGCCGGAACAGGACCTCCGCGCGGTAGACGTTGCCGACGCCAGCGACGACCTTCTGGTCGAGGAGGAGTGCGGCGATCGTGGTGCGGCTGCGGGAGACGCGGCGCCAGGCCGTGTCGGGGTCGTTGCCGTCCGCGGTGTCCGGGCGCAGGGGGTCGGGGCCGAGGCGGGCGTGTATCGCCTGCTTCTCCTCGTCGGTGGTCAGGGCGCAGGTCGTCGGGCCGCGCAGGTCCATGTACGCGGTGTCGTTCGCCAGGCGGAGGCGGACCGTGTCCGTGGGTGGGGGCGGGGGTGCGGTGCCGAGGGTCACCTTGCCGAAGAGGCCCAGGTGGATGTGGATCCAGCCGGTTTCCGCGAAGCCCAGGAAGAGGTGCTTGCCGTGGGCCTCCGCCGTGGTCATCGGCTGCCCCGTCACCAGGGCGGCGCTGTCGGAGAACTTGCCCTGCGGGCTGCTCGCCCGCACCGGCCGCCCCTCGAACCGCTCCCGGTGATCGGCCGCGAGGCGGTGGATGGTGTGGCCTTCCGGCACGGGTGTCTCCTGATTGGGGGGGGGGGGGGGGGGGGCCTCGCGGGGCGCCCCAGTCCCGCCCCTTCTCCGAAACTGGGGCTCCGCCCCAGACCCCGCTCCTCAAACGCCGGAGGGGCTGAATATCCGCCGGTGCGGGGTCTGGGGCGGAGCCCCTGGACGGGGGCGACTCAGCCCTGCTGCGGGTGGTGCGCCGGGATGGCGGGGAGTTCGCCGGTGGTCTCGTAGGCCGTGAGCATCTCGATGCGTCGCGTGTGGCGGGGCTCGCCCGAGTACGGCGTACCGAGGAAGATCTCGACGAACTTGGTCGCCTCGTCCTGGGTGTGCATCCGCCCGCCGATGGAGATCACGTTGGCGTCGTTGTGCTCACGCCCGAGCGCGGCGGTCTGCTCGCTCCACGCGAGAGCGGCCCGCACCCCCTTCACCTTGTTCGCCGCGATCTGCTCGCCGTTGCCGGAGCCGCCGATGACGATGCCGAGGGACTCGGGGTCCGCGGCCGTCCGCTCGGCGGCGCGCAGGCAGAACGGCGGGTAGTCGTCCTGGGCGTCGTAGATGTGGGGCCCGCAGTCGACGGGCTCGTGCCCGTGCGCCTTGAGCCATTCGACGAGGTGGTTCTTGAGTTCGTAGCCGGCATGATCCGAGCCGAGGTACACGCGCATGCGACTGAGTGTGGCACGGGTCGCGCCGGGAAGACGCCCTGGGTCCGGGCGATTGGTGCAGGCCAATCCCGCCACCGTCATCGTCCGTAACCAGTCGCGCACCGAGGATACCGGCGAGTACAACGATCCGGAGACGGGCCCTTTCGCGCCAAGAGCGCCTGAGTTTGAATGCGGAAGCTCTGCTTGTGAACCAAAGGAACTGCTTATGACCTCGCAACCATCCCTTGCGAAGGAAGACGGCACCCCCGAAGGGCCCGTGCATTCCCAGACGGGGACCGGGCACGGCGGCGGTGACGGCCTTCAGGCGGGGCTCAAGAACCGCCATCTGTCGATGATCGCCATCGGCGGTGTGATCGGAGCGGGTCTCTTCGTCGGCTCCGCCTCCGGCATCAAGGCGGCGGGCCCCGCGATCCTCGTGTCGTACGCCCTCGTCGGCACGATGGTCGTCCTCGTGATGCGGATGCTCGGCGAGATGGCCGCGGCGCGGCCGACGTCCGGCTCCTTCTCCGCCTACGCCGACCAGGCGCTCGGCCGCTGGGCGGGCTTCTCCATCGGCTGGCTGTACTGGTTCTTCTGGGTCGTGGTGCTCGCGGTGGAGGCCACCGCCGGAGCCGTGATCCTGGAGGGCTGGGTGCCCGCGATCCCCCAGTGGGGCTGGGCGCTCATCGTGATGGTGGTGCTCACCGCGACGAACCTCGTCTCGGTCGGCTCCTACGGCGAGTTCGAGTTCTGGTTCGCCGGGATCAAGGTCGTCGCGATCGGCGGGTTCGTGCTCATCGGTCTGCTCGCCGTGTTCGGCGTGCTGCCGGGCTCGGACAACCCGGGCAAGGGCTTCGCCCACCTCACGGACGCGGGCGGCTTCATGCCGGAGGGCGCGGGCGCGATCCTCACCGGTGTCCTGATGGTCGTCTTCTCCTTCATGGGCTCGGAGATCGTCACGCTCGCCGCCGGTGAGTCGGAGGACCCGCAGCGCGCCGTCACCAAGGCCACCAACAGCGTCATCTGGCGCATCGGCGTCTTCTACCTCGGCTCCATCTTCGTGGTGGTGACGCTGCTGCCCTGGAACGACAAGTCCATCGCCGAGGACGGCTCGTACGTCGCCGCGCTGAACTCGATCGGCATTCCGCACGCCGGTCAGGTGATGAACGTGATCGTGCTCACCGCGGTGCTCTCCTGCCTCAACTCCGGTCTGTACACCGCCTCGCGGATGGCCTTCTCGCTCGGGCGGCGCGGGGACGCGCCGAAGTCCTTCGCGCGCACCGACGCCAACGGCGTGCCGCGCACGGCGATCCTCGGCTCGGTGGTCTTCGGCTTCGCCGCCGTGTGGTTCAACTACCAGTGGCCGGACACCGTCTTCGACTTCCTGCTGAACTCCTCCGGCGCCGTCGCGCTGTTCGTCTGGCTCGTCATCTGTTTCACGCAGCTGCGGATGCGCGGCATCATCCTGCGCGAGGAGCCGGAGAAGCTGGTCGTGAGGATGTGGCTCTTCCCGTATCTGACGTGGGTCACCATCGGCATGATCTCGTTCGTGATCGTCTACATGCTGTACGACGACGCCGGGCGCAAGCAGATGGTGCTCTCGCTGCTCGTGGCGGCCCTCGTGCTCGGCTTCGCCCTCGTGCGGGAGAAGGTGCTGCCCCGCTCGGCCGAGGAGCGCTCCCGGGTCTGAGAGACCTGACGCGGGGTGCCTGGGATGCCCGGGGTGCCCGGGGTGCCGAGAAAACCTGACGCTGGGTGTCAAGTTATTGCGCCAGGGTGTGCTCATCGGCAAGGCCGTACCACCTCAGGGAGCACACCATGGATTCGCGCAGCCCCGGCACCCGCACCGCCCCGCCCCTCGTCCTCCGGCCCGGTGACGACGGGTACGACGACGAACTTGCCGGGTTCCAGACCGGGTTCGCCCAGCGCCCGGACGTGGTCTTCGCGGCCCGTGGCACCGACGACGTCGTCGCGGCCGTGACGTACGCCGCCGGGGCCGGTCTGCCCGTCGGCGTGCAGGCCACCGGGCACGGCCTCCCGGACGCCTCGCGGGGCGGCGTACTGATCAGCACCCGCCGCCTGGACGAGGTCGCCGTGGACCCGGCGGCGCGCACCGCCCGGGTCGGGGCCGGGGTGCGCTGGGGGCAGGTCGTCGCGGCCGCGGCGGAGCACGGGCTCGCGCCGCTGAACGGCTCGGCTCCGTCCGTGGGCGCCGTCTCGTACACGCTTGGCGGCGGACTCGGCATCCTGGCGCGCGAGTTCGGGTACGCGGCCGACCATGTGCGCTCCGTGGACCTCGTCACCGC
This sequence comes from Streptomyces typhae, assembly GCF_009755605.1. Taxonomy (GTDB): domain Bacteria; phylum Actinomycetota; class Actinomycetes; order Streptomycetales; family Streptomycetaceae; genus Streptomyces; species Streptomyces typhae. Next base: position 26,661 of record NZ_WPNZ01000003.1, read on the forward strand.
GGACGGCAGCGTGCGGCACGTGACGGCCGCCGGTGACCCGGAACTGCTCTGGGGGCTGCTCGGCGGCGGCGCGAACCTGGGCGTGGTGACCGCCCTGGAGATCGGCCTGGTGCCCGTGACGCACCTCTACGGGGGTGCGCTCGCCTTCGACGGGCGCGAGGTCGACCCCGGGGCGGTCCTGCGCGCGTACGTGGCATGGACCGGGGGCCTGCCGGACGAGGTGACCTCCTCCGTCGCCGCGCTCGTGTACCCGGATCTGCCGATGCTGCCGGAGGCCATGCGCGGGCGGTACCTGGTGACGGTGCGTGTCGCGTACACCGGCCGCGCGGAGGACGGTGAGCGGCTCGTGGCCCCGCTGCGCGCGATCGGCCCCGCCTTCTCCGACTCCCTGCGCGAGCTGCCGTACACCGACAGCCACACCATCCACAGCGACCCGGACTTCCCGCACGCGTACTACGGGGAGAGCCGGATGCTGGACGGCCTCGACACCGCCGGGATCGCACGGGTCCTGTCCCGCACCGGGCCCGCCGCGGGGCACATGCACGTGGTGCAGCTCAACCATCTGGGCGGCGCGCTCGCCCGGCCCGCGGACAACGCCGTGCCGCACCGGGACGCGCGCTGGCTGCTGCGGATCCTGTCCCCGCTGGACGGCACGGACCGCGAGACGCTGCGGGACTTCTACGCCGAGACGCTGGCCGGGGTGCGGGGGCACGTCGTCGGGCGGTCCCTGAACTTCACCTTCGCGAGCGGGGACCGTACGGAGGGGCTGTACGACGCGGAGACGCAGAAGAGGCTCGCCGGGCTGAAGGCCCTGTACGACCCGGCGAACCTCTTCAGGCGGAACTACGGCGTCGGCTGACGGCTGCTGCTGACGGCTGCTGCTGACAGCTTCTGCTGACAGCTTCTGCTGGTGGAACTCCCGCGTCAGTGCTTCTCGTCGGCGCCGTTGATGAACTTCCACGCCAGCGGCAGCACACCCATCGCGAGCGCCGCCTTGAGCGCGTCGCCGATGAGGAACGGTGTGAGTCCGGCCGCGACCGCCTCCGTCAGGGACATGCCGGTGGCCGCGGCCAGGTACGGCACGCCGACGGCGTAGATGATCGCGGAGCCGAGGACCATCGTGCCCGCCATCCGCGCCACGCTCCGGTCGGCGCCGCGACGGGCGAGCGCGCCCACCACGACGGCGGCCAGCATCATGCCGAGGACGTAGCCGAGGCTCGGCGCGCCTATGCCCGCCTTGCCCTGCGCGAACCAGGGCATGCCCGCCATGCCGACGATCGCGTACACGGCGAGCGAGGCCGCGCCGCGGTAGGCGCCGAGCGAGGTGCCGACGAGCAGGGCCGCGAAGGTCTGGCCGGTGACCGGGACCGGGGAGCCCGGGACCGGGACGGCGATCTGGGCGGCGACACCCGTGAGCGCGGCACCGCCGAGCACGAGCGCGGCGTCCTTCACGCGGGAGGCGGGCAGGAGGTCGGCCAGGACCTGGCCCGGACGGGTTATGACGGCTGTGCTCATCGGGACTCCGTGGTTGAGGGGGCCGTGGGGCGGGTGAGCGGGACGCTGTGACCCTATCCCCGGCCCCGGCAGCTTTCAGGAGGCGCCGGTAACAAAGGGAACGGCCCGGCGTTGGTGGGCTTCGCACAAAGGCCTGGGGCCACACCCGCTTCGGCGTGACGCTCGTCACTGAGGTCAGGGGGACATGGGCCCGGGTTGCTCGTCGGGGCGCCCTGCGGTGACACTGTAGATTCTCACCAAACTCCTGCGCATCGAGAGCCGACTGAACGTGAAGCACGACTCCAGGCCGTCCCAGTCGGCGGTGCCCTCCGGCGCGAGCCCCGAACCGGCCGCCCCCGGCTCCGGTCCCCTCGGCGCGGGCCCCGGTCCTCTGGGCGCGGGCCCCGAACCCCTCGGTGGCGGGCTCAAGCAGCGCCATCTCACGATGCTGGGCCTCGGCGGTGTGATCGGTGCCGGGCTCTTCGTGGGCTCCGGGGCCGGGATCGCCGTCGCGGGGCCCGGGATCGTCCTCTCCTATCTCATCGCGGGCGCCCTCGCGATGTGCGTGATGCGGATGCTCGGCGAGATGTCCGCCGCGATGCCGGCCTCCGGCGCCTTCTCCGTGCACGCCGAGCGCGCCCTCGGACGGTGGGCGGGGTTCTCGGTCGGCTGGCTCTACTGGTTCCTGCTCGTCGTGGTGCTCGCCGTGGAGGCGACGGGCGCTGCGCGCATCGCGAACGGGTGGGCACCCGGCGTGCCGCAGTGGGCCTGGGTCCTCGTCTTCATGGTGGTCTTCACCGGCGCCAACCTCGCGGCGGTGAAGAACTTCGGCGAGTTCGAGTTCTGGTTCGCCGCGCTGAAGATCTTCGCGATCGTCGCCTTCCTCGTACTCGGACTGCTCGCGATCCTCGGTGTGCTGCCCGACACGGACCCGGTGGGCCTCACCCACCTCACGGGCGACGGCGGCTTCCTGCCGCACGGCTGGAGCGGAGTGGTCTCCGGCGTGGTCGCGGTCCTCTTCGCCTTCGGCGGCCTGGAGATCGTGACGATCGCCGCCGCGGAGTCCGACGATCCGGTGCGCTCGGTGGCGCGGGCGGTGCGCAGCGCGGTGTACCGCATCCTCTTCTTCTATGTGGGCTCGATGCTCGTCGTCGTGACGGTCCTGCCGTGGACGGCACAGCAGGCAGGTATCAGCCCGTATGTCACGGTTCTGGACTCCATCGGCGTCCCGTCGGCCGGGACCCTCATGAACATCGTGGTGTTCGTGGCGCTCCTGTCGTCCCTGAACGCCAATCTGTACGGCTCCTCGCGGATGGTCTTCTCCCTCGCCGAGCGCGGGGAGGCGCCGAGGGGCCTCCTGAAGGTGTCGGAGGGCGGGGTGCCGCGGCGCGCGGTGCTCGCCTCGGTGGCGTTCGGCTTCGTGTCCGTCCTGCTGAATCTGAAGTGGCCCGAGTCCGTCTTCCTCTATCTGCTCAACTCCGTGGGCGCGGCGCTCCTCTTCGTCTGGGCCCTGATCGCGCTGTCCCAGCTGCGCCTGCGGCGGCGGATCGAGCGCGAGGCGCCGGAGACCCTGACGCTGCGGATGTGGTTCTTCCCCTGGCTGACCTGGGCGGCGCTGGCCGGGATGGCCGTGGTGGTGGTCCTGATGCTGCGGGACGACGGGGCGCGGCCGCAGTTGCTCTGGTCGGCGGGGGCCGCGGCGCTCGTGATCGCGGTGGCCTGGGTGAGGGAGTGGCGCACCGGGCGCTCGGCCTCGCGGTGCTGAGGGAGTGGCGCACCGGGCGCCCGGCCTCACAGTGCCGAGGGAGTGGCGCGGCGGGCGCTCGCCTTCGCGGTGCTGCGGAAGCGGCGTACCGGACGCCCCTCCTCACACTTCTGACGCATATGTGCCCATGATGTGAAGATCTCTTCACCATGTGTGAGCGTCGTGTCCGTATACCGGTCAACGGTTCCCTGTGAGCGGTGCCAGTGCTCACACTGTGGGCCGCTCCCCCGTCTCAGCTACCTCGTCTCAGCTACTGAACAGGGCACGCCCATGTCTCGGACGTCCGTGCAGGACGCACCACCCCAGGCCGACTCCCCGCTCGGGCACGGCCTCAAGCAGCGCCATCTGTCGATGATCGCCCTCGGCGGCGTGATCGGCGCCGGGCTCTTCGTGGGCTCCGGGACCGCCATCGCCGCGGCCGGGCCCTCGATCATCCTGGCCTACGCGATATCCGGCGCCCTGGTCATGCTCGTCATGCGCATGCTCGGCGAGATGGCCGCCGCCAACCCGGCGTCCGGCTCCTTCTCCGTGCACGCCGAGCGGGCGCTCGGCCCGTGGGCGGGATTCACCGCCGGCTGGTCCTTCTGGTTCCTGCTGTGCGTGGCGGTCGGCCTGGAGGGCATCGGCGCCGCGAAGATCGTGCACGGCTGGGTGCCCGGCGTGCCGGAGTGGGCCTGGGTGGCCCTCTTCATGCTGGTCTTCTGCGGCACGAACCTCGCCGCCGTGAAGAACTTCGGTGAGTTCGAGTTCTGGTTCGCCGCCCTGAAGGTGGGCGCGATCGTCCTCTTCCTCGGCATCGGCGTGCTCGCGATCCTCGGCTGGCTGCCCGACACCGACGCGCCCGGCATGACCAATCTGACCGGGCACGGCGGCTTCATGCCCAACGGCGTGGACGGACTGATCGTCGGCCTGCTCGCCTCGGTCTTCGCGTACGGCGGTCTGGAGACGGTCACCATCGCCGCCGCCGAGTCCGAACATCCCGTCCAGGGCGTGGCCAAGGCCGTGCGCACGGCGATGTGGCGGATCGCCCTCTTCTACGTGGGCTCCATGGCCGTCGTCGTGACGCTGCTGCCGTGGACGGCGGAGGAGGTCGCGGCCAAGGGTCCGTACGTCGCCACCCTCGACCACCTCGGCATCGACGGCGCCGGGCAGATCATGAACGTGGTCGTCCTGGTCGCCCTGCTGTCCGCGATGAACGCCAACATCTACGGCGCCTCGCGCATGGCCAACTCCCTGGTGGCGCGCGGCATGGGCCCGAAGGCGCTCGGCCGCCTCTTCGGCGGCGTGCCGCGCATCGCCGTCCTGACCTCGTCGGTCTTCGGCTTCCTCTGCGTCCTGCTGAGCTACTGGCGGCCCGACGACATCTTCCAGTGGCTGCTCAACACCATCGGCGCGATCATCCTCGTGGTGTGGTTCTTCATCGCGGCCGCGCAGTTGAAGCTGCGCACCGCCCTCGAACGCGAGGCACCGGAGAAGCTGGTCGTGAAGATGTGGCTCTTCCCCTGGCTCACCTATGTGGCCCTGGCCGGCATGGCCACCGTGTTCGTCCTGATGGCCCGCGAGTCCGAGACGCGCACCCAGCTCTTCTACACGGGCGGCCTGACCGTGCTCCTCATGGCGATCGGGTACGCCCGCCAGAAGGTCATGGAGAGCCGCGGCACCGGCCCGCGCGCCTAGTCCTGCCCTGTCCCACGTCATCCTCATCCGTCATCCCGAAGGCCCCGCTCCCCCCTGTGGAGCGGGGCCTTCGGCCGTCGGCGCCCGGGACCGTGCGTCCCACGCCCTAGGACCAAGGGCTGATCAACTTCACGGTACTACTGCTGCTAGCCTGCATCTGCACATAGGTCGCAATAAGAGGTGCGAGGCGGCGCCGCGCGACACGGCGCGGCACAGCACGCAGAGCACGTCGGAGGGCTAGATCATGGCCATTTACACGCTTCCTGAACTTCCGTACGACTACGCGGCGCTCGAGCCGGTCATCAACCCGCAGATCATCGAGCTCCACCACGACAAGCACCACGCCGCGTACGTGAAGGGCGCGAACGACACCCTGGAGCAGCTGGCGGAGGCGCGCGACAAGGAGTCGTGGGGCGCCATCAACGGGCTGGAGAAGAACCTCGCGTTCCACCTCTCCGGCCACATCCTGCACTCCATCTACTGGCACAACATGAACAGCCCGAAGGACGGCGGCGGCGGCGAGCCGACGGCCGCCGACGGTGTCGGCGAGCTCGCGGACGCCATCACCGAGTCCTTCGGCTCCTTCGCCAAGTTCAAGGCCCAGCTCACCAAGGCCTCGGCGACGACGCAGGGCTCCGGCTGGGGCGTGCTCGCCTACGAGCCGCTCAGCGACCGCCTGATCGTCGAGCAGATCTACGACCACCAGGGCAACGTCGGCCAGGGCTCCACCCCGATCCTGGTCTTCGACGCCTGGGAGCACGCCTTCTACCTCCAGTACAAGAACCAGAAGGTGGACTTCATCGAGGCCATGTGGGAGGTCGTGAACTGGCAGGACGTGGCCAAGCGCTACGAGGCCGCCAAGCAGCGCGTGAACAGCCTGCTGCTCGCCCCCTGACACCCCGCGGGCCACGCCCGCACGCAGCGTCCTGCCTCGTGATCGTCTTCTCAACCTTCATGCGGGCAGGCGGATGAAGGAAGGACCCCCGCGAGGACGTGACTCGCGGGGGTCCTTCGGTATGCCGGGCGCACATCGGGCTCAGTCGAAGACGGGGCCCTGGGTGCGGGTGCGCTTGATCTCGTAGAAGCCCGGTGTGGCGGCCACCAGGAGGGTGCCGTCCCACAGGCGGGCCGCCGCCTCGCCCTTGGGGGCGGGGGTGACGACGGGGCCGAAGAAGGCGACTTCCTCGCCGTCGGGTCCGGGTACCGCGATGACCGGGGTGCCGACCTCCTGGCCGACCTTCTCGATGCCCTCGTTGTGGGAGGCGCGCAGAGCGGCCTCGTAGGGCGTGGCGTCCCAGTGGTCGAGGAGCGAGGCGGGCAGCCCGACCTCCTTCAGGCCCCCGGCCACGGCCTCCTTCGTGGGGCCCTCGCCGCCGTTGTGGACGCGGGTGCCGATGGCCGTGTAGAGGTCGCCGAGCACCTGGGCGCCGTGCTCCTCCTGGGCCGCGATGACGACGCGGACGGGACCCCAGGCGTACTTCTCCAGCCATTCGCGGTACTCCTCGGGGAGTTCGTCCAGCTTGTCCTCGTTCAGGACGGCGAGGCTCATCAGATGCCAGCGGACCTCGATGTCGCGGAGCTTCTCCACTTCGTGGACCCAGCGCGATGTCATCCAGGCCCACGGGCACGACGGGTCGAACCAGAAGTCGACCGGGGTCTTGCCGCTCGACGCATTGCCGCTCGACGCATTGCCGCTCGTGGCGTTCTCAGCCATGTCTCTCCCTAAGGAATCCGTTCGATGACTGGCCAAGAAACGTCGGGGACGGGCGGGGGCATTCCCGGATGTCCGCCGTTCGGGACGCATGCGAGGATCGGAGTCATTAAGAATTCCGACGTCAGTGTCATGCGAGCCACAAGGGAGTGCCGCCCGTGCCCGGTGAGAATCTGTCCCGTGACGAGGCCCAGGAGCGGGCCGCGCTGCTGTCCGTCGACGGGTACGAGGTCTTCCTCGACCTGCGCTCGGCAGTGGGCGAGAGCAACGGCGACGAAGGCGCCCCGCGCACGTTCCGTTCGGTGACGACCCTCCGCTTCCGCTGCGCCGAGCCGGGCGCCGCCAGCTTCGCCGACCTGATCGCACCGAGCGTCACGGCGGTGTCCCTGAACGGCAAGGACCTGGACCCCTCCGAGGTCTTCGACGGCGCCCGCATCACCCTGGAGGACCTCCGCGAGGAGAACGAGCTGGTGGTGGACGCCCAGTGCGCCTACAGCCGCACGGGCGAGGGCATGCACCGCTTCGTCGACCCCGAGGACGGCGAGGTCTATCTCTACACGCAGTACGAACCAGCGGACTCCCGTCGCGTCTTCGCCAACTTCGAGCAGCCCGACCTGAAGGCCCCCTTCCGCTTCTCGGCGCAGGCGCCGGAGGGGTGGACGGTGTGGAGCAACGGCGTCGGGGAGGTCGCCGACCAGGTGTGGAAGTTCGCCGAGACGAAGCCGATCTCGACGTACATCACGGCGGTCGTCGCAGGCCCGTACCACTATGTGGAGGACGCCTACGAGCGCGTCCTCGACGACGGCACCCGCCTGGAGATCCCCCTCGGCGCGATGTGCCGCAAGGGCCTCGCCAAGCACTTCGACGCCGACGACATCTTCCTCGTCACCAAGCAGGGCCTGGACTTCTTCCACGACAACTTCGACTACCCCTACCCCTTCGGGAAGTACGACCAGGCCTTCGTCCCGGAGTACAACCTCGGGGCGATGGAGAACCCGGGCTGTGTCACGTTCCGCGAGGAGTTCATCTTCCGCGGCCGCGTCACCCAGGCGTCCTACGAGCGCCGGGCCAACGTCATCCTGCACGAGATGGCGCACATGTGGTTCGGCGATCTCGTCACCATGCAGTGGTGGGACGACCTGTGGCTGAAGGAGTCCTTCGCCGACTTCATGGGCTCCTTCTCCATGGTCGAGGCGACACGTTTCAGCAGCGGCTGGATCACCTTCGCCAACAACCGCAAGGCCTGGGCCTACCGCGCGGACCAGCTCCCCTCCACCCACCCCGTCACGGCCGACATCCGCGACCTGGAGGACGCCAAGCTCAACTTCGACGGGATCACGTACGCCAAGGGCGCCTCGGTCCTCAAGCAGCTCGTGGCGTACGCGGGCCGGGACGCCTTCCTGGAGGGCGCCCGCCGCTACTTCAAGCGGCACGCGTACGGCAACACCCGCCTCGGCGACCTCCTCTCCGTCCTGGAGGAGACCAGCGGCCGCGACATGACGGCATGGTCGCGGGCGTGGCTCCAGACCGCGGGCGTCAACTCCCTGACCCCGCAGGTGACCCTGAACGCCGAGGGCCGCGTCACTGAACTCGCCGTGGTCCAGGAGGCCGCCGAGTCCCACCCGGAGCTGCGCCCGCACCGTGTGGCCGTGGGCCTCTACCGCCGCGAGGCCGGCGGCGACCTGGTGCGGTACGCCCGCGCGGAGGTGGACGTCGAGGGCCCCCGGACCACGGTCGCCGAACTCGCCGGGGCCGAGGCACCGGAGCTCGTCCTCGTCAACGACGACGACCTGACGTACTGCAAGATCCGCTTCGACGAGACCTCCCTCGCCACGCTCCGCGCCCATCTGGGCGACATCACGGACCCGCTGGCCCGTGCCCTGTGCTGGTCGGCGCTGTGGAACCTCACGCGGGACGCCCTCATGCCCGCCCGGGACTTCATCGGCCTGGTCCTGCGCTTCGCGGGCCAGGAGTCCGACATCGGCGTCCTGCAGATGCTGCACGCCTGGGCGAACGCCGCCCGGACGCACTACGCCGCCCCCGGCTGGCGCGAGGAGGGCGGCCGGCTGCTCGCCGAGGGTGCCCTGCGGGAGCTGCGGCTCGCCGAGCCGGGCAGCCAGCATCAGCTGACGTGGGCGCGGTTCTTCACGTCGGTGGCGTCGTCGGCGGCCGACCTCCAGCTCCTGCGGGGCCTCCTGGACGGCACGGCCAAGATCGACGGCCTGGAGGTGGACCAGGAGCTGCGCTGGACGTTCCTCGGCGCGCTGGCGTCCCAGGGGGCGGCGGACGAGCAGGCGCTCGCCGCCGAGCTGGCCCGCGACGACACCGCGTCCGGCAAGCGGCATCAGGTCCGCTGCCTGGCCGCGCGGCCCTCCGCCGCGGTGAAGGCGCAGGCCTGGGCCACCGTGGTGGAGTCGGACAAGCTGTCCAACGCGCTGGTGGAGGCGACCATCGCGGGCTTCCAGCAGCCCTCCCAGGCCGAGCTGACCGCTCCCTACACGGCGCGGTACTTCGAGGCGATCGAGCGGGTGTGGGCCGAGCGGTCCATCCAGATCGGCATGGACGTGGTGCGGGGTCTCTTCCCGCATTCGCAGGACAGCCCGGAGACGCTGGCGGCCGCCGACTCGTGGCTCGGCTCGCACGAGCAGGCGCCGCCCGCGCTGCGGCGGCTCGTCCTGGAGTCGCGGGACGATCTGGCGCGGTCGCTGCGGGCGCAGCGTTGCGACGGGGCCTCGGGCCCCGTGTAGGGGGTGGGTGCGGTGGGCCAAGGGGTTGCCGCCCCTTGGCCCACCGTTTGTCGCGCTGCGCGTGAATACGGCGTAAGTGCGGTGGGTCGAGAGGGTGCCGCCCTCTTGGCCCACCGCTCATCGCGCTGCGCGCTCGTCCTCAAACGCCGGACGGGCTGGGACTGTTCCGCCCGCCCCCGTAGGGGAACACCACGGTTCGCCCCGTGGGTGTCGGGCGGGGTGGATGGTGGTCTCAGCCGATCTCGGCGCCGTAGTGGTCCAGGGCGTCGGTGACCGGGGCGAAGAAGGTCTCGCCGCCGACTGAGCAGTCGCCGCTGCCGCCGGAGGTCAGGCCGAGGGCGCTGTTGTCGGCGAACAGGGAACCGCCGCTGTCGCCGGGTTCGGCACAGACGTCGGTCTGGATGAGGCCGTGGACGTCGCCCTCCGGGTAGCTGATGGAGGCGTCCAGGGCCTGGACGGTGCCGTCGTGGACCTGGGTGGTGCTGCCGCTGCGCCGGACCCGCTCGCCGACGACGGCCTCGCGGGCGTCGGAGATCGGCTGGGCGCTCCCGTCGTAGAGGTTGACCTCGCTCGGATGGGCCACGTCGGCGGTGTACTCGACGAGGGCGTCGTCGTTGCCGGGGAAGCGGTAGTCGTCGACCTCGCCGACGACCGGGCCGCCCTCGGTCTCGGACCAGGTCGCGCCGGAGAGGGCGGCGCAGTGCCCCGCGGTGAGGAAGTACGGCCGGCCGTCCTTGACGACGTTGAAGCCGAGGGAGCAGCGGCCCTCGGAGCTGTAGATGGCGTCGCCGCCGCTGAGGAGGGACCGGAACGTGCCCGCGGTGCGCCGGAGCACGGCCTTGCCGTCCTGGGCGGCGACGTCCCGCTCCAGCCGGTTCAGGGCCGCGCCGCGGACCGTGCTGTCGGCGGTGACGACGACCTTGTTGAGCTTCGGGTTCACGCCGCGCGCGGTACCGGGGACGGCGCGCTCGCCGAGGCTGTCCTGCACGTTCTTCAGCTGGGCACGGGAGTGCTCGACGTGCCGGGGTTCGGCACCGGCGTCGCGGACCCGGTCGGCCGCGTCGTCGTCGAGGACGTTGACGACGAGTTTCCGGGCCGTGCTGTCGTAGTAGGCGCCCGCGGTGCCGTTCTCGGGTCCCGCGGTCAGGGTGCGGGCGAGCTTGCTCGCCGAGGACGAGGTGAGGGTGTGGGGGGTGGGGGCGGGCGCGGCGGCGCCGGTGTCCGCCAGCGTCAGGGTGCCGGCCGCGAGCGCGGCGACACCGATCGCGGTGCGGGTCAGTCGTCGTCCGCCTGTTCGTCGGATGCTCACGCAGTACCTCCGTGGGGGGATGGGCCGCTCAAGTGGGGTTGGCGGCCTGGAGAGTTACCGGTGCCTGGCGCACGGGACCCCCGAGGGTCACTCTACGAAGTCGCGTGCATGCCAAGCGTTACGATCTAGTGTGACAACATCCCCCGGATGCCTTCAAGAGAGCGCCAAACGGCAGCGCACGCCCCCCACTTCACCCCCGCGCTCCCCGAACCGACTCTTTTCGGCTCTCGAACGCCCGTACTTTAGGACGGGGTTGTCCGGTTTTGTCGACGGGACTGTAACAGCGGTTAACGGGGCGAGCGGGCGCGGAAAGCCCCCCTCATGAACCACAACACCCCGCTCCACCCCCGCCCCCTGCACCACCTCACCACCTCCCAGCGCCGCGTCATGAGCACCGCCCAGCTGCGCGACCACGGCGTCTCCGGCGCCGAAACCTCCGCGCACTGCCGCCCCGAAGGGCCCTGGCAGCAGTTCCTGCCCGGCGTCGTCCTGCTCCACCCCGGCCCCCCGACCAGCGAGGAACGGCTGCACGGCGTGCTCCTGTTCGCCGGCAGGCCCCCGGCGGGGCGGACCGGTGCCGTGCCCGCGCAGCCCGGCCCCGGCGCACCGCACGCGGCGTACACGGACGTGATGATCACGGGGCTCGCCGCGCTCGCGCTGCACCGGTTCTCCTGCGCGCCGCCGCTGCCCTCCCTGGACCGCATCGACGTCCTGGTGGAGCGCACCCGGCGGTTGCGCTCCACCGGCTGCGCCCGGCTCGTGCGTACGCATGCGCTGCCCGCCGCGCAACAGATCGCGGGCCTGCCGGTGGCCCCGGTGGAGCGGGCGCTCGCCGACGCGGTGGCCCAGCTCGCCGACGCGGGCGCGGTACGGCGGCTGCTCACCGAGGCGGTGCGCGCAGGACACTGCGAACCCGCGGCCGTGGTACGGGAGTTGAACTCCGCGCGGCTCCTCACCCGGCCGCACGTCGTGGACGCCGTGGACGCCCTGCTCGCCGAGGGGCGTGCGATCGCGGAGGACCGCCTGTACGGGCTGATCCGTGAGCACGAGCTGCCCGACCCGCTGTGGAACGTCGACCTGCGCCTGCCCGGCGGGCCGCACCTCGGGAGCGTCGACGCCTACTGGCCCGAGCACGCCGTCGCCGTCGAGCTCGACACCCGGGCGCCGCGGCAGGGCGAGGACAGCTCGGGCTGGACCCTGGTGGAGCGGAGCCGGGAGCTCGGCGAGTGGTCCGAGTACGCCCGCAAGCGCGAGCACCTGGAGCGCCTCGGAGTCACCGTCGTCCACATCACGCCACGGAAGCTCCGCGACGCCGCGGAGCAGCAAGCCACCGTCCTGCGAACGGCCCTGATGGCGGCCGCCGACCGGGAGCCCGCCGCGTATCTCGTGGTGCTGCCCAGATAGCGACTGCCGCGGTGTCCTCGGGGGGCCGCGGTGTCCTCGGGGGGCCGCGGTGTCCTCGGGGGGCCGCGGTGTCCTCGGGGGGCCGCGGTGTCCTCGGGGGGCCGCGGTGTCCTCGCGGGGCGCCCCATCGCGTCCGTCAGCGCGCTCCGCGCGGGCACCCCTCCACCGGAACCGGGACTCCGCCCGGGAACCCGCTCGGCACACGCCGGAGGGGCTGTTCACACCCCGCCCTGCACGGGGCGGGGGGAGAGATCCACGTCCGGAAACCGCCAGCCCCGCGCCCGCGCCCGCGCGAGCCTGGGGTCCATGGCCACCACCACCGCATACACGCCCCGCCCCATCCCCCGGGACACCCTTGAGGAGCTCCGCCGCACGGACGACGCGGGTCGGCCGTGTGCCCCGTACACGGCTGAGGAGGGGGGCTCCCCGCTGCGCTGCTGCCTCCGCCCCGCCCGGCAGGGCGAACGGCTCGCCCTGGTCTCCTACGCGCCCCTCCGCCGCTGGGCGGCGGCCACCGGCGCCGCCCCGGGGGCGTACGACGAGCAGGGGCCTGTCTTCATCCACGCGGAGCCGTGCGAGGGCCCCGACCCGGCGGACACGGGGCAGGACTATCCGTTCGCCAGGGCGGGGGCGCTGCGCGCCTTCCGTCGTTACGACGCCCGCGGGCACATCGTCGGCGGCCGTCTCGTCGAGATCCCCGAGCGTCCGGCGGAGGGCTTCGACGCGGCGCTCACCGAGGCGTTCGCAGACCCGCAGGTCGCCCTCGTGCACGTGCGCGCGGTGGAGTACGGCTGCTTCCACTTCGAGGTGCGCCGACCGGTGTGAGACGGCCGGTGTGCGACGGCCGGTGTGGGACGACCGGTGCGAGACGACCGGTGTGGGACGACCGGTGCGAGACGACCGGTGTGGGACGACCGGTGCGAGACGACCGGTGTGGGACGACCGGTGCGAGACGACCGGTGTGCGGCGGAACGGGCGGCCGGGGTTCAGGCGGCCGTGACGGCGGCGTCCCCGGCCCCGGCCACCGCCCGCGCGAGCGCCCGCACCCGCGCCGTCTCCCCGTCCCGGTGCCACACCATCCCGAGCACCGAGTCCGGCACCCCGGCCACCGGCACGAACACCACGTCCTGCCGTCCGTGGTACTCCGCCGTCGGCCGGCACAGCAGCATCGCGCCGCGGTCGGCGGCCACCAGGGTCAGCCCCTCCTGGAGCGTGCGCACGGCGGGCGCGGGCACGGCGGACGGCGCGTGGGCCGCCCGCCAGTACGCGGGGGCGGGAGGAGCCGCCGAGATCAGCGGGGTGTCCGCGAGGTCGGCGGCGGCCAGGGACGTGCGGGCCGCGAACGGATGGCGCACGGAGACCGCGACCGTCTGCTGCTGCCGGGAGAACACCGGGCCGAGCACCAGGTCCGGCTCGGCCACCGGGAGCAGCACGATCGCCGCGTCCACCTCGCCGTGCCGCACCGCACCGAACGGGTCCGCGAACGGCACCTCCGCGATCTCCGCGACACAGCCCGGATGCTGCTCCTGGAACGCCGTGATCGCCGCCATCAGCCGCGCGTCGGCCGTGCCCTGGAAGCCCACCCTGATCCGCCCCGAAACCCCGCGCGCCGACTCCCGGGCCCGCTCCACCGCGCCCGCCAACTCGTCGTAGGCGGGACGCAGCTCCGTACGGAACCGCTCGCCGAGCGGGGTCAGCCGCACCCGGCGGCTCGTCCGCTCCACCAGGCGGGCGCCGATACGGTGCTCCAGTGCCGCAAGGAGCTGACTGACCCGGCTCTGGGAGACGTAGAGCCGCTCACCCGTCCGGCCGAAGTGCAGCTCCTCGGCGAGGACGAGGAAACACTCCAGCTCCCGCATCTCCAGACCGCTCACCGCTCGGGTCCGTTCCCTCGTCCCCCGGCGGGCGCGCCCCGCGCGTTCCCGCCCCGCCTGTCCTGCGATCGATTAGCCACGCTCATTCAAGGATGAGAACTCCGGCGTTGTTCCCCGAGGCCGCGCGGGCGTTGGGTGGAGGCCATGGAAACCGTGACCACAACCGCGCCCGCCCCCACCGGACGGCGGTCCCTGCCGCTGTCCGTCGTCGCCGTCGCGGCCGCCACCTTCTCGGTCGTCACCACGGAGATGCTGCCCGTGGGTCTGCTCACCTCGCTGTCCGCGGGACTGCGCGTCTCCGACGGCACCGCCGGACTCACCGTCACCCTGCCCGGCGTCGTCGCGGCGCTCGCCGCCCTGCTGCTGCCCGTCGCCGTGCGCCGCACGGACCGCAAGCGCGTGCTGTGCGGCCTGATGCTGCTGCTCGGCGCCGCGAACGTGCTGTCGGCGCTTGCGCCCTCCTTCGCGGTGCTGCTCGCCGCGCGGATCGTCGTCGGGCTGTGCATCGGCGGCGTCTGGGCCGTCGCCGCGTCGCTCGCGGTGCGCCTGGTCGCCTCCGAGTCCGTCGGCCGGGCCACCGCCGTCATCTTCAGCGGCATAGCCGTGGCGTCGGTGCTCGGTGTGCCCGCCGGTACCTTCCTCGGCGAACTCGCGGGCTGGCGCTGGGCGTTCGGTGCCGTCGCGGTGCTCGGGTTCGCCGTCGCCGCGCTGCTCGCCACCGTCGTGCCGCCGCTCCCCGCCGACGAGCCGGTGCGGCTCGGAGTCTTCCCCGGCCTGCTGCGTCTTCGCCGGCTGCGGATCGGTCTGATCGCCGTGGCGCTGCTCGTGGTGGGGCACTTCACCGCGTACACCTATGTGCGGCCGGTCCTCGAGCGGGTGCCGGACCTCGGTGCGGGGCTCGTCAGCGGGCTGCTGCTCGCGTACGGCGTCGCCGGGATCGCCGGGAACTTCATCGGCGGCTCCCTCGCCGCCCGCGACCCGCGCCGGGCGCTGCTGATGATCTCCGCCGCGCTCGGTGGCGTGGTGCTCCTGATGGGGCCCGCCGGGGGCTCCCTCGCCCTGTCCGTGGTGCTGCTCGTGGCGTGGGGGCTCGCCTACGGCGGGGTGTCCGTCTCCTCGCAGAACTGGGTGATGGCCGCCGCGCCGGGGGCCCGCGAGGCGGCGTCCGCACTGTTCGCCGGGGTGTTCAACGTGGCCATCGCGGTGGGCGCGCTCGCGGGCGGCCGGGTGGCCGACGGCATCGGGGTCACCGACGTGCTGTGGGTGGGCGGCGGGCTCGCCGTCGCCGGCCTCGGCGTGATCGCGCTCGCGGCGCGCGAGGAGGGATGACGAGCGGCTGCGCGACGGCAGCCGCGCCCGGGCGGACCTGGTCGGAATCCGTACGGGCGCGGCTGCCGTCCCCGGGGCTCCTCGGCCCCCTCAGCTCAGGGTGCGAGGCACCCGGTGGCCGGGATCTCGGCGGGTACGCCGAGGCCGGCCGGGTCGACGAGGCCGGTGACCTCCTGCACGGCGCAGTCGACGGTTGCCACGGGGTCCGGTACGGCGCTCGCCGGGGCGGCGAGGGCGCCGACGAGGGCGAGGGTTCCGATGGCCATGGTGGTCATGGCGGCGATACGGCGCATGAACTTCCCTTGTGAGTGGTGCGGTTGGTGCACCCCATCACTGCCCGGACACGCCCGGGGCACATGCGCCGTATCACTCGTTGGTGGGTGCGGAAACGATCCCCCGCGATCTGGACGTTTCGGCCGGTCCCGGCGGTCAGGAGCCCGAGAGCTCCGCCGCCACCAGCTCCGCGATCTGCACCGCGTTCAGCGCGGCGCCCTTGCGGAGGTTGTCGTCGGAGATGAAGAAGGCGAGGCCGTTCTCGACGGTCTCGTCACCGCGGATGCGGCCCACGAACGACTCGTCGCGGCCCGCGGCCACCAGCGGCGTCGGCACGTCCGTGACGACGACGCCCTCCGCGCCGGACAGGACCTCGGTGGCGCGCTCGGGGGACAGCGGCCGCGCGAAGCGGGCGTTGACCTGGAGGGAGTGGCCGGTGAAGACGGGCACGCGGACACAGGTGCCGGAGACCTTGAGCTCGGGGATCTCCAGGATCTTGCGGGACTCGTGGCGGAGCTTCTGCTCCTCGTCGGTCTCGTTCAGGCCGTCGTCGACGATCGAGCCCGCCATCGGCAGGACGTTGTACGCGATCGGCGCCACGTACTTGTCCGGCTCGGGGAACTCCGCCTGGTCGCCGCCGTGCGTCAGCTTCGGTGCGTCGTCACCGATCTTCTTGACCTGCTCGAAGAGCTCCTCGACGCCCGCGAGCCCGGAGCCGGACACCGCCTGGTAGGTGGCGACGACCAGCGAGGTCAGCTCCGCCTCCAGGTGCAGCGGCTTCAGGACCGGCATGGCCGCCATCGTCGTGCAGTTCGGGTTCGCGATGATGCCCTTGGGGCGGTCGGCGATGGCGTGCGGGTTCACCTCGGAGACGACCAGCGGCACCTCGGGGTGGCGGCGCCAGGCCGAGGAGTTGTCGATCACCACGGCGCCCTGGGAGGCGACCTTCTCGGCGAGTGCCTTGGAGGTGGCGCCGCCCGCGGAGAACAGGACGATGTCCAGGCCCGTGTAGTCGGCCGTGGAGGCGTCCTCGACCGTGACCCCGTCCAGGACCGTGCCGGCCGAGCGGGCCGAGGCGAACAGACGCAGCTCGTCGAGCGGGAACTCGCGCTCGGTGAGGATCTTGCGCATGACCGTGCCGACCTGACCGGTGGCTCCGACGATTCCGACCTTCACAGGGTTCCTCCGTAGGTATGTGCCTGGCGCGCGGCCGTCCGGCCTGGGGCGTTGTCGCCGTCGCTCCATCATGCGTCTGTCCGAGGCCGCTTTGTCCAATCCATTGTCCGAGGTGTGGAACACCACATGTGACGTCGGGCGGAACCGGAACCCGGTTCCCGCTCCGGCAGCCGAACGTTTCCGCGCCTTCCCGCGTCGTAGGGGAGACGCGGGAACGCGCGGGCCGAACGGATACGGATCGGGACGAGGCACCGGGACGAGGCACCGGAACGAGGGGGAGGGCCATTGCTGCGCAGAATCACGCGCCGCGGACCACGGGGGCGGGCACCCGCCGGTCCGCTCGACCCGGCCCATGAGACCGCCGCCCCTGCCGCGGCCACCGCCCCGGCCGCCGCTCCGGCCACCGACCCGCTCGACGCCGCCCAGGAGGACCGGGTCCGGGCCGTCCTCTCGCTGGGCGGGGTGCCGCACGGGGAGCTCCAGGACGGCGTGCAGCACGTCAGGCTGCGGCTCCTGGAGCGGGCGGCGCGCGGGCAGGAGGCACCCCGGGAGGTGTCGGCGTGGGCGGCCGTCGTGGCGTCGAACTGGGCCATGGACTACCACCGCGCCCGGCGCCGCCAGGAACGGCTCGGCGAGCGGCTCGCGGCCCTGCACCCCGAGGAGCCGCAGGAGGACGGCGCCGAGTCGCGGCTGCTCTCGCTCGCCGTGGCGCAGGGGCTCGACGAACTGCCGGACAGCCAGCGCCAGGTCGTCGTGCTGCGCTTCTACGCCGATCTGCCGGTCCGCGACATCGCGGATGAACTGGGCATTCCGGAGGGCACGGTGAAGAGCAGGCTGCACGCGGCGGTACGGGTGCTGCGCACGCGGCTGCACGAGGGAGAGGTGGTGTGACCGTGGCGCACGAGGAGCCGTACGACCCCGTCGACGCGCTGACGCGGGCGGTCACGGACGAGCCGGTGCCCGCGGCGAACCGTGCCGACGAACGCTTCATGGCCGAGTACGCCGCGGCCGTCGCCGATGTCGCGGTGCTGCGGGACCAGCTGCGGATCGTGGGGGACACGCTGGCGCGGGGCGCACCGGGGGCGGAACCGGCCGCTTCCCCCCGTCCGGCACGCCCCGCGCTCCCCTCACCGCTTCCCGCGCCCTCCCGCGCAGGAGCCCCGGCCAGGTCCCGGCCCCCGGGACGTCCCCCGCGCGCCGCCCGCCGCGGCGCCGTCCTCGCCCTAGCCGCCGCTCTCGGCGCCGGGCTGCTCGGCGGAGTGGTCTGGCTCGGCGTGCGGAGCGGGACGGGGGACGACGACATGACGTCCGGGGCGGCCGACGCGAAGGGCTCCGCGCCGAGCCGCGCCCACGACCGGCCGGGGCACGCCGCCGAAGGGGCCAAGAGGTCCCCCGAGGGCTACGTCGCCTGCTCGCGGCTCATCGCCGAGGGCACCGTACAGAGCGTGGAGCTGCTGCCCGACGGCACCCAGGACCGGATCACCCTCGACGTGTCCCGCTACTACAAGCCCGCCGAGGGGAAGGAGCAGGTCACCTTCGTGATGGATGTCTCCGTGGACCCGCGGCTGCGCACGGGGGACCGCGTACTGGTCGCGATCCCCGAGGGCGAGGCGTCCCCCGACCTCTGGTCCACCGGCGCACGGCTCGCCGAGGACCGGGCGTGGATCGAGAAGGCACTCCCCCGGGCGCGCGGCACACAGTGCTGAGCCGGCACCGATACCGCCCCGCCGAGGCGGATTACTGAGTTCCGGTGACAACTCCGTGAAGGCGCGGTTGCGAACCCGGCGAACCACCCGACCTGCGATTTCACCGGGCTACGGTCCTTCCACCGCTCGCCGCTGATCACCGGCGTACGAGGTCGCGCACCTGACCAGCGCGCGACCACGGAGATCAGCGGCGCCCCGTACCGACCACGCAAGGAAGGACCTCCGTGCGCGCACCCCGCAGCCGGACGACGGCCGCTCTGCTCTCCGCCGTCGTCGCCGCCCCCGTCCTGTTCGCCGCCGCGTCCCCCGCGGGCGCGCAGGACGCCGCCCGGCACGACAAGCACCCGACGGCACAGGCCCAGAAGGCGCAACAGCTCGCCAAGAAGCTGGTGAAGAGGTCCAGCGGCAAGAGCGCCCACCGCCACCTGGAGAAGTTCCAGGAGATAGCCGACGCCCACGGCGGCAACCGCGCCGCGGGCACCCCGGGCCACAAGGCCTCCACCACGTACGTGCACGACCGCCTGGAGAAGGCCGGGTACAAGGTCTCGTACCAGGACTTCGTCTTCCACACGTCGCAGACGGTGCGGGAGGGCGCGAGCGTCCTGTCGCCCGAGGCGCGCAAGCTCAACGCCCTGGCGTTCGACTTCAGCAAGTCCACCCCCGAGGGCGGCCTCGCGGCCCCGGTCGCCGCGGCCCGTGTCGACGACACCCCGGGCTGCGAGGCCGACGACTACACCTCGGACACCTTCACCGGGAAGATCGCCCTGGTGAAGCGCGGCACCTGCACGTTCGCCGAGAAGGAGGCCGCCGCGGCCAAGGCGGGCGCCGTCGGCCTCGTCCTGTACAACCACTCCGGCGACGCGCCCGTCAAGGGCAACCTGGAGACCCCGGACAACGCGCACATCCCCGCCGTCGGCATCTCCAAGGCCGAGGGCGAGAAGCTGGCCGAGCAGGTGAAGCAGGGCGAGGTCAGGATCTCCCTGGACGTCGTCACCAAGGCGATCCCGCACAAGACCCGCAACGTCGTCGCGGAGACCCGAGGCGGCCGCGCCGACCGGGTGGTGGCGCTCGGCGCGCACCTGGACTCCGTGGAGGAGGGTCCCGGCATCAACGACAACGGCTCCGGTTCCGCCGGTCTGATCGAGGTCGCGGAGAAGCTCGCCAAGGAGACCAAGGGCGGCAAGAACCTCGCCCACAAGGTCCGCTTCGCCTGGTGGTCGGCCGAGGAGCTGGGCCTGCTCGGCTCGGACCACTACGTGAAGACCCTGAGCGCGCGGCAGAAGAAGGACATCAAGCTGTATCTGAACTTCGACATGATCGCCTCGCCCAACGCGGCCGAACTCGTCTACGACGGCGACGACTCGGACAAGACGGGCGCGGGCGCGGGTCCGGCGGGCTCCGCCCAGATCGAGAAGCTGATCAACGGCTTCCTCGACAAGAAGAAGGTCCCGCACTGGGGCACCGACTTCGACGGCCGCTCCGACTACGGCGCGTTCATCGCGAACGGCATCCCGGCGGGCGGCACCTTCACCGGCGCCGAGGGCCTCAAGACCGAGGAGCAGGCGGCGAAGGCGGGCGGCAGGGCCGGTCAGCCGTACGACCCGAACTACCACGCCAAGGGCGACGACATCAAGAACATCAACCGCAAGGCGTTCGACGTGAACGTCGACGTCATCGCGAACGCGGTCGGCACCTACGCGCAGGACCTCAGCTCGCTGAAGCACTGATCCCAGCAGCCCGACGGGGGCGGACACTTCGCTGTCCGCCCCCGTCTTCGTGCCGCTGTCAGCGTGTATCAGCGCTTCGGCGTGCGACGGTCACTCAGTGACCTTCTCCAGCGTCACGCTGCCGGTGCCCGCGACCGTGCCGCGCGCGTTCAGGAGGTTCACCTCACCGAAGAGGACCCGGCCCGCGGCGCCGGGGGCACCCACGACCAGCTCGGCGGAGACGTCCGCGGTCGCGCCGTTGGCGAGCTTCACGACCTTGCTCTCGTCGACCTCGACCTGGCCGAGGGAGGCGGAGAAGAACACGTCACGGTAGTCGTACGCGGTCTGCCCCGACGGGATGGAGTAGCCCGCGACCTGGAGCGTGTAGGTGCCCGGCGCCGGCTTGGCGAGACTCACGGACTCCTCCGAGTCGCCGTCCGCCGACTGCACGACGAGCTGGCCGTCCTTGTACAGCGCCAGGTCCAGGTCGGCACGCGAGTCCGCGGTGGAGCCGATCGCGGCGTCGAGCCGCTCGGCGCCCTCGGGCACGACGACCGTGGTGGTCTGCGTCTCGCCCTGCTCGATGGTGGGCCTGCTGGTGGCGGCCGAACCGAGCGAGCCGCCCTTCAGCCTGCCGTCCACGGCGGCGTAGTCGTTCTTCGCCTTCCAGGTGACCGGGGTGGACGAGCCCGCCTTGGCCTCGGCGACCTTCAGGGGCGCCGGGGCGAAGGTCACGCCGAGGGCGGAGACTTCCAGCTTGTACGGGTTGTCGAGCACCGGCGAGGTGCGGCGCGCCTCGACCTCGATCTCCCAGACGCCCGGCGTCGGGTTCGCGTACGAACGGGCGTCGGGGCGGCAGGTGTTGTCCGGGTTCGGGAAGTTCGCGTAGCAGACGAGCGACGACGTCGACTCGGCCGGAAGACCGTACGGGTGGATCGAGATGAAGCGCGTCTGGCTCTTGTCCTTGAGCCCGCCGAGCGCGACCTCCAGGGACTTCGCGCCCTTCGGCACGTTCACGAAGTACGACTTGTTGCTGTTGCGCTGCACCGAACCGGACGCCTTATAGGTGAACGACGGCTTCGCCAGGTCCTTGGCGACCACCACGGTCGTCATGATCTGGTGGTCGACGCCGCGGGTGCGCTTGTCGTCGACGGTCAGCGCGGCGCTGGAGACACCCGAGGACTTCGGGGCGGCCTGCACCTTCACCTTGACCGGGCGGTCGAGCGGCAGGAAGACCTCGCCGTCGGCGGCGTCGCCGAGCAGCTTGAACGTCTTGTCGTGGTTGTTGACGAAAGCGAGCTTGTGGCGCAGCGGACGGCTGGATCCCGTGGTCCGCGTGATCGTCACCTCGTACGTCTTCTTCTGACCGGCCTTCAGGCCGCCCTCACGGTCGTACAGGCCGGTGCCGGGCTTCTTCAGCTCCTGCTCCAGGGCCGTGTCGACGGGCGCCTTGACCGTGTACTCGTGGGCCTTGGCGCCGCCCTTGACGGCGCTCCAGGCGTCCACGATGTCGATCAGGCCGGTGCCCTGCTCGTAGGCCTGCACGCCCGGGATGCGCTGCGCGGTCGAGGTGAGCGCGGTGCGCAGCCTGGCCGGGGTGAGGTCGACGCGGTGCTGCTTGGCGGCGCTCAGGAGCAGCGCGGCGGCGCCCGCGGCCTGCGGGGACGCCATCGACGTGCCCTGGAGCATCGAGTAGCCGGCGGGCAGCTTGTAGCCGGCCTCGGCGACCGGGGAGCCCGGCAGCCAGGTCTGCGTGGTGTTGATGGCGGAGCCCGGCGCGGAGATCAGGGGCTGGAAGCCGCCGTCCTCGCGCGGGCCGCGCGAGGAGAAGCCGAACATGCCGTACTTCTTCTTCACCTCGGAGCCGTAGTTGGCGGCCCAGGTCTCCTTGGAGACCGACGCGCCCACGGAGATGACGTGGTCGGCGAGGCCGGGGTCACCGATGGTGTTGGCGCCGGGGCCCGAGTTGCCCGCGGAGATCACGAGTTGCACGCCGTAGGTGTCGATGAGGCGCTTGTACAGCTCGGCGCGCGCGTTGTTGCCGTCGTTGAGCGCGGGCAGGCCGCCGATCGACATGTTGACGATGTCGACGCCGCGCTTGGTGACGAGGTCGATCATGCCCTCGGTGAGCGCGACGTTGGTGCAGCCGCCGGTCCAGGTGCAGGCGCGGGACGAGACGAGCTTGGCGCCGGGCGCGGCGCCGTTCATCTTGCCGCCGAACAGCTTGTTGGCGGCGGTGATGCCCGCGACGTGCGTGCCGTGCTCGGACTCGATGACGCCGATGTTCACGAAGTCGGCCTTCTTGCCGACCCAGTCGCCGCCGTAGGGGTCCGTGGGGACGTCCTTGCGGATCTCGACGACGAACGGCACCCGCTCGGCGACGTCGGTCGCCGGGTCGTCCTTGCCGA
Source organism: Streptomyces typhae (assembly GCF_009755605.1). Taxonomy (GTDB): domain Bacteria; phylum Actinomycetota; class Actinomycetes; order Streptomycetales; family Streptomycetaceae; genus Streptomyces; species Streptomyces typhae. Next base: position 49,240 of record NZ_WPNZ01000003.1, read on the forward strand.
AGTAGCCGACCTGGTGGTTCTTGCCGTACGGCTTCATCGGCTTGTCGTCGCCGAAGTCCTTGTTGTCGTTCAGGTCGACGCGGACGGTACCGGCGGCCGGGTCGTACAGGACGCCCCAGCTGTCGGTGGTGTCGCCGTCGCGGTTGAGGTCGCCCTTGGCGTCGCCGCCGGTGGTCGCGTTCTCGCGGAAGCGGCTGATCTGGTACGAGCCCGCGGGGGCCTTCCAGGTGTCGCCGTCGAAGGTGAACGTAGGCCCGGACACCGGGTTGGTCATGCGGCGCCAGGTGCCGTCCGCGTCGACGATCGGGTCGGTCGCCGTCACCCAGTCGGTGATCTTGCGCTCGCCGGTGGTGGTCTTCTGGAGCGCCGGGTGGCCGAGGTCGACGCCGGAGTCGAGGACGCCGATGGTGACGCCGCGGCCGTCGGCCTTCGGGTTCTTCTTCACGAAGTCGACGGCGCCCGTCTCGAAGGACGGGTTGTACGGGTTCACGGCGGGCGTGTTCTTGCCGGGCGCCGGGTACGCGGCGCGCCCCGCGGCGCCCTTCGCGCCCTTGCCGCTCCCCGGCCGCGGGTCGTCGAGCTCGATCTCGTGCCGCAGGTCGATGGCGTGCACGGAGGGCAGCTTGGTGGCGGCCTCGATCGCGGCGTCGGCGCGCGCGGTCGGGACGGCGGCGCGGACGTAGCCGAGCTTGTCGTAGGTGCGGCCGACGGAGCCGCCCTTGACCGCGTCGAGCTGCCTCGCGACCTGCTCGGTCGCGCCGGGCGCGGTGGCGACCATCATCGTGACGGTCTTCTCGCCGTCCGCCTTGGCGTCGGCGAGCAGTTCGGCGTCCGCTGCGCCGAGCTTGGCGGCGGCGTCCTTGGGAGCCGGGGCGACGGGCGCCGGGGAGGGGGTGTCGGCGGCGAAGGCCAGCGGGAGCGGGGCCGCCGCGGTGAGAGCGGCGGCCACGCCTATCGCGGTGGCGAGACGTGCGGTGCGTCTGGCGCGGTCGGAGCGTCTCGCACCCGGTTCGGGCGCGCGTGCGTCGAGGGTCATCAGCATCCCTGTGCGTGAAGACCGGCTGGTCGAGCCGGTGCAGGATGGGGTCTCCCCTGCTCGAACGAAGTCGAGAGCTCGGGGAAGTCCGGAATACGGGGCCGGATGACCGCTCAGCTTTACGTAAGGGGTGCCTGTTTGGGGAGAGTTGCCCGGGGTGGGATGCGCCGGTGGCGTACTTCCGCCATACGCCATCGGGAACAAGGCGGTGCATAACGGTACTTGGTACCCCTGGCGTGGGTGTCGGCGGGCGGAGTCAGGCCTCCCGCGAACGCGCGTAGTGGCGGGAAGCCTTCGCTCGGTTGCCGCACAGGGCCATGGAGCACCAGCGGCGGGTGCCGTTCCGCGAGATGTCGAAGAAGTGCAGGACGCACGCCTCGTGGGCGCAGCCGCGGATGCGGTCGGGGGCGTCGGCGAGCAGCGTCAGATAGTCCCGGGCCGCGAGCCACGCGGGCCCCCAGGACGGGTCCGCGAACTCGCTCTCCTCGGCGGGGCCCGCCGGTGTCAGGGCCGCCCGGACCCGGCCGTGCGCGAGGACCGCGTCCACGCGTGCGACCGCGGCGGCCTCACCGCCCGGCTTGCCCGGCAGGTCGACGACCCCGGCGAGGGCGTCCCGGGCGCGCAGCAGGTGCTCCAGGGTGGCCCCGTCGGCGTCGAACCGCGCGTCGAGCCCGTGCGCGGCCAGCCACACACCGAGCCCTTCGACGCCGTCGAGCAGATCCTTGCGCACCCCGTCCTGCACCCAGCGGGTGTTGAGCAGATCCAGGGCGAGGGGCTCACCGGTGAGCGGACGAGGATCGATCACGCGCACTCCTCCTTCTCCTTCTCCTTCTCCTCCTCTAACCCCTCAAGGGTAAATCACTGGTTCGGGTAACAGGGCGTGCCTATCCGGTGTACGCGGTCTAACGTCGGCCCGTGCACAAGGAACTCAGGGTGGCGGCCTACGCCGTATGCGTACGCGACGGGTCCGTGCTGCTCGCCCGCTGGGTCGCGGGGGACGGCAGCAAGCGGTGGACGCTGCCCGGGGGCGGCATGGACCACGGCGAGGACCCGTACGACACGGTGATCCGCGAGGCCGACGAGGAGACCGGGTACGCCGTGGAGCCCGTCGCCCTCCTCGGCGTGGACTCCCTGCGCCGCCGCTATCCGAGGCGGCTCGGGGCCGTCGCGGACTTCCACGGGGTGCGCATCGTCTACGAGGGGCGGGTCGTCGGGGGCGCCCTGCGGCACGAGACGTCGGGGTCGACGGACCTGGCGGCATGGCACCCCCTGGACGGCGTCGCCGCCCTCGACCGCGTGAGCCTCGTCGACATCGGCCTGTCCCTGTGGCGGGCCCGCCCGGCCCACGGCCACCTGGGGTAGGCCGTGGGCCTTGGGCGGGTCATCGGCGCTGCCGCGCCTCGTCCTCAATCGCCGGACGGGCTGAGATCGCGCTGGCGCGCTCGTCCTCAAACGCCGGACAGGCTGAAATCGTGCTGCGCGCTCGTCCTCAAACGCCGGACGGGCTCAATTCTCGCCGGTGCGGCGGCGAAGTTTTCAGCCCGTCCGGCGTTTGAGGACGAGGCGCGGAGCGCCGACAAAGCGGGGGTCCAGGGGGCGCAGCGCCCCCTGGTTACGGGAAAGGGGTGGGCCTGGGGCGCCCCGCGAGGGCCCGCTACCCCGCCACATGAACGCAGAGCGACGACACCCCCACCCCCCAAAGAGCAAACCGTGCACACGCAGTGTGCCCCCAGATCCACTTACGGTGATCGGCGCCGCACGTTGCGGCGTCGTTCACGCGCAGGCCACCCCCGCTGCCAACGATCCAGTACGAGCGGGAAGCGGAGGCCGGAACCCCGGCCGAGGCCTCCCGCGACCACTGCCGACGCGTTCGCACTCGGGGAGACGCGCCATGTCGCGGATACGCTCTGTCGCCACCGCCGCAGCCACTGCCACCACATCCGCCGCCGCCAGGCTCAACCGCCGCACGCTCCTCGCGGCGACCGGCGCCGTCACTCTTTCCGCGGGAGCCGGTTATGCCCTCGGCCCGGGGGCGGGCTCCGGCGAGGCCGCCCAGGGGACGGCACCGGTCCCCATGTCCCGCAGGGCCCCCGCCGCCCCGCTCGCCCCGTACCGCTCGGGCACCACCCTCGCCACGGTCTCCGCACCCCGCGGCCCCGAGGGGAGCTACCGCCGCCTCGGCGACGGACCGGCCTGGGACCGCGTCGTCCGCACGGACCTGGCGGACGCCAAGGACGACCGCGGCGCCCGCCGCACCGCGCTCGCCGCCTTCGTGCAGTTCACCGACCTGCACCTGGTGGACGTCCAGCACCCGCTGCGCTACGAGTGTCTGCGCGCGCAGACGGCCAGCGCCTGGCGCCCGCAGGAGGCGCTGTCCGTCGCGGGCGCCGTCTCCCTGGTCGAGCAGGTGAACGGCATGCGCGGCGCCCCCGCCACCGGCGCCCCGCTGCACTTCGTGATGACGACGGGCGACAACACGGACAACAACTCCCGCAACGAACTCGACTGGTTCCTGAAGGTGATGAGCGGCGGCCGCGTCACCCCCAACTCCGGCGACCCGCGCCACTACGAAGGCGTGCAGGACAGCGGCCTGAAGCTCTACTGGCACCCGGACGCGGCCCTGCGCGACGCCGACAAGGGCGTCGGGTTCCCGCGCCTGCCCGGGTTCCTGGACGCGGCGATCCGCGAGGTCAACAGCCCCGGTCTGAACCTGCCGTGGTACTCCACCGTCGGCAACCACGACAGCCTGCCGGGCGGCTGTTACGCGCCCGGGGACTCGTACTTCGCCGAGGTGGCCGTCGGCGGCAGAAAGCTGATGTCCCTCGACGAGAGCCGCGGCGCGGCCCTGTGGGAGACCGTCAAGAAGGGCCACGACCCGAAGGGCACCATCTTCCGGGACATCCTGAAGGCGGAGGCCCGCCGCATGCGCCCGGTCACCCCGGACGAGGGCCGCGCCCCCTTCACGCCCGAGGAGTACCTCCGCGCCCACCTCGACAAGGCGCACCGGGGCCGCGGTCCGGTCGGCCACGGCTACACCCGGCAGAACCTGGCGGAGGGCACCCAGTACTACTCCTTCCGCATCACCGACGACGTCCTCGGCATCAGCCTGGACACCACCGACCCCGGCGGTCACTACGAGGGTTCCCTCGGCACGGCCCAACTGCGGTGGCTGGAGCGGACCCTGACGGAGGTGGAGAAGAGCGGCGACGCCTCGTACGCCATCGTCTTCAGCCACCACACCAGCCGCTCCATGCGCAATCTGCACACCGACCCCCGCTATCCGCGCGAGAAGCGGCACGGCGGGGACGAGGTCGCCGCGCTCCTCGGCCGCCACCGTTCGGTGCTCGCCTGGGTGAACGGCCACAGCCACAAGAACGCCATCACCCCGCACCGCACCGAACACGGCTCCTTCTGGGAGGTCTCCACCGCCTCGCACGTCGACTTCCCGCAGCTCGCCCGGGTGATCGAGCTGGTCGACAACCGCGACGGGACGCTCTCCCTGTTCACCACCCTCATCGAGTCCGCGGCCCCGCACCGCACGGACTTCGGCGATCTGTCGCAGACCGGCCTCGCCGCGCTGTACCGGGAGCTGTCGTTCAACGCGCCGGGCGCCCGCGCCACCCTGAGTGGCGAACCGGGCGACCGCAACACGGAACTCGTGCTGCGCAAGGGCTGAGGCCCCGCGCGAGGGGCGCGGTTCCACGCGAGGGGCACAGTTGCGCGCGAGGGCCGAAGCGCGCCGCGGAAGCCGTGACGTGCCGGGCCGCCGCGGAGTTCTGCCTGGGTGAGCAGGAATTCCCCCCAGGAATTCCCCCCCCGGGAAGGAACGACGCATGTCAGTACGCGTACGCACGCAGGTCGTGGGCGCGGCGGCGGTGGCGCTCGGCGTCCTCGCCGCGCCGGCCTCGTCCGCCTCCGCCCCCGCGGCCGACGGGGCCCACCGCGGGCACCGGGCCACGCAGCGGGCCATGGACCGGGCGGTCGCGGCCGGCGTGCCCGGCGTCACAGGGCGGGCGGTCACGGCGCACGGCGAGTGGGCCGGCACGTCCGGCGTGGGCGACCTGCGTGAGAGGACCCCGCGCGGCCCGCGGGACCGCTACCGCGTCGGCAGCGTCACCAAGACGTTCGTCGCCACGGTCCTCCTCCAGCTCCAGGCGGAGGGCAGGCTGCGCCTCGACGACACCGTGGGCTCGTGGCTGCCGGGACTCGTACGGGGCAACGGCCACGACGGCGACAGGATCACCGTCCGCCAGCTCCTCAACCACACCAGCGGCGTCTTCGACTACCTCGCCGACCCCGTCTTCCAGCGCCACTACGCCACCCCGGAGTTCCTGGAGCACCGCTACGACACCCGGCCGCCGGAGCACTGGGTGCGCGTGGCCATGCGCCACCGGCCGCAGTTCCGGCCCGGTACGGGGTGGGGCTACTCCAACACCAACTACCTCCTCGCCGGGATGGTCGTCGAACGCGTGACGGGCCACCCGTACCGCGACGAGGTGCGCCGCCGCATCATCGAGCCCCTCCACCTGCGCGCCACCTCGCTGCCCGGCACCCGTCCCACCCTGGACGGGCCCGCCTCCCGGGCCTACTCCAAGCTCTCCGAGGGCCCCGGGGGCCCCACGTACGACGTGACCGAGCTGAACCCCTCCGAGGCGGGTGCGGCGGGCGAGATGATCTCCGACTCCGCCGACCTCAACCGCTTCTACTCCGCCCTGCTGCGCGGCAGGCTGCTGCCCGCGCGGGAGCTCGCGGAGATGAGGACGACGGTCCCGGCCACCGGCCGGGGCCCCGGCGTGCGCTACGGCCTCGGCCTGATGCGCACGAAGCTGTCCTGCGGCACCACCGTGTGGGGCCATCACGGCGCCCTCCAGGGCTCGGTGACCGAAAGCCTGACGACGAACGACGACGGCCACTCCCTGTCGGTCAACTTCAACGGCGACTGGGCCGGGACCCCGGCGGGGGTGGTGGAGGCCGAGTTCTGCGGGAAGTCGCCGGAGGGGCCGAGTGCCGGCCTCTCCGGCGGTTGAGGAGGTCCTACACCCCCCAGGACCCCCGCCCGTTCAACTCCGCCACATCCGTCCCCGTGGTCCAGCGGTAAGCGGCATCCAGCTCGGCGATCTCCTCACCGGTGAGCACGTCCTCCACCCGCTGGAACCCCTCGGGCGCCCGCTCGGCGACGACCTGGAGGAGCCGGTCCGCGGGCATCCGCCGATTGGCGAGGACGAGCGCGGCCGTGGTCTCCCGGCGCAGCTCCTCGTACGCCCGCAGCCCGGCCACCCGGTCGGGCTCGTGCACGGCGAGGCAGCGGGCGAGGACCCGGGCGTCGAGGATGGCCTGGGAGCCGCCGTTGGAGCCCACGGGGTACATGGGATGGGCGGCGTCGCCGAGCAGGGTGACGGGGCCCTGGCCCCAGTGCGGCAGGGGCTCACGGTCGACCATCGGGTACTCCAGGATCCGCCGGGTCGCGGCGACCAGGGCGGGCACGTCCAGGTCCCCGATGCGCCACCCGGCGAAGTGCGGCAGGACGTCGGAGAGGCGCCCCCCGCGGTTCCAGTCGGCGGCGCCGGACATGGCGCCGTGCTCGGGCGGGACCCGTACCTCCGCGACCCAGTTGAGCAGCGCGCGCCCGCGCTCCTCGGCCTCCCGCGAGATGGGGTAGACGACGAGCTTGGCCTGCGCGTTGCTGCCGGCGACGGTGACGGTGCGGCGGCCGAGCACGGGTTCCCACTCGGTGAGGCCGCGCCACATCCGGATACCGTTCCACAGCGGCGGCCCCTCCCCGGGGTGCAGCCGCGTCCGCACCGTCGAGTAGAGGCCGTCGGCGCCTATCAGGGCCCGCACCCGCACGGTGTGCTCGCGTCCGCGCGCCAGGTCGCGCAGGACCACCCGGAGCAGGGGGCCCTCCGTCTCGCCGTAGCGCACGAACGAGGTGCCGGTGACGACGGCGCGCTCGCCGATGCGGGCGCGCACCGCCTCGAGCAGGAGCATCTGGAGGGCGCCGCGGTGCAGGGAGTACTGCGGCCAGTGGTAGCCGAGGGCGAGGCCGCGGGGTTCGCCCCAGATGCGGTTGCCGTGCCGGTCATAGTGGATCATCTCGGCGGTGGGCAGGCCGGTCGCGGCGAGGGCGTCGCCGAGGCCCAGTTCGGTCAGTTCCCGGACGGCGTGCGGCAGCAGGTTGATGCCGACGCCGAGGGGCCGCATCACCTGGACCGGTTCGACGACCCGCACCCCGATGCCCGCGGCGTGCAGGCTCAGCGCGGCGGTGAGCCCGCCGATGCCCGCGCCGGCGATCAGCACGTCGACGCTCGCGTGGCTGGCGTTCACGGCGTTCACGGGCGTCGCACCGCCCGCCCGACCTCGGTGCGCAGCCGTACGAACGCCGGCAGGGCCCGGGTGCCGATCTGGTCGCGGGGCGCGGGCAGGTCGACGGGCAGGTCGCTGTGCACACGGCCGGGGGCGCCGGTGAGGACGACGACGCGGTCGGCGACGTACACGCTCTCGTCGATGTCGTGGGTGACGAGCAGGATGGTCGTTCCCGCCCCGCCCTGGTGCCCTGCCCCGCGTCGATGCCCCGCCCCGCCTCGGTGCCCCGCCCCGCCCTGGTGCCCCGCTCCGCCGCGCACCGCGAGCAGCAGGTCCTCCAGGTCCTCCCTGGTCTGCGCGTCCACGGAGCCGAACGGCTCGTCCATCAGGAGCAGCGCGGGCCGGTAGGCGAGCGCGCGGGCGATGGCGACGCGCTGCTGCATCCCCCCGGAGAGCTGCCACGGATGCTTGCCCGCGGTGGCGTCCAGGCCGACCTGCGCGAGCGCGTCCAGGGCCCGCGCGCGGCGCTCGGCGCGGGCGAGGCCGCGGCGGCGCAGCGGCAGGGCAACGTTGTCCCGTACGGTCAGCCACGGGAAGAGCGAACGCGTGTAGTCCTGGAAGACGACGGCGAGGTCGTCGGGCACGCCGTCGACGGCTCTGCCCGCCACGGATATGCGGCCCGCGCTCGGCCGCTGAAGGCCCGCGACGCAGCGCAGCAGCGTGGACTTGCCGCAGCCCGACGGTCCGACGATGCTCACCAACTCCCCGCGGTCCACGTGTAGTTCGACGCCTTCGACGGCTTGGTGCCCGTCCTCGTACCGATGACTGAGACCCGTGATGTCCAGCATCCCCTGTTCCCCCTGTCCCCCTGTCGGCGGCTGCCGTGCGGTCTACGTGATGTGAGTGCCCGAGCGACTCGGGCGTTCCCGTTGTGTCCCGCGAATCCGGCCGGTCCGCCGTCGCGGGGCCGGGAGGTCTAGGTGCTCATGCGCCGCGCGCCCCGGTGCCAGGCGAGCACTCTGCGCTCGACGAGGAGGAACAGCGCGTTGAGTACGCAGCCGACGGCGCCGAGCAGCACGATCCCCGCCCACAACCGGTCGGGCCTGAACTCGCGCTCGGCGGCGTTGAGCCGGGCGCCGATGCCGTCTCCGGAGCCCATCAGCTCGGCGACGACCACGAGGATCAGGGCGAAGCCGAGCGCGACCCGCAGCCCCGTGAAGATCCTCGGCGCGGCCGCGGGCAGCACGACGTACCGCAGCCGGGCCCAGCCGCCCAGGCCGCAGACGCGGGCCGAGTCGAGGTGCAGGGGCTCCACCGAGCGCACTCCGTCGGCGGTGTTGAGCAGCACCGGCCAGACGGCGCCGAAGACGACGACCGCCAGGTGCATGGACGTACCGAGTCCGAAGACGACCATGAAGAACGGGATGAGCGCCGGCGGCGGCACCGCGCGGCCGAACTGAAGCACCGGGTCGGCGAGATGGAACGCCACCCGGGACAGGCCGATGCCGACGCCGACGACGACGCCCGCCACCCCGGCGAGCGCCCAGCCGAGCAGCAGCCGGGCGAGGCTCGGCACGAAGTCGTCGACGGCCTGCTCGCTGAGCCACAGCCGGGACGGAGGCCCCGACCACCACAGCTCCCGCATGGTGCGCACGATCCGGGTGGGCGGCGGGAAGTACAGGTCCCCGGCCCGCCGGGCCGCCGCCTCCCAGACGAGCAGCAGCAGGACGAGCAGCCACCCGCGGGCGACGGCGGCGCCGAGGACCCGGCGCGGTCGCGGGGTCACGGGCCCGCCCCCGCCGCGGCCCGGCGCGGGAACAGCCTGCGCCCCGCCCCCACCAGGACCGCGTTGGCGGCCACCCCGAGCGCTCCCGCCCAGCAGGCGCCCGCCACCATCAGGTCGGGCCGCCCGCCCCCGGACTGGGTGGCGAGGAGGTACACGCCGAGCCCGCCGTCTCCCCCGGCCCGCAGCTCCGCGCTGACCGCCACGACCAGGCCGACCGACGCGGCGATCCGCACGCCCGTGACGACGTGGGGCCCGGCGCTCGGCAGCGACACCCGCCACACCACCCCGAGCGGCCCGAACCCGAAGGAGCGCAGCGTCTCCTTGGCGACGGGGTCGACGTCGCGCAGCCCGTACAGGGTGTGCAGGAGTACGGGCCACAGCGCGGCGTAGCAGACGAGGGACCGCTCCACCCGGCCCGGCTCGACGAAGACGAGGATCGCCAGCGGGATCAGGGCGACGGACGGCACGGGCCGCAGCAGTTCGACGACGGCGAGGGACGCGGTGTCGAGGCGGGGCAGCGAGCCGAGGAGCAGTCCCGCGGGCACCGCGAGGGCGACGGCGAGGGCGAGGCCGCCGAGCCAGGCGGAGACGGTGATCCACAGGTCGCCGAGGAACCCGTCGTCGACGGCCATCTCCGCGGCGCGGGCGAGCACGGACGTGGCGGGCGGCAGCGCCTGCTCGTCGAACAGGCCGCCGCGGGCGAGGAGTTCGACGAGCAGCAGCGTGCCCGCGATCCCGGCGGCGCCGAGTAAGGACCGCCCCCAGGCGTGTCGGGTCAGCCCCCGGGCACGCGCGGTCGGCCGCCGGGCGCGCCCGGCGAGGCTCCCGGTGCGTCCGGCCGTCCGCCCGGCGCGGGCGGGGCGGGTGCGCGCCCCGGGCCCCTGGCGGCCGGGCCCCGGGCCGGAGCGCGCGGGCTGATTCACGGCGCCGTGCGCACGAGGAGCGGTTCCACGTCGATCTCCTGTTTCACATAGCCGAACTCCCGCATCAGGTCGACCACGCGGCGCAGCCGGGCCGGGTCGAGGGCCACGGGGTAGCCGCCCAGATGGAGCTGGGCGGCCTCCTCGGCGGTGATCCTGGTGTAGTCCGGCAGGGCGGCGACGACGTGGGAGCGGTCGGCGGCCTGTTTCTGGGCGCGGGACATGGCGCGCTGGAAGGCGGCGACCGTCTTCGGGTTCTTCTCGGCGAACGCGGCGGTGCTCGCGTAGCCGGCGACCGGGAAGCCCGCGGTGGGCGGCTTGCCGAGGTCGGCGACGACGCGGCCCGCGCCGGACTTCTCGATCGCGGTGGCGAACGGCTCGACGGCCTGCACGGCGTCGACGCTGCCGGACTTCAGGGCGGTGCCCATGTTCGGCATGTCGATCTCGACGAAGTCCTCGTCGTCGAAGGCGGCGCCCTCCGCCTTCCCCGCCTTCTGGACGAGCAGGGCGCTGATGTTCCGCTTGGTGTTGACGCCGATCTTCTTGCCTTCGAGGTCCTTCAGGGACCTGACGGGCGAGTCCTTCGGTACGAGGACCGCGTGCGTGCCGGGCGCGGACTGGAAGGCGTCGGACACGAACCGCACGTCCAGGGCCTTGTTGGCGTGCGCGAGGAAGTACGAGACGTAGTTGCCGAAGGAGACGTCGATGGCGCCCGCCCGCAGCCTGCCCACCGACTCGGCGCCCCCGCTGAGGGTGGTCGTGCGGACCGTGAGCCCCTCCGCCTTGAAGAAGCCCTTGCGGATCGCGATCTGCAGCGGCGCGGTGTCGGCGACCGGCATGGTGCCGACGGTGATCCGGGGCCGCTCCGGGCCCTTGCCGTCGGCCGTCCCCGCGTCGGGGGCGCCGGACACGCCGCAGCCGGCGGTGACGGCACCCGCCAGCAGAACGGCGACCACCGGATGCGTCACACCGCGTAATCGCGCGGCGCCCCGGGCCGACCGCGGTCTTCGCGGCCCGCGCGGGATCCGGACATCGCGTGCACCCCTTGCCATATCCATCCGCTCCCGACCGTACGTCGCCGCTTCAGGCCGCTTCAGGCCGCTCCGGACCGTTTTCCGGCCGGAGCCGACGCGCGGATGCTAACGGCCGCGCGACCGGAGAACAATGGCTCGGCGCAGGCCACGGCGCCACGTGCAAGGATGGCGAGAAACATCGCAGAAACCACGCAAGTCGTACCGAGGAGATGACCGCGTGCCCGGCACCAATCTGACCCGCGAAGAGGCGCAGCAGCGGGCGAAGCTGCTCACCGTTGACTCGTACGAGATCGATCTCGACCTCTCCGGAGCGCAGGGAGGGGGTACCTCCCGCTCGAACGGAGCCGAGAGTGGGGGAGGGACATACCGGTCGGTGACCACGGTCCGCTTCGAGAGCGCGGAGGCGAACGCCGAGACCTTCATCGATCTCGTCGCCCCCGCCGTCCACGAGGTCGTCCTGAACGGACACTCCGTGGACGTCGCCGCGGCGTTCCGCGATTCGCGCATCACGCTGAAGCACCTGCGCGAGGGCGCCAACGAACTCAAGGTCGTCGCCGACTGCGAGTACACCAACACCGGCGAGGGCCTGCACCGCTTCGTCGACCCCGTCGACCAGCAGGCCTACCTCTACACCCAGTTCGAGGTCCCGGACGCGCGCCGGGTGTTCGCCTCGTTCGAGCAGCCGGACCTGAAGGCCACGTTCCAGTTCACCGTGAAGGCGCCGAGCGGCTGGACGGTGGTCTCGAACTCGCCGACGCCCGAGCCCTCCGGCCCCGGGGGCGACGTGTGGGTCTTCGAGCCCACGCCGCGCATCTCGACGTACATCACGGCCCTGATCGTCGGCCCGTACCACTCGGTGCACTCCTCGTACGAGAAGGACGGGCAGAGCGTGCCGCTCGGCATCTACTGCCGTCCCTCCCTCGCGGAGCACCTGGACGCGGACGCGATCTTCGAGGTCACCCGGCAGGGCTTCGACTGGTTCCAGGAGAAGTTCGACTACGCCTACCCGTTCGCGAAGTACGACCAGCTCTTCGTGCCGGAGTTCAACGCGGGCGCGATGGAGAACGCGGGCGCGGTGACGATCCGCGACCAGTACGTGTTCCGCTCCAAGGTCACCGACGCCGCGTACGAGACGCGCGCCGAGACGATCCTGCACGAGCTGGCGCACATGTGGTTCGGCGACCTCGTGACGATGGAGTGGTGGAACGACCTCTGGCTGAACGAGTCGTTCGCCACCTACACCTCCATCGCCTGCCAGGCGTACGCGCCCGGTTCGCGCTGGCCGCACTCCTGGACCACGTTCGCCAACTCCATGAAGACGTGGGCCTACCGGCAGGACCAGCTGCCGTCCACGCACCCGATCATGGCGGACATCCGCGACCTGGACGACGTCCTCGTCAACTTCGACGGCATCACGTACGCCAAGGGCGCGAGCGTCCTGAAGCAGCTCGTCGCCTACGTCGGCATGGACGAGTTCTTCAACGGCGTGCAGGCCTACTTCAAGCGGCACGCCTTCGGCAACACCCGGCTGAGCGACCTCCTCGGCGCCCTGGAGGAGACCAGCGGCCGGGACCTGAAGACCTGGTCGAAGAAGTGGCTGGAGACCGCCGGCATCAACGTCCTGCGGCCGGTCGTGGACGTCGACTCGGCGGGCGTCATCACCTCCTTCGCGGTCAAGCAGGACGCCCCTGAGCTGCCCGCGGGCGCCCAGGGCGAGCCGACGCTGCGCCCGCACCGCATCGCGATCGGCCTGTACGACCTGGACGCCGCGACCGGCAAGCTGGTGCGCACCGACCGCGTCGAGCTGGACGTGGACGGCGAACTGACGGCGGTGGAGGCGCTGGTGGGGCGTGCCAGGCCCGCGGTGATCCTGTTGAATGACGACGACCTGTCGTACGCGAAGGTCCGCCTGGACGCGGACTCCCTCGCCTTCGTCACCGAGCACCTCGGCGACTTCGAGGCCTCGCTGCCGCGGGCGCTGTGCTGGGCGTCGGCGTGGGACATGACGCGCGACGCGGAGCTGCCGACGCGGGACTACCTCTCCCTCGTCCTCTCCGGCATCGGCAAGGAGTCCGACATCGGTGTCGTGCAGTCGCTGCACCGCCAGGTGAAGCTCGCACTCGACCTGTACGCGGCCCCCGCGCACCGCGAGGAGCTGCTCGCGCGCTGGACCGCGGCGACCCTGGAGCAGCTGCGGGCCGCCGCGCCCGGCAGCGACCACCAGCTCGCCTGGGCGCGGGCGTTCGCGGCCACCGCCCGCTCGGAGTCCGACCTGGCGCTGCTCGAAGCCCTCCTCGACGGTTCCGATTCGGTGGCGGGGCTTGCCGTGGACACCGAGCTGCGGTGGGCGTTCGTGGCGCGGCTCGCGGCGACCGGGCGGCTCGACGAGGACGGGATCGCGGCGGAGTTCGAGCGGGACCGGACGGCCGCGGGTGAGCGGCACGCCGCGGCGGCTCGGGCCGCGCGGCCGACCGCCGCGGCCAAGGCCGAGGCCTGGGCCTCCGTCGTGGAGTCCGACAAGCTGCCCAACGCCGTGCAGGAAGCGGTGATCTCCGGCTTCGTCCAGACCGACCAGCGGGAGCTGCTCGCGTCGTACACGCAGAAGTACTTCGACGCCGTGAAGGGTGTCTGGGAGTCGCGTTCCCACGAGATGGCGCAGCAGATCGTGGTGGGGCTCTACCCCGCGCTCCAGGTGTCCTCGGGGACGCTGGACGCGACGGACGGGTGGCTCAAGGCCTCGGAGCCCCCCGCCGCCTTGCGGCGACTCATCACTGAGTCGCGCGCCGGGGTGGAGCGGGCCCTGCGGGCCCGGGCCGCCGACGCCTGACCCTTCCAGGTCCGCCTGGCCCGCCCCGGTTCGCCCGGGGCCGTCCGAGTCCACCCGGTCCGTCTGGGTGCCGGGTCCCTTCCTGACCCGCCGCTCCGCGCCGGATGCCTCCCACCCACCCGCCCGTTGCCCCGCACATACCGGTGCGGGGGGGCGGGTGGGGTCGCCGTTCCCCGGCAGCAGCCCCCCGCTGTGGGCAACTGGCCCGCCAGGGGCGGAACGGGTGGGCACAGCCCGTGTACCGGGGGCCGGTTCAGCCGGGGAGAGGGGCCACCCCCGGCAGCGGTCCCCCCGCTGTGGGCAACTGGTCCGCCAGGGGCGGAACGGGTGGGCACAGCCCATGTGCCGGGGGCCGGTTCAGCCGGGGGGAGGGGTCGCCTCGCGCAGGGCGCCCAGCACCCGGGCAAGAGCCGGAGCCCCCTCCGCCCCCCGGCGCACCGCAGCGACGACATGGCGCCGGGGCCGCCCGGCCCCGAGGTCCCGCATCACCACGCCCGGAGGGCGCATGGCCCCCGCCCCGGCGGCGAGCCGGGGCACTAGAGCCACCCCCATCCCCGCCTCCACCATCGCCAGAATGGCCCCCCACCCGGCCGCACTGTGGGCGGCTTCGGGCACGAACCCCGCCGCCTCGCACGCGGCCAGCGTGATCTCCGACCAGGGCCCGGACCCCCCGAAGATCCACGCCTCCCCGGCCAGCTCGGCCAGGCTCACCCCGGGCGCGGAGGCCAGCGGATGCTCCGCGGGCAGGGCGACGTCCAGCGGGTCGGCGCACAGCGTCACCCGCGTGAACCGCCCGTCCCGCCCCCGCCCCGACGCCTCCCGCGGAGCCCCCGGAGCCCGCGGAGCCCGCGGAGCCCGCGCCGCCAAGGACAACGCCAGGTCCACCTCCCCCGAGGCCAGCAACTCGTACGCCTCGCCCGCCTCGGCCTCCCGTACCCGCACCCGCACCCCGGGGTGCGCGGCCCGCAGGGCCCGTACCGCGGGCACCACCAGGGCGGGCACCGCCGTGGAGAACGCCCCCACCCGCACCTCCCCGGCCTCCCCCTGGGCATAGGCGGCCAACTCCGCGTCCGCCCGCTCCAGTTGGGCGAAGACGGCGTCGGCGTGCCGGAGCAGGAGCCGGGCGGCGGCGGTGAGGCGGACCCTCCTGCCGTGTGCTTCGAGGAGCGGCACGCCCACCTGCTTGGCGAGGTTGGACAGTTGCTGGGACACCGCCGAGGGGGTCATGAGCAGGGCGTGGGCGGTCGCCGTGACGGTCCCGCGCGCGTCCAGGGTGCGCAGGATGTGCAGCTTCTTGATGTCCCACTCGGTCATGGCGCGCCCCACTCGTTCCTGGCATGCCCCGTCCATGGCATGTCCCACTCGGTCACGGCGCCAACGTATCCGCCGCCCGCGGTCACTTCCGCGTCGCCGACCCGAGCACCACCCCGGTCAGGATGAGGCCCATGCACACCACCTGGAGCCACCCCATGCCCTCGCCGAGCAGCGCGAAGGACAGCAGGGCCACGCACACCGGCTGGAGGTAGTAGACGACGCCCGCGCGGGCCGCGCCGACGAGGGAGATCGCCCGGTTCCAGGCGAAGAAGGCCACCGCCGACGACACCACGCCCACGTACAGGAGCGGCGGGACCGTCGCGGCCGTCGGTTCGAAGCCGCCCTGGAGGCCAAGGCTCACCAGGAACACGGGCAGCAGCATCAGGGCGCCCAGGACGAAGGTCGCGAAGAGGAACGGGAGGCCGGAGATCTCCGCGGGCTTGCGGCGCAGCAGGGCGCTGTAGGAGCCGAAGGCGAGCGCGCCGCCGATCACCCAGAGGTCGCCGGCCGCCAGATCCATGGCGAGGGAGCCGCCGCTGACCAGGAGCAGCACCCCGACGCAGGCGACGAGCATGCCCGCGACGCGCCGCGCTCCGAGGCGGGCCCCGCCGAGTCGTTCGTACACCGCCATCAGGACCGGCGAGGCCGCCATGATCATGCCCATGTTGCCCGCCGTGGTCGTCACTCCGGCCTGGTTGACGAGGGTGTTGTAGACGGTGACACCGAGCAGGGACGCGGCGAGCAGGAAGCGCAGATGGCGGCGGAGCAGGGCGCGCTGCCGCCAGGCGCGGCGGGCGGCGAAGGGGGCGACGGCCACGATCGCGATGATCCAGCGCCAGAACGCGTGCTGGACGGGCGGGACGCTGTCGGCGAGGGCCCGCGAGGTGACGAAGCTCCCCGACCAGACGACGGTGGCGAGCGCGGCGAGCGCGAGCCCGAACCCGAGCCCGCGCCCCCGGGCGACCCCCGCGCCCTTCCCGGCCCGCGCCCCCGTCGCCGTCTCCGCCGTCTCCGTCATCGCCGCCGTCGCCGCGGTCGCCGCGGTCGCCGTCCTCGCCGCAGCCGCCGCCGCGGCCGTCGCCGCCGTAGATCCTGTGTCCGCGCCGCTGCGCTCCAGGACGGTCGCCACTGCTCCCCCTTGTCTCTCCCCCGTCCGCGTGCTGCGTCAGGGGCCCGGTTGTCTCTGCCGGACTACCGTCGCACCGCCGCATTCTCCAGGTCCACCGAAACTTTTCGCTCAGTCTTTGAAGCTGAACTGAATGTTTCGGGGTCTGTCGCGGGCCGCCCCGGGCGCAGTTGCCCGAACACCGTCGCCGCGAAGGCCAAGGCCATGCCCCCCAGCTGCACCGCCGTCAGCGCCTGACCCAGCGCCGCCCAGCCGATGACCGCCGCCGTCAGGGGCGAGAGCGGGCCGAGCAGGCTGGCCTGGGTCGCGCTGAGGCTGCCGATGCCCCGGAACCACAGCCAGTACGCGACCGCCGTACCGGCCAGGGACAGGTAGACGTAGCCCGCGACGTTCCGGCCGTCGAGGGCGGGCGGCGCGCCCTCGACGAGGAGCGCCACCGGGGCGATGAGCAGGCCGCCCGCCGTCAGTTGCCAGCCGGTGAGCGCGAGCGGGCCCACGCCGTCCGGGCGGCCCCACCGCTTGGTGAGGACGGTTCCTGTCGACATCGACGCCGTCGACCCGACCGCCGCGAGCAGGCCGACCGCGTCGAGGGCCCCGGCGGCCCTGAGGACGACCAGGCTGACGCCGAGGGCCGCGGCGGCGCCGGTGAGCAGGGTGCGCGGGCTCGGCCGGTCGGCGAGGAGCAGCGCCGAGAGCCCGGCGACGAACAGCGGGCCGACGGAGCCGACGACCGCGGCCATGCCGCCGGGCAGCCGGTAGGCCGAGAGGAAGAGCAGCGGGAAGAAGGCGCCGATGTTCAGCGCCCCGAGGACAAGGGATTTCCACCACCACTCCCCTCTAGGCAGCCGTCTCGCGATGAGGAGCAGCAGCAGCCCCGCGGGCAGGGCCCGCATCAGGCCCGTGAACAGGGGCCGGTCGGCCGGCAGGAACTCGGTCGTGACGGCGTAGGTGGAACCCCAGGTCAGCGGGGCGTAGGCGGTGAGCAGGATCGCGGTGGCGCGCTTCATGACGTACGGCTCCCGAGGAATCGCGGCAAGTGGCTCGACAGGAAGTAGCTTAGCCCTAAGCTACTTTCCGTCAAGCTACTTACTTGTGAGCATCCAATGGGCGCGGGATACTTCTGCCATGGACATCGAGAACGGGGCGAGCGGTCCGCCCGACGCCGTCGACGCGATCATCGAGCAGTGGGCCGCGGTCCGGCCCGACCTGGAGACCACTCCCATGGAGGTCTTCGGCCGCGTCCACCGCATCACGCAGGCGATGGGCGACCGCGTGGAACAGGCGTACCGCCGGCTCGGCACCAGCCGCGGGGAGTTCGACGTGCTCGCCACGCTGCGCCGCTCCGGGGAGCCGTACACGCTCTCACCGCGGCGGCTGTCCTCGACGCTGATGCTGACCACGGGCGGCATGACGGGGCGGCTCGACAAGCTGGAGCGGGCGGGACTCCTTCGCCGCTCCCCCGACCCGCACGACCGGCGGGCGCTCCAGGTGACGCTGACCGAGGAGGGCCTGGCCCTGGTCGAGCGGGCGGTGGCGGCGGGCCTGGAGGAGCAGCGCGCGGCGCTCACGTCCGCGGGCCTCGACACGGCGGAGACGGCCCAACTGGCCGCCTTGCTGCGGAGGCTGCTCGCGGGTTCCCGCCCGGAGGACGGCGCCTGAACAACACGCCGAGGGCGCCCCTCGGCCGCACGCGCGGACGACTGCGTCTGCGTTCGCGACCGGGGAGCGCCCTCGGCAGAAAGACTGAGAGCTGGAACGGACCGGTGCCGTCAGCCCTGCTTCTGCTGCTTGCGGGACTTGTCCCCGACCATCACCAGACCGGCGATCACCAGGAACAGCACGATCGGCGCGGCCACGTACAGGCCGAGCGTCTCCATCACGCTCAGGCCGGAGCCCGGGTCGTCGCCGTCGTCGCGGTGGAGCGACGCGGCCGCGGGGGACGTCATGAGCAGCATCATCAGCGTCGTACCGGCAGCCAGGGCACCGGCGCGCAGGGCGTTCTTCTTGTCCACGGTGCCAAAGTAGCGAACGGCTCCGCGGGCCGCGCGCCCGGGGTGCCGTACGGGGTGTCTCAGCCCGTACCGCCCCCGGGGCGCGGATGCGGGCGGAACACCTCCATGAGGGCGTGCAGGCGCGGCGCGGCGGCGAGTTCCTCCAGGGTGACGGGGCGGCCGGTGGCGTCGGCGACGGGCAGCCGCCAGTTGGGGTACTGGTCCCAGGTGCCGGGCAGGTTCTGCGGGCGGCGGTCGCCGACGGTGTCCGGCAGCCAGATCCCGACCATGCGGGCGGGCGTCGCGAGCAGGAACCGGTGCACGGCCCTGACCGCGTCCTCCTCGTCCCCCGCGCCGCCCGGCAGCATGCCGAGCCGGGCGAGCAGCGCGAGCCAGGTGTGCACGTCGGCGGCGGCCTCGGCGCGTTCGGCGGCCTGCGGCCGGGTCAGCAGGCCGAGGTCGTGGCGGAGGCGGACGTGATCGCCCGTCATGCGGGCGGCCGTGGACGGCAGGTCGTGGGTGGTGGCCGTGGCCAGGCAGTCGGCGCGCCACTGGGCGGGCGGCAGCGGCAGGCCCGAGCCCTCCCAGTCGCGCTCGAACCACAGTACGGACGTGCCGAGCACCCCGCGTTCGCGCAGCGCGTCGCGCACGCCCGGCTCGACCGTGCCGAGGTCCTCGCCGATGACGAGGGCGTCCGCGCGGTGTGCCTCAAGGACGAGGACGGCCAGCATGGCCTCGGCGTCGTAGCGCACGTACGTACCCTCCACGGGGGTGCGTCCCCGCGGCACCCACCAGAGCCGGAAGAGGCCCATGACGTGGTCGATGCGCACCGCGCCCGCGTGCCGCAGCGTGGCCCGCACCAGCTCCCGGAACGGGGCGTAGCCGGACGCGGCGAGCCGGTCCGGGCGCCACGGCGGGAGCCCCCAGTCCTGCCCGAGTTCGTTGAAGGCGTCCGGTGGCGCGCCCGCTGACATGCCGGTGGCGAAGTACCGCTGCTGCGCCCAGGCGTCCGCGCCGTCCGGGTGCACGCCGACGGCCAGGTCGTGGATGAGGCCGACGCTCATCCCGGCGTCGTGCGCGGCCCGCTGGGCGGCGGCGAGCTGCTCGTCGGTGAGCCAGGCGAGGCGTTCGTGGAAGTCGACGCGGTCCATGGCCTCCGTGCGGGCGCGGGCGGTCTCGGGGGACGCCGGGTCGCGCAGGGGCGCGGGCCAGGTGTGCCAGTCGGGGCCGTACCGCTCGGCGAGCGCGCACCAGGTGGCGTGGTCCTCCAGGGCCTGGCCGCGCTCGGCGAGGAAGTCGCTGTAGCCCGCGCATCTGCCGGGCCCGAGCGGCACGCCGCGGATCAGTTCCAGGGCGGCCGACTTGAGCTCCCAGACGGCGTCGCGGTCGATGAGGCCGTTCTCGTGCAGGACGGACCCGCGCAGCGTCGCCGCCTGATCGAGGAAGAGGCCCGCGCGCTCCCGGGCCTCGCCGCGCAGCCCGGCGAACTCCGGTACGTCCGGGACGCGCAGGTGCACGGGGTCGGGGAAGCGGCGCGACGAGGGGCGGTACGGGGAGGGGTCACCGGCGCCGCCTGGGGGCTTGGGCACAGCCGAGTGCAACGGGTTCACCTGGACGAAGCCGGCCCCCAGCGCCCGCCCCGACCACGACGCCAGCTCGGCGAGGTCACCGAGGTCCCCCATGCCCCAGGAGTGGCGGCTCAGAAGGGAGTAGAGCTGCACGAGAAAGCCGTACGTGCGCGGCGGCGGCGCGGGGGCCCGGCGCGGGGCGACGATCAGATGGGCGTCGGCGGTGGCGCCGTCGGGGGTGACGGCGCGGAGGCGGTGGATTCCCAGGGGGATTGCCGAGGGCGTTCCCGAGGGGGCTCCCAGGGGGAGATGGGCGGCTGAGGGCGGCTGCGCGGAGGCCAGGGGCGGCTGCCCGGGGACGGGCGTGGCGGTCTCGACCCGGTCCCCGGCCTCCGTCTCGACGGTGACGCGGGTGCCCGCGGGGAGGTCGGTGAGAACGGCCAGGGAGGCGAGGGAGGCGAGGGCCGCCTCGGGGCCGGGGGCGGGGCCCTTGCCGTCGGGGGCAGGCCGCCCCTCGGCCCACAGGACGACGGTCGGGGGCAGCAACCGCTCCCGCAGCGCCCCCTCGCGGGCCGCCACCGCGTCCCGCACCGCCTCGGGAGTGCTCGCGTCGACACCGAGCGCGGCGAGGACCGCGACGACCGCGGCCTCGGATGCCTGGACCGTGCGGTCCGGGGACGGTGAGTAGGAGGTGGCCACGCCGTACAGGGCGGCCAGCCTGGCAAGGGTCATCTAGACCCCCATGGGGTCCACGCCCGCGGCCGTGCCCGTGGAGGTCGGCTCGCTGGTCAGGGGGGCGGCGTCCATCAGGGACGGCTCGCTGGTGAGCGGGGCGGCGTCGGCGAGCGGCGGCTCGCTGGTGAGGGGCAGCTCCAGACAGCCGCAGGAGCAGGACCCGTCGAGGCCGGAGTCGGGGTGCGAGACCTGTTTGGACAGGGCGGACAGGAGGAGATTCGCGGAAGCGGGCATGAGGTGCTCCTTGGTCGCGGATACCGGTGCGAAAGCCCTACCCACTGCGATGGGGGGCATCCGTATACCGTCCGGGAACGTGGCGCTGGTCACAAACAGGCCTTCCGCCCAGGGTGCCGGACCGCCCGCCTCCGCGCAGAGGCATGCGGGGACACGCATGGATGTGCGGGGTCGCGCGTTGACACGTTCCCGGTGCGGGTGGTGGGCTTTCTGAGCTGTGCGTGACACCGCATCACCTCCACGTGACAAGGAGAGCCTGTGCAGCTGCGGCGCGGGAAGGGCGCGGCCGCCGTCGCGCTCGCCGTCATCGCGGGCGCGCTCGGCACCGCGCCGGGCGCCCTCTCCGCACCTCTCCCGCCGGACGGCGGCGCCGCCCCCGCGACGTCACCGGCCGACCGGCGGGCGGGTGAGGCCCCCCTCGTGTCCGGCCCCGGCCGCACTCCCAGGAGCCCACGGGTCCGGGCAGCACCGTCACCGTCGGCGACACCGTCGTCCTCGTCACCGAGGGCACCCCGGACCGGCACGCCGTCGACGCCCTGCGCACCCTGCTCCGGGGTGCGGGGGCCCGCCGGATCACCGAGGTCCCCGCGGACGCGGCGCTGCCCGCGGGCGGTCACCTCGTGATCCGCGTCGGAAGCGGAGGCGAGGACGGGACGGTAGGCAGGAGCGGAAGCGGAGCCGGAAGCGGGAGCGGAAGCGGGAGCGGAAGCGGAGCCGGAAGCGGGGCCGGGGGCGCCGACGCGGCGCTGCGCGCCCTCGGTGAGCGCCCACGCGGTGATCTCCCCGCGGGCGGCTACCGCCTGGCCGTCGGACGGGTCGCGGGGCGCGCCACCGTGGCGCTCGACGGCGTCGGACCGGACGGCCTCTTCCACGCCGTGCAGACGCTGCGGCAGCTCACCGACCCCGGGGCCCGCACGATCCCGGGCGTGCGGGTCCGCGACTGGCCGGCGACGGCGGTGCGCGGCCTGACGGAGGGGTTCTACGGCACCCCGTGGACGCACCGGCAACGCCTCGCGCAGCTCGACTTCATGGGGCGCACGAAGCAGAACCGCTATCTGTACGCGCCGGGCGACGACCTGTACCGGCAGGCGCGCTGGCGCGAGCCCTACCCTGCCGCGCAGCGCGCCCGGTTCCGCGCGCTCGCCGAACGCGCGGCCCGCAACCACGTGACGCTCGCCTGGTCCTTCGCGCCCGGCCAGTCCCTGTGCCTGTCGTCGGAGGAGGACGCCAGGGACCTGAAGCGGAAGGTCGACGCGATGTGGGCGCTCGGCGTGCGGGCGTTCCAGCTCCAGTTCCAGGACGTGAGCTACAGCGAATGGCACTGCGGACGGGACGCGGACACCTTCGGCTCGGGTCCGCGGGCCGCCGCCCGCGCCCAGGCGCGGGTCGCGAACGCCGTCGCCCGGCATCTGTCCGCGCGCCACCCGGGGGCGCCGGCGCTGTCCCTGATGCCCACCGAGTTCTTCCAGGACGGGGCGACGGACTACCGCGCGGCGCTGTCCGCAGCGCTCGACCCCGCCGTCGAGACGGCGTGGTCGGGCGTCGGCGTCGTACCGAGGACCATCACCGGGCGCGAACTCGCGGACGCGCGCTCCGCGTACGGGGACCATCCGCTGGTCACCATGGACAACTACCCGGTGAACGACTTCGCGCCCGACCGGATCTTCCTCGGCCCGTACAGGGGCCGGGAGCCCGCCGTGGCCCAGGGGTCGGCCGCGCTCCTCGCGCAGGCGATGGAGCAGCCCGCGGCGTCGCGCGTCCCGCTGTTCACGGCAGCGGACTTCGCCTGGAACCCCCGCGGTTACCGGCCGGAGGAGTCCTGGCAGGCGGCGCTCGACGAGCTGGCGGGCGGGGACTCCGGGGCCCGCGCCGCGCTCGCCGCCCTCGCGGGCAACGAGGCCTCGTCCGTCCTCGGCGCCGAGGAGTCGGCGTACCTGCGCCCGCTCCTGCGGGAGTTCTGGCGTACCCGTACGACGACGGACCGGCGCCGCGCCGCCGATGCCGCGCACGCCCTGCGGGACGCCTTCCGCGTACTGCGGGACACCCCGGGGACGCTGGCGGCGAGCAGCGTGGACGGGCTCGGCGACCTCGCGGCGGAGGTGCGGCCCTGGTCGGCCCGCCTCGCGCTGTACGGCAGGGCGGGCGCCGCGGCCGTCGACATGCTGGAGGCGACCGGACGGGGCGACGGCGCCGCCGCGTGGCAGGCGGCCCGCACCCTGCGGTCGCTGCGCGCCGAACTGCGGCCCGGCCGCGTGACGGTCGGCAAGGGGGTCCTCGACCCGTTCCTGGAACGTGCGGAGTCGGCGTACGAGAGGTGGGCGGGCCTCGCCGGGGAACACGCGGCGGCGGGCGCGGATGCCGGGACCGGTCGGGACGTGCCGGGCGAGGACGGGGCGAAGGGCGGCCGGGGGCACCACGCGCGGGACGACGGCGCGGTGGCGCGCTGGCGGGACGCCCGGCCGCCGGCAGCCGTGACGGCCCTGACCGACCCCGGCACCCGGGGCGTCCTGGAGGCGCACGAACCCGGCACGGGCTGGCGGCGCCTCGCGCCCCTGGCGGCCTCGGGGTTCACCGAGGTGTCCCGGGGACGGGGACTTGAGGACATCGAGGCCGACGCCGTCCGGGCGGTCGCGGCGGACGGCAGGGTCCGGCACGTCGTGCCGTGGTTCGCGGACGGGCCCGCCGCCCGGTTCGGCCTGGACCGTACGGCGGTGGACGCGGAGATCGGCGGCGGCCCCGAGCGGGTCACGGCGAGGCTGGGGTCGCGCCGCCCCGGCGAGGTGCGGGGCGAGCTGACCGTGGAGGCACCCGCGGGGGTACGGGTGCGCGCCCCGCGGGCGGTGACCCTGCCGCGCGGCACCGAGGTGTCCGTACCGCTGGAGGTGACCGTCCCGCCTGGGACGCGCGCGGGCTCGTACCGGATCACGGTCGGGTTCGCCGCAGAACCGGGCACGGAGAAACGGGTCACGGAGAAACGGGGCGCAGAGAAACGAGGCGCAGAGAAGGGGACGTCGCAAAGGATCACGGTGCGGGCGCACCCCCGGACCGGCGGCCCGGATCTGGCGCGCGGCGCGAAGGCGACGTCGTCGGGCGACGAGACGAAGGACTTCCCCGCGTCGGCGGCACATGACGGCGACGCCACGACCCGCTGGTCCTCGCCCGCCGACGACGGCGCCTGGTGGCAGGCGGAGCTGGCGGAACCGGTGCGGCTCGGGCGGGTAGTGCTGCGCTGGCAGGACGCGTACGCGGCCAGGTACCGCGTCGAGACGTCGGCCGACGGCAGGACCTGGCGCACCGCGGCCGTGGTCCGTGACGGCGGGGGCGGCCGCGAGTCCGTGCGGATGGACGCGCCGGGGACCCGCTTCGTGCGGGTGCGGGGCGAGAAGCGGGCGACCCGTTTCGGGTACTCGCTGTGGTCGGTGGAGGCCTACGCGGTGGCGGAGGACTGAGGTCGCCTCCGGCACCGCGTACACGAGGAGCCGCCTGCGGAGGACGGCCGCGTCGGGCTCCGCGTACTCCGCGTGTTCCGGCGTACTCGGCGCACTCCGCGTACAACAAAGCCCGGATCGTTTCTAGGCGGATATGCCGTCGATCCGGGCCATCGCGTCGTCCGCGCCGAACGGCTGCAAGTACGGCAGCCAGCGCGGGTCCCTATGCCCCGTGCCGATGATGCGCCAGGCCAGGCCCGTGGGTGGGGCGGGCTTGTGGCGCAGGCGCCAGCCGAGTTCGAGCAGGTGCCGGTCGGCCTTGGTGTGGTTGCAGCGGCGGCACGACGCCACCACGTTGTCCCAGACGTGCTGACCGCCGCGGCTGCGCGGGATGACGTGGTCGACGCTGGTTGCGACGCCACCGCAGTACATGCACCGGCCGCCGTCGCGGGCGAACAGGGCACGGCGGGTCAGTGGCACGGGCCCCCGGTAGGGAACCCGCACGAAACGCTTGAGCCGGACCACGCTGGGTGCGGGGATGGTGCAGGTCGCGCTGTGCATGAAGGCGCCGGACTCCTCGAGGCAGAGTGCCTTGTTCTCGAGGACGAGGACGAGCGCGCGGCGGAGCGGTACGACGCCGAGGGGCTCGTACGACGCGTTGAGGACCAGGACATGCGGCACGGATGCCTCCTTGTACGCCGGCGGCGCGTGGCTCGCGCCGGGACGATCTGCGCCCAGTCTCCCCTCATGCCTGGTCGGAACGCCAGCATGAGCCGGTAACGGCCCTGAAGTGTTTTCGACCACACGGCGTCCGGAGGGCCGCTTCCGCCCTGGTGAGCACCGCCTCTCCGTCAAACGTGACAACGATCCCCACACAATGCCCCGTTAGTGTGGTGGGTCTGTCCGGGGCATCTACTGGGCAGGCCGCTATGCCTGGAGGTACCAGCCGTGTTCCTGTCCGTCCTGTCGGCTGCCGGAACGGACCCGGACCCGACGCCATCACCCACGCGCAAACCCGTGACGCTCGACGAGGCGCAGGAGAGCGCCGAGAACGCCGCCAGCTGGGTGGAGCAGAACTGGTCGACGTGGCTCGCGATCGGCCTGCGCATCCTTCTCATCGTCGTGATCGCGATGACGCTGCGGGTCCTGGTGCGCCGCGCCATCACCAAGCTCATAGACCGCATGAACCGCACGGCGCAGGCCGTGGACGGCACGGCGCTCGGCGGACTCCTCGTGAACGTGGAGCGCCGCCGCCAGCGCTCCCAGGCGATCGGTTCCGTGCTCCGCTCGGTGGCGTCGTTCCTGATCCTCGGCACGGCGGCGCTGATGATCCTGGGTACGTTCCAGATCAATCTGGCGCCGCTGCTCGCCTCGGCGGGCGTGGCGGGCGTGGCGATCGGCTTCGGCGCCCGCAACCTCGTGACCGACTTCCTCTCCGGCGTCTTCATGATCCTGGAGGACCAGTACGGGGTCGGTGACTCCATCGACGCCGGGGTGGCCTCCGGCGAGGTCATCGAGGTGGGCCTGCGCGTCACGAAGCTGCGGGGCGACGACGGCGAGATCTGGTACGTCCGCAACGGCGAGGTCAAGCGCATCGGCAACCTCTCCCAGGGCTGGTCCACGGCGGGCGTGGACGTGACCGTCCGCTCGGACGAGGACCTGGACAAGGTCAAGAAGACCCTCGCCGAGGTCGGCGAACGCCTCGGCAAGGACGAGCCCTGGAACGAGCAGCTGTGGGGCCCGGTGGAGGTACTCGGCCTCGACAGCGTCCTCCTGGACCAGATGGTGTTCCGCGTCGTCGCCAAGACCATGCCGGGCAAGTCCCTGGGCGTCGAACGCGAACTCCGCTGGCGCATCAAGCGTGCCTTCGACGCGGAGGGGATCCGCCTGGTGGGCGGCCTCCCCATCGCGGTCGACGGCGGCGTGGTCGCCGCCCCCGACCCGACGGCGGGCATGGCGGCCCCGTCGGCGTACGCGTCGGCGACGTCCCCCCAGTCCCTGGCGGCGTCCCCCATACCGCAGCCCCCGCCGAACCTGTCGAAGTAGGGGCGCGCCCCCGAGCGGGTACGTCGGCTGCGCCGCTCAGCGGGTCCAGGCTTCGAGCGGTCTCGTGTCGAGGGTGATGCCGACAGGGTCGGGCAGGGTGACCTCTCTGCCGAACGGCAGCGTGCACACCCGCTCGTAGCGGACGCCGTCAGGCCGACTGTGCACCTTGACCTCGCAAGCGTCGCGGTCGATGAACAGATGGACCGGGATGCCGGTCTCGGCGTAGGCACGGGGATTCTCCACCAGGTCGCGGTGACCGGTGCCCGAGCCGGAGCCGGAGCCGCACGAGGTGACCTCGACGACCATGAGTACAGGGGTGGGGTCGGCCCACTCGCCCTGCCCCGCGAAGGCGTCGGCGGGGGCCAGTGAGCCGTCGGGGCGGGCGCGGCCCCCCCGACGGCTCTCGATCACCAGCCCCTGGAGGGTGTCGAGCCACAGCTCGGGCCACTGCCGCAAGCAGGTGCGCGTCAACCACTGGAGAACGCACCCCCGGTCGCCGTGCGGCACGGTCTTGACGCCGAGCTGTCCGCGAAGCAGTTCGACGCGTGCTCCTTCCGCGACGCGGGCCGCGTGCAGGGCGATCGCCTCGAACTCGCCGACCCGCATCCGCGCTGGTCCGCCGGCGCTCACCACGTCAGCTCCGCGTACACGGTCTTGCCCACGGCCCTGGGCTCGCAGCCCCAGCGGTCGGCCAGTGCCGCCACCAGGAGGAGTCCGCGCCCGAACTGGTCCGAGAGGGCCGCGAAGCGGGGCTCCGGGAGCCGCTCCCCGCGCGGGTCGGTGACCTCGATGCGGAGGGCGCCCGCGGTGAGGGTGATCCGTACGCGGATCAGGCGGTCCCGGAGGCTGCCGTGCAGCAGGGCGTTGGTCATCAGCTCGGACGTGATCAGTGCGGCGTCCCCCGCGAGGGCGGGGCGGCCCCACTCGCCGACGAGCCGGGCCGTTCTGCGCCGGGCGAGCGAGACGCTGCCCGCCAGGGGGAGGTAGTCGAGCCGGTCCTCGTGGAGCACCGGTTCGGGTGGGGCCGGCGTGGGGGTTTGTTCGGCCATGGACACGCACCTCCTTGTGCGGTCGGAGTCGCGAAACTCCGCCAACTGTCACCGCTGGGTCAGCGGTTGAGCACTGAACGTAGCGATGCAGCCACTCTGCGCGCAATCAACCTCAGGAAGTTCTTCCTGAAAGAGTGAACCTCTCCACCTCCGTAACGGCGGTGGGACACACTGTGACCGTGACGCGATCAACACAGTCCCGACAGGGCCAGGTCTCAACTGTCCTGGCTCGCAGGCTCGGTGGAGAGCTGCTGCGCCTGCGCGACGCAGCGGGAAAGACCCAGCAGCAGGCTGCGGAGTCCATCAACGCGACCGGCACGAAGATCGTGAAGATGGAGCGCGGCTGGGTCCCGATGCGGGACCCGGACATCCGGGTGCTGTGCGAGTTCTATGGGGTCGAGGACCCCAAGGTCCTGGCCAGGCTCTTGGAGTTGGCGAAGCTGGACCGCGAGCGGCGCAAGGCCAAGGGATGGTGGCAGAACATGCCCAGCGACCGCTTCACTGCCGAGTACATCGCCATGGAGGACGTAGCGAGCCATGTCCGCACTTGGCAGTCCGCGCTGATCCCAGGACTCTTTCAGACGCCTGCTTACACCCGCGCTCTCGGCGTGACGGACGCCAGCTGGACGGACCCCGAGGAGATCGAGTTCTGGGTGCAGACCAAGCAGAAGCGTCAGAGGCGGCTGTGGGGCGGGCAGCCCCTCCAGCTCTACGCGGTCGTCTGGGAAGCCGCGCTGCGGCAGCAAATCGGCGGCCCGGACGTCATGCGCGCCCAGCTGGAGCGCGTGCTCGAACTCGCAGAGCTGCCGAACGTACGCCTACAGGTACTTCCGTTCCGTGCCGGCGCGCACCCCTCCAGCACAGGCCCGTTCAGCATCGTTTCCTTTCTGGAGATGGGCGCCCTGGATGTGGTGCAGGCCGACCGCGTGCTGGGAACAGCTTGGGTGGAGAACGAGGCCGAGAGTGCGCTGTACAGCACGCTGTTCGACCGCACGACTCGCCTCAGTCTGGCTCCACACGATTCCCTGGAACTCATTGACAGCCTGCGCAAGGAGATGTGAACCATGCCCGAGTTCAAGTTCACCAAGTCCAGCCGCAGTGAACTCAGGGACGAGTGCGTCGAAGTAGCCCGCAACGTCCCTGGCACCGTCGCCGTCCGCGACTCCAAGGACCCGGCCCCCGACGCCCCCATAGTCCGCCTGGCCCCGACGGCCTGGACACGCTTCACGGCATCGCTGCGCTGAATAAGGTCAGCTCCCTCAGCGAGGTGCAGAACCCTACCGTGGCCGCTTCGGACTTCCGCTAGTCCAGCCGCAGCAGCGAAAGCGGCGAATTGCGTCGAAGTGGCCGTCAACATCCCCGGCACCGTCGCCGTCCGCGACTCAGCTGGGGCGACACCCGGTCCACCACGCGGGCGAGTTCGGCTCAAAAGGCTCCGGCCGTCTCGGCGGACGCACCAGGATGGGGCGGGTGACACAGTCCGCGCCCGGCCCGAAATCCTCCGGTTCCCCGCAGCGGGTCGGCTACCGGAGCGACCCGCACTTCGAGGACATCGCGAACGCCTCCTGGTGGCGGATGGCCGCCCGGCTTCCCCGTACGCTCACCGCCGCGGCTCGCCTCGGCTGGGCCGCCGATCGCCCCGCGATGCTCTGTCTTGGCCTGTGCCAGCTGGTGGTAGCCGTCTCCTCGGCCGTCTCGCTCGGTGCGCTGCCCGGCGCGATGAACCACCTCTTCAGCGGCGGCGCGGTCGCCGACCGGGTGGGCTCCGCGACGCCCGCGCTGATCGTGGTCGCCGTGGCCACGGGGGTGCGGGCCGGGGCCGACGTGCTCGCCGTGTACGCCTCCGCCAGGCTGGCGCCTGAGGTCGCCACCGAGGCGGACCTTCAGATCCTGGCCGCGACCCCGGAGGTGGAGCTGGAGGCGTACGACCGGCCCGGTTTCACCGACCGCCTCCAGGCCGCGGGCAAAGGGGCGGAGGCAACGGAGAACCTGATCGGCGACACCCAGGCGCTGGTTTCCGCGCTCGCCCAGCTCGTCGCCGCCGCCTCGGTTCTGACGGTCCTGCACCCCCTGCTTCTGCCTCTTCTGGTGCTGGCCGTGGTGCCCAAGGGCGCCGCCGCCGTCACCATCGCGCGGATCCAGCACCGGGCGGACCACCAGAACATCTCGGACAACCACCTGCGATACCTGCTCAGGTACTACTCCACCGACCGCCGCACCGCCGCCGAGGTTCGTGCCACCACCATGACGGGCTTCCTGGCCTCCTGGTACCGCCAGATCACGGATCGGATCAAGGCCACCCACCGGGCGGCGGCCCCGCGTGTCCTGCGCGTGACCCTGCTCGGCTCCGCCGCCAGCGGCCTGATGCTCGGCGCGACCTGGGTCGCGCTCGGGTGGCTGGCCGCCACCGGCCGGATGGACCTGGCCGTCGCCGCGACCGCCGTCATCGCGGTTCGAACCTCGACCGGCGCCCTGACCTCCCTGGTCATGGCCGCTGCAAGACTGTTCCGAACGTCGCTGTACCTGGACGACTGGCAGGCGTTCCTGCGCCGGGCGAAGGCCCTGCGCGCCGTACGCGGCACCGCCTTCATCGCGGCCGCCGGGCCCGCCGAGATCCGCGCCGAGAACGTCTCCTACACCTATCCGGGCGCCAAGACCCCGGCGGTCGACGGCGTCAGCCTCACCCTGCGGCGCGGCGAGCTCATCGCGTTGGTGGGCGAGAACGGCTCCGGCAAGACCACGCTCTCCGCGCTGCTGACCGGGCTGCGGGTCGCGACCGGCGGAGGCAGGGTGACCTGGGACGACACCGACCTCACCGAGGCCGACCCGCACAGCGTGTGGGCGCGGGTCGGCCTGGTGCCGCAGGACTACACGCGCTGGCCCATGGACCTGCGCGCCAACATCCACCTCGGCCAGCCCCGCACCGAAGACGACGCCCTCCTCCTGGACGCGGCGAAGGCGGCCGGCGCGGACAGCGTCATCGCGAAGGTCCCGTACGGCCTGGACACCCTCGTGGCGAGTTCGAACTGGGGCGGCACCGACCTGTCCGGCGGGCAGTGGCAGAGAATCGCGGTCGCCAGGGCGTTCTACAGGGACGCCGCGGTGCTGATGCTGGACGAGCCGACGTCCGCGATGGATCCGCGGGCCGAGCATCTGGTGATCCGCCGGTTCAAGGAGCTCGCCGCGGGCAAGGCCGCCGTGTTCGTCACGCACAACATGGAGAACGCCCGCATCGCGGACCGCATCATCGTCCTCGACCAGGGGCGCGTCGCCGAGTCCGACACCTTCGAGGCGCTCCTGGACGCGGGCGGAATCTTCGCCGAGCTGTACAAACTCTCCCAGGACCGGTGAGAAGTCCGATCAGGGCGATCCGCCCTCCACTGACGCCGACAGCATAACGAGCCGACCACATAACGACTTGATAGCCCCCAACCCACCGCCCCTTGACGCCCTCTGCCCAGAGACTTACGTTCCTCGCATCCAATAGGAAGCCTTCCTAACAGTGAAGCGGGGGAGGCGGGCAGCCGAAGGGCAGGTGTCGAACAGCGATGGCAGGATCCACCCCACCCAGCGGGCCCCCCGGCGCGCCGGGAGCTCCGGGAACCCCCGTGTCCCCGGGAACCCCGGGGACACCCCGCGTACTGCGGGCCATGAACGACCGCGCCGCCCTCGACCTCCTCGCCGCCCACGGGCCACTGACCCGTACCCGCATCGGTGAGCTGACGGGGCTGTCGAAGCCGACGACCTCGCAGTTGCTGAGCCGCCTGGAGGCGGGGGGCCTCGTCCGGACCACCGGGAGGCAGAGCGGCAGGCCGGGGCCGAACGCGGCGCTGTACGAGATCGACCCCTCGGTCGGCCACGTGGCGGCGCTGTCGGCGGACCCCTTCGGGCTCAGCGCCCTGGTGGCCGACATCACCGGCCGCGAGGTGGGCCGCTTCCGCATCGAGGCGGACGCGGTCGCCGAGGACGTACGCAACCGCACCGCGCAGCTGGTCGCGGAGGCCGTCGACGGGGCGCTCGCCGAGGCCGGGGGGCTCGGCCACGACGACCTGCGGGCCACCGTCATCGGCACCCCCGGTGCCATCGACCCGCGCACGGGCCAGCTCCGCTACGCCCCGCACCTGCCGGGCTGGCACTCCCGCACGCTCCGCGACGAGCTCGCGGAAGTCCTCGGCACCCCGGTGACCATCGAGAACGACGTGAACCTCGCCGCCATCGCCGAGCAGTACGAGGGCGCCGCCCAGGACCACGACGACTTCGTGCTCGCCTGGCTGGACGAGGGCGTGGGCGCGGCGATCGTGCTGGGCGGGACGCTGCTGCGCGGGGCGACCGGCGGCGCGGGCGAGATCGGCTACATGCCGGTTCCCGGCGCCCCCCTGCTGCGCGGCGCCCCGACCGGCGCCCCCGGCTCGTACCGGGGCGGCTTCGAGAGCCTCGTCGCCGGCGCCGTGATCCGCGAGCGCGCGGGCGGCAAGTCCATCCCCGACGCCCTCGCCGACCCGGCCGTGCTCGACGACCTGGCCCGGCACATCGCCGGCGGCCTCGCCGCCGTCGTCGCGGTCGTCGACCCCGAACTCGTCGTCATGTCCGGCCAGGTGGCCCAGGCGGGCGGCGAGAAGCTGCGGCTGCGCGTCAAGGAGGAGATGACGGGGCTCGCCCTGCCCCGCCCACTGCTCCGGATCAGCGAACTGGATGGCGACCCCATCCTCACCGGCGCGCTCCGCACCGCCCTCACCCAGGCCCGCGACACCCTCTTCGACACGGCCTGAGCGGCCCCCTCCCGGTCCCTGGACACGCCACCCTCCCCCGGTCCCCCGGTCCCTGGACACGTCCCCCTCCCCCGGATACTCCCCCTCCCGCAAAGGAAGTCCGCCATGCCGCGATGGCGCATACGCCGCACCCGCGTGCCCGCCGTGCCGGTCGTGCTGGCCGCCGCCGGACTGCTCCTGTCCGGCTGCGCCAACCCGAGCACCGGCAGTGCCGACGACGACCCCACCAAGCCGGTGACGCTGAAGTTCTGGCACGGCTGGGCGGCGCCCAGCGAGGTCGAGGCGATCAACGACAGCATCGACCGGTTCGAGGAGCAGCACCCGAACATCAAGGTCAAGGCCACCGGCAACGTCACCGACGAGACCATCAACCAGGCCCTCAGGGCGGGCGGCGGCGAGGCCCCCGACGTGGTGACGTCGTTCACCACGAACAACGTCGGCCAGTACTGCGACTCCGGCATGTGGGTGAACCTCGACCCCTTCATGAAGAAGACCGGGCTCGACAAGAAGAAGACGTTCCCCAAGACGCTGCTCGACTACACGAGCTACAAGGGCACCCAGTGCGCGCTGCCGCTCCTCGCCGACGCGTTCGGCATGTACTACAACAAGGACGCCTTCAAGGAGGCGGGCATCGCCCGTCCGCCCCGCACCATGTCGGAGTTCACGGCCGCCGCGAAGAAGCTGACCGTGCGCAAGGGCAAGGACTCGTACCGGCGCGTCGGCTTCATGCCCAACTTCCGGCTCTACCAGAACAGCCCCGACCGGATGTTCGCGCAGTGGAGCCCCCAGTACTTCGGCGCCGACGGCAAGGCCCGCCTCGCCGACGAGCCCGGCTCGTACGAGTTCTTCAAGGCCGCCGGTGAACTGGTGCGGGCCCAGGGCGGCTACGACGCCCTGGAGAAGTTCCGCACCACCTTCGGCGACGAGATGTCCAGCCAGAACGCCTTCCTCACCCAGAAGCTCGCCATGCACCTGGACGGCGAGTGGCGCGGCCTGATGCTGGACGAGGCCAAGGCGAAGTTCGACTGGGGCGTGGCGCCGCTGCCGGTGCCCGACGACCGGGCCGACACCTACGGCAAGGGCTTCATCACGGGCACCGTCGCGGGCATCGCGCACAGCAGCAAGCACCAGAACGCCGCCTGGGAGCTGGTCAGGTTCCTGACAGCCGACACCGACCAGGTCGTCGAGTTCGCCAACGCCATCCACAACGTGCCCTCGACGTTCGAGGCCCTGAAGTCCCCGAAGCTGGACGCCGACCCCAGGTTCCGCACCTTCTTCAAGATCCTGGAGAACCAGTACAGCCAGGCGCTCCCGCCCTCCACCAACGGCGGCGCGTACGTCGTCTCGCTCCAGGACTTCTCGTACGGAGTCGAGGCCGGACGGGTGAAGGACCTGCGCAAGGGCCTGAAGAAGCTCGACGACCAGATCGACGCCGACAACCTCCAGGCAGAGAACTGAGGAGCGCCCCGCCATGGCCCTGTCCCTGTCCACCCCCGCACGCCGCAGACTGCGCGTGCTCGGGTTCCTCTCCCCCTGGCTGATCGGCTTCAGCGTCTTCTTCCTCTATCCGCTGATCGCCACCGTCTACTTCTCGTTCATGCACTACAACCAGATCAAGGAGCCCACCTTCGTGGGCCTGAAGAACTGGCGGTACGTGTTCGAGCAGATGCCGCTGTTCGGCCCCGCCCTGTGGAACACGCTGTGGCTGGTCGTGGTGATGGTGGCGCTGCGCGTGGTCTTCGGGCTCTCGCTCGGGCTGCTCGTGACGAAGCTGAAGAGCGGCGTCGGGTTCTTCCGCACCGCCTTCTACCTGCCCTACCTCGCCCCGCCGGTGGCGGCCACGGTCGCCTTCGTGTTCCTGCTCAACCCCGGCACCGGACCGGTCAACGAGATCCTCTCCAAGATCGGCATCACCGCCCCCACCTGGTTCAACGACCCGACCTGGGCGAAACCGTCCCTCGTGATGCTGTCCCTGTGGGGCATCGGCGACCTGATGGTGATCTTCATGGCGGCGCTGCTCGACGTCCCCAAGGAGCAGTACGAGGCGGCCGACCTGGACGGCGCGGGCGCCTGGGCGAAGTTCCGGTACGTCACCTGGCCCTCGATCACCCCGATCGTGATGTTCGCGGTGGTCACCGGCGTCGTCCAGACCATGCAGTACTACACCCAGGCCCTGGTCGCCGGAAAGATCGCCTCCGGTGTCTCCATCGGCCCCGGCACGGTGATTCAGCCCGGCTATCCGGACCACTCCACCCTCACCGTGCCCCAGCTCGTCTACTCGATGGGCTTCCAGAACTTCAACACCGGTGCGGCGTGCGTGCTCTCGCTCGTGCTCTTCGCCATCGCCATGGCCGTGACGATGCTCCTTATGCGCAAGCGCTCGGGCCTGCTCTCGGCGGAGGACTGATCCCACCATGACTTCCACGACACTCCCCGGCACGCCCGCCGCGCGGGCCGCCACCGCGGCACCCGTCGAGCCGCGCGGCCCCGAGGCCGCCCGCGCCCGCCGCAAGCGCGTCCTGCACTGGATCGCCGTGCACAGCGTCGCCATAGCGGTCGCGCTCCTGTTCGTCCTCCCCTTCGTCTTCGTCTTCCTCACCTCGGTGATGAGCGACTCGCAGGCGATGAGCGGCGACCTGTGGCCGTCCTCCTGGCACTGGGAGAACTACAAGGCCGTCTTCGAGACCGACGGCTTCCTCACCTGGTGGCGCAACTCCCTGATGTACGCGGGCCTCGGCACCCTCTTCACGGTGTGCTCGGCGATCCCCGTCGCCTACGCGCTCGCCAAGTTCCGCTTCCGCGGCCGGCGCACCGCGATGCTGCTCGTCATCTCCACGATGATGCTGCCGCCGCAGGTCATCGTGATCCCGATGTACCTGGTGTGGGCCCAGCAGTTCCACCTGTCGGGCACGCTGTGGCCGCTGATCATCCCGATGGCGTTCGGCGACGCGTACTCGATCTTCCTCCTTCGGCAGTTCCTCCTGACCATCCCCAAGGAGTACATCGAGTCGGCGCGCGTCGACGGCTGCGGCGAGTTCAGGACGCTCCTGACGATCATCGTGCCGATGGCCAAGCCCGGCATCGCGGCGATCGCCCTCTTCCAGTTCTTCTACTGCTGGAACGACTACTTCGGTCCGCAGATCTACGCGGCCCAGGACCCGACGTCCTGGACCCTCAGCTACGGCCTTGAGTCCTTCAAGAGCGCCCACATGGTGAACTGGAACATGACCATGGCGGCGACGCTCCTGGTCATGGCTCCGGTCATCGTCATCTTCTTCTTCGCACAGAAGGCCTTCGTCGAAGGCGTCACCCTCACCGGAGTAAAGGGCTGATTCAGCAATGAAGCTCGCAGTGGTCGGCGGAGGCTCGACCTACACACCCGAACTCATCGACGGATTCGCGCGGTTGAGGGACACCCTGCCGATCGAGGAACTCGTCCTCGTCGACCCGGCGGCCGACCGCCTGGAGCTGGTCGGCGGCCTCGCCCGCCGCATCTTCGCCAAGCAGGGCCACCCCGGCAGGATCGTCACCACCTCCGACGTGGACGCGGGCGTCGCCGACGCCGACGCGGTCCTGCTCCAGCTGCGCGTCGGCGGCCAGGCGGCCCGCCAGCAGGACGAGACGTGGCCGCTCGACTGCGGCTGCGTCGGCCAGGAGACCACCGGCGCGGGCGGCCTCGCCAAGGCCCTGCGCACGGTCCCCGTCGTCCTCGACATCGCCGAACGCGTCCGCCGCACCAACCCGAACGCGTGGATCATCGACTTCACCAACCCCGTGGGCATCGTCACCCGCGCCCTCCTCCAGGCCGGTCACAAGGCCGTCGGCCTGTGCAACGTCGCGATCGGCTTCCAGCGGAAGTTCGCCGCGCACCTGGGCGTGGACCCGGCCCGGATCCACCTGGACCACGTCGGCCTCAACCACCTCACGTGGGAGACGGGCGTGCGCCTCGGCGGCCCCGACGGCGAGAACGTCCTGCCCCGGCTGCTCGCCGAGCACGGCGAGGCCGTCGCCGAGGACCTGCGCATGCCGCAGGCGATCGTGGACCGCCTCGGCGTCGTCCCCTCCTACTACCTGCGCTACTTCTACCAGCACGACGCCGTGGTGGAGGAGCTGCGCACCAAGCCGTCGCGCGCCGCGGAAGTCGCCGCGATGGAGAAGGAACTCCTGGAGATGTACGGCGACCCGTCCCTGGACGAGAAGCCGGACCTGCTCGCCAAGCGCGGTGGAGCGTTCTACTCGGAGGCGGCGGTCGACCTGGCCGCCTCCCTCCTCGGCGGCGGCGGAAGCCCGTACCAGGTGGTCAACACGTACAACAACGGCACCCTCCCCTTCCTCCCCGACGACGCGGTGATCGAGGTCCAGGCGTCCGTGGACGCCACGGGCACGACCCCGCTCGCCGTCCCGTCCCTGGACCCGCTGTTCTCGGGCCTGATCGCGAACGTCACCGCGTACGAGGATCTCGCGC
Organism: Streptomyces typhae; assembly: GCF_009755605.1. Taxonomy (GTDB): domain Bacteria; phylum Actinomycetota; class Actinomycetes; order Streptomycetales; family Streptomycetaceae; genus Streptomyces; species Streptomyces typhae. The sequence continues at coordinate 85,871 of NZ_WPNZ01000003.1, forward strand.
TGCACGCCGCCCTGCACGGCGGCCGCGACCGCGTCTTCAAGGCACTGCTCGCCCACCCCCTGGTGGGCCAGTACGCGTACGCGGAGCAGCTCACGGACAAGCTGATCGCACACAACCGGGAGCACCTCGCGTGGGCCTGAGCACTCCGCACGGCACCGGCCCCGCGGCGTCCGGGGCACTGCTCGCCATCGACGCGGGCAACAGCAAGACCGACGTCGCGGTCGTCACGGCCGAGGGGCAGGTCGTCGGCACGGCCCGCGGGGGCGGGTTCCAGCCCCCGCAGGCCGGCCTCGAACCGGCGGTGGACGTCCTCGCGGAGGCGGTCTCCCGCGCGCTCGCCGAGGCGGGCACCCCCGTGATCGGGCACGTCTCCGCGTGCCTGGCCAACGCCGACCTGCCCGTGGAGGAACGGCAGTACGCGGAAGCGGTACGGCGGCGCGGCTGGAGCGACAGCGTCGACGTGCGCAACGACACCTTCGCGATACTCCGCGCGGGCCTCGTCGAGGACGCCGAGCCGCGCGGCGTCGCCGTGGTGTGCGGCGCGGGCGTCAACTGCGTGGGCATGCTGCCCGACGGGCGGACCGCCCGGTTCCCCGCGATCGGGAAGATCTCCGGGGACTGGGGCGGGGGCGGGGGCCTCGCCCTGGAGGCGCTGTGGCACGCCGCCCGCGCGGAGGACGGCCGCGGCGGGCCCACCGCCCTCATGGGCGCGCTCCCCGCCCACTTCGGCCTGCCCACGATGTACGCGCTCATCGAGGCGCTGCACCTGGGCGACATCCCCACCGCCCGGCAGCACGAACTGACGCCCGTCCTGTTCGCGGTGGCCGCGGACGGCGACCCCGTCGCCTGTTCCCTGGTCGACCGCATGGCCGAGGAGGTCGTCGCCATGTCGACGGTCGCCCTCGACCGGCTCGGTCTCCTGGACGAGACCGCGCCCGTGCTGCTCGGCGGCAGTGTCCTGGCCGCCCGGCACCGGCGCCTGGACGACGGTGTCCGGGCGCGGCTCGCCGAGCGCGCGCCCAAGGCCGTGCCCCGCGTGGTCACGGAACCCCCCGTGCTCGGGGCCATCCTGCTCGGCCTCGACGAGACAGCCGCCCCGGCAACCGCGTACGCCCGCGCCCGCACCCACTACACCCCTGCGGCCAGCCGCCCCTGACCCTCCCTCACCCTGCCGTCGCGCTGCCGCGCCTCGTCCTAGAACGCCGGACGGGCTTCTTCTCTCCCCCACCCGCCCGCCCTTCCACCGCGCTGACGCGCTTGTCCTCAATCGCCGGACAGGCTTTTCCCACCCGCCCGCCCCCATGCCCCGCCGGGGCACCCCAGCCCGGCCCGGGGAGGTCCCGGGGAAGTTGAAGCCCGTCCGGCGTTTGAGGACGAGCGCGGAGCGCGATTTCAGCCCGTCCGGCGTTTGAGGACGAGGCGCGGAGCGCCGATACGGGGTCCGGGGCGGAGCCCCGGGATCGGAGAAGGGGCGGGACCGGGGCGCCCCGCGAAGGACCGAGCCGCCGAGCCGCCGAGCCGAACAGCCCCCCACGGAACCGAACACCCCTGCGCAGCGTGTTCAAAGATGCCCGGTGGGGGGCCAATCCGTACAAGATCCAGTCAAGGCCTGTGCGGATGTCAGTCCGGGCGGCGATACTTGCGGCCGAGAACCACTTCCGCCGCCACCGGGGCCCGGCCCGGAAGGAAGGCCAGTCCGAAGACCAAGGGGGAGGTCAAGGTCAGGTGACACACCCACCACAGGCACCACCGCAGACACCCGCGCCGACCCGTCCACAGCTCCCGCCCCAGCAGGGGCGAACACCCGGACGACAGGCGCCCACGCCCGCGAGAAGCACGGCATGGGCCGAAGGCATGGACCGCCTGCGCGCGGCGGCGACGACGGAACCGGGCAGGCTCCGCGCCATCGGCGCGATCCTCGCGGCCCTGCTCCTCGCGTTCGGCGCGGTCACCACCTGGCAGACGGCCACCCGCGCGGACGCCGCGGACCGCGTCCTGAACCGCAGCCAGCCCCTGAGCAACGACGCCGCGGCCATCTACCGCTCCCTGGCGGACGCCAACACGGCGGCGTCCAGCGGCTTCCTGGCAGGCGGCCAGGAACCCGCGAAGGTCCGCGAGCGCTACCAGCGCGACATCGACCGGGCCGGCGAGAAACTCGCGACGGCCGCGTCGAACGCGGGCTCCGACTCCTCGTCGGCGGCCTCCGTGAGCCGCCTGAACACGCTCCTCCCCCAGTACACGGCCCTGATCGAGCGCGCCCGCGCCAACAACCGCCAGGGCCTGCCCCTGGGCGGCGCCTATCTGCGGTACGCGAACGACACGATGCAGACCCGGATGCTCCCGGCCGCCGAGAAGCTCTACAAGGCGGAGAACGCCCGCCTGGCCGACGACTACGCCGAGGCCGAGCCCTACCCCTGGGCCGCCATCGCCCTCGGCGTCGTCGCCCTGGCGGCGCTCGGCTTCGCCCAGCACCGCAACTACCGCCGTACGAACCGGGTGTTCAACACGGGCCTGCTCGCCGCCACCACGGCCGCCGCGGTGGCGCTCCTGTGGCTCCTTGCGGGGCACGCCTTCGCCCGCTCCGGCCTGAACGAGTCGTACGACCGCGGAGTGAAGTCCCTGAACGTGCTCAACGACGCCCGCATCAGCTCCCTGAAGGCCCGCGGCAACGAGAACCTGACCCTGGTCAGCAGGGGCGCGGAGACCGTGGCCGTGGGCAGCGCCACGAAGGACAAGTTCGACGTCGCCTATCAGCAGCAGATGAAGCGGCTCGCGGGCGCGCGGGGCACCGGCGGACTCCTCGGCGAGGCGGCGGACCTGGCCGACGACGACGCGGGCAGGACCCCGCTGAAGGCGGCCGCGGACAACGTGACCGAGTGGAAGGACCGCCACAAGTCGGCCCGCACGAGCGACGACTCGGGGGACTACGAGGGCGCGCTCGACAAGGTCATAGGCGCCGCCGGCGCCGAGCCGACCGGTGAGTCCTTCGACAACGTGGACGCGGCCCTCGACGCCGCGCTCGCGCACGAGCAGGGCGAGTTCCAGCGCGCCGCCGAGGACGGCAAGGGCGCCATGGCGGGCCTGCCGGTGGGGGTCGCCGTCCTCGCGGTGCTCGGCGCGACCGCCGCCGTGCTCGGCATCGGCCGCAGGCTTTCGGAGTACCGGTGATAGGGGGCGCGCGGACCATGCGGACGCGACCTGAGAACAGCGGACGGCACGGCGGCGAGGCGCGCCGTCAGGGTGGCGTCGCGGCCCTGCGCGGCTGGGGCGGGGTGGCCACCATGGCGTTCGCCTGCCTCCTCGCGGCCGCGCTCGTCCTGGCCCTGCCGCAGTGGCGCGGCGACGACGGCCGGGGCACCGGGACGGGATCGCGCGAGGGCGACGCGGTGACGCAGGCCGCGCCCGCCCGCGCGGACGAGTGCGAGGCCCCCGAGCGCAGCCTGCGGCCCGACACGAAGGACGGGCCGACGCTGGAGAAGATCAAGCAGCGCAAGGTCAAGAAGCTCGTCGTCGGCGTCGACCAGAACAGCTACCGCTGGGGCTACCGCGACCCGAACAAGGGCGTCGGCACGCTGGAGGGCTTCGACATCGACCTGGCGCGCGAGATCGCGGAGCGGCTGCTCGGCGACCGCGACGCCGTGGTGTTCCGCGCCATCCCCACCAACCAGCGCATCCCCGCGATCCAGAGCGGCCAGGTCGACATGGTCGTCCGCACGATGACGATCAACTGCGACCGCATCAAGGACGTCGCCTTCTCCACCGCCTACTTCGAGACCGGCCAGCAGGTCCTCGCCCCGAAGTCGTCCGACATCACCGGGTACGACGACTCCCTCAAGGGCAAGAAGGTCTGCTCCGCCGCCGGTTCCACGGCGGAGGCCGCGCTCAAGGAGAACAGCTTCGGTGCCGACATCAAGACCACGGTGCCCAATCAACTCGACTGCCTGGTAAGGCTTCAGCTCGGTGAGGTGGACGCGATCGTCACGGACAGCGCGCTCGCCGCCGGCCAGGCCGCCCAGGACCCGACGGTGGAGCTGAAGGGCAAGAAGCCCTTCACCACGGAGTACTACGGCGTGGCGATGAAGAAGGACGCCGACGACCTGGTGCGGCGGGTGAACGCGGTGCTCGACGACTTCCGCAACGACAAGAAGAACGGCTGGCAGGCCTCGTACGACGCCTGGCTCGCCGCCGACCTCGGCAAGTCGGCGGGCCCGCCGAAGCCCACGTACAAGGACTGAGGACGCGTACGCGGGACGAGTGCCGGACGGCGAGTGCCCGACGACGAGAGCCGAACAAGGACAACGCAGAGCGGAGAGGTGATCGATGAGCGTCGCGGGACCCCCCGGCTCCGTGATGGACCGGGACGAGGTGGACCGTGCGCTGGTGCGGCTCGACGCCGAGCACGAGGCGATCGAGACGTCGCTCCTCGCCCTCCAGGACCACGCGGGCCGCCGCCTCCTCGAAGGCGCGAAGCTCACCGGCACCACCCAGGAGCGCTGGCTCGCCGCCGAACGCCAGATCGCGCTCCTGTGGACGTACTTCGACGCGTACGCGGGCACGCTGCGCACCGCACGGGAGGTCCGCGAGCGCAGGCGCTGGCCCAACCGCGAGGACCTCCAGGAGCTGACGCGGCTGCTCCGCGGGCAGAGCGTCACCGTCGCGGGCGGCTCGGCGTCCGGCGCGGCGCCGTCCATCACGGGTCCCGCGAAGCTCACCGAGCACTTCACCCTCGAAGAGCTCGTCACCCGCATGAACGACCTGTACGCGCACTCCCTGGACATGGTCGTCGCCGCCGACGCCGTGTGGTCGGCGCTGCCCGCCCGCATCGACCTGCTCGCCGCCGAACTCCAGCGCACGCGCAGGCTCGCGCACTCGGTGGGCGTGCGCCCCGGGGAGCACCCCTCGGGCGACGACCTGGAGCGCATCACTCGCGAGCTGGCGGCCCTGCGGGAGCAGGTGGTCTCCGACCCGCTGGCGTTCTGGCAGCCCGCGCAGGGCAGTTCGGCGCCGGGCGGCGGCCGCCCGGGCACCGACCGCTACGACCACGCGGCCCGCGCCCTGGAGGACGTGCGCCGCGAGATCGACGCCGTGCTCACGGTCCGCCAGGACGCGGAGGCCCGCCTCGGCAGGCTGCGCGACGTGCTGTCACGGGCGGACCGCACGCTCGCCGAGGCCCGCTCCGCGCGCGGCGAGGTGCTCGCGAAGATCGCCGCCTCCGAGGTGCCCGCGGTCTCCGGACCGCCCACAGCGCTTCAGGAGCAGCTCGCGATGGCCGCCGACTACCGCAGGAACGCCCAGTGGCACCGCCTCTCCCCGCTCCTCGAATCCCTGGAGGAGAAGGCCGAGGACGAACTGCTTCGCGCCCGTGAGTCGTTGACGGCGGTGACCGCGCCGCTCGCCGTCCGCGCCGAGCTGCGCGGCCGGCTCGACGCGTACAAGGCGAAGGTCGCCCGGCACGGCCTGGCCGAGGACCCGTTCCTGATCGAGCGGTACGACGCGGCGCGCCGCATGCTCTGGAGCGCGCCCTGCGACCTGCGCGTGGCCGAGCAGGCGGTCCTGCGCTATCAGCAGGCGGCGGCCGACGCCCTTGCACAAAGGGTTCCGCAGCAGGGCGGGCCCACCGACCGGAGGGGGGAAGCATGAGTGAGCAGCCCGGCGGACAGCAGCCCTGTCAGCGGCCCCAGTGCACGGGTTCGTACGAGGACGTGGGCGGCGGCGAGATGTACTGCGACACCTGCGGCCTCGCCCCGGTGGTGTCGGCGAGCGGCATGGTGGGCTCCCCGGCGACCGGCATCACGGTCGGCGGGCGCAGCGGGAGGAGCGGCCGCAGCGGGCGCAGCGCACGCGGTTCGGCGAGCGTCGGCACCCGCGGCAGCACGCGTTCCACCCGGTCCGCCTCGTCGCGCCGCTCCGTCTCGGGGCGGCTCTCGCGCGCCCTGTCGGGCAAGTCGGGCAGCACGTCGGCGCGTTCGGTCTCGGTGCGCAGCTCCGGTTCGGCGGCGGCCTCCTCCGGCCGCAGCGCGCTCGGCGTCGGCCTGGTCTCCGTACCGCAGGTGCCCCGCCCCGACCCGCGCGGCGCGGTCCAGGAGAAGCCCGAGGTCCCCGAGAGGAAGCGGTTCTGCTCCCGCTCCGACTGCGGCGCGCCGGTGGGGCGCGCCCGCGGCGACCGCCCGGGGCGCACGGAGGGCTTCTGCACCAAGTGCGGCCACCCGTACTCGTTCGTGCCGAAGCTGAACCCGGGCGACATCGTGCACGGCCAGTACGAGGTCGTGGGCTGCCTCGCGCACGGCGGGCTCGGCTGGGTGTACCTCGCCGTGGACCGCGCGGTGTCCGACCGCTGGGTGGTCCTCAAGGGCCTCCTCGACACCGGCGACCAGGACGCCATGGCCGCCGCGATCTCCGAGCGGCGCTTCCTCGCCGAGATCGAGCACGCCAACATCGTCCGCATCTACAACTTCGTCGAGCACCTGGACCAGCGCACGGGCTCCATGGACGGCTACATCGTCATGGAGTACGTCGGCGGCAAGTCCCTCAAGGAGATCGCCAACGGCCGCCGCACCGCGACGGGCAAGCGCGATCCGCTGCCGGTGGAGCAGGCCTGCGCGTACGGCATCGAGGCCCTGGAGGCCCTCGGCCATCTGCACAGCCGCAACCTGCTGTACTGCGACTTCAAGGTCGACAACGCCATCCAGACCGAGGACCAGCTCAAGCTCATCGACATGGGCGCGGTCCGCCGCATGGACGACGACGAGTCGGCGATCTACGGCACCGTCGGCTACCAGGCCCCGGAGGTCGCCGAGGTCGGCCCGTCCGTGGCGTCCGACCTCTATACGGTCGCCCGCACCCTGGCCGTGCTCACCTTCGACTTCCAGGGGTACACGAACGTCTTCGCGGACTCCCTGCCCGACCCCGACAACATCGAGGTCTTCCGCACGTACGAGTCGTTCTACCGGCTCCTCGTGCGCGCCACGGACCCCGACCCGGCCCGCAGGTTCTCCTCCGCTCAGGAGATGGCCGAGCAGCTCACCGGCGTCCTGCGGGAGGTCGTCGCGGTGCAGAGCGGCCGGCCGCGGCCCGCCCTGTCCACGCTGTTCGGGCCCGAAGTGAAGGTCACGGACACCGAGTTGTTCGCGGAGCTCGCGGGCGAGGTGTCGCTCTTCGGGGCGCGCGGGCTGCTCGGCAAGCGGGCCGGTGCGGGGGCGCGGGCCGGTTCCGGTGCGCCCGGCGGCACCGCGCTGCCGGGGCGGGGAGCCGCGAACGCGCTGGGGTTCCCGGCGCCCGGGGAGGCGTCGTCCGGGAATGGTGCGCTGTCGGGCGGTGGGCTGCCGGGCGGTGCGCTGCCGGGCGGCGGTGCGGCGGGCCCGGTCGTCGGGGCCGGTGGAGCTGCCGGTTCCGGTGGGTCCGGAGGGTCCGGAGGAACTGTGGGGGCCTTGGGGGCCGTGGGGGCCATCGGGGCCGGTGAGGGCGGGGCCTCCAGGGCCGCACCCGTGGCCATGGTGCGTCCGCTGGACGCCGCGGCGGCGGCGCTCGCGCTGCCCGTGCCCCGGGTCGACCCGGGCGACCCCAACGCCGGTTTCCTCGCCGGGCTCGTGGACTCCACGGGCAGCGAGCTGATCGCCGCGCTCGGGGCCGCGCCCGCCGCCTCCCCCGAGCTGCGCCTGCGCGAGCTGCGCGCCCGCCTCACCATGGCCGAACCCGCCGCGGCCGCCAAGGCCCTGGAGTCCCTGGAGATAGACCACCACGACGACTGGCGGGTGATCTGGTACCGGGGCGTCGCCTCGCTCACCACCGGCGATCACGAGATCGCCGCGCTCTCCTTCGACGCGGTGTACGACGCGTTCCCCGGCGAGCCCGCGCCCAAGCTCGCCCTCGGCGTCTGCGCGGAGGTGCTCGGCCAGTTGGACAACGCCGCCGAGTACTACCGCCTGGTGTGGGCGACGGACCCGAGCTACGTCAGCGCCGCGTTCGGGCTCGCCCGGGTGCAGCTCGCCGCGGGCGACAGGAGCGACGCCGTGCGCACCCTGGAGTCGGTGCCGGAGTCCTCGATCCACTACACCGCGGCGCGGGTCGCGGCAGTGCGGTCGCGGCTGCGGCAGCGTATGAGGTTCGACACGGAGGCCGGGCCCGGGACCCGGTTCCTCGACGACCTGACGGCCGCCGCGGGGCAGGTGGAGGCGCTCGCGGGCTTCGGTCTCGACGCCGTGCGCAGAGAGCGCCTGTCGACGGAAGTCCTCGGCACGGCGCTCGACTGGGTACTCTCCGGTAGCCACTCCGGTAGCCGTTCCGGCGCCGTGCTGCTCGGCAGCGAGCTGGACGAGCGCGGCCTCAGGTTCGGTCTGGAACGTTCGTACCGAACGCTGGCCCGGCTCGCACAGGGTGGCGAGGAAAGGATCGAACTGGTGGAACGGGCAAACCGTTTCCGCCCTCGGACGTGGGTGTGAAGATGTCGCAGATGCACCAACCGGCGGCCTTGTCGACGTGTCCCAGCTGTGAGGAGCCCCTGGAGTCGGGCGACTTGTTCTGCGGCGCGTGCGGGTACGACCTCTCGGCGGTCCCCGAGCCGCCGGTGGACCGCCCCACCCTCGCGATCAACGGGATGCCTCCGGGGCCTGCGCCTGCCGCGGCTCCGGATCAGGTTCCGGTTCCGGGGCCCGCTCCTGCCGAGTGGCCCGTGGCGCCCGAGGTGGACAGTTCCGACGTCCCGGCGCCGACCCACCGGTCCGCGGACCTGCCCGGCACGGACTCCGCGGGCGGTGACCTCGGGGGCGGCGGCCTCGCGGGCGACGCCGCGCCGGACGACTACCCCCTGCCCGCTCCCGCCGACCCGCGCACGGGCGAGTCCATGGGTGCACCGGCCAACGCGGGAGCACCGGTGAACGCGGGAGCACCCGCCGCCGAAGGAACGGAGGCCGGGATGCCGGCGCCCACCACGGCCACCAAGCTCTGCGTCGCCTGCCGCTCCGGGCACGTCGCCCCGGACGGCTACTGCGAGAACTGCGGTCACGCGCAGCCACGCGAACGGGACCACATGGAGCAGGAGCTCGACGCCGTCGCGGCCGTCAGCGACCGCGGCCTCAGGCACCACCGCAACGAGGACGCGTTCACGATCTCCTCGACCGCGCTGCCGGACGGCTCGCCCGCCGTCGTCGCCATCGTCTGCGACGGCGTCTCCTCCGCGACCAGGCCCGACGAGGCCTCCATGGCCGCGTCCCGGGCGGCCGGCCTCGCCCTCGACGCGTCCCTGCCGCGCGGTACGCACCCGCAGCAGGCCATGCACGAGGCGATCGTCGCCGCCGCCGAGGCCGTCAACGCGCTCGCCGAGGAACCGCACGGGGCCCGCGAGCACCAGCCGCACCAGAACGCCCCCGCCTGCACCCTCGTCGGTGCCGTCGTCACCGGCGGCCTGCTGGTCGTCGGCTGGGTCGGCGACAGCCGCGCCTACTGGGTGCCGGTCGACCGCACCGGGCCGACCGTGCGCCTCACGGAGGACGACTCCTGGGCCGCCCAGATGGTCGCCGCGGGCCTGATGAACGAGGCCGAGGCCTACGCCGACGAGCGGGCCCACGCCATCACCGGCTGGCTCGGCGCGGACTCCTACGAACTGGAGCCGCACACCGCTTCTTTCAAACCGGACCGTCCGGGTGTAGTGGTGGTGTGCACCGACGGCCTGTGGAACTACGCGGAAGCAGCCGAGGAGATGGCCCGCGCCGTACCCGCCGACGCCGCCCTGCGCCCGCTGCACAGCGCCCGGGTGCTCGTCGGCCACGCCCTCGACGGCGGCGGCCACGACAACGTAACAGTGGCGGTCGTACCGTTCCCCGCCGCGCCGCAAGGGGCAGGATCGGCCTAGCGCGGGCGGCGGGGGGCCGCGGCGGCAGGCGCGAGACCTGTGCCTCACGAGACCTGTGCCTCACGAGACCTATGCCTCACGAGACCTGTGCTTCACGAGGCTTCGGCCTCACGAAGCCTGCGCCTCACGAGATCGGTGTCTTACGAGGTCTGTGGAAGAAGTCCTAGGGGGGAGCAACGTCCATGGCCATTTTCTCCAAGTCGAACGTGCCGCAGTTCACGGTCGACGTGTACCAGAACGAGTACCTGCCCGAGGGGGGCCGCGAGGTCAACGCGATCGCCACGGTCACCTCGACCGGCGGCGGCACGATCGGCTCCGCGGTCGGCGCGCCCCATCTGTACTCCGCGGCCGAGGGCCCGGACGCCGCAGTCGCGATCATGGTCGACTGTTCGGGTTCCATGGACTACCCGCCGACGAAGATGCGCGGCGCCCGCGACGCGACGGCCGCCGCCATCGACGCCGTCCGCGACGGAGTCCACTTCGCCGTCATCGGCGGCACCCACGTGGCGAAGGAGGTCTACCCCGGCGGGGGCCGGCTCGCCGTCGCGGGCACGCAGACACGCGCGCAGGCCAAGGAGGCGCTGCGCAAGCTCAGCTCGGGCGGCGGCACCGCCATCGGCACCTGGCTGCGCCTCGCCGACCGGCTGCTCGCCTCCGCCGACATCGGCGCGTCCGCGGTGCGGCACGGCATCCTGCTCACCGACGGCCGCAACGAACACGAGTCACCCGAGGATCTGCGCGCCTCCCTGGACGCCTGCGCGGGCCGGTTCACCTGTGACGCCCGCGGCGTCGGCACCGACTGGGAAGTGAAAGAGGTCACAGGCATCGCCTCGGCGCTGCTCGGCAGCGCCGACATCGTCGCCGACCCCGCCGGTCTCTCCGCCGACTTCACACAGATGATGGAGGCGGCCATGGGCAAGGAGGTCGCCGACGTCAGCCTGCGGCTGTGGACACCCATGGGCGTGGAGATCATGTTCGTCAAGCAAGTGGCGCCCACGGTGGAGGAGTTGACCGACCGCCGCACCGAGGCCGGGCCCCGCGCGGGCGACTACCCCACCGGCTCCTGGGGCGACGAGTCCCGCGACTACCACGTCTGCGTACGCGTTCCCGGTGCCGAACTCGGGCAGGAGATGCTCGCCGCCCGGGTCTCACTGGTCGTACCGGCCGCGGACGGCACCGTACAGACTCTGTCGCAGGGCCTGGTCAGGGCCGTGTGGACGGACGACATGGCGGCCTCCACCTCCATCAATCCGCAGGTCGCGCACTACACAGGTCAGGCGGAACTGGCACAAGTCATCCAACAAGGTCTTGACGCCCGCAAATCGGGCGACTTCGATGGCGCAACGGCCAAACTGGGCCGGGCCGTTCAGCTCGCGAGCGCCTCCGGCAACGAGGACACCGCCAAGCTCCTCTCTAAGGTGGTGGACGTGGTCGACGCCACGACAGGTACTGTTCGATTGAAGGCGCGGGTCGCCGAGGCCGACGAGATGACCCTCGAAACGCGCTCGACGAAGACGGTCCGCGTGAAGAAGTAGCACGCCCCGCCGGTCCCGCGGCGGCAACACCACCAACGCCACAGCAAGCAGTGCACACGGCCTTCGGGCCGGAGAAGGAGAGGGGGAAGCGCCGACATGCCGACCTGCCCGAACGGACACCAGTCGGGTTCCGACGACTGGTGCGAGGTCTGCGGTCACCGCATGGCCGGTGCCGTACCGCCACCGCCTCCCCCGCCGCCTCCGGCCGCCGGGTACGGCTATCCGCCGGCGCCTGGCCAGCAGGGCCAGCACGGTGGGCCGCCCGGTCAGCCTGGCGGTCCTGGTCAGCACGGTGGCCCCGGCGGTCCTGGGGGTCCCGGTGGGCCCGGTCAGCCTGGCGGTCCTGGTCAGCCTGGGCCCGGTCAGCATGGTGGGCCCGGAGGTCCCGGTCAGTCTGGCGGTCCTGGTCAGCACGGTGGGCCCGGAGGTCCCGGGGGCCCTGGTCAGCACGGGGGTCCCGGTGGCCCCGGGGGTCCCGGACAGCCTGGTGGCCCCGGTCCGCACGGAGGTCCCGGGGGCCCCGGTGGTCCCGGCTTCGGCGGTCCCGGCGGTCCCGGCCCGCACGGTGGCCCGGGTGGCCCCGGCCAGCCCGGCCGCCCGCACCTGTCCGCGGTCCCGGACCGCGGCGGCGAGCCCGAGCTCTGCCCCCAGTGCCGCACGCCCCGCGAGGCCAACGCGCCGTTCTGCGAGGAGTGCCGCTGGAACTTCCTGACGGGTACGGCCACGTCGTACACCCCTGCCGCGCCCAACCCGCCACTGCCCACGCCCGGACCCGGTGGGCCCGGCGGCCCCGGGGGGCCTGGTGGGTACGGTCCCGGTGGTCCCGGTGGTCCCGGTGGCCACGGAGGGCCCGGCGGCCCGAGCGGTCCCGGTGCGCCCGGCGGGCCTGGTGGTCCTGGTTTCGGCGGCCCCGGCGGTCCCGGCCCGGGTGGCCCCGGCGGTCCCGGTGGGCAGGGCCCCGGCCCCGGCGGCCCGGGTGGTCCCGGCTTCGGCGGGCCCGGCCCCCATGGGCCTGGTCCCGGCGGTCCCGGCGGCCCCGGCCCCGGTGGGCACAGCGGCCCCGGCGGTCCCGGCCCGGGTGGTCCCGGTGGACCTGGCGGACACGGCCCCGGCCCCGGTGGGCCTGGCGGTCCCGGTGCGCCCGGCCAGCCGTTCCACCAGGGTCCGCCCCCTCCCGGCTCCGGCGGTCCAGGTGGCCCCGGCGGCCCGAACGGCCCCGGCGCCCCCGGCACCGCTCCGGACTCCGGCCGCCCCGGCCCGGGTCAGGACGGCCTCGACTACCAGGGCTCCCGGCCCTCCCAGGTGAACCGCCCGGCCGAGCCGATCCCTCCGTTCGGCAACGGCGGCGGCAACACCGGCGGCGCGGGTGGCCCGGGTGGCCCCAACGGTCCCGGCGGTCCTGGTGGTCCGGGCGGACCCGGCTCGACCCCGCCCGGGGCCCCGCAGGCCTTCCACCAGCAGGGCCCCCCGGCCCCGCCCGCGTACCCGCAGGAGACCGGCGCCCCGCAGGGCCCGCCCGGCCAGGGCGGCCCCGGCCAGGGCGGCCCCGGCGGCCCGTCCGCGCAGCCCTTCGGCGGCGGGGGCGGCGTCGGTGACGACTGGATGATCTCGCCCCCGTCGACAACGGCCCCCGGCCAGGGCGGCCCTGGCGGACCCGGTAGTCCTGGTGGTCCCGGCGGACCCGGCGGTCCTGGCGCTCCCGGCCAGGGCGGCCCCGACGGCCCACCACAGCAGGCGCAGCAGGCGCAGCAGGCGCAGCAGGGCTACGGCTACCCCGGCCCCGCCCCCAGCCAGCAGCAGTCGCAGCCACCGTCGCAGCCCCAGGGCCCCGGCACCTGGACGGCGACCATCGGCCCCGACCGTGAGTACTTCATGGCGATGATGCAGCGCAGCGGCCCCGAGGCCGCGGGCCTGAACCTGCCCGCGTACTCCCCGGAGCAGCAGCGTCCGCTGATCGGCAACCAGATCTCGATCGGCCGCCGCCGCCACTCCACCGGCGACACCCCCGACATCGACCTGTCGGTGCCGCCGGAGGACCCGGGCGTATCGCACCAGCACGCGGTCCTGGTCCAGCAGCCGGACGGCGGCTGGGCGGTCGTCGACCAGAACTCGACCAACGGCACCACGGTCAACGGCGGCGAGGAGCCCATCCAGCCCTTCGTCCCGGTCCCGCTCCAGGACGGCGACCGGGTGCACGTGGGCGCCTGGACGACGATCACCGTCCGCCGCGACTGAACCACCCGCCGCGACGGATCCGTCCGCCGCGACCGACCCGATCCGACCCACCCCCTACGGGGGGAACGCCCCTACGGGGGACCCGAAGGGCCGTACACCTGTCACCGCCGTCACAGCGGCCAGGCGTACGGCCCTTCGGGGTCGTCCAGCCACGCCCACTCGTACGGTCCGCTGATGGTGACCCCGAAGCGTTCCCGTACGGGCCGCCGCTCCCGCTGCCACAGCGCCAGGGCCTCGTACGGGTCGAGGCTGCCCGCCGTGAGTTCGAGCAGGAACCGGAACAGTTCGCTCTGCAGCGCCCTGCGCGGCAGCCCGCCGATGTGCTGCTCCGGCCGTGTCCGGCCGCTGCCGCCGCGCAGCGGCACGAAGTACGCGGGTGTGTGCAGGAAGCGTCCCTCCGCGTGCTCGGCGTCCGTGACCCGCAGGGCGATGAGCCCGGTCGCCAGCGGCGCGAGCACCCGCGCGCCGGGGCGGCACTGGGCGAGCCAGGCCCGGGGCACCGCGTCGAGCGCGCAGGTCGCGATGATCCGGTCGAAGGGCGCCCGCTGCGGGCAGCCCGCGGCGCCGTCGCCGGTGACCACGGCCGGCCGGTACCCGGCGGCCCTTAGGTGCTGCCGCGCGGCCTCGGTGATGTCGGGGTCGAGGTCGACGGTCGTGACGTGCTCGTCGCCGAGCCGGTGGGCGAGCAGCGCCGCGTTGTAGCCCGTACCCGCGCCGATCTCCAGTACGTCGTGCCGGGCGCCGTCGCCGACGTCCAGCTCCAGCAGCATCCTGGCCATCAGCGAGGGCTGGCTGCTGGAGGAGACCAGTTCCCCGTCCCGCACCCGGGTCGCGAGGGGCGCGTCCGCGTACGCGCCGCGCAGCCACCGCGCCCGCCGCACCGGATCGGGGTCCTCGCCCCACAGCCGCTCGTACGCCCCGGTCGAGCTCACGTAGTAGTACGGCACGAAGAGGTGGCGCGGCACCGCCTGGAACACCTCCCGCCAGGCCGGGTCGTCCTCGAAGGCGCCACCGGCCTCGATCTCCCGCACCAGCGCGGCCCGCGCCTCCGCGGCCTGCGCGGGGTCGGGTTCCCTATCGAGCGGAGCGTGCGCACCCATACCTCTACTGTGCTGCCCGGGGCCGCCCTGTGCGAGTGGTCCTAAGCCTTCCGTCCTCGTCCGGCGCGTCTGAGACCATGGAAGGGTGAATGAGATCCCGCGCGGCACGCTTCAGGAGCAGACCTTCTACGAACAGGTCGGCGGCGAGGAGACCTTCAGGCGCCTGGTGCACGTGTTCTACCAGGGAGTCGCGGAGGACCCGCTGCTCCGGCCGATGTATCCGGAGGAGGACCTGGGCCCGGCCGAGGAGCGCCTCGCGCTGTTCCTGATGCAGTACTGGGGCGGCCCCCGCACCTACAGCGACAACCGCGGCCACCCTCGCCTGCGCATGCGCCACGCGCCCTTCACGGTCAACAGGGAGGCCCACGACGCCTGGCTCAAGCACATGCGCACGGCCGTCGACACCCTGAACCTCTCCGAGGAACACGAGCGCATCCTCTGGAACTACCTCACGTACGCGGCAGCCTCCATGCTGAACACCCCCGGCTAGCCCCGGTGCTTCCGCCCCTGTGGAGCTTGGGGCCGGGGGCACCGCCCCCGGCCTTCGGTGCCGCTCATGCGGGCGTGACGGTGAGCCCCTCGGCGACGCCCGCCCGACGCAGGGCAACGGACCCGTAGGACGTACGCAACCGCAGCCAGGGCCCGGCGGCCAGCAGGTCGAGCGCGCCCCCGCGCAGGAACCCCAGGGCCTGCGCGGCATGCGCGGCCCGCACGGGCACCTCGGTCCCGGGCACACACCGGGACCAGATCTCCCGCCCCACCCGGTCGAGTTCGGCCCGCACCCGCCGGTCGGGCGCCAACTCCTCCACCCGCGCCCGGAATTCGGCGACAGCGGCCTTCACGAGCTCCCGCACGTCCCCCATCGGGGGCAGCCCGGACACCTGCCGCCACCCGCCCCTGGGCGGCAGCACACCCGCCCAGGGCGGCCCCGTGACAGCCGCGGGCACGGCGAGGGTACCGGCCGTCTCCACGGACTCCCCCGCGTCCGCCACGCTCTCCAGCAGTTCCCCCGCGGAGACGGTGATGTCCAG
The DNA here is from genome assembly GCF_009755605.1 of Streptomyces typhae. Taxonomy (GTDB): domain Bacteria; phylum Actinomycetota; class Actinomycetes; order Streptomycetales; family Streptomycetaceae; genus Streptomyces; species Streptomyces typhae. The sequence continues at coordinate 101,619 of NZ_WPNZ01000003.1, forward strand.
CGAGGTGTCGAGCCCGTGCTCGTACGGCTTGGCGAGGCGCGCCGTCCGGATCGCGAGCACCTCGAACGACGGCGGCCGTCCGAACACCGCGAGAGCGTCGCCCGTGGCCTGGAGCCGCACCGCGGCCGCCTTGTCGTAATGGATCAGCCGGGCCAGGAAGGCGGCGAGATCCGCCGCCTCCCCGGCATCGACCAGGTGCAGTCGCACGGTCATGCGACGAGCGCCCCCGAACCGCCCGCGCCCCGGACCGCCGCGGCGGCCACCGGGCCCACGGTGCTCTCGGGCCGGTACTGCTCGAGGACGGCCCGCTCATGGGCGGTGATCCGCCGCGGGCGCTGCGCCTTCAGATCGAAGGGCACGACGACCGTGGAGGCCCGCACGTACACCTGCCCGCCCGGCTCGGGGTCCTTTATCTCGTACGAGACCGTCAGCGAGGCGGCACCGATCTTCGTGACCCACGACTCGATGGTCACCGGCTCGTGCCGGTGCACCAGCGGCCGCAGGTAGTCGATCTCGTGACGCGCCACGACGGACCCGCCGGAGAACGAGGGACCGTCGTCCTCGGCCGAGAGCCGGAACATGAAGTCGATCCGCGCCTCTTCCAAGTACCGCAGGAAGACGGCGTTGTTGACGTGCCCGAAGGCGTCCATGTCCGACCACCGCAGTGGGCAGCTGTAGAGGTGACGGGCCATGTCAGCCCCGGGTGAGCTTCTTGTACGTGGCGCGGTGCGGCCGGGCCGCGTCCGGGCCGAGACGCTCGATCTTGTTCTTCTCGTACGACTCGAAGTTGCCCTCGAACCAGAACCACTTGGAGTCGCCCTCGTAGGCGAGGATGTGCGTGGCGACCCGGTCGAGGAACCACCGGTCGTGGGAGACCACGACCGCGCAGCCCGGGAACTCCAGAAGCGCGTTCTCGAGCGACGACAGCGTCTCGACGTCGAGGTCGTTGGTGGGCTCGTCGAGGAGCAGCAGGTTGCCGCCCTGCTTGAGGGTCAGCGCCAGGTTCAGCCGGTTGCGCTCACCGCCGGAGAGCACACCCGCGGGCTTCTGCTGGTCCGGGCCCTTGAAGCCGAACGCGGAGACATACGCGCGCGAGGGCATCTCGACCTGGCCCACGTTGATGTAGTCCAGCTCGTCCGACACGACCGCCCAGAGCGTCTTCTTGGGGTCGATGTTGGCGCGGCCCTGGTCGACGTAGGAGATCTTGACGGTGTCGCCGACCTTGATGTTGCCGGAGTCCGGGGTCTCCAGGCCCTGGATCATCTTGAACAGCGTGGTCTTGCCGGCACCGTTCGGGCCGATGACACCCACGATGCCGTTGCGCGGCAGCGTGAACGACAGGTCGTCGATGAGCACCTTGTCACCGAAGGCCTTGGAGAGGTTCTCGACCTCGACGACGATGTTGCCGAGGCGCGGGCCCGGCGGGATCTGGATCTCCTCGAAGTCCAGCTTCCGCATCTTGTCGGCCTCGGCTGCCATCTCCTCGTAGCGGGAGAGTCGCGCCTTGGACTTGGCCTGCCGCCCCTTGGCGTTGGAGCGGACCCACTCCAGCTCTTCCTTCAGACGCTTCGCCCGCTTGGCGTCCTTCTGTCCCTCGACCTTGAGGCGGGTGGCCTTCTTGTCCAGGTACGTGGAGTAGTTGCCCTCGTAGGGGTGCGCGCGGCCGCGGTCCAGCTCGAGGATCCACTCGGCCACGTTGTCCAGGAAGTACCGGTCGTGGGTGACGGCGACGACGGTGCCGGGGTACTTCGCGAGGTGCTGCTCCAGCCACTGCACGGACTCGGCGTCCAGGTGGTTGGTGGGCTCGTCGAGGAGCAGCAGGTCGGGCGCCTCCAGGAGCAGCTTGCACAGCGCGACGCGGCGGCGCTCACCACCGGAGAGGTTGGTGACCGCCCAGTCGCCGGGCGGGCAGCCGAGGGCGTCCATGGCCTGCTCGAGCTGGGTGTCCAGGTCCCACGCGTTGGCGTGGTCGAGGTCCTCCTGGAGCTTGCCCATCTCCTCCATGAGGGCGTCGGAGTAGTCCGTCGCCATCAGCTCGGCGACCTCGTTGAACCGCTTGAGCTTGCCCATGATCTCAGCGGCGCCGTCCTGCACGTTCTCCAGGACCGTCTTGGACTCGTCCAGCGGCGGCTCCTGCAGGAGCATGCCGACCGTGTAGCCCGGCGACAGGAACGCGTCACCGTTCGACGGCTGCTCGATGCCCGCCATGATCTTGAGCACCGTGGACTTGCCGGCGCCGTTCGGACCCACGACACCGATCTTCGCGCCGGGCAGGAAGTTCAAGGTGACATCGTCGAGGATCACCTTGTCGCCGTGCGCCTTGCGCGCCTTGCGCATGGTGTAGATGTACTCAGCCAAGAGGAACCGTCCGGCAATCAGTGTGTGGGCAGATACACCCCATCTTGCCTGACGGCCACCTCCCGGAGGAAACCAGTAGGCCCTGGGGCCGCTTACCTGGACCTTCCCCGCGCAAACCCGTGACCGGCCCGTCACCTGCCGTCAGAGGGGCGGAGCGCGTCTCAGTCCTCGGATGGCGCCTCACTCCTCGGACGGGGCGAGGAGCCTCACCCCTCGGACGGGGTCGCGAGGCCTCACCCCTCGGACGGGGTCGCGAGGCCTCACCCCTCGGACGGGGTCGCGAGGCCTCACCCCTCGGACGGCGATGAGGAGCCTCACTCCTCGGGTGCGGAGGGGGATGAGGCGGACGAGGCAGACTCGGCAGGCGGGGCGGTCGGGGCCGTTGCCGCCGGGGCCGCCGGGTCCTTCTTCTTACGGAGGAAGAAGACCGCGCCGCCGCCGACCACGACCATGACGATCGCGATGCCCGCTATCAGAGGCGTCGCGTTCGACCCGCCGGTCTCCGCGAGGTCGCCGCCCCCCGAGGTCCCGCCGGCCGAGGCGGGGCTCGGTGCGGGCGCGGGCTGCGCCTTGCCGCCGACGTCGACCGCGCTGCCCTCGGTCCTGCAGTCGAGGACCCCCGCGAACCGCTTCTGGAAGCCACCGGGCCCCGTGATCGTGAAGTCGTAGGCCTGGTCCTCCTGCAGCGGTATCGTCACCGTCCGCTTCGTACCGGCCTCGATGGTGTGCTCGACCCCCATCAGGCTGAAGCTGAACGGGGCGTCCCCCTTGTTGCTCGCCGTGATGTCCACGCCGCGCTCGGCGCAGTTCTTCTCCGCGGACAGCGCGGGTATCGCGCCCTTCTGCGCCCAGTGGGCGGTCGCGCCCGCGGACACCGTGGACTCGCTGGACCCCGCGAGTATCTGCGTCTGGCTGCGGGTCTCCGAGGTGAAGGCCCGCCCGACGGGCACGGTCGTGGACGCCTGCACCTCCAGGGCGGCCGTGCCGTCCGGGCTGCCCTTCGGCACGTCGAAGAAGAGCCTGCTGCCGTCCCGCGCCGCCTTGACCGGCTTGCCGTCCTTACCGACGATCCGCACACCGCTCGCCGAGTCCGCGGGCGGTGTGACGGTCACGCCGTCCGCGCCGGTCCGCACGGTCACCGGGCCGATGCGCTCGCCCGCGCGCCCGGCGACGGCAGGCTGCTCCAGGGTGAGCGACGCCTTCGGCTCGGGACTGCTGCGGGCGCTGCGCTGGAGGTAGTCCGCTAGCTTCTCGGCCCGCGGGTCCACAGCCTTCACGTCCGCCTTGTCGGAGTACCGCCAGATCGCCACCTGCGTGCCCGCCGCGGCCGCCTCCGCGGTGAGCGACTTGGCGCCCGCCTTCCGCGCGAGCTGCGCCAGGTCGTTCACCCGGGGGTAGGAGTGCTGGAGGATCCAGCGGATCTTGCCGGCCTGGGCGTTGCCGTGCAGGGACGTCCCGCGCCAGGGCGTCTCCCGGTACTTCGCGTCCTTCTGCGTGGGGTTGTTCACGTCGACGCAGTACGTCTGCAGGGTGCCGCCGTTGTCCACGGACATCTCGAAGAGGCCCGCGGGTATGCGCCGACTGACGCCGTCCTCCCGGATGACCGCCTGGCCGTACGTCTTCAGGTCCGTGAGGGTGGCGCTCGCCCCGCCCCGGTACTGCGGGGTGTCCGTCACCGTGGCCGCGATGGCGGGTGCCGCCAGGCCGGCGAGGGCGAGCCCGGACACGGCCGCGGCGACGGCGAGGCGCCCGGCACACCGGCCGCGCGGCGACGACTTGCCGAGCGCCTTGACCGCAGGGCGCTCCGAGAACGCAGAAAACACAGAAATCCCCTCCGGGCGGGACCCCTTCACATGGGGGGACTGGTCCCGCCAGCAGATTCAACCGAGCAGATTCATCTGCCGATCGCCCCGTTGGACCTCTACCGCCTCACGGGGCCACGCCCGGCATCCTAAGGATGTGGCGCATCGTGGTTCCCAGGAGTTCGGTCCGGCAACCGATCCGAATCGGAATTGTTATCGACAACCCCCCTTCTGAGCTGGGTATATCGACAAATCAATGGTTCCGCTTCGATCTTCGCGCGGCTTCCGCACACCGCACCCACCTGAACTGTGCGGCGCCTGCACCCGACTTGCGCGGTGTCTTCACCTGACTCGTGCGGCGCCTTCATCCGCCGCATGCGCGATGTCTGCACCCCCGCACCTGTGCGGTGACTTCACCCGACCGGCACGGCGTCCTGTTCCCGCTCGGTCTCTTCCGCCCCTTCCCCCTCTTCAACTTCAACGTCCGCCGTCCCCGCCCCCTTTTCCGCAGCTCCCGGTTTGGGAAGTTCGAACTCCGACCCCTCTTCCGCCGCTCCCGGTGCGGGAAGTTCGAACTCCGGCTCATCTGCGGTCCCCGGCCCGGTACTTCGGTCCTTCCGGGAGTGAAGGGCCGGTTTCCCCGCACGCCGGAACGCCGACGTACCGCGTGCGAGATCGTGTCCGATCGTGTGGGCGTCGATGTCCGCCGACTGCCAGTGCTGTCCGCCGCGCTCCTCGTCCCGCACCCGCAACCTCCCGCGCACGACGACCGGTTCGCCCACGGAGAGTGAGCTCTGCGCGTTGAGGCCGAGGGTGCGCCGGGCCCATACCGTGAAGAAATTGGTGTGCCCGTCCGCCCAGGCGTTCCGTGCCCGATCGAAGTGCCGCGACGTGACGGCGATCCGGAAGCGCGTCACCGGCCCGGACGGAAGCTCGCGGAACACCGGCGTCGTCGCCACGTTCCCCACCACCGTCACCATCGTGTCGTTCATGCCGACCCCTCCCTCGTCTGCCACGTCCCCGGCCGTACGGGCTCGTCCCGCCCGGCTGCGGCGACTGCGGATCTCAGACTGCACCCCGCCGTGCGGAGCCCGCTGAGACCTGTGTTCTACCGGCCGGTTGTGGACAACTCCGTCACCCGAACACGCACTTCCGCTTCCCTCGCCACGGGGAGGCCCTGGCCGGAAGCCCCCTGGGGCCGTAAGCCCCCTGGGGCCGGAAGCCTCTGCTCGGGGGGGCCGGAGGCCCGGGACCGGGAGGCCGAGCCTCGGAGGCCGAGGGCCGGTGGCCGGTGGCCGAGGGCCGGTGGCTCACCCCCGCTGAGCCACCCGCACGTACTGCTCCCGCACCTCCCGGTACCGCAACAGCTCCGCCGCCACCGGATCGAGGACCCGGGCCCGGCCGCACCCGGCCGCGGCCTCCCGCAGCCGCCGCTCGGCCTCGAAGCCGTAGCGCCGTGCCGGACCGCGCGCCGCCATCCGGCTGGCCCACTCCACGAGAGGGCCGCCGACGATGCCCAGGACCATCAGGAGCACCGGCACGCCCAGGTTCGGCTCCGCGATCCCGACGATCTGCCCCACCAGCCACAGCCCGCCGACGACCTGAAGCAGCGTCATCGCGGCCTGGGCGAGGACCGCGACCGGCCACCACCCGGGACGTGGCGGCCGCCCGCCCGGCAGCGCAGCCCGCAGCGCCAGCTCGTCGAGTGCTTCGGGCAGCCCCTGGGCGCCGCGCGCGGCGGCCTCCCTGACGGCCTGTCCCCAGGGGGTGGGCAGCCCGGTCGCCGCCGCGTCGGCAACGGTGCGTACGGCGTGCTCCACGCGCGCGCGTGCCGTCGCCTCCTTGTCCACCGGGGGCGGCACCACGTGCTTGCCGGTGTGGTGCGGGAAGCGCTTCGCCTCGTACCAGCGCCACAGCCGCAGCCAGGGCGCGGAGCAGGCCTTGCCCGCGTGCCGGCGCCAGGCACGCTCGGCGGCCTGGCCCGCCGCGACCGCGCCGACCGCCTCCCCGAGCCGGTCGGCGAACTCGTCGCGCGCCTCCTCGCTGAGGCCGATCGCGCCCCGCGCGGAGGCGGACCCCACGCCCGAGGCGTACACCGGCCGCAGCCGGGCCGCAGCAGCGTCCAGGTCGGCCTCGACGCGACGTGCGGCGGCTCCCCGCTCGCGCGTGAACTGGCTGAGCGACTCGCGGAGCTCGCCGACGCCGTCTCCCGTCAGGGCGGACAGCGCGAGCACCGTGGCGCCCGGTTCGCCGTGCTCCCCGAGGGCGATGCCGTCCTCGTCGAGGAGGCGCCGCAGGTCGTCGAGGACCAGGTCGGCTGCGTCCTCGGGGAGGCGGTCCATCTGGTTGAGCACGATGAACATGACCTCGGCGTGTCCCGCCATGGGCCGCAGATAGCGCTCGTGCAGCATCGCGTCGGCGTACTTCTCGGGGTCGACGACCCAGATCACCGCGTCCACGAGGCCGAGGATCCGGTCGACGTGCTCGCGGTGGTCCTCCGCCGCCGAGTCGTGGTCGGGCAGATCGACCAGGACGAGGCCTTGCAGCGCCTGCGCGTCGGGCCCCTGGAGGGGCCGTCTGCGCAGCCTTCCGGGGATGCCGAGCCGGTCGAGCAGCGGGGCGGCGCCGTCCGTCCAGCTGCATCCGATGGGGGCGGCGGTGGTCGGCCTGCGGACGCCGGTCTCCGAGATCGTCACGCCCGCCAGGGCGTTGAACAGCGTCGACTTGCCGCTGCCGGTGGCACCCGCGAGGGCGATGACGGTGTGCCGGTCGGACAGCTTCCGACGCGCCGCGGCCTCGTCGAGCACCTGTCCGGCCTCCGCGAGCGTCGCGCTGTCGAGGCGCGCCCGGGACAGCCCGATGAGTTCCCGCAGGGCCTCTAGCCGACCCCGCAAGGTCCCTTCGTAGGCGACGGTCGTGCGCGCGGAGGCACTGTACGGAGAGGGCTCGCTGTACGAGGAGGACGTCCCTGTGGTGCCGTACGAGGACGACGTGTCCGCGTACGAGGACGACGCCCCGGCGGCATACGAGGGCGACGCCACCGCGTCGTACGAGGAGGACGTCCCCGGAGGCATGGACGGGGGCAAGGGCGCCACAGCTGCGGCTGCGGTCGGCGGTTCGAAGGTGCGCGCCGCCCTCGCCCCCGTGACCGCTCGCAGCTCCCTGTGGGCGTCTCTGGCGGCTGTGGTGGCTGTGGCGTCCTTGACATCCCCGGCAGCCGCGCCCGGGGCCACCCGTCGCGCGATGAGCCCGTCGTCCCAGACGACTTCGGCACCCGTTTCGCCGTTCCCCGCGCGGGCGGCGGCGAGGTCGCCGGAGCCCCTGGGGCCCCCGGACGTCCCGCAGTTTTCAGCACGCTTGGTAGGCGCAGAGACGGAGACGTCGGTAGCGGGGGTGGGTGCGGGAGCGCCGGAGTCCGCGACCGCACCGGAACGCCTACGGCGGTGTTCCGCACACGCCCCTGCTTCGCCACACCTCGCACATTCCGCACGATCAGCACATTCCACACGTTCGGCGCAAGAGGAATCGTCCGAACGATCGATCGGATCCATACGGTCGGTGGCGTCGACGCGGCCCGTGTGATCGGCGTGATTGGTGTGATTAGTGTGATCTGTGTGGCCCGTATGGCCCGTGACGGCGGTCACCGCGGTCACCTCTCCTTCTGCAGTACGGACAGCGCGGCGATGAGTTCGGCCTGCGGCTCCGGGGTGACGTCGAGGGCGTCGAGGGGGGCGAGGCGCCGCTCCCGCTCCGCGCCGAGGACCTTGTCCAGGTAGTCGGCGAGGAGCCGGTTGCCGCGGTCGCGCAGGCGCAGGGCGCCGTGGACGCCGATGCGCTCGGCCAGGGTCTCCCCGGCGTTGCGTGCCCGGCGTCCGCCGAGGACGGCGGTGGCGAGGAGCGCGGCGACGACGTCGGCGTCGGGCAGGGCGCCCTTGTCGATGCGGTCGAGAGCGCGCACCTCCTCCTCGGCGTGCTCCTCCAGTTCGCGCCGCCAGCGCCGCACGGCGACGCCGATGCGGTGTTCGGGCCTTTCGGCGTCTTCGTAGGGGGCTCTTTCGTAGCGGCCCTCGCGACGGGCGAGCCCGGGGGCCTTCGCGGCGGGTTCGCGCCGCCACGCGTCGTCGATGCGTTCGTCGGCGGCGGTGACCGCGCACAGGAGCAGCGCTTCCAGGCTCTCGGAGATGGCGTCGAGGAGCTCGTCGGGGCCGCAGTCCAGCGGGTAGGCGCGCCAGCGCTTCAGGGCGTCACCGGCGAGCGCGGAACCCGCCTGCAGCCGGTCGCGTACGCGCGCGTGCTCGCGTTCGTAGGCGTCGTCGACGGCGGAGACGAGCCGCAGGGCGGCGGCGTACTGGGCGGCGACCGCGCCGGCCAGTTCCGGCATGCGGGCGTTCAGCGAACCGAGCACTCCGTAGGCGGTGCGTTCGATGACCTGCCTACGGGAGGACGCGTCCTGTGCGCGTTGGGCGAGCCAGACCCGGAGCGACTCGACGGCGCTGGCGGGCAGCAGTCCGCCGCCCCCGGCGGACTCGGGCAGCTCGGGGACGGTGAAGCGGGGCACCTCGCCGAGTCCGGCCTTGGTGAGCAGGGCGCCGTACTGGCGTGAGACCTCGCCGACGACCTGATGCGGTACGCGGTCGAGGACGGTGACGAGGGTGGCGTCGTGCTCCTTGGCGGTGCGCAGCAGGTGCCAGGGCACGGCGTCGGCGTACCGGGACGCCGTGGTGACCATGACCCACACGTCCGCGGCGCAGATCAGCTCGGCGGCCAGGACCCGGTTGTCGGCGATGAGGGAGTCGATGTCGGGGGCGTCGAGGAGGGCGAGGCCGCGGGGCAGGGTGTCGGCGGTCTCGACGCGCAGCGCCCTGTCGCTGTCGCCACCCGCCGCCGGGGCGGCCCTGTCGTCCCGCGTGCCGTCCCTGCGGGTCGTCCACACGCGTGTGAGGTGGGGCAGGACGCGCACTCCGGAGAACCAGTGCTGATCCTCCGGATGGCACACCAGGACGGGCGTACGGGTGGTGGGCCGGAGCACCCCGGCCTCACTGACCTGCCGCCCGACGAGGGAGTTCACGAGCGTCGACTTGCCGGCGCCGGTGGAGCCCCCGACCACGGCCAGCAAGGGCGCTTCGGGGGCCCGTAGCCGGGGCACCAGATAGTCGTCGAGCTGTGCGAGCAGCTCGTCCCGGTTGGCCCGCGCGCGAGGCGCCCCCGGCAGGGGGAGCGGAAAGCGTGCGGCGGCCACACGCTCACGCAGGGCGGAGAGCGCGTCAAGCAATTGAGGCCGTACGTCCAAGGTCGCCACATGCGAAGAATGCCCAATTTTGGCGGCTTTCTGAAGCATATGGGCACCCCTGCGCGCCGATCGGACACCCGCGAGGGAAGGGGCGACTGGGGCGCAGGCATAACGAGTGCACAACACCCGGGGCGTCAGACGCCAAAAGCGATGCGCGATTCGCACCTGCCTGCGATTATCGGGATCGCTTCACCGAACCTCCACATCACGTGGCGGAGGTGAAGCACCAGGGACAAGCCACCAGGAGCCCTATCCTTGTCCCCGGTCCATGGTCCACGGCCCCCGGCAGGGCCACGGCCCAGCCACACCGGGCTCCAGGCCACCGGCCGCCACCCGGCCCCCGTAGCTCAGTGGATAGAGCAGGCGCCTTCTAAGCGCTTGGCCGCAGGTTCGAGTCCTGCCGGGGGCGCCACTGGCACTCTGCCAGTCGGGCCACGTTTTGGCAGGTCAGACCACGTCTGACCGACCGCCGAGGCAAATCGGACTCCTTCCCTCCGCCGAGGGGAGAGTCCGGCTGACGCCAGCGGAAATCGGGTTTCTACGGGTGTCCGTCCCACAGGCGTCCCACAGAATCGAGCGCCTGAGCAGGCACCTCGACCCCTTACGGCACATGGCGAAGCCGCCCTGAGGCCCGCACTTCGCAGGGTTCCGGGGTCGCTCATCACGTCGCGGTCTTTGGTAGGTCTTGGAAGCTTTCAACCCATTTCAGGTAGTCGGCCAGTTGGCCGACGATGCATCGCGCATAGATGACCAGCAGAACCGGCGGACGACACGTTGTTGCCCGCCCACGCGGCAACCTGGGCGGCGGGATGCCGCCGTTGAGCCAGGTGGACAGGCAGGCGTGGTGCAGGTCACACACGCGTCTGCCAGTCGGCGTCCGGACCTTGCGCCCGGAAAGGATCTCCATACGCGCCTGGCCTAGACACGCCCGAAAGCCTGGGGCCATCCCTGCGGATGCGGGGACAGCCACGCACGCCCTACCGAATGTCGGGGCCAGCGGAGCCATCCCCGCGGGCGCGGGGAGCAGCCTTTCGCGCCGTCGGCCAGGGCGCGGTTGACGGGACCATCCCCGCGTGCGCGGGGAGCAGCAGGTCAACCGGGCACCCATCCCGCAGCCTCTCCGCGACTTCGTGGGACCATCCCCGCGTGCGCGGGGAGCAGTTGCCGGAGCCCAGGCCGCCCAGCGCGAGGCTGGGGCCATCCCCGCGTGCGCGGGGAGCAGACTGATTGACCTGCGGGTTCCCTAAGCCCAGACCCTGATTCCCACCACTTTCCCCGACTCCGGCATAAGCATCGAGAAGGCATATCTCCCGCATTACCCACGACCGCAACACCGACACTTGGACGCCCCGCTCCAGCCGCCCAGCGGACCGGATCGGGACCACGGACCGACCACCTCTGCGGCAACCTCAACGGTCAGCGAATGCTGAACAGTTTGCAAGAAGGATGGCCCGCATGAGACTCCACCCTCACCCCAACCCACCCACCACCGCGGAAGAGTTGGTCTGCCACCAGCCCAGAGGCACCAGTACCTCCGCCCCACACCTCCAGCCATCTACTTGGCACGAGCCAACGGCCGCACCCTCCTGGCTACAACGGTTCCTCCCAGAGGCAAGGTCCAACCCGCCCACGGGCCAGCATCACGCAAAATCCAAGAAGCATCACGATCTGCGCAGGTCAGGCACCAGATGAGACGGCTCCGCGCCCTGCTGTCCCTCGACGACGGCCAGGCGGTACTGCGCTCACGGCACGGCACCGACATGGCGCCCGCCTTCCCCGAGATCACTCCGCACTCCACCAACTGCCAGATGTCAGCGCCCTGGATGGGGAACTGGTCGTGTAGGAGGCGAACGGGGCGGGCCGGAACGCGTTAGAGGCTGCAGAACCGGCTACACCACCGCGGCGCCGGCGTACGGCAGGCCGCCCTCGAATCGCCCGCCCCCCTTCGTCGCGTTCGCCCTGCTGCGCCAGTCCGGGACCGACAACCACCACCCGGCCCTGTCGGTAGCGCAGGACCGCCCTGAAAGGCCTCTTCCGACAACAGCGGTTGACGACCCTGTACCCTCTCGACCGGTTTCTCGGCCCCCAGCCGTAGTCGCCTTGACCGGTTCCAGCACCGGGTGCGACGCGCTGCGGGTGGACACGAGCGGGCCTGAATGCGCTCTACCGTTGCGCTGGTGCGAGGCGGCACACTGTGCACCGGCGATCCAGCAACGGCTGGAGGCAGCAGTGCGCGAGACTGCAGTCCCCTGGGGTGTGACCCGCATGCGGCCCTACCCCGACACGGTCGCGCTCCCCGCTGCCGAGATCATCCTCGACCCCGAGACCCAGACCGGGCGCTTCGTCGGCCCGGACGGCCTGGACGTACCTCGCGCAGCCAGGCACAAAAGAACCGAGACGAGCAAGGAGACCTCCACCAGGACCAGCCTGGACGGCACCACTGATGAGGGCAGTGACCAGGAAGGCGACACGGATTGACGTCGGCCGCCGCTGTTCTCGTCGTCTCGCGGGCAGACGATGCGACCGCCGATGCGGTCACCGGTGAGCTGAACCGGCGGCGGTTCCGGTGGTGCGCCTGGATCCCGGTGACTTCCCCGAGGACCTGTCCGTTGCGGCGCGCCTGGACGAGAGCGGGATGCGCGGAAGCGCATGGACGCGCTCCCGCGTGGTGGATCTGGAGCGCGTGCGTTCGGTGTACGGGCGCCGCCCGCGTCCCTACGCTGCTCCTGCCGGCCTGGCGGAGCAGGATGCCCGCTGGTGCGTGGAGGAGGCCAGGTACGGGCTCGGCGGCATCCTCGCCTCCCTGCCCGGCGCGCACTACGTCAACCACCCCTGGCGCAACCGGGACGCGGAGTACAAGCCCGCCCAGCTCGCCACCGCGAGGCGCTGCGGCTTCCACATCCCGCCGACGCTGCTCACGAACGACGTCAGCGCCGCCCAGGACTTCGTCCGCGAGCACGGGGCGGTCGTCTACAAGCCGCTGCGCAGCACGCACTATGCGGATCCCGCGGGCCGGGCGCTGACGGTCTGGGTCGAAGAAGTGGACGCAGCCGAGCTGCATGCCGGGGTCGCCCAGACCATGCACCTGTTCCAGAAGCGGGTGCCGTCCGTCGCCGATCTGCGGGTGCCGGCCGTGGGCGACGACATCTTCACCGTCCGGATCGAGGGCTCGCCCAGCCTCGACTGGCGACGCCACTACGACGTCCTGTCCTACTCCCTCATCGACACCCCGGCGCACTTGGCCCAGAGCGTGCGCCGGTACCTGGACGCCTTCGGTCTTGTCTTCGGCGCCTTCGACTTCGGCGTCGAGGCCGACGGCCGGATCTGGCTGTACGAATGCAATCCGAGCGGCCAGTTTGCCTGGTTCCCCGAGCCGATCACCGGCAGGATCGTCACCGCCCTCGCCGACCGGCTCCAGCACGCAGGAGAACACCGTGCCCGCTGACCCCGCTGCCCTGCGCCTCGCGCTGGCCGACCAAATCGCTGCTGCCAATCCGGTCCTGGACGCCGGGTGGCGCGAGGCCGTCGCCGCTGTCCCGCGCGAACTGTTCCTGGGCCCGGCGGTCTTCCGCCCCGCCGACAGCAAATGGGAACCGGTCCACCGGGCGAAGGCAGGTGAACAGGAGTGGCTGCGGATGGCTTACCGTGACCAGACGTGGGTCACCCAGGTCGAGGGCCAGGACGCCGCCGCCGTGACCCGCCCGGTCTACGGAAACCCCACCTCCTCGGCCACGCTGCCCTCCCTGGTGGCCCGCACCGCCCAGGTGGCAGAGCTGCGGCCGGGCCTGAAGGTCCTGGAGGTGGGCACCGGCACCGGCTACTCAACCGCGCTGCTGTGCCACCGGCTCGGCGCCGGGAACGTCGTCAGCATCGAGCACGACGCCGGCCTCGCGGCCGGCGCCGTCGCGCACCTGGCCGAGGCCGCCTGCACACCCGTACTCGCGGTCGGGGACGGCCTCCAGGGGTGCAAGGAACACGCCGACTACGACGCGATCATCGCCACCTGCTCCGTACGCTCCATCCCGCCCTCGTGGCTGTGGCAGCTGAACGACGGCGGATCGATCACCACCACCCTCAGCGGCTGGATGCAAGCCGCCGGACTCATCCGCCTCGTCCTGGACGACGAAGGCACCGCACACGGGCGCTTCACCAACGACACCATCACCTACATGCTCGCCCGCCCGCACGAGCGGCCCCCCTCCCCACGCTTCTTCCGGCTCGAGGGTGAAACCCAGCGCGCGCTGCGGGACCCCGCGCTCCTTGAGGAATGGGCGGGACGGTTCGTCGCCCAGCTCGCGGCCCCCTCCGCCGAGCTGATGACCACCCACTTGGGCATCATCCTGCGCGACGTGGCGACCGGCTCCCAGGCATGGACCGAACCCGCACCCGGCGGTGAGGGATGGACCGTGCACCAGCACGGACCGCTGCGCTTGTGGGACCAGGTCGAAACAGCCCTCGGGCACTGGCAGGACGCAGGAGCACCCGACCTCACAGGCTTCGGAATGACCGCAACCCCCTTCGAGCAGACCGTCTGGATCGACTCCCCCACCGGACCGAGCTGGCCACTGCCCATCTGACAAACCCACCCCCGCCTTCCACCTCTCAGCACAGCCGCCCGCCAGGACCGACTCCCCCCGGAAACCGCGGCCCACCCGAGCAACAAGGCCGACGCCCACGTCGGCGACCGACGGGGCCATCCCCGCGTGCGCGGGGAGCAGGGCTCGCCGATCAGCGTTCCCGCCGCCGCCATGGGACCATCCCCGCGTGCGCGGGGAGCAGCCGTTGGTGTCGTACGAGGTGTCGTCCTCCAGGGGACCATCCCCCGCGTGCGCGGGGAGCAGTCAGAGGGCCGTACTGCCCGAGACGGTCAGTTGGGACCATCCCCACGTGCGCGGGGAGCAGACCGGATGACCTGCGGTGTTCCTAAGCCCAGACCCTGTTTCTGACCACTTTCCCCGACTCCGACATATAAATTGAAAAGGAACATCTCTCGCATTGCTCAGGCTGCAATGCCAATGGCGGACCGACGGCCTCTGCGGACATCTTCACGGACAACAGATGTTGGGCAGTTGGCAAGAACGATGACCATCACCAGAATTCACCCTCGCCTCAACCTACCCGCTACCCGAAAGGGCTGGCCGCCACGAGTCGAGCGGCCTCATCGCCTCCGCACCGCACCTCCAGCCATCTACTCGGCAAGCGGCGACTGCCGCGCCGCTCGTGGCTACAGCGGTCCTCCAGGGGCATGATCCGGTCCACCCATGGGCCAGCGTCACGAGTGATCGAAGAAGCATCACGGCCTGCGCAGGTCAGGCACCATACACAGGCTGTACCAGCAATAGACGAGGAATCTGGTGGGACCATCTCCCGCGGCTGCGGGGAGCAACAGCGTCGCGACCAGCAAGCAGTTCGGCAGCAGGACCGTCCTAGGCGACCAGGAAAGTAGACGGCGGGGCCGCAGGGCTGGAACTGGTGGCGGGGCCAGCCCCGCAGGCACGGGGGGGGGCGGTTGATGACCTGGGGCTCCTGCAAGCGCTTGGCCGCAGGCTCGAGCCTGCCGAGGGCGCCACTGGCACTCTGCCAAGAGCCACGTTCTGGCAGGTCAGATCATGACCGACTGGCCACCGAGACGTACTGGACGCCTGCCCACCGCCGAGGGGGTCCGGCTGGCACCGGCCAGAACCGGGGGTCCACGAGCGTCCGCCCCGCATACGTTCCACAAAACCGAGCGCATGCGAAGGCACCCCGACCGCTCACCCCACCCAGCGAAGCGGCCCCGAAGCCCCCACTTGCAAGGCTCCGATGCAGCTCATCACTCCGCGACCTTTGGCAGGTCTTGGACGCCTTCAACACGTTTCAGGTAGTCGGCCAGCTGCCCGATGATGCATCGCGCATAGATGGCCAGTAGGACCGGCACACTATTGCCCGCCCATTCGGCGACCTGGGCCGGCGGGATGCCACTGTTGAGCCAGGTGGTCAGGCAGGTGTGGCGCAGGTCGTACACACGCTTGCCAGTCGGTGTCCTGCATTCGTGCTCGGAGAGGACCTCCTTGCGCGCCTTGGCCCAGACACGCCGGAACACTGAACCCGCGAGCATGTCCCCCTTCTCACCGGGGAAGAGGAGACCCTCTGGTCTGAGGTCGTACTCCTTGATGGTCTCTCGGAGAATCGCGACGAGGGAGGGGTGGATGGGGACGGTGCGCGTGTCCCCCTCACCCCGGCCTTTGAGGTCTCGTTCCTCATGGACCTCGCCGGTGTCCGTCCACTGGCTGCCGACTTCGGGCTGGGCCTCGTGGATGAGGAACTCCCCCCAGCCGGATTCCGGCAGCGCGGCGTCCCCGACCCGGAGGGCGACGGCTTCCTCGGGGCGCAGCCCCGCATAGTAGAGAGTTGCGAAGAAGGCGCGGTAGAGGCGTCCGCGTCGCGGACGCTCCCCTATCCAGTCCAGCATCTTCGCGACCAGGTCGCGGTTCAGGAGGCATCGCTTGTCGATGGCCTGGGCGACCTTCGGAGCGGTGCGCTCGCCCTTGTCCTTCGAAAGGGGGTTGGCCTTCAGGTAGTTGTGCCTGATGGCATAGCCCATGACCAGGTTCATAATCCGGTCGTTGCGGATGACCGAGCTGGCTGCCGCTGCGCTACCGTCCAGGAGGGTGCCGAGCGCTGTGACGACCTTGTCGACATTCTCGGTCTTCTCCCAGGCACGCATCGGCGGAGAGTTGCGCTTGACCCAGTCGAGGATCGTCTGGACCTCGTCCGGTGCGGGCTTGTCGGGATCGCTTCGCCGGTTGACGTTGAAGGCGTACTCCCGCAGGGCCCTGCGGACCATCACCGGCTCGAAGTGAGCCGGCGGCGGCGTACGCAGCAATGCGATGGTCGCGGATGTCAGCGCCTTGGCCATGTTCTTACGGGTGTTGCCGGAGGCGCGCGGCCACTTCCAGTCGACGTACTTGACGGCGAACTGGAACCAGTTCACCTCGTCCGCCTTGGACGACCACGAAACCGGCAGGCCCAGCTCTATATCGAAGGGATCACGCTGCCGGTGGGCGGCCATGAGCTTCGAACGTTCGTCATCGGCAACGGCGGACTTCCTATAAGTCTTGCTGTGCTTCTTGTGGGCGACCTTCCAACGGACGGTGTAGCTCTTGCCCTTGGCTCGCTTGTTCGTCTCGATTGGATAGAAACGAACGTCCAACGAGCTGGTGTCCATCAAGAAGGATCCTCGCAATCAATCAACCAGTTTTCGAGATCTCTGCGCCGTATCCGAAGAGATCCGTTCGGGAGTCGGATGCAGCGCGGTCCCCGACCTTTCTGCCGCCAGTCGTAGAAGGTGCTTCGCGCGACGCCGAGTTCGCTGCACACTTCATCGACGGTGAGATTCACCCCAGGTCGAACTGCTACCGCCATGAGGTCACCCCGCCGTCACTGTGGACGTCGAGGAAGCATCGAGTAGCCGCCCCACGGTGAAGAGAGCCAGGGGGTATCGCAAATCGGCGCATACAGATGAGATTCCTTGCAGAAAGGGCAGACAGACGGTTACAGCGACAATATGGAGACAGCAAAAGGCGCTGCGCTTCAGGGCAACAGCCGCCGCGCGCTGGTTGTTATCTCCCCCATGAATGTGCGGCGCGATCTCCTGTGTCCGGCCCGGCTCCACCACCAAGCACAGCCGGGCGCGAACTCCCTCAATGGTCCGCACGACCACCGGTTTCGCTAACCGGGAACCGTGGCCTATATTGCGCCCGCAGGCGAGGACGAGGGGCAGCCGATAGGACCTGAGCGCGGGGTGCACGTCCTCGTCAACCAGAACCACGAGCCCGTCTTCGGCAAGTCGGCTGCGGTTTCGATCCGCGACGGGTTCCGGGGAGCCGACATCGCAGGCGATGCCACGGGCCTCAGCATCCGGGTGGGCCACAACGTGCGCGAACACCACGAGGTGTTTGCGATGCTCGTGCTACAACAAGTCCTCGCCGCCAAGCCCGACGGCGCAGACGTAGAGACAGCAGAGACAGAGGACCGTTGAGAGGGCGGCGTGGGCGGCTTTCGTCTGGCCAATCCATGCGTTCATGGCTCCGAGCGCCATGAGGATCGGTGGAGCGGGTTGATCGAAGTGCGGATTTCGGCAGATGGGCCTCCTTGCTAAGAGTCATGGTCCGAGACCCGGGACGGGGGCCAGCACGGCACGCTGGCACCTGCACTACTGAGACCGTCCCTGACCTGGTGTTTCCGGGAGGTGTTGTACGTTGACATGCTCCCCGGAGTACTTCCAGTCCCTCGGGGCTCTTCCTCGTCTGCCGTGAGCGAATCCGCCCTTGCACGGTCCGGCAGTCGATCACCCCTGGGTGCTCTGCAGCACTGTCCCCGGCGGAGCAGCCTTGACCGTTACTCGCTGTTGCGGTACTCCCCAACCGGGCCGTCGGTCGAGCCGCTCGCCTGTTCGCTCACCCACCGCCGAGCCTCCGCGAGGTTCGCGGCAGTGCCCGCGGGCTCGTACAAAAATCCGTTCCACTCCTCCAGCACCCTCGGTCCCTCGGGCCGGAGGTGACCGCCGCCGCCGTGCAGCGGGCGGTGCCGGCGCCAGACGTCCAGCGGCGGGCGGCGCCGCTTGTGGTACGCCGCGAGCGGGTCGCCGTCGTCGGTGCGCGGGATCGCGCGGGAAGGCTGGTTCGGCGGTCCGGGTCGGGAGTGCTTGCCCATGCGCTCGATGGTCGCAGGCGGCGGCCGTGGTCGGCGGGTTGCGGCAGGATCCGCCGCGCGGGAGCGGAACTCGTCCACCGGGTCCGGAAGGGAGCGAACGGCTTTCAGCAGCGTGTTAAGCCGGGAGGCAACGAGCCTGGAGTCGACGCGTCGGGCGTACGTAAGCGCCTGGTGAAGCCGGGCCTGCGCAGCCGCAAGGTGTCCGTGAAGTACACGCTGGCAGGCAGACGGTCGTCGTGAAGCTCGGCGAGATCGCGGGCGGAGACCCCGCGGGCGCCGACGTGCTCGGCGGCGTCGAAGTACGCCACCTATTCCGGCGCCTCGTCCAGGCCATCTGCGACCAGCTCGCTAGCGGCGCCAAGGTACCGCTCGGCACCTTGCCTGTCACCAAGGGCCACGTGCACTTGCCCGGCCTGGGAAGGCGACCAGCATCCTGGAGGCGGGCATGGTCGTCTTCTTCCCGGCGATATCCAGGAGACCAACGGCCTGCTGAGGATGCCCGAGGTAGACCATCTGGTGAGACATGCGGGTGACGATCCCACCCCGCGGTCCGGCTGCCCGGCCTCGGAGGCCGCGTAGATGCCGTACGAAGACCAGTACCGCTGGGCGATGGCGTACCGGCCGCAGTCGTGACTGACCCACCCTGCCGAAGTGGCGAGATCGGCGGTCGCCGCGAACACCCGGGCCTTCAGCGAGGAGGACGCCGTCCTGGATACGGCGGGCGATTTCGGCGAGCTGGGCGACGATCGCGGAGCGGTAGAGGCCGCGCCCCTTGGAGGCGTCGGCCTTCGTGAAGAGGGCGGTCACCTCCTCCTGCGCGGTGGTGGCGTCCCGTGTTGAAGCCCTTGCTGGCGCGGTTCACTCGGCGGGCGGTGCCGCCCACCATCTGCTCGGCCACGAGGGCAAGCTTGAGGGTGTCCCGGCGGTCGAGGAAAAGATTCGGTCCATCCGGCCAGGGTCGGTGCCGCTGCCTCGGTCAGCAGCGACAGCGACCTCAGCGCGCTCCTCGGCATGGCAGCACGGGTACGGCCTCTCTATCGCGTACCTGGAGACTCCGGCGAGCGCGTCGACACCACATACAAGCTGTGGCACGACCTGATCAGCGACATCAAGGCACTGTGTCCGGACTCCTTCGAGGCCGCGGGCCGACTACGGGCGATGCGAATGACCTAGGTGCGCTGTCCCGGAGGTTGGTCTTACGGCCGGGATCGTTCTTCCTCTACGAAATCTACGAAGACAAGTCGAGGAGAGCCCAGACCTGTCGGCCCTCCTTGGTCGTCTCTTCGCCGCAGCTCACCGCACCCAGCTTCTGGAGGCACGGCAGGACCGTACTGTCGAGTTCGGGTGGCTCCGGCTGGTGGCTGAAGGCGAGGACGAGCACCTGGCCATCCTGTTCAGCAAGGTGGAGGCTGATATGCCGACCGCCGTCCGCCACCACCGTCTCCACAAGGTGACGGACCAGACCTTCCAGTGCAGCGGGTGACTTGAGCCCCCACCGTGTCAGACGACTGCTCACCTCGGTGAATGCCTTCCCCGGGGCCCATGGTTGCGCTTCCAGTGACCAGTTGGCGCCCGCCCGGTTCTTCATCACCGGACGGACGCCGCGGCCGCGGGGCTGCAGGGCCGGCGGCGAGGGGGCAAGCCGGGTCTGCGGCGGGGGCGGGGACGGCGGCTTTTTCGGCGGCGGGGGCGACTTCGGCGGATAGTCGGGGCGCGGCTTGATGGCTTCGGGGTCCGTGTGCGGCAGCTCCATGTCGGTCTCCCCAGCGGCTCAAGGGCAGTTGTCCAGCACGTTGTCGCAGACGAGGTCAGGCAGCGATCCCGGCGACGGTCGCCAGCTCTCGTACGCCCGTCACCCGCGGGTGCCGACGGTGGATCTCGGCGACGGTCTTCCTGATCGACGGGCGGTCTCGAATTTCGCCCACGGAGATGCGGGCCGCGGCGAGGAAGGAGCGCGCCGCCTGCTCCGGCTTCCCCGCCATCCACTGGACGCGGCCGAGGTCGGTGTGGACGCGGCACTGGCGCTCAGCCGTCGTGAACTGTCCGGCGTGCAGCCCTCGGCCGGCCTCCATCGCGGCGCCGGGGTCGGCGAGAGCCCAGTGCACGCCCACGGTGTACAGGCGAACGGATGCCGGGGTGATGGGGAACAAGCGGCCCGCGGGCGCCAGAGAGGGCAGGTCGCGAGCGGCTCGCCGCGCTTCCCGGATCATCGAGGCAGCCTGATCGCGGTCGCCCGCGCGCGCCGCGGTGTAGGAGGTGGTGCAGAGCATTTGCGCGTAGGCCGCGGCCTGCGCGTCCGTCGTCAGCCCGGTGGCCTCGATCGCGGAGACCGCGTCGTGAATGTGGCGCTCGGCTGCGGCGGGCTGGTCCAGATGGCGGAGCACGATGCTCATCTCCCGGGCCGCCGCTGCGGCCACGATCGGCGAGTTCGACCACTCGGCGTACAGCGTCGCGCGATCCGCGGCCAGCCGGGACTGCTCGTAGTGGCCGAGCTTCGTGAGGACCTGACTCGCCAGGCTGTACGTCGCCGAGAGGCGGGCGAGTGCGGCCTCCTCGCGGGATCGGGTGGCATGGTGAGCATCGGCCAACAAGCTTGGCATGCGCTTCAGCAGCTCAGTGTTCTTACCGCCGTCGAAGAGGACGCGGGCCTGCGCGAGACGGCGATCCAGCGGCACCGGGGAGCCGGTGGGATCGGGCATGCTCGCGAAGGCGTCCTCCACACCCGTCAGAAGCGCGGCCGGGGCCGCGAGGCCAGCGACGGCGAGCAGCGTGCGGCGGCGCATCCGATCCTCCTCGGCACAGTGTGGCCATTCCGGCGCCACTTTAGACCTCTGGGGGCCGGTCAGCCCGAGAGACGCCACTAAGACATTTGTCGGCACGCCCACCTCTTTGGCGGCGTGTCGCAGCAGGGTCAGGTCAGCGTGTCTTCCGCACTGCTCCAGGCGCGAGACCGTGGATGCCGAACAGCCGATGCGGGCTCCGAGGTCCGCTTGGCGCCACCCGAGCCCCTGCCGTCCGATGCGGATGAGGCCGCCCGGGTCGAGGTCGGCGATGAGGGAATGCACTGTGCCTGAGTTCCAGAACTGATCGGCGCGCATTCGGCCTCCCGCTCGCCAGTTCCCGGCAGAACTGCCTACCCACGGTATGCGGCGGCGAGTGATGCGTATACGGCGTGTGCAGGGCGTGCACACGGTTTGCACAGCCTGACAGCCGATCACCACAGCGCCCTGCCGAGCCGTTCCCTGGGGTGTGAAGCCCGCTGTGGAGCGGGGCGAGACACCACGGAGGACAGCATGGCGACAGCAGTCGAGACTCAGGTCCGTGACCCACGGGCCTTCGTGACACCGGAAGTATGGAACCGCGAGATCCAGCTCCTCATGCGCGACTACCCGTTCGACGAGGTCATGGCGACCCGGCTGTTCGGTGCCGCCGTCTCCTACCTGATCACCGCCATCGAGAAGTGGGGCCAGGGCCTGGAGATGTGCTGCGGCCGCACCGTCGACATCGCGGTGCACGTCTTCATCCTGGACACGAAAAACTACCGGGACTTCTGCCACCAGCACTTCGACGGAAAGTTCCTGGAACACATCCCCGAGATCGCCTTCAAGTACGACGGCTCCGTCGAGCGCACCGCACAGATCATCGCCGACAACGGCTTCGCGGTCGACTGGAAGCTCTGGGAGGCCGACTACGGCAAGTGCGGCCCGTGCCGGCCGGGCGAGAACTGCCACTGAAACCGGCACCAGCCGAACGGGCCCGCAAGCGCAGCGAGCGCTTGCGGGCTCCTGCACATGCCCATCTGACCGAGTCGCGTCTTCGGCGGGTGCTCGGGCGGGTGCCCCGGTACGGTGGCCAACTCCACCGGCCTCACCGCCCTCCCGAGGAGTTCCGTGCCCCTTGCGCCACAGACCCCTGCCGAGTACTGGGACACCTACAAACCGAACCGCGGAGACGGGCCCGCCGCACGGCCGCAGGCCACGGTGTTCGAGTGGACGCAGTACCCCGGCCACGGCCCCGGTGCCGAATTCCTCGGCGCCCCCCTGCCCCAGCGTGCCCTGGACCTGGGGCCCGCGGAGGGCGCCGAGGCCGCGTACCTCGCTCGCCAGGGGGTGCACGTGACCGGGGTGGACCTGTCCGCCGTCCAGGTGGCGCGCGCCCGCACCTGGTGGCAGGACACCGCACGGCTGGAGTTCGTACACGCCGACGCCGTGGAGTACCTGGCCTCCACCACCGCGGAGTTCGATGCGGTCTACAGCGTGTGGGGGGCCTGTTGGTTCATCGACCCCGACCTGCTTCTGCCCCTGATCGCCCGCCGTCTGGCACCCGGTGGCGTCCTGGCCTTCTCCCACGCCGAGCCGACCGGCGGCGCCTACGGGCCTCAGCCCATGCGCGGCAAGTGGCTGGAGGGCCGCGAACGCGAACTGATCGTGCTGCGCTGGCAGTACAGCCCGCCGACCTGGGCCGACATCCTGAAACGGCACGGCTTCACCGACATCGACGCCCGCGTCCTGCCTGCCCCCGACGGCCAGCCAGTCGGCACCCTGCTGGTCCGCGCCACGCAGTGAAGCCTTGTCCGCGGGGCCTCAATGCTGGCCGTTCCCCTGGTCCTCCTGACGGTCCGCTGGACCGTCCACCGACCCGACCTCACACCCGGCCGGGCACTGGACCGTGACGCCGCCCACCGTGATCGTTCCTGCGTCGTTGCAGTCAGCGCACGTCGCCATCGGCTCGGCGCTGGGCGATGAGCTGATGCATACGCTGAGCAAGGCGCCTCTGCCACGCCTTGCGTTCGAGGAGCTGGAGCAGGCGCGTGTACCGCCCGTCGCGCTGTAGATCGGCGATCCATTCGTGGTCGACGACGCCCATGCAATTCACCCCAGCCCCTTCACCATCACTGCATACAACGGGGAGTCAGCGAACGGGCGTCGTTCGCCTACTTTTTCGTAGCCCCATGTCTCGTACAGATTCTGGACCTTCGGGTGGGTGACGTCGACCAGCAGGACGGAGAGATCCTCGTTTCGCTCCTTCAGTAGTTCTTCGTGTAGTTGGTGTGCTATTCCCAGCTTGCGCCACGGTGGGCGCACCATCACTTCCGAGACTGCGAATGTGCCTGTGTGGCCGTTGTTCGGTTCGAAGTCGGTATCACGCCACCATTCACGTCCTGGGGCCAGTGGAGCGCCGTAGGCGAAGCCGGTCGGTTCGGCTCCGTCGAAGGCGACTACACAAGTGAAGTCTTTTCTGTCCGACCAATGGTCGACGAACCAGGGGAACCGCTGGTTGAACTCTTCATGTATGACGTCACTATAGGAATCTGCGTGCACATCGATCAGCATTTTCTTGAAACCCTCAGGGAGGCTTCCACCGTGGTAGTGTCGCACGTCAATCACCTTGGTCATACTCGGCTCCATTCGTCTCTCATTCGTTCTACCCATTCGCGGGTGCACGTCGTGGAGGGGGCAATCCTGAGCAGGTCTCGGTGGAAGTCTCCAACCAGGGTGCGTATCCGTTGAGGCAGAGGCGCGCCATTCATGATCGAGAACACGGCGACCGCAGTCTGCGTAGCCTGCTCTGGTTCCCCTTGTCGCAGTTGGGCGCTCGCAAGCTGGCACGTTGCCAGGGCTCGGTTGCGTTGGAACTCGCGCGGGATCTTGGCCAGGGCCCGGTGCGCCATGGCTTCCGCGGCGGCATGCTCACCGATGCGGAAGCAAGTGATCGCCGAGATGTGGTTGAGCTCAGCCGGCCCATAAAAGGAAGTCCAGCGGGGCCGAGCGTCCTGAGTTGCTTTCGAGAGGGCGTCTTGGGCCGACCCGAGCGCCTTCTTGGCAGCTCTGCGATCCCCTAGTGCGGCGTGGGACAGCGCAAGACGTGCGCGTGCCAGGGAGCTGAAAAAAGGGTCGTTGCGGGCGGCTTTGGTGGCCACCGCTGCGTGAGCTGACGCACGATGCTCTGCCCAGTTCTTCCGCTGGGAGGAGAGCAACCCAATATTGATCCAGAAATGTATCCCTGCGAACGGATCCTGAGAAAGCCCGGAAAAGGTCCCTGCCTCGTTCAAGTACCTTTGCGCTGCGTCTAGGTCACGCAGGTCGATGTACGAAAATGCTGCGAGGTTGGTGTACTCGGCGGCCAGCGCGTATAGAGCGCGCCGTACCCTTTCGCTAGCGTTCCGTTGTTGAAGGTCCAGCACCTTCTTGCGGGCGCTGAGGGCGCGTATCGCCAGGGAAGCGTTCCCGCCCTGGCGGTCATCGACCTCCACGAGTGTTTCCATGTCGGCAGCAGCGCGGTCGACATCCGACATACCCACTGTTCCTCTGCGTCTGAGCACGGGAACGGTTGCGGCTGCGGTGCCAGTGGTCGAAAGCATGAAAGCACGACGCCTCATAGGGTCCTCCTGCAAGGAGTGGGGTGCACTTAGCCCCAAATCCGTCACAGGGCAGCCGAACACACGCTCCAGTGCGACGCAAGTACGCCCGATTGGGCGTTGGCTTGACCCGTCAAGCAGATTGCGGACCGTGCGCGAGGACATATTCCCCGGACGGCCAGTGATCGCCAGCAACGCGTCATTGCAGCGATCGGCCAACTGGTCCTGACTCAGGCCGAGTTGTTGGAGGCGGGCCTGAAGGACGACGTTCGCTCCCATGCACCGAACGTATCGCCACATCTACGGCGCCACCAGAGACAAGGTAATGAGACAGCAAAGTCTTCCGGGTGGCGGGCAACGGAAGCCTGGAACCTTTCCTGTCGCGTCCGCCTCGGCGCTCGTTGACTAGTCACCTGCCCTCAGGCCGGGTTTGACGCGCCAAGCAGTGAGCAACGCCCGGCTGCCCCAGTCGCGAGCTTGGGACACCGAGCCGGAGGGACTGGACCGTGACCGTCACCATGGAGGTGCTGGCATGACCGCCACGCTGCCCCAGCGCGCAATGGGATCAGTACGAGCAGTTCCTTCCGCTGGGCCCCCTGCCTTCGAGACTGCGCAGGGGATGGCCCCGCGCTCAGTGGTGGACACGGACATGCAGGATCTCGCGGCCCGCGTCCGCAGCCTCATGGACTTGATCAACGGTCGGCCAATGTGTCTGCCACTGGGCGGGCAGTTCTTCGACATCGTGACAACGGCCAACGGGGATGCGGCGCGGGCTGTCGTCCGGCTTCTGGACGAGCAGCAGGTCGACGGCTGCGGGCCCGTGATAGACGATCCCGCGCACGGGCGGTTCCACTGGCTCGTGCCGCCCGGCTCCAGCACGCGATGGGCGCCGCACCGGTACGCCATCTGCCTCGGACGGCCGCATGAGATCACGCTGCCGCCCCTGGACCAGCTGGAGCCGCCCGGCTCGTACTGGCTGCGTCCCCTGACGGCCAGTCGGCTCGTGCCCACGGCTCCTCTGCGGGACTTCCTCGACCGCTTCCAGCCGACACCGCCGCCACACGAAGCACTGCTGGCCGCCGAACTGAAGGCGGTGTGAGGCGACATGGATCTCGCCAGTCCCTTCCTGTGCGGCATGTATCCGTACGAGGAAGCACCCCGCATCCCCGGGAACCGGACTGCCCGGCTCGCCGGCCGAAGGACCGACTTCCTGAAGCAGATGCTTCAGGAGCACGCCGACACCGACCGCCGCGTGACCGTCGTTCCGTACGTGGCGGGAGCGCACGGCGGTGAGCGGCACGATGTGCTGGCACGACTGAGGCATTTCGCCGCACATGAGGCTGGCTGGGATGTCGCGCGGACCTCCTTCTCCGACTCCGACCCGGCCATGCCCGTCGAACGCCGGAAAGCCTTCGCCGCGGCCTGCCGGTACGCCGGCGCGGGGCACGCCAGCGGCTTGCTCACGGTGGGCCGTACCGCCGTGACCGCGGACGATGCCGCGTACGAGCGCGTCCTGACCTTCCTCCACGAGCGTCGCGTGTTCCTCGCCTACCTGCCCCTTCTCGGTGAAGGGGCGGTGCAATGACTCTGGTGCGGCTTCCGGTGGATGCGATCCGGAAGACGATCGCCGCAGTGTTCCAGCCCGGCGTGGCGATGCCGCCCGTGGAGACCCTCGCTGCGCAGGTGGCCGCGCTCGTCGCCGGCATGCAGGCGCTGCTGCCCGCCGTCTCGGCCGCCCATCCAGCACACCAGCATGCCCAGGCCCTCCTTCGGCCTGCGCTCCGGGATGCCCCGAGGAGTCACTACGAGCTGTGGCAGCACACCCTCATCCTCGCCCGCTGCGCTCAGGCCCTGCTGGACCTGACTCGTGAAAGCAGAACACCATGACCGACCCCGAGCAGCCCAGCAAGCAGTGGCGGGCAGGCGACCCTCTGGACTTCGCGTCCCTGCGCCGCAACGTGGACGACGCCTTGACCGCGCTCCCGCCGCCGAGCGGGGACGACATCCTGTTCACCTTCAGGGACCCCGAGCCCACCCCGACGCCGAAGCTGATCGACATGCTCCTGGCTGACCTGGCCGGTCTCCTGGTCCCCTGCCAGGACGCGGTGAGGTCCTGGGAGCCGGAGCCCAAGGCCATGGTCACGACCATGATCACAGAGGCGTACGCGCTCATCGAACGGCGCCCGGTAGCCCCGAAAGTCGACCAGGCATACGACTACCTCCAGAAACTCGCCCATGCCACCCGGGCCCTAGCCGTCGTTGCCTACTCCGGCCGATCACCCGAGGTCCCGGCGCGCGACGCTCCCCTTCCTCACCCGCACACACCTACCGATGGAGAGGCACGACACACGTGAGCACCTGCGACATTCGCTACGAGACAGAGCTGCATCCCGAAATCGTCGGGCTGATCGAGCCGCTGTCGGAGAAGGTCCTGCCGCTCGTGGCGGAGGTGACCAGGCTGCCGCTCGGCGATCGTCCGGTGATCCGCGTGGTCGGTCACGAACAGCTCATCGCCAACGTGATGGAGGCGCGGCGGCGGGCGTTCGTCCGCGATGAGCGGCAGCTCGACATGCCCGTCGAGGAAGTCAGCGCCCTGCGCGCCCGGCTGGAGACCGAGGAGGAGCAGCTGCGGCTGTCCTGGATGGGGGGACCTGCCGCCACGGTCACCAGGGTGTCCGGCAGGCCGGAGATCTTCATCGTTCCTGAGGCCATCCACCACATAGGTGGCGGGGAGGCGTTGATCGCCAAGGGGCTCGCGCACGAGCTCGCTCACGTGGGCCAGCACTGGGCAAGCGGTGGTGAGGCGTTGCTCGCCTACAGCACCAGTCGGCCCGACCTGCGCGACCTCGCGGACGTGGCGGTGGGGCCGGTGCTGCACGGTCATTCCGAGTGGACCGATCACCAGGTCACCACCCGCCTGCTCGGCCACATCGTGGAAGCGGGCCCCACGGGCCGGGAGACACCCGAGTTCCTGGCCCAGATGCAGCAGTACTACGAGCGCATGCAGGACCCCGCCACCGCGCCAGCGCACCCCGCGCCGTCGGGGAACCCCTACCAGGTCGGTCTCCTCTGGGTGAGCGGCATCATCAACCGCCTGGGCGTCGAGGCGTTCAACGAGGTCTGGAGCGACCTGCGGCTCTTTCCCACCAGCCGAGAACTCAAGGACCCGGACGGGTGGGTGCGGCGGGTGTACCCCGATGCCCGCACTCTGCACCAGGAGCAGGAGGGCGCGTGAGCTGGTGGTTCCTGTCGTCGTTCCTCAAACCGCCCGCCCTGATGAGGCGGCACACCGCGAAACCGGTGGATGACCCCCGCTCCCCGCAATCTGGCCCATCCCGCGACCTCCGAAAGGACCCGCGCCCGCATGTCCGTCCTTGAGCGCCGCTACACCGGCTTACCCGACGACACCACACGCCGGGCCTACCGATTGCTAAGCGTGGTCCCGCTCAGCGCCCTCGACGCCGACGCCACCGCCAACGCGTGCAGCGTCTCCCACGAGGACGCGGCGGCAATCCTCCGGCAGCTCGACGACGCCCACCTGTTGAAGCGCCTGGGGCCGCAGCCCGGCCGGGAAGTGGCCTACCGCTTCACCGAAGCGGGCCGCGAGCACGCCCACCAGCACGCGCGGACCGAGGACAGCGTGGATGTCGTCGACGACGCGGTACGCCGTGCAGGGTCCTGGCTGCTGGCGACCTTCACGCGTGCGGAGCGGATCCTGACCCCCCACCATCGCCAGCTCGACCGCGACCTCCACCACCAGGTCCCGGCCTACGCCTTCGCCGACGACAACCCCGCTGCCGCTCTGCTGTGGGTCGAAGCCCACCTGCCCGACGTGAAACTGATGGCCCGGGAAGCGCGCCGACGAGACTGGCACGAGATGGCGTGGCAGCTCGTGCACGCAGCCTGGCCCGCCTTCCACCACCTGCGCCCGCTGGAGCTTTCCTGGGAGCTGCACAGCCTGGGAGTGCAGGCCGCGGAAGCGTGCGGGAACCGTGTGGCGCTCCGGGAGATGCTGACCACCGGCGCCATCGCGCTGCGCGGGCTGCGCCGCGTCCAAGTGGCGTTCGCGTGGGCCGAGCGTGCTTCGGTCCTCGCCCTGGAGGACGGCGACCTGCGAGGCCGGGCCCAGGCCAACCACGAGCTGGGGGTCTGCTCCCGTGAACTGGGACTGCGGGAGGCCGCTGTGCAGTACCTGTACGACGCTCGCGTGTGGCGCGAGGATTCCGGGGACCGCCGGGGCGCAGCCCTGACCCGCATCGTCCAGGGCCAGATCCACCTCGACGATGGGAGGCCGCAGAAAGCGATCGACCGCGTCGGCCCCGCCCACACCGATCTGCGAGACGTGAACGACCCCATCAACGCCGGCCGGGCCTGCCTCGTCCTCGCCGAGGCTCACGCACACCTCGATCGTCTGCCCAGGACCCTTGGTCTCCTTGACGAAGCGCACACCTACTTCGAGCGCGCCGGACACCCCCCGGGGCAGGCCCGCGTACTGAAGGCGCGCGGACGCCTCGCCCAGAAGGCAGGCCGCATCGACGAGGCCCGCACGTGCTACACCGCCGCCCTCAACCTCTACCCGCAGAGCAGCCCGGACGCCGCCGACATCGCCGCCCTTCTCAAGGGTCTGCCTGAACAGCGCGCTTCACCCTCCGCCTGAGGAGCCGCGCCCGCCAGCGCCGCCCGGCGCCGCGACGTGACCAACCGCGGCCCCGGGCGGCCCCAGCCGGGCTTCCTTCCCTGCTCCCCCGAGCCTCCGGCCATGCCGCACGGCCCCCCGTTCGCGGACACGTTGGAGAGGCGGGAAGGAAGTGGCGTCCGTCGGCTTCAGGTCCGACACCAGGACGCCCCGGTTGCTCCACCGCTCGCACTGGCGGTGAGCAACCGGCCCGCGCCCCTCTCCACCGGCCCGTGGGGGACCGGACAACCGGTGGAGAGGGTCCGAGGCTCCACACCCGGGACCGCGCCACCTGTTCCGCACGAGCTCGGGCACGGTGCGACGCCTGAGGCCGGGACGGTCCCGGCCCGGCCTCAGGCCAGAGGCGGCCCAACGTCACAGGAGCCGCACGTCGCCGTACGGCCAGCCTGGCACGGGCATCGTCAATCGCCAGCTCCGCGTGCTGTCGTGGAGAGAAGCAAGCGGACTCGGCAAGCACCTCGCCCCACCCGATAACGCACCCCACTCCAGGCCCGGACCCCGTAGGAGACCGGCGCTACCCAGACGGAATGAGGAGACCGCAGTGTCCACACCGCTGACCAACCCCCGCGTAGCCGACGTCGACCTCGTCACCCACTCCCCCGACGGCGAGTCTCGCGGCCTGTTCGAACGGACCGGGGACCTGTTCCCGCTCAATCCCATGGGCCACATCCTGACCGCGATCGCCGACGCGCCTTCTTCGGCCCGCCCGTGGGGACTGCGGTTCGCTGAGATCCCCCGCCCGTCCTGCGGCAAGCATGAAGGGGGAAGCAAGACGACCACCGGCGACACCCCCGACGGCAAAGGACCGCACACCGAAGAGACCCAGACCGACTGAGGGCGGCCGAAGATGAAGAGCACCGTTCTCATCCTCACCGACAAGACCGACATCACCGCCGGCCGCGTCGCCGCCGAACTCGCCATCCGCGGCGTACCGCTCGTGCGCCTGGACCCGGCCGAATTTCCCACGCGCCTGAGCATGTCTGCCGAGATCACCACCGGCGCGCCGTGGACGGGCGCCCTCAACAGCCGAGCCGACAGCAGCCCCGTCGTCGACCTGGCCTCCATCAGCGCCGTCTACTACCGTCGCCCTACCCAGTTCCGGTTACCCGACGGCATGAACCGCGCCGAGCAGACCTTCGCCTACGGCGAGGCCCGGCGCGGTTTCGGCGGCGTCCTCGGCGCACTGGACTCCGCCCGGTGGGTCAACGACCGGGTCGCCGCCGCCCAAGCCGAGTACAAGCCCCTGCAACTCGCCACCGCAACCCGCGTCGGCCTGACCGTCCCCGACACCCTGATCACATCCGAGCCCGATCACGCCTACCAGTGGGCCAAGCAACAAGACGGTCCGATCATCTACAAGCCGCTCTCGGGCATCTGGCACGCCGACGGCGGCACCGTACGCGTGATCTACACCAACGCAGTCCAAGACCTCGACTCACTCCTCGACCCGAGCCTGGGCCACACCGCCCATCTGCTCCAGCGGCAGGTACCCAAAGATCACGAAGCACGGGCCATCGTCGTGGGACAGAAGGTCTTCACCGTCGCCATCGACGCGAGTACCTCTCGCGGGCGCAACGACTGGCGATCGGACTACGACCACCTGGCCTACCGCGTCATCACGCTCCCCCAAACCATCGCCGACAAGCTCGTCGCGCTGCACCACGAACTCGGGCTCGTCTTCGGCGCCGTCGACCTCATCCACCGGCCCGACGGGGAATGGGTGTTCCTCGAAACGAACCAGACCGGCGAATGGGACTGGCTCGCCGGAGAAACCGGCATCCCCGTAGCCGCAGCCCTGGCCGACGAGCTCACCGTAAAGGCCCCCGCATGAGCGAAGACCACGCCACCGCCCTCGCCTCCCACCTCACCGCAACCGGCAGCCTCACGCCCTCATGGCACCAGTACTACAACGCCGTACCGCGACACCACTTCATCCCCGATGTGGCATGGGCGGTCCCAGACGGAACAGGCCCCGGCTACCCCATCGACCGCAACCACGACGCACCCGGGTGGCTGCGCGCCGTCTACTCCAACGCCTCCATCGTGACCCAGCTCGACGCCGGCACCGGCGACCTCCGCACCGGCAAAGGAACACCCACATCGAGCTGCTCCTCACCAGCCATCGTCTTTCCGATGCTCCAAGCACTCGACGTGCTCGACGGGCACAGAGTCCTGGAAATCGGCACAGGAAGCGGCTGGACAGCAGCACTGCTGTCCGCGCGCCTCGGCTCGCAGCACGTGACATCGGTCGAGGTCGACGAGGACATCGCCGCCCGCGCCGCCGAGTCCGTCACACGCGCCGGATACGCGCCCCACCTGATCGTCGCCGACGGGACGGACGGCTACGAGCCGAACGCACCGTTCGACCGTGTGCACGCCACCTGCGCGGTAGAGCACGTCCCGTACGCGTGGGTGCGCGACACCCGTCCCGGCGGCGTCATCGTCCTGCCCTGGCGCCCCACCTACGGCCACGGAATGCTCGCCCGTCTCGTCGTCGACGGCGACGGCCAGGCCATCGGCCGCTTCGAACGCACGGCATCCTTCATGATGCTGCGATCACAACAGCGAACCATCGGCTGGACACCCCACCACACGGACAACGCCCACACCGAGCAAACGACCCTCGACCCCCGCACGATCATCAACGCCCCCGACGGAGCGGCACTCACCATCGCAGCACACTCACCCGGTATCACCCAGACAGTGATCGCCGACCCCGACGGCGACGTATCACTGCTGCTGTCCGAAGCCGACACTCCCGACGGGGCATGGGCCGCGGTCGACTACTCCGCCGGACGCAACACCTACACAGTCACCTGGTGGGGCGAACGCAACCTATGGGCACAGGTGTCCCACGCTCATCTGCGGTGGGTGTCCTGGGGGCAACCTGAACGTGCCCGGTTCGGCATCACCGTCACTCCCGACGAACAAGTCCTCTGGCTGGACCATCCCCGGCATCGCGTACTGCCGAACACCTGAACGCCAGGGCTGCCGACCGCGATCCCTCGGCGACACCACGCAGAACGGCACGGTCCTTGAACAACCGCCCGCTCGATCCCCCGGGGCCCGCCCGTGACGACGGCCGTCATGCCTTTGCGTACTCTTCTTCGACGCGACGAGAACAAGGTGTAGGACCTTCGAACGTACTGAGCCTTTTCCATCGTGATCAGGCGGCGAGTTCGAGTGCGACGACGGCACGGACGACGGCGGTGATCCGGGTGGTGCTGCAGCGGAGCTTCCTCAGGAGGCGCCAACATTTGAGGGTGGCTGTAGCGCGTTCGCCGCGGCTACGAATCTTGGCGTGATCGCGGTTGTGACGACGACGCCGGCCGCGCAGGTTTTTGCCCCGGAACGGGACGCGGACAGCAGGGCCTGCGCCCTGATGCGCCCTGTCGGCCCAGCATTTGACGTGGTCAGCGGCGAGAGCGGCGGGTGTGCCGTGGGTCCGGGCCGCGGTCAGATCGTGCACGGCTGCGGGTAGCGCGCCCGGGGCCCGGACCAGGCGGCCGGCTGGATCCGCGAGGACCTGCACGTTCATCCCGTGGTGATTCTTCTTCCCCGAGTGGTAGGGGCGGTAGGCGGCGATGCGGTCGATCGGCAGTACGGTGCCGTCGAGGATCACGTATGCCTTCTTCCGCACCGTCGCTATGGCCTGTTCCCGCGTGGGCGCGAGAGCGGCCAGGACGTCCACGGCCTCGCGTATGTACCGGTGGACCGTCGCGATTCCGGCGCGGAAACCTGCTGCGAGGCGGGTGTAGGTGTCGCCGCATCGCAGGTGGGCCAGGACGGGCACGGCCTGCCGGCCACACGTCGGGCGACGCCAGCGGGAGCCGATCTGTCGACGGTGGCCTGCGAGGAGAGGGGACAGGTGCTGCAGAGAGCGGCTGGACAGGTCGATGGCGGACGGGGAGACAAGCACGCGGAAGCTCCTGACAGACTGGTGATCTTGGTCGAAAACCCGCCTACCAGGAGCTTCATCCTGTTGTCAGCCCAACGGCGTACTGCTGATGCAGGTTGAGAAGGCTCAATGTCTGTGCCGTGCTGTTCACTTGGCCGCGTGGATGCCTCAGCTCTGCGCGCCCGTCTGAACGACGCCTGGCGTGCGCCCGAATTGCACTGCCCGCTGCCCGTTCATGGGGCAGGGCATGTCTGTGTGCCCAGTGACGCGGAGGATCTGGCCGAGTTGGAGCGCGTCGCTGCGGACGTGGTTGACGGGGCGGGCCGGCCGGTACGTGCCTGGGTCGTCGGGGGCAGGGCAGCAGGGGTGCCCGACGGTCCGCCGGTGGGCGGGCAGGGCGGGCTCCCCATCGGCGGGGAGGGCGGGCTGCTGGAGCTGCGCGGGTGGGTGCTGGCCGAGCACTGGTTCGGATACGGCGTGACGGCCACCGCCGACGGCCCGCGCCGCGTCGTGATCCTCGCCCGGCGCGCGTTCACCCGCCCGCCCGGGGCCGGGTGGGTGGCGTTGCTGCGGCAGGCCACCGGGCGGACGGAGCCCGATCGGTGCGGCGTCGACTGGGCCGCGACGGAAGCCGCGCTGGGCACCGCGCTGCCCGGTGACTACAAGGACATCGTCGACGCCTTCGGCGCGGGCAGCTTCGACAAGTACCTGGACCTGCTGGTGCCGGGTGCGCCGGGCACGGACCTCGTCTCCTGGGGCCAGGACATGGAGCGGTACGCCGACCTGTACCGGCCATACCCGGTCCACCCCGCGCCCGGCGGCGTGCTCATATGGGCGACCTCCGAGCAGGAGCTGACCTTCCACTGGCTGACCGGACCGGCCGATCCCGACGACTGGCCGGTCATGGTGCAGTACCTGGACGGTGAGTGGCAGCGCTTCGACTGCGGCACCGGCGAGTTCGTGCTGCGCCTGCTCACCGACCGCACCTCGCAGTTCGCCTTCCCGCCCTCCGCCGGACCGTTCCCCCACTGGTTCGCCTCATGGGAGCTGCCGGAGGGCTGAGCCCCTGCTAACCCGGCTGTCAGCGCCGCTGACCATGCTCGGCGAAGCGTCTCGGCCGCCGGGACAGACTGCGGATCTGCTGGTCACGACCTCGCTACAGATCGGTTCAGTCGTCAGCAGGCCGATGAGCAGTACAGGGATGAGGTTGGAAAAGGCTCAGTGCCTGAGCATGCCACCCAGCCCCATGAATTGACCGGCGAGATGCCCACCCTCCCCTTTCGTGACGCTCGCGTCGCCGCCACGCGCGTCGCTGTCGACGGAGTACTGCGACACCCTTTCCACTACGGCGTTTCCCTCTCCTGTGGCGTCTTCGTTGATGGCGGTCGGTCGGCGTACGGCCACAATGTCCTCCGCATCTGCTTCGTTCCAGGAGCCAGCCGCAGCGGCATAGAGGCGAAACGAAATAGTCGCCTCCCCTCGCTCCCGGCATGACCATACGCAATCGCCCCGCACACTTTGAAGGCTGTGTGGCATCGCCCACACGCCGCCTGAAAGCACTCCCTCCGTTCATGATCGAAATTGAGCATGCGAGAGCAGCCTTCCCTCTCGGCGAATCGGGCATCTCGCCCCATGGAACGAGACCTTCTCAAGAAACCGGCAAATATTTGCCGGTTTCCATTACGGGCCGACGATCGCGGTCTAGACCATGGAGACGAATTCCACGAGCACCCACCAAGCACGCTCATCCCCCATGCGTGGCCCACGAGTTGCGGCACGGCAGGCATCCCAAGGAGGTTGAACGCCAGCCGAAACACATCCCCTCAAACCGGGCAATTGATCGCCGTTGACGGCCTGGAGGGACTGTGGCTTAAATCCTCTGACCAGCAGGTTCAACAGGATGCGGCAGCGACTCAGGGGGCGCGGTGCAGATCATCGTTGCGATGCACACAAGCATTCCGACGCTGCCCGCGCCATGCTCTGCGTTCTGCCACCGTAAGCGCACTGGTGAGCACCCTCCCCGTGCGACTTGTACCGCGGCCGTGAATAGAGTCTGGATCTTGTCGCGGTGTGCGCATATGTTCGTCGTCCCCCCACCGGGCACCTCGCCCGGCGGCTGAGACGAGAAGGAGCGGCGTGAACTTCATGCGGGCCGGCCGGGCCGGGTAACCCGGGAAACAGCGGCGGCGCCTGCGGGAGGCACCCCTCAGACGCCGACCGCCAGATGAAACTCCCGCCCGTGCAAAGGCCGGAGATTTACCCACCATCACCGCACCGGGCTGTATTCCCATAGCCCCGGAAGCGGCATCACTTCAGAGGAGAGTGTTGCATGCGCGCTGCCCTGCGCAAAAGGCCGGACGACCCGGTTGGCGCGGCTGGCTGCCCCCTGCCCCTGTCCCCCGCCGGTGACCGTGTGCCGGTCGAGAGGGAACCGCTCCGGCGTCGTAGCGGGGGTGGGGTCTGATGGCGCGGATCCGCACGATCAAGCCGGAGGCGTTCGAGTCGGAGGACCTGGCCTCGGTGAGCGTCACCGCGGAGCGGACCTTCTTCGGGCTGCTGACCCAGGCCGACGACTCCGGCCGGCACCGCGATCACCCCGCGATCATCGCCGGGCGGCTGTGGGCTCTGCGTCCCGAGCACTCCGCCACGCATGTCGCGCAGGACCTGGAGGAGCTGGCCGCCGCCGGGCTGATCTGCCGCTACACCGGCTGCGACGGGCGCAACTGGCTGCACATCGTCACCTGGGAGCGGCACCAGAAGATCGACCGTCCCTCCGCCTCCCGGCTGCCGCGGTGCCCACAGCACCAGGCGGGCCACAAATGCGGTGGATGCGGCGCCGCCTCCTGCCCCGACACCACCACGCCGTTCATGGTCCAGGCGGTCTCGGTGACTGCTCGACGAGCCCTCGGCGAGGACTCGTCGAAGGCTCGTGAAGCCCTCGCCCGGCCCCCGGAGGCCGGTATCGGCGACACGTCCGGCCCGTCTGCGCCCCCGCCTGTCCCAGCTCAGCCCGTGGCTGCCCGTACGCGCAACGCCCCCGGACCTCCTTCCCACCGCCCCATCGTTTCCGCAGGTCAGAGCGATTTCATCGAGGGTTCGGTGAGTCCTCGAGGAAACCTCGACGAGGCTTCCTCGTCTGGATCTAGGATCTTGGATCCTGGATCTTTCCTTACGGGGCGCGAGGCGCCCGCGCCCGACGCCTGCCCGGGAGTTTCGGCCAAGCAACTGGTGGCCGAGTACGTCCGGGACTGCCGGCGGCGCCCGCCGGAGGACTTCCTGGGCCATCTGGGCCGGAAGATCAACGCGCTGCTCGACGAGCGGTTCGAGGCCGACGACATCCGCGCCGCCCTCGAGCGGCTGCGGGCCAAGGGCCTCAACCCCAGCGTCCTGCCGAGCCTGGTGAACGAGCTGGTCAACGCACCACCGCAGCCGACCGACGGGCTGTCGTCCGCCTCCGGCGCGGGGCCCTGGGCCCACACCGCCAGCCCCTACACGCCCTACCTCAACCCCGCCCCCGGACCGACGACGTTCGGAGGCCGCCTGTGACCCGCGCCCGCTACGCCGACCCCCAGCCCGCGATCCCCGACCGGCTGCGGGAGCGCCTGGAGACCAGGCTCGCCCAGCGCGGCCTGGACCTGAAGCGCCCGCTGCCGGAGACCCCGGAGCCGATCCCGGCGCTTCAGGCCGCGCAGGCGCGGATCCCGGTCGACTACCGCGCCGCCCTGCCCGAGCACCCCGACGTCACCGCCTGGGTCCGCGCCATCTCCGCCAACGCCGCAGCCCCGAATGTTGAGGGCGTCAACCCGCACTACGGCACTGCTGGACGGCGTCAGGTCACGCACGGGCCCAGCCTGCTGCTGTGGGGGGCCACCGGCACCGGCAAGACCCACCAGGCATACGGGGCGATCCGCGCGCTGACCGCCGCCGGATGCGGGGTGGCCTGGCACGCCACCACCGCCGCCGACCTCTACGCCGCCCTGCGCCCGCGCCCCGGAGTGGACCCCGAGGTCCTGCTGCGGCGGCTGATGCGGATCCCGGTGCTGCTGCTCGACGACTTCGGCGCGGCCAAGCCCAGCGAGTGGACCGAGGAGATCACCTTCCGGCTGGTCAACTGGCGCTGCCAGAACCGGCTGCCCACGCTCTTCAGCAGCAACATGCCGCCCCTGCGCACCGACCAAGTGCCCGCGCGGCAGGCGGTCCTGCGCGACAAGGTCGGCGACCGCGTCCTGTCCCGCCTGTCCGGCATGTGCACCGCCATCGAATTCACCGGGCCTGATCGCCGCTACCAGCGCCGCTGACCTTCCTCCAGGGGTCACCGTTCCCGCCGTGCGGCCCTCGTCCACCACGCCCTGCCCTGTCTCGCCGCACTTCGCCGCCACCGCGATGGTGCCCTGCCCGCCCGCCCTCCTGTGAGGCGATCTCGGAGACTTCCTTGCGCTACCAGACCACCAACGACTCCCCCGCACCCGCCTTGCGGGGAACCGGCGACCACAGCTGGCATCCACGGGCCGCCTGCCACGGCATGGACCCCGCCCGCGCCGACAAGCTGTTCTTCCACACCCTCCGCGACCGCAAGGCCATCGCCGAAGCGAAACGACTCTGCGCCACCTGCCCGGTGAAGAAGGACTGCTTCACCTACGCCATCGACCACCAGATCACCTTCGGCCTGTGGGGCGGCCTGTCCGACAAGGAGCGCCGGCAGTGGTCCGGCAAGCGCGGTGAGCGCCTGGACTACGACCGCATACGCGCCACTCTCCAGGGCCGCGACGTGCCCCTGAGCAGCGCGGAGCGCAGCACGATCATCCACCACCTGTTCCTGCGTGGCTGGAGCCCGCAGCGCGTGGCCCACCGCCTGAACGCCGACCCCGACTGGACCCGCGACCTCATGCGCGAAGCCGCCCGCGTCACCGACGAGCGTGACCTGTGCTGG
Organism: Streptomyces typhae; assembly: GCF_009755605.1. Classification (GTDB taxonomy): domain Bacteria; phylum Actinomycetota; class Actinomycetes; order Streptomycetales; family Streptomycetaceae; genus Streptomyces; species Streptomyces typhae. The sequence goes on from NZ_WPNZ01000003.1 coordinate 139,645, forward strand.
GGCCTTGTCGAGGAACCCGACGGCACCCTGCGCGAGCCCCGCGCGGACGAGGAGCACACGGCGACAGAAGGTCGCGACCTGCAGTCCCATGCCCTGATCGCCTCGCTCGGAAAGGCTGCATGATCCACCCCGCCACTGCACATCCCTCCGTCGCGCCCATCGGCCTGTGGGACCGTCTGGCCATCGTGGTCCTGGGCCTGGCCGGGTGCGCCCTGAGTTACGACGCCCTGCAGCAGATGGCCGTGGCCATCCACATCCGCGGCCACCTCACCTACCTCTTCCCCCTCGTGATCGACGGCTTCATCGCCTACGGCGTACGCGCCCTGCTCGTCCTCTCCCAAGCCCCGCTGCGCGCCCGGCTCTACGTCTGGGTGCTCTTCGCCACCGCCACCGCCGCCAGCATCTGGGCCAACGCCCTGCACGCCCTCCGCCTCAACCAGCAGACCACCCACCCCGGCCTGCGCCTGAGCGACACCGTCGTCGCCATCCTCTCCACCCTCGCCCCACTCGCCCTCGCCGGCGCCGTCCACCTGTACATCCTCATCACCCGCCACCACCCCGGCGGCGCGCCCCAAGCGGACCAGCCAGAGACAAGGCCGACCCGGCACATCCGGACCACACAGCGTTTCAAGAGCACGCGCAGGAGGGGCGCTGCGGGCCTCAACCCGCGGACCACGGATCACTCGTCCGCCGCGCCCGACCAACAGGCCAGTCCCGCAGACGCCTCGCACGGCGAGCACGGACCAGCCCGAGGGTCTGCCCCGCACCGCGCGGACCACAGCAGCACTGCGGTCCGCAGCCCCTCGCGGACCACTGACCACCGGGGCGTCCGCGCCCGTGCGGACCAGCGGACCAACACCACCCCAGACCGTCGGGCCCGGGGTGCGGACCAGAACGCGGACCGTGGTCTGCCCGCCGCGGACCAACAGTTTGCCGATGGTCCTCATGAGGCCCGCAGCGGGCGGTGCACTAGCAACGACGCAGGTCCGGCCTCCGGACCGCATGGTCCGGCGGACCACGAGCGGGCAGGCCACGCACACGGACCGGCCGAAGAGCCTGCTCCAGTGAGCGCGGACCAGGGCGCCCCGGCGGACCGGATGCCGGACCGCGAGTACCCGCAGACCGCGGACCATGACCACCGGACCGCGGACCCAGCCGACCGACGCCGCCCCCGCGGACCAGCGGACCAACACCGCACCGGACCACCCGGACCGCGGAGTGGACCAGGTCACGGACCAACCTGCGGACCAGGACGAGGACGGCTCGCCGGGCGGACCACAAGGGGCCCGGAGCCATGGCGCCCCGGCAGCGGACCAGCGGACCAAGCCCACGGACCAGGACGAGGCCCCCTGGGAGGCGAAGGTCGCGGTCGCACGCCAAGCCGCCCTCGCCGAGGGCCGGATGACCCGCCGGGCCATCCGACCGCACCTGCGCAACGCCAACATCTCCGTCAGCAACGAACTGTTCAGCGACCTCCAGGCCGCCCTGTACGCGGACCCGGCACTCGCCCACCTACCCCGCGACACAAGGAGAACCCGATGAAGACCTGCGAGCGCTTCGCGCGCATCAAGAGCGGCTATGAGCGGGACATCACCTACCTGCGCAACCACTCCCAGCGCAGCGCGCGAACCAAGGCCGCCAAGACGAGCGCGGCCAACGCCCTTGACCTGAAGTCCCGCATGGCCAGAGCCCTGGACCGACACTTCGAAGCCTGCCCCATATGCGGATGAATAGGTTATAGCGCCAGGTGAAGCGCCCTATCCTCCCGTCGTGCGGTAGCCCGGCCCGAGGCCAGGTCTCCACTCGGCCCCAAAGGGCCCGGCACCCGCTCCCGCCACTCCCATACCTCACCCCTGACCATGACTGAGGCGAGCGCCTGAGCCGGGGCCTTGGTCCATCACCGACTCCTGCACGCCGCCGTCGTGGCCCCGGAGGGTGCAGTGGCACGTGCAGAGCACACCTCAGCCCCCCGTCCGCGTCCTGGACAGAGCTGCCGCCACGGTCAAACCCGCCGCCCACATCCAGCACCACACCCGCACCACGAGGAACCCCACTCGATGACACACCAGAACGAACCCCACCCCCACACCCCCAGCCCATCGGAGAACAACCCAGCGTCGCGGGGAGCAAGTTGGGGCGGAAGCGTAGCTTCCGCCGACCCCGCCCCGGAGGGAGCGGGAGCGGGCCGGCACCAGGGGGCGCAGGTCCGAAAGGCTTCGACCGGGGGCGGACCGAAGCCAGAGGGGAATACCGAAGCCAGCAGCCGCCGTCGCCGCACGTCCGCCGTACCGCGTGCTCGTCAGCGTCCGCGCCAGCCGCGCGAGACCAAGCGTCTGCACCAGCCCAACGCACGCTTCAACGACGAAGAGTTCGATCTGATCAAGTCCGCCGCCGCCCAGGCCAACCTGTCCGTCGCCGGGTTCCTTGCCCGCTCCGCACTGCGCGCTGCCCGCGATCGTGATCGCACCGCCGCCGAGATCGCCGACGACCGCGAAGTGATCACCGCACTCTTCGACTCCCGCCGCCGCCTCGGCTGGGCGGGCAGCAACCTCAACCAGGCCGTCAAAGCCCTCAACTCCGGCTCCGAAGCACCCCAGATCGAGGCAGCCATTACCGCCGTCCGTACGGCGGCCGACCGCGTCCACGAGGCCGCCTCCCGGCTCATCGCCCGCGAGCAGAACCCGGCATGATTCCCAGCATCAACCGCTCCGGCGACCGCACCGCCGGCCTGCTCCACTACCTGTACAGTCCCGGCCGCGCCGAGGAGCACACCGACCCGCACCTCGTAGCCTCCTTCGACGGAATGGCCCCCGATCCCGGCCGCACCACCAGCTTCGACGCAGCCATCAAGGATCTGGCCCTCCTGCTCGACCAGCCCGTCGAAGCCCTGTCCGCGCACGCCCGGCCCGCCAAACACGTCTGGCACACCTCGGTGCGTGCCGCTCCCGACGACCGCATCCTGACCGACGACGAGTGGGGGGACATCGCCCGCCGGGTTGTCGCCGCCACCGGCATCGATCCCGGCGACGGCGAGCCCGGCTGCCGCTGGGCAGCCGTACGGCATGCAGATGACCACATCCACATCGTGGCCACCCTCGTGTGCGAGGACGGCAGCCGCCCCGACGACTTCCGCTCCGGCAAACGCGCCCAGACGGAATGCCGCATCATCGAGGCGGAGATGGGCTTGGTGCGGGTCAATGCGGGAGATGGCACTGCCGCCAAACGCCCCACCAGTGCCGAGCGCCATAAGGCCGAGCGGCAGGGCCGACAGCGGACCGCCCGGGAGGAACTGCGTGAGACGGTCCGGCGCGCCGTGGCCGGCGCGCAGAGTGAGGAGGAGTTCTTCGACCGGCTGGCCGCCGCCGGCCTGCTCATCCGTAAGCGCGCCGCGCCCTCCGGTGACCTCCTGGGCTACACCGTGGCCCTGGTCGATGACCGCAACGAGAACAACGAACCGGTCTACTTCGCAGGTTCCACACTCGCCCCTGACCTGTCCTTGCCCCGGATCCGTGAACGCTGGCCCGCCCAGATCGAGGCGGGCACCGCTACCGCTGCGGACCGCACCTCGGCGGTGAGCGGTCCCGCATACGCGCGGCGCCACGCGGCTGGCGTCGCCTGGCAGGCGATCCTGTCCATCGACCACGGCGACGACGGCCAGGCCGCCGCCCACATCGCGGCGGCCGGGGAGGTCCTGGACGCGCTCGCCAAGACCTCCGCCGCCCACACCCGCACACAACTAACCGAGGCGGCATGGGCGTTCGAGCGGGCCTCCCGCTCCCACGTGCGGGCCGAGCGCGGCCACGACCGCGCGCTGCGCCAAGCAGCCCGCGACCTCATCCACGGCGGGCCCGCGCTGGGCCGCGGGGAAGACGGCGCAACCACCGCCATGCTCATCGACATGGCCTTCTTCCTGGTCACCGCCGCCGCCCACTGGCACAGCCGCAAGAACCACGCGCAGCAGGCCACCGCCGCCCAGCAGGCCGCCGAGCACCTGCGCGCCGCCTACCGGGCCGCAGCCGCCCACCCCATGGCAGTCCTGCACCACCGCGGGAGACGCCTCGCCCAGCCGCTGCTGCACCGACAGGCGACCCACCTGCGCCAGGCGCTACCCGAGCTGGCCGAGCAGATCTTCAACGAACCGGGCTGGCACGCGCTCGCCGCCACCCTCACCGACGCCGAAACCACCGGCCACGACGTAACCTCGCTGCTGGCCGAAGCCGCCGAACACCGCGAACTGGACACCGCCGACTCCCTCAGCGACGTCCTTATCTGGCGCCTGCGCCGGATGGCCAACCTGCCCGCCGACGCCTCCGCCATGCCCGACACCGACACTGCCACGCCGCGCCGTACCGGGCGACCGGTGTCCCGTCCCGTTTCGCGTTCCCGCCGGGCGCCTCGATGACCAGGGCGAGCGATGGCCAAGGCCACCGCTGGCCAGCCCTCAGGACGATGAGGCTGCACACTTCCCCCTGGGGGCGTGCAGAGGCCGTTCGAGCCGTGGTGGCAGTCAGCAAGCGCGCTACCGCAAGCTCACGCGAACGGGTACCAGAGCGTTCCTCAGGTCAGGCCCAAAGCGTTCACCGAGCGAACAGCAAGATTGTTCATCCAGCGAACACCCGGTCCTGTTCGCTCGATGAACAGGACCGCGGCTTTCACGGCCGAGTGACAGGGCGCTCCGCGGGCGAGGCCCAGATCCGTTTACTGAGTGAACAGCAAGAATGTTCACTGAGTGAACATTCGACCTGTTTACTGAGTGAACGGGTCTGTCAAGCCGCACTCGGGTCCGCCAAGGTATCGACCGCAACTCTGCAAGCGCGTGCTTGCAGGGCTGATTGCTGTTGGCCGAGTAGCGGTCTTCCGTTACGCAGCAGCAGGGCGTACCCGGACCGTCGTACGCAGCACCGTGCCGGGCACCCGCCGCTGCTCGGCGCTTTGGTCGGCGAAGAGAGTAGCCGGGATGCGCTACCCGTGCCTTGGTCCCACGTTCGCGGATGGCGATGCGCGTGCCCGTGCTGTGGAGTCAGGATCGGCCGCCCGACACAGTGGTGGTACAGCGAGAAGCCCTGTGACCCAGCCAGCAGAGTCGGCACCAGGCGTGATGTCGGCTGGAGCAGCACGTTGGCTACGTGCAAAGGGCGTTGCAGAGTCACCAGGCAGTCATGTGTATCCGCACGTCGGTGAACTGGTTCTCGCCCGTCAGGTCGACGTCGAGGCCCGCGCGACTGCGGCCCAACAGGGGTACGACATGGCGGGTCCCAGCGCACCACGACGGCGTGTACAGGTCGCAGGTCGGAAGCACCGGCCCTGTCGTCGCCGACGTCGAGCCGCCTTTGTCCCGCTGCATGGCGGGGGCGCGGCCGTCCTCGCAGGCGTGGTCCGCGCGGGCCGGGGCGGTGACGGCGCGCTCGTGGCAGTCGATGCACCAAGCGGGCGCCTCGGCGAGATCGCGGTTGCGGCAGGGAGCCAGCGGACCCCCGTCCCGCGCATCGCAGTGGCTCACCAGCATGGGACTGGCTAGTGACGGGCACCTCTTCCGAAGGTACGGGACGTGCACGCGGCACGCGCACGACGCGGCATGGCCCGGCACGATGGCCGGACCCCGCTGTCAGGCGCGGTTCACGATGGTGAGGCGCTTCATGGCGCTCTGGGGCAGGCGGTGGCGTGCCACTGGTGCCGGGGAGGCGAGCGAGCCGGCGAAGACGGCGACCAGCTCGTTGGGGACGCTGGGGCTGAAGTTCGCGCACCAGAGGTAGGGGGCGCCGAAGGTGGGCTCGGCCCATGCCTGCCAGCCCAGCAGGTCCTCCCGCAGGTCGGCGTCCGCGATCAGGTCCGGCAGCATCTCCAGCGAGACGTGCGAGGCGAACCCGGGATCCGTGGCCGCGGTGCGAGGGCGGTCCACGTCGGGGATCCATCCCTGCGCGCTCAGCGCCGCCACCACCACCTCGGGCTCCGCGAAACCGGTGTCGGGCACCGCGCCGGCGTCGAGCGCGAGGAGGAAGTCGTGCAGGACCTCGTGCGGCACGCCGGTGGTGAAGTACGCGTTCCACTGCGCCACGGCGCTGGCGGCGATGGTGCGGGCGGAGATCTGCAGGGCCACGGGTAGGCCGCCGAGCGTGAACGGGCTGGCGGCCAGGATCCATTCGGCGCCGCGCAGTGCGTCCGGACTCACATACAGCAGGGTGTCGCGGGCGGTTGGCCACATGCGCCAGCCCAGTGCGGTCAGCGTTTCGCCGATCCGCTCGGCGAGAACGTCATCGTCCCCCGCCAGATGGCGCGGGGTGACCCAGCGCACCGGATCCGGCGAGAGCGGGTGGGAGGAGTCAGAGGGAGGGTGCGGGTGCAGGGGCGCCTCCGTAGGTTTGGGGGTGGTTCACTGTCCGCCGTCGGGGCGGGCAGCGCGCCGCAAGCGCGGCGGGGCCTGGGTGGGTGCGTGCCAGCCCAGCGCGACCGCGACCTCGGGCAGAAGCGGGCCGAACTGCTCGGCCTCCTCCGGCTCGGTGAGCAACAGCACCAGACGGCCCTGCTCATCGCGGACAGCAACCACAGGGCCCGCGCGGTGGGCCATCGGAAAACCAGGGTTCACGGCTAGTTGCACGACCGCGTCACGGTCGCAGACCGACAGCCGGTCGAGCAGGTCACCGACGGACAGCTCCGGCAGGGTGGCGAGCAGCTCGGTGGCCTTGGCTTCAGCCACGAACACCACCGGCCGATCGGCATCGTCACGCGTGGCGACCACGCCGCCGATGCGGCGGGACGTGCGGGCGAAGGGGTTGATCCACAAACGAATCATCGCGTCGCGATCGCCGGCGGACAGGCCATTCAGCAAGTCGCCGACGGTCAGCTCCGGGGCCAAAAGGCATCTCCTTGCAGTAACGGGCGCCCCTCAAGGGGGGCGAGGGCAGGGTGTGTGCCGTACGTGCGCGCCTCGGCATCACGCGAGTAGGGACGACGTCTCGCCTCAGCGGAAACGGGCCGCGCTACTCTCCACAAGCGCGTCGCTGGCCAAACGGGTGCGGTAGCCGGACACGTCCACGACCACCGGTGCCACCTCTTTGAACTGCAGTTCTCGGGGAAGGCCGTCTACGTTTACATGCCCCTGCGGCGTCCACCAGCCCTTCAGCGATCTTTCCTGTCTGCCACTGGCGAACTGCTGCACTTTGTCATTCAACCGAGTCACTTGACAGCGCCCCCCACCGCTTTGACTGCACTGGGGACCATCCCTGCGGACGCGGGGAGCAGTGGTTGCCGACCGGCCGGTTCCGGCGACGACAGGGACCATCCCCGCGGGCGGGGAGCAGAGCTCGTCCCCGCCTTCGAGCGCGGGCAGGTTGGGACCATCCCCGCGGGCGCGGGGAGCAGACTGAATGACCTGGGGGTCTTCTAAGCGCAGGCCCCGTTTCTGATGACTTTCTCCAACTCGGGCATTTTCACCAAAGGGGACACCCTCGCTTTACTGGCGTCCGTAGCGTCGGCGCTTGGAAGCTTTGCTCCAGCCCGCCGGCGGACCTGATGAGGACGGCTGGCTGACGGCCGGGGCGTTGGGGTCGGGACGGCGGATGAGGATGGTTCCTTCGTGGTCGGTCGGGTGCCATGCGTGGTCGTGTGTGCGGAAGGTGAAACCTTGCTCGTTGTTGGTGGTGTGGGCCATGAGGGCGCGGCCCTGACCGGCGTACTGCTGGACCTCGTTCCACAGGGTGTCGCGGATGCGGGCCGAGGGATTGCCGATGAACACCCCTGCAGAGATCTCCAACAGCCAGCGGGTGAGGAACCCACGCAGACCGGCGCGGCAGTTGGTGAGAACGATGACAGTCACCAGAGTTCGTTTCCGTAATCGTCCTCGGCCCCGTTACTGCCCGCGTAGTTGACTCCGGAGGCGACCTGCTGGCCTGCGTCGCTCTGGAGGGTGACCACGTCCCGGTCAGCGTCGGACGCGGAAGCGGACAGGGCTGCTTCGGGTGGCAGGAGCAGGCGTTGGATGTCGTCCACGCACCGTTCGAGGAGCGACAGTTCGTTGATGCGGTCGCGCACGGCGCGGCGGGTGCGGGGGCCGACGTCCTCCTCGCTCTCGGCGGCTACGTCGAAGGCGAGCGGGATGCCGATCTCCGTCTTGTAGAGGTCGGCGATGTCCAGGACGAAAGAGAGTTCGTGGCCGGAGTGGACGAAGCCGAGGGCCGGGCTGCATCCCAGGGAGGTGACCACGGCGTGGGCGATGCCGTACATGCACTGGGCGGCGGCCGTCACGGCCTGGTTGACCGCGTCGCCGCTGCTGAAGTCGCCGGGCACGTAGCGGCGGCCGCGCCAGGCGATGCCGGTGCGCTGGGCCTGCGCGCGGTAACAGTCCTTGACGCGCCGTCCTTCCCGACCCAGAAGTTCCTGGCGGGTGAGCCCTTCCGGGTCCTCGTCGGGAAAGCGCAGCCGGTACATCGCGCGGGCCACCGCAAGGCGGCTGCGCGGGTTCGCCCACTGACGCGCCTGTGCCTCCATCAGGGCCGAGGAGCGGCTGAGAGCGCGGCCGGAGGCGTAGTAGCGCACACCGTGTTCGCCCACCCAGCAGACGGCCGCGCCCGTCTCGCCGAGCACGGTCATGGCTTGGTGGGTGACGCGTGTTCCCGGGCCCAAAAGCAGCGTGCCAATCGTCGCCGCCGGGATGTGTTTCGTGCCTTGCGCGTCTTGTGCCGTGATGGCGTTGGCATCGCGGTGCACGATGCAACGTTCGAGGTAGAGGAAGGACACGCGCTCACTGGTGCGGGTGAGCTGCCGGGGCGTGAGGTGCGGCCGCTTCGCGACGGACGTCATGCCGGAGTCCGGTCCCTGGTGAGAGGGGCCAGGGTGAGCAGTCCGCATCCGTAAGCTCGGGCCTTGCCGATGCCCTGGGTGAGGGTGCGGCGCAGGGCATGAGGGTCGGTGACCTCCAGCCGTCCGTCGAAGGTGACGGTGACGACGGTTACCGGCCCGCTGCGGCGGGCGCCCTCTCCTGCGCGGGACTTGGCGAAGGAAAGGGTGCGGGTGTCGGTGACCGAAAGTTCGTAGCGGTCGCCGGTGTGGGGTCGGCCCTTGTGGGTCGTGCCGTCGGGCAGCAGGCGGCGCTCTTCGGGCTTTTCGAGGATGCGGAAGCCGCAGCGCTGCTGGCGTTGCTCATCGAGCAGCCAGCCCATCTGGTGCACGAGGGTGACGTGAGCGGTGATCTTGCGGGGCTCGTCCTTGGTACGGCGGATGGTGTGCACGGGGTTCGCGGTCAGCCGGAAGGACCATCGGCCGCCTGCGCTCAGGCGGTCGAGAAGCGGCGTGTAGGGGCGGGTCTGCCAGCCGGGACGGTCCGGGTCGGCTGGTGCTGCGACCGGCCATCCGACGCAGCTCCCCAGCCCGCGCGAACACCTCGCGCAAGGACTGTTTCCCCTGCGAGCTATCGCGCTCCACGACTCCGCTCCAGGGCCGACTGGTCAGGTTGAAGGACCGATGACTGCTGCGCTCATCCAGTTCAGTCACGCATCATCTCCGGGCTCGAAGTTGGCTCTGGCCTGTGACGGCAGCTGCCTCTCATCCACGGCGCGAAGGGGTCAACGGTGCTTGCACGCTGGGGACTTGACAGCCCCTGTCCCCTGCCGCCACAGTGCTGCCGAAAGCATTGGAACGATTTAAGAGGAGGATGTCAATTGACCCAGTGGTTACGTTGGGCGTTAGTGATCATCGGTGTTGTCGTCACGTACTGGTTAGCCCTCCTGTTGGGGCAATGGCTGCCCCTCGCAGGCCCAGAGGACGGCCAGACCAAGTGGGCAACCGCCACAACGCTGGCTGGCACGATCTCCGGCGTTGCGTGCCTGCCGATGGCCAGATGGGCGTGCAACGAACGCCGCCCGCAATGGAGTTCGCAAGACGCTGCTGACTGAGTGAACCGCGAAGCACACAGTCTCGGTTACGCTCATGCACCGCAGTGGCGCTCCTCGGGATGCGCTCGGCAGAACTGAATTCCTGTTCCCCACACTTGTAGGGATGGCCCCGATTTAAGGGGCGGCAATACCCTGCTCCCCGCTCCCGCGGGGATCTCCCTGACGGGGCATACCGTGCCCCGTCAGGGTCGATGTCAGCCACGAGTCACTCCAAGCCGTTCTCGGGGCTGTAGCCAAGTTCGAAGCCTGCCAGCCGGGTTTGACAATCCTCATTGAGCGCGAGGATCAGCTGGTCAGACAGCCACGCGCCTCCTTGCCCTGCCAAGCGGGCACATACAGCTGCTCCAGGTCCGCGATCGCCGCTTCCAGCGTCTGGGCGTAGAAGAACTGCATCGGCAGCCGCAGCCCGCAACTTGCGGCCACCCGCCCGGCGAAGGGCGACGGTGCCTGGTCCTGCGGCAGAGCGATGCCGCCGCGCTGTCGACCCTTTCCGTCCTTCGCCAGCCACGGAAGGGTCATCAGAAAGCCGTCCGCGCGCTGCTGTACGACCACGACCTCCAAGCCCTCCCGGCTGTCTCGGACCTGCGCCCGTCCCGCCCGGGTGTCATCGACTTCACCGACTCCCGCCGCCCCCCATCCGATCAACGGCCGCCCCAGACAACCCACTTCGCCGAGCCGGAACGCCGACGCCCACTCGGCCTGATCCTCGGTGTGCCTCGAACAGGCCCTTCGCCTTCTCCATCGCCGCCTGCCACGACGGGGCCCGACCGGTTCCTGCCCATAGGCATCCTGAACGAGCGGGCTGATATCCGTCGGCAGCCGCACCGGAGACCGCTGGTCGTTCAGATGAGGCAGCAGCACCGCCGCCGACCGCAGCAGCGCATACGCCCCGTACACCGCGCCCCCCCGCACGGGGTCCGGTACCGCCGCGTCCCAGTCCATTCCGGTCAGCCAGCACCGGGCGGTGCGCAGCCGCTCGGGCCGCTGCTCCTGGCCTGTGCCGCGCTGGCGGTGGTGGAGTCGGCCCATCCGCTGCAGCAGCAGGTCGATCGGGCACACGTCGCTGACCAGTAGGTCGAAGTCCACGTCGAGGGGCTGTTCGGCCACCTGGCTGGCCACCACGATGTGGAGTGCGTCCGGCCGCCCCTCCGCTTTGCCGGGCGGTCCGAAGCGGCGCAGTAGGTCACGGTCCTTCTCCGCACGTTCCACATCAACGAACGCGGAGTGCGCCATCGTCACAGCATCGCTGTCGAACCGCCCGCGCACGAGGCTGCCGGTCTCCAGCACACCCCGGACGGTGTTGCGGATCACGAGGACACATCCCACGCCATGCCTCTCCCGCTCTAGTCGGTCGGCCAGAACGTCCACGCCGTCGCCGAGCCGGCCCACGCATACGTCCGTGCCCCGGCCCGACGGCTCAGGACATCGCACCACCCGTGTGCCGCCGGGCGCGACCGCCGTCAGCCGCAGGTACGCGCCCTCGCCTACCGCGGCGCCGTCCTCCTGTGGAGCCGACTTGCCCGCGTACGCCGCGGCCAGCTCCTGCTGTCGCCCGGTCGGCAGCGTCGCATGCAGCACGACAACCGGCACCTGGTACGCACTCAGCCGGGCCAGCACCCGGCCCAGGTAGACACTCATGTAGGCGTCGTAGGCGTGTGCCTCATCCCCGAGAACCCGATATGCGTCGTGGGACCATCCCCGCGGGTGCGGGAGCAGCCAGTGACTGTGCGGTGCTCGAAGAGGGAGCGGGGACGACCATCCCCGCGGGCGCGGCAAGCAGCTCGGACCGGGGCTGCCCCTCACCAAGTGAGCCGGAACCCTACCCGCGCGTGCGAAGAGCAGTCCGGCGAGGAGCCCAGCTCGGCCCGCAGCCGGGGCCCCAGGCGCGGTACACAACTACCCACATCTACACCGGGGTTCATAGATCTAGAGAATCCGCCCTCTAGGGCACTCCGGCCTGCTAACGTCCTGTCCCGTTCAAGCAGCCAACCGTTATGAGCACTGGAGCGATGACGGAACGTGCCTGACTCAAGAGCCGCGCCTGCACGCCGGTTTCAGCCCAGATGGGATCCTCGAGAGGTCCCGTGCATCCCGGTACTGACTCTGGATGACCGGCTCATCGATGTGAGTTTGGTGGACCTGCTCCACGATGCCGACGAGCTGCGGACTGTGGAAGGCGGCACGCCGGGTGAGAAGGTCGCGGTCATCGAGTTCCTGCTGGCCATCTGCTACGCGTCCGGTACGTATCCGCGGTCGGCTGCGCAGTGGCCTGCATGGGTGGATCAAAAGGATGCTCTCCAGCCGGCTGCACAGTGGCTCGCCCAGCGGCCGGAGAGCGAGGTCTGGGATTTGTTCCATCCCTCGGAGCCGCTGGGACAGAACTCTCTGCTCGCACCGTTCCTCGACGAGTACGGCGCCGGACCGGCGCAACTGGTGATCGAACGGGTCGGTGACTACAACCAGTTCTTCGACCATCATCACCTGGAGCACCCCAGCCCGCTGCCGGTCGCCGCTGCCTTCCGGGCCATGCTCACCCAGCACGTGTATGGACCGGCCGGGCGCGCCAGGATCTCGGGCAAGGAGACGCTGGGTGCCACCATCACCAACCTGGCCGCCGCCCGCCTGGGCACGCGCATCCGGGTCATCGCGCTCGGGGACACCCTGGGCGAGACGCTGCGCCTCAACCTGGCACCGGTCAACGGGCCCTCCGGGGAGCTGAACCGTACGTGGACCGTCGGTACGGAGCGACGGGGATTCACAACCAAGCCAAAGGGCCGGGCGGTGGCGGGCCCGGCCGATCTGCACAGCTATCTCGGCCGGTCGATCCTGCTGCGCCCGACCCCTGATGGCGAGTTCGTGGACCGGGTGCTGCTTGGTGCCGGTGAGCTCCTGTCGTTGTCGGACGAGCACATGCAGGATGCGGTGTACGCCACGCGGGCGGACGGCAGCAGCAAACCGCTGTGGGCGTCGGCGAACCGGGCGGTCTGGCGGCAGGCCCATGCCCTCTACGCCGCGGTGGCCGAGGCCCGTTCGCAGGCCGGGAGCAACGACGGTGGCACCTTGTACCGGAGGCTGGCGCTTTTTCCGGCCGCGGATGTGGCTCCCGAGCCCGGCCAGCAGCCCGCGCGCCGCGTCGACTTGTGGGCGGTCGGGCTGGTCGCCAGGCAGACGACCGCCATCGCTTGGGTCGATGGGACGTTCCCGTTCGCCCCCGGACTGGAGGCCCGCCTCTACCTCGCGTCTTACCGGGGTTCACAGATCGCCGAGTTCGTGGCGGGCGCTCTGTACAAGGCGGCGTACACGGCGTGGCGCGTGACGTACCCGAACCCCAAACCGGCCGACAAAAGCAGTCAGATCGCGCGGTTCGACGTGGGCGGCCTGCACTGGGCTGCGACGGAGGAACCGTTCGATGTGCTGATGGAGGAGACCACGCTGGGCGAGGACGTGCGGGCCCTGCTGTTGGAGTATGCGGAGACCGTCAGACTCACCGCGTGCAGGTTCCTGGCCGAAAGGCTCGATTCGCTGCCCAGAAGTGCTCAGGGATCCAAGGCCCGGGCCGCCGCCCTGAGACGGTTCGACGACGAGTTGGCCCAGCCGAAGGCTCCGGCCGAACTCCGAGGGGAGTCCGCATGACCACCAGGCCCGGCGCCGAACCGGAACCCAGTGAAAGCGCCGTCGCGCTCACGAAGTGGCTCGCCAGCCTCGTCCACAACCACGACTACGCCAGCCTCGCCGAGCTTCGACGTCCCCGCATCCAGCGGGAGCCTTACTTCCGGGCCTTGTGGCACAGCCCCGACGAAGCGCAGCGTGAGGTCTACACCCAGGTCGCCTTTCTCTTCGCGGTCTACCACCAGGGGCGCTCCCAGCCCGCCTACGGCTACGGCAGTCTCGGTGACGCGGCGCGCCGTATCGGCAGCGGCAACGGGCGCGGCCCCGATGACCCGGGCGCCGCCCGTCTGATCGACCGCATCGTCTCCAGTCGCCGCATCCCGTGGCGTCATCTGCAGCACGCCGTCGCACGGCTTCGGGCCTGCGACCGGCAACCGCCCTCCTGGTCCCGGCTGGTCGACGACCTCAACCGGTGGCACGACCGCAGAGCCCGTGTCCCCTACGAGTGGGGCGTGGCCTTCCACATCCCTGCGGCTCGGGCTGCCGCCGTGCCCTCCACTGCCGCGCCTGCCGCCTCCTCTCCCGAGAAGGACTCCACTACGTGAACGACAACTCGCCACCCACCGGCGCCCAGTTCCTCTCTCTGCACCTGCTGGAGACCCTGGTGGCTGTGCTCCCCGTACGGGACGAGAACGGCGCGCCCAAGTCCATCGTCTACGGCGGCGTGGAACGCCACATGATCACCAGCCAAGCGCGGCGCCGGGCCGAGCGGATCCACTCCCGCGACCGTGCCAACGCCGGGCGCGGCGCCCTGGCCGGTCGAGCCACCGGCATCCGCACGCGCGAGTGGGCGCTGCTCACCGCACGTGAGCTCGCCTCGGAACACGGCTGGCAGCAGGATGAGGCGATCCGCACCGCACGCGCGGTGATCGAGGCCACCGGCCTCAAGTTCGGGGAGCCCGACAAGAAGACCGTCGCCAATCTGACCCGGGTGCTGCTGTTCGCGCCGGCAGACGCGGGCACCCGCATCGCCGCCCACATCGCCGAGCACGCTGAGACTGTGCGGGCGTGGACCGAGGAATACGTGGCGGCACAGACCGCCGCGGCGGCAGCGGCGGCCAAGAAGAAGAGGGGCCGCAAGGAAAAGGAAGCCGTGCCGGAAGAGCCGGAGCAGGACCCCGCGGAGACGAAGCTGCCCGCGGTGCCGGGCGAGACCCGCGCCGCGGTCCTCACCGCGCTCGCACCGCGCGACGCCATCGACATCGCTCTGTACGGGCGCTTCCTCGCCGAGATCGCCGACTCACCGAACGTCGACGGAGCGGTCCAGAGCAGCCACGCCTTCACTGTCCACGAAGCGGAGCAGGTCGACGACTTCTACGCCGCTGCCGACGACGCAAAGCTGGACCGCAAGAAGAACGCGCTGGACTTTCTCGAAGCGGCCGACGACGCGGGCGCCGGAATGACGGGCTACCAGTCCCTGATCTCGGGCACGTTCTACCGCCACGCGGTGCTCGACCGCCGGAGGCTGCGCCGCAACCTCCAGGCAGCCGGAATGAGCGAGCAGGAAGCGGAGGAGGTATCGGTGGCGGCGGAGGCGGAGTTCGTCACCGCCTTCGTCGAAGCCTTCCCCGAGGCGAAGAAGAACTCCACCGCCTCCACCGGCTCCCTGCCTGTGCTGGTCCTCGCCTTCGACGGCGAGCGCCCGTACAACTACGCGGCCGTCTTCCAGGCCCCCATCGACGAAAGCCCCCTCGACAAGAGCGGCGAAGGACCCGCCGGGCCGGCCGCGGTCAAACGGTTGCTGAAGCACCACGCCTTCGTCAGCCGACGCCGGCCCGACATCAGCGCCGGACGTGTGCTGACCTACGACCCGCAGATCGACGAACTCCTCCACACCCTCGACGACACCAGTGTGACGGCCGTGACCGGCATCGAGGAGCTCACGGCGTGACCGGACACGTCCTGCTCGTACGCCTGGCCGCCCCCCTGCAGTCCTGGGGGGTGGCCTCCCGGTTCTCGCACCGCGACACCCACAGCCGCCCCACCAAGTCCGCCGTCATCGGCCTGTGCGCGGCAGCTCTCGGCCGGGAACGGACGGATCCGGTGGACGACCTCGCCGCCCTCACCTTCGGGGTCCGGGCCGACCACCCCGGCACCCCGGTGCGCGACTATCACACGGTCGGCGCCGGGCGGTTCCCGCTGCGGCCACGTGACGTCATCACCGACCACCGCCGGGCCGCCGCCCTCGCGGGGAGCATGGAGAGCGCCGAAGGACCCGGCTTCGGCCACCACGAACTCGCCCGGTGGTACGGAGCGCCGAAGAAGATCACCCAGGATCCCGTCTCCGGAACCCTCGTCTCCGCCGAACTGGCCCGCACCGCGATGATCACCGAACGCTGGTACCTGTCGGACGCCGCGTTCGTCGCCGCCCTGCACCACCCCGACCGGAGTCTGCTGGAGGACATCGCCCACGCCCTGGAGCACCCCAAGCGGCTGCTGTGGCTCGGCCGCAAGTCCTGCCCGCCCTCCGGCACCCTGGCCGCGGAGATCCTGCCCGGCACCATCGCCACGGCGTTCGCCGGCAAACGCCTGCTGCCCGGCCCGCAGGGCGAAGACACCTCGGGCCGACGCCCCTGGGCGTGGATCCAGGCCCCCTCCGGCACCCGTGGCGCCCTGCAGATCAACGACCAGCCCGTCAGTTTCGACCCTGACCGCCGCTCGCACGCCACCCGCTGGGAGACCCGTACGCGCATCACCATCGCACCGACCGCCACCGAATGGGACATCATCCCGTGACCAGCACCCGGGCCTCGACGGCCCGCTTCGTCGCCACCCACTCCGTCCTCTCCCTCGACGCCCGTCATCCGCTGGTCGCCAAGTCCCTGATCGACGCCCAGGAGATGCACCGGACCGTCATGAGCGGGTTCCGCGGCTGGGTCGAGGACGGCGCCCCAGGCGCGCGCGCCGACATGGGTGTCCTGTCCACCTGGTCGGTGGATCTGAAAGCCGCCGCACTCGTCCTGGTCGTCCAGTCCCGGGTCCCCGGGGACTGGTCTCGTATCCCGCGCGCGGCTTTCACCACCGCGCCGCACCTCATCACCGTCGACCGCACCTTCACCGCGGGCGAGCCCGTAGCCTTCAGGACGGTCGTCAACCCCACGCGCAGCAAGCCGCCGGGCAAGCCCGTCTCCGAAGGGGTCCGGGGCACCCGCACCGCGCACACCACGCCCGAGCATGTGAAACGGTGGTTCACCCGGCGCCTTCAGCCCGCCGGCGAGCCCAAGACGGCCCAGGGTGGCGTCGTCCGCATCGGCGCGACCGCCGACCCCGCGACCCTCGGGATCCGCATGCTGCCGACCGTCTCCAGCGCCCACCGCAACAAACGCGTCCGTATCGGCCGGGCCGAGATCCGCGGCACGCTCACGGTCACCGACCCCGACACCCTCGTCGAGGCCCTGGCCAACGGCCTCGGCCATGCCCGCGCCTACAGCTGCGGCCTCATCCTGACCCGCTGACCCGACACCATCGACACCGCCGACAGCAGCGCCGCAGCGCGCGGGCACACCGCAGCTTGCTTCATGACCCGTACGGGTTGCTTCATGACCCGTACGGGAACGGTGCGTGCGGCGAGCCGGGCTCCCGGCTCGCCGGCCATCCCCGCACACGCAGGAGGAGAAGGACGCAGTGCTCCTAACGGGAGCCATCCCCGCAGGTCTGCGGGAAGCCCAACAGAGGCCGAGGCTACGCCCTGCGTCCTCGTCAGGACCAGCCCGATACACCTCACCGCCCTCCACGACGCCGCATCAGGATGCGCAGGGTCGCCCGGGCATCGCGCCGACGCTGCGGGGTGCGAAAGAGGACGGACGAAGCCGCCACCGTCACGACCGCCACGCAGTAGACGAAAGCCGTGACGGCGGAAAGAACGACACCCGCCCGGAAGACGGGCTCGACGGCAATGTGCAGAACGGACATGCAAGTCCCCCTCGGGGTCGGCAGCCAGAGGTCTTCTCCCCCGGCGCGGTCCCACAGGTATCCACCTTCCCGAGGGCGTTCAGCAGACTTCGCGAAGCCGGGAAAGCCGCATAGAACCTGGTCAGGGGGCAAATGAAGATGCGTTCAGCGAACTCTTCCGCAGACGATGAGGATGGCGGTGCCGGGGAGGTACCGACGTTCATGAGCGATTTGAAGGCGCTGTACGAGGCCGCGGGTGGTCACAGAAAGCTGGGCTACCCGAAGTTGATTCGTGACGCCGCCGCAAGCGGTATCACCTTGATCAAACCCACGCTCACGGCCTGGCTGAACAAGAACCCCCCGGTGAAGCGGGAATACGTCGAGTACGTGATGAAGAGGCTCATCCCCGATCTGAAGGAAAAGGCGGCCAGTCGATCGCCGCACTACCACCAGATCCCGGAGGCATCCTGGGCTGCCCGGCTCACAGCCGCGCAGAAGGTCAGCCAGAGCAACAAGGGAGGCCGCGGCTCCCGTGTGGGCGCGGCCTCCCGAGGCCGTCTGCTGCGCGGGGCCTCCCAGGCACTCCTCGATGTCCTGCCCGTCGACTTCGTCGGGCGCGATGAGGAACTGGACAGCCTGGAGAACTTCGTCACTGCTTCAAAGGGTTCTCCCAACTACTTGTGGTTGCAGGCGGGGCCGTGGGCCGGTAAAACAGGGCTCCTCTCCTGGTTCATCGCCCGTCGCCTGCCCGCCGGAGTCGATGTCGCGCACTACTTCATCGCCGGACGTCTGGGCACCGACCGCCGTGACGGCTTCGTCCGCGCAGTCACGAGTCAGCTGGCCGCCGCCGTCGATGGCAAATGGCGCCCGCGCATGGACCTGGAGCAACCGAACCTGGACCCGCTGTATAAAGCAGCGGCCCAGGCATGCGCCAATCATGATCGTCGTCTCATCCTGATCGTCGACGGACTCGATGAGGACGCCGACGCGGGTCCCGGTTCGGTCGGCATCGCCGGGCTCCTGCCCAAGGACCCGCCTTGCGAGATGCGCGTCATCGTCGCAGGGCGCCCCCATCCGCGCGTGCCGCGGTTGCTGGCGACGGACCACCCACTGCGCACCCCTGCCATCGTCCGGCCGCTGACCGAATCCCCTGACGCGCGCGTCATCCGGGATGCCGCGCTGACCGAGTTGCGCGCTCTTTTGACCGATCCCGGCCTCGGACAGCATCTGCTGGGCCTACTCGTTGCGGCGCGCGGCGCCCTCACGGGGGCGGACCTCGCCGAACTTGCGGGGGTTACGCCCTCTGAGGTGCGCGGCAAACTCTCGGGTGTCACCGGCCGTTCCCTGGCTCCCACCCGCATCGATCTGCTGCCCCTGGACGTACGCACCGAAGCAGAGGCAGCGGCGGGACGTCAGACATTCGTGCTGGCCCACCAAGAACTCCATGACACCGCACACCAGGAACTCGGCCGCAGCTTTCGCGCCACATGCACCACTGCCCTGCACGATTGGGCCCGCCGATACGGCGACGAAGGCTGGCCCCACGACACCCCGAACTACCTGCTCACCGGCTATGCCCGCCTCCTGCACGCGCAAGGTGACGCCGAACACCTCACAGCCCTGGCTCTCGACGCCCGCCGCCAACTCCGCCTCCTTCACCGCTCCGGGCCGGACATTGCCCTTCTCCACCTCGACCTCGCCGCTTCAGCTCACACGGCCCGAGTGCCACCGCTGGGCACTACCGCGGCGATCGCCGCCTCCTGGGAGATGCTGCTGCCGCACGTGCGACCGCTGCCCCCAGCGGTGGCACAGACCCTCGCCCGGCTCGGCGACGCGCCACGGGCCCGCGCCCTGATCAACAGCGCCGGGCGCGCCGTCGACAAGGCGCTGAACCTGGCCGGCGTGGCACGCGTCCTGCACACCATGGGTGACACCCAAGCCGCTGCCACCGCCCAGGAGGCAGCCAGGTGTGCTCATCAGGCGCTGCGTGAGGCGGGCAGGTTCGGTGACAGCGTCGACGAGGCGGAAGGCGCCGCAGGGCAAGCGGCTCTCGCCCTGCTGGAATCAGCTCTACCGGCGACCGACGACCCGACGCATGAGGTGAACGTTCCTCGCCGATCGGCCGCAGAGTACTGGGCCGCGCCCGCCGACACGGTCCGTGCTGCGGGCGGCAGCCGCGCCCGCCAGAGCCTCCTGGATGAGGCCCTGGCCCTGCTCCGCCGCACCCGCGGGGTGGGGACGGCCCGCCTGGAAGCATGGGCGCAGGCCGCCCGCCTGCTGGCAGCGGACCACCCTGAGCAGGCCGACGAACTCCTGGACACACTGGAAGAACAAGCCGAAACCCTCGCCTGCGACGATCCAGCCGAAACAGACTCCGCAACCTGCGCGATCCAGCTCTGGCAGACGGTGGCCTGCGCGGCCCCCGACCGCGCCGAACGCCTCGTGGACCGCATCCTGGCCCACGCGCACGAGGTCTTCACCGATGCGCCCACCCTGGAAAACGTCGCCACGCTCGCCATCGCCGTCCAATGCGCCGCGCCCTCCCGGCCCGAGCCAGCTGCGCGCCTTGTGTCCGCCGCCTGCCGCCATCTCGAGCACGTCCTGGGCCCGGACGCTGCCCCCATGACGCCGGCGGACACCTTCCACGTCGAGTTCGGCTTCCGGCACACCCTCGCCCTCCTTACGCAGGCACTCGGCGACATCGGTGCACCACCGGATCGGATCACCCACGTACGGCAACTCGCCGACAGACACCTCCCAGCAGAGCCGCAAGAGCGGGCGGAACCGTCATCGGCCGAGGACGAGCTCGCCAAGCAATCCCACGAACTCTTCGGAACCGCCCTTCGCCTGGCCGAGAACGCCAACAGCGATGAGGCCGAGCATTACCTGGAGCAGGGCCTGGCACTCCAGCCCACCAGCATTCCCGGAAGCGGCCGCAGCCCCATGTGGCTCCCCGACCTGGCAGCCGCCCTCATCCGCGCTGACACCGCCGCGGACATCCAACCCCTCACCGACCTGGCCCAGCACCCCGCCGACCGCGTCCGTCTTCACGCCGCTCTAGCCCTGGCGTACAGCGACACACACCACCTCGCCACGGCCCGCCGCCACGCGCAGGAAGCAGCCCACGCGGCCACCACCAGCCATCACTGGCCTTTTGCGGCGCAGGCGCTGGCAAGCGCCGGCGAGGTACAGGCCGCCGTCCGCCTCATCGAAAAGCACCCGCAGCCGCGCAGAGCCGCAGCGCGGGCGGCATGGCGCACCACCGATCGCGCGGTGCGCGTCGCCGTCGCCACGGAGCTGTCCACCCATGCCCCCGACGAGGCCGGCGAACTGCTCCTCCCGCTTCTCAAGCGCCTCGATGCCACCAGCCATGCCGTCCGAAGCACCGGCCTGCTGTCTCCCCTGGCCGGAATCCTGCCCGCCGCAGAGCACTTACCGCCCGCGCCACGAGAGCTCCTTGAAACCTTGCTGGAGCGAGCACGCGACCAGTCATCCCGCCACAGCCCCCACTCCTGGCACCCCGAAGACGTCCTCGTGCGCGCATTCCTGCGCGTCAAGGCCGGCGAATACCCCGAGTGGGAACTGACGTGGCTGACACAGGACCTCACCGGCCGTGGGCCCGAACACTTCCCCACCCCCGCCCTCGCGGTCCTCCACGCAACCCTCGGAGACAGCCACACTGCCCTGCGGGTAGCAAATCAGCCCACCGGACCACTCCTCCGAGCTTCCGCACTCACCGCGGTCGCCACCCACTGGGCGCGTCTCCCGGCCCACCCTCACCCCGTGTCGGACCCCACCACAAAGACCCACTTCACCCGAGCCATTCAGCACCTGGCGCAAAGCGCCTCATCAGCGACTCCTCATCCCGAAGCGTCCGCCAAAGCGCTTCACCACGTCCTGACCACGCCGGTCTGGCACCACGCCATACAGATCTTGTACAAGCTCGCCCCGGAGGCAATCACCGCCATCCGCGCTATCGCGCTGACACACCTCGACGAGCCCGCGCGCCGCAACTCCGCTGAGCCTAGGCATGGGATCGACGGTGAACACAGACTCCTTTAACCCCCGCGGAGAAACCCTGCCGCTACAGGTCTCGCCAACAGCGCACCGCCGTTTACGGTGCTTTGCCGTACGTGAGCCAAGGCACCTTTTACGGCGCCTTGCTGTACGTGGGGCAAGGCCATCACGCCGGGCGACCGAGTCGCACCCGAAGGGGTGCGCGTGCCGTCAGTATGGGCTTCCCCGACCGCCCGCCCCGCGACGGCCAAGGCCCACGCATCCTGTGGCGCGTCGACCGCACCACTGCCCCGGAAACCGCCCCCTTCATCGTCAGCCCCACCCGCCTGGACCTAACTCACCTCATCGAACAAGCCGACTGACCCACCCTGGGAAGGCCCAGGTGGACCACGTTCGCCTACGGACAGTTCCTAGACGCCCTGGCCTGGCAGCCGGGGACATCTGGGGTAGCCAGCTGATCGCCAACCCCGTCCGCCACATCCGCCTGCCCCAGGACGCACCGGGTGCCCGGACCAAACGCGCTGCTCACGTCTCCCCGCGCTACCAGATGCAGTGGCTCCTCAAGCGCCAGGAGAAGGCAGGCTTCAAAGTGCTCCCCAAGCCCGCCGACCGCCAACTGACGCAGTATGGAGACGCGTACGAGCTGATCGTGCGCGACCAGCAGCCGCTCCAGTTCCGCCGCCCCCCGGCCCAGCAGGCCGGGCAGGACGTCTGCTTCACCCGGGTCGCCTTCGACGGCCGCCTGCGCATCACCAACACCGACGCCTTCCGCCGCACCCTCACCCACGGCCTGGACAAATCCAAAGCGTACGGCTGCGGCCTCATGACGCTGGCCGCGGCAGGCGGACGATGAGCACCGTCAGCCGCCGCAGTACCTCGACCCCCCGAGAGCTGGCCCGCGTCGGCGACCGGCTCTCTTTCATCTACCTGGAGCGGTGCACCGTACACCGCGACGACAACGCCATCACCACGACCGACGCGGACGGCACCACGCACATCCCCGCCGCCACCATCGGCACCCTCCTGCTCGGCCCCGGCACCCGCGTCACCCACCAGGCCATGTCCGTGCTGGGCGAGTGCGGAGCCGGCGTGGCCTGGGTGGGCGAGCACGGCGTGCGCTACTACGCAGGCGGCCGCGCCCTGACCCGCTCCTCCGCCCTGGCCGAAGCCCAGGCCAGCACCTGGGCCAACCGACGCACCCGGCTGAAGGTGGCCCGGGCCATGCACCGCCTGCGCTTCCCCGACGAAGACCCCGCCGGACGCACCCGTCAGGACATGCTGTCCATGGAAGGCCGCCGTCTCAAGGACTGCTACCGCCGCGAATCCGCCCGCACCGGCGTCCCCTGGAAGCGCCGCGACTACCACCGCGACAACTTCGCCGCAGGCGACGCCCCCAACCAGGCCGTCACCGCTGCCGCGCAGTGTATGTACGGCATCGCCCATGCCGTCGTGACCGCCCTGGGCTGCTCCCCCGCCCTGGGCTTCGTCCACTCCGGCCACGAACGCTCCTTCGTCCTGGACATCGCCGACCTCTACAAAACCGACATCGCTATCCCCGCAGCCTTCGACGCCGCCGCCGACGGCCCCGACGACGTGGCCTCCCGCACCCGCCGAGCCCTGCGCAATCGCATCAAGGACACCAACCTCCTCGACCGCTGCGTCAACGACATCAAAACCCTCCTCCACCACGACGACACCAGCGACCACCAGGACCGCGTGGCCCTGCAGTCCGACGGAGACGCCCACCTCGAAAGCGGCCGAAACTACAGTGACGAGGCGCTGTGGTGACCGTCATCATCCTCGCTAACTGCCCCGCCGGCCTGCGCGGATTCCTCACTCGCTGGCTCCTGGAAATCTCCCCCGGCGTCTTCCTCGGCTCCCCCAGCGCCCGCATCCGCGACCACCTGTGGGACGAAGTCCGCCAGTACGCCAACCAAGGCCGCGCCCTCCTCGTCCACCAAACCGACACCGAACAAGGCTTCACCTTCCGCACTCACAACCACGCCTGGCATCCCACCGACCACGAAGGACTCACCCTCCTCCACCGCCCAGCCCCTCAAACCACCCACCCGGGAACCGACCGCCAGCCCAAGCCTCCGAAACAGAACTGGAGCAAGGCCGCTCAACGCCGTAAGTACGGCCGTCGCTAACCGATCAAGCCCACACCCGCACAGACAGATCGGCGCCATCCATGCGTGAAGAGATACGAGTTATGTCGGAGTTCTGGGAAGTAAGTAAAAACCACCATCTCGCCTGACAAAGCCGCTGGTCACGGCCTGTCGTCCCCGCGCCTGCGGGGCTGTTCCCTCGCGGTCGCTGTCGTCATCGAGTACCCATGCGTCGTCCCCGCGCCTGCGGGGCTGTTCCCGTCGCCCGCGCCGCGGTGTCCCCGCGCAGCAGGTCGTCCCCGCGCCTGCGGGGCTGTAGCGACTGTCGCCCCTGCGTCTTTGGGGCTGTTCCAACTTGGGTGCCCGGGCCATCAGCAGTGCGGCGTGGTCCCGGCACATGTGAGGCTGTTATCTTCCTCCCTCAGCAGTTGAGTTGAAGGACGGTGCCCGCACAGGGGGAGCCACTCCCGGTTCCGGCCATGAGCATGATCTGCGTACTCTGATCCCAGCTCTTGAGCGGCTGTGCCATCGCCTTCGCTAGCTACCGTCCGCTTCGAGATGGTCCCCGCGCATGCGGGGGTGGCCCCTGGGCCTTGTGTCTAACCAAGCGGATAGCGCAGTGCTCCCCGCGCATGCAGGGATAGACGCAAGTCGTGGTTGGCGGCTAGTTCCCGCTCGTGTGTCCCCTGGCTGCTCCCCGTGCCCAACGAAGAAAGCACTACCGCAATGCTTCGCACATGCCAGTCTAGCTGGGCACGGCCACATTACAGCGGCAAACGACTGCAGGAATTTAGCACTCTCCGCCAGACACAGCAGTTTCAGTTTCGGCCCTCTCCTCACCTCGGCTCGAAGCTCTGCGCAGGGCTTCTCACCCATGCGGATGGTGTAGGAGATCGTCGGAAGCCTTGGAGACGCCAAGGCTTCTCGCACTTCTAGGGCTGGTATCCCACATACGTCCCACAGCTTGAAGAGGTACGGCCACGAGCTCCCGGGTTTGCGCAGGTCAGCTGCCGTAGCGCAGAAAGCAGAGCAGGCGCCTTCTAAGCGCTTGGCCGCAGGTTCGAGTCCTGCCGGGGGCGCTCTTCGTAGATCCTCCTTCGGGAGGGCTCCTTTTCGTCCGCTGGTCGGCGGAGGAAGAGGGGCAGGCCGGGGGGAGGCGAAGGTCTTTTCCGGGTTCGGGATTTCGTGTGGGGCCAGGGCCTGCTTGACCGTCTGGTGGAGGGCCAGGGCCTCCGGGTCGAGTTCCGTCGTCATGTCGCGGTGCTTCAGGAGGCCCATGCCGTGTTCGCCGGTGATGGTGCCGCCCAGGGGCCGGGTGTCGTCCAGGATGGCCTCGAATGTGCGTTCGGTGCGGACGCGTTGGGGGCGTCGGACGGGGGCGTGATGATCAGGAGGTGGAGGTTGCCGTTGTCGGCACTCCGGTGGCGACGACCGCCCTGACGGCCTACCCCGCAGCCACCACCGAGTCGAAGTGGCCGGCGATCGTCCGCTCCGGAGGGCGCCCCGGAGGAAGCCCCGGAGGGAGCCCCGGAGGGAGAGCGCCAGAGGGCACCCCGGACGCAGGCGCAGCGTGACCGCCGCGATCACGTCCAGCCTGCCCTCGGAGCCGACCATCAGGCCGCCGCACAGGTCGTAGCCCGCCACGCCCAGGGCCGTGCGGCGGCCCAGGGACCCCCTCTCCCCGCGGCCCGTCACCGCCCCCCCCCCCCCCGAGGCCCAGGACGTCGTCGCGCGTCACGCGTGCTTCACGCAGCACATGCCGCCCGCGTTCGTGGCCACGTCGCCGCCGATCGTGGACCACATCGTGGACCACGGGGAGCTCGCCGGGACCGTCAGCCGTAGAGCCCCTCGATCTCCCCCGCGAACGCCTCCGCCGCAGCCCCGCGCTTGATCTTCATCGACGGGGTCAAGAGCCCGTTCTCCTCCGTGAACTCCCCCTCGACCACGACGAACCGGCGGATGGATTCGGCCCGCGACACCGCCTGGTTCGTGTAGTCCACGGCCTTCTGTATGTCGGCGAGCAGGTCCGGGTCCCGGCACAGTTCGGACAGCGGGGTGTCCTCGGGGCGCTTGCGGACGGCGAGCCAGTGCGCGGTGGCCTCCGGTTCTAGGGTGATGACCGCGGCGACGTAGGGGCGGTTGTCGCCGACGACGAGGCACTGGCCGACGAGCGGCCGGCCGCGCAGCCGGTCCTCCAGGACGGCCGGTGAGACGTTCTTGCCGCCGGACGTGACCAGGATGTCCTTCTTGCGCCCGGTGATGGTGAGATAGCCGTCCCCGTCCAGGGAACCGAGGTCTCCGGTGGCCAGCCACTCGCCCGTCAGGACGGCGTCGGTGGCCTCCTTGTTGTTCCAGTACGAGGTGAAGACGATGCCGCCCTTGACGAGCACCTCGCCGTCGTCCGCGATGCGTACCGCCGTACCCGGCACGGGCACGCCGACCGTGCCGGGGCGCGGTCCGAGGGGCGGCACGATGGTGGCGGCCGCGGTCGTCTCCGTCAATCCGTAGCCTTCGTAGATGACGATTCCGGCTCCGTAGAAGAACAGGTTGAGGCGTTTGTCGAGCGGGGAGCCACCGCTGATCGCGTAGCGCAGACGGCCGCCGACCTCCTTGCGGATGCGGCGGTAGACGAGCACTTCGTAGAGGGCCCACGCGGCGTAGCGGCCGAGGGAGGGCCCCGGGCCCCGCCCGAGGAACTTGTCCAGGTACGCCTCCGCGAAGCCCACACCGACCCGCTCGGCGCGGTCGAAGGACGCGCCGCGGCCGATCTTCTCGGCGGTCGCCCGCCCCGTGTCGTGGGTACGCTCGAAGAGGTACGGCACGCCCACGAGGAACGTCGGCCTGAAGGACCGCAGTTCGGGACGGAGCTCGTCCGGTTTGATGCTCGGGCAGTGGCCGAACTCGATCCGCGCCCGCATGCAGGCGATCTGGATGCTGCGGCCCAGGATGTGGGCGAGCGGCAGGAAGAGCAGCGTCGACGCGGTCTGCCCGGTGATCGCCTTGAAGACCGGATGCATGAGTTCGACGGTGTTGGCCGCCTCGGCGTGCAGATTGCCGTGCGTGAGGGCACAGCCCTTGGGCCTGCCGGTGGTGCCGGAGGTGTAGCAGAGCGTGGCCACGGAGTCGGGGCCGAGAGCCGCGCGGCGCTCGGTGACCTCCTGGTCGCTCACCCCGTGCCCCCGCTCGGCGAGTTCGAGGACCGCGCCGTCGTCGATGACCGACACGGCGGGGGGCGCGTCGAGTCCGGCGACCGCGCGCCGCGCCGTATCCGCGTTCTCGGTGCTCTCGGCGATCAGGAGGCGGGCGCCGGAGTCCCGTACGATCCACTCGATCTGTTCGGCGGACGACGTCGCGTAGACGGGTACGGTCTGGCCGCCCGCCGCCCATGTCGCGAAGTCGAGCACCGCCCACTCGTAGCGCGTACGGGACATCAGGGCGACCCGCCCGCCCGGTTCGAGGCCCGCCGCGATCAGGCCCTTGGCGGTCGCGGTGACCTCGCGGGCGAAGACGGCTGCCGTGACGGGGCGCCACCGGCCCGCCTCCTTGCGGCGCAGCACGACGGCGTCCGGGGCCTCGGCCGCGTTGGTGTACGGGATGTCGGCGGTGCTGCCGCGGACCGCAGGCGCCGCGAGCGCGGGCGTGCGGGCCTCCCGTACGACGCCGTGCTCGTCCCTGACGGTCTCGACCTCGGCGCGGTCCGCCAGATCCGTGCGGCGGCGCGCCTGCTTCAGGTCCTTGCGTACGCCCATGACGGCTCCCGGTTCGTCCACATGACACGGGTACGGCGAACATCTCCTAACTTCGGAGTCAACTTACCGACGCGTAGGGGAAATTCAATGGTTCGCGCAGAAGAACGCCGAAGCCCTCCGGGACCGGGACGCCCTCTGGCCACGCCCGTACCCGCTCGCTACCGTCCGGCGCATGGTCAATTCCTATGCGGAACTCTCAGGTCACTACGACCGGATCATGACCTCGGGCTACTACGACTACGACGACTACGCCCGCACCCTGCTCGCCCTCCTGCCGGACCGCCCGCACCTCCTCGAACTGGGCACCGGCACCGGCCTCGTGGTCGAGAAGGTCCTGGAACTCGCGGACGCCGCACCCGGCGCCCCTGCCGCCGCGCCGCACATCACCGGCATCGACCACACGGAGAGCATGCTGGCCCAGGCCCGCGCCCGCGTGGGCGAGCGCGCCCGCTTCGTACGGCAGGACATCCTGCACCTGGACATGCCCGCCCAGTTCGACGCCGCGTTCTCGGTGGGCGGCGTCTGGTACCACACCCCGAGCCCGGAACCGGAACCGGAACCGAACCCTGCGGATGGCACCACGCACGACGGCACCCTGCTGTGCAGCCACCTCCTGGAGGACGAGGACAACATCCGGGCGCTCAGGAACGTGCACGCCGCCCTCCGCCCCGGCGGCGTCCTCGTCCTGGCCCGCCAGGCCGCCCACCACGACTACGAACGCGACCTGCCGGACGGCCTGGTGTACGCGCAGGCGATCCGGCGGACGGGGGCCGGCCGGTACGTGAAGGATTACTACGTCAAGCGGGGCTCCGGGGAGGTCGTGGCGCATCAGCGGTGCCAGTACCGCACCTATCCGGAGGCGCGGGCCATCGGTCTGCTCAAGGACTGCGGCTTCCGGGCGGAGCGCGTCAGCGACAACGGGCTGCTGCATCTCTACACGCGCGTGTAGCGCCCCGCGGCCGCGCGCCCCGCACCCCTTGCCTCCCTCCCACCTCGTCTCTCTCGTACCTCCACCGTTCAAGCCGTCACTGACCTGCGCCGAAGTACGGTGCATGACGTTTACGCGCACTCCCGTCCGACAAGCCCGCCCCGGGGGCGCCGCCGCCGGGGCGGGCGCCGTGCGCTCGGGCGGCCGGTTCGACACCGTCCGGTCGCCCTTGCGGTGGGCGCTGCGCCTGGCGCCCGCGGTGCTGATCCTCGTCGCCGGGTACCAGCGGCGCTGGATGTCCGACGACGGCCACATCTACGTCCGTACGGTCCGGCAGGTCCTCGCGGGCAACGGGCCCGTGTTCAACGCGGGCGAGCGCGCCGAGTCGTCCACCGGGACGCTGTGGCAGTGGCTGCTCGTGCTCGCCGGGCTGCCGGGCGCCGACATCGCCGCCGCGGCCGTGTACGGCGGGCTGCTGCTCACCGCGGCCGGGTTCGCGCTCGCCGCGTGGGGGGCGGTGCGCCTGCACAACGCCTCGCGCGCCTCCCGCGTACCACGCGCGCCCCGCCTCCTGCTGCCCCTCGGCGCCCTGGTCCTCCTCGCCCTGCCGCCCGTCTGGGACTTCGCCACCTCCGGTCTGGAGACGGGGCTCGCCACCTGCTGGATCGGCGGTGCCTGGCTGCTGCTCGTCGCCCGGCCACGCTCCCTCGGCACGGCCTTCGTCCTCGGCCTCGGCCCCCTGGTCCGCCCCGACCTGGCCCTGGTCTCCTTCGTGTTCCTGGGCGCGCAGTGGGTGAGCGCGCGCCCCTCGTGGCGCGGCGCGCTCGCCGGTGCGGGCGCTGCGGGCGCGCTGCCCGTCGCGTACGAGATCTTCCGCATGGGCTACTACGGCCATCTGATGCCCCTGCCCGGCGTCACCAAGGAGGCCTCGCAGAGTCTGTGGGCGCGCGGTTTCACCTATCTGGGCGACTTCACCGGGCCCTATCTGCTGTGGCTGCCCGCCCTGTTCGTCGCGGCGGCCCTGCTGCCGTCCTGCCTAGGGCGGCTCTTCTCGCGCGGCCGGCTCTCCCCGCCGCCCGCGCCGTCCACCCCGGCGCCCGCGCCCGCACTCGCGCCCGAACTCGCGCCCCTGCTCGCGCCGGTCGTAGCCGGAGTGCTCTGCTGGGTGTACGTCATCAAGGTCGGCGGGGACTTCATGCACGGGCGGATGTTCCTTCCGGGGCTCTTCCTGCTGCTGCTCCCGGTGTTCCTGGTGCCTGCCACGCGCGCGTGGGCGACGGCCGCCGTCGGCGTGGGCGTGTGGGCCCTGGTGTGCGCGGGCGGGCTGCGGATCGGTTACGAGGGGCTCATCGGGCCCGGCGGCATCGCCGACGAACGCGGTGTGTACGTCCGGCAGAACGCCTCGGCGCACCCCGTGCACCACACCTTCGGCGGCTACCGGGAGAACGCGGCGTTCGCACGCGAGGTGCGGGCCGCGGGGCGCGCGGACGCGCCCGCGCTGTTCCTCGCCCGTAACAGGGTGGACGCCGACTCGCCCTCCGTGACCGCCTATTACGCCACCCTCGGCCTCAACGGCACCGTCGTCCCCCTCGACGGCGCGGCGCTCGACCCGATCGGCCTCGCCTATCCCCTTGCCGCCCACTCGGAACGCATCCCCGGGCGCCGCGTCGGCCACGACAAGTGGCTGCCCGACGAGTGGATCCTCGCCGACCGCGGGGCCGGTGCCCTGCCGGCCGGGTTCCGCGAGGAGCGGGTGGCGGCGGCGCGGCGCGCCCTGCGGTGCGGGGCGTTGGCCGAGCTTCGCTCCGCCACGCGGGGGGCGCTCACGCCTGGCCGGTTCTTCCGCAATGTCGTCGGGGCTCCGGGGCGGACGTCCTTCCGGTTCCCGAACGACCCCCTGCGGGCGGAGCGTCAACTCTGCGGCGCCAAGGCCCCCTGAGGGGCGCGGGGAACTGCGCGCTCAGCGCGCGACGAGCCGCAGACGCGTCTGCCGAGCAACTGTGCAGACGCGTCTGCGGCTTTTTCGTGGCTGAGCGCGCAGTTCCCCGCGCCCCTCAGAAGCGCAGCTCGTTAGCGCGGCGGACGCCGTCCGCCAGCTCCCTCACCGCCTTGTCGCGCGTCACGAAGGCCAAGGCCTCGGCCCAGTCCTCCAACCCGGCCGGGGACGGCGCCCCGGGAAGCGACGACGTACCGCGGAGGCCCTCCGCGAAGTACGCCGCGGCGGCGGCCACCTGGAGGCCGGAGCCGGACTCGGTCAGCGGGCCGTCGAGGTCGGCGGCGGCCACGCCGGCGGACTCCTCGCGCGGCGCACGGCTGCGCGGGTCGAGCCAGCGGACGCGCGCCGTGGCCACGGGCCCGTCCGCCCCGGGCCGGGTGCGCACCGCGTACAGGGCCGTCACGGTGTGCCCGGTCCCGACCTCCCCGCCGTCGACCCGGTCGTCCCGGAAGTCCTCGTCGGCGACGCGCCGGTTGTCGTACCCGATGAGCCGGAACCGCTCGACGGTCCCCGCGTCGAACGCCACCTGCGCCTTGGCGTCCCGCGCGCGCAGGTCGATCTGCGCGGGCAGCCGCTCGCAGAACACCTCACGGGCGTCCGCCTCGTCCGCCACGTACGTGGTGTGGCCGTCGCCGCGGTCCGCGAGCCGCTCCATCAGGGCGTCCCCGTAGTCGCTGCCCACGCCGACGCCGAACAGCGTGATGCCGTGGGCGCGGCGGGCCTCCTCGACGCGGCGCAGGATGCCGTCGGCGGTGGTGTCACCGGTGTTGGCGAGGGCGTCCGAGAGGAGCACGACACGGTTGGTGGCGCCTGCACGCAGGCCGCGGGAGGCGGTGTCGTAGCCGGTGGTGATGCCTGCCTCCACGTTCGTCGAGCTGGTGGGGCGGAGCCGGTCGACCGCCGCGTGCACCCGGTCGCGGCCGTCGTCCAGGCGGGTCATCGGCAGGACGGTCTCGGCGCGGTCGCTGAAGGTGACGAGGGCCACGGAGTCGTCGTCGCGCAGCTGGTCGGTCATGACGCCGAGCGACTTCCTGACCAGGTCGAGGCGGCCCGGTTCGGCCATGGAGCCGGAGATGTCGACGACGAAGGTGAGGGCGGCGGGCGGGCGTGCGCGGCGCTCGTCGTCCGCCCGGGTGGCGAGGCCGACGCGCATCAGGGACCAGCCGTCGGCGCCGGTGCGGGCGCCGTCCACCGTCACGGAGAAGCCGTCGCCGTCCGGCCGCGGGTAGTCCTGCCGGAAGCTGTTCACGAACTCCTCGGGGCGCACCGCCGCCGGGTCGGGCAGGCGGCCCCGGTCGAGGGCGCGGCGCGCGTAGCCGTAGGAGGCGGTGTCCACGTCCAGGGCGAAGGTGGAGAGCAGGTCGGCGGGGGCGGGGCCGGGGGCGATGTCTCGGTCGCCGCCCTCCGTCCGGTCCTCCCGCCCGTCCTCCGGCCGGTCCTCCCACCGGTCCTGCGTCCGGCCGCCGTCCGGTGCGCCGGGAGCGGGGGCGCCGTAACCAGGGGCGTGCGGCGCGGGCTGCGCCCCCGACGCGCGCTTCTCGCCGGTTCGCGGGCGGTTGTCGTCACCGCCCCCGCCGTCGCACCCTGCCAGCAGCAGGCCGCCCGCCAGGACTGCGGCGACCGCTCCGAGTCCGGTACTTCGTGCACTTCGTGTACTTAGTGCGTGGGTACGCGGGAACGGCGCAAGTCGTGGGGCAGGCAGCTCGTCTCGTCGGCTCATGTGCCTGTGACGGCCGGGCGGGCAAGGACGATCGGTCCCCCGCGTTGCGGAAGGGTCTCAAGTCGGCCACGACACCAGGGAGCCGGGCACGGCCACGACACCAGGGGCCGGGTACGGCTACGACACCACGTCCTTCCGCGAGAACCCCCGGAACGCGAGGGCGAACAGCACCAGCGCATACGTGACCGAGATCGCCGAGCCCTGGATCATGCCGCCCCACTCGGGTGTCGGCTGGAACACGTCCGCCCACGCGAACTGCCAGTGCGCGGGCAGGAAGTCGCGCCAGCCGCCGAGGGCCGTGACCGCGTCCAGGACGTTCCCTGCGATGGTCAGGCCGACGGCTCCGCCGACCGCTCCGAGCGGGGCGTCGGTCTTGGTCGAGAGCCAGAAGGCGAGGCCCGCGGTGACCAGTTGGGACACGAAGACGTACGCGACGACGACCGCGAGGCGCCGTGCCGCCGTGCCCGCGTCGAGGGTGCCGCCGGTGGGGATCTCCAGCGGCCCCCACCCGTACGCGGCGACGCCGACCGCGAGCGCCACCAGGGGCAGGAGCACCATCGCGGCGGCGCTCAGGCCGAGCGCCACGGCGAGCTTGGACCACAGCAGCCGGGCCCGCGGCACGGGCGCGGCGAGCAGATAACGCAGGCTCGACCAGCCCGCCTCGGAGGCGACGGTGTCGCCGCAGAACAGCGCCACGGGGATCACGAGCAGGAAACCGGCCGACACGAACAGGCAGGTCGCGGCGTAGTTCGCACCCGACGCGGTGGCCGTGTCCATCAGCGTGACCTCGTCGTTGCGCCCGCCCGGCGAACCGGCCACGGCGAACGCGACGAGCAGCACGAACGGCAGCAGCGCGAGCACACCGCCCATCACCAGGGTGCGCCGCCGCTTGAGCTGGCGGACGGCCTCGACGCGCAGGGGCAGGGTGCGCCCCGCGCGGTAGCCGGGCGCGGTGGCGCGCTCGGCGGGCGAGTCCCCCAGGCCGGGGCCGGGGCCCTCGTCCTGGCCCGCGGCCGTCGCGCCCGCCGTGTCCGGCGTGCTCTCGGTCGCCGTCATGCGGTGCCTCCGATCAGGGTCAGGAACGCGTCCTCCAGGCGGCGGTGCGGCCCGACGGACTCCACGGGGACTTCGAGCCGCACCAGCTCGACGAGCAGCCGGGACGCCGCGGAACCGACCCGGTCGGCGTCAGCCACGGAACCGACCTGGTCGGCGTCAGCCCCGGAACCGGCGTGGCCGGTGTCGGCCACGGAAGCTGCCTGACGCGTGTCGGCCACGGAAGCTGCCTGACGCGTGTCGGCCGCGGACGCGAGCCGCACGAGAAGGCCCCCCTCGGCCCGCACCGCCGACGCCACGCCGGGCAGCGACGCCACCTTCTCCACCAGCGGGTCGGGAATGTCGGCCGCGAGACCCACCAGGAGCGTGTCCCCGGAGCCGACGATCTCGTCCACGGGGCCCGCCTGCACGAGCCGGCCGCGGTCCATGACGACCAGGTGCGTGCAGGACTGCTCGACCTCCGACAGGAGGTGACTGGAGACGATGACCGTGCGTCCGCCCTCGGCATACCGGATCATCACGCCGCGCATCTCGCGGATCTGCGGCGGGTCGAGGCCGTTGGTCGGCTCGTCCAGGATGAGCAGGTCCGGCAGGCCGAGCATGGCCTGGGCGATGGCGAGGCGCTGGCGCATGCCCTGGGAGTACGTGCGCACCGCGCGGGCGAGGGCGTCGCCGAGGCCGGCGATCTCCAGGGCCTCGTCGAGGTGGGCGTCCTCGGGCGGCCTGCCCGTGGCCTTCCAGTACAGCTCCAGGTTCTCGCGGCCGGAGAGGTGCGGCAGGAATCCGGCGCCCTCGACGAACGCGCCGACCCGGGACAGGACGGGCGCGCCGGGGCGGATCGCACGGCCGAAGACACGGATCTCGCCCGCGTCCGGGGCGATGAGACCCATGAGCATGCGCAGGGTCGTCGTCTTGCCCGCGCCGTTGGGTCCGAGCAGGCCGAGCACCTGGCCCTTCTCCACGCGGAACGACAGGTCACGGACCGCGTACCGGTCGGTGGACTTCGCGTACCGCTTGCTCAGGTCCGTGATCTGGAGGGGGACTTCGGCGAGCTTCAGGTCCGGCGCCGGAGCCGTGGCCCGCCTGCGGCCGAGGACCAGGAGGCCCGCCGCGAGCACCGCGCCGGTGAGCGGCAGCCACCACACCCAGGCGGGCAGCGGCGCCGCCGCGGTGTCCACGCCGGGGGCGGTCGGCACCTTCAGGCCGCTCTTCAACGACACCGTGTACGCGGCGGGTTCGGCCGGTGAGGCGTAGCCGAGGTCGGTCGAGGCGAGCACGAGGCTCAGCCGGTGGCCCTTCTTCAGTTCGTGGTCGACGGCGGGCAGCCGCAGGTCGACGTCCTTGCCGTCGACGGCGCCGCCGACGCGCACGGGCGACACGAGCTGTGCGGGCAGCACCTTGCGCTCGCCGCCGGGCCCGACGTCGTAGACCTTCCCGAACAGGACCGTGTCCTCGCTGTCGGACTTCACGTGGGCCCGCACAGTCGGCGCGCCGGTGATGCGCAGGTCCTTCGTCACCGGCTTCGAGTCGAACGCGGCGTGCTGGCCGGGGAAGTCCAGGGAGACGCCGATGCCGAGCGAGGAGAGCCGGGAGAGTCCGCCGCCCCCGCCGCCGCCCGCCGCGCCGCCGATGCCGGGCAGCCCGGACACGGCGGGCGGTGCGGCGCCCGCGGGGTTGTCGAAGGTCTGCGGGCGGCCGGTGAGCGGGATGTCGCGGACGCCGCTCGCGAGGCCCGGGTAGCGGTCGCCGGTGGCGCCGCGCAGGGTGGCCGCGCCGTCCGTCGAGTCGATGCCGCCGGTGCGGGTGACGCGGAAGGCGGGGCCGGTATCGACGCCCTTGTCGTCCTTCAGATAGCGGTCGAACCAGGCCCCGACGCGGCCCTCGACGCGGTCGGTCTCCATGTCGCCGCCGTCGTGGCCGCCTGCGATCCAGTCCACCGAGACCGGGGCGTGGTTGCCGCGGATCGTCCTGGCCATGGCGTCGGCCTGGTCGAGCGTGAACAGCGAGTCCGTCTGGCCCTGCACGATCAGGGCGGGCACCTCGATGCGGTCGCCGACGGCGGACGGGCTGCGCCCGGACAGCAGCTCACGCGCCTTCGCGTCCGGCTTCCCGGCCACCGCGACACGGTCGTACATCTCGCACAGCTGCTTCTCGAACCGGTCGCAGCCGCCGCCCGCGCTGAGGAACATGCCGGCCCACTGCTTCTTGAAGACGTCCCGCGGGAACAGCGCGTCCGCCAGGTTCCAGTACGTGATCATGGGGGCGATGGCATCGATCCGCCGGTCGTACCCGGCGGCCAGCAGCGAGACCGCGCCGCCGTACGAGGCGCCCGTGACGCCCACGCGCGGGTCGCCTGCCTTGTCGAGCCGCACCTCGGGGCGTTCCGCCAGCCAGTCGACGAGCCTGCGGACGTCGGCGACCTCGCCCTTCGGGTCGTTCAGGCCGATCCTTCCGGTGGAGGCGCCGAAGCCGCGCGCGGACCAGGTCAGGACCGCGTACCCGTCGCGGGCGAGCTTCTCGGCCTGGTCGCGCACGTCGTTCTTGCTGCCGCCGAAGCCGTGTCCGACGAGGACGGCGGGGCGCTTCTTCCCGGGGTCGCCCGCCGTGAAGTACGACGTGTCGATCCGCACCTGGCGGCCGTCCGCCGACGTGCCCATGTCGAGCTGCTGGTCCGAGCGGCGCACGCCCGGGGCGTCGTCCGACGCGAGCGCCGTCCACGTACCCGCTGCGGCGAGCACCACGACCGCGGCCGCGGCGGCGAACAGCCGGCGCGGTCCGCGCAGCGCGGTCTTCCAGGCTCCGGTCCTGGGCCGTCGTAGATCCATGGCGTCAACGGTACGGGGGGCCACCGACAAGCAATGCCCCCGCCGGTCGGAACCCGGCTGCCTCCCGGGGAAGTACGCGGTGCGGCCCGCGTACCACCGCTGCGGTAGGCCCGGCTCCACGCCGTCCAACTGTCAGGGGCGCCTACCCTCTTGACCCATGACGTCTTCGCCCGCGACCCCCGCTTCGCCCGCGACCCCCACCGCGTCGCTGGCCACCGGCCAGCGCTCGCTCGGCGTCCCCGCCGACGCCGCGGACGCCCCCGGCACCGCTCCGGGGCCCGCGCCCCGTTTCCCGCTGTGGCCGCCGCTCACCGGGGGCTGCCCGGTCACGAGCACGGACTCCGTCGCGTACCCGGTCGAGGTCGACTACGCCTACGACGGGCTGCCCGCCGACTTCTTCGCGACCGCCGGGTCCCGCCCGCGCGGGCACGAGCGGTGGGCGCCCCTGCTTCCGCCCCTGTACGCCCCCGGGCTCGCGGAGGGCGGCACTCCGCTCCTTCCCCTGGAGACCCTTCCCCTGGAGGGCGGGGTATGGATCAAGGACGAGTCCCGCAATCCGACGTGGAGTCACAAGGACCGCCTCAACCGCGTCACCGTGAGCGCGGCGGTCGGCGTGGGCGCGGCGGGCGTCGTCGTCGCCTCGTCCGGCAACCACGGCGCGTCGGCGGCGGCGTACGCGGCGCGGGCCGGGCTGCGGTGCGCCGTCGTGACGTCCGTGGACGTGCCGCCCGCCGTCGACGCGTTCCTGCGCGCCTACGGGGCCACCGTGCTGCCCGTGCCCACCGAGGAGCGGTGGCCGCTGCTGCGCCGTATCGTCGAGCGCGCCGGGTACCACCCCGTCAGCAATCTCACGCCCGCCGCGCACACCGGGCACGCCTTCGGGCCCGAGGGCTACAAGACCATCGCCTACGAGATCTTCGCGGAGCTGGGTCTCGCCCCGGGCGCGGTGTTCGTCCCCACCGGCTACGGAGAGCTGCTGTTCGGCGTGTGGAAGGGGTTCACGGAACTCGCCCGGTACGGCCTCGTGGACCGGGTGCCCCGCATGTACGCCTGCGAG
This sequence comes from Streptomyces typhae, assembly GCF_009755605.1. Classification (GTDB taxonomy): domain Bacteria; phylum Actinomycetota; class Actinomycetes; order Streptomycetales; family Streptomycetaceae; genus Streptomyces; species Streptomyces typhae. The sequence continues at coordinate 176,545 of NZ_WPNZ01000003.1, forward strand.
CCGGCCGCCGGGGGCCCGCTGGCCGCGGCCGTGCGCGCCGGGGTGCCCGCCGCGCACGTCTCCCCCGGGCCCACGGCCGCGTACGCCATCGACTGTGCCGTGGGCGGGTACCGGGGGGTGGTCGCGGTGCGGGAGAGCGGGGGTGGCGCCCTGCTCGTCTCCGACGCGGAGATGGCCGCGGCCCGGGACGAGCTGGCGCGGGGCGGGGTGTGGGGGGAGGTTTCCGCTGCCGCGGGGGTTGCGGGGGTGCGGCAGTTGGCCCGGGGCGGGTGGGCGGTGGAGGGGCCTGTGGTCTGTGTCTCCACTTCCAGTGGGTTCAAGGACCGGGATCTGCTGGCCGTTCCGTCGACCGGAGCGGTGGATCCGGGGGACTGGGCGGGGGTGGAGCGGCGGCTGCGGGGGTGAGGGGGCCGCGCGGGGGCGCCCCAGTCCCGCCCCTTCACCGAAACCGGGGCTCCGCCCCGGACCCCGTATCGGCCTGCGGCCTCGTCCTCAATCGCCGGACGGGCTGTTCAGACGGCTACTCCCCCGGCACACTCACCAACCACCGGCTCCCCCTCCGCGGCCGCAGATAGAACACCCAGTACAGCGTGGCCACCCCCACGATCCCCCCGGTCCACAGGAGGTGGCCGGTCTCCTGTTGGCTGAGGACGTAGGCGAGGACGGCCACGAGGGCCACGGGAACCCCGGGCCACAGCGGCATCCGCCAGGCGGGCGCGGCCCCGTGCGCCCCCCGCCGCCCGAGCAGCGCGGCAACGGCGACCAGCAGGTACATCCCGGTCACGGACACCCCGGTCACCCCGTACAGGGTGTCGAGGTCGACGAAGCAGAAGGCGGCGCCGGGCAGGCCCACGAGGAGGGTGGCGACCCAGGGCGAGCCGAAGCGGCCGAGGCGGGAGAGGACGGTGTTGACGGGGGCGGGCCAGGCCTTGTCGCGGGCGGAGGCGAACAGGACCCGGGAGTTCTGGATGACCATGACGATGCCGGCGTTGATGATGGCGAGGGCCACGCACAGGCTGATGAAGGTGGAGACGCCGGAACTGGACCAGGCGGCGACCATCCCGCCGATGTCACCGCTGGTGAGCGTCGCCAGATCGGGCGCGCCCATGGTGATCGCGGCGACCGGCACGAGGAGGACGACGGCGGAGATGCCGAGCGTGAGGAGCACGGTGCGGGCGACGTTGCGCCGCGGGTTCTCCATCTCCTCGGAGAGGTAGACGGCCGTGGAGAAGCCCTGGGTGACGAAGAGCGCGATGGCGAGCCCGGAGACGATCAGCATGGCGGTGACGGCGTCGGGGCCGCCGCCCGTGCCCGCCACCTCCGGACGGGCGAGGCTGCCCGCGCCGCGCTCGGCGTGCGCGAACCCGAGCACCGCGACGACCCCCGCGGCGACCACTTCGAGGACCAGGAAGACCCCGGTGATCCAGGCGTTGGCGCGCAGGTCGAGGAGGCCCGCGAGGGTGGCGAGGAGCATCACGCCCGCGCCCGCGAGGGACGGGTCGAGATGCACGACGGGCGCGAGGTAGTCGGCAGTGCCCATGGCGATGACGGGCGGCACGATCATGACGACGAGCAGGGACAGGACGAAGACGAGCCAGCCCGCGAGCCTGCCCGCCATCGTCGACACCATGGCGTACTCGCCGCCCGCGCTGGGGATCAGGGTGCCGAGCTCGGAGTAGCAGAACGCGACGCCCACGCAGAGCAGCGCGCCGATGGCGATGGTGAGGGCGGTGGCGGTGCCGAGCGAGGAGAAGAGGTCGGGGACGACGACGAAGAGCGTGGACGCGGGGGTCACGCAGGAGAGGGTGAGCAGGGTGCCGCCGACGACACCGATGGACCGCTTCAGCTGCCGCGGCGCCCCGTCCGGCGCCGGAGTCGTCTCCGGGGCGAGGGCGGTCGGGGACGGAGGCGAGGGCAGCGTTTCGGTCATGCGGTGGATCCGATCGGCTCGTACCGGAAGGGGGTGCGGAGCCGTCAGGAAACCCCGGCGTCAACAAGACGTCAATGGCCGGTCACCTACGGAATCCGCACCTCCAACGATCATCAACTGGCCATGGAATCGCAGACCTTGACGCCTGAAGGGTCATTTTCCATAAGAGACGTACCGATGAGCCTTCGCATGGAAGGACGAAATCGAGGAGTACCTTTCACACCCCATTTCTCCCCTCCCTACGGGAACCGCAGCACTCGCCCGGAAAAAGAAACGAAGCCGTCCGCAGGGCGGACGGCTTCGTTCAGGGGGTCGCGGCTGTCAGTGGTTGCGCGGGAACCCCAGGTCCACGCCCGCGGGCGCGTCGGAGGGGTCGGGCCAGCGGGTGGTGACGACCTTGCCGCGGGTGTAGAAGTGCGTGCCGTCGTTGCCGTAGATGTGGTGGTCGCCGAAGAGGGAGTCCTTCCAGCCGCCGAAGGAGTGGTAGCCGACGGGGACCGGGATCGGCACGTTCACGCCGACCATGCCCGCCTCGACCTCCAGCTGGAAGCGGCGGGCCGCGCCGCCGTCCCGGGTGAAGATCGCCGTGCCGTTGCCGAACGGCGAGGAGTTGATGAGGGCGAGGCCCTCCTCGTAGGTGTCGACGCGCAGCACGCACAGGACCGGGCCGAAGATCTCGTCCTTGTAGGCGTCGGCCGTCACCGGCACCCGGTCGAGCAGGGAGAGGCCGATCCAGTGGCCGCCCTCGTGTCCCTCGACGGTGAACCCGGTGCCGTCCAGGACGACCTCGCTGCCCTGGGCCGCGGCGCCCGCGACGTACGACGCCACCTTGTCGCGGTGGGCGGCCGTGATGAGCGGGCCCATCTCGGAGGCCGGGTCGTCGCCGGGACCGATCTTGATCTTCTCGGCGCGCTCCTTGATCTTGGCGACGAGCGTGTCGCCGACCGCGCCGACGGCGACCACCGCGGAGATCGCCATGCAGCGCTCGCCCGCCGAGCCGTACGCGGCGGACACGGCGGCGTCGGCCGCCGCGTCCAGGTCGGCGTCCGGCAGGACCAGCATGTGGTTCTTGGCGCCGCCGAGCGCCTGGACGCGCTTGCCGTTGGCGGATGCCGTGGTGTGGATGTGGCGGGCGATCGGGGTGGAGCCGACGAAGGACACCGCTGCCACGTCCGGGTGGGCCAGGAGGCGGTCCACGGCCACCTTGTCGCCGTGCACGACGTTGAAGACGCCGTCCGGCAGACCGGCCTCGGCGAGCAGCTCCGCGACGCGCATCGACGCCGACGGGTCCTTCTCGCTGGGCTTGAGGACGAAGGTGTTGCCGCAGGCGATGGCGAGCGGGAACATCCACATCGGCACCATGGCCGGGAAGTTGAACGGCGTGATGCCCGCGACGACGCCGAGCGGCTGGCGGATCGAGGAGACGTCCACGCGGCTGGCGACCTGCGTGGACAGTTCGCCCTTGAGCTGCACGCTGATGCCGCACGCCAGGTCGACGACCTCCAGGCCGCGGGCGACCTCGCCGAGGGCGTCGGAGTGCACCTTGCCGTGCTCGGCGGTGATCAGTTCGGCGATCTCGTCGCGGTGCGCGTCGAGCAGCGCCCGGAACTTGAACAGGATCGACGTGCGCTGGGCCAGGGAGGACTGGCCCCAGGCCGTGAACGCGCCCTTCGCGGCGGCCACGGCGGCGTCCACCTCGGCCGGCGAGGCGAACGCCACCCGGGTCGTCACGGCGCCGGTGGCCGGGTCGGTGACGGGGCCGTACGTACCGGACGCGCCCTCGACGCTCTTGCCACCGATCCAGTGGTCGACGGTCTTCGTCGTGTTCGTCATGCCGGGTTTCCCTTCACAAGTGGCGGCGCCGGGTCGAGACGTGCCGGTCGTACTCCTCGCGGGCCTCGACCGCCGACGTGCGCGTCGCGGTCTCGGCCACGGGCACATCCCACCACGCCTGTGCCGGGGGCGGGCCCGACACTGTGTCTGCCGTTTCCGTCTCCACGTAGACACATGCGGGGCCGTCCGCTGCACGCGCTTCGCGCAGCGCGGCGCGCAGCTCACGGACGGTCTTCGCGCGGGTCACGGGCAGTCCGAGGGACGCCGCGTTGGCGGCGAGGTCGACCGGCAGCGGGGTTCCGGTATAGCTCCCGTCGGGGGCCCGGTGGCGGTAGGCGGTGCCGAAGCGCTCCCCGCCCACGGACTCCGACAGGCCCCCGATGGAGGCGTAGCCGTGGTTCTGGAGGATCACGACCTTGATGGGGATGTTCTCCTGCACGGCCGTGACGATCTCGGTGGGCATCATCAGATACGTCCCGTCGCCGACCAGGGCCCACACGGGCCGCTCGGGCGCGGCCAGGGACACCCCGATCGCGGCCGGGATCTCGTAGCCCATGCAGGAGTAGCCGTACTCCACGTGGTACTGGCGCGGCGAGCGGGCCCGCCACAGCTTGTGCAGGTCGCCGGGGAGCGATCCGGCCGCGTTGACGAGGACGTCCTCGTCGGTGACGATCTCGTCGAGCAGGCCGAGCACCTGCGTCTGGGTCGGCCGGACGTCCGGTTCGTCCGCTTCGTACGCGGCGTCGACGCGGTGCTCCCAGCGCTGCTTGTCGTCCGTGTACTCGGTCACGTACGCGGGGTCGACACGGTGGCCGGTGAGCACGTCCCGCAGCCCTTCGAGGGCGGCGCGGGCGTCCGCGACGACCGTCGTGGCCGCCATCTTGTGCGCGTCGAACGCGGCGACGTTGAGGTTGAGGAAGCGCACGCCGGGCGCGGCGAAGAGGGTGCCGGACGCGGTGGTGAAGTCGGTGTAGCGGGTGCCGACGCCGATGACCAGGTCGGCGGTGCGGGCCAGTTCGTCGGCGGTGGAGGTGCCGGTGTGGCCGATGCCGCCGACGTCGGCCGGGTGGTCGTGGCTGAGGGAGCCCTTGCCCGCCTGGGTGGCGGCGACGGGGATGCCGGTGGCGTCCGCGAGGGCGGCGAGGGCCTGCTCGGCGGCGCTGTGGTGGACGCCGCCGCCCGCGACGACCAGGGGCCGGTCGCTGTCGCGCACCAGGCTCGCGGCGGCGGCGAGTTCGGCGGGGTCGGGGGCCTGGCGGCGCACGGACCACACCCGCTCGACGAAGAACTCCTCCGGCCAGTCGTACGCCTCCGCCTGCACGTCCTGCGGCAGGGCGAGCGTCACCGCGCCGGTGTCGACGGGGTCGGTGAGCACCCGCATCGCCTGGAGCGCGGCCGGGATCAGCGCCTCGGGGCGGGTGATCCGGTCGAAGTACCTGGAGACGGGCCGCAGGCAGTCGTTCACGGACACGTCGCCCGCGTACGGCACTTCGAGCTGCTGGAGCACCGGGTCCGCGGGGCGGGTCGCGAAGGTGTCGCCGGGCAGGAGGAGGACCGGCAGGTGGTTGACGGTCGCGAGGGCGGCGCCGGTGACGAGGTTGGTGGCGCCGGGGCCGATGGACGTGGTCACGGCCTGGGTGGAGAGGCGGCCGCACTGGCGCGCGTAGCCGACCGCCGCGTGCACCATGGCCTGTTCGTTGCGGCCCTGGTGGAAGGGCATCGCCTCGCCGTACTCGACGAGGGCCTGGCCGAGGCCCGCCACGTTGCCGTGTCCGAAGATGCCCCAGGTGGCGTCGACGAGGCGCCGCCGCTCGCCGTCCCGTTCGGTGAACTGCCTGGTCAGGAAGCGCACCAGGGCCTGGGCCGTGGTGAGCCGTACCCTGCCGGGCGTGCCGGCGGCGCCCAAGCTGCCGGTGTGCGTGCCGGTGTGCGTGCCGCTCATCGGTAACCCTCCGTGTGGTCGGGGTGGAAACAGATCTTCCACTCCCGCTCGTCCCCCGGTCCCGCCATCACATTCAGGTAGTACATGGTGTGCCCCGGCTGGGCCACGGACGGGCCGTGCCAGCCGTCGGGCACGAGCACGGCGTCCCCGGAGCGGACCTCGGCCAGCACATCGGTGCCGCCCTCGCGGGACGGGAACACCCGCTGGTAGCCGAAGCCGTGCTCGCCCTCGATCTCGAAGTAGTAGATCTCTTCGAGGACCGACTCGACGCCCGGCCGGTGCTCGTCGTGCTTGTGCGGCGGGTACGAGGACCAGTTGCCGCCGGGCGTGATCACTTCGACGGCGATCAGGCGGTCGCAGTCGAAGGCGTCGGCGGCGGCGAAGTTGCGGACCTGCCGGGCGCAGCCGCCGCTGCCGCGCTCCTCGACGGGGACCTCCGGCGCGGGGCCGTAGCGGGCGGGGAGTCGGCGCTCGCACTTCGCTCCTGCCAAAGCGAAGCGGCCTCCCACGCCGGAGGCGATCTGGATACGGGCGTCACGGGGCACGTAAGCGAAGTCGGTGACTCCGCTGAACACGCTCTCGCGGCCCAGGAGTTCGATGATCTCGCCCTCCGCGTGCACCGTACAGCCGCCGGTCAGCGGGAGCACGATCCATTCACTCTCTCCGGTGGCGAAGAAGTGCGTTCCGCCGGCCGGGATCTCGACGACACGCAGCCCCGCGTACGTCCAGGCTGCGGTTTTCGGGTCGATGGCGACGGCGTACGTGCCATCGGCCGCACTCCCTTTTGGTACGTACGTCATGCGGGGCTCCTCCTGATCGCGTAGGTCACTGCCGTCGCGTCCGCCGCCACGGCTACAGCAGGCCGACGGCGGTGTCGACGGCGCCCGCGACGTCGCCGTCCGGCGGGTACAGCAGGGTCCGCCCCGCGACCAGGCCCTGCACCGTGGGGAGCCGCAGGGCACCGCGCCACTTCTCGTACGCGGTGTCCGTACCCTTCGCGCCGCCCGCGTCACCGCCGAGGAGCACGGCGGGCAGCGTCGAGGTCTCCATGACGCGGGCCATGTCGTCGGGGTTCTCGGTGACCGGGACCTTCAGCCAGGTGTACGCGGAGGTGCCGCCGAGGCCGGAGGCGATGGCGATGGAGCGGGTGACGGCGTCGGCGCCCAGGTCGTTGCGGAGCACCCCGTCGGCGCTCCTGCGGCACAGGAACGGCTCGACGAACACCGGGAGCCTGCGGGCCGCCATGGCGTCCACGGCCCGCGCGGTGGCCTCCAGGGTCGTCAGGGAGCCGGGGTCGTCGTAGTCGACGCGCAGCAGCAGCTTGCCCGCGTCGAAGCCGGACCGCTCGATGTCCTCGGGGCGGTGGCCGGTGAAGCGGTCGTCCAGCTCGAAGGCGGCGCCCGCGAGTCCGCCGCGGTTCATGGAGCCCATGACGACCTTGTCCTCCAGGGCTCCCAGGAGCAGGAGGTCGTCGAGGATGTCGGCGGTGGCGAGGACGCCGTCCACGCCGGGGCGGGACAGCGCCTCGCAGAGGCGTCCCAGGAGGTCCGCGCGGTCCGCCATGGCCAGGGGGTCGCCCCCTGCCCCGAGGGCGCCGCGGGCCGGGTGGTCCGCTGCGACGATCATCAGGCGGCCCGAGGGGCCGACGAGGTCGCGCCGTTTGCGGCGGGCCGCGGCATCGGCGACGGCTTCGGGGTGCCGTACCCGGGTGCGTACGATCTCGCCCACATCGACCGGGGTCACGCCTTGTCCTCCGTACGCCCGCCGACCTCGCGTTGACCGAACGGCACCCGGAACCGCGGGCTGTGCCCACCCGTGCCGCCCCGCGGCACGACTGCCCACAGCGGACGCGGATGCGGCGGGCGCAGGCCCGTTGCCCGGAGGGTCACAGCACCGCCCCCGCCGCCAGCGCGGACTCCACCTCGGTGGCGTACGGCATCGCGGACGAGCACTCCAGGCGGGAGGCGACGATCGCCCCGGCCGCGTTCGCGTACCGGATCACGTGCTCCAGGTCCCAGCCGGAGAGCAGGCCGTGGCACAGCGCACCGCCGAACGCGTCCCCGGCCCCGAGCCCGTTCAGGACCGTCACCGGCAGCGGCGGCACCTCCACGACGTCACCCGCCCGGTTCATGGCCAGGACCCCCTTGGGCCCCTGCTTGACCACGGCGAGCTCCACGCCCGCGGCGAGCAGCGCCCCCGCCGCCGCCCGCGGCTCCCGCACCCCCGTGGCGATCTCCACCTCGTCCACGTTGCCCACGGCGACGCTCGCGTGCCGCAGCGCGGCGGCGTAGTGCGGCCGGGCCGCGTCCGGTTCCTGCCAGAACATGGGCCGCCAGTCGAGATCGAAGACGGTGACACCGCCGGAGCGGGCGCCGAGGGCCGCGATCGTCGCCGTCCGGCTCGGCTCCGCGCACAGGCCGGTCCCGGTCATCCAGAAGATCCGGGCCTCGGCGATCGCGTCGAGGTCGAGATCGGGCGCCGCGATCTCCAGGTCGGGCGCCTTCGGCTGCCGGTAGAAGTACAGCGGGAAGTCGTCGGGCGGGAACACCTCGCAGAACGTCACGGGCGTCGGCAGCTCCGCCACCGGGGCCACCCACCGGTCGTCCACACCGAACTCCCGGAGCTGCTCGCAAAGATACGAACCGAAGGGGTCCTGTCCCGTCCGCGTGACAACGCCCACGCGCCGCCCGAGCCGCGCCGCCGCGACCGCCACGTTCGCGGCCGAGCCGCCGAGGAACTTCCCGAACGTCGTGACCTGCGAGAGCGGCACCCCGGTCTGCAGGGGGTAGAGGTCCACCCCGATCCGGCCCATCGTGATGACGTCGTACGGATCGGTGTACGGATCGGTCACCCTGCACATCCCTTCCTGGAGGCAGCCTGTCGCCACCCCCAGGTCTAATCCCGCGCCAGGAACCCTGTCAACATTTTGTCCTGACATTCGGACTACTCCTTGACACTGTTCTCGGCGGACGGCGAGGCTTTCGGTCATGACGACGCTGTCCCGCATCCGGATCGGTTCGGCCCCCGACTCGTGGGGCGTGTGGTTCCCCGACGACCCGCGGCAGGTCCCCTGGAGCCGCTTCCTCGACGAGGTCGCCGCGTCCGGATACGAGTGGATCGAGCTCGGCCCGTACGGCTATCTGCCGACCGACCCCGCACGGCTCGCCGACGAGACGGGCCGCCGCGGCCTGAAGGTCTCCGCGGGCACCGTCTTCACGGGACTGCACCACGGGCCCGGCGTCTGGGACCGCACGTGGGAGCACGTCTCCGCCATCGCCGCGCTCACGCGGGCGACGGGCGCGCGCCATCTCGTCGTGATCCCGTCCTTCTGGCGCGACGACAAGAGCGGCGAGGTCCTGGAGGACTCCGCCCTCACCGCCGAGCAGTGGCACCACCTCGCCGTACAGACCGAGCGCCTGGGCCGCGAGGTGCGCGAGCGTTACGGCCTGACGGTCGTCGTCCACCCGCACGCCGACACCCACATCGACACCGAGGAGAACGTCGCCCGCTTCCTCGACGCGACCGACCCCGACCTGGTCTCGCTCTGCCTGGACACCGGTCACTACGCCTACTGCGGCGGCGACAGCGTCGAGCTCATCGAGACCTACGGCGAGCGCATCGGCTATCTGCACCTCAAGCAGGTCGACCCGGCCGTGCTCGCCGAGGTCCGCGCCGAGGACATGCCGTTCGGGCCCGCCGTCGCGCGGGGCGTGATGTGTGAGCCTCCGGCCGGTGTTCCCGCGCTCGAGCCCGTGCTGCGGGCCGCCCAGAAGCTGGGCGTGGACCTCTTCGCCATCGTCGAGCAGGACATGTACCCCTGCGAGCCGGACCGACCCCTGCCGATCGCCCGCCGCACCCGCGCGTTCCTGCGCTCCTGCGGGGCGTGAGGGGGGCGCCCTCAGGGGTGCGGGGAACTGCGCGATCAGCCACGGACAAGCCGCAGACGCGTCTGCTCAGCACTCGGCAGACGCGTCTGCGGCTTTTCTCTGGTTGCTCGCGCAGTTCCCCGCGCCCCTTACGGGGCGGGGCGCCCCGCTTCTGTCACAAATGTCCCGCGGATGCGGGGCTTGGGTCACAGACGCACCACAGGCGGACCCGCACGATCACTCTGCGTCGTTGGCAGGGCACAGGCTGAGTGATCGCCGGCGCGAGCGCCCGGCCCCCCGTCGGCCGTTCCGGCCGCCTCTGGGCGCTCGCAGTGAGGAGCCCTCCATGACCGACCGAAGGCTGTGGTCGTACAAGGACATCGCGGCGCACATCCGGGTACAGCCGGACACCGTGCGCTCCTACCGCAAGCACGGACTGCTGCCGGATCCCGACCACGTCGAGGGCGGCAAGCCCTACTGGTACGCCGACACCATCCGCGCCTGGGTCGCCTCCCGGCCGGGCAACCGCACCCGCCGGAACGGCTGAGCGGGGCCGGGACGGACGGCGGACGGCGCGCACTTCTTGGAAAATACCCCCTAGGGGTATAGTGTGAAGCATATCGGGGTTCCCTGGCACCACCGGAGCCCCACCGGCATGCCGACACGTCCATCGCGTCCACACCTTCCCCTGAGGAGAACGACATGACCGCCAACGCCCAGACCTCGCAGACCGGCTCCGTCACCACGGTGTTCGCGGTGAAGGGGATGACGTGCGGCCACTGCGAGGGCGCCGTGTCCAGCGAGATCTCGGAGCTGGGCGGCGTCAGCTCGGTCACGGCCGAGGCCGCCACGGGCAAGGTGACCGTGGTGTCCGACGCCGCGCTCGACGAGGCTGCGGTCCGCGCCGCCGTCGACGAGGCCGGGTACGAGCTCGTCGGCCAGGCCTGACCGCCGCCACGCCCCTGTCACCCCGCTCCGCCCGCGGGGCCCCGCGGCACGCCACCCACGGCCGCGGGGCCCGACCCGCTCGCACCTGCGCCGTTCCGGCCCGCCCCTTCCTCGTACGCCGCCCGGATTCCTCGTACGCCACCCGGAGAGCTGAAAGAACCCCCTCATGAAGACCTCCGAGGTCGAACTCGCCATCGGCGGAATGACCTGCGCCTCCTGCTCGGCCCGCATCGAGAGGAAGCTGAACCGCCTGGAGGGCGTGACCGCGTCGGTCAACCTCGCCACGGAGAAGGCGAAGGTGGCCTTCCCCGAAGGGGTGGAGGTCGGCCGGCTCGTCGCCACGGTGGAGAAGCTCGGCTACTCGGCGCACGAGATCGTCCCGCCCCCGCCGGACACCGGGGACGGCTCGGACCGTGCGGACGGAGGCGCCGCCGAGCGTCCCGTCACCACCGACCTCACCGAGGCCGACCGGCTGCTGCGGCGCCTGCTGGTCTCGGCGGCCCTCGCGCTGCCCGTCGTCGTCCTCGCGATGGTGCCCTCGCTCCAGTTCGCGTACTGGCAGTGGCTGTCCCTGACCCTGGCCGCGCCGGTCGTCGTGTGGGGCGGGCTGCCCTTCCACCGGGCGGCGTTCGTCAACGCCCGGCACGGCGCCGCGACCATGGACACCCTGGTCTCGCTCGGCACCCTCGCCGCCTTCGGCTGGTCGCTGTGGGCGCTGTTCCTCGGCACGGCGGGCGAGCCGGGCATGCGGCACGGCTTCGAGTTCACCATCGCGCGCGGCGACAGCTCATCGGCGCTCTATCTCGAAGTGGCCGCGGGCGTCGTCACCTTCATCCTGCTCGGCCGGTATCTGGAGGCGCGTTCCAAGCGGAAGGCGGGCGCGGCGCTGCGGGCGCTGCTCGAACTGGGCGCCAAGGACGTGTCCGTGCTGCGCCCCGACGGCAGCGAGGCGCGGGTGCCGGTCGGCCGCCTCGCCGTCGGTGACCGCTTCGTGGTCCGCCCCGGCGAGACCGTCGCCACCGACGGCACGGTCGTCGAAGGCGCGTCCGCCGTCGACGTCTCCATGCTGACCGGCGAGTCCGTGCCCGCCGACGTCGCGGTGGGCGACGCGGTGACGGGCGCGACCGTGAACGCGGGCGGGCGCCTGGTCGTCGAGGCGACCCGCGTCGGCGCCGACACCCAGCTCGCCCGCATGGCCCGGCTCGTGGAGGACGCGCAGAGCGGCAAGGCCGAGGTGCAGCGGCTCGCCGACCGCGTGGCGGCCGTCTTCGTACCGGTCGTCATCGCGCTCGCCGTCGCCACCCTCGGCTTCTGGCTCGGCAACGGCGCGGGCGCCGCCGCCGCGTTCACCGCCGCCGTCGCCGTCCTGATCATCGCCTGCCCGTGCGCCCTCGGCCTCGCCACGCCCACCGCGCTCATGGTCGGCACCGGGCGCGGCGCCCAGCTCGGCATCCTCATCAAGGGCCCCGAGGTCCTGGAGTCCACACGCCGCGTCGACACGGTCGTCCTGGACAAGACCGGCACGGTGACGACGGGACACATGGACCTGCACGAGGTGTACGCGACCGACGCCACCGACGAGAAGGAACTGCTGCGGCTCGCGGCCGCCCTGGAGCACGCCTCCGAGCACCCGGTCGCCCGCGCCGTCACGGCGGGCGCGGCCCGGCGGCTCGGCCTGGAGACGGGCGCGCTGCCCGCACCCCGGGACTTCGAGAACGTCCCCGGGTCCGGGGTGCGCGGCACGGTGGCCGGGCACACGCTGCTCGCCGGGCACGCCCGGTTCCTCGCCGACGCCGGCGTCACCGGCCTCGACGAGCTGACCGCGGCCAGGGAGCGCGCGGAGGCCGCCGGCCGCACCGCCGTCCTGGTCGCCTGGGACGGCGTGGCACGCGGCCTGCTCACGGTGGCCGACACGGTCAAGGCCGAGGGCCCCGACGCGGTCCGCGCGCTCCGGGACCTCGGCCTCGCCCCGGTCCTGCTGACCGGGGACAACCGCGCCGTGGCGCAGTCGGTCGCCGAGGCCGTCGGCATCGCTCCCGACGCCGTGTACGCCGAGGTGCTGCCCGAGGACAAGGCCGACGTGGTGCGCCGCCTCCAGGGCGAGGGCCGGGTGGTGGCGATGGTCGGGGACGGCGTGAACGACGCTGCCGCCCTGGCGACGGCCGACCTGGGGCTCGCCATGGGCACGGGCACCGACGCGGCCATCGAGGCGGGCGATCTGACGCTCGTACGGGGTGACCTCCGGGTGGCCGCCGACGCCATCCGGCTGGCCCGCCGGACCCTCGCCACGATCAAGGGCAACCTGTGGTGGGCCTTCGGCTACAACGTCGCCGCGCTGCCCCTCGCGGCAGCCGGACTGCTCAACCCGATGATCGCCGGAGCGGCCATGGCCTTCTCTTCCGTGTTCGTCGTCACCAACAGCCTCCGCTTGCGGTCTTTCACATAGCCTCGCGATCCTTCACACTGTCTTCGCGGGACTCTCACCTCAAGCGAGATATCCGCATATGAACCCTCTTGCGCGGGTTCGATGGCATATGCAAGAGACGTAGATCACAGCGATTGCAACGTAACCATCGAGGGGGCTCGCGAGTCTAAGAGGGCGACACCAGACGAATCTTGGGGGATCCGTTCGGTGTCGGGGGACATCTTGGGGGATGTCCCTGTAGGGGGTACCCCCTGCTCCTTCAGAGCTTGGGGGAGCGTTGGCCGGGGCACGTGCACCGGGGAGCTTTGAGCGGCCCTCCCGAGTTCGTACGCGTCCCGGCAGACCGCACCACCAACTCCCGGCCGGATCCCGTGGGGGGAATCCGCACCGGGGCACAGGAAAACACCCCGACCGTCGACCCGTGGGGGGATCGACGGCGGGGTGTTTTTCACTGGCACCCGCGCCCACTGCCTGTGGGCCTCAGCCCCGCTTCCCTCAGGGGCGCGGGGAACTGCGCGCTCAGCGCGCGAAAAGCCGCAGACGCGTCTGCTCAGTCACTCGGCAGATGCGGCTGCGGCTTCGTCGTGGCTGGTCGCGCAGTTCCCCGCGCCCCTGACGGGGCGCCCCCTAGGCGGAAGCCAAGGTCAGCGAGACTCCACCGGGACGAAGTCCCGGATCACCTCGCCGGTGTAGATCTGGCGAGGACGGCCGATGCGCGAGCCCGGCTCCTTGATCATCTCGTGCCACTGGGCGATCCAGCCGGGCAGCCGGCCGAGGGCGAACAGGACCGTGAACATCTCGGTCGGGAAGCCCATGGCCCGGTAGATCAGACCGGTGTAGAAGTCCACGTTGGGGTAGAGCTTGCGCTCGACGAAGTAGTCGTCGGCCAGCGCGTGCTCCTCCAGCTTCAGCGCGATGTCGAGCAGCTCGTCGGACTTGCCGAGCGCCGAGAGGACATCGTGCGCCGCCGCCTTGATGATCTTCGCCCGGGGGTCGAAGTTCTTGTAGACGCGGTGCCCGAAGCCCATGAGCTTCACGCCGTCTTCCTTGTTCTTCACCTTGCGGATGAAGGTGTCGACGTCGCCGCCGTTCGCCTGGATGCCTTCCAGCATCTCCAGGACCGACTGGTTGGCGCCGCCGTGCAGCGGACCCCACAGGGCCGAGATGCCCGCCGAGATCGAGGCGAACATGTTGGCCTGCGAGGAGCCGACCAGGCGCACCGTGGACGTCGAACAGTTCTGCTCGTGGTCCGCGTGCAGGATGAGCAGCTTGTCGAGCGCGGAGACGACGACCGGGTCCAGGTCGTACTCGGCGGCCGGCACCGAGAACGTCATGCGCAGGAAGTTCTCGACGTAGCCGAGGTCGTTGCGCGGGTAGACGACCGGGTGGCCCTGCGACTTCTTGTACGCGTACGCCGCGATCGTCGGCAGCTTGGCGAGCAGCCGGATCGTGGAGAGGTGCCGCTGCTTCTCGTCGAACGGGTTGTGGCTGTCCTGGTAGAACGTGGACAGCGCGCTGACCACGGAGGACAGCATCGCCATCGGGTGGGCGTCGCGCGGGAAGCCGTCGTAGAACCGCTTGACGTCCTCGTGCAGCAGCGTGTGCTGGGTGATCTCGTTCTTGAAGGTGGCCAGCTCGTCGACCTTCGGCAGCTCACCGTTGATCAGCAGGTACGCCACCTCGGTGAAGGTGGAGCTCTCCGCGAGCTGCTCGATCGGGTAGCCGCGGTAGCGCAGGATGCCCTGCTCACCGTCGAGATAGGTGATGGCGGATTTATAGGCGGCCGTGTTGCCGTAGCCGCTGTCCAGGGTCACCAGACCGGTCTGGGCGCGGAGCTTGCCGATATCGAAGCCCTTGTCGCCGACAGTGGACTCGATCACCGGGTAGGTGTACTCGTCGCCATCGCCGTACCGGAGTACTACAGCCTTGTTAGCGTTCTCGCTCACGTCATCCCTCACCGACGTTGTGCCTCTTCTTCGAGGTGCCCTGACTGTCTCTACCATCCCCCATTTGGCCCTGGAGAGTGCACTCGGGGTCGACCATTGGGCCTATTGGCGGCACTCAGTGCCGCCAACCTGCTCATCCTGCCCCCTGGATCCACGTTCCGAAAGTGCTCTGTGACCTTTCCGACTCGTTTGATCGATCAGCTGACGGACGGGCTTGACGCCTGCCGTCAGCCGGTCCCGCGACCGGCGAGCCGGTGGTCCAGGGCCGTCCACCGGCGGCCCGCGGAAACGGTGCGGACCGCTTGTCCCAGAGCCTTGCGCGAACCGACGAGGACCACCAGCTTCTTGGCGCGTGTCACGGCGGTGTAGAGCAGATTCCGCTGGAGCATCATCCAGGCGCCGGTGGTGACGGGGATCACCACCGCTGGGTACTCACTTCCCTGTGAGCGGTGGATCGTCACCGCGTAGGCGTGCGCGAGTTCGTCGAGTTCGTCGAAGTCGTACTCCACCTCCTCGTCCTCGTCGGTGCGCACGGTCAGCCGCTGCTCGTCGGCGTCCAGGCCCGTCACCACGCCCACCGTGCCGTTGAAGACGCCGTTGGCGCCCTTGTCGTAGTTGTTGCGGATCTGCGTGACCTTGTCGCCGACGCGGAAGACCCGGCCGCCGAAGCGCTTCTCCGGCAGGTCGGGGCGGCCGGGGGTGATGGCCTGCTGGAGCAGCCCGTTCAGATGGCCCGCGCCCGCGGGGCCCCGGTGCATGGGGGCGAGCACCTGCACGTCCCGGCGCGGGTCGAGGCCGAACTTCGCGGGCAGCCTGCGGGCGGCGACGTCCACGGTGAGCCGCCCCGCCTCCTCGGTGTCGTCCTCGACGAAGAGGAAGAAGTCGTTCAGGCCCTGTGTGAGCGGGGGCTGCCCGGAGTTGATGCGGTGGGCGTTGGTGACCACGCCGGACTGCTGTGCCTGGCGGAAGACGCGCGTGAGCCGGACCGCGGGCACGGGGCTGTCCTCGCTGAGCAGATCCCGCAGGACCTCGCCCGCGCCGACGCTCGGGAGCTGGTCGACGTCGCCCACGAAGAGCAGATGGGCGCCCGGCGGCACCGCCTTGATCAGCTTGTTGGCGAGGAGCAGGTCGAGCATGGAGGCCTCGTCGACGACCACGAGGTCGGCGTCGAGCGGCCGGTCCTTGTCGTACGCGGCGTCCCCTCCCGGCTTCAGCTCCAGGAGCCGGTGCACCGTGGAGGCCTCGGCCCCGGTCAGCTCGGCGAGGCGCTTGGCGGCGCGGCCCGTGGGCGCGGCGAGCAGCACCTTCGCCTTCTTGGCACGGGCCAGCTCCACCACGGAGCGCACCGTGAACGACTTGCCGCAGCCGGGGCCGCCGGTGAGGACGGCGACCTTGCTGGTCAGGGCGAGCTTGACGGCCTCCTGCTGCTCCGGCGCGAGGTCCGCCCCCGTGCGCCCGGCGAGCCAGCCGAGGGCCTTGTCCCAGGCCACGTCCTGGAAGGCGGGCATGCGGTCGTCGGGGGTGCGCAGGAGCTGCCGGACGCGGCCGGACAGGGAGAGTTCGGCGCGATGGAAGGGGATGAGATAGACGGCCGTGACGTCGTCGCCGCCGTCGGGGCCGGGGACCGGCTCGCGGACCACGCCCTCCGGGTCCGTCGCCAACTCGGCCAGGCAGTCGATGACCAGGCCCGTGTCGACCTGGAGGAGCTTGACCGCGTCGGCGATCAGGCGCTCCTCGGGCAGGAAGCAGTTGCCCTGGTCGGTGGATTGCGACAGGGCGTACTGGAGTCCCGCCTTCACGCGCTCCGGGCTGTCGTGCGGGATGCCGACGGACTGCGCGATGCGGTCGGCGGTCAGGAAGCCGATGCCCCAGACGTCGGCGGCGAGGCGGTAGGGCTGGTTCCGGACGACGGAGATGGAGGCGTCCTCGTACTTCTTGTAGATCCGCACGGCGATGGACGTGGAGACGCCGACGCCCTGGAGGAAGACCATCACTTCCTTGATGGCCTTCTGCTCCTCCCAGGCCGCGGCGATCTTCTTCGTGCGCTTCGGGCCGAGTCCGGGGACCTCGATGAGGCGCTTCGGCTCGGTCTCGATGACGTCGAGGGTGTCCACGCCGAAGTGCGTCGTGATGCGGTCGGCCATCACCGGGCCGATGCCCTTGATCAGGCCGGAGCCGAGATAGCGCCGGATCCCCTGGATCGTGGCGGGCAGGACCGTCGTGTAGTTCTCCACGGTGAACTGCTTGCCGTACTGCGGATGGGAGCCCCAGCGGCCCTCCATCCGCAAGGACTCGCCCACTTGGGCTCCGAGCAGCGCGCCGACGACGGTCAGCAGGTCGCCGCCGCCCCGGCCCGTGTCCACGCGCGCGACCGTGTACCCGTTCTCCTCATTGGCGTACGTGACGCGCTCCAACACGCCTTCGAGGACGGCCATGCGGGGTGCGGGGACGCCCTCGGCCGTCCTCCGCTGTGCACTCGACATGGCCCGACGCTACCCCCGCCCACTGACAGCAGCCCCCGTCAGGGGCGCGGGGAACGGCGCGCTCAGCGCGCGACAAGCCGCAGACGCGTCTGCCGAGTGACCACGCAGACGCGTCTGCGGCCTTTCCGTGGCTGGCCGCGCCGTTCCCCGCGCCCCTGACGGGGCGCCCACGCCCGGCCAGGCGCCCACGCCAGTAACGATCGGGTCTCAGCGATGGGGCACGGGGTTGCCAGAAGCCCGCGTAATCGATTCAAATCCCTCGTGTAATCGATTCCACGAGGAGGTGGCATCGGCAGTGGCAGGCATCGGCATCAAGGATGTGGCCGCCCGTGCGGGCGTCTCCGTCGCGACGGTCTCGCGGGTCCTGAACGCGCACACGTCCGTGAGCCCCGCCGCCCGCGAGCGCGTGCTCGCCGCGGTGGAGGCGCTCGGCTACCGGCCCAACGCGCTCGCCAGGTCCCTCAGGACCGACCAGACGCGCACGCTAGGCCTGATCATCAGCGACGTACTGAACCCCTACTTCACCGCGCTCGCCCGCTCCGTGGAGGAAGAGGCGCGCGCGCTCGGCTACAGCATCGTCTTCGGCAACGCCGACGAGCGGCCCGAGCTCCAGGACCACCACATCCGCACGCTCCTGGACCGCCGCATCGACGGACTCCTCGTGTCCCCCGCCGACGGCGGCTCCCCGCTCGTCCTCGACGCGGCGCGCGCGGGCACCCCGATGGTCTTCGTCGACCGCTGGATCCCCGGCGCGGACGTGCCCGTGGTGCGGTCCGACGGCCGGGCCGCGGTGCGCGACCTGGTCGCGCACCTGCACGGGCTCGGCCACCGCAGGCTCGCCATCATCGCGGGCCCGGCGGCCACCACCACCGGCAGCGAGCGCGTGGCCGCGTTCCGGGAGGCGCTCGCCGCGTACGGGATCGCGCTGCCGGACGCCTACATCGGCCAGGGCGACTTCCAGGCGGCGAGCGGACGGCGCGCCACCGAGCGCTTCCTGGCCCTGCCCGAGCCCCCCGAAGTGGTGTTCGCCGCCGACAACCTGATGGCGCTCGGCGCCCTCGACGCGATCCGCGCGCGCGGCCTGCGCGTCCCGCACGACATCGCGCTCGCCGCGTTCGACGACATCCCCTGGTTCGTGCACACCGATCCGCCCCTCACGGCCATCGCCCAGCCCACGGAGGAGCTCGGCAGGGCCGCGGTGCGCGCCCTCACCGATCTGATCGAGGGCCGCACCCCGGAGTCCGTGACCCTGCCCGCCCGGCTCGTCGTACGGAACTCGTGCGGTGAGCGCACCACGACCGCAGCGACCCGAGCGACCTTGGCGACCCGAAGGAGCGACGCATGAGCGGCCCCGCGCAGGACGCCCAGGACGCCCAGGAACAGCAGGATTCCGCCACCGGCGCCCCCGAACTGCTGCGCGTCGAGGGCATCCGCAAGGCCTTCCCCGGTGTCGTGGCCCTGGACGGCGTGGACTTCGACCTGCGCGGCGGCGAAGTGCACGTCCTGCTCGGCGAGAACGGCGCGGGCAAGAGCACGCTCATCAAGATGTTCTCGGGCGCCCACCAGCCCGACGCCGGGCGGATCCTCGTCGGCGGCGAGGAGGTGCGCGTGCAGGGCGCGCAGGACGCCGAGCGGCTCGGGATCGCCACCATCCACCAGGAGTTCAACCTCGTCCCCGACCTCACGGTCGCCGAGAACATCTTCCTGGGCCGCCAGCCCCGCCGCTTCGGCCTCATCGACCGCGGGCGGATGGAGGCCGACGCCGCCGAGCTCCTCGCGCGCGTGGGCGTCGACGTGTCGCCGCGCGCCCGCTGCCGCGGCCTCGGCATCGCCCGGCTTCAGATGGTGGAGATCGCCAAGGCGCTCAGCCTGCACGCGCGCGTGCTCGTCATGGACGAGCCGACGGCCGTGCTCACCTCCGAGGAGGTGGAGAAGCTCTTCGCCCTAGTGCGCGGCCTGCGCGCCGACGGTGTCGGCGTCGTCTTCATCACCCACCACCTGGAGGAGATCGCCGCGCTCGGCGACCGCGTCAGCGTGCTGCGGGACGGCCGCAGCGTGGGCCGGGTGCCCGCGTCGACGCCCGAGGACGAACTGGTCCGCCTGATGGTGGGCCGCTCCATCGAGCAGCAGTACCCGCGCGAGCGGACCGCGGCCCCCGAACAGCCGGACGGCGCGGCCCCGTTGCTGCGCGTCCGCGGCCTCACCCGCAGCGGTGTCTTCCACGACGTCGGCTTCGAGGTGCGCGCCGGTGAGGTCGTCGGCGTGGCGGGGCTCGTGGGCGCGGGCCGCACCGAGGTGGCGCGGGCCGTGTTCGGCGCGGACCCCTACGACGCGGGCACGGTGGAGGTCGCGGGCCGGGCGCTGCCGCGGCACGACGTGTACGCGGCGACGCGGGCCGGCATCGGCCTCGTACCGGAGGACCGCAAGGGCCAGGGCCTGCTCCTCGACGCGTCCGTCGAGGAGAACCTCGGCCTGGTGACGCTGCGGGCGGCGACGCGGGCGGGGCTCGTGGACCGGGGTGCGCAGCGGGCCGCGGCCGAGCGGATCGCCGGGCGGCTCGGGGTGCGGATGGCCGGGCTCGGCCAGCATGTGCGCACCCTCTCCGGCGGCAACCAGCAGAAGGTCGTCATCGGCAAGTGGCTGCTCGCCGAGGCCAGGGTCCTGATCCTCGACGAGCCGACGCGCGGCATCGACGTCGGCGCGAAGGTCGAGATCTACCAGCTCGTCAACGAACTCACTGCCGCCGGACACGCCGTCCTGATGATCTCCAGTGATCTGCCGGAGGTCCTCGGCATGAGCGACCGGGTCCTGGTCATGGCCCACGGCCGCCTCGCGGGCGAACTCGGCGCGGACGAGGCGACGCAGGACGCGGTGATGGCACTGGCGGTCGGCTCGGGCACGGGGGCGCAACCGGCACACCCGGCACACCCGGCACACCCGGCACACGACACCACCACGTCCGCGGGCGGCACCACCACCCCCACGCGCGGCACCACCACCCCCGCGGGCGACGACTCCACCCCCACGGACGGCGCCATGAAGGGCTCCGCCCCCACGGACGGCGGCACGAAGGAGGAGGGCTCCCGTGGCAACCACTGACACCCGGCCGGACAAGACGGGCTCCGGCGGCGCGGGAGGCGGCCTCGATCTGCGCCGCGTCCTGCTCGACAACGGCGCGCTCAGCGCCCTCGTGGTCCTCGTGGTCGCGCTGTCGCTGCTCTCCGGCGACTTCCTCACCACGCAGAACCTCCTGAACGTCGGCGTGCAGGCGGCCGTGACCGCGATCCTCGCGTTCGGCGTCACCTTCGTCATCGTCGCGGCGGGCATCGACCTGTCGGTCGGTTCGGTGGCGGCCCTGTCGGCGACGGTGCTCGCCTGGACGGCGACGAAGGAGGGCGTACCCGTCTGGATCGCGGTGCTCCTCGCGGTCGCCACGGGTATCGCGTGCGGTGTGGTCAACGGCGCGCTCGTCGCGTACGGGAAACTGCCGCCGTTCATCGCGACGCTCGCGATGCTGTCGATCGGCCGCGGCCTGTCCCTGGTGATCTCGCAGGGCAGCCCGATCCCGTTCCCCGAGTCGGTCTCCAAGGTCGGCGACACGCTCGGCGGCCGGCTCCCGGTACCGGTCATCGTGATGGTGGCGATGGGTGTGATCACCGCGGTGATCCTGTCCCGTACGTACATCGGCCGCTCCATGTACGCGATCGGCGGCAACGAGGAGGCCGCGCGCCTCTCGGGCCTGCGGGTCAAGCGGCAGAAGATCGTCATCTACGCCCTGTCGGGCCTGTTCGCGGCCGTCGCGGGCATCGTCCTCGCCTCCCGGCTCGTCTCGGCGCAGCCGCAGGCCGCGCAGGGTTACGAGCTGGACGCCATCGCGGCGGTCGTCATCGGCGGCGCCAGCCTCGCGGGCGGCGTCGGCAAGGCGTCGGGCACGCTGATCGGCGCGCTGATCCTCGCGGTCCTGCGCAACGGCCTCAACCTCCTGTCCGTGTCGGCGTTCTGGCAGCAGGTCGTCATCGGTGTCGTGATCGCGCTCGCCGTCCTCCTGGACACGCTGCGCAGGAAGGCCGGTGCGGGTGCCGGGGCGGGCGGGGCCGCGGGCGGTACGGCGTCCGGTGCGGGCCGCAAGGGGCCGCAGGCGCTCAAGTACACGGTCGCGGCCGTGGTCGCCGCCGCCGTGATCGCCGCGGTGTCGGTGTTCAGCTCCGGTTCGTCCGGCTCGTCCGGCTCGTCCACGAAGATCGGCCTGTCCCTTTCGACCCTCAACAACCCCTTCTTCGTCCAGATGAAGGAGGGAGCGCAGGCGGAGGCCAGGAGGGCGGGCGTCGACCTGACCGTCACGGACGCGCAGAACGACGCCTCCCAGCAGGCCAACCAGTTGCAGAACTTCACCAGCGGCAGCATGAAGGCGGTCATCGTCAACCCGGTGGACTCCGACGCCGTGGGCCCGGCCGCGCGAGCTGCGAACAAGGCCGACATTCCCGTGGTCGCCGCGGACCGCGGTGTGAACAAGGCCGACGTCGCCACCCTGGTCGCCTCCGACAACGTCGCGGGCGGCAAGCAGGCGGCGAAGGCCCTCGCCGACAAGCTCGGCGGCAAGGGCGAGGTGATCGTGCTCCAGGGCACGGCGGGCACCTCCGCGAGCCGTGAGCGCGGCCAGGGCTTCGCCGAGGGCATCAAGGCCTACCCCGGCATCAAGGTCGTCGCCGAGCAGCCCGCCGACTTCGACCGCACCAAGGGCCTGGACGTCATGACCAATCTGCTCCAGGGCAACCGGGGCGTGGACGGCGTGTTCGCGGAGAACGACGAGATGGCGCTCGGCGCTGCCAAGGCCCTCGGCGCCAAGGCGGGCAAGTCGGTGCAGGTCGTCGGCTTCGACGGCACCCCCGACGGCCTGAAGGCGGTCGAGGCGGGCACGCTGTACGCGTCGGTGGCGCAGCAGCCAGCCGAGCTGGGCCGGATCGCGGTGCGCAACGCGATCGCCGCGGCGGACGACAAGGAGGTCGACGCGGTGGTGAAGGTGCCGGTGAAGGTGGTCACGGCCGGGAACGTGGCACGGTTCAAGAGAGCGCGGCGGCACCCCGGCCGCGCGGGCGGTGGCGACCGCACAGCCGTGCGGAAGGCAGGCAGCGACTGCACAGCCGTGCGGAGGGCGAACGGCGACTGCACAGCCGTGTGAAAAGGCGAGGCGGCTGCGCAGCCATGCGGGAACAGGAAAGGCAGAACCACGATGGATGACTACGACCTGCTGGTCGTGGGGTCGGCCAACGCCGACCTGGTGACGGCCGTCGAGCGGCGGCCCGGTGCCGGTGAGACGGTGCTCGGCTCGGACCTGGCGGTCCATCCGGGCGGCAAGGGCGCGAACCAGGCGGTGGCGGCGGGCCGTCTCGGGGCGCGCACGGCGCTGCTGGCCCGGGTGGGCGACGACGCGTACGGCAGGCTGCTCCTGGAGTCGCAGCGTTCGGCGGGCGTGGACACGGTGGGGGTCCTGGTGGGCGGCGCGCCGACCGGGGTCGCCCTGATCACGGTGGACCCGTCGGGCGACAACAGCATCGTGGTGGCGCCGGGTGCCAACTCCCGGCTGACGCCGGGGGACGTGCGGGCGGCGGGGAGCCTGTTCGAGGCGGCCCGGGTGGTGTCGACGCAGTTGGAGATTCCGCTGGAGACGGTCGCCGAGGTGGTGCGGGTGCTGCCCGCGGGGACCCGTCTTGTCCTGAACCCGTCGCCGCCCGCCCCGCTGCCCGAGGAGGTCCTCGGGGCCTGCGATCCGCTGGTGGTGAACGAGCACGAGGCGCGGGTGATCCTGCGGGGTGCGGGTGCCGAGGTGCCGGCGGAGCCCGAGGACTGGGCGCGGCGGCTCCTCGCACTGGGTCCGAAGTCGGTGGTGGTGACTCTCGGCGGCGATGGCGCCCTCGTCGCGGGCCCGGACGGGACGGCGCGGGTGCCGTCGGTGGAGGTCGACGCCGTGGACACGACGGGTGCCGGGGACGCGTTCACGGCGGCGCTCGGGTGGCGTCTCGGTGCGGGCGACGATCTGGAGACCGCGGCGCGGTACGCGGCGAAGGTGGGGGCGCTCGCGGTGACGCGGGCCGGGGCGCAGGTGTCGTACCCGTCGGGCGAGGAGGTGGCGGCGCTCGACGCGGCATCCGACGCGACATCCGACGTGGCATCCGACGAGACGGGCGGGCCGGTGTCGCGGGGTGGGGCGCGGTGAAGAGGGCAGGGATACTCAACCGGAGTCTCGCGGGTGCCGTGGCGGAGCTGGGGCACGGCGACCGGGTCCTGGTGTGTGACGCGGGGATGCCGGTGCCGGCGGGGCCGCGGGTGGTGGACCTGGCGTTCGTCGCCGGGGTGCCGTCGTTCGCGCAGGTCCTGGACGGGCTGCTCGCGGAGCTGGTGGTGGAGGGCGCGGTGGCGGCGCGGGAGGTCCGGGAGGCGGGGGCGGGGACGGCGGCGCTGCTGGAGCGGCGTTTTCCGGGGGCGGCTCTGCGTCTGGTCGGGCACGAGGAGCTGAAGGAGTTGTCGGCGGGGGCGCGGCTCGTCGTCCGTACCGGGGAGGCGACTCCGTACGCGAATGTGCTGCTGACGTGCGGGGTGTTCTTCTGATGTGAGGAGTGGCCGGGGCGCGGCCTGGGCGGTGGGCGCGTCGGCTGTGGGCGCCCCTGGGTGGCGGTGGGTGGCCGTTGGCGCCTGGGTGGGCGCGGGCGGCTGTGGACGTTTCGAGGGGGCCCTGTCCGTCGACCGGGCCCCCTCGCTTTCCCTCCCCTTGCCAGTGCTCTGCGGATCCCCCCGGATCCCCCCACCAGAGCTTCTGACACCCAGTACGACCCGTGTGGTGGGGGAAGGGTTGCACGACTTCGGCAAGTTCCCCCGGAAGATTTCGGCGTGCCGACGTACCGTCCCGGACGTAGCGTTTCGCCCATGAGCGAGCAAACCTCATTCGAGCAGGACGTACTCACCGAGCTGGGCGACGACCGGCTGCGGGAGATCGCCGATGTCCTCGGTACGGATCCGGCGGGTGCGCAGGATGTCGTGGGCACGACGGTCTCGACACTCTCCGGGAGCCTGCGGGACACGGCGGAGACGGCGGATCCCGCGGAGGCCGACGAGGTGCGGCAGGCGTTCGCGGAGGAGGCGCCGCTCCAGGGTGTGGCGACCTTGGGCGGTGGGCTCGGGGGGCTGCTCGGCGGGGGCATGATGGCCGGGGTGCTGAGCCGGCTGAGCAGGCCGGTGGCCAACGCTGTCGCGAAGAAGACCGGGCTCCCTGTCGCCACCGTGGTACGGGTCGTGGAGCTGCTGATCCCCGTCGTTCTGACGGTCCTCACCAAGCGGGCGCAGCGGGCGAAGGCGCCGGGGGCCGGGGGGTCCGGCCCCGGGGCGCCCAGGGCCGGGGGTGGGCCTGCGGGGGGCGGGCTCGGGGAATTGCTGGGGCAGATTCTGGGGGGTGGGGGGCGGAAGTAGGCGGTGCCTTCGCGGGGCGCCCCAGTCCCGCCCCTTCACCGCTGTGCCGATCAGCGGCTCCGCCGCGGGCAGGGGCGCTGCGCCCCCTGGACCCCAGCCCTGTCGGCGCTCCGCGCCTCGTCCTCAAACGCCGGACGGGCTGAAAATGCCCGCCCGAAGGGCGAAAAGGGCGGGCGTGTGGGGAAAAGCCCGTCCGGCGATTGAGGACGAGCGCGGCAGCGCGGGGGAAGGGCGGGCGGGTGGAGAGAGAAGGAGGGGTCGCCGTCAGCAGGTGTGTGTCGTGTAGCGGTGGATCGTGTCCGCGAGGACTTCCCGGCCGTCCGCCGCCCACAGCGCTTCGTTGAAGAGTTCGACCTCGACGGGCCCCCGGTACCCGGCGGCCTCGGCCAGGGCCCGCCACGCGCGGAAGTCGATCGAGCCGTCGCCGAGCCGGCCGCGGCCGGTGAGCACGCCGCGCGGCAGAGGCGTCGTCCAGTCGGCGAGCTGGAAGGCGTGCAGCCGCCCCCCGGCCCCGGCACGGGCGAGCGCGGCGGGCGCCAGGTCGTCCCACCAGACGTGGTACGTGTCGACGCAGACGCCGACCTGCTCGGCGGGGAAGCGCTCGGCCAGGTCGAGGGCCTGCCCGAGGGTGGAGACGACGCAGCGGTCGGCGGCGAACATGGGGTGCAGGGGTTCGACGGCGAGCCGGACGGCGTGGCCCGCCGCGTAGGGGGCGAGTTCGGCGAGGGCGTCGGCGACGCGTTCCCGGGCGGCGGGCAGGTCGCGGTCGCCGGCCGGGAGCCCGCCGCAGACCAGGACCAGGGTGTCGGTGCCGAGGGCGGCGGCCTCCTCGACGGCGGCTCGGTTGTCGGCGAGGGCGCGGGCGCGTTCACCGGGGTCGACGGCGGTGAGGAAGCCGCCCCGGCACAGGGTGGTGACGCGCAGCCCGGCCGCCCGCACGAGTCGCGCGGCGGCCTCGACCCCGTACTCCTGGACCGGTTCGCGCCACAGCCCCACCCCGCGGACCCCGAGGTCGGCGCAGGCCGTGACCAGGTCGGGCAGGGAGAGCTGCTTGACCGTCATCTGGTTGATGCTGAAGTCGGCGGGCGCGCGGGGCGGGAAGGACGTGGAGCGCGCGGAGGGGGTCATGGGGTGACTCCGTAGACCTTCAGGAGCGAGCGCATGCGGTACGTGGCGAGGTCCGGGTCGGGGAACAGGGACAGGGCGTCGGCGAGTTCGTGGGCCCGTACCAGGTGCGGCAGGGAGCGGGCCGACTGGAGGCCGCCGACCATCGTGAAGTGGTCCTGGTGGCCGGCGAGCCAGGCCAGGAGGACCACACCGGTCTTGTAGTAGCGGGTGGGGGGCTCGAAGAGGTGGCGGGCCAGCGCGACGGTGGGGTCGAGGAGGTCGTGGAACGCCTCGGTGTCGCCGCCGTCCAGGGCGCGCACCGCCCGCGCCGCCACGGCCGCCAGCGGGTCGAAGACGCCGAGGAGCGCGTGGCTGAAGCCGTGGTCGTCGCCCGCGATCAGCTCCGGGTAGTGGAAGTCGTCGCCGGTGTAGCAGCGCACCCCGTCCGGCAGGCGGCGGCGCAGGGCGATCTCGCGGTCCGCGTCCAGGAGCGAGATCTTCACGCCGTCCACCTTGCCGGGGTGGGCGGCGACGACCTCCAGGAAGGTGTCGGTGGCCGCGTCCAGGTCCTGCGTCCCCCAGTAGCCCGCGAGCGCCGGGTCGAACATGGGGCCGAGCCAGTGCAGGATCACCGGGGCGCTCGCCTGCCGGAGCAGACCGTCGTACGTCGTCAGATAGTCGTCGGCCCCGCGGGCCGTGGCGGCGAGGGCGCGCGAGGCCATCAGGATCGCCTGCGCGCCGCAGTCCTCGGCCAGCGCGAGTTGCTCCTCGTAGGCGCGGCGCACCTCGTCGAGTCCGGCGGCGGGCGGGAGTCCGGCGGCGGGCGAGGCCAGCTGGTCGGTGCCCACGCCGCAGGCGATGCGGCCGTCCACCGCGCGGGCCTCGGCGGCCGAGCGCCGGATCAGTTCGGCCGCGCCCGGCCAGTCCAGACCCATGCCGCGCTGCGCGGTGTCCATCGCCTCGGCGACACCGAGACCGTGCCGCCACAGGTGCCGTCGGAACGCGAGCGTGGCGTCCCAGTCGACGGCGACGGGCCCGTCCGGGGACACGTCGGCACGCGGGTCCGCCACGACGTGCGCGGCGGCGAAGACGGTACGCGAACGCAGCGGCGGAGCGGCCACCCGCTGCGGCAACGAAGCCGACGGCGGCCTCGGCCACGCGCTCACAGCCCGACCTCCGGCACGTCGATCCTGCGCCCCTGCGCCGAAGCCCGCAGGCCCAGCTCCGCGAGCTGTACGCCGCGGGCGCCCGCCAGCAGGTCCCAGTGGTAGGGCGCGTCCGCGTACACGTGCCGCAGGAACAGCTCCCACTGCGCCTTGAAGCCGTTGACGGGTTCGCCGCCCTCGCCGTCGGGGTTGTCGGGGACCTCCTGCCACTGGTCGCGGAAGGAGTGCGTGACGGGGAGGTCGGGGTTCCAGACCGGTTTGGGGGTGCCCGCGCGGTGCTGGAAGCGGCAGGTGCGCAGGCCCGCGACGGCGGAGCCCTCGGTGCCGTCGACCTGGAACTCCACCAGTTCGTCGCGGTGCACCCGCACCCCCCAGGACGAGTTGATCTGCGCGACCACGCCGCCCTCCAGCTCGAAGATGCCGTACGCCGCGTCGTCCGCCGTCGCCTCGTAGGGCTTGCCGTGTTCGTCCCAGCGCTGCGGCAGATGCGTCACCGCGAGCGCCTGCACGGAGCGCACCCGGCCGAACAGTTCGTGCAGGACGTACTCCCAGTGCGGGAACATGTCGACGACGATGCCGCCGCCGTCCTCGGCGCGGTAGTTCCAGGACGGGCGCTGCGCGGGCTGCCAGTCGCCCTCGAAGACCCAGTAGCCGAACTCGCCCCGCACGGACAGAACCCGCCCGAAGAAGCCGCCGTCGACCAGGCGCGCGAGCTTGCGCAGGCCCGGCAGAAAGAGCTTGTCCTGGACGACGCCGTGCTTCACGCCCGCGTCCCGGGCGCGCCGGGCCAGGTCGAGCGCGGACGCGAAGGACGTGGCGGAGGGCTTCTCGGTGTACACGTGTTTGCCCGCGGCCAGGGCCCTCCTGATCGCCTCCTCGCGGGCCGATGTGACCTGCGCGTCGAAGTAGATGTCGGTCGCCGGGTCCGCGAGGACGGCGTCGAGGTCGGTCGAGACGTGCTTGAGGCCGTGTCGCGCCGCGAGCTCGCGCAGCGCCTGCTCCCTGCGGCCCACGAGCACCGGCTCGGGCCAGAGCCGGGTGCCGTCGCCCAGGTCGAGGCCGCCCTCCTCGCGCAGCGCGAGGATCGAACGGACCAGGTGCTGGCGGTGACCCATGCGTCCCGTCACGCCGTTCATGGCGATGCGGACCGTTCTGCGTGTCACGTGAGTTCCTCCGTGGGCGCGGGGCGCCGTGGCGCGCGGCCGGTGGGGCGGTTGTCCGCCCTGGGAGCCAAGAGGCCCGGGGGCCCGGGGGCCGGGGGCGTTTCGTGCGGCACTCGAGGCGTAGCAAGCGCTTTCTACTGGGGAGAAGCTAGCCTGCCGACAACGTTCGTACAAGACCGGAGGCCAACAGATGACCGTGACCCTGGCGGACGTGGCGGCTCGCGCCCAGGTGTCCCCCGCCACCGTGTCCCGCGTACTGAACGGCAACTACCCCGTCGCCGCGGCCACACGTGAGCGCGTCCTGCGCGCGGTGGACGACCTGGACTACGTCCTGAACGGGCCCGCGAGCTCACTGGCCGCCGCCACATCGGACCTCGTGGGCATCCTGGTGAACGACATCGCCGACCCGTTCTTCGGGATCATGGCGAGCGCGGTCCAGTCGGAGATCACCGGCCCCGGCGGCCGTGCGGGCGGCGAGCGGATGGCGGTGGTGTGCAACACCGGCGGCTCACCGGAGCGCGAACTCACCTATCTGACCCTGCTCCAGCGCCAGCGGGCCGCGGCCGTCGTGGTCACCGGCGGCGCCATCGAGGACGCCCCGCACGCGGCGGCGATCGGCGGGAAGCTGCGGCGGCTCGGCGACGCGGGCTCCCGGGTGGTGCTCTGCGGCCGGCCTCCGACCGGCGCCGCCCCCGACGCGGTGGCGCTCACCTTCGACAACCGGGGCGGCGGCCGCCGCCTCACGGACCATCTGCTCGGCCTCGGCCACCGCCGCGTCGGCTACATCGCGGGCCCCACGGAGCGCACGACCACCCGCCACCGCCTGGAGGGCCACCAGGAGGCCCTGGCCGCGGCGGGCGTCGCGGACGACCCCCTGCTGACCCTGCACGGCCCCTACGACCGCCGCTCCGGCTACGACGCCACCCTCGAACTCCTGCGCCGTGAACCCCGGTTGACCGCGATCGTCGCCGCCAACGACACGGTGGCCCTGGGCGCCTGCGCGGCCCTGCGGGACCGGGGCCTCTCGATCCCCGGGGACGTGTCGGTGGCGGGCTTCGACGACCTGCCGTTCAGCATCGACGCCGTACCGGCGCTGACCACCGTGCGGCTTCCGCTGCACGAGGCGGGGGCGCGGGCCGGGCGGATAGCCATGGGCCGCGAGGAGGAGCCGCCCGGGGGGATCGCGACGGTGCACGGGGAGCTGATGGTGCGGGGGTCGACGGGGGCGCCCCGGCAGCACTGAGGCGCCCGGGGGCTCCCCCGGGCGCCGGGCCGCGTCAGGCCTCCGTGCACCGCCAGCGGCCGACCTCGCGGTAGCCGGAGTCGTACACGGACTCGCCCGCGCCGGGCTCCAGGGCGTAGTGGTGGAGGTTGCCCGCCCAGTAGCGGAGGATGCGGCCCAGTTCGCGGGCGGAGTCCTCCGCGGGCGCCGTGTCGTCCACATCGACTTCCAGAACGAACTTCACTCCCGGCCTCCCGCCATGTCCTCCGGCGCCCTCGACGGCGGCGCCGGTCCATGGCTTCCATCGTTCCATTGAAGCTGCTCTGGGGACTTCTGGGGAATCCGGCGAGAAGAGCCGCTGATCAGCGGGGTGGGCAGGGCCGGAAAGTCTCAGACCGTGGCCTCCGGCCGGATCCCGTCGTATGCTCGACGAATATCTCTGACTGAGTCAACTGTCCGACGAAGACAACGGTCGAGGTGCCGCATGAGCGTCCAGGAGATCCGCGCGTTCAACCGCTTCTACACGAACCTCATCGGCGCGCTGGACTACAGCCGCCATCTGTACGCGCCCTACACCCTCACCGAGTCCCGCGTCCTGTACGAGCTGGCCCACTCGCCCCGCACGGACGCCGCCGACCTGCGCGCGGAACTCTCCCTGGACGCGGGGTACCTGAGCCGCATCCTCGCCAAGTTCCAGGCGGACGGCCTCATCGAGCGGACGCCGTCCGAGCGGGACCCGCGGCGGCGGCACGTGGCGCTCACCGCGCGCGGGCGGACCGCCGCTGAGCTGCTCGACGAGCGGTCGCGGGAGGCCGTGGGCTCGCTGCTCACCACGGTTCCCGCGGCGGACCGCGAGCGCCTCACGGCCGCCCTCGCCACCGTGCGCGGCCTCCTCGCGGACGGCGCGCGGCGCCCGGCGCGCGCCGAGGACGTGCTGCTGCGTGAGCCCGGCGCCGGTGACCTCGGCTGGATCGTGCAGCGCAACGGCGCGCTGTACGCGGCCCAGTTCGGCTGGAACGCCGACTACGAGGGCCTGGTGGCCCGCATCGTCGCCGACTTCGCCCAGGACCACGACCCCCACCTGGAACGCGTCTGGATCGCCGAACTCGACGGCAGGACCGTCGGGTGCGTGATGTGCGTACGGGACGAGGCACCCGGCACCGCGCGGCTCCGGCTCCTGCTCGTCGAGCCGGAGGCCCGGGGGCTCGGCATCGGGGACCGGCTCGTCTCCGCCGTCGTCGCCTTCGCTCGCGAGGCCGGCTATCGGGAGCTGGTGCTGTGGACCAACGATGTGCTGGCCGCTGCGCGGGGCATTTACGTCCGGCACGGCTTCACCCTGGTCGCGGAGAAGCCCCACCGGTCCTTCGGGGCGGACCTCGTCGGCCAGGACTGGCGCCTTTCCCTCCGGGCCGAGCGCCCTTAGGGGCGCGGGGAACTGCGCGCTCAGCGCGCGACAAGCCGCAGACGCGTCTGCCGAGTGACCACGCAGACGCGTCTGCGGCCTTTCCGTGGCTGGCCGCGCCGTTCCCCGCGCCCCTGACGGGGCACGTTTCCCGCGCCGCCGGGCGGAAAGATGTCCGGCCATGAAACTCGCCTTCTCCACGCTCGGAGTACCGGGACTACCGATCCAGGACGTCCTGGAGCTAGCCCTCGCGCACGGCTATCACGGCGTCGAGCTGCGCGCGCACCCCGAAGAGCCGGTCCACCCGGGCCTCGGCGCGGCCGAACGGGCCGATGTGGCGAGCCGGTTCAAGGAGGCGGGCGTCGACGTGCTCGGCGTCGCCGGGTACGCGCGCGTCGCCGCGCCCGGTGCCGACGGCCCCGTACTGGACGAGATCAGGGAACTCCTGTCCCTGGCCCGCGACCTCGGTGCCCCCTACGTCCGTGTCTTCCCCGGCGGTGCCCCGGACGGCGGTACCGAGCCGGACCCCGAGGGCATCGCGGACCCGGAGAGCCTCGCCGGGGCCGACGAGATCGCGGCCCGGCGGCTCGGCACCG
The DNA here is from genome assembly GCF_009755605.1 of Streptomyces typhae. Lineage (GTDB taxonomy): Bacteria > Actinomycetota > Actinomycetes > Streptomycetales > Streptomycetaceae > Streptomyces > Streptomyces typhae. The sequence continues at coordinate 208,035 of NZ_WPNZ01000003.1, forward strand.
CCGCGGAGGACGCCGCCGACGCGGGCGTGCGCATCCTCCTGGAGACCCATGACTCGCACCGCACCGGCGCGGCCGCCGCCCGCGTCCTCGGTCCCGTCGGGCACCGGAACGCCGGGGCCCTGTGGGACGTGATGCACACCTGGCTCGGCGGCGAGCAGATCGCCGACAGCTATGCCGCGCTCTCCCCGTTCCTCGGATACGTCCAGGTCAAGGACATCGCGAGCGCCGAGGACACCACCCCGCTCGCCCTCGGCGCGGGTGTCCTGCCGCTCGCCGAGTGCGTGGAGCTGCTCACCCGCAAGGGCTGGGACGGCTGGCTGTGCTGGGAGTACGAGAAGCGCTGGTACGAGCAGGCGGCGCCGCTGCCCGAGCTCCTCGGCCAGGGCCGGGAACTCCTGACGCGCCTCCTGACGGAGTCGGCCTGAGCGACGCGGCACTCACTTCCGCGGCTGCGCGCCGGTGTCCCCGGCCTCGCCCCCGCCCGCGTCCCCTCCCGTCGGCGCCGGACCGGGTCCGTCCGGCTGCGGCTCCCCGGTCACGTACCCGTGCAGCAGGCTCGACGCCGCCAGCATCGCGCCCGACCGGCGCGTCAGCTCCTCACCGCGGCGGGCGAGGGCCGCGCGCAGCGCCTCGCTGCTGCCCGTCTCGCGGAGGCCGTCGAGGACCGGGCGGATCGCGGGGAGCGGGTGTCCCGCCTGCCGGAGCATGATGATCATGCGGGCGTCCCGGACGTCCGCCGCGGCGTACAGGCGGTAGCCGGTCCCCCGCTCCCGCTCCGGGGCGAGCAGCCCCGCCGCCTCCCAGACGCGCAGGGCCGAGGTGCGCACGCCGACGCGGGCGGCGACCTCGCCCACGGTCAGGGGCGCACGCGGCGGCGGCGCGGGCGCCGTTCCCGGGCCCTCGCTCGCCACGGCCTCCAGGGCCGCGCCCGTCGCCCGCAGCGCCTCCCGCTGCGCGTGCAGTTCCGCGTGCGCGGCGTCGAGCAGCGTCAGCGCCTCGGGTACGTCGTCCGCGTGCACCGCCCGCATCACGGCCCGCGCCCGGTCGGGCCCGAAGCCCTTGGCCAGGGCGCGGTAGGCCAGCAGGGCCCGGCCGTGCACCGGGGCGAAACGCCGGTAGCCGGTGGCGGTCCGCGGGGTCGGCGGCAGGATGCCCGCGTCGGCGTAGTCGCGGACGAGCTGGGTGGAGACGCCCGCCATCCGCGCCAGGTCCACCGGGCGCAGGGCCTTCGGGGCGTTCGCTGCGTCGGGTGCTTCGGGTGCGCGCGCGGCGCGCGGGGCGTTACGGGTCATGCCCGGGACGGGGGTGCCGAGGTCACGTCGTCAGCGTACGTGGCAGGGTGGAGGTGGCGGCGGTAGCGGCCGGGGGGTGGCCCCCGTGCCCGGCGCGTGAATCGGCCTTCGGCCTCGTCCTCGAACGCCGGACGGGCTGGAACCCCATGAGACCTCGCGCCCCCGGCACATAACGGCACCCCCAAATGTCGGGGCGCACGCCGCGCACCCCCCTCCCTGGTCCCAAGTTCCGGTAATCCGCGCGGTTTCGGGAACCTTGGCAGGGGCCCCGTCGTCAAACCGGCACGCTGTCGGAGAGTCTCCGCGCGGCGGTGTCGGCATCGCTGCTGGCTGCGAACGCTGACCACCCTCTCCGCCGCCCGCGGCCGGCAGCGCGCCGCCACCGGTGCGCCCCTCCCTTGCGCCGGTGGCGGCCCCTCCCCCGCGGCGGTGCGCGGTCCCCGCAGGGATCTTGACCCGCCGCATCCCACGGGATATCCGTGGCAGGTGCCTCACGACTCCCACAGCGCCCAGGAAGCGACCGGCGGGCCCGGTCACCACGACGACGACCGCGACCGCCTCCGGCGGCTGCTCTCCCGTATGAGCCTCGAAGAGAAGGTCGGCCAGCTCTTCGTCCTGCACGTGTACGGACACCACGCCACCGAGCCCGACACGGCCGACGCCGAGCTGAACGAGCGCGAGCTGGGGGTGCGGACCGCGGCGGACGTCGTCGCCAAGTACCGGCCCGGCGGTCTCATCTACTTCGGCTGGGCGCACAACACCCGCGACCCCCAGCAGATCGCCGCGCTCTCCGACGGCGTGCAGCGGGCGGCCCTCGACGGGTCGCCGGGCGTGCCGCTGCTGCTCTCCGTGGACCAGGAACACGGTGTCGTGGCCCGCGTCGGCGCGCCTGCCACCCTGCTGCCGGGCGCGATGGCGCTCGGCGCGGGCGGCTCGGCCGACGACGTCCGCGAGGCGGCCCGCATAGCCGGTGCCGAGCTGCGCGCCCTCGGCATCCACCAGAACTACGCGCCGTCCGCCGACGTCAACGTGGACCCGGCCAACCCCGTCATCGGCGTACGGTCCTTCGGCGCGGACCCCGACGCGGTGTCGCGCTTCGTGACCGCGCAGATCGAGGGCTACCGGGACGCGGGCGTCGCGCCCGCCGTCAAGCACTTCCCGGGCCACGGCGACACCGGGACGGACAGCCACTCGGCGCTGCCGTACATCCACCACAGCCGTGAACAGTGGGAGGAGCTGGACGCCCCGCCGTTCCGCGCCGCCCTCGCGACCGGCGTCGACGTGGTGATGACCGCGCACATCGTGGTGCCCGCCCTGGACCCGGCGCTCGACCCCGCCACCCTCTCGCACCCCGTCGTCACCGGCATCCTCCGGGAGCAGCTCGGCCACGACGGCGTGGTCGTCACCGACTCCCTGTCCATGCGAGGCGTGCGCACCAAGTACGGCGACGGCCGGGTGGCCGTGCTCGCGATCAAGGCGGGCGTCGACCAGCTGCTGCACCCGCCGCAGCCCGAACTCGCCTGGAACGCGGTCATCCAGGCCGTCCGCGAGGGCGAGCTGACGGAGGCCCGCATCGACGAGTCCGTACGGCGGATCCTGCGGCTGAAGGAGAAGCTCGGCCTGTTCGCGCCCGAGCAGGCGTACACGGACGCCGGGACCGTGGCGGCGACCGTCGGCAGCGACGCGCACCGCGCCGCCGCCGACCGCATCGCCGAGCGCACCACGACCCTGCTGCGCGACGAGAGCGGCCTGCTGCCGCTGTCCCCCGACACCCACGGCCGCGTCCTGGTCCTCGGCGCCGACCCGGTCTCGCCGTCCGGCACCACGGGCCCGCCGACGGCCGTGCTCGCGGCCGCCCTCACCGAACTCGGTTTCGCCGCGACCGCGTTGAGCACCGGCACCGAACCGTCCCCCGAAGCCGTCGAGAAGGCCCTCGCCGAGGCGGCGTCCGGACCCGACGCCGTGCTCGTCACGACGTACGACGTCGCCCCGGGCAGTCCGCAGCACGCCCTGGTCACCGCCCTGACCTCGGTCCCGGACGGCCCGCCCGTCGTCATCGTCTCCGTGCGCACCCCGAACGACGTGGCCGTGCTGCCCGGCGTGGCCGCCGCGCTCGCCGCGTACTCCTGGACGGACGTCGAACTGCGCGCCGCCGCCCGGGTCCTGGCCGGAGAGGTCAGCCCGGCCGGACGCCTGCCGGTGCCCGTGCCGAGCCCGGACGATCCGGGCACGGTGCTGTACCCCGTCGGGCACGGCCTTTCGTACCCGCCCTACGCCGCGTCCCGCTGACGGACGTACCGGGCATGCGCCGCCACCTCCGTACGCCGGTCACCTCGTACGCAAAAACCCCCGCGCACCTGGCGTGCGCCCGTCGGCAGGGGTCACGCTGGGTGCCCCGCTCCAGCACGTGGCGGGGCACGTATCGGCGGGGGTCGGCCATGCGGATGTCCGGGGCGGGAACGACGGCGTGCGTGGGCGCGCTGCTCGCCGCCGCCCTCGGTCTGGCCGGGTGCCAGCGGGAGAGCGGCTCCGGGACGGGCAGGAGCACCGGCTCCGCTACGGGGCGGGTGGCGGAGTCCGGGCCCGGCGCGGCGTTCCTCGCCGTGGACGAGTGCGGTTCGCGCGGGCGGGTCTCCGTCACCGAGGTGCCCTGCGGCAGCGAGCGGGCCGCCGCGCGCGTCATCGCCCGCCACGACGGGCGGGCGGGCACCGGGCCCCGCTGTCCGGCCCGTACCGACTTCGTCCTGCACATCAGCCGGGCGGGGTCCTCCGTCGACGAGGACGGGGACGGGGCGGTGGCGCAGGGGTACGCCTGCATGCGGAATCTGGAGCCGCCGCATCCCGGGGATCCCGGGGGCGGGGGCGGACCGCGGACCGTGGTGGGGGACTGTGTGTACGGGGAGGGGCGGGGCGAGGTCCGCGAGACCGCCTGCGACGGTTCCGGGCGGCGGACCCCGCAGTACCGCGTGACGGCGGCGACGTCCGCCCGCGCGCTGTGCCCGCCCGGCACGGATCTGTACGTCACCTTGGGCGGCGCCCGCCCGGTCGGCTGCGCGGCGCGGCTCTGACCGTGCCGGGGCTCCTCGAACGCCGGACGGGCTGGATCCTTGCCGCGCGGGCGAGGATGTCAGCCCCTCCGGCGTTTGAGGAGCGGGGTCCGGGGCGGAGCCCCGGGATGGGTGCAGGGCTACGGGCGCAGCGAGTTGCGGCGGTCGCGGTCCTTGCGGTCGAGCTTCGCGTCGTACGGCGCGAGCGGCTTCGCCGCGGCGGCCTGGGCGGCGGGCACCCCGGCCCACGCCAGAATCCGCTCGGTGGCCTTGGCCTTGTCGTCACCGACGAGCGCGGCCACGTTGGCCCCGTGGTTGGCGCCGGGCGCGGTCATGACGTACGAGTCGTGCTTGGCGCCGCGCGCGGGCCGGAACTGCTCGGCACCCCACGGGTCGTTGCCGCCGTACACGAACAGCATCCGGTGGGAGTTGTTCCGCACCCAGCGGTCGACGTCCTTCATGGCGTTCTTCTGGAACTTCATGGGGATCTCGTGCGGCACGAAGTTCCGCGGCGGCTGGTAGCCGTACCGGCTCAGGTCGGCGAGCCAGGGCTGGGTGATGTCGGGCGAGCCTAGCTGCGTACCGGCCTGGTAGTAGTACGGCGTGTAGTACTCAAGACCCTGGTCGGTGTAGCCGTTCCAGCCGCCGACCTCGTCGATCCAGTCGAACAGCTCCTGGTCGGTGACGGTCTTGGCGTCGGGCACCCGCCCACAGGCGGTGGCCGAGTCCTGGTACTGCCAGAAGCCCCAGTTCACATCGAGCACGACGGCCTCGAAGGCCTTGTCGAAGCTACGGATGATCTTGAAGGTCCTGCCGTTGTCGGCGGCGTACTTCGCGTACAGCTTCTTCAGCGGCGCGCGGCGCACCAGGGCCTCGCGCTGCGCCGACTCGATCTTGCTGCGGCACTCCTTGGTGCCGACGGTCTCGAAGAACCGGTCGTACGCGGAGTCCTCGCTGTTGTTCACGTCGTTCGGCGCGACATAGGCGACGACGCCGTCCATGTCCTGCGGGTAGAAGCGCTCGAAGTAGGTGGCGGTCATGCCGCCCTTGGAGGCGCCCGTGGAGAGCCACTTCTTGCCGTAGATCGGCTTGAGGGCCTTGAAGATGCGGTGCTGGTCGCTGGCGGCCTGCCAGATGTCGAGCTCCGACCAGTCGGCGGGCGCGGGGCGCGAGGGAGTGAAGAAGCGGTACTCCATGGCGACCTGGTTGCCGTCGATGATGCGGGTGGGTTCCGCGCGGCCCGGGTTCGTGTTCAGGCCGTAGCCCGAGGTGGAGAAGACGGTGGGGCGGGCGGTGTCCTTGTGCAGCACGGTGATGCGCTGCTGGAAGGTGCCCTTGGAGGGGTGCCGGTGGTCGACCGGCTGGGTGTAGTTGAGGACGAAGAAGCGGTAACCGTCGTACGGCTTCTCCTCGATGAGGCTCATGCCCTTGATGGCGAGGAGCCGGTCCTTGATGTCCTTGGCCGCAGCTTCCTTGGCGGCAGCGTCCTCGGCGGCGCTGGTGGCGCCCCGGTCGGCGTCGGGTGACGCCGTGGCCGTGGTCTCGGCCAGGCCCACGGTGCCTATGAGCACCGTGAGTGAAAGCACCCATCTGAGGGTCTTACGCATGCATCCTCCCCTGTCGGCGCAGCGATTGACCGGAACCTAACCGAGCAACAGCGCGCACACCAGGGCACATTGAGGACATAGGGGACTCATAGTGGACTCAGGGAAATTCACTGAGAGGACGGGGGCGTCCGCTGACCGGACGTCAGCCCGCCGCCTCGCCCGTCCTGTCGGCCCGCCGACCCGTCAGCCCGTCAGCCCGCGTCAGCACAGGATCCAGCCCGAGCTGACCTTCGCCCGGCCCACCGAGCCCTTGACCCAGACGCAGCGGTGGCCCGCGTGCACCTTGACGGGTCCCGCGAGCCGGGTGAAGCGTCCCTTCTCCTGTACGGGGCGGCTGCCGCGCGCCTGCACGCTGACCGACATCGCCTGGCGGGTACCGGGCCGCTTCGCGTACGTCACGGCGCAGACGTAGCCGCGCTTCTTGTAGAGCACGACCTTGCCGGTGCTGAAGGGCAGGGTGCGGACCTTGTGGCCGGGGCAGGGCCCGGCGGCCTGGGCGGCGCCGACGCCGGGGCCCACGAGAGCGAGCAGGACGGCAGCCGCGAGTGCGGCGGCGCCCGTCGACAGGCCCCGCCATATCCGACCACTGTTCACGTCTTCTGCCCCTCCCGTCACCCCCGCACCAGCGTACTGACGTACGGACGCCGACCAGGATCCCGATGGTTGCGGAACCCGGCTTATCAATTTGCCGTCTCATTATCCGGGACGGTTCTCCGGGAACCGGACAGGGGCCGTGGCCCCCGCCAGGTCTCGTACCGTGTCCCCTGCCGTAGGCCCGCCTACGCCCCCACCGGCTGTCCGACGAACGTCCGCCACAGCTCCGCGTACCGGCCGTCGCGCGCGAGCAGCTCCTCGTGCGTGCCGTCCTCGGCCACCTGTCCGTGGTCCATCACGATCACCCGGTCCGCGCGGGCCGCCGTGGTGAGGCGGTGCGCGACCACCAGCGTCGTCCGCCGTCCGGCTATGCGGTCGGTGGCCTGGTTGACCTGCGCCTCCGTGGCGAGGTCGAGGGCGGCGGTGGCCTCGTCGAGGAGCAGGATGTCGGGGTTGACGAGTTCGGCGCGGGCGAGCGCGACGAGCTGCCGCTGCCCGGCCGACAGATTGCGGCCGCGCTCGGAGACCTCGTGCAGATAGCCGCCGTCAAGGGTGGCGATCATGTCGTGCGCGCCGACGGCGCGCGCCGCCGCCTCGACCTCCGCGTCGGTGGCGTCGGGGCGGCCGTAGGCGATGGCGTCGCGGACGGTGCCCGCGAAGAGGTACGCCTCCTGCGGCACGACTCCGAGCCGGTGCCGGTACGAGGTGAGGTCGAGGGAGCGCAGGTCGGTGCCGTCGACCGTCACCCGGCCCGACGTCGGGTCGTAGAACCGGGCCACGAGCTTGACCAGGGTGGACTTGCCCGCGCCGGTCTCGCCGACGAACGCGACGGTCTGCCCGGCGGGGATCGTCAGGCGCACCCCGCTCAGGGCGGTCTCGTCGTCCGCGGCGGCGGCCCCCCCGGCACCGTCGGCGTCGGCGGCGGCCCCTTCGGCGGCGTCCGTGGCGCCGTACGCGAAAGCCACGTCCTCGAACGCGATCTCCCCACGCAGCGAGAGCACCTCAAGAGGTTCGTCCGCGGACTTCGTGGACGCGGGTTCCTGGAGCAGTTCCTGGATGCGGCCGAGCGACACGGTCGCCTGCTGGTAGCCGTCGAAGACCTGGGAGAGCTGCTGCACGGGGGCGAAGAACAGGTCGATGTAGAGGAGGTAGGCGACCAGGGCGCCGGTGGTGAGGGTGCCCGCGTCGACCCGGTGGGCGCCCACGACGAGCACCGCCACCACGGCCACGGACGACAGGAACTGCACGAAGGGGAAGTACACCGAGATCAGCCACTGGCCGCGGATGCGGGCCGCGCGGTAGTCGGCGCTGCGGGCGGCGAACTGCTCGCTGCCCGCGCGCTCGCGCCGGAAGGCCTGCACGATGCGCAGCCCGGACACCATCTCCTGGAGGTCGGCGTTGACGACCGAGACGCGCTCCCGCGCCAGCTCGTAGGCCTTCACGCTGGAGCGGCGGAAGAAGAACGTGCCGACGGCGAGCAGCGGCAGGGTGGCGAAGACGACCAGGGCGAGCTGCACGTCGATGACGACGAGCGCGACCATGATGCCGAGGAAGGTGACGACGGACACGAACGCGGTGACCAGGCCGGTCTGGAGGAACGTGGACAGGGCGTCCACGTCCGTGGTCATCCGGGTCATGATGCGCCCGGTCAGCTCCCGCTCGTAGTAGTCGAGCCCGAGCCGCTGGAGCTGCGCGAAGATCTTCAGCCGCAGCGAGTAGAGGACCCGCTCGCCGGTGCGCCCGGTCATGCGGATCTCGCCGGTCTGGGCCGCCCACTGCACGACGACGGCGACCAGGGCGAGCGCGGAGGCGGTCCACACGGCGCCGAGGGCGAGCTGGGAGACGCCCTCGTCGATGCCGTGCCGGATGAGGACGGGCAGGAGCAGCCCGACCCCGGCGTCGACGGCGACGAGCGCCAGGCTGATCAGGAGCGGCGCGCGGAAGCCGCGCAGGAGGCGGCGCAGGCCGTAGGACTCCTCGGCGGCGACGGCCCGCGCCTCGTCGACGGCGGGGGTATCGGTGGCCGGGGGCAGCGCGTCGACCTGGGCGAGGAGCTCGGGCGTCGCCGGGGTGCCGGAGAGGGAGAGGTCCTTGGGTTCGCGGTCGCCGGCCCACAGGCTCGGGGTGATGCCGCGTTCGGCGTCGAACTCGGCATCCAGCTCGGCGCGCACCGTGGTGTCCTCGACGGCTTCGGCGGGCGCGGTCGCGGCGATATGGCCCGGGGAGACGCCGCCCAGTTCGTCGGGGTCGGTGAGCAGGCGCCGGTACAGCGGTGAGCGGCGCTCCAGGTCCGCGTGGGTGCCGATGTCGGCGAGACGGCCGCCGTCGAGGACGGCGATGCGGTCGGCGAGGTTGAGGGTGGAGCGCCGGTGGGCGATGAGGAGGGTGGTGCGCCCCCGCATGACCTCCTTGAGGGCCTCGTGGATCTCGTGCTCGACGCGGGCGTCGACGGCGGAGGTGGCGTCGTCGAGGACGAGCAGGCGGGGGTCGGTGAGGATGGCGCGGGCCAGGGCGAGGCGCTGGCGCTGGCCGCCGGAGAGGGTCAGGCCGTGCTCGCCGACCTTGGTGTCGTAGCCGGCGGGCAGCTCGGCGATGAAGCGGTCGGCCTGGGCGGCGCGGGCGGCCCGCTCGATGTCCTCGTCGGTGGCGTCGGGGTGGCCGTAGGCGATGTTGGCGCGGACGGTGTCGGAGAAGAGGAAGGAGTCCTCGGGGACCAGGCCGATGGCGGCGCGCAGTGACTCCTGGGTCAGCTCGCGCACGTCGTGGCCGCCGATGAGGACGGCGCCGTGGTGCACGTCGTAGAACCGGGGAAGCAGCAGCGACACGGTCGACTTGCCGCTGCCGGAGGAGCCGACGACGGCGAGGGTCTCACCGGGCCGTATCGCGAAGCTGAGCCCGTCGAGAACCGGGCGCCCCTCGTCGTAGGCGAACGACACGTCGTCGAACTCCACCGTCGCCGGGGCGTCGTCCGGCAGCTCCTTGGTGCCGTCGGCCATGGTCGGCTCGGTGTCGATGAGCTCCAGGACGCGCTCCACACCGGCGCGGGCCTGCTGGGCGACGGTGAGGACCATGGCGAGCATGCGTACGGGCCCGACGAGCTGGGCGAGATAGGTGGAGAACGCCACGAACGTGCCCAGGGTGATCTCGCCGCGGACCGCGAGCCAGCCGCCGAGGGCGAGCATCGCGACCTGCCCGAGCATGGGCACGGACTGGAGGGCGGGGGTGTAGCGGGAGTTCAGGCGGATGGTGCGCAGCCGCCCCGCGAAGAGCCGCCGCCCGACCTCGCGCAGCTTCCCGGTCTCCTGCTCCTCCTGCCCGAAGCCCTTCACCACGCGGACACCGCCCACGGCGCCGTCCACGACACCGGCGACCGCGGCGGCCTGGGCCTGGGCGTACCAGGTGGCGGGGTGCAGCTTGGAGCGGCTGCGGCGGGCGATCCAGAGCAGGGCGGGGGCGACGGCGAGCGCGACCAGGGTCAGGGGCAGCGAGAGCCACGCCATGATCACCAGGGACATCAGGAACAGCAGGACGTTGCCGATGGTCATCGGCAGCATGAAGAGCAGGCCCTGGATGAGCTGGAGGTCGCTGGTGGCCCGGCCGACGACCTGCCCGGTGGACAGCTCGTCCTGGCGCCGGCCGTCGAGCCGGCCGACCGTGTCGTACATCTCGGTGCGCAGGTCGTGCTGCACGTCGAGGGCGAGGCGGCCGCCGTAGTAGCGCCGGATGTACGTGAACACGTACACGAGGACGGCGGCCCCGATGAGGGCGGCGGCCCAGGGCCCCATGGACCGGCTGTGGTCACCGATCACGTCATCGATGATGATCTTTGTGATCAGCGGTACGAGGGCCATGACGGCCATGCCGCCGAGGGAGGAGCCGAGCGCGAGCACGACGTCCTTGGGGTAGCGCCAGGCGTACCCCCAGAGCCGTTTCCCCCAGCCCCGCTGTTCCGGCCGCTCCGGCTGCCTCGTCACTGTCGTCCGCCTCCCGATCACCCTGACCTGCCGAGAGGCCCAACGCGGTGAGGTGCGGTTTTCATCCCGCCGCAACAAACGAGACCGCGCCAGGGGGCGACGACCGAGGCCGTCGTCCCCTGGCGCGGTCCATGCGGGCGGCCCGTCAGGCGGGCGGGGCCGGGACGGCGGCCTCCTTCGGGGTGTCCGTCGGGGCGAACCGGGCCGGGGCCTGGCTGAGCGGCGTCAGGTCCTTGTGGATGGCTTTGCTGACCCTCTGAATGGTGTCGACGCCGTAGTCCATGTTGCTGTTGCCGTGCGTGAGCACGGAGATCTGGTAGTCGTGCCCACGGCCCTTGAAGGCGCCGATGCTGTGGACGCGCCAGCCGTGCGTGGCCCGCGGCAGCCAGCCGTTCTTGACGTGGATGTCGGTGCCGGAGGGAGCGCCCGCCGGGGTGCCCCAGCGCTGGTCGCGCACGACCTTGCCCATGAGCTTGAGGATGTAGGCGCGCGAGTTGTCGCTGAGGACGTCGTTCTTACCGGTGACCAGTTTCAGCAGCTTCTGCTCGTCGGTGACGTTGATCCGCGTCAGACCCCAGTAGCCGTCCGACCCCGGAACGGTCTTGGTCATCTTGGCCGCGGCCAGGAACTTCTTGATCTTCGTGACCCCGAGCTGCCGCCACAGCGCGCTGGTGGAGTCGTTGTCCGACTTCGTGATCATGGCGGTGGCGAGCTTGGTCTCGCGGTCCGTCAGATACCGGTCGGTCTTCTTCGCGTCCCAGAGCAGCGCCGCGAGCACGGTCACCTTGACGACGCTGGCCGAGTCGAAGGACGTCGTCCCGCGCAGGGTGCACGTCGTCTTCGTGGCCTTGTCGTGGAAGCCGACGGCGATGGTGCCCTTGCGGTTCTTCAGGGCGGCGGTGATGTCCTTGGTCAGCTTCTTCGCGAGCGCGGGCTGGGCCGAGGACGTGCACTTGACCGTGGCGGCAGCGGCGGCGGCCGGAGTGGCGACGGCGGTCGCGGCGACCGGGACGAGCACGGCGGCGGCTACGCCTGCGCTGAGTACGCGGGCACGCGTGGGCAGACCGGATATCCGGTGAGTCATGGAGGTTCCCCCTCGAAGTGGTACGAGCGCGCCCCCAGCGCACTCGCAACACATGACTCACGGAGATCGGCAGTGGTTGCACTGCTGTGCGATATTCCTCAGACCCGTTACCCAGGGTCTAGGCCGCCTGCACCCCGCGCCGCGAGGGACCCGCCGTCACGCCTCGAACCCGTACTCCAGGACGTAGGCGGAGGCGTCGAGCACCATCTCGTTGACCTCGACGGCGCGCCCCTGGCCGTCGAAGGCTGTGCGGCCGATGAGCATGACCGGCGTCCCGGCCGAGAGGGCGAGCCGAGCGGACTCGTCACCGCTGGGCATCCGCGACCGCACCTCCTCCCGGAACCGCACCGGCCGCCGCCCGAGCTCTTCGAGCCGCGCGTAGGTACCGCCCGGCCCGGTGCCGGGCTGCGTGATGGCCGTCCCGGCGACCAGCTCGGCGGCGAGATAGGAGGCGGAGAGCAGCACAGGCTTCCCGTCGAGCACGAACCGCCGCCGCCGTACACACACCCGCTCCCCCTCCCTGATCTCCAGAACTCCGGCAATCACCGTAGGCGCGTCCTCCTCCGTCACCTCGACGGAGTCGACCACGAGGTCACGCCCTTCGATGTCGGCGTCCCAGACCGAACGCCCCGCACCCCACTGCGCGTGCGCGAGCCGCTCGACGCCGTGGCGCCGGATGGGCCTGAAGTCCCGGACGAAGACCCCGGCCCCCTTGCGCGCCTCGACGAGCCCTTCCGCCTGGAGGGCGGCGAGGGCCTGCCGAGCCGTCATGCGTGCGACGCCGTGGGCGGCCATGAGGTCGTTCTCACCGGGCAGCCGCTGCCCGGGGCCGTACTCACCGGCCTCGATGCCCGCGCGCAGCTGCGCTGCGATGTGCATGTACTTGGGCTGACGTCCCGCACCCCGGCCACTCATCAAGACCCTCCTCCGGTCATCTCTAGACACCTCTCCACTGTCAACGTCTCTAGAGACGTACTACGGCCAAGGTCACTGTGGAGGTCCTGTGTCAACCCATATCGCGGCGGGGCACCCGGCAAGCTCTGAGAGCTCCGAGGCCAAGTGGCGGTTGCCTCGCGGGCCACGCAGCGCGGGGCGCGCTACTGCATGCGTACGTGCCCGCGGGGCGGGAGATCGGCGTACGCGTTGCCCGTCGCGAGGGGTGGTTGCGGATCGAGGTCGCCGACGCGAACAACGCGCAGCCCGCGCCACGTGCGGCGCGGGCCGAGGACGAGGGCGGTCGGGGTCTGGCCCTGGTGGTCGCCCTGTCGCAGCGGTGGGGCTGCCGCCCTCGTCCGCACGGGATCGGCAAGGTGATCTGGGCGGAGCTCGGGCTGCGCGAGGCTGGGGCGTGACTTCGGTGATCGGCTCGGCCGCTCAGCTTCCGGCAGGACGGCCGAGGTGCGTCGGTGCGAACATGCGGAGGACCGTCGGGAGGACCACCACGCTCGGGCCCGGTGTGGTGAGGGCCTCGGTGAGGTCGGCGCGCAGGTGCTCCGGGGTCGTGCGGACGCCTCGTACGCCGAAGGACTCGGCGAGGGCCACGAAGTCGGGGCGGGTCAGTTCCGTGCCGGTGGGCTCGCCGAAGGCGTCGGTCATGTACTCGCGCAGGATGCCGTAGCCGCCGTCGTCGACGATCAGCCAGGTGACGTCCAGGTCGTACTGGGCCGCCGTGGCCAGTTCCGCGATCGAGTACATCGCGCCGCCGTCGCCGGAGACGGCCAGGACCGGCTGGGTCGGGTCGGCCGCCGCCGCGCCGAGCGCCGCCGGGAAGGCGTAGCCGAGGCCGCCCGCGCCCTGGGCGGAGTGCATGGTGCCGGGGCTGCGGGCGTCGAAGGCCGACCAGGCCCAGTAGGAGAGGATCGTCATGTCCCAGAAGGACGGGGACGTGTCGGGGAGCGCCGCCCGTACCGAGGCGAGGACGTCCTGCTCCAGGGTCAGGCCCTGGGCGTCGACGCGCTCCCGGACGGCGTCGAGGACGCGGCGTACCCGCTCGGGGGCCGTGGGGTCGTCCCGCTCCCCCACCGTTTCCAGGAGTGCCTGGAGGGCGGGCCTCGCGTCCGCGTGGATGCCGAGTGCCGGGTGGTTCGACTCCAGTTTTCCGAGGTCCGCCTCGATCTGGATGATCCGGCCGTTCGGGGCGAACGTGTGGTAGTTGGAGGAGAGTTCGCCGAGGCCGGAGCCGATGACGAGCAGGACGTCCGCCTCTTCCAGGAAGTCCGTGGTGTGGCGGTCCTCCAGCCAGGACTGGAGCGAGAGCGGGTGCTCCCAGGGGAAGGCGCCCTTGCCGCCGAAGGTGGTGACCACCGGTGCGGACAGCTTCTCGGCGAGGGCACGGAGCTTGCCCGCGGCGTCCGCGCGGACCACGCCGCCGCCCGCGATGACCGCCGGGCGCTCGGCCCGCGTCAGCAGATCGGCGGCCACCGCCGTCAGCTCCGGGCGCGGCACGAGGTCGTGCGGGGCCGCGTCCACGCCGGTCACCTGGGGAAGCGGGGTCTCGGCGAGCAGGACGTCCTGGGGGATCTCCACCCATACCGGGCCGTGCGGGGCCGTGAGCGCCGACTCCCAGGCGGCGGCGAGCGCGGACGGGATCTGGGACTGCGTACGGACCGTGTGGACGGACTTGACCACGTCCCGGAACGAGGCCTGCTGGTCGCGGAGTTCGTGCAGATAGCCGTGGCGGCCGCCGCCGAGCCCGGCGACGGGCACCTGGCTGCCGACGGCGAGCACGGGGGCGCTGGCCGCCGCCGCCTCCTGGAGGGCGGCGAGCGACATCAGCGCGCCCGGCCCCGTCGAGAGGAACAGCGGCGCGACCTCGCCCGTGACCCGCCCGTACGCGTCCGCCGCGAACCCCGCGTTGTTCTCCACGCGCAGCCCGACGTACCGCAGCCGGGAGCGGCGCAGCGCGTCGAACATGCCGAGGGCGTGCTGGCCGGGGAGCCCGAAGACGGTCGACGCGCCGAGCCCGCACAGGGTCTCGACGACGAGGTCGCCGCCGGTGCGTCCCGGCGGCGGGTTCAGGGCGGCCTCGGTCTGCGCGGCGGTGGGCCTCAGTTCCAGGTCGTGGTCGTGCGTCACTTGGCCCGCGCCTCCGCGATCTGCCGGGACATGATCGTCGTCAGTTCGTACGCGGTGTGGGACGCGGCCACGGCCGTGATCTCGGCGTGGTCGTAGGCGGGCGCGACCTCGACGACGTCGGCGGAGACGAGGTTGCAGGAGGCGAGGCCGCGGAGGATCTCCAGGAGTTCGCGCGACGTCATGCCGCCCGCCTCCGGCGTGCCCGTGCCCGGGGCGTGCGCCGGGTCCAGGCAGTCGATGTCGATGGAGATGTACAGCGGCCGGTCGCCGATGCGCTGGCGGAGCTGGTCGGCGACCTCGTCGGCACCGCGCCGGTAGATGTCCGCCGACGTGACGATGCCGAAGCCCATCTTCTCGTCGTCGGTGAGGTCCTTCTTGCCGTACAGCGGACCACGCGTGCCGACGTGGCTGAGGGCCTCGGTGTCGAGGATGCCCTCCTCCACGGCCCGCCGGAACGGGGTGCCGTGCGTGTACTCGGCGCCGAAGTAGGTGTCCCACGTGTCCAGGTGCGCGTCGAAGTGCAGCAGCGCCACCGGGCCGTGCTTCTTCGCCATCGAGCGGAGCAGCGGCAGCGCGATGGTGTGGTCGCCGCCGAGCGTCATCATGCGCGCGCCGGTCGCGAGGAGGTCGTCCGCCGCCGCCTCGATCGTCTCCACGGCCTCGTTGATGTTGAACGGGTTCGCGGCGATGTCCCCCGCGTCCGCGACCTGCGCGAGGGCGAAGGGGGAGGCGTCCTGGGCCGGGTTGTACGGGCGCAGGAGGCGGGACGCCTCGCGGATGGCGTTGCCGCCGAAGCGGGCTCCCGGGCGGTACGACACGCCCGTGTCGAAGGGGACGCCGACGACGGCGATGTCCGTCGTGCCCACCTCGTCGAGGCGGGGGAGGCGGGCGTAGGTGGCGGGGCCCGCGTAGCGGGGGGTGCGTGAGGAGTCGATCGGGCCGCGTGGCTCGCGCGGGGCGTCGGGGACCGTCTGGGGGGTGGTCATGCTGGGGTTCCTCCTGGTGGTGCTGGTCGTACGGGTCAAGTGTGGGGCCTCGCGAGGGCGCCCCAATCCCGCCCCTTCCCGAAACTGGGGCTCCGCCCCAGACCCCGCTCCTCAAACGCCGGAGGGGCTGAAATTCTCGCCGGTGCGGCGCCCCTGGTCACGGGAAGGAGCGGGGCGGGGGGAAATCATGCGCTCACCGACGCCTCCGGTGCGCTCGGGTCCAGGGCACGCCCCGCGACGCGGTCCCGCCAAGCGGCCAGCTTCGCCGGGTCGGTGGGCGGTGTGGCCAGCGACACGGCCACGTACGCGACCAGCGAGACGAGCAGGCCGTAGGAGATCGGCTCGTTGGCGAGGACGCCGTAGTGCCACATCAGGCCGACCACGGAGAGCCCCCCGGCACCGACGGCGGCGAGCGCCCCGGCCCCGGTGCCCCGCCGCCACAGCAGTCCCCCGAGGATCGGCACGAGCAGCCCCCCGACGAGCAGGTTGTAGGCGACGGTGAGCGCCTCGACGACGTCGTTGAGGGCGATGGAGACACCGATGACGAGGACGCCCATGACGAGGATGAAGAGGCGGTTGCCCTTCACCTCGTCCACCTCCGCCGCCTCCTCATGGGCGCCTGCCCGCGCGGCAGCGCCCCGTACCCGCGCCCAGATGTCGTTGTTAGCCACGGTCGCGCACGCGATGAGCGCCCCGGAGGAGGTCGACATGACGGCGGCGAGCGCGGCGGCGAGGACGAGCCCCCGTACGCCGATGGGCAGTTCGTCCTTGACGATGGTCGCGAAGGCGGAGTCGGCGCTGGGCAGCTTCGGGTACATGACCTTCGCGGCGGTGCCGATGACGGCTCCGGCGAGGGCGTAGAGGAGGCAGTACGTACCGGCGACGGTGCCGCCCCAGCGGGCCACCTTGTCGCTGCGCGCGGTGAACACGCGCTGCCAGATGTCCTGCCCGATGAGCATGCCGAAGGTGTAGATCAGGACGTAGGTGAAGATCGTCTCGCCGCCCACGCCGAGGGGCTCGAAGTAGTCGTCCGGCAGTTCGTCCCGCATCGCGCCGAAGCCACCGGCCTTGACGACGGCGATCGGCAGCAGCAGGAGCAGCACGCCCACCGTCTTGACGACGAACTGCACCATGTCGGTCAGCGTGATGGACCACATGCCGCCGAGGGTCGAGTAGGCGACGACGATGGCGCCGCCGATGACGATCGCGACGGTGCGGTTCAGGTCGAACAGGACGTCGAAGATGGTGGCGTACGCGATGGTGGAGGTGACGGCGAGCATCAGCGTGTAGGCCCACATGACGATGCCGGACAGCATGCCCGCACGGCCGCCGTAGCGCAGGTCGAGCATCTCCGAGACGGTGTACACCTTCAGGCGCGCGATGCGGGCGGAGAAGAGGACCGACAGGGCCAGCAGGCCGAGGCCGATGGTGAAGACCATCCAGGCGCCGGACAGGCCGTGGGTGTAGCCGAGCCCGACACCGCCGATGGTGGAGGCGCCGCCGAGGACGATCGCGGCCATGGTGCCGGAGTACATCCAGGGCCCGAGGCGGCGGCCCGCCACGAGGAACTCGCTCTTCGACCTGGCGCGGCGCATGCCCCACCAGCCCATGGCCAGCATGCCGGCCAGATAGACGACGATCACGGTGTAGTCGACGGCCATGACGCAGGCCTCCTTGCGAGCTCGATCGGTGGCGTGTCGTGCGGGTGGAGTGCGGCGGCGACCGGCCGCGGGGACATCCGCCCGTACCCGCGGCGCTGATCGGCACGACCCTAGGTGGCCGGAAAGAGACGCTGAAGTGTACGTTTCCTCCACTCTCCGAGCCGGATATGGAGGAACCGTCCACCATGCCGCCCGCCGTGCCCCCCGCCACGCCCCCCGGCCCGCCCGCACCCGCCGCCGGGGCCGGGGCCGCCCCACCGCCCACCCCCGCCGTGCCCCTCACCGCCCTCCTCGCCCACGAGGAGCTCGGCCTGCGCCAGATCGCGGGCCCCGACGCGGCGGCGACCGGCGCCGTCGTGCACTGGGTGCACACGTCGGAGATGGCCGACCCGTACCCGTATCTGCTGGGGGGCGAGCTGCTGCTCACGGCCGGGGTGCACATCCCGGGTACTGACGCGGGCGCGGACAGCCGCGCGTACGACGCGGACACCTACGCGGCCCGCATCGTCGCCGCGGGCGGCGCCGCCCTCGGCTTCGGCGTGGCCCCCGTGCACGACACGGTGCCGCGGACGCTCCTCGACGCCTGCGACCGGCACGGCCTGCCGCTCCTGGAGGTGCCGCCGCGCACCACGTTCAGCGGCGTCGCCCGCGCGGTCTGGCAGCTCATGGCCGAGGCCCGCCACGCCGAGCTGCGCCGCGTCACCCAGGCCCAGCAGGGCCTCGCCGCGGCGGCGGCCCGCCCGGACGCGGTCCCTGCGCTGCTGCGGCAGCTGGCGGTGCGCCTCGGCGGATACGCGGCGCTGTACGGGCCGGACGGCGCCCCCACCCGGACGGCGGGGGCGCTGCCCGCGCAGGAGCCGGGGGCGGACGCGGCGCTGGCGCGCCTGGTGGAGGTGGTCACCCCGGGCGCGGGCGCGGGCCCGGTTCCCGCCGCCGCCTCCGACACCCTCGCCGGTGTCCACCTCGCGGCCTACCCCCTCGCCGGGGCGCACGGGCTCGCCCTCGGGGTCGCGACGCCCCGGCGGGAACCGGGCGACCACACACTGGCGGGGGTCGCCGCCGTGCTCCTCTCGCTCCTGACCGCCCCGCACCAGGGCGCCGCCGAGTCGGCCCGGTCGGCGGCCCTAGTGCGGCTGCTGCTCGGCGCGCGCCCCGAGGACGTGCTGCCGCTCCTCGGCGCCGAGCGGTGGACGGTCGTGCACGCGCGCGTGCGGCACACCGCCCCCGAGCAGGGCCCGCCGGACCCGGCGGCGCTGGCGGCGGCCCTGGGCAGCACGCTGGTCGACAGCACCGGGGCCGGAGACGGCGGACAGGGCGGGGACGCCGCCCCTCCCGCCGCATCCGGCTCTCCCGTCGTATCCGCCCCTTCCGCCGCACCTGCCCCTCTTGTCACACCCGCCGTACCCGCCCCGCCCCTGCCACCCGTCGCACCCGTCGTACGCCTCCTCCTGCCCGCCGACCGCGGCCCCTCCCCCCAGGCCGGCTGGACCCTCGGCGTCTCCGCCCCCGCGGGCGCGGGCGCCCTGCTCGCCGCCGACGCGCAGGCCGCGCGGGCCCTGCGCCGGGCCGAGGCGGCGAGGACCGCGCTGGTGCGGCACCGCGAGAGCGGGCTCGCCGGGCTCGTCGCGCCCGCGGAGGCAGACGCGCACGCGCGGGAGCTGCTCGCCCCGCTCGGCGACAGCGCCCCGCTCACCGAGACCCTGCGCACCTGGCTGTCCCTGCACGGGAGCTGGGACCGCACCGCGGCCGCGCTCTCCGTGCACCGCAACACCGTCCGCCAGCGCGTCGCCCGCTGCGCCGCCCTGCTCGCCACGGACCTCGACGACCCGGACGTCCGCATGGAGCTGTGGTTCGCCCTGAGCCGCCGCTCCTGAGACCCGCGCAGACCCGAGCCGGACCCAGCCAGTAGTGCCTGTCGCCGTCCGGTCGCCCACGTGAGCGGCGGCACAGGTCCGACGTGCGGGACGCCCGGTCCCCGCCCCGTCGCCGACGGCACAATGGGTCGCATGCCGATACCCAGCCGCGCCGCGCTCGTCGACCACCTCGTCCGTACCCGTATCGCCGGCGACGTCGCCACGCCCCGCGAGAACAACCTCTCCCACTACCGCAAGCTCGCGAACGGCGACCGGCACTACTGGCTCGGCCTGGAACTCGGCGACCGCTGGAGAGACGAGCAGGACGTCCTCGCCGTGATGGCCGAGCGGTGCGGCGTGATCGACGACCCGGGGCACCGGCAGGGCCAGGACACCATCGACCCGGAGCTGACCGTCGACGCCCTGGAGCGGATGGCGGCCCGGCTGCGCAAGGCCGCCGCGGGCAAGGAGCGCGTCCTGTTCGCGACCGGCCACCCGGGCGGGCTCCTCGACGTGCACCGCGCGACGGCCACCGCGCTGCGCGCCGCGGGCTGCGACGTCGTCGTCATCCCGGAGGGCCTGACGGCCGACGAGGGTTTCGTCTTCCAGTTCGCCGACGTCGCCGTCCTGGAGCGCGGCGCCACCCTGTGGCACACGCACTCGCCGGAGCCGATGAACGCGGTCCTGGACGGCCTGCTCCGCGAGGAGCGGCCGCTGCCCGACCTCGTCGTCGCCGACCACGGCTGGGCCGGGCGCGCGGGCCAGCGCGGCATCGACTCCCTCGGGTACGCGGACTGCAACGACCCCGCCCTGTTCATCGGCGAGGCGGAGGGCACCGTACAGGTCACGGTCCCCCTGGACGACCACGTGACGAGCCCCCGGTTCTACGACCCGCTGACGGCCTACCTCCTCAACGCGGCGGGGCTTGGCCAGTAGGGGTGCCGCGACCGGGCGTCGGGTCCAGGTACACCCGCCGCACGGCCGGGAACCGGTCCCGGATGCGCCGCGTCGTCCGGTCGCAGGCGGCCTCGATCTCCGCCGCCGTGGACACGTCCCGGAAGTTCACCTTCGCGGCGACCAGAGCCTCGCTCGGCCCCTGGAGCAGGGTGGTCAGCTCCAGCACGGCCACCACGTGCGGGTCCGCGAGGAGTTCGGCCCGTACCGCCGCCCGCACGGGGCTCGGCAGGGGCCGCCCGATGAGCAGTTCCGCGTTGGCGTGCCCGAGGACCCACGCGACGTGCGCGAGCAGCGCCCCGATGCACAGCGACGCCACGCCGTCCCAGACACCGGAGCCGGTGAGCTGCCCGCCGAGCAGGCCGCCCGCGGCGAGCACGAGGCCCGCGAGCGCGGCGGAGTCCTCCATGACGACGGCCTTCACGGCGGTGTCGGGCGTGTGCCGCAGATAGTGCCGCACGTGCACGTCGAACCGTGCCGCCGCGCCGCGCGCCTGCTTCAGGCCGGTGCGCAGGGAGTAGCCCTCCAGGAGGAAGGCGATGCCGAGGACGGTGTACGAGAGGAGCGGGTCGCCGGGTTCCTCGCCGTGCGTGAGGGTGTGCACGCCGTCGTACACGGCGAAGACGCCGCCGCCGACGAACGTGGCCACGGAGGCGAGCAGCGCCCAGATGTAGCGCGCGCCGCCGTAGCCGAGCGGATGCTCCTCGTCGGCGGGCCGCTCGGCGCTCCTCAGGGAGACGAGCAACATCAGCTCCGTGACGGTGTCGGCCACGGAGTGCGCGGCCTCGGAGAGCATCGCGCTCGATCCGCTGACGGCACCGGCGACGGCCTTGGCGACGGCGATCCCGAGGTTGGCGGCCGCGGCGACGATGACGGTGAAGGTGCTCTCACCGCCCGAGCCGCCCTCACCGCCGCCCTCACTGCCGGGGGTACTTACCGTGCTTTCGCCCATGCTGGGGGAGTATGCCGGACATGTCCCGCCCGTCAGGCGCGCGGCACCCTGACGACCCCCTCCTGGATCACGGTGACGGCGAGCCGTCCGTCCCGCGTCCAGATCCTCGCCTGCCCGAGGCCCCGGCCACCGCCGGACGTGGGCGACTCCTGGTCGTACAGGAGCCATTCGTCGGCGCGGAAGGGACGGTGGAACCACATGGCGTGGTCCAGCGAGGCCCCGACCACGTCGCCGACGGCCCAGCCGCCGCGCCCGTGGGCGAGCAGCACGGAGTCGAGCAGCGTCATGTCGGAGACGTACGTGGCGAGGCAGACGTGCAGGAGCGAGCCCGCGTCGGCCCCGCCGAGCTTGCCGTTGGTGCGGAACCAGACCTGCGAGTGCGGCTCGCGCGGGCGGCCCGCGGTGGCCCAGGGCGGCGCGTCCGCGTACCGCAGGTCGACGGCGGCGCGCGCCTCGACCAGCCGCCTCGCGACGTCCGGCGGCAGATCGCGCGGCAGCGTCTCGGCGGCCGTGAGCAGCGTCTCCGGGTCGGGCGCGGCCGGCATCCGGATCTGGTGGTCGAGCCCTTCCTCGTACGTCTGGAAGGACGCCGAGAGGTGGAAGATCGGCTGGCCGTGCTGGACGGCGACGACGCGGCGCGTGGTGAAGGAGCGGCCGTCGCGGATGCGGTCGACGGTGTAGACGATGGGCGCGCCCGGGTCGCCGGGGCGCAGGAAGTAGGCGTGGAGGGAGTGCGCGGGGCGGTCGGCGGGGACGGTACGACCGGCCGCCACGAGCGCCTGTGCCGCGACCTGCCCGCCGAAGACGCGGGGTACGAGGGCCGAGCGGCTGGCGCCCCGGAAGATGTCCTCCTCGACCCGCTCCAGGTCGAGGAGGTCGAGGAGGTCCTGAAGTTCCTTGCTCATGCGCGGGGTTACAGGCCCATCGACTTGGCGATGATCATCTTCATGACCTCGCTGGTGCCGCCGTAGATGCGGTTCACGCGGTTGTCGGCGTACAGGCGCGCGATCGGGTACTCGTTCATGAAGCCGTAGCCGCCGTGCAGCTGGAGGCAGCGGTCGATGACGCGGTGGGCGACCTCGGTGCAGAAGAGCTTGGCGGACGCGGCCTCGGCCGGGGTCAGCTCGCCCGCGTCCAGGGCCTCAAGGGCGCGGTCGGCGACGGCCTCGGCCGCGTCCACCTCGGCCTGGCAGGCGGCCAGTTCGAACTTGGTGTTCTGGAAGTGGGCGACGGACTTGCCGAAGACCGTGCGCTCCTGCACGTACTCCTTGGCGAACCGGACGGCGGCCTTGGCCTGCGCGTAGGCGCCGAAGGCGATGCCCCAGCGCTCGGACGCGAGGTTGTGGCCGAGATAGGCGAAGCCCTTGTTCTCCTCGCCGAGCAGGTCCTCGACCGGCACCTCGACGTCGACGAAGGCCAGCTCGGCGGTGTCGGAGACCTTCAGGCCGAGCTTGTCGAGCTTGCGGCCGACGGAGTAGCCCGCGGAGGCGGTGTCGACGGCGAACAGGGAGATGCCGAAGCGGCGGTCGTCCTCGCGCGGTGCGGAGGTGCGGGCGCAGACGATCACGCGGTCGGCGTGCACACCGCCGGTGATGAAGGTCTTGGCGCCGTTGAGGACGTAGTGCGTGCCGTCGTCGGAGAGCTTGGCGGTGGTCTTCATGCCGGCGACGTCGGAGCCGGTGCCCGGCTCGGTCATGGCGAGCGCCCACATCTCCTCGCCGGAGACGAACTTCGGCAGGAAGCGCTTCTTCTGCTCGTCGGTGGCGAGCATCTGGATGTACGGCAGGCCGAGCAGCACATGCACGCCGGAGCCGCCGAAGGAGACGCCCGCGCGGGCCGTCTCCTCGTACATGACCGCCTCGAACTTGTGCGAGTCGATGCCCGCGCCGCCGTACTCCTCGTCCACGCGGATGCCGAAGACGCCGAGCTCGGCGAGCTTGTAGTAGAAGTCCCGGGGCGCCTGGCCCGCCGCGAACCACTCGTCGTACACGGGGACGACCTCGGCCTCGATGAAGGCCCGGACGGTGTCCCGGAATGCCTCGTGGTCCTCGTTGAAGACGGTACGCCGCACGGCCTGACTCCCTCTCCCGGATAGCGCCTCTGCTAAGCGCTTGCTCAGGTGAGGTTACCCGCGGGTTTCTGTGGCCGTCCAGAGCGAGAACTGTGACTGGCGGGTAGCTTGCCGTATGTCGCGGCCTTCGGCCTTCCTCGTCCTCAAACGCCGGACGGGCTCGATTCCTCTCGGGCCGGGCTCGCATCCTCCCCGAGCAGGCTCGGATTTCCTCCCGCCGCCGCCAGCGCGCCGTGCGCCAGGCGGCGCAGCAGGCCCGCCATCGCCTCCCGGTCCGGCAGCGAGCCGGCCCGCCCGAGGTGCGGGGTGGAGTTCAGGAGCCCGAAGACGGCGTGCACGGACGCCCGCGCCTCCGCCTCCGCCAGCGCCGGGTACACGTCCCGTACCGCCGTCACCCACAGTTCCACGTACCGCCGCTGGAGCGAGCGGACCA
Organism: Streptomyces typhae; assembly: GCF_009755605.1. Lineage (GTDB taxonomy): Bacteria > Actinomycetota > Actinomycetes > Streptomycetales > Streptomycetaceae > Streptomyces > Streptomyces typhae. The sequence continues at coordinate 231,618 of NZ_WPNZ01000003.1, forward strand.
GCTTGCGGTCGCTGTCCCGGAGGCGGTCCAGCTCGCGGTCGTGGAGAGTGATCAAGGGGCGGTCGTCGAGGGCGAAGTCGATATGGCCCTCGATGAGCGAGTCGAGCGCGGCACCGGGCGACCCGGCGGACTCGGCGGCCCGCCGCTCGCCGCCCCGCAGGAGCTGCTCGCTGATGCCCACGAGCAGCTCGGCCAGCATCGCGTCCTTGCCCGCGAAGTGGCGGTAGAGACCGGGTCCGCTGATGCCCACGGCAGCCCCTATCTCGTCGACGCCGACACCGTGGAAGCCGCGCTCGGCGAAGAGCCGGGCGGCTTCCTTGAGGATCTGTTCGCGGCGGGTGAGGGCGTCGGTCCTGGTGGCCATGGAAGCAATTCTAGACAGCGTCGTTAGCGGTCGTTAACCTGAACGCATACGTTAACGCTCACTAACAGTGGGAGACCGGCGGATGCAACAGGCACCAGTCCTCGCGAGCGCGGCGGATCCCGCCTCGGACGCCTGGCGGTCCAACGAGGCGGCGCACCGCGCCCTGGCCGAGGAGTTGCGCGGCAAGCTCGCCGCGGCCCGCCTCGGCGGCGGCGAGCGCGCCCGGCAGCGGCATGTCGCGCGCGGCAAGCTGCTGCCGCGCGACCGCGTGGACGCCCTCCTCGACCCCGGCTCGCCGTTCCTGGAGATCGCGCCGCTCGCGGCCGACGGCCTGTACGGCGGCGACGCCCCCGCGGCGGGGGTGATCGCGGGCATCGGCCGGGTCAGCGGGCGCGAGTGCGTGATCGTCGCCAACGACGCCACCGTCAAGGGCGGCACGTACTACCCCATGACGGTGAAGAAGCACCTGCGCGCGCAGGAGGTGGCCCTGGAGAACCACCTCCCCTGTGTGTATCTGGTGGACTCGGGCGGCGCCTTCCTGCCGATGCAGGACGAGGTGTTCCCCGACCGGGAGCACTTCGGGCGGATCTTCTACAACCAGGCGCGGCTCTCGGGCGCGGGCATCCCGCAGATCGCGGCCGTCCTCGGCTCCTGCACGGCGGGCGGCGCGTACGTGCCCGCGATGAGCGACGAGGCCGTGATCGTCCGGAACCAGGGCACGATCTTCCTGGGCGGCCCGCCCCTGGTGAAGGCGGCGACCGGCGAGGTCGTCACGGCGGAGGAGCTGGGCGGCGGCGAGGTCCACTCGCGGGTCTCGGGCGTCACCGACCACCTCGCGGAGGACGACCCGCACGCCCTGCGCATCGTCCGCACGATCGTCTCCACGCTGCCCGCGCGCGATGCCCTGCCGTGGGAGGTCCGCCCGGCCGAGGAGCCGAAGGTGGACCCGCTCGGTCTGTACGGCGCGGTGCCGGTGGACTCCCGCACGCCCTACGACGTGCGCGAGGTCATCGCCCGCGTCGTCGACGGCTCGCGCTTCGCGGAGTTCAAGGCGGAGTACGGCCAGACGCTGGTGACGGGCTTCGCGCACATCCACGGGCACCCGGTCGGCATCGTCGCGAACAACGGCATCCTGTTCTCGGAGTCCGCCCAGAAGGGCGCGCACTTCATCGAGCTGTGCGACCAGCGCGGCATCCCGCTGGTCTTCCTCCAGAACATCTCCGGCTTCATGGTCGGCCGTGACTACGAGGCCGGGGGCATCGCCAAGCACGGCGCGAAGATGGTCACGGCCGTGGCGTGCACCCGCGTGCCGAAGCTGACGGTCGTGGTCGGCGGCTCGTACGGAGCGGGCAACTACTCCATGTGCGGCCGGGCGTACTCGCCGCGCTTCCTGTGGATGTGGCCCAACGCCAAGATCTCGGTGATGGGCGGCGAGCAGGCCGCGTCCGTGCTCGCGACCGTCAAGCGCGACCAGCTGGAGGCGCGCGGGGAGACCTGGTCGCCGGAGGACGAGGAGGCCTTCAAGGCCCCGGTCCGCGCGCAGTACGAGGAGCAGGGCAGCGCCTACTACGCCACGGCACGGCTGTGGGACGACGGCGTCATCGACCCGTTGGAGACCCGCCAGGTCCTCGGCCTGGCACTGACCGCGTGTGCCGGGGCGCCGCTCGGCGAACGCGGCTTCGGCGTCTTCCGGATGTGAGGGGCAGACACCCAATGAGCATGTTCGACACAGTCCTCGTGGCCAACCGCGGCGAGATCGCGGTACGCGTCATCCGTACGCTGCGGGCCCTCGGCGTCCGTTCGGTGGCCGTGTTCTCCGACGCCGACGCCGACGCCCGGCACGTGCGCGAGGCCGACACCGCGGTGCGCCTCGGCCCGGCCCCCGCCGCCGAGAGCTACCTCTCCGCGGAGCGCCTCCTCGCGGCCGCCGCCTCCTCGGGCGCCCAGGCCGTCCACCCCGGCTACGGCTTCCTCGCCGAGAACGCCGCCTTCGCGCAGGCCTGCGCGGACGCGGGCCTCGCCTTCATCGGGCCGCCCGCGTCCGCGATCGACCTGATGGGCGACAAGATCCGCGCGAAGGAGACGGTACGGGCGGCCGGGGTACCGGTGGTGCCCGGCTCGTCCGGCAGCGGCCTGACCGACGACCAACTGATCGCCGCCGCACGGGACATCGGCACCCCCGTCCTCCTCAAGCCCTCCGCGGGCGGCGGCGGCAAGGGCATGCGCCTGGTCCGGGACGAGGCGCTGCTCGGTGAGGAGATCGCCGCCGCCCGGCGCGAGGCCCGCGCCTCCTTCGGCGACGACACCCTGCTCGTCGAGCGCTGGGTGGACCGCCCCCGGCACATCGAGATCCAGGTGCTCGCCGACGGCCACGGCAACGTCCTGCACCTCGGCGAGCGCGAGTGCTCCCTCCAGCGCCGCCACCAGAAGATCATCGAGGAGGCCCCGAGCGTCCTGCTCGACGAGGCGACGCGCGCCGCGATGGGGGCCGCCGCCGTGGAGGCGGCGCGCTCCTGCGGATACGTGGGCGCGGGCACCGTCGAGTTCATCGTGCCCGGCGACGACCCGGCCTCGTACTACTTCATGGAGATGAACACCCGCCTCCAGGTCGAGCACCCTGTCACGGAGCTGATCACGGGCGTGGACCTGGTGGAGTGGCAGCTGCGGGTGGCGGCGGGCGAGCCGCTGCCCTTCGGCCAGGAGGACGTCCGCCTCACCGGCCACGCGGTCGAGGCCCGCCTGTGCGCCGAGGACCCCGCCCGCGGCTTCCTTCCCTCGGGCGGCACCGTCCTCGCCCTCCACGAGCCCTCCGGCGACGGGGTGCGCACGGACTCCGGGCTCAGCGAGGGCACGGAGGTCGGGAGCCTGTACGACCCGATGCTCTCGAAGGTCATCGCGTACGGACCGGACCGCGCGACCGCGCTGCGGAAGCTGCGGGCGGCGCTCGCGGGCACGGTGACGCTGGGGGTGCCGACGAACGCGGGCTTCCTGCGGCGGCTGCTGGCTCATCCGGCGGTGGTGGCCGGGGAGCTGGACACCGGGTTGGTGGAGCGGGAGGTCGAGGGCCTGGTCGACGGGGACGTCCCGGCCGAGGTCTATCTGGCTGCGGCGCTGGTGCGGGCCGACGCCTCGACGCCGGTGGCCGGGGGCTGGGTGGATCCGTTCTCGGTGGGGAGCGGGTGGCGGCTCGGCGGGGAGGCGGCGTGGACGGTGCACCACCTGCGTGTACCGGGTCACGACCCGGTTGCCGTGCACACCCGCCTCGGTGACGGGGGTACCGAGATCCGGCTTCCCTCCGGCGAAACTGCCTGGGGGCCCGGGGGCTCGCCCCCGGTTTCGGGAAGGGGCGGGCTCGGGGAGCCCCCGGCAGGGACCCCCACGGTCACCCTCCACGTCGACGGCCGCACCCACACCTTCCACCACACGGCCGACTGGCTGGGCAGGGACGGCGACGCCTGGCACGTCCAGGACCACGACCCCGTTCAGGCGGCCCTGTCGGGCGCGGCCCACGCGGGAGCGGACGCCCTGACGGCGCCCATGCCCGGCACGGTCACGGTCGTCAAGGTGTCCCCGGGCGACGAGGTGACGGCGGGCCAGAGCCTCCTGGTGGTGGAGGCGATGAAGATGGAGCACGTGATCTCCGCGCCGCACGCGGGCACGGTGACCGAACTGGACGTCACTCCGGGCAGCACGGTGGCGATGGACCAGGTCCTTGCCGTGGTGGTCCCGGCGGACGAGGAGTCGTCATGACAGCCGAACCGTCGAACCCTCCGGGCGGCCCCCTGCCCATGGTCGTACCGGCGGACGGCCTCCCGCCCCGGGTCCGCATCCACGAGGTGGGCGCCAGGGACGGCCTCCAGAACGAGAAGGCCACGGTCCCGACGGAGGTGAAGGCGGAGTTCGTCCACCGCCTGGCCGAGGCGGGCCTGACGACGATCGAGGCGACGAGCTTCGTGCACCCCAAGTGGGTGCCGCAGCTGGCGGACGCGGAGCAGCTGTTCCCCCGGGTCCGGGACCTGGAGGGGGTCGACCTCCCCGTCCTGGTCCCGAACGCCCGAGGCCTGGACCGGGCGCTGGCGCTCGGCGCCCGCCGGGTGGCCGTCTTCGCCAGCGCCACGGAGTCCTTCGCCAAGGCCAACCTGAACCGCACGGTGGACGAGGCGCTCGCGATGTTCGAGCCGGTGGTGGCGCGGGCGAAGGAGTCCGAGGCGCCGGACGACCTGGTGCACGTACGCGGCTACCTCTCCATGTGCTTCGGGGACCCCTGGGAGGGCCCGGTCCCGGTCCCGCAGGTGGTCCGGGTCTGCAAGGCGCTGCTCGACCTGGGCTGCGACGAGCTGAGCCTGGGCGACACGATCGGCGTGGCGACACCGGGCCACGTGGAAACGCTGCTCAGGGCCCTGAACGACGAGGGCGTGCCCACGAACCTCCTCGCCGTGCACTTCCACGACACGTACGGCCAGGCGCTCGCCAACACGCTGGCGGCGCTGCGGCACGGGGTGAGCACCGTGGACGCGTCCGCGGGCGGCCTCGGCGGCTGCCCGTACGCCAAGAGCGCCACCGGAAACCTCGCCACCGAAGACCTCGTGTGGATGCTTCGAGGCCTCGGCATCGAGACCGGGGTCGACCTCGGCCGTCTCACCGCCACCAGCGTGTGGATGGCCGGCCAGCTGGGCCGACCGAGCCCGTCCCGCACCGTGCGTGCCCTCTCCCACCAGGAGCAGTGAAAGCCATGGATCACCACCTCTCCCCCGAGCACGAGGAACTCCGGCGCACCGTGGAGGAGTTCGCACACGACGTGGTCGCACCGAAGATCGGCGACCTCTACGAGCGGCACGAGTTCCCGTACGAGATCGTGCGCGAGATGGGCCGCATGGGGCTGTTCGGGCTGCCGTTCCCGGAGGAGTACGGCGGCATGGGCGGCGACTATCTGGCGCTTGGCATCGCCTTGGAGGAACTGGCACGGGTCGACTCCTCGGTGGCCATCACCCTGGAGGCAGGCGTCTCCCTGGGCGCCATGCCGCTGCACCTCTTCGGCACCGAGGAGCAGAAGAGGGAGTGGCTGCCGCGGCTGTGCGCGGGCGAGACGCTGGGCGCGTTCGGCCTGACCGAGCCGGACGGCGGCTCGGACGCGGGCGGCACGCGGACGACGGCGCGCCTGGACGAGGCCACGGACGAGTGGGTCATCAACGGCACGAAGTGCTTCATCACCAACTCCGGTACGGACATCACGGGCCTGGTGACGGTGACCGCGGTGACGGGCCGCTCGGAGTCGGGCAAGCCCCTGATCTCCTCGATCATCGTCCCGTCCGGCACGCCGGGCTTCACTGTCGCGGCGCCGTACTCCAAGGTGGGCTGGAACGCCTCGGACACCCGGGAGCTGTCCTTCGCGGACGTACGGGTACCGCGGGCGAACCTGCTCGGGGAGATCGGCCGCGGCTACGCCCAGTTCCTCCGCATCCTGGACGAGGGCCGGATCGCGATCGCGGCGCTCGCCACGGGCCTGGCGCAGGGCTGTGTCGACGAGTCGGTGAAGTACGCGAAGGAGCGGCACGCCTTCGGCCGCCCGATCGGCTCGAACCAGGCCATCCAGTTCAAGATCGCCGACATGGAGCTGAAGGCGTACACGGCCCGCCTCGCCTGGCGGGACGCGGCGTCGCGCCTGGTCGCGGGCGAGCCCTTCAAGAAGGAGGCGGCCCTCGCGAAGCTGCACTCCTCGACGATCGCCGTCGACAACGCGCGCGAGGCCACGCAGATCCACGGCGGGTACGGCTTCATGAACGAGTACCCGGTGGCGCGGATGTGGCGGGACTCCAAGATCCTGGAGATCGGGGAGGGGACGAGTGAGGTGCAGCGCATGCTGATCGCCCGAGAACTGGGCCTCACGGGCTGAGGCCGCTCCGCTCCCTTTCCCTCTTCCCCCACCCACCCGCCCTTTCCTCGCGCTGCGCGCTTGTCCTCAAACGCCGGACGGGCTGAACAGCCCCGGCCCGTCCGGCGCTCGGGCCTGCCCGGGCGTACGCGCGCTCCGACTCCTCAGCGCAGCGCCTCACGCACCCGGCGGCGCAGCGCCGTGTCCTCGATGGCGTCGGCGTCGCGCCAAGCCGCGGCCGTGACCTCTTCGGTCTGCGGTTCCACGACGTCGGCCGAGGTGCGGAAAAGGAACCGGAAGTCGAAGTGTCGGTGCGCGGGCTCGTCATTGGCGGGGTTGGCGGGGATGGCGTGAGCGTCGATGTGTACGGGGCGGTGCCCGGTGTCCGCCGGGCAGGAGCCAGCGGTCCAGGGCGAGGTGCTTGATGTGGAGGACCCGGCCCGTGGGGTCGGCGAGGACCGCCCGGCGGTGACGTGACCGCGGAACTCCTTCCGGCTGGCGAGGTCGGCCCCGGTGTCGAGGAGTTCTTCGAGACGGGCGAGCAGGCCCTTCTCGTCGGGGTGGGCGGCGAGGTAGGCATCGAGGGTCTCGCGGATGTGGTCGGCAGTGACGGGCACGGTGGACTTCCTTACCGATTGCAGTGGTCAGCGATTGAAGTAGTCGAGCCAGGTGGTGGCGATGGCGGCGCGGTCAGCCGGACCGGCCTCGTGCATTCCGGGATCGAGAGCGCCGCGGGCGAGGGCGGCGGTGGCGGCGAGAATTTCGGCCTGTACGAGGTGGATGAACGGGCCCACGCTTGCGCCGTGCAGGAAGTTGACGGCGTTGCCGCCGTTGAGCAGGTAGAAGTAGTGGCCCGTCGTCAGGTAGCGGGTGACGTGCTCATCGATCGTGGTGCGCTCGTACACGTCGGGCAGGCCTGCGAGCTCAAGTTCGTCTTCACTGCTGGTCACCGTGGCGACGTACGCGCCGTTGCGCAGCCTGGGGAAGTCCTCGGCGCTCAGCGACAGCGCCCCCGTCGCGCACAGCACGAGTCCGGCGTCGCCGAGTCCGGCTGCGCGATCGCGGGCTACCGCGAAGCCCTGGGAGAGCGCCTGAGCGCGGCGCACAGGGTCGATGTCGTACACCGTGACTCTGACGCCCTTGGCATGCAGTAGGCGGGCGATGCTGGACCCCAGCTTGCCGAAGCCGATCACGAGGGCGGCGCGGCCCTGCGGGATGTCGCCGCGGCCGCGCATGAGTGCCTCGGTCGAGAACACGACCGACTGCCCGACGAGGAAGTCCTCGGGATCCTTCAGGGGCGAGCGGGCCACCGAGACGACCGGACAGGGCAGCTTGTCGAGGTCGGCGTAGCGACGGTGTCCGTCTCGGTGTCCTCGACGACACCCAGGATCCGGCCCGTGAAGCGGGTGCACAGCGACTCGATCGAGGGGGGCGAAGTAGCCGCCGACGTCGAGCAGGACGACAGGGCGGCCGGCGGCTCGCGGGGGCGTGCACGGACTTCGGTTTGGGCAGTACGGCGCGGAGTTCGGTGACGCGTGCTACGCCCCGGACGAATGCCGGGCGTTCCGGTAACAGATGCGTGATCAGGAACGCGGTGGGGCGCTCGACGGGTGTGAAGCGGGTAGCGATGCGACAGAAGAAGGCGTCGAGCCGAGCGCACTCAAAGGATTCCATGGCTTGGCTCCGTCGTCACGGTGGTTTCGGGGCGTGCGGGCTCGTCGGCGTTCTGTTCCCCCAGGGCACGGCGTAGTGCGTCGGCGTCTGTGAGGGTGCTGTCGTCCGGCAGCTCGCACCAGCCTCCGAACCAGTCGTCGGCACGGTACGGGCTGGGGGCGACCAGCCAGGAGCCCGCGGACAGCAGACGCACCGACGGGTCGCGCCACGTGCCGCTGCCGCCAATCGGAACGGCGTAGTAGAGCCGTTCGCTCGGCAGGTCGTAAAGCACAGGGCCGAGGTGCTCCTCGGTCGCGCGCAACCTCGCGAGTGCCAGAAAGCCTGGTCCGGCCGGAACCCGTACGACGTCCCATTCCTCACCTAGCGCGAGCAAGTGCAGGCCAGGGGTGTTGTCGGCGAGCGGGGCGGTGCGCAATGCCTCGCGTACGGAAGCCATCACGCACCGCTCCTTTGCCGCACGATCGGGTCCGGCTCGATGGGGTGGCCGTTGCTGCGCCTCGGTGCGACGGAACGAATCACAAGGAGACGTGAGCTCAACGCCTGTATCTGCCGCTCACGCCCTGCGGCAAGATGCCCCGGTCCGAGGTGGCTGAGGGAAGGCAGGACCACCCCGTACGCGTCCGGCAGCGCGAGGACGTCCAGCAGACCAGCGAAGGCCCGCGAGTGCGCTTCGCCTGGCGTCTCCCGCTCGGTGAAAAGGCCGCACAGCGATAGCTCGTGCTGTCGACAGAACTCAGCCAGCGCTACAGCGAGCGCGGTATTCCGGGCCCCGCCGATCGTCGTGCGGCGCAAGAAGCCATGGACGTAGGGTCCGTTGACTTCGCGGCACTCCGTGATGGGTTGCATGTCTGAAGCTTCTCGTCAGCTCACCGGCCATGAAATGACCACTTGCTGCACTTCCGTTGCACTTCCGCTCCGTCGTCTTCGCCGACACGCCTGCCGTGCTTCGATACGTGGCAGAGGGAGGCAGCCCGTGGCCAGCGTGCAGCAGTGGACCGGCCGAGAAGCCAAAGCCTTGCGCTCCGCTCTGCGCATGAGCACCCGTGCGTTCGCCGACCATCTCGGCGTCGCGCTGCGTACGGTCTGCAAGTGGGAGAAGCTGAGCGATGCCACACAGCCACGGCCCGACACCCAGGCCATTCTCGACACCGCGCTCGCTCGCGCCGACCCAGCCGTGCATGCCCGGTTCGAGGCGATGCGCTCAGGTGCCGGGCAGCACACCGGCACGCACGCCCGCTACGAGACGTGGTCCGAGGACATCGACCGCGTCATCGTCTCCCTGAGCCGTCAGAACTTCACGTTCGCCTCAAGCCTTCTGAACCGATGGCTCGGCCCGACCGACCCTCACGGACTGGACGACAAGGGCTTGTATCTCTACGGGCGTTCGCTCGTGCTCCTCGGGGACCTGCATCGCGATCAGGGAGCGGTTCTCGGCCCGTTGTCCGCTCGCCAGTCGTACATCACCGCACACAGGCTGTTCTCCGAGCTCGACATCCCACGCCGCACGGCACAGATCGAACTCTCGCTTGCAGTCATCGACGAGATGTCCGGTCGTCTCGCAGCGTCCGCGCGCCAGTACGAGCAGCTCGCCGACGACGAGCGCCTAAGTCTCCGTGACAGGGCTCGGGCTCGTTTGTGGATCGGTACGGCGCTCAGCAAGGAGGGCAACGACGAGTACGCCATGCGGGTCATGACCGCCGCCATCCGTGCGTTCGAGGATCTTGGCGAGCCTGAGGAATGGTCGGTGGCTCATCAGAAGCTTGCCCTGTCGCACCGTGGCTCCGGGGCGCTCGCACAAGCCCTCCGATGCATCGGCATCGCTCGGCAGAGCGGTGCGGTCGACTCACCAATGCAGCGCGTGCGACTGGACACCGCGCACGGGCACATCCTTCTGTCCGACGCGGCAACGCGGAATGATGGGCTGACCGTCCTCGATCACGCGGCGCGTGTGGCCACGCAGTACGGCCTGAGTCATCAATTGCGCAGCATCGAAGGCATCCGGCGGCCGTACGACGGCCCGTCGGCCGCCCTGTCGAGGTGAGTGGCCAACGACAATGACCCGGGGAGTCCCTGTGCCCGACCATGGAGAGCACACGATCACCGATGTGCAATGGACCGACGCCAACCTCGTGTGGAAGTACCACCAACTGCACCACGAGCCACGGCCCTGCTCGGCAGCCATCGGCCTCGGCAGCCACGACCTGGGCGTGGCCACGGCCGCGGCCGAGCTGTACCGCGACGGCCTCTTCCCCGTGATCGTGTTCAGCGGCGGCAACAGCCCGACCACGGCGGCCCGCTTCCCGCGTGGTGAAGCGGTCCACTACCGCGAGCACGCGCTCGACCTGGGCGTACCCGACGAGGCCATCCTCCTGGAGACCGCGGCGGGCAACACCGGCGAGAACATCACGCTGTCGCGCGAGGTGCTGCGCGCGGCAGGCGTCGACGTCTCCTCGCTGCTCCTGATCTCCAAGCCGTATATGGAGCGCCGCTCGTACGCCACATGCCTCAAGCTGTGGCCCGGGGTCGAGATCGTCTGCGCCTCCGAACCGCTCACGTTCGACGACTACGTCAAGTCCATCGGCGACGAGAAGCTGGTCGTGGACATGCTGGTCGGCGACCTCCAACGGGTGATCGAGTACCCGAAGCGGGGATTCGCCCTGGAGCAGGAGGTGCCGACGGAGGTCCACGCCGCCTACGAGCGCCTCCTGCGCTCCGGGTTCGACAGCCGGCTCATCGGGTCGTCCTGAGGTGCCCGCCCCAACCCGCGTCGCGTTCGTCACCGTGGCTCGCGACGCCACCGGCGCGGTAGCACTGCTCAGCGCCGACTTCCCAAAACACGGCGGGGCCCACCTGTTCCTTCCCGGCGGGCGCCGCGAGGACGGAGAGAGTCCCGAGGAGTGCGCCCGGCGGGAGCTGCGCGAGGAGGCCGGGATCACCGCCGCCCGGTGGCGGGCGCTCGGCTCATATGCGATCACCCTGGAGTCGGCCGCGCGCGTCCACCTCTACGAAGCGCGGAAGCTGACTCCCGGACCCCGGGAGCCGACCCCGTCCGAGACAAGCTTCGCACTGTCCTGGTGGCCCATGAGCGACGCCCTCACCGCCGCCGCCGCGGGACGCTTCCTCCTGCCCGCAGGACCACTCGCCCTCTTCCTTTCCTCCCCGGGAGGACACCGTGAGTGACAGCACCTGGGTGAGCGTCTCGATGCCGTATCTGACGCCGCGAGGGGCGGGTCAGTCCGACGCCTGGGGCGCGGAGGCCGCTGCCCGAGGGGGCAAGGGCAGCCAGCGCATCACGCATGCCGGTGAGGTACCGGCGCCCGAGGAGGTGTCCGCCCTGCTCGGCCTAGCCGCGGGCGAGACGGTCGTCGTGCGGCGCCGTCTGATCCAACTCGACGACGCGCCGTGCGAGCTGACCGACACCTACTATCCGGCGAGCATCGCCCGCGGGACGCGTCTCGCGGAGAAGAAGAAGATCCCCGGCGGAGCCGTGACCCTCCTCGCCCAGCTCGGGCACATCGGCGCGCGTGTCCGCGAGGACGTCACGGCCCGCATGCCCACCGCGGACGAGCGCGAAGCCCTGCTCCTCGGCCCGGACGAGCCCGTCCTGCGGCTGAGCAGGGTCACACTGGACGGTGACAACCAGCCGTTCCAGGTGGACTTGATGGTGATGCCCGCCCATCGGCAGCGGCTGCGCTACGAGATCAGGATCGGAGAGCGTTGACAGTGCCCGCCACCGACACCGGCTTCCCCGACAGGCGCTCACTGCACGAGCGGATCGCCTCCGATCTCCGGGACGAGATCATGAGCGGCGACCTGCCACCCGGCGCGAAGCTGCCCTCCACGAACCAGCTCAAGGCACGCTTCGAGGCGTCCAACGCCACCATTCAGAAGGCGTTGCAGCTTCTGAAGGACGAACAGCTCGTCATCGGCCGCGCCGGAGCAGCCGTCACCGTCCGCGAACACCGGCAGCAGACGATGCGCCCCGCCTCCTACATGGCTCCGGCGGACGCGGGCAAGCCCTATCGCTGGCTCAGCGAAAACACGAAACCTGGGGTGCGGGCACGCAGCACGCTGCTGGATGTCGCGGAGCTCGAACCACCCGCCGACGTGGCGTCCGCCCTGAACCTCACCGGCGGCCTGCCCGTGCTCCGCACCCTGCGCGTCGTCCACAGCGACGACGACCGCCCCATCGAGGCGACGGTCATGGTCATGGCCGGACACCTCCACGAGTTGCAGTACGAGTTCACGGCCGAGTGACCGCCCCTACCGGCAGGGGCGGGCAACACCGAGGCACTGTGCGCTGTAGGAGCCGCGCAAGAAGGGCGGGATCACCGCCCTACAGCCCGTCCGGCGCCCGAGGACGAGGCAGGAGGCCGATGGAGGGAGAGGGCAGGAGCCCCATGAGGTGGCGCTGAGGGGACGCGCCCGCTGAGGCAGGGGGGTAGCGCGCACCCGGTGGGAGGTTAGGTTAGCCTAAGCGAAACTTCCGGCCAGGACCCCGTACGAAAGCAGAGACCCCCATGCCCCAGACCCCCCGCAAGCCCTCGCGCCGCGGCATCCTCGCCGCAGGTGGCGCCCTCGGCCTCACCGCCGTTCTCGCAGCTTGCGGGGACGACAAGGGGGACAAGGGCGGCAAGGGGGGCACGAAGGACGGCGGTGCCTGGTCGTTCAAGGACGACCGGGGAGAGACGGCCAAGACCGGCTCCACGCCCAAGAACATCGTCGCGTTCACGGGCGTCGCCGCCGCGCTGTTCGACTACGGCATCGAGGTCAAGGGCGTCTTCGGCCCGACGAAGACCAAGGACGGCAAGCCGGACGTCCAGGCCGGTGACATGGACATCAGCAAGGTGACCATCCTCGGCAACGCCTGGGACCAGTTCAACATCGAGAAGTACGTCGGGCTCCAGCCGGACGTGCTGCTCTCCACCATGTTCGACGACAAGGGGACTCTCTGGTACGTCCCGGAGGCCTCCAAGGACAAGATCCTGAAGCTCGCCCCGAGCGTCGGCATCTCGGTCTACGACCGGCAGATGACCAAGCCCCTGGAGCGGCTGCTCGCCCTCGCCGAGTCCCTCGGCGCCGATGTGAAGGCCGACAAGGTCGTCCAGGCGAAGAAGCGCTTCGAGGCCGCCGCCGAGCGGCTGCGCAAGGCCGCGAAGTCCCGGCCGGAGATCAAGGTGCTCGTCGGCTCCGCCAGCCAGGACATCTTCTACGTCTCCGGGTCCAACCTCTCCGCCGACCTCGAGTACTTCAAGGCCCTCGGCGTGAACCTCGTCGAGCCGCCCGCGAAGACCCTGAAGGAGAGCGGGGGCTGGTTCGAGAACCTGTCCTGGGAGAACGTCGACAAGTACAAGGCCGACGTCATCATGATGGACAACCGCACCTCCGCCCTCCAGCCCTCCGGCCTCGCCGACCAGAAGCCCACCTGGGCGAAGCTCCCCGCCGTCAAGGCCGGGCAGGTCATTCCGCGGGTCACGGAGCCGATCTTCTCGTACGACAAGTGCGCGCCGATCCTGGAGGACCTGGCCGAGGCCATCGAGAAGGCGAAGAAGGTTTCCTGAACCTGGACGGGGCGGGGTGAGCGGCAGCCTTGGGCGCCGCCCATCGCGGCCTCCGGCCTGGCTCGTCCTCCGTCGCCGGACGGGCTCCAACCACCCAGCGCCGCCCCGCTGCCTTCGCAGCCGGGCGGCGCTTTTCGCTGCCGTCCCGACCACCACAGAGCCCTTCGTGACCCCCAGGCTCAACACCAATAGAGACTTAGGTTAGGCTAACCTAAGTTCCACGTCGCGCCCCGGGGCCTCCCCGCTGTGCCCTGCCCCGAGGCGCGACCAAGTCCCCTCACCTGGAGGACCGTTCATGCGCTCGCACCTGCTCAACGACACCACCACGGAGCGCTACCGCGCCTCCGTGACCGAAGGAGTCGAGCGGGTGGCGGCCAGAATCGCCACCACCTCCCGCCCGTTCACCGGCGTCGTCGCCGACGACCTCTCCCCCCGCGTCGAGGCCGTCGACCTCGACACCCCCCTGCACGACACCGCCGCCGCCCTCGACGAACTCGACGAGCTGTACCTCCGCGACGCCGTCTACTTCCACCACCCCCGCTACCTCGCCCACCTCAACTGCCCCGTCGTCATCCCGGCCGTCCTCGGCGAGGCCGTCCTGACCGCCGTGAACTCCTCCCTCGACACCTTCGACCAGTCCGCCGGCGGCACCCTCATCGAGCGCCGCCTCGTCGACTGGACGACCGAGCGCATCGGGCTCGGGCCCGCCGCCGACGGCGTGTTCACCTCCGGCGGCACCCAGTCCAACCTCCAGGCGCTGCTGCTCGCCCGCGAGGAGGCGAAGACCGACTCCCCCGCCCGGCTGCGCGTGCTCGCCTCCGAGGTCGGGCACTTCAGCGTGCAGAAGGCCGCCAAGATGCTCGGGCTCGGCCCTGACGCCGTCGTCGTCATCCCCACCGACCGCGACAAGCGCATGCGCGCCGCCGCGCTCGCCCACGAGCTGGCCCGCCTGGAGGAGGAGGGCCTCGTCCCCATGGCCGTCGTCGCCACCGCGGGCACCACCGACTTCGGCTCCATCGACCCGCTGCCTCAGATCGCCGACCTCTGCGCGCGGTACGGGACGTGGCTGCACGTCGACGCCGCCTACGGCTGCGGCCTGCTCGCCTCCCGCACCCGGCGCCACCTCCTCGACGGCATCGAGCGCGCCGACTCCGTCACCGTCGACTACCACAAGTCCTTCTTCCAGCCCGTGAGTTCGTCCGCGCTGCTTGTCAGGGATGGCGCCACCCTCCGCCACGTCACCTACCACGCGGAGTACCTCAACCCCCGGCGCGCGGTGCAGGAACGCATCCCCAACCAGGTGGACAAGTCCCTGCAGACGACCCGCCGCTTCGACGCCCTGAAACTGTGGATGACGCTGCGCGTGATGGGCGCGGACGCCGTCGGCGACCTCTTCGACGAGGTCTGCGCCCTGGCCGCCGAGGGCTTCGACCTGCTCGCCGCCGACCCGCGCTTCGACGTCGTGACGCAGCCGCAGCTGTCCACGCTCGTCTTCCGGTACATACCGCGGGCCGTCACCGCCCCCGCCACCGTCGACCGCGCCAACCTGTACGCCCGCAAGGCGCTGTTCGCCTCCGGTGACGCCGTGGTCGCGGGCACCAAGGTGGGCGACCGGCAGTACCTGAAGTTCACCCTGCTCAACCCCGAGACCACGGCCGCCGACATCGCCGCCGTCCTCGATCTGATCGCCGGCCACGCCGAGCAGTACCTGGGAGAGAACCTTGACCGCGCCAGCTGACCTCCGCGACGCGCAGCCGACGGCCACCCCGAACCGGTCCGAGTCCGTGTACGACTTCATCGGGGTCGGGCTCGGGCCCTTCAACCTCGGTCTCGCCTGCCTCACCGAACCCCTCGACGACCTGCACGGCCTCTTCCTGGAGTCCAAGCCGGACTTCGAGTGGCACTCCGGCATGTTCCTGGAGGGCGCCCACCTCCAGACGCCCTTCCTCTCCGACCTCGTCACCCTGGCCGACCCCACGTCCCCGTACTCCTTCCTCAATTACCTGAAGGAATCCGGGCGGCTCTACTCCTTCTACATCCGTGAGAACTTCTATCCGCTGCGCCGCGAATACAACGACTACTGCCGCTGGGCCGCCGCGAAACTCTCCTCCGTGCGGTTCGGTACGACCGTCACAGCGACGGCGTACGAGGACGAGAGCGACCTGTACG
The DNA here is from genome assembly GCF_009755605.1 of Streptomyces typhae. GTDB lineage: Bacteria > Actinomycetota > Actinomycetes > Streptomycetales > Streptomycetaceae > Streptomyces > Streptomyces typhae. The sequence goes on from NZ_WPNZ01000003.1 coordinate 247,258, forward strand.
TCGTCATCACCGCCTCCGGCGACACCCTCCGCGCCCGCCACCTCGTCCTCGGCACCGGCACCCCGCCGCACCTCCCCGACGCCTGCAAGGGCCTCGGCGGCGACTTCCTCCACAACTCGCGCTATCTGGAGCACAAGGAGGAGTTGCAGAAGAAGAACTCCATCACCGTCGTCGGGAGTGGGCAGAGCGCCGCTGAGATCTATCAGGACCTGCTCAGCGAGATGGACGTGCACGGGTACCGGCTCAACTGGGTCACCAGGTCCCCGCGGTTCTTTCCCCTCGAGTACACGAAACTGACCCTGGAGATGACCTCTCCGGAGTACATCGACTACTTCCACGCGCTGCCCGAGGACACCCGTTACCGCCTTGAGAGCGACCAGAAGGGCCTTTTCAAGGGTATCGACGGTGAGCTGATCGATGCCATCTTCGATCTGCTGTACCGGAAGAGCCTCGACGGGCCCGTGCCCACCCGGCTCCTCACCCACTCCTCCCTGCGCTCCGCCCGGTACGAGAACGGCGTCTACACCCTCGCCCTCCGCCAGGAGGAGCAGGGCAAGGACTTCGAGATGACCACCGAGGGACTCGTCCTCGCCACCGGCTACCGGTACGCCGTCCCGGGCTTCCTGGAGCCGCTGCGGGAGCGGTTGCGCTTCGACGGGCGCGGGCGGTTCGACGTGGCCCGCAACTACTCCGTCGACACCACCGGGCGCGGCGTCTTCCTCCAGAACGCCGCCGTCCACACCCACTCGCTGACCAGCCCCGACCTGGGCATGGGCCCGTACCGCAACGCGTACATCATCCGCGAGATGGCGGACCGCGAGGTCTACCCGGTCGAGAAGTCCATCGCCTTCCAGGAGTTCGCCGTATGAGCAGTCGGACGAGCAGCCGGTCGAGCAGTCGGTCGAGCGGCCCCGCCAGACGGGGCGGGGCCCGCGTCGGCACCCTCTCCCTGCGCCCCCTCGACCCCTTCGAGGACGCCGAGCTCGTGCACTCCTGGGTCACCCACCCCAAGTCCGCCTTCTGGCTGTTCCAGGACGCGAAGCTCCAGGACGTCGAGCGCGAGTACATGGGCATCGCCGCCAGCGCGCACCACGACGCGTACATCGGGCTGCACGACGGGGAGCCCGCGTTCCTCGTGGAGCGCTACGACCCCCGCCACATCGAACTGGTCGGCCTGTACGAGCCGGAGCCCGGCGACGTCGGCATGCACTTCCTGGTCGCCCCCACCGACCGGCCCGTGCACGGCTTCACCCGGGCCGTCATCACCACGGTGATGGAGCACCTGTTCGCCGACCCGCGCACCCACCGCGTCGTCGTCGAGCCCGACGTCACCAACACCGCCGTGCACCGGCTCAACGAGACCGTCGGCTTCGTGCCCGAGCGCGAGATCGACAAGCCGGAGAAGCGAGCGCTGCTCAGCTTCTGCACCCGGGAGCAGTTCGACGCGGCCGTCGTGCGCCGCGCCGTCGCCACCAGGCCCGCCCGAACCACCGCAGGACCCGCAGCATCCTCAGCACCCGCAGCACCCGCAGCACCCGCAGCACCCGCAGCACCCGCAGCACCCGCAGCACCCGCAGCACCCGCAGCACCCGGAGTATCTGGAGTACTGACATGACCCGCACGTCCCTGGCTCCGCCGGCCGGCGCCGTCGACCACCTCACCCCGGAACGCTGGGCCGAGGCCACCCGCCTCCTCATCCGCAAGGCGCTCGCCGAGTTCGCGCACGAGCGGCTGCTCCGCCCCGAGGACCTCGGGTCGGGCCGCTACGTCGTACGCAGCGACGACGGGCAGGTCCGCTACCACTTCGCCGCGCGCCTGCACGCCCTCGACCACTGGCAGATCGACGGCGCGTCCCTCACCCGGCACCGCGACGGCGTCGAACTGCCCCTGAACGCCCTGGAGTTCTTCACCGAGCTGCGCGGCGCCCTCGGGATCGGCGACAAGATCCTGCCGGTGTACCTGGAGGAGATCTCCTCCACCCTCTCCGGTACGTGCTTCAAGCTCGCCAAGCCGCACATCAGCGCCGCCGAGCTGGTCTCCGCCGGGTTCCAGGAGATCGAGACCGGCATGACCGAGGGCCACCCGTGCTTCGTCGCGAACAACGGGCGGCTCGGCTTCGGCGTGCACGAGTACCTCTCGTACGCCCCCGAGACCGCGAGCCCCGTCCGGCTCATGTGGCTCGCCGCCCGGCGCGACCGGGCCGCGTTCACCGCGGGCGAGGGCCTGGAGTACGAGTCGTTCCTCCGCGCCGAGCTGGGCGCGGAGACCCTCGCCCGCTTCGACACCGTGCTGCGCGCCCAGGACCTCGACCCGGCGGACTATCTGCTGATCCCCGTCCACCCCTGGCAGTGGTGGAACAAGCTGTCCGTCACCTTCGCCGCCGAGGTCGCCGACCGGCGCCTGGTGTGCCTCGGCGAGGGCGACGACGAATACCTCGCCCAGCAGTCCATCCGGACGTTCTTCAACACCTCCGACCCCGCCAGGCACTATGTGAAGACGGCCCTGTCCGTCGTCAACATGGGCTTCATGCGCGGGCTCTCCGCCGCGTACATGAAGGCGACCCCGGCCATCAACGACTGGCTCGCGGGCCTGGTCGCCGCCGACGGGGTGCTGAGGTCGACCGGGCTCGGCATCATCCGCGAGCGCGCCGCCGTCGGCTACCGGCACCTGGAGTACGAGGCCGCCACCGACCGCTACTCCCCCTACCGGAAGATGCTCGCCGCACTGTGGCGCGAGAGCCCGGTGCCCGCGCTCGGCGAGGGCGAGCAGCTCGCCACCATGGCGTCGCTGCTGCACACGGACCGCGACGGCGCGTCCTTCGCCGCCGCCCTCATCGAGCGCTCGGGCCTCGCGCCCACCGCGTGGCTGCGCCGCTATCTGCGGGCCTATCTGACGCCGCTGCTGCACAGCTTCTACGCGTACGACCTGGTGTTCATGCCGCACGGCGAGAACGTGATCCTCGTCCTGAAGGACGGTGTCGTCCAGCGCGCCCTGTTCAAGGACATCGCCGAGGAGATCGCGGTGATGGACCCGACGGCGGTCCTGCCGCCCGAGGTGGAGCGCGTCCGCGTGGAGGTGCCCGAGGACCGGAAGCTGCTTTCGCTCTTCACCGACGTCTTCGACTGCTTCTTCCGCTTCCTGTCGGCGAACCTCGTCACCGAGGGGATCATCGAGGAGGACGCGTTCTGGCGCACGGTCGCCGAGTGCGTACGCGACTACCAGCACTCCATGCCGGAGCTGGCCGACAAGTTCCGCCAGTACGACATGTTCGCCCCGGAGTTCGCCCTGTCCTGCCTGAACCGGCTCCAGCTCCGCGACAACGAGCAGATGCTGGACCTCGCCGACCCGGCGGGCGCCCTCCAGCTGATCGGGACGCTGAAGAACCCGATCGCCTAGCCCCCATGACCGGCGGGGCTCCGGAGACGGTCCTCCGGAGCCCCGCCCCCGTACCCGTATCCGTGTCCGTACTCGTACCCGTACGGCTAGCGGCGGGACGACGGCCACGGCACCTGCGGCGACCTGTAGTAGTCCATGCCGAGGGCGTCCCAGCGCGGTGCCTGCTCCGCGAGCCGGGTGCGGTACTTGCCCCAGTCGTGCGCGGCCGCGGGCGACCAGCCCAGCTCGGCGATGCCGGGCAGCCGCGGGAACGCCATGTAGTCGAGCTGCGCCGGCGTCGACAGGGTCTCCGTCCACAGCGGTGCCTCGACGCCGAGGATCGCGTCGGCGGGGGCGCCCTGGAGGTACGTCCCCGGGTCCCAGTCGTAGGCCCGCTGCACCTCGACATAGCCCGCCCACGACAGGCCGAGCTTCGTGTCCTTGTCGTACTTGTGGTCCAGGTAGGAGCGGTCGGCCGGGGACAGGACCAGCCTGGTGCCGTTGCGCGCCGCGTTCACGACCCGGTCGCGCTCGGCCTGGCCGGTGCGGTCGTAGCCCCAGTACTGCGCGACTGCTCCCGGCACCGGGGTCGTCTCGGTCAGCTGGTGCCATGCCATGACGCCCTTGCCGTGCTTGGTGACGATCGGCTGCACCTTGTCCATGAACGTCACGAAGTCCTCGTGGCTGGTGGAGTGCGCCTCGTCGCCACCGATGTGCACCTGGCCGCCGGGCGTGAGCGCGGCCAGCTCCCGGACGACGTCGTCGACGAACTCGTACGTCACGTCCTTCGCCACGCACAGCGAGCTGAAGCCGACCTCGATGCCCGTGTACAGCGGCGGCGCGACGCCGTCGCAGTTCAGCTCCGCGTAGGAGGCGAGCGCCGCGTTGGTGTGGCTCGGCATGTCGATCTCGGGAATCACCTGGAGGCCGCGGGCGGCGGCGTGGGCGACGATGTCCCTGTACTGGTCCTTGGTGTAGTAGCCGCCGGGGCCGCCACCCACCTGCGTGGACCCGCCGTACGTGGCGAGCCGGGGCCAGGAGTCGATCGCGATCCGCCAGCCCTGGTCGTCGCTCAGATGCAGGTGCAGCTTGTTCATCTTGTACAGCGCCAGCTGGTCGATGTAGCGCTTGACGTGCTCGACGGGGAAGAAGTGCCGGGACACGTCCAGCATCGAACCGCGGTAGGCGTAGCGCGGCTTGTCCTTGATGGTGCCGCCGGCGATCCGCCACGGTCCGCGCTGCGGCGTCCTCCTCTCCACGGCCGCGGGCAGCTGCTGGCGCACCGTCTGCACGCCGTGGAACAGGCCGGTGGCCGTCCAGGAGGTGATGGTGAGGGAGCCGCGCGCGGAGATGACGCGGTAGCCCTCGTCGCCGAGCGCCTTGTTCGCGGGCTCGGCGCTGATGCGCAGCCGGATGCCGTCGCCGCCGTCGCCGCCCTCGCGGTCGGTGACCGGGAGGCGGTAGCCCGTCGAGGGGCGCAGGATGCCCGCGAGGTACTCGCCGACGCGGCGCTCCTCGGCGTTGCCGCTGCCGACGCGGATACGGGTCTTCGCGGTGATCTCGAAGCCGGGCCCGCCGGGGTCGACGGCCAGGGGCGCGGGCACGATCCGGCCGAGCGGTACGGGCGCGGCCCGGTCGGCGGCGGCGCCGGACGCGGATCGGGGGGCGGTCGCCGATGACGACGTACCGGCGGCGGCGAGCAGCAGGAGTGAACCGAGGACACAGGCCGTTCCGTGGTGCTGTCTCACAAGCGGGTCCCTTCGCCGGGCAACGCGGATGTGACGCGGACGAACCGTCACCATGCGTACCGCGCACCCCAGACCGGGTCAAGGTGCAGACCAACCGGCCGAGCGGCGGTGCGAGAATCCCTCCATGGCGGAAATCATCCAGCGCGACGGGACCTGGACCTTCGACGGAGAGACGCTGCGGCTCGTGCCGGGCCACGACAAGAACGTCTCCCTGCTGCGCAAGACCCTCGGTGAACTCACCCTGCCGCTCGCGGCGTTGACCGGCATCGCCTTCGAGCAGGGCAAGAAGACCGGGCGGCTGCGGCTGCGCCTCCGCGACGGCGCCGACCCCCTGCTGCAAGCGACGGGCGGCAAGCTCGCGGACTCCTCCGACCCGTACCAGCTCACCGTGGAGGCCGACCGCCACGGCGTCGCGGAGTACATGGTCGACGAGGTCCGCAACGCGCTGCATCTGGAGCAGGTGCCCGCCGAGGGCTCCGACAGCTATCTGCTGCCGGGCCCGCCCGTGCCGCTTCAGGTCGCCGCCGGTGACGCCACGGTGAGCTTCGACGGTGAGCGCGTCCGCCTGGAGTGGAACTGGAAGACGGAGGAGGCCAAGGCCGCCGCGGGCACCCGCACCATCGCCCTGGCCGATGTCGCCGCGGTGGAGTGGCAGCCGGCCATAGGCCTGGAGAACGGCTATCTGCGCTTCTCGGTGCGCAACTCCCCCACCAAGGCCCCGCCGAAGTACGACCCGAACTCCGTGGAGCTGTGGGGCTTCAAGAAGGACCCGCTGATGGCGCTCGTCGCGGCGGCCGTGCAGGCCCGGCTCCCGCACCCGGCCGCGAAGGCGCTGCCCGCGCCGGGCGGCGCACCGGCGGAGATCTCCGGGGCGGCGCCGCCCGCCGCCGCGGCCGAGGACGACCACGACGCGCTCCTGCGGCGCCTTCGCGAACTCGGCGAGCTGCACCAGAGCGGCGTCCTGACCGACGAGGAGTTCACCGTGGCCAAGCAGGCGGTGCTCAAGCGGATGTGAGCCACCGCATCTCCTGTCGATGCGAGCCGCCGCGCCTCCAGTCGACGTGAGCCACCGCACCTCCAGTCGATGCGAGCCATCCTGCCCGATATCGGGCAGGATTCTTGCGTAAGCCCCTTCGGTGTTCCAGGATCAACGGGTGCACGAGGACCTTGTCGATCATCTGACCCGCTCCACCCCGCTCCAGCGGGGTGAGGCGCTACGGGTGATCCAGGACGTCCTCGCCTACTTCGACGAGACCGCCGAGAGCTATGTCCGCCGCCGCCACCGCGAACTCCAGGGTCAGGGCCTGGTGAACGCGGAGATCTTCGAGCGGATCGCTGCGGACCTGCGGTATCGCGCCGTGGCGCCGCCCGAGCTCACGCTCAGACAGCTGCGGCGCATCGTCTACGGCTAGACCCATCCACACCTCACCCAAGGGACCCTTATGTGCGGAATTGTCGGATACATCGGCAAGCGTGACGTCGCCCCGCTGCTCCTGGAGGGCCTCCAGCGCCTGGAGTACCGCGGCTACGACTCCGCGGGCGTCGTGATCACCGGTCCGAAGGCCACCGGCCTGAAGATGGTCAAGGCCAAGGGCCGCGTCCGCGACCTGGAGGCCCGCGTCCCCAAGCGCTTCGCCGGCACCACCGGCATCGCCCACACCCGCTGGGCCACCCACGGCGCCCCGTCCGACGAGAACGCCCACCCGCACCTGGACGCGGAGAACAAGGTCGCCGTCGTCCACAACGGCATCATCGACAACGCCGCCGAGCTGCGCGCCAAGCTGATCGCCGACGGCGTCACGTTCCTCTCCGAGACCGACACCGAGGTCCTCACCCACCTCGTCGCCCGCTCCACTGCCGAGAAGCTGGAGGACCGGGTCCGCGAGGCGCTGCGGCACATCGAGGGCACGTACGGCATCGCCGTCCTGCACGCCGACTTCAACGACCGCATCGTGGTGGCCCGCAACGGCTCGCCCGTCGTCCTCGGCATCGGCGAGAAGGAGATGTTCGTCGCCTCCGACGTCGCCGCGCTCGTCTCGCACACCCGCCAGGTCGTCACCCTCGACGACGGCGAGATGGCCACCATCAAGGCCGACGACTACCGCACGTACACCACCGAGGGCTCGCGCACCTCGGCCGAGCCGACCACCGTGGAGTGGGAGGCCGAGTCGTACGACATGGGCGGCCACGACACGTACATGCACAAGGAGATCTTCGAGCAGGCCGACGCCGTGGACCGCGTCCTGCGCGGCCGCATCGACGACCGCTTCTCCACCGTGCACCTCGGCGGCCTGAACCTGGACGCGCACGACGCCCGCAAGGTGCGCCGCGTCAAGATCCTCGGCTGCGGCACCTCGTACCACGCGGGCATGATCGGCGCCCAGATGATCGAGGAGCTGGCCCGCATCCCCGCCGACGCCGAGCCCGCGTCCGAGTTCCGCTACCGCAACGCGGTCGTCGACCCCGACACCCTGTACGTGGCCGTCTCCCAGTCCGGCGAGACCTACGACGTGCTCGCCGCCGTGCAGGAGCTCAAGCGCAAGGGCGCCCGGGTCTTCGGCATCGTCAACGTCGTCGGCTCCGCGATCGCCCGCGAGGCCGACGCGGGCGTGTACGTGCACGCGGGCCCGGAGGTCTGCGTCGTCTCCACCAAGTGCTTCACCAACACCACCGTCGCCTTCGCGCTGCTCGCCCTGCACCTGGGCCGCATCCGTGACCTGTCGGTCTCCGACGGCAAGCGGATCATCGCGGGGCTGCGGCGACTGCCCGCGCAGATCGAGCAGATGCTGGAGCGCGAGGACGAGATCAAGAAGCTGGCGCAGGAGTTCGCCGAGGCCAAGTCGATGCTGTTCATCGGCCGAGTGCGCGGCTATCCGGTGGCCCGCGAGGCCTCCCTGAAGCTCAAGGAGGTCTCCTACATCCATGCCGAGGCCTACCCCGCGTCCGAGCTGAAGCACGGTCCGCTCGCCCTGATCGAACCGGCGCTGCCCACCGTCGCGATCGTCCCCGACGACGACCTCCTGGAGAAGAACCGCGCGGCCCTGGAGGAGATCAAGGCCCGCAGCGGCCGCATCCTCGCGGTCGCCCACCGGGAGCAGGAGAAGGCCGACCACACGATCGTCGTCCCGAAGAACGAGGACGAGCTCGACCCGATCCTGATGGGCATTCCGCTGCAACTGCTCGCCTACCACACGGCCCTGGCCCTCGGCCGGGACATCGACAAGCCTCGCAACCTGGCGAAGTCGGTCACCGTGGAGTAGCCGGTCACGCCTGCGTAGCCGGCGTCCACACGGCTGACCGCATGCCGTACCGCCCACGAGTGATCCCCTGTACGTGCCACCAGGCGTACAGGGGATCACTCTTCGAGGGACCGGGGTCGCCCATTACCTCGGCCCGCGCTCACTCAGCCGGAAGCCGTCACTCACCGGCGCACGATACGTACCCTTCACAAGGGCACAACCCACCTCTACGCGCGAGTAGATTTATGCGTCGGCGCACCGGCGGCACATCGTGGAACCCCTGTCCCACCTGGCACGGGCGGAGCCGGAAAAGCCCGGACGGGGTCAGGGAATGACGACGACGGGTCGTTGCGCACGGCGCGCGAGCCGTCCCGCGACGGAGCCGAAGATGCGCCCCACGATGCCGTGGGTCGAGCCGACGACGATGGCGTCCGCGGAGTACTCGCGGCCGACCTCCTCCAGCTCGTGGCAGATGTCGCCGCCGCGCTCGACCAGGATCCAGGGGACCTCCGCGAGATACTCCGCGCAGGCAAGCTCCAGACCGAGGACCTCGGTGCGGTGGTCCGGGACGTCGACGAAGACCGGGGGCTCGCAGCCCGCCCAGACGGTGGTGGGCAACCGGTTGGCGACGTGCACGATGATCAGGCCGGAGCCCGAGCGATGGGCCATGCCGATCGCGTAGGCGAGCGCCCGTTCACTGGACGTCGAGCCGTCGAAGCCGACGACGACACCGTGCCGGAAGGCCGGATCGCAGGAATGACGTGGTTCTTCCGCCGCTCGGGGGGTCGCGCTCGGATCGGCGACCTGCCGTTTGCGGTCCGCGGGTTCGGAGAATTCGTGACCGGCCATCGGTGTCTCGGCGAAGGAGTCCTCTGTGGGAGGGTCGGCGTTTTTCGGGTGCGCGGTGGTCGGGGCGGGGTGCGGTGCCTGGGGCGGGTGCGCGGTAGGGGGCAGGTGAGCGGGTCGGGCGCTGCGGCGACGCGGGTGGAACAGACGCGACGCAGGTGGGAACAGATAACCGGACGCTTGTCCGGGAATCATCTTCCCAACCCCTTACCCCCAAGGGTACGGCGGCACTCCTCCCTTGCCCAGATCCTGCCCCGGCGCTGACCGGAGCCCGCCCGGGGCGGCCCCGGGCGCCGCCCGGTCCCCACGGGGCCCGGTCGAGGCCTCACGGCGGCCTCGCGGCATTCACCGGAGCATGCATGAGCCGGGCCCGGAGCGCAATGGCGGCTGCCCCGTACAGGCGGTTTGCGCCCGGTTCGCGCGCGGGCCCCCTTCCGGCCAGTGACCGGCGGGTCGGCCGCGCGTTGAACCCGTGAAACCACTCTTTCGGAGACATCCGCATCGACGTCCGTATCGACATCCGTGTCGACATCCGCACGACCCGCGCACCGCCCTCGACACCGACCCCGCACCGCTCGGGGACGCCCGCGATCACCGCGGTGCCACACCGAGCCCGACCGTCCCGGCCGCCCGGCAGGGCGGGCCCGCAACCACCGCCGCAGGGAGCACTCCGTGCCAGCACCGTCCAGCGCCGCTCCGGCCACAGGCCGCCGCAGGGCCCGTGAAAGGCAGCGTGAAGGGGCACGCGAGGGGGCACGCGAGGCGGCGCGCCACGGGGCGCGCGACCGCCGGGACGCCGAGTCCGCCGGAGCCTCCGGGGGCGCCGGGTCGCGGGGCGCGCGCGCTGCCGGAGCGCCTGCGACCGCCCCGCAGGAGTCGGCGAGCGACGTCGTCCGCTGGGCCGCTTTCTCGTGCGTTCTGGTTCCCGTCGTCCTCGTGGGGTACGGGACCTCCCTGGCGGGTGCGGGCGGGGCGGCCCTGGGCCTGGCCGCCGTGACCGGGGTGTGCCGGGTGCTGCTCCAGCAGTCCGAGCGCGGGGCGGCACGGGCTCGGGCGCAGCGGGCCGCGGGCGGCCGGGAACGGCGTCGGCGAGCGGCGCCGGGGGCGCATCGGGGCGGCCGCAGGACGGGGCCGGGTGCGCCGGTGGACTGACTGATTCCCACGCACTTCTCCGAATGTTTTCAGCCAACTTCCCGGTCGTCGGCATTCCCTGGCCGAACAGGGGGTCAACCCACGTCCCACCAGGGGTGAAAGGAGCGCGAAAGGGCGCTGCACCCTACGTTGACCGGCCACTGGCACAAGGCGCACTTCCCTGGGCGCTCCACGAGTGCGACGCTTCGTGATCGAATGCTTCACGCCAAGTTGCCATGTCGACAATGCGCCGGGTGCTGAACTGGTCACAGCGGCGTCACGTGACGCAGTAGATTCGATCTTGACTGTAGTACGGCGGGGGACTGGTGGAGGACCGAGGGGAAACGTGCAGGAGCGACAGGCCCAGGAAGCACGTCAAGAACAGGGAGCCGAGACCACCGAGGGGGGCTTAGCGCCATGAGCCACGACTCCACTGCCGTGCAGGAAGCCGCGGCGCGGAAACTCTCCGGGCGGCGCCGCCGGGAAATCGTCGCGGTGCTGCTCTTCAGCGGTGGTCCCATCTTCGAGAGTTCCATACCACTCTCCGTGTTCGGTATCGACCGACAGGACGCGGGAGTGCCTCGTTACCGGCTGCTGGTGTGCGCCGGAGAGGAGGGGCCGCTGCGGACCACCGGCGGCCTCGAACTGACCGCGCCCCACGGGTTGGAGGCGATCTCCCGGGCGGGCACCGTAGTGGTGCCGGCCTGGCGTTCGATCACATCGCCGCCCCCGCTGGAGGCACTGGACGCGCTGCGCCGCGCGCACGAGGAGGGCGCACGCATCGTCGGCCTGTGCACCGGCGCGTTCGTCCTGGCCGCGGCCGGTTTACTGGACGGCCGCCCGGCGACGACGCACTGGATGTACGCGCCGACGCTCGCCAAGCGCTATCCGTCCGTCCACGTCGATCCGCGCGAGCTGTTCGTCGACGACGGGGACGTCCTCACCTCGGCCGGAACCGCGGCCGGAATCGATCTCTGTCTGCACATCGTGCGCACGGACCACGGCAACGAGGCGGCGGGCGCGCTCGCCCGCAGGCTGGTCGTGCCGCCGCGCAGGGCGGGCGGCCAGGAGCGCTACCTGGACAGGTCGCTCCCGGAGGAGATCGGCGCCGATCCGCTGGCCGAGGTCGTGGCCTGGGCCCTGGAGCACCTCCACGAGCAGTTCGACGTGGAGACTCTGGCCGCCCGCGCCTATATGAGCCGACGCACGTTCGACCGGCGTTTCCGCTCACTGACGGGGAGCGCTCCCCTGCAGTGGCTGATCACCCAGCGGGTGCTGCAGGCCCAGCGGCTCCTGGAGACCTCCGACTACTCCGTCGACGAGGTCGCCGGGCGCTGCGGCTTCCGGTCGCCCGTCGCGCTGCGCGGTCACTTCCGGCGCCAGCTCGGCTCCTCGCCCGCCGCCTACCGCGCCGCCTACCGGGCGCGCAGGCCGCAGAGCGAGCGTGCCCTGGAGTCGGCGGCGGTCGCCATGTCCGCCGCGCCGTCCATGGTGACGGCCGAGGGGCCGGGGCCCGGTCCGGGCGGGAATCCGGGTCTGACCCCGGGCCCCGTGCCGACCCAGACCCGGCGCACCGCGGCGGCCAGCTCGCTCGGTGCCACGGCGTCCCTGCCGATGGAGGCAGGCAAACCGCACTCCGACGCCTACGCGCCGAGCCGCACTCCCCTGCCCGGTCAGAGGAGCGCGCCGTAGGGTTGGGCGCATGAACGATCGTATGGTGTGGATCGACTGCGAGATGACCGGGCTCTCGCTGACGGATGACGCACTTATCGAGGTGGCCGCACTGGTCACCGACTCGGAACTGAACGTGCTCGGCGAAGGTGTGGACATCGTGATCCGCCCGCCGGACGCGGCCCTGGAGACCATGCCCGAGGTGGTGCGGCAGATGCACACCACCTCGGGGCTCCTCGACGAGCTGGCCGGCGGCACCACGCTGGCCGACGCCGAGGAGCAGGTCCTCACCTACGTCCGGCAGCATGTGAAGGAGCCCCGCAAGGCCCCGCTGTGCGGCAACTCGGTCGGCACGGACCGCGGCTTCCTGCTGCGGGACATGCCGACCCTGGAGAACTTCCTGCACTACCGCATCGTGGATGTCTCCTCCATCAAGGAGCTGGCCCGGCGCTGGTACCCGCGGGCGTACTTCAACAGCCCGGACAAGAACGGCAACCACCGGGCCCTCGCCGACATCCGCGAGTCCATCGCGGAGCTGCGCTACTACCGCGAGGCGATCTTCGTCCCGCAGCCCGGCCCCGACTCGGACACCGCCAAGTCGATCGCGGCCAAGCACGTCCTGCCTGCGGATTAGCCCTCCGCGGCGCCCCTGGTACGGGGTCCGGAAAACGCGTGCGCGAGCACCCCTTCGGACCCTGTACACTTTTTCTCGGCCGGTCGGAAGAACGACGAAGACCGGCTCGTGGTGGGTGTAGCTCAGTTGGTAGAGCACCTGGTTGTGGTCCAGGTGGCCGCGGGTTCAAGTCCCGTCACTCACCCTGAATGATCAAGGCTTGACCTGCGAAAGCAGGTCAGGCCTTGATCGTTTTCCGACGGGCCTCGACCGCTACGTCAGCCTCGCCGGGCGGCGCCATCGGGCCACACGACGTCGACGTGCAGGCCCGCCTCGCGTGCCGCGTCGACGGTGTCGGCGGTGCCGCCGCCCTTGCCCGAGGGGGGCGTGCCGTCCCACACAGCGACGAGCCGGTCGCCGCGGCGCAGCAGCTCGGCGTTGGCTGACTCGTACGCCTGCCGGTTGGCTGTCTCGTGCGGCATGGTGACGACCTCGCCCGCCGACTCGATGAGGTGGTCGAACACGGCGGCGTGCTCCGGCTTCACCTTCGTCCGCCGGTAGTCCTGCGACGGCACCACGACGACCAGGCGGCCGCCCGCGCCGAGCAGCTCCTCGGCGAACAGCGAGTCGGCGCCGGCCGCGATGCACGACACCCCGACGAGCTCGCCCTCGGTGTGCGCCGCGAAGGTGTCCCGCAGCGCAGCGCGTACGAGCGCGACAGTGTCGTCGGTCAAGTCCATGTGCCCAGTGACGGCGTACGTCGTCACGCTTGCTCCTCTCACCGGCTGGTCAACAGGGCGCGCATCCTATCCCGCACGTCCCGCAGGTTCCGGTTCGCGTCACGCCCCACCGTGTACGGGTACAGCACGCGCCAAACAGCCCTCACCGGGTGAAGACCCGTTGGGCGTACCGTTCTCAGTGCGACCTCAAGGACGGAGCGCCCGTATGCCCGGTTCGGTTACCCCTGCGTCCGCACACCCGGGCGAACGACTGCGCGAACTTCGACTCCGCCGGGGGCTGACCCAGGAGCGCCTGGCTGAACGCGCCGGTCTGAGCTTGGGAGTTGTGAAGAAGCTCGAGCGGGGCGGAACCGCCCGTCTGGACGCGTACCACTCGCTGGCCCGAGCGCTGAAGGTTCGTACGTCCGTGCTGTTCGAGTCCCCCGGCCCGCACGCGAACACCCGCACCGACGACGACAACATCGACTTGATGACGCTGCGTCAGGCCGTCGCACCGCCCGTCACCTTCTCCGGCCGCGTCAGCGCGACCGAGACCGTGGACACGGAACCTGACCTCCCCCGCCTGCAAGCCACCGCCCTCGAGATCGGAACGGCCTACCACCAGGACCTCTACGACGAGGTCGCCGGACTACTGCCCGGACTCGTGCACGCGGCGCATGCCAGTGTGCGGCACTACGACAACGGGCCCGAGCGCTCCGAGGCCCTGCGCATTCGCTCCGACGCGCTCCAGATGGCCGGCCGTTACCTCACGCAGGTCCGCGCCTACGATCTGGCCCACATCGCTCTGCGCGACGCCATCGAGGACGCGGTGCGGATCGACGATCTCCAAGGAGTGGCCGCAGCGGTGTATCAGCAGGGCTGGCTGCTGATGCGGCAAGGACGTCTCGATGAGGCGGAGCAGGTGAGCATCACCACGGCGGACGCCATCGAACCGCGGATCTCGCGCGCCACCCGGCACTCCCTCGGGGCCTGGGGGAAGTTGCTGGTGCACGGCAGCGCAGCGGCCGCCCGCAACAACCGCCCTCAGGAAGCACGCGAGATGCTCAGGATCGGCCGCACCGCGGGGGCCGCACTGGGTGCGGGGCAGGCGGTCGCGGTGTCTTCCTGGGGGCGATTCGACTGGCGCACCGTCGCGTTCCAGGGCATCGAGAACCAGTTGGTGGCGCAGAGACCCGACCGTGTGCTCGGGCTGTCGGAGCGGATGCCGACGCCGGTCGGCAGGACAGGGCGTCTCTTCATGCGGCGGCACCTGCTCGACGTCGCGCAGGCACACGTCATGCTGCGGAACGGCGACCAGGCCACGGACATCTTGTGGTCACTGTGGGACGAGACTCCGGAGTGGTTGCGGCACCAGCGTATGGCCAGAGAGACGTTCCATGACGCGCTGGGCAAGAGCAAGCGGCGCAGTCTCTCGCCGAAGCAGAGAGAGCTGGCAGCGTTCTTCGGCTCGCAGGACTAGGGGTCACGTTGCGTGCCTGTTGCTGCGACAGGCGCCGAGTTACAGCCACGAAGCGTGACTGTTTCGCGTCCACCCATCCGCTTACGTTCGGTGATGAAGTGGTCACCAATGCTGCGGAGGTGCAGGCAGATGGGACAGGGCAGAGGACCAATCACTGACTGGCTCGCGGGAGCGCATCCGGTACCCCGCCAGGCCGAAGCCGAGTGGGCGAACCACGGAGTCGCGATGCTGCCCCTCGGCGTGCGTTTCGACGCCCTCCGCGTTCCGCGACGGAGGATCCACGCCGCAGTAGGCAGCGATGAGCAGGGGACAGTGGCACAGTCCCTGAACGGTTGGCTGCACGGCCCCGTCGTCTTCGACACCCGCACCAACTGCTACTACACGCTCACCGCACCGGACGCCCCCTGGGACAGGCCCGGCGACCGCCTCGGGACGGGCATCTACCTGAGCGTCCCACGCGTCGGCCGCCAGATTTCACCAGTTACCTTCTGGGCCGTGCAGCCACAGCGCCCCGGTCAGCTGTGCGACCCGGCGCACCTCGCCGCCCTGTTGGCGACGGCCGAGCCCCTGACGGTCGAGTCGTGACCGCGTGCCGCCCGATCAGTCCCACTGACCTGCCGCTCACGTTCGGAGCACTTGCATGACCGCCACCACCAACCAGCCTCGCTCGCGCGTCGAGGAACTGGAGAGGATCTACCGGGCCCACCTCACCGCCTGCCCCCGCCAGCACTTCGGCATCCTGACCGACTGCGCTAAGGGACTCCGTCTACGCCGTGCCCTGCACGCCACCCGCGCCACCGCCGACAAGGGAGCACCATGACGCGGGACGTGACCGAGTCCCTGCGGATCTTCGTGGTGCCCGGCGGGATGCTCCTCACGCCGCAGCAGAACGCCGGGCAGGTCTGTGTGTGGTGCCCGCGCAGCCTGCACCCCGGCGAAGGCGTCGACCTCGGCGGCTCCGGACCCTGGTGGCCGCACGCCTGCCTGTCCTGCTACGAGGCACAGACCCGCGTTCTGGCCACCTATCTCGACTGGGCCGATCACGCTGATGGGTGCACGCTCTGCAAGGCCGCCCCGCCATGCGACACCGCCCACACCATGGGCACGGACCACATCGACGCACTCTGCCGGATCGCGAAACCCGCGCTGTGCTCGGACTGCCACCGCATCACCGAGCCGCACACATTCCGGCCCCACCGGACAGTCGGCACCAGCGGCATGCGGTTCGGCTACCTCCACCACAAACCGTGCCACGCCCGCCGACAGTCCGGCGCGTGAGCGTCGACGGACGAGGTCAGCGAGCGGAAAGCCACCACGGCGCCGCCAGGGCGGCATCACCGCGACGACACGGCAACGTCACGACGACTCCCTGCACACCAACTCCGTAGGCAACACAATCTGCTGCCGCCCAAGCCGCCGCGCCGCCGCCGGCCGGGTGTCGGCGATCTCGGCCAGGAGGACGTTCGTCATGGTGCGGCCCATTTCCGCTATGGGCTGGCGGACGCTGGTGAGCGGCGGGTCCATGTGGCGGGCGATGGCCGAGTCGTCGAAGCCGACCAGGGCCACGTCGTCCGGTATACGGCGTCCGGCCTCGCGGAGCACCTGGCGGGCCCCCGCGGCCATCACGTCGGAGCCCGCGAAGACCGCGTCCAGGTCCGGGCGGCGGTCGAGCAGGTCGGCCATCGCGCGGCGGCCGCCGTCCTCGGTGAAGTCGCCGTGGGCCGTCAGGTCCGAGGGGACCGGGTGGCCCGCCTCCGTGAGCGCCTCCACATAGCCGTCCAGGCGGCGCTGGGCGCCGTACACGTCGAGGCGGCCCGTGATCGTGGCTATCGTGCGACGGCCCCGCGCGAGCAGGTGGTCGACGGCGGCCCGCGCGCCCGCGAAGTTGTCGGAGTCCACCGAGGCGAGCGGCTCGTCGGCCGAGCGGCGGCCGCTGATCACCGCCGGGATCTCCAGCTGCTGGAGCAGGTCCGGCAGCGGGTCGTCGGCGTGCACGGAGACGAGCAGGACGCCGTCCACGCGGTGCGCCGACAGGTACTGCGCGAGGCTGCGGCGCTCCCGGTCGCCGCCCGCGAACGTCAGCAGGAGCTGCATGTCCGTGTCCGCGAGCGCGGAGCCGACGCCGTGGATGATGTCCGAGAAGTACGGCTCGGAGAAGAAACGGGACTCCGGCTCGGGGACGACCACGGCGATGGAGTCGGTGCGGTTCGCGGCGAGCGCGCGAGCCGCGGTGTTAGGGACATAGCCGAGCTCCGCCACCGCCTCCTCGACGGCCGCGCGCGTGTGCTCACTGACCCGGGGCGATCCGTTGATCACCCGGGACACGGTGCCGCGTCCGACACCCGCCCGCACCGCCACTTCCTCCAGCGTGGGCCGTCCCCCGCCGCGCCCCCTGGGCTGACCACTCCCCATTCAGTGCCTCCCCACGACGCGAATCTAACAGCAGGGCCATGACCACCAGCGGCGGCACCGACGGCCCGCAACTCCCGGTGTCCGGTGCCTTGACACCCCTGGGACAAGCCGCGAACCTTCAAGGCATCACACATGGGAGCGCTCCCACCCTACCCGGCTCTTACACGCCCCGCACGTTCCGCCCGAGCCATATTCCGACAATTCCCGCATGCAGGGCGGGAGTTGCGCCGTGGCCGGCACGTCCGGGCTCCAGGAGGACGCAATGCGCTACAGGACTCGAACGCCCCGCCGCCGAGCGGTGGCCCTCGCGGCCGTCGCCGCCCTTGCCACCGGGCTGCTCGCCGGCTGCGCCGAGGACTCCGACGAGCCCGGCGGTTCCTCCGGTGGCGGTGGCGGCGACGGGGGCGGCAAGGGGAAGACGACGCTGACCGTCGGGGTCTTCGGCGCCTTCGGCCTACAGGAGGCCGGGCTCTACGACGAGTACGAGCGCAACAACCCCGGCATCGAGATCAAGCAGAACTCCGTACAGCGCAACGAGAACTACTGGCCCGCCCTCCTCACCCACCTCAGCAGCGGCAGCGGCCTCTCCGACATCCAGGCCGTCGAGGTCGGCAACATCGCCGAGCTGACCGGCACCCACTCGGCCAAGCTGGTGGACCTCGGCAGGACGCAAGGTGTGGACAAGGGCGCCTATCTGGGCTGGAAGTGGCAGCAGGGCACCACCAAGGACGGCAAGACCGTCGGGCTCGGCACCGACATCGGGCCGACCGGCATCTGCTACCGCAAGGACCTGTTCGAGAAGGCAGGCCTGCCGACGGACCGCGAGGAGGTCGGCAAGCTCTGGGCGGGCGACTGGAAGAAGTACCTGGAGGCGGGCAAGCGGTACAAGCAGAAGGCACCCGAGGGCACCGCCTTCGTCGACGGCGCCACCGGTGTGATGGCCGCCGTGCACGCCTCCGGCAAGGAGAAGTTCTACGACGCCGAGGGTGAGCTGGTCTACAAGGACAGTGCGGGGGTCAAGGAGGGCTGGGACATCGCCGCCCAGTTCGCCGAGGCCGGGCTCACCGCGAAGCTCCAGCAGTTCCAGCCCAGTTGGGACCAGGCCTTCGCCAACGGCTCCTTCGCCACCGTGACCTGCCCGCCCTGGATGCTCGGCTACATCAAGGACAAGGCGGGCGACAAGGGCGAGGACCAGTGGGACGTGGCCGCCGCGCCCCGGCCCGGCAACTGGGGCGGCTCCTTCCTGACCGTGCCCGAGGCGGGCGGGAGCAAGGAGGAGGCCGCCAAGCTCGTCGCCTGGCTGACCGCCCCCGAGCAGCAGGCCAAGCTGTTCGACAAGCGGGCCAGCTTCCCCAGCGCCGAGGCCGCCTACGACCTGCCCGAAGTGAAGAACGCCAAGAACCCCTATTTCGGTGACACCCCCGTCGGAAAGATCTTCGCAAGGGCCGCCGAGGGCGTGCCGGTCCAGCCGATCGGCCCCAAGGACGGGATCATCTCCCAGTACCTCGCCGACACCGGAATGCTCGGCGTCGACCAGAAGGGGACGTCTCCCGACAAGGCCTGGGACAAAGCCATGAAGACGATCGACAACGCGCTGGACCAGTGAGCGGTCCGGTGACCGACATCCCCAGCGACACCCGTACCGCCGCGCCCTCCGCGGGAGAGGAGGGCGCGGCCCGCCGCGCACGGGCCGCCGTCTCCCCCGCGGACCCGGCCGCCGAGCGCCGCCGGGCCCGCCGCAGCCGCCGCTACCGCCGGGACGTGAGGTGGAGCCCTTACGTCCTGATCGCGCCGTTCTTCCTCTTCTTCCTCGCCTTCGGGCTCTTCCCGCTCCTCTATACGGGGTGGGCCTCGCTGCACCGCGTGGAGCTGGGGACGCCCACGGACATGGAGTGGGTGGGCCTGCGCAACTTCTCGCGCCTCCTCGACGACGACTTCTTCTGGAACGCGCTGCGCAACACCTTCACCATCGGCGTCATCTCGACCGTGCCGCAGCTCCTGATGGCACTGGGCCTCGCCCATCTCCTCAACTACCGCCTGCGCGGGTCGATGTTCTTCCGCGTCGCGATCCTCACTCCGTACGCCACCTCGGTGGCCGCGGCGACGCTCGTCTTCGTGCTGATGTTCAGCCGCACCGACCACGGCATGATCAACTGGGGTCTCGGCCTGGTCGGCATCGACGCCGTGGACTGGCAGAACGGCGACTGGACCGCGCAGTTCGCCGTCTCCGCGATCGTGATCTGGCGCTGGACGGGCTACAACGCGCTGATCTACCTCGCCGCCATGCAGGCCATCCCGAAGGATCTGTACGAGTCGGCCGCCCTGGACGGCGCGAGCCGCTGGCAGCAGTTCCGGCATGTGACGGTGCCCTCGCTGCGGCCGACGATCCTGTTCACCTGCGTGGTGTCGACGATCGGGGCGACCCAGCTCTTCGGTGAGCCGCTCCTGTTCAGTCAGGGCGCGAGCCCGACCGGCGGCTCCGACCACCAGTTCCAGACGCTCGGGCTCTATCTGTACGAGCAGGGCTGGTTCAACCAGCACCTGGGGCGGGCCTCGGCGATCGCCTGGACCATGTTCCTCATTCTCGTCCTGATCGGCCTGCTCAACTGGGTGATCAGCCGCCGGATCCGCCGAAACGCCTGAGGGGATGACGTGGCAAGCCTGAAGAAACGCGGCGCCGGACGCCAACTGCGGGGCGGCAGGCTGACGTACGCCGTGCTGATCCTGTTCACCGTCGGCTCCCTCTTCCCGCTCGTCTGGACCGCGATCGCCGCGTCCCGCAACAACACGCGGCTCGCCCAGACGCCACCGCCGTTCTGGTTCGGCGGCAACCTCTTCAAGAACCTGGAGATCGCCTGGACCGACGCCAACATGGGCACGGCGCTGATCAACACCCTGGTGGTGGCGGGCAGCATCACCGTGGGCACCGTGCTCTTCTCCACCCTCGCCGGATTCGCCTTCGCCAAGCTGCGCTTCCGCTTCCGGGGGCTGCTCCTGCTGCTCGTGATCGGCACGATGATGGTGCCGCCGCAGCTCAGCGTCGTACCGCTGTTCATGATGGTGGCGGAGTTCGGCTGGACCGATCAGCTGCAGTCCGTGGTCCTGCCGACGCTGGTGAGCGCCTTCGGGGTGTTCTTCATGCGGCAGTACCTCATCGAGGCGCTGCCGACCGAGCTGATCGAGGCCGCCCGCGTGGACGGCGCCAGCAGCTTCCGGGTGATCTGGCACATCGTCTTCCCGGCGGCCAGGCCCGCGATGGCCGTCCTCGGCATGCTGACCTTCGTCATGGCCTGGAACGACTTCTTCTGGCCCATCATCGCGCTGACCCAGGGCGGTGAACCCACCGTGCAGGTGGCCCTCGCCGGGCTCGGCCGCGGCCAGATCCCCGACCAGTCCGTGATCATGGCGGGGGCGCTGCTCGGCACGCTGCCGCTGCTCATCGCCTTCGTCCTGTTCGGCAAGCAGATCGTGGGCGGGATCATGCAGGGTGCCGTCAAGGGGTAGCCGGCGGGGCGCCCTGTGCGGGTGATTCGCCGCTGCGCGGCGAGCTCTTCCCCACCCATCCGCCCACCCTCGATCCCTCACCGGTACGTCCCCTCTCTCCGTTTCTCTCCGCACAATCCATGGGAGCGCTTCCATGCCCTACACGCAGTCCGACGCGAACCTGCGGTTTCCCCCCGGCTTCCGGTGGGGGGCCGCGACCGCCGCCTACCAGATCGAAGGGGCGGTGTCGGAGGACGGCAGGACGCCGTCCATCTGGGACACCTTCAGCCGTACGCCGGGCAAGGTGCTCGGCGGGGACACCGGGGACGTGGCCTGCGACCACTACCACCGGTGGCGTGACGACGTACGGCTGATGGCGGACCTGGGCATCGGCGCCTACCGCTTCTCCGTGTCCTGGCCGCGGGTGCAGCCCACCGGGCGCGGGCCCGCCGTGCAGCGCGGGCTCGACTTCTACCGCGCGCTCGTCGACGAACTGCTCGCGCACGGCATCACGCCCATGGTCACGCTCTACCACTGGGACCTGCCGCAGGAGCTGGAGTCGGCCCTGCCCGGCGGCTCCCCCGCGGGCGGCGGCTGGCCGGAGCGGGACACCGCGTACCGCTTCGAGGAGTACGCGGGGATCGTCGCCGGGGCGCTCGGTGACCGCGTGGAGTGGTGGGCGACCCTCAACGAGCCCTGGTGCAGCGCGTTCCTCGGCTACGGCTCGGGCGTGCACGCGCCGGGACGCACCGACCCCGTGGCCGCCCTGCGCGCGGCCCACCACCTCAACCTCGCCCATGGCCTGGGGGCGCGGGCGCTGCGCACGGTCCTTCCCGGCCGCGCCCAGGTCGGCGTCTGCCTCAATCCGAGCGCCGTGCGCCCCCTGACCGACGCGCCCGCCGACCTGGACGCGCGCCGCCGCATCGACGCGCTGGCCAATCGCGTCTTCACCGGGCCGATGCTCCGCGGGACGTACGACCACGATCTGCTGGCGGACACCGCCCGGATCACGGACTGGTCGTTCGTGCACGACGGCGACCTGGCCATCACCCGGCAGCCGCTGGACTTCATCGGCGTCAACTACTACTCCCCCGCTGTCGTGTCGGGCTCCGCCGACGCCGCGGGCGGCCCGCGCCACGACGGGCACGGCGCCGCCGAGCACTCCCCCTGGCCGGGCGCCGACGACGTCTCCTTCCACCGCGCTCCCGGCGAACTCACCGCCATGGACTGGCCCGTGGACCCCACAGGACTGACCGACCTCCTCCTGGAGTACACCGCCGAAGCTCCCGGGGTTCCCCTGCTCGTGACCGAGAACGGCGCGGCCTACGACGACAAGCCGGGCGCGGCCGGCCAGGTCCACGACCCCGACCGCATCCGCTATCTGCACGGCCATCTGACCGCCGTGCACGAGGCGATCATGTCCGGCGCGGACGTACGCGGCTACTTCCTGTGGTCGCTGATGGACAACTTCGAGTGGGCGTACGGCTACAGCAAGCGGTTCGGCGCGGTGTACGTGGACTACGAGACGCAGGCCCGCACACCCAAGTCGAGCGCCCGCTGGTACGCGCGGGTGGCCGCGAGCGGGGAGCTGGCCCCGCCGGACGAGGAGGGCGAGGGCTGAGCGCCCCGGCCGGGTGGGGGGAAGGCGCCGACCGGGGCGCGTGTGGGGGGAGAGCCCACGTTAGCCCCGCTCCCGGACGACGAAAGGGGCATCCGGGGCCCTTGATCGGGATCTTGAGGTTCGCTTAAGGGTGGGATCGGGGTCGCCAAAGGTTGGCGGCCCCGTCAGGGGTCCGCGCCCGTCAGGGGCGCGGGGAACTGCGCGCCCAGCCGAGGACACGCCGCAGACGCGTCTGCCGACGGACCCCGCAGACGCGTCGGCGGCTGTTCCGTGGCCGAGCGCGAAGCTCCCCGCGCCCCTGGTAGGGGCGTGGGACCCAGAGGCGTACCTCCGTGCCCCCGAGGACCGACCGGCCGATGCGGACGTCACCGCCGGTGGACTCGGTGAGGCGGCGGACGATGTCGAGGCCGAGACCGGTGGACCCGGTCGCCCCCGCGGCGGAGCCGGAGCCGCCGCGGGCGAGGGCGGTCTCCGGGTCGGCGATGCCGCCCCCGGCGTCGGACACGAGCACGATCACCGCGTCCTCCCCGCTGTGCACGTCCACGGCGAACGCCGTCCCCTCCCGGGTGTGCCGGAACACATTGCCGAGCAGGGCGTCGAGCGCGGCGACAAGATCGGCCCGTGCCACCGGCAGCCGCACCGGCGTTTCGACGCCGGCGACCCGTGCCTCGCGCCCCTCGTCCTCCGCGAGCGCCGACCAGAAGTCCATGCGTTCGCGGATCACCTCGGCGGCGTCGCAGCCCGCGCCGGGACCGGTGTGGACGCCGACCGCGGTCCGCGGGCGGGCGTCACGCGCGGTGCGGATGATGGTGTCGACCTCGCGTTCGAGGCGCTCCACGGCGGTACGGGTCTGCTCGGCGGCGGGCCCGTCCCCGAGCGAGGCGGCGTTCAGGCGGAGCACCGTGAGCGGGGTGCGCAGCCGGTGGGAGAGGTCGGCAGCCAGTTCGCGCTCGCCGGCGAGGAGCTGGACGACCTGGTCGGCCATGGAGTTGAACGCCACCGCGGCGAGCCGCAGTTCGTTCGGCCCCTCCTCCGGTACCCGGGCGCTCAGCTTGCCCTCGCCCAGGTCGTGCGCCGCTTCCACGAGCCGCCGCGCCGGCTGGACCATGCGCACGCCGAGCCGGTCGGCGACCGCGACGGACCCGATGATCAGCGCCACGCCGACGCCCGCGAGCACCAGCCACGCCGTGGTCACGCCCTTGCCGACCTCGCTCTCCGGCACATGGATCTCGACGACGGCGATCTCGCCGGAGCCGAGTCCGAAGGGCTGGAGCAGCGCGTATCCGCCGGGCACCGCCGTGGTCCTGGCCCGCCCCTGCGTCCGGGCGGCCGCCACCTGGTGCGGTCCGGCCCGGCGTTCGCCGATCCGCAGGGGCGGCTTCCCGCCGACGGCCGGCAGGTGCACGGCCATCCGCCCGTCGGCGCCCGCCGCGGACGTGGCGACGGCCCGGGTGAGCTGGGCACGGTCGGTGGTGATGGAGAGGGTGGGGCCCATGCCGGCGGCGTGCCGTTCGGCGTTGGAGAAGGCGCGGTCGCGGGCCATCTCCTGGACGACGAGGCCGAGCGGAATGGCGAAGGCGGCCACGACCATCGTGGTGACGGCCAGGCACACCTTCACGAGCGCCCACCTCACGGCGCCGCCCCCACCGCCGAGGCACCGGTCACTGCGGTGGCTCCAGTTTCACACCGACCCCCCGCAGCGTGTGCAGATAGCGGGGGCTCGCGGCGGTCTCGCCCAGTTTCCTGCGCAGCCAGGACAGATGGACGTCGATGGTCTGGTCGTCGCCGTAGCTCTGCTGCCAGACCTCGGCGAGGAGTTCCTTGCGCGGTACGACGACGCCGGGCCGCCCGGCGAGGAAGGCGAGCAGGTCGAACTCGCGGCGCGTCAGATCGAGCCGGACGCCGTCCAGTTCGGCCTGGCGGCGCAGCGGGTCGACGGTCAGGCCGCCGACCCGGAGCACCTGGCGCGCGGGCTGTTCACCGGCGGTGGTGCCGCGGGAGCGCCGCAGTACGGCGGCCATGCGCGCGGACAGGTGCTCGACGGAGAACGGCTTGGTCAGATAGTCGTCGGCGCCGTCGTTGAGGAGCCGGACGATCTCCGCCTCGTCGTCCCGCGCGGTCGCGACGATCACGGGTACGTCGGTGATGCCGCGCAGCATCTTGAGCGCCTCGCCGCCGTCGAGGTCGGGCAGTCCGAGGTCCAGGATGACGACGTCGAAGCGGAAATGCGCCACCTCGCGCAGCGCCTCCAGGGCGGTGCCGACGCTCCGTACGGTGTGGGAGGCGTCGGACAGGTGCCGGATGAGGGCCGAGCGCACGAACTGGTCGTCCTCGACGACGAGCACACTTGCCATGGGCGGCACCGTACGCCATGCGGAGGGCCCGGACGCCGTGCGGGACCTTTGGCCCGGACTTGGGTCCGATGTCCGGTAAGTGCGCCTGGGGGAAGGGGTGTCCGGGCCAAGCGGAAGGCGGGGCTCCTGGTTCTCGGCACGGCTCGTGGTGCAGTATGGCCCGCGATGCGCAGGGGCCTCGTACACGCCGGAGCGTGGTCGCTCGCCACGGGCGCGGCGGTCACGCTGTCGTGGTGGGGCGTGCACACGGTGATGGCGGGCACGGCCTACGACCCGCCGCGCGCCCTGCCGCTCGCGACCGGTGACCGCGCCGGCGACCCGCAGTCGTCCTCCACCCACCGCCCTGGCCCGCCCCCGGACGCCGCACCGTCGAAGAACCGCGAGGACGGGACCGCGAGCGAGTCCCCGCCCTCCGAGGCCCCGCCCGCCAAGACCCCGAAGGGCGCGGAGAGGAACAGGAAGCCCCTGCCCGCGACCGGCTCGCCCAAGCCCACGCGGTCGCCGGGTCCCACGCACACCCCTGCGTCCGGCAGCGTCAGGGGCTACAGCACCGACGGCGGGCGCGTCGTCTTCGACCTCGGCGCGTCCCCCGCGACGCTCGTGTCGGCGTCGCCGTCGGCGGGCTGGTCCATGCAGGTGTGGAAGGCACCGTCGTGGATCCGCGTGGAGTTCACTTCGGGGGCCGACCGGGTGTCGGTGTTCTGCACGTGGCACGACCACGCACCGAGGATCGACGTCACCACCTACTGACGCCCCTCGAAGACGGCGGCTGACGGCCGCTGGGCGCGTGCTCCCGGGGCGGTCTCAGCGGAACACGGACGAGGGCGGGGCGGGGGACGCCACGGCGCTCGCGTCCGTGACCGCCGTGGCGCCGCCTGCGAAGTCGGTGAGCGCGCGCCCGTGTTCGACGCGTGCCGGGTGCGGGTCGCTCGCGCTGCGCCGGGTGAGTTCGGCGACGGGCAGCGGCTGCCCCGCGCCGAGGAGCACGGCGTTGCCGAAGCGTCTGCCGCGCAGCACCGCGGGGTCGGCGACGAGGGCGAGTTCGGGGAAGACGTCGGCGGCGGTGGCGAGCTGGCCGCGCAAGTAGGCGAGCGGCGGGCCGTCGGCGAGGTTCGCCGCGTACCAGCCGGTGGGCTTGAGGGCCCTGCGCACGTCGGTGAGGAACTCGGTGGTGGTCAGGTGGGCGGGGGTGCGGGCACCGCTGAACACGTCGGCTATCACGAGGTCGGCCCACCCGTCCGGGACCTTCGCGAGCCCCTGTCTGGCGTCGGTGTTGCGTACGCGGACGCGGGCCGCGGGGTCGAGCGGCAGGGCGCGGCGGACGAGCTGGACGAGGGCGGTGTCGCGTTCGACGACCTGCTGGGTGGAGCGCGGGCGGGTCGCGGCGACGTAGCGGGCGAGGGTGAGGGCGCCGCCGCCCAGGTGGACGGCGTGCACGGGCCTGCCGGGCGGGGCGACGAGGTCGGCGATGTGACCGAGCCTGCGCTGGTACTCGAAGTCGAGGTACGTGGGGTCGTCGAGGTCGACGTGGGACTGCGGCGCCCCGTCGACGAGCAGGGTCCAGGCCGCACCCCGCTCCCGGTCCGGCATCAACTCGGCGAGCCCCCCGTCGACCTCCTCGACCAGAGCCTCCCGCGCCTGCCGCCCCCGCCTGTTCCGTGCCATTGCTCCATTATCGCCGGGTGCTCCGTCATCGCCGGGCGGGCAGGCATCGCCGGGTGGGCGGCCATTGCCGGGCGGGCGGCCATCGCCGGGCGGTCACTCGCGCGACGGTTCCGGCCCGTCCGGCGATCAGCGAGGCACGGCGAGATCGCAGCCCGTCCGGCGATTGAGGGCGAGCCGCGGAGCGGCGATGCGGGGCAAGGGGCGCAGCCCCTGTACAGCCCGGCAACCACCGGCTACCGGCAGTTGTCAGCTGCTTCGATCATCCGCGCGGCCTCCCCCAGCGCGGCCCGGAGCGCATCCGGATCCGTCACAGGCTCGGTCTCCCCTGGCGGCACCAGCCACCCGGTCCCCACGACGGGCGGCGGAGGCACCGGATCCGGAGTGAGAGAGACGTCATGGCCGAAGGTCTGGGTACACGCGCTGCCGGGAAGGTCCCACCCGTCCGCGGTGCCGGGCGGCACGAGAAAGCCGAGGGTGTCGCAGTCCCCGTCGTGCAGGACGGGCCCCACGGCCTCGCCCCCGACACCCCGGCGCAGGATGTCCACGGCTTCGAGCCCCTGACGCGCGGGCACGGTCACGAGGTCGCAGTTCTCGTGCCCGTCGCAGTTCTCGTGACCACCGCGGCCGTCGTGGCCCCCGCGGCCGTCGTGGAGTCCGGGCCGGGCCGGGTCCCACGGCCCGACGCAACCGGGCCCCGCGCTGCGGTCCTGGCTGGGCCGGTGCCGCGCCGTCGTCAGCGCGCCCCCGGATCCGCCGCTCTCCATGCCGAATTCCAACAAGGGAACCTCCTCGACGGGGTGGAAGCCGCATCGCTCCCTCTCCACATGGTTCAACGCGCGGGGGTGCGAACGGCTACGGCGCCGCGCCGCCGCAAAGGATGGCAGATGATGGCGGATCACGGGTGAGATATCCCGTTTGTAGCCAAACTCTGCGTGCGGACGTGTGCACATTGGGTACGTTCGTGCTCCGCCGGACAGGGCCGCAGCGCGCACGCCGACCGATCGGTGCCGGCCCACGGGCGGCCGCCGCCGCGGCAGGGCGCGCGGGGCCCCCGGCACGGTCCCCAGCGAGAGGATCCGGTATGGCGCCGTCGCCATCGGTATCGTCGACTCCGCCTCCGCGACCGAATCTCCTGTTCCGGCAACTGCGCGGACAGCGCTCACCGGGCGAGTTCGCGGCCGCCGTGCGGCGGGCCGCGCGTGAGATCGGCGAGCGGGTGAGCTGCGACGCGCGGTACGTCGGCCGGGTGGAGGCGGGCGAGATCCGCTGCCCCAACTACGCCTACGAACGAGTGTTCCTGCACATGTTCCCGGGCCGGACGCTGACGGACCTGGGCTTCGCGCCGCGTGCGGTGGTACGGGGCCGGGGGGCGCGCGGCGCCGGAGAGGCACGCGGGGCGGATCCCACGTACGGGAATGACGGATCGCGGGCCAGGTACCCGGACGACAGGTTCACCGGCAGCAGCGATGGCTGCGCCGGCGACGGCGGCAACAGCGACGGCGGGAACAGCGGGAACAACGACTGCAGCAGCGGCAACAGCGACAACAAGGAGAGCGACGTGCGGCGTCGCGCATTCATGACCAGCGGCACGGCCACGGTGGCCGCCGCGTCCTTGGGGGCCGCGGGCCTCCCGCTGGGCGGCGTCGCCGCGGCCCACGTACCCAAGGGGCGCAGGTTCCGCGCGGCGGGCGAGAGAGAGGTATGCGCCGTCGAGGAGGCCGTCCGTGAGATCCGGCTGCTCGACGACCGGCACGGCGCCGACGGCCTGTACCGGCGCGCCGCCCATCCGCTGCGCACCGCGTACGCCCTCCTCGACGCGGGCACCACCCGGCAGGCGGGGCACAGGACGGCCGACCGGCTGTACTCGGGCGCGGGCGAACTCGCGATCTCCGTGGGCTGGCTCGCGCACGACTCGGGCCGGTTCGACGACGCCCGCTCGCACTACGCGGAGGCCCTCGCCACGGCCCGGATGGCGGGCGATCCCGCCCTGGAGGCGCACGCCTTCTGCAACACGGCGTTCCTGGCCAGGGACACGGGGCGGCCCAGAGAGGCGGTGCGGGCGGCGCAGGTGGCGGCGCGGCTCGCGCGGGAGCTCGGGTCCGCCCGGTTCCTCTCGCTCCTCGCGCTGCGCGAGGCGGGCGGCTGGGCCGGGCTCGGCGACCACGCGGGCTGCCGGCAGGCGCTCGTGCGCGCGCACGCGCTGTTCGACCGCGGCCCCGCCGACACCGACCCGGAGTGGATGACCTTCTACGGGCCCGCGGAACTGGAGGGCCTGGAGGCGCAGTGCTGGTCGGCGCTCGGCCAGTGGGAGCGCGCGTCGCGGCACGCGCAGCGGGCCGCGGGCCTCGCGGTGGCGCTGACCCCCCAGCTGACCCGCAACATCGCGCTGTACACCGCGGAGCTCGCCGACGACCTGGCCCGCGCGGGCCGCCCCGACGAGGCGGCGGACGCCGGGCTGCGGGTGCTCGCCCTCCTCGACGAGGTCCAGTCGTCACGGATCGCGTGCATGCTCGCGACGACCGCGCGGCTGCTGCTGCCGCACCGGCTCGCCCCCGGAGTGACGGACTTCCTGGACCAGCACGCCGCCCGCGCGCGGGCGTGAGGCACCGAGTTCGGGTGGAAGGCGTTCAGCCTGCGGGCACGCAGCGCGCGCGGGCATGAGGCACCGCGGGCCCAGCCCGTCACCGGCGCGCTCAGCCCGTCAGGTGCCCCGTCTCGTTCCAGGACTCCAGGGCGGGCTCTCCGTAGGCCCAGCCCAGGATCGACAGGGACGTGGGGTTGAGGCGGATGCGGGACGCGAAGTCGATGTCGTAGCCGAGCCAGCGGGCGCCGATGGCTCGCAGGATGTGGCCGTGGGCGAAGACGAGCACGTCGCGGTCCGCCTCGCGGGCCCAGGCGACGACCTCGTCGGCCCGCGCGGACACCTGCGCCAGCGTCTCGCCGTCCGGCACGCCGTCGCGCCAGATGAACCAGCCGGGGCGCAGCGCCTGGATGTCGGCGGGCGTCAGGCCGTCGTAGGCGCCGTAGTCGAACTCCATCAGCGCGTCCCACTCCGCGGCCCGGTCGCCGAAGCCCGCGAGGTCGCACGTCTCGCGCGCGCGGGACAGCGGGCTGGTGCGCACCTCCACTCCGGGGAGGCCGTCGAAGGGCGCCCGGTGCAGCCGCTCGCCGAGGAGCTTCGCGCCGCGCCGGCCCTCTTCGAGGAGCGGAATGTCGGTCCTGCCGGTGTGCTTTCCGGACAGTGACCACTCGGTCTGTCCATGCCGGGCCAGCAGGATGCGCGGTGCCATGGGGAGCCTTTCCAGAGAGACATGTCAGGACATATGGCAGGACTGAAGAGGAAAGTCGCCCGACGGTCTCCTGCCCGTCGTTCGTCCGTTTCCTTCTCTGCACTGTCCATAATCCCTCCATCATCACGCACGCCGCGGGGGAGCAACCCGGGCCGCGATCTCTGCGTCTATGACGACCGGGGGATGGCTCATCGGCCTTCGCGTACGCCGTAAAGTGACCCATCGGCCGTACGCCGTGAGAACCGAGCGGGAACAGCGCGCAATGAGATGGGGGACCCACCGGATGCCGCGATTCAAGGCACTAGGCGCCGGCGACGGCGGCATATCCGGGAACGGAACGCCCCGCGTCCGCCTGCGCTGGTGGACGGAGCTGCCGCTGATCCTCCTCGTGTACGGGGCCTACTCGGCCGGCCGGCTGCTGGCGCGCGGAGACGTCACGACCGCCGTGGACCACGGCCTGTCCCTGCTGCGCATCGAGAAGGCGGTGCACCTCAACCTGGAGCACCCGCTCAACCGGCTGTTCACGGCCCACGCCTCCCTCGGCGTCCCGGCCGACTTCTGGTACGCCTCGCTGCACTACCTGGTCACACCGCTGATCCTGATCTGGATGTTCCGCAGCAAGGCCGTGCACTACGCCGCCGCCCGCACCTGGCTGATGGTCTCCACGCTCATCGGCCTGATCGGCTTCACGCTGATGCCGACCTGTCCGCCACGGCTCCTCGACGCCAAGCACGGCTTCGTCGACACGATGGCGCAGTACAGCGACTGGGGCTGGTGGGGCGGCCAGGCCAGCGCGCCGCGCGGCCTCGGTGGGATGACCAACCAGTACGCGGCCATGCCCAGCCTGCACGTCGGCTGGTCGCTGTGGTGCGGTGTGATGCTGTGGAAGTACGGGCGCACACCGCTGGCGAAGGCGGTCGGTGTGATCTACCCGCTGTTCACCACCATCGTGGTCATGGGCACCGCCAACCACTACTTCCTGGACGCGGTCGCCGGTGTGGCCGTGATGGGTGTGGGCCTGCTCCTGGTGAAGCCCGTGCGGCGGGCCGCCGACCGGATCAAGGGGCGGCTGCGGCCGGTCGCCGCCGTGGCGGGCGGCGGGCGCTCCGCCGCCACCGGGCAGCGGTCCGCGGACGCCCCGGTGGCCTCTTCCGCCACGGAGTCCTCGATTGTCAGTGCCGGATGCCAGACTTCGGCGGGTGAGCGAATTCCCCACCAGCGCAAGCTCGGCGCCGGCCCGGGCGGCAAGTCCGCGGACGGGCCGGGCACCGGGCCCCGCGGGAGCAAGGACGCCGGACCAGCGGGCAGCGCCGCCCTCGACGGCTTCGGGGACGGCGCTGCGGCAGCGGCTCGCGGAGCTGCGCGGACCTGACGTACCGCCGCAGCCCCTCGACGCCCGCGCCCTCGCGGCGCTCGCGGCGAACCCGGGCTGTCGGCGGCGGGCCCTCCTGGACGGCGCGGGCGTGCCGAAGACGGCGCTCGCGCAGTCCCTGGGCTCCCCTTCGGGCTTCGGCCAGTCGCAGTTCGCCTTCATGCGCGGGCACGCCTTCGAGTCGCGGGTCAAGTCCGACGGCGGCGCCGAACTGCTCCGCCTGACCCACGCCTGCCTCGGCGGCGGCCCGGAGCCCGAGCCCGGCTCGGCCCGGGTGCCCGACCTCACGGCGGCCGGACCCCAGGGCCGCGTGGGCCGCACGGAGATCGCCCTGCGCGAGGCCACGGCCGCGGGCGCCTGGACCCTCCTCGACCACCCGATGCTGACCCTGGACGTCGCCGGAACCCCTGCCTACCTGGAGCCGGACGCGGTGGTCGTCGCCCCTGACGGCACCTGGACGGTCGTCGAGATCAAGTCGTTCCCCATGATCGACGGCTCGGCGGACGCGGCGAAGGTGGGCGCGGCGGCGCGCCAGTCGGCGGTGTATGTCCTCGCCCTGGAGGAGGTCGCGGCGCGGATGGCCACGGGCGGGTCGGGCCCGAGCGGGTCCGACCCGAGCGGGTCGGCCGCGCGTGGGTCGGCCGCGCATGGGTCGGCCGTGCACGGACCTGCGGCGGACCCGTCTGCCGCGGACGGGTCGACCGCGGACGGGCCGACCCCGGACGAGTCGGCCATGCACGGGTCGGCTGCGGACGGGTCCTCCGCGCACGGACCTGCAACACACGGGTCGGCCGCAGACGGACCAGCCCCGGACGGGACAGTCCCAGACGGGCCGACCCCGGACGGGTCCACCGCGCACGGACCTGCAACACACGGACCTGCCGCAGACGGACCAGCCCCGGACGGGACAGTCCCAGACGGGCCGACCGCGGACGGATCGACCACGCTCGGAGCAGACACGGGCGGATCGGCCGCGCATGGACCTGCAACGCACGGGTCTGCCGCGGACGGGCCGACCCCGGACGGGACGGTCGCGGACGGGCCGACCCCGGGCGGGGTCACTGCGGGTGGCGGGCGTGTGGGCGGGGTTCGGCAGCAGGTGTTGCTCGTCTGTCCCAAGGACTTCTCGAACCTGCCGGCCGCCTCCGCGGTGGACGTCCGCAAGCAGCGCGCGGTCACCCGTCGTCAGCTCTCCCGGCTGACCCGCGTGGATGACATCGCGGCCACGCTGCCGCCCGGCCTGACCTTCGACGTGAACCGCCCCGCCGACGAGCTGTCCGCCGCGGTCGACGCGGTCCCCGCGACCTACGCACCGGAGTGCCTCGCCGCCTGCGAGCTCGCCTTCCACTGCCGTGAGCGGGCCCGCGCGCGGGGCGAGCTGACCTCCCTGGGGCGCGCGCTCCGCGCCGACCTCGGGTCCCTCGCCACCGTCGAGGAGACCCTCGCGGCGGCGCGCGGCGAGGCGGGCGACCCGGACGACCCGGCGGTGTCGGCGCTGCGCCGGGCCGGCGCGCTGCGCGCGGAAGCACTCGCGGGAGGTGTCCGTTGACCCTGATCGACAACCTGGCCCGGCTCGAAGCGGCGGCCTCCGGCCGTGCGCGCCCCCGGGCCACCGTGCGCCACCGCCACCTCTCCGAGCGCCCCCTGGTCCTCGTCCCGCTCGTCACGGCGGGCGAGGCGGGCGCGCCCCTGGGGGCCCTCATCGGCACCGAACGCACGTCGCCGCGGCTGCTCACGGTCGCCCAGCCCCGCGACCGCGACCTGCGCTTCGCGTTCCTGTCCCAGCTCGCCGAGGTCCTGCTGCCGTACGTGGAGTCGTTCGCCGACGACGTCGAGGCGGCCGAGCGCACGGAGACCGACCCGGAGACCGGCAAGCGCGTCAAGGTCGAGACGGAGCTGTGCGCGGACGCCCCGCAGCTCATCGTGCCGAGCCGGGCAGGCGTCGAGTTCGTACGGCTCCTCGGCCGGTCCATGCGGTTCCGGCGGACGGCCGAACAGGACCCCGACGCGCCGTATCCCGCGCCGCCGCGCGTGCCGCTCCTCGGGCGCTGGCTGACGCACTACGGCGAGCGCTCCCGCGTGCCCGGCTCCGCGCTCCTGCTCGCCATGACCGACCTGCTGTCCCGGCACTGGGCGACCGGCCAGTCCTCCCTGGAGGAGCAGCATCTGGGCGCCCTGCTCGCCTGGATCGAGGCGCCCGAGGGCACGTCGGGCGAGGCGGCGGCGCTCCGCGCGGAGCTGGCGCGGGACGCCGACGGGCAGTTGCTGTGCCCGCCCGCCGGGCCCGCGACGGACCCGGCGTTCGACAACGACCTGCTCGCACCGGCCATCGAGCGCCACGACCGGGCGCGCTCCGCCCTGGCCGCCGCCGCGGACGGCGTCGAGGCGGACGCGCTCCTCGCCTCGCTCGCCGCCGCCGAGCGGGAGATCGACGCCCTGGTGGCGAGCCGCACCCGCCCCACCTGGGACGCGGTGTGGCGCGGCCTGGACGCACTGTGCACGCTGCCCGAGGCGCCGCACGCCGTCGACCGGTGGCGCGGCGACCGCTGGTCGTTCACCGGCCACCGCGACCGGGTCGCGGCGGGCGAACCCCCGCAGCCCCGCGTCGACGACGCGGTCACCGCGGCCAACAAGCTCGCCACGCGCGAGCGGGAGCAGGCCAGGCTCGAAGCCCAGGAGGCCCTCGACGACCCGCTGGTGATGGCGGGCCGCCGACTCGCGGGCGAGGCCTTCGCCGGGGTGGTGACGGACGTCGTCATGACGTACAGCGAGGGCCGCTCGCCCCGCCCCCGCCCCCTGGTCACCGTCCGCACGGCCGACCGGCCGCATCTGGACCCCGGCGTGAAGGTGTACCGCTCGCTGGAGGGCAAGGCGCAGAGCGCGCAGTTCGTGACGTACGACGTCGAGGACGAGGGCGAGGGCGAGGACGGCCGGGACGGCGGTGACGGCGGTGACGGCGGTGACGGCCGGGACGGTGCCGCCGGTCGGGGCGCCGGTGACGGCGGCGGCAGCCTCGTCGTCCTGCGCGTCCTGGACAAGATGGGGCGCGGCAAGGAGCCCGACGCCGGGTCCGTGCCGGAGGCGGGCGACCGGCTGTGCTGGACGCTGTTCGAGCACGAGCAGCGGGGCGGCCCCAAACTGCCCGACCCGGAGGACACGCCCTGGACGCACGGCGGGCCCCCGCAGTCCGCGACGACGCCGTCCGGTGCGCCCGCACCTGGCGAGAGCCCGGACCCCGTGACCGCGGAGGATGTCCTGTGACCACGCCCGCTCCCCCGCCCCCGTCCTCCGCCCCACCCTCCTTCGACCCCGGCGCCGAGGCGGGCCGCGCCACCGACGCGATCCTGCACGACACGCTGCACGGCACGCACCGCGGCGTCGTCGTGGACTCCCCGCCGGGCGCGGGCAAGTCCACGCTCGTGGTGCGTGCCGCCCGCGAGCTTGCCGCGGCCGGCCGGCCCCTGATGGTCGTCGCGCAGACGAACGCGCAGGTCGACGACCTCGTCCTGCGTCTCGCCGAGAAGGACCCCGAACTGCCGGTCGGGCGCCTGCACAGCAGCGACGCCGACCCGTACGACAAGGCGCTCGACGCGCTGCCGAACGTGCGCAAGTCCGCGAAGGCCGCCGACCTCGCGGGGCTCGACGTGGTCGTGTCCACCGCCGCGAAGTGGGGGCACGTCAAGGACGTCGAGCCCTGGGGGCACGCCATCGTGGACGAGGCCTACCAGATGCGGTCGGACGCGTTGCTCGCCGTCGCCGGGCTCTTCGAACGGGCCCTCTTCGTGGGCGATCCGGGGCAGCTCGACCCGTTCGCGATCGCCGAGGCGGACCAGTGGGCCGGGCTCGCCTACGACCCCTCGGCCAGCGCGGTGACCACGCTCCTCGCCCACAATCCGACACTGCCGCAGCACCGTCTCCCCGTCTCCTGGCGGCTGCCCGCGTCCGCCGCGCCGCTGGTGTCCGACGCGTTCTATCCGTACACGCCGTTCCGCAGCGGCACGGGTCACGAGGACCGGTCGCTGCGCTTCGCCGTCCCGTCCGACGGCTCCGGCCCCGACCGGGTGATCGACGAGGCCGCCGTCTCCGGCTGGGGCCTCCTTGAGCTGCCCGCCCGGCACACGCCGCGCACGGACCCGGAGGCGGTGCGGGCCGTGGCCCACGTGGTGCGGCGGCTGCTCGACCGGGGTGGCGCGGCGACGTCCGAGCGGTCGCCCGAGCCCGCTCCGCTCACCGCCGACCGGATCGCGGTGGGGACGGCGCACCGCGACCAGGCCGCCGCGGTGCGCGGTGCGCTCGCCGCGCTCGGGGTCGTGGACGTGACGGTGGACACCGCGAACCGGCTCCAGGGCCGTGAGTACGACGTGACCGTCGTGCTGCACCCGCTGTCCGGGCGGCCCGACGCCACGGCCTTCCACCTGGAGACGGGCCGCCTGTGCGTGCTCGCGTCCCGGCACCGGCACGCGTGCATCGTGGTGTGCCGGGCCGGGGTGGAGTCCCTCCTCGACGACCATCCGTCCATGGATCCGGTCCGGCTCGGGGTGACGGTCAAGTTCCCGGACGGCTGGGAGGCCAACCACGCGGTGTTCGCCCGGCTGCGTGAGCATCGTGTACCCCTGGTCGCCCCCTAAGCGGGGTGCCCCGTCAGGGGCGCGGGGAACGGCGCGCCCAGCCCACGAAAAGCCGCAGACGCAACCACGACGCACCACGCACACGCGTCTGCGGCCTGTACATGGTTGCTCGCGCCGTTCCCCGCGCCCCTGACGGGGCACCCACACCCGACCCCACCAAGGGGCGCGAACAACTGCGCGCCCAGCCCGCAAAAAGCCGCAGACGCAACCACAACGCACCACGCACACGCGTCAGCGGCCGGTACGTGGTTGCTCGCGCCGTTCCCCGCGCCCCTGACGGGGCACCCACACCCGACCCCACCAAGGGGCGCGAGGAACTGCGCGCCCAGCCCGCAAAAAGCCGCAGACGCAACCACGACGCACCACGCACACGCGTCTGCGGCCGGTACATGGTTGCTCGCGCCGTTCCCCGCGCCCCAGACGGGGCACCCACACCCGACCCCACCAAGGGGCGCGAACAACTGCGCGCCCAGCCCGCAAAAAGCCGCAGACGCAACCACGACGCACCACGCACACGCGTCAGCGGCCGGTACGTGGTTGCTCGCGCCGTTCCCCGCGCCCCTGACGGGGCACCCACACCCGACCCCGCCGGGTCACCGAGCAGACGCACCCGCGCCCCGCGGGGGTCTTGCGCGGGGAGGGACAATGGCTGTTGGCCACGCACCGTACGGCGCGGCGTACGACGAAAGGACAACGACATGGCGGAGCCCTCGCGGCCCCGGTCCAGCCAGCGCATGCGCCCCGCGCCGCTCCTCTTCGAGCCCGCGGAAGCCGCGTCCGACCCCGAGCACTTCTTCGACCTGGAGTCCCTGGAGGACCCGCGCGAGCTGCTCGCCCGCGCCACCGAGCTGACTCTCGCCTTCCGCGCGGCGACCGACCGCTCCGTCGAGTTCCAGGCCGTCGCCGCCGCCCAGCTCGCCGACCCGCGCCGTTTCGACCGGCTCACCACGGCCGACATCGCCGAGCGCGCCCAGTGGACCGAGGACTACGCGAAGAAGATGGTCGAATTCGGCCGGGAGCTGCTGCGCGGCGAGCCGGGCGCAGCGGGCTCGGCCGGCTCTGCGGCAGGCCCGGGGCCGCGCTGACTCTGCCCCGAGCGGATCAGCTGGATCGGTCGGATTAGCCGACCCAGTTCGCCCAGTCGGACGAGTCGGCCCGTACGACGCGGACGGCCCGTACCACGCGGACGACCCGTACGCCCCGGGCGGCGCGGACGACCCGTACGCCCCGGGCGGCCCAAACGCCCCGGAAGGCGCCCCCGCCCCACACCACCACCCGGCGGCATATGCCGGAGGGGCAAGGTACCGCACCCCTCCCGCCACCGTCCCGGGTTCCCGCAACTCTGTGGCACCGGGAACTCACCCCCGGTAGACGTAGTCCCCATGAGCAGCTCCCCCCGCACCCACGCCGCCCCCGCCGCCACCCCCACGAACGCCTGCACCGTCACCCCCGCGGGCGCCGCCTGGCTCACCTCCGCAGAAACGTATCCGCAGGGGCTGCTCGCCGACTGGCGGGCCCGCCCCACCGCCCCCGCGGTCCTGCCCTGCGGCACCGTCTTCGACGTGGTCAGCGTGGACGCCGTCTTCGGGCGGCGCATGGTCGACCGGTTATGGCACGAAGGCCCCGGCTCGGGCCCCGTCGCCACCCACCGCGGCCGCGTTCTGCTCTTCACCGCCCCCGGCACCGCCCGCCGGCTGCCCTCCCTCCTGCGCTGGGAGGAATGGAGCCCCGCCGTACCGTCGCTGCTCTGTCACGGCGCCGGCGACGCCGTCACCGTGCCACCGCTCACCCCCCGCCACGACCTCGACGACCGGCTCGCCTCCCGCTGGCTCGTCGCCCCCGACACCCGCTCGCCCCGGCTCCCCGGACCGGAGGTCGTGCTCTGGGCCTGCGTCCGCGCGGCCCGCACCGCCGCCCGGTCCGCAGTGCGTATATCGATTTTTCCCCGCGGCGATCAGAGTGCTAAGGTCTACGACGTCAGCAGGCGCCGCTAGCTCAGTTGGTTAGAGCAGCTGACTCTTAATCAGCGGGTCCGGGGTTCGAGTCCCTGGCGGCGCACGACAGCGATGGCGAGGCGTGTCCACGGAAAGCGTGGACCGGCCTCGCCATCGTGGTTTTTGCGCGGCTTCGCCGCGCGTTGTGGGGGCTGCGCCACCCACACCCCCGCCAGGGGGGTGGGGTGGGCCCGAAGCGTTGGCTCCAGGTCGGTCCGAGTGCCGTCCCCCGGCCTTTGGCCGCGGGGCGGGGGTGAGAGCCGCGAACCCCAGAGAGACACGGCCCAAGGGGGACACAAGAGGGGCATCGAGGCGCAAGGGGGCATCCGGTCACGTCGGGGTGATGTCCACCGTCCAGGTGCCCGACGGGGACTTCGACTCCACCTGCAGGGTGACGTTCGTGCCGGGGACCGTGAAGGTCTCCCCCGCTCTCACGGGGGCGTCCGCGAGCGGCGGATAGACCGAGTCGTCGCCGCACGCCTCCGAGCGGGGGTGCGCGTCGACCACCTCGACGGGGCCGCGGCCCGACGCCGTCTCACTGCGGACGCGGTACACGAGGAGCCCCTCGGTGCACGTGGCGTGGTCGTTGCCGACGGCGCCCCGCGCCTCCACCGCCACCACGCTGCCCCGGCCCGTACGGACCACCGCCAGCCTCGCGGCACCCGGCCCGCTCCGGCTCGGCGGCGCCGACAGCGGGTCGAGGGTCAGCCGCCGCGGGCCGTCCGCCACGCACACCACCTGCCGCTGCCGCAGCCAGCCCAGCTTCCACTTGTGCCAGCCGAACAGATCCGGCGCGAGACCGAACTGGCTGCCCATGACGTCCCAGTCCCCCACGTGCGTGTCCCAGTCGCCCTTGCCGTCCGTCGGACGGTGATAGAGGTCCGGCAGGTCGAAGACGTGCCCCGTCTCGTGGGCGAGGACGTTGCGGTCCGGGGGGTGCCGCTCGAAGAGGGTGACGATGCGGCGGATGTCCGTACCGTCCGCGCGCATCGGGCGGTCGAAGTTCACAACCTTCGTGGCGTCCGAATCCACCCCCGGAGCATCCGGATCGGCCACGAAGTACACGATGTCGTACGCCGAGAAGTCCACCCGGGGATCCGCCGCCGCCACCGCGTCCCGGAGATAGGCGGCACGGTTCTGCGGATCCCAGTCCCGCTCTATGGCGTACGCGGAGGACTGCTCCGGCATCTCCACCCATTCGGGTTGCGGATGCGGACGCAGCCGGAACCGCCCGTACGAGGCCCGCTCGAAGAACTCGCTCGTGGCCGGGAAGTAGTCGGCCACCAGCTCGTCCGGCGCGGTCAGCGGCGGGGAGTCCGGGAAGGACAGGAAGACCATGACCGCGTCGAGCTCCCGGGAGGGGCGCGGATAGCCGGAGTGCCAGGTGTCCAGGCCCTCGGAGTGGTGCGCGGTCGTGCGCCGCAGCGCGCACGGGC
The DNA here is from genome assembly GCF_009755605.1 of Streptomyces typhae. Lineage (GTDB taxonomy): Bacteria > Actinomycetota > Actinomycetes > Streptomycetales > Streptomycetaceae > Streptomyces > Streptomyces typhae. The sequence continues at coordinate 286,335 of NZ_WPNZ01000003.1, forward strand.
CCGCCTCGCCGTGGGCGACTGCGGGTCCCGCGACCAGCGACGTGGCGGCGAACGCGGTCAGGCAGGTGAAGAGGATCCCCGCGGTGCGCAGGCGCCGCCGCTCCCCTGCACGGGTGAGCATCCACCAGGGGAGCTGACGCTCCACGTCGACCTCCGGGTGCGGAATGCGGGACACCTCACCCACCCTGTGGTGGTTTGTTGACGTTCGCCCACTTTGTCTGACCCGGTCGAGTGAGGATCGGCCAGGATGCGACACTCCGACCGCTCACCGACTGTCACAACCGGTCGTCCCACATAGAAGCCCGCGCAGGGGCGAGCAGAAACGATCTGTCGGGGGCTTCGGCGGGCCACGCCCGGGGAAGGACGGCTGGAACGGCCCGACGGCGTGCCTCTATGATCGGCACACTTTCCCGGCCCCGTCGGCCGCCCGCCAACCGGGCGACCTCCTCTCCAGACCCGCCAGGACGCGGGGCCCGGCGACCTGCTCGACAACGATTGCACTGCGGGAGCAAGCGGTGAACGGAACCCCTCAAGGGCCGACCGCCACAGCGGTCGCAGCACCCGGCCGCGCCTGGCCTGTCGTCACAGAGCGTCATCAGACGGGCCCGACCGGCCCCCTCGCCCAGTACAGCGCCGACTACCGCGCCGCCTTCGCCGCGGCCCCCCTCGCCCTCGCCGTCGTCGACCGCGAGGGCCTGGTCGTCGGCGCCAACGACGCGCTGGCCGAGCTGCTCGGCGCGGACCCCGCCGACCTCACCGGACGCATCGGCGCCGACCTCGTCGACCTGGCGTCCGACGCCCGCACCTGGCACGCGTACCGCGAGGTGCTCCGCGGCAGACAGGCCAAACTCCGCTGCACCCGCCGGATCAAACACCCCGACGGGCACTCGCTGTGGACCCAGATCACCGTCTCGCCGCTGCCCGGCGGCGAGCGGCGCGGCGCGGGCACGGCCCTCATCGCCGCCGCCGACATCAGCGCCCGCCGCGACCTTCAGGCCCGGCTGCGGCATCTGCAGATGCACGACCCGGTGACCCGGCTGCCCAACCGCGCACTGTTCTTCGAGCGCCTCACATCCGCCCTGGAAGCGGGCGCGTACGACGACACGAGCACCGGCCGGATCGGGCTGTGCTATCTGGACCTCGACGGCTTCAAGGCCGTCAACGACACGCTCGGGCACCGCGTCGGCGACCGGCTGCTCGCCGCCGTGGCCGACCGGCTCACCGCCCTCGCCGACGAGGCCGGGTACGGCAGCGCCTCGGTGCCGCTCGTGGCACGGCTCGGCGGGGACGAGTTCGCGCTGCTCGTGGAGGACTCCACCGGCACCGACCAGCTCACCGAACTCGCCGAGACGGCCCTGCGCACGCTCCAGGAGCCGTTCGACCTGTCCGGGCAGCGCCTGTCCGTGTCCGCCTCCATCGGCGTCGTCGAACGGCGCGCCGCCGGCACCACGACGACCGGCCTGATGCAGGCCGCCGACACCACGCTGTACTGGGCGAAGACCGACGGCAAGGCCCGCTGGACGCTGTTCGACCCCGAGCGCAACGCCCACCGCATGACCCGTCAGGCCCTGGCCAGTTCGCTGCGCCCCGCCGTCGAGCGCGACGAGTTCGTCCTGGACTACCAGCCGCTCGTGGGGCTGGAGGGCGGCGGGGTGAGCGGCGTCGAGGCGCTGGTGCGCTGGCAGCACCCGCAGTTCGGGCTGCTCACGCCGAATCGGTTCATCGGACTTGCTGAAGAAGACGGTTCGATCGTGCAGCTGGGCCGCTGGGTGCTGCGCACGGCCTGCCGGCAGGCCCGCCGCTGGCAGCTCGACCACCCCGACCGGGAGCCACTGTTCGTGAGCGTGAACGTCGCCGTGCGCCAGGTCTGGGACTCCGACCTGGTCGCCGACGTCGCCGACATCCTGGCCGAGACGGGCCTCGCCCCCGAACTGCTGCAACTGGAGCTGACCGAATCGGCGGTCATGGGCTCGGCTGGCCGCCCGCTACAGGCGCTCCAGGCCCTCAGCGACATGGGGGTGCGGATCGCCATCGACGACTTCGGCACCGGCTACTCCAACCTGGCCTACCTCAGCCGCCTCCCCGTCTCCGTCCTGAAGCTCGACGGCTCCTTCGTACGGGGCTTCCAGTACGACGAGGGCGCGTACGACGAGGCCGCCGCCCACATCAACCCCGCCGACGAGGTGATCGTCGAGGCCCTCGTCCAGCTCGCCCACCGCCTCGGGCTCACCGTCACCGCCGAGTGCGTGGAGACGTCCGGGCAGGCGGAGCGGCTGCGCAAGATCGGGTGCGACACCGGGCAGGGGTGGCTGTACTCGCGTCCGGTCGCGGCGGATCGTATCTCCGTACTGATCGAATCGTCCGACGGGTAGACCGCTCTTACCGTCCGGCGCGTGGACCGCTCGTACCGTCCGGCGCGTGGACCGCGGGCCGGTCCTTCACGCTCGGGCGTGCGGCTCGTCGCGCGCCGCCACGCACGCCTGTACGAAGTCCCGTACCACCGGGGGGACCTGCGCCCCCCGGGTACAGGCCACGCCGACCACGCTGGGGCTGACGCCGCGTACGGGACGGTGGACCACGTCGGCGCGGGGGCAGGAGCGGGCAGCGGAGGGGAGGGTGAGGCCGACGCCGTGGCCCTCCGCCACGGCGCGCAGCCACGCTCGGGCGTCGTGGGCGACGGCGCCGATCTTCGCGGGGCGGCCGTCGCGTTCGTCGGCCGCCAGCCAGTAGTCCCGCCACAGCGCGGGCTCCGGCGGGCCCGCGACGAACGGCTCGTCGAGGAGATCGGCGAAGTCGACCTCCTCGCGGGCCGCGAGGCGGTGGGCCGCGGGCAGCGCCACCCAGCACTCCTCGGTCACGAGGACCCGCACGTCGAGGCGGTCCTGGCCCGGGAACGGCAGCCGCAGCAGCGCCGCGTCGGCCGTGCCGTCCGCGAGGCCCGCCCTCGGGTCGTCCGCGGCGGCCTGCGCGAGCCGCACCCGCCAGCCCGGCCTGCGCCGGGTGAACTCGGCGACGATCCGCCGCGCGAGTGCGCAGCCGCCGTCGACCGCACCGGCCACGAAGCCGACGCGCAGGACGCGCTCGGCGCGGGCGGCCGCGCCGCGCGTCGCGCTCAGCGCCGCGCCCCACGCGTCGAGGACGGCGGGCGCGGCGGCGGCGAGCGCGGTGCCCGCGTCGGTCAGGGCGAGACCGGCGGGTGTGCGCGTGAACAGCTCCGTGCCGAGGCGGGTCTCCAGCTGCCGGAGCTGCCGGGTCAGCGCGGGCTGCGAAAGACAGAGACGCCGCGCGGCACGGGCGAGGTCGCCTTCCCGGGCGACGGCGGTGAAGTGACGCAGCAGCCGGGTGTCCATGTCCATGGGCGACAGGCTAGGGAAGCGGTGGTGGCGCGAGGGGCGCGGGGTGGTGACGGGGCGGAGCGCCAAGGGGCTTGTGAGCGGGGGGAGTTCGGGGTGGGCTCGGCCTGTTCCGGCCGGCGGAGCCAGGGCCGATGTCGGGGCCGAGGCCAGTGCCGGGGCCGGAGCCGGGGCCGGGGCCGGAGCCGGGGCCGGAGCTGGTGCCGGAGCCGGGGCCGGAGCTGGTGCCGGAGCTGGTGCCGGTATCGGGGCCGAGGCCAGTGCCGGGGCCGGAGCCGGGGCCGGTGTCGGGGCCGGTGGCGGCGCCGGTGCGGGTGCCGGTGCGGGTGCCGCCCCCACCCCCGTCGGGGGCGGCACCCTCGGTGGCCCGGTCGGGTCAGGAGAGGTGCGGCAACCCGTAGGCGTCGGCGACGAGTTCGTAGCTGCGCAGGCGGACCTCGCCGCTGTGGGCGTTGGCGGTGAGCATCAGTTCGTCGGCGCCGGTGCGCTTGGCCAGGTCGTCGAGGCCGGTGCGGACCTCGTCGGGGGTGCCGTGCACGACGTTGGAGTTCCAGCTCGTGATGAAGTCCCGCTCCATCTCGTTGAACTCGTACGCCTCGGCCTCTTCCGGCGTGGGCACGAGGCCGGGCCGGCCGGTGCGCAGCCGGACCATGTTCAGGGCGGCGGCGAGCACCTGGCGGCGGGCCTCCTTCTCGTCGTCCGTGGCGAGCGCCGAGACGCCGATGAGGGCGTACGGGGCGTCGAGGACGGCGGAGGGGCGAAACGACTCCCGGTACAGGTCGAGGGCCGGGATCGTGTTCTGCGCGGAGAAGTGGTGGGCGAAGGCGAAGGGCAGGCCGAGCATCCCGGCGAGCCGGGCGCTGAAGCCGGAGGAGCCGAGCAGCCAGACGGGCGGGCGGTGCGGGGACTGCACGCCGCCCGGCGACGTCGCCTGGACGGGACCGGGTACCGCGTGGATGCGGGCGTAGGGGTGGCCGTCGGGGAAGTCGTCGTCGAGGAAGCGGGTCAGCTCCGCGAGTTCCTTCGGGAAGTCGTCGGCGCCCTCGCGCAGGTTGTCGGTGCGGCGCAGGGCGGCGGCGGTGGCGCCGTCCGTGCCCGGCGCGCGGCCGAGCCCGAGGTCGACGCGGCCCGGGGCGAGCGCCTCCAGGGTGCCGAACTGCTCGGCGACGACCAGCGGGGCGTGGTTGGGCAGCATCACGCCGCCGGAGCCGAGCCGGATGCGGGTCGTGTGGGCGGCGAGGTGGGCGAGGATCACGGCGGGCGAGGAGGAGGCCACGCCCGGCATGGAGTGGTGTTCGGCCACCCAGTGCCGGTGGAATCCGCGCGACTCGGCCAGCTTGGCGAGCTCGACGCTGGTGCGCAGCGCGTCAGTGGCGGTGCGTCCGGCGCCGACGGTCACGAGGTCGAGCACGGACAGCGGCGTGGGCGCGGCGCCGAGGGGCTCGGCGCGGATGCCCTCGCGCTCGGCCGCGGTCCGCGCCGCCGCCCCGTCGGCACGCGCCCCCTCGGTCCGGTCCGCGCCGGTTCCACTCCGGCCGGTCCGGCCGGTCCGGTCCGCGCCGGTCCCGTCCCGGCCAGTCCCGACCTCGCTGGTCCCGTCCTCGTGGGGATGCTCCACTGCCACCGGGGTCCTCCTGCCGTTCCGACTGTTCCGTACGCTGCCGCGCACGCAAGCTGGAACAGGAGGGTGTCTCCGCTTATTCCCGGCAGGTGAGGAGGGGTGCGGGCGGCGCTGTCCGGCGAGGGCCCCGGCGAGGGGCGCGCCCACCCCCGCCGGGCGCGGGCGGCTACTCGGCCGGTGCCTGCACCACCGGCTCCCTGCGGAAGAGGGCGCCGAGCGCGGGGGCGTTCACCCGGCGGGACGCGAGGCGCAGGCCCTCCCAGACGGTGACCTGATTGGCGGTGAGGACCGGCTTGCCGAGGTCGGCCTCCAGGTCGTGGATGTAAGCGGCGGTGTGCAGCGCGGTGTCGGGCAGGAGCACGGCCTGAGCGTCCGGGTGGTCGCCCGCGCGGGCGAGGGCGACCACCTCGTCCCGGCCCCAGGTGCCGACCTCGGCCGCGGTGACGATCCCGCTCCCCCGGGCGGCCACGACCTCGACGCCCGCCGACTTGAGGAAGGACACGAAGTGCCCCGCGACGTCGTCGGGGTAGGTCGCCGCGACGGCGACCCGTGCCACGCCCAGCTCGCGCACCGCGTGGGCGAACGCGAACGACGTCGAGGACGCGGGCAGCCCGGCCGTCCGCGCGAGCTGCCGGACCTGTTCGTTGGCGCCCTCCCAGCCGAACACGAAGCTCCCGCTGGTGCAGGCCCACACCACGGCCTCGGCGCCGGTGAGGCGCAGCTCCTCGACGCCGGCGGCGAGCCGCGCCGCCGAGCCCATCTCCAGGAGCGCGTCCACACGGTGTGCGTCCTCGCCGATGTCGGTGTGCACGACCTGCAACCGGATGTCGGAGCCGAGCAGCTGTTCCATGCGGGGGTAGTCGTCCTCGGCGGAGTGGCCCGGGTAGAGGAATCCCAGTGCGGTCAAGTCCAGCCTCCTTCTGTGGTCGGTCCGGCGGGCCCCGGTGGTTCCGCGGGTCCCACCGGCCCTCCGGGCGGGTCGGCGAGGCCGTCCCCCGCGGGCGCCGACGCGGCGACGGGCGGCACCGTCGGCGTCGCGGGCGCCGACGGCGGCGGCACCGGCGGGCCCTCGTACGCGGGGGCGGGCAGTGCGCCGAGGGTGCCGAACTCCGCCGCGCCCGGCCGGAGGGTGCCGAACTCGTCGGTGCCCGGCCGCGCGCCCGCGTCGATCAGTGCTTGGTAGGGCCCCACCGCACGCGTACCCAGCTTCCGCAGCGCCGACCACATCGTCACCTGGTTCGCGGAGATCACCGGCATCCGCAGCTCCGCCTCCAGCTGCGGGATGACGTCGTACGTGGGCAGGTTCGTGCAGCTGATGAACAGGGCGTCGACGGGGCCGCGCACCGCGCGCCGTGCCATGTCGGCGACGTCCCGGTACGGGACCTTCCAGATGTGCCGGGTCAGGCCCAGATACGCGCGCCCCACGACGGCGACGCCCGCCTCGGCCAGGTACTCCTCCAGGGCCTGGGTCACCGACCAGGTGTAGGGCGTGACGAGGGCGATGCGCCGCGCGTCCAGCTCCTCCAGGGCTTCGAGCAGTGCGCCGGACGTCGTCACCGAGGCGACCGCGCCCTCGCGCGACATGGCCTCGCACATGGCGCGTTCACCGGCACGGCCGCCGACGAAGCTGCCCGACGTGCAGGCGTAGGCGAGGACTTCGGGTTCGGCGGCCGTCAGCGCCCGTACCGCCTCGGCCAGGGTCTCGTGCTCGCTGACCAGGCGCGCCAGGTCGAGGCTGACCTCGACGGGTACGTACGGAGTGCGCGTCAGATGCAGGGAGATCTCGTCGGGGACCCAGCGCCACAACTCGCGGTCCAGGGCGAAGTCGAAGGGTGCGACGACACCGACACCGCGCTGGGGGTGCGGCCCGCCGAGGGTGGGGAGGGAGGAGAAGGAAGTGACGTCCATGACTGGCCCCAAGTTCGTGCGTGCGGTGCGGTGACAGGGCCGGCCGAGGGCCGGAAGTGATGCGGTCGGCGCGACGCGCCGGGACGTCGGGACGGGGGTGCGTGTGCGGCGAGCACACCGTGCGCGCGAGGGGGCAGCACGCCGTGTGCTCGCCCCTGTGGTGCTGGGAGGGACTGCCTCTGTTGACGAAGGTAGGTTGGGGTGCCAGCGTGGTCAATCCGCACATCTCAGACGGCTGAGAACGTCGGCCGCCGGAGGTCGCGGCAGTCGTCCCGACGCTCTCCCAGGGAAGCGGGCTCTCGTTGCGTAACGGTTTCTCTGCCATGTCCGGAGGCACCTCCTCAAGCGCCTCTTCACACGCCTTCTCCGGTGCTGTCCCGAGTGCCGTCCCGGGCCGTGTCCCAGCCGCTGTTTCCGGTGCCGATTCCGGAGCCGGGGCGTCCGGAAGCACGGCACCGGCGGGGGGTGCGCCCCGGAGCGCCGAGACCCCGGGAGCCGCACCCGGCGAGACCCCCGCACGCCCCGGCGCCCCCGCGGCCTCCGCCGTGCCCACGGTCCTCGTCCTCGACGCGCCCGCCCCCGCGCCGCCGCCCCGCCTCGGCTCGCTGACCGGCCGCGCCCGGGTGCTGCACGCCGACGCGGAGACCCTCGCCGACCGGCTGCCCGAGGCGGACGTGCTGCTCGTGTGGGACTTCCTCTCGCACGCGGCCCGCCGCGCGTGGCCCGGCGCGGGGCCGCGCCCGGCGTGGGTGCACACCGCGAGCGCGGGCGTCGACCATCTGATGTGCCCCGAACTCGCCGCGTCCGACGCGGTGGTGACCAACGCCCGCGGCATCTTCGACCAGCCGATCGCCGAGTACGTCGCCGCCCTGGTCCTCGCCCTGGCCAAGGACCTGCCGCGCACCCTGGACCTGCAACGGGAGCGGACCTGGCGGCACCGCGAGAGCCGCCGCGTCGCGGGCACGCGTGCGTGTGTCGTGGGTTCGGGCCCCATCGGCAGGGCCGTCGTGCGCACCCTGAAGGCGCTCGGCGTCGCGGCGGTCCTCGTGGGACGCACCGCGCGGACCGGTGTGTACGGCCCCGACGACCTGGACCGGCTGCTCGCGCGCGCCGACTGGGTGGTGTGCGCGGCGCCGCTGACGGACGACACCCGGGGCATGTTCGACGAGCGCAGGTTCGGCGTCATGCAGCCGTCGGCGTGCTTCATCAACGTCGGCCGCGGTCAGCTCGTCGTCGAGGACGACCTCGCCGCGGCGCTGTCGAAGCGGTGGATCGCGGGCGCCGCGCTCGACGTCTTCGAGCGGGAGCCGCTGCCCGCGGACAGCCCGCTGTGGACGGCGCCGGGCCTGATCGTCTCGCCGCACATGAGCGGTGACACGGTCGGCTGGCGGGACGAACTCGGGGCGCAGTTCGTGTCGTTGTTCGGCCAGTGGGAGGCGGGCAGGCCGCTGACGAACGTGGTCGACAAGGAACGTGGGTATGTCCCAGGGCACTGATCCAGAGCGCTGATCACCGACGCCCCGCACCGCCTCGCTGAGGAGCACGCATGACCGAGCTCACGGACCTCACCGCCGTTCAACTCGTCGACGGCTACCGCAAGGGCGAATTCAGCCCCGTCGACGTCACCCGTGCGGTGCTGCGCAGGGCCGAGGACATCCAGCCGGTCGTGAACGCGTTCGTGCGCCTGGACCACGAGGACGCGCTCGCCCGCGCCGGGGAGAGCGCGGACCGGTGGCGGCGCGGGGAGCCCGCGGGCCTCGTCGACGGGGTGCCGGTCACCGTGAAGGACATCCTGCTCCAGCGCGGCGCGCCCACCCTTCGCGGCTCCCTGTGCGTCGCGGAGCAGGGCGCGTGGGACGAGGACGCGCCGTCGGTGGCGCGGCTGCGCGAGCACGGTGCGGTGTTCGTCGGCAAGACGACGACGCCGGAGTTCGGCTGGAAGGGCGTGACGGACAGCCCCCGGCACGGCATCACCCGCAACCCGTACGACGCCACGCGCACCGCGGGCGGATCGAGCGGCGGCAGCGCGGCGGCGGTCGCGCTCGGCGCGGGACCGCTGTCGCTCGGCACGGACGGCGGCGGCTCGGTGCGCATCCCCGCGGCGTTCTGCGGGATCTTCGGCTTCAAGCCGACGTACGGCAGGGTGCCGCTGTATCCGGCGTCGGCGTTCGGCACCCTCTCCCACGTCGGCCCGATGACGCGGGACGCGGCCGACGCCGCCCTCCTGATGGATGTGATCGGCGGCGCGGACGCCCGGGACTGGTCGCAGCTCGGGCCCGCGGCGGGCAGCTTCCGGGAGGGCGCGGCCGGCGGGGTGCGGGGGCTGCGGATCGCCTACTCGCCCTCGCTCGGCGGGCAGGTCGCGGTGCGGCCCGCGGTCGCCGCCGCGGTGCGCGGCGCGGTGCAGCGGCTCGCCGCGCTCGGGGCGTACGTGGAGGAGACCGACCCCGACTTCACCGACCCGGTGTCGGCCTTCCACACCCTGTGGTTCGCCGGTGCCGCGCGGGTCGCGCAGCAGCTCCCGGCCGACCGCAGGGAACTGCTCGACCCGGGCCTGCGCGAGGTGTGCGGGCAGGGCGCCCGCTACAGCGCGCTCGACTATCTGGCCGCCGTGGACGTGCGCACGGAGCTGGGGCGCCGCATGGGGCGCTTCCACGAGCGGTACGACGTCCTGGTCACGCCGACGCTGCCGATCACCGCGTTCGAGGCGGGCGTGGAGGCGCCCGCGAGGTCGGGCTTCCGGCGGTGGACGGGCTGGACCCCGTTCACGTACCCCTTCAACCTGACGCAGCAGCCCGCGGCCAGCGTGCCCTGCGGGGCGGACGCGGAGGGGCTGCCCGCCGGGGTGCAGATAGTGGCGGCACGGCACGCGGACGCGCTGGTCCTGCGGGTGGCGCAGGCGCTGTACGAGGCGGGCGACGTGCCGGGGGTGCGGCCCGCGCCGCTGCCGCGCGCGGTGGCCCCCGACGGGCCGGGCGGCGTCGAGCCGGGGCCGGGCGTCTGAACGGACCGGGCGGGGCTAGGCGCGGCGGAAGTTCAGGGTCTCTCCGAGGGCGCCGGTGCGCCACAGGTCGTTGCAGGCCTCGGCGAGGCGGTCGAGGCCGTCGACGACCTGCCCCCAGACGATGCCGGGGACCCAGCCCACGTCGCCGTTGATCAGCAGGTTGTTGCGCTCGTAGAACAGCGCGAGGTCGACGATGGTGCCCCGCTGGTCCTGGTCGTAGCCGTAGGACTTGGTGCCCAGTTCGGTCCCGGTGAAGGTGAAATAGCACAGATCGCCGGGGATGGGGGTGATGGTGGGGTTCTCCAGGGGCGGCTCCTCGGCGGCGAAGGCCGGGAACAGGGCGTAGATCTCATTGCGGGCGTACTTCGCGTGGTACACGTCCCCGCCGAGCGGCAGCGCGTCCCAGACGGCCGCGCAGGTGACCGGGGCCCGGTCGTCGAGGAGCTTCGCCGTGGCCTGAACGCCCCGCTCGGCGAGGGAGACTTCGATGTATCGGTCTGCCATGCGCCCCATGGTCCTCCCCCGGTGACGGCACGCGTCAAGTGCGCAACGATCGCATCAGGGGCCGGAATTCACCGGCATATCTCGCTCCGGGTCGGGTAGCCGCGCGCCCATGGCTCCACCATCGAGCACCTCACACAAGGCCGCGAACAAGACACAGAGCGCTGCGACACCCTCCGGCGGCAGCCGGCAGACAGCGGAAGGCGGTGGTCCGCGCGCCCCCGGCGTGCGCCGCAGATCCGTGCTCGCGTCGGCCGCCGTCCTCGGCGCTGCGGGCGCGCTCGGCGCCTCGGCGTGCAGCCGGGTGCCCACGGGCGACACGCTGGCCCGGCTGAAGTCGCAGGGCACGGTGCGGCTCGGCATCGCGGGCGAAGCACCGTACGGGTACATCAACGACCAAGGCGACTTCACGGGCGAGGCGGTGGAACTCGCCCGGATCATCTTCAAGCGCCTCGGTGTCGCCAAGGTGCAGCCCGTCGCCACCGATTTCAGTTCCCTCATACCCGGCCTGAAAACACAGCAGTTCGACGTGGTCTCCGCCGGGATGTACATCAACAAGGAACGCTGCCAGCAGGTGATCTTCTCCGATCCCGAGTACCAGATGCTGGACTCCTTCATCGTCCGCAAGGGCAACCCGAAGGGCCTGCACACCTACGCGGACGTGGTGAGGAAGAAGGCCAGGTTCGGCACCGGCACCGGCTACGCGGAGATCGCGTACGCCGTCGAGGCCGGGTACAAGGAGAGCGACATCGTGATCCTCCAGGATCCGGTCGCCGGTCTCAACGCCGTCGAGGCGGGCCGTATCGACGTCTTCGGCGGCACCGCCCTGACCTCCCGCGGCGTGGTCAAGAAGAGCCGCAGGGCCGAGGCCACCGAGCCCTTCGCGCCCCTGGTCGACGGCAAGAAGCACGTGGACGGCGGCGGCTTCACCTTCCGCCCCACCGACACCGGGCTCCGGGACGCCTTCAACGTGGAGATCCACAAGATGAAGAAGAGCGGCGAGCTCTTCCGCGTCCTTGAGCCGTTCGGCTTCACCAAGGACGAGATGACGGACCTGACCGCAGAGGAGCTGTGCAAATGACAGCGGGACTGTGGGAGCACTGGGTCCTCCCGGGCATCTGGATCACCATCCAGCTCACCCTCTACAGCGCGGCCCTCGCGACCGCGGTGGCGTTCGGCGTCGGCATGGCGCGCACGCACCGGCTGCGCGTGGTGCGCTTCTTCGCCGCGTTCTACACGGAGATCTTCCGCGGCACCTCGGCCCTGGTCCTGATGTTCTGGATCTTCTTCGTCCTGCCGCAGCTCGCGGGCTGGGCACTGGTCCCGATGTGGGCGGCGGTGCTCGCACTCGGTCTCTCGTACGGGGCCTACGGCGCCGAGGTCGTGCGCGGCGCCCTGAACGCGGTGGCACCGGCACAGCGCGAAGCGGGGGTCGCGCTGAGCTTCACGCCCTGGCAGCGGATGCGGCTCATCCTGCTGCCGCAGGCCGTGCCGGAGATGATCCCGCCGTTCTCCAACCTGCTCGTCGAGCTGCTCAAGGGCACCGCCCTGGTGTCGCTGCTCGGCATCGGTGACGTGTCCTTCGCCGCCTATCTGGTGCGGCTCGCGACCACCGAGAGCGCGCAGATCTACTCGATCACGCTCGTCATCTACTTCGTCATCGCCTTCGTGCTCACGCGGGGCATGCGGGCCCTGGAGCGCAAGGCCAAGGCGGGGCTCGGGCAGCAGCCGGAGACCGGTCCCGGGCTGCTGCGCCGGCTCGGCAGGCGGCAGACGGCCGCGGAGTCCGGCACCATCGTCACGGGCGGGGGCGCGTCATGAACAACGGCAGCGACAAGTGGGACTGGCAGGCGGTCTCCGACTTCATGCCGCACTTCTGGGACGGCGTGCTCGTCACCCTCCAGGTGCTCGCGCTCGGCTCGCTGATCTCCTTCACGGTGGGGCTCGTGTGGGCGCTCGCCTTCCGGGCGCCGACGCGGTTCATCCGCTGGCCGGTCGGGCTGATCACCGAGTTCATCCGCAACACACCGCTCCTGGTGCAGCTGTTCTTCCTGTTCTTCGTGCTGCCGGAGTGGGGCGTCCAGTTCTCCGCCGAGACGACCGGCACCATCGCCATCGGCCTGCACTACTCGACGTACACCGCGCAGGTCTACCGCGCGGGCATCGAGGCGGTGCCGGTCGGCCAGTGGGAGGCGGCCAAGGCACTGAGCCTGTCGTATGCACGCACCTGGACCGCGGTGATCCTGCCGCAGGCCATCCGCCGGGTGGTCCCCGCGCTCGGCAACTACGTCATCGCGATGCTCAAGGACACCCCGCTGCTCGCCAGCATCGGCGTACTGGAACTCCTCCAGCGCTCGCGCCTGGAGGCCGCACAGACCTTCCAGTACACGGAGGCACTGACCGTGGTCGGCGTCGCCTTCATCCTCATCGCCTATCCGTCCTCCCTCCTCCTGCGAGCCCTGGAGCGCCGTCTTGTCCGCTGACACGAACCTCACCAAAGAACAGCCCAACCCGGCCGTGGACGGCAGCGAGCTGATCCGCTTCGACAAGGTCGTCAAGCGCTTCGGGTCGAACACGGTCCTCGACGAGCTGGACTTCTCGGTCGCCTCCGGCAAGCACGTGACCCTGATCGGCCCGTCGGGCTCCGGCAAGACGACGATCCTGCGCCTGCTCATGACCCTGCTCAAGCCGGACGAGGGCACCATCAAGGTCGGCGGCGAGTACCTGACGCACGAGGAGAGGAACGGCAAGCTGGTCCCGGCCGGCGAGAAGCACGTCCGCGAGGTCCGCAAGCACATCGGGATGGTCTTCCAGCAGTTCAACCTCTTCCCGAACATGAAGGTCCTGCGCAACATCACGGAGGCGCCGGTCACCGTCCTCGGCCTGCCCAAGGACGAGGCGGAGCAGCGCGCCCGCGACCTGCTCGACCTCGTCGGGCTCGGCGACCGCTGCGACGCCTACCCGACGCAGCTCTCCGGCGGCCAGCAGCAGCGGGTGGCGATCGCGCGTGCCCTCGCGATGCGGCCGCAGGTGCTGCTCCTGGACGAGGTGACGTCCGCGCTCGACCCGGAGCTGGTCGCGGGCGTCCTGGACGTCCTGCGGGACATCGCGCACACCACGGACATCACCATGCTCTGTGTGACCCACGAGATGAACTTCGCGCGGGACATCTCCGACCAGGTGCTGATGTTCGACTCGGGCCGGGTGATCGAGTCCGGGCCGCCGGAGAAGATCTTCACGGAGCCGGAGCACGACCGCACCAGGGAGTTCCTCTCGGCGGTGCTCTGACCCGCGCCGGGGCCCCGTCGCGGCCGCGGCACCGGAGGGAGCGCGTTGGGTGGGACCCGCCCGGAGGAAACACCCAACGCCCCCTACCCACGGTCGATTTGACAGATATCGTGGAAGAGTCCGACCGAAAGAGGCTGGACCAAAGGGCTGGACCAAAGGGCTGGACCAGAAGGCTGGACCAAAGGGGGGAGCCGTGGCGTTGCCGCACCATCCGACCGATGCGCACCAGTCGGTGCAGCACGCCTTGCGGATCCTGGAGATCGTGTCCCGCCGCGGCACGGGCGTCGGCGAGGCCGACCTGGCCCGGCAGAGCGGCCTGCGCCCGGCGGAGCTGACCCCGCTCCTGCGCATGCTCCGCCGCGAGGGGTACGTCGAGCAGGTCACCGACGGCGCGTACGTCACGGGCGCCTCGCTCACCCGTCTGGGCTCCGCCCACGACCGCGCCCAGGCCCTGCGCGAGAAGCTCCGGCACACCCTCGGCGGCCTGCGCGACACCCTGGGCGCCGCGGTCTACGTCAGCCGGTACGTGGACGGGGAGATCCGGGTCACGGACTTCGCGGACGGTCCGGGCACCCCGAAGGTCAACGAATGGGTGGACTTCCGGGTCTCCGCCCACGCCAGCGCCGTCGGCAAGAGCCTGCTCGGCCAGCTCGACCTGGACGCCCGCCGGGACCACCTCTCCCGCCACAAGATGGCCCGCCTCACCTCGCGCACCATCACGAACGAACGCGTCCTCCTGAACAACCTCGACGCCCAGGCCCCCACGGTCCCCGTCCTCGACCTCCAGGAGTACGCGGTGGGCACGGTCTGCGCCGCCGTCCCCATCACCGCGGGCGCCACCGTCGGCTCCCTGGCTCTCTCCCTGCCGGTCGCGGACGCCCACCGGCTGCGCGCCGCCGCGGAGACCCTGAACCGGAGGGCGGCCCCCGTCCTCCTCTCCCTGGCGATCTAGCTCCGCCCCGCGTCCGCTCCGGTTTGGAGCACCCCCTGGGACCAGGTATTATTGTCGAGTCAGCAGGCGCCGCTAGCTCAGTTGGTTAGAGCAGCTGACTCTTAATCAGCGGGTCCGGGGTTCGAGTCCCTGGCGGCGCACGAGCGATCAGGCCAAGGCCTGAGGCTGACTTCGAAGGGCGCTCCCGATCATCGGGGGCGCCCTTCGCGTTGCCCCCACCGCCACCGCCACCGCCCGGTGAAATCGCCCTGTGAAATCATGGCCGCACAGATCAAACACGCGTGCGCGCACCGGCCGCGGTGCCGGTTCCGGGGGGAGTAACAGCATGGTGTGGACGGAGACGGTCGAGCCGCGGCCGTTCGCTTCGGCGCGGCTCGTGTGTTTTCCGCACGCGGGGGGATCGCCGTACTTCTTCCGGTCGTGGGGCAAGGCGCTGCCGGGCGTCGAGGTGCACTCCGTGTGCTATCCGGGGCGTGCGCACCGTATCGGTGAGGAGGTCGCCACGGACCTGACGCGGATGGCTGGGGACATCGCCCGGGAGCTTCGGCCGCTGCCGGACGGCAGGCCGACCCTGTTCTTCGGGCACAGCATGGGCGCCGCCGTCGCCTACGAGGTGGCCCGTGCCTGGCAGGCCGAGGGCGCCCGCGTGAGCCACCTCTTCGCCTCCGCCGCCCGCGCCCCGCACCTCGCGCAGGGCTCCCCGGAGCAGGTCGCCGCGATGGACGACGAGGCCGTCCTCGCCCTGCTGGCGCGCCTCGGCGGCACCGAGGCCGAGCTCCTGGACAACCCGGCGTTCCTGGAGCTGGTGCTGCCCTACGTACGGGCCGACTTCCGCATGGTCGCGGGGTACGCGGGCCAGCGGAACGCGCCGCTCGACTGCCCCGTCACCGCCCTCGTCGGCGTCGAGGACGTCCGCGTCACCACCGAGCAGGCCACCGCCTGGCGCGAGGCGACCCGGGGCGCGTTCACGTTCCTGTCCCGGCCGGGCGGGCACTTCTACCTGGCCGAGGACCCGCCCTTCGCCGCCATCGAGGAGACCCTGCGGGCCGGGTGACACCAGGGGCCGGGCACACTGGGACCAATCGCCGCAGTCGCCGCACCAGGGCACAGAAGGCACGGAACCACAGGACGGCCAGATGTTCACCCGACGCTCCACCACCCGCTCCAGGCACACGGGTCCACGCGGGGCGACCCGCTCCGCCGCCCTCGTGCTCGTCGCCGCCCTAGCGGTGCTCACCGGCTGCTCCTCCGACTCACGGCCCGCCGGGAAGCCCGAAGGCGCCGGGGACGTCCAGGACGGCGGCGCCCCGCGCCTGCCGCAACCCGCCATGGCCTTCGACTACCAGCTGGGCGGCGCCTACGCACCCCCCGGCGGCGTGCGCGCGGTCTCCCGCGACCGTGCCGCGAAGCCCGCGCCCGGCCGCTACAACATCTGTTACGTCAACGCCTTCCAGGCCCAGCCCGGCAAGAAGGCCGCCGCCTGGTGGGACGACAAGCACCCCGATCTGATCCTGCGCGACGACGACGGCGACCCGGTGATCGACGAGGACTGGAACGAGCCGCTGCTCGACATCTCCACCGCCGCCAAGCGCAAGGAGCTGCTCGGCGTCGTCGGCCCCTGGATCGACGGCTGCGCCCGCGCCGGCTTCGACGCCGTCGAGCCCGACAACCTCGACTCCTACGCCCGCTCCGACGACCGGCTCGACACCGAGGACGCGGCGGCCTTCGCCCGCCTCCTCGTCCGCAGGGCGCACGACCAGGGGCTCGCCATCGCCCAGAAGAACACCGCCGAACTCCTCGGCAAGCGTGTCGGGTTCGACTTCGCGGTCGTCGAGGAGTGCGGTCAGTACGACGAGTGCGGGGACTTCGCGTCGGCGTACGACCGGCGGGTCTTCGACATCGAGTACGAGAACAAGGGGTACGACGCGGCGTGCCGCGACTGGGGCGGGAAGCTGTCCGTGGTCCTGCGGGACCGGGACGTGCGGCCCGCCGGGGAGCAGGGGTACGTGTACCGGCGCTGCTGAGGCACGTCGGGGGCGGGCCGGGCGCCCGTCCCGGGGCGGGTGCGCGGTGCGGGCCAAGCGCCCACTCCGGGGCGGGCGCGCGGTGCGGGGCCGCCTCGACGCCCTGTCATGTTCCTGGCGTATCTCGGGGGAAGCGTCCGCCGCCCCTGCGTGGCGGCCGCCAGGATGATGTTCGTCCTGCACGACGCCCCTTCCGCTCAAGGAGTGACCTGTGCACGTACGCACCCTGCGCGCCCTGTCGGCCACCGGCCTCGGCGCCCTCCTGGTGGCGTCCGCCGTGGCCGTGGCGCCCGCGGCCCGGTCGGCCACCGCCACCCACTGCGCGAACGCCAACCGCATCGACTACGCCGCGGTGCCCAACCCGCTCTTCTTCACCCACCGCGACGAGTGCCCGGGATACGCCGACGGCGGCGCGCCCTACGTCTTCGTCGTCGACAAGGTGAGCATCCTGCGCATCGGCTTCCCCACTCCGGGGCAGAACACGTCCCACTTCCAGTACGACATGAAGGCGACCTGCGGCAGCGTCCAGGAGAGCCCCTCCGGGACCCTGCGGGTCGACGCCTGCGTCTGGACCAAGGCCTGACGCAGGCGGACCGGCGCTCCCCCGGGACCTTCAGGACAGCACGACGACGTCCATGAGCAGGGCCGCGGCCAGGCCTGCGCCGAGGAGATAGCTGCCGAGCCTGGTCCGGCCCCGTCTGCTCAGCTCGATGACCAGTCCGCAGAGGATGAGCAGTAGCCCGTACACGCCCACGACCAGGACGGACGACCGGCTCGCGAGTCGGAGGCCGAGCAGGACCGCCGCCACGGTCATCAGGGCCGCGGCGGCGGTGACGCGCAGCCGCCGGGCCTGGCGCGGGGTCGTTCCGCCGCGTTCCGGAACCTGGTGCCCTTCCGGGGCTCGGTCGGGGGCGCTCATGCCGGGATCGTAGTCGAGCGCGTGGGCGCCCACCCGGTCGCAACCGGCTCGCGCACGGGCCGCTCGCTCACGCCCGCAGGAAGGCGAGGACGGCGAGGACCCTGCGGTGGGTGCCGTCGGCGGGCGGCAGGTCGAGTTTGGCGAGGATGTTGCCGACGTGCTTGCCCACCGCCGCCTCCGTGACGGTGAGTTCGGCGGCGACGGCGGCGTTCGAACGGCCCTCGGCGACGAGCGCGAGCACCTCGCGCTCGCGGGGCGTGAGGCGCTCCAGGGGATCGCGCCGGTGCCGCAGGAGTTGGCGTACGACTTCGGGGTCCACGACCGTGCCGCCCTCCGCGACCCGGGTGAACGCGTCGACGAACTGCTCGACCTGCCCGACCCGGTCCTTGAGCAGATAGCCGACGCCGCCGCCGTCGCCGGTGTCCAGCAACTCGGCCGCGTACGACCGCTGGACGTACTGGCTGAGCACGAGCACCGGCAGGCCGGCGCGTTCCCCGCGCAGCGCGATCGCGGCCCGCAGCCCCTCGTCCTGGAAGCCGGGCGGCATCCGTACGTCGGTGACGACGACGTCCGGCGCGTGCGTGGCCACGGCGTCGCGCAGCGCCTGGGCGTCGCCGACCGCCGCGACCACCTCGTGGCCGAAGCGGTGCAGCACGCCGACGAGTCCTTCGCGCAGCAGCACGCTGTCCTCGGCGAGGACTACACGGTGGGCGCGGGACCGCTCGACGGGCGCGGGATGCACGGGATCTCCAAGGTCAGGACGGTGGGGCCACCGGGCGGGCTGGTGACGGTCAGTGTGCCATCGAGCACGGCGAGACGGTCGGCGAGGCCGGTGAGGCCGGTGCCGTTCGCCGGGTCGGCGCCGCCGGTGCCGTCGTCCCGTACGGTGATCCGCAGCCGGCCGCCGGTGTGCCGGGCGTGCACGGCGGCGCGCGTCGCCCCGCTGTGCCGGGCGACGTTGGTGAGGGCCTCGCGGACGGCGAAGTACCCGGCGGACTCCACGGGTTCGGGCAGCCTCGGCAGGTCGGCGTCGGTGTCCACGGGCACCGGGGAGCGGTCCGCCGCGTCCTCGACGGCGGCGGGCAGGCCGTAGTCGGCGAGGACCTGCGGGTGGATACCGCGGATGAGTTCGCGCAGCTCGGCGAGGACGGCGTCCGCCTCGCCGTGCGCGGCGGCGAGGCGACGGGCGAGCGGACTGTCCGGCTCGGCGTCAAGGCGGGCCAGGCCGAGGCTCATGCTCAGGGCGACGAGGCGCTGCTGCGCGCCGTCGTGCAGGTCCCGTTCCACGCGGCGGCGTTCGGCCTCGAAGGCGGTGACGAGGCGGGCCCGGGAGCGGGTCACTTCGGCGAGCAGGGCTCTGGCCTCGGTCTCGCGCGGGGCGAGCAGCAGCCGGGCGAGGGCGGCGCGGGCGGTGGCGTACGCGCCGAGCGGATACAGGAGTACGACGAGCAGGACGACGCCGAGGGCCGCGGTGCCGCAGGCGGCCGGGTAGCCGTCGACCAGCCACAGCTTGGCGGGCCGTACGCCGCCCGCGTCCGGGCCGCCGCTGACCGCGAGGTGCGCGGGGGCGGCGGCCAGGAGGGCGGGCAGGACCAGGGTGCAGGCGGCCACCGCCAGGTCCAGGGGCCACAGGACGAACGCCATCAGGACCGTGTACGCCAGCTCGCGCCACGTCGCCTGTTCGCGCAGCCGCAGCCGCAGCCAGGCGGTGAGGCCCGGGGTGTCGGGGGCGAGGTGGGGGCTCGGGGCGGGCGCCGGATCGACCAGGCGCAGGCGCCGCCGTTCCAGGGCTCCCAGGGGTACGCCGGTCAGGGCACCCAGCAGCAGGATGGGCAGGCCGACGGCCACGACGCCGAGGGTCACGCCCGTGACCAGGCAGATCACCAGGATCAGCAGCAGGGGGGCGCCCAGGGCGGCTCCCCCCGCGACATACCCCGCAGCCCGCCAGGGCAGAACCCCCGCCAGATACCCCCGCCCCCGCAAGGCCGCCCCCACGCTGCTCCGCACGCCTCCACGCTATCCGCACAGCGCCCACTAGGGGCGCGGCCCCCGCAGGTGGAGTACGGCGCCCGCCGCGAGCGCGGGCGCCCGGTCGGCGATCACCGCGTCGCCGTGGAACATGGGCATGTGGTGACCGAACGGGCGGAGTCCGGCACGGCGTCCAGGGCCGACGCCCTGCGCACGCCGTCGCCCTCGGCCGACGGCGTGCGCAGAACCTACCCGTGGGGGGTGGCAGGACTCCCGGTCACCGATTCACGCGGTCACGCGATCACGCGATTCGTGCTGCTCAGTACTGGACGTCCGAGCAGGCGTAGAACGCGTTCGCCGTGTCGTGGACGTTCCACACCGCGACGATCACGTGGTGGCCGCTGCGGCCGCCCGGAATCGTCCCGCTGTGCGACAGGGTCGCGGGCGGCTGCTGACCGCCGTAGGGAACGTTGAAGAACGGCTGCGGTTCGAGCGAGGCCCGCGTGATCGGCTGGCTCTCGTTCCACCCCGGCTTGGTGATGTAGTACGCGAAGTTGGTCGTGCGGTGCCGCGCGGTGAACTGCCAGCGGAAGCTGTAGTTCTGACCGCCCGAGACCTTCGTCGTGGGCCAGTCGCCGCCGTTCGGCGCCTTCGCGCCGTTCAGCGCGTTGAAGCCCGCGACACCGGCGGAACAGATCTTTCCGTCGGCGGGGCCGGCCGCCGGGAAGCCCTTGGGGCCCTCGACGCTCTGCGGCTCGTACTGGATCGAGCCGCAGCCCTTCACCACGCCCTTGGCGCAGTTTATCTGTCGGCTTGCGGGCGAGTCGGTATAGCCATGGCTGGAGGCGCCGCCGGTCGAGAGCACGAACGCTCCCACCGTCGCCATCCCGAGCATGGCCGCGGAGATCTTCTTACGCATGCTGCTGCTCCTGAAGAACGTGGGGGTGTTCCTGGGCCGTGCGCGCGCTCACGGTCGTGCTTCGCCCTTCGAGGCACCGTCGGTTCCCGAGACTGCTGCGTACCTCTGGGGCGATGTATGGGGAAGTGCAGAAAGTGCAGGTGGTGCATGGTGTGCAGGTGGTGCCACAACTGCGTGCCGTACGGGACGTGCGGTCTAGACCAAGTCTCAGATTATTGCGAGCAGTTGAACATGTCCAGACCAATCGTGGAGACGATCCTGTCGCAGCGCCCGCGCGAGGCCGTCACGAGTTCGCCATTCGGCATGTCATTTCCGGCCACCCAGGCCCGCGCCGCGTCCTCCCCGAGCCCGCCCGCCAACTGCCGCTCAAGGAGCCGCTCCCGCCGGACGCCGGCGGGCGCTTCCACGTACCAGCAGGCCGCCATCAGCTCCCGCGCCTCCCGCCATCCCGGCAGGTCGCACGCCAGATAGTTGCCCTCACTGAGCACGATCCGCACCCCGCGGGCGACGCGGTGCCGGGCGGCGACCGGCTCGTGCAGGGCGCGGTCGTAGTCGGGTACGTAGATGTCGTCGCCGGTGTCGTCCAGGACCCGGCGCAGCAGGGCGACGTACCCGCGGACGTCGAAGCTCGGCTCCGAACCCTTGCGGGAGGTCAGGTCGAGGCGCTCCAGCTGGGCGTTGGAGAGGTGGAAGCCGTCCAGGGGCAGATACGCGGCCGCCGCGCCGATCTCGGCGACCAGGGCGCGGGCGAGCGTGGACTTCCCCGCGCCGGGGGGACCCGCGAGGCCGAGGACGACGCGCGGGCCGTGCGCGGTCAGTTTCCAGGCGTCCGCCGCCAGTCTCGTCAGCTTCATGGGCGGGGACTCTACGGCTGTCGCCCGCCCCGTCGGGCCGGGTCCGGAATCCTGCTCCACCCGGCCCACCGGATCGCGCCGGACCGGCCGGACAGAGCCCGAACCGGAGCGCCGCCGGTGCGCACACCCCGGGCACGCGCAGTCGCTCACGGGATGAGGTGGTCACGACCACCCTTCCCGGTCCGGTAGAGTTCTCCAGGTCAGCAGGCGCCGCTAGCTCAGTTGGTTAGAGCAGCTGACTCTTAATCAGCGGGTCCGGGGTTCGAGTCCCTGGCGGCGCACGACAGCGATGGCGAGGCGTGTCCACGGAAAGCGTGGACCGTCTCGCCATCGTCTTTTCCCGCGCGGCTCCACCGCGCGCCGTGGGGGCTCCGCCACCCACACCCCCTGGCCACCGCAGCGCAGCCCGCTACGGTTGCGCCATGCCACGGGACCTCCAGGAGCGGATCAAGAAGCTCATCATCGACCAGCGGCTGCCCTCGGGCGCCGTGCTGCCCACCGAGCCGGAGCTGATGGAGCGGCTCGGCGCGAGCAGGAACTCGGTGCGCGAGGCGCTGAAGGCCCTACAGGCGATGGGCATCGTCGAGATCCGCCACGGCTACGGCACGTACGTCGGGCCGATGTCGGTGGCCCCGATGATCGAGGGCCTGACCTTCCGCACCGTCGCGGGCCACTACCGGGGCGAGGACAGCCTCCTCCAGCTCCTGGAACTGCGGGAAGCCGTCGAGACCGGCCTGATCGCACGCCTCGCGGGCTCCCTGCCGGCCGCCGACCTCGCGGACCTCGACGCCCTGGTGGACCGGATGGACGCGGAGGCTGAGGGCCCCGACGGGACCGTGCGCGCCGAGACGGACCGCGCCTTCCACGCCACCCTCTACCGCTGCCTGGGCAACCCCCTGCTCGGCGAGGTGCTCGAAGCGTTCTGGGACGCCTTCCACCGGGTGCGCACCGACCTGGTGGGCGTGCCCCAGGACCCCAAGGTCACCTGCCGCCAGCACCGGGAGATCCTGGACGCCGTGCGCTCCTCCGACGTACCGCGGGCCGAACGAGCGATACGGGAGCACTTCGGCAACATCCGCTCCCGGCTGAGCGCTCCCGCCCCGCAAGCGGTCTCCCACCCCACATATGACCGGTAAACCACTTGTTCGCTCTTGCGATCATGCGTAGGCGCGTAGAACCCTGACGGGAAGTCAGGGCAGGGTCGGGACCGCACGGGCGCGCCCG
Organism: Streptomyces typhae; assembly: GCF_009755605.1. Classification (GTDB taxonomy): domain Bacteria; phylum Actinomycetota; class Actinomycetes; order Streptomycetales; family Streptomycetaceae; genus Streptomyces; species Streptomyces typhae. The sequence goes on from NZ_WPNZ01000003.1 coordinate 308,870, forward strand.
GTACGCGTATGTCGGGGGGCTGGGGCGCCGACCGCAAGAGGGGCCGTGTGAACGTCTGGACGGGGGTCCTCACGTTCATGAACCGGTGCCCAAAGGGGCATCATGCAACCGGCAGGTCGCCTCTCGCTGTCTTAGGGCGCGATGACAGGCCACCGATTGCGTCCGTGAGGATCGAGGGGATCCGAGCGGGCGGACGAACCGACGAACATGCGGGCGACCGTGTGCCGGGGGGATGACTCATGACGTCGACGCCGGAGGGCGGACGGCACGGCGACCCGTCCCAGACGACGCAGCTGCGGGCGCTCTCGCACCGGACGGGCGGCTTCAGGCGCATCAAGAAATCCCTGCCCAGATACGACTACGAGCACTACAGCCGCCTCGCGGGCCCCCTCACCCAGCCCGACCCCACCAAGCCGTACAAGGTCCAGTACCGCTCACTGCTCTCCCAGGAACCGCACCGCGTCCGCGCGGCGCTGATGCTCGGCGCGGCACCGCTGCTCTCGCTCGTGCTGCTCGCCTGGCTGCTCCAGCCCGAGCACTGGACGGAGCGCGACTACGTCGCGAACGACTATCTCCCCGCGCTCGACGTCGTCATGCTCGTCTCGATCGGACTGATCGAGTTCTTCCGCTGCATGAACGTCCTGTCCAACGCGCACGCCACCCTCGTCGCCCGCGACCCGGTCCCCGTGGTGCCCGAGGACGGCACCCGCGTCGCCTTCCTCACCTCGTTCGTGCCCGGCAAGGAACCGATCGAGATGGTGACGAAGACCCTGGAGGCGGCGGTGAGATTGCGCCACCGCGGGCTGCTCCACGTATGGCTGCTCGACGAGGGCGACGACCCCGAGGTGAAGCAGGTCTGCGCGCGCCTCGGCGTGCACCACTTCTCCCGCAAGGGCGTCCCCCACTGGAACCAGGCGAAGGGCCCGCACCGCGCCAGGACCAAGCACGGCAACTACAACGCCTGGCTGGAGGCGCACGGCGGCCACTACGACTACTTCGCCTCCGTGGACACCGACCACGTGCCGATGCCCAACTACCTGGAGCGGATGCTCGGCTTCTTCCGCGACCCCGACGTCGGCTTCGTCATCGGCCCGCAGGTGTACGGCAACTACGACACGTTCGTCACCAAGGCCGCCGAGTCCCAGCAGTTCCTCTTCCACGCCCTGATCCAGCGCGCGGGCAACGCCTACGGCTCGCCGATGTTCGTCGGCACGTCCAACGCCGTACGCATCAGCGCGCTCAAGCAGATCGGCGGGCTGTACGACTCGATCACCGAGGACATGGCGACGGGCTTCGAGATCCACCGCCACCGGAACCCGGTGACGGGAAAGAAGTGGAAGTCGGTCTACACCCCGGACGTGCTCGCCGTCGGCGAGGGCCCGAACGCCTGGACGGACTTCTTCACCCAGCAGCTGCGCTGGTCGCGGGGCACGTACGAGACCATCCTCAAGCAGTTCTGGAAGGCGCCGTTCACGCTGCCTCCGGGCCGCTTCTTCAACTACACCATGATGGTCATCTTCTACCCGATGTCCGCGCTGAACTGGATCCTCGCGGCGCTCAGCTGCGCCCTGTTCCTCGGCCTCGGCGCGTCCGGCGTGAACATCGACCCGACCATCTGGCTGATGCTGTACGGCAACGCCTCCGCGCTCCAGATCGGCCTGTACATCTGGAACCGCCGCCACAACGTGTCCCCGCACGAGCCCGAGGGCTCCGGCGGCGTCGCGGGCATGGTGATGTCCGCGCTGTCCGCCCCGGTCTACGCGCGCTCCCTGATGGACGCCGCGCTGCGCCGCAAGTCCAAGTTCGTGGTGACGCCCAAGGGCGACTCGGCGAGCCCGGACACGCTGTTCGGCACGTTCCGCATCCACCTGTTCTTCATCCTGGTCTTCGCCGGTTCCATCGCGGCGGCGTACGTGTACGACCACGCGCACCCGGCGATGATCGTCTGGGCGGCGTTCGCGCTCCTGGTGACGGCGGCGCCCGTCTTCGCCTGGCGGTACGGCATGCGGCAGGAGCGCAGGAAGGCCGCCGCGCCCGCGGGACCGCCCGCCGCGCCGGGTGCCGGGGCCCCGGTGCCGCAGCCGCGCCACGTCCCGCCCGCAGCGCCGCCGCACGTGCGGCCCGCGCCCCACGCCCCGCAGCAGAAGCCCAGCTGGGCCGCGCATGACGAGACCGTGCAGATCGCCCTCAGGAGCCACGAACAATGAAAGACCCCTCCAGGCGCCGGCGCGCGCGCCGCATCGCGATAGGCACGGTGGTGGTCCTGGCCCTGGCCGGTATGAACGGCCCCTGGCTGTGGCGCGTGGGCTCCGAGAAGTACCACAACTACAAGATCAACCAGCCGGAGTACAAGGCGGACAACGGCCACTGGAAGGTCATCGACTTCCCCGAGGAGTACCGGCAGAACACCATCCACGCGTCGCTGCTGCACACCGGCAAGATCCTGATGGTGGCCGGCTCGGGCAACGACCAGAAGAACTTCGACGACAAGAGGTTCGACACCCGGCTGTGGGACCCGGTCAAGAACACCATCAAGAAGGTCCCGACGCCCGTCGACCTGTTCTGCACCGGCCACACCCAGCTCGCCGACGGCAAGCTGCTCATCGCGGGCGGCACCAAGCGCTACGAGAAGCTCAAGGGTGACGTCACCAAGGCCGGCGGCCTGATGATCGTGCACAACGAGAACCCGGACAAGCCGGTCACGCTGCCCGCGGGCACCGAGTTCACCGGCAAGAAGAACGGCAAGGCGTTCGTGTCCAAGGACGCGATCGTCGTCGAGCGCGCCAAGAAGGTCTTCGACCCCGAGACGGGCGCGTTCCTGCGCAACAAGCCGGGCCTCGGCCGCATCTACGTGGAGGCGCAGCGCAGCGGCGCCAAGTACGAGACCGGCACCCAGGACAACTACCGCGTGCGGGGCCTCAGGGGCGCCGACGCCCGCAACACCTACGGCATCGCCCAGAAGCTCGCCCTGGACAAGAAGGACTTCCAAGGGATCAAGGACACCTTCGAGTTCGACCCGGTCGCCGAGAAGTACGTCAAGGTCGACCCGATGAACGAGGCCCGCTGGTACCCCACGCTGACCACGCTCACCGACGGCAGGGTGCTGAGCCTGTCCGGCCTCGACGAGATCGGCCAGCTCGTACCGGGCAAGAACGAGGTGTACGACCCGGACACGAAGAAGTGGACGTACACCAAGGGCGTCCGGCAGTTCCCGACCTACCCGGCGATCTTCCAGATGGCCGACGGCAGGCTGTTCTACTCCGGTTCCAACGCCGGGTACGGGCCCGACGACGTCGGCCGTGACCCGGGCATCTGGGACCTGGAGACGAACAGGTTCAAGAAGATCCCGGGCATGAGCGACCCCGACCTCCTGGAGACCTCCAACACGGTGGAGCTGCCGCCCGCGCAGGACCAGCGGTACATGGTCGTCGGCGGCGGTGGCGTCGGCGAGTCCAAGGAGTCCTCCGCCAAGTCCCGGATCGTGGACCTGAAGGAGGCCGCGCCGAGGTTCAGGGACGGCCCGGAGCTGGCCAAGGGCACCCGCTACCCGCAGGCGTCGGTCCTGCCCGACGACTCCGTGCTCGTCTCCGGCGGCTCCGAGGACTACCGCGGGCGCAGCGACTCCGACGTGCGCGAGGCGCGGCTCTACGACCCGAGGTCCAACACCTTCGACAAGGTCGCCGACCCGCACGTGGGCCGCAACTACCACTCGGGGTCGATCCTGCTGCCCGACGGCCGCGTGATGTTCTTCGGCTCCGACTCCCTGTACTCCGACAAGGCCAACACCAAGCCGGGCGAGTTCGAGCAGCGGGTGGAGATCTACACCCCGCCGTACCTGTACCACGGCGACCGGCCCGCTCTCGGCGCGGGCCCGAGGACCATCGAGCGGGGCGGGTCCGGCACGTTCGCGGCGCCCGGTGCCGCCTCCCTCAAGAAGGCGCGCCTCATCCGTCCGTCGGCGACCACCCATGTCACGGACATCGACCAGACGTCGATCGCCCTCGACATGAAGAAGTCCGGCGACAGGGTCACCGTGTCGGTCCCCGAGAACCGCAGCCTCGTGGAGTCGGGCTGGTACATGCTCTTCGTGACCGACGGCGAGGGTACGCCCAGCCGGGCGCAGTGGGTCCACGTGCCGTGAGCTGACGCCCCGTAAGGGGCGCGGGGAGCTGCGCGACCAGCCACAACAAAGCCGCAGACGCGTCTGCACAGCTGCTCGGCAGACGCGTCTGCGGCTTCTTCGTGGCTGAGCGCGCCGTTCCCCGCGCCCCTTACGGGGCGCTTGCCTTCGCCAGGTTCAAGGCGTACTCGGGCCACCACTGCCCGGCCTGCGGGCCCCCGCGGCACGTCCCGTCGGACTCGCCGGGACGCTTGACCCAGACGTAGGCGTCGACGAGGTCGTCACCGGTCCCGGTGGTGGGAACGTCCCCCAGGGCCCGCCCGGGAGGGTTGCACCAGGGGTCCTTGCCCTTGCCGGTGTACGGCCCGTTGCCGTTGCGGCTGGTGTCGATCACGAACGGCTTGCCGCCGACCTTCGCGGAGAGGGTCCTGCCGTACGCCTTGCTGGCCTCGGTGGTCTGGAAGTTGGAGACGTTCACCGAGAAGCCGTCGGCCTGCTCGACGCCGGAGCGCTTCAGGGGCTCGTACAGCGAATCCGGCTGGGACCAGCCCGCGTTGCCCGCGTCGAGGTAGACCTTGGTGTTCTTCAGGGACTTGAGCTTGGTGATGGCGCCGTTGAGGAGGTCGTACCGCTCCTCGTGGAACTCGCCGGGGGTGCACTGGTCGACGATGTGCAGGACGGCGTCCGGCTCCAGGACGACCGTGGCGTGCCGGTCGCCGATCCCCTTGGCCACGCCGTCGATCCAGGCGCGGTAGGCGTTGCCGTCGGCGGCGCCGCCCTTGGAGAACTGGCCGCAGTCGCGGTGCGGGATGTTGTAGAGGACGAGCAGCGCGTCACGGTCGGCCTTCTCGGCGGCCTCCGTGTAGCCGCGCGCCTCCTCCTCGGGCTTCTCCGGGCCGATCCACTCGCCGACGGGCTGTTCGGCGATCTTGCGGATCTCGGCGGCCTCGTCCTTCCTGCCGTCCTTCTCGTACGCGGCGACCTGCTGGGCGGCGTTGCCGTTCGGGTTCACCCAGAACGGGGCCTCGCCCTTGGGGTGTTGGCTGACACCGTTGCCGGAACCCGCCTCGTCCGCCTCGTTCTTGTCCCCGCCGTCGGACGAAGAGCACCCGGACAACAGCAGCGCGGCCCCCGCGAGCGCCACCGTCGCCGCCGCCCCCCGGGACGCGAGACCACGCCCGCGACCTGTGTTCTTGCGGTACATCCACTCCCCCTCGGGTGCTTTGTCCGGTGGTCAATCCTGGCATAACAGGGTGCTTCCCACGAGGTCGCGCGGCTACGGCGGCGCACCTGTAGAAGACCTGTTACAGCCTCCCGAACGGGGGTATGCGAGGGCCATGGGGGGCTGCGGCTAGTAAGGGAGGGCCATGCGCGGCCGTGCCTCTGCGTCGAGGCTGGCGGCGGTTCTGCTGGAGACCGTGGACACGGTCTCCGACGACTTCGACGCGGAGCGCCACCTGTGCCGCGTGTCCCAGAGCTGCGCCGAACTCCTCGACACCCTCGCCGTAGGCGTGATGTACACGGACACGGGCGGCAGCGTCCGCCTCGCCACCAGCAGCCGGGGCACCGACCTCGCCCGTGAACTCCTGGAGAACCAGCATCGGGGCGGTCCCTGCCCGGACACCTACGGCACCGGACAGGCCGTGCCGCCCGTCCGGCTCGCCTCGGCCGACGCGCTCGCCCGCTGGCCCGACTTCACCGGCCGCGCCCGTACGCAGGGCGTCGGCATCACTTTCACGGTGCCGCTGCGCGCCCGTGAGCGGGTGTTCGGCGTCCTGAACGTCTTCTCCGCGGACCATCTCAATGTGCGGCCCGCCGTCGGCTGCCCGCACGAGAGCGAGGACGCCGACGCCCTGGAGGTGGCGCGGGCCGTCGCCGACGCGGCCGCCGTGGGACTGCACAACCACCGCGCCTACAGCGGATACCGCGAACTGTCCCGGCAGTTGCAGTCCGCGCTGACCAGCCGTATCCGCATCGAGCAGGCCAAGGGGATGCTGGCCGAGCGCTGGGGCACCGGCCTCGACGCCGCCTTCGAGGCGCTGCGGCGGTACTCCCGCGGGCGGCGCCTCGCCATGGACACAGTCGCGAGAATGGTGCTCGAAGGGGAAGTTGAGGACCTGACTCCGCTCAGCGGCGGCACCGGCCGGCCCGAGCAGCCCGATCAACCGCCGTCAGAGGCCCTCTAGGCCTTGGACGGCTGACGTTCTAGAGTCTGTGCCAAGGCCCAAGCCCCCGGCCTGAGTTCACCGTTGCGACACGCCTGAGTTCACCGTTGCGACACGAGGGATGCATCCAAGGCCTCCCGCGCCGGCGCCGGGTTCCTCCCGCAGCCCGAGCGCGCGCGGTCGAGGACCAGCCCGGTCGACGACTCCGGGGGGAGCGGGTCGTTGGCCGGGCCAGGTTGCGTCCCGGGTGCCGGGGCGCCCGGCTAGGTCCCGTCCGCCCCGGTGAGGTAGGCGGAGACGACGACGTTCGCCGAGTAGGTGCGGCTCACCCGGTCGAAGGTGCCGCCGCAGGTGATCAGGCGGAGTTCGGCCCGGCCCCGCTCCCGCGGCCCGTACGCCGCCTTCGCGCTGAAGTCGTCCCTGCCGAGGACCCGCACGTCGTCCACCGTGAACTCGGCCACCGAACCGTCGTCCCTGGTCACCCGCACCTTCGCGCCGGGGCGCAGGGTACTGAGGTGGTAGAAGACGGCGGGCCTGCGGTCGGTGTCGACATGCCCCACGAACAGGGATGTGCCCGCGGCGCCGGGCCGTACCCCGCCGCCGTACCAGCCGACGGTGCCCGCCGTGGTGTACGCGGGCGGGGCGATGGAGCCGTCGATGTCCAGGCCCCGGGCGACGACGGGCGCCCGTACCCCGAGCGTGGGCACGTCGATGCGCTGCGGCCGGGCGGCGGCGAGCGGCTCGCGCGCGGGCGGCAGATCGGCGCCGCCGGGCCTGCCCACCGCGGCGACGTCGCCGGTGGTCGGCCCCGAGAGGCCGCCGCGTACGTCGGTGATGTCGTTGCCCCACAGCCACATGCCGACGAGCAGCAGCGCCCAGACGACTCCCATGAGGAGGCGGCCGACACCGCGCGGGCGCGGGGTGGTCTCGGGATCCGGGCTCGTCACGGCGTCACTCCGGGCGGCGTCGGCGGACGCTGCGCAGGGCCACGGCGACGGCCGCGACACCCGCGAGCACCAGGCCGACGACCGCGTGCCGGGTGCCGGGGCCCGCCTCGTCGGCGACGGCCGCCGCCGACGTCAGCGGGGCGGCGCCACCGCCGCCCGCGCGCACCGGGGCGGTGGGGGTCGGCCGGGACGTCAGCACCTGGACGGTGCCGACGCCCTGGTGCGGGTGGCCGTCGCAGGTCACGGTGATCTCGTACGTGCCCGTCACGCCCTCGCGGATACGGGTGGTCCCGGTCAGGGTCCTGCCGCCCTGTCCGGTCAGCTCCGCGTCCTCGGCGAAGGCCCCGGAACCGGCTGCGCCGGTACTCCCGGCGCAGCCGGTGACCGCCACCTCCACCCGGCCGCCGGGCGCGGCGTTCGCCGGCGTGATCCGGGCTCCGACCTCGTCCTGGTCATGGGCGAGCGCGGGCCCCGCGGCCACGGTGGCCGCCAGGGCGGCCCCCAAGGCGGCCCCCGCGCTACTCACGGCGAGCAAGCGTATGCACATCGTGAACCTCCTGTACCCAGGTTCACGCGCGCCTCGGCATTCCGCATCCCGGCGAGGGGGGCGCCCCGTCAGGGGCGCGGGGAACTGCGCGCTCAGCCACGAAAAAGCCGCAGACGCGTCTGCACAGTTGCTCGGCAGACGCGTCTGCGGCTCGTCGCGCGCTGAGCGCGCCGTTCCCCGCGCCCCTTGCGGGGCTCAGACGCGGTCGACGAGGTCCGCGATGGAGTCGACCACGTTCGAGGGGCGGAACGGGTGGCGGTCGATGTCCGCGCGGGTGGTGAGGCCGGTGAGGACGAGGAAGGTCTCCATCCCGGCTTCGAGGCCGGCGAGGACATCGGTGTCCATCCGGTCACCGATCATCGCGCTGGTCTCGGAGTGCGCCCCGATCGCGTTCAGACCCGTCCGCATCATCAGCGGATTCGGCTTGCCCGCGAAGTAGGGCCGCTTGCCGGTCGCCTTGGTGATCAGCGCGGCGACGGCTCCGGTGGCGGGCAGCGGGCCCTCCGTGGAGGGGCCGGTCTCGTCGGGGTTGGTGCAGATGAAGCGGGCGCCGCCGTTGATGAGCCGCACGGCCTTGGTCATGGCCTCGAAGCTGTAGGTGCGGGTCTCGCCGAGGACCACGTAGTCCGGGGCGTGGTCGGTGAGGACGTAGCCGATGTCGTGCAGCGCGGTCGTCAGGCCCGCCTCGCCGATGACGTACGCGGTGCCGCCGGGCCGCTGGTCGTCGAGGAACTTGGCGGTGGCGAGCGCCGAGGTCCAGATGTTGTCGACGGGGACTTCGAGGCCCATGCGGGTCAGCCGGGCCTGGAGGTCGCGGGCGGTGTAGATGGAGTTGTTCGTCAGGACCAGGAACGGCTTGCCCGACTCGCGCAGCTTCTTGATGAACGCGTCGGCTCCGGGGATCGGGACGCCCTCGTGGATGAGCACGCCGTCCATGTCGGTGAGCCACGATTCGATGGGCTTGCGCTCTGCCATGGGGTGCACTCCTGCGGTCTGCGCGAACTGAAGCTGGGGGCGCCGGGACGACGCTGTGCCGACGCCCCCAGAGTAATCATGAAGCGGTGATCTTCACCCCGTCGATCACCCAGAACCAGTTGTCGCCCCCGGTGTAACGGAACCGGACCTGCGCGGTACGGGCCCCCGCGGGGACCTGGAGCCGCAGGGACTCGGTCCGGGAGGAGGTGTCGGCCGTGTACGTCTTCACCAGGGCCGGGGTGCCGCCGTCGTAGGAGACGAGGACCTCGCCCTTCTGCGGTGCCTGGTGGCGGTAGTACGTGGTGTAGGTGAGGGTGGCCGCGGCCCCGCCCCGCACCGCGTACGCGGGACTGATCAGCGTCGAGTCGAAGGTGCCCGTGACGGCCTTGTCGGACCACTCGTCGCCGTCGGCGACGGCGAACACGTTCCGGGCCCGGATGTTGAGTTCGCGCTGCTGGTCGCGCTGGGCCCCGGTCCAGAACTCGTCGGTGGTGAAGGACCAGCCGCGCCACTCGGTGACACCGCCGCCGCCCATGCGGGAGTTGTCGACGGCCCAGCCCGCGGGCGGGGTGTGGGTGAAGCCGACGACTCCGGCACCGATGCCGCTCTCGTCGGCGGGCGGCTTCAGGGCGGCGCGCAGGGTGTCGAAGTCGTCCGGCACCGGCTGCTGGATCGCGCGGCCGTCGAGCCCCCAGGCCGGGTCGACGGCGACACCGAGGTGGACGAGGGCGCTGACGGCGACGTCGGGCATCCGCACGTCGTGACGCACCGAACCGGCGGTGACGCCGCTGCCGCGGGCGATCAGGAAGGTCTGCCGCTCGGCCCTGCTTGACCCGCCGTGGCCGCCCGCGTCGGTGTGCCCGTGGTCGGCGGTGACCATGATCAGCCAGTCCTCGGCGGCGTACCCGGCCCGCGAGGTCACGGCCGTGAGCAGCTGCCCGACCTGGGCGTCGGCGGTGCGGATCGCGTCCAGGTAGGCGCTGCTCGCGGCGCCGTGGCTGTGTCCGGCGTGGTCGATGTTGTCGAGCTGGACGAACACGGCGTCCGGGTCGGTGTCCTTGATGCGGGCGACGGCGCGCGCGGTGGTGCCGGTGTCGTACTCGGCGGACGGCGTGGAGACCCGGGCGTCGACCTTCGCCGAGAAGATCGTGTCGGTGATGGGCGCCCAGGACGACACGGCGTACGTGTTCAGGGACGGCTTCGCGGCCTCGGCGCGGGTCATGAAGTCCGGGTAGCGGGCGAGGGCGTGGCCGGTGAAGTCGTTGTTCACCACCTTGTGCTTGTCGGGCCAGACACCGGTGAGGACCGTGGACCAGCCGGGCCCCGACGAGGTGGGCGCGAGCGGGTTGGCGTAGAGGGCGCTGGGCGCGGTGAGGCCCGCCGTCATCAGGGACGTGAGGGTGGGCGCTGCGGCGTCCTTGATGCGCTGGAGCAGGGCGCCGTCGAGGCCGACGACCAGGACCTTGGGCGTCCTGGCGGCGGCGCGGGCGGAGGGGGCGAGGGGACCGGCGGAGACGGCGAGGGCGCCGAGGCCGCCGGCGGCGGCAGCGGAGGCGAGCAGCGAGCGGCGCGAGAGGCCGTGGGACACGATTTCTCCTGATGAATCGTGAGGCTGAGGGGGATGTGTGACGTGAGATGTGGGCTCTGCGGTCAGCTGCCGGTGGCGGACTTCCAGGCCTCGACGTAGGTCTTGAGGTTCTCGGAGATGTCGCCCCAGTCCGGCTGGAAGACCTCGACGCCGTCCACGATCTTGTCCAGGGCGATGGCGTTGGCGTCGGTGGCCTTGATGTCCTCGCGGGCGGCGAAGCCGCCGCCGACGGAGCTGACCTGTGCCTGTGCCTGCCTGCTGAGCAGGAAGTCGAGGAGCTTCTTCGCGTTGGCGTCGTGCGGTGCCTTGTTCACCAGGCCCGCGGCGTAGGGCAGCGCGAACGTGGTGGGCTTGTCGCCCTTCTTCGCCGGGAACCAGATGCCGAGGTTCGGCATGTCCTTGGACTGGGCGTAGTTCATCTGCACATCGCCGTTGGCGACGAGGAGTTCGCCCTTGTCGACCTTGGGGGCGAGCTTGCCGGTGGAGGCGGACGGGCCGACGTTGTTGGACTGGAGCTTCTCCAGGTACTTCATGGCGGGCTCCTTGCCGCCGAAGTCGTGCATCGCCTTGATGAGGACGGCGGTGCCGTCGCCCGCGACACCGGGCGTGGAGTACTGGAGCTTGTTCTTGTACGCGGAGCCGGTCAGCTCCTCCCAGGTCTTCGGCGCCTTGGAGCCGCCCAGCTCCTTCTTGTTGTAGATGAACCCGAAGTAGTTGTTCACGACGGAGGTCCACTTGCCGTCGGAGGCCTTGTTCGCGCCGTCGACGTGCTCGGAGCCCTCGGGCTCGTACGCCTTCAGGAGGCCCTTCTCGTCGGCCTGCTGGATGAACGGCGGGAGCGTGACGATGACGTCGGCCTGGGTGTTGGACTTCTCGCGGACGGCGCGCTGCACCATCTCGCCGGAGCCGCCCTCGACGTACTTGACCTTGATGCCGGTCTTCTTCTCGAAGTCCTTGAAGACCTTGTCGTACCAGCCGTCGCCGTTCTCGCCCTTCAGGCCGTCGGCGCTGTAGACGGTGACGACCTTGGCGTCGGAGGCGGCGGAGTCGCCGCCGCAGGCGGTGAGGCCACCGGCGAGGACGAGGCAGCCGGAGAGGGCGGCGAGCGTGCGGACGGCGGGGACGCGGGTGTGGCGGGGCATGACGTGTCGAACTCCTTACGAGTCACGGACGGGAAATGGAGAAGGAGGGGAAAGGGGGGAAAGCGGAGGGGAAAGGAAGGGTCAGCGGTACGAGGCCCGGGTGCGGATCCTCGACACGGCGAACAGGACGAGCAGCGTCGCCGCCATGAGGACCACGGCGAGGGCGGCCCCGGTGAAGGTGGCACCGCGGTCGGTGGCCGCGTAGATCCGTACGGGCAGCGGGGTCCAGTCCGGCGGGTAGAGCATCATGGTGGCGCTCAGCTCGCCCATGGACAGGGCGAAGCACAGTCCGGCGGCGGCCGTCAGGGACGGAAGCAGGAGCGGCAGCTTCACCCGCCACAGGACGTACGCGGGCCGGGCGCCCAGGGACGCCGCGGCCTGCTCGTACGCCGGGTCGAGACGCAGGATGGCCGCGGAGACCGACTGGTAGGCGAACGCCGTGACAAGAATGGCGTGCGCCAGGACGACGATCGTGGACGTGCCGTTGAGGATCACCGGCGGCTTGCTGAAGGCGACGAGGACCGCGAGGCCCACCACCACCGACGGCACGGCGACGGGCATGATGAACAGCGCGTCCAGGAGCCGCCCGCACCCCCGCGAAAGCCGTGAGGTGCCGTCCCCGCGCCGCTTCAGGGCGGCTGCGGCGAGCGCGGCCCAGGTGCCCGCGGCCAGCGCGATCAGGCTGGCGCCGAGCGCGGTGAGCAGGCTGGTGGTGAGGGCCTGGAGGGACTCGCCGCGGGTAGCGGCGGAGTAGTGCTCGGCGGTGAAGTCCGAGGGGAGCGCCCCCGACCAGTGCCCGGCGAACGACGCCGCGACGATCACGAGCAGCGGCAGCGCGAACAGCGGCAGGAACAGGACGAAGAAGACCGTCCAGGTCGCCCACTTGCCCTTGCGGCTATGCACCAGCACGGCGGCTCACCACCCGGTAGAGGCCGTAGAGGCCGACGGAGATCGCGATGTTGACCACGGCGACCACACAGGCCGCCGGATAGTCCGATTCGAGCATCGCCTTGCTGTAGACGAGCATCGGCAGGGTCGTGACGTCCTTGGCCCCGGTGAACAGGACGATCCCGAACTCGTTCAGGCACATCACCAGGACGAGGCTGCCGCCGGCGGCGAGCGCGGGCAGTGCCTCGGGCAGGATCACCTGCCGCACGACCCGCAGGGGCCGTGCCCCCAGCGAGGAGGCGACCTCCAGCTGGGCCGTGTCGATCTGGGAGAACGCGGCGAGCAGCGGCCGCATCACGAACGGCGTGAAGTACGTGATCTCGGCGAGCAGCACGCCCCACGGCGTGGTCAGGAACTGGAAGGGCCCGTCGCCGCCCGCGCCCGTGGCGTCCGTCCACAGCCCGTTGGCCATGCCCTTGGTGCCGTAGATGAACAGCAGCGCGAGGGTGATCAGGAACGAGGGGAAGGACAGGAAGACGTCGATGAACCGGGCGACGGCCTTCCCGCCGGGGAACGGCACGAACGCGATGATCAGCGCCAGCGCGAACCCGAGCACCAGACAGCCCACGGTCGCCCCGACGGCCAGCCACACCGTCGTCCCGAGCGCCTCCCGGAAGGAGGCGGACCCGAAGACGTCGGCGTACGGCTGGAGCGAGGTCCCGCCCTCGTCGGGCCGCACGGACTGCTGCACGACGAGGGCGAGGGGGTAGAGGAAGACGAGCCCGAGGAGGGCGACGGGGGGCAGGGCCCACACGAACGCGGGCACAGCGCCGCGCCGCGCCCCGGGCTGCCGTCCGGGCTGCCGCCCCGGCTGCCGCTCGCGCGACCGCAGCCCCGGCTCGCGCCGCTGCTGGGGCAGCCGCCCCCGCTGCTCCCCCTGTGGGCAATCGTCCCGCAGGGCGGGACGGGTGGGCACAGCCGAAGCCACCGGCCCACCGTCACGCAGGCGCTCAGAGGGCTCAGAGGGCTCAGAGGGCTCACCCATCGGTCACCCCTGCGGCCAGCAACACGGCATCCTCCGGAGCGAAGTGCACCGTGACGCCACTGCCCAGCGCGGGCGGCTCCCGAAGCTCCCGGACATCGGCCTTCACGGAGTGCCCCGCGACATCGACGTACACCCGGTGGGTGGCACCGCGCCACTGCACCTCGGTGACCGTCCCTTCGAGGGAGTTGGGCCCGTCCCCGAGCCCGACAAGGTGCGGCCGCACACACAGGGTGGCCCCTACCCCGGCGGCGACCTCCCCGGTGTCCACCTTCACCTCGGCCCCGCCGAGGGACACCGACCCGACCCCCACGGACACCGGCAGGAGATTCGCGTTGCCGACGAACGAGGCGGTGAACGCGGTCCGCGGCGCCCGGTAGAGCTCCTGCGGGGTCCCGCAGTCCCGCAGCCGCGCCCGGTCCATGACGGCGATCCGGTCGGCGAGGGTGAGCGCCTCGACCTGGTCGTGGGTGACGTACAGGATCGACACGTCGGGCAGTTCCCGGTGCAGCCGGGCGAGTTCGGCGAGCATCCCCGACCGCAGCTGCGCGTCGAGCGCGGACAGCGGCTCGTCGAGCAGCAGCACCCCGGGCCTGATGGCCAGGGCCCGCGCGATGGCGACGCGCTGCTGCTGACCGCCGGACAGCTCGCGCGGGTAGCGCTTGGCGTAGCCGCCCATGCCGGTCATCTCCAGGGCGTCGGCGACCCGCCCGGGGATCTCCGCCCTGGGGGCCTTCTGCGCCTTCAGGCCGAAGGCGACGTTCTCCTCGACCCGCAGGTGCGGGAAGAGCGCGTACTGCTGGACGACCATGCCGATGCCGCGCCGGTGCGGCGGCAGCGCGGTGACGTCGCGGTCACCGATGAACACCCGCCCGGAGACGGGCCTGACGAACCCGGCGACGGCCCGCAGCGCGGTGGTCTTCCCGGACCCGGAGGGCCCGAGGAGCGCCATGACCTCGCCGGGTTCGACGGTCAGGTCGAGGCCGTCGAGCACGACGTTCCTGCCGTACGCGACCGACACCGAGTCGAAGCGTATGCCGCTGCTCATCGCCCGGAGCCCCGGAGGAGCGCGGGCAGTTCGGCCACCGAGCCGAGGACGTGGGAGGCTCCGGCGTCCGCGAGGTCCTGCGCGGCGTGGGCGCCGGTGAGGACACCGGCGACGACACCGGCCCCGGCGCGCACCCCGCTGAGCATGTCGTACGCGGTGTCACCGGCGACGGCGACCTCGCGTACGGAGTCGGCGGCGCCGGTGCGCAGGAACGCGGCGAGGACCATGTCGGGGTAGGGCCGCCCGCGGCCGCCCGCGTCGGCGGGGCACAGGGTGAGGGCGACCAGGTCGCGCCAGCCGAGTGCGTCGAGGATGGCGTCCTGGGTGACGCGGGCGAAGCCGGTGCTCAGGACGACGGTCAGGCCGTCCGCCTTCAGCTCCTCGATGGCTTCCCGCGCCCCGGCGATCGGCGCGATCCGGCCGCCGTCCACCAGCTCCCCGTACGCCTTCTCGAAGGCGACGTTCGCCTGCTGGGCCCGCGCCTCGTCGCCGAACAGGTGCCGGAAGACGGAGATCTTCGACTCGCCCATGGTGGCGCGGACGTAGTCCAGCTTCTCGGCGTGGTCGGCGGAGCCCTCCTCGACACCGAGCTCGCCCGCGGCGGCGGCGAAGGCCTGCTCGACGAGGCCGCCGTCGGCGACGGTGGTCCCTGCCATGTCGAGCACGGCCAGCTTGATGTGCGCGGTGTCCGTGGTGCCTGTAGTGCTCATGGTCATTTTCCTCACCATCCCAGTTCGTCGGCGGTCTTCTCGGCGATCGCGGGCGAGCACGTCATGCCGCGCCCGCCGGGCCCGGTGACCAGCCAGACCCCGTCGCGCACCTGCTCGCGGTGGACGACCCGGGTGGTGTCGACGCACTGCGCGTACACCCCGGCCCAGCGTCGCCGGATCTTCGGCAGCGGCCGGCCCAGGAAGCCCTCGACGACCTCGGTGAGGTGGTCGTAGGGGTCTTCGAGGGTGTCGAAGGCGAAGGGGTGCTCGTACTCGTGGGTGTCGCCGATGGTCAGTCCGCCGTCGGCGCGCTGCACCATGAGGAGCTGCATCTTGTGCGCGGCCGCGGTCGGCTCCTGCGCCTGACCGGCGTTGAGGTCGTCGAGCGCGGGCGACTTGTACGCCGGGTAGTAGCGGAAGCTGTCGGCGTCGGCGACGGACGTGGTGAGCGGCTCGCCCAGCGGGGCGGTCTGCATCATCTGGAGCCGTACGCGGCGCACGGGCAGCTCGGGGGCGAGCTCGCGGACGAGGCCGCCGAGCCAGGCGCCGGTGCACAGCACGACCGCGTCGCCGGTGTGCACGTCGCCGTGGTCGTCGCGGACCGCGCCGGGCCCGACGACGTCGCGGACCTCGCGGCCGGGCAGGAAGGTGTAGCGCGGCGACTTCAGGAGTTCCTCGCGCAGCCGCAGCTGCGCGGTGCGCGGCTCGACGGCGGCGTCCCGCTCGCACCACAGGGCGGCGGTGAACTCGCCGCGCAGCGCCGGGTTGAGGCCGCGGGCCTCGGCGGCGTCGAGCAGCTTGTAGCCGCGGGCGGCGGCGTCCGGGCGGGCGAGGGCGGCCTCGGCGACGGCGCGCTCGCGCTCGTTGCGCACGAGGGTCAGTGAGCCGTTGGCGCGGAAGCCGAGGCCCGGCACGCGGGCGCCGATCCCCTCCCACAGCTCACGAGCCCGCAGCGCGGTGTCCAGCTCCTCGCCTCCCGCGCGGCCGCTGACCCATATCTGCCCGAAGTTGCGCAGCGACGCCCCGCGGGCCTCGCTCTCGCGCTCGATCTGTACGACCTCGTGGCCGCGCTCCACTGCGTGCCAGGCGTGCATGGTTCCCACCACGCCGGCTCCTACGACGATGACTCTCACGACGGCAACGCTCCTTTCGACGGGTGACCCCGTGGGGGCCGGTCGGCAACGGGACGGTGAACGGCCCATCAAGCTTGGACTAGACCCGTTATCTTTCCGTAATCATGTGGGGGTGAAGGGCGTACGGGGGCGTACCGGAAGAGAGGGTTCAACTTTCGCGGTTCAGCCTTCGCTGGCGAGGTGCGTGGTGAAGGAGAAGCGGTCGCCTCGGTAGAGGGTGCGCACGCGCTCCAGGGGTCGGCCCTCGGTGTCCCGCGAGAGGCGG
Source organism: Streptomyces typhae (assembly GCF_009755605.1). Taxonomy (GTDB): domain Bacteria; phylum Actinomycetota; class Actinomycetes; order Streptomycetales; family Streptomycetaceae; genus Streptomyces; species Streptomyces typhae. The sequence continues at coordinate 325,440 of NZ_WPNZ01000003.1, forward strand.
TGGATCAGGAGCATCGGCAGCGCGGGCGGCGTCCCGATGAGCAGCGCCTCGCGGGGCGTCGCGAGCACGGTCTCGATGCGTTCGTCGGCGTCGCCGAAGGGGATGCCGAGCCGGTCGCGCAGATACGCGTAGAAGGACGAGTCGGGCTCGAAGTCCCGGTCCAGGCGCGGCACCCGCGCGACGGCGACATAGGTCGACTCCAGGCCCACGCGCTCGTCGTCCGCGAGCAGCACGCGCTCCATGTGCCACACGGGTTCGCCGAGCGGGGTCCCTATGTCGGCGGCGAGCGCGGCCGGGCACGGGAAGCGGTCCAGGGAGATCAGGTTGCGGCCCGGGGTGCGGCCCTGCCTGCGGACGCCCTCGGTGTAGCTGGCGAGGGACAGGGGCTGCTCCAGCTTGGGCCCCGCGACCACGGTCCCGCGGCCCTGCCGCCGCAGCCGCCCTTCGAGCAGCAGCTCGCGCAGCGCCTGCCGTACGGTCTCGCGCGCGACCTCGTAGCGCTCGGCCAGGTCGCGTTCGGTGGGCAGGGTCCTGCCGTCGCCCAACTCGTCGATGAGGCCCGCGATACGGGCCTTGACGGCGTAGTACTTGGGGATGCGCCCGTGCTCGGGGACGCCGGAGCGGATCGGCGCTCCGGGGGCCTGGTCGCGCAGGTACTCGGGCGGGGCGGCATGGGGGGTGTCGGGGGTGTTCACGGGCAGATGTTCGCACGTCGAGAAGGCCGGAAGGCCGGGCCCGTGCCGCCGGACTTGCTTCGGCTGGGGCGGCACGGGCACGGCCTTCGGGGGCGGCGGAACCGGCTGATCAGCGCCTTCTGGCCCGAAGGCGCCGAGATCCCACCACTAGGGCCACACCACCGAGGAGGACGGCGGTGGCCCCGAACCCGGGCAGGAGGCCCGAGCCGGTCTTCGCGAGTTCGCCGGGTTCCCGGCCCGGGGGCCCGGCCGCCGCGACGATGTCGAACGCGTAGTCGTTGGACGTCCCCACCCAGTCGGAGTCGCCTGCGCCGTCACCGGTGCCGCCGTCGCCGTCGGTGTGCCGGCGTACCACGGCGGCGCTCGCCACGACGCGGTCGGGCGCGGCGTCGGAGGTGAAGGCGAGGCGGACGTGGACGGTGACGGTGCGTCCGGGGCCGACGGTGAAGCCGGGGAAGCCGTCGTCGGCCGCCCCGGTGCCGCCGCCGAGCACCCCGACGTTCTCGTCCCGGTCGGTCCGCTCGAACCGCACCGGGTGCCTGCGCGCCCCGTCGTCGAACTCCAGCTGGATCTGCCGGGGGCGCAGGGTCTTGCCGCCGTCCACGAGGACGATGACGGGGTGGACGTTCCCGCAGGTGCCGTCCGTGGTGTTGGTCAGCTCCAGCGTCCAGTGCCGGAAGCCGCCGCCGGACTCGTAGGTGTCGGGGCCGCCGGTGACGCGGGTCGCGATCGGGAAGTCGTTCCCGGCCGCGGTGGCGCAGGTGGGCCGCAGGGCGGCGGCCGTGCCGCTCTCCCCCGGCCGGTCACCGGCGGCCGCCGCCACCCCGGCCACGGCGGGCGCGAGGGCGACGGCGGCGGCGACGGCGACGCCTGCCGCGAGAGAACTGCGAAGTCGCATGGGAAGCCCTTGCTGGCGTACCGGACGCACGAAGTCGCCGGGACGGCCGAACCGACGGCGGAAAGAAGCCCGTTGAGGAATCCGGCACACGGCCAGGAGCAACGGGGCGCGGCCCAGACCCTGCCACGCGTCCACCGCCCGGCACAGGCCTCACCGCGCCCCGGGACCCGTTCGGCTGGCCGATTCCCCCCTAACAGCCGATTCGTCGTCAAGTCCGATTCGTCCGCAAGTCTGATTCGTCGTCAAGTCCGATTGGCGGGACGCTGCCGGTCCGAGGGGCGCGGCCCTGCGAAGGGGGCGTGCGCCCGGCCGAAGAGCGGGGCGAGCACCAGCTGCGCCGCGCCCTCCGCGACGCCCCGGTCCCCACCGGGAGCGGCACGGACCCCGACGGGCGTACGGGCGCCCTCGCGCCGGGTGCGACCGGAGACGACGGCGCCGACACCGCGTACGAAGAGATCCTCGGCGGCGAGGACGGTCCGGCCGCCGAGCAGCACGAGGTCGATGTCGAGGAGCGCGACGAGGTTCCCGGCGGCGGTGCCGAGGACGCGCGCGGCCTCGTCGAGGTCGCCGCGCGCGACCGCCGCGAGGCACAGGGCCTCCACGCAGCCCCGGTCGCCGCACTCGCACGGCGGCCCGTCCAGCCGCAGGACCTGGTGCCCGAACTCCCCGGCGCCCGTGCGGGCCCCCCGGTGGAGGCCGCCGCCCAGGACCAGGCCCGCGCCCAGACCGGTCCCCAGGTGCAGATACGCGAAGGACTCGGCGGCCCCGCCCAGGGCGAGCCCGAGCGCGGCGGCGTTGGTGTCCTTGTCCACGACCACCGGCAGCCCGAGCCGCCCGGCGAGCACGTCCCGCAACGGATGGCCGTCCCACTCCGGGAACCCGGTGACGCGGTGCAGGACCCCGGCCTCGTGGTCGAGGGGGCCGGGCAGGGCGACGCCCACGCCGAGCACACGGGCGCCCTGGGCCGGGCCGGTGCCCGGGGGGCTTGCGGTATCCGGGGTGTCCGCGACGCCCGGGGGGCACGCGGCGTCCGGGGGACCCGCGGCATCTGGGGTGTCCGCGACACCCGGGGTGCCCGCGACGTCCTGGGCGCCCGCGGCATCTTGGGTGTCCGCAACATCCTGGGCGCCCGCGACGTCCTGAGCGCCCGCGACGTCCTGAGCGCCCGCGACATCCGTGGTACCTCCAGCACCCGCCGCACCCGCCGCACCCGCCGCACCCGCCGCACCCGCCGCACCCGCCGCACCCGCCGCACCCGCCGCACCCGCGATCAACGCCCTCACCTCCTCCGTGGCAACCGCCACCACCGCGTCCACCCCGGCCCCGAAGTCCAGCGGCGCCCGGCGCTCGGCGACCACCGTGCCGGTCAGGTCGGTCAGCACGGCGATGAGCGCGTCGCGGTCCAGGTGGAGCCCGACGGCGTACCCGGCGCCGGGGACCAGCCGCAGCGCGGTGGCCGGTTTGCCGCCGGTGGACGCGCGCCGGCCCGCGTCGGCCACCAGGCCGTCCCCGCGGAGCCGCGCGACAATCTTGCTGACGGCTTGCGGCGTCAGCCCCGTACGCGCCGCGAGCTCGGGTCGGCTCACGCCCCGGGCGCCCCCCATGGCGCCGACCGCGGCCCGCCGCAGCAGGTCGAGCACGAGCGCCGCGTTGTGCCCGCGCAGCGCCGCCAGGTTCGCCCCGCCGCCCGCGGGGCCGGTGCCCCCGCGGCTGTCGTCGAAGCGCTCTGCGTGTCCGGTGGCCTCGCTGTTCACACCCCCATTGTCGACACCGCTTGCACTTTGGCAACACCGTTGCGAAAGTGGAGGGCATGACTGAAGGCAAGAACGACCTCCGCGTGGGCCTGATCGGCTACGGCCTCGCGGGCTCCGTCTTCCACGCCCCCCTGATCGCCGCGACCGAGGGCCTCGCCCTGGACACGGTCGTCACGTCGAACCCCGAGCGCCAGGACCGGGCCAGGGCCGAGTTCGGCGCCGGTCTGCGCTGCGTGGCGGACGCCGACGAGCTGTGGGCCCGCGCCGACGAACTCGACCTGGTCGTCGTGGCGTCCCCGAACAAGACCCACGTGGCCCTCGCGACGGCCGCGCTCAAGGCGGGCCTGCCGGTCGTCGTGGACAAGCCGCTCGCGGGCACCGCCGCCGAGGCCCGCGAGCTCGCCGCCCTCGCGGACGAGCGCGGCCTGCTCCTGTCTGTCTTCCAGAACCGCCGCTGGGACAACGACTTCCGTACGCTGCGCAAGCTCATCGCCGACGGCGAGCTCGGCGACGTGTGGCGCTTCGAGTCCCGCTTCGAGCGCTGGCGCCCACACCCCAAGGGCGGCTGGCGCGAGTCCGGCGACCCCGAGGAGATCGGCGGCCTCCTGTACGACCTCGGCAGCCACGTGGTCGACCAGGCCCTGGTCCTCTTCGGCCCCGCGGTCCGCGTGTACGCGGAGACCGACGTCCGGCGGCCGGGCGCGCAGGCCGACGACGACACGTTCGTCGCGATCACCCACGCCGGCGGCGTCCGCTCGCACCTGTACGTCAGCGCGACGACCGCGCAGCTCGGCCCGCGGTTCCGCGTCCTCGGCTCGTCCGCGGGCTATGTGAAGTACGGCCTCGACCCGCAGGAGACCGCCCTGCGCGACGGCAAGCGGCCCACGGCCTCCGAGGGCAAGGACCCCTGGGGCGTGGAGCCCGAGTCGATGTGGGGCCGCGTCGGCGCAGGCGAGTCCCCGCTCACCGGCGGCGGGCGCCCAGAGCCCACCCTGCCCGGCGACTACCCCGCGTACTACGCGGCCGTGGCCGCCGCCCTGCGCGGCGACGGCGAGAACCCGGTCACCGCGCACGAGGCCGCCTCCGCGCTCGACGTCCTGGAGGCCGCGCGCCGCTCCGCGCGCGAGGGTGTGGCGGTGACGCTGTGAGCGCCGGACCGATCTACCGGGCGTCGCCCGACCCCGCGGGTGCCGCCGACTCCCCCGCCGCCCAGGCCGCCCCCTCCGTGCCCGGAGTGGCCGAACTGGAGGAGCAGGAGCGGCGCCTGACGCTGCCCCGGTTCACCCACGACGACGCGTGGGCGCTCGGCTGCCTCCTCGTGGACATGGCGCGCGAGCGCCGGGCACCGGTGGCCGTGGACATCCGGCGCGGCGGCCAGCAGCTCTTCCACGCCGCGCTGCCAGGATCGACGCCCGACAACGACGCCTGGATCGAGCGCAAGCGCCGCGTCGTCGAGCGGTACGGCTGCTCCTCGTACCTGGTGGGCAGCAGGTTCCGGGCCAAGGGCACGACGTTCGAGGAGTCCTCGCGCCTCGACCCCGACCGGTACGCGGCGCACGGCGGCGCGTTCCCGATCGCGGTCGAGGGCGCAGGCGTCATCGGCACGGTGGCCGTCTCGGGCCTGCCTCAGGTCGAGGATCACGCCCTGGTGGTGGCGGCGCTCGAACGCTTCACCGCCACCACCGGCACCGCCACCACCGGCACCGCCACCGCCACCACCGGCACCACCGGCACCGCCACCTGACGGAGCCTCGGTCCGTCCGCCGTCAGTCCTCCTGCTCCTGCGCGCGGCGGCGCACCATCACGACGAACCCGACGCCGGTGCCGACGAGCGCCGCGGCGATCGCCCCCACGAGGGCGAGCTCACCCGACGAGGTGCCGGTGTGGGCCATCTCGTGGTGGCTCTTGGACGGGTGCGGGTGCGGGTGCGCCGACGACTCGGACGGGTGCGGGTGCGGGTGCGCCGAGGACTCGGAGGGGTCCGGGCTGGGCCAGGGGTCGTCCGTGTCCGAGGGGTCCGGGTCCGGGTCCGGATCCGGGTCCGGATCCGGGTCCGGATCCGGGTCCGGGTCCGGGTCCGGCCAGTCGCTGTCCGAAGGGTCCGGGTCCGGCCAGTCGCTGTCCGAGGGGTCCGGGTCCGGGTCCGGCCAGTCGCTGTCCGAAGGGTCGGGGCCCGGGACGTCGCTGTCGGACGGGTCGGGACTCGGGTCGTCACTGTCCGACGGGCCGGGGCCGGGGTCGTCGCTGTCGGACGGCGTCGGGTCCGGGTCCGGATCGTCGCTGTCCGACGGGTCGGGGTCCGGGTCATCGCTGTCCGATGGCGTCGGGTCGGGGTCCGGATCGTCGCTGTCCGACGGGTCGGGGTCCGGGTCATCGCTGTCCGACGGCGTCGGATCCGGGTCATCGCTGTCCGACGGGTCGGGGTCCGGATCGTCACTGTCCGACGGGTCGGGGTCCGGATCGTCACTGTCCGACGGGTCGGGGTCCGGATCGTCACTGTCCGACGGGTCGGGGTCCGGATCGTCACTGTCCGACGGCGTCGGATCCGGGTCGTCACTGTCCGACGGCGACGGGTCGGGGTCCGGATCGTCGCTGTCCGACGGTGTGGGCGACGGCGACGTGCAGTCCGGCAGGTCGCCGTTGAACGGGTAGGCGTGGATCTCCTGGCCACCGCCGCCGTCGGTCCGCGAGGTGTGGGTCAGCGAGCCCACCGTGAAGAAGCGCCCGTTCATGCCGGGCAGCGTCACCGTGGTCGCGCTGCCCGGCGAGCCCACGAGCACGCTGCCCTGGAACTGCCCGCTGCCCGCGAAGTTCATGGTGCCCGCGTCCGGCACGTTCCACAGCAGCCGCTCGCGCAGACCGTCCGGCAGGGTGCCGCTGTAGGAGCGGATCGTGCGCTCGGAACCCATGAGGTTGACGAGCACGGTGGCGTCGGCGGGGATGTTCTGGAAGGAGATGCCCTGGTCGCCGCCGCTCCGGCTGACCATGTCGAAGTCGACGTTGAAGACCTGGAGGTCGGAGGTGCCGTCACCGGTGAAGACGGTCTCGTAACCGTTGTTGACCGCCGAGCCCGTGGTCTCCCGGGGCTCGTCGCCGTCGTACGCGTAGCAGTGGCTGGCCCGGGTGAGCCGGCCGGGCAGGGTGGCGTACTCGTCGCCCGCGTCCGGGTCCTGGACGGGCGCCGGGATCACCCGGCCGCTGAGCGCGCCCCCGTACCGGACGACGCCGTTGACGGAGCCCTCCTCCGCGAGCAGGCGCTGACCGGAGGCCACCGTCAGGTCCCCGCCCGCGGTGAGGAAGTCCGAGCCGTTGGGCGGCGGCACCCGGGAGCCGACGCCCGCCACGCCCACGTTGTAGACCTGGGAGACCCCGGCGCGCTTGTTCATGTCGAAGTCGCCGAGCACGACGACCTTGCCCTCGGCCTCGGCGGCCGCCTCGCGCACGCGCATGGTCTCGCCGACGAAGATGTTGATGTTCTCGTCCCGGCCCGTCACGGCGCCGTTGTTCACTTCCGGGTACGTTCCCGGGCAGGCCGCACCCTTGCAGGGGCCGAGGCCGCCGGGCAGGGGGTCGGCGACCCCCTGCCCCGCCAGGCCGCCGACCACGGCGGCGGCCGCGACGGTGACTGCCGCCGCCACATACGCTGATCGTTTTCTTCGCATACACGGAAATATGCGTAATTCAGACAAAAGTCATGGGAGACACGCTCACGGCTTCCCCCATTGGCCCGATCCCGACCGCCCCCTGAGGGGCAGTCAGGCCCCTTTCGGGAGGGGCGGTCAGGCCCCCTTCAGCTCCTGCCGCTGCCGTCCGAGGCCGTCGATCTCCAGCTCCACCACGTCCCCCGCACGGAGGTACGGCTTCGGCTCCGGCCGCCCCATGGCCACTCCGGCCGGGGTGCCGGTGTTGATCACGTCGCCCGGGTACAGCGTCATGAAGTGGCTGACGTACCGCACCACTTCCGCGACCGGGAAGATCTGCCGGGCCGTCGTCCCGTCCTGCTTCAGCTCGCCGTTGACCCACAGCCGCAGGCCGAGCGCCTGCGGGTCCGGTACCTCGTCGGCCGTGACCAGCCAGGGGCCGAGCGGGTTGAAGGTCTCGCAGTTCTTGCCCTTGTCCCAGGTGCCGCCGCGCTCGATCTGGAACTCCCGCTCGGACACGTCGTGCGCGACCGCGTACCCGGCGACGTGCGCGAGCGCCTGCTCGGCCGACTCCAGATAGCGCGCGGTACGCCCGATGACGACGGCCAGCTCCACCTCCCAGTCCGTCTTCACCGAGCCGCGCGGCACCAGGACGGTGTCGTTCGGCCCGACGACCGTGTCCGCCGCCTTGAAGAAGACGACGGGCTCGGCGGGCGTCTCGGCACCGGTCTCGGCGGCGTGGTCGTGGTAGTTCAGGCCGATGCACACGACCTTGCCGATACGGGCGAGCGGCGGCCCGATCCGCAGTCCGGCCGGGTCCAGCGCGGGCAGGGTGCCCGCGCCGGCGGCGGCGCGGACGCGGGCGAGCGCGGCGTCGTCGGCGAGCAGCGCGCCGTCGACGTCCGCGACCGTGCCGGACAGGTCGCGCAGCGTGCCCCCGGCGTCGAGCAGGGCCGGACGCTCCGCGCCCGCCGTACCGACTCGCAGCAGCTTCATGGTGTGACTCCCTTGGGTCGAGCTGGGCCCGGCCGATGGGGTGCGGCCATCGGAGCTGAGGTTGGTCGATCCTCCAAGCTCGGCGTCCGCTCCGCAAGACCCCGTTCACGTACTGGACCGTCACAAGCCCCGGTCTGCGGGCCCGCGGGGTGTCACGAGCTCGGACCCGCGAGGTGTCACGAGCTCGGACCCGCGGGCGGGTGGTCACAGCACGGCCGCGGCCCCCATCGCGCCCGATCCCGTCGGCATGTCCCGGTACAGGAAGGCCCGCTCCACCGCGCTCCAGGTCGTGCTGGTCACGACGTACAGCGCGGCGGCGAGCGGCACCACGGCCACGGTGAACAGCGTCATGAAGGACAGGAACGGCATGACCCTCGTCATGGCGGCCATGGCGCCCGCGCCGGGCGCCTGCTCGTCGCCGGGCGCGGCTGGCGGGTTCGCGGCGAGCTGGCGCTTCGTACGCCGGTAGTTGAAGGTCGCGACGGCCGTGACCAGAGCGAAGAGCGCGAGGTAGACGAGGCCCGGGGCGCCGAGGAGACCGCCGTCGCCGAGCGCGTCCGCCCAGCGTCCGCCGAGGGGTGCCGTGAACAGCTCGTGGTCGAGCAGTTCGTTGGCCTCGCCGCCGATCCTCGTGCTGGAGAACAGGTGGTACAGCAGGAAGAACACGGGGAGCTGGACGAGTCCCGGCAGGCATCCCGCCAGCGGCGACACCTGCTCCTTGCGGTGCAGTTCGAGGAGCGCCCGCTGGAACTTCTCCGGGTTCTTGGCGTGCTTCGCGCGCAGCGCGGCGATCTGCGGGGAGAGCTTCGCGCGGGCCTTCTGGCCGCGGGCGGCGGCGCGGGAGAGGGGGTGCACGAGCAGCCGTACGCAGGCGGTGACCAGGACGATGGCGGCGGCCATCGCCCCGGCGCGGAAGAGCGGTTCGAGCAGGTCGGCGAGGTCGGCGACCAGGTTGGCGAAGACGGACATGGGTGAGCCCTCCGGGGGTCTCGTCGTGCCGGGAAGCCCTCGGGGCGCGCACGCCGCTGAGGCGTGGCTACCGCTCGGGGCATGGGTGTGCGTCGGCGTGACGACCCGCGCGGGGGTATCGCGGAGAGGGGTCTTGCGGAGAGAGGTCTCCCGGGAGTCCCTACGCGGCCGTCAGGAGGGGACGGCCGGGTGCTCGGGGACGGGTGCGCCCACGGGCGTCGGGATCGCGCTGCGGCAGGAACGCGGTGCGTTGCTCGCGGTCGCGGATGGCCGTGCGCACTCTGGTGCGGGGCACGGCGGGCGCGCAGCGCGCGGTGAGCAGCGAGCACAGGGCGAGCGCGGAGCCCGCGGCGGCGGTCGCGGCGAGGGCGACGGCGGCGGAGAGGCTGCCCGCGTCGGCGAGGACGGTCTCCACGAGGAGGAACAGCATCAGCAGTGCGGGGCGCAGGGCGGCGGCCCACGTGCGCAGCACCCTCTTGACCGGGTCCTCGCTCACGTCGTCACCCCCACCGTTCCCCACCATTCAGCCCCGCGTACGTACGGATGTACTACCGCTTTTTATACAGGATCCGCGGCGGCGTCGAGGCGCACCGGCTGAAGGAGCCTGCGCGGCCCGATCAGCGCCCGGCTGACCGGGTCGGCCGGGTCCAGGTCGAGCCCGGGGCCCGGCAGGACCTCCACGTCCTCCAGGGGCACGAGCCGCCCGCAGGCCGGGCACTCCCCGGCCAGGCCGATCTCGGTGCCGCACTCCGCGTGCCGGTAGTACCGCAGCGGCCTGTCGTCCCCGAAGTTCTCGCGGCCCCAGATACTGAGCGCGCGCAGCGTGGGCCACAGGGCGCGGCCCCGCTCGGTCACCACGTACTCGTGGCGTCGCGGAGCGTCCGGGCAGGGTCGTTTCTCCAGGACCCCCGCGTCGACGAGGGCCGCGAGCCGGGAGGCGAGGACCGCGCGCGGGATGCCGAGGTGGACGAGGAAGTCGTTGTAGCGCCGCACTCCGTAGAGCGCGTCGCGGACGACGAGCAGGGTCCAGCGCTCGCCCACGACCTCCAGGGCGCGTGCGATGGAGCAGTCCTGCGCCGCGTAGTCCTTGCCGAGAGCCATGCCTCAACTGTAACCACCCCTCCGATGCGAGGTTCATTCATTGAACTTCTGATGCTACGGTCGTCGGCGTGACAGTAAGTTCAATGAATGAACCTGATACGGATATCGCCCACACCCCCGTCCACACCCCCGTCCACACCCCCGTCCACACTCCCGTCCACTCCCCCGCCCGCACCCCCGTCCGCCCTGCCGCCACCCTGGCCGTGACCGGTGCCGCCACCGCGGTGACGCTCATGGCGTACTGCGCCCCGATGGTCTCCCTCTCCGACACCGCGGCCTCGCTCGGCACGTCCCTGTCCGCCCAGGCCTGGCTCCTCAACGGTGCCCCGCTCGGTCTCGCCGCCCTGCTCCTGGTCGCGGGCAGCCTCGCCGACGACTACGGCCGGCGCCGGCTCTTCCTCGCCGGCACCGTGGGCCTCGGTGTCACCACGGCTCTCGCCGCGCTCGCGCACACCACCCTGCTCTTCACCCTGGCGCGCGTCGCCCAGGGCTTCGCCGGCGCCGCGATCCTCACCTCCAGCCTCGGCCTGCTCGCGCACGCGTTCCCCGCGGGGGCTGGCCGGATACGGGCCATGGGCGTGTGGGGCGCCTGCGTCAGCGCCGGTATCGCGGTGGCCTCGCCCTTCGCCGGTGGCCTCACGATGCTCGCCGACTGGCGGCTGCCGTACGCCGCGCTCGGCGTCGTCACGCTCGCCGTCGCCGTCGCGGCACCCCGCGCCCTCACCGAGTCCCGTGCCCCGCGCGCGGGCCGCCCCGACCTCGCGGGCGCGGCGACCCTCGGCCTCGCCATGGTCGCCCTGCTCGCCGCGCTCACCCTCGGCCGCGACGGCTGGCTGCGGGCGCCCGTCGGCGCCCTGCTCCTGGCCGCGGCCCTCCTGACCGCCGCGTTCGGGTACGTGGAGCGGCGCTCGGCCACCCCGATGCTCGACCTCGGCCTGCTGCGCCGCCCGCCGTTCCTCGCCGCCACCGCGGGCGGCCTGTTCACCGGCTTCTCCGTCATCGGCCTCTTCAGCTATCTGCCGACGGTCCTCCAGGGGGCGAACGGCATGTCCCCGATGAGCGCGGCCTGGCTGCTCGCGTTCTGGTCGGGCGTCTCCCTGGTGGTCGCGCTCCAGGTCAGGCGGCTCGCGGGCCGCGTGTCCGCCCGGCACCAGCTGGCCGTCGGCTTCGTCCTGCACGCGGTCGCCCTGCTGACCATGCTCGGCGCGGTGGCCGCGGGCTCCTGGGTCCGCCTCCTGCCCGGCCTGCTCCTCTCGGGCGTCGGCAGTGGCCTGCTGAACGCCGCCCTGCCGCTGCTCGCCGTCGACTCCGTCCCCGCGGACCGGGCCGCGATGGGCTCGGGCGCCAACAACACGGCGCGCTACCTCGGTTCGGCCGCGGGCGTCGCCCTGATGATCGCCGTGTCGACGGCTTCCGGTTCGGCGCCCGCGGACCTCGCGCACGGCGCGGACCGGGCGCTCCTGGTGGCCGCGGGCCTCGGCGTCGTCGCCGCGCTCAGCGTGGTTCTGTTGCGGGAGCGGGTTCGGCGCTGACCTCGGAGTCGGTGCCGGTGCCGGTGCCGATGCCTGCACCCGGGTCCCTGGCGAGCACCTCGTCGTCCGCCCGCGCGTCCCGGTCGGCGGGACCCGCGTACGAGACGGCGAGGGCCACCGCCAGATTGGCGGCGAGCGCGAGGATGCCCGCGTTCACGCCGAACACCGGGTCGTGCTCGGTGAAGACGAGCCCGCACACCACCGCCACCCCCACCACGAGCCCGCTCACCGCGCCCGCGAGGCTCAGCCGCCGCCAGACAAGGCCGATCAGGAGCATCGGTACGAGCTGCGCCATCCCCTCGTACGAGATGAGCGAGAGCCGCACCAGCGTGTTGGGGACGGTGTACGTCATCACGAGGGCGATGCCGCCCGCGAGCACCACCACGACCTGCGACGCCGTCTTCTGCCGCTCGGGCGCCCGCAGACCGGGCAGCAGGGACAACGCGCTGCGCCCCCACATCGTCCCGATGACCAGCATGAACACCGCCATCGGCACGATCGACGACAACGCCGCCGCGACCCCGACGAACCCCACCACCCACGCCGGCAGCGAGTCCACGACCAGCTCGAAGAGCGCCAGGTTCGACCCGGCGCCGGTGAGCCCCGGCACCACGAACAGGGCCGCCATGCCGAGCAGCATCGGGACGAAGAGCAGCACGTTGTAGGCGGGCAGCAGGACCGCGTTGCGGCGCAGGGCGTCGGCGTTGCGGGCGCCCAGATAGCCCGCGACGGTGGTCGGGAAGATGACGACGGTGAGCGCGTTCAGGACGGTCGTCGTCGCGAACCAGGCCTGACCGTACGGGCTGTCGCCGCTCCCCGGCAGCGTCAGCCACTCCCCCTTCTCCCGCACGACCCGGTCGAGGAAGTCCCCGTACCCGTCGAAGTAGTGCAGCGGCACATAGACGATCAGGAACGCGAGCGTGACGACGACCAGGACGTCCTTCAGGACCGACACCCACGCGCTGCCGCGCAGTCCGCTCACCACCACGAACCCGGTGGTGACGGCGAAGCCGATGAAGTAGGCCCAGTTGAGGCTGATGGCACCATAGGAGATCGTCGAGACGACGACGCCCATGCCCGTGATCTGCAACTGGATGTAGGGCAGCAGGAAGACCGTCACCAGGAGGGCGAGGGCGGCGCCGAGCCAGGGCCGTCCGTAGCGGTGGGCCACCATGTCGGTGATCGACACGAGCCCGTGCTGCCTCGCGTACGACCAGAGCATCGGGCCGACGACGTACCCGACGGCGTATCCGCAGCTCATGTAGGCGACGACGTACAGGACGGGCGCGCCGTAGTTGTACCCCCAGCCCGCTGCGCCCAGATAGCTGAAGCTGGTGTAGCCCTCTCCCGCCATCAGCACCCAGATGAACACGGTCCCCAACGACCGCCCACCCACGGACCACTCGGCGAGCCCGCCACCCCGGTCGCCCCTTCCGCTGTGCCGTCCGCGTACGGCGAGCAGCCCGAGCCCGACGGTGACGACCATGAAGAACCCGAAGATGCTGGTGGCGACGGCGGCGTTCACGAGACCCGCTTCCTTTTGTCCCCGCGGTACGCGAGCCAGACGGCGACCGGTGTGAGCAGCGTGGCCAGGAGCAGCCAGGCGAACAGGAACGGCATCCCGAGGACCAGCGGCCGCACGCGGTTCACGAACGGCAGCGCACCCACGTAGAGAAGGAAGGGGACGAGGAGCCAGAGCAGATGGGGGCGGCGGCGTTGGGGGCGGCGCGGGGGGCGGCGTTGGGGGCGGCGCGGGGGGCGGCGTTGGGGGCGGCGCTTGATCACGGGTCAGCAGCCTAATCGCCGCGGGGTGCGCAGCGGGTCCGGCTGCGCACGCTGTCGCGGGGAGGGTACTGCGGGAGGTGACGGGAGGTGGAGGCGGCGGGACGCGGAGGGGGACGGAGACGGAGGGGTCGCGGGGTATCGCACAGGCCTGGCCTGGTTGTCACAAGCGCACGTGGGGGCGCGTGGGGAAGTTTGCGCGCCGGGGCTTGGCGGGACCGAGGCCGGGACCGGGGCCGGGGCCGGGGCCAGGACTGGGACCGCGGCCGGGACCGGGACGGGGACCGGCCGACGCACCGCACCACCCCATACACCCCACCCGGGGAACGGCAGTACGGTGTCACTCATGCGCCCCGACACGCCTGCCGACCACGTCGACCACATCGCCGAAGCGGAGCGCCTTGAGCGCACCGCGGGCCTCTACCCGGAGGACGCGGAGCAACTGCTGCTGCAGGCCGCGGCCCACCTGGAGCTGGCCGACGCGCGCGAGCGCGCGACGACGCTCTACGACAACCTCCTCTCCCCCTCCGCCCCGCACCCGCCGGAGAACCCGACCCTGATCCGGGCGCTCAAGGCGGCGAACCTGTGGGAGTACGGCCACGAGGCCGAGGCGCGGGCGATCATCGAGGGCGTCCGCGGCACGGCACCCTCGGACGCGGCCCCCTGGGTGATCGCGGCGGAGGCCCTGGAGGCCCACGACGAGCTGGACCAGGCACACGAGACGTTCACGGAGGGCCTCGGCAGGCTGCTCCCGGCTCCCGCCGAGGCGGCACCCGGGGGCTCCGGGGACTCCGGGGGCGCGGAACCCCCGTACCCCACCCACCCCCTCCTCTTCGGCCGGCACCGGGTACGCCGCCTCCTGGGCGAGTCCCACGACGCCTGGGACGGCCTGGCGGACCGGGTGCACCGCTCCCGCGCCGCGGCGGCGGGCCGCACCCCCGTCCCCCTGGACGAACTCCACGACCCCAAGCGCGTCTGGGCCCTCGGCTCCGAGAACCCCGAGGACCTCCGCGCCGAGATCACCCGCCTCCAGGCGGAACTGGGCTCCTACCGCGACGCCCTGTCCCGCCCGTTCCCGGTGGCGGTCCTCCACTGGCCCTCCGCCGAACTGACGGAACTCCTGACGGCGTACCCCGCCCTCACCAGCGAATACCCCTCCCACGAAGCCCACTTGGCGACCATAGAGTCCTCCCTCCGCGAACTCGCCACCTCCGGCACCCCGAACCTCGGCATCGTCACGGGCACGGTCCCGTCGTACGAGGCCTTCGCAGCCTCGGAGGGCACGTCCCCGGACGACGTGTCATTGCTACCGCAGTACGCGACGACGCTGGCCGCCCGGGGGCGGGCTGCGGGGTGGCCGCCTGAGCGGGGGGCTGGGTGTTGGTGTGGGTCGGGAAACCCCTACACCGCGTGCCACGGCGCGACGTCCACCGACTCCTGACCCGGACAGAGCCCCGGCACCATGCCCTCCGTCCCCGATGCAGTCCCGTCTTCCCCTTCCGTCTCGGCCCGTATGAGTCGGCAAGGGTCCCGCGACACCGCTCCCGAGGTCGCGGTACGCCGTCTCCTGCACGCGCGCGGGCTCCGCTTCCGGGTCAACGTCCCCGTGCCTGGCATGCCTCGACGCACCATCGATATCGCCTTCAGCAAGGCCAAGATCGCGGTCTTCATGGACGGCTGCTTCTGGCACGGCTGCCCCGAGCACGCGACCAGCCCAAAGGCGAACGCCGAGTGGTGGCGGGCCAAGCTGGACAAGAACATGGCCCGCGATCTTCATACGACAGAACATCTGGAAACGAGTGGCTGGACAGTCCTGCGCTTCTGGGAGCACGAGGACGCCAACGCTGTGGCCAAGATCATCGCAAGAATCAAAGATCAAGACCAGACAACATGACCGTTTTCATTCAGTTCATGGAGCAAAATTGCCTGCCCCGTTCATCAACTCTGTTTGCGGGTACCGTGAAGGACGACCCAATACGTCGGACGCCAATGACAAGCAGTCCGTAGAGTTGGGCAAGATTTTTTTCGATGCAATGGAAATCCCCAGTGATTCGACATCTCCGCTAAAAGTCGGAAACCTCATGGGGCAATTGATGACGGCAGACCTCAAGAGCTTCTTCCAGTCAGAGTCCCCACAATTGGTTGTGCAACCGGAGAAACCCTTCCCGAGTTTTGAGCAGTTCTCCCATCTAAACGTCACAAAAGAACTCGGCGGCAACATGGCGAAGGAAGTGGTCCTCGCCATCGCAGAACTCCGAAATTTCTCCGCACAACACAAACTCGACGAAGAAATCCGCGAGGGCCTCGAAACGCATCTGAGGAACATCAGCCACGAGGTCGAGCAAGCCGAGGAGCGCCGCAGAGGACTTCTGGATGTCCTTGGAGAAGAGTCGCTTCTGAAGTTGGACATCACCGTGTCCAAAGAGATAGAGAACACGGTGCATCCCGAGATTTCGCTCCAACATCTGGTCGCCGGCTTCTCGCTGAAGTGGACACTTCGCACCGACCGGGCGCAGGACTGCCGCAGCCAGGGAGCCAAGATGGCTGCCCTGCGCCGTGGACGCATGCCTCACTTCGCCACCGTGACGATGGAGCCTCGCCCCTCCATGTTGGCCCTGCTCGGTCGCGGCTCGGGCGACGTCGACTGCGTGTATCACCTTCATCTCCCCGCTCTGAGCGCGGCGATAGACGAATACTGCTCCGGTACGCAACGCAGGGCACGCCTGGGGATCCGCGACAACTTCAGACGGCTCTACGATCAGCGGCGCATCCGCGACTACGACGAGCTTCGCAGCTACACGGCATCTCTCTGAGGTGGTCCCGCCCTCCCCCGACGGGGCCCCCTTGCGACGGCAACGGCCCTGCCCCCAGCAACCCCCGGGGACGTCAGGGACAACTGTCAGTCCCTCCCATTAACCTGTCGACCATGGCAAAGCGCATCTCCATGATCGACCTGTTCGCAGGCTGCGGCGGCATGACTTCGGGCTTTATCGCCGCCAAAGGTTACAAACCGGTCATGGCTGTCGAGTGGGACCTCCATGCCGCCGCTACCTACGCGGCCAACTTCGGGGAGTCGCACATGAAGTGGGGGGACATCGCGCTGGTTGAGGACGGCGACATCCCTCAAGCCGACGTGATCATCGGTGGGCCTCCATGTCAGGGTTTCTCCAATCTCGGGACCCGTGACGTGAACGACCCGCGTAACAAGCTGTGGAAGGAATACATCCGCTTCGTCCGCCACGCTCGCCCCAAGGTCTTCGTCATCGAGAACGTCGATCGATTTCTCAAATCATCGGAGTTCGCCCTGCTGCAGGCGGAAGTGGACGGTGGCCTCCTGGAGGGGTACGAACTGAGCCACGGCCTGCTGCTGGCAGCGAACTACGGAGCACCGCAGCGCCGCAAGCGGGCGATCGTCATCGGGTCCCGCATCGGGAAGATTCCGCTTCCGGAGCAGACACACGGGCAGGGCACACCCCTCGGGTTGAAGAGCTGGCGCACCGTCCGAGACGCGTTCGCCGGGAAGCAACTGCTCGACCAACCGGTGACCACAACGCTGCCCGCATCCAAGGCCACCTTCTTCGGTATGCAGGTACCAGGGATTTTCAAGAGCGAGGATCTTCACATCGGCCGCACACCCACGGCCCTTTCTCTGCGACGCTACGCTCACATCCCTCCTGGCGGTGGTCGCTTCGATCTGCCTGAGGAACTGCTCCCGAATTGCTGGAAGAACAAACCCACAGGAACTACTGATGTGATGGGGCGCATGCGGTGGGACGAACCTTCAGTCACCATCCGAACCGAGTTCTACAAACCTGAGAAGGGCCAGTACCTGCACCCTCAGTGGGAGCCGGAATTCGAAGGTTACAGAGTCAACCGCCCCATCACCCATCGTGAGGCCGCTCTTCTGCAAACCTTCCCTGACAGCTTCCTCTGGTGCGGTACAAAGATTGAGATCGCCAAGCAGATCGGAAACGCGGTGCCTCCGGTGCTCGCGGAGGCCATCGCCAGGCACATCAAGCCTTACATCAGGGCAACTCAGTAGTTGATTTCGGGGGCCGGGTGCCGCTCCTCCCCCGGCTCCGCAACCACATAGCGCACATCCTCGATCAAAACTTGGGCGCGGTTTGCGGTGGGGGACGCAGGAACCACCCTGGCCGCGACCCATGTTCCCTTCTCCGGGACTGGCAGGTTCAGTGCTCGCGCTATGCGAGGACTTTCTTTCTGATGCCCCAGGATGATGACACCCTCCGGCGCCAGGCGCTGCCGGGCGTCGCGCACTCTTTTGGGAGCATCCAGCTGCTTGGCCGACGTAACGACGGCGTTGCGATCGACCACACAGCCATGGACATGCCTAAATAGTTGATCTACTCTCCTCTGCCCTGGCGGCGCCGCCATAACCAATTCGCGAGTCCTCGGGTCCAGTCCCAGCAGGAGATTTTTTCGCAGGTTTCCTTGCTCGAAAATCCATTTGATCGAACCCCTACCGGACTGTGAGATACTTCGCTTTCCGTCTTGATTTCCACCTCTGGTCAGGATGTCATCTCGGATCTTGATCAGGCCGACCGTGAATGTCGAAGCGCTATCATTCGCTGCCATGAGCAGGCAGATGTGCCCCATGGCCTCTCGCGGGATCATCCACTTCTTCTCAAGCGAGAACTTGGCATCGACATCCGTGCCGGCCACGCTGTAGTCCATCTTCACGCCATGCGGAAAACCGAACTCGGCTCGGCAAACGATCTCGACCTTGGTTCCAAGGTAGGTCTTCTCGGTCTTCTCAAGGGTATTCACATCGAAGCGTCCGGTCCGCTGACCGTCCATCACCTCGTCGAGCGACTGCCGAAAGACACTTGAGAACCGGCTCTCCAACTCCGCGCGGTCCGAACGATCGGTGAACCATTTCGCCACACGCGCGACGGCCGGATCATCTGAACCACACGCGCCATCATCCTGGCGATCGGGAGTGGGATCGGTGAAGAGCACGTCATCCTCTGTCGACATGCCGTCACCTTACGACCATCAACTACCGTTTGTCGTCACGGAGTTGAAAAGCCCACACTCTACCTTTTCTACTAGATATCAGGGTAAGTAGGGATCTTCCTCTGCTCGCGCAAGGAGCAGGCGGACTTGAGTCAGCTCCGCCGCAACGCGATTCCAGCCGTATGCGGTGAACTCGTCTTCCAATTGCTGCGCAACCTCTTCGATTTTTTCCATGATGTAGCGCCCGGCCGGTACACCCTGCAACCCGGAAGGGGGTTCGAGTTCCGCCCAACTGATCACAGAAGAGGCCAGCGAGACCAAGCCGGTAACCCGCAGAACGACCAGAAGTCCTCCGTCAGGCGCGACAATGGGATACACCTCCAGTTCCCACAAAGGCCTCGCGCTGCCCATCCCCGTCGGAACCGAATGTCGCTCATCCGATCCGTCGCGGTGCCCTTCAGCAGACCCGACTCCACCCTTGCGGCCCATCAACCGCTCCCACCGAGCGTCGTCTCGTAATGCGCCTGCGCACGCTCCAACACGGCATCCGGATCACGACCGTGAGCCCTGATCCAATGGAGCAGGTCGGCAATCACATCGACCGCAGCCTCCTCCGCAAGAGCAACACCCAGGAGCGGGCTCACGACTTCAGGATTCACCGTGTCCTTGTAGTGGCCAATCACGACCTCGCCACGATCGACCCTCCTACCACCCGTATGACCGGTCGGCATCCCAAGCCCCGTCGCCAGCTCACACCAGGTGATTTTGCAGTCCTCTCGCAGAACCACCCCCCATCGGTCCGCGACCGCATCGAGGAGAGCCAACCCCCGTCCGTGCTCCGCGTCGATCCCAGCGGCGACCGGAGCCGGGAGTGACCGCGCATCAGGATCACCGACCTCGATACGTACGCAGGTGTCCCTTATGCCCAGCCGGAAAGTCGTCGGCACACCCTCGCCCACATGCGTGATGACATTGGCCACCAGTTCGCTGACGCAAAGTTCTGCCGATTCGACTACCTCAGGCAGACCCCAGTGCGTGAGATGGAGGCGCAAGATGCGCCGCAACGCCCCCACTTCCTCAGGCACGGCCAGGAAAGGGACTTCCCAGCTCTCACGAGCCACCCCGTAACGACATCCAGGCATGCGCGTTCAACCCCTTCGAATGGGACGGACGTCACCTTGTGTTGCTCCCTCAACACATAGCGTGTCATTGAAACTCTCAAAATGGAACTCTCATCAGGGTCTCGTGGGCGCATGAGACGCCCCGCACGCCTCAGCGCGTGCGCCCTTGCCCGCACGCCGGGTCCGAGGCACGCTCAGGCCGATCATCAAGGAGGGCACACCTCATGGCAGTTGGGCCGACCACACGACGTCGACAGCTCGGCGCGGACTTGCGACGCCTGCGTGAGCGCAAGGGCCTCACGCTCGAAGAGGCAGGGGCTCGTGTCGGCATCTCCAAAGCCACGCTCAGCCGGTACGAGACGAAGGAGGGGGCAGTCAAGTGGCCTGCGGTGGATGCACTTTGTCGCGAGTACGGTGCTACGGACGATGTCCGTGAAGCCCTCGTGGAACTCGCCAAGGGTGCCAGGATTCAGGGATGGTGGCGCTCCCTCGCCGACCCCATCCCCGAATCCATGAACCTGATGCTGACCCTTGAGGACGAGGTCGCGAGTGAGGATCACTACGCGTGCATGTACATCCCCGGCCTCTTCCAGACCCGGGCCTACGCGGAGGCTGTGCATCGTGCTTCCGAAGTAGGCTGCTCCGACCGCGAGGTGGAGCACATGGTGGATATCCGCATGAAGCGCCAAGAACTTCTGCAGCGGACCGATCCGCCACACATCTGGGCCGTCGTGGACGAGGCGGCCATCCATCGTGTCGTCGGCGGCCGTGACGTCATGCGCCACCAGCTCCAACACCTTTTGGATCTCAGCGCGACGCCGCAGGTGACGCTGCAGATACTGCCGTTCTCGGCGGGTGCGCACGCGGCAGCGGTTGGCAGCTTCGCGCTACTGCGTGGTCAGTCTCGTGAGCTGGACGTCGTGTACGTAGATCTGCTTGGCGGAGGCCTGTTCATGGAGAAACCGCAGGAACTCGAACGATATAAGTTGGCGTTCGATTACCTTCGTGCACAAGCTCTCGACTTGCACAAGTCCGTAGCCGCGATCCGGCAGACCCTCAGGGAGTTTTCATGAATCCCCGCCACACCCTGCACTGGTTCACCTCGTCCTACAGCGGTGGCTCCGGAACCGAGTGCGTCGAGGTGGCACTCGTCGAGCAGAAGGTGTTGGTGCGTGACTCCAAGCGGCCAAGTCACACTCGACTTGAGATAGCAGGGCAGGCTTGGTCAGGGTTTCTTTTGACCTTGCGGACCACCTCGCAGTCCAAGGGCTCCGTCTGACTCCGTGTACTGGAGACGTGACGGACTCGCCTGCTCGCACCGGGCTCTGTGCACATCGTCGAATGACCGAGCGTTACGCTCAGATCGAAGTGACGGAACCTTCCTCGACGTGGTGAGACGGGCATGATGAAGAAAACGCCGACGGCGTTCGTGGCCGCAGGTGGACTCGTGGGCGGCTACGCCGTAGCCCGCTTCACCAAGCAGCGCCCCCTCGGCGGAGTCGTGCTCGCCATTGTCGGGGCTGTCGCCGCGCAGCAGTGGCGGCAGCAGGCCGGGGCGAAGACGGCCGCTGCGCTCGGCGCAGCGTACGTCGCCGGGTTCGCCGGATCGCATCCGCTCGCCAAGAAAATCGGTGCCTGGCCCGCCGTGCTCGGCATGGCGGGGAGCGTGGCGCTCGCCTCATGGGTGGCGGTCGACCGCCGCGACTGATGGCTCGCGAACGTGCGCGGGGAGTTGGCTCCGGTAGGAAGGGATCGGGGCCCCGGGCTACCTCCGCCCCCGGAACGTCGCCCGATAAGCCCCGGGCGACACCCCCACCCCCGCCTGGAAGTGCGCCCGCAACGACGCCCCCGTACCGAAGCCGCACTCCGCCGCGATGCGGTCGACCGTGTGGTCGGTCTCCTCCAGGAGTTGGCGGGCGCGGTCCACGCGGCGCTGGGTGAGCCACTGCACCGGGGTCAATCCCGTCTCGTCGCGGAAGCGGCGGCTGAAGGTGCGTACGCTCATCGACGCCTGTGAGGCGAGTTCGGCGAGGGCCAGGGGGTCGCCGAGGCGGGTCAGCGCCCAGGTCCGGGCCGCGCCCGTCGATGTCGACGCGGGTTCGGTGACCGGGCGTTGGATGTACTGGGCCTGGCCGCCCTCCCGGTGCGGCGGTACCACCGTGCGGCGCGCGACCGCCGCCGCGACCGCCGCCCCGTGGTCCCGGCGGATCATGTGCAGGCACAGGTCGACGCCGGCCGCTTCCCCCGCCGACGTCAGGACGGCGCCCTCGTCCACGTACAGCACATCCGGATCCACCGTGACGGCCGGGAAGGTACGCGCGAACAGGTCCGCGGACAGCCAGTGCGTCGTCGCCCGGCGCCCGTCCAAAAGGCCCGCCGCCGCCAGGACGAACGCGCCCGTGCAGATCGACGCGACGCGGCGGGCCCCGGCGGCGGCCGCCAGCGCGGCGGCGAGTGGAGCGGGCAGTTCCGAGGGCCCCAGCGCCTCGTCCTCGCGGTGCGACGCGGGCACGATCACCGTGTCCGCCTCCGCGAGGACCTCGGGCCCGTGCGCCGCCCGGATCGGGAAGTCCGCGTCCGTGTCCACCATGCCCGGCGTGAGCGCGCAGGTCAGCGGCCGGTAGAGCGGCGCGCCCGCGGCGTCCCGGGCGTTGCCGAACAGTTGGTGGACGAGGCCGAGTTCCATCGGGAGGACACCGTCGCGTACGAGGACGGCGACGGTGGCGGGCGATCGGGGCCGGGACCGGGGGCGGGGCCGGGACCGCTCCGGCGCCTCCTGCGCCTCCTGCGTCTCCCGTGCCTCCTGCGTCTCCCATGTCCCCTGCGTCTTCCGTGCTGTTTGCGGCTCGTGGGGCTCGTGCGGCTTGTGCCGTTCGTGCCGCTCGTGCCGCGTACGAGGCCCGTTCCGTCCGCCCAGCCCCTGCTCACCCGCTGACGTCATGGCCAGATACTTGCACATCCTGGCCATCTGGCCACTCGTCGCGATCGATGAGCCGAGCGGACGCTCGACGTATGCGACATGCGAACGCCGAAGTGAGCAGGAGTGCGGACCCCGGTACCACCCGAACCACCCCAGGAGCGGGCCCGGAAAGGAGGACCGCCACCCTCCGGAGGCCCCTCCGGCGGCCCCGCCGGACACCCCTCTGGACGACCCCCTGGACGGTCGCCGCCGTCGCCGCCCTCGCGATCGTCGCCGCGGGCACCTTCACCACCCTCGCGGGACTCCTCGTCGGGCCGCTGCACGCCGAGCACGGCTGGTCGCGCGGGGCCATCGGGGTCGGGAGCGCGGTGCACATGGTCGTGTACGGGGCGACCGCGCCGTTCGCCGCGGCGCTGATGGACCGCTTCGGCATGCGGTACGTGACGACGTGCGCCCTCGGCCTGGTCGGCGCGGGAGCCGTGCTGACCGCGACCGCGATGACCGCGGCCTGGCAGTTCGCGCTCTACTGGGGCGTACTGGTGGGCCTCGGCAGCGGCGCCACCTCGATGGCCTTCGCGGCCGTCGTCACCGAGCGGTGGTTCGTGGCACGGCGCGGCCTGGTCACAGGGCTGCTCACGGCGGCGAGCGTGGTGGGGCAGTTCGTGTTCCTGCCGGTGCTCTCCGAGATCGTCGGGCGGTACGGGTGGCGGTCCGCGACCCTCACGCTCGCGGGGGCGGCCCTGCTCACCGGGCCCCTGGTGTGGCTGGTGCTCCGCGACCACCCGGCGGACGCGGGGCTGCGCCCGTACGGGGCCGCGGCGCCCGTACCCCGCCCCGCACCGGTCACCGGAGCGGCACGACGAGCCGTACGTGTCCTGCTGCGCTCGGCCCGCACCGGGCCCTTCTGGCTGCTCGCCGGGACCTTCGCCATCTGCGGGGCCTCGACGAACGGGGTGATGTGGACGCACTTCACACCCGCCGCACACGACCACGGCATGGCGACGACCGCCGCCTCCTCGCTGCTCGCGCTCGTCGGGATCTTCAACGTGGCGGGCACGGTGGCCTCCGGCTGGCTCACCGACCGCCGTGACCCGCGACGGCTGCTCGCCGCGTACTTCGCGGTGCGCGGGGTGGCGCTGCTCGCCCTCCCGCTGCTGCTCACCGCCACAGTGCAGCCGCCCCTCGTCGCCTTCGTCGTCGTCTTCGGCCTGCTCGACGTGGCGACGGTGCCACCGACGATCGCCCTGTGCCGCGCCCACTTCGGCGCCGACGCCGCCGTCGTGTTCGGCTGGGTCAACTCCGCCCACCAGGTGGGCGCGGGCGCCGTGGCGTTCCTGGGCGGCGTGGCGCGGGACGCGTTCGGGTCGTACGACGTGGTGTGGGTGGGGACGGCTGGGCTGTGCGGGGCGGCGGCGATGCTGTCGCTCGCGAGCCGTGCCCCGAGGCCCACCCCACCGCAAGGTCACGTGCGCTCTTGAGGGCGCTCCCAAGTTCTGGGACTTGAGCCAGGGTGCACCCCGGTCAACCCCCGAACGCCCGAGAAACCGTAAAGATCAACAACCCCGCCAACGCCCCCACCACAGTCCCGTTGATCCGGATGAACTGCAGATCCCGCCCGATGTGCGCCTCGATCTTCTTCGAGGTGTGTTCGGCGTCCCAGCCCGCGACGGTGTCCGTGATCAGGGACGTGATCTCGTTTCGGTACGTCGTCACGACGTACACCGCGGCGCCTTCGACCCAGCCGTCGACCTTCTCCTGGAGGCGGGTGTCGGTGGCCATGCGTTGGCCGAGGGAGAGGAGGGCGGCGCGGACGCGGAGGCGGAGTTCGCTGCGTTCGTCCTCGGCGGCGGCCACGATCATCTGGCGGACGGCCGACCAGGCGGAGGCGATCAGGTCCTGGACCTCGGGGCGGGCCAGGACGTCGCGCTTGAGGTTCTCCACGCGGGCGCGGGTGTCCGTGTCGGACTGGAGGTCGGAGGCGAAGTCGGTGAGGAAGCGGTCCAGGGCGCCGCGGGCCGGGTGCTCCGGCATGTCGCGCATCTCGGTGACGAAGCGGAGCAGTTCCTTGTAGACACGTTCGCCGACCTTCTTGTCGACGAAACGGGGGGTCCAGCCGGGGGCGCCGCCCTGTACGGCGACCATCACCGAGTCCGCGTGCGTGATCAGCCAGTCGTGCGCCCGTACGCAGACCAGGTCCACGACGCGCCGGTGGCCGCCGTCCGCGACGACCTTCTCCAGCATCTTGCCGATGCCGGGGGCGATCTCCTGGGCGTCGGCGCGGCGCGTGATGGCCTCGCCGACGACGGCCTGCACGTCCGAGTCGCGCAGGACGGTGAGCGCGCCGCGCAGCGCGGTGGCCAGCTCGGCGGTCACGCGGTCGGCGTGCTGCGGCTCGGCCAGCCAGGTGCCGAGGCGGCTGCCGATGCCCACCGCGCGCAGGCGCTGCCGCACGACCGCGCGGGAGAGGAAGTTCCCCCCGACGAAGTCGCCGAGCGAGGCACCCAGTTGGTCCTTCTTCCTGGGGATGATCGCCGTGTGCGGGATGGGGATGCCGAGCGGGTGCCGGAACAGCGCCGTCACCGCGAACCAGTCGGCGAGCGCGCCCACCATGCCCGCCTCGGCCGCCGCCGCGACATATCCGGCCCAGGCGCCGGCGCCGGTGTTCTGCGCCCACTTCGCGAGGACGTACACGACGGCTACGAAGAGGAGCAGGCCCGTCGCCGTCAGCTTCATCCTGCGGACGCCGCGCTGCTTCTCCGCGTCGGCCTCGCTGAAGCCACCGGGGCCGACCGGAGCGCCCCCGCCGGGGCCGAGCGGGCCCATCGGACCATCGCCGGGGCCGACCGGCCCCGCCGGATCACCGCCGGTGCCGACCGGGCCCACCGGACCACCACCGGGACCGACCGGTCCCGCCGGATCACCGCCGGTGCCGGGCGCCCCAGCCCCAGCTCCCTCCGCCTTCGTACGCTCCATGCCTGGCGCCCCGTCTTCGTCTTCGCTGTCTGATTCGTACGCGTTCACGGCTTCGTACGCGTTTACGGCTTTGTACGCTTTCACGGCTTTTCCAGCAGTTCGTCAGCCCGTGTGCGTTTCCTTGTACGCGTACCCCGTGAGCGTCGTCTCTTCCTCTCCTACTCCCGGAACGAACCACAAGTTCCCGGCGTCTGAGTGAGCAGAGGGGGGCAGTGTCGGCCCGCTCCCGGCCCATGACGCATCATGGGGTGTTCACACCGGAGCCTCGGGCTCCCCCTTCCCGAGGAGACACAGCCCGCATGGCCAAGCGTCACGGTTATGCACTGCTGGCCGCCCTGCTCGCGGTCATAGTGGTCGTTTCGGCCGCCATATACGTCGGTGTCAACGGCACCGGCGACGACGACAGGGACCAGCTCAGCGCCGGCCCCGGCGGACCGCGGAACTCCGCGGCACCGGCCTCCGCGGGCACCTGGGTCGGCACCTGGTCCGCCTCCCCCGCGGGCGCCGAACCCGGCACCGGGGAGCGGGGCATGGCGGGCCGCTCCGTACGCAACGTGGTGCACACCAGCGTCGGCGGCGAGCGGGCCCGCGTCACCCTGTCGAACCTGTTCGGCACCCAGCCGCTCACCATCACGCACGCCTCCGTGGCCGTGGCCGCCGCCTCCAACAACCCGGCCGCCGCCGTCGACACGCTGCGCCGCCTCACCTTCCGCGGCGACACCTCGGTGGTGATCCCGCCGGGGCAGCAGATCGTGAGCGACGCCGCCGGGCTGCGGGTGCCGCAGAACACCGACCTGCTGGTTACGACGTACTCCCCGGCCGCTTCGGGGCCGGTCACATACCACCCGCACGCCCGGCAGATCTCGTACGTCGCCGACGGCGACCACACCGAGGACCCGAGCGGGGCCGCGTACCAGGAGCAGACCCCCTACTGGCGCTACCTCTCCGCCGTCGACGTGCTCAGCAGCGAGACCGACGGCACCGTCGTCGTCATCGGCGACTCCATCACCGACGGCATCTCCTCCACCATGGGCGCCAACCGCCGCTGGACCGACGGGCTCGCCGCCCGGCTGCGCGACGAGGCCGGCGCGCCGCGCTACAGCGTCGTCAACCAGGGCATCAGCGGCAACCGCGTGCTGTCCGACGGACGGCCAGGACCGCGCGGGCCCGGCGCCAACCCGAGCGGCCTGTCCCGCTTCGACCGGGACGTGCTGAACCGCGCCGGCGTCAAGGCCGTCGTCATCGCCCTCGGCATCAACGACATCCTGCGCGGCCAGGAGACCGACGCCGACCGCATCGCCGACGGGCTGCGCGAGCTGACCCGGCAGGCGCACACGCGGGGGCTGCGGGTGGTCGGGGCGACGCTCATGCCCTTCGGCGGGCACCGCGGGTACACGCCCGCGCTCGAACGCGTGCGGCAGGCCGTCAACGCGGAGATCCGCTCCGGGAAGGTCTTCGACGAGGTCGCCGACTTCGACAAGGCGCTGCGCGACCCCTACGACCCGCGGGCGCTGCTCGACCGGTACGACTCCGGGGACCATCTGCACCCCAGCGATGAGGGGTTCCGGCGCATGGCGCACACGTTCACCCCGTCCGACCTGCGGGGATCGACGGACGCGGCGCTCTAGCCGCGGGACGCGCAGCTACAGCCGCAGGACGCGACGCCCTAGCCGCTCCGTCAGCCCGAGCTGCTCCGTCAGCCCAAGCCGCTCCGTCAGCCCAAGCTGCGGCCGCAGGCCGATCGGCCTGCGGCCTCGTCCTCAAGCGCCGGACGGGCTTGCTCCCGCCCGGCCACGGCCCCCGGCACGGTCAGTGCAGACGGCGCCGCTCCTCGCGGCGCTGCTCGTGCAGCGCCTTGCGCTCCGCCTTCAGGCGCGCCCGCTCCTGCTTGCGCAGCTTCCGCTCCACCCCCACCCCGCCCATCAGCGCGAACCCGGTGACGACCACGCGGGGCGAACCGGGCGTGCCCACACCCGTCGCGTCGTCGTCGAAGCCGCCCATGATGCCGAAGCCCTTGACGGTGACGTTCAGCTCCGGCGGTACGGTGACATGGATACCGCCCATGATCGCGAAGCACCGGATGACCACGTCCCGGTCGGCGAAGCGGGCCTCGCGCAAATCGATCTCGCCGCCGCCCCACATCGCGAACGACGTGAACAGGCGCCCGACCGTCCAGCCGCCCTTGCGGTTGAACCCGCCCCAGAAGGCGACCGCCCCGCCGGACGAGGGCTCGCCGCCGACGATCCGCTCGGACCAGTCGATCTCCAGGGAGTCGTCGTCGCCCGGGGTCCGCTTGGTCATGGGGACCCTGGGGCCCGGTTGCAGGGCCGCCGGGAGGTCACGGGTGAGGGGCGTCAGCTCGCCGTAGGTGCGGGCCCGGTAGGCCGCGTCCAGGCGTTCGCCGAACTCCTCCATGTCCAGGCGCCCTTCCGCGAGCGCCTCGCGGAGCGCGTCGGCGACCTTCTCGCGGTCCGCGTCGGAGGCCCGCAGCCGGTCGTGGCTCAGCTCGGCCGATCCCGGAGCGGCGGGGACCGGCTCGGCCGACCCCGGCGCCGCGGGGGTCGGGGCCGCGGCACCCGGGGCGGCAGGGGTGGAAGGGTCCGGCCCGTCTGCGGGGCGCGGCGGCGTGGGCTCGGCGTCCGTCATGTCCGCAGCCTACGAGGTCACCCGGTCCGCGTACATCTTGGCAATGACGGCTTCGATGTCGGGTTCGCGCACGGACAGGTCCACCAGCGGATAGCGCGCCGCGACCGCGGCGACGAGCGGCGCCGCCGACGCGGCGGCCGGGAACGCCAGCCACTGCCGCGGGCCCTCCACCTTCACGACCCGCGCCGACTCGACCTCCAGGGGCGGAAGTTCACGTTCCAGATCGACGACGAGCGTGCGTTCGCTCTCGCCCACCTCGTGCAGACCGTCCAGCGGGCCGTCGTACATCAGCCGCCCGTGGTCGATGACCATGACGCGGCGGCACAGCTGCTCGATGTCGGTGAGGTCGTGGGTGGTCAGGAGCACGGTGGTACCGGCTTCCGCGTTCAAGTCGCGCAGGAACTCCCGTACCTTCGCCTTGCTGACCACGTCCAGGCCGATCGTCGGCTCGTCCAGGTACAGCACCTCCGGGTCGTGCAGAAGCGCCGCCGCGATGTCGCCGCGCATCCGCTGCCCGAGCGAGAGCTGGCGCACGGGCACGTCCAGGAGGTCGGCCAGGTCCAGGAGTTGGACGCAGCGGTCCAGGTTCTCGGCGTAGCGGCGGTCCGGGATGCGGTACATGCGGTGCATCAGGCGGTACGAGTCGATGAGCGGCAGGTCCCACCACAGTGTGGTGCGCTGTCCGAAGACCACGCCGATCCGGCGCGCGAGGCGGGTGCGCTCGCGCGCCGGGTCGATGCCCGCGACCCGCAGGCGGCCCCCGCTCGGCGTGAGGATGCCGGTCAGCATCTTGATCGTGGTGGACTTCCCGGCGCCGTTCGGGCCGATGTAGCCGACCATCTCGCCGCGCCGCACCCGGAAGGTGATCCCGTCCACGGCCCGCACCTGGTGCCGCTCCCGGCGCAGGAAGCCGGTCTTCCTGCGTACGTCGAAGACCTTCTCGACGCCGTCCAGCGCGATGAAGCCGGCGTCCGGCCCGTCGTCGATGTCGGTGGTGTGCTCAGCGGTGGTCATGGTGAGGTCAGCTTCCTGTGCTGCGGTACGAGCGGAGCCCCGCACGCCACGCGAGACCGGCGAGCGCGCAGCACGCGACGGCCACCAGCGGCGGCGTGAAGGCCGCCCACGTCGGCAGGGCGAGCGGATAGGGGCGCCCGAGCACGTACAGGCCGGGCAGCCAGTTGACGAAGGCGATGGGCACCAGGAAGGTGGCGCCGCGCACCATGTCCTTGCCGAAGACGGTCGGCGGGTACTGGAGGAGCGTGTTGCCGCCGTAGGTGAACGCGTTCTGCACCTCGGAGGCGTCCTGGGCGACGAACTGGAAGGCCGCGCCCGCGACGAAGACCGCCGCGAAGATGGCCGCTCCGCTCACCACCATCAGCGGGATCATCAGGACCTTGAGCGGCGTCCAGGCGATGTCCACGGCGAACAGGGCGTACCCGAGGATCAGCAGGCCCTGCGTCACCCGGCCGAGGCGCCTGAGCGCGAACCGGTCCGCGGCGACCTGCGCGAGGACCGGAGCGGGGCGCACCAGAAGGGTGTCCAGGGTGCCGTCGCGCACCCGCCTGCCGAGCCGGTCCATGGAGCCGATGGCGAGGTCGGCGAGGCCGAAGGCGGTGCTCGCCGCCCCGTACAGGAAGGCGACCTCGGCGAGACCGTAGCCGCCGAGCGCGTCGACCTGGGAGAACATCAGGAGGATCGCGACGAAGTCGAGCACCGTGGCCGCGAAGTTGCCGAAGGTCGTCATGGCGAACGACGCCCGGTAGGCCATCGTGGAGCGGATCCACATCGCGCTGATCATCCGGTAGGCGCGCAGGCCGTCCAGGGCCCGGGTCAGCGGCCCTTCGGGGGTGCCGTCGCGCAGGCCGGACGGCGCCTCCCGGGGCACGTCCCCGGCCGCCGCCCCGGCCTCCTGCCGCGTGTCGTGCTGCCGCAGCCGCTCAGCCACCCTGCACCACCACCCTGCGGGTCGCCACGGACTGGAGCAGCCGCCCGCCCGCGAGCAGCACGGCGGCCCAGCCCGCCTGGAACGCGTACGTGGCGAGCAGGTCCGCGCCCGTGTGCTTGCCGAGGAAGACGTCGGCGGGCACCTGCATCAGCGCCGACCACGGCAGGGCGCGGGCGATCTCGCCGAGCGCCCCCGGGAAGACGTTCAGCGGGAGCAGCATCCCGGAGAAGAACATGCTCGCCAGCCACGCGATCTGCGCCACACCCGCGCCGTCGATGAGCCAGAAGGCGCTGAGCGCCACCAGGAACCGCAGCGCGAAGCTGACGAGCACCCCGAGCAGTACGGCGACCGTCGCCGCGAGCCATGTCAACGCGTCGCCGGGCAGTGCCAGGGAGAAGAAGATCCCGCCGAAGACCATCGGCGCCACACCCCGCGCGAGCAGCTGGAACGCGGCCCGGCCCAGGTCCCCGGCCAGCCACCAGGCCTGGAGGTCGGCGGGGCGGTACAGGTCGATGGCTACGTCGCCGGTGCGGATGCGCGTCATCAGCTCGTCCTCGAAGCCGCCGCCCATCACCGCGACCGTGGTCAGGAGCGCCTGCCCGATCCACACGTACGTGAGAGCCTCCGCCTGGTCGTATCCTCCAAGTCCAGGCTTCTCGTCCCACAGGGCAATATAGGTGTAGGTCAGGATCACTCCGAAGACAGTGTTGGTGAAGACACCGGCCAAGGTCGCGATCCGGTACGTGGCATATCGCCGGAAACTGCCCGCGGCGACGGCCTCGTACAGGCGGAACCGTCCTGATCTCACGCACATCCCTTTCAGAGAGTCCCGTCCCGCTCCAGGCCACCGCGCCCGGGTCCGTTCCGGACCGAAGCGCAGGAGCCTAGTGCGGACGGGGCCGCCCGTGCCAGGCATTTTCGGGTGCGGTGCGTCTGGTCTGAGAGGCGTGCGGTGACAGTGTGCAATGGGTCGTACGAGGCGTGCTGGATGTACGAGGTGTACGAGATGTACGACGCGAACGCGAACCGGGAGTTCCGCGAGACATGAGCAGCGACGAGCCACAGCGGCAGTCGGGCGACGGGAAGGAAGAGCCCGCCGCCCGGCGAGGGGAACCCGCCGCCCGCCAGGACGGGCCGGCCTCCGGCCCCGCCGGCAGGGCCCCTCGGCCGAGTGACCCCGCTCAGGGCCCCACCGCCCCGCAGGGCCGTCCGACGGGACCGGGCAACGGCCCCACGACCCCGGGCAACCGCCCCGCGGCCTCGGGCCAGGGCCCCGCGGTCCCGGGTCGAGGTCCGGCATCCCCGGGCAACCGCCCCGCAGCCCCGGGCCAGGGCCCGGCATCCCCGGGCAACCGCCCCACCGCTCCGGGCAACCGCCCTCCGGCCCCGGGCAACCGCCCCGCAGCCCCGAAGGACGGCCCCGCCACCCAGCAGCTCCGGCCCGTCGGGAAGGGCGGGAAGGGCGGTGCGGGTGCGGCAGGTGCGGCGGGCTCCGCGGCCGGGGGTGCGCCCGACCCCGCCACCCAGCAGCTCCGGCCCGTCTCCGGCGGCAGCGGGAGCGGGAGTGGCGGCGGCAAGGGCCAGCGAGTCCCGGCGTGGGCGCCCCGCGACCCGGAGGGCGGCCCCACCGGCACCGCGGCCGCCTCCGCCGCCGAGGCCCCCGTACCCGGCGCACCCGGCGAGAAGGGCACCGACGGCAAGAAGGCCAAGAAGAAGCGGCCCAAGCGCAAGGGCTGGCGGCGGCTCTTCCCGACCTGGCGCATGGTCCTCGGCGGGTTCCTCTTCGTGGTCCTGCTGTGCGTGGGCGCGTTCACCGCGGGCTATCTGCTCATCGACATCCCGCCCGCCAACGCCACGGCCACCAAGCAGGCCAACGTCTATCTGTACGCCGACGGCACCGAACTGGCCCGGGACGACAGCAAGGGCATGAACCGCGAGAACGTCCCGCTGTCCAAGGTCCCCAAGCATGTGCAGCACGCCGTGCTCGCGGCCGAGGACCGGGACTTCTACGGGGAGTCCGCCGTCGACCCGAAGGCGATGCTCCGCGCCGCGTACAACACCGTCACCGGCAAGGGCAAGCAGTCCGGCTCGACGATCACGCAGCAGTACGTGAAGAACTACTACCTGGGCCAGGAGCAGACCGTCACCCGCAAGGTGAAGGAGTTCTTCATCGCGATCAAGCTGGACCGCGAGGTGAGCAAGGACGACATCCTGGAGGGCTACCTCAACACCAGCTACTTCGGCCGCAACGCCTACGGCGTGCAGGCCGCCGCCCAGGCGTACTACGGCAAGGACGTCGAGGACCTCACCGTCGGCCAGGGCGCCTACCTCGCGACGCTGGTGAACGCCCCGAACGCCTACGACGTGTCGGCCCACCCGGAGAACAAGCCGAACGCCATGGGCCGCTGGAACTACGTCCTGGGCGGCATGGTCAAGGAGGGCTGGCTGCCCGCCTCCGAGCGGCAGCAGAAGTTCCCGATGCCGAAGCAGGCCAAGGGCAACCAGGACCTGTCCGGGCAGCGCGGCTATGTGGTCAAGGCCGTCGAGGACTACCTCATCGACAACCGGATCATCGAGGAGAACGACCTCCACAAGGGCGGCTACCGCATCACGACGACCCTGCAGAAGCCCCGGCAGGACGCGTTCGTGGAGGCCGTCGACGACCAGGTGATGTCGAAGGTCGACAAGAAGGCCCGCAAGATCGACCGGAACGTGCGGGTGGGCGGCGCCTCCGTGGACCCGGCGACCGGCAAGGTCGTCGCGATGTACGGCGGCATCGACTACACCAAGCAGTTCGTCAACAACGCGACCCGCCGCGACTACCAGGTCGGTTCGACCTTCAAGCCGTTCGTGTTCACCTCGGCCGTGCAGAACGACTCGGTGACCCAGGCCGGTCAGACGATCACGCCGAACACCGTCTACGACGGCAACAACAAGCGTCCCGTGGTGGGCTGGGACGGCGGCACGTACGCGCCCGCCAACGAGGACGACGGCATGTACGGCGACATCACCGTGCGCGAGGCCACCGACAAGTCGGTGAACTCGGTGTACGCGCAGATGGCCGTCGACGTCGGCTCCAAGCAGGTCAAGGACACCGCGGTCGCGCTCGGCGTACCGGAGAAGACCCGGGACATGTACGCGTCGCCGTCCATCGCGCTCGGCACGGCCACGGCGTCCGTGCTCGACATGACGCAGGCCTACGCGACGCTCGCCAACCACGGCCAGCACGGCTCGTACACGATGGTCGAGAAGGTCACCAAGAACGGTGAGGAGGTCACGCTGCCGGAGCGGGGCGAGAAGACGGCGGTGAGCCGGGAGGCCGCCGACACCACGACCTCCGTCCTGCGCAGCGTCGTCGACTCCGGCACCGGCACGGCGGCGCTCGCCGCGGGCCGCCCGGCGGCCGGCAAGACCGGTACGGCGGAGGAGGACAAGGCGGCCTGGTTCGCCGGCTACACCCCGGACCTGGCGACGGTCGTGGCCATCATGGGCGCGGACCCGGAGACGGCCAAGCAGACACCGCTGTACGGGGCGCTCGGCGAGGCGCGCATCAACGGCGGCGGCTACCCGGCGAAGATCTGGGCGCAGTTCACCAAGGAGGCCCTGAAGGGCAAGCCCGTCAAGGACTTCGACCTGGAGCTGGAAGCCGGCGCCGATGTGCCGCCGCCCGACCCGTCGGAGCCCCCCGAGGACCCCGGCACCGACGAGGACACCGGCGGCACGACGGACGGGACCGACGGCGGCACGGACGGCACCGACGGGGGCACCGCCGACGGTGGCGCCACCACGGACGGCGGCACCGACCAGGGCGGTCAGGGCGGCCCCGGCCAGGGCGGCCAGACCCAGGGACAGAACCAGGGTCCGACCGGCGGCCCGGCCCAGGGCGGCCAGACCGAGGGCCAGGACCAGGGGCAGACCCAGGGCCCCACGCAGGGGCAGACCGAGGGGCCGACCGGCGGCGGGGCCCAGGGCGGCGCGGCCGACGGGGGTGCCGCGGACGGCGGTGCGGCCGACGGCGGCGGCCAGAGCCAGGGCGCCCTCGGCGGGCTCACGCAGGGGACGACGACCGGGCGGGGCGGGCGGGACTGACCCGCCCGCCCCGCGGGGCGCGCCGTCAGTGGCCGCTGGTGGCCTTCAGGCCCACGACGGCCACCAGCAGCAGACAGACGAAGAAGATCCTGGCCGCGGTGGTGGGTTCGCCGAGCGCGACCATCCCGACCACCGCGGCACCGGCCGCGCCGATGCCGACCCACACGCCGTAGGCCGTGCCGATGGGCAGGGTCTTGGCGGCGTACGAGAGCAGCACCATGCTGGCGACGATGCCCGCGCCGGTGAACACGCTCGGCCACAGGCGGGTGAAGCCCTCGGTGAACTTCATGCCGATCGACCAGCCGACTTCCAGCAGACCGGCGACGACAAGCAGGACCCAGGCCATGACGGCACCTCCGAAAAGTGGGACTTCAGGGGGTGCGTCGTCTTTGCGGATCCCGGTACGGCGCGTCTCGTCGGGTGCTTCCACGGTAGCAAGAGGCATGGAGAAAGGGCTGGTGACGATGGTCACCAGCCCCATGGGCCGTTCGCCGCGGGTTCCTGCGCCGCAGGTAGGGCCCGGCCCCCTGCCCGGCAGGTACGGGCTCTGCGCCGCAGGCACTGGCCTCCGCGCTACAGGTACAGGCCGGTCGAGTCCTCGGAGCCCTCGAAGCGGTCCGCCGCCACGGCGTGCAGATCGCGCTCGCGCATCAGGACGTACGCCACGCCCCGCACCTCGACCTCGGCCCGGTCCTCCGGGTCGTACAGGACGCGGTCGCCCGGCTCCACCGTGCGCACGTTCTGGCCCACGGCGACGACCTCGGCCCAGGCGAGCCGCTTGCCGACGGCCGCGGTCGCGGGGATCAGGATGCCGCCGCCGGAGCGCCGCTCGCCCTCCGCGGTGTCCTGGCGCACGAGCACGCGGTCGTGCAGCATCCGGATCGGCAGCTTGTCGTCGTGGGTGCTTGGTTCAGATGTCTTGGCGCTCACGCCCCGAACCTACCTGCCCGCACGCGCCCTGTACGCCCCCGGGTCAGGCCTTGCGGCGCTTGGTGCCGACCGCGAGCAGCCCGACCACGCCCACCACGAGCAGGGCCACGGGCACGATCCGCTCCAGGCGCGGCTCGCCGTTCTCCGCGACGAGCTGGCCCTTCACGTCGGAGACGAGACGGTTCGCCCCGACGTAGGCGCGGCCGAGCGTGTGGTCCACCTTCGAGGCGACCTTGGCCCTGGCGTCGCCGACGATCGTCTTCGGGTGGACCCGCACCCCGATCTCGTCGAGGGTTTCGGCGAGCTGGTCGCGCCGGCGCTTGATGTCCGCCTCGATCTGCGCAGGGGTCCTGGCATCCGCATCCGACACCGGGCTGCCTCCGTGGGTGTGTGACGTGCACTGGTCGTTCCACAGTCTGTCAGCTTCGCCCGCGCCGCACCCTGCGGCACCCCTATTACGCTCGACTCCGTCACCACACCCCTATGCGTGTGCGCCCCCGTGCGCGCCGTGCGAGGAGACCGGAAATGAGCGAGCGACTCCAGCCCGGGGACACCGCCCCCGCCTTCACCCTGCCCGACGCCGACGGCGCGGAGGTCTCCCTGGCGGACCACAAGGGCCGCAAGGTCATCGTGTACTTCTACCCCGCGGCGCTCACCCCGGGCTGCACCAAGCAGGCCTGCGACTTCACCGACAACCTGGACGTGCTCGCCGCCGCGGGCTACGACGTCATCGGGGTCTCCCCCGACAAGCCGGAGAAGCTCGCGAAGTTCCGCGAGAAGGAGAACCTGAAGGTCGCGCTGGTGGGCGATCCGTCCAAGGAGACCCTTGAGGCGTACGGCGCCTTCGGCGAGAAGAAGCTGTACGGCAAGACGGTGACCGGAGTGATCCGCTCCACCGTCGTCGTGGACGAGGAGGGCAAGGTGGAGCACGCCTTCTACAACGTCAAGGCGACCGGGCACGTAGCGAAGATCATCAGGGATCTGGGGGTCTGAGACCCGGGTCCAGGTCCCGGACCCGGTCCCGTCCTGGACCGGGATCCGGGCCCGTCCTGGACCGGGATCCGGCCGGGACCTGGCCGGGGCCTGGCCCGGCCGCCCGCGGGCTCACCTGCGTGGACGCACATGTGACGAACGCCCCCTCTCGGGGGGCTTCCGTTTGCGATCGCGGAGTTCGAGCAAGTGATGCCAGGGGCTCTGTCCGACACTCTCCGACAGGGACCCCGGGAATCACCCCGCAGCGAAAGGACCAGCTCCATGGCGGCCAGCAGTCACCAGGCCGACCCCGAGGCCGCCGCGCACCCCGGCGCCGACCCCGAGGCGGTGAAACGTCACCGCACCCTGTTCCGCGCGGTCAGACGGCGCCGGAACCCGCCCCTGCGGCGCACCGACATCACGGTGACCGACGAGGCGGCGGTGCGCAGGGCGGTGAAGGCGGCCTCGCTCGGCAACGCCATGGAGTGGTTCGACTTCGGCATCTACAGCTATCTGGCCGTCACCATCGGTCATGTCTTCTTCCCGTCGGGAAACGACACGGCCCAGCTGCTCTCCTCGTTCGCCACCTTCGCCGTGTCGTTCCTGGTGCGGCCGGTCGGCGGCATGGTGTTCGGCCCGATGGGCGACAAGCTGGGCCGCAAGAAGGTCCTCGCCCTGACGATGATCCTCATGGCGATCGGCACCTTCGCCATCGGCCTCATCCCGAGCTACGCCACCATCGGCTTCTGGGCGCCGGTGCTGCTGATCTTCTTCCGCCTGGTGCAGGGCTTCTCCACCGGCGGCGAGTACGGCGGTGCCTCCACGTTCATCGCCGAGTACGCGCCGGACAAGCGCCGCGGCTTCTTCGGCAGCTTCCTGGAGTTCGGCACGCTCGCCGGTTACGTCGGCGCGGCCGGTCTGGTCACCATCCTGACCACGCTGCTCGACGACGGCGCCATGGAGGCGTGGGGCTGGCGCATCCCGTTCCTGGTCGCGGGCCCGCTCGGCCTGGTCGGTCTGTATCTGCGGCTGCGCCTGGACGAGACCCCGGCGTTCCAGAAGCTGGAGGACCAGTCGTACCACTCGGCGACCGAGGCGGCCTCCGCCGTCGAGACGTCCGCCAAGGGCGACCTCGCGAAGATCTTCCGCGAGTACTGGCCGACGCTGATCCTGTGCATCGCCCTGGTCGGCGCGTACAACATCACCGACTACATGCTCCTGTCGTACATGCCGACGTATCTCACCGACGAGATGGGCTACGACGACACCCACGGCCTGGTGATCCTCATCGTCACCATGCTGGTCCTGATGCTGGTGATCAACCGGGTCGGTGTCCTGTCGGACCGCTACGGCCGCAAGCCGCTCCTGATGGCGGGCATGATCGGCTTCTTCGTCCTGTCGGTCCCGGCCTTCCTGCTGATCAAGCAGGGCGCCCTGGTCGCCGTCTCCGCGGGCATGCTGATGCTCGGCCTCTCGCTGGTGTGTCTGCTCGGCACGATGTCCGCGACGCTCCCCGCGCTGTTCCCGACGCCGGTGCGGTACGGCTCGCTCTCGGTCGGCTACAACCTCTCCGCGTCGCTGTTCGGCGGCACGGCGCCGCTGGTCATCACCGCGCTGATCAGCGTCACGGGCTCCGACATGATGCCCGCGTACTACGCGATGGCGGCCGCGCTCGTCGGCATCGTCGCGGTGGCCTGCCTGAAGGAGACCGCTCAGCAGCCCCTCAGCGGCTCCCCGCCGTCGGTGGAGAGCAAGGAGGAGGCCGCCGAGCTGGTGGAGGCGCAGGCCACGCTCCCGAAGTTCTGACTCCCCGGGCAGCCGCGGCCGGGCGGCCATTACGATGGGCCCGGCACGCGGCCGTGGTGGAACTGGCAGTCACGCTGGGTTTAGGTCCCAGTGGGGTAACTCCCGTGAGGGTTCGAGTCCCTCCGGCCGCACGACGACAAGAAGGGCGCTCCGTACCGGGGCGCCCTTCGTCGTCGCGGTGCCGGTCCTGGCCTTCGCCCGCTCAGCCGAGCAGTTCCCGCACCACCGGGGCCAGCGCGCGGAACGCCTTGCCGCGGTGGCTGATCGCGTTCTTCTCCGCCGCCGTCAGCTCGGCGCAGGTACGGGTGTCGCCCTCAGGCTGGAGGATCGGGTCGTAGCCGAAGCCGCCGGTGCCCGCGGGGGTGTGCCGGAGGGTGCCGAGGAGGCGGCCCTCGACGACCCGCTCGGTGCCGTCGGGCAGCGCGAGGGCCGCCGCGCACGCGAAGTGGGCACCGCGGTGCGGATCGTCGATGTCACCGAGCTGGGCGAGCAGCAGGTCGAGGTTGGCGCGGTCGTCGCCGTGCCGGCCCGCCCAGCGCGCGGAGAAGATGCCGGGGGCGCCGCCGAGCACGTCGACACACAGGCCCGAGTCGTCGGCGACGGCGGGCAGACCGGTGGCCTGAGCGAGCGCGTGCGCCTTGAGCAGGGCGTTCTCGGCGAAGGTGACCCCGGTCTCCTTGACGTCGGGGACCTCGGGGTAGGCGTCGGCGCCGACGAGCTCGTGGTCGAGTCCGGCGTCGGCGAGGATCGCCTTCAGCTCGGTGAGCTTGCCGGCGTTACGGGTGGCGAGGATGAGGCGGGTCATGGGACCAGTATTCCGCCTGGTCCCGCCCCGCCGGTGTCCTGCCTGCCGGCACCCGCCGGGGCGTGCCTGGCGGCGTCCCGTCGGCGTGACAGGGGTCCGGGTCCCGGGTGGTCAGTCGGTGCAGACCTTGGTCAGCTCCTTGGCCGCGTCGACGGCCGGGCTGAGGTCGGGGGTCTTGTCGCCGCCGTCGGAGGCCGCGCGGACGTTGTCGACGGCCTTCTCCAGATGGTCGATGGCCTTGTCGACGTCGGCGTCGTCGGACTTGTCGCGGATCTCGTCGAGGTTGTCCTCGATGTCGTCGAGCGACTTGTCCGCCTTCGACGGGTTCATGGCGGCGTCCTGGGCCGCCTCCTGCATCTCGTCGACGTTGTCGTGGATGGCGTCGGCCGTCTTGACGCAGTCGACGGCCTTGTCGACGGGGTCGCAGCCCACGAGGCCGACGCCCGCCGGAACGGCGATCAGAGCGGTGATGATGGCGGTAGCGGTACGGCGGTGGCGCGCGGCCATGCGTGATTCCCTCCCCGGTGCGGGCGGGCGTACGGCTTGGCCCGTACGCCCGCATCGGTAAGAACGCCCGTCCGGGCCCCGAAGGTTGCTTCCCTTGCTCACAGCAACCAACCGCAAGTGGCCCGTACCGCGTGCCACTTGGCCGCTTCGGTCTCCTCGGCCGCGTCGCTCGCCCTGGCCGCTTCGCTCTCCATGGCCCGCGTCGCGCCGCTCGGCAGCCGCGCCCTACTTGACCGCTTCGAGCGCCTCACGCTGGAGCGCCGCGAGCTGCGTGCAGCCGCCGACCGCGAGGTCGAGCAGCGCGTCGAGCTCCGCGCGGTCGAACGGCTCGGCCTCGGCCGTGCCCTGCACCTCGACGAAGCGGCCGTCGCCGGTGCACACGACGTTCATGTCGGTGTCGGCCTTCACGTCCTCCTCGTACGCGAGGTCGAGCAGCGGCACGCCGCCGACGATGCCGACGGAGACGGCGCTGACGGTGCCGGTGAGCGGCTTGCGGCCGGCCTTGACCAGCTTCCTGCCCTGGGCCCAGGCGACGGCGTCGGCGAGGGCGACGTACGCGCCGGTGATGGCCGCGGTGCGGGTGCCGCCGTCGGCCTGGAGGACGTCGCAGTCCAGGACGATGGTGTTCTCGCCGAGGGCCTTGTAGTCGATGACGGCGCGCAGGCTGCGGCCGATCAGGCGGGAGATCTCGTGCGTACGGCCACCGATCTTGCCGCGTACGGACTCGCGGTCGCCGCGGGTGTTGGTGGAGCGCGGCAGCATCGAGTACTCGGCGGTGACCCACCCCTCGCCGCTGCCCTTGCGCCAGCGGGGCACGCCCTCCGTGACGGATGCCGTGCAGAAGACCTTGGTGTCGCCGAAGGAGACGAGGACGGAGCCCTCTGCGTGCTTGCTCCAGCCACGCTCAATGGTGACCGGGCGGAGTTGTTCGGGAGTACGGCCGTCGAATCGAGACATGGCGTCGAGCCTAGCCTGGCGGTGATCCTGGCCTTCCCGCAGACAGTGGAAGCCCGTCCGGCGATCGAGGACGAGCGCGCGGCGCGATCGACGGCGCCACTAGCGCGAGGGCCCCGTTCCGGCAGTCGGAACGGGGCCCTCGTACGTCGCTCGGCCGGCGCCTCGTCACATGAGGTCTTCGATGTCCGCGGCGATCGGGTCGGCGTCCGTGCCGATGACGACCTGGATCGCGGTGCCCATCTTGACGACGCCGTGCGCGCCCGCGGCCTTCAGGGCCGCCTCGTCGACCAGGCCCGGGTCCTTGACCTCCGTGCGGAGGCGGGTGATGCAGCCCTCGACCTCTTCGATGTTGTCGATGCCGCCGAGCCCGGCAACGATCTTCTCAGCCTTGCTGGCCATGGTGTTTCTCCCTGCTCTGAAAAGGACGCGGCCACGACACCGTAGGTCCGCTTTGTCACGGTAACGCACGGTTGGCCCATCTTCGCGGGCGGTCACAGCATGTACACCCCATCATGACGATCAAGGTGCGGCCCTTTGTGGGGGTTGCCGTATACCCGTCCGCAACTGGTCTACACCAGTTTTCGACGACCGCCAAACCCGCCTTGTTCCGGGAGGAACGCCGATGAGTTCCGCTGCCGCCGAGGTTCCGCAGAAGAGATGGTGGAACGGCCTTTTCCAGGGCCTTCAGAAGATGGGCCGCAGCCTTCAGCTGCCCATCGCGGTCCTGCCCGCCGCCGGCATCCTGAACCGGCTCGGCCAGCCGGACGTCTTCGGGGACGACGGCCTGGGCTGGACCAATGTGGCCAAGGTCTTCGCGGCGGCGGGCGGCGCCCTGCTCGACTCCTCGCTCGGCCTGCCCCTGCTGTTCTGCGTCGGTGTCGCGATCGGCATGGCGAAGAAGGCGGACGGCTCCACCGCCCTCGCCGCGGTGGCGGGCTTCCTCGTCTACTACGCGGTGCTGCGTGCCTTCCCCGAGGACTGCCCGGCGGGCGCGGAATTCGCCGGGGCCGGTATGTGGAGCGGGGTGTGTGTAGCCGAGGACGGCACCCCGGCGCAGGCCGCGTACCAGAATCCAGGCGTCTTCGGCGGCATCGTCATGGGTCTGCTCGCCGCCTGGCTCTGGCAGCGCTACCACCGGGTGAAGCTGGTCGACTGGCTGGGCTTCTTCAACGGCAGGCGGCTCGTCCCCATCATCATGGCGTTCGTCGGCCTGGTCTTCGCGGGCCTGTGCGTCTGGGTCTGGCCGCCCATCGGTGACGGCCTCACCAGCTTCTCCAAGTGGCTGGTGGACCTCGGCTGGCTGGGCTCGGGGATCTTCGGCGTGGCCAACAGGGCGCTGCTCACCGTGGGCCTGCACCAGTTCCTGAACACCTTCGTCTGGTTCCAGTTCGGGGACTACACCAAGGCGGACGGCACGGTCGTGCACGGCGACATCAACCGCTTCCTGGCCGGGGACCCCACGGCCGGGCAGTTCACCTCGGGCTTCTTCCCGATCATGATGTTCGCGCTGCCCGCCGCGGCCCTGGCGATCACCCACGCGGCCCGCCCGGAGCGCCGCAAGGTGGTCGGCGGCATGATGCTCTCGGTCGGCCTGACCTCGTTCGTCACCGGCATCACCGAGCCGATCGAGTACTCCTTCCTGTTCATCGCGCCCGCCCTGTTCGCGATCCACGCGGTCCTCACCGGTGTCTCCATGGCGGTGACCTGGGCACTCGGCGTCAAGGACGGCTTCAGCTTCTCCGCGGGCCTGATCGACTACGTCATCAACTGGAGTCTGGCCACAAAGCCTTGGTTGATCATCCCAATCGGCCTCGCCTTTGCGGTGGTTTACTACTTCTTGTTCCTATTCGTGATCAAGAAGTTCGACCTGGCCACCCCGGGACGCGAACCGGAAGATGTGGCCGAGGAGTTGGACAAGGAGCAGACCAAGGCATAGACCGGGGCCCCGCCCCGGAAGCGGAACCTCCGCGATACCCTTCGAGAGGCCCTCGGACCCCATGGTCCGGGGGCTTTTCGACGTACTTGGGGCGTTATGGCCGACCCCACAGGAATCACGGGTTCCTTATGTCGCCTTGACCGTGTTACAACAGGTCTACACCACTCAGTGGTGTAGACCACCTGGCTGCTGTCACCCCCACCTCTGTCCCCCTTGGCAGCGCCCGCACATGGAGGAAGTCATGAGTACCGCCACCACCTCGGCGGCGCCCGCAAAGAAGCGGGGCTCCGGTCTGTTGCAGGGCCTGCAGAAAGTGGGCCGCAGCCTGCAGCTGCCCATCGCGGTGCTGCCCGCGGCGGGCATCCTGCTGCGTCTGGGCCAGGACGACGTCTTCGGCAAGGACGGTCTCGGCTGGGGCAAGGTCGCCACGGTCTTCGCCACCGCC
Source organism: Streptomyces typhae (assembly GCF_009755605.1). Lineage (GTDB taxonomy): Bacteria > Actinomycetota > Actinomycetes > Streptomycetales > Streptomycetaceae > Streptomyces > Streptomyces typhae. Next base: position 367,837 of record NZ_WPNZ01000003.1, read on the forward strand.
GGTGACGCGGTGTTCGCCAACATGCCGCTGCTGTTCTGCATCGGTGTGGCGATCGGCTTCGCGAAGAAGGCGGACGGCTCCACGGCCCTCGCCGCCCTCGTCGGCTTCCTCGTGTACAAGAACGTCCTGACCGCGTTCCCGGTCACCGAGGCGAAGATCACCAAGGGTGCCGACGTCGCCGCCACGTACAACGACCCCAAGGTCTTCGGCGGCATCATCATGGGCCTGATATCCGCCGTGGTCTGGCAGCGGTTCCACCGCACCAAGCTGGTGGACTGGCTCGGCTTCTTCAACGGCCGCCGTCTGGTGCCGATCATCATGGCCTTCATCGGCACCGCCATGGGCGTGCTGTTCGGCCTGGCCTGGGGCCCGGTGGGCGACGCCATCACCAGCTTCGGCGAGTGGATGACCGACCTCGGCTCGATCGGCGCCGGCATCTTCGGCGTGGTCAACCGCGCGCTGCTCCCGGTCGGCATGCACCAGTTCGTGAACACCGTCGCCTGGCAGGAGATCGGCTCCTTCACGGACTCCGCGGGCACCATGTGGCACGGCGACATCCAGCGCTTCATGCACGGTGACCCGACCGCGGGCCAGTTCATGTCCGGCTTCTTCCCGATCATGATGTTCGCGCTGCCCGCCGTCGCGCTCGCCATCACGCACACCGCACGCCCCGAGCGCCGCAAGGTCGTCGGCGGCATGATGATGTCCCTCGCGCTGACCTCGTTCGTCACCGGCATCACCGAGCCGATCGAGTTCGCGTTCATGTTCATCGCCCCGGCGCTGTACGTGATCCACGCGATCCTCACCGCCGTCGCGATGACGCTGACCTGGGCGCTCGGCGTGCACCACGGCTTCACCTTCTCCGCCGGTGCGATCGACTACGTCCTGAACTGGAAGTTCGCCGAGAAGCCCTGGATGATCATCCCGATCGGCCTGGTGTTCGCCGCGGTCTACTACGTGGTCTTCCGTTTCGCGATCGTCAAGTTCAACATCCCCACCCCGGGCCGCGAGCCCGAGGAGGAGGTCGAGGACCTCACCAAGGCGTGAGCCTCACCCCGGCACCATGACGTGGGCCCCGGAACCGTGCGGTTCCGGGGCCCACGTCATCGTACGGCGACGCCTTCGCGGCTCGAACGGGGACGGCGACGGCGCCTCAGAGTTCGTACGAGAGTCCGGGGACCGCCAGCTCCGTCGGGCCCGTGAAGACCGCGCGGGCGTCCGCGAGGTTGACCTGTGGGTCCGTCCACGGCGGGATGTGGGTGAGGACGAGGCGGCGCGCGCCCGCGCGGTGGGCGGTCTCGCCGGCCTCGCGGCCGTTGAGGTGCAGCGCCGGGATGTTCTCCTTGCCGTGCGTGAACGCGGCCTCGCACAGGAACAGATCGGTGTCGGCGGCCAGTTCGTCCAGGGCCTCGCACACGCCGGTGTCCCCGGAGTACGTCAGCGACCGGTCGCCGTGCTCGACGCGGATGCCGTACGCCTCGACGGGGTGGCACACCTTCTCCGTGCGCACCGAGAACGGGCCGATGTCGAAGGCGCCGGGCTTGACCGTGTGGAAGTCGAAGACCTCGCTCATCGACGACGCGGAGGGAGTGTCGGCGTACGCCGTGGTCAGGCGCTGCTCGGTGCCCTCGGGGCCGTACACGGGGATGGGCGCGCAGCGGCCGCCCTCGTGCCGGTAGTAGCGGGCCACGAAGTACGCGCACATGTCGATGCAGTGGTCGGCGTGCAGATGGCTGAGGAAGATCGCGTCGAGGTCGTAGAGACCGATGTGTCGCTGCAGCTCGCCCAGGGCACCGTTGCCCATGTCGAGCAGCAGCCGGAAGCCGTCGGCCTCGACGAGGTAGCTCGAGCAGGCCGAGTCCGCGGACGGAAACGAGCCCGAGCAGCCGACGACGGTGAGCTTCATAGAGCTGGAACCTCCACGCTGGCGGTCGGGGGAATCGGGGGGCGTGCGGTTCGTCGAGCGTAAGGCGCGAAACCTCGGCTCGCTCCTCCGTCGCGTGCCGTTGTGGGCGAACTCACCTGCGGTGTCACCGGTTCGGGCGCCCCCGGTGGGGGCGGGGCGGCCGGGGCCGCGGAGCCGCCGGTACCGTCAGTGGTATGGACACGTCGTGGTGGCTCGCGCTCGCCGCTGTGGTGCTGCTCGCCCTCGTGGTCACCCTCGTCGACGGGTGGGCGCGGTCGGGGCGGCCCGCCCGGGGGCGGCGGCGCCCGCCGTCCGGCCCGCGGCCGCGGGCCGGGGAGATCTGGTGGGCCCAGGTGCCCTACGAGGACGGGGACGGGAGCAAGGACCGGCCCTGTCTCGTGCTCGGTGCCCGCAAGGGGCGAGTGCGCGTCGCCAAGATCACCAGTAGGTACCGGGACGGGCGGGACGGGGTGATCCCGTTGCCGCCCGGGAGCGTGGGGGACGCGCGGGGGCGGGCCGCCTTCCTGGAGACGGACGAGCTGAGGGAGGTGCCGGTGCGGGACTTCCGGCGCCGGGCCGGGGTCGTGGATCCCGCGCTGTGGGACCAGGTGCGGCACCTGGGGCGGCACCTGGGGCGGTAGGTCCTCGCCCCGTCCCCGGACGCCTCACCTCGTCCCCGGACGCCTCGCCTCGTCCTCGAACGCCGGACGGGCCGAGACCTCGCCGGCGCGGCGAAGGGCTGGGGCCGGGCGGCGGTCGAGGCGCGGGGCCCGGGGGCCGGGGCCGTGCCCCGGCATCGGCGAAGGCGCGGGACTGGGGGCTCCCATCCGGGCTGCGCCCGGAGTTCAAGCCGGGCTACGCCCAGAGTTGCCCCTGTACGGCCGCTATCGCCTCCTCGTCCGTCGACGCCGTGTAGACGCCCGTCGACAGGTACTTCCAGCCCCCGTCGGCGACGACGAACACGATGTCGGCGGGCTCCCCCGCGGCGACGGCCTTGCGGCCGACGCCGACGGCGGCGTGGAGGGCGGCCCCGGTGGAGACGCCGGCGAAGATCCCCTCCTCGCGGAGGAGTTCCCGGGTACGGGCCACCGCGTCGGCGGAGCCGACGGAGAACCGGCTGGTGAGCACCGACGCGTCGTACAGCTCGGGGACGAAGCCCTCGTCGAGGTTGCGCAGACCGTAGACGAGGTCGTCGTACCGGGGCTCCGCCGCGACGATCTTCACGTCGGGCTTGTGCTCCCGCAGATAGCGGCCGACGCCCATGAGCGTGCCGGTGGTGCCGAGCCCGGCCACGAAGTGGGTGAGGGAGGGCAGGTCGGCCAGGATCTCGGGTCCTGTGGTGGCGTAGTGGGCGCCCGCGTTGTCCGGGTTGCCGTACTGGTAGAGCATCACCCAGTCCGGGTGCTCGGCCGCCAGTTCCTTGGCCACCCGCACGGCCGTGTTGGAGCCCCCCGCCGCGGGCGACGAGACGATCTCCGCGCCCCACATCGCGAGCAGGTCGCGCCGTTCCTGGGAGGTGTTCTCCGGCATCACGCACACGATGCGGTAGCCCTTGAGCCTGGCCGCCATCGCGAGCGAGATGCCGGTGTTGCCTGACGTGGGCTCCAGGATGGTGCAGCCGGGCGTCAACCGGCCGTCCTTCTCGGCCTGTTCGACCATGTGGAGCGCGGGCCGGTCCTTGACGGAGCCGGTCGGGTTGCGGTCCTCGAGCTTGGCCCAGATCCGCACGTCCGCCGACGGCGAGAGCCGGGGCAGCCGTACCAGCGGCGTGTTGCCGACGGCCGCGAGCGGGGAGTCGTATCGCATCGGCGGCGGGCCTGTCAGGCCATGCCGCCGGCGACGGCCGGCAGGATCGTGACGCTGTCGCCGTCGGAGAGCTTGGTGGACACGCCGTCCAGGAAGCGGACGTCCTCGTCGTTCAGGTAGACGTTCACGAAGCGGCGCAGCGCGTTGCCCTTGTCCTTGTCGATCAGCCGGTCCTGGATGCCCGCGTGCCGGGACTCGAGGTCGGCGAAGAGCGCGGCGAGGGTGTCGCCGTTGCCCTCGACGGCCTTCTCGCCGTTGGTGTAGGTGCGGAGGATGGTCGGGATGCGGACCTCGATGGCCATGCGGAGGGCTCCTGTCGGGAGTCGGAGGTTCGGGGTGGTGCGGAGCGGCGGTGCGGCTGCGGAGCGAGTGCGGCGGAGCGGGTCCTGCGTGCGGTGCGGGCGCGGGCGGACGGCACAGGTGCGTGCGGGGCCGCCGTGCACGGCCGCGGGGACGGGCGACAGGGACGCGCGTCAGGGCCGACAGATGGCGCTGGCGAGACGGCACAGGTCGACGTGCAGCCGGCCGACGAGCAGAGCGCCCGGCGTCGTATCAATGCTCACGTCGTTCGAAACCATGCGGTCATCGTAACGATTCCCGGACCGGGACCCGGAGTGTGATCTCGTATACCGGACGGATCCCTCTCGAACCCTGGACATGGCTCGGTACGGGCAACCGGGCGGGAGGCCCTCCCCGCCTCCGGCCCGGCGGCGGACACGTCTCTACGCCCGGCCCGGCGGCAGATACGTCACCGTCGGCGCCCCCGTCACCGGGTGCACCGCCACCTCCGCCGCCACGCCGTACACCTCCGCCAGGAGCTCGGCGGTGAGCACGTCCCCGGGCGGGCCCGAGGCGACCACCCGGCCCGCGTCCAGGACGTACAGGCGGTCGCAGTAGTACGCGGCGAGGGTCAGGTCGTGCAGCGCCAGGAGGTTGGCCGTGCCGAGGTCCCGCACCAGGGCGAGGATCTCCAGCTGGTAGCGGATGTCCAGGTGGTTCGTGGGCTCGTCCAGGACGAGGACGGTCGGCTCCTGCACCAGGGCCCGTGCCGTCAGGACCCGCTGCCGCTCGCCGCCGGAGAGCCGTGCGAAGGACCGTCCCGCCAGGTCCGCCGCGCCCACCCGCGCGAGTGCGCCGCGCACCAGCTCCTCGTCGGCCGCCGTGTCCGCCTCCCAGAAGCGCTTGTGCGGGGAGCGGCCCATGGCGACGATCTGGCGGACGGTGAGCTCGAAGCCCGCCTGCCCGTCCTGCGGGACCGTGGCGATCCGGCGCGCGCGGGCCTTGGCGCTCGCGCCCGCCAGGTCGGCGCCGTCGAGGAACACCTGGCCGCCGGTGGGCGCGAGCGCCCCGTACACACAGCGCAGCAGGGTCGTCTTGCCGCTGCCGTTGGGTCCGACCAGGCCCACCGTCTCACCGGCGGAGACGGTGAGTGAGACGGCGTCGACCAGGCGGCGGCCCGCGGGGGTGGTGTAGGTGAGGCCGGCGGTGCGCAGGAGCGGCTCCGCGGCCACTGCCGCCTGAGCCGCTTCGGCCGCCGCATGCGCCGCTTCCGCTGCCGACGCCTCCGCCGGTTCGGTGGCCCCCTTCGTCGTGGGCTCGGTGGCCCCCTTCGTCGTGGGCTCGGTGGCCCCCTTCGTCGTGGGCTCGGTGGCCCCCTTCGTCGTGGGCGCAGTGCGTCCCGTCATGCCGCCTCCTCCTGCCGTGCGCGGTCCCGTCGCAGCAGCCACAGGAAGAACGGGCCGCCGGTGAGGGCCGTGAGCACGCCCACCGGGATGTCCTGCGGTGCCGCGACCGTGCGCGCGGCGAGGTCCGCGAGCACCAGGAACACCGCTCCCATCAGCGCGGCCACCGGAAGCAGCGCCCGGTGCGCCGCCCCCACCAGCATCCGGGCCGCGTGCGGCACCATCAGGCCGACGAAGCCGATGGCCCCGCTCTGCGCGACGAGCACCCCGGTCACCAGGGAGGCGAGGGCGAACACCGCCGCCCGGAACCGGGCCGTGTTCAGGCCGAGGACGGTCGCGCCCTCCTCCCCGACCAGGAGCAGGTCCAGGGGCCGGGCGAGCGCGAGCAGCAGCCCCGTACCGAGCGCGAGGACGACCAGCGGCAGCGCGAGTGAGTCCCAGCGGGCGCTGCCGAGGCCGCCGAGCGTCCAGTACAGGACCTCCTTGAGGTGGTCGGCGCGGGCCGAGACCACCAGGATCAGGCTGGTCAGCGCGGCCAGGACGTAGGAAACGGCGACGCCCGCGAGGATCAGGCGGCTCGTGGTGAAGCCGCCGCCCGGCTCGCGGGCCAGCGTGTACACGAGGAGCAGCGCGAGGAACGCGCCCACGAAGGACGCCGCCGGGATCGTCACCGTCGTCGCCAGGCCCGCGCCCACGCCGAGGACGATCACCGAGACCGCGGCGGCCGAGGCGCCCGAGGAGATGCCGAGCAGGAACGGGTCCGCCAGGGGGTTGCGGACCAGGGCCTGGAGGGTGGTGCCGACCACGGCGAGGCCCGCGCCGACGGCCGCGCCGAGCAGGACCCGCGGGAGGCGGACGTCCAGGACGATGGTGCGGTACGGGGAGGGGTCCGCCTTGCCCGTCAGGATGTGGAGGACGTCCCCGGGCGGGATCTTCACGGAGCCCCACGCAAGCCCGGCGATGCCTGCGGCCGCGAGGGCGATGACCAGGGCGGCTACCAGGACGCTGTACGGGAGGGTGCGGGTGCGTGTCCCTGCCGGGGGCTCCCCGAGCCCGCCCCCTCCCGAACCGGGGGCTCCGCCCCCGGACCCCCGTATCGGCGCTTCGCGCCTCGTCCTCAAACGCCGGACCGGCTGATACGTCACCGCAGCTGCTCCGCCAGCTTCCGCACCGCCCCCGGCGCCCGCACCCCGAGCACGACGTCCGACAGCGGCAGCACCGCGAACCGCTTGTTCTTGATGGCGGGGACGTCCTTGAGTGCCGGGTCGCCGAGGAGGCGCTTCTTCTTCTGGTCGACGGTCGTGGCGCCGTAGTCGTAGATCACGATCACGTCGGGGCGGCGGTCCACGACCGTCTCCCAGGAGGCGTCGCCGAAGGACTTGTCCAGGTCGGACATGATGTTGCGGCCGCCCGCGCGCTCGATGATGTCGTTGCCGATGCCCCGGCCGCCGGCGGTGAACGCCGTCTTGTCGCCGCTGTCGTAGACGAAGACCGCGGGCGGCTCACCGGACTCGCCGGGCTTGCCGGACGCACCGGATGCACCGGACTTTGCGGTCTCGGCGGGCTTCTTCGCGGCTGCGGCCAGTTCGGCCTCCGCCCCGCGGATCCACTTCTCGGCGCGGTCGCGGACCCCGAACGTGGCACCCGCCTCGCGCACCTCGCGGTAGAGGTCGTCCATCGTGACGGGCTTCTTCGCGCAGCCCTCGATGTTCAGGCGGGACTTGATGCCCGACTTGGCGAGGGCGTCGCGCGAGCGGCCGTCGCCCGCCGCGAAGGCGCTGGCGTAACCGCCGTACACGAAGTCGGGGTTGGCGGCGAGCAGCTTCTCGTAGGAGGGGTACTCCTTGGCGAGCACCGGGCGGGACTCGTAGGCCTTCTCGTACCGGGGAAGGATCTTGTCGTCGAGGTAGGCGGTCCCGGCGACGCGGTCCTCAAGGCCGAGCGCGAGGAGGATCTCCGTCACGTGCTGGTTCATGGTGACGGCGCGCTTCGGGGGCGCGTCGAACGTGGTCTTCTCGCCGCAGTTGGTGACGGTGTACGGGAATCCGGCGGCGGACGCCCCGGCCTTGCCCGCCGGGTCGTCGGAACCGGAACCGGAGCCCGAGTCCGACGAGCAGGCGGCCAGGGGTATCAGCAGCGCCGCGGCGGTCAGGGCGTGCGCGAGCGGGCGGGTACGGCGCGAGAGCATGGCGGCGCGGCCTCCTCCAGGGGATTTCCGCGTCCCCTGCGTCAGGTGGGAGAGGGCGGCAGGTCAGTTCCTGGCTCGCGGACCGCGCGGACGCGGGCCGGTCACAGTGGCGGGACCGCGCCGGATTCACACCGGCTTCCTGGGCCCTGCCGCCTCAAGGGTGGTCGTGGAGCTGGCTTCAGTATGCCTGCACGACCTGGACGTCCTCCTCGGTGACCTGGCCTTCGACGATCCGGAACGAGCGGAACTGGAAGGGGCCCGCGTCGTCGGTGTCGGCGGTGGAGACCAGGACGTAGTGCGCGCCGGGCTCGTTGGCGTACGTGATGTCGGTGCGGGAGGGGTAGGCCTCCGTCGCGGTGTGCGAGTGGTAGATGACCACCGGCTCCTCGTCGCGGTCGTCGAGGTCGCGGTACAGCTTGAGCAGATCGGCCGAGTCGAACTCGTAGAACGTGGGCGAGCGGGCCGCGTTCAGCATCGGGACGAACCGCTCGGGGCGGTCGGTGCCCGCCGGGCCCGCGACGACGCCGCAGGCCTCGTCGGGGTGGTCCGCGCGCGCGTGCGCGACGATCCGGTCGTGGAGCTCCTGGGTGATGGTCAGCATGTCGGCCAGGATAAGCAGCGGGGCGGCCCCGTACCGAGATGTGGTACGGGGCCGCCCGCATGCTGGGCAGGTGCCGTTCTGCGCCGGGTTCAGTCCTTGGTGAGCTTCGCGCCGTCCTCGACGGCCGGGCCGCCGTGCTCGCGCTTCTTGAAGGCGGCGGCGTCCGGGTTGCGGCTCTTGAGGACCAGGTAGGTCACGCACAGGATCGCGGCCCAGATCGGGGCGCAGTACAGCGAGATGCGGGCGTCCTTGTCGATGCCCATCATCACGATGACCATGCCGATGAAGGCGAGCGCGAACCAGCTGGTGTACGGGGCTCCCGGCGCCCGGAAGGTGGACTGCGGCAGGATGCCGCGGTCGGCCTTGCGGCGGTAGTTGATCTGGGAGACCAGGATCATGATCCAGGCCCACATGCCGGAGATGGTGGCGAAGGAGACGACGTAGTTGAACGCCTCGCCCGGCCACTGGTAGTTGATCCACACGCCGACGAGCATCAGGGCGGCGGAGAAGGTCGTGCCGACCAGCGGCAGGCCGTTCTTGGTGAGCTTGGTGAAGAACCGCGGGCCCTGGCCGTTGAGCGCGAGGTCGCGCAGCATGCGGCCGGTGGAGTACATGCCCGAGTTGCAGGAGGACAGGGCGGCGGTGAGGACCACGAAGTTCACGATCGCGGCACCGATGCCGAGGCCCATCTTCTCGAAGGCCGCGACGAACGGCGAGACACCCGGCTGGAAGGACGTCCACGGCACGACCGACAGGATCATGATCAGGGCGCCGACGTAGAAGACGGCGATGCGCCACGGCACGGTGTTGATCGCCTTGGGCAGGGTCTTCTTCGGGTCCTTGGACTCGCCCGCGGTGACGCCGACCAGCTCGACGGCGAGGAAGGCGAACATCACGATCTGCAGGGTCATCAGCGTGCTGCCGATGCCGTTGGGGAAGAAGCCTCCGTTGTCCCACAGGTGCGAGACGGACGCGGTGTCACCGGCGTCGGAGAAGCCGATGGTGAGGATGCCGGCGCAGATCAGGATCATGCCGATGATGGCGGTGACCTTGACCATCGAGAACCAGAACTCCAGCTCGCCGAAGAGCTTCACGGAGATCAGGTTGGCGCCGTACAGAATGACGGTGAAGATCAGGGCATAGCCCCATTGCGGAATGGAGTCATGGGTCCAGTACTGCATGTACTGGGCCGCCGCGGTGACTTCGGTGATGCCGGTGACGACCCAGAAGAGCCAGTACGTCCAGCCGGTCACGAACCCGAAGAACGGGCCGACGAACTCGCGGGCGTACTCCGAGAACGAGCCCGAGACGGGCCGGTACATCAGGAGCTCGCCGAGCGCGCGCATGATGAAGAAGATGACGAGGCCCGCGATCGCGTACGCGAGGATGAGGCTCGGTCCTGCCTTGTGGATGGCCTTGCCCGCGCCGAGGAACAGGCCGGTGCCGATGGCACCGCCGATCGCGATCATCTGGATCTGCCGGGCTCCGAGCCCGCGCTGATAACCCTCGTTGTCGCCGGCCGCGCCGGCGCCCGCGGCACCATTGCTGCCGTGCTCGTCGTGGTGCTCTTCGACCTGCACTGAGGTCATGGTGACGCCTTTCTCCATGCTGATCCGCGCCGCGAACTGCGGTTTCGCCGCGGACCAGGTCCTGATCCCCCCGGATGGTGATGGAGTGCCGCCGACGGTCTGCCGGCCTCTGGCGCCCTCGGTGACATGGGTGGCGTCACCGAGCGGTCGTGAAGATTTATCACGACCGCGACAGTGATCGAACAATACTTATGTGGCACACACCACAGGAAGAAGCGGACAAAGCTCGCTCGCGCGGACTAAATGGGGCAACGAGGTGACAGGATCGTTATGCGGATTTGAGCGTCCGTTGAGCGGACGTCCACGATCTTCAAAAAGGCGTCACACGACGGTCGGACAATCGTCACGGAAACCCCGCCTCGGAAACGGAAACCCCGTCACGGCATCAGCGTCTCGACGAGCGTCTCCTGGAGGCCGCCCAGCCACAGATAGGCCATCACCATCGGCTTGCGCGGGTCGGAGTCCGGCAGCCGGTAGAGGATGTCCGTGTCCTCCTCGTCGGTGACGTCGAGCCGGGCGCCGATCGCGAGGCGCAGGTCGTTGAGCGAGCCGAGCCAGGACCGCGACTCGTCGGCGGACAACTTCAGGACGGCGCCGCCCTCACCCGCCACCGTGAGCGCGTCCAGGGAGCGGATCACGGCGAGCGCGTCGTCCCGCTTGCGGGCCCGCAGGTCGTTCTCCGTGAACCGCCGGAACTCGGCGGAGTAGGCGCGCAGCTCGTCCTCATCACCGGGCGCACTGCCCGGCCCGCCGTACGCGTCCGGGAGCAGGCGCTTGAGGACGGGGTCGGCGGGCGGCTCGCTCGGGCCCTCCGCGAACAGCTCGGCGAGCGGGTCGCCGTCGTCGCCCGCGGGCTCCTCGCCCGGCCCGATCAGCTCCAGGAGCTGTACGGCGAGCGAGCGGATGATCGAGATCTCGACCTCGTCGAGCGCGACGGCCGCGCCGCCCCCCGGGATCGGTTCGAAGTGTCCTGGCATCAGTCGCGTCGCTACTTCCGGTCCTGCTGGAGCGTTGCCCACAGCCCGTATCCGTGCATCGCCTGCACGTCGCGTTCCATCTCCTCGCGGCTGCCGGTGGAGACGACCGCCCGGCCCTTGTGGTGCACGTCCATCATCAGCTTGGTGGCCTTCTCCTTCGAGTACCCGAAGTACGACTGGAAGACATAGGTCACGTAGCTCATGAGGTTGACCGGGTCGTTGTGCACGAGCGTGATCCACGGCACGTCCGGCTCGGGGACCGCGAAGGTCTCCTCTTCCGCGTCCGGGCGGGTGATCTCTACGGGAGCAGCGCTACTCACCTGCCCCATGCTGCCACCCGGAGGGGCCCACCGCACAAACGGACCCCTGAAATCGTCAGAGTGACGAGATGCGGGGTAGCATTCTTCATATGAACTCTGGCGGGCATGACCTGGGGCTGCCGGTGGACGTGCCGTCCACCGCGCTGTTCACGGATCACTACGAGTTGACGATGTTGCAGGGCGTGCTGAACTCCGGCGCCGCCGACCGGCGCTCGGTCTTCGAGGTCTTCACCCGCAGACTGCCCGAGGGCCGCCGCTACGGCGTGGTGGCCGGAACCGGCCGGGTCCTGGACGCCGTCGAGAACTTCCGCTTCGACTCCGGCGTCCTCGACTTCCTGCGCGAGCGCGGCGTCGTGGACGCCCGGACGCTGGAATGGCTCGCCTCCTACCGCTTCGGCGGTGACATCTGGGGCTATCCGGAGGGCGAGGTGTACTTCCCGGGCTCGCCGATCCTCAGGGTCGAGGGCAGCTTCGCGGAGTGCGTGCTCCTGGAGACCGTGATCCTGTCGATCCTCAACCACGACTCGGCCATCGCCGCCGCCGCGTCCCGGATGGCGTCCGCCGCGGGCGGGCGGCCCCTCATCGAGATGGGCGCCCGCCGCACCCACGAGCTGGCCGCGGTCGCCGCGTCCCGGGCCGCGTACGTCGGCGGCTTCACCACCACCTCCGACCTGGCGGCCGGGTTCCGCTACGGCATCCCGACCGTCGGCACCTCCGCGCACTCCTTCACCCTGGTGCACGACAGCGAGCGGGACGCCTTCCGTGCCCAGGTGGACGCGCTCGGCCGCGGCACCACCCTCCTCGTCGACACCTACGACGTCACCGAGGCCGTCCGCATGGCCGTGGAGATCGCCGGGCCCGAGCTCGGCGCCGTGCGCATCGACTCCGGCGATCTGCTGCTCGTGGCGCACCGGGTGCGCAGGGAGCTGGACGAGCTCGGCGCGACCCGCACCAAGATCGTGGTCACCTCCGACCTGGACGAGTACGCGATCGCCTCGCTGGCCGCCGCGCCCGTGGACGCCTACGGCGTGGGCACCCAGCTCGTCACCGGCTCCGGGCACCCCACCGCGTCCATGGTCTACAAGCTGGTCGCCCGCGCCCGCTCCGCCGACCCCGAGGCCCCCCTCGAACCCGTCGCCAAGAAGTCGCTCGGCGGGAAGTCCTCGCTCGGCGGCCGCAAGTGGGCGGCGCGGCGCGCGGACGCGGACGGGTTCGCGGAGGCCGAGGTCGTCGGCACCGGACCGGTACCGGCCGGGCTCGCCGACCGGCTGCTCCAGGTCGAGCTGGTCAAGGGCGGCGACGTCATCGCCCGCGAGCCCCTCGACACGGTCCGGGAGCGGCACGCGGCGGCCCGCGGGCGGCTGCCCCTGTCCGCCACCCAGCTGTCGCGCGGCGACGCGGTCATTCCTACGGAGTACCTGTGACCACGGTGTTCCCCGTGTCCTCGGCGATCCCCGTGACCCCGGCGATCCCCGTGGCCTCGACGATCCCCGCGGCCTCGATGATTCCCGCGTCCCCTTCGCCCTCGTGGCCACTCCCCCGTGACCACGTGTGACCCGCCTGTGCCTACCCATGGGTACCCGCCGTGAGTGCGTGCGCCCCTGCCACGCCCTCTCCCGCTGCGGTCGGGAAGTCTCTACGCTCGGTACATCCAGCTAGCTAAGGAAACCCGCCATGCGTCGCGCCCTGATCGTCGTAGATGTACAGAACGACTTCTGCGAAGGGGGCAGCCTGGCGGTCTCCGGCGGCGCGGACGTGGCCGCCGCCATCACCGAGCTGATCGGCCAGGCCACGGTCTCCTACCGCCATGTCGTGGCCACCCGCGACCACCACATCGACCCCGGTGACCACTTCTCCGACCGCCCCGACTTCGTCGACTCCTGGCCGCCGCACTGCGTGGCCGGTACCGAGGGCGTGGGCTTCCACCCGAACTTCGCGCCCGCCGTGGCGTCCGGGGCCGTCGACGCCGTCTTCGACAAGGGCGCCCGCTCCGCCGCCTACAGCGGCTTCGAGGGGGTCGACGAGAACGGGCTCTCGCTGGCCGCGTGGTTGCGGGAGCGGCAGGTGCGGGAGGTCGACGTGGTGGGGATCGCCACGGATCACTGTGTGCGGGCCACTGCGCTGGATGCCGTCCGTGCGGGGTTCCGGACTCACGTCCTGCTCGATCTCACGGCTGGGGTGGCCGAGGTCTCCACCCATCGCGCGCTCGACGAGCTCCGTGCGGCGGGGGTCGAGCTCACCGGCAAGCCAGTGCTCTGACCGCCCCGCCGGTGGCGTGACCACTCCCCTGCCGGTGCCTCCTGCCGGCGCTGACGCGCTGGTCCTCGGTCGCTGGGCAGGCTCTTCCCCACCCACCCGCCCATTCATCGCGCTGACGCGCTCGTCCTCAAACGCCGGACGGGCTGAGTGGGTCGCCGCCCCGTCCAACGGTTGAGGAGGAGCACGCGGCGCGATTCCCCCCGGCCCAGCGCTTGAGGACGAGGCACGAAGCGCCACTCCAGCCCGTCCGACGCCTGAGAACGAGGCGCGGAGCCCCCCTCCAGCCCGTCCGGCGTTTGAGGACGAGCGCGGAGCGCGATACCAGCCCGTCCGGCGTTTGAGGACGAGCGCGAAGCGCGATACCAGCCCATCCGACGCCTGAGGACGAAGCACGAAGCGCCATTCCAGCCCGTCCGGCGCCTGAGGACGAGCGCGGAGCGCGATATCAGCCCGTCCGGCGCTTGAGGACGCGAGGCGCGGAGCGCGATATCAGCCCGTCCGGCGTTTGAGGACGAGGCGCGAAGCGCGATTTCAGCCCGTCCGGCGTTTGAGGACGAGGCGCGGAGCGCCGGTGCGGGGTCTGGGGCGGAGCCCCAGGGCGGGGTCGGGGGCTATGCGGCTGCGCCGCGTCTGAGGAGTGCCCGGATCGGGTGCCAGAGCTCCGCCACCGACGCGGCGGCCCCCGGAGCCGTACGCCATATGAGCCCGTCGGGATGGTGAAGCACAGCCGTGACCTCGTCCGGCGTCGGCGGCTCCGCGTTGCCGCGGAGATACACGGCCCGCAGCCCGAGGTTCCGCAGCCGCGTCAGCGCCCGCGCCCGGTTGACGGCATGCACGAGCACCCGTACCCGCCCGTCGGCGCCCCCTGCGGGCAACCCCGGACTGGGCAGCGTCAGCGCCACCACCACCGTGCCGTTCGGCAGCTTGCAGAACCCTCCTGCGGCCATGCTCTGTCACACCCCCGTGAGACGTCGTGTCAATAAGAGAACCACAGGAGGCACCTAAACACGATCGGCCGCCGCCCGCTAGTGGGCGACGGCCGATCGGCTGGAAACAGGCCTATGACCTGCGGTAACGCAAATTACTTCGAGGAGCGACCCACCTCGACCGTGATCGTCGAGCCATCCTTCGGCTGCTTGACGATCTTGATCCGAGTGTTGGTGTCAGTGACCTTGACACTTCCCGTGGGGTTCTCCGCGTACCAGTAGGTGCCCTTGCGGTCGTCGAAGACCGAGACGCCCTTCTTGGACTTGATCTTGAGCGGCACGTCCGCGTTGTGCAGCGTGAACGCGTCCGTCGCGTACTTCGAGAAGGGCGCGTCGAACGGCTGGATCTTGTTCCGGAGGAGCGTGCCGTCCTTCCACTTCATCGGCTTGGCGTGCGCGTCGACCGGCAGGATCAGACCCTTGCCGGGGTGCTGGCTGACGTTGTTGTCCTTCTGGGAGGTGTCCCACTGCCAGATCATCAGGCCGGTCTGGTACGGGTAGTGCTCGACCCAGTCGGGACGCGAGGCGGAGAAGCCGAAGTTGTACGGGCCCTTCTTCAGCGTCTCGTCGTAGCTCACGTACTGGCGGTTCTCGGCCAGGTAGTACTGGTCGTACTTCTTGGTGAAGGACTCGCCGATGCGCGAGAAGCCCTTCGCCTTCCAGCCGTTGTCGTCGCCCTCGGCGCCGTCCTCGAACAGCTTGGCGCCGTCCGCGGTGACCGTGAGGCCGTCGGCGGCGAAGCCCTTGCCCGCGGTGCCGCCGTCGGTGGCGTAGCGGAAGCGCAGGTCGATCTTCTTGCCGGCGTAGGCGTCCAGCGGGTAGACGAGCTTCTGGTACTTGGTCGAGGCGCCGGTCAGGGCCGGCTTGTCGCCCGCGTCACGGGTGATCTGCTTGCCGTCGGCCTTGCCGTCGACGGGCGTCCAGTTGGCGCCGCCGTCGGTGGACACCTCGGTGTAGAGGTAGTCGTAGTTGGCCTCGATGTCCCACCAGCCCTGGAGGGAGAGCTCGGCCTTGGACTTGCCGGTGAGGTCCACGGAGCGGGTGAGGGTGTTCTTCAGGTCGTCGCCCTGGTCGCTCCACCACTGCTTGGAGCCCTCGGCGGGCTTCACGATCGTGGTGGTGACGGCCTTCTTGGGCAGCTCGACGAGGAGCGCCTGGCGGTGCCGGGTGTTGTACTCCGACACGCCGAGCTTGTGCTCGGAGGTCGTCGCGGCCTTCGCCTTGGCGTAGTCGAGCCAGCCGAGCTGGAACTTGTCCCAGGCGGTCATGTCGCCGGGCAGGTCACCGATGGCGTTCTTGGCGGTGCCGAGCCAGGACCCGGCCGACATCAGCGACCAGAAGCCGACGGAGTTCTCGGCCTTGCCCGTGGTGTCGTACAGGTCGGGCAGGCCGAGGTCGTGGCCGTACTCGTGGGCGAAGACGCCGAGGCCGCCGTTCTCCGGCTGCATCGTGTAGTCGCCGACCCAGATGCCCGAGTCGCCGATCTGGGTGCCGCCGGACTTGTTGTCCGCCGGGCCCGTCTTGCCCGCGTCGTTGCCGTACGCGTACCAGCGGTGCGCCCACAGGGCGTTCTCGCCCTCGGCGCCGCCGCCCGCGGACTCGTCCTCGCCCGCGTGCACGATCTGGAAGTGGTCGATGTACCCGTCGGGCTCGTTGAAGTCGCCGTCGCCGTCGAAGTCGTAGCGGTCCCACAGGTCGTACTTGGCGAGGTCCGCCTTGATCTGGGCGTCCGTGCGGCCCTTGGCCTTCTGGTCCTTGACCCAGGCGTTCGTGCCGTCGCGCACCGCGTCCCACACGTTGGCGCAGTTGGAGTCGCCGCAGTAGTTGGAGCCGTAGCGGGCCTCGTTGTAGTCGACCTTGACCCAGTCGGAGACCTCGCCGTCGACCGAGTAGCGGCCGGAGGAGGTCTTCTCGTAGTAGGTCTTCAGCGAGTGCTTGGGCTTGCCGTTGGCGTCCTTGCCCTTGCCGAAGTACAGGTCCTTGAAGTGCTTCTGGTTGTAGTCCGCCTGCCAGGCCGTGCTGTTGTCCTTCGCACGGTCCGGCTTGGCTATCTTGTTGTGCGCGGGACCCGGCTTGCCGCCGTACTTCTTGACCGGCTGCTGGGGCCCGTCGGGACCGTCCGGGTCGTACATGGTGGTGTCGTCCACCTTGTTCCCGAACTCGACCAGGATCGTGAAGATCTTGTCGGTCTTCTCCCGGCCCAGCTCGACGTACTTCTTGTCGTCGAGCTTCACGACGTTCGAGCCGCCGCGCTTGGTGACCTTGGCGTCGCCCGCGACGACCTGCTCCAGGGCGGCCTTGCGCTGCTGCGCCTGCTGCTTGCTGAACGGCCCCTCGAGGTCGTGGTCGACATGGGTCTTGGCGTCCGCCGGGTCGCGGCGGTCGATGGCGGGCGCCTTGTCCGACGCGGACGCCTTGGCGGCGCTCCCGCCGTCGTCGGCAGCCGCCACTCCGTACGCCGAGAACGTCGCGGTCGCCGCCGCGAGAGCCACCGCAGCCGCGGCCGCTCGATACGTCCGTCTCTTGACTGTCACTTGATGCTGTCCTCCCCCGCGCCCGCGTTCACGGACCGAAACTTCCCGGTCGAGGAGAGGTCCGCGCGCGATATGCGCGTCACAAGTGACGACATTCGACCGGAGAGAACGGAGAAAAGACAGTCCTTGACTTGAACAGGCCAAGTGCTCTATACGCGATCACACATCCGGTATCCGGACGGCGATCACCGCCACACGGCGGCGCACCCGGGCCGCCCGCCGTCCACTCAACGGGCGCTCCCTACTGTCCAGTTGGCGGGACGCATGAATCGATGCGCCCCCTGTGCTCCGGTACCGTGCGTTAGGTCACGCTTACCGCTCGTTCCCGTCGGGCATGCAGGCGAATAGAGTCATTTCGACGGTGCGCACGGGTACTCGGCGAAGCTTCCAAGTCGCCGCCGTTAAGCACCCTTTGATTCTTATACGTCCACATCGTCTGGATCTCTCCCCCGCATCCGCTGTCCCGAGGACGGAACGCCATGTCTCGCCCCATGCCTCGTCCGACCGTCGCACAGCTCACCTACGGTTCCGCGACCGTCATCTGTAGTGCGCTCGCCATGCTGCTGCTCTCGCAGGCGACCTCGCCG
This sequence comes from Streptomyces typhae, assembly GCF_009755605.1. Classification (GTDB taxonomy): domain Bacteria; phylum Actinomycetota; class Actinomycetes; order Streptomycetales; family Streptomycetaceae; genus Streptomyces; species Streptomyces typhae. Next base: position 385,272 of record NZ_WPNZ01000003.1, read on the forward strand.
CCGGGCGTCGCCGTCATAGTCTTCGCCGCGTTCGGCCTCGGGCTGCTCGTGGCGCTGACGGTGCCCCTGCCCGGCCGGGCCCCGGAGCAGGTCGCGTCCGCCGCGGCCAGTGCCCCGGTCCCGGCGGCGGTCTCCGCCGCACCCCCGGCCAGGTCCCCGGAGGACCGGATTCCGGTGCAGCGCACGGTGCTCGCCCCCGACCCGGTCACCCAACAGGCCCGCAAGGCCCACCCCGTACGCGAACCGGCGGGCCCGTGACGCCGTACGTGCCTCGCACGTGACGGCCGCCACGAACCCGCCGCATGCCGTACCGCCCGGCGCCGCCGCAGCGCCGGGCCGTACGCATGCCCGCTACCAGGACCTCACTGCACGGCGACCACCACGGTCTTGGCGGCCTTGTCGTGCAGGCCCTGCTTGTACGGCTTGTCGAAGAAGCTCCAGCCGCCGCAGATCGCCGTCCAGATGCAGGCACAGCAGAACGCGAACGGCAGCCACAGGACCGCGGAGCGCACGAGCGCCGTCTGCAGCGTCGGCGTGGCCCCGTCGTTGAGGTTGGCCACCCGCAGCTTCATCCACTTCTTGCCCAGCGTCTGACCCGTCCGGGAGATGAAGAAGCTGTCGTACGCCATGTAGAGCACGGCGGCCAGCAGGGACTGGCCGAATGACTTACCGGCCTCGACCTTGTCCGGGTCGAGGTCGTACTCGTTCGTGCCGAACAACAGCGTCAGCAGCCATACGACGATGCCGACGAGGATCATGTCGATGATGCGGGCGAGGACGCGCTTGCCGCTGTCCGCCAGCGGGGGCATCCCGGCGAGGGGGTCCTGGCCGCCCATTCCGCCCCCGTAGGGGTCGCCTCCGTACGGGCCGCCTCCGTAGGGGCTGCCTCCGTAAGGGCCGCCTCCTCCCGGGGGCGGAGTGCCGCCCGGGGGCGGTGGTGGCGGCTGCTTCCTGAAGGGGTCGTTGTCGTCGGGGTCCGGCGGGCCCGGGTATTGCGGCGGTTCGGTACTCATGCAGTGAGTGCACCGCGAACCGGCGGGGGCCGCATCCGACGTACGGCTGTCCGGGTTACCGGTCACCTGTCAGCCCGTCCGGCGTTTGAGGACGAGCCCGCAGGGCGATCCGCCCCAGCCACGGTCGGGCACCAGGCCCAGGGGCCAGGCTCAGCCCGCGACGAAGGTGTTCGCTGCCTTGTCGTGCCAGCACTGGTGCCACGGACGGTCGAACACGCACCACACCATGCCGACGATCCCGATGAGCAGCACGCCCGGCACGCTGTACACGAGCCACCGGCGCAGCGCCGCGCCGAACGACGGTGCCGCGTGCTCCTCGATGTCGCGGACCTCGATCCCGCACACCTTCTTGCCGAGGGTGCGGCCCCACTTGGCCGTGGGCAGCGCCTCGTACAGGACGCCGAAGAGCAGCAGCACCCCGAGCACGATGGCCAGGTAGCCGGCCGTCGTCCCGTCGAGCAGCCACACCGTGACCTGCTCCCCCGACAGCTTCGCCGCGTCGATCTTGCTGTCGATGTGGTCCGCCGCGCGCGTGCCGAGCGGCAGCGCCGCGCCCGCGGTGACGGCGGCCAGGACGACCGTGTCGATGAGCCGGGCGGCGAACCGCTTGCCGAGCGCCGCGGGCCGCGCCGCCGCCTGCGCCTGGGCCACCGCCGCGAAGGGGTCCGCCGCCACCGGCTTCCACGGCAGCACGGGGCCGTCGGCGCCCGGCGCCGGGAAGCCCCGTGCGGGCGGCTGCTGCCCCGGCGACTGCTGCTGCGCGGGCGGCTGGGCGAGCTGATGCACCTGCTGCGCCCAGGACGCCGCGCCGCCGCCGGGGCCCGACGTCACCGGGGAGCCGCCCGTACCCGGGGCGGCGGCCTGGGGCGGGGCCGCCTGTGGGGGAACGGGCTGTGCGGGGGCGGACTGGGCGGGCCCGGACTGCACGGACCCGGAGTGCGCAGGCCCGGACTGCGCGGGCGCGGAAGGCGCGGGCGCGGAAGGCGCGGGCCCGGACTGCTGAGGTACCGCCGTGCCGGAAGCCGCCCCCGACGGGGCGGACTTGGGCCGCACCGCCCGGATCGACATCGTGCCGTCCGTGCCGCCGTCCGCGTCCGGTGCCCCGGCGCCCCCGGGCTTCACGGGCCCCGTCGGCCTGCGGAAGGTCACCGTGCCCTCGCCGCTGGTGGGCTTCGGCACGCCGGGCTTGACGGCCCGGATCGTCACCGTGCCGGGGCCGTTGACCTCCGGGGCCTGCACGGCCTGGTGGGCCTGCTGGTCGCGGCGGGGCTCCTGGTCGCGGCGGGGTTCCTGGTCGTGGCGGGGCGTGCGGTCGCCGGGCGCCGGAGCCTGCGCCGGCTGCTCCGGCTCCTGCCGCGCCGGGGCCTGCTGCTGTGCCGGTACGCGCGGCGCGCCGCCCTCGTCCGCGCCCCCGCCGCCCGCCGCCGCGCCGGGCGCCGCCGCGGTGCCGGACACCCGTGGGTCGGGCAGCCCGGGTGCGCCCCACGACACCCGCTGGTCCTGCTCGCCGCCGAGACCGTTCTGCCGGGCGGAGTCCGCCTGCCAGGCCGTCGCGGGCTCGGGCCTGCTGCCGTGCTGCGCGTCACCGGCCGCGTCCACGGCCCCGGCGAGCGTGTACTCGCCCGTCGCCGGACCGGTCGTCTGCGTGACCCCGCCCGGCTCCTCGTCGAAGAACACCGGCCCGGTCTCCTCCACCGCCGCGGGCGCCCCGTGCGCCTGCCGCGGGGACGCCGACTGCGGGGGCGCGGGCAGCGGTTCACCGTCGGACGGCGCGGGACGGCTCGTTCCCGGTACCCAGGACGCACCGTTCCAGTACCGGACATATCCCGGAATGGACGGATCGGGGTAGTAGCCTTCGCGGGGCCTGTCGTCGCCGGGGGCCGGGGTTGGGGCGCTCATGTCCGTCGTCCCGTATCTGCTCGGGGGTCTTTGTGAGGCTCCACATCTATCAGACCTGCGTGTCCCGTCGGGCGGCTCCCGCCGCACCACCCCCTTCCGTGCACGGTTCCTCCCCGTACCCGGGCACGGTTCCTCCCCGTACCCGGCCGTCCGGCACCCGCTGCCGAAAAATCTTCCCGAACCCGCGTAATGACCGGCCCTCAGGGCGCTCTCACTCACTGCGGGCCCCGAACGGCCCCACGCAGCGAGAAAGGAAGCGCACCCGACATGCACACCGTGGTGGAACGCGAGCTCGAGCTCAAACTCGTCCTCTCGCCGGAACGGGCGATCCCCGTCCCGGCCCGACTCACCTACCGCACCGACGATCCCTACGCCGTCCACATCGCCTTCCACATCGGCTCCGAGAACCCGGTGAACTGGACGTTCGCCCGGGAACTCCTGGTGGAGGGGGTGTTCAGGCCCTGCGGCCACGGCGACGTACGGGTATGGCCGACGAAGGTCGACGGCCGGTCCGTGGTCCTGATGGCGCTCAGCTCACCGGACGGCGACGCCCTCCTGGAGGCCCCGGCGCCCGCCGTGTCGGCCTGGCTGGAGCGGACCCTGCGGGTGGTCCCTCCGGGCTCTGAGGCCGAGCGGCTCGGCATCGACGGCGGCCTCGCCGAGCTGCTCGCCCCCACCACAGGCCGCGCCGACGAGCTGTGGCTGCAGGACCCGTGGCCGAGTGACGAGTCGAACGAAGGAGGCGAGTGAACCGCAGGGATCAGAAGAGCTTGCCGGGGTTGAGGAGGTGGTGCGGGTCGAACGCGGCCTTGACGGCGCGCTGCATCTCGACGCCCACGGGCCCCAGCTCACGCACGAGCCACTCCTTCTTCAGGACGCCGACGCCGTGTTCACCGGTGATGGTGCCGCCGAGTGCGAGGCCGAGCGCCATGATCTCGTCGAAGGACTCGCGGGCGCGCCGCGACTCGTCGGGGTCCGCCGCGTCGAAGCACACCGTGGGGTGGGTGTTGCCGTCGCCCGCGTGCGCGCAGACCCCTATGGTCAGGCCGTACTTGTCGGCGATGCGCTCGACGCCTTCGAGCATGTCGCCGAGGCGTGAGCGCGGCACGCACACGTCGTCGATCATCGTGGTGCCCTTGACCGCTTCCAGGGCGGTGAGGGAGAGACGCCGGGCCTGGAGCAGGAGTTCGGACTCGGCCGCGTCCTCCGCCGGGACGACCTGGGTCGCCCCCGCGGCCTCGCACAGGGCGCCGACCGCGGCGAGGTCGGCGGCGGGGTCGGGGGTGTCGAAGGCGGCGAGGAGCAGGGCCTCGGTGGTCTCGGGCAGCCCCATGTGGGCCAGCGCGTTGACGGCACGGACCGTCGTACGGTCCATCAGTTCGAGGAGCGAGGGCACGTGCCCGGCCTCCATGATCCTGCACACGGCGTCGCAGGCCGCGGCCGCGGAGGCGAACTCGGCGGCCAGGACGAGCTGTTGCGGCGGCCGGGGCTTGAGCGCGAGGACGGCGCGCACGACGACGCCGAGGCTGCCCTCCGAGCCGACGAACAGACGCGTCAGGTCGTATCCGGCGACGCCCTTGGCGGTGCGCCTGCCGGTGCTGAGGAGCCGTCCGTCGGCGAGGACGACGTCGAGTCCGAGGACGTACTCGGCCGTCACCCCGTACTTCACACAGCACAGGCCGCCCGATGCCGTGCCGATGTTGCCGCCGATGGTGCACATTTCCCAGCTGGAGGGGTCCGGCGGGTAGGTCAGGCCGTGCTCGCCGACCGCGCGCGAGAGCGTGGCGTTGACGACGCCGGGCTCGACGACGGCGATCCGGTCGACGGGGCTGATCTCCAGGATCCGGTCCATCTTGACGAGCGACAGGACGATGCAGCCCTCGCTGGCGTTCGCCGCGCCCGACAGGCCCGTGCGCGCGCCCTGCGGGACGACGGGGACACGCAGGGCGGTGGCCGTGCGCAGCACGTGCTGGACCTGCTCGACGGTGCGTGGCAGGACGACGACGGCCGGGGTGCCCGCGGCGCAGAAGCTCGCCATGTCGTGCGCGTACGACGCGGTGACGTCGGGGTCGGTGAGGACGGCGTCCGCCGGGAGTCCTGCGTGCAGGCGGTCGATGAGGTCGCTCGGACCGGGGCCGCCGGCAAGGGCGCCGGGAGTGCCGTGGGCGTCGGCGGCGGGGGGCCCGGCGGGGCTCTCGGGCGTGCTGTGCGTGCCACTGCTCATGATCACAGCCTCGCACTCGGGGCCATCGGTGTGAACCCGTGTGCGACGCCGTTCGTGTGCCGGGATGCGCTCTTCGTATTGACGCACAGTGAACGCCATGGAGACCGAGGAGACCCCGCAGGACGGATCCGCCGCAGCGCCCACGCCGGGGCCGTCGGACAGGCGGGCCGTGCTGAGTTCGGACGTACGGATCCCCCGGCACCGGCGGACCTCGCGGGGCCAGAGCGGCTCGCGCGGGTCCCGGCGGGCCTTCCCGGGTGCTCCCGGTCCGTTCCGCTCCCCCGCCCTGCGGGGTGCCGTCGTGGGCACGCTGGTGGGCTGCGCCGTGCTCGGTAGTGTCCTGATGGTGCAGGGGCGCGGCGAGGACCCGGAGCCGCCCGCGCTCGGTCCCGCGGGGCGGGCGATGGCGGCGGTGGGGGCGGGGACACCGGCGGCGCTCGCCGACCTCGGGGCGCTCATCGGTGAGCGGGAGGCCCATCTGCGGGCGTATCCCGGCGACGACGACTCGTGGGCGGTGCTCGGCTCGGCCTATGTGGAGCGGGGCCTGAGGACCGCCGACTCCGGGGACTATTTGAAGGCCGAGCAGGCGCTGCGCACGTCGCTGAAGGCGCGGCCCGAGGGGAACGTGCAGGCCCTCACCGGCCTGGCCGCCCTCGGCAACGCCCGGCACGACTTCAGGGCCGCGAAGAAGTGGGGCGAGCAGGCGGTGCGGCTCGCCCCCCGGCGGTGGACGGCGCACGCGGCGCTCCTCGACACCTACCGGGGCCTCGGGGACACCAAGGGCGTCGCGCGCGCCCTCGAAAAGGTGCGCAAGCTGCGGTCGGGGGCGGCGGTGCGGGTACGGACCGGGACGGTGTTCCGGGACCGGGGGTGGCGCGAGGACGCGGCGGCGGCGCTCGCGGACGCGGCCGCGCTCGCGAAGACCCCGGCGGAGCGGGCGGTCTGCCTGTACGAGGTCGGGCAGCTGTCCTGGGAGCGGGGCGAGGCCGCCGACGCGCTGCGCCACTACGACGCGGCGCTCGCGGCCGACCCCGACCACCACCCGGCGCTGGCCGGGAAGGGGCGGGCCCTCGCGGCCCTCGGCCGCACGTCGGAGGCGCTGCGCGCCTACCAGGGCGCGCTCGCCCGGCAGCCCGCGCCCGAGTACGCGCTTGAGCTGGGCGAGCTGTACGAGTTCCTGAAGCTGCGGCCCGCCGCCCGTGCGCAGTACGACCTGCTGCGGACGCGGGTGAAGCAGGCCGGGCTCGGCGGCGTGAACGACGAGCGGGTGCTCGGCCGGTACGAGGCGGACCACGGCGATCCCGAAGCGGCGGTCCGGCGGCTCACCGCGGAGTTCAAGCGGCACGGGAGCCCGGAGAACGCGGACGCGCTGGGGTGGGCGCTGCATCGGAACGGGGACTCGAAGGCGGGGCTCAAGAAGGTGGAGACCGCGGTGAAGAAGGGGCCGCGCAGTGCGGTGTTCTTCTACCACCGGGGGGAGATCGAGCGGGCGCTGGAGCGGTACGGGGACGCGCGCCGGCATCTGAGCGAGGCGCTGCGGATCAATCCGCACTTCTCGCCGCTCGGGGTTCCCGCGGCGCGCAAGGCCCTGGAGGCACTCGGGGAGCCGCCCGAGGGCGGACCCTCCCAGGTGTACGCCCCGCCCGGGGAGGTACCGGCTCCGCTGCCGTCACCGAAGCCCTCGGGGAAGCCGAAGCCCCGGGCTTCGGCCGACTGACCGCCCACACCGGAATGGTCGGGGAAACGGGTGGGTGGGTGGAGGGCCCGCCGCGCTAGCGGCGGGCCCTCCACCCTGCTGCCGACCGGCTACAGGTTCCCGCGCTTCTCCTGCTCGCGCTCGATCGCCTCGAAGAGGGCCTTGAAGTTGCCCTTGCCGAAGCCCATCGAGCCGTGGCGTTCGATCATCTCGAAGAAGACGGTGGGCCGGTCCTGGACCGGCTTGGTGAAGATCTGCAGCAGATAGCCGTCCTCGTCGCGGTCGACGAGGATCTTCAGCTCGCGCAGGGTCTCCACGGGCACCCGGGTCTCGCCGGCCCACTCGCCGAGGGTGTCGTAGTACGAGTCGGGGGTGTCCAGGAACTGGACGCCGCCGGCCCGCATGGCGCGCACGGTGGCGACGATGTCGTTCGTGGCGAGCGCGATGTGCTGGACGCCCGCGCCGCCGTAGAACTCCAGGTACTCGTCGATCTGCGACTTCTTCTTCGCGATGGCGGGCTCGTTGATCGGGAACTTGACCTTGAGCGTGCCGTCGGCCACGACCTTGGACATCAGCGCCGAGTACTCGGTGGCGATGTCGTCGCCCACGAACTCCTTCATGTTCGTGAAGCCCATGACCTTGTTGTAGAAGCCCACCCACTCGTTCATCTTGCCGAGCTCGACGTTGCCCACACAGTGGTCGATCGCCTGGAAGGTGCGCTTGGCGGGCGGCTCGACCATGGGGTCGGCGGTGACGTAGCCGGGCAGGTAGGGACCGGAGTAGCCGGAGCGGTCCACCAGGGTGTGCCGGGTCTTGCCGTACGTGGCGATCGCGGCGAGCACGACGGTGCCGTTCTCGTCCTTGACCTCGTAAGGCTCGTCGATGCCGCGGGCGCCGTGCTCGACGGCGTACGCGTACGCGGCACGCGCGTCCGGGACCTCGATGGCCAGGTCGACGACGCCGTCGCCGTGGGCGGTGACGTGGTCGGCGAGGAAGGTGCCCCACTCGCTCGACGCCTTGATGACGGAGGTGAAGACGAAGCGCGCACCGCCGTTGGTGAGGACGTAACTGGCCGTCTCACGGCTGCCGTTCTCCGGTCCGGAGTAGGCCACCAGCTTCATGCCGAACGCGGTGGAGTAGTAGTGCGCGGCCTGCTTGGCGTTGCCCACGGCGAAGACGACCGCGTCCATTCCCTTGACCGGGAAGGGGTCGGCCTCGCGCGCGGTTTCGGGGGTGGTGTGAGTGGTCTGAGTCATAGTCCGAGGCTGCCGTCGAACCACAAGCTGCGCAATAGTTCGCGTAATCACTGGGCAATCTGTCCAGCACAGTGCAAGAGTCGGCGGGCGTTCTGTACAGGATGCTCATCAGGGAGGCGACATGGCGATCGATCATCTGGACGGCCGGCTCATCGTGCTGCTCGCGCGCGAGCCGCGCATCGGGGTCCTGGAGGCGTCCCGGCGCCTCGGCGTCGCGCGCGGCACGGTGCAGGCCCGGATGGACCGCCTTCAGTCGAACGGAGTCATCCGCGGCTTCGGCCCGGACGTCGACCCCGCGGCGCTCGGCTACCCGGTGACGGCGTTCGCGACGCTGGAGATCAAACAGGGCCAGGGAGCCGACGTACGGGCCCATTTGGCGACCGTGGCCGAGGTCCTGGAACTGCACACCATCACCGGCCACGGCGACATGCTCTGCCGTCTGGTGGCGCGCTCGAACGCCGATCTCCAACGTGTGATCGACCGCGTGGTGGGTTTTGATGGCATCGTCCGGGCCTCCACGGCGATCGTCATGGAGAACCCCGTTCCGCTGCGGTTCATCCCGCTCGTGGAACAGGCGTCCGGCGACGCGGTCGTGGGTAGCGACCGGTAGGGCGCCCGGGGTTCCCGGCGCCGTCCGGGCGATCTCGGCGAGGTGAGCGGCACGGATGAACTTCTGGGAGTACCTCGGCAACCGCCGTCAGCAGTTGCTGGCGGACGCCTTCCAGCACGCGAGCGCCGTCTTCCAGTGCATGGTGGTGGCCACGGCCATCGGTGTCCTGATCGGTGTGCTCACGTACCGCAGCCAGTGGGCGGGGAACCTCGCGACCACGGTGACCTCCACGATCCTCACCATTCCGTCCCTGGCCATGATCGGTCTGCTGATCCCGGTGGTCGGCCTCGGGGTCGCGCCCACGGTGACCGCGCTGACGCTGTACGGGCTCCTTCCGATCGTGCGGAACGCGATCGTGGGCCTGCGCGGGGTCGACCCGACCCTGGTGGACGCCGCGAAGGGCATCGGGATGTCGCGGCTGCACCGGCTCGTGCGGATCGAGCTGCCGCTCGCCTGGCCGCCGATCCTCACCGGCATCCGGGTCTCCACGCAGATGCTGATGGGCATCGCCGCGATCGCCGCGTACGCCTCCGGACCCGGGCTCGGCAACGAGATCTTCCGCGGCATCGCCTCCCTCGGCAGCAAGAACGCGCTCAACCAGGTGCTCGCGGGCACGCTCGGGATCATCGTCCTCGCGCTGCTCTTCGACGCCGTGTACGTCCTGATCGGCCGGCTGACGATTCCCAGGGGTATCCGTGTCTGAGACATCCGGACCGTCAGGACCACCCGCGGCCGCCACCGGCGCGACGATCGAGCTCGAAGATCTCACCAAGCGCTATCCGGGCAGCGCCGAACCGGCCGTGGACAGCGTGAACATGGAGATCAAGGCGGGTGAGATCGTCATCTTCGTGGGCCCGTCGGGCTGCGGGAAGTCCACCACCCTGAAGATGATCAACCGTCTGATCGAGCCGACCAGCGGCCGCATCCGCATCGACGGCGAGGACGTCACCGACATCGACCCGGTGAAGCTGCGCCGCAAGGTCGGCTACGCCATCCAGTCCTCCGGGCTCTTCCCGCACATGACCGTCGCCCAGAACATCGCCCTCGTACCGCGGATGATCGGCTGGAAGAAGGCGCGGATCACCTCGCGGGTGGAGGAGATGCTGGACCTGGTGGGCCTGGACCCCGCCGAGTTCCACGGCCGCTATCCGCGCCAGCTCTCCGGCGGCCAGCAGCAGCGCGTGGGCGTGGCCCGCGCGCTGGCCGCCGACCCGCCCGTGCTCCTGATGGACGAACCGTTCGGCGCGGTCGACCCGATCACCCGCGACCACCTCCAGGACGAGCTGATCCGGCTCCAGCACGAGCTGCACAAGACAATCGTCTTCGTCACGCACGACTTCGACGAGGCCATCAAGCTGGGCGACCGCATCGCCGTGCTGCGCGAGCGCTCGCACATCGCCCAGTTCGACACCCCCGAGGCGATCCTCACCAACCCGGCCGACGACTTCGTGTCCGGGTTCGTGGGCGCGGGGGCGGCCCTGAAGCGGCTGAACCTGACGCGGGTGCGCGACGTGGAGATGGCGGACGTACCGACGGTGACGGTGGACGACCCGCTCCAGCGGATCTTCGACAAGCTGCGGGCGAGCGGCACCAACGAACTGCTCCTGCTCGACAAGCGGCACCGCCCCTACAAGTGGCTGCGCCGCGGCGACCTGATGCGCGCCAGGGGCTCGCTGGCCCGCGCGGGCACCCTCGTGCACGACACGGTGACCCGCGACGCGACGCTGCGGGACGCCCTGGAGGCCGTCCTCACCGACAACGCGGGCCGGGTCGCCGTCACCGGCCGCCGGGGCGAGTACCTGGGCGTCGTCGACATGGAGACCCTGATGAACTCCGTGCACGAGATGCTGGAGGCCGACCGGCTCGACGCCCTGGAGCACCAGCACGAGCTGGAGGAGCAGCGCTCCCGGCTGACGCAGCACGAGCAGGAGGGCGGCAGCGGGGAGGCGACGGCGTGACGCCGAAGCGCCGGGGCGCACCCCGGGACCCCGAACCGCCCCACGCCGGCTCCCCGTACACCGACTCCCCGTACACCGAGTCCTCGTACGCCGACACCCCGTACGCCGCGTCCCCCCGCGAGGAGGACGAGGCCGCCGGGGCCGCCGGACGGGAGGGGGCGCCCACGTCACCGGTGGCCGCGCGGCAGCCGCGCCGTGTCACCTGGCGGAAGGTGACCGTCCTGCCCGCGGTGCTCGCGGTCGTCCTGCTCGCCACCTGGCTCTGGTTCGCGCAGGCGGACCTGGACTCGATCTCCGAGAACGCGCTGTCCGACGGGCAGGTGGGCAAGGCCCTGCGCCAGCATGTCGAGCTGACGGCGATCTCGACGTTCTTCGTCCTCGTCATCGCGATCCCGCTCGGCATCCTGCTGACCCGCCGCGCCTTCCGGAAGGGGGCGCCGGTAGCCATGGCCCTGGCGAACATGGGCCAGGCGACACCGGCGATCGGCCTGCTCGCCCTGCTCGTCATCTGGCTGGGCATCGGTGAGAAGGCCGCCCTGACCGGCATCATCATCTACGCGGTCCTGCCAGTCCTGTCCAACACCATCGCGGGCCTGCGCGCGAACGACCCGACGCTCCTGGAGGCGGCGCGCGGCATCGGCATGTCCCCGCTCGGCGTGCTCGCGAAGGTGGAGCTGCCGCTCGCCGTGCCCCTGATCCTCGCCGGTGTGCGCACCGCACTCGTCCTGAACGTGGGCACGGCGACGCTCGCCACCTTCGGCGGCGGGGGCGGCCTCGGCGTCCTGATCACCACGGGCATCACCAACCAGCGCATGCCGGTGCTGCTGCTCGGTTCGATCCTGACGGTGGTGCTCGCCCTGCTCGTGGACTGGCTGGCCTCCCTGGCGGAGCTGGTGCTCAGCCCGCGGGGTCTGGAGGTGCGGTCATGAGGCTCCTCGGACGGGCCGGACGCGTGCGGCTCCCGGGGCTGGTGCCGCATCGACGGACCACGGCCCTCGCGGCGGTGGGCGGCATGCTCCTCGCGGCGGCCGGGTGCGGTCTCACCAGCGGCTCGCCGATGGTCGACGACGTCAAGCCCGGCACCGTCGGCAAGGGCAGGCCCCTGGAGGGCGCCGACCTCACCGTCACCTCCAAGGAGTTCACCGAACAGCTGATCCTCGGCGCCATCATGGGCATCGCCTTCCAGGCGGCGGGGGCGGACGTCCTGGACCGGACCGGCATCCAGGGCTCCATCGGGGCGCGCGAGGCGGTCAAGGGCGGCGACGCGGACGCCATGTACGAGTACACGGGCACCGCCTGGATCACCTACCTGGGCAACTCCGACCCGATCACGGACCCCCGCCGGCAGTGGGACGCCGTACGGAAGGCGGACGCGGACAACGGCCTCACCTGGCTGCCCCCGGCCGCCCTGAACAACACGTACGCCCTGGCCATGAACGAGTCCAACGTCAAGAAGTACGGCACGAAGACCCTCTCCGACGTCGCCGCCCTCGCGAAGTCCGACCCGAAGGCGGTCACCGTCTGCGTCGAGGGCGAGTTCGCCAACCGCGCGGACGGCCTGCCCGGCATGCAGAAGAAGTACGGCATGAAGCTGCCCGCGGGGAACATCACGCAGATGGACACCGGGATCATCTACACCCAGGCGCGGAAGGGCAGTTGCACCTACGGCGAGGTCTTCACCACCGACGGCCGCATCAAGGCCATGAACCTGACGCCCATGGCCGACGACAAGCGCTTCTTCCCGAACTACAACGCCGCCCCCGAGGTCAACTCCAAGACCCTGAAGAAGTATCCGGAGATCGCGGACGTCCTCGCGCCCGTCACCGCGAAGCTCGACAACAAGGTGGCGCAGGACCTGAACGCGAAGGTGGACGTCGACGGCCGGGATCCGCACGAGGTGGCGAAGGACTGGATGGTGGCGGAGGGGTTCGTGAAGGAGTAGGCGGGGCGAGTTCCTCGGGGTGCCGACAGCATGCAAAGACTCTGCTGCAAAGACTCCGTTGCAAAGAAAGCGTTGCAACGGAGTCTTTGCATGCGTAGGCTGCGGGGCATGACGGAAGAGCAGCAGCAGCCGGAGCAGGCGGCCGAGCCCCGCAAAGTCGTGAATCTCGACCCGCGCTCACTGCGCGGGCTCGCGCATCCACTGCGGATGCGCCTGCTCGGCTCGCTGCGCCTGGACGGCCCCGCGACCGCGTCCCAGCTCGCCCAGCGCCTCGGCGAATCCAGCGGGGCCACGAGCTATCACCTGCGCCAGCTCGCGGAGTACGGCTTCGCCGAGGACGCCCCCGAGCGGGGCAAGGGCCGCGAGCGGTGGTGGCGGGCCACCTACGACGGTACGTACGTGGACAACCAGCTGGCCCGGGACGCGGACCCCGAAGTGCGCGGCGCCTACAACGCGTTCATGTACGAGCACGCGACCCAGCACGCCACCGAGGTCACCACCTGGATCGCCACCGAACAGGACTGGGCGCAGGAGTGGGTCGAGGCCGCCGACATCAGCGACTTCTCCCTGGCCCTGACGCCCGAGCAGGCCGCGGAACTCAAGGCGCGGATGCACGAACTCGTCGAGGGCTACCGGGGTTTGACGCCCGAGCCGGGCTCGGCCGACACGGCGACGGTCCGCGTCCACACTCACCTGATCCCGACCCGGCACACGGACTGAGAGGCACCCGCATGCACCCCGAAGCCCACCTGTACGCGCACCATGCCCGCGCGGCGGAGTTACAGCGCACGGCCGGCACCCGCAAGCCGCGCCGCGGCCCGCTCCGCTCCCAAGTCGGCTGGACCATGGTCGAGTTGGGTCTGCGCCTGGTCAGCAGCTCGGAACGCGCTCGCCCTTCCGGAGGGCTCGTAGCGCGTCGATCGTGCCCGACAGCGTAGTCACCGGAATGAGCTGGAGGCCCGCGGGCTTCTCGGCCTCGGCGTCCGCGCACTCGTCCTCGGGCACGAGGAAGACGGTGGCGCCGTCGCGCCCCGCGGCCTGGGTCTTCAGGGCGACGCCGCCGACGGCGCCCACCTTGCCGTCCTCGCTGATGGTGCCGGTGCCCGCGATGGTGCGGCCACCCGTCAGATCCTCGCCGCTGCCGTCGCCGTCCAGCTTGTCGATGATGCCGAGGGAGAGGAACAGGCCCGCGCTCGGCCCGCCGATCTTGCCGAGGTCGACGTCGACATCGACCTTCTCGGTGCCCTTGACGCCGTTCTCCCGCAGATAGCGGAGCGCGGCCCGCGTGGCCTTGTCCTTGGACTTCCGCATGTCGCCGAGGTTGTGCTTCTCGACCTCCTCGACGTCGTCGCCGGTCGGATAGACGGAGTCCTTCGGCATGACGGCACGGTCCGTGCGGAACCAGCCGTCGACGACGTCACCGATCCGTACGTCCATCTGCGGCCCCGTCGCCACGATGGTCGTCATCCGCAGCTGCCCCTCGGTCTTGCGCTGCGGCGCCCCCGTGACCGTGAGGACCGGCTTGCCCTTGTAGTTCCCGAGCACGTCGGCGGTGCCGCCCGGCTGGGCGACGGCGAACGGCAGCGGGGCGAGCCCCGCTGCCGCGAGCAGGGCGGCAAGCGGGAGCGCCGAGACGGCGAGGGCCTTGGGGCGGCTCAGACGAGCCAGACGAGACAGCACGCGTCCAATCTAACGCGAGGCAGATCAAGCCCGTCCGGCGCTTGCGGACGAGCCGGGCGCGGGCCGCGACGGACGGCGGGCCCGCGCGGCCTCAGCGCAGCGCGTCGGCTACTTCCCTGGCGGCGTCCACGACGCGCGGGCCCACCCGCTCCGGCACCGAGTCCGCCAGCATCACGACCCCCACGCTGCCCTCTATGCCGGTGACCCCCACGAGGGGAGCGGCGGCCCCGCTGGCGCCCGCCTCCAGTTCGCCGTGGGTGAGGGCGTACCCGGGGTCGGTGACCTGGCCCTGCCGGGCGGCGAGGATGGCGCGGCCCGCGGCGCCCCGGTCCAGGGGGTGGCGGAAGCCGGTGCGGTACGCCACGTGGTAGTCGGTCCAGGTCGGCTCGACGACGGCGACGGCGAGGGCCTCGGTGCCGTCGACGAGGGTGAGGTGCGCGGTCGCTCCTATGTCCTCGGCGAGGGAGCGCAGAGCGGGCAGCGCGGCCTCCCGGACGAGCGGGTGGACCTGCCGGCCGAGCCGCAGCACCCCGAGCCCGACGCGCGCACGGCCGCCCAAGTCACGCCGTACGAGCGCGTGTTGTTCGAGCGTGGCGAGCAGGCGGTACACCACGGTGCGGTTCACACCGAGCTTGTTGGACAGCTCGGTGACGGTGAGTCCGTGGTCGGTGTCGGCGAGCAGTTTGAGGACGCGCAGTCCTCGGTCGAGCGTCTGAGATGTCTCCGCGGTCACGACGCCCACTCCTTTGGTGGTGAGGGTCGACGGCCCCCTCTGCGGCGGGCACCGGACGCGCTCCGGGGCGGCGCTGCCACGGGGCGTTGTGTAGCGGGGACAGTAGCGAGGGCGTCCCGCTCAGCGGAAGACTCCGTCCAGAATCCGGTCAAGAGCACGGAAAGACTGCCCGTAATACCCCGATACGTCCGCCCGTGGATGGACGCGGTGCGCACAGTGTCTGCACGCCACGCGCACGAATCGTTACGCGGTGGCGTACCCGGGTGTACGGCGCGACGCGGTGCCCGGCCCGGCGTGCGGCTCAGCTTTTTGTACGGTTCCGCCCTGCATGACGCCCCACCCGCGCGGGCACGCGCATGCCGCCCCACCCGCGCGGGCACGCGCATGCCGCCCCACCCGCGCGGGGCCCGCGCGCCGGGGTCACTTCATGCGGGTGGCCCACTCCTGGACCTTCGCGATGCGCTGGCGGAGCTGGCCCGCGGTGGCCTCGGCGCTGGGCGGGCCGCCGCAGGTGCGGCGCAGCTCGGTGTGGATCACGCCGTGCGGCTTGCCGCTCTGGTGGACGTACGCGCCGACCATGGTGTTGAGCTGCTTGCGCAGTTCGAGGAGTTCCTTGTGGGAGACCACGGGCCGCCGCTCGGCGGGCAGTTCGAGCAGATCGGCCTCTTCCGCGGGCTTCTTCTTGCTGTGCGCGATCTGCCGTGCCTGCC
Source organism: Streptomyces typhae (assembly GCF_009755605.1). Classification (GTDB taxonomy): domain Bacteria; phylum Actinomycetota; class Actinomycetes; order Streptomycetales; family Streptomycetaceae; genus Streptomyces; species Streptomyces typhae. The sequence continues at coordinate 400,993 of NZ_WPNZ01000003.1, forward strand.
GCTTCTGGAGCAGCATCTGCACCTGGTCGGGTTCGAGGAGGCCGGGGATGCCGAGGTAGTCCTGCTCCTCCTCGCTGCCCGGGTGCGCCTGCATGCCGAACTCGGCGCCGTCGTACAGGACCCGGTCGAAGACGGCGTCGGACTCAAGGGCCTCGAAGGGCAGCATGTCCTGCTCGCCGGTGTCCTCGTCCTCCTGCTTGTTGGCCTCGTCCATCTCCTTCTCGGACTCGGCGTACGGGTCCTCCTCGCCCTGCTTCTTCGGCTTGTCGAGCACGTGGTCGCGCTCGACCTCCATCTCGTTGGCGAAGGTGAGCAGGTCGGGGACGGTGGGCAGGAAGACGGACGCGGTCTCGCCGCGCCTCCTGGAGCGTACGAAGCGCCCGACGGCCTGGGCGAAGAACAGCGGCGTCGAGATGGTGGTGGCGTACACGCCGACGGCGAGCCGCGGCACGTCGACGCCCTCCGACACCATGCGGACGGCGACCATCCACCGGTCGTCGCTCCGGCTGAAGTCGTCGATGCGCTGCGAGGCCCCGGCGTCGTCGGAGAGCACCAGGGTGGCCTTGTCCCCGGTGATCTCCCGGATGAGCTTGGCGTAGGCGCGCGCGGAGTCCTGGTCGGAGGCGATGACGAGGCCGCCCGCGTCGGGGATGGCCTTGCGGACCTCGCCGAGGCGCCGGTCGGCGGCCTGGAGGACGTTGGGCATCCAGTCGCCGCGCGGGTCGAGCGCGGTGCGCCAGGCCTGCGAGACGGCGTCCTTGGTCATGGGCTCGCCGAGCCGGGCCGCGATCTCGTCGCCCGCCTTGGTGCGCCAGCGCATGTTGCCGCTGTAGGACAGGAAGATCACGGGCCGCACGACGCCGTCGCCGAGGGCGCTGCCGTACCCGTAGGTGTAGTCGGCGGCGGACCGCCGGATGCCGTCGTTGCCCTCCTCGTACGCGACGAAGGGGATCGGGTTGGTGTCGGACCGGAACGGCGTACCGGTGAGGGCGAGCCTGCGGGTCGCGGGCTCGAACGCCTCCAGGCAGGCCTCGCCCCAGGACTTGGAGTCACCGGCGTGGTGGATCTCGTCGAGGATGACCAGCGTCTTGCGCTGCTCCACGCGGTTGCGGTGCAGCATCGGGCGCACGCCGACACCCGCGTACGTCACGGCGACGCCGTGGTACTCCCGGCTGAGGGGGCCCGCGCTGTACTCGGGGTCCAGCTTGATGCCCACTCTGGCCGCCGCCTCCGCCCACTGCTTCTTCAGGTGCTCGGTGGGCGCGACCACGGTCACCTGCTGCACCACGTGGTGGTGAAGGAGCCAGGACGCGAGGGTCAGCGCGAACGTCGTCTTGCCCGCGCCGGGCGTGGCCACGGCGAGGAAGTCGCGCGGCTGCTCCTGGATGTACCGGTCCATCGCTCCCTGCTGCCAGGCACGCAGCTTGCCTGCGGTGCCCCAGGGGGCGCGGCCCGGGAAGGCCGGGGAGAGGTGGTGTGAGGAGGCGGCGGTGGTAGTCACGGTCTCCGGGTCTGACGGGGCCGCGGGGCGGCGGCTTGGACGGGTACGACAACCCGGCCACCCTACCGGTGGGCCGGGGGCGCGCCGTCGGGGGCGCGGGAAGCGCCCGGCAGGGGCGCGGGAAGCGCCCGGCAGGGGCGCGGGAAGCGCCCGGCAGGGGCGCGGGAAGCGCCCGGCAGGGGCGCGGGAAGCGCCCGGCAGGGGCGCGGGGCTGTATCGATGTGCGGCTCCGCCGCGTGGGCGCGGCCGGCCATGGATATGCCGCAGACGCGTCTGCGGGGGCCTCGGCAGATGCGTCTGCGGCTTTTCGTCGGTTGCGCGCGCAGTTCCCCGCGCCCCTTACGGGGCGCCCCCAGGCCCCCCGGCTCAGCGCGGGGCGCGGAGCCGGGTGCCGACCCACGCCCCGAACAGCGCCACCGCCGCCATCGGCAGGAACACGGCCGCGAAGGCCACCGGGTGCGAGCCCGCGGCATCGGCGCCTGAGCCGGTGCCGTGGCCGCCCACCGTGCCGCCACCGAGCGCGGCGAACGCGGCGCCGCCCGCGGCGAGCAGGACGACGTTGGACAGGCCGTCGGATATCTGGAGCGCGGCGGAGTTGGCGCCCGCGTCCGCGGGAGGCGAGAGGCGCAGCAGCAGGACGCTGGTGGAGGCGATGACGACGCCCATGCCGAGGCAGCCGACGCCCCAGGCGACGGCGACGATCCACACCGGCACGGCGTCCACGAGGACGCTGGGCACGGCTGCGATGGCGCCGGCGACGAGCACCATCCCGAGGGCCACCAGCTTGCCCCGGTGGGGCTCCATGCGCGGCCGGGACTGGACGTACGAGCCGAGCGCCCAGGTCGCGCCGCCCGCGGCGAGGGACAGCCCGGCCAGGGTGGGCGAAAGGCCCCGCTCGGTGACGAGCATCAGCGGGACGAAGGACTCGGCGGCGACGAAGGATCCGGCGGCGACCCCCCGCAGCAGCACGACGGACGGCAGCCCGCGCGCGGCCCGGTAGGTGCCGCGCGGCAGCAGCCCGAGGACGGCGGGCACGAGGAGCGCGGCGCCCAGGGCGGCCGGGAGCAGGGACAGGGGGCGCAGGTCCTGCCCCGCGTACTGGAGGAGCCCGGCGCCGAGCGAGATGCCGAGGGCGAGACGGATGCGGCGCCGGTCGGGGGTTCGGTCCGGGGCGGCGGGGGTGCTGTGATCGCCGGGTTCGGCGGGGGCCTCGGGGGCGCCGGGTCCGGCGGGGTCGGCGTGGTCCTCGGATCCGGCGGGGTCGGCGTGGTCCCCGGGGCCGACGGGGCCGCCGTAGTCCCCGGATCCGGCGGGGTCGCCGTGGTCCCCGGGTCCGGCGGGGGCCTCGGGGGCGCCGGGTCCGGCGGAGTCCCCTGGGCCCTCGGGACCGACGCGGTCGACGGGGCCCGCGGCCGTGCGGCGGATCGCGGGCAGGGCGAGGGCGAGGGGGGCGAGGACGAGTACCGGGATGCCGAGGAACACCCAGCGCCAGCCCAGGTGCTCGGTGATGGTCCCCGAGATCAGGGGCCCGACGACGGAGGGCACCACCCAGCAGGCGGCGAAGGCCGCGAGGATGGCGGGGCGCAGCCGCTCCGGGTAGGCCCGGCTCACGATGACGTACAGCGCGACGATGACGAGCCCGCCGCCGAGGCCCTGCACGGCCCGCCCCAGGATGAACATCCACATCACGGCTGCTGTGCCCGAGAGCACGAGCCCCGCGGCGAACGCGCTGATCCCCACCGCGAGCGGCCCGAGCGGCCCGCGCCGGTCGGCCCACTGCCCCGACAGGACCATGCCGAACAGACTCGTCGTGAAGTACCCCGAGAAGGCGAACGCGTACAGCGACACGCCGTCCAACTCCCGCGCCGCCACGGGCATCGCCGTGCCGACGGCGGTGGCTTCGAAGGCGATGAGCAGCACGACGGAGACCACGCCGATGCTCAGGGCCCGGTGCGCCTTGCCCAGCACCCCGCCCGCTTCCCCGTCCGCCGCGCACTCCAGGGCGGCAGGGGCGACGCCGACATCGATGTCGGCGCGCACGCTCACGTCCGCGTCACGCGTGTCTGTGGGGGTGTCGGAGTCCGTGTGAGGGTCGGGAGCAGGCATGTGAGCCACCGTACGAGCCCCCACTGACAACCGCGCCTGCCCGGGGTTCCTGCTTGGCTGCTCCTTTCGTCCTACGACCGCGAGCCGGGTCACCGGCCGCGCATGCTCGACCGCACCCGCTCCTACACGTACGACACCGCTGTCCGAGCCTCCTCAGCTGAAGGCAAGGTCTCAGTGATCAGCTCCCAGACCCGTGCGGCGGGCACACGGGAGAGCCTCAGAGGGGTGTTCGGGCCGACCTGCCCCGCTTCCACCGGCTCCTTGGGCGACTCGCGATGCCAGTAGCCGAGAGGCCCACAGTCCCAGACAGCGAACGCCCGTGCCGCCACGCTGTCCGGCTCCCCGGGCCGTCTCTGCCACACGGCTGTCATACGCCAGCTCGACCGCAGTTCCGCGATCATGTCGGTGAACGTGCTGAGCGTATGGCCGTCCAGGGGTCCGCCCGCCGCAAGAGCGTTTCTGATGTGCTCTCGCTCCTCGTGCCCGGACGCGGTGAGGGGCATCGTCTCCAGGGCGGACAGGCCCGCGTCGAGTGTTCCGACGGTCGTCTCGACAACGGTGGCTCGCACGTCGTCCGGGGAAGGGGCGGGAGCGGTTCGCCGTAGGTTCACCATGTCCGCGAGTGCCCACAGAAGCATGCTGGGCTCGACGCAGGCGTACTCCGATTCGGCCTCGCCGGGCCACGCCTCGTGGGTGACCACATGGTCCTCGCCGATGAACATCCCGTGGTGCAGCTTTCCCTGCCTGCCCGCCAACTCCAACGAGACGGCCACCACCGGGCTGATCAGTGTCTGGAGCAGCGGGAAGAGGAGGTGGGAAAGCTCATCCGCCTGATTGAGGAGACCGCGTTCCCGCAGCTCGCTCCGGGCCGGTGCCATCTCGTCGGGCGGCGTTTCTCCCGTCGCCAGGCTGAAGAGGACGACCACGTGGTCGTCACCAAGGCGGAACCGGGACCGGGCGACGTCCATGGAAGGCACGTGATCACTCGCTTCGCAGTTGCTTGTACGACGTTGCTTGTACGACGTGGCTTGTACGACGTGGCTTGTACGACGCTCCGGCCGGAGCGTGGTCAGTACTGCGACTCCACGGAGAGGTGCGTGACTCTTGCGATGCCCGCCCGGACGGCCCCTCGTCGCGTCAGCGTCGCCCTGTCGACGCCTGCGAAAAGAGCCGCGAGCGCGATGTCGGCACCGACAGCACGTTTCGCGACGCTCAGCGTCAGCTTCTTCCTCGATCCGCGGCCCGTCTCACGCACCGTGATGGTGACTCCGGGGTCCTCATCGTCCGCCGCTCGGGACAGGACGTACTCCCGGTGGTTGTTCGCCGCCAATCGGTAGGTGTCTCCCGCGTGCTTGAGAAACAGCGATCGTCCTTGGTGCGTGACGCCCAGGCGATTCCTCGTCATGTGGACATGAGCGTCGCCGAGACGCAGCGTCGCACGGTTCAGAGACGGCATGACCATCCCTGATGTGTGAATTCCGCGTGCTTCGAAGGTGGCGGTGGGAATCGAACCACCCCGTACCTCGGTGATGAGCATCTCGGGGTGACTCGGGGTCAGCGGGTACGTCACTCTGATGTCGCCGAACTCCTGCGAGGTGCCTTGCCATCCGAACTGGTGCCGTTTGCCTTTGTTGCTCTGCTTCCAGAAATCCAAGGTGAACGGAGCAGAGGTGGTGTGCATTTCTGGTCCTCGCTAGTCGAACGGGTTGACGACGTCTTTGAACTTCTTCGCACCGTCGGCCATGCCGGACCCGAGCCCATCGACCCTGTCTCCGACCCAGTCCTTCGCCTCTCCGATGCCCTTGCCGAGGGCCTCGTGGTTGTCCCAGATCAGGGCGCCTCCGTACACGGCTCCGGCCCCCAGAGCCACACCGAGCGTCACAGGATTGGGCGCCACGGTCAGCGCCGTCATGGACCCGCTGAACGCCGTGCCACTCAGGTCCGATGCGAACTTCGACGGGTCCGCTCTGATCTTCGCCCCGTCGTACGTGGCGAGATTGGCGATCCCGTACGCGGTCGCCGCGCCGCCGCCGACAACGCCCGCGCCACGAATCCAGCCGGCGGCTCTTCCTGCCTGTGCGAACCCACCGCCCCGTGCTACCCGAATCAGATTCGCCTCCGACGCCGACGGCATGACGTACGTGCCGTTCCGCATGAAGCCGCCGAACATGGCGGCCTCGTCCGATCCGGTCAAAGCTGTCACCGCGCCGGGGGGAAATCGGCTCAGGAGGCTTCCCGGAGCGGCGCCCGCCAGGCGGGTGTTGGCGAAGCGCGACACGAAGGTGCCGGGAGCGTGGATCTCCTTCCCGGTACGCATATGGCTGAGCAGCTTCACGGAGTACAGGACGGATGTACCCGTGGCGGCCGCGAACGCCCCGGCTGTCATCGTTCCCGAGGTCACGGCACTGACCAAGCCCCCGAGCTGCGCGCTCCCCGTCAGACGGGTCACCCCGTCACGCCGCAGCCGCTCCATGTAGTCGTCGAGGGTCTCGTCGTCCCGCTTCTCGAACCAGGCCGAGTCGTCGCGCGCCCGCTTCTGCCGGCGGTCGGCCTTCGCCACCTGGTCGGCGTCACCGTTGAAGCCCGTGCCCGCGGTGCGATCGTTCTTGTTGCCCTTGCCGTCCTTGACGACGGCCTCCAAGTCCCTCTTGAGGTCCTGGTCGGCGTCGTCGAAGGCCTTGACGCACAGCTTGATGAAGTCGGCCCACGCGTCCACGCTCGCGTTGATGCTCGCGGCCCGGACGGGGTTCAGGCGGGCGGCGCTGCTTTCCGACGCGCTGAGCCTGTCGTAGTCGAACGCGACCTTTCCCTCTTCGGAGACCTTCATCCCGGCCTCGACTGCATCGGCACGTGCGGTCGCGAGTTGCTTCCTGAGGTCGACGAACTGCTGGTGTGCGTTGCGCAGCAGCGTCGCGGTCGCCCTGGCCTGCGTCTGGGCCGCCTGGTACTCGTAGCGCGTGGCGGCGAACCTCGCGTGCGCCGCCCGCGCGCTCTCACCGAGCCAGGCCTGCCCTTGCGCGATCTTCTGAACGCCGTCCCGGTAGCGGCCCTCGACCTTGTCGAACTCCTCCGCCATCTCCTGCCACTTGTCGGCGGCGGCGGAGAGGCTCCCGAAGTCCGTCGTCATGGCTTCGTAGTACGACAGCACGCGGCGCTTCCTCCGGAGGTGACTCAGCTGGTCGAGGCGATTCAGTACTGGTCGAGTCGCGACCTGAGCCCGCCGATGCGCCGGGAAGTATCGAGGTCGGTATCGGTGAAGGTCTTGTTCGTGGACCGCAGGGCACCCTTCTCCGCGTCCAGCCGCCGCATGAGCGTCCTGACCTGGCTGTCCCAGGTGGTCCGCACCTTCTTCAGGCCATCTGCCGTGGCCCAACCGCCGAATGCGCTGATGGCCCTGTCGGTCGCCGCGTCGGCCCGGTCCCCCGCTTTACGGGTGTCCGGCTGAAGCTCGGTCTCGATGGTGTGCGCGGCGGCTCTCTTGTCGCGTGGCGTCGTCGCGAGGTCCGGTGCGCCCCCGGGCGGCGGCCCCGGAGGGTCCGTCTGATCGAGCCGCATCGACGTCGGCCGGCGTTCGGTCGCGTCGGCCCGCGTGCGGGCACCTTCCTGGTCACACCCCATGGTCGCGTGCCACAGCACCCCCGTGTGGCCAGGGCTAGGTCTCAGTCGTCGGACGTCACTCATCACTCTGTCGGTCCAACAGTGGCCAACTCGCAGCGCACGTTGCCAGTGCAATTCGCGTCATATGACGGCGAGTTCGCTGCCAACTGGAACGTGCGCGGCGTGCACCCGACGGACCCTGGCGTGCACCGGGCGGCCCCGGCCCCATTCATGAACGCCGTATGGCAGTCCCGTTGCAGCGGTGGCGGTGGTCTTGAGCAAGGTCATCGCCACCGCCTACCGTCGAGGTCAGCAGCAAGAAGCGCAGCGCGAGAAGAGCAGTAGGAGCAGTAGGAGCAGTAAGAAGCGCAGCTTGGCCGTGTGCCCGAGTGGTTGAGGGATTCGCCTGCAAAGCGAAGCACGCCGGTTCGATTCCGGTCACGGCCTCCAAGCAGTGGTCATCAGGGGTCAGCGGTGCAGGGCGCTGCCCTCCCGCCACTCCTTCCACGGCACGTTCCAGTCGCCGTAGCCGTTCCCCGGTGCCACCGTCTCCTTGGAGCCGGTCACCCTGACGACGTCACCGGGGATGACCTCCTCGAAGAAGCGCCGTGCCGTTCCGTCGGTGGCGAGGCCTATGCAGCCGTGCGTGACGTTGCTGTTGCCCGCGTACGTGTCGGCCTTCGGGTTCTCGTGGAGGTAGGTGCCGGACGTCGTGAGATGGACGGCGTAGTTGTAGTAGTCCTTGTAGGCGTCCGCGTAGCCGACGGTCCTGGAGTCCATCAGGACGCTGCGCTGCTTGTCGGAGACCACCATCGTGCCGTTCCAGGTGTCCATGCCCGGGGCGCCCGCGGTGACCGGTACGCGACGCGTCGTGCCGTCCTTGGTGACCTTCATGGTGTGGGTGCGCACGTCCACGGTGGCGATCAGCGACCGGGCGACCGTGAAGCGGCGCACGGTGTCCGCGCCCACCCGCACCGTGACCTCGGTGCCGGGCTTCCAGTAGGTCCTCGGGCGGTAGTCGACGCGCTGCCCCTCGTGCAGGTTGCGGTCCTTCACCCAGCTCCAGGAGCCGGTGGTCGGGGTGCTCGTCCGGACGCGCAGGCGCTTCTCCACGGCGGCCCGCTCGGCTGCCGGGACGGGCCGGGCGAAGGTCACGGACACCGGCATGCCGACGCCCACCCGCTGCCCGTCGGCGACGTTGACCCGTACGCCGTTCCCGCGCAGCGCCGCGGGTTCCACGACGGGCTTCGCCCGCTCGGTGGACGCCCCCGCGTCGCCCCTCCCCCGCTCGCCCGCCCCGGCCGTCGACGCCGCCCGCCCGTCGTCGCCCGTTCCCCCGTCCCCGGAGCCGCCCGCGCAGCCCGCGAGCACCGCCGTGCAGAGTGCCGCGCAGAGCGCCGCCGCGGCCGCCCCTCGCACGCCGTGCACGCCCTGTGCGACGTGCGTGCCGTGCACGGCACGCCGGGTTCCGGTGGTGTGTCTGGTCATTGGTTCCCCCCCTGCGGGCCCTGTCGGCCCTGTCGGCCTTGTCGGCCCTGTGCGATGTTCCTGTGGTGTGTTCCGGCCACAGCCGGTGTGCTTCCATGTACGCCTCCCATACGCACGGCGGACGACGCCGGGTTGCATGGTGCTTGCGGGAAATTTCGGGGCGGGCGGCCGGGACGGGCGACGCGGTTGCGGCAAGGGACGGCGGGGGCATGACGGAGGACGAGTTCGACGCGTTCTACGCGTCCGCGTTCCCCCGTGTCGTGGGCCAGGTCTACGCCCTGACCGGCGACCACGGGCAGGCCCAGGACGCCGTCCAGGAGGCGTTCGTACGGGCCTGGGACCGGCGGCGCGAGTTCAGCGCCGTCGACGCCCCGGAGGCCTGGATCCGCACGGTGGCCATGCGGATCGCCGTCAGCCACTGGCGCCGGGCACGCCGCTGGCTCGAACTGGTCCGCCGCACCCCGCCGCCCGAGCACGCTCCGGGGCCTGCGGTCGAACACCTCGCCCTGGTCGAGGCGCTGCGGCGGATCCCGGACGCGCAGCGCCTCGCGATCGTGCTGCACCACCTGTGTGACCTCAGCGTGGAGCAGGTAGCCTCCGAGACCGGCGCCCCCACCGGCACCGTCAAGGCCCGGCTCGCCCGCGGCCGGGCCGCCCTGGCCCGGCACCTCGCCGTCAGCGAGGACGACGTGCTCGACGGGGCTTCCGGGACTTCCGGGACTCCCGGGACTTCCGCACGAGGTGTACGGGGTGTACGGGGTGACGGTGCGGTCTCCGGCAGGAGCGGCGGTGCGGCCTCCGGCAAGGACACCGGTGCGGCCCCCGCCAGGAGCGGTGGCGACGACCGCGTACGGAGCGGGAAGGAGGGCGACCATGTCCGATGAGCCGAGGAACGGCCGACCGTCCGGCGACCCCGCACGCCGACCCGCGCCCACGCCGACACCCGCCCGGGCGCCCGCCCCGGCACCCACGCCCGCCCCGGCCCCGGCCCCGACGGCCCCGGAGCACCTCTCCACCGCCCTCCGCGACCTCGCCGAGAGCGGCCGCGCCCCCGCCCCCGGCACCGGCGCCCAGGTGCGGCGGCGCGCGCAGGCGCGCAGGCGTCGGCGGCGCACCGTCGTCGCGGGCGGAGCCGCGGTCGCCGCCGGTGCGCTGGTGTTCGGGCTCGCCGCAGGTCTCGGCGGTGACGACGGCTCCGGCCCCACGCCTGTGGCCGCTCCCTCGTCCCCCGCCGCGACGGCCGCCGCCGCCCCCGCCGTCGCCGTCGATCTCGCCGAGCGGACGCTGACCGTGCGCGGCCGCACCCTGCCTGTCTCGTCCGGCACCGCACGCCACCCCACGAAGCCGGGTCGCATGACCGTCGTCGCCAAGCACCGGACCAAGCGGCTCTCCGGCGCGTCGGTGGGCTTCGGCGGCGAGTACGACCTGACGCTGCCGTGGGTCGTGGAGCTCCGGGACTCCGGCGGCCGTACGAACTACCTCGTCGCCATGACGTACGACGACAGCGCGCCCGGTACCAGGGACATCACCCGGGGCTGGCTCGGGCTGCGGCCCGACGACGCCAAGTGGCTCTACGGGCAGATCGGTTCGGGGTCCGCGGTGACGATCGAGGGCACCGCGCCCGCCGCTCGGTGACGGCGCACGACGCGCACGACGCGCGAGACGCGCGAGACGCGCGAGACGACGGGAGCCCCGCGGAACGACGGCGAGGGGCGGCCCCGCTCGGGACCGCCCCTCCGGTGCCGCGCCCTGTGCGGCACCTCTTCGATCAGTGAGCCGGGATCAGCCCCAGCCCGTGTCCTCGTCCCCCATGATTCCCCCGTGATCGTGACGTAGTTGCTCGGGACACCTTCTGTGGTGCTTCTTCTGTGGTGCTTCTTCGGTCGTGCACTTCGGTGGTGCACTTCGGTGGTGCACTTCGATGGTGCCTTGCAACTGCCGTATACCAAAAGGGATTTATGGGGGGACACCGTGCCTGAGGCGTCATCGCGACCTAATGGGCACCGGTCGGTGACATTCCGCTCTCAGGCCACCGCCGCCTCGCCGAGGCGCGCCAGAATCGCGTCCACCGTCCGGTCCACGGTCAACTCCGAACTGTCCAGCCACAGTCCGATACGCGGCGTCGTCGCGCGGAACCCCTCGTCCAGGGCCTCCACCGTCCACTGCCCGTAGCCCGTCTTGCCCCGGGCGGCCTCACGTTCGGCGACCGCGGCCGGGCGGGGGGCGAGCACGACGACGTACAACGGACGGGTCCGCACCAGGCCGGCGTACCGCTTCAGCTCCTCGCCGAGGATCACGTCCTGGACGATCGCGGTGAAGCCCGCGGCGGCGTACGCGTCCGCGGTGGACGCCGAAAGGCCGTAGCGCAACCGGAGTTGGGCCTCCGCCTCGGCGCCCGCGCCCGGCGCGTACTCCTCGCGCCCTGAGACGATCATGCGGCGGAACACGTCGCCCCGGACGTGCGCCGCCCGCGGCAGCCGCTCGGCGAGGGCCTGCGCGACCGTGGACTTCCCGGCGGCCATGATGCCGGTGATGACGACGACCCCTTCAGGGTGATCCTCGAAACGGGTCTCCTGGCGGGCTTCCCGGCGGGCTTCCTGGTGCCCCTCAGGGCTCGTTGCAGCACTCACACTCGCGAACGTAGCGCAACGCGCCCCTCGGCCTCCTCCCCATTTCCGGGGCCCATGGGCCTGGGCACACGCGCCGGGGCACACGCGCCCGAGCCCTGTCCGGGGGGACTACACCAACTCCGCCCCCACCGCCGCCTGCGGCCTGATCGGCAGCCGGTTCACCGGCCGCCCCGTCGCCGCCCGCACCGCCGACGCCACCGCCGCGGGCGCCGTGACCACGGGCACCGCGCTCGCCGCCTTCGCGCCGAAGGGGGCGACCACGTCGCGCTCCTCGACGAGTTTGACGATGCGGATGTCGGGCGCGTCCAGGGCCGTGGGCAGCGCGTACCCCGTCAGGTCGGGGTGGCGCACCAGGCCGCGCGGCGTGCGCAGGTTCTCCGTGAGGGCCGCGCCGACGCCCTGGGTGACGCCCGCCTCGATGCGGACCCTGAGCTGCGCGGGGTTGAGGATACGGCCCACGTCCTGGGCGACGGCCAGCTCCACCACCCGTACCGAACCGATCTCGATGTCGACGTCCACGACCGCGCGGATCGCGCAGAAGGCCATGCCGACGAACGCGTCGCCCTGGCCGTCGGCGTCGAGCGGCTCGGTGGGGTGCGGGCGGCACTGCGCCGTCGCCCACAGCTCCTTGCCGTCCATCGCCTCCTCGACGGTGGTGGAGAGGACTCCGTCGTACGAGGTGATCTTGCCGTCGGCGATCTGGAGCAGCTCCGTCGACATGCCGAACTTGTGCGCGAGGGGCTGGAGCATCTGGGTGCGCACCATCTTCGCGGCGCGCTCGACCGCACCGCCGGACACCCAGGTGTGGCGGCCGTGGCAGCTCGGGCCCGCGGGCGGCTGGTCCGTGTCGACGGGGGCCACGCGCACGTCGTCGATGCCCAGGGTCTCCTGGACGATCTGCCGGGCGAGGGTCGCGAAGCCCTGGCCCGTCTCGACGGCCGCGCAGATCACCGTGGCGGCGCCGTCGTGGACCTTCACCGTGGCCGTGGAGACCTCGTCGGCGCCCTCGGCGCCGAGGAGCTGGACCATGCCGAGGCCGTAGCCCACGCCGCGCCGCACCGCCGCGGGTTCGCCCGCGCCCTCGGGCCCGCCGGGCAGCAGCCAGTCCTCCTGCGGGGTGTCCTTGGGCAGCTCGGGGAGCGGGAAGTCCCGTACGGCGTCGAGAAGTTCGGCCACCGGGGCCGGGCAGGTCACCGTCTGGCCCGTGGGCAGGATGTCACCGGTCGCCATGGCGTTGCGCAGCCGCAGCTCGGCCGGGTCGGCGCCGAGCTTCTTGGCGAGCTTGTCCATCTGCGCCTCGTAGGCGGCGCAGACCTGGAGGGCGCCCTCACCGCGTACGTGGCCGGACGGCGGGTTGTTCGTACGGACCGCCCAGCCCTCGATGAAGGCGTGCGGGACGACGTAGGGGCCGCAGGCGAAGGAGACGGCGGCGGCGAGGGCGTCGGCGGAGGTGTCCGCGTACGCGCCCCCGTCGAGCAGGATCTGCGCCTCCACCTTCACCAGTTTGCCGTCCGCGTCCGCGTGGTGACGGTAGCGCAGGAGCGTGGGGTGGCGGTGGGCGTGGCCGAGGAAGGACTCCTCGCGGGTCGCGGTGAGCTTGACGGGGCAGCCCGTCCTGAGCGCGAGCAGGCCGAGGGGGAGCTGGAAGCTGGCGTCCTCGCGGTCGGCGCTGGCGCCGGGCACGCCCGTGACGACGATCTTGACCTGTTCGGGGGCGAGGCCGTAGCAGGCGGCCGCCCGGTCGCGGTCGCCGTGCGGGTCGGTCGACGCGGTGTACAGCTCGACGCCGCCGTCCGGGCGCGGCACCGCGAGCCCCGCCTCCGCGCCGATGGGCGCCGGGTCCTGCCTGCCGATGCGGTAGAGGCCCTCGACGACGACCTCGCCGGCCGCCTCCGGGTCGCCGTGGCGCAGCGGGATGTGCCGGATGAGGTTCCCGTCGGGGTGCAGGGGCGGGGCCTCGAAGGACTGCTCGGGGTCGGTCACCGGGTCGAGCAGCTCGTACTCGACGATGATCGCGGCGGCGGCCATCCGGGCGGTGTCGGGGTGGTCGGCCGCGACGGCGGCGATGGCCTCGCCGTGGTGGCGCACGACCTCGGCGGCGAACAGCGGCCGGTCGGCGGTCTTCCGGCCGTGCAGCGGCCGGCCCGGCACGTCCTCGTGCGTGACGACGGCGCGGACGCCCGCCATCTCCTGCGCGTGCGTGACGTCGATGGACACGATACGCGCGTGCGCGTGCGGCGAGCGAAGCACGGCCGCCCACAGCAGGCCCTCGGCCCACAGGTCGGCGGCATAGGGGAAGGTCCCCTCGGTCTTGGCCCGCAGGTCCGCCGACGGCAGCGAGGAGCCGACGCCGTGCGGCAGCTGCTCGGTGCCCGGCGCGGACGCGGCGACGGTCTCGTTGCTCACGCCTGGCCTCCGTCCTGGTCGTACGGGCCTGCCTGGTGCGGTACGCGCGGCGCGCCCGCCGCCGTCCCGTCCTGACCGAAGTGCCCTTCCTGCCCGCCCGGGCCGCCCTGGCCGCCCTGGCCGTCATGCTCTTGGGCCGCGGCGCCCTTCGCCCGGCGCTCGGCGACGACGTCGCGCACCGCGTCGAGCACGCCCCGGTAGCCGGAGCAGCGGCACAGGTTGCCGCACAGGGCGCGGCGGGTCTCCAGGTCGCTGGGGGCGGGGTTGCCCTCCAGGAGGTCGTGCAGGGTCATCGCCATGCCCGGTACGCAGAAGCCGCACTGCACGGCACCGCAGTTGGCGAGCGCGCGCTGCACGTCGGAGGGGCTGCCGTCGACGGCGAGGCCCTCCACCGTGCGCACCTCGCTGCCCGCCGTGGTGGCGGCGGGCACCAGGCAGGACGCGACGAGCCGCCCGTCCACCTGGACGTTGCACGCCCCGCACTCACCCTGCGAGCAGCCGTCCTTGGCCCCCGCGAGCCCGAGCCGCTCCCGCAGCACGTACAGCAGCGACTCCCCGACCCAGGCGTCGGTGACGGGCCGGTCGGCGCCGTTGACACGCAGGACGTAGGACACGAGGGGGTGTTCCTCGTGCGGGTGGGCGGGCTGCTCCTCCTCGGGCGGCGCGGGCTGCTCCTCCTGGGCGAGGGCGGCGCGCTCCTCCTGGGTGAGCGGGGCCTGTTCCTCCTGCGTGGGGGCGGCTTGCTCCTCCGGCGCGAGGGCGGCCCGCTCTTCCTGCTCCTCGTCCTGCTTCGGGGTACGGGGCTCGGCGGGGGCGGTTTCTTCGGCGAGGGCGTCCGTGTCGGGGGCGGAGGTGTCCGGGACCTCGGCCTCTGGGGCTTCGGCCGCTGGGGCTTCGGCCTCTGGGGCTTCGGTCTCCGGGGCTTCGGTCTCTGGGGCTTCGGCCTCCGGGGTGCGGTCGGCGTCCGGGGCGAGATCCGCCTCCGGGGCGAGGACCCCCTCCTCGACGGGGTCCGGCTGCGCCTCCGGTTCTTCCGGCTCCTCGGGGGCCTCCAGGGCCTCCGGCTGCTCCGGTGTCTCCGGCTGCTCCGGTGTCTCCGGCTCCGGGGCGAGGTCGCCCTCGAAGACACCGACTTCGTCGTGCAGGTGGTGCAGGTCGTGCACGTCGTGCGCGTCCTGCACGACGTCCGCGTCATCCGTGCCGTCGGCGTCGTCCGCCACGAGGTCCTGGACCTGGACGGGTACGGAGTCGTCGGCGAGGTCGTCCGCGAGGTCGGCGACGTGCGCGGGGTCGATCCCGTCTGCGAAGTCCGCGTCCGGCCCCGGGTAGGCCTCGTGCACCGCGGGGTCGAAGGTGTCGAACCCGGGGTCGTCCGCGTGCGCCGGGCCCGCGGTGGGCCCGGGGTCGTGAGCGAGACCGGCGCCGTGCCCGAGGTCCGCCGCGTGCACGGGCGACGCGCCCCCGTGCGCGAAGTCGGCGCCGGGGGCGAAGTCGCCGCCCTGCCCGAAGTCCGCGCCCGCTTCGTGCGCGAAATCTGCGTCGTGCGCGAAGTCCGCTTCGTGCGCGTCGTGCGCGTCGTGCGCGAAGTCCGCGTCACGCCCGAAGCCGCCCTCGTGCCCGAAGTCGCTCTCCTGCGCGAAGTCGCCGTCGCGCCCGAAGTCGCCCTCGTGCGCGAAGTCGCCCCCGTGCGCGGAGTCACCCTCGCGCGCGAAGTCGGTTTCGTGTGCGGATGCAACGCCGTGTGCGAGTTCCGCCGCGTGCGCCGCGGTGGCGTCCGCCGCCTCGGCGGCGTGCTGCGCCGACTCGTGGACGGCCGTCTCCAAGCCGTGGCCCTGGCCGCGGTCCTGCCCGGCCGGGTCGCCCTCCGGCCCCGCCGGACCGAGGGAGCCGTCCGGGCGGCGGGTCACGACGAACAGCTTGGCCGTCCGTTCGAAGGGCGTCTCCTCGGTGCCGTGCTGTCCGTGCTGTCCGTGCTGTCCGTGCTGGCCCTGCTGTCCGTGCAGTACGGGCGCCGGCCCGGAGGGGGCGTACCCGGCCGCGTACGCGGAGGACTGCGGAGCCTGAGGGGCCTGCGGGGCTTGGGAATCCTGAGGGGCCTGAGGCGCCTGAGGGGCCTGCGGGGCGTCCGCCGGCGAGGTCGGCCACGACGTCGCCCAGGGCGCGGGCGCCCCACCGGGCAGCGTGGCGGGCGGCGTGCCACCCCCCGCCCAGGAGCCCAACGGCGAGTGGGCGGGCGGGATTCCGTCCCCGGCGAGCGCGGACGCCGCGTACTCGCCGGACTCGTCCGGCAGATCGCCGTCCGCGACGGGGATCGACCACTGCCCGGTCACGTCGTGCGGCGCGGGCGCGGGCGCATGCCCGTGCGCGTGCCCGTTCCGCGCGCCCTCCTGCGGGGCGGCGGCGTCCGGGAACGACCACTGACCGGTGGCCCGGGGGTCGTAGGGGTCCCCGGCACCGTCGCCCGGGAGCTGCTGCTCCGAGTGCGGCGCACCGAGCTGGGTGCTGCCCGGCTCCGGCCAGCGCACGGCGGCCTGCGGGTCGACGGGCGACGCGGGCGCGGCGGCGGGCGCGACGCCGGTGATCTCGGGCGGCAGCACCCACACGCCGGTGGACGCCGGGTCGGTGGCGTCGGATGCCGTCGGCGTGACCGTTATCTGCGGCGGCACATAGCCGTGTCCTGGCGCGGCGAGCGGTGTGCTCACCGCGTCGGCGGCGCCCTCGGGCAGCTGCACGAACGCGGTGGCGTCCGCGTCGTACTCGCCCTGCGGGTGCGGCTGCCAGCCGCTGGTGCCGTTCCTCTGTCCGTCGGTCACGACAGCGCCCTCCCCAGTGCTCGTCGGGCCAGTGCGGCGACGGTGCGCCGCAGGTGCAGTACGGCGGGCGGCAGCGGCTGTGCCGTGCCGTCCTCGGCGGGCGGGTGGTCCGGGATGCACGCGGCGGCGACGTACTCGCCGAAGGCCGTCAGGGCCTCCGGCACCAGGCCGCGCTCGCCGTCCCAGTCGATGAGTCCCGCGACCCACTGCTCGGCCTCCAGGGGCCGCAGCGGCATGGGCGCGATGGCGCCGACGGCGCATCGCACGCCCCTGCGCGCCGGGTCGAGCACCAGGGCGACGGACGCGGTCGCGCGCCCCGGTCCGGTGCGCCCGGTCGCCTTCAGGAAGACCTGCGGGGCGTGCAGCAGGGGCACGCGGACATAGCCGATGAGCTCGCCGGGGGCGAGCATCTCCATGCCCGCGAGCAGGTGGGAGACCGGGATCTCGCGGCGGGCGCCGCCGGGACCCGCGATGATCAGTACGGCTTCGAGCGCGGCGAGCACGGGCAGCGAGTCGCCGGTGGGCGCGGCCGAGGCGATGTTGCCGCCGAGGGTGCCCGCGTTGCGGATCTGCGGCGGCCCCGCGGCGCGCGCGGCGGCGGCGAGCGCCGGAATGAGCGCCGCGAAGTCCGGGCGCCCCATCCGGGCGTGCGTCAGTCCGGCTCCGAGGAGTGCGTGTCCGTCCTGGTACTGCCAGCCGCGGATCTCGCTGATGCGGCCGAGGCCGACGAGCGCTGCGGGACGGAGCTGGCCGGCGTTGACCGAGGACATCAGGTCCGTGCCGCCCGCGACGGGCACGGCGGCGGGCAGGGCGGCGAGCGCCGCGACGGCCTCGTCGAGCGTGACAGGCAGCGTCACAGACTGCGCCCCCTGCGCCGCCCGCGGTGCGTGCGTGGTCAAAACCGGCTGCCCCTTCCCGATGACCCGGCGGCTTGCGCGCCGTCTCACCGTTACGCCTGTTCCGCCGTACGGTACGTGCTCACAACCCGGACGTGGCAACTCTGGCACATCTTCGCCGGGCCCCGGCGCGGGGGTCCGCTAGGAGACGTTCGTCCGCAGACCTGGGGGATATGCCGTTTTCGCACTCCCTCGCCGGTCAGCGGGAATTGCCACTCTTCGGTGATCCTTGTACGGCTTCCTCCCGGCGGTCCGCGGTGTCACCGCGGACCGCCGGGAGCACGGGCTCGGGGGTCGCCCTCACACCATCGGGGGCAGCCCCTCGATCGGGCGTCCGCCCCCGCCGGGGCGCTGCTGCCACGGCAACGGACCGCCCGGCGGGCGGTAGTCGACGCCCAGCGCGTCAAGTCGCGCATAGTGTGCGGTCATTCGCCGTTCGAAATCGGCGAAGTCGCGCTCCGCGGGCGCCGGGAGCGTACGCCAGGCGACTTCGGCGAACGCCGCGAGCCTCGGAAAGACCTGATAGTCCACGCGTCCGTGGGACTCCATCACTTCGGTCCACACGTTGGCCTGGGTGCCGAGGACGTGCTCGGCCTCCTCCGCGCTGAGCTGCGCGGGCACCGGCTCGAAGCGGTAGACGTCCTCCAGGGTGCGGACCCAGCCGATGGGCACCGGCTCGTCGGGGCCGCCGTGCTGGCGGTGGTCCAGATAGACGTGCTGCTCCGGGCACATGACGACGTCGTGGCCCGCCTGGGCGGCCGCGATGCCGCCGCTGTAGCCGCGCCAGGACGAGACGGCCGCGCCCTCGGCGAGGCCGCCCTCCAGGATCTCGTCCCAGCCGATGAGCCGACGGCCGCGCGCGGAGAGCCACTTGTCGAAGTGCCGGATGAACCAGCTCTGCAGCTCGTCCTCGTTGCTGACGCCGAGCTCCTCGATGCGCGCCTGCGCGGCGGCGGAGTCCTTCCACTGCTCCTTGGGGCACTCGTCGCCGCCGACGTGGATGAACGTCGACGGGAACAGCTCCAGGACCTCTTCGAAGACGCCCTCGTAGAAGCGGAGCGTGTGGTCGTTGGGAGCGAGGACGTTGGGCGTGACACCCCAGGTGTCCCAGACCCCGAGCGCGGCGGTGTCGATGACGTCGGTGTTGCCG
This sequence comes from Streptomyces typhae, assembly GCF_009755605.1. Taxonomy (GTDB): domain Bacteria; phylum Actinomycetota; class Actinomycetes; order Streptomycetales; family Streptomycetaceae; genus Streptomyces; species Streptomyces typhae. Next base: position 419,580 of record NZ_WPNZ01000003.1, read on the forward strand.
AGCTCGGGGTAGGCAGCGATGGCCGCCTGCGAGTGCCCGGGGATGTCGATCTCCGGGACGACGGTGATGTGCAGCGAGTCGGCGTACGCGACGATCTCGCGGATGTCGTCCTGGGTGTAGAAGCCGCCGTGCGGCTTCTCGTCCCACAACTCCGACTGGCGGTGGCCCCACTTGGTGCGCGAGCGCCAGGCGCCGACCTCCGTGAGCTTCGGGTAGCGCTTGATCTCCAGGCGCCAGCCCTGGTCGTCGGTGAGGTGGAAGTGGAAGACGTTGAGCTTGTGCGCGGCCAGGAGGTCCAGGTAGCGCAGGACCCCCTCCTTCGGCGTGAAGTGCCGGGACACGTCCAGCATCATGCCGCGCCAGCCGAACCGCGGGGCGTCCTCGATGACGCCCTGCGGGACGGTGTACTCGCGCCCCGGCGCGATGGGCGCCCGGCGGAACGCCGCCGCACCGAGGAGCTGACGCAGCGTCTGCGCGCCCCAGAAGACACCGGCCGCGGTGCCGCCGCGGATCTCGACGCCGTCGCCGGTGACGGTCAGGCGGTACGCCTCGGCCTCCAGTTCGCTGTCGAGGCGGAGGGCGACGGAGCCCGGCGCGCCTTCCGCGCCGGGCGCGAGCGGGAGCCGCAGTGCGGCACCGAGGGTGCCGCGCAGCCAGTGTTCCGTGGTCTGCGTGCCGGGTCCTGCCCAGAGCGTGGTCGACGCGTCGAGAACGAAGCCGTCGCCACCGGGCCCCTCGGCGCGTGCGGGCGCCGGGATCAGTTGCTCAAAGGTCATGGGAGGAGGCTGCCATGCGATTGCAGCCTGCAAAAGGGTCGTTGCGCGGGGTGCAACAGCCCGCGAGGAAGGAGCGAGCCATACGCGCCACGCCCCGGCGCGGCGGGGCCGACAGTAACGGGCAGGCGGGGGGAAACCGCCGCAAAGCGGCGCAGAGCTCGCAGCCCGCCACACACAAGCGGGCCCCCGGTACGCACAGCACCTGCGCGTACCGGGGGCCCCGAGTGGTCGGCCGACCGGGAGGGTGGCTACTTCTTGCCGCCGTCCTTGCCGCCCTTGTCCTTGTCGCCGCCCGCGCCCATGGACTCGTAGATCTCCTTGCACATGGGACAGACGGGATACTTCTTCGGGTCGCGGCCGGGGACCCACACCTTGCCGCAGAGCGCCACGACGGGCGTACCGTCGAGAGCGCTCGCCATGATCTTGTCCTTCTGGACATAGTGCGCATAGCGCTCGTGGTCGCCGTCACCGTGCGACACCTGCGGCGTCGGCTCTACGAGGGTCCCCGTACCTGCCCCGCGCTCGGGCTCGGGCTCAAGAGTGCTCATAGCTGCCAAGGGTACTCACGCCGGGCGCGCCCCGGCAGCGGCCGCCGCCGGGGCCGTCCGGGTGCGACCCGTGCGGCGCGCACGCGCCCCGGGCGGGTGCGGCGCGAGCCCGACGCGTCAGTTCAGGGACGCGTCGTCCGGGTACGTCGCCACCATCGCCAACTCGCTCCGCTGACGGCGCAGCACCGCGCGCCACAGCCGTTCCGGTACCGGTGAGGACACGTCGCCCGGCTCGGACTCGACGACGTACCAAGCCCCTTCGGCCAGTTCGTCCTCCAGCTGGCCCGGCCCCCAGCCCGCGTACCCGGCGAAGATCCGCAGGCTGCCGAGGGCGGAGGCGAGCAGCTCCGGCGGGGCCTCCAGGTCGACGAGGCCGATGGCGCCGTGCACCCGGCGCCAGCCGAGGGGGCCGTCCTCGCCGGGGATCACCGCGACGCCGAGGGCGGAGTCGAGCGAGACCGGGCCGCCCTGGAAGACCACGCCGGGCGCGCCCGCGAGGTCGCCCCAGCCCTCCAGGATGTCCTCGACGCCCACCGGGGTCGGACGGTTGAGCACCACACCGAGGGAGCCCTCCTCGTCGTGGTCGAGGAGCAGCACCACCGCACGGTCGAAATTGGGGTCCGACAGGGCCGGCGTGGCCACGAGCAGCCGCCCTGTGAGCGAGGACACCTCGGTCATGCCAGACATGATCCCGCATCACGGGCCCGGACGGGGAGGCAATGGGCCGACGCGGGGGAACCCAGCTCAGGGGGTGCCGGGGCGCCTGGGACGCACTGCCTGTCCAGTGACCGTGAGCGTCCGGTTCCGTACGGTTCGTGTTGTAGCGGAGTCATGACGTGTCTGAGGCCGCCTCGGGCTTACTCAAGGGGGGTACGCGGCCATTACGCTTGCCCTTTGATCCCCCCGTCCACCTCTTCGGAACGCGAGATTCATGACCGTCACCGGCACCCAAGACGTACTGCTTGTCCACGGCGGCACCCCGCTGGAGGGTGAGATCCGTGTCCGCGGCGCGAAGAACCTCGTGCCCAAGGCCATGGTCGCCGCCCTGCTCGGAAGCGCGCCGAGCCGGCTGCGCAACGTCCCCGACATCCGTGACGTGCGCGTCGTACGCGGCCTGCTCCAGCTGCACGGGGTGACGGTTCGCCCCGGCGAGGAGCCGGGCGAGCTCGTCATGGACCCGTCGCACGTGGAGAGCGCGAACGTCGCCGACATCGACGCGCACGCGGGTTCCTCGCGCATTCCGATCCTGTTCTGCGGGCCGCTCCTGCACCGCCTCGGGCACGCCTTCATCCCGGGCCTCGGCGGCTGCGACATCGGCGGCCGGCCGATCGACTTCCACTTCGAGGTGCTCCGCCAGTTCGGCGCGACCATCGAGAAGCGCGCCGACGGCCAGTACCTGGAGGCCCCGCAGCGGCTGCGCGGCACCAAGATCCGGCTGCCGTACCCGTCCGTGGGCGCCACCGAGCAGGTGCTGCTCACGGCCGTCCTCGCGGAGGGCGTCACGGAGCTGTCCAACGCCGCCGTGGAGCCCGAGATCGAGGACCTGATCTGCGTCCTGCAGAAAATGGGCGCGATCATCGCGATGGACACCGACAGGACCATCCGCATCACCGGTGTGGACACCCTGGGCGGCTACACCCACCAGGCCCTGCCGGACCGCCTCGAGGCCGCCTCCTGGGCGTCCGCGGCGCTCGCGACCGAGGGCAACATCTACGTCCGCGGCGCCCTGCAGCGCTCGATGATGACGTTCCTGAACACCTACCGGAAGGTGGGCGGTGCCTTCGAGATCGACGACGAGGGCATCCGCTTCTGGCACCCGGGCGGCCAGCTGAAGTCCATCGCCCTGGAGACGGACGTCCACCCCGGTTTCCAGACCGACTGGCAGCAGCCCTTGGTGGTGGCCCTGACGCAGGCCACGGGCCTGTCCATCGTCCACGAGACGGTGTACGAGTCCCGGCTCGGCTTCACCTCCGCGCTCAACCAGATGGGCGCCCACATCCAGCTGTACCGCGAGTGCCTCGGCGGTTCCGACTGCCGCTTCGGGCAGCGCAACTTCCTGCACTCCGCGGTCGTGAGCGGCCCCACCAAGCTCCAGGGCGCCGACCTGGTCATCCCGGACCTCCGGGGCGGCTTCTCGTACCTGATCGCCGCCCTCGCGGCCCAGGGCACGTCCCGGGTGCACGGCATCGACCTGATCAACCGCGGCTACGAGAACTTCATGGACAAGCTCGTGGAACTGGGCGCGAAGGTCGAGCTGCCGGGCAAGCCGGCAAACTGAGGCCGGGCCGGGAGAACCCAGCCCGGCCGGCGTTTGCGGCCATCTTTTAGGCGGCACGCAGAAGGGCGGCCACCCCGCACGGGGTGGCCGCCCTTCGCTGCACAAGGCCAGAGGACTGCTTACTTGCCCTTTGCCGCTTCCTTGAGCTTGGAGCCCGCGGAGACCTTGACGCTGTAGCCGGCCGGGATGTTGATCGGCTCGCCGGTCTGCGGGTTGCGGGCGGTGCGAGCGGCACGGTGCGTGCGCTCGAAGGTCAGGAAGCCGGGGATGGTGACCTTCTCGTCGCCCTTGGCAACGATCTCGCCGACGGTGTCGGCGAACGCGGCCAGCACGGCGTCGGCGTCCTTGCGGGTCACCTCGGCGCGGTCGGCCAGCGCGGCCACCAGCTCACTGCGGTTCATGTTTGTACTCCCGTGTTCTTCTTGCTGTTGAGGCGTGCCACGCGGCGGAGCCGCATACCGGGCACAGCGAAGCCGATGCTGCCAGGGTCCTCAGGCGAGCCCCGGACCGGGTCCCCGTCGGACCCTCGCGCCCAGAGACGCATCCTGCCCCCACCTGCGGCGGGAAAGCCAATCCGGCACCCGTGGGAGTCACACGAAAAGCGCCGCTTTCTCGGCTGGGTGCCTCGAAATGGTGACGCTCCGTCCGCTCCCGGTGCCGGACCCGAGTGCCCTGGCGGACCGGCCTGGGGGCCGGCGCAGGGCCCTTGGGGGCCGGGTAGGGCCGCGCGGGCCCCCAGGCCCGCGTCCCGCCACCCTAGAGGGCCGTCACGGGCGCCGCGTTCCACGACGCGCCGTGCGGTCAGGCCGTGGTACCCGTCACAGCGGCCCCCGCCGCCTTGGCGGCGCCGCGCACCGCTCCGGCGACCGCGCCCGCGACCTTGTCGTTGAAGACGCTGGGGATGATGTAGTTCGGGTTCAGCTCGTCCTCGGTGACCACGTCCGCCAGGGCGGTGGCAGCGGCCAGCATCATTTCCGTGTTGACCGTACGCGACTGGGCGTCGAGCAAGCCACGGAAGACACCCGGGAAGACCAGGACGTTGTTGATCTGGTTCGGGAAGTCGGAGCGGCCCGTGGCCACAACTGCCGCCGTCTCGCGGGCGATTGCGGGGTCGACCTCCGGGTCCGGGTTCGCGAGCGCGAATACGATCGCGTCGTCCGCCATGGCCGCGACGTCGTCGCCGCCGAGCACGTTCGGGGCCGACACGCCGATGAACACGTCGGCGCCCACGACGGCCTGCTTGAGGGTGCCGGTGACGCCCTCCGGGTTGGTGTTGTCGGCGATCCAGCGCAGCTGCGAACCCTGCTCGGTGTCGGCGGCGGAGGACGCCAGGTCCTCGCGGCCCGCGTGCACCACGCCGTGGATGTCGGCGACGACGGCGTGCTTGACGCCCGCGGCGAGCAGCAGCTTGAGGATGGCCGTGCCCGCGGCGCCGGCGCCGGACATGACGACGCGGACGTCCCCGATACCCTTGCCCACCACGCGCAGCGCGTTGGTCAGGGCGGCGAGCACCACGATCGCGGTGCCGTGCTGGTCGTCGTGGAAGACCGGGATGTCGAGGGCCTCGCGGAGCCGGGCCTCGATCTCGAAGCAGCGCGGCGCGGAGATGTCCTCCAGGTTGATGCCCGCGAAGCCGGGCGCGATGGCCTTGACGATCTCGACGATCGCGTCGGTGTCCTGGGTGTCCAGGCACAGCGGCCAGGCGTCGATGCCGGCGAAGCGCTTGAAGAGGGCGGCCTTGCCCTCCATGACCGGCAGTGCGGCCTTCGGGCCGATGTTGCCGAGACCGAGCACCGCGGAGCCGTCCGTCACGACTGCGACGGAATTACGCTTGATGGTGAGGCGGCGCGCGTCCTCGGGGTTCTCGGCGATCGCCATGCACACGCGGGCGACGCCCGGCGTGTACACCATGGAGAGGTCGTCGCGGTTGCGAATGGGGTGCTTCGACTGCATCTCGATCTTGCCGCCGAGGTGCATCAGGAACGTACGGTCGGAGACCTTGCCGAGGGTGACGCCCTCGATGCCGCGCAGTTCCTCGACGATCTCGTCGGCGTGCGCGGTGGAACTCGCCGCGATCGTCACGTCGATGCGCAGCTTCTCATGGCCGGACGCCGTGACGTCGAGGCCGGTGACGGAGCCGCCGGAGGACTCCACGGCCGTGGTGAGCTGGGAGACCGCGGTTCCGCTCGCGGGCACCTCCAGCCTGACCGTCATCGAGTAGGAGACGCTGGGCGCCGTTGCCATGGCGGACTTCCTCTGCTTTCACCTTGTAGCTGTTGCCGTTCGATCGTCGCACCTACCCCTGAGTACGCGGTAGCCGCATCGGATTACGAACGTTTTGTTCACTCCACTTTTGGAAAACGACTTCCACCATACGAGAAGTTGCTGGAAACAGAAAGAGGGGAACGCGAAGAGGTCCGCGTCACCCGGTGGAACCCGGTGACGCGGACCTCTGCACTGGCGTTGAGTGACACCGACCCGCCATGCTCGCCTCGCGGCAAGTGGTCGCTCGTAGCGACGAAGGTTGGGCCCGGGGGCTTGGATCGGGCCGGTGCCACATCAAAGGTAACAAACGAACCCCGTAAGGCAATTCCCCTCACGCGAATTCGGCCTCGGCACACGGCGCGCCGCCGTGACGGTCACCCGCGCGGCCGTCACGACGGCCCTGCGCGCGGTCACTCGCGCAGCAGGTCCGGCACGCCCCGCTCGTCCGGGTCGTCCCGTTCGCCCGACAGGACGGTGAGCTGCTGAGTGGCGCGGGTCAGCGCCACGTACAGCACCCGCAGGCCCGCCGGGGACTCGTCGGCGATCTCGGCGGGCGACACGACAAGCGTCGCGTCGTACTCCAGGCCCTTGGCCTCCAGGCTGCCGAGGGCGACGACGCGCTCGCCGAGCCCGGCGAGCCAGCGGGCCGCCTGCTCCCTGCGGTTCATGGCCACGACCACGCCGACGGTGCCCTCGACCCGCTCGAGGAGGCGGGCCGCCTCGTCGCGCACCGCCCGGCCGATGGCGCCGTCCCGGCCGCCGCTGTCCCTCGCCGCGCGGCCGACGACGGCGAAGCGCGGCTCGATGCCGGTGGAGCGGACCGCGGACGGCGACTCGGAGCCCGGCATGGCGAGGGCCAGGACCTTCGCGGCGAGCTCGGCGATCTCGGCGGGGTTGCGGTAGTTGACGGTGAGGGTGAAGCGGCGGCGCGGGCGGGTGCCGAGGGCCTCGTCGCGGGCCTCGGCCGCCTCGTCAGGGTCCGACCAGGAGGACTGCGCCGGGTCGCCGACGACCGTCCAGGTGGCGTGCCGGCCGCGGCGGCCGATCATGCGCCACTGCATGGGCGTGACGTCCTGCGCCTCGTCCACGATCACGTGCGCGTACTCGGTGCGCTCCGCGGCCAGGCGTTCGGCGCGCTCGCGCTGGGACTCCTCGCGCTGCGGCATCAGCTCGTCCAGGCCGGTGAGCAGGTCGAGCGGGTCGAGCTCCTTCTTCTTGCGGGGCCGGTGCGGGGTGCCGAGGACCGCCTGGAGTTCGTCGAGGAGCGCCACGTCGTGCACCGACAGGGCGTCGCGGCGCAGGGAGCGGGCGACCTTGCGGATCTCGCCCGGGTTCAGGACACGGCGCGCCCAGCGGTTCAGGCTGCGTTCGTCGGCCATCGCCGTGAGCACGGCACGCGGGGTCAGCTCGGGCCACCAGGCGTCGAGGAAGGCCAGGAAGTCGTCCTCGGAGGTGATGTCGTCGTCGAACGACGAGCGGAGTTCGGCGGCGAGTTCCGGGTCGTCGTGCCTTCCGGCCGCGCCGGACTGCTCCCAGAGGGCGTCCAGGAGGAGTTTCCTCGCTCGGGGGCGGAGGAGGTTGACGGGGGCCGTGCCGCTCAGTGCCGTCTGGCGGATGCGGGACAGCTGGTCGGCGCCCAGCTCCAGACGGCGGCCGAAGGCCACCACCCGGAGGCGGGTGGGGGTCACCTTCTCCCCCTCGCCGGCGGCGTCGGGCTCCTCCTCGCCGAAGGCGAGTTGCTGGGGGCTCGCCGCCTCCGGGTGCGGGGCGGCTCTCTTCGAGCCGGGCGCCGCCCCGGCGGCACGACTGCCCGCGGCGGAGCGGGGCGCGTCCTGTTCGAGCGCGCCGCGCGCCGCCCTGCGCAGCACCCGTACCATCCGCGAGGAGCCCTTGACACGAGCCACCGCCGGGGTGTCGTACACCGTGGCCTCGATGCCGTCGACCAGGGAGCCGACCGCGCGGATCGCCACCTGGCCCTCCTCGCCGAGGGACGGCAGGACGCCCTCCGTGTAGGCGACGAGGAGCGGGGTCGGGGAGACGATCAGGATGCCGCCCGCGTACCGGCGGCGGTCCTGGTAGAGGAGGTAGGCCGCGCGGTGCAGGGCGACGGCGGTCTTGCCGGTGCCGGGCCCGCCCTCCACGTACGTCACCGAGGCGGCCGGAGCGCGGATCACCAGGTCCTGCTCCGCCTGGATCGACGCCACGATGTCCCGCATGGAGTGGCTGCGGGCCTGGCCGAGCGCGGCCATCAGGGCGCCGTCGCCGATGACGGGAAGCTGCTCGCCGTTCAGGAACGCCGTCAGCTCCGGGCGCATCAGGTCGTCCTCGACACCGAGGACCCGGCGGCCCTTGGAGCGGATGACGCGGCGGCGCACGACCCGCCCCGGGTCGACCGGGGTCGAGCGGTAGAAGGGCGCTGCGGCGGGCGCGCGCCAGTCGATGACCAGCGGGGAGTAGTCCGCGTCGAGCACGCCGATGCGGCCGATGTGCAGGGTCTCGGCGATGTCGGCGACCAGCCGCACCGCGCGGCCGTCCCCGCTGCCCTCGCCGTCGCCGCTGCCCTCGCCGTCCCCGCCGGCTCCCGAGCCGCTGTCGGCTCCGCCCTCCTCCAGTTCCCTGACCGCGCCCTCGGCGGGCTCGACCGCCGTGTACGCGCCGTCGGGCCCCTTCTTGCCGTCCTTGCCGAGCAGCAGGTCGATACGGCCGAAGAGGAAGTCCTCGAACTCGTTGTTGAGCCGGTTGAGATGGACGCCCGCGCGGAAGACCTGCGCGTCCCGCTCGGCGAGCGCGCCCGGCGTGCCGACCTGGGACCGCTTGGCGGCGTCGTTCATCAGGAACTCGGCCTCGTGGATCTTCTCTTCGAGGCGCCGGTAGACCTGGTCGAGATGTTCCTGTTCGACGCTGATCTCGCGGTCGCGTACGTCGGCCACCGGGGCCCCTTTCCTGACGTGCTGCTGCCCGTATTGAGCAGCCGTCCACCGTACGCGAAAGGGACCCCGCTTGTGCAGTCGCCGCCCTGCTAGACGTCCACCTCCACCAGCCGCTCGCCGTCGAACGTGCGCACTTCGAAGTGGTCGATCTCGTTGCGGTCGAACGCGGCGCCGCCGTGCACGTACAGCGGGCTCCGCGACCCCTGGTGCGGGCTGTCCTCGATGCCGTAGCCCCACCGGGGCACCGACCAGGTCGTCACGGTCTCCTTCTCGCCGTCCTTGCCGACCGCGATCAGCGAGCACTTCAGCGGGCCCTTGACGTTCTTCAGCTCCAGGACCGTGTGCGTGCCCCAGGCCTTCTCCTCGGTGCCCACCGTCGCCGTGACCTTGGTCCTGGGGTCGGTGGCGGCCCTCTTCGTCTCCATGTGGTGGAAGAAGGCGTCCTCCGCGGGCGACGTCGGGTGCGGGTCGCCCGCGCGGTCCTCGATCCCGCCGCCGCCGTCGTCCGCGGTCGCCACGATGACCGCGAGCGGACCGCCGATGATCAGTGCCGCGGCCGCCGCGACCAGGTACATGGAGCGCCTGCGCCCCTGGGACCGCTTGGCCGCGACCTCGTCCACCAGGCGGTCCGCGAGCTCCGGGCCCGGCCGGGCGTCGAGCTGTTCGCCGATCCGGGGCGTGCCGCGCCGGTGGGCGCCGCCCGCGTCCGGGGGCGCGGGGAGACCGTTGGGGGGTCCGGGGAGACCGGCGTCGGGGAAGTCGGCGAGGGCGGCGAGCATCGGCTCCATGCCGGAGAACTCCTCCAGCTGCCGCGCGCAGAGGTCGCAGCCCGCCAGGTGCGCCTCGAACTCGGTGGCCTCCGCGTCGTCGAGGATCCCGAGGGCGTAGGAGCCGACGGTCTCGTGCACGTCACCCGAGCCGGGGCCGGAGCTGGAGCCGCCGCCGGGGAGCCACGGATCCTGCCCGTGCCCGTGACCGTGTGCGTCGTACGGCGTACTCATGCCGTCACCCCCCGCTCCTCCAACGCGAGCTTCATCGAGCGCAGCGCGTAGAAGACCCGCGAGCGCACCGTCCCGCTGGGTATACCCAGTGTCTGTGCCGCCTCATTGACCGTACGCCCTTTGAAGTAGGTCTCGACAAGTACCTCCCGGTGCGCGGGAGTCAGGTCCTCCAGCGCGTCCGAGAGGGTCATCAGCCACAGCGCCTTATCGATCTCGTCCTCCGCGGGGATGACCTCCAGCGGTGACGGGTCGACCTCCTGCGGCCGGGCCTGCCGGCTGCGGTGGCCGTCGATGACGATGCGACGTGCGACCGTCACCAGCCAGGGGCGTACCGAACCGGTGGCCCGGTTGAGCTGACCGGCGTTTTTCCAGGCACGGATGAGCGTTTCCTGTACGACATCTTCGGCCCGCTGCCGGTCGCCCGCCACCAGGCGGAGCACATAGGCGAGAAGTGGTCCCGCGTGCTCCCGGTAGAGCGCGCGCATCAGTTCCTCGTCGGGCTCCGGCGCGGGAGTCGGCGTCAGGCGATGTCGTCGGTGTGGGCGTTCATCGGCCACGGCGGAATCCTTGCGCACGGCTGCCTCCGCTGTCCGCTGTTCGTCTCGGCTGCCCGTCCCGGCCGTGCTCCGCGCGGGGTCGGCGCAGTCGGTCCTGTCGGCTGGTCACCTTGGACGTACGGAGCGGGCGTCGCGCCCGTTCAAGGAGCGGAGCTGTTTTTGCCGCGAGGGGGGTTCCCTCAAGCGCGTGCGAGGGCCGCGCGTCGCCGGTGTCGCGCCACCCGTTCGCGGTTGCCGCACACCTCGCTGGAGCACCAGCGCCTGCGGCGGCCCCGCGAGGTGTCCAGGTACACGATGGTGCAGTTGTCGCCCTCGCACTGGCGCAGGAGCGAGCGCGCCACCGGGTCGGTGAGCAGTTCGACGGCGTCCCTGGCGACGGCGGCGAGGAGCGCCGGGCGGCCGGGGACGCCGTGCAGGGCGCGGGCCAGGGAGCCGTCGGCGAGCCGGACGGCGCGCGGGGCGGGCGGTGCCCCCGCGGCCAGGGCGTTGACGCGGGCGAGCGCGGTGTCGGCGCGCCGCCCGACGAGCTCGGCACGGACCAGCAGGGCGATGTGGCCGCGCAGTTCGCGGAAGGCGACGAGACAGGACGGGTCCACTCCCGGCAGCGGTGTGCCGGGCGGGACGAGCCCCGCGCCGGCGAGCCAGTCCCGCAGCCGCTGCACGCCGTCGAGCCGTTCCACGGGATGACTGGTCGCGAGGAGGTCGAGACAGGTGCGGCCCGCGTCGAAGCGCAGGTCCTGGAGAGCGGGGGGCGCCGCGGAGGGCGCCATCGGCGTGGGAGGGCGCGCGGGCGGGCGCCCGGGGGTGCGCGCCGGAGTGCCGGGGGGAGGGGACGCCGAGCGGGACACAGAAGGGGACGCAGACTTGGACGCACCCAACACCATGCGCCTTTCACCGCCTTGGGGTGTGCCGGTGAGTGCCGTACCCCTACAGTGCCCGCCCGCGGGCCCCACCGGAACCCCTGCCACCGGCCCGCGCGTGTGCCGGTCCGGTGCGGGCACACGCGGATGTCCCGCGCAGACGCACGCGTATGCCGCCGCGCGCCTCGGCCATGGCTGCCGCGGGTGCCCGGCGGTTGACTCGGTGCCATGAGCCGAAACGACCTGACGGTACGTCCGCTCCGGGGCACCGGGGTGCTCCTGGGCGCCGCCGCCGTGACCACGGGCCTGAGCGCCGGGACCTTCTACACCTTCGCCTGCGCCGTGATGCCGGGCCTCGCCCGCGGCACGGACCGTACGTACATCGAGAGCATGCAGCACATGAACGCGGCGATCGAGAACCCGGTGTTCTTCCTGAGCTTCCTGGGGGCGCCGCTCCTCACGGCCGCGGCGGCCTGGCGGCTGCGGGGCTCCGGCGGTCCCGCCACCCGGTGGGTGCTCGCGGCCCTGGGCGCGTACAGTGTCGCGTTCGTCCTCACCGTCGCCGTGAACATCCCGCTGAACGAGCGGCTCGCGGACGCGGGCGACCCGGCGCGGATCGGCGATCCGGCGGCGGTGCGAGCGGACTTCGAGGACCCGTGGGTGGCGTGGAACGCGGTGCGCGCGCTCCTGACCACGCTCGCCTTCGGCTTCCTCGTCCGGGCGCTCGTGCTGTTCGGCGGGCGGCGGGAGGCGGGGCGTGCGGACGTGGCGGGGAACACGGAAGGGGCGGGGCGCGCGGACGCGGCGAGGAACACGGAAGAGGCCGGGCGCGCGGACGCGGCGAGGAACACCAAAGGGGCCGGGAACGCGGAGGGGGCGGGCGCTCAGTCCGCGTACTTGGACCCGGCGCCGGGCACCGGGTCGAGCGCGAGCCGGTAGCCGCGCTTGACGACGGTCTGGACGAGCTTCGGGGCGCCGAGCGCGGTGCGCAGCCGGGCCATCGCGGTCTCGACGGCGTGCTCGTCGCGGCCCTCGCCCGGCAGCGCGCGCAGCAGCTCGGCGCGCGCGACAACCCAGCCGGGCCGCCGGGCCAGGGCCCGCAGGAGCGCCATCCCGGCGGGCGGCACGGCGCGCAGCTCACCGTCGACGAGCACCGCGTGGCCGCGGATCTCCACCCGGTGCCCGGCGACCGGAAGCGCCCGCGCCCGCCCCGGCAGCTCCTGGCAGAGCACCTGTACGAGCGGCCCGAGCCGGTACCGCTCCGGCTGCACGGTGTCCACACCCCGGGTCTGGAGCGCGAGCGCGGTGACGGGGCCGACACAGGCGGACAGGACGTCGTGCCGGAGAGCGGCCGTCAGCCCGCCCGTCATCCCCCGCTCGTCGGCGCGGGCGAACAGCGAGGCGGCGGCGGGCGCGGAGGTGAAGGTGAGCGCGTCCACACCGCGGGCCACGACGGCGTCGAGGAGCCGGTCGACGGGGGTGAGGTCGGCGGGCGGCAGCCAGCGGTAGACCGGGACGAGGACGACCTCGGCGCCGCCCGCGCGCAGGGCCTCCACGAACCCGGGCAGCGGCTCCCCGTGCAGCTGCACGGCGACGCGCCGCCCGTCGACGCCCTCCGCGAGGAGCCGGTCGAGCACCTCGGCCAGGGACTCCGACGACGGCGACCAGGTTTCGGTGAGCCCGGCGGCACGGATGGCGCCCTTCACCTTCGGCCCGCGGGCGAGGAGCTCGACGCCGCGGAGCCGGTCGAGCAGCGCCTCACCGTGCCCCCACCCGTCGGCGGCCTCCACCCACCCACGGAACCCGATGGCGGTGGTGGCGACGACGACGTCCGGCGCGCGGGCGGTCAAGTCCCTGGTGGCGGCGAGCAGTTCGCTGTCGTCCGGGAGCGGCACGATGCGCAGGGCGGGTGCGTGCAGGACGGTGGCACCGCGCCGCTGGAGCAGCGCGCCGAGTTCGTCGGCGCGGCGGGCCGCGGTGACGCCGACGGTGAACCCGGAGAGGGGCCCGTGCTGCTGGCTGACGTTCATGCCGCCGAGCGTGCCAACGGCCGGTGACGGCGGCGGATCACCAGGATGTCCTGCGTGTTACGGGTGACGGGTCACGCGTGGCCGGGGTGACCCAGATGTCGCGTCGCCGCGTCACACCTCGGCGTAGGCGTGCCGCGCGTCGTTGCCCGCGGCGGAGGTGGATGAGGGGTCCGGGGCGGCCGGGCGGCGCAGGTATACGGCCCAGGTGACGGCGGTGCAGAGGGCGTAGCAGACGAGGAAGGAGAAAAAGGCACCGGTGCCGGCCCCGGCCGCCTCCGCCGCCCCGGTCGTCCCCGCGCCCCCTCCCCCTCCCGCGCCCGCGCCCCCTCCCGCTCCCGCTCCCGCTCCCGCTCCCGCTCCCGCTCCCGCTCCTGTACGGAACGCCTCGCGGAAGGCGAGGTTGATGCCCAGGCCGCCGAGCGCGCCGACGGCGCCGATGAGCCCCATGGCGGCCCCGGAGAGCCGCCGCCCGTACCGCGCGGCCTCCTCCCCCGCGAGCCCCGCACGCACGGCCTTGGCATGGAAGATCCCGGGAATCATCTTGTAGGTCGACCCGTTCCCGAGCCCGCTGAGCACGAAGAGCACGACGAACGCGCCGGTGAACAGGGCGAGGGACCCCCGCTCGGACGCCACCACGACGACCGCGGTGGCCGCCGCCATGGCCGTGAAGTTCCACAGGGTGATGCGGGCCCCGCCGAACCGGTCGGCGAGCCGACCGCCGACGGGCCTGACCAGCGACCCGAGGAGCGGCCCGAGGAAGGTGATCTGGGCGGCCTCCAGAGGGGTGCGCCCGAACTGCGTCTGGAGCACGAGCCCGAAGGCGAAGCTGTACCCGATAAACGACCCGAACGTCCCCACGTACAGCAGCGACATGATCCAGGTGTGCGGGTCGCGGACGGCCTCGCGGGCGGCGCCGGTGTCGTTCCGTACCGTCGCGAGGTTGTCCATGAACAGCGCGGCGAGGACGGCCGAGACGACGACCAGCGGGATGTAGACGCCGAGCAGCAGCCGGGGCCCGCCGCCGGCACCGATGACGGCGAGGGCGGCGAGTTGCATGACGGGTACGCCGATGTTGCCGCCCCCGGCGTTGAGGCCGAGCGCCCACCCCTTCTTCCGCAGCGGGAAGAAGGCGTTGATGTTCGTCATGCTGGAGGCGAAGTTGCCGCCGCCGACGCCGGTGAGCAGGGCGCACACCATGAAAGCGGTGTACGAGGTCCCGGGTTCCATGACCGCGAACGCGGCGACGGTCGGCAGCAGGAGCAGCGAGGAGGCGACGATCGTCCAGTTGCGTCCGCCGAAGCGGGCGACGGCGAAGGTGTACGGGACTCGGACGACGGCGCCCACGAGCGTGGCCATCGACACCAGGAAGAACTTCCCGGCGGCGTCGATCCCGTACTCGGGACCCATGAACAGCACCATGACCGACCACAGGGTCCACACGGAGAACCCGATGTGCTCGGACAGCACCGAGAACACGAGGTTCCGCCGCGCCGCGCGACGCGCGCGCCCTCCCGCTCCCAGAACTCCTCGTCCTCGGGCTCCCACCGCGAGATCCACGCCCGCCGACCGCGCCCGCCCTCGGCGTCCGCCCCCGTAGCGGTCGTCGCCGTGTCCCTGACCGTGTCCTTCGCCCGTATCCTCATTCGCTTCCCCGTCCGCGTCCTCGAACCTCTTCCGCGCCTCCCGGCCGGCGGCGGCTGCTGGTCTCGAAGGTAGGGAGGACGCGTTTCGGCGCTGTGCCGTCGGGTGACTGCGGGGGAACGTTGGGCTCACGGTGGGGCGGGGTGGGGGGTGAGGGCGGGCCGCCCCCGCCGGAGCCCCGCCGGGAGCCCCGGGAGAGGCGGCCCGCGCGGGGCTCACTCCCGCGTGCGGGCTCACAGAGGGCCGGCGTGGGGCGGCCGGCCGAACTAGTCGAGCCCCCCGGCCCATTTGAGGGTGTCGGAACCCCCCTTGTCCCAGTCCATGACGACGGAGTCGCCGGAGCGGGACAGATCGGCGCCGATGAACTTCTCGTTCGTACCGGTGCCGCACTTGAGGGCGAGCCGGAACTCGCCGCCGGAGCGGTCCTGCCCGAGCCCGGTGCACATGCCGTCGCCGCCGGGGTCGAGGTAGGACACGATGTGCTTGCCCGCGGCCTGGCCGGTGGTCTGCTTGTCGGCGATGGTGAGGGTCTTGAGGGCCTCGTTCTGCCACTGCCCCTTGTACCCGGTGGCGGGCGCGGGGCCGTCGTCGTCATCGCCGCCGATGCCGCCGCCGCCCGGGACGCCGGTACTGGGGTCGGCGGAGGGTATGGAGGGCGACGCGTCCCCCAGACCGCCGCTGCCGCCACTGCTGCCGCCGTCGTCGTCCGCGCCGTCGGAGGGCTCGCCGGAGCCCTCCGGTGTCACATCGGCGGACACACTCGTGTCGACCCCCGGCTTCTTGTCCTTGTCGGCCTTGTCTTCCTTGTCGTCGCCACCGCTGAGGAGGAAGATCCCCCCACCGACGACGAGAACGGCGGCCACGGCCGCGGCGACGAACACGGCACGCTTCTTCTGCGCGGGGCCGCCGCCGGGCGGGGGCGGGGGCGGATACGCCCCGAACGGCTGCTGTTGCCCGTAAGGCGGCTGGCCGTGGGGCTGTTGCCCGTACGGCTGCTGTCCGTAGGCCTGCTGTCCGTAAGCCTGCTGGGGTTGCCCGTAGGGGCCCGGCGGGGGCTGCTGCCCGTACGGGCCTTGCGGGGGCTGCTGCGGATACCCGTAGCCCGGCTGCGCCGAGGGCGGCGGCGGGGCGGCCGGCGGCTGCCCCGGGAAGGGCGGCTGCGGCTGCGGCTGGTGGGGCGGATAGGACTGGTCCGACGACTGCGACGACTGCTGCGGCGCGCCGAACCCGTCCTGCGGCGGCTGGCCAGGTGGCTGGGTCATAGCGCGGAGCGTAACTGTCGGGGGTGGGGCGTCACATCCGTAAATCCGACTAGTGCGTCACAGGGGGCGGCGGTTCTCTCCAGGCGCTCAGCGAGTGGCGCGATCACATGGCATCGGCCCAGGACAAGGCGCCCCTGGCCGGTAGCGTGCGGGCTTGCGAATCCCCGGCCCGGAGAACTCCGGCCGCCGCACCCCGAGAGACCGAGGTAGTCACCGTTCATGCCTTCCCACGACAGCTCCCGCGCACGGTTTCGGCTGGCCGATCGCCATGTCGCGGTACTCGCGCACCTCCTGGACGGCGAGAGCCCGACCGATGAGCTCTGGCCCTCGCTGGGCGAACTCGTACAGATCGGCTTGGTCGGCGAGGAGGGTGAGCTGGCCCCGATCCTCAAGGACCTCCTCGGTGCGCTGGCCGCACCGCTGGTCCTCGGGACTGTCGAAGTCACGGGTGAGCACGGGACGGTCAACCATGGGGTCGTCGTCGGCCGGGAAGCCGTGATCGCCCACGAGGGCTGGCCCGGCGACGAGGAGTCCCAGTACACACCGATCGCTCCGCACAGCCTGGTCTGGGAACTGGCCCGCATGGTCAACCTCCAGGCCGACGACGACGCGGCGGGCGCGGTCACCCGTATCACGACGACGATGGGCGCGCTGGACGCCGGGCTCTCGGCCCTGGACGAGGGCCAGGGCGACGAGGCCGTGACCAGAGAGCTCATCCACAAGGCGCTGACCGGCGTCGGAACTCTCGCGGAGCCGGAACTGGCCGAGCTCACCGAGCTCATCATGGGCATGAACGCGATGTGGCGGATCACCGTTGCCTGGGACGGCAGCCACGAGGGCGAGCGGGCGGCGATGGTCCGTGCTCTTGCGGTGTGGGACTGCGGGGCGCGCGGCTACTGGGTACGGGAAAAGCCGGCGGAGCCCGTCGTGGAGGGGCAGGTCGGGCCGGAGAGCGAACTGCGCCTGGTTCGGACCAGGAACGGCGCGATCTGGGAGAAGATCACGGACCTTCTTCCGGACAAGGAGGACCTGATCGACGCGTGATCTGCCGCTTGTCGCAGGCTCAGAACCAGTTCTTGGGATTGAGCTTGCGGCCGGCCTTCTTCGCCGTCCCGACGGGGTCCTTCACGATGTCCTCGGCCGTGTCCCCGACCGTGTCGATCGCCTTCCCCGCCCCCTTCTTGACGCCCTCCCAGTGCTCCACGGTCTTGGCCCCCAGATAGACACCACCGAACACGACGGTGGCGCCGATGGAATAAGGGTTGGGTGCGACGGTGGCCGAGGTGAGCGAGGCATGGAAGCCGACTTCCGCGGCGTTGGCCACGTATCGTGCGCCCTTCTGCCGTGTACTGAAGTTCCCGTGCTTCCACGGCAGGCCTCGGCGAACGAGTTGGTCACCGGCCAGATAGGTGGACCAGGC
The DNA here is from genome assembly GCF_009755605.1 of Streptomyces typhae. Taxonomy (GTDB): domain Bacteria; phylum Actinomycetota; class Actinomycetes; order Streptomycetales; family Streptomycetaceae; genus Streptomyces; species Streptomyces typhae. The sequence continues at coordinate 437,148 of NZ_WPNZ01000003.1, forward strand.
GCCGCCGACGATCCCCGCGCCACGCAGCGCTCCGGAGACCTTTCCGGCCCCGGCCAATCCCTTGACCACCGACATGCCCCGCCCGATGCCGACAGTGCGCGCCCGGGTGTAGATGTTCGAGGTGACCTTCAGGAGATCGGCCTGACCGGCGCGGGCCACCGCCTCGCCGGAGTGCGTCAGACCGCCGTAACGTGCCGCGATTCTGTCATTGCCGACGATGGCGTTGATGGCTCTGTTGGCTGTGAGACCGTGCCAGACCGGGCGGTTCATGAGGGGTAATCGGCGAGCCGCGTCGAATTGCCGACCTACGTGATCATCGATCGTTCCGCTGACAAAGGGTATGTTGCGCGGCGCTCCCGCCCAGATCGCGATGCGGCTCGGCAACCAGCTTCCCGGAGCGGACAGCGAATGGAGCGGAATCCGCTTCCTGACCAGACCCGTGCCCCATTGGTGGATCAGCGGACTGGAGGATCCGCGAAGAAATGCGCCGGCCCGGACCTTCCAGTAATGCACAGGCGAGCTCTGCATGATCGCGTTGTTGACCAGGACCCTGGTCAACGCGGCTCCTTGGAAGGCAGCGACCGTCGCGGTGCTGCGGGCACTCGTCCAGTCTCCATAGAGAGCGATCAGGGACTGGATGGTCTGTTCGTGCGCCCGCAGTCCGGGAACCTGCGCCAGCGCATGCGCTCTGACGCGATCGAACCAGTCGGTGAGCGCCTCACCGTCCTTGCGCGCGAACCCCTTCGCGCCGGGGTCGTCACTGGCGGCGAGCGAGTTGGCAAGGAGCAGGTCATCGGGGGTCGGCCCCTGTCCCTCGTGCTTCCTCAGGTCCTCCGTCGTGAACCCGGCCCAGCGCAGGCCCGCTTCGGGATCACCGCTGTCGAGCCTGCTGAGCGCTGCTCGTCTGCGCAGGTCCGGTCCCTGTTCGGTGACCCAGCTGTCGAGCGACTTCAGGGACGCCAGCTTGGACGACACACCGAGGTGTGATGCCCGGGCGAATGCCTCCTTGAGTTTGTCCCCCAATCCGCCCCTGCCGTCGATGAGCCTGGAAAGCTGTTCCAGGTCCTCCGGATTGACGTTCCGCATCGCTCCCCCGCGCGCTCTCAGCTGTCCCCGAGGACAGCGAACGCGAAGGCGAGACGGCGATCGAGCCAGTCGGCCTCGACCACCAGAGCCTGAATGCTTTGAGAGACCATGACCAGCTCACCGCCGGACCACCACTCCAGTTTGCGACTCTGCCGCTGCGATCTGCCGCCGCCGTGGGTGGCGTCCTCGCCGACCGGAATGATGTGCTGCAGGCTGCTCAGCGCCTCCGTCAGAGCTTTTCCGGCGGCGCGGTCGGCGATCCGCTTGACGCCTCCACTGGCCCACTCGTTGCGTCCGACGATTTCCGGGTGACCGGGCTGATCGATGCGCCACGTGTGTTTGAAGATCCTGCCGGCCGGGGGGATGCGCCGCACCGTGCCGATCTCCGTGCCGGACGTATCGTGCACGTGGTAGCACCGCTCGCCGCTGCCGCTCTCCTCAGCGATGAGGTAGCAGAGCAAGCGTTGCGATGCGGAATCCTCGTACAGACAGGGCTCCGTGGCCGAAGGTGGTGCGGGCGGGGCCACGCGGCCCGTATAGGCGCAAGGCGCGAACACCTTGGATTGTCCGGCACCGCTGGGGACACGGATGGCTCGCGGGCCACGCACCGGACGGGCACGCTTCTTCGTGACCGGGCGCTCCACGGTGCCGACGGTGAACTCCCGCACGCGGGCCCACTCGACCGGGGGCACGGGGTCCTCCTCGCGTACATCCCCGCTCCCCTCCTCCCGCGGCCGCCGCCTCCCGATCCCCACGACTTCCCCCTGCCTTTCGCTCCTGTCACCAACAGCACAACCGCCCCGGCCCGCACACGGCCGGGGCCCGTCGGCTCCCGCCCTCACCGCGTCAGCGGTTGATGGACTGGATCTCCTCGACGGTGACGTTCTGGTCGCCGCCGAACTCGGCGTCGGGGAGCCTGTCGCCCCCCTCGGTCGTGCTCGTCCACGTGATCTTCCAGGTGACGGTGGCGCTGAGCCGGTACGAACCGTCGCCCGACGACCGCAGGTACTTCACTCCGCACGGCGGCGTCTGCTTGGACTTCCCCTTGGCCCAGGGCTCGCCGATCCGGCCGTCCACGATGGGGCACTCACCGGAGGCGGGGTAGGTCGTGGCGTCCTTCGTGCCCGGGTTGATCTTCAAGGAGATCGGTTCGGCGGTCGTCGTCGCCGACAGGCTCGTGTCGGGCAGGGTCGCCGTCACCGAGACCTTCTTGAATTTGACCTTGTCCAGCCAGACCCAGGTCGGCAGGTTGACCTTCGTCTCCCCCGCGGGCGCCATGGTGACCTCGGTCTTGGGAAGCGGAAGTTCGTCGTAGGCGTATTCCGCGAGGACCCGAGGAGTGACGGCAAGAGGCTCCTTGGGCGTCTCGCCATCGGGCACCCAGAACGGCAGTCTGTCGCAGGCGCTGGCTTCCGGGTCGTTCTCGCGGTGGTCGTTGATCGCTGCGGCCCAGAACATCCCCTCGCCCTGCTTGTCCAGGTTGTAGTTCTTGTAGGGATCGCCGTCCTTGTAGTACGAGTCGAAGACGTCGCCGATGAAGTCCCCGAGGCCGAAGATCTTCACCTTCCGCCACGCCTTGACCCTGGACTCGATCTCCTTGGGAGAGAAGGCGGGTTCGTACCAGCAGGCGGGCGGCGTCCAGTCACTGTCGACGGAGGAGAGCTTCCCGGTCTTGGTGGGCCCGGCACCCCCGTCGGTCGTCGTCCGGATTCTCGTCTCGACGTTGATCTTGCCGTTCTGCACACCGCCCTGCGCGCTGCTGGAATCGCGCTGGTGCTTCTTTCCGCCCTCGCCGCCGGCCGCGTGCGCGGTGGCAGGCGTCGCGGCCACCACCACGGTCAGAGCGAGCGCGGCCAGCCTGGCGGGCCTCCTCGGGCGTACTACATGCACTTCTTCGCTCCCGTCTCGGACAGGACATCGACCGACTGCCAGACGCCATCGGCGTTCTTCTTCAGGCGCTCGTTGAAGAACGTGTAGTCGTCGGCAGAAGCAGGGATGGACCTGTTCACTTTGCCGGTCTTGCGATCCTTGGGGTACGTCTTGGTCGCGTCCGCGCAGTACGTCAGGCTCGCCTCGTCCGACCCGTGCAGAGTGACCTGCCGGTCGTAGTAGCGAGTGGCGCCGACGTAGCTCTTCCCGTCGTCGTAATAACCCTGGATGTACGAGGCCGTGGCGATCAGGGCCTTGTCCTTGTTGTAGAACTTGAGCGCCTTCTGGGAGGACTTTCCGCCCACCGTGATCGCCACGTCGATGACATCGAGATTCCGCGCGTTGTCGTCGAGGACCGCGTCCTTCTTCGCGTCCCCGGTCGCCCCGCCCTCGAAGACGTTGCTGACGCCCTTCGGCATGTCGACCTTCGGGCGGTCGGCCCGGTCACCCGCGGCCGACGCCGACGGCGACGGCTTCTCGCTCGCCTGGGACCCGGCGCCCTCGATCTTGTCATCACCCTTGGAGTCGCCGTCTCCGCCACCGCAGGCGGAGAGCGACAGGGCCGCGGCAGTGGTCAGCGCGGCCACCGCGAGCAAGGCAGGTCGGCGGTTCACAGTCAGCTCCCGGTGGGACGAGGGGTCAGTGGGTTCACTTCAGTGAACCCACGCTATCCACGGGCAAAGGCTGATGCGAGAGTGAGGTATCCCCAGCACGGGGACAGAGGGGGGCATATCGAAGCCCTGTGCGGGACGTTGTTTCCTAACAGTCGCACAACGCCCCGCGATGATTACCGCCTTGTGGCAGTCCGAAGCGTTGCGTTTCGTACCCGCTCCGCCACCGCCGGAGGCGGATGTCCGGGCTCCGGATGCGGGGGACCCGTAGGGGCCGGACGCGCGCCCGCTCCGGGCGTGGCCGCGCTCCCCATGACGCGGGCGTCCGCCTCCGGAACCCAGCCGTCCACAGGGACGGTCAGCCAGCCCTCCGCCGCCGCGAGTTCGGCCGCCGCCCCGCGCAGGGCGTCGAGGCCTGGGTGGCGCAGCCCCCGTCGCCACACCAGGGAGACCGGAGACAGCGGCACCGGGTCGACCAGGGGCCGCAGAACCGCTCCGGGCAGCTCCGGGAAACCGACCACCGCGAGGACCGGGTTGCGGTGCTTGGCCACGATGCGGGCGAACTCCTCGGGCCCCACCGCGAGCGGCGCGGGCGGCGCGACCTCGATGCCGCGGCCCTCGAACAGGCGGCGGGCCAGGTCCGTCCACTCCGGCGTGCGCTCGTTGCCCGCGCCCGCGTACACGCGCTCCCCCGCGAGCCGGTCCAGCGGCACCGCGTCGAGGCCGGTCAGCGGATGGCCCACGGGAAGCAGCACCGCCATCGGCTCGTACCGTACGGGCTGCTGCTCCAGGCCCGCGCGGACCCCGGCCGGCAGCCCGGCGAACCGCCCGAACGACGCGTCCAGGCGACCCGCGGCGATCTCCCCGGCCGCGCCGGTCAGGCCGCTCTCGAAGCGGGCCATCAGTTCGCAGTGCGGAACGAGTTCACGGGCCCGGTCCAGGACCCGGCCGGAGAACAGCCCGGGGCTGTTCAGGTCCACGAGCAGCGGGCGCGCCGACTGCCCCGTACGCGCGAAGGCGGCCGACAGTTCGTCGTGCGCCGCGAGCACGCGCCGCGCGTACGGAAGGAGCCGCTCACCGGCCGCCGTCGGCGTCACCCGCCGCGTCGACCGTACGAACAGCTGCGCCGCGAGGTCGCGTTCGAGGCGCCGCACATCTCGGCTCAGAGCCTGCTGGGCCACGTACAGCCGGGCCGCGGCTCGCGTGAAGTGCAGTTCCTCCGCGACGGCGACGAAGGACCGCAGGAGGCGGGGGTCGATGTCACGGGGCACCGGGGAGCTTGGCGCCAGCGGCGATGTCGGCTGCGATGTCGGCTGCGATGTCGGCTGTCCCTCCGGGGCGGTCATCCGGTGAACCTACAGCCCCAGCGCACACCCACAACCCAAGTGCGTGAATCACTCCCAAGAAGGTGTTGGACCCCGCACCCCCGCCCCCGCGAGCCTGAACCCCATGCCCGAGCCCGTCACCCGCCCTCATGACCTCTCCCCCGCCCCGGCCGACCCCGCCCCGGCCGGCCCCGACCCGGCCGACCCCGCCCCGGCTGACCCCGCCCCCGGCAACCAGCGGCCCCGCCGCCCCCGCACCCCCTACTCCCGCCTCTTCGCGATACCCGGCGCCACCGCCTTCACCGTCGGCAACCTCATCGCCCGGCTCCCCATGGGCATGTTCAGCGTCAGTGCCGTGATCATGATTGCGGGGGCCCGTGACTCGTACGCCCTCGCGGGCGCCGTCACCGCCACCGGGCTCGCCGCGACCGCGGTCGTGGCGCCCTGGACGGCGCGTCTGGTGGACCGGTACGGGCAGAGACGTGTCGCGGTCCCCGCGACGGTCCTCGCGGTGCTCGGCTCGCTCTCGCTGCTGCTGTGCGTGCGCCTCGGCGCGCCGGACTGGTCCCTCTTCGTCTCGTACGCCGCCACGGCCACCACCCCGAACACCGGGGGCATGTCGCGGGCCCGCTGGTCGCATCTGCTGCGGGGGCGGCCGGACGCGCTGCACTCCGCGAACTCCTTCGAGCAGGCGGCCGACGAGCTGTGCTTCATGCTCGGCCCGGTGCTCGCCGCCTTCCTCTGCGGCGCGCTCTTCCCACAGGCGGGCACCCTCGTGGGCGCCGTGCTCCTGCTGACCGGGGTGCTCCTCTTCACCGCCCAGCGGACGACGGAACCGCCGCCGCGAGGCCGTACGGAGGGAGCGCCGAAGCCCAGATCGCCCCTTCGCACGCGCGGGATGCCCGCGCTCCTCGTCGTCTTCCTCGCGACGGGCGCCGTGTTCGGATCCATGGAGGTCGCGACCATCGCCTTCGCGGACGACCGGGGCCACGAGTCGGCCGCCGGTCTCGTCCTCGCCCTCCAGGCGGCGGGTTCGTGCGCGGCGGGCCTCGCGTACGGGGCACTGCGACCCGGCGGGTCCGCGGACCGCCGCCACCTCCTGTGCGGGGCGGCGATGGCGGCCCTGATGACGCTTCCGCTGCTCGCCGTCTCGCTGACCGGCTCGCTCGTGGTGCTCGCGGTCGCACTCCTGATCGCCGGGATGGCGACCGCGCCGACGATGGTCACCGGTATGACGCTGGTGCAGCGCCTCGCCCCCGAGGGGCAGTTGAACGAGGCCATGACGCTCGCCGTGACCGGGCTCCTCGGGGGCATCGCGTGCGGCGCCGCGGGCGGCGGCTGGACGGTGGAGCACCTGGGCCCCGCCGCCGGCTACACCGTCCCGGCCGCGGCGGCCCTGTGCGCCCTGCTGCTCAGCACCGCGCGGGCTTCCGCCACGAGCACTCCAGCGCGCCGTCCGCCTCGGAACCGCGCTCCGCGCGGGGCGCGACCGGCACGGCCTTGTCCTCGTCGGACTTCGCGAGGGTGACGACGATGGCGTCCTCCAGAGCCTTGACGGAGGCGGGCAGGTAGTTGTTGAGGATGATGCTGAAGACCAGTTCGCGGCCGCCCGCGTCCGTCACGTAACCGGACAGCGCGGACGCCCCGGTCAGCGTCCCGGTCTTGGCGCGGACGTTGAGAGCCGCCGGAGTTCCGCACATGCGCGAGCGCAGCGTGCCGCCGTCGAACTTGTCCGGGTCGCACGCGACGGGCAGCGACCGGTACCAGTCGGCGAACCACGGCTCGCCCTTCGCCGAGCGCAGCAGCGCGATGAACTGGTCGGCGGCGACGTTGTTCTTGCGGGAGAGCCCGGAGCCGTCGACCTGGCGCAGGTCGCCCGGGTCGACCCCGGCCGTCTTCAGATAGCCGGCGATGGCCGCGATGCCGTCGCCCCAACTCCCCGGCCGCCCCGTCGCCTTGTGCCCCATGGCCTTCGTCAGGGACTCGGCGTGCATGTTGTTGGACAGCTTCATGAAGGGGATCAGCAGGTCCTTGAGCGGCATCGAGTCGTGCGCGGCCAGCGCACGCGCCCCCTCGGGGGCGGCGATCCCCGCCTTGGTGGGCCCGCTCACCCGCACACCGTGGGCGGCCAGGGCGTCCCGGAAGATCGCGGCGGCGTACCGCGTGGGCTCCCAGACAGTGATCCACTCCTTGGTGGTGGCGCCGCCCACGGGCACCGTGCCGGTGACGGTGATGGTGTTCCCGCCATGCTGCCGTTCGACGGCGAGGGTGTCGGACCCGCCCGCGGCGACGGTCCTCGCCCGCAGGTCGATGTCCACGTAGTCGGTCTTCGGAGTCACCGTGACCCGCGGCCGGTCCCCGGCGGCGGCACCCGGCGCCACCTCGACGACGACCGTGCCGGTGTCGTAGTCGGTGTCGGGTGCGACGCTGAGCGCGGAGATCTGCGCCGCGTAGTACGAGGACTCGTCGTCGGCGCCCCAGGTGTCGCCCTGGCGCCGGTCGTCGAACCGGGTGTCGTCGGCGACGAGCCGCCCCGCGACCCGCTCGACGCCCGCCTCCGCGACCCGCTCGGCGAGCCGGTCGTAGTCCTTGGCGAGCGTCGTCGGGTCGCCGGTGCCCCGCAGGTACAGATCGCCCTTGAGTACGGGTCCGTGCCGGTCGCCGGTGGTGAGCACGTCGGTGCGGAAGCGGTGGTCCGGGCCGAGCAGTTCCAGGGCGGCGGCGGAGGTGAGCATCTTGGTGTTGGACGCGGGCATGAGCCGCCCGCTGGGCAGATGCTGGTAGAGGGTCCTGCCGGTCGCGGCGTCGGCGACCACGACACTGGCGGCGCCGCCCTCCATCCGGGGGTCGCCGAGGATGGTGTCGATGGCTTCGGGCAGCCCGCTCCGGTCGGAGTCCGCCCCGGCCGGGGCGGAGAGGGAGCCGAAAGAGAGGGTGGCCACGGCGAGGCCGAGCACGCCGGGCCAGATCCAGTGGCGCATGCGGTGGTTGACGCGTCTCACGGGTCTTCTCATGACCCTGGAGCATCCCCGATGCCGGGCGCGGGCGACAGTAGGCGGCGCCGTACGGGGCCAGGTGGCGCACTGTACGACGAAGGCCAGGTGGCGCATCGTACGGCGAAGGCCCGGTGGTCGTGGTGACCACCGGGCCTTCGTCTCACATGGGAATTGTGGAGATGGCGGGAATCGAACCCGCGTCCAACGGTGCGGAATCAGGGCTTCTCCGTGTGCAGTCCACTTCGATTTTCTCGGCCCCGGAGATCTCGTGGACAAGTCTCCGACGGGCTCAGTCACTGTTTGATTTCCTCCCAGACCCCGTGACCGGGTCTAGAAGTTTAGTTCCCTAGCTGATGCCAGGATCCGGGTCGGGAACAGCCCCGGGCTGACACTTCGCGAAGTCGCTACTTAGGCAGCGAGGGCGAAGGAATCGCGCTTGGTGTTGGCGATTATTGGTTGCGACATATGGTTTACGAGATCATTGCCGCTTCCTCGACACGCTTCCCCTGCTTCGACATCCGCTGTCGAAACCGATCATCCCCATGTTGTTTTTTCAAACCGGACCCTGCGATCCGGGCCGGACCCTGAGGTCCGGGGCGCCCCGTCACCTGCGGGACGTGTTCCATCGTACGTGACCAACGCCGACACGTGCCAGCCTATTCCCCGCGCGGGGCGGGTGCTCCCCGCGCGGCGCGAGGGGGCTACCCGATCCCCTGCCGCCGCCGCGCCGCCGAGATCGCGCGGTTCGTCTCGCGGGTGTCCTGCTTCTCCCGCAGCGTCTGCCGCTTGTCGTACTCCTTCTTGCCCTTGGCGAGCGCGATCTCGACCTTGACGCGGCTGTCCTTGAAGTACAGCGCGAGGGGCACGATCGTGTGGCCCGTCTCCTGGGACTTCGACTCCAGCTTGTCGATCTCCGCGCGGTGCAGGAGCAGCTTGCGCTTGCGCTTGGCGGAGTGGTTGGTCCACGTCCCCTGCACGTACTCCGGGACGTGGATGTTGTGCAGCCACGCCTCGTGGCCGTCGATGTGCACGAAGCCGTCCACCAGGGAGGCGCGGCCGAGGCGGAGGGACTTGACCTCCGTGCCCATCAGGACCAGGCCGCACTCGTAGGTGTCCAGGATGTGGTAGTCGTGCCGCGCCTTCTTGTTCTGCGCGATCATCTTCCGCGCGGGCGCCTTCTCGGCGGCCTTGGCCGCCTTGCGCTTTTCCTTTTCCTTAGCCATAGTGCGGCCATTTTCGCACTACGAGGGGGGTCCGAGGCCAGTCAATACTGTCTCGGCCCGCTTCTGGGCACCGTCCTCGACCTCCAGGTCGGGGGTGATGCCCCGGCCGTCGACCGCCCGCCCCGAAGGGGTGCGGTAGTGCCCGACGGTCAGCTCGGCGACGGAGCCGTCCGGCAGTCTGCTCGGCATCTGCACCGAGCCCTTGCCGAACGTCCGGGAGCCCACGACGACCGCGCGTCCGCGGTCCTGGAGGGCTCCGGTGAGCAGTTCGGCCGCGCTCATCGTGCCGCCGTCGACGAGCGCGACCACGGGTCTGGTGGTGTCGCCGCCCTGCCGGGCGTGCAGGGCGCGCTGCCGTCCGCGGACGTCGTACGTGGCGACGAGGCCGCCGTCCAGGACGGCGGAGGACGCCTTGGTGGCCTCGGTGACCAGGCCGCCGGAGTTGCCGCGCAGGTCGAGCAGGATGCCGGCGCCCCGGGGTGCTTTGCGCACCGCCTGCCGCACGGCCTCGCCGGAGCCCTTGGTGAAGGCCCCGACCTTGATCATCACGGCGCCGCCGGGGAGCCTTCTGACGGTCACGGAGTCCGTCGACAGGCGGGCGCGGCGCAGGGTCTCGGTCCACGCGCGCGTGCCGCGGCGCAGGCCCAGGGTGACCGGGGTGTTCTCGTGGTCGCCGCGGAGCAGGGACACCACGTCCGTGACGGGACGGCCCGCGACCTTCCGGCCGTCGATCGCGGTGAGCCGGTCGCCCGCGCGGATGCCGGCCCGTTCGGCGGGCCCGCCGCGCTGCACCCGGGACACCTCGATCCTGCCGTCGGCGGCGCGCTTGGCCCACAGGCCGACGCCGGTGTAGGCGCCGTCCAGGGACTGCTCGAAGGCGCGGTACTCCCCCTGGGAGTAGACCGACGCCCAGCGGTCGCCGCTGCGGCTGACCGCTTCCTCGGCGGCCTCGGTGGTCTCCTTGCCGGACTTGCCGTCGGCCATGGCGTCGGCGGCGGCGTCCGCGGCCGCGTCGGAGGGGTCGCGGCCCCTGTCGCGGCCGGTGTCCCGCTGGTCCTTGTCGCGGTCCCCGGCACGGTCCTTGGAGGAGGCGACGGAGCGGGTGGGCGCCGCCGCATTCCGGCCTTGCTCCGTCTCCCCGGTCCAGGAGCCGGTGGCCGCGCCGGTGGCGAGGACGCTCGCGAAGACCAACGTCAGGGCCGCCCCGCGGCGGATGCGACGGGGCTCGGCGAGCCGATCAGGGCCTGACATGTCGGTGAGTCTAGGACAACGAGGGGCGCCGCACGGCAGGTTGACCGTACGGCGCCCGAGGCACTCCTCACACCCGCGGAACGGAAGTCGCCCGCCGTTTCACACCTCTGCTGCCCGCGTCACACCTTCAGGTACTTGCGCAGCGCGAAGAACGCGGCAAGGGCGGGCATCAGCAGACCGATGGCTAGCACCAGCGGCAACTTGGCCAGAACCGCGTCCCAGCCGATGAAGTTGATCAGGTTGAGCTTCTCGGACAGCTGCAGTCCGTGGTCGATGATGAAGTACCGGCCGAGGAGCAGGAATCCGCAGGCGAGCCCGCCACCGATCAGACCGGCGACGGCCGCCTCCAGGATGAACGGCATCTGGATGTAGAAGCTGGACGCGCCGACGAGCCGCATGATCCCGGTTTCACGGCGACGGCTGAACGCCGAGACGCGCACCGTGTTGACGATCAGCATCAGCGCGACGACGAGCATCAGCGCCATCACCGCGAGCGCCGCCCAGTTCATGCCGTTGAGGAGCTCGAAGAGGTTGTCGAGGACGCCCTTCTGGTCCTCCACGGACTGCACGCCGTCACGGCCGGAGAAGGCGGTCGCGACCACCTGGTACTTCTCCGGGTCCTTCAGCTTGATGCGGTACGACTCCTGCATCTGGTCCGGCGTCAGCGAGCTGGACAGCGGGGAGTCGCCGAACTGTTCCTTGTAGTGCTTGTACGCCTGGTCGGCCGTCTCGTGCTGGACGGTGTCGACGACGGGCATCTTCTTCAGGTCGGTGAGGATCTGCTGCTTCTGCTCGTTGGTGACCGCGCCCTTGGCGCACTTGGGGTCCTGCTCGGCGTCTCCCTTGTTGCACAGGAAGATCGAGACGTTGACCTTGTCGTACCAGTAGCCCTTCATCGTGCTCACCTGGTCGCGCATGAGCAGCGAGCCGCCGAACAGGGCGAGCGAGAGCGCTACGGAGACGACGACCGCGAAGGTCATCGTGAGATTGCGGCGGAGACCGACGCCGATCTCCGACAGGACGAACTGGGCGCGCATGGCGGCCTTTCAGTGGATCAGGTGGAGCTCGTGGATCAGGTGGAGCCCCGGGGAGCCCGGGGGCACACACGAGAGCGGACACCGGCGGCCATGGCAGGCGCCGGGTTCCGGATCAGTGCTGGTAGCCGTAGACGCCGCGGGACTGGTCGCGGACCAGGCGGCCCTTCTCCAGCTCGATGACGCGCTTGCGCATCTGGTCCACGATCTGCTGATCGTGGGTGGCCATCACGACGGTGGTGCCGGTCCGGTTGATGCGGTCCAGGAGCTTCATGATGCCGACCGACGTCTGCGGGTCGAGGTTGCCGGTCGGTTCGTCGGCGATGAGGAGCTTCGGCCGGTTGACGAAGGCGCGGGCGATCGCCACCCGCTGCTGCTCACCGCCGGAGAGCTCGCCGGGCATCCGGTCCTCCTTGCCGCCGAGCCCGACGAGGTCGAGGACCTGGGGCACGGACTTGCGGATCTCGCCGCGCGACTTGCCGATGACCTCCTGGGCGAAGGCCACGTTCTCGGCGACGGTCTTGTTGGGGAGGAGCCGGAAGTCCTGGAAGACGGTCCCCAGCTGGCGGCGCATGTGCGGCACCTTCCAGTTGGAGAGCCGGGCCAGGTCCTTGCCCAGGACGTGCACCTGGCCGTGGCTGGTGCGCTCCTCGCGGAGGATCAGCCGCAGGAAGGTGGACTTTCCGGAGCCGGATGAACCCACCAGGAAGACGAACTCGCCCTTCTCGATCTCCAGCGACACATCGCGGAGGGCTGGGCGGTTCTGCTTCGGGTAGGCCTTGGAGACGTTGTCGAATCGGATCACGGATGCACCACGGGTAGCCGGGGGTAGGTGAGCGTGACCCTACGCGAAGCGGGTGGGACCGCGCAGTCGGCGTCCTGAGTTGCGCGTTTTGTTGTGGATAGGTCCTGACACAAATGGGGCACCGGTGGAGCGAGGGTCGCGGTGGACGGCGGGCCGCGCCTAATTCCGTGGAAGCTGGCACAGTGGTAGGGGGAACGGTTGGGGTTCCCCGAGCGTTGGGCAGGCTGAGACTGTGCGGGAGGAGAGGCACATGACCTATGACAGGTTGGTGTGCGCGAACTGCGCGGCGCCTGTGAGTGAGGGCCGCTGCCCCGTGTGCCGGGCCAGCCGGGAGCGGATGCAGCAGGAGGGCCCCTTCGGCGGCCTCAGCCCTGCCACCCTGATAGGGCTGCTCGTGGTCCTGATCACGGCCATGGCACTGGTGGCGCACCAGACCGCGTAGTCCGTGTACGCGGAGTAGTCGGCGGGCACCGGACCGGAGGCGGCCCGATGACACCCCCGAGGCACGAGGAAGGGCCCGGAGCCATGCGGCTCCGGGCCCTTCTCATGTGCGTTCCCTGCGCTGACCGGCGGGTCGCTCGTTCTGCGTACCGGCCGGTCGGGAAGGGCGGGCGGGTCAGGCCGCGGCGCCCCGGTTGCCGACCAGGCGGGGCAGGAACCGGAAGCCGACGCCACCGGCGATCATGGTGGCGGCACCGATGATCAGGAAGGTGGTCTCGGTGGCACCGGTCTCGGCGAGTTCGTCGTCCTTCTTGCCGCCGCCGTTGTCGGAGATCTGCTCGACGGGCTGGGAGCCGGTGTCCGTCAGGCTGTCCTTGCCGCCCTGCTCGGCCGGTCCGGAGCCGCCGCCCGCGGGGTCGGCGTCGTTGCCGCCGGTGCCGCTGCCACCGCCGGTGCCGTTGCCACCGCCCGTACCGTTGTTGTGGTCGTCGTCACCGTCGCCGTCGTCACCCGGATCGGTGGGCTTGGTGGGCGGAACGGTGGGCTCGGGCGGGTCCGTCGGCTCGGTGGGCTCCGGCGGCTGCGTCGGCTCGGTGGGCTCCGGCGGGTCCGTGGGCTCGGTGGGCTCCGGCGGGTCCGTCGGCTCGTTGGTGGGCTCGGGCGGATTGCTGGGCTCCGGCGGGTCGGTCTCGTCGTCCGTACCCGGGAGGTCAACGTCGACACCGATGCCGTTGTCGTCGGCGGAGGCGCTCGCGCCCGCACCGCCGAGCTCGACACCGACATCGAGGGCCGAGGCGGCGCCGGCGGCGGTCAGCGAGGCACCGGCGGCGATCACCGCGCCGGCGGCGATCCGCGCGACGCGGATCCGCGTCTTCTTCGTCATCTGGCTGCTACCCCCAGTAGCTGAATCGTCAGTGAGGCAGCGTCCCGGATCGCGGTCGCGGGATGACTTTCGAGCGGCCCCCCGGATCACACGCGTCCCAGAGATACGCATGCCGCCCGCTAGCTTTTCCAGTTTCCGAAAAGCCGTCAAGGCCGTTGCGGGCGCGATGCCCGTTATGAGCCAGTTGACCGACGTACGGACATGTGACTGTGACGCAAAAAGCGCAGGAAGCCCACACAAGCCCCATGAACAAAGGCAACCGCCGCCCCGAGGGCGGCAGTTGCCTTTGCTGTCAGACCGGTTCAGTTTGTCGACTTAGCGCCGAAATCACTTCTCCTGTTGCTTGCGCCAGCGAATTCCGGCCTCCAGGAAGCCGTCGATCTCGCCGTTGAACACCGATTCCGGATTACCGACTTCGTGCTCCGTACGCAGGTCCTTCACCATCTGGTACGGGTGCAGGACGTAGGAACGCATCTGGTTGCCCCAGGAGTTGCCGCCGTCGCCCTTGAGGGCGTTCATCTTGGCCTGCTCCTCCTGGCGGCGGCGTTCGAGCAGCTTCGCCTGGAGGACGTTCATGGCCGTGGCCTTGTTCTGGATCTGCGAGCGCTCGTTCTGACAGGAGACGACGATGCCCGTCGGGATGTGCGTCAGGCGGACCGCGGAGTCGGTGGTGTTGACGCCCTGGCCGCCGGGGCCCGATGAGCGGTACACGTCGACGCGCAGCTCGCTCTCGTCGATCTCGATGTGGTCGGTCTGCTCGACGACCGGGAGGACCTCGACGCCCGCGAAGGACGTCTGCCGGCGGCCCTGGTTGTCGAACGGCGAGATCCGCACCAGGCGGTGCGTGCCCTGCTCGACGGAGAGCGTGCCGTAGGCGTACGGGACGTTCACGGCGAAGGTGGTCGACTTGATGCCGGCCTCTTCCGCGTACGACGTCTCGTACAGCTCGGTCTTGTAGCCGTGGCGCTCCGCCCAGCGCAGGTACATGCGCTGGAGCTTCTCCGCGAAGTCCGAGGCGTCGACGCCGCCGGCCTCGGCGCGGATGGTGACGACGGCCTCGCGGGAGTCGTACTCACCGGAGAGGAGGGTGCGGACCTCCATCTCGTCCAGCGCCTTCTTGACCGCCGTGAGCTCCGACTCGGCCTCCGCGCGGGTGTCCGGGTCGTCCTCCTCCTCGGCCATCTCGAAGAGCACGCCGAGGTCGTCGATGCGCCCGCGCAGGCCCTCCGCCTTGCGCACCTCCGCCTGGAGGTGGCTCAGCTTGCTGGTGATCTTCTGCGCTTCGTCCGGGTCGTCCCACAGGGACGGCGCGGCCGCCTGCTCCTCGAGCACGGCGATGTCTGCCCTCAGCTTGTCGAGGTCCAGGACGGCCTCGATCGACTCCATGGTCGAGGAGAGGGACTTGAGCTCTTCGGATACATCGACGACTGCCACGGGTCCAGCCTAACGCCCGTGAGCTCTCACTTGGGCCCTGGGCTCATGGGGCTGCGCCCCTCACCCCGCTTGTCGGCCCTCCGGGCCTCGTCCTCAAACGCCGGACGGGCTGGGATCCGATACCTCAGCCAGTCCGGGACCAAATCAGCCCGTCCGCGGAGATATCAAGCCTGTCCGGCGTTTGAGGACGAGCGCGAAGCGCGATTCACGGGGCTCAAGGCCGGGGTCAGGGGACAGGCGGGGCCGAGTTGCCGTTGGCCGGGGCTGACGGGCCGGACGGGCCTGACGGACCTGACGGGGAGGACTCGTCACCGGAGGTGGCGTACCAGGCTCCGACGCCCACCGCGGCGGCAAGGGCCACACCGGCCACGCCGAGTGTGATCCGGCGGCGACGGGTGGCGGCGCGGTGGCGGGCCGAGCCGGGGCGGGCGGCGCCGGGGGCGCGGGGGGCCCGCGCGGTGCCCCGGGCGCCGCCGGCCAGCTCGTCCGGGGCGGGCACGCGCATGGAGGTGTGGGTGTCCCGGTTGGCGTCCGCGGGCGCGGCGCCGGGCACCAGGGGCACGGCGCCCCGGCGCGGGGGCTTCTCGCGCGACTCCGGCGCGGCCTCCTCGTAGGACTCCTCGGCGGGCTCCGCCTCCGGCTCGTCGACGTCCAGCGGCGGCATGCCCGCGAGCAGCGGGAGCTGCTCGCGGAGGCGGGCGCCGAGCTCGGAGGCGCGAAGGCGGGAGGCGGGGGCCTTGGCCAGGCACTGGACCATGAGCTGCCAGAGCTCTTCGGGGATGCCGGGCAGCGGGACCACGGTCTCGGTGACGTGGCGTCTGAGCACCGCGCCGGGGTGCCCGCCGCCGAACGGCGTGAAGCCCGCGAGCAGCTCGTACAGGACGGTGGCGAGGGCGTAGATGTCCACGGCGGCGCGCGGGGGCAGACCCTCGATGATCTCGGGGGCCAGATAGTCCGGCGTACCGATGATCTTCGTGGCGCGGGTGCGGCGCGGGGAGTCGATGAGCTTGGCGACCCCGAAGTCGGTCAGGAGCGCGGGGTGCGCCCCGCCCGGACCGAGGGGCCCCTGCATGTCGAGGAGGACGTTCTCGGGCTTGACGTCGCGGTGCACGATCCCCGCGGCGTGCGCCGCGGCGAGCGCGTCGGCGACGTCCGCGACGATGGCGACGGCGGCCTCGGGGGCGAGCCGCCGCTCGCGCTCCAGGCGCGTGCGCAGGTCCGTGCCGCGGACGAGGTCCATCACGAGGGCGAGGTCGTTGCCGTCGACCACGAGGTCGTGGACGCCCACCACGCGCGGGTGGTCGAGGCTGAGCAGTGCCGTGCGCTCCTGGACGAAGCGGCCGACGAGCTCCTGGTCGGAGGCAAGGTCCTCGCGCAGCAGCTTGATGGCGACCGGGCCTTCGGGTCCCTCGCCGAGCCACACCGTGCCGGCGCTGCCCCGTCCCAGAATCTGGTGGGCCGTGTACCGGCTGCCGATCTTCCGTCCCAAGACTGCTCCTACGGATGTGTGTGGGCCCAAAACTACGCGGCCAGGGCACCAACCATCACATCCGCACGGGAAATCACCCCGTAGGAGTCGACAAATCAACAGAGTCGGCGCTACGGAGGAGTCGGCGCCGCAGAGGGGTCGGCGCTACGGAGGAGTCGGCGCCGCAGAGGAGTCGGCGCCGCGGCGGCAGCCGGAGGCGGCCGGGTCCGGGAGCCGGACCCGGCCCGGGATCAGTTCCCGTTGATCTTGCCCATCCAGTCGCCGACGGTGTGGTAGATGTCCTCGACCTGGTCCCAGTACCCCTTCGTGGTGCCGATCCAGTCCTGGAGCGGGCTCAGCTCCCAGACCAGCCAGCTCGCGACGAACAGGATGACGAGGACGACCAGGCAGCCCTTGAGGCAGCCGAGGCCGGGGATGCGCGTCCGGTTCGGGTTGTCGCGGCGGCTCCGGCGCGGAGCGGCGGGCTGCTGCGGCGGGGGCGCCTGCGGGGCGGGCTGCTGCGGCGGCGCGTACGGCTGCGGTTGCGGCGTCCGGCGGCGCGGCTGCGCCGGGGGCGCGTACGGCTGGGGCTGGTTCTGCGGCGGGTACGGCTGCTGGTGGTGCTGCGGGGGGTACGGCTGGGGCTGTTGCTGCTGTTGCTGCTGCTGCGGGCGCGCCACCTGGCGCTGGGGGCGGCGGCGCAGCGGGTCCTGGTTCGGGTCCAGGTACTGCACCTGCGTCTGGTCGTTGCGGTCGCGGGCCGCCCGCATCTGGTTCTGCCAGGGGTGCGGGTCGTCGGGGTTGCCCCCCTGGCCGCCCGGGCCCACCGGCGGCATGACGGCCGTCGGGTCGGCGCCGCCCTGGGGCCCGCCGGTGTGCGGCAGGACGCTGGTGGCGGCGGCCGGGTCGTACCCGCCGGTGTTCGGCAGGACCTGGGTGGGGTCGGCGGCGCCCGGGGTGTCCGGCACCGGCGCGGGCGAGGGGTCCGGGGCGAGCAGCGCGGCCACGCCCTCGGCGGCGGCGATCTGGGCGGCGTTCGCGTGCACCCCGATGCCGTCGGCGACCGCGCGCAGACCGCGCGCCAGGTTCTCGGCGCTCGGGCGGCGGTCGGGGGCCTTGCTCAGGCAGCGCTCGATGACCGTCCACAGCGGGTCGGGCACGGTGGAGGGGCGGCGCGGCTCGGCGCTCAGGTGCTGGTGCAGCACTTCGAGGGCGGAGCTGCCGGCGAACGGCGGCCGTCCCGTGACCAGTTCGTACAGCAGGATGCCCGCGCCGTAGATGTCGACGGCGCTCGTCTGCGGGCGGCCCTCGGCGGACTCCGGCGCGACGTACGCGGGCGTGCCGACGAACTCCTGGGTACGGGTGAGGCCCGGCGAGTCGGCGAGGCGGGCGATGCCGAAGTCCGTGAGCATCGGGTGCATGCCGCTCGCGTCCTGCTTGACCAGGACGTTCGCGGGCTTCAGGTCACGGTGCACGACGCCGTCGGCGTGGCTCGCGGCCAGCGCATCGGCGATCTGCGCGGTGAGCAGGGCCGCCGCCGCGGGCGTGAAGGGGCCGTTCTCGCGCAGGTACTTGTGCAGGTCGGGGCCGTCGATCAGGTCCATCACCAGGGCGAGGAGATCGCCCTCGACGACCAGGTCGCGGGTCCGCACGATGTTGGGGTGCGTCAGCCTGAGCAGGACGGAGCGCTCCCTGAGGAAGCGCATCACGACGTCCGGGTCGTTGGCGAGCTCCTCCTTGAGGACCTTGATCGCGACGGTCTCGCCGGGCTGGCCGGCCACGGCCGCCTCGGCACCCGCGGTCTCTCGCTGGCGGGCTCGCCAGACGGTGCCCGTGGCGCCGCGCCCGAGCGGCTCCTCGAGCAGGTACTTGCTGCCTACCGGCCGCACGTCATGCGCTCCCTGCTGATCTGGCTGGTCTGTGGTCCTGTGGTGCTGCGGTGCTGTGCTGTGGTCCTGTGGTGCTGTCACCCTGTGGTGGTTCCGGCGTCCCGCCGCCTGGGGGCATCGGCCGGCACAGCGTTCCGACCCAACTGTAGTGCCGCCGTACGGGGCGCCGTCCGACGATCTTGCCCTTCGGCGGGGGCTGTCCTCCCCTCCGACGGAGGCGATCTTTCCACTCGACGGGGGCCGTCGGGGGCGGAACCGGAACCGTGCACGCACCTCTGTTCGGAGGGAAGACGCGCGACCGGCGCCGTTGGTTGCCGGAGCCTCCGCGCGGCCGGCCGAATCAGGGCGTACGCCCGCGCCCACATCCGCCCGAGCAGGCACTGAGAAGGCACTGAGCAGGCACTTTGGGGGCACTTTTCCGAGCAGAGCCGACCATTCAAGATCACATATGGGTGGGGGGCGGGCGCGTTGTCAGCGGCAGGTGCGAGGATGCTCCCGTACTGGCCGACGTGCCCGTGTGCGGTGGGGGGAATCACAGCGCGTGTCCCCGTGCCGGGCGGCAAGGGCAGAAGGGACCGCTGACGGCGATGCAGATCCGGCTGACCGTCCTCGGGCCGCATGGCGGCCGGACCGAGCCGGGGGGACGCCCCGCGGCGGCCTGCGACGTGCTGGTCACCGCCCCCGCCGGGACCGCGCTCGCCGCGGTCGCCTCCGGTCTCGCCGCGGCCGTCTCCGCCGGCGAAGGACCCGCCGTGCTGTACGCGCAGTCGGACCGGCTCGACCTCCAGCGCTGCACGCTCGGCGAGCCGCCCCTGATCGACGGCGCCGTCCTGTCCGTCGGCGCCCCCGCCGAGCCGGGCCCCGACCTCGCCGACGCCGCCACGCGGCTGCATGTGGTCGCGGGCCCCGACGCCGGCGGTGTGCATCTGCTGCACGGCGGCCAGATCCGGGTCGGCCGCTCCGACCGGGCCGACGTGCCCCTGGACGACCCCGACGTGTCCCGGACGCACTGCGCGGTCACCCTCGCCCCCGACGGCCGGGTCACGGTCACGGACCTCGGCTCGACGAACGGCACGACGGTCGACGGCCGCACGATCGGCGACCGCCCCGTCCCCCTCCCCTCCGGCTCCCTCCTGCGCATCGGCGAGTCCGTGCTGCGCCTCACCACCGGCAGCGCCCCCGAGGGCACGCTGCCGACGGCGCCGGACGGCGACGGCCATGTGCGGGTGCGGGTCGCCGCCCTGCCGGAGCACGCGCAGAGCGGCGCGGCGGCGGTGCCCGCGCCCCGCGCTCCCGGGGGCGCCGCGACGCCCGCCGCGGGGGGCTCGACACAGCACGCGTACGGATCGGCGGACTGGGGCGCGGCGGCCGGTGGCGGGAGCGCGACCGCGGGCGGGCACGGAGACGCTTCCGCGGGACCTGGAGCAGGATCCGCACCCGAGGCCGCCGGGGGGACGGTGGTGCCGCAGCAGGGCGGGATGCCCGACGTGGAGCGGCGCCGTACGGGCACGCCCGCGCGGGGCACGACCGTGCCCCGGGGCCTGCGCAGGCGCGGCGGCCTCTCGGCGTGGGCGCGCCGCCTCGCGGGGGGCCGGGGCGAGGCCGCGGACCCGTACGACGTCCACGACGAGGGCGGCGACGGCGACGACCGCGACGCCTACGACACGGACCCGCCCGACTCCGGCGCGCACGCCTCGTACGGCGCGCACGCTCCGTACGCCTCGCACGACCGGACGCACGGTGGGCCGCGCGGCGCCGGGGTGACCGGCGGGGTGCGTGCGGAGGGTCACGCCGGGGCGGACGGCGACGGGTACTTCGGCGGGTCGGGCTCCGGTGCGCGGGCGCCCGAGGTGTGGCCCGACGCGGCGGCGCTGCTGCTCGCCGCGCTGGGGCCGGGGGCGCGGCTGTGGGAGCGGGGGCCCGCACATCCGGAGGCACTGGCCGTGCGGCTCGGTACGACGGACCGGCCGGCTCCCGGTGCGGCGGGGCTCCTTCCGGCCGTGCCGGTGACGGTGAGCCTGCGGGAGGCGGGGGCGCTGGGGCTCGCCGGGCCCCGGGGGCGGCTCGCGGGCCTCGCGAGGTCGGTGCTCGCGCAGCTCGCCGCGCTGCACTCCCCCGCCGCCCTGGAGATCGTCCTGATCAGCACGGACCGGGGGCGGACGACCCGGGAGCGCGTCGACGAGTGGTCCTGGCTCGGCTGGCTGCCGCACGTCAGGCCCGGCCACGGGCAGGACTGCAGGCTGCTCCTCGCGTACGACCGCGAGCAGGCGGCGGCCCGCACGGGCGAGCTGCTGCGGCGTCTGGACGAGCCCGCGGAGCCGGGCCCGGCCGGGCGGAACTTCTCCGCCGAGGAGCTGGCCGGTTCCGGCGTGGGCCCGGCGGCGGCCGGGCCGCGCACGGTCGTGGTGGTGGACGGCGACCCGGGCGCGGCGGACCTCAGGGAGGCCGTCGTGCGGCTGGCCCGCGAGGGGGCGAGGGCGGGCATCCACGTGGTCTGCCTGGCCGAGACGGCGGCGGCCTCGCCCGCCTCGCCGGTGACGGACACCTTCGAGGCTGCGTGCGAGGTGTCGCCCGCGTTCCGCGCGTGCGGGGCGGCGGCGCTGCTCAGCGGGGACGTGGCGACGGCCCTGCGGGTGCTGCGCACGGCGGACGGGCGGCCCGCCGGGCACGGCACGGTGGCCGTGGTGGACGCGGTGTCGGCGGCGTGGGCGCAGCGGTTCGCGCGGGCGCTCGCCCCGTTGCGGCCCGACGGGGCGGCCGGGGGCGGGCACGCGCGCGTGGCGACGCCGTTGCCGCAGTCCGCGCGGCTCCTGGACGAGTTGGGGCTCGCCCGTGCGACGCCCGCCTCGCTGATGGCCCGGTGGGCTGCCGCCGCCGACGACGCGCAGGCGCTCGGGGGGCGGGCCTGGGCGGTGCTCGGCGCGGGCGCGCGCGGTCCCGTCGTGGTGGACCTGGTCGCGGACGGCCCGCATCTGCTGGTCGAGGGGCCCTCGGGGAGCGGCCGCACGGAACTGCTGCGGTCGGTGGCGGCGTCGCTCGCGGCGGCGGAGCGGCCCGACCGCCTGGGCATCGTCCTGATCGACGGCCGCGACGGCGGCCCCGGCTCCGGCCCCGGCACCGGTGGCGGAACCGGCCCCGGGGAGCGCCCCGGCGAGGGCCTGCGCCCCTGCACGGACCTGCCGCACGTGACCACCCACCTGACGGCCAACGACCCGGTACGCATGCGGGAGTTCGCCCAGTCCCTGACGGCGGAGCTGAAGCGCCGGGCGGAGTTGCTCGGCCGGGTGGGGTTCGCCGAGTGGCACACGCAGCGGGAGGTGTCGGGGCGGATGGTCGCGCAGCGGGCCGGAGGCAGGGGTGGGGCCGGGGTCGGCGCCGGGACTGCGGACGGTTCCGGAAGAGCGGCATCGACACCGGCTTCGGCTTCGGCTTCGACATCCGCATCCGCATCGGCACCGGCATCGGCATCGGCATCGGCATCGGCGTCCGCATCGGCGTCAGCGGCGGCTGAGGCTGGTGAGGGTGCCAGGGCCGGGGGCGGCAACGGGGCCGGGGGCGGCGCGGTGGCGCGGACCCAGGCTGGTGGTGCGGCCCGGACCGGTGGTGGTGGGGCTGTTGTCGGGGGGCGGGGTGCGGACGGGGCCGAGGCCTCGGGTGAGGAGGGCGGTGGGGACATCGTCGAGGTGCAGACGAGTGCCACGGTGCGGCTGCGGCCCGCTGTGGCCGCGCAGGCCGAGCCCGGTCCGCCCCTGGCGCGGCTCGTCGTGCTCGTCGACGACTTCGACGCGCTGCTCGCGCCCGCGCTCGGGTCGCCCGGACGGCCCGCCGCCGGGTCCGTGGTGCGGGCACTGGAGGCCGTGGCGCGGGACGGGGAGCGGCTCGGGGTGCATCTCGTGGCCGCGGCCCGGGGCGAGCGGGTCGGGGGCTCCGAGGTGGGGCGGCGGGCCGGGCTCGTGGTCGCGCTTGACGCGGTCGGGGGCGGGGCGGAGGATCCGGCTCCCGGGCGGGGTGTGCTTCGGGGGGACGACGGGCGGGAGGCCGCTTTTCAGGGTGGGCGGGTCACGGGGCGGATTCCCCGTACGGCGACTCTGCGGCCCACCGTGGTGCCGCTGGAGTGGGAGCGGGTGGGGGATCCGCCGGCCCGGCGGCCCGTCCGTGAGCTGGGGAACGGGCCGACGGATCTGGCGCTCCTGGCCAGTGCGCTCGACCGCGCGACGCGTTCCGTCGCGGCGGCCCGGATACCGTCCCTCCTCTGACGCCCGCCTCCTCTGACCGCACCTGCACGTACCGCCGCACCTTGCCCGCACGCCCACATGTGCGCACCGTAGGCCGGGGCTGTGCCCACCCGTTCCGCCCTCTGGGCGGACCAGCTGCCCACAGCGGGGGGGCGGGAGCGGGGCTGCCGGCCGCAGCGTGGGTGGGCAAGAAGGGGCGGGCGGGTGGGGGAAAGCCGCCGCGCAGCGGCGGTGGCCCCAAGGCGCAAGGCCCTCGGGCGAGTCCGCCACCATCCGCGCCCACGGCCAGACAGCCGGGAGAAGCCCCCGAGCAGCGGCACCACCCGCGTTCACGGGCGGGCGGGAGAAGCCACCAGGGGCGCCACCCGCGTTCACGGACGGGCGGGTGGGGAAAGCCGCCGCGCAGCGGCGGTGGCCCCAGGCGTGCGGGACGCAGCAGGCGCCCCGCCAGACGAAGGCGTGCGGGACGCAGCAAGCGCCCCCCGGCCGCCCAAAGGCGCCCCCGCCAGCAGAAGGCGCCCCCGCCAGACCAAATCACAAGGCCATCACGATCAACGAGTTGGCCGTGTTGACCATCTTGCCGCCCCTCGCCGGCCGGGCGTAGACAGATCGAACGGGACCAGAACTGGACCGGTCGGGGTAGAGAACGGGGCAGTGATGCGCAGCAGGCTTGGTACAGGCACACGCACACGCACACGCACTCCTCATGCACGCCGGGCACGCCGTGCTCGCCGCACGCGCGGGACGGCCGCCAAGGTGGCCGCCACCGCCGCCGTGAGCGCCCTCGTACTGGGCCTCGGCGCGTGCGGCGGCGACGACAGCGACGACAAGGGCAACGGCAAGGACGGCGGGGGCGGCAAGGAGAGCGCGGCCACCGTTCAACTCCCGAAGCTGGACGGCGAGAAGGTGTCGGTGGCCGCCGTGTGGGGCGGCTCCGAGCGCAAGGTGTTCCTGGAGGTCCTGGACGAGTTCGAGAAGCGCACGGGCGCCGAGGTCTCCTTCGTACCGGCGCAGGACCCCATCATCAGCTTCCTGGAGTCGAAGGTCGCGGGCGGCCAGCCACCGGACGTGGCGATGCTGCCGCAGGTGGGCGCCATCGAGCAGGCCGTGGCCAACAAGTGGGCGAAGCCGGTGGGGCCCGAGGCCCAGAAGGAGCTCGACAAGAACTACGCGCAGGGCTGGCAGAAGCTCGGGGCGGTGGACGGCAAGCAGTACGGCGTCTACTTCAAGGCCGCCAACAAGTCCCTGGTCTGGTACAACACCGCGGTCTTCGACAACGCGGGCGTCGAGGAGCCGAAGACCTGGGACGAGTTCATGCAGACCGCGCAGACGGTGTACGACTCGGGTGTGACGCCGCTGTCGGTGGCGGGCGCGGAGGCGTGGACGCTCACCGACTGGTTCGAGAACATCTATCTCTCGCAGGCGGGCCCGCAGAAGTACGACCAGCTCGCGAAGCACGAGATCAAGTGGACCGACCCGAGTGTCGAGAAGGCCCTGACGACCCTCGGCGGCCTGTTCGGGAAGAAGGGGTTCATCGCCGACAACGCACTCCAGACCGAGTTCCCCGCGTCCGTGAAGCAGACGTTCACGGGCGGCGACCAGCCGAAGGCGGGCATGGTCTTCGAGGGCGACATGGTCTCGCTGTCCATCTCCGAGACCAAGGCGAAGGTGGGGACGGACGCGAAGGTGTTCCCGTTCCCGGCGGTAGGGGACGGGCCTCCGGCGGTGGTCGGCGGTGACGCGGCCGTGGCGCTGAAGGACAGCAAGGGCGCCCAGGCCCTGCTGACGTACTTCGCCTCGCCCGACGCGGCGAGGATCTGGGCACAGGCGGGCGGCTTCGTGTCGCCGAACAAGGGCCTGGACCTGAAGGCGTACCCGAACGACGTGCAGCGCGGCATCGCCGACGATCTCATCAAGGCGGGCGACGACATCCGTTACGACATGTCGGACCAGGCCCCGCAGTCGTTCGGCGGCACGCCCGGCAAGGGCGAGTGGAAGGCGCTCCAGGACTTCCTGAAGAACCCGAAGAACGTCGCGGGCACCCAGCGGACGCTGGAGGACGCGGCGGCCAAGGCGTACAAGAAGAGCTGACGGGGCGATGACGACCCCCGACGCCGGGGGCACCGCGGCGGTGCCCCCGGCCGGAGCGACGCCGCACGCCCCCAAGACCGGCCCGCACCGGGCCGGCCCCCGCAAGAGCGTGACCGGAACCCGCAGGACGATCGCGGTGCTGTTCCTGCTGCCCGCCCTCGTCCTGCTCGGCGCGCTCGTGCTCTACCCCATCGGCTACTCCGTCGGCCGCAGCTTCTTCGACAAGGCCGGCGACTTCAGTGGCTTCGACAACTACGAGACGATGTTCTCGGACGACGGGATCCGTACCGCCGTCAAGAACAACGCGATCTGGCTGGTGGCCGCCCCTGCCCTCACCACCGCGCTCGGTCTGATCTTCGCGGTCCTGACCGAACGGGTGCGCTGGGGCACGGCGTTCAAGCTCGTCATCTTCATGCCGATGGTGATCTCGATGCTGGCGGCGGGCATCATCTTCCGGCTCGTGTACGAGTCGGACCCCGACCGCGGGGTCGCCAACGCCCTGTGGGTGGGCGTGCACGACACGTTCGCCGAGTCGTCGGGGTTCCCGCAGGGCCATCCCGGCGCGCGCTCGCCCCTGGAGGGCGCGGGCGGCGGCGCGTTCATCACCAAGGAGCCGGTGCGGGCCGGGGAGCCGGTGGTCCTTCCGCTCACCGGGGTGCCGCCGGACCTGATGCCCGACGACGCGGCGTCCGCGAAGCCCGCCGCGGCCGAGCCGGGCAAGGTCACCGGCACCGCCTGGCAGGACTTCACCCGCGGCAAGGGCCGGGGGCAGGTGAACGCCCCGGACGCCGCCGAGTTCGGCTATCCCGGCATCAAGATCGAGGCGGTCAAGGACGGCGAGGTGGTGGCCTCGACGAAGGCCGCGTCCGACGGCACGTTCACCTTGCCGGAGGAGGCCGACGGCGCCCTGCTGCGCTATCCGGCGGACAACTTCCGCGAGCCGTACAACGGCGTCGACTGGCTCGGCCCGACCCTGATCACCCCCGCCATCATCGGCAGCTACATCTGGATGTGGGCCGGTTTCGCGATGGTCCTCATCGCGGCCGGGCTCGCCAGCGTGCCGCGTGAGCTCCTGGAGGCGGCGCGGGTGGACGGCGCCAACGAGTGGCAGGTGTTCCGCCGGGTCACGGTGCCGCTGCTCGCGCCGGTCCTCGCGGTCGTCGTGGTGACGCTGATGATCAACGTGATGAAGATCTTCGACCTGGTCTTCGTGATCCCGCCGGGCTCGTCCAAGGACGAGGCGAACGTCCTCGCGGTGCAGCTGTACAACTCGGCGTTCGGCGACCGGGACGCGGGCGTGGCGAGCGCCATCGCGGTCCTGCTGTTCCTGCTGGTGATTCCGGTGATGCTGTTCAACTTGCGCAGGATGCGGCGGGAGGGTCGGCGATGACGACAGCGAGTGGGACGGGCACGGCGCCGCCGCCCGCGTCGCGGGAGGTCACGGTCGTCAAGGCCGAGCGATCCCTGGGGGGCCGGATCGCCGCCGTCGTCAGCGGCGGCGTGCTGCGGGTGTTCCTGGTGGTGATCGGGCTCTTCTGGCTGGTGCCGACGCTCGGGCTGCTGCTCGGTTCGCTGCGGACGCCCGCGGACATGGCCGAGAGCGGCTGGTGGGAGGTCTTCAGCAAGCCCTCGCAGATCACCTTCGAGAACTACTCCACCCTGCTCAAGGACGAGACGATCACGGACTCGATCCTGACCAGCCTGGCGATCACCGTCCCGGCGACGCTGCTCGTCGTGGTGATCGGCTCGCTCGCCGGGTACGCGTTCGCGTGGATGGAGTTCCCGGGCCGCGACTGGTGGTTCCTCGGCGTGGTCGCGCTGCTCGTGGTGCCGGTGCAGGTGGCGCTGCTCCCGGTCGCCAAGCTGTTCGGGGAGATCGGCATCTTCGAGTCGACGACGGGCGTGGTGCTCTTCCACACCGCCTTCGGCCTGCCGTTCGCGATCTTCCTCCTGCGGAACTTCTTCGCGGAGATCCCGCGCGAGCTCCTGGAGGCGGCGCGGCTCGACGGCGCCGGGGAGCTGCGGCTCTTCCTGCGCGTGGTGATGCCGCTCGGCGCGCCCGCGATCGCCTCGCTCGGCATCTTCCAGTTCCTGTGGGTGTGGAACGACATGCTGATCGCGTTGATCTTCGCCGACGCGGGCTCCCCGCCGATCACGGTGGCGCTCCAGCAGCAGGTGCGGTTCTTCGGCGACAACGTGCAGATCCTGGCGCCGGGCGCGTTCATCTCGATGATCATTCCGCTGGCGGTGTTCTTCGCCTTCCAGCGTCAGTTCGTGTCCGGTGTCATGGCCGGTGCGGTGAAGTGACCGGTTCGGTGAAGTGACCGGTGCGGTGAAGTGAGAGGCGGCTGACGTACGGGGCGGAGGGCGGCCCGGGGGTTCGGTACGGCACCGGGCGCGTGCCGTACCGATGAATTCTGGGTGAATGACGCCAAAGTAGGGCAATGCACCACCACTCCCCTACCACGGGCGGCCCTCCGCACCCGGCCCCGGCCGGCCACACTTCGGCCTCTTCCCGCCGCTCCGCGCGCTCGGCGGCCTCCGAGCGCCCCCCGCACCCCGCCCTCTCCGCGCTCGCCACCCTCCTCGCGCTCCCCGCCCTCCAGTCCGCCCTGGGCCCCCGCGCCCGGCGCGCCGCCGCGAAGGCGCGCAGCACCCGGTTCCGTCTGGAGCGGGCCGCCGCCGGGCGCGACAGCGGGCGCGAGCCGTTGCTTCCGCCGCCCGCGCACCTCTCGCTGCGGGACAGCCGCACCCTCAACCTCGCCCTGGCCGCGCCCGAGCCGGACCCGCGCTCCGCCGAGCTCCTGATCACCCGCGGCCACCGCCGCTTCCGGGTTCCGCTCGCCGTCGAACGGGACACCGACGGGGGTCCGCTCCTGACGGCGACGGTCACCTTGCACGACGCCCTCGACACCGCCCGCACGCCCCGGACGCCCGCCCCCGCGCCCCTCCTCGGCGACGGTGTCTGGCGGCTCACCGTGGTGACGGCGGACGAGGGCGGGCGGGTCCGGCGCCGGGGCCTCACCCTCGAAGCACCTACCGCGGCCGGCGCCCCCCAAGGCCCCACCACCCCGCACGCCCCGAGCCCCCGCACCGGCACCCTCATGCGGGTGGTGCGCTGCCGCGGCGGCCGGGCGGCCGTGCAGGTGACGCGGTCGCCGGCGCGTGCGGAGCTGGTGCGGTTCGTGCCGCGCGGGGACGGGATCACGGTGCACGGGCGGGTGGTGGCGGGGCCCTCGCAGCGGGCCGTACGGGCCACGCGGGCCGTGCGGGCCCTGGCCGCCCTGCCCGCGCGGGCCGTGCGCCGCCGTGACGGCGTCGTCGTACCGCTCGAACTCCACTGGGAGGGCGCCGCGTTCCGGTGCGTGCTGCCGCTCGGCGCGATGGCCGGTGCGGGGCCCGGCCAGTGGGTGTGGGACTTCCGCGTGGGCGAGCTGCCCCTCGGGCGCCGCCTGACCGACGTACGCGATCTGCCGTCGGCCTTCCCGACGCCGTTCCGGCTCGTCGCGCTGCCCGACGGCCGTCTGGTGCGCGCGCACCCCCACCTCACCGCGTCCGGCGCGTTCGCCGTCACCTGCCTGGACATCACGAAGGAGACCTCATGAAGGAGACCTCATGAAGATCACGTACCTGCTGGGCTGGGGCGACGAGATGGGCGGCACCGAGCTGGCCACGTACACCCAGGCGCTGCACCTCGCCGAGCGGCACGACGTGGAGGTCGTCTCCGTCTTCCGCACCCGCCCCGAGCCGTTCTTCCCCGAGGCGCGGCAGGTCCGCGTGCGCCATCTCGTCGACCGTACGGTGACGCCGGAGCGGCCGGTGCGGGCGTCGGGGCTCGACGAGGCGGCGTGCCGCACCCTGGCCGCGCTGCCGAGCGAACTGATCGACCCGGCCTGGGAGTCGGCGTTCGACCGGCTCTCCGACGTGGAGCTGACCGCGGCGCTCGGCACGCTCGACGCGGACGTCCTGGTCACGACGACCCCGGCGCTGCTCGCCGCCGCCGTCGGCGTGGTGCCCGCGCGCGTGGTGACCGTGCACCAGGAGCACCGCCCGACGCAGCGCCGCGGCCGTTCCGGGGAGCCGCTGCTCCTGCACGCGCCGCGCCTGGACGCCCTGGTCACGCTGACCGGGCGGACCCGGGACTGGATCGCGGAGTCCCTGGGCGCGACGGCGCCGGAGCTCGCCGTGATCCCCAACGCCGTACCGGACGGCTTCCGGCCGCGCGCCGACGGCGAGAGCAAGGTCGTCGTGATGGCCGCGCGGCTCACCGGCGAGAAGCGCGTGGACCACGCCGTCCGCGCGTTCGCGCAGCTCGCCGACGCCCATCCGGAGTGGACGCTGCGGGTCTTCGGCGGCGGCCACCGCGAGCAGAGCCTGCGCCGCCTGGTGGACGGCTTCGGGCTCCAGGACCGGGTGGAACTCCTCGGCCCCTGCCAGGACATGGCCGCCGAATGGGCCAAGGCGGGCCTGTCCCTGATGACCGCGGGCCACAACGAGGCGTTCCCGCTGGTGCTGCTCGAAGCGCTCGCCGCCGGGGTCCCCGTGGTCGCGTACGACGTCCTCACGGGTCCGGCGGAGATCGTCCGCCACCGCGTGGACGGGCTGCTCGTACCGCCCGGCGATGTCGGGGAACTCGCGCACGCCATGGACGAGATGATGACGGACGACGCGCTGCGCGGGTCCTGTGCGCGGGCCGCCCGCGAGGGCGTGTACGAGCGGTTCTCCTCGGCCGGTGTGACCGCGCTCTGGGAGGAGCTGTACACGCGGCTCGTCGCGGGCCGGGACCGGCCGGAGCGGGCGTCGGCGCGCGCGGACCGGGTGGCGCTCGGGGTGGCCGCCGGCGGGTGCGGCTTCCGGCCGACGGCGCCGCACACCTTCGACGCCGCCGCGAGCGCCGACGAGAAGGCCCGCGAGGACGAGATCCTCGCCGCCGCCCCCGACGGCGGCGTGGTCCGCTCGGTGGGCCGCCTCGCGGAGTGCCGCGACGACGTGCTCGCGCCGCGCATGGCCGACTGGAACCTCGAACTCACCGCGGCCGCCCTGGAGTCGCGGCAGGTGCCGTACGTCCTGGTGCGCACCGGCGGCTCGGCGCACACCCTCGCCGTCGACGAGGACGACCGGGACCGGGCCCTGAAGGCGCTCGCGGAGTCGCTGCACGGGCAGCCGGTCTACGCGGAGCTGGTACGGCCGCGCGACGCGGCACCGGGGGCGGTGCTGGCCGAGCGCCTCGACGGGATCGGCGAGGTCGCGGGCGTGAAGGTGTTCAAGCCGGTGACCACGACGACGCTCTCCCTGCGCCACGGCGTGCAGCAGGCGTGCACGGTCGCGTTCTGGACCCGCCCGACCGCACCGGACGCCCCGGACACGGCGAACTCCCCGGGCACCCCGGGCACCACGAACACCCCGGGCACCCCGGGCACCCCGGACACCCCCGCCCCCACCCGCAGAGCCCCCTTCGGCAGCACCCTCGCCGGAGCCGAGCTGCCGTCCCTCGCGCCCGCCGCCGAACTGCGCGTCGGCACCCGCGCGTACCCCACCCCCGGCGTGTTCACCGAGGTCCTCATGAACGACGTCGACTTCCCCGTGGACGCCGTCTACACCTGGGTCGACGACACCGACCCCGACTGGCGCGCGGCCCGCGCCGCCGCGCTCGCCGAAGCCACGGGCACCGGCACCGGCACCGGCACCGGCACCGGCACCGCGGCGGACGCGGCGAGCGGCGCGTCCTCGCCCGACACCGGCACCGTCCGCTTCCGCAACCGCGACGAACTGCGCTACTCCCTGCGCTCGCTGGCGATGTACGCGCCCTGGGTGCGGCACGTGTACCTGGTCACTGCCGGGCAGGTCCCCGACTGGCTCGACCGGGACCACCCCGGTCTCACCGTCGTCGACCACCGGGACCTGTTCGCCGACCCGGCGGCCCTGCCGACGTTCAACTCGCACGCCATCGAGACCCAGCTGCACCGCGTCGAGGGCCTCGCGGAGCACTTCCTGTACTTCAACGACGACATGTTCCTGGGCCGCCCGACGACCCCGGGCACCTTCTTCCTCGGCTCCGGGCTGCCCAAGTTCTTCTGGTCGTCCATGCCCGTGCCGCCGCTGCCGGTGTCCGCCGCGGACGAGGGCTATCTGGCGGCGGCGAAGAACAACCGGGAGCTGCTGCGCCGCGACTTCGGCCGGACGGCGACGCACTGCTTCTACCACGTGCCGTACGCGCTGCGCCGCAGCATCCTCGCGGAGCTGACCGAGCGGTACGCGGACGAGCTGACGGCGACCTCCCGCGCCCGGTTCCGCGGCAACGCCGACCACTCCCTGGTGTCGTCCCTCCACCAGCACTACGCGTACCTCACCGGGCGCGCCGTGCCCGCCGGACTCTCGTACGACTTCGTGGACATCGGCAGGCGCGCCGACCACGCGCGGCTCGGGCAGCTCCTCCAGTCGCGGAACAAGACGGCGTTCTGCATCGGCGAGTCGCCCGACAGCGGCATGTCCGACCAGGAGATGTCCCTGGCCGTCCGCTCGTTCCTGACGGCGTACTTCCCGGTGCGCTCGCCCTACGAGCGCACCCCCGCGGGCTGAGCCCTCCGGGTCCCGCTCAGGCGAGGAAGAGCCGCCGAACCACCCGCTCGGCGGCTCTTCCGTCGTCGTACGGGCAGAACCGCGCCCGGAACGCGGCGCGCAGCCGTGTCGTCTCCTCGGTGTCCCAGCCGCCGTCGCGGAACAGTCCGGTCAGCTCGTCCTGGGTCGTCGCGAGGGCGCCGGGCGTCTCGCCGGGGCGGCCCGAGAGGACGTCGAAGTAGGTGCCGCGGGCGAGGCGGTAGGCCTGCCAGTCGGGGGCGTAGGTGACGATCGGGCGGTCCAGGCAGGCGTAGTCGAACATCAGGGAGGAGTAGTCGGTGATCAGCGCGTCGGCGGCGAGGCAGAGGTCCTCCACGCGCGCGTGCCCGGTGACGTCGATCAGGTTCGGGTGCGCGGCGAGGCCCGCGTCGGCGCCGTAGAAGTAGTGGGCGCGGACCAGGACGACGTGGTCGGGTCCGAGCGCCGCCGCGAACCGCTCCAGGTCCAGGCGGGGCAGGAAGCCCTTCTGGTAGTCGCGGTGCGTGGGGGCGTAGAGCAGCGCCCGCACGCCGGGGCGGATGCCGAGGTCGGCGCGGATGCGGGCGGTGTCCTCGGGTCCGGTCGTGAAGTACACGTCGTTGCGGGGGTAGCCGGCCTCCAGTGCCTGGTAGGCGGCCGGGTACACGCGTTCCCACACCTCGGTGGAGTGCGGGTTCGCGGACAGGCTGTAGTCCCACTGGTCGGTGTGGTCGAGGACCTTCTGGAAGCTGATGCCGTGCGTGCCCGCGGGGTAGCGGCGCTGGTCGAGGCCCATCTTCTTCAGGGGCGTGCCGTGGTGGGTCTGGAGGTAGACCTGCCCGGGGCGCTTGGTGAAGCCGCCGGGGAAGGAGGAGTTGTTGACGAGGTACGTGGCGCGGGCCATCGCCCGCCAGTAGCGCCGCGAGCCCTCGATGACGTACTCGACACCGGGCGGCACCCGGTGCTTGTGGCGGCTCGACACCACCCACACGCCGCGGATGTGCGGGGCGAGTTCGCGCGCCTTGGCGTGGATGGCGGCCGGGTTGCAGCTCACGCCGCGGTTCCAGTACGCGCCGTAGACGGCCAGGTGCGGGTCGAGGGAGCGGCGCAGGTCGGCGCGGTAGGTGACGCGCATGGCGCGGGCGCGGACGGCCTTCTTGCGGCGGGCGAGCGCGGAGCGCACGGCCTTCATGCGGCCGCCCGCGCGGGCCAGGGACCGGTAGGTGGCGTACGAGCCGGACAGCAGGGCGCGGTGCCGGTCCGTCACCGTGACGTAGCCGCCGGGGCGGTGGGCGCGCAGCATGCCCGCGGCCGCCCGGAAGTACGCGGCGCGGTCGCCGGGCGGGACGCGGCCCGGGTCGTCGAGGACGGCGAGGACGTGGTCCACGGCGCACGGGAAGAGGCGTGCCGTCACCTCGGTGCCCGCGGCGAACAGCTCCTCGTACCGCCCGATCACCGCGAAGTGCGCGCGCCCCGGTGACTTCGCGAAGCTGCCGCCGCGCCGCTCGCGCCAGCGCACGCACACCCGGTCGAGCGCCCCGACGCGCTCCCCGGCGGCCAGGGTCGCCTGGTGCACCGGCACCACGTCCTCGTAGGGGCCCGCCGAGAAGGCGAGGGCGTGTGCGGACCAGAAGGAACGGCGCACGACGCGGTTCCAGGCGGCGACGGTCACGGCGAGCGGATCGCCGGTGACGTCCTCGCCCGCGGGGCGGCGCACCGTCTCCCACCAGTCGACGCGGTCGTGGCCGAAGAGCAGCACGTCGACGTCCCCGGCGGGGCCGTCGAGCGTTTCCCCCAGGGCCGCGAGCGCGCCGGGCAGCAGCACGTCGTCGCCGTCGAGGAAGAGCAGCCACTCGCCGGTGGCGTGTTCCGCGCCGGTGTTGCGGGCGGCGCCGATGCCACGGCGCTCGGGGAGGCGGACGAGTTGCACCCGGGGGTCGCGCTGCGCATACTCCGCCGCGATCGCGGCCCCCGCGTCCGGCGAGTCGTCGTCGACGACGATCAGTTCGAGGTCCGTGCAGGACTGGTCGAGCACGGACTCCAGGCATTCCCGGAGGTAGCCCTGGACGCGGTGGGCGGGCACGACGACTGAGAAGTACGGCATGAGTACCGACCGTAGCCATGCGCGCACCCTGTGTCGAAGACCGTGCCTCACTCGATGGGGTGATCGGGCGCCTCGATGGGGTGAGCGGGGGCGCGGATGTTGATCCCGCCGGGCAAAAGGTGTGAATACGCCTGTATTGGGACGTCACCATCAGGACACCACCAGGACGTCACACCACCCTTGCTCCTACGAAAGGCCGGTCGCCGTGCAGCCCCGACTCAGCGTCGTCGTGCCCATCTACAACGTCGAGGAGTTCCTGCTGGAGTGCCTGGAGTCGATCGCCCGGCAGAGTCTGGACGGCGGCATCGAAGCCGTCCTCGTCGACGACGGCTCCACCGACGCAAGTCCGCGCATCGCGCGGGAATTCGCCACCCGCGACCCGCGCTTCGTCTATGTGCGCCAGCCCAACGCGGGCCTGAGCGCCGCCCGCAACACCGGGGTGCGGCACGCCAATCCGGGCGCCGAGTACCTGGCGTTCGTGGACAGCGACGACATCGTGCCGCACGACGCCTACGCCCGCATGATCGCGAGCCTGGACGCCAGCGGCTCCGACTTCGCCAGCGGCAACGTCTGGCGGCTCACCGAACGCGGCCGCTCCCAGGCCTGGCAGTACCAGTGGCTCACCGCGCCGCGCACCCGTACCCACATCGGCCGCGACCTGGCCCTGCTCGCCGACCGCGTGGCCTGGAACAAGGTCTTCCGGCGCGCCTTCTGGGACCGGCACGGCTTCGAGTTCCCCGAGGGACGGCTCTACGAGGACACACCGGTGATGATCCCGGCGCACTTCCTCGCCTCCTCCGTGGACGTGCTCCGCGACCACGTCTACTACTGGCGGGTGCGCGAGGGCTCGATCACCCGGCGGCGCACCGACGTCAAGGGCGTGCGGGACCGGATCGCGGCCTGCGCTCACGTCAGCACCTTCCTGGCCGGACAGGCGCCCGAGCTGAAGTCCACGTACGACGCCTCGTGCCTGCGCGACGACTTCGTGTACTTCCTGGAGGGTCTCCCGATGGGCGGCCCCGAGTACCGGGCGGCGTTCCTGGAGGGCACCGCCGAGTTCCTGCGCGCCGCGGACCCGGCGATCCTGCGGCAGCTCCCGGTGGACCTGCGCGTGAAGTGGCATCTGGTGCGGGAGCGGCGCACCGGTGAGCTGATCGACCTGCTCGACCACGAACGGCGCGGCGGCAAGGGCACGTTCGCGGTGCGCGGCGCCGTGCGCCGGTACGCCGCGTACCCGGGCGTGGCCGCACTGCCGCCCGAGATCGCCCGGCTCGGCCGCGACGAGGTGCCCGCCGTGGCACGCCTCGGCGAGGCCCGGTGGGGCGCGGACGGCCTCCTGCGCATCAGCGGCTACGCCCACCTGCGCAATCTGGACGCGGTCCGGCCCGCGCAGTCGGTGAAGACCGGGCTGCTCAAGGCGGCGCACAGCAGGGGCCGCTACCGCTGGGTGCCGGCCAGGACCGTGCCCGCGCCCGAGGCCACCGAGCGCTCCGGCCAGCACCTGCACTGCTACGACCTGTCCGGCTTCGAGCTGACCGTCGACCCCGGGCGCCTGAAGACCGGCGGCCGCTACCGCCCCGGCAACTGGCTGCTCGGCGTGGTCGTCGCGGGCCACGGCCTCGTCAGGCGTGCCGCCGTCCGCGCCCAGGACGGCTCCCGCACCCAGTCCTTGGTGCACGACCTCGGTGATGGCGTGCGCCTCGTGCTCGGCTTCAGCAAGGGCCGGCTCGTCCTGCGCGTACAGGAGTACGCGGCACGCGTGGAGGGCCACCGGGGGCACGGCGACGACGTGGTGCTCACCGGTGGTCTGCCGGGGCACGCCCGCCCCAAGTCGCTGCGCCTGACCCACTCCGGCGGCGTCGTCGTCGACTTCCCGGTCGCCGTCGTCGACGACCGCTTCGAGGCCCGCCTGCACCTGCCCGACCTGGAGGCCGTGGAGCCCGCGCCGCACCACGCCCCCGCCCAGGTCGAAGCCCCGCACAGCGACCGCTGGGGGGCCGCCCTCGTGCTCCCCGACGGCTCGACGCTGCCGCTCGCCGCCGTCACGGACCTGCCGCCGGGCCGGTACGCGACGCGGCCGGGCCGCGAGCTGTGCACCACCGCCGACGACCGCGGCAACCTGGTGGTGGAGCTGACCCGGCGGCCCATCGCGGACCGCGTCGTGTGGACCGCCGACGGCACCCTGGAGATCGAGGGCTCCGCGACCGAGGCGAGCTGGCCGTCGGCGGAGCTGGTGCTGCGGCACAGCGGCCGCGACGACGAGGTGACGGTGCCGGTGGAGCTGGCCGGCGACCGGTTCCGGGCGGTCGTCGCGCCCGGGGGCGGGGTGCTGCGGGAGGGCCGCTGGTACGCCTTCCTGCGCGAGGTCGAGAACAGCGGAGCGGGAGTGCCGGTGCGGGTCCTCGCGTCGACGGGGGCGGGGCTGCCGTTCCACCAGGTGGTGCAGGGGCGCCGGTTCACCGCCGACCGGCGCTTCGGCGACCGGCTCCTGATCGAGGCCCGGTCGGTGCTCGCGCCCACCGAGCGCGGCGCGTACCGGCTCCACCGGCTGCGCACCGAGCACTACCCGCGCGAGCGCCGAAGGGCGCTGCGGGACGCCGTCCTGTACTTCGACGGCGACTCGCCGCGCGCCGTCCACGAGGAACTGGTGCGGCGCGGCGCCGAGGCCGAGCACCTGTGGGTCACCGAGGACCAGCAGACCCGGGTGCCCGCGGGGGCGCGCGGCGTGGCCGCGCACAGCGCCGAGTTCCACGAGGCCCTCGCCCGCTGCCGCCGCGTCGTCACCGCCGGGCACCTGCCGGACTTCTTCCGGCGCAGGGAGGGCCAGACCGTCGTGCAGACCTGGCAAGGCACCCCCCTCAAGCGCATCGGCACCGACCTCACCGACACCCTGTACGCCGACCACGGCCACCTCGACCGGCTGCCGCGCCTCGCCGCGCAGTGGAACGTCCTGGTCTCCCCCAGCCGCTTCGCCACCCCGCACCTGGGCCGCGCGCTCACCTACGACGGCGAGGTCCTGGAAGCCGGATCGCCGCGCAACGACGTGCTGTTCGCCGACGACCGCGACAAGGTCGCCGAGCGCGTCCGGCGCGAACTCGGCCTCCCCCCGGACCGCCGGATCGTCCTGTACGCGCCGACCTACCGCGACCACCTCGGCTTCGGGGCGGGCCGGTTCCGCCACGATCCCGCCCTGGACCTCGGCGCCGTCGAGGACGGCCTCGGCGACGACCACGTCCTGCTCGTCCGCAGACACCCCCTGACGTCGGGGCGCCTCCCCGGCGCCCGCGCCCCGTTCGTCCGCGACGTCTCCGCCCACCCGCGCGCCGCCGAACTGCTCCTGATCGCCGACGTGCTGCTCACCGACTACTCGTCCCTGATGTTCGACTTCGCGCACACCGGCCGCCCGATGCTCTTCCACACCTACGACCTGGAGCACTACCGCGACACGGTCCGCGGCTTCTACCTCGACTTCGAGAACAGCGCCCCGGGCCCGCTCCTCACCTCCACCGACGAGGTCGTCGCCGCCCTGCGCGACCTCGACGCCGTCACCGAACGGCACGCGGACGCGTACGCGGCGTTCCGGGAGGCGTACTGCGACCTGGACGACGGGCGGGCCGCGTCCCGCGTCGCGGACAGGCTGATGCGATGACGGCGCCGATCAGATCGTCGCCTGCGGCGGGGGCTTCCGCGCCTGCGGCGCCCGCGGCTCCGGCCCCGGGGGCGGCCGCCCCCGAAACACAGGCTCCTGCGCCTGCGGCGGCAGCAGCTGCGGCTCCGGGCACGGGCGCCGCTCCTGCCGGCGTCGGCACCGACACCCCCGCCGCGGGCCCGGGCGCCCCGGAGGCCGTGGCCGGGTGGCGGCGGCGCGTGTCGCTCGGGGCCACCGCGTCCGGGTTCGGGAGGCTGTGGCGGCCGAGCCCCTGTCTGCTGCTCGGCGGGGCCTTCTGGCTCGTGATGTCGCTCGCCTACTGGCGGGTGCCGATCTGCTGCGACTTCGGGCAGCACGCGGCGGTCGTCGAGCGGCTCAAGGACGACCTGCTGCACCCGGCCCACCCGATGGCGGACCTGCCGGGCGACGGCAGCGCGTACTACTCGCCGTACGCCGTCGCGCAGGCGCTGCTCGCCGAGGGGACGGGGCTCGCGGGCTGGCAGGTAGTCAAGGTCTCCGGGCCCCTGAACCTGCTCGTGCTGCTCACCGGCATCGCCCGCTTCGTCCGCGTCCTCACGCCGCGCCCCTGGGCGCCCGTGCTCGCCCTGTTCGCGATGGTGCTGCTCTGGGGCACGCGGATGGCCTGGTGGAGCGGCTATCTGGGCCTGATGTCGATGACGGGCAACCTCGGCTACCCGTCGACGTTCGGCATCGCGCTGATGTTCTGGGCGTGGGCCTGGGCCGGCACGGCGGCCGGAGAACGGCGCGGCGTGCCCACGCACCTGGGGCTCGGCGCGCTGTGCGGGCTGATCCTGCTGATCCACCCGATCACGTCGGTGGCGGCGGTGATCGGTGTGACCGCCTTCGCTCTGCCGCAGGTCGCGCGGGCGCTGCGCGGGGGCGGGACGGCGGAGCCGCAGGGGGCGCCGGCCGAGCCGCAGGGGTCGCCGAAGGGGGCGCAGAGGTCACCGGCCGAGCCGCAGGGGTCGCCGAAGGGGGCGCTCAAGGTGGCCTCGCTGTGGGTGCTCACCGGTCTCACCGCCCTCGTGGTGGCCACGACCTGGCCGTACTTCAACCCGCTGACCCTGGTCGGTGACCAGTCCGTCGACTGGATCCACCGGCAGCTCTACACCGACATGCCCGAGCGCTTCTGGCTCGCCGCCCTCGGCCTGCCCGCGCTGTACTGGCGGTGGCTCAAGGACCGCAAGGACCCGCTGGTCGTGATGTTCGCCCTCGACTGCGCGGTGGTCGGCTACGGCTGGCTCAGCGGTCACTACACCTACGGCCGCATTCTCGGTCTGACCCTGGTCCCGCTCCAGTTCGCCCTCGCGATCGAGCTGGCGGCGGCGCGCCCGTGGGGCACCCGCCGCGCCGCCCTCGCGGGGGCCACCGCGCTCGGCGCGTTCACCGGGTTCTTCCAGATCCAGGCGGGCGCCGTGGTGCCCCGCACCCTCGACCCGGTCGGCTTCGCCCAGCCGCCGCGCTGGCCGGACTACGGCTGGGCGGCGGCGCACATGGACCGCGGCGACGTCGTCCTGACCGACAGCTACCGGCCCATGCGCTCGGTCCCCGCGTTCGGCGTCAACCTGGTGGCGCCCGCCTGGCCGGACGCCTCGCTCGCCGAGTCCGCGCGCAACCGGCGCCTCGACGAGGTGCGCCGCTACCTCGACCCGGCATCGACGCCCGCCGAACGCGCCGCCGTCGTCGAGCGGTACCACGTGCGCTGGCTGCTGCTCGCCCCGGAACAGCGGCTGCCGCCCGAGGCGGTGGCGGTGACGTGGAGCCCGCGCACCGGCGAGATCCTCGCGCGCGTGGGCGGGGTGGCGTGAGCCGGAGACACGTCGGACCCACATCGTTGCAGGATGCATGAATTGATACGGGTGGGGCAGCCGCGTCGCATGTGGTCCCCCACCGCGTGCGCGCCCTTACGCCGCGAGGCGCTGCGAGACGCCACCCGCCCAAGCCCCCTAATCGGATAAATATCGCTAAGGCCTAACATTTCCCTCGTGGACCGCATCTCACCTCAAGAGCCCCAGATCACCGTCGTCGTGATCGGCTACGACGACGCCGCGCACCTCGCCGACGCGGTGCGCTCCGCGCTCGCCCAGGGCCCCGCCGTGGGCGAGGTGATCGCGGTGGACGACTGCTCGACGGACGACACCCCCGCGGTCCTCGCGGAACTCGCCGCGAGCGAACCGCGGCTGCGGGTGATCCGGCGGGCCGTCAACAGCGGCGGCTGCGGCGCCCCGCGCAACGACGGCATCGACGCCGCACGGATGCCGTACCTGATGTTCCTGGACAGCGACGACGTGCTGGCCCCCGGCGGCGCCCAGGCCCTCCTGGACGCCGCCCTCGGGCACGGCGCCGAGGTCGCGTCCGGGCTGTGCGTGCGGCGCGAGCTGCCGTCGGGGCGCGAGGTGCCCTGGCAGCCCGAGCTGTACCGCAAGCCCGCGCTCGTGGCCCGCCCCGAGCTGCGCCCCCGCCTCGTCCACGACACGCTGTGCGTCAACAAGCTCTACCGCACGGACTTCCTGCGCGCCCACGACGTCCGCTTCCCCGAAGGCCGCTTCCTCTACGAGGACTTCGTCTTCGGCGCCCGCGTCCTGGCCGCCGCGCCGCGCATCGCCCTCGTCCCCGACACTGTGTACGTGTGGCACGTGCGCCGTGCCGCCGCCAGGCTGTCGATCTCCCTGGACCGCGCGGGCATCGAGAACTGGCGGGCCCGCGTCACCGCCCACCGCCAGGCCGTGGACATCCTGCGGGGCGCCGAGAGCGGCGACAAGCTCCTCGCGCGGGCGGCCCGCGCCCAGTTCCTCGACCACGGCCTGCGCATGTACACGCGCGAGCTGACGGCCCGCGGCCCCGAGTACCAGCGCGAGTGGTGGGCGCTGACCCGCGCCTACCTCGCCGAGTTCGACGCCGCCGACCTGGAGGCCGCGCCCGCGCCGGGACGCGTCATCGCCCGGGTCGTCCTCGCCGCCGCCGAGCCGCGCGACCTGGAACGCCTCGGGCAGGTGGCGGCGCGCCCGGCCCGGCTCGCCCCGCCGTACGCACGCGCCGCCGACGGCACCCCCGTCTGGTCGGCGGACCTGCCCCAGGTCACCCTGGACCACCTCCTCGTCCGGCCGCTGCGGCTGCTGCCGCTCGCGGTGGACGCCGAACTGCGCCCGCGCGCGGGCACGAGCGTCCTGCGGCTGCGGCTGCACGAGCTGTACGGGCGGGTCGCCGCCGCGGGCCCCGGCGTGGTCGACGTGGAGCTGACGCACCGGGGCGGCGGCCGTCCCGGTCTGCGGCGCACGGCCGCGTTCGGGCCCGAGCAGGCGGACGGGACCTGGCAGGGCGAGGTGCGCGTCGACCTCGGGGCGCTCGACGGCGACGTGTGGGACCTGCGGCTGCGGCTGCTCTTCGACGACGGCACGGCGCGCGAGACCACGGCGCGCGCCGTGCCGGGCCCCGGTCTGCTGCGGCGCACGGTGGTGCCGGGCGGGCGGCGCGGCATCCTGCTCGTCCAGCCGTACGCGACGCGGACGGGGAACCTGTCGGTGCGGATCGCGCCCGGGGCGCGCGGGGTCGCGGCGGTCGCGCGGCGGCGGCTCGCACGGCTCGTGCGCAGGCTGCCGGGCAGGCGGGCGAGCGGCCACTGACGCGCGCCGTACACGGGCTCTGCGAGACTGCCCGTCCGGGATGTCCGGGGTGCGGGGCACGGGACGGACGTACCACCACCGGAACGACAGAGCGGTCCACGACCGACACGACACGACGGGACGAGCTGACCATGACCTGGCTGATCACCGGCGGCGCGGGATACATCGGGGGACACGTCGTGCGCGCCATGGCGGCGGCGGGCGAGCGCACGGTGGTCTACGACGACCTGTCCTCGGGCCTCGCCGAGCGCGTGCCCGATGGCGTGCCCCTGGTCGTCGGCTCGACCCTCGACGCGGACCTCCTCACGCGGGTGCTGCGGGACCACGAGGTCGCCGGAGTCATCCACCTGGCGGCGAAGAAGCAGGTCGGCGAGTCCGTCGAGCAGCCCCTTCGCTACTACCGCGAGAACGTCGAGGGCCTGCGCGTCCTCCTCGACGCGGTCACGGACGCGGCGGTGCCGTCGTTCGTCCTCTCCTCGTCCGCCGCCGTGTACGGCATGCCGGACGTGGACCTGGTCACCGAGGACACGCCCTGCGTGCCGATGAGTCCGTACGGCGAGACGAAGCTGGCGGGCGAGTGGCTGACACGCGCGGTGGGCCGCGCCACGGGCCTGCGCACGGCGTGCCTGCGGTACTTCAACGTGGCGGGCGCGAAGAGCCCCGACCTCGCCGACACGGGCGTCTTCAACCTCGTCCCGATGGTCTTCGAGAAGCTCACCGCCGGCCAGGCCCCGCGGGTCTTCGGCGCCGACTACCCGACGCCCGACGGCACCTGCGTACGGGACTACATCCACGTCGCGGACCTCGCCGAGGCCCATGTGGCCGCCGCCCGGCGTCTCGCCGGCTCCCCCGGCTCCACGGAC
The DNA here is from genome assembly GCF_009755605.1 of Streptomyces typhae. Taxonomy (GTDB): domain Bacteria; phylum Actinomycetota; class Actinomycetes; order Streptomycetales; family Streptomycetaceae; genus Streptomyces; species Streptomyces typhae. The sequence continues at coordinate 478,685 of NZ_WPNZ01000003.1, forward strand.
CTGACGCTCAACGTCGGCCGCGGCGAAGGCGTTTCGGTGCGCGCGATGGTCGACCTGATCGCCGAGGTCACGGGGTACGACATCCCGGCGGAGGTCACCGAGCGGCGCGCGGGCGACCCGGCGCGCGTGGTCGCCGCCGCGGACCGGGTGACCGCCGAGCTCGGCTGGTCGGCTAAGCGGGACGTGCGGGAGATGGTGGAGTCCGCGTGGGCGGGCTGGACGCGGCTCCACCCGGAGGCCCTGCGGGCACGCGCCGAGCGGACACGCACCGAAGGGTAAGTACCGCACCGAATAGTCGGTACTTGAGCGACGGCCCGGCGGGCACCAGGCTGAGGCGGCGGGGTGAGCGACACCTCCCCCGTCACCCCCGACACCCCCGTCGACCCTGGGAGCAGCCATGCCCGAAACAGCCGTGCCCGCGCCCGCCCGCACCCCCGTGACCCTGGTCGGACTCGGCTCGATGGGCGCGGCGCTCGCCTCCGCCTACCTCGCGGCGGGACACCCCGTCACCGTGTGGAACCGCACTCCGGCCAAGGCCGCCCCGCTCGTCGAGAAGGGCGCGGCGCACGCCGTGGACATCCGGGACGCGATCGCCGCGAGCCCGCTCACGATCGCCTGTCTGACGACGTACGAGGCGACCCGCACGGCTCTGGAACCCGCCGCGCCCGCGCTCGCGGGACGGACCCTGGTCACCGTCAACTCCGGTACCCCCTCCGGTGCCCGCGCGATGGCCGAGTGGGCGCTCGGGCACGGCGCGCGCTTCCTCGACGGCGCCGTCAAGAACGTGCCCGCGGCCGTGGGCGCGCCCGACACGCTGCTCTGCTACAGCGGCGACCGGGCCGTCTTCGACGAGCACGAGGCCACGCTGCGGGTCCTGGGCGGCGACACCGTGCACCTGGGCACCGACCCCGACCTCGCGGCGCTGTACGAGTCGGCGGTGGGCGGCACGCTGCTGCCCGTCCTGCTCGGGTTCTTCCAGGGCGCGGCGCTGGTGACGGCGCGCGGCCTGGAGGCGGGCACGCTGGTCCCGTACACGGTGAAGTGGCTGGAGATGGTCAACTCGATGCTGCCGCACTTCGCGGCGGAGATCGACCGCGGTGACTACGCCGCGCCCCAGTCGTCCGTCGGCATCTTCCACGCGGGCATCCCCGGCGACACCGAGGTCGCGGCCGAGGCCGGGCTCGACGTGAGCTGGCACGCGCCGATGCACGCGCTCCTGGAGCGGGCGGTCGCGGAGGGGCGCGCCGAGCAGAGCATCGCGGCACTGGTGGAGGTGTTGCGCAAGCCCGCGTGACGGGCTCTCGGGCGGTGCGGGTGTAGCAGGCTCCACCCCCGCTTCGGGTGTGTGCTCTCTCGTGCACCCCGGGTCCCGATTCCTAGCGTTCTCGGTGACGGGCGGCACGGGCCGCGAGGGTCACGGAGAGGGCGTACACGATGTTCGGGCGGCGGCGCGGTCCTGCGCGGAAGGCGGCAGGGGTACGGGCGGGGAGCGACGCGCTCGTCCTCGACGGGGTCGGGCGTACGTACCGCGGGGGCGGGGTCGTCGCGCTGCACCCGGTCGACCTGGTGGTGCCCCGCGGCAGGTTCCTCGCCGTCATGGGCCCCTCCGGCTCCGGCAAGTCGACGCTCCTTCAGTGCGCGGCCGGGCTCGACCGGCCGACGTCCGGCACCGTCCACGTGGAGGGCGTCGCCATCGGCTCCCTCGCCGAGGCCGAGCTGACGCGGCTGCGCAGGGAGCGGATCGGTTTCGTCTTCCAGGCCCACAACCTGGTGCCGTCGCTCAGCGTCGGCGAGAACGTGGCGCTGCCGCTGATGCTCGGCGGCGCGACGGACGGCGTGGGTGCCCGCGCGGCCGTCGCCCTGGCCGCCGTCGGCCTCGGCGACCGCACCGACGACCGGCCCGCCGAACTCTCCGGCGGCCAGCAGCAGCGCGTGGCGATCGCCCGCGCCCTGGTCACCGAACCGGCCGTCGTCTTCGCCGACGAGCCCACCGGCGCCCTCGACCCGGCCACCGCCCACGACGTCCTCACCCTGCTCCGCCAGGCGGTCGACAGGGACGGCCACACGGTCGTCATGGTGACGCACGACCCGTACGCGGCCGCCTGGTGCGACGAGGCGGTCTTCCTCGCCCAGGGCCGCATCGTGGCCGCGCTCGGCGCGCCGGACGCGGAGCGGGTGCACGGAGTGATGCGGCAGCTCGGCGCGGGCCGGACGGTGGTGGCGGCGTGAGCACGGGGCGCGGAAGGACAGTGCGTAACAGGACGGTGCGCGGCGGGAGCGTCACCGGGCTGCTCGCCGCGCGTGGGGCGCGGACGCACCGCAAGGCGTGGGCCGCCGTGTTCGCGGCGCTCGTGCTGACGTCGGTGCTGCTCGGCACGTTCGCGCTCGTGGTGACGTCGGCGGCGCTCGGGCACGCGCGCGTGGAGCGCTACGCGGCAGCCGACCTGGTGGTGTCCGGTGACCAGCACACCCGTTACACGGCGAAGCCGTGGGGCTCGGAGCCGGAGACGGTGACGGCGGGTCTGACGGAGCGGGTGCGGGTGCCCGAGCGGGCGCTCGACGTGGTGCGCGGGGTGCCCGGGGTGCGGGCGGCCGTCGCCGACCGGGTGTTCCCGGTGGGCCTCGCGGGCACCGCGGCCACCGGCCGCCCGTGGGACGCGGCCCGCCTCGCGCCGTACGCGCTGCGGGACGGCCGGGAGCCCCGCCGGGCCGGGGAGGTCGTGGTGGGCGGCGACGCCCGGGCCGTGGGCGCCCGGGTCGTGCTGCGGGTCGGCGGTGCCGACCGGACGTACCGGGTCGTGGGTCTCGCGGACGGGCCGCGCGCCGCGGTCTACTTCAGCGGCGGCGAGGCACGGCGTCTCGCCGGGCACGCGGGCACGGTGGACGCCGTCGGCGTCGTGGCCGAGGAGGGCGTCGGCACCGGCGCGCTGTACGGGCGGGTGCGGCAGGCCGTGGACGAGGCCGGGCTGCGCGGCGCGGTGACGCGGGCGAAGGGCGACGCGGCGGGTCTGCGGGTGCTCACCGGCGACGGCCGCGGCGCAGCCGAGGACCTGACGGCGGCCCCGGCGCGCTCCACCCTGTTGCAGATCCTCGGGGCGGTCGCGGGGACGATGACGCTGATCGCCGTCCTGGTGGTGTCGTCGACGATCGTGCAGGCGCTGCGCCAACGCGGGCACGAGCTGGCCCTGTTGCGTGCCGTGGGCGCGACGCCGCGGCAGCTGCGGGGCGCGGTGGGCCGCGAGGTGGGGCGCGTCGCGGTGGCCGCCGCCGTGGTGGGCGCCGTCCTCGCGGTGCCCGCCCAGCTGGGGCTGCTCGCGCTCCTTCAGGCGCGGGGCGCGGTGCCGTCCGGCCTGGTGCTGCCCCTCCCGCCGTGGCTGGCGGCGGCACCGCTGGTCACGGCGGGCGTCACCGTCCTCGTCGCCCGGCTCTCGGCGCTGATCGCCTGCGGTCGCACGGCGAAGGTGCGGCCCGCGCAGGCGCTGCGCGCGTCACCGCCGGGTGCGCGGCGCCGCGTCACCGGCCTGGTGCTGCTCGGCCTCGGCGTCAGCTCCGCGGGCACGGCGACGCTCCAGCACGGTCAGGCCGCCGCGGCGGCGGCGAGCGCCGCCGCCGTCCTCATGGTGATCGCCTGCGCGGTGCTCGGCCCGTGGATCGCGACGGGCGCGATGCGGGTCCTCGGGGGGCCGATGCGCCGCTACGGCGGCCCCGGCGGGCGGCTCGCGGCAGCCAACTGCACGGCCGCGGCGACCCGTCTGGGCGCCGCGATCACCCCCGTCGTCCTGGTCACCGCGTTCGCCCTGGTGCAGCTCGCGGCGGGCGCCACCCTGACGCACGAGGCGCGGGCCCAGGCCCGGGACGCGGCCCGCGCGGACGTGGTCGTACGGGCCGACGGCGGTCTGCCGCGCGGCGCCCTGGAGCGGATCAGGGCCGTGCCGGGCGTGTCCGGCGCGACGGAGGTCGTGCACAGCACGGTGGTGCTCGCGGGCAAGGAGGCGGGCGAGCCGAAGCTGGAGCGCCTGCCGGTGCTCGGCGTCACCCCGCAGCGCCTGACCCGCACCCTGGACCCCGACGTCCGCAAGGGCGACCTTGCGGGCCTGCGCCCCGGCACCGTGGCCCTGTCCACGGACCGGGCCCGCGCCCTGGACGCCGGGCCCGGCTCGACGGTGCGGCTGCGCTTCGGCGACGGCGCGGAAGGGCGGCTGCGGGTGGCCGCAGTCTACGGGCGGGGCCTCGGCACCGGGGACTTCCTGCTCGCCCGGGACGAGGTCCTGCGGCACACCTCCGGTACCGGCAGGGCCCGGGTCCTGGTGGCGACGGACGGCGCGCCGCGCACGCTCCGGGCGGTCGGCGCGGCCGTGCCGGGGGCCCGCGTGGACCGGGACGCGGCGGCCGTACGGGACGCGGTGCGCGTCGAACCGGAGGACCAGGCGCTCGGCGAGGTGGTGACCGGCGCGGCGGTCGGCGCGATCGGCGCGTTCACCGTCATCGCCGTCCTCAGCACGCTCACGCTGATCGGGGTCGGCCGCCGCCCCGAACTGACCCTGCTGCGCCGGGCCGGCGCGGCCCGCTCCCAGCTCCGCCGGATGCTGCACGCGGAGGCCGCCGCGGTCGCCGTCACCGGCCTGGTGGTGGGCACCGCCGTCGCCCTGATCCCGCTGCTCGCCTTCAGCCTGGCCTTCGCGGGCGCCCTGCCCTATCTGCCGGCCGCGCAGGCCGCGCTGATCGTCGGCGTGGTCGCGGCGACGGCCCTTGCCGGGACGGTGCCGCCGGTGCGGCGGGTGCTGCGGGGGCGGTACCCGACGGGGTGAGGGCGGGAGATACCGGGGTGCGGGGCGCGGGGTGTGTACCGCGCCCCGCTCAGGCCTTGTCGAGGTCGGGCCTTGTCGAGGTCAGGCCTTGTTGAGATACGCGAGGACGGCGAGCACCCGGCGGTGCCCGCTGTCGCTCTGCTCCAGGCCGAGCTTCAGGAAGACGTTCCCGATGTGCTTGCTGACCGCACGGTCGGACACGACCAGGGTGGCCGCGATGGTGGCGTTGTCGCGGCCCTCCGCCATGAGGTGGAGCACCTCGCGCTCGCGCGGCGTGAGCGAGTCCAGGGGGTCGTCGGCGCGCCGCGTCAGGAGCTCGGTGACGACCTCGGGGTCGAGCGCGGTGCCGCCCGCGGCGACCCGCTCCAGGGCGTCGAGGAACGCGTCGACGCGCCCGACACGGTCCTTCAGGAGATAGCCGACGCCGCTCGCGTCACCGCCGAGCAGCTCGGCCGCGTACGTCTCCTCGACGTACTGGGAGAGGACGAGGACCGGCAGACCCGGCAGCCGCTTGCGGGCGTCGAGGGCCGCGCGCAGCCCCTCGTCGCGGAAGCCGGGCGGCATCCGCACGTCGAGGACGGCCACGTCGGGGCGGTGTTCGAGCAGGGCGGGCAGGATCTCGGGGCCGGTGGCCGCTACCCCCGCCACCTCGTGGCCCGCCGATGTCAGGAGCAGCACGAGCCCCTCCCGCAGCAACGCGTTGTCCTCCGCGATCACCACACGCACGGCAGCTCCACCTCGATCTCCGTCGGCCCCCCTGCGGGGCTCGTCACCTTCATGGTCCCGTCCAGGGCCGCGACCCTGCGCCGCATGCCGACGAGTCCGCTGCCGCCCGACTCGTCGGCGCCGCCCGCGCCCTCGTCCCGCACGCGCAGCCGCAGGCCGCGGGGCGCGCGGACCAGTTCGACGCCGGCCCGGCGCGCCCCACTGTGCTTGGCGGCGTTCGTCAGGGCCTCGGCCACCGCGAAGTACGCGGCGGCCTCCACGGCGGCGGGCGCCCGCGTGCCGCCCTCCACGCCGTCGTCCCGTACGGACACATCGAGGCCGCTGCTCGCGGCCAGCGCCCGTACCGCGCCGACGAGGCCGCGGTCGGTGAGGACGGGCGGGTGGATGCCGCGCACGACGTGCCGCAGTTCGGTCAGGGCCTCCTCGGCCTGGTCCTGCGCGTCGGCGAGGAGCCCGCGCACCGTCTCGGGGTCGGCGCCGCCCTGGTCGTGGGCCCTCCTGGCCAGGCCGACGCGCATGGACAGGGCGACGAGCCGCGCCTGGGTGCCGTCGTGCAGATCCCGCTCGATGCGGCGCAGTTCGGCGCCGTGCGCGGCGACCGCGCCCGCCCTGGTCTGCGTCAGCTCCTCGACCCGCTCGGCGAGTTCGGCGTTGCGCTCGGCCTCCGGCGACGGCTTGAGCAGCGCCCGCGACCAGCGCGCGTCGAGCTCGGCGAGGCGCACGATCAGCGGGAGCAGGACGGCCCTGCGGCGGAGCAGCCCGCACCACACGCCGTCGACGACCACGCCGAGCACCCACAGCGGCAGCGCCGCGTACAGCAGCACGAGGCCGTAGACGAAGTGCAGGACGAGCCAGCGCAGGTCACGGTAGGTGCCGGGGTCCTTGACCGCTTTGCGTACCCGCTGCACCAGGGTGCCGGTCAGCGGCGTGTACGCCTCGGGGATCCGGGTCCCCGACCACTGGGCGACCTGGCGGCGCTTGAGGCCGGCGATGCGGCGCAGCATCAGGACGGTCTCGGGCAGCACACCGAGGCCGATTACGATGAGCGAGGCAACGGCGGTGAAGAGCAGGACGCCGACGAACACGTACGAGAGGAGGGCGAGGCCCGCACCCATGAGCAGTTGCATGGAGGCGCGGTCCGCCCGCCCGATCGTCTCTCGCATGACACTCAGGTTAAGCGAGCCCCCTGGCGGGCGCGGGTGAGCGTGCCACCGCCCGGAGGGTGGAGCCCGCTACACCCCCGGCCCGGGAGCACAGCCCCTCGATCACCGCGGGCGCGGCAGGCAGAGTTGACCGCGAACGCAAGTCCTTGCCCCGAAAGGTTCCGTAATGAAGGCCCTCCTCTGGCTCGTGCTCGCCGTCGCCATCGTCCTGAACGCCTTCAGCAGCGTCGCGTTCAGCGGGGGGACGGAGCTGGCCGTCAGCATCACCACGGGCGTCGCGGTGCTCGGTTCGATCACCGTGCTCGTGCTGACCCGCGAGAAGCAGTCGTAGCCCGCCACCCGCCCCGGCGGTTCACAGCGCTTCGAGCGCCGCCGCCGTGGCCCTCGCGAGACCCTCCAGATACCCCTCGGGCAGGTGTCCGCGCACCACGACCGCCCGCCAGTACAGCGGCCCCGACATCAGGTCGAGGGCCAGCGCCTCGTCCGCGCCGGTGAGGTCCGCGCGCAGGTCGCCCCGCGCCACCGCCTGCGCGACGATGCCGCTCGCCACGCCGTGCTGCCCCTCGCGCAGCGCCTTCTGCAGGGCCGCCTCGATCTCGGGGTTGCGGGCCGCCTCCGCCAGGAGGTCGGGGACGACCTGCGAGGCGACGGGGTGGCGCAGCGCGCGGGACGTGACTTCGTACAGCAGGCGCAGATCGCCCTCCAGGGTGCCGGTGTCCGGCGTGGGCAGGCCCTGGACCGCGAGCGCCGACACCAGGTCGAGGACCAGGTGCAGCTTGGAGCGCCAGCGGCGGTAGACGGCCGTCTTGCCGACGCCCGCGCGGCGCGCGATGCCCTCGATGGACATGCGCGCGTACCCCACCGCGGCGAGCTCCTCGAAGACGGCGGCGCGGATGGCCTCGGTCACGTCCTCGCGCAGCACGGCGGCGCCTGCGGGCGCCCTGCGGCCCCGTTCACCGGGCTTTCTGTCGCTCGTCGTCATGACGACAGCATAGGACGTGACGACGGAACGGTTGCGTTCCGACGTCGCGGCGGCCTACTGTCTGCGTGACGACGATACGGTCCCGTCCCGACGTGCTCGGCGGCGTTCCGGCGCGGCGGCGCATCGTGCCGTCGTCCTCCCACGTCCCCGAGCGGAGGCAACGGCCGTGACCCTCGCACTCGACAAACCGCCCAGGGCAGAGACCACGGCGGAGGCCGCAGCGGAATCCGTGACGGAATCCGCCGCGGACCTCGCCGCCCGCCACGGCCTGACCGTCAGCGGCGCCCGCCCCTCCCTGCCCGCCTACGTGCGCGAGCTGTGGCAGCGGCGCCACTTCGTCACCGCGTTCGCCACCGCCAAGCTCACCGCCCAGTACAGCCAGGCGAAGCTCGGCCAGCTCTGGCAGGTGATGACGCCGCTGCTCAACGCGGCCGTCTACTACTTCATCTTCGGCGTCCTGATGAACACCAAGCACGACGTGCCGGACTACGTGCCGTTCCTCGTCACGGGCGTCTTCGTGTTCACCTTCACGCAGCAGTCCGCCCTCGCGGGCACCCGCGCCGTCTCCGGCAGCCTCGGCCTGGTGCGCGCCCTGCACTTCCCACGCGCGGCCCTGCCGATCTCGTACTGCCTGCAACAGCTCCAGCAACTGCTGTTCTCGCTGTGCGCGCTGCTCGCGATCCTGCTCTGCTTCGGGGTGCCGCCCGCCCTCTCCTGGCTCCTCGCCCCGCCCGCGCTCGCCCTCCAGTTCGTCTTCAACGCGGGGCTCGCCCTCGTCCTCGCCCGGCTCGGCGCGCGGACACCGGACATCGCGCAGCTCATGCCGTTCGTGCTGCGGACCTGGATGTACGCGTCCGGCGTGATGTGGAGCATCGACAAGGTCCTCGCCGACCGGGACCTGCCGCACGCGGTCACCGTGCTCCTGGAGGCCAATCCGGCGGCCGTCTACATCGACCTCATGCGGTTCGCGCTCATCGACAGCTTCACCGCCGACCGGCTGCCGCCGCACGTGTGGGCGTGGGCCACGGGCTGGGCCCTGCTCGCCGGGGCCGGCGGATTTCTGTACTTCTGGAAGGCGGAGGAGACCTATGGACGCGGCTGAAGCGGCCCCGGAGGCGAGCGCGCCCGGCACGGGAGCCGACCCCGCGCCGACCGCCCCCGCGCCGACCGTCGTCGTCGACGCCGTCGACATCGTGTACCGCGTGCACGGCGCGGGCCCGGCCCTCGCCCGGGGTGCGGCCACCCCGGCGCTCGGCCGCATCCTGCGCCGCCGGGGCGGCGCCGACGCCGGGGTGCGCACGGTGCACGCCGTCCGCGGGGTGACCTTCACGGCTCTGCGGGGCGAGGCCGTCGGGCTCGTCGGCACCAACGGCTCCGGCAAGTCCACGCTCCTGAAGGCCATCGCGGGCCTGCTGCCCGTCGAGCGCGGCCACGTCTACACCGACGGCCGGCCGTCCCTCCTCGGCGTCAACGCCGCCCTGATGAACGACCTCACCGGCGAGCGCAACGTCCGGCTCGGCTGCCTCGCGATGGGCATGTCCCCCGAACAGATCCAGGAGCGCGGCCCCGGGATCGTCGACTTCTCCGGGATCGACGACAAGGGCGACTTCAGCACGCTGCCGATGCGCACCTACTCCTCCGGCATGGCCGCACGGCTGCGCTTCTCCATCGGCGCCGCCATGGACCACGACGTCCTCCTGATCGACGAGGCCCTCGCCACCGGCGACCGCGCGTTCCAGCAGCGGTCGCAGGCCCGCATCCGCGCGCTGCGCGAGCGCGCGGGCACCGTCTTCCTCGTCAGCCACAACAACAAGTCGATCAGGGACACCTGCGACCGTGTGCTGTGGCTGGAGCACGGGAAGCTGCGCCTCGACGGCCCGACGGCGGAGGTGATGAAGGAGTACGAGCGGTTCACCGGCGGCAAGAGCTGAGACCCTTGCCCCTTTTGTCGCAGCAATAAGCAGATCCTTACACTATGGGAGCGTTTAGCAACGTCAGCAGCACGACGACAGCGTCAGAAGCACGACGACAGAGGGACGCATGAGCGACAGGGAAGCTGGAGCGGGGACGCCGGAGCTGAGCGTCGTCGTGTACGGCCGCAACGTACAGGGACACCTCGCGGAGAGCCTCGCGGCCCTCGCCGACCACGCTGACACCGCGCCCGCGGTGGAGGTCGTCGTCGCCGCCGTCGGCGACTCCGCCCGGCAGGCCGCGGAGCGGCACCCGTACGCCACCCTGGTCGCGCTGCCCGACGGTACCCCGGACGGCGCGGCCCGCGCGGCGGGAGCCGACCGGGCGAAGGGCCGCTGGCTGCAGTTCGCGCACAGCAAGGACAGCGTGCCCGCGCTCGCGGCACGGGCGGTCGCCGAACGGACGGCGGGCCTCGACGGCGCGGGCGTCGACGTCCTGCTCACCGATCACGTCCGCTCCACCTGGCGGCACGCCCGCATGCCGAGCCGCGACGGCGGCTTCCTCGCCAAGCCGGGCCGCCGCGACGTGTCCCTCACGGACTGCCCTGACCTGCTGAAGGTGACGCCGCTGCTCGGCACCCACGTCGTCCGGGCGGACTTCTGGCGGTCCCGGCAGCAGGAGGGCCTCGCCACCGACGACGAACTGTTCACGGCGTACGCGCTGCTGCTCACCGCCGGGCGGATCGCGGCCCTCGACCAAGTGGCCCTGGAGGACCGGCGGTTGCGGGCGGAGAGCCTGCCGCCGGTCACGGCCGACGGCCACTTCGCGCTCCTCGACACCTACGAGCGGCTGCTCCGCCTCGCCGCCGAGCGGGACGCGGGCCCCGGCCCGCGCTCCGTGCTGTACGCCGCGATGGTCGCCGCGAGCCTGCGGACCGTGGCCCGCGCGCCCCTGCCCGAGGACACGGCACGGGAGTTCTTCGCCCGCGCCGCCCGCGCCGCGGTCGACTTCCGGCCGCCCGGGTACCGGCGCCCCGGCGGCCAGGAAGGGATGCGCCGCCGCCTGTTGGAGGAGAACGCGTACGCGCGGTACCGCGTGTTCCAGGCGGTGAACCAGCGGCGCCGCAAGGTGCTCTCGGCGGCCAGGGGGAGCCGGCGCACGGTGGGCAGGAAGGTCCGCGACCTCCAGTACCACCAGGACCTGAAGCGGCCCGTCGACCCGGACCTCGCCGTCTTCTCCGCGTACTGGGACCGGGGCGTCGCCTGCAACCCGGCCGCCGTCGCCGCGAAGCTCGCCGAACTCGCCCCGCACATCCACCGGGTGTGGATCGTCTCCGCCGCCAACGTGCCGCTCCTTCCGCCGGGCACCGACCACGTCGTACCGGGATCGCGCCGCTACTGGCGGGTGCTCGCGACGGCCAAGTACCTGGTGAACAACGCCAACTTCCCCAACGCCGTGGTCAAGCGCCCCGACGCCGTGCACCTCCAGACGCACCACGGCACCCCCCTGAAGCGCATGGGCCTGGACCAGCTCGACTATCCGGCGGCGGCCAAGGGCCTGAACTTCCACGACCTGCTCGCCCGCGTCGACCGCTGGGACTACAGCGTCTCGTCCAACAGCCACTCCACCCAGATGTGGCAGCGCGCCTACCAGTCGCGGTACGTGGAACTCGACCACGGCTACCCGCGCAACGACGTGTACTACACGGCGACGGCCGCCGACGTCCGCGCGGTCCGCGAGCGCCTCGGCATCCCCCCGGGCAGGCGCGCCCTGCTCTACGCGCCCACGCACCGCGACTACGAGGCGACGTGGACGCCGCGCCTGGACCTGGCGACGCTCGCCGACCGGCTCGGCGAGGACACCGTGCTCCTGGTGCGCGGCCACTACTTCTACGGCGGCGCGGCCTCGCCCCTCGCGGGCCTGCGCCGGGCGGGGCGCGTCATCGACGTGTCCACGTACGACCCGGTGGAGAACCTCGCCCTTGCGGCCGACGCGCTGATCACGGACTACTCCTCCATCATGTTCGACTACGCCAACCTGGACCGCCCGGTCGTGATCTACGCCGACGACTGGGAGACGTACGCGAAGACGCGCGGCGTCTACTTCGACCTGCCGTCCGAGGCGCCGGGCCCCGTCGCCCGCACCCAGGACGAGCTGACGGAGATCCTCGCCACCGAGGCGTGGCGGGACGGGACGGCGGCGAAGGCGCGGGCCGCGTTCCGGCGGCGCTTCTGCGAGTTCGACGACGGGCGGGCCGCCGAGCGCGTCGTGCGCCGGGTGTTCCTCGGCGAGCCCGAGGAGGCGCTGCCGCCCGTCACGCCCCTGGACGAGCGGACGCCCGCCCCCACCCCGGAGGAGGCCACCCGATGACCGCCACCACGCCCGATGTGACGATCACCGTCATCGTCTACAACGACGCCGAGCGCCTCCCGCGCGCCGTGGCCTCGCTGCGGCGCCAGACGCACCCGAACATCGAGATCGTCATCAGCGACGACCACTCCACGGACGACACCCCCCAGGTCGCCCGCGCGCTCGCCGCTCAGGACGACCGCGTCACCTACCTCCGGCTGCCGGAGAACAGCGGCGGCTGCAGCGCCCCGCGCAACCGCGCGATCGACATCGCCCGCGCCCCGTTCCTGATGTTCCTCGACAGCGACGACGAACTCCCCGAGCGGGCGGTGGAGTCGATGCTCGCCGCGCACGCCGAGACGCACGTCGACTTCGTGATGGGCGCGGTGGAACGGGTGCGGGTCGACACCGGCCGCACCTCCACGTGGATGCCGCACCTGGTCGCCGAGCACCGCACGGTGGCGGGCATCGACGCCGAACCGGCCCTGCTCTTCGAGCACCTGTCGACGAGCAAGATGTACCGGAAGTCCTTCCTCGACGACCACGCGCTGCGCTTCCCCGAAGGCATCCACTACGAGGACCAGCTGTTCTCCGCCCAGGCGTACTGCCTGGCCAAGGCGTTCACGGTCATCCCCGAGCCGGTGTACCGCTGGTACATAGAGCCCTTCGGCGCGGCGGACGCGGCGTCCATCTCCAACCAGCGCCACAAGCTCACCAACGTACGCGACCGGGTGCACGTCCAGACCCTGATCGACGCCTTCCTTCAGGAGAGCGGGCACGCGGGCCTGCGCGCCGCCAAGGACTACAAGTTCCTCAAGCACGACTTCCGCATGTACGCGGGCGACCTGCCCTACCGCGACGAGGCCTGGCTGCGCGGCTTCGCCGGCATCGTGAACCCGTATCTGGCGGGCCTGGCCGAGGACGCGTACGCGCGGCTGCCCCGGGCGGAGCGGGTGGTGCTCCAACTGGTGCGGGACGAGCGGCTCGCGGAGGCGCAGGTGGCCGCGCGGGGCCTCGGGCACGGGGTGGCGCCGCGTGCGACGGCCATGGACGCGGACGGGCGGGTGTACTGGGGCCCCCGCGTACCGGCCGCGCCCGCCGCCCGCCGCGAACTCGACCTCACCGAACTCGGCCTGGACTCCCGGCCGTTCCCGAGCGCGCTGTTCCGGCACGAGATCACCCGCGTCGAGCAGGCCCCCGGCGCCGCCCTCGCCCTGACGGTCCGCACCTACGACCCCGGCCTCAGGCTGCCGATGGGCCCGCAGGTGGCGAGCCTCGTCGTGGCGCCGGGGCGCCGCCGCCTGACGACCCGCTTCCGGCTCGACCCCGTGCGCCCCGGCGTCTTCGAGGGCGAGGTCGTCCTCGACCTGGCGCGGGCCCCCGTACCGCCGGACGGCTTCGCGGGCACCCGCCACCCCCTGATCCAGCTCACCGACGGCCGTCTGCGCAACAGCGGCATACTCCTGGCCCCGCTGGTCCTCCCCCGCCTCACCGCCCGCGTCCCCTACCGCTCGGGCACGGCCCCGCACCAGGTGACGGCGGAGGCGGAGGGGCGCGGCGCGGGCCGCCTCCAGCTCACCTGGGCGCCGGTGGGCGTGACGTCGCGCGTGCTGCGCCCGCTGGCCCGCAGACTGGGCGGGGAACGGAACTCCAGGATCCGCAGGGCGGCTCGTCTGGTGGCGAGCGTTACCCGCTGAGATCCGCAGGGCGGCTCGTCCGGTGGTGAGCGGGGCACGCCGACTGCGCGCCACACTCACCGCGCGGCTATCTGGTGGCCGCGCCCACCACCTCGTACAGCACCTGCCCCCGGGTCCCCACCGTCACCTTCCGCAACGCGGGATCCGTCTCGGGCAGCCCTCCGTCCGACCGGTACGCCACGACCCACCGCACCCCGTACCGGCGCAGCACCTCAAGGCGCTCGGCACGAGGCGTCTGAGGCGCGAAGTACCGGCGTACGGCGTCGGCGCGCGCCTCCTCGTCGGGGAGGAAGAAGTCCGGGTAGCCGGGCGCCACGGTGTACGCGCCGTAGGCCGGGATCTGGCGAGCGGGGAACGTCTTGGCGAGGACCACGTCCCCGGGGCGCACCCAGGGCGTGAGCCAGCGGTAGCCGGGCCACGACGGGCGGTGCTTCGCCGCTACGGCGGAGGGCAGCGCGGACCGCGGCAGAACGTGGCCGAGCGTGCCCGCCTGCGTCCACGCGCCGACCACCAGGGCGGCTGCCAGGGTCCCCGCGGCCACGGCGGCCGGGACCCGTCCGGCGCGGCCCTCGCGCACCGCCGCCGCCAGGCCCGCCGCCTCCACCCCCGCCGCGACCTGCGCGGGCAGCAGTGCCGCGGGCAGCACCCGGCCCCAGGAGCAGTGGCCGCTCAGTCCCCCCGCGACGAAGACCAGGACGCCCAGGGCGAAGAAGAGGACCAGGGGGTCGCGGCGGTCGCGGCGGAAGCGCAGGGCCAGCGCGGCCACGCCGACGAGGACGAGACCGAAGCGGGCAGGCAGGTCGCGGTACAGGGCCCGGTGGATCCCGTCCAGGCCGCCACCCGCGCCGAAGAGGTCGAAGAAGGGGTAGTAGGGCCAGGCGGCGAGCAGGACGAGGCCGAGGGCGAGCCCGGCGCCGAGCCGCAGGAGCGTCGCGCGGCGCGGCCACGGCCGGGCGCCGAGCAGCATCGCGAGGGCACCGAGGGACGCGACCACGCCGGTGAACTGGTGGGTGAGGAGGACGACCGCCCACAGCGCCCCGAGCGCGAGGAACACCGCGGGACCCGCGTCCGCCCGGAGGGCCTTGCGCAGGCACGCCCAGAGGTGGAAGGCGAGGCCCAGAGCGAACGTACTCGGGTACGAGACCGTCAGCGCCAGGGAGCCGAGGCCGAGGAAACCGCTCCACTCGAAGACGGCCGGGCCCCACAGGAAGAGCACGCAGAGCACGGCGAGGGGTACGGCCGTCCGCCGCCGGGTCAGGGTGCGGACGAAGTGCGCGACGCCGGTGAGCAGCAGCGCGAGGCCCGCCAGGGCCGCGCAGCGCAGGACGGCGAAGGCGCCGAGGCCGGTCGCCTTGGCCAGCAGGCCGAGGAGGACCGTCCACGGGGAGTAGTAGGGGCTGGGTACGTCGGCGTCGACGAGGGGGTCGCCGGGGTGCAGCGGATCGTGCCGCAGGCGCTCCAGCGTCGCCGCGTGGATGCCGAGGTCACCGACCCAGGGCAGCCGGACGACGACGGCGAGCAGGAGGAGGACGGCGAGCGTGGCCGCGACCGTCGCCGCCGTCGCCGCCGTCGGGGGTATGAGTCCGCGCCGCGACCGCGCCCCGCTACGGCCGCCGCGCGTCATGGTGGGCACGCTCCTTGAACACCCACGTCCGGTACACCAGGAAGCGGAACGCGGAGGCCAGGAGGATGGACTGGGCCTTCGCGATGTTCGAGCCGAGCGGACCGCTCAGGCCGAGACCGTGGTACGCGGCGTAGAACAGCAGGCTCTCCATCAGCACACCGATGCCGCTGAAGACGAAGAACAGGGCGATCTGCCGCTTGCTGCGCGAGGCCCGGTCCCGGTAGGCGAAGAAGCGGAAGCCGAGGTAGTTGGTGCCCATGGCGACGCAGCTCGCGAGGACCGTGGCCGTCATGGGGCGTGACCCGAGGCCGTGCAGGAACAGGTTGAAGACGACGAGGTTGACGGCGACCCCGCTGCCGCCGACGACACCGAACTTGACGACCTCCAGGCACAGGCGGCGCAGCCGGGCCGGCGCGACCCGGCGGGCGGGGACCGGCGCCGCCGCACCCGGCACGGCGGCGGGGGCGGGGGCGGCGGGGACGGCCGGGGCGGGCACCTCGTGCAGCGTGCCGCTCGTCATGCGGAGGGCCCCGGCCCGGACGCGGAGGGCCCCGGCCCCGGACCGCCGCGGGAGCCCCGCGCCGCCCGCACCCGCAGCTTCCACGGCATGACGACCGACTCAAGCTGCACCATCAGGCTCATCTTGGACTCGCCGACGGTGCGGTCCTCGAAGTGGATCGGGACCTCCATGACGTCGAAGCCGTGGCGCAGCGCGCGGTACTTCGTCTCGACCTGGAAGCTGTAGCCCGCGCTGTCGACGCTGCGGAGGTCCACGGCGTGCACGGCGTCGGCGCGCCACAGGTTGAAGCCGCCGGTGATGTCGCGGACGCGGGTGCCGAGGATGGTGCCCGCGTAGGCGTTGGCCCAGCGGGAGAGGAGCTTGCGGTGGGCGCCCCAGGCGTCGGAGAGGGTGCCGCCCTGCACGTACCGGCTGCCGACGACGACCCCGGCGTCCGTGGCGAGGGCGACGCCGAGCAGTTCGGGGACCTTCTCCACGGGGTGGCTGCCGTCGGCGTCCATCTGTAGTACGTAGCGCGCGCCGCCCTCGACGGCCTTGGCCATGCCCGCGGCGTAGGCCCGGCCGAGGCCGTCCTTCTCGGTGCGGTGCAGCACGCTCATGCGGCGGCGGCCCGACATCTCCTGGTGGCGCCGGGCGCAGTCCTCGGCGATCTCGCCGGTGCCGTCGGGGCTGGAGTCGTCGACGACGAGCAGGCGCAGGCCGGCGAGGGGCAGCGCGAGCAGCGCGTCGGCCATGCCGGGCAGGTTCCCCGCCTCGTTGTACGTCGGCATGACCACGGTCAGCGGTGTGGCGGCCCACTCCTCGGGCAGCCGTCCGGCGCCGAGCACCTGGACCGCGCGCTCCGCCGCGTCCAGCGGACTTGCTTCTGTCATCGGCCTACCCTGCGACCTTCCCGGCGTCCACGCCGACGGTTCCGTCCCGACCTGTCCGTCAGACAATCGCATCTACCGTAGCCCAAATGCCGGAATTAACGGCATAATGCCACCCGCATCACCCGTTCCGCAGACGTCTCGCAGGCGTCCTGCGGACGTCCCGCAGACGTTCCGCGGACGTCCCGCACACTTCCATGTATCCCGTACGGCGCCGAAAACGCCGCCCCCGGGAACGTACGACGTACGGTCAGGAGTGCGTGCGCAGCAGCGTCCGCATCGTCCGCATGGCCACCGACAGGTTGGCCAGGTCGAAGGCGTCGGAGCCCTGGATCTCCTCCAGGGTCGTCCGGGCCCGGCTGAGGATCGCCGCGTTCTTCTCCTCCCACGCCTTGAACCGCTGCTCGGGCGTGGCCTCGCCGTTCCCGACGGCGAGCACGTCGGCCGTCAGGGCGGCGTGCGCCGCGTACAGGTCCTCGCGGATCGAGGCCCGCGCCATCGACTGCCAGCGGTCGGCCCGCGGCAGCTCGATGATCCGGTCCATGAGCTGGGTGATCCGCAGCCGGTCCGCGAGGTCGTAGTAGACCTCGGCGACGGCCATCGGCTCCTTGCCCATGCGGTCCGCCACGGCGACGATGTCGAGCGAGGGGAAGGCCGAGGAGAAGCCCGCGACCCGCTGGGCCAGGTCGTCCGGGACGCCCGCCGCGGTCAGCTCCTCGCGGATGTTCTCGTACCACTCCAGGTCGGAGCCGCGCATGAGCTTCGGCAGCTCGTCCCACACCCGGGCGACGCCGTCGCTGAAGAACTCGATGGTCTCGGCGAGCTGGAGCGGCTGCGGCCGGTTGTTGAGCAGCCAGCGCGTGCCGCGCTCGACGAGCCTGCGGCAGTGCAGCCGCACCCGCGTCTGGACGTCGGCGGCCACGACGTTGTCCAGCGACTCCACGGCGTCCCAGACCTCGCCGAGCCCGAAGATCTCCCGCGCGGCGAGCTGCGCCCGCACGATCTCCTCGAGGGACGCCCCGGTCTCCTCGCGCAGGCGGTGCAGGAACGTCGAACCGCCGGAGTTGACCGTGTCGTTGACCAGGACGGTGGTGACGATCTCGCGGCGCAGCGCGTGCCCGTCGATCTGGTCGAGGAACTGCTCGCGCAGCGCCTGCGGGAAGTACGCGTGCAGCAGCCTGCGCAGGTACTCGTCGTCGGGCAGCGTGGTCTGGATCAGCTCCTCCGCCGTCACGATCTTCGTGTAGGCGAGCAGCACGGCCAGCTCGGGCTGGGCCAGGCCGCGGCCGGAGGAGAGCAGCTCGCGGATCTGCCGGTCGTTGGGCAGGAACTCCAGGGACCGGTCCAGCTGCCCCTCGCGCCCGAGCCGCCGCATGAACCGCTGGTGGGCGTGGAGCAGCGAGGGCGCCTCGAAGACGGAGTTGGCGAGCGCCGTGTTCTGCGCGTAGTTGTTCCGCAGCACGAGGTGGCCGACCTCGTCGGTCATCTCGGCGAGCAGCTTGTTGCGCTGCTTGACCGTCATGTCCCCGGCCTGCACCACGGCGTTCAGCAGGATCTTGATGTTCACCTCGTGGTCGGAGGTGTCCACGCCTGCGCTGTTGTCGATGGCGTCCGTGTTGACGCGTCCGCCCGCGCGGGCGAACTCGATCCGGCCGAGCTGAGTGAGCCCCAGGTTGCCGCCCTCGCCGACGACCTTCACGCGCAGGTCGGCGCCGTCGACGCGGATGGCGTCGTTGGCCTTGTCGCCGACGTCCGCGTGCGACTCGGTGCCCGACTTCACGTAGGTGCCGATGCCGCCGTTCCACAGCAGGTCGACCGGCGCCTTCAGGATGGCCTGCATCAGGTCGGCGGGGGTCATCTTGGCCCCGGACTCGATGCCGAGCGCCTCGCGGATGTGCGCGTTGAGCTGGATGGCCTTGGCCGAGCGCGGGAAGACGCCGCCGCCCGCGGAAAGCAGCTCCTTGTTGTAGTCGGCCCAGCTGGAGCGGGGCAGCTCGAACAGACGGCGGCGCTCGGCGTAGGAGGTGGCCGCGTCCGGGTTCGGGTCGATGAAGATGTGCCGGTGGTCGAAGGCCGCGACCAGGCGGATGTGCTCGGAGAGCAGCATGCCGTTGCCGAACACGTCACCGGACATGTCGCCGACGCCGACGACGGTGAAGTCCTCGGTCTGGGTGTCGCAGCCCAGCTCCCTGAAGTGCCGCTTCACGGACTCCCAGGCGCCGCGGGCGGTGATGCCCATGCCCTTGTGGTCGTAGCCCGCGGAGCCGCCGGAGGCGAACGCGTCCCCGAGCCAGAAGTTGTACGACTCGGCGACCTCGTTGGCGATGTCGGAGAACGTCGCCGTGCCCTTGTCGGCCGCGACCACCAGATAGGTGTCGTCCTCGTCGTGCCGGACGACGTCGGCCGGGGGCACGACCTCGCCCGCGACGAGGTTGTCGGTGATGTCGAGCAGCGCCGAGATGAACGTCTTGTAGCAGGCGACGCCCTCCGCGAGCCAGGCGTCGCGGTCCACGGACGGGTCGGGCAGCTGCTTGGCGACGAAGCCGCCCTTCGCGCCCACCGGCACGATCACGGTGTTCTTCACCATCTGCGCCTTGACCAGGCCGAGGATCTCCGTACGGAAGTCCTCGCGCCGGTCGGACCAGCGCAGACCGCCGCGGGCGACCTTGCCGAAGCGCAGGTGCACACCCTCGACGCGCGGCGAGTACACCCAGATCTCGTACGCGGGCCGCGGCGCCGGCAGGTCCGGGATGGCCTGCGGGTCGAACTTCATGGAGACGTAGCCGTGCGGCTTGCCGCCCGCGGCCTCCTGGAAGAAGTTCGTGCGCAGCGTCGCCTTGATGACGGTGAGGAACGAGCGCAGGATGCGGTCCTCGTCGAGCGAGGCGACCTGGTCGAGGGCGCCGTCCAGCTCTTCGAGGAGCCCGTCGGTCAGCTCGGTGCCCGCGCGCTGGCGGTCCGGGGACATCCGGGCCTCGAACAGCGAGACCAGCAGCCGGGTGGTGTGGACGTTGTTGCGGAGGGTGTCCTCCATGTAGTCCTGGCTGAAGGTCGACCCGGCCTGGCGCAGGTACTTGGCGTACGCGCGCAGGACCATCGCCTGGCGCCAGTTCAGACCGGCGCGCAGGACGAGCGAGTTGAACCCGTCGACCTCGGCCTCGCCGGTCCAGGCGGCGGCGAAGGCCTCCTGGAAGCGGGCCCTGCCGTCGTCGCCCAGATAGTCGCCGTTGCCGTTCTGCGCCTTCGGCATCCGCAGGCCGAAGTCGTAGATCCAGGCGTTGGTACGGTCCGAGCAGCGCAGCTCGTACGGGCGCTCGTCGGTGACCTCCACGCCCAGGCGCTGGAGGACCGGCAGCACGGCGGACAGCGAGATCTGCGCGCCCGCCCGGTAGATCTTGAAGCGGCGCTCGTCGGGGGCGGCGCCCACGGGCTCGTACAGGCTGAGCGCGAAGTCCTTGTGGCTCTCCTTGGAGAGCCGCTCCAGGTGCACGAGGTCGGCGACCGCGGCGCGCGGCGTGTGGTCGGCCTTGTAGCCCTCGGGGAACGCGTGCTGGTAGCGGCGCAGCAGCTCGGCGGCGCGCTCCTCGCCGCACTCGGCGGTCAGCGCCTCGCCGAAGCCGTCGGCCCAGGAGCGGGCGGCCTCCACGAGCCGGGCCTCGATGCGCTCGACGTCGCTGTCGGAGAGGTCGGGGACCTCGCCGCCCTTGGGGACGCGGACGACGAAGTGGATGCGGGAGAGGATCGACTCGGTGTTCCAGGCCGTGAAGTCGACGCTGGCGCCGTTCAGCTCCTCCTTGAGGATGTCGATGATCCGCAGCCGCACACCGGTCGTGTAGCGGTCCCGCGGCAGGTAGACGAGCGCCGAGTAGTAGCGGCCGTACTCGTCCTTGCGCAGGTACAGGCGGAGCCGGCGGCGCTCCTGGAGGTAGAGCACCGACGTGACGATGGACCGCAGCGGGTCGGCCGGGGTCTGGAACAGCTCGTCGCGCGGGTAGGTCTCCAGGATCTGGAGCAGGTCCCGGCCGTCGTGGCTGTTGGGCGAGAAGCCCGCGCCCTTGAGGACCTCGGCGACCTTGCGGCGGATGACCGGCACCCGGCGCACGGACTCGGTGTACGCGGCCGAGGAGAACAGGCCGAGGAAGCGGCGCTCGCCGACGACGTTGCCCTGCTCGTCGAACTTCTTCACGCCGACGTAGTCGAGGTAGCTGGGCCGGTGCACCGTGGAGCGGCTGTTGGCCTTCGTCAGGACCAGGAGCTTGTGCTCACGGGCCTTGGCGCGGGCGTCGGCGGGCAGCCGGTTGAAGGAGGGGCTGACCGGGTGGTGGTCGTCGTCCTCGCTGTGGTGCGGGTCGGCGCGCAGGATGCCGAGGCCGGTGCCGGGCACGGCGGCGAGCGAGTCGTCCTCCGTCAGGTCGTACTCGCGGTAGCCGAGGAAGGTGAAGTGGTCGGCGGCCAGCCAGCGAAGGAGTTCGCGGGCCTCCTCGACCTCCTGGTCGCGCAGGTCGTCGGCGGTCGGCTCCTTCGGCAGCTCGTCGGCGATGCGCAGCGCGGAGTCGCGCATCTTCTCCCAGTCCTCGACCGTCTCGCGGACGTCGGACAGGATGCGCAGCAGGTCGGCGGTGATCTGCTTCAGGTCGGAGCGGTCGGTCTCACGGTCGATCTCGACGTGGATCCAGGACTCGGTGACCGCGTCGTGCGGGCGCTCGGCGGTGCCGTTAGCCCCGGTGTTCGCTCCCGTGTTCGCTCCTGCGGGGAGTACGTCGAGGAGCTTGCCGGTGACGTCGCGGCGGACCACGACCTGCGGGTGGATGACGACGTGGATGCCGCGCCCCTGCCGGGACAGCTCATTGGTGACGGAGTCCACCAGGAACGGCATGTCGTCGGTCACGACCTCGACGACGGAGTGGCTGCACGTCCAGCCGTTCTCCTCGACGGTCGGGGTGTGCACCCGGACGTTGGCCGTGCCCTGGGGGCGGTTCTCGGCCAGGCGGTAGTGGGAGTGGGCGGCGCCGAAGACGTCGACCGGGTCGCGGTCGGTGAGGTCCTCAGGGGCGGTGTGGAGGTAGTAGCGCTGGAGGAAGGAGAGCACCTTCGCCTGGTCGGCGTCGGCGGCGTCCGTGGCGTCGGCCTTCTTGGCGGCGGCGTCGGCCTTGGCGGACTTGGGGGCGGTGTCGGTCTTCGCGGACTTGGGGGCGGCGTCGGTCTTCGCGGAACGGTCTGCCTTGGCGGCGCGGTCACCCTTGGCGTCGGCCCTGGTGGAGCCGTCGGCCTTGGCGGCGCGGCCCGGTCCGGACCCGCCGGTGGTGCTGCCCCCGCCCGTGGGCCCGGTCGGTGCTCCCATAGGCAGGCGCCCCCCGACCGGGCTGTTCTCAGCTACCCGGGCGGCCCGCGCGAGCAGCTCGGCCTTGGCTTCGTCCAGCTTGGTCTGCATTGTCCTCATGACTCCTGTCGCGCGCCGTTGCGTGACGTAGAAGGAAGTGATGTGACGTAACGCCGCGACGCGGGGTCTCCGGTCCCTGTCGACGTTATGCCGCGATGAGCGATGAGCGGGCGGTAATCCGCCATTTCCGGCGAATTCGTTGGCCGACCCAGGTGTCCGCGACACCCCTGATGCCTGAGTTGTTCCCGGCATCCGCCCGGTGATCCGGTCGGCGGTCCGCTCCGTGACCCGCGCCGTGATCCGCGCCGCGATCCACTCCGCGATCCGTGCCGCGATGAGTCGTCGGCGAGGCGCCCGGCACGGTTCATGGGCACCGTGTTCTCCGGGCGCGGGGCGGAGGCGACGTCGCCTCCGCGGGATATCGCGCTGATCACGGGACCAAGGCTATCGCCCCGCACCGGTAAGTAGTCACGAGCCGCATGTGTACAAAACCTCACAACGAACTTTGACAGTCTGCACAGTCGCCTCATGTGCTAAGGGGGTCGGATCCGGCCACACCCGGGCCGGGGGCGGGCGGGGGGCGCCCTTGGCAAACGGCGCGGGGCGATGCACGTTGAGCGTGAGGGCACGTGCCGACGCGGCGCGCGCACCTCCGCGACCGACCCGGACAGACCAGCGGACGACCCTCGACCGACCCGCGACGGACCCACGACAGACCCGCGACAGACCCGCGACAGACCCGGGGAGCGAACACCCATGGCAGCCAAGATCCTGATCGTCACCGGTGACGCGGCGGAGTCACTGGAGGTCCTCTACCCTTACCAGCGCCTGCGCGAGGAGGGCTACGACGTCCACATCGCGGCGCCCGCCCGCAAGACGCTCCAGTTCGTGGTGCACGACTTCGAGCACGGCTTCGACACGTACACGGAGAAGCCCGGCTACACCTGGCCGGCCGACCTGGCCTTCTCCGAGGTCGATCCGGGTCAGTACGTCGCCCTCGTCGTCCCCGGCGGCCGGGCCCCCGAGTACCTGCGCAACGACCCGGAGCTCCGCAAGGTCCTCAAGTCCTTCTTCGACGCCGACAAGCCCGTCGCCCAGATCTGCCACGGCCCCCTGCTCACCGCGGCCGTGGGCGGCCTCGCCGGCCGCCGGGTCACGGCCTACCCGGCCCTCGAACTCGACATGCAGGCGGCCGGGGCCACCTTCCAGGACGCGGAAGCGGTGGTCGACGGCACCCTGGTCTCGTCCAGGGCCTGGCCGGATCACTCCGGCTGGATGCGGGAGTTCTTGACAGTGCTGAGGGCGAAGGCTCCGGTCACTTGAGCCTTGGCGTGAGGGTTCCGGTCACTTGAGCCTTCGCGCCAGGGCTCCGGTCACTTGAGCCTTCGCGCCAGGGCTCCCGCCGCTCGGGTTTCGCGCGCCTTGGGGACGCTCGGGTTTCGCGCCCCCGAGGGGCAAGCGGTCGGCTCAGGCCACCAGCTGCTCCGCGGTCTCCACGGCCTCCCCGAGGCTGTCGACTACGGGGACCCCCGCGGCCTCGAGACTCACCCGGCTGTGCGACCCGCCGGTGTAGAGCACGGCCCGAGCTCCCACGTGGGCCGCGGCCCGAGCGTCGTCCACCGCGTCCCCGATGACGACGACCTCCTCCACCGCGACCTCCGCGAGCTCCGCGAGATGCCGGACCATCCGCTCGGCCTTCCCCGCGTGGGAGGTGTCCGTACGCCCGTCGATCCGCACGAACCGCTCCGCGATCCCGTGCCGCCGCACCAGCGGCACCAACTGCTCGTGCGGAGCGAGCGAAAGCAGCGACTGCGTACGCCCCTGGGCCTGCCGCCCGGCGAGCAGCTCCGCCGCGCCCTCGGCGAGCGCGCACGCGTCCACCCGCGCCCCGTAGTGCTTGTGGAAGACGGCGTCCATCACGAGCCACTCGTCCTCGGTGGGCAGCCGTCCCATCAGCCGCTCGTAGAACAACGGCACGGGCACGCAGTACAGCTCCCGATACCGCTCCAGAGTGATCGGCTCCAGGCCGATCTCCTCGAACGACGCGTTGGTCGCCCCTATGACCGCGTCGATGTCGTGCAGAAGGGTCCCGTTCCAGTCCCAGACAATGTGCGCCCCGCGCTGCTGCTTCCCCATGCGGAAGACCGTACCCGGCACCACCGACAACCCGTCCGGGAATTTTCCGGCCGCGGGGCGGCGCGGGGCGGCGGGCGGCGACGCGCTAGTCCTCGGCCCCGACAAGGTTGGGGATCTCCTGCGTGGCGTACCAGAGCAGTTCGTGGTCCTCGGCCCCGTCGACGACGAACTGCGCGTCGTCGTCGCCGTGGTCCGCGGCCCCGAGGGCGTCCGCCGCGGCGGTGACGTCCGCCTCGGCGTCCCCGGAGTCCACGTGCACCGCGGCCGCCTTGGCCAGCGGCAGCGCGCCCGTGATCCGCACCTCGCCGAGGGCGCCCTGGTCGAGACCGCGGTCGGGGTCGGCGACGGCCGCTCCGTCCGGCACGTCCGCCGCGAGGACGACCCGGCGCCGCGGGGTCCCCGGCGCACCGGCGAGCAGCCGCAGCGAGGCGAGTGCCGCCCGGTTCAGGGCCGCGTACTCCAGCTCCTCGATGTCGTCCGAGACGTACCACTCGCGCAGCGCGGGCGTCACGGCGTACGCGGTCAGCGGCCCGGGTCCCAGCTCACCGGCTTCGTGCGCCTGCGCGAGGCGGGGCAGGGTCAGGGGTACGTACACGCGCATGACGGGCCGCTTTCGTAGTCGCGAGGGCGTCCGGGAGGGCCAGGCGGACCCCCGGGACAGGCTCTCAGGATACGTGCGCGCGTCCCCCTTCGAGCTGCCGCCCGCCGTCCCCGCCGCGTCCACCCCGGTCCACGCCGTCACCCGCCCCAGCCGCGCCCGCACGGCGCCGGCGGCACCTCCGCCCACCCTGATGAGTGAACCGTGCGTCGCCCGCGGAAGCAGCCGCCGCCTCTTGCTCCGCCCCTCGTCACGGCCGTAGAAGATCTCCAACACGAAGTTACCGACCGGTATCGAGGAGCCCCGCATGCACCGCACCGCACCCGCACCGACCGCCCCGGCCGCGCCGGCGACTCGTACCGTCCCGGCCGCTCTGGCCCCCTCGACAGGCCCGACAGGCCCGACAGGCCCGACCGACGAAGCCACGCGGGCGGCGCAGGCCTCCCCCAGCAACGACGCGCCCGCCCGCCCCCAGGGCACCCCCTCGGCCCTCCGCAAGGTCATGACCCGCCCGCCGCGCCCCACGGGCTCCCGTCCACCCGCGAACCAGCCGCCCACAGGCAACCGTCCACTCACGAACCAGCCGCCCGCGGGCCGCCGCCCACCCCCTGGGCGCCCACCCGGGCGGCGCGACCCGCACCGCCCGGCCCCGCACCGCCCGGCCCCGCTCCGGCGGATCCCCGCCCAGCCGCCCCCGCACCCGGCCGAGCTCTTCACCGAGCTGCTGCTCCTGGTGCTCAGCGGTCAGCGCCCGGTGCACGCGGTAGCCCGCCACATCGCCCACACCGCGTACGACGACCTGGTGCGGCTCGCGGAGCTGCTGCCGCTGCGCTCCGTCGGCGGCCACCGCCCCGCCGTGCGGCGCGTCGGCCACTACGAGGTGCGACCGGGCGTCTTCGAGGTCTTCGCCCGCGTCGGCGCGGGCCCCGCACTGCGCGCCCTGGCGTTCCGTCTGCACCTGGGCGACGACGAGCGCTGGCGCTGCACGGCGGTGGAGGTCGCGGGGCCCGGCGCACACCGAGGCTGAACCAGCCGCAGGCCCTCCTCCGGCGGCAGGCACTCCACCGGCCGCAGACGCTGAACCAGCCGCCGGCTCTGCACCGGCCGCAGGCCCTGCACCGGCCGCAGGCGCGCACCGGCCACCGCTCCCGGGCGCCGACACGGCACACGGCAGGCGGCACACGGCAGGCGGCAGGCGGCACACGGCAGGCGGCACACGGCAGGCCGACAACGCACGCGACAGAGTGAGGGCCGGGCACCCCCAGGTGCCCGGCCCTCACTCAAGCCCTACAGCGGTCTCCGCTCCCCGCTGCGGCTAGCTACTTCTTGCGGCGACGCCCGCCCTTCTGGGCCTTGCGCCGCTCCGCGCGGGTCAGACCGTCGCCGGAGGCGGTGGTGGAACCGGCGGGCTGGTCGGTGGTCGTGAAGTCGCCCTCGTCGACGCCACCCTCGGCGTTCGGCGCCTGGAAGTGCAGGCGGTCGGGGCGCTGCGGGGCGTCCAGGCCCTTGGCGCGGATCTCGGGGCGGGGGGCGCCGGCCGGCACCGCGTCCTGCGCGCCGTCCTTGGTGAGGGAGGGCGCCGCGTCGGACACGGGCACCTCCTCGACCTGCTGCTCGACCTGGACCTCCAGGTTGAACAGATAGCCGACGGACTCCTCCTTGATGCCGTCCATCATGGCGTTGAACATGTCGAAGCCCTCCCGCTGGTACTCGACCAGCGGGTCCTTCTGCGCCATGGCGCGCAGGCCGATGCCCTCCTGGAGGTAGTCCATCTCGTAGAGGTGCTCGCGCCACTTGCGGTCGAGGACGGAGAGCACGACGCGGCGCTCCAGCTCCCGCATGATGTCGGAGCCGAGCTGCGCCTCACGGGCCTCGTACTGCGCGTGGACGTCGTCCTTGATGGCCTCGGAGATGAACTCGGCCGTCAGACCCGCACGGTCGCCGATCTCGTCCTCGAGCTCCTCGATGGTGACCTTCACCGGGTAGAGCTGCTTGAAGGCGCCCCACAGCCGGTCGAGGTCCCACTCCTCGGCGAAGCCCTCGGCGGTCTCCGCGGAGACGTAAGCGTCGATGGTGTCGTCCATGAAGTGCACGATCTGCTCGTGCAGGTCCTCGCCCTCCAGGACGCGGCGGCGCTCGCCGTAGATGACCTCGCGCTGGCGGTTGAGGACCTCGTCGTACTTCAGGACGTTCTTACGCGTCTCGAAGTTCTGCTGCTCGACCTGCGACTGGGCGGACGCGATCGCACGCGTCACCATCTTGTTCTCGATCGGCACGTCGTCCGGCACGTTGGCCATCGACATCACGCGCTCGACCATCTGGGCCTTGAACAGACGCATCAGGTCGTCGCCGAGCGACAGGTAGAAGCGGGACTCGCCGGGGTCGCCCTGACGGCCGGAACGGCCGCGGAGCTGGTTGTCGATACGGCGCGACTCGTGCCGCTCGGTGCCGAGGACGTAGAGCCCGCCGAGGTCCTTGACCTCTTCGAACTCGGCCTTCACGGAGCGCTCGGCCTTCTCCAGGGCGGCGGGCAGCGCGGCCGCCCACTCCTCGACGTGCTCGACGGGGTCGAGGCCGCGCTGGCGCAGCTCCGCCTCGGCGAGGTCGTCGGGGTTGCCGCCGAGCTTGATGTCGGTGCCTCGTCCGGCCATGTTCGTGGCGACGGTGACGGCGCCCTTGCGGCCGGCCTGGGCGACGATCGTCGCCTCCCGGTCGTGCTGCTTGGCGTTCAGGACCTCGTGCTGGACACCGCGCTTGGAGAGCTGCTGCGAGAGGTACTCGGACTTCTCGACGGAGGTGGTGCCGACCAGGATCGGCTGGCCCTTCTCGTGCTTCTCCGCGATGTCGTCGACGACGGCGGCGAACTTGGCGACCTCGGTGCGGTAGATCAGGTCCGACTGGTCGGCGCGGACCATGGGCCGGTTCGTCGGGATCGGGACGACGCCCAGCTTGTAGATCTGGTGGAACTCGGCGGCCTCCGTCATGGCCGTACCGGTCATTCCGGAGAGCTTGCCGTAGAGCCGGAAGAAGTTCTGGAGGGTGATGGTCGCAAGGGTCTGGTTCTCGTCCTTGATGTCCACCCCTTCCTTCGCCTCGATCGCCTGGTGCATGCCCTCGTTGTAGCGGCGGCCGGCGAGGATACGGCCGGTGTGCTCGTCGACGATCATGACTTCGCCGTCGATGACGACGTAGTCCTTGTCCTTCTTGAAGAGTTCCTTGGCCTTGATGGCGTTGTTCAGATAGCCCACGAGCGGGGTGTTCACCGACTCGTAGAGGTTGTCGATGCCCAGCCAGTCCTCGACCTTGGCGACGCCGGACTCGTGGATGGCGACGGTGCGCTTCTTCTCGTCGACCTCGTAGTCCCCGGTCTCCTCGATGCCCTTGAGGGGCTCGCCGGGCTTGCCCTTGGTGAGGCGGGTGACCAGCTTGGCGAAGTCGCCGTACCACTTCGTGGCCTGGTCGGCGGGGCCGGAGATGATCAGCGGCGTACGGGCTTCGTCGACGAGGATCGAGTCGACCTCGTCCACGATCGCGTAGTTGTGGCCGCGCTGGACCAGCTCGTCCTTCGACCACGCCATGTTGTCGCGCAGGTAGTCGAAGCCGAATTCGTTGTTCGTGCCGTACGTGATGTCGCAGTTGTACATCTCGCGGCGCTGGGCCGGCGGCATGTTCGCCAGGATGCAGCCGACGCTCAGGCCGAGGAACTTGTGGACGCGGCCCATCATTTCGGAGTCGCGCTCGGCCAGATAGTCGTTGACCGTGATCAGGTGCACGCCCTTGCCCGAGAGTGCGTTCAGATACGCGGGCAGCGTGCCGACGAGTGTCTTGCCCTCACCGGTCTTCATCTCGGCCACATAGCCGAGGTGCAGGGCGGCGCCGCCCATCAGCTGCACGTCGTAGTGCCGCTGGCCGAGGACGCGCTTGGCGGCCTCGCGCACCGTCGCGAAGGCCTCGGGCAGCAGGTCGTCGAGGGTTTCGCCGTCGGCGAACCGCTCCTTGTACTCCGCGGTCAGCGCGCGCAGCTCGGCGTCGGAGAGGGCGGTGAAGTCCTCTTCGATGGAGTTGACCTGGTCCGCGATGCGGTGCAGCTTGCGCAGGATCTTGCCTTCGCCTGCACGCATGATCTTCGAGAGGACGGACACGGGGGTTGGTCTCCTTGCCGGTCGGGCCTGGCACGGTCGGTTTTACTCGTCGGGCAACGGCCATCGTATGCGAGGACCCGGCCGCCCCGGGAGGTCTGCCATGACGTCAACGGACGGGCACCCGTGAAGGTGCCGCTCCGGCCGCGGGAATCCTCCGGCCACCGGGCACGAAAAGCCCGCAAAAGCCCGTAGGCACAAAGAACTGGCGTCTCCTCGTCCGCCCCCAGCAGAATCGGCCGATGGAGCCCGTCACCCTGACCACCGAGCGCCTGCTGCTGCGCACCTTCTCCCCCGCCGACACCGAAGAGGTGTACGCGGCCTGCCAGGACCCCGAGATCCAGCGCTGGACCACGATGCCCTCACCGTACGCGCGCGCGGACGCGGAGGGCTTCATCGGCCGCATGGTCCCCGACGGCTGGCGCCTGGACATGGAGTACACCTTCTCCGTGCGTCCCCGTGAGGGCGGCCCGCTGCTCGCGGCGACCAGTCTGCACCACCCGCGCGCGGGCAGCTGGGAGATCGGCTTCTGGACCGGCAAGGAACACCGGGGCCGCGGCTACATGACGGAGACCGTCCACGCCCTCGCCCACTGGGCCTTCACGCGCCTCGGCTGCAACCGCCTGGAATGGCGCGCCGAGGTCGGCAACACGGCCTCCCGCGCGGTCGCCGAGAAAGCGGGCTTCACCATGGAGGGCACCCTCCGCGCCGCCCTCCTCAACAAGGGCACCCTACGAGACACCTGGATCGCCTCCCTCCTCCCATCGGACCTGGACCTCACGTCTCCCCAGCCGTACCTCCCACCAGCGGGAACAACCCCGCCCGGCGCATGAGGACAAGGCCGAAGGCCGATGTCTCTGTAGCCCGCCCGGCGCATGAGGACAAGGCCGAAGGCCGATGTCTCTGTAGCCCGTCCGGCGCTTGAGGACGAGGCCGAAGGCCGATGAGGCGGGGTCCAGGGGCGGCAGCCCATGGTTTCGGGAAAGGGGCGGGCCTGGGGCGCCCCGCGAGGCCCCCACCCACCCGCACCCGCACCCGCACCCGCACCGGGGCACCCGCACCCCCACCCCTGTCAGTACCTCCCCCTATGGTTCCGACCATGACGAGCACGCCGAGCACGCCGGGCGGACCGCGCACGCCGAGCGGACCGCACACGCAGAGCGCACAGGGCGGACCGACCCCGCACCGCCCCGAAGCCACCCTCACCGCCGACGAGGCCCGCCGCATCGCCCTGCGCGCCCAGGGCTTCCTCGGCGCCCCCGATCGCAGAGCAGGAGTGCGCGGCGTCCTGCGCCACCTGGGCGCGGTCCAGCTGGACACGATCTCCGTCCTGGCCCGCTCCCACGAACTGATCCCGTACGCCCGCCTGGGCGCGGTGGGCCGCCCCACCGTCGAGTCGGCGTACTGGACGGACACCCACGCCTTCGAGTACTGGTCGCACGCCGCCTGCATCCTCCCCATCGAGGAATGGCCCCACTTCGCCTTCCGCCGCCGCGCCTACCGCTCCCGCCCGCACTGGCACCACCACCTGCCGGACGGCGCCTACGACCAGGTGATCAAGCAGCTCCGCGCCGAAGGCCCGCTGACGGCCACGGAATTGGGCGGCGCGAAGAACAAGGGCGAGTGGTGGGACTGGTCCGACTCCAAGATCGCCGTCGAGCGCGCCCTGATGTACGGCGACGTGGTGTGCACGGAGCGCCGCTCCTGGAAGCGGGTGTACGACCTCGCGGAGCGCGCCGTCCCCGACGCCCTGCTGCACGACGACCTGGACGACGCGGAGTGCCTGCGCCGCCTCGTCCGCCTGGCGGGGCAGTCCCTGGGCGTCGGCACGCGCGCGGACATCGCCGACTACCACCGTCTCAAGGGCGAGCAGTTCGACGCCGTCGTCGCAGACTCGGGCCTGGTCCCGGTGGCCGTGCAGGGCTGGGACAAGCCCGCCTGGGCCGACCCGCAGGCGCTGGCCACACCCCCGCGCGGCCGCCACCGCACGACGCTCCTGTCGCCGTTCGACTCGCTGATCTGGGAGCGTGCGCGCACGGAGCGGATCTTCGGCTTCACCCACCGCCTGGAGGCGTACGTCCCCAAGCCGAAGCGGGTGTACGGCTACTTCGCGATGCCGGTGCTCGCGGGCGGCCGACTGGTGGGCCGCGTGGACCCCGCCCGCGAGGGCAGCACGCTGGTCGCCAAGCAGGTGTCCCTGGACGGCCCGAAGGCGGTCCAGGGGGTGGCGCAGGCGCTCCTGGAGGCCGCGCGGTGGGTGGGCTGCGACTCGGTACGCGTCGAGCGCGTCGACCGCCCCGAGCTGACGGCGGACCTGGTCCGCGCCGTCAGCTGACCCTCACCGCCCGCGCCCCGACGCACCGAACCCGGCGCACCGAACCCCAGAAACCCGACCCACGGAGCCCAGAAACCCGACTTACGGGCCCCAAGCACCCGACCCACGGGACCTCAGGAACCCGACTCACCGAATCTCAAGAATCTTCTCCCGCATCGCGTACACCACGGCCTCCATCCTGGAGTGCAGTTGCAGCTTCTCCAGGATGTTGCGCACATGGTTCTTCACGGTGTTCTCGGAGATGAACAACTCCTTGGCGATGTCGCGGTTGTTCATCCCCGTGGCGACGAGCTTGAGCACTTCCAGCTCCCGGTCGGTCAGCCGGGGCGCGGGCACGAGACGGCGCTCGTCCGTGCGCTGGATCATCGACTTGAACTCCGTGAGCAGCTTGGACGCCATCGACGGGCTGATCTGCGACTGCCCGTCGGCCACGGCGCGAATGGCGGTGGCCACCTCGTCCGTGGAGATCTCCTTGAGGAGATATCCGGTCGCCCCGGCCTTGATCGCGTCGTAGAGATCCGCTTCCTCGTCGCTGATCGTCAGCATGATGATCTTCGCGCTGGGGGCCACTTCCTTGATGGAGGTGCACGCCTCGATACCGCCGCGCTTCGGCATCCGCACGTCCATCAGCACGATGTCCGGCAGCAGGTCCGCGGCCTTGTCCACGGCCTCGGCGCCGTCACCGGCCTCCCCGACCACCTGGATGTCCTCCTCGGCGGCGAGGACGATCTCCAGGCCGCGGCGGAAGAGTGCGTGATCGTCCACCACGAGGACCCGGATGGGTTCCTTGCGCGGGGCGCCCGCGTCCGTGCCGATGCCGATGCCGTCACCGGCACCGTCGCTCCGCATCGGTCCGAAGCTGTCCGCCATCGTTCCTCCCCCTGAAGGCCAGGGCCCGTCTCTTGCCTCGGCTGCGCCAACCCTAGGCAGAGTCAAGTGGGTTGAGCCGTCGCGCCCATGATTCCATGCCCTGCCCCCCGGTCGTGCCCGCAGTGGTCGCACGCGGGTGCCCCTGGGGGCGCACATGCGCTCCAGGGGCACCGGTCCGTGCGCTCCGACGGGCGCCTCCAGCAGCCGTCAGCCGCCGAGGGCGCTGCCTCCGCCGGCCGACTGGGCCTTGGCGACCATGGGGTCGGTGTTGAGGTGGATGACGCCGTAGTCGTAGGCGTGGCGCCGGTAGACGACGCTGGGTTCCTTGGTCTCGGAGTCGATGAACAGATAGAAGTCGTGCCCGACGAGTTCCATCTCGTACAGCGCCTGGTCCAGGGACATGGGCGCCGCCACGTGGGTCTTCTCGCGCACCACGAGGGGCCCCTCGCCCTGGATCTCCAGGGAGCCGATCCTGGTGGTGGGCACGCCTTCCGGCTCTTCCTCGCGGACCAGGCTGCCGTCCCCGTTCAGATGTGCCGCGTCCGGGACCCGGGCGGCCACTTCGGCGGCGGTGAGCCTGCCTGCTCCGCGCCGGTTGTGCCGCTTCTCGTGCTGCTTGCGCAGCGATGCGTCGAGCTTGGCGGTGGCCAGGTCGAGCGCCGCGTACGGATCTGCCGCCGAGGCCTCCGCGCGGATCACGGGCCCGCGTCCCCGGACGGTGATCTCCACACGGTCGGAACGGTCGGCCTGGCGCGGGTTGGTTTCCTTGGACACCTCGACGTCGAGGCTGATCACCTTGCCGTCGAGCTTCTGGATCTTGTCCAGCTTCAGCTTCTCGGCCACGTGCTTGCGGAACCGCTCGGGCACCTCGGTCTTGCGGCCCTTGACGACGATGTCCACGCAGAACTCCGTTCCCGGATCGCTCCGCTGCTTCGGCGGAGCATCTCCCTCTTGCACCAGACTCCGGAAACTCCCGGAGCCTCGGACTCGGTGACTTCCACCTCCTCCTCCCCCATGGGCAAGATCTCCACCCCACCGTCCCCGGGTGATTGCAGAAAACCCAGAGGTCGGCATTCCGATATGCGAGGGGCGGTGTCCACCGTTCCTCACAACCGAACATATCTCGCCCGGACGGATGTCGTCACCCTCTACTGACACGTACCTCCATTCGGGTGGATAAGCCTTCTCACTACCTGCAACGATGAAACTCTCCGCTCAGTTCCGGTTTATTTCGAAAGAAGCCGTGGACGCGGCGACGACTGCGGCAAGGATGGCGTCCGAGCGAGACATTCCGCTGGCCGGACGGGCTTTCCCGGTCCGGCGCACGCGATCGTCCCCGCGGTCGCGGCTTGGCCGGTTTCCCATCTGGCGCTCTGCCGTCACCTGTGCTCTCCGCTGCGCTCTCCGTCCGATACCGGGTGCTCTCGGCCCGACCTCGGGTGTTCCCGCTCCGGTCCCGCCGACCCGACCCGTCACACCTGCCGTCGTGCCTCCTCCTCCATCGACTACCCCGTGTACGCCACATACGCCCCTCAATGCTCGGGCCGCCTCAGCCAACGACGCGCCTGTCGTCATCAGGTCGTCCACCACCACGATCCGGCCCGCGCCCCGCAGCAGCCGTCCGGCATCCGGCGCCACCTCCAGCGCCCCCGACAGGTTGAGCTGCCGCTGCCGGGAGTTGAGCCCCGCCTGGTCCGCCACCGCACGCCGCTGACGCAGCACGCACAGCACGCTCACCGGCATCCCGGCGCGCCGCAGCCGCCCCGCCGCCGCGAGCGCCAGCCGCCGCACCGGGTCGTGCCCCCGCGCCCGCACGGCCCGCCGCGCCGACGGCACCGGCACCAGCAGCACCGGTCCGCCCTCGACTTGGCCCGCACCCGCGTTCCGCAACGCGGCCCGCACCGCACCCGCCAGCGCCTCACCGAGCGCCTCGGCCAACGGCAGCGCGCCCCGCTCCTTGTGCGCGAGCAGCACCGCCCGCACCGCTCCCCCGTACGGCGCGGCCGCGTGCACCGCCGGCAGACCCCGCGGCCACGGATCCGGCCGCACTCCGCGCGGCGCCGCCCCGCTCAGCGCGGACCGGCACCCGGCGCACAGGGCCACGCGCGGCGCCCCGCAGCCGGGGCAGTCGGCCGGCAGCACCAGATCCGTGAGGTCCCGCCACCACCCCCGCATGTCCCCACTCTGCCAACGCGCCCGCCGCGCTGCCACCCCTGTGGAAAACTACCTGTGGATAACTCGTCACACCCCGCTTGAGCTGCGACGGAGCTGGACCGTCCAGGCATCACGGGAGCTGCGGCGGAGCGGAACCATCCCGGCATCACGAAAGCTGCCCCGGCGCCGTCGTTCGGCCTGACCGGACCGACTCACCGGAGCCGCTCACCGGCACAGCTCACCGGCACAGCCCACCGACGTGCCTCAGCGGTGTGCCTCAGGGACGCGGCTCATCGCGTACCCCAGCCGCGTGCCTCGCTGACGCCGCTCACCGGCCTGAACAAGCCCGCCCCACCAGAGGCGGCCCGCCCCACCAGTGATGCCGCCACCCGGGACGGGCAGACCGGCGTCGCCCCGGAACGGGCAGACGGGCGTTCAGCCGGGACGGGCAGACACGCGTTCACCCGGGATAGACCGGCGTCCGCCCCTCCTTGACCACCGTCTGCCACTGCGCGCCCGACGGCAGGCGGACGATGCCGTCGTCGGAGTGCGCCACCAGCGGCTGCCGCTCGTCCTCGGAGGCGGCGATCTCCTTCACGCCCGTGAGGCCGGGCAGCGTCGCCCCCGTCCGCGCGGACCCGTCGCACTGGACGTACCGCATCTGCTGCACACCACCGGACTCGCGCCCGACCACCACGAGACGGCTGAGGCCCGCCCAGGACATGGCGGTGACCTCTTCCATCTGCGGGGCCGCCTCCAGGAGTTCCACGACGGAGATGTCGGGCTGCCCGCCCTTGCCCTCGGCCCATTCGATCAGGCCGATGCGCAGTGACGTCTTGCCGTCCTTGCGCACGAGCAGCGCGACCCGCACCCCGTCGGCCGCGACCCGCACCGCCTCGATGCGCCCGTCCAGGTCGGGCACCCTGACCTGCACCGGCTCGCCCGTACCCGCCGCCAGCCACAGCAGCCGTGGCCGCTGCGGGTCCCGGTCGGCCACCCACAGGTCGCCGCGGCCGTCCCAACTCGGCGTCGAGAAGCCGTCCTTCTCCGACTTGGCCCGCGAACGCAGTTCAGGGCCGTCCAGCGACCCCTTCGACACCACGGACGCGGTGAAGAGACGGCGCCCGTCGAGCGACACCCCCGCCGCGCGCTCCTCGTCGCGCGAGACCGCCGCCGAGCGCAGCGGCTGCTCGCCGTCGCCGAACGGCCCCGTCACCGGCTCGGGCCCGGCGTCGCTGCCCGCGTTGCCGGGCATCCGCACCAGGCGCCGCTTGTCGTCGACGAAGTACTGGTAGGCCGGGAGGTCCGCCCCGTGCGGCACGACGGTCTCCGCGCGGTCCTTGCCGAGCACGCACAGCGGCGAGCCGTCCTTCTGCTGCAGCTCCACCTGCTCGACCCCGGAAGAGGGCAGGTCCTGGAGCGTGTGGAGAAGCTGGGCGGCCACCTGCTTGCACTGTTCGTGCACGAGCGAGTCCCCCCGCGCGTTCAGCGGCACGACCAGCTTGTTCTTGTCGTCGGGCGTCAGCGACTTGGTGCCGGAGGCCAGCCCCGCACCCATGGGGACCGCCGTGCGGACCGCCGGGTCGAGCCTGTTGCTCGGCCCTTCGAGCAGCGCCTTCACCGTCTCGGTGAGCGGGTCGATGCGCTGGCGTACGTAGATGGGGTCCGCGACGAGCCCCGGCTGGGTGCCGACCTGCCGGGCCCCGCTCAGGCCCTTCGGAGGCGATGCGAAGTAGTACTTGTTGACGGCCTGATAGTTGCGCTCGAAGTCGGACTCACCCAGGACGACCCCCGCAGGCGGGGAGTCGATGCGCCACACCGGACCGTTCGACCCGTTCAGCTGCTTGAGATGAATGGCCTGCTTGAAGTTCCCAGAGTCGGGCCTGTACGCGCGCTGCTCGTTGACCGTCGCGAGCCTGCGGCCGGTCAGCGAGTACGTACGTTCGCCCTCGTTGCTGTTGGCCACGTTGTCCGCGACCGTGTTCGGGCCGTCCGCGAGCACCGTGGTGGAGCGCTCCGGGTGCCAGTTCCTGGACGCCTTCTTCGTCAGGTACTTGCGGGCGATGGCGAAGTCGGGATCATCGCTGGTCAGCGCCTCCAGGAAGCCCTGGACTATGTCCACGGCACCCGCGTCCTCGGGCGGCGGCATCGCGTAGACCCGTACCTGGGACTGCGAGTCGGGACGCTGCGAGGCGTCGACCTTCTTCATGTTGCCCTCGTCGGGCATCGAGGCGCAGCCGGCGATCAGCGTGCCGCACGCGACGAGCACAAGACTGGCGCGCAGCCGACGCGCGCGCCCCCTTATTTGACCCTCACCGCCCACGCGAGGCCTCCTCTTCCCTGCCCGTAGCGGTATCCGAGCGCTCTGCCGGGTCCGAGCGCGCTCCGGCGTCGAAGCGCGCTCCGGCCTCCGGGCCCGCTCCGGCCTCCGGGCCCGCTCCGGCCTCCGGGGCTGCTCCGGCCTCCGGGGCTGCTCCGAGCTTCGGGCCCGCTCCTGCGTCTGCGTATGCGTATGCATCTACATCTGCTACCGCGGCTGCGTCTGCGGCGCCCGCGCCCGCATCCTCATCCGTGTCCGCGGAGGCCCGTGTGCCAGGTGCGGCGCCCGCATCCGTGTCCGCGGAGGCCCCTGTGCCAGGTGCCGCGCCCGCGCCCGGGTGCGCGCCGCCGCCCTGCGGGGCAGCCGTGGCCCCGGAGTCCTCCCAGCCCTGCCGCGGCACCACCCGCGCTCCGTTGCCCGGCAGCGCGGTGGGGTCGACGTCGAGCGCGGCCGCGCGGGCCAGCCTCGGCGCTATGGGAGCCTTCGCGGGCACCGGTGGCGGTACCCGGTCCGCGGGCGCCTGATGGGGCACCGTGGCCTGCTTGGAGCCGTCGCCGACCGGGAGCCCCGCGCCGTTCAGGCTGCGCCGCCGCCGCGAGTCGTCGGGTTCCAGCGGTATCGGCGAACCCCGCAGCGGCTCGTCCGCCGTACGCGGCAGCGTGAGCCGGAACTGGGAGCCGCCGCCCGGCTCGCCCCAGGCCTGCAGCCAGCCGCCGTGCAGACGGGCGTCCTCAAGGGCGATGGAGAGCCCGAGGCCCGTACCGCCGGTGGTACGCGCGCGTGCCGGGTCGGCCCGCCAGAAGCGGCTGAACACCCGGGTCGCCTCGCCCGGCTTGAGGCCGACCCCGTAGTCCCGCACCGCGACGGCGACCGCGCCGCCCGCCGCCGCCAGCCGCACCACCACGTCCCTGCCCTCGCCGTGCTCCACGGCGTTGACGACGAGATTGCGCAGCACCCGCTCGACGCGCCGCGCGTCCGCCTCGGCGACCACGGGCTGCTGGTCGCCGACGACGCGTATGTGCGTGCCCTTGCGCTCCGCCAGTGGCTCGGCCCCGCCGACGACGCGCCGCACCACCTCGCGCAGGTCTATCGGCTCGGCCTCCAGGGCAGCGGCTCCCGCGTCGAACCTGCTGATCTCCAGGAGGTCGGCGAGCAGCGACTCGAAGCGGTCGAGCTGATCGGCGAGCAGCTCCGCGGAGCGGGCCGTGATCGGGTCGAAGTCCACCCGTGCCTCATGGATGACGTCGGCCGCCATCCGTACGGTCGTCAGCGGCGTCCGCAGCTCGTGCGACACGTCGGAGACGAACCGGCGCTGCATCCGCGACAGCTCCTCCAACTGCTGGATCTTCAGCTGGAGGTTCGACGCCATCTTGTTGAAGGCCTCCCCGAGGCGCGCGATGTCGTCCTCTCCGGTGACCTTCATCCGCTCCTGGAGGCGGCCCGCGGACAGCCGCTCGGCGATCCCGGCGGCCATCCGTACGGGCGTCACGACCTGCCGCACCACCAGCCAGGCGATGGCGCCGAGCAGCACCACCACGAAGAGTCCCGCCGTGGCGAGGGTGCCGCGCACCAGGTTCATCGACTCCTCCTCCTGCGTGAGCGGGAAGAGGTAGTAGAGCTGGTACGAGTCCCCGTTGTTGTCGCTCAGCTGCTTGCCGATCAGTAGGCCCGGCTGTGAGTCACGGTGGTCGATGAAGTCGATGCGCGTGTTGCTCTGATAGGCGAGCGTGCCGCCGTCGATCTGCTCGCGCAGTTCCTCGGGCACGCTCTGGATCGGGTCCACACCGCCGGAGGCGCGCGGTCCGCGCACGCTGCCGCCGTCACCGGCGTTGGAGCTGAGCGTGACCACGTAGAAGGCGTTCTGGCCGCCGCTCGCGAGCTGCTCGACCAGCTCCGACAGCCACACAGCGGCGTTCTGCCCCGTGGGGCCGTCGGGCGTGTCGACGCCCTGGGTGGCGGGCTGGTGGGCGCTGTTCGCCTGCTCCTGGGCGACGCGGAATCCCCCGTCCGCCTGGCTCTGCGCCGCGTTCACCTTGGCCTTGAGCAGGCCGTTGCTCACCGAGCTCATGACGACGAACCCGAGCAGGAGCACCACTCCGAGGGACATCAGGAGCGTCGTGACGACGACCTTGAGCTGGATGTTGCGCCGCCACAGCCGCATCATCGGCAGCAGCGGGCGGCGCACCCAGCGTGTGAAGAGCCGCAGCAGGGGGCTGCTGCCCTGCACGCCGCCCTGCAGCATCAGACCGCTGTCGACGAGCGCCCCGAAGCGGGGCCCCCGCCGCGGCGGCCGTACAGCCCGCCCCGGCCGCGCTCCCGGTTCGCCGGGCGCCGGAGAGGAACTGTCCCGCGACATCTCAGCTCGGTCCGGCCTTGTAACCGACGCCACGGACGGTCACCACGATCTCCGGCCGCTCGGGGTCCCGCTCGACCTTGGAGCGCAGCCGCTGCACATGCACATTCACCAGACGGGTGTCGGCCGCGTGCCGGTAGCCCCAGACCTGCTCCAGGAGCACCTCGCGCGTGAACACCTGCCACGGCTTGCGGGCGAGCGCGACCAGCAGGTCGAACTCCAGCGGCGTCAGCGCGATCGACTGCCCGTCCCGCTTCACGGAGTGCCCGGCCACGTCGATGACCAGGTCACCGATGGCCAGCTGCTCCGGCGCGGGCTCCTCGGACCTGCGCAGCCGCGCACGGATGCGGGCCACCAGCTCCTTGGGCTTGAACGGCTTGACGATGTAGTCGTCGGCTCCCGACTCGAGGCCGACCACCACGTCGACGGTGTCGCTCTTGGCCGTGAGCATAACGATGGGCACCCCGGACTCCGCCCTGATCAGACGGCACACCTCGATGCCGTCCCGGCCGGGAAGCATCAGATCGAGGAGCACCAGATCGGGCTTGGCCTCACGGAAAGCAGCCAGCGCCTTGTCGCCATCGGCCACGAACGACGGCTCAAAACCTTCACCACGCAGCACAATCCCGAGCATCTCGGCCAGTGCGGTGTCGTCGTCGACGACAAGGACTCGTCCCTTCATGCCTGACATCATCCCATTCTCATAACGGCAGCGAACACGGTGGTGAGATAGGTCACTGACCAGCGTGATTAACCGTGTGTGCCCGCCACCGCGCGCCCATGTCCACCGACCGGCGCGGAGCGCACCGGTACGGCCCCTCTGCACACGGCCCCTCCACCGCCCCGCGTCCCTGGCGGAGGGGCCGTTCCACGCCGGTGGGGCCGACAACGACCCCCGTCGGCCGATCAGCCGATCGTCACCTGAGCCGACCTGGCGCACAGCTCGGCCAGCCCGCCGGCTGTCACGGGGGAGACGACACCCTCCTCCGTGACGATGGCCGTCACCAGCTCGGGCGGGGTGACGTCGAACGCCGGGTTGTACGCCTGCGTCCCCAACGGCGCCACCGCTGTTCCCCCTCCCGCCTCCGCTCCGGCCACCGGAACGAACGGCACCGTGACCTCGGTCACCTCATGCCCTGCCCGCTGCTCGACCTCGATGGCGGACCCGTCCGGGGTGCCCATGTCCACCGTCGTCACCGGCGCCACCACGATGAACGGCACGTGGTGGTAGCGGGCGAGGACCGCGAGCGGATAGCTCCCCACCTTGTTGGCCACCGAACCGTCGGCCGCGATGCGGTCCGCGCCTATCAGTACGGCGTCCACCTCACCGGACGCGAACAGCGAACCCGCGGCGTTGTCGGTCAGGAGCGTGTACGGCATGTCGTTGCGCGCCGCCTCGTACGCCGTCAGCCGGGCACCCTGGAGGAGCGGCCGGGTCTCGTCGACCCACAGCCTGCGCAGCCGTCCCTCGCGGTGCGCGGCGAGCGCCACCGCGAACGCCGTGCCCTCGCCCCCGGAGACCAGCGCCCCGGTGTTGCAGTGGGTGAGGACCCGGTGCCCACCGCCCGGCATCAGCTCGTCGAGCAGCGCCAGGCCGTGCACCGCCATCCTCGCGCTGGCCTCGGCGTCCTCCCGGTGCAGCGCCCGCGCGGCGGCGAGAGCCGCGGCTGCCGCCTCCGGCCCGTCCGCGCCCCGGGCCACGGCCGCGCGGTGCGCCTCCTGGGCCCTGCGCGCTCCGTACACCAGGTTGACCGCGGTGGGCCGCGCTCCCGCGAGGGCGTCCGCGGCCTCGTCCACGTCGAAGCCGCGGGCCGCGGCGAGCGCCACGCCGTACGCCCCGGCGATGCCGAGCACCGGCGCCCCGCGCACCGCGAGAGTCCTGATCGCCTGGACCAGGGCGGGCGCGTCCGTGCACACCAGCTCGCTCTCCTCGGCCGGCAGCCGGGTCTGGTCGAGGAGGACGATGACGGGCCCCTCCGGGGGCTCGTCCCAGCGGATCGTGGGGACCCCGGGCAGGGCGGCCTGTGGAGAGGCCACCGGTGGCACCGGGGCCGCCGGGGTCGCGGACGGCCGTACGGACTCGCCGGATTGCGCGTAGTGATCAGCCATCCGCCCAGTCTGCCCGCTACCCGACGGACAATAGAAGGTGCGCAGCCCGGGCAGCACACGGTCGCGGCGGCGAGTCGGCGGCCACCGCGCCGGGTCCCCGGGCGACCGCCCCGTGGCACGATGGCAGCCAACCCGCCGCCGCGACCGCGGACGGGCACTGCGAAGGAGCGACGATGAACGACACTCCGGGCTGGGCCTCGCCCGGATCCGCCCCCTCCGACGAACCCGACCCCGCCAAGAAGGGGTCCGACGAGCCGCAGGACCAGCCGAACGGCTCCGGCTCGAAGTGGTCCAAGGAGCAGCCGCCGCCCGCCCAGTGGTCCGCGCCCGGCGCGCCCGCCTCCGGCCAGAACCCACCTCCGCCCCCGCCCCCCGGCCAGGGCTGGGGAGCGGGCCCCGGCGGGCCCGGCGGCCAGGGCGGCCCCGGCTGGGGCAGCGGCCAGGGCGGCCCCGGCGGCCCCTACCGCGGCTGGGGCAACTGGCAGGGCCCGCCCGCCGCCGCCAAGCCCGGCGTCATCCCGCTGCGTCCGCTCGCCGTCGGCGAGATCCTCGACGGCGCCGTCTCCACGATGCGCACCCACTGGCGCACGGTCCTCGGCATCTCGCTGACCGTCGCCGTCGTCACGGAAGTCCTCGTCGTCCTGCTCCAGGGGCTCGTCCTCAACGACGCCGCCAACACCGAGGCCCTCGACGACCCGAGCGCCACCACCGGCGAGGTCACGCGTGCGCTCTGGGACACGCTCCTGAGCTCCGGCGCCGTCCTCGTGATCACTCTCCTCGGCACGATCGTCGCGACGGCCCTGCTGACGATGGTCACCAGCCGCGCCGTCCTGGGGAAGTCCGTGACCACGACGGAGGCCTGGCACGACTCCCGGCCGCTGCTCGGGAAGCTGATCGGCCTGACGCTGCTGCTCCCCCTCATCGCCGTGGGCGTCGTCGCCGCGGGCACCCTGCCCGGCATCCTGATCGCCGTCGCCGGGGCCGAGGACGGGGGCATCGCGCTCGCCGTGATCGGCGGCATCGCCGCGGGCGTCGTCGCCATCTGGCTGATGGTCCGCCTCTCGCTGTCCTCGCCCGCGCTGATGCTGGAGAAGCAGGGCCTGAAGAAGGCGATGGCCAGGTCCGGGAAGCTGGTCAGCCGCTCCTGGTGGCGGGTCTTCGGCATCCAGTTGCTCGCCGCGGTCATCGCGAACGTCGTCGCGTCGATCATCGTCATCCCGTTCACGCTCATCGCGGGCGCGCTCAGCGGCGACAGCGTCTCCAACCTGCTGGACGCGAGCGGCAGCGAGGTCGGCTGGACCTTCCTGATCGTCAGCGGCGTCGGGCAGGTGATCGGCTCCATGCTGACGTTCCCGATCACCGCCGGTGTCACCGTGCTGCTCTACATCGACCAGCGGATCCGCCGCGAGGCCCTCGACCTCGAACTCGCCCGCGCCGCCGGCGTGCCGGGCCACGGCACCTCCGACGCTCCCGGCACACCGGGGAGCTGATGCGGTGACGCCGGCGGGGGTGGTTCTCGGCATGCTCGGCGCGGTCTCACGGCTGCCCCGCACCGGAGACGAACCTCCGGTGACGATCCCGCGCGACCCCGCGCGGGAGGCGGCCGAACGCGAGCTGTCCAAGCCGATGTACCAGGAGGACG
Source organism: Streptomyces typhae (assembly GCF_009755605.1). Taxonomy (GTDB): domain Bacteria; phylum Actinomycetota; class Actinomycetes; order Streptomycetales; family Streptomycetaceae; genus Streptomyces; species Streptomyces typhae. The sequence continues at coordinate 521,370 of NZ_WPNZ01000003.1, forward strand.
ACCCGAGCCTCTTCCAGCGCGCCCTGAACCGCTTCTGGGAGTTCGTCGACGACCTGTTCTCGGCGGCGTCGGGCGCGGCACCGGGCGGCACGGTGGGCCTCCTCGTCATCGGCCTCGCGGTGGTGGCGGTCGCCGCGGCCCTGTGGTGGCGCCTCGGCACCCCGCGCCGCGCCCCCGCGAGGTCGGCGGCACTCTTCGACGACCGCCCCCGCAGCGCCGCCGAACACCGCTCCGCCGCCGAGGCGCACGCCGCCCAGGGCCACTGGAACCAAGCCCTCCAGGAGCGCATGCGGGCCGTCGTGCGCTCCCTGGAGGAGCGTGCCCTGCTCGACCCGCGCCCCGGCCGCACCGCGGACGAGGCCGCCGCGGAGGCCTCCCGCCCCCTGCCCGACCACCAGGACCGCCTGCACGCCGCCGCCCGGGAGTTCGACGACGTGACGTACGGAGGCCGCTCGGCCACGGAGTCCTCGTACCGCCTGCTCGCCGACCTGGACCACGACCTGGAGCGCGCCAAGCCGCTCCTCACCGGCGCACCCGACGCCCCGTCCGGCGGCACCTCCTGGGGGGCCGTCCGATGACGGAGTCCCCGCGGGCCCGGATCCCCTCGGTCGCGGACTCCGGCACCGCGTCCACGTCCACCGCCCCCACCCCCCGGCAGCTGTGGACCCGCTCCCGCGGCATCGCCCTCGCCGTCGTCGTCCTCCTGGTGGCCGCCGTCGCCATCGCGGCCGTCCGCTCCGGCGACCGGCACGGCCGTCTGGACCCCCGCTCGGCCGACTCCCAGGGCAGCCGAGCCGTCGCCGAACTCCTCGCCGACCGGGGGGTGTCCACACGCGTCGTGACCACCGTCAAGGAGGCGGGGGACGCCGCGGGCCCCGACACCACCCTCCTGGTGGCCGACCCGGACCTGCTCGACGACCGCCGCCAGTCCCGCCTGCACGACGCCACCGTCGACTCCGGCGGCCGCACGGTCCTCGTCGCCCCAGGCTCCCCGTCGGTGTCGAAACTCGCGCCCGGAGTCACCGCGGACCCCGCCGCCAGCTTCGACTCGACGCTCTCCCCGGACTGCGCCCTGCCCGCGGCGCGCCGCGCCGGGTCCGCCGACGTGGGCGGCGTCCGCTACGACACGCTCGTCCCGGGCGCCGAGGCCTGCTACCTCGACGACGGCCTCCCCAGCCTCCTGCACCTCCCGGCGACGAGCGCGAAGGACGTCCCTTCGAAGGACGTCCCCTCGACGGACGTGCCTCCGAAGACCGGCGACAGCGCGGCGGGCCCCCCGAAGAACAAGGCGGAGCACGCACCCCAGAAGGGCAACCAGGCCCCCTCCGAGCCCCCCGCGCGCGGGGACACGGTCATCCTCGGTGCCCCCGACATCCTCTTCAACGACCGCCTCGACGAGCACGGCAACGCCTCGCTCGCCCTGCAACTCCTGGGTTCCCGGCCCCATGTGGTCTGGTACCTCCCCTCGCTCTCCGACGACGCGCTCGACGACACCGCCGACGACGACAGCTTCTTCGACCTGATCCCGTCCGGCTGGCTCTGGGGCACGCTGCAACTCACCGTCGCCGCCGTCCTCGCGGCGCTGTGGCGCGCGCGCCGCCTCGGCCCCCTCGTACCGGAAGAACTCCCCGTCGCGATCCGCGCCTCCGAGACCGCCGAAGGCCGCGCCCGCCTCTACCGCAAGGCCAACGCCCGCGACCGCGCCGCCTCGGCTCTTCGCTCCGCCACCCGCACCCGACTCGCCCCCCTCGTCGGCGTCCCCGCCGCTCGAGCCCACACGCCCGAAGCGCTCCTGCCCGCCCTGGCCGGCCGGCTGCACAGCCCCGGCCAGGACCCGCACGCTCTCCTCTTCGGCCCGCCGCCCACCGACGACGCGGACCTGACCGCCCTCGCCGACCGACTCGACGCCCTCGAAAGTGAGGTACGTGGTTCATGATGGACCCGACCACTGACAACGCCGGGAGCTCCGGCGGCGCCCGCTCCGCCCTGGAGTCCCTGCGCACCGAGATCTCCAAGGCCGTGGTCGGCCAGGACCCCGCCGTGACCGGCCTCGTCGTGGCCCTGCTCTGCCGCGGCCACGTCCTGCTCGAAGGCGTCCCCGGCGTCGCGAAGACCCTGCTCGTGCGGGCCCTCGCCGCCTCCCTCGAACTCGACACCAAGCGCGTCCAGTTCACCCCCGACCTGATGCCGAGCGACGTCACGGGATCCCTCGTCTACGACGCCCGCAGCACGGAGTTCTCCTTCCAGCCGGGCCCGGTGTTCACCAACCTGCTGCTCGCCGACGAGATCAACCGCACCCCGCCCAAGACCCAGTCGTCCCTCCTCGAAGCGATGGAGGAACGCCAGGTCACGGTCGACGGCACCCCGCGTCCCCTGCCCGAGCCGTTCCTCGTCGCCGCCACCCAGAACCCCGTCGAGTACGAGGGCACGTACCCCCTCCCCGAAGCGCAGCTGGACCGTTTCCTCCTGAAGCTGACGGTTCCGCTGCCCTCCCGGCAGGACGAGATCGACGTCCTGACGCGCCACGCCGACGGCTTCAACCCACGCGACCTGCGCGCCGCCGGCGTACGCCCCGTCGCGGGACCCGACGACCTGGAAGCGGCCCGCGCCGCCGTCGCCAAGACCACCGTCTCCCCCGAAATCACCGCCTACGTAGTCGACGTCTGCCGCGCCACCCGCGAATCGCCGTCCCTCACGCTCGGCGTCTCCCCGCGCGGGGCCACGGCACTGCTCTCCACGGCCCGCGCCTGGGCCTGGCTGACGGGCCGCGACTACGTCATCCCCGACGACGTGAAAGCGCTCGCCCTGCCCGCGCTCCGCCACCGTGTCCAACTGCGCCCCGAAGCCGAGATGGAGGGCGTGACCGCCGACTCCGTCATCACCGCGATCCTCGCGCACGTCCCGGTACCCCGCTGATGCCGGTCACCGGCCGCACCGCCCTCCTGGCGGCCATCGGCTCGCTCCCCGTGGGCGTCGTCGCGCCGTCCTGGACCGGGTTCCTCGCCGTCAACGTCCCGCTCGCCCTGGCCTGCGCCTGCGACTTCGCTCTCGCCGCCCCCGTACGCCGACTGCGGCTGACCCGTGCCGGCGACACCACCACACGCCTCGGCGAACCCGCGGACGTCCAGCTCACCGTCACCAACCCCACGGCCCGCCCGCTGCGCGGCGAACTCCGCGACGCCTGGCCCCCGAGCAGCTGGCAGCCGGGCACCGAGGTGACCGCCTCCAGGAACCGGCTGGACGTACCGCCCGGGGAGCGCCGCCGCCTCACCACCCGCCTGCGCCCCACCCGTCGCGGCGACCACCGGGCCGACCGCGTCACGATCCGCTCGCGAGGGCCTCTCGGCCTCTTCACCCGGCAGGGCAGCCACCGCGTCCCCTGGACACTCCGTGTCCTGCCGCCCTTCACCAGCCGCAAGCACCTCCCGTCCAAACTGGCCCGCCTGCGGGAACTCGACGGCCGCACCAGCGTCCTGATCCGCGGTCAGGGAACCGAGTTCGACAGCCTGCGCGAGTACGTCCCCGGGGACGACACCCGCTCCATCGACTGGCGCGCCACCGCCCGCCAGTCCGCGGTGGCCGTCCGCACCTGGCGCCCCGAACGCGACCGCCACATCCTCCTGGTCCTCGACACCGGCCGCACCTCCGCGGGCCGGGTCGGCGACGCCCCGCGCCTCGACGCGTCCATGGACGCGGCCCTCCTCCTCGCCGCCCTCGCCTCGCGTGCCGGGGACCGCGTCGACCTCCTCGCCCACGACCGCCGGGTACGCGCCCTGGTCCAGGGCAAGGCGGCAGGCGACGTCCTGCCCTCGCTGGTGACCGCCCTGGCCACGCTGGAGCCCGAACTCGTCGAGACGGACGCCCGCGGCCTGACCGCCACCGCGCTGCGCGCCGCTCCCCGCAGCTCCTTGATCGTCCTGCTCACCAGCCTGGAAGCGGCCCCCATCGAAGAGGGCCTGCTGCCGGTGCTCCCCCGGCTCACCCAGCGCCACACCGTCCTCGTCGCCTCGGTCGCCGACCCGCACATCACGGAGATGGCCGGGGCCCGGGGTTCGGCGGAGGCCGTGTACGACGCCGCGGCCGCGGCCCAGGCCCAGGCGGAGCGCCGCCGTACCGCGGAACAGCTCACCCGGTACGGCGTGACAGTCGTGGACGCCACCCCCGACGACCTGGCGCCCGCGCTGGCGGACGCCTACCTGTCCATGAAGGCGGCCGGCCGCCTCTGAGGAAAGTTTCCGAAGAGAATCTCGGCGGTGCTGTCGAGAACCCGTGATCGGCTCCGTCCCCGCTCTGAACGCGACGAAGATGGGTCGCACGAGAACCGAGGAGAGCACCATGGCCAAGTACCTGCTTCTCAAGCACTACCGCGGCGCCCCGGCCCCGGTGAACGACGTCTGTATGGACCAGTGGACGCCGGAGGAGGTCTCGGCCCACATGAAGTACATGCACGACTTCGCGGCCCGCCTGGAGGGGACCGGCGAGTTCGTCGACGGCCAGGCGCTCGCCCCCGAGGGCACCTGGGTCCGCTACGACGGCGAGGGCCGCCCGCCCGTCACCGACGGCCCGTTCGCCGAGACCAAGGACCTCATCGCCGGCTGGATGGTGATCGACGTCGACAGCTACGAACGGGCCGTCGAACTCGCCGGGGAACTGTCCGCCGCCCCCGGAGCGGGCGGCAAGCCCATCCACGAATGGCTCGAGCTGCGCCCCTTCTACAGCAACCCGCCCACCATCACGGAGTGACGGCCGCACCCCCCTTACGGCCCGACTACGGCTCGACTACAGACCGACTACGGAGTGACGACCCGGTGACTGCCGAAGTGGACGACACCCTCCTCCGGAGCCTCACGCCGAGTGTGCTCGGCGTCCTCGTCCGTCGCGGAGCCGACTTCGCGGCGGCCGAGGACGCCGTCCAGGACGCGCTGGTCGAGGCCGTCCGCGTCTGGCCCACCGACCCGCCGCGGGACGCGAAGGGCTGGCTGGTCACCGTGGCCTGGCGCCGGTTCCTCGACGCGACCCGGGCGGACGTCGCCCGCCGTCGGCGTGAGGACCTCGTCGACGAGGAACCGGACCCAGGCCCCACGCCTTCGGTGGACGACACGCTCCAGCTCTACTTCCTGTGCGCCCACCCTTCGCTGACACCGTCGTCCGCGGTCGCGCTCACGCTGCGCGCAGTAGGCGGCCTGACGACCCGCCAGATCGCCCAGGCCTACCTGGTGCCCGAGGCAACCATGGCTCAGCGCATCAGCCGGGCCAAGCGCACCGTCTCCGGCGTACGTCTGGACCGGGCCGGCGATGTCGCCACGGTGCTGCGTGTCCTGTATCTGGTCTTCAACGAGGGCTATTCCGGTGACGTCGACCTGGCCGCCGAGGCCATCCGCCTCACCAGGCAGCTGGCGGCCTCGATCGACCACCCCGAGGTGGCGGGGCTCCTCGCCCTCATGCTGCTCCACCACGCCCGCCGCGCTGCCCGGGTGGCACCGGACGGGGGTCTGGTGCCGCTCGCCGAGCAGGACCGCAGCTTGTGGGACACCGGGTCGATCGCCGAGGGCATCGCGATCCTGCAGACGGCTCTCGCCCGCGACCGCCTCGGCGAGTTCCAGGCCCAGGCCGCCATCGCGGCCCTGCACGCGGACGCGCTTGCCGCCGAGGAGACCGACTGGGTGCAGATCGTCGAGTGGTACGACGAGCTGGCTCGGTTGACCGACAGTCCCGTCGTCCGGCTGAACCGGGCGGTGGCCGTCGGTGAGGCCGACGGCCCGCGCGCCGGCCTGGCAGCGCTCGAAGCGCTGGACGATTCCTTGTCCCGCTATGCCGCGGTGGCGGCGTACCTGCACGAACGCGACGGCGATGTGATGCTGGCAGCCAGGTTGTACAGCGAGGCCGCAGAGAAAGCGTCGAACCTTGCCGAACGCGCGCATCTGACACGCCAGGCGGCTCGTCTCAACGCCCGCCGTAAGTAGCCGATAACTAAATGGCCGATAACGGCAACAACGCAGAAAACCCCCGCACCGTGAGGTGCGGGGGTTTTCTCTCAAAATGAGTTCGGCGGCGTCCTACTCTCCCACAGGGTCCCCCCTGCAGTACCATCGGCGCTGTGAGGCTTAGCTTCCGGGTTCGGAATGTAACCGGGCGTTTCCCTCACGCTATGACCACCGAAACACTATGAAACTGTCAACCGGAGCCGTGACCAAAAGGCTACGACGGTTGTTCATGGTTTCAGAACCAACACAGTGGACGCGAGCAACTGAGGACAAGCCCTCGGCCTATTAGTACCAGTCAACTCCACCCCTCACAGGGCTTCCATATCTGGCCTATCAACCCAGTCGTCTACTGGGAGCCT
>NZ_WPNZ01000030.1 GCF_009755605.1 Streptomyces typhae
TTCAGGACCCTTCGGTCGTCCAGCCGCTTCCGCCCCCGCAAGGACACAGGCAGCAGCGGCCGGACGAACTCCCACTCGGCATCGGACAGTTCATGGCGACGTATCACCCGACCATGATCCAGCACACAAGATCAATTGAAGACACGACCTAGACGGCCACGTCACCGGCGCCCCGACCTCTCCCGCGCGGTTCAACTCCGGCTCCTCGGCAACAGCGTCGTCCCCCACCAAGCCGCACACGCTATGAAGACCCTGCTGTCCAGGGCCAGCGATTGCGCTCCCGGCTGCCAGGAGACCGCGCGGGACCGCTGCCCGAGGGCCGGCCCGTGAGCCGGCCTCGCCGCTGCGAGGAAGAATCCGCTGTCATTCAGGTCGTCGTCCCCGGGCAGGGCCCCGAGCTGACCCCGTCAGCTGCCGCAGTGCTTCTTCGCATGGTGAAGCGTCATCTCGCGCGGACTGGCTCTCTTCCCAGAGCCGAGCTATCCCTGGACGACCACATCGGCCACCAGCAGGAAGAGCACCACGGTGACGCCCCACGATGATCTCCCCTCCTGGTTGCTTGCCTGGAACCAGACTCCGCCCGTACCACCTGCAGCCGTGAGCCAGGGCATGAGATTCGCCTTCTGCGGGCGTGTGTCCACCGAAGACCAGCAGGACCCCGAAGCGTCGCGTCTGTGGCAGCTCGGCCGGGCCCAAACGCTGATCGAACCGCTCGGGGGTGTCATCGTCGCCGAATACTTCGACATCGGCGAGACCCGCGCCCTGCCCTGGAAACGGCGGCCGAGGGCCTCGGCGCTCCTGGCCGCGCTGGCCGACCCGCGGCGCGGCTTCGACGCGGTCGTGATCGGTGAACCACAACGTGCTTTCTACGGAACGCAGTTCGGCAACACGTTCCCGCTCTTCACTCACTACGGCGTCCCGTTGTGGGTGCCGGAGGTCGGCGGAGCCATCGACCCGGACAACGAAGCGCACGACCTGATCATGTCCGTCTTCGGCGGGATGTCGAAGGGCGAGCGCAACCGCATCAAGATCCGTGTGCATTCCGCCATGGCCTCGCAGACCCTCGTCGAAGGCCGCTACCTCGGCGGACGCCCTCCTCATGGCTATCGGCTCGCCGACCGGGGCCCGCACCCCAACCCCGGCAAGGCCGCCACCGGCAAGCGTCTGCACGGCCTGGAACCCGACCCCGTAGCCGCTCCCGTCGTCGTACGGATCTTCACCGAGTACCTGCGCGGGCTCGGGATCTTCGCCATCGCCGAAGGCCTGACCCGCGACCAGATCCCCAGCCCCTCCGCACACGACCCGGCACGCAACCCGCACCGCGACACACGGGCCTGGTCCAAGAGCGCCGTCCGCGCGATCCTCACCAACCCCCGCTACACCGGCCGCCAGGTCTGGAATCGACAGCACAAACACGAAAGCCTGCTGGACACCGAGGACGTCACCCTCGGCTACACCACCACGCTGCGCTGGAACACCAAAGACAAATGGCTCGTCTCCCAGCGCATCGCGCACACCCCCCCCTCATCGATGACGAGATCTTCGCCCAGGCCCAGGACATCCTCGCCTCCCGCACCCGCACCGGACCCGCCCACGGAGTCGCACGAACCCAGAACCTCTACGTCCTACGGGGCGCACTCACCCACGCCCTGTGCGGGCGCAAGATGCAAGGGCACTGGGCGCACGACGAGGCGTACTACCGATGCCGCTTCCCCGAGGAGTACGCCCTCGCCAACAACATCCACCACCCCCGCAACGTCTACCTGCGCGAGACGTGGATCCTCCCACCGCTCGACGAATGGCTGAGCAAAGTGTTCCTGCCGCACCGCCTCGACGACACCGTCGACCTGATGGCCGGTGCCGCGCCCCTCGCCAACGATGAGAAAGGTGCCACTGAAGCCGCCCGGACAGTGATCGCCGACTGTGACGCCAAACTCGCTGCCCACCGGGCAGCGCTCGAAGCCGGCGCCGACCCCGCCCTCGTCACCCAATGGATCACCGAGACACAGGCCCGCAAAGCCCGCGCCGAAGCCGGACTGCGCACCACGCCCCAAGGCCCCGGCTCCCGGATGACCCGAGACGAGATCGCCCGGCTCGTACGCTCCATCAGCGACCTGGCCGCCGTCGTCCGCCAGGCAGAAGCCGCGGACAAGGCGGAGATCTACCGTCAGCTCGGGCTCGCCCTCACCTACGACTCCGGGAAACAGAAAGTGCTGGTCGAGATGTATCTCGACCAGCACTCTTCGGCAACCCGTGGGCTACCAGTCGGTGTCCGAGGGGGGACTTGAACCCCCACGCCCGATAAAGGGCACTAGCACCTCAAGCTAGCGCGTCTGCCATTCCGCCACCCGGACCGGTGGTCTGTCGCGGTTTCCCGCGGCGACGTGGAAAACCATAGCAAACATTCGAGGGCCCCTGATCACACGGGCCCCGGGGGTGAACGGCGTATGACGAGCGGCGTCGGGCCTTGGGCCCGGGGGCACGGCGCGGGAGGATGGGAGGGACCGTAAGTGCAACAGCGGGAGGAACAGCGTGAGCGAGCCGACCACGGGCGGCAGGGCGAACGGGGCGCGGGCCGTCACCGGTGAGGACGAGGTCGTCGACCTGTGCCGGGACCTGATCCGGATGGACACCAGCAACTACGGGGATCACTCGGGCCCGGGGGAGCGCAAGGCGGCCGAGTACGTCGCGGAGAAGCTCGCGGAGGTGGGGCTCGAACCGCAGATCTTCGAATCGCATCCGGGACGTGCCTCCACCGTGGCGCGCATCGAGGGCGAGGACCCCTCGCGGCCCGCGCTGCTCATCCACGGCCACACGGACGTCGTACCGGCCAATGCCCAGGACTGGACGCACCACCCCTTTTCCGGGGAGATCGCGGACGGGTGCCTGTGGGGCCGGGGCGCCGTCGACATGAAGGACATGGACGCGATGACCCTCGCGGTCGTCCGGGACCGGCTGCGCAGCGGCCGCAAGCCGCCGCGCGACATAGTGCTCGCGTTCCTCGCCGACGAGGAGGCCGGCGGCACGTACGGCGCGCGTCACCTGGTGGACAACCACCCGCAGCTCTTCGAGGGCGTCACCGAGGCGATCAGCGAAGTCGGCGGCTTCTCCTTCACGGTCAACGAGAACCTGCGCCTCTATCTCGTCGAGACCGCCCAGAAGGGCATGCACTGGATGAAGCTCACCGTGGACGGCACCGCCGGCCACGGCTCGATGATCCACAAGGACAACGCGATCACGGAGCTGTCGGAGGCCGTCGGGCGGCTCGGGCGGCACAAGTTCCCGATCCGTGTCACCAAGACGCTGCGGCACTTCCTCGACGAGCTGGGCGACGCCCTCGGCACCGAGCTCGACCCGGAGAACATGGACGCCACGCTCGCCAAGCTCGGCGGCATCGCCAAACTGATCGGCGCCTCGCTGCAGAACACCGCGAACCCGACGCAGCTGGGCGCCGGCTACAAGGTGAACGTGATCCCGGGGCAGGCCACCGCGCACGTCGACGGCCGATTCCTGCCCGGGTACGAGGAAGAGTTCCTCGCCGACCTCGACCGCATCCTCGGTCCGAACGTCCGGCGCGAGGACGTGCACGCGGACAAGGCCCTGGAGACCACGTTCGACGGCGCGCTCGTGGACGCCATGCAGTCGGCGCTCCAGGCCGAGGACCCGATCGCACGGGCCGTCCCGTACATGCTCTCGGCCGGCACCGACGCCAAGTCCTTCGACGACCTCGGCATCCGGGGCTTCGGCTTCGCGCCGCTGAAGCTGCCGCCGGAGCTGGACTTCGCGGGCATGTTCCACGGCGTCGACGAACGGGTGCCGGTGGACGGTCTGAAGTTCGGCGTGCGGGTCCTGGACCGGTTCATCGACGCGTCCTGACGGCGGGCGGCCGGTCCGGACTTCGGCCCGGTCCGGACTTCGGTCCGGTACGGGCCTTCAACAATCGCCTGCGCGTGCGCAGTTGACCGGAACGAGTGAAAGCAGGTTTGTCCACGTAGCCCCCACCATTCCCCCTCGTTACAGGTGGTGCGGTCCGCGGCTGGGATCGCATTGCCAACTAGGAGGAAAAATGATCAAGAAGGTCGTCGCGGCTGCGGTAGCCACCGGTGGACTGCTGCTCGCGGGTGCGGGCATCGCTTCCGCCGACGCCGGCGCGCAGGGCGCCGCTGTGGGCTCCCCGGGCGTCGTCTCGGGCAACACCGTGCAGGTTCCCGTGCACGTGCCGGTGAACGCGTGCGGCAACACGATCTCCGTGATCGGGGTGCTCAACCCGGCTTTCGGGAACTACTGCGTCAACAAGTGACGCCGCTGTGCCTCACCCCGTGAGGGGCCTCACCCCGTAAAGGGCCCAGCGCCCTGAGGGGTTCGCTTCTTGAGGGGTCTCGCCCCTTTGGGGCGTGCAGTCCGTCGGCCCCGGAGTGCCCATGGAGCACTCCGGGGCCGACGGGCATTGGGCGCACGGCGCACTGGGCCCGTGCGCATTTCCGGAAGGCAAGGCAGGAACAAGCTATGCGACAGGTCACGCGCAAAGGCCTGATCACCGTTGCGGCCGCCACCGGCGTGCTCGCGGTCACCGGTGGTTACGCCCAGGCCGACTCGAACGCCCGCGGCGGCAGCTCGGACTCTCCCGGAGTGCTGTCGGGCAATTCCGTCCAGCTTCCCGTGAACGTCCCCGTCAACGTCTGCGGGAACACCGTGAACGTCGTCGGGCTCCTGAACCCCGCGATGGGCAACAGCTGTGCCAACAAATCCGGCGGCCACCACGGCGGCGACCACGGCGGCAAGCCCTCGGGCGGCGGCTCCACAGCCGACGGGCACGCCAGCGGCTCACCCGGTGTGGGCTCCGGCAACAACATCCAGCTGCCGGTGGACGTCCCCGTGAACGTCTGCGGCAACAGCGTCAGCGTGGTCGGCGTCGGCAACCCCGCCCTCGCCAACGAGTGCACCAACGAGTCCGGCCACGACCACGGCTCCAACCCGCCCGGGGAGCCCGGGGAGCCCGGGGAGCCGGGAGAGCCGGGCAACCCCGGTGAACCCGGTGAGCCCGGCAACCCCGGTGAGCCGGGAGAGCCCGGTAACCCTGGTGAGCCCGGTGAGCCCGGCAACCCGGGCAACCCCGGTGAGCCGGGGAACCCGGGCAACCCGGGGGAGCCGGGCAACCCCGGCAACCCGGAGACCCCGGTCAAGCCCGAGCAGCCCGGCTCGCCGGACAAGCCCGCGGGGGAGCAGCCGGACCGGGCGGGCGACGCGAACACGCCGGTCGCCCACATGGTCGTGCCGCCCGAGGGCAAGGACCAGCTCGCGCAGACCGGCGGCACCCTGCCGCTCGGCGTCGCGCTCCCGGTGGGCGCGGGCATGCTGCTCGCGGGCACCGTCCTCTACCGGAGGGCACGTGCCTGACGTGAGCGGGCCGCCGGTCGGCGCGCCCGGCACGCGGCGGCGGGTGCCGGTCCTCTGACCGTGCTCCGGCCGTCGGGCACAACGGAGCGGGCCCCGCGATCGCGGGGCCCGCTCCGTTTGCACACCGACGAGCCGCCCGGCCGTCGGCCCGGCGACCGGGCCCGTCGGACGCTCCGTCCGGCGATCCGCGCCTCCGTCCGGCCGCACGTCACCAAGTGGCTCGCACCTGGCGGATGATGCGCCGCCGCAGCCGCACCCGACGACTGCCGTCGGCATGCAGGCTGAGACGGTCCAACTCCCAGTGTCCGTACTCTGCGTGGTCGGTCAGCAGACGAGTGGCCTCCTTACGGGACACCCCGCGCGGAACGTACACGTCGACAAATTCGTATTCCGGCATCGCATCTATTGTGCGGGCACCGGCCCGGTACGGATAGCGTCTGCACTATGTCTGATGCTGCGCAGCCCACCGCTGCCGAGGTACGCGCCGCCGCCGAGGCGGTCAAGACCGCGCTCGACCGCCACCTTGCGACGGTCGAACGCAGGTCGGGCGAGGACGATCCCGACGTCTATGAGGCGTTCAACGAGCTGGCCGCCGCCGCTGAGGCGTACGACGAACTGCTCTACGACCGGTACGACGAGGTCACCCCCTTCGAGATCCCGGGGGCGGAGGACGCCCTGCCGCCGTACCAGGGGCCCGCGGGGCCGAACGCCCTGAGCGTGCTGATCCGGCGGGACTACGCAGTCGTGGAGCCGCAGCGGCTCATCGCCCAGGCCGAGCGGGTCGAGGCCGCGGACGACGACGCCGAGTCGGACCGCCTCGCGGGCACCGTGCCGGGTGCGCTCGGACTCCTCTTCGGCGAGTTCGAACCCGACGAGATCGCCTCCCGGCACAAGGAGTTCGGCCTCGAGGAGGGCGACTCCACGCTGTGGGTCACCGCCGCGGACGAGCCCGCCGAGCCCGGGGAGTGGCTGGAGTCGCCCTTCGACCAGCCCGACACTCAGCGTGTGGTCTGCCGCTTCGACGTCAGCGCGGTCTTCGACGACGAGACCGACGGCCTCGACGAGGCCGACGACAGGGGGGCGCGCCCGGCGCGGACCCGCGGGCACGCCGACTCCGATCTCGACCCGGACCTCGATCCCGACCTCGATCCGGACATCGACGCCGAACTCTTCGATCCGGACGAGGTCGTGCCCCTGGAGGACGACCTCGACGACGCCGATGGCACCGACGACACCGATGAGACCGACCACGCCGATGACGCCGACGGAACGGATGACATCGAGGTCGTCGAGCGGGGGAAGAGCGGGGGCGTCGGCTAGCGCACAGGCTTTGGTGCCGGTCCGGTCCGGGGCGAGGCGGGGCGGTCCGGTCCGGGTTGCGTCGGTCCGGGTCGGTTCTGACCGGGTCGGGGCCCAGCGCCGATGCCGGTGCCGGTGCCCGCATGGCGCCTGAGAGGTGTGGGCTGTGCCCGTGGTCCCGTCTTGGTGGACGGCACCACGGGCACAGCACTGAGGGCTGGCGGGCCTGCGGTCTGGCGGGCCGGTGGGCCGGTCTAGCTTTCCGCCTGCGGCTGCTGTGGGCGCAGCAACGTCCGCAGCCGGGTCGTGCGCTCCTTGGCGGGCCGCTCCGCGACCGCCTGGGGCAGCGCCTGGGCGACACCCTGCACCACCGACAGATGACGCTCGGCCCGGCCGAACGCCGAGTAGATCCACGGCCGGGTCAGGGCCGCGGCCGCGTCGCCCGGCAGGACCACCACCGCCGCGGGCCAGCGACGGCCCATCGCCTGATGTGCGGTGGCGGCCCAGGCGTGCCGCACCGCCTGCTCCACCCGGTCCTTCGGTACGACGACGGAGGCGCCCTCGCAGTCCAGGCGCAGCCCTTGCGGGTCGGCGCCGACGACCCGGCCGAACGCCGTGCGACCCGGCACCGGGGCGTAGACGACGCGGTCGCCCGGGTCGAAGCCGCCGAACCGGCCGGGGCCCGGGTTGAGCCGTTCCTTCAGCGCCGTGTTCAGCGCCCGCGTGCCCGCCGCCCCGCCGTGGCCGGGCGTGATGACCTGCGTCTGCTCCGCCGGTACGCCGATGGCCCGCGGCACCGAGTCCGCGACCAGCTGCACCGTGCGGTGGATGGCGTCGGCCGCGTCCCGCACCGGGACGATCACGACCTCCTTACCGGGCGCCTCGACCTGGACCAGCTCGCCCACGCCGATGCCGGAGACCAGCTCGCCGAGGGGGCCCGGGTCCGGGGTGCGCGAGACGACCTGCGGGCAGCAGCGGGCCGCCAGGAGGTCCGCGAACACCCTGCCGGGCCCCGCCGACCACAGCACGCCCGGGTCGCCGCTGAGCACCAGCCTGGCCCCGTCCGGCAGTGACTCGACGAGCGTCGCGGCCGTCTCCACGTCGAGCTGGGGGGCGTCCAGGACCACGAGGAGGTCGAGGGCGAACGCGCCGTCCGCGTCGCGCCCCGGCCCCTGGCGCCCGGAGAGCAGCCCGGCCACGGTGACGGCCGCGTCGGAGGCCTCTCCGTCACCGGGCCGGTCGGAGTCACCAGCGCCGTCCGCGTCGCCGCCCAGGCGTTCCGCGAGCCTCCGCCGGCCGTCCGGGCCGTGTGCGGCCGCGCACACCCGCAGGCCCAGCGCGCGGGCCGCCGTCAGCAGGGCGGCGGGTTCGGCGCGGGCCTCCTCGCCGCCGGTGTGCAGCACGAGGCCGTGTCCGGCGACGGCGCGGATCAGCTCGGCCGCGGAGCCGGAGGCCCGGCTCGCCGCCGTCTCCCACTCGGCGGCGGAGGGGCCCTGAGCGTCTTCCTTCGGCAGGGAGTTCAGGACCCGGGCGAGGCCGTCGGCCAGGCTCTCCTCCGCGAGGGCGTACTGCTCTAGGCCGAGCAGGACCTGGACCGGCACCGCCACTTCCTCTTCCTCGGCACCCTCGGCGTTCTCACCGCTCGTGGCGCGGGGGGCCGGGACAGCTCCGGGGCCCGCGTCCAGCGCGTCCTGGAAGACGAGCACCTCGCCGTCCGCGACGGCGCGCTCCAGCGCCGCCTCCGGATCCGGCACCCCGCGCTGCCCGAGGGCGGCGCCGAGCGCGGCCGACGTGAGCGCCGTGTGCCCGGCGAGCGCGGCCTGGTCCAGCAGCCACACCGTGAGAGCGGTGCCCCTGCGCTCGTCCCCCGGGCCGCAGTCCGGGCCGAGGAGCGCCCGCGCGAAACCGTCGGCCTGCTCCAGGCGCGTCCCGGGCACGCGCAGCAGCTGCCAGGGGTCGGCGCGGAGCACGTCGCCCGCGCCCTCGCCGAGCACCGCCGCGGTGCGGGCCGCGAGCGCCGCGGGAGCCCCGCCCTCCGTCAGCACGGCCGACACGGCCTCGACGGTCTCCGCCGCGGGCTCGGCGACGGCGGCGGACGCCTCCGACACCGGGCGGCGGGCCGGCTCGGGGGCCGGGGCGGGCCTGCGCGGCGCGGCCGCCTCGGGCTCGTGGAACGCCGAGGCGACGGGCTTCTCGCCGCTCTCCACGGCACGCACCGCCGCCAGCAGGTCGGCGGCCGTGCCCTGGAGCGCCGTACCGGCCGCGACCGGGCCCTTCTTGGCGGCCTTGCGCTCCTCGATGCGCTCCCGCAGCTCCCGCTGCGCGGCCAACTCGGCCTCAGCCTCGGACAGGGAAGCCGCAGCCTCCCCGTCCCCTTCGCCGCTCGCTTCGCCGCCCTCGCCTTCCTCGGCAGTTCCGGCGCCCCCACCGTCGGCGTCGGCACCGGCGACGGCATCCTCCGCGTCGGCCCCGGCCACCTCTGCCCCGTCCCCAGCCTCGGCCACGCCGCCCTCGGAGTCCCCGGCCTCGGAGTCCTCGCCTCCGGGGTCCCCGCCCCCAGAGTCCTCGACCCCCCGCGGGCCCCCCGCACCCCCGGCTTCCGGTGCGGTCCCCTCTGCCTGGCCCGGGGCCCCGGCCTCCCGGGCCTCGGCTTCGGCGACCTCCGCGGCGGCGGACTCCGTACTCACAGCGTGCTCCAGTCCTGGTCTGGGTAGCGGTGCACGGGCGCCGACACGTCGTCGAGGGCCCGGCAGATCTCGTCAGGAAGACTAAGGGTCTCCACTGACAACGCGGCCGTGAGCTGCTGCGCGTTGCGCGCGCCGACGATCGGGGCGGCCACTCCGGGGCGGTCGCGCACCCAGGCGAGCGCCACTTGCAGAGGCGTGACGGCGAGGCCGTCCGCCGCTATCGCGACGGCGTCCACGACCCGGCTCGCGGCGTCGTCGAGATACGGCTCGACGAACGGCGCGAACTGCTCGGACGCGCCGCGCGAGTCGGCGGGTGTCGCGTTGCGGTACTTGCCGGTCAGGACACCGCGGCCGAGCGGGGACGACGGCAGCAGGCCGACGCCGAGGTCGAGGGCCGCGGGCAGCACCTCGCGTTCGACGCCGCGCTGGAGCAAGGAGTACTCCATCTGCGTGCTGGCGAGGCGGGTGCGGGTGCCTGGCGCCGCGAGCTGCCAGGTCGCGGCCTTGGCGAGCTGCCAGCCGCTGAAGTTCGAGATGCCCGCGTAGCGCGCGCGGCCGCTGCTGACGGCGATGTCCAGGGCCTGGAGGGTCTCCTCCAGGGGCGTGTCGGGATCGAAGGCGTGGACCTGCCACAGGTCGACGTGGTCGGTGCCGAGGCGGGCCAGGGAGGCGTCGAGGGCGGACAGCAGATGGCCGCGCGAGCCGTCGAAGCGGCGGAAGGGGTCGGGCACACTGCCCGCCTTCGTCGCGATGACCAGATCGCGCCGCGGCACGAGGCGCTCGACGAGCCGCCCGAGGAGGTACTCGGCCTCCCCGTCGCCGTACACGTCGGCCGTGTCCACGAGGGTGCCGCCCGCCTGCCAGAAGACCTTCAGCAGGTCGGCGGCGTCGTTCTCACCGAGCTCGTCGGAATGTCCCCACGTGAGAGTGCCGAGCCCGATCCGGGACACGCGCAGACCTGTTCGGCCGAGATGCCTCTGCTCCATGGCCGCGAGATTATCGGCCACAGATCCACACCGGGCGGGCGTGTGGACAAACCATCGACTGTGGACAACTCGGCCACCCGTACGGGCAAGCGCCCCTGACGGAAGCCCCGCCCGCGCGCTACAGTCCCCGGAACCAGAACGTTACTCACGGGTAAGGGGATTCGGCCATGCAGCTCGGGATCAACCTCGGCTACTGGGGCGCGGGGATGGACGCGGACAACCTCGCCGTCGCCAGAGAGGCCGACAAGCTGGGCTACGCGGTGTGCTGGGCGGCCGAGGCCTACGGTTCGGACGCGGCCACCGTGCTGTCCTGGGTGGCGGCGCAGACCGAGCACATCGACGTGGGCTCGGCGATCTTCCAGATCCCCGCCCGCCAGCCCGCGATGACCGCGATGACGGCGGCGACCCTCGACTCGCTGTCCGGCGGGCGCTTCCGTCTCGGACTCGGCGTCTCGGGACCGCAGGTCTCCGAGGGCTGGTACGGGGTCAGGTTCGACAAGCCGCTGGCCCGCACGCGCGAGTACGTCGACATCGTGCGCAAGGCCATGGCCCGGGAGCGGCTGAGCCACGACGGCGAGCACTGGACGCTGCCGCTGCCGGACGGTCCCGGCAAGCCGCTCAAGCTGACCGTCCACCCGCAGCGCGAGCACATCCCGCTGTACATCGCGGCGATCGGCCCGAAGAACCTGGAGCAGACCGGCGAGATCGCCGACGGCGCGCTTCTCGTCTTCCCGGCCGCCGAGCACCTGGAGGAGACCGCACTGAGGCCGCTGCGCGCGGGCCGGGAGAAGGCGGGCAGAACGATGGAGGGCTTCGACGTGGTGCCGACGCTGCCGCTGGCGCTCGGCAAGGACGGCGCCGACGACATCCGGGCGCTCGCCGACGTGTTCCGCCCGTACACGGCCCTGTACGTCGGCGGCATGGGCAGCAGGAAGCAGAACTTCTACAACAAGCTCGCGCAGCGGATGGGGTACGAGAAGGAAGCCGCCGAGGTCCAGGACAAGTATCTGGCCGGTGACAAGGACGGCGCGGCCGCGGCACTGCCGCAGTCCCTGATCGACTCCACCACGCTGCTCGGCTCCGTGGACCGCATCGCCGACCGGATGCGTGCCTACGCGGAGGTCGGTGTCACCACGCTCACCCTGGCGCCCGCGGGCTTCACGCTGGACGAGCGGCTTGCGGCGCTGCGCGCGGGAACCGAGGCCCTGGAGCGAGCTGGAATCGCATAGCGAGCCGGAATCGCGTACCGAGCTGGGATCGCGTACCGAGCCGGAATCCCGTAGCGAGCTCGAATCGCGTAGCGAGCTGGACTCGCATGGCGGAGTGTTCGCGGCCGTGGTGGGGGCTCGGGGGGTCTTCCCCGCCACGGCCGTCATCGAGCACAACGCCGTGGCGAGCCCTCCGGTTACGGCTCCGGGGCCCCTCCGTCCGGGCCGGAGCGCCGGGCCCCGTTCGGCCGTCCGAGCCTTTCTGCCGCCCGCTGGTTCCTTCGTTCGGTGGAGCTGACGCGTACACGTGTTGCCTCCTGCCGCACTGCGCATTTGACTCGTTCTTTGCGGAAGTCCGCGCACGCTTCTCGCGAGGTCCGCGCGGTCAGTGACGGCATGGAGGTGCCTGCGATGCTTTCGGCCAGGAGTCTCTTCCAGGAGATCCTCGACAACGACGAGTCGTTCCGGCTGTTCTGCTCCATCGCGGCCAGCGGTGAGGCCCAGGGCGGCTGGGAGAACGGGCGCATCGCCGCGCTCGTTCCGGACAGCCGGCGCCTGCTGGCGCCCAAGATCGCCCGGCACGGTGCCGACGAGGACAAGCACGGGCGGATCTTCCACGCGCTCTTGAGGAAGCGCGGCCTGGAACCGGTCGAAGTGCCGCACGAGACCGACTACACGATGCTCCTGGAGAGGCACGGTATCGGTCTCGCCCACGAGAAGCTCCGCGCCGACGAGCCGCTCACCGAGCAGGACATCATCACGTACCTCGCGCACAGCCGCGTCACCGAACAGCGCGCCGCCGACCAGATGGACATGCTCCGCAAGTACTTCGGGCACCACCCGGAGGTCGGCAGGGCCGTCAAGATGATCTCGAACGACGAGGACAACCACCTGGCGTACTGCCACGAGGAGCTGCTGCGCTTCGCGTACGCAGGACACGGTCGCGCCATCCAGCGGACGCTGCGCGAGTGCGCGCTCGTCGAGATCGGCGTCTACCGCGACGTCAGCCTCGCCGTCATGGAGCACATGGGCCGCATCCTGCGCTGGTCCCCGACCAAGGCGAGGACGCTCGCGGCGGGCATCCACGGCCTGCACGGGTTCGAGCGGGTGGGCGGCTGGCGGCGGATGGTGTCCCTGAAGATGCCGCAGCGGCGCGACGCCCTCGGCGGCCCGGCCACCTCGGCACCCGAGTTCGCCTGAGGAGCCCCAGGGCCTACCTGAGGAGCCCCAGAGCCTACATCCAGCCCCGGCGCTTGAACGTGCGGTACAGGGCGACCTCCAGGACGGCCATGAGCAGGATCACCGCCGGATAGGCCCACCCCCAGGACAGCTCCGGCATGTGCTCGAAGTTCATGCCGTACACGCCCGCGATCATCGTGGGCACCGCGGCCATGGCGGCCCATGCGGAGATCTTCCGCATGTCGTCGTTCTGGCGCACGCTCATCTGCGCCAGATGCGCCGAGAGGATGTCGGAGACCAGGCGGTCGAGGCCCTCCACGGACTCGTTCACGCGCGTCAGGTGGTCACTGACGTCCCGCAGATACGGCTGCGCCGACTCGTCCACGAAGGGCACGGCGCGGCCGTAGGGGTTCACGCCCGCGAGGCGCGCGATCGGCATCGCGAGCGGTCCCGTGGCCCGCCGGAACTCCAGGATCTGGCGCTTGAACTGGTAGATCCGCGCCGCCGAGCTCCGCGAGCCGCCGACGTCCGGTGAGAACACCTCCGCCTCCAGGACCTCCAGGTCCGTCTGGAGCTCGGCGGCGACCTCCAGATAGTGGTCGACGACGGCGTCGGCGATGGAGTACAGGACGGCCGTCGAGCCGTGTTCGAGCACGTCGGGCTCCGCCTCCAGGCGGTGGCGCACGGAGCTGAGCGGCGCGCCCTGGCCGTGCCGGACCGTCACCACGAAGGAGTCGCCCATGAAGATCATGAGCTCCCCGGACGACACGGTGTCGTTGTCCTGGTCGTACACCACCGGCTTGAGGACCACGAAGACGGAGTCGTCGTACACCTCCAGCTTCGGCCGCTGGTGGGCCTTCAGGGCGTCCTCCACCGCCAGGGGGTGCAGCGAGAACTCCTTGGCGACCAGGTCGAACTCGTCCGCCGTCGGCTCGTGCAGGCCGATCCAGACGAACGCGTCCCCGGTGGCCCGCGCCTCGTCCAGGGCGTCGGAGAAGTCCTTCGGCCCTTCCGTGCGGTGGCCGTGGCGGTAGCTCGCGCAGTCCACGATCATGTTCTGCATTGTTCCCAGCCTCAGCTTCTTACGCACCCTCGCGTCTTCTTACGCACCCTCGCGTCTTCTCGCGCACCCTCTCAGCGTTCGCCCGCCCGGCAGGCCCCGCTCGGCTGGCGTCCTCGTGGCCGGCGCCTTCGTGGTCGGCGTCCTCTTGGCGTGCTGCCTACGGCTGCCCGGCCCCGCGGGCCCACCGCTTAGGCTGGCCCGCATGCCCACGCTGATCCTTGTGCGCCACGGACGCTCGACGGCCAACACCGCGGGCCTGCTCGCCGGCTGGACGCCCGGCGTCGGCCTCGACGAGCGGGGTTCCGGGCAGGCCGCGGCGCTGCCCGGACGACTGGCCGCGCTGCCGCTTGCCGAGGTCGTCACCAGCCCGCTCCAGCGGTGCCAGGAGACCCTGGCGCCGCTGCTCGCCGCCCGCCCCGGACTCGACGTCCACACCGACGACCGCATCGGCGAGTGCCACTACGGCGACTGGTCGGGCCGCAAGCTCGCCGAGCTCGCGGACGAGCCCCTGATGGAGGTCGTACAGCAGCATCCGTCCGCCGCGGCCTTCCCCGGCGGCGAGTCCATGCGCGCCATGCAGACACGCGCAGCGGAGGCCGTACGCGAGTGGAACGCGCGCGTGGAGCGCGATCACGGCGCCGACGCCGTCTATCTGATGTGCTCCCACGGCGACATCATCAAGTCCCTGGTGGCCGACGCCATCGGGCTGCACCTGGATCTGTTCCAGCGCATCTCCGTGGAGCCCTGTTCGGTCACGGCGATCCGCTACACGCGCCTGCGCCCGTTCCTCGTCCGTCTCGGGGACACCGGGGACTTCGGTTCGCTGGCCCCGCGCGACGCGCCCGCGAGCACGGATGCTCAGGTCGGGGGCGATGCGGGCGCACCGTGATCGTCGCCCGCAGTAGGGTGCAGTGGTCACGCCAAGTACATGCAGTCGATTCCAATGGAGACAGGACGTGTCCCGTCAGGTGTTCCTCTACGACCCGCCGGAACGCTTCGTCGCCGGAACCGTCGGACTCCCCGGTCGGCGTACCTTCTTCCTCCAGGCGTCCGCGGGGGTCCGCGTGACCAGCGTCGCCCTGGAGAAGACCCAGGTGGCCGCGCTCGCCGAACGCATGGAGGAACTGCTCGACGAGGTCGTCCGGCGCAGCGGGGGCAGCGCCGCCGTGCCCGCGGTGGCGCCCGCCGAGGTCGCCGACAGCGCTCCGCTCGACGCGCCCGTCGAGGAGGAGTTCCGGGTCGGCACGATGGCGCTCGCCTGGGACGGCGACGAAGAGCGCATGATCGTCGAGGCGCAGGCCCTGGTCGAGCTGGACGCGGACTCCGAGGAGGACCTCGCCGAGGCCGAGGAGAAGCTCCTGCAGGACGAGGAGAACGGCCCCCCGATGCTCCGCGTACGGCTGACCGGGGCCCAGGCCAGGGCCTTCGCCAAGCGCGCACTCGACGTCGTGAACGCGGGCCGGCCGCCGTGCCCGCTGTGCAGCCTCCCGCTCGACCCGGAAGGACACGTATGCCCGCGCCAGAACGGATACCGGCGGGGAGCGTGACCCCCGTGGAACTGCTCACCCGCGGTGAACTGACCGTGCGCGGACAGATCCGGGAGGCCTCGAACGCGGTGCTGTACTGCACTATCGCGTACGAGGAGCAGACCGCAGCCTGCGTCTACAAACCCGTGGCGGGGGAGCGCCCCCTGTGGGACTTCCCCGACGGGACGCTCGCCCGGCGGGAGGTCGCCGCCTACGAGGTCTCCGAGGCGCTCGGCTGGGGGCTGGTGCCGCCCACCGTGCTGCGGGACGGGCCCTACGGCGAGGGCATGGTCCAGCTGTGGATCGAGGCCGGGGACGGCGCGGACGCCGCGGCTCCGGAAGCGGACGACGCCGCGGCTGGCGGGACCGACGGCGGCGCGGCTCCGGGGACGGACGACGCCCCGGCCCCGGGTGCCGGCGACGGCGTGGGCGGTGCGGACGGCGACGGCGGGGCCGGTGCGGAACTGCTCGCCCTCGTCGAGGGCGACGAGCCCGGCGACGGCTGGAAGGCCATCGGGTACGCCCAGGTGGAGGAGGGCCGGACGGCGCTGCTCGTGCACGCGGACGACGCGCGGCTGCGGCGGCTCGCCGTGCTCGACGCCGTGATCAACAACGCGGACCGCAAGGGCGGGCACCTCCTGCCCGGACGCGACGGGCGGCTCTTCGGCATCGACCACGGCGTCACGTTCAACGTGGCGGACAAGCTGCGCACGCTCCTGTGGGGCTGGGCGGGCGAGAAGCTGCCCGACGAGGCGGTCACGGCGCTCGGCGCGCTGCGGGAGGCGCTCGCCGCCGGGGCACCGCTCGCCGGGCGCCTCGGGGAGCTGCTGACCCCCGCCGAGGTGGACGCGGTGCGCGGACGCGTCGCCGCGCTGCTCGCCTCGGGACGGCATCCGGCGCCCTCGGGGGAGTGGCCGGCTATTCCGTGGCCGCCGGTGTAGCCATTCCGTGGCCGCCGGTGTAGCAGGGGCGCACGAGGCGCGCACAAGGCGCTGCCCCCTGCGTGGGCAGCGCAAACCTGTGGAAGATCTCGTTGCCCCGGGTCGTATGTGGATGGCGCATCCGGTTACGCTCAAGGCATGTATGCCTGGCCCGCTTCTGAGGTACCCGCCCTGCCCGGCAAGGGCCGCGACCTCCGGATCCACGACACCGCGACCGGTGGCCTCGTCACCCTCGACCCCGGTCCCGTCGCCCGCATCTACGTCTGCGGCATCACGCCGTACGACGCGACCCACATGGGTCATGCGGCGACCTACAACGCGTTCGACCTCGTGCAGCGCGTGTGGCTCGACACCAAGCGGCAGGTTCACTACGTGCAGAACGTGACGGACGTGGACGACCCCCTCCTGGAGCGTGCCAAGCGCGACGGCAAGGACTGGGCCGACCTCGCGGAGAGCGAGACCGCGCTGTTCCGCGAGGACATGACCGCCCTGCGGCTGCTCCCGCCGCAGCAGTACGTCGGCGCCGTCGAGGCGATACCGGGCATCGTCCCGCTCGTCGAGCGGCTGCGTGACATGGGCGCCGCCTACGAGCTCGACGGCGACGTCTACTTCTCCGTCGAGTCCGACCCGCACTTCGGTGAGGTGTCCGGCCTGGACGCCGCCGCCATGCGGCTGCTCTCCGCCGAGCGCGGCGGCGACCCGGAGCGCGCGGGCAAGAAGAACCCGCTCGACCCGATGCTGTGGATGGCGGCCCGCGACGGCGAGCCGAGCTGGGACGGCGCCTCCCTCGGCCGCGGCAGGCCCGGCTGGCACATCGAGTGCGTGGCGATCGCCCTCGACCACCTCGGCATGGGCTTCGACGTGCAGGGCGGCGGCTCCGACCTGGCGTTCCCGCACCATGAGATGGGTGCCTCGCACGCGCAGGCCCTGACCGGCGAACACCCCTTCGCCAAGGCGTATGTGCACGCCGGGATGGTCGGTCTCGACGGCGCCAAGATGTCCAAGTCCAAGGGCAATCTGGTCTTCGTCTCCCGGTTGCGCCGCGACGGCGTGGACCCGGCCGCGATCCGCCTCGCCCTGCTCTCGCACCACTACCGCTCCGACTGGGAGTGGACCGACCAGGTGCTCCAGGACGCCGTGGAGCGCCTCGCCCGCTGGCGCGCCGCCGTGTCCCGGCCCGACGGGCCCGCGGCCGAGACCCTCGTCGAGGAGATCCGCGAGGCCCTCGCCGAGGACCTGGACGCGCCCGCCGCGCTCGCCGCCGTCGACCGCTGGGCCGCCCGGCAGGCCGCCGACGGCGGCACGGACGAGGGCGCGCCGGGCGTCGTGTCCCGCGCCGTGGACGCGCTCCTCGGCGTCGCGCTCTGACGTGCCGGCGCGTCGGCCGCGCCGCGACGCGCCGGTGAGCCGCCGACCGGGACGCGACGTCTGTTAAGCCGCCGACCGGGACGTGATGTCCGGTGAGCCGATGACCGGGACGTGATGTGAAGAGCGGCGCCGGGCGGGAAGGACTCCGCCCGGCGCCGCGGTTCCGCGGTCCGGCTCAGCGGTGCGCGGACGTCACCTGGTGATCACGATCGCGAGCAGCAGGCCGGGGCTGTTGGTGTCGTAGTAGCCGATCACCGGCTGCCCGTACGCGAACGCCTCCTGCACCTGGTCGCGGGTGCGGTCGTTCGGGTTGACGTACACGCGCCACTCGCCGTCGACGTGCAGGTACAGCAGGGAGGCTTGGCCGGGGAGCGGCTGGACGACGTCCCAGAAGCTCTCGGCGACAGCGCCGGCCAGCGCCTGTGTGGAGACCTCGGGGGCCTGCGCCTGCGGGACCTGCTGCTGCCCGAACTGCTGGAGCAGTTGCTGGAACGGCTGCTGCTGGCCGAGCTGCTGCAGCTGCTGGCGCAGTTGCGGCGGGATCTGCTGCACTTGCTGCTGGCCGAACTGGCCGGGCTGGTTGTACTGGCCGGGGTACTGCTGCTGCCCCTGCTGGCCGGGGTACTGCTGCTGGCCGAACTGGCCCTGCTGCCCGAACTGCCGCTGGCCCTGCTGCCCGAACTGGCCCTGCTGCGGCGGTGCGGTGCTCGGCCCCTGCTGACCGTACTGCTGGCCGTACTGCTGGTGCTGCTGCGGGCCGTACTGCTGCTGGCCGTAGCCCTGCTGGGGACCGTACTGCTGGCCCTGCTGCTGGCCCAGTTGACTCAATTGCGGAGTGGTGCTCATGCGGGTGCCACCTTCCGTCATTGGTCTGTCGCTCAGTGGTCTGTCACTGATGTCTTTCCGTGGTGCGTTGCGACGTGGTGCGTTGCGACTGTGGTGCGTTGCGACGTGGTGCGTTGCGACGCGCGTGGTTCAGCCTGTGACGACCAGGCCCACGACCTCGTCGTCCGAGAACCACACGCGTACGTCGGGTGAGCCTCCGCCGAAGGCGGCGTGCACCGCCTGGCGGATCTCGGGCGTGGGGTTGTTCAGGTTCCGCCACTCGCCGGCCACGTACAGACGCAGCCGCGGCGGCAGTTCGGGCGGGTAGGGGATCAGCTCGTCCCAGTAGCGTTCGGCGCGGCCCGAGCCCACCGCCGCGGGCAGCAGCTTGGTGACCGCCGCCTTGATGTCGGGGCGGTTGCCGATCCGCTGGGACGCGGGGCGGCCCGGCGCGTCCTGCTGCGGCGATCCGGTGGCCCGCAGCACCGCGCGCGCCCGGGACGACGTCATCGGCTGCTGGCCCGCGGCCTTGAGCATGCCCTGGAGCGCGGCGACCGCGCCGACGACGACCGGGGAGGCCGAGGAGGTGCCGGAGAACGTGTCCGTGTACCAGGCGATCTCGTCCACGCCGCCCTGAAGGTCGCCGGGCTGGTTCCAGAAGCCGCCGGTGGTCGTGGTCTCGCGGCCCCAGCCCTGGGCGTCCACGCGCGCGCCGTAGTTGGAGAAGGCGAGCCGCGAGCGGTCCGGGCCGTGGTCCCGGCCGTGGGTGCCGGGCGGCGGTGCGCCCGCGCCCACGAGGACCGCGTCGGACGACGGGTTGGAGGGGTTGAAGGGGTTCCGCCACCAGGACGGGAAATCGTCCGGACGGCGTTCGTAGACCGCGTCGTCCAGGGACTCGGCGCCGTTGCCCGCGGCGCCGACGACGATGACGCCCTTCGCCGTCGCGTAGCGCACCGCGGCGAAGTCGTCCGGCCACCATTCGAGGGCGATGTACCCCTTCTGGTCGTCGCGCCCCTCGAACTCGAACTTCGGCCCCGGCCGGTGCAGTTCGATGAGGATGACGTCGCCCGGCGCGAGCCGGTCCGCCGCGGCGTGGATGGTCGCCGCCGTGCCGGACGGCATGAAGGACGCTGCCGCCGTCACGGCGTCCGGCGCGATGCCGGTGACGCCGAAGGTGTTGCGGTCGCCGCCGATGACGCCGATCACCGCGGTGCCGTGGTTGCGCCAGGCGATGTCCGGTATGGGCGTGCCGATCACGACGCCGGCGAGCTTCGCCGTCAGGTCCTCGTGGCTGAGCTGCCAGGCGCCCTCGACGTCGATGACGGTCACGCCGTCGCCGCCACCGCCGAGCCGCTGCCAGGCCCAGTACGCGTCCACGCCCTCGGGCGCCGGGCGCAGATAGCCCTGTCGGCCGCTGAAGTCCGGCGTGACAGGCATGCCCTCCTTGCGGCGCCGGTTCTCGTCCGGCTCGCCGGTGCCGCTCTGCTGCCCGGCAGGGCCGAGCACGGCGGGCACGGCGCCCGGCTTCACGTACGCGGTGTCGACGCCCGGCAGCGCGGCCATCCGGGCACGCAGCTCGTCGGCGCGGTCCTCGCCGCCCCGCACCCGGTAGAAGAGCGCCAGATCGGGTACGTCGCCCGCCTGCTCGGGCAGCGCGGCCCGCAGCCGGTCCTCGCTGCCGAACAGCGGTTCCAGGGTGAGCTGTTCATCGGTGAGGAACATGTTCAGGGCGGTCACGTCGGAGCCCGTGGCCGAGCGGACGCCCTGCTCCTGCGCGCGCAGCCGGGCCTCGGGCCGGGCCACGAGAATGAGTTCCTGCTCGGTGGCCCGGTAGGTGAACCCCGCGCCGTCGGGTCCCGGGCCACTGCCCCCGGGGTCGCTGCCCCGCTGCACCTGATCGGTCATCGCTTCACCGCTCCCTTCAGTCCCGCGTCCCGCCTGCCTTCCGGTCGCTGCACACCCTGCTACCGCCACGCCCACTCGTCCAGACCCTTTTCGCCCAACGGAGTTTGAGACGAAGTTGAGTTGGGAACCGTGTGCAATTCATCAAGAAGCTCGTGTCACGCCCTATACCGGCCAAAGGCGTACGAGGCGGTTGTGATGAGCTGAGCCTCCGGCAACGAGAAGGGGCGACACCCTCGCGGGTGTCGCCCCTGTGTGCCCCGGCCGACTTGCCGTAATCCGGACCTGGTGCCGGGTCAGTCCTCGGAGGAATCTTCTGACGAGGAATCGTCGGTCGTGGCGTCGCTCCGGCTGCCGCTGCCGCTGTCGCGATCGCCTTCGCTGGCGCCGTCGCTTTCGCCGTCATTGCCGCTGCTGCTGTTGCTGCCGGTACCGGTGCTGCTGTCGGGCTTGCTGCTCTCAGGCTCGTTGCCGTCGGGCTTGCCGGCGTCGGGCTTGCTGCCGTCGGGCTTGCCGGCGTCGGGCTCGTTGCCGTCCGGCTTGCTTCCGGCGTCGTTCCGGGCGTTCTTGCCGGAGGACTTGTCCGGGGGGTCCGGCGTGTTCGAGGTGTCCGGCCCCGTCCCGGGGCGCGGCTGCGGCTGGGGCTTCGGCGGGCGGGTGCGGTCGCTCGGCGCGTCGCGCAGATAGGCCGCGCCCTCGCCGCCGTCCGTGGCGTGCGCACCCGGCTGGCCGGGGCCACCCGCGGATCCCGGGCCCGACCCCGCGACCTGTCCGGGCCCGCCGTCACGCCGCCGGAGATACCGCTCGAACTCGCGCGCGATGGCTTCGCCGGACGCCTCCGGGAGCTCCGCGGTGTCCCGCGCCTCCTCCAGGGACTGGACGTACTCGGCGACCTCGCTGTCCTCGGCCGCGAGCTGGTCGACGCCCAGCTGCCAGGCGCGCGCGTCCTCCGTCAGCTCGCCGAGGGGGATCCTGAGGTCGATCAGGTCCTCCAGGCGGTTGAGGAGCGCGAGCGTCGCCTTCGGGTTCGGCGGCTGCGACACGTAGTGCGGCACGGCCGCCCACAGGCTGACCGCCGGGACGCCCGCGTGCGTGCACGCCTCCTGGAGGATGCCGACGATGCCCGTGGGGCCCTCGTACTTGGTCTCCTCCAGATCCATGGTGCGCGCCAGATCCGGGTCCGATGTGACACCGCTGACCGGGACCGGACGGGTGTGCGGTGTGTCACCGAGCAGCGCACCCATGATCACGACCAGCTCCACGCCCAGCTCATGGGCGAACCCGAGCAGCTCGTTGCAGAACGAACGCCAGCGCATGGAGGGCTCGATGCCCCGCACCAGAACGAGGTCACGCGGCTTCTCGCCGCCGACGCGGACCACCGAGAGCCGGGTCGTCGGCCAGGTGATCTTCCGCACGCCGCCGTCCAGCCACACTGTGGGGCGGTTGACCTGGAAGTCGTAGTAGTCCTCGGCGTCCAGCGCCGCGAACACCTCGCCCTTCCACTCCTTGTCGAGATGCGCGACCGCGGTGGAGGCGGCGTCGCCGGCGTCGTTCCAGCCCTCGAACGCGGCCACCATGACCGGGTCGATCAGCTCGGGTACCCCCTCGAGCTCGATCACCCAGGCCTCCTTCCGACGTTCTCCTCTAAGTACGCCCCAACCTTACGGCGTCCCGCGGGGCCCTCCGCAGCCCCCTGGCGCCGCCGAGTGCCGGGATCACTGCCCAGGTCAACTACCGGTCACGCATGACGCACGAGGTGGAACGGAACCGCTGCTCCACACCCGCGACGTGCGCCGTCGCCCAGGACCGGGCCGCCTCGGCGTCCCGGAGGCGCAGCGCCGCCAGGATCTCCCGGTGCTCGTGCAGGGTGCGGCCGGCCGCGTCCCCCCGGGCGGCGCCGCGGCGGACGGGGGCCCGCGTGGCCGGTCCGGAGAGGCCGTCGAGCAGGGAGCACAGCACCGAGTTGCCGGACGCCCGGCCGATGCCATGATGGAACTCCAGGTCACAGGCCACCAGTTCGGCCGTGCTCGGTGCCGCCCCGAGCGCGTCGAGGCGGGCGCCCAGGGCGTCCAGCTCGGCCTCCGTGATGCGGGTGGCGGCCAGGGCGGTGGCGGCGGGCTCCAGGATCCGGCGGACCGCGAGGAACTCGTGGACGGCGTCGTCGCGGTGGAAGTCGGCGACGAAGCCCAGCATCTGAAGGAGCAGCGGCGGGTCCAGGCTGGTGACGTACGTCCCGTCGCCCTGGCGCACGTCCAGGACGCGGACCAGGGACAGCGCCCGCACGGCCTCGCGCAGCGAGTTGCGGGAGAGGCCGAGACCCGCGGCGAGTTCGCTCTCCTTGGGCAGCCGGTCGCCGGGACGCAGCGCACCCGAGAGGATCATGTCCTTGATCTTTTCGATGGCCTCGTCCGTGACAGCCATGACGACCTCGCCTCGTGCGGTGGACGTGAGACATCCGATGTATCGGCGCTCATTATGTCCCCGCCGAGGTCGCCGGGCAGGGGCTTCAGCCGAAGCGCTCGATCCTGATCCGGTCCACCGGCTGCCCGCCGTCCACCAGGAGCCGCGAGGCGTGCTCGGCGAATCCGTTCGAGCCGCAGACGTACGCCTCCCAGCCGCCGCCGGGCTGCCCGGCGCCGAGGTGGGGCGCCAAGTGCCCCGCGTGCAGGCGGCCTTCGGTGCGGGTGAGGACGGCCGTGGTCTCGTCGCCGTACTCGTCCGCGTAGATCAGGTCCGCGCGGGTGCGCGCCGAGACGATCAGGCGCAGCGGCACGGTCAGTCCCGCGCGGCGGTGGTGCCGGATCATCGACATCAGCGGTACGACGCCGGAGCCCGCGCCGAGCAGCAGCGCGGGCCGGTCCCCGGGCCAGGCGAAGAAGCCGGACAGCGGGCCGCGCACCTCCACGGTGTCGCCGACGTCCGCGACGGTGTGCAGATGCCCGGACACCTCGCCGCCCGGCGCGTGGTCGAGGGTCAGCTCGATCTCGCCGCTCCCGTCGGGTGCGGACGCCAGCGAGTAGTGGCGCTGGGCGACGTACCCGTCCGGGGCGGTGAGCCGCAGCATCAGATGCTGGCCCGGCAGGTGTCCCTGCCAGTCCGGCACCTTGAGCCGGAACGTCGAGGCGGCGGGCGTCTCACGGCGGATCCCCGTGATCAGGGCGGACTGCCACCGGGAAGCCGAGCGGTTGTTCACGGCGATGCGGCCGGGGACGGCGAAGGCGGTCGGCGGTACGAAGGGAGTGTGCATGTCCGTCACCTCAGTCACCCGCGTACCGCTGCTCGTGCCACGGGTCGCCCCGGTGGTGATAGCCGTTCTGCTCCCAGAAGCCCGGTTCGTAGTGGTCCAGGAGTGTGAGCCCGGCGATCCATTTGGCGCTCTTCCAGAAGTACAGGTGCGGGACGACCAGGCGGGCGGGGCCGCCGTGCTCGGGGGGCAGCGGCGCGCCGTCGTACTCCCAGGCGATCCACGCCCTGCCGCCGGTCACGTCGGCGAGGGGCAGGCCCGCGGTGTAGCCGGTGTGGGAGTACGCGACGACGTGCGTGGCCGCGGCCGCGGGACCGGCGGCGCCGAGGAACGCGTCCAGGCTCACCCCGCCGAAGCGCACCCCGAACTTGGACCAGCTCGTCACGCAGTGGATGTCGCCCCGGTACTCGGACGCGGGCAGCGCGTGCGCCTCGTCCCAGGTCCAGGTGCGCGGGCGCGCCACGAGACCGTCGACGCGGAAGGTCCAGTCGGCGGCGGTCAGGCGCGGTGTGACCTCGGCGGACAGGACGGGCCAGCCGTCGCGGGCGTCGTACTGCCCCGGGGGCAGCCGCGGGTCGCGGTCGGCGGCGCGGGCGCGGCCGGTGAAGCCGCGGGTGGGTTCGGTACCGGCGTCGGGGGTCATGCGCGCACCTCGTCGGACGGTCGTGCCGCGGAGTCGGACGGTCGTGCCGCGGAGTCGGACGGTCGTGTCGTGGCCGCGCGGGGGCGCGGCACCGGGACGGCCTCCGCCGCCGTGCGCAGGTCGTCGACGACCTGGCGTTCGTCGAGGGTGAGGAGGGTGCGGTCGCGCATGAGGAGGCGGCCGTCGACGACGGTGTCGCGGACGTCGGCGGCGGTGGCGGCGTAGGCGAGCGTGGACCAGGGGTCGTGCCGGGGCGCCAGGTGCGGCCGGCCGGTGTCCAGGACGATCAGGTCGGCGCGCTTGCCGGGCTCCAGGGACCCCAGCTGGTCGGCGAGCCCGAGCGCCCGCGCCGACTCCACGGTCGCCATGCGTACGGCCTGCTCGGCGCCCACCGCGGTCGGGTCCCCGCCCGCTTTGTGGACGAGCGCGGCCAGGCGCAGGGCGCCCAGCAGGTCGAGGGTGTTGGAGCTGACGGCGCCGTCGGTGCCGAGGCCGACGGTGACACCGGCCGCGGCCAGGTCGGGGACGCGGGCGATGCCGCAGCCCAGCTTGAGGTTGGACACCGGGCAGTGGGCGACAGCGGTGCCGGTGCGGGCGAGCGCGGCGATCTCGGCGTCGGACAGGTCGACGGCGTGCGCGAGCAGTGTGTCCGGGCCGAGGACGCCGAGGGAGTCGAGGAGTTCCACCGGACGCATGCCGTGCAGTTCGGTGACGGTGGCCACTTCGGTGGCGTTCTCGGCGGCGTGCAGATGCAGGAGGGCGCCGTGGGCGCGGGCCAGGTCGGCGATCGCGGTGAGCTGGGCGGGCGCCAGGGTGTACGCGGAGTGGGCGAAGACGACGGGCCTGGTGCCCGGGGCGGGGGAGTGGGCGGCCAGGTGGGCCTTGGCCCACCCGAGGCGGTCGGCGTAGGGGCGGCCGTCCGGGGGGCCCGGTACGTCCATGAAGGTCGGCCCGGTCAGCAGCCGCCATCCGGCCGCCCGCGCCACTTCCTCGGCGGCTTCGTGGAACC
This sequence comes from Streptomyces typhae, assembly GCF_009755605.1. Classification (GTDB taxonomy): domain Bacteria; phylum Actinomycetota; class Actinomycetes; order Streptomycetales; family Streptomycetaceae; genus Streptomyces; species Streptomyces typhae. Next base: position 25,278 of record NZ_WPNZ01000030.1, read on the forward strand.
AGTACATGTCGAGGGCGGCCGTCACCCCGGCGCGCACCGACTCCGCGACGGCCGCCCGGGTGCCGGTCGCGACGGTCTCCGCGGAGAGCAGCGCGGCCTCGCGCGGGATGACGCGTTCCAGGAAGCCCTGGAGGGTGACGTCGTCGGCCGAGCCGCGCAGCAGGGTCATCGCCAGGTGCGTGTGGGTGTTGATCAGACCGGGCAGCACCAGGCAGCCGCGCGCGTCGATCTCCTCGGCCGGCGTGTACGCGGCGCGCAGCCGGGCGGCGGGGCCCACCTCGACGATCTCGCCCGCGCGCACCGCGACGGCGCCGTCGGGCACGACCGTGCCTGCCGCGTCGACGGTGAGGACGTCGCCGCCGTGGACGAGGAGGTCGATGGAAGTCATGCGGTCCGTTCCCTGCGTGTGCGTGTGCGTGTGCGTGTGCTTGGGCGGTTGCGGTTGTGAGTGCGGGTGCGGGTGCGGGGCGATGGGGGTGCGGTCACCGGTCCTGGGTGTCCGGCGGGGTGTCCGGTGTCGCCCGCGGTGCGGGGATGGTCGGTACGGGTTCTGTCCGCGCGGGCAGCCCGGCGTCCTCGGCGGCCAGCAGGCGCAGCGCCTCCAAGGTTATCCGGGCGGCCCGGGTGACCCCCGCGGCGACCACGGAGCGGTGCGGGTCGTAGCCGCCCGTGGCCTCCTTGTCGACGAGGTCGTCGGCGTTGGCCCCGTCGACGACGAGGGCGCCGCCCGCGATCAGACCGTGCGTCGAGGCGAACACGTACAGCGCCGACAGCTCCATCTCGATGGCGGCGATCCCGGCCCGCTCGTACGCGGCGGCCGGCAGCGGCAGGAAGCCGGGCTGGAAGGCCGCCCGGGTCCACACCACCCCGCGGTGGTGGGGCGCCCGCGCCTCCCGGGCCGCGCGTTGCAGCGCGAGCACCGCCTCGGGCGCGGCGAAGGCCGGGTACTCGGCCGGGATCAGCTGCTGCGTCACGCCGTCGTCGCGGACCGCCGCGTCCGCGACCACCAGGTCGCCGTCCCCGATGCCCGGCCGGATCGCGCCCGCCGTGCCGAGCCGGATGAGATGCGTCACACCGGCCTCCGCGAGCTCCTGGAAGAGGCAGAGCGCGCCGGGGGCGCCCACGCCGTGCGACGACACGACCACGGGCAGGTCGTGCCAGATGCCCGTGAACGTGCGGTACTCGCGGTGGTACGAGACCTCCTTCGCGTCGGTCAGGAGGTCGGCGACCGCCGCGGCGCGGGACGGGTCGCCCACGACCACCGCGTGGGCGGGGAGGCCTGCGCGGGGGATGCCCGAGATGGGCAGGGGCTCTTGGGCCGGGGGGTTTGTCATGCGGGCTCCTGGTCGGGGCGGGTGGGTGGTCCTCGCGGGGGCGCCCCAGTCCCGCCCCTTCACCGATCCTGGGGCTCCGCCCCAGACCCCGTATCGGCGCTTCGCGCCTCGTCCTCAATCGCCGGACGGGCTGGATACTTCGCCGGTGCGGCGATTTCTTCCGGTGCGGCGAAGATCTTTCAGCCCGTCCGGCGTTTGAGGACGAGCGCGAAGCGCGATAAGGCTGGGGTCCAGGGGGCGCAGCGCCCCTGGTTACGGGAAGGGGCGGGACTGGGGCGCCGCAGCGGATCGTAGCCTCACTCGGCCTCCCACAGCGTGGACCCCGCCTCCCTCCGCACCACAGGTGCGATCTCCTCCGCGAACCGCTCCAGCGTCTCGATCTGCTCGCCCCGCGAGAGCCCGAACCCGTCCACGGTGATGGACTGGAGGTCGTGCCGGTAGGCCTGGTGGTAGCCGAGGATCTTGTCGATGATCTGCTGGGGGGAGCCGATGAGCTGGGGCCCGTCGGCGATGGCGTCCTCGATGGTGCGGAAGGGGGTGTTGTAGCCCGCCTTGCCTTCGAGGTCGGGGCGGAAGGTCTGGCGGACCTTGGCCTCGTACAGCTCCCGGTAACGGCTCACGGCCTGCTCCGCGGTGTCCGCGATGAGCAGCCCGCCGGACCCCGCAGCCACATGGGCGCGCGCCGGATCGTGGCCGTGCGCCTCGAACCGCTCGCGGTAGTGGGCGACCAGCTTCGCGTACGCCTCGCGCGGCTGGATGGCGTTGGCGGTGAACAGCGGGTCGCCGTGCAGGGCGGCGAGTTCGGTGGAGTTGAGGGAGGTCGCCGAGCCGTGCCAGACGCGTGGCGGCCCCGCGTACGGCCGGGGCACCGTCGTCACGCCCTTCAGGGCAGGCCGGAACTCGCCCTGCCAGTCGACGTCCTCCTCGCGCCACAGCCGTCGCAGGAGTTCGTACTTCTCCTTCTGGAGGTCCCACTGGCGTGCCTCGTCGAGCCCGAACAGGTCGAAGTGGCCGGCCTCGGCGCCCTTGCCCACGACGAGTTCGACGCGGCCCCGCGAGAGCTGGTCGAGCGTCGCGTAGTCCTCGGCGACCCGTACCGGATCGAGGATCGCGACGACGGTCACGCCGGTCAGGAGCCGGATGCGGGAGGTGCGGGCCGCGAGCGCGCCGAGGACGACCGTCGGGCTCGACGAGAGGAACGCGCCCGCGTGCCGCTCGCCCACCGCGTACGCGTCGTAGCCGAGCCGTTCCGCCTCCACGCCGACTTCGACGACCTCCTCGAACCGGTCGGCGGCGGAGGGGAGTGCACCGGTCAGCGGATGAGGGGAGTGCGAAATGAGGGACAGCACTTGAAACTTCATGCTTCAAATGTGCGCGTCGAACGTTGCGGCGGTGTGGCGGCGGCGTGGCGCGTGCTCGGGGAGACACGCGTAAGGGGCGGTCACAGCGTAAGGAGCGGTCACAGCGTAAGGGGCGGCCTCAATTGAGGCCGCCCCTTACACATGCCAGAGGGTGCACACGCCGGTCGGGCGACGGGCGTCAGGCCTTCTTGCCCAGCAGGTCCTCGACCTTGCCGCGGATCTCGTCCGTGGCGAGACCGCGGATCGTCAGCGTCGTCCGGCGGCGCAGCACGTCGTCGGCCGTCTCGGCCCACTCGTTGTCGCGCGCGTACACGACCTGCGCCCAGATCTCCGGGGCGTCGGGGTGGACGCGCTCGGCGAGCTCCGGGTTCTCGTTGGCGAGGCGGGCGATGTCGAAGGACAGCGAGCCGTAGTGCGTGGCCAGGTGGCGCGCGGTGTCGGGCGCCATGCGCGGGCCGGGGGCCGGGCCGTCGACGAGGAGCCGGTGGGCGACCGCGCGCGGGTTGGCGATGCCGGGCAGCGGCAGCTTCTTCGGCAGCTCCGAGATCGGCACGAAGTCCTCGTCGGCCCCGCCCAGCGGGTGGCCCGGCAGGGACTCCAGCTTCTTCATGACCGTGCGGCCGATGTGGCGGAACGTCGTCCACTTGCCGCCCGCGATCGACAGCATGCCGCCGCGGCCCTCGGTGACGACCGTCTCGCGCTTGGCCTTGGAGGTGTCGCCGGGACCGCCGGGCAGCACCCGCAGACCCGCGAAGGAGTACGTGATCAGATCGCGGGAGAGCTGCTGGTCGCGGATGGAGAACGCGGCCTCGTCCAGGATCTGCGCGGTGTCGGCCTCGGTGACGCGCACGTCGGCGGGGTCGCCCTCGTACTCCTCGTCGGTCGTGCCGAGCAGCAGCATGTCCTCCCAGGGCAGGGCGAACGTGATGCGGTACTTGTCTATCGGCGTGGCGAGCGCGGCCTTCCAGGGGGCGGTGCGCCTGAGGACCAGGTGCGCGCCCTTGGAGAGGCGGATGGAGGGTGCCGCGTCCGGGTTCTCCATCTTGCGCAGGTGGTCGACCCAGGGGCCGGTCGCGTTCAGGACCAGGCGGGCGTCCACACCGAACTCGGTGCCGTCCACACGGTCCTTGAGGTCGGCGCCTGTGACCCGGCCGCCGGTGAAGCGCAGGCCGGTGACCTCGGCGTGGTTGAGGACGGCGGCGCCGGCCTCGGCGGCGGCGCGGACCGTCATCAGGGCCATGCGCGCGTCGTTCATCTGGTCGTCGCCGTACACGGCCACGGCCTTCAGGTTGTCGGTGCGCAGCTCCGGCACGTCCTGCGCGGCCTTGGCGGGCGAGAGCAGGTGGCCGACGCCGTCGCCGAACGCGGAGAGCGCGCTGTAGGCGAAGACGCCCGCGCCGAGCTTCGCGGCGCCGTGCGGGCCGCCCTTGTAGACCGGCAGGTAGAAGGTGAGCGGGTTGGCGAGGTGCGGTGCCACCTGACGGGACACCGCACGCCGCTCGAAGTGGTTCTCCGCGACCAGCTTCACGGCGCCGGTCTGCAGGTAGCGCAGGCCGCCGTGGAGAAGCTTGGAGGAGGCGGAGGAGGTGGCGCCGGCGAAGTCGCCGGCGTCCACCAGGGCCACCCTGAGACCCGACTGCGCGGCGTGCCAGGCGGTGGAGATGCCCAGGATTCCGCCACCGATCACCAGGAGGTCGTAGGACGCCTTGGAAAGACGGTCCCGGGTCTCGGCGCGGCTCGGCGCGCTGCCGGCGGCCGGGGGCGTACCGAGGGCCGGGAAGGCGGGACCGCTCTGCAGGGTGGTCATGGTTGCTTAACTCCTCATCGGCTGAGCTGAGTGCGGTTCAGCTCTCGTCAGCTCTCGTCTTCGAGCCAGCCCATGGTCCGCTCGACGGCCTTGAGCCAGTTCTTGTACTCACGGTCGCGGATGTCCGCGTCCATGCGGGGGGTCCACTCCGCGGCCCGGCGCCAGTTGGCGCGCAGGTCGTCGGTGGAGGACCAGAAGCCGACGGCGAGGCCGGCGGCGTAGGCGGCGCCGAGGCAGGTCGTCTCGGCGACCATGGGGCGCACCACCGGCGCGTCCAGGAAGTCCGAGATGGTCTGCATCAGCAGGTTGTTGGAGGTCATGCCGCCGTCGACCTTGAGGGCCGCGAGCTCGACGCCGGAGTCCTTCGTCATGGCGTCGGTGATCTCGCGGGTCTGCCAGGCGGTGGCCTCCAGGACGGCGCGCGCGATGTGCGCCTTGGTGACGTACCGGGTCAGTCCCGCGATCACACCGCGGGCGTCGGAGCGCCAGTACGGGGCGAACAGACCGGAGAACGCCGGTACGAAATACGCGCCGCCGTTGTCCTCGACCGAGGACGCGAGGGTCTCGATCTCGGCGGCGGAGTTGATCAGGCCCATCTGGTCGCGCATCCACTGCACCAGCGAACCGGTGACGGCGATGGAGCCCTCCAGGGCGTAGACCGGCTTCTGGTCGCCGATCTGGTAGCCCACGGTGGTGAGCAGGCCCGAGTAGGAGTTGATGGCCTTCTCACCGGTGTTCATCAGCATGAACGTGCCGGTGCCGTACGTGGACTTGGCCTCGCCCTCCTCGAAACAGGTCTGGCCGAACAGGGCCGCCTGCTGGTCGCCGAGGGCGGAGGCGACCGGGATGCCGCCGAGCAGGTCGCCCAGCTTGCCGCCGGTGACCTCGCCGTAGACCTCGGCGGAGGAGCGGATCTCGGGGAGCATCGGCATCGGCACGCCGATGGACTCGGCGATGCGCGCGTCCCACTTCATGGTGTGCAGGTTCATCAGCATGGTGCGGGAGGCGTTGGTGACGTCGGTGACGTGCTTGCCGCCGTTCACACCGCCCGTGAGGTTCCAGATGACCCAGGAGTCCATGGTGCCGAAGAGGATGTCGCCGGCGTCGGCGCGCTCCCGCAGCCCCTCGACGTTGTCGAGCAGCCAGCGGGCCTTCGGGCCCGCGAAGTAGGAGGCGAGGGGCAGACCCGTCTCACGGCGGAAGCGGTCCTGGCCGACGTTGCGGCCGAGTTCCTTGCAGAGGCCGTCGGTGCGGGTGTCCTGCCACACGATGGCGTTGTGCACCGGCTCACCCGTGGTCCTGTCCCACAGCAGCGTGGTCTCGCGCTGGTTGGTGATGCCGATGGCCTTGATGTCGTCGCGGGTGATGCCGGCCTTGGAGATGGCTCCGGCGACGACTTCCTCGACGTTGTTCCAGATCTCGGTGGCGTCGTGCTCGACCCAGCCCGGCTTCGGGAAGATCTGCTCGTGCTCCTTCTGGTCGACGGAGACGATGCGGCCGTCCCGGTCGAAGACGATGCAGCGGCTGGACGTGGTGCCCTGGTCGATGGCCGCGATGAAGGGGCCGTCGTGCGAAGGAGTGCCTGCGGTGTGCGCGTCGGTCACGGTGTGCTCCTGGGGTACGTGGTGGTGGGGTCGGCGGGTTCGCTCAGAACAGCTTGAAGATGCATGCGGCGAGAGCGCCGCCGAGCAGCGGACCCACGACGGGAATCCACGCGTACGACCAGTCCGAACCACCCTTGTTGGGGAGCGGGAGCAGGGCGTGCACGATGCGGGGTCCCAGGTCGCGGACCGGGTTGATGGCGTAGCCCGTGGGGCCGCCGAGCGAGAGGCCGATGCCCACCACGACGAGCGCGGTGATCAGGGCACCGAGGGTGCCGAGGCCGTTGCCGCCGTCGTTGAGACCCTGCGTGAGGATCGCGAGGACGAGCACGGTGGTGGCGATGATCTCGGTGACGAGGTTCTGCGCGATGTTACGGATCTCGGGACCGGTGGAGAAGATGCCGAGCACGGGGCCTGCCTTCGGCGCCGCCTTCTGGTCGACCAGGCCGTCCTCGACGGGCTGGGCCGCGAGCACCTCGGGGTCGGTGAGGTGGGCCTGGAACTGGCCGTAGTACGTGGCCCACACCAGGACCGCACCGATCATGGCGCCGAGGAGCTGCGATGCGAGGTAGACCGGAACGTCGCTCCACTTGGTGCCGCCGTCGACCGCGAGACCGATGGTGACCGCCGGGTTCAGATGGGCGCCCGAAACACCGCCGGCCAGATAGGCGCCGGTCAGGACCGCGAAGCCCCACCCGAAGGTGATGGCGAGCCAGCCCGCGTCCTTGGCCTTCGAGCGCTTGAGCGTGACGGCGGCGCACACGCCACCGCCGAGCAGGATGAGCACGGCGGTACCGATGGTCTCGCCGATGAAGATGTCGGAGCTGGACACCCGCGACTCCTTTGTCCTTCGTCCAGGGGAAGGCGAACCCCGGGTCCCTCCGGTGGTCCGCGCCCTCAGGTGAGGGCGTTGCCGGCCCTGGCTTGCCCCACTGTAACGCGTAATGCCGTTAGCTGTTCGACAATGCCGACCGGTGGACGCGAGTCTGGCCGTGGGGTTACCAGTGCGTCAAGAGTTCTGTTATTGAAAACACGATCGTTATTGATCGTTCTGGGCTATCAGAAGCACCGCAACCGGAGCCCCCTCGGGGGCACTCCCGCGAGGCCGGGGGGAGGCACCGCAGGGGAGGCCGGGGCGCCCCCTCCGGGAGGACGGGGGCGCGCCCTCCGGGAGGGGGTCAGAAGCGGCTCGCGCCCAGGTCCCGGGAGACCGCGCGGGCGCAGTCCCGCACCGCCGCGATCAGCTCCGGCCGCAGCTCGCCGGAGGGGGAGACGCGCTCCACGGCCCCCGTGATGCCCACCGCCCCCACCGGCATCCGCCGGCGGTCGTGGATGGGCGCGGCCACGGACGCGATGCCCTCCCAGGTCTCCTCGGTGTCGGCCGCGTACCCGCGCGCGCGGGTGAGGTCGAGGACGTCCTCGAAGGACTCCGGCTCGGTCACCGTGTGCGCCGTGAAGGACTGCCGCTCGCCTTCCAGGGCCTCGCTGTGGGCCACCGGGTCGTACGCGGCGAGCACCTTGCCGAGCGCCGTGGAGTGCAGCGGCTGCATCGCCCCGACCTCCAGGACCTGCCTGCTGTCGTCGGGCCGGAAGACGTGATGGACGATCAGGACGCCCTGCTGGTGCAGCACGCCCAGATACACGCTCTCGCCGCTGGAGCGGGCCAGGTCGTCGGTCCACACCAGGGCGCGGGCGCGCAGCTCGTGCACATCCAGATAGCTGTTGCCGAGCCGCAGCAGCTCCGCGCCCAGCTGATAGCGCCCCGAGGCCGCGTCCTGCTCGACGAACCCCTCCTGCTGCAGGGTGCGCAGGATGCCGTGGGCCGTCCCCTTGGCGAGCCCCAGGGAGGAGGCGATGTCCGAGAGGCCGAGCCGGCGCTCCCCGCCCGCGAGCAGCCGCAGCATCGCGGCAGCCCGCTCCAGCGACTGGATGTTCCGTGCCATCGCAGCCCTGTCCTCCCTCTTCAGTAGGCGCATCTTCGGTAGACGTTCGACAATGCTGAACACTATCGGTCGTTGCCGACCTCTGGCTAAGGGTGCGCGTCCGCGGATTCCACCCGGCGGGGCCGGGCGAACACTTCCGGCCAGGTGGCAGTGAAGGTCCGCCCGCTGGGACGCTCTCACCGTGGGGCCGGGGTCCCGGCTACCCTGGCCGGGTGCGGGTCCCCAAGGAGCCCGCAAAGCCGACAGCCGTCGCACTCCAGGGAGCTCATTCATGGCCTCGTTGCCGACCCCCTCATCCGTTTCCGCAGCGGAGACCTCCGCCGGGAAGCGGGCCGACGCCCTCCGCGAAGCACTGGCGACCCGCGTGGTGGTCGCCGACGGCGCGATGGGCACCATGCTGCAGGCACAGGATCCCAGCCTCGAGGACTTCCAGAACCTCGAGGGCTGCAACGAGATCCTGAACGTCACGCGCCCCGACATCGTCCGCTCCGTGCATGAGGAGTACTTCGCCGCGGGCGTCGACTGCGTCGAGACCAACACCTTCGGCGCGAACCACGCCGCGCTCGGCGAGTACGACATCCCCGAGCGCGTCTTCGAGCTCTCCGAGGCGGGCGCCCGCGTCGCCCGCGAGGTCGCCGACGAGTTCACCGCCGCCACCGGACAGCAGCGCTGGGTCCTCGGCTCCATGGGCCCCGGCACCAAGCTGCCCACCCTCGGCCACGCCCCGTACACCCTGCTGCGCGACGCCTACCAGCAGAACGCCGAGGGCATGATCGCGGGCGGCGCCGACGCCCTCCTGGTGGAGACCACCCAGGACCTCCTGCAGACGAAGGCCGCCCTGCTCGGCGCCCGCCGCGCCCTCACCGCCACCGGCGCTAACCTGCCGCTGATCTGCTCCGTGACCGTCGAGACGACCGGCACCATGCTGCTCGGCTCCGAGATCGGCGCCGCGCTCACCGCTCTCGAGCCGCTCGGCATCGACATGATCGGCCTGAACTGCGCGACCGGTCCCGCCGAGATGAGCGAGCACCTGCGCTATCTGGCCCGGCACTCCCGCGTCCCGCTGGCCTGCATGCCCAACGCCGGTCTGCCCGTACTAGGCAAGGACGGCGCGCACTACCCGCTGAGCGCCCCGGAGCTGGCCGACGCCCAGGAGACCTTCGTCCGCGAGTACGGCCTGTCCCTGGTCGGCGGCTGCTGCGGTACGACGCCCGAGCACCTGCGCCAGGTGGTCGAGCGGGTCCGCGGCCTCACCTCGTCCGAGCGCGAGCCGCGCCCCGAGCCGGGCGCCGCCTCGCTCTACCAGACTGTCCCGTTCCGACAGGACACCTCGTACATGGCCATCGGCGAGCGCACCAACGCCAACGGCTCGAAGAAGTTCCGCGAGGCCATGCTGGACGGCCGCTGGGACGACTGCGTGGAGATGGCCCGCGACCAGATCCGCGAGGGCGCGCACATGCTCGACCTGTGCGTCGACTACGTGGGCCGCGACGGCGTGCAGGACATGGAGGAGCTGGCCGGACGCTTCGCCACCGCCTCCACGCTGCCGATCGTCCTCGACTCCACCGAGGTCCCCGTCATCAAGGCGGGCCTGGAGAAGCTGGGCGGCCGCGCGGTCATCAACTCGGTGAACTACGAGGACGGCGACGGCCCCGAGTCCCGCTTCGCCAAGGTCACCGCCCTCGCCCAGGAGCACGGCGCCGCGCTGATCGCCCTGACCATCGACGAGGAGGGCCAGGCCCGCACCGTCGAGAACAAGGTCGCCATCGCCGAGCGCCTCATCGAGGACCTGACGGCCAACTGGGGCATCCGCGAGTCGGACATCCTCATCGACACCCTGACCTTCACCATCTGCACCGGTCAGGAGGAGTCCCGCAAGGACGGCATCGCGACCATCGAGGCCATCCGCGAGCTGAAGCGGCGTCACCCGGACGTGCAGACCACGCTCGGTCTCTCCAACATCTCCTTCGGCCTCAACCCGGCCGCCCGCGTCGTCCTCAACTCCGTCTTCCTCGACGAGTGCGTCAAGGCGGGCCTGGACTCCGCCATCGTGCACGCCTCCAAGATCCTGCCGATCGCGCGCCTGGAGGAGGAGCAGGTCGAGGTCGCACTGGATCTGATCTACGACCGCCGCGCCGAGGGTTACGACCCCTTGCAGAAGCTCATGGAGCTCTTCGAGGGCGTCAACATGAAGTCCATGAAGGCGGGCAAGGCCGAGGAGCTGCTCGCCCTGCCGCTGGACGAGCGGTTGCAGCGCCGCATCATCGACGGCGAGAAGAACGGCCTTGAGGCCGACCTCGACGAGGCCCTCGTGGACCGCCCCGCCCTGGACATCGTCAACGACACGCTCCTCGAGGGCATGAAGGTCGTCGGCGAGCTGTTCGGCTCCGGCCAGATGCAGCTGCCCTTCGTGCTCCAGTCCGCCGAGGTCATGAAGACCGCGGTGGCCTATCTGGAGCCGCACATGGAGAAGACCGACGCCGAGGGCAAGGGCACCATCGTGCTCGCCACCGTGCGCGGCGACGTCCACGACATCGGCAAGAACCTCGTCGACATCATCCTGTCCAACAACGGCTACAACGTCGTCAACCTCGGCATCAAGCAGCCCGTCGCCGCGATCCTCGACGCCGCGCAGGAGCACCGGGCCGACGTCATCGGCATGTCCGGGCTCCTGGTCAAGTCCACGGTGATCATGAAGGAGAACCTGGAGGAGCTGAACCAGCGCCAGATGGCCGCGGACTACCCGGTCATCCTCGGCGGCGCCGCGCTGACCAGGGCCTATGTCGAGCAGGACCTGCACGAGATCTACGAGGGCGAGGTCCGCTACGCCCGCGACGCCTTCGAGGGCCTGCGCCTGATGGACGCCCTCATCGCGGTCAAGCGCGGCGTGCCCGGCGCGACCCTGCCCGAGCTCAAGCAGCGCCGGGTGCCCAAGCGCGACACCCCCGCCGTGGCCGTCGAGGAGCCCGAGGGCCCGGCCCGCTCCGACGTGGCCGTCGACAACCCCGTGCCCGAGCCGCCGTTCTGGGGCACCCGCGTCATCAAGGGCATCCAGCTCAAGGAGTACGCGACCTGGCTCGACGAGGGCGCGCTCTTCAAGGGCCAGTGGGGCCTGAAGCAGGCCCGCGCCGGCGACGGGCCGACGTACGAGGAACTGGTCGAGACCGAGGGCCGCCCGCGCCTGCGCGGCCTCCTGGACGAGCTCCAGACCAAGAACCTGCTGGAGGCGGCCGTCGTCTACGGCTACTTCCCGTGCGTCTCCAAGGGCGACGACCTGATCATCCTGGACGAGCAGGGCAACGAGCGCACCCGCTTCTCCTTCCCGCGCCAGCGCCGCGGCCGCCGCCTGTGCCTCGCGGACTTCTTCCGCCCCGAGGAGTCCGGCGAGACGGACGTCGTCGGCCTCCAGGTCGTCACCGTCGGCTCGAAGATCGGCGAGGCCACGGCGGAGCTGTTCGCCGCCGACGCCTACCGCGACTACCTCGAACTGCACGGCCTCTCCGTGCAGCTCGCGGAGGCACTCGCCGAGTACTGGCACGCCCGTGTCCGCTCCGAACTCGGCTTCGCGGGCGAGGACCCGGCCGACGTCGAGGACATGTTCGCCCTCAAGTACCGCGGCGCCCGCTTCTCCCTCGGCTACGGCGCCTGCCCCGACCTGGAGGACCGCGGCAAGATCGCGGAACTCCTGCAGCCGGAGCGCATCGGCGTCCAGCTCTCGGAGGAGTTCCAGCTCCACCCCGAGCAGTCGACGGACGCGATCGTGATCCACCATCCGGAGGCGAAGTACTTCAACGCGCGCTGAGCGTGTATCGGTCCGCCGGGCGGGCTGCGTCTTGCAGCCCGCCCGGCAGGTTGTAGGCCCCTCCGGCGAGGCCGGATCTTCCAGCCCGTCCGGCGTTTGAGGACGAGGCCGAAGGCCGACAGGGGGCCCGGGGGCGAAGCCCCCGCAACGGCGCCCAGCCCCCGGTGATATTCCAGGGCGCACGGGACGCAAGCCCCGTACACTGGACGGCCCAGCTCAGGCCGGTCCCCCCAGGGGGACCGGCCTTCTCGTCCCTTTTGGAGGTGGCCCCGTATGACCAGTACGGTCCCCGCGCTCGGTACCCGAACGGCGGAAGGCTCCGCGCTGCAGGCCGTTCTCCTCGACATGGACGGAACCCTCGTGGACACCGAGGGCTTCTGGTGGGACGCGGAGGTCGAGGTCTTCGCCAGGCTCGGCCACGCCCTGGACGAGTCCTGGCGGGACGTGGTCGTCGGCGGCCCCATGACCCGCAGCGCCGGCTTCCTCATCGAGGCCACGGGCGCCGACATCACCGTGCCCGAGCTGACGGTGCTGCTCAACGACGGCTTCGAGGACCGCATCAGCCGCACCCTGCCGCTGATGCCCGGCGCCGCGAGACTGCTCACCGAGCTCGCCGCCCACGACGTGCCGACGGCGCTCGTCTCCGCCTCGCACCGGCGCATCATCGACAGGGTCCTCGACTCCATCGGCGCCCACCACTTCCGCCTCACCGTCGCCGGTGACGAGGTGGCGCGGACCAAGCCGCATCCGGACCCCTATCTGTTCGCCGCCGCGGGCCTCGGCGCCGACCCGGCCCGTTGCGCCGTCATCGAGGACACCGCGACCGGGGTGGCCGCCGCGGAGGCAGCGGGCTGCCGGGTGGTCGCCGTGCCGTCCGTCGCGCCGATCGCCCCCTCCGACAGCAGGACCGTCGTACCCTCGCTGGAACACGTCGACCTGCCGTTCCTGCAAGGTCTCGTACGGGCCTGACGAACCGGCCGCAGAGGCCCGCCGATGGCTGAAACACCCAGGGCCGATGGCCAGTTGAAAGTGTGACGTTTCCCACCTCGAAGAGGGTCGACAGCTACCCCCTCCTGTGCAGGAGAGCCCTTACTCCCCGGTCACGGCATGACCTTGTGTCCTGATTGGGTCAGTCGTGCACGAAACCTTCCAGTGTCGGGTTATCGGTGTGTCCACGCCCTGTATCGCTGTGTGATGGGGACCCAACTCCGGTCCCCTCCAGTGCCCCTGGCCGTGCGGACTAATCTCGTCGCGAGAACATCGCCGCCACCCCCCCGTGCCTCATCAACCCCACCCCGCCGTTGTCGGAATCACGGGATCAAGAGCTCTGGAGAACGTCCAGCATGAACCGCAAGACTCTGGTGCTGCCGGCCCTCATAGGTCTGCTCGCCCCCACGCTCGCCGCGTGCGGCGGTTCGGGCAGCGGGGACGGCGACGGCCCCATCGCGGTGGGCACCACGGACCGGTTCGCCGTGTCGAAGGAGATTCCGGCTCCCTTCGACCCGGCGTACTCCTATGACGCAGGCACGTGGAACATACTGCGCCAGACCCTGCAGACGCTCATGGCCATGCCGCGCGGGGGCGGCGAGCCGGAGCCCGAGGCGGCCCAGAAGTGCGGGTTCACCGACACCGGCAACGAGCGGTACGCGTGCACGCTGCGCAAGGACCTGAAGTTCGCCGACGGCAAGCCGCTGACCGCCGCCGACGTGAAGTTCTCCATCGAGCGCGTGCGCGACATGAAGGGGGAGAACCTCAGCGGCGTCGACGGCCTGGTGTCGAACGTGGAGACCATCGAGGTCCAGGGCGAGCGCGGCATCGTCTTCCACCTGAAGACCCCGGACGCGACGTTCCCGTTCAAGCTCGCCACGCCGATCGCGGGCATCGTCAACCCCGACAAGTACAGCAAGACCAAGCTGCGCGACGGCTTCGAGGTGGACGGCTCCGGCCCGTACACCGTCAAGTCGGAAGTGAAGAACGGCCAGGTCGTCAAGGCGGTCTTCAGTAAGAACTCGCACTACAAGGGTTCCTACACGCAGTCGAACGACAAGGTCGAGCTGCGCACCTTCATGAACACCGCCAGCATGGGCAAGGCGCTGGACAAGGGCGACATCGACCTGATGACCCGCACCATGTCGCCGCAGCAGATCAAGGACCTCGACGAGAGCCCCGGCAAGGACATCGACCTCGTCGAGATGCCCGGCCTGGAGATCCGCTACCTCGCCTTCAACACCACCGCGCCGACGGTCAAGAACAAGGCCGTGCGGCAGGCGATGGCCCAGATCGTGAACCGTGGCGAGCTCGCCAGCCGCGTGTACGGCTCCACCGCCGACCCGCTGTACTCCCTGGTGCCCACCACCATCACGGGCCACTCCAACTCGTTCTTCAACAAGTACGAGGACCCGGACCCGAAGAAGGCCAAGCAGCTCCTCACCCAGGCCGGTATCGACACGCCGGTCAAGCTGACCATGCACTACACCACGGACCACTACGGCCCGGCCACGAAGAAGGAGTTCGAGACGCTGCAGAAGCAGCTGAACGACAGCGGCCTCTTCGACGTGCAGATCAAGGGCGAGATCTGGAACACCTTCCGCCCGGCGGAGCGCGAGGGCAAGTACGACGTCTACGGCATGGGCTGGTTCCCCGACTTCCCCGACGCCGACAGCTTCCTCGCGCCCTTCCTCGGCCCGGACAACTTCCTCGGCTCGCCCTACCGCAACCGCACCATCAACGACGAACTGATCCCCACCTCCCGCCGCGAGGCCGACCGCCTCAGCGCCAGCAAGAGCATCGAGAAGATCCAGGACATCGTCGCCGAGGACGTCCCGGTGCTTCCGCTGTGGCAGGGCAAGCAGTACATCGCCGCGCGTGACGACATCACGGGCGTCGAATGGGCCCTGAACTCCTCGTCGAACTTGCAGCTGTGGGAGCTCGCCCGCGGTGTGAGCGACTGACCGTCGCAGCACCCGAGTACGGAAACAACGACAAGGCACGCAAGTGAAACTGCGCAACCAGTGGCTGGCCGTCCCCCTCACCTCCGGCCTCGCCGCGACCCTGCTCACGGGTTGCGGCTCGGAGACCGGCGGCTCAGCCAAGGACAGCGACTCCGTGGTGGTGGGGATGTCCGACGACGTCCTCGCCACCGACCCCGCCTCCGGTTACGACCCGGGCTCATGGCTGCTCTTCAACAACGTCTTCCAGTCCCTCCTGAGTTTCCCCAAGGGGGCCACCGAGCCGGAGCCCGAGGCCGCCAAGAAGTGCGGCTTCAGCGACCAGCAGGCCAAGGTCTTCACCTGCACGCTGCGTGACGGCTTGAAGTTCAGCAACGGCAACTCCCTGACCTCGAAGGACGTCAAGTACTCCTTCGACCGTATGCGGAAGATCGACGTCGAGGGCGGCCCGGCGACCATGCTGCCGATGCTCGACACCGTCTCGACGCCGAACGCCAAGACGGTCGTCTTCAAGCTGAAGTTCCCCGACGCGACCTTCCCGAGCAAGATCGCATCCGGTGCGGGCTCCATCGTGGACCACCGCGAATACCCCATGGACGAACTGCGCACGGACGGCGAGGCCGTGGGCTCCGGACCGTACAAGCTCGACTCGTTCAGCGAGGACGAGGCGCGGTTCTCCGTCAACTCCCGGTACCAGGGCACCGCCGAGACCCGCAACGACGGCGTCACCCTGCGCTTCTTCAAGGACGACCGCAAGGGTCTGAAGCAGGCGATCACCGATCACGAGATCGACGTCGCCTACCGAGGCCTGGCCGCCGCGGACATCGACGACATCGAGAAGAACACCTCGGACCGGAAGATGGAGATCATCGAGGGCACCAGCGCGGAGGTGCAGCACCTGGTCTTCAACATGGAGGACCCGGTGGCCGGCAAGCCCGGCGTGCGCAAGGCCATCGCCTACCTCCTGGACCGCGAGGCGCTCGTCGACCAGGTGTACCAGGGCACGGCGACGCCGCTGTACTCGATCGTCCCGGCCGGCATCGGCGGCCACAACACGGCCTTCTTCGACACCTACGGCGCCCGCCCGCAGCGGGACAAGGCCGCGGCCGCCCTGGACGAGGCGGGCGTCGACGGCAAGGTCAGGCTGACGCTGTGGTCCACGCCGTCCCGCTACGGCCCGGCGACCGACCAGGAACTGCGCGCGATAGCCAAGCAGCTCAACGCCAGCGGTCTGTTCGAGGCCGATGTGAAGTCCGTCGAGTTCGAGCAGTACGAGAAGGACATCAAGGCCGGGAAGTACGGCGTGTACGTCAAGGGCTGGGTGCCGGACTACCCGGACCCGGACAACTTCACCCAGCCGTTCTTCGGCAAGGGCAACGTCCTGTCGAACCACTACGAGAACACGACCATCACCGGGAAGATCATTCCCAGCACGGCCGCGCAGAGCGACCGGAACTCGACCGACAAGGACTACGCCCGGCTGCAGAACATCGTCGCCGACGAGCTGCCCATCATCCCCGTCTGGCAGGCCAAGCAGTACGCCGTCGTCCGTGACAGCGTCTACGGCGTGGAGTCCTGCCTGGACGCCTCGACGGTCTTCCGCTTCTGGGAGATCAGCAAGGGCTGAACGTCGCGCTGAACGGAACAGTGGGTGAGGGGGTGTTCCCGTACGGGAACACCCCCTCACCTATTTGTCTGCTTGCGCTTCTGTCTGCTTGCGCTGCGGCGCTCGGCCGGACTACTGGGCTCCCGGCCGGACCAGGCCGCTCTCGTAGGCGTAGACGGCCGCCTGCACCCGGTCCCGGAGGCCGAGCTTCGTCAGGACGTGCCCCACATGGGTCTTCACGGTGGTCTCGCTGACGAACAGGTCCGCGGCGATCTCGGCGTTGGAGAGACCGCGGGCCACCAGCTTCAGGACCTCGACCTCACGCTCCGTCAGCGTGTGCAGCGTGTCGGGAACGGGCTCGTCCCCGGACGGGAGATGCCCCGCGTACTTGTCGAGCAGCCGCCGGGTGATGCTCGGCGCCAGCATCGCCTCGCCCGCGGCCACCACCCGGATCGCCTGCACCAGCTCGTTCGCCGGGGCGTCCTTGAGGAGGAAGCCGCTGGCGCCCGCGCGGAGCGCCTCCACCACGTACTCGTCGAGATCGAAGGTGGTGAGGACCAGGACCTTCGCCGGACCGTCCCGGCCGGGGCCGGTGATCTGGCGGGTGGCCTCCACGCCGTCCATCCGCGGCATACGGATGTCCATGAGCACCACATCGGGCTGGAGCGCCCGCACTTGGTCGAGAGCCTGTAGGCCGTCTCCGGCCTCGCCGACGACCGCGATATCCTGCTCGGCTTCCAGGATCATGCGGAAACCCGTGCGCAGCAGCGGCTGGTCGTCGACCAGTAGGACGCGGATGGCCACGTAATTCTCCTTCGCCTAGCCCGCGCCCATTCTGCCCTGCTCGCCACCGGGCGACTCGGGCGGCCCGACCGGGAGCGGATACGGCGGGGGCGTGCCGCCGAATTCCGGACAGACCGCCCGGTGGTCGCACCAGCCGCACAGCTTCGTGGGCCGCGGCCGCCACTCTCCCGTCTCGGTCGCGCGGACGATGGCGTCCCACAAGGAGAGCAGCTTCCGCTCGACCCGCTGAAGGTCCGCCTCGACCGGGTCGTACGTGATGACGTCGCCGCTGCCCAGATACACGAGCTGGAGGCGGCGGGGGATGAGGCCCTTCAGGCGCCACACCACGAGGGCGTAGAACTTCATCTGGAACAGCGCGCCCTCCGCGTACTCGGGGCGGGGGGCCTTGCCGGTCTTGTAGTCGACGATGCGGACCTCGCCGGTCGGGGCGACGTCGACGCGGTCGATGATGCCGCGCAGCTTGAGGCCCGAGGCCAGCTCGGCCTCGACGAACAGCTCCCGCTCCGCGGGCTCCAGGCGGGTCGGGTCCTCCAGCGTGAACCACCGCTCGACGAGACGCTCCGCGTCGGCCAGCCACCGGGCGAGACGCTCACCGGCTCGGTCCGCGCCGCCCGTGCCGTCGCTCGTGTCACTGTCGTCGTCGTGGTCCGCGAACAGCTCGGCCAGCTCCGGCTTGGCCTCGCGGAGGCGCTCCCACTGCCCGGGGATCAGGGCCTTGGCCCGCGGCGCCGTGCGCTCGGTCGCGGGCGCGTCGAACAGTCTCTCCAGGACGGCGTGGACCAGGGTGCCCCGGGTCGCCGCCTCGCTCGGCTTCTCCGGCAGCTTGTCGATCACCCGGAAGCGATACAGCAGCGGGCACTGCATGAAGTCGCTCGCGCGCGAGGGCGACAGGGACGCCGGGCGCGCGGCCACCCCGACGTCGTCGGTCCTGGTTTCCATGACCTCAGACCCTACGACCCACCACTGACAACGGCCGCATACCATCGACGACAGACCCTCCCGCCCTGCATGATCGTGCGTGTACCGCGCCGGAGCAGGAGCGGGGGACGCATCGAACGAGGGGACATCGTGGACGAAAGCGGCGGCAGCGGCAGGCCGCAGTCCGACGAGTACGCGCCCGCCGAGGCGGAGGACGCGACGACCCGGGCGCGGGAGACGCCCGCCGAGCACGGGGCAGGACCTGCCCGGACGCAGGACGACGCCCCCCGGGGGCGGGACGACGCCTCCCGGCCGGAGGACGACGCCCCCCGAACGGAGGAGGGTCCCGCCGGAGCGGAGGGAAGCGCCGACCGGGCGGAGGATCCGTCCCCCCGAGTGGACGGGACCGCCGCCCGGACGGCGGAAGCGACGCCCCGCTCGGAAGGCGGGGACGCGCGTGCGGCCGACGTTCCCGGTGGAACCGGGGGCGAATCCGCCCATGCGGGTGAAGCGGCGCCGCCGAGCGGTACGAGCCCGCGGCCCGGCGCCCCGCAGGGGACCGGAATCCCGGCCGGAACCGGCGCCGCGGCCCCGGCACGTCCTGGTGCCACGGTGTCCGTCCGCAAGGGCCCCGAACTTGGCGGGGGCGCTACCGAGGACGGCGGCAAAGCCACCGAGGGCGATGAGGCTACCGCTCAGCCGCACACCGACCGGCCGCACACCGACCGGCCCCACGCCGAAGGGCCCCGCACCGAGCAGCCCCCCACCGCCCCAGCCGAGCGCGCCCACGCCCACCACCAGCCCCCCTCCGGCGTGCCCCCGAAGGAGGAGCCGAAGAACCCCGGCGGCGGGCTGCTCATGGGGCGGCCCTTCGGGGTGCCCGTGTACGTGGCGCCGAGCTGGTTCTTGGTGGCAGCCCTGATCACCTGGGTGTTCGGCGGGCAGCTCGACCGCGTGCTGCCCGAACTCGGCAACGCCCGCTATCTCGTGTCACTGTTCTTCGCGGTCGCCTTCTATGCCTCCGTGCTTGTGCACGAGCTGGCCCACACCGTCGCGGCCCTCCGCTTCAAGCTGCCGGTGCGCCGTATCCAGCTCCAGTTCTTCGGGGGCGTCAGCGAGATCGAGAAGGAGAGCGAGACGCCGGGACGCGAGTTCGTGCTCGCGTTCGTCGGCCCGCTGCTGTCCCTCGTCCTCGCGGGCGTGTTCTACGCGGGCATGCGCGCCGTGGAACCCGGCACGGTGCCGGGCGTGCTGCTGGCCGGTCTGATGATCTCCAACCTCATCGTCGCCGCCTTCAACCTGCTGCCCGGCCTGCCCCTCGACGGCGGCCGCATGCTGCGCGCCGTCGTCTGGAAGATCACCGGCAGGCCCATGAGCGGCACGGTCGCCGCCGCCTGGGTCGGCCGCGCGCTCGCCATCTCCGTACTCATCGGCCTGCCGATCCTCAACCAGTCCGGCGCCCTCGGCGGCGAGACCCAGGACATCGGCGGTATGGACACCGTCACCGACGCCCTGCTCGCCGCGATCCTGGCCGCCATCATCTGGACCGGAGCGGGCAACAGCCTGCGCATGGCCCGGCTGCGCGAGCACCTGCCCGAACTGCGCGCCCGCGCGCTGACCCGGCGCGCGGTCCCCGTGGAGACGGACACGCCGCTGTCGGAGGCCCTGCGCCGCGCCAACGCCGCCGGCGCCCGCGCCCTGGTGGTCGTCGACGCCGACGGCGACCCGCTGTCCGTGGTCCGGGAGGCCGCCATCGTCGGCGTACCGGAGCACCGCCGCCCCTGGGTGACGGTCAGCGGCCTCGCCCAGGACATCACCGAGGGCATGCGGATCCCCGCGGACGTGGCGGGGGAGGACCTCCTGGACCGGCTGCGGACCACCCCCGCCAGCGAGTACCTGGTCGTCGAGGAGTCCGGGGAGATCTACGGAGTCCTGTCCGCCGCCGACGTCGAGCGCGCCTTCGTCAAGGCCATGGCCCGGCCCAGCTGACACCGCCCAGCCGACACCCCGCGGCGCCGGGCCCCCGCCGATCGCGGCGCCGGGCCCCGGCCGATCGCGGCACCGGACCCCGGCCGACCTCGGTGGTCGGCGGGCCCCGCCGCGGCCGGTAGGCTGGTCACATGTCCGAACCGACCGGTGCCGCCCGCCGTCGCGGGCCCTTCAAGGTCGGGGACCAGGTCCAGCTCACCGATCCCAAGGGACGCCACTACACGTTCACGCTCGAGGCCGGGAAGAACTTCCACACCCACAAGGGTTCCTTCCCGCACGACGAGCTGATCGGCGCTCCCGAGGGCAGTGTTGTCCGCACCACGGGGAACGTCGCCTACCTCGCGCTGCGCCCCCTGCTCCCCGACTACGTCCTGTCCATGCCCCGCGGCGCCGCCGTGGTCTACCCCAAGGACGCGGGGCAGATCCTGGCCTTCGCCGACATCTTCCCCGGCGCGCGCGTCGTGGAGGCGGGCGTGGGCTCCGGGTCGCTCAGCGCCTTCCTGCTGCGCGCCATCGGCGACCAGGGAATGCTGCACTCCTACGAGCGCCGCGAGGACTTCGCCGAGATCGCCCAGCAGAACGTGGAGCGCTACTTCGGCGGCCCCCACCCCGCCTGGCAGCTCACCGTCGGCGACCTCCAGGACAACCTGTCCGACACCGAGGTCGACCGCGTGATCCTCGACATGCTGGCCCCCTGGGAGTGCCTGGAGGCCGTCTCCAAGGCCCTCGTGCCCGGCGGCATCCTGTGCGCCTACGTGGCCACCACGACGCAGCTCGCCCGCACCGTCGAGTCGATCCGGGAGATCGGCGGCTTCAACGAGCCGACCGCCTGGGAGTCGATGATCCGCAACTGGCACATCGAGGGCCTGGCCGTCCGCCCGGACCACCGCATGATCGGCCACACCGGCTTCCTCCTCACCGCCCGCCGCCTCGCGGACGGCGTCGAGCCGCCCATGCGCCGGCGCCGCCCCGCCAAGGGCGCCTACGGCGAGGACTACAGCGGACCGAACGCCGACGGCGGCAACCCTCGCTGATCGCCCGCACCGGGGCCCGGCCCGCCGACCCCCGGTACCCGCACAACGCACCGGCGCAGCCGACCCCGGTGTTCCCCGGCGGTGTGAGGTGTGGCACCATGCCCGGCAACCCCACCGGCACAGCCCTCACAGGAGACACTCCTCGTGCAGCACCCCGCCGTCCCGGAACTGGCCCACACGGTGGACCGGCCGTGGGCCACCCGCCCGATCCACTGGGTGGCCACCGCCGCCGCGCTCGCCGCCGTCGTAGCCGCCTCAGGCTTCCTGCAACCCGACCCGGCCACCGCGGCCCAGACCGGCCCCGGAGCACACGCGAGGAGCGCCCCGGCGCCCGCGCCCGACCCGGCCGCCGTGGACCTCCCGCTCGTCTGCCCCACCAGGCCGGTCGTCGCCAAGAAGGCGAGCGGCGACCTCGACGGCGACGGCAGCCCCGAGACCGTGGTGTCCGCGCACTGCGAGGCGGGATCCGGCAGCCCACCCCACGCCCTGTACGTCATCACCCGCCCCCGCGCGGGCGAACCGCGCGTCGTCGCCACCCTGGTGGACACCAAGGACCAGCTCACCGTGAGCGATCTCACGGTGCGCGGCGGCGCCGTGACCGCGACACTGCTCGGCTACTCCTCGCTGGACGTGCCCCGCTGCTGCCCCGACCGCCACGACGAGGCCAAGTGGCAGTGGAAGAACGGCGCGTTCACCCGCTCGACACCCGCCGCGGCGGGCAGCGTCTGACGCACCGGGCGTCCCGGCAGCCCCGCACGCCGCCGTATCTCCCGACGCGCGGGCCCCACGGACACCGCCCGGACACCGAAGAGGGCCCGTGGATACCTTCGGACGGTAACCACGGACCCTCTTTTGGTCACGGAGCGAAATAATCAGGTCACTCTGCGTCCGGACCGTAGACCTCGACCCTGTCCGAAACTCGACGTACGTGGATACAGTCGCCCGGACACTCCTTCGCGGAGTCGGCGACGTCACGGAGGAGCGGCAGCGGCACGGGCGTTGTCGCCCCGGGTGCCTGAAGCAGCTCGTCGTCCGCGCTCTTCACATATGCCAGGCCGTCGATGTCCAGCTCAAAGACCTCCGGCGCGTACTGGGCGCAGATGCCGTCGCCCGTACACAGGTCCTGATCGATCCAGACCTCGAGCAGATCATGGCTCTCGCCCGCGGTCTGCGCCTCGTGCTGCACGGTCATCTCTCCTGCCGAAACTGCGTCGATCAGGGCCGACTTTGCTGCAAGTCCGGCCAGCCCTGACGGGTGTTGAACAGTTCGACCCTACAACCGGCAGCTTTCCGATGTTGTTGGGTGGGTATTCCCCTGGCGTGAGGGAGAGCGCAAGGGTGAAGATCGGACACACCCCCACCGTCTTTGTGATCTAGGGGTTTCAATCAGCACCCACCCAGGTAGGGTCAGGAAGCGTCCAGCTCCCCTTGGAGGAGGTGAGGACCGTGGCAGCCCACGACGACGACATCAACCGCGGCATCCGGCCGGGGCGAGGGTCTGAGGACCCAGCCGGTCAGGTTGCCTATCTCGAGCAGGAAATCGCCGTCCTGCGACGCAAGCTCGCCGACTCTCCGCGGCATACGAGGATTCTCGAAGAGCGGATCGTCGAGCTGCAGACCAACCTGGCAGGCGTATCGGCACAGAACGAACGGCTTGCGAACACGCTCCGCGAGGCCCGCGACCAGATCGTGGCCCTCAAGGAGGAGGTCGACCGGCTCGCGCAGCCGCCGGCCGGCTTCGGGGTCTTCCTCATGGCGAACGAGGACGGCACCGCCGACATCTTCACCGGCGGCCGCAAGCTCCGTGTGAACGTCAGCCCGAGCGTCGAACTCGACGAGCTCAGGCGCGGCCAGGAACTCATGCTCAACGAAGCGCTCAACGTGGTCGAGGCCATGGAGTACGAGCGAGTCGGAGACATCGTCACCCTCAAGGAGATCCTCGAGGACGGCGAACGGGCCCTCGTGCTCGGGCACACCGACGAGGAACGGGTGGTGAGGCTCGCCGAGCCGCTCCTGGACGTCACCATCCGCGCCGGCGACGCCCTTCTGCTCGAGCCCCGCTCCGGCTACGTCTACGAGGTCGTACCGAAGAGCGAAGTGGAAGAACTGGTCCTCGAAGAGGTCCCGGACATCAGCTACGAGAAGATCGGCGGCCTCGGCGGCCAGATCGAGATGATCCGTGACGCGGTCGAGCTCCCGTACCTCCACCCCGATCTCTTCAGGGAGCACGAACTGCGGCCGCCGAAGGGCGTCCTGCTCTACGGCCCGCCCGGCTGCGGCAAGACGCTCATCGCCAAGGCCGTGGCCAACTCGCTCGCCAAGAAGGTCGCCGAGGTCACCGGGCAGCCCGCGGGGAAGAGCTACTTCCTCAACATCAAGGGCCCCGAGCTCCTCAACAAGTACGTCGGTGAGACCGAGCGCCACATCCGTCTGGTCTTCCAGCGCGCACGGGAGAAGGCGAGCGAGGGCACCCCCGTCATCGTCTTCTTCGACGAGATGGAATCCCTCTTCCGCACCCGCGGCAGCGGCGTCAGCTCGGACGTGGAGAACACCATCGTCCCGCAGCTGCTCGCCGAGATCGACGGCGTGGAGGGCCTGGAGAACGTCATCGTCATCGGCGCCTCCAACCGTGAGGACATGATCGATCCGGCCATTCTGCGGCCCGGACGCCTCGATGTGAAGATCAAGATCGAGCGCCCGGACGCCGAGGCGGCCAAGGACATCTTCGCCAAGTACCTCACGGAGCGGCTGCCGCTGCACTCCGACGACCTCGCCGAGCACGGCAGCGACAAGGCCGCCACGGTGCACGGCATGATCCAGTCGGTCGTCGAGCAGATGTACGCCGAGTCCGAGGAGAACCGCTTCCTGGAGGTCACGTACGCCAACGGTGACAAGGAAGTCCTGTACTTCAAGGACTTCAACTCCGGCGCCATGATCGAGAACATCGTCGGCCGCGCCAAGAAGATGGCCATCAAGGCCTTCCTCGAGCAGAACCAGAAGGGCCTCAGGGTCGCTCACCTCCTCCAGGCTTGCATCGACGAGTTCAAGGAGAACGAGGACCTGCCCAACACCACCAACCCGGACGACTGGGCCCGAATCTCCGGAAAGAAGGGCGAACGGATCGTGTACATCCGTACGCTCGTCACCGGAAAGCAGGGCGCCGACACCGGACGCTCCATCGACACGGTGGCCAACACCGGTCAGTACCTGTAGGCGACAGGGCGGCTGCGGGTGCCCACCTCGGGTACCCGCAGCCGACTGTTTTCCGCCGGTCGCGGGCGCCACGCAGCCGCGTCACCGGCCCAGCGAGAGCAAAGCAGGAAATGATCTCCCCACCAGCGCAGAGGCGTTCTAGGCTCTTCCGTACCGCCGAGTCGCGCAGTGCGGGGACGGGCACCGCACACGCACCGGAGAACCAGCGGTACTTGAGCGGTGCCCCCGACCGAGGGCGCCGCCGGGCAAGGAGGGCCGCATGACCGTACGGCGAGTAATGGGCATCGAGACGGAGTACGGCATCTCCGTCCCCGGCCACCCCAACGCCAATGCCATGCTCACCTCGTCCCAGATCGTCAACGCCTACGCAGCGGCGATGCACCGGGCGCGACGCGCCCGCTGGGACTTCGAGGAGGAGAACCCGCTGCGGGACGCACGGGGATTCGACCTCGCCCGTGAAGCCGCCGACGCCAGCCAGCTCACGGACGAGGACATCGGCCTCGCCAACGTGATCCTCACCAACGGGGCGCGTCTCTACGTGGACCACGCGCACCCCGAGTACAGCGCGCCGGAGGTCACCAACCCCCGCGACGCCGTCCTCTGGGACAAGGCCGGCGAGCGGATCATGGCGGAGGCGGCGGAACGCGCGGCGGCGCTCCCCGGCGCCCAGCCCATCCACCTCTACAAGAACAACACCGACAACAAGGGCGCCTCCTACGGCACGCACGAGAACTACCTGATGAAGCGGGAGACCCCCTTCTCGGACATCGTGCGCCACCTCACGCCCTTCTTCGTCTCCCGCCAGGTCTTCTCCGGCGCCGGACGGGTCGGCATCGGCCAGGACGGCCACGAGCACGGCTTCCAGCTGAGCCAGCGCGCCGACTACTTCGAAGTCGAGGTCGGCCTGGAGACCACCCTCAAGCGGCCCATCATCAACACCCGCGACGAGCCCCACGCCGACGCCGAGAAGTACCGCCGGCTGCATGTGATCATCGGCGACGCGAACCTCTCGGAGATCTCCACCTATCTGAAGCTCGGCACCACCTCGCTGGTCCTCGCCATGATCGAGGACGGCTTCATCGCGGTGGACCTGGCCGTGGACCAGCCCGTGCGCACCCTCCACCAGATCTCGCACGACGCGAGCCTGCAGCACCTGGTCACGCTGCGCAGCGGTCGCACCCTCACCGCCGTACAACTCCAGATGGAGTACTTCGAGCTGGCCCGCAAGTACGTCGAGGAGCGGTACGGCGCGGACGCGGACGACCAGACCAAGGACGTCCTCACCCGCTGGGAGGACGTCCTCAACCGGCTCGAGAACAATCCGATGAGCCTCTCCGGCGAGCTGGACTGGGTCGCCAAGCGGGAGCTCATGGAGGGCTACCGCCGCCGTGACAGCCTCGACTGGGACGCGGCGCGCCTGCACCTGGTCGACCTTCAGTACGCGGACGTGCGCCCCGACAAGGGCCTCTACAACCGGCTCGCGGCCCGCGGCAAGATGAAGCGCCTGCTCGACGAGAGCGAGGTCGAGCGGGCCCGTACGAAGCCGCCCGAGGACACCCGGGCCTATTTCCGGGGCCGGTGCCTGGAGCAGTACGCCGATGACGTGGCGGCGGCCTCCTGGGACTCGGTCATCTTCGATCTGCCGGGGCGGGACTCGTTGCAGCGCGTGCCGACCCTGGAACCGCTTCGCGGAACGCGTAATCACGTCAAGGAACTGCTCGACCGTTGTCGTACGGCAGAGGATCTGGTCAGGGTGCTCTCCGGCGGCTGAAAAGGCGGCTGAAGGAGCGGCGCCCGGGGAATCACAGAGGTGGGCCCCGCACGTTGCAGAAAGTGCGGGGCCGATGTCGGACCCGGATTGTAGGGTCTGATCAAGAAACGTCGAACCGAGCGGGGTGAGGTAGATGGCGACCAAGGACACCGGCGGCGGACAGCAGAAGGCGACGCGTTCCACCGAGGAGGTCGAGGAGCAGGCGCAGGACGCGCAGTCCTCGGAGGACCTCAAGGAACGCCAGGAGAAGCTGAGCGACGACGTGGACTCGGTGCTGGACGAGATCGACGACGTTCTCGAGGAGAACGCAGAGGACTTCGTCCGTTCCTTCGTGCAAAAGGGCGGCCAGTAGCCGTTCCACCTTCGAACCCAAGGACGCACAGGGTATCGCCTCGCTCTGCACGCCGCACACGGCGGCTGCGGGGCGGGCGAGTCGACCCGTGACGTACTGTGCTTCAACTGCAATTCGGCCACCGGCACGTTGGGAGAACATCCCGACCCTTCAGTCGGGCCACCCATTACCTGGAAGGAAACGCGTGGAAGCCAACACTCGTAGCACCGGGCGTCTGCCGGCTGCCTTCCTGACGCCCGGTTCGTCGTCCTTCATGGACTTCCTCTCCGAGCACCAGCCGGAAATGCTGCCCGGCAAGCGGCAGTTGCCGCCGACCCAGGGCGTGGTCGAGGCGCCGCACGGCACCACCATCGTCGCGGTGACCTTCCCCGGCGGCGTGGTCCTCGCCGGTGACCGCCGGGCCACGATGGGCAATGTCATCGCGCAGCGCGACATCGAGAAGGTCTTCCCGGCCGACGAGTACTCCGCGGTGGGCATCGCCGGCACGGCGGGCCTCGCCGTGGAGATGGTCAAGCTCTTCCAGCTTGAGCTGGAGCACTTCGAGAAGGTCGAGGGGGCCACGCTCTCCCTGGAGGGCAAGGCCAACCGCCTGTCGACCATGATCCGGTCCAACCTGGGCATGGCGATGCAGGGCCTGGCGGTCGTACCGCTCTTCGCGGGGTACGACGTGGACCGCGCCAAGGGCCGCATCTTCTCGTACGACGTCACGGGCGGCCGCAGCGAGGAGCAGGGCTTCGCGGCGACCGGCTCCGGCTCGGTCTTCGCCCGCGGGGCGATGAAGAAGCTGTTCCGCGCCGATCTGACGGAGGAGCAGGCGACGACGCTCGTCGTGCAGGCGCTGTACGACGCCGCGGACGACGACTCGGCGACGGGTGGCCCGGATGTCGCCCGGCGCATCTATCCGATCGTGACAGTGATCTCCGAGGAGGGATTCCGGAGGCTGGCGGAGGAGGAGACCTCCGAGATCGCGCGCTCGATTCTGGCGCGCCGTCTTGAGCAGCCGGACGGCCCCCGGGCCGCGCTGCTCTGAATGCCCCGTTGTTGTTGTGAATTTTTGACAGAAAGGGACGGATAGCCGGTGTCGACGCCGTTCTATGTCTCACCCCAGCAGGCCATGGCCGACCGGGCGGAATACGCCCGCAAGGGCATCGCCCGCGGTCGCAGTCTGGTCGTGCTGCAGTACGCCGATGGCATTGTGTTCGTCGGTGAGAACCCGTCCCGCGCGCTGCACAAGTTCAGCGAGATCTATGACCGGATCGGCTTCGCCGCGGCCGGTAAGTACAACGAGTACGAGAACCTCCGCATCGGCGGCGTCAGGTACGCCGACCTGCGTGGTTACACATATGACCGCGACGATGTGACGGCCCGCGGCCTGGCGAACGTGTACGCGCAGACGCTGGGCACCATTTTTTCCAGCAATGCCGAGAAGCCCTATGAGGTCGAGCTGGTCGTGGCGGAGGTCGGCACGACCCCCGACGGCGACCAGATCTACCGGCTGCCGCACGACGGCTCGATCGTGGACGAGCACGGCTCGGTCGCGGTGGGCGGCAACGCCGAGCAGATCAGCACCTATCTCGATCAGCGCCATCAGGACGGCATGACCCTCGCCGAGGCGCTGAAGCTCGCGGTGCAGGCGCTCTCGCGGGACACCAACGGCAGCGAGCGGGAGATCCCCGCCGAGCGCCTGGAGGTGGCGGTCCTCGACCGTACGAGGCCGCAGCAGCGCAAGTTCAAGCGGATCGTGGGCCGGCAACTGGAGCGGCTGCTCGGCGGCGACGGCGCGGCCGACACGGCGGCCGACTCCGACGACGAGGCCGAGGCCGAGGCCGATTCGGGCACGGACGCGACGGACTCGACCGGCTCGACGGGCTCGACGGATTCGTCCGAAGAGTCCTAGCCCCGCAGTGGTCGTGGCCGCACCGCGGCGGACATGACACAGCGGACATGACACGAGGGCCCCGGGCCCCGGCCTTCAGCGCCGGGGCCCGGGGCCCTGCGCCGTGGAGCCGCGGACGACCAGGCGCACGGGCAGCGGCCGGGGCTCGGGCGTGCGGCCGTCGAGGACGGCGATGAGGGTGTCCATGCCCTGCTCGCCGAAGCGTTCGGCGGGCAGGGCCACGGTGGTCAGCTCCGGTTCGACGGCGGTGGCCAGGGTGAGGTCGTCGAAGCCGGTGACGCTGAGGTCGTCGGGCACGTGCAGACCGAGGCGGCGCGCGGCCTTGCAGGCGCCCGCGGCGAGCACGTCGTCGTCACAGATGACGGCCGTGGGCCGCGCGCCGGAAGCCGTCAGAGCGGCCTCCGCGGCCGTACGGGCGGCGTCTACGGCGAGTGCGGCCCGCGCGGTGGTCAACCGCGCGCCGGTGCCGTGCAGCGCGCTTCGCAGGGCGTCACGGCGGACGTCGAAGGTCCAGGAGCTGATGTCCGCGGCGAGGTGCAGGACGTCGCGGTGGCCGAGCGCGAGCAGGTGCTCGGCGGCCAGGCGCATGCCCTGGGCGATGTCGAGGTTGACGGTGGCGGCCCCGAGGCTGTGGGCGGGGTCGCTGTCCAGCATGACCAGGGGGAGTTCGTCGCCGCGGATGGCGGCGAGCGCCTCGGAGGCCATGGAGGACGCGAGGACGCCGTCGAGCGAGGCGCGCGCCGAGTCGAAGGGGTCGCGGGCCGGTGCGGTGACGTCCGGCGCGGGGTAGAGGACGACGCCGAAGCCGTGCCGGGCGGCGACCCGGGCCGCGCCGGTGTGCACGCGCGCGAAGAACTCGTTGGTGAGGGCGGGCACGACGAGCAGGGCGGTGCGGGTGCGGCCGAGACGGAGGTTGCGGGCGGCCAGATTCGGGCGGTAGCCGAGATCCCGGGCGGCGGCACGGACACGCTCGGCGGTCGGCTCGGCCACGCGGCCCTGCCACTTTCCGCCGAGCACGAGCGAGACCGTGGCCTGGGACACGCCCGCGGCGCGGGCGACGTCGCGGCTGGTCGGACGGGGTGCCGCGGTGTCGTGCCGGGATCCGGCCACGGACGCCTCCTGGTCGCTGCGTGGCTGTCCTGCGGACGGGGGAGTCGCTCCGTCCTGTGGACTGGTGAACAGCGCACATGGTACGTATGACCCGCGAAGTTATACGTACAACGTGAGGCGCTGCGGCGCGCGGGCGGGGCGGGAAGAGGCTCACTGATGGCTTCCGGATACGGCGACATCCTGCGGGCGCGGTACGCCACGCGCCTGCTCGCGGGCACCCTCGTGGGCCGCCTTCCGAACGCGACGGCGGCGATCGGCATCGTGCTGTTCGTCCGCGCGGAAGGCGGTTCCTACAGCCTCGCCGGCGCGCTCGCGGCGGTGTACGGGGTGGCGACCGCCATCGGCCAGCCGCTGCTCGGCCGCCTCGTCGACCTCCACGGCCAGCCCCGGGTGATGCTCCCGGCGGCGGTCGTCTCGGCGCTCGGCATGGCGGCGTTCGCGTGCACGGGGCCCGACACCCTCGGCGTCGCCTACGCGGCGATGGCGGTGGCCGGTCTGTTCACCCCGCCCCTGGAAGGCGGCCTGCGCGCGCTGTGGTCCGACGTGCTCCACAAGGAGGAGCAGGTCCACACGGCGTACGCGATGGACGCCGTGGCCCAGGAGGTCATGTTCACCGTCGGGCCGCTGCTCGTGACGGGCCTGGTGTCGCTGTGGTCGGCCTCGGCCGCGCTGCTCGTGGTGAACGTCATCGGTGTGCTCGGGGCACTGTCCGTCGTGGTGTCGCGGCCCTCGCGCGCGTGGCGCTCGGCGCCCCGCGAGGCGCACTGGCTCGGCGCGCTGCGCTCCCCGGGCCTGCTCGCGCTCCTCGGCGCCTTCCTGTTCGTCGGGACGGCGCTCGGTGCCATCACGGTGGCCGGGGTCTCGTACGCGGACGGGCACGGCGGTGACGGGGTGTACGGCTGGATGATGGCGGGACTGGGGCTCGGCGCGCTCGTGGGCGGGACGGTCTACGGGGCGCGGCAGTGGAGCGGGGCGCCGGAGCGCCGCCTCCTGGTGCTCGTCGCGCTGCTCGCGGTCTGCTACGTGCCGTTGGTGCTCACGCCGGGAGCGGCGGGCATGGTGGCGCTGACGGCGCTCGCGGGGGTCTTCCTGGCGCCCGCGCTCGCGTGCGCCTTCATCGTGGTCGACCGGCACGCGCCGCGCGGCACGGTGACGGAGGCGTTCTCCTGGCTGGTGACGACGTTCACGGTGGGCACGTCGGTGGGCACGGCGGCGGGCGGCCCCGTCGTCGAGCGGGGCGGCACGGCGTGGGGGTTCGCCGTTCCGGGGTTCGCCGGGGGTGCCGCGCTGCTCGTGTTGGTGTGCACGGCGCGGGTGTTCGCTCCGCCGCAGGTGGGCGCGGTCGTTGCGGCTTCATCGGAAAATGATCGAAACGGTGCTGCCGAACCCGGTTTCAGTGCGGGGCATCGGGCGTAATGTTCAGTCATGGACCGCCGCATTTTCGGGCTGGAGAACGAGTACGGCGTCACGTGCACGTTCAGGGGACAGCGCCGTCTGTCGCCTGACGAAGTGGCGCGCTACCTCTTCCGCCGTGTTGTGTCATGGGGCCGCAGCAGCAACGTCTTTCTGCGGAACGGCGCCCGCCTGTATCTCGACGTGGGCTCACACCCGGAATACGCGACCCCCGAGTGTGACAACGTGACCGAGCTGGTCACCCACGACAAGGCCGGCGAGCGCATTCTGGAAGGCCTGCTCGTCGACGCCGAACGCCGCCTGCACGAGGAGGGAATCGCGGGCGACGTCTATCTCTTCAAGAACAACACCGACTCGGCGGGAAACTCCTATGGTTGCCACGAGAACTATCTCGTGGCCCGGCACGGAGAGTTCTCCCGTCTCGCGGACATCCTCATTCCGTTCCTCGTCACCCGGCAGCTGCTGTGCGGTGCGGGCAAGGTGCTCCAGACCCCCCGGGGCGCGGTGTACTGCGTGAGCCAGCGCGCCGAGCACATCTGGGAGGGTGTCTCGTCCGCGACGACCCGTTCGCGCCCGATCATCAATACGCGTGACGAGCCGCACGCGGACGCCGAGCGCTACCGCCGACTGCATGTGATCGTCGGTGACTCGAACATGTCCGAGACGACCATGCTCCTGAAGGTGGGCGCGACCGATCTCGTTCTGCGGATGATCGAAGCGGGTACGGTCATGCGCGATCTGACGCTGGAGAACCCGATCCGGGCCATCCGCGAGGTCAGCCACGACACCACGGGCCGCCGCAAGGTCCGCCTGGCCAGCGGCCGCGAGGCCTCCGCCCTCGAGGTCCAGCGCGAGTACTACGAGAAGGCCGTGGACTTCGTGGACCGCCGCGGCATCCGCACCGGCACCGTGGAGCGGGTCCTGGAACTCTGGGGCCGCACCCTCGACTCCATCGAGTCCGAGGACCTGGACCGCATCGCCACCGAGATCGACTGGGTGATGAAGTACAAGCTCATCGAGCGGTACCGCGCCAAGAACAATATGACGATGTCGCACCCGAGGGTCGCCCAGATAGACCTCGCCTACCACGACATCCACCGCCGCCGCGGCCTGTACTACCTGCTGGAGAAGAAGGGCCAAGCCGCGCGGATCTGCAACGACTTGAAGATCTTCGAGGGCAAGTCGGTGCCGCCGCAGACCACCCGGGCCCGGCTGCGCGGCGACTTCATCCGCCGCGCCCAGGAGCAGCGCAGGGACTTCACGGTGGACTGGGTGCACCTGAAGCTCAACGACCAGGCACAGCGCACGGTGTTGTGCAAGGACCCGTTCCGCTCCGTCGACGACCGGGTGGAGAAGCTCATCGCCGGAATGTGACCGGCGCCGCGCCGCCGGGGGACCGACGGGACACCGCCGGGACACGGGTCCGTGGCCACTGGGACGCCGGGACGTTGTGGGAACGCAACGCGGGGCGCCGTACGTTCCTCGTACGGCGCCCTTCTCACTGCGTAGAGTTGCGCGCACGCCAACCCACAAGATCGATCGATACGAGGCCCCCACCGTGCGCCGACGCTCACTTCTCCTGGCCGTTCCGGCCGGCCTGCTGACCCTGGCCGGATGCGGCGACGACGACAAGTCCGACAAGTCGAAGGCCAAGGACAGCCCGTCCCCGTCGAACTCCACGCCGCCGAAGGCGAAGGTCGTCGACGGTCCGGTGCCCGATGTGACCAAGGGCACCAAGTTCGGCGAGAAGCCGACGGTCGCCAAGGGCTCCGGCAAGCCGTCGTCCGACCTCGCGGTCAAGACCCTCATCGCCGGCAAGGGCGTCGAGGTGGCCAAGGGCGACTATCTCCAGGCCCACTACCTCGGCCAGATCTGGGACTCGGCCAAGGTCTTCGACAACTCCTACGACCGCAAGGCGCCGACGATCTTCCCCATCGGTGTCGGCCAGGTCATCCCCGGCTGGGACCAGGGCCTCGTCGGCAAGAAGGTCGACAGCCGCGTCGAGCTCGCCATCCCCCCGGAGCTGGGGTACGGCAAGCAGGGCAACAAGCAGGCGGGCATCAAGGGCACCGACACCCTGGTCTTCGTCGTCGACATCGTGAACACGTACAGCACCAAGAGCTCCGCCAAGGGCAAGGAAGTCGCCCAGGACAACATGGACCTGCCGAAGATCGGGACGAACACCGACGGCAAGGCGCCCAAGATCGACGTGCCCAAGAAGGACGCCCCCAAGAAGGTCGTCGGGAGCTACGTCATCGAGGGCGACGGCGACGAGGTCAAGGCCAGCGACACGCTGCTCTGCCAGTACAAGGGCGTGCTCTGGGCCGACGGCAAGGACTTCGACTCCTCGTACAAGAGCGGCCAGCTCGCGCAGTTCTCCCTCGCGCAGGTCATTCCTGGCTGGCGCGAGGGCCTGACCGGCAAGAAGGTCGGCAGCCGCGTCCTGGTCGTGGTGCCGCCGAAGCAGGGCTACGGCGACAAGCCGCCGCAGGGCAGCTCCATCAAGAAGGACTCCACGCTGGTCTTCTCCGTGGACATCCTCGCCAAGATGTGATCATCGGCGGGTCGGATGGCAGACTGTCCCGGTTGCCCCTCACGTACATGAGCAGGAGTTTTTCGTGAACATCGACAAGCCCGAGATCGACTTCCCCGAGGGCGAGGCGCCCACGGAGCTCCAGATCGACGAGATCTGGGAAGGCGACGGCGCGGTGGCCAAGGCGGGCGACTTCGTCAAGGTCCACTACGTGGGAGTGTCCTTCTCCACCGGCGAGGAGTTCGACGCCTCCTGGAACCGCGGCAACCCGCTGGAGTTCCAGCTGGGCGCCGGCCAGGTCATCGCCGGCTGGGACCAGGGCGTCCAGGGCATGAAGGTCGGCGGCCGTCGCAAGCTGACCATCCCGGCGCACCTCGCGTACGGCGACCGCGGCGCCGGTGGCGGCCGCATCGCCCCGGGCGAGACCCTGATCTTCGTCTGCGACCTGGTCTCGGTCTGACGCACCTGGTCCTGCGCGTCGGCTGGGCGTGAGCGTGCCTGGTCCTGCGTGTCGGCCTGGTGTGAGCGTGCCCGGACTGGCGCGTCGGCCGCGTGTGAGCGAGCCCGGACCGGCGCGTCGGCCGGACGCGTTCGTGCCCGGTCCGACCAGCCGACCGGACGCGTTCGTGTCCGACCGGAAGTGTCCGACGAGGGCCCATGCCTGTTCCGGCATGGGCCCTCGCCTGTCCCGTACCGGAACCCTTCCGGGCCGTATCCCCTGCCCTCGACTGCCCCCCGGCCGCCCTCGGCTTTTGCCGCGACACCCCCTGGCGGTACGGTCGTCGGTCGGGAGAGAGAAAGGGCGTCGATGGCCATTGCCAAGGCCGAGCGGCTCATGAATCTGGCGCTGTGTCTGCTCGGGACCCGGCGACCGCTCAGCAAGCGCGAGCTGCGGGAGTCCATCGAGGCCTATGTCGAGGCCTTCGGCCCTGCACCGGGCGCCGCCTTCGGCCCCGGCCGCAGCGCGCTCTCCGGGCCGCCCGCCGGTTCCGAGGACTCCTTCAACCGCATGTTCGAGCGGGACAAGGACGACCTGCGGGAACTCGGCCTGGTCATCGAGACCGTGGAGAACCTCGACGGCGAGGTCGGCTATCTGGCCCGCCGCGACAGCAACCGGCTGCCGCCCGTCAGGCTCGACGCCGAGGAGGCCGCGGCCCTCGGCCTTGCCGCGAAGGTGTGGCAGCAGGCGAGGCTCGCCGGCGCGGCGAGCGGCGCCCTGCAGAAGCTGCGCGCCGCGGGCCTGCCCGAGGACGTCGACCCCTACGAGGCGCACGGCGCCCTCGAACCCCGCATCCCCGTGCACGAGGCGGCCTTCGAGCCGCTGATGCTGGCTTGCCGCGACCGCCGCCCCGTCGTCTTCGAGTACCGCAAGGCCACCGCCGCGCACCCTGCCCCACGACACGTCGAGCCCTGGGCCCTGGAGTGCTGGCGCGGCCACTGGTACCTGGCGGGCTGGGACCGCGACCGCGAGGCCGAGCGCGTCTTCCGGCTCTCCCGCATCACCGGCAAGGTCCGCTCGCGGGCAGGGAAGTTCCGCGCCGAGGTGCCCGACGTGGTCACCGTGCGTGAGACCGTGGCGAGCTGGGCGGGCGAGAAGGCCGACCGCACCGCCCTGATCCGGCTCCGCAAGGGCGCCGGCTACCCCCTGCGCGCCAAGGCCGTCGGCGCCCGGGAACTCGACGAGGACTGGGACGAGTTGGAGATTCCGTACGGGCACGGGCTCGACGCCTGGCTGGTGGAGTTCGGTCCTGACGTGGTGGTCGTCGAGCCCGCCGAGCTGCGGGCCGACGTCGTGGACCGGCTGCGCGCCGTGGCCAAGGGCTGAGGGGGACGTAACCAGCAATGGCCGCGAATGCCATCGACCAGACCAGGCGGATGCTGTCCCTGGTGACCTATCTGCGCGAGCGCCCCGGCGCCCGCGTCGCCGACGTGGCCCGCGCCTTCGGCATCAGCCAGGACGAGCTGATCTCCGACCTCGACGTGCTGCCGCTGTGCGGGACCAGCTTCCGCGGCGGCGACCTCCTCGACATCGACACCGACGGCGAGCGCATCTGGTGGCACAACCCGGACGACGTCGCCGAGCCGCTGCGGCTCGCCGCCGACGAGGCCACGGCGCTGCTCGTGGCCGCCCGCGCGGTGTCCACGCTGCCGGGCCTGCGGGAGAGCGACCGGCTCGCGCTGCTGCGCGCGACGGCGAAGCTGGAGGAGGCGGCGGGCGAGGCGGCCGGTGCCAGCTCGCGGCTCTCGGTCACCTTCGAGTCCGAGGGCGGCGTCTTCGCCGACGTCGACCGTGCCATCTCCGAGCGCCGCAGACTCTGGATCCGCTACTACTCCCCGGCCCGCGACCAGCTCACCGAGCGGGAGATCGACCCGATCCGCCTGGTCAGCGTGGGCCACACCTATGTGGAGGCGTGGTGCCGCCGCTCCGAGGCGCGGCGCACCTTCCGGCTCGACCGGGTCGCCGAGATCAAGGTCCTCGACGAGCCGTCCGCACCCCCGGAGGTGGAGCTGCGGGACCTCTCCGCCGGGCTCGTGCAGCCCGCGGCCGAGGACCCGGAGGTCGTGGTCGAGGTCGGACCGGGGGGCCGCTGGGTCGCCGAGTACTACCCGCACGACAGCGCGGAGGAGCTGCCCGACGGCGGACTGCGCATCACCCTGCGCACCCCCGAACCGGCCTCCCTGCGCCGTCTCGCCCTGCGCCTCGGCCGGGACGGGCACATCGTCTCCCCGCAGGACCTGGCGGACAGCGCCCGGCGTGCGGCGCGCGAGGCCCTTGCCGCGTACGAGGAACAGGCGCCGGAGGCCGGCGCCGCCCCGGCGGACGGGCCCGCCCGGTGACCGCGCCGCGCCGCGCCCCGCAGCAGGGGAGCGATCTGGCGTGGGGCTGCCGGTGGGGCGGCTCCGCCCCGCGCGGGGCGGACGGCCCGGCGCGGGCCCCCGGCCCGGCGGCCGGAGCGGGGCCGGTTGTGGTCGTCAGAGCCGAGGAGAGTCGCACAGTATGACGCTGATGCCCCTTTCGTCGCCTTCGGTGGCCGCGGTCCTCTTCAAGGCCGCCTGCCCCGACTGCCGGGCCCGTTTCGAGCTCTCCGCGGGCGCGCTGCGGCTGGCCATCGGTGCCAGCCGGCGGACGACCTTCTACTCCTTCACCTGCCCGGAGTGCGGCAACGCCGTGCGCAAGCCCGCCGGTGAGCGCATCGTCGAACTCCTCACCGGGGGCGGGGTGCGGACGCTGCGGCTGCACTCGACGCTCTAGCCTCGACTAGGCTCGACCTCATGTTCTGGGCGATGCTGGCGGTGGGCACGGGCTTCTGCGGCCTCGCCGTCCTGAGTGTGTTCGCGATCAAGGTCTTCGTGGAGGCCCAGCGGCTCGGCAGGCAGGTGACCGAGACCACACAGAGGATCAACCGCGCCGCCGAGGACCTGGAGAAGGCGGCGACGGGAGTGGCCCGCGCGGGCCGGGACCTCGGCTGAGTCCGCCGGGCCGGTAGCGCCCCACCGGGGCCTTCGCGCCGAGGCGGCCTGTCAACACCCCAGGGCAGCCGGGTACGCTGCTGAAGTGGTCCGAAATGTGAGGCGCGGGCCGCAACTGGGAGTATGCACAGGGATTGCCCTGCGTTTACTCCAGGGGGTTACGATCGCAGCCAAGCCCGGTGGTCGGACGACTGTCCGACAGCCGGTCCGAAATCTGACGCCTCGGTGAAGAAGGTAGACAGCTATGGGTAGGCTCGGCCCCACCGAGATCATTCTGATCCTCGTCATCCTGGTCCTGCTCTTCGGTGCGAAGAAGCTGCCGGACATGGCCCGTTCCCTCGGCAAGTCGGCGCGGATCCTCAAGAGCGAGGCCAAGGCGATGAAGTCGGACGGCAAGAAGGACGAGGAGGCCCCGGCCGACCCGCCCGCGCCCGCCGACCAGACCGCTCCGCAGCAGCGCACCATCCAGGCCGCCCCCGGTGACGTGACCAGCTCGCGCCCCGTCGCCGAGCCCACCGACACGACGAAGCGCTGACCCAAGGCCGGCCCCGACGAGCCGGCCTGCCGCACGAGATGAGGACGTGGGTTGCTTAAGTCTGCCCGCAACAAGGAGCGGGACCCCGAGGGGCGGATGCCGCTCGCGGACCATCTGCGTGAACTCCGCAACCGGCTTGCCAAGGGACTCCTCGCGGTCACGATCGTCTCGATCGTGGCGGCCTTCTACAGCCAGCAGCTGATGGACTTCCTCTCGGACCCGGTGCCGCGCTGCAAGGAGGGTCTGGGCGAGTCCACCGGCGGCTCCTGTGCCGTCGTCTCCTACACCAAACTCCTGTCGCCGTTCACCACCACGGTGAAGGTCAGCCTCATGGCGGGTGTCGTCCTCTCCAGCCCGGTCTGGCTGTACCAGCTCTGGGCCTTCGTCGCCCCGGGGCTGCACAAGAGCGAGCGCAAGTACACCTACGCGTTCGTCGCCGCCGCGGTGCCGCTGTTCTTCGCCGGCGCCTGGCTCGCGTACGTGATCATGCCGATCAGCATGCGCGTGCTCCTCGGCATCACGCCCGACGGCGCGTCGAACATCCTCGAGATGGACGACATCCTCGACTTCAGCGTCAGGATGGTCCTGGTCTTCGGCGCCTCCTTCGAACTGCCGCTGCTGCTCGTGATGCTGAACATGACCGGCATCGTCACCGGACGCCGCATGCTCGGCTGGTGGCGCGGCGTGGTGATGGGCGTGTTCATCTTCGGCGCGGTCGCCACGCCGACGACCGACCCGCTCGGCATGCTCGCCCTCGCGGGCCCCATCGTGGTCCTCTACTTCATCGCCGTCGGCTTCTCCGTCCTCAACGACAAGCGTCGCCGCCGGGGCGACCCGGACGCGGAACTCGACGACGACGAGGCCTCCGAGCTCGACCTCACACCCGAGCCCATCGCCCCCGCACCCACCGCCAAGGCGCTGCCGGAGCAGGTCAACGGCGACGGCTCCCGGACGGCGAAGTACAACGGCTACGACGACGTCACCTGAGGCACCGCACGACCGCACCGGGGCCGGACGCACACCGCGTCCGGCCCCTTCTGGTTGCCGGGGCGGGCCGCCTTGTAGGGTCCGCCCGTGACCAGCGAGATCACTCTCTTCGTCAATCCCACCGCGGGCCGCGGCCGCGGAGCGCACGCCGCGCAGCCCGCCGCGGCGGCCCTGCGGGCGGCCGGGTTCTCCGTGCGCACCGTCATCGGCGAGGACGCCGGGGACGCCCTGCGCCGGGCCCGTGCGGCCGTCGACGGGGGCACCGGAGCCCTGATAGCCGTCGGGGGCGACGGCCTGGTGAGCCTCGCCCTGCAGGCCGTGGCGGGGACCCGTACCCCGCTCGGGGTGATCGCCGTCG
Organism: Streptomyces typhae; assembly: GCF_009755605.1. GTDB lineage: Bacteria > Actinomycetota > Actinomycetes > Streptomycetales > Streptomycetaceae > Streptomyces > Streptomyces typhae. The sequence goes on from NZ_WPNZ01000030.1 coordinate 64,065, forward strand.
GCACCGGCAACGACTTCGCGCGGGCCCTCGGGCTGCCCGTGCGGGCGCCCGCCGCCGCGGGTGCCCTGGTCGCGGCGGCGCTCAAGGAGGACCGGATACGGGACATCGACGCGGGACGGGTCGGCGCGACCTGGTTCGGGACGGTCCTCGCGTCCGGCTTCGACTCGCGGGTCAACGACCGCGGCAACCGCATGCGGTGGCCCGGCGGCCGGTTCAAGTACGACCTCGCCATGATCGCCGAGCTGGCCGCGTTCGCGCCGGTCCGCTACCGCATCACGCTCGACGACACCGACGTCCACGAGGTCGAGGCGACCCTGGTGGCGGTCGGTAACGGCTCCTCGTACGGCGGCGGCATGCGGATCTGCGCGGGCGCCGACATGGCCGACGGGCTCTTCGACGTCACGGTCGTGGGGGACTGCGGCCGGACCACGCTGCTCAAGGTGTTCCCCCGGGTCTACCGGGGCACGCACCTGGACCACCCGAAGGTCACCGTGCACCGGGCCGCCAAGGTGGAGCTCGCGGCGCCCGGGACCACCGGGTACGCGGACGGCGAACGCCTCGGTGAGCTGCCGCTGACCGCCCGCTGCGTGCCGGGGGCGGTACGGATCCTCGGGCCCTGAGGCGCCGGGGCGCACCGCTTTCACCTGCGGGTTTCTCCACGGTGCCGGTGATCTGCGGATTTTCCGGGAGCCGATAATGATCGTCCGTTGTCAGTGGTGGCCGGTAGGCTCGAAAGCACGATGACAGAGGACCTCTCACCGGCCGAGCGGTATGCGGCGGCGCGCAAGCGTGCCGTCGAGCAGGCCACCGCACTCGCGTCCTTCCGCGAGATGTACGAATTCGGCCTCGACCCCTTCCAGATCGAGGCGTGCCAGGCGCTCGAAGCCGGCAAGGGCGTGCTCGTGGCCGCCCCCACGGGCTCCGGGAAGACGATCGTCGGCGAGTTCGCCGTGCACCTCGCCCTCCAGCAGGGCAAGAAGTGTTTCTACACCACGCCGATCAAGGCGCTCTCCAACCAGAAGTACAACGACCTCGCCAAGAGGTACGGCGCGGACCGGGTCGGCCTGCTCACGGGCGACAACAGCGTCAACTCCGAGGCACCGGTGGTCGTGATGACCACCGAGGTCCTGCGGAACATGCTGTACGCGGGCTCGCAGTCCCTGATCGGTCTCGGCCATGTGGTGATGGACGAGGTGCACTACCTCTCGGACCGTTTCCGCGGCGCGGTCTGGGAAGAAGTGATCATCCACCTGCCGGAGTCGGTCACGCTGGTGTCCCTGTCGGCCACGGTGTCGAACGCGGAGGAGTTCGGCGACTGGCTCGACACGGTCCGCGGTGACACCGAAGTGATCGTTTCCGAGCACCGTCCGGTCCCGCTGTTCCAGCACGTGCTCGCGGGCCGGCGGATGTACGACCTCTTCGAGGAGGGCGAAGGACGGCGCAGGACGGTCAACCCGGACCTGACCCGGATGGCCCGCCTGGAGTCCAGCCGGTCGTACAACCCGCGGGACCGCCGCAAGGGCAAGATGGTCCGCGAGGCCGACCGCGAGCGGGAGCGCAGGTCGCGCTCGCGGATCTGGACGCCGGGCCGCCCCGAGGTCATCGAGCGCCTGGACGCCGAGGGCCTCCTTCCCGCCATCACGTTCATCTTCAGCCGCGCCGGATGCGAGTCCGCCGTGCAGCAGTGCCTGTACGCGGGCCTGCGCCTGAACGACGACGACGCCCGCCTGCGGGTGCGCGAGCTGGTCGAGGAACGCACGGCCTCGATCCCGGACGAGGACCTCCACGTCCTCGGGTACTACGAATGGCTGGAGGGCCTTGAGCGCGGCATCGCCGCCCACCACGCGGGCATGCTGCCGACCTTCAAGGAAGTCGTGGAGGAGCTGTTCGTGCGCGGCCTGGTGAAGGCCGTGTTCGCCACCGAGACGCTGGCGCTCGGCATCAACATGCCCGCCCGCAGCGTGGTCCTGGAAAAGCTGGTGAAGTGGAACGGCGAGCAGCACGCCGACATCACCCCCGGCGAGTACACCCAGCTCACCGGCAGGGCCGGGCGCCGCGGCATCGACGTCGAGGGCCACGCCGTCGTCCTGTGGCAGCGCGCCATGAGCCCCGAGCACCTGGCGGGCCTCGCGGGCACCCGCACCTATCCGCTGCGCTCCAGCTTCAAGCCGTCGTACAACATGGCGGTGAACCTGGTCGAGCAGTTCGGCAGGCACCGCTCGCGCGAGCTCCTGGAGACGTCCTTCGCACAGTTCCAGGCCGACAAGTCGGTCGTCGGCATCTCCCGGCAGGTGCAGAAGAACGAGGAGGGCCTCGAGGGCTACAAGGCCTCGATGACCTGCCACCTCGGCGACTTCGAGGAGTACGCGCGGCTGCGCCGCGAACTCAAGGACCGCGAGACCGAACTCGCCAAGCAGGGCGCCGTCCAGCGCCGTGCCGCCGCAGCGGCCGCCCTGGAGAAGCTCAAGCCGGGCGACGTGATCCACGTACCGACGGGGAAGTTCGCGGGCCTCGCCCTGGTCCTCGACCCCGGCCTGCCCGCGGGCCGCGCCAACGGCCATCGCGGCTTCGAGCACCAGGACGGGCCGCGCCCGCTCGTCCTCACCGCCGAGCGGCAGGTCAAGCGGCTCGCGTCGATGGACTTCCCGGTGCCGGTCGAGGCCGTGGAGCGGATGCGCATCCCCAAGTCGTTCAACGCGCGCTCCCCGCAGTCCCGCCGCGACCTCGCCTCCGCGCTGCGCACCAAGGCCGGTCACATCGTGCCCGAGCGGCACCGCAAGGGCCGCGCTGTCGCCGCCGACGACCGCGAGATCGCCCGGCTGCGCACCGAGCTGCGGGCGCACCCCTGCCACGGCTGCGACGAGCGCGAGGACCACGCCCGCTGGGCCGAGCGTTACCACCGCCTGCTGCGGGACACCTCGCAGCTGGAGCGCCGCATCGAGGGCCGCACGAACACGATCGCCCGCACCTTCGACCGCATCGTCGCCCTGCTCACCGAGCTCGACTATCTGCGCGGCGACGAGGTCACCGAGCACGGCAAGCGCCTCGCCCGGCTGTACGGCGAGCTGGACCTGCTGGCCAGCGAATGCCTGCGCGCGGGCGTGTGGGAGGGCCTCGGCCCGGCCGAGCTCGCCGCCTGCGTCTCCGCCCTGGTGTACGAGGCACGGGTCGGCGACGACGCGCTCGCCCCGAAGCTGCCCTCGGGCAACGCCAAGGCGGCGCTCGGCGAGATGGTCCGCATCTGGGGCCGCCTCGACGCCCTGGAGGAGGAGTTCCGGATCAGTCAGGCGGAGGGCGTCGGGCAGCGCGAGCCCGACCTCGGCTTCGCCTGGGCGGCGTACATGTGGGCGAGCGGCAAGGGCCTCGACGAGGTCCTGCGCGAGGCGGAGATGCCGGCCGGTGACTTCGTGCGCTGGTGCAAGCAGGTCATCGACGTACTGGGGCAGATCTCCGCGGCGGCGCCGCGCGAGGGCGGCACGGTCGGGAAGAACGCGCGCAAGGCAGTGGACCAGCTGCTGCGCGGAGTGGTGGCGTACAGCTCCGTAGGCTGACGTCGGCGGCATCGCAGTGGCCCCCGCCGGGTGAACCGGCGGGGGCCACTGCCGTCTCCGCCACCCGCGCGCACCCGGGGGCGCGCAGGGGGCGCCTCCCAGGCCGGAGGCGGTGACTCCATGCGGTCGACCGGTCGCCACGCGTGTAAATGGGGCCGAGTGTATGCCTGTTCGCGGCTGCTCGCAGAGGGTTGCCGAATATGACTCCAGCGTGATGTGAGCGGACTAAGCTCGCCCGGAGCGCGGCGAGTTGAACAAGTTGCGACAGATTCGCGCGCTTGTTCCCTGATATTCGATAGTTCGTTCTTTCGTGCAGGGGACCCCCGCACCCTTCCCCTTTCTCCCCCCAAGACGAGTGTTCAGAGGGCATACATGGTGAGTGTTCAATCGCCTCCCGGTGGCCGAGAAGTCCCTTACGCACGCGTGCTGTTGCTGCCGGCCATGGTCATGGCCGCGGCGACGGGAGCCGCCGTCGCCGCCGTGACGGAGCCGGCCCGGACCGCGGTAGGCCTGTGCGGTGCCGTGGCGACGCTCCTGGTCGTCGCCGTCGGCGCCGAGGCCGCACGCCGCGGACGCGTCCTGCGGGACCTGCGCAGGAGCCACGCGGCGCAGATCGCCCACCTGGAGCACCGCATCGCGACCCACGACGAGGACACCGTCCGCCTGGGGCGCGAGCTGCTGCCCCAGACCCTCTACCGGGTCCGCCAGGGCGAGGCCCCTTCGGAGGTCATCCGGCACGTGATCGACGGCGACGAGAACAACCGCCGTCTGCCGCAGCCCCAGCGCGTCCTGCTGCGCTCCATCCTGGACACCGCGGACCACGAGGTGGCGATGCGCGAGAACGCGCAGCGCGCCTTCGTCAACATCGCGCGGCGCGTGCAGTCCATCGTCCACCAGCAGTCCGCGGAACTGCGCGACATGGAGGAGTTCCACGGCCGCAACCCCGAGGTCTTCGACGACCTGCTCCGTCTCGACCACGGCACGGCCCTCATCGGCCGCCTCGCCGACTCGGTCACGGTGCTCGGCGGCGCCCGCCCCGGCCGCCAGTGGCCCAAGCCCGTACCGCTGTTCAGCGTGTTGCGCGGCGCCATGTCCCGGATCCTGGAGTACCGGCGGATCGAGCTGCACTCCATCACCGACGTCGCCATCCACGGCACCAAGGTGGAGCCGCTCATCCACGCCTGCGCCGAACTGCTCGACAACGCCACGCGCTACTCGCCGCCGCAGACCAAGGTGCACGTCACCGCCGTCGAGGTGCAGTCGGGTGTCGCCGTGGAGATCGAGGACGGCGGCGTCAGCCTCAGCGAGGAGGCCCGCAAGCGGGCCGAGAAGATGCTGGAGGACGCCAAGCAGGGCAAGGACCTGACCGACCTGACGGAGACGCCCCGCCTCGGCCTGGCCGTCGTGGGACGGCTCTCGCGGATGTACAACCTCCAGGTCTCGCTGCGCCAGTCCGCGTACGGCGGTGTGCGCGCGGTGCTCATCGTGCCGCGCGACATGATCACCGCGGGCGAGGCGCCGGGCATCGCGCACGGCATCGGCGCCTCCGCCGTGCCGCGCGTCAACCCCGACGGCACGTTCATCGAAGAGGCCCGTGACATCCGCCGCAAGAAGCCCCGCAAGGTCACCACGGTCCCTCGCCCCTCCATGCCGGTCAACTTGTCCATGGAGGACGAGATCCCCGAGGTCACCGAGTGGACCGCCCAGGGGCTGCCGCAGCGAAGGAGCCGCGCGACGATGTCGCTCCACGAACGCTACGCGCAGGAGGCGGAGGCCCAGCGCCGCGCCGAGGCGGCCATCGCCGCGCAGCCACCCGCGCCCCTCGAACCGCCGAAGAAGGAGCAGAAGGCGCCCGGCCTGTGGGTCGAGGCCTTCATGGCGGGGCTCAACGGCGAGACCCCGCCCGCGCGCGACGCCGCCGAAGGACCGGCGGCCAAGGAACAGGTCCGCGGCCAGAACGACCACACAAGCACCGACAACGCCGACGAGGGGGGCTGGAAGTGATCCAGCAGCGAGCCAACTTCGACTGGATGCTCAAGGAACTCGCCGACGGCGTCTACGGAGTCAGGCAGATCGTGGTGCTCTCCGCCGACGGTCTGCGCATCGCGCGGTACGGCGGCGACCCGGACGGTGCCGACCGCCTCGCCGCGGCCTGTGCGGGGCTCCAGAGCCTCGCCACCGCTGTCGCCACCGAGATCCCCGAGAGCGACGGGCAGATGCGCATGGTCATCATCGAGGTCAACAACGGCTACTTCTACATGATGGCCGCGGGCGCCGGCGCGTATCTCGCGGTGCTCGCCGAGGAGACCGTCGACGCCGGCATGGTCAGCAACCGCATGCGGGATCTGGTCGTGCGGATCGGCGACCACCTCACCAGCCCGCCGCGGCGTGACGGGCAGGCCGTATGACTCCTCCGCAAGACCCCTTGCAGGACGGAAAACCCGACGACGCCGATCCCCGCTTCCAGGCGGAGATCACCGCCCGGCGCGAACGTCGCAGCCCGGTACCCCCGGCGAGGCCCGAGACCGGGGCGGGCACCGGGGCCCCGACGGGACCCGGCGGTGGCCCCGACCGGCTGTACATCCTGACCGGCGAGGACACCGAACGAGCCCCCATCGACCTGGTCACGCTGATCGTCGCCAAGGGCGATCCGTCACCGACGGCACAGCCCGAGCACTCGACGCTCCTTCGGCTGTGCCGGACGCCGCTGTCCGCTGCGGAGCTCTCGGCCTACATGGCGCTGCCCTACAGCGTGGTGACCGTGCTCCTCACGGAGTTGCTCGCGGCGGACTTAGTGCATGCGCGCGCGCCCGTGGTGCGCTCCGCGCTCCCCGACCGTTCCCTTCTCGAAGCGGTGATGCATGGACTTCAAAAGCTCTGACACGCTCACCTCCGGCACCGTCACCGGCCCCCGCGAGCAGGACGTCCTGCCCGCCACGGCCGCGGCCGCCGTGAAGATCGTCATCGTGGGCGGGTTCGGAGTCGGCAAGACGACGATGGTGGGTTCGGTCAGCGAGATCCGTCCGCTGACCACCGAGGAGACCATGACGCAGGCCGGCATCGGTGTCGACGACGACTACGGCTCCGAGACCAAGACCGCCACCACCGTGGCGATGGACTTCGGCCGGATCAGCGTCTCCGACGAGCTGGTGCTCTATCTATTCGGCACCCCGGGCCAGGAGCGCTTCTGGTTCCTGTGGAACGGCCTCTTCGAAGGGGCGCTCGGCGCCGTCGTCCTCATCGACACCCGTCGCCTCGAGGTCAGCTTCGACGTGATAGGGCGCCTGGAGGAGCGCGGCGTGCCGTTCATCATCGCCGTCAACGACTTCCCGGACGCCCCGCGCCACCCCGTGCACGCCCTGCGCACGGCGCTCGACCTGGACGAGCGCGTGCCGATCGTGTCGTGCGACGCGCGTCAGCGGGTCTCCAGCAGGGACACCCTGATGACCCTCATGCGCTATCTGCACTCCCTCGCCCTGGCCAGGGCCTGAATCTCCGGAGCGACACCCGTGACCACCCCCTCCCGCCCTTCCCCTGCCGGCCCCGGCACCGAGCAGGTCACCGCGCCGCCGCCGGGCTGCCCCGCCCATGACCCCTCCGGTTTCGGCGCGGGCGGTCTGCGCCGCCTGTTCGGCCCCGAGGCGGACCAGGACCTCTCGGGCGTGTACGAGAAGCTGCGCGCCGAACACGGCGCGGTGGCACCGGCCCTGCTCCACAACGACGTACGCGTCTGGGCGGTGCTCGGCCACAGCGAGAACCTGCACATGGTCCGCACGCCCTCCCTGTACACCCGCGACTCCCGGCAGTGGAGCGCCGTACGGGACGGCACCGCGGGCGCCGACCACCCCCTCGCGCCCGTCTTCACCTGGCAGCCGATGTGCAGCTTCGCGGAGGGCGCCGAGCACCAGCGGCTGCGCGGCGCCGTCACCGGCGCCATGGCGGGCCTCGACCACCGCGGCATCCGCCGCCACATCAACCGCTACAGCAACAAGATCCTCAACGGCGTCTGCGAGACCGGCCGCGCCGATCTGGTCGGCCAGTTCGCCGAGCACCTGCCGATGATGGTGATGCTGCACATCCTCGGCATGCCCGAGGAGTACAGCGAGCGGATGGTGCAGGCCGCCCGCGACATGATCCAGGGCACCACGACGGCCATCGCCAGCAACGAGTTCGTGATGGAGGCCCTCACCCGGCTCGTGGCGCGCCGCCGCGCCCAGCCCGAGGAGGACTTCGCCAGCGCCCTCATCGCCCAGCCCGAGCAGCTCACCGACGACGAGGTCGCCGCCCATCTGCGTCTGGTGCTCATCGCGGCGTACGAGGCCACCGCGAACCTCATCGCGAACGTCCTGCGCGTGGTGCTCACCGACCCGCGTTTCCGCGCCCGGCTCAGCGGCGGCCAGATGACCGTGCCGGAGGCGGTCGAGCAGTCGCTGTGGGACGAGCCGCCGTTCAGCGCGATGGTCGGCTACTTCGCCAAGCAGGACACCCAGCTCGGCGGCCGGCGGATCAAGGCGGGCGACGGCCTGCTGCTCGGCATCGCGCCGGGCAACGTCGACCCCGTCGTCCGCCCCGACCTGGCAGCCAACATGCAGGGCAACCGCTCCCACCTCGCCTTCAGCGGCGGACCGCACGAGTGCCCGGGGCAGGACATCGGCCGCGCCATCGCCGACACCGGTGTGGACGCGCTCCTCATGCGGCTGCCCGACGTGGAACTCGCCATCGACGAGCGGGAGCTGCGCTGGCGTTCGTCGATCATGTCGCGGCACCTGGTGGAGCTGCCGGTGTACTTCGGCAAGCGGCCGCCGCAGGACATCACGGCGACGCCGAGGTCGCACACGCCGCCACCGCCCAGGCCCTGGGAGGTGTCGTCGCCGCTGCCGCAGGCGTTCGAGCCGCCGCCTGCGCCGGTACCGACGGACGCCCCCGCACCGGCGGCCACACCCACCGCGCCGCCGGACCCGGGGCCCGCCGCGGTCGCGCCCGCCCGGCGCAAGGGTGCCTGGCGGCGCCTGCTGGAGTGGTGGCGCGGCCACTGAGCCGTGGCTTCGAGAGGACCGGGCCCCCTCCGGGCGACGGAGGGAGCTCGACGACAGGTGCTAGCCCGCCCACTCCTCGTACGAGGACCACGCCTGGAGGGTGCGGCCGCTCACGAAATGGCGGGCGGCGCCGGTCACGGGGTCGGTGAACCTGAGGGAGCGGGCGAGGAGTTGCAGGGGGCGCCGGAAGTCGTCCGGCGCCGTCGGCTCGCGCACCTCGGGGTAGAGCGGGTCACCGAGGATGGGCAGGCCGAGGGCGTTCATATGGACGCGGAGCTGGTGGGTGCGGCCGGTGTGCGGGAACAGCCGGTAGCGCGCGATCCCGCCGCGGTGCTCGACGAGTTCGACGCGGCTCTCGCTGTTGGGCTCGGCGCCCGCGACCTCGTAGGCCGCGAGGATCCCGCGCTCCTTCACGATGTGGCTGCGCACGGTGCGCGGGAACGCGAGGCCGGGGTCGTGGGCGGCCACGGCCTCGTACTCCTTGTGCACGCGGCGGTCGTGGAACAGCGTCTGGTAGGCGCCGCGCTCCGCGGGCCGCACGGTGAACAGGAGCAGGCCCGCGGTGAGCCGGTCCAGGCGATGGGCGGCGCCGAGCGCCGGGATGCCGAGGGTGGCACGGAGCCGGGCGAGCGCGGTCTGGGTGACGTGGCTGCCGCGCGGCATGGTGGCGAGGAAGTGCGGTTTGTCGGCGACGACGATGTGCTCGTCGCGGTACACGACCTCGATGTCGTGGGGCACCGGGGGCTCGTCCGGCAGGTCCCGCTGGAACCACACGTACGCGCCCGCCGCGTACGGGGCGTCCGGCGCCACCGGCGTCCCGTCGGCGCCGACGACCCGGCTCTCCGCGAGCATCGCGTCGACGGTGCCGGGCGGGACGCCGAGGCGCTCCACGAGGTGGTCCCGCACGGTCGCCCACGTCCCGTCGGCGGGCAGCCGCAGCCGCACCGGGTCGACGCCGTCACGCTGCGGCAGGGGAGCGGGCGGAACGCGGCGTCTGCGGGTCACATCGGGCAAGCGTACGGGGCGGAGCCGGGCCGGGCCGCGCGTGCCCGCCGCCCGGCCCGGCGGCCCGGGGGCGCCCCGGAAAACCGGTGTCCCCCTCGGCCGTAGGCCTGCACGATGGCCGCATGCCATACAAGATCTCGAACGTGGTGGAGCCCGGCACCTTCGCGAGCCGGGAGCAACCGTCTCTGCCCGCTGCCGACGGCCTCGCCCTGCGGCCCTGGTCGCCCGCCGACGCGGGTGCCGTGTACGAGGCGTTCCAGGACCCGGTGCTGCAACGCTGGCACGCGCGCGTGGCCGACTCCGAGGACGAGGCCCGCCAGTGGATAGAGCGCTGGCGGGGGGAGTGGGCGAAGGAGAGCAGTGCGCACTGGGCGGTGGTCGACGTCGGCACCGACGAGGTGGCGGGGCGGGTCGCCCTGCGCGAGATCCATCTCGCCGACGGGCAGGCGGAGATGGCGTACTGGACCCGGCCCCGCTTCCGGGGCCGGGGTGTCGCTCCGCGCGGGGTCGCCGCCCTGGCCGCGTGGGCCATGGACGTCGTGGGACTGCACCGGCTCGAACTCACCCATGCCACGGTGAACGAGGCGTCCTGCCGGGTGGCGCTGAAGACCGGGTTCCTGCCGGAGGGCACCAAGCGGAGTGCCGTTCTGCATGAGGACGGGTGGCACGACATGCATCTGCACGCGCGGGTCGCGGGTCCGACCGGCTGAGCGTCCGCGGGACGGTGCCCGGTGCAGGTGCATTGGCTGTACCCACCCGTCCCCAGGCTCTCGGCTCCGCTAGCGGCAGGGGAGATTCCACTCGCTCCGCGGGACGATTGCCCGCAGTGGGGCGACGAGCGCCCGCAGCGGTGGCGGGAAGGGTGGGCGACGCCCTCGTGCGGTTACGCCGCTGCTGCTTCCTGTTCGGCCTCCACCTGGGCGTTCCACTCCGGCTTGGACGCCTGCCAGCCGTCCTCGTTGTGGCCGAGGCGCCAGTAACCGGAGACGGAGAGGCGCTCGCGCGGGACCTCGTGCTCGATGCGCAGGATGCGGCGGATCTCCTTCACGAAGCCCGCCTCGCCGTGCACGAAGGCCTGAAGGTCGCCGGAGGGGAAGTCGAGGGCGCGGACGGCCTCGACGAGGGCCTGGCCGACGGGGCGGCCGTCGCGGTGCAGCCAGACGATCTTCGCGTGGGTGTCGATCGGCTGCTCCTCATCGGGGCCCTCGATCTCCACGAAGGCGCGCACGTCGGCGCCCTCGGGCAGGGCCTCGAGGGCGGCGGCGATGGCGGGCAGCGCGCTCTCGTCACCGGCGATGAGGTGCCAGTCGGCGGTCGGGTCCGGGTGGTACCCACCGCCGGGTCCGGCCATGTGGATCGTCTCGCCCGGCCGCACGTTGAGCGCCCACGGCCCGGCGAGGCCCTCGTCGCCGTGGATCACGAAGTCGAGGGCCAGCTCGCGGGTCTTGGGGTCCCACCAGCGCACCGTGTACGTGCGCATCACCGGCCACTGGTCGCGGGGGAGCTCCTCACGGGCCCGCTCCATGTCGTAGTCCGGCGGGAAGCTGCCGCCCTCGCGCGGGAACAGCAGCTTCACGTAGTGGTCCGTGCACTCCCCGGCGGAGAACTCCGCCAGGCCCTCGCCGCCGACGACCACGCGGAGCATATGGGGCGTCAGACGCTCGGTGCGCAGGACCTGCGCGGTGTGCAGCTTCGGCATTTTGCGTGCGGGTCGCTCTGCCATGGCGGTAGGCCTTCCCCTCATCCACAAATAGTTAGGTTTACCTAACCTAACACCTCAGGCACGAAGGATGGTCAACAGTCGGTTAAGCGATCCGCCGAGTCCCCACCGGGCGGCCAGCTCGTCCAGGGCGGCGGGCTCGCGCGGCTCGCGCGGCAGGGCGATCTCGACGTCCGGCAGCGGCACGTCACCCGCGACCCGGACCACCTTCGGTGCCACGGCGACATAGGCGCGCGCCTCGTCGAGGCGCCTGCGCTGGGAAGGGGTGAGCCGGGACGCGGGGTCGTCGACCGCCGCCATGATCCCTGCCAGGTCGCCGAAGGCGTCGAGCAGCTTGGCCGCGGTCTTCTCGCCGATCCCCGGCACCCCGGGCAGGCCGTCGCTCGGGTCGCCGCGCAGCAGCGCAAGGTCCACATAGCCCGGACCGTCCACGCCGTACTTCTCGCGCAGCCAGGCCTCGTCGGTCGTCTGGAGGGTGCCCACGCCCTTCAAGGGGTAGAGCACGCGGACGCCCCGGGCGTCGTCCACCAGCTGATAGAGGTCGCGGTCGCCCGTGACGATGTCGACCGGGCCCGCGGCCCGCGCGGTGTACGTGCCGATGACGTCGTCCGCCTCGTACGGCGAGACGCCCACGCGGGCGATGCCGAGGGCGTCCAGGACGTCCTCGATGACGGGGACCTGCGGGGAGAGGGTGTCGGGCACCTCTTCGGTGTCCGGCGCGGCGGCGCCCTCGGGGGCCTCCTCGACCACGCGGTGCGCCTTGTACGAGGGAATCAGCTCCACGCGCCAGTGCGGGCGCCAGTCCGCGTCCATGCAGGCCACCAGGTCGTCCGGGCGGTGGTCCTGGACCAGGCGCGCGATGAAGTCGAGCAGACCGCGCACCGCGTTCACCGGCGTGCCGTCCGGGGCCCGCACGGAATCGGGGACGCCGAAATAGGCCCGGAAGTACAGGGACGCCGTGTCGAGCAGCATCAGCCGCCGCGTTGCTTGAGTCACCTTCGCATCATGCCGCACCGCACTGACAGGGTCCCGCCGTCCGACGCCTCGGAAGTGACCTGGGTCACTCTTTGGTTTGGCCGGTGCGGGCGGGGGCAGGCGCGCACGCGGAGCGCACTCGGTCGAGTTTTCAACTTCTTGACGGAAAGCTTGACGGAGAGCGGATGGAAGCCGCGCCGCTCCACGGCCCGCCGGCGGGGGAGGCGGGCCGTCTTGGTTCTACCCGAGAGGTGTATGTGTCCAGGCTGCAAGCCGAGCATCTGTACAAGGTGTTCGGCAGACGACCCGATGACGCGGTGGAGAAACTCCGCCACGGAACCGACCGTGAAGAGTTGCGCGCGGCGGGTACCACCGCCGCGGTGATCGATGCTTCCTTCACCGTCGAACCGGGCCAGATCTTCGTCGTCATGGGTCTCTCCGGGTCCGGCAAGTCCACGTTGCTGCGCATGCTCAACGGACTGTCGGAGCCCACGGCCGGGCAGGTGCTCTTCGACGGCCAGGACCTGACCGGGCTCAGCGCCCGCGAACTGCGGGAGGTGCGCTCGAAGAAGATCAGCATGGTCTTCCAGCACTTCGCGCTGTTCCCGCACCGCAGCGTCCTGGAGAACGCGGCGTACGGCCTCGAGGTACAGGGGCTGCCGCGTGCCGAGCGCGAGAAGCGCGCCCTGGAGGCCCTGGAGCTCGCCGGGCTCAAGGGCTGGGAGAAGTCCTGGCCCGACGAGCTGTCCGGCGGCATGCAGCAGCGTGTGGGCCTGGCCCGCGCGCTCGCCACGGACGCCGACCTGCTGCTCATGGACGAGTCGTTCAGCGCGCTCGACCCGCTGATCCGCCGCGACATGCAGGACCAGCTCCTTGAGCTGCAGAAGCGCCTGAAGAAGACCATCGTCTTCATCACCCACGACCTGAACGAGGCCATGCGCCTCGGCGACCAGATCGCCGTCATGCGCGACGGCCGCATCGTGCAGACGGGCACCGCCGAGGACATCCTCGTCACCCCGGCCAACGACTACGTCGCGGCGTTCACGCAGGACGTCGACCGCTCCCGCGTGCTGACGGCGGGCGCCATCATGGCCGACCCCGACACCGTCTACGGCACCACGGCGCCCGACGGCAAGGAACTGCGCACGGCGAAGGACGTCCTGGCCGCCGCCCCCGCGGCCGTGGCCGAGTCGACGCCGATCATCGACCTGTTCACGCCGTGCTCCACGAGCACCGTGCCCGTCGCCGTGACCGGCGCGGACGGCGAACTCGTCGGCGTCGTGCCGAGCTCGCGGCTGCTTGCCGTGCTCGGTGAGCCGATGGCACCGGCCGACGCGCCGCTCGACGCCGTCATTCCGGCGCAGGTGGCCGAGCCGGCGCGGGACACCGGGAACGACACGGACACCGGCGGCGACGGCGGCAAGAGCGTGGGCAAGGTGAGCAGCGGTGCCTAGGATTCCCTTCGGCGACTGGGTCAATGACGCGGTCGAATGGTCCAGAACCCACATGGACTGGCTGTTCGACTTCATCAAGACGCTCTTCCAGAACATGTGGGACGGCGTCTACGACGTCCTCTCCGGCCCCGAGCCGCTCCTGATGGCGGGCATCCTCGCCGTCGTCGCGTTCTGGCTGCGCGGACTGCTCGGCGGCGCCCTCTCCTTCGTGGGCTTCGCGTTCATCGTGTCCCTGGAGCTGTGGGACAACGCGATGATGACGCTGTCCCTGGTGCTCGTCTCGACCTTCGTGGCGCTGGTCCTCGCCGTGCCCGTGGGCATCTGGGCGGCGCGCTCCAAGACGGTCAGCGGCATGGTCAGGCCCGTCCTGGACTTCATGCAGACGCTGCCCGCGATGATCTACCTCATCCCGGCGCTGCTGTTCTTCCGGATGGGCGCCCCCGCGGGCATCGTCGCCACGATCGTCTTCGCGCTCGCCCCGGGTGTGCGCATGACGGAACTCGGCCTGCGCCAGGTCGACAAGGAGCTGGTCGAGGCCGCGAACGCGTTCGGCACCACGCCCCGCAGCACCCTCCTCCGCGTCCAGCTGCCGCTGGCGCTGCCGACGATCATGGCCGGTGTCAACCAGGTCATCATGCTCGGCCTCTCCATGGCGGCCCTGACCGGCATGGTCGGCACCCCGGGCCTCGGCGCCGACGTCAACGCGGCCATCGGCCAGCTCGACGTCGGTCTCGGCGCGGAGGCGGGCGTCTCCATCGTGATCCTCGCCATCTACCTGGACCGCGTCACCAGCGGCCTGGGCAGCCAGGTCTCCCCGCTCGGCCGCCGCGCGCTCGCCAAGCTGCGGGCCGCGCAGGGCCTCAACGTCTGGAACTACCGCCCCAGGCCCGTCGTCGCGATGGTCGGCGTCGTCGTCCTCGCGCTCGTCGCGGGCGGCATGAGCGTCTTCGGCGGCACCGACTCCAAGTCCGTGGCCGACACCAAGAACGTCGGTCAGGGCAAGGAAGTCAAGATCGGCTACATCCCCTGGGACGAGGGCGTCGCCTCCACCTTCCTCTGGAAGGAGGTCCTGGAGCAGCGCGGCTTCAAGGTGACCACCAGCCAGCTGGAGGCCGGTCCGCTGTACACCTCCCTGGCGCAGGGCGACATCGACTTCCAGACCGACTCCTGGCTGCCGACGACGCACGCCTCGTACTGGAAGAAGTACGGAAAGGACCTGGAGGACCTGGGCTCCTGGTTCGGCCCCACGTCGCTGGAGCTGACCGTCCCCGCGTACATGAAGGACGTCGACTCCCTGGAGGACCTCAAGGGCAAGGGCAGCACCTTCAAGGGCAGGATCACCGGCATCGAGTCGAGCGCCGGGATGATGGGGCTGCTCAAGGACAAGGTCCTCGGTGCGTACGGCCTCGGCAAGGAGTACAAGGTCGTCGACGGCTCGACGCCCGCGATGCTCGCCGAGCTGAAGGCCGCGTACGCCAAGAAGGAGCCGATCGTCACCACGCTGTGGTCGCCGCACTGGGCGTACAGCGACTTCGAGCTGAAGAAGCTCAAGGACCCGAAGGGCGCCTGGGGCAAGGGCGACGGCGTGCACACCCTGGCGCGCAAGGGCTTCTCCCAGGAGAACCCCGAGGTCGGCAAGTGGCTCAAGGACTTCAAGATGTCCGAGAAGCAGCTCACGGACCTCGAGGCGGAGATCAACAAGGCCGGCAAGGGCAAGCAGCAGGACGCCGTGCGCACCTGGCTGAAGAAGAGCCCGGGCGTGCTCGACTCGATGGCGCCGCTGCCGAAGAACGCCGTCGGAGACGAGAACAAGCGCCCGCTGAAGGCCGCGTACTTCGCGTGGGACGAGAACATCGCCGTCACCAACCTGTGGAAGCGCGTCCTGGAGAAGCGCGGCTACAAGATGGAGCTGACCCCGGCCGACGTGGGCCCGGCCTACACCGGCCTCGCGCAGGGCGACCTCGACCTCAACCTCGACGCCTGGCTGCCCACCGCACAGAAGACGTACTGGGACAAGAACAAGGACAACCTCAAGGACCTCGGCTCCTGGTACAGCCCGACGTCCCTGGAGGTCGCCGTCCCGTCCTACGTCAAGGACGTGAAGTCCCTGGCGGACCTCAAGGGCAAGGGCGACAGGTTCAAGGGCAAGATCATCGGCATTGAGCCGGGCACCGGCGTGATGCAGGCCCTCAAGGACAAGGTCCTGCCCGGCTACGGCCTGGAGGGCGAGTACGAGATCGCCGCGGGCTCGACCCCGGCGATGCTCTCCGAGCTGAAGGCCGCGTACGCCAAGAAGGAGCCGATCGCGGTCCTGCTCTGGTCGCCGCACTGGGCCTACAGCGAGTACGACCTCACCAAGCTGAAGGACCCCAAGGGCGGCTTCGGCAAGGGCAACACGATCCGCACGCTCTCCGGGAAGGACTTCCCCGAGCAGTACCCGCAGCTCACGAAGTGGCTCAAGAACTTCAAGATGAGCGAGGAGCAGCTCGCCTCCCTGGAGAACGAGATCAACAAGGCGGGCAAGAACAACGAGCCCAAGGCCGTCGACACCTGGCTGAAGAAGAACCCGGGCTTCGAACAGAGGATGACGGCCGTGCAGTAGCCGTCACGAGCCGCGGCCCCCGGGCCGCGGCATCCCGACCGTCCCCCGAGGGGCGGGCCCCGCCGCCGGGCGGGGCCCGCCCCTCGGGGGCGTTCGGGGGCTCGTCCGGCAGCGCGCGGAGTGCGCCCCCGGCTTCCGGGGAATCCGGACAGCTGATCTACTGGCATCGGCTGTGAACGACCGCGTACGGTCCGTACGGGGCGCGAGGGGGCTCGCGGCGGCCGGAACCGGCGCCCGGAGTGCCCAAGCGGGTAAAACCGTTTGGCGAACATGCGTAGGGTGCAGAAAACCCTTCAGGGTGATGACGCGGGCAGGACGACCGGCGTACGCGACAGTGGACCGGAGTGGAAGAAGGGAGCCGGGGCCATGGACGAGCGCAAGGAAACCCTCCGGGTGGGCTCGGCCGTGCGGCGGCGCCGCCGCCAGCTGGAGCTCACCCTTGCCGTGGTCGCCGCGCGCAGCGGTCTCTCGGTGCCCTTCCTCAGCCAGGTCGAGAACGAGCGGGCCCGGCCCAGCACACGCTCCCTGGAGCGGGTCGCCGACGCCCTCGGCACGACCGCCGTGGAACTGCTCGCCGCCGCCGACCCGGCCTGCACGGTGGACCTGGTGCGCGCCGACGACGAGGTGAGCCTGGCCGGCGGCACGCCCGAGACGCACGTCCGGGACCTGGTGCGCGGCCACCACCAGCTGCACGCGTTCGAGTACGTGGGCGACCACGACGAGGGCCGCGAGTTCCAGCACCGCAACGACGAGCTGATGTACGTCATCGCCGGCGCCGTCGAGGTCGAGGCCGAGGGCCGCGCCTACCGCCTCGGGCGCGGCGACACCCTGTATCTGACGGGCGGGGTGCGGCACCGCTGGCGGGCCACGGCGGCGGACGCGCGCGTCCTCGTCGTCGCCGTCGGCGGCCACATCGAGGCCGTCGACGACCACCGGCACTGAAGGGCCCGTGCGAGTGTCCGACATCCGGGTGGTCTCGCTGGTGCCGTCACTGACGGAGGCCGTGGCCACGACGCTGCCGGGCGCCCTGGTCGGCGCGACCGACTGGTGCACGCACCCGGCGGACCTCGACGTCGTCCGTGTCGGCGGCACCAAGAACCCCGACGTACCGGCGATCGTGGCCCTGCGCCCCGATCTGGTGGTCGCCAACGAGGAGGAGAACCGCGCGCCGGACCTCGACGCGCTGCGGGCAGCGGGTGTCGAGGTGCTCGTCACGGAGGTGCGGGGCCTCGACCAGGCCTTCGCCGAGCTGACCCGGATGCTCGCCGTGTGCGGCGCGGACCGGCCCCGGTGGCTGGACGCGGCCGAGTCCCGGTGGCTGGACCTGGCGGAGAGCGACCGGTTCGGCGTGCGGGATTCCGCGGCCCGGCCGCGGGCGGCGGTGCCGATCTGGCGCAGGCCCTGGATGGTGCTCGGCCGGGACACGTTCGCGGGTGACGTGCTGGCCCGGCTGGGGATCGACAACGCGTACGCGGGCCACGCCGAGCGCTATCCGCGGGTCCCGCTCGACGAGCTGCGCTCCGGTGGCCTGGACCTGGTGGTCCTGCCCGACGAGCCGTACCGCTTCACGCGCGAGGACGGCCCGGAGGCGTTCCCCGCCGCGCTGCCCGTGGCGCTGGTCAGCGGCCGCCATCTGACCTGGTACGGGCCGTCGCTCGCCGAGGCACCCGACGTGCTGGGCGCGGCGCTGCGGGCGGTCCACCACTGACGACGCGTCCGCGCTCAGTGCTCAGTGTTCAGTGCTCCGGGCTACGGGCTCCGGGCTCTGGGCTCCGCGCGGGGGTGCGAGCAGCCGGCCGTCGGCGAGGCCGCGCCCGGTCCCGGCCAGTGCCACCAGCCAGGCCGACACAAGGAGCACGTACAGCGCCACGGCCAGCCAGTCGTACGCGGCGAGGCCGGTGTGCGCACCGAGAGCCTCAGCGCCCGTCACACACGTACCGACGGGGAAGGTGAACGCCCACCAGGTCATCGCGAAGCCCATGCCGCGCCGCCGCGCCCGCAGCACCAGGGCGGCGGCGAGCGCGAGCCACAGCAGGGCGAACCCCATCACCGGCACACCGAAAAGCACCGCGAGGACGGCGAAGCCCTCGGCGTACGGGGCCGGGAGCACGCCCGGCGCGACGTCCGCGAACTTGCCCGCGGCCGTGGTCGACTGGCCCAGCGGGCCGAGGACCAGGAAGAGCGTGGGAGTGAGTGCCAGGGGCAGCGGACCGCCGTGCACCAGACGCCCGAAGATCAGCGGCAGCATCAGCAGGGTGGCGAGCAGGCTCAGACCGAACATCGCGAGGCATCCGAGGAGCAGCGCCTCCTGGGCCTGGCCCGCGGGCAGATGCGGGACGAGCAGCGGACCGAGGGCCGCCGACACCATCGGGGCCACGACCGGCAGCAGCCACACCGGCGACGCGGAGCCCGGCCGCACACGGTGCCGCACCACCATCAGATACGGGACGGCGACGGCCGCGGCGAGCCCGACGGCCGTTCCCGCGGTGAACAGGACCGCGTCGACGGCGACAGCCGCGGTGGTGCCCAGCCAGTCCGCGCCCACGACGACCGTGCCGCCGCCGACGGCGAGCAGCGCCATCGCCAGACAGCCGTAGAACGGCGCCACGGCCGGGTCGCCGAGGTGGGCGCGCGCCTGGTCGCGGTGGTGCGTCAGGTGGACGGCGCGCGCCGCCAGCAGCGCGAGGAGCATCAGGAACGAGAGCGCCCACACCGCGGTGGCGCCCGCCCGCACCCCGGGGACGTCCACCGGCAGTCCGGCGCCCGCGGTGGCGACGACGGCGGTGCCCATGACGGCGGCGTACCAGTTCGGGCCCAGGTGGCGCAGGGCGGCGAAGCGGGGCCCCGGGGCCGGGCGGGCCGGGGTGGTGGTGGGGGCTGCGACGGGGGCGGCGGTGACCATGACTCCACGGTGCGGGCGGGGGCGGCCCGGCCCACCAGGGACCTCTCCTCTATGAGGGCATAACCTGGGCTTATGAGTTCTTCTGACGCCTCCGTTCCGGAAGGGGCCGCCGGGTCCGGTGGGTCCGGTGCCGCGGGTGGGTCCGGTGCCGTCGGCGGCTCCGGTACGTCGTCGGGGGCGCCGCTCGCCCACCGGGTGCCGGACCTGGCCGCCCTGGAGCTGCTGCTCGCCGTGGCGCGGCTCGGCAGTCTCGGCCGGGCGGCGCGGGAACTCGGCATCTCCCAGCCCGCCGCCAGCGGCCGGATCCGCTCCATGGAGCGGCAGCTCGGTGTGGCCCTGGTGGACCGCTCGCCCCGCGGGTCGCGGCTCACGGAGGCGGGGGCGCTCGTCACGGACTGGGCCCGGCGGGTCGTGGAGGCGGCGGAGGCGTTCGACGCGGGGGCGCAGGCGCTGCGGGACCGGCGGGACTCGCGGCTGCGGGTCGCCGCCAGCATGACCATCGCCGAGTATCTGCTGCCGGGCTGGCTGATAGCCCTGCGGGCGCGGCGGCCCGACACCGCGGTGTCCCTGCTCGCGGGCAACTCCGCGGCGGTCACCGGGCGGCTGCTCACCGGAGAGGCCGACGTCGGGTTCGTGGAGGGGGTCGGGGTGCCCGCCGGTCTCGACGGTGTGGTCGTGGCGCAGGACCGGCTCGTCGTCGTGGTGGCGCCGGGGCACGCCTGGGCGCGGCGGCGGGCGCCCGTCGCGGCCGCCGAGCTCGCCGCCACGCCGTTGATCCTGCGCGAGGAGGGGTCCGGTACCCGGCAGGTCCTTCAGGCCGCCCTCGGCGAGCTGGCCCGGCCGCTGCTCGAACTGTCCTCGACCACCGCGGTGAAGTCCGCCGCCGTGAGCGGGGCCGGGCCCGCGGTGCTCAGCGAGCTTGCCGTGGGGGAGGAGCTGGCCGCCCGGCGGCTCGTGAGCGTTCCCGTGGACGGGGCGCGGCTGCGGCGCGAGTTGCGGGCCGTGTGGCCGGTGGGACACGTACCGGCGGGCCCGGCGCGCGACCTCCTGAGCCTCACTCGCGCGACGCCCTAGCCGGACTGCCCGACGCCGCCCGCACCAGCGCCTCCATCACCCTTGTGTCCCTTCCCGCCTCCGGGTGCCACTGGACGCCCAGGGCCCAGGCGGGGGAGGGGAGTTCGACGGCTTCGACGGTGCCGTCCTCCGCGTGGGCCGAGGCGTGCAGGGGGGCGGCGAGTCGGGCCACGGACTGGTGGTGGTAGGTGGGCACGTCCGTGCTCGGCTCCGGGGCGATCTCGGCGTAGCGGGTGCCGGGGACCGGGCGCACCGGGTGGGTGGTGAAGACGCCGGGGGCCGCCACATGGCCGTCGATGTGCTGCACGAGCGTGCCGCCGAGGGCGACGTTCAGGAGCTGCATGCCCCGGCAGATGCCGAGCAGCGGGGTGCCGGCGTCCAGGGCCGCACGGATCAGGGCGAGCTCCCACGCGTCCCGCTCCGGCGCGGGCGGCCCCGTGAGGTCCTCGCGTACCGCTCCGTAGTGGACCGGGTCCACGTCGGGGCCGCCCGCGACGACCACGCCGTCGAGCCGGGCGACGACGTCGGCCGCGTACGCCGGATCGTCCGGCGGCAGCATCGACGCGAGGCCGCCCGCGGCCTGGACGAGCCGCGGATATCCGGCGGGCAGGAGCGCCGCGGGGGATTCCCACACGCCCCAGCTCGCCTTCTCCTCCCAGTAGGTGCTGATGCCGATGAGGGGTTTGGTCACGTCGTTCTCCGTGTGCTGTGCTGTGCCGGGGTGCTGTGCGGGGCGGGTGGTGGTCAGTGGCGTTCCAGTTCCGCCTCCGCCGCCGCGAGCGCCGCGAACTCCTCCTCCGGGGCCCGTGCCACCAGATGCTTGCGGCTGTAGAGGCCGAAGTACGCGAGGGCGACCACGTACACGCCGAGCGCGATGAAGGCCGCCGTCACGTCGACGAGGAACGTCGCGACCAGCGCCGCGCACGCGAGGACGAGCGCGGCCGACGAGGTCACGATGCCACCGGGGGTGCGGTAGGGGCGCGGCAGGTGCGGTTCGCGGCGGCGCAGGACGATGTGCGAGAGCGACATCAGGGCGTACGAGATGGTCGCGCCGAACACCGCCACGTTCAGCATCCGGGCCCCGTCGCCGGTCGCCGCCGCCAGGGCGAAGCCGATCGCGCCCGGGACGAGCAGGCCCAGGTAGGGCGCCTTGCGGCTGCTGGTGAGGGACAGGAAGCGGGGCAGGTAGCCGGCCCGGGACAGGGCGAAGAGCTGGCGGGAGCCCGCGTAGATCAGGGAGAAGAACGACGCCACCAGGCCCGCGAGGCCCGCGTAGTTGATGACGCGGCTGAGGGCGGTGGCCCTGCCGTCCGGCTGCAACGCCTCCACCAGCGGATTGCCGGTGTCCTGGAGGGCCGCCGAGCCGCGCGCCCCGGCCGAGGCGAAGAAGGTGAGCAGGGCGAGCGCGACCAGGATGCACAGGGACCAGCGGATGGCGCGCGGCAGGGTGCGCGCGGGGTCCTTGGTCTCCTCGGCGGCGAGCGGCACGCCCTCCACGCCGAGGAAGAACCACATGCCGAACGGGAAGGCCGCCCAGATGCCGAGCAGGCCGAGCGGCAGCCAGGAGTTGGCGCCGAACGCGTCGTGGTCGACGGCGATGTCGTTCAGACGGGAGGCGTCGAAGTCCATGAAGGCGCCCACGGCGAAGACGAGCAGCGCCGCCACCGCGATGCCCGTGACGACGAAGCTGAAGCGCAGCGCCTCGCCGACGCCCCACAGATGGATGCCGATGAAGATCACGAAGCAGGCCAGGTACACCGGCCAGCCGGACTCCAGGCTGAACAGTTCGAGGGACTCGACGTAGTCGCCGATGAAGATGGAGATCGCGGCGGGCGCGAGGATGTACTCGATGAGGATCGCCGTACCGGTGAGGAAGCCGCCCCAGGGGCCGAGGGCGCGCCGGGCGAAGCCGTAGCCGCCGCCCGCCGTCGGCAGCACGGACGACAGCTCGGCGAGCGAGAAGACCATGCAGGCGTACATCACGCCCATGAGCGCCATCGCGATGCCTAGGCCGCCGAAGCCGCCCTCCTTGAGGCCGGAGTTCCAGCCGGAGTAGTCGCCGGAGACGACATAGGCGACGCCGAGGCCGGTGAGGAGCACCCAGCCCGCGTTGCCGCGGCGCAGCGCGCGCCGCTCCAGATAGTCGTCGCCCGGATCCTCGGCGGCGCGGGCCTTCGACGGCTCGGTGGACTCCAGGCTCATGGCACGGCTCCCTGCGGCGGCATTTGACGGACCCAGGCGGGACTTCAATGGAGTGAGGCCATACCTTTGCGGTGTCGGAGGGGAGAACGCAAGACCCGTGCGGCACGCCGCGGTAGAACGCGGCGGCGACGACCCGGGGTCGCCCTGTCCCGAGGTCCCGGGGTCGCCCTGCCCCGGGGCCCCGCAGGCGCCCTCACGTCAGGAACCCCCGCAGCAGCGCCGCCGTCCCCGCGCAGTGCTCGCGCATCATCTCCCGCGCGCCGTCCGCGTCTCCGTCGAGCACCGCCTCCACCAGGGCGGTGTGCTGGCACTGGGAGTGCTCCAGGTTGCGGACCAGGAGCGGGATGCAGTCCAGGAGGTCGTTGACCGTGGCGCGGACCGCCGCGTACTGCGCGGTCAGCGAGGGCGATCCGGACAGCTCGGCCAGGGTGAGGTGCAACAGGGTGTCCAGGCGGCGGTACTCGGCGAGCGGCGCGTCGTGGGTGCGGGCGAGCGCCGACCGCAACCGTTCGGCCTGGCCGTCGTCGAGCCCGTGCGCGGCGCACAGGCCCGCCGCCCCCACCTCGAGGACCTCGCGGAAGCGCAGCGCGTCCTCCACGTCCACGTCCGCGATGCGCCGGCGCAGCTCGTCCTCCCCGGCCGCCGTCGGGCGCGGGCGCACGAACGTACCGCCGTAGCGCCCCCTGCGCGACTCCACGAGCCCCTGGTCCTGGAGCACCTTCAGGACCTCGCGCAGCGTGACCCGGCTGATCCCGAGCCGGTCGGCGAGCTCCCGCTCGGCCGGGAGGCGTTCGCCGCCCGGCACCAGGCCGAGGCGGACCACCTGGAGGATCTGCTCCAGGGCCTCCTCGAAGCCGTTGCCGGCCCGTACCGGACGCAGGACCTGCGTCAACCGGTCGTCGGCCGAACGCCGCGCGGCGTTGACCTCCGCGTGCGACATCTGCCCGTACCCCCTTCCCAAGCAATGGTTCTCGGCAATACCTTATGGCCACTCGGCTGACCCAAGGAGGCTTTTCCCGTGGCAGACCGCACACCCCCGCTAGGCATCGAGGAGTTGCGTGCCCTCGTGGCGAGCGGTGAGATCGACACTGTCGTCCTGGCCTTCCCCGACATGCAAGGGCGGCTCCAGGGCAAGCGGTTCGCCGCCCGGTTCTTCCTCGACGAGGTCCTGGAGCACGGCACGGAGGGCTGCAACTACCTCCTCGCCGTCGACGCGGAGATGAACACCGTCGACGGCTTCGCGATGTCCTCCTGGGACCGCGGGTACGGCGACTTCGCCATGCACGCCGACATCGGTACGCTGCGCCGCGTCCCCTGGAACGAGGGCACGGCCCTGCTGATGGCCGACCTCGCCTGGGCGGACGGCGAGCCCGTCGTGGCCGCCCCGCGCCAGATACTGCGCCGCCAGCTCGACCGTCTCGCCGAACTCGGCTACACCGCCCACGTCGGCACGGAGCTGGAGTTCATCGTCTTCAAGGACACCTACGAACAGGCCTGGGACGCGGGCTACCAAGGGCTCACGCCCGCCAACCAGTACAACATCGACTATTCCGTCCTCGGCACCGGACGCATCGAGCCGCTGCTGCGCCGCATCCGCAACGAGATGGCCGCGGCGGGCCTGACCGTCGAGTCCGCCAAGGGCGAGTGCAACCCGGGCCAGCACGAGATCGTGTTCCGCTACGACGAGGCCCTCGTCACCTGCGACCAGCACGCGATCTACAAGACGGGTGCCAAGGAGATCGCCGCGCAGGAGGGCGTCTCGCTCACCTTCATGGCGAAGTACAACAAGCGCGAGGGCAACTCCTGCCACATCCACCTCTCGCTCCAGGACGCCGAGGGCACCAACGCCATGGCCGGTGACGGGCCCGGCGGGATGTCGCCGCTGATGCGGCACTTCCTGGCCGGGCAGCTCGCCGCGCTGCGCGACTTCAGCCTCCTCTACGCCCCCCACATCAACTCCTACAAGCGGTTCCAGCCGGGCACCTTCGCGCCCACGGCCGCCGCCTGGGGCCACGACAACCGCACCTGCGCGCTGCGCGTGGTCGGCCACGGCCGCTCGATGCGCTTCGAGAACCGGCTGCCCGGCGGCGACGTCAACCCCTACCTGGCCGTCGCCGGACTGATCGCCGCGGGCCTGCACGGCGTGGAGCAGCAGCTCGAACTGCCCGACGCCTGCACCGGCAACGCCTACACCGCCGACTACGCCCACGTGCCGACGACGCTGCGCGAGGCCGCGGAGCTCTGGGAGAACAGCCCCGCCGCGAAGGCCGCCTTCGGCGACGAGGTCGTCGCGCACTACCGCAACATGGCGCGGGTCGAACTGGAGGCCTTCGACGCCGCGGTGACCGACTGGGAGCTGCGCCGCTCCTTCGAACGCATGTAATGCGAACACGTGCAATGCGAACGCATGTAAGGGGCACTTCCTTGCTCGATTCACTCCAGGTACTGAACCCGGCGACGGAGGACGTCGTCGCCACCGTCCCCGCCGCCACCCGCCGCGACGTCGACGCGGCCGTCGCGCACGCCTCCCGGGCGCAGGCGTCCTGGGCCGCCGCGGCCCCCGCCGACCGGGCCCGGCTGCTGCGCCGCTTCGCCGCCGTCATCGACGACCACGTCGAGGAGCTCGCCCGGATCGAGGTCCGCGAGGCCGGGCACGTCATCGGCAACGCCCGCTGGGAGGCGGGCAACGCCCGCGACCTGTTCGACTACGCGGCGGGCGGCGTCGAGCGGC
This sequence comes from Streptomyces typhae, assembly GCF_009755605.1. Classification (GTDB taxonomy): domain Bacteria; phylum Actinomycetota; class Actinomycetes; order Streptomycetales; family Streptomycetaceae; genus Streptomyces; species Streptomyces typhae. Next base: position 89,317 of record NZ_WPNZ01000030.1, read on the forward strand.
TCAACGGCCGCCAGATCCCCGTGCCCGGCGGCCTGAACGTCACGATGCTCGAACCCCTCGGCGTCGTCGGCGTCATCGCGCCCTGGAACTTCCCGATGCCCATCGCCGCCTGGGGCACCGCCCCGGCCCTCGCGGCGGGCAACGCGGTGCTCCTCAAACCCGCCGAGACCACCCCCCTGACCGCCCTGCGCCTGGCCGAGCTCGCCCTGGAGGCGGGCCTTCCCGAGGGCCTGTTCCAGGTCCTGCCCGGCGAGGGAGCCGTCGCCGGGGACGCGCTCGTGGAGCACCCGGGCGTCGCCAAGATCGTGTTCACGGGATCCACCCGCGTCGGCAAGCGGATCATGGCCAAGTGCGCGGACCGCGTGAAGCGCCTGACCCTCGAACTCGGCGGCAAGAGCCCGAACATCGTCTTCGCCGACGCCGACGTGGAGGCCGCCGCCCTCGCCGCGCCGGGATCCTTCCTCGACAACTCCGGCCAGGACTGCTGCGCCCGCACCCGCATCCTGGTGCAGCGCTCCGTGTACGACCGGTTCCTCGCTCACCTCGCGCCCGCGGTCGAGTCGTACGTCGTCGGGGACCCCGCCGACGAGAAGACCCAGATGGGCCCCTTGATCTCCCGGGCGCAGCTGGAGCGGGTGCGCTCCTATGTCCCGTCCGGCGCCGGGATCCACGGCAGCGCGCCCGACGGGCCCGGGTTCTGGTTCCCGCCCACCGTGCTCACCGACGCGGCGCCGACGTCGCCGGTCGCCGTCGAGGAGGTCTTCGGGCCCGTCGCCGTGGTGCTGCCCTTCGACGACGAGGCGGAGGCGGTGCGCCTCGCCAACGCCACCGACTACGGCCTGTCCGGGTCGGTCTGGACCCGGGACGTGGGCCGGGCGCTGCGCGTGTCGCAGGCCGTACGGGCCGGGAACCTGTCCGTCAACTCGCACTCCAGCGTGCGCTACTGGACGCCTTTCGGCGGCTACGAACAGTCCGGGCTCGGCCGTGAGCTCGGCCCGGACGCCCTCGCCGCCTTCACCGAGACCAAGAACGTCTTCATCAGCACGGAGAGCACGGAGGGCCCGTCACTGTGACCGAAGAAACTGTGACCGAAGAAACTGTGGAATCCGCTGGGGGTTCCCCCCAGACCCCCGCCTGCCGTCGCCTGGTCGGCCGCACCGCCGTCATCACGGGCGCCGGCAGCGGCATCGGCCTCGCCACCGCCCGCCGCCTCGCCGCCGAGGGCGCGCACGTCGTGTGCGGCGACATCGACGAGACCGCGGGCAAGAAGGCCGCCGACGAGGTCGGCGGAACGTTCGTGAAGGTCGACGTCACCGTCCCCGAGCAGGTGGAGGCGCTGTTCAGGACGGCGTACGAGACCTATGGCTCCGTCGACGTCGCCTTCAACAACGCCGGCATCTCACCGCCCGACGACGACTCCATCCTGGACACGGACCTGGAGGCCTGGAAGCGCGTCCAGGACGTCAACCTCACCTCCGTCTACCTCTGCTGCAAGGCCGCGATCCCCTACATGCGGCGCCAGGGCAAGGGCTCCATCATCAACACGGCGTCGTTCGTGGCCCGGATGGGCGCCGCGACCTCGCAGATCTCGTACACGGCGTCCAAGGGCGGCGTCCTCGCCATGTCGCGCGAGCTCGGCGTGCAGTTCGCGCGGGAGGGCATCCGCGTGAACGCGCTGTGCCCGGGGCCCGTCAACACCCCGCTCCTCCAGGAGCTGTTCGCCAAGGACCCCGAGCGCGCCGCGCGCCGCCTCGTGCACATCCCGGTGGGCCGCTTCGCCGAGGCCGAGGAGCTGGCCGCCGCGGTCGCGTTCCTCGCCAGCGACGACTCCTCGTTCGTGAACGCCACCGACTTCCTGGTCGACGGCGGCATCTCCGGGGCGTACGTCACGCCCCTGTAGTTCACTCACCCGGAAGCCACCCACCCGTCAGCCGGGCGTCGCGAGGCGCCCGGCCTCACCACCACCGCGCAGGCCTCGGCCAGGCGCAGGCCCCGGCCGGGCGCAGCCCCGGGCCATGGGGCTTCAAGTGCCTCGCATGGCTGCTGTAGCGTCCACGCACATGCGTAACAGAAACGTTCTTGCGCTGACGCTGGCCTCGGCCGCCGCCCTGGTGGCCGGGCCCGTCACGCTCCCCGCAGCCGCCGCCACGGCCGCGCCCGCGCCGCACTCCGGCGCCCACTGTCCGCAGCTGTCGAAGAAGCTCCCCTGGTACGGCGACAACCGCGCCCGCCTCCAGAAGGTCATCGACGAGCGGGGCACCTGCGCGAACCCGCACCTCGGACACGGCAAGAAGCGCCCGGTCGCCGCCTTCGACTGGGACAACACCATCACCAAGAACGACGTCACCGACGCCACCATCAGCTGGGCGCTGCGGCACGACAAGATCCTGCGCCCCAAGAGCTGGAAGTCCTCCAGCAAGTGGATGACGGACGCGGGCCACCGCGCCCTCACCAAGGCCTGCGGCACCACGGTTCCCGTCGGCGGGCCGCTGCCGACGTCCACGGACGACGCCTGCGCGGACGAGATCCTCCAGATCCGCGAGGACGGCACCACGATGAGCGGCGCCGCCGCCTTCGCCGGTACCTGGAACCACCGGCGCACGGTGCCGCAGTACGCCTGGGTGCCGCAGCTCTTCGCCGGACACACCGTCAAGGAAGTGGAGTCGTACGCGAAGAAGGCCCGCAAGGAGGCCCTCGCCGCCCCCGTCGGCACCACCCGCACCATCGGCAGCCACACCGTGCCCGGCTACGCCCGGTACTACGACCAGCAGCGCGATCTGATCCGCACCCTGAAGAAGGCCGGATTCGACGTCTACATCGTCTCCGCGGGCTCCGAGCCCGTCGCGGAGGTGTGGGCGCGCGGCGTCGGCATCGACCGGAAGCACACCATCGCCATCCGGTCCGTCCTCGACCACAAGGGCCGCATCACCACCTGGAACCAGGGCTGCGGCGGCACCGGGGCCAACAAGGGCGAGACCATCCCGTACATCGACGGCAAGCGCTGCTTCATCAACCAGGAGATCTACCGGATCCAGGGCAAGAAGGCCTGGGACAAGCAGAGCTGGGGCAAACGGATCGCGGTCGGCGGCGGCGACGCCGACACCGACGTCACGTTCGTCGGCGACGCCACGGGCGCCCACCTCGTGCTCAACCGCAACAAGAGCGAGTTCATGTGCCGGGCGTACGACAACGCCGACGGCCGCTGGGTCGTGAACCCCATGTTCATCGAGCCGCTGCCGCGGAAGTCCGGTACGTACCCCTGCTCGACCGGCGCGTACAACGAGCCCGACGGGCGCAAGGGCCCGGTCCTGCGCGACGACGGATCGGTGGTCCCCGACCAGCGGGACACGGTGCACTGACCGCCCGACCCGGCGGCCCGACCCGGCCTCCGGGGCGCCCCGGAGGCGCCCCGAACCGGCCGCCGCGCGCCCCGGCCCAGGCCGTAGAGTGCCGGGATGAGCATGCCGCCGCCGCCCGGCTGGTACCCGGACCCGTCCCACCCCGCCGTCGAGCGCTGGTGGGACGGGTCCGCATGGACCGAGCACCGGCGCGGGCCCGAGGCCACGGTCCACCTGGCGCAGCCGCGCCCCGAGTCCGCCGCCACCGTGGTCGCGCCGCTTCCCGCGCGCACGGGCGGCGGGCGCGCCAGGGCCATCGCCCTGTGCTCCGCCGGGACCGTGCTCGTCGCGTCCATCGTCACCGGCTTCCTGGTGCTCCAGGACGACGACGGCGACCCGGCGGCCGGGCCGGTGCCCGCCTCCGCGACGTCGGAGGACCCCGCTGCCTCGACGGAACCCCCGGAGGCCGCCGCGTCGCCGTCGCCGACGGAGGACCCCGACACCCTCGTCGACCAGCTCAACGGCATCACGCTGCCGGTGCCGAAGGGCTGGGAGAAGGCCGAGGACACCGTCGGCAACGAACTGACCCTCCAGACCCCGGACACCTACGACTGCCCGGGAGACCCCGGCCTCTGCCGCCAGGGAAGGATCACGTCGTCCACGGTCACCGGCAGCGACGAGCGCTCCCCGCGAAAGCTGGCCGAGGCCGACATCGGCGACGCGGCCGACGCCGCGTACGACGAGGACTCCATCAACCGCAAGCCGTTCGGCGGCATCACCCGGCACCGGCAGGTCGGTGCGGGCACCGTCGCGGTCGGCGGCCGCAGCGGCTACTTCGTGCGCTGGCGGGTGCACACGGAGAAGGGCGCGGGCGGCTACGTCCAGTCCCTGGCCTTCCCGTCGAGCACCGGTTCCGAGGCGATGGTGATGGTCCGCTTCACCGTCGACGCGGGCCGGGGCGCGCCGCCGCTCTCCGACATCGACGCGGTCGTCGACGGGATCAGGCCGGTCGGGGACGGGGAGACGGGCGGGGGAGTGGGCGCCAGCGTCGCACCGGGCCAGTGAGGCGGGCGGGTCTGTCCGGTGGGGCGGGTCTGTCCGGTGGGGTGCGTCTGTCCGGTGGGGCGGGCGGGTCTGCCTCGCCGCCTCAGAGGAACGTGTGCCCCTCGCCCCGGTAGGTCGGCACGGTGTCCCGTACGACATCGCCCTCCACCAGACGCAGCGTCGCGAACCGCTCGCACAGCTCACCGGCCTTGGCGTGCCGGAACCACACCTTGTCGCCGACGCGCAGGTCGTCCGCGGGCGGCCCGAGCAGCGGGGTCTGCACCTCGCCCGCGCCCTCCTGCGGGTCGTAGCGCAGCCCGTCCGGAAGATACGGCTCCGGGGACCGGTCTGCACCCGCGACGCCCGACGCGGGATAGCCGCCGCCGAGCACCGTGACGACTCCCGGGCCCGGCCTGCGGACGACCGGCTGGGCGAAGAGCGCGGCGGGACGCCCGCTGAACGACGTGTAGTTGTCGAACAGGCGCGGCACGTACAGGCCCGAACCGGCGGCGATCTCCGTGACCGCGTCCTCCGCCGCGGTGTGCTGCACGCTGCCCGTCCCGCCGCCGTTCACGAACTCCAGGTCGGGCACGGCGGCACGGACCGCCGCCACGGCGGCGGCGCGGCGCGCGGCGAGTTCGCCACGGGCGGTCGCCTGCATCGTCCGCACCATCCGTGACCTGGCAGGGCGCCCCTTCACGGCGTCCCCGACCCCGGCCACATGACCCTCGTACGCCATCACGCCCACGAGGCGGAACCCCGGCCGCCGGGCGATGGCCCGTGCCAGGGCGCCGAGCTGGGCGGGCTCGTGCAGCGGGGAGCGGCGCGCCCCGATCCGGACCCGGCCCCCGAGCAGCCTGAGCGAGGTGTCCAACTCCAGGCAGACCCGCACCTCTTCGCGGCCGCCGTCCCGCGCATCGTCGATCAGCCGGAGCTGTGCCGGGTCGTCGACCATGACCGTGACGGCCGCGGCCAGTCCGGGATCGGCGGCCAGCTCGGCGAAGCCCGCGCGGTCGGCCGAGGGGTAGGCGAGCAGGACGTCCCCGAAGCCGGAGCGGGCCAGCCACAGCGACTCGGCGAGCGTGTACGACATGACCCCCGCGAACCCGTCCCGCGCGAGCGCCCGCTCCAGGAGCGCCCGACAGCGAACGGACTTGCTCGCCACCCTGATCGGCTTGCCGCCGGCCCGGCGCACGAGGTCGTCGGCGTTGGCGTCGAACGCCGCCAGATCGACGATCGCGAGCGGTGCGTCGAGATGCGCGGTGGCCCGGTCGTAACGGGCCCTGTCAGCGGCTCGGCCTCTCATGGCGGCAGCCTGCCAGACCCGGCTACCCCAGGGTAGGGGGATGATCCGGGCAGATCACCCCGGCCTTCGGACTGGGTTCCCTCGGGCCTCGTGCCAGCCCGTAGAGTGACGCGCACGCAGGGAGCGCGCGACGCGACGGAACGGGGGGTGCATGAGCACGGAGGCGCGACGGCCCCCCGTCCCCCCACGCCCCGGCACCCCGCCACGGGTGCCGAAACCCTCCCTGGACGGGGCCGGAACGCAGGCCTTGCGGGGCACTGCCGACGGTTCCGGGGCGCAGCCCTTGCGGGGTGCGGTGGACGGTTCCGGGGCGCAGCCTTTGCAGGACGGGGTCGACGGTTCCAGGGCGCAGCCCCTGCGGGATGCGGTTGACAGCTCCGGGAAGCGACCTTCGGCCGGTGCGGCTGACGGCTCCGTGAAGCGATCTTTGACCGGTGGCGGTGGCGGTGCTGGTGCCCCTGACAGCGCTGGTGCTGGTGCGGCTGGCGGCTCCGCGGCCCGGCAGCACGCGGCCGACAGCTCCGTCCCCCGGCCGGACACCGCCGAGGACTTCGTCCTCTCGGACCCCGAACCGCCGCTGCCCCCTCCCCCTGCCACCGCACGCTTCCCCGACACCCGGCCGTCGACGGCCGCCGCCGCCGCGGGCGCGGCGGAGCGGGGCGATACGTCTCTGCGGGCGGGAACTCCGGGCGCGCGCGGTGAGCGTGTCGACCCGGCCGACCCGGCCCAAGGCGTCGACCCGGCCGAGGCGATAGGCGCGTCCCGACCGGTTCGCGTGGCCGGCTCCGAGCGCTCCGACTGCCCCGACCGCCCCGACCGCTTCCCCGGCGACGGCGACGGCGACGGCGACTCCGGCCGGGCCGAACTCTCCGACGAGGTCGGCGAACTCTCCGACGGGGCCGGTGATCTCTCCGGCGAGGCCAGTGACCCCGCAGCCTCCGCCGAGCAGGCGTCCCTCGTCGAGGATCTGCTCGCGCCGTTCGACCGGGTACGCCCCCCGCGGCCGCCGAGCGGGGGCAACGCCCCGCAAGGGGAGGGCGCCTCGCCGCCGCCCCCGCCCGCCTCCGCGCGGCTGCCGGACGCGCCACCGCTGAACGGCCGCGCCCCCACCCGCACGGACGCGCCGCAAGCCCCGGCCCCGGTGGTTCCGCCGCCCCGGCCGGGCGTGCCACCCCGCCCGGCGGGCACGCCCGAGCCGCCTGACGCGGCATCAGCGGCAACCCTCGCCAAGGCATCCGGCACGGCCGCTGCCAAGCCGTCCCGCACGGCCCCCGCCATGGAGCCCGGCACGGCGGCGCGGTCCCGGGCCGCAGCCGCGCCGAGGCCGCCGCAGCCGACGGACGCCGGGCAGGCCGGGGGCACCGGGAGCCCCGGGAGCGCTGGGAACGCCGGGAAGCAGGGGAACCCCAAGAGCCTTGGGAACCCCAGGACCCCCGGGAACCCCAGAAACACAACCCAGGCGCACGCGCGTGCGTTCGGGCGCCGCCGTGCCGTCGGCGCGGTCGACCTGACGCCGGGGCCCGGCACGGGCCGCCCCTTCGTGTTTCTCGCCCGGCCCACGCTGTACGACGACACCACCACCCGGCTGCGCCCCGTGGGCGCCTGGGCGGGCCCCCGTGTGGCCGCCGCCGCGGCCTGCGCCGTGCTCGGGCTCGGCCTCATCGGCGGCGCGGCGACCGGGAGTTGGCTGACCGGCGAGTCGGACGCGGCGGGCGGCTCGCGGAACGCCTACGTGGCGGCGGGCAAGCTCTGGCACAGCGTCCCCGTCGACCGCCTCTTCCCACCCTCGATCAAGGGCGAGGGCGCGGGCCCCGGCGGCGCCGACCGCACCTGGAACCGCCTCGCCGTCGCCCCCGACAGCGGCTGCGCCGGCGCCTTCGACCCGCTCCTGCGCAAGGCCCTCGCCCCCGCGGGCTGCCTGCGCCTGCTGCGCGCCACGTACGCGGACGCCACCAGCAGCCATGTCACCACCGTCGGCCTGCTGTTCACCAAGGCCGACGCGGAGGCCATGAACGCCCTGCGCGGCCGGTTCACCGAGGAGGGCCTCGACTCCCGCCCGGACCTGATGCCCCGCCCGTACGCGGCGAAGGGAACCCCGGCCGCGGGCTTCGGCGATCTCCAGCGCGCCACCTGGACCCTGTCCGTCCTGCCCGACGCGCCCGTCGTCGCGTACGCCGTCTCCGGCTTCGCCGACGGCCGCACCGTCACCGAACCGGAGCCCGCCGCCGAGGCCATGAGGGCGGGCGCCACCTCCGCCCCCGCCCAGGCCGGGCTCGGCAATGACGCGAAGGGCATCGCCGACCGCGTCGAGCGCGGCCTGCGCAAGACCGTCGACGCGGCCACGGAGAAGCCCTCATGAGGATCCGCAGAGCCGCCGCGGTCACCGTCACCGCCCTCGCCACGACGCTCGCGCCCGTCACCCCCGCCGCGTACGCCGACGACGGCATCCGCGCCCAGCAGTGGGCCCTCGACGCCCTCGGCACCGACCAGGCCTGGCGCACCACCAAGGGCGCGGGCGTCACCGTCGCCGTGCTCGACACCGGCGTGGACGCCACCCACCCCGACCTCGTGGGCAACGTCCTCGAAGGAAAGGACATGGTCGGCTTCGGCGCCCGCCGCGGCGACAAGTCCTGGGCCCGGCACGGCACCGCCATGGCAGGCATCGTCGCCGGTCACGGGCATGGCGAAGGCCATGGGGACGGTGTGCTCGGCGTCGCGCCCGAAGCCCGCGTCCTACCGGTGCGGGTCATCCTCGAAGACGGCGACCCGGCGCGCAGGAAGGCCCGCTCCACCCGCGGCAACGCCCTCGCCGAAGGCATCCGCTGGGCCGCCGACCACGGCGCCGACGTCATCAACCTCTCCCTCGGTGACGACTCCAAGTCCGCCCACCCGGAACCGGCGGAGGACGCCGCCGTGCAGTACGCCCTGAAGAGGGGCGCCGTCGTCGTCGCCTCCGCGGGCAACGGCGGCGAGCGCGGCGACCACATCTCGTACCCGGCCGCGTACCCCGGCGTCATCGCCGCCACGGCCGTCGACAGCGACGGCGTCCGCGCGTCGTTCTCCACCCGCCGCTGGTATGCCACCGTCAGCGCCCCCGGCGACGACGTCGTGATCGCCGACCCCAACCGCAGGTACTACGAGGGCTGGGGCACCAGCGCCGCCTCCGCCATGGTGTCCGGCGCGGTCGCCCTCATCCGCGCCGCACACCCCGGGCTCGGCCCCGCACAGATCAAGCGGCTCCTCCAGGACACCGCCCGGGACGCCCCCGCGGGTGGCCGCGACGACTCCCGGGGCTTCGGCCTGGTCGACCCGGTCGCCGCCCTGGCCCGCGCGGGCGAGGCCGAGCGGCGGTCGCTGCGGACCACCGCGCACGCGAAGAAGTACTTCGGGCCGGGCCCCGACGACCCCGACGACGGCGGCGGGCCCGCCGCCTGGGCGGGACCCACGGCGGCGGCGCTCGGCGCGGGTCTGCTGGTGGCGGGCGTCGCGCTGTGGCGGGGGCGGCGGGGAGCGCCCGGACGCCGGCGCTAGGGTCGGTGCCGTGGCGAACAAGAACATTCCCGACCCCGGCTTCTCCGACGACGACGGGTCGGCCGACCCGGCCCTCGCCGCGGCACTCGCCGCGTGGCAGCAGGACCGCACTGCACACGGCCCGGTCCTCGAAGCCCTTGCGGGCGCGCGGCTCCTCGTACCCGTCGTCGCCGTACTCGGGGACGTGGAGGAGGACGATCAAGAGGGGCGCGAAGCACAGCAGAGGGGTGGTGGTGGGAGACGGGGGGGCGGGCTGCGGCGCGAGAAGACCAGCGACATGGCCGTGCCGACGCTCAAGGCGGGACACCGCACCGCCCTGCCCGCCTTCACCTCCACCGGGGCGCTCGCCCTGTGGGACCCCGAGGCCCGCCCTGTCGCCGTGCCGCTGCACCAGGCGCTCCAGGCCGCGGCCCACGAGAAGGCCGACACCATCGTCCTCGACCTCGCGGGCCCCGTCCCCTACGAGCTGAACCGCCCGGCGCTGATCGCCCTCGCCGAGGGCCGCCGCAGCTCCGACGCGCTCACGGACCCGGCCGTCGTCGCCGCCGTCCGCGCGGCCGTCGCCGCCGAGCCCGCCGTGGTCCGCGCCCACCTCGGCCCCGGCACGGCCGACGGCACCCTGGCCCTGGTCCTGGACTCCTCCGCGGCCCCCGCGCCCGCCGCCCAGCGCGTCGCCGAGACCCTCGCCGCCGACGAAACACTGAGGGCCCGCCTGGTGCGCGGCCTCGACCTGGCCCTGCTGCCGGCCGAGGCGACGCCACCGGGCGAGCCCCTGTACGTACGCGGATGAGATGAGGTGGTGGGGAGAAGGGGAAGGGCGGCGGGCCCTCAGCCGAAGACCGGCCCCGTGTACTTCTCGCCGGGGCCCTGGCCGGGCTCGTCCGGCACCACCGACGCCTCGCGGAACGCGAGCTGCAGCGACTTCAGGCCGTCCCGCAGCGGGGCCGCGTGGAAGGAGCTGACCTCCGTGGCGCTCGCGTCCAGGAGGCCGGCGAGGGAGTGGATCAGCTTGCGGGCCTCGTCGAGGTCCTTGTGGGCGGCGCCCTCCTCGGCCAGGCCCAGGTTCACCGCCGCCGCGCTCATCAGATGCACCGCCACCGTGGTGATCACCTCGACGGCGGGGACGTCCGCGATGTCGCGGGTCATGCTGTCGAAGTCGGGGCTCTGGGGTGCGGGAGAAGCGGCGGGGCTCGTGTCACTCATGCCCCTCAGCCTAGAGCCGCCCTGCCGCCGTTAGCCCCACCCCCCAGGACCTGCTAACCTTGTGTAACGACCGGCCGGACATTCGCGTGCCAACGCAGATGACCGGCCCACAAGTGGAGGCTCCGATCTCCCACCTGGCTGCTCCTAGGGGCGGCGGGTCACCGGTCAGGCGGTCGCCGCAGCGCGGCGGACCGTCGGATGTGCGCCCCGCGATCACCGCGGAGGTGCTCCGGTAAGTGTATGGAGCCCCTTCAGTGATCGGTCGGGGCATTTTTTGTGTTCCGGCGCCGTTGGTCGTCACAACAGACGTAACGCGGCTGTCCGCCAGACCGTCGCGTGGTGCTACCGAGGAGGATCCATCAGCGCCGAGCCCCGCATCAACGACCGGATTCGCGTTCCCGAGGTGCGACTTGTCGGCCCCAGCGGCGAGCAGGTCGGGATTGTTCCGCTTGCCAAGGCCCTGGAGCTTGCGCAGGAGTACGACCTCGACCTGGTCGAGGTCGCGGCGAACGCCCGTCCGCCCGTGTGCAAGCTCATGGACTACGGGAAGTTCAAGTACGAGTCGGCCATGAAGGCCCGTGAGGCGCGCAAGAACCAGGCGCACACGGTCATCAAGGAGATGAAGCTCCGGCCGAAGATCGACCCGCACGACTACGACACCAAGAAGGGTCACGTCGTCCGGTTCCTCAAGCAGGGCGACAAGGTCAAGATCACGATCATGTTCCGTGGTCGCGAGCAGTCCCGTCCGGAGCTCGGCTTCCGGCTGCTGCAGCGGCTCGCGGAGGACGTCCAGGAGCTCGGGTTCATCGAGTCGAACCCCAAGCAGGACGGCCGCAACATGATCATGGTCCTCGGTCCGCACAAGAAGAAGACCGAGGCGATGGCCGAGGCCCGTGAGGCCCAGGCGGCTCGCAAGGCTGACGCGAAGGCCAATCCGGGCCGCTCGCAGAACGCCGCCGAGGAGGAGCTTTCCGAAGCCCCCGTCGAGGCCCCGGCCGAGGCTTCCGCCGAGGCCTGATCCACGGACGCGAGTCCAGGGATCGCAACCGACACACATGACGCTCCCGGGTGCCCGGTTCCACGACCGGGCATCGGAGTGCCACCGACGAGGAGAGAACGGCGCTATGCCGAAGAACAAGACGCACAGCGGTGCCAGCAAGCGCTTCAAGGTCACCGGCTCCGGCAAGGTGCTCCGCGAGCGCGCCGGCAAGCGCCACCTGCTCGAGCACAAGTCGTCCCGTCTGACGCGTCGCCTCACCGGCAACGCCGAGATGGCCCCGGGCGACGCCAAGAAGATCAAGAAGCTTCTCGGCAAGTGACGTACCGGCGCGCGAGCGCCGTACGTCAGGACCGGGACCCATACGTTTCCGGGCCGCGTGAGGAACACCGCGGCCCCGCTACAAGGAGTTAACAAGTGGCACGCGTCAAGCGGGCAGTCAACGCCCACAAGAAGCGTCGGGCGATCCTCGAGCAGGCCAGCGGCTACCGCGGCCAGCGGTCGCGCCTGTACCGCAAGGCGAAGGAGCAGGTCACCCACTCCCTCGTCTACAACTACAACGACCGCAAGAAGCGCAAGGGCGACTTCCGTCAGCTGTGGATCCAGCGCATCAACGCCGCTGCCCGCGCCAACGGCATCACCTACAACCGCTTCATCCAGGGTCTGAAGGCCGCCAACATCGAGGTGGACCGCAAGATCCTCGCCGAGCTGGCCGTGAACGACGCCAACGCGTTCGCCGCTCTGGTCGAGGTCGCGCAGAAGGCGCTGCCGTCCGACGTCAACGCCCCCAAGGCTGCCTGACGTCGCACTGAGCCGAGCGATGTGAGTGGACCCGTAGGCCCGGTGGCCTACGGGTCCACTCACGTTTACGTCCCCTCTCCCGAACTCTGAAAGCGACTCGATGGCACACGGTCCCGAACTGATTTCCCCGCGTTCGCCGCGCGTCAGCGCCGCCCGGCGGCTCGGCAGGCGGAACTTCCGCGGCAAGGAGCGGCTGTTCCTCGCCGAGGGCCCGCAGGCCGTGCGGGAGGGCGCGGGACACCGCGGGGGCGGGCAGCCCACGCTTGTGGAGCTGTTCGCGACCGTCGAGGCGGCCGAGCGGTACGCCGACATCGTGGGCGCGGCCCGGGACGCCGGGGCCCGGGTGCACCTGGCCGACGAGAGCGTCATCGCCGACATCTCCACCACCGTCACCCCGCAGGGGCTCGTCGGGGTCTGCCGGTTCCTCGACGTGCCGTTCGAGGAGATCCTGGCCGGCCGGCCCAAACTGGTCGCCGTGCTCGCACATGTGCGCGACCCCGGGAACGCCGGCACCGTGCTGCGGTGCGCCGACGCCGCGGGCGCCGACGCCGTGGTGCTCACCGACGCCTCCGTCGACCTGTACAACCCGAAGGCCGTGCGCGCCTCGGTCGGCTCGCACTTCCATCTGCCGGTCGCCGTGGGCGTGCCCGTCGAGGACGCCGTACGCGGCCTCAAAGGCGCGGGCGTGCGGGTCCTCGCCGCCGATGGCGCGGGCGACGACGACCTCGACGCCGAGCTGGACCAGGGCACCATGGGCACCGAGACCGCCTGGATCTTCGGCAACGAGGCCTGGGGCCTGCCGGAGGAGACCCGCGCACTCGCGGACGCGGTGGTGCGCGTTCCGATCCATGGGAGCGCCGAGAGTCTGAACCTCGCGACCGCGGCGGCCGTGTGCCTCTATGCCTCCGCCCGTGCACAGCGCGCCGCCGGAGGGTGCCGCTCCGTCACCCCCGGCTAGTAGTGTGTCGGGCTCACAGGCCCACTGCGCCAGGCCCGAGAGGCGGGGATAAGGGGACATGAGCGTCGGCACGAGCAGACCACCGGGAGTACGGGACATCCTGTGCCCTCCCGCGGGCCCCGCAGGGCCGGCGGACGCCGGCCCCGGCGAGCTCGGCATCGACCCGGACGACCTGCCCGACGGGCTCGTCGTCGCCGACGAGACCGGGCGCGTCATCTGCTTCAACGCGGCCGCGGCCCGCATCACCGCCGTCCGCGCCGCCGACGCCCTCGGCACTCCCATCGAGCGCGCCCTGCCCCTGGAGGACCTCGAAGGGCGCCGCTGGTGGCAGATCACCGACCCCTACAACGGACTCGCCATCCGCGTCGCCCAGCCCGAGCGGAACCTGCTCCTGCCCGGCGGCCGCGAGGTCCTCGTGTCCGCGCGCTACGTCCGCACCCGCCCCACCGGGCCGCTGCGCCGCCTCGTCGTCTCCCTGCGCGACACCGAGGCCCGGCGCCGCACGGAGCGCAGCCACGCCGAGCTGATCGCCACCGTCGCCCATGAGCTGCGCTCGCCGCTGACGTCCGTCAAGGGGTTCACGGCGACGCTCCTCGCCAAGTGGGAACGGTTCACCGACGACCAGAAGCGGCTGATGCTGGAGACCGTGGACGCGGACGCCAACCGCGTCACCCGGCTGATCGCCGAGCTGCTCGACATCTCCCGGATCGACTCCGGGCGCCTGGAGCTGCGCCGCCAGCCCGTCGACATCGGCGCGGCCGTCGGGCGGCACATCCAGGCCCATGTCGCCGCCGGGCAGGAGGCGGACCGCTTCCTGGTGCGGGTGCAGCAGCCGCTGCCCGACCTCTGGGCGGATCCGGACAAGATCGACCAGGTGCTCAGCAATCTGCTGGAAAACGCCGTGCGTCACGGTGAGGGAACGGTCACCATTGACGTGGCGCCCTCGCCGTCCCTGCGCGTGCGGGGAGCGACCGACACCGCGGTCACCGTCAGCGACGAGGGATCCGGTATTCCGGAGGAGTCGATGGGCCGCGTCTTCACCCGCTTCTGGCGGGGCAGCAAACGCGGCGGGACGGGACTGGGGTTGTACATCGTCAAGGGCATCGTCGAAGCGCACGGCGGCACGATCACCGTGGGCCGCGCGGCGGGCGGCGGCGCCCAGTTCCGATTTACGTTGCCCGTGGGGGCTCCGGCGTATCTGCAGTGATCACGCCCTGAGCGGCCCGCGGGCTCATCCGTACCTCACCACCCCGTTAGACTCGGTCGTTGGCACCTTTGTGTCCCCATCCTCGGGACGATCTCAGGACCAGTCGTCTCCGACTCGTCGACGGGGACCATCCGCCAGCCAACCGGAAGCACGGGAAGAGATGTCGGCACCGAACAAGTCGTACGACCCTGTCGAGGTCGAGGCACTGAAACCTGAAGTGATCGAGCGCATGCGGGACGAGGCGCTCGCCGCCTTCGCGGCCGCCGCCGACCTCGACCGGCTCCAGGAGGCGAAGACCGCCCACACCGGCGGCACCTCGCCGCTCGCCCTGGCCAACCGGGAGATCGGCGCGCTGCCGCCGCAGGCCAAGGCCGACGCGGGCAAGCGCGTGGGCATGGCCCGCGGCGCCGTGAACAAGGCCCTGGCCGCCCGCCAGGCCGAGCTGGAGGCCGAGCGGGACGCGCGCGTCCTGGTCGAGGAGGCCGTGGACGTCACGCTGCCCCACGACCGCGTACCGGCCGGTGCCAGGCACCCGCTGACCACGCTGTCGGAGCGCATCGAGGACATCTTCGTGGCCATGGGCTACGCGGTCGCCGAGGGCCCCGAGGTCGAGGCGGAGTGGTTCAACTTCGACGCCCTGAACATCGGCCCCGACCACCCCGCCCGCGGCGAGCAGGACACCTTCTTCGTCGAGGGCGCCGACGCCGCGTCCGACGGCGGCTCCGCCGCGGACTCCGGTGTCGTCCTGCGCACCCACACGTCGCCCGTGCAGATCCGCTCGCTCATCGACCGCGAGCCCCCGGTGTACGTGATCTGCCCCGGCCGCGTGTACCGCACCGACGAGCTGGACGCCACCCACACCCCGGTCTTCCACCAGGTCGAGCTGCTCGCCGTGGACGAGGGCCTGACCATGGCCGACCTCAAGGGCACCCTCGACCACATGGTGCAGGAGCTGTTCGGCGGCGAGGGCATGAAGACCCGGCTGCGGCCGAACTTCTTCCCCTTCACCGAGCCGTCCGCCGAGATGGACATGGTCTGCTACGTGTGCCGTGGCGAGTCCGTCGGCAACCCCGACCGCCCCTGCCGGACCTGCTCCTCCGAGGGCTGGATCGAGCTCGGCGGCTGCGGCATGGTCAACCCCAAGGTCCTGACGGCCTGCGGTGTGGACCCCGAGAAGTACAGCGGGTTCGCCTTCGGGTTCGGCATCGAGCGGATGCTGATGTTCCGCCACAACGTAGAAGACATGCGAGACATGGTCGAGGGTGACGTGCGCTTCACCCGGCCGTTCGGGATGGAGATCTGATGCGGGTCCCGCTTTCCTGGCTGCGGGAGTATGTCGACCTCCCCGCCACCGAGACCGGCCGCGACGTGCAGGCCAAGCTCGTCTCGGCAGGTCTCGAGGTGGAGACCGTCGAACAGCTCGGCGCGGGCCTCAAGGGCCCCCTCGTCGTCGGCAAGGTCCTCACCATCGAGGAGCTGGAGGGCTTCAAGAAGCCCATCCGCTTCTGCACCGTCGACGTCGGCACGGCCAACGGCACCGGTGAGCCGCAGGAGATCGTCTGCGGCGCCCGGAACTTCGCCGTCGGCGACAAGGTCGTCGTGGTCCTGCCCGGCGCGGTCCTGCCCGGCGGCTTCGCGATCGCCGCGCGCAAGACGTACGGCAAGACCTCGCACGGCATGATCTGCTCCGGCGACGAGCTGGGCATGGGCGACTCCACCGCGCTGGGCGGCGACGGCATCATCGTCCTGCCGCCCGAGCACGAGGCGGGCACCGACGCCGTCGAGCTGCTCGAACTGGTCGACGAGGTCCTTGACATCGCCGTCACGCCCGACCGCGGCTACTGCCTGTCGATGCGCGGCGTGGCCCGTGAGACCGCCACCGCCTACGGCCTGCCGCTGCGCGACCCGGCGCTGCTCGACGTACCGGCGCCGAACTCCTTCGGCTACCCGGTGCGGATCAGCGACCCGGCAGGCTGCGACCGCTTCACCGCCCGCACCGTCACCGGCCTCCGCCCCGACGCCCGCTCGCCCCTCTGGCTGCTGCGCCGCCTGCAGAAGGCGGGTATGCGCCCGATCTCGCTGGCCGTCGACATCACCAACTACGTGATGCTGGAGCTCGGCCAGCCCCTGCACGCCTACGACCGCTCCCGCGTCCAGGGCACCATCGGCGTGCGCCGGGCCGAGCAGGGCGAGAAGTTCACCACCCTCGACGGCGCCAAGCGCGTCCTCGACGCCGAGGACCTGGTGATCACCGACGACCGGGGTGCCATCGGCCTCGCGGGCGTCATGGGCGGCGCCAACACCGAGATCGCCGACACCGTCGTCGACGCCGCGTCCGGCGAGGCCCAGGGGACCACGGACGTGGTCATCGAGGCCGCGCACTTCGACCCGGTCGCCGTGGCCCGCACCGCGCGCCGCCACAAGCTGTCCTCGGAGGCGGCCAGGCGCTTCGAGCGCGGCGTCGACCCGCAGGCCGCGTCCGCCGCCGCGCAGCGCACCGTCGACCTCCTCGTGCTGCTCGCGGGCGGCACCGCCGAGGCCGGGGTCACGGAGGTCATCGCGCCCTCCGCGCCGCACACCATCACGATGCCCGCCGACCACCCGGACAGGGTCGCCGGAGTCGCCTACGGCCGCGAGACGGTCGTACGCCGCCTCCAGCAGGTCGGCTGCGACGTGTACGGCCAGGACTCCCTGACCGTCACGGTGCCGTCGTGGCGGCCCGACCTCGCCGAGATCAACGACCTCGCCGAGGAGGTCATCCGCCTGGAGGGGTACGAGAACCTCCCCTCGACCCTGCCCAAGCCCCCCGCCGGACGCGGTCTGTCCGGGCGGCAGCGGCTGCACCGGCGCGTGGGCCGCGCGCTCGCGGGCGCCGGTTACGTCGAGGCGCCGACCTACCCGTTCGTCGCCGAGCAGGTCTTCGACCAGCTCGGCCTCGACGCGGACGACCCGAACCGCCGTGTCGTCAAGCTCGTCAACCCGCTGTCCGACGAGGAGCCCGCGCTCCGTACGACGCTGCTTCCGGGCCTGCTCGCCACGCTGCGCCGCAACGACGGCCGCGGCAGCCACGACCTGGCGCTGTTCGAGACCGGCCTGGTCTTCCACCCGGCCGCGGAGGGGACCGCCCTCGCCTCGGCCCCGCCGGTCGACCGCCGTCCCACGGACGAGGAGCTCGCGGCGCTCGACGCGACCCTGCCCGAGCAGCCCCGGCACGTCGCGGCCGTCCTCACCGGCGCCCGTGAGCAGGCCGGATGGTGGGGCAAGGGCCGCCCGTCGGACTGGGCGGACGCCGTCGAGGCGGCGCGCACGGTGGCCCGCGAGGCAGGCGCCGAACTCATCGTCCAGCAGGGCCAGTACGGTCCCTGGCACCCTGGTCGCTGCGCCGAGCTGAGCGTGTACCTCGAATCCGCCGAGGCCGCCGACGGCAGCCGCGGCGACATCGTGCCCGTCGGCCACGCCGGCGAGCTGCACCCGCGCGTCATCAAGGCGCTCGGCCTGCCCGCCCGTACCTGCGCCATGGAGCTGAACCTCGACGTCCTCGCCGAGGCCGGCGAGGGCGTGGTGCGGGCGCCGCGGATCTCCACCTTCCCGGTGGCCACGCAGGACGTCGCGCTCGTCGTGGACCAGGACGTGCCCGCGGCCGTCGTCGAGGCGTATCTGCGCGACGGCGCCGGTGAACTCCTGGAGGGCATCCGCCTGTTCGACGTGTTCACCGGTGAACAGCTCGGCGAGGGCAAGAAGTCGCTCGCGTACGCGCTGCGCTTCCGTGCCGCCGACCGCACGCTGACCGTCGAGGAGGCCTCCGCGGCGCGTGACGCGGCCGTGGCGCGGGCCGCCGAGACGACCGGGGCGGTGCTGCGCGGGGCCTAGGGCCTGTGCCCGCGGGTGCACCGCGGGCGTGCAGAAGCGCAGGTGAGGGGCGTATCCGTGAAAGCGGATGCGCCCCTCACTCATTTGAGTGACAACATCCCATGATCTGACCCGATCCGGCCATGCGGTCGACAGAATCATCTCGGCCGCAGGGACCGGCCCGCACCGGCCGGGTCCCGCACGCTGAACCCGGGCTTAGGGAGCCGTCGGCATGATCCGGAGGAAGCCTCGCCCACCTCTCGCCGGCGCCGGGACGCCGTTCGAGCGGCCGCGCCCCCGTCGGCTGCGCCGGGTGCTCGGGCTCGGGCTGCCCACCGTGTGGGGCGCCGTCGCCATCACGTACAAACTGGCCTGCCCGCTCGCCCAGCAGAGCGGCCTGGGGGCGCGGATCGTCACCAGCGCCGTTTTCTTCGCCGTCGGCACGGGCCTGGTGGCGCATGTGCGGCAGGCGCTGCTGCGTGAGCTGCGGCAGATCCGCGCGGTCGCGGGTGCCGCGCAGAACGTCCTGCTGCGGCCGCTGCCGCCCCGCGTCGACGGCCTCGCGCTCGCCGCGGGCCGCCTGTCCGCCACGCACGGCGCCTCCGTAGGCGGTGATCTGTACGAGGTGGCGGCCACCGACCACGGTGTGCGGCTCGTCATGGGCGACGTCCGCGGGCACGGCCTCGCCGCGATCGGCACCGCGGCCGCCGTGCTCGGCAGCTTCCGCGAGGCCGCCCACGACGAACCCGAACTGCCGCTCGTCCTGCGGCGCCTGGAGCGGGCCCTCGACCGCCATCTGCGCGAGCGCGGGCAGGCCGACGGAGCGGAGGCCGGTGCCGCCGCGGCGGGCGGGTCGCCGGCCGAGGAGTTCGTGACCGTACTGCTCGTGGAGATCAGCGGGGAAGGAGACGTGCGGGCGCTCAACTGCGGCCACCCCTGGCCCTACCGGCTGCGGGGCCGGGCCGAGCCGATGCCGGGCGGGGAGCCGCTGCCGCCGCTCGGCCCCTTCCCGCTGCCGGCCGAACTGCCCCTCGCGCACTGCGGACGGCTGCTGCCCGGCGACGGCCTCGTCCTGCACACCGACGGCATGGAGGACGCCCGCGACGCCGCGGGCCGGTTCTTCCCGCTGGGGACCGTGCTCAGCGAAGCCGCTCGGGCCCAGCCGGTCTCGCCGCAGGCCGTGATCCACACCGTGTACGGCGAACTCCTGCGCCACATCGGCCGGTCGACGACGGACGACGCCGCCCTGCTCGTGCTGCGCAACGACCGCCGTCGCGTCCCGCTCCAGGCGGAGACCGGGCGGTGCGCCCGCACCATGAGCTGAACACCGCCCGGCGTGGTACGGCCTGCGCCGTCCGTGAGCCGTCGCGGAGTCACCGGGCAGACGACGGATCACGGACGGCGCCACAGAGGGGCCGCCGCGCTGTATGAGGGGGGAGCCGGCGGCCCGGCCGCCTCCTTGGTGAGGGCCCCCAGTCAACCGACACCGCGCCCGGCGCGGCAGCGCGCGCACCGAGCGGATGCGGGCACTCCGTTCACACCCCGTGTGAAGGCGGTGCGACTACGCTGGGTGGCACCGAGCCAACGGAGGGCATCCATGCAGCCCAACACCCTGCTCGACGCGATCCTCGACGAAGCGGGCATCTCCCACGCGGGCCTCGCCGCCCATGTGAACCAGGCGGGCAAGGCGAGAGGACTCCCGCTGAGATACGAACACACCGCCGTGGCGCGCTGGTTGAAGGGCCAGCGCCCGCGCGGCCAGGTGCCCGACCTGATCTGCGAGGTGCTCGCCGGACGTCTGCGGCGCACGGTCACGCTCGACGACATCGGCCTCGGCGTGCCCGGCACCCCGGCCGCCCGGCACGGCTCGATGGCCTCCACGCTCTCCGGCTTCGTCGAGCGGGCCACGGCGCTGTGGCGCTCGGACGAACAGCAGCGCCCGCATCTGCTCGGCGCCCCCGCCGTCACCGGTACGCCCGCGGTCATGCCCGTGTGGGAGTGGGAGAACCCGCCCGAGGACGTGGACGTCTCCCGGGGCGGACGGCACCCGGTCAGCATGGCGGACATCGACATGATGCGGATGGCGCGGGCGCACTACGAGCAGATGTACCGCAAGACCGGCGGGGTGGCCACGCGCACCCGCATCGTGGGCTTCCTGAACGCCGAGGCGGCCCCGCTCCTGCGGGGCAGCTACACCGACGCGATGGGCCGTCAGCTGCACCGCGCCACGGGCGGCCTGGTGGCGATAGCCGGCATCTGCGCCTACGACTCGGACGCGCACGGCCTTGCCCAGCGCTACTTCCACCAGGCCCTGCGGCTCGCGAAGGCCAGCGGCGACCGCGGGCTCGGCGCCTACATCATCGCCCTGCTCGTCAACCAGTCGCTGTTCATGCGCGAGTACCGCCAGGCGGTGGCCTTCGCGGAGGCGGCGCTGCGGGCCGCGGGCCGCGACATCACCCCGGCGCTCGCGTCCGACCTGTACGCGATGCAGGCCAAGTCGTACGCGCATCTCGGCGACGGCAGCAGCGCGCTGTCGTGCATCCGGCGTGCCGAGGCCGCGGCCGACCGCATCCGGCGCGGGCGTGAGCCGGACGAGACGGGCTATGTCCAGCCCGGCCTGGTGAACGTGCAGGTGGCGGAGGCGCTGCTCAGCCTCGGCGATCTCACCGGCGCGTACGAGCACGCCACCGCGGCCGTGGACACACCGGCGCACGACCGGGGCCGGGTCCACCGGCTCGCCATGCTGAGCCAGATCGAACTGCGCAAGGGGAACACCGACGAGGCCGCCGCGACGGCGGTGGAAATGGCGGAACAGGCGCGGGGCATGGAGTCCCAGCGGCTGCGCGACCGGCTGCGGGCGGTCCGCGAGCACCTGGTGCGCAGCGACTGCGCCGGTACGGCCGAGGCCGCCGAGCTCATCGACGGGGCGCTGCGCGTGCCCCTGTAGCGACGCCGCGCGACGCCGCGCGCTGTGCGCGCCGCCGGGGGCACGACGACACCTGACGCATCCTGCTTCGCTCCGCCGTGCGCGGAGTGCTCTGCCCACTCTCCTGCTGCGATATTGCCATCTATTCGGCGGAAGGTGGCAGAACCGTGCAGTGGACGAAACAGAGCGAACAAACTGTGTATGGAAACCGATGGTTCACCGTCAATCTCGCAGACGTCGAGCTGCCCGACGGGCGACACCTCGATCACTTCCTGATACGGATGCGGCCGGTGGCGATCGCCACGGTCGTCAACGAGGCCAACGAGGTGCTGCTCCTGTGGCGGCACCGCTTCATCACCGACAGCTGGGGCTGGGAACTGGCCGCGGGGGTGGTCGAGGACGGCGAGGACATCGCCGTCGCGGCGGCCCGCGAGATGGAGGAGGAGACCGGCTGGCGACCGGGACCCTTGCGGCACCTGATGAGCGTGGAGCCGTCGAACGGTCTGACCGACGCCCGACATCACATCTACTGGTCGGACGAAGGGACCTACATCGGCCACCCCCAGGACGACTTCGAGTCGGACCGACGTGAGTGGGTCCCACTGAAGCTCGTTCCCGACATGGTGGGGCGGGGCGAGGTCCCGGCCGCCAATATGGCGGCGGCACTCCTCATGCTGCACCATCTGCGTCTCGGCCAGGACGCGCGTTAGCGCTCCTGTCCCGGTTCGGCTCTAGCGCCCGAGGGCCTGCCAGACCGCCACCGCGAGTGCCCCGATCGACGTAAGGGCGGCGAGGGCCGGCAGTGGCCACCTGTTGTGCTCGAGGGCCGTGATCCGGAGGGACAGGTCATCCTGGTCCTTGGTGTGCTGGGAGTCGCTCTGCGTGAGTAACGCGAGCCGTCCGTCGACGCGGGCGAGGCCCACGTCCAGGCTGCGTCGTAACTCTGCGAGTTCTTCCGGGACCACGGGACGCTCGGGGTCGGTGGTCACGAGTCAGCTCCTTTCGGTAGCGGTCACTTCCCCCCTGTGCGCATGGAAAGTCAACCCGCCAGGCGGGCAGGGCGACAGAGTGTGCGAAGGGCATATGCGAGCCCGTGGCGCACACGGTGTGTGAATGGCGCGGGCCCGGCACTCGGAGAGTGCCGGGCCCGTGAACCGACCGAAAATTGACTTGAATTCAGATACGGAGCGTAATCGCTTTCGGATCGCGCTCCGGCAAGCGGAACGCCGTACGAGGCGACCGGAATCTAGTACGTGTAGAAGCCGGAGCCCGTCTTGCGGCCGAGGCGGCCCGCGTCGACCATGCGCTGGAGCAGCGGGGGAGCGGCGTACAGGGGCTCCTTGTACTCCTCGTACATGCTGTCCGCGACCGAGGCCACCGTGTCCAGGCCGATGAGGTCGGAAAGCTTCAGCGGGCCCATCGGGTGGGCGCAGCCCATCTCCATGCCGTTGTCGATGTCCTCGCGCGAGGCGATGCCCGACTCGAACATCCGGATGGCCGAAAGCAGATAGGGGATGAGGAGCGCGTTCACCACGAAGCCCGAGCGGTCCTGGGCGCGGATCGCGTGCTTGCCGAGCACCTTCTCCACCAGGGCCTGTGCCCGGCTGATGGTGCCCTCCGACGTGGTCAGCGCCGGGATCAGCTCGACGAGCTGCTGCACGGGGGCCGGGTTGAAGAAGTGGATGCCGACGACCTGGTCCGGGCGGGACGTCGCCACGGCCAGCTTCACCAGTGGGATGGAGGAGGTGTTGGACGCGAGGATGGCGTCCTGACGCGTCACGACGTGGTCGAGCACCTGGAAGATCTCGGTCTTGACCTGCTCGTTCTCCACGACCGCCTCGATGACGAGATCACGGTCGGCGAACTCGCCGAGGTCGGTCGTGAAGCTGAGGCGCTCCATCGCGGAGTCGCGCTCCTCCTCGGAGATCTTGCCGCGCTCGGCTGCCTTGGCCAGGGAGTTGCACAACCGGGTGCGGCCGATCTCCAGGGCCTCGCCGGTGGTCTCCGCGACCTTCACCTCGAGGCCGGAACGGGCGCAGACCTCCGCGATCCCCGCGCCCATCTGGCCGCAGCCCACTACTCCCACGCGCGCAATGTCGGCCATGGAGTCGGTCACCTCGTGCCTTTCGCTGATCAACAGGTCCGGCAGGGTCCCGCGCTCGGTGCCGGTGCCTGCCTCGCCGGTGAACGTTACTCCGCAACCTGCGGTGAGATCCGGGCCGGGTCGGGCATGCTGTTGCCGCACGGCCGGCTGTTGTCGGAGGAATCCTGACGCAAAGGGGCGACTTCATGAGGCATATGTCACGTCGGGCGTTCGCCTTGGCGGCGGCCACGGTCGCCGCGGGGCTCACGGTGACCGGGGACGCGGTGGCCGCCCCCGCGGCCCGGCACCGGGAACGTGAGCTGCGCGGCATGTGGGTGGCGACCGTGGTCAACATCGACTGGCCGTCCAAGCCCGGCCTCACCGCCGCCCAGCAGCGCGCCGAGCTGATCGCGTATCTGGACGAGGCGGTCCGCCGCCGGCTGAACGCGGTGGTCCTCCAGGTGCGCCCCACCGCCGACGCCTTCTGGCCGTCGCGGTTCGAACCCTGGTCGGAGTACCTCACGGGCACCCAGGGCAAGGACCCCGGCTGGGACCCGCTGGGCACCGCCGTGCGCGAGGCGCACCGAAGAGGCCTGGAGCTGCACGCCTGGTTCAACCCCTTCCGGATCGCCATGCACACCGACCCCGGGCGCCTCATCCCGTCCCACCCCGCACGGCAGCACCCGGACTGGGTCGTGCCCTACGGCGGGAAGCTCTACTACAACCCCGGGCTGCCCGAGGTCCGGCGGTTCATGCAGGACGCCATGCTCGACGCGGTGCGCCGCTACCCGCTGGACGCGGTCCACTGGGACGACTACTTCTACCCCTATCCCGTGGCGGGCCAGAACTTCGACGACGACGACGCCTTCGCCCGCTACGGCGGCGGCTTCCCCGACCGGGCGTCCTGGCGCCGCGACAACATCGACCGCATGGTGCGGGAGATGGGCGTACGGGTGAAGAAGGTGCGCCGCCGCACCCGGTTCGGGATCAGCCCGTTCGGCGTGTGGCGCAATGCCGCGACCGACCCGGCCGGTTCCGACACGCGCGCCGGCGTGCAGACCTACGACGACCTGCACGCGGACACCCGGGGCTGGGTGCGAAAAGAGTGGATCGATTACATCTGTCCCCAGTTGTACTGGCATATCGGGCTCGCCGCGGCCGACTACGCGAAGCTGGTGCCCTGGTGGGACGAGGTGGCGCGGGGCACGAACGTGCGGCTGTACGTGGGGGAGGCCCTCTACAAGGCGGGGGACCCGGCGCAGCCCGCGCCCTGGCAGGACCCGGCGGAGCTGTCCCGGCACCTCACTTTCGCCAAGGGGTATCCGCGGGTGCGGGGGCACGTCTTCTACTCGGCGAAGCACGTCGTCGCCGACCGGATCGGCGCGATGCAGCGCGTCGTCGACGACCACTACCGCGCGGGCTGAGCGGTTCGGCGACGGGGCCCGGACCCGCCGGGTCGGGCGGCCGGGCCCCGGTGCTCACTCGCCGGTGCCGAAATTCCTCACTCGCCGGAGCCGAAGTGCCGTACGACGGTGTCGGGGCCGGGTGACATGAGGGTCTCGTGCCCGTCCTCGAACCGTACGCGGTAGGGCGGGGTGCCGTTCTCGCCGAGGACCTCGACGACCTCCGCCGTCCGGTCCTGTTGTCCGACGATCCTGCCGTGGATCAGCAGCCGGTCGCCCACGGATGCGTGCATGGGGAGTGCCCTCCTCGCCTGGATCACAGTGGTGGCGGTGCGTGGCCGACAGTGTACGACCGGTGTCGGCTGTTGGCGCCTCCCTCGGCAGGGCCTCGCCCGGTCCGGCGCCCGGACCGGTGTCCGGTCCCGCGTTCGGCCGGTGTCCGGTCCCGTGTCCGGTCCCGCGTTCGCCCCGTGCCCGGTTCCTCGCTCAGCCGCGGGCCCGCTGGGTGACGGCGATGCACACGAGGACCGCCACCGCGGTCAGCGGCGCCGCTGCCGTCAGGTCCTCGCCGAGCAGGAACACCGACCAGACCAGAGTGAGCAGGGGCTGGGCGAGCTGGAGCTGGCTGGCCTTCGGGATGCCGATGACGGCCATGCCGCGGTACCAGACGAGCAGGCCGAGGAACTGCGAGCCGATCGCCGAGTAGAGCAGGCCCGCCGTGCTGTGCGGCGTCAGCTCGAAGGACTCGTGCGCCAGGGCGACGGCCGTCCAGGCGACGGTCAGCGGCAGGCAGAACACCAGGGCCCAGCCGATGACCTGCCAGCCCGGCAGCACCCGGGCGAGCCGGCCGCCCTCGGTGTAACCGGCGGCACACACCAGGAGCGCCCCGAACAGATAGACATCGGCGGTGGAGAGGGCGCCGCCACTCTGCTGCACCGTGAACCCGAGGACCGCCACCGCGCCCGTGACCGCCGCCGTCCAGAAGGTGCGGGAGGGGCGGGCGCCGGTGCGCAGCGCCGAGAACGCGGCGGTCGTCAGGGGCAGCAGGCCCACGACCACCGCCGCGTGCGCGGTGCTCGACGTCTGTAGGGCCAGTGACGTGAGCAGCGGGAACCCGAGCACGACACCGCACGCGACGACCGCGAGTCCGCCCCAGTGGGCCCGTGGCGGCACCGGTACGCGCAGCGCGAGCAGACAGCCACCGGCGATCAGCGCGCTCAGCACGCAGCGCAGCCCGACCAGGGACCAGGGCCCGATGCCTTCGAGGCCCCAGGCGGTGGCCGGGAACGTGAGGGAGAAGGCGACGACGCCGAGCGCGGCCTGGACGGTGCCCGCGCGGCGGCGGTCGACGGGCGGCGCGGGGGCGGCGGAGGGGGTGGCCGTCCGCGGGGGCGTGGCCGCTTGCTCGGGCGGTGCCGCTTGCGTGGGCGGGGTCGCCGTGGTCGCCGTCGTGGTCGGGACCGTTATCCCTCGGGAGGCAGTAGCGCTATCCTGTGCTTTCATGCATGAGCGTAGCAGTGTGGGCGAGTTGACGCGGAAGTTGCGGGGCGAGCTGGACCGCTACTCTCCCGGTGGAAAGCTGCCGTCCAGTCGGGCTCTGGTCGAGCGGTTCCGGGTGAGCCCGGTGACCGTGTCGCGTGCGCTAGCGCAGCTCGCCGCGGAGGGGCTCGTCGTCACCCGGCCGGGCGCCGGGGCCTTCCGGGCGCGCCCGCCGGGAGCGGGCGCCGCGGCCGCGGGGGACACCTCCTGGCAGGAGGTGACACTCAGCGCGGACGCCGCCACGGAGGTCGCGCCCCGGTCCGTCGACGCCGCCGGGGTCCTCGCCACGCTCGCCGCGCCGCCGCCCGGCGTCGTGGAGTTCAGCGGCGGCTATCTGCACTCCTCGCTGCAGCCCGAGCGCGCGATGGCCGCGGCCCTCGCCCGCGCGGGCCGCCGCCCCGGCGTCTGGGACCGGCCACCGGCCGAAGGGCTGCCGGAGCTGCGGGAGTGGTTCGCACGCGGCATCGGCGGCGCGATCACCGCCGCGGAGATCCTGATCACCGCGGGCGGCCAGAGCGCCCTGACGACGACCCTGCGCGCCCTCGCCCCGCCCGGCGCGCCCGTCCTGCTCGAATCGCCCACCTACCCGGGCCTCCTCGCGATCGCGCGGGCGGCGGGGCTGCGGCCGGTGCCGGTGCCCGTGGACACCGACGGGGTGCGCCCCGACCTGCTCGCCGCCGCGTTCCGGGCCACCGGCGCGCGGGTGTTCGTCTGTCAGCCGCTGTTCCAGAACCCCACCGGCGCGGTGCTGTCCGCCGAGCGCCGCCCCGAGGTCCTGCGGATCGCCCGCGAGGCGGGCGCGTTCGTGGTCGAGGACGACTTCGTACGCCGTCTGGTGCACGATGACGCGGGGCCGCTGCCCCGGCCGCTCGCCTCGGACGACGCCGACGGGGTCGTCGTCCACGTCTGCTCACTGACCAAGGCGACGTCACCGAGCTTCCGCGTGAGCGCCCTCGCCGCCCGCGGGCCCGTCCTGGAGCGGCTGCGCGCCATCCAGGTCGTCGATCACTTCTTCGTGCCGAGGCCGCTCCAGGAGGCCGCGCTCGAACTCGTCGGCTCCCCGGCCTGGCCGCGCCATCTGCGCACCGTGGCGGTCGAGCTGCGGGACCGCAGGGACGCGATGTCGGCGGCGCTGCGGCTGCGGCTGCCCGAGCTGGCGCTGCCGCACGTCCCGGTCGGCGGCTACCACCTGTGGCTGCGGCTGCCGGACGGCACCGACGAACCCGCCCTGGCCGCCGCCGCGTTGCGCGCCGGTGTGGCGGTGGCGCCGGGCCGCCCCTACTTCGCGGCGGAACCGCCCGCGGGGCACCTCAGGGTCAGCTTCGCGGCGCTCGCAGGACCCGGCGAGATCACCGAGGGCGTCCGCAGGCTGCGCGCGGCGTGCGACGAGGTGCTCGGGTGACGTCCTTGTACGACGCCTTGTACGGCCCTTCGTACGACGCCTCGTACGACGCCCTTGTGCGACCATCTCGTGTGGCGCCCTCGTGTGCCGCGGGGGCCGTGCGGCAACCCGCGAAAGACACTCGACGCCGGGCGGCGGTCCCTGCGAGTCTCGCGTCATGACCAACGAGTACGAAGCCCCTGACGGAAAAGCCTTCCCCTTCCCCGACGGGTACGAGCTGTCCACCGACCCCGCCCGCCTCGACCTCTGCCGCATCCACCAGTGGCTCTCCGAGGACGCGTACTGGGCCATGGGCAGGACGCGGGGCAAGCAGGACGCGGCCGTGGCCGGATCGCTCAACTTCGGCGTGTACGAGGAGGCGTCGGGCGTCCAGGTCGGCTACGCCCGCGTGGTGACCGACCACGCCACGTTCGCCTTCCTCTGCGACGTCTACATCGACCGTTCGGTGCGCGGCAAGGGCATCGGCACCGCCCTCGCCGCCGGGGTGCGCGACCACCTCGCCCCGTACGGGCTGCGCAGGGTGCTGCTCGCGACGGGGGACGCGCACGCGGTGTACGAGAAGGTGGGCTTCGTCGGCCTCGACCACCCCGAGCACTGGATGCTGCTCGGCGAGCAGTGACCCGGCGCGGGCGCGGTCACGGCAGGCGCGTGCAGTCGGTCGTCAGGAGCAGGTCCTTGGCGGGGCCCGCCACCCGCCACCGGGTGCGCCAGTGGTCCGCGTCGTACACCTCGAAGGTGCCGCGGTACAGGTCCCGCGCGCACGGGTGGTCGGCGGTGTGCCGGCCCGAGCGCAGGTCGAGGTCGTGGAAGAAGCGCCCGTCGGCGAAGTGCACGGCCACCGTGCCCGCCCGTCCGCCCGGCAGGAACCGGAGGGTGCGCTCGGCGGGCCGGGCCACGCCGTGCCAGGTGAACGTGCCGGACTCGTGGTGCAGCAGGCCCGCGCCCGCCGCGTCCCGGACCGGTCCCGTGCCGTCGAGCGGGGTGAAGCGGGTCGTCCCGCTGAAGTGCCCCTCGACGGGACCGGCCGCCGCGCCGCCCGCCGCCGCGCCCGCGAAGTCCCGTACCGTCCGCTCCACCCGCCAGTCGCCGAGCAGGAACGCGAGCACGTCCGGCACCGCGTGCACGGGTCCGGTCGGCTCGGTCGCGGCGCCGGCGCGCCCATCGGGAAGGGACATGCCCGCAGGCTACTCGGCGGGTGACGGGTGACGGGCAGCGGGCGGCGGGCGGCGGGCGCCTGCGCTGGGCGACGGGCGGTGGAGTGGGCGTTCCTACTTGTCCACCACCGCGAGGCTGTTCTCGTCGTAGCGGTTCCCGGCGACGCTCCCCGCGGGCGCCACCGCGTCGATCGCGGCGAGCTCGTCGGCGGACAGCTCCAGCGTGGCCGCCGCCAGGTTCTCCTCCAGGTAGGCCTGGCGGCGCGTGCCCGGGATCGGCACGACGTCGTCGCCGCGGTGCTGCACCCAGGCGAGCGCGAGCTGGCCCGCCGTGACGCCCCGCCGCGCGGCCAGGCCTTCGAGGGCCTCGACGATGGCGAGGTTCCGCTCCAGGTTGCCGTCGGCGAACCGCGGCTGGCCGCGCCGCATGTCGCCCGCCTCCAGATCGTCCACCGAGGTGAGACGGCCGGTCAGGAAGCCGCGGCCGAGGGGCGAGAACGGCACGATGCCGATGCCGAGCTCCCGGCAGACCGGCACGATCCCGTCCTCCAGGTCCCGCGTCCACAGCGACCACTCGCTCTGCAGCGCCGCGATGGGGTGCACGGCGTGGGCCCGCCGGATCGTGCGCGCGCTCGCCTCGGACAGACCGAGGTGCCGCACCTTCCCGGCGGCGACCAGGTCGACCATCGCGCCGACCGTCTCCTCGACCGGCACCCGCGGGTCGACGCGGTGCAGGTAGTACAGGTCGATGTGGTCGACGCCGAGCCGGCGCAGCGAGGCGTCGCAGGCCTCGCGCACGTACGCGGCGTCGCCGCGCAGCGCCACCGGCTCGCCGAGGCGGTTGGCGAAGCCGAACTTCGTGGCGAGGACGGCCTGTTCGCGGCGGCGCCCGGCGAGGGCCCGGCCGAGCAGCCGCTCGTTGTGGCCGCCGCCGTAGTAGTCGGAGGTGTCGAGGAGGGTGACGCCGAGGTCGAGCGCGCGGTGGACGGTGGCGATCGACCGGTCGTCGTCCGACGAGCCGTAGGCGTCGCTCATGCCCATGCAGCCGAGTCCCTGGGCGGAGACCGTCAGGGCGCCGAGGGCGCGCGTGGGTGTGCCGTTCATGGTCCTGCCTCCCGGTGGTGCGGTGATGTCCTGCGTGCCCAGGGGTGCGTGCCCCCCGGAGCCCGTGACCCTAGGAGTTGGAGTGCGCTCCAGCGCAAGCGCGTTTCGGCCGCCGGGGCCCGGCGGCGTACGAGCCCCAGCGGGGCACCGGGGCGGTCGACTGGAGGACCAGCCGGCTACGCGAAGGCGTCGAGACCGGTGAGGTCGGCGGACAGTTCCCAGAGCCTGGCCGCCGCCTCCGGGTCCACCGCCCAGGGTTTGACGCCGCCGACCAGCATGTCGTCCGTGGTGGCGGGCCCGGCCACGGCGCAGTCCTGGCAGTACGCGCCGCCGTGCGCCTCCAGGAGGGGTGAGGTCGCCACCCACACGGCGGTCGCCGCGCCCTGCGCGGGCGTCTTGAAGCCGTCGGCGGGCCTGCCGTCGGCGTCCATCCAGCCCTGCGCGATCTGCTCCTCGCGCGGGACGTGGCGCTGGAGCGGGGTGAGGATGCTGCCCGGGTGCACGGCGAAGGCGCGCGGGCCGCGGTCCCCCGCGAGAGCGTCCAGGTGCAGGGCGAACAGGGCGTTCGCCGTCTTCGACTGGGCGTAGGCGAGCCACCGGTCGTAGGGGTCCCGCCGGAAGTGCGGGTCGTCCCAGCGGATGCCGGAGAGGAAGTGGCCCGACGAGGCCACCGACACGACGCGGGCGCGGCCCGGGGTCAGGGCCGGGGCGAGCCGGTTGACGAGCGCGTAGTGGCCGAGGTGGTTCACCGCGAAGTGCGCCTCCCACCCCGGGCCCACGCGTGTCTCCGGGCAGGCCATGATCCCGGCGTTGTTGACGAGGAGGTCGACGCCGCGCCCGGCCGCGAGCAGGGCGTCGGCGAACGCGCGGATGCTGTCGGCGTCCGCGAGGTCGAGCGCGGCGACCTCGGTGCCGGGGAGGTCGCGCAGGGCCTCCCGCGCCGTCTCCGGCCGTCGCGCGGGGACGATCACCCGGGCTCCGGCGCGGGCCAGGGCCCTGGTCGCCTCCAGGCCGAGGCCGGAGTAGCCGCCGGTGATCACGGCGGTCCTGCCGGTGAGGTCGACGCCGCGCAGTACGTCGTGGGCGGTGGCGGCAGCGGTGAAGGGGGTCCTTGAGCCGGTGGCACCCGTGCTGGTGGTCCTTGTGCTGGTCATGGGCAAGGACGCTAGAACCTGGAGCGCGCTCTAGATCAAGCTCGGGAGCGTGTGGGAGCACATGGAGCCACAGGGCGGCCACGCCGGGACGGCGGCGCCCACGACCGTGCGGTCGAGGACCGGGTCGCGGAGCCCCGGGAGGGCCGTCGTGCCGCCCGCGCCGGGCCGTCGTGCCGCCCGCGCCGGGCCGTCGTGCCGCCCGCGCCGGGCCGTCGTGCCGCCCGCGCCGGGCCGTCGTGCCGCCCGCGCCG
>NZ_WPNZ01000031.1 GCF_009755605.1 Streptomyces typhae
GGTCCCGTCCAGGGCCCACCGGCGGAAGCGGGTGTGCAGTGTCTGCCACGGCCCGTACCGCTCGGGCACATCCCGCCAGGCGGTGCCGGTGCGGAACTTCCACACGATCCCGTTCAGGACCCTTCGGCCGTCCAGCCGCTTCCGCCCCCGCAAGGACACAGGCAGCAGCGGCCGGACGAACTCCCACTCGGCATCGGACAGTCCATGGCGACGTATCACCCGACCATGATCCAGCACACAAGATCAATTGAAGACACGACCTAGTCCGTCATCACTGCGGGCCAGGCAAATGAGCTACAACGTCCGCTCCGACTCCACCGCCAAGCACAGCCGAAGGCGAACGGCACCAATGGTCCGGACGATCCCCGGTTTTGCTAACCGGGGATCGTCTGCTATGTGTCGCCCAGCACGCCCAAGGGCGTGCCCTCTACTCCGGCACAGGTCATGACGCCAGTCGGTAGGACCGCAGTGCAGGAGTCGCGCCGTCAGTGACCAGCACCAACAGCTCGTCGTCGGTGAGGCGGTCGAGGTTCCGGGCGACGACGCGCTCCGAGGCTCCGACGGCTCGGGCTACGTGGCGAGTGGCGGCCCCAGGGTGCGCCGCGATGTGCGCGAGGGCCGTGCTGTCACGGCGGTAGTCACGTTGCAGCAGATCCTCACCGAACAAACCAGCGGCGCAGACGCAAAGGCACAGCGCCGTGGAGAGAGACCCGTAATCCTCAGTTCGTTGGGCCGTCCACGCGCTCACGGCTCCTAGCGTCAAGAGGACGGGGGCGGTGAAGCGGGCAGATCGGATAGCGGGCTTCGACAGGTGAACCTCCGTGGGGTCGGGCGCTCGGCCGCGAAATAGAGTGGCACGGGCTGCGGGCTGTTGTGAGGCGGGGCGGCTCGCCCCCGCCAGAAGTCCGCATTCCTTCGCTGCCCTGGTGTTTTCCGGGACGTTGTACGTTGACATGGCCTCGGCGGAGGTTCCAGTCCTTTGGGGCTCTTCCTCGTCTGCCGTGGGCGAATGCCCCCGGCAGCTGCCCATTTGGGGCCCATCCTGGAACGATCCGGGGGAAGTAGCGCTGCAGCGCCCCGTCACGGAGCCCTTGCACGACCTCGCTAATCACGGACTGGTCGTCTCTGACTACTCCAACGACGTTGGCGTTCACGGCTGCCCCACTGTTCGGCTCGAACACTGCGGCGTTGACCTGCGCGTGGGTAGTGGCATCGTCGTACGCGGCGTGAACGGAGTAGGCCGTGTGGCAGTCCTCACCGAGCGCGCCCAGAGCACCTCACTCAATTCGCCGAAGGCGCTCCGCTGCCGGATCATTGATCGGCACCAGAAGCTATGCGGCAATCCTGTCGCCAGCGCGACGCTCGACGACCACGAACCCAGCACCATTGTCAGGGAGGTGGACGTCGACGGGCAGGGCCTCAGCCGCTCGGAACCGGCGGGCAGGGCCCCGGGGCGCGCTGCCCGTGCGGGGCGGTACTCCTCGGGGACGGGTGGGTGCAGGGGGTTGGGGATGTGGTGGTTCGTGGTGCGGGGGGCACAGCCGTGTGGTCGGTTGCAGCCCTGGGGGGGCAGCTGGGGCTGTGCTTGTCTGCGCGCGCGGATACGGGGCAGCAGTGACGATAAAACTGTCCCTGTCCTTCGTGTCCCGCGGGATCTGTCATGTCGACTTGTGAGTACCGGTCTTTGGCCCCTGAGGCAGTTGCCGCCCGGATCGCGCAGATGGAAGAGGAGAACCGGCAGCTGCGTCAGGCCATCGACTCGCACGCGGTCATCGACCAGGCCCTCGGCGTCCTGGCCGCCGCCCACCGCCTGGCGCCGGAGAACGGCTGGGAGGTACTGCGCGAGACCTCCCAGCACACCAACATCAAACTCCGCACCCTCGCCGAAGCCATCGTCCGCTGTGCCCTCGGGCGTCCCCTGCCCGGCACAGTCCGGCGCGAACTCCAGGCCGCTGTGGCACGCAGACACAGCCAGCGCCCGGCCTGAGACACACTCGCTCAACCGGAGCACGCTCTTCCCTACACGAAGGACGTATGTCGTACTACCGGCCAGTACAGTGCAGCGGCGCGGCGCTAGCGTGAGGGCACGCCGGCCGCTCAACCCCCCGCGGCCCGCCAGGCTGTCCCCGTCCCGGACCCCGACCCGGACAGCCGCACCCACCACCAGGCCCTCCAACGGGCCTCACCCGCCGGGCCGCCCCGCACGCCTCCTCCCCGGGGCGGCCCGGCCCCCACAGTCCTGCGGCAAGACCGCCGGCAAGTCCGTGCCGTGGGGCGCGGCTGGCGCGGTAGGCGTAGCGGAGTCTGCACGCGCCTCACGCAACCGCGTGCGGGCAGCAGTGGCGACCGGCCCGGTCGGGTTGGCAGGCGGGCGGCGGCTTCTGTGCGAAAGAGGGCCTGTCGCGCGCTCGTCTGCGCGGGTACGGCACAGTCCGTGGTTGACGGCGCTGTAGAAACCTGTCTCTAAACCCCGGAGGCTTCGAGGGCGATGATCGAGTCAATCCGGATGACCACGGCGCCCCCTGCGGCCAGAGACCAGGCCAGGAAAGGTGTGGAGGGCGGTTCGGTCGTGAGCGCCTGTTCCATGGCCTCCTCCAGCCGATCGACATAGTCTGCCAAGCTGTGGCCGTTGGCCACTACGACCGCTTCGCGTTCCTGCAGGCCAACGGCGTAGCGGATGACGAACTGCGGCGGCTTCAACTCAGTGTCTCAAAAAACATGTTGACCCCCTTTTGCGTTCAGACCCAGGCACTCACCGGGCCGGTGTATGGCGCCCTGACCGGCCTGTCCTGTCCAGCCGCCGTCGGCTCTCACTGATCTGCCGCCGGCTGGCGGCCACGAGCGCCTCGCTCTGCTCGATCCGGCAGCCAGCCCGCTCGATCACCAGCAACGACATCCGTACGCGTACCAGCGCGTCGCTCCACTTCCCGCTCACCCTCGCTCCCCCCAGGCAGGTCCCCCGACACGAGGTCCCCACAGCCCCGGGCCGATACTCCCGATCCCGGCAGTCTGGACGGCCTCGCCCCCTTCTGCACACCCCACCTGAGGGTGAAAACGACCCATCCGGCCAGCCGGGACAAGCAACCATGAGACGCTGGTGTGCCACGGGAGCGGGATGCCGCTGGTTCCCGGGCCGCCCCCGCCACGGAAGACCACGGAGATGGCAGGTCACACCCCCGGCCGCTCCGGACCGGGCTCCGTGCGCCCCGCGCTTGGCGGGGACCGAAACTCCCTTGCCAGCGCCGTCCGCTGAATCCGGTTCAGGAAAATGGTGTAGCGGACGGGAGCGGGGAGACCCGGCAGCACACCGGCACCACCTGCGTGGACGCGCGCCGGAGGATGCTCCCGTTGCCCCTCGGAACTCCCGCGCCAAGGGGGCGGCGGTGCAGGCAGGCCCGGCCGCACACACCACCCATGCCGCGTGCGGCCGAGCCCGCGAAAGAAGCGAAAGAAGCCTTCAGCCCCCGGCCCGCCGCAGAGAGCGAAAGACCGGATGTCTGGTGGTCGGGGGCGGTGTAACGATCGGTGGCAAGGGCATCCGCTTAGAGCACAGGCAGCGCTCCCGCCGCCTCTTCACTCCCGCGCCGGGGCGGCGGTGGAGGCGGGCCTGGCCGTGCACACCCATGCCGCGCGGCCGGGCCTGCCCGGAATATGCCTGTCGCCCGCGTGGGGGCAGGAGTAGGCTCGGTCACAGACCGTGGTTGACGATGTTGTTAGCGCAACATCCACTTTTCCGGCGATCTCTCGGGTCCGGGTTGGGGCCCACCACGCCAGCGGCTGCCATCAGCGGGACCCTGAACCCGCCACACAGCACCGCGTGCACCTCGCCACGGCCCCCGCACCTCCCTTGTGCGTCCGTCGCTTTTCCACCGGTGCGACCCGATCCGCACCGGGAGGTGCGATGCGCACCTACTTCGCCGACGAACTCCTGCTCATGCTGCCGCTCACCGACGGCCCCGGGGTGCGCCTGTTCGGTGAGATCCTCGGCATCCACCGCGGGCCCCTGGCCCTGGCCGTGACCGAAGAAGCCGACCGCACCGACGAGATCGTCGTGGACCTCACCGAAACCCGCTTCCTGGCCCACAGCGTCCTGGACATCCTCATCATCCTCGCCCAGCGCCTCACCCCGCCCCAGCACCTTGTCATCCGCGCCCCCGCCGACCTCAACCTGCACACGCGGTTAGCCGGCCGCGGCGCAGACAGACTCACCACGCTGCACCTCCAGGAAAGCTGACCCCTGCCCGTGCAGCACCCCGGGCGGGGCGTTCTCGCCGTCGCGGGAGGCGGCAAGAACCCCCGCCCGCAGGGCGCCCCGCACAGCCCGCTGCCTCCCGCAGACACCCAGCAGACCCAAGAGGTGCGCTATGGAGAAACCCCCGCCACCACCCCAGCAGCCCACCGGACACGCCTCCCCCGACCAGGTCCAGACCTCACGCCAGACCATCGAACGAAGCCGGTCCCTCATCAACGGGATCCAGGCCAACCTCAGCAAAAGCCGCCAGCGGATCCAGCACAGCCGCCAGCGAGTACACCGAAGCCGCCAACTCCTGACCCTCACCCCCGAACCCACCACCGAACCCGCCGCCGACCACGACGAAACCCACCCCGGCGCCGACGAACCGGACGGACCCTGCCCATGAGATGCACGTGAACACCACCTGGGTGACGGCGTGTGGCGGGATGCCAGTTCTTGGAGCCGGGAGGTCGGCCGGGCCCCGGCCGGGCCCACCGCGATGACCCGCCGCAACCGCGCCTGGAGCGAGCCCTGTTCAAGCTGCGCCACGTCCGACCTCACGGTCACCCGCCCCCATCAGTCAGTGAAGGAGACGATGCCCTGTATCCGCTGAAGGGGAGCCCGCCCCGGCTGGTTCTCGCAGCCGGGGCGAGGCTCTTCACTGGATCAGCCCGTGGCGATGAAGTGGAAGGGACGGTCTCCCACGTCGCCGTTCGAGTTGCCCGTACGGACCGTCACCCTCTCGGTCGTGGCGCCGGTGACGTGCACATTGTCCAGCAGGCTCCAGGCATCGCCATCCAGAGTGGCAACAACCGACGGCGTCTCGAGGAAGTCGTTGTTGAAGGTGATGGTGTACGTGCCAGTGCCGACCTTCGTAACCTTGAAGCCGTGGTTGGCGCCAGGCTTCCGAGTGCCGTCAGCCGCAACGGTCCCGCGGACGATCTGGAGATTCTCGTAGGCGTTGATAGTCATTTCCGTACCTCTTTCCTTGGGAGTTTCGCCCCAAGGACATGTCCGAGCCGGATGCACCCATGCCCCATTCGAACGAAACGCGCTCGCTCGGGCGAGCGCCCGCTCTTACCCGTTCTCAGCCCGCGTGCGCCCGCCCCCTGGCCCCTCCCGGCCCCGATGCTCGCCGCCTCCGTGAACGATCCGGAGCTCCAGGCGGGCTGGGCGGAAGACGTGAAGTGGGGCGGCTTCCGCGCCCTGCTCACCGTCGACGGTGGCCAGGCGGTACTGCGCTCACGGCACGGCACCGACCTGGCACCCGCCTTCCCCGACATCACCGACCCCGCACTCCGCCAGCTGCCGGACGCCACCGCGCTGGACGGGGAACTGTTCACGTGGGAGGCGGACGGGGCGGGGGCGGATCGCGTTCGAGCGGTTGCAGAACCGGTTGCACCGCCGCGACGCCGGCACACTACTGACGACGACCCGCCCCGGACACCCCTGGACAGGCCGCACGTTCTCCGCCTTCCCTGTTGAATCGGCGTGTTGAAGCCGATGTGACAGGGGTGAACTCGTGCCTGGATGGCGTGTGTTCTGGGTGCCCACAGGGCGGCCGGTTGGCGGGACGGAACGGTTACCGGCGCTGGGGGTCTGGGAGGATCTGTCGCTTCGGGAGGAGCGAGTGGGTATCCATCCGGGTGACCCGATCATGCTCGCCCCCGACTGCAGGGTGGACGAACTCTTGAGCGAGTACCTGTGTCGCTCGAGCTTCGTTCACCTGGAACATGAGACGAAGCGGAACTACACCTCGGACTACCGCGTGTTCTTCGACTTCCTTTGGGGTCGGGGACTTGTCTGGAATGGCGCCAGTGCGGACAACCTGTTCGACTTTCATGACTGGCGTGTGCGGTCGCCGCGGAATCCCGACCGGGTGGGCGGGTCGAAGTGGAACCGCGAGCTGGCGGCCCTGGCCCGCCTCTACGACTGGCCCCAGCGGCGTGGACACGTGGCGATGAGCCCGGTGTTGATGCGGTCGGCCAGGGGGCGATACGGGGGGGGTGGTATCGGTTCCGGCCGGGCGGGCCAAGAACGCCCGATCCAGTAATGTGCATTGGCTGACACCGCGGGCTTTTAACGCCATGCCCGCCAACTCCTTCAGAAGGCACAACAGCTCGAACAGCGCCTCACGCAGCTGCCCGCCCCGCTGGCCGAGCGGCTGCGCGGTACCGCGGACAATCTCCGGCAGCACGCCGCGCTCCATCACCACCAGCGCATCACCGCCCAAGAGGGAGAAGCCCCGTGAGCCCGGCACTGGACGAACGCGAGCGCATCCGCGCCGCCATGCACCGCATCC
Organism: Streptomyces typhae; assembly: GCF_009755605.1. Taxonomy (GTDB): domain Bacteria; phylum Actinomycetota; class Actinomycetes; order Streptomycetales; family Streptomycetaceae; genus Streptomyces; species Streptomyces typhae. Next base: position 6,537 of record NZ_WPNZ01000031.1, read on the forward strand.
TCACCGGCACCCCCCAGCACTCCAACGGAGCCCTGACCGTGGTCGCCCTCGCGCAGGAGGCCGACGTCCCCCGCAATGCACTCACCCAACAGCACCCCGATCTGAAGAACGACTTCTACGCCGAGGTCCGCCAGCGGGCCCAGCCTGCCGAAGCCGAGCTACGGCTGCGCAAACAAGTCGTCAAACTCAAGGAACTGCGCGCAGCAGGCCGCAAAGAGCTCTCTGAACTCCGCGCCGACCGTGAAGCCCTGGTCCGCGTCGTCCACCAGCTGACCCTGGAAAACCGGCAGCTTCGCCAACACGCGGCGCCCACCGCCGTCCTGCGGGCTCTGCCCACCCAGCCACAGCCGCCCGCCGACCCGGCCATTTTGGAATAGGAACCCCTATTCGAACCCCGCTGACGGGGTCGTTGAAGCTGGTTGAGGCGCTGGTGGCGCGGGTCTTGGGCCTTTCCGGTGCGGATGACGGCGAAGGTGAGCGGTCTCCTACCGGATCCAATTCCGTTCTGGCGATCACCAGGTCTGACCTGTGCGGTGGGCCGTGGCCCCGAGCGAGTGACAGCTGGTATCGGCAGAGTGGACGGAACGCCGCCAGGGCAAGATCGAAGCGTCACGGATTGCCGGTGACCTCTAGGGAAGCGAGTGCATCATGGGACTGGTCCGTCTGACCGATATCCAGATCGCGGAGTTCAGGGAAGCGTTCGAGCTTGTCGATAAGGACCATGACGGCAAGATCACCCCTGAGGAGCTTGGAGCCGTCTTGCGGTCGATGGGTCGTAGCACGACGGACGCCGAGCTCCCAGAGCTCGTGAGCGTGCTCGACTCCGACGGCAGCGGGCAGATCGAGTACGCCGAATTTCTGGCTCTGACTTCGGCGAACACGGTCGACGACAGCCCAGATCTCATGGAGGCGTACAGGGTCCAAGATAAGAACGGCGACGGCCTGATCAGCCCCGAGGAGTTCAAGTACGTCACGGTCCAGCTCGGCGAGAAGTTCTCCGACGAGGAGGTTGCTCGGTGGGTGACCGAAGCTGACGTGAACGGCGACGGACAGATCAACTACGAGGAATTTGTGAGGGCACACCTCGCGTGAGCGAGTGTCAGCGAAGGACGGCTGGATGAACGCCACCGAAGATCACCTGGGCCGACGCAGCAGGGCTGTGGCTGCGGCCAGGTGAAAGCCGGCTGAAACGGTCAGCGTGCTGGCGGAAGCGGGTACGGCTGGCCCATGCCGTCCCTTCTGCTTCCCGTCCCGCTGGTGCTGTGTCGTTCTGTCACGGCGGTCGGCGATGCTGCCGGTTTGAACCTGGAGCCGAAGTTATGGAGAGGGTTTGCTGTCTGTCCGTTGTCCATCTGAAGCCCGGCGGGAGGGACCAGCTCCCCGCTCTCGGCCTGTTCCGCAACGCCGTGCTGCTGACGAACACCCGCCGCTTGAACCCCTCCGTAACCTCGACGACGGTGAGGACGCGAAGGCTGAGAGTCCCTGCGGAGGGAAGGACTGTATGGCTATGCGTGCAGTTTCAGCGGCGAAGGCCCGGTCGTCTGGCTGTGAACGCGTGAAGGGGCTCTGGTCCACTTTCTGTGGTCGCGTGTCCCTCGGTCACGTCAACAGGGCTCGTTTGCGTAGGAGTTCGAACCCGGCCCGTCCGAACATCTGACGCTTGAGCATCTTGATCCGGTTGACGTGACCTTCGACGACGCCAGAGTTCCACGGCAGGGTGAGACCCGCGATGACGGCGTCGAGGTCACGTTCGAGGTGCTGGGCGAACCGGCTGAGGCTGGGCAGGTCGGTGGCAGCGCGAGCGGACTCGATCCATTCCGGCAGTCGTTCGCCCTCCAGCTCGGTGACCATGCGGGTGAAGGACCGCACGTGCTCCGCGAGTGCTGTCAGCTGGCGGCAGTTGGCCAGGACTGCCTTGAACTGGAGTCGGTCGCGTTCGGGCAGGGCGTCGGGGTGGGAGAGGAGCCAGCGCGCAGGCGTGTGGCGGGAGGCACTGGCCGCGGTGGTCCTCCCGACCACACGCCGGTCAGGGGCGTGACCAGGTCACACTGAAGACCCCTCAGACACCCGCTGTCACCCCCGGCCGTGAAGGCGGCGCGGCAGGCGGGCGCATGTCGGGCCATCCGCATCGTCCGGAAACTCAAATGTCCCTACAGCTCGTCTTTAGAGACGCCCAGGGACGTGAGCATGAAATGGAGATTGAACCCTTGCCCATTCTGCACCGGGAGGTCTGCGCCACCACACTGATTGACCGGACTACCGACTGGTAGTCCGGCAAAGTTACTGTCGGCCATTCCACTACCGCGGGTGGTCGTTCCTGCTGCGTGACTACCGTGGTGGTTGGCGCAGTCGGTTCCGAAGGCCGGTGACAGGAAATCCCCGACGCCTCCCGCTGATGCCGGTGAAGCCACGGTTAGGGCCATCCCTGCTGTCGTCGCGGCTACCAGCGCTACCCTGGTGACTGTCTTGCGTGGAGTCATGCAAGGGAAACGATTCACAACCGCGTCAGGTCACTCGCCCTGCCAGCTTTCCCACCCGCGCAGGGTGAGTCAGACCGGTCCCTCGCATTCGTCGATCCAATGCGCGAGGAGACTCAGAGCTGCAAGGCGTTCCAGTGCCTGCTGGGCGGTCATCTCGTCGGAGGCCGAGTGGGTGGCCGTGTTACGGACGGTGCGCGTTCCGTTCACCCAGGAAGCGGAAATCATGAGGGAATTTACACGCGTCAGGGGCATCCTGCGGGAGGAGGTGTGCGGAACAACTTCAACACCTGTCTCTTACGCTTGGTGAAAATGTAAAGGCCGACATCACGCCCACAAACTCAGTAACACGTCCTCCACCGAGGGGAACAGCAACTCTTCGAGTTGCGGTCGCACTTCGTCCACGGCGCAGAACTGTCGGCCACGTTGTCCACCGGCCGGGAAATTTGGGGCTATCTCAGCCGCCCTCACGAGAAGATTGACAGCCACGCTGCGTACGCGACCACACCAAGTGGACCAGAGACCGCTCAGACCTTCACAGCCAGTCGTCGGAGCCGGAAGCCGTGGCTGCGTGTCTGCGACACGAGGAGGTGCATCCTGTCGGCCGCATCTTGTCGGGTATGCGGGAAGATCATGGTGATCTCGCCTGAGCAACGAAGGGTATTTGTATGTCTGAGAAACCTGGGCCGGCCCCTGCCGAGTTCGAGTTCGTGCTTCCCCGTGGTCTGAGGGGTGTAGACGGAACCCTGCACCGGCAGGGGGTGATGCGGCTGGCGACCGCCTACGACGAGATCGAGCCACTGGTGGATCTGCGGGTGCGGAAGAACCCCGCCTACCTCGGCGTCCTCTTGTTGAGCGCGGTGGTGACCCGGATCGGGACCGTCACGGACATCACCCCCGAAACGATCGAGAATCTTTCTGCCACCGACCTGGTCTACCTGCAGACCTTCTATGAGAGGGTCAACGCCTCCGACAGCCTGGCGAACATCAGCTACGCCACTGACAGCGTTACCGAGGAGAGCGAGGCACGGGATCGCCTGGGCGAGTCGTGAGTGCCTGCGGGGTATGGCGCCGTAGGCCGCGCGATCATCCGCCGTGGCACCGCGCCAGCTGAGCTCTCCGCGCGCGAACCACAAGAAGTCGAAGAACGTACGCAGGTCCCGGGCGTGGGCGGCCTGCGTGTTCCACGGGGAAGATGCCAGCCACACCGAGAAGTACCGGTTCAACTCGACGTCGCATTCGCCCTTCGGGCTGATCAGGAACGGCTGCCCCTTTGGTGCACCCAACTCATCAAGCAGCTCATCGAGTTCGGCGAACAGCGTGCTGAACTCCCGCATGAGCGTCGTCGCCTCGCTTGGCCATGGGCACTCCCGGCGAGTGAAGCGCACCCGCAAGGACTTCACGGTCCACCTGGCCGTCTTCGATCTTCTCGCCGTGGGGGACACGGACTGGCGGCCGCGCAGGTACGAGGAGCGCCGACACGGACTGCTTGAGGTACTGCAGGACGGCCCGGCCTTGATCCGGCCAGTCCTCGCCTCCGGCGACGCGGAGAGGGCTCTGCAGTGGGTCGGAAGCCTGGGCGGCGTCGAGGGCCTGGTAGGTCCTCGCCCTACGCGGGCCACGATGATGCCTATGCAACCTGGTCACGAGATCCGTCGGAGGCAGTTCCTTCAACACGCAGTACTTGACAGAGAATCCGCCGGATGGGGAAGCCGCGACACCCTCAACACCACGCTGGTGCAACCCGAGCTGGTGGTAGAAGTCGGCATCGACATCGCCCGCGACGCCTCCGGCCGCTGGCGACACCCGCTTCCACCGCCCACGCCCCGACCTCACCCCCACCGACGTAACCCGCCTGACACCGCCGCCGACATGACACGACGGGACTGTCAACGACCGCGCCGCCGGTCTCCGGAGACCTTCACCCCTGCCGGGTTGAGTCCGGAAGATGAGCAGCGCGGTTCGGGTCCGGTAGGAGAGCTGTCCGGCTTCGCCCGACTTAAGTGTGATGGTCGCCACTTGCTAGGCGGGAACTCGCCATGCGGAGGTAAACGGCAGTTCACCAGTGCTGCTCAGGGCGTCTTTCTGGACAGTTGTGCACTCCTCGTGAACACGTTCCGCAGTTGCCCATGATCACAGGGTCATTTTTTTGCAGATCGCGTTGAGTGAGCGGGCTCGATTCTCGGCAGGGTGGTCACTAGAGCCGCCCGGCTCGCCGGTGAGCGCCCTGGTGGGACACGCGCCGCCAACCTCCGCACCTACAGGGACATGTGATGACCACTGTGAGGCCCGCGTGACCGATGACGATCACGCACTGACGGACGCGTTCGGGATTCCCCTGCGGGACGGCCCCGACACGCCTTCCGCGCTCCGCACAGGACTGCCCATCGACTTCGAAGGGTTCTACCTGGGCCAGCAGGAGTTCTTCCACGCCTTCGCCGAACTCCACCTCGGCCACCGCAGCGCGGCCGAACTCGTCGTGCACGACGTCTGCCTGGAGATACTGGCGACCTGGGACGACCTGCTGACCGAAGCCGACCTCGACCAGCGCGCGATGTCGGTCCTCAGCCGCCATGTCAGCGGGCGCCTCGCCCAGGAGCGGCGCCCGCCGGCGTTCGTCATCAACGCCCCGATATTCCGCAACCTCGCCGCGATCCGCGCCGAGATGGAGCTGGCGCCCAGCAACGCCGGGCTGTACGAGGCCATGCTCGAGCTGCCGACCCGCCAGTACAACGCGATCGTGCTCCGGTACGTCCTCAACTACCCGGTCACCCGCATCGCCCGCTACATGGGCCTGGACTCACGCACCGTGGACTACCACATCCGCAAAGGACGCGAACGCCTGCGCGTCCTGCTGCAGCTGCCCACCGACGGGGACCGCCGCAAGAAGGCCGCCCCCACCAAGAAGAACACCGAGGAGAACAAGGGGGAATGATGAGGACGCTCGACGACGTGCTCGCCGGCGCCGCCATGCCGGTCCGCACGCACAGCACCTTCGACGTCGGCGCAGCACTCAAAAAGCTCGCCATCGACGCCGGCCGCGCCCACACCACCGCGGACACCCAGCTCGCCGCCCAGGCCGGGCAGCGCCTGACCGTGATCGCCCGCTGGATGCTCAACGCACCGCACGCCGCCCACCACGTCGACCAGCTCGCCCGCGGCAACCCCGACCGCCCCGTCGAGGAGGACAACCTCGACGTCGAGGGCGCCGCCGTCTTCGCCTCGCTCCTGCACCTGACCGGACAGCACCCCGAATCCGCCCAGTTCTGGTGGCAGCTCGCCGCAGGCGCCGGCCACCGCGCCTCCGCCTACTGCCTCCACCTGCACCACACCGCCCTCGGAGAACAGCGCGAAGCATCCCACTGGCTGCACCAGGTCCTCTACGACCTCGGAGACCGCCTCGACGACGCCTACTTCGAAAAAGTCGAAGCCATCGCCCGCTACCTCTACCCCCGCCCCGCCACAGCCGCACCGCTCACCGGCAGCCTGGAAATGGAAGTCGACCGCCTCGCCGACGACGGCGCCCCCTGCGTGATCGTGCCCCGCCCCGACCGGCGCCTGGCCCAGGCCCTGCGCGAACACAGCCGCACCTGACCCCCAGCAAGCAGCAAGGAGCCCCTTCTTCGCGCCCCCGGTTTCCTAGGCCAACGGGACGCAGGGCTCCTCGCATCGCACGACATCCCCCGACACACCGCTGCGACGAAGGACATCCCCATGAAGGTTAGCCGCTGGCGCCGCATCGCACACCGCATCCGCCAGACCACAACCCACACCACCCGCACACTCACCCACCGCGGCCACCGCACCCGCCAATGGGCCCACGCCCGCCGCCGCCCCGCCCTCGGCCAACTGCTGCGCGGCATCTGCTTCGGCTGCGGCAGCAGCCTGGTCACCCTCTTCATCTTCTGGCTCACCCACCACTAGGGTCTGTTGCGAAAGTGGATCTTGTTCGGTGATGATCATGTCCTGTGGGACGTGGGGATCTGACGAATGACCAGTGGGCCCGTCTTGAGCCTCTGCTGCCGACGGGCATCAAGCCGGGTCGGCCACAGGTGTGGACGCGGCGGCAGCTGATAGACGGCATACGGTGGCGGACCCGGACCGGTGCTCCCTGGCGGGACGTGCCCGGCCGTTATGGGCCGTGGGACCGGGTCTATGACCTGTTCCGGCGCTGGCAGCGGGACGGCACCTGGGCAAGGATCCTCACCCAGCTCCAGGCCCAGGCGGACGCGAAAGGCCTGATCACCTGGGATGTCAACGTCGACTCCACCGTCTGCCGGGCCCACCGGCACGCCGCCGGAGCGGTGAAAAGGGGGACCTCCAGAAGGAGCCACCCGGCGGGACCTTCATCGAGCCGGCCGACCACGGCCTCGGACGCTCCCGGGGCGGACTGACCAGCAAAATCCACCTCGCGGTCGAGCAGGGGCAGAAGCCCTTGTCTGTCGTGATCACGGCCGGGCAGCGGGGCGACTCCTTGCAGTTCGAGCCGGTCCTGGAAGCCATCCGGGTTTCCCGGCTGGAGCTGGGCAGGCCGCGCAAGCGCCCGGACCGGGCCCGGGCCGACAAGGCGTACGACTCGCGCAGCAATCGCTCCTACCTGCGCAGACGCGGAATCAAGGCCACCATCCCGGTTCCGGCGGACCGGGTCCGCAACCGTCTCGAGCGCGGATCGCGTGGCGGGCGGCCGCCGAAGTTCGACAAGGACGACTACAAGCAGCGGCACGCGGTCGAGTGCGGGATCAACCGGCTCAAGCGTCACCGGGCCGTCGCCACCCGGTACGACAAACTCGCTGTCCGCTACGAAGCGACCGTGCTGGTCGCAGCCATCAACGAGTGGCTGTGACCAGCACTTTCACAACAGACCCTAGAGGGGGCCGAGGAGCACAGCGGCGCGCACTCCTGACAGGCCCCTGAAGTCGGAGAGCTTGAGGCTCTCGGCGCGCACTGCGCCCTCCCACGCTTCTGTCCGAGCAGCCCACGCCGTGGCACCTGCCTGCGGATCACGCCCCCGATTTCGCCGCCGCAAGGCGTTTCGGCGGTCCGCACAAAGGGCTGAAGTCGGCCGATGGAGAAGGATGGCGTGGGCATCCCGTGCATCTGGCGCAACAGCGGCGCCAGGTCGGCTTCGGTGCTGGGCCAGCCAGCGCGCCACCGCCACCTCACGGGCTGCTGCTTCCTGGCGGGTCCTTGCAATGCGTACGACGACGTCCTTGATTCTCCACAAGTCGTTCTCGGCGTTCACGTGCCGGATCCGTCTGTGCGGACGCGTTGCCATCCTTGGTCCACAGTGATGTGGTAGTCCGCCCAGACCGGCCAGCCAACTTCGGCGTAGCTACGGTGGACGCGCTGGCCCCGAACTGGCATGAAATCGACAGCCCCTACGAATCGGCCGCTCGCTCGGCCGCCGCCATCGGCGACCAGGCGCACCAGGCCGTCGCACTGGAAGGGGCTGTCGAGGGGGGCCAGGAGCACACCTTCGGGCCAGAGCTGGTCGATCAGTGCCTGCGGGAGGGCGCGGAAGGAGGCAGTAGCGACGATGCGGTCGTAGGGGGCGCCTGGCGGGTATCCCGCCTCGACGTCGCCGACGACGAGTTGCGGTGTGATGCCTGCTGCGTGCAGCACGGCCGCAGCGTGGTGGGCGAGTCCTTGGTCGATCTCGATCGAGGTGACGGTCGCGGCCCCGACGCGTTGCGCGAGGAGGGCGGTGGAGTAGCCGGTGCCGGTGCCGATTTCCAGGATCCGCCGAACGGGAAGGCGCTGGCGGCGAGGGCTTCGATCGCTGCCAGGGCCGTCGCGCGCTATGCCGAATTACTGCGTTTTGCGAGATCACGGATGGTGGCTAACAGATGTTCGACATTGGTGTGGTCAGACATCACGCAGTCGGCTCCAGCCGCAGCGAGCCGCTCGGTGCCGTGCAGTTGTTGGCCGAAGCTCTCGAAGGTACCCGGTAGGCGGTTCGTCCATGCCAGGGTGGGTGGGACGATGCGACGTGAGGAGAGTGCGTGAAGTTCGCGATCCGACTGGCCCACCCGGATGACTATGAGTCTGTCGCCCAGATCGTCCGAGACCGTTCCGCCTGGTTGGAGGAGCGGGGCCTGCCGACCTGGCGGGAGAGCGCGGAGAAAGTAGCCGCCCTGACTCATTCCGGGGACGGGACGACGTGGGTGCTTGAGGCCGACGGCGCCCCGGTGGGCTGTACGACGGTGACCGACTCGACGCCGCCGATGGCCTGGAGCGAGCAGGAGCTGGCCGAGCCCGCGCTGTATCTGTACACCACGATCACGGATCCGCGGGTGCGGGACGCACATCCGGGCGCGTTGATCGCGTTGTGGGCGGTGGACCGTGCTGCCCGGGAGGGCAAGAAGTGGGTGCGCCGCGGATGCCGGTTCGAGGGCCTGGTCGCCTACTACCAACGACAGGGCTTCTCGCTCGTGCACACGATGCAGAAGACGCACGGGCCCATGTACCTGCTGGAGCGTCACGCTGAGCGCATCCCCGATCTGGAGGACCGCTTCACTGGCGTGGTGCCTGCCCTGTCCTGAAGTGCTGCAACCGTCCCCGTGCTCAGAGGAACGCTGTGGCTGCCTGGTGCAGGTGGATCACCTCGATCAACTGTGAGTCCCGCCGTTCCTCGTACCGGCCGTGGTCCAGGGCTTGCATACCGCGGGCCAGGCCGTCGGGGTCGATCAGGCCAGTGTCGAACAGGGGCGATCCGGTGCTCAGTATCTGTTTCAGCAGCGGCTTGCCATAGGTGATCAGTGAGGTGGCGACGACTTCGGCGAAGGACTCCCGTTCGGCCGGCCAGACCACGTCGCGGCTCAGCCCCAGGGCGGCGAGCCGGCGGCGCTGGAGCTGCTTGAGGGCGCGCCAGTCCATGGGCAGGGCCTCGCCCAGGGCGACCATTCCCGGGTCGGCGAAGGGATGCAGCGGCCACAGCCCGGCGCGCAGCAGGACCGGCGCGGACGTCTCCAGCGAGAGCAGGGTCATGCTGTTCACGGGCGCAGGCGGAGCGATGCCGACATCGCTGAAGTCGGCCACTTCACCGACCCGGTGACCGATCCAGGGCAGTCCTTCGCCGTCTTCCATCCGGCCCGATGCTCGGTGCGGGTGCTCTGCCTGGGAAAGGGCGACCATCTCGTCGCCGCCCAGGCCGGTGGCCACCGTGTGCGCGCCGTGTTCGGCGATCCGTGCGGCCATGACGGTGAAGGGATGGTGCAGGGGCTCCTCGTACGGGCTGATGGGCTCTCCGCGCACCCGCGCGCAGGCAGGGTGGAGCGGGAGCTCGACGGTGGCATCGACCACGTCGTCCAGTGGGCCGAAGGGCACCGCGGCTCGCATCTCTCTTCGTCGTCGCACCTGCTGGGCCCGTCCCGGTCCGGCGATCAGCAGGGCCGCGGTGTTCAGCTTGCCAGGGTATCGCTGGGCGGCGCGCAGGGCGGCGGTGCCGGAGTCGAAGCCTCCGGTGAGGTGGAAGACGGTGTGCTGTGCGTCGAGCGGGCGCACGTCCAGGGCGCCGTCCAGGGCCTGGGCGAAGGCGCCGAGGACATCCGCGCCGGGTGTCAGTTCACGCGGGCCGGTGTGCAGGGCCGGTTCGGGATAGCGAAGGTAGAGGTGACCGCCGAAGTGGGCGGTGGAACGCTCGGTGAGCCGGTGGATGCCGTCGAACAGGGTGTCGTGGCTGTACCGGGGGCGGTAGAGCAGCAGCCGCGCGGCCTCACGGACGTTGATCTGACGAGCATGCGCGCGTAACTCGGCCATGTCCCACGAGCCGTACAGGCGTACCTCGTCGTGCGCGAGGTACAGCGGCGTCGTGCGGCAGGGGCCCGCCGTCACCCGCACGGGCTCGTCCCCGGTGACCTCCACTGCCACGTAGTCCGCAGGCCAATGGGCCAGCGCCGTTTTCGCCTCGTCATACACGGCCGGGGAGATGTGCCGCACCGACGGCTCGCAGACGTTGCGGTCCGCGACCCGCTCGCGTACCACGATCAAGCAGCGTCTACCGTCATCGACGGCCAAATGTTCGACCATCGGGTGCCGAAATGGTTCGACCCGATTGCCTTCGTCCACAGTGACGTACCGGTCGCCGGTCCACTGCCAGGCGCTGTTCCGGTAGGGCGTGATGCACAGCTTAATCACGGTCTCCCCCTTCGTCTGCGGGCCCGCCACCCAGGGCCGTGTCCGTGTACGCCAGCGTCAGATGGCCGTCGTGTCGTAGGTGTGGGAGCCGTCGGAGCTGCCTTGCTCCTTTTTGTATTCGTGCGTCTCCGTCGGCGCTTGAACCCTGCGGACCGCTTTCGTCACGAAGAGATACTCGAAGGGCAAGCTGCTTCGTGGGGGCGGCGGCGTGAAGTCGGCAATGGGCATGATGCGTCCTTCCGTACACGGTGCAAGACGGGAACTGTGCTGTCGGCGCCGCTCTGTGTGAGAAGGCTGGGCCAGATCACTATGCAACGTCGCAACGCGCCCGACGTCAGGCCATATGCCAGCTCGGGGGCTCCGCCAGGCGCTCGCTTGTACTGGTGCTGTTCTCTGAACGTGGGACAGACCATGCGCGTCGTCAGCCATGAGTTCTCGTAGCCCGGAACGAACGCTCATACGCAGGACCGGGGGGCTAGTGGGGCTTCCCCGAAGTGGTAGCTGTGGTGTCTGAACTGAAAAAGCAGCATCCGGGGCAGCGTTTCCGCTCAGTTTCTCCGTCACAGGATGTGCCACGTCAAATCGAGATCCTCTCGTCGAAGCCCCTCAACGCGCCGCTTTACTTCATGAACACTCTGTGGCGCATGGTGTGTCTTACGCGCATTCGTAGTGATCATGCGTAGTTCCCGCAGGTCGCGCAGCGTTCGATAGTGCGGCATGACAGTGACGTCGAAACCGTAGGTATCGGCGAAATCCCGGTAGTGAGAAGGCTCGTATCCGAAGCGGCGGCAATGCACTTCGATGGTCACCAGGTCCCATTCAGGACGTCCGATGGCGACGGTGTCCCAATCACACAGCACAGCATCCCCGTGCTGATGCAAAGCATTCCTGTGCTGGGGGTCGCCCTGCAGCGGTCCCTCGGGCAGGGCGAAGGCAACGTGTTCGAGGTCTACTTCGAGGCGGTCGGCACGGTCACTGAGAAACCGGAGCGCCGCAGCGGGCAGGGAGGTGATGGTCGCGAGGGACGCACGGATTGCGCGGATGTTGTCGTGCTGTGGAAGCGAGAGCGGCGGCGTGGGCAGGTTGTGAAGGGCGAAGAGTGGTTTTGCGATCTTCGATGCCGCAACCGGTAGTCCCTCCGGCTGAGGGAGGTAGGTCCAGAAGGTGACGGCGTGGCCATCGATGACGACGGGCTGCTCAAGCCCGGGGTGCAGGGGCACCGTCGGGAAGCCGCGATCTACGAGCCACTGGACGAAGCACACGGTCCGCCTCACTTTTTCGATCGGGGTGCCGCGGCGGGCGACCTTCATCACGACCGCTGCCTCGGGCAGTAGGACGACGGCGTTGGTGTGACCGCGCAGGAGCCGTGCACGCGCTGGATTGAGCCGTGTTGCGTTGCACGCGTGCCTCACGATGCTGCGCAGTTCGGCCTCGTTGAAACCGCCGGGAGCAGACGCTGGTTCTGTCATACGTTCAGGCTCGCTGACGAGGCTCCAAACTGTCACCTCCTGCCTGCGACAGGGCCAGGATGTCCGTCAGCTCTCTCGCCGCTCGGGCGCCCCGTATACGTGGCGGCAAAACCCCGAGTACGTCCCGGGCGCGTTCCTGCAGAATGTGCGTTCGGTGCTCGGCGGGGACCTGGAGAACTGTGCGACCGGCGAGCTGGCATGCTTCGGCAGCGCTGTGGTCGTGGGCCAGGCAGATGGCGGCTTCGAGGTGTAGCAGAGCCGGATCGATGCCAGTGCGCTCCGGGTATAAATCTAGGGCCTGTGCTTGGACTTTACGAGCTTGACTGCTTCGGCCCATCGCCGTGTAAGCGCCGCTCAGGTACAGCAGCAGTCGCCGCTCCGGGAACGCGAAGGCATCGTCCGGGCTTCCGTGTTCACACTGCTCGTAGAGTCGCTGGGCGGTGGTGATCACCGTCTCTGCGGCGGAGAAACTTCCCTGGCGGGCAAGCGCCCGGGCTTCAGCAGCGGCTGCGAAAGCAGCCGTCGAGGTGGGCCGGCCACGTGTGAGCAGGCGTGCCTCCCGGCCCAGGACGACCGCGCCCTCCAGCGGGCCGTAGTAGTAGGGGAGCATGGCGCGTTGCGCTCTCACCCGGGCCCGCAGTTCTACCCGTCCGCTGTCGTCGGCCGCACTCTGCGCGGTGTCGTACCACTTGCGCGAAGAAGCCAGTTTGCCCAGCTTCATCAGGGAGTCCGCAATGAGCGTGGCCAGCACGGCTGTCATCTCTGACAGCCGGACCTGTACGGATGCGGGCTGGCGGTCCGCAGCCAGGCACTTGACCTCCTCAAGCTCGCCGAGCAGGGAGCGGAGCATCTGCGTCGGGGGCTCGTAGAGGTATTGCCGTCGCACTTCCAGAATGCGCATATCGAGCAGATCCATCTGAGCCGCGCTGACGGTGGACAGGGCGAGGGTGCGATCCACCGAGCGCCGGGCTGCCTCAACATGCTCTGCCAGCGGATCACCCACAGGTTCAGGCAGCATCCGGGCGTCCGCTGTCTGCGGTTGATCCCAGGAGCCGAGGGCTGCCGAAGCGGTTAGGGGTTGAGTACCGAACCCCAAGTCACGCGCCGAGCACTCGTACAGGCTGCACAGTAATTCGAGCGTTGCTCTCTTGGGCTCGTGCAAGCCCCGCTCCCACTGGCCGACCGTGTTCGCATCAGTACGCGGTGGCGAAATGCCGACCTGGTCAGCCGCTGCAGAGAGACGTTCCGCCACGTCGTCACAGGACCAGCCCCGCGCGAGTCGACGAGCACGCAAACGGCTCACGCCACAGCACCGGCGAATCTCCTCTGCAATCTGCCCGCTGTCCCACCCTGCCTCGGTCTTCACCACGCAAATTCGCCGGGCACACGACAAGCTGTGCGCCTTAGCCCGCTGCTCCACCTGCGACCTCCCCTCCCCGCGGACTTAGAGCTTAGTAATCCTCCTACCACTCTGAGTGAAGAACCATGGATCCCTCCATGGTTGTGGCCTCGGAACAGCATGTAGTCCATCGCCCGAAGTGATCCATGCACTGATCCCTGTTGTCGCTCCTGATGAGGCTGACGACCCTTGCACCACTCGAAACGCAAATGCACGGAGTCGGAGGGCGGGGGTGAGGAACTTCGTTGAACAGAGAAGCGTTCTTGGCGGCCAAGCTCTGACACCCCGGGTAGGAACAGGCCCGACGCCCGACGCTCCGTCTCCGCGGATCTTTCCCTTGCTCCCCTACGTGACACCAATGGCCCATGTGTGAACACGGGACGCGGGGGCCATACCCCTACGAGCCATTTCTCCGAGGATTCCCATGCCTGACAGCGCCCTCCCCGCACACCCGGCGACCCTCGGTCATCACAGACGGCTGCCTTCGCGGACCAACGCGTTCACGGTGCGCTGTGTCCGTCTTGCCGTGGTTCTGCCTCTGCTGCTTCTCGCGCTGCTGCTGGGCGCCGCCTTTGCCCTCTGGTCGATGTCTGCGGTAGCACAGGACTGGCTGCTGGCTGGCCTTCTCGGCGGTCTGGCCGTGGTCGCGGTGGTGGCAGGACGTGGCGCTCGTACGGCTGCGCGGGCCGTGCAGACGGCCGCGGAGGAGACCCGGGCAGCGGAACTGACCCCGCTCACGCGGTACGCGACGGACTACGCGGCGGCCGTGGAGAAGTCGGTGGCCTGGTCGGCGGAGGAGTTGGTCCGCGGGGGCCGTCCGGCCTTGCCGACGGGGCAGGCGGCGCAGCCCGGGACGGCCGGGGAGTTCGGTGAAGTGCTGGGTGCGCTGCACTTCCAGGTCATCGCGTCGTTGATACGGGTGCACGACGAGTCCCAGTCTGGGGTCCTGCTGGAGGTGCTGCGGCGTCTGGCCGCGCGTGAGCACGCCCTGGTCGGTCGGGCTCTGGAGGCGCTGACCCAGGTGGAGGGGCTGACCGACGACCCGGAGCTGCTGGCGAGGATCTGGGAGATCGACCATCTGGTGACGCGGGTGCGTCGTCAGGTGGAGAGCACGGCGGTGCTGGGCGGGCACTCCCTGCGCAGTACGCGGCAGCCGGTTCCCGTGCGGACCGTGCTGCGGGGCGCGGTCTCCGAGGTGGTGCAGTACGCGCGCGTCGCTGTTGTGCCGGGGTCTGTGGGCATCGAGCTGGGGCTGCCCGGGCATGTGGGCCCAGATCTGACGCACCTGCTGGCGGAGTTGATCGAGAACTCGTGTGAGTGCTCCGATCCGTCGACCCAGGTGGTGGTGCGCGCGCAGCGTGTGCCGCTCGGGTTGGAGGTCGAGGTCGAGGACCGGGCTATCCGCATGGATCCGCAGATGCGTGAGCGGATGAACCAGTTGCTCGCGGCGCCGGACGGGGTGGACGTCAGCGGGCAGGTGCGAGCGGGACAGATCGGTCTGCTGGTCGCTGCGAAGATCGCCCAGTCGCACGGGCTGTCCGTGCGCTTGCAGGAGAACGTCGCCGGCGGCACCACTGCCCAGGTCGTGATCCCGTCACAGCTCCTTGTGGCGATCGACCCGGTCGCTGATGCGGGTGTGCGCCCGACTGGGACCCTCACCGCACCGCCGCCGTCGCGTGCGGCGTCCCCGGCTCCCGCCCCCCGTACGGCCGAGGAGGTCGTGCACTCGGGCCCCGCGGGGGAACCGGGAGTCGTCAAGGCTGGTCAGGCCGACGTGCCCGCTCTTCCCACGCGCACACGCACACGTCGGCCCGGTGCGTTCCGTCCGACTCACGAGCCTGACCAGCCCCCTGCGCCGCTGGCGTCGCCGGGCCTCGCGGGCGCTTTCCGCACCGGCATCCAGACCGCCGGGACCATCGATTCCTCTCCCGCACCGGTGGAGCGTCCCGGCCCCTGACGCTCCCTCCTCTTCCCCTCCTCTCCCCGTTCCCGGTGGCCGGATGCACTTTCTGGCCCTTCCCCCTTCTGGAGCGATCCCTATGAGCACTCACTCTCCGACGCACGACGTATCCGATGCGGTGCCCGCTGAGGCGTCGGCGGCCGGTCCGCAGGAGGCCATGGCCTGGCTGCTGCGGCAGTTCGCCATCGACGTCTCGGGGGTCACGCACGCCGTCCTGCTGTCGCGGGACGGGCTGCGGCTGCTGGACAGCGACGTCGACAAGGACTGGGCAGACGAACTGTCGGCCGCGGTCAGCGGTATGGCCTCTATCGCGTCGAACATCACCGGCCCCCGCAACGAGACGCATCCCGCCACGCAGATCATGATCGAGCGGGAGGACTGCCTGGTCTTCGTGCAGAACGCCGGTCGCGCCGCCGCGGTCGAGGGCTACCCCGGCACCGACGGTTTCGTGGACACTGTCCTGGCGGCCATCGCCACCCCGGATGCCGACGCCGGACGGGTCGGGTTCGAGATGGGGCGTCTCATCGGCCGGTTCGAGCGCTACATGCTGGTGCCGGTCCGTGTCAGCGCGGGTGACGTGCGGTGACGGCGCCCGGCCGCACGGCCGAGGACTCGGTGTTCGTGCGGACCTACACCCTGACGCGGGGGCGCACCGCGCCGCGGCATCGGCTGGGGCTGGAGACCGTGCTGGAGGCCGGGCCGGGACGGCCAGGTCCGGGGCAGGCCGAGGAATGCGCCCGGATCCTGGCCCTATGCCGTGAGCGCCACCGGTCGGTGGCCGAGCTGGCGGGCCTGCTCCGCCGTCCCGTCACGGCCATCAAGATCCTCGTCTCGGACCTCGTGGACGCCGACGCCCTGGTCGTCCCCGTCACCTCCCCGTACGCGGCATCCAGTGTGGACTCGGGTGCCGGTCCCTCCCCGCAGATGCTCGCCGCCGTAACTGCGGGCCTGAGAAAGAAGTTTCCCGATGCCGTCTCCTACGCGCATGCCGGATAACCCGGTCGCGGTACCGCGGACACCCGCGAGGCCGCAGACCGGTGCCGCGACGGTGCTGAAGATCGTGATCGCCGGGGGCTTCGGCACGGGCAAGACGACCGCGGTGGGCGCCGTCAGCGAGATCACGCCGCTGAGTACGGAGGAGTACCTGACGAGTGCGAGCGCGGACGTGGACAGCCTGGAGGGCCTTGCGGCCAAGCGGACCACCACGGTCGCCTTCGACTTCGGCCGCCTGACCCTGCCCGACGCACCCATACCTCTGGAGCTGTTCCTGTTCGGCACGCCCGGCCAGGACCGGTTCGTGAACCTCTGGCACGACATCGTCCGCGGCGCCGTCGGCGCGGTGGTCCTCGTCGACACCCGCCGCCTGGCGGCCAGTTTCACCCCCATCAGCTTCTTCGAGGACATCGACCTGCCCTTCGTCGTCGCCGTCAACGAGTTCGACGGCGCCCACCGCTACGACCTCTGCCAGGTCCGCGCCGCTCTCGACCTGCCCGACCGCGTACCGGTGGTCACCTGTGATGCCCGCGATGCGAACCGCGTCGCCGGTGCCCTGCTGACCCTGGTCCATCACGCCGCCAAGAACACACCGGCCAGCCCTCGCCACTCCTCCCTCCCTACTTCCTTCCAGGACGTCTGATGACCCATCACCCGCTCGCCGCGTCTCGCCCCGTGCCCCAGGGGGCGGGTGCGGCGCCGCTGGCACTGCCGCACCGCAACGCGCAGGGAACCGCCCGCCGCCCGGCCGCCCCCGCCCCGGACTGCATCGCCGTCACCGACCAACAGGCACGGCAGGCCGCCGAGCTGGAGCAGCGCTACGACCTGCTCAAATACCTGAAGGTGCCCACTCAGCCCAGCGACGACCTCGACAAGATGGCCAGCGACATGGCCCGGGAGACTGGGTTTCTGTACGGGTTCGTCAATCTCTTCCTCGGCGAACAGACCTTCGTCGGGCTGCACCAGCCGCCTGCGGGCAGCGGGCACTTCGTCATCGGCCGCACCATGAGCCTCGAACACGGCTGGTGCCCCGAGGTCGTGAACCGGAGGAAGTCCCTCCCGCTGCACGACGTGCACGCGTCCCCGCGCTTCAGCGGCAACCACGTGGTGGACGCAGTCGGAATCCGCTCCTACTTCGGAGCCCCGCTCATCCATGAAAGCGGGGTGGTGCTGGGGACCGTCTGCGTCATCGACCCCGAGAAGCGGCACCTGGAGCAGGCCGAGCGTCTGAGGGACACCGTCATCGAGGGCGCCGCCCGCGTGATGAAGCACCTCGCGCCACCCGCCCCAGGCCGCTGAACCCCGCCGGGAGCCCCCGGCCGCCGCATGTTGTGACCTTCCCAGGGAGAGGCAGAGCCGTTCATGCCCGCCACACCCCCCACACCGGCCACGCCGCCACCGGCGCTGCGTCCGTTCCTCACCGCCCGCCACGACCTGCTGTGGCAGGAGGCGGACGCCTTCGCGGCCGAGCACCTCGCGCCGCTGGCCGCGTCCATGGAGGCCGCTCCTGGCAAGGTGGAGCGCGGGGCCGCGGAGCTGATGGCCGCCCGGGGCTGGTTCGCCGTGACCGTCCCGGCCGCCTTCGGCGGACTGGACGCCGGGCACGTGGCCAAGACGGTCCTGGTCCACCGGATCGCCTGCGTCTCGGCCGCAGCCGCGGCCATCCTGCAAGCCACCCTGATCCCCGTCGGCGCCCTGCTGCACTTCGCCACCGACGAGCAGAAGGAACGCTGGCTGCCACGGGTGGCCGACGGCTCGCTGCTCCTGACGATCGCGGTGACCGAGCCGCGGACGGGCGGTCACATCGGCGGCATCGAGACCACCGCCAACCGCAAGGGCAAGACATGGGTGATCACCGGCAGCAAGGTCCACATCGGCAACAGCCACCTCGCCGGGGCCCACCTCGTCATTGCCCGCACCGCCAAGCCCGGGGTACGCACCTCGAAGGCGCTGACCGCGTTCATGGTCGTGGCCGACCGTCCCGGGCTCACCGTCGCCGAGCACCGGCCGGGCCTGGGTCTGCACGGCTTCTCCGCCGGCCGCCTCGAACTCGACCAGGTACGCGTCCCCGCGGACAACGTCGTCGGCGAAGTTGGCGGCGGGCTGAGCGTGGCCCAGAGCAGCAGCATCCTCTACGGCCGCCCCAACCTGGCCGCGGTCAGCCTCGGCATTCACGAGGCAGCCGTCGACCTCACCACCGACCGCCTCAAGAATCGCGCCCGCTACCAGGGAACCCTGTCCGACCTTCCGGTCCTGCGGGACCGCGTCGGCGAGATGGAGGCCCGCCTGCGAGCCGGACGGAACCTGCTCTACCAGTCCGTGCACCTCCTCGACCAGGGCCTGCCCTGCGACACCGACCTGATCAACGCCAAGTACCAGGGCCACCGTTGGGCCATGCAGTCGGTGCAGGACGCCATGGAACTGCACGGGGCCCACGCGCTGGAGGGCGGCTACCTCCTGCAGCGCCTGTGGCGCGACATCCCGTACACCTATCCGCCCGCCGGTACCGGCGAGTTTCAGCGGATACGGCTCGCCGACGCCGCCTTCGACGAGGACCCCGTCCAGTGGTCCGAACGCCTCGCCCCCCACGGACACCAGCAACGTCCCGGCATGAACGTGCCCCGCGAAAGCAGAACACCATGACCGGCCCCGAGCAGCCCAGCACGCAGTGGCAGGCAGGCGATCCCCTGAACTTCGCCTCCCTGCGCCACACCGTGGACGACGCCCTGGCCACGCTCCCTCCCCCGAGCGGGGACGACCTCCTCTTCACCTTCAGCGACCCCAAGCCCACCCCGACGCCGAAGCTGATCGACATGCTCCTGGTCGACCTGGCCGGTCTCCTGGTCCCCTGCCAGGACGCGGTGAGGTCCTGGGAGCCGGAGCCCAAGGCCATGGTCACGACCATGATCACAGAGGCGTACGCGCTCATCGAACGGCGCCCGGTAGCCCCGAAAGCCGACCAGGCATACGACTACCTCCAGAAACTCGCCCACGCCACCCGGGCCCTCGCCGTCGTCGCCTACCCCGGCCCATCACCCGAGGCCCCGGCGCACGACGCTCCCCTTCCCCACCCGCACACACCTACCGACGGAGAGGCACGACACACGTGAGCACCTGCGACATCCGCTACGAAACCGACCTGCATCCCGAAATCGTCGAGCTGATCGAGCCCCTGTCGGAGAAGGTCCTGCCGCTCGTGGCAGAGGTGACCAGGCTGCCGCTCGGCAACCGTCCGGTAATCCGCGTGGTCGGTCACGAACAGCTCATCGCCAACGTGATGGAGGCGCGGCGGCGGGCGTTCGTCCGCGATGAGCGACAGCTCGACATGTCCGTCGAGGAAGTCAGCTCCCTGCGTGCCCGGCTGGGAACCGAGGAGGAGCAGCTGCGGCTGTCCTGGATGGGGGGACCTGCCGCCACGGTCACCAGGGTGTCCGGCAGGCCGGAGATCTTCATCGTTCCTGAGGCCATCCACCACATAGGTGGCGGGGAGGCGTTGATCGCCAAGGGGCTCGCGCACGAGCTCGCGCACGTGGGCCAGCACTGGGCAAGCAGCGGTGAGGCGTTGCGGGCCTACAGCACCAGCAGGCCCGACCTCCGCGACCTCGCGGACGTGGCGGTGGGACCGCTGTTGCACGGTCATTCCGAGTGGACCGATCACCAGGTCACCACCCGCCTGCTCGGCCACATCGTGGAGCCGGGCCCCACGGGCCGGGAGACACCCGAGTTCCTGGCCCAGATGCAGCGGTACTACGAGCGCATGCAGGACCCCGCCACCGCGCCAGCACACCCGGCGCCGTCGGGGAACCCCTACCAGGTCGGTCTCCTCTGGGTGAGCGGCATCATCAACCGCCTGGGCATCGAGACGTTCAACGAGGTCTGGAACAGCCTGCGGTTCTTCCCCACCACCCAGGAGCTCAAGAAGCCCGACACGTGGGTGCGACGGATGGCCCCCAACGCCCACGCTCAGCACGAGGGGAACGCGTGAGCTGGTGGGTTCTGTGGCCGCCGCTCAAGCCTCCTGGCCCGGAGAGGCGGGCACACCACGAGACCGAGAGGTCGCGTCCCTCGCCACCCCTCGCACCAGCCTCGCCCCGCGACCCCCGGAAGGACCCGCCCCCGCATGTCCGCCCTTGACCACACCGACGCCCTGACCGCGGGGGACTGGGACGCGTACTACACGAAATGGGGAGGGCGTTTGGTGACCCAGGCGGAGAAGGAGCGGTTCCTGAAGCGGGCTCCCTCCGTGCGTGGACGGCGCGTTGCCGATATCGGCTGCGGCACCGGGTCGTGGACGCGCCAGCTCGCCCTGTGGGGTGCGCGGGTCACCGGCTACGACTACTCGGCCGTGGCCCTGCGTCAGGCCCGCCGCCACCCTCAGCCGGGCATGACCTACGAGCAGTGGGACGTCACCAGCGGGCCCGCCCCCGACAGTCTGGCGGCGGGCAGCGTCGACCTCGTGACGTGCCGTCTGTCGCTGGCCTACCTGGACATCGAGCCCTTTCTTGGTCGCGTCGCCGACTGGCTGACTCCTGACGGCGCGCTCTACATCCTCACCCCCGTGCAGTACGGCCCGCTCCGCCCCCGGCCACCGGCCACGCCACCGGCCGCGGATGACGACCCCTACCTGCGGGCGATCACCGAGGACCAGCTCACCCGCCTCCTGGCCAGCAGCCCGCAGCAGTGGGATTCACTGCGCCACGTCGTCGTCAAGCAGGTCAGCGTGCTCGTGCTGCAAGGACCCACCATCTAGCCTCCCCGCCCGCTCCTCTCAGAGAAAGGTGCTGTGATGTGCCCGCAACAGCCGCCGTGTCCCCCCGCGGAGGCCACCGACCACGAGGCGGCCCGCGCCCGGTCGGTCCACCCCAGCCAAGGCCGCACACGGCACGCCGTCCTGCTGTTCGAGGACACCGGACAACTGCTGCCCACCAGCAAGGTCATCGCTCCCCACCGCCCCACCGACTTCGGGGCCGCCGCGTGACGGACGTACCGCACCCACCCGCCGACAGCGCCAACAACCTGGTGACGGACTACGCCGGGGCCGTGGTCCAGGCCGGACACGTCGGCACCCTCCAGCTCCACACACCTTGCGTGGCTCCGCCGCCGCCCCGCCAGATGCTGCCGGTCCCGCAGACCTGGATCGACCGGAGCACGGTGCTGCGCGAACTGGACGCCGCAGCCGCCGACCGCCGCGGCGGTCCCTCTCTGCTCGTGGTGATCTCGGGTGTCGGCGGTGTGGGCAAGACCGCCCTGGCCACCAAGTGGCTTGCGAGCCGCAGCGCGGACACGCCCGGCGGACAGGTGTACGCCGACCTCTCCCGCGGGCGCCACGAGTCTGCCGAGGCCCTGGTGCGCCGGGTGCTGCGGCACTTCCTGCGCTCGACTGGCCACGACCCCGGCACCGACGACGTCCAGGAACTGGCCGCCTGGTGGCGCTCCGCCAGCCACGGCCCCCGCCTCGGCATCCTGCTGGACAACGCCGAGGGCGCCGCCGACGTGCAGCCTCTGCTGCCCGGCGACGCCGGGCACCTGATCATGGTCACCTCCCGCGTGCGGCTGGACGCGCTCACGGCACAGGGCGCTCTTCGATGCGAACTGCCGCCCCTGAACCGTGCGGTGGCCGAGCGGCTACTGGCCCGCATCGCAGGCAGGGAACTCGCACACGAGCGCCGGGGCGCAGCGCAGACGCGGGGCGCCCTGCGGACGATCGCCAGCGCCTGCAACTACTTGCCCCTGGCACTCGTCGTGGCCGCCACCAGCCTGACCACCCGCCCCGAGCGGCAGATCGCCGCCGTCGCCCGCGAGCTGGATCACGCCACCATCCTCGAAAGGCATGCCCTCGTGCCCGTTCTGGAGCAGCGCTACGCCGACTTACCCACCGCCAGCGACCGCCAGGCGTACCGGCTGCTGAGCGTTGCCCCGCTCAGGGAGATCGAGGCCGACGCCGCCGCCAACATCTGCCAGCTCGCCCGCCCCGAGGCGGCCTCCGCCCTGCGGACGCTGGCCGACGCCGGTCTCCTGGAGCGCCTTGGGCCCCGGTCCGGGCGCGGGGTGACCTACCGCTTCCACGACGCCGTCAAGGAGCACGCGCAGCAGCGCGCCCAGGACGAGGACGGCCCCACCGGCGTCGACGAGGCGATGCGCCGCTGCGGTGCCTGGCTGCTGGTTACGTCCACGCGTGCGGAGCGGATTCTCACCCCCCATCACCGCCAGCTCGCCCGGGACCTGCACCACCACGTCGACCGCTTCGCCTTCGCCGACGACGACCACGGCGCGGCTCTGCGCTGGGTCGAGGCCCACCTGCCGGATGTGGCCCTGACGGTCTACGAAGCTCGCCGTCAGGGCTGGCACGTCCTGGTGTGGCAGCTCGTGCACGCGACCTGGCCCGCTTTCCACTACCTGCGCCCGATGGAACTCTCCGCGGAACTGCACCGCCTCGGCGCCGAGGCCGCCGAGGCGTGCGGGGACCGGGAGGCGCTGCGGGAGATGCTGACCACCGGCGTCATCGCACTGCGCGCACTGAACCGCGTCCCGGAAGCCGCCCAGTGGGCTGCGCGGGCCCTCACCCTCGCTCGGGAGGACGGCGATATCCGCAGCCTGAGCCAGGCCACCCACGAACTGGGCGTCTGCGCCCGCGCCCATGGCGACAAGAAGGAAGCGAGGCAGTACCTGTTCGAAGCCCGCGTGATGCGCGAGGAGAACGGAGACTGCCGCGGTGCGGCACTGACCAGCATCGTCGAGAGCCAGATCGACCTCGACGACGGACAGCCCAACCGTGCCATCGACCGGGTCGGCCCCGCCCACGTCGACCTGCGCAGCGTCGGCGACACGATCAACGCCGGCCGCGCCTGCCTGGTCCTCGCCGAAGCCCACAGCCGCATCGGCAGCTCCGCCAACGCCGCACGGCTCCTCAACCGCGCGGAAGACGACTTCCAGCATGCGGGCAGTCCCACCGGGCAGGCCCGCGTACTGCGGATGCGCGGACGCCTCGCCGAACAGGACGGCGACACCGCCACAGCACGCACTCACTACACAGCCGCCCTCGCTCTCTACAAGAAGACCAGCCCACAGGACGCCGACGAGGTCACCACTCTCCTCAATGCACTACCGAAGGGGTGGGTCACGCCCACCCCTTGAGGATCGCCCCAGCCGTCTGTCCTCGACGCCAGCCTTCCGCGGGCCAGAGCGTCAGCTCGACCTGAAAGGGGCGCCCCTCCGGCAGCACGAGCGGACACCCAGTCAGGTGCCCCCTCCGGAGCGAATCTGTGGATCAGGGCGTCGTATAGCGGTCCAGGAACGTCAACTCGGTTCCGGTGAGTCGGCGGGGCCGCCGCGTGTCCAGGTTGTAGGCGACGATAGTGGTTGTGCCCTCGGCGTAGACGTGCTGCGCATCGCGGATCTCATAGGCCAGGTCAAACTGCACACTGCGGCGTTGCGCGACCCGCACGCACACGTCGACAGGATCTTCGCGGTACAGCAGAGGGACGCGGTACTCGACGGCGGCTCGACTGACGACGAACGAATGCCAACGGCGCTCCGCGGCGTCGGCGAGAAGCACCTGTTGGAACATGCGCGTGCGCGCCTCTTCCATGTAGCGCAGGTACAGCGCGTTGTTGACGTGTCCGTAGGTGTCGGCGTCAGCCCAGCGCAGCGGGCAGGAGTAGGTGTACGTGTGCAAGTGGGGCTGGCTTTCTGTTCAGTTGCGGCCGTGAGGTGCCGGCTGGTCCGGGGAGTGTGCGCCTCGGGCGCCAGGAGCTTCCTGAACGCTGTCGGTCGACGCGTATGGGGCGGTGATCTCGGCGCGGAGTTCGCGGAGCAGGCGTATGTGCTCGTCCGATTCGCTGAGGTAGTTGTCGATCTCTGCGAGTGCGCCCTCGGGGTCGTCTGGCAGGCCCGTGCGGGTGACGGACTTCAGCTCGGCCCGTTCCTGGTCATTAAGGTCGGTCCAGGGGAGTCGTGCGAGCACGAGAATGGGAGCGATCTCGGTGACGGCCCAGTGTCCGGCGTTCTCCTGGACGGCCCAGACCACGCTGCGCTTTGAGGGCGAGAGGGTCAGTTGTGCGTCGGGGCCCATCCGGCGGCTGAGGGCAGGCAGGGGGACGGCGTGCTCGCCAGCTCGGGCCGCGGCCTGCTCCGGGGTGCTGACCAACAGGCGCACGGTGCGGACGTCGTCTCGCAGGCTGTCGGCTTGGGCGAGGCGCCCCTGGGCCCGTTGCCTCTCCTGCACGGAGTTGTGTGTCTCTTCTGCCCAGGCGTCGCGGATGCCGCCCAGTGCGTCGAGCGTGGCGTCGGCTTCCACCTCGGCGCCGGCCTCGACCCAGGTCATTACGACGAACCGGCAGTCCGGCATGATCGCCGGGTACGCGACGTGGCTGACGATCTCGATCGTGCGGTAGTCGAGCGTCGGCACGGTGGCAAGGAAGACGTGACCGTCGCGGTGCTCCACGAAGTCGGTGTCGGACTCCCAGATACGGCGGATCTCCGGGTTCTTCTTGACGTCCTCGATCAGTTCTTTCAGGTCGGCGTCGTCACCGTGGGTGGTCTCGGCGAAGCGGAGCATCCGCATGAAGACCGTGGCGTGCTTGTGCCAGTCGTGATAGGTCGCGCGCCCCTCGGCCGTGGTCAGTGCCCAGCGGATCAGGTTGGCCTTCGGTTCCATCACCCAGGGCCAGATCTCGGCCATCGCCTGGTTGTAGGCGAGGATGTTCCAGTTCCGGTCGCTGAGGTAGGTGGGGCTGGGCATCTGCTGGTCGATGAGCAGGCGCAGTGCGGGTCCCACTTCCGGCTGGCCCTCGACGGACCGCAGATAGGTGCCGATGTTGTGGAGCAGAAGCGCGTGCCGGTCTTCAGCATCGAGCTGCAGCAGCTCGACCAGGGCGTCGCACTGCCCTTCGGAGAAGCGGGGGGTGGCGCCGGATTCGATGCCGCGCAGTTTGCGCTCGCTGATCCCCAGCGCGCGGGCGGTGCGAGGCTGCGTGACCTTGGCGGCCTTCCTCCACCGCTTGAGCATTGCGCCGAAGCCGATGAACTGGCCGGCGGGCGCGGGACGCGCGGGCACGAGACCTGTCTCCTCGGCATGAGGCTTGTCCGCCCCAGAGCGCGGCCGTGTGCTCGTGCCGGAGGACTCCTCGTCCGTAGCACCGTTGCTGTCGGGCCAGTCCTCCGCCTTCGCGACCATCGCGATCCTCCCTCTCCTTTCAGGGTCGATGACATCTGCTCCGGGCATGAAAAAAGGGGGACAGCACAATCGCCGGCCCCCGCCCTGCAGTCTCGCGACCACGACCATACGCAAAGATTCGTCCGATCTGGCCCCTGTGTGGCCTCCCCCACATACCACTCCGAATATTTGGTTTATCCATGAACTGATCTCGCATATGCCGGGCGGTTCACGCGAGCAGAATCGGCCTCCCCGCAGTGAAATCATGATCATTATGCGGAACCGGCAAAAGTTTGCCGGTTTTCGTTCCACCCTCTCGATAGCCGGTCTAGACCAGCCGGGGAACTGGCCTCGCCCTTCGTTGGATGCCCTCATTGCGCTTGCCCTGTAAGCGACTTGTGGACCCGCGGGCGGATCGGTGGCGCGCGCCAGCCGGGTGGGCTTTGCTCACGAATCGGGCAAATGATCGCCGTTGACGCTCCTCTGCGACTTGGCTTAAATCCTCCTGACCAGCTGATTCAACACGCTGTGGCAGAGAGGGCGGAGGAGCGTAGTGCAGATCATCTTTGGTGCTCGTGGCGATTCGACTGCTGTTTCCATCTCGCGACCGGCAGGCTCGCCTCGCCGACGCACGCGTGGGCGCCTTCCCCGTGCGACTTGTACCGCGGCCGTGAATAGAGTCTGGATCTTGTCGCGGTGTGCGCATATGTTCGTCGTCCCCCACCGGGTCCCTCGCCCAGCGGCAGAGACGAGAAGGAGCAGCGTGAACTTCATCCGGGGCGGCCGGGCCGGGTAACCCGGGAAACAGCGGCGGCGCCTGAGGGAGGCAACCCTCAGACGCCGACCGCCAGATGAAACTCCCGCCCGTGCAAAGGCCGGAGATTTACCCACCATCACCGCACCGGGCCGTATTCCCATAGCCCCGGAGCGGCATCACTTCAGAGGAGAGTGTTGCATGCGCGCTGCCCTGCGCAAAAGGCCGACCAGACCGGCCTGCGCGGCAGACTGCCCCCCGCCGTCCGCTGCCCGCACCCGCACCCGCACCCGCACCCGGGGCGGATGTCACAGGCTGCGGCACCGTGTCGGAGGTGGGGTCTGATGGCGCGGATCCGCACGATCAAGCCGGAGGCGTTCGAGTCGGAGGACCTGGCCTCGGTCAGTCTCACCGCGGAGCGGACCTTCTTCGGGCTGCTGACCCAGGCCGACGACTCCGGGCGGCACCGCGACCATCCCGCCATCATCGCCGGGCGGCTGTGGGCCCTGCGCCCCGAACACACCGCCACCCACGTCGCACGTGACCTGGATGAGCTGGCCTCGGCCGGACTGGTGTGCCGTTACACCGGATGCGACGGGCGGACCTGGCTGCACATCGTCACCTGGGGCCAGCACCAGAAGATCAACAAGGCGACCGCGTCTCGCCTGCCACGCTGCACCGCCCACCAAGCCCGACAGCACTGCGGCAAGTGCCAGGACGCGGCCTGCCCCAGCACACGGGCAGAGACATCGCCCTCGACCGCACCGACTCCTCCCGGAAGACTCCCGGAGGGCTCCCGGAGCACGCAGGGTGGACTCCCCCACCCCCTCGTCCACGCTGTCGGCACCCCGGAGCCTGCACTGGAGCCCGAGACGGCAACGGCCGGCGCCCCTGCGGACACCGACTCAGAGCAAGCAGGTAAAACCGCAGGTCAGCGGGCACTACCGGAGGACTCCCGGAAGGCTCCCGGAGGACTACGGGAGGACTCACGCCCTGGATCTAGGATCTTGGATCCTGGATCTTTCCTTACGGGGCGCGAGGCGCCCGCGCCCGACGCCTCCCCGGGAGTTTCGGCCAAGCAACTGGTGGCCGAATACGTCCGGGACTGCCGTCGACGCCCACCGGAGGACTTCCTGGGCCATCTGGGCCGGAAGATCAACGCGCTGCTCGACGAGCGGTTCGAGGCCGACGACATCCGCGCCGCCCTCGACCGACTGCGGGCCAAGGGCCTCCACCCCAGCGTCCTGCCGAGCCTGGTGAACGAGCTGGTCAACGCGCCAGCGCAGCCGGACAGCGGGGGATCGTCCGCCTCCGGCGCGGGGCCCTGGGCCAGTACCGGCGATACGTACACGCCCTACCTCAACCCCACTGACGGGCCGACGACGTTCGGAGGCCGCCTGTGACCCGCGCCCGCTACGCCGACCCCCAGCCCGCGATCCCCGACCGGCTGCGGGAGCGCCTGGAAGCCAGCCTTGCCGAGCGCGGCCTGGACCTGAAGCGCCCGCTGCCGGAAACCCCGGAGCCGATCCCGGCGCTTCAGGCCGCGCAGGCGCGCATCCCGGTCGACTACCGCACCGCCCTGCCCGAGCACCCCGACGTCACCGCCTGGGTCCGCGTCATCGCCGGCAACGCCGCGGCGCCGAACGCCGAGGGCGTCAACCCGCACTACGGCACCGCCGGGCGGCGTCAGGTCACGCACGGGCCCAGCCTGCTGCTGTGGGGGGCCACCGGCACCGGCAAGACCCACCAGGCATACGGGGCGATCCGTGCGCTGACCGCCGCCGGATGCGGGGTGGCCTGGCACGCCACCACCGCCGCCGACCTCTACGCCGCCCTGCGCCCACGCGCCGGAGCGGACCCCGAGGTGCTGCTGCGACGGCTGATGCGGATCCCGGTGCTGCTGCTCGACGACTTCGGCGCGGCCAAGCCGAGTGAGTGGACCGAGGAGATCACCTTCCGGCTGGTCAACTGGCGCTGCCAGAACCGGCTGCCCACGCTCTTCACCAGCAACATGCCACCCCTGCGCACCGACCAGGTCCCCGCGCGCCAGGCGGTACTGCGCGACAAGGTCGGCGACCGCGTCCTGTCACGCCTGTCCGGCATGTGCACCGCCATCGAATTCACCGGCCCAGACCGCCGCTACCAGCGCCCCTGAACTCCCCCCAGCGCCACCGATCCCGCCGTGCGGCCCCGCCCGCCGCACCCTGTCTGCCTCGCCGCGCCGCGGTGCAGCCCTGTCCGCCTCCTGTGAGGCGATCTCGGAGACTTCCTTGCGCTACCAGACCACCAACGACTCCCCCGCACCGACCCTGCGGGGAACCGGCGACCACAGCTGGCATCCCCGGGCCGCCTGTCACGGCATGGACCCGGCCCGCGCCGACAAGCTGTTCTTCCACACCCTCCGCGACCGCAAGGCCATCGCCGAGGCGAAACGACTCTGCGCCACCTGCCCGGTGAAGAAGGACTGCTTCACCTACGCCATCGACCACCAGGTCACCTTCGGCCTGTGGGGCGGGCTGACCGACAAGGAGCGCCGGCAGTGGTCCGGCAAGCGCGGTGAGCGCCTGGACTACGACCGCATACGCGCCACCCTCAAGGGCCGCGACGTGCCCCTGAGCACCGCGGAACGCAGCACGATCATCCACCACCTGTTCCTGCGCGGCTGGAGCCCGCAGCGCGTGGCCCACCGCCTGAACGCCGACCCCGACTGGACCCGCGACCTCATGCGCGAAGCCGTCCGCGTCACCGACGAGCGCGACCTGTGCTGGGGCCTCGTCGAGGAACCCGACGGCACCCTGCGCGAGCCCCGTGCGGACGAGGAGCACACAGCGACCGAGGGTCGCGACCTGCAGTGCCACGCCCTGATCGCCTCGCTCGGAAAGGCCGCATGACCCACCCCACCGCCGCAGATCCCGCCGTCGCGCCCATCGGATTGTGGGACCGTCTGGCCATCGTGGTCCTGGGCCTGGCCGGCTGCGCGCTCAGCTACGACGCCCTGCAGCAGATGGCCGTGGCCATCCACATCCGCGGACACCTCACCTACCTCTTCCCCCTCGTTGTCGACGGCTTCATCGCCTACGGAGTACGCGCCCTGCTCGTCCTCTCCCAAGCCCCGCTCCGGGCCCGCCTCTACGTCTGGGTGCTCTTCGCCACCGCCACCGCCGCGAGCATCTGGGCCAACGCCCTGCACGCCGTCCGCCTCAACCAGCAGACCACTACCCATCCCGGCCTGCGCCTGAGCGACACCGTCGTCGCCATCCTCTCCACCCTCGCCCCACTCGCCCTGGCCGGCGCCGTCCACCTGTACATCCTCATCACCCGCCACCACCCAGGCGGCGCGCCCCAGGCGGACCAGCCAGAGATGAGACCGGTCCGGCGCGGGAGGAGCACGCAGCGCTGCGAGAGCACGAGGCAGAGAGCCACCGCGGAAGCGGGACCCACCACACGGACCACGGACCACCGGTCCGCCGCCGCGCGGGACCGGCGGACCAGTCCCACAGACGCCTCGCACGGCGAGCACGGACAAGCCCAGCGCAGCGCGGACCACAGCACCGCGTCCGTCCGCAGCCACCTGCCGACCGCAGACCACCGGGGCGCCCACGCCCCTGCGGACCAGCAGACCAACACCACCCCGGGCCACCCGGCCCGGGATGCGGACCAGGCCGCGGACCGTGCTCTGCCCGCCGCGGACCGGCAGGCTCCCGCTGGCCCGCAAGAGGCTCCACATGAGCGCCGGACCAGTAACGACGCAGGTCAAACGGCATCCGGACCGCATGGTCCGGCGGACCACAAGCGGGCGGACCACGTACGCGGACCGGCCGAAGAGCCTGGTCCAGTGAGCGCGGACCAAGGTGCTCCGGCGGACCGGATGCCGGACCACGAGCACCCGCAGACCGCGGACCATAACCACCGAACCCCGGACCAACCGACCGACACCACCCCCGCAGACCAGCGAACCAACCCCGCACCGGACCACCCGGACCACGAAGCGGACCAACCCGTAAAACCGTCGGCGGACCAAGACGAGGACGGCTCGCCGGGCGGACCACAAGGGGCCCGGAGCCATAGCTCCCCGGCAGCGGACCAGCGAACCAAGCCCGCAGACCAGGACGAGGTTTCGTGGGAGGCGAAAGTCGCGGTCGCACGCCAAGCCGCCCTCGCTGAGGGTCGGATGACCCGCCGGGCCATCCGACCGCACCTGCGCAACGCCAACATCAGCGTCAGCAACGAGCTGTTCAGCGATCTCCAGGCCGCCCTGTACGCGGACCCAACGCTCGCCCACCTACCCCGCGACACAAGGAGAGTTCGATGAAGACCTGCGAGCGCTTCGCGCGCATCAAGAGCGGCTACGAGCGGGACATCACCTACCTGCGCAACCACTCCCAGCGCAGCGCGGGAACCAAAGCCGCGAAGACGAGCGCGACCAACGCCCTCGACCTGAAGTCCCGCATGGCCAAAGCCCTCGGCCGACACTTCGACGTCTGCCCCATATGCGGATGACCGGGCCATAACCGCAGGCCAAGCGCCCTATCCCCTGCAGCACGGTGGCCTGGCCCTGGTGCCGGACCACCGCCCCGCCTCCTGGAGGACCCGCCATGTGCTCCCGCCGCTCCCGTACCCCGCTCCCGACCGCAGCCGAGGCGAGCGCCTGGGCCGAGGTGCTGGTCCGCCGACGTCTCCTGCACGCCACCGTCCTGGCCCCGAACGGCCAGTGGCTCGTGCAGCGCACCCTCGAGGCGCCCGTCCGTGTCCTGGACGGGCCTGCCGCCATGGTCGAACTCGCCGCCCAGATCCAGCACCGCACTCGCACCACAAGGACCCGTACCCGATGACACACCCGAACGAACCCAGACCCCCCACCTCCAGCCAGCCGGACACCAACTCTCCTTCAGTGGGAGCAAGTTATCCCTTTTGCATTGCTCCCGTCGGGAGCAATGCAAAGGAATCTCCCGCCTCTGACATGGCGGGAGATACGGACCGGCACCAGGGGGCGCCGGTCCGGGGGGATGCGACCGAGGGCGGACCGCATCTCCAGAGGCAGGAAGAGCACACCTGCCACAGCGTGCGCTGCACACATACCGCGCCTGCCACACCGCGTACGCGCCAGCGCAAGCGTCTGAGCGACGCGAACAAGCGCACGCACCAGCCGAGCTGCCGCATGAACGACGCCGAGTTTCAGCAGCTCGCCCGCGCCGCCGCCGCATGCCACATGAGCATCGCCAGTTTCCTCGCCCACGCGGCGCTCAAAGCCGCCCGCGACCTCGATCGCACGGCTGCCGAAATCGCCTCCGAACGCGACGTGATCACGGAGCTGTTTGCAGTACGTCGCCACCTGAGCCACATGGGCAACAACCTGAACCAGGTGGCCAAGGCGACGAATTCCGGTGCGGACGTCCCCCACACCAGGGCCGTCCTCCAAGCGGTCCGCGCTGCCGCACAGCGGGTGGACGCCTTCACCCAGTACTACCTCGACACCGCAACTCGAACCGGATGATCCCCAGAGTCCACAAGCGCGGCTCGCGCACCATCGGCCTCCTCGCCTACCTCTACGGGCCCGGCACCCACGAGGAACACACCGACCCGCACCTCGTGGCCGCCTGGGACGGGTTCGCCCCTGACCCCGGGCGTGATCCGCAGGCAACGCTCAAACAACTCCAGCAGCTCCTGGACCAGCCGGTGACCGCCCTGCCCACTTCACGCCGCCCGGTCAAACATGTGTGGCACCTGTCAGTGAGAGCCGCTCCCAAGGATCCGGTGCTGAGCGACGAGCAGTGGGCGCAGATCGCCCGGCGCATGGTCACGGCCACCGGCATCACTCCGTCTGGCGACGATGCGGGATGCCGCTGGGCGGCCGTACGTCACGCCGACGACCACATCCACATCATCGCCACCCTGGTACGCGAGGACGGACGCAGGCCCCGGCTGCACAACGACGCGAAGCGCAGCCAGGCCGAAGCACGCCTGATCGAAACCGAACACGGCCTCACGCAGCTGCACACCGGCGACGGCACCGCAGCCAAGCGGCCTACGAGCGCCGAACGCCACAAGGCCACCCGCCAAGGCCGTGAGCGCACCGCACGCGAGGAGCTGCGCGAGAGCGTGCGCCGGGCGGTGGCCGGCGCCACCAGTGAGACGGAGTTCTTCGAGCGCCTGGCCGCCGCCGGACTGCTGGTCCAACAGCGTGTCGCGCCCTCCGGTGATCTGCTCGGCTACAAGGTCGCGCTGCCGGACGACCGCACCGGCGATGAGGAACCCCTCTACCTCGCGGGCTCCACGCTCGCCCCCGACCTGTCCCTGCCCCGGATCCGTGAACGCTGGTCCGCCCAGACCGCCGCGGACACCGCTACCGCTGCGGACCGTACCTCAGCGGTGAGCGGTCCCGCATACGCGCGGCGCCATGCTGCGGACGTGGCCTGGCAGGCGATCCTGGTCATCGACCACGGTGACGACGGCCCGGCCGCCGCGCACATCGCGGCGGCCGGGGAAGTTCTGGACGCGCTCGCCAAGACCTCCGCCGCCCACACCCGCACACAACTAAGCGAGGCGGCATGGGCGTTCGAGCGGGCCTCCCGCTCCCACGTGCGAGCCGAGCGCGGCCACGACCGCGCGCTGCGCCAGGCAGCCCGCGCCCTCATCCACGGTGGGCCCGCGCTGGGCCGCGGGGAAGACGGCGCCACCACCGCCATGCTCATCGACATGGCCTTCTTCCTGGTCACCGCCGCCGCCCACTGGCACAGCCGCAAGGACCACGCCCAGCAGGCCACCGCCGCCCGGCAGGCCGCCGAACACCTGCGCGCCGCCTACCGGGTCGCCGCCGCCCACCCCATGGCCGTGCTGCACCACCGCGGGCGCCGCCTCGCCCGACCGTTGCTGCACCGGCAGGAGGCTCACCTGTGCCGTGCGGTACCGGAGCTGGCCGAGCAGATCCTTGCCGAACCGGGCTGGCACGCGCTCGCCGCCACCCTCGCCGACACCGACATCGCCGGGCACGACGTGACCTCGCTGCTGGCCGAAGCCGCGGAACACCGCGAACTGCACACCGCCGACTCCCTCAGCGACGTTCTGGTCTGGCGGCTACGCCGGATGGCCAGCCTGCCCGCCGACGCCTCCACCATGCCCGACACCGACCGCGGCACCGCCCCATCGCGCCGTACCCGGCGGCCGGACCAGCCCACCGCCGGGCGCAACACCGGTGCCAGGAAAGCGAGGTAATTACTGAATTTGCGAGTTGCGGCAGGTCAGAGCTTGGGGCACTCTCCGTGTGGCCCATGGACCGCAAGGAAGGGGACAGATGTTCCGACGACGTGCTGACCGTGAGTTCCGTGACGCCCAGCGGGTCTGCCAGGCGATGCAGGAGATGGTCGCGACCTGGCAGGCACCCGACTTCCCGAGCCCTGCCGCCGAGTCGGCGCCGACCGCGCAGGACAGCGCGACCCCAGGGGACGTCCCCGACTTCCTGCCGCCGGATCTTCGGGTGCCCTCCCGCCACGAGGTCGAAGGGCTGATGATGCGCTGGCAGCAGCCGCTGGTCATCGACGGTGCGGTCCGCGCGTGCCCGCAGTGCGGCTCCTACCGGGACTGGATCATCTTCAGCATGCGCGACGACACCGTCTGGCTGCGCTGCCGCACCGGCCACAACACGCTCGAACGCCGTCTGGACCCGGCCTGGTACAACCGCAACTCCGGACCCGTGGACCACTTCCACCCCACCCTGGACGATGGCCTGCGCCACCTGGGCCACTGACCCCCACGACCCCTACCCGCCGGCAGCGGATCGCCTGTCCGCTCCCGCCCACTCGTCCACTCCGTCGATCGAAGGGGTTCCGCATCCGCCGCCACACCACGACCACTCTCGTCCTGACCACGCTCGCCGCCCTCGCCCTGACGGGCTGCTCTGATGGCACTTCCGGCCCGAGGGGGACTTCACCAGCGGCCTCCGCACCCCGCAGGGGAAGCGACGCCGTGCGGGCCGCACCACTGTCCTCTGCCGCGTTGAATCAGCGGCTTCTTACCGAGCAGGACCTGGGCGAGGGCTACGTACGCAAGGCGGAGCCCGCCCAGCACGACGAGGACGTCTCGGTGATCGGCTGCCCCGCGCTGGACCAGCTCGGCGGGGAGGCAGCAACCGGCCAGGGCCTGGACTTCCCGCGCAAAGCGAAGGCCGCGTTCACCTACGACGCCGGCACCACCTTCGAGGTGAGCGAGGAGATCTACAGCGACACCGCACAAAAGCTGTCCGACGGCGTCGGCCACATCTTCGACGCGATGACCTACTGCCCCAAGTACCAGGTCGTCTCGGGCAGCACCGTCATCGACATGACCACCCAGGAGATGGCCGCTCCCCGGCTGGGCGAGGAGCGGTGGAGCCAGTTGCTCACCTACTCCGTGGGCGGACAGCGCAGCACCGTCAAACAGACCGCCGTCCGCACCAAGACGGTCATCGTCGTGGTCGCGGGCAGCCCTGCCCTGGTCGATGCTCAC
Source organism: Streptomyces typhae (assembly GCF_009755605.1). Classification (GTDB taxonomy): domain Bacteria; phylum Actinomycetota; class Actinomycetes; order Streptomycetales; family Streptomycetaceae; genus Streptomyces; species Streptomyces typhae. The sequence goes on from NZ_WPNZ01000031.1 coordinate 41,360, forward strand.
ATACGCAAGGCCGTCACCAAGGCCACAGCAGCCCGGCGCACCGGATGAAGGGGCGGCACACGCTCCCGCAGGCGGCGTGGACGCCGCCTGAGTCGTGGCGGCAGTCGAACAGTGCGCTGGCACCAGCTCCTGCGGCCAGGCGGCCGGGGCGTTCAGCAGTTGAGGTTCAGCGCGTTCACTGAGTGAACAGGTTCGTCAAGCCGTCCTCTGGTGCGCGGGTGGCTTGGCAGCAGCCCCGCAAGCGCTCGCGGGGCTGCTCGTTCTCTGAGCGAGTAGTTGTCCTCCATTGCGCACCAGCAGTGCCCGGAAAGGTCCTCCTCAACATCGTGCCGGGCATCTGCCGCTGCTCGATGCTCTAGCCGACGATGAGCCGACATGCGCCGCCCGTGCCTGGGTCCCACGAGCGTCGTCATGGTGATGTGGGCATCTGTGATGTGGAGTCGGGACCTGCTGCCCGTGGCTGCGTAGGTCTCCACGGATGTCATTCCGCGATGGATTCGGGAGTCAGTCGAGCGCTCTCGCCAAGATCAATGTCAGTGGAAGCAGAAGTCACTGCCCCTGCATTGCCCCTGGCGACGCGGGCCCCCGCAGTGACATCCGGTCTTATCGCGGTACGTGGCCAACGCAGACAAGTGACATCCGCCGACGCGTCGGAACGACTCCCGCTTTGAGATGCACAGCCACTGCCCGACGCGGGGGGGCGGTGTGTAAGGCAAGAGGCCCGGTGGCCGAGCTGGCAAGGCTCGGCCACCGGGCAGGGGCAGGTTGCACTACAAGAGCTGGAGCAGCGTGTCGCGTGCGTGCGAGGGGCGTTGAAGGGTCACCAGGCGGTGACGGTGTATCCGTACATCAGTGATCCGGTCCTCGGTGGCCAGGTAGACGATGAGGTCGGTGTGGCTCGTGCGGGTACGGTCCGCACGGGCGATGACGTGATGGGTCTCGGCGCACCCCGACAGGGTGTACGCGTCGCCGGGCCGCAGCGCACCGGCCCGGTCGTCGAAGGCACCGAGGCCGTCTTCGTGCCGCTGGTCCCATCGGCGGGCATATTCACGTGCCTGGGGCAGCGTGTAGGTCTGGCGGGCGACCTCGGCCTCCTGCCAGATGCGCCTGCACGCCGCGCACTCGTTGCAGGCGTCAGGGTTGGGGCCGGAGAGCTGCTGCCCGCACCAGGAGGTGCCCACCAGCGCGTCGCGGCGGTGGCCCGTGACGAGGTTGCCCCGCCCGCTCGCGGCCCACAGGACGTCCTCGTCCACATGGCAAGGCTCGCCGGCGGGCAACATCAGCTCGCCGACGGTGTGGTAGAAGCGTTCGAGCGCGGCGCCGAGTCGGGTGCAGATGACGCACACGGGTTGCGCGGTTGACGGCCCGTCCTGGAGCCGGTTGCCGCAGTAGCCGAGCAGGTGCCCGGGGACGGGGCGGTGCGCGGCGGCGTTCTTGCCCGCGCCTGCGGCCGGGCGGAAGTCCGGCTCGCCGCCGGGGTGCGAGGGTGTGGTGAGGATGAGTCGGGCGCGGGTGCAGCTCTGGCACAGGATGTGTGCGGTGTTCTCGCCGACGGGCTCAAGGTCGGGCGAGTGACTGGAGATCCGACGGGTTCCCTGTGCACCCTCTCGCGTACGTACTCGCTGTTGACACTAGTCGGGGCCTCATTGGCGGGGTCCACACCTTCGTGTGAGGTTCTGACGATTACTGGCAGATTCCTGGAGTTCAGCCCGTAATTTGCCTGCTCGTGGAGGATTCCGGGACTCGCCACCTCTCGCTCATCTCAGGCGTCGGTGGCACGGACGTGCTGGACCAGCCGCGGGAGGCTGGGCTCGCCGACGTGCTCACGCTCCAGCGGAAGGCGTTCGAGACCTCCACGGCGACCGATGAACGGGCCTTGTTCCAGGACACCCTCGCCGAGTACTGCTGGGCACGGGACGTGGCGGGCCTGTCGCCACGGACGCTGCAGATCTTGGTCCAGCCAGTGCTGGAGGTCTGCTCGTTCTACGACGTCGTGCCGTGGCGGCTGACGTCGCGGGACGTGGACCGGTACTTCGCGGGGCCCGGCAAGCCGGGTCGTCACGCGACGATGCGATCGAAGATCAACCGGATCGACGGGTACTTCGCTTTCCTGGAGCAGCGCTACGCAGGCGAGATCCTGCGGCGCTTCGGGGCAGCGGTGGAATCGCCCATCGACCCGTTCAATCGGCCGCGGCACCGTGGTGATTTCGGCCTGCGGATCCCGCCGTCGGCCCGGGCCACGAAGGAGTTCTTCGCCGCCTGGCGGGATGCGCTTCCGGTCGCACGGAAGTACCCGGTGGCCGTCCGGAACTATGTGATGTCCAAGCTCACCTATATCTCCGGCGTTCGGGCTGCCGAACTCTGCGCAGTGGGGCTGGGCGATATCCACTGGGAGAACGGCCAGTGGGGCCGCTTCCTTGTGCACGGCAAGGGCGCACGCGGGTCGGGCCCGCGTGAGCGCGAAGCGTTCATGTTCCAGCAGGGACGCGACCTGCTGTGGTGGTACATCGAGGAGGTCCGCGGAGAGTTCCGTGACGATCCCACCGACCCGCACGCCCCGCTGTTCCCCTCCGAGCGACTGCCTGCGTCGATCGCCGCGCTGGAGATGCCGGTCGCTCCCGCTGTGCTGCCGGACACGTTCCGTAGGGCCTTGAAGATCGCGTCGCGCGAGCACCTTCGGGGGCCGGTTGGCGAGCTGTTTCCGCATCTGCTCCGCCATGCTTGCGCCACCCACAACTACGAGGCGGGAATGCCGTTGTGGGACGTGCAGGTCTTGTTGGGCCATACCTGGGCGACCACCACGGTTGGATATCTCGCGACCGCCAAGGGCGACCCGGAACGGCAGAGCCTGGAGTCCTCCCGGCGAGCGGTTCGCCGGCTGACTTTGGAGTCGTGATCCCATGAAATGGAACCTGCGCTGGGTTGCTGCCCGGCGCGACATCTGGCGCCCCACTCAGCTCTTGGCCGCCTTCCAGGAAGTCGGCTTCAACCCGTCGCTGAGCAAGGTCGCGGCCTTGTGGTCGAACAAGCCGATCACTGTTCGGCTGGACGACCTGGACAAGATCTGCACCGCGCTGGGCTGCACGGTCGCGGACTTGATGGAGGCCGAGCCCGTCGAGGTGGCCGACAGCGAGCGGCAGGCTGAGCCGCGGGCCGTCGGCGGGGAAGACACGGCGGGGGCAATCCGGCCGGTCCCGAAGCCGGGCAGCGGCGGGCGGCGCCGCTCGTTGCCCCCGAACTGAGGAGGCGGCAGTGGCCCGGCGAAAGCGGCCTCCAGTGGGCTCCTGCGCGTACTGCGCGAGCTGGGGCACCGTCACCATGCAATGGCTCTGTCCACCGTGCGGAAGACTGCGGCAAGACGCCAACAAGGGCGTCCACGATCGCCGTTACGGATCCTGTCGCCGATGCGGCCATCCGCAGCCGGTCGCTCGCGACGGCACGTGCCGCGCGTGTCTGCTGGCGGTCCGTGCCGGACAGGACGAAGAGTGGATGTGGGCCGAGGTCAGGCGCGGGTACCTGCCGCCCGGCCGACCGTTGCAACTGGCGTTCAGCCTGAGCGGGGTCCGGCTGCCGGACGCGCTGCCGATCCGCAGACACGACCAGCCGATGGCCGTGCAGAAGATTCCACCGTGGGTACGGGCGGTGTGCCCCGAGCCGGTGAAGGACGACCCTCGAGTCTGCCCACCCCAGATGCCCGGCCAGCTCGCGCTGTTCCCCACACCGAAGCGGCACTTCGCGGTCACCGATCCCGCGCGCATCCGCGACCGCGAGATCCCTGATCTTCAGCTGCTCATCGCCGAGTTGAAGGTGATCGCCACAGAGCGGGGCGTGAGAGCCGCCTCCTGGTTCCAGTTCACCTCCGGTCTGGCCCGGTTGGCGCTTGCTGCGCGTGAGCCCGGTGAGCGGCAGGTCCGCTCTGAAGTGCTGTCGTGGCTGCCGAAGATGGGCCCCACGGTCGGACACGCGCTGGAACGGGTGGGTTTGCTCAGCACGTCGCGGCGGCCGAGGCTCGGCAACGGACCTGGTGCACGGCAGTTGCGCACACTGTCTGGCCTGGGCCAATGACCGGGTGAGGGTCTGCTTGAGCTGCGCTCAGTGGAAGTACCTCGGCCACGAGAACAGCGAGTGCGTACGCTGCCACCGAGTCCTGCCGGTCACCGGCGGCCTGTGCCGGTTCTGCACCGTCGTGCTGGCCGAGACCGAGATCGACGTCGACGGCGCTGCGATGGCCGGTGGCGACCAGCTCTGGTTCGGCCGCGAGATCGGCCCGCGGCTACGGACGCTCGATGCCCGCTATCCCGGCGCTCGCCGCAAGGGCCGCTACGCGTCCAAGCGGCGACTCGCCCAGGAGGCCGAACAGGCCGCTCGCTCCGTCTCCGCCCACCTGACCGACCCCGGCCAGCTGGAGCTGTTCGACACCCCGGCACGGGACTGGACGGGCCTGGACGAGGCGGAACTGCCCGCACTGACCGAGCAAGCAGCCGCCGTGCTGGACGACTTCACCGCCTACATCCGCAGGCGGGGCTGGAAAATCGGTCAGCTCGGCGCCAGCATCCGCACCCTGCGGATCCTCGCCGCGTACCTGGGCATCGCCGCACCGATCCGGGAAACGGATATCAGGGCCGTCGCCGGCCTGAGCCACAACCACCAGGGCGCACGCGTCATCAACTACCTGCGACGGCGCGGTCTGCTGATCTCGGACGAGCCCGTCGACACCTACGTGGCGAAAGCGCGCTCCATCGCGGACAGACTGCCGGCGACGTTCAGCGAGCCGGTACACGTCTGGATCGACGTGCTCGTCGGCCAGGGCAGCAAGCCGAGCCAACCCCTGGGGGCCGAGACCATCCAGCGCTATACGCGCTACGTCGCCCCCGTCCTGCTGGACTGGGCCAACGACGGTCTTGGCGGCCCGCGGGAGGTCACTAGGGAGCACATCGAGGCAGCCATCGAACCGCTGCGCGGCTCCACTGCCCGGGGCGTTCATGTCGGCCTGCGCTCGATGTTCCGGGCCCTGCGCCGAGAGCGTCTGATCTTTCGCGACCCCGCCCGCACCGTCGAGCTGGCCATTGCCCGCCGTCTGCCCCGGCCGCTGCCATCGGACCGGCTCACGGGCCTGCTCAACCCGATCACAGATGCCCGAGGGCGGCTGATCGTCTCCCTGGTCGCCGTCCATGCGCTCTTTCCCCGCGCCATCACCCAGCTCCTGCTGGAGGACCTGGACCGGGCCCGCGGCCAACAACGAGTTCGACGCGTCGGCCGTCCGGACCACGTCATCTACCTCGACGACCTCACCATGGAACTCGCCACCGCCTGGATCGCTGAGCGATATCGGCGCTGGCCGGACTGCGCCAACCCCTACCTGATCGTGAGCCGCGAAACGGCCATCGACGACCTGCACCGACCAGCCAGTAGCGACGTGATTGGGCAGCCCTTCCGCACAGTCGGGCTGCGCGCGAGCGAGCTGCGTCAGGACCGGATCTTCGACGAGGCCCGGCACACCGCCGACCCCGTCCACCTCATGCGCGTTTTCGGCCTGTCGGATGTCACTGCGATGAAGTACGTCGCCGCTGCCCACCCCGACAAGAGGGCCGACCCGATCCAGGCATGATCCGGCGTCGGGACTGGTGGGCTCGCATGTTTCGGTGTCGCGTATCTGTGGCTGGTGCCTGCAGCTCATGACGCTGAGTGAGAGCTCAGGATTGGTCGATCGCGGTGCCATGACGCGGTGAGCGATGCGAGGCTGCAGGCTGCAGGCTGCAGGCTGCAGGCTGCAGAGAGCCTCCCCGGACCGGCCCAGCCTCGGCGTGGACCGGGGGACGGCACGAGGACGAAGGTAAGGGACGGGCCCGTGAAAGAGCTGATTCCGGTGGTGGCTGGGTTCCTGTTAACCACGGTGCTGGGTGGGCTGCTGGGCTTCTTCTTCGAACGACGCACCTGGGCCCACCAGCATTATGTCCAGACCCAGGAGAGGGGACGGGGCGTCCTGGTGTTTGAGGAAGTCAGCAGGTTGCTGGACAAGCGCCTCTATCGGCTTCGGCTTCTTTACTGGAGCCTTGCTGCTGACACGGACGTCCGCTCCGAACGGTCCGAGTCACGTATGGAGGACTATGGGCAAGTACTGTACGAGTGGAACGACAGCATCAACCGGAACCTCGCCCTCATCCAACAGTACTTCGGCATCGCGCTCCGAGATCGTCTCGACTACAGGATCGGGGCAGCCTTCGTCGAGCTGGGCCAGGCCGTGGAGGCCATGTGGAGACGGTTCGACAACGACCCTGGTACGGCGAGCCGCGAGCGGATCAACGATGTGCTGCTGACCAAGCTCGGGTCGCAGATCTATCACCACAACCTGGACATGATCCGTGCCATCCAAGGTGGAGCAGTTGGCTGGTTGGTCGTAGAGAACCGCCGCCCTCCGGAGCGAAACGGTGAGGCCCATCAGTCAGCTTGACGTCATGTTGAGGTGTCGCGGCGCGTACTCTCCGCTGAGGTCGGTCCTGATGTGATTGCGTGTGGTCGCCGGGAGCGTATGGGGTCTGACCGAGATACGCGACACACTGCGGAGATCGTGCGGCAGCTGCTGGACGAAGGGGGAGATCGCCCAGGAGGACCTGGCCCATGTCTCGCCGTACCTGACCGAGCACATCAACCGGGTCGACGAGTACTTCAGGCATGAGCTCGGCATCCAGCCCGAGGCGTACGATCCGAAACTCGACCTCGGCTGCGCCCCGCTGCGCGAGCAGGACCTGACCGCCGCCAGCCTCGGCCAGGCCGCCTGACACTGCCCGCACGGGCAAGGTGGGGAGGAACTTGTCGCGAATCGTTAGGACGTCGCGCGTGTAGCACACCGGATCACTGCGGCGCTCCTCGAACACGTCGGGCACCAAGCCGCGTGCGAGCTCGGCGACAACACGGGCAGACAGTCTCCCGGTACGGCCCGTAGTGCCGCACGGGTGCGTGTTGCGTCGGATCGCCGGGATCCGACGCAAGACGCTACTGGCTCGTCCGGCGCAGAGCTCGGGCCCCGAGGTCGTAGGCCATGGATCCGAGTGCGAGGACAACGAGTGGCCACACCAGGGGTGAGTTAGCGGGAACTGCGCCGCCGACGAGCAGGGTGGTGGCGGAACCGTTGCTGAGCACGGCGGCGGTGGCGGACGCGCTGGGCATCCGGATGAGAACCGCGCGATCCCGGCCCTGGTTCACTGGGCACCGTCCCGCGGGAGTCGAGCGGCTTGGGCACGGACGACCTGCTGCTGGCCGAGTCGCTTGAGCTTGCGCCGTACCCGCTCGCCAGCCTTGACCGGATCCGCCGCCCCCGCAGCGAGGGCCGCCTCGGCCCAGGTGGCTACGGCCGGGTGGGCCCAAGCCAAGGCCACCCGGCGCTCGGCGGGGGTGAGCGCGTTGAGGACGGCGGTGAGGCGGGGATCGTCGGGCAGCGCGCCGAGGGCCAGTTCCGGCGGGGTGGGGCTTCCCGCCACCAAGTCGTAGAGCGTCACCTCATGCCCCAGCGGAGTGTCGAGCAGCACCACCCGCGAGCCACCCGCCCGGCGCCGCCACAGCGGCCTCAGCTGCTGGTGGATCGTGCGGGCCTGCGCGCGCAGATCAGCGATGCTGCCGTGCACGTAGACCTCGGTCCCCCGGTGCTCAGCCCAGTCGCCCATCAGTGCAGTCGACACGGCTTCACGCCACAGGTTTCCAGTTCGAAGGCCGAGGACGTGGTTGGCGACCCAATCCAGGGCCGGGGATTGGCCGGATTCCCCGAGCGCCAGCACGAGCCGTGTCTGCAGGAGGGCGCGAAAGTCGCGGAGCTGTGACGGCCCGTCGAAGCCGGCACGGGGAGTCAGGGTGAACTGCGTAGGCCAAGAGGGCGGCTCTCCTGCACCCCGAGGAGGCGCAGAGGGCTTGCCGATAGAGATCACGGGCGGCGGTTCCTTCCGGCAGCGGGGTTCAGTCTCAGCCTTCGGTCTCGGCGCAGCCCGGTTCCGGCAAAGAATCTTGGAATGCATTCCGTGATGCCCATCACACTGGGCGTCAGGGGCGCCGTCAATGAGGGGCGAACCAACCGGCATGCAGCTGAGCGTGGTGCTTAGGGCTGTGCTGCACGAGGCTGTTCGCCGCTCGGCTGCGATTCGGTGTTTCATAGGTGGTCATTTATGCGAACCGCGGTGCCTGTTGGCGCGCAACGCTGCTGCCGCCTTGCGGCGCCCCCGCCAGGGTTGAGTTCGGTCGCGCGCGAGCAGAGCCAGAATGTCGGCGCCACGCTGGTGATCGAGCTCGAACAGGGCCAAAGCTGCCCAAACCTGGAGTCCGTCGAGGCTGTCATCGTGGGCCAGGAGGTCCAGGAGCTCGACGCCACGCTCCTGATCAAGTTTGATCAGCGTTTCGGCGGCGTGGCGGCGTTCCGGAAGGCCGTAGCCGCCATCACGGGCGAGTTCCGCGCCGCGCTCCTGATCCAGCTCGGTCAGTATTTCCGCCGCCAGTTTGCGTTCCTCCCCGCCCAGGCCGCGCTCCCGCGCCAGGAAAGCCAGGAGGTCCGCGCTACGTTCATGATCAAGCTTGGCTACTCCTAGCGCCGCCATAATGCATTCCGCACCATGCGGGTTGCCGAGCTTGCGGGCGAGGCCACGCGTTGCGAAGCCCGGCGCTCCCAGGCCGGTCTGGCGGGCGAGGCCGGGCTGGCGGGCGAGGCGGGCCAAGAGGTCGGTGCCGCGCTCCTGATCGAGCTCAAACAGTCTTTCCGCCACCTCAATGCGATCCTGGAAATTTAGGTCGTGCTCGCAGGCGAGGCGGGTCAGGAGGTCAGTGGCGCGCTGGTGGTCGAACCAAGCAAGCTCTGTGGCTGCGTCCATGCGTTGAAAGCGGGCGAGCCAACGGTTACTGGCAAGCTTTGTGAGGGTGTCGGTGACGGCGTTGGCGACATGGCCCGGAATGCGAGTTCCGAGCCGTGCCTGCCTGACGACGAACTCAGCACCCTCCAGTCCCTGCATGGCGAGAGTTAGGAGACCTTCTTCGACCTGGAGTGCGTCGGTGGTCTCGGCGTAACTGAGGTCGAGGAGGAAGCCGACGAAGGAGTCAGAATCTTCTGGCTTTGTCCCCCAGCGTCGGTGTGCCCACTGTTCCGGCGCGAAGGGCCGGATGCGCTCCCCAGAGGAATATTTGGTGAGCCGGTTGAGTACCTCGTGCGCCTGAGCTCGGGCCGGTCCGTTGCGTGTGGTGTGGCAGGCAGCCAGGTATTCCTCAAGGGTCGGGTGCAGGAAGGCGGCCTCCCCTTCGCGTACCGTCAGTAGCCCGCTGCTGCGCAGGCTCTCCGCCAAGAACATCGTCCATTCAGCCTCGGGAACACACTCCGGCCGTGCGGCGTCTGGTTGGGAAGCTATGAGGTCGAGCGTCGGCGTGGTGTTGCCGAGGCGCCGTTCAGCGGCCAGGAAGGCGATCATGTTCTGCAACTGCGTGAGCATCTGATCCGCCGCGTCGAGGGCCTCTTGCCCGCACTCCTGCAGGGTGGTTCGGGTCTGGGCCCGTAGCCCGGCAGAGCGCTGGCGCCTGTACAGCAGGTCCATGAAGTGCTTGTAGATCTGACCCCGGCTAGCGGGCAGGACCCGTTCGGGGTCCATGCTGTACAGCTGGCACAGCACGGTCGCCATCAGCGGGGTCCGGGCTGGACCTTCAAGGTGGCGCCGTTGCAGTTCGCTGCTGAAGTCCGAGGCAGTGCGTCCGGGGTCTGGCAGCTCTAGAGCGGTGAACCACTGCTGGGCGAACCGGTTCAGGTCCTCGGCAGTGAAGGGCAGCAGTTCGTAGCGCCGCTCTGGCCAGCCCTCAGACTCCCGCTTCGTCAGCTGTGCAGACTGCTGCTCCGACAGGGACAGCGGACGGGTGGTCGCGATGAACCGGTAGGGCGAGCCGGGCCGGGCGGACGCGTTCTTAAGCTTGGTGACGAGGTTCCGGCGGGCTTCGGGGTCCGTGATTTGGTCCAGGCCGTCGACCATCACTAGCCAGCGCACCCCGCGCAGCGGTTCGGTGTTGAAGAACTGCGGCGGCCAGTCCGGTGCTGGAGCTGCCGTACTCAGGTCCCTTTTCACCTCATGGGCGATAGCTTCGTGCAATGAACCGGGCGCAGCGAGGGCGGTGGCCGACAAGCACACCGGGACCAGTCGGCTGGTGTGGTCCGTGCGCCAGCGCTCGGCCAAACTGACCAGTCCGGTGCGCAGCAGGGTGGACTTGCCACCCCCTGGCCCGGCTATCACGAGGGCGTCCTCCTCCCGCTCAAGGATGTCCTCGGCTGGCACTGTCAGAGCATCGAAAGCGTCCGCCGGAAGTCCAGCGCTGGAGCCAGCGTCAGCATGCGTTTGCCGGGCGTGTTGGCGCAGGTGCACTGCGGTCAACGGCGGGGGGCGAGTGCCCGGCACCACACCTGGGTACGGGTGCTCCCGCGCCACGAGGATGGCGGCGTCCAGGTAGGCGCGCAGCCGCGGCCCCGGATAGGACCAGCCGCCGATCCACATCTGCTCGTCGTCGAGCTGCCCCAGCCATCGTGTGTTACAGGCCGGATCGGATTGGACCTGAGTGACCTGCGGCAGGGCGGTCAGGATGTCGGCGGCAGACACCAGGTGTGCGCTGCCCGCCTTGTGGGAGTACAGCATGCCGCACACCGCGCCGGTACGGCGGCTGAGCACTGCACTGCCGCTGTACCCGCCGCCTACTGGGGTACCGAACACGCGCTCCGGCTGCCACTCATCGCCCAGTGGGCGACCACCAGCATCGACCGCGCGCAGCCGGGAGGCACCCTGCGCGGTGAACAGCGCCGATTGCCCAGCTCGGAACCTGCCGGCCGGGTGCCCCCACGTACACATTGTCTCGCCCGTCTGGACTACGCCAGATAGCAGCACGTGTGGCCCGGCGTCCAGCGGAGCGCGCAGGAACGCCAGGTCCAACCCGCCCGCACGCTCCCGCAGATACCACTCCGGCGCCGTTTCGAGAACCAGCTCGCGGCCTGTGGCGGTCCGGGCCTCAACGGTGCCGGGCAGTTCCTCTCGGCGGTCGGCGAGAACGTGCGCGCAGGTGGCCACGATCCCCGGCGCGACCAGGAACCCGGTTCCCTCGATCACGCCCCCGCCGCCGCGTACACGGGACTCCAGCTCCAGGGTCGCCTCGTGCAGCAGATCTTCCAGTCTGGTCATCGCGGACTCACGGTGTCGGCTTGTCCCATTCCAGCCCGACCGTGATCGTCGACTTCGAAGACGCCTTGCCGATCACGGCGACGAACTGGCCAGACTCCACTATCACCTCGCAGCCGAACTGCACGCTGACTTTCGAGGCGTCGGTGCTCTGGAGCCTGCTAGCGATCTCCTGGGCGAATCCCGCAAGCCCGTCCAGCAGCTGCTCAAGTCGGGGACGGCCCGGCCGCCGGGCGCCGATCTCCTCTTCTTCGTCCTCGGCCCCAGTTCTCCTTGCCGACTCCTGCCCTGGCTGGTCCTGCCGTACGGACAGGTAGATCCGCTGGCCGCCCGCATCCACGGCGATTAGCTCGACGTCGTCCCGTTCGGCTGTAGCAACGTCGCCCGGCTCCCCCAGACCCCCCACTTGCTCCTCCCCCAGCAGCACAACGCAGAATGCGCCTTCATGGGTGCTACCCGCCACGATGGCGTCTTGACCCGTTGAAATCAGCGGCTCCGACTCAAATCACCCCCGTGCTGTAGTAGTCGTCCGCATCACCGAGCGCGTCCACGCGAGGCGCGTAGGGGACGCAACCCGTCGCCCGCAGGTAGGGAGGGGCGGAAGCTGTAGCGGCCCCGGCAGTTGAGGTTCGCGTGCTTGAGCGGGGAGAGCCGGGCCACGTCCTCGTCCAGGACGTTGTGCTCGCGCTGGCCGGCGGGCAGCGCCCGCAGCGTGGTGACCGCGGCGTCCCGGTAGCGGGTCGTCCACAACACGGCGGCGTTCAGTACCAGGTCGAGCGCGCCAACCTGGTTTTATCCGAACTTACCCAGCTGGACTGCCGCACCGCAGTTTCGGAGCCTTCCTCACTGAAGGTAGTGGTCGGAAGTTGCGTGGTCGGACTCTGCCGGGCGTGTCGCGGGCTCGGCTCCTCCGCTTGTGCGGAAGCTTTTGGTCGAGAGTGACTAAGCGGTCCGTGCGGCGAGGTCGCGCAGCCGGAAACCGGCTACCTCCCGGCTCGCAGCCCTCGGCGTACATGGTAATAAGCGCCAGGAGGCTTGGCCGTCGAGAGTTCGAGGCTCTCAGGTGTTATCGCGGCCAGCATTTGGGCTGGTGTCCGTGAGCCATGGCGGCATCAGCGTGGGGTTCTCGGGGCCGATGATGTGCCCGGTACCGAAGGGCAGGTCCCCCATGTAGTCACCGATACGGAAGGGCCGCATGAACACGGACTGGAAGACCCCTTGCAGTTGCATAGTCATCAGAGGCAGCGGCGATCCACCGGGAGGGGGCGTGAGAAGACGCATCCAGGGCTCGCCGGCCTGAGCGGTGAGCCACTCGCCGGATGTTGATGAAACCCAGGTAATCGATCCCTTGTTGAGGATCCAAACGCCGTCCAGGCGGTGCTCGGGTTCGGTGTCCTGCGCGAGTTCCCACATGACGTTGCCCAGGCTCTGCAGCGTCGCGGACGAGGTGTAGGCGAAGAGGAAGCCCGCTGTGGGGAAGTAGTCGAACTGCTTGCCGTATGCCTGGATGGCGCGGTGGAAGACTTCCGGGGTCTGCTTGCGGATCCACGCGGTCTTCGCGTAGCGCTTGACGGCGGCGGTCTTCCGCCACGTCTCACGGAGTCCGTCCGTGCTCAGAACCGACTTGACCTCGATCAGGCCATGCAGGAATTCGACCGGGACGAGCTCGGCCTCGTCGGACCATAGAGGTGGGGTTGAAGCGTCGCAGATGGCCACGTCGCACTCGGTGGAATGCTCACCTGCGCTGCTGATGATCTCGACGTTCTGTCGGACGTCGACGGTCCCCGGCAGGTACTGGTCGAGATACGAGGCGACCACATTCCTCTCGGCGGCCTTCCCCTTCAGCCCCTTGTGCCGGACCACGCCCTTCGTGCACTCAAAGCGTTCCTGCATTTGTCGCGCAACGGATCCGAAGATCTTGCCGAGCTTGTCCTGGTGGCTCATCTGGACAGTGTGCACACTTCGCTGCTGGTAATGCCCGACTTGGGCTGAGACTTCACGCAGAGCTGTACCTGGTGAGGTTAGCCGGTCCCGGGGGCTCCAGGGTGAGGTGGCCAGTACTGGTTCGGAAGTCGGGCATCCCGGACAAGCTCCGTCTAGTGTCCGGCATCAAGCGCTACCTCGACGCAGTGCCCGCTGAGCCAAGGACCCCCAGAACGGCCACGAACCCGCTGCAGGCTGCCCGTCATAGCAGTCCTGCTGCGGTGAGTTCGTGGCCGTTCTACTTCCGGAATCCGGGAACCCGTCGGTTTCGGGTGGCGCACACCGTCATCGGTCCGGTGGCGTCGAGCAGGACGCCGTAGTGGGCGATGCCGTTCGTACGGCCGATGGCGAGCCGGATCAGCGGCAGGGACAACGAACCTCCATGGAGGTAGACAGCAGAGCAGAAGGGTCAGGCGCGTGCGGCGCGCAGCCCGTCGTGGTCGGTGGCGAGGGCAACACTCGTCGTCGCAGCAGTGCCCCTTCGCTGGCCGAAGAGCTGGCGGCCCGCTCGGGGCAGTCGAGGCACCAGGCAGATATCCCGGCGGCGCCACAGCGCTTGCAGCGCACAGTCTGACCAGCGTGGGGCGGTTCGTGACGGGCAGCCTCTGCCAGAGGTTCGAGGCGTGCCCGTAGCCCGGGTAGGACGGGGCAAGGCCCGGCGCGATGGCTGGGCCCTGCTGTCAGGCGCGGTTCACGATGGTGAGGCGCTTCATGGCGCTCTGGGGCAGGCGGTGGCGTGCCACTGGTGCCGGGGAGGCGAGCGAGGCGGCGAAGACGGCGACCAGCTCGTTGGGGACGCTGGGGCTGAAGTTCGCGCACCACAGGTAGGGGGCGCCGAAGATGGGCTCGGCCCATGCCTGCCAGCCCAGCAGGTCCTCCCGCAGGTCGGCGTCCGCGATCAGGTCCGGCAGCATCTCCAGCGAGACGTGCGAGGCGAAGCCGGGGTCCGTGGCGGCGGTGCGGGGGCGGTCCGCGTCGGGGATCCAGCCCTGCGCGCGCAGCGCCGCCACTACCGCCTCGGGTTCTTCGAAGCCGGTGTCGGGCGCCGCGCCGGCGTCGAGCGCGAGGAGGAAGTCGTGCAGGACCTCGTGCGGCACGCCGGTGGTGAAGTACGCGTTCCACTGCACCACCGCACTGGCGGCGTCGGGGCGTGCGGAGATCTGCAGGGCCACGCTCAGGCCGCCGAGGGTGAACGGGCTGGCGGCCAGGATCCATTCGGCGCCGCGCAGCGCGTCCGGGCTGACATACAGCAGAGTGTCGCGGGCGGTCGGCCACATCCGCCAGCCCAGTGCGGTCAGCGTATCGCCGATCCGCTCGGCAAGAACGTCGTCGTCCCCGGCCAGATGGCGCGGGGTGACCCAGCGCACCGCATCCGGCGAGCAGGGGTAGGAACGGTCAGAGGGAGGGTGCGGGTACAGGGGCGCCTCCATGGGGTGCGGGGATGATTCACTGCCCGCCGTCGGGCCGGGCAGCGCGCCGCCAGCGCGGCGGGGCCTGGGTCGGTGCGTGCCAGCCCAGGGCGACCGCGACGTCGGGAAGGAGCGGGCCGAACTGCTCGGCCTCTTCCGGCTCGGTGAGGAACAGCATCGGACGGCCCTGTTCGTCGCGGTCAGCAAGCAGAGGGCCGGAGCGGTGGGCCATCGGGAAGTCGGGGTTGAGGGCGAGCTGCACGAATGCGTCACGGTCGCAGGCCGACAACTGGTCGAGCAGGCTACCGACGGTCGTCTCCGGCAGGGTGGCGAGCAGCTCGGTGTCCTTGGCTTCGGCCACGAACACCACCGGCCGATCGGCATCATCACGCGTGGCAACCACGCCGCCGATACGGCGGGCCGTGCGGGCGAAGGGGTTGATCCACAGACGAACCACCACCTCACGGTCGCTGGCGGACAGACTCTCCAGCAGGTCGCCGACGGTCAGCTCCGGGGCCAAGACGTATCTCCTTCGGTGTATCGGTGGCGAAGCTCATGCGGCAGCCGGGCGCGGACGCGTCCACGGTCACCGGAGCCACCTCTTTGACCTGGGGTTTTCGAGGAAGGTCGTCCACGTTGACATGACCCTGCTGCTTCCACCAGCCCTTTGGCGATCTTTCCTGTCTGCCCCCGGCGAACTGTCCTTTGCCATCCAATCGAGGCGCTTGTCAGCGAACCCAGCCGTTTCGGCTTCTGTGACAGTGCATCCAGCCGTGAGGGGTGAGCAGCCTTGATCCCGATAGCCTGGAGACTGAATCGCACGGGCACGGGGGGATGATGATTCGAGCACTTCTGCTCGGAGTTGGGGCCTTTGAGAGCACGGTCGACGGCGAGTGGAGCCCCACGTCGGAAGGGTTGCCTCCGCTGCCGTCGATTGAACCGCAGGTGCGTGAACTCGCCACGGTGCTCTCGCGCTTCGACGGGCTGCACGTCAGTGAACCGGTGATCGACGCGGACCGGGTCAGCATTGAGGAAAGCTGGCGGCAGCTGCGGCACGATGCGGCGGGCCAGCCGCGTATCGTTCACTTTGCCGGTCACGGGGTCTCTCGTGGCCGGGTCTTGTACCTGCCCGTACACGACAGCCGTCCGACCGAGCTCCCGGAGTCGGCGATCGATGTCGGCCGATGGCTGAATGAGGTCGAGCACGGCTCCGACCAATCTCCCGTCCTGTTCTTGCTCGATGTTTGCGGAGCGGGGGCCGCGACGGACTACCAGCTGTTCCAGGACGTTCCCGAGGGCGACCGAAGGACCTGGGTGATTGCGGCCTGCACGGCGGACGAGAGTGCCTTCGACGCGCGGTTCACCAAGGCCACGGCTCTGGCTCTGGAGCGGCTCCGCCGGGGGCACTGGGATATCTCTCCGGCTTTGTCCCACGTGCCGGTGGAGGCTGTTGCTGACGAGATCGCGCGGGAACTGGTCCGCCTCGGCGAGGGGTATCCGCAGACCGTAATGCACTCGCCGCGCCGGGCCGCCGCGTTGCCGGTACCGGAGTTCTTCGCCAACCCCGCGTTCAGCACTGACGGCTGGCAGAGACTTCGAAGCCGCCTGCGGTTGGCAGTTCGGGAACTGGCTGCGGATTTCGACCCCGGTCTAGACCCGGTGCACTTCCTCACCCGGGCGTCCGGCCGCCTGGACGACGCCGCTACGATGACAGGCTGCCTATTCACCGGGCGGGCCCGTGAGCTGACCCAGATTCGCTTCTGGTTGGCTAGCGACGAACCCCTGTTGCTGGTCACCGGAAGCCCCGGGGCCGGAAAGTCGGCGCTGCTGGGGGTGACGGTCTTCCTTGCGCACAACCAGCTCGCCGAGCTGAGTACCGTGCTGGTTGGCCGCATTCCTGCTCGGTACCGCCCGGAGCGTCGATATCCGACTCTTGTCGCGGTCCATGCCCGGCACCGGAGCACGGACGAGGTGATCGCTTCGATCATCGTTCAACTGACCCCCGAGGACGCCGAGCCGGCCGCCGCTACCAGTGAGCAAGCTCTGGACGAACTCAAACGCATCGCCCAAGACCTGCCGGAACCGGTGGTACTCATCCTCGATGCCGTTGACGAAGCCATGGAGAGCGACCGTATCGTCGACGATCTGCTACCCGAGCTCCTACGTACGCTCCGTTCTGACGGCCGCCCCGCCTTCCGGGCGCTCGTGGGAATGCGCCCGCCGCCGACGGACAGCCACCTGTTCTACGAGGCAGCCGGTGCCCGCGGGATGCTGCTCGACCTGGACACCTCTTCCAATGTCGAGGACCTCGCGAACGACCTCACGACCTACATCGCCGACATTCTGTACAGCGCACCCGCTTACAGCGACCAGGCCCTCCGTGAGTCCGTAGCCCGTGCGGTTGCCACCGCGATCGTTCATAGCCGCGATCGCAGCACCTTCCTAGTCGCAGCGCTCTTCGCCGACTTCCTGCGGACCGGTGTACCCCTGAATCCTGCAGAGGCGGTCGCCCGGTTGCCGCAGAGCCTGCCGCACCTGCTCGAACTGCACCTGCGGACTACGCTGGACGGCGACCCGTGGATGCGGCACTTGATGGTGGGGCTGGCACAAGCGCGGGGTCAGGGTATGCCGCTGGAGCTTGTGGCGGCAGCGGCCACCGCTGCCGCCAGGGCCGCAGGACAGGAATTCCGCCCGCTGACCCCGAGCGAGGCCCGCGAAAAGCTGGCTCTCGCCCGTTTTTATCTGCGGACGAACATCGACGCGGATGGACGTCAGCTCTACCGGTTCTTCCACGAGGCGATCACCGAACACTTTCGTGAAGCGGGGACCGAACTCGACGGGCTCGCCGACAAGCTCTTCCACGAGCTGTTCTCGGCCGTCCCCGGACGGTGGGCCGCTTTGGGGCCTCGCTGGGACCTCGCCGCACCGTATCTGCTGCGACATCTTATGGAGCATGCCGTCGCTGTACCTGGAGGGTCCGCAGTCGACCAGTTGTTCCTGGACCCGGAGTACCTAGTCCGTGCCGACCACAACAGCATCTGGGAAGCCGTTCACCGGACGAAAACCCCCACAGCTCGGCGGGCCGGAGCCGCGTACCGGAAGGCATTCGGTCGCGGCGGCCTCTTCGGCCAGGACGGATTGCTGGAGACACGGCGTGCGAGGCTTCAGCAGAGCCTTGTGACCTACCGGGCGGCCGGACTGGCGCACCATCTTCAGGACGGACAGGCTCAGCTCTGCACGCGCTGGAGTACGGGCTTGCCTGAGGAGTCCCTGCTGCACGTCATCAGCAAGGATGAGTTGGGCGCCACAGTGTCGGCCCTGGCACTGGGAGTTGTCGGTCGACGGCTCCTCGCCGTGTTCGGCGGCACCGACGGCTCCCTCCAAGCGTGGGACATCACACCGAGCCGTGCCGGCGCGGTCCTCCGATATTCCTCGACACTCCGGACAAACAAGGATGCCATTGCGCAAATGGTGATCGTGGATCTGGAGGAGCGGGTGGTCGTTGCCTTGGTGACTGACCGGAACGCTCTCCGGCTGCACGATCTCGCCACGGGTGCGATCGTTGCCGAAGCGCACCTCGACGGCACGGGGGTCTCAGCCCTGACAGTCGTCGGCACCGGCGACGAAACGTCCCTTGCGGTCGGTCGGGTCAGTGGTGAGATCAGCCTGATCGGCCTGCTCGGCGAGTCGTTCGGCAGGGTCCTCGACACTGTCGAAGCTGGGGACGCCGCCATCACTTCGCTGCTCGGTGTGGAGTCCGCAGACGGATCCCTCGCCTTCCACTGCGTTTCCGCCGAGCCCCAGGGACGTGGGCCGAAGGTGCTGCGGAATCTGGATGAGCGGCCCGTCACCGTCTCGTCGGAGGGACCGCTCCAGGAGGTGCGGATCCAGCCCACCAACGTGCGCCTCCCGCTGTTCTCCCTCATCGCCTACCACCCCGGCATGTATGCGGTGAGAGGGGACGGTGAGACCGTCTACGTCGTCACGATGCCCGAAGACCGCGGGCTGGCACTCGCAGACATCCGTTATGTCGACCGCTTTCAGCTCGCGCTGACCGCCCATCGCGACGGCAACATGAGGGTGTGGGACCTCGACGTTTGCCCGCGGTTCGGACACGGGCAAAACCACTGGGACCACGCTGCAATCCTCGGCACCATACGGCTCGGCGGCTCGGAGTTCACCCTCAGCGCCGAACTCGCGTCTGGCGAGATCAAGGCTTGGGACCTGAGCACCGGCGCCCAGGAGCACGAGCTGACCGACCTGGGCGCGCTCAGCCATGCCGCCGCCGTGGCCGTTGGCGACGCGTCCTACGTTGTCACCGTGACCACGGAGAACGAGCTCGACACCTGGAATGTCCGTGAGGATGCCCTGGAATCGACGATTCACCTCCCCGACCCGGCCACCGCACTGGCCGCCGTGCCGCACGGCGATTCGGTGTGGGCCATGGTTGGCGGGGCCGACGGCAGTATCCATGTGTGGGACACGACCAAGGAGTCGCCTTCCCACGTCCTCGCCGGAGCGGAGGGGCCGGTCACGCAGCTGGTCGCAGGCGACATCGGCGGCGAGTCTCTCCTGATCAGCGTCCACAACGAACGCAGAGTCTGTCTCTGGTCCGTGGTCGACAGCACTCTGCGGCAATCGATCACGCTGGACCGGATCGGAGCGATCGCGATGCAAGGCGGGCGTCTCTTCGCTGCCGAGCAATCGTCGGACGACGATCAGGTGCGTATCTGGGACCTTGCGACGGCCTCACTCGTGGGCTCCGTCCCCGTGGCTGGCCCTCGGGTGATGACGGTCAGCCAAGTGAACGGCAGGCCGGTACTCGTGGCCGCGGTCAACGAGGCGGAGGTCCAGGTGTGGGATGCCGAATCCGGTGATCCACTCGGACCTCCGGCCCCAGTACCCGATCAGGTGCACACGATCGCCCCCTACGAGAACGGCGTGCTGATAGGCAGCAAGGCCGGTTATGTCACGGCCCTCGCCTGGGCCGCATCGGCGTCGGCACCCCGTCCGACGCGGCCGGCCGTCCACGTCACCCACGTCCTGGCGTGGTTGCCGGGCGAACTGCTATGTGGCGATGCCCGCGCAGACGGGTGGGAGTTGCACACAGTCAGCG
This sequence comes from Streptomyces typhae, assembly GCF_009755605.1. GTDB lineage: Bacteria > Actinomycetota > Actinomycetes > Streptomycetales > Streptomycetaceae > Streptomyces > Streptomyces typhae. Next base: position 61,042 of record NZ_WPNZ01000031.1, read on the forward strand.
AGTGGGAGGGAGGACAGCCGCCCTCCTCCAGCTTGGTCTGCGCCCGCCCCATCACTGCGACGACGGCCGAACTTCACGATGCTCTCGTCGACATACTCACGCCCGACGGATTTGAGGTCGTGTGGCTGGAAGCACACTGGTACGAGATCACCAAGGTCAACGGCGTGACAAACGGCGGCCCGTGGCGATTCCCGGCGTACTCCGTTCATTGCCACGTGGAGGAAGGACCAGAGCAGTGACGATCGTCGCAGTGCACGGCATCGGCAACCACCTGAGCGGCCGCTCGCCGGAACAGGCGGCTACCGAACTAGCAGGGCAGTGGCGGCTCAGGCTTCAGCATGGGCTCACGACCGCTGGGCTGGCTGACCACCGGCTCCCTGCCCTGCACGCCGCGTACTACGCTCACCACACCCACGCCGCGGAGCGGCAGGCTGCCGTGCCGGACGTACATGCCATCGACGAACGAGAACAATCGTTCGTCATCGCCTGGGCGCTGGCCCTAGGGTCACCCACCCTCCAGGAACGGCAGGGACTGATGACTGCACCACTGCGGCAGATCCTGTCCTGGGTTTCCCTACGCCGCAACATCCCGATCGGGACGGTCATTCGGCTCGCCGTCCAGATGGCGGGTGAGGTCCGCCGCTACCTCCACCTTCCGCAGGTACGGGCTGCCGCCCAGTCCACCGTGGCCGAGTCGATCCGACAGGTACGCCCCCGCGTGGTGCTGGCGCACTCCCTCGGCTCGGTCGTCGCGTACGAGGCTCTCCATGCTCACCCGGAACTGACCGTGGACTGCTTCGTGACCTTGGGCTCCCCCCTCGGCCTGCCGGGTGGGATCTTCGATCACCTGGTGCCCGCACCCATCGCCGATCGGGGTGCCCGACCTGCCGGGGTCCGATACTGGGTGAACCTCGCCGACACAGGCGACCTGGTGGCGATTCCTCGTCGGCTCGGCGACCGATTCCCCGTCGACCAGCACGCCGACACTCCGATGGGCCGTATCGACTTCCATACCTTCGGAGCGTACTTGTCCTCCCCGCTCACCGCTGCGGCGATCACTCCCTTCATCCGCAACCCGACAATCCCGGACCAGATCTCCTGAGATTTCAGCAGGCGCGTCTTACATGACCCGTCGTCGCAGGTAACGCCCCTGCACGCAGGCACGCTCTCCTCGCGCGACTAGATTGACTGTCAAACGACTCGATTGGATGGCAAAGGACACGAACTGCCGGGCTGCGGCTACTCGGTGCTCATGGCGGGCTGCTCGACTGCGCCGCCCAGGCTGCCTCGATTCGCAAGAACTTGCGGCGCAGCGCGGTTCGCTCCTCCTCGACGTCCGGCCAGGCAGGCGACAGGAAATACAGGGTGTCCCTGAAGCGACGAAATCCGATGAGCTCCCAGCCGCCAGCGATCTTGCCCACTACACGGTCCCATTCCCCCTGGTCGCGCAACCGGGTACCGCTCAGGTCGGAGACTCCGGGCGAACATACGACAGCCCGGGCGCCGAGCATCAGCCGGTGAATGGCCTCGGCAGCAAGGGCCGCGCCGATGCCGTGCCCCCGCCAGGGCCGTTCCAAGGTGACACGGTCCATGACCAGCAGAGCAGAGCCGGTGTACTCAAGCTGCTCGCTGAACTCCTCCGTGTAGTACCCAGTAGCGGGATCAAGGACGGCCTGCGCGATCTCGTAGAGGTCCTCCGACTCCTCCGCCATCGCCGCGTACCCGCTGCGGCTGCGGTCGAGATGCACCCGGTAGAAGGTCATCGAGCCTGCGGCGGCCTCCTCGACCGTGCACGAGAGGCAGTCCGTGCCGTCACAATCCGCGACCGTTCCCGGGCCCCTGTCGTCCCGGTGTGTACGACGTCGGTGCAGGACGGCCACATTCCACCGCTCCAGGGTGTCGGCGTGTGGGGTGTCACCCAGTTCGTCGTTGTACGAGATGTGCAGGTGCAGCTCGGTGGGGTCTCCGGGCAGGGCAGGGGGCTTGGTCACTGCGGCAGCCTAGTCGGGTGCGGCTGCCGCGGCGTGGCATGCCCCAACGTGGACGAGAGCCGGCCAGGGAGCTATCGGCGGCTCGGGGTGAGGCATGACGAAGCCCCCGGAATCGGTTGATTCCGGGGGCTTGGTGAGGCTGGTGGGGTAGCTACTGGGCGTTGTCGTCGTTGGTGGCGTCCTCCGTGTGGTGTCGGCGCACTGTGATGAGGGCGCCTGTGCCTGTGGCGAGGAGCAGGCCGGCGCCACCGACCAGCCACCAGGTGGCGTCGGCCCCGGTGTGCGCGAGGGAACCAGCGGGTGCCGAGGCGGCGGTGCCCGCTGCGCCCGCACCGGAACTCGCAGTGCCGGTCGGCTTCGCAGAAGGCTGATCTGCGTGCTCGTCGGCGCCCTTGGCCGTCGGCCTTTCGGTGGACTTTTCTATCGGCGTCGCGTGGGGCTTTTCGGTGGGCCTTTTGGCGGGCGTGCGGGTGGGGTCCGGTTTTGTCGGTGTGGTGTGGGTTGCGGCGTAGGTGAGGGGCACGGTGACGTGGTCGCCGGGCTTGGCCGTGAAGCCGCTTCGCCCCCTCGGCAGCTCGTATCCGGTCGGCGTCTTGGCCTGCTTGGTCCAGAAGACGGTGCTGGCACGGGTGTTGACCGGCAGCTTGGCACTCGCGGTACCCGAGTGGCCGGTGGTGAGGGTCAGCAGGGTTTTGTCGCCGGTGCCGATGTTGACGGTGGCGCCGGGCAGAGGCTTGCCGCTCTTGCCGTCCTTGGCCTTGAGCAGAACGGCCGCGGGTTTGAACGGGTCGATGATCGTGATCGGGGTGTCGCTGCCGGGGGTGACGATGACGTCCTGGTCCTCGACGACGCCGTGCATCGGGCTGTTGCTTTCACGTTCCTTGAGCCGGTAGACGCCCGGTACCAGGTCCCTGAAGGACAGGCGGCCCCCGGTGTCGGTCGTCCCGCTCCCGGCCTCCTTGCCCGTGGAGTCGTAGAGGGTGAAGGCCGCGCCCGCCAGGATCTCGCCGCCCGGGTCCTTCTTGAGGAGGGTGACTACTCCGCTCGCGGTGGCGTTGCGCGGGGCGGGTGTGGTGGAGGCGGACGGGATCGGATCGTGGATCTGCGCGGAGGCAGCCGGGGCCCAGGCCAGAGAACCGGTGGCGGCGGCAGAGAGAGCCGCCGCGGAGAGGAAGCGGGCGGTTCGGGTGTGCAAGAGGGAACTCTCCAGGTACAGGGCAGGATGCCCGGAGGCAGCGGTCGGTCAGCGGGTCCGGCCCGGGCCAGGGCGCGGTGGAGACGCAGGAAGCGGGGTAGAGACGGATGTCTGCTGTGCCGGGGTCGTTGCCGCGACGTAGAGCTGGTGTCGGGTGGGGAGCGGGATGTCCTTTACCGCGCGGCTGGCCGGTTCGGTGGAGACGAGGGAGGCGGTGAAGGCGGCGACCAGGGTGGTGGGGGTACCGCGGGTGAATCGTGCGCGCCAGTAGGGCTCGCCCGGGTGCCCGCCCGAGGCCGACCACAGGGGGGTGTCTGTACTCGGGGTGGCGTAGCGGTGCCGGACGACGCCGAGGGACTGGGGGTCGCGGAAGAGCTGGGTGCCGTCGGTCTTGACCTCGTGCCCCCAGCCGCGGGCGAGGAGCAGTGCGTACGCCTCGTGCGGTGGGGTGTGGTCCTGGAACAGATGGTCCTGGCTGCTGTCTTGGAGGTAGAGGTCGGTCAGTTCGGTGTGGAAGTCGTGCAGCAACTCGGCGGGGGTGGTGGCGTCGAAGGTGACCTGCCAGGTGGCGGGGCCGAACGGAGCGCTGTGGGCGGTGACCGTCCATGTCCCCTTGCGGGGCTGGTCGGGGTCGGGTGCCAGGGTGGTGAACAGGCGCAGGCAGGGGCTGCTGGCGAAGGCGGCGCCGTCGTCGGCCTGGCGCACGACCCAGTCCTTGGGGAAGGGCCAGACCGTGGTGAGGTCGAGGGGTCCGGGACCGGCCAGGTGGCGGGGCAGGACCTTCACCTGCTGGTCGGGGTCGAGGTGGGTGAAGGGGTCACTCGGCATCGGCATGGGCGGTTTCTTCAGCGGCGGCGGGCGGACAGGGCAGCACCGGGCGTGGCGGGTGGGAGGGTGGTGGTGCTCCAGCGGGGAACGCTGCGCGTGCCGAGGGCGGGCGGACGACGGCGGGCGGCAGTCTGCTGGACGTCAAGCGGGGTGGGCACGGCAGGCTTGGGTGGCTTGATGGGGGTGAGCTGGACGAGTTGGGCCAGGTGGGGGCGCAGTTCGGCCTGGTAGCGGGCGATGGGGTCCGGTCCGACGAAGGAGGCGGCCATGGCGGCGATCAGGTGCTTGGGGGTGCGGGCGGTGAAGTTCGCCTGTGCGCGTACGCTCCTGTGCTCGGGGCCGGCCCACAGCGTCACCACTTCGGCGTCGGAGCCGGTGCTGACGATGTCGATGCTCGCGCCGACCAGCCCGTCCAGACCGGTGGTCTCTACCGTGCCGTGCTGGGGCGGTTGTTGTTCCCAGCCCGCGTCGAGGAGGGGCCGGACCGCGTCGCTCCAGTAGGAGGAGTGGTTCTCCAGGAAGCTGTCGCCGTCCTCCTCCCATGCGCTGGCCAGGGCCTGGAGGAAGTCGCGGACGATCTCGGGCGGCATCGTGTTGCTGATGCTCGCCGTCCAGCGGGGTGCGCTGACGGCGTCCTCGGCGGCGCTGATCCTCCATATGTCGAAGTCGTCGCCGAACCAGCCGATCTTGATGCGGTGGTCCGGGGAGGTGATCAGGAGCTGGCACGCGCCGTCGTCGAGGTGCTGGTGTGGCCAGTTGGATACGGGCTCGAAGCTGGGATCACCGCTTGCGCCGAGGCCGGCGAGGTAGCGCGGGAAGACGTAGACATCTCCCTCGATCGGGGTGGGATCGGTCATGGTCGTATCCGTCGAGTCGAAGGGAAGCCAGCGGGGGCTGGGGGTGCCTGGCCGGCGCGGCTAGCCCGGGACAGCGAGGTCCGTGGAGAGGTGCGGTGGTGCCGGGGTGAAGGCGAGCCCGGCTGGGGCCTGACGTGTGATCGCACCGCGCTGGACAGCGTTCGGAACGGTCGCGTCCAGGGCAACCGGAGGCTGGCCGAGAGAGCGGTACACGGCTTAAGCGGCGGACGCGGTGGGTTGGGAGGCGACAGTGAGCCTCAGGTGCCCCAGGGCCTCTTCCGCGCGGGCCTGGGCTGTCATGGCGGTGGGTGCGGTGGTGATCAGGAATCCGGCGCGGGCGCTGAACATGTCGCCGTCCGGTGGCAGCAGGACGGTGTCGCCTACCGTGCGCTGGAAGGTGACCTGCTCCAGCCACGGGGTGCGGGCGGCGAAGTCCGGGTCGAGGTGGCAGTGGGTGAGGGTGCCGGAGGCGTCCGGGTACAGCAACCGGATGGCGGCGGCGCTGTGGCGGGTGCGAGCCAGGTCGGGCGTCTGGCCGCAGACGGTGTCGGCGGCGGCGCGGGCCAGGTCGATGCCGGTGGCGAGCTGCACGAGGTGGCCGATCATGTCGCCGCCGATGCGGGCGTTGACCTCGATCAGGCGGGGACGCCCGCCAACGAGGCGCATCTCGACGTGGCTCACGCCGTCGGTGATGCCCAGCGCCTTGACAGCGGCGGCGGCGACGGGTGCGACCTGATCGAGCAGGGGGTCGGCGGCGTCCACGCTGTGGGCGACTTCCTCGAAGAACGGCGCCCGGCCGAGCGTCTTGCGGGTGACGGCCACCGCGGTGGTGTGGCCGCGATGGGTGACGCACTCGACGGACACCTCAGGTCCGTCCAGGTACTCCTCCACCAGCACCTTGGTGCTCTCGACGCCATCGCGGGTACCGGCGGCGGCGAACGCGAAGCCGCCGGGAAGTTCTTCGGCTCGGTCGACGCGGATCACGCCGATACTGCCCGCGCTGGCCGCAGGCTTCAGTACCACCGGGTAGCCGATGGTTTCGACGGCGAGGGCGGCCTCCAGCAGGGAACGGGCGGTCATGGAGGCCGCCGAGGGAACACCGTGGCGGGCGAACAGCGTGCGGGCGCGGGCCTTGTCGCGGGCTGCCGCCATGACTTCGGGGCTGTTCGATGGCAGGCCGAGGTGCCGGGCCAGGCGCGCGGTCGGGACGAGGTACCACTCGGTCCACGTCACCACCCCGGCCAGCGCGTGCCGTCCGGCGAGTGCCTGCCCGGCGGCGGCCAGCGCCTGGGCATCGCCGGGATCGGCGATCTCGAAGTCGGTAATGAACTCCCGCTCCCAGGTGGGCGCGACCGGAGTGATCAGGACGACGTCGTAGTAGGCGGCGACGGCTTCCAGGCAGTAGCCGCGATACGCCTCGGCCTGCGGGTCGGCGGCGGAAACAACCAGGATGGTGGACACAAATTCTCCAAGAGAGCGCGAGGAAGGCAGAGCAGACGGTGCGGTGGTTCAGGGGGTACGACGGCGGCGCAGCTCGAAGGCCGAGGCCCACTCGGGGTGGTCCGCCACCAACTGCCGCGCGTACAACGCGGTGTAGTTGTTGTTGAGCCCGCGCAGGCCCTGCGGAAGTCGCCGGCGCAGGGCCTCGAAGAGTTCCTTGAGCCCGATGCGGGTCGCGCAGGCCGCCAGGCGTTCAGCCGTCAGCTCCTCCAGGGCCCGGTAGACGTAGGGGTGTGCGGCGTGGAAGGCGAGGAACTGGTCGGTGATGGTGGGCCTGTATCCCGCGCGGCAGGAGGGGCGGGCGACAGATATAGGCATCGGCTGGTTCTCCGGGACGAATGGCGGCAGGGGCAGAGGGTCAGGCGGGGTGGGCGTGGAGCCCGGGGTGTGCGCGTAGACGAGCGAAGGCGAGACTCAGCCCCACGGCCTGCAGCACCGCACAGGCCGTGATCACCTGACCGAGCTGGGCGGGCGGCACCGCGGCGACCAGGACGCCGGCCAGGGGGAAAGGGATCAGGAGCAGCAGGATCGTCAGGGAGAGGGTGGCGCCGAAGACCTGCTGGGGGATGAGGTGGGAGCGCAGGGTGCGCAGGACCACGGTCATGCCGCCCTCTCCGGCCATGAGCACCGCGATCAGCACGAGGTAGGCGGTGTAGGTGTGGGTGAGGGAGACGGCCAGGCAGGCGCAGGCCGCGACGGTGGCGGAGAGCGCGCCGACGGGCCACAGGCCGAAGCGGTCGATCACACGACGGCACACCGCGACCGTGAGCAGGGAGGCGACCGCGGCCACCGACCAGATCAGTCCCACGTCCGCGCTGGAGTGCCCGAACTCCTTCACCACGATCACCGGGGCCGCAGCTTGGAGCAGGCCGATGGCGAGGTTGGACAGGGACAGTCCGCACACCAGCCAGCCCAGCGCGGGCAGCGAGCGCAAGGTCACCCATCCGGTGCGCAGCCCCGCAAGGACCGGCTCGGGCTTCTCGGCCCGCCCGGGGGTGTCCTGCCGGGGAGCGAGGGCGCAGGCCAGCAGCGAGAAGACGGCGATCGCCACCAGCATCCCGGCCGGCCCGAACCGTTCCAGCAGCACTCCTGCGGCGGCGGGTCCAGCCAGTGTGGCGACCTGGTCGATACCCAGGAGCACTGACTGCACCCGGTGGGCGTGCTCGCCCGCCTGGCGGCTGGCGACGCCGCCGGCGGTCTCGGCGGCGATGTAGGAGAACTCCGTGAGTACACCGGTCGAGGCGGCAAGCAGCATGACGGCCAGCGTGATGGGCAGCCCGGCTTCCATCTGCGGCAGAGCAAGGGCTGCGATCACGACCACGGCGGCCCGAAGCGCCGAGGCGGTGCGCAGAACGCGGGTGGTGCCGTGGCGGTCGACCATGGCTCCGGCGAGAGCGAACGCGCCCAGGCGCGGCACCCACTCCAGCGCGAACGCCAGCCCGGTCAGGGCCGCGGAGTGGGTGGTGGCGAGCACCAGCAGCGGGATGCCGTACGTCGTCATCGCGAAGGCACCGGCATCCATGCCGCGGGGCAAGTAGATACCACGCAGCAGCGTGGGGACCGGCCGGCGGGCATGCCGAGGCCCGGCACTCGGTCTCACGCAGCAATCTCCATCTCATCCGCCGCACGGCAGGAATCGAAGGGCATGCGCGGGAGGGGGTGCGCGTGCGCCTGGAGCCAGGCGGTCAGGACACTGTGCGGGCCGTTGAGAGCGGCGATGGCCTCACCGTCGAGGACCGCTCCCCCAGTGACGGGTATCCCGCTCCCGTCGCCGCCCCGGGTGGGCGTGTGCCCGAGGAGGTCCAGGGTGTGCTGGACTCGGGTGACGAAGTCACTGGCCGCTGTGGGGAACTGGTGGGTGCGTGCCCAGCGGGCGGCCGTGTCGTAGACCTCGGCGAGGCCCCGACCGCTGTCGGTGAGCTGGTAGCGCACCTCTTCGTCTTCGTCGCCGTCAACGAGGTCGAGGGTGCGGGCCCGGTCGATGGCCAGGCGCAGTTGGTCGGTGCTCAGGTCGTCGAAGGCGGCCTGCAGGCTGCCGCGGCGGCGGCTGATCGGCCCGTGGTCGTCGATCTCGCTGACCAGCCGGATCAGGCCCCGCAACGACAGCGCCGCGATCGCCCGGCGCGCCTGCGAGTTGCTGGCAGGCGGGAGGCAAATCATCGGTGCGGTCCTCCTGCCTGCGAAAGGGCGTGGCGTACCGGCGTCTGGTGGGAGAACAGGTCGCCGGGCTTCCAGGACGCGACCGGCGTGGCCGTGGACTGCGGGGCCAAAGCCGGAGATACGGCTGCGGGCGCAGGAGAGGCGGGTACTGTCATGCCGGGCTGGGTGGTTGCCCACGGCCCGGACTTGACTCGCGTCGCTACGGGGGCCTGGCCCCACAGGCCATGAGTGTCGGCGAGAGGGCGCCCTCTGGCCCAGGCACTCAGGGACCGGTAGACGGGGGCGAGCGCGTGTCCGCTGTCGCTCAGGTCGTACAGGCGGCCGTCCTTGTGGGCCAGGCCGTCGGCGACGAGGCGGTCCACCTGGGGGTAGATGTTGCTGGGCCGGTAGCCGGGCATCGCTGCGGCGGACAGCGCTCTGGCGCTGGATGCGCCGCGGGCCTTGAGCGTCCACAGAATCGGCGTGGCGTGGCGGGGTCCGATCAGGGCGAGGGTGTCCTCAACATTCCGCGCGGGCGCGACCGTGGCGACGCGTTCCATCTGCCCGGTGTCCTGGTTCTTCACCAGGGGCCGCTCCAGGTGCTTCTCGCCCCAGGCGGCGATCACGGTCAGGACCGGCAGCAGATCGGTGCCCCTGGCGGTCAGGCCGTAGGTGACGTGGCCCCGCGTGACTTCGCTGCGCTCGACCAGCCCGGCCTCGGCCAGCCGGCGCAGCTTGCTGTGGAGGGTGCCGTCGATGAGCCAGGACAAGTGGGGTTTGATCCGCGCGTAGCGCAGCGGCTGGAGTGACAGCGTCATCAGGATCCGCGCGTTCCACAGCGGCGTGATCATCTCCAGCGATTCGGTGACGCGAGCGACGTCGACCTGGGTGGAGCGGGGCAGACCGGTGGTGGTCAAAGGGGTGTCTCCTAGGGCGGGACGGATGGTTCAGCGCACGGGAGGGGCTGCAGGCGCCACCGCAGGAGCCGGTACGGCCGGTGCCGCCGGCGGCGGGGAGGGGGTGACGGGGGTGCGGTGCAGGCTGTTAAGCACGGCGTCGGCGGTCTTGGCGTGGGCGTCCCGGGCGGCGACGGACTCGGCGATCCGGCGGGCGCAGTCCAACAGGTGACCGGCCTCGACCGGGCCGACCTCGCCTCGGGGGGCGGCCAGCTCTCGCAGGCGCTGGAGCTGGAAGGCGATGGTGCGCTCGGCGAGCTGCAGATCGGCGTGGCTGCTGGTCAGGGCGGCGAGCATGGTGCCGGTCGGGTTGCTCTCGACATAGGCTTCGAGGACAGCTATCGGCTGGCCGTACAGGTCCTCGATGCGGTCGGCGATGGTTTTGGATGTGGTGGGGGGCAAGCGAGGGCTTTCACGGTCGGCGGGCCCGCGCCGCCCCGGCACGCGCGGGTGCCGGGGCGGGCGGCAGCGTGGTGGTGAGCCTCGGACCGGCGAGCCGCACCGGCGGTTCGGGGCGTGCGGAGGGTGGCGGCATGGTGCGCAGTAGCTCTCCGAGCGCCATGTTGTAGCCGTCGCGGGCGGACAGGGCCGCATCCAGCCACTGCGCGTCGAACCGCAGGTCATCGGCTGACAGTTCGCCCATGTCACGGTCCGCGCTGGTGGCGTCGTGGATACGGTCACGGACCCGGGCCACCTGCTCCTCGGTTATCGCCAGCCAGGAGCGCAGCTCCAGAGCCCGGGACAGGGCCGCAGGCGCCGCAGGGCCGGTGGCCTGCGCGTACAGCTCCTCCAGCGAGTCCCCGAACGCCTCGCTCAGGGCGCCGTCTTGGCTGGACCTCTTGTGCCGGACGCTCACCGCGTGCCTCCTCGTACGGGGACGGTCGGGGCGGGCGTGATCTGCGGCAGGGGGGCGGTCTGCAAAGCTGGGCCTCGCTGCGGGCCCGCTGTCGCGCCGCGCCAGGCGCCAGGGCCCTTACGGCTCGGAGAGTCGGGGTCGAGGTAGTGGCGGACGACCATCGCCCGCCCGTCGCGCACCGACACCGCCGTATTGACCTGATGGGCCAGTGCCATGACCGGGTCCTCCAGCACCTCGCCCGAGGCGTGGTCGAGGGCTGCGACCAGGTTGTCTTCGGCCTTCTCCAGCGCCTTTTGGGCCTCGGCGAGCATGCCGTACCACTTCACGACGGCAGTAGCGTCGTGGGATGCGTCCGGCGCCTTGGCCACGGCGCGGAAAAGGTCGGCCAGCGGCATCTGGAAACGGGACTCGATCTGCTGCGTGATGACGCCCATCACGTCGTCGGCGTCGTCGGACACGGCACAGCTCCTTTCGTCAGAGATGCGTGAAACAGGTCAGCGGCGCCTTTCGCTGCCTCGCGGCGAAGAAGAGGAATACGCTGCTGTCCGCGTTCGTGGATGTAGGGCCCGCAAGCCACGCGTCAAGTTCGCCGGTAACGCCGGCCGGGGGGCTATGGCAGCGTGGTGGGAGCATGCGGAATGGACCTCCAGGAAACATCAGGAACGCCAGGGAGCGGCTGATGGCAACGACCGGCGTATCGAGATCAAGGGTCCGGAGGATTGCCGGTTTTGCTAACCGGGCATGCGCTGCTATGTTCCGCGCTCCGCCAGATGCTGCCCCGCGCGGTTTCACCCCCGCGGAACACGATGAGGACGCTAATTCAGGCGCGTGGCCGTTGAGTTGACGCAGAGCGAGGCGCGGAGGTGGGCGTTCTGGGGAGCGCGGTCGGTGCGGTCTGCCGGGTGGCCGGCTGGGCGCTCGGCAGTGGGACCTCCTCGCCCCACCAGTGGGCCTGCCACCAGTCCGTGGCTTCCTCGTAGGTTGCAAAGCCGCCCTCGCGCAGGGTGTGTGTCCAGTGGTCGATGTCCACTTCCTGCAGCAGCACCCGGAAACGCGGCGGTACCTTTTCGTCGATGGCGGCCAGGAGCACCGTGATCTGCACGCGGTCGGGGTCATCGTCCGAGGTGTAGCTGGTGACCAGCGCGAAGTGGTCGCCGTCCGAAGCCAGGCGCTCCTCCAGGGCCTTGGTGGCCTCGTCGGCGGGGTCGGTGCCCCTGTCCGGGCGCAGGCCGATGGCGTCCTTCGGGCAGCCGCGGGCGATCAGCCAGCTCTGCGCCATGGGCACCAGGGGCAGCTGCTCGTGCTCGAAGCGGAAGGTGCGGGCCTGTGTATCGCGCTGCAGGTGGAGGGCGACCAGTTGCGGCTCGCCGGGCATGCCCCAGGTCACCGCACGGTTGTGCAGAACGTAGTAGCTGTGCCGCCGGTCGTCGGTGTGGTGTTCGGCGAGCACGGTGAGTTCGGTTGCTTCGATGTCGATGTGCTGCCAGAACAGCTCGGCGACATCGTCGTTGACTGCCTCGTAGCCGTCGAGATGGAAGTCCGGGGATGAGGACATAGGGGCTTTCGGAGTCGAGGTGGGTGTTGGGGGGCTCGCGTGCGCCGGGGTGCTGGTTCAGCGGCGGGCGGGGGTGGCAGCGGGCCAGGTGCCGGGGCGGCGTGCGGGGGCGGCGACGGGCACCTTGGGCGAGCGCGGGGTGGTCAAGGCCGTACGGCCGGCATCGGTGAGGGTGACCGGCTGGCCCGCCGTGACCGGATGGGAGGTGTCACGCACCACCAGGTGGTTCGCTTCGAGGCGTTGCAGCTGGCTGTAGGGGATGCGGGTACCGGCAGCCGTGACGGTGTACGTCTGCTGCGTCAGCAGGTTCTGGTGCAGCTTGGCGCCCTGGGTGATGGCGAGCAGCGCAGCGATATCGGACGCGGGCAGGTCCGCCACCGCGCGGGGACTCTTCTGCTGGGCAGCGGCTTCGACGGGCTCGAGCGCGGCGAGGGTCTGGGCGTGCTGCTGGTCCCGGGTACGGGCTGCGTCCTGCAGCAGATCAACGGTCCGATCGATGCGCTTGAGCAGCGGCCCGTCGACCGGGTATTGGCCGGAGGTGAGGCTGTGGAGCCGGGACCGGTAGAAGGTCACGTGCGTTTCGGCCTGGACAAGGGCCCGGCGGGCCTCGGCCAGCCGTGTGTGCAGCGCGTCGAGCAGGCCGCGGTCGCGGTGCCGCCACAGCTGGTCGATGCTGTGGCAACGGCCGCCTCAATGCGCTGGTCAAGCTGGGTCAGAGCCCTGTCGACCGGAGTGTTTCGGGGCATGGACACCTTCCTTGGAGCAAGGCCGGGACCAGGGCCCGAGCCCGGGTAGCACCGTGAAGGAGGGGCGTCAACGAGCGCGGCCCCGCAGGGACGGGGGCGCTACAGGTCGAAGAAGCCCGGGGGGCGCGTACGACGGCGGTGTCGGTTTGGGGGCTTCGCGACGCGGCTCCAGTTGTGGCGAGCGGGAACGGGCGGCGTGCGCGAGCGCACTCAACGGCCGGTGGGTGATGCCCAGGCGTTTACGGGTAATGCTGTACACCTCGTGGCGCTCGCGCGGGCGCACGGCCACCACGTGGATCTCGGCGCGGTACGCCGAGCCCGTCGGGGCCGGGCGTTGGGCGTAGACGATGCGCCAGGCGTTGCGGTGATCGACGTACAGCTTGCGGCAGTCGGCTAGTTCGCCGAGCAGTCTGGGGCCGAACAGGCGGGCGTTGACGACGTCCTGGAGCTGGGCGAGGGCCAGGTCGCGGATATCGCTGGGGGCCGCCAGGAGGTCGCTCAGGGCGCGGGGGTCGAAGGAGAGGCCGAAGGCGGGCGGTTGCTCGGTCCCGCTCATCCGGCGGCCCGGCCCGGCTCGCCTGCCGCGGACCCGTCCGTATCCGAGCGGGTGGAGCGGATCGAGGAGGCGGGGCTGGGCAGCAGGCGGTGGGCGTCGCGGTCGGGGTCGGTCTGGCAGGCCGAGAGCGGTCCGCCCGCCGCGCGTATGTGGGCCAGGCAGTGGGTGAGGAAGTCGCGGTGCCACACGAACATCCCGGACGGTCCGGCTTCGGGGTCTTTGTGCTGCTGGTAGGCCATCCACAGGGCGTGGAGCCAGGCGACGACGTCGTCGTGCTCCTGCCACTGCTTGCACCACGGGGCCGCGGTGGTGACCTCGGCGCCGTAGATCCGGATGAGGAAGCCGTCCACCCAGTCGGAGAGGGCGTCGAGTTCGTCCTCGTACTCCTCGCCCTGAAGTTCCAGGATCGGGCGCGGCTCGGGCGGCGCCTGGACCGGCCCTCCGGGCATGCCGGGAAGGCCGGGCATGCCGAACGCCGCGAAGGGCGAGGGGCCGGGGGGTGCGGAGAGGCTGTCGAGTTGCCGGGCCTGGTCGGCCTGCTGCTCCATGAGCTTGCGGACACTGGCCTCGACGCTGTCCAGATGTGAGGCGGGCAGCCGGACAGGGTCCATTTCCCCGTCATCGGAGGGGTCTATGGATTCGGGCACGAAATAGGTCTCCTTGAAGCTGTGACGAGTGGGGGGGAATGCCGGCTCTACGATCCGGGGATCTCCCGGTTTTCGCTAACCGGGGATCCAGTGCTACAACCCACCGCTCGGCGGAAGAAAGGTGAACCGGAAGTCCTATCTCACCCCGTGCCGGGCGGCGGGAAGCTTCTATGCGGACAGCTCGAAGTCGGCCTGCGACAGGTTCTGCTGCACGGTTTCGGTCAGGCGGTCGGCGGCTACCTCGGCGTATTCATGGGTCTTTTCCACCCCGATGAAGGAGCGTCCTTCCAGCAGGGCCGCGACGCCGGTGGAGCCGGATCCGGCGGTGAAGTCCAGGACCGTGCCGTCCGGGGGGCAGATCTTGACCAGTTCGCGCATCACCTCCACCGGCTTTTGCGTGATGTGCCGGCGGTTCTTGCCCGAGGGTTGCGAGGCCGAGTACAGGCCGGGCAGGTAGACCGGGTTTCGGGAGCCGTCGATGGCGCCCTTCGAGCCCCAGATGATGAACTCGCAGTTCTGGGTGAACCGGCCCTTCTGCGGGCGGGCCTGCGGCTTGTGCCAGGCCAGTACGCCGCGCCACAGCCAGCCGGCCGCCTGCAGCGCGTCCGTGGTGGTCGGCATCTGCCGCCAGTCGGTGAACAGCAGCGCCGTGCCGCCGGGCTTGGTCAGCCGGTGCGCCTCGGTCATGATCTGGGTGAGCCAGAACCCGTAGCTGCGCTGGTCCATGTTCTCGCCGGTGAAATCCGGCAGCGCGTGCTGGGCATCGGCGGAGGTGTACTTCTGCTTCGCGCTGCGGCTGGTGCGCTCCTTGGCCGTCCGGCCGCCGGAGTTGTAGGGCGGATCGGTGATCACGGAGTCCACGCAGTGGTCCGGAAGCCCGGCCAGGACGCTCAGCGCGTCCCCCTGGTGCAGGGAAAAAGGCAAAGAGGATACCCCAGTTCGGGTCGGTGAAAGGGAGGAAGAACGCTCCTGCTCGCGGACAGAACCCGTGCGGGCCGATGAGGGGCATGACGATGCCCGCGGCCCTGAATAGGGGGCGAGGGGAGGAGCCATCACGGTAGGGCACGATTCCCGGTGGAGCGGTGCCGTAGGGAAAAAAGCCTGGGTAATTACTTTCTGACGGAATGTTATCCAGCCGACCGGGAATCAGCGCCTACTGTTTTGGAGGCCAGCAACGACCCCACCGAGCCGCTTCTCAGCTCCCGGCCCCCGCACCGCCCCACACACACGTACAGCGAGGTACAACACACCGTCTGCGCGTTGGGGCCCTGCTCTGCCCACCACCGGCCGCGGCTCGTCGTGCCCAAGCCTGCAGGCCGGGACCGCATTTCAAGGACACCGCTATGACAGTTCCCTACCCACCCCTGCCTGACCTCCCGCCGCCGGAAGGCGTGCCCGGTTGAAGGCGCTCGTCGCCGGTGTCGGCGTCGTCTTCCTCTCCCCCCTGCTGCTCGCGGGAACGGCCATGATGATGGCTTCCGCCAGCGAGGCCCAGCCCACCGCTTCCTTCACCGACTGCACCGGCACCGCCGACACCGACGCCATCACCAGGCAGGTGACCAAGATCCTCGACGGCGCGTCGGGCAAGGATGTGAAGGTCGAGGGTCTGTCCCTGCCCGCCGAGCAGGTGCCCAATGCCCAGACCATCGTCGGCACCGGTCTGTCGATGAAGGTGCCCAAGCGCGGGCAGATCGTCGCGCTCGCCACCGCCATGCAGGAATCACGGCTGCGCAACCTCGCCTCCGGGGACCGCGACAGCTTGGGGCTCTTCCAGCAGCGGCCCAGCATGGGCTGGGGCACCGCCCAGCAGATCCGCGACCCGGTCTACGCCAGCGAGCGGTTCTACAAGGCGCTGCTGAAGGTCCACGGCTGGCAGCAGATGACCGTCACCCAGGCCGCCCAGGCCGTGCAGGCATCCGGTTTCCCGGACGCGTATGCGCAGTGGGAGCCCCTGGCAACCGCCCTGCAGTCCGCCATCGCGAAGACCTTTCCCGGCGGCGGCAAGGACAAGCCCGCCAAGGACGGTGACGCGTACAAGGACGCTGTGACCCCCTCCTCCGGCTGCGGTGCCGCCCAGGACGGCTCCTCCTACGGGCGCATTCCCGAGGGCAGCGTGCCCAAGGGCTACCAGATCCCGAAGAACGCCGCCCCCAAGGCGCGCAAGGCCATCGGCTGGGCGATGCACCAGCTCGGCACGATGTATCAGTGGGGCGGCAGTTGCACGGCCGCACACGGCCCCGACCCGATGGGGCGCTGTGACTGCAGCAGCCTGATGCAGCAGGCGTACGCCAAGGCCGGCGTCAAGCTGTCCCGCACCACCTATACGCAGGTCAACGAGGGCAAAGCCGCCTCAGCGAAGAACCTCCGGCCCGGAGACCTGATCTTCAGCCGCGGTAGCGCGGCGCGTCCGGAGCATGTCGGCCTGTTCATGGGGGCCGGGCTGGTCATCGAGGCCCCCAAGACCGGTAAGCCGGTGCGTATCACCCCGCTGAAGGACTGGACGATCCTCGCCGTCCGCCGCGTCCTGTAACACTCCCCGCGTCGCGCCAGGCCCCGCACCACGGCGGCCGGCCGGGGCCTCTTACGCCACTCCCCCGTTTCCCCCCTTTTCGCCGGGCCTCATCCGGTCCGCGCACGCAAGGAGTCCCGCCGCCCCTATGCCCCTCCCTCTCGCAGACCGTGCCCTCCAGCTCGCCTACGACCCCGGTGTCTCCCCCAAGGGCGGCGGCCTGCCCGGCCTTGCCGTCCTGAAGAACGTCGTCAACAGCATCAACCTGTTCGGCATCGTCGCCGTCGTCGGTGCTCTGGCTGTCTCGCTCGGTGTGTGGGCCTGGGGCCATCACACTGGCGGCCACCAGGCCGAGGCCAACGGCAAGAAGGGCGCCATCGTCGCCGCCGGCGCCGCGCTCGGACTGGGCGCTGCCAACGGCGTGGTGGCGTTCTTCAGCGCGCTGGGGTCGCAGGTCCACTGATGAAACGCTTCCCTGCTTTCTCCCTGTCCTCCTATGGCGTCGGCTGGTCCGCCAACCGCCGCATCGCCCTCGTCGCGATCACCCTCACCGTGCTGCTGGCCCTGGCCACCACCGTCGCCTTCTTCACCGGACGCGGCAACGGCGGTGGCGGGCACTCCGGCTCCGGTGCGCCGGCTGCCGCCGACAGCGCCTCGCCCTCCGAGCGGGCGCCGACGTCCGGCGTGAAGGGGGCCGGGCAGGTGCGCAGGCCGCCGCAGGTCGCCGAGCCCATCGCCTTCGCCAAGGCTGCGGCACGGATGCTGTGGTCCTACGACACCCGCGACACCAGCCGCGACCAGCAGCTGTCCGGCATGCGTGCCTGGCTGACCAAGGAGTCCGCGTACGCCGACTGGACCTCGGTGACCGCGCAGGTTCCGGACCCCGTCCTGTGGTCGCGCATGGCCGACCACCGTCAGCGCGCCACCGCCAGGGTCACCGAAGGTCACTTCCCGTCCGCGTTCAAGGCGGCCCTGGCCGATGATCCGTCCGCGATCACCAAGGCGTACATCTACGTCGTCACCGTCAACGGCAAGCAGCGCATCCGCTGGAAGACCGGCGGCGGAGGGGCCGAGGAGCGCGCGGTGACCCTGGCCGTGCAGTGCCGCCCCGGCCACGACTGCCGCCTGGCCGCCATCGCTCCGAGCGTCACGCAGTGACCCGCACCTGAGAAACGAAAGGAGGGCACACCCCTCGTGGGTTTCTGCAATCTGCCCCTGGCCGACAAGGTGTGCGGCATCGCCGGGGCCGCCAAGGACGCCGTCGACTTCGCCAGCGACCCGGGCAAGACCATCGGCGACTGGATGGCCAAGTCCGCCGGTGAACTCGCCGCCGCAGCGGCCGATCTCGCCGCGAAGGCTGTCAACGCCACCACCAAGGTCGACTTGAACGCGGGCTGGTTCCGCGACAACTACGAGACGCTGCTGCCCATCGGCCTGGTCGTCCTGGTCGCCACGTTCTGCGCGCAACTGGTGCGCGCCGCGATCAAACGCGACGGTCAGGCCCTCGTCCAGGCGTTCACCGGCACCGCCTCCGGCGTGATCTTCGCCTTCAGCGCCATCGCGCTGACCACCGTCGCCATCGAAGTCGTCGACGCCCTCTCCGATGGACTGTTCCAGGCATCCAACCTGTCGATCGAATCGGCCGTACGGCGCATCGTGAAGGTCTCCCAGATTCCGGCCCTGGCCGGGCTGGGCTGGCTCGTCGCGGTCTTCGCTGCCCTCGGCGCCGCGATGGGCGCCTTCCTGTACTGGTGCGTGATGATGGTCCGCAAGGTCGGCATCCTCGTCATGGTCACCCTGGCCGTCTTCGCCGGAGCCGGCGGCGGCTGGGAAGCCACTCGTCGCTGGCGCCGCGGCTGGATCGAAGCCACCGCCACCCTCGTCGTGTCCAAGCTCCTCATGACCGTGATCTTCGTTCTTGGGATCGCCGCCATGGGCAAGACCGACGCCAAGGACGGCACCGGCGCGCTCGCCGACGTCATGTCCGGCATCGTCATCATGGTCCTGGTCCTGCTCTGCCCCTATGCCACCTTCAAGTTCGTGCACTGGGCCGCCGAAGGCACCGACGGCGAATCCATCCACCGCGCCGGTGGCGCCGGCGCCCAGCTCGCCAAGCAGCACACCGAACGCGCCGGCCGCAAGGCCACCGCCATGGCCGCCACCGCCGGAAGCGGCGGCGCGGCAGCCGCCGCGGGCGCAGCCCCGCAAGGCCCCGACGCGATGCCCGGCGGCGGCTTCCCCGGCGACATCGCCGCCCATCCCACCAGCAGCAACGGCACCGGCACCGGCACCGGTCAAGAAGCCGACAGCCCGGGTGGTTCTTCCGGCGGCCAAGGCGTGAAGGACGGGCTGGAGAAGGCCGTTCAGCCTGCGCCCACCAGCGCCACCGACGATACGAGTGGCCAGTTCGGCGGCGGACCCGGCCAGAGCGGTCCGGGCTCGGGTTCGAGGTCCCCGTCCGGGGGCGGGTTCCTGTCGAGCCCCGCGGACTCCGCCGCGCCTCCGCCGCAGGGCACACCGCCCTCCGCGCCGGACTCCGCCTCCGTGTCTGGCACCGGCGATGCGGGAGCACCGCCTCCGCCGCCTGCGCCCACCGGCATCTGACCTCGCCCCTCCTTCGTGCCGGAGCGGCACGCACGCATCTCGCGTTGGGTGCCGCTCCGGTCCCGCCCTCGCATCACCGGAACGGCCCTTGTCTGAACTCTCGATCACTCCCCTGACGGTCAAATTCCCCCACAGGTCCAAGCGCGGCATCCTGCTCGGCCTCACCCTGGCCCAGCTCGTCCTCGTATCGTCGGCGCTGGCGCTGCTGCTGGTCACCGTCGTCAGCACCGGCCTCCTGGGCGCCCTCGTGCTCGCCCCGCTGTGGGCCACGGTCGCCACCCTGGTCATGATCCGCCGGGGCGGCCGGTCCCTGATCGACTGGGCGCCGATCGTCTCGCGCTACGCCCGGCGACGGCACAGCGGGCAGACCCTGTGGCTGGCCCGCCCCGTCACCCGCCCGCGCCAGGACGGCACCCTGCACCTGCCCGGCACCGCAGCTTCTCTGCGCGTGGTCACCCCCGAGGACTCCGCCAACGGCGCCGCCGCCGTGCACGACCCGCACAGACAGACGCTGACCGCCGTCGCCCGCGTCTCCTCCCGCGCCTTCGCCCTGCTCGACCCCGCCACCCAGAACCACAACGTGTCCGGCTGGGGACGGGCCCTGGCCGGCATCGCCCGCACCGGACACATCGCCTGCGTCCAGGTCCTGGAACGCACCGTCCCCGACTCAGGCGACACCCTGACCCGCCACTGGACCCAGCAAGGCCACCCCGAAACTCCGGTGGCGGGGCAGGTGTACTCCGAACTGGTCTCCGCCGCGGGCCCGGCCGCCGCCCCGCACGAGACGTACCTGGCCATCTCCCTGGACCTCAAGGCCGCCAAACGCCTCATCTCCCAGGCCGGCGGCGGCTTCGCCGGCGCGTTCACGGTGCTGCAGCAGACCACCTCCGCGATCGCCCTGGCCGCCCGCAGCGCCGGGCTGATGGTGACCGGCTGGCTGAGCACCCGTGAGATCGCCGCCGTCATCCGCACCGCCTACGACCCCAAGGCCCTCTCCGGCCTGCAGCAGTGGTCCGACAGCGGCCGGGCCGAGGCAGAACCGGCCGCCGCCGGGCCGGTCGTGCAGGTCGAGGAGTACGACCGGCTCGCCACCGATACCGCCCGGCATGCCACCTACTGGGTTGAGGACTGGCCCCGCACCGAGACCGGCGCCGGGTTCCTCCACGGCCTGATGTTCACCGCCGGGGTGCGGCGCAGCCTCTCCCTCATCTACGTGCCCCAGGGGCTGGAGTCGGCGATGCGGGACGTGCAGCGCAAGAAGGCCGCGATCATCTCCGATGCCGCCGAGCGCTCGCGGCGCGGCCAGGTCGACTCCGAGGCCGACAGCGTCGAGTACGCCGACGTCAAGACCCGCGAACGGCAGCTCATCGCCGGGCACGCGGACGTCGCCCTGACCGGCCTACTGACCGTCTCCGCCGAGACCGACGCCCTCCTGGACGCGGCGTGCGCGCAGATCGAGACCGCCGCCGTCACCGCCCAGGTCGACCTGCGCCGCCTCTACTACCAGCAGCCTGACGCCTTCACCCTCGCCGCCCTCCCTCTCGCCCGGACTGCCCTGTGACCCACCCCCACCCCACCCACGGCCAGCACACGCCGCACCTCTTCAACGAGATCCGCTCCCTCCTCGCCCCGCTGCGCGAGATGCGGCAGCGCCACCAGGACGAACTGGACGCCCACCGCGACCAGGACGGCGAGGTGATCACCGACCAGTACGCCGAATACGAGGACACCAGGCGGGACACGGCGATCGAGGCCAGTGACACGCTCGATGCCCTCGTCCAGCAGCTGGAGCGCCTGGTCGCCGACCCGCCCCAGCGCGCCTTCACCCTCGCCCTCCAAAGCCCCGGCCATGCGGCGGGCGAGCGGCCCTGGCTGTTCGTCGTCAACGGCACCACCCTGGACAACGCCTACCAGCAGCTATCCCGCCTGCCCGCCTTCCACGCCTGGCTGAACGACGTCCGCACCCCCGGCGACCGCAACGCCATCGAAGGGGAACTCGTGGCGCACGCAAGCCACCCCGGTATACCGGCGCCCGGCTCGTACAACGACCTGCGCCCCCACCAGAGCGCGCCCGGGGGCGCCCCTGCCCCAGCAGTTCGCGCTCCGCGGCCTGCAGCACGCCGGCCACGCGGCCCGCGCTGACCCCACTCCCGTGGCCCCGGCTGCCGGTCCTGCTGCCCGTCTTCACCCTCTGCCGCCTGGGCAGGAAGGATCCTCTCTTTGACCTCTCCCACCGCCAGCGAGGCGTACCCGTACATGCGCGCCGCCTCCGCCGGGCTACGCCACCACACCCGCACCGCTCCCGCACCGCAGGCAGACCGCGTCCACCTCGATGCCCTGCATGCCCACCTGAGCGCCCTGCACCACCTGCTGCACCAGCTCGCCGAGCACACCCGCCCCGCCCATCCGGCCGCAGGACGACACCTCGCCACGGCGCACCTGCGGACCTGGCAGGCCACCGCCGCCGTCCACGACGCCTTCCACCTGCTGCCCGCCCCCGGCGGCACACCGGTCTTCGGGGAGTGTCATCCCGAGCGGCTGCCCGAGGGGCCGCCGGTGCTGACCATCTGCCAGCGCCACCTCGCCGCCACTCACGCGATCCGCCGCACGACCACGCCCAGCAACCTCAACGCTCCGCTCCACGGCCACACCACCACCTGTGCCTCATGAGCCGGATCCGAATCGAGCATCACCGATGACCCATCGGCCCGCCCGGCGCGCCCGATGCGCCAGCGCCTCCCCGCTGTTCACCCCGCACGGCACCGACCGCGCCGCCCGCAAGGCTGCTCGCCGCCAGCTCGCCGAAGCCGCCGCCAAAGCCCGAGCCGAAACCGCCCCGCACCCCTCCGGTGGTGACGAGGCGGAGCAGGAGATGCCGTCGGCGCTCTTCCCGCCCCGGGGCCGTCCCGGCCCCGCCTCCGCCCGCGGCGGCAAGCTGAAGCTGCCCGCGCACCGGATGACCACCGCCACCGTCGCCGGCGCCTACCCCTTCCTCGCCGAAGGCGGCCTCGGCGCCGAGGGCATCTACATCGGCCGCGACGTGCACGCCGAAGCGAGCTTCTGCTTCGATCCCTTCGCCCTCTACGGGAAGATCGAGGGCTTCACCAACCCCAATGTGCTGCTCGCGGGGGTGATCGGGCAGGGCAAGAGCGCTCTGGCGAAGTCCTTCGCGCTGCGGTCGGTGGCCTTCGGCTACCGCGTCTACGTGCCGTGTGATCCCAAGGGTGAGTGGACGCCGGTGGCCGCCGTCCTCGGCGGTACCTCCATCGCCCTCGGTCCCGGCCTGCCGGGCAAGCTCAACCCCCTGGACGCGGCCCCGCGCCCGCCCTCGGTCGCCGAGGCGGACTGGGCGGGTGAGATCCGCAAACGGCGCCTGCTGCTTCTTGGCTCCCTGGCCCGCACCGTGCTGGGGCGGGACCTGCGGCCGATGGAGCACACCGGCCTCGACGTCGCCCTGGACGCCGTCGTCACCCACGCCACCACTGCCGGATGCACTCCGCTGCTGGGCGACATCGCCGCCATGCTCAACAGCCCCGACGACCTCGACGCCGCCGGCGGGCTGATGTCCGGCCGCCTCGGGGACGCCTCCCGTGACCTGGCCCACGCCATGCGCCGCCTCGTGCACGGTGACCTGGCGGGCATGTTCGACGCCCCCTCCACCGTCGCCTTCGACCCCCGCTCGCCGATGCTCACCATCGACCTGTCCCGCCTCGGCGGCTCCGGCGACGACACCGCCCTGGTCCTCGCCATGACCTGCGCCTCCGCCTGGATGGAATCCGCACTCTCCGACCCGCACGGCGGCAGGCGCTGGATCGTCTACGACGAAGCCTGGCGTCTCATGCGCCACCCCGCACTCCTCCAGCGCATGCAGTCCCAGTGGAAACTCTCCCGCGGCCTGGGCATCGCCAACCTCATGGTCATCCACCGCCTCTCCGACCTGCTCACCGCAGGCGACGCCGGATCCCGCGGACGCGCACTCGCCGAGGGCCTGCTCGCCGACTGCTCCACCCGCATCATCTACCGCCAGGAAACCGACCAACTCCACGCCGCCGCCACCCTCCTGGGCCTGACCTCCGTGGAATCCGAGGCCATCGCCCACCTCAACCGCGGACGCGGCCTGTGGAAAGTCGCCGGACGATCCTTCATCGTCCAACACCAGCTCCACCCCCAGGAGCTGTCGCTCTTCGACACAGACGCCCGGATGCACTGAGGGTTCGGTCTCTGTCCGGCCCGCCGGACAGCACGACCGCACCACTCCCTCCCGCCGCCCCACAGGAGAACCCCTATTCACTTCCATCCGACCATCCTGCTCCTCCCTGAACTTGAGGAGGAGGACCTCAAGGCCCTGGCTGAGAACATCAGGGAACACGGCCTGCTGCACCCCGTCGTTCTCGATCACGGCGGGCGCGTCATCGACGGACGCAACCGCCTCAAGGCGTGCGAGATCGCCGGTGTCGATCCCTCGTTCATCACACACAAGGGAGACCCCGACAGTTACGCCCTGTCCACGAACATCCACCGCCGCAATCTGGCCAAGGGCCAGATGGCCATGATCACTGCCAAAGCCTGTTCACTGAGTGACCCCAGTGAGCGTTCACCGGATGAACATTCCTCGCGTTCACTGAGTGCGCGGCTGGGCATCTCGCTGGGCACCATGGGCAAGGCGAACATGGTGCTCCAGCACGCGCCCGACCTGGTGGACCCGGTCATCAGCGGCGCCACCGGACTCAACGAGGCGTACACAGTTGCTCAGGAGAACAAGGCCAAGGCCAATTCGGCCGAAGCCCAGCTCGCCCACCTGCGGGAAGAAGCCCCTGAGCTGGCCGACCGGGTCGTCGAGGGCGCCCTGACTCTGGCCGGTGCCAGGGCCGAGCGCACCGAGCGCGTCGAGGAGGACAAGCGGCAGCGCCGGGTGGCCACGCGTTTCCTGGACGAGCTGGTCCCACCGCTCGCCCAGGCTCGGGGCACCCGCACGTTCGGGCGCTACGACCCCGCCTACGCCAGCGGTACGCCCATCACCCGCGAGATTATCGCCCACGCCACACAGGCCCTGGCGGAGATGGACAGGGTCTGGCAGGAGCGTGATCTGCCGTGACGGCTGCCGACCTCCGGCTACGGCACGTCGTCGAGAAAAGTGCTCTCCACCTGACCGATACCGACGGCCGGTTCCGAAGAAGCGACCTCATCGAGACCGTCCGCGACCGGCTCACCCGTCACGACCTTGACCCGCATCTGCAGGCCGCCGCGATGGAGCGGCTCGCACAGAGTCTCGTCACAGCCTTCGGTGAGCACCGCAACCCCCGCCCGCCGCCCGGCCGGCACACTGTTCCATCCCACCGACATCGTGAAGCTGGGCAACGGGATCTGGGTGTGGATGGCCCGCGCCACCGACTCCGACCTGCTGGAGTGGAAGCGTCTGTCCCGCCGCAACCGCGCCCACGTCGACAACGCCGACAACGAGGTCCAGGACTACACCGACGAACGCCTCGACGCCTTCCGCACCCACCAAGACGTCCTCTACCTCCTCGACCTCGAACGCGTCGCCTTCGGCTGGAGCGAGGAGCACACCGCCCAAGCCAAGGGGCGGCAGCCCTGACCCGGATGAACACGGGTCTCCAGTCCAGGCCGGATCTGCCCGCCGCCTCTCTCCACGCTCCGGGACCGCACGCCTGATGGAAACCTCACCCACCGCTGTTACGGCATCAACCGTCGGCTCTCACATGGTGCACGAGGCACTCGGCATCGCGCCGCAACACCTGGCCCGCCTGCACCCCGCCGACACCGTCCCGGACACCGTCGCCTGGCTCGTGGTCACCGCCACCCGCCACCTGGACCACGTGCACCAGCAGCTCATTGACGCTGCTCAGAACGCGGCCTCCACCCTGTCGCGCGTCGCGTCCGGGACGTCGCCCGTCAACTCGCTCGGCGTCCTGCAGAACACCGCCACGCAGATCGACATCCTGGCCGCACGCCGCGCCGACGCCATCGAGCACCTGCAGCACGCCCTGCATACCTACTGTCAGGTGACAGCGCCGGCCAGTACCCCCACGCACCCAGCGCACCGCCCGGGCAAAGCCCTGCCCCCACCCACGAGCAGCAGCGCCTCTGCCCCACGCACGCCACGCCGGTAACCGCCTGGCTCGATAGCCGCCCCCGGACCCGCGCCGGACACCGCCGCCCGGCCTCTCTGGCCAGGACGGCACCCTGCACCTGCCCGGCACGCAGCGCCCACCACAACCTCGCCCGCACCACCACGATGCCCTAGGAGCCCATGCCCAACCCCTCACAGCTCGCACCGCTCCCCGACCACCGCAACGTGCACACCGCGAAGTGGCAGGAGTTGTGGCGCCGCCACGCCCACATCACCACCCCGCTGCGCCAGCGCGGCCTGACCTGCGACATCGCCTTCGGCCTGAGCACCTACGTGGTGCACGTCGATCTCCCCGACGACAGCCACCTGATCATCGCCCCACCCCAGGATCCTCCCTGCCGCCGCCCGCCAGGAGACCCGCAGGGATGGTCCGTCACCCGGCATCGCCCCCACGACCCGAACCCCGGCGAAATGATCTACGACTCGACTCCCCCGACCGACCGCGGTATCCCCGAGCGGCCCGAAGCACGCCACGGCGGCAGCGCCCGCCACATGATCGAGGCCGTGGACCAGCACCTCACCCAACTCCGCCTGATCCCCTCCCCCGCACCCTCAGGCCAAGCCCAGCCTGTGGCACAGCCCGGCCCGACCACCCCCACCGATCCCGAGGGCCGCTACGTCTACGGCCGCCAGATCCTCGCCCTGACCGACCAGCTCAACGCCACCGACTCCTACGAGCAGGCCGCCGAACTCACCGACCAGGTCCTGGAACCGACCGACCGCCTGCTGGAGCGGCTCGCCGAGTTCTTCGAAGCGGCAGCCGAAAAGGCCCAAGAGTCCGACCACGACGACGGATTCGACCTTCGCAACGATCTGCAGGACGCCGCCACCGCCTTGCGCGAACTCGGTGAAGACCTGCACGTCGCCGCCGACCGCATGCGCGCCCTGGCACCCCGTCCCCCCGCACACCAGATCACCAAGGCGACCGCCGCAGGCCCGAGCACCGGGCTGCCGAAGGCGGTGCCGCCCACACACGGCCGCTCCCGGTGACACAGGAGCCAGAACCGTCCCGTGCCCCCGCCGACCAGGATCAGGCAACCCACCTGCACGTACTGGCCGAACGCATCCACCATGCCGCCGATGACCTGTCGACCCCGCCGACCGGCCACCCGCTCGCCAGCACCAGCGAGGAAATCGAAGACCAGATCCGGGCCGTGACGGGCATCTTCGCCGCTCTCGCGGGCGAAGCAGCCTTCCACGGCCGGGCGGCCGAGCGGCATCCCGGCACAGCAAACCTCCTGGCCCACCGCAAGATCGCCCTGCTGACGCGCGCAGCCGACCCCCTCGGCCGGGCTCTGGCGCATCTGGGCCAAGCCGTCGCCCAGATCGGCCGTCTCCATGAGATCAGCGCCGGCCCCAGGACACCGGAGCAGGCACAAGCCCTGCGCGCCGCACGCACGGTCCTCACCGACCAGCTCCGCGATGCGTACCTGTACCTGTCAGACGCGGCCGGCAGCCTCCACCGGGACGCCGACCAGCTCATCACCACGGTACTCGGCACACAACGTGCGCCCACTGCTCCATCCACCGGACGCGCCCCTCTGTCTCCTACACCGCCTGTGCCCACCACCGGGGCACCGACGGCCACTCGAACGCTCCGCTGACCTGTGCAGGCGCACCACAACGGCCCCTTGCCGGGGGCGGTCGCACTCAAAGAAGGCGACAACATAGCGGGCGATCCCCGGTTAGCCAAACCGGGAATCGCCCGGACTCTGGAGGCGGATCACCCACCACCTTCTTCCTTGAGGAGCACCGCATCCGCCGCCCCAAACCCGTATTGCCCTGGCCGTCACCGCAGTCTGCGTGGCCCTGACCTCGACCGCCTGCACCAGCGGCAGCTCCGAGGCCAAGAAGCCCGCTGCGCACGCCAGTGCCGACGAGCAGCCGGAGCTGTCGCCCGCGCTGACCCGGCAGGAGGCCCGCGCCGCAATCGAGCGGTACGCGCGGGTCAACAACAAGGCCAATACCGGCCGTGACCGCGCCCTGCTCGCCACCATCGAGGACGGCCCGCTGTACGCCATGTCGGCCGCCGAGTACCAGCAGACCGACGGACTCACCCGGTCCGAGCGCAAGCCGTACCAGCCGTGGTCATACGACGCGCAGCGCGCCGAGCTGTACATTCCGCGGATCTCATCCGGCCAGCCGCGCTGGTTCGCCGCCGCCCTTGCCAGCAGCAAGAACCAGATCCCCGATCAGCTCGCCGTCTTCGCCCAGCAACCGCACCAGCAGCGGTGGGCGCTGGTCTCGGTCGCCGACCTGTACGGCAGGAATCTGCCCAAGGTGGTCCTGGACGCCGGCGGTTACGCCACCACCGTTGCCGCCAACCGCAGCAAGAGCCTCGCCGTCGGCGCCGACCGGCTGCGCCGCGGTGTCCTGGACAACTTCGCCACCGGCGGCCGGGGCTCCGGGAAGAAGAAGATCTTCGCCGCGAGCAGGGCCAGCAGCCAGCAGGTCAAGGTGCACAATGAGACCGTCAGCCAGTACGGCAGCCAGGGCTCCAGCATCTTCACCGGCGCCCCCAACCGCTACCGCGACACCTACGCGCTGAAGACCATCGACGGCGGCGCGCTCGTCTTCTTCTCCCACACCCACCATCAGACCGACACGGTCGCCCGCCCCGGCCTGCGGCTCGATCCCGGCAAGGAGGACCGGGCCTGGCTGCACGACATCCCGCGCACGCGCATCCGGTACACCTTCGTCTGCAACAACGCCGCCACCGTCCCCGCCAAGACCGGGCCTGCCACGCTCCTGGCCTACACCTGCGCCCGCACCCACGCCTCCGGCCCACCCGCGAACCCCGCACCCCCGCCTCGCGCGTAGCTCATCCGTCCCCTGTCCCCGCCCTTGGAGCAGTTCTTGCCCGATCCTGACTTCGAGCTGTACGACAACGTCGGCCGCGACGCCGAGCAGATCACCGCCGCCCGCTACGGCATCGCCACCAGGGACGATCTGCTGCGCTGGGCGCAGCGAGACGCCGAGCCCTTCCTGGCCGAACACCCACTGCCGGATCCTCCCGTGCCTGCACCGGATTTGGCCGCGTATCACGACGCACTCGCCGCCGCCGAGACACCCGCGCAGGCCAGCGCCGTCACCCAGCACCTCCTGGACGCCGCCGCACCCGTTCTCCAGGCGGTCAGCGGCTACCTCCTGGCCGCCGCCCAATGGCGCGGCCAGCACCGCGACACGGAGCCGTCCTCCCCGCCCAAGATGCTGATGGCGGCAGCCAGCCGCAGCCTCGACGTGCTGGCCCTCGCACACCACGCCGACCTGGCCATCCTGCGCGCCACCTACGACCCCGCACCAGCATCAAACCCACAGGCCGATGGCCAGACCAGCACGGCGTCTGCCCTACCCCCGGCCCCGCCGAACACCCCTCCCGCCGGACCAGCCCCCGGCCGGTAACCAGCTCTCCTCTGCGGCTGCTTGTTCACGCGCTCTGTCGTCGCCCGCTCTGCCGGGTCTGGCTTCCGCAGCGTGCACGTCGACCAGGCCAGCCCGCGGTCGTCTCCCACCGCATGCCCGCCTCGTGCCACGCCGAGGGCGCCCTCGTCGTCTGCTTGCGCCCGTCCGTCACCGTGCCCGCAGCGGGCCTCGTACCTTCCGTCTCTGGAGAACGTCCTGTCCTTGCACTCCCGTCCCGACATCACGGTCGTCATCGCCACCCGGCTGCGGCCCGAACGCCTGGGCTACCTCACCGCCCTGCACGCCAGCCTGAAGCGGCAGACCGTGCCCTGGCAGGCTGTCCTCGTCCTCGACGGAGCCGACCGCGCACTCCTCCCCAAACCGCTGGCCACCGACGCTCGCATCCGGGTGGTCGACCTGCCCCGCCCGGTGGGTGCTGCCGCAGCCCGCAACTTGGGTCTGCGCACGGTCCGCACCCCTTTCGTCTGCTACATGGACGACGATGATCTCGTGCCGGACAACAGCCTCGCCGTCCGCCACCAGCGGATCACCGAGACCGGCCTGGGATGGGTTGCGGGCTGGAGCGCCGACCTGCACCCGGACGGCTCCACCACCCTCTGGCGCTGTCCGACGCCGCCCGGTGTGCACCAGCCTGGCGCCGTGACCAGGTACTGGGCCAGCCCCGAGGCGCAGATCCCGCTGGGCCAGACCATGCTGCTGGCCCGCACCGACCTCGTCCTGGCCGCCGGCGGACACGGCGGCCTGCCCGCCGGGGAAGACTTCGTGATGGTTAACGGCGTGACCAACCTCGCCGCGGGCGAACTGCTGCCGCACGTCGTCTACTTCTACCGCCAGCACCCCGCCCAGATGACGGCCGGCGGCGCCACGTACCGCGACCTGCGCGGCCCTGCGCGCGAGTTCGCCTTCCGGCATGGACGGGCACTGCGCTCAGCGCTGCAGCAGTCACGCGCCGACAGCATGGCGGTAGCGACCTGATGGCTTCCGGTGTCACCCAGGCGACCCTGGACTACCTCGCCCGTCGCCTGAACGAAGTCGCCTGGCAGTTGCCGGCCACCGGTGCGGAGGTGGATCCGGTGGCGCTCACCGACGACATCGCCCTACTCGCCCACCACCTCACCTACGCCGGTGAACGCGTGCAGGAACGCTTCGCCGACCCGGAGCCGGTCACTCTTCCCGAGCGACGCGCCCTGATGCGGCTCACCGAGGCGATGACGGCCGTCACCGGCGCCACGCGTCACCTCACCGAAGCCCTCGACTGCATGTCCACCGGCTTCTACCGGCAAGCTGTTCCTGCAGCGGAATCCTCTCCCGTGCGGGACGCCCCCACGATGCTGCGGGTCATCGCGGCACAAAAGTGCGGCATGGCCCACGTCCAATTGCTCGCCACCGCCGCGCAGTTGCACACCGAGTCCGGAGGCAGAGCCGGACAGCCCGCACTAGCCACAGCCCCGGGGCCGCCTGTGCCCCCTCACTGCGTCCCAGCGACTCCCGCGTCGCGGGCTGTTCGCTGACTACCAGGACCCCATGCCACCCGCACCCCTGACCCAGATCGTTCTCAGCACCAGCCGTACCCACGGGCTCGTCGCCATCGCGCACGGCGAGGAGCACCACCGCGCCGCCCAGGACCTGGCCGAGGCGGGCTTTCAGCGCCTTCCCAGCGGCGCTTTCGCCGCGCCGCTCGCCGACAGGCCATCCGCCCTGCGGATGGCGCGTGCGCTGGTGCACCGCGCCCGCGAGCACGACATCACGATCACCGCCAGCACCCGACCCTTCCTCGCGGACTTCGGCCACGACCTCGCCGACCGCCTGCCCGGCACCTGGAGCGCCGAGTTGCAGATCTACGGCCACCCGCTGATCCAGGAAGACCTCTGGTACGGGCTCTGGGAAGCCGGGGAGATCCACCGCGCGCTCCAGGACCACCAGATCCCGTACTCGGCCGTGCTGAGGAACGGCACGGGCACCGAGCTACTGTTGGTCGAGCGGCCCGGCCACCGCACCGGCTACCTCCTGGGCGCGCTCACCGAGCACGAGAAGGAAGACGTCCGCGCGGACCCCAGCACCCCGCGCACCCTGGTGCTGCCCGCCGAGGCCGACCTGGCCGCGCACGCGGCGGCCCGCACCTTCCTGCCCGCTTACCGCCGCGCCCTGCACCACCGGGACCTCAACACCGTCCTGTCGGCACTGGAACGCATCCGGGCCGAGCACGAGACGCTGCAGGCCATCAGGGAGTCAGGCCGCTACAGCGACGGCGTGCCGCTCGCCGGTACCCGGATGATTCCCGAGGTGGAGGCCACGTTCGCCGACTATGCCTGGCTCTCCTTCCGGCACGTCCTGGAACACGCACCCGCCCTGCTCAGCCGCTGCCGCCCTGCCCTGACCGCCTGGCCTCAGGACGCCGCTGTCCTGGACCGTTTGCGCACCGCTGTGGCCGACAGCCAGGAAGCCTGGGCCGAGGACAGAGGGCTCAGCGGCGTCCTGTTCTGCGCCGACGGATGGAGGCGGGCCCGCAGCCGCTTCGGGCTCGCCGTCCTGCCCGCCATCGAGACCTGGCTCGCCCACAGCGCGGTGTTCGAGCGTCAGGCCCGTGCCGCCGTCCCCGGCGGACCGGTCGCGCTATCGGCTCCCAGCCCGCGCCTGCTCACCGCCCGCCCGGCCACCCCCGCCGTATCCCGGGCTCCGGCGGCACACCGCTGACTCCCGCAGAAAGGATCCACCGCTCTGTCCGACCACTTCCACCTCGCCGTCCATCCCGAGCACGGCTTCGTCGCCGCCCCAACGGCCGCCATCACCCCGCACCGGGCCGAATGGTTCCTCAGCCGCGCAGGGTTCGAGCCCGTTCCCGACCTGCCGGGGCTGTACCGCCTCACCCATCCCGGACGAGAAGGTCGGCGCCGCGCCCGCCAGGCCGTCCAGGACCTGCGCGCACACGGCCTGCGCGTCCAGGCCGACTACTCCCTCGACCCCGCGGTCACCCCTGTACGCGGCGGGCCGCTCAAACGCCGCCGGCGCATCGCCCAGGTCGCCGCCTCCACCTCACCACAGCGCACCCCGCCCTGCCCGCCGCCCCGCCGCGCCCCCCCTGCGCATCCGCCCGCGGTTCCCATCGCCGGACGTACCCACGGTGCAGGCCAGGGACTGGGGCGGTGAACATACGCCGCGAGCCCACCCGCATCCCCTGCAACCGCACCGTCGCTGACCTGGCACGACTTGAGGCACCATGAATCCCTCTGCAACGATCACGCTGTATCTCAGCGGTGATGACAAGATCGTCGCCCTGCCCAGCGGGACCGGCCGCCGGTGGGCCGAAACTGCTCTGGACCTGGCCGACTTCACCGAGAATCACGACCGGATCCACACCCTGTCTCTGGACGACCCGCCAGCAGCACGGCAGGTGCTCACGCGTCTGCACCAAGCCGCCCGCGACTGCCACGTGACCATCACCACCCACCCGCGCCCCTACCTCGGCGACATCGCCGAGACGCTCGTGCGGGCACTGCCGGGCTTTTGGAGAGCAGACGTCTCGGGCCTGCGCGGGCCAGAGGACCAGGATCACCTGCGGGACTGCCTGTGGGAGACCGGCACGCTGCACACCCTCCTGGACAAGGCGCCGCTGGGCTTCGCGGCAATTCTCCGTGACGGCGGCGGCACCGAACTGCTGCTGGCCGAACGCCCTTCGGACGGCGCGTACGTGGTCGGGGCCCTGACACCGAGCCCAGATCACGTCCATGCCACCGCCCGGCTCCGCGTAGCATCGACGCCTCCGACGCCCGGCTCACCGCCAGGTTCATCCAGATGCGCCTGCTGCCCGACTACGAGCGGGCCGTGCACCTGTCGCGCCTGCACGAAGCCGAGGAGGACTTGCGCTGGGCCCAGCAGGGCGAGCCCGGCACCTACGACACCACGGACTTGCGAATAGCCCTCTACCGGTTCCGCAGCCACGCCACCGCGTTTATCGCCACCATCCGCGCCGGCACACCTCTCTCCTCCGACCAGGCTCTCTTCCTCGACCGCATGGAAGACGGGCTGAGTCTCGACGCTCTGGACGACGCGGATACCGAGGCGCTCGCCGACGCGGAAGCGGTGTGGCGCAGCGACGGCGAAGCCCTGATCGAGATGGCCCGCGGCGCTACTCCCTGCCGCCCCAGCAGCGCGGTATCCGCCTCGGCCATCTCGCCCGGCCGTCGGGCGTCGGCATTGCCGGTGCCGTCGTCGCCCATCAGCAGCCGACGCCGCTGACACCCCCCGCCTCAAACGCCCCCGTCTTGTTCCGGAGTAGCTCATGCCTGACCACACTGCCGACGACCTCGACACCGCCCTCGCCGACTTGGACACCTTCCACACACATTTCGCCCGCATCCACGCGCGCTCCGAGCGCACGTGGTCCCGCACGGCCGACTCCGCGAATGCCACCCACGCCGCGTCAGTCATCGCGCAGAGCAGACGCCGGGAGAGCGTCGAGGTATTTCGGCGCCATGTCCTGCCGCATGCCGACCGGCTCATCCGCGCCGCGCACAGCGCGGTGGCGGCCATGCCACCAGCACGCCATCACACCGCCTGGCGGGGTCTCATCGATGACTTGGGCCACGCCATCGGTAAGATCCGCAGCATCCTGACCGCCCCCGTCCCCGCCCGCCGGGCAGAATCCGATGCCACAGGCACCCGCGACGTCCGGTTGTGGCCCTACGTCCTGGCCTGGGCCGAGCGTTCCTTCATCATCAGCAACCTCGCCAAGCAGCACCGCCCCACCGCGCCACCGCTGAGCGGCGAGGAGCAGCAGCGGTGGACGGAACGTGCCCTCGCGGCGTGGCAGCGCGGCGGCCTGGAGGTGACCGATGTCTGGTATTCGGCGCGCAACGAGCTGATCAGCCTGGCGTATCTCATCGAGGACGATGAGCAGAAGGTGTTGGTCCTGGTCGGTGGGGTCGGCAGTGAGCAGATGCGGGTGCTCGGCCACCACACCGGCATCGCCGAGGCCGAGCGGGCAGCGCCGCCGCCGGTGCCCGCAGGCGTCCTGCGCCCCAACTTCGCCCCCTTTCAGCACCGTCCCTCGACGACACCGGTCCCGGTCGCGGAGCTGCTCCGCAGGGTCGAGGACGCCCAGCACACAAGGGAGGTGTACATGGCGCTGCTGGATGCGGTGGAGGACTCCGGCCACTCCCGCGGCCTGCTGCCGCGCCTAAGCGAACTCCTGGCCCGGGCCGCCACGTTCGCCGACGCGCTGGAGACCGGGCAGGGCCAGCAAACCGCCGCCCGCCTCACCGTCCTGGCCCGCCAACTTGACATCCTGACGACGGAGATCGAATCCGCGGCCACTGGCCTCGGGTGCGGTGTCCTGCCGCCCCACCGCACCCCGCACCCGATATTCCATCTCCCTGCCCCGCCCACGGCCACGCCGCCCTCCGGACCAGCCACACCGCACACGAGCCCCTCCGCCCGTCGCCTATAGCTCCCCACACGGGGGGCGTCCCCGCTTCAGAAGGCATGCTCTGACCTCCACCACCGGCTCTGGGCCGCTGCCCGCCCGCCGCCACGTCGCCCGTCTGCTGCTCGGCACGCTGCTCGGGCGTCTCCCCAGCGGCATGGCTCCCGTCGCCACCCTCCTCCTCGTCACCGACCGGGGCGGATCGCTCAAGCGGCGGCCTGCTCATTCAGTGTTACCGCGATCCTCCCGTCAGCCGAGCCGTGGCGGGCCTGGGTCAGACAGGCCGTGCAGGTCGTAGCGCTATGGTGCCCGTCACACGAAGTGAGGGGACGCAATGACGGATCAGGGGTGGCAGCTCAGACAGCGGGACCGGTTGATAGGGACGTTGGTCATGGAAGGAAGCGACATGTTCTGGACCGACTGTCGCTTTGAGCCTGCTCCCGCTTGGGATGAGCTGCGGCCACTCTTCGCTGCGTCGCGCGACGCCTGGCGTCAAGGCGATCGGGAAGCCGCTCTTGCCGCGGATGAGGCAATCCATGCGGAGGGGCTCACCCTCATCCCCACCACGGACGGAGCCCCCATCACCGACTTCCTAATACGTATCGAGGGGAACGTAGCCCGCTTTCGGCATTGAGTCCGAAACTGCCTCCAGCACGACAGGGCCCGCCGAGCGGGTGGTGGTGCAGAGAAGGTCCCCCGCTGATCGTCGTACTCGCCACGGCCGCAGGCCCGAGCGGTGCGATGGGGGTCACCGCCGCGCTCGGTCTGCTCGGCGCCCCCCTCGTGTTCACCTCCGCGCCCTCCCGCTCCTGGCGCCCCACCCCCCAACAGCCCGGCGCACCGAGCTCTTATGGCCTCTGGCCCACCCGGGACTTCGCTGACTGTTCACCGCCGTGAGCGGCGTCGGCTGCGCGCTGGGCGCGCTCCACCTCCGGGCACTCGCGCTCGCGGAACGGTTCGGGATGAACCTGCTGGCAGGGCTGATCCCGGCCGCGCTGTCCACTGGCAGCCTGCTCGGCGGCCACTGCTACGGACGCCGAAGCTGGCCCGGCACCCTCACCCAGCAACTCGTCGCCGTCTCCGCGCCCTTCGCACTCTCCTGGCTGCCGCTGACGGCCGTCACCAGCCCGCGATCTCCGACCGATTGCGATAGAGCCTGAAGGTCAGGCTCGCCGTATCCGGCGCCACCGCCCGCATCGGGGGCCACCACCGCCGCAGCGCAGCACACACGGCCCGCTGAACACAGCATGCTTTGCAGAGAGATTGACCATGGCCGTTGTTGGTACACCCAGCTATCAGACGTGCGGAGAGGCCAGTCAGGTAGCTGCGGGGCGGTGAGGCCCGCCCTGGAGCATGTCGGCAGTCAGCCACGCACCGTGGAGGTGTTGGAAGCTCCGGGCCCGCCTCGCCTTCGCCCAACACCCCACCGCTTTCCCGCCACCACCGATAGGAAATCCGCCTTGCCCGAAACACCAGCAGAGCCGTTCATGACGATCCGGCACGCCATCACCGGCGAGATCACCACCACCGGCTACAACGCCGCCGCCCGGCGGATCCTGCTCCAGGACGGCTTCGAAGAAACGCCAGGCTGCGCTTGCCGAGCGACGGAACCCGGTACGGAGCAGGCGCACGAGCCTGCTCGCCAGCCAGCGAGCTGCTCGTCGCCGACCATTCCCTGCCCCTGTACCGAGCCCTCGGTCGGCCGGTGAGCGCCGACGGTACGCCCCGGTTGGCCAGGTCGCCGATGTCAGCACAGTCCGTGATCCGCTCCGAGAGCGGCCAGCCCTTCCAGAGCGTCGCCAACCCCGCCCGTTACCCGTACCTATTGAAGGGCCCTCGTTTTGACCACACCCGGGCCGCCTACCAGTCCAGCGCGCACCAAGGGCGGCGAACTACGGGCCAAGGTCGCCCGGCTGCTGGCCGACCGGCCGGCGGACACGCTCACCATCGGGGACATGGCCAGACAGCTGGGCCACTCCCACGGCGCCGTCCGCAACGCCGCCCTCACCCTGGTGCGACGCGGCGAGGCCGACCAGGGCGGAACCGGACAGCCGGAGTTCCGCGCGAACGCGAGAACCGCCGCAGCCGCACAGACCGCTGTGATCAGCCCACCGGGCACCCACCCTCCGCGCGCCCAGGCGGCCACGGCCCGCACGACCATTCCGGCGGCAGCCACGCCCAGGCAGACCGGCCCGATCCGCCGCGCGGGGGGCCAGCTCTACCACCCCCGGGAGCTGGCCGATCTGCCCGACGTCGAGGCGTTGAATCGCTTGCGCGACGCGGATGTGCCGGTGCTGCTCTACGGCCCTCCGGGCACCGGCAAGACGAGTCTGGTCGAGGCGGCGTTCCCGGACCTGCTCACGGTCGCCGGTGACGGCGACACCACGGTCGGCGACTTGATCGGCGAGTACACGCAGGCCGACAGCGGAGGCTACGTCTTCCAGTACGGTCCGCTGGTCACCGCGATGACCGAGGGCCGCGCCCTGCTGATCGACGATGCCACCTTGATCTCACCGAAGGTCCTGGCGGCGCTGTATCCCGCGATGGACGGGCGCAGGCAGATCCAGGTCAAGGCCCACAAGGGCGAGACCATCAAGGCCGAGCCGGGCTTCTACGTGGTGGGGGGCCACAATCCCGGCCTCCACGGAGCAGTGTTGACGGAGGCGCTCGCGAGCCGGTTCAGCGTGCAGATCCAGATCGGCACGGACTATGACCTCGCCCTGGCGCTGAGGATCGATGCCCGGGTGGTCCGGGTCGCCCGACACCTCGCCCGCCAGGTCGAACTCGGCGAGCTGGGCTGGGCCCCCCAACTGCGGGAACTGCTCAGCTACCAGAAGACCGAGGCCGTCCTGGGCACCAAAGCCGCGCTCGCGAACCTGGTCGGTATCGCTCCTGTGGAGGATCGCGACGCCGTCGCCGCTGCCGTCATCAAGGCTGCCGGCGTCAAAGAGGTCGCGCCCCTCACCCTCGGCAAGCAGCTCCCCGCCTCGGCCGTCCGCCAGCCCCCGGGCAGCACCGGCTCCGCGCACCGGGGCCGCCCGCGATGAGCGCCCACCACCACGTCCAGTCCCCCGCCACCACCCGGGACGACGACGCCGACCTCGCGCGCTGGGACGACGACGGCGCCCCGCCCGCAAAGCCCCGTTCCTCTCCGGCCGCGTGGCTGCGCGTGGGAGCCGAACTCAGCGATCGGCTGGTCGCCCTCTCCGGCCGCCAGGACCTCCTCGTCACCTGCCGCCCCGGCACGCGCAGCGGCGCACCGGCCGCGTTCTTCCCCACTCTGGGCGAGGTCGAGTTCGACGCCGGCCTGTTCGCCCCGCTTGAGCCCCACGAGATCCATCCGCGGATCGCGGGCGACGAGGAGCGGTATCCCGACGCCTGGGGAGTGTTCGTCCACGAGGCCGCGCACGCGGCCCACTCCCTCTGGACGGCTCCTGCCGCAGCGGACCCTCGTGTCGTCGAGGCCGCGCTCCTGCTGGAGGAGAGCCGCATCGAAGGCGCACATCTGATCACACGGCCCACGGACCGCACGTACCTGCGCACCAGTGCCCGAACCCTGGTCATGCCCGACATCGCCCACCCCACCCTGGAGGGCATCGAGCACGCCGCCGCCGTGGCGGCCCTGGTCCTTGGCCGTCGTGACGTCGGCATCCTGGACTCCGGCGAGACCCGGGCCGTCGCCGATCTGTGCGAAAAGGTATTGGGCGCCCACCTGCTGGCCACACTCACCCGCATCTGGACCGCGGCCCACCAGTGCGCCGACCACGACTCCACGACCATGCTCGCCCACGGTCAACAATGGTGCGACGCTCTTCACACCACGCCCCCATCCTGGCCCGTGCCGGAGAACCTCACCGATCTGCTGTCCGGCGCCGTGGGGGTCGTCATGGACCACGCGGCAGCCACCGACGCCGCCGACCTCGCGGCACAGGCCGCAGCGGCCAACGCCATCGCCGCGCGGTCCAAGGCGCAGGCGAAGGGCCGCGCCCAGCGGGCTGGCCATCGACGTAAAGCCGCCGCCACCGCCAAGTCGGTCTTCAACGCCCGTGGCACCACCGTCACCCCCGACGGCACACCGGCGCCCCAGGGCAACCCTGTCACCGGCACCCGCACGCCCACCGCCGCCGAGCAGAGTGCCGCCGCGCGCCTGAGCCGCGCCCTGCGCGCCGCCGCCTACCGCGAGCGGACCGAGGAGCAGACCACCAGCCCCACCCCGCCCGGCCGCCTCAACATGCGCGCGGCCCTCGCCCGCGACGCTCAGCGCGCGGCCGGGTCGGTCCCCACCGCGGAACCCTTCACCCACACCCGCCGCCGGCACTCCCCCACCCCACCGCTGCGTGTGGGTATCGCCGTCGACGTCTCCGGCTCCATGCGTGCCGCCTGCGCGCCCGTCGCGTCCGCTGCCTGGATCGTGGCACGCGCAGCAGCCCTGACCGACCCCGACTCCCTCACCGCCACCATCGCCTACGACAGGCACCTGACCGCATTGACCCGCCCCACCCACCGAGCACCAGAGCGCGTGACGACGTTCGATGCCAAAGGCGGCCACCACAACCTCGGCAACGCCATCGACGCACTCGACCACGGACTCGAACTCAGCCGCCCCGGCGCCGGCCGCCTCCTCGTGATCGTCACCGACGCCCACTACGGCGGCGACGAAACCGCTCAAGCCGTCACCCGCGTCAAGCAGCTCACGACCGCCGGCTGCGCCGTACTCCAGCTCACCCTCACCGCCAAGTCCCACCATTTGCCGGGGACCACCTTGCTGCACCTGCCCCAGCCCTCCAGCGCTCCCGCCGCCATCGCCACGGCGGCCACAGACGCCATCCGCAGGACACGCTGAGACGACGCAGAAGGCGGAAGCGTCCCGAGACCATCGCCAAGCACTCCAGACCACCTGCGTCCGCCCGCATGAATCGTGCATCTGATGCACGACCCTCCGCGACGACGCAGGCCACCACCATCTGTCTGCTTGACCGCACAGACCCGCCCATGCCCCCTGAACTGCCCGCCACTGCAAGGAGACCACCCCGAATATGGCTGTCCGTACGACCTGGAAAATTGTCCACAGTTGTGGACACGAAGTGGCACACGACCTGTCCGATCGACCTGCCGACCGGCGCGCCGGATTCGCCCGCTGGCTCGAAGGCCGCGACTGCACCGACTGCTGGAAAGCCGCCCGCGACGCCGACACCGAATCCAAGGAAGCCTGGCTCGCCGCCAAGCGCGCCCAGGAGCTGCAGGCCGCCACCGAGTGGGCCGAGCAGTTCGACATGCCGCCGCTCGAAGGACCCGACAAGGCCCTGGACTGGGGCGCGCGCTCCCGCCACCAGCTCGTCACCGCCGCCTACAGCGCGCTGGTCACCGAAGGCACCTGGAGCGAGGCGGACTGGGCCGTACTGGAGGAGCAGATCCGCGCGGTCAGCCGGGCCGGATGGTGGATCGACCAGCGTGACGCCGACGGCACCGACCTGCCCGAACTCCTCGACGCGGCCACCGCGAACGACCGCGGCACAGAAAACCCCTACCGCTGACCCCCGCCAGCCCTTCAGCGGGCGCACGGGGAAGCGTTATACCGCAGGGTTCCCGGTTAGCGAAACCGGGGTTCGTCCGGACCATTGTCCTTCCACCGCCGCCCCCGTGACGTTTGTGGAAGGACCCCGTGCTGTGGCCCAACCGGCTCGCCCGCCTTACGTTCCCGCCGACACCCTCACCCCCCAAAGGGACATGTCCCACGCCCACTTCCGCCCCGGCGACGAGGTCGTCATCCTCAAGGGCGTCGCCGCAGGGGAGCTGTGGGGCGACGCCATGACAGTGGTGGTCCCCTCCTGGCACACACCCACCGATGAGGACGGGTGGCGGCTGCGTAACCCCAACGGCGGCGAGCAGACCTTCATCACCGCCCACCCCCGCTACCTCGTGCACCTCTCGCGCCGCTGCCCGGACTGCCTGATCCACCTGCGCGCCATGGAGAACGACCTCACCCCCAAGGTTGACGGCACGGACACGGTGATCGACTGCGGCTGGTACTCCACCACCGCGCTCAACCAGCTCGTGCACATCGCCGACGCCCGGGACGGCCGATGATCGCCCGCCTCTACGAGGGAGAGTCCTTCCCGTCCATCGCACTCTCCGCAGCTCTGGGGCGTCCGATTGCCGAGCAGGACGTCCTCGCAGATGTTGTAGCGGCCAGCGCGCCACTGGACTCCGGGGGTGCCGCGGGCAGCCGGGAGGCGTGGAGGTTCGCCGACTGGCAGGAGTACCTGCTCGCACCCCGCGATCTACACCCTCACGCAGCCGCGCCCGGTGCGGACGAGCCGGAGATCTTCCACCTGGCGGTCCGGCTGCATGCCGCCGATCGGACCCTGCGCCCGCCTGAATGGAGCGAGATCGCCGAGCGGCTGGCCCGGGCCGCCGGCCTCACCGTTCCGGGGGCCAAGCAGGCATGCCGCTGGGTGGCCTTGCAGGCCCGGCCCGGGCGACTCGTCCTCGTCGCCAACCTCATCCGCGGCGACGGTGGCTGGGCCCGGCAGCCCTATCCGCTGCGCGAGGCGCTCAGGGGAGAGTGCCGGCGTATCGAGGCCGACCTGGGCCTGGTGTCGGCGCAGCCCCACGGAGGGCGTCGTCCGCTCACCGCGGAGCGGCCTGCGGACCAGTCGCCGCCCGCTGTCGCCGCCCGGCTGGCCACGCTGGTGGTCCAGCTCGCCGACGAGGCCACCGGCCCCCTCGCCGCCGTGCGCGGCATGGTCGAGCAGACCGCCTACCAGCTTGCGGAGTTGCCCCACGCTTACGGGCCCGAGGCCGGGCACCGGCTGGAGTGGATCGCCCGTCGGCTCCACGGCATCCAGCAGGACCTGGACGCAACCGCCGCCGGCCTGCCCGGACACCGGCAGCGCGCCGGCACCGCCGCCCGCCGCCCCCTCCAGCCCCCGGCAGCATCCTCGCCCCGCTGCCGGTGAACCACCCACCCCGTGCAGAAAGCCCGACCTTGCGCAGCGTGTGCGGCGCTGAAGTCGGCCCCGCCGAGCGTGAAGCCTCCGCCGTCTGCGCCTGCCCGCCCTCACCGATCGCCCCCGCCCCCAGCCCGTCGCGCCCTGCTGGCCCTGGCCGGACGGCGGCGCTGACACCCCCGCCCCAAGGAACACATGCCCGACCCCACCCCCGACCTCGCCTCCTTCGCCACCGCCCTCGCCGACGAACTCCCCGGCACCTGGCTGAGCGAACACACCCAACATCAGCGGCACACCGGCCAGTCCGCGCGCGCCGAGGACCTGTGGGACATGAACCTGCTCGCCCACGCCCTCGCCGAACACACTCTTGACCAGGACGCGGTCCTCACCCGCGAGGACGGCATGCGCCTGTACGTCATCGCCCGCCCCCGCCGCGGCGAGGAGTTCCTCATCGGCGCCCTGGCGCCCGCCGGCATCGCCCCGGAAGCCTTCCGCGGCGTACGCGAGCCGGACGGTATCGCCGTCGAGGACGACCCGTTCACAGCCGCCGAGGAGGTCGTCGTGGACCTGCTGCCGCGCTACGACAAGGCCCTGGCTCAGGTGCGGCACCACGCAGACCGTATCGCCGCGGCCCAGCCGCCGGACTTGGTGGTGATCACCCTGAGCGGGCGGGACTTCCACGTCACCAAGCCCGAGCGGGCCGATGCCGCCCGGATCCTCATCGACAACGGCTGCACCTACGACCAGACCCGGAACGTCTTCGTACTCCCCGGCGAGGACACCGCCCGCCAGGCGCAGGCCATCCAGAACGCTGCCGCACAGCTCGACCGGCTCGGGATCGGCGTCAGCATCCGCCCGGCACCCGCCCGGCCCGCCCTGGACACCACCCCACCCCCGCCGCCATCCCCCATCACAGCCACGGCCCGTGCACGGTAGTCCGCGCTCCTGAAGAAAGGAGGTAGCGCCGTTAGGCAACAGAGCCGATGACAAAGGCACCGGTGTCAAGATCTACCGCAAGCCCCTGACCGGCACCGTCCACGCCGACACCCCCGCCAGAGCGCCCGAGCAACTCCTCACGCTGCTCGGCAGCCTGGGCCTTCAACGCAAGACCGTGATTACGGCA
Source organism: Streptomyces typhae (assembly GCF_009755605.1). GTDB lineage: Bacteria > Actinomycetota > Actinomycetes > Streptomycetales > Streptomycetaceae > Streptomyces > Streptomyces typhae. The sequence continues at coordinate 103,050 of NZ_WPNZ01000031.1, forward strand.
GGCCCAGTCTACTTGGCACGAGGTCCCCGACCACCTCGATGAGGCGCAGAAGAGGCAGCTCGCCACCCGCGCCATCCCCTCCCTGCTGATGGCCAGGTACATGGTCAACATCCCTGACGACGTTTTCGACCCCGCCGCCTACCAGGACGCCGTCGCCCGCACCCGCCACCCCCGCTGACCGCCCCACTCGGCCGGACCCACACTAAAGAGTCGGCCCCGCCCCGAGGGACACCGCTCATTCCTACCCCCAGCAACGCCCCTCCGCCTATCGCGATCAGCCGTAGCCCGCGCCTGGCCACCGCCCTGTTCCGCCGCTACCTGCGCGCCGCCGTCGTCGGCAGCCGCGAACACGACCATTCCCTGGCCGGTGCCCGGCCCGACACCGTCCCCAACGAAGCCCGCCACCGACGTCCCCACCCCACGCCCAGGAGGCCCATGACCGACCCCTCGACCTACCCCGTACGCCTCGCCGAGGACATCGCCAGCCTGATCGAGACCCTGCATGAACACCTCTGCCAGGCCACCCGGGCCGAAGCGGGCGAGATCCTCGGCACGGTCCTCGACCCCGAGGACGGTGTCCTGTCCCGTCTCACCGACCTGCTCGGCACCGGGTCCCGTTTCGCCCAAAACCAGGCGCACAACGGCATGCTCCCACCGGAGGTGTGCCTCGCGATGGGCCGTACGGTCAATGAACTGAACAGTGTCGGCGAGGACCTCGCCGAACCCGTCGACAGCTTCAAGAAGGTCGCCGCACAACCCTCCGCGACACATGCCTTTCCGCCGAAGCCGGCTGCCTCAGCGATGGTCGTCCGGAGGAGCCGGTGAGGAAGCAGCAGCGGCCCGGCTGGGCGGCGGACGCCGGGCCGGCCGAGCAGCATTACCTGGTTCAGCCCCGCTATCTGGCCGGCGGCGGTGACCTCGGCTACGTCAGTGAGTTCCTGCGTGCCTCGGGCTGGAAGGACAAGTCGAAGCCGGGCGGTCCGCTGATCTTCGACAGCCCCGACGGCATGGCGCGGGTCGGCTACGACCCCTACATCCAGCCCGGCGGCTGGACCATCTCCGGCACAGCCCATGCCGGGCAGGAGGCGTGGCACGCCACTCTCGGGCGGCAGGTGCCGGTGGAGATCATGGCAGGGTTCACCGACGCCCTCACCCGGCCGCCCGCGGCACACGCTCCCAACGTGTGGGCGCCGTTCCAGGAGCGCCGCTGGGCGATGGAGCAGGGCCAGCATGTCACCGCGATGAGCCCTGAAGGCGGGGCGTGGCTGCAATTCCACCAGTCCGCGCCCGGCCAGGCCCTGTGGTGGGCCGGGGCGCGCACCGAGCACGGGCCCAGCTGGACTGCGAGCTTCACCTCCAGCACACCCGTGCATTTGGTGGCGGCGTTCTCCGCCGCGCTGGCCGATCCGCAGCCGGTGATGCGCCCGCGCGGGCACGTCCCGCCCTCGCAGCGCATCCGTACCCAGTCCGTCTCGGTACGCCCCGACCAGCTCTCCGCCTGGCAGCAGACCCGGATCGCCGCCGCCCGCGCGGCCACCTGGGCCCGCAGCTCCTGGGCCACCACCCGCCCACGCCGCACGCCAGCCGCCGGCCCGCACGCCGCAGCTGGCAGCCGAGCCCACCGCTAGCCCCCGCCTCACCCCCAGCACCCGCACCACCTCAAGGACTCCATGCCCCACCACGCCACCGGCGCTCCCACGCCCGACCAGATCCGTCAGGCCACCCGCGCCCTGGCCCATCTCGCGGCCTACCTGCGCGAGCGCCCCTGTCTCGACGAGGCGCTGACGCTGCTGGTGCCGCTGCTCGATGCGGACGACGGCGTCCCGATCCTGCTCGGCGACACTTTGCGCTCCGCCGAACGCATCATCACCGGTGCCGGACTCTCGCAGAACGAGGAGACCCAGACGATCACGGAAGCCCTTCGCGCCACCGCGCAGGAAGCCACCGACTGGCATGTCCTGCACTGGGACATCCAGCGCGTCCAGGCCCTGCACCAAGCCGCGCGACGGATGCGCCCTCAGTGACCGCGCCGTCCATCTCCAGCCGGGCCGCGGAGCCGACCAGCAAGCTGTGGTTCGCCACCCAGCCCCGCTACCTGGCCGGGCGCGGCGATCCCCGGCACATCACCCAGGCCCTGCGGGCCGGCGGCTGGAAGAACATCTCCGATGCCGACCTGCCGCAGGTCGCACTCGTCAGCCCCGACCACCTTTACTCCCTCCTCCTGGAGCCCGAGCCGGAGCCCTACACCATGTGGTGGACCCTCAACGGTCGTCGCCCGGAACAAGCCTGGGGCTGGACGGCGCGGTTCAGCAGCCACACCCCCGTCGAAATCCTCGCCGCCCTCACCGACACCCTCCTGCAGCCCGAGCCCGACACAGCCCCCGAGATCTGGCCCCTGCTCACCGGCGCCGGATGGACCCACGAACACGACGAGCGCGGCGACGAAATCGCACGGCACCCCGACGGAATCCTGAGCCTGCGACAGTGGCACACCGGCACCCACGGACGGTACTTCTGGACGGTCGAAACCCCGCTGCCCGGCCATTGCAATGTGTGGAATGCGACGCTGGACGACGTCATACCCCAGCATCTCCTCGCCGCCTTCGTATCAGCACTGGCCGTCGACGAACCGGTGCAGCGCGCGATGTACGACGTCCCGCACGCCCACCTGGTCCACCACGAGCGGCGCGGCCCCCAGGGCGAAGAACTCGCCGCCGCACACAAAGCGAGACTCGAAACAGCCCGGTCCCTGGCCCGCAAGGCCCGCCGCAAGACCGAACTCCTCACCACGCAGAGCGGACCACCTGCTGCCGTCCGCGCCGCCTCCGGCCCTCCAGGCAGGTCAGCCTCGCCCACCGTAGCCTTAACCGGCCGGGCCCGCTGACCGCGCCGGACGGGCACCCCAGCTCACCTCCCCTTCCCCCGACTTCCGTTCCCCTGCGAGTCTTCTTGTCCCCTGCCTCCCAAACTCCGGATGCGCTCCACCGCGAGCGCCTGCACCAGCTCACCCTCTTCCTGCGCGAGAGTGAGCAGATCCTCGCCGCCTGGGACGCCTACTCCGACGAGCACACCGATCTCGACGGCTGGCCCCACGACGCCGACGCCTACGGCCTGCGGGCGGCCCGGCGCGACGCCGAGACCTGGCGCTCCTTCAACCGCGTCCGGCCCTTCGCCAAGGACCTGCTGGCCACCGCCGAAGTCCAGGTCCAGCACCTCAACGCCACCCACATCCAGCCCCGCTGGCCCTGGCAGCTCGGCACCCTGGACGCCGCCCTGCAACAGCTCGACACCCTGCAGCAGGAGTGGCTGGCGCTCCGCGACGCACTGCCGCCGTCCGCCCGTCCGGGCACCAACATGTACGACGACGCCCTTGCCGAGCGCAACGCGGAAGCATGGTCCTGCCTCGACGAGTGGGTCGGCCATGGCACAGCTCTCCTCGAAATCCAGGCCGCCACCCAGAACCTCCCGCCACGCGCTCCGGCGCTGACCACGGCCCACGCACTATCGCGCCCCGCCCCCGCTCCGGCCGCGGCACCGTCCTCGACGGTACGGAGGTGACCGGGCATGGCCTACGACATCGACATCATGCTCATCGCGCCCCGCTACCTCGCCGGCCCCGGTGATCCCGCCTGGGTCACCGTGCCGCTCCACCGCGCCTGCCACTGGAGCACCGGCGAGGACCGGCTGACCCCGCAGGTCACCCTGACCAGCCCCGACCAGCTCGCCCAACTGCGCCTGACCCCCGACCCGGAGCCGGGCGCACCATGGTGGACCCTGCGCCAGGCCCACCACGGCGAGAAGCGGGCCTGGTCGATGATCTTCGGCGCCCGCACCCCCGTCGAACTCATCGCCGCGGTCACCGACGCCCTCACCGACCCCGCCACTCCACCGGCGGGGGCGCCGGGGGAGCCGTACGAGCCGCTGCGTTCGGCAGGCTGGCAGGCACCCCGTCACCACGACGGTCACACCTCCGACGAGGGCATGGTCTCGCCCGACGGTCTGGCCCGCGTCGACCACATCACCCGCGAAGGTGGCCGCACCTCCACCTGGGTCGTGGAAACGTCCGTCCACGATCTTCCCGCCCTCTGGCGTGCCTATGTAGACGGGGACACACCACCGCATCTGGTCGGCGCGCTCTTCGCCGCGCTCACCGACACCACGCCCCTGGTGCGCGAACCACACCGCGTGCCGCACCTGGCCACCACCCACGGACGCACCGCCACCGGCCGGGTGAGCGCCGACAACCTCGGCTTCGCCCTGGAACACCGCACCCGCACCCTCGCCCGGCGCCACACCCCGCCGCCGCCGGCCACGCCGCCCTCTGGGCCCGACGGGCCCGTACCGCGACGGCCCCGCTGACCGGCCGGCCCTCCACCCTCCTGGAACCGCCCTCTTGCCCCAGCCTTCCGCCCGCCCGTCCACCGAAGCGACCGACATCGCCTTCAAGATCCTGCTTGGGGCCCTCGTCGTCGCGGTCCCCCTGGCCAACCTCGCCTGGCTCGGGGGCCAGACCACCGCCTGGGCCACCGGCTCCGGGCCCGGCGCCCCCTACCAGCCCGCCCAGGCCCTCCTCCACCCCGACCAGCTCTGGCCCGCACTCGGCGAAACGTCCCTGCTGCTCGGCACACGCATCCTGCCCGCCACCGTCCTGCTCGCGCTCGGCGCCAGCGCCGCCGTGCTCTACCAGCGGCACAAAAACGGCAGCGGCGGGCGCAAGAAGCGCGTCGACGGCATGGCCAAACACCAGGACATCGAGCCGCTGATGGCCAAGGCCATCACCGCCAAAGCACGCTCCCTGCGCCCGAGCCTGAAGACCGCCAAGCACCTCGCGGCCAAGGACACCGGCGTCCTTCTCGGCAACTTGCAGGGCACCCGGCACGAGGTGCGGATGGGGTACGAGGACGTCGCCGTCGCGATCATGGCGCCCCGTTCCGGCAAGACCACCTCCCTGGCCATCCCCTCCATCCTCAACGCGCCCGGACCGGTCCTGCTGACCTCCAACAAGGCGGCAGGCGACGCCTTCACCGCCACGCTCGACGCCCGAGCCGAGGCCGGCCGGACGTGGTCGATGGACCCGCAACAGATCGCCCACGCGAAACGCGCCATGTGGTGGAACCCCCTCGCGACCGCCAAAACCCTCGACGGCGCGGGCAGGCTCGCCGGACACTTCCTCGCCGCGAGCGTAGACGCGAGCCAGCAGGGGGACTTCTGGTCCAAGGCCGGATCCAACATCCTCTCCCAGCTGTTCCTCGCCGCAGCCCTCGACGAGCGCCCGATCACCGACGTCATGCAGTGGCTGGCCTTTCCCGCCGACCGCACGCCGCTGGACATCCTGCGCGACCACGGCTTCACCGCCGTCGCCGCCCAGCTCAAGGGCACCGTCGAAGGCCCGCCCGAGACCCGCGACGGCATCTACGAGACGGCCCGCCAGTACGCCGCCGCCCTCCTCAACAGCGAGATCGCCGCCTGGGTAACACCGCAGAAGGACATCGAGGAATTCCGGCCGCAGGAGTTCGTCACCTCCACCGACACCCTGTACCTGCTCTCCAAGGACGGCGGCGGCGGAGCCTCGGCGTTGATCGCCGCGTGCGCGGACGCGGTGATGCGGGCCGCGACCACCCAGGCCGAACGCGCCGGCGGGCGCCTAGATCCGCCGATGCTCGCGATCCTGGACGAGGCCGCCAACGTCTGCAAAATCTCGGATCTCCCCGACCTGTACTCCCACCTGGGCTCCCGCGGGATCATCCCGATCACGATCCTGCAGTCCTACCGCCAAGGCCAGAAGGTATGGGGGGACGCGGGCATGGACGCCCTGTGGTCCGCCTCCACCATCAAGGTCATCGGCTCCGGCATCGACGACCCCGACTTCGCCGACAAACTCTCCCGCCTCATCGGCGACCACGACGTGGAGACCACCTCCACCTCCCACTCCGAATCCGGCAAGTCCACCTCCGTGTCCATGCGCCAGGAACGGATCCTGGCCGCCGACGCCATCCGTGCCCTGCCCAAGGGCACCGCCCTGTGCTTCGCCACCGGCCTGCGCGCCGCCATGCTCGACCTGCGCCCCTGGTACCTCGAACCCGGCGCCGACACCCTGACCGCCGCCTCCGCCCACGCCTCGGCGGACATCACCGAACGGGCCCTGGCCAAGACGGACCCGCGGCAGTCCGATTTCGGCACCGCCACATGAACGGCCCCGCGCCTGCACCTGGTGCCCGTCCGCCCTGGAAGCCCGCGGACTCCTCGCACGCGAGGAAACCCCGCGGATCGGGCACGACCACCGTGTCCTGCCAACCCCCGACGGCATCCGTGTCCTGACAGCCAGCTTCGGCCACCCCCGCACGCCCGCCCTCGCGACCGCCCCTGCTGCACCGCTCAAACCCGCCACAGCGCCCGCACGTTCCCAGTAGCCCGCCGCTGTCGGCTCCTTCCCCGCTTTGTCGTCCCTCGCTGACAGCACCGGCCCGCTGCCCCTCGCCCTGGCTTCCCAGCGACGCCGCGATCACCCCGATCCCTGCTGCTATCCGATCTCGGCGCCCCTCTCTCCAAGGACGCACTATTCCCGATATTCCTGCATTCCGCTCCATATCCCTCGGTGCCGGAATCCAGTCCAGCGCCATGCTGGCCCTGTCCGCCCGAGGAATTCTCCCCAAAGTCGACTACGCGATATTCGCCGACACCGGCTGGGAACCCCGGGCCGTATACCAGCACCTCGACCGGCTGGAACGAGACATAGCCACACCGGCAGGCATTCCCATCCTTCGGGTCTGTGCCGGGAACATCCGCAACGATGCTCTCGACCCTGACCACCGGTTCGCCTCCATGCCGCTCTACATCCTGAACCAGGACGGCAGACCCGGGATGACCAGACGCCAGTGCACCGGCGAATACAAGATCAAACCAATCAAGAAGGCCGTCCGTGAACTCTTGGGCTATCCCCACCCCGCCCGTATTCCGCGAGACATCTTCGTGGAGCAGTGGGTCGGCATCTCCACTGACGAGTTCCATCGGGCCAAGGATTCCGACGTCAAATACATGCGCAACCGGCATCCGCTCATCGACATGAACTGGAGCCGCGCCGACTGCGTGAAATATCTGGAATCGCTCGGTCTTGCGGACACTCCGAAATCGAGCTGTCTGGGCTGCCCCTTTCACGGGAACGCGCAGTGGCGGCACATCCGGGACACCTCGCCTGAGGAGTGGACGGATGTGGTGACTTTCGACGCGGCCATCCGGCAGGGCAACGCCCGTGCGAACGCGACCGGCAACCGCCTGCTGGGCCAAGCGTTCCTGCACCGCTCGCGAGTACCGCTCGACCAGGCGCCGATCGACCACGTCACCGCCGCCGAATGGGCCGCGCTCCAGCCCCAGCTCGGCCAGGAACAAGTGGACGTGGCGGAGCTGGAGCAGGGCGTGAGCGACGGCTGCTCACCCTGGGCCTGCCGCGGCGGCGTCGAGCCGGTGCAGGACGATTTCGGGCTGGCCAGTTGATCCTCGACCTGTTCGCCGGCCCGGGGGGATGGAGCCAGGCCCTGACCGTGCTCGGTGTACGGGACGTGGGCCTGGAATGGGACGAGTGGGCGTGCAAAACCCGTGCAGCCGCAGGCCAGTTGACGATCCGCACGGACGTCGCCGCCTATCCCCTCTGGCCGTTCTTCGGCAGGATCACCGGGCTGATCGCCTCCCCGCCATGTCAGGCATGGTCGATGGCCGGCAAACGCCTCGGGCTCGTCGACCAGCCCCTGGTCCACCAGGCGGTCGCCGACCTCGCCCACGGGCTGGACCGCCGCGAACAGCTTCTGGCCGCTTGCCGCGATCCGCGGTCCCTGCTCGCGGCGGAGCCCATGCGCTACCTGCACGCCCTGAACCGGCACGGACAGCCCGAGTGGGTCGCGATGGAAGAGGTCCCCGACGTGCTGTCGCTGTGGCGCCAGTACGCCGCGATCCTGCGCACCTGGGGGTTCTCCGCGTGGACCGGGATCTTGAACGCGGCCGACTACGGCGTACCGCAGACCAGACGGCGCGCGATCCTGATCGCCTCCCGGACCCGGACGGCAGGCCCGCCGCCGCCCACCCATGCCCGCGTGGCCGAACCCGAGTCGCTGTTCGGGCCGGGCCGCGCGCGGTGGGTGTCCATGGCCCAGGCGCTCGGCTGGGGCGCCACCGACCGGCCCGTGCCCACCGTCTGCGCCGGCGGCGGGCCAGGGGGCGGGCCCGAGCCGTTCCCCTCCGGCTCCCGCAAGACGCTCAGCGACGCACGCGAGCGCGGCACCTGGAAAGCCCACCCTCCCACCAACTCGGCCGTCCACCGGCCGCGTTCCTCGACCGCGCGGGCCACCGCTGCCGGGCAGCCCCTCGCCGGCACGGCGCCCGCGGAGTGGCGCTGGGCGCTGCGCAACAACAGCCAGGCCAACGCCACCACCCGCGGCATCGACGAGCCCGCCGGGACGCTGTTCTTCGGCCACCGCGCCAATGAGTGCGTATGGCAGGCCGAACAGGTCGCCGCCACCCCGCCGTCAAGCGCGGTCCCGGTGCCGGAGCCGATCCGGATCACGGCCGCCGAGGCCGGGGTGCTGCAGACCTTCCCCGCCGACTACCCGTGGCAGGGCAACAAGGGCCAGGTCTTCCACCAGGTCGGCAACGCCGTCCCGCCCCGTCTCGCCGCTCACCTCCTGGCCCCGCATCTGGGCATGATCCTCACCGCCGACGACTTCACCCTGGCCGCCTGATGCCCCACCCCACCGCCCCCGGCAATCAGGACGAGCACGACGAGGCGGACGGTTTGGCACCGTCCCCGCCGGTGCACTACGCCGAACAGGCTCTGCTGGGCGCCCTCCTGCTCGACCCTGAACGCCTCGGCGAGATCGGCGCCCTGGAGCCCGAGCACTTCGCCAACCACGCTCACGGCGCGCTGTTCGCTGGGATGCGCACGGTGCCGGCCCCCGGCCCCGAGCAGCTCCGCAGCAGCCCGTCGTGGCTGAACAGCGTCCTGGATGCGGCCCGCCCCCAGGCGCCCGGTCTGAGCGCCTCTCACCTGCACACCCTCATCCGGGTCTGCCCCCGGCCGGGCCACGCGGTCAGCTACGCGCGGATGATCCGCGCCGACCACGCCCGGCGCAGCCTGCGCCTCCACGCCGCACGTCTGGCCCAGACCGCCATCGACACCACCCTGCCCCACCGCGCGCAGACCACCATGCGGCGGGCCGACACCCTCGTCCGGTTCCTCGACGGCCTCTCCGGCTCCTTCACCTCGCACCCCAGCTCTCCGCCCCGCACCCCGCTCCCCCCGCCGCCTGCCAGGAGCCCCGAGGAGGATGCCCTGGACGAGGAGCGTTGCCTGCTGGCCACCGCGACCGCGCACCCGGCTGACGTGCGGGAGATGCGCTGGCTCATCGCCGCCGACTTCGTGCTGCCGCTGCACGGCGGGCTGTGGCAGTGCCTGACCACCCTGGCCCACCGCGGTGACCCGGTCGATCCCATCACCGTGCTCTGGCAAGCCCAGCACCGAGGTCTGCTCACCCCCGGCGTTGACCCCGCCGGTCTGCTGGTCCTGCTCTCCACACCGGCCGGCTCACCCGAGCACTGGGCCGAGAAGATCCTGGAACGCTCCCTGCTCGCCCGCGCCGCGGACGTCGCCGCGCGCATCACCGTCTACGCCGACGACCCGGCCAACAGCCCCCACCAACTGATCACCGGCAGCCGACGGGCCCTGGCCGACCTCACCACCCTGCACACACGCTGGCAGCAGGCCACGCGCCCGCCCCTCCCACAGACCGTGCGCCCGGCCCGCACCCCGCGCGTTCCCCGGGCCGGGCCGCCACCCCGTACGGCACCGCCCGTGCGAACCACCCGCTAACCCTGACGGTCCGGGCCGACACCACAGTCGGCCCGGACCGGCGAAACGAGCCCCATGCCTCACACCGCACCCGACGTCCACGTCCACCTGGCCCTACACCCCCAGCACGCCAGCGCCGTCGTCGCCACCCTCACCGGCCGCCCGCTCCACACCGCCCACGCCACCCTCGCCACAGAACGCTTCCAGCCGGTCACCGACACCACGATGCTGCTGGCCCGTATCGACCACGCGGAGCTCCACTACGCCAGCACCGCCGCCGTCCTCCTGCGCGACGCCGGGATCACCGTGCACGTCACCGAACAGTTGCGGGAAGTGATCCACCACCCCGGGACCCGGCTGAACCAAGCAGAGATCCGCCTCGCCTCGAACAAGGCCCAGAAGATCCACGACGACATCCAGTCCAGACAGCTCACCATCCACCTGCACGCGTACGACGGCCGTACCACCGTCACGGTCGGCGTCAGCGACGCCGACCGTGACGGCCCCGCCGCCCCCGCCGCCGCCGCCAAAAAGGGCGTCACGGTGGTCTGCGGCCGACAGACTCCGACTCTCGTGTCCTTGCCGCCGCTCACCTTTCTCGGGAGTGGATGGTTGCGGTGCACGGGGGTCTGCCGTCGCGGAGCGCAATGGGTATCGGGGCCGGTCAACGAGAGGACGGTGTCTTCTCCCCGGAGTGCAGGAGACCTTAACCTTCTGAGTGATCGTCACACGCCCCCGGTCCGGGACGTCGCCCTGCCAGACGTAGATGCCGACAGCACGAACAGAACGCAAAGTCATGACCGGACAACGACAGCACCGCCGCCACATCACCGGGCCGCAGCGTCCCAGCAGTTCTGTCCCGGCACCCGGCCCCGACGGCTATGGGAGGCGGCCCTCTCCAGGGCGGGGAGGAGGTGATGAGGGCGTCGAGGAGTCCAGCCGGAAGACGCTGACCCACCCCACGACGATCCGTCCTCCCGACCGCCGCCCTCCTACCAGTGCACCGCCCATATGCCGATGCCCCCAGCAGCAGCCGCGGGCCCCTGGCTGCGGCCGGGGCAAGTGCTGGCTCGACGAACCGGTGTGGGCGCCGACTCCGCCGCCCTCGGAACCTCATCCGTAGGTGAAGGACGTTCCGAGGGAGCGAGCGGATCTCGGGATGTTCGAGTGCCGGATCGTGACACCTAGGCGGTTTCGTTTGGATCACCTGGCTGACCAGAGGAAGATGCTCGCAACGTGGAGTCCGGCCAGGTAGATGGCGGCTGTTTTCTCGTAGCGGGTGGCGATCCCGCGCCACTGTTCAAGCGGTTGATGCAGCGTTCGACGGTGTTGCGCTGCTTGTACGTCTCGCGGTCAAAGGCGGGCGGTCGGCCACCTCGGCTGCCTCGCCGCAGGCGGTGGCCGCGTTGATCCTCCGGCACGGGGATGACCGCCCGGATGCCGCGCCGCCGAAGGTGTTGACGGATGGCCCGGGACGAGTACGCCTTGTCGGCCAGGACTGCCTCTGGCCGGGTTCGGGGCCGTCCGCAACGTCGGGGAACACGCAGCCGGGTCATCACGTCAGCGAAGGCACGCGCATCACCGGCCTGCCCGGCGGTGAGGTGGAAGGCCAGGGGCCGGCAGTTGCCGTCGGCCGCGAGATGGATCTTCGTAGTCAGTCCGCCGCGGGACCGGCCGATGGCGTGGTCGCCCGGCTCGCCGACAGGGACCCCTTTTTGCGGGCTCCGGCCGAGTGCTGGTGGGCTCGCACGATCGTGGAGTCCACCGAGACAACCCAGTTCAGTTCATCGTCGGCGTCCGCCTGGGCCACAAGCGCGGTGAACACCCGCTCCCACGTGCCGTCGGCGGACCACATCCGAAGCCGGTTGTAGACGCCCCGCCAGTTGCCGTACTTCTCCGGCAGTTGCGCCCACTGTGCCCCGGTCTGAAACTTCCAGGCGATGGCGTCAATCACCTCTCGGTGGTCCCGCCATCGGCCACCCCGCTTCGGTGTCCGGTCCGGAAGTAACGGCTCGATCCGCGCCCACTGCGCGTCAGTCAACGGCAGACCCAGACAACGATCAGACGATCCGGAGGGAGCGACTACACGCAGCCTGTGCCATCGGTCTGGACGGCAACTGTCCACCAAGAGGTCACTCTGGCCGCCATCGCTTCCGGCTCTGACGGAAGAGGGGTGAGCCCGAAGTGATCTTCCAGCTCATGCCGCAGGAACTCGCCGATCTCCGCTTGGTCGGCGCCACGCCGGAGCCGCTGCAGGAGAGGGACGAGCATGCAGTCGTACTCGTCTTGCACCTCGTCAGCGACGCCGATCGGATCCCACTCATTGAGCAGATACCGAAGGCCGTTCTCGGTGACATCGGTTCCAGGTCGCATCGCTCCAGGGTGCCACCCCGGAGCCGCCGTCATTACTCGGCCCCGCCTTGATCCAAACGAAACCGCCTAGGTGCAGCCGGGCCAGGTGGGGCCGAGCGCCTGGCGGTCTTTTCGGCCGCGCGCGGGGAACTGCGCTGGAACACTGTCGCCTGATGGTGGGGGCGGGCGTCCGGGGCAGGTTGGCAGACCGGCAGGGCCGGAAGAGATGATGCGTGATCAAGAAACTTGCCCTCGCGCTCGTCCTGGCCGCGTCCGTTCCGCTCACGACCGAAACCAGCGTGACGGCCACAGAGGACTACCCCGTCCGCAAGATCTGGGGCAAGGGCACCGCCGCCTGCCCCGAGAAATCGATCTGCCTCTACCAGGACAGCAACTACAACGAAGACTCCCACGAAGGCCGGGGCCGCTGGATCTGGGTCGTCACCGGCCCCACCGCCCGCATCCCCGGCGGCAACGACGAAGCCAGCTCCCTCCACGCGAACCTCGAAGGCACCCCCTGGGAGACGGCCGCGTTCTGCGAGGACACGAACTTCCAGGGCGGCACCCTGCTGTACCTGGTCGACGGCGCGTCCAGGCCGAACCTCAAAAGGGTCGGCGGCCACCAGGTCAATCTGAACGACATGATCTCCTCCGTGAACCTCCTCGCCGGCGACTGGCGACGGCCCTGCAGCGCTTAGGCGGCTGAGCAGCGCCCACACGCGGCAGGGCCCGGAGAACCCCCCGGACCCTGCCGCGTGACACCGCGCAACGGCGGGCACCTCAATCAGCCTCACCAGCCCGTTCCGCAGGTTCTCAGCACCGTGCCTGAGACCGCCATGGCAGAACCCGTACCGGGTACTCGGCCGTCATGGACGCGGAGAAAGCCCCAAACGACACCGTGAAACAACGATCGGCCTGGGCTCGTGAACTCTCTCGCGAGCTGCGGCGCGCATCGCGCGCACTGGTCACGCACAACCACCAGCTCATCGACCAGAGCATCCGACTCAAGCGGCTTGCGGCATCACACAACCGCGATGCCGCAGCGCGCAGCGGGACGGACCGTGCGACGAGTCAGAACCTGACCGGAAAGGAGCATCTCAGGTCCTAGTGGATCCGGCAGGACCCGGTGAGGCCGAAGACCTGGCGGTCTTCCGGCGGACCTAGACGCGACACCGGATTGCTGTGCGAGAAAGACCCTTCGCACGGTCCTTCCTTCTTCCACTGCCCCGGTGACCAGGTCGGACTGTGCGCCGCCTGCCACCGCAAGACCCACCGCTACGGGCGCGGCGGAGCGCCGCTGTGCCAGTGGTGCGCGGCTGATGTGATGGCGAAGTGGGGCCCGAACGTGCGCTACACCAGCTCCCAGGGCCAGCAGTAGCGATCGGCCCGACGAAGGGGGCATGCGGCCGGGTGGGACGGCGTCTGCCCCCGGCAGGGTTCCTGGACGGGGTCTTACCGGATCGGCGTGTGACGGCCCGCCCTGCCTCTCCGGTTCAGGAGTTGCCGGCTCTCACCGATCCGCCGCCGGCTGGCATCGATGAGCGCGCGGCTCTCCTCTATCCGGTCGCCTGCGCGCTCGATCACCAGTAAAGAGATCCGTACGCGTACCAGGGTGTCGCTCCACTTCGTGCTCATCCTTGCCATACCCCCCACAGCTCCGGCATCAGACCCCCACAGTCCCGGGCCGGTACTCCCGATTCCGGCAGTCTGGACGGCCGCGCCCCCTCCGCACACCCCGCCAAAGGGTGAATACGACCCATCCGGCCAGCTGTGACGGGCGGCCACTGGACATCCGAGTGTGCGACGGGCGCTGGCCGCGGGCTGCCCGGCCGTCCGTCCCATGCCTGCATGGTGTGCCCTCTGGTGCAGCGCACGCGCAACCGGGCAGGTTGCGGCCCTGGCCGCTCCGGGCAGGAATGCGCTGCGCTTCACGGGGGCCCGGACACTGCGGCCGCCGTCTGCTGAATTTGGTTCAGGAAGGTGGTGTATCGGACGGGAGCAGGGAAACTCGGCATCACACCGGCGCCAGGAGGGTGAGCGCGCGCCGGTGAGAGCTCCCGTTGCCCCTCGGAACTCCCGCGCCAAGGGGGCGGCGGTGCAGGCGGGCCCGGTCGCGCGCACCTCCCATGCCGCGTGCGGCCGGGCCTGCCCGGAAGAAGCCTTCGGCCCGGCCCTGCCGCAGAGAGCGAAAGACCAGATGTTGGGTGGTCGGAGCGGTGTAGGGATCGGTGCCGGGGGAATCCGGTCAGAGCACCGGCGGCG
>NZ_WPNZ01000032.1 GCF_009755605.1 Streptomyces typhae
GCTTCCGCCCCCGCAAGGACACAGGCAGCAGCGGCCGGACGAACTCCCACTCGGCATCGGACAGTTCATGGCGACGTATCACCCGACCATGATCCAGCACACAAGATCAATTGAAGACACGACCTAGGGGTGGGTGCGCTGCTGCCTGTGTAGGAAGGGAGGTCGGCCACCAGCTTGGTGAGGGCAGGGTCTCCGGCGTAGCGGCGGGCGTGCAGGTCGGCGATCTTCTGGGCGATGTCGGGGTCGTCGCTGTCGGTGGTGTCGTAGGAGACGAAGGACTCCACCAGCGGCAGACCGATCCGGTCTGTGTGGGCGTGCGAGGGCGCCATCAGGTATTCCCAATAGCCGTCGAGGTCCTCGATGACGAAGACGGCTCCGTAGTCGAAGTCGCCGCCGACGTCTCTGCCGACGACGTACCGCGTGACCGCGTCGATCGACTCGCCCTGGTTGCGCAGGCTGGCGAGGGCTTCCTCGCGCTGTTGGGCGGTGACGGTCGCCTTGAAGGTGAAGCGGTTGTGGTGGTAGATCATTTGTCTCCCTCGGTGGTGGTGTGCGGGCGGCGTTCGGGGTGCGCGGTCGAGGACGACCAGTGGCCGAGCAGTGCTGTCACCGCCTGGTCGGCCAGGCGGAGGGCGCGGGAGTGGCCGACGTCCTCGATCGACCCGATGCACGCGAGACCGTGCAGCGTGCCCCACAGCAGGTCGCAGGCGTCCTCGATGTCGACGGACTCTGCCGCGGTCCCGGCTGCCCACGCGCCGATGAGCTGCCGCGTGAAGGCGATCACGTCGCCGGCGGCGGCGCGGCGGGTGGTGGCATCGACGGCGGTGCCGGGTGCGCCGGACACGAGCTGGTACAGGCCGGGCCGTGACCGGGCGAACTCCAGGTACGCGACCGCCGCCAAGTGCGGGCCCCGCGACGCCGGTGCACCGGCCACCGCGGCCCGCATGCGCTGCGCCAGCTCGCCGTTGGCCTGCTCCAGCAGCGTGCGCAGGACGGCTTCCTTGTTGGGAAAGTGCTGGTAGATCACCGGTGCGCTGTAACCGATGTCGGCAGCGATCCGGCGGACGGTGACCGCCTGCCAGCCCTCTGCCTCGGCCATCCGGGCCGCCGCCTCCAGGATCTCGGCGAACGTCCGCCGACGTACCTCTTCACGCTTCCCCACCACGAATTCCTAACGCCGTTAGAATATCTAACGCCGTTAGTGTTCTGCGTGTCCCCGAACCTGTCAACCCCGAACGACCGGAGACGTCAGCGGAACTCGACGCGCAGATCGGGCCCCTTGGGCGGTGGCGTCGCCGTGCTCGGGAAGCAGCCACGCCGATAGGGCGATCCCCTCGGTGGTGCGGGCGCCGACGCCTGCCCGGCCCGGTCCGCCGTCGCCCACGCCCTCACCCTCGCCCTCGCCCTCGCCCTCGCCCTCGCTCTCGCCCTCGCCCTCGCCCTCGAAGGGGAATCGTGAACGCGTCGCATTCCCACACGCCGACCGACACAATCCAGTGCGTACGGATCGCGACCGTCGTCAGGAGGCCCATGCCGCTCGTCGAGTCGATAGGTGCACCATTGCTCACGGTCGCCGCCACGCTGAGTGGTGGCTGGCTCGTGAGCACGCGGGTCACCGACCGCTGGGAACAGATCAGGCGCAGCCGCGAGATGGATCTGGCAGCCGCCGCGGACTTCCAACGTCTCTACGGGGAGTTCGTGGCCGTCTGGAAGACGTGGGACGCCCTGACGGACGGCCATACGCCGGTCGCCACGACCGAGCATGTCGGCTGGGGCTGCCTCGAACGGGCAACCGCCGCCGAAGGCCAGATCGAGGCGCTCATGGCCAAGCTGGCCGCCGAGCGCTTCCTCACCGAGGACGACATCGCCATGCTCGGCGGTGTCCGTCAGGCGTTCAAAGTCGTCCGCCGGAGCATCAGGCGGGGCAGGCCCCTCGGTTGGGGCTCCTCCAGTACCGCGCCCTATCTGGCGATCAAGACGTTGTCGGCGGCCACCTCCGTGCTGCTTAGTACTCCGCCGCGGACCAGGAGACGGCCGAGTGCGGCTGTGGCCGCCCGCAATTTCAAGGGGATCACCGACAACCGGCACGAGACCACCTGGATCGACACCGCGCAGCGCTACCTCTGAACGACGCGCTACCTCTGAACGACGCGCTTCATAGGCACGAGGCGCCTCATCGGAATGCCACGCTTCGTCTGAATGTCACGCTTCGATACCGGCCGAGACACCGGTCCCGGTCGCACAGCGTCCGTCGATGACGACCTGGTGGCGGTCGCGTCGCGTCGCCCGTAGAGGCGGCACCGCACCTCGGAGCCTTGCCGTCCAAGCCCGTGTCCGCGAGGCTTTCCTCCTCTTGTGCTCGTGCTCTTGGGCTCGTGTCGTCCCGCCGGAGGCCTTTCGATGATCACGTGGCGTCGGCTCGCCGAGCACGACTTCCCGTTGTTGCAGTCCTGGCTGAAGCAACCGCACGTATCGCGTTGGTGGAATCATGAGACTTCGACCGAGGCGGTGGCACGGGACTTCGGACCCGCCGCCAGGGGCGAGGAACCGTCGGAGGACCTTCTCGTCCACCTCGACGGCAGCCCGATCGGCCTGGTCCAGCGCTGCCGCCTGTCCGACTATCCGGCGTACCTGGCTGAGCTCGCCGCGCTGGTCGAGGTGCCTCACGGGGCGATGACCATCGACTACCTGATCGGTGAACCAGTGCACGTCGGTCGAGGGCTCGGCCCGCAGATGATCCATTCGGTCGTCCATGCGACCTGGAGCGACCACCCTGATGCCTCCTGTCTCCTGGTACCCGTTACGGTGGCGAACCGCGCGTCGTGGCGGGCCCTGGAGAAGGCCGGGCTGCGGCGGGTCGCCGAGGGCGAGATGACGCCCGACAATCCCGTCGACGGACGGGTCCACTACCTCTATCGGGGCGATCGGCCCTCGACGCCCGGACGGGCCCCTGCCTGTCAGCCACCTGTCAGCCCGTCAGGCCCGCGCTGACGAGCCAGATGTGTTCGCAGGTCGAGGACGCCTCCTGCAGACTCTGCAGACTCTCGCGGGACTCCTGCGAGGCGTGGTAGAAGGTCCGCTCGATCATCCAGCACAGGGCGCGCGCCATGGCCGAGGCCTGTTGTGGTCCGGTGCCCGTCTGGACTCCGGCGCGCTCCAGGACAGCGGTGATGGCTGCGACGAACAAGTCGGCGGTACGCCTCCACAGCGCGCCGATCTCCGGAACGGTCAGGGACAGGTCGATCGCCGTACGCATGACCAGGCCGTGCTCGTTCCACAGCTCGACCGTGCGCCGCATGGCCGCCTCGACGGCCTCGCGCGGGTCGTCGGCCTGTGCGGTGGTCCGCGACCGCTCCCACAGGTGCTCCACGGTCCGGGCCACCAGTGCCGTGACCACTTCCTGCTTGGAGCCGAAGTAGAAGTACAGGGCGCCGCGCGTGATGCCGGCGCCCTCGGCGATGTCGCCGACGGTCATGGCCTCGTAGCCCTTCCGCGTCAGCAGGGCTTCACAGGTGTCCAGGATGGCCCGTTCCCGGACGTCGCCCTTGCGCTCGGCGGTGCGCCGGCTGCGCGTGGTGTGCTGACCGGCCATCAGAGCTGGGCACCCTCGGCGAAGTCGGTCGTACGGGAGAGGGCCTCCCATGCGCGGATGTCCTCGTCCACGGCCGTACGCGCGGCAGTGACCAGGCGCAGCGCGTCCGATCCCAGGAGGAGGTGGGCCGGCGGCTGGTCCACGGACGTGATGTGCACGACCGCCTCCCCGGCCTTGGCCGGGTTGCCCAGCTGGTTACCGCTCGCCCTCCGCCTGGCTTCGCGGATGGGCGTGAACAGTTCGTCGTAGTCGTCGATGGAGTGTTCCGCCCGCGTCATGGACCGTCCGGCCCAGTCGGTGCGGAAGGACCCCGGTTCGATCGCCGTGACATGAATTCCGAACTGCGCGACCTCCTTGCCCAGGGCCTCGAGGATTCCTTCCAGGGCGAACTTGCTGCCGCAGTATGCGGACATGCCGGGCACCGCCATGAGTCCGCCCATGGAGGTGACGGCCATCAGATGTCCGCGGCGGCGACGCCGCATGTGAGGCAGGGCGGCCTGCAGAGTGGCCATCGCCCCCAGGACGTTGACCTCGAACTGCCTGCGTACATCGGCCAGCGGGGTCTCCTCGAAGACGCCCTCCAGGCCGTAGCCCGCGTTGGCGATGACGACGTCCAGAGCCCCGACGTTCTGCTCCACCTCCCCGATCACGTCCGTGACGGCCTCGCTGTCCGTCACGTCCAGGATGCGGCCGTGCGCGCGCCCGGCGTGCAGCTCCTCGAAGGCCCGCAGGTCCTCCTCCGACCGGACCGTGCCGACGACGGTGTGTCCGGCGTCCAGCGCCGCCTGGGCGAAGGCACGCCCCAGCCCCGAGCTGACCCCGGTGATGAGCCACTTCTGTTCCCGCATCGCTCCTCCAGTGACGGCGGCGAAGGGGCCCGGTCGCCCCCTCACTCGCAAATCTACACCACGTCGATTTTTGTCGTCATGCTGTTGATTCTGGCGACACCTCACGACTGCGCACACCGACCCTGGCGGTCTCCCGCTCGCGGCAGGCCATGATGGCTTCGTGGCGGAAAAAGACATCCAATACACCGAAGACGGCCATTTCCTCGTCATCAAAGGCCGACGCTGGCGGGCCACCGACCCCCGCGTGCCCGACAGCGTCAAGCAACGCCTGACCCACCACCTCATGGCCGCCCGCAGAGCAGTCGCCGCCGCGGGCAGCGACGACCAGGCACGCAAACGAGCCCGCGCCCGCGTACACCTCGCCAAAACAGGACTGGGAGAGCGCGGCACCCCTTGGTGGGAGCAGACCCTCACTCAACGACGCCAGCGCTGGAACGACCATCTCCGCCAACTGGACGAGGACGACGAAGCTGCTCCCAAACCCAAACCCAAGCCCGACACCGGCACCGGCACCGGCACCGGCACCGGCGAATGACACAAACCGGGGACGCCTCGGATGACGACGCCGATTCCGGCCCGGTGGCAGTAGTCGACCAGCAGGCCGCCCGTGCGGGAGTGGACCGTGCCGTGCCCGGGACGGCTGCTCCACACAGCCCGCCGTCCCGGGCCACAACCCGACCCGAGCGGTCGCGCCTACTCCGCGTAGGGCTGGTTCCCTCCCCGGGCGCTGTAGGAGACACTCCAGATGTAGCCGTCAGGGTCGGTGAAGGTGCCGCCGTAGCCGCCCCACGGCAGAACTCCGGCGGGGTTGAGGATTCCGGCGCCGGCCTTCTGCGCCTCCGCCATGACCTCGTCGACCCGCGCCTCGCTGCGGACGACGTAGGTCAGCACCATCCCGCCGAAGCCGCTGCCGTCCGGGTCCGTGCCCACCTGCTCGGCCAGGCCCGCACGGCCGTAGAAGCCGATCGGCGAGGCGCCGTCCGACGCGAAGAACACCGAGATGCCGTAGTCGTTCTCGATCTCCCAGCCGAGTCCTTCCATGTAGAACCGCTTGGCCCGGTCCATGTCCCGGACGGCGAGGAGGATCGAGCTGACGTGCGCTTTCATGCCTGGTCTCCTAGTGCTTCGGGTGAGTGCGCCCCCACGGAGCGGAGCTCCGGGCCGCCGCGGATGTCACATCCGCGCGGGTACGCCGGTCAATCGGTATGACAGGAGCGAACAAAGGAATGTGACAGATGGCCGAGCAGGACTGGCTGCGCGAGCAGTTCACGCAGCACCACAACCACTTGCACGCGGTGGCCCACCGGATGCTCGGCTCCGCCAGTGAGGCCGAGGACGCGGTGCAGGAAGCCTGGCTGCGGGTCACCCGCGCCGACACCGAACAGGTGCAGAACGCGGCCGGGTGGTTGACGACCGTCGTCGCCCGGGTCTGCCTGAACATCCTCGAAGCGCGCCGGGCCCGCCGTGAGGACCCGGCCGGACCACTGCCGCCCGAGCCCGCCGCTCCGCACCCCGGCACCGCTGCGGGCGGCCAGGCCGGGCCCGAGGACCAGACGCTCCTGGCCGACTCGGTCGGTGTGGCCCTGACGGTCGTCCTGGACACTCTGAAGCCCGCCGAGCGCCTCGCCTTCGTCCTGCACGACGTCTTCGCCGTCTCGTTCGCGGAGATCGCCACGGTCATCGACCGCTCTCCGGCAGCGGCTCGGCAACTCGCCAGCCGGGCCCGGCGCCACGTACAAGGAACGGCCGACGCCTCGGATGCCGCGCGCTCGCCGAAGCGGGAAATCGTCGAGGCATTCCTCGCCGCGGCCCGCGACGGAGACTTCACCGCTCTGCTGCGGCTGCTCGATCCGGACGCCGTGGCACTGGAGATCCGCGGCGCCCACGAGGTCGCGGCGTTCTTCTCCGGGCGGGCTCAGGCCGCCCGGCTCGCCCTGGTCGACGGGGTCCCGGCAGCCGTCTGGTCGCACCGCGGCCGGCCGAGGGCCCTCCTCGCCTTCACCACCAGCGCAGGGAAGATCACCCGCATCACCGTCGACACCGACCCGGACCTGCTCCAGGATCTCGACATCGTCTTCCTGCCCGCCGGCCACAGGGAGAGTCGTTGACCGGCACGGAGCAGTCCCTGGTCGGTGTTGCCCACGTCATCGTCGCGGGTGCCGAAGGGACTGCCCACGTCATCGCCGCAGGGTGATGAAGATGTCGTTCACGACATAGCCGTCAAGTCCGTGGAGTTCGCCGTAGCGCACCGCGACGTAGTACTCATGGGAGAAACATGGAGTCACGTCCTTTCTCACTTGGAGTCGTCGATGACCGTCCGCCGTGTCGTGCCCAACATCCGATCGGAGGCCGCGCAGGAGAGCCGGGAGTTCTACGGCCTACTGGGCTTCGAGGAGGTCATGAACCACGGCTGGATCATGACGCTCGCCTCCCCCTCCAGCCCCACAGCGCAGATCAGTGTCATGACGAGTGACAAGACCGCGCCTGTCGTCCCCGACATGAGCGTGGAGGTGGACGACGTGGACGCCGCGTATGCGCTCGTGCGGGAGAGCGGTGCGGAGATCGTTCATCCCTTGCAGGACGAGGAGTGGGGTGTGAGGCGGTTCTTCGTGCGCGATCCGAGTGGGCGGGTGGTCAATGTGTTGGGCCATCGGTGAGGGCGGTACGGTCGTTGTGCCTCTCGGCTGCTCGTACGGGCGCTGAAGCAGGCCAGCGGGGAGCGAGGAAGTCGCCTGCGGAGAGGTTCGGGCCATGACTGGTAACTGGCGGGCCATGACTGGTGACTGGCGGGGCCATGACTGCTGACTGGCGGACGAACCGCATCGAAGCGGCGCTGCGCGGCGAGAACCCGACCGTTCTTCGGCGGCTCGATTCGGGGTTCGCGGCGATCGGCGATGTGCAGTTCCTGCCGGGCTACGCGGTTCTCCTCGTGGATGAGCCGAGTGTTCAGCGACTGTCCGAGCTGCCGAGAGCCGAGCGGCTGGCGTTCCTCTCCGACATGGACCGACTCGGTGAAGCGGTCGAGCGGGCCTGTCGGCAGCTGGACCCTGCTTTCCGCCGGGTCAATCTGGAGATCCTCGGCAACACGGACCCGTTCTTGCACGCCCATGTGTGGCCGCGCTACGACTGGGAGCCGCCCGAGTTGGTGGGCAAGCCCGTGTGGCTGTACCCGCGCGAGCGGTGGAGTGACGAACGGTTCCGACTCGGACCACGGCACGATGTGCTGCGGGACGTGATCGGCGGTGAGCTGGACCGGTTGCGTTCGGAGAGCTGAGCGTGGCCGTAACGGTGGCGGTGGCGGTCCACCGGTGGTGCGCGCCCCGTCGACGCCGGCTGGTCGCCTGGTGGCCACTGCGTCAGCGCGGGCCGACCGGCGGGCGCGGCCGGTCGCCGTCCTGCGGATCCGCTACGGCGTGCGGCGCCGGGTGAGGTGGCGGGCGCCGAGAGCGAGCAGGGCGGCTGCCAGCGCGAGGACCGCGGGGAACGCGGTGAGCCAGGTGGGGAATTCGCTGCTCGCGTAGCTGGCGCCGTTGTCCAGAAAGCACTCGAACCGGAGCGGAAGGTACCGGACCTCGTAGCCGGAGATGTGCTCGATCGCGACATCTGCGGACGGCCCGGCAGGGCCACGGCCAGGAGGGAGAAGAGGGCGACGAGTACGCCGATGGCCGCGATCCCGGAAACGCCCAAGGCCAGTAGTCCAAGCATGCGCCCACTTCATCAGAACGAGCCCGTGCAGGGCTGTTACGGGCGCCATATCGCTTGTCGGGCGAGCGTGGGAGCCGGTGCCAAGGGTTGCGCCCTTGGCACCGTCCCTTCGTGCTGGGGCGCCAGGTGTGCCCCCGGGAACACAGTCGCTCATGGAGCCGCTGGTCAGCCGCACTTGGGCAGATGTGAGTGGCGCAGGTTGGTCTGGTCGCCGGGGATGTGGCCCCTGAGACCGCTGCCGTCGAGCTTCACCCAGTACCACCATTTGTCGTCGTCCGCCCAGCGCTTGCAGGACGCTTCGAACCCCTGGCTGGGGTGCCAGGTGGTGCCCAGCTTGTTGTGGAACGGGGAGACCTTCTCCCAGATCGAGTTCCCGCCGTGGACGGAGCCCCTGGCGGTGGCAGCCGACGTCCCGGTCTCCCTGTTCGCGCCGTCTCCGGCCGCTGACGCCGTGGAGACGGTGGTGCCGAGGAGCGCCCCGGTTCCCAGTGCGACGGCCGCGAAAGCGGACACGTACTTCGATGTGGTCTGCATGACGTGACGAACCCCCTGGCCCCGCAGGGCCTAGATGACCCGCGGGCTTTCGTACTGCCTCGCGGGGACGGTCGGTGGTCGATGGCTTGCCGCGGCGGTCAACAGTCTGCGCCGGGGCCCGCCGCACGTGGTGCGCACAGAGCGCACAGTGCTGCGCACCCGACGCAGAGCGGCAGTTCGGCCTGCCATGCGCAGCGTTCACGGCGCCGGGTGACGGCGTCCTGCGCACAGCTTGCGAAATTCCCTCGGTGACATCCCGTACTCCCTGCGGAAGGCCCGGCTGAAGTCGGTCGCCCGCGCGAAGCCCCAGCGTGCGGCGATGGCCCGCACTTCTTCTTCCACGAGTGCCGGGTCGGCCAGTTCGCGGCGGCACCGCTCCAGGCGCCGGATCCGGATCGTGCCGGCCACGCCGGTTGTCTGCCCCTCGAAGACGCTGTGCAGGTGCCGGACGGAGATGTGGTGCGCGGCGGCCACGGACGCCGGGGTCATCTCCTGGTCCTCCAGGTGGTGTTCGACGTACTGGCGGATGCGCAGGAGGAGGGCTTCCCGGTGGGTGGCCTGTGCAGGGGCGGGAGTGTCGTCGAGGAGGCGGGCCACCAGCGCGGTGAACAGGTCGAGCAGTACCGTGCCGAGCCGGACCGAGTCCGCCGGGGTGAGATCGTGGGCGGTGGTGAGACCGATCAGGAACTGGCGGAGAAGCGCGCCGAGCGGATCGTGTCCCGGCACCGGGATGCCGACGAGGTCCCGTACGCGGTCGGCCGGCAGCGGCACCAAGGCCCTCGGGATCTGGATGATGGTGGAGGCGTACCGGGCGGCGTCGGGCACGTGGGCGGTGAAGGGTTGTGTCGTGTCGTGGAGGAGCAGGTCCCCGGGGTGCAGCGTGGCGTCGCCGGTGACGGCGGCATAGCCCTGGGAGCCGTCGCGGATGAGGGAGAGCAGGTAGTGCTCGGGATCCGAGGCGCGAATCAGGCGTGGGGTCCGCCTGGCGCGCAGCGGCCCGTAGGTGAGGTCCGCCAACTGGACGGGCCCGAGCCCTGCGGCGCGCAGACCGGCCCGGAATTCGTCGTGCGCCCCGTCGCAGCCGACCTGGTCCATCAGGGTCGGTAGCAGGGCTTGTGCGCTGGCTTCGCGCCAAGCGTCGAACCGGTCCGCGGCCGGTACGGAGTCCCCGTCGAAGACTGTGTGCAACATCCTTTCCCCCTGGCTGTCGGCCGTGCGCACCGTGGTCAGCGGTGTGCGGGCAGGAAAGCGTAGGGAGAGGAGGCAACGGAGCGGTGCATGCCGGGTGAACCGGGCGCCGCCTGCCCCTGGGGGACGGGCGGACAGCCGGGTGGGGTGAGGGGTTCCCCGAGGACCCCTCACCCCGCCAC
The DNA here is from genome assembly GCF_009755605.1 of Streptomyces typhae. Taxonomy (GTDB): domain Bacteria; phylum Actinomycetota; class Actinomycetes; order Streptomycetales; family Streptomycetaceae; genus Streptomyces; species Streptomyces typhae. The sequence goes on from NZ_WPNZ01000032.1 coordinate 10,050, forward strand.
TCATGGGGGACGCCGGCTCCGAGCAGCGCCAGGCGGCTCCCGCGGGGCCAGTGAGCTCGCCGTCGTCAGGTGGCCTTGCCGCGGGCGACGTACAGCTTCATGTCGGTGAAGTCGAGCGTGGTGTTGAACGGCTTGTGGAAGCTGTGGAAGAAGGCGGCTTGCACGTCGAATCCGTAGGGGGCCATCGAGGCCTGCGGATGCGTCTCGCAGTAGATCTCCTTGGCTACGGCGTCGCCGAGGCGGATCTCCTTCGGGTAGCAGGGGTAGGTGACGGCCGGGTGGCTGTGGGCGAAGGTGCCGATCGGGCGGTCGTAGTCGCTGCGGATCCCCAGCTTCTCGGCTGTCTCGCCGAAGACGACCGCGGCGCTCTCGCCGCCGCTTCCGCCGAAGTTCACCCCCACCACCCCGTTGCGGGAACCGCTCGCACCGGCGACGCTGCCCCGGCTGTGCACATACTGGTCGGCCAGCCACAGCGGCAGGGGCTCGACGCCCGCCCGCGTGGCGGCGGCGCGTGCCTTCCGGGCCGTTTCCGGGGTGCGGCGACGCAGGATCAGCTGTCGGCCCGCGTAGTCGAAGGTGGTCAGCAAGTGGGCGAAGACCCACGTACCGATCATGCCCGCGCTGTCACCGGATCCGACGTCCTCGCCCGATTCCGTCGTCGACCAGCCCACGGGCACGTTGCGCAGCTCGATGCCGCCGAGCTTGAGGGAGTCCAGTATTCCGTAGTAGGCCCAGATGTGGCCGCCCTCGAAGTCCACCTTCTGGCTGGCGACGGGGCTCAGCCCGGCCTCCTTGGCCGTCGTCGCGGTCAGGTTCAGACTCGTGGCGCCGGTGTAGAACGAGAAGCTCTTCTGCGGTCCGCCGTTCAGTGAGACCCCGACCAGCGGCGCCGGGTCCATCTGTGTGCACTCCAGCCGCGCGATGTCGCCGTGGACCTGGTATGCCTCGCCGCGGACCGCCGCGAACCACTTGGCGTAGCCTTCCTCGCCGGCCGCTCGCCAGTACGGGGCGGACTGGGCGAACTTGTCCTGGCGCATGTAGCACTCGCCCAGGTAGTAGTTGGCGTCCTTGTCCTCGGGCGCCAGCTGGATGGCCGACTTGAGGTACTTCTCGGCGTCGGCGAACTTGTTGGCCAGGAGCCCGAGGTAGCCGCGGCGGCGGGCCGCGTGCAGGTTCTTGGGGTCCTTCCTCAGGATCTCCTCGTAGGCGCGGCCCGCCTTCTCGAACTCCCCGGCCTTGAACAGCGCGTCCGCGTCGGCGCTGCCGGTCAGCGCCGTGGCCGCCCGGCCCAGCAGCGGCGCGGTGGCGGCGGCACCGGTCAGGACGACAGCACTCCGTAACAGCGAACGCCGGTCCCATATCCCGTCATTAGCCACGCCTTCTCCTTTTCGTGATCACCTACGTCGTGGCGGTGTTCCGCGGCTCCACTGAAGACCGGGGACTGTTGCGGGGGTGTATGTGTTTTCCGATACGCCGGCGATACACCGGCCCTTGAGCCTGTTCGTCGAAGTGGATCAGCATGGTTCGCAGCAGCCCCTACGCACCACGGAGGAAGACGCAGTGAAGCGCATCGGCATCATCGGAGTGGGCGAGATCGGCCGGGCCCTCGTGACGGGGTTGTGCGACGGGACCGACACCCCGCCGGAGGTGTTCCTGTCACCCCGGGGAGCCGCCACGGCAGCGGAGTTGTCCGCACGCCACGAGGGCGTACGGGTCTGCGCCGACAATCAGGAGGTGGTCGACCGCTCCGAGCTGGTGATCATCGCCGTACGCCGTGGGAACCTGCGGGAGGCCCTTGCCGGCCTGCGAGTCGGCGACGACAAACTGGTCGTCAACGTGATGGCCGGTGTCGCCATCGACGAGCTGCGGCGGACGCTCGCCACCGACGCCCCGGTGGTACGGGCCATCCCCCTGCCCACCGTACGAGAGCGCCGCTCCGTCACGGTGACGTGCCCCTCGCACCCGGAGGTGAACGCCTTCTTCGCGTACCTGGGCGGGGCGCTCCCGGTCGAGGACGAGGAGACCTTCAACGTCTTCTCCGCTCTGACGGGGACGCTGACCACGCACTATGCCTACCTCGTCACGCTTGCCTCGTGGGCGGCGGACCACGGCATCGTCGCCGCCGACGCTGACAGCTACGTCCGCAGCCTCTTCCAGGGGGTCGGCCGCTCCCTGAGCGACGAGTCCCGCTCCCTGCAACGGCTCGCCGCCGACCACGAGACCCCCAAGGGGAACAACGAACGCATCCGCACCACGTGGTTCGGACCGGACAACTCCGATGCCCTCCGCAAAGCCCTCGACGGACTCCTCGCCGACCTGAGGTAGCCGGGGAGACCGCCGTCCCACCTCAAGCGCCTGTATATGCCAAAAAAGGCACGTACAGGCGCTTCATTCATCTCTGTCAGCAGAATCTTACGAGTGTGACAGTCGACCATTCGGTTGACTGTCAAAGAATTGCGCCTTCTGCTCAGCATCTTGCGTTGTCGCACCAATGGCGCTTGAGTACTGGCGAAGCCCAGCCCCGCACCGGCGAAGGGCACGCCACTGAATATGCGCCTTCGATATGTCATGCACCCATCATGCTCCCGTCATGCACCCGCATGTCGTGTCGAACAGCCCCGAACACCGAGAGGCACACTGTGAGAGGGAAGCAACGGAGCCGGCGGACCATGGGTCTCTGGCTCGTCGCCGTGCTGACCGCCTTCGGGCTCCTGCCCGTCGCCGCCCACGCGGCACCGACGGAAACCGAGGCCGAAACCGGAGCAGCCGCCGCGAACCTGGCGTTGAAGAAGCCCATCGAGGCGTCCTCGTCCACTCAGAGCTACTTCGCGCCGAACGCCAACGACGGCAGCGTGCACACCTACTGGGAGGCGAACGCGCATCCCTCGACGCTGACCGTGCAGCTCGGCGCCGACGCGAACCTCACGTCGGTCGTGCTCAAGCTCAATCCGGACCCGGCATGGTCACCCCGCACCCAGAGCATCGAGGTGCTCGGACGCGCCCAGTCCGCCGACGGCTTCAGCACCGTGAAGGCGCGCGCCGACTACGCCTTCTCCCCCAGCGGCAACCGCAACACCGTGACAATCCCGGTCTCCGGCCGCTACGCCGACGTTCGGTTGAAGATCTCGTCGAACAGCTCCGGGTACGCCGGTCAGGTCGCCGAGTTCGAGGTCAACGGCGAACCGGCCCCCAACCCCGACCTGACCGTCACCGACCTGACCTGGCGGCCCGCGCAGCCCAGCGAGAGCGACGCCATCAAGGTCGACGCCACGGTGCGCAACACGGGTTCGGCGGCCGCCGCCGCCACGACCGCGGAGGTGAGCCTGGGCGGTTCGGTCGCGGGCAGCGCCAGGGTGGGCGCGCTCGGGGCCGGTGAGTCGGCCACGGTCCCCGTCGACATCGGAAGACGGGCGCAGGGCAGTTACACCGTGTCCGCGGTGGTGGACCCCGACGACACCGTCGCCGAGCAGAACAACGACAACAACAGCCGCACCGCCGACGGCAAACTGACGGTCGGCCAGAGTCCGGGGCCGGACCTCCAGGTCACCGGCATCACGTCGCATCCGTCGAACCCGGCGGTCGGCGCCGACGTCACCTTCGCCGTGAAGCTGCACAACCGCGGCACCAGCGCCGTGACCGCCGGGTCGGTGACCCGCCTGACCGTGGGCGACAGGACGCTGAACGGCACGGCGCCCGCCGTCGCCGCGGGCGCGAGCGCGAGCGTCGACCTCTCCGGCAGCTGGACCGCCACCAGCGGCGGCGCCACGCTGACCGCGACCGCCGACGCCACCGACGTCGTGGCCGAGACGAACGAGGACAACAACGTCTTCGCGCGCTCCCTCGTCATCGGGCGCGGTGCCGCCGCACCGTACGTCGAGTACGAGGCGGAGGACGGCAAGTACGAGGGCACACTCCTCGTGGCGGACGCCGAGCGCACCTTCGGGCACACCAACTTCGCCACCGAGTCCTCCGGGCGCAAGTCCGTGCGCCTCAACTCGACCGGACAGTACGTCGAGTTCACCTCGTCCGGTGCCGCCAACTCCATCGTCGTACGCAACTCCATCCCCGACGCGCCGGGAGGCGGCGGCCAGCAGAAGACCCTCAGCCTCTACGCCGACGGCAAGTTCGTCCAGAAGCTGACGCTGTCGTCCAAGCACAGCTGGTTGTACGGCAGCACCGACCAGCCGGAGGGACTGACCAACACCCCCGGCAGCGACGCACGCCGGCTCTTCGACGAGTCGCATGCCCTGCTCACGCGGACCTACCCCAAGGGCACCACGTTCCGTCTGCAGCGCGACGCCGGTGACGACGCCGCGTACTACGTACTCGACCTGGTCGATCTCGAACAGGTCGCACCCGCGGCGAGCAAGCCCGCCGCGTGCACCTCGATCACCGAGTACGGGGCGATCCCCAACGACGGGATCGACGACGCGAACGCGATCCAGAAGGCCGTGACCGCCGACCAGAACGGCGACATCGACTGCGTGTGGATCCCGGCCGGGCAGTGGCGTCAGGAGAAGAAGATCCTCACCGACGACCCGCTGAACCGGGGTCAGTACAACCAGGTGGGCATCCGGGACGTGACGATCCGCGGCGCGGGCATGTGGCACGCACAGCTGTACTCGCTGATTCCGCCGCAGGACGCGGGCGGCATCAACCATCCGCACGAGGGCAACTTCGGCTTCGACATCGACGACAACACCAAGATCTCCGACATCGCCGTCTTCGGCTCGGGCACCATCCGCGGCGGCGACGGCGACGCGGAGGGCGGCGTCGGCCTCAACGGCCGCTTCGGCAAGAACACCAAGATCGCCAACGTGTGGCTGGAGCACGCCAACGTCGGTGCGTGGGTCGGCCGCGACTACAGCAACATCCCCGAGCTGTGGGGGCCCGGGGACGGCCTGGAGTTCAGCGGCATGCGCGTCCGCAACACCTACGCGGACGGCGTCAACTTCACCAACGGCACCCGCAACTCGACCGTCTTCAACTCCTCGTTCCGCAACACCGGTGACGACGCGCTCGCCGTATGGGCCAACAAGTACGTCAAGGACCAGTCCGTCGACGTCGCCCACGACAACGCGTTCCGCAACAACACGGTGCAACTGCCGTGGCGGGCCAACGGCATCGCCGTGTACGGCGGTTACGGCAACAAGATAGAGAACAACCTCGTCCACGACACCATGAACTATCCCGGCATCATGCTCGCCACCGACCACGACCCCCTTCCCTTCTCCGGGCAGACCCTGATCGCGAACAACGGACTCCACCGCACCGGTGGGGCGTTCTGGAACGAGGACCAGGAGTTCGGCGCGATCACACTGTTCGCCCAGGGCCCCGACATCCCCGGTGTCACGATCCGCGACACCGACATCCACGACTCCACGTACGACGGCATCCAGTTCAAGACGGGTGGCGGTGCGATCCCCGACGCGAAGATCAGCAACGTGACGATCTCCAAGTCCAACAACGGCTCCGGCATCCTCGCCATGGGCGGCGCGCGCGGCAGTGCGACGCTCACCGATGTGCGCATCAGCGACTCGCGGGACGGGGACATCCTGGTCGAACCCGGCTCACAGTTCGTGCTCCACCGCGGTGACGCGTCTGCCACTGCCGGCGTGCCGGGGACCAGGCAAGGGTTGTAGCGACCGGCGTACGAGCGTACGGCGACGGCGCTGAGCGCCTCCGTTACCGACGGGCCCGGACAGCCGTAACCGAGCGGTTGCCGGGCCCGTTGTGCTCTCCGCAAGATCACCCTCGAACGTGAAGGCGGAGCCATGACGACCCGCACGAACACCACTGCCCCCATCGGCCGCAGCCTTCTCACAGCGGCGCTCGCCACCGCGCTGGCCATCGGTGCGGGCCCCATGGCGGCCGCCGCACCCGGCGACGACGGCTGGACGGGCGCGGGCGGGCTCGCGCTGAGCGGCGCCGACAACGCCAAGGTCGACGCCTACATCGACCGTGCGAAGGAGGCCGAGCAGTCGATCAGTGTGGACGTGCGGACCGCCGCGATCGCCTCCCACGCGGAGCTGGTCGGCTTCGACAAGCGCCTCAAGTCTCCCGACTCCCTCAAGAGGAAGGTCGCCACCTCCCTCAAGGAGCACCCCGAGAAGAACCTCGACACGGTCCTCAAGGGCCTGACCGACGCCGTCCGCTACACCCTCCAGTGGCCGGACGGCACCTACACGGACGGCGTCGCCACGGCCTCTTCCCTCCTGTCCGCCTGGGGCAACAACAGCACCAAGTGGTCCAACACCTGGGGCCGGGCCCGCGGCTACAAGGGCCTCAACACCGGGTGGCGCGCGGCACGCTCCGGGCAGCTCTTCGAGGTGCAGTTCCACACTCCCGCCAGCAAGCACGCCCAGGAGGTGACCCATCTCCTGTACGAGGAGCAGCGTCTGCCCTCCACCGGACCGGCCCGCAAGAAGGAGCTCCAGGCCCAGCAGGACGCGGAATTCGCCGCCGTGCCGGTGCCGCCCGGGGCCGGCCGGCTGAGCCCGCCCGCTCCGCTCACGGTCCCGGCGACCGGCTGACGACTCCGAGCGGACCGTGCCACCGGTGTCTCCGTAGCCGCCCTTCCGCAAAAGCTTTTGCGTGCGTCGCCGCCCGGGTGGTGAGGTGGCACGGTGACGAACCACGATCAGGCAGCGACTGTCCGCCCCCAGGCCCTGGCATGGGTGAGCCGGTATCTGGACGCCGGCGAGAGGATCGTCACCACACGGGCGCTGCACGGGGGCATCACCGCCGAAATGCGCAGACTGACCATCGCCGCACCGGACGGAGCCACCCGTGACCTGGTGCTGCGGACCTTCGTCGACGTGCCGCACGCCGAGGACTGGCTCGGCCGGGAAGCCGGCGCCCTGACCCTGCTCACGGGGACCAGCGTGTCGGCTCCCGGGCTGGTCGCGGTCGACACCACCGCAGCGCACTGCGAGTACCCGTCGCTCCTGATGACGCATGTGGCGGGTCGGACGGTCCTGCACGACGAGGGGGTGCGGGACCGCGTCCCGCTGCTGGCCGGACAACTCGTCGCGATCAACGCGCTGCGGCCCGCGCGGCCCGCCGAGCGGCCCCGGGCGTACGTGGCGTGGACGACCGCCGACACGGTCGTGACTCCGCCGGGCGCCGACGCCGCGGCTTGGGCCGCGGCGATCGACGTGATCCGCAAGCCCGCGCCGCCGTACGTGGGGCGGTTCCTGCATCGGGACTTCCAGCCTGGCAACGTCCTGTTCGACGTTCCGCCCGCGGATCCGGAAGGTGCTCGCGTGGATCCAGAAGGTAGTTCTGTGGATCCAGAAGGTACTCCCGTGGATGCTGAAGGTACCCGCATCACCGGCGTCGTCGACTGGGCAGCGACCTCCTGGGGTCCGGCGGACCTCGATGTGGCGCACTGCGCCACCGTCCTAGCGATGCTGCACGGCCCGGAGTGGGGCCTGCGGTTCGTTGCGGCGTACGAGAAGGCAGGCGGGGAGCCGGCCGCGGTCGCGGAGGAGCGCCTGTACTGGCTGGTGCGGGACGCGCTCGCGTTCTCGGAGGAAGTGAGCGTGGTGGCGCGGGCGTGGCGGAAGGCAGGAAGGCCGGAGCTCACGACGCGGGTCGTGGAGGAACGGCTGGACGCCTATGTCACCCGCCTGATGGGCACGCTGGTCTGAGCCGAGGGCCCCCGGCGCCCCCCTGAGTCACCGGATGGGGGGCGGCCGGCGAGCGGAGTGGTCAGAAGAAGCGGCGGACGAAGACGTCTGGCTTGCCGTTGGTGTCGCCGGGGACGATGTTGTCGGCCGCCGACTGGAAGACCACGTCGCGCCCGCCTGCGCTGACCGAGTCGGCGTCGGCCGTGGCGGGCTGGTCGGAGACGGTCTCGTCGGCGCCTGTCTGCAGGTCGCGGAGCACGAGCGACGGGCCGCTCGTGCCTTTTGGGACGTACAGCAGGTAGCGGCCGGTGGGGTCGATGGCCACGCCCTCCGCGTTCGGCACGAGGTGGGCGTCGCCCGAGCTGACGTCGTGGACGTAGGTGCCCCCGTCCGAGAGGTAGACGACCTTGCTGCCGTTGTCGCTGAGCTGGACGAGCGTCCCGCCCTTGGACGGGCCTTCGAGCGGTCCTGTGGTGGTGCCGGTGGTCCGGTCCCACAGGTGGACGCCGTCCTCCCGCTGGTACGTGGCGCCTTGGTAGGCGACGTAGCGGCCGTCACCGCTGATGGACGGCCGGGCCGCGGCGCTGCTGCTGAGGCTGGCGACGGTGTCGAAGCCGCCGTTGCGGTCCGCGACCGCGACGTTCCGGTACCGCTCCGGGAGGCGCAGGTAGCCGAACGCGAGGTACCGGCCGTCCGCGCTCAGCGACGGCTCGTTGCAGTGGCCGCACCGGTCGGGGAGCATGCCGAGGTCCAGTGAGTGCTGTCGGATCCGCTGAGCGGTCATCCCCTGCGCCGGAGCGGAGGCGGCGACCTGCTTCCCGTCGCCGCTGATCGCCGGGGTCCAGCCCTCGACCAGGGGCTCCGTCCTGGTCTGTCCTGCACGCCGGTCGCGGACGTACACCTCGTTGCCGCTCTGCTGCGGAACGTCCTTCAGGGACTTGAAGACGACGCTGCGGCCGTCGGGTGTGATCGAGGCGGCGCCATAGCCTTCGTCGGTCGCGACGCTGATCCTCTCGACACCTACGCTGAGGCCGTCCATCGCGACTTTCGGTTCCGGTGCGACTTTCGGTCCCGGTGCGACTTTCGGTCCCGGTGCGACTTTCGGTCCCGGCGTGGCGGTCGGCGCGTTAGGCACGGCCGTGGCAGCAGTCGGCGCCACCGCCGCGACCGCGCAGACCACGACCGCCGCGCCCAGGGCCGCGGCCCGCACGCGTCTGGTGGTGATCCGATCCGTGATTCCCCTCATTGTCCCCCCAGTTGAACACGGCTCGTCCTCTGGATCTCCACCAGAGGATCGTCAAGCATGCAACCGTGGTGTCGCTATCGCGTCAACGCACCACCTGACGCGTGGGCGACATCGCGTCACCCTCCCGGAGTCCGCGGCGAGAGGTGACGGGTGCGAACGGACCAGACGGTGTCGCTCAGCAGGAGGGTGTGTTCCGGAACGTCGCCACGCGCGACGGTCTCGGTGAAGTCGACGACGTGGTGGTCGGATCCGCCGGGCGGCGCGTCGTCGCAGACCAGCGGCTTCTGCGGGTTGCCCAGGTGGGCCGGCGCGGACCGGGCCGCGCGTGCGGGTTCCGGACGGTCGGCATCCGCTGCGTGGGCGGCCACGGCTCGCTCCAGCATTGGTCGGGCCGCCTCGCGGGCGACGGACTTGGCGTGGAAGGAGCGGAGTTGGTGCAGGCCGAGAGCGGTGCGCTGCTCGTCCGAGCCGGTCTCGGCCGACGCGACGCCCGCACGGGTCCACCCGACGCCCTTCGGCCCGTGACACGCCGGACACAGCACCCAGGAGACCATGCCGGTCTCCAGCGAAACCACCGCCACACCACCGTCGCCTGCTCGCCTGCCTGTCCACCTCCTGCAACCACCCCTGTCCTGACCACGTCCGTCCGCCTCTCCCCGACCGCGCATCCGATAACGTCGGCTCCGTCGCCGGGCGGCGCGCCGAGGCCCCCCGCCTCACAGCCGAAACCCCCCGCCTCGCAAGCGAGTTCCGACAGAAGCAAGGGACGCAGAACGCGATGTCGATGCATGAGATCGAGGACCTGGTCGCGGACTCGGTACGCGTCCTCGACAGCCACGCCGCCCCGGACGATCCACGCGTCCGGGGCTGGTTCGCCGCGCTGTACGACTTCCAGAGCGGCTACGACTGCTCGTTCACGCACTTCCGCGTCCTCGACGCCCTGATGAGGCGCGGATACACGTACCGGTTCCCCATCGACGAGCATCCCGACTACGCCGCCCGGAACACGTACTTCGACGCACTGACCGAGTTCACGGGCCTGCGCGCGTACGACGAGGACGATCCCGCCTTCGCCGGATACGACGCCTGGCTGGAGGACGGCTACGTCGACCCGCCGTTCCTCTACTGCGACGCCGGAACCGCGCTGTGGCAGCGCATGGCCGCCCTCGGCCGGCTGAGCGGCCCCGATGCCGCGCCGCCGCACCGCGCTCCACTGATCGAGGCGGTCCGCGAAGTCGCCGTCGCCGCAGAGAAGGAGCACGACCACGACCTCATCGGGTCCTGGTACGCATGGGGCGCCGGCACCCTCCTCGGCGGCCCCACAGGCTGCCCCTTCGACGTCACCGAACTCGCCGGGATGCCCGCTGTACGGGACCTGCGCGCCGTGGTCGCCCGCACCGACGCCCTGGCCATCGCACAACGGTCGCCCTACGCGGTCCCGTTGGACTTCGCCGACGATCAGGACCTCGAAGGGTGGTGGTGGCGACTGTGATCCGTGGCGGACCGTTGGACCGCTGGCGGTGTCGTTCATGAGCGTCAGTCATATACCGGTGGTTTCGGGGGCTCGACCGGGACGGCCACTGGTCCGCTCGGCGATCCAACCCGCCATCGCCCGTACGCCGACGCCGATGGCGCGCTCGTCGGGGGAGAAGTCGGGGTAGTGCGGGTAGCTTCGAGTGATCGGGGCGCCAGGGCCTCGGACACCGAGGAAGGTGTACGTGCCGGGGATCCGGTTCAGGAAGAGGGCGAAGTCCTCGCCGCTGAAGGGCGGGAAGGCGGCGTGGAGCCCGATGACCTTGTCCCTGCCGACGGTGCGGCGCAGGTGGTGGGCGAGCGGGCGGGCGTCGCGCTCCGCGCAGATCAGGGCCGGGAACGGCTCCGCGGGGAAGCGCACTCCGGCCCCCGCATACGGCATGGTCAGTCGGCGAATGTCCGCGCGCACCTCCACGTACCGCTCCTGCGGCCAGCAACGAAAAGACACCCGCACCGTGGCGTCCTGCGCTGTTGCCCGAAGCGCGACGAACCGCGCCAGCGACCCGCCGGGGATCTGCGACTCGGCGATGAGACGCTCCAGGTCCGCCGGCGCCTGGGGCAGGGCCACGGTCGCGAGCGCGCCGATCTCCGCGGCCAAGCGCCGAGCGGCCTCGGGGGCGCCCGGACCGGAGAGGGTCACCTCCGCCTTGTCCTGGCCCGGCATCCCGTACCCACCCGTCACGGCGAGTCGGCCGACGGGAAAGGGCCCGCAGTGCAGCGCGTGAATCTCCTCGACGCGCTCTCGCTCCAGCACACCCGCGTCGATCATCGCGCGGGCACCGGACAGCGTCTCCTCGGCAGGCTGGAAAACGAAGACCGCCCTCCCGCTCAACTGCCGCCGCAGCCGGGCCAGGACACGCGCGACACCGACACCCACCGTGGTGTGGATGTCGTGACCGCAGTGATGGGCCGGCGCCGGACCGCCTCCGACGATGTCGGTGGGCGGCACCGCGTCCATGTCCGCCCGGTAGGCGACGGTCCGCCCCGGACGCGCGCCCTCCAGCACTCCGACAACGCCATGGCCGCCCACTCCGGTGGTGACCGCCAGCCCTGCCGAGCGCAGCTCCCGGGCCACCAGGGCAGCAGTGCGCCGCTCCTCCCCCGGGCCCTCGGGATGCTGATGGATGTCCCGCCGCAGCCGTATCAGCAAGCGGTCCAGGCGGGCCGCTTCGGCATCCACCGCCGCCTGCCGCACCGGCCCCCTCCAGCCACCCGCCACGGCCCTCCCCGTACCTGCCCACACCATCCCCGCGCCAGTCGCTGCCGTGCCGGCCAGCAGCGTACGGCGTGCGAGCCCGTGCTCTGTCAGACGATCCACCGGTTGCCTCCTCGCCCCATGTCGTTCTCCACGACACACGATCGCCGGGCACCGCCGGCGATGCCCATCCGGTGAACCACCCACTGGTGGTGGGGCTATCCGGAGAAGACCCGCCCGAACGGCACCGCTCCGGCTGCGACGACTCTGCGGCGCGGGACGTAGGTTCAAGCCCGCGGGGCGGCGTCGGTATCGGTGATCTCGGCGATCTCGGTAATCTCGGTAATCTCGGCGATCAAAGCCGCGACGCGAACCCCGATCTCGTCACGGATGGGGCGGACGGCCTCGACGCCCTGGCCCGCAGGGTCGTCCAGGGCCCAGTCCAGGTAGGTCTTGCCGGGAAAGACCGGGCAGGCGTCGCCGCAGCCCATGGTGATGACGTAGTCCGAGGCCTGCACGGCCTCGGGGGTGAGGACCTTGGGCCGGGCGGCGGAGATGTCGATTCCGGCTTCCCGCATGGCCTCGACCGCGGCGGGGTTGACCCGGTCGCCGGGGATCGACCCGGCGGAGCGCACCTCGACCCGGTCGCCCGCGAGGTGCTGGAGGAAGCCGGCGGCCATCTGTGAGCGCCCGGCGTTGTGGACGCACACGAACAGCACGGAAGCGAGCGGCACAGAGTCGAGCGGGGCGGAGTCGAGCGGGGCGGAGGGCATGCGTTCTTCCTTCACGAAGCGGAAGCTGGCGGTATGGGCGTCGAGGTGCTCGGCAGCCTGTCGAGCAGCGCGGTGACGCGGGTGTTGATGTCGTCGCGTATCCGACGGACCACGGCTATGGGGGCGTCGGCCGGATCCGGGACGGGCCAGTCCAGGTAGGTCTTGCCGAAGAGGACGGGGCAGGCGTCGCCGCAGCCCATCGTGATGACCACATCGGCGGCGGCAACGACCTCGTCGGCCAGGGGCTTGGGGTACGCCGCGGTGGGCGCGGCGCCCGCCTCGATGAGGACCTGCGCGACATAGGGTTCGATCCTGGCCGCCGGACGCGTGCCCGCGCAGGACACCGTGACCCGGTCGCCCGCACGGTGCCGCAGCAGCGCGGCGGCCAGCTGCGAGCGACCGGCATTGCGGCTGCACACGAACAGCACCCTCGGCAGCTTTCTAGCACCGCGCGGTGCCCGGACGTGGGCCAGGGCCTCAAGCCGCTCCGCGGTGAAACGCTCGGCCAGCACCGGCAGATAGGCCGTCACGGTGGCGGTCTCGGCGAGGCGACGGTAGGAGTCCGCGAGCACGGCCTGCACGGTCTGGGCGGAGAAGCGTCCGGCGAAGCGGGCGGCGAGGCGGGCCACGGAAACGGAAGCAGGGACCGGAACAGGAGCCGAAGCCGGGGCCGAAGTCGGGGCTGGGACGGGCGTCGAGGCAGGGACGGATCCAGGAGCGGCCCCAGGGACACGGTCAGGAACGCATCCAGGGACGGATCCAGGAACGGATTCAGGGACGGAGTGAGGCACGGATTCAGGGACGGAGGCGGCCAGGCGCGCTTCGGGCCGTGAGGGCGGCAAGGAGGGGGACGGGGCAGACATGAACGTGACGACCCTTCCGAAGCGAAGCATTCATAGGTCAGCCTGGACTGGTATCAGCCTCAGATGATGTGAGACTATCAGCCCATGCTGACATCAGTCGAGACTGAACTGATCCGGGTCCTCGCCGACCCCCTCAGACTGCGGGTCGTCACTCTGCTGGCCCGCGAAACGCTGTGCACCACGCACCTGGTGGAGGAGACCGGCGCCCGCCAGACGAACCTGTCCAACCATCTGAAGGTGCTGCGCGAGGCCGGAGTGGTGGAGACCGAGCCGTGCGGCCGCTTCACCTACTACCGGCTCAGGCCCGAGGTCATCGAGGTGCTGGCCGGGCAGTTCGCCACGCTCGCCGCAACCGCCCGCGCCCATGGCGACACCAAGCGGGCCTGCCCGTGACCCGCGACGCAGCACCCGCCACCGGGCCCGCCTCCGGCTCCGCCCCTGGACACGGGCGGGGTACGGCGCCCGGAACCGAGCCCGCACCCGGCCCCGGCCCCGGCCCCGGCCCCGGCCCCGGCCCCGGCCCCGGCCCCGGCCCCGGCGAGGAAACCTCAGTCGTCGCCAAACTCTCCACCCTCGACCGCTACCTGGCCGTATGGATCCTCATCGCCATGGCCACCGGCCTGGGCCTCGGCCGTCTCGTCCCCGGCATGGACGACGCCCTGGCAAAGGTCGAGATCAACGGGGTCTCCCTGCCGATCGCGCTCGGCCTGCTGATCATGATGTACCCGGTCCTGGCCAAGGTCCGCTACGACAAGCTGGACGCCGTGACCGGCGACCGCAGACTCATGGCGTCCTCGCTCGTCATCAACTGGATCCTCGGCCCCGCGGTCATGTTCGCCCTGGCATGGACCTTCCTGCCGGACCTGCCCGAGTACCGCACCGGGCTGATCGTCGTCGGCCTGGCCCGCTGCATCGCCATGGTCATCATCTGGAACGACCTGGCCTGCGGCGACCGCGAAGCAGCCGCCGTCCTGGTCGCCCTCAACAGCGTCTTCCAGGTCCTGGCCTTCGGCCTGCTCGGCTGGTTCTACCTCGACCTGCTCCCCGGCTGGCTGCACCTGGGCGACGGCGACCACCTGGACATCTCCATGGGGAAGATCGCGCTGAACGTCGTCATCTTCCTCGGCGTCCCGCTCCTCGCGGGCTTCCTCACCCGCCGCGTCGGCGAGCGGAAGATGGGGCGTGCGGCGTACGAGGGCCGCTTCCTGCCGAAGATCGGACCATGGGCGCTGTACGGGCTGCTGTTCACGATCGTCGTCCTCTTCGCCCTGCAAGGGAAGACGATCACTTCTCAGCCGCTGGACGTCGCCCGGATCGCGGTACCGCTGCTGGTCTACTTCGCGATCATGTTCTTCGGTACGTTCTGGCTCGGCAAGGCCCTGGGCCTCGCCTACGACCGCACCGCGACGCTCGCCTTCACCGCGGCGGGCAACAACTTCGAACTGGCCATCGCCGTCGCCATCGCCACCTTCGGCGTCACCTCGGGCCAGGCCCTGTCCGGCGTCGTGGGCCCCCTCATCGAAGTACCGGTGCTGATCGGCCTGGTCCACGTCGCGCTCGCCTGGCGCAGGAAGTTCACAGCCGCCGACCTGGTCACGGCTCCGTGAGTCGGCGTACGGACGTGGTGGTCGTCGGCGGCGGCCAAGCCGGGCTCGCCGCCGGCTACCACCTGCGCCGCCAGGGCCTGGACTTCGCCGTCCTGGACACCGCACCGGCGCCGGGCGGAGCCTGGCAGCACATGTGGGAGTCCCTGCGCCTGTTCTCCCCGGCCGAGCACTCCTCGCTGCCCGGCCGCCTCATGCCCACCCAGCCCGGCCAGGCGTATCCGGACGCCGCGCATGTCGTGGACTACCTCACCGACTACGAGAAGCGCTACGACCTGCCCGTCCACCACGGCGTCCGGGTGGAGGCCGTGCACCGCGACGGCGACCGGCTGCTGATCGAAACCGACTCCGGCAACTGGCGGGCCCGAGCGGTCATCAGCGCCACCGGCACCTGGTCGCGCCCCTTCGTCCCCGCCACCCCCGGCCGCGGCACCTTCGCCGGGCGCCAACTCCACACCGTGGGCTACCAGAACCCCGGTGGCTTCGCCGGGCAGCACGTCGTCGTGGTCGGCGGCGGGAACTCCGGCGCGCAGATCGCCGCCGACCTCACCCTGGACGGCCGTTCGGAGGTGACGTGGGCGACCCGGCGCCCGCCGCGCTTCCTGGCCGACGACATCGACGGGCGCGTCCTGTTCGACGTCGCGACCGCCCGCCGCCGTGCCCTGGACGCCGGCCGTGGTGACACCGGCGGGGTGGCGTCGCTGGGCGACATCGTCGCCGTCCCGCCCGTCCGCACCGCCCGCGACACCGGACACCTCCACGCACAGCCGATGTTCTCCCGCCTCACCGCCACCGGCATCCAGTGGGCCGACGGCACCGACGCCCGCGCGGACGCGATCATCTGGTGCACCGGCTTCCGCCCCGCACTGGCCCACCTCACCCCGCTCGACCTGCGCGGCCCACGCGGACACATCGCCACCGACGGCACCCGCGCCCTCGGAGAGCCACGACTGCACCTGCTCGGCTACGGCGACTGGACCGGCCCCGCATCCGCCACCCTCGTCGGCGTCGGACGGACAGCGCGCGATGCCGTCCGCGAGATCACGCAGCTCCACTGACCCCGGCCCGCTCGATGGCGCCGATCAGCGCCCCAAGCAGGGCGGAGGCAACGCAGCTCCGCCGCCGGCGGCGCGCTCACCACCCCCGATGCCCTGCAACACCGCCCTCACGATCAACCGGCTGTCAGGCCGCGGCGGGCAGCGTCAGCAGCTGCCCCATCGCGGCGAGCACCGACGCCTCGACCCGGTAGTACACCCAGGTGCCGCGCCGCTCGGAGGTGAGCAGCCCGGCCTCCTTCAGCTTCTTCAAGTGGTGGGAGACCGTGGGCTGGGAGACACCGACATCGGAGATGTCGCACACGCACGCCTCCCCACCCTCGTGGGAGGCCACGGCGGAGAACAGCCGCAGGCGGACCGGGTCACCGAGCGCCTTGAACATCCGCGCGGCCGCCTCGGCCTCCTCGGCGGTCATCGGACGCTCGGTCAGCGGCGGGCAGCACGGCACCACACCCTGGCCGTCGGACTCGACCAGCGGCAGCACTTTCGCATTCGACATATAGCTATGTTGACACATGTCGAAGCAGTGGCGAGAAGGGCGGCGCGAGGCGGCAGAGAGTACGACCTGGCCTCAGGGAGATCGGATCACCCCTCCGATTCGACATCCATCTATGTTGACGTCCATCGATACACATGTCACTCTAGGCGACGCGACACGACATCGACATACATCGAACCAAGCGAGGAGTCGCCGTGAACGAGCCAGCCACCGAGCTGCCCGTCGTCGTGATCGGAGCCGGACCCGTCGGACTTGCCGCCGCCGCCCACCTGCTCGACCAGGGACTCGAACCCCTGATCCTGGAGACGGGACCGGCTGCCGGCGCCGCAGTGCGCGCATGGGCACACGTACGCCTGTTCTCCCCGTGGGCCGAGGTCGTCGACCCGGCCGCCGAAAAGCTCCTCTCCCCCACCGGCTGGAACCACCCCGACCCCACCTCGTACCCCTCCGGCGGGGACTGGGCCGAGCTGTATCTCCAGCCCCTCGCCGACGTCCTCGGCGACCGCGTCCGCTTCGGTGCCCGGGTCACCGGCGTGTCCCGCGCCGGCCGGGACCGGATGGTGGACGCCGACCGCGAGCGCAGGCCCCTCACCGTCCACACCGCCCACGCCGACGGGCACGAGGAGCGGATCCTCGCCCGCGCCGTCATCGACGCCTCCGGCACCTGGTGCACACCCGGCCCGGCCGGGGGCGACGGCCTGCCCGCCCTCGGCGAGGGGGCAGCCACCGACCGGATCACCTACCGCGTCCCGGACCTCTGGGACCCAACTGCCCGCGCCCGGTACGCAGGAAAGACGACCGCCGTCATCGGCTCCGGCGCCTCCGCCTTCACCGCCCTCGCCGGTCTCGCCGACCTCGCCGAGTCCAGCGACGGGGCGGGTACCAAGGCCGTGTGGGTCCTGCGCCGCGGTATCTCCGGCTCCACCTTCGGGGGCGGCGACGCCGACCAGCTCCCCGCCCGCGGCGCCCTCGGCCTGGCCGCGAAGGCCGCCGTCGACCGGGGACACGCGCAGGCGGTCACGGGCTTCCGCACCGAAGCCGTCGAGCGCGCCGCCAATCGGCGTCTGGTCCTGGTCGACGAGGACGGACGCCGCCTCGAACCGGTCGACGAAATGATCGTCCTGACCGGCTTCCGCCCCGATCTCACCTTCCTCGACGAACTGCGCCTCGGCCTCGACGAACGCCTCCAGGCCCCCGTCGCCCTCGCCCCGCTGATCGACCCCAACCAGCACTCCTGCGGCACTGTCTACCCTCACGGCCACCGAGAACTGTCCCACCCCGAACGCGGCGTGTACCTCGTCGGAATGAAGTCGTACGGCCGCGCCCCGACCTTCCTCGCGATGACCGGCTACGAACAGGTCCGCTCCGTCGCCGCCGCCCTGGCCGGTGACCTCGACGCCGCCGACCGCGTCGAACTCTCCCTCCCCGAAACCGGAGTCTGCGGCGGCGCGGGCCTCTTCGACACTCCCGACCCCCAACAGCCCGCCGGCATCGGCTGCTGCGCTCAGGACGCGCAGACGGGGCGGTCCGGTTGATTCGGCCAGTACATGGAGCGGTCAACCGTAGTGAGGTACCGGTGAATGAAGCGGCATATCTTCCGCGGATGGACGCGGCAACGGTCGTACTGTGGCCGACGGCAACGGTCGGTACTGTGGCCAGCGACAACGGTCGGTACTCACGCCTGCCAGCACAGCAGGCGTGAGGTCCACGGCGAGTCGTGCGATCGACCCGGCTGCTGGGTCCAACGGCTTCTCTCGACGCCCCACGCGGTCCCCTCGTAGCTCCGCACGCGTTTGTCCGCGTCACGCGGCATTTCAGCAGACTCGCTCCGCGGGTGGCGGCCTCGCCGTCGAAGCTCGGCCGGCCGTCACGCTCGCCGAGTCGACACCGATCCGCCACGCCACGCCACGGAATTGCTGCGCGGCACGGAAAGGGGCTGCTCATCAATCCCCCGGGGCCCGAAGCTGGTGCGCGGCGGGGAGGACACCGCCCTGTCCGGACCCGGTCACGCCGGCTGCGCGTGCCCCGTGACCGTGACGATTGACGCGATCGAGGTCCAGGCCGTGAGTTCACGACCTCGCGCTCTGCCGAGCAGAGC
Source organism: Streptomyces typhae (assembly GCF_009755605.1). Classification (GTDB taxonomy): domain Bacteria; phylum Actinomycetota; class Actinomycetes; order Streptomycetales; family Streptomycetaceae; genus Streptomyces; species Streptomyces typhae. The sequence continues at coordinate 28,547 of NZ_WPNZ01000032.1, forward strand.
CGGAAGGAAGAGGAACTATGCCCAACCCGGCGTGTGGACGCCCGTCGCCCCGGCCCCGGGCCTGCGGCAGTGCTGAGTTCGCCCGGTGCGTGAGCGGGGCCGCCCACCTCGCTGACACAACCACGACCGGCTCACACACAGGTTCGCTCACACACAGAGAAGAGGAAGCAATGCGGTCTTCCCTGACAAAGATCCTTGTCGGCACTTCCGCCATTCTCGACATCGCCTCCAGGGGCCTGGAGGGTGCAAGGCGCCAGCTCCGCGACGCCGCCGCAGAACGGCGGCAGAGTCGGGGCGAGCATCCGCCACGACATCGCGGCCCGGACAGGGAACCGCCTCGGCCCTGACCCGGTGCACAGGCCTTGCACTCCGCCCCGCCAGGTCGCGCGAAGTCCGGTTGGCAAGTGACCCTGAGCACGACCTGCACGCGGGCAGGGACGGTCTGCAGTGGGTGGTCAGCGCGTATCTGCTGGCCAGCGGCACGCTGATGCTGGGGGTGGGGCGGCTCGGCGACCTGTTCGGCCGAAGACGGCTCCTGGTCGCGGGACTTGTCGTGTTCGGCAGGTCCTCGTCGGCCCGCAAGCTCGCACCGACCCTGTCCGTGCTCGTGGGTGCCCGGGTGGCCCAGGGCGCCGGAGCCGCGCTGATCATGCCGGTGGGGCTGTCCCTGCTCAACAACGTCCACCCGGAGGAACTGCGCGGCCGTGCCACCGGCTGGGCCCTGGGAATCGGCGGGACCGCCACCGCCTGCGGCCCGTTCGTCGACGCCGCCCTGACCGAGTCCGTGTCTTCGTCGGCGCCGGCCTGACCGAGTCCCCGTCCTGGCGTGCCGTGTTCTGGCTCAACGTCCCACTCGCCGCGCTCGGCGCGGTCTGTGCCTCACGTACCGCCGAGAGCTACGACAGCACCACAACGACAGCACCACAGCGTCCCGCAGCGTCGACTGGGCAGGAGTGGCGTGTGCCACGGGCGCGCTCGCCACGCTCTGCGTCGTCATCGACGGCGGTCCGCAGTGGCCGTGGCCCATCGCGTCGGCGGGCCTCCTGGTCACGGCAGCGTTGCTGATCCTGTTCGTACGGCACGAGCGGGTCGCGCCCCGTCCGCTAGTGGAGCTCAGCCTCTTCCGCAACGAGCCGTACGTGGCACTCACCCTGGCCGGTGCCGCGGCCAACACCGCCACCGTGATGTTCTTGTTCGTCGTACCCCTGACGCTCCAGGGCCAGTGGCGGCTGCCGGTCGTCCCTGCGGGCGTCGTGTTCCTCGCACCCGCGCCGGCCATGGCGGTTGCCGGGCCGATCGCCGGGCGGGTGCCACCGTCCACCGCAGCGCGGCTGATGGCCGGCTGCTGGCGCGCGGGAGCCCTCGTTCTGGCGTGCCTTGCCCACACCGCCTCTCTTCCCTTGTACGTGGCTGCGGCCACCCTGGGCGGCGCGGCCCTCGGAGTGGCCAACTCCCTGACGCTGATCGCCACCCAGGCAGTGATCCGGCCGGAGCGGGCCGGAGAAGCGTCGGGGGTCACCAAGACGGCCGTCACGGTGGCCGCCGGTCTCGGCGTCGGACTGGCCGGGGCCGTCACCGACCGGAGCGGCGGTGTTGGTGCGCAGACTGCCGCCGATTCGGCACTGCTCATCACAGCATCGGGCTGTACGGCCGGGTGTGTGGTCCTCGCCGTGTGGATCAGGCTGCGGGCGGGTGCGATGCGGACACCGTCGGGGAGACCGGGGGTATGACTTCATCGCGCGGACGGGGCTGTCGGGCGTCTTCGCCCGTCTCCCGCACTCGGCGGCCTTCACCTCCGCGGTCCGGCAGGAGTGAATCGCATTCAATAGCTCTCGCAAATTCCCTGCCGGTATTAACTTGCAGGTGCATCCGGGATCATCCGGAATCACAGACTCCGGAGCCTGAATCTTCACCCCTGAGGGTGAAATCATCTGATATTCAACGGGCCGGTAGGTGACCGTCGAAGCGCGAACAGTTGACGACGGAACGTCCCTTACCCGCGTAATCGCTCATTATCGGTCACATGCGAGCACATGAAGGCAATCCTGAAACGAAACCGCAGCCAGAACTGGTTACATCCCAGGCGTGCCGACTTGACTCGGGCCCAGCGGCGCCCCTCCCAGTCCTTTTCCCAAAATTCGGCTCCGTGTGAGCGCTGACGAGAATCGCTTTCGTGCACACATGGGTGATGTACATTCGCTGAACTCCCGCCCCCCATACGGAGCAGCGGGTGTGAGGAAACGAAACAGCCCCGGAGTGCTTCCGCGCTCCAGGGCTGTCGATCAAGCAAGGAGAAACCATGCGTGATCCGTCACGCCGCGGACCTTTCACAATGATCTCGGCGTTACGTAGGGGAATTGTGCCGCACGCCTTTCGCCGCCGAACTGGCGGGTGGGCGTGGCCGGTGGCGGTGGTCGTCCTCGCCGTGTGCGGGAGCATCCTCGCGCTGCTGTGGATCGGAGGACCGCGGGCCTTGGACGCGGTCTCGCAGACGGTGGGACTGGTGGCCGCGATCGTCACTCTGGCCACGGTGATCGGGGGCGTGGCCGTGCCTCGGTGCCGGTGCCGCAACCGGCGGCGTCAGCGGCGCCGTTGAGGGCGGCGGGCTCGACTCTGTGACCACTGACGTGCTGTGCGATTACTGGCGTGCGGTGTGACCACCGGCGTCGGGGTGATCACCGACATGCGGTGGGGCCACTGGCACGCAGTGGGACCACTGGCATGGGTGTGACCACCGGCATGGGTGGGGTGCCGCGGAGTTCTCTGTGTGGCACCCCACAGCTTCGGCGAACTCGAGGAGGCCCGGCATGGAGCCGGTGCGTTTTGTTCAGTGCCTCTTCTGCGGCAAGGATCTGAAGCAGGGGGGCGGCCCTGGACGGCGCCGGGAGTACTGCGATCGTTCGTGTCGGCGCCGCGCCCAGCTGCGCCGGGAGCGTGAGACGGCCGCGCAGTCACCGGTGCGCTTCGGCGCGGGCGCCGCCGAACGGCTGCAGTCGCTCACGGACCAGCTCGTGCGACTCGCCTCGTGTGACGCGCCGCTGGAGCAGTTGCTCAGAGGCGTGGCGGATGCCTCGGCCGCCCTCCAACGGCTGACGGCAGCCGTGGTGCACGACGCCCGCCAGGACGGTCAGGAGTGGGATGCCATCGCACGGGCCGCCGGCATCAGCACCCCCAGCGCCCGCAGCGTGTTCAGCCACAACCGCCTGGTCGAACTGCTCTCGGAGCGGCCGACGTTGCCGCAGTCGCACGGCGCGTGGCTGCTGAGGACGGACCCGCACGGGCACAGCGGAGCCAGCGGCCGGAGTGGACGCAGCGATCACGGTGGTCGAGGTGGCCTGGCGTCGGCTCTGAGCTGTCTGCACGGCGCGAGTGGCATGTCGGTGACCAGGGCTGCCGAGGCGTGCGGTCTGACCGTCGAGGAGCTGGGGTTGGTGTTGTCGGGTGCGTGGACACCGCCGTGGCCGGTGGTGCGCAAGCTGGCGGTGACCGTGCAGGCCCGGCCCGAAGAGCTTCAAGGGCTGTGGCTGGCGGCCAACGACAGTGCGAGTACTGCGGCTTGGCCGTCATTGCAGACGGCCTCCCGACGCCTGCGTGATCACCTGCGGGGCCTGTACCTGGCTGCCGGGCGGCCGTCCCTGCGGCAGATCGTGTGGCCCGCGGACGTCACAGCCCTGGATGTGCGGGCCGTGCTGGAGGGCAGGCGTACGCCCGGCTGGCCACTCACCGCGGGCATCGCCCAGGGGCTCGGCGCACCGACGGCGCCGGTACGCGCCATCTGGCAGGAGGTCCACTACGCCCTGCTCACGACACCGGACCCGCTGCCGCTCCATGGAGCGACGACTCAGCCCACAGACCCGGCCTCCGCTTCCTCCCCCTCTGCTCCTTCCTCCCCCTCTGCTCCTTCCTCGCCCTCCTCCTTCGTCATCCACCTGTGAACTCAACGCACCCGGAGTCCTTCGTGTTCTCCTGTCTTCCCGCTCCCCCCGCTCTGGACGCCCCTCAAGTCGCAGGGTCGCGCCGCCTGGAGTACGACGCGTTCTGCGAACTGGCGCTCATGCCCTACCTGCGCTTCGCCCGGGTCCGCCTCGGGGACTTCTTCCTGGCTCTGCAAGTCGTCCACAGCACCTTCGTCGACCTCGCCAAGGAGTGGGACAGAGCGCTGAACGGACCCAGCGCTCCGGCCGCTGCCTGGGAGCTGTTACAAGCGACCATGGACCGCTGCCGGCCATCGGCGCCGCGCCGCCCGACAGCCCTGTCCGGCCCGCACGACATGATCGTTCTCCACTGCGTGCTGGGCTGCTCCATCCGTTCCATCGCCCATCTACGGGGCCTGGAGACGTCCGAGATCGCAGCCCGGCTGGCCTTCGCACGACGCTCGGCACGGCCCACATCGCCCTGCCGCGCCCGCCACGCCTGCCTCCCGACGTTCTAGCCCCTCTCTCACCACACACATAACATCTGCCCCTCGTACTCCTTCACTTCCCGCTCCCCACCATCCACTCCCCACTCCCACTCACCGGAACGCCGCGCCGCTCGCCCACGGGGCGCGCGACGGGCGCCTGCACAGGCGGATGCCCTGCCCCGTGGTGCGCCGCTTCGCGATTCTCACCGCCCGAGTGCCGCTATTCCGCCCATCCTCACCCGAAGTGGTGATCACTTCCGCTGGCCGCGCGGTCAACTGGCTCTATACGATGGCTAGTTACCGCACAGTTCCGAGGCGAAGCCGCGAGGGGGGACGAGTGGACCAAGGGGAGCAATCCATTTCTCACGTCATCGATGTGGAGACGCCCAGCGTTGCTCGGATGTACGACTGGCTGCTGGGAGGCATCGACAACTACAAAGCGGATCGGGACGCGTGCCAGATCCTGCTGGAGATCGCACCCAGTACCAAGGCCCTGGCAGTGAACAACCGGGCCTTCCTCCGGCGGGTCGTGAAGGTACTGGCACAGGAGTACGGCATCCGCCAGTTCCTCGACCACGGCTCGGGGCTGCCGACACGTGACAATGTGCATGAGGTGGCGCAGCGTGTCGCAACCGACGCGCGTGTGGTGTACGTGGACAACGACCCGATCGTCCTGGCGCACGGCCGCACCCGTCTGGTCGAGAACGACAGGACGGCCATCGTCCAAGCCGACATGCGGGACACCGACGGCATCTTCCGGCACTCCGATGTCACCCGGCTCATCCGCCGCGACGAGCCGACCGCCGCGCTGTTCGTCTCGGTCACGCACTGCCTCAAGGACCACGAGGTGCAGCCGATGATCGACGCGGTCAAGGAGCGTCTTGCACCGGGCAGCTTCATGGTGATCTGTCAGCTCGTGAGCGAGCACGAGAAGGTCCGTGAGGACGTCACCGCCCTGATGGCCGATGCCACCGGCGGCAACTGGGGCCGGGTCCGCGAGGAGGACGACGTCCGCGGCTATCTGCGAGGCCTGGACCTCATCGAGCCGGGCCTGCGCGATGTGACCGACTGGCGGCCCGACCGCGAAGTCCATCCCCGCCAGCACGTCGACGACTGGGTGGAGTGGGGCGGCGTCGGCCGCCTGCCCTGACCCGCCCCGGCCTCGCCGGGATCCTCCGGCGAGGCCACAGGACGCGCACACCTGCCGCAGCCCTCGCACCAGGTCCGCCCCTGTGCCTGTGCCTGTGCCAGCTCGTGTTTCCGCCCCTGTGCCTGTGCCGGCTCGCGCTTCTGCTCCTGCGCCTGTGCCTGTGCCTGTGCCTGCTAGTGCTTATGCTCCTGCTCGTGCCTCTGCTCCTGCTCCCGCTCGCACGCTGCCTCAGGTGGCAGATCCGCTGGCACGTTTCCTCTCCAGGCTCACCGAGCGCTCGATGCACTCGTCGAGGAGGTCCAGGTTCCGGGGGTAGGCAACCGCCTTGTGCATCAGCTCCGTCAGCATGGTCCGGTACTGATCGACCTTGCCGGGCTCCGTGACATACTCCGCGCTCTCCATCAGCTCGACGTAGACGATCTCGGACGGGCCGCCGTCCTGCATCCGCAGATGCGTCACCGGAAAGCTTGGGGCAAGGCTCGTGCCGTCGTCCTCGAACGGCAGGACGCCCACGCTCACGTGCGCCTCGTCCACGTCGGCGAACTTCCGCAGATGCTCGAGCTGTCGCCGCATCACCGTCGGTCCGCCCACCTGGCGGCGCAGCACTCCCTCGTCGAGGACGACCACGAGCTCCGGCCGCTGCGGGCTGCGGAACAGCTCGGCCCGGTCCATGCGATCACGTACATAGCGGTCCACGGTGGCCTCGTCGGCCGTGGGCATGGCCGCCTTCACCAGCACGCGTGCGTAGTCCTTGATCTGCAGAAGGCCGGGCACCACATGGTTCTCGTACACGAAGATGCGGGACGCGGAGCCCTCGAGCGAGATCAGCCGCCGCAGGAAGCCGGGGGTCACGTCGCTGTAGCGGTGCCCCTTCGTCTCGGTGCGGATCTGGCGCAGCAGGCCGTGGACGTCGTCGAACTTCTCCTCGGGCACCTTGTAGTGCCGTACCAGGTCCCAGACGTCCCGCTCCTTGGCCGGGCTCTCCCCGCGTTCCAGCCGGCTGATCTTCGACGAGGAGCCACGGATCAGGAGGGCCGCCTCCTGCAAGGTCAGACCCTGGTCCTTGCGGGCGAGCCGCAGGAAGTCCCCCAGCAGTCGCGATGCCGCGCCGCGGGACTGCGCCGGCACCTGCTGCTGGGCAGGGGCCGACGCCTCGCGGCGTGCGGGGCCAGCGGACATGCGAACTCCTCGTGATCTGGCGGCAGTTGCCAGTGTTTCACTGTGGAGCACGCATGTCCGGCGGATCAACCGCTGGCCACGGCTGATCCAGGGGATCCTCGGTCCCTCAGGCGGCCGACGCCGTCAGCCCGTCGAAGTCACCGGCACGCGCTCCCGTCACGAAGGCACTGATCTCAGCGGCGGTGAAGACCAGCGCGGGCCCGTCGGGGAAACGGGAGTTGCGCAGCGCGACACCGCCGTCGGGCAGCGAGGCGAGCTCCACACAGTTGCCCGTCCCGTTGCTCGCCTCGCTCTTGATCCACTGCTCCGACGGAATCGTGCTCGCCGGGACCCCGTTCTCGTACGGCACAGATCGCATATCTCGACACCTCTTCCATTGCCGGACCGCCCCACGCCTCCACCAGAGGAAGCGCCTCACAGCCACGCACGCATTCCCATGCGAGGCCACGGCCTTTTCCCATCTGCAAGTCAGAGAGACGAGCAGGTGGGAAGAATGCTAGGCAACTGCCACCGGCATGTAAGTCCCCCGTACGGGTGCTACGGCCGCACGCGCGGCAGACAGTGACGGGCGGGAAACAAGCCCCCCACGCGTCAGGTATCCACCCGTCCCTCCAGGCGGACGGTCACGGTGTCCCCCTCCTCCTTCCCGATCGCTCTGCGCACGTCCGCCTTCACCGGCAGCTTGTGCGTGCCGTCCCCCAGGGCCATGAACGCGCTCTGGAACGGGTGGCCGTCGATCCTGCCCCGGACCTTCACCAGGCCGCGGGTACCGAAGAACGCGACCGACTCGGGCCACACGACGTAGGTCCAGCCGCCCTTGTTCGGGCTCTTCTGCAACGTCGCCGTGAACTGTTTGTCCATCACGGATACCGCCTTTCGGAAGCTTTCGATGTCGAGCTCTTCAAGGGAGGAGTCGAGTGCCTTCTGCCGAAGGTCAGACGCCGCCGGGCGGGAAAACTCATCGGCGGTGGCGCCGCACCGCCGCGACCAGGCCTTCTCGGGGGTCACAGCAGGAACACGGGGTTCATCACCGCGTCGTCGATGTCGTCGAAGAGTCGGGGGATGACGCGTGCGACCTCACGCAGTCGGTCCTGTGCCTCGTCGGCCATGTCGATCCACTCGACCGCCTGCCAGTACAGCGCTTCCTCGTCGGTGGCCGTCGCCACTCCCACCAGGTCCATCCCGATCTTCCCGAACCGGTCGGCGGCCGTTGCGATGAGGTCGCCCGACTCGGCCTTCGACAGCCTGCGCAGGTCCAAGCCGTACTCGAGAGTGGTCAGGCACCTGTGGATCTCGTCCAGGTGCGATGCGAGAGCACGACGTACCCCTGGGATGATGTCTCCGGGCGGCGCTGCGCCTGACTCCGCCTGCAGCCGGCCGACGGTCAGCAGCACGTCGCGGGTCGTGTGGAGGATGTCGGCGAGCCGCGTGCTCGGAGCGAGCGGCGGATCGTCCTTCGGGGGCGGCTGAAGTACGGGCTCCTCCGACGCCGACGGCTTCTGCGGCACCGACGGCGTCCGCGAGGTCCGTGACGTCTGCGGTGTCTGCCGTGTCTGCGGCGTCTGCGGCGTCTGCGACGTCCGGGCGGCGGGGGCGGAGAAGTGCGTCAGCCCGATGGCGATGTCCAGGCCGTCGGTCACGGCGCCGAGCACGGAACGGTCCGCTTGGGAGAGCAGAGCGTCGAGTTCGCGGTCGCTGTGGTCGTGGTTCACTTCTGCGCACCTCCCTGGGTGAGGCCCAGTACTGCTTTGAGCCGGGCTCGTGCCCGGCCGAGGTTCTGCCGTACGGCGTCCGGCTTCATGTCCAGGGCGTGTGCGATCTCCGCTGTGCCGTAGCCGTCGAGGTGCCAGGCCATGACGCGGCGCGGCTGGGGCGGTAGCGAGGCCAGTGCCTCGTACACCCGTAACTCCTCCTCCTTGATCTCCACGGCGCGCAACGGGCAGGAGGGGGAGAGGGTTTCGGGTGGGGTGTCGGTGAGCTCGCGGCACCGTGCCTCCCTGCGCAGGAAGTGCCGGTAGGCGACCGTGCGCAGCCAAGCCCCCGGATGCGTCAGGCGCGGCCAGAGCGCGTAGGCCTCGGTGAACGCCGACTGGGCGGCCTCTGCCGCCTCGTGCGGCTCCGCCCCCAGCCTCATCAGGTGGCGTACGAGGCGGCTCAGGTGCCGGGCGTAGAAGAGGGAGAAGTCCACGGGCTCGGGCGCGGTGACGGGCCCGAGCGCGGGAGGGGAGGCGGAGCGGGTCGTGCCTGCTCGGGCCGTGTGCACGTCATCCACGTCCGCCTCCGCCGATCTCGACGCGCACCTCTTCCCCGGCGCGCCGTTCCAGCAACACGCTTCCCGGCGGGAGAGCGCGGACGCGCTCGCTGGTGCCCTGCTGCCGCAGTCGCGCCAGTCTGACCCGGGTACGGTCACGCATCAGTGCATACATCAGCCTGCCCGCAACCAGGCACAGCGTCGCGCTCAGCGCCACAGCCGCTTCGAGCATCCGGGACCCCCTCGTTGTCGCTCCCGCCCGGGGTGCGTCGTGCACCCGGTCGTAAGGGAGTGCGTTGGGGGCCTCGAATCGTGACAGTGGCCTGTGTGACCTGCCCGGGAGAGCAGGGCGCGCGGTGGGGGGCGGACGGTCAGGCGTTGTCCGGGAGCGGCGCAGCCGGGCTGACCAGGTCGGCGGCGCGCAGGTCGGTCCAGAACGCGGCGGGGACCGGCTCGTTCAGGGCGGCGGTGTCCTCGGCGATGCGGCTGGGGCGGGTCGCGCCGGGGATGACGGCGGCCGCTGCCGGGTGGGCCAGGGAGAACTGGAGGGCGGCGGCCTTGATGCTGACGCCGTGCCCGTCGGCCAGGGCCTTCAGTTTGCCGACGCGCTCGATGATCTCCGGCGGGGCCTGCTGGTACTCGAAGTTGCTGCCGCCGGCGAGGACTCCGGAGCTGTACGGGCCACCGACGATCATGTCGACCCTCTGCTCCTGGGCCAGCGGGAGCAGACGTCCGAGGGCGTGCTCGTGGTCGAGGAGGGTGTAGCGGCCGGCGAGGAGGAAGCCGTCGGGCTGCGGCTCGTCGAGGGTGAGGGCCAGCTCGATGGGCTCGGTCTTGTTCACGCCCAGGCCCCAGGCCTTGATCACACCCTCTTCGCGCAGCCGGGACAGGACGCGGAAGGCGCCGGTGCGGGCCTCCTCGAACTTGCTCAGCCAGGCGTCGCCGTGGAAGTCCTGGGCTATGTCGTGGACCCAGACGATGTCGAGCCTGTCGGTACCCAGGCGCTTGAGGCTGTCCTCGATGGAGCGCTCGGTGGCTTCGGCGGTCCACTCGTGGACGACCTTGTTGGGGTTGCCGTGCTCGAACAGGCCGCCCTTCTCGCCGAAGTCCGGTGTTGCGGTCTCGTGCTCGTCGAGGATGACGCGGCCGACCTTGCTGGACAGGACGTAGGAGTCGCGCGGCTTGCCGGCCAGGACCTCGCCGAGGCGGGTCTCGGCCAGGCCGGCGCCGTAGAAGGGCGCGGTGTCGAAGAAGCGGATGCCGTGGTCCCAGGCGGCCTCGACGGTGGCGCGGGCCTCGTCGTCGGGGATGGCGCGGAACATGTTGCCGAGCGGGGCGGTGCCGAATCCCAGACGGCCGGGGAGGATGGTCTGAAGCGACATGGTGGTGCCTTTTCGCGGGGTTGGGGGCGGTGTACGGGGGTAGGCGCGGATCACGCTCCGCACCCCGGTGCCGGGGTCCGCGGGACGCTGGGGCTCCGCGGAAGAGAGCGGTCCGCCGGTTGCGAACCCGCAGGTGAGGCTGGAGCGGGCGCGCCTTGCCCGCCAAACGTTACTTGCGGACGCGGGTTATTGCAAACGCCCATATATCGCGCACGCCGCCTTGCGTGGGACGCGGGACGCGGATCGGGGACGCCCCGCGCCGGTTACGAGGCGGATCGCGCCCCGTGCCGCATACGACACGGATCGCACCCCACGCCGAATGCGAACCGGATCGCACCCGCGCCGCGGTTCGCTCGTGTGGGTGGTGACGGCAGCGCCGCCGAGCGGGACGCTGCGCACGAAGCCTTCGAGGGGCCGGGAACCGAGCGCGTCCGGTCCCGCACCGTACGCGGTCCTGCCGTTCTGGAGGGGGCGGCGGACCGCGTACGGCAACGCTTGAGCGGCCGTCGATGCCGCTAATGCCGGACGATACCGCTGATACCGCCGATACCGCCGATATCGCTGAGATCACCCGCTCCCCGGACAGCGCGGGGCCCGGAAGCCGGGCTTCGGCTTCCGGGCCGTCTTACGGTGATGCTCAGTACCAGTACCAGCGCCTGGCGGGCCGGTTCTTGTCGCTGAGGATGCGTCGCATCGCTGCGGTCATGATCAATCACCTCCTTCCGGTCTCGTGTCAGGTCTTCGGTGGTGGCATGGGGGTCCGGCGGAGGGTGAACGGCCGGGGGACGTTGCCCTCCGCCATGGCCGCGCGGGTGTTGCCGCCGGTGACGCTGAGGTGCGCGTCGTGGGTGAGGGCGGTCAGCGACTCGACGAGCAGCGTCTGCGCCACTGCCGCTCCCGCGCAGGTGAAGGGGCCTGCGCCGAAGGTGATGAAGCATCCGTGGTCGCCGGTCTCCTGCCAGCGTTCGGGCCGGAACACATCGGGGTCGCTCCACTGCTGCTCGTCGTGGTGCGTCAGATACGGGCTGACGGAGAGGAGGTCCCCGGCCTGGAAGGGCACACCGCCGACTTCGAGAGGGTGCGGGACAGTACGGGCGAGCACCCAGGGCATCGGGCGGTGCCGGAGGGCCTCGCGCACCACCTGGTCGACAGGCCAGGGCCACGGCGAGTCAGCCGTGTGGTGCAGGCAGCCAAGGAGCACCGACCAGGCCAGCGAGGCGCTGAGGGGCACCACGATCGCCCGGTGCATCATCAGCTGCAGCTCGGCCACCGCCCGGTCGGGCACTTCCGCGGCCGGACAGGCGCCGAGCACGGCGTCCAGCACATCACGTGGCTCCTCGGCGGGGTGTTCCCGGCGTTGCCGCACCTGCTCGGTCAGGGCGGCGACCAGCCTGGCGCGCAGGATCTCCGCTCGTACGCGGCGCCACACCTGCGGCGCGTGGAACACCACTCCCCCGCGCGCCGCCCGGTCCGAGAGGCGGCGGGTCGCGGCCGGGGTGCCGGGGTGCAGCATCAGGTCGGCCACGCTCCGGTGCACCAGCCGGTTCCCGCTCTCCGGCCACCGTCCTGCCGGGTCGAGCTCGGTCACGGCACGGGCCAGCCCGGCGCGGTACTGCGGGACGCCTGCCCGCAGAAAGTCCCGCACCGCGTGGCCGACTGCCACCTGCGCTTCCCGCGTGGGCAGCAGTGCGCCGAAGAAGTCCGACATCCCCGTGTGGAAGTCCGGGTCGCGCAGCAGCGCACGTGCCTGGTTCGCGTCACTGACGCAGTACTCGCCCCAGGGGAGTCGGATGATTCCCGTCGTGCTGCGGCGACGGAGGCCTTCGATGTACGCGAGGGGGTCCCGCCGGAACCGGCGTTTGTCTCCCATTCTCATCGGAGCATCTCCCGCATCTCCCGTATCTCCTCAGTGGGTGTCTCGGTGGCGGTGCTGCGCCGGCAGCGCGACCGGGCTGGGTTCCGGCCCGGTACGGCAACGGCCAGTCCCCTGTCCGGCACCTAGGTCATCCCGCACTGCACGCCACATACACCCCGAGTAACTCGAAGGTGTAAGCGCACGCCGGAGACCGCGACCGGCCTCGTCCGGCACACGCTGCGCGCACGGCACCGGTCTCCGAAACGGCGCACGCCCCCGGTCACCCCGTGCGGTTCTCCCCTCCCCGCCTGGTCCTTTCCGTCACCTGGCCCGCAGCCGCGCCGGGGATCGCACTGCGTTCCCCGGCGCGGGACGGCTCGTGCTCCGTGCTGCCGGAGGCCCGAGCGGGGCGGGCGGGGCATGCGGGGCGTGCTACGGACCGGCAACAGCCGTCCGCTGCGCGGGTGTTCCCGGTGACGGCGCCGCCAGGGCCGGATCCGCGTTCAGGATGCGCTGCTGGAGTTCCGACAGGCCGGGGCGGGGATCCACCCCCAACTCGTCCGCCAGCAGCCGCCGCGTGTCCGCGTACACCGCCAGCGCCTCCGCCTGGCGTCCCGACCGGTACAGCGCCAGCATCAGGAGTTCCCGCAGACGCTCGCGCAGGGGATGTGCCGCCGTCAGGGACGTGAGCTCCGAGACCGCCTCGGCGTGGCAGGCCTGCTCCAGGTCCATGTCCAAGCGTGACTCGACGAGTTGCAGCCGCCACTCCGCCAGGCGGGTGCGCTGGATGTCAGCGTAGGGGCCCGGGACGTTCGCCAACGGCTCGCCCTACCACAGGCCGAGCGCCTTGTTGGTCACGGACCGGGCCGTGGCGAGGTCGCCCGCGCGCTGGGCCTTGTCGGCCGCCGCCCACAGCTCCTCGGCGACCGCCAGGTCCAGGGACCCCGGCGGCAGATTGATCGCGTAACCGCCCGATTCGCTGACGAGGATCCCGGGGTCGAGGATCTTGCGGAGGCGGGAGGCGTACGTACGCACCGCGGCGAGTGCCTGCGAGGGGGGTACGTCGCCCCACAGCGCGTCGACCAGCTCGGCCGCAGTGACGGTGCGCCCTGCTCGCAGCAGCAGGGCAGCGAGCAGGGCGCGCTGCTGCGGGGATCCGGTGGGCCGTTGCTCCGCACCCCGCCAGGCCCGCACGGGGCCGAGCAATTGGAAGCGCAAGCTCGCTGCTTCCCGCGCTGGATGCACTGGATGCACTGGATTCATTGGATTCGCTGAATGCATTGAATGCATTGAATGCGCTGGATACGCGGGATGTGCGTGATGTGCTTGATGTGCTTGATGTGCTTGATGCGTGGGCAACGCCCGCCGAGCGGAGGGCAGTGCCTCATGTGCCGCACGCCCCAGGACCCGGCGCCACGCGGCGACCCACAGGGGATGCTCTGCTTCGTCGACCCCGCAGGCGACCAGGTACCCGATCAGTTGCTGCTGATCGCACGGCACGGTCCGTCCCAGCACTATGCGGTGGGCGGTGCTGTGCGGCAGCCTCCCCCACTTGCCCGCCCGTTGTTCCATGTCGCGCACGGTGGGGCGGCCGGCCCGCGTGTAGAGCTCCTGGAGGGCGGCCTTGAACTTGCCGATCCCGTCGACGTACATCGGGCTCGGCGCCGACTGCGCCGCCGGGCCCGTACGGGTCGTCTCCGCGCGCCTGCCGCCACAGGTCCATCGCCGCCTCGACCGGGGCACCGCAGGCCCGCGCGTAGGCCTGGACGGCACGCGCGCTGGGCACCTCGTGTCCTGACGCCGCACGCTGGAGTGTCGTGGCGTGGCACCCCGCGCGGTCCGCCAGTTCGGCATACGACCACCCTCCCGCGGCACGCTGGGCGCGCAGCCAGCGGGCCAGCTTCTCCAGTGCCCTGTTGGGCGTGGAGATCGGTTTCTCCCTGCGTCCCATGGGTCTGTCTCCCAACGGGACGTGCGCGCGCCACGGCAGACGCGGCGCCGTCCCAACCGGATTGTGGAGACGATCACCGCAGGGGGGCGCTCGGCCCGCTCGCCCGGCGGAAGGTCGGCAACCCGCCGGATAGCCTTGAGTCTCCAGTGACTGGAGACAGCAGAGTGGGGGACATGGACGCGACGACCCTCTACTCGATCGGGGAGCTTTCCCGGCGGACCGGCTTGTCCGTGCGGACGATCCGGTTCTACTCCGATTCGGGGGCAGTGGCGCCGACCACCCGAAGCCCCGCCGGCTATCGGCTCTACGATCTCGACGCCCTGCTCCGCCTGCAACTCCTGCGCACCCTGCGCGAGCTGGGTCTCGACCTGGCGACGATCAAACGGGTGCTCAACCGTGAACTGTCCGTGGCGGAAGTGGCCGCGGCACACGCGGACGCCCTGGACGTCCAGATCCGGGAGTTGCACCTGCGCCGCAGCGTCCTGCGAGTCGTCGCCCTGCGCGGGTCCACTCCCGAGGAGACCACCCACATGCACAGGCTCACCCAGCTGTCCGCGGAGGAACGGCGCCGCCTGATCGACGCGTTCGTGACCGACACCTTCGGCTCGCGTGATGCCGACTCCGCCGCGGTGGCCATGGTCCGCGCCGCCACTCCCGACCTCCCCGATGATCCCTCCAGCGACCAGATCGCCGCGTGGGCCGAGCTCGCCGAGCTGGTCGGCGACGAGGATTTCCGGGCCCGGTTGCGTCGGTCGGCCATGTCCCAGGCTGCTGGGCGCGCACCCGCCATCGAGGACGAGGTCGGGGAGCCACTGATGCGACTCACCCGGCAGAAGGTGGGCGAGGCCATGCGGTCCGGCACCGACCCCCTCAGCGACGGGGCCGCGCCCCTCGTCGCCGACCTCGTGCACCGTTTCGCCGAGGCTCTCGCCCGCACCCCCGACATCGAGTTCCGGGACTGGCTCAGCCAGCGGTTCGACGAGGCACACGACCCCAAGGTCGACCGGTACTGGCACCTCGTATGGATCGTCAACGGCTGGCAGGTGGTACCGGCCCTGACCCCGGTCCACCCCTGGCTCGCCCAGGCCCTGCGACACCACCGCATCGCGAGCTGAGCTCCTGGACCGGCCGGAAAACCGCGCACGGGCGCGGCCGCCCCTCGCACACGGACACCGACGCGGATGCCGGTCGCTGCGGGAGGGCCTGCCCTGAGCAGGTTGTTTCCGGGTGCTGCTCCGGCGAACACAGCTCCTGCAAATTGGCCTAGACCTATTGTGCGGCAGTGTCCGCGCCGGTACGTTCGTGCTCGGCTGCGCAGCCGAGCACGAAGAACACGTACGGCATGTGCGGCACGTACGGCATCTAGGGCACGTAGAGCACGTACGGCATCCACGGCACGTAGAGCACGTCAGGTACGTACCGCACCACATCGCATCGTCGGACACTCCGCCGGGGCATCCCGGCGCCTTCAGGAGGACATGCCATGTTCCGTCGCGCAGCAGCCGCTCTCACCACCACCGCCACCGCCGCGGTCCTCGCGCTGGGCTTCGCCGGTACGGCCGAGGCCGCCCCGGGCATCGGTTTCTACGCACGCAGCCACCACATCTCGTACGCCGACTGCCAGGCCGCCGGCAAGGCCGGATACCACATCTGGGGCCCGATCTTCTTCTGTGAGCCCTTCAGCTCCGCCAGACCGGACGTCATCGTCCTCTGGGTCCGCTACTGACGGAATCGGGCGGCCCCGGGGTGCTCCCCGGGGCCGCCCGGATCAGTCCAGCAGCGCGGCGGCATGCTCACGCGCCTGGTGCAACCAGGCGGCACGGGTCTCGTCGGACGAGTCGGTGACCGTCCGGAAGATGATCCGGCGGACGTCCACAACTCCTGCGTACGGCAGGACGCAGGCCGCCCAGATACTCTGCAACGGGTCCCCGAACTCGACCTCTTCGCGGTCGGCGGGTGTGTCGGAGGTGTTCAGGACGAGGGCCCGGCCCGCCTTGAGCAGCGCCTCGGGCTCGCCCTGCGCGGTTCCCAGTTTGTAGGCGACACCGGGCGCCAGGACCCGCTGCACCCATCCCGCGAGGACCGCGGGGGGCATGCCCCACCAGTTCGGATGCACGAACACCATGGCGTCGAGGGTGGCCACCTCCGCCTGATGGAGGGCCAGTTGCGCATCGTGGGTGCCCGTGGCGGACCGGACCGTCTCCGTCTCGTCTGCGGTCAGCGCGGGCGAGAACTGCTCGGCGCAGAGGTCGTGCGCGAGGACCTCGCATCCCAGGTCCCGCAGGTGATGCACCACGGTGTCGAACAGGGCGTGGTTGAAGCTGCCCGGCTGTGGGTGTGCGAGGTAGACCCCTATACGCGGCATTGATCCCCCATGGAACTTCGACGGTCGTTAGCTGAGGCGGCCTGCGGCGGCCGGCCCCACGGTTGATCATCATGGCTCGTGCGGGGTCGTCGCGGGAAGTGATCGGTGAGTTTGCCGGGGGAACCGGTCGAGCCCTGTTGCTCCCGCGGGGGCGGGAGCAACAGGACTCCTGTGCAGCAGGCGCGGTGGGCGCCCCGGGAGCGGCGGACGGGGTGTTCAGTGGAAGCGGCGGACGAACACGTCGGTCTTGCCGTTGGTGTCATCGGGCACGACGTCGTCGGCCGCCGACGTGAAGACCACGTCGCGTCCATGGGCGCTGACCGCGTCGGTTCCGGCCGAGGCGGGCTTGTCCGCGACGGTCTCCTCGGTGCCCGTGCGCAGGTCGCGCAGGACGAGCGAGGGCCTGTTCGCGATCTGAGGGGCGTACAGGAGGTAGCGGCCGGTGGGATCGATGGCCAGGCCCCGGGCGTCCGGCACCACTTGGGTGGTGCTCGTACGCAGCTCGTACACGTGAGTGTCGGATCCGGAACGGTAGACGACCTTGCTGCCGTCGTCGCTGAGCTGCACGATTTCCGCCGCCTTGGACGGGCCCTCGATGGGACCGATGACGTCGTCGCCCCAGTCCCAGATGAAGACGTCCTCCGTCTTGGCGTCCTGGTAGGCGACGCGGCGGTTGTCGCCGCTGATGGACGGCCGGGAGGGCAGTGAGTGGCTGAGCCAGGTGATGGTCCACTCGGCGCCGGTGGCACGGTCCATGACCAGGATGCGCTGGTCGGACGTCGTCCAGTCCCGCTTGGGGATGACGACGAAGGCGATGAGGCGGCCGTCCGCGTCCAGCGACGGCTGAGTCTGGTGGTTGCCCCAGGTACGGACGAGGCTGCCCGTCGACCGGCTCACCTCGGCCAGGTACATCTGCTTGAAGTGTTGCAGGTAGCCCGAGTAGAGAGCCCATTCCCCGTTGTTGCTGATCGTCGGAGGATGGTGCTGTTCGCCCAGGAGCTGGCCGTGCCGTGTGAGGTGGCCCCTGCGCTGGTCACGGACGTACATGTAGCCGCCCCTCGAACTCGTCAGGTTGTCCGCCGAGGACGCGAAGACGATGTGGCGGCCGTTGGGTGTGATCGAGGCGTGGGTGGAGTGGTCGTTGGCCTGCGTCCCGTCGTTCGCGACGCTGACCCTCTCGACACTGGTTGCGCGGTGGCCCGCGATGCCGGTGGTGGCCGTGTGCCTGGCCCCGGGCTCGGCCGAGGCTGCGGGCTCGGCCGAGGCGGATCCGGGGAGCACCGCGGTGACCGCGCAGACGGCGACCGCGGCGCCCAGGACGGCGCGCACACGTCTAGTGGTAATCCAGTTCGTTCTTCTCCTCATCTTCCCCCCAAACAGGATGCGATCTCTCCTTGGATTCTTCACTGGAGGTCCACAAGCATGGAACTGCGGCGGTGCCGTGGGGTCAATGCGCTACATGACGCGCAAGACACGGTTCCGGTCATGTGGCCGCGTGGCTGTGTGGGTGTGCAGTCACCCCCCACGGCCCCACGGCCATGCGGCCCTGCGGTCCTGCGGTCCTGCGGTCCTGCGGCTATGTGCAGCGCTCCCCTGCACGGCGGCGGCGCCGCAGGCGCGACGCCGACTGGACGACTGTGCAGCTAGCGGCTCACTGTGACCGGGTGTGCCGGGCGGCGAGAGCCAGCTCGCAGCGGCCCTCCGCATCCGCACACGAACGCCGCAGCCGACCGTTCGAGATGGTCTGAAGCAGCCCGATCGTCCAGCACATGGGGCACCCACGCAATGCGAGCAGCCCCAGGGGCGCCAGCAGGAGACCGGCCGGTCCGACTGCGGGCACGAGCAGGATGGAACCGGCCAACGCGCCGAACCCCAGCGCACCGCGCACCAGGTGCCGGGGTAGGGAAGCGCTGGCGAAGCTGTGCCGGTCAGTCATGGCCGACTCCCGCCAGCGGATCAGATGCTGTCCGCAATTCCTGACGGACCGCCGCGCGAGCGCGATGCAGTCTGGATTTCATCGCGGCGGTGCTGAGGCCGAGCGAAGCGGCGACCATCCGTCCGCTGTAGCCCTGGATGTCCCGCAGGATCAGCACACGCCGTTGGTCGGCGGGCAGAGCGACGATCGCCGCCGCCACCCGTTCCGCTTCAAGGCGTTGCAGCACCTCGTCCTCGAACGACGGCACGACGGTGTCGGGGACCGGACCATGGCTGCGCAGCGCCAGTCGCGCCCGCCGCAAGCACTCGTTGCGGACGATGCGAAACATCCACGAAGCCAGCGCGCCGGAGGCCCGTAGCATCCCGATCTTGCGGTACAGAATGATCAGCGCTTCCTGTGCGGCGTCCTCGGCGTCCTGAGGAGTGGCACACAACGAGTACGCGAACCGCTGCACATGCGGGTGCGAGCCGGCCACCAGAGCGGCCGTGGCATCGACGTCGCCCTCCTGCGCCGCAGCGATCAGCTGTTCACCGGGCCATGTGTGGTCAGCCACGCGAGCGCCCCCGCTGACGACGCACGACGACAGCACACGCACAGATGAGCACAGCCCCGACGATGACGGCACCAACGATCACAACAAACCTCCGGTTCCTGTGCCGACGCTGTTGTCCGCACATGTTAGAGAGGCACGAGCACCGCCAAAGGATTCACCCTGCGGCATGATCGGGCGGGGCGCACCGCCTGCCCGCGCCCGCCCTCAGCGGGCGCGCCGGATGCGGATCGGGCCCCGGGCCTCCGTCGGCTCCACCGGCTGGCCGCCCTGGGTGATCTCCACCTCGCCCGCGGCAACCAGGCGCCGGGCCGCGCGGCGGGCCGGCTCCATCAGCGCGCGCCAGCCGTCGTCGTTCCCCGCGTACACGGCACGCGCGGCGTCGGAGGGGCAGATCGTGGCAGCCGGGTCACGGGCCTCCAGCAATTCCAGGATGGCCCGCTCCAGGCGCCGGTCCGTCTGCTGTTCTCTGTCCGTCACCGCACCAGTGTCACACCAGCGGTCTTCAGACGTGCGGCAACCAGCGGCCTCGGGGAAGAAGTCGATGGCCGAGCGCCCGGCACGAAAGGCGGCCCGCCGCTTGCCGCACACCTGGTCAGCGCCCGGCACAAGGTTCCATACTTTTGTCGTGGACATGGAAGAGCGACACTTGCGGTGCCTGGAGGCGGTGGCGGCGACCGGCAGCCTGAACAAGGCCGCACGCCTGCTCGGGCTCTCCCAGCCCGCGTTGAGTGCCCAGCTGCGCCGCATCGAGACCGCGGTGGGAGGCGAGGTCTTCGAGCGGAGCCCGTCCGGCGCCAGGGCGACCTCCCTCGGCGAGGTGTTGCTGCCCTACGTGCGCGAAGCTCTGCGTGGCATGGACACCCTGCACCGGGCGATCGCGGCCCATCACACGGCAGCCGTCGGCCGGTCCTTGCGGCTGGGGGTGCGTACGACACCGCTGGCGCTGCTGCTGTACGAGGTGGCCGCCGACCTCGTCGGCGAGGTTGCCGAGCTGGTCGTCCTCGACCGCTCGGTCGAGGCCGTCGCCGCACTGGTGCGCGGGGATGTCGACCTGGTGCTGCACACGGACTTCCCCGGGCGGCCGATCACTGCGGCCTCAGGGGTACGGATGTCCTCGGTCGGAACAGAGCCTCTCTTCGTCGGCTTGCCCGACGACCACCCGCTTGCCGCCCGCGCTGAGATCGACTTGGCGGACCTTGCCGCGGAGACCTGGCTCCTGGCCGTCAACGGCGACGACGAGTTCGACCGGCATCTGATGGAGCAGCGCCGCCTGGCCGGTCACAGCACCATGGTGGTCCGAGCCGTCGAACCCTTGCTGCTGGTGCAGTTGATGCGACGCGGCGGCCCTGTGGTGTCAGCCATGAACGCCCTGAGCAGCGGCATGGTGATCCCCGGCGTAGTGCGTGAGCTGCGGGGCAGCCCGGTGCGGACGCGGCATGTGCTGTTGTGGCGCGAGAACGGGGGCCCGGTCGACGAGAAGCTCGCCGGTCGGCTGCGCTCCGGGCTCCTGGACGCGTACCGATCGGCTCTGTCACACAGTGGGCGAGTGCCGGGGTGGTGGGAGCGCAACCCCGGTTGGCTGGGTTCGACGCCGCGGCGATGACCGTGCCCGCGACGGCGACCGATCCGTCGAGCCGCCGCGCTGCCGATCCGCCGAGCCACCAGTCCAGCGAGCCGGCCGAGCCCTCGGACCAACCAGCCAGCCGAGCCCCCGGACCAACCAGCGACCGCACCACGAGGCGTCGAGCCGCCGCCCCCGCCACCACCCCTCAGGCACGAGGCCGATGCGTCACCGTCGGAGCCGAAGGAACAGTGCGCCAGTCGGGATGCGCGGTCAGCCACGCCCGGTAGGCGGGGGTGCTCTCGACGATGTCGCGCTGAGCGTGCACGAGACGGCCCCACAGACTGCGCACCCACTCCTCGGACAACGGCCCGTCCGGCCTCCAGTACAACGCTGTGGTCATGGCGAGAGGTTCACCCCGCAGCGGCCGCAGCACCACGCCGGGGACGTCACGGATACCCGGCATCACGGGCAGCACCGCACGTCTCTCCCGTACGAGCGCCAAGGCCGAAGCACCGTCGGCGACGCTGAGCGCGAGGGTGTGCCCGGACGCTCGGCCCGCAGCGGTGAGGTGCGCCCCCAGGTCGTCAGGACCCGGCGGCAGACACCACCGCTCCCCCGCCAGGTCGGCCAGCCGGACCTCCTGCCACGAGGCCAGCGGGTGGTTCGCCGACAGGGCTGCGAACAGCGGCTCCACGGCGACGACCGCCCCGCACAGCGCCCCCCTCGTCTCGCCACGCGGCGCCCCTCTCCTCTCCACGCCATGTGCGTCGCTCGCCTCCCCACGCGGCGCCCCGCCTCCGCCCACTCCCACCGGCACGGGATCAACCCCGGGCGGATGGAAGTGGGTCACCAGTGCGGCCTCGGTCCGTCCCTCGGCCAGGGCCCGCAGATGGCCTTCCGTACCGGCGGCCACGGTGATCTGCACGTCCGTACCGGCGACCAGGGGCACCGCCACGGACAGCTGGGCCACCAGCAGTCCGGGCGCGCACCCCATGCGCACCACCGCGGGCCAGGCGTCCTCCCGGTGCCGGGTGCACGCGGCGGCCATCCGTTCCACGGCGTCCAGCACGGTGCGCGCGTGCTCGATGACCACCGTCCCCAGCTCCGTGGGCTCCGCGCCCCGGGAACCACGCTGGAACAACAGGCCGCCCGCACCGCGTTCGGCCTGGGCCAACGACTGGGTGACGGACGGTTGGGCCAGGCCGAGTTCTCGTGCCGCGGCCGACAGGCTGCCCCGGTCGGCGATCGCCCTGACCACGCGCAGCTGCCTCAACTCCAGGCCCATAGGCGGACCTTAGAACGGATTGGGATTACCCGGGAAGACGTCGGACATCCATGGTGGATTCACCCGACGGCCCCGGCGTCCGGCGCCGGGACCGCCCCCCACTCCCTTTCGGAGGATTCCGCGTGTCTCCCACATCCCTCATACGCGGCGTGCTCAGCACGCTGCTGCTCGCCACCGCGGCGATCGCCCTCCCCGCGACCGCCCAGGCAGCTCCCGCCCCCGTACCGACCGGCGCGCAGCCCATCGTGGGCGGTGGCCAGGCGAGCGAGAACTACCCGTTCATGGCCTCGCTGCAACAGCAGGGCCGCCATGGCTGCGGCGGCTCGCTGATCTCCTCGCAGTGGGTCGTCACCGCCGCCCACTGCGTCACCGGGCGGCAGGGCGGAGTGATCCCCGCCCAGCAGCTCCAGCTGCGCATCGGCTCGGCCGACCACACCCAGGGCACCGCCGCCGCCGTCCAGCGGGTCGTCCGCCACCCCTACTACACCGGCGACGTCTCCGGCGGCAACGACATCGCCCTGCTGCAGCTGCGCACCCAGGTGCGGAACCAACCGGTCTCCATCGCGAGCGGCTCGCCCGCCGAGGGCACGTCGACCCGGCTCCTCGGCTGGGGCCAGACCTGTCCTCAGCAGGGCTGCTCGCAGCAGCCGCCCCGCTACCTCAAGCAGCTCGACACCCGGATCAACCCCGACCGGATGTGCTCATCGGGCTTCAACCCGGCCAGTGAACTGTGCGTCTACGGCACCCCGCAGGCCACCGCCTGCTACGGGGACTCCGGCGGCCCGGCCCTGATCGGCTCGTCCGGGAGCTGGCAGCTGGTCGGCGCCACGAGCCGCGCCGGGCGCAACAGTTCCACCTGCGGCGACGGCAGCGCCACCATCTACACCGACGTGACCGCACACCGGCAGTGGATCAGCCAGAGCACCGGCGGAGCCGTGGCCCGTTCCTGACCCCCCGATGACCGCGGACCCTGCCGACAAGCAGCAGGGTCCGCAGCCTCGGGCCCCGGCTGGGAGAGAAGGGCGATCCTCTTCCGACCCGGCCTCGTGCCGCTCGCGTCCGTGGGGGGCGGGGCGGCACAAAGGCGGCGGGGAGGCGGCCTACCGGTGCGGCCCTCCAGGGATGGCGGCACGTCGGCCGCTTCCTCGCCGTCCACCCGGCGCAGGACGGCCGGCCGACCGGGCAGGCCTTAGTCGGCCAGCGCGTCCACGGCGTCCTTGACCCTGACCGTGAGTTCGGTGATCTGGTTGTAGATGGAGCGGCGCTCCGCCATCAGGGCGCGGATCTTGTGCTCCGCGTGGTCGACGACGGCCGGGTCCTCCCTGTGGAAGAGCTCCCCGATCTTGGGCCGCGACAGGTCCGTCAGCTCGCAGCACAGGTACATGGCGATCTGTCGTGCGGTCACCAGGGCGCGGCTGCGGTTCCTCGACCGCAGTTCGCCCAGCTCCATGCCGAAGTGGTCGGCCGTCGCGGTGGCGATCAGCTCACCCACTCGTTCTCCCCGTGACGGCCCGCGGTCGGGCACCAGGTCCTTGAGGACGGTCGCCGCCAGATCCAGGTCCACCGGAGCCCGGTTCAGGCGGGCGTACGCCGTCACACGGTTCAGTGCGCCTTCCAGCTCCCGGATGTTGCGGGAGGTGTGGGCGGCGATGAACTCCAGCGCCTCCGGATCCACCGTGAGCTGCTTCTCGCGCACCCTTCTGCTCAGCAGGGCGAAGCGCGTCTCCAGCTCGGGCGGCTGGATGTGGGTGACGACGCCCCACTCGAACCGGCTGCGCAGCCGGTCGCCGAGGTACGGCAGCTGCTTGGGCGGCCGGTCGGAGGACAAGACGATCTGTCTGCCCGCTTCCTGGAGGATGTTGAACGTGCGCAGCAGCTCATCCAGGGCCGCCCTGTCGTCCCTCAGGAACTGGACGTCGTCGACCAGCAGGATGTCCACGTCCAGGATGGCCCGGCGGAAGTCCTCGGAGCGGACGTAGCGCACGCGGATGTTCGGGTGCAGCCGGCGGGCGTGGTGACCGATGGCGTGCAGCAGATGGGTCTTGCCGATTCCCGAAGCCCCGTAGAGGAACAGCGGGTTGTACGTCTTGCCTGGACTTTCCGCGACGGCTTCCGCGGCCGCGTGCGCGAACCGGTTCGACTCGCCCACTATCAGGGTGTCGAAGATGTGGGCCGGATGCAGGTCCTTCGGAGCCGCGTGCGGGTCCTTCGGAGGAGATGCCCGCGTCTGTGTGCTGGAGTGTCCGACCCATGCCGGGCGCGGCGGGCGGCCGGTCTGACGGCCAGTCTGGCGGCCGGTCTGCCGCCCGGTCTGGCGGCCGGGTACGAGGAACTCGTTCAAGGGGTCGTCGCCGTGGTCGCCCACGGAGTCGCCGTCCTCGCCCAGGGAGTCGACGTATCCGTCCCCTGCCTGGTCGGGGCCGACGTCCTCGCGGCCCTGCTGCTCCTCGACCGTGATCAGCTCGCGCTCCAGTTCCTCGCAACGCCGCTCCGCCTCCATACGCCGCGCGTGGGCGTCCCGCAGTTCCTCGCCGAGCGCCTCCACCTGCTCGATGAGGGACAGGCGTTCACGGCGCAGCCCCGACATCTGGTCCTCGTACAGCCGCAGGGCTTTGTCCGTGTCGGCGCGCTCGCGGTCGTGGTGGGCGCGCAGCTGTCCGATCTGCACCTCGAGGTCGGAAACGCGGTGTTGCGCGTCGACCAACGCTCCTTCGAGCGCTCGGACCAGAGCAGCCGACCGTGTGGACTGCCGGTCGGCCTCGGCCAGTTCGTCCTCGAGGACCTGCACCCGGTGCGTGGAGGAGCCGCTGCGGGCGAGCGCCTCACGATGCAGACGGCGTAACAACTCCGTGGCCTCAGGGGTGAGGGGCCGGTGCTGCTCCGCCACATCGCCGATGAGAGTGGTGACGAAATCCCAGGTCGGAACACGCGTGCCGTTGAGGAACCGCGAGATCGACCCCGCGTCCCAGCTCCGTCGGGCCGCGTACCTGCGGACGCTGAGGCCCAGCCCGTCGAAGAGACCGCGCAACGCTTCCGCCAGCGCCCGCGACTCGTCCGGCAGGTCCCCGCCCAGTGGCACCAGGCTGCCCATACCCGCCCCCTGTTCTTCTTCCGTGCTCGGTGTTGCAAGACGTGGCAACTGTGCCGCCTGGCGCAACACCCCGCACCCGCAACAGCCTGATCTCGCCCCATCGAGAGATCAGAAAGGCTGAGCCATGCACTTCCCCCGGCGGCGAACCGACCTCGCCGTGTTCCTCGCGGTCCTGCTGACCGGCGTCGTCCTCATCCTGTGCCGGGTGCGGCCCGAGGCGGTGTCCACCATCGCGATCGGGCTCTCCACGCTGTATGCCGCGTGGCAGCGGCAGGAGCCCAGGTACCGGGACCGCGACATGACGGAGGAAGGCCGTCGCCCCACCGAGCAGGAGCGTCTCAGCACGGAGGAAGGCCGTCACGCCACCGAGCAGGAGCGTCTCAGCACCGGCGAGGACCGTGGCACCCGAGAGTAGGTCCCCCGCCCCCGCTCGCCCCTTGATACGGTGCGCCGATGTCCTCGATCAGGAAGTTCCAAGTCACCTTCGACTGCGCGGAACCCGAGCGTCTCGCCCGGTTCTGGTGCGAGGTGTTGGGGTATGTCGTCCCGCCGCCGCCCGACGGGTACGCCACGTGGGACGACTTCAAGCTCTCCCAGCCTGCTGAGCAGCGGGATTCCTGGTTTGCCTGCTCCGACCCCACCGGGGTGGGCCCGCGCCTGTACTTCCAGCGCGTACCCGAAGGGAAGGCCGTGAAGAACCGGCTGCACCTCGACGTGCGGGTGGGGACCGGCCTCGTCGGTGAAGAGCGCCTGGCCGCGCTCGAAGCCGAGTGCGCCCGGCTGGTGCCGCTCGGCGCCGTCCACGTGTGCACGCTCTACGACGGCACCGATGCGTGCATCCCGATGCTGGACATCGAGGGCAACGAGTTCTGTATCGACTGAGAGCGGTACGGGTCGTGCCGTGAGGGGCGGAGACGGCTGACGGTAGAGTGTCCAGGGCGGCGTCGACGCGACCGGCCCGGAGCCTCTGAAGTCGCGAAGCACACGTACGCAGCCGTCCCGGCCCGCGCCTGCGGAGTCGGCATCTGCCGGGCCTTCCTCGGCACGTACCCCGTGAGGAAGACTCTTCATGACGCATCAGAGCCGCCGCCCCGGCACCACCCCGCACGACGAGAAGCCCGCGCAGCCGACGGCGCCCTCGACGGGAGCGCCTCCGGTCGCCTCCTTCGCCGCACTGGAGCTGCCCGCCCCGCTGCTGCGTACGCTCGACGGACTCGGTGTGCGCGAGCCCTTCCCGATCCAGGCCGCCACGCTGCCCAGCGCCCTCGCGGGCCGCGACGTGCTGGGACGCGGACGCACCGGGTCCGGCAAGACGCTCGCCTTCGGCCTGCCGCTGCTCGCCCGCACGTCCGGGCGCCGCGCCGAGGCGAAGCAGCCGCTGGCCCTGGTCCTCGTACCCACCCGGGAGCTGGCGCAGCAGGTCACGGAGGCGCTCACGCCGTACGCCGCAGCCGTGGGGCTGCGGCTCGCCACGGTCGTCGGCGGCATGTCGATCGGCCGCCAGATCGCCGAGCTGCGCGACGGGGCCGAGGTCGTCGTCGCCACCCCGGGCCGCCTGCACGACCTCGTCGAGCGCAAGGCCTGCCGCCTCGGCCGGGTCCGGATCACCGTCCTGGACGAAGCGGACCAGATGTGCGACATGGGCTTTCTGCCGCAGGTCACCGAGGCGCTCGACCTGGTGCACCCCGACGGCCAGCGCATGCTGTTCTCGGCCACCCTGGACCGCGACGTCGACCAGCTCGTCGCCGACCACCTCCACGACCCCGTCGTGCACTCGGTCGACCCCTCCGCGGGGGCGGTCACGACGATGGAGCACCACCTGCTGGTGGTCCACGGACCCGACCGGTACGCCGTGACGACGGAGATCGCCGCCCGCGACGGTCGTGTCCTGCTGTTCCTCGACACCAAGCACGCCGTCGACCGCCTCACCCAGCACCTGCGGGCCAGCGGGGTGCGTGCCGCGGCCCTGCACAGCGGCAAGTCGCAGCCGCAGCGCACACGCACCCTGGCCCAGTTCAAGGACGGGCAGGTGACCGTACTGGTGGCGACCAACGTCGCGGCCCGCGGCCTGCACGTCGACGACCTGGACCTGGTGGTCAACGTCGACCCGCCGACCGACCCCAAGGACTATCTGCACCGCGCGGGACGCACCGCCCGCGCCGGCGAGTCCGGTCGGGTCGTCACGCTGGTCCTCACCGGTCAGCGCCGCGAGACGACCCGCCTGCTGGCCGAGGCGGGCATCGAGCCGACGGTCACCAAGGTGCGCTCGGGCGAGGCGGAGCTCAGCCGCATCACCGGGGCCAAGGCACCCTCCGGCACCCCTCTCGACGGCGGACCCCCGGCGTCCCGCCCCAAGAACACGAACGCTCCCTTCCGCGGCCTGGGCACCAGCAAGGACACATCCCGCGGCACGGGTGGCAAGTCCCGCAAGACGGGCGAGGCCCGCAAGCTGGCGGAGGCCCGAAAGGCAGCCAGGGTGCGTCGCGGGGGCTGACCGCGCCCCGCAGGAGGGTTCTCCGCCCAGCGCCAGTCGGCCATGCGCACAGCCGCGCGCAGCTCCGTCCGGCCCGTCGCTCAGTAGCGGCGCGCAGCTCCGTCCGGTCCGTCGTTCAGCAGCCGCGCGCAGCGGTGTCCGGGCCGTCGCTCAGTAGCCGGGCGGGATCCGGTCCTGCGGCCCGTCAGCCACCTCTGCCGCCGGTGCGGTCCGTGCCGCCTCCACTACCCCGTCGTCCCGCTGCGCTCGCTCGCCCACGGCCGGGTCGGCGGAGTCGGACACCAGTTCCGCTATGCGCAGGGTGCACTCCCACTCCGTCACCTTGCCGTGGATCACGACCAGGTAGGTCTCCTGACCGGCGAAGCGGTACACCCGGCGCCACTTCTCGATGATTCTCTTGCTCGGTACGTACGTGTGGACGGCTGACCGGAGCGCCTTCAGCGCCTGCTCCTCGGTGTCCAGCCCGCGGTGGAGGAACTCGGTACTGTGCACGTCGCCGTAGCGGTACCCCGCGATCACGACCCAGCTGCCCATGCCCCGCTCCCCCTTCGGTGCCCTTGCCAGTCAGCCACAGCACGGTTCCTGGAGCAAGAGTGACGCAGGCCCGGGCGCGAGGCCGGGTCATAGATTGTTCAAATCACCGTCAAGTGGTACGACCACGCATCTGAGCGAGCCAACCGCGACCGCAGCGCGGGGTGACCGCCTGACCAGCGGCCACCCGGCACGCGGCGCTCCCCGCAGCCTCTTCGCGCCCGGATTTCGGTCCCAAATTGGTCTAGTCCTTATTTGGTCCATACCATTGACATGCCTATGACCACGGGACTACCTCATGGAGCAACAACAGCGCGTCAGCCCCTTGTTGGCGCCTCTTCACCCTTGGATGGCCATGAGACGTATGCGTTCCCTCCGTGCCGCTCTCACCGCGGCGGCCACCGCGGTGGCCGCTCTGGGCCTGACCGCGGTCTCGGGCTCCCCCGCCCAGGCCGCGACGCCGCTGCCCGCCCATGTCTTCGCCCCCTACTTCGAGTCCTGGACGGGCGAGAGCCCCGCCGCGCTCAGCGCCGAGTCCGGCGCCAAGCACCTCACGATGGCCTTCCTCCAGACGGCGACGAAGGGCTCCTGCACCGCCTACTGGAACGGCGACACGTCGCTGCCCATCGACACGAAGTCCTTCGGCGCCGACATCAAGACGATCCAGAGCCGCGGCGGAGACGTCATCCCCTCCTTCGGCGGCTACACGGCGGACACCACCGGCACCGAGATCGCCGACAGCTGCACCGATGTCGACCAGATCGCCGCCGTCTACCAGAAGGTCATCACGACCTACGACATCCCGCGGCTCGACATGGACATCGAGATCGACGCGCTGGACAACACCGCAGGCATCGACCGGCGGAACAAGGCGATCAAGAAGGTCCAGGACTGGGCCGCCTCCACCGGGCGCAAGCTGGAGATCTCCTACACCCTGCCGACGACGACCCGGGGCCTCGCGGCCAACGGTGTCGCCCTGCTCAAGAACGCCGTGGCCAACGGCACACGGGTCGACGTCGCCAACATCATGACGTTCGACTACTACGACAACGCCCAGCACGACATGGCCCAGGACACCAAGACCGCCGCCCAGGGCCTGTACGACCAGCTCGCCAAGCTCTACCCGAGCAAGACCCCGGCCCAGCTCTGGGGCATGATCGGCATCACCGAGATGCCCGGCGTCGACGACTTCGGACCGGCCGAGACGTTCACTCTGGCCAACGCCAAGGAGGTGTACAGCTGGGCGGTCTCCAAGGGCATCAACATGATCAGCTTCTGGGCCCTCCAGCGTGACAACGGAAAGTGCCCCGGCGGCGGAGCCAAGGACGACTGCTCCGGCATCGAGCAGGGCACCTGGGACTTCTCCCGCATCTTCGCGCCCTTCACCAGCGGCGGCACCGCCCCGAGTGACGACTTCTCCCTGGCGGCCTCCCCCGCCTCCGGCACCGTCAAGGCGGGCAGCTCCGCCACCAGCACGGTGAGGACCTCGGTGACCGCGGGCACCGCCAAGACCGTCGACCTCAAGGTCAGCGGCGCGCCCGCCGGGGTCACCGCCTCCCTCAGCCCCTCCTCGGTGACGGCCGGCGAGACGTCGACGCTCACGGTCTCCACCACCGCGGCAGCCGTCAACGGCACCTACGACATCGTGGTCACCGGTACGAGCCCGTCGGCCGCCCACTCGACGACGTACTCCCTGACCGTCACCGGCGGCAGCGGCAACCAGTGCACGGCCGCGCCCTGGGCCTCGGGCACGGTCTACACCGGCGGCCAGCAGGTGTCGCACAAGGGACACAGCTGGAAGGCCAAGTGGTGGACGACGGGCGAGGAGCCCGGCAGCACCGGGCAGTGGGGTGTGTGGCAGGACCTCGGGGCCTGCTGAGTCACTGAACCCGGGGGCTTCCGGCAGGACCGGGAGCCCCCCGGTGTCACTCCCTGCGCACCACAAGCGGGCCTGACCGTGCGCACCACAAGCGGGCCTGACCAGCAGCGCAGCACACTAGAATGAGTCGTTCTCACGCATACACGGACACGCGCGAACAGGGCAGGGAGGGGGAGTCCCGATGCTGGCTGTCGTCGCCGATTCCCCCGGCCCACTCGCCGGGGCCCTGGTCGTCCGCGACGTGGACGCACCCACCGCGCCCGGCCCGGGTGAGGTCGTGGTGCGCATGCTCGTCTCCACCGTCAACCCCTCCGACGCCGTCACCGTCTCGGGCGCGTACGGCTCACGGACATCGTTCCCCATGGTTCCCGGGTTCGAGGGCGTCGGTGTCATCGCGTCCGCCGGGCCGGGTGTGCCTGCCGGAGCGGTGGGCCAACGGGTCCTGCCCCTGGGGGCGGCCGGCAACTGGCAGCAGTACAAACGGCTCGCCCATTCCTGGTGCGTTCCGGTGCCGGACGACCTGCCCGACGAGGTGGCCTGCTTCGCGTACATCAACCCGTTGACGGCCACGTTGATGGTCGAACGGTTCTGCCGGAGCGGCGCGCGCAACGCCGTGGTCACGGCAGCCACGTCGGCCATCGCGCAGCACCTGGCGGAACTCCTCACCGATCGCGGCGTCAAGCCGGTGGGGGTCGTCCGGGGAACGCCGGGTCGGGCCGTGGCCGATCCGACCCGGTGGCAGACGGTCGTCCGGACCGACGAGCCCGGATGGCGCGAACGGCTGCGCGCCGCGGCCGGACCGCGCGGCGTCGACGTGGCCTTCGACTGCGTGGGCGGTGATGTGGGCGGCGACGTGTGCGCGCTGACGGCGGACGACGGCGTCTTCGTCCACTACGGGCTGCTGTCGGGAAGGCCGCTCCCGACGACGTGCGCCAGCCGTCAGGGCGGCCCCCGCGTGGAGTTGTTCCGGCTGCGCGACACGGTCCAGAACGGCGGAGACGGTACCGGCCGACACCTGTCCCGCCTGTTCGCACCGGTCTTCGAGAACCTGCGACGAGGTCGGCTGCGTACCACGGTGGCAACCCGTGTCGGGCTCAGTGAACTCCCCCGCCATCTCGAACTCCCGGGCTCCGGGCGCGTGGGAAAGATACTCATCGAGATCGAGGCGCGGGGATGACAACTGCCCGTCCGCCTTCGCCTCGCTGGGATGACACCGCCTCGGTGGGTTGACACCGCCTCGTGCCGAGCTCCGGTGCGGCGGACTGCGTATCAGCGGCTGCTCAGCGGTTTGCCGTACTTGTGAGCAGTCGACAGGTACGGCAGGTCCAGCGTGCGGGGCGAGAAGGCCGCCGAGCCGCGGGCCGAGCCGTTCGGGAGGAGCCACGCGGCGCCCAGGGAGGCGTTCTCCCCGGGGGATCCGGCCGTGACATCCGGAACGCCACCGGCGTTGTAACGGCCCGTGGCGAGTGCCGCGCCGAAGGAGTCGCCCGCCTCGGCGACGCCGGGGACACCGGGCGTGTCCTGGTTCCAGGTCGCGGACCTGGCGGCGCCGCCCGCGTCGAGCAGGCCCTTGGCACCGCCGTACAACAGCCAGGCCGCGCCTGCCTTCGTCTTGCTGCCGATGGCTTCGCCGGGAGCGCCCGCGACCAGGTCGTCGCGGCCGTCGCGGTTGATGTCGGCGACGGCCAGGGCGGCGCCGAAGCGGTCGCCGTCCTCGGCGACGCCCGCGACGCCCGGTGTGTCCTGGTTGAGGGTCTGGGCGCGGCTGCCGAACGAGCCGTCGGCGGGCGCTCCGTAGTGGAGGTGGATGCCGCCGCCCTCGGCGCGCTCCTCGGGGCCGCACGGGTCGTCGATGTTCTCGTCGGCGATCTCCCGGCATTCGCCCAGCGCGAGGTCGTCGTGGCCGTCGCCGTCGAAGTCGCCGGCGGCCAGGGCGGTCA
Source organism: Streptomyces typhae (assembly GCF_009755605.1). GTDB lineage: Bacteria > Actinomycetota > Actinomycetes > Streptomycetales > Streptomycetaceae > Streptomyces > Streptomyces typhae. Next base: position 60,355 of record NZ_WPNZ01000032.1, read on the forward strand.
CGCCGGCGTTGTCGGTGTTCCAGAAGTTGGCCATGGCGGACTGGTCGGGGTCCCACTTCCACAGACGTACGTGGGACTGCGTGTGGGGGTTGCCCGCGGTCCAGTAGGCCACGGCCAGGTCCGTGACGCCGTCGCTGTCGAAGTCACCGACGGCCAGGACGGGGGCGCGGCCGCCCATCGGGGCGGCGAGGACGGTGGTGACCATGCTGTCCTCGCCCTGGATGACCCGGGCGACGACCTTGTCGGTGCCGCCGATCACGATCTCCTTGTTCTTGTCGGCGGTCCCGGTCAGGTCGGCTGCCGCTACCGACTTGCCGTAGGCGGCCGCCGGGGAGGGCCCGGTGAGGACCGTCGAGCCCGGCCCCGGCCCGTTCCGTGAGCCGCCCACGACGACGACCATGCCCGCGTCCGCGCCGCGGTCGGTGACATCCTCGCCGGGGACTCCGGCCAGCAGTTCCGCGATGCCGTCGCCGTTGAGGTCGGTCAGCTCCACGGACGCCCCGAACCGGTCACCCGCCTCCGGCGTGCCGGGGACCTCGGGAGTGGCCTGGGTGACACGGATGCTCCCGTGCGCGCCGACACCCCGGGGACCGCCCCAGACCACGTTCACGTACCCGGCCTTGGCCTTGCCGCCGACGGTCCCGTCCGGGACGCCGGCGGCGAGGTCCGCGTAACCGTCGCCGTTGAAGTCGCTCGTGGGGGTACGAGGTGCGGCAGCGGCGGCACCGGGCGGGAGCACGACACCCGCGGTGACCGCGGCGGCGGCTGCGATGGCGAACGTCAAGGTACGGCGTCTGAGTGGCACGGGGGCTCCCACGCGGTCGACGGAGTGCGGGTCATCCGGTGTGACCGCCGAAGGGGGCAGCTGGTTGTACGCCGATTGTATGGAGTTCACTGGGGGTTGGCGTTGGGTTCATGCAGGGTGGGCGCGAAGTGGGCGCGCCCGGCGGCGAGATGAGCGCGTCCGGCGGCCTGAGCACCGCCCTGCGGGGCCTGCGGCGTCCGGCGGCCTGAGCACCGCCCTGCGAGGTCGGCGGCGTCCGGCGGCCTGAGCGGCACCCTGCGGCGCCGGCATCGCGAACCTCTCCCCCACGCCGACGGCGGGGGGCGCACCCACGAAGGGCAGCAGCCCACGCAGCGCAGGACGAGGCGTGGTTAGGGTACGTGGGTACGCCCGCCGTCCCGCCCCCGGAGGCTCGCGCCCTCATGGTTCCCGTCCCGGTGGACCCGCTGGTCCGCCGCCACCGCACCGCCCTGCGGCTGTGCTTCGCGATACCCGGCCTCTCGCTCGCCACCTGGGTGACCAGGACCCCCGACGTACGGGACCGGCTGGACGCGTCCACGGCCGATATGGGCCTGGTGCTGTTCGGCATGTCGATCGGCTCGATGCTCGGCATCCTGGTGGCCGGGGCCCTGGTGTCGCGGTTCTCCACGCGTCCCGTCATCGTCGCCGGCATGTGCCTGGTGCTGGCCAGTATGGGGGTGACGGCCCTGGGCACGGCGGTGTCCTCGGCGCCGTCGGTGGCCTTCGGTCTGCTGCTGCTCGGCGCCGGTGTGGGTCTGTCGGAGGTCGCCAGCAACGTCGACGGTGCCGGCGTGGAGCGCGAACTCGGCCGGCCCGTACTGCCCGCCCTGCACGGTTGTTACAGCCTCGGCACCGTGGTCGGGGCGATGTTGGGGGTGGCCGGTGCCGCGGCCGGTTTCCCGGTGCCGTGGCATCTGGCGCTCGTCCTGCTTCTCGTGATCGCGCTGTTCGCCGTCGCGCTGGTCGGGCTGCGCCCCGGCACCGGCCGCGTCCAGGCCGCGGACGCCGGGCCCGGCGGGGCGGCGCCCGCCGCCGACACCGGCGCGGGAGTGCGGGAGCGGCGGCTGTACCTGGACGCTCGGCTGCTGCTGATCGGCGGTGTGGTGTTCGGTATGACGCTGGCCGAGGGCGCCGCCACCGACTGGCTGCCGCTGCTGATGGTCGACGGCCACGACATGCCCTCGGGTCTCGGGTCGTTGGTGTACGCGGGCTTCGCCGCCGCCATGGCGGCCGGCCGGTTCGCCGGTGGCCCCGTGGTGGCCCGGGTCGGCCGCCCCGTCGTACTCGGCGGCGGCGCGCTGCTGACCGCTGCCGGGATCGCCCTGGTGTCCTTCGTGGACTCCCCGGTCGCGGCCGGGTGTGCCGTGCTGCTCTGGGGACTCGGCACCTCCCTCGGCTTCCCGCTGGCCCTGTCGGCGGCGGGCGAGTCCGGCCCCGACACCACCGGCCGCGTCGCCCTGACCTCGCGGATCGGCTACGTGGCCCTGCTGGCGGGGCCACCGGCGCTGGGCTTCCTCGGCGAACACCAGGGGCTGCGCGCCGCGATGGTCCCGGTGCTGCTGCTCATCCTGGTCGCCGCGGCGCTCTCGCCCGCCACGGCCGCCCGGCCCCGGCACACCGGGGGTGCGGACGAGGAGCACGCCGTACCGACGGCACGTCAGGACGCGGGCGGGCGGGTGTCCACGGCTGCCCCCTCCCCGCAAGGGTGCCGGAAAGCATGAGTGTCCGTACCTCCTCCCGAGCGCCGCCCGCTCCCCAAGGCAGGCATCGCGGGCACCCCCGCTCCAGCTCACGGCGCACGGCTCACGGCTCACGGCTCACGGCTCACGGCTCACGGCTCACGGCTCTCAGACCATGCGTCGCAGCGCGTTCTCCACTGCGTCGATCAGCGGGTCCCCTGCGGAGCGCGGATGCCGTACGAGGCCGAGTTCGACGTCCGGCAGGGCGGGCAGGGCGGTTGCGTCGTGGCAGGTCATGGTCGGTTCGAGGTTGGTGGGCAGGAGGGCCGCGACGCCGAGGCCCGCCCGTAGCGCGGCGAGCACGCCGGCCAGGCTGTTGCTTTCGAACGCCACCCGCCAGGGCCGTTCGCCGCGTTCCAGAACATCCTGTACCGAGGTGCGCCAGGAGCACGTGTTCGAGAACAGCACGACCGGCAGCGGGTCGGCCGCCACGTCCACCCCCTGGCCGACCGCCCAGACCAGCGGGCGGCGGACCGTCCAGCGCGGCGGTCCGGGTACGGCCGGCACTTCGTTGAGCACGAGTTGGACGCGGCCCGTGTCGTAGGCCTCCCGCATCGCGACGTTGGGCAGGCTGAGCACTTCCAGGGTCGCACCGGGGTGCAGCCGGGCGAGGTCGGCGAGTGCCTGCGGCAGTTGCGACGCGGCGAGGTCCTCGAGCAGCCCGACGCCGCAGCGGCCGGTGAGCGAGCGCCCGGTTTCCGTGAGTGCCTGCGCGGACAGCGAGAGAATGCGTTCGGCGTACGGCAGGAGCTCCTCGCCCGCCCGGGTCGGCGACACACCGGACGGTGACCGGTGCAGCAACTCACGGCCGATGACCTTCTCCAGCTTGCGCAGCTGCTGGCTGAGCGCGGGCTGCGTGTGCCCGAGCGTGGCCGCCGCCCTGCTGATGCTGCCGGCCCGCACGATGGTGACGAAGGACCGCAGCAGTGCGGTATCGAGATCCCTGGCCATAACGATGCATTATGTCAGCCACAGCGAATTGGCCTCTACCTATGGCCTCCGGCGAGATCTAGCGTCGGCTGCGTGACCGGATACCGCCAAATACTCGCCGTGCCGGGAATGGCCCCGCTGTTGGGTGTGTCCTTCCTCGCCCGCACCGCGATCACGGCCGCCGTTATGGCCCTGACCATGTACGTCGTTCTGGGGCTGCGCATGAGCTACGGGGCGGCCGGTGGTGTCGCGGCGGCGCTGACCGCCGGGCTGGCCCTCGGTGGTCCCCTGCTGGGCCGCGCGGTCGACCGGCGGGGGCTGCGTACGGTGCTGCTGATCACTGTGGCCGGGCAGGCCGTGTTCTGGCTGAGCGTGCCGATCCTGCCGTACGGGATCCTGGTCGGTGCCTCCTTCGCGGCGGGTCTCCTGATGGTCCCGGTGCCGCCGGTGACCAGGCAGGCGATCGCCGCGATGACGACGGTCGAACAGCGCAGGGCCGCGTTCGCGCTGGAGTCCGTACAGGGCGAACTCTCGTACATGGTGGGCCCGGCGGTCGTCGTCCTGTGTGCCGCGAAGGTGTCGCCGGACGGGGTGGCGTGGGGGCTCGGTGCCGCCGTCGTGGCCGGTGGTGCCGGGCTGGCGCTGCTCGACCCGCCACTGCGTGCCCGGGGCGGGACGTGCCCCAAGGACGAGCGGGGCGAGGCGGAGGCGGGCGCCGCCGGACGGCCCGCGCGCCGGGCGTGGCTGGGCGTCGACATGTGGGCCGTGCTGATGATGGCGTTCGGCACCACGACGCTGCTCAGCGGCGTCGACCTCGCCATCGTCGCCACGCTCGAAGAGACGGGCCAGGTGTCGTGGGCCGCCGTGGTCGTGGCCGTGCTCGGTGTGGCGTCCGTGTGCGGCGGGCTGCTGTACGGCGTGCTGTCCCGGTCGCTGCCCACGTGGCTGCTGCTCGGGTTGCTGGGGCTCGTGACGCTTCCCGTCGGTCTCGCCGGTGACTGGCCCTGGCTGTGTGTGGCCGTCGTGGGCACCGGGTTCTTCGCCGCGCCCACCCTGTCGGCCGTGACCGGCACGGTGAGCGGGCTGGCGCCGGCCGCCGCGCGGGGTGAGGCGGCAGGTCTGCAGTCCTCGGCGCAGAGTGCCGGTTTCGCGCTCGGGGCTCCCCTCGTCGGGGTGGCGATCGACGCGTCCGTGCCTGCGGGTGGTTTCGCAGCGGCAGGACTGGCCGGTCTGGCCGCCGCGTCGGCCGGGTGCCTGCTGCGTCGGCCTCCGGTCGACGGGGGTCGGCGAGGAGGCCGACGCCGGTGGGCTCCGGCTCGTGCCCGACGCGATCATCAGCCGCACCGCGGTCCGCGTCGGGAACCGCATCGAGGTCCACGTCGAGAACCGCACCGGGAACCGCACCGCGGTCCACGTCGAGAATCGCACCGAGGGTCGGCTGTGCGGGGTCCGTGATCTACTGCCGGTCATGCCGCTGTTGCTGCTGGACCTCGACAACACCCTCATCGACCGTGACGCGGCCTTCCGCGCCGCCGTCGCGGACTTCCTTGCCCAGCACGGCCTGCCCGGCTCCGACCTGGCGTGGGTGATGGCATGTGACGGCGGCGGCTACACCGCACGGCACGAAGTCGCCGCGGCCCTGTCCCACCGGTACGGCGCAGCGGTGTCGTCAACTGCCGTCCGCGACCTGCTCGACACGGGCGGTGCCGACCACGTCGTCCTCTCGGGTGCCTGCCGTGAGGCGTTGCGTGAGGCGCGGGCCGCCGGGTGGACCTGCGTGATCGTCACCAACGGGCCCACCGCCCAGCAGGAGACGAAGATCCGCAACACCGGGCTCGACCGGCTCGTCCAGGGCTGGGTGATCTCCGAGGCAGTCGGCTGCAAGAAGCCGGCACCGGAAATCTTCGAGGCGGCAGCGGCGACGGTCAGCATGCCCCTGACCGGCGCGTGGGTCGTCGGCGACTCACCTCACGGCGATATCGTCGGCGCCTCCCGGCTCGGGTTGCCCAACGTCTGGGTCACGCGCGGCCTGTCCTGGTCACTGGAGTCGTACGAGCCCACCCATGTCGCGCACGATGCCGCCTCGGCCATCGGACACGTCCTGCGGAACGCGGCGAGATGAGACCCGAGGCCCGCAGGGCCTTGCGGTCCGCCGGGCGCGCCGAGGCAAGGTGTCCTCATGGGGCCTCAACTGCTCGGTGACGTACAGGCCGCGGTCGGTGGCGACGGCGTAAGACCTCCAGGCGGCCGTCCATCGCGAGGATCGCCCTCGGCGTCTCCACGATCGTGCCGGACAGCGGCTGGGGGGGGTCTTCCAGCTGGTGTACCACCCCGCACCCCGCACCCCGCACCCCGCACCAAAACTCCTTGCCGATCTCTGGGGTGGCGACCTATCGTCGGTCGGCCCGTACCGCTTTCGAGCCGAAGGCCGTTGATGTCCGTTCGTCCCGCCGTCGCCCGCGACACCGACTTCCTCTGGCGCGTCCTGCTCGAGGCATACAACTGGAACGGCGAGCAGCGGTTCACCGCCGAGCAGCTCGCCGCCGACCCGCACGCCGCGCGCTACCTCGCCGACTGGCCCCGCCGGGACGACTTCGGGGTCGTCGCGGAGAGCGACGTGGGCGAACCGATCGGTGCGGCCTGGGCGCGGCACCTCGCCGCGAGTGAACCCGGGTACGGTTTCGTCGCTCCGGACGTGCCCGAGCTGACCGTCGGCCTGCTGCCCGGACACCGGGGCCGCGGACACGGCCGGGCCCTGATGGAGGCGCTGACAAGGGCCGCCGCCGAGCAACCGGTCCCGGTCGCCCGTCTCAGCCTGAGCGTGGAGGACGGCAATCCCGCCGTGCACCTCTACACCAGCCTCGGCTTCACCCGCGTCGGGCGCAACGGCGACTCGGACACCATGGTGCTGGACGTCCGGCCGGCCCCACAGCTCTGATCGTCCCTTGAGCGGACGGCAGATCACCCTTCGCCCACCAGCACCTCTCCGTCGTGCCCTCCCGCAGCCAGGAGCTGGCCACGTACGCGCACGGGGTTCGCCCAGCTGAAGCAGGAACAGACCCGCCTGCTGGGACGACGGCAGCACAACTGACCGCAGTTCACGAGGCCTTAATCAATTTGCTGCCCGCTCGGGTGGAGGGGCAGTCTCCGGATCATGATCGAACTGCGCACTCTGGAATCGGACGACTGGCCCCTCTGGCGCGAACTGCGACTGGCGGCGCTCGCTGAAGCGCCCTACGCGTTCGGGTCGACACTGGCCCAATGGCAGGGCTCCGGCGACCAGGAGGAACGGTGGCGCGCCCGGCTGTCGATCCCTGGCGCGCGGGATCTCGTCGCGTTTCTCGACGGGCTGCCGGTGGGCATGGTCAGCGGCGTCCCCGCCGAGGGGGCGGACAGCGTGGAGCTGATCTCGATGTGGGTCAGCCCCGCGGCCCGGGGCAAAGGTGTGGGCGACCACCTGGTCCGGGCCGTGGAACGGTGGGGCGCGGAGCGCGGTGCTGGGACGCTGCGCCTGTCCGTGGTGCCGGACAACAGCAATGCGGTCGCACTCTACGAACGGAACGGCTTCACGGACCTCACGGACACGGGCGAGTCCGGGGATCCGATGTCCGACGGCATCCGCCGGGAGCGGGTCCTGGCGAAGCGGCTGGTCTCAACCGACCACCCAGGCCCGCCCGGTGGACGGCGGCGCGGGTGAGGGGCCCGGTCTCCACGACGGCGACCTCGATCCCGGCCACGTCCAGTGCCTGGCAGATGCCGCGGAGCGTGAAGAGGCCCGCGTCGCCGCAGTAGGTCACGGCGGACAGGTCCAGCTGGAGGCGCCGGTGGGCGCGCGGGGGCAGCGCCGCCTGTACGACCGCTTCCCGCAGCCAGGCTGCCGTGTCGCGGTCCAGTTCGCCGGACAGGTCCATCCGCGCCTCGGCCCGACCCACCGGTACCAGGCCGATACGCAGCCTTGGCGCGGCGCCCTGCTCCATGGCGGCTGACACGTCCGACGCCGGCGGACGGCGAGGAGTCCGCTTCCGGATCGGCAGCAATGGCCATGGGGAGCGATCCGCGCGATCAGTACGATCCGCGCGATCAGTACGATCAACGATCCGCCAGGAGGAAGCCACTCTAGGCAGCGAAACGCTCGGATAGCGCACGCCGACCAACAACACTCCCCCACGGTCGGTCGGGAACGCCCCTCTTGCGGCCTCGCCGCCCATAGCCCTTCATCCCTTCCCCGCCGCGGACGCGTGGTCATGGATGCGGGGCCCGCATCGGCGGCCCCGGCGGCCGGAGTTGTCCGTTCGCCTGCCGCTCAGCGGGCGCGTCGCGTCGGCGGGCGCGTCACGCGAGCCTCGTACCCAAGTGGCCGCCGTACCCGAGCGGCCGCCGCCGATGAGGGCATCGGCGGCGGCCGCGAGCGCGTGGACGGCGTGGCGAGTTCCCCACTCACCACGTCGTGCCCCGCGCGGTGGCGTCCTTGCCGGAACCGGTGCGTGCGGGAGTCGCTCCGGGTGTGGAACACGCCGTAAGGACGAAGAGCAGCCCAGCGTCTTTGGTCTGCATGCCTGCTGGGGCGGCCGGTCGGTGTCACGGCCCGGGGTCTGGGGACCCTGGGGAGGACCTGACGCCACTGCGTGCGGCCCGGATCCTCCCTCTTGCGGCCATGCTAGAGCGGGCAGCAGACGAAGCAAGCGCGTGAACCGGCCTGTTGGCCGAGAGTCGTCATGCAGGTACAGGACTTGACCGGCGCAGCGGAAGCCGTGTGGGAGCGCGTGCGGTCAGGGCCCATGGGGGCAGCACGGCAGGGAAGGAACATATGCCCGGAAACAGCAGTTTGCGGTGGTCGGGATCTGCCGAGGAATGTGCCATGGGTGAAGACAAGGCGACGCGGGCCACCTCTGCGGCCCGCAGCTACTACGACGCCAGTGATGTCGACGGCTTCTACGCTCACGCGTGGGGCGGGGAGGACATCCACGTCGGGGTGTACACCGACCCGCGAGAGGCGATCCCCGTGGCGACCGGTCGCACGGTCGAGCGGCTGGCCGGGAAGCTGGGTGACGCCCTCGGCGCCGGCAGCACGGTGCTCGACATGGGCTCCGGTTACGGCGGCGCGGCCCGCAGACTGGCCGGGCAGTACGGCTGCCACGTCGTGGCCCTGAACATCAGCGAGTTGCAGAACCACAGGCACCGCGCGCTCAACGCCGAGCGCGGCCTCGACGACCGCATCGACGTGGTCACCGGCTCCTTCCACGACATCCCGGCCCCCGACGGGTCCTTCGACGTCGTGTGGTCGCAGGAGGCCCTGTGCCACAGCGGCGACCGTTCCCGCGCGCTGCGGGAGGCCACGCGCGTCCTGAGGCCCGGCGGCCACCTGGTCTTCACCGACACCATGGCCGCCGAGGACGCCCCCGAAGGCGAGCTGAGCCCGCTCGCGGAGCGCCTGCGACTCACCGACCTCGCCACGCCCGGCTTCTACGTCGAGCAGTTGCGGGCGCTCGACCTCGCCGGGGCCGACTACGAGGATCTCAGCGCCCACATGCTGACCCACTACGAACGCCTCAGCGAAGAGGTCCGGTCACCGGCACCCGAACTCGTCGACGCCGTCAGCCCCGGCTACCTGGAGCGCCTCAGGACGAATCTGCCGCAGGTGGCGCGGGCCTGCCGCGACGGTCGTCTCCGGTGGGGCATCTTCCACGGACGCCACAGGTGACCCGCCGTCCGTCGGGCGGTTCCCGCCGGGCCGAACCAGGAAACGATGAGCCCCAGCGCCCAGGTCCGGGCTAGTCAGTGGCGCCGCGCGAGACACCTGCACGAGACAGAAGAAGAGCCCCGGCTGGACGGGGGGGACCAGCCGGGGCGGCAAGCGGTGGCGTGCGGAGGGCGGTCGCCTCGCGGCGAAAGGCTCCATGGGGCTTCAGCCGAACGATCGTCCCCATGGGCTATAGGTGAGGCCCGGGGACACTGTCCCCTCCGCAGCCACGTAGAGAAGAACGGCGAAGTGCGTGGGGATGTTCCGGGCCAGCGCCCCTTATCCCTGTGAACTGGGACACATCGGAAAGTGGGCGCCCGGCTCAGAACGGCAGCCGGCCCCGGGTGCGACGCCCCGCCGAGCCACTGCGGCTCACTGCCCTGGAGCTGCTGCGGAACGGCTTGCTGAAGATCCGCCCCAGGATGCCGGGGGCCTTGCTGCCCGCGCGCGAGCCGACTCCCAATGTGCGCTGGGTGCCGCGTTCGGGGTGGCGGGACAGGCGGGGCAGGAGGAAGGCGAGGACCGCGAGGACGACGCAGACCCCGACGATTCCGACGATCACCATGGAGGACTCCCTGAAGGGTGTGGCGAAGGGTGTGGCGTGCCTTTCGAGTGCCCCGCGACGCCGCCTGCATGCGGAGACGGAGCTCACTCCGCAGGCTCCCGACGCCCGTGCGGGGACGCCCGATCCCCTCCTGCCCGGAGCCCCGTCGTCCGACGCCGCCCGCGGCCCCCACGGTGCCGTGTCCCGCCGGTCAGGTCCGGCGGGGCAGCCGGTGCAGAGTGACGTCCTCGATGGCGCCGTCCGCCGCCTCCACGCTCATGTACGTGCAGTACGGCTGCCTGCGGCGGTCCGTCGGCGAGCCGGGATTGAGCAGGCGCAGGCCGCCCGGCGCGGTGGTGTCCCACGGGATGTGGCTGTGCCCGAACACCAGGACGTCCAGATCGGGGAAGCGGCGCTCGCAGCGCGTTTCGCGGCCCTGTGCGGCTCCGGTCTCGTGGACGACACCGAGGCGCAGGCCGGCCAGCTGCCGCCGGGCGATCTCGGGCAGCCGTCGCCGCAGCCCCGGCCCGTCGTTGTTGCCGTGGACCGCGACGAGGTCCTTCGCGCGGGCCTGGAAGAGGTCGAGGGTGGCCTCGTCGATCCAGTCCCCGGCGTGTACGACCACGTCCGCATCCCTGATCGCCTCCAGCAGGGGGCCGGGGATCAGCTTGGCCCGGGAGGGCAGATGGGTGTCGGAAGTGAGCAAAAGCCTCATGTCTCCACGCTACGACGCCCCCGGGCCGGGGGCGACGCCCATGATCCCCGCCCCGCGGCAGCGCTCCGCACGACGGGGCCAGGGGTGGGAGCCAGCGCGTACCCAGAGGCGGATCGAGCTGCCCCTCACCCTCACCGCTCTCCTGTCGCCACCTGCCCGCAACCGCCCGTCGCCGGGCACCGCGTGACGCGGTGCCCGGCGACGACCGAGACCAACCAGATCGGATCTGATCAGATCAGATCAGATCACCCGATGCTCAGCGAGCGCTCGGTGTCCCGCAGGCACTCAGTGCTCGTGGCCACCCGTGGGCGGCTTCGCGTCCGGCGTCCACTTCTTCGCCGTCTTGCCGTTGAGGTCCCAGACCACCTGACCGGCCCGCACGGTGAGCTCCGCGGTCAGCTTCTGCGTGCCGTCCACCCGGAAGCCGAAGCTGTCCACGTACCCGAACGTGCCCTGCTGGCGGGCGAGGACCGCGATGTCGGCGGGCGCGCCCACGGAGAGGTTGCCCAGGTCGGTCCGCTTGATCGCCTTCGCGGGCTTCCACGTCGAGGCGTCGATGACGTCCTTCAGCGGCATGTTGAGGGCCAGGAACTTGGACATGACGTTGGTCTGGTCCTTCATGCCCGAGTTCATGCTGGTGATGTGCAGGTCGGTGGAGATGGCGTCGGGCGTGAACCCTGCCTTCAGCGCCGGGACCGCGACCCTCCAGCCGAAGCTGCCGCCGCCGTGGCCGACGTCGTAGAGGACTCCGCGGTCACGTCCCTGCTGCATCGCCGGGTTGAGCTTGCCGTCCTCGCCCAGCTCACCGCGGTTTCCGGAGTAGGCGTGCGAGTAGATGTCGCCGGGACGCAGCTTCTCGGTGAGCAGCGTCTTCAGGGGGCGCTCGGGGCGAGGCTCACCGAAGTCCACGAGGACCGGGACGTTGGCGTCCTTTCCGGCCTGGAGGGAGTTGTCGACCGGCGTCCACTCCGGTCCCTCGTAGTGCGCCGTCTTGATGCCGACGATCGTGCCGGGGTTCTGGCGGGCCTTCTCGGCGGCCGGGCCCGGCTTCATGTCGCTGAGGTCCTGCTCGGCGGGGTTGCCCGCCATGCCCTTGCCCACGATGTTGAGGAAGGCGAGGACGCGGGTCTTGGAGCGGTCGATGGTGTTCTTCTTGAAGAGGTCGAAGTTGGCGGCGCCCGCGGACCCCGCGTCCACCGCGGTGGTGACGCCCGCGCGGAAGGTGAACCCGTCGGGGGCGACGCCGTTCTTGCCGTTCGCGTACGCGTCCTCGGGCCCGTTGAAGAGGTGGGCGTGCAGGTCGATCAGGCCAGGCGTGACGAAGTTGCCCTCCGCGTCGACGACCTGCTTGGTCGCCGCCGTGTCTATGTACGCCGCGACCTTGGCTATCTTCCCGTCCTTCACGGCGACGTCGCGCAGGTCGTCGATGTTGTTCTTCGGGTCGATGACGTGACCGCGCCGGATGACGAGGTCGTACGCCTCCGCGGTACCGGCCTTCGTGCCGGAAGCACCGGTGGAGGGAGTGGCGCCGACGGTGGCGCCGAGGACGAGGGCGATACAGGCGGGGAGAAGGAGTCGGTTGAGCCGGTGTCTTGTGGGCATGCGGATTCCCATCTCAGATGTCGGCGATGCGGTCGAGGCAAACGTGTCCAACGGGAAGCCAGTCAATCCGTGTTGAAGCCACCTAGATACGTGGCCATGCGGAAAACCGGGTAGATCAGGCCACACCTGGAGAGAGGTCCAAGCGGAGGGTGCGGCGCCTTTGGACAGCCGTTGCCTCCGGCGGTCGCGGCCACTTCACGCCGGGCAGTCACGAAAGGTGCGCACCGGGTAGTCCTCGCAGGACACCAGCCGTTTCCCGCAGCGTTTCCCACGACTCCGGGCATGAATGGCGGCACCGTTCGCCGCCACCGGCCAGCCCGACGTTGAACGCTCAACTCCCTTCTATCGCTGCACTGTTGCGCACCCTGCACCAGGGCGATCCCACTATCCTCCGGCTATTGCATCCTGTGCACTCGCCGACTTTTCCCGCACCGGACTATTGCGCCCTCTGCACTTGGCAGTCCCGCTATCGTCCCGTTGTTGCATCCTCTGCACTCGACACCGAATGAATTCTGACCGGAAATACGCAGCCCTCCGGGAAGGGGCGAGTGGGGTCCCGATCCCGCACTCCCACTCACGCCCCCACCCCCGCCCCCCGCTGCTGCCACCGCGGCGACAGCGACAGCGACCACGCCCGCTACAGCCATGACGACCACGACGACAGCGACGGCGACCGCCGTGCAGCGGCGACGCGAAGGCTTACGACACAGACAGGGACAAACAAGGACGAGGCGCCGACCGGCGGCGACGGGCGGCACTTGAGGCGGCTAGCCCGGCACACGCCCGGCCCGCGCCCGGCACGCGCGCCCGGCAGCCCACCCGTCCGGCAGCCCACCCGTCCGGCAGCCAACGCGTCCGCATCACCAGTCAGGACGAGTACGCATGCCGTCACTCCTTAACAATTCCGCCGACGTTTCTGTGAAATGTTGCCCCCGGCACGCGTCTTGAAAGTCGGCGAGGCGCCGAGTGATAGTTCCGGACACGGCGAGACCCCACACTCCCGTCAGACAAGGACCACCCCTCAGCGAGGCGGAGCCAGCGCATTCGAGCGACTCCGTCCCGGGTTCCTGTCTGCTATTCGGAAGGAATGAACGTGCGCACTTCCCGTAAATTCGGCATCGCCGCGGCAGGCGTTGTCCTCTCGGCCACCGCGGTCCTCGGGACCCAGACCGTGGCACAGGCGCAGGACTCGGTGTCCGCTCCGCGCTACCAGCCCGAGATGGTACGGGCGCTCGCTGCCTCTCTCGGCGTCAGCGAAGCGGCCGCGATCGACCGCCTGGACCGGCAGGACGCGCAGCAGGACAGACTCGACGGTCTGCGCAAGAGAGGCATAGCCGACGACGGTGCGTTCTTCGACGCCGCCGGCAACCTGACCGTCAACGCCGCCGACGCCGCCGACGCCGCCCGGATCGAGAAGGCCGGACTCGACGCCCGCTCGTCCGCCCGCGGTCAGGACGAACTCGACAAGGTCAAGGCCGAGCTGGACGCCGCAGCCCGCGAACGCACCCCGTCGGGTGTCACCGCCTGGTCCGTGGACCTGGCCGCCGACAAGGTCGTCGTCAAGGTGAACAACAGCCGCGGCGCCGGTGCGAAGGCGTTCCTCGCCGAGGCCGCTAAGCACGGCTCCGCCGTCAAGGTCGTGCGCAACCAGGAGAAGCTCCAGCCGCAGGCCGCGATCTACCCCGGCAGCAAGATGACGATCAACAGCGGCTCCGGCTACTGTTCCGTCGGCTACGGCGCCAGGGACCAGTCCGGCAGGCAGTACCTCGTCACCGCCGGGCACTGCGTCGCCAACCTGCCCACCCTGCGCTACGACGGCACCGCCTTCGCCAAGGGCACCAAGACCCGCTACGCGCTCGGCACCCGCAGCGTCGACATGGGGATCGCCACCATCAACTCCGGCCACTCGATCACCACCTCGGTCGGCACCTGGGGCCAGGCCGGGACCGTGGCCGTCAAGGGCAGCAGCCGCGCCTCGTCCGGTGCGGCCCTGTGCAAGTCCGGTGCCACCACCGGGTGGACCTGCGGCAAGGTCAGCTCGTACAACAACACCGTCACCTACACGGACCCCAACGGCGGCCCTGACACGGTCGTCTCGGGTCTGGCCTCCTCCAGCGTCTGCACCGAGGGCGGTGACAGCGGCGGCGCCTACATCTCCGGGAACCAGGCTCAGGGCATGACCTCCGGCGGCCCGATCGGCCAGCAGTGCTCCGGGGTCAACTCCAGGGGCTCCTCGTACTTCCAGCCGCTCGACGACACCCTGCGCTACTACGGACTGACGCTCAACACCAACTGATCGACCCGCAGCACGACCGGCCACGGGCCGCTCACCCGTTAGGGTGGGCGGCCCCTGGCCGCTGCCCGCACCACGACGGCCGTCGAACCGCCCGCCGAAAGACGCCATGCCGCACACCCTCAACGACGGTCCCGACGCGACGTTCGCGACCGTGTTCCGCAAGGCCCTGCGCCGGCGCGGGCTGTCCCTGGAACGGATACGCGACCATCTCCAGGCCCATGGGATCAATGTCAGCCTCGCCACCCTCAGCTACTGGCAGAGCGGACGCAGCCAGCCCGAGAAGGCGCAGTCCCTGCGGGCCGTGGACGCGTTGGAACCCCTGCTCGGCTTTCCCGCGGGCACACTGCGCTCGCTCCTCGGCCCCCGCCGTCCGCGCGGCTGGGCACCGCCGCACGACCCGGCCGCCGTCCGCGACGTCTACGGCGAGAACTCCGACGTCGAACACGTCCTCGGCGAGCGCTTCCCGCACTTCAACTCCGACATCCGGCATCTGATCGTGCACGAGACGGTCACCGTCGACGAGCGCCGCTTCGTGGCCGAGACGCGGGTCACCATGGTCGTACGAGCCGTGCGCAGCGGCGTCCGGCATCTGACGGTCATCCACTCCCTCGACTCACCGGAGGCCGGGACGATCGAACTCCGTGTCCCCTGCGGGCCGCCGCCGCCCGTCCGGTTCCTGCCGGAGGTGGACTGTGTGGCCGCCGACCTCCCTCTCGGCCGTCCACTGGCGACGAACGAGACCGCGGTCGTCGAGTACACGCTCCGCGCCGCCTCCGCCGAGGGGGTCTCCACCTTCCACGAACGCCGCGTCATCACGCCGCTGCGGTCCTATCTGCTCCACGTTCGTTTCCATCCCCGGGCGGTGCCTTCGAATTGCTGGCACCTCTATCGCAAGCAACTCGGCGACGCGCCACAAAGCCGTCACCGCGTGGCTCTCGACGAATTCCACACGACGCACCTGCTGCCGACGAAATGCACGCCCGGGGTGTACGGCGTCGAATGGGAATGGCCGGCCTGACCCGACACCGTTCCGCGGACCGGCCTCGCGCGCGAGGCGATACGGTCTGCGGATGACCGGACCCCAGATCCTTCAGACCACTCGTGAGTCCTACGACGCCATCGCACCGACCTACGCCGAACTGTTCCAGGACACCCTGCGCGAACGCCCCCTGGAGCGCGCACTCTTGAGCGCGTTCGCGGAGTTGGTGCGGGCGAGCGGCGGGGGCGGCGAGGTCGCGGACCTCGGCTGCGGGCCGGGGTACGTCACAGCCCACTTGGACGGCCTGGGCCTCAAGGCCTTCGGCGTCGACGCCTCGCCCGTGATGATCGAGCTGGCCCACAAGTCGTATCCCGGGCTCCGGTTCGAGGTCGGCTCGATGGCCGCGCTGGACATCGCGGACGGTTCGCTGAGCGGCGCGCTCTCACGGTGGTCCGTCATCCACACCCCGCCGCAGGACGTGCCCGCCATCGTGGCCGAGATCGCCCGGGTCCTGGCACTGGGCGGGCACCTGTTGATCAGCTTCCCCGCCACCGACGGCCCCCACCACGAGACGCAGGCGTACGACCACGCGGTGGCAACGGCCTACCGCTGGTTCCCCGACCGCTTCGCCGCGCTCCTCAAGGACCATGGCCTGACCGAGGTGGCCCGCACGGTCATCGAGCCGAAGCCGACCGACAAGCGGCAGTTCCAGGAGATCCAGCTTCTCGCCTGCAAGGCACAGGCAGCGGCAGGCACGGAGGCAGGGGCAGAGACAGGGACAGGGACAGAGGCAGAAAAAGAGGCATAGGGACGCGGGGCGGAGCGCGGAAGACAGAAGGCGAAAACAACAAAGGCAAGGAGAGTCCTCTCCTTGCCTGTCTCAAGTTATAGCGCACCGGGGGGCTTGCGGCAATACCCGGGTCGTGGCGCAAAATCGTCCGCCGAGGCCACAACCTGCGGAAATGAGGGCACGACGTGATCGAGCAGTATGTGTGCGGTCTGGACGAGGTCGACGAGGCGCAGGTCGCGTTCGTCGGCGGCAAGGGCGCGCACCTGGGCGGGCTGTCGCGGATCGAGGGCATCCGCGTGCCGCCCGGCTTCTGCGTGACGACGGACGCCTTCCGGCACGTCATGGCGCAAGCACCGTCGATCGACGGTCGGCTCGATGAGCTGTCGCGTCTGGACCCGGACGACCGGGAGGCGATCCGCACGCTCAGCGCGCGGATCCGCCGGGCCGTCGAGGACATCCCCATCCCTGACGACATCGCGTCGGCGATCACCCGCGCGCTCACCGAACTCCCGCTCCAGCACCAGCACCAGCACCGACTCGGCGAGCAGGCCGCCTACGCCGTCCGGTCCAGCGCCACGGCGGAGGATCTGCCCACGGCCTCCTTCGCCGGACAGCAGGACACCTACCTGAACGTCATGGGGCCGACGGCCGTCCTCCAGCACGTCAGCCGGTGCTGGGCCTCCCTGTTCACCGAGCGGGCCGTGACCTACCGGCAGCGGAACGGCATCGATCACCGTACGGTCCACATGGCCGTGGTCGTGCAGCGGATGGCCTTCCCGCACGCGTCCGGCATTCTCTTCACGGCGGACCCCGTCACGGGCAACCGCGAGGTCGCCACCGTGGACGCGGGCTTCGGCCTCGGCGAGGCCCTGGTATCCGGCCTGGTGAACCCGGACGTCTTCACGGTGCGGGACGGCGAAGTCGTCACCAAGGCGATCGCCGCCAAGGAGCGGGCCGTGCAGGCCCTGCCCGGCGGCGGTACGCGGGAAGTGGCAATCGACCCGCGGCAGCAGGAGCTGCCGGCGCTGTCGGACGAGCAGGTCGTGGAGCTCGTACGCCTCGGGCGGCGGATCGAGGCGCGCTTCGGCCGCCCGCAGGACATCGAATGGTGTCTGGCCGACGACGGCTTCCAGATCGTGCAGAGCCGACCGATCACGACGCTGTTCCCCGTCCCGGCCCGTACGACCAGCGACGGAGACGGAGACGGCGGCAATCACGTCTACGTGTCCGTGGGCCACGGGCAGATGATGACCGACCCCATGAAGCCCCTGGGGTTCTCCATGTGGCAGCGCACGGCCCTGGTGGCCATGCACGAGGCCGGCGGGAGGCTGTTCGTCGACGTCACCGAGCGCCTGGCCTCACCCGCGACCCGCGACGGTCTTCTGGAGGTCCTGGGGAGAGGCGATCCGCTGACGAGGGACGCCCTGGAGACCGTCCTGGACCGCGGCGACTTCGTGCCGACGCTCCCGGACACGGCCCCTGGCGCACCCCCGGCCCACGCTTCGGCCCCGGCCACGGCGTCGGCCCACGATGAGACCACCCCGGCAGAGGCCGATCCGGCCATCGTCGCCGAGCTGATCGAGCGCAGCCAGGAGTCCGTCGCCGCCCTGGAGCGCGACGTCCGCACGAAGACCGGACCGGCGCTGTTCGACTTCCTTCTGGAGGCCTTCGAGGAGCACAAGAGGGTCCTGAAGGATCCGCTGAACTTTCGGGCGATCATGGCGGGAATGGATGCCACGTGGTGGCTCAACGACAAGCTGCACGAGTGGCTGGGCGAGAAGAACGTGGCTGACACGCTCACGCTGTCCGCCCCCGACAACATCACCTCGGAGATGGGTCTGGCGCTGCTCGACGTCGCGGATGTGATCCGCCCCTATCCGGAGGTGGTGGCGTTCCTGGAGGGCGTCGACGACGAGGGCTTCCTGGAGCAGTTGGCGAAGCTCGCGGGCGGGGCCGAGGCGCGGGACGCCATCGAGGGCTATCTCGACCGGTACGGCATGCGCTGTGTCGGAGAGATCGACATCACGAGGCCGCGGTGGCGCGAGCGGCCCACCACGATCGTGCCCGTGATCCTCGACAACGTCAGGAACTTCGAGCCGGGCGCCGCCGAGCGGCGCTTCGAGGAAGGCAGGCAGAAGGCGCAGGAGAAGGAGCGGGACGTGCTGTCGCGCTTGCGTGCCCTGCCGGACGGGGAGCGGCGGGCCGACGCGACCAAGCGGATGATCGACCAGGTCAGGGCGTTCATCGGGTACCGGGAGTACCCGAAGTACGACATCGTCAGGCGCTACTTCGTCTACAAGCAGGCGCTGCTGGCCGAGGCCGGGCGCCTCGTGCGGGCCGGTGTGCTGTCCGACGCGGAGGACGCCTTCTACCTCACGTTCCAGGAGCTCGACGACGTCGTACGCACGCATCGAGTGGACGGGCGGCTCGTCCAGGAGCGCAAGGAGGCGTTCCGTTCGTACCACGCGCTCACGCCGCCGCGGGTCCTGACGTCGGACGGGGAGGCCCTCACCGGGTCGTACCGGCGCGACGACGTCCCGGCGGGCGCGCTGGTCGGTCTCGCGGTCTCCGCGGGGACCGTCGAGGGCAGGGCCCGCGTCGTCCTCGACATGGCGGACGCCGATCTCGAAGCGGGCGACATCCTCGTCACGGCCTTCACGGACCCCAGCTGGTCGCCGCTGTTCGTCGGGATCGCCGGCCTGGTGACGGAGGTGGGCGGCCTGATGACCCATGGCGCGGTGATCGCCCGGGAGTACGGCTTGCCGGCCGTGGTGGGCGTGGAGCAGGCCACCCGGCTGATCCGGGACGGACAGCGCATCCGCGTCCACGGCACCGACGGGTACGTCGAGATCCTCTCCTGAGCCGCCACGCCGGACCTACGCGTGGGGCGCCCGCCGCGGGTCCGCGGCGGGCGCCCCACGCGCCTATCCAGAGTCGTTCCTTCCAGAGTCGTTCCTTCTAGAGTCGTTCGCATGATGATCGACACGGAGGCCACCGGCTCCCTCTTCGCATCCCTCCAGGCGGACGCCCTCAGCAGCCCGGACCAGCTGCGCGAGCTCTACCAGCAACCGAACCCGAACGCCCTCCGCAAGGAGATCGACCACCTGACCGAGGAGAGCCGGGCGCTGATCGGCTGCTCCTCCCTGGTGTTCGTCGGCAGTGCGGACGCCGAGGGCCGGGCGGACGTGACGCCTCGTGGCGGCCCGGCCGGCTTCGTCTCGGTGCTTGACGAGCGGACCTTGGTGATACCCGACGCCACCGGCAACAAGCGGCTCGACACCATGCACAACGTGCTGCAGACCGGAAGCGTCGGGCTGCTCTTCCTCATCCCCGGCCGCCCGACCACCCTGCGCGTCAATGGCCGCGCCTGCGTCTCCGCGCGCCCGGAGCTGCTCGCCCGCCTCACTCCCGTGGGCAAACCCCCGGTCACGGCGCTCGTGGTCCACGTCGAGCAGGTGTATCCGCACTGCCCGAAGTCGCTGCTGCGCGCCAACGCCTGGCAACCGGAACGATGGGTTCCAGCCGACGCCCAACCGACCAGCGCCGAGGTGACGCTGGCGCAGCTGAACCTGCCCGGCCTGACCATCGACCAGATCGAGGAGACCGAACGGGAGTCGCTGCGCCTGCGCTACGAGTGAGGGTTCCCTCTCGCTTGCTGAGTCCCATGTGCCACCCCATACAGTGCACTTGCTGGTTACAGCTATGTTCGGCGGGTCGGCGGGTGGGAGAGGGAGGGTCTCGTGCGCAAACCGCGCGCTGGGCGAGGGGTGTTGTTCGCGGCGCAGGTGCTGCGCGGCCAGGCACAGGTCACGTTTCTGCCCAACGCCCTCACCGGGGCCGTCTTCGCCGTCGCGCTCGTCGCCGCGGACTGGCCCTACGCCGTGTACGGGGTGCTCGGCACGGCCATCGGCACCGGTACGGCACGGTTCCTCGGGGTGGACGGCGAGCGCGTGGCCGTGGGCGCCGAGGGTTTCAACGCCTGCCTGGTCGCGGTGGGGTTCGCGGTGCTGCTCGGGCCCTCGCACGCGTCCACCATGGTCCTCGCGGCCGGTGGCTGTGTGGTGGTCACCGTCGTCACCGCGGCCATCGCACGGCTGCTGGGCGGCTGGGGCCTGCCCACGCTCACCCTCCCCTTCTGCCTCACGGCAAGCGCGATGGCGATGGCGGCGCCGGGATTCCAGCGTGCCTGGCACGGCGGCCCGCGGCCCGCGGCGCTCACCGACGCCGCCGCGGGTCCGGTGGATCTGCGGTTCACCGACGTCGCCCGCGCGTTCTTCGCCAACATCGGGCAGATCTTCCTGATGCCGGAGTGGTACGTGGGGCTGATCCTCCTGGTCGGCATCTTCGCGGCCAGCCGTACGGCCGGGGCGATGGCCTGTGCGGGCAGCGCCGTGGGCATCGCCACGGCCTGGGGCCTCGGCGCTCCGGCGGACCGCATCAGCGCGGGCGCGATGGGCTACAACGCCGTGCTCGTGGCGATGGCGCTCTGCGGGGTGCTGCTCGCCGCGGACCGGTGGAGTCTGGGGTTCGCGATCGTCGGGGCGGCGGTGGCCACCCTCGTCGGACCGGCGGTGGAAGCCCTCGCGTCGCCCGCCGGCGGACACGCCTTCACCTGGCCGTTCGTCCTCACCACCCTGGTCTTCACGGCCGCGGTGCCGGGCCTGCCGCGGCTGCGCCGTACGGGAACGACGGCTGTCGCGACACCACCGGAGAACGCCGACGCGGTGCCCTCGGCGGCCACCTGAGCGCTCACAGCAGACCCAGGTCGCGGGCGCGCAGGGCGGCCTGGGTGCGGTCGCGCAGCGCGAGGCGCCCGAGGATGCGGGAGACGTGGTTCTTCACGGTGCCCTCGCTGAGATACAGCTGAGCGGCGATCTCCCGGTTGGTCCGCCCGCGTGCCACGAGCCGCAGGATGTCGACCTCGCGCGGGCTGAGGGCGACAGCCGGATCCGCCCCCGCGTCCGGGGAGGGCAGGGACGCGGCGAGGCGGCGTGTCACGGTGGCGTCGAGCTGGGTGACGCCCGCGTGCGCGAGGCGGACAGCGCGAGCGAGTTCGTCGGCCGGGAGGTCCTTCAGCAGATAGCCGTACGCGCCCGCGCGCAGCGCCCGCACGACGTACTCCTCGTCGTCGAACGTCGTCAGCATCACCACCCGGCACTCCGGTACCTCGGCGCGCAGGACGGTGACGGCCTCCACACCGTCCATCCCCGGCATCCGGACGTCCATCAGCACGATGTCCGGGTGCAGTTCGAGGGCCCTCGCGACGGCTTCGCGGCCGTCCACCGCCGTACCGACGACGTCGATGCCCGGCCTGATGGACAGCAGCGACGCGATGCCATCCCTGATCAGCCGCTGGTCGTCCACGACGAGCACCCGTACCGGCGCCGCAGCCGCAGCCGCATCCTCTTCACCCATGCCGGGACCCACCCCTGTTCCCGCCACTCTCCCCATTCCCGTCGCTCCCGCCACTCCCGCCGTTTCTCCCGCTTCCTTCGGTGCCGCGCGGCACCGTCACCGTGAGCCGCGTCCCCGCCCCCGGTCCGCTGTCGATCCGCACGCTGCCTCCCACCAGGTGCACCCGTTCCCGCATCCCGAGCAGCCCGAACCCGGCGGTGCCCTCCTCCGGGGCGAAGCCGCAGCCGTCGTCGCTCACCACCAGCCGCGCGGCGTGCTCCGCCAGGCGGACCGACACCGTCACCCGGGAAGCGCGGGCGTGGCGGCGCGCGTTCGTCAGGCCTTCCTGCGCGGCGCGGTAGAGAGCGGTCAGCTCCGCCGTGCCGTAGCCGCCGTCGACACCGTCCACCTCCACGGTGACACGCGGCCGGGCCTCGCCGCCCCGCGCGAGGTCCGCGAACGCCGCCGCGAGAGACGTGCGCGGCGGCTCATCGCGCAGGGCGCGCACGGACCGCCGTACATCGCCGAGTGCGCGCTTCACCGACTCCCGTGCCTCGTCGACCGCGCGCCGGGCCGCTTCGGGCTCCAGGGCCCGGAACTCCGAGGCGATCTCCAACTGCACCGAGACCGCGGTGAGATGGTGTCCGAGACTGTCGTGGATGTCCCGGGCGAGGCGGTTGCGCTCGGCCGCGGCGGACAGCTCCGCGACGCGCGCCGCGTACTCCTCAAGGGCACGCCGTGCCCGCTGCTCGCCCACGGCGACGGCCGCCATGGACAGCGCCAGGATCAGGCCCACGCAGAGCATCAGCAGGTCGGACACGCGTTCCAGATCGCGGTACCAGCCGGGGGCGGTCAGCACGTACCCGGCGAGGAGCCCGACCACGCACAGTGCTCCCAGCGTCAGCGCGACGCCGCGTCCGAAGACGAAGTACGCGGTGAACGGCAACAGGACGAAGAGGACCTGGGCCAGGCCGGAGACGTCGAGAGCGACCACCGCGGCGATCAGCGCGCACCGTGCCAGCAGCAGCCATGTGTGCCGTGCGTGTCGGTCACGGGTGTGGGGAGGGGAGGCAGCGCCCGCTGGGGGCGGTTGCGCCGTCGGCGGGGCCCCGGCCCCACGCTCCGGCCCCGGCGACATCACCGGTGCCGGTCGTCGCCTCCGCGTCGTCGTTACCCGGCGCGCCAGCGACTCCACGGCGAAGAGCCCCACGAGCCCGGCGGTGAAGCCCGCCAAGCGCCACAGCGACGGTTCCCGGCCGGGGTCGATCCCGGCCACCGCGTAGTACAGGCCACCGGCCAGCACCGCTCCGTACAGCAGGGGCGACACCCACGGCACCGGCACGTACCCGGCCATGGCCCACCCCCTCCCGCGTGCCGTACAGGCTAGGCGGGGCGGCATCCGAGGGCGAGGCCGCGGAGGCGTCCGCCGTAGGCTCTGGTCGATCGGCACTGACGAACGGCTGGACAGCGGGGTGCGGTTCAGTGACGTCCGGCTGCCGCTCCCACCGTTCCTCACCTGTCGTCCACGGCCGCGGGCTCCCTAGCCTTCTCGTCCCCGGCCCGTACGAATCCCGTACGCATCCCGGCCGGGCTCGCCCCTCGACGCACTGGAGCGGCACCATGCCCGAATCCGCATCCGCCCCCACATCCACACCCACACCCGCGCCCCCGTCTGGCCCCGCGAGCGACCGGACCGCCCGCCTCGGCGCCCTGTCCGGCCTCCTCTCCGGGCTCCTCATCGCCCTGCCCTCGCTCGTCGAGGCATTCACCGGGGAGACCGCCGCGACCAGCTTCTTCCTCGCCCTCTCCCCCGCGTTCTCGCTGCCGCTGCTCGTCGCGCTGCACCGGCGTCAGGCCGCCGTCACCGGCCGCTTCGGGGAGGCGGCCCACGTCGTCAACCTCATCGGCCTCGGCCTGTTCGGCGGCGCAGCGTTCGCCGCGAACCTGGTGCTGTTCCACTTCGACGAGGACGTCATCGACGAGACCCTCACCGGTCCCACGATTCCCGCGCTCATCGGCTCCGCGGCTGTCTTCGCCTTCGGCTGTGCCCTGTTCGGTACGGCCATGGTCCGCGCACGGGTGTTCCCGCGGGTCCCGTCGTGGTCGTACGCGACTGCCCTGCCCCTCTTCGCGTTCCTCATCGCCCTGCCCGACTCGCTGTTCACCAGCGCCCTGCACATCGTGGTCGGCGCCACGCTGACCTGGCTCGCGGTCGATCTGTGGAAGCCTGGCGGGGCGGCGGACCGCGCTGCTCGATCCGCGTGAGCCACGCCGGGAACCGTTCTCCGCGCCGCCCGGCGAGGCCATCCTTCGGCCGCAGCCGAACGGGCGGGCCCTGCCGGGCGGGGAGCGGCTTCTGTGCCAAGGGGCAGACGGCTCAAGACCCGTGCTGGCACGCTGAACGGAAGGAGTAGCGTGCCGCCCCGCCACCGCCTGCGCACGCCTGCCGCCCCCGCACAGGAGGTCGCCCGTGCCCCACGGCATCGTCACACGGCATCACGACCACCGACACGCACCTCCCCTGCACGCCGTGCTGCTCGGCCCGGAAGCGATCCGGTACCGCTGCTGTGAGCCGCGGCGAAGAGAATCCGGACGATGACAACGGAATCAGTGCCGCAATCCGAAGCAACGCCCATTGCGGCTCAACGGGGGTGTGCTGTGGAAACACGGGGATGTGCTGTGGAAACTTCGAAGGATCCCTGGCCCGCGCTGACCGAGATCGCCGGCGACACCGTGGGCTGGCAGTTCCAGCAGCCCGGACTGGCGCCCAGAGCCGTCCCGTTCGGCCTGGTCGCCCTGGTGGCCACGGTCAGTGTCCTCCTACCGGACGGTGACGTGCACTCGTGGCTGGAGTACGCGACGAGCGTCGCCCTCCTGCTCGTCTGCGCGGGCGCCTTCCTCCTGCCCTGGCAGCGGATGTCGGCATGGGCCCCGGTCCTGGTTCCGCTCCTCTACACCAGTTCCGTCCTGGAACTGATCCTGGCATCGGGCGTGGCCTCGGGTGTGGGGCTCGTGGCGCTGGCCCCGCTGATCTGGACGGTGCTCTTCCACCGCCGGTGGGAGTCGGCGTGCGTGGTGGTGGCGGTGGTGGCCGTGCAGGCGGCGGCGTCCGCCGTCCAGGGTGCCCCCGGTGCCGTCATCGGTCGGCGTGTGGTCCTCTGGAGCGCCCTCTGCGCGCTGATCGCGGTGGCCGCTCATGGCCTGCGGGCCCGTATCGGCGCTTCGCTGGTGGCCAACGCGGCGCTACAGGCGGAGGTGCGCGAGCTGTCGCTGGCCCGGGAGCGCGAGCGCATCGCCGCCGACCTCCGCGAGGGCGTGGTGCGTAAGATCTTCGACGCGGGGCTCGACCTGCACAGCGCGGCCGCGATGCTCGGCGAGGGGCCCGCACGCCGACGCCTCATGCACGGGGTGAACGAGCTCGACGAGGTCATCAGGGCACTGCGCGCGAGCGTGTTCGACCTCCGCGCCGGCACCGGCGCGGCGACGGACACCGCGACCGGGACGGCAGCCGGCACGACGGCGACCGGCACGGCGACCGGGGCTGCGAGGCCGGAAGCCGACCAGCGGTGATCGAGCGCCGACAGCGGACTGCTGCGGCCCGTCCGGAACCGCTCGGGAAATCCGGTTCCCCGGACGCCGCGCTGCCGGGACGCCACAATGGGCTACGTCAGTAACTACGCACCCAGTAGTCGCACGAACTGAGTACGTGCTCGTGCTCGTGCTTGTACCCAGCAGTCGCGCGGCGCCGGTCTTCAGTGGCCGCGTACTGGTCGCGTACTCAGTGATCGCATACTCAGTGGTCGCGTAGTCAGTGGTCGCGTAGTCAGTGGTCCGCCGTGTGTCTGCCTCTCCGGGCGCCTCACGGGTGCGTCAGGAAGGGCGAGATGTGAGCCGGGTCCAACAGCCGTCAGACGTGTCGAGCAAGCTCAACACCGGAGTCGCGCACAACGCACGGGTGTGGAACTACTGGATCGGCGGAAAGGACCACTACGAGGTCGACCAGCACGTAGGTGACCAGGTCGCCAGAGTGTTTCCCGTGATCCGGGACGTGGCCCGCGCCGACCGCGAGTTCCTCGGCCGCGCGGTCCGGTTCCTGACCGCCGACTGCGGAGTACGGCAGTTCCTGGACATCGGCACCGGACTGCCGACGCTCGACAACACCCACGAGATCGCCCAGCAAGCCGCGCCCGAGTCCCGGATCGTCTACGTCGACAACGATCCCATCGTGCTCGTCCACGCCCGCAGTCTGCTGATCGGCACCTCCCAGGGGGCCACCGACTACATCGATGCCGACGTCCATGAGCCGGACAGCATCATCGAGGGCGCCGCAGCGACCCTCGACTACGACCGGCCCGTCGCGGTCATGATGCTGGGCATCCTGAACTTCGTCCTCGACACGGGCGAGGCACAGGACATCGTCCGCAGGGTCATGGCCTCGGTCCCCTCCGGCAGTTGTCTCGTCCTGACCCACCCGACGACCGACTCCGACCTCGGCGGCGAGGGCAACGTCGAGGCCATGAAGTTCTGGAACGAGAACGCCACGCCACCGATCACCGCCCGCAGCCGCGCGGACGTCAGCGCCTTCCTCGAAGGCCTGGACCTCCTGTCCCCCGGCCTCGTCTCGTGCTCGCGATGGCGTCCCGAGACGGACTCCGCCGCCGTGCTCCCGCAGTTCGGAGCGGTGGCGGTGAAGCCCTGACCGGTCCGTCGCGGACGGACCGGTCAGCAAGGCCGTCAGCCCCGCGACCAGTACGTGCAATCCAGCGGCGGGGCATCGTCGGCTCGCGCCCGATCGGGGCATCGACGCCCCTCCTCGGCGCCGGGCGTGACGGTGGAGGTCGCCGGTGCCGGGCCCGGACCGTGTTCGTCCGCCTGGCTGTCCCCGTCGTCCAGATACAGCGTCAGGAATCCACCGACCACGACAAGACCCGCCCACGCCACGAGAATCCACCGCCAGGTCCGTTGCAGCAGCACCATCGCCTCCCTGCCGCTCTGCGCCCGACGGACAGTCTGGCAAAGGCACCACGGCCAGGGCACTGCTTCCGGCTCGTTCAGCGCGTCACCGGATGATCCTTGCTCAGCGCCGAAAGCGTGTCCCCGTAGTGGTTGACGTGCAGGACGGTCTGGTCGGCAGGTGAGTAGAGGATGCCGTAGAACTCGTATCTCTGCAGGAGGGGATACTGGTTGGAGTCGTCCGTGACGCCCGGCGTGTCGACATTGAGCAGTTCCAGCGACCCGTCGGGCCTTCGCTTCTCATTCGGTTCGAACTGCCTGCCGGGGCCGTCGTACGACCACTCCGCCTGCGCGAAGCCGGTGTGGAGCACGGCGTCGAGGGCGGCACGGTCGGCGGGGCCGCGGGCGTGGGGAGGGTTGAGTGCCACCGCCCGGTACTGGATGGGCGCGAAGGTCACATAGCCGGGCCGGGTCCAGGTGATGCCGACCTCGCCCGACCGCAACCCTTTGTTGATCTTCGCTGCCTTCACGAAGCGGATGTAGCGGACGTCCTCCTTGGCGCGGCCGCCGACGTTGAACCGGGCCTCGTGCCGGACATTGACCTTGCTGCCGCCCAGGAGTGACGGTGACCGCCCAGGCTCTCCGAAATCGACGCCGCCCGCGACCCGCTGCTCGCCCCTGGAGAGCTGTTCGAGCGTGCTCAGGACCTCGGGCGGCAGGCCGAGTTCCTGGTACGGCCTGCCGCGGACGATGCGGTCCGGGCCGCTCTGGGGCCGGTTGCGGATCGGCTCCAGGACGTTGCCGACCAGGTCCTCCTCGGTGGTCCGCTGGACGGGCACCGCGGCCCCGCCCGGCCTCGACGCCCGCTGCACGAGCTGCTGGACCGGACCGTGGCCGAGCCGCCTCCCCTGAAGGGCGAGCGTCAACGCGTCGTTTCCCACCGTGCCCTGGAGCGCCAGCATCCTTCCGGCTTCGGGGGCGAGCGTGGGCGGCGCTGCCGCGATGCGAGGCGTCTTTACATCGGCATGGGCCTTGTCGGCCTGTTCCTGCGCGCGCAAGGGCACTCCCTCCCTGGGTCGCCTGGCATCGTCACGGACGGCTGCCGGGGTGGGCGAGGGCCTTCAGGGCACCATCGAGGGCAGATCCGCACCGGCCTCCGACGCGTCAGGCGCCACGGGTCCCGGCTCGCCGTCGGTGCTCTCTGAGAACGAGAGGTCGAGCGCGCACTCGTCAGGGATGTCGGCGGCCGAGGTCGCACACTTCGCCGGGCCCGCCCCGTCCTGCTCGCCCATCTCGGGCTCGCCCGACCGGGGTTCGCCCGTCTCCGGCCCGCCCGACCGGGGTTCGCCCGTCTCGATGTCGATGTGCCCCTTCACTTCGGCGGAGGCAGGCTTTGTGGGGGCGGCGGGTCCTGCGGGCCGGGTGGTGTCCGCGGAGTCCGACGAGGACGAGCAGGCCGCCACAGCCGTCGTAGCGCACAGGACGAGAGCGGCAGAGGCCGCGACGTGACGAAAACGCATGGAGATCCCCCTAGTACGAACTGTAAGAACCACGCGAACCATACGGATGTTCAGCCAGGCGAACCTTCAGTCGATCAACCATGCCACATCGCGCGACGGGGTTCTCGCGCCCGCACAGCACACGCAGCAGGCCGCACGCCGGAGCCGGGAGTATCGCGGGCGTATCGAAAACCTCATACATCACCACAACACCCTCCTGTCTTCGATGAGCGCATGGACCACAGCGGTCCGAGCCGGGGGCATGCCGCCCTCGGCGTCCGCATGCCCTCACGAAAGAGAGCGCGTCGTGCCCTTGGGGAACATTCGTCCACCGCTGAGCAGGGCCGTCCTGGCCGCCGGTGTCACCGTGCTGGTGGTGGCCCACGCCGGGCCTGCCACCGCCGCCCCGGCGACGCGGGACGGGAACAACGCCCGGCAGGCGAACGTCCAGAAGGCGATGGAGGAGCTGGCGGGGGTTCGCGGCGTCGTGGGGGTCGTCGGTGGGGCCTACCTCGACGGGAAGCCCGTCGGCCTGGGCAGCGCGGGCTCCCGCCTCCTCGACGGCAAGGGCGGCAGAATACCCGCTAACGCCCGCTTCCCGATCTGGTCCCAGACCAAGCAGATGGTGGCCACCGTGGTCCTGCAACTGGTCCAGGAGGGCAGGTTCGGGGTGGACGACAAGCTCGGCGACCTGCTGCCCGAGGTGGTCGAGAAGGACCTGGTGACACGGGCCGACGAGGTCACCGTACGGCAGCTGATCCAGCACACCTCCGGCATCCCCGACTGGTGGTCCGGCAAGCCGAACCCGGACGGAAGCGAGGGCGACCCCTCGTTCGACGTGTTCGACTTCACCACCCACTACCGGCCGCTGGACCTGGTGCAGTGGAGCCGGGAGCGGCCCAGGACCGGCGAACCGGGCGAGAAGTGGTCCTACTCCAACACCAACCACACCCTCCTCGGCCTGATCGTCGAGAGGGCGACCGGCCACGACCTGGGCACCGAACTGCGTGAGCGCCTGTTCGAGCCGCTCGGGATGACCAAGTCCTATCTCAGGGTCCAGCCGCCGGAGGGCATCAAGGGGCCGCACGGCCACGGCTATTACCCCGACGCCGACGGCAGGCCGCGCGACGTGGACCGCTTCAACGCGAGCTTCACCGGGGCGGGAGCCGGAGGGGTGGTCTCCACCGCGCACGACGTGAGTGCCTACACCCGGGCCTTCACCCGAGGCGAACTGCTGCCGCCGGAACTCCAGCGCATCCTCACCGACCGGCCGCCCAACGGCCTGCACACCCGGGACAGGGGCCGCGGCAGTTGCGCCGACGACTTCTCGATCGCGGGCGGCCTTGCCCCCGGTTCCATCGCCCTGACCTCCTACTCGGGGGACGGCCGCCGCCAGTTCGCGATGTCCTTCACCCTGAGCGTCAAGCCCAGCGCCGTGCAGCTCGACGTCGGCAAGGCCGTGGAGGCCGCCTTCTGCCCGTCCTCCTGAGCGGAGTCCCCGCGTCGCAGTTCGTGGCCTGATGCGAGGATGAGTCGGTCGCCCTCGCGCTTGCGGGGCGGCGTCGGCATGATCGGGCGGCGCGTACGGGCGCGGGGAGCGGGGCAGGGCAGCGTGGGGCGGCAGCTCATGACGTACAGGGTGGACTACCGCACCGAGCCGCCGCGGCTCGTCAACGAGTGGGCTCCGGGGAGGGGCGGGGAAGCGCGCGAGCTGGCCTGGCTGCGCCGTGACCACGAACTCGACCACGCCCGAGGCGACTTGCGGGGCGGAGCGCATCCTTCGGTGCGGACGTTCCACGTCGGCGTGGACGAGGCCGTACCGACGGCCCGCGTGCGGACCGAGCGGCATTTGGACTCGGGGCAGGCGGTGTATCTGGTCGACGACGGGTACGGCGCGCCGCTCGGCCGCATCACGTACCGCCGGCGGGCGTTCGCGCGCTCGGAGTGGACGGTGGAGCCCGTGGCGGGCCCCGCCGCCCGTGGGCGCAAGGGGCGGCTCTTCTGGTGGGCGGTGTGGTGGCCGCTCGGCATGCCCCTCGCCTGGGTGTCGACGCTCATGGCCCTGTTCGCCGAGGGCGACGGCGGATTCGGGCCGCCCCGCAGGGTGATCTGGCGTGACGCCTCACGCCGCGCCCACATCGTCTACCGGGGCATCGCCGACGAGTACCGCGTCCTGGAGGAGGGCTGGGACCCCCGCCTGGTGAGCGCACTCGTCGGCCTGCACCAGTCCTTCGATCCGCCGGAGGCTGCTCCGGGGCTCGGTTGGTACGGAGACTGACCGAGCACCCGGGGCTGCGGTTGCGGTTGCGACTATGGCTTCGGCTTCGGCTTCGGCTTCGACTATGACTGCGGCTGCGGCTGTGACAGCGAGGCCAGGATCGGGCCGACCGTGGCCCGGCCCGTGCGGACGGGCACGCCGTCAGGGTCATGCATCATGGTCGTCCAACCCTCCGGTGACCGGCGGGTCGACCGAGACCACCAAGCGGCTCGGGCCGCTCGTCGCCCCGGCGGCCGTCCGCGTGGCTTGCAGACCTGCGGGGCGCACCGTGACGTTCTCAGGGTAGAGCCGTCCGAGCAGCGCCAGGACCACGAGGTCGCTCTCACCGGTGGCGTCGAGGGTGGTGTCCCCCGCCCGGGTCCACACCATCCCCTGTGCGCGCAGTGCCGCCCACACGTCCACGGTGCTGGGCGAGCCCTCTGAAGGTGCGTCGTACACGGGCGCGTCACCGGCGGGCGTGTCACCTGCGGACGCGTCGTACGTCGCGGGTTCCGGCCGGTGGGCGAAGCGGTGACCGCGCAGTGCCTGGCCGAGGTCGACGTGGACGGCGGCGGTGCTGCCGTCGGTGACCTCGATGACGGCGGTGCGGACTTCTTCCGTGGTCGGCCCGGGGACGCGACGAGCGGTGAGCGGGCCCGCCGGGGTGGTGGCGGGTGGCAGGTCTTCGACAAGGGTGCGGGGTGCCGCGTAATAGTCCGACGTCTCGACCACGTACGTGGCGGGTTCGACGGCGGCCGGGTCGGGACGCCACGTCAGCAGGTACCGGGGAGCGGTCAGGGGCGGCTGGTCGAGAACGGCGGGCAGCACAGTGCCTCCGGCGGCTGCGAAACCGTAGCCGTCCGGGCCGGACGTATCGGTGACGACGTGGCGCGCGAAGTCCACGATGCTGGTGTGCCGGATCTGGCGGACCAGGAGTTCGGTGAGGAAGGCGTCTCGGGCCGCCTCGGTGTGGCGCAGTCCGGTCGGGGTGACGGTCAGCGGGACGTCCTGCCAATTGGTGAAGGGGAGCAGGGCGTCGCGCAGCAGGACGACCTGGTGCAGCCACTCGTTGTAGAGCTGCATGGTGACGGGGCCCCCGCGGCTGCCCCGGAGCAGGTCGGCGGCGGCCGGGGTGAGCAGGTGGCCGTAGCAGTGGCTGCGGACGACCAGCGGTCCCGCGGGCAGCGGTATCCGGTCGGTGAGCAGCCTCTCCAGGGTTTCGGTGGCCCAAGAGGCCAGCTCCCGGCCGATCGTCTCGGCCTGGGCGGCCAGCTCACGGGCCGCCGGGGCGCTGTCGGGGCCGACGCGCAGCGTCAGGGATGTCTCCCTGGTGCCGAGGGCGAGTGTCGCACGGATCTGCTCCTCCAGTACCTCACCGTCGGCGCTGGTCAGCGCATTGTCATCGATGATGCCCTGGAGGAGGGGCTCGGTGGCGGTGAGGAACTGATGGGCGGTCAGGACGGTGCCGGTCGCGGGGAAGGTGTGCCAGCGGCTGCCTCCGAGGGTGGGTGCGGCCGGGGTGGGTGCGGCCGGGGTGGGTGCGGGATGCATGGGTCCTCCTGGGTGTCGTTACGTGGAGAGGTCGAGAGGCGAGGAGATGGGGGGTGGGTGTGGGTATTGGTGTGGGTGTGGGTGTGGGTGTGGGTGTGGGTGTGGCTGGGGGGCGGTGGAGGTCGCGGAGAAGCAGGGGCCGAGATGAGGGAGCCGGTCAGGCGGTCAGTCGGTCAGGCAGCCAGGCGGTCAAGGCGGTCAGGCAGGCAGAGGCATGGTCACCGGGCCAGGCATCGGCATCGGCCCCCGCGCCGACTCCCTGCCGGGCCTCCGCCGGCTTATCTGGATCGTACGATCCAGATTCAGCGCACGAAAAAATCACCCGAGGACCTCCAGCGCGACCTCCACGACGGATTCGAGCGCGCGCGGATCCGGCGTGATCTTCGAGGAGACCATCAGGCCGTTGAGGACGGTGCCGAGGAAGGCCGCCAGGGTGTGCGGGTCGTGCCGCGGCGCGATCTCGCCCCGCTCCACCGCCACACGCAGCACGTCGGCGAGCGCATCCCGGCCGGCGTCCTGCATGTCGCGCACGATGCGCCGGACCGACGCGTCCTCAGGAAGGCGTTCACATGCGGCATTGACCGCCAGACAGCCCCTGCCGTCCTGCCCGACGGCGATACGGATGCGCTCCGTCAGGAGCGTACGAACTGCGGAGCGGGCATCCGCACCCTCCTCCAGGTCACGCAGGGCGGCCGCCGCGAGGGTGGTGCGGTAGTGCGCGAGCGCGGCCCGGTACAGGCCGTCCTTGTCGCCGAATGCCGCGTACAGGGACCCCTGCCCGATCCCCAGGTGCTGGGTCAGGTCGCGTACCGAAGTGGCCTCGTAGCCACGCGTCCAGAACAGTTCCATGGCGCGGCTCACCGCCGCTTCGGTGTCGAACTCCCGGGTCCTTGCCATGGTGCGACCTTAGCTTATCTGGATCGCTCGCTCAAGAACGATCCGGCGATTCGGATGCGTGGCGGCGGGCGGTGAGGGTAGTGGCCTCAGGCCGTCTCGTAGCCGGATACGGAAGGCCAGCGGACCGTCAGCACCACGGATGGTTCCTCCGCGAACCATGAGTGGTCGACGCCCCGGCCCCACACGACGTAGTCCCCCTGCTCGGCCAGGACCACGCTGCGGCCGGGAAGCTCCACCCGGAAGCGGCCGCTGATCAGGACAAGCAGGGCGGTGCGCTCCTCGCCCTGCACCCAGAGCGCCCGCTCGTCGCCCTGCGGATGGACACCCCATTTGATCTCCACGGCCTCGCTGTGCCGGGGATCGGTGACGTCCTTGAAGTGCCCGAGGAGCCACCCCCGGTCCAGTGCCGCGTCCTTGCCCGCGTTGCCCACGTACACGCTGTCGTCCATGGTCCCGGAACGTAGCAGTCCCACCCACCCGCCACCGGGGAGTACAGTCGGTTGGCTGCTCAGCCCGCGCCGGACCGGGCCCGGCAGCTCCGTCCGTTCTCTTCGTATGCCGGCCAGGGGATGCCATGACCCGTACGCAGGAACCGTCCGAGCTGCCGCAGCGGGAGCCCGAAGCCACCGGAGCGACCGAGGTGCCGTCCGCGCGTGAGGCAACGGGGACGCCGCCTGCCTCTGCCTCGCCGTCCGGCGCGGACCGCGTGGTGCGGATACGGCGGCGCCTGGAGCGCCTGATCGGCATCGCGGCGACCGAGGGCAACAAGCTCCTGCCCTTGCGCAACGGCGATGAGATCTTCGCCGCGATGCTGGCCGGGATCCGCCGCGCCGAGCACACGGTGGACATGATGACCTTCGTGTACTGGAAGGGCGACATCGCCCGCCGGTTCGCGGAGACGCTCGCGGAGCGGGCCCGTGCCGGGGTGCGGGTGCGGCTGCTCCTCGACGGGTTCGGGAGCCGGCTGATCGAGACGGAGCAGTTGGACGCCATGGAGCGCGCCGGGGTGCAGGTGGCGTGGTTCCGCAAGCCGCTGTACCTCTCGCCGCTCAAGCAGAATCACCGCTGCCACCGCAAGGTGCTTGTCGTCGACGAGGAGATCGCGTTCACCGGCGGGGTCGGCATCGCCGAGGAGTGGTGCGGTGACGCCCGCAACGAGAACGAGTGGCGCGACACGCATGTGGAGGTCCGGGGCCCGGCCGTGGACGGGATCGCCGCCGCCTTCGCCCAGAACTGGGCCGAGTGCCACGACGAACTCTTCGACGAGCGGGACCGGTTCATCGAGCACCGCCCCCAGGGCGACGCCGTCGTGCAGGTCGTGCGCGGCTCGGCCAGCTTCGGCTGGCAGGACATGCAGACCCTGATCCGCGTGATGCTGGAATCCGCCGAGGAACGCTTCCGCCTGG
Source organism: Streptomyces typhae (assembly GCF_009755605.1). Lineage (GTDB taxonomy): Bacteria > Actinomycetota > Actinomycetes > Streptomycetales > Streptomycetaceae > Streptomyces > Streptomyces typhae. The sequence goes on from NZ_WPNZ01000032.1 coordinate 94,452, forward strand.
CCACCGCCTACTTCTCCCCGGACGCGTACTTCATCGAGCTGCTGTGCGCGACGGCGCGGCGCGGTGTCGAGGTGGAGATCGTGCTGCCCGGACCGCACACCGACAAGCGGGTGTGCCAGTTGGCGGGTCAGCACTACTACGAGGACCTCATCGCCTGCGGGGTGAGGATCTACCAGTACCAGCCGACGATGATGCACGCCAAGGTCATCACCGTCGACGGGGTCGCCGCTCTCATCGGCTCGACCAACTTCAACCGTCGCTCGTTCGACCACGACGAGGAAGTCATGCTCGCCGTCCTGGACCAGACGTTCACCGCCACCCTCGACGAGCACTTCGAGGCGGACGTGGCGGCCAGCGAACTGATCAGAGCGGGCCGCTGGCGGAGACGTTCGGTCCTCCAGCGAGCCCGGGAGGCCGCTGTCCAGCCGATCCGCCGGTTCCTGTGAACCCACTGCGCTCGGCTCCTGTGGAACAAGCGCTGGAACGGCTTCACACCCGGTGTTCGACGTAGGGTGTGGCTCTTCTGCGGGGACGCGCGGAAGCATCCAGGTGCCTGCCCTTAGGGTTGAAGCAAGTTCAGTGATCAGTCCGGAGGTGTCGTTCCTTGCAGATGAAGCTGAGCGCGATAACGCTCGATTGTCCTGATCCGCTGGCTCTGTCGTTGTTCTATCAGCAGGCCACGGGCCTTGAACCGCACCCGAAGTCGAACGCGGAGTTCGCCGGGCTCAACCGCGAGGATGGGCTCCTTCTCGGCTTCCAGCGGGTCGACGACTACCAGCCTCCCGACTGGCCTGGCCAGGCCAACCCCCAGCAACTCCACATCTGTTTCAAGGTGGCCGAGAACCTCGACGAGGTGGAGGTCCGGCTCGTGGAACTGGGCGCCGGCAAGCCGGACTACCAGCCCCATGATGCAGCCAAGGCACGGGTGCTCACCGATCCGGCTGGGCATCCCTTTTGCGTGGTAAGTGAGTAAAGGCCCCTGCGTGCTGTGGCCGTGGGGTCTGTAGTCAGGCGGTGAGGTCGTACTTCTGCTGCTCTGGGCTTTCATGGACTCGGTAGTGCTCGTGGGCAAGGTGGTAGCGCCAGTAGGCGTGTAGGTCTCCGTTGCTGGTCAACGCCCGGAGTTACAAAGCGCTTCGGCTCCGGCGAGCCCCCTGCGGGAGCCGGTGATGTCGAGCCGGTCGGTGATCAGGTGCCGGCAGGCTCCTCGATCACTCCGGTCGCAATCGGCCAGCCAGCAGTGAGTGCTCGGTCGTAGCGGAGGAAGGGTTCTTTGCTGCTCAGGTAGCGGATGCAGACGTCGGCTCCCTGGCGTTTCGCCCGTGGCAGCCGGGCCTTCTTGACCTGGCGTGCGATCGTCTGGGCCGTCTGGCGGACGTTTCCGCTCAGCACGGTCAGGGCGTGGACGGCGACCCAGTCCTCGGCGGCCGGATCACCGGGGTCGTGGAGTGACCACGCGGCCTGCCACAAGTACTCCAGAACGTGGACGAAGTCGATGACGATGTGGACGGTGACGCCACGCAGGACGGCCTGGTCCTGGATGAGGTCGAGTTGGTGGCGGGCGCCGTCGACGAGGACAACCCAGTCCCGCAGATGCTGCGGGTCACGGGCTTCGGCCTGGTCGAAGGCTTCGCCGATCACGGTGGCGGCGTCGTGGATCACCGATCCGTGCAGCCACTTCCCGGTCTCCTTCGGGCCCGGCCGCAGGGCCCGCTTGCCGTGGCATCCGCCGGGCAGGGCGATGATGTCGTGCGGGCGGCGGACGGCGGGGGCGGCGTCATAGACGGCGGTCAGGGTGGCCATGCGTTTGCGGCCCACCTTCTCGCCGGAAGCGAGCCGGGTACGGAACACTCCCGGACGAGTCGCAGCTTTCCGGGTCGCTGGCCGCAATGCATCGGGGCGCATGACAACCCCTTTGCCATCGGCCGAGATCACCAACAGCGTGGAGGCGGTGCAGGGGGTGGGCGCCATCGCCCGGGAGAAGCTGTCGATGTCCACCGCGACCTGGACGGCGAGGTCCTCGATCTGCCGCTTGCCCGCGACTGGGCCGCAGCGGCGTGTAATCGCTTCCCGCGCGGTGTCGAAGGAGGCGTTCACCGCTTCGAGGACGGCCAGTTTCCGCAGGCCATGCGAGTGGAGCCGCTCGGGCAGGGACAACAGAGCGTCGGCCGGACAGACGTTGAGGATTCCAGGTGCAGGCGGGGCAGCCCGTCGGGTCCCATGATCTGGGGCCGGTGGGCGTGGGCAGCGTCCTCTTCGCGTCGGGCCCGCAGATCAAGTGGTCCTGCAGGAGCTGCCGCAGCAGCAACCGGCCCTGGCTGTCGAGGAGTTCTTCCAGGTCGTGGTGGGCAAGACGGCCTGTTTCCGGGGCCGTCAGATGGTCGACGAGCGTGCTGAAGAAACTGGTCGGGGCTGCAAACAGGTCAGCCGTCGACGCCGTGTCGTACGGTTCCACCTCGGGACTCTTCTCGCAGCGGACGGATGGGTTGGCACCTACGACCGTAGGGAGGAGAGACCCTTGGTCACCATCCCTTCACACCTCGTCGCTCCTGTTGGGCGGACGGGCGAACACACCCCTCACCTCTTCCGTCAGCCACCCCCGGCGCACCATTCGCTTCAGCTTCGAACGCACTCCCTCGATCTTCGAGAGGTTCTCGCTGCCCAGCCCGATGCCCTCGGCGAACTGCTTGGCCCGCAACGGAGTCCCGGCATCGGCCAGGACTTCCAGCAGGTCTTGATAGGCCCTGGGCGACACGGACGTCTCAAGGTCCTGCCGCCACTGCGGCACCGTCGTCACGCCGATCCTCAAGCCCGGCCCAGGCTCGGTCCCCCCACGGCCTCGCCTTCGCCGGCCCGCTCCGGCGCCTCGGCTGCCACCGGCACGGTCTCCGCGAGGACCCCATCGACCGTTTCCCGGGTGATCCGCAGACGCGTCAACCGTTCCTCGACCGCCGCGAGCTGCTGCTTCAGCTCATCGATCCTGTTCCGGAGTTCTTCGGCCTGAGTGTGTGCATCCGCTTCCCGGCACGCCAGTTCGTCACGCAACGAGCCCATCGCCGCCTCCAACGTTGTGCCGCAACAGTAGGAGACGTACACACGTCACGGCACCCCGCCGGGAAGCCTTCCCTGATCAGCCCGTCCCCGTAGGAAAGCTACACCCATCGACGTACGCGCAGGCTCTGCGGAGTTGTCGGTCACGCGCCGCAAGTTAGGGCCTCCGCGTACCTGTAACACCCTTTTGCGCCACACCGGTTTGTGCCACACCGGTTGCGGCGAGAACGGCTACTGCGATATCGGGTCTCTCGTGGCGGGCGGCGGGTCGGCAGGAAGCTCGTGCGCCTCTCCCTGCCATCCCCCCGCCATCCCTCTGCCACCATCCGGTGTCAGACCGGCGCCGTCCCGTGCAGCGACGCGCGAAGGTGCGCCACGGCGGTGTCGAGGGCCGCCTTCAGATGGGTCGAATCGCCGGTGGACATCATGATGGTCACGCCTCCCTGGATACCCGCCAGCAGCGCGGCGGCTTCCCGGTCCGCGTCGAGGGACGGCGAAACCAGACCGTTCTCCCGGAGGGAACGGATGCCGCGGGCCAGGTCCTCCTGCCACTGGCGCATGAGTTCCGTGACGATCGCCCGAGCGCCCGGACCGGACCGCCCGACCTGAAGGAACAGCGAGCCCAACGGGCACTCGTCGCCTTGGCGTTCATAGCGCTCCACCACCGCGTCCCGCCACTCCTGCCAGGACTCCCACGTGTCAAGCCGTCCGAGGTGCGGCTGCTGGTCCTCCAGGACGCGGTCGGCCTCGAACTGCGCCACGGCGAGCAGCAGTTGGTCCTTCCCCTGGGGGAAGTAGTGGAAGAGCTGGCTCTTGCTGGTGCCGGTCCGGGCGCGGATGTCGTCGAGCGTCGTGACGGCCGGGCCCTGCTCACGGAGCACCCCGGCCGCGCCCTCGACGATGCGCGCCCGCGTGGCGCGCCCCTTCGCGGTCAGCGAGTCCTGCATCACGTCAGCATGTCTCCCCTCGACCATCACGTCTCCTCTCCCCTCGACGGTCACGTCGTCTCCGGACCATCACGTTTCCCCCTCGCCGGCCTCGCCGCCACCTCCACGGCCACGAAACGGGGCCGATCCACCGGGCCCGAGCCCGGCTCCGGCCCCGGACCCGAACCTGGCCCACAGCCCACAGCCCACAGCCCACCCTACGGCTCGCACCCCCCGACTGGACTTGCTGGTCCATTTTCTCCGGCGCACAGTGGTCCCCACATCGCGCCGGACACCAACGGCCCAGCGGACAGGGAGAGCACGCCATGAGTGAGCGACTGCGGGACAAGACAGCTCTGATCACCGGATCGACCAGCAACATCGGCCAGGCCATCGCCGAAGCGTTCGCCGCCGAGGGGGCCCACGTCATCGTGTCCGGCAGGAACAAGGAACGGGGCGAGCACGTCGTCGCGGGCATCCGCGCCGACGGGGGCCGGGCCGACTTCCTGCCTGCCGACCTCGACGGCAGCCCGGCCGCGTCCCGGGACCTGGCCGAGCGAGCCCGGGAAGCTCTCGGCGGACGCATCGACATCCTGGTCAACAACGCGGGCGTGTATCCGTCGCCCTCGACCGCCGCCACCGACGAGGACACCTTCGACCTGGTGTACGGGGTGAACGTGAAGGCCCCCTTCTTCCTCACCGCCGCCGTCGCCCCCGTCATGGCGGACTCCGGCGGCGGAGCGGTCATCAACCTCGGCTCCTGGATCGCACGCCTGGGCGTACCGCTCGGCTCGTTGTACAGCTCCACCAAGGGCGCCATGGAGACGCTCACCCGGGCGTGGGCCTCGGAGTTCGGCCCGCGGGGCGTGCGCGTCAACGCCATCTCGCCGGGCGTGGTCCTGCCCCCTTCGCCGCCCGGTGCCGAACCCCACCCGGGCCGGCTCATGATGCGGGGCACCCCGGCAGGGGAGGTCGGCGCCCCGAGCGCCATCGCGCACGCGGCGGTGTGGCTGGCCGGCGACGAGGCGGCGTTCGTGCACGGCACGGTGGTGGATGTGGACGGCGGGCGGACGGGGGTCGCCGTGGTCGCGGCGTAAGGCGAGGCACCATGGTCGCGGCGTAGGGGCAGGGGTGCCGTGGTCGCAGCGGCGGATGCGGGCCCGCCGAGGCTCAGGGCGTGGGACCTCCCCGATACCGAAGGAGGGCTGCTCGCTGCGACAATGAGTGTCAGAACACGAACATGAAGGGCAGGCCGCCGATGGAACCACCGCACCCGGCCAGGGACGTGCTCGATCACGTGGGGTACCGCCTCAAGAAGGCCCACTCCGCCCTGCGCGGCGCCATGGACACCGCGCTGCGCGCACACGGCCTGACCGTGCCGCAGTACTCCTGCCTCGAAGTGCTGGCCGCGCGTCCCGGCCTGTCCAACGCCGAGCTCGCCCGCGCCACCTTCGTCACCCGCCAGTCGATGAACGTGGTCCTGCGCGGGCTGCAGCGAGAAGGGCTCATCGAACGCCCCGACACCGTCGAGACCGGCCGCGCCCGCCCCACGACCCTCACGGCCGAGGGCCTCCGCAAGCTCCAGGCCTCGCGGTCAGCCGTCTACGCGATCGAGGCGCGCATGATCGAGGCCATCCCCGACGGCCGTCTCGACGCCCTCTTGGAGGACTTCGACCGCATGGCGGAAGCTCTCGGCGGCTGAGCTGCCACGCGGTGCGGTCGTGGCACTGCCGGAGGCGGACGCGACGCATCCAGGAAGGGGCAGGAACGGGAGCGGGAAACGTGAGCTCGCCTCCCGAACCCGGAAGCTGACGAAGCAGCGGCCTATGCGGGGGCGCCAGTTCGGAGGATGCTGAGCGGACCGCCGCGGGACCCCGGGCAGACCCGGGGGGCCCGAAGGGGCGTGCCCGTTCGCTTCGACCGGGGGGAGTGCGCTGTGAAGGCCATCGTTCAGGACGTCTACGGCTCCGCGGACACGCTGTACTTGCGGGACGTAGAACGCCCCTCCCCCGCCGCGGACGAGGTGGTGGTGCGCGTGCACGCCGCCGGTGTCGGCCCTGACGTCTGGCATCTGATGACCGGGCTGCCCCTGATGGTCCGCCTCGTCTCCGGACCGCGCAGGCCCAAGAACCCCGTACGGGGCTGGGACGGCGCCGGACAGGTCGAAGCGGTCGGCGCGAAGGTGACGGGCTTCGCGCCCGGCGACGCGGTCTACGGGCACCTCGACGGCTCCTTCGCCCAGTACGCCCGCGCCAAGGCCGAGAGGATCGCGCCGAAACCCGAGAACATCACCTTCGAGCAGGCCGCCGCCGTCCCGGTCTCCGGCGTCACCGCCCTACAGGCCCTGCACACCAAAGCACGGCTGCGAGCAGGGCAGAAGGTGCTGATCATCGGTGCCTCAGGCGGGGTGGGCAGCTTCGCCGTCCAGCTCGCCGTCGCCCACGGCGCCGAGGCAGTCGGTGTCTGCGGCAGCGGTTCCGCCGAGTACGTACGCTCCCTCGGCGCCACGGCCGTACTCGACTACACCCGTCAGGAGATCACCGACGGTCCCCACCCCTACGACGTCATCCTCGACGCCGCCGGCAACCGCCCCCTTTCCCTGCTGCGCGGTGCCCTCGCCCCCGAAGGCACCCTGGTGCGCGTCGGCGGCGGGGGCGACAGCCGCTGGTTCGGCGACACCGGCATCCAGCTGCGGATGGCACTGCGGAACCGCCTCTCGCACCAGCACCTCCTCGGCATGCTGGCAACCGTGCGCCGCGCGGACCTCGTGCGGCTCACGTCCCTCATCGACAACGGTGACCTCACACCGGTCGTCGACAGCGCCTATCCCCTGGCCGAGGCACCGGCAGCCGTCCGCCATCTGAAGCGGGGCCACCCCCGGGGCAAGGTCGTCCTGACCGTGCCGCCCGAAGCCTGAGACCGCGCCCCACGGAACCTCAGACCGTGCCGCCCATAGCCTGAGACCGTGCCGCCCGGAGCCTGAGGATGCTCCGGCTCCGGGTCCCGGCCCGGCTTCGGGTCCGGCTCCGCCGCTTTTGACGAGCATTGCCGCGCCGTCCCGGGGCAGCAGCAAGGTAAGGGCCGATTGCGGCGCTTCGACCACTGCGCAGCGGCTCGTGGCGGCGTGACGCCGTGTCCGCTCCTGCCGTGCCCGGCTCTGTCGCGCTCGCCCTCACCACCGCTGATCGACTGCTGGTCCACCTCTGGCCCGTAGGCTCCACTTCCCGCCCTGGAGGCGCTGATGTCCTATTACCCGGCGATGATCGCGAGCGCCGCCCTCCTCACCGTCGGCACCGCCTACGCGGTGTACGAGCACGCGTGGCTGCCCGCCTTCGCGCTCGTGCACGGTGCGGGACTCCTCGTCCTCTGGGCCCGGGGCGAGCGGGCGGCGCACCGTCGGGCACTCGCTCTCGCGCAGCGCGCCGAACTCGCCGCCCGTCCCGATCCGGACCCGCCCCTCGCACCGCATCTCCAGTCCGAACTCAAGCGCGCATGGGCGGAGTTGAACTCCGCGTGTTGTCTGCCCGCGGGCCTCTCGCACCACACCGAGCACGACCCCACGTTCTGCTCCCGCAACAGGCACGCCATGTGAGCCGTCGACGTACACAGGTGAGCCGCCGACGTACCGCGGCGACAGACGTACGCGCCGAGGCGGCGACAGACGCAGCCGAGGCGGCGACAGAGGTACGCGTGCGAGTCCGGTTCGACGCCGTACGGCTCAGCCGTTGTTGCCCGGGATCAGGAACAGGTGGATCGACTGGTCCTTCGCGCGCAGCCGCTCGCTGCCCGCGCCCTTCTTCGCCCGGTCCGACACGATCACCACATGGTCGGCGGAGACCCAGGACACGCCCTCCGGGTTGCCGTAGACCGTACGCCCTTTGCCGTCGGTGGGCAGGCGGTGGACCGTGCCCTCGTCGACCTGCCACTTCTTGACGTCGAGGCGGCCCGTCCAGAGTGCGGACGACGCCTGCGAGAGCACGGCGATCCTTCCGTCGCGCACGGACACACTGCTGTAGTCCTCGAAGGGCAGCGATCGCGGCAGCCGGATCGTGTCCGTGTGCGCCCAGCGCTTTCCGTCGCGCCGGAAGACCTGGATGCGCCCGCCGCCCGGCCTCCTGCCCTTCCTCCCGCCCTGGCACCGGTTCCCCTCGCACAGGGCGAGGAGGTGGCCCGTGCCCGAGCGGTCGATCCACTCCAGTCCCTCCATGCCCTTGTTGGCGTCCGCCAGGGCGAAGTCGAGGTGCGCCGAGGCGATCGGGCGCAGCTTCGCGTCGTACTCCTGTACGCGGGCGCGGTAGCCCTTGGGCTTGACCGGTTCGGCCTCGCTCAGGGTGAAGTAGCGGTCGTGCAAGGTGTCGTGGGCGAGGTCCTCGTACCCGGCGTTCGCCTGTTTGCTGTCGGACTTCTTCCGGTTGACGGTCATGACGCCGTTCTCCGGCGCCTTGGGGGACAGTTCGCTGCCGACGCGGATGAATGAGGGCAGGTTGTCGCAGACGATCAGGAAGGCGCCGTCGTGGTAGAGGACACCGCTCGCCTCCAGGCGGGTGCCCGCGCTGTCGCCGATCAGGTCCTGGATTTTGGCCTCCTTGACGAGGCGCAGCTCGCGGATGTCCGCCTTGGACGAGACCTTGGACTTGTTCTTGGCCTTGGACTTGTCCTTGGCCATGCTCTTGGCTTGGGCCTTGTCCTTGACTTTGGCCTTGATCTTGGAGATGGCCTTGGACTTGGCGGCCCGGGAGGTGGCCTTCGGCTTCGGGGTGGCCTTGGTCCCGGCTCCGGCCTTGTCCGGCTTCGTGGTCGTGGTCGTGGTCATGAGGGCAGTACCTCCATCGCGCCCGGGAACACGGCCCCGCTGGCGCCGTTGGGATAGGTTTTGCGCAGCTCGGCGAGCTGCTCACGCGCGCGGTCGTAGCGCATGCGCGTGTAGTGGAAGATTCCGTACGTGAACTGCGAGCCGCGGCTCAGTTCCCACTGGCGGTACGCGGCGCGGTAGACCTCGTCGTTGGTGAACTGCCGTCCGGTGAAGGGCTGTCCGTGCTGGCTCGTGGACTCGCCGTACGCGGCGGACGAGACGAGCTGCCACAGGCCGTCGCTCCGCCCGGAGCCCTCCGCGCCGAGCAGCGCCGCGACCCGCTCGGGGCCGAACTCCGTGTCCAGGAGGTACTCGAGGTGGTCGAGGTAGTACTGGCAGAAGTCGTGGTGCCGCAGCAGGTTGGTGAACAGCGGCAGGCGCGACACCTCGTGCGGGGCGTGGGTGATCCGGCAGTAGTCGCGGCTCATCGCGGGCCAGTCGAGCAGGTCCGTGTACTGCCAGGGCGTCGAGAAGAAGTCGATGCCCGAGCTGTTGTCGTAGTCCCACGGCATGAACGTGAAGTACGGGCGGGCCATGAAGCCCGCCGGGTCGCCGAGGCGGCCCGAGTTGTAGAGGTAGTAGTTCGACGGGGTGGCGAAGTAGTTGTCCCAGCTGCCCAGGAGGACGTTGGCGCCCGCCCAGCGCAGGAAGGCCGGGACGTTCAGGATCTGCTCGACCGTCTCGCGGAAGGCGTCGGACGCGAACCGGTCGTCGCCGCCCGTCAGTTGTACGCCGTTGACGGCCCGGACGAGGGCGGCGAGGTCGTCGTAGGTGCTGGCTGCGGGATCGTCCTCGTTGGTCTTCAGGCGGTAGGTGCGGTCGTCCTCGCGGCTGCCCGCGGTGAAGTACTGGCGGCCGCTGTCGGCGCCGTCCCTGCCGGGGCGGTGCTCCAGGGTCGCGCAGCCGATGTCGCCGCAGTACGCCTTGTACAGGTTGCCTTCGGCGTTCTTGCCGAAGTGGTCCTTGAGGAACTTCTTGTCGACCTGCTCGATGACCGAGAACAGCCCCATGTAGCGGTCGTTGATCGAGAACGTGGCGTACGTGTGCCGCGCCGCGGGGACGCCCGCGCGTTCCAGGAGCCGCCAGGCTACGGCCTCGCGCATCTGCGAGGGGTCGTTGTACATCGCCTTGAGGTTGATCCGCTCCATGCCGTGGAGCCGGTCCTCGCTCGCACCGACCTCGAAGTCGATCTTCCAGGAGCGTTTGGGGGCGTGCGCGGTCAGGTTGCCGCTGTTGACCATCGAGAACAACGGGGTGGCGAGCAGCGTGTCGTCGGGGCTGCCGCTCCGCGCCAGGGTCAGCCGGGCGCCCGGCGGCGCCTCCCGCACCTCGTCCGCCGTCAGAACTCCGGGCGGCCAGCCGGTCACCTTGACCTGGTACATGTCCTGAGCGAAGAACTCCGCCTTGTCCTGCGCGGCGTCGAGGTACTCGTCCACGATCGCGCCGATCGCGGTGAGCTGCCCGTTCGGATCGAGCCGGACGAGGCCGGCGTCCGCCGGAGCGCCCGGTACGTCTCCCTGCTCGGCGAGCAGCAGGTCGTACAGGGCACTGAACTCGGCCTTCGTCCGCAGCGCCGCGTCGGTCGGTCCCGCCGCCGCGTTGGCCCGCTCGGCGAGCCGCCGGCCCGTGCCCGGCGGCAGCGCCGAGGGTACGACGATCTGGTTCTTGAACGCGTCCCGGAACGTGCCCTTGCCGATGATCCTGTCCACGGCGGCCTCCCTGGGATCCCTGGGTGAGCTTTCCTCTCTACGCCCGGCGGCACATGACCGCCAGACCGAGAACCGGCCTGGCGGTGGTGCGCAGGGCGGGAGGGGCGGCTCTGCCGTTCCCCTGCTGCGGGGCCTCAGCCGAGCATCGACATCAGCAAGCGGTGGGTCTCGGCGTCGGCGGCCGCGACGAGTCCCCGGCCCTCCGGTCCGAGCGGTCCGCCGTCGACGCCGGTGACCACGCACCCGGCGGCCCGGCACAGCGCGATACCGGCGGCGAAGTGCACGCTCCCCGACAGGTCGCCGCCGTCGGTGACGTACGCGGCGCGCTTTCCGGCGGCGACCCAGGCCAGCGCGAGCGTCGTGGAGACGACCCGGGGCCGCAGCCTCGCCACGAAGTCCGGGTGCGCCAGCAGGTCCACGGCCCGGAACTTCGGGGCGCTGGGGAACGGCGGGTCCAGATTGACGTCCACGAGCCGGGTGGAAGCCGTGGGGGCCAAGGGAACATCGGCGCCGTCCCGGCGCACCCAGGCGCTGTCACCGTCGGTGCCGAAGATCTCGCCGCTGAACGGGTCGGCCACCGCCGCCGCACCACCGCGCAGGGCGACGTTGACGGCCACCAGCATGTTGCCCACGGCGTAGTTCAGCGTGCCGCACAGGGGATCCACCAGCCACTGCCGCTCCGCGTCCGCCGCCCCCTGCTGCCCGCCCTCCTCACCGAGCACGGCGTCGTCGGGGCGGGCGGCACGGATGACGCCGAGTATCGCCTTCTCGGCCTCCACATCGGCTGCGGTGGCGAAGTCCCCGGCCCCCTTGTCGATGCGGGCGAGGCGCCGACCGTACAGATCGCGCACCACGTCCGCGCCCGCGCGTGCCGCCGCTGTCGCCACACCGGCGTCGTCCAGTCCCGCAGATGAGTTGATCATGCCGCGCATGGTAGCGGCGCCCGGTGCGGGCGAGCCCTGCGGTGACCGTGCCGGGCGCCCTGCCGCCGGTCACCGGTCACCGGCCGCGGGCCGCCGGTCGCCCATCGTCCGCCACCACTCACCACTCACCACTCACCACTCACCACTCACCACTCACCACTCACCACTCACCCAGGCATATCTCGCTGAGCTCCCCTGCGAACACCTGGCGCGCGTGGCTGCGCATCCTTCGGCCGTACTCCCGGTCGTCGGCCAGCGTGGAATAGCCGGGCGCCTCGCGGGCGGCGAGCAGCCCGGCGGTGTCCGCCAAGTACACGTCCAGGCCCGGGTACATCAGCTCTATGCACGGCAGGTCGTCCACGTCGAGCGCGAACACCGGGTACTCGCCGTACTCGTCGGGCTCACCGGTGGCCAGGACCCGGCGCGAGTCGGAGCCGCCCGGCAGGAGGAAGCACTCGTCGAACCGGGACGACAGCGGTTCGTAACAGGCGCCCCACATGTCGCCGTACTCGTCAAGGGCGAGTTGGCCGAGGGTGCGCGGCGTGAAGCGGTACGCCGGATCGAACCAGTCGAACCGGCGCAGCATGCCACCGTCGTACGCGAGCCAGCGCCGCAGGCTGGGCGGCAGGGGGCGGCCACTGGGGAACACCGCGGCGTCCAGCACGTCGGCCGGCACCGGTTCCGCTGCCCCCGCCACCCATGGCCCGGCCCACGGGGCGTAGTCCAGGATCAGCCGGGAGGGGTCCGCCTCGACCGAGGCGATGACGCGTTCGGTGAGGGCGACGCCATGAGCGGCGTCGGTCGGGAGAGCCATGCTGCGATGTCCTGTCGGTCGAAAGCCTCGGTGGTGCCGGGACGCCAAAATGTACGGCCTGGCACTGACAGTCGAGGTTTCCGCCGGGTGCCGCGCGCGGGTCCCGAGGACGGCACCCGCACAAGCTCGGGCAGCGAGAGATCCCCGAGGGCGGCCAGGAGCAGGTGGCCCGTTGTTCTGTGCGCGGTCGCGGATGGTCGAGGCCTCATGGGCTTTCGCTCCGCAGGGCGACTTCCGTTCAAGACATGCCCCTGTGCAAGCCCGCCGCACTCACCGATCTGCGCCCGCCCGGGGTCTTCCCACGTCATGGTCCATCAAGGCGCAGGATGGGCACCGGTGTGCGCGTTGTCGCAGCGAGAGATCTCAGCCAAGTTCGTCCGGACGCAGGGATGGATCGTGCCCGGGCGGGCACTCTGGATGAAGGCCCGCCGCGCTCCCCCGTCGCGGCGGGCCGCTCACCCTCCGGCTGTCGGGCTGCCCCGGCCGCCCGACGTCCTGATGTCCTCAGCCGCGGTGGACGCTGACGGCATAGCCGCCGCCCTCGTACGGATCCGCGTCCCACGTCGCGAAGCGGTCGACGAGGGTGAGTCCCGCCGCGGTGCAGCAGGCGTCGTACTCCGCCAGCGTGATGCCGGGCGGCACCGGCAGATGGGCCTCGTCCAGGCCGAACCCGGCGACCAGCAGCCCACCCGGGCGCAGCGTCGCCGCGAGGCGGCCGGCCACCCTGGCCTCGGTGCCCGGCGCGAGGAGCGGGAAGATGTTGCCGGCGGCGACCACCAGGTCGAAGTCCGCTGCCGCACCGCATTCCGCCGGGTCGAACTCGGCCAGGTCGGCTCGGATCCAGTTCAGTTCCGGCGCCTGTCTGCGGGCCACGGCCAGCATGGAGGCGTCGAGGTCGACCCCGACACACTCGTACCCGAGTTCCGCCAACCGGATCATGACCCGGCCGGTGCCGCAGCCGGCATCGAGCACCCGCGCTCCCGGGGGCACGAGCGCGGCGCAGAACCGTGCCTCCCCGTGCATGTCCTTGCCGCTGCCTGCCAGGGCGGCGAACCGGCGGGCGTAGTCCTCTCCGGACGTCCCACCAGTCAGTTCTTTCCATCGGCTCATGTGAGGAAGGGTAAGCGAGGGGCGTGAGTGAACCCGGATGGAACCCGATCGCGCCCAGCGGCGAAGGAGAGGTGACACAACGAGTCACGAGCCCGTCACCAATCTCATCGCTCGGCACCGCCGCGCCGAGGCACGCCCCGCCGAGGCCCGCCGCTTCGAGGCGCTCGCCCGGGTGCCGGCTTCGGTGGTGCGTCCTCCGCGGCGCCGATGGGTGTCCTGCACGGCTTATCGAACGAAGAGGGAGTCGGCGAGCGCCGACTCGTCCGGGCCGCCGGCGTCGATCCGGCAGGCGACGCCCTCCGCAGCCGCCATCGCGCTCTCAGTCTCCACCACCAGCCGCACCCGCTCGGACTCTGCCAACCGGTCGTCGTGCAGCACCCGTTCGACCAGGGAACTGGCGGTCCCGAGATGCCTGCCGGTCATCAGGAGCTGGTACCAGTCGTTCGGGCCCTCCAACTCCCCCGGCGACGCCGTCCGCAGGCTGTCGTCCAGCTTCGGCAGGAGCTTCGGGCCACACCGCCCCAAGGCCGGCCCCATGGAAGGCAGAGTACTTGGATCACATCACGCGGAGTGCCCACTTGGGACCGGCCCTACCGTCAAGGCATCCCGGTGATCCTGATCTCGGCCACCACACCATCGCCCCGCAGCGTCAGCACTCCCCGGCCTTCCCGTCGTACGCAGTCCAGACGGCCCAGCGCGGTCTCCCTGCCGTTCGGCCCGCCGACAACGACACCTTCGGTGGTGGCCATGACCAGGAGCGTCTCACCCTCCGCGCACTCCGCCTCCACCGAGGACTCCGAGGACTCCGAGGACTCCGAGGACTCCGAGGCGACGGTGACGATCCGCACCTGAGCTCGCGCCCTCTCCCTGCGGGTCATCACATTCAGATTGCGGACCCGTCCCGCCACCAGGCGGCAGTCCGTCACCGCCGCGCCGGAGAAGGTGAAGGGGCTCAACGGCCCGACCGTCCGCGGGACGCCGTCGACGGTCAGCACCATGCCCGCGCCCTCGACCGCCGTGATCACACGGTCGATCCCGGGGAAGGACGAGAACGGGCCCTCCGCCTCCACGTCCGCGACACTCACCCGCCAGTCGAAGCCGCCCGCGGACTCCCGCGGCGCCGGGGGCGCGGACACGTCAGTGCTCGACGCAAGCTCTCCGACCACTTCACCGCTCGACGCAAGCTCCCGGACCACGTCACCGCTCGACGCGACCTCCTGGGTCACGCCGCCGCCATTCCTCCACGGCACACTGCGGTAGTCCTTCCAGCGCAGCACGTCCCCGCTCACCCGGCACCGCCTCCTGTTGTTCTCTCGTCTTCGTCATCTCGTCGGCGGGCGCCCCGGCTCGGGACCACCTGGCGCACATTGGCGGATTTCTCTCGCTCCGCTCATGGCAGCCTCGCACTACTTTGCGCACTCCAGGGCACTTCCCCACGGAAGGAATGGCCATGAGCGATGCGTTGAAAGACCCGATCCACGCCTCGGGGCAGCTGCCGCGGGTGGCAGTGATCTGGAACTCCGATCGCTATGAAGTCACCACGAAGGGCGCCTGGGTGGACGTGCCAGGGGCCGTGGTCCCGGCACAGGTCGGTCAGGGCACCCCGAGTCTCGGCGGTCTGTTCGTGGCGACCTTCACCGCCGAGACACTGATCGGCGGGCAGCCCAGCGTGGGCAACCTCGACATCACCTTCGGCGGCCAGGACGGCCACCCGCAGAGCACGAACCACCGCTACGCCACCGCCCAGAGCGCCGAGGAGTGGGGCAGCCTCACCACCATCCGTGCCTTCGAGTACCCGGCCGAGCCCACCGTCAGGGACGCCACCATCAAGGTGAAGATCTACCTGGCGTCCGGCAATGTGTTCGGGTTGCAGAACTGGCTGCTCAAGGTCGAGCGCTACCCCTACCAGAACAGTGCCTTCTGACCTGTACGCGCTGCTCCGTACGCAGTGCTCCGTACGCGCCGCTCCGTACGCGGTGCTCCGCATGCATGCTGTGACCCGTACCCGGTGACCGGTGACTCGTACACACTGATCCATGGGCACCGACCCGCCGCCTGACGCGGAGCCGACGCGGCTTCTCTTCAGGCGGTCAGACGGTCGCCGGACGGCATGGTCGGCCCCTAGGAGTTGTCTTCAAATGTCACGCCCACATCAGGAGCGAGGCGAGAGTGACGGCTGCCTGGTAGGACTCGGCGGTCTTGTCGTAGCGGGTCGCGATGCCGCGCCACTGCTTGAGGCGGTTGA
>NZ_WPNZ01000033.1 GCF_009755605.1 Streptomyces typhae
CGTCCGGAGCCCGCGCCACCTGCCGCGCGAACAGCTCACCCACGGTCGCCCCCGCACCCACCGCGCCCGGTGCCGTCGTGCCGGCGGCGCCCCGCAGCACCGCCTCGCGCTCACCGGGGCCCAGCACGTCCACGCGGCCGACCAGGAGCCCCGGTGCGGCGGCGAGCTGGCCGAGTATCCGCCGGAACCTCTCGGCGATGCCCCGCGTCGCCGTGCGGTCCAGTACGTTCCGCTGGTGTTGCAGCGTCACCCGCAGCTGGGGGTCGGCCGCGGCCATCACCGTCAGCGGGTAGTGCGAGCCCGACAGCGGGCGGATGCCGGTGACCTCGATGCCCGCGGCGGCGTTGGCCTCGCCGAGCCCGGCGCGGTCCACCGGGTAGGACTCGAAGGCGACGAGGGTGTCGAACAGGACGCCCGTACCGGTGGCGCGGTGGATCTCCGTCAGGCCGTGGTGATGATGGTCGAGGAGGGCCGCCTGCCGGTCCTGGAGCGTGGTGAGGACCTCGGTGACGCTGTCCGCGGGACCGCACCGCACCCGCACGGGCAGGGTGTTGATGAACATGCCCGTCATCGCGTCCACGCCGGGCACCGCGGCCGGGCGCCCCGACACCGTCGCGCCGAACACCACGTCCTGGCGGCCGGTGAGCACCCCGAGCAGCAGCGCCCAGGCGCCCTGCACCACGGTGTTCAGGGTGATCCCCAGCTCGGCGGCGCGCCGGGACAACGCGTGGGACACGTCCGCGGGCAGGTCCACCTCGACCTGCCCGAAGCCCTGTTCCGGCCGCGGCGTCGGGGCGGCGGACACGGCCGGGGCGAGCAGCGTCGGCTCGGTCACGCCCGCCAGCTCCTCCGCCCAGGCGCGGGCCGACGCCTCCCGGTCCTGCGCCGAGAGCCACACCAGGAAGTCCCGGTACTCGGGCGTCCTCGGCAGCGCCGACGCGTCCCCTTCGCTGCCGTAGAGCCGCATCAGGTCCTGCATGAGCAGCGGCAGCGACCAGCCGTCGAACAGCAGGTGGTGGGCGGTGAGCACCAGCTCGTACCGGTCCGTGCCGAGCCGCGCGAGCGCCATCCGCAGCAGGGGCGGCTCCGTGACGTCGAAGGGGTGCCGCAGGTCGTCGGCGACCAGCGCCTCGAACGCCGCCTCACCGCTCACCCGCGCCGCCCCGTCGCGCTCCCGGGCCGTCCCGCCGTCCACGCGCGTCCGCGTCAGGTCCACCTCGCGCCACGGCAGCCGCACCCCGGCGACCACCACCTGCACCGGGTCCCCGTCGGCACCCGGCACGAAGGCGGCCCGCAGGGCGGTGTGCCGGTCAAGGAGTGCCTGCCCGGCCGTCCGCATCCGGGCGCTGTCCACCGGGCCGCGGAGGTGCAGGACGAACTGGACGTGGTAGGCGTCCGGCGCACCGTCGGACAGCATGGCGTGGAACAGCAGGCCCGACTGGAGGGCGGTGAGCGGCCACACGTCGGCGAGCCCCGGGTGGCGGCGCTCCCACACGTCGATCTCCCGCTGGGCCACCCGCACCAGCGGCACGTCGGACGGTGTGAGCCCGCCCGCGCCCGGTGTGGCGGCGTGCCGGGCGAGGCCGTCGAGCGCGGCGGCCCACAGGTCGGCGAGTTCCCGCGCCACCGCGCGGGGTACGGCACCCGTGGCGCACTCGAACTCCGCCTCCAGGCAGGGCCCTTCCGCGGTGTCCACGACCATCGAGTTGATCTGCACCGCGGCGAGGGCAGGCATGCCGGGGTCCATCTCGGCGAGCGGCCAGTGCACGTCCGGCACCTGGCCGAAGCCGAGGCCGCGCAGGTGTTCCGGCATGTCGGTGGCGGCGAACCGGCCCAGGTAGTTGAAGCCGATCTGGCCGGTGGCGTACGGGCGCAGGGCTGCGGCGGTGTCCGGGTTCAGCTCCCGCAGCAGGCCGTAGCCGACGCCGCCGTCGGGCACGGCGCGCAGCTGTTCCTTGACGGCCTTGACGGCGTCGCCCGCCGCGGCACCGCCGGCGAAGGCCTCCTCGATGTCGCATCCGGCCACGTCGAGCCGGACCGGGAACATGCTGGTGAACCAGCCCACCGTGCGCGACAGGTCCGCGCCCGGGACGGCGGCCTCCTCGCGTCCGTGCCCTTCGAGGCCGACGAGGAGCGACGGCTCGTCGACGCCGCGGGCACGGCGCAGCCGGGCGACGGCCAGGGCGAGCCCGGCGAGGAGCCCGTCGTTGACCCCGCAGCGGTACGCCGCGGGCACCGCCGTGAGCAGGGCCTCGGTGACCGGTGCGGGCAGCCGGAGGCGCACGGTGTCCACGGTGGAGCGGATGTCGACGGCCGGGTCGAGGCGGCGGGTGCCGATGACCGGGTCCGGGCCGTCCACGATCGACAGCCACCGCGGCAGCTCGGCCGCCCTGCCGTCCGAGGCCGCCTCCGCGACGAGGGCGTGCGCCCACCGCCGGAAGGACGTGCCCGTGGCGGGCAGTTCCGGTGCCCGGCCCGCGCGCACGTCGGCCCAGGCCGCCGCGAGGTCCGGCAGCAGGATGCGCCAGGACACCCCGTCGACCACGAGGTGGTGCAGCACCACGAGCAGCCGTCCCACCCGTACGCCGCCCCCGGCACTCGCCCCGCGGGCGGCGTCGGACCAGTCGAACCACACGAACTGCGCCACCACCCCGGCCTCCGGGTCGAGGCGGCCCACCGCCGCGTCCCGCTCCGCCTCCGCCGTCCACAGCCACATCTCATCCCTGGCCCCGGTCGGGAGTGCACCGCCCGCCGCGTCACCCGCTGGTCCTTCGCACTCCACCCGGTGCAGGAGTGCCGCCGCGTCCACCGAACCCGGCGCCCCGACGAGCAGCCCCTCCTCCGCTCCGGCGACGCCCACCAGACGTGCCCGCAGCACGTCGTGGCGGTCGACGACCGCGGCCAGGGTGGCGAGCAGCCCGGCCCGGTCGATGCCCTCGGGCAGTTCGAGGAGCATCGACATGGAGAACCGGCCCGCGCTGCCGCCGCGTCCGCGTATGTGGCGGGCGACGGGCGTCAGGGGCAGCGCCCCCGTGCCGCCGCCGTCCAGCTCCCGCAGGGCCGTGCCCGTACCGGGGTGCCGCCCGGCGCCCGCGACCCGGGCGAGGCCGGCCACCGTGCGGTGCTCGAAGATCTGGCGCGGGCTGACCTCCACACCGTGCGACCGGGCGCGGGAGACCACCTGGATGGAGCGGATGCTGTCGCCGCCCGCCGCGAAGAAGTCGTCGTCGACGCCGACCCGGTCGACGCCGAGCACCTCCGCGTACACGTCGGCCAGGGCCCGCTCCACAGGCGACCCCGGCGCCCGGTACGCGCCCGCGGCGAAGTCGGGGCGCGGCAGCGCCGACCGGTCCAGCTTGCCGTTCGGCGTCAACGGCAGCCGGTCGAGCATCACGTACGCCGCCGGGGCCATGAACTCCGGCAGCCGCTCCGCCGCGAAGGCGCGCAGCTCCCGCGCGGAGACGCCGGCGCCGAAGTCGATGTCGCCGACGCCCGCGACGCCTCCCCGGGCCGGAACGACGTACGCGACGAGCCTGCGGTCGCCGCCGCGCTCCTCGTCGGCGGCCACCACGGCCTGCGCCACACCGGGGTGCGCGGTCAGCGCCGCCTCCACCTCGCCCGGCTCGATCCGGAAACCGCGCACCTTCACCTGCGCGTCGGCGCGCCCCTGGTAGACGAGACGGCCCTCCGGCGTCCACGCCACCACGTCACCGGTGCGGTACATGCGCTCCCCGGGCCCGCCGAACGGGCAGACCACGAACCGTTCGGAGGTCAGCGCGGGGCGGCCCAGATAGCCGCGGGCGAGCCGGTCGCCCGCGATGTACAGCTCGCCGGGCACCCGGGGCGGCACCGGGCGCAGCGCCGCGTCCAGGACGTACAGGCGGGTGTGGTCCAGCGGGCGGCCGATCGGCACGATCTCACCGGTGTCGGCCTGCTCGCGCATGGGGTGCACGGACACCGCCACGGTCGCCTCGGTGGGGCCGTACGCGTCGACGACGGTGGTCCCCGGGCAGGCCGCGAGGACCCGCCGCACCGCCGCCGCGGGCACCACGTCACCGCCCGACCAGACCTCCCGGACCCCGGTGAACGCCTCCGGCCGGTCCTCGGCGACCACCCGGAACAGCCCGGCGGTGACCAGGAGCCCGGTCACCCGGTGCGTGGCCACGGCGTCGGCGAGGGTGGCCGCGTCCAGGGGCCCCGCGGGGGCGACGACGACGGTGCCGCCGCGCAGGAGCGGCACCCACACCTCGTAGGTGGACGCGTCGAAGGCCTGGGTCGCGTGCATCAGGACCCGCTCGTGGCCGCCGCCCGCGAAACAGCGGTCCAGGGCGAGGCGCACCACTCCCGCGTGGGTGACGCCAACGCCCTTGGGGGTGCCCGTGGAGCCGGAGGTGTGCATGACGTACGCGAGGTGCCGCGGCGACAGCGGTGCCGTGCGCCCGACGGCATCGGCGCGCTGTCCCGGGCCCGCCCCCCGCTCCACGTCCTCCAGGAGCAGCAGCGGCGCCCCGGTCGCGGGCAGTGCCCCCGCGTGCTCCGCGTCGGTCAGGACGCACAGCGGGTCCGCGTCGGCGAGGACGAGGCCGACGCGGGCGCTCGGGTACCGCGGGTCGACCGGCACATATCCCGCCCCCGCCTTGAGCACGCCGAGGAGCGCGACGACGAGTTCGGCCGAGCGCGGCAGCGCGACACCCACCAGCGCGTCGGGCCCCGCCCCGAGCCGCACCAGGTGCCGGGCGACACGATCGGCGCGCGCGTCCAGCTCCGCGTACGTGACGTCCTGCGCGCCGCACACGACCGCCACCGCGTCCGGAGCGGCGGCGGCCCGCCGCGCGAAGAGCGCGGGCACCGTCAGCTCCGGGGCCGTCAGATCCGGCGCCTTCGCGTCCGGCGCCGTCACGTCCGGCGTCGTCGCGTCCGTGTCGTTGAAGCCGTGGAGGATCCGGTCCCGCTCCCCCGGCCGCAGTACGTCGGCCTCGTCGACGCGCAGCCGCGGGTCGGCGGCCAACTGCCGTACGAGCCGCACATAGCGGTCCGCGAGGACCTGCGCCGTGGCGCGGTCGAAGAGGTCGCCGGCGTACTCGACGCCGCCGACGGCCCCGTGCCCCGGGGTGTCGGCCAGCGCGAAGACGAGGTCGAACTTCGCGGTCCGGGTCGGCACCAGGGCGAAGGCCGACCTGAGGCCGGGCGCGTCGAAGGCCTCGTGCTCCGTGCTCCGCCAGCCGAACATCACCTGGAACAGCGGGTGGTGGGCGGTGGACCGTTCCGGGTTCAGGGTCTCCACCAGTCGCTCGAACGGCACGTCCTGATGGTCGTAGGCCGCCAGCGCCTTGCCCCGCACCTGCCGTACCACCTGCGCGAACGACGGATTGCCCGACAGGTCCGCACGCAGCACCCACGTGTTGACGAAGAACCCGACGAGATCGGCGAGTCCGCCGTCCGTGCGCCCGGCGATCGGCGCGCCCAGGGTGATGTCGTCGCCGCCGCCCATGAGCCGCAGCAGCACGACCAGGGCGGACTGGAGCACCATCGGCACCGTGGCGCCCTGGGCCCGCGCCACCTCCTCGACGGCGGCGAGGAGCCCGGGCTCGATGACGAACTCGACGGTGTCCCCGCGATGCCCGGCCACCGGCGGCCGCGGCCGGTCAAGGGGCAGCCGCAACGGCTGCGGGACACCCGCCAACTCATCCCGCCAGTACGCCAACTGCCCCGCGAGCACACTGCCCGGATCGGCCTCGTCCCCGAGCAGCTCCCGCTGCCACAGCGCATAATCCGCGTACTGCACCGCGAGCGGCTCCCACGAAGGCGGGGCGCCGTGCGTCCGGGCGGCATAGGCGGTGCTCAGGTCGCGGGCCAGCGGCCCCATGGACTCGCCGTCGGCGGCGATGTGGTGCATCAGGAGGACCAGTACGTGCTCGTCCGGGGCGCACCGCAGCAGACACGCCCGCACGGGTATCTCCACCGACAGGTCGAACGGGTGGGCGACCTCCGCCGCCACCGCCGCAGGCACCTCGTCCGGCGCCACCTCCCGTACCGGCACATCCACGGCGACCTCACACGCGGGCACCACGACCTGCGCGGGCACCCCCGCGCCGTCCGCGACGAACAGGGTCCGCAGGCTCTCGTGCCGCACCACCACGTCCCGCACCGCCGCCGCGAGGGCGTCCTCCGCGAGCTTTCCCTTGAGCGGCAGCGCGTACGAGAGGTTGTACGTGGCCGAAGGGCCCTCGTACCGGTGCAGGAACCACAGGCGCTGCTGCGCGAAGGACAGCGGGACCCGCTCCGGCCGCGCCCCGGCCGCCCGCAGCACCGGGCGAGCCGAGCGGGCCTGCGCCCCCAGCCGCTCCGCGAGCCCCGCCACCGTCACCGCCTCGAACACCACCCGTACCGGAACCTCCACCCCCAACTCCGCACGCACCCGGTTCACCAGACGCGTCACGAGCAGCGAATGCCCGCCCAGGTCGAAGAAGCTGTCGTCGACGCCGACCCGCCCGACGCCGAGCACGTCGGCGAACAGGGCGGCGAGTGCCGTCTCCTGCGGGGTGCGCGGCGCCCGGAAAGCAGTGGTGGCGGCGGCGTCCGGGGCGGGCAGCGCCCGGCGGTCCAGCTTCCCGTTGGGGCTCAGCGGCACCTCGTCGAGGACGGCGACCACCGACGGCACCATGTAGTCGGGCAGCCGCCCGGCGACGAAGGCGCGCAGCTCCGCCGCGGCGGGCGGGGCGCCGGGGTCGGCGGGCACCACGTACCCCACCAGGCGCCGGTCGCCGTCCCGCGTGTCGCTGACGACGACGGCCCGCGCCACCCCGGGATGGGCGCGCAATGCCGCCTGCACCTCGCCGGGTTCGATGCGGAAGCCGCGTATCTTGACCTGGTCGTCGGCGCGCCCGTGGTGCACGAGTCGGCCGTCGGCGTTCCAGGTGACGATGTCACCGGTGCGGTACATGCGCTCACCGGGCCGCTCACCGTGGGGGCAGGCCACGAAGCGTCCCGCGGTCAGGGCGGGGCGGCCGAGGTAGCCGCGTGCCAGGGCCGCACCGGCCACGTACAGCTCGCCCGCGACCCCGGCGGGCACCGGCCGCAGCATGTCGTCGAGGACGTACGCGCGGGTGCCCGCGATCGGGCGGCCGATGGGCGGCGTACGGCCGTCGGCGGTCAGCGGGTCGCTGAACGTCACGATCGCCGTGGTCTCCGTCGGCCCGTAGGCGTTGACCAGGTCCCGGCCGTCGGCCCACCCGGCCACCAGGTCCGGGGTCGCCGCGTCCCCGCCCACCGCGAGGGAGGTCACGCCCGGCAGCGACCCGGGCGGCAGCGCCCCGAGGACCGCTGGCGGCAGGAAGACATGGGTGATCCGGTGCGCGGCCACGGTCTCGGTCAGCGGCCGTCCCGGAGCCAGCTGTTCCTGCGGGGCGAGGACCAGCGTGGCGTCCGTGAACAGCGCCATGCAGATCTCGTACACCGACACGTCGAAGCTCGGCGAGGCGAACTGGAGCACGCGGTGGGCGCCGCTGAGACCGAGCCGCGCCCGCTGCGTCGCCACCAGGTCGGCCACACCGAAGTGGGTGACGGCCACCCCCTTGGGGCGGCCGGTGGAACCGGACGTGTAGATGACGTAGGCGGTGTTCGCGAGGGACGCCGCAGGGCCGCCGGGGAGGGCGGCGGCCGTGTCGGGGACGTCGGCCGGGGCGTCCGTGCGCAGCACGGGGACCGTTCCCCCGGGCAGCGCGCCGGCGGTCGTGCCGTCGGCGACGATCAGCAGGGCACCGGAGTCCGCCAGCAGGTAGGCGACGCGGTCCGCCGGGTACGCGGAGTCCACCGGCAGATAGGCGCCCCCGGCCTTCATCACCGCGAGCATCGCGACGACCAGGTCCGGTGAGCGCGGCAGCGACACGGCCACCACGGTCTCCGTGCCCACCCCGCGCCGGACCAGCTCCCGCGCGAGCCGGTCCGCGCGGGCGTCGAGGTCGCGGTACGTCAACGACTCGGCGCCGCACACCAGCGTCACCGCGTCGGGCACGGCGGCGACCCGCTCCGCGAAGAGCGCGGGAATCGTGCCGCGGGCGACCGGCACGGCGGTGTCGTTGTACGTGTGCAGCAGCGCCTCCCGCTCGGCGCCGCCGAGCAGGTCGAGCCGGCCCACGGTCGTGGGGGCGTCGGCCACCAGTTGCCCGACGACGAGGGCGAGGCGCGCGGCGACGCCCTCCGCCGCCGCCCGGTCGACGAGGTGGGGCCGGTACTGGAGGGCGAGACGGGGGTGGGGGTCGGTGGTGACGGCGAGCGTGAGGGGGTAGTGGGTGCGGGCGTCGGGGCGGATGCCGGTGACGACGGGGGCGGTGCGATCGGGGCCGGTGCCCCCGGCGTCCGCGTCCCGGTGGTCCGCCGTGAGCGGCGGGATCGCGTACGGCAGGTCCGCCGCGTACGGCTCGGATGTCACCAACGTATCGAATAGAACGTTCGTCCCAGTCGCGCGATGGATGTCCGCGAGCCCGCAGTAGTGGGCGGCGAGTTCCGCCTGGCGGTCCCGCATCCGGTGCAGGAGGCCCGTCACCGTGTCCGTGGGCGCGAGGCGGACCCGTACGGGGAGCGTGTTGACGAACAACCCGGCCATCGCGTCCACACCGGGCACCGCGGCCGGGCGCCCCGGCACCGTCACGCCGAACACCACGTCCCGCCGTCCGGTGAGCCCGCCGAGCAGCAGGGCCCAGGCGGCCTGGACGAGGGTGTCCGGGGAGACGCCGTACCGGGCGGCGCGTGCGGAGAGAACACGGGTGACGTGCGGCGGGAGGGGCACATCGAGGGCTGCGTCGGCTCCGTCGACAGCGACAACAGCGTTCGCGGGAGCGGGAGCGGGAGCGGGGGTGGGGGTGGGGGTGGGGGTGGGAACGGGAGCGGACGAGACGGTGGGGAGCAGCAGGGTCGGCTCGTCGACCCCGGCGAGTTCCTCGGCCCACACCCGGGCGGCCGCGTCCCGGTCCTGGCCCGCCAGCCACACCAGGAAGTCATGGAACTCCGGCCCCGGGGGCACCGCGGAACCGTCCCCGCCCGCCGCGTACAGCCGCAGCAGATCACCGACGAGCACAGGCAGGGAACGGCCGTCGAACAGCACGTGGTGGGCGGTCAGCACCAGCTCGTACCGCTCGGCATCGACCCGCACGAGCGCCATCCGCAGCAGGGGCGGTACGCCCGGGTCGAAGGGCGCGCGGAGCTCGGCGGCGTGGACCTCGGCGAGCGCGGCGGAACCCTCGGCTCCGTCCAGATCCAGCTCACGCCACGGCAGTTCGACGCCCGCCACCACGGCCTGCGCCGGATCCCCGTCGGCGCCCGCCACGAACGCCGCCCGCAGGTTGGGGTGCCGGTCGAGGAGCGCCTGGCCGGCCGCCCGCATACGGGCACCGTCCACGCGTCCCCGCAGCCGCACGGCGAACTGCATCCGGTAGGAGTCCCGAGCCTGGGCGCCCCCGTCGAGGAGGGTGTGGAAGAGCAGCCCCGACTGAAGGGGCGTCAGCGGCCACACCTCGGCGACCGTCTGCCGTACGACGCGTGCGTGCTGCTCCGAAGGCAAAGAGGTCACCGGGATCCGCTCCTGTTCGTCAGGCCGGAGCTCAAGAGCCGCTCATCGCCAGCGACCGTAACACCGGCCCATCGGCCGCAGAAGTGCCCTGACCGGCGGCTCGATACCCCCAACTCACCGTTCTCAGCTGCCCTTTCGGGCGTGCTCGCGCCGGGGTGGACCAGCGCGTCGGCGAGCGGTGCGCGGTCGGGTGGCGACCGTTCTCAGGACGCACCGGACTGGTGGATTCCGGGGGGCGGGAGACGTCCTGCCGACATGACAGAGAACAGGGCTCAGAACGCGTACCTGACCGTCAGCCACGGCGCGTGCCGCGTGCGGAGCTGCCGGATCCGGGCGAGGGAGCGCTGTTTGATCTCCAGGGCGTAGCGCACGTTGAGGGCGCCGTTCTGGGAGCGTTTGGTCTCCTGCGCGTCCGGCTGCCACAGCACCTCTTCGGCGCGGGGGTGCCAGCCCAGGTTGACCTCGTGGAGGGCCTGGTTGTGGGTGAGCATGATGATCTCGGCGGCGGCCTGTTCCTTCACGCGGGCGGGCAGTACGTCGTCGAGGTGGGTCAGCAGGTCGGCCCAGTCCCGCTGCCATCCCGGGCGCAGCACGACGGGCGAGAGGTTGAAGTGGACCTCGTATCCGGCGTCGAGGAAGTCGGCGGCCGCGGCGATGCGCTCGGGGACCGGGCTGGTGCGGATGTCGAGGAGCCGGGCGTCGGCGGGGGGCATCACGGAGAAGCGCACCCGGGTCCGGCCCCGCGGGTCGAGCGCCAGCAGGTCGGGGTTGACGAACTTGGTCGCGAAGGAGGCCTTGGCGGTCGGCAGGTCACGGAACGCGGCGACGAGGTCCGCCGTGTTGTCGCAGACCAGGGCGTCGACGGAGCAGTCACCGTTCTCGCCGATGTCGTACACCCACGCCTTCGGGTCGCACTGGTTGGGTGTCGTCTTGGGGCCCTGGGCCCGTACGTGGCGCTGGACGTGGGCTACGATCGCCTCGACGTTGGTGAACAGCGTGATGGGGTTGGCGTAGCCCTTGCGGCGGGGGACGTAGCAGTAGGCGCAGGCCATCGCGCACCCGTTGGAGGGGCCCGGTGCGATCCAGTCGGCCGACCTGCCGTTGGGGCGGGTGGCGAGGGTGTGCTTGACCCCGAGGACGAGCGTCTCGGTCTTGATGCGGACCCAGCGGGCGATGTTGCCGTCGTTGCCGTGCAGCGAGGGGATGCGCCAGTGCCCGTCGACCTCGGTGACGCGCACCCCCGGCAGCCGGGCCATGATCTGCTGCCCGCGCGGGGAGTCGAGGGCCGCGCGCTCCGCGTACACCTCCCGCACGTCGAGCATCCGGCGCGCCTGCGGGCTGTCGCGGAACGCCCCGGGTGCGGCTCGCGCGACCGGGGTGTCCGCCCACGCGAAGAGCGCCTGCTGGTCGGGCTGGTCCGGCCGGGCCGACCGATTCACGTGTCGTTCCTTTCCACACCGCGGGGGCCCGCCCCGCGGCGCGCGCGTCACGCCTTCGGGTCGTGCCCCCAGTTCATGAGGGAGTAGCGCCACGGGGTTTCCGTGACGTCCCCCGAGGGCCGCTGCTTGAGATGCCTGTGCACATATCCAACGACTTTCCGCATATGCGCGAGATCATCATCCGTGAGATCGGCCCTCTTCTTCTCCAGCAGCGTCACGATGCGCCGCCCGGAGGCGTGCCCGACGCTCTCGCCGCCGTCGGACTGCCCCACGCTCTTCGACTCGTCCGTGGCCAGCCACTTCCTGAGGCGGTCCGGCGTCATGTTGACGGCGTCGCCGAAGTCGTCGGCGGTCTCCTTCCGGTCCGCGGCGCTCGTCCCGCTCACGAGCCGCCGCCCTTCTTGCGCAGGGCCTGCGGCTTGTGGACGGCGTTGCGGCCGGTCTTGTCGCTCTCGACCTCGTACTGCGGCTCGTCCTCGGAGGCGTCGACGGTACGCCCCGCCACGTCGGCGCGTTCTGTGATCTTCCTCTTCACCTTCCCGGGAACGGTCTGCCCATGGCTGCGCCAGGTGACCTCGTCGCCCTTGCTGAGCTTCTTGCCCTTGCCCACGATGCACACTCTCCCTGGACGGCGGTGCCGACCGGGCTGCGGCCGACGCTCCTCACTGTCCCCTCCCTCGGGTCCGGGCGCATATCGAGCCGCGCCCGGACCAGGGAAGACGCAGGTCAGAGGCGTCGTGACGGGACTGCTCGGGTGGCCGACCCCAGGACGTCGCGGTGGATGTCCAGGGCCGCGCGGGGGCGGTTCAGGGTGCAGTAGTGCAGGCCGGGGGCGCCTTCGGCGAGGAGGCGTGCGGCCATCGCGGTGGCGAAGCCGACACCGATGCGGCGGCCTTCGGCCGGGTCGTCGCGGGCAGCCTCCAGGCGGTGGGCGAGGTCCTCGGGGAACGCGGCGTTGCTCAGCTCGGCGAAGCGGCTGATCTGCCGGACGTCCGTGGCGGGCATGATCTCCGGGATGATCGGGGTCTCGCAGCCCGCCGCGGCGACCCGGTCACGCAGCCGCAGATAGTCATCGACGTGGAAGAACATCTGTGTGATGGCGTAGTCGGCACCGGCGCGGCACTTGGCGACGAAGTGCCTGACGTCGCTGTCCCAGTCCGGTGAGCGCGGATGCCGTTCGGGGAACGCCGCCACGCCGACCGTGAAGTCCCCCCACTCCTTGATCAGGGAGACCAGCTCGGCGGCGTACTCGACGCCTTCGGGGTGGCGGGTCCAGGGGCCGCGCGGGTCGGCAGGCGGATCGCCGCGCAGGGCCAGGATGTCACGGACCCCGGCGTCGGCCAGCCGGGAGAGGACGTGGCGCAGTTCGTCCTTCGAGTGCCCGACCGCCGCCAGGTGGGTCACGGGCCGCATCGTCGTCCCGGCCGCGATCCGCGCGCTGAGGCCGATGGTGCCGTCGCGGGACGAGCCGCCCGCGCCGTACGTCACGGACACGAACGCGGGAGACAGCGCCTCCACCTCGCGCAGCGCCCGCCACAGGGTGCGGCGGCCCTTGTCGTCGGCGGGCGGGAAGAACTCGAAGGAGAAGCTGGGGCCGGGTCCCCACGGGAAGACCGGCTTGCCGTTGGTCATGCGTTACCTCCGGAGGTACGGCAGGGGGAACGAGGGGGCGTCAGGGCGTCAGGGCGCGGTCCACCAGGGGGCCCGCGGCGCCGGGATACGCGGTCGGGTCGCACAGCTCGGCCAGTTCCCCGGCGCCGAAGTGGGCTTTGAGGTCCGGGAGTTCGGCGAGGGTCTCGGGGAGCGGGCGGCCTGTCCGGGCGGCGGTCGAGGTGGCCTCGGTGAGCAGGTGCTTCGCGGCGGCCTTGCCCACGTGGGGCGCGAGCCGGGCCGCGATCCGCTCGGAGACCAGGCGGCTGCCGGTGAGGTCCAGGTTGGCGCGCATCCGGTCCGGGTCCACCCGGAGCCCCTCGGCCAGCTCCGCCGCGGTGTGCGCGGCGCCGCCGGTGAGGCGCAGGCACTCGCGCAGGAGCAGCCACTCGGCGTGCCAGACGCCTGCCGACCGCTCGTCCTCGGTGACCAGACACTGCGTCAGGGCTCCTGCCATGGCAGGTACTTGGAGCGCGGCGGCGCGGATCATCGTGGAGAGGACCGGGTTCTGCTTGTGCGGCATGGCCGACGATCCGCCCCGTCCGGCGACCGGCGCCTCCGCGGCCTCGGCGACCTCGGTGCGTGCCAGCGACTGCACGTCCACGGCGAAGCGGCCGAGGGCGCCGCAGGTGAAGGCCAGCACGGAGGCGAGGTCGGCCACGGGTGCGCGCAGCGAGTGCCAGGGCAGGACCGGCACGGCGAGCCCGGTCTCGGCGGCGAACGCGGCGGCGAGCCGGTCGTGGTAGTCGTCGCCGGGGACGGCGGCACCGTCGACGCGGGCGTACTCCAGGTACCCGGCGAGCGTGCCCGCCGCGCCGCCCAGGGACACCGGCAGGCCGCCGTCGAGCAGCCGGTCGACGCGCAGGGTCGCGTCCCGCAGCAGTTCGCGCCAGCCCGCCGCCTTCAGGCCGAAGGTGGTGGGCACGGCCTGAAGGCCGAGGGTGCGGCCCGCCATCGGGGTGTCACGGTGGGCGCGGGCGAGGGCGCCGAGTGCGGCCACGCAGCGCTCCAGGTCGGCGCGGACGATGCGCAGCGTACGGGCGGCCACCAGCATGGCGCCGGTGTCGAACACGTCCTGGCTGGTGGAGCCCCGGTGCACATGGTCCGCGGCGGCGGGGTCGAGGTCCGCGACCACTTCGGTGAACGCCCGCACCAGGCCGACCACCGGGTTGGCGGTCTCCCGCGAGGCCAGGGCCAGGGCCCGCACGTCGAGGGCGGCGCGCGCCGCGGCCCGCCCGATGGCGTCCGCGGCCGCCGCGGGCACGGCCCCGAGCCGGGCCTGGGCCCGCGCGAGGGCGGCCTCCGCGTCGAGCATGGCCCGCACCCACGCCACGTCGCCTGTGGCCGCCTCCGCGGGGGTGCCCGCGCGGACCGGGGAGAGCAGTCCGGTGTCGCCTGTGGCGCCGGGCGGGAGTCCCGTGTCGCTCGTGGCGTCGGGCGGGAGTCCCGTGTCGCCCATGACGCCGGGCAGGAGTCCGGTGTTCCGCGTACCGTCCGCCCCCGTCACACGATCACCCCGAGCAGGTCGGTGTCGGCCGCGGCCGGGCGCACCTCGCCGGGGACCCGGGTCGCCGGTGGCAGGCCCAGGGCGGCGCGGGCGACGGCGTCGGAGTCGCCGAGGGTCACCGAGTCCACGCCGGGGCGGATGCCGGCCGCCGTCACCCAGTGCACGGACTCGGTGGGGACGCCGAAGGCGAAGCGCCGCGGGTGGCTGCGGCCGCGCGAGTCGAGGAGGTGGTACGGGCGCTCGCTGACGGCGAGGCCGCCCGTCTCGTAGCTGGTGCCGCAGTCGCCGGGGACGCGGTAGGGGGCCGCCTGCTCGGTGGCGAGGAGGTGGCGCAGCAGGGGGTCCTCGGTGCGGCGCAGGTCGGGGTCGGGCAGCCGGGCCTCGATCAGCGCCCTGGCGCGGACCGGGGGCCCCGGCACCGTGCTGGACTCGGCGACGAAGGAGGGGTCGGCGGCGTCGAAGCGTATCTCCGTGCCGGGCCCGGTGAGTTCGAGCACGCCCGCGTCGATGAGCGCGATCATCTCCTCGATGCGCGAGGCGGGCGGGCCGATGGACAGGAAGGCGTTGAGCGGGGTGTACCAGCCCTCCAGGTCGTCGCGGTGCGAGTTGCCCTCCAGGCCGCCGTGGTCGACGGCGACACGGATCTCGTTGCGCAGGTCGCGCAGCACGTCGAGGGCGGCCTTGAGGGGGCCGTCGACGTTGCCCGCGCGGGCGGCCGCCACATCGCGCACCAGGTGGGCGCGCAGCCACGTACGGAACTCGGCGCGGTCGGCGAACCGGGCACGGGCCAGCGGCGTCGCCACCCGCTCCCAGTCCCAGCGGTCCTCGGGCGCGATGCCGTACGCGTCGAGCAGCGCGTCCGTCGCCGCTCCGGCGGACGGGGCTTCCTCGCCGGGCAGGGCCGCCGCATTGGACAGGCCCGCGTCGCCGCTCCGGCCGAGCGCCAGGTACCGGTCCGTGAACGGCCCGGCATCGGCGGCGCGGCCGAGGGACGTCAGGAGGGTGGCGTAGTAGACGCTCTCGGTCTCCCGGCGGATCAGGGGCCACAGGTCGGTGGTGAACCGCAGCCGCTCACCGCTCGCCGACCGCGCCCGCAGCCCCGCGATGTACTCGGCGGTCAGCAGCCGCGGCAGATGGCGGCCGTGGGCGCCCTTCTGGTTCTCGCCGCGGGCGTGGTAGGGGACCCCGCGCCGTGAACTGGCGAAGATCCGGGGCTCGCGGCCCGACGGGCGGTAGCGCAGCCCGCCGTCGTCGGCGCGCACGAACACGCCGCCCCGGCCGTGCGTGAACAGGGCCATGTAGTCGAAGAAGTTGAGCCCCAGGCCGCGGACGAGCACCGGCTCGCCGGGACCGATCGCGTCCAGGTCGACGTCGGCCGGGTTGGCGGGGGTGAGGTAGGTCAGGTAGTGGATGCGGGCGAGGGCCGCCGTCCGCTCCTGGC
Source organism: Streptomyces typhae (assembly GCF_009755605.1). Taxonomy (GTDB): domain Bacteria; phylum Actinomycetota; class Actinomycetes; order Streptomycetales; family Streptomycetaceae; genus Streptomyces; species Streptomyces typhae. The sequence goes on from NZ_WPNZ01000033.1 coordinate 15,606, forward strand.
GCGGCGTCAGCCTGGTGGGCACGTGCCCCTGGGTCAGCACGATCGCGTCGAGGTCGTGCAGCCGGGTGCCGTCGGCGAGGCGTACGCCCTGGGGGCCGCCGGCGATCCCGTGGGTGTCGGCCATGGCGACGGCCCGCGAGGGGTGGACACGCACCCGGACGTGCGCCGGGGCGCTGTCCACCACGCGCCGGAAGCAGTCGTGGAGGTAGTGCCCGTAGAAGGCCCGCGTCGGATAGGAGTCAGGGCCGAGCGAACGCGCCTCGGCGAGCGCCCATTCCTCGACGCCGCCGCTGTCGGCACCGCCGCTTTCGGCACCGCCGCTGCCGGCACCGCCGCTGTCGGCACCGAGCAGGGCGAGCTCCCGGGCCCACTCGTACAGGCTCGGCCCCGGCTCGATCGGCCCCTCGATCCGGGCGCTCCGGTCGGTGAACACGGTGACCTGCGAGGCGACCGTGTTCATCAGCAGGTGTCGGGACTGGTCGGTGCGCCACACGCCGCCCGCGCCGGGCGCCGCCGGGTCGACGATGTGCACGACGACCGAGGCGCGGGTCGGAGCGTGCCGTTCGTTCGCGCACAGCCGTTCCAGGACGGACAGTCCCCTCGGACCGCCGCCGACAATGCAGATCTCCACGGATCTGCTGCTCCATCCGCTGCTCATGGATACTCCAATGCGGTCCGGAATTTCCCCGGATCATCGCAAGTGACGGCGGAGACCGGTCAACGGAGAACGAGCGGGTCCGTCAAGTCGGCGGCGTACGCGCGACGGTGGGCCGCCTACGCCTGCCCTTTCCCTTTTCCCTTTTCGGAACCGGACCTGACGCATTCCGGCGGGCTTCGCACAGCCCCGGCGCAATTCCCTGCATGCTGCCCCTCATGCGTGCCGCCTTCATCGAGCGACTCGGCGCACCGGACGAAATCCGCTGCGCCGAATTCCCCGACCCCCGGCCCGGCCCGACCGACGTCCTGGTCGAGGTCGCCGCCACCACCGTCAACCCCGTCGACACCTTCGTGCGGTCCGGTGTGTTCCGTACGCCGCTGCCGCTGCCCCTCGTGGTCGGCCGCGACCTGGTCGGCACCGTCCGCGAGGCCGGTACCGGCGCGCCGGGCTTCGCACCCGGCGACCGGGTGTGGTGCAACAGCCTCGGGCACGGCGGGCGGCAGGGCGCCGCCGCCGAGCTGGCCGCCGTCCCCGCCGACCGGCTGTACCACCTGCCGCCGGGCGTGGACACCGCGACCGCGGTGGCCGTGCTGCACCCGGCGGGCACCGCGTATCTGGCCCTGCGCACGCACGCCCGGGTGCGGCCGGGCGAGACCGTCCTCGTGGCCGGGGCCGCGGGCAACGTGGGCAGCGCCCTGGTCACCCTGGCCGTCGACGCGGGCGCCCGCGTGGTGGGCACGGCGTCGGCGGGTGACGCCGCGTATGTGCGCTCCCTCGGAGCCGCCGAGGTCTTCGACTACCGGGACCCCGACCTCCCGGGGCGGCTGCGCGGCGCCTGCCCGTCCGGGGCGGACGTGTACGTGGACTCGTACGGGACCAACGATCTCACCGGTGCCGTGGACCTGCTCGCCCCGCGCGGCAGGATCGTCCTGCTCGCCGGGGTCGCGGCACGCCCCGTGTTCCCCGTCGGGCCGTTCTACATGAAGGACGCGTCCGTGCTCGGCTTCGTCATCTCGCACGCCACGACCGCCGAACTCGCCGCCGCGGCGGACACGGTCAACCGGCTGCTCGCCGCGGGCCGGCTGCGGCCCCGCCGCACCGAGCACGTCCCGCTCGACGCCCTGGCCGAGGCGCACCGCCGGATGGAGCGGGGCGAACTGCGCGGCAGGCGGCTCGTCGTGCGCCCCGGCACCCGGCGGCCCGGCCCGCCGGACGGCGACGCCCCCACGGCCGCGGCGGCCACAGGGGCTCACCGGGCCGCGGCGGCCACCGAGTAGACCCCCACGACCACTGGCGGGACCGCCCGCAGGAGGAGTGCGATGTCACACATAGTGGTAGTCGGCGGCGGCATTGGCGGCCTGGCCGTCACGCTGGGCCTGGCCCGGCGCGGGCACCGCGTGACGGTCCTGGAGCGCCGCGAGGAGTTCTCCGAACTGGGCGCGGGCATCCAGTTGGCCCCGAACGCCTTCCACGCCCTCGACCGGCTCGGCGTGGGCCACGCGGTGCGCGCCCGTGCCGTGTTCATCGACGAACTGCGCCTGTTCGACGGCACCACCGGCGAGCGGATCACTTCCATGCCGCTCACCGAGTCCTACCGCGACCGCTACGGCAATCCGTACGCCGTGGTGCACCGCACGGACCTCTACCTGCCGCTCCTCGAAGCCTGCCGTCCGCTGCCCAACGTCGAGCTCCTGACGGGCTCCCATGTCGTCGGCTACGAACAGGACCCGGCGGGGGCGACCGTCCTGCTCGCCGGGGACCTGCGGCTGACCGCCGACGCGGTGCTCGGCGCCGACGGGCTGCGCTCCGCCGTCCGCGCCCGCCTGATCGGCGACGGCGCGCCGCAGGTGTCGGGGCACACCATCTACCGCTCCGTGATCCCCATGGAGCGGGTCCCCGCCGAGCTGCGCTCCAACTCCGTGTCCCTGTGGGCGGGCCCCAAGTGGCACTTCGTGCACTATCCGATCAGCGGCGGCCGCCTGCTCAACCTCGCGGCCACCCGCGACGACGGCGCCACCGAGGCCGTCACCGGCGTCCCGGCCGGGCGCGCCCTGGTGCGCGCGCAGTTCCCGGAGTTGAGCCCCGCCGCCCGGCGGCTGCTCGACCTCGGCGACGACTGGCGCCGGTGGGTGCTGTGCGACCGGGCGCCCGTCGACGACTGGGTGGACGGCCGCGTCGCCCTGCTCGGCGACGCGGCGCACCCCATGCTCCAGTACGCGGCCCAGGGCGCCTGCCAGGCCCTGGAGGACGCGGTGCTCCTCGCCGATCTCCTCGGGGACGCGGACCGCCGCGACAGCGGCGGACCGCTCGCACCGGTCGGGATCGAAAGGGCCCTGAAGGCCTACAACGTGCGCCGCCGTCCCCGGACCGCCAAAGCCCAATGGGTGGCACGGGAATTGGGCCGCCAGGTGTACCACCCGGTGGGCGCGGCCGCGGCACGACGCAATGCGGCGCTCTCCGCGCTGTCCAGTGAGCAATTGTACGAAATGGTCGACTGGCTGCACGGTGCACGCGATTACGCGCGGGTCACCGGCACGACGGACAGGATTCCGGCATGACCGACTACACACGTGAAGGCGTCACGACATTCGACGTGCGCGCGGAGACCTTCGTGGCGGTACCGCCCGACAAGGTCTACGACACGGTGAGCGATCTCGCCCGCAGCGCCGAGTGGAGCGTCGAGTGCCGGGGCGGCACCTGGGTGCGCGGGGTGCCCCGCGAGGTGGGCTCCGTCTTCCGCGGCGACAACGAACGCTCGGCGGAACCCGTCGCCTGGGCGCCGGTCGTCCGTGGCTCCTGGCGGACCGAGGCCGAGGTCGTCGAGGCCGTGCCCGGCAAGGTGTTCCGCTGGGTCGTCCTCGACAGCGCGCGCAACCGCCAGGAGAGCACCTGGTCCTTCGAGATCGAGGCGGTGGCGGGCGGTTCGCTGCTGACCCACCACTACCGCCTGGGGCGGCTGACCGAGGGCCTGGCGAAGATCTTCTCGGCGGGCCTGGACGAGGGCGGCCGTGAGCGCTTCGTCCGCGAGTGGAACGCGAAGCTGGCCGCCGACGTCCGCGCGACCGTCGAGCACCTCAAGTACGTCCTGGAGAAGGGCTGACTCGCACGCACGCCCTGGAGAAGGGCCGACTGGCACGCACGCCCTGGAGAAGGACTGATCCCCCGGCACGTCCCGGAGAAGGACCGGCCCCCGCCGAGACCCCGGCATCGATCCCCCGGATGCCGGCCCACGCCGCCCTCCCGCGCTCCCTCCGCGCGGGAGGGCGGCGTCATGTCCGGCCCGCTCCGGCAGGATCCGGCCCGCTCCGGCAGGACCCGGCAGGACCCGGCACTACCGGGGGCGTAACGCCCCGCCGAGCCCCCACCCGGGGAGTACACGAGGTGTCCACCGGCGGCCGACGCGGCGGGGCGCACCTCCCGCGGAAGGTAGCAGCGTGGAATCACAGACCGTCGACCTCGCCCGCTGGCAGTTCGCACTCACCGCCGGCGGCCACTTCCTCTTCGTATCCCTGACCATCGGCCTCGCCACCGTGCTCGCCGTGCTGCAGACCCGCGCGACGCTCCGCGGCGGGCAACCCGTCCATCTGCGCATGGTGCGCTACTGGGGACGGCTCTACGTCATCAACTACGCCGTGGGCATCGTCACGGGCCTCGTGATGGAGTTCCAGTTCGGGATGGCGTGGAGCGGCCTCGGCAAGTTCGCCGGGGACGTCTTCGGCTCCTCGCTCGCCCTGGAGACCGTCCTCGCGTTCTTCGTCGAATCGACCTTCCTGGCCCTGTGGATGCTCGGCTGGGGCCGCTTCAACAAGTGGGTGCACCTCGGGGTGCTGTGGGTGGTCACCCTCACCGCCTACCTGTCGGCCTACTGGGTCCTCGTGACCAACGGCTTCCTGAGCCGGCCCACCGGTTACGCGAAGCGGGCCGACGGCACCCTCGAACTGGCCGACACCGCCGAGCTGCTCACCAACCCGAGCACCCTGCTCGCGTTCGGCCACATCCTCGGCGGCTCCCTGCTGACCGCCGCCGTGTTCATGGCCGGGGTGAGCGCCTACCACTACCGCAAGGGCACCGCCGACCCGGACGGCCTGCTGCGGCGGTCGCTGCGCATCGGGGTGTTCGCCGGCGTGCCCGCGCTCCTCGTCACGGTGGCCTTCGGCGGCATGCAGTTCGGCGAGACGGAGGAGTGGCAGCCGATGAAGGCCGCCGTCTTCGACGACGACAAGGCCGAGATGGCGAAGCTTCAGGCCGAGATGGTGCAGCGCTTCGGCCCCGGCGACTACGTGCCGCCCGAGGCGCTGACCCGCGGCGCGGGACTCCTGATGGTCCTCGTGTTCGTCGTGCTGATCGTCGCGGCCCTCGCCGGTGTCGTCCTCGCCTCCTTCCGGCGCCTGGCCGTGAAGTCGCGGCGCTGGCACCTGTTCCTGATGATCCTGGTGCCGCTGCCGTACGTGGCGATGATCGCGGGCTGGGTGTTCCGCGAGGCGGGCCGCCAACCCTGGATCGTCTACGGCCTGTTGCGCACCGAGGACGCCGTCTCCCAGGTCTCGACGGGCCGCATGTGGCTGTCCCTGATCGTCTTCGTGCCGCTGTTCCTGGCGCTGGTCGTGGGCCACTGGTGGGTGCTGCTGCGGGCGGTCCGCGAAGGGCCGCGGGAGCAGCAGCCCGCCGCCGTATCCACCGAACCCGCGCCCGCCGTCACGGCGTACTGAGGAGGCACCACGCTCATGGACACGCTCGCAACCACCCTGCTCGGCTTCTTCTTCGCCGGCTACTTCGTCCTCGGCGGTGCCGACATCGGGCTCGGCATGCTCGCGCCCTACCTGGGCCGCGGCCGTGACGAGAGACAGCACGTCACCTCCACGATGGCGCCCCTGTTCCTGGCCAACGAGGTCTGGCTGGTCGCGTCGGTGGGAGTCTTCATCGGCGCGTTCCCCGAGCTGGAGGGCGACGTCCTCAGCGGGCTGCTGCCGGTCTTCGTGCCGCTGGTCGCCGGTTGGGTCGTGCGCGACGCCGGTCTGTGGTGGCGCGTCACGGGCGGCCCCGCCGCCGCGGACTGGCTGGTCGCGGGCGGCAGCTGGGTCGCGGCGGGCAGCTGGGGTTGGGTGCTCGCCTCCCTGCTCAACGACTCCCCGACCGAGCCGACCTCGCCCGGCCTCGGCGCGCTCACCACGCTGTTCGTCCTGCTGCTCTTCCTCGCCCACGGCCTGGCGTTCGCCACGCTGCGGCTCACCGGCGCGCCGCTCCAGCGCGCGCTGCGCCTCACCGGGCGCGCCCGGTACCCCTTCGCGCTGACCTCGGTGGTGATCGCCACCCTGGCGGTCCTCGCCGGTGCGCGGCTCCCGCTGTCCGAGCACGCGGCGAGCGACACCTCCCTGAAGCTCCTGGTGCCGGTGTCCCTGGTCGTCCTGCCGCTGCTCGCGGGCGCCCACCTGTGGCTGTGGCGCCTGGTGCGCCGCGGCGGCGGCCTCCAGCCGACGTCGCTGTTCTGACGCGTCGCCCTGCCCCTTCTGTCCTGCTCACCTTGCCCATCCAGCACCCGTACGGGAGAGAGTCACATGGCCCTGACCGAGAAGCCCCTCGACAGCCGGGAGGCGGGTGCCTCGCCACCCGCGAGGCCCGGCGTGTTCGCCCGGACCGCCCGGTTCGCGCACCGCCGCCGCTGGCTGGCGCTGACCCTGTGGGTCGTCGTGCTCGTCGGCGTCTGGGGCGCCGCGTCCGGCGGCGACGACTACCGCGAGAACTACACGCTGCCCGGCACCGAGTCGCAGGCGGCATCCGACCTCCTGGACCGCAGCAGCGAGACCAAGACGGGCGACAGCCTCCAGGTCGTGCTGCACGACAAGGACGGGCTGCGCGAGCCCGCGGTCCAGGACCGCGTCGACAAGATGCTCGCCGAGGTCGCGAAGCTGCCCAAGGTGACCCAGGTGCGCAGCCTCTACGAGGACAAGGCCGCCATCTCCGCAGACGGGAGGATCGGCTACGCGACGGTCGTCCTCGACGTCACCTCGGCCAACATGCCGCGCGGGGACACCGAACGCATCCTGGACGCCGTCAAGACGGTGGAGGGACAGGGCCTGCAGGCCGAACTGGGCGGCGGCGCCGCCCGCAAGCTCGCCGCCGGCGAGGGCGGCATGGGCGAGATGATCGGCCTGGTCTTCGCGCTCGTCATCCTGGTGTTCATGTTCGGCACCCTGATCGCCGCCGGACTGCCCATCATCACCGCGCTGTTCGCCGTCGGCTCGACGCTCGCGGTGATCGTGGTCGCCTCGCACTTCGTCACCATCGCCGACTACACGCCGTACGTGATGATGCTGGTCGGCCTGGGCGTCGGCATCGACTACGCGCTGCTGATCTTCGCCCGTTTCCGCAGCGAACTCGCCCGTGGCGATAGCCACGAGGACGCCACGGTCAAGGCCCTCGACTCCGCCGGGCGCACCGCGTTCTTCGCGGGCTCCACGGTCATCCTGGCGCTGCTCGGCCTGGTCGCGCTCGGTCTCGGCTCGTTGCAGGGCATGGCGCTCTCGGTGGCGCTCACGGTCCTGGTGACGCTGCTCGCCTCGCTCACGCTGCTGCCCGCGCTGCTCGGCATCTTCGGCAAGCGCTTCGCCCGGCAGTTCGCCACGCGGGACGCCAAGCGGGCCGCCAAGCGGCGCCCGGCGGCGGGCACGGGCTGGCGCGCGTTCGCCACCCGGGTGCAGCGCAAGCCGCTGGCCGTGCTCATCGCCGGGCTCGTGGTGACCTGCGCGCTGGCGTTCCCGGCGCTGAGTCTGCGCCTCGGCTTCACGGACGCGGGCAACGACAAGCCCGACTCGACCAGCCGCCAGGCCTACGACCTGCTGTCCCAGGGCTTCGGTCCGGGCTTCAACGGCCCGCTGTACGTGGTCGTCGAGGGCGAGAACGGCGCCGGGAAGCCCGCCGCGGCCATCGCGAAGACCCTGAACGGCACCAAGGGCGTCGCCGCCGCCACCGGGCCGCTGCCCACGGACGACGCGAACGTGGCCACGGTCATGACGTTCCCGACGAGCTCGCCGCAGGACGAGGGCACCTCCGACCTCGTCGACCGGTTGCGCGACGACGTCCTGCCGCGGGCCGCCGAGGAGACGGGCGCCCGCTATCTGGTCGGCGGCGCCACCGCGGCCAGCGAGGACTACTCCGCGAAGGTCGCCGACCGGATGCCGGTCTTCATGGCCATCGTGGTCGGGCTCTCCCTGGTGCTCCTGATGGTGGTCTTCCGCTCGGTGCTCATCCCCCTGAAGGCGGCGCTCCTGAACCTCCTGAGCATCGGGGCGGCGCTCGGCGCGATCTCCCTGGTGTTCCAGCACGGGATGTTCGGCGTCGAGCCGGGACCGATCGAGGCGTATCTGCCGGTCGTCATCTTCGCCATCGTCTTCGGCCTGTCGATGGACTACGAGATCTTCCTGGTGTCGCGGATCCAGGAGGAGTGGCAGCGCGCCAAGGATCCGACGGTCGCGGTCCGTGAGGGCCTCGGGCACACCGGGTCGGTCATCATCGCCGCGGGCGCCATCATGGTCGTGGTGTTCGGCTCCTTCATGCTGAGCCCGGAGCGGATGCTCCAGCAGCTCGGCTTCGGCATGGCGGTGGCCATCTTCGTGGACGTCCTCGTCATCCGGTGCCTGATCGTGCCGGCCGTGATGCAGCTGCTCGGCAAGCGGGCCTGGTGGCTGCCGGCGCCCCTGGCGAAGGTGCTGCCGAGGGTCGACCTCGAAAAGCACTGACGGCACGGACGGCGCTGACGGCGCCGAAGGGGCCCGGTCCCCGGCGGGAGGTTCCGCCGGGGACCGGGCCCCTTCTTGTGTGCCCGCGGTCGTGCCCGCGGTCGTGCCCGCGGTCGTGCCCGCGGTCGTGCTCGCAGTGGTGCCCGCGGTGCGGTTCAGCCGGTCTGTGCCCCGGGTGCCGGGCGCCCGTCCAGCGACCTGCCCACCTTGTGCAGGCGCAGCGCGAGCTGGAGTTCGAGGGACGGTCCCGGCTGCTGCCAGTCGGGGCCGAGGAGCTGCCCGATGCGCTCCAGGCGGCGGCCCACCGTGTTCGGGTGCACTTGCAGCGCCTCGGCCGCGTGGGTGGGACTCGCGCCCGCCGCGAAGTAGGCCTCCAGGGTGGCGGCGAGGTTGGTGGAGCGCTGCTCGTCGTAGCTGATGATCGGGCCGAGGGTCTGCTCGATGAACGCCCCGATGTCGCGGTTGCCGCCGAGCAGCATGCCGACGAAGCCGAGCTCGTCGACCGTGGCGGGCGTCGCCGTGTCCTCCTTGCCGAGGCCCGTCAGGACGTCCAGGCACACCACCGCCTCCTGATAGGCGGCGATCAGCTCCTTGGGCCCGCCGTGGGCGGATGCCGCGCCCGCGGGCACCGGCCTGCCCATCATCTCGCCGAGCCGCTGCATCACGTCCCGGGCGGCCTCCCTCGGATCGGCGTGCGGTAGGAGCAGGATCAGGTGCCCGTCGTGGATCGTCTTGGCGCCCCCGCGGAGCCAGACGAAGGTGGACGCCCACGTCGAGAGCCGGTGCCGGTCGCCGACCTGCACCCGGGTGACGATCACCGCGTGCCGGGTGCTCAGGTCGATCCCGAGGCGCTGGAGCCGCCGATGCCAGCGGCGGCTGGACGGCAACCCGTTGATCAGGTCCTCCAGCGCCTCGTCGCGGACCTTGCGGTCGTCCGACTCGCCGCTGCGGTTCAGGACGGCGAGGATGCCCGCGGCCCGGACGGCGTAGCGGACCAGGGCCGGGTCGGGCTTGCGGTACGCCTCGTGGCAGCGGAGCACGAGCGCCCCGAGGTCCTGGTCGTTGACGCGTACGGGTGCGACGGTGACGCCGCCGGGCAGCTCGACGTTGCGCTGCTCGGAGCGGGCCGTGAAGGTGGCGGCGGCGAGTTCCTCCTCGTCGCCCTCCCAGGGACGGCCGGAGTGGGCGACGACGTCGTCCCGCTCGCCGCGCAGCCACACCGAGCCGCCGAGCGCCTCGCTCACGGCGGTGGCGAAGGCGGCCGTGTCGATGCCCTCGGTGGCGAGTTCGAGGAGCCTGCCGCCGCGGTCGGCGGTCTGCTGCCGGCTCCGGTCGCGGGCCCGCAGCCGGTCGACCTCCGTGGTGAGGTCGGCGACCCGGCCGTGGGTGCACGTCACGGCCCGCAGCCACTTCACGGCGGCGGAGCCGTAGTCGGCGAGGGTGGACATCAGCGCCACCTCGTCGGCCGTGTAGGAGCGCGGGCCGCGGTCGCCGCCGAAGAGGACACCGACGACGTTGTCACCGACGCGCAGCGGCACCGCGAGGACGGCGGTGAGGCCCTCCTCCAGGACGATGGACTCGACCTGCTCGGACCGCTGGATGGTGTCGTCGCGCAGATAGTCGCCGGTCCACACGGCCGACCTGGCGACGGAGCCGATGGCGCTGAGGCCCTGCCACGCGGGGATGCGGGCCGTGCCGTTGCGGTCGGCGATGGCCCCGTCGTTGGCCCGGACGCACACGCTGTCCTGGCCGGAGAGGTCGAGGAGCATCACCCACGCCATGTCGCAGTGCAGGAGCAGCCGCGAGCGGCGCACCATGGCCGTCAGGAGCGCGTCCAGGTCCTCCTGCTCGGCCAGTTCGCGGGCGGTGTCGATGAGGACGGCCAGTTCGTTCTTGCGGCGGTCCAGATCGGTCGTGCGCTGTTCGATGCCCAGGGCGAGTTCCTTGGCACGCTCCAGTTCGTCGAGGACGTGCGGCGGGGCGCCGCCGCGCCGCGCGTCCGTCGTGGGCCGGCTGAACGCGCTGCGGGGCGCTCTCGCCGCCAGAAGTTCCAGATAGGTGTGAACGCCACTTAAGTTGGCGGTGACTTGAGACATCACACTCCGTGCTGTGCGCAGTGGACGCTCCGTCGGCAAGGTGCGGCTGAGCGACAGAGCGAGGGTCGCTGGGGCCGTGCTGCGTCTTGTCCCGCATGCCTTCGTGCAACGTGATCGGGCAAGTCTACAGAGCAGCGATCAACGCCGGGATCCGCGGTCGGGATGCGCGGTCGGCGCCGTCAGGTTTCCTGGGGCCTCGCCGTCCGCGGCAGCGCGACCATGATGACGGTCATGATCACGAACAGGGCGGCGGAGTAGAGCAGTCCGCGTCCGAAGGACCGGGCGAAGGTCTCGGCCCTGACGTCGGGTCCGGCGTCCTCCAGGGCTCGCAGGACCGCCGTGGACTGCCCCTCGGTGACTCCGGCGGGCAGGCCGCGGCAGCTCTCGGGCACGGCGTCCGCGTCGGGCTCGCCGAGGCGGTCCTCGGTGCAGGTCCGGTAGCCCGCGAGGATGTCGTCCTGGGCCGCGCGGTCGGTGACGCCGGCCGCCGTCAGCTCGTGCCGGATCGCCGGTTCGGCCGCGTCGACGCCCTTGCCGGACTGTCCGGGCAGCACGCCGAGGAAGACGACGGCCACCATGGCGATGCCGACGGCGAGGCCCAGTTGGCCGGAGGTGTTGAGCACGCCCGACGCGGAGCCCGCGTCCTTGTGCGGTACGTCGGTGAGGGCGAAGTCGACCACCGGGGCGACCACCGCTCCCATGCCGAGGCCGAACACGAACAGCGGGGCGACCATGTGCCAGGAGCTGATGTCCGGGCCGTAGTGACCGCTGACCAGGACGAAGAACAGCGCCCCCGTGACGAGCAGGGCGCCGCCCGCGAAGAGGACCTTGCGCCCGAACCTCGGGGTGAGCAGGTCGCCCGCGAGGGCGGCCGTGACCATCAGGCCGAGGAACATCGGCAGCGCGGTGAGGCCCGAGCGCAGGGGCGACCAGCCGAGCCCCGTCTGCATGTACAGGGACCACATCAGGAAGAAGGTGCCGTAGGCGACGCTGTACAGCAGGTTGACGCTGAAGCCGCCGGCGAAGCTGCGGGTGCGGAACAGGCTCAGGGGGATCAGCGGGGTGCCGCCTCGGGCGATCAGCCGGCGTTCGTACCCGACGAAGACCATCAGGACGACGGCCGAGCCCGCCATCATCGCGAACGTCCACAGGGGCCAGCCGAGGTCGCGCCCCTGGTTGAGGGGGTAGACGAGCATCAGCACGGCCGTCGTGGCCATCAGGACGCCCACCAGGTCGAGCCGCGGCGCGTCGGGCGCCTTGGACTCGCGCACGTACAGCAGCGCCGCGACGAACGTGACGACGCCGAGGGGGATGTTGACGAGGAAGATCGGCCGCCACGCCAGGCCGAGGAGGTCGGCGCTGACGAGCACGCCGCCGATGACCGGGCCGAGGACGAGCGCGAGGCCCGCGATGCCGCCGTAGGTGCCGAGGACCTTGCCGCGCTCGTCCCTCGGGAACGTGACGTGGATGAGGGACAGGACCTGGGGGATCATCAGCCCCGCGGTCGCGCCCTGGGCGATCCGCGCCCCGGTCAGCAGGGCCGGGTCGGGCGCGACGCCGCACAGCACGGAGGCGGCGGTGAAGCCGCCGAGGCCGATGAGCAGCATGCGCTTGCGGCCGTAGATGTCGCCGAGGCGACCGCCGGTGATGAGCAGGGCGGCGAAGGCGAGTGTGTAGCCGGCCGTGATCCAGGCGATCGCGGAGTAGCCGGCGTCGATGTCCTTCTGGATGCTCGTGATCGCGACATTGACGATGGTCACGTCGAGCAGGTCCATGAAGGCCGCGCAGAGGATCACGGCGAGCGCGTACCAGCGCTTCGGATCCGGCGCCGGCTCCTGTAACGCCGCGGCCGGTGTGCCGTCCGGGACTTCTTCCGTGGCTTGCTCGGTAGGGGCGGTCATGGGAGCTTCCCAGCCTTTCCTGACGTCCTGTAGCCTCACCCGTAAAGAATCTCAGGGGCAGAATATCTCGGTAGCAAAGACTTAAGGAAAGTAAGTTGGGTCGTGAGTCATGTCAAGCAGTGAGTCCACACAGATGAGTTCGGCACCGCGCAGCTACCACGAGAGCGCCGGCAAGAGCACCGGGGACGCGGAGCGGGACGAGGTGCTCAAGGAGGTGATGGTCGCGGGCCGGGAGCTGGGACTCTCCTTCCTGTCCCTGAACGCGGCCACCGCACGCGCGCTCACCATGCATCCGACGGACGCGTGGATCATGTCCTATCTCCAGAGCGTTCCGGCCGACTCCCCGGTCTCCCCCGGGGACATCGCCAAGGTCACCGATCTGACGACGGGCGCCGTCACGGGAGTGATCGACCGCCTGGAGGCCAACGGGTACGTGACGCGCGAGCGTGACCCCCATGACCGCCGCAAGGTCATCGTCCGCCCCGCCAAGAAGAGCAAGAAGATCGCCGAGGCGTTCCGCCCGACGATCGAGGACGCCGTCGAGCTGGGCCTCGCCTACAGCACGGAGGAACTCCGCATCATCACCAAGTACTTGCACGAGAGCAAGGCGATCACCGAGCGGACCATCGCGCGCCTGCGCGACCTGTGACCGGTCCGCCCACAGCGAGCCGCCCACGAGCAAGCCGCTCACGGGCAAACCGCCCACGGGCAAGCCGCTCTCGGGCGGTTTGCTCAGGCGGAGGCGGAAACAGACCGACGGCCCGTCCCGCCCCGGACGGGCCGTCTCCGTGTACGACAGGACCTAGGGCCTGTCGTCAGACTCCCTCCTGCCACGTGACGCCATGCACGCACTCTCGCCGCACCGGGCCCAGACCCAAGTACGTCCAGTACGAGGGCCTGGGCCCGGCACGCCGAGAGCACGCACCTGACGCCACGCGGCCGCCCTCCGGGCGACGAAGGGAGTCTGACGACAGGCCCTAGCTGGCCGCGGCGTGGATCTCCGCGCCGGTGGCCGTGCCGTGCGCCCGGTCCGTGCCGAGCACGCTCACGGCGTGGGCCGCGGAGGCCAGGGTCATGTGGCGGTGCCAGCCGCCGTAGGAGCGGCCGGTGAAGTCGCGGATGCCGAGGCGGTCGGCGGTCTCGCGGAAGTCGTGCTCCACGCGCCGGGTGAGCTTGGTCAGCCGCACCAGGGTGTGGGCCCGTGCCTGCGTCGCGTCGGTCAGCCACAGCTCCATGGGCCACTGCCCGCGCCCCTCCCCCACGCCGAGCAGCGTCAGTTCGCCGGGCCCGGCGAACTGACGCGCCGCCTGCGAGGGGCGCACCCGCACCAGGGCCGCCAGGTTCAGCCCGCACGCGCCGTCGAGGCCGGACGCGGGCAGCGGGACGGGCCGCACCTGGCCGCGCGCGGACGCCATGATCTGCGCCGCGGAGCGGGTCTCGGGGCGCCGGCCGCGCAGCCCCGGGTCCGTCGCCTCCAGGTGCAGGGAGCCTCCGATCCGCGCCAGGAACGGGACACCGGCGGCCCGGAAGCGCCCGACGGCCGCCGCCAGGTCGAGGTGCCGGGCGTCGAGGACCACGGGCCGCCGCGCGAGGCCCCAGCCGCGCACCGCCTCCACCGCCGCCTCCACCGCCGCACCGCCGGGCGCGGGCGCCCCCACGTCGTCGGGGATGCAGGCCTGGCGGCGCCGGGTGCGGTCGTCGAGCCAGGCGGCCGACAGGTGCAGGCGCCAGTTGACGGGGGCGCTCATCTCCTCGGAGGCGAACCAGACCCCGGTGGCCTGCTGGGCGTTGACGAGCTGGCCCCGCTCCGACACATAGCTGCGGTCCACACCGACGGAGTTCTCGCCGGCCTTCGGGATGACCGTCGGCCGCACCACGTACGCCAGCGGCGGTGCCTGCTCGGCGAGGTGGCGGGCGAGCGCTCCGCGCACCGTCATCCAGTCCCAGCCGGAGTTGCAGACGAAATGGTGCAGGCTCTGCTCGGTGGCGGAACCCCCGAGCATGGCCGCCATGTTCCGGATCGATCTGCGCCCCTGTGCCCCGAGCAGCCCGCGCAGGTAGTCGACGCCCTTGCGGCGCTGGTCGCTGCGGCGCAACGAGGCGAAGAGCACCGCGCTCATTTCGTTGAACACACGCTCGTCCCAGGTGGCGGGCGTGAGCGCCCGGCTCCCGAACTGGACGGCACCGTGGACAGACCTGTGACCGACAGCGTTCATGGGTCCCCCGTTGACCGTTGGAAGAGGAGAGAGGAGAGAGCAGAGGAATGAGATGAATGACAGGAACAAGAGGAATGCGGAGTGAAGCGAGGGAAAGAAGCGAGAGGGATGGGAGCGGCGGCCAGGTCCCCTGCGGCGGCCCCGAACTCCGGCCTCCACACTGCCTTTTCCGTTCGCGGTCGCCAAGGTAGGCAGGGCACCCTCCCGGCTCCCCGAGGTGAGGGGGACCCCCCGCCTCCGCTTCCGGGCACGCGCCGGCCGGTGCCCCGCGGGTCCGCGCGCCCGGATTCCCGGCGGGGGGTGGTGCCCGGAGAACACCGGTGGCAAAGGTTCCGCCAATTCCGTGGGTGCCGGACGACCAGGGCGCCCGGCACCCGTACGAGCTCGGGCTGAGGCACGCACACGCACACGCACGGGCACGTGTGCCGCAGGCACAGGAACGGCGACGCCCGGCTGTACGGCCCCGTGGGGGGTCGTACAGCCGGGCGTCCGCAGGAGCCGGCTCTTCCCGTGCGCGCGCTCAGCGCCCGAGCGTCACCGCCCTGGCGTGCGCGCCCGACTCCAGGAGCGCGTCCATCACCGCCGCCTGCTCCACCGCGTCGGCGCGGCCGAAGGGCGGTTCGGTGCCGTCGAGGACCGCCCGCGAGACGTCGTCGAACTGCATGCGCGACACGGCGTAGGTGCCGCCGCACCCGTACGCGCCCTCGGGGTCGACGGGGAGGTACTCGCTGACCGGGTCGGCGTGCGGCGGCGGCCCCTGGCGCTGCAGTTCGAGGTGGGTGACGTCGCGGCTGAACCACGGGTCGTCGAGCACGAACCGGCCGGTGGTGCCGACGACGTGCAGGGCGTCGCCGCGGCACACCTCCTGGCCCACCTCGAACTGGGCGAGCACGTCGCCGGGCAGGCGCAGTTGGGCCGAGAAGTTCAGATCCGCCCCGCCGTCGCGCCGCACCTCCTCCGCGTACACGCGCTCGGGGCTCCCGCCGAAGAAGCGGATGGCCGACAGGGTGAAGGCACCCAGGTCGAACAGGCCGCCACCGCCGAGCTCACGGTGGCGGCGGAAGTAGTCGGGCGGCAGGTTGGCCGTGCAGGCCGCGTAGAGGTAGCGGAGTTCACCGATCACTCCCTCGCCCAGGAGCCGCTTCGCGAGCAGGGTCCGGGGATGGTGCCGGAAGAAGATGCCCTCCATGCACAGGCGCCCGGCCTCCTCGGCGACGCGGAAGACCTCGTCGGCGTCCTTCGCGGTCAGCGCCAGCGGTTTCTCGACGACCACGTGCTTGCCCGCCCGCAGGGCGCGGATCGCCGCTGGGGCGTGCCCCACGGGGTCGACCGCGACGAAGACGGCCTCCACCTCGTCGTCGGCGAGGAGTTCCTCGTACGTGCCGTACGCCCGTGCCAGGCCGTGCCGGTCGGCGTAGGCGCGCGCCGACGCGGCGTCGTCGTGCGCCACCGCGACGAACTCCGTCGTCCGGGAGCCCGCGTTCGCGCGCATCGCGACGTCCGCGTAGGCCCCCGTGACAAGCAGGCCCCACCGCACCCTTCCGCTCATGACGTTCTCCCCTTCTGTGCTCGCTTTTCTGTGCTCGCTGCCGCGGCGCGGTCTCCGTCTTCGCCGCCGCGGGTCGGTTTCCGTCCTTGCTGCCGCGGGTCGGTTTCCGTCCTTGCTGCCGCGGATCGCTGCCTCAGATGCCGTGCGTGGACTCCGGCAGGTCCGGGACGCTGCTCAGCGCGATCCCGAACCACTTCTCGAACTCGGCCTTGAACTCGTCGTCGGTCGCGAGCACCCGCGACTCCTTGCCGCCGGCGCCGTGGTGGGTGAGCACCCGGTTGAACAGCGAGACGCGGCCCGTCTCCGTGACGACGGACGCCCACAGCTGGCCCGCGCTGTGCACGTCGGGCGACGTGGCGAAGTACCACATGACGGTCTCGAAGTCGTCGAGGTCCCGCGGGTGCGGCTCCACGCGCCAGCGCAGCACGCCGTCGTGGAACATCTCCACGTCGCCCTCCGGGGTGTGGACGAGCCGGTACTCGCCGTGCTCGTCCTTCTGCACTCCGCGCTCGGTGAGCCGCAGCGGCCTGCGGCTGGCCCAGCGGAAGCCGACGTCCACCAGGTACGACCGCTCCAGCTCGACCCGCAGCAGCACATGGCCGTTGTGGACGCCCCGGAACGGCGCGTGGCCGTTGTGCAGGACGCGCCCGCCGAGTGCGCCGACCCGGAATCCGAGCGACCGCAGCAGCAGCGCGAACCCGGCGTTCAGCTCGCCGCAGCCGCCGCCCCGGTGGCGTCGCACGATCTTGTCGTAGACGAACTCGTCCGTCATGTTGGGTATCTCGCGCTCCGCGAAGGAGAGCGTCTCGAAGGGGACCGTCATGAGATGGCGCTCCTGGAGATGGCAGAGCGCTTCGTAGTCCGGCCTCTTCGGCCGCTCGGCTCCGATCCGGTCGAGATAGGCGTCGATGTCGAAGTCGGTGTGGATATCGGTGTCGACGTCGGTGTCGGTGTCGGTGTCGACTTTGGGGTTGGTGTCGGCTCCGGTCATTGTCGTCCTTCCTCCGTGCGGGCGTGCGGGCGTGCGGGGCGGGGGCGGGGTCACCAGCGCAGCAGGGTGAAGGCGTACGTCATGCCGCCCCCGTAGGCGACCATCAGCACGAGGTCGCCCGGCCGGAGGGCGCCCTCGCGCTCCGCCTGGTGCAGGGTGACCGGGACCGACGCCGATCCCGTGTTGCCGTAGACGGGGGCGGTCGCGTGCAGCCGCGCGCAGTCGAGCCCGAGCACGCCGCCGAGGTGGGCGACGAGCTTCGCGTTGCCCTGGTGCAGCACGGCGTGGGCCACGTCGGCCTTGTCGACGTCGTTCTCCTTGAGGAACTCGTCGAGCATGCCGGGCACCCACTCCAGGAGGGCCCGGGAGATGGCGCGGCCGTCCATGTGGACGTGGTGCGCCATCCCGTCGACCGTCTCGCGGGTCGCCGGTGAGCGGCTGCCGCCCGCGGGGATGATCGCCAGGTCGGCCCGCGACCCGTCGCTGAGGAGCTTGGTGGCGAGGATCTCGTGGCCGTGCCCGTGCCCGGCGGGGCCGAGCACGGCCGCGCCCGCGCCGTCGCCCCACAGGACGACGGTGCGCCGGTCGGCGGGGTCGAGGAAGCGCGTGTAGACGTCGGCACCGATCACCAGGGCGTGACCGCCGGTGCCGCGCAGGAACTTCTCGGCGGTGGCGAGTCCGGTGAGGAATCCGCTGCACGCGGCGCTCACGTCGAAGGCCGCGGTGTCGACCGAGCACTCCAGCGCGTCCGCGACCCGGCAGGCCACGGCGGCCACCAGCTCGTCCGGGGTGGTGGTGCCGACGATGACCAGGGAGAGGTCGGCGGCGCGCAGCCCCGACCGCTCAAGGGCCTGCCGGGCGGCGATGGTGGCGAGATCCGACGTGGCCTGGTCCGCGCCGGCACGACGGCGGGTGTGGATGCCGGTCGCACGGACGATCCACTCCTCCGTGACCCCGGCGGGGCCCGCGACCTCCTCGTTGCTGATGACGCGGGGCGGCAGGTAGGAGCCGATGCCCAGGATTCCGACGGCCGGGCCTGCCTGCTGGGTTCCGTGGTTGGTGAACAACAGTCGCGTTCCTCCTCTGCGCGGACTCGCCCCGGGAGCGTGGCGAGCCGGAAGCGGCACGTGCGGGTCCTCAGCGACTGTGCAGGGCCCCGGACCGGGGCCAAAGGGGCCGTGTCCGACTCTGTCAGGTGCCCCGGAGAATCTTCGAGAGGAAGGAGCTTTTCAGGTGAGATACTTGCTCACTAAGATATACCGTCCTACGATGCAGCGACCGAGGCGTGCGCGTCCCTCGGGCCGCCGCAGCCCGCGCACCGGCCGCCGTGGCCGCCGAACCCGGCCCCGCGGCCTCCCGAAATCGTCCTAGGAGTGCCATGAGCAGCACGGACAACGACCTGAGCAGCACAGGACCGCGCTTACGCGACCAGCCTCCGGGCCGGGTCGACTTCACGATGATGTTCCTCACCCACGACGCCTTCCTGCGCGACCTGCGCCGTCTGGAGGCCGCGGTGGCGGCGGGCAGGTCCGGCGAGAGGGCCGTCCGCAACGGCTGGGAGACCATCAAGGAGGAACTGCACATCCACCACGTCGGGGAGGACGAGGCGATCTGGCCGCCGCTGCGGGAGGCGCTCTCCGCGTCGACGGACCTCGCCGTCCGGGCCGAACTCGGCGTACTCGACCTGATGGAGGAGGAGCACGGCCGGATCGACCCGCTGCAGACGCGCGTGGACGCCGCGTTCGCGGCAGGCGGCGAGGAACTCGAACTCGCCGTCAAGGAGTTCGCCACGGCCATGGCCTCCCACATGGAGCACGAGGAGGACCAGGCGCTGCCCCTGGTCGAGCAGCACCTCGGCCCCGAGGGCTGGGCCCGGTACCACCAGTTCATGATCGGCACCAACGGCCCCGACCGGGTGGGCGCCTATCTGGCCTGGCTGCTCGACGACGTCCCGGAGGCCACCCTGGAAAAGATCCTCGGGATGCTGCCGCCGCCGGTGCGCGCCGCCTACCGGCAGAAGTTCGAACCGGAGTACCGTGCCGTCCCGCGCTGGACCGCGCCCACCGCCTGAGGTGCGACCGCGCGCACCGCACGACCCCACCGCCGAGTCCGCCCGAAAGGTGACGATGCCCCTCCTCATGGGCCAAGTCGTGGTGGCGGGGAGCAGCGTCGGCGGCCTCGCCGCGGCGCTCGCCGTCGCCCGGCAGCGGCACCGCGTCACGGTGCTCGGGGAACGCTGCTCCTTCGTGCCGCCGGACGCGGGGGTCCATCTTCGCCCCGGCGACCTGGAGGCGCTCGGCCGGCTCGGCGTGCGCCTGCCCGGCCCCGGACAGGCCGTCTCCGTACGGGAGTTGCGGCTCCTCGACGGGGTGACCGGCGAGCCCCTCGCCTCGGTGCCCGCCGGGCCGCGGCAGGGGCGGCCGCATGCTGTCGTGGCGGACCGCGACCTGCGGGACCTGCTGCGCAAGGCGTGCGGCGACGACCCGTTGATCTGCATCCGCGACGACGTCTCCGTGGTGCACTACGAACAGACCGGCGAGAGCCTGACGGTGTTCCTGTCCTCCGGCGAACGGCACCGCAGCGACGCGCTGATCGGCGCCGACGGCGTCTGCTCCCCCGTCAGACTCCGCCTCACCGGGGACGCGGCACGGCTCTCGCCGCACGCCACGTTCCACACGTCCGTCACGTTCGACGGCCTGCCCGAGACCCTGATCGCCGAGCTCTCGGCGCGGACCGCGGTGACCCTGTGGGCGGGCCCCGGCTGGCAGTTGGTCCACTACCCGGCCGGGGGCAGCCGTCTCGGCATCGTCGTCACCTGCGCGCACGACGCCCGCTCCCTGGTCCAGGGCGTCCGCACGTCCGCCGCGCGGATACACGACCGGCTTCCCGGACTCGCGGTGCCCGCCGCCGAGTTGCTGGCCCGCGGCGCGGACTGGCGCATGTGGGTGTGGTGCGACCAGGAGCGGACGCCCCGCTGGCACGAGGGCCGGGTGGTACTCACCGGCGCCGCCGTCAGGCCCGCCTTCCAGTACTCCCTGCCCGCCGCCTTCGTGGCCGTCGACGACGCGGTCCTGCTCGGCGACGTGATGGACTGCGACGCCGCGGACTTCCCCGCGGCGTTCCGGTCCTACGCCGCCCACCGCGGGCGCGGCGGGCGCGCGCCGGGCACCTGACACAGTCGCGCGGGCGCGGGCGACGCGCCGGCGGGCCTCGGCTAGCGTCGGACGGGCGAGCCGCGCCCGGCGCGGGCCCGGCTCCCGGCGAGTCCGGCTCTCCGGGAGCCGGGCCCGCGCGGCGTGCCGCCGAAGCGCCGGGAAGACCGGGCCGCCAGGGAGAAGCCGGCCGACCGCGGGACACCGGGCCTGCGGGGCCTCCCGGGCCTGCGGGCCTCCGGGCCTCCGGGCCTCCGGGCCTGCGGAAGAAGCCGACCACCGTGAGACACCGGGCCGCCCGAAGAAGCCGGCCCACCCAGCAGTGGGGAGAACGTCGTGCTCGAATTCTTTGTGCTCGGACGCCTTGAGGCCCGCTCCGTCCACGGCGGGACGACCCTGCGCGGGAGCTTCCAGCGCAGCCTCCTGCTGTCCCTGCTCGTCAGCGAGGGACGGATGGTCTCCTCGGAGGCCCTGGTCCAGGAGGTGTGGGGCGAGGACCCGCCGGGCGGTGTGGGCAACGCCCTGCAAGCACACGTCAGCAGGCTGCGCAAGAAGCTCGACGCCCTGGAGCCCGAGCGCACCCGGGCCCGCCTGGTGGGCGACCCGCACGGGTACCAGCTCCTCCTCGACGGCGCCACCCTGGACGCCGACGCCTTCGCCCGCTCGGTGCGCGAGGCCCGCGCCGCCGCGCCCGAGGCCCCCGGCCGGGCCCGCGACACCCTGCGCGCCGCCCTGCTGCGGTGGCGCGGCCCGGCCCTCGCGGACGTGGGCGGGGTGCTGTGCCGCTCGGCGGCGGCACGCTACGACGAGAACCGCGTCCAGGCCCTGGAGCTGCTCTTCGACAGCGAACTGGCGCTCGGCAACCACGCCCACGTCCTCGGCGAGCTGCGCGAGGCGTGCGCCGAGAACCCGCTGCGCGAACGCTTCTGCGAGCAGCTCATGCTCGCCCTGTACCGGTCGGGCAGACAGGCGGAGGCCCTGGAGACCTACCGGCAGCTCTGGTCGCGGCTGACCGAGGAACTGGGCATCGAGCCCTCGCCCCTGCTGCGCCGGATCGAGCGGGCCATCCTGCGGCACGACCCGCAGCTCGCGCCGCCAGGACCGCGCACGTCGGTGCCGTCGGTGCCGTCCGTGGCCTGACGTGCCACGGTCACACACCGTGCCCGCTGTTCCCGCCGTCCAGACTCCGCCCCCTGTTCCCGCCGTCCCGGCTCCGCACCCTGTCCCCGCGGTGCTTCCGGGCCGCCTCGTACGAGGGCAGCAGCCCCTTCGCGAGCGCATCGGCCAGGTGCGGTGCCGCCGCGTCGCGCGGGGACTGCGCCGGCGCGGCGACCGGCCACGGGATGCCGAGCTGCGGGTCGAGGGCCTGGACGACGTGCTCCCGCTGCGGGGCGTACGTCTCGGAGCACAGGTACAGCATCTGCGCGTCGTCGGTGAGGGCGCAGAAGGCGTGCCCGAGCCCCTCCTCGATCAGCAGCGCCGTGCGCCGGGTGTCGTCGAGCCGCACCGCCTGCCGGCGGCCGAAGGTGGGCGAGCCGGTCCTGAGGTCGACCACGACGTCGAACACCGCGCCGCGCACACAGGTGACGAACTTCGCCTGGCCGGGCGGGACGTCGGCGAAGTGGATCCCCCGGACGACGCCCCGCGCGGACGTCGACATGCTCCCCTGGAGCACCTCGAACCGGCGCCCCGTCACCTCGGCGAGCAGGTCCGGCCTGAAGCACTCCAGGAAGGCGCCCCGTTCGTCCGCGTGCACCTCGGGCACGATCTCCCAGGCACCTTCCAGGGCCAGCGGCCGGATCTCCATGGATGTCGTCCTTCCTGGTCGTCGGTCGTCCTTCTTGGCCGTACGCCGTCCTTCTGGTGCGTCGTCCTTCGCGACCGTCAGAGCGGGAGCCGCACCGAACTGTGGTCGCCGAGGACCAGACGGGTGCTGTTGGGGACCCTGGGTGCGGCGGTCACCGTGGCCCGGCGGCCGATCAGCGAGGACTGCAGCCGCCCGACCCCCTCGATGGAGGCCTCCGGCAGCACGATGGAGAACTCGATCTCGCTGTGGGCCACCCGGCAGCCGTCGGAGACGGAGGTGAAGGGGCCGATGTAGCAGTCCGTCAGCTCGCAGTCGGCGCCGATCGCGGCGGGGCCGATGATCCGCGAGTTGCGCACCACGGCACCGCGGGCCACGACCACACGGCCGACGATCTCGCTGGCCTCGTCCACGTCCCCCTCGACGAGGGGCTCGACCCGCTCCAGGACCTCCCGGTTGACCTCCAGCATGTCCGCGACGTTGCCGGTGTCCTTCCAGTAGCCGGTGATCTCCGACGAACGGACCGGGCAGCCGTCCTCGATGAGCCGCTGGATGGCGTCGGTGATCTCCAGCTCCCCGCGCGCCGACGGGGCGAGCCCGTCGATCGCCCGGTGGATCGCGGGCGTGAAGAGATAGACACCGACGAGCGCCAGATCGCTCTTCGGGAACTCCGGCTTCTCCACGAGCCGCCGCACTTCGCCGCGCTCGTCCAACTCGGCCACGCCGAAGGCGCTGGGGTCTGAGACCCGGGTCAACAGGATCTGGGCATCCGCGGGACGGCTGCGGAATTGCTCGACGAAGGGCACGATGCCGTCGATGATGAAGTTGTCGCCGAGATACATGACAAAGTCGGAGTCGCCGAGGAATTCCCGGGCGATACGCACTCCGTGGGCGAGGCCCAGCGGGGCGTCCTGGCGGATGTAGGTCACGTCGAGGCCGAACCGTGAGCCGTCGCCGACGGCCTCCCTGATCTCCTGCTCCGTGTCCCCGACGACCACGCCGACCTGCGTGATCCCGGCCTCGGCCAGGGATTCCAGACCGTAGAAGAGAACCGGCCGGTTGGCGACGGGGACGAGCTGCTTCGCGGATGTGTGGGTGATCGGGCGCAGCCGGGTGCCCGACCCCCCGGCCAGAACGAGTCCTTTCACGGCAACTCCTGTATTCGGCACTGCGCCCGGGAAAGAGGCGTGCCGCCCGGAATCGGGCGGTGCCCCCAACATGCGGTACGGCGCTGATGGCCGACTGACGCCCGCCGCACACTTCGAGAACACCTCGCTGACAACTCGCTGACGGACCTGACTTACTATCCGCGGGGCGATGGACCGGCCTTTGTCCGTATGCGGGAATGGAGGACCAGAAGGGAGACACACATCATGAGAATTCTTTTTGCGACGACCCCGGGGATCGGCCATTCCTTTCCCACCGTGCCGCTCGCCTGGGCGCTGCGCCTGGCCGGTCACGAGGTGCTCTACGCCACCGGCGGCGACGCGCTCGCGGTCCGCGAGGCCGGTCTGCCCGTCGAGGACGTGTGCCCCGGCAGGACCGTGGTCAGCATGGTCCAGGAGACGTTCGCCGCCCGCCCCGACCTCGCGGCCGCGTACGCCGAGGTGGACCACTCGTCCTTCGAGTCCACGCAGCGCTTCTACGCCGTGCTCCTGAACCAGCAGACCGACATGATGGACCGCTACGTCGCCGTCGCCCAGGAGTGGCAGCCCGACGCGGTGGTCTTCTCCTCCCTCGGCATCGGCGGTCTGCTGGCCGCGGGCAAGGTCGGCGTCCCCGCGTTCGAGCACGGCTACGGCTTCGTGCACACCGGCCGCTACACCCGCGACCTGCGCGAGTGGAACGCCGAGTGCTTCGAGCGGCACGACGCCGAACTCCCCGAGGTCCTGCACACCATCGACATCGCCCCGCCGAGCGTCGCCGGCGACGGCGGTACCGGCGGCGCGGCCTGGCCGCTGCGGCACCTGCCGTACAACGGCGGCGGTGTGGTGCCCGAGTGGCTGCACACGCCGTCCGAGCGGCCGCGGATCACGGTGACCCTCGGCACCACGGCGCCCGGCTTCGGCGGGCTCGGCCCGCTCGACCGGGTCATCGAGCTCGCCGCGGGCACGGACGCCGAATTCGTGCTCGCGCTCGGCGACATCGACACCTCCTCGCTGCCGACGCTGCCCGACAACGCCCGCCTCGCCGGCTGGGTCCCGCTCAATCTGCTGCTCGGCCGGAGCGCGGGCCTCATCCACCACGGCGGCTCCGGCACCACGCTGGCCGCCCTCGAAGCGGGCCTGCCGCAGATCCTCATGCCCGACCAGGGCGAGCGCGCCGAGAGCGCGGCGCGGGTCGCGGCGCGCGGCGCCGGGCTGAACGTACGCCACGAGGAGATCTCCGCGGAGCACGTCGACGCGCTCCTGAACGACGGCGCGCTGCGCAAGTGCGCAGCGGAGGTCCGCCGGGAGATCCACGGCCTGCCGCTGCCCGCCGCGGTCGCGGAGCGCCTGGTCGCCGCGGTCGCGGGCTGAGCGGCGGCAGACGATGCGCATTCTCGTCACCGGCGGCGCGGGCTTCATCGGCTCCGAGTTCGTGCGCGGGCTCCTGACCCGCCGCACGGACCGGGTGACCGTGCTCGACGCGCTCACGTACTCGGGCGACCTGGCCAACCTGGCGCCTGTGGCCCAGTCGCCGGCCTTCGACTTCGTCCACGCCGACATCCGTGACGCCGACGCGGTCCGGCGGATCGTGCCCGGCCACGACGCCGTCGTCCACTTCGCGGCCGAGTCGCACGTCGACCGGTCGATCGCCAGTGCCACGCCGTTCGTCACCACGAACGTGCACGGCACCCAGGTCCTCCTCGACGCCGCGGTCGAGCACGGCGTGGGCAGGTTCGTCCATGTCTCCACGGACGAGGTGTACGGCTCCATCGACACCGGCGCGTGGTCGGAGGACCAGGTGCTCGACCCCAGCTCGCCGTACTCGGCGTCCAAGGCGGCGTCCGACCTGCTCGCGCTCTCCTACCACCGCACGCACGGCCTGGACGTGGTGATCACCCGCTGCTCCAACAACTACGGCCCCTACCAGTACTGGGAGAAGCTGATCCCGCTGTTCGTGACCCGGCTGCTGCGGGGCGAGCAGGTGCCGCTGTACGGCAAGGGCGACAACGTACGGGAGTGGCTGCACGTCACCGACCACTGCCGGGGCGTCGAACTCGCCCTGGACAAGGGCCGTCCCGGGGAGATCTACCACATCGGCGGCGGCACCGAGCTGACCAACGCCGAGCTGGTCGACCGGCTCCTGGACGCCTGCGGCCGGGACTGGAACGCGGTCCGCCGGGTGCCGGACCGCAAGGGCCACGACCGCCGCTACGCCCTGTCCACCGACAAGATCCGCGACGAGCTCGGCTACGCCCCGCGGGTGGCCTTCGACGCGGGCCTCGCGGACACCGTCGCCTGGTACCGGGACAACCCGCACTGGTGGCAGTCCCGCGGCTCCACGTCCGAGAAGGTCGTGGTCGGTGCTTGATGGGCGGTGAGCACTGGCTGGTGACGGGGGCCGCGGGCATGCTCGCCCGCGAGGTGCTCGCCGTCCTGGCCGAGGACCCCACCGCCCGGGTGACCGGCGCGACCCGGGCGGTCCTCGACATCACCGACTCCCGCGCGGTGCGGTCCCGGGTCGCCGAGCACGACATCGTCGTCAACACCGCGGCGTGGACGGCCGTCGACCTCGCCGAGACCCACGAGGCCGAGGCCCTCGCCGTCAACGGCGCGGCGGTCGGCGACCTGGCCGCCGCCTGCGCGGCCGCCGCCGTCCCCCTGATCCATGTCTCGACGGACCATGTGTTCGCGGGCCGGAACGCGTTCCCGTACCCGGAGTACGCCGCCACCGGCCCGCTCAACGCCTACGGCCGCAGCAAGCTCGCCGGTGAGCGGGCGGTGGCCCGGGTCCTTCCCGACACGGGTTACGTGGTGCGCACCTGCTGGCTGTACGGCCGGCACGGCACGAACTTCGTCAGGAAGATCCTGCACCGTCTCGCCGCCGAGGAGACCTTCCACGTCGTCGACGACCAGTACGGACAGCCGACGAGCGCCCGCGCGCTCGCGGTGCGGCTCGTCGAACTCGGCAGGCGGGCGCTGTGCCGCCGCGCCGCGGCCGGGATCTACCACGGCTCCGCCGCCGGGCAGACGACCTGGTTCGGGTTCGCCCGTGCCCTGCTCGCCCGCCTCGGCATCGACCCCGCACGCGTCCGCCCCTGCGCCACCGCGGACTTCCCCACCCCGGCCGTCCGGCCCCCGTACGCGGTGCTCGGGCAGGACCGCTGGGCGCTGACCGGCCTCGCGCCCCTGGCGCACTGGCAGGACATGCTCCGCGACACCCTGCCGCCCGGCCCCGACGAGGGGCCCGAGACCGCCTTCACCCGTCTTGTCCGCTCCGCCCGGCGCTGAGGCCGGGCCACGCGGCGGACCAACTCCCCTGCGAAAGGTTGGAACATGAGCGAGGAATCAAGGGACCCGGCGCGCCAGGTCGAGGCCTGCCGGGTGTGCGGCGGAGCCGACTGGCAGGAGGTCGTCTCCTTCGGACCGCTGCCGCTCGCCAACAGCTACCTCGACCCGGCCGACTCCTTCGACGACGAGCCGCGCCATCCGCTCGGCGTCGTCTCCTGCCGGTCGTGCCGGCTGATGTCGCTGACCCACACGGTCGACCCGGAGGTGCTGTACCGCAGGTACTTCTACGTCACCTCCGACTCCGAGACCATCACCCGGCACATGCGCGCCATCGCCGAGCTGTGCGTCGGCCGGTTCGCGATGCCGCGGGGCGGCCTCGTCGTCGAGATGGGCAGCAACACCGGCCAGCAGCTCGCCGCCTTCCGCGACCTCGGCATGGAGATCCTGGGTGTCGACCCGGCGCGCGACCTCGCGGCGATCGCCACCGGGTCCGGTGTCGAGACGCTGCCGGACTTCTTCTCGGCGGCCACCGCCGCGCGGATCGCGAAGGAGTACGGGCGGGCCCGGCTCGTCCTCGGCCGCCATGTGTTCGCGCACATCGACGACGTCGGCGACATCGTGCGCGGCGTGCGCGAACTCCTCGAACCGGAGGGCGTGTTCGCGATCGAGGTCCCGTACGCCCTGGACATGCTGGAGCACAACGAGTTCGACACGATCTACCACGAGCACCTCTCGTACTACGCGGTGAGCACGCTGTCGACGCTGTTCGAGCGGCACGGCATGCGGATCGTGGACGTGGAGCGCGCGGCCGTGCACGGCGGTTCGATCATCGTCTTCGCCGGGCGTGACGACGCGTCCTGGCAGGAGCGGCCCGCGGTGGCCGAACTGCGGCGCCTGGAGCGCGACTCCGGGTTCTTCGACGACGCCACGTACACCGCCTTCGCGGGGCGCGTGGAACACATCCGCAAGACGCTGCCGCCGCTGGTGCGGGGCCTGGTCGCGGACGGTCTGCGGGTCGCCGGCTACGGCGCGCCCGCCAAGGGCAACACCCTGCTCGGCGTGTGCGGCCTCGGCTCCGACGACCTGGAGTTCTGCGTCGACACCACCGACCTGAAGCAGGGCAAGCTGCAGCCCGGCGCCCACATACCGATCCACTCCCCGGCGTACGGCGCGCAGCACCCGCCGGACGTCTATCTGCTCCTCGCCTGGAACTACGCGGAGGAGATCCTGCGCAAGGAACGCGCGTTCCTGGAGAGCGGGGGCCGGTTCATCGTGCCCGTGCCCGAGCCGAGGATCGTCTCCGCCGAGGACCTGTGAGCCCTCGGGCCACAGGGCAGGGCTGTCCACCCCGCGCCCGGGGGTGGGCAGCCCGCGCGCGTTCCGGGGCGGCGTCGCGGCGGGCGTGACCGGCGGGCGTGCGTGTGCCCCCGCCCCGCCGCGGGCGCGCGGCGGGGCGGGGGCACGGGCCGTGCGGGTTACGGGAGTTCGACCACCTGGGACGCGTGCAGCAGGCCCGCTCCGAAGCCGACGAGGAGGGCGCGGCTGCCGGTGGGCAGGGAGTTGAGGGAGAGGACCCGCTCCATGGCCATGGGGATGGAGGCGGCCGAGGTGTTGCCGAGGGTGACGATCTCGCGGGCCACCACCACGTCGTCGGGCAGGCCGAGGTCCTTCACCATGCCGTCGACGATGCGGAGGTTGGCCTGGTGCGGGATGAACGCGTCGAGGTCGGCGGCGGCGAGACCGGCGAGGTCGAGGGCCCTGCGGGCGGTCGCGGGCACGCTGTGCACGGCCCAGCGGAACACCTTGGGCCCGTCCATCCGCATCGTCGGCCACGGGTGCGGGACGTCGCGGACGGCGAGCCAGGACCTCTCGTGCGCGAGCAGACCGGCCTTGCCGCCGTCGGCACCCCACGCGACGGGGCCGATGCCGGGCCGGTCGCAGGCGCCGACGACCACGGCGCCCGCCCCGTCCCCGAACAGGAAGGCCGTGCTCCGGTCGTGCGGGTCGACGATGTCGCTCATGCGCTCCGAGCCGACGACGAGGACGTGGCGCGCGGCCCCGGAGCGCACCAGCGAGTCGGCCACGCCCAGGGTGTAGGAGAAGCCGGCGCAGGCGGCGCCGGTGTCCATGGCGCCGGCGCTCCGCGCGCCGACGAGGTGGGCGACGCGCGGGGCGGCCGGGGGCGACTGCTCCAGGTCGGACATGGAGGCGAGCAGCACCATGTCCACGCTGTCCGCGTCCACCCCGGCGGCGGCGAGGGCCTTCTGGCAGGCTTCGGCGGCCATCGCCACGATCGTCTCGCCGGGGCCCGCGTGGCGGCGGCTCGTGATGCCGGTGCGCCGGGTGATCCACTCCTCGGTGGAGTCGATGGCTCGGGCGATCACGGCGTTCTCCACGACGCGGGTCGGCAGGTAGGAGCCCACTCCGAGGATGCGGGAGCCGGGGCTCGGGTCGGCGACGCGCAGCGGCCGGCTCATGACGCACGCCCCACGGCCGGGCTCAGCGTGCCCCGCAGGTACCGCGTGCGGCAGGCGCGGCGCTGCACCTTGCCGCTGGACGTCTTGGGCAGGGAGCCGCGCCGCACCACGACCACGTCGTCGACGTGCAGGCGCTGCCCGTCGTGCACGGCCTCGCGTATCCGGCGGCCGAACTCCTGCGGGTCCGTGGCGTGCAGGACCCGCCCGTCGGCCTCCACGACGACGACCAGGCGTTCGCTCGTGCCGTCGTCGACGGAGAACGCGGCGGCGCAGTTGGGGCGCAGCAGGGCGTCGGTGCGCTCCACGGCAAGCTCGATGTCCTGGGGGTAGAAGTTGCGGCCCTTGCGGATGATGACGTCCTTGACGCGTCCGGTGACGAACAGCTCGCCGTCGTGCAGGAAGCCCAGGTCGCCGGTGCGCAGGAAGGGGCCCGCCGCCTCGTCGCCGGCGACGCGGGCACCGAACACCTCGGCCGTCGCCGCGGCCTTGCGGTAGTACCCGGCGGCGACGCTGGGCCCGCCGAGCCAGATCTCGCCGACCTCGCGGTCGGCGCGGGGCCGGCCGGTCGCCGGGTCGACGACGCGCACCCGGGCGTCGAGCACCGGCACGCCGGAGCCGACGAGCGGCCTGCCGCCGCTGTGCGGGGCGCGGACGCGCAGGGTGTCCTCGCGCAGCGCCTCGGGGTCGGCCCACACCACGGTGGGCTCGCGGCCCGGCGGGGTGCCGGTGGCCTTGAGGGTGTTCTCGGCGAGGCCGTAGGCGGGGCACATCGCGCGCGGCGCGAAACCGGCGGCGGCGAAGGCGCGGCCGAAGTCCTCGACGACCTGGTGGCGCACCGGTTCGGCGCCGTTGACCGCGACCCGCCAGGACGACAGGTCGAGCCCCGCGGGCACGCCGTGCCGTGCCGCGTCGCGCACACAGGTCTCGTACGCGAAGCTGGGCGCCGCCGAGTGGGTGCCGCGGTACCGGGAGAGCGCCTCAAGCCAGCGCAGCGGGCGGCGGATGAACGCCTCGGGCGCCATCACGTGGGAGGGACGCCCCGTCCACACCGGCAGGACGATGTTGAACAGCATGCCCATGTCGTGGAAGTGCGGCAGCCAGGAGACGAAGACGCCGTCGGGCCCGGTGGGCCAGAGCGCCTCGGTCTCCAGGACGTTGTGCACGAAGTTGGCGTGGGTGACCATCACTCCCTTGGGGCCGCCGGTGGAGCCCGAGGTGTACTGGAGCAGCGCGGTGTCCGCGGGCGTCGGGGCCGGGCCGGGCTCCGGGTCCGGGGCGAGGGGCTGCGGTTCGTCGGTGGCGAGGAGCGTGAGCCCGTCGAGGTGCGGCGATCCGGCGAACCGGGCCAGCAGGTCGTCGCGCACCTCCTTGCAGGTGAGGACGGTCGTGGTACCGGCGTCGTCGGCGATCCCGCGCAGCCGCTCCAGGCCCCGCGCCCGGCTCGGCACCTGGACGGGGGCGGCGGCGCTGCGGGCGTACATGCAGCCGAAGAGGGTCTTCACGAACTCCAGGCCCGCGGGGTAGGCGAGCAGCACGGGGCGGTCCGCGAGGCGGGCGGCGCGCAGGACCGCGGCCCGCTCCCGCGCCGCCTCGTCGAGTCGGCCGTAGGTGAGGGGGGTGCCGGGCTGCTCGCCCGCGGTCAGGAACACGAAGGCGGTCCTGTCGGGCTGCGCGCGGCCGCGCAGTCTCAGCATGTCGGGCAGGGTGCCCGCGGTGAGGTCCCGCGGGTGCGGGCGGACACGGACGGCGATGGTCATCTTGGGTCAGCTCCCCGAGTGGAATGCGAAGGGTGAACGGGCGCGAGTGGGCGGCGCCCCGCGGCGAGGGGCCGTGCGGGCTCCCCGGTCACAGCAGGCCGCGCAGCAGTGCTCCGAAGACGCGGGGGCCGTGCTCGGTGAGCACCGACTCCGCGTGGAACTGGATCGACGCGAAGTGCGGGCCGCGCAGCGCGTACACCTCGTCGCCGTCCGGGTCGCGGCAGACCTCCACGGCCCCGGCGTCCGGTACGTCGACCTTGTCGTGTTCGCTGCGGGCGGTGAACGTGTTGTAGAAGCCGACGCGTTCGAGGTTCCCGAACAGGTCGATGTCCCGCCGCACGCCCTGGTTGGGGGTGGCCCTGCGGACGAGGTCGAGGCCGAGGCGCAGGCTGAGCACCTGGTGGCTGAGGCAGACCGCGAAGAAGGGGCGGCCCTCGTCGAGGAGGGCGCCGACGAGGGAGTGCAGGTGCGCGATGCGCGGGTCACCGGTGTCGCGCGGATCGCCGGGTCCCGGGCCGAGGACGACCAGGTCGCTGCCCGCCGGATCGTACGGCTCGTCGAAGCGGCGCACCGTCACGTCGAGGCCGAGTGCGGCGAGTTGGCGGCACATCATGGCCGTGAAGGTGTCCTCGGCGTCCACCATGAGGACCCGGCGCCCCGCCAGTGCGGGATCGGCGGCGCGGGATCGGCGGCGCGGGTCGGCGAACCAGAAGCGTGCCAGGGAGTCGTTGCGGCGCTCCAGGCGGCGGCGTACGTCCGGGTGGGCGTCGAAGCCGCCGGGTGGGCGCGCGGTGTGCGCGGCGGGGGCCGTGCCGGTACCGCGCAGGGCGCCGAGCAGCCCCTCGGCCTTCGCCGCGGTCTCGGCGACCTCCGACCGGGGGTCGGAGTGGCGTACGAGGGTGGCGCCGACGCCGATGCGCAGCCGGCCCCGGGCATCGATGTCGGCGGTGCGGATGAGGATCGCCGAGTCCAGGGCGTGGCCGCCCCCGGCGTCGCGGCCGAGGAGTCCGATCACGCCGCTGTAGTAGCCGCGGCCCTCGGTCTCGTACCGGTCGATGACGCGGCAGGCGCTCTCCAGCGGGCTGCCGGTGACGGTGGGCGCGAACATCGTCTCGCGCAGGACGGTGCGCGGGTCCTGGGTGCTGTGGCCCGTGAGGACGTACTCGGTGTGCGCGAGCCGGGCCATCTCCTTGAGCCGCGGGCCGACGACACGGCCCCCGTCGGCGCAGATCCGGGCCATCATCTTGAGCTCTTCGTCGACGACCATGTACAGCTCGTCGGCCTCCTTGCGGTCGGCCAGGAAGTCGAGGACCCCGGTGCGGGTGGGGCCGCCGGGCGGATAGCGGTAGGTGCCGCTGATGGGGTTCATCACGGCGGTGCCGCCGTCCAGGCTGACGTGCCGCTCCGGCGTGGCGCCGACGAGGGTGCGCTGCCCGGTGTGCACGAGGAAGGTCCAGTAGGCGCCCGACTCGTTCTCCACCAGGCGGCGGAAGATGCCGAGTGCGGTGTGCGGGGTGTAGTCGCCGACGTCCGCCACGAAGGAGCGTTTGATCACGAAGTTGGCGCCCTGCCCCTGGCCGATCTCGTCCGTCACGATGCGGCGCACGAGGTCGGCGTAGGCGTCGTCGGAGGTGTCGAAGTGCCCGCCGGACAGCTCGACCGGCCGCCGGGGCAGCCGGGCCAGCGCCTCGGCGAGCGGGAGCGACTCCTGCCGCTCGGCGCCGAGCGCGACCAGCGGGGCGCCGTCGTCGGCGCAGGCGAAGCCCCGTTCGGCGAGTTGCCGGTAGGGCACGAGGATGAGCGTGTCGTGGCGCGGCCCCGCGTCCGGACCTGCGGCGGCACCGGGCTCGGGCAGCGGCAGCTCGGCGAGCGAGCCGGGGGTGCTCACCGGTCCGGCGAGCACCTCCAGGCGGCCGGGTGCCCGCTCGGGGCGGTGCAGGAGGGCGAACGCGGGGGTGCGCAGGGCCAGGACGTCGTCGAGGAGCGGCCCCGGCGCGTGGGCGGCGCCGCTCATACGACGGCCCACCGCGGCTGGCCGGCCGTCCGGGGCCGGTGCCCGGCCGCGTACCCGGCGTACTCCAGGTGCTCGACGAGGGTGTCGGTGTCGGCGACGACCGCGCACCGGCCCGCCGCGTACTCCAGGGCGAGGGCGTGGTGGGCGGGGCTGAAGTCGGCGACGGCGTCCGCGGCGAGGAAGGTCTCGATGTCGTGCGAGAACGCGTCGACGGCCGTCATCAGGACCCCGACGTGCGCGTACACCCCGCAGACGACGAGCTGGTCGCGCCCGGCCTCGCGCATCCGGCCGAGCAGGCCCGAGTCGTGGAAGGCGCTGTAGCGCCACTTGGTCAGGCGCCAGTCGCCGTCGGCGGGGGCGAGATCGTCGACGATCCGCCGGTCGGCGGGCTCCGCCCGCATGCCGGGGCCCCACAGGTCCTTGAGCAGTCCGCGCTGCGCGTCCGTCATCGAGCCGGGCTGCGCGGTGTACGCCACGGGCACGCCGAGGGCGGCGCAGTGCTCGCGCAGCCGCGCGGCGTTGCGCACCAGCGCGTCCCGCGGGCGCGCGGGCAGGGGGCGCAGGAAGTAGCGCTGCATGTCGTGGACGAGGAGCACCGCGCGGCGCGGGTCGGGCGTCCAGCGGGCCACGCCGACCGGCAGGTCGGCCGTGGCCGGGGGGTCGTAGGGCTCGATGGCGGGAATCCCGTCCGTGAATCTCATGACTGCCTCCCCAGGGCGTGTGTCGGAGGGGTCCGGTCGGCTGTGCGTGGGCTGGGCGCCTGCCGTCGGCGGGTGCTGCCTGCCGTGCGTCGGCGGGTGGCGCCTGCGGTGTGCCTGCGGTGTCAGGCACCGAGTCCGGCTCCGCCGTCCACGGTCAGTTCGTGCAGGGTGATGTGGGCCGCGCGGTCCGACAGCAGGAAGTCGACGGCGTCGGCGACGTGTTCGGGGCGCCCGATCCGGCCCAGCGGGATGCCGACGCGGAACGCCTCGGGGCGGCCCTCGACGGTGCCCCTGGGGCCGGACTCGTCGGTCCACATGGACGTGAGCATGGGGGTGTCGGTGGAGCCGGGGGCCACGATGTTGCAGCGCACCCCGTAGCGGGCGACTTCGAGCCCCAGGCTCTTGGTGAACATGACCGCCGCGGCCTTGGAGGCGGCGTACGCGGCCATCTCGGTGCGGGGGGTGCCTGCCGCGTTGGACGCGACGGTGACGATGGCGCCCCGGCCGCGCCCCGTCATGCGCCGGACCGCGGCGCGGGACATCAGGAACACGCCGGTGGCGTTGACGGCGAACGTGTCGTGCCAGTCCGCCTCGCGGTAGCCGCTGACCTCGCCGACGCGCAGCACTCCGGCGGCGTTGACGAGGTACTCCACCGGTCCGAGGGCGCGTTCGACGGCCTCGACCACGTCGTCGGCGGCGGCGCCGCTCGTGACGTCGGCCGCGAACGCCGACACGGCGAGCCCGTCGGCGGTCAGCTTCTCCACCGTCTCGGTGAGCCGTCCGGCGTCCTTGTCGACGGCGGCCACCGTCAGACCGCGGGCCGCGAGGGTGCGGGCGACCTGGACACCGATGCCGCCGGCGGCGCCGGTCACGATCGCGGTGGGGGCGCCCACGGGGCCACCGGGGGCACCGGGGGCGCTGGGGTTTGTGAGGTTCATGGGGAGGTTCCTCTCGTCGTCGGCTCTCAGCCCGTCCACACGGACAGCACGTCGACCGCCTGCCGCGGGGTGAGCCGCGGGTCGCAGAACGTCGTGTACTTGTCGCCGACATGGCCGATGCCGCGGGCGTCGGCGACGCACTCGGTCACTTCGTCGGGGGTCGTCTCCAGGTGGACGCCGCCCGCGACCCCGCCCGCGCCGCGCACCGCCTCCTGGAAGGCGACGAGTTCACGCTGGATGGTGTCCACGAACCGGGTCTTGAGGCCGTCGGCCGCGGTGACGGTGTTGCCGTGCATGGGGTCGCTCAGCCAGATCACCGGATGCCCGGCGGCGCGCACGGCGGCCACCAGCGGGGGCAGCAGCTCGGCCGTCAGGTCGGCGCCCATCCTGGCGATGAGCGTGAGGCGTCCGCGCCTGCGCTCGGGGTCGAGCACCGCGCACAGGCGCAGGAGTTCATCGGGTGTCATGCTCGGGCCGACCTTGCAGGCGACCGGGTTGCTCACCAGGGAGAGCAGCGTCACATGGGCGCCGTCGACCTGACGGGTGCGCTCGCCGACCCACGGCCAGTGGGTGGACGTGAGGACGAGGTGTCCGCCCGGGTCGCGGCGCAGCAGCGGCAGTTCGTAGTCGAGGAGCAGCGCCTCGTGGCTGGTCCACACCGGTGAGTCGATGCGCATGCGCTCCGCGGGCAGATACCAGTCGAGGCTGTTCACGGCGGAGCGTGCGGCCTGGTAGCACATCAGGATGCGGCGCGGGTCGGGGCGGCGGCGGTCCTCGTCGGGCTCGGGCCCGTTGACCATGTGCCCCCGGTAGACGGGCAGTTCACGCCCGCCGACCTGCTCGGTGTCGCGGGAGCGGGGCTTGGCGAACTGTCCCGCGATGCGGCCGACCCTGAGGACCGGGCGGCGGCTCGCCATCCGCATGGTGCCGGCGAGCAGGTCGAGGACCGCCGCCTTGGCGGCGACGGTGCCGCCGGAGCACTCGGCGGGGTCCTCGGCGCAGTCCCCGGCCTGGATCACATGGGCCTCGCCGGCCGCGACCTGGGCGAGTTGCCCGCACAGCACGCGGACGTCCGCGGCGTTGACCACGGCGGGACGGTCGGCCAGGTCGTCCGTCACCCGGCGCAGTGCGGCCGTGTCGTCCCACTGGGGCTGCTGGCGGGCCGGACGCGAGCGGATGAGGCGCGGAACGTTGTCCACAGATTTCTCCCTTGAGAGGCGCGGGTGGGCCGGGGGGGGGGGGGAAGGGGCTCGGGGGATGCGGTGGGGGCCGCCGGGCGGGTCAGGGGCGCAGGCAGCGGCCCGGCCCGTCCCAGAAGCCCAGCTGGCGGAGTTTGGGGGTGCGGCCGAGCCGAGCCGTCCCGGGGCCGCCGAGGATCAGGGTGGTGGGCTCCTCCGGCGCGAAGACGGGCCAGGCCGGTGCGTGCGGGCTGCTCGGTACGGCGCCGTGGACGAAGGAGGACACGAGGTCGACGAAGGTGTCGGAGAGCAAGCGCTCGGCCGGCCCGTCCCCGAACTGGGCGGCGTGCAGCGGGTGGCCGTGGGTGCCGAAGAGGAACTTGGACGTGGCGTCGTGCGGGGTGCCGTGGTGCGGCGGCCGCACGGGGTGCGCGAACTCCATGACGTACTGGGGCGTGCGGCCTTCGCGGGCGTGCCGCTCGGCCTGGCGCACGACGGGGTGGCGGAACAGGGCGTCGCCCCAGACCTCGGTCCACAGGGCACGCGGGTCGTCGGGCAGGCCCTCGTCGGCGGCGGCCCGCCGGTAGGCGCGGACGCAGTCGGCGGCGAGGCCGTCGGGCACCCGGGCGGCGCACTTCAGGAGCACGTCGTGGACGGCGGCGAGCAGTTCGGCACCGTCGGTGGGGGCGGGCGGCGCGGGCGGGAAGGACGGCGAGAGGGGGTCGGTGAAGAAGGAGCCCTCGGTGTGGTTGTGGACGCTCATCACCGGCACCGCGGGCACCGGCAGGTCCTCGGTGTACGCCGGGACGGTGCGGCCGTCCCGTACGGGACCGCGGTACTCGCGGCCGCTGGCGACCGCCCGCAGCGTCGGCGGCGCGGCGAAGAAGTCGAGCCAGGCCCGGTGCACGCGGGCGGCGGGCACCTCGCGCAGGCCGGTGACGCTCGTGCCGCACTCCTTGGCGAGCGCCTCGTACACGGCTGTGGCGTCGTCGGGGGTGAGCGAGCAGGCCGGTGCCCGTGTCGACGGCGCGCTGATGGTGATCAGCCGTGCGAACAGTCCCCGCGCGGCGGGCAGCAGGGCGAGCTGCCGGGCCGTGGCGCCGCCCGCGGACGTGCCGCAGAGGGTGACGGCGTCCGGGTCGCCGCCGAAGGAGGCGGCGTTCTCCCGCACCCAGCGCAGCAGGGCGAGCTGGTCCTGGAGGCCCCAGTTGGCGCACGTCCCGGTCTCCGGGTCGGTGAGGTCCTCGTGCAGGCCCCAGCCGAACGCGCCGAGGCGGTAGTTGAAGTTGACGACGACGAGGTCGCCGCGGGCGGCGGGCCTGGCCCCGTCGAAGGTGGGCGCGCTGCCCGCGCCGACGTGCCAGCCACCGCCGTGGAAATAGACGAGCACCGGGCGGCGGCCCGAGAGGGCGGGCGTCCAGACGTTGGCGTACAGCGCGTCCTCCGCGCTGCCGGGGACGGCCGACTGCACGAAGGCGGGCCCGTACCGGGTGGCGTCGCGCACCCCCGGCCAGGGCCGCGGCGGGCGCGGCGAGGCGAAGCGCAGCGGGCCCGTGGGCGGCTCGGCGTAGGGGATGCCGCGGAACACGGCCAGGGTGCGGCCCTGCTGCGTCTCCCGGGTGCCGCGCAGGTCACCGGACGGGGTGCGGGCCACTGGGGCGGGATGGCTCATCGCGAGAGCAGCTCCTTGGCAGAGGGTGCGGGGGCCGACATCGCGTCGGCGGGCCACGAGTCGCTGGCCGATCCTGCGTCCCCGACGACGGGCCGACCAATGCGCCCGCGCACATTCCGTCAAGTGCCGGGGAAATCCGTCAGGTCACCGGCGCGACCTGACGGAGTGCGCGGTCGGCCGTTGCCCGGCGGCCCGCGCCATTCGAGTATCCGGCGCATGGCTATGGAAAATGGCGCCCTCAAGTGGGAAACCGCGACCCCCGGCCCCGGATGGGGCGGTGACCTCCTGGATCTCGACGCCTATCTGCGGCGCATCGGATATGGCGGGCCCCGCAGGGCAACCGTGGAAACACTGTTCGACCTGCACCGCCTGCACAAGGCGGCCATCCCTTTCGAAAACGTGGACGTCGCCCTTGAGCGAGGCGTTTCTCTCCACCTCGACGACATACAGCGGAAATTGGTGGAGGCGGGCCGCGGCGGATACTGCTTCGAGCACAATCTGCTCTTCGCGGCCGTCCTCGAACGCCTCGGATTCCCGGTGACCCGGCTCCTGGCACGCGTGCGCCTCGGCCGCCGGCAGGTCCGCTACCGCGCCCACACCGTCCTCGCGGTCGGCGCGGGCTACGAACTGTGGCTCGCCGACGCGGGCTTCGGCGCCGAGGGCCTCATCGAGCCCGTTCCGCTGTACTCCGGGAGCGTCGCGAAGGCGGGCGTCTGGAGCTGGCGGGTGCTGCGCGAGGAGGACCAGTGGGTGCTGCAGACCCTGCGCGACGGTGACTGGTTCGACCTGTACGCGTTCCGCGTGGAGCAGCACTTCCCGGCCGACTTCGAGGTGTCCAACCACTACACGGCGCACCACGACCGCTCCGCGTTCACCGGCAAGGTGGTCGCGATGCGCGGCACCGAGGACGTCCAGCAGACGCTGGTAGACCACCGGCTGACGACCCGTCACCCCGGTGACGTCCTCGAGCGGACCGACCTGACCGCCGACGAGGTGGTGGACCTCCTTCGCGGCACCTTCGCCGTGCGGCTGCCGGAACGGGACGCGCGGCTGCTGCGCCGCCGCCTGTCGGCGCCGACACGCCCGTCGCCCTCGCACTCCCCCCTCCAGGAGGCATGATGCTGCTCCATCTCCCGGCCAGCAGGCGCCCGCTGCGTCTCGGCACGATCCCCGAGGAGGCCGCGGCCCGGCACCCCGACACCCCCCTCGTCCTGGACCACGACATGGACGCGGCACCCGCGGCCGGACGCGAGCTGACCGTGGCCGGGCTCGCCGACCTCGTCGACGACATGGCCGCCAGGCTGTGGGCGGCCGGGGTGCGGGCGGGCGAGCATCTGGCGCTGTACAAGGCACACAACTTCGACATCTATGTACTGGCGTGCGCGGCGTCCCGCGTCGGCGCGGTCCCGGTGCTGCTCTCCCCCGCCCTGGACGGCCCCACCGTGGGCGCGCTCCTCGACCGCCTGGAGCGGCCGCACCTGCTCACCGACGAGGGCAAGCTCACCGCCGAGCTGGCGGGCCTCGACCTGGCCGAGGCCGCCGCGACGGTCGTGGTGCCGTCCGGTGACCGCCCCGGCACGGTGTCCCTGGAGTCCCTCGCGGGCGCGCCGCGCCGGGCCCCGGTGCTCCTGGACGGCCACCACCCGGCCCTGATGACGCACACCTCGGGCACCACCGGCGTCCCCAAGCTCGTCGTCCACACGGCGCTCTCGCTGCGCGGCCGCTACCGCCCGCAGGACTACCTGGTCGGCCTGATCCGCCGCCGCGAGACCTACGCCGTCCACGTGTCGTTCGTGCACTCGCGGATGTACATGGCCCTCGCGGTGATGCTGGAACGCGGCATGCCCGTCGTGGTCATCGACCACGGCGCGCCCGACGAGGTCGCCCCGCTGCTCGCCCGCACCCGGCCGGGCATCGTCGAGACGCACCCCAACTCCTACGTGGAGTGGGCGGATCTCGTGGACCACCCGCTGCGCCCGCTCGCCAACGTCAAGTACTTCAGCGGGACGTTCGACGCGATCCACCCGCCCACCATCCACAAGCTGCTCAGCGGGTCCCGGCGCACCAACCCGCTCTTCTTCCAGTTCTACGGGCAGAGCGAGTGCGGCCCCCTGGTGGCCCGCTGGTACACGAAGAAGAACGCCCACTCCGCCAACGGCCGCTGCCTCGGCTACCCGCTGCCCGGCATGACCCACGTACGGGTGGTCCCGCGCGAGGGCCGCCGCCCCACCAAGCGGTCCCCCGGCCACATCGAGGTCCGCAGCGACGGCCGCGCCGTCACCTACTACGCGGAGGACGAGCGCTACCGGCAGGAGCTGAACGGCAAGTGGTGGCGCACGGGTGACGTGGGCTACCGCGACCGCCTCGGCCGGGTGCACGTGCTCGACCGCGCGGTGGACGTCATCCCCAGCGTGGACAGCACCCTGGAGGTGGAGGACACCGTGCTCGGCCGCCTGGACGAACTCCTTGAGCTGGTCCTCGTACCGGGCCCCGACAAGGAGCCCCTGCCCGTGGTGTGCACCAAGGACAACGCGCCGCTCGACCCGGTCCGCTGGCGCCGGGCGGTCCTCGACTTCCCCCAGCTCGCCGCCCCGATCCAGCTGCCGCTGTCCGAACTGCCGCGCACGGCGACCATGAAGGTGCAGCGCATCGAGCTGACCCGGCGTCTGCACGAACGCCTGGAGCGGACCGGATGAGCGGGGCTGCGAACGGAGGGGCGGACCGCGGGGCGAACGGAGGGATGGGCCGTGGGGCGAACGGAGGGATGGACCGCGGGGCGAACGGGGGGACGAGCCCCGGGGCGGCGGCCGGGAGGGTGAGCGGAGGGGCTACGGACGGGGTCGGGGCTACGGACGGGGTCGGGGCCACCGACGTCCTGGTCGTGGGCGCGGGCCCGACGGGCCTGTTCACGGCGTGCGAGCTGCTGCGGCGGGGCGTCGGCGTGCGGCTGATCGACCGGGCCGCGGCCCCCTCCACCACGCCGAAGGCGCTGGCCCTGTGGCCGCGCGCCCTCGACCTGCTCGACGACCTGGGCGTGGGCCCCGCCCTGCGCGCGGCCGCCGTGCCCATCGCGGGCTTCAGCTACTTCTCCGGCGGCGCCCCCCTCGCCCGGTTCACCATCCCGCCGGAGTTGCGCCCCGTACATCTGCCGCAGTACGAGACCGAGCGGCTGCTCACCGAGCGACTGCACGAGCTGGGCGGGAAGATCGAGCGCGGGGTGCGCCTGCTCGCCTTCGACGACCTCGACCACAGCGGGCGTGTCGACGCCACCGACGGGGTCACCGCCGTCGTGGAGCACGGCGACGCCGGGGTGCGGCGCGTCCGTGCGTCGTTCGTCGTCGGCGCCGACGGCGCGGGCAGCGCGGTGCGCGGCGCGCTCGGCGCGGGATTCCAGGGCAGCACCTACCCGCTGTCGTTCGCGCTCGTCGACGCCCGCGTCGAGGGCGACCTGCCGCCGGACCAGCTCCTCTACTACCAGGCCGCGTCCGGCACCCTGATGATCGCCCCGCTGCCGGACGGCGTGTTCCGGATCCTCGCCGTCATGCCGCAGGACGCGGGTACGGTCACGGCGCCGATGATGCAAAGCCTCCTCGACGAGCGCGGTCCCGGCGGGGTGACCCTCACCGAGACTGTCTGGCGGACGGTCTACCGCGTGCACGCGCGTACGGCGACCGACTACCAGCGCGGCCGGGTGTTCCTGGCCGGGGACAGCGCGCACGTGCACAGCCCCGCCGGCGGCCAGGGCATGAACAACGGCCTCCAGGACGGCGCCAACCTGGCGTGGAAACTGGCCGCCGTGCTCGGCGGTGCCGCACCCGCCTCGCTGCTCGACGACTACACCGCGGAGCGGTCCGAGGCCACGGACCGCATCGTCGCCGACACCGACCGGCAGACCCGGGCCTGGATGGCGCACACCAGGACGCGCGTCGCGGTACGGGACGCGGCGTTCCGGGCGGCCGACCGGACCGGGCTCGTGCCCGGACAGGTCTTCCCCGTCATGGCGGGCCGCAGGGTCCGCTACACCCCCCGCCGCCCCACCCAGGAACCCTCCGGCCGCACCCGCTGCAGCCTGCTGCGCCGCGTCCCCGGGCGGCTGCGCACGGGCATGGTCTTCCC
This sequence comes from Streptomyces typhae, assembly GCF_009755605.1. Lineage (GTDB taxonomy): Bacteria > Actinomycetota > Actinomycetes > Streptomycetales > Streptomycetaceae > Streptomyces > Streptomyces typhae. Next base: position 56,998 of record NZ_WPNZ01000033.1, read on the forward strand.
CCGTGAACTGGCCGTGCGCCACGGGATGACGGGCGGCCCCGACGCCCCCGCGGGCTGGACCGTCGCGGTCCTCACGAGACACCCGTACGGCGACTTCCCCGATTTGGTCACCCGGACCCTGCGGCCCTGGCCCGCCGTACGCCGCGTCCTGCTGCACCCGTCCGAGGCGGTACCCCTCACCGGCTGCGCCACGACCGGCTTCTACCTGGTCAGACCGGACGGGCACATCGCGGCGCACGGGCACGCGGAGGATCTGGAGCGGTTGCGTACGGAGCTGGGGCGGGTGCTGCTGCCGCAGGGCTGAGCGGGAAGGGCCAAGGCCCGGCACACGGGGACGGCACCCTCGCCGCGTGCGAGGGTGCCGTCCCCGTATGCGGGGCGTTTCCCGGCCTCACGGACACCCGGACACCTGGACACCCGGACACCCGGAGGCCGGACACCCGGACTACTCGTCCCGTAATGCCTCGATCACGGGCGCGAACTCCTCCATGAACGGCTCCAGGACGGTGAGGTACGAGAATCCGTACCGCTCGCGCTGCGCCCGCACCTGGGCGACGATCTGCTCCACGGTGCCGACGAGGGCGATGGGCATGACGAGGGCCTGCTCCATGGTGAGCTCGGGCAGCCGGTCGACCAGCGGCTGGAGGGCGCGCTCCCGGTCCTCGGTGACGGCGACCACCTGGATGAGCACGTTCAGCTCGGCGGGCTCGGCACGGCCCGACGCGAACTTCTCGTACCGGATGACGCGCTCGTCGACCTCGGCGGGAGTGAGCGGCATCAGCTGTCCGCTTCTGGACCCCGGCACGGGCCGGCGGCAGATGAACGAGGCGATGTCGGCGTGCTCGGCGGTCAGTTCGAGCATCCGATCGCCGTTGCCGCCGATCAGGAGCGGCACCCGGGGCTGCGCGGGCCGCGGCAGCTGCTCCGGGGACCCGAGCAGCCGCTCCAGCTCGGCCACCGTGCGCCGCAGCTGGTCCACGCGCTCGCGCGGCGACCCGTAGGGCAGCCCCGCCCTGTCGTGCTCCGCCTGGACGTACCCGGTACCGAGCCCGAGTTCGAGCCGCCCCGAGGCCAGCGCGTCCGTCGTCGCGACATCACGGGCGAGCAGCGCCGGATTCCAGAAGCCCGCGTTGAGCACGTACGTACCGAGCCGGGGCCGCTCGGTCGCCTCGGCGGCGGCGACGAGGGCGGGGAAGGGAGCGATCATCCCGAGGTGGTCGGGTACGAGGATCACGTCGTACCCGAGATCCTCGGCCCGGCGGCACTTGGCACGCCACTCCCCTGCGGACGAGGGGGTGAGCAGGTCGACCCCGAAACGGAACGGGCGCGGCATGAACTCTCCTCGGGGGTGCGGGCGGATGGTGCGGTGCCGTCATTGCACCACCGGCGCGGCGAGGACCGGGGAAACCGGCACGTGATCCGTCAACACGCCCGAGTGTGGCCGCCCGGGGCCCATGGGGAAGGTACCGGTGGGGCTACTCCATCCACCCCGGCTTGATCATCCCGCTCTCGTACGCCAGGATCACGAGCTGCGTGCGGTCGCGGACGTCGAGCTTGCTCATGATGCGGCTGACATGGGTCTTGGCGGTATAGGGACTGAGCACCAGCCGCTCGGCGATCTCATCATTGGTCAGCCCCGCCCCCACGAGCCGGGTGACCTCGAACTCACGCTCGGTGAGGGCGTTGAGGCGGGGGCTCACCTCCGGCTGGACCACGCGTCCGGCGAACTCCGCGATGAGCCTGCGGGTCACGGCGGGGGCGATCAGGGCGTCGCCGCGGGCGCACACGCGGATGCCGTGCAGCAGCTCCATGGGCTCGGTGTCCTTGACGAGAAACCCCGAGGCACCCGCCCGCAGGGCCCCGTAAACATAGTCATCCACGTCGAAGGTGGTGAGGATGACGACCCGGACCTGGGAGAGCCGCTCGTCGGAGACGATCCGCCCGGTGGCGGCGAGCCCGTCCTCCTCCGGCATCCGGATGTCCATGAGCACCACGTCCGGCAACAGCTCCCGGGCCATCCGTACGGCCTCGGTCCCGGTGGCCGCCTCGCCGACGACCTTGATGTCGTCCTCGTCGTCGATGATGGAACGGAATCCGGCCCGGACGAGCTTCTGGTCGTCGGCGAGCAGCACTCTGATGGGGGGCGGCGGGGTCGGGTTAGTCATGGCGCAACCTTAAACCGGCCGCCTGGAGCGGAAGTTGTGCGCACCGACTACGAACGGCGGTCGCCAGCAGACAAGTTGTTCCCGTCACACGGGTTCACACGGGCGGGCGGACGTTGTCACTCATCGCTCCCGCGACGAGTCCACCACCTCCACCGCACCAGCCCCAGCCCCATCCCCAGCTCCAGCCCCAGCAGCCCCGTCGAGCTGACGGCGGCTGTCCACGCGGTCGCCCTCATCACCCGCGGAGAACGGCAGAACAGCGGAGACACAGAACCCTTCCCCGGTGTCACGCGCGGTGAGTTCACCACCGAGGGCGCGGGCGCGCTCCGTCATACCGGCGATGCCACTGCCTTGAGTGCCGCCGACGCCCGCGACCCCTTGCCCATCGTCCTCGACCCGAACACGCAACTCACCGGCCCCATAACGCACTTCGATGGTCACACTGGTGGCCTGGGCGTGCCGGGTGATGTTGGTGAGGGACTCCTGGACGATGCGGTAGGCGGCGAGGGAGATCTTCGGGGGCAGCACGGGCAGGTCGCCGTGCGTGCGGACCCGCACGTCGAGCCCGGTGGCGGAGGCCCGGTCGGCGAGCTCGGAGAGCCGGTCGAGCCCGGCGGTGGGGGCGGTGGGGGCGGCTTCGTCGACCTGACGCAGCACGCCGAGGGTGCCGCGCAGCTCGCGGAGGGCCTCCTTGCTGGTGTCGCGGACGAACTCCAGGGCGGCGATCAGCTCGGTGGTCTGGCCGGGCCGCCGGGTGCTGCGGTGCAGGGCGGCGGTGGTCTGCACGTTGATGAGGGAGATGTTGTGCCCGAGGACGTCGTGCAACTCGCGGGCGATGCGCAGCCGTTCCTCGGTGGCGGACTGCCGGGCCCGCACGTCGCGCTCACGCTCCGCGGCGAGCGCGCGCTGCTCGGCCTCGGCCTGGTAGGCCTGCCGGGCACGCATGGCGTGGCTGAAGGCGACAACGCTCAGGAACCAGCCGCTGAGCAGGGCGATGGACATGTTGTCGACGTTGCGCTTCTGCTCGGAGACGCTGAACTCGCCGTAGGCGATGACGAGCATGATGAGGACGGCGAGCGCGACGACGGCGGTCAACTGCCCCGAGCGGGCGACGGCGTAGAGGGCGACCATGAACACCAGGGCCGGGGTGGGCCCGTTGATCCCGCTGGTCTGGTAGTAGACCAGCGTCACACCGAGCGCGAGCACGGCAACGGCGACCGGCCACCGCGCCCGAAACCCGAGCCCCAGCCACCCCACCCCGGCGGACACACACCCGACAACCGCCGCGACCGCACCCCCCGCCGTACTCCCGAACACCACAACGGCCAACTCGACCAGCAGGAAGGCCCCGACGAGGCCCATGGTGCGGTCGATGCGGAAGGACGGGGCGAGGGTGGTGGCTAAGGAGGGCATGCCCCTCAGGGTACGAGGTGCTGCCCGCCGCGATCGGCCGGTCACCGATCGAACGTCGTGCCCGCCAGAGGCCGCAGGAACCGGCTGGGCCGACCGTTCCACGTGATGGTGAGGGCGTCGCGGGCCCTGGTGGCGGCGACGAACAAGAGAGAGCGTGCCCGCTGCAGTTCGCGTCGGTGACGGAGCTTGTCGGTCCGCTCCCAGACATCCACCGCTGCGCGAGGCACCAGACCTTCTGAGACACCAGCAATGATCATGCAACGATACTCGAGCCCTTTGAAGCGGTACATGGTGCCCACATGGACGCCCTCCGCTCTCCGCGCCACATCACCCGTGATCTTCGTGGCCATGATTCCGTGGCGGCTGAGCCGCGCCACCACCTCGTCGGCCTTCTCGTTCGTCGGGACACAGACAGCGACGGACTCGCGCGGGACGTCGTGCCACGCCCGCACCTGATCCAACACGAGGTCGAGTTCGTTGTCCCAGGTGTTCGCGCTCCGCAGGGAGGGGCGCCCGCCGTGCAGCACCGAGCGGTATCCGGCGAGATCGTCGGTACCGCCGTCCAGGTCGTCGAAGTCCGTGCCTTCGAGGATGCCGATCGCCGTCCCCAGGATTTCGCGTGTGGTGCGGTAGCTGAGCGTCAGTCTGGCCGAGCGGCCACGGATGTTGATGCCCAGGCTGCCCAGGGTGACCTGGTTGTCGTAGATCCTCTGATGTGTGTCGCCCACCAGGAAGATGTCGTCGGGCTCCCGGGGCACCATCGCCCGCAGCATCTTCCAGTGCGCCGCGCTGAGGTCCTGGGCCTCGTCCACGACGATGTGCCGGTAGCGGTACCGCAGCCAGGCTCCGGTACCCGACTCCGCGTGGATGTTGCCCGGTCCGCCGCGTTCCTCCTCCTGGCGGCGGCGCGCCTCGATCCTCTCCTGTCGGATCAGCTCCAACTGCGCCGCCCGCTCGGCGACCTGCCGGTGGGTCTCCAGCCCTTTGACGTCGAGTCGCTGGGTGAAACGTTCGGCGAGCTGCCAGATCTCCGCCCGGTCGGGCCGGGTGACACTGCGGCCCCGCCCGGCCCGCCGGGCCTTGAAGTAGTCGGCGCGCGATGCCACGGCCTGGCCGAGGATCACCTGGTTCCACTCGTCGCAGAGAAACTCGGCGTCCCAGCGGCTCCCCCCCGCCTCCACCAGGAGCTGACGCCACTCGCGCAGGGCCTGTGCGTCGTCGATCCTGCGCTTGGCGTTCCCCGGGTCGGCCTCGCTGACCACGCGCGTCGCCAGCTGATCCACATGCACGATGTCGACCCGGTCGAGCGTCTCCGACCCTCCCAGTGACAGCAGGCGGGAGCGCAGATCGGCGGCGAGGTTCTTGTTGAAGGTGGTGAAGAGGACCGGCTTGTTGTGGCCGGGGGGCAGCTGGTCCACAAGGTGCTTGACGCGGTGCAGGGCGACGATCGTCTTCCCCGTGCCAGGGCCGCCCCCCACCCTCGCGGGGCCGGAGTACCGCTTCCGCACCAGCCGCTCCTGGGTCGGGTGCAGGAATACCTTCCACCGACCGAAGTCGCCCTCCTCGATGATGCTCCGCAGCGACTCGTCATCGGTGATCACTACGGCTTGCGAGCGGTCGGCCGCCGCTCGCCAGTCCTCGCCGCCGACGCCCGCGGACCGTCCCCCGGCGACGTCCCCGACCGGCCCGGCCTCCGCGGCCGGTGCGGCGCCCGCGACCGGCGCGCTGACCGCGACCGGTGCCGTGACCTCGTCCATGACCTGCTGGTACGGGACTCCGTCGCGGAGCCGCAGCAGGACCTCCCCCGTGTGGCGCGGAGCGTACTCGGCGAGCCCGAGCAGTTCGTCGTCCGTCGTGAGCTTGAGCGCGATCGGGATCAACGGTTCGGCGACGCCCAGGTCGGCGAGCTGCTCAGCGGTGTAGTCGGCGAACAGCGGAGCCTCGGAGGCGTGGTCCGAAGCCGGGGCCGCGGCGGCCTCCGCACGCGTCGCCGGGACGTCCGCACGCGCTACCGGGCCTACTCCACCCAGGACGTCGTCCTCCACCACTTGAAGGTCCACGTACTCGATCGCGCCCGTGACCTGGTTGATGCCGTAGGCCAGCCGGTCGAGGTTGCGGTGCACGTGACCGCGGTGCTTGACCGACACCAGCAGCCAGTCGTTGCCACCGAGGTTCACCAGCAGGGCCCGGTACTCACGGTTGACGCGCGCGGACCACAGCCGCTCGTGCCCCTTGAGCTGCTTGAGGTGGAACCCCGGCGCCCCGGGGTTCTTGCGGAACTCGTGCTGGAATGTGTAGACCGCCCCGACGATCGCCCGGTCCAGCTTGACGATCTCCTTGTCCGCCTTGTCGAGCAGTCGGAGGGTCGCGCCCGCGGTCGGCGCGCCGGTGCTGGTCATCGGTCGTGCTCCTCGTCGTCGTTCCTGTCCGGGTGGCCGTCCGTTCCGGCGGACCCCGGCGTGTCGTCCGTCTCCGCGGCCCGGGTCAGGGCAGCCACGAGTTCCTGGGCGTCCCACCGCACCGCGGTCCGGACGGTCCAGCCGGCCGCCGCGTACGCGTGGTCGCGGTCACGGGCTTCGGCGAGCGCTGCTTCGTCGTCCGAGTCGGCTGCCAGCACGACACCGATGCGGTGGGCGGGCCAGGCCAGCTCGGCGGGCCACGCGGCGTCCCCAAGCTCGAATCCGGCGACAGGAGCGGGCGCCCCGGACCGCACCAGCACCTCGACCAGCTCAGCGAGACCGGGCTCCTCCACCAGGTAGTCGACGATCTCGTCCCAGGCGGGATCGCGCACGGCCCCGGTGACCGAAACCGTCGGCAGTGGAGCCTCGACATCCAGAGACGTCTCGATGGCGGGCGCACCCGCTCCGCTGCCTCCGGCGCCGCTCTCCGGGCCCGCCGGTCCGGACCGCCGCTCCTGCCGACGGGACTCCAGCCATCCAGCACCGCCCGTCACGGCCAGTTCGACCGGATCGAAACCCGGCACCTGGCTGGCCGCCAGCTGTACACCGTCACCCTCACCCTCGTTGAGGAACTGAAGCAGATTGGTCCAGTACAGCCAGGCCTGCCAGCGCCTTCGATGGGCGTTCTCGTCACGGTCCAGTGTCCGAGGGCTGTCGTCGAGGACGGTCAGAGCGGTCCACACCGCACCCGCTTGCCCCTTGCGCAGATCGAGAGCGACCGTCAGGGGGCAGCCGCTGCCGTCCTGGGTGGCCATGACCTGGACGGCTCCCTTGCCACCCGCGAGCCGCTTGCCTTCCAGCGCTTCGGCGATGCGTTGCCCGATCTCGGGGCCGTCCGCCAGGGCACGGCTGGTCGCGGAGACCGCGGCGAAGCCCGCCAGCGCACTCTGCGTACGCCGCCGCCACACCTCGTGGTCCGGGCTCGTCAGGTAGCCGATCAGCGTCCTGACCGGGTTGTTCCATACGAAGCGTTGGAGGTCCCGCGGGTCGTCGCCGTGGAGTCTGCGGTGGATGTCGGACGCGGTCTTCTGCGCGGTGTGCTGGTACGGCAGCCACACAGGGTCGGCGGGAGGCTTGGTGTCGCCCGCCCAGGCGCGTACGTCGTCCCAGGTCAGCTGGAAGACCTGCCAGCCGTGTCCACTGCGCAGCCGGGTCCGTCTGGCCGCGTCGGAGGCGATCCGGTTGTGGCCGGGACTCGCGTGGTAGCGGTAGCCGTCGAGGTAGACGGCGACCCGCTTCCGGTCGTCGTCCAGGCTGCGGAAGACGACGTCGGGGACGGTGAAGCCGAGGTCGGTCTGCGTCTCCATGCGCCAGCCGCTGACCGTGCCGTCGGGGGCGGTGAACCGCAGGGTCGTGTCACGTTCGCCGTCCGGTGTCAGCGCGGTGCGCACGCTCACGTCGTCGTCGTCCTCCGCCCAGGCGAGCAGCTCTCGGCGGAACAGCGCTTCCAACTCGCTCTCGACCTGCTGGACGAGGCTGATCTCCGCGGTCGTCGCGGCCTCCTCGACGGCCCAGGCGTCGCCGGTGCGGCCGAGGAGTTCGCCGAGCATGTCGAGGGCGTGGGCACGCGAGACAAGATCGTACTCACTGTCGCTGACGTGCCGCAGCAGGCAGCGGTGACAGGCGGGCCGCTCCTCGCCGACGCACGGGCAGCGCTCGACGACGTGACGGGCCGCGGTCAGCACGTCGTGCAGCCCGTCGGGACCCGCGAGCCGGTGGAGATAGCCGGTGCCTCCGGGCAGGGAGTCGTACAGGACGAGGAAGTTTCTGCGGCCGTCGCTGCCGGGCTCGGGCATCGAGTCGGCGACCACGGCCAGGTGGTCGGGGTCACCGCCGTAACTCCGGGCGATGCCCGCCAGGAGCAGTGCCTTGAAGGTGGCCAAACGCTCCTCGGTGTGGGCGGTGACGGCGGGGATGAGGATGCGCAGTGCCTCGCTGTGCAGCTCATGGGCGAGCAGCAGCTTCACGCCCTGGTGGGCGGCGTTCGTCTCGCCGAGCCCGTCACGGAGCCGGGGGCACCAGGGGCGGTGGAACTTGGCGGCGCGTGTGCCGCCGAACGCGTCCTGCTGTCCGCCGCGTGCGGCGGCCGGTCCGCCGTCGGGGTCGGCGAATCCGCAGGCGTCGCAGACCCAGAAGGGGTTGAGGCGCACCTGGCGTCCCGCGAAGGTGTCCTCCGCCCCGGTGTCGACACGGGACGCGCCCACGTTGATGTGCCGGATCACGGCACGTCGGGTGAACTCCCAGCCGAAGGTTGCCGACTTGTGCCTCCACCCGGCCTCGATCCGGTCCTGTGCGATGTCCACGGCGGGAACGACGGTGTAGTGGCGCCGCTCCCGCTCGTCGCTGTCGTCCCGCACCCGGCTGTCGTCCCGCTGGTCGCGGGCCAGCACGCGTTGGGGCACGAGGACCTTGTACAGGCAGCCGATGTCGCCGATGGCCGGGGACAGGCACCGCGGGCAGGCGGTGGCGTCATGTTCCGCCTGCTGCGTACGGACATGCCCGCATTCGGGGCAGACGCGCCACCACAGCCATGCCGGGCGCCTGGGGCTGCCGATGTCGAGTCCGGTGACGCGGTGCTTGTAGCCCTGTACGTAATAGTGGTTGCCCGGTGCGAAGTCGGTGAGTGCCAGGCGGGCCGACCGGTCGTATCTGAGCACCTTGCTGTGGTGCTCGGCCTTTCCGTCCTTGCCGTCGTTGCCGTCCTCCCGCCAGGTGAGGGTGGCTTCGAGTTCGGTCGTCGAGTCGACGAGGCTGTAGTTGGGCAGCAGGCCGAGGTCGACGAGGGCTCCGTGTGCGGTGCTGCGGCTGATCTCGCCGGCGTGGCGGGCCACGGCGCGCCGTTCGGCCCGCAGTTCCCTGCCCTGCCGTTCGTGGTCCGGGTCGCCGGTCACCAGCGCGTGCAGGGCCCCGTCGATCGACGCGATCCGGTGCTGCATCTCTCCGCGCCGGTCCTCCCACTGGACGCGGGCCTCGCGCAGGGCGTCGGCGAGCCCCCCGGAGGCGTAGGCGCGCAGTTCCTCGGCGGCCTGCGGGCTGACGCCCGTGCCTTTCGCCTCGTCGTACGGCGGGAACAGCAGCAGGAACGCGTCGGCCAGGCGGGAGCCCTCTCCCACGACGGCCTGCTGGAGTTCGGACAGCCACCCCGACGTGCCGAACAGGTCGGTGGCAAGGCGCGGCATCGGTGCGAGCACGTCCCCGTCGCCGCCCGGTGCGCGCAGGCGTCCGGCGCCGGCCAGGTCGAGGAGGTGCGCGAGGTACTGGCGCCGCAGGATCTCACTCGCGGAGAGGAAGCAGCCGGGCGGCTGGATGTCCCCGGCGATCATCTGCCGGGGATCGTCCAGGTAGTAGCGGTCCCGGGGGCCGCGGTCGACCATGGTCAGCAGATAGGCGTTGCCGGTGGCACGGCCCGCCCGCCCCACCCGCTGCACATAGTTGGCGGGTCCCTTGGGCAGCGAGGCGAGGACCACGGCCGACAGGTCGCCGATGTCGATGCCGAGTTCCAGCGTCGGAGTGCAGGACAGCACCTGCGGGTTGGCGTAGTGGACCTGGACGCCCTCTCGGAAGGCCTTCTCCACCGCTTCGCGCCTGGGGCGGCTGAGGGTGCCGGTGTGCTCCGCCGTGTTGATGGTGAAGACACCCGCGTCGCGGTACATCCGCCGGTAGAAGTCCTGGGTGTAGTCCCGGCGCCGTACGCCGCTCTCCAGGTCCCGGCCGACGCGCAGCAGTCCGCCGCAGCGGTAGCGGGGGCAGGGCTGCCGGTGCCACTGGTCGGCCAGGGCGGGGTGGACGGTCTGTTCCCAGGAACAGACCGGGCAGTGCGCGGAGGCGTCGGCGACACAGTCGTCGGCGAGCTTGCGGACGTGTACGTGGCCCGGCTGGAGGCCGTAGACACGGGTCACCCCGTCCTTGGTCGTACGGGCCGACAGCACGCCCGCGTCGACGAGCGCGGGCAGCAGCCTGACGAGGAACGCGTTGGCGGCGTCGGGCCGCAGGCCGAGGCTGCGCCGGGTCCAGTCCTGGTACCAGCCGAGGCGGCCGGTGGCCACGTCGAAGTCGTCGCTGCCCTGCTTCGGGCTGCCGAGCAGGAACGCGGGGGCGGACATGCCGGGCGGGAACGCGGGCATCCCGGTCCTGCGTCCGCCCCAGACGAGCCAGCGCCGCACGCCCGCCTCGTTCAGCCAGCCGTCGAGCCAGGCGTGCCGGATGGCGCCGCGTGTGCGCAGCCGTTCGAGCAGGCCGCGCACGTGGCCGAGCCACCGGTCGGGGCCGGGAACGGAGCCGTCGGGCAGGGCGACGTCCCCCGGGGTGGTGTGCAGGAGTTCCCGGACGATCTCGGTGACCGCGTCCGGGTCCTGGAGCGGGACGTCCGCGGCGACGGTGCGGGTCAGCTCCAGGGTGCGGCCCTGCCGGGACCGCAGCCCGAACTCCAGGACCGCCGCGAAGGCGAGGCGCTGGGCGATCAGCTGCCAGGTGGCACGGGAGCCCTGGCTGCGCCCGGACAGGAGGGTGTCGACGCCGCGTACGACATGCAGGTCGGGGGGGATCACCGCGGCCTGGACGGCTCTGCTGTCCACCACGTCCTCGATGAGGTCGGCGGCCAGGTCGTTCAGGGCGACCGGTTCGTCCTCGTCGATGCGGCTGGCGAGCAGGGAGCGCAGCGAGAAGGTGTACGAGCGGTTGGCGACGTATCCGGCGCGGTGGGCGGCGTCCTGGACCGAGTCGTTGAAGAGGAGGGTCTTGTCCTCTCTCAGGTCCTTGTCGAGTTCACCGCCCGTGAAGAGCTGGGTGATGGAGGCGGCGGCGAGCGCGGCGAGGCCCGTACCGAGGTAACGGATGGCGTTGTTCGTGCGGCAGGCCGGGCACTGGTCGCCGCGTGCCGCCCGGTCGTCGCCGAGGTCCGCCCAGACGTATGCCGCGTCTTGCAGGGGCTTGGCCAGGTGGGGTCCTTCGCCGTCGCGGGGCGGGTCGAAGTCCGTCTCGCGTGACAGCGGCCGCACCCGGCCCAGTTGCCCGTCGAGTACGAGCACGGTCGGCCCGCCGCGCTGCTTCTCGGCGACGAACGCCGCCTCGTACGCCTGCTGCGGAGTCGCCGCGATCATGTTGCGGACGCGGCTCTTGTCCCGGCCGACGGACGCGCGTCGGATCTTGGTGGCGTTCATGTCCAGCTCCGCCGGGTCGGCCTCCGGGGAGAGCGCGGCCCAGCCGGAGCGGCCGCACTCCCGGCAGAAGACGGCGGGCAGGAACACCTGCGCGGGTGGCGGCGCGCTATCGATCGCGGGCGCGGCGGCGTGCTCCGGATCGTCGTCGGAGGCGGTGGGGCCGCTCTCGCCACGGCTTGACGTACGCGTGGCGATCCTGCCGTGCGGGTTGACCCGCTCGTCGTCCCAGCGGAACTCGGCCCGTGCCGCGCTGATGCCGCGCAGCACCCGGGAGACGGAGCGCACCCAGTGGTGCACCTCGATCGACAGCAGCGGGCGGGTGGGGTGCTCGGGGTCGCGGGCCGTCGAGAGGAGGGCGACGTAGCGGGCGAGAGCCTGGGCGGCGACGGCCGGCGTCTGCTGGACGGCCGTGCCCCAGTGGTAGGCGTAGCGCGGCAGGACGTCCATGATCTCGGCCATGGTGCGTGGGTGCCCGTCGAGGATCTCCAGGACGGCGGCGGTCAGCCGGTGGCGGCGCAGATGTCTGCCGAGTTGCACCGCGTCAAGGCCGCTCTTACCGGTGAAGGCGGCGGCGAGCTGGTCCAGTGCTTCGGGGGCACCCGTCGGATCGTCGAGGGCCACCACCTCGTGGGGGGCGGGGAAGGGCAGCCTGAAGTCGCTGTTTCCCGCGAAGTCCTGGGCGCTGCGCCGGTCCTCGCCCACGACGGCGTCCGGCGGGAAGGGCACGCCGAACACCTGCTCCGCCACGTCCAGCATCGACCCGCCCGCGACGCCCGGGGCGTTCTCGCCCAGCGTCGCCGAGGTGGCGACGGGACAGACCGGGCCGAGCGGGCGCCCCGGCTCGTGCAGACCGCTGACGGCGCCGAGCCTGCGCAGCAGCATGGCCACGTCGGTGCCCTGGGCCCCGTCGTAGGTGTGGAACTCGTCCAGGACGACGAAGGCGAGCGCGGAGCCGCCCGGCTCCTGCCACAGCCGCTGGTCCTCGGGGCGCTGGAGCATCAGGTCCAGCATCTTGTAGTTGGTGATGAGGATGTCGGGCCGGGTGCGCCGGATCTCGTCCCGGTCGACGGTGATCCGCGGGTTGGCCTGCTTGAACTCCTTGGACGCCTTGTCGCCGATGTAGAGCGCGGCCTGCACCCCCGCGTCCCTGAGCCGCGCATCGCGCGGGTTGGCGAGGTAGTTGTTGATCCGCTGGGCCTGGTCGGTGGCGAGCGCGTTCATCGGGTAGAGCAGGACGGCCTTGACGCCCTCCCGGCCCCGCTCGCGCTCCCGGCGGCAGTGGTCGAGGAGCGGCACGAGGAACGACTCGGTCTTGCCGGAGCCGGTGCCGGTGGTCACCAGGGTGGGGCGGGCGGGGCCGTGCAGGGTGGAGAGGCGTTCCCAGGCCCGCTCCTGGTGGCGGTGCGGGTGGAAGCCTCGGGGCCACCAGGTGAGGTGCCGCTGCCAGTCGTCGTTCTCCGCCGGGCGGAAGGGGGTGCGGATGCGCAGGTAGGGGCCGCGGAAGATGCCGTCGTCGGCGTCGCCGAGAAACTGTTCCAGGGCGCTGCGGGTGCTCTCGTCCGCCAGCGCGTACGTCGTCGACAGGTACTGGCTCAGGCTGTCGCGTACCTGCTCGGCGGCGAGGGTCGGTCGCACGCGTGCTCCTTCTGGTCTTGCGTCTCTGTGGGCCCTGGTCTTGCGTCTCTGTGGGCCCGTCGTCGGCCACGCCCTACGGTAATCGCGCCGCGGCCGTGTCCGTCCCGGTCAGACGCCGAGCTTGCGTCCGACATGGGCGACGCGGACGCTCTTGTTCTCGGGGACGAGCCGGAAGTGGACGCGCCCCGGCCCGGGGGTGAAACGGGCGTGGGTGTCGAAGGTGCGCGGCTGCCCGTCGAGGTCGGTGAACACGCAGTACGCGCGGCTGCGTGTCTCGCCCTCGCCCGTGACGTGGGAGTGCCACTGCGGCCCCTCGGGTTCGGTGTGGGGGTTCCAGGAAGCCACGGCCTGATCGAGTTCCGCGAGGCGCCTGCCCGCCGGGCGCACCCAGCCCGGGGCCAGGTTCCGCAGCTGTTCCTCGACGTGGGGCAGGAATTCCAGGTGCGGGAAGAGGGCAGCGCGCCGCTCCCACAGGTGCGCTCCCTCGGACGCCGCGTCGACGCTGCCGCGGCGGGCCAGTTCCACCGACGCCCGCAGCCAGGCACCGTGCACCTCGCAGTGCGCGATCCCTGACAGGTGCCGCACCCGTACCTCGTCGGTCTCGGAACGGTACGCGCCCGCGGCATCGTCCACGAGTTGCTCGCGTTCCAGGGTGACCTGGTCGGCCGCCCAGCCCGGTTCGACCGCCAAGGAGACACCTAACCCGTCCAGCAGGTGGGCGGCCCCCAGTCCTTCCGCCGGCGCGCCCCGGTGCCGGTACTCGACGTCGTAGTGGCCCTGCCCGTCGGGGAAGACGACCCGGTGCGGCCACCTGGTCTGCATCCGGAGGAGCCGCTGCCACAGGTCCCGGTTGCGCGGGTTGCCGTGCCACTTGCCGATGGGGTGCCCGGACGCGATCTGGAGCCCGGTGATCGGGACCTTACTGACCAGTACGGTGCCCGCCCGGTCGGCCCTGAGCACGGCAAGGACGCCCTGGGCCAGGTCCGTCATGGCCCGCTCCGCGCGTGCCGGGTCGCAGGTGGTGTCGCAGGACAGCTCATTCAGGAACAGCAGTGGCACGTCTCCCCCTCCGTGATGTCGTGCAGGACCTGTCGGCCGCCCCCGGCCCCGTCCCTCAGGTCAGCAGTTCGTCGAGGGTGTTCTCCGCCTCGTCGAAGAAGCCCTCCGGCCACTGGTCGAGCATGCCGTCGCGGTCGACCCGGGGAGTGGTCACCTCGCCGCCCTTGACACCGCTCCTGAAGAAGTGGAAGACGGTGTGGTCCGGCGCCAGCACTCCGCGCTTCACGGCGAGACGTACGCCGTTGAGCACATGGTCGCTGTGGGTCTCGATGACCAGTTGCGCCCCTTGCGCGGCCGCGGCGGCCGCGATGGAGGCCATCCAGGTCTGACCCCGCGGGTGGAGGTGTGCCTCGGGGTTCTCCAGGAGGATCAGGGACCCCGGCTTCGCCGTCAGGCAGGCCACGACGACCGGCAGCGCGTAGGTGAGGCCGAAGCCGACGTTCGTGGGGCGCCGCCGGGTGCCGCGCGGCCCGTCGAAGCCGTACGAGAGGCGCACGGAGTCGGTTCCCTCGATGGCGGCGGCCTGGATGTCCACGCCGGGGCACAGTTCGCGCATCCACGCGGCGGCCTGGTCGAGGAGCCGGGCCGACTCCGCGTCCGGGTGGAGCAGTGGCCCGTCGGGGACCACGTACTCCCTGCCTCGCAACCGCAGGTGGTTGACGGTGTGCTGGCCCTTCACGCCCAGGAAGCCGCGCCCGACGACCGCGTGGTGGTCCCGGGGGTAGAACTCGGCGGGCGAGATGCGTTCGGCGTGCAGGTACTGGAATCCGGCGGTGAAGTACGCGGGGACGACGGCCGCCGCGCCTTTCGGGGCCTTTCCGCCTTCGCTGATGAGGGGAATGTCGACACCGGTCAGCGGCAGCAGGTTCTGTTCCGCTTCGTAGGCCACGGTCCAGGAGTACCGGTACGCGCCTTCGCTCACCGCGAGGGTGATGGCCGGGTCGTCCCCGGTGAAGTCCTCGTGCAGGACGTCGCGGCCGGTGCCGAGGGAGACGAGTTCACCGTTGAGGAGAAACCCGTTGTCGGTGGTGGTGATGTCCCCGGATCCCGCCGCCGTCACGAGGTCGCGTACGTCGTCGAAGTCACCGGCCGTATAGGACTGCTGGAGGAGGCCGAGCGCCTGGAGGACGCTGCTCTTGCCGGAGGAGTTGAGGCCGGTCAGCAGGGTGAGGGGACCCAGCCCGAGGTCCAGGTGCTGGAACGCCTTGAAGTTCGTCAGCGTCAGCTGGTCAATCACCGTCCACTACCC
This sequence comes from Streptomyces typhae, assembly GCF_009755605.1. Lineage (GTDB taxonomy): Bacteria > Actinomycetota > Actinomycetes > Streptomycetales > Streptomycetaceae > Streptomyces > Streptomyces typhae. Next base: position 72,137 of record NZ_WPNZ01000033.1, read on the forward strand.
CCCGGAAGAGCTGTGCCATCAGAGCGAACCTGGTGTGCACCTTCTTCGTGTCGCCCGTGGCGACGGAGATGGCGCGGTCGAAGTCCCAGTCCTTCATCAGCTCGAAGAAGCCGTCGAGCACCCTGTCACGCGACGCTACCAGCACCTCACGCTCGTGATCGTTCAGGTTGGCGAGATTGACCGCGACTGTCTCGAACAAGGCTTTGTTGATGGGCGACTTGCCCTTCCCGCCGTGCCACTTCCGGAAGGCGTGCTCACCGAAGACCCGCGCCGCGCACCGCATCGCCTTGCGGAACGCCAGGGCCTCATCTTCCCGCTCCTCGTCGCTCAGCCGGTTCACGAGGTGCATGGCGCCGATGAGGAACTGGTCGAAGTCCCGCTGCGTGTGCCGGGCGGGGTCGGTCAGCCGGAACGCCAGGAAGCGCAGGACCATTTCCCGGTCGGCCATCCGCTCGTTCGAGACACTGTTCCCGGTGGCGTCGCCGAAGGCCGGGTCCTCGGCGAGGTCGGCGAGGAAGCCGCGCACCGGGCCGCCGATCAGGGCGTGCCTGATCTCCTGCGGCTTGAGCGGCATCCCCCCGGTGTTGATCCGGGCGAAGACGTTGAACTTCACTGCCTCCGGGGTGCCCTGCTGGACGATGTGCACGACGAGCTGCGTCTCACGCAGCCTGATCTTCAGCCGCCCTGTCAGGTCCTGGTAGCCGTGCCCGTGGAAGTCCCCGAGGTAGTCGAGCCCGCGCAGCCTCAGGGGCGACATGCCCACGGTGTCCGGGTCCATGAACCGGGCGATGGCCGTGAGGCGCTGGATGCCGTCGACCACGGCCCAGTGGTCCTCCTCGTCCTGCGCCATGTGGAAGGACGAGATGGGGATGCGCAGCAGCAGTGACTCGATGAGTCGGCTCTGCTGTACGTCGGTCCAGATACCCGCCCGGCGCTGGAAGTCGGGCGCGAGGTCGATCATCCCCTCCCGCAGGCGGGACAGGAGAAGATCGACGGTGGTCGTCTGGGTCTCGATCCTGATGCTCTCGGGCCGGAAGGGCGCGAGGATCTCGTCGGCGCCACGCGCCGCGTCCGGCCCGTGCGCCACGCTCTCCTCGTCGGCCGGCTGCTCCAGTTCCACACCGGTCGGCAGCCCGTCGCCGCCGACCTCGACGGGCCCGTGCAGCGACGGGAAGAGTCCGGGCTGGAGCTGCTCCTCGTCCTCGGCAGGGAACTGGTAGCGCTGGTACCCGACAGCCCGCCCGCGCCCGGAGGCCCGCCCGCTGCCGCTGTCCTCAAGCCCTGCCATGGCTCCCCGTCCCGTCTCCCGCCGTACCGTCCCTGGTCCGTGACCAGCCTATAGACGGCGGGTGAGCGCGTCAGCGAGGCAGATCCAGTTCGGCGCGGACCGTCTTGCCGACGGGCAGCCGATCGAGGACGGCCCACCGGTCGGCGAGCGCCGCGACGAGCAGCAGCCCGCGACCGCCCTCCGCCGTGCCGGGCGGTACGGCGACACCGGCCGCTCCTTCGGGCCGCCGTTCGCCCCGGGCATCCGACACGTCGATCCGGAGGACGCCCGCGTAGGTGTCCACGGTGAGGCACACCTCGATATCACGGCCGGGGACACGGCCGTGGGTGACGGCGTTGGCGGCCAGCTCGGCGACCAGGAGCGCGGCGGCGTCCGAGGTGTCGCAGCCGTAGGGAACACCCCAGGCGTCCAGTCGGTGCAGAACGAGGTGGCGGGCGAGACGGGCGCCGCGTGGGGTGGCGCTGAATCGCTGAGTGAACACACGTACGGTAACCGGAGTCTGCCGCGTGGGGGAAGGCGTCATGGCCTCAACGTCGCTGCGCACAAGGCCTTTGGGCCAGATCGACGACTCGTACTCTGCCGGAGAGTACGAGTACACAGAGTAGACAGGGTTCTCGACCGACCGTAACCATGTGTGCGTCGAGAGTGATGTACGGGGCAGGCGTACGGGAGGTGACCTCGTATGGCGGGCGGTACGAGCGGGACGGCGAGCGGCAGCGAGCCGGAGGTGTCGGACAGTCTCAGGACGTTCGGCGAAGTGTTCAAGGCCTTCCGCAAACGGGCGGACCTGACACAGGAGGGGTACGCCGAACTCGTCCCCTACTCCGTCCAGACGATCGCCAAGATCGAACAGGGCCGCCGTTACCCGCAGCCGGACTTCGTCGGGCGGGCGGAGGAGATCCTGGACGCGTTCGGGGCGCTGCGCGGTGCGGCCCGGCACCTGTCACGGCAGCCGGGCCTCGCGAACTGGTTCAGACATTGGGCGAGGTTCGAGGCGGAGGCGGTGAGCCTCTACACCTACGAGTGCCGGGTGGTGCCCGGCTTGTTGCAGACGGAGGCGTACGCGCGGGCGGTGTCGTTCAGCGTGCCGCCGCTCCCGGACGAGGAGCAGCTCGCCGAGCGCGTCGCGGCACGCCTGGCCCGCCAGCACCTGCTGGCCACGACCCGGAAGCCACCGACGGCGTTCAGTTTCATCGTGGAGCAGGCGGTGCTTGAGCGGCATACGGGCGGGGCGGAGGTGACGCGGGAGCTGTTCGACCACCTCGTGGATGTGGTCGAGCGGCACTGGAACGTGGAGTTCCAGCTGATGCCGCTGCGGCAGCCTGTGCATGCGGGTATGGATGGCCCGCTTCAGCTGGCGGAGACGCCGGAACGTCGGTGGTACGGGTACTCGGAGGGGCAGAAGAATGGGCGGCTGATCACCGACTTGAAAGAGATCAGCGTGCTGCAACAACGCTATGCAAAGATGCGCTCGCAGGCCCTCACTCCCGAAGACTCCCTGGGCCTGCTGAAGCGGATGCGAGGAGCGCTATGAGCACGTCCGAACTGGCCTGGTTCAAGAGCAGCTACAGCGGTTCCGAGGGAGACAGCTGCGTCGAGGTGGCGATGTGTGGGGCGGAGGCTGAGCCGGTCACGACAGTCCGCATACGGGACTCCAAGCTGCGCCGGAGCCCCCAGCTCGCCGTGGCGCCCGAGACGTGGCGGAGCTTCCTCGCGTACGCGAGCTAGGGCTGAGGCCGCTGCCGTATCGCAAGCGCCCCGCACGGGACTCAAGTCCCGTGCGGGGCGCTTTGCTTAAGCTTTCCGCAGCCGCTCCGTGAACACGGCGTGCGCGGCGCGCATCTCCTCTTCGCGTTCGGCCTTGTAGAAGGGGGCGGTGTAGCCCTCGGGGGGCTCGGGGCGCTCACCCTTCTGGTAGGCGAGGAAGTGCTCGTAGTCCTGCTTGGTCTGGCCGTGGCCGTAGGTGTGGCGACTTCCGGCAATCTTGCGCTCGTTGGCATCGAACCACGTCACCGCGTCGAAGTCCTGCATGATCGGGAAGCGGGACTTGTACATGGCTACCAGGGCGTCGGCGCTGACACCGAGCCAGACCGCTACGAGGGCGTCGATCTCTACGAGCGCGGCTCGGCGGGCACGCTCGGATCGCAGAGGGGTGTCGCGGTTCCAGACAGGGGTGACGCTGTGCAGCGGCTGAAGGCCGGGCCAGTCGTGTGCCCAGGGCTCGTAGCCAGGCCATGAGGGGTCATACAGATCCTGCCAAAGTTCGCCGTAAGCACTGGTCAGGCAGTTGAGGCGAAGCGTACGTAGGAGCAGTGCTGACGCGAGCGGGTGATCCAGGCCAGGCGCAGGCATCCTTCGCGCTGGCGCCTTCTTCAAGTGGCCGACACCGGTGGTACGCAACAAGTAGTCCACCGGCATTCCGGTCCAGAAACCAGCCGTTAGGGCTGTGAGCCTCATACTCCCGACAACAGCACTGTGCACAAGGTCGATATGTGCCGCGCCCTGCGGGACGATTGCGGTGTAGAGGCTGCGCTCAGTGTCAGGAGCGATCATTTCCCGCCACGCAACCCGGTAGAACTCCGTATACGGCCGCCGCAACCGCCGCACCAGTTCTGCATCCACCTCCTCCACCGTCACTGCCTCCGGCGCGACCTCCCGCACCTTGGCCACAGCAGCCCGCGCCCGCGATACCTCCCGCTCGGACGCCCGCAACTCCTCCAGGCTCCGGTGATCGCTCCACACGTCCTGGGCCGCGCGGTACACATGCGGCTTCGCCACGTACACGTATTCGGACTCGGGCACCGCATCATCCGCGAGCGTCATCGGGTTAAGCCCCAAGAGCTCACCTGCGCCCTGGCTGGGCTGCTTGAACATCGGATTTGCCAAGCCGATTTGCGGCCCCCTGAGGATTACCTGCGACCAGTCGTCCGGGCAGCTGATCGCACCCTCGGAATCAGGGAGGTTGTAGCCGATCAGACCGTCATCCTTGGCGGTCTTCTCGTTGTAGCCGCTACTGATTTGAGGCTCATGCGCAGCAAGTCTCGTGGAGTAATTCGCCATCGCCTGAATGGCCTGAGCTTCAGCCGTGCTCACGGGCGACAGCAGTCGAGTCTGACGAAGAGGCTGAGATTCCTCACCCGTAAGGCGCTGCCACTGGGCGAGTGTCTCCCTCGTCACCCGGATGATCCGCTTGCGGTGCGGCCGCCCGTCCCAACTACCGGCATAGCGGATGCCTGGGTCAGGCGCGGTGCCGTCATCCTGCGCTGACAGCCGTAGAGCATCCACCGAAACCAACCACGAGAGGTGGTCAAACCCAATCGGACCCGCCTGCCCGTAGATATGCACACCGAAGTGACTGGCGTGCCCAACAGGCGGCGGGAAGAATCGGTTGCCCTGGTTCACGAAATCGCCGTGAACCAACAGCCGTTCATAGGCGGCCTCTCGGATTCGACCCTCCTTATCGCCACTGAAGTGTGAGCCAGGATGAATCAGGCCCACTGTGCCCCGGGGGGCCGCATGCGACCAGGTTGTGCACATGAAAGCGCGGTACAGGTCCGGTCGTGTTCCTGTAAGCACGGGATACGTAACCGGGTTGCTCAGGTATGCGGCGGTGCCGACCGTGACGACCAGGTCACGCAAGTATTGACTACGCTCACCTCTCTGCGACAACGTATCGGCCTTTCGCTCCCGCCACGTGGTCGCCGAGGGCTTCTGCGCGAGCTGGAACCACGGATCGAACTCAGCAAGCACCACACCTTCGTTCCAGTCCGGCCGCACCCACGGCGGGTTCCCCACCTGAAGGTCAAACCCACCCCGCTCCCCCCGGAAAACGTGCGCGAAGAGCAGCTCCCAGTGGAAGAACCCGTGCCCGTCCTCCGCCTTTATGTCCCCCTCATTCGTACCGGCGATGTCCTCGACCACGTCAAGCCACGGAAAGCGTTCCGCCAGCCTGAACGGCGAGTCCATGCCCATCACACCGTCGAGGCTCCGCTCGTACGCCTCAAGGAGCGGCAAGGCCTCGTCCACGGGAAGGTCGTCCAGACCGTCCAGGAAGGAGACGTCACCCCCGGCGTCGCCCCCGGCATCCCGCGTACCGAGAGCCAGCTCCAGGAACTCCAGCCAGTCCCCGAAGGTCTTCAGAGGGATGGCGCTCCTCCGCTGGTCCTCCCTGATCTGCGCCTTGCGCCCACCGCTCCCGGAACGCTGCTTCGTGCGGAGCCCCGCCGCGTTGTCGACGGCGGACGCGGGGGCGGACACCGGCAGTTCCTCCTGTTCGCCGTCCGGGTGGTCGAAGAAGCCGACCGCCTGCCAGGCGACATCACCCGGCGCGGGCTCGCTCGGCTCGGCCTCCGGCGAGGGCGCGACGGCGGCCCCCGCAGCGAGACCCCCAGCCTCCGCCCCGTACCGGGACGCAGTCCCGTCAAGCAGCCCTACCTGGTCCAGCGGCCAGAACCACAGCGCACACCAGGCGTCCATGACCGTCTTCAGGCGCCAGTACGGCGTACCGGCCGCCGTCAGGTCGTCCAGGACCCGCTTCTTGTCGGTGGCTTCCCTGGCGGGCCCGAGCCAGTCGGCTCCCCACACGTCGATGCGGCGTGACACCTTGCGCTCGGAGAGTTCCAGGCGCTTGGCGACGAGGCTCCACAGGAACTCGGCCCGGCGGGCCACCGCCTGCACCCGGCCCAGCTCGGTCTTGGCGGCGGCCTTGGCCCACCGGTCGTAACGCTTCTGCCGGGCTTCCGGCGGCTCGTCGTCCCTCTCCTCGAAGGGCTTGCCCTTCGGTGCCTTCTGCACTCCCCTGCACCACTGCTTGAGGGCTGTCGCCTGCTCCTCGGCGAGCTTCTTCGCCTCGGGCTCCCCCGCTACCGCACCCCAGCCGAGCGCGGGGAGCAGGAAGTGGTGCACGGAGCCGTCCGGCAAAGCCCCGTCGCGGAAGGGGAGTTCGGCGGGCGGCAGCGGAAGCTTCTTCGACAGCCACTGGCCGTACGGCAGCGCGTCCGCGCGATAGATCTTCCGTCCGGCGCCGATCAGCGAGTTGCCGCGCCGCAGGTGCAGGCCGAACCAGGGTGCGCGCATGCCGGGGTGCATGGAGTTGAGCCAGAGCGACACCTCGGCCAGCTCCACGGCGGTGGCGTTGAGGTCCACACCGTACGCGTTGTGCAGGGCGATGTACGCCTTGGCCTTCTGGAGTTCGACGGGCCGCTGCTCCGGATCGACGCGGCGATCGAGTTCCCTCTCGCGGCGCCGCAGGTACTCCGCCGCCACCTGGTCGATGGCCTCGTTGAGGAACGCCCCCGAGCCGAGCGCGGGCTCACAGATCTTCCAGCCGAGCAGCTCCTCGGCGGACGTCGTGGTGCCGTCCTGGTCGAGACGGTGCTTGAGGGCCAGTTCGACCGTGACCTCGGTCAGGGACTTCGGTGTGTAGTACGAGGCCGACGTCTGCCGGTCACGGCCCGCCAGGCGGTACACGAACGAGCCCTTGGGGTGCGTGACACGCAGAGGCCGGCCGGTCTCCTCGTGCGGGCGGTCGACGAACACCTCGTCCGCGTAGTCCTGGACCCGGGAGGCGGGAATCATCCAACTGCCGCCGGACGCGTCACCGCCCTTGGCCACCTCGTACAGATCCTCCTCGGCGATGAAGCCGGAGTAGGACATCAGGCCCTCGTAGACCGCGCCGAGCTGGTTGATGCCGAGCTGGGCGTACGAGATGAAGCCGCCGCGTTCACGCCCCTTGCCCTTGGTGAGCATGAGGCGGCGCAGCACCTTGTGCAGGGTCTCGTTGCGCAGCCGGGTGTCCAGGAACTCGGGCAGGTCCGAGCCCTCCTCGTACGCCGGGTTCTCGATCCGGTCGGCCGAGATGAGACGTACCGCGTCCGGCTCGAACAGATCGGAGCGCAACGGCTCGAAGCGCAGGCCGACATCGGCGCTGCGGGCGGCGGCCTTGCGGGCGCGATCGGCCTCACGGACACGTTCGGTGTGCTCGTCGCGGGTGATGGCCCCGGCGGCGAAGAGTTCGGCGGCCTCCCGCTCGGCCTCGGTCGCGGCGCGGTCGGCGGCCTGCGCCGCCAGGTCCTCGTCCTCGCTGCCGAACTCCCGGTGGCCCTTCTGCACCTGCCGGAAGAGCAGGTCCAGGGACTCGTACAGATGGAAACCACGCCGGGACCGCTCGCCCACCAGGTCCCGGACGACGAGGTCACCGAGGCGCTGGAGGCCGTAGCCCCGGGCATACTCGGGGTCGTCGGCCGGCAGGATGCCGAGGGACGGCTGGGCTTCGGCGTACAGCAGGAACAGGATGCGGTAGAGGTAGCGCAGCGACTCGCGGCTGAGTTCCTTGGCGAGGCGAGCCGGTTCGTCGATCTTGTCGGGGGTGACGCCCTGGCACCGCAGCCGGGCCAGGACCTCGTTGGCGATCCACTCGACGGACAGGCGCAGGCCCTCGCGCAGTTCCGTGGACACACCGACCGCGTGCTTGCCGGACTTGTCGACGAAACCGGCCAGCGGCGCGGTGCCGCCCTCCTCGGGGACGCGCAGCGAGTCGGCGCCGAACAGGGCCGCGACGGTGTCGAGTTCACCGCCGTTGCGGACGTCACGCCGATTGAGCGCGGCGTCCAGACCGACGGCGAGGTAGCGGCCCTCGTGCCAGGCGAGGCGGTCCGCGAGGACGACGACGCCTCCGACCAGCAGCAGGATGTAGCGCGGCGGCTCGTCGCACTCGAAGAGGAAGTCCGCGAGCGCCTTCGCGTCGGTGAGGCGGGCCGACGCCTCCAGGGACACCGGGTGCAGCAGACGGCCCGCGCCGTCCGGGTCGAGGGCCGCGTCCGGCTCGTCGGTCCAGCCGCAGGACACGGCCGTCAGACCGGGCTCGGCGTGCAGGACCTGGACCGGGTGGTCGTGGCCCGAGCGGTGGACGGTGACCGTCTGCTCGTGGGCGTCGTGGAAGCCGAGCGCCCGCAAGGTCGCCAGGTGCAGCTCGGTCAGGCGCTTGGTCCAGTCCGCGGGAACCGGGGCGCCGGGCACGGCGAGGGCTTCCGCGTCCCGGGCGAACTCGGGGCGGGAGGCGAAGTAGGGGCCGTGCAGGGCCCGCAGGCTCTCACGTGGGGTACGTGTCCGGGGCGGGACGGTGGCGGGATCGTGTCCTTCGGACTTGGCCCTGCCGACCGCCTCCGCGTGGGCGCGCCGCTCCCGCTCCTCGGTCTCCGCCCACCGGGCGAGCAGACCGTCCTTGGCCTTGAGATCCTTGGGGAGTACTTCGGCGAGATAGTGCGCCGAGAGGTAGTCACCGTGGTTGACCAGCGAGTCGTACGTCACGTCAGTTCTCCGCCGGGTCGAAGGCGTGGCCGGGGGTGGGGTGGTCGGGGGCTTCGTCCGGGGCCGCGTCGGCGGCGGGCCGCGCCAGGACGGCGAGGACCCGCAGCAGGGGAAGCCCCACGGTGTTCAACTGGTCGAGGAGATGCGCCTGCTCGTCCGCGGTCTTCTCGACCTGCTGTTTACGCCGCGTGCTCTCCCCCGACAAGGAGTCCAGGGACTCCTGGCGCCAGCCGGTGAGACGCTCGCGGTAGTCGGCGAGCGGCCCGCTGATCTGACGCGCCCAGTCCGCCTTGGACTCCTCCAGGTGCTCGCGGGCCCGCGCCACCGCGCCGGGCACCAGCGACTGGAGGTGGCCGAGGTCGCGCGGCTCGCCCGTGCGGGCGAGGCCGGGGCCCACTTCCGCCGCGCGCAACGCGTCGGTCATCTCCCCCACGGGAACGTCCGGGTCGGCACTGACCGCCATCCACCGCACGACCGTGGGGCGGCCGAGAGCGTTGGAGTAGACCCCCTGGATCAGGAAGACGGGGTGCTGCACGTGCGGGGAGGTGATCACCGGCGCCTCCTGCCGCCCGAACTGCACAAGCACCTTGTCGGTGAGCCACTCGACCACCGGGTGGATGTCACTGAGGTACGAGACGGTGGGCCAGATGGTGTCCGTGGCCTCCCGGGCCTCGGTCAGCTTGTCCTGGGCGAGGCTCCGGTCGAAGGAGAGGATCATGCGTTCCGCCACGCCCTGTTCCTTGAGGTAGGAGGGCGGCAGGGCCTTGAGGCGGCGCAGCAGGTCGGGAGCCATGCTCGGGGAGAGGGAGAAGTAGGGGCGCTGCTTGGCGTCGTTGCTGCGGGACAGACCGATGGCGTCGTCGGCACGGTCCTCGTACAGCTCCGCGAGCGCCGTGTCGACGAAGGCCGCCGTGTCGCCGTCGAACAGCGAGGGCACCTCGGCCCGGGCCGGCAACTCCTCGTCGGTGATGGTGTCGACCTGGCCGAAGAGATCCACGAGATCGGTGTCGTCGGCGGCGGGCGCGGACGCGAGGAAGCCCTCGACCGTGCCTCCCGCCATCAACTCCTTGATGAGGCGCCGCTCTTCCTCGTCGGCGCGGTAGTAACCGGTCTCCGCCTCCGCGGTGCCGCTGAGCTTGTGGGCCTCCTCCTCCCGCGTGAGGAGCTTCTCCGCGACGGTCCTGTCGTCCTTGGCGCCGGGGTGGTCGGAGGTGAGGATCAACGCCCGGAACTGCGGCTCATGGCGCTGCCCGTACCGGTCGATGCGGCCGTTGCGCTGCTCGATACGGATCAGCGACCACGGGATGTCGTAGTGGATCAGATGGTGGCACTGACGGTGCAGGTTGACACCCTCGGAGGCGACGTCACCGGCGAACAGGAGCCGGACCGGGGCGCCGGCGAGGCTGAACTCCTCCCGTATCACGCGCTGTTGCTCCTCGACGACGCCGCCGTGCATGACGCGTACGGCCTTGAAGGCACCGTCCTTGTCGGGAGTGAAGCCGAGGCGCGCGGGCACCTTCTCAGCGAGCCATTTGAGGGTCTCGACCCGCTCGGAGAAGATCACCGCACGGGTGTCGCTACGCGGGCCGACACCGATCTGTTCCAGCTGCTCGACGAGGGTGTCGAGCTTGGTGGAGTCTCCCGGTGCGCTGCCGTCGCCCATCGTCTCGATGAGTCCGCGCAGCCGGGCCAGGGCCGCCTGCTCGCCGTCGATCGCCGGGTCCGGCCGCGTCCCGTCGCCCGCTGCCTTGCGCACCCGGTCGCCGAGCGAGGTGACGCGCCGGTCGACCAGCTCTCCCAGCGCCTTGTGGGAGGAGAGGAACGTCTTGAGCACGTTGTATGCGAAGAGCGGGTCCGTGCTGACCGAGGTGCGCTCCTGGTCCGCGGTGCCGAAGTCGGTGCTGCCGGACGGCGCGGGCAGCCAGTGCTCGGTCAGCTCGGCGAAGATCCGCTCCTCGGCCTCGTTGGCCGGGCAGCGCAGCGAGCGGGTGGGGCCCCGGTCAGCCCACTCCGTGCCGATGCCGTTACGGACCTCCGGGCTGATCTTCGTACGCCTGATGAAGAGGTGGCCCAGGTCCTCCGCCGGATCGTAGTGATCACGGTCCACGATGGCGGCGGGGTCGAGCAGTGACACGAGGTCGGCGAAGGAGCGCTTGTCGCCGTTGTGGGGAGTGGCACTCGCCAGGAGCAGGGCGTCGGTGCGCGGGGTGAGCGTCTCGGCGAGGGCGCGGCGCTGGCTGCCCTGGTTGATGAGGTTGTGGGACTCGTCGATGACGACCGCGTCCCACTGGATGCGCTCCAGGTGGTGGCGGTACTGGCCGATGTTCTTCAACGTGTCCACGGAGATGATCACGCGTTTGTAGTGGGTGAAGGGGTTGCGGCCCGCCGGGATCTCGCGCTGGATGCGCTGGATGCCCAGCGAGTCGAGCCGTACCAGCGGGATCGAGAACCGCGTCCACAGCTCGTGCTGGAACTGCTCCAGGACGCTCTGCGGAGTCACCACGAGAATCCGCTCCCCGCGTCCGCGGCGGATCAGCTCCGCGAGAGTGAGCCCGATCTCCAGGGTCTTGCCGAGGCCGACGACGTCCGCGATGAGGATGCGGGGGCGGAGGTTGCGCAGGGACAGGGCCAGCTCGGCGGGGCGCTGCTGGTAGGGGAGCGGGTCGAGGAGGAAGCGGTCGGCCAGCGCCAGGCCGCGCTCGGTCTGCGGCAGCGGCGTCTTGCGCAGGACGGCTTCCAGGAAGAGCCGACCGCGCCGGAAGTAGGAGGAGGTGTCGGGCACCAGCCGCGTCTTCTCGGGCTCCAGGAGCTCGATCCCGGTGTCGATGCCGGTGAAGAACACCGCCTCCTCGTCCCGTACGAACTCCGAGACACCGGTGGCTTCGATCCGGTCACCGTCGTGATCGGTCCTCCGCACCGCCCTGACCAGCCATTCCTCATCGCGTACGAGGATCTGGGCTCCGGGCGGATAGCGTGTCTGCCCCTGCTCTGCCACCCGTCGTCACTCCGTTGCTCGGGCCGGGAAATGCGGCGTGATCACGCCCCAGTTCAGTACGCACCGATTTTGTCACGGGGCATACGCGGGCCGGACGGGAATCCCGGTGCGGCCGAAGCTCCGGCACGAACTGAAGGGGAGGCGCCTCAGAAGCGCGCGTCGCTCGCGTACGCGGCCCGCAGCCCCTCGGCGATCCGCAACGGCTCGGAAGGCCCTCCGCGCCGGCGAGCGGGCCGGACGGTCCCGGGTTCCTCCGACACAGGGACGGGGACTTCCTCGGGCGGGGTGCTCGCTTCCGATGACGCGGCTCGCTCCCAGTCGGGCGCGGGCTCGCCCTCCTCGCGCACGGCGACGTCCACCAGGGTCGGGGTGTAGCCGAACGGAGGGTCCGGCAGCTCCGGGATCGCGTGGATCTCAGGGAATGCGGGGCCGGGGGCCTCGGGGAAAGGATCCCTGGAAGCCTGTGCCGTGAGCCGTCGCTTCGCCTGTCCGGCTGTCAGTCCCTGCCCCGCCATGATAGCGACGAGTCGCGCGGTGACCTCCGTCAGTGTCGGCCGTTCGGCGGCGTCGAGGGCGAGCATCGCGACGAGCAGCGGCTCCAGCTGAGGCGGCAGACCGCTCAGATCCGGCGGGACGGCCGGGTCCTCGATCCGCCGGGCGATCGCCTGCCAGCTACCGCCCGTGTAGGGGTAGTGGCCGGTGGCCGCGTACAGCAGGACCGCACCGAGGGCGTAGACGTCCGCGGCCGTCGTCAGGTGGTGCTCGCCCTGAGTCTGCTCGGGCGGCATGCACCGTACGGAACCCACCACCACGCCGGTGGCGGTCAGCGTGGAGCGCCGCTCCGCAAGGACAGCGAGACCGAAGTCGATCACTTTGGGGCCGGTCGGGGCGAGCAGGATGTTCTGCGGCTTGAGGTCACGGTGCAGCAGCCCCGCCTCGTGCACGGTTGCGAGCCCCTCCGCGAGCAGCGCACCGAGGCTCGCCGTCTCCACGAGCGACAGCACGCCGTGCTCGACGACATGGGCGAGAAGGTCCGGTCCGGGCACGAACTCGACGGCCAGCCAGGGACGCTCCGCGTGAGCGTCCGCGGCGACGAACGAGGCGATGAACGGCCCGTACACCGTCTTGAGGCTGTCCACTTCGAGAAGGAACCGGGCCCTGCTGTCCTCATCGAGCACCGAAGGCTTGATGACCTTCACGGCGACCAGTTGCCCCGCCGGTGACTCACCGAGGTAGACCTGCCCCATGCCTCCCGCACCGAGCCGGCGTACGAGCGTGTACACGCCGATGGCCCGCGGGTCGTCGTCCCTCAATGGCTCCACGGCGTGCGGACCTTCCCTGTTCGGTGGCCGGATCGAACACGCGTGCTGCCCGATCGCGCGCCCCACCCGATCACGCGCTACAGCAGTTTCGTGCGTGATCCGGGAGTTTATCCACGCCTCCCCCGCACGGCCGACGCGGACCACGCGAGGCCGAAGCGGACCGCACGAGGTCCACAAGTGACTCACGCGCGGCCATGCGGCGGTCAGGGAATGCCGGGTGCGGGTGCGACCGCACCTGTGAATCCCCGTACGGATGGACGTATGAGGCGGGGCGGGCGGCGGCGGCAGCGTGCCGGCGGCTGGTCGCGGGCCCCCGGTCGAGATCACAGCAGCCGGTCGACCAGCCCGTCGACATAGTCAGGGGTGAGCGGGACCATGCCGAACAGCACGCGGATGTACATCGGGGCCAGGACATGGTCAAGGACGTCGTACGCGTCGGGTGCGGGCTCGCCGCGGTCGCGGGCGCGATCGAGCATCGACTGCAGTTGCCGGGTGCGTTCGGCACGGAGGTCGTCACCGGCCTGCTGACCCTCCTGGCCACTGCTCGACAGAGCGAAGGCCAGGTGCAGCAGCGCCGGACCGTCAGGCCCGGTGATTTCGCGCGCCACTTGGGCCGCGTAAGTGCGCAGGTCGCCGTCGAGGCTCCCGGTGTCGGGCATCGGCGATCGCGCGTTGAGACGCGTGAGCGCCACGTCGGTGAGCAGGGCTTCCAGGCTGCCCCACCGGCGGTAGACGCTGCTGTCGGCCACGCCCGCGCGAGCTGCGACCTCGCCGACGGTGAAGTTGCCGTAGCCGCGCTCACCGATCAGTTCGGTGACGGCCTGGTGCACCTGCGCGCCGACGCGGGCACTGCGCCCGCCGGGCCGCCGGGTTCGCGGTAGCTCGTTCATACCCCCACCTTAACGCAGCCAGCGCTTGCGTTTACGAGAGACCCCTCCCTATAGTCACCACCACGCCTATCGCAGTTGCCAACTGCTTTAGGAAGCTCAGATGTATAGCCGCCCGTGTCGACCGACCCGCGACCGACCCGCGACCGACCCGCGACTGACCCGCGACCGAACCACGATCGAGCGCCGACCGAACCACGATCGAGCGCCGACCGGGCCCACTACCGACTCACGAGAGGAACCCCATGGCCGCATCGCAAGCGACCGCAGGCAGTCGATCGAACAACCGAGCCGCGCTGCTCACGGTGACCTGTCTCGGCCAGTTCATGGTCCTGCTCGACAACACGATCGTCGGCGCGGCGCTGCCCGACATGCAGCACCGGCTGCACACGCAGTTGACCGGTCTGCAGTGGATCGTCGACGCGTACGTACTGCTGGTCGCCATGCTGCTGCTGACCGGCGGCGTCTTCGCCGACCGGTTCGGCCGCAAGCGGGTGTACCTGACCGGTGTGGCGGTGTTCACCGCCGCGTCGCTGCTGTGCAGCCTCGCGCCCTCACTGGGCTGGCTGGTCGCCGGCCGGGTTCTCCAGGGCATCGGGGCCGCGGCGCTGAGCCCCGCCTCGCTCGCCCTGCTCGCCGCCGCGCATCCCGTGCCGCAAGAACGGATCAAGGCGATCGGGCTGTGGGCCGGACTCAGCGGCATCGGACTGGCCGCGGGCCCCGTGGCGGGCGGCGTGCTGACAGAAGCCTTCGGTTGGCCCGCCATCTTCCTGGTCAATCTGCCCATCGGCGCGATTCTGCTGCTGGTCGGCCTGCGGCATCTCGACGAGTCCCGCAACCCGAGCGCCCACGCCATCGACGTCCCGGGCACGGTGCTGTCCGTTCTGGCGGTGGGGGTACTGACCTACGGACTGATCGAGGGCGGTGTCCGCGGCTGGACGTCGCCGGTGATCCTCGGCAGCTTCGCCGCCGCGGTGATCCTCCTCGCCGCCTTCGTCGCCGTCGAGGCGCACCATTGTGCTCCGATGCTGCCGCTGGGGCTGTTCCGGCAGCGTCTGTTCACCATGTCCAACACCGCCATGGTCGTGGTGGGCTTCGCGCTCATGGGTTCGTCGTTCTTCTTCTCCCAGTTCTTCGTGTACGTCCAGGGCAGCTCGATCCTGCGCGCCGGCCTGCAGACCCTGCCGATGTCCCTCGCGATGGTGCTCGTCAGCCCGTACGCGGGCCGTCTCGCCGCCAGGTACGGCTTCCGCGTCGTCGTCACCACCGGCCTGGCCCTGGCCGGCCTTGGCCTGCTGGCGCTCGGCACGGTGCACGCCGACACCGGCTACGGGAACGTGTGGTGGCGGCTGACACTCACCGGCATCGGCTTCGCCCTGACCCTGTCCCCGCTGACGGGCGCCGCCATCCAGGCGGTCAGCCCGCAGGAAGGCGGACTCGCGTCGGGCGTCAGCAGCACCACCCGGCAGATCGGCGCGGTGCTCGGCGTGGCGCTCCTCGGAGCCGTCGTCCGCACCCGCCAGTCCGGCGGCGCCACCTTCGAAACCGGCCTCAACAGCGCCTTCCTCGCGGCCGGCTCCGTCACCGTGGCCACCGCCGTGTTCACCGGCCTGTGGCTGACGAAGTCCCACCCAGCGGAAGCCTCCGCGGCTGCGGGGCATTCCGGGGGGTCAGATGCGGTCGCCACCGCGAACGAGGCACCTGCGGAACGCCGTTGAACGCTCAAAGGACGATCGCTGTCGTGGACCGACAACGCCCCTTCTGAGACTTCTGAGACCGGTGGAGGCAGTTCGCCACCACAGATCAGTAGAGTTCCCCGCCCCATCAAGGGAGTCCGAGAGGGGTACGAGCGTCACGTCCAGCGAAATCCAGCGAATGACACAGCCAGACGCCGGCCGATATCAGACCGGCAGGTCGTTGGGCAGCCCCCGGAACGACTTGCGCCGCCCCAAAGGCCGGGCCATCAGACGATCGCGCCGGTCGCGGCTGAGTGCCGCGTCACTGTTGTACGCACCTGCGAGGTTTAGGCCCAAGTCGCGATCGTGGACGCGCACCGAGCGGACCGCACCCGGGTCGTCCTCCGTGATCTCGGGATGGAACGACACGGCCATGTCACACCCAGTGGCGGATGCCGTCGACAGCACTGAGCGCCGCGGCACGGCCGAGCTCGAACGCCGCAACGTAGACAATCTCCGCGAGCAGCAGCGGGGGCGCTGGCCGAATGCCGCTAATCAACCCACATCCTCCGGTGTTTGCTACTTGGGATGTCATGGGCATTCTATACAGGTCTGATCGTCGGCATGGTGCGACCTGGGGGGCCGATGGCAAGAGGGGACGTCTGGGCAGAAAAGGGCACGACCGAGTCGGTCGCGGGCCTCGTCGCCCGGTTCGGCCAGGAAGTCAGGGCCAAGCTGCAAGGTCCCGCAGGAGCGGTCAGCAGCAGAGAGGACACCCTGACCGCGCCGGTGGAGCAACTGCTGCGCGGTATGGCCTCGCGGCAACGCCTCAAGCTCATCGTGCACGGTCAGAGTCGCATCAAGGAACTCGGGATCCGACCCGACTTCGCCATCGCTTGCGGCGGTAGGACTATAGGGCACGTCGAGCTGAAACAGCCGGGCTCGGGGGCCGATCCGGAGAAGTGGCCGGTGAAGAGCCATGACCGCAAACAGTGGGAGAAGATCAAGGCCCTCCACAATGTGCTGTACACCGACGGATACCAGTGGGCGGTCTACCGATTCGGCGTACCGATCTGCCCGACCGGAATCCTGGTCGGAGACCTCGATTCCAGTAGTCGGCAACCCGTCGTCGCGGACGCCGGGTTCGAGCGTGCCCTCACGCGCTTCTTCCTGCCGACGCCCATCGTCCACGACAACATCGGCGAACTGGTCAAACGCATCGCGGGCATCTGCGCCCTGCTGCGTGACGATGTCACCGAACGCCTCACCCGCGAGGAGCGTGGACAGGCTCACGCCGCGTTCTCCATCCTGGCCGACAACTGGAAGGACCTGCTCTTCCCCGACGCTCGCCCGGAAGAGTTCGCGGACCAATACAGTCAGACGCTGACGTTTGCCATGCTGCTGGCTCGTCTTGAACACATTGATCTGAGCAGGCTCACGCTCCCCGAGGTCGCGGTCCGACTGGGCAAGCGGCATTCCTTGATGGGTAAGGCGCTGGCGGTGCTGACGGACGACGCCCTCGACGATCTGAGGGGCATCATCGACCCACTGATCGACGTCGTATCGGCCGTCGCCCCAGAGATGTTCAAGGACGAGACCGGAGACGCCTACCTCCACCTGTACGAGGGCTTCCTAAGCGCCTATGACCCCGAACTGAGACGGAGGACGGGTACGTACTACACGGCTGGCGAGGTCGTCCGCTTCATGGTCGGCTTCACCGACGAGGTGCTGCGTGACCGGCTCGGCCAGGAGGACGGGTACGGAAGCGAGGACGTCACCGTCGTTGATCCGGCCATGGGCACCGGGACCTTCCTCATCAACATCATCGGCCACGTCGCCAAGTCCCTGTCACTGAAATACGGCAGGACGCTCAAGTCCGGTCTTCTGCGGGAACTCTCGAACCGGCTAGTCGGGCTGGAGAAACAGACCGGGCCGTACGCGGTCGCCGAACTCCGTGTGCACCACGCCTTCCGGTCCCACGACGCCGACGTCACGCGCCGCCCGCCGAGGCTTCTGGTAGCCGACACACTCGACGATCCCGCCGTCGAGCACCACCTGGGCTTCATGTACGAGGCGATCGCCCGTCACCGCCGAATGGCGAACAAGATCAAAGCGGACGAGAAGGTCATGGTGGTCATCGGTAACCCGCCCTACCTGCGGGGCGCAAAGCAATCGGGCGTCGGACGCTGGGTCACCGAAGGCAACCCCAACGGTCAGGGGCCCATCCTCGCTCGTTTCCACCCAGAGGACAACGGACGCGTCGGATATGCCCTCGACAACCTCTACGTCTACTTCTGGGCGTGGTCCACATGGAAGGTCTTCGACCAGTTGACCGCCTCGGGAGCGCCGAAGGCTCCCAGTGGGATCGTCGCCCTCATCACCAACTCCGGGTACCTGGACAGTGAGGGCTCGGCGGGCATGCGCCACTACCTGCGCGAGGCCGCCGACGAGGGCTGGGTCATCGGCCTCTCCCCCGAGGGCGCCTACTCCGACACGCGCACCCGCGTCTTCCAGGACGTCAAGCGGGAGATCTGCATCGCCGTCTTCGTCCGCCGTGGCGCCCCGGACGTGGCTACACCAGCACGGATCTGGCGACTCGACGTCCCCGCGGGCACACGCGAGGAGAAGTTCGACTGGCTGGAAGGACTTGGTCTCGGCGGCCATCGCGACGGGACCTCCTGGCAGCCCTGCCCCCCGCAGTGGACCGCGCCCTTTCACGTCACGTCTGACTCCCAGTGGTCGGCAATGCCACCGGTTGACGCCCTGCTGCCCTGGACGAACTCCGGCAACAAGAACAATCGCACCTGGCCCGTCTCACCCAGCCGGGAGGTTCTGAACAGGCGCTGGCGCAGGCTCGTCCAGGCGCCGGCAGAGACCAAGGCGGCGCTGTTGAAGAGCACCGGAGACCGCCGACCGGACAAGCCCGAACCACCCCTGCCCGGCCAGCAGGAGAAGGGCCCCCTCGCCGAGGAGAAGGAAACGATTCCGGTCGTTGTACCGTACGGGCGAATGACCTTTGACCGTCAATACGTGATCGCGGACCGGAGAGTGATCGACCGGCCGCGGCCAGCCTTGTGGTTCGCCCACAATGACCAGCACCAGATCTACCTGTCCGAACTGCACACGGAGTCAGGTCGCCCGGGCCCGGCGGTGAGCTTCACCGCCCTTCTGCCCGACATCCACCACTTCAAAGGCACCGAAGGCGGCCGCGTCGCCCCTCTCTACCGCCACCCCTACCGCGCTGAACCGAACGTGACTCCTGGCCTGCTGCGACTGCTCACCAAGACACAGGGCGTGACGGTCACCGCCGAGGATCTCTTCGCGTACATCGCGGGAACGGCCGGCCACAGCGGCTACACCCGCCGCTTCGCTGCGAACCTCGCCGAGCGGGGTGCCCGTATCCCTATCACTCGCGACCCTGTTCTATGGGCGGAGGTCGTGGAAGTGGGCAGGCGCACGGTGTGGGTCCACACGTACGGCCAGCGCTTCGCCGCCCACGACAACAGTTCACCTGGATCGACCCCGAGGCTTCCCCCAGAGGAACAACCGGAATGCGTCGTCATGGTCGGAGAGGACGACGGCTTACCTGAGGACATCGCTTACGACGTGTCCACGCGAACTCTCACCGTGGGCACGGGCTGCATATCTCCGGTGGCACCGGAAGTCTGGAACTATCGGATCGGTGGGGTGCAGGTGATCCGCAAGTGGTTCAGCTTCCGCAAACGCAAGCCGGACGTGGAACGGCAGACGCCATTGAACGACATCCTGCCCCCGACCTGGCCTGCCCGATGGACCGTTGATCTACTCGACCTCATCAACGCGCTCGGGCTCCTCGTAGCCCTCGAACCCCGACAGGCCCGGCTGCTGGACGCCGTGTGCAGCGGTCCGCTCATCACCACCGACGACCTACGGGACGAGGGCATCCTGCCCGTACCTGCCTACGCGACCAAGGAACCGAAACCGCCGCGGAAGTCACGACGCACCCCTGGCCTTGATCAGGAGAGCCTCGACTTCTCGGACTGACACCCGCCCAACCCGAGTGCCTGACGCTCGCAATATCCAAGCGAGGGCGTGTCGTACGGGCCTCGCTCGCAGGATGCGACCTGGCTTCGATCGGCGACTCCAGGCCCGCGTTCCGCATCGCGCGAGGACAAGCTCGAAGCATCATGGGGCTCGCAACTGCTCAGAACGAGCGTCGTTCGAGCGTCAAGACTCCCGAGCGACGCCGTGTCCCGCAAAATGACCTGCCGCAGGTCGAGCAGTCGACGAATACCGCGTAACCGTAGTTCAGGGGGCCTACTTCGCAGACTCCGGAATCGCCACGCACTCCACATACGACGTCATCGGTATGACGTCGGTCCGAGCCGGTAAGGAGAGTCGGACTGGCCATGAGGACGCTCATCCCCAGTGTTCCTCCTGGTAGCGCAGGAGGTCATCGCCATGGAGTTGCTTGGTGGCATTGCCGACCCGGACCCAGAAGTCGGTGGCACCGTTGCCGCCCTTGGGGGGCTTGGCGAACACCGGCCTACCTGCTGCGGCAACGCTGATCTGACAGACGACGTTGCCGGAAATTTCGGGGAAGCGTATGCGGACGGTGGTCGCTGTCGGGGTCGACAGGCTGCTGTCGAGGAGTTGACGTACGAAGAGCTCGTACCCGTCGACACTGGCCTGCGACTCCAGGGTGTTGAGGTCGTTCTCGATACCGAGGACAGTCCCGTCGTCGGCGACGCCGATGTACAGGTTTCCGCCCTCGCCGTTCAGGAAGCCGCAGACGGCCTTGACGATGTTGTGCCGCAGAGACTTTTCGGCCTGTCGGGTGTGCACGTTCCAGCGTGCGCTGGCCTTGAACTCGGTGCCCTGGGACTCGCCGGCAGCGATCATGTCGGCCGGGGTGGTCGGAATGTACGCAGGACGTTCCCCCGTGAGGGTTTCGAACGCTTCCCGCACGACCTTGGCGATCAGCTGACGCCGCCGTTCCAGGAAGGTGAAATAGTCGAGCTGCTCCCAGCCGACCGGGAGCGCGTGCCACCGTACCTGCCGCCCGAGCACTTCCGGGTCCATCGCGTTCGTGATTCTCGGCCAGTAGTCATGTGGTGCGTCGCTGTTGGACAGTTCGTCTGCCAGCCACGTCACATACGCCATGTTGGCGATGGCATTGACTTGGCGCCGGTCGGTGATGCCCAGTCTGGCAAGCACCTTGCGATGGAACAGGTTATCCCGGTCGACAGCCCTGGCCGGTTTGACTGATGGGTCCAGCAGATCACGGATTCGTTGGTCGCCGAGGAGCATTTCGGCGTCCAGGATGTTGAGCGCCGCCTGGTAGGCGAACAGCACCGGTGAACGCGACGAGGATGTGTCCAACCGGTTCGGCAGGGAGATGTCCCAGTAGTCGCCCGTGAAGTTCGCCGTGATGATCCGGTCGAGTTCCGCGGTGAAGGCCCGGCCGTCACCTGGCGGCAGACTGCCGATGCGTCCCAGGTCGAACTCCATCTGCGACTCGGGAGAGTTGGAGTATCGGCCGGTGGTGTGAGCCATGAAGAACCACCGTCCGATCATGGGACGGAGTTCATCGGCCGTCAAGCCGAAGTCGTGGTGTCCGATCAGCCAGATCGTGTAGCTGTACAGAAGGGCGCTGTCGGAGGTGATCATCTTGCGGCTGCGGAAGCCGGCTGCCCTGACGCACTGGAAGAACTCGTGCCAGCTGGTCAGGTCCAGGACCTTCGTGTGCGCTTGGGCGAGTCGGTCGAACTGCTCCTGCCGTCGAGCGGCGGTGACCTTGCCGGTTGCGAGGTCCTTTCCCCGTAGGATGCTATAGACGTGCTGCAGCCGGGCGCGCCGGAAGGCGACAGCGACGGCTACACGCAGCAGTTGGTCCGGGCTGGGATTCAGAAAAGCGTTCCGAGGGCTCGGGTCGGGGAGCCCTGCGATCACCGCGCCGCGGCTGAAGTCTTCGAGCTGGCGGCGACCCTTCTCCCAATGCACGGACATCAGGGTGAGGATGAAGTCGGACTGGTTGAGCTTCACGCCGTCGGAGTTGATGCGCACGAAGATGTCGGCGACCTGCTCCTCATCGGCCGAAGCACCCAGCTCCACAACCTGGAAGCGGAACTCGTGCAGGTCCCGGACCCTGTCTATGCGTTCTTCAAGCTCATCCTTGACAGTGTCCGACAACGGCTGTCCGCCGCCTTCTTCGAGCCGTTGGAAGAACCGCCGGACGGTGGGCTTGTAACCGCCTTGAGCCCAGAGCGCGGTGATGTCCGGAATGAAGTGGGCGTCACGCTCGATTGCCGCGTCCGTGACCTCGAATGTCTGGTCTTCCGGGTGGAACGCGACGCGAATGTTGATCTCGTCGAAAGACTTAGTAACGATCTTGCGCCCGGTGAGGACAGCGAACAGGGCGGTGAGCCGCTGCTGCCCGTCAACGACCAATAGCTGCGGTGCTCGATCGTCGACTTCCGTTCCGATCTGCCGCGTACCCACTTCAGCACCGGTCTCCCAGAACATCAAGGTGCCGATCGGGTAGCCCCGATACATCGAGTCGAAGAGGTCGCGGGTCTTCGCCGCAGACCAAGCGAACGGTCGTTGAATGTCGGGGAGTCCGATACGGCCGCCTTCGATGTTCTCGATCAGGTGCCGGAGTGTGTAACCAGTGTCACGATACAAAGTGGGTGGCACAGCCGAGGGCTCCTAATGTCCGAGGGCAACTGGCCGGCCGAAGCGGTCAGAGCGTGGGAACAACATCAGGTTTCTACCACGATGACACACCACACCGCAGGGCCAATGGCGCTCACTACAAGGACGAATGCACGGTAGCGGGGCCCAACTACGGCGGCTTCCGAACGCCGTGGGGATGAGCCTCGCCGTAAGGTGCTTTCGTCGAGCCTCTCGCTCGGTACGTTTCGCGCAGACCACGGTGGCGAAACGACGAACGCAGCAACAAGCACATCATGTCGACATCGGTTGACGATCATGCGCGATGAGGAGCCGGAGCGCACCTAGATGCAGCTTCCCTTCCGGTGCGATATGTCAGTAATGTCCGCGAGCTACGGGCGGTTCGGCTCGGTCGCAGCGGAGTCACATCGACGAGGCCATCATGCGCCGGCGGGTCGGCCTTCTTGACCCGGCCTCGCCTCTTGTTCAAAACGCTCCACCAGCGGTCGGAGCGTGCTGGGACTTCCGGCCTCTTCAACCAGCATGAACATGCAACAGTCGCCAGATCGTTCACGCAGGCCAGCTGTCGTCAGCCGCTCATTGCAGCAGGTCCTAGCGATCATTGGCCTCGTTCGGGGCAGCTGATCATCAGAAAACAGCAACTCCACGCAGAGTAGCGTCGAGATGTCGCCCGCAACGCCTACACGGCACAAAATGTGCACGCACGAAACGGCAGCTCAGGAGCTCTTCACGGCTGGCTCAAGGATAGCCACA
Source organism: Streptomyces typhae (assembly GCF_009755605.1). Lineage (GTDB taxonomy): Bacteria > Actinomycetota > Actinomycetes > Streptomycetales > Streptomycetaceae > Streptomyces > Streptomyces typhae. The sequence continues at coordinate 95,038 of NZ_WPNZ01000033.1, forward strand.
CACTCCACATGCGACGTCATCGGAAAAAGATCAAAAGCCCGAAGCATCCGCACCTTGTACCCGCCCTCCCGGAAGTACCCCAAGTCCCGAGCCAGCGCAGCAGGATCGCACGCCACGTAGGCGATCCGTCGCGCCCCCAGCCCGGTCAGGTGGCGGACCGTCTGCTTGCCCGCGCCCGCGCGGGGCGGGTCCAGGACGATGACGTCGACCTCCGTGATGCCCGTGCGCGGCAGGATCGACTCGACCTTGCCCTGTTCGATGCGGACGCGGTCGAAAGCGGCCAGGTTGTGGCGGGCGTCCTCCACCGCACGTTTGCCGGACTCGATGCCGAGGACGGCACCCTCCTCGCCCACGCGGTCCGCGATCGCGCCCGCGAAGAGGCCGACGCCGCAGTAGAGGTCCAGGGCCATCTCGCCCTTGCGCGGCAGCAGGCCCTGCATGACCGCCGTCACCAGGGTGTCCGCCGCCTTGGGGTGGACCTGCCAGAAGCCGCCGTTGCCCACGCGGTACGTACGGCCGTCGGCGCGTTCGCGGACGAAGGGGCGGCCGTGGACCCGGTGCACCCCGCCGTCCTTCTCCTCCACGCGGAGGACGGAGACCGGCCTGTCCAGCTTGACCAGAGGAAGGCGCGCCCCGGGACGGGGAGTCAGGATCACCTGGCGGTCCCCCGAACCCGTCGCCGCAATCGCCTCCACCGACTCCATCCCCGCCCACTCGCGCTGCTCGATCCCCAGCTCCGAGACGCCCTCCGCCGCGATCATGCAGTGGTCGACCGGCTCCACCTCGTGCGAGCGGTGGCGGCGCAGACCCGCACGGCCGGACTCCGGGTCCACCGCGTACTGGACACGGGTCCGCCACGACGGGACCTCGCCGGCGGGCAGCTTGTCGCCCTCCGCCGGCATCACCGTGCCGTCCCAGCCCGCCTCCTCGGGCGTCAGCCCGGCAAGCCGCTTCAGCTGCTCAGCGATCACCTCGCCCTTGAGGCGGCGCTGCGCCCCCGGCTTCGCGTGCTGCCAGTCGCAGCCGCCGCAGCGGCCCGGTCCGGCGTACGGGCAGGGGGCCTGCACGCGGTCCTTGGAGGCGTCGAGGACCGTGACCGCGTCGGCGCGCAGGAAGCGGGACGACTCGTCGCCCTCCGTCACCCGCGCCACCACCCGCTCGCCGGGCAGCGCGTGCCGTACGAAGAGGACCTGGCCCTCCTCCGTGCGGGCGACGCAGTGGCCGCCGTGCGCGACCGGCCCCACCTCGACCTCGTACTCCTGGCCCACCAGCGAGTTCTTCGGTTCAGCCTGCATGGCGGGGTGACTCCACAACGTAAGGGGGAAGGGCCGCCTTCCGGCCGGAACGGCCGGGCGACACCGGGACGACAGCCCACCAGTCTACGTGGAGACACCTCGACGTGGTGACGCGCCCGCTCTACGTGGTGACACCTCGACGTGGTGACGCCCCCGCTCTACGTGGAGACACGTCGACGTGGAGACGCCTCCGCTCTACGTGGAGACACGTCGACATGGAGACGCCCCCGCTCTACGTGGAGACACGCCCCCGCCCTACGTGGAGACGCCCCGCCCCACGTAGAGACGCCCCCGCCCTACGTGGAGACGCCCCCACCCTCGTCCACACGCCCGACCGGGCCGGAGCGCGAACAGCGCCGCCGGGCATCAGGCGCCCGTTCGCCGCCTCCCGGGCCCCGCTACCCCTTCTTGCTGCTCTCCTTCGCCCGCTTCTCCACCGGCCCCCGCCGCACCGACCCCGGCGCGTTCCACTCCTGGCGCCTGCGCGCCCGGCGCTTCGCCGCCTCGGAGGACTCCAGCTGGTAGGGGACGGACGTCACCATCACGCCGGGCGTGAAGAGCAGACGGCCCTTGAGGCGCAGGGCGCTCTGGTTGTGGAGCAGGTGCTCGTACCAGTGGCCCACCACGTACTCGGGGATGATCACGCTGACCGCGTCGCGCGGGCTCTCCCGGCGCAGCGACTTCACGTACTCGATGACGGGGCGGGTGACCTCGCGGTACGGCGAGTCGAGGACCTTCAGCGGCACGCTGATGTTGCGCCGCTCCCACTCGTCGCGCAGTGCCTTGGTCTCGGCGGCGTCGACGTTGACGCTCAGGGCCTCCAGGGTGTCGGTGCGCATCAGCTTGGCGTACGCGAGGGCCCGGAGGGTGGGCTTGTGGATCTTGGAGACCAGGACGATGGAGTGGACCCGGGAGGGGCGGACGTTGTCGTCGGAGGGGCCCTCGGGGGCCGCGATCTCCTCGGCGACCCGGTCGTAGTGACGGCGGATCGCGCTCATCGTCGCGTAGAAGATGCACATGCCGAGCAGCGCCACCCACGCGCCGTGCGTGAACTTGGTAACGAGGACGACGACCAGGACCAGGCCGGTGAAGAAGGCGCCGAAGGCGTTGATGGCGCGGGAGCGGAGCATGTGGCGCCGCTTGCCGGGGTCGCGCTGCGCCGCCAGATGGCGGTTCCAGTGCCGGACCATGCCGATCTGGCTGAGCGTGAAGGAGACGAAGACGCCGACGATGTACAGCTGGATCAGGCGGGTGGAGTCCGCGCCGTAGATGAAGACGAGCAGCGCCGCGGCGCCCGCGAGCAGGACGATGCCGTTGGAGAAGGCGAGGCGGTCGCCGCGCGTGTGCAGCTGGCGCGGCAGGTAGCGGTCCTGCGCGAGGATCGAGCCGAGCAGCGGGAAGCCGTTGTACGCGGTGTTCGCGGCCAGGAAGAGGACGAGCGCGGTGGCGGCGGCGAGGACGACGAACAGGAAGCTGCCGTTCCCGAAGACGGCCTCGGCGACCTGGGAGATCACCGGGTTCTGGACGTAGTCGGAGCCGACGGGGACGCCGTTCTCCAGGAGGTCCTTGGCGGGCTTCTCGGCCATGTGGACGTTGGTCGCCATGGCGAGGGCGATGATCCCGCAGAACATGGTGACCGCGAGGGCGCCCATCAGAGCGAGCGTGGACGCGGCGTTCTTGGACTTCGGCTTGCGGAAGGCCGGGACGCCGTTGCTGATCGCCTCCACGCCGGTGAGCGCGGCGCAGCCGGAGGAGAACGCGCGCAGGAGCAGGAAGACCATGGCGAAGCCCGCCAGGCCCTCGTGCTCGGCGTTGATCTTGAAGTCGGCCGTAGGGGCCTTCATGGTGTCGTCGAGGACGAAGCCCCGGAAGGCACCCCACGCGATCATGATGAAGACGCCCGCCACGAAGACGTACGTGGGGATCGCGAAGAGCTTGCCGGACTCCTTGACACCGCGCAGGTTCATCAGCGTCAGGAGCACGATGACGGCGATCGCGCAGAGGACCTTGTGCTCGACGACGAAGGGGACGGCCGAGCCCAGGTTCTCGATGCCCGAGGAGATCGAGACGGCGACGGTCAGGACGTAGTCGACGAGCAGGGCGCTCGCGACGGTCAGGCCCGCCTTGGGGCCGAGGTTGGTGTTCGCGACCTCGTAGTCGCCGCCGCCGCTCGGGTACGCGTGCACGTTCTGGCGGTACGACGCCACGACGGTGAACATCAGCACGACGACCGCGACGGCGATCCAGGGGCTGAAGTGGTAGGCCGACACGCCCGCGACGGACAGGACGAGCAGCACCTCGCCGGGCGCGTACGCGACGGAGGACAGCGGGTCGGACGCGAACACGGGGAGAGCGATGCGCTTCGGCAGGAGCGTTTCTCCGAGCCGGTCGCTGCGCAGGGCGCGCCCGATGAGGATCCGTTTGGGCACGTCGGTCAGTTTGGACACGCAGAGGATCGTAAGCGTTCGCCGGGTACGCCGCCCACCCAGCACCCCGAGTGTGGGGAATATGGAAATACCGGCCGGGGCGCCGGGGAAATACCGGGCGGGGTGCGGCGGGGCGGGACCGGAGCCGTCGCCCCGGCCCCGCCCCGCCCTCAGCGCCCCGCCCGGATCACCGGTCGCCTCACCGGCCGTCTCACCGGTCGTCGCTGCTCGGAGCCCCGCCGCCGAGCAGCGCACCGGCTCCGCCGCGCTCCCCGTGCCCAGGGGTCGGCCACTCGGCGGCCCCCTGGCCCCGGGAGGGCCGGGCCTCGTACCCCTGGCCCCCGGAAGGCTCGGCCACGTACCCCCGGCCCCGGGACGCCAGCCGCTCCCCGGCCCGCCGCACCGCCTTGGAGGGCCACCAGGTGGCGTCGCCGAGCAGCAGCAGCGCCGCGGGCAGGATCATGACGCGGATCACGAAGGCGTCGAGCAGGACGGCGACCGCGAGCACGAAGCCCATCTGCTTCATCTCCAGGATGTGCAGCATCACGAAGCTCGCGAAGACGGTGACCATGACGATCGCCGCGCTCGTGACGACCTTGGCGGACGACGCGATCCCGTCCAGTACGGCCTGCCGCGTGGGTACGCCGTCCAGCGCGGCCTCACGGATCCGGCTGACCACGAACACCTGGTAGTCCATCGAGAGCCCGAAGAGGATCACGAAGAGGAACAGCGGCACGCGCGAGGAGACGCCGTGCAGAGAGACGAAGGACAGCAGGTCCTCGGCCCACTCCCCCTGGAAGACGAGCACGAGGAGCCCGAGCGCGGACGCGGCGGAGAGCAGGTTGAGCACGACGCCGAGCAGCGCGAGGACGACGGAGCGGAACGCGTACACCGTCATGGCGAAGGTCATCAGGAGCAGGAAGCCGAGGACGAGCGGCAGCTTCTCGTTCTGGTGCGCCACGTAGTCAATGCCCCGCGGTACCTCGCCGGTGACGGCCGTCTCGACGCCGGGGAGCCTGCCGACCGTCGCGGGGATGTGGTCGCCGCGCAGGTGGTCGAGCGAGGCCTCGGCCTCCTTCGAGTACGTGGGGTGCGCGGCGTCCAGTTCGAGGGTGGTGGTCCTGCGGTCCGCGGAGACCCGCAGGAGCGGGCCGCCCGCGGGGTCCGAGAAGAGCGGGTCGGCAGCCGCCCTGCGGTCCAGGTCCCGCAGGGCCCGCCGCACCTCCCCCGCCTGCGACGCCTCGGCCCGCACCACGACGAGGTGCCGCACGCGCAGCTCGGGGAAGGCGTCGAGCAGCCGGTCGTACGCCTTCATCGCGGGGATCTCGCGGGAGAAGCTGTCACGTGCCGGGTTCTTCAGGTTCATGTCGAGGGCGGGCAGGGCGAGCGCCACGAGGGCGAGGACCGCGGCGCACAGGGTGCCGAGCGGGTGCTTGCGGGCGGGCGCCAGCAGGGCGTTCCAGGCGCGCCCCGGCTCCTTCTCGCCGCGGGGGCGGACGGACTCGCCCCGGGCCCGGCGCCGGGCGGCGCGGCGCTCGGTGCGGCGGCCGAGCCGCACGAGCAGGGCGGGCAGCACGGTCACCGAGCTGACCACGGCCACGGCGACGACCAGGATGGTGCCGCTCGCGAGCGAGTCGAAGATGACGTCACCGGCGAGGAAGAGCGCGGTGGTGGAGACGATCACGGCGAGCCCGGAGACGACGATCGCGCGGCCCGCGGTCGCGGCGGCGGCCTCCACCAGGGCCTCGGAGGTGAGGCGGCCGCCCGCGCGGGCCCGCTCCTCGCGTTCGCGCTTGAGGTAGAAGAGCGTGTAGTCGACACCGACGGCCATGCCGATGAGCAGGATCATGCTCATTCCCACGCCGGTGTCGGGCAGCAGGTGCGAGGCCAGCATCGCCAGGCCCATGGTGGCCGTGATCGACGTGATGGCGAGCAGCAGCGGCACCCCCACCATGACGACCGAGCCGAACACCACCGCCAGCGTGATCAGCGTGATGGGCAGCGTGATCGCCTCGGAGAACTTCAGGTCCTTGTCACGCTGGTCGTCGACGCCCTTGCTCACGGAGGCGTCGCCGGTCTCCTCGATCACGAGGTCCGGGTGCGCCTTCGCCACCTTCGCGGTCTGCGCCTGGAGCGGTGGGACGTTCTCCTGGTCCTCCTGCTCGGAGCCGTTCAGCTCCACCTGGATCCGCAGGACGCGGCCGTCGGCGGAGCGCACCGGGGGCGCCACCGACGCGACCTCGGGCAGGGCCTTCATCCGGGCGGTGACGTCCCGCACCGCGGCGCCCGCGGCCGCCTCGTCCAGGCGGCCGGACGCGGCCCGGATCAGCACCTGCTCGGTGGACCTGAGCTGGACGCCGCCCTCGGTGGCCAGGGCCTCGGCCCGGCCCGCCTCGCCGACGCGGAAGTCCTGAGACGTCGCGCTGTTCATGCCGGCGGCGATCCCGCCGCCCAGGCAGAGCGCCACGAAGACGAACCAGCCGACGACCGCCCGCCACGGGTGCAGCGCGCTCCACCGGGCCACGCGCACCGTGACCGAGCGCCGCCTTCCCATATCCATTCCCCCAGTCATAAGCAGCCCCCGTGCTTCATGTGTAAGTAGAGACTTACATGTATGTGTAAGTGGAGGCTGACAGGTGAAGGGTGGATACGTCAACTGTCATGTCGGAGCGTGCGCACGGGCCGCACGGAGGGTTTGACAGTGCTTCATGACGTGCGTAAGCCTTGGCTGACAGGTATCGGAGCGGCACAGAGGCGGGCCATGAACAGCGAAGAGCTGCTTGCCTTCCTCGCGGCGGTCGGCCACGCCCAGCGGATCCGGATCATCAAGGAACTCGCCGCCGGCACCCTGTACGTCAGCGAACTCGCGCGCCGCCTCGGCGTCTCCCGGCCGCTGCTCTACATGCACCTGGAGCGCCTGGAGAAGGCAGGCCTGGTGGTCGGACGCCTGGAGCTCTCCGACGACGGCAAGGCCCTCAAGTACTTCGAACTCGCTCCGTTTGACGTGCATTTGAACGTGGATACGATTCTCGCTGCCGCCCGGCAGGACCGGGCGGGCGAGACGGGACAGGCCGGGCAGTCCGGCGAGACGGGACAGGCTGGGCAGTCCGGCGAGACAGGACAGGCCGGGCGGTCCGGTCAGCACTCTTCCGAGGAGACGCACCCATGAGCGACGCGATCATCCCGATCGCCTTCTTTGTGATCCTTGCCGGTGCGGTCGTCTCCGTGGCGTACTTCCAGACGCAGCGCAGCCGCGAGCGCGACCGCGAGTACGCGGCCGCGATGGCGGCCTACCACAAGGCCCTGGAGGCCTCCCGGTCCGAGACCGACGCCGTGCGCGGCCAGCTCATCGAGCTGAACCTCCGCGTCAAGTCCGTGGAGAGCATGCTGCGCGCCGTGGAGTGAGGGACCCGATCGGACGCGGGGCCCGGTGCGAAAGCCGTTAACGTGGACTCGAGCACTACCGGGGAACAGACGGGGTCGAGAGTCATGAGCAGGGCATTTACGCAGGTCACGAGAGCCATGAGGAGCGCGGGGTAACGACGTGCACATCGTCATCATGGGGTGCGGGAGAGTCGGTTCCGCTCTCGCGCAGACCCTGGAACAGCAGGGGCACACGGTCGCCGTCGTCGACCAGGACCCCACCGCATTCCGCCGTCTGGGCTCCGGTTTCGGCGGCCGCCGTGTGACCGGGGTCGGCTTCGACCAGGACACCCTGCGCGAGGCGGGCATCGAGGACGCCGGCGCCTTCGCCGCCGTCTCCAGCGGCGACAACTCGAACATCATCGCCGCCCGGGTGGCCCGCGAGATGTTCGGCATCGAGAACGTCGCGGCCCGCATCTACGACCCGCGCCGCGCCGAGGTCTACCAGCGCCTCGGCATCCCCACGGTCGCGACGGTCCGCTGGACCGCCGACCAGATGCTGCGCAGGCTGCTGCCCTCCGGGGCCGAGCCGCTGTGGCGCGATCCGACGGGCGGTGTGCAGCTCGCCGAGGTGCACGCGTCGGAGTCCTGGATCGGCCAGAAGATCAGCCGCCTTCAGGAGGAGACCGGCGTGCGCGTCGCGTTCCTCACCCGGCTCGGCGAGGCGGTCCTGCCGACCTCGCAGACGGTGCTCCAGGAGGGCGATCTGGTGCACGTGATGATGCGCACCGACGAGGTGGAGAAGGTCGAGGCGGCCTTCGCCGAAGGCCCCGAGGAGGGCGGTCACTGATGAGGGTCGCCATTGCCGGAGCCGGCGCGGTGGGCCGCTCCATCGCCGGTGAGCTCCTGGAGAACGGGCACGAGGTCCTTCTCGTCGACAAGGCGCCGACGGCCATTTCCGTCGAGCGCGTCCCGCAGGCGGAGTGGCTGCTCGCCGACGCCTGCGAGATCACCTCGCTCGACGAGGCGGCGCTGCAGCGCTGCAACGTCGTCATCGCCGCGACCGGCGACGACAAGGTCAACCTCGTCGTCTCGCTGCTCGCGAAGACCGAGTACGGCGTTCCGCGGGTCGTCGCCCGCGTGAACAACCCGAAGAACGAGTGGCTCTTCAACGAGTCCTGGGGCGTCGACGTCGCGGTGTCCACGCCGCGTCTGATGTCCGCGCTCGTCGAGGAGGCCGTCAGTGTCGGCGACCTGGTGCGGCTGCTGCGCTTCAGCCACGGCGACGCCAACCTCGTCGAGCTGACGCTGCCGCCGGAGTCGACCCTCGCGGGCACCCGCGTCGGTGACGTCCAGTGGCCCGAGGACACCTCCCTGGTCACCATCATCCGCGGTACGCGCGTCCTCGCGCCGACCGCGGACGACTCCCTCGAAGCGGGGGACGAACTGCTCTTCGTGGCCGCGCAGGCGCGGGAGGAGCAGCTGGAGGACCTGCTCTCCGCCCGTAACTAGCCGTAGGCCCTGCGCAGGTGGGGGCGCCCGGAACCTTCCGGGCGCCCCCACCTGTGTGAGCGCTTGCCGGCCCTGCGGGCCTCGTCCTCAAACGCCGGACGGGCTTGAATTACCTGCCTTGCGCTCCGCTTCCGCCTTCTCCGCCGCTTCCATCTCCGCGAACACGTCGATCGGCGGCGGCGCCTTCGCCAGGAAGATCCAGGTGAAGTACACCGCGAGGACCATCGGCGGGAGCTTCAGGGCGATCAGGACCCAGCCGAGCTGCTCGGTGTCCCCCCACCAGTACAGCGGGAAGAGGATGGCGTACTTGGCGAGGAAGACCAGGCCCCAGGCGAGGGACGCCTTGGTGTACGCCTTCTTGCGGCCGGGGTTGCGGGTGCGCCAGGAGAGGTTCTCGCGGAAGACCGGGCCGAGGAGGAGCCCGAGCAGCGGATAGCCGACGAGCGCGGACAGGAAGAAGGCCGCGCCGAGGCCCGCGCCGTAGATCATGCCGGGCAGGTAGAAGTCCTTGGCGTTGCCCGTGAACATGGCGAAGGCCACGCCGAACGCGACTCCGAAGACGCCGCTGAAGGCGTGCTTGACGGTGTCCCGGCGGACCAGACGGACCACGACCAGGACCAGCGCGACGGCCAGGGCCGCGATCGCCGACATGTGCAGGTCCTTGTTGATCGTGTAGATCAACACGAAGAGCAGGCCGGGGGCCATCGTCTCGACCGTGCCGCGGATGCCGCCGAAGGCGTCGAACAGCGCGGCCTGGGTGAGCGCCTTGGTGTCGGGGTCACCGGCCCCGTCGTGGGCGGGTCTGGCGTGCTTGGCCCGCTGCGCGTCGTGCGCGTCCTGCGGGCGGTCGCCCACGGCCTGGTCGGTCGGCTTGTCGACTGACGTCACCGGTCACTCCCGTCCGAGCGGTCTGAGTTCGTACTTCGGGTTGAAGAGCACTCTGCGGCCGCGGTCTATGGAGATCCGGCCCGAGGCGATCAAGCGGCGCCCCGGCTCGATTCCCACGATGGAACGCCGGCCCAACCACACCACGTCCAGCGCGGCGGAACCGTCGAACAGCTCCGCCTCCAGGGCGGGGACGCCGGCCCGGGGCCGCAGGGTGACCGTGCGCAACGTACCAGTAACCGTCACTATCTGACGGTCCTGGCAGTCGCCGATGCGCGTGCATCCGGTCGTTTCGGCGTCCTCGCGCAGTTCCTGGGACTCCAAGTCCTGCTGGGACGTCGACAAGCGGTCGAGCATGCGCCGGAAGCGGCCCGTCGGCTTGCCGGATCCAGGGGCAGAACCAGGAACAGCACTCATACCCGAAGCGTACCGGTGGCCGCCGACACCCCCGCAACGCACATACCCGCTCGCTACCGCTCGAAGCGGTACCCCATCCCCGGCTCCGTGATGAAGTGCCGCGGATGCGCCGGGTCCGCCTCCAGTTTGCGGCGGAGCTGGGCCATGTAGACGCGCAGATAGTTCGTCTCCGTGCCGTACGAGGGCCCCCAGACCTCCTGGAGGAGCTGCTTCTGGCTGACGAGGCGGCCCGCGTTGCGCACCAGGACCTCCAGGAGGTGCCACTCCGTGGGGGTCAGGCGTACGTCACGGCCGCCGCGGTTCACCTTCTTCGCGGCCAGGTCGACCGTGAAGTCGTCGGTGTCCACCGTCACGTCGTCCTCACCGGCACCGGTGGGCTCCGCGCGGCGGACGGCCGCGCGCAGCCGGGCGAGGAGCTCGTCCATGCCGAAGGGCTTGGTCACGTAGTCGTCGGCCCCGGCGTCCAGGGCCTCGACCTTCTCGTCGGAGCTGTGCCGCGCCGACAGGACCAGGATGGGCACGCGCGTCCAGCCGCGCAGCCCCCTGATCACCTCCACGCCGTCCATGTCGGGCAGACCGAGGTCGAGCACGATCACGTCGGGGTGGCGGGCGGCGGCGAGCTGCAGGGCGGTCGCGCCGTCCGGTGCCGCGTCCACGTCGTACTTGCGTGCCTTCAGGTTGATCACGAGGGCACGTACGATCTGCGGCTCGTCGTCGACCACGAGCACCCGGGTCATTCCTACCTGCCTTTCGGGCTTGTCTGTGCCGCTCGCGCGGCTTCCTGCCGCGCGGGGGGCCTTCGTGCCGTCGGTGGCCACTGGGGCACCGGCCGCGGTCACGAGATCATCTGTATCGGACGGTCGGGTACGGGGGCCCTGCGGCCGGCGGCGGCCTTCAGGGTGAGGACCATCGTGAGGCCGCCGCCCGGAGTGTCCTCCGCGTCGAGGGTGCCGCGCATCGATTCCACGAAGCCGCGGGCCACCGCGAGGCCGAGGCCGACGCCGCTGCCGCGTGGAGCGTCACCGTAGCGCTGGAAGGGCTCGAAGATGCGTTCCTTGGCGTCGTCGGGGACGCCGGGCCCCCGGTCGACCACCCGTAGCTCCACGCGGTCGCCGAGCGCGCTGGCCGAGACGAGGACGGGTTCGTCCTCGGGCGCGTACTTGACGGCGTTCTCCACGATGTTGGCGACGGCGCGCTCCAGGAGGCCCTTGTCGACGGCGACCATCGGCAGGTCCTCGGGGACGTCGAGCTCGACGCTGCCGTCCGGGACGCCGCCGAGCGCCATCGGCACGACCTCGTCGAGGTCGATCTCCCGGATCAGCGGGGTGACCGTGCCGGTCTGGAGGCGGGACATGTCGAGGAGGTTGCCGACGAGGTGGTCGAGGCGGTCGGCGCCGGCCTCGATGCCCTCCAGGAGCTCGGCCCGGTCCTCCTCGGACCACTCCACGTCCTCCGAGCGCAGGCTGGTCACGGCCGCCTTGATGCCGGCGAGCGGGGTGCGCAGGTCGTGGCTGACGGCGGCGAGCAGGGCGGTGCGGATGCGGTTGCCCTCGGCGAGCGTCCGGGCCCGGTCGGCCTCGGACTGAAGACGCTGGCGGTCCAGGACCACGGCGGCCTGGGCGGCGAACGCGGCGAGGACGCGGCGGTCCTCGGCGGGCAGCACGCGGCCGGTCAGGGCCAGGGCCATGTGGTCGCCGACCGGCACGTCGACGTCGGCGTCCTCGGGGCGGCCGACGTGCGGGCGGTCGCCGACACCGCCCGCGCAGGTCCACGGCGTCACGTCGCTCTCGCGCTCCAGGAGGGCGACCCCTTCCATGGCGAACGTCTCGCGCACGGTCTCCAGGAGCGATTCGAGGCTGTTCTCGCCGCGCAGCACGCTGCCCGCGAGGTGCGCGAGGATCTCGGACTCGGCGCGCAGGCGCGCGGCCTGGTGGGTGCGGCGGGCGGCGAGGTCCACCACGGAGGCCACGGAGATCGCCACGGACACGAAGACGACGATCGCGACGATGTTCTTCGCGTCGGAGATCGTCCACTGGTGCAGCGGCGGGGTGAAGTAGTAGTTCAGGAGCAGCGAGCCGAACGCGGCCGAGGCGAGCGCGGGGGCGAGGCCGCCGAGCAGGGCCGCCGCCACGGTGAGGGTCAGGAAGAGCAGCATGTCGTTGGCGAGACCGAGGTCCGCGTCGACGTGCGTGAGCAGCAGCGTGAGCAGGGCGGGGCCGACGACGCCGACCAGCCGGCCCCAGATGATCCGGGACCTGCCGAGCCGGGCGCCGCGGGCCACGGGCAGCCCCCGGCCCTTGGCGACCTCGCCGTGCGTGACGATGTGGACGTCCAGGTCGGGTCCCGACTCGCGGGCGACGGTGGCGCCGACGCCGGGCCCGAAGACGTACTGCCAGGACTTGCGCCGGGAGGAGCCGAGGACGATCTGGGTGGCGTTGACGCCGCGGGCGAATTCGAGGAGGGCGGCCGGGATGTCGTCGCCTATGACGTGGTGGAAGGTGCCGCCGAGGTCCTCGACCAGGGTGCGCTGGACGGCGAGTTCCTTCGGCGAGGCCGCGGTGAGGCCGTCGCTGCGGGCGATGTACACGGCGAGGATCTCGCTGCCTGAGCCCTTGGCGGCCATCCGGGCGGCCCTGCGGATGAGGGTGCGGCCCTCGGGTCCGCCGGTGAGGCCGACGACGATGCGTTCACGGGCCTGCCAGGTCGAGCGGATGTCGTGCTCGCCCCGGTACTCCTGGAGGTACTCGTCGACCCGGTCGGCCACCCACAGCAGCGCCAGCTCCCGCAGCGCCGTCAGGTTCCCCGGCCGGAAGTAGTTCGACAGGGCCGCGTCCACCTTGTCGGCCTTGTAGATGTTGCCGTGCGCCATCCGCCGCCGCAGCGCCTGCGGCGACATGTCCACCAGCTCGATCTGATCGGCCCGCCGCACCACCTCGTCCGGCACCGTCTCCCGCTGCCGCACCCCCGTGATCGACTCGACCACGTCCCCCAGCGACTCCAGATGCTGGATGTTCACCGTCGATATGACATCGACACCCGCTTCGAGCAGCTCCTCGACGTCCTGCCAGCGCTTGGCGTTGCGCGA
>NZ_WPNZ01000034.1 GCF_009755605.1 Streptomyces typhae
CCCCTAACCCACCAACCCACCAACCCCAACCCACCAGCAACAGCAACCCACCAACAACAAGAGCAACCACGACAGCCCCCCCAACACACCACAGGCCGCGGCGCACGAGGGACGCCACGACCCACACCCCCACACCCACCAGCACCAGCCAGGAGCCGCCACACCCACACCGGCAACCACACCAACCAAGAACGCCCCCCCAACCACTGGCCCTCTACTCCTGCGAAAGTAAGAACTGACGCCGATCCCGTCAGAAGTAGTCGATGTCCAAGGCCTCGGCGGCCACAAGCCGTTCAGCCTGGCGCTTGCCCCAAACCGTGCCGCATCGGCGGTCGATCACCGCCCCGGCCCGGTCACAGTCGACGACACCATCGTCACCGTCACGTTCACCGTCCCCTCACCGCCCCACTAAACAGACAACAAAGCAACCGCACCCCAACCGCCAGAAAGCCCGCCCCGGCACGTACTCGACAAAGAGCCACACCCACCACCCAGCACCCAGCACCCAGCACCCAGCACCCAGCCAACGGCCAACGGCCAACGGCCAACGGCCCCAGCCGTCACCAAGTCACAGCAGGGCAAGTTCCTGCCGCGCCCCCTCTGCCCAGCGCAACACGCCATGGGAATCGGTGCTCCGCGCCAGCTCCGCCGCTTCCTCAAGCAGCGCGGTCGCCTCGCCCCGCCCTCCCCACTGGGCAGCGAGATAGGCCAGGCCGATCAGGTTGGCCGCGACTCCCGGCAGGAACCCCAGCTCGCGTCGCAGGCGGGTCGACTCTTCCAAGTGTGTGCGGGCACCGTCCAGGTTGCCGGCCATGTGGTCGGCAATGCCGAGGTGCCGCAGGGCGTAGGACATGGTCAGCCGGTCGTCCACCCGGGTGGCCAGGTCAAGGGCACGCCTGAATGCGGGCAGCGCGGTCTCGGTGTCGCCACGCACCACTTGGTGGAAGATGCCGATCCACAGCATCGCCTCGCCCTGACCCCGCGCCTCACCGAGCTGCTCGTAGAGATCCGCCGCACGCTGGAACAGCTCCAGTTCCCTCGTATCCTCGCTTCGATCCTCAAGGGACAGGAATCGGGCGTGGATCACCCGGCCACGCGCCAGAGCCAGATCGGCCTCGACCGCGTCGAGGCCACGGTCTGCGTCCCCGAGCCCCGCGCTGTCGCCGCCGAAGACGGCGCGTTCGTAAAGGAACTGAGCCCGTTCGATCCGCTCGTCCACAGTCATGCGGTGAGCGTATCGGCCCGCATGCTGCGCGTATCGGCCCCCGGTGTTGAGCGTGTTGGCACCCGATCCCTGTCAGCGAGCGTGCCAGCCCCTGCCGAGGACCCTTACGACCTGCCCTCAGCAGCAGCGGCCGGCCCCGAAGCGAAAAGTACATCGATCAGGTCACTGAGTGACATGACATCAGAACTGTTGCTCCATAGGGTGGTTGTGCCGCACGAACATCATTCTCTCGCCACGGAACCCAAGCGACCTCCAGTTTCCTCGGGAGCCTCCAGTGAGAAGTGCAAAAATCGCGCTGTGCGCTCTGCTCGTCACCGGAGCCGTCGGCCTCTCGCCAGCCACCGCTTCGTCGACCTCGTCGGCGCCATCGACACCCCGGAGCGCGTTCGCCCTGTCCAGCACCGCGTTCGCCAACGGTGGCGTCATCCCCAAGGTCCACGAGTGCACCAGCGGCGGAGGAAACGACCCCGCGAAGAGAAATGAGTCACCGCCCTTGGCCTGGTCGGGCGCACCGACCGCCGCCAAGAGCTACGCGATCGTCATGCGTGACCTCGACAACGCCAACCTCATCCACTGGGTCATCTACGACATCCCGGCGAGCACGGCCTCGCTTCCTCAGAACGTCGACCACCAGTACCGGCCCTCGGTGCCGGCGGGAGCCAGGCAGGTCTACTACCGTGGCAGCGCGAGCCTCTACGGCTATCAGGGGCCATGCTCGCCCTCGACGGTGAACACCTACGAGTTCGTCGTCCACGCGCTCAACCAGTCGTCACTGAGCAACCTGAACTCCAACTCGTCGACCCAGACCGCCGCCAGGGCGATCACCGCGGCGTCGATCGGCTCGGCCAGGATCACCGGCGAGTCATAACGTTGCCGTGCCGACATGCATGTCGACGGGCGTGTCGACACGCGTGCAGACGTGCGTGCCGACATACGTGCCGCCCTGCCGCTCCGCCTCCCCATCGATCGAACGCGGCAGGACGGCGCGCCACACAGCATCGAGCCTGCGCTCCTCCGGCAAGCAAGCCTCCCCCGATCGACTGCCCCCCGCCGCGGTTCACGCTCGTGCAGCGTGCTGATCGTCGAGGAATAGCCGTCGAGAAGTACGCGAGGAATACGCGAGCTATGCACCTCCGCTGCCATCGCACAGCGAATGGCTCATGCTCTGCAGGATCCGGAACGCCTCCGACTGCTCGGCCTCGCTCATACCGGCCAGCATTCCGACCTCGACCGACCGGACCGCCACGGACGCCTCCTCAAGGCTTCGTCGGCCCCGAGGCGTGAGCCGCGTGGGCAGGGTCCTTCCTACGGGCGCCTCCGCCGGTCTGGTCACGTGTCCCTCGCGTTCGAGGGTCTGGAGCAGCACGTTCATCGACTGTCGTGTCACGAACGCGCCGCGCGCGAGCTCGGAGTTCGACAAGCCCGGCCGTTGAGCCAACAACTCCAGGCAGGCATAGCGCGTCACGTTCATCCCGAGCGGCCGCAGCACCTCTTCCATGGCTGCGCGGAGGGCACTCGACGCCTCCTTCAGCAGGTAGCCCAGGGACTTCTCCAGGTCGACGCCGGCACCGCTTTGACTCATGTCAGGAATCTAACATAGGTTGGAGATGTGTCAGAGTCCTGACATCAAGAGGAGGAGCACCACCATGCCCGCAACCGGTCCCGACTTCATCTCGCTGCAAGCGCGTGACCTCGCCGCTTCACAGGCGTTCTACGAGCAGTACCTCGGCCTCGTCCGTTCGCAGGCCGGGCCTCCCCACGCCGTCGTCTTCGAGACGAAGCCGATCGCCTTCGCAGTCCGCGAGATCGTTCCCGGTACCGACCTCGCGTCCGTTGCCCAGCCCGGCATCGGTACCGCTATCTGGCTCCACGCCACGGACGTCCAGGCCATCCACGATGCTCTCGTCGCCGACAGGCACACCATCGTCTCCGCGCCGATCGACGGCCCCTTCGGCCGGACCTTCACCTTCGCCGATCCTGACGGCTACCAGATCACCCTCCACGACCGTGTCTGAGGCAGGCACCCTGGTTTTCGGGGCTACCGGGGCACTGGGTCGCCACTTCCTGGACGCGTTGGGCGCCCGGGACATCAAGCCCGACACGATCACCGCGGCCGGTCGGAATCAGCTGCGCCTCGGGGAACTCGCTTCCGCCGGGTTCCGTACGGCTGCCGTCGATCTGGCGGACTCGGCCGCCGTCGCAGAACTGGTTGCCCGACACTCGGACATCGTACTGATCTCGGGCAGGGACCCGGATCGCCTCGCTCAGCACGAGTCGGTCATCGAGGCTGCTGCGAAGAGCGCGAACGTCCGGCACGTCTACTACACCAGCGGAGTCCGAACAGACGACGACCGGTTCGCGATCAACGCGGATCACAGAGCGACGGAGGAAGCTCTCACCGCTTCCGGTGCGACGTACACGATCCTGCGGAACACCTGGTACATCGAGAACTACATCCAGGCACTGGCAGGTCCTCGCTTCACCGGCGTGCTGGCGGCGGCGACCGGTGACGCCGTCGTCGCGGCTGCCAGCCGGAAGGATCTGGCCGAGGCGCTGGCCGTCGTCGCCACGACAGACGGGCACGACAACGTCACTTACAGCCTCTCGGGCGACACGGACTTCACCTACGCCGACATAGCCGAGGCGATGTCGGTCGTGCTGGAGCGAGAGGTCACTTACCGTCCCGTCGCCCCCGAGGAACTGCAGGCGGCGCTCGTCAGTTCGGGGATGGACAGCGGGCTGGCCCGCTTCCTGGTGAGTCTCGACGAAACCATCGCTGCCGGGGTCTTCGCTCGCGTCGGAGACGATCTTTCCCGACTCCTCGGCAGGCCGACGACCGGTCTCGTCGAGGGACTGACGGCGGAGTGGTCGAGGGACTGACCACGGGGTTGTCGAGGGACTGACCGCGGAGTGACGGACGGGGTCGGCGCAGGCGGATCGGCACCCACAGCTCGCGCCGCCCCCTCCCCCCGATCTCGATCCCGATCCCGATCTCAATTCCCATCCGGCTCGATCTGGCTCGATCCGGCTCGATCCAGATCCGCGGATCTGGATCAACGCTGCCCCGACCGGACACCACTGCTCGGGTAAATGCCTCGACACGGGTGGCTATGATCAGGGACGCTTCGCGCGATGACCAGAATCAATGACACACCACCCGCGTGGGACGAGCGCACCCAGCTCACCACGTTTCTCGACTACACACGCGACACCGCACGCGCCAAGTGCGACGGGCTCTCCGAGGAGAACGCCCGCAAGGCGCTCCTGCCGGGCTCACCCTTGATGACCATGAGCGGCGTGATCAACCATCTCCGCTGGGTCGAGTACTACTGGTTCCAGGTGGTCTTCCTCGGCGAGGAGGACCAGGCTCCCATGACGGATGAGGATCCCGACCGCGAGATGCGGATCGCCGTCGACTTTCCGCTCGCTCAGTTGCTCGACGAGTACACCGAGCAGAGCACCCGCTACCGCGAGCTGGTCGCCGTAAACGACCTGGACAAGCAGGCCCAGCGAGCCATCCGCAGCGGCCTCCACGTCGACCTGCGCTGGATCCTGCACCACCTCATCGAGGAGACAGCCCGCCACAACGGCCACCTGGACATCCTGCGCGAGATGCTCGACGGCACAACCGGCAACTAGATTCAGTCGGCGGCCAACAGGCCCAATCGGCAGCGAGGCCGCTCAGTCACCGGATCCGCTCAGCGGCCGGATCCGCTCAACAGCGAGGCAAATCTCGACTTTCAGGCCACGGCGGCCGCAGGAGCGTGCGTTCCTCTCACCCCGCAGCGACCCTGGGCCGCCCCGGCCACATGTCCTCGTACGCGGCGTCCATGAACTCCACCTGCGCTCCGCGCAGTACAGCCTCATCCGATGCCTCACCCCCAGCCGACTCAGCAAGACACCGCGCATACCGATAGGCCGCACCCCGCAAAGCCTCGCTTCCAGCTGCCAGATCGACCCCCGCCTGGGCAAGCCACAGTTCATGAAGAAGCTCACCAGGCACGCACGCGGCTACAGGCGCAGGCCCTGCCCCGGACACCGAGCCGTCGCCCCGCGAGTCCGGAAAAGCCACCTTCTCCACCCGCAACGCAACCGCCACAAACCCCAGAACCGCTTCCCTGAGCTGCGCCCGGTGCGCCGCCGATGCCTCCACCTCGAACTGCTGGGCACCCGCGCGCGAGACGAAGAGCTGGCCGAACAACGACCCGCCCACACCCAGCACGACGCCCGCCAGCGACAACAACGCCGGCCCCAGCACACCCCAAGATCCCATGGCTCAAGTCTCTCAACACCACTTCCCGGCGCCCGGCGCCCGCCGCCCACAGCCCAGTTGTGTACGCAGGACGCGAAGCGTAATCGGCAACACATGATCGGGCGCCGCCAGGGCGGAGGCCTGACCGTCGTGTGCTCTACGGCGGAATGAGGATCGCAGCCTTCCGCATACGTCGTACGCGGCCCTGTGCCAGAGTGACGGGTGTGGAGCCCTTAAGACGCCAGGACCCCAAGCGCCTGGGAGAATTCACGCTGCTCGCCAGGCTGGGCAGCGGTGGTATGGGGCGGGTGTATCTGGGGCGCTCGCCGGGCGGCATGCAGCTGGCGATCAAGGTGATTCGCGAGGATCTCGCGGAGGAAGCCGACGTCCTGACCCGCTTCCGGCGCGAGGTGGACACGGTGCGGGCGGTACGCAGTCCCTACACCGCTCGTCTCGTCAGCGCTCGCCTCGACTCGCCGCCGTACTGGCTCGCCACGGAGTTCGTACCGGGCCCGACCCTACTCAAGGCGTCACGTGGCGCCGCCCTCGAACCCGCGCTGTGCAGGGGGCTGTTCGCGGCCCTGGCCGAGGCACTGGCCGCAGTGCACGCGCATGGGGTGGTACATCGAGACGTGAAGCCGCACAACGTCATCCTGGCTCCGGGCGGACCGCAGTTGATCGACTTCGGTATCGCCCGTACCGCGGAGCACACCCAGCTCACACGCACCGGCCAGATGCCGGGCACTCCCGGCTATACCGCGCCCGAGGTGTTGCTGGGCAGCGAGGCGGGCCCAGCCGCGGACGTGTTCGCGCTCGGGGCGACGATCGCCGCCGCCGCGACCGGTCGGCCCCCGTACGGTGGCGGGGAGTGGCCGGCCGTCATCTACCGGGTGGTCCACGGCGAGATCGATCTCGATGGTGTGGAGCCCGCTCTCGCGGAACTCATACGGCAGTGCGTTGCCCGGGAACCAGCGCAAAGGCCTGATCCGCCCGAGATCGTCCGGCGGTGCGGGACCACCTACGCGCTTGCGCAGTTCCCGCCGTACCAGCGACTGGGCGAGGCAACGCCGACGCTCGCACCACCGCAGCGCCGCCGCATCCCCTGGGCGGCCACGGCTGCCCTGACCGTCGCCGGGGTCGCCCTCGGCACCCTGGGATGGACGCTGTCGCGCGAAGACGACGGCGCGACCGCGGACGACTCACCGGCCCAGCCCACGTCCAGTACCCCGACCGCGTCCAGTACCCCGACCACGTCGGGCCCCGGCAGCCAGAAGAAGCGGAAAAGCCTGACCATCGGCGTCGTGGGCGACCGGCCGGGCATGGGTACACGCACCCAGGACGGGACCTACCAGGGGTTCGACATCGACGTCGCCCGCTACGTCGCCGGCCGACTCGGCGTCAAGAAGGAGGACATCACGTGGCGTGAGGCGCCCGCGGCCGAGCGCACGAGCCTTCTGCGACGCGGTGAGGTCGATTTCGTCGTCGCCACCTTTGCGATCACCGCGGCGCGCAAAGCAGAGGTCGACTTCACCAAGCCCTACCTCTCGGCCCGCCAGGACCTCCTGCTCCGCACCGCCGCCCCCGCCCCGGACATGACCGCCCTCGATGGCAAGAAGCTGTGCTCGGTCCTCGGTACCACCTCGACGCAGGTCATGAGGGAGAAGGCGCCGGGAGCGTCACTCGTGGAGTATCCGTCGTACGCGAGATGCCTCGACGCTCTGGACGACGGCCAGGTCGACGCCGTCACCGCCGACGACTCCCTCCTCGCCGGATACGCCGCCCAGCGCGGAAAGCCCGGGGACTACCAACTGGCCGGGCTCGAGCTCGGCGGAGACAGCCTGTACGGCGTCGGCGTACCCAAAGGCCAGAAGGAACTCCGCGACGACATCGACACCGCCATCGACCAGATGATCGCGGACGGCTCCTGGGCGAAGTCCGCCACCGCCCATCTGGGAGGCGTCATCAATTACGACGCCCAACCTCCCGCACGGACCACGACGACGTCGACCACCGGCTGACCACCGACCGGGTGAGTCACATACGGACTGGGCGGCAGGCTGCGGGACATCCCGGCACCACTGGCGGAAGCGGGAGTCGGTGGCGGCTGACCGCGGCACGGCGACACCGCGGCACGGCGACACCGCCACACCGCGACACCGCGACACCGCGACAGCCGAACGGCCCTCGGCTGAACCGAGGGCCGCTGACTGCACCGTACGGGATGACATCGTTGTCGGATCGGCGACCCGCACGATCACAGCACTAAACGACGCCGCGGTACGCCCCCAGAGAGCACCGCACGCCAGGGCACGCTCGCGCTGTCGCCTTACGGTCTATAGCTGGCGCCTTACGGTTTACAGCTGTCGCCTTACGACTTGCAGTTGGCGCCTTACGGCTTGTAGACGGCGTCACTGCCGTACAGCTCCCTGGTGAAGGCAGAGATCTCGGCGCTGCGGTCGGCGCCGTTGAGGTTGTACGTCAGGTAGACGCCGTATCCCTCACTGACAGTGCGGCGGGCGAGGGACGCGGTCGTGCTCTGCGAGGTCCGGCCGATCTCGACGGCCGCCGGCGAGAGCTTCGACTTGGGCAGTGCGATGCCGGGGACCTGCCAGGTGCCGTAGTACGGGTTCCAGGCGTAGTCGAACTTGGACGAGATGTTGACGCCGCCGTAGGAGAGGCGCGACGCGGCCGGGCCGATGTTGTAGAGGCTGATGATCTTGTTGGGCATGTTCGCGCGCAGCGCCGTCACCAGGTGGACGAACGAACTGGCGTTGGGCTGGCCGGTTCCGTTGTTGCCGTACTCGGCGTACTCGTCGTCGAAGTCGATGCCGTCGAGGCCGTACTTGGTGACGGTGTCCGACAGTTGCTTCGCGAACGCGGAAGCCGCCTGCTGGTTGGGGAAGTTGGCGAAGCCCGCGCCCTGGTGGTTGCCGAGCACCGAGAGGACGACCTTGATGCCCTTCTGCTGCAAGGGCCGTATCTGTGTGACAGCGTTGTCGAGGACGCGCTGCACGTTCTCGTTGAAGTGCAGATACGCCGCCTTCTTGGACGTGTCGTAGTTGATGTTCGCCGCGAAGATCACGGCGACGTCGAAGACGTTGCCGCCGCCCTTGGCGAGGGTGTACTTGCCGACGTTCAGCATGCTGTTGTTGTTGACCTCGACGTACGCCACCGAGGTCGGTCCCTGCTTCACCGGGGCGTCGGCCGCTGCTGCCGCGCCCGTCGGGGCGGTGGCGCCGAAGGCGAGGGCCGCGACTGCCGAGAGCGCGAGTGCGGCCGTCCGCACTCTGCTCCGCACCAGAGTGAACATCGTTGATCGGTCTCCCATCGCGTGATTCGGCGCCCGACCTGTTCGAAGGCGCCGAGTGAGCGCTCCGAGTTTTCCGTTCTTGTGACCGAACCCCAAGAAGCGCACGCAATCTCTTCACGACTCCTCCGCACGTCACGCCACATTGCGCACACTCGGTCAGGCGGGGGCAGTTGGTGGGCACGTACGCTCGACTCACGAGGACCTGACCGACCGATACGGGGTCGCACCGATCGCCGCGCAGGGCGGGTGCCTGAGCTTGCCGCCGACCTCGAACGCCTTGCCCCCAGCGGGTGGCGCGTCGCGCCCACCGAGACCCAAGCCCGAGACCCGAGACCCCCGCCCCGACCTCCCCCGGCTTGTCATATTCCGATATCGGCATATGATTGTTGCCATGGCACGAGCAGCAACGACGTCCGACGTCTTCAACGCGATCGCCGAGCCGCAACGCCGGCAGATCCTGGTGCTGCTGCGGGCGGGCGAGCGGCCGGTGACCGAGGTGGCCCAGGAGCTGGGGATGACGCAGCCGGGCGCGTCCAAGCACCTGCGGGTGCTCCGGGAGGTCGGTCTCGTCAGGGTCCGGGGGGCGGGGAAGCAGCGCCTGTACGGCCTGGACGCCCGTGGGCTGCGGCCGGTTCATGAGTGGACCGGCGGGTTCGAACAGTTCTGGAACGAGAGCTTCGACCGGCTGGACGCGTACGTGCAGGAACTCAAGCAGGCACAGCAAGAGGAGTAGCCGATGAACGCGACGGAACGAGGAACGATGGCGCAGCGCGCGATGGAACGAGGAACGACGGCACAGCCCGCGACGGAACGAGCAGCGCCGGCGCAGTCCGAGACGGCCGACCGGGAGGTGGTGATCTCCCGAGTCATCGACGCCCCGCAGAAGTTGGTGTTCGAGGCGTTCACCGAGGTGCGGCACCTGTCGCAGTGGTGGGGACCGGAGGGGTTCTCCACCACCACGCGGTCCTTCGAGTTCCGCGTCGGCGGGGTGTGGGACTTCGTCCTGCACGGGCCGGACGGGACCGACTACCAGGAGTGGATCACCTGGACCGAGATCGCGGCGCCGCAGCGCATCGCGCTGCTGCACGGTGAGACCCGCGACGACCCGAACGCCATCGAGTCGGTCCTTGCCTTCGCGCCGGACGGCGCGGCGACCCGGATCGAGATGCGCACGGTGTTCCGCACCAAGGAGCTGCGTGACGAGGCCGTCGAGAAGTACCACGCGGTCGAGGGCGGCCGGCAGACCCTGAACAGCCTCGCTGCGTACGTGACGGACCTCGTACGGAAGGGAGCGAAGGGCTGATGGCCGGGAAGGTGTTCTTCAGCGTGACGATGTCCCTGGACGGTTTCATCGCGCCCGGTCCGCCCGAGAGACTGATGGGGCAGCGATGGATGGAGCTCCAGCAGTGGGTGTTCCCGCTGCGGTTCTTCCGGGAGAACCTGAAGCTGGGCGAGGGCGGTGAGGAGGGCCGCGACAACGACATCGCGCGGGAGACGTTCGAGCGCACCGGGGCGAGCATCATGGGCAAGCGCATGTTCGACGCCGGCGAGAAGATGTGGCCGGAGGAGGCGCCCTTCCACACTCCGGTCCACGTCGTGACGCACACCGAACGCGCCCCGTGGGAGCGGCCCGGCGGTACTACGTTCCACTTCGTCAACGACGGCGTCGAGACCGCGCTCGCGGCGGCCCGTGAGGCCGCCGGTGACCGCGACGTCCGTATCGCGGGCGGCGGCGCGACGATCCTGGAGTACCTGAACGCCGGCCTGGTCGACGAGTTCTCGATCACGCTGTCGCCTGTGCTTCTCGGCTCCGGCATCCGCCTGTTCGACGGTGTGGACGCCTCCAGGGTCGCGTTGGAGCCGATCCGTTCGGAGTCGTCGGCGCGGGTTACACACTTGACCTACGCGGTGTGCCGACGATGACGGGGCGTCGACGGTAGCGGGGCGCCGACGGTCGTCGCGTTCCGGCGATCATCCGGCCAAGTCAAGCCACTCCCCCACGGGCAGCACGCGTCCCCGCCGCCCGGTGTGCGTGCGGAACTCCTTCTCCGGGTCGGCGACCTCGGCATAGCCCGCGATCTTGTCGGGCTGCTCGGGCTCGTAGTGCATCGGTATCGCGTACCGGGCATCGAGGATCTCGGCGGCCGTCGCGGACTGCCGCGGGTCCATGGCGGCGGGTTCCGGGCTCGGCGGTTGCAGGTGCGGCGCGTCGACGACCGCGCCGTTGGCGGGCAGGAACACCGCGTCGACGGGGCTGAACCAGCGGGCGATGAGCCACCAGTAGCCGTGGAACATGGTGTCGCCGCCGTGGAAGATCCGCTGCCCGTCGGCCTCCACCAGCCAGTTCAGTTGCGGGTCCCCCAGCCCGTCGACGGCAGGGAGCGCGGTGACGTGGAACGGTCCGATGTCGCGGGTGGACCAGATGTCCACGACCTCGGCGGCCAGGTGGTGTTCGGCCAGCTCGCGCTCGGCCAGCAGTGTCGTGACGTTGTCGATGTCGTCGCCGTGACCGGGCGCCGGGCGCAGCACCGGCGCTCCGGGCATGAGCGTCTCCGCGAGCGCGGACGCGTCGGTGTGGTCCCGGTGCAGGTGGGTGACCAGGGCGGCAGTCGCCTTGCCGCTCGGTGCGGCCAGTCCCTTGTCGGACTTCCACCCCGTGAACAGGGGTGAGAGGTCTCGTACGAAGTCGATCAACAGCAGACGGCCGTCCGCCTCGATCTCCAGTCCGGCCCAGCCCAGTCGTCGTACCCGCATCCCGTGCTCCTCGGCGTCGATGATCGGTGGTGCCGCCGAACTTAGCGTACGAGCGTTCTCTAAATCAATAGCGAACGCTCGTACGCTATCCTCGCCGTATGTCACCACGACGCTCAGCGGCCGAAGCGCAGGCCACCAAGGGCCGGATCCTGGACCGTGCCGCCGAGATCGCCTCCGAGGAAGGCCTCGACGGCATCACCATCGGCCGGCTCGCCGAGGAGCTCCAGATGAGCAAGTCCGGGGTGCACAAACACTTCGGCACCAAGGAAACGCTGCAGATCTCCACCCTCGACAAGGCGTTCGTGGACTTCTGGCACCGTGTGGTCGAGCCCGCGCTGGCCCGGCCGCCGGGCCTGCGGCGGCTGCGCGTGGTGTGCGCCAACTCCGTGGACTACCTGGAGACGCCACTGCTGCCAGGCGGCTGCCTGATGACCGCGGCGCTGACCGAGTACGACGGACGCCCTGGCCCCGTGCGCGACGCCGTGGCCGAGGTGTGGTCACGCTGGCGCCGGCAGTTGCGGGCGGATCTCGCCGCCGCGGTGGAGAGCGGCGAGCTGCCCGCGGACTTCGACGTCGATCAGGCCCTGTTCGAGATCGTCGCTGCCGGTCTGGCACTCAACGCCGCCATGCAGCTCCAGCACGACCCCACGGCCGCCGGCCGGGCCCGCCGCGCGATCGAACGGGCCATGGACCAGTCGTGACCGAGCGCCGGACCGGGCACCGGCCGGGCGCGTCACGTCTCAGACGCAGCTGACCACGGCGGCGCACAGGTTAGAGACGGCAGCTGATCTCCATTCCGTCCTCCACGGGGAAGGTGACGCTCTGGTAGCCGTTCCGGGGGTCGCGGACGTAGTCGAGGTACGGCGCGAGGTCCGGCAGGTCGACGTCGTCGGCGACGACGAGGGTGCCGGGTGCGAGGCGCGGTTCGAGGAGGCGCAGGACGGGCAGGCACAGGTCCTTCCAGCCGTCGAGGAGGACGAAGCCCGCGGCGCCGGAGACCGTGGCGAGGGTTTCGCGGGCATCCCCTTCGAGGACGGTGATCAGGTCGTCGAGACCCGTCTCGGCGAACGTCCGGCGGGCGGCCGCGGCCTTGGCGGCGCTCAGTTCCGTACTGATCACTTCCCCCGTCCCGTTGTCGCGCACCGCGGCGGCGAGATGGAGCGTGGAGATACCGAAGGACGTGCCGAACTCGACGACCGTGGCGGGGCGGGCGGCCCGGATCAGGTTGTAGAGGAGGCGGCCGCCCTGAGCGGAGATCGGCATGTACACCTCGGCCTTGGCGTCAGCCTGCTCCTGCGGTCCGAGGGGCTCGGCGCCCTCGGGCCGTGCCGCCCGGATCCGGCTGCTGGTCGCGTCGTCCTGCTCGGCACAGCGGAACATCCGGTCGAGGGCGGAGGCGACGCGGGGGTCTTCGAGAGTGCTGGTGGGTGACATGACCCTAGACTAGACGCACCGTTGCGTAGCGTCTAGAGATCCTGGCCTACTCTGACCCCGGGAGGCAGACATGGGACGAGGAAGCACGGCCGCTGCGGCGGCCGGGCCGGAACCGGCGGCACGCCATCACGGCAACAGGCACGGCCGCAGCGAACAGGCCCGGCAGGCAGTGCTGGAGGCTGCCGACGACCTCTTGGTCGAGAAGGGCTTCACCGGCGTCACCATCGAGGGCATCGCCGCTCGTGCGGGTGTCGCCAAGCAGACCGTCTACCGCTGGTGGAAGACCAAGACCGATGTCCTTCTGGACGCCTTCCTCCAAGACGCGGCCGAAGCCCTGACCCCGCCGGACCACGGCGACCTGGGGCAGGACCTGCGCGCTCACCTGCGCCGACTGGCCCTGTTCCTCACCCGGTCCGACGCGGGCGCCGTCTTCAAGGCCCTCATCGGGCACGCCCAGCACGATCCCGCGTTCGCCGCCGCGCTGCGGGCCGGGTACCTCGACGAGCAGCGCCGACGCGACCGGCTCCCGCTGGAACGCGCGGTCGAACGCGGCCGGCTCCCCGCCGGACTCGACATAGCGGCGGAGATCGACCAACTCGTGGGCCCCGTCTACCATCGCGTCCTGGTCACGGCGGAGCCCGTCGACGAGGCGTTCACCGACCGGCTCGTCGAGGCGTTCCTGCGCCGCTTGGGCGTCGCGGACCTCACGGATGTAGCGGACCCGATCGATGCAGCCGACGTAGGCGATGGAGCCGACACAGGCGATGCAGCCGACACAGGAAAGATGGGAAGCAGATGACTCTTGAGGCGGGCCAGCGGGTGGTGCTGGCAGCGGATACCCCGCTGACCGATTCGGCCGAGGTGTCGGGGGCCGTCGTCGGGTTCCTGTCCCTGGCGGCGGGTACCGGCGGGGTCGTCGAGCAGGTGGTCGGCCGTCAGGAGGAGAGCGACGACGTGCGCGAGTACGAGCGGCTCAAGTCGCTGCTCGACACCTTCGGAAGCCAGATGCCCACGGAGAGCAGGAGGCAGCTCGAGGAGAAGGTCGGCTCGCTGGAACCGGCGTGGACCGCCTTCCAGGAACGGGCACCTCGCGTGAGCGTGCGGGTCCGCTTCGACAACGGGTTCATCCTCGACGGTGCGCACGAGGACGTCTTCGTCCCTGCCTGACGAGGGCAGTGGTGCGACGACGGGTGGAGGGGATGTGGCGTCGTGAGGAGGGCGTCTGCGGGCGCCGGTGAGGACCGTGTGGGCGGTTTTTGAGACGCCGACGATAGGTACCCGCTCGTAATATCGAGGCATGCGTGTGATGACCGCCAGCTACGACGTCGCCGTCCTCGAACGCGACGTCGTCCCCGGCCCCTGCGGTGGCGAGATCGCCGGACGCGTCGTCCGGCCTCCGGCCCGGGTACAGCCGCAGACCGGACACGGGGGCGGGAACCATGGATAGAGCGCCTGGACTGAGTGTCCGCCTCAAGCTCACGCTCAGCTACGCGGGTTTCCTCATGCTCGCCGGCACCTTGCTGCTCGCCGCCATCGGGGTGTTCCTGCTGCGCGAGGGCTGGTTGCAAACCAACGAAGAGGGCGCTTGGAGAGCGACTCCGGGCACCACCTTCGTACGCGGTTTCGCACCGCTGGCACTCACAGTCATCGGGTTTCTGTTGGTGTTCGGCCTCCTGGGAGGATGGATCCTCGCGGGCCGCATGCTCGCCCCTCTGGCTCACATCACCAGCGCCACCCGCACGGCCACCACCGGATCGCTCTCGCACCGGATCCGGTTGCCGGGCCGCCAGGACGAGTTTCGTGAACTCGCCGACGCCTTCGACGCGATGCTCGAACGGCTCGAAGCGCACGTCGCCGAGCAGCAGAGATTCGCAGCCAACGCCTCGCACGAGCTGCGCACCCCGCTGGCGATCTCGAAGTCGCTTCTGGACGTGGCCCGCACCGACCCCGCACGCGACACCGGCGAGGTCCTCGGCCGACTCCAGGCCGTCAATACCCGGGCGATCGACCTCACCGAGGCATTGCTCCTGCTCAGCCGAGCCGGCCAGCGGTCCTTCACCCCGGAACAGGTCGACCTGTCCCTCATGGCGGAGGAAGCCACCGAAACGCTGCTGCCCCTCGCGGAGAAGAACGGCGTCATCCTC
This sequence comes from Streptomyces typhae, assembly GCF_009755605.1. Classification (GTDB taxonomy): domain Bacteria; phylum Actinomycetota; class Actinomycetes; order Streptomycetales; family Streptomycetaceae; genus Streptomyces; species Streptomyces typhae. The sequence goes on from NZ_WPNZ01000034.1 coordinate 15,120, forward strand.
GAAACCCACGGCGACATCACGCCAACGAGCGGATCACCGGCGCTCCTGCTGCAACTGACCATGAACCTCGTGCACAACGCGATCGTCCACAACCTGCCCCGACACGGCATGGTGTGGGTCACCACCAGCACCCACCCCGGCACCGTGATGCTCACGGTCGAGAACACCGGCGAGAGACTGACGCCACACTTGGTCTCGACGCTCACCGAACCCTTCCAGCGGGGCACCGAGCGCGTCCACGCCGACCAGACGGGCGTCGGGCTCGGCCTGGCCATCGTCACCACCATCACCCGTGCGCACGACGGCACCCTCACCCTCACCCCGCGCGACACCGGCGGCCTGCGCATCACGGTGCAGCTGCCCGCGCGTACCTAACCCGCGTACTCGACCACGGTCCTGGCAGGGGTGCGCAAGCGGGCCTCCGCGGCGGTCAGCCCGCCGTATCGGCGACATATCAAAAACCTCATACGCACCGGCAACAGCCTCTTTCCTTGAATGGAGGCATGACCTACAGCGAACCAGTGGGAATCACCGCTTTCGGATGCGAGCGGGACGAGGCCGCACGGTTCCGGGAGTTGGCACCCCGACGCGGAGTGACGCCGACGATCACAGAATCCGCGGTGTCGGAGGACACCGCTCGCCTCGCATCCGGAAACCGGTGCATCAGCGTCGGACACAAGACCCGGATCACCCCGGCGACACTTCGTGCGCTGAGCCGAGTCGGCGTCTCCTACATTTCCACCAGGAGCATCGGGTACGACCACATCGACGTGGATTACGCGGATCGCGTCGGCATTTCCGTCGGGAACGTCCGCTACTCCCCCGACAGTGTCGCCGACTACACGGTGATGATGCTGCTGATGGCGGTACGCCACGCCAAGTCCACCGTCCGCCGCGCGGATAGCCACGACTACCGGCTGCACGACGTACGAGGGAAAGAGCTGCGCGACCTGACCGTCGGCGTGGTCGGAACGGGGCGTATCGGCACGGCCGTCATGGAGCGGCTGCACGCCTTCGGATGCCGGATATTGGCGTACCGGAGTCGTGCCGACACGTTCGGCCGCCCCGGCGACGAGGACGAGGTGTCGCTCGACGAATTGCTGAGGTCGAGCGATGTCGTCACACTCCACGCGCCGCTCAACGCCGGGACCCACCATCTCCTCGACCGTGAGCGCATCCGGCGGATGAGACCCGGCGCGTTCGTGGTCAACACCGGGCGCGGTGGCCTCATCGACACGACCGCGCTGGTCGCGGCACTGGAGGACGGACACCTGGGCGGTGTCGCCCTCGACGTCGTCGAGGGCGAGGAAGGCGTTTTCTACGCCGACCGACGCAACGCACCCATCGACAGCAAGGCTCTGCTGCGGTTGCAGGAAATGCCGAACGCGCTCATCAGTCCGCACACCGCGTACTACACGGATCGTGCCCTGAGCGACACGGTCGAGAACTCGATCATCAATTGCCTCGAATTCGAAAGCAGGAATCAGCATGTCTAAGACCAAGCTCCAGGTCGGGATCCTCTTCGGAGGCTGCTCGGAGGAGCACCCCATTTCCCTCAAGTCCGCGCAGGAGATCGCGCGGAACCTCGACGCGGACACGTACGAGCCGCATTTCATCGGGATCACGCGCGACGGTGCCTGGAAACTCTGCGAGGGCCCCGCCACGGACTGGGAGCAGCACGCACACCGTCCTGCCGTGCTGTCCCCGGACCGCGGCGTGCGCGGACTGCTCGTCCTCGATGAGGGGAAGTACGAGACGATCAGCCTGGATGTGGTGCTGCCCGTCCTGCACGGCAGGCTCGGCGAGGACGGTGCGATCCAGGGCCTGCTCGAACTGTCCGGAATTCCGTATGTGGGCTGCGACGTGCAGAGTTCCGCGCTGGGCATGGACAAGTCCCTCGCCTATCTCGTGGCCGCGAGCGCCGGTGTCGCCACACCGGAATTCCGGACGGTCGCGGCGGGCGAGGCCATGGACACCCGCCGGCTCACCTATCCCGTCTTCGTGAAGCCGGCCCGCTCGGGCTCGTCCTTCGGGGTCAGCAAGGTGGCGAACGCGGAAGAACTGGCGGCCGCACTGGATGTCGCCCGGCGGTACGACACGAAAGTCCTGGTCGAGGAGGCGGTCGTCGGCAGCGAGGTGGGATGCGCCGTCCTGGGCGCCGGAACGGACCTGACCGTGGGAGAAGTCGACCGTATCGCCCTCTCCCACGGATTCTTCCGGATCCATCAGGAGGACACCCCCGAGGCCGGCTCCGACAATTCGACACCCATCGTCCCCGCCGACATAGCGCCGGAGTCCCGGGCCCGCGTCCAGGAGGCGGCCAAGGCCGTCTACCGCGCCCTGGGTTGCAGCGGACTCGCCCGCGTGGACCTGTTCCTCAAGGACGACGGACAGATCGTCCTCAACGAGATCAACACCTTCCCCGGCATGACCTCCTACAGCCGTTATCCGAGGATGATGGCCGCCGCCGGGATTCCGCTGTCCGAAGTGATCGACCGCCTGGTGACCGGAGCGCTCGCCCGGTCGCTGACTTCGACGGAGCACGCCGATGCGTAACGACTTCGTCTTCGTGGACGAGTACATGCCGGGGGTCCGCTGGGACGCCAAGTACGCCACGTGGGACAACTTCACCGGCAAGCCGGTCGCCGGATATCTGGCCAATCGCATCGTCGGCACCCGCGCCCTGTGTGCGGCCCTGCAGAGCGCACGCGAAGAGGCGGCCTCGTACGGATTCGGCCTGCTTCTCTGGGACGGCTACCGCCCGCAGCGCGCCGTGGACTCCTTCCGGCACTGGTCGCAGCAGCCGGAGGACGGCCGTACCAAGCAACGCCACTATCCCCGCATCGACCGGCCCGACATGTTCGAGCACGGATATGTGGCCGCCAAGTCGGGCCACAGCCGCGGCAGCACCGTAGACCTGACGCTGTATCACCTGGAGAGCGGTGAGCTCGCCGACATGGGCGGCGACCACGATCTGATGGACTCGGTCTCGCACCACGGCGCGGAAGCAATCTCGCGGACCTCGGCGGACAACCGCGGACATCTTCGCCGCATCATGGAGAGCAGCGGATTCAGCTCCTACGCCTGCGAATGGTGGCACTACACGCTCAAGGACGAGCCCTATCCGGACACCTACTTCGACTTTCCCATCACCCAGGTGAGTCTGGGGTGAGGACGGACACGGGCCTGGGGTGAGGACAGACATGGGCCTGGGGTGAGGACGGCGGGGTTCCGGCGGCCGGTCCGGGCCGAACCCGGACCGGCCCGGACCGGCCCTGTCACTCGGCGTCCGGAGCCTCGGCCCGGCACCGGGTCCCGCGCGGCAAGGACAGCCACCCACCGTGGCCCACCGGTATCGCCGACGTATGAAGAACCGCATACGGGCGGGCAACGCGTCGCCGCGTTGACTGAAGCCATGACTCAGAGCCAGCCGCCCCTCACCTCGCTCCCCCGCCAACTCACCTCGCTACCCCGGCACCTCGCCTCGCTCCCCCTCCCGCACCCCCTGTCCCTCGCCGAGATCGCCGCGCTCGTCGGCGGCCGGGTCGCGGGCGACGCCCGTGTAAGTGTGAGTGCGCCGGCCGTTCTCGACAGTCGGCACGGCGAACCGGGCGGTCTTTTCGTCGCCATGGCCGGTGAGCATGTCGACGGCCACGACTACGCCGACCGCACCCGTGCGACCGCCGTGCTCGGCTCACGGGCGACGGCGCTCCCCACCGTGGTCGTCGACGATGTACCGGCCGCTCTCCAGACACTCGCCGCCCACTCCGTGGCCCGGCTGCGCGAGCGGTTGACCGTCCTCGCGGTGACGGGCTCGCAGGGCAAGACCAGCACCAAGGACCTGCTGTCCGCGGTCCTTTCGAGCGCCGGGGCGACCGTGGCCACGCACGGTTCGTACAACAACGAGCTCGGCGTGCCCCTGACCATGCTGCGTGCCGACCCGCGCACCCGCTTCCTCGCCCTCGAAATGGGCGCCCGTCACATCGGCGACATCGCGCACCTCACCGGCCTGGTCGCACCCGACGTCGCGATCGTGCTCAACGTCGGGCAGGCCCACATCGGGGAGTTCGGCTCCCGCGCGGCCATCGCACGGACCAAGGGCGAACTCGTCCAAGGCCTCGCACCCGGCGGCACGGCGATCCTCAACGCCGACGACCCCCGCGTCGTAGCGATGCGCGCGCTGACCGACGGCCCGGTCCTCACCTTCGGTCGCGCCCGACATGCCGACGTGCGTGTCCAGGACCTGGTCCTCGACCGCCTGGGCCGGGCGACCTTCACCCTGCGCGCCACCGGCGCATCGGCCCGCGTCGCGCTGCCCGTGGCAGGCGCCCACCAGGCACTCAACGCGGCAGCCGCCGCCGCGGCGGGGCTCGCGGCCGGCGTTCCGCTGCTCACCTCGGCAGTGGCTCTCAGCACCGCCTCACTGTCCAGGTGGCGCATGGAGCTCCGCACCCTGCCCTGCGGCGCGACCCTGCTCGACGACACCTACAACGCCAACCCCGACTCCACCCGCGCCGCCCTGGACGCCCTCGCAGCCGTCGCGGGCCGCCGCCGTATCGCCGTACTCGGCTCCATGCTGGAGCTCGGCGCCGACAGCGAGGCCGAGCACCGAGCGGTGGGCGCGTACGCGGCCGCGCGCGCCGACCTGGTGGCCGTCATCGGTGAAACCGCCCGCCCCGCCGCCGACGCGGCGGGAGACCGGGCGGTCGCGTTCACCGACAACCGAGCGGCGGTCGCCTGGCTGCGCGGGATCGTCACCGGCGGCGACATCGTCCTCGTCAAGGCGTCGCGCGGCGCCCGCCTCGACGAGGTGGCCGCCGCGCTCGGGTGACCGTGCGGCGCCGGACTCGGCGCCCGCACCGCCGTGTGTGCGGTCAGCGCCCGCACCGACGTGTGTTGCGGTCAGCGCCCGCGCCGCCGCATGTACAGGTCGAAGGCGCGGTAGACCAGCGGCCGCAGCGGCAGGTCCCACTCCCCCACGTACCGCACCGCCCTGCCGCCGGTGCCGACCTTGAACCGGATCAGGCCCACCTGCGGATCGGCGGCGTCGAGTGTCGGCGTGATGCCCCTCAGGTCGTACACGTCGCAGCCCGCCGCCAGGGAGTCGCGGATCATGGCCCACTGGCACGCGTTGGAGCCGCGCACCTCGCGCTTGGCGGTCGAGGAGGCGCCGTACACGTACCAGGCGTGCGTGCCCACCCGCACCAGGATCGTGGCGGCCACCAAATCGCCCTCGTGGCGCGCCAGATAGAGCACGATCCGCCCGGGGTCCTCGGCGCTCAGCTCCGCGAACATTGTCTCGAAGTACGCAGGCGGTCGCGGTGTGAACCCGTCACGGGCGGCGGTGTGCACATAGAGCTCGTGGAACGCAGCGAGGTCCGACGCGGCACCGACCGTCACCTCCACCCCCGCCTTCGCCGCTTTCTTGATGTTGCGCCGCCACTGCTGGTTCATGGCCTTCAGGACGTCGTCCTCGGACCTTCCCGCGAGGGGCACCTCGTACGTGAACTGCGGCTGCCCGGCGCCGAACCCGTCCTCAGGGCTCTGCGGGACCCACCCCGCCGCCCGGAGCCGTCGGCTCACCTCGATACCGACGGGTTCGACGTGACCCCCGGGAAGTCCGGTGAGCCGCCGCACGCCCGGATCGGCCACGCCGTCCTTGACCTGCGCCGCGTCCCAGGTGTGCGTCCGCACCGGCGGGCACAGCCGGATCGCGAACGCGCCGCGGGCCTTCAGATGGGCCGCGAGCGGGTCGAGCCACGCACCGATGTTCCCGGACCATCCGGACCAGTCGATGTCGGGCCCCCACGGCAGATACGCGAGCGTGAACCGCGCAAGCCCCGGCACCGGCCGGTGCAGGACCAGTCCCGCCCCCACCAGCCGCCCTCCGGCGAACCATCCGAGCGACTCACTGCCCCACTCCGTCTTCACCCGCCCCCACGCCGGGGTCTGCGCGAAGTTCACCGACCGCCGCTCCCGTACGAAGGCCAGATGCTCGGCGTCGCTGATCGGCGCGACGGTCGGTGTCGCGGGCAGGGACGTGGGTGCGAGTTCGTGGTAGGACATGGCGCCAGCCAAGTCGGCGCTGTGTTGCCGACGCGTATCCGCTTTTCGATACGTCGGGCATACGCGCCGCCGCGCGCCGCTCGGGTGCGCGGCGGCGCGCGCGCACGAAGCCGTGCCCGTCGGTCTACAGCGAGTCGATGTCGATCGCCTCGGCCAGCGCGCGGTAGCCGGCATCGCTCAGGTGCAGGTGGTCCCCGCTGTCGTACGCCGGGACGAGCCGGTCCGGGTCGGCGGGGTCGGCCAGCGCCCGGTCCAGGTCGACGACCCGGTCGTACGCGCCGGAGGTGCGTATCCACTCGTTGAGCGCGTCCCGCTTGACCTCGCCGCGCTCGCTGAAGTACATGGCGCCCCTGAAGGGGGTGAGGGTCGCGCCGACGACCTTGAGGCCCTTCGCGCGGGCCTGCCGGACGATGTCGCGGTGGGCGGCGACGAGTTGCTCGACGGACACGTCCGGCACCTGGCTGCCCGGGATCTCGCTCAGGCCGACGTCGTTGACGCCCTCCAGCACGACGACGGTGCTCACGCCCGCCTCGGTGAGCACGTCCTTCTTGAAACGGTCGACGCCGCTCTCGCCCGTGCCCACCGTACCGAAGGTGATCATGTTGCCGCTGATCCCGTGGTTGAGGACGCTCCGCGGCCGTCCCTCACGGGCGTACCGCTCCGCCAATTCGTCCGGATAGCGATTGTCGGCGTCGACGGTGGAGGCGAGTCCGTCGGTGATCGAGTCCCCGAACGTCACCACCCCGTCCCTGCGTCCCACCGGGCCGCCCCTCACCTCGACGCCCGCGACGTAGTACCAGGACACGGAGGTGTCGGTGAACGCCTCGCCGCTCTCGTCGGACCGCAGGTCGCCCGCCGCCCGGTAACTCGTGGCCGAGGCCGACATGTGGTAGGTAGCCGGGCCGGTCGGCTCGGCCAGGTACAGCGTGAGGGTCAGCGACTCCAGCGGCTTGACCCGCATCCGCAGGGCGTCGCTGAACACGTCGGCACCGGCCAGGATGGTCACCGCCTTCTCCTCGCCGAAGGTCAGGGCCCGGCTGGTGCCCTTGCGCACCGCCGCGCCCTTGGCCGTCCGCCCGACCGTGGCCCCGGCCACGCGCAACGGGGTGGAGCCGTAGCGGTTGGAGAGCTTGAAGCGGGCGGCCGTGCCCCCGATGCTCACCCGTACGACCTGACGCAACGACTGCTGCTTGAAGCCCTCCCGGGACCAGTTGGGGAAGAGGGTCAGGCTCGGTGGCTGCACGGACGCCGCCCAGGTGCCCCGCCACCCCTTGCTGTCGCGCTCTCTGTCGTGACCGCTTTGCGCTGCGTCGCGCCGCTGTTCGGCGGTGGCCGGTGCCCTGCCGGTGTCCGGCGTCCCGCCGACATTCGCTGCCGTGCCGACATTCGCCGCCGTCCCGACGACGGTTGTCCCGCTTTTGGTGGTCGCCTTCGTGGCCGGTGCGTCGGCGTGGGCGGCCGGTAGCGGTAACAGGGGTGCGGCGAGCAATGCCGCCGCGGCCACGAACATCGTCAACGGGCGGGCCGCCGTCCGGGGCCTCCGGTGCGCCGGGCTGGTCCGCCGCCACCTGGGCAGATCCTTCCCGCTGTGTGGTGCGCCGGGGGCCGCGGGCCCCGTGTCCCGGTTCGGCGACGTGCTGTGTGTCCGGTCGCTCATCGGTCGTCCCTTCGCCTTGTCGTCGGCTGCGCGTTGGTTCGTAGCGGTGGTGTCTCTCGCTCTCTCAGGTGGGCGCTCGTTCTCTCGTCGCCCGGTCCGTGCACGTCGTGCGGCGGGTGCCGTGCTGGTGCGGCTCGCGCCGTGCACCGCCGGACGTGCGACGTGCGACGTGCTGTATGCGACGTGCGACGTGCTGTATGCGACGTGCGACGTGCGACGTGCTGTATGCGACGTGCGACGTGCTGTATGCGACGTGCTGCGTTCGACGTGCTACGCGTGCTGCGTGCTGCGTGTCGGGCCTGATCCCACGCGTCGCACACGCACCAGGTCCCGCACGCGGCCCCATGAGCCGTGTGATCGACTCAGGCTCCTCCCTTCGTTGCCGCCCCGGTCCCCTCATGAACCGAACGCCGCACCGGGAGTGCCCACGTACTACGTCACCACCTTCCGTACCGGCACGTCCATGTGGCCGACGCGGGGGCGAGTCGGTAATCGGCCACTGCGGACGGCGGCAGGTGCTCGCCTCCCCATCGGCGACCGCGTCCGCCGCACCAACTGCTCCGCGTCCGCCGTGCGGTCCCGGATTTCGACCCAGTGCGTACGGGGCGCGTCGTCCGGTGTCTGCGGTGCTGGTTCCGCGCGACCTGCGCCAGGTCCCGCGCGTGGCATGGCGGGACCTGGCTGTCTCGCGCCCCGGGGCTCCGGTTCAGCTCGGGGTCTTGGTGACCGTCTGGAAGGCGCGTCGGGAGAAGACCATGGGGTCGGCACCGGGGCGTTGGACGCGGGCGTCCGTCACCGTGCCGATGACCAAGGTGTGATCGGCCACGGTGACTCGCCGTTGCAGGTGGCAGTCGAGTACGGCGAGGCTCTGGGTGAGGACCGGGGTGCCGGTCACCGGCGACGGCCGCCACGGCGCCTGGAGGAAGGGATCCTCATCGGGGTGCGAGCGGGCGAACAGCAGGGCGAGTTCTGTCTGGTCGGCGGCGAGGATGTTGACGGTGAAGGCCGTGGCGGCCCGCAGAAGTCCGTGCGTGACGGTGTCACGGTGGACGGCGGCGAGAGCCGTGGGTGGGTGCAGCGAGACCGACATGACCGCGTTCGCGGTCATCCCGTGCGGGCCCGCGGGACCGGTCGTGGTCAGGACGGTGACACCGGTCGGGAAGTGACGCATGACGTCGCGGAAGCCCTCCCCCGAGGCGTGCCGCACCGGCGGGGCGATGCCGCACCCGGCGGGCCCTGCGGACCCGGTCACCACGCGGGTGCCTGCGGCTCGGGGCCCGCGAGAGCCGGGAAGTGCGGGGCGACCTCCTCGATGAGTTGGGCGACCGCCTCGGCTGCGGGACGGCGGCCGTGCTGGACGCCCAGGGCGGCGTGGTTGATGCCGCGCTCCTGCCACCGGTGCAGTTGCTCGATCAGTGCCTCGGTGCCGATCCGCAGGACGAAGCCGCCGCGCAGGGACCGCGGCGCGGTGCGCGGGTCCTCGGCCAGGTCGATCCACTCGTTGGTGGCCACCGGCTTGAACCGGCCTCCGGGGATCAGTTCCCGCCAGGCTGCGACCTTGCGTCCCAGTGCGTCGACGCCCGCGACGGAGTTCGGTGAGCCCGGGTAGACCAGCCAGCCGTCCGCCTGTTCGGCGATCCACTCCGGCTTCTGCTGCGAGGAGCCGGTGACCAGGAGCGGGATCCGGCCGGTGGCGGGTTTGGGCAGGACGTCGAGGCCGCCGCTCATGCTGCCGAGCGCGGAGGAGATGTGCGGGCCGGTGCTCTGTGTCAGCTGCCGGAACCAGTGAAAGGCCTCCCGGTAGCGTTCTCCGCGCTCGGAGCGGTCGATGCCGTAGGCGGGGAACTCCGAGCCCCGGTCGCCCGACGCGGCCCCCAGGACCAGGCGCCCGCCGCTGAGCTGGTCGATGGACGCGCTCTGTTTGGCCAGGTCGATGGGGTGGCGCAGGGTGAAGACCGCGCTGCCCGCCGCCAGCGAGAGGCGCCGGGTGTGCGCGGCCAGCCACGCGAGGTAGGTCCAGGGGTCGTAGACCTGGCCGACGTCGCCGAACCCCGGGTCGTACAGCGGGACATCGCGCACCCACAGCGCCGACAACGGCGAGGCGTCGGCGCTCCGGATCACCTCCGCCTGGCCGGCCATGGCCTTCATGTCCCCGCTGTAGGGCCACAACGGCAGGAAGAGGCCGAGCGTCAGCCGCTCGGGGGTGAACATGCGCGCGAACCCAGGGTGGGTCACGTACGCGGACACGTCGTTCATCACACCTCCGCTAGATCGATCGATCTAGCGGAGCCTAGCAGACTGGATCGATCGATCTATTCGGTAATCTGGTGTCATGAATCCCGCAGTTCCCACGAAGCGGACGCCGACCGGACGGGCGGAGCCCGGCGACACGCGTACCCGGCTCGTCATGGCCACGGCCACGCTGCTGCAGCGCCAGGGGTACGAGGGCACCAGCATCAAGCAGATCCTCAAAGAGGCAGCGGCCACCTACGGCTCCCTGTACCACCACTTCCCGCAGGGCAAGGAGGAACTGGCCGCCGAAGCGCTGCGCTTCGGCGCCGCGGAGTTCACCGAACTGCTGCGCCAGGGCCTGTCCAGCTCCGACGACCCCGCCGAGGGCGTCGCCAACTGCGCGCACCTGATGGCCGACTCCCTGCGCGACTCGGACTGGACCGACGGGTGTCCCGTCGCGGCGACCGCACTTGAGATCATCGGCCGTTCCCCGCTCATCCAGCGCACCTCGGACGAAGCACTGCGGGAATGGCGGGGGTTGATCGCGGACACGCTGCACCGGGGTGGCCACTCGGAGGTCCACGCCGCCGCACTGGCCTGCACCGTCCTGTCGGCGCTGGAGGGTGCCGAGCTGCTCAGCCGCGTCTCCAGCGACGACGCTCCGCTGCGCCTCGCGGCGGAGCACCTCGCCGTCCTGACGCGCGCCGGACTGTGACCTGACGCGCGCCGGACTGTGAGGGGCGGGCGGCACCGGCGCCGCGCGTACTTCCCGCGGGTCCACCCGGCGGGCAGGCGATCTCCACCCACGGTTCCACCCCTGGGTCCAGGTGCTCCGAGCGGGGTCGCAGCAGTCTGGAGGGCATGACAGCAACTGAGTGGATCACTGACATCGCCCTCGTCCTGATCGTCCTCCGGCAGGTGCGGGAAGACCGTCTCGACCACAAGACCTTCCTGCTCCCGCTGGGGATCGTGGCCTTCGTGGCGTACTCGTACCTGGACTCCGTTCCCACCGCGGGCAACGACCTCGTCCTGATCGCGGCCCTGATGGCCTTGGGCGCCGCACTGGGCGTCGCAGGGGGCGTCTACACCCGGATCCGTGCCCTCGACGGGCACCTCATGATCAAGGCGGGTGCGGTGTCGGCGATCCTGTGGATCGTGGGCATGGGTGCGCGGATGGGCTTCCAGGTGTGGGTGGAGCACGGTGGCGGCGCGGACGACGTCGCCCGGTTCAGCCTCGCGCACCACATCACGAGCCAGGAGGCGTGGGTCACGGCATTCGTGCTGATGGCTCTCACCGAGGTCGTCACCCGGGTGGCCACGATCCTCGTACGCGGCCGGGCGCTCAGGGCGACCCGCCCCGTGACCGTCCTCGACCGTACGGTGTGACCGTGCAGTATGTTCGGCCCGTGCCCGCAGACCACAGTGCCCCGCCTCCCAGGACAGACACCGGTGTGGGGGCGGGACCGCGTCCCGGTACGGACATCGGCCCGGGGGCGGGACCACGTCCCGGGGCAGACATCACCCCGGGGACAGGGCCGAGTCCTGGGACGGGGGCAGGGCCTCGTCCTGTTCCCGGGCAGGATCCGCGCGTGCAGTGGGTGGTGACTCTCGCGGTCGTCGTCGTGGGAGCCCTGACGATCCGGCCCATGGGTTTCAGCGGCCGGGGATCGGCCGTCGCCGTCCTCTTCGTGATCAACGCGGTGGCGCTGCTGGCCCGGCGTCTGCCCGAGCACAAGGTGTCACCGCGCCTCGCCGTCGTCTGGCTCACGCTCGGCATCGTCGCGGCGGCCGCCCTGATCGGTGTCAGCAGCAGTGGGACCGGCTACCTCTTCGCCTTCTTCCTGGCCGGTCACATCGGATACCGGCTGGAGACCAGACCGGCCCTCGTGCTCGCCGGGAGCTGCAGCCTGCTGTGCGCCGCCGTCCTCTGCTTCCACCTCGGACCGGGGCACGAACAGCTGCCTTGGACGTTCGGACTCACGACCGGCACCCCGGTCCTGATCGGCATCGTCAACCGCACCCAGCGCCGGGCCGTTCGGGCGGCGATCGAGGCGGCCGAGTCGGCCGAGCGCGCCGCGCGGGCCGAGGCCCGCACCGCCGTACTGACCGAGCGCGGCCGGATCGCACGGGACGTGCACGACGTACTGGCGCACTCGCTGGCAGGGATCAACATGCAGTTGGAGCTGGCGGACGCGCTGATCGACACCGGTGACCTGGAGAAGGTCAAGGCAGCTCACGACAGGGCCCACAGCCTGGTCAAGGAAAGCCTGAAGCAGGCGCAGTGGACCGTGCACGCACTGCGCGAGGACGCGCTGCCGCTGCTGGAGAGCCTGACCGCGATGCTCGAATCGTCGGGGCATCGCGGCGTTCTCACCGTCAACGGGACCGTGCGCGAAGAGCCGCCCCAGGTGACCCAGAATCTGCTGCGGATCGCCCAGGAGGCCCTGACCAACGCGGGGCGGCACGCCCCCGGGGGAGTTGTCGCGGCGGAGCTGGCGTTCGCCGCCGCATCGACCACACTGAGGATCCGCAACAGCCCCGCCACCCGTGCGGTGACCGCGGGTGTCGGTAGCGGGATGGGACTGATCGGTATGCGTGAACGCGTCGCCCTCCTCGGCGGAACGGTCAGCGCGGGCCCGGTCACCGAAGGGCCGCACCAGGGCGGCTGGCAAGTGGAGGCAGTGATCCCCCGATGAGTGAAGCAGCCGAGGAGCAGCAGCAGTTGCGGGTGGTCGTCGCCGACGACCAGGCCGCCGTACGGGAACCCCTCGCCGCGGTGCTCGCCCTGGCCGACGACATCGACGTCGTGGCGGCCGCCGCGAACGGTGACGAGGTGCTGGCGGCTGTGGCCGCCGGGCGGGTGGACGTGGTCCTGATGGATCTGCGCATGCCCGTCATGGACGGTATCGAAGCGACTCGCCGACTGGCCGAGCAGCACCCGGAGGTGGCGGTGGTCGTGCTGACCACGTTCGCCGACGACGACTCGATCCTGGGCGCGCTGGGTGCGGGAGCCCGCGGGTATCTGACCAAGAACGCCGGCCGCCAGGACATCACCCGCGCGATCCGGGCCGCGGCCGCGGGCCAGTCCGTCCTCGACCGCGAGGTCCAGGACCGCCTGCTCGCCACCGCCAGGACCAGGGTGCCCGCGCCGGGGCAGCCCCTGCCCGATGACCTCACCCCTCGGGAACGCGAGGTGCTCACACTGATCGGCCAGGGCCTGCCCAACCGGGGCATCGCCGAGAAACTCTTCATCAGCGAGGCCACGGTCAAGACCCACATCAACAACCTGTTCGCAAAGGCGGGCATCCGCGACCGCGCCGACGCCGTCCGCCGCGCGATCGAGGCGGGTCTCGCCTGACCCACCTCATGAGCACCGCTCCCACGAAAGCGCCGGGGCCGCGCGACCAGCCAGATACCTACCGAAGATCTCCTGACTGTCAGGAGTGAAGGTCCACTGCTGCAGGACCCGCCGCAGCTCGGGCTCGGTCAGCCACGTGTGCCAGGCCACTTCACCTGGATCGCAGGCGCCGATCTCAGGGAGCACGGCGTCACACACCCCGAGCCAGTGCGGGCTGAGCCCGGCCCGGTTGAGGAACTTGAACCGAAAGCGCACGGCCGCCCGTACTCCCAACTCCTCGCTGAGCTCGCGGGCAGCCGCCTGCTCATAGGACTCGCCGACTCCCGCAGCGCCCCCGACACCCAGTTCGTAGTGCCCCGGGAAACGGGACAACTGCTCGGCACGCCGATGAACCAGGAAGCGACCTCGACGGTCTCGGCACACCACCACGCCGACCCGGTGCAGCCGGGCCTCTCGAACAGCGTCCCACCGGCTGACTACTCCCAGCACACGATCCTGCGCGTCAACGCATTCCACGAGTTCGTCCACGATGCACACGATCGCAGAACCCACTGACACCCGCCCGAGACGCCCGGAAAGGGGGGAACTGCGCTCACTCCCTCGCGAAGATCCCCAATGCGTCATAGGCAATCCAGGAACCACTGGTCTTGCGCAGCTTCAGGACGTTCTCCCCGGTCTTGAAGAGGCCCGCGGTCATCGGGAACTCGTAATAGGAGGGCTTGAGTGCGGTGCCCGCGCGGGTGGCGTCGCCCTCGACCGAGCCGCGGGTGGCGCCGCCGCGGAACTCGAGGGTGCGCACCGGGCTGTCGTTGAGGGTCATCTCGGCGGTGCCCGCGGCGGTCGCGTGCGAGTCGATGAGCCACAGCGCACAGGCCAGGTCGTCCTTCGGTGCCGTGCGCAGGTCGAAGCGGAGCGTGAAGGTGTGTTCCTTGCGGCCGGCCCAGGAGTCGGCGGGGCCCGGGTGGAGGTAGCACCAGTCGCGGCTCGGCGTGGAGGTGCCGTACCGGAAGTCGACGCCGGTGGGGAAGGCGGTCCGGTAGCCGGCGCTCCGGTCCGGCGACAGGGCGAACTCCAGGCCCTTGTGGTCGAACTCGCCGACCTGAGCCACCGCTCGGCCCGCCGCGACGGAACGGGCGTTGGCGGCGGACACGGGGCGGGTCGGCCGCGTCCGTGCGCCGGAGTCGACGACGGCGACGACGCTGTAGTGGCGGGTCCGCGGCTTCGGGCCGACCCGGTGGGTGAAGTGCGGGTAGAGGGTGCGCCCCAGGAGGGTCGCCGAGCCGCCGGCACGGCCTGCGCGCTCGGAGACGTACACCTCGTAGTGGTCGACGAGCTGCCCGTGCCGCGGCCGGTAGGAGCGCCAGGCCAGCTCGACGACGGCGAGTCCGCCCGTGGCGGTGAGTCCGGAGACGGTGCCGGGCACGTGCTGCCCGTACCCGCGTCCCGGGTGGGCCGCAGGCGCCGCGGACGCGGCCGGGAGAGTCGTGTCGGTCATGATCAGCTCACCTTCTGCATGCCGGTGCGGCCGTGTTCGACCCGGAACCGGTCGAGGGAGATGCCCTTGGCCTGGTTGTCGGCACGGACATAGGGGACGGCGCGGTACTCGGCGGTGATCGCGTCCGCGTCGGCGTAGCCCAGGACGTAGCCGCGACGGCCGTCGTAGAACTTCATCCAGGGGTGCTGCATCCAGTCCTTGGTGTAGTTGTCGGTCGGTGCGCCGTCGCCGTCGGAGGCGATCGAGGTGCCGAGGAACTCGCTGCTCACCACGGCGGATCCGGGATCGGCGAAGTCGGCGAGCAGGTCGCCGGCGATGGAGCGGTGGCAGTCGCCGGTGAAGACGACGGAAGGCGCGACGCCCCGCTCGCCGAGCACGTCGAGCAGGCGCTGCCGCGCCGCCGGGAAGCCGTCCCACTGGTCGACGCGGTTCTCGGTCACCTTGACCAGGCCGACCTGCTGGAGCAGCAGGTTCCACCGGGTGTCGGACGTCCGCAGACCGCGGTACAGCCACCGTTCCTGCCCGGCACCGAGCATCGTGCGGCCGGGCGCGTTCTGCTCCTCGGTGTTCGCGGGCTTGGCGTCGCGGTACTGGCGGCCGTCGAGCACGTGCAGGGTGGCGAGGCCGCCGTAGCGGAGTCGGCGGTGGAGCCGCGCGTCCGGGCCGTGGGCGAGAGCGAGCGGGGGCAGCGGGCAGTTCTCGTAGTACGCGCGGTACGCCACGGCCCGCCGCAGCAGGAAGTCCTCCTCGCTCAGGCCGTAGTAGGACGTCTCGTCGGCGTAGTCGTTCTGCACCTCGTGGTCGTCGGGGGTGAGGATCCAGGGCGCCGCCGCGTGTGCCGCTTGGAGGTCGGGGTCGGTCTTGAACAGGGAGTAGCGCACCCGGTAGTCGGCGAGGGTGTTGGTCTCCAGCTCGTGCCGGGCCCCGGGGAGCGGGGCGTCGCGCCACATGTTGGCCGCGGTGATGCCGTACTCGTAGAGGTAGTCGCCGAGGAAGAACACCACGTCGGGGTCCTTGGCCACCATGTCGCGGTACGCGGAGAAGTGGCCGTGGTACCAGGCCTGACAGGAGGCGGTGGCGAAGGTGAAGGAGGCGCGGGAACGGGAGTGGGGCGTGGTGCGGAACCGGCCAACGGGGCTGGTGTGGCCCTGGGCGCGGAACCGGTAGAAGTACTGGCGTCCCGGCCGCAGGCCGCGCACCTGCGGGTGCACGGAGTGTCCCAGCTCGGGCAGGGCCAGGGCGGCGCCGGAGCGTACGACACGGCGGAAGCGTTCGTCCTCGGCGACCTGCCACTGTACGCCGTAGCTCGCGCGGGGCATGCCGCCGTGCCCGTCCTCGGCCAGGGGGTTCGGCGCCAGCCTGGTCCACAGCACGCAGCCGTCCGCCGCCGGCTCGCCACTGGCCACGCCGAGGCGGAACGGTTCGTCACGCAGCCTCGGTGCACCGGACGTTGCCTCCGCCTGCCCGTCGAGGCCGGCGCCGGCGAGCAGTGCACCGACGCCGACGCCGGCCGCCTGGAGGAAGAGGCGCCGGTCCAGGCCGGAGGACGTGGGGAATGCAGGACTCATGTGTCTCTCCCGGGCGTTGTTCAGATCCGGAGAGATCGTTCGTGGTGCGGGTGGCCGCAGCGCGGCGGGCAGGTGAAGACCTGTCGGACAGTCGTGCACCACGACGCGCTCGGGCGACACGGACGCGGCGGTGTGGCGGTCCGGCAGGACGGTGTCGCTGCCGCGAGAGGTCACCTCCGGCTCGGCCGGTCATGTCCTGTCCATCAGGAAGGACCAGATGTTCACAAGGAGCAGACAGGATGCGCTGGTTGGTTGGGCAGGTAGACGGAGCGTTCCAGCGGGGTGAGGTCCCGGTGGATGAGGCGGCATATCTTGCGGATGGACGTGGCGGTGGTGGGCAGGTCCGGTTTCCACACTCGTACCGTGTTGTCCTCGCTGCTGGTGATCAGGGCGCTCGCGTCGGGGCTGAACGTGAGGCTGATGACGTGGCCGGTGTGGCCGGTGAAGGTGGTACGTGTTCTGCCGGTCTCCACGTCCCACAGCCGCACCGAGGTATCGGCGCCGGAGGTGACGGCCAGGAGCTGTTCCCCCGGGCCGAATGCCAGCGCGGAGCCCACGTCCGAGTGGCGGGCGACGGCCTTGCTGGCCTTGCCGGTGGTCACGTTCCACACTCGTACGGTGTTGTCCATGCTGCTGGTGGCCAGGGTGGCTCCGTCCGGGCTGAACACCATGGATTCCAGTGACGAGGTGTGGCCTCGGAGTGTGGTGCGTGTCTTGCCGGTGGCTGCGCTTCGCAGCCGGACCTCGTAGTCCCTGTCTGCGGTGGCCAGGGTTTTGCCGTCCGGGCTGAACGCGAGAGCCTCCGCCGACTCGCTCACAGTGGTGCGTATCCGGCCCGTGGCGGTGTTCCACAGCCAGGCCTTCTCGTAACCGGCCACCGCCAAGGTTTCCCCGTCCGGGCTGAATGCCGCGGCAGTGAGGTTTTCGGCGGGGAGCACGCGCAGGCTGTCGCCGGTTTTCACGTCCCACAGCCGTACCGTGTGGTCTCCGCCGCCGGTCGCCAGTGTCCGCCCGTCCGGACTGAACGCGATCGCTGTGACCGCGTCGGTATGACCCGTGAGGCTCAGCCGCAGTGTGTTCCGGTTCGTGTTCCTCAGGTGCACAGTGCCGCGCCGGTCGGCGGTGGCCAGGGTCCTTCGGTCGGGGCTCAGTGCCACCGTGAAGGTGTAGCCGGTGCGGTGGGTGCGTGTGGCCGGTGTCGTGCCTGCTGCCACGTCCCACAGTCGTACCGTCTTGTCGTCCCCGCCGGTGGCCAGCGTCCGGCCGTCCGGACTGAACCGCATCACGTTGGTCCTGTCGGTGTGTCCGGCGAGCGTGGCCCGCAGCTTGCCGGTTGGCGCATCCCATAGTTGCACCGCGCCGAAGCCTCCGGCGGCCAGTGTCCGGCCGTCCGGGCTGAACGTGAGCACCTCTGCTCCGCCAGGAAGAGAGCTGCGCGCTTTGCCGGTTGCGGTGTCCCACAACCACATCTTTCCGTCAGTGCCATTGGTCGCCAGGGTGCGCCCATCAGGGCTGAAAGCCATCGCATCGGCAGTCTCGTAGCGGCCGGTCAGCATGGTGCGCAGTTTGCCCGTGCCTACATCCCACAGCCCCACCCCGTTCTCGGTAGCGGCAGCCAGCGTCTTCCCGTCAGGGCTGAAGACGAGTTCGGAGACGTCCTTGGTGCGGCCGGTGAGCGTGATGCGGGGCTTGCCGTGGGCGACGTCCCACAGTCGTACTCCCTCGTCGTCGATTCTGGTGGCGAGTGTGCGCCCGTCCGGGCTGAACGCAAGCTCGTCGAAGCCGGACTGTGTGTGGAGGACATGCCGTACTCGCCCCGTCGCCACCTGTGAAAGTCGTAGCGTGCCGTCGTTGAGGCCCGCGACGGCCAGGGTGCGGGCGTCGGGAGTCAGCGTCATCCTGTACGTCTCGTCGCCGTAGTTGGAGACGACGGTGCGTCTGGTGCCGGTGGCCGTGTCCCACAGGTACGCGTCCCGGTCCTCGGCGGTGGAGACCAGGGTGCGCCCGTCGCGGCTGAACGCCAGGGCACGGAGTCCGCCGGTGTGGCCCACGAGGCGGTGCCGCAGAGGAAGGCCGTAGGCGGAGTAGAGGCTGCCGGCGGCCTCCGGCGTGGGAGCCGTGCGGTGCGCTTGGACGGCCAGCAGCGAGGCGAGGTCGGGATCCTCGTCGAGCAGGGCCGCGGACTGTGCGGCAAGTTGCCGGGACTGGGCGACGCGCTGTGCGTCCAGGGCACGATCGCGTTCCCGGCCGCTGCTGAGGCTCTGCTTCCAGGCGAGGAGTCCGGTGGTCAGGGCCAGGACGAGGAGGACGGACAGGGCCGCGGTGAATCGCCGCAGGCGGCGGGCGGTGCGGGCAGCGGTCAGCTGTTCCTCGTCCCGGGCCGCAGTACTGGCGGTGAGGAAGGCCCTTTCCACCTTGGTGAGTTCCCGTCGGCCGTGAGCGAGGGGGAAGTGTTCCTCCGCGGTGGCCAGCAGGGCGCCGCGGTACAAGGCACCGGAATCGTGTCCGATTTCTTGCCACCTGTGGGCGGCTTCGGTGAGCCGGCGGTGGCAGCGCAGGCGTTCGCGGCTCTGGTCGATCCAGGTGAGCAAGCGGGGCCAGGCGCTGATGAGGGCCTCGTGCGCGAGATCCACGGTGTGCTCGTCGAGGGTGATGAGGCGGGCGCGGGCCAGCCGGTCCAGGACCTCGTGGACGTCGCCGGAGTCCTCGCTCAGGTCGAGTTCGATGCGGTCGGCGGGACGCCGGGTGTCGGGTGCGCCCGCTCCAGGGGTGATGAGGCGGAGCAGCAGCAGTCGGGCGAGTTCGGCCTGGGCCTCGGTGAGCTGGGCATAGAGGGTTTCGGCGCTCTGGGCGATCGCGCCGTGCAGGCCGCCGGCTGCTTCGTACGCTTCCATCGTCAGGGACCGTCCCCGGCGTCGGCGGCAGGTTTCCAGCAGGGCGTGCGAGACCAGTGGCAGGCTGCCGGCCTGCCCGGCCGCGTCCTCGATCAGGCGTGCCGTCAGGGCCCGTTCCACGAGCAGGCCTGCGCCGGCCGCGGGCTTGACGATGGCTTCCCGCAGTTCGTCGCGGGTCATCGGGCCGACGGGCAGGCTCGCCTTGGCCAGCACCGAGGCCAGGTCCTCGTGTTCGAGACAGCGCGCGTAGAAGTCCGCGCGCACTCCCAGCACCACCCGCAGCCGGCTGTCGGCGGCCTGGGCCCGCAGCAGCAGACGGATGAACTGGGCCCGCTGCGCCGCATCCTGGCAGAGGGTGAAGACCTCCTCGAACTGGTCCACCACCAGCCAGGTGTCCCCCTCGCCCGCAGCCGGGTCGCATCGCCCGTGGTGATCCGCGAAGGGGTGCGCCCCGGGAGTGAGAATCCGGATCGCCGCCGGTCGCGCCGCCTCGTCGTCCAGTTGCCGCAGCCGCGGGACGAGTCCGGCGCGCAGAAGCGAGGACTTGCCGCTGCCGGACGGGCCGAGCACCATCGTGATCCGCTGCGCACAGGCCAACTCGACGAGCTCGTCCGTCAGGCGGCCGCGCCCGAAGAAGCGCTCCTGGTCCCCTGGCTCGAAACGCGCCAGCCCACGGTAGGGCGCCACCGAGGGATCGACCGGCTCCGCCGGGAGACGGGCCACCTCGCTCCTGACCTGGTGCCAGCGGCGCTCCCACTCCTCCTGATCCCCGCCGCACGTCGTCGCAAAGGCCAGCGTGACCTCCAGAGAAGGCAACTGCTCACCCGAGGCGGCCCGGGAGAACGCCGTAGCGGAATACGCCGCCTGCTGTGCCATCTCCCGGTACGTCGGGCTGCCTGCCCGCGCGCGCAGGACCCGCAGTGCCAGGGCAAATCGCGCGACGGGGCCGGCTGCCGGATCCAACGGCTTCTCGCGACGCCCCATGCACCCCCCATCCGTCGCAGCACCGAGCAACCCGCCTCACACGGGCACGCGGTATTCCAGCAGAACGGAGGCAACAGTGCGCAGTCCACCGTCGAACGTCAGCCAGCCCGTCATCAGGTCCGTCAGTCCGCCCGACAGCAAGCTCTGGTGCGGTGACCGTCCCGGCGCCCGAGGCCACGAGTACCCCTCCCTCGGCTCGGGGGTCACGACGGCACCATTTCCGATTCGGGGCCTGGGCCGACAGCCTCGCGGGTGATCAGTCACCGAGGAGTTGACCGCCTTCGGCCTCAAGGTGACCGGTCGCATTCCGCGTGACCTGGACGGCCGCTACCTGCGCAACGGCCCGAACGCCCTGGGTCTGGAGGACGTCCGCGCCCATCACTGGGTGCTCGGGGAGGCCTACCCGGGCCAAGTGCGACCGGACGACTTCGCGTGCAACACGCACGTGTGATCCCGTACAAGGGCCGCATCCTGGCGTTGCAGGAAGGCGGGCCGCTGCCGTAGAGGAGGCGGCGGGGCGGCTCAGCCCGCCCCGTACGCGGCGCGGACCAGCGCGTCGAACAGTCCCTGCTGGCCCGCGTCCTCCCCCGCGGTGTCCTCGGGATGCCACTGCACGGCGAGGAACCAACCGCCTGCGTCGGGCGCCTCCACGGCCTCGATCGTGCCGTCGGCGGCGCGCGCGGTGACGACCAGGCCGGTGCCGAGCCGGTCGACGTGTTGATGGTGGTAGCAGGACGCCTCGGTCTTGTCGGCGCCGACGAGGGCCGCGACGGTGGAGCCGGGGCTGAGGCATACCGGGTGTCGGACGTGCCGGTGTTCTCGGCCGGGGCCGCCCATGTCCTGGTGGAGGGTGCCGCCGAGGGCGGTGTTGACCACTTGCAGTCCGCGGCAGATCGCCAGCAGCGGCAGCTTCAGCGCCAGTGCCTGGCGGGCCGCTTCGAGGTCGAAGGCGTCCTGTTCGTCGTCCACGTCGTAGACGGCCTCGTGCGTCTGCCCTGCACCGTAGCGGTGCGGTGCGAGGTCTCCCCCGCCGGGGAGCAGGACGCCGTCGAAGCGGGCGAGGCGCGCGGCGGTCCCCCGCGGGTCGCAGCGGCCCGCGGGGGCGTGCGGGTGGATCGTCACGGGTTCGCCGCCCGCCCGCCAGACCGCTTCGACCAGGGCCCTGGCGTTGACCTCGGCCGCGTGGCGCAGCGCTGACGCGCCGGCGGAGAAGCGCGCCGGGATCGCGATGAGCGGGCGCGCGGAGCGGGTCATGGGTGGGTCCAGACGGTCTCGGGTCGCCGTTGGGTCCAGACGGTCTCCGGTCGCCGTTGGATCCAAGTGGTCTCGGGTCACAGTTGGATCCAGGTGGTCTTGAGTTCCGTGTACTTCTCCAGGGCGTGCGCGGACTTGTCGCGTCCGTTTCCCGACTGCTTCATGCCGCCGAAGGGGACCGTGAGGTCGCCCTCCTCGTAGCAGTTGACCCACACGGTACCGGCCCGCAGGGCGCGCGAGACCTGGTGGGCGGTGGACAGGTCGGAGGTCCACAGTCCGGCGGCGAGTCCGTAGTGGGTGGCGTTGGCGAGGGCCACCGCCTCGTCGAGGTCCTCGAAGGTGAGGACGGACAGAACAGGACCGAAGACCTCCTCGCGGGCGAGTGCCGAACGCGAGTCGACGTGGTCGAAGACGGTGGGCCGCAGGTACACGCCTCCTGTCTCGGCCAGTACGCGCTCTCCCCCGGTGCGCAGCCGCGCACCGTCGTCGACGGCGGTGTGGATGTGGTCGAGCACCCGGTCCAAGTGGTCCTGGCCGACCAGCGCGCCCATCTCGGTCGCCGGGTCGAGGGGGTCGCCGATCCGCAGCGCGCGGGCCCGTTCGACGACCGCTTCGGTGACACGCTCGGCGACGGAGGCGTGCACGAGCAGCCGGGAGGGCGCGGTGCACATCTCGCCCTGGTTGAAGAAGATGCCCCAGGCCGCGGTGGCGGCGGCCTGTTCCAGGTCGGGGGCGTCGGGCAGGATGATGTTCGGGGACTTGCCGCCCAGTTCGAGCCACACGCGCTTGAGGTTGGAGTCGGCGGCGTAGCGCAGGTAGTGGCGGCCCACAGCGGTGGATCCCGTGAAGGCGAGGACGTCGACGTCGGGGTGGAGGCCGAGCGCCCGTCCGGCGACCGAACCGTGACCCGCCACGACGTTGAGGACCCCGGGCGGCAGCCCGGCCTCGTCGGCGATCCGGGCGAGGAGCAGGGCGGACAGCGGCGAGTTCTCCGACGGCTTGAGGACGACCGTGCAGCCGGCGGCGAGCGCGGGGGCGATCTTCCAGCCCGCCAGGGTCAGGGGGAAGTTCCAGGGCACGACGGCTCCCACGACCCCCGCCGGTTCGCGGGTGACGAGGGCGAGGGTGTCGGGCGGGGTGTGCGGGGACTCGTCGGTGAGCTTGTCGGCCAGCTGCCCGTACCAGCGGAAGGTACCGATCAGGGCGCGCAGCTCTATGTCGTGTGCGTCGGTGATCGGTTTGCCCATCTCCAGGCTCACGGTGAGGGCGAGGTCGACCCGCCGCTCCTCGATCAGGTCCGCGAGCCGCAGCAGCGTCCGGCCGCGTTCGGCGGGCGCGAGCCGTGGCCAGGGCCCGTCGTCGAAGGCCCGGCGGGCCGCCGCTACGGCCAGGTCGACCTCCGCCGCCCCGGCGTCGGCGACCTCGGCCAGCGAATGGCCGTTCCGCGGGGAGACGATGGTGAACGCGCCGCCTCCGTCGTGTGCGCGGCCGTCGATGAGGTGCGAGCCGGTGAACCGGAGCGTCTCGGCCCGGCGTATCCAGCCGTCGTGGGTGACATCCACCGTGAATCCTCGTTTCGTTCGTGGTCCGGGCGGGTCTCGGCTGAGCCGGGTCCGGGGCGGACGATGTCGTCGGGTTACGGCCGTCTGCCCGGCCCGGCCCGGCCCGGCCTGAGCGAGGCGCGGGCAGCGGGCAGCGGGCAGCGGGCAGCGGGCAGCGGGCAGCGGGCAGCGGGCAGCGGGCAGCGGGCAGCGGGCAGCGGCTAACGAACGGGCGGGCGGGCGTGACACCCGCCAGGGCTCCACCCGCCAGGGCTCCAGCCGCCGACAACTCAGCCCCGGCAACAAACTCCCAGCAGCTCAGCCCCCGACCGAGCCCCCGCCCTCCCCCTCGACCACCAACCGCTCCAGCAACCCGCGGAGCTCCCACAGCGCCTCCTCGGTCACCTCCTGCTCGCCGAAGACGAGCTGGTGCAGCACCAGGCCCTCCAGTGCCGCGAAGACAAGGCGGGACAGCCCCCGGTCGACAGGCCGGGACAGGATGCGGGACAGGTCCCGCCGCGCGGTCTCGAAGTACTCGTCGTACAGGGCACGCAGATGGGGCATCAGTTCCGGCCTGCGCCGGGACTCCAGGAGCAGTTCGTACTGGAACGCCTGGAGGTCCGGTCCGGCCGCCACCATGTTCCCCAGGCCGACGGCGAAGTCCTCCGTGCGCTCGGCGCCGGTGTCGAGGGCGCTGACGTCGAGCGAGGAGCGGAAGGCGTGGTCCACGGCCTCCTCGATGAGGGCGTCGCGGGAGCCGAAGTGGTGCACGACGAGCCCGTGGGTGACGCCGGCCTCCTCGGCGACGGCCCGGTAGGTGAGACCGCGCAGTCCGCCCCGGGCCACCACGCGTACGGCGGCGTCGAGGAGGGCGGTGCGCCCCGACCCGTAGTTCGTCACGGGCTTGCGGGTGCCGCGGGCGGCGACGGGCTCGGCGGGGTCGGTCATGCCGTGGAGCCTACCTGCGGCACTTCGGTCAGCGCTTCGGCGGCCTGATGCCACGGAACTCCCAGTCGCCGCCGAGCGCGGTGGACAGCACCTCCTCCGACTCGGTCGGCTGGGCGCCGACGTCGGTGCGGATGGCGGTGGGTCCGGTGACGATGTGGTTGGTGAGCCTGCCGAGGCCCTCGACCTCGACCTCGACGACGTCGCCCGGGGCGACGGGACGGGAGTTGGCCGGGGTGCCGGACAGCAGGACGTCACCGGGGTGCAGGGTGATGGTGCGGGCGATGTCGGCGACGAGGTAGTGCATGTCCCAGGTCATCTCGTCGGTGGAACCGTCCTGGACGACCTCGCCGTTGACGTGGGTCCGCAGCCGCTTGCCGCGGAAGTCCCAGTCGGTGACCAGGCCGGGGCCCAGTGGGCACAGCGTGTCGGAGCCCTTGACCCGCAGCATGGACCCGGCGTCGGTGTCCCGGAAGTCGTGCAGGCCGTAGTCGTTGGCCACGGTGTAGCCGGCGATGTACTCCTCCGCGTCGGCCGGGGAGATGTTGCGGGCGGTCCTCCCGATGACGATCGCGACCTCGCCCTCGTAGTTGAGCCACTTGCAGCCCTCGGGGCGGACGACCGCTCCCCGGTGGGCGTTCAGTGCCGAGGTCGGCTTGTGGAAGTACGTGGGGGTGTCGGGCAGGCCGATCTGGAACTCGTCGACCCGGCTGCGGTGGTTGAGGTGGACCGCGATCACCTTGGAGGGCACGACGGGCGGCAGGTGGTGGGCGTCCTCGATGCGGACACGGCGACCGTCTCCGGCGACCAGTTCGTCGCCGTCGCGGACCGTCTCCACGGTTGCGCCGTCGAGCAGGACACGGCGGTACTCGGGCATGGTGGGGTACCTTTCTGGCTTCCTAGGCGTTGCTGCGGGACTCGGCCGCACCGGGCCGGACGGTGTCGGTCCAGCCCCCGGCGGGGCGGTCGAACCAGAGCAGGACCTGGCCGGTCCCGACGGAGTTCTCGTACTCGCCGTACTGGCGCCCCTTCGCTGTGCACGCCCGCTCGCCGAGGGCCCCGGCCATCATCAGATAGTGGAAGAACTTCGCCTCGGGCTTGTACGTCCAGAACTCGTCCATGGTGTCGAGGACCTGGTCGTGGCGGCCCTCCTTGAACCAGGCGATGCGCTGCTCGTCGGCCGCCCGCGCCTCGGGGGTGAAGATGTGGGACGGGTCGCTGGCCTCGTGGTCGCGGAGTTCGCGCAGCGGCCAGAAGGTGTGCGACAGGGCTCCGGAGGCGATCAGCAGGACGCGGCGGCCGGGGGTGGCGGCGATGCCGTCGGCCAGGGCACGGCCGAGGCGCAGGTGGTCCTCCATGTCGCCGGTCTGGCAGACGCCGATGGAGACCCAGCGCTTGTCGCGCAGCCCTTCGCCGAGGTGCTTCCACAGGTTGGTGGTGGCGTAGTAGACCGGCAGGTACGCGTCGTCGATCGGTGTGATCCAGGTGCCGTGCCGGTCGGCGAACGAGGCGATGTTGCGGGCGAGTTCGGGGTCGCCGGGGAAGTCGTACGGCATGCGGCACATGCCGCGCGGCAGTTCCTCGGAGGTGTACAGACCGGACCTGCGGTCCTGTGCGGTGACGACGAACTCGACGGTGGTCGCCCAGTGGGAGTCCAGGACGACCACAGTGTCGTAGTCGTCGCGCTCGAACACCTCTTGGCGGAGCTGCCCCAGGCCGGTGACGAGGCTGATCTCCTTGCCCTCGTTGAGTTCGAGGCGGGTCTCCTCGGGCAGCACGATGGTGGGCACGTGGGCCAGCAGGCCCGCCCCGACGATCTCACCCATGGTCCTGCCATCCCTTCGGTGCGGTGACGGTGTTCTTGAGGTCGCAGTAGAAGTCGAAGCTCCAGGTGTCGCCCTCCCGGCCGACGCCGGAGTGGCGGGAGCCGCCGAACGGCGCCCGGAGGTCGCGGACGAAGAAGCAGTTGACCCAGACGGTGCCCGCGACCAGTCGTGCGGTGATCCGTTCGGCACGTGCGGGGTCACCGGTGGCGACGGTGGCGGCGAGGCCGAAGCGGGTGTCGTTGGCCAGGCGTACGGCTTCGTCCTCGTCCGTGAACGTCTGGAGGGTGAGGACGGGACCGAAGACCTCTTCCTGGACGATCTCGGAGTCCTGCCGCACGTCGGTGAGGAGGGTCGGCGCGTAGTACTGTCCCTCGCCGCGGTGGCCGCCGACGACCGCGCGGGCGCCGTCGGCGAGCGCCCGCCGGACGAAGCCGTCGATCTTCTCCAGCTGGCGGGGGTGGATGTTGGGTCCGATGTCGGTGGCCTCGTCGCGCGGGTCGCCTTGCCGGAGCCGGGCCGCCTTGTCGGTGAACCTGCGGGTGAACTCCGCGGCGATGCTCTCCTCCACGAGGATGCGGGTGGCCGCCAGGCACACCTGCCCCGCGTTGTCGTACTGCTCGACGGCGAGGTCGACGGCCAGGTCGAGGTCGGCGTCGGCGAAGACGAGCAGCGGGGACTTGCCGCCGAGTTCGAGGCTGAGCGGGGTGAGGTTCGCGGCGGCCGACGCGGCGATGTGCCGCGCGGTGGGGACCGAGCCGGTGAAGCTGATGCGGCGCACGTCCGGGTGGGCGGTGAGGGCGTCGCCGATCTCCGGGCCCAAGCCCTGGACCACGTTGAGGACTCCGGCCGGCAGACCGGCACCGGCGGCGATGTCGGCGAGCAGTGAGGCGGTCAGCGGGGACCACTCGGCGGGTTTGAGGATCACCGTGTTGCCGGCCGCGAGCGCCGGGGCGACCTTCCAGGTGGCCAGCATCAGTGGCGCGTTCCACGGCGTGATCAGGACGCACGGTCCTGCCGGGTCCCAGGTGACGCGGTTGGTGTGTCCGCGAGTGGTGAAGTCCTCGTGGTCGAGGGTGAGCAGCCGGTCGGCGAAGAAGCGGAAGTTGTGGGCGACGCGGGGCATGACGCCCCGGCGGTGGGAGCGCAGGAGCGCGCCGTTGTCGTGGGTCTCGACGACGGCCAGCTCTTCGAGGCGCTTCTCGACGCCGTCGGCGATGGCGTGCAGGATGCGGGCGCGCTCGGCGCGGGGGGTGGCGGCCCAGCCGGGGAAGGCCGCCTTGGCCGCGGCGACCGCCGCCGCGGCCTCCATCGCGGTGCCCCGGGAGATCTTCCCGAGGGTGCTGCCGTCGATGGGTGAGATGTCGGTGAAGGTCTCGGTGGAGGCGACGCGCTCGCCGCCGATCCAGTGCCGGGTGTCGACGGCGACACCGGCGACGGTGGTGTGGTGGTGTTCGCTCATGCTGGCGGGGCTCCTGGGATGGTGGGAGGCGGGTTCACTCGGCGCCGGACGTGCCGGACTCGAGGAGCCGGCCTCCGTCCCAGACCACGCCGACCTGCCGGTAGTAGGCCGCGATCGGCTCGCGGATCTCCAGGCGCGCCAGCTCCTCGGTGGGCGCGTCGAACAGTTCGAGGTCGGCGTCGCCCACCCAGGCCTGGCCGCCCTCGAAGGAGGCGGCGCCGGACTCGATCAGCTCGTCGAGGGCGAGGCCCTTGCCCTTCTCGATGGCGGGCAGCCAGCGGTGGTGGGCCATGGGGTGGGCGTTGACGAAGCCGTTGGTCGCAGAGGGCTCGCGCAGGGTCACGACGGCCTGGGCCAGGCGCCGGTCGGCGGCGGCGAGGGTCGCGCCGAAGCGGGCACCGGCCTCGATGCGCGGGGCGGGCCCGTACGGGTGCGGGCGGGTCTGGTGGATGGAGCCGAGCTTCTTGGGGTAGCCCTGGTGCAGTCCGCGGGCGATCGCGAAGTCCTTGTCGACCCAGATGTGCACGCAGCGGGTGTAGGTCCGCCCCTGGTACTGGCAGCGCACGACCGCGAACGCCTCCTTGTACTGGGCGCGCACCGGGTCGAGCAGTTCGTCGCCCGAGGTGCCGCAGGACTGCCAGTCGGCCCAGATCAGGGCCACCGCGCCGGGGTCCTCGTCGGCGAGCTGGAGTGGTTCGGGCAGCAGTTCCCGTACGCGGGCGGGGTCGGTGCGGTACTCCACGGTGAGCAGATCGCCGGAGTAGCGCCAGGGTGGCGCGGGGATCAGCGACGAGGCGCCGGTCGCCGTCTTGGGGTGGAAGTATCCACGGACACTGGTCACTTCGGGTTCCTTATGCACAGAGGACGGGCCTGTTCGAGATGCGCGGAGGACAGGTGGTGCGAGCAGTTCGGCACGGTGGTCGGGCGGCAGTCGCCGCCACGGTCCGGTCACCGGGGGCGACGACACCGAAGGACTGGATCCGGAGGTCGTGCTGACCTCTCCGGAGGGGGCCGGGCTCCGGCCGGGGGCAATGCGGCGGGCGATGACACGACCCGCAAGTCATTTGATGTCAAACAAGATAGGAAGCCGGGAACCCGCGGTCAATACCTATCCGGATGGATAAGTTGATCGGTACGAAGTCTTGCGGGCACGTGCCAACCCTCCTTACCGTTTGGCTGCACAGGCGAACGGCCTCCCGCGTCCCGCGGTCCGAGGCCGCCCTTTCCTCGCTTCCCTCCCTTTCTCCCCCAGCACTCCGTGCCCCGGGAGGCGCCCCCTTCCTCAGAGGAGATTCCAGTGAGCGCATCCGACATCCCAGCCGTCCGCCGTCACCTGGAGCGGCTGGCCGCCGAGGGGATCGACGTGGTCCGGGTGACCTATCCCGACCTCATCGGCACCGAACGGGCCCGGGACGTCCTGCTGGACCACCTGCCCGCCGCCTGCGACCACGGACTCGCCTTCTGCCGCGCCGTCTACCACACGAGCCCCCAGGGAGACACAGTCGCGGTCTCCGGCGGCCTCGACGCCGGCCTGCCCGACATCTGCGTCGTCCCCGACCTCGACACACTGACCGCCCTGCCGTGGGAGCCCGGAGTCGCCACCTGCCTCGGCGACGCCGTCAACCCGGCCACCGGCCGGCCCGCGCCGGAGTCCCCCCGCGACCTGCTGCGCGCCGTCGTCACCCGGTACGGCGAACACGGTCTGCGGCCCGTGGTGGGCCCGGAGCTGGAGTACTTCCTGTGCGACGCGGCCCCGGAGGGACCGGAGGGATCCCGGGGCTGGCGCCGCTACAACACCACGCCGGGCGCCATCTACACCGCGGGCCTGCGCGCGGATCCCGACAACCATCTGCTGCGCACCCTGCGCCTGTTGCACGGCCTGGACATCGGCGTCAGCAGCGGCAACCACGAGTACGACGGCTCACAGTTCGAGATCAACCTGACCCACTCCGACGCCATGTCGGCCGCCGACCGCGCCTTCCGTTTCAAGGCGGCCGTCAAGGAACTGGCCCGTGGTGAGGGGCGCTTGGCCACGTTCATGGCAAAGCCCTTCAACGACGCGGGCGGATCGGGCTTCCATCTCCATCTGTCGTGCCTGGGCGACGGGGACGAGAACGTGTTCGCCGACCCGTCGGCCCCCTACGGCCTCTCCGCCACCGCACGGCACGCCATGGCCGGAGTCCTCGCCCACGCACCCGCGCTCGCCGCGCTGGCCAACCCCACGGTCAACTCCTACAAGCGCTTCGGGCCCGACACCCTCGCGCCCTGGCTGATCGACTGGGGCCTGGACAACCGCAGCGCCCTGGTCCGGATACCGCCGGAGCGCGGTCCGGGCTCCCGCTTCGAGATACGCCTGGGGGACGCCGGCGCCAACCCCTATCTGCTGATCGCCGCGACACTCGCTGCGGCGCTCCTCGGCATCCAGGCCGGAGAGGAACCCCCCGCCCCGCTGGAGGGGTACGGGTACGACGACACCAGGTCCGCGGTGCTGCCGACGACCCTGTCCGCCGCACTCGACGCACTGGAGGCGGACACCGCGCTGACCGAGGTGCTCGGCAAGGACTTCACCGCGTCCTACCTCGCGTACAAACGCGACGAGGTCGCACGCTTCCACCGGCACGTCACCGACTGGGAGTTCACCGAGTACGCCTACCACCTGTGAGCCGATGAGCCACGCCTCGACGAGAGCAGTTCACCCAACGCCCCTCGCCCCGCCGGTCGTACGGCGGGGCGAGGGGCGTCGCGCGACGTACGGGACGCCGGTCAGGCCGCGTCCCGGCGGAAGAACGTCTTGCCGGCGATCCGCCACTCCCCGTCCTCCCGTACCAGGGAGAAGTGGTTGGTGAAGTCGTGGCCCTGGTAGCCGCGCTCGTCGAGCACCGCGACCGCCACGTCGCCGCTCACCTCGACCGAGCGGACGGTGTACGTGTAGGCCGGGACCCACGCATCGGCGTCGGTGTCGGCCGCGACCACCTCGCAGAACGCCTCGATCGGGGCGGAGACCAGCTGGTCTCCGAGGTAGCCCCACATGTACGCGTCCGCGCGGAAGGCGGCCCTGACGGCCTCGGGGTCCGCGGCGCTCACCGCCGCCACATAGGCCTCCACTGCGGCTCTGACGCCGTCCTGCGGGTCGGTGCGGTCACTCATCTCGTTCTCCTCCAGGATGACGGGGTGGCCGGCCGTACGGTGGCCTGCCACGTGCTGTGCGGCCCTGCCGTGGTCAGCCATGGTGGATCCACACGCCTTTGGTCTCGGTGAACACGTCCAGGGCGTAGGAGCCCATCTCCCGTCCCCAGCCGCTGGCCCCGAACCCTCCCCAGGGCGCGGCGGGGTCGGGTATCGCCGGCATGTTGACGAACACGGCGCCCGCGCGGACACCGGCCGCGAGGCGGTGGGCGGTCGACAGGTCCCGGGTCCACACCGCGGCGGCCAGGCCGTACCGGGTGTCGTTGGCCCGCGCCGCCAGTTCGTCCTCGTCCTCGTACGTGAGCACGGGCAGTACGGGGCCGAAGACCTCCTGCCGGGCGATGGCCATGTCGTCACGCACTCCGGCGAAGACGGTGGGCCGGTAGAAGTTGCCTGCCTCCAGGGCGCCGTCGGCGCGGGCTCCGCCGGTGACCAGCTCTGCTCCCTCGGTGACGCCCTGCTGGACCAGGGTGTCCACCCGCCGTAGATGTTCGTCGGTCACCAAGGGGCCCAGCTGCGTGTCCGGGGACAGGCCGGGGCCGAGGCGCAGGGCGGCGACGGCGGCGGCGAGTTTGTCGGTGAACTCGTCCGCGCGGCGGCCGTCGACGTAGAAGCGTGAGTACGCGGCGCAGACCTGGCCGCTGTTGAGCAGCGCGCCTTGCACATTGCCCTGGACGGCGGCGTCGATGTCGGCGTCCCGGGCGATGATGCTGGGTGCCTTGCCGCCGAGTTCCAGGGTGACCCGCTTCAGGTCGTCCGCCGAGGCCCGGACGATCTCCTGTCCCACCTCGGTGGAGCCGGTGAAGGAGACCTTGTCCACGCGTGGGTGCTCCACCAGGGCCCGGCCTGTCCCGGGGCCGCCGGTGAGCAGGTTGACGACGCCCGGCGGGAAGCCGGCCTCCTCGCAGAGCCGCACCAGGTGCACGGTGGTCAGCGGGGTCTGCTCGGCCGGTTTGACGATCACGGTGTTGCCGCAGGCCAGAGCGGGCGCCAGTTTCCACGCCGCGATCATCAGCGGGAAGTTCCAGGGGGTGATGAGCGCGCACACCCCGACCGGTTCGCGGCGGGTGAAGTGCAGCGTGTCAGGGAATGAGACCGGGCTGACGGCGCCCTCGATCTTCGTGACCCAGCCCGCGTAGTAGCGGAAGTGCTCCGCGGCCCCCGCGACGCTGACCGCGCGGGCGACCTCCAGCGGCTGCCCCTGGTCGCGGGTCTCCAGTTCCGCGAGTTCCGCGGCGTCGCGCTCGATCAGTTCGGCGACCCGCCACAGCAGCCGGGCCCGCTCCGCCGCGGGCAGAGCGGCCCACGAGGGATCGCCGAGTGCCCGTCGTGCCGCGTCGACCGCGGCGTCGGCCTCCGCCTGCCCGGCCTGGGCACAGGTCCCGATGACCGCGCCGGAGGCGGGGTCGCGGGTGGTGAACTCCGCGCCGTCCGCTGCGGTGGTCCACTCACCTCCGATGAAAAGCCGGCCTTGCACATGCATGGCGGATCCTTCTCTCGAATCTTCGTCATGGCCCGGTACGGACATGGGTCACCGCACCCGGTACGGGCACGGCTCGCCCGCGTACGGGCACAGATCACCCGTCACGGGCACGGGTCGCCCGCGTACGGGCACGGGTCGAAGGGGCACGGCCGTCGAGGGCACGGCCCCGGGGCGCGGCCCGGCCCGCGGATCAGTCGTCGAGGTTGCGCATCAGCCGGTCGACGTAGGCGCGGTGCTCCGGGATCAGCGCGCCGTCCGGGAACATCAGCGCGGTGACGTTGGCCCCGATGGTCACGCCGATGACCTCCCCCGCGAGCTCGATCACCGCGGGTGCGTCGGCGGGCTCGCCCTTGCCGCGCGCGGCGGCGATCCGCTCCGCGAGCCGCCGACGCCAGTCCTGGAGGTGGGCGCGGTACAGCGCCGCGAGTTCGTCGTTGGAGACCGAGTGCTCCCACAGCGCGAGCAGCACCCGGGCGGAGTCGATGCGGTACTGGTCGAGGGGCAGCGTCGCCTCGACGTCGTGGCGCAGTGCCTCCCTCGGGTCGGGCGACGGCTCGTCCGACCCGATCTGCTCGTTCATCTCCGCGAGGACGCTCTGGAACGTCGCGGCCACGATGCTGTCCTTGTTGGGGAAGTAGCGCTTCAGCGCGCCATTGGCGAAACCCGCCTCGGCGACGATGCTGCGCATGGTCGCGGCCTCGAAACCACCCTGGATGATGAGCTTCTTCGCGACCGCGACAATCTCCCGCCGTCGCTGATCGTGGTCGATAATCTTCGGCATAGTCTTCCCTACGCTACTGGCGATGCGGCGGGTGCACGAAGCTGGAGCCAGCTCCGTCTGCGTTCGGCCTGCCGGACCGGGTCGGCGACCGGTGAGGCGAGGAGCAGCCGCTGGGTGTAGGGATGTTCGGGGTTCCGCGTGACCGTCTCGTTCGGGCCGGTCTCGACGCACTCTCCCTGGTACATCACCGAGACGCGGTGGCAGATCCGCCGTACCACCCCGAGGTCGTGGGAGACGAAGAGGTAGGAGACGCCGGTCTCGCGCTGGATGTCGATGAACAGGTCGATCACCGCCGCCTGCGTGGTCAGGTCGAGGGCGCTGACCGGTTCGTCGCAGACGATGAGCCGCGGGCGGCGCACCAGCGCGCGGGCGATGGCGACGCGCTGGCGCTGGCCACCGGAGAACTCGCTGGGGTAGCGCGTCACGGTGTCCGCGGGGAGGCGGACGTGGTCGAGCATCTCGGCCACCGTCGTCCGCGCGTCGGCCCGGCTGGTGCCCGTGGCGGTGAGGGGCTCGGCGAGGATCTGCCCGACGGTCATCGTCGGGTCGAGTGAACCGTAGGGGTCCTGGAAGACCACCTGGAGGTCGGCGGCAAGGCGGCGCCTGGCGGCCCCCTTGAGATGCGTGATGTCCTGGCCGGCGAAGCGGATGGTGCCGGACGTGACCTCGGCGAGCCCGAGGACGGCCTTGCCGAGCGTCGACTTGCCCGACCCGCTCTCACCGACGAGGCCCACGCACTCGCCCGCCCCGATGGTCATCGAGACGCCCTTGAGTGCGCGGAATGTGCTGCGTCCGCGGCGGTAGTCGACGACGACGTCGTCCACTTCGAGCAGCGGCGCGCCGTCCCGCGACGCCGACTTCATGGACTCACGCTCCGTCGTCATGGGCTCGCGCTCCGTCGTCATGGACTCGCGCTCCGTCGTCATGGGCGCCCTCTCCGTATTCATGGGCGCCCTCTTCGCCTCCATGGACGCCTTCTCCGTGTTCTCGGACGCGTCCTCGGCCTTCGCCGACACGCTCTCGGTCTGCTCGGACGCGCCCTCGGTCCTCATGTGTGCACCTTCCGTCCGGCCTCGGCCTCGGTCTCGTTCCACGCCGCGTCCAGGTCGTCGCGGCTCTCGGTGTCGTCCTGCGAGGCGCGGATGAGTTCCGCGGTGTACGGGTCGGCGGGCGCGGCGAAGATCCGCTCGACGGTGCCGGACTCGATGATGCGGCCGTCCTTCATGACCGCGACCCGGTCGCAGATGTCGGCGACCACGCCGAAGTTGTGGGTGACGATGACGAGCGCCATCCGGTACTCCTGCTGTAGTTCACGCAGCAGTTCGAGCACCTCGGCCTGGACCGTGACGTCCAGCGCCGTGGTGGGCTCGTCAGCGACAAGCAGGTCCGGTTTGCCCGCGACCGCGCCGGCGATGAGGACTCGCTGCGCCATGCCGCCGGAGACCTGGTGCGGGTAGGAGGCCAGCACCCGGTCGGGGTCGGTGATGCCGACCTGGAGGAGTACCTCGCGGGCCCGGTCCCGTGCCTGTGCCTTGGTCAGCCCGTGCACCGCCCGCAGGGGCTCGACGAGCTGGTGGCCGATGGTGTAGCAGGGGTCGAGGTTGCTCATCGGCTCCTGGGGGACGTAGCCGATCCGGGTGCCGAGCAGGGCGTGGCGCTTGGCCCGCGGCAGGTCGCCGACCGCCTGGCCGCCGACCCAGATGCCGTCGCAGGTCGCACGGCCGTCCGCCGGGAGCAGGTCGAGGGCGGAGAACATGGTCTGCGACTTGCCCGATCCCGACTCGCCGACGATGCCGAGCACTTCCCCGGGGGCGACGTCGAGGCAGACTCCGCGGACGACCTGCTTGTCGCCGTGCGCCGTGGCGTAGGCGACGCGGAGGTTCTCGATCCGCAGCACGCTCCGCTCCACGGTGTGGGCCAGCTCGCCGGTCCGCGCGGTCGTCTCGTCGGCCGGCCGGGCACCGCGCCGGCGCCGGGGTACCGGTTCGGTGCGTACGCTCACCAGGTCGGCGAGGGTGGATCCCATGAACGCGAGCGCGGCGATCGTGACGCCGAGGGCGACCGAGGGCCACAGCAGGATCAGCGGGTGGGTCCCCATGGTGCGGAACCCGTCGTTCATCATCTGCCCCCAGTCGGGGGTCGACGCGGTGCCCACGCCGAGGAACTGCAGGCCGGTCTGCATGCCCATCGCGATGCCCGCGGTGAGCGCGGACTGGATGATGACGGGTGCGCGCACGGCCCGGAACATGTGCGCGTGCAGGATCCTGGTGTGGGTGAGACCGGCGACGCGGGCCGCGTCGACGTAGGGCTCCTTGCGTACGGCGAGCGCCCTGGAGCGGGAGATGCGGTAGTAGCCCGGCGCCATGAACGCGCCGACCGTCACCATGAGGACCGTGAAGTCGGCGCCGGTGCCCGCGGCGACGATGAGGAGGACGATCATGCCGGGTACGGACTGCACACCGTCGCTGATCCACGAGCAGATCCGGTCGGTGATGCCGCCGAAGTATCCGGCGGCCACGCCCGCGGGCACGCCGAGCCCTACGCCCACCAGGCAGGCCACGGCGGCCCCGTAGACGGTCGTGCGCGCGCCGTACAGGAGCCTGCTGAAGATGTCGCGGCCGGCGGAGTCGCCGCCCATCCAGTGCTCGGAGCTGGGCGGGGCCTGGGTGAGGCCCAGGTCGACGAGGTTGGGGTCGTGCGGCGCGAGCAGCGGGGCGAAGAGTCCCACGAGGACCACGAAGAGGAACACCGCGAGGGCGGTCACGCCGAGCGGGCGGCGCAGAAAGCGCGACCAGAGTCGCCGCTGGGCCTGGACGGCGTCCCCCGGAGGGGGGAGTACGGCCTCTGTCATGACTCACGCACCTTCGGGTTGATCCACCCGAGCACGAGGTCGAGCAGGAAGTTGACGAGGACGACGAAGACGACCGTGACGGCGGTCAGGCCGAGCAGGATGGGGATGTCGCCGATCTGGGCGGCGGACTGGGTGAGACTGCCGATGCCCGGGAGGTTGAAGATGATCTCCACGACGATCGCGCCGCCGAGCAGTCCGACGAACATCACCGCGAGGACGGTGAGCGCGGCGGGCGAGGCGTTGCGCAGCACGTGCGTCGTGACGCGGCGGGAGGAGAGGCCGCGGGCGCGCAGGGTGCGGACGAAGTCCTGTTTGGTGACCTCCATGAAGCCGTTGCGGAGCTGTTCGGCGATCATCACGATCGCGGCGAGCGCCAAGGCGACCGACGGCAGGGTGATGGAGCTCAGCCACGCGGAGGGCGACTGGGTCAGGGGCACATAGCCCACCGCGGGGAACCACTTGAGCCGGACCGCGAACGTCATGACGAGCACGAGGCTGACCCAGAACCCGGGCAGGGCGAACAGGACGACCGAGGCGACCTTGAGGACGCGGGCCAGGATCCCGTCGGGGCGCAGCCCGGTGGCGATGCCGACGGCGAGCCCGACGACGGCCGCGAGGAGGGTGGCGGCGAGGACGACGGACAGGGTGACCGGGACGCGCAGGGCGATCTGGTCCGAGACGGGCTGGAAGTTGCGCCACGACGTGCCGAAGTCGCCGCGGACCGCGTGCGAGAACCAGTCCCAGAACTGGGTGATGAGCGGGCGGTCCAGGCCGAGCTGCTCGTGCAGTGCGGCCCGCTGGTCCGGGGTGGCGTTGTTTCCGAGCAGGCCGGCGGTGGGGTCGCCGATGGCCAGGTGGGCCAGGAAGAAGGTGGCGGAGGTGACGACGAGCAGGAGGACGACTCCTGACAGCAGTCGCCGAATCGTGAATCTGATCATGTAGGGACCCCTCTGAAGGCGGGGGCCGCCCGTGGACCGGGCGGGCCCCGCCGGAACAGGAACTAGCCGCGCTGGACGAACCGCAGGGTGGGGAACATCATCCCGGTGATCGGCGTGACCTTGATGCCCTTGTTGCTGAAGTAGGTGTTGTTCGCCTGGTACCAGACGTCCTGCCAGGCCTGGTCGGTGATCTCCTCGTTGAGCTCGCGGATCAGGGGGAGCTGCGCCTCGCCCGTCGCCGCCTCGACCTTGCCGACGAGGTCGTGGACCTTGGGGAAGTCCTTGGTCGAGGGGTTCGGGTTGAACCACTGCTGGGAGGTGATCCGGCCGTCGACCGAGGCCGCCGCGTTGGAGTCGAGGGCCAGGACCGCCACGAACATGGGGAAGGTGGCGGCGTTCTTCTGGTAGTCGGCCGGTGACAGGTTCTTCCACTTCACCTTGATGCCGAGCTTGCCGAGGGTCTGCTGCACGGAGGGCTGCCACGGCTGGAAGATCGACGACATGGGCATCGTCACCTTGAACCCGTCGGGGTAGCCGGCCTCGGCCATGAGCTTCTTGGCCTTGTCGAGGTCGAACGGGTACCGGCCGTTGAGCGCCTTGTCGTACACCGGGCGGCCCGCGGGGAACATCTGGTTGGTCGCGACCCCGGCGTTCTGGCCCACGGACTTGAGCATGGCCGCGCCGTCGAAGGCGTGGTTGATGGC
The DNA here is from genome assembly GCF_009755605.1 of Streptomyces typhae. Lineage (GTDB taxonomy): Bacteria > Actinomycetota > Actinomycetes > Streptomycetales > Streptomycetaceae > Streptomyces > Streptomyces typhae. The sequence goes on from NZ_WPNZ01000034.1 coordinate 52,342, forward strand.
CCGCCGCACCCGGATGTCCCCCAGGGGCTTGAACTGCTTGCCGGTGCGGTCGGTGAACTGGATGCCCACCCAGGTCGCGACGTCGGAGGCGACGTTCCAGCCGGCCCCCTTCGCCCGGGGGATGTCCGCAGCGTTGGCGTAGGCGACGTCGAGCTGGCCGGAGCGCATGGCGTTGAAGCTCGCGGTCGGGTCGGCGATCGGCTGCACGTGCACCGTGCCGAACGGGTAGGTCTTGTCGTCCCAGTGCCCGGACTTCTTGGCGAAGACGTACTCCGAGCCCGGCGCCGACTTGCCCTTGTCGTAGGTGTACGGGCCCGAGCCGACGGGCTGGGTGGCCAGCGACTTGGTCTTGATCGCGGCGGGTGAGGCCATCCAGCTGCGCCCCAGCCCCATGTAGTACAGGAGGGCGTCGTCCTTCTTCTTCAGGTGCAGGGAGACGGTGTCCGCGTCCACCTTCTTGATGTCGGTGACGTTGGCGTACGTCTGTCCCGACCGGACGCCGGCCTTGAGGTGCTGGAGGTTCTGCACCGCGGCCGCGGCGTCGAAGGGCTGACCGTCGCTGAACTTCACGCCGGTGCGGAGGTCCAGGGTGAGGGTCAGGCGGTCCGCGGAGTACTTCCAGGCCTTGGCGAGCCCGGGAACGGCCTTGGAGTCCTTGTCGAGGGAGATCAGCGGGTCGTAGACGGCCGACAGGTAGGGGCCGTCGAAGCCGATGTCGGCCTGGGCCGGGTCCCAGGACGTGATGTCGAGGAGCGTGCCTATCTTGATATCGTCGGTGGCGGTGCCGCCGGCGGGGGTGGTCGTGTTCGTACACGCGGCCACGGTGAACGCGGCGACCGCGACAACGGTGGCTCTCCAGATTCGCTTCATGGAGTCTTCTCTCGCGTAAGAGGGGCGCTGGTGCCGGATCGATCCGGGAGAGGAACCGCCCGACCTCTCGCCGTCACAGCGCGCGGCGCACAGATTGAGAGTGGGTGTGCGGGGGTGTTTGCCTGCCCGCCGCCTCACGTGTCGTGGCCGTTAGTCTACGGTCGTCGGCAAAAAAGGCAATGGCCCCACCACAGCCAATTGGCGAGCGATGGGGCCACTGTCAGGACCACGATGGGGCCACTGTCAGGACCATGGGCCAAAGGCCTGGTCAGACCGCTTCGGCGACGACGACCCGCGGACTTCCCGGCAGCGCGATCACCTCGCGCCGGCGCCAGCCCGACGCCTCCAGCCATGCCGTGACCTCGGACTCCGGGTAGACCACCGTACCGTCGATGACGAAGTACTCACCCGCGTGCAGGGCATCGATCGGACGCTGCCGGTCGTCGTCGTCGAGGAGGAAGTCGAGCAGCAGCAGGGTCGCTCCGGGGCGGGCGGCGGCTCGGGCGGCGGCGAGAATGGCGCGGTTCTGCTCGGCGGTGAAGCGGTGGACGACGTGGTTGACCATGACGAGGTCGTGGTCCCCGCCCGGCTGGGCGGTGTCGGTCGGCGCGGGATCGATCCGGACCCGGTCCGCGAGACCCGCCGCGCCGAGCGCCTCGGTGACGGACTCGGTGGAGGCCGGGTCGTAGACGAAGCGGGCCGACAGCTCGGGGTTGGCCCGCAGCGCGCCGATCGCGAAGTCCGGGGAGAGCCCGCCGAGGTCGAGCAGGTCCCGGTAGGGCCCGAAGTCGAAGGACCGGGCGAGCATGGCGGCGTGCAGCGCGTTGTAGCGCATGACACCGGCCATGAACGTCTTCCAGCGCTCCTCGTTCATGTCCAGCTCACCGGGCTTGGTGCTGTCGACGGTGGCGTCGAACTGCAGCCAGTGGCCGTAGCTGATCTCGTTCAGGAAGGCGAGGAAGGGGTGCAGGTCGAGGTCGCCCTCGCCCGTCAGATGGGCGGCGGCGTCCGGTGCGAGCCGGTAGCGGCCGTCACTGCGCTCGAGGAGGCCGAGGCCGTTCATGGCGTCGGCGAGTATGCGGGCCATCTGCTCGCTCAGCCCGGTCGCCGAGGCGAGCCCGGCCACGTCGCGCTCCTCTTCGGCGAGGGCGCGGAACACGCCGGTGCGCGCGGCGGCGAAGAGCTGCTTCGCCCCCATGTAACCGATCGCTATGTCGACGATGCGGTCGGGCGTGGCGGGCGTACTGGGTGCGGTCATGAGGTCCTCCTGAGATGTTGTCGTACGACTGTCGGGTGCAGCGGCGGGCGTCGGCGCGGGGCCGCCCATGTCACCAGGTGCCGTCGGCGGCGACGTCGCGGTCGAGCCACAGGTCCGCCACCGCCTGGCGCAGGGCCGGGGCCCCCACCCGTTCGAGGAGCGCGATGGCGCCCACGTTGTCCTCGAGCTGCGCCTGCTTGGAGACTCCGACCAGCACGTTCGCGGTCGCGGGGTTGGCCAGGCAGAAGGCGATGCCCAGCTGTGCCGGGGACGCGTCGAAGGCGTCGGCGAGACGGCGCACCTCGCCGTAGGACTCGGCGACCCGCTCGCGGATACCTCCCACGTCGGCGCCGATCTTGCGGTCCGGGCGCAGGTTGCCGACCAGGATGCCGCCCTCGAAGACGTCGGACGCCTGCAGGGCGAGTTCCCCGGCCTCGAACAGCGGGGCGTAGTAGCGTCCCTCGGCCATCGACCTGCGGACCAGACCGTACTTGAGCTGGGCGAACGAGGGCGGCACCAGACCGCGCTCACGTGCGATGTCGAGCGCCGCCCGCAGATCGGGGTAGCGCCAGTTGTTCACGCCCCAGGTGGTGAACCGGCCCGCGTCGATCTGCTCGGCGACGTCGGCGACGACCCGCTCGACGTCGAGATCACCGAAGTAGTCACCGACGACGACCATGTCGGCCCGCTCGACGCCGACACGCTCCAGTGACGTCTTCATCTGCTGGGTGAAGCCGGTGCCGGGATAGTCCCAGAGCCAGAGCTTGCCGCAGAACTGCCAGTCGGCGCGTGCGAGACCTGCCTCCCGTACGGCGCGGCCGAAGATCAGGTCGGTGCGGGCGTTCTCCGCGTGTGGGCCCATGTTGTAGTGCGCGACGTCGAAGAAGGCACAGCCGAGCTCGGCGGCCCGTGCGACCAGTGACACCGCGTCGTCGAAATCCATCCGGTCCCAGGTGTTCCAGGACCCCAGGGAAAGGACCGGTACGTCGGGGCCATCGGGCCCCAACCCGCGTCGGGGAAAGGACTGTTCAGCGCTCAAAGCTCCTCCCGAAGCCTCGGCCTTTTTCGTCTACGCTTGTATACTATAAAGCGGACGCCGTGACAAAGGTCTCGGCGCGAGGGGAGTAAAGATGCAGCGCACACGTACCGTGCTCGTCACCGGTGGAGCGGGGGGCATCGGCCGGGGGGTGGCCGCCGCGTTCTCGGCGGCGGGCGACACCGTGGTGATCGCCGACCGGGACGCGGAGGGCGTCACGCGGACAGCGAAGGAACTCGGCGTCCACGGCCTGGCCCTCGACATCACCGACACGGCCGCGATCACCCGTGAACTCGACGCGCTCCAGGCGGAGTTCGGCCCGGTCGAGGTCCTTGTGAACAACGCGGGCCTGCTCACCGTCCACGGCGCGCTCCTGGACCTGCCCGGCAGCGACCTGGACACCATCCTGCGCACCAACGTGGTGGGCACGTTCCTGATGACGCAGCACGTGGCCCGCCGGATGGTCGACGCCGGGATCGCCGGGGTGATCGTCAACATGTCCTCCATCGGCGGCAGGCAGCCGACCCCGGGCATGGGCGGGTACGAGAGCAGCAAGGCGGCCGTGGACGCGCTCACCCGCTGGGCGGCCATCGAGCTGGCCGCACACAACATCCGGGTCAACGCCGTGGCGCCAGGACCCGTCCTCACCGAGATGCTGGCCACCGGCATGCCGGAGGGCTCGCCGCAGCGCCGGGCATGGGAGGACCGCATCCCCCTCAAGCGCCTGGCCGCGGTGGACGACGTCGCCGCGGCGGCCGTCTTCCTCGCCGGTGAGAGTGCCGCGCACATCACCGGGACCAGCCTTCCGGTGGACGGCGGGCAGTTGCTCACCTGAGCGCTCCGCAGGCCGCTTCCGCGGGGCTGCGCGCGGCTCCGCGGAAGCCGTGTGCCGCCCTCGGGCCGGTGGGGCTGGTCGCGCAGCTCCCCGCCCCCCTGCGGGGCGCGATCCCGCAACGGGGGGCGACCACTCGGAACGCGAGTGCGGACGGATTCGGGCCTGCCGGGTGGGATCACCCGGCAGGCCCGAATCCGTCCGCACCGTGCTGTGTCCGAGCGCCTCGATCAGGCGATCTCCGCCGCAGGCACCCGTGCCCCCTGCTCATGGACGACCTTGCCGTCCACCACGGTCAGCGCCACACCGACGTCCGGCAACTCGGCCGGGGTCAGGGCGAGCGGATCGGCCTCCAGTACGCACAGGTCGGCCGCCATACCGGGGGCGAGTGTCCCCTTCCAGGACGCGGCGTGGTCCTGGCGGGCGGGCTCCACCGTGTAGCAGCGCAGCAGCTGCTCCATGCGCGCACGCGGGTCGGCCGCGGGCCCCATCCACTCGTCGGCGGCCGCGATCTGGCGCCGCCAGTCCGGTGAGAGCACGGGCGCGTCGGAGGTCAGACACATGGACACACCCGCGTCGAAGGCCGCCTGGAGCGGCCACGCGGCCGCCGCCGAGCCGGCACCGAGCGCGTCGTCCACCAGGGACCGCGTACGCACCGCGATCTCCGGCTGGGTGTCGAGGCCCACCCCGAGCGCGGCCATCCGGCGCAGCTGCGGCGCGGTGACGAGGTCGCCGTGGATGATGTAGTGCCCCAGGTCGACATCGTGCTCGGCCCTCGCCCGCTCGACCGCGTCGAGGGTGACGTCGATGGAGCGGTCCCCGGTGGCGTGCACTCCGACCTGCCGCCCCGCACGGTGCGCGGCCACGATCATCCGCGCCAGGTTCGCCTCACGCTCGGCGTCGTCGGCGCCCGCCACGAGCAGGGCCGGTCTGACGCCGTCGGCGTAGCAGCGGTGCGTATAGGCCGACCGCATCGGCGGGATGCCGTCGGCGAATATCTTGACCCCGGCGAACCGCAGCCACCGCGGGTCGCTCGTCGCGCCGTCGGTGGCGGCGAGGCCGGACAGGAAGTGCTCCAGGTCGCTCGGCCCGTCGAGCTCGCCGTAGAGCCACAGGACGGTGACCCTGGCCCGCAGCCGCCCCTCGGCGGCGAGCAGGCGGTACTGCTCGGCGACCGAGGTTCCGAAGGCGCCGGTCGCCCCGTGGTCCTCGCCGGGGCCGAGGCCGGGCTCCGTGTAGCTGGTGATGCCGAGCGAGGCGGCGAGCTCCCCGGCGCGGAGGATCGCACCGCGCCGCGCCTCGTCGTCGAGGAGCGGGCGTTCCGGAGGCGGGCCGGGAGCGACGTGCTCGCCGAAGAGGGTGTCGGGCCACATGGCTCCCAGCCAGGTGGCGTGCAGATGGGCGTCGTTGATGCCGGGCAGGACGGCACGTCCGGCCAGGTCGACGACCTCGGTCGAGGCACCGGCGAGCGCCAGGACCTCGGAGTCGTCGCCGGCACGGGCCACGAGCCCGTCGCGCAGGGCGACGGCGGACGCGGTCACCCCCCTGCCGCCCGGGGCCAGAGTGTGGACGACGCCCCCTCGGAGGATCAGGTCGGCCGGTGCATTACGGGCGTCGCCGTCTGCTGTGCGCACGGGTGCTCCTCGTCGCTCTCAGGGTCTCGACATTTGAGTCGACAGTCGTAGACTAACGCATCGTCGAGCCCTTGATCCGCTCGATCCGAAGGAGTTGTGATGGACATTCCCTCCTCGACACGTGCCGCCGTACTCACCGCACACGGCGCCGCGTTGGACCTCACCGACCTGCCGCTGCCGGAGAAACCGGAGCCGGGCGCCGCCCTCGTACGCATCGTCTGCACGACGCTCTGCGGCACCGACATCGAGATCTGGTCGGGCAAGATGACCTTCCCCGGGATGCTGCCGATGGTGCTCGGCCACGAGATGGTCGGCGAGATCGTCGCGCTCGGCGAGGACACCCGGGACGCCCTCGGCCGCAAGCTCTCCGTCGGGGACCGCATCGGCTGGTCGGAGTCGACCTGCGGCGCGTGCCACGGCTGTACGGTGCTGCGCGAGCCGGTCGCCTGTTCCAACCGGGGCTACGGGTTCCTCCAGCGCTCCGACGTCCCGCCGTACGCCACCGCGGGTCTGTCCGAGTACGCCTACGTGGTCCCGGGCGCGGCCAAGCTGCTGTTGCCCGCGGAGGTCCCCGACACCTGGGCCGCGATGGCGGGCTGCGCGGCGAAGACCGTGCTGAGGGCGTTCTCCCGAGTCGGCGGCGTGCGCCCCGGCTCCCGCGTCGTCGTCCAGGGCTCGGGGGCGCTCGGCCTCTTCGCGACCGCCGTGGCCCACCTCAGCGGCGCGGCGAGTGTGATCACCGTCGGCTCGCCCCCGGCGCGCCTCGTCCTGGCCCACGAGTTCGGCGCCGACGAGACGGTGGACATCGCCGAGGGCTCCGAGGCCGTCGTCTCCCGCGTACGGGAACTCACCCGCGGCCGCGGTGCCGACCTGGTCCTGGACTTCGCCGGCGCGCCGTCGGTGGGTCGGGAGGCCGTGGAGATGGCGGCGCAGCGCGGCCGGGTCGTCGTCGTGGGCAGCACGGGGCCGGTCGCCGAACCGCTCGCCCTCGGCACGGTGATGGGCAAGGAACTGAGCATCGTCGGTTCGCTCAACGGCGACATCGCCGACTACCACGACGCGATCGAGTTCTTCACCTCGTTCCCCGAGCGCATGCCCTGGGACCGGCTGTTCGGCAAGCCCGTCGGCCTGTCCGAGGCCTCCGCGCGCATCACCGCGATGAGCAGGCACGAAGAGATCAAGGCCGTCATCGATCCCCGGATCGCCTGAGGCGCAGACCGCGTCAGCGAGACAGAGAAAGGAACCACACGTGACCACCACAGTGCTCCCCCGGCGCCGGATCGGCACCAGCGAACTCGAGGCGTCGGTGCTGTCCCTCGGCTCGTGGCACACCTTCGACCGGATGGACTTCGCGGACGCCGTCGCCATGGTCCGCCACGCGCTCGACGAGGGCGTCAACCTGTTCGACGTCGGCGTCTACGGGCTGCCCGGCGCGCCCCCCGTCTTCACCGACGTGCTGTGGGGCGCGATCATGCGCGCGACCGGGGCGCCCCGGGACACCTACCTCGCCTCGGTGAAGCTGTGGATCGAGGGCTTCGGCGCGGAGGGGTTCGCCCCGCAGCTGAAGAACGCGTTCCTGCGGACCGGGCTCGACCATGCCGACCTGGTAATCCTCGGCGACCTGCGGCGCGACGACGTCGCGCTGGAGGACCTGGTCGGTGACCTCGCCGCCCTCACGGAGGCCGGACTGATCCGCGCCTGGGGCGTGAACAACTGGTCGGCCGCGAACATCCGCGCCCTGCGCCGGATCGCCGCCGAACGGGGAGTTCCCGGACCGCAGATCGCCCAGCTGAAGTACAGCCTGGCGCGCCGCGCGATTCCCGAAGGGCAGCCGTTCGCGGAGCTGTTCGCCGACGGGTTCAGCATGCAGGCCTCCGACGTCCTGGAGGGCGGCATCCTCGCCGGGCGCACCTCGCCCGAGCGGGAGATCGGCCGCGACCCCGGCTCGATCCGTGACGCGATCGTGGCCACGGTCCCGGGCATCACCGAACTCGCCGGCAAGCTCGGCACCACGCCCGCCCAGCTCGCGATCGCGTTCACGCTCGCCCATCCCGCCAACACCACGACGCTGGTCGGCGCCACCCGCCTGGAGCAGGTCCGGCAGAACATCGGCGCCCTTGACCTCGTACAGCGGGTCGGAGCCGACGAACTGCGGTCCCTCGTCGACCCGTTCTGGTGCGACCGCGGCATCGTCGCCCCGGAAGGCCCCTGACCGTGACCACTTCCCAGGCGCCGCGCCCGCGGCCCGTCCCCTACGACCCGGGGCTCGAACCGGGCCTCGCGGCCTGTCGTGAGCTCATCGAGCGGATTCCGCTGCGGGCCGACACGATCCTCGCCAACCGCGCGCACTTCGCCACGCTCGTGCCCCCCGTCGAGGCGGCGATCGGTGCGCACCCGGTCGAGTTCGAGCACGTCACCGTGGCAGGTCCGGCGGGGGCACCGGATGTCGAGCTGACAGTCCTTCGGCCGCGCGGCGGTGTCCGCGACGCGCCGGGGATCTACGGCATCCACGGTGGCGGCATGGTGCTCGGCAACCGGTTCTTCGGCATCGACGCCCTGATCGGCGAGGTCCTGGAGTTCGGCGCCGTCGCCGTGAGCGTCGAGTACCGGCTCGCGCCCGAACATCCCGCGCCGGCCGCCGCGGAGGACTGCTACGCGGGCCTGGTCTGGTTCGCCGAGAACGCCGCCGCCCTCGGCGTGGACCCCGACCGCATCCTCGTCGGCGGGGCGAGCGCCGGCGGCGGCCTGAGCGCCGCGGTGGCCCTGATGGCCCGCGACCGCGGCGGCCCCGCCCTCGCCGGGCAGGTCCTCGACTGCCCGATGCTCGACGACCGGAACACCACGGTGTCGAGCTTGCAGTACGACGGCATCGGCATCTGGGACCGCAACAACAACGACACGGCCTGGAACGCGATCCTGGGCACGGACCGCGGCACCGACGCCGTCTCGCCCAACGCGGCGCCCGCGCGCGCCGCCGACCTGTCCGGGCTGCCGCCCGCCTACGTCTCGGTCGGGGCGGCCGAGGTGTTCCGCGACGAGGCCGTCGACTACGCCACCCGGATCTGGGCGACCGGTGGGCAGGCCGAGCTGCATGTGTGGGCCGGCGGCTACCACGGCTTCTCGGGCTTCTCCCCCGACACCGAGGTGTCCCGGGCCGCCGTGGCCACTCGGGAGTCGTGGATGCGACGCGTCCTCGGCACCGGCGGCCGGTCCCGGTGACCACCCCCGCTGTGGGCGGCGCGCGCGTCATGAGCGCGCGCCGCGCCGCCGTCGTCCTGGGGTCCCTGGAGGTGTTCGGGCCCCTGTCGATGGACCTCTCCATGCCGCTGCTGCCCCAGCTCGCCAAGGACCTGCACACCAATGACAGCCTCGCCCAGGCGTCCATGTCGGTGTGCATGCTCGGGCTCGCCCTCGGCCAGCTGGTGACGGGCCCTCTCAGCGACCGCTTCGGCAGGCGGCGGCCACTGCTGTGGGGCATCGCGCTCTTCACGTTGTTCTCCCTGCTGTGCGCGGTCGCTCCGACCATCGAGATCCTGCTGCTCACGCGGTTCCTGCAGGGCGTCACCGGGTCCGCCGGGGTCGTCATCGCCCTGGCCGCGGCCCGGGACATCGCCTCGGGCGTCGAGCTCGCGCGGCTGCTCAGCCTGCTCGGGCTCGTCGGGGCGCTGGCCCCGATCGCCGCGCCGGTGGCGGGCGGGCAGCTCGCCGCGGTCATGGACTGGCGGGGCCTGTTCGTCGTCCTCGCCGGGGTCGGCGCCGTGCTCCTGGCCGTCGCGGGCACGCTGCTGCCCGAGACGCTGCCGGCCGGGGCACGGCACGCGGGCGGGTTCACCGAGACCGGCCGGGGTTTCGGGAAGGTCCTGCGTGACCGTCTCTTCGTCTGCTACCTGCTGGTGGCGACGTGCACCGGTACGGCCTTCTTCACCTACCTGGCGTCCATCAGTTTCGTGCTCCAGGACGGCTTCCACCTCAGCCCCCAGGCCTTCAGCGCGGTCTTCGCGGCGAACGCGGTCGTCGCTGTGCTCGGGTCCCTGGTCAACCGCGGCGTCGTACGCCGGGCCGGTCCCGCGCGCATGTACGTCGTGGGCACGACGGCGACAGCGGCGGCCGCTCTCGGCCTGCTCGCCACCGTGGTGGCCGACCTCGGCCTGGCCGCCGTGCTCGTCGTCCTCGCCGTGATGCTGTTCTGCTACGGCGTCATCAGCCCCAACAGCTCGACCCTCGCCCTCGGCGGGCACGGCGAGCGTGCCGGGACCGCGGCGGCCCTGCTCGGCATGTCGACCTTCGCCGTCGGCCCGGTCGTCGCGCCCGTCGTCGCGCTCGGCGGGGCGGCCGACCTGACCATGTCGCTCACCATGGCCGTCGCCACCACCCTCGCGGCCCTGCTCGTGTGGACCGCGGTCCTGCCCCGCCTGCGCCGGTCGCTCGACTCCCCGCCCGCCCGCGCACACCGGCCGGACGGTGCCGGGGAGCACCGCGGCACCCCGCACTGACCGTCCCACGACCCTCCCCCACTGCCGTCGGCGCCTCCCGCCGACGGCAGCGTCATGCGGGCCGAACACGGCAGCGTCATGAGCGTCATAGGGGCGTGACGCCGAGGAGCCGGACCGCATACCGCGGTCCGGCTCCTCTCGGGCGGTGGGGCGTCAGCTCCCATGTCCGCCCGGCTCCACGATCCCCAGGCCGTCCGCGCCGACCTGAACGGCGGACTCGTCCAGGACGGCCTCGGTGACGGGCTGGGGGCGTCCGTCGAGGTCGAGGACCGGAGATGCCTCCTTGTACCAGGACTCGATCACCGCGTTGCCCCAGAAGTCGCGGCGGCGGTCGTCCTTCACGTTCCACCGGTACGTCTCGTGGTCGGGGTCACCGGTGTAGTAGTCGGAGGTGTAGATCTCCACCCGGTGGCCGTCGGGGTCGCGCAGGTAGAGGTAGAAGGCGTTGGAGACGCCGTGCCTGCCGGGGCCCCGCTCGATGTGGTGCTCCTGGCGCAGCGAGCCGAAGAGGTCGGCGGTGCGCAGGACCTGGTGCGACTCGTGGGTGGCCACACCGACGTGGTGCAGGCGGGGGCCTGCGCCGCCGGTGAAGGCGACGTCGTGCACGGTCTGCTTGCGGTACATCCAGGCCGCGTACAGCTCGTGCTCGTCGCCCTCGATGGTCTCGGAGCAGCCGAAGCCCAGGGCCTGGTAGTGGGCGTAGGCGGCGGGGATGTCGGGGGTGCAGATGTTGAAGTGGTCGAGGCGGGCTATCTCGGCGCCGCGGCGCAGGTCGTAGCGCTGGATGTGCCGCTCGGCGCGCTCGATGTCGTGGAAGAACTCCACCGGGAAGCCGAGCGGGTCGACGGCCCGGACGGCGTCGCCGACTCCGGGGGTCCCCGCGCCCTTGGGGACGCGGCGGACGGGCCTGCCGAGGTCCTTGAAGTACTGCTCGGCGCGGTCGACGTCCTCGGGGGTGCGGACCCGGTAGGAGATGTGGTCCAGGGCCGCCGTCTCGCCCTTGCGCAGCACCAGGGAGTGGTGGGTGAGTTCGTCGGTCCCGCGCAGGCACAGCAGGGACTCGTCCGCGTACTGGATGTGGAAACCGAGCATGTCGCCCCAGAACCAGCGGGCCCGGTCCAGGTCGGTGACGACCAGCTGGGCGTAGGCGGAGCGGACGACGTCGGGAGGTGTACTCATGGGTACGGCTCCTTGGGGGTCAGGACGCGCCGAAGCGGGGGGTGTGGGGTTCGCCGAGCATCACGTGGACGATCTTCGACTCGGTGTAGAAGTCGATGCTGTGCGCACCGCCCTCCCGGCCCAGGCCGGAGGACTTGACGCCACCGAAGGGGGTCCGCAGGTCGCGGACGTTGTGAGAGTTGATCCAGACCATACCGGATTCGACCGCGTGTGCGACGCGATGTGCGCGCTTGAGGTCGGAGGTCCACACATAGGCCGCGAGGCCGTACTCGGTGGCGTTGGCCAGTTCGACGGCCTCCGCCTCGTCGTCGAAGGGGGCGACGGCCACGACCGGTCCGAAGATCTCCTCCTGGAAGATGCGCGCGTCGCGGGCGACGTCGGCGAAGACGGTGGGCTGGAGGTAGTTCCCCTCCGGCAGGTGCGCGGGGCGGGCGCCTCCGGCCACCAGCTTCGCCTCCTGCTGTCCGATCTCGACGTACTCCAGTACGCGGGCGTAGTGCTCGGCGTGCACCAGGGCGCCGACCTCGGTGGCGGGGTCGGCGGGCAGTCCGACCTTCACCCGCTCCGCGCGCTCGGCCAGGCGCCGGGTGAACTCCTCGTACACCGGGCGCTCCACCAGGACCCGGGAGCCCGCGGTGCAGCGCTCGCCGTTGAGCGAGAACACGCCGAAGACGACCGAGTCCAGGGCCGCGTCGAGGTCGGCGTCGGCGAAGAGGACGACCGGGGACTTGCCGCCCAGTTCCATGGACGTGGTCTTCAGGTGCGTCGCGGAGCTGCGGACGATGTGCCGGCCGGTGTCCGTGGAGCCGGTGAAGGAGATCAGCGGCACCTCGGGGTGGTCCACCAGGGCCTGGCCTGCCTCCTCCCCGATGCCGTGGACGATGTTGACGACACCCGAGGGCACGCCCGCCTCGTCGAGGATCTCGGGCCACAGGCTCGCGGACAGCGGGGTCCACTCGGCGGGCTTGAGGACGAGGGTGCAGCCGGAGGCGAGGGCCGGTGCGAGCTTCCAGCTCTCCAGCATGAACGGCGTGTTCCAGGGGGTGATCAGACCGGCGACGCCGACGGGGCTGCGGACGACGTAGTTGATCTGCTGGTCACCGGCCCGGAAGGCCTCCTCGCCGAGCGCCACGACGACGTCGCCGAAGTACCGGAAGTTCTCGGCGGCCCGCCGGGCCTGGCCCCGGGCCTGGGTGATGGGCAGGCCGGAGTCGAAGGTCTCCAGGGCGGCCAGGCGTTCCTCGCGCGCCTCGACGGCGTCGGCGATCCGGTAGAGGACGCGGGCGCGTTCCCGGTTGCCGAGCCTGGACCAGGCGGGGAAGGCCGCGCGGGCGGCGGTGACGGCGCGGTCCACGTCGTCACGGGCGCCGGCCGCGGCGGTGGCGTAGGGGGCGTTGGAGACGGGGTCGCAGACGGGGAACGTACGGCCGTCGGCGCTGTCGAGCAGCTCGCCGCCGATCCAGTGGCGGATCCGCTCGGGCAGATCGGCCGGGCGCTGCCCGGTGGGGTTCGTGGTCATGGCTTCTCTTCCGTTCTGAGGGGGTCAGACCTGCTGGGTGAGGTCGCCGCCCTCGGCGAGCAGGGCGCGGATGCGGGTCAGGCCGTCCTCGGTGGGCGAGGTGAGCGGCGGCCGCACATGTCCCGAGGCGATCCGGCCCTGCTGCGCGAGGACCCACTTGGCGGGGGCGGGGTTGGTCTCGACGAACAGCAGGTCGACCAGGGGGTGCAGGCGGTAGTGCAGGTCCCGTGCGGCGTCGAAGTCGCCGGCCTCCCACAGCTCGTACATCCGGGCCACGGCGGTCGGCGCCAGGTTGGCCACCGCGGAGACGAAACCGGCGCCGCCGAGCGCGAGCAGGGGCAGGCAGAGCAGCTCGATCCCGGACCAGACAAGGAGGTCACGGCCGCAGGCATGCAGGACGCGGGAGAAGTGCTCGAAGTCCTTGGTCGTCTCCTTGACGCCGACGAAGTTGTCGAAGTCGGTGAAGAGCCGCGCGACGGTCCCCGGCGCGATGTCGACAGCGGTGCGCGAGGGCACGTTGTAGGCGACGATCGGCAGGTCGGGGAACTCGCGGGCCACCGTGGCGTACCACTGGTAGAGCGCTTCCTGGGTGGGGCGCGCGTAGTACGGGGTGATGACGAGGGCGGCGTCCGCGCCGAGGTCGCGGGCCGCGGAGGTGATCTCCAGGGTCTCTTCCAGCTTGTGCGAGCCGGTCCCCGGCAGGAACGGGACGCGGTCACCGATCTCGTCCGCGACGGTGCGCATCGCGGCGATGCGTTCCTCGGCGGACTGCGCGGACGGCTCGCCGGTGGAGCCGCCGAGGGAGATGCCGTGCGAGCCCGACTCCAGCTGCCAGCGGACCAGGCCGCGGAGGCTGTCGTGGTCGAGGGCCCCCTCCTCGGTGAAGGGTGTGACGACGGGGGCGATGGACCCGCGGATGGTGGCGGGGTCGGTGCGGAACTTCATGGGTGGCTCCGTGGGTGGGTGTGAACGGGGTCGTGGCCGGGTGCCGCGCCACGGCGGCTGCCGCCCGGCGGGCCGGTCAGCTCTGCGGGCTGGTCTGGAGGCCGGTCTGCGGGCTGGTCTGCGGGCTGCTCTCCAGGCCGGTCTGAGGACTGCTCTGGAGGTGGCGCCACCGCTGGTAGGCGTCCCGCCAGGCGGGGCCGAGGGGGTACAGGCCCTGGATCGCCTCACCCGCCGCCACGCGCTCGGCGATGAACCGTTCCTGCAGTTCCTGTTCGGCGGAGTCGGCGATGAGCTCCTCGACCAGGTCGGGCGGGACGACGAGGACACCGTCGGCGTCGCCGACGAGGATGTCGCCGGGCTGGACGAGCGCTCCGCCGCAGGCGATGGGGACACCGGTGTCCCAGGGGATGTGGCGGCGGCCGAGAACGGCGGGGTGCTCGGCGGCGTAGTACGTCGGCAGGCCGAGGGCCGCGACCGCGGCACTGTCCCGCAGCGCGCCGTCGGTGACGACTCCGGCCGCGCCCCGCTGCTGCGCCCGCAGCGCCAGGATGTCGCCGATGGTGCCCGCCGTAGGGTCGCGGCGGGCGTCCATCACGAGCACCTGGCCCGGACGCAGCTCCTCGACGGCACGCTTCTGGGCGTTCATGCCGCCGCCGAACTTCTCGAAGAGGTCCTCGCGCAGCGGCAGGTAGCGCAGGGTGTGCGCGGTGCCGACCAGCTTGGCCGTGGGGTCGGTGGGGCGTACGCCGTCGATCGTCATGTGCTGGAGGCCGCGCTTGCGCAGCTGGGAGCTGAGGGTGGCGGTGGCCAGGCCGCGCAGCGCCGCGGCGATGTCCGGGTCCAGGGCGGGCGTGTCCGCGTGGCCCGTCCCCCAGGCGTCGGCGCGCAGGGCCGCGTCGACGCGGGGCATGGCGCCCCAGGCCGCAAGGTCGTGGCCCGCGTCCGTCACGGTGTTGCGCAGGCGGCCACTGGAGATCTCCTGGTCCAGGGCGCTGACCTCCACCTCCACGACGTCGCCGGGCGACACCACGGAGGCTCCGGACGGTGTCCCGGTGAGGATGACGTCGCCGGGCTCCAGGGTGACCAGGCGCGACAGGTCGGCGATCAGGTCGCCGAACGGGAAGAGCAGCGTGGCGGTGTCGGCGTCCTGGACCTGTTCGCCGTTGACCCAGGTCCGCAGCCGCAGCGCGGCCGGGTCGAGTCGGGTGGCGTCGAGGAGGCGGGGGCCCACGGGGGTGAAGCCGTCGCTCCCCTTCGAGCGCAGGTTGGAGCCGCGGTCGGCGTACCGCAGGTCGTAGACGCCGGCGTCGTTGGCCGCCGTCACCCAGGCGACGTGGCTCCAGCCCTGTTCGGGCGCGACCCGGTGCGCGCGCTTGCCCATGACCAGCGCGATCTCCCCCTCGAAGGCCATGAGTTCGCAGCCGCCGGGGCGGACGAGGGCGTCATCGGTACCGGAGAGCGAGGAGGGGGGCTTGAGGAAGTAGGAAGGCTGGTCGGGGACGCGGCCGCGTTCCTTGGCCCGGCAGGGGTAGTTGAGATGGACTGCGACGATCTTCGAGGGCTGGGTTCCCAGCGGATGCGGCATCGGAGTTCTCCCTGGGCGTGAGCGGCGATCAGACGCTTGTCGAGGAGGAGCGGCGGCCCGTTTCGGCGTGGCCGGTCGCGGGACGCGGGGTGCGGGGTGCGGTGCGCGGGGTCCGGACGGTCACGGGTTTCCTGGAAACGTTCCTGCCGGCCGGACCGGGCTGCAC
This sequence comes from Streptomyces typhae, assembly GCF_009755605.1. GTDB lineage: Bacteria > Actinomycetota > Actinomycetes > Streptomycetales > Streptomycetaceae > Streptomyces > Streptomyces typhae. Next base: position 67,859 of record NZ_WPNZ01000034.1, read on the forward strand.
CGTTGCATCACTACACCGGTTCAATAATCGTATACGTTATCATGCACGATCTAGAAGGGAAGAGTCGATCGTACGGCTCCCCCAGGGGCGGATGCCGCCGCGATAGGGTCGCAGATCGTATACGAAACTCGATGTGAGAGGTGCGAGAGATGCGCGAGACACAGAGCCGAACCGGTCTGGCCGTCCGTACGTTCACTCCCGGCCGGGCCTCCGACAGGCCGACTGTCCTGCTGGTGCACGGCTTCGGGTCCGACGGCCACCAGGACTGGGTGGCGACCGGGATCGCCCCCGCGCTGGCCGAGGCCGGACAGGCGGTGATCGTGCCCGACCTGCGGGGACACGGGGACAGCCCGGCCCCGTCGGCGGCCGGGGAGGCAGGTGCGACGGCGCTGGTCGCGGACCTGCTCGCCGTCCTCGACGAGGCGGGGGCAGGGACGTTCGACGCGATCGGCTACTCACTGGGCGCCAGGCTCGCCTGGGAGCTTCCGACCGCGGCACCCGGCCGACTGCGCCGCACCGTCCTCGGCGGTCTCAGCCCCGCCGAACCGTTCGAGGCGGTGGAGGTGGCCGCGCTCCACCGCGCGGTCGCGGACGGCACCGAGCCGGCGGATCCGTTCACCGCGATGATCGCCGGTATGGTGCGCGCCCACGGGGACCGGGCCGCCGGTCTGGCCCTGTGCGTCGAGGGGCTGCGCGGCACGCCCTTCGCCCCGCGGTCCTGGACGGGAGACACGCCGCCCGTCTTCGTCGTCGGCAAGGACGACATGATGACCCGTGGGATCGAGCGGGTGGTCGACCTCGTCGAGGGGGCGGACCTGGTCACGGTTCCCGGCGAGCACCACGAGGTCCTCGCCGGCGCCGCGTTCCGCCGTACAGTCCTGGAAGCCCTCACCGGGTGAACGCACGAGTACACGGCCGGGTCCGCGCAGCGGACGCCCGGCCCGGAGCAAGGGAACAGGCATGAGCGCCACGCAGAAACAAACCCGCTCCAAGGGGTCGAAGGCCGAGGTCAGTTACGAGCTGCTGCGCTCGCGCATCCTCGACGGGACGTACGGGCCGGGCTACCGCCTCGTCCTCAGCCAGCTCGCGCGGGAGACCGGGGTCAGCACCATCCCGATGCGCGAGGCTCTGCGCCGACTCCAGTCCGACGGACTCGTCGAGGTCGTCCGCAACATCGGCGCGCGCGTCGCGGTCTTCGACGCCGCGCAGGTGGAGCACGCCCTCCAGGTCCTGGCCCGCCTGGAGGGGTACGCGACCGCGATCTCCGCGCCGCGCATGACGGCCGAGCACGTCGAACGGTCCCGGGAGATCAACGCCCGCATGACCATGGCGCTCGAGGACTTCGATCCCGCTGCCTTCACCGCTCTCAACAGGGAGTTCCACTTCTCCCTCTACGAGCACTGCCCGGACGCGCACCTCGTCTCCCTCATGGAGGCCGAGTGGGCGCGCCTGGACCACATGCGCCGCTCGACCTTCTCCCACGTACCCGGGCGGGCGCGCCGCTCCGTGGCGGAGCACGAACGGCTCCTCGAACTGATCGCGGCGGGTGCGCCGGCACAGGAGATCGAACAGGTCGCCTGCGCGCACAAGGTGGCGACCGCCGAGGCGCTGCATCAGTCGCAGACCGCGACGTAGGCCGTCCGCGCCGCGATCGGCAACTGCGTCCGCATCGCGGCGGCGACGGCATCCTCGGCGCGACGACCGCATCCGCGACGTGATGGCTGCATCCTCGACGCGACGACCGCATCCGCATCCGCATCGTGATGGCTGCGCCCTCGTCGCGATGACCGCATCCGCATTTCGATCCGATTTCGAGCCGCAGCATCGTATACGATGATGTATCTCATCTGTTAGCGTGACCCGCATGTCCACTACCGACTCGACTCCGGGTGCGGCCTGTACGCCGACGGCAGCACGCATGTCCGCGGGGACCGTCGTCACCGTCACCGGCGAGGTCCCGCCGGACGCTCTGGGCGCGGTGCTCCCCCACGAACACCTCCTGAGCGATTTCGCCACGCCGGGTGACACCGCCGAATCCTGGACGGCCGTGGGGCGCACCCGCCCCACGGCCACGAGCCGGCTCCAGCTCTACCGCGCGCCTCTCGCGATGGAACTCCTCGGCGACATCGGCATGGGCGCGCCCAACGAGGACAACTGGCTGCTCACCGACGAGGGCCTCGCCGCCGAGGAGGCCACCGCGTTCAAGGACGCCGGCGGCGCCACCCTGGTGGACGTCACAACCACCGGACTCGGCCGGCACCCGGCAGGACTGCGCCGGATATCCGCGACGACCGGCCTCAACATCGTGATGGGGACCGGTCGTTACCACCCGGCGTGGGTCGAGACGCCCGCCGCGCTCACCGTCGAGAGCCTCACCGAGGAGATCGTCCGGGACCTCACCGAGGGCGTGGACGGGGTACGCGCGGGCATCATCGGCGCGCTCGCCGCACTCGACCCGGAGGAGCCCGCCGAGCGCGCGATCCTGATCGCCGCGGCCCGCGCGTCGGCCATCACGCGCGCCGCGATCTCCGTCGGTCGCTGCGACGACGCCACCACCCAGCAGCGGGTGCTCGACCTGCTCGCCGAGGAGGGCGCGGACCTCACCCGCGTGGCCGTCGCGCACTGCGACCCGCTCTCACCTCGCCCCGACGACCTCGAACCGCTCCTGGAACGCGGGGTGTTCGTGCAGTTCGACCAGCTCGGCCGGCTGCCCTCGGTCCTCAGCGTCAGCGACGACCAGGACGTCGCCGCCGCGGTACTGGAGCTCGCCCGCCGGGGCCACGCCGGACGGATCCTGCTGTCGCAGGACGTCCACACCAAGTCGCAGCTGCTCGCCTACGGCGGAGGCGGGTACGGCTTCGTCCTGGCGCAGTTCGTCCCGTATCTGCGGATGCTCGGAGCCGACGACGCCCTCATCGAAACCGTCACGGTGCGCAATCCACGGCGACTGCTCACCCGGCGGCTGCTCACCATCGCCAACCGGAGGACCGACTCGTGAGCCGCTATCCCTTCGAGATCCCGGACCTCACCGGTCGGGCCCTGACCGTGGCGGGTCCCGTGGCCCCCTCGGAGCTCGGCGTGACGCTCATGCACGAGCACGTCTTCGTCGACCTGCGACGGCCACCGCGATTCCACCGCCCCGGCGAGGACTCTCCCGAGGCCGCCGAACCGCTCACTCTCGCCACGCTCGCACGCACCCGCCACGGGCGCCCGAACGCCGACAACGACGTGCTCGGCGACTTCGACGAGATGCTCGCGGAAGTACGCGCCTTCACCCACACCGGCGGCGCCACCATGGTCGAGGTCTCCCCGCCCGGCCTGGGCCGCGATCCCGAGTCGCTCCTCCGCCTCTCCCGGGCGAGCGGGCTCAACATCGTCATGGGCGGTGGCTGGTACACCCCGGCCTTCCACCCGCCGGACATGGACGAACGCACCGTCGACGAGCTCGCCGACGTCATCGTGCGGGACGTCGTGGTCGGGGCCGACGGCACCGGGATCCGTACGGGCGTCATCGGCGAGGTCGGCGCGGACACGGTGCCGTTGACCGACAACGAGCTCAAGAGCGTACGGGCCAGCGGTCGCGCGAGCCGGGTGACGGGAGCCCCGGTCACCTTCCACGTCGGCGGGGTGGGCGAGGACAAGTTCCGGGTGCTCGACATCCTCGCGGAGGAAGGCGTCGACCCCTCGAACATCGTCCTGGGCCACGCCATGGACGTCCTCGCCGACCCGGCTTTCGGCAGTCGCGTCCTCGCACGTGGCGTCTTCGTGGAGTTCGACTTCCTGACGGCACCGGGAAGCCCCTGGGGACACCTGGTCCTCACCAGCGACCACAAGGTGGCCCGGGGCATCGCGGGTCTTGTCGAGCAGGGCCACGCGGGCCAGATCCTGCTCGGCCACGACGTGTGCCAGAAGATCCAGCTCAAGAAGTACGGCGGCCAGGGATACGACTACATCCCGCGGCACTTCCTGCCCGCCCTGCGCCGCCTCGGGGTGAGCGAGGAGGCCCTCCGCGCGATCACGATCGACAATCCCGCGCGAGCACTCGCCTTCGCCGCACCGCAGTGACCTCCGGCCGCGCCGCCCGCTCGATCAGCCCCGGGTGAGAACCGCTCGCTCACTTCGAAGCGAGAACCACTCGCTCACCCCCGTGTCAGAACCACGCCCGCCCCCGAGAGAGAACCGCTCGATCACCCCTGAGAGACAACCATGAGCGTCACCCCCGTCCCCTTCGATCCAGTGCTCGGCGCGGTGCTCGACGCGATGCCCCGCGACGAGGGAGCCGCACCCTCGACGGACACCATCGCGGCGATACGCGATTCCGCGTCGATGTTCCCCATGCCCTCGGTCGCCGACGTCATCGGCACCCGCGAGATCGACGCCGAGGACCGGACGGTCCCCGGTCCCGACGGCGCCCCGGACCTCGTCGTCACCGTGTTGCGCCCGCGGCACCTGAAGGCACCGGCGCCTGGGCTCTACAACATCCACGGCGGCGGCATGATCAGTGGTCACCGCCATCAGGACACCCCTCGTCTCGTCGACCTCGTCGAGGAACTCGGGGTCGTCGCCGTCAACGTCGAGTACCGGCTCGCCCCGGAACACCCGCACCCGGCCCCCGTGGAGGACTGCTACGCCGGTCTTCGCTGGATGGCACGGCACGCCGGTGAACTCGGCGTCGACCCGCACCGCATCGTCGTCATGGGAGGCAGCGCCGGCGGCGGCCTCTCGGCCGGGGTCGCGCTCATGGCTCGCGACCGCGAAGGACCGTCCCTGGCCGGGCAGTTGCTGCTGTGCCCCATGCTGGACGACGGCAACACCACGGTGTCGAGCCATCAGTACGACGGCCGCGGCACCTGGCAGCGGGAGATGAACGTCCTCGCGTGGCAGGCGCTGCTCGGCGAGCGGGCGGGCGACCCCGCGGCCGAGGTGTCGGTCTACGCCGCCCCCACGAGGGCGGGCGACCTGACGGACCTGCCGCCCGCGTTCATCGAGGCGGGCAGTGCCGAGCTGTTCCGTGACGAGGACGTGGCCTACGCGTCCCGCATCTGGGCGACCGGCGGACAGGCCGAACTGCACATCTGGCAGGGGGCCTTCCACGGCTTCGACATCTTCGCCCCGGACCACGAGGTGACCCGCGCCGCGCTGGCGGCCCGCCTGTCGTGGCTGCGTCGCGTGCTCGCTCTCTGACGCTCGCTCTCTGACACTCATCAGCCACCCGGCCAGGCAGAGCCGACGCCGCGGCAGGCACCGATTTCTCGTACCTCACAACACCAGCCAGAGCCAGAAGGGCCATCGATGCCGGAGACAGCGGATCTCATCATGACCGGCGGCGACGTACTGACCGTCGACGACGCGTTCTCCGTCGCCCAGGCGGTCGCCGTACGGGCCGGCCGGATCCTCGCCGTGGGCAGCGACGCGGAGATCACGGCACTCGCCGGACCCGGCACCCGGGTCGTGGACCTGGCCGGGCGCACCGTACTGCCGGGGATCAACGACTCCCACCTGCACGCCGCCGCCTGGGCGCTGACCAGGCCACCGTTCGCGCTGGACCTCGGCCACCCCGCGGTGGAGTCGATCGCCGACATCACGGAGGCGGTGCGCAAGGCCGCGGCGGGCACGCCCGACGGGGAGTGGATCACCGGACTCGGCTGGGACGTCGGCTACCTCGCGGAGTGCCTGGCCGACCCGGTGCGCCGCCCGAACCGCGCCGACCTGGACACCGCCGCCCCCGACCATCCGGTCTGTCTCACGGACTTCTCCGGTCACATGGTGTGGGTGAACTCCAGGGCGCTCGAACTCGCCGGCGTCGGGCCGGGAACCGAGCCTCCGGCGGGCGGAGTGATCGACACCGATGCCGAGGGTGCTCCCACCGGCATCCTCAAGGAGACGGCACAGTCCCTCGTCCAGGCACTGGTGCCGCCCGTGACCGTCGACCAGCGCAAGGGGGCCATCCGCACGGCCGTGACCGCCCTGCACGCCCTGGGCATCACCAGCTACACCGAACCGGGACTCGGCCCGGGTGGTGCCGAGATCCTCGGCGGCGGCCTGGACACCGGCACCCTGCACGCCTACGTCGAACTGGCGCGCGCGGGCCAACTCGACACCCGGGTACGCGTGTTGCTGCTGCCGGCGCCCATGGGTGGCTCGGCGGCCGACGTGACCCTCGGCCTGGAGGGGCTCGCCGTACCGGACGACGTGGACGCGGCGAGGCTGGCCGTGATCGGCGTCAAGGTCTTCGCCGACGGGGTGCCGCCGAACGAGACCGCCTGGATGCACGAGCCCTACCCGGGCGGCGGCCACGGAGGCCTCTGCGTGCACGGCGCCGACGCCGGGCTCAAAGAGGCCGAACTCGCCGAGATGATACGGGTCGCGCACAGCGCCGGACACCAGGTGGGCGTGCACGTGACCGGCGACCGGGCAATCGACTCCGTGGTCGACGCCTTCGTCGCCGCCCACCGGGCACACCCGCGACCGGACGCCCGCCACTACGTGATACACGGCGACTTCGCCTCCGAGCGGAGCCTCGCGAAACTGGCCGCGCACGGCTACGGCATCAATATGAACCCGGCCATCAAGTGGACCATCGCGGACCTGATGGACGACATAGTCGGCAGCGAACGGTCGGACTACCAGTGGCCGGTGCGTTCCGCGGCGGACGCGGGGATCGCCATCTGTGTCGGCTCCGACGCCCCGATCACCGCGCCCGACTGGCGCAGGGGCGTCGCCGCCATGCTGCTGCGCGAGTCCAAGGCCACGGGCCGGGTGAGCGGCCCCGACCAGCGCGTCCCGCTGGAGACGGCGCTGCGCGCCTACACGGCCAACCCCGCCAGGCAGGACTTCGCCGAGTCCTGGAAGGGCAGCATCAAGCCGGGCAAGGTGGCCGACCTGTGCGTCCTCGGCGGCGACCTGCGCGCCACCGACCCGCACGACATCCCGAACCTGCCGGTGGACCTCACGGTCTTCGACGGGCGCGTCGTGTTCGAACGCGGGGCGGACACCGACTCCCGCTGAGGCGGCGTACCGGGTCAGCGGCGTACCGGGGCGGCGGTGTACCGGGGCGGCGATGTGCGGGGCCGAGGCGCACCGCGGCCCCGGCGCACCACGTACCCGACACACCGCGGATCGAGAGTGGGGAACCATCGCCCGGATGTTATGCCGACGTGATAGTAGGCATGAGGTGTCAGGGTCAGTAGCTTCGACGAGTGACGGGCGGTGCGTGCGCCCGTCGGCGCGAACCCCCCACAACTGCTTCGAGACGAGGTCCTCGTGAGCCGTAGACAACTCCCCCGCCTCCTGACCGCATCCGTCGTCCTGGCCCTCGGCGCCGGTACCGCGGCCGCCGCCCCCTCCACCGCCGGAACCGCGCAGGGCCGCGCCGCCGCCCCCTACTGCTACGACGAACCGTCGCAGCCGAACGCCGACGTGAGCGACCTCAAGGCGTCCTTCAACTCCTCGAACTGGATGCGCACCCTCCAGACCATGTACAAGCGGCGCTGGCCCAGCGGTGAGGCGCTGGCGATCGCCCAGGCCAAGGACAAGTACTGGGACCAGTTCGTGAACAAGCGGAACTTCGAGGGGTTCGCCGAGTCGATGATGGTGGCGATCCACGAGGAGACCCACATGTGGGACCTCGATCCGTCCCGGACCAGGTGGGACGTCCACATCGCGGCCTGGATCAACGCCGGTCAGCAGGCTCTGACCGTACCCGTGCACGGCGGTTTTCCCCGTAAGGAGATCCTGCCCCTGATCAAGGACAGCCTCAGCTCCTCCATGGACGACATCTATCTGCGGGACAGGACCCAGGGCGAGTACCGCCTCCAGGGCGTGCTCGCGGAGCAGAACGCCGGTCTCACCGGACTGCCCGCGGTGACGGTGGTGCAGGAGTACATCAAGGGCGTCGGTGCCGGCAACGCCCGGGACATCGCCGCCACCAACCTGCGCTACCTGCTGCTGTATCTGCGGGTCGCCAAGGACAAGCACCCCGACTACTGGGCCAGGATCAAGGCCGAGCCGAAGCTGCGCGATCTGGTCCTGACCCAGTTCCTGCGCACGGCGTACTGGCTGGAGAAGTCCGCGCCGTACACCGGCAAGCTCGGCAGCCGCGACGCCGACAAGATCACCGCGACGAACTACGCCCCGGAGAACATCGCCGTCCTGGAGGAGTTCACCGGCCGCAAGGTGCGTGTCGACGCGCAGAAGCACTGCACGGCCTGAGCCGCCCGCACGCGCCGCCGCAACTGCCGTAGCTTCCGTAGCCGTTCGCAACCGGCGCAACCGCTCACTCCAGCGGCTCGTGGTTGCCCCAGATCGCCTTGTACGGGTGGCGGGCCTGCCAGCGCTTGATGAGGTCGAGTGCCCCTCCTTGAGCGCTCCAGCAGGCATGTGGTCCTCACCCCCGCGGGCGAGGCGCTCCTGCACCACGGTCGGCACGCCCTCAACGCCATGAGCGCCGCTGCCGACAAGGCCCGCCGGGCCGGCACGTCCCCGATTCACTCCCCGGAGCCGACGATGGCGGTGACGCGGATCTCCACGCGCATGGCGGCGAGACCGAGGACCGTGACACCGGTCTCGGTCCAGATGGGCGCGCGGCCTTCGAGGCGGCGGCGGAACTGCTCGGCCATGACCAGGTTGTGATCGTCTCCGATGGCGTCGTCTCCCGGTGCGACCTTGTGGTACGAGTTGACGTGGATGACGTCCTTCCAAGTCGCGCCGACCGTGGCGAGCGTGCGCTCCACGTTGTCGAAAGCCTGGATGATCTCGTCCTCCAGCGAGTCGGGGACGACCAGGTCGTCGTCCACCCCGGCCTGGCCGGAGATCTCGACCCGGTCGCCGACGCGGACGGCCCCGCTGTACCCGAGGGCCGCGTGCAGCTTCTCGCCGAAGCCCGGAGTGATACCGAAGGTGACGGTGCTCATGATGCGCCTTCTTCCTGTCCACGGGGGACCCCCCCCCACACGTGACTTCACGCGTAAAGTGATACTAGCAGCGGATGACTTCAAGCGTAAAGTGATGGCGGATTCGCCGGAGGAGCGGAACGACCCATGAACGGCACCGAGGGACCCATGAGCGACGCCGACGAACACGAGCACGAACACGGATACGAGACCGGGCGGGAGGCCGGGCAGGAGACCGAGCAGGAGGCCGGGCACAGGACCGGGCACGAAAGCAGCGAAGAGCTGCGATGGCTCGACGAGCAGGAGAAGGCGGCGTGGACGGGACTGATCTCCCTCGTCCTTCTCCTCCCCGGCAAGCTGGAGTCACCCCTGCGGCAGGAACACGGCCTCACTCTGTTCGAGTACCTCGTACTCAGCCACCTCTCCGAGGCCCCGGAACGCAGGCTGCGGATGGGCGAGCTCGCCTTCCTCGCCAGCGGCTCCCTCTCCCGCCTGTCCAACGTCGTCAAGCGCTGCGAACAGCGCGGCTGGATCGTACGGAGGCCCGACCCGGCTGACGGCCGCTACACCCTCGCCGAACTCACCGAAGCGGGCTTCGACATCGTGCGACTGGCAGCGCCCACACACCTGCGTGCCGTACGCAGCATCGTCCTCGACTCGCTCGACACCACCGACCAGAAGGCCCTCGCCCGCGTGGCGGACAGACTGCGCATCGTCCCCGACGACTTCAGCCGGCAGCCGTCCCGCGGCACGCCACGGGACGAGTAGACGCCGAGGTGCGGACCCGCCGCACCTGCCCCACCCCTGAGCCGAGTCCGCGGAGCGGCGCGGTGCCGCTCCGGCCGGGCGGTCAGGCCCTAGCCGGCGCGGAGTTCGGCCACCGCCGCGCCCGCGAAGGTGGTGGCGAGGCGGCGCAGCCGTCTGTCGGACGGGTCGCCGCCGACGGTGACGTTCACCGTCTCGACGGCGTCGTCGCCGCGCGGATCCGTGTACGTGCGGTGGACGACTCGGACGAGGCAGGTCCGTGGGCCCTCCGCGTCCGCCTCGACGACGGCGCGGTGGCCGCCGACGCGGGTGAGGGTGCCGTCGTCGCCGGTCAGTGGCTGGCCGCGGTCGAACCGGATCTCCAGCCACAGGTCGCCGGTGGTGCTCGCCCACTTGCAGTCCCAGCCGCCGAAGCGGACGTCGGGGTCCTTCGCGTCGACTCCGGGCACCGCTTCGAGGTCCTCGGGACCGAGCAGCGCGCACGCGTCCTCGTGCACGAGTGAGACGTCGGGCGCGGGTGAACGTCGGCCGATACGGCCCTCGTTGAGTACGTCGACGGCCTTGGCCGCGGCGGCGTCGGCCATGGGGCAGAGCGGCGCGGCGCCCTCGTCCTGCTTCGCGACGACGGAGATGTTCACGTCCGGGTCCGCCGCGGGCAGCAGCGTCCGCACACAGGCGTCGCTGTCCTCGGCCTCCTGCACCACGCGCACGTCACCCTCGGTGCGCGGTGACGCGGGCAGGTCCGGGCCGCCGCCCGTGTCGAAGTGCACTTCCACGTCGACGGGTTCGTCGTCGCCGGTGTCCACGATGACGTCGCACCGGTCGAAGTTGCCGTAGTCCGGGTCGAGATCGGCCTCGCCGAACCGCTTGAGCACGGTGGGGTCGGCCAGGGCGCACGGGTCGGCGGTGCGGTGGTCGCCGATGACGGACCGCCCGGCCCCGGCCGACGCGGCGGTCCTTCCGCTTGCCTTTCCGTCCGGGTCGCCGCCGCGCTCTTCGTCCGACCCGAGCAGGGAGATGACGAGGGCGACGGCCAGTCCGAGAACGGCGGCTCCCCCGATCGCGCCCACGAGCCGGGCCCGGCCCCGCGGCAACCGCCCGAGCACCCGCCCTTCCCGCCGCTCGGGCACCCGCCCTTCCCGCCGCTCGGGCGCACCGGACTCCACGCCGCTCCGGCCCGCGCCCACAGGGGCGCCGACGTTTCGGCGCCCGCCGGTGCTTCCGTGGACGCCCGCACCTCTGTGGACGCCCGCGCCTCCGTGGCCACTCGTGCCTCCGTGGACGCCCGCACTCCCATGGAGGTCCAGGCCCACGTCTCCGGAGCCGCCTGTGCCTCCGCGGTCGCCACCCCGACCAGCGTGGCCGTCGACGCCTTCATGGCTGCTCGCGCTTCCCCGGCCCCGGCCGCCGCCGACTCCCGGGCCGTCGCCCGCTCTCGGGCCAGCACCCGCTCTCGGGCCCGCACCGCCTGTTCCCGCATCCGCATCCATGCCCGCACCCGGGCTGGTTCCCGCAGCCGGGCTCGTCCCCGCGCCCACCCCGCTCCCCCGCCCGTCTCCGGCTCGCTCCGTCTCCGGTAACTCCCGCGTAGGGGCTGCCCATTCCGCCGTGGCGGCGAACTCCCCATCACTGGACCCTGAACCGAACTCGTCCCCTTCACCGCCCCTGCCCTCACGCCCGTTCCCTTCCTCCCCACCGAACGCGAGCGCACCCGCCCCCGACTCCCGGTCGGGAAGCGGCTCCTGAGGTCCCGCGTGCTCCTCCAGGAGCCGCTTCGCCTCCGCTGCGGACGGGCGGTTCGCCGGGTCCGGGTCGAGCAGGGCGGGCAGGATCTCCGCGAGCGGGCCGACGTCGCCGTCGAGGGCGACCTCGCCGCGTTCGGCCTCCCGTGCGGCTGCGTACGGGTCGACGTCGCGCCCTGCGTGCGGGCGGGGCGGGCGGCAGGTGACGACGGCGTACAGGAGGGCGGCGAGGGAGAAGACATCGGAGGCCGGTTCGGGGTGGCCGCGGACGACCTCGGGGGCGGCGTAGTCCGGGGTGTAGCCGACCATGCCGGGCGGGGTGATGGTCTGCTGGCCGCCGTAGCGGTACGCGGCACCGAAGTCCGCGAGCTTGGCGAGGCCTTCGGGGGTGACGACGACGTTGGCGGGCTTCACGTCGCCGTGCACGATGCCCCGGGCGTGCAGGGCGGCCAGGGCGTCGGCGATCTGGACGCCGACGCGGGCAGCGCGCGCGGGACCGAGCGGCGGCCTCCGATCGAGGCTGCCCCCGGAGACGTACTCCATGACGAGCCACAGCGCCGAACTCCCGGCACCGGCGTCACCCGTCCCGGCGGCGGAACCGGTGGCCGTGACCGTGAGGACGTCGAACAGGGTGACGACGTGCGGATGGCTGAAACGGGCGAGCGCGCGGGCCTCTGACTCCAGGCGGCCGACGGCGGCGTCGGGCTCGTCGGCGGCGTGCATCCGCTTGAGGACGACTTCGCGCGGCAACCGCAGATCGCTGGCCAGCCACACCTCGCCCATGCCTCCGCGCAAGGGCCCCCGCCGCAACCGGTAGCGCCCAACGACGGTAGTGCCCAGGCGCACCCCGACTCCCCCTCACCCATGTCACCCGAGGCCGGAACCCCGCTGCCTGCCGAGCGGAATCCGAACCTACTGGGTGCGCCGGGTGCCCCACACGTCCTTCACGGGATGTTCGCGCCCCGCCCACCTCTCCTGCGAAGTGGTTCGCAACCTCCCCGTGGCGCCGGACTTTTTGGCATTCACCGAACCAGCTCACCGTCGGCGGCCACCGCGTCCCGCTGCACCTCACCGTCCCCGCGCACCAGGAGATCCTGCGCCGCGCGTGCGAGCGGACGGGCGCCCCGCACGAGAGAGTTCGAGGCGGACGACGAGGCCCTTGGACGTGGGCTGGTTGCTGATGTCGGCGACGCTGTCCAGCGGCACCAGGACGTTCGTCTCCGGGTAGTAGGCGGCGGCCGAACCCTTGGCGGCGGGATAGGACACGATCTCGAAGTTCTCGGCGCGGCGCTCGGTGCCGTCCCCCCAGACACTCACCAGGTCGACGCGTTCGCCCTGGGTCAGGCCGAGTTCGGTCAGGTCGGCCGGGTTGACGAGCACGACATGGCGGCTGCCGTGGATGCCGCGGTAGCGGTCGTTGTTGGTGTAGGGGACGGTGTTCCACTGGTCGTGCGAGCGCAGTGTCTGCAGCAGCAGGTGGCCCTTCGGCGCCCGGGGGACGACGCGCTCGTTGCGGGTGAACAGGGCCTTGCCGACCTCGTTGGGGAACACGCCCTCGTTGACCGGGTTGGGCAGTTGGAAGCCCCCGGGGCGGGTCACCCGTGCGTTGTAGTCGTGGAATCCCGCCACGACGCGGGAGATGCGGTCGCGGATGGAGCCGTAATCCCCCTCGAAGGTCTCCCAGGGGATGTCCGTCCTGCCGTCCAGGGTGCGGCGCGCGAGTCGGCACAGGATGGCGACTTCGCTGAGCAGCAGCGGGGAAGCCGGCTCCAGGCGGCCCTGGGATGTGTGCACCTCACTCATGGAGTTCTCGACGGTGACGAACTGCTCGCCGTCGGCCTGGACGTCACGCTCGGTGCGGCCCAGGGTGGGCAGAATCAGCGCGGTGTCGCCGCACACGGCGTGCGAGCGATTGAGCTTGGTGGAGATGTGGGCGGTCAGCCGGCACGAGCGCATCGCCTCCTCGGTCACCTCGCTGTCGGGAGCGGCCCGCACGAAGTTGCCGGCCAGGGCCAGGAAGACCTTGACCTGGCCGTCGCGCATCGCCTTGATCGCGTCCACCGAGTCGAGGCCGTGCGGGCGCGGCGGGTCGAAGCCGAACTCGTGTTGCAGGGCGTCCAGGAAGGTGTCCGGCATCTGCTCCCAGATGCCCATGGTGCGGTCGCCCTGGACGTTGCTGTGGCCGCGCACCGGGCAGGCGCCGGTACCGGCGCGCCCCAGGTTGCCGCGCAACATCAGGAAGTTGACAATCTCCCGGATGGTGGGCACACCGTGCTTGTGCTGGGTGATGCCCATCGCCCAGCAGACGACGACGCGCTCGCTGCGCAGGACCTCGTCGCGTACCTTCTCGATCTCCTCGCGGGTCAGTCCGGTCGCGGTGTGCACGTCGTCCCAGTCGAGGTCGCGGGCGTGCGCGGCGAACTCCTCGAAGCCGGTGGTGCGGGCGTCGATGAAGGCGTGGTCGAGGACGGTGCCGGGCCGGGCCTCCTCGGCTTCGAGCAGCAGGAGGTTGAGGGCCTGGAACAGGGCGAGGTCGCCGCCGGGCTTGATGTGCAGGAAGCGATCGGCGATCTGCGTGCCGCGCCCGACGATCCCGCTCGGCTTCTGCGGGTTCTTGAAGCGCCGCAGCCCGGCTTCCGGCAGCGGATTGACCGCCACGATGCGGCCGCCGTTGCGCTTGGCCTCCTCCAGGGCGGAGAGCTGGCGCGGATGGTTGGTGCCCGGGTTCTGCCCGACCAGGAAGATCAGGTCGGCGTGGTGGAGATCGTCAAGACTGACGGTGCCTTTGCCGGTGCCCAGGGTCTCGCTCAGCGCGAAGCCGCTGGACTCATGGCACATGTTGCTGCAATCGGGCAGGTTGTTGGTGCCGAAGGCGCGGGCGAAGAGCTGGAGGACGAAGGCGGCCTCGTTGCTGGCGCGGCCGGAGGTGTAGAAGACGGCCTCGTCGGGGGAGGCCAGCGTCTTCAGCTCACCCGCGAGGACACCCAGCGCGTCGTTCCAGGTGATCGGCTCGTAGTGCTCGGAGCCTGGCCGTTTGATCATCGGCTCGGTGAGCCGCCCCTGCTGGTTGAGCCACATGTCGGAGCGGGCGGCGAGGTCGGAGACGCTGTGCTCGCGGAAGAAGTCGGCGGTGACGCGGCGCGTGGTGGCCTCGTCGTTGATGTGCTTGGCGCCGTTCTCACAGTACTCGTTGCGGTGACGCCGACCCGGGACCGGGTCGGCCCACGCGCACCCGGGGCAGTCGATCCCGCCCACCTGGTTCATGGTCAGCAGGTCCACCCCGGTCTTCTTCGGGGAGGTCTGCTCCAGGGAGTACTCCAGCGCGTGCACGACCGCGGGCACCCCGGCAGCCCATTTCTTCGGCGGGGTCACGGACAGGGTGGTCTCCGGCTCCTCGCCGGACGGGTTCTGCATCGGTTCGCCCTTTTCCTTCCTGGTACGCGATGTCGCTCAGCCGACGGGCCACTGGGCCACGCGGCTCCGGGGCGGCTCCGGGTGGTCGTGCTGCACGCGACCGTTGCGGATGGTGCTGCGCCAGGCCCCGCCTTCCTGGCCGAGGCCCTCGATGAACCGCTTGAAGTTGCCCAGCTCAGCGCGCACGAGGCGGGCGGTGAGCCGGGTCGCCCGGCGCGAGCGGGTGAGGACCTGTGCGGCCCCCCGTGGTTCCAGGAGCATCCGGACGGTGATCGCTGTGCCGCCGGACCGCGTCGACGCGAACTCGACCTCGCCCTGGTGGGAGGGGTGCTGCCGCAGATCGCGCCAGGCCAGGTAGGCGTCAGGGTCCTGCTCCAGGATCTCGACCGCGAAGCGGTGGCGCAGGGGCCCGTAGCCGATGGTCCAGGCGGTCACGGTGGGCCTGACCTGTTCGACCTCGCGCACCACGGACGAGAAGCGCGGGAAGGACTTGAACTGCGTCCACTGGTTGTACGCCGTCCGCACCGGCACCGCGACCTCGACCGTCTCCTCGACGTGCTGCTCGCGCAGCGGGCGGCGGCGCGTGACCCGGTCACCGCCGGTGGGTGTCCCCAGCGGCGAGGCCGGCACGGCCCGCTGGGCGTCGTCTTCATGCGTCGCCATCGTGCTCTCTCCTTCGGGTGCAGAACCAGGCATCCGGGGAGACCCGGGCTCCGCTGACGCTTCAGGACCTGTCATGAGTACCCCCGTGGGGGATCGTGAGTCACTTCAGTGCGTCCAAGTGCCACGATCGGCGGCCGTCGGGCGGCGGCCGTCGGGCGGCGCCGCCCGACGGCGGATCAAGGGAGCGGCGTGCCCCCGGTGGCGTTCATGATCTCCGCGGTGATGAAGCTCGCGTGCTCCGAGGCCAGGAACACATACGCGGGCGCCATCTCGGCGGGCTGGGCAGGACGGCCCATCGGCGCCTGCTTGCCGAACTCCTTGGTGTCCGGCAGCGTCGCCGGGATCAGCGGCGTCCACACCGGTCCCGGAGCGACAGCGTTGACGCGGATGCCGTCCTCGACCAGCATCTGCGCGAGGCCCTGGGTGAACGTCACGATGGCGCCCTTGGTCATGGCGTAGTCGAGCAGATGCGGGCTCGGCTTGTAGGCCTGTACCGAGGTGGTGTTGATGATGGATCCGCCCGATGGGATGTGCGGCACCGCCATCTTGCACAGCCAGAACATGCCGTACAGGTTCGTGCGCACCACCCGGTCGAACTGCTCCGTCGTGATGTCCCTGATGCCCTCGGGCTGCGACATCTGATAGGCCGCGTTGTTCACCAGTACGTCGATACGCCCGAACTCCGCCACGGCACGCTCGACGAGGCGCCGGCACTGCTCCTCCTCCCGGATGTCGCACGGCACGGCGATCCCTCGGCGCCCTGTCTCCTCGATCAGGCCGACCGTCTCCTGGGCGTCCTCGGCCTCGACGGGCAAATGGGTGAACAGGACGTCGGCACCCTCGCGTGCGTAGGCGAGCGCGACGGCCCTGCCGATACCGGAGTCACCGCCGGTCACGACCGCCACCCGGTTCACCAGCAGCCCCCTCCCCCGGTAGGAGTCCTCACCGTGGTCGGGCGGCGGGTCCATCGGCCCGGTCCAACCGGGCGGCTCCTGGTCCTGCTGAGCGAACCCCGGCTGCGGATGCTTGGTCGTCGGGTCCTGCGGGGCGTCGCCCATCAGTGTTGTTCCTTCCTCGGCCGTACGGGTTGCAGCTCGCGCCGCGCCTGCCGAAGACGCGCACACGCCATCACTCTCGGTGATCGAACTGCGTGTACGCATGTCTCCGCAGCACCGGGTGTCCCGTGATCGCCGGCCCACACATGCGCGACGAGGTAATCGACCTGTGCAGGTGATCCTCGCCCTCCCGGCCGTTGAAGCGGTGCGGCATGTCATCCGCAGAGCGCGGCAGCGACAGGGGTCAGGAGAAGCGACGTACGAACACGTCCGACTTGCCGTTGGTGTCGCCGGGCACGATGTCGTCGGCCGTGGACTGGAAGACCACGTCACGCCCGCCGGCGCTGACGGCGTCGACTCCGGCCGAGGCCGGCTGGTTCGAGACGATCTCGTCGGTGCCCGCCGTCAGGTCACGCAGCTTGAGCGACGGCCCGGCCGTGTCGTTCGGGGCGTACAGCAGATGGTTGCCGGTGGGGTCGATGGCCAGGCCCTTGACGTTCGGTACCAGGTGAGCCGTTCCCGTGCTCACGTCGTGGACGTAGGTGTCGGTGCCCGAGAGGTAGACGACCTTGCTGCCGTCCTCACTGATCTGGACAAGCGTCGCCTCCTTGGCCGCTCCCTCGATCGGGCCGGAGGTGGAGCCGTGGTCCCGGTCCCACAGGAAGACGTCCTTGGTCCTGCCGTTCTGGTACGCGACGAAGCGGCCGTCACCGCTGATGGACGGCCGGGACGGCGCGGTGTGGTCGAACCAGGCGAGTTCCTGCTTGGTGTCGGCGTGCCAGTCCCATACGTCGATGCGCTGGCTGGTCGAGGGCCTGCCGATGGTGGCGACATTGGCGACGTAGCGGCCGTCCCCGCTCAGCGACGGCTGACTGCAGTTGAGAGCGTCGCAGTTGAGCCCGATCGAGCTGCCCGCGGTCCACTGAGCCAGCTTGACCTTGGTGTCCCTGAACAGCAGCACCCAGTAGGCGGCGTACTCCCCGTCACCGCTGATCATCGGAGAGGCGATCGGGTAGCTGCCCACAGACTTGAGCTGCCCCGACGGCTCGTCACGCAGATACACCCTCTCGCTTCCGGCGGCATTGCCGGGCGCGATGTTCGTCGCCGAGGACGAGAAGACGATACGGCGTCCGTCGGTCGTGATCGCGCCACCGGTGGAACCGCCGTCGGACTGAGTGCCGTCGGGCGCGACACTGACCCTCTCGACTCCGGCCCCGGTTCCGACTTCGGCTCCGGCTCCGGCTCCGGCTGTCCGCGCAACGCCCGCAGGATCGGCCGATGCGGCTCCGGGCAGCGCCGTGGTGACCGCACACACCACGATCGCCGCCCCCAGTACACCTCGCACGCGTCTGGTGTTCCGGTTGGTGTTTCCCCTCATGGTTCCCCCAGTCAGGAAGATGTCTCGCCCCCGGCTCCCCGCCGGAGGGCCTCAAGCATGCAACCGCAGCGGCGCTGAGCGGTCAATGCGGCACATGACATGTGAGAGGTGTCGTTTCGGTCATAGGGGGACGCGCCCCGAACACCGCTCGTCCGGATACGAGGATTCCGAGGCGTCCCTACACCCCCGGCATGTATGAGACCCAGGGCCGCCCCCGCCCCTTCGCCCTCCTCCTGTCGGTCACCCAGGCACCCCACACGGCGGTCGAGGCCGTAGCCGTCGCACGGTGTCCGCGCCCCGGCCCACAGCCGGGGCGCGCGGTAACGGGCCGGTGTGTCCTATTCGGGCCGTTGCCGATGATGTCGGGGAGCGGAGTCGTGGCTGTCGAGTGTCCAGGCGATCGCCTCGGCTCGCCCGCTGACACCTAGCTTCCGGTATATCGCGTACAGGTTGTTCTTGACAGTGCGTTCAGCAATGCCTAATCGACGCGAGATCACTCTGTTCGAGGCTCCGGTGATCAATATGTCCAGGACCTGACGTTCCCGGCGAGTCAATTGCGGGCCGCGTGTCCGGGTCCGTTGCCTCACTCGTGCCGCGTCGCCGTACGGGTTCGCACCGGAGCCGGATTCCGCAGGTGCCACAGGACGGCACGGGCCGTGATCGGCGATGCCGCGGAGCAGTTCGGCTATCTCGTTGAGCGTGGTGATGATCTTTTCGTCACGGGCCTGCCGCGGCATGCCCGCGCCGGGGGACGTGGTCATGGCGACGGGTTCTCCTCTGAAACGCCCTGGTGAGTGATGCGGGAAGCGATTGCGCACAGCGTCCCCGACGGGCTGCCGTAGAAGGGAGCGGTGTCGGTGATGTACCCCTCCCCGGTGTACCGCGCCGGTATGCCGCCGTTCAGAACTTTGTCTCTTTCGCCGTGCCTTCCCGTGCGTAATTTCACTGGCTGATTCCCGACAGCGCTACGGCACCGTACGACATGTTTTCAGCCTGGAAGCAGAGCGTTCCTTCCGGCACCTGATGGCAGAGTGCTCTTCCCGGCATGGCGACGCCCGCACGTCGGCCTGCCGGAGGACAGCGGGGCGGCGACGGAAGCCGTGTACGTAGTCCCGAAGTATCCGGTACCGGCCCGAAGGGACTATGTTTTCGGCCGTTTGGTGTGGGGCCGAGAGGCCAACCCGGGGCCCGAACGGCGATTTCCCCAACGAGCGTGCGACGAAGAGGAATCATGGAATTACCGGTGCCACAGGAAGGAATCGGGGCCACAGCCGAAGAGCTGATCAGGGAACTCGGCAATCGGCGTACGCGTCACACAGCCGAGGCCCAGGCCGGCCAGGACACCCAGGGCTCGTCGTACGTCCGGGACAACGCCCTGCTGGATCTGGCCCGCCGCGGCGAGTTGTCGAGGGAACACCTGCGGCGGCTGGTAGCCGTGGATGCCCAGTGCCAGCGCACCGAACTCGCGGCGTACGCGTTGATGACCACGCGCTTCCCGCATCGCCCGGCCGCGGATCTCTACGCCGGGTTGATCGGTCTGGTGGGCGCGGCGCAACCGTCCCTGGCCGACTGTGCGAAGGCCCTCGGCATGTCCGAGGAGGACTTCCGGCACGGCCCCCGGACGTACCGCACCTACGCCTTCGACGGCCTGCTGTCGTGGGTCGCACTCCAGGGCAGCCAGGCCGACACCGGCCTTGCCCTGCACTCCGACCTCACCGTCTACCTGGGCGGTTGCGCGGAACTCGTACAGGCGGTCCGCACGGCGGACATCCCCGCGCCGGACGAGTTCCTTGCGCACTACGGAACCGCTTCCGCGCCCGACCTCCTCGCACTGGCCCTGGAGACCACGGACGACGGGCTGCGCCGCGGTGACGATCCCACGACGGCCCTGCACACGGCATGGCTGCTGGAGATGAGCCTCGAAGACTTCTGGCGCGCCGCCGCCGAGTCCGCCCTCGGTTGATTCGCCCCTGGCCCCCGCGCCACCCGCAACCATCTGCTCCCTCCTTCATGACGCGCCCCTCCTTCATGACGCGTCCCTACGTCACGACGCGTCCCTCCCTCACGACCCGTCCCTTCTTCATGACGCGTCCCTCCCTCACGACCCGTCCCTCCCTCACGACCCACCCCCCTTCACGGATGAGAGAAACTCATGTCCAGCACACGCCACGACCAGTCCTCCCCCGGCCTGCCCCACCACGTCCTCGCCTGCAACGACGTCAGCTGGGACTACCCCCATGACGCCTCGCTGAGCGCACGGTTCGCCGAACAGGCGGACCGGGCCCCGCAGGCGCCGGCCGTCGCGTGGGACGGTGGCCGGTGGACGTACGAGGAGCTGTGGCGGCGCGTACGCCGGACCGCCGCGCTGCTGCGCGAACACGGTGTCGGGGACGGCGACACCGTGGGCGTCCTGTTGCCGCGTTCGCCGGAGTGGGTCGTCACGGCCCTGGGCGTCCTGACCGCCGGAGCGGTCTATCTGCCTCTGGACCCCGGGCACCCGGAGAGCCGGTTGCGCGCCATTCTCGACACGGCCGGCGTCCAGCATCTCGTGACGAGCCCTGACGGTCCGCCGAGGGCCGCCGAAGACCGGACCTGCCTCACCTCGGACGACCTCGCTCCTCCCGCATCCGCCGACACCTCCGGGACGGAACCGCACGCCTCGGACGAGAGCGCCGCCCAGGACGCCACCGCAACCGCGGACAATCCGCGGCGCAGCGCCGACGACCCTGCCTACGTCATCTTCACCTCCGGCTCCAGCGGCACCCCCAAGGGTGTGGTGTGTGCCCATCGCGGCCCCCTGCGGCTGGCCCTTGGCACCGGCGATCTGCGGCTGAAGCCCGAGGACCGGCTGCTCGCCACCACCAACCCGACGTTCGACGTCTCCTGCTACGAGTTGTTCGCGCCGCTCCTCAACGGTGCCTGCCTGGTGTTGCCGGACCCGCGGACGCTGCTGAGCACCGACGCCCTGGCGGCGTTGCTGCGCCGCGAGCGGATCACCGTGCTGTGGCTGAGCGCCGGGCTCTTCCACCAGCACGCCCAGGAGCAACCGGACATGTTCTCCCGCGTGCGATGTCTGATCGCAGGCGGAGACGTCCTCAACCCGGCCGCCGTACAGGCCGTTCTGGCCCACGACGGGCCTGGAGTCTTCCTCAACGGCTACGGCCCCACCGAGAACTCGGTGCTGTCCACCGTCCACCGGGTCGAGAGCCTCCCTCCGCAGGCCGACTCCGTGCCGATAGGCCGTCCGGTCACCGCCTCGACGGCCTACGTGGTACGCCCGGACGGCGGGCTCGCCGCGGTCGGCGAGCAAGGCGAACTATGGGTCGGCGGCGACGGCGTGGCACTGGGTTACTTGAACGACGAGGTCAAGACAGCCGAGCAGTTCGTCCCCGACCCCTTCGGCACCGAAGCCGGAGCCGGAGCCGAGACCGGAGACGGAGCGAAAGCCGGAGCCGGACGGCTGTACCGCACCGGTGATCTCGCCAGCTGGCGCGAGGACGGAGTCCTGGAGTTCCACGGGCGCCAGGACAGGCAGGTCAAGATCCGCGGGTACCGCGTCGAACTCGACGAGATCGAGTCGGCGATGAAGGCGCACCCGGACGTCACCGATGTCGCCGTGGACGTCGTGGGCGAGGGCGCCGGGCAGCGACTGGGCGCCGCAGTGATCATCAGCGCCGACGCCGAGCCGGAGGGTCTGGTGCAGCGCCTGCGTGAGCACACCCGCGACCGGCTGCCCGCGCACATGGTGCCCGCCCGGGTCGTCGTGGTGGACGAACTGCCGCTCACCGACAGCGGCAAGAGTGACCGGGCGCGGCTGATGGATCTGGTGGAGCGGCGCCGTACCGGGCCGGACGACGAGACCCGGGCGCCGCGCGGTGAGGTGGAGAAGAAGGTCGACGACGTGTGGCGCGACACGCTCGACGTGGACCGGATCGACCGCGACGACGACTTCTTCACGATCGGCGGCACGTCACTGCGCGCGACCCAGGTCGCCGGTGCCACGCGCCACGAGCTGGACATCGACCCCGCTCACGGTGCCGACCTGATCGACTCCCTGCTGTCCAACCCCACGTTGCAGGACTTCTCGCAGCACGCCGACCGGCTCAGCCGTGCCGCGGAGCCGGGTGACGAGGACGGCGCCCCGCCCGCCGCCGGCGAGGCCCGCACCCCCGTGGACTTCGCGGCGGAGACAGCGTGGCCGGAAGGTCTGCGGTTCGACGCGCCCGCGACGGGCGACCCCCTGCGCCCCCGCACGGTCCTGCTGACCGGTGCCACCGGCTTCCTCGGGGTGCACCTGATCGCCCAGCTCCTGGACCACGGCGTGCAGAACGTCTTCTGCCTGGCCAGGAAGGCCCGTACACCGGACGAGGCACTGGACCGGATCACCGCGCGGATGCGGCGCTACGGACTGGACCCCGCGCACTACGAGAAGCGGCTGACCGCACTGCCCGGCGACCTCGCCGCCCCGCACCTGGGTCTTGACGACGCCGACTGGCAGCGACTGGCGAAGGAGGCCGACACCATCGTGCACGCGGGGTCGCACGTCAACTTCGCCTACCCGTACGGCGCGCTCGCGCCCCAGAACGTGGGCGGTACCCGTACCGTCCTGCGACTGGCCGCCGCGGAGCGCACCAAGCCGGTGCACTACATCTCGTCCATCGCCGTCATCGTCGGCTTCGGTACGGCCGGAGTGCGACACGTCCACGAGGACACCCCGCTCGACCACGCCGACCGCATCTCCCTCGGCTACCCCGAGACCAAGTGGGTCGCCGAACGTCTGATGCGCCAGGCCGCCGAACGCGGGCTGCCGGTGACCATTCACCGACCGTACGAGATCACCGGCACCACCGACCGCGGCGTGTGGAACACCGACACGATGATGTGCGCGCTGTTCCGCACCATCGCCGAGACCGGCACCGCACCGCGGATGGCGCTGCCCCTGGACTTCGTACCGGTGGACCACACCGCGGCGGTCATCACCCACGTCATCACGCATGAGGAGCCCGACGGGCGGGTCTACCACATCACCAACCCGCGGCCGGCCCTGCTGGACCTGGCGGTACGGCGACTGCGCGCCATGGGCTACCCCGTGCGGGACCTCTCGTACGACGACTGGGTCGCCTCCATCGACCGGCTGGCGGCCGACAACCCGGAGCACCCGATGGCGCCGTACCTGCCGATGTTCATGGAGCCGGCCCAGGACTGGGGAGCGTCGGTCAAGCAGATGTACTGCGAGGAGACGTTCCCCGCGTTCGACCGCACCAACGTCGAACGGGCGCTGGCGGGCAGCGGTCTGCGGTGCCCGCCGGTGGACGACGACCTGCTCGACCTCAACCTCGGCTATCTGCGGGAGAGCGGCTTCCTGCCCCAGCCACCCACGGCGTGACCACCTGCGGGTCCGCCCTCTGCGCGTTCCGTTCCGCGAGCACAGAAAGGACATCCCATGCGCATCGCCGTCATCGGCGCCGGAACCACAGGACTGACCGCGGCCTGGCTCCTCTCCCCCGACCACGACGTCACGGTCCACGAGGCGGAAGCCAGCCCGGGTGGTGCCGTACGCACCCATGTACTCGACACCGACAGGGGACCCGTGCCGCTGGATCTCGGCGCCCAGCACCTGTCCCCCACCGACTTCGTCGCCCACCGCGCGCTGCGCCGTCTGACGGGGATCGGCGAGGACGAGGAGCGGACCGTGCCGCTCACCCTGACCGTCACCGCCGCCGACAACAAGCCGCTCCTTGTCACGCCGGACGCCGCCCACGACACCGAGCGCGGGCGCACCCCCGTGACCGGAACGGCCTGGGAACAGATCGGGGCCTTCCTGGCCGCCACCGCGGGGCAGCAGCCGGGGACCGTCACCCATGACGTCGCCGCGAAGCCCATTGCCGCACCCCTGCCCTCCGAATTCACGGTTGCTGAGGCGGCGGACGCGGCCGGAGTCGACAAGGAGGTCCGCGACGGGATCCTCCTGCCGTGGCTCGCCTCCTACACCGGCTGCCGACTGGCGGACGCGGCGGCCATGCCGGCCCGGTACGCCGCCGCCTGGGCGCTGCGGACCCCGCCCGGCCGCCCCGAGGACGCGGCACTGTGGATCAACCTCTCCGGCAGCCTGCACACGCTGACCGCCCGGCTGGCGGACAGCCTCGGCGGTCGGCTGCACCTGTCCGACCCGGTCTCCGGGATCAGCGCCGGCGGCCCCCGCGGTTCGGCGCCGCTGACCGTGCACACCGCCGACGGAGCCGCACCCGTCTACGACCGGGTGATCGTCGCAGTCCCCGCCTGGGCGGCCGCCCGGATGCTGACAGCGGATCCGGTGCTCGCCGAACGTGCCGTCCTGCTGGACCGCCTGCCGTACGAGCCGGTGACCGTCGCCCTGCACCGCGACGCGCGGTACATGCCGCCGGAACGCCGCCACTGGTCGGCCGTCACCGTCCACGCGCACGATGACCGGGGCGAGCCGACGTACTGGTTCGCAGCGGCCGGCGGACCTGACGTCTTCAAGAGCTGGATCACGCACCGCGACGAGCCGGCCGATGTCCTGCGCCTCGCGCACTTCCGGCTCCCGGTCCTCACCGCGGACGCCATGGCGACCCGGCGGAAACTGCACGACCTGCGGCTCAGCCCGCACCTCCAACTGGCCGGCAGCTATCTGTACGACATCGACAGCCAGGAGTCGGCCGTGCGTTCGGCGCTGAGCGCCGCGGAGGAGATCGACGCGTCCGCAGCCAGGCCCTCCCGGCTGCGCGCCGCCCTTGAGGCGGAGGCCGTGTCGTGAGCTCCGTCGTACGTCCCCAGTCGGACATTCGTCCGTCCCGGCGGGTGGCCGCAGCCGAGCGTCACGGGCTGCGCGGGGCGTTGACCGACGAGGCCCACGAACTGTCCGCCGCGGGCCGTCCGGTCATCGACCTCGGTCTCGGCGATCCGGCGGCGCACGGGATTCCCGCGCCCCCGACCGTGCTGGCCACGCTGCACGAGCGGGTCGACGACGCCCGTAGCTACAGCGACGAAGCCGGGCACCTGACGGTCCGGACGGCCGTCGCCGAGCACTTCCGCACCCGGCTGGCGCTGCCGGGGGTCGCCCCGTCGGACGTGCGGCTGGGCAACGGCGTCTCCGAGCTGGCCCTGCTGACCCTTCACACACTGCTGGACCCTGGGGACGAGGTGCTCGTACCCGATCCCGGATACCCGATGTGGTCGGCGTACACCAGCCTCTGCGACGGTACCGCGGTTCCCTACCCGTGCCCCGAATCCGACGGCTGGCGCCCGGACCCGGATGCCGTGTCGCGACTGGCCGGTCCGCGGACCCGTGCCCTGGTCGTCATCAATCCGGTCAACCCCACGGGCGCCGTCTGGTCGGCGGAGACCCTCGAAGGGCTGGCGGCGGTGGCACGCGCGCACGGTTTGGTGCTGTTCTCCGACGAGATCTACGACGGGATACGGTTCGTGCCCGGCCCGCACGTGCCGCTCGCCGCACACGCGCCGGACCTGCTGTGCCTCACCTTCGGTGGTCTGTCGAAGTTCTCCAGGCTGCCGGGCCTGCGCGCCGGATGGGTGGTCGCGTCCCACCCGCCCGGTGTCGGCCGTGCCTACCTCGACGCGGTGGCCTCCCTGGCCGCACTGCGACTGAGCCCCAACTCCGCGGGCCAGTACGCGGTTCCGGCCGCGCTGTCCGCGCCCGCTCTGCGGGACGCCGCCGCGCTGACCGAGCCGGGCGGCGCACTCCACCAGGCCCGGTCGGCAGCCCGTACCGCGATGGCCCGTCAGCCGCGCCTGCGGTGCACCTCTCAGGACGGGACCTTCTACGCCTTCCCGCGGTTGGACCTTCCGGCCGGCACCACCGCCACCGACTTCGCCCGACGGCTGCTGCGGGAGAAGTCCGTACTGGCCATGCCGGGCGAGCAGTTCGGCCACGACGGTGCTCTCAGCACGCATCTGCGCCTGACGACTCTTGCACCGCCCGCGCAGACGGCATCGGCAATCGAACGCATCGGCGACCTCCTGACCGAGATGTGGACGGAGCCCACCGGCAAGGGTGCAGCGACGGCCCGGCCGCGGAGGGAATGACCTGATGCCGCGCAGCTGACTGTGCGTCATGTACGGCATCGGTTCCGCGAGCCTGTGCGTGGCAGTCTGCACGCGGGACGTCACCAGCGAACCGCGCGGGGCGCACGTGTCGCTGCCCCGCGCCCGAACAGCCCATAACCCCCTGTTTCGGCCAGCGCGGGCCTGGTTCGCGCCGAATATGACGCAACGGGACGCTTGGGTTGTCCGGGAGGGCAGCGGTACAGACCATACGGAGTGCGCTTCGCGAGGGCGGGCGTGACGGCTGCAACCAGGGGGTCTTCAGCGGTGGCATTTCTTGCTTACAACATCCTCACCGATCCGGCGCCGCTCCAGGTGTCGGAGCAGGGTGGCACGTCCAAGGGGGCGGTCTACATCGTCGTCTCCAACCCGAAGAACAAACCGATGTCCTGGAACTCCCTCGTGGTGCGGGTGCCCGTCGGCCAGAAGCCGGAAGACCTGACGCCCGACGCCAAGGCGATCGACGTGCGGGTCCTGCCGGACGCGACGAGGGCGCCGAACGAGGAGCCGCTGACCCACTGGGACCCCACGACGGGCGTCCTGACCGTGGTGCCTCGGCTCGCGCCCCCTCCGTTCCCCTCGGCGCCCCAGCCGCTCACGCCCTTCAAGGCGAGCGGCTCCCTGATCCTGGCACTGGAAGGCTTCCCGGTCTCCGGCACACCCGGACCGGTCCTGCTACAGGTGACGGAGTCCGTACAGAACGGCCCCTGGCCGGAGGAGTCCCCCGTGACGCTGAGCCTGATCAAGCAGGCTCCCAAGGTGCCGCGCAACCTGCGTCCGAAGCGGTCCCTGGTGGCCGCGGGCAAGGATGTCGCCCTTCAGTGGGAAGGACCCGTCGGCTTCATCTACGAGATCCACGGGCCGGACGGCCTGTCGAAGAACCAGCCGCAGCAGGTGGGGGCAGGCTGGGAGTGGACACCGGCGGCAGGCGAGGAGCCCAAGCGGGACGCCACCTACACGCTGACAGCCACCTCAGCCGTGGGGCAGCAGCCGCCGGAGCACACCCTCACCACCACCGTCCACCTGCGCGAACCTGAGTTCGAGAGCGTCACCGCCACCAACGGACTGCACACCCCGTGGGTCGAGGGCACCACGGCCAAGGGACGCATCGTCTTCACCGCACAAGGCGCACAGATCCACAACGACTCCAACGCGCCCGGCACCCTCTCGGCCGACAAGGCAGACATCGACAGCGTCGTGATCACCACGTCGGTACGGGGGCGCGGCGACGACGCCGGCTGGGTCCAGTTCCCGTCCACCGGGATCAGGGTCGGACACGGCACCGGCACCGACCTGGGCACCGTCACGGCTCACAAGGCGGATCTGGACGGCATCAACACCGGTTGGGTGCAGGGCCGCAGCGCGAGCGACGGGTGGATCGCCTTCCCCCAGTCCGGCCTTCAGGTCTACAAGGACGGTAATTCCCAGTGGGGAACCGTCGACGCCGACAAGGCGGACCTGAACGGTGTCATCACCAAGTGGGTGCAGGGCCGCGGCGACAGCCCCGGGTGGATCGAGTTCCCGGGATCGGGGCTGAACGTCTTCCAGGGTGCGGGGAACCGGCAGTGGGGAACCGTCGCCGCCGCCAAGGCCGACCTCGACGACCTGGTCACACTGCGGGCCCAGGTCAAGGAACGCCTCACCCTCCAGGGCGGCCTGACCGTCGACAACGTCCTGGAGACCCAGGACGGACCGCCCCGCCTGACCGTCCACGGCCGGCTGGACGCCGAGGGCGAGCTGAACGCCGCCGGAAACGTCGTCGCCGGACGCGACCTCACCGTCAACGGCGACCTGCGGCCGCAGCGCGACCTGGAGGTCGGCGGCTCGGTCCGCGCGGCCGACCTGACGGCCAGGGGCAAGCTGACCACCGAGGACGGCACGTACCGGCTCGTCGTCCACGGAGAGTCCCAGTTCGACGGGAAGGTGAACGCCAACGGCCATCTGTCGGTCCGCAACGGCGGCGACTGGATCGTGCACACCAACGACGGCCAGATACGGGTCAACGGCGATCTGCACGTCCATGGGGACTCGGCATTTGCCGGGAAGATGAACGCCAATGGCCGTCTGTCGGTCCGCAACGGGACCGACTGGCTCGTGCACGTCAACGACGACCAGGTGGCGATCCAAGGCAATCTGCGGGTCCACGGGGCATTCCACTCGGACAGCTGACGGCCCGTGCCCGGCGGCTGCTCCGCCGGGCACGGACTTCGGCAGTCGCAGGCCCGGGGGGAACCTGCCAACGATCAGCCGTGGAGCGCGCGGGCTCCCGGGCTGTCACCCTCAAAACGCTGGCCCGAGGCGATCTCCTCGCTGATCACCGTCCAGGCGGTCTCGTCGTCCTGGAAGGGCAGCGGGTCGACACTGCTCGTCTCCTGACGGATACGTTCGGTCTCGCGCTCCAGGCGCTCGAAGTCGGCTTCCTCGTCGCTGTCGTCGCTGCTACTGCTACTGCTACTGCTACTGAAGGTGAACTCCGCCAGCAGGCGCTGGAACCGGAGGGTGACCTGGATGAGGGAGGACACGTCGGTGTGGAGTGCCTGCGCGGTCTCTTCGTCGGCGTCGAAGGCGTACACCTTGCCGGAACGGGGGTCGAGGGCAAGGTGTGCGTTGAGCAGCCAGCCGATGACCGGCCATTCGCCCGCGTCCGGTGAGGCGTCCTCGAACTCCTCCACATCGACGACGTCCTGCACGAGGGGCAGTGTGCCGCGCTCCTCGTCGAGCTCGCGCAGCCAGAGTGTGTCGGCGGGAACGCCGACGGTCTGCAGGAGGCGAGCGCCCTCGGTGTCCGCGGCGCTCGGCGGGAAGGCGGTTGCGGGCAGAGTGGTGAGCCGACTCTCGCCGAAGATGTCGGCGAGTTCGCTGCGGGTGATGTCGAAAAGCACTGCCTGAACTCCGAAACTCGGCGGCGGCAAGGGCGCCGCGCTTCCGCGCTTCCGACGGCGCGGAGTCGCTGGCCAGCACACAGGTTCCCACTCGCTGGCCGACCTCGACAACTTCAGCGTCGAGGTCGGCGCACATGCGGGCCACTGGCACACCCGCCTCCAGGAACACTGGGTCGAGGTGACAGGCTTGTGGCCCCCGCTGAACGTCTTCGCGGCTGTCACAGGCAAGGAGCTGAACATGGATGCATTGGATGTACCGGGTACACCGGGCGGACCAGATGCACCGGGCGAGGCGGCCGGGCTGGACACGGCGAGACGACTGCGGGCGATCAGCAGTGAGCTGTCAGAGCGTTTCTACGAGCGGGACGAAGTGGTACGGACGCTGCTCGCGGCTCTCCTCGCGGGCCGGCACTCGCTGGTGCTCGGCCCGCCCGGAACGGCCAAGTCCGAGCTGGCGCGGGAGCTCACCGGCAGAGTCGCCGGGGCGTCGTACTGGGAGATCCTGCTGTCGAAGTTCACCGCGCCGACGAGGATGTTCGGGCCCGTGGACGTCGCCGCGCTGGCCCGCGGCGAGTACCGCCAGGTCTACGACGGCCGCGCCACGACCGCGCACATCGCGTTCATCGACGAGATCTTCAAGTGCTCCACGGCGGCGCTGAACGAGACCCTGGGCTACCTCAACGAACGGATCTACCACCCCGAGAGCGGCGGCGAACCGATCCACTGCCCCCTCGTCGGAGCCATCACGGCGAGCAACGAACTGCCGAGCGGCGAGGACACAGCAGCGATCTACGACCGGCTCCTCGTACGGATCGAAGTCGGGTACCTGGAAGACCCCTCGAACTTCGCCGCTCTGGTCCGCTCCGCCGTCAAGCGCCCTGAGGCGTCGACTCGTACGACAGTCGAACTGACCGCACTGCAGCACGCTGTGGCCGAGAGTGTCCCTGCCGTGGAGGTACCCGAAGCGATCGTGGACGCGGTGTGCACGCTGCGGGCAGCCTTGCGCCGCAAGGAACTCATCGCCTCCGACCGCCGCTGGCGGCAGGCGGTGGGCCTGCTCCAGGCGTCCGCCTATCTGGACGGCCGCCCGGCGGTCGGCGAGACCGACCTGTCGGTGCTGACCCATGTGCTGTGGGACTCCCCCGCCCAGCGTCCGACCGTCGAGCGCGAGGTGCTGCACCTGGTCAATCCCGACGCCAAGGAGGCTCTCGACCTCGCCGACACGATCGAGGAGCTGGAGACCCAACTCGACTCCATGGCAGGCCAGTCGCGCGAGGCGCTGAGCGAATGGGTCATCAAGAAGGCGCACAACAAACTCGCCATGGCGGGCAAGCGGCTGGAGAAGCTACGCGAGGAGGCTGCCGTCGCGGGTCGCTCCACCGCCACCATCGACCGGGTCACCGGCCGCCAGCGCGCCGTTCGCGCCCGTGTCCTCACGGAGGCCCTCGGCATGGACGCGAGTACGGTGCAGGCCCAGCTGTGAACAGCGAGGAAATCGAAATCGGGCTCGGAGTCGCGGCCGGGTTCGGAGGCGAGGTCGGAGTCCGGGCCGGGTTCGGAGTCGGGGCCGGGATGGATTCCGACACCGCCGCGAGGGTGGGACAGGTGCGACACACCACTGCCGTCGTCGCGGACCGCTTCGACCGGTTCACGTGGCGCGACACGTACGAGCAGTCGGCCGGCCTGCGTGAACTGGCCGAGGAGTTGGAGGCGCGTCACGCCTGCTCCACCGACCTGCTGGCCGACGCGTTCCTGGCCGCGTACAAAGTCGGCCTCCGGTTGCGCGACCGCACGGAGATGCACCCCGGCCGGCTGGTCAACCACCAGATCATCACGGCGCTGGTGGGCGCACCGGAGTTCGCCGACCTGCGCCGGGAGACGGTCGGCGACCCGTATGCCGCCGCCATGGCCGTACTCGCCCAGGCAGCCGCGCTGCGCCGGATCCTTGAACGCTCCCACGACGCGCAGGAGCAGGTCCAGCAGCCGCCCTGGACCATCCAGCAGGTGCAACGCCAGACCCAGCAGCACCAGCAAATCCCACAGACGCCGCAGACGCCGCAGACGCCGCAGCCTCCGCAGCCTCCGCAGGAGAGCGGACACCCCGCAGGCACCGCGCGCCAGACCGCGGAGGACGACGCCGCGCAACCCTTCGCCGGGGCCGCCTCCCCCATTGGCGCGCCACCGCACGGAACGCCGCCGCAAGAGCCGCTCAAGTCGTACGCGAAGAGGCCGCGATGATGCGCGCGTGGGGCGTCGGATCGGGCGCGCTGGAGCGCATGTCCTTCGGCGAGCGCGCCCGGCTCGCCGAACGCCTTCGCACCAGCCGTCTCGCCCGCTGGGCCGAGCTGATCGGCCGCTTCCGGCAGATGGCCGACGGTGAGCGCGCCCGCAAAGTGGAGAACGCCAACGGCGAGCTGGTCGGTGTCACGCTCGGCGACGATCTCTCCCGTGTCATCCCCTCCGAGCTGGCCAACCTCGGCCTGCCCGGGTCGCGTGCGCTGTTCGCCGCGCGTTACGCCGCCGGGGAACTGATGCTGTACGACAGCCAGGGCGAGCAGGACACCGGCCGGGGTGCCATCGTCGCGTGCGTCGACACCTCGCACTCCATGTACGTGGAAGGACCCGGCGGAGTCACCCGGGAGGCCTGGGCCAAGGCATGCGCCCTGGCCCTTCTCGACCAGGCCCGGCACGCGGGACGTGATTTTGTCGGCATTCTCTTCTCCGCCGCCGACAAGATCCAGGTCTTCCGCTTCCCGGCAGGTCCGCCCGCCGACACCGCCCAGGTGCTCGACTTCGCGGAGAGCTTCCTCGGCGGGGGCACCAGCTACCAGACGCCTCTGACGGCGGCTGCCGAGCTGCTGGAGGAGGAGTTCAACGACGCTGCCCGCACGCGCGGCGACATCGTGATGCTCACCGACGACGAGTGCGGCGTCACCGAGGAGTGGACGCGCGGCTGGAACGAAGCCAAACGGCTGCTCGGCTTCCGCGTCTTCGGCGTGGCCATCGGGGCCCCGCCCGCTGCCGCGGCGGGCTCCGTCCTCGACGCCCTGTCGGACAACCTCCGTTCCATCGAGGACTTCACCGATGTCCATGCGGCCGCGGACCTGTTCCGCGTGATCTGACCCAGCTCCCGGCAGGCCAGGCACGAGAAGCCCCGGTCACGGGCCCTCGCGCGAGGAGCCCCGCCGCCCCCTCGCCCCCACCCGTTCCGACCGACGGGCTGCCCACTCTCCTGCACGCACAATGGCCTAAAGTGATTTAACGTTCAACCTATATGCGCGGCATGCTGGTGAACAGGTCGGCGACCACCACCCAAATCTCCGGCCCAACATCCCACCCGACCAAGGGAGATGACCGTCATGAGCCAGACACTGCCGCCGCTCCGCCTCCACCACAACGCCTGGATCACCGACGACCAAGAAGCCAACCGGCGCTTCTACGAGGACGTGATCGGCCTGCCCCTCGTGGCCACATGGACCGAGCGCGAGGTGCTGTCCGGGACCGAGCGTGCCTACAGTCACACCCTGTACGGCATGGCCGACGGCAGCGCGCTCGCCTTCTTCCAGTTCGCGAACCCCGAGGACCAGGCGGAGTTCAAGACCGACATCGATTCCACGCCGCTACGCCACATCGCCTTCAAGGTCGAGGCGGAGGCCCAGGAGGCCGTGCGGGAACGCGTCGCCGCGGCCGGCTACGCGGAGACGAACGCCCACGTGATCGACCACGGGTACTGCGTCTCGCTGTACGTCACGGACCCCAACGGGCTGATACTGGAGTTCGTCGTCGACCACCCCGACGTGGAGAAGATCGACGCCGAGCGGCGTGCCACAGCACACGCCGACCTCTCCCGCTGGCTCGCAGGCGACCACACCAGCAACAACCACTGGCGTTGACCAGTCAACGGAACTGTGAGGGTGAGGTCGGGCCGTTCGACCTCACCCTCGCCAGTCCTCCCTGGTCTCGCCGGTCCTCCCTGGTCTCGCCAGTCCCGCTCGATCTCACCGGTCCTTCTCGATCTCGCCGGTCCTTCCCGGTGACGCGGTCGCGCCGAGCCCTTACCGCCGCAGCAGGAACACGTCCGACGCCTTGTTCGTGTCGCCCGGCACCAAGTCGTTCTTGGACGAGGTGAACGCTATCCGGCGGGCGTCCGCGTCGGGACTGGCGTTCTCGGCACCTGACAGCACCGTGCGTACCTCCCCCGTCCGGAGGTCGCGCACGCTGACGTTCATGCCGTCGTTGAAGAGCAGGTGCTGGCCGTCAGCGCTGAACGTGCCGCCTGTGGCCGTCTGGCCGGCGGTCGTCGCCGTCTGCCGCCAGGTCTGCTTCGCACGCCACTCGCGGACGAAGACGTCCGTCTTTTCGTTCGTGTCGTCGGGGACGAGGTTGTCCGCCCACGTCTGGAAGGCGACGCTGTCGCCGTCGGGGCTGATGTCAGCGAGGTAGGAAGCGTTCCACGAGAACCCGTGATGGGGGACGTCGACCTTCTCGGTCTGCCCTGTCGTGCGGTCGGTGACGTAGAGATCGCGGTGGGGCGGTCCGCTGTGGCCCCCGGCGTGCATCTCGTAGGCCACCACACTGCCGTCCGCGCTGATGACGGGCCTTTTGGCCTGCCGGTAGTCGGGCGGGTAGATGCTCACCCGCTGGGTGACCCCCTCCTTGAGGTCGCGTACGTAGACGCGCGTCGCACCGGCTCCGTACTCCGGCCACCAGGGCCGATGGTCCGCCAGGAACGCCACATAGCGGCCGTCCGCGCTGATGGACGGAGACCGTCCGACGATCGCGTAGTCCTCGGGCACGCCGACGTTCACCTTCTCGGTGCGACCGCTGCCGAGATCACGGACGTAGACCTCGCCGACCTCACCCTTGTCGCCCTGGCTCCCGTCGACCTCGCTGACCGCGGCGAAGGCCAGGCGGCTGCCGTCCGCGCTGAGTGACGACTCGCCCGTCCACGATGCCTTGGGCGCGCCCGAGTCCCGGGCGTGCACCTGGGTCAGCTTTCCGTTGCGCACATCCTTGACGTACAGCTCGAACTTGTCCTTGTGGGCGAGAGGGCCGAAGTTCTTCGCCATGGAGTAGAAGCTCACGACGTTGCCGTCGGCGCTGAGCCCACCGTAGGCGGACGCGCCCTGGCCCTGCTTGCCGTCGGCTGTGACACTCACCCGCTCGATTCGCGGCTTGGGTGGTGCTTGCTCGGCCGACACCGCGAAGGACGCTCCGGCGAGCGCCGTCACCGCTGTGACTGCCATGACTGTCATGACGGCTGTGATGGCTGTGACTGCTGAGGCCGCCACCGCGGACAATCTCGTGCCTCGGGCACCCACCCGTCTTCGGAAGTGCATGTTCCCCCCAGACAACACCTGCCCCGGCCCTGTGCCGGGGCCTCACCCGGAGGTAACCGCACGAGCTGTGCCGGGTCAATCAGCCGCTTTCCGCCTCGGCGGCGGAGAAACGAGGGCTGGGTTCGCCACCCTCGCCTCCCCGGCCCTCCCCCCTACTGCCCTTCCGCTCTTCTGCCCTCGTGCCAGGACACCGGGCCCGGTTCTCGGACTGCCCGGCTGGCGGATCCCAGCGCCGTGGGGTGGCCAGAAAGCGCCGACTGACCGGCCCCCTCCGTCGGTCAGTTCAGCCCGATCACCGGGCACCCCGGGCGCCCTCCTCATGCGCCCACCAAGCGATGACGGCAGGACACGTACGGATCGACAGAACCGGCAGGCCGCCGGGCCGGACGGCCGACAGATCGGCAGACAGACCGGTAGGCCGCTGGACCGGCAGGTCGCCGGACCAGCCCCGTCAGTCAGCCCTCAGCAGTCCGCGAAGACAGAGCTCATCACGTCCTCGTCCGCCCGCGCGAGGTTGTCCTTGAACCAGCCGGGGACCGTGCCCAGATAGCCGCTGTAGTCGCTGTGCTTGTAGATGTGGATGCGGGTGGGCGTCCGGTTCCAGGCCGAACTCGCCCGGTCCTGGAACCACGAGGGCACCTTGTGGTGGCCGCAGCTGGGCACCACCCACAACCAGCCCCCGCCGTCGTCGTTCTGGAAGAAACACGAGCCGCTACCGCACTCGGACCAGGCCCGAGCGCCGTAGTCGCCGCCACTGAGCCGGTACAGGCCCTCCACGCCCGCCACCTTGGTGACGCGGGTCTCGTCGGCGCTCGCCGCCGTCGGCGCGGCGAGTGCGAATACGGCCGCTGTCGCCGCGACGCACGCTGCGATCCTCTTGCGCATGTCCCCTCCTGGAGTCGCTGGATTGCTGTGCGTTCACTGTGACCTGCGGTGGCCCGACGATCCTCAGCAACGAGCGCACACATGATGAGCATCCGGCGCACGCGCACCCGCCCGTTCCCGGGCGCGCACCTCGCTCGGCGGGAATCCGTACGCCCTGCGGAAGGCGCGGCTGAAGTCCGCGGGGTGGCGAAAGCCCCAGCGGGCGGCCGTCGCGGCGATGGTGCGCGCGGCCGACGCCGGATCGGTCAGGTCCCTGCGGCAGCGCTCAAGACGCAGGCGCCGGATCATGGCGGCCACGGTCTCCGGTTCGTTCCGGAACAGGAGGTGGAGACTGCGTACGGAGAGGTGGTGGTGGGCGGCGATGGCCGTTGGACGCAGTTCCGGATCGCCCAGGTTCTGCTCGATGAAGACCTTGATCCGGGTGCGGAGCGCGGCCTTGCGGGTCTCCGGTGGCAGCGTGTCCTGGGCGTCGAGACGCCCCGCCAGTACGGTCGCGGCCAGATCGACTCCGATCGCACCGAGCCGGGCCAACTCCGCCGGGCCGCAGTCGCGGGCGGCTGCCGGCAGTCCGGACAGGTACGAGCCGAGCAGCGCCGCCGAGCCCGACCCGGCCCGCGTGGACAGGCGCTCGGCCAGCAGCCGGTCCGCCCGGCCACCGGCCAGCGGCAGGACCGTTCGCGGCAGCCGCAGCAGCGTCAGGCGGGACTGCCGGCCTCGGTCGAGGAAGTCGCAGACGAGCGGCGCCGAAGTGGTGAACAGGCTCATGTCGCCGCTCCCGAGACAGGCGACGCCACGGGACTGCTCCAGCCGGATGGGGCTCCCGTGGACGAGGACCAGGTAGTACTCCTCCGGGTCATGGCGGCGGATCTGCTGGGGAGAGCGGCGGGCCACCATCGGGGAGAAGGTGAAGGCGGCCACCTGGCTGTGCGGCATCCCCACGGCCTCCACGCTGCCCCTGAAGCGGGGCGCGTGCGGGCTGCGGATCGTCACGGGCATGACCTCGGTGCCGACCATCTCGGCCCACCAGTCGAACCGATCCGGCGCCGGGACCACATCGGTACTCGCGGACACCACCGGCCCGCCTCCGCCGTCTTTCTGACGCGCCGTCTGATTGATGCTGGAC
The DNA here is from genome assembly GCF_009755605.1 of Streptomyces typhae. GTDB lineage: Bacteria > Actinomycetota > Actinomycetes > Streptomycetales > Streptomycetaceae > Streptomyces > Streptomyces typhae. The sequence continues at coordinate 104,078 of NZ_WPNZ01000034.1, forward strand.
ATTCAACGATGCTCACGGCTGACGGCCCCACCGAAAAGCCGCCAGCCGGACAGATGACGGCGGGAAGCAGCGGATGACGCCGGAAAGCAGAGGTGCTTGCGGCTGATCGCTCGCTGGTCCGGTCATGCCTGCGAAGACACCGGCTCAGGCACACGATCCCGGAGTGAGGTTGTCGGGGTTGGTGGGGGTGGCGGGGGCGCTAGGAGTTGTCTTCAAATGTCACGCCCACATCAGGAGCGAGGCGAGAGTGACGGCTGCCTGGTAGGACTCGGCGGTCTTGTCGTAGCGGGTCGCGATGCCGCGCCACTGCTTGAGGCGGTTGAAA
>NZ_WPNZ01000035.1 GCF_009755605.1 Streptomyces typhae
CGTATCCTGATTCAATTACCGGGTCGATGTCTTCGAATCCATGAACCTGGGCTTCTTTTACAAAATAGTTTAGCTGCTTGAGCGTCAAATTCCATTCCCCTCGCTCAAACAAGCTTAGCTGAGCCGCACTGACTCTCGTCACCTTCTCCGCCCTTCGGTACAGGGCGCGCCTCTCGCTGTTGCTGAGATTCGCCATGAGCCAATCTCGAAGGTGTTCCGAGCGCTTACGGATGGAAAAACTCTTGAGTCTGCTTATTTCGCTGCTTGTCGGGAGAGCCGACCGCCAGCTTTGGGCAGCAATAAATCTCCCTCCACTGGCCTTGGCACTGGCAGCGATAGAGCTTTCCGCCGCCCTCTGCTGATCTGGATTAGCAGAGGCCAGGAGATTCAACCAACTGACTCTCTCTGAGAACGTCGTGGCTCCGCACGCCTGCAGGAAGTTACTGAGGAACTGGGCAGATACGGGCCTCGCACCCGACAGCGCGGCGGCCACAGTCGAATGAGAATACGGCATCAATTGTGCCAGCTGACGCAGGGAGAGAGAGCGATAGGCTCGCAAGGATTGCAATGCAATCCTGAGGTACAATGCCGTCTCGGCGCGGTGAGGGGGAAGAATCACTCCTGTCCTATCCCATCGTTCCCAGGTTCGCTTCCATGAAGCTCTACGCCTCTGCTCTGGGTCGAGATTGAGTGAATCGACAGATTCGTCACTCATGAATTCCTGGGGTCTCAGTTCCCGCCTCACGGCTTCCCATCGACCACGCCATGTTTGTGGATCTGCTCCGCAAGCCTCCACGTAGGCCGTGGTTACACGCCATGACGGCAAAACGTATCCTCCAGCTGCCGCCGAGAGAGAGGCAGTCGAGAATCCGGACTGCTTTGCCATGACGGCGAGAGTAGGTTGTCCTGCTTTCCTTCTCAACCGCCGTAGTGCCGCAGCAAAATCAACGACGCGTGAATTCACGTGATCCGTTGGTAAATCTTTGGCGTGCCGCCCCATAGACGCTCCCCTATGTATGCCGAATCTGCCGGGGCCAGCGTCAGTACGCTGACCCCGGCAGATAGAGATCAGGTGAGCGCAGGACGCGGTTTCGCTGCAAGCACGCCAGCGCATCCGCCGATACCGACAGAGACTGCCGGCTCCCAGCCGCCAAGAATGAGCATGATGACGGCTAGGAAGATCACCACCAGCAGCCAGATCGCTGCGGCGCTGGCTGCGACAGCATCACCATCGGCACGAACGGGGAGCTCGATGCCGCTGCAGGGCAACACGTTGAGGTTGAAGGTCATTTGCCACAACACAGGTGTGAGCACCTCAGTCTCTTGAAGGAAGCGTGCAACTACGCTTCACTGACCCGGACTTGATCGACCGCCAGACCCTGGTTGGCGCCAAGGTGAACTGGCGCCCTAATGCTGGCTCACTTGCGCAGGCCGTGTCCATTCTGCTGTGAACGACTCTCGAACAATTTGCACCCTTTTTTAAGGGGCTGTATACACGCCGCCGTTCCGGTGTACTTAAGAACCCCGTCCATGGGGTAAGCATGTTGGCAGGTCAGAGCAATTTTGTTCAGAATCTGTCTTGCTTGGCAGGGAGAAGGCAGCGCCTTCGGCGCACACCGAACAGAAGATAGATGACATCCTGAACGCGAGCCCGTGAGGGCTGGGACCTTAGTCGTTGGGCACTTCAGTCTCTGACCCGGACTTGCACACGGCGACGAAGGCACGGGCGACTTGTTGGCGCAGGTCGCTCACGCCAGTGGGGCGTAGGTCGCAGTAGCGACCTACGCCCCACTGTCTTTGCCTCGTGGGGCGCGCTGGCGCCGACTTTGGAACCTAGTCGTTGAGACTGCCCAGGCCCGGCGCAGCGCAGCCACACCGCCTCAATGGTCGCCGTGTGCTCGGCTGGAAGGCAGCGCGGTCGTGGAGAACCTCGGGGGTGCGCACCACCAACCCGCCCAGTTGGCGCTGTCGGCCCGCGGGCGGCTGTCGTGTTCACGCCCTTCTTGGTAAACGGCAACTCCTATGCCGCGGCCAGCGAGCCTGCCGATCCGAAAACGTCATCGAAGCGGTGCGCTCGCTCTGTGCGTACGAGGTGGAAGGCTCCGCTGTGGTGGCGCAGGGCGTGGGCTGTGTAGTGGACGACTTCGACCGGAGTGAGGACCTTGAGGTCGCCGAAGACGTAGTACAGCGGGGTGGGTGCGTGGGCCGCGGTGAAGAGGAGGCCGGCGTTGACCGTGTCGGTACTGATGGCGTAGCGGTCGGTGTCGGTGCTGGGCATGCGGTCTTTGGCGTCGATGGTGACGAGGTCGGCGCCGCGGGCGGCGATCAGGTCGGGGAACTGTCGCAGGGCGGAGCGGGTTCGGCGCAGAGCTTCTTGCACGGCGGGCGGGTAGGTGCCCTGTCCGCAGGGCTGGACGGTCCAGCCACGGGCGCGCAGAGCGGCCGCCACGCGACGTTCGTGGGCTTCGCCTATCGCCTGGCGGTCCTGCCACTGCGTCACCCTGGTTCCCCCTCGGGTAAGTTCCGCGATCCCTGGTCGTGATACGAAGCATTCACTATTCGTACTACCCCCTCTATGGCTATGATGCCCCTCATGGCGGCATACGTTGACCCACGCTTTCGTCCCACGCTCTGGCCCGGAACTCCGGTGCCGACACCGGAGTTGATGCCTCTGCACGGGGCGCGGGCCGACGGCGAGTGGATCGTCTGGACCCCGCAGATCCCATCCCGCTCGCACACGGTCCCCGTGCCGGAGGACTTCTACCTGCGCGAGTTCATGGAGGTCGACCCCGAGGACCTCGACGCCGTGGCCGCCTTGATGCGCACTTACGGACACCTCGGCGGCAACATCAACACCGGCAGCTGGGACGAAGACGAGTACGAGCGGCTCAAGGAACTCGTCGAGCACGAACACCCCCGCGCGCCGTTCGCCCTGCACGGCGAACTGGCCACGCTCTACATGACGGAGGCACAGGCCGCCATCACTACCTGGCTGGCCCTGCGCCGCGAGGGCGGCCTCGACGCGCTCGTCGAGCCCGAGGTCTCCGAAGAACAACTGGCCCAGTGGCGTGCCGAGAACACACACCAGGAGGAGGTGTGGCCGCGCGACCTGGACCACCTGCGCGAGCTCGCCCTGGAATTCAGGATCATGCAATTGGAGAGTGAGCTGAACGCCGCCCTGAAGCGGTTCAGCATCGGCATCGGCGGCCTGGACGACCGCTACCCCACCATCCTCGCGGTGGCGTTCCTCCAGCTCTACAACCACCTCGCCGAGGACGCCACCATCCGCGAGTGCGCCAACGAGACCTGCCGCCGCAGCTTCGTACGCCAGCGAGGCCGCGCCGAGTACGGGCAGAACCGCACCAGCGGCATCAAGTACTGCACCCGCGAATGCGCCCGCGCCCAGGCGCAGCGCGAACTGCGCCGGCGCCGCAAGCAGCAGACTCCCCCGCTACAGCAGCCGCCGCCCCAGAGCCCGGAGCAGCAGGACAGCCCCGAGCCTGCCGGCCAGGCGGGAGATGCGTCGTGATCAGTCTTCGGGAACACCAGGCGGAGGCCGTCTCGCAGATCCGCGCGTGGGCGGGCTTCCCCGTACGGTCATCCGCGCCTGCCCATGGGCTGCGTGCAACGGTGGTCTCAGCGACCGGCTCCGGAAAGACGATCACGGCCGCGTGGGCTGCGCTGGAGTGCTTCCGTGGGGGGCGGATCCTCGTCATGGTCCCCACCCTCGATCTGCTCGTGCAGACCGCCCAGGCGTGGGGGAGGGTCGGTCACAACGGGCCGATGGTCGCGGTGTGCTCGCTGGAGAAGGACGACGTCCTGGAGCAGTTGGACGTACGGACGACCACCCACCCGATCCAGCTGGCGCTGTGGGCGGGGCACGGGCCGGCGGTGGTGTTCGCGACGTACGCCTCGCTCGTGGACCGCGAGGATCCCGAGGACATCACGGGCGGGGCGAAGGTACGCGGGCCGCTGGAGGCCGCTCTGGCCGGTGGGGAGCGGCTGTACGGACAGTCAATGGCCCCGTTCGACCTCGCTGTCGTCGACGAAGCCCACTCAACCGCCGGTGATCTTGGGCGGCCGTGGGCGGCTGTCCACGACAACACCCGCATCCCGGCGGACTTCCGGCTCTACCTCACCGCCACCCCCCGCATCCTCGCACCGCCCCGCCCGCAGCGCGGCCGGGAAGGGCGGGAGCTGGAGATCGCCACCATGGCGTCCGACCCGGACGGCCCGTACGGCGAGTGGATCTACGAACTCGGACTGTCCGAGGCGATCGAACGGGGCATCCTCGCCGGGTTCGAGATCGACGTGCTGGAGATCCACGATCCCTCCCCCGTCCTCGGGGAGTCGGAGGAAGCGCAGCGGGGCCGGCGCCTCGCTCTGCTGCAGACGGCGCTCCTGGAGCACGCCGCCGCGCGGAACCTGCACACGGTCATGACCTTCCACCAACGGGTGGAGGAGGCGGTGGCGTTCGCGGAGAAGATGCCGCAGACGGCCGCCGAGTTGTACGCGGCCGAGGTCTCCCACGATGTTCTGGCCGACGCGGACTTGCTGCCGAAGTCGTCGATCGACGCGGAGTTCTACCAGCTTGAGGCCGGCCGCCACGTACCGCCGGACCGTGTCTGGTCGGCATGGCTGTGCGGTGACCACCTCGTCGCCGAACGCCGGGAGGTCCTGCGCCAGTTCGCCGACGGCATCGATGCCGGCAACAAGCGCGTGCACCGGGCTTTCCTGGCCAGCGTGCGGGTCCTGGGCGAGGGCGTCGACATCGTCGGCGAGCGCGGCGTGGAGGCGATCTGCTTCGCCGACACCCGCGGCTCCCAGGTCGAGATCGTCCAGAACATCGGCCGGGCACTGCGACCGAACCCCGACGGCACGGCCAAGACCGCCCGGATCATCGTGCCCGTCTTCCTCCAGCCCGGCGAGGACCCGACCGACATGGTCGCCTCCGCCTCGTTCACACCCCTCGTAGCCGTCCTCCAAGGCCTGCGCTCGCACTCGGAACGCCTCGTCGAACAGCTCGCCAGCCGGGCGCTGAGCAGCGGGCAACGGTACGTGCACCTGAAGCGGGACGAGGACGGGCGGATTGTCGGGGCCGGCGGCGAAGTGGGCGAGGACCAGGAGCAGGACGACACCGACGCCGCTGCCGAGTCCGCGCTGCTGCGCTTCTCCTCTCCCCGGGACGCCGCCACGATCGCCGCGTTCCTGCGCACGCGGGTCTTCCGGCCCGAGTCCCTGGTCTGGCTGGAGGGCTACCAGGCCCTGCTGCACTGGCGGAAAGACAACCACATCACCGGCCTGTACGCAGTCCCGTACGACACCGAGACCGAGGCCGGCGTCACCAAGGCGTTCCCGCTGGGGCGGTGGGTGCACCAGCAGCGGCGCACCTACCGCGCGGGTGAACTCGACGGCCACCGCAAGGAACTGCTCGACGAGGCCGGGATGGTGTGGGAACCCGGCGAGGAAGCCTGGGAGACCAAACTCGCCGTTCTGCGCTCCTACCGGCGTGCCCACGGCCACCTCGCCCCTCGACGCGACGCCGTTTGGGGCAACGCCGACAGTGAACTGGTCCCGGTCGGGGAGCACATGGCCAACCTCCGCCGCCCCCACGGCCTCGGCAAGAACCCCGAACGCGCTGCAACGCGGGCCGCGCAGTTGGCCGCGATCGACTCCGACTGGAACTGCCGCTGGTCACTGGATTGGCAGCGCCACTACCGCGTCATCGCCGACCTCGCCGCAGGCGAACCCGACGGCCTCCTGCCGCAGATTGAGCCGGGCGTGCAGTTCGAAGGCGACGACCTCGGCAAATGGCTGCACCGGCAGCGTCACAGCTGGGCGGAGCTCTCCGAAGAGCAGCGGCGCCGACTGGCGGCCCTGGGCGTGCAACCCGCCGAACCGCCCGCCCCGGCCCCGTCCGCGAACGGCGGGGGGAAGGCGGCAGCCTTCCAACGCGGTCTCGCGGCCCTCACACAGTGGATCCAGCGCGAGGGCGCCCACAAGGCAGTACCAAGAGGGCACGTCGAAGCCGTCGTCATCGATGGCCAGGAACACCAGCACAAGCTCGGCGTATGGATCTCCAACACCAAGAGCCGCCGCGACAAACTCACCCACGACCAGCGCACCGCACTCGCCGAACTCGGAGTCGAGTGGGCCTAGCAGCAGGCTCTGCCGGGTTGCTGAGGCGTGGCGTGGCCTGCGGGTGCTTGGACCCGCCTCAGCGGTTGGTGTTCTCCTCTCGGATCATCCGTCGGAGGCTGGTGCGTGCTGCCGCAAGGTCTGTTTCCAGGGTGTCCACGCGGGCCTGGAGGCGGTGGTTGTCGTCGGTGGCCTGCTGGAGGCTGTCTTCGAGCCGTTGGTTGGTCCTGGTGAGTTCGTCGACGCGTGCGGTCAGGTGCCCGGTGTCGAGGGCGTCGAGTTGCTGCCCGAGCTGGTGCTGGATGGCCTTCCTCATCCGGTCCCTGTCTTCCCTCAGGGTCCGGATCTCCTGCCTGGCGAGCTCGAGTTCTGTGCGCAGCGTGGCGGTGGTGCTGCGGGTGCGGGCGGGCGAGGGGGTGGTGGGGTGCTGGCGTTGTTGCGCGGCTTCGATGTGCTCGCGGATGCCTTCGGTGTAGGTGAGCCATGTGGAGACGCCGGCGGTGCGGGCGACCGCGGTGTGAGTGATCTTCTTGCCCTGTTGTTCCAGGGTGGTGAGTGCGGTCAGGGCTCGCTGGCGTTTGTCGAGGCTGGTGCGGCGGCGGGCCTGGGCGAGGGTGTCCGGGTTGCCGTGAGGGTTCATGCCGGGTCGGTCCTGGACACGGTGATGAGCGGTAGGAGGGTGTGGGTGTTGCCGGCGCGGGCTTCGCGCAGGATGGTGCTGGCCTCCTCGATCTCCTGGCGTTCTGTGGCGGGGAGGGCGGCGAGGCGGCGGCGCATGCGTTCGATGACCTGCTCGTAGGCGGTGATCTGGGCGGTGAAGGCGGTGATGACGAATTCGGCGGCGTCCATGGCCTGGGCTGTTTCGCGGTCGGCGCGCAGTTCGTTGATGTGCTGTTCGATCGCCGGAAGGTAGGAGGGGTCGGGGCGGTAGAAACCGCAGCCGGCGCACTGGAAGCGGGTGGGGCAGGAGCTGCCTGCGGCTTTGACGTTGCTGGGTTCGGTGCATCCGCCGTAGGGGACGGCGACAGAGCGCAGCTCGTAGGCGGTCTCGGAGCTGGGGCTGGGGCGGCCGTGGCTGTCGACGACGTGGGCGGCGAGCTTGGTGACGGCGTCGCGTTTTCGATTCAGAGAGACGGTGTAGTAGCGCTGGGTGGTGCTGACGGACTTGTGGTCCATCAGTTCACGCAGGACGTCGAGGGGGGTTCCGGCGTCGGCGTGGCGTTGTGCGTAGGAGTGGCGGAAGGCGTAGGCGTAGATGAGGGAGCGGTCGAAAGGCAGCGGGTTGCCCTGTGCGTCGGTGCCTTCGCCGTGCAGGTGGGGGATGGAGCCGACCCAGTGGCGCAGGGTCTCGCCGAGGTAGCTGGTGTGCAGGTAGGGGCGGGTGGCGAGGTGGGTGAGGGCGGGGAAGAGGTAGTCGGCGCCGGTGGGCGGGAGGCTGGTCTCAAGCTGTTCTCGGCGTTCTTGCCAGGTACGGATGGCCTGAGCGGTGGACGTGGTGATGGGCAGGCGCCTGCGGTGGCGGCGGGCTTTGTGGTTGTTCCAGACCAGACTGATCTGGTCGTTGCGGGTCTCCAGGCAGTCGCGGGGCAGGGAGCAGACTTCCAGGGGCCGCCGCCCGGTGTCTCCGAGCAGGATGTACAGCGTGCGGTACATCAGCTTCAGGTCGTCGGGAGCGAGGGTGCGCTGGCCGCGGGCCCGGCCCTGGCCGAGGAGGTGGAGGTGGGCGTCGAGCTGGCGGACCACCGGTTCGGGGATCGCCTTGCCGATCTCGTCCTCGTTGGCCTCCTGTTCGGGGATGCGGTGGAAGGCGGGATCACGGACGAAGGCAGCCGAGAGGGTGTCGGCGATACCTGAGCGGCGGCCGTAGTCGATCAGGGCGAAGAAGTGGCTGGCGATGGACATGCGGTAGTTCCAGCCGGCCGGTTCGCCGTCCCGTTTCAGTGCGGTGCGGATCACGTCGACCACGGCGGTGACGTCGTCGTAGCGAAGCCGTGCGGGGTCGTCGGTTCCCGGGCGCTGCGCGAGAGCCCGGGAGGCGAGCTCCACGCCGCGCAGCGTGCGGGCGAACTCGTCCGCTCCCGGGCGCTGCTGGACGGTCCAGGTACGCAGCAGGCCGCGCAGCCACGGCTGCCGGATGGTGCGCAGATCAACGGTTTTGGGCTGCCGGATACCGGCCGGGGTACGGGAGCGCTGGCCGAGCGCACGCAGATCCAGGACGTCGTCCTGCGCCGGAGCGGTGCCGGTGTACTGCGCATGGCCCGCCCGGACCGCCGTACGCACGCGGCCGAGCATCCGCAGGACCGCGACAGTGGAACGCGGGCACATCTGCTGGTCCGTAATGCCGTCGATGAGCGTGCCGGTATCAGCCAGGTCCCGCACCATGCGGCGCACCTGCGGGGGTTCGAAGATCCGCAGCCACGGGTCCACCTGCTGCAGACCGTAGAGAACCTCCCAGCGCAGCAGTTCGGGCAACGACAGGAGACTGAACTGGTGCGGGGCAAGATACGGGGGCTGCTGCGCCGCCCACGGCACCACGGCCGCGTCCGGGTGAGTGCGTCGGTGCTCACGGAAACGCTTGGCGTGATGCCGGCACAGGCCCCGGCCGTACAGGCCCGGCAGCGGACAGGCAGGAGCCGGGCAGGCAGGGGTCTCCGTGTAGGGGACGGCGGTGTCCTCCCAGCGGCCGACGGTCTTGCGGGTGGTGTGGGTTTTCCACTGGGTGTAGTGCGTGGCGCACAGTTCTTTGCAGTGGCGGGGCCGGACACAGCGCTGCCCGTCCTTCGTGAAGTTGCACTGCTGCGGAACACCACCGAAGGCAACCCGGTTGCGCACCGGCACGAAGGCCCGTGCGAACTCCGCGTCGGGCAGCGGCGACCGTTTCTGCTCCTCCTTGCAGAAAGGGCAGAAGATGTTGGCCGGCGAGACCACGGTGTCGCACGCCTCCGTCCGGCACAGCGCAACCGAGCTGCGCGGCTCGTGGACACTGCCGGTGAACAGCCAGCAGTCCTGCCGCCATTCACTGGTCCGCCAGGCGGGATCGAGATGACCCCGCAGCCACGCAGCCCATCCCCCGCCGTCGAGATCCCCCGCGTTTTCGGAGCGCGGCGCGGGCAGCCGCGACAACGCGGACGAGATGCTGCTCATCGACGCTCCTTCAGAGAACCGACACGTTCGACCGCCGCCCGCGCCTCAGCGTCGTCGACGTGCCGGTAGCGCTCCATCGACAACGGCGAGGCGTGGCCCAGGAGCCGCTGCACCACATCGCGGTCGACACCGTCACGCAGCCAGCGCGTCGCCGCCGAGTGACGCAGCATGTGCGGACGGCACGCATGATCGACGGTGCGCGCCAGCCGGTCGAACATCTCCTTGGCATTCGGGTACGACATCGCCCGGCCCAGCGGCGCACGGAACAGATTCACGAACACCATCTCCGACTCCGCCGCCTCGTCGCGTTCGTACTGGTAGTCGGTATACAGCGCGACCAGATCGGCGGTGACCGGCACGAAGCGGTGATGCCGGGACTTCGCAAGGGCCCGGTTGGGGTTGTCCATACGGCGGCGGACATGCACGTGCGGACCCTCCACGCCGCAACCCACCACGCGGGAAGAGGCCAGCAGGTGCATATCGCCGCGGTGCAGCCCGAGCGCCTCACCGATCCGCAGCCCCGTACACGCCAGCAGCGCGATCAGGAAACGGTCCCGGGCACTCGGCGCCGCAGCGATCATCCGGCGGATCTGCTCATCGCTGAGGTCCTCATAGCCCGGCTCGGTGACCTTGAAGCGGAACGCGGCCGCCTCGACCTGGCGCCGCTGGCCCGATTCGCCGGTATCGAAGCCCGGCGGGGTGAAGCGCAGCAACTTCGGCTGGGACAGCAACGCCGTCGTCTCGGCCCGCACCCAGCCGTGCACAGCAACGAACCGCAGGAACTCCCCCACAACCGTCATGACCGCGTTCGCCGTGCTCTGTGACCGGTAACGGGCAGAACCGGGCCGCACCCGGCCAGCCCGGGGCGGGAGAGGCGTCTCGACCAGCCACCGCTGCAACCCGGCCAGATCCAGAAAACCGGGACTCCGCCAGTCCAGCCCCCACGTCCGGCAGTAACTCAAATACAGAGCCACCCGCCCCGCATACACGCGCTCCGTGTTCGGCGAACACCCCCGCGCCCGCAACGACGCCAGGAACGCCGCCGCCTCGGTGTGCAGATCAAACGAACCGGCATCCGCCACCACCCACCGCACCACACCAGTCACCGGAGAAACAGCACACTCCGCCACAAAATCGGCATCCACGCAACAAACACAACCACCAGGCCCAACGGCGCGTATCGCACTCCGATGAGTGCCATCCATGCAGGCGACAACCCAAACAAACATTTCTCACCCCTGGCCCTCCCCCGAGATAATCGGCGTGCCTGCGCTGGGCAACGGCCGCAGGTAAGCGTGAGCAAGGAGATCCGCAGTGAGTAAGGCAGCACGGGCAGACACCGGGGGGAGCGCCGGGGCGGGCGGCTTCGACTACCAGCACCGTATGGCCGCCTGGCTGGCCGTCACCGCTGTAGCGGCCTCTGCGTCTCCCGGCGTCCAGGGGCTGTGGACCGGAGCTGTCGAGCAGATTGCCTGCGAAACCGGCGAACCCGTCGACGACTGCCGAGTGCGCACCTCCGATGGCCAGACACTGGCGCTCCAAGCCAAGCGATCAATCACGCTGTCCCAGACCAAGGAGAGTGAATTCGGCAAGACCATCGCGCAGTTCGTTGAGCAGCACCTCATGCCAGGCCATGAGCAGGACCGGCTGGTCCTCGTCACCTCCCGTGACGCCTCAAAACCGGTGAGGAACGACCTCGCCCAAGTTCTTGATCGCCTCCGCAACGTTCCTGCCGAGCAGGACGTGGCGTCGCTCGTCTTCAACAGCGACCAGACTGATGCCTACGACAAGTTCGTCGCTCACGCGAACCGGGAGTGGGCGAAGCAGCGCGGCAGCACGCCCTCAGCTGCAGAACTGAGGAAGTTCCTCGCCCACTGCCACGTCTGGGTACTCGACGTCGAGCAGGGCGGTCTGGAAGAACGGGAAGCCCTACAGACACTGCGCACGTCCGTGATCACTGATCCCGGCCAAGCGGACGCGGCGTGGCACGTACTACTCAGTACCTGTGCACAGATGGCCATCAACCATTCCGGCACCGGCATGAGACAGCTGCAGAAGGCGCTGTCATCGGCTGGTATCGCTCTGGCCACCATCCGAGACTTCACCTCGGATGTCCAGTGCCTGACAAGAACCACGCAGGACTCCCTCGATCAGTTGGGCCATGGCCTCACTACCGTCCCTACCCCGCAGGGGCCACTGGCCATTGCACGCACGGTCACAGGCATCGATGCGACGTCCCGGGAGGGCTCGGTCCTCGTGGTTGGCGAGCCGGGTGCGGGAAAGACCGTGGTGATGCACGAGTTGGCCCGGGAGGCCATCGCAGCGGGTCGGCCCGTACTTTTCTTGTCCGTAGCCGGCGTGGATGGCCGGAGTCCTGGCATGCTCCAAGCAGAACTCGACTTGCAGCACCCGCTCGTCGACGTTCTCGAACAGTGGCAGCCCGGCAGCACCGGCCTCCTGGCGATCGACGCTCTAGATGCCGCACGCGTCGATGCCTCCACCGAGCTGTGGCGGTCAATCATCGCGGATGTCAACCGCAGGCTGCCGAACTGGCAGGTGGTCGCCTCCATCCGCACTTGGGATCTACAACACTCCCCCCATCTGCGCGCCCTCTTTCCGGGTGGGCCGGTACAGGTGAGTGATCTGACGGACGAAGAGGTCGCCCAGGTCACCAACGTTTTCCCCTCCTTGCGTGACCTTCTGAGCCAGGCTTCCGTCCAGCAGCGAAAGCTGATGCGCAACCCGTTCAACCTGCGCCTGGCTGCCGAACTCCTGCTGGATGGCGCAGCAGCAGCACAGCTACGCAGCGTCGACAGCAGATTGGACCTGCTGGCGCGCTACTGGGAGGCACGCGTCACCCGGGGAACCGAGGGCATCGCGAAAACGGCCCTCCTCGGCCGCCTGTGTGCAGCAGCGGTACAGGAGAGACGACTGGCCGTCCCCGCCCAGAAGATCTTGGAGGCCGACACCGCAGCGTCAGACGTCCTGCGGGCCCTCCTTTCCAGCTCGGTCCTCACGCAAGCCCCGACGGTCATGGGCCCCACGGCCAACGGTCCCCTGCAATTCGCGCACCACGTGCTGTTCGACTACGCCGTCGCCGTCGCCTACCTCTCCCAGACTCCCGACGGGCTGCAGGAGCGGCTGGACGCCGATCCCGACCTGTTGCTCTTCGCCCGCCCCAGCATCGACATGTACCTGCGGACGGCCTGGGCGCGAGACCCCGGCGTGTTCTGCGCGCTGGCTCTGGCCTTGATGACGCTGCCCTCGCCCGGGATGGCAGCCACCGCACTCGCAGACGTCGTCACAAACGACTGCCATCAGGCAGCAGACCTGGAACCGCTGCTCTCACCGGATCCACGCACCGAGGAAGGAGCGAAGCGAGTACTCGCAGCAATCGCTATCGCCGTCTCCCTCAAGCTGAAGGAAAGCAGCCTCCAGCATCCAGGTGTCTGGGCCGAGGTTGCTGAACGCCTCTCCCGGACACCCGCCCGGTCCCTCCCGGCGCTGGGTGTTCTGGTGACCGACCTGACATCCCATCGGGCGGTGCTGGACGAACAGCAACTGCGACTCTGCGGACTGGCAGCGCGGCGCCTACTCGAACACCTGTGGACCCAGCCTCCAGCCCCCGCTTCCCGGCTGGCCATCACCGCGGTAATTCAGACTGCAGCGAGTGACCTGACCGCGACCGAGACGCTGCTCAGACGCGCCGTGGAGTCGCCCCAGCTCGAAGAGCGCGGCTACAACGACCTCGACTCCATGAACAGCAACATCTCGGAACTGATGGATCTTCTGCCGGGTCTTGCTGAAGACCTCTACGTGGCCATGCTGAGCCACACCGAGACATCCTCGGCCAGCACGCAGCTGGGCAGCGGCTCAGTGCTCACACTCGTGTCCAATCGCCGACAGGACTTCGACGCAGCCAAGTACCCCCTAGTCGAACACTTCCCTGCCGTTTTGCGGTCCCTCCTCCCTCGTGCCCTGGCGGTTCTCACCCGCCTGGCAGTCGCTGGCCGGGACCTACCCGAGCATTCGGCTGTCCTGGGAAACCGTACTTTCGTGATCATTGAGGACGGCTCGCGCCGACGGGAATTCGCCTCCCTCGATGCGAACAGTGACCCGACGGAGCTGCTCGACGCCTATCAGGACTTCGCCGTCGCGGCCACTGAGACGCAGGCCCAGGCACTTTGCGAGGCGCTCACGTCGTCTCCGCGAGCAGCTGTTGTGTGGCGACGCACCCTGCGTGCAGCGGCCGCCAACCCTGCTCTGACAGCCTTCATGGTCAGTGAGCCGGCCGACGTCGTGACGCAGCTACTCATCCCGGACCTGGTCGGACCTGCGTGCGAGCTGATCAGCGCAGTGCACCCCACACTCGAACCTGCCGAAGCTGCCCGCCTGGAGTCCGCGATCCTTGCGATTCGGCCAGCCGCTTCTCACCACGAGCAGGGTGGGTTGGAGCAGCGCCGTTACCGAAGGCTCGTCAGCGCGCTCTCCGCAGAGCACCTCACCAACCCCTCTCTGACAGCAGACAGGACTGCGCCGGATCCGGCGGTTGACGCTGACCCCATGGCCTGGGGTGGTGAGGAGCGCGCCGAAACCGCGGAGGAAGACCCGGCGGACGCCGAGCTGCGCCAGCTGACTGCGGCCCTCAGCAGTTTCGCGAGTACCTATCTCAACGGCACCGCCTCTTCAGACGACATCGCATCTGCCGAGCACGCGGCGACCAGGCTAGAAGCGGCCCTGCCGCAAACACAGTCCGCGGATCTGCGCACGCAAGCAGAGGACGCCCTCGCTGATGCTGCTGAGATCTGGACCCGTAGCGCGCAGACTCCTTCGGCAATCCTGAGCCACGCGCGAACCCTCCTTCTTTCGGCATCAAGAAGCCCTCGACCCGAACCCACTCCGGAAAACGCCACGTTCAACCTGGCGATTCCCCAGGGGCCGCGAACCGAAGCGGCCCGTGGTCTTGGTCAACTGGCCGGCATTCCAGCGCAGTACAACCCGGAGGTGACCCATGCACTGCTCGCTCTGACAACAGATCCCGTGGGGGCCATCCGGCACACCGTGGCGCTGATCGCCCCTTCCGTGGCCGTCAGCGACACCGGAACGGCGTGGGAAATCCTCGAGTACCTCGCGGAGCACGACATCGACGACGCTGTGCTCGCTGCCACGGTCACCACGGCCTGCTTCCGTATGAACGACGCGCAACGCGGCGCTTCGATCCTCGCCACAGTCATGCAGTGCGCGGCCTCGCGCCCAGGCCGCGACACCGCCGCTTCCGCTTGCGCCACCGCCGCCGGGCTCCTGTGGATCCACCACACGACACCCGGAACGGACACCGCCCTCACCAGCATGATCACTCGCTGGCCGGACGGCAGTACCTGGTCCGGCTGTCTGCACGAACTGCGCGTGTCCGGAGCGCTCACCCACGACAACGACGCTGTCCGACGGCGCGCACTCAGGCTGATGCAGCAGCTCGCCGAACCAGCCCTGGACCGAACCCGTCATGCTCTGCTCCAGTATCAGACCCTGACCGACGCCGAGCGTGAGCAATTCAGGAACACCGCCCAACTCCTCGACCACATCGCGTCACAGCTCTACTACGCAGGCGGCGGCGTCCCCAACAGCGCACCCCCCACCACGCAAGAAGCCAGACTCCTCGACGAGGCACAGCCACTGATCAAGCTGCTCTCGGCGACCCCAATCGCGCGCACCGCCCACCACCTCGTCAGACTGTGTGAGCGCATGACCGACCAACGCCCGCAGGAGACGCTCCTCACCGTCCGCGACATCATCACCCAAGTCGGGGCCCAAAGCGGCTACACCGCAGACACCCTCGGTGTCGGAACCTGCGTCACCTTCGTGGAACGCATCCTCGCCGACCACCGCAGCCTCCTGCGCAACCCGGACAACCTCACCGCCCTACGACAGATCTGCGACGCCTTCATCGACGCCGGATGGCCCCAAGCCCACAAACTCGTCTTCGGCATCGAACAGATCTTCCGCTAACAGCTCCCACACGCCGCACCCTCATGACTGCCGCCCCCGAACATGCCAAACACACCCAACACTTCACGAGCACTAGATAAAGGGCCTGCGCTCGCATGATGAGCGCCTGGTCGAGCAGCTCGCCTCCCGCGCGCTCACCAGCGGCAAGCGCAAGGTCCACCTCCAGCGCGATGAGGACGGGCGGATCGTCGGGGCCGGCGCAGAGAGTGACGGCGAGGACCAGGAGCAGGACGACACCGACGCCGCTGCCGAGTCGGCCCTGCTCCACTTCTCCTCTCCCCGGGACGCGGCGACCATCGCGGCGTTCCTGCGCACCCGGGTCTACCGGCCGGAGTCGCTGGTGTGGCTGCAGGGCTACGAGGCGCGGAGGAAGTGGCGGGCAGAGAACGGGATCATCGGCGTGGCCGCCATCCCGTACGACGTGGAGGTCGGCCTGGGCGTCATCGTCTTCCCGCTCGGACGGTGGGAGTACCAGCAGCGACGCGCCTACCGCGTCGGCGACCTCACCCCGCACCGCATCGAGCTCCTCGAAGCCGACGGCATGCTCTGGGAACCCGGAGAAGAAGCCTGGGAGACCAAGCTCGCCGTGTTCCGCTCCTACCGGCGGGCCACCGGCCACCTCGCACCCCGCCAGGACGCGGTCTGGGGCGAGGGCGAGGCGATGGTCCCCATCGGCCAGGACATGGCCAACCTCCGCCGGAAAACGGCCTCGGGAAGAACCCGGCCCGGGCCGCCCAACGTGCGGCGCAGCTCACCGCGATCGACCCGGACTGGGACTGCCCGTGGCCCCTGGACTGGCAGCGGCACTACCGCGTCCTCGCGGACCTCGTCGACGCCGACGGCAGCCTGCCCGACATCGCACCCGGCGTGCTCATGGACGGCGACGACATCGGACGGTGGCTCCAGCGGCAGAAGCAGCCGGGCACCTGGGCCCAGCTGTCCGAGGAGCAGCAGGAGCGGCTGACCAAGCTGGGCGTGCAGCCCGTCCAGACGCCGACTCCCGCCCCCGTCGCCCGCGCGACGAAGGGCCCGAGCAAGGCGCAGCAGGCGTTCCAGCGCGGACTTACAGCCCTCACGCAGTGGATCGAGCGAGAAGGCGCCCACCGGCCCGTGCCAAGGAGCCACAGCGAACAGATCGCGGTCGACGGCGAGACGGCCCCGGTGACCGTGAAACTGGGCGTATGGGTCTCCAACACCAAGACGCGTCGCGACAAGCTCACTCAGGACCAGCTGGACGCGCTGCGGGAATTGGACATGGAATGGGCGTGACACCACCGGCTGGTCGTTGATCTGGCCGGACACACCAGAGCACAGAAGACCCTGGGCTGTCATGACAGCCCAGGGTCTCGTGCTGTTACCGCCGGCCGGGCAATTCCGTGTCGAAGAACTTGATCACCGAGGTGACCAGCATGAGGGCGTACACCGCGTTGATCCGCGAGTACTGAGTTCGGGAGACGCCGTGTGCGCTGGGGTGGCGGCCGAAGGTGCGCGGGATGGGGTCGCCGTTCTGCGGGAAGTACTTGGCATGCGCATACCAAACCGGGGCGAAGGTGCAGGCGACCTTGAACTTGTAGTCGTCCAGCTTGAATTTGATGCCCTTGGCCTTGAAGTCGTTCTTCGTGAGCTGGATGCGGGCGGCTTTGTCGAAGTGGCGCTGGAGGATGGAATCGAGCAGATTGGGGCCAGTGCCTGAGCTGCGCTGGTGTGGCCGGCTCGGAGGGCATGGACGACATCGAGGGCGAACCCGCGGGCATCCTGGACCGATGGGTGGTGGACCTCTTCGAGTACTGCCTCGCAGTCGTTGACGATGCTCTTCCAACGTCGGCCGATGATGCGGCGTCGAGTGGCGGCATCCGGCGCTTCCAGCAGGGCGCGCACCGTCTGCGTCCCGGGCACCCACATGAGAGGTATGCCCTCGTCGACCAGGAGCTTTTCCAAGTCATCCGGGTCTGGCGTGACGTCGCGCAGGTTCTCCGGGTAGAGCCTGTTGATGATGTCGCCGAGGGAGGCGAAGACGCCGTGCCACTGGGGCGGCCGGTAGGTCGCGCCCAGCGGCTGCAGGGCCTGGCGGACCATGTCGTTGAAGCCCGTCAGGTCTGCCATCTGCCTGCGGAGGCTCTCCGTCACGGCGTTCATCCGGATCAGCGGAGAATCCAACACGATTCGTGGAAGAACCGGCCGCATCCTCACCGCAGCGGACTCAGCAAGAATCTTGCCGATCCACGCGTTCTGCTTCCGCACGTAGTCCTGCAACGGGTTGAACGCCGCCGCGTAGAAGTCCGAGAGATCAATCGGTCCCGTCATGCCCGCTTCTTCGGACTCGCCGAACTCCTGGTCCTCAGCCTGGTCCGGATCCTCGCACTCGTCAGGCTCCCCATCCTCACCCATGGCCATATGCTCCCACGCTTCCATGCACGCTCAGCAGGCATTTTGTCGTGCAAGGCGAGCCAGCCAGGCCGTCATGCGGTGTTGCAGGGCGAAGGTTTCGCGGCCAGCAGCGGCTACGGGAGGCCGTCGGCGGGTGCGGCGCGGCGGGCCCGGCCGCCGCGCAACCTGGCCGAACGTGCCCCGACCCTCGGCCGCGTATGCGGCACGGTAGCCACTTCAATACGGGCCTGGGCCTACAAAGAGGGTCAGGACAACGAGCTCTTGAACGGCTGCGGGCAAGGAAACCTGTTGTGGCGGCTCCATCAGCGTGAGTCGTTTTGCGCGACCTGCATGATCACTGCGGCGGGTTGACCGGCGCTCCCATGAATGACGTGCGCAGGTACTCGTGTACAGCGGCTTCGGGAATGCGAAAGGACCGGCCGGAGGGGCCGGAGCGGATGGACGGCAGGTGTCCGCTCTGCACCAAGCGGTAGATCGTCATTTTCGACACCCGCATGATCGAAGCCGTCTCAGCGACGGTGAGGAGGACAGGCGCGGCCTGTGCTGCCAGGCGCGTGGCGACGACCGTGAGAGCCGCTCGTAGTTTCTGCGACGTAGCGGCGTCGAGTCCGTCCAAGGGCAAGAGGCTGAGGGCTTCCATAGCCTCGGGCAGGTCGTCGATCGCTTCAGTCCCTTCATGGGCATGAAGGCGGGCCATGGCGTCACGCAGCCTGCGCAGGCCGGTGTCGTCGCTGGTCAAGGAGTCGAGCGCGGTGAGGACCTCAGTGACGTCCTGCTCCGACACTGGGTTGGTTTTGTGGACGATGGTGTTGCGCAGATGGGTGATGGCGCGGATGGCTTGGGCGGTGCTCTGCGGGGTCCGCTCCCGGAGGCGTCGTGCCGCGTCAGTGCTTAGCGATGACGCGTTGAGCAGTGCGGTGAATTCGTCGTCTCGGCTAGTCACCACGGTCCTCCTTCCTCTTCTGCTTGGCTTTGGTTCTCCAGCGGTAGAGCGAGCCTTCGACGGCTCGGACAGTCGTGGAGTCGACCAGCTCGCGGATTTCGTCTTGTGAGTAGCCGTCCAGGGTCAGCGCGACGATGGCTTGGACGCGCGGGTCGGTGATCTCCCCCAGTTCGTCCAGGACGCTCAGGTTGCCCAGGACCTCCTGGGCAACGCTGAGTGTGCTGACAGGTGGGCTGTAGAGCTCCTTCTCCCGGAGTAGGGCGCGGTGCTGGCGGGCCTCGCTAGCCCTGTGGCGGCGGAACTCGTTGGGGAAGTCGTAGGCGCACGCCCCCATGAAGTAGGTGGTGATGCTTGCTCCGCCTTCGGGGGTCCATCCCTTATCGACCAGGGCCTGTTGGCGGAAGCGCGGCAGGGCTCGGGCGATGGTCATGGTGGCCAGTTCCTCGCGCAGGTCGCTGTCGGCGGCAAGGTCCTCCAGATCGAGTTCGTGGGGGTTGAGATTGAAGCCGTGCTGGGCGACCAGGTCGAAGATGTAGCCGGAGTGCATCCAGCCGCGCAGGACAGAGATCCCGTAGCGGACGAGTTCTTCCACGAACAAGTCGTAGCGCGGGCCGGTGAAGCCGTCCTGTTCGAGCAGGGCCACCAAGCGTCCGTCGGCCAGCCGACGGTCGACGTTCTCTTGCAGCCGCCGGGCGGTTTTGGCCTGGCGGCCGTTCATGGCACGCACGTCCTGCGGGGTGACCGGGGCACCGAGCAGCCGCTGCGCGTCGTGCGGGCCGTCGTTAGGTTGTAGGTTGCGGGCGCGCGCGGCCGCGACCTCCTCACCCGCGCCGTCGCCCTGCATGCCCTCCCCTTCCGGTTGTCGTCTCCGCCCCCTTTAGCTGTGCAAGGGGACGGCTCGCCACCAACCGCGCCAGCCCACTCGCAAGCTCCCGGGCCGCCGCGGCCGGCGCCGAGACGACCCCTTGTAAGTGCGCCCCCCCGCGACCACCCCACGGACTTTTCCAAGATTCTTTTGGGGCCCTCGGAGCTGGGAAATCAGGCCGTGGGGTGGGGCTCGGACGGGCACTTACGAGCGGACGTCACATCATCAACCTATGGGGAGAAATAGTGAGTTCGCCCGTGCCGACGCCGCAAGGGCCGGCCCCGTTCCTGACGATCCACACGGCCGTCGTCCTTCTGATCGCGGTCGTCATCGGCCTGGTCGTCGGAGGGCTCACCTTCCTCAGCGGCGGTGCCGTGGCCGCTGCTGTCCTGGCTGGTCTTACCGCAGCCGGCGTCAGCATCCCCGTGCTCCGCTCACTCATCGGCTGAGGTCCGGCCAAGGTCTTCATGGATCTTCTAAAGAAGGCACCGTGGATCAGCTCCCCGCCGGGCTTCAGGACAGGGCGCTGCTCATCGAGATCTTCCGCCTCATCGGGGGATGATCAGATCGGTGAGCTGCCCCGCGGTTGGCATCCGCCCGCGGTTGACTACGACCGCGACGAAGATGACCACGACCGGCAGCAGAGGGATGAGAGCTGCGTCGGGCAGGCCGAGGAACGCTGCGCCAGCCATCACCAGGACGACCGTGAGCCCCACCACGATCCCCCGCAGACGCTCTCTCGGTGCGGCCGGAGTCACGCCTGCGAGGTGGTCTGCGTCGAGAAGGTCGTCAATACGGCCCTCGGCGTAGCGTTCGGCAATGGTCAGGAGCATCACGGTGAGGTCCTCCAGAGCGGGGCCCGGCTTGGAGTCCTGTCGTGCTTCGGCTTGTCGCAGCGCGCCCACCACCAGGGCGGCATGGGCTTTGAACTGCCGTTCGTTGTGTCGTCTGGCTCTGGCGCGACGGGTGCGGTGGGCCCTCCAGATGACGCGCTCGACCGGCTGCACGGAGACGCGCGGGATCTGGCAGTCCGGCTGGGTTTCCTCCCAGCGCCGCATAACCGCGGCGCACTGGGCAGCGACCGTCAGCAGGGCCACGACCGGCCAGCAGCGTCGGTCCTCCATGCGGGCACTGTCCCCGTCCGCGTACCCGGTGAGGCCCTCCATGTCGTAGGCGGAAAGCGTTGCCCCTCTGCCCGAGCTGGTCAGGTTCATGCGCTTGATGAGCCGCACTTCAGCGGTCAGAACCAAGGCCCAAAACAAAACTGCCGACACTCGGCCGACCGCGGAGGAACCCCCAGTAAGAACCGACATCGGCATGGCCACGAAACTGCTGAGCAGCCCCTGCACCACACCAGGATGCGGACCCGGCTCAGCACTTAGCCGCAGATTCTCCCAGTCGGCCATGTCGTCGATATGCGCCACGATGTACAGCAGCAGCACAAACCGGATGACCTTGAACGGCCCGGCCAGAGGCCGGGCACGCCACCACCGCACGACATACCCAGGGGCTAACCCATGGCCGCCGACACGATCTTGTATGCGCGGCGACACCAGCAGCATCTGTGTCAGGAGCGGAGCAGCTCGACGCACCCCCGAGTCGGCACGCCATCGCTCGAAGCGCTCCAAAGACGCCAATCCCCAGCGCTGAACTGGCCCAGGAAAGAGGAACAGAGCCATTGCGACCAAGACCAGCCACGGAGTGACCGCGAAGAGGAGACCGTTCAGCACCTCGGCAGTCTCACGCATCCCACCGCCAACAGCCTGGGGAACGTGAGGAATCGACGACGGCGCATCGCGGCGGACGTACAACGCGTCACATCAGTGACGAAAGTGGTGTGGCCTTGCCCGGCACAACGGCCCCTCTCCGGCTCCGCCTGGCCGCCCCGGCCCTCCGCAAGATCACACGGCCTGGATGGGTGCGGCATCCGGACAGTCCAGGCATCCATCCGGCGGGACATTTCGGCCTCATACCTTGGTGGGACTCAGTACCGAAGGACAGCACCGGGGTGCCGGCGACGTCCGTCCTGACGCGCGCCGCCAGCTTGTCGCCGGTGCCCACAAGAGGCTCGTAGCCTGCATCATCCGGCACTGTCCCGAGAAGTGCAGAAACTGGCAGGCAGGGGCGGGCGATGTGCGAGAACTGACGCTACGGACTGTGGGGGCGCCGGCCGTGCGGGCTGGTCGCTTGGGGAGGCGGACGTGGGACAGATCGAGCAGGGACTGGAGCGCGCGTTGCGCACCCGGCCCATTCCCTCAAGCACTGAGGCCCGCCTTCGTTTTCTGCTAGCGAGGAACCGGGGTTCCACCCGGAAGGTGGCCACGATGCTGGGGGTCTCGCAGCGCACTGTGCAGCGGTGGGTGACAAAGAGAGCCGAGGCACGTCGTCCGCCGGGTCCGATGCAGGTCCGGGCGATCGAGGAAGCGGTCCTGGCCCGATGGCAGCTCCGAATACGGGCCCGTCGACGCGCCCAGGCAGAGGCAGACGGCTTCCTCTTCCATACCCGTGCATGATTCGGGTTCGTGGCTCCTGCGGGGTCCTCGGACGATCCGCGGGTGCGGTGGATCACCCAGGACCTGCCGGGAGAGGTAGCCCGGGAACTGTTCGCCGCCCGGGATGCCGGTGCAGGCGAGCAGCAGCAGACGGTGATACTCGCCCGCGCGCTGGGACACGCCTACTTTCGCGAGTGGGGCCACCGGGCCCACGGCCTGCACGTGGCTTTCAGCGACGTCGAGTTCGCCGACTTCTCGATCGGCTGAGCCTGGCCCATCGAGCGAGCACTGCAGGGTGATCAGCGTCGCGACGGCCTGGCACGGTCAGCCGAAATCGCTTCGTACCTCTCGGCTTCCTGCCGCTCACGCCAGTCCCACTCCACACGTCCGACCGGGCCTTTGCGGCGGGCTGTGGGCGGCTGAGGCGGGCGCAGTCTGGCCGTCACTGCCATGTGTAGCAGGTGCCCGCGGTCACCTGGCGCGGCGGGCAGCTCCTGGTCCTCGCCGGCGAGGAACCGGGTGAAGCACGCCGCCGCCCGCAGGAAGATGCCCGCCCAGGGCGGTACGGGGTAGGCGGCGCAGCCGTCGGTGTAGCGGACGCGGTCGTGCAGGGCGAGCGTGGCCGC
The DNA here is from genome assembly GCF_009755605.1 of Streptomyces typhae. Classification (GTDB taxonomy): domain Bacteria; phylum Actinomycetota; class Actinomycetes; order Streptomycetales; family Streptomycetaceae; genus Streptomyces; species Streptomyces typhae. The sequence continues at coordinate 22,603 of NZ_WPNZ01000035.1, forward strand.
GGCGTCGTCGTAGTCGCGGGGGCGTGCGGTGGCAAGTTGTTGAAGAGAGGCGCCGGTGAACAGAGCAGCGGTGAGGGCCGCGGCCAGGCGAGGGTGTGCGGTCGCCGTGTGCAGCCGTTGGGCGACTCGCTGAGCGGTGTGCGCGGTGAGAGGCACGGGTGGTGGGCGGTGCCGCCAGGCGATCGGCGGTGGCGTGCACGGGGCGGCGCAGGGGCGGGGGCTGTCGTAGGAGACGAGGCGGTCCAGTGCCGGCAGGGTGAGCCACCGGCTGGCCGACACGGCGGGCTCGTCTGAGGGCGGGGGTTCGGCGATAGGCGTGCCGTAGTAGTGGCGGCGGGCAGCCTCGAAGTCGGCGGTGACGGAGTAGTCGACCGTCCGCAGGGCCTGGTGCAGAGCGGCGGGAAGGTGAGGGCGGTGGCAGACCAGCGTCAGGTGGATACCGGTGCGGGCCTGTAGCTGCAGAAGGCGCATCGTGCGGCGGGCAGTGAGGCGGTGAGCGCGCAGGACGGTCAGCCTGGCGACGGGCAGGGCGGTCAGCCAGGCCGTGGCGGCTTCCCAGGCGGGCTGGCGGCCGCCGGGAAAGCGGCCCGGGAGCAGGGGCGGTTTACCCAGGGCGACGAGAAGGTCGTGGGCGAGGCCGGTTTCGCTGGTGGTGCCCGGGCCGGGGTGCAGGGTGATCCGGCCGGACGGCGGATGGTGGGCGACCAGAGCGGTGTGCGTGTGCAGCACGTCGTCGTGACGGTCGAGAACCACGGTGACGGACGGCAGCGGCGGGACAGGAGGCATGGACGGTGTAGTCAGGCGAGGCGGCTGAAGGCCCAGCGCAGCAGTTTCTGGTCGACGCGGGCACGTCCCGTACGGGCCAGGGCGGTAAGGGTGTGGGCGGTCAGCTGGGCCCAGGCGCGGAAGTTGCCGTGCGCGGCGTGGCTGTCGGCGAAAGCGATGTCCTCGGGGTCGGCGTCAGCCCAGACCGGGTGGAATAGCGGGATCACCTCGAGGACCTCGTCGGGTGTGAGGCGGGTGAACTGCTGCCAGATGAAGACGCGGGAGGACAGCATCGGTTCGCGGCGCAGCACGGTGTGGCAGCCCGCGCCGCCGACGAAAACGATGGCGAGCTGGGTTGAGGGTTCGTCCCAGAGGTAGCGGAAGTATTCGAACGCCTCCCCGTTGAGCCACTGGGCCTCGTCGACGAGGAAGGTACGGGGGCGTTCGGCCAGGGCCGTCTTCAGCAGACGGTCGAACTCGCTGGGGTGGCGCGGTGGCTCGCCGGCCAGGTCGAGCGCGGTGAACAGTTCGTAGCGCACCGCTCGGGCCGTGGGCCGGGCCCGGAAGGTGATCTTGCGGACGTCCTCGCCGGGTTCGAGTGCGCGCAGGCAGGTGTTGACGGCGAGGGTCTTGCCGAAGCCGGCGCCGCCGTGGATGCACATCATCGCGCGGGCGGCGACGGTGTCGGTGATGTTCTCCCGGGCGGTGAGCAGGGCGCGGGTGGTGACCACGGAGGCGTCGGGCAGGTCGACGTACTGGTAGGTGGCCGCGGTCACGAGGCGTCTCCGTCTTCATCGGTGGTGGGAGGTGCGGCCCGCCCGTCGCGGCCGTCCGGGGCGGAAGCGCCATCACGGCCGGACGGGTACCGGATGGGCGAGCCTGGCGTGGTCAGCGCGGCCAGGGAAGCCGGGGTGCGCCAGTCGGCCGGGGGCGCGGCGGGCGGGATGAGGTCCAGCATCGCGAGCCGCGCGAGGTCGGAGTCGGCAGTCTGGGCGAGTTCGGCCTCGGCCTGCGCGGTGGTCAGCGCGCCGAGCCGCTGAGGTGCCTCGGGCTGGTTCACGGCGGCGTAGCGCTCGCGCTGCGAGGCCTCCAGGTCCTTCTTCAGGCGGCGTGCGCGAGCGGACCGCGCCCTTCGTACGGCGCTGATCTGTTCGTCGGTGGCCTGGTCGGCCAGGTCCGCGGGGCCCAGGTAGCGGCCGGTGGCCGCGTGGTAGACCTCGATGCGGTGGTCGTGGTGAGGCATGAAGCGGATACGGACCTGGATCCCGGTCTCGCCGGTCATCCACGGCCCCACGTAGTCGCGTTTCCTGAAGCGGATGCCGCGGGTGGTCAGAGTGCGGGTGCCGGCGTCCTCCAGGGTGAACGTCCACAGATCCGCAGCCGGCACGTCCCGCAGCGGGGTGGGATCGTCCTGCCACGCCTCAAGCGGAGTCCTGCCCCGCAACGGCGCGGGACGGTGCTCGGTGTTCCACCAGAGCGTCCGGGCCAGAAGCTGGGTGGTGAAGTCCTCGAAGCCGAGCAGCACTTCGTCCTCCGGACGGGAAGCCCGTTTGCCGGGGCGCGGCTGGCGGGCGTAGCCGGGCAGCGCGGCCAGGAACATGCCCTCCACCGCCCGGTTCAGGCCCTCCACCGTGCCCTTGAGGTGAGGGGTGTAGGCGGGCAGGTCCTCCACCGTCACGTCAAGGAGATCGAACGCGGCGGTCACCGTCCGGGACAGGAAGTCCTTGCCACGGTCCACCCGTACCTTCTCGGGCACGCCGCCGAACGGACCGTAAGGGTCCTCACGCAGGACCGCGGAGCGCAGCGCGGCCAGCACCGACTCCCGCGACGGATCCCCCGGCGTGACCGCGACACCGGTGACCGCGTTCGTCGCGCAGTCGGTGAACCACGTGATCCACGGCCTGCGGGCCCTGCCCTCAACGTCGACCAGCACCGGGGCCTGCATGTGGTCGGTCTCCCACACCTGATTGCGCCAGCCCCGCGGCCGGGCCAGGAATACGTCGTGCTTGCGCGCCGCCCGCTCCCCACCCGCAAGTCCAGCCCGCTCCCCCGGCGCCAGATCACGGCGGATCGCCCGGTGCAGCGTCGTCAGCGACGGTGCGCCTGCAGGCAGAGACTGCCTGGCAGCACGCCGGACCAGTTCGCGGTGGACCGCCCGCACGTTCCCCTTCCACAGCGCCAACAGCCCACGGACCTCGGGCGTGACCGTGAACCTTGCATCGACCCGGGAGCGTGCGCCGGGGTTAGCGGCCGCTCTCTCATCGCTCTGAGCGGTGGCCAGCCAGCGCCACACCGTGCGCTCCGACACTCCTAGCGCGTCCGCGGCCACCCGTACATGGACTGCTGTCAGCTTCTTCCCTGCCCGCAGTGCGAGCAGCCGCCGCACGGCCGGACCGCGCAGCGCCGTCCTCGACGCCGCAGGCAGTCCGCCGTCTGGGCGGATGGCGTCGCCGTCCTTCATGTCAGCTCCCCTCACACGGGTGGGACGTCGTGTGCTTGCCGGTGGCCGGGAGCATGCGATCGCCCTCCCGTCTCTTGCAGGAGTGCTCCGTTCACAGTGGCGGCGCGACCCGCTGGAACAGCCGCCTCAGCAAAGCCCGGTCGATGGATGCATCAGCGGCGGTGAGCAGCGCGTTCTGCAGGTGCGCGGTCAAAGCGGCCCACGTGCGGAACGTGCCGTGCGCGCACGACCGGTCGATCCACGTCAGATCCGGGGAAGGGGCGGTGCGCCACAGCGGATGGAAGCCGGTCACCACGGCCGCCACTTCCGCTCCGGTCAAGCGTGGAACCTCCTGCCACGCGCCGATACGCGATGCCAGCTGCGGCAGCCGGGACAGCGCCCGCTCACTGCCCGCCCCGACCAGCACCAGCGTGATGCGGGTGCCGGGGTGATCCCACAGGCTCTGCAGGTACTCCAGACACGGCACGGGCAGGCGCTGCGCCTCATCGACCACCAGCACCCGCGCCTCACCCAAAGCCCCCGCCACCGCGGCGTCGGCCAGCGCCGACGTGTGCGGGAAACGGCCCGCCAGCTCCAGAGCGTCGAACACCGCATGTCTCATGCCGGCCACCGACGGGCGCACCGGTACCGGCACCCACGTCACCTTCCAGCCCGGAGGCACTTCGCCAAGCGCCATCCGCACGGCCGCGGTCTTGCCCCGGCCCGGATCGCCGAACACACACACCGCGCCCTGAACCGCCATCGCCTGACCTACCGCCTCGGCCACCGACCGCACCGACGACGTCCGCACCAACTGCGCGCCCGCCGGCAACGCCACACCCGCCAGCGCACCGCTCTCCCCCACCGGCAAGCCGCTGGTCGCTTCTGGTACGAGACGCGGCAGCCGGCGCGCAGCCACTTTCGCCGCGCCTGCCTCACGCGGTCCGGCCAGGGCGAGGTCAGCCAGTGCCTGCCACGTTTGCTGCTCATCCCGCTCCCGCCGCACCACCGCGCGGTCCGGCAGGACCCTGCCGGCCTGCAGGTCCCGGCGCACCACCCGGTGCAACGACGCCAGCGAGGGCACCTCGCCCCCGGCCTCCTTCATATGCCGGTGGAGCGCCGCCACGTTCCCGCCCGCCTGCGCCAGCACCTCCCACGCCTGGTCGGACAGCTCCAGCCGGGCCCGCGGCCTGCGCTCCATGCGGCCCTCGGTCCGCGCCGCCTCCAGCCAGCGCCACACCGTGCGCGCATTTACCCCGCTGACCTGGGCGCCCGCACGCACGTGCGCCGTCGTCAACGCCCCGGCCGCATCGAGCTCCAGCAGCCGCGCAACCACCACCGGCCTGGACACCCTCAGCAGCCCCGCCGTGACCTCACCCCATGCGCCCGGCTCCCCCACCCCACACCCCTCCGCCCGCGCAAAACCGTCACCGACCACCGTGCCGCCGCGCAGTCCTCGGAAGGATCAGAAGTGCCGTTCTCAAGACAGTGGAGCGGAGAGGGGTGTACCGCCCCATGACAGCCGCACCGCTACAGAAACCGCCCCACGACAGTGACCACGCCCTTCCTCAACGCCCCACCAGCGGAAACACCCAGCTCTGATGTGCCGTCACTGACACCCACCCACTGACGCCAACCCGGCACATCGCACCTAGCCTCCCTGATTCTCTGGCTCCGCGAAACGGCCGGGTGATCATTTGTCAGACAGGCTCTAGAGCCCGGCACCGACACAAGCGGCCTCACCGCATATCCCGGCCAGGTCCCAACTGACCGGCGAGCCCCTTTATCTGCCGCCAGCGGAGTCTCGGCACGGCGCTGACACGGGAGGCATGCCCGGCGCAGTGGCGGCAGCGACCGCGTCGTTCTGGTTGGGGCGGAGCGTCAGCTCAGAAAGGGCCATGGGCGTGGGCGGCTTCCAGGGACTCGGCGGTCAGGGGGCGGGGACGCGGTGGTAGGCGAGGTGGTCGAGGATGTGCTGGTGGGCTTCCCAGCCGTCTGGGAATTTGGCGGGGACACCGAGGTGGACGGGGTCGTTGGAGGGGTGGCGGTCCAGGAGGTCGGTGATGCCGGCGCGGGCGACCATGATGCAGGCGTGCCGGTGACGTGAGGCGAGCACGCACAGGCGGCCGGCTTCGAGGTGGAAGGCGGAGGCGTCACGGCGGCCGGACAGCGGGTGTAGAACGATCGTGACGGCGAATTCACGGCCCTGCAGGCGGTTGGCGGTGTCGGCGCGTACGCCCCGGGTGTGGGGGTTGTGGTTCAGAAGGTGCTGGATGTGGCGGGCCTGTTCGCGGTGGGCGGTACCAATGGCGATGTCGGCGGGCTGCAGGCGGCGGCCGTCGGGATGGTTCTCGCAAACGGCTTCGGCGCCGCGGGTCAGCAGGCGGGCGGCCAGGGCGACCGTGGCGTGGGCGGCTTCGGCGTCGATGCGTGCGGTGTGCCGGGGCGGGAGTTCGTGCAGGGCCCAGCCGGTGCGGGCGGCTTCCTCGACGGTGGCGTCGCAGCGGTCGTGCAGCCCTTGGGTGGTGAAGGTGAGGGTACGGGTGGCGGGGGCCGTTCCCGGCTGGAACGGCGTGAAGGGGTAGAACGCCCGGGAGACGATGTCGGCCGCTGAGGGCGGAAGGCGCCAGGAGACGGGCAGGGTGCGGACGACTGCGTCGTTGTAGTTCGTCAGAACGGTGACCGCATTGTTGAGTGGGTCGTGGGGCAGGCCGATCCACCGGGGGGTGCTGATGATGGAGAACGGGTCGAGCTGCCCGGGGTCGCCCACGAGAAGGGCGCGGTCGAAGAGCTTGGCGATCAGCAGGAGGGCGTCGGAGCGCATCTGGTAGGCCTCGTCGATGATGGCCCACTGCCAGTAGGCGCTGTCGACGTACGCCCATTTCATGGCGGTGGCGATGATCACGTCGCAGGTGAGGACGTCTTTGATGTCCGTGCTGATGATGGTGTTGGGCAGGGCCAGAACGTGTTCAGGGACCTCGTAGGTGCCTCCGGTGAGGCGTCCCAGGCGCAGTCGGGAGGCTGTGGGGTCGGCGAGGCGGATGAGAAGGTCGTCGACCTGGTGGTTGGTCTGGGCAACGATGATGCATCGTTCGCCGGCGGCGGCGAGGGTGCGGGCGGCCCGGACAACGAGGGTCGATTTCCCAGCGCCCGGGGGCGAGTCGACGACGAGGGGCTGGGTGGTCCCGCCGGTGAGGGCGGTGAGGATGTCGGCGACGGCCGCATTGGCCAGGTCGGCGGGCGGGGTCGTGGTCAAGGCTTCTCGGTCTCTTCCAATGCGGCGGCGGGGTGGTTGTGCTGGGGGCCGCCGTGGGTCCAGGGGGTGTTCTCGCGGCTTGGGAAGGCGGGTCGGCTAAAGAACTCGGGGGCGAAGGTGAGTTCAAGCTGGTCCCCGACAGCGGGGACAGAGTCGCTTCGGGGCTTGTTCACCGTGCCGGTCAGCGTGGTCACCTCCAGCAGGAGGTCAGTGCCCTGCCCGCGTGGGGTGATGGCGCGAACGGCCAGGTGGACGCGGGGGTTGTGAGGGCCGGCGAGCAAGTGGCCGAGGTCCAGGCGCACCGGGTCGGTGGTGTGCAGGGTCAGGCGGGGGCGCAGCCGGGGGCCCCTGGCTCCGGGGATGGTGTGGCGAGCGTCGACGTCGGTGACGGTGCCGGCGAGGGCTTCTCCGGTGGTGCGTCGCTCGGCCATGAAGAAGGGGTCTTCCAGGGCGCGGTGGGCGTCGAAGGCGGCCTGGGCCAGCTCCAGGCGGGCGAGACGGCGGGCGGCGGAGACGGCGTCGTCCTTGATGGGCTGGGGACGACCGTCGGTGGTGAGGTAGGTGCGGTAGGCGGTGAAGCGGTCGCGGTCGGCGGCCCAGCGGCGTTGGGCGTCGGGTATCTCGGGCAGAGTGCGCAGCAGGCCGAGGGCGCGCCAGGCGTCGTCCCAGGTGGGGCGGAGGTAGGTGTGGAGGAGGTCGTTCAGGCGGTCGGTGTGGCGGGCTATGGCGGCGGTGTTGCCCTCTGCGGCGGCGATGTCGTAGGCCGTGAGCAGGGGGTCGAGTTCGAGGCTGTCGAAGGAGGGGTCGGTGGCGGGGCCGGCGGGCCGGTGCAGCCGGCCGTCGGGGCCGGGGAGCTGGGGGTTTTCGGTCTCGAGGGCGGCATGCAGGCCCGTGGTGCCGGGCGGGGGGTCGATCCAGGCGAGGAGGGCAGCAAGGTGTTCGTCCTCCAGGCGGCTCTGGCCGGTGATCCAGCGGGTGGCCAGCAGGTCGGTCAGGGCGAGCAGGAAGGCGCTTCCGGGGTGCTCGGCGTGGTCGGCGAAGAAGGTGAGCCACTGTCCGAGGCGGCCGACGCTGTGGGCTGGGTCGCTGTCCTCAGGCGGCTCGGTGAAGCGCAGGGCGCGGCCCAGCCGCTCGACGTAAGTGATCGACTTGCGGTTGGCGACCAAGAGCTGAGGGGCGTGGGTGTGCCGTTCGCGGGCGGGCTTTCTGCTTTTCGCGAGCAGGCGTTCGGTGTTGCGGAAGCTGTCGATGTAGGTGAGGACATGGTCGGCCAGCTCTTGCAGGAGTGTGGTGGGCCGGCCGTGGGGCGGGGTGACGAGGAGGTGCGGGCGGGCCGGTTCGGTGCCGAGCATGACAGCCAGCGGGGTCGCTTCGGTGCCGGAGTGGTTGAGTGGGAGGAAGAGTAGGGGCCGCTCGGTGAGGTGGAAGTGGCTGACGAGGCTGGCGTCCTGGGCTGTTTGGGTCTCGGCTGCCTCCAGGCGCAGCAGGGTGGACAGGCGGCTCATGCGGACTCCCGCAGGTGGGTGCGTACGGCGTGGGCGTGCCGGAGGGCGGCGGCCAGGTCGACTTGGTCTGGGGCGGGGCGGCGGGTGTCGTCGGCCAGGCGCAGGGCGGTGCTGATGTGATCGACGCCGCCGAGGTCGTCGCGGATGTCACTGCCCAGGACGTCGATCAGTCCTTCGTCGCGGGCTTCGCTGCGGCAGACGTAGGCCAGGTCGCAGAAATGGCGGCAGGTGGGGGTGTAGCGGGCGGGGGCGGTCTGCAGGGCCGCGGTGAGGTCCTTGGCGTCGCGGGTGGGCCGTTCGCCCCGGTCGAGGGCAAGGTCGAAGGTCGTGTGGGGCGGCAGCGCGTCGAGCAGGGGTCCGATGCGGGTGAGCCGGTTGAGCTGGCGGGTGAGGGCGGCGATCTTCTTGCGTGCGTCGACGATGCTGGCGGTGGGGTTGCGGCTGAAGTTGCGTGGGGTGATGAGGATGATGTCGTGGGAGACGTTGTCCCCGTCGAGGCCCTCCGATTCGAAGAGTTCGCGCAGCGCGATGACGTAGGCGGCGGCCTGGGTGACGGCGGCGGCCACCTTCGCCGGGTCGGCGCGGCCGTCGAGGACGGCAAAGGACTTGATCTCGATGATGTGGAAGACACCGTCGACCTGGAAGGCGACCACGTCGGGTTCCAGGTAGACGGGATGGCCGGCGACCGTGAGCTGCAGGATGGGGTGGTCCAGCAGCGTGCGCACGGAGCGGGGGGAGCGCGCCGCTTCCAGGACGGCGGTGCGGGTGTAGGCATGGCGGACTGGCAGAGAGGCGTCCTGGCTGCCGACGGCGGCGAGGTCGGTGTGGGCCGCCTCGTGCAGGGGCAGGCCGAGGACATCGCGCAGCAGGCGCAGGAGTTCGGCGCCGCCATCGGCTTTCACTTTTTGCTCGAAGACGGCCCCGTTGCGCAGGGCGATGGAGGACTTGGCGAGCGGGCGAGGCTTGCCCAGGTGGACGGCGATCGCGTCCTTGTCGACGCCGGCGGCGTCCATCAGGGCCCGGCGGGCGCAGCCGGGGTTGGTGGTGAGGGCCGCGAGGGTGCGGGCGTCGTGCCCCTTGGCGGGGGCGGGGCCGCGCAGTGCGTCGAGCCGGTCGTTGAGCAGACTCACGGATCTTCCTTGCGGGATGGGTGAGGTGGTGATCAGGGGACGGAGCGCAGTCGGCGGGCGGACTGGAAGGAGCCGCCGAATAGCAGGCCGGCATTGTCGAGCTGGCGGCGGGCGCGGGCGGCGGCCTGGGTGCGGGTAGTGCTATCGCTGGTGGCGTGCAGGGCGAGTTCATCCTGGGCGGCACGGCGCAGCAGCGTGAGGTCGATGGGGAGGCCGGCTTCGGTCGGGTGTGGTGCAGGGGGCTGGGCGCCGGGGATGTTGCGTGCGTAGTGCAGCAGGAGGTGGCGGGCGGGCAACGGCAGGGTGCCGCCGCTGACGCGATCTGCGGCGTCGGCGATGTTCAGCGCGCCTGTGAGGAAGTGGACGCGGGCGCTGAGCGGTCCCACAATGCGCTGTTCCAGGGGCCAGGTGCTGACTGTGAGCAGGCCGCGGGCGGGTGAGAGCAGATCGGAAGTGAGGGCCGGGCACAGGTAGTAGGGGCGGGCGCCGGGTGCGGAGCGGTAGGAGCGTTCCTCGTCGCGGCGCAGGCTGGTCAGCCGAGAGGGCGCCAGGGCACCAGCGAAGAAGGCTTCGTGAACGGTGCTGATGAGCTTGGGAGCGGCGGGCACGGCGAGCAGCGTCAGGACCTGGTGGACCTGCTCGCGCGCGGGCAGCACGACCGGTGGCTGCCCCGCTGGTTTGTTCTCGGACAGGGTGCGGCGCGTCCCGTCGTCAGCGGATGTCTCCTCGGTGTCCTCGGCCTGCTCGAACAGGGCGTCCCAGGCGCGCTGGGTGCGGCGCAGTTCGGCGCGGAGTTGTCTGACCTGCTCGCTGTCACGAGCCAGTTGGGCGCTCCGCATGGCCTGCTGCAGCTGTTGCATGCGTTCTTCGAGTGCGTCCAGATGCTCCTGCATGGCGGCCACCTTACCGCATTCCAGTGTTTTCCAGGTTTCTCCTGTGATTGCTGTTGTAGAGTTTCTGTCACTTCGTCAACTCCCGCTGGTGCGGGAGCGTCGGACAGTCCTGCCTGCACCGAGGAGAGCCGTCCATGAAAGCCCTGCACACATCCGACTGGCACCTGGGCCGCACGCTGCAGCGCCGCTCCCGGGACGCCGAGTTCGACGCTGTCCTGGCCGAGATCACGGCCATAGCGGAGGACGTGCAGCCGGACCTGATTGTGCACAGCGGTGACCTGTTCGACTCCTACCGGCCCGCGCACAAGGACGTCCTGCGCGCGCTGCGCTGCCTCAATGGCCTCGCCAGCATCGCCCCCACCGTGGTCCTGGGCGGCAACCACGACTCCCCCGAGTTGTTCGACCTGCTGAGCTACGTCTGCACCCTGCGGCCGGACGCCGGCCAGGATCGTCTGTGCTTCGTGCACAGCCGTGGCGACAGCGACCCTGGGACGGTGCTCGACTTCGCCAGCCGCGACGGACGCGAGCGGATCCGCCTTGCTGCCCTCCCCTACGTGCACCCCAACCGCTACCTGCATCTCTTCCCCAACTTCGGGACCACCGAGGGGGCCTACGCGGCTGGCCTGCGCACCCTGCAGGACGGCCTGCTCGCCCGGCTGCGCGACGGCTACGCCCCGGACCGGGACGTGCTGCTGTTCACCGCCCACCAGTACGTGGCCAGCGCCGTCCCCGCGCAGAGCGAACGCATGTGGGAGGCGCGCGAGCCCTACGCCACCGACCCCGCCGCCCTGCCGGCTGTTGCCTACTGCGCGCTGGGCCACATCCACAAGCAGCAGCCGGTCGGGACCGGCCGGCTGCCGGCCCGCTACGCCGGCAGCCCCCTGCAGATGGACTTCGGCGAGAGCGAGGAGACCAAGAGCGTCACCGTCGTCGAAGCGGGGCCCGGCCGGCGCACCCTCATCACCCCGCACACCCTGCACGCCGGACGGCGCCTGGCCCATTTCCACGGCACCCTCGAGGAACTGCGGGCCGACGCGGACCAGTACAGCGGCGTCTACCTCAAGGCCGTCATTCGCAGCGACGAGCCCGTCCTCCGGCTGGGGGACAAGGTCGCCGCGCTGGTGCCCCAGGCAATCGTGGTGAGCATCGAGGAGGACTGCGCAGCCACCCGCATCAGCGCCCTCACCAGTGCTGACGCGTCCGAGGACGGCACCGTGGACCTCACCGCGACGTTCGGCAGCTACCTCGCCGACCGCGGCACCCCTGGGCAGAGCGCCGACGAGGTGGTGGCCGCCTTCGCCGACCTCCTCGCCGCGCCGGAGTCCACGCTGCCCGCCTCCCCCGCCGAGCAACTCCTCACCGAGGCCCTCGCCACCCCCTGGACCGGCACCGCCGGCAGCCGAACGGAGACGGCATGAAGATCGTCAGCCTGACCTTCTCGGGCCTGCGCAGCTATCCCGGCACCTGCGGCCCGCTCGACTTCACCGGCAAGAGCCTCGTCGGCATTCTCGGCGACACCGGCGCCGGCAAGACAAGCCTCCTGGAGGCCATCACCGCCGGCCTGTACGGCAGATGCTCCTGGACCGACCGCGCGGCTCAGCTGCGGGCCGACGACTCCCCAACGATGATGATCGACCTGACGTTCGCCGTGGACGGCCGTCAATGGAGGGTGCATCGCGTCTTCCACGAGACCCGCCCCACCCAGGCACGGCTGACCGGCCCGGACAACAAGAACATCGACGGCGTGCGCGCCGTCGACGACGCCATCCGTAGCCTCATCGGCATCGACTACGCCACCTTCCACTCGTCCGTTCTGATCCCGCAGGGCCGCTTCGGCGAACTGCTCAACGCCAACGACGCCGAGCGCACCCGAATCCTGAAGTCCATTTTCGGCGTCGAAGAGCTCCACCGAGTCCGCCAGCTCGCGCTCGATGCGGCCTCGCACCTCAACGAGCTGCTGCACCAGGCGGAGCGGGAGAACGACCGGCTGCACGAAGATCCGCGGGCCCAAGCGGTAAGCGCACGCGAACGCCACGACCAGGCCCTTGGTGTCGCTGCCGACCTCGACAACCGCCGGTCCCAGCTGCGTCGGCTGCGCACCGAGGCTGCCCGGGCCAAGCAGCACGCCCGCCTCAGCGCGGGCGCCGCCGCCGCGCTCCAGGAGCGCCGTATCAGCGACTATCACCGCACCACGGAAGGCGTGCAACAGGCTCAAGCTGAACTGCAGCGTCTAGAGGACAAAATCGCCGCAGCCGAAAGCACCGCCCAGGCCGACCTCGAAACGGTCACCTCCCAGCAGAACGAGGCGGACTCCGCGGGGCTGGCCGCCGCGGTTCTGGCAGCGGCGGCCCAGGTGCTCAGCGACGTGCCCCGTCGGCTGACCACTCTCGAACAAGAGGAGAGCGCGCACACCCGGCTCCTGACCGAACTCGAGACCGAAGAGGAGGCACTGTCCCGGCGCGCCGCCGACCTGGACGACGAGGACCGGCGGGCCGACGCCCTGCGCAGCCGCGTACGGGATGGTGAGGACGAGGCAGCCGACGCCGGCGAGACTCTGCAGATGCTGACGGACGCCGTCCGCGCCGGCGTCGAGGCAGCCGGCGCACTGGCCCAGCAGCGGGCCGCCCAGGCCACCACCGACCACAAGCTCACCGCGCTGCTGCAGGCACCCCCGGCCGACACGCTGGACGCGGCGCGGACCGAACTACGTCGTGCCCAGGGCATGCTGGAGGACACTCGGCGCAGGGAGGCCGCGCACGCGGCGGGCAGCGGCCTGGTCGCCGGAGACGGCTGCCCTGTCTGTGTGCAGCCGCTTCCCGGCGATTACCGGCCACCGCAGCCACAGGACGCCGATACCCTCGCGCGAGCCGAGACGGCGGTAGAGGCAGCCATGGCCGCGCTGACGGCCGCCGAGCGGGAGCACACCCGTCACACCCACGAAGTCGAACTGCTCCGAGCGGCCCTGAGCGAGCAGCGGCGCAAGGTGCAGCAGGCCACCGACCGGCTGCAGGCAGCCCTGCCCCCGCTTCACGCACACGCCCTGCGGCTGGCGGCCCAGACGGCTCATCCCCAGTCGGCGACGTATGCCAAGGAGGTGGAGGACACCGCCGCGGCCGCGTTCTTTGCCCTCGCCGACCCCGCCACACCGCCGGACCACCGGGAGGCGGCGCTGCACGCTCTGCTCGGCGAGCCCCGCGACCGGGTCACGCAACTGCAGGAGACAGTCGTCGCCGGCCGAGCCGAGCTAACGCAGGCAGAGACCGCCCTGGCCGCCAAGCGGGCCTCGCTGACGGCGGACACCCGCGCGGCGGACCGGAGCCGCACGCAAGCACAGCAGGCCCAGCACCATCTGGCAGAAAGGCGGCTCAGTGTCCTGGCGAGCCTGTCCTCTCTGCCCGGGCCGATCCGCGCGCATCTGCCCCAGCAACCCGACCTCCCGACAGCGCATGATCTGGAGGCCGCCACCCAGGCCGTCCGGCAGGAGCAGGACCGTCACGAGGAACTGGCCGAACGGCACGCGGAACTGCGCACGCTGCTGCAATCACTGCTGGCCGAGCGGGAGAAGCTGGCCGAGCGTAGACGCTGTGAGGTCACCGAACCCCTGCACCGTCTGGAGGCCGGACTACACCGGTGGGCAGACAGCGCGCGCAGCGCAGCCGAGCTGATCGAGGAAGGACAGCGCCCGGCACTCACCCGCCCTCACGGAACCGGTGATGCAACAACCACCCAGGAGTACGCCGCCGCCCTTGAAACGTTCACCACGCGGCTGCTGGCATCCCTCGACGAGCACGAAACCGTCGCGCGGGCGGCCATGGCAGACCTGGCCGCCCAGCTTGCCGTGCACGCCGACGCACTGGCCGCCACCTACCCCTGCATCGCCGCCGCGCTGATCGCCCCCGGCACGGACCCCCTGGGCCCCGAGTTGCTGGACAGCCTGACCAGCCAGGCCGGAACCCTCCGCAGCGAGGCCGCCCGCGCGCTGCGGGAAGAGCAGGACGCCCTGTCCCAGATCCCGCATAAGGACCGCCTCATGACGGCGATCGACGCCGGACAGCGCCAGAAGGCCGCATGGCAGACCGTGGCCGCGCACCTAACGGACGGAAAGTTCCCCGGTCACCTCACCGACCTGCGGACCCGCGCGCTGCTCGCACACGGCAGTGAGCTGCTGCAGCAGTTGTCCGGAGGACGGCTGGGCTTCGCCGACAACTTCGACATCGTCAACCTCGGAAGCCACAACCGCCGCAGCTCGCGCACCCTCTCCGGCGGCGAGACCTTCCAGGCTTCCCTCGCCCTATCCCTCGCCCTGATGGAAATGCACAGCCGCAGCGGCACCCGTCTGGAGAGCCTCTTCCTCGACGAAGGCTTCGGCACCCTGGACACCGCCGCCCTCGACAGCGCCCTGCAGGTCCTGCGCACCCAGGTCGGCCCCGACAAGCTGCTCGCCGTCATCAGCCACCTGCGCCCCGTCGCCGAGACTGTCAACGACGTCCTATGGGTGGAGAAGGATCACCGCGGCTCCCGGGCCCGCTGGCTTACCGCGGCCGAGCGCGACTCCCTCGTCCGCGACGACCTGTACAACCTGACGGACCCGGCATGACCCTCGTCATATTTCATACACCGAATGAATGGTACCTGAGGCGCCATTTGAGATCGACACCTGAGCCTACCTGGCGTAATCCCTTCAATACATGTTACTGAATCCCATGTAGAGCTCTGGTGACAAAGATGATTCTGGAGGTTGTGGCCACAATCCCGGGGTCATCAACCTAACGTGATTAGAGGGATTCACATGAGCGAGCCTGCCTGCTTGCACCACGAGTGTCCACGAACCGTCTACTACCGGGATCTGTGTTACCGCCACTATCGAGAAATCCTGGCCGCGCGCCCTGCAGAACCCAAGCGCCGAGCACCACGCCGCCCCCGTCAACCGCTCACCTGCCCTGCATGCGGCTCAGATTTCAAAGGCACCTACGCGCAGTACACAGCCGTCGAATCCGGTCGACTCGCCTACTGCTCACGAACATGCCAGAAGTCGGCCACACGAATGGCCGACGTAGTTTGCTCGCGGTGCGGAACGACATTCCAGCGAAACCCGACGAGAATCCCTGCCTCAGGGGTCGTCTACTGCGGCATTGTGTGTCGAAATAAGTCCGGCAGCACCCGCCAAGGCGCAGTGGTTCCCTGCGAGGAGTGCGGTAAGGAACGTTACCTGAGTCCGTCGCTGGTAGGTGTGCGGCGTTTTTGCTCAACCAAGTGCAAAAGTGCGAGCCGCCAAGTTGAATGTGTCTGCAAACGGTGCGGCAAGGTGACAAAGCGGAAGAGTTCGCTCGCAACCATCTACTGCTCCCGCGAATGCGCGCTGGCGGCTAAGCGGGAGGAAGCACGTGGTTCTCTCAACCCCGACGGCTACCGGATGATCTCACAGGGTTTCGGAAATTCCCCTAAAGGAGAGCACCGCATTGAAATCGAAAAAATCCTCGGCCGCCCCCTACTCCCGACCGAGCAGGTGCACCATGTCAACGGGGTCAGGCACGACAACCGCACCGACGGACCGCTAGTGATGGACGAACGAGGGCGACTCCGGTCCGGGAATCTCGAACTGTGGTCACATGCTCACCCACGGGGCCAAGAGATAGGCCCGAAGCTGGAGTACGCGCGTGGCTTGCTAGCCTTGTACGGAACACAGGAAGAGCGCGAAACTTATATGGCATTCCTGGAGTACGTAGTGAACGCTGAAGGTGCGGAACTGGCTAAGGACACCCGATCTGTCTGACCGGCGTCGGCTGCCTCATGCAGGGTGGCGCCCAGGCGGATCAAGAACCGCATCAGGTTCGCCGCGTGATGGGAGTAGAAGTTGAGGATCTCCAGTTGCCGGGTGTCGGGGATGTGCTCGTAGTCGGTCAGGAGATCGGGGTCGGCGGCGACGGGACCCGACCTGCTTGACCTCCGAGACATGGATGAGCGTGGTGGGGTCTCGGGAGAGGACCGCGTCGACGCAGGTCTTGAAGATGTGGATGCAGTCCTCAATGCCGACCTCGTACCCGGCAGTTCAGCCCTGATTGTCAGACCCTCCCCGTAGCGTTGTGAGTCCTACTCGCGGCGGCTGCGGGGAGCACCCATGGACGACGAGCTTCAGATCGACAGCGATCAAGAACTCTTCCGCAACCCCGTCTACTACGAACCTGCCGGCCGCGCCCTCGACCTGGACCGCCCCGACCTCGGCGTCCCGCAAGGCCAAGACCTCCTGAACGTGCTCCTGCGCATGCGAAAACGTGTCCCCGTCGAAAAGCGAGGGCTCATCTGCCCCGAGTGCCGGGACCTCCGCGGCCGACGCGTCCCCATGTACCTCGTCCAGCGTGACGGCGTATGGCTTGCCTCCCACTACCGCAAACCGGGGGAGAAGCCCATCAGCCACGAGTCCGACGAGCACCTCGCCCGCAAGGAACGCGTCGCGAAGGACTCCGAAGATCACGGCTTCCACGCCGACATCGAGTCGCAGACCGCCGACGGGCACGCGCGCCTCGATGTGCGCATCAACGGCGCCAACGGCATCGTCCTCGGCTACGAGCCTCAGCTGAGCGCCCAGACAGCCCGCGGAATGCGTGCACGGGAGGCGTTCCGGCGCCGCGGCGGTATTCAGTCGGTCTGGGACTTCGCCGACCCCGACCACGCAGGCATCGGCACCGTCCCTTACGTCCGCACGCCCAACCTGCCGGCCTCCGTCATCCGCGTGCAGAAGAACCCCATCGCGGTCCAGGACGGCAACTTCGTCCTGGAGGAGGGCCAGTGCAGCCAGAACGGTTCGCTCACCCGGTGCCCGGAGAAGCCCTACGACCCGGAGAACCCCACCGACGCCGGGTACTGCGGGGGCTGGCACCGCGTCCTCATGCCCGCCCATCAGTCGAGCACCTTCACAGGGGAAGGCGACCTGACCCTCACCCGGTTCATCGTGGAAGCTGCAGCCGGTGAGCGGATCCCGTTCCAGCGGGGCGGCCACCACGGTTGGCTCCCCGCACAGCAGTGGCAGCAGTACCTCGAGGCGAACGGACCCGCCCTGGACGACAAGGAGTGCCAGCCATCCGTACGACAGGGGGACCGGCACGACAGGTGTACCGAGCACCGTCCGGCTTCGGAGGTGCGGGCTGAACCGAAGCAGAGACGTGGCAGCCGCGCAATCGTTCTTGAGTCCCGCCCTCGGGAAACCGAGGCCGCCAGGGTTCCGCTCGACGCGTCGGGTCAAGCGATCCCGCTCTGCCGCTTCGGCTGCAGTCAGCCCGCAAGCCTTCCAGGACCCGAAGGGCTCCCCGAGCACTTCTCGTGCCGCAGGAAGCATGAGGCGTGATCTCTCGGCCACCGTTGACCGCTCTCGCCACGTCACCTGATGCCAGAGGCCCCTGCCCGGTTCGGACGGGGGATGTCCTGTTTCCGCCTGACATATCAATCCCTGGTGCCACAGTGGGCGCAGCACACCTATCACCCCTTTTCCGAGGAGCCGACCGTGGCCCAGAGCACCACCTATCGCACCAGCACTAAGCAGGACACCCTCGCCGACCACGTTGCAGAGTTCCTCAGCCGGGTCTCACGCGTACTCCGGAACTTGGCCGACTCGGCTGACTACGCGGCGAAGATGGTGCGGAAAGCGGACGCGGCACGGCGAAGCTGAACCGGCATCACCCAGGTAGGCCAGCAGACGTGCCCCGCGCGCGAGACGATGAACCGCGCCCTCACCGCCCTCGTGTGCGCCGGTCTCGCCATCGTCCGTTTCCCCGTTCCCGGCCTGCGCTGGCACCGCGGACTCAAAGCCCGCGCCACGATGGAGGCCTTCTTCCGCCACCACATCCCCGCCAAGCGGCCCACCGGGGGCGACGGCCTGTTCGCCGCGCTGTGCGGCACGCTCCGAGACGAGTTTTCGGAGCTAACGGACGTCATGGAACACAAGAGCCCGGTGCACCGGCCGTGATGTCGGCCAGCAAGGCGGGAAGCAGATCCTCCTCGTAGACCGGCACGGAGTGTTTGCGCATCACGGGTACCAGGTGGTCGTCCCAGGGGGCATCCGAGCCCTGCAAATGCAGGACGTCAGTGCCCTCGGGGACGGCCGCGAGGTAGTCGGCTGCGCCCATCCGCCACGCAACCGCGGAAGGTGCTGCAGCCAGGAGGGCACGCATGTGTGCCAGGCCGGCCTGGTCGAAGTCAGCGCGGACGGCGATGTTCCATCCGGTGTCCGCCAGAGCACCAATGGCTTCGCATTCCCGTTGGGATGGTGTGCCGGCGGTGCAGATCACCCGTGGTCTCACGAGGTTGTCCCGGGCCAAGGCCTCCGTGCTGGCTGCGGCCAGCACGGAGGGGTTCTCGGTAACGAAGACCCACGTGCCGGTGGTCTCGGGAGGCTCCCAGTCGATATGGGCCAGCTCGCGGGGCGGCAGGGTGAATGTCGCACCGGGCGGGATCCGCCACCCCCGGGGCGTGACGCCGGTGATGATGAGCCCACCGAGCAGATCGTCGCAGTCCACCCCCAGACGTGCCCAGCCCGAACGCACGGGGGTACCAGAGGATCCGGTCAGGGCCAGCACGAGTGCGGGCAGCGCGCCCGTATCAAGTGCGTGGGGATTGCCGGATATCAGGAGGCGGCGGTCGATACGCCGCCCCGGCGGAGGCAGTCGCGCGGCAACCTGCAGCGCCTGGCTTAGCAGTTCGGCGGGATCCGGCGCATTGAGCAGGCGGGTAACCCATCCCAGGGTGCGCAGGCGGGTGAAGACGGTCTCTGGGCCGACGAGATCGCGGACATGAGCAGGTAAATCAGCGGCCTTGCTTTCGAGTTGAGCGCGGATACGGTCGGCCGCGACGGCCTGTTGGGTACGGCGGCGGGCATTTGCCGCCAACCGTCGGTTGCAGGCGTGGGCTGCGACGGCCCCGGGGGTAAGGCGGGGGCCGCGGGTGGCCAGGGCAGCGGTCAATCGTTCCAGGCTGACGCGGCGGCTTTGGCCCGGTTCCAGGGGCCGTCCGTCGATGAGACCGGCCGCTGCGGCGCGCTGTACTGGTTCTGCGGGCACCGCCACTGTCACGGCGGGACCGCTGGTGAGGGACTCGTCTCCGCGCCGGTCGGCCACGGCCGCCAGGGCCTTCCACAGCCAGGCGAGTTCGGGGCTGAGCAGCGGGGCCAGATCGGCACCGTCGCATGCTCCCTCGCACAGGACGCAGCTCATGCCACTCCCCCGGCCTGGGGTGCGGAACCCGTGTCTCCGGGCAGGGCCTGGCCTGCGCGGATGAGCATGGGGAAGGCGACGACGGTGCCGTCGGCGCCTGCTTCGAGGTCGTGGGCGTCGATGCCGTCCCAGGCTCCGGGTGCGCCGTCCCACAGGTAGGACGTGCACAGGATGTCCAGGTCGAGTTCGGCGAGGTAGCGGGCCAGTCCTTCGCGGCCGCGCTCGTCGACTTCCGCGGGAACTTCGTCGAGCGGGACCAGGCGCAGGCCGGTGCTGGTGAAGCGGTCGTAGCTGGCGGCGATGGCGGCGAGCATGGGGGCCAGGACGACCAGGCGCCGTTCGCCGCCGGACAGGCCGGTGCGCGAGCCCCACTGGCCGGTGACGGGGGTTCCGCCGGGGCCGGGGCGTTCGACGAGGTAGCGGACATCGACCCAGTTGCGGATGTCGACGGCGGCGGCGAGGCGTTCTTGCATGGTGGAGCCGTCGGCGGCGGCCAGCAGGGACTGCAGGGCCTGGCCGACTTCTTCTTTCTGTGTGTCGGTGCGTACGGCGTCGCTGATCTTGCAGGACAGCTCGTACACGGTGCGGGTGGCGGCGTCGAGGTCGCTGCGCAGGTCGATCTGGACTTGGACGCCGACGCCGGAGGATGCCTGGGCCGCCCGCATTTTGCGGTTGACGGTCTTCTTCCAGCCGGTCAGGGCGGCCCATGCGGTGCCGATGGCGGAGGGCAGGCGGCCGATGACGAAGTCGCGTAGTGCTGCCGCTTCCGCTGCGTCGAGTGCGGCTTTGGCGCGGACGGCGAGGGCCTGGGCGCGCTGGGCGGCGGTGAAGGGGTCGTAGTGGGTTTCCGCGTGCGTGAGGACAAAGGTGTCGAGCTGTTCGATGCCGGCGGGCGGGTCGTCGCGGGCGATGGTCCAGGTCTGGGCGAGTTCGGCACGGACGGCGTCGTAGCGCTCGCCGAGGGTCTTCTTGGAGGCAGTGGGGCGGCGGGCTAGCAACTCCTCTACAGCGGTGAGGAGTTCTGCGGTGTCGGTGTCCTGGGAGGTGAGGCTGGCGTCGGCGCCGAGGGCCTGGGCAAGGGGCGGCCAGGCGAGCAGTGCGGTCAGGTATGACCGGGTGGTCTTCTGCAGGGGCAGGGATTCGTCGAGGCGTTCTTGGGCGGCGATGAGGTCGCTTTCGCACGTGCTGAGGCGTTTTTCGGCGATGACTGCTTGTTCTGCGGCGTGTTTGGACTGCTGGTGGAGATCCTTGGCCTGTGCGGTGGCCTGCTCATAGCGGCGTGCTGCGTCGTCGGCGTCTCCGTGGGACTGGGCTTCGGTGAGTTCTGCCTGGGTCTCGAGCACGGTGATGTGCATGTCCTGGGCGGTGTGCTGGAGTTCGGCGAGGCGCTCGGTGAGGGCGGCTTCGTCGGGCAGGGTGTGCACGATGCGCTCGAGCCGGGGCAGCAGCCGGGTGGTCAGCTGGGTTGTGCAGCTGTTCAGCTGCTGGGCGACTGCCTGGCTTGTGTCGATCAGCTGGGCCACGCCCTCGGGTTCGGTGGGCAGGCCCAGGCTTCGGGCGCGGGTCTCCCAGGCGGTGCGCAGGCGGGTGTGCTCGGCTGCGGCGTCATCGGCGTGTCGGCGCAGGCTTCGTGCGGTGCCGTGGCGTTCGTGCGCCGTGTTCGCGGTGCGCGAGCGTTCGGCCTCGGCGGTGGTCAGGTCGTCCCGTGGCGGGAAGCCTCGTCCTTCGGCGCGCAGGGCGTCGCGTTGCTGGCGGCACTCGTCGGCGAGTCGGCGCTCGTTGGCGGCGCTGGTCTCGAGTTCCTGCGCAGTGGCGTCGAGTTCGTAGGCCCTGACGTGTGCCCGGGCCAGGCGGGTGCGGGCGCCGATGTGTGAGGCGGCCGGGATCCGAGTGCCGGCTGCGCGCAGGGCGGTAGCGGGGTCTGCGGCGAGGGGGCCGGCGGTGAAGGTCCCGTCGCGTCCGATGACGAGCGCCGGCGTGTCACGGTGTCCGGAGGGGGTGGCGGTGTCGGCCAGGGCGATGCGCTGCAGGACGGCGCGGGCGAGGTCGGTGTGCGGGTGGCCGGGGGCGATGTTGAGGATGGCGGTCAGGTTGTGCTCTTGGACTGCCCCTGCGGGGCTGATGTGCCAGGCGTGGGTGGTGGCGCGGCCCTTGTGCAGGTGGGCGCCGAGGATGCCGGAACTGGCGAGGGCCAGCTCCAGCAGTGCCTTGTGGTCGTCCGCGTCCTCGAGGGCGGGGTGCCATTCGAGCAGGCTGCCGAGCGCGGTGTCGTCCTCGCCTGGCCCGGCCCAGGTGGGGCGGGGCAGGGGCAGCAGCCGTCCCGAGCGCAGGTGGCGGGCCTCGGTGCGGTGCTGCGTCGCGGTGAGGTCGAGGCTTGTTGCGGTGGCGAGGTGGTGTTGGGCTGCGCTCTCGTGGCCGGCGGCGAGGGTTTCGCCGATGCGCAGGGCTTGGTTGGCCCAGGCGTTGAGCTGGTCGCGGACCGCAGCAGGTTCTGCGTGGATGAGGGCATCGACGTCGCCCGTGTCCCACACCGTCAGTTCGTCCCCGTCCAGAGTTGCTTCGTCGTGCAGGCCGCGCAGGGCGGGGTGGTCGGCTGCCCACCGGGTCACCGCGGCGAGAGCTTGGCGGGCGGCCGAGCGGGCGGCCGCGGTGGCTCGGTCATGGGCCTGGCTGGCTTCGTCGTAGGCGCTCTCGGCGCCGGCTGCCGTGCGGTGTGTGGTCGCGGCTGTCCCTTCGGCTGCCGCGACGGGGTCGTGGTCACGCAGGACCAGCGTGGCCCGGTCGGCTGTGGAGCGGTGTTCCTGGGCTCGGGCCCTCCACGTGGCGGCAAGCCGGTCGAGGCCTTCGCGGTCGTGGGTGAGGGTGAGACCGGGGCCCGGGTCAGCAATGCGGTCGGCGACCGGACGGGTGACGCGGGCCCGGGGGTGGTGGGCGAGCAGGATCTCCAGTGCCACCGGCTGGGAACCGGCTGCCTCCGCCCCGGCCAGGGTCTCTGCGATGTCGCCGATGATGTCATCGAGGGCGTCGTGGCCGGTCTTGGTCTGTGTGCGGGCCTGCTGGGCGGCGGCGTGCAGGCTGTCGTAGCTGCTGGATGCGGCGCGCTGTTCCGCCCGGAGCCGTTTACGCAGGTCCATGACGTGCCCGTGGGAGCGGTAGGCATCGCTGGTCTCGATGGCGCGGACGGCGGCCTGGGCCTTCTGGTGGGCGTTCTCGAGCCGTTGGACGTCGCCTGCGGCCTGGTCGGCTTCGGCCTTCGCGCTCTCCAGTAAGCCGGTGCAGAGCTGGACGCGGCGTTTGCGGGTGCTGGCGTCGTCGTGGGCGTGGCGTGCGGAGGTGTGGGCGGTGCGGGTGACTTCGACGGCGTGCCCGGTCCATACGCGGGCGAATTCCTCAAGGAGGACGGCGGCGTGTTCGTCGCGTTCGAACGCCTCGCGGGTGGTGTCGGATTCGGCGAGGGCCTCGGCGGTGGCGGTGAGAACGTCCTCGGCCACGCCGGGCAGGGACTGGCGCAGTGCGTCGGCGGCTGCGGCCGGGGAGACGTCGCCCAGCAGGGTGGGATTGCGCACTTCTCGCAACCGTGATGCGAGAAGCCTCAGTTCACCGGAGGTGGTGGACCAGATGCGGGCGGCCAGCTCTTCGACGTAGTCCTCGGGCTCGGCAAAGACCCGTCCGCCGGCGGCCTCGACGCGGTCGGAGAACTCCTCATGCTCCAGGGCACTGTTGTTGTGGGGGCCGCGCAGCGCCAGGTCCTTCAGCGGCCGACCTGGCACCGTGAAGGGGACGACCTTGACAGCGGGGGTGGAACTCGGCGAGTACTGCAGCCGGACACCGAAGCTGACAACGCCGCCGACTGCCGCTCCGTCCGGCGTGTCCGATACCGGTTCGCCGGCCGGGGCGGCGAACGTCAGCCACAGATAGCCGTAACGGCGGCCCTTGGCCGGGGCGCCGTCACTCATCAGGAGCTTCAGCGTGGTGGGCCGCGCCTTGCCGGCGGCCAGTTTGGCTCCGTTCAGATCGAGCAGGTAGGGCCACAGAGCTTCCAGCGCGGTGGTCTTGCCGGTCCCGTTGGGGCCGCGCAGCAGCAGCCGGCCCGATGCGGCGGGCAGTTCCAGGTCGCCGTAGCGCCACACGTTCGACAGTCCGGCGCCGACCAGCCGCCAGCGGCCGCCGAAGCGGCCGGCGTTGCCCGACGGTTCCGGCGCTGGAGGCAGGGCGAAGTCGAGGTCCAGGATGTCACTCATGCAGGGTGTTCCTCCGGGTTCTCGTCGGTCTCGGTCGCACTGAACAGGCCCTGCTGCAGAGGGATCGGGGAGCGCTGTGGTGTCGATGTGCCGCGGCGTGAGCGGGTGCGGGCGGTCTTGGGCTGGGCGGTGCCTTCCTCCGCCCAGCGGCCGGTGGTGGGGGCGAACCACCACAGGGACGTCTTGCCGTCGGCCTGTGGGGTGGTGAGGGTCAGCCGGGCCAGATGGGTGCCGGTCAGCAGGTCGCCGACTTTGCCGGCCAGCAGGAGGGGATCTTGGACGTGCTCGGCGCTCCAGCCGCCCCGGCCGGAGGCGTTGTCGGCGCCAAATGCCGTCAGCGCTGCCACCACCGCCTCCTCACTCAGGCCGCGCCAGCCCGGCCCAGGGGCGTTCTCAGCGGTGCCGTGCAGAGCGGCGTGGTCGAGCAGCAGCAGCGCGGCATGGGCGATGGTCCCGGACGCCGGAAAGGGCATCGGGCCGAGTTCGCTGAAGTGACGGAAGGCCTCGTCGGGCACCACGAAGGCGGCTCCCTCCGCGCGGCGTTCCAGCACAAGCCCGAACGCATCGGCCAGCGGACCGCCGTCGTCGCCGCGCACACGCTGGCTCAGCCACTGCGCTTCGGCCTCGTCCAGCAGCGCGGTGTGCACACAGGTGTCGTCCACGAGCGCGCGGCGCATCCGGCGGGCGGCGTCCGGTTCGCGCTGTGCCTGTTCCAGCCATGCGTGCGGGTCGGCGGCCGGGTCGAGGGTGCCAGGGTTGGCGATGACGTAGGCCAGCCGGGTGTGATGGACGGCCAGCAGCACGGGCGCCTGGTCGTCGTGCAGGTAGCCGTCGAGGTCGCCGTCGAGGCGTTCGACAACGCCACGGTCGTCGAGCATACGCAGGGCGGCCACGATGGCCCGGCGCTCTGCGATGTCGTGGTGGACGGGCAGTCCTGCTTCGGCAGCGGCGGCGTGGGCCTGGGTAACCAGGTGTCCAACGGCCGTACGCGGCGGCATCGACTCGGCAGCAGCCAGCAGCATAAAGAACCAGGAGCAGACGGCGGGACTCGGTCCCTGGTCGGCCCATGCCTGGGGCCGTGGTGGCGGGCTCTTTCGCAGGCGCACCAGGTCACGTTCGATGATCAGGACCCATCCCAACCGGGTGACGGCGGAACGCAGGGCGTGTTCGTTGCGGCGTACTGCGGCGATGAGTTCGTCGTGGCGGCCGCCGATGAGCCAGCAGGTGGCTGCCAGGCGGCGCAGGAGTGCGGCGGTCTCGGCGTCGGCCTCAGGGCGCCATGCCTTGCGCCGCCGCGATACAGATTGGGGGGATGCCGCATCTGGTGCAGGTGCCGGCTCGTGTGTGGGGGTGTTGGTGTCCGTGCTCATGCTGCGCCCTCCTGCCGGGGCACGAAGGGCGATGCGTCGTTGTCAGGTGTGCTCGGACCGGTGTGTGGGGTGATGCGCAGCGTTGCGTGTGCCGAAGGGTCGTCGGTCGTCGTAGTACCCGCAAGGGCAGCCAGGGCCGCGACGGAAGGACGCTGGCCGGGCCGGTGGAAGAGCGGGATACGTCCGGGCAGGAGCACCCGCCAGGTGGGGGCGTGCAGGATGCCTGTACCGGAGCTGGTGTGGAGGAGCGTGCAGGCAAGACCCCCGTTTGAGCCTGTGCGGCGGGGCCCGGTCGCACCGGCGCGAGCGGCGGCCATCAGCGCGGCGAGGGCTGCTCGGGCCGCTACCTCATCCAGTTGCTGGCCGGGAAGTGCGGCCAGGACCGCGGCGAGTGCCCTTTGGTGTTCGGCTTGGCGGCGTGCCCGGGCCTCGGCGACCTGGGCCTTGGCCGCGGTGTCGTCGCGTGGTGCTGCACCTCTGCCGCGCGGACCGGACCGGCCGACGGTGCGCAGCAGTGTCGGCACCGGCACCTGCGGTCCGCCGCGCCAGGACGGGTTGCGGCCCCTGTCGTCCTCCTCAGCCTGGCCGTAGAGCTTGCGCCAGGAATGGTCGCCGAGTGCGGCCTGGAAGATCTGCACCCCGATCTGCGGGGTCAGCACCGCCCGAGCCAGGGCCAGGGCACGGCTACGGGTGGAGGCGGTGCCTGCTGAGGAGTGCAGCCGGCGCAGGTTGGCATGCATGCTCGGCAGCGCCCTCACCAGGCGCAGCGAAAACCGCGCGGCCCGTCCGGTGCGGGCATCGAACCACGCGTACAGTCCTTCCCAGTCCTCCGCGCGGCCGCCGCGGGAGGCGCTGAGGGCGCCGACAGCGATGAGGTCGCGGGCCTGGGAGGCGTCAACAGCCGCCTGGGCCAGCAGGGCGAACCACGGCTGCAGCACCGCGAGTGCCGCGGCGGCCCGTGCGGAGCCGGAATCGAGTTCGGCTGCGACGCGGGTGGCGTAGTCGACCAGCAGGCCCTTGAGGTCGTTGGTGTGTTCCTCATCCAGGTCGAACCGGTCGGCAAGACCGATCAGTGCGTCCTCGGCACCGACCAGGGCGGCATCGAGGTCGTCGTGGCTGGTGAACACGGCGTTCACGGCATCCAGCACGGTGGCATCGAGGCGATCGGCGTCGGGCTCGCCCGCACCCAGAGCTGCAGTGAGTTGCTCAAGGTGGGACACGATGCGGCCAAGCGACACGATCGGGATCTCCCGCACGGTGACCGTTCCCGCCAGGACCTGGCGGTAGAAACGCTGGACGTGCCGGCCCGCAGGGCTGGCGGTGTAGCGCCAGTTCCGGGCCAGGATCTCGGCGTAGCGACGCGCGTGACTGGTGTCCGACCGCACCGAAACAGCCCCGATGTCCTTCAGCGCGTCCAAGCGGGTTTCCACCAGGCGCGCGTCCAAGCGGAGCCCGGCAGCCGACAGCGCTGTTGCGACCTCACTGACGGTCAGGTCGGCCACCGACCCTTCCAGCACATCCATGATCGCGATGTATTCGCTTGACTCCGGCCGCACCAGATATCCCACGCTCTTACGCGCATCGGTCACACTGTCGACTGCGGCCGGCTTCTCTTCTTCTGGTGACACCACTCCCCCATCCACGACGCCAAGGGCGCTTGTCCCGAGCCTCCTTGGAAGGTAGATGCCCCCACTGACAGCACCCTGGGAAAAGCACGCATTCAAGGAGCTCCCGCTATGCCGTGGTGGCGTGAATACATCTCCCCCTCCTCAGGCGGACGTGATCAAGATCCACCTCCTGGTCAACTCTCTTACCGCACACCGCCATTAACGTGCTTGAGCTGCATCGATGGCTACGGCAGCAAGAGGGGGGCCGCCCGCGGAATCGGCGCATACACCAGCAGAATCACGGCCTTCACTTCCGAGGGCTATCGCATGATATTCAGCCATGTTGAGGGATAGAGCCCGGGACATAAGCGCAGCCCCGAGGGCGCACCCTTCACGCCGGGAGCAATCGATAAAGCGTTCGGCTTTTCGGCGAGTTCGGCATTGCCCTGCCGGGGCGGCCGTTCTCACGGGCTCGGCGCGACAGCCCCGGGCCACGAACCGCCCGTCCCACACACCCGCCTCGCTCCAGGCCGCCAGGCGCCGCCAGCAACGTCATGCCCGAGCCGAAGCCAGCTCCTGGAGCAGATGCTCCCACTGGATGCCGGAGTACAGCACGAACCCCCGCAGATACGCGAGCGAGCCCGGGCCAACTGGTCCGGGCTCGCAGCCTGTTCGGGGTCAGCTTCTACAGGTCGAACTCCAGGTGCTCAATGTCGGTGAAGCGCACTTCCTCCAGGCTTCCGGCGCGGCGGCCGTTGTCCTGGAAGTACACCTCCTTGAGGGCTTCGGCGGCGATCTCGTTCAGCTGCTGCTCAGTGGCGCCGCCTTCCTGGGCGTTGAAGAGGCGGGCGGCGTAATGGGGCGGCAGGGCGACGGTCAGGTGCCGGATGCGGTCCTGGTCCGTCGTCCCGATCGGCGCGGTGTAGCCGAGGCGGGCGCGGGTGTCGACGACGATGCCGCCGGTGGTCGCCGCCTGCTGCCGGGCCTTGGCCCGGATCTGCGGCTGCCACCGGGCCTTGACCTCGCGCTCCAGGCGCGCGGCGAGGTCGGTGCGCGGCTTTTTGATCTGGTCCTTCACGTATCGCTCGACGGTGCGCTGGGAGATGCGCAGCATCTGGGCGACCGCCTTGGTGCCTTTGAGCTGCTTGACCAGGTATCGCATCTGCGCGGGCGCGCTCTTGGGCGCTGGGCGGGTGAACGCCTTCTGCACTGCGGCTTCCAGGCTGTCCCCGAACAGGCTCATCGTCGCCCTCTCCTACTCTCCGTTGTCGACGTCGGTGACGGTGCCGTCCTTGATGTACCGGGCGAGGTTGAGCTCGGGGGCGTCGAATCGCTCGCGGACCTCTTCGCCCCACAGGACGCTCTGGGTGCCCTCGTGCTTGACCAGGCCCGGGTTGATGCCGAGCTTGAACCCGCCCGGCAGCGGCTTGCCCTCGCGGTAGGGCAGGAAGTCCAGCGGGCTCTCGCCGTCGGCCGCGTACACCACGCAGTCGGACAGGATCGCGACCGGGTACTGCCCCGTGAACGCCGCGTGCTTGACGATCTTGCGGTGCAGGTTGATGCGCGTGCGGGAGATGACGGCCGCGCGGATGTCGGGCCGCCACGTCGGGCGGGACAGTGCGCGCCACGGCTCGCCTGGCCGCCATCCCTCACCGCGCGGGCGCTCGCGCAGCTTGCCCAGGCCGCCCTTGACCGTCGCCTTGATCGCCGAGACGGCGATCGCCAGCTGAGGGTCGCGGGCCTTGTAGCCGTTCATCGCGGCGAGGAAGTCGGCCGGGGCGAGGTCGGCGTCGACACCGAGGTCGGCCATCGTGGCGAGGTAGGCGTCGCGCAGCCGGTTGTACCAGCCGTCCAGATAGCGGCCGTTCTCGCGCCGCACCCACGCCTCGGTCGGGCGCACCTCATAGCCGAGCTCCTGGGCGTAGGCGACGGTGGGCGTTGCGTACCAGGCCGGGCCTTCGGGGCGCTCGCCCTTCGGCGTGAACGGGGAGGGGAGCAGGCTGCCGTCCAGCTCCACCCACTCCTTGCCGACCTTCACCTTCGACAGGTCGACGTGGGACAGGTCGACCAGCCAGGAGCCGGGCAGCTTCGGGTCGAACACCGGGTTCGTGACGTGCGTCGGGGCACCGAGGCCGACGTTCAAGCCGTTGGCGCCGGCGGCGAAGGCCACGTTGACGTCGATGCCGACCAGGTAGCGCAGGGTGCACTCGGCATCGGTCATCGGCCGCGCCCAGTCGTACGCCTCCTCGAACAGCTTCTCCGCCGGGCCGCGCACGTGGAAGCGGGGCAAATCCTTGAGGACTGGGTGGCCGTCGGGGGCCTCGCAGGGCGCCGGGTCGACCGGGTCCTTGCCCAGGGAGCCGGGGTTGTGCTCGGAGTGCCGCTTGCCGTTCTCGTCGGGCTCGGAGGCGCGGGTCGCCGGGTGCAGTGCGGTCATCAGCTCCAGGCCGGTGACGGCGGTCGATCCGCGCGGCGTCATCACGCGGGAGGCGTACACGCCCAGGGCGCGAGCGAGTTCAGCCGGCGGGAGTTGCCCGGCCTCGCCCCAGTGCCGGGTGTCCAGCGCATGCCAGGACGGGATGCACAGCTGGACGCAGGCACGTTCCGAACCGGTGGCGGGGCGGTAGATCCGCGCCCACGGGCCGAACCCGCGCTTCGTGAGCTTCCAGTCTGCGCGGGCGAGCTGCTTGATGACCTTGTGGCCCTCCGGGATCCGCCCGGCGAGCCGCTCCTCCTCCGTGAGGGCGACGGGCAGGCCATAGCGCTCGAGGGCGGACTCGGTGAGAACGAGCAGCGGGTCGGCGTCCTTGCCCGGGCCGGACAGCTTCGGCTGCCCGAGCCTGGCCTCCTTCAGGGTCCAGTCGACCAGGGAGGGAAGGGACTTGGCGGGCACGTCCAGGACCAAGCCGCCGACGCAGTACGCGAGGACCTGGCCGTCGATGTCGACGTCGACGACTGCGAGCGGTCCGCTCTCGAAGCGCGCGTCCGTGCCGCTCGCCGGGGTGCTGGCCGGGGTCGCCTTCCGCGCGCCCGGGCGGTGCGACATCGACGCGCTCCTGGCGGTACGCGCCGGGCGCGGCGCGGCCTGCTCGGCAACGGCGGAAGCGGGGGCGGTCTGGGTGTTCTTGTGTTCGGTCACGTCCGCAGGCTCGGAAGCCGGGCCTGCGGACAAAGTCTGCCTTTCCGCCGGGGCGGGCTGGCCGGTGAGCATGGTCGGCGTCGGGTCCAGTGCGGCGGCGGGCGCCGGATAGAGCTCCGCGAGTTTGTTCAGCAGCCGCGCGTACGCCTCACGTTCGGGGCCGCGCGGCTCAGTCGTCTTCTTGACCGACTCCCAGCCCGACACCGTCGCCCGACGCACCTTCAGCGCGGCAGCCACCTCGTCCAGCGTCAGCCCGTGGGCCTGGCGCAGCCTCTTGCGCTCCTCCGTCGGCGGCAGCGGAGCGCGGGACGCGACCAGCGCGTCGACCGCGTCGAACAACTCGGACATGGAACACCTCCCGACTGACACGTTACCCAGTTGACCGTACGACTCGCGCAAAGTGCACGTACATATCGCGTACGTTATTCATTTGAAGGCCTCTCTCTGTACACGAGAGTCCAGTGCAGATCTCCTGAGTCTGGGCAGGCCTGCCATGAGCTGAGCAGCCCGGTTGCTGCCAGTTGGTCAAGTAGAGCGGGCAGTTCCGCGAGCGGGACGCCACAGGCGCGCCCTATCTGGTCGAGCTCGCTCAGTCCGCTGCCGGCTTGCGGGTCGGCGTGCGCCGCGAGGTAGGCGCTCGCCAGTTGTGGCAGCGGTCCGGTTGTTCTTGCTGTCGAGGAGGAGCTGGCGCGCAGTGCCCAGTCGGCGGCGCGCATTCGGTCGGGGCGGGCGGGGGCTTGGCCGAGCAGCGCGGCGTCAAGTAGTTCGACTACAACCTCGTTGGCCGCGGTCGCGGGGGTGATGCGCAGCCATCGTGCGTGTTCCAGCTCGCTCCATGGGTCCTGGACAGCGTTGAGGCGGAGGCTGCGCAGCACGCCGTTGGGCAGCCGGACGTGCATTTTGGTGTTCATGCGGAGCGCGCACTGCAGCGCGAGCAGGCGTGCGGCGGCCGAAGTGCTGGCTGGAAGGGCTGCTGCCAGGTAGCTGAGGATTTCACGTACCCGGGTCTGTTCGCCGGGCCCCTTGGGACGGCGTCTGCGCCGCCGGGCGGTTGTCGGGTGCAGCGGTACGTGGGCGAGGACGGTGTCGGGCACTACGGCGGCTTGTGCTGTTGCTGCGGCGCAGGCGCTGCAGGCGTCGGCGAGCCGCCATAGTCGTCCGCCCCTTTCGCGTTTGAGGAGGAGGCGGATAGGGCCGGCGCAGCCGCGGTGGCGGGGGTGCCAGTGGCAGCCGCGTTCATGACATTGGCAGATCCGTAGGTGCGAGGGGAGGAGGTTGCTGCGTGCGTGCCGTGCGAGGTGGGCGAGGGCTGCTGCGCGTGCGGTGGTTGCGGTGATCTGCCCGCTGGTGTGCGGGCATTGCCGGCATACGAGGACAAGCCCGCCGGTGTGCGGGCGCAGTTCCACGGTCCAGGCGCGTGGTGTCGTCGGACATGCTGGATGCAGCCTCATAGGCGCGTGTTCCTCTTTGTCGCGTCCGCGCCGGTCCCGTTCTTGGGTGTGGGGACGGCCGCCCACCGTAGTGCAGACCTCTGCCCTCTCGCGTGCGCCGCCACCTGGGAAAATAGGGCAGAGGTATGCACTGGCAGTGCAGAGGTCTGCACCGTCGGATGGACGGGTGACGATCTTGCCGCCCGATCCGGACCTCACTGCGCTGCGGTTCGAACTCGCGCGCCTGCGGGCCGCCCGCGGGTGGAGCTATGACGAGCTTGCTTCCCGCAGCGGCCTGGCCAGACGCACCGTCATCGAGATCGAGCAGGGTCGCACCATCGGCACGCTGAAGACCTGGCACGCTCTCGCCCACGCCCTGAACACCCCGCTCGACGAGCTCTTTAGCACCCTGTGCCGCGGGCACGACCTGCCCGGCCCGGCCCAGGACTGACTTCCCGCCAGAGCGTCTGCCACAGATCACCCGAACTGGCGAGACCCGATCGAACAAGCAATCAAGCATCCGCACTCCAGTCGCACCGTATGAGGCTGACCGGGCGATCCGGCAGAGCTGCCTGCCGCGGATCCGGCGTGTTGGCTGACAGGTTCGCCCGCATGCGCTCCACACCTCTTCCCCCGGCCCGGCGCTGGGACGGAAGCCCCCTTGCCCACCACGTACGCCGTTCCCTGCACGTCTCCCCAGACGGCGTCAGCCGGCTGCTGCGCTGCGGCCAGGGCGACCGGTGCCGCGAGTGCGGCAACCGGATCGAGTGGTACCACCGCGGCGCCCAGCGGCCAGTCCGTCTCCATCCGCACGAACTTCCGGCCGCCCGGGTGCCCGCCACGTGCCGCTGGCACGTCAGCTCCGGTGTCGCCTACCCGGGCGGAGACGGCAGCAGCTGGTGCCGCCTGCCACACGCCGTCGTCTGTCCCACCCGCGACACTCCCCCGCCCCCGCCCGAGCTGACCGGGCTGTGCCGGTCGCTCGCCGTGAACACCCGCCGCCTGATCGACGCCGGCGCCTTCACCCCTCCCCTGGCCTCCCCGGACAGCCCGGCACCCCAACGGAAGAACTCGGCAGCCTGCCGCCCGGCCCGCCCCGTCGTGCAACTGCTGTACGTGCGCTACCTCGCCACCCGCCCGGTCGACGAGATCCAGTGCATCGCCCAGACCCGGCGCCGCCACCGCTGCACCAGCACCCTGATCTCCCCCGATACCCCCGCCGGCACCTGGAGGCTGGTCCCAGCCACCGCGACGAGCGGGCAGCTGGCCCTGCCCTCCGCGGTCATGGCCATCTACGACCTCAGCGCCATCCCGTACGGCGAGCAACTGCGCTGGCGCGCCCAGCGCTGCCTGCAGCACGCCGCCATCCCCAGGGCCGCCGACCTGGCGGGTGGCCGACTGGGAGCCCTTCGACCCTCTGCGCCACCACGAGCACATCCACAACCGCCTTCCCACCCGCACCCAACGCCCAGGCCCCACCGGCAGGGTGCACGAGGCAGCTCGCCCATGACGCCCTTCCATGCCCTCGAGTTCACCCTGCCCAGGCCCGCCCCCAGGGCGAGCTCCAGCACGCCCGGGCAAGCGTCCGGCCGGCCGCGAACACGGACCGTTCCGGCTGATGGCGGTGCAGAGCGCGCAGCCTGGGCGGTGCCGTGCACGTGCTACGGCACCAACGGGGCACGCGACTGCCGATCGGCATCCTGACCACGGACCACCCCGCCCCCGCCGGCGCGGCCGGGTTCTGCTCGACATCGCCTCTCGGTCCTTTGAGCCGGTGCGGTCCTCCGCCGGGCCGCAGCAGTTCTGGGGCAGCGGCCGCAGGATGTGCTCGGCCGGTGCGTGGCCTCGAACCATGCCCGGCATGAGCGGGAACTTGCCCGGAGAACCGGCTCGAGAGCCTGCTCGCCCACCACAGCGCCGATGAAGCCTGGTCTGTACGGCCCGAATCCTGCCCAGCCGGCATCACCACTGCATCCGGTAGCGCCGTGAGCCCATCCTGGGCGCTGCACCTTGCCGGGACGGCAGCCCACACCGCAGACCTCACTCATCACCCCTCCCCCTTCCAATGCTCTTCTTCTCTTTCGCGGAGCTCTTGTTGCACACGCCCACCGACGAACAGGCGCACGCTGCCGACGTTTTCCGGGCCGGTCACCATCTCGTCCTGCAGGCCGGCGCCGGGACAGGGAAGACCAGCACCCTCGGCCTCCTCGCGGCCGGCACTCACCGCCGCGGCCGCTACCTCGCCTTCAACAAGAACATCGCCCAGGACGCCGCCGGCCGTTTCCCCCGCACAGTGCGGTGCAAGACCGCCCACGCCACAGCCTTCGCCGCCGTCGGCCACCGCTACACCCGCCGGCTCAACAGCCCCCGCCAGCCCGCGTGGAAGACCGGCCAGGCGCTCGGCATCACGCGTCCGGTCCGCATCGGCGCTCACGAGATCGGGCCCCGCGCGCTCTCCCACACCGTGCTGCGCACCGTCACCCGCTACTGCTACTCCGCCGACCGCACCCTGGTCCGCCACCACGTGCCACGGCTGCGCGGCCTGGACACACCCGGCGACCATGCCCGACTTGCCGACGAGGTTATGCCGTTCGCGGCCAAGGCCTGGGCCGACCTGCACAACCCCGATCAGGGTGTGGTCCGTTTCGAACACGACCATTACCTGAAAATGTGGGCCCTGACCGGGCCGGTCCTCGAAGCCGACTTCGTCTTCCTCGACGAGGCCCAGGACACCAATCCGGTCCTGGAAGACGTCTTCACCGCCCAGCGCGGCCATGCCCAACTCGTCATGGTCGGCGACTCCGCCCAGGCCATCTACGGCTGGCGCGGCGCCCGGGACGTGATGACCGGCTTCGACGCCACCCCTCTCACCCTGACCCGCTCCTTCCGCTTCGGCCCCCTGATCGCCGAAGAGGCCAACCGGTGGCTCACCCTCGCCGATGCCCCCATCCGCCTGACCGGCAGCGACACCATCCCCACCGACATCGGCAGCCTCGACCGGCCGGACGCGGTGCTGTGCCGCACCAACGTCGGCGCCATGGCCGAGGTCATGCGCCTGCTCACCGCCGGCCACCGCGTCGCCCTCACCCGGGGTGGCCAGCAACTGGCCGCGCTCGCCCTCGCAGCCCGCGACCTCAAGGCCGGCCGCCGTACCTCCCACCCCGAACTCGTCCTCTTCCCATCCTGGGGGGATCTCCAGGACTACGCCGCCCACGATCCCGCCGGACGCGACCTCCAGCCCTTCGTCGACCTCGTCGACACCCACGGACCCGACGCCATCCTCACCGCCGTCGATCAGCTCACCGACGAACAGCACGCCGATGTCACCGTCTCCACCGCCCACACCGCCAAGGGCCGCGAATGGCCCACCGTCAAAATCGCCGACGACTTCCCCCCGCCCAAGGACACCGACCAGCCCGACGCCCATGGTCAGCCCATTCCGGAACCCGTCAGCGACACCGACGCCCGCCTGGCCTACGTCGCCGTCACCCGCGCCCGCCACCACCTCGACCTCGGCGGCCTCTCCTGGATCAACACCCACCCCACTGCACCGAGCACGGGCTGAAGCCTGCTCAACAGGTAGCGTCACGGCCTGCGCGGGGCTACGCCCGGATCCCCGCCGAGCAGCAGGCCCACCGACCGAAGGAGGCCACCACGATGGCATTCACGCCTGCGGAGCAAGAGGCAATCGCCGCCCACTCCGCCGCTCTCGGCCTGTCCGCTGATGTGTACATCCGTCAGACGGCAGCCGACCGAGCCCTGTCCTGGCAGCGCGAGCAGGAAACCTTCCACGCGATGGCACAGCGACGCGGCTGCACCGTCGACGAACTCGTACAGCGCGGAACCCTCACCGACAACAGCCTCTAACCAGCCCGCGCCCATGGCTGCTGGGGACAGCTGCCACGCGAGAGGTGCGGCTCGTCCGCCAAGACCACTATCGGTGGCTGGCCTGCCGGTTCAGCCCCGTTCGCGTGCTCTGCCTTGCCCGTTCCGCACATGGCACACGCGGATGCAGAGAAGCAGTCGGTGGGCAAGGCTGTCCGGTTCAGAATTCGGTGGAGAATTCATTGCAAGTGAACAGTGTGCAGTTCAACTGAGTCGATGTTGGCTGCTGGTCATGAACACCCTCTTGCCGCCGACGGATGCCCTCGCGGCGACCAGTCGAACCGAGGCGCGCTTCGTCGGCGCTGCCGGAGAACTCCAGCGTTTGCCATGGCTGCACGTCGCGCAGGAGCTCGCGCTCGAAGAGCTGACGCCGGTGCGGGTGTTCCCCGTACGTCGAGAGCGCCGTGTGGCGCCTGGCTGGTGGTGGTCGGCAACCTCCGGACAGCTGGTGCACTACGGGTTCGGGGCGATGCGCACGCAAGTCATGCTGCTGGACCGTGATCCGGATGTGGCTTCTATGGCGTGCAGCCCGGTGGAGTTGGCATGGCTGGGGCGGGGCGGCGAGACCGTTGTACACACTCCGCACTTGATGGCCCGGCTCCAGGATGGAAGCGGTGTGCTGGTCGACTGCGCAGGACGCGACGGGGACTCCAAGCGGCTGAAGGAACGAGCCTCAGAAGTGAGGGCAGTGGTGGAGGCGGCCGGGTGGCGCTATCGCATCGCTCTACCGCCGGAGCCGGTGGTTGCCGCCAATGTCCGGTGGCTGTCGGGGTACCGCCATCCCCGCAACGGAGGCAGCGGCCGGATGGCAGAGATCGCGGCGTGCTTCGCCCGCCCGCGGCCGCTTGAGGAGGGTGTCTCGCAGCTCGGGGATCCGATTGCTGTATGGCCGGCTGTCTTCCACGCCCTATGGGGCGGGGTACTCAATACGAACCTGGAGCTTCCCCTGCACGAGCGGACGATCGTAAGTGCCGCCGCCGAAAGGGTGGCAGCGTGAAACGCGGCATGCTCAGCGTCGGCGATCAGGTGCGCTGGGACGAG
The DNA here is from genome assembly GCF_009755605.1 of Streptomyces typhae. Classification (GTDB taxonomy): domain Bacteria; phylum Actinomycetota; class Actinomycetes; order Streptomycetales; family Streptomycetaceae; genus Streptomyces; species Streptomyces typhae. The sequence goes on from NZ_WPNZ01000035.1 coordinate 58,508, forward strand.
CGCACCTGGACTGTTGCGGTTCTCGAGGGAGCCCGGGGGCGGCTGGTCGATGCCGGGGGCGCGGTGGCGGCTGTGTCACTGCCCCACCTGTTCGCCGACCCGCACTTCGAGGTCTGCGGCGCTCCCCGACCTCAGGTGCCGCCGTTCGCGCTGCTCGACGCGCTGCCTGATCCGGTGCGGGAGCAGGCACTGAGCTGGGAGCGGCACGTGCGAGAGGTGGAAACGGGCATCCCTGACCCGGTGGGCGGGACGCCGAGGCCTCGGTACGACCCCGCGGTGCATACCTTGGCGCAGCGGGAGGCGGCCAAGGCCGAGGAACTGACCGCCAGCGGCCTGCCGACGAGCGTGGCTACCGTGCGGCGGATGCGGGCGCGTTACCGGGACCAGGGTGTGTGGGGGCTGGTTGACCAGCGCACCACCCGGCCCAGGTCTGCGGTAGGTCGGGCGGATCCGCGGGTGGTGGACGCGGTCGTGGCGGTGCTTGAGGAGCAGCGGGACAGGTCCACGGGTACGTTGACGCGTCTGCGCGACCAGGTGCGGTGGTTCTTGGAGGATCAGCACGGCCCGGGGGCGGTGGGGGTGCCGCCGCAGTCGACATTCAACCGGCTGGTGCATGCGCTGGCCGATGGCCAGGGCATGTTGGGTACTGCGGCGCAGCGGCGCTGGCATGCGTCGCGGCCGGCGCCTCCGTTCGTGCCAACGGTGGCGTTGCGGCCTGGCGAGATGGTGATGATGGACAGCACTCCATTGGATGTGGTGGCGGTGCTGGCGGACGGGGTGACGGGCCGACCGGAGCTGACGCTGGCTGTGGACGTGGCGACGCGGAGCATCTGTGCTGCGGTGCTGCGGCCGCCGGGTACCAGCGCGGTGGATGCGGCGGTGCTGCTGGCGGAGATGGTGGCGCCGATGCGGATGCGTCCGGGCTGGGACGCGGCGCTGGCACTGCAGCGGTCGGTGGTCCCCTACGAGCGGCTGCTGAGTCTGGACGAGCGGCTGGAGGGAGCCGCTGCCCGGCCTGTGATCGTGCCGGAAACGGTGATCGTGGACCAGGGACGGGTGTTCGTGTCCTCCTCGTTCCTGGCAGCATGCGGGAGCCTGGGGGTGTCGCTGCAGCCCGCGCCGCCAGCGAACGGTCCGGCGAAGGGCCACGTGGAGCGCACGTTCAAGTCGGTCAATCAGCAGTTCTGCCAGTACGTCGTGGGATACACCGGGTCCAATGCCACTGAGCGCGGCAAGGGCGTTGAGGACGAGGCCCGGTGGACACTGGCGCAGTTGCAGGAACTGTTCGACGAATGGCTCGTAGCGGGGTGGCACGCGCGCAAGCACTCGTCGCTGAGGCATCCCCTCCTGCCTCATCTGGAACTGTCACCGATCCAGATGTGGGCCGCACTGGTGGGCGTCACCGGATATGTGCCCGTGCCGCTGGCACCGGACAACCACATCGAGTTGCTGCCGGTGAGGTGGCAGGTCATCAACGATTACGGCATTCGCTTCGACTACCGCACCTATGACGGCAAGGCACTCAACGGGTACCGGCGACGCCGATCGGGCAGCTCTGCCAGGGGCGAGCGCTGGGAGGTCCACTACAACCCTTACGAACCGGAACGGATCTGGGTGCGGCTGCCGGACGGCTTCGTGGAGGTGCCGTGGATCCATGCCACCCAAGTGAACATGCCGTTCACCGACTACACCTGGCGGCACATCCGCAAGACAGTAGCGCGCACCGCGGACCGCGACGCGCACGAGCTCGCCCTGGCCCGCGCTCTGGACGCGCTGCTCAAGCGAGCGGGCGCCAGAGAAGGCACACGCCGCGAGCGCACGGTGGCGGCTCGCGCCTCTGCCACTGCATCTGTCGCCGTCGGCGGTCCGACAGCCGGGACTGCAGAGGAGTCTTCGCCTCCTGCCTTCGTAGCGGACGTCGGTGAGAGCGGACAGCTCGATCGCGACCCGGAGGAGCCGTACGACGACCTTGACGGTTTCGACGAAGGCGAAGACGGCAACGACACGTCGTCCGGTGACGTGCGGCGCTACACATCCCGACTGCTGAACCCCTATGCGGAGGCCGACCAGTGGCTCTAGCAGATTTTGCTCCGGATGTTGATGATGCGTTCGACCCGGTCAGCACCTGGGTGGGCTGGCAGCGCTACGTCGATAGCGCACCGGCCACAGCGGTGGCCGATGACTCAGGCTGGAGCCGGGAACAGCGGCTGGACTACCACTCGCAGTTCGTCGTGGTGGCGACTCCCGCCATGGAGAGGGTGTCGATACAGCTGCAGCGGATGCTGCTGGTCAACCGCCGCCACCGCGGCACCGCGAGGCGCGGGCTGATCGTCTCCGGGCCTCCGAACACCGGCAAGACCACCACGCTCATGGAACTGGGGCGGATTTTCGAGCTGACGGACCGGCGCAAGCATCCGGGTGGTCAAGACCGGCTTCCGGTGGCCTTCGTTTCCGTACCGCCTGCGTCGACCCCGAAGATGCTGGTCACCGAATTCGCCCGGTTCCTGGGCCTGCCGGTCTTGCAGCGCATGAACCAGGCAGCAATCACCGACGCCGTCTGCGCGACGCTGTGTGAGCTGCGCACCCAGCTCATCCTGGTCGACGACATCCATCTGCTCGACACCCGCACCCGTTCCGGTGCGGAAACCTCGGATCAGATCAAGCACCTGGGCGAGCGGATCCCGGCCACCTTCGTCTATGCGGGCGTCGATGTGCATGACTCGCCACTGCTGATCGGGCCGCGCGGGCAACAACTCGCGGGACGTTTCAAGCTGCTGCGCAACGACCCACTACCCTACGGCACCGCAGCGCAGCGCGATGTCTGGCAGGAACTGGTCCGTGACCTGGAGGGCGCGCTACGGTTGCGGAACCACCGCCCGGGGGCGCTCACCAGACAGGCCGCCTACCTGCACCGCCGCACCGCAGGAGTGATCGGCAGCCTGTCTCACCTGCTCCGAGAAGCCGCCGTGACGGCCATCATGGACGGGACCGAGACCATAACGAAGAGCCTGCTGGAGGATCTCGAGCTGGACATCCGCGCAGAGCAGCAGCTGCTCGCCCCCGTGCCGGCGCAGCGCCGCGCTACTGCCAAACGCGCCGGGAATAAGCGTTGACCCGCCCCTCCAGCAGCGCCCGCGGTCTGGAACCGGATCGCCTTTGCCCGCGGGCGCCCGTTCACGGACATCGGGAGCACTGCCCGTGACCGTACCGCCAGCACGCGGGCCGTCGTCCCTGCTGTTTCCCTCCTTCCCGTGCGCGGCAGGCGTACGGCCGCTGCTGCGTGAGACCACACTGTCCTTCGTCGAACGCCTGGCCAGCCGCTTTGGGGTCTCGGCTGCCGACGTGATCGCAGAGTTCTTCGCCTCCGGCAACAAAAAGCCCATGCCCTCGCTGACGGCCGACGGCGAGGTGTACTTCAACGCCGAGGCCCGGGCACGCTTCGCCACCCTGTCGCGAGTACCGCCGGAGCATCTGCGCCGGGCCCTGCCTGCCTGGACCCGGTTCGAACCTGCAGGCCGCTACGACACCGGTCCCGCAGTCACCTTCTACAGCGCCGGCTCCATCTCGCCCACCGGCACCGCCTGCACACGCTGCACCGCCGCGCGTACTGGACGAAGCGATCCGGCGCGCTTGTATATGGCGGCGCACCGGCGCCTCTGCGTTCGCCACCAGATGTGGCTGCCTGGCACGCAGGACGTACCTGATCAGAACTCAGGCCGCAGCCAGCTGAGCCTGGCCCAACTGCCCGAGACCGTACAGGCCCTCGGCCGCCACACGGCGCTGCTACGCCGCCGGGAGCATGCCGCAGACGCCTACACGGTCGCGCAGGCCATCATCGCCACCTGGTGGGATGCCGCCCGGCCTGAGGAAACCACCTGGGCGCGGCGGCTGGACAGCCTCGCCCGCGCCAACCCCGCCGCCGAGCTTTGGTCCCGTGCTGCCCGGGACGCGGTCACTTACCCCGACACCGTCACCCTCGCAGGACTGCTGGCCAGCCCCTTCTGGCAGCACCAGGTCCTGGCCGACACCGGCAGGCACCGGCCGCACGTTCCCGCTGACACGCCATCCTTCATCCGCGAACTCGCCCTACGGCTAGGACGACCCTGGCTCGCCGGCGTGCTGGCCGACAGTGATTCCGGGCCGCTCACCGCGTGGCTCCAGGCATGCTGGCGCTCCCGCGCCGGTGAACGCGAGCGCACGGTGAGCATGTGGCGGGTCGCGCCCGCCTATCGCACCCCAGCCTCTTCCGGCTGCAATCCGGACCGGCCCTCTCGAACCGCAGGCACCGCGGACGAAGCAGAAGCGGATGCCGACGGCGACACCGCACAGGGGTTCGCCCGCGGCCTCGCCCTCGCCCGGACCTTCGCCGCCAAGCACGGACACCTATGTATTCCCTACCGGCACGAAAAGGACGGGTTCCAACTCGGCCTGTGGCTGTCCAACCAACGCGCCACAGGCCCTCAGCTTCCCCCCGAGCGCAGCCGGGCTCTGTCCGACCTCGACCCGTGGTGGAATCCCCCGTGGAGTACGCTGTGGCAGCGCATATACCTGCGCGCACGACGGCTGCCAGGCTCAGGCGTCACACCCGAGCAGGGCTTCCCCGGCACCAGTGAGAATCTCGGCACCTGGCTATACCAGCAGTGCCAGAACTACGACAGTCTCCACCCCCAGCAGCGGAAACTGCTGACCCAGATCGGCATCACCGCCGAAACGGCCTGCCGCGCACGGCCGCGTCGCCGCAACATCGCTGAAGCCCGCGACCAGGGACTGGACCACGCCCGCTCCTACTGGAAGCAGCACCAGCACCTGTGTGCCAGCGCAGCCGACACGCACGACGGCTTCCCCATCGGTCAATGGCTGTCCAACCTCCGCGTACGGGCCAGACGCGGCAGACTCGACCCCGCTGTCGCACTACAACTGGACGCAATGGATCCGTGGTGGGCACCGCCTTGGTCCTCCGACTGGCAACGAACCTGCTACACAGTGCGCAACCTCGTCGGCTCCGGTCACACCGTCGCTCCAGAAAACGCCTTCACCGCCTTTGACGACGAACTCGGCCAATGGCTGTACACCCAATGCGTGACCTATCCCGGCCTGGCCGTGGAACAGCGTCAGCAACTCGCGGCCGTCGGCCTGACCGAGCAGGCTGCCGCAACCGCCCGGCCCGACCCCGCCACCGACAGCCCGTCGCTGGAAACGGGACTCCACTACGCCCACTCCTACGCGGCACTCCACGGCGACCTCAACACATCGCCATCCGACCGTCACCAAGGTTTCCCCATAGGCACCTGGCTGAGCCGCCAACGGCGACAGGCCAACCTCCACACCTCCAAGTTCACCTCTCCCTACCCAGCCGACCCGCTCCTGACCGCCATCGACCCATGGTGGAACCCACCGTGGAACGCACACTGGCAGATCAACCACCGAGCAGCCCGCAAACTCGTCGAAGACGGCCTCGACCTCCTCCCCGAGCAAGGCTTCCCGGGCACCCCCGACTGGACTGGGCAATGGCTCTACACCCAATGCGTCGGCCACCCACACCTCCACCCCGGGCAACAGCAAAAGCTGGCCCAGCTCGGCATCACCGCCGCCGACGCCCGCACCGCACGGCCCCGCCGCGTCACCCAGCAAGCCTCATTCGACATCGGCCTTGACCACGCCCGCTCCTACGCCGCCCGGCACGGACACCTCGCCGTACCCACAAGCGAGAGCCACGACGGCTACCAGCTCGGAAGATGGCTCGCCGACAAACGCAAACGGGCCACCAACGGCAGACTCCCCCGCAACCGCGCCGACGCGCTCAACGCCATTGACCCCTGGTGGAACCCGCCCTGGGGCCTGCCATGGCAAACCGCTTACCACACCGTCAAAGCCGAGAACCACGGCCGCACCCTGAATACGGCGGCAGGTTTCCCCGGCCTCCCCCCAGACGCCACCAGATGGCTGCTCACCCAATGCATCAACTACGACGACCTCCACCCAGGCCAACAACAACTCCTCACCCATCTCGGCATCACCTCGAAGGACGCACACGCTGCCCGGCCCCAGCAGGAAACACGCAGGCGCCCCCGAGCCGGCGCCAACCGCCCACGCCCCACCACCGTCTCGTCATCCATCGACGGCGGCTTGCCCTACGCCCGCTCCTACGCACACGCCCATGACGGCCTCGGCACCGCCCACTACGACACCGAACACAACGGCTTCCCCCTGGGCTGGTGGCTGTACGAGCAACGCAAACGCGCCAACGCCCATGTACGCCGCACCGGCCAACCCTGGCCCCACGAACACGCACTCGCAGCACTCGACCCCTGGTGGAACCCGCCCTGGAGAATCAGCTGGCAACACAGCTACACCGGTCTCCGCTCCGCTCTCACCGAAGACCAGCACCCGTCAACAAGCCAACGCCGCTGGCTCACCACTCAGCACACGAACTGGCACACACTCCACCCCGACCAACGCACGCTCCTGACCGCCGCCAGCCTCAACCCCACGAACGAGCACCCGCCAGGGACCCATCCAAAATGAGCAGCAACCAAGAGACCTGAACACCAGCCACAATCAGCATGAAGCCGCATGTCCAAGCCACTATGCCGCCTTCATGCCCGCAACCGGCCCTCAACACGCAACTCCCGTAGTGACAACCAGCTATCTGAACACCCCAGCTCAGACAGCTACCAGACACACATGATCACTGGGCGCGGACACGTGCATCACCTTCCACCACCGGACCATCGAGGCACAGGCGTACGCGGAAGGGCTGGAGCGCGTCGCGGCCAAGCTGCACGCCGACCAGCCTGAGACCTACCCGAAGCGCATCTGGGCGGACTGGCTGTGCGGCGAGCACGTCCCCGAACGCCGACGGGAGGTTCTGGGTTCTTTCGGGTCGACGGCGCAGCGAGCTGTGCTTTCGAACTGTCGTGTTTTGGGCGAGGGCGTCGACATCCGCGCGGTGGACTCAGTTGCCCTGCTGGACCCCAAGGGCGCGCCGCACGACATCGTCCAGGCCATCGGCCGGGCACTCCGCCAGAAGCCCGGACAAGGCAAACTCGCCTCCTTGATCGTGCCTGTCTTCCTCCAGCCCGGAGAAATGCCCGAGGATATGTTCACCTCGGGATCGTATCGGCCCCTGGTGAAAGTGCTTGAGGGTCTGCGGGCCCATGATGAAGAGGCCGTCGAGTTGCTGGCGATTCCGCAGGAGCCTCAGAAGGACGTCGCGCAACCGTCCGTGAACATCGGCTCTGCGCCCGAGGAAGGCGAAGACGAATCCCGTCTCCTGCTCCGTTTCGCCGCCCCACGCGACCCGGTGATGGTCGCGGACTGGGTCTCCTTCAACGTCATCGACACCGAGCGCCAGGATTGGGCCCGCGGCTGGGCGAAACTGAAGACGTACGTCCAGCGAGTCGGGAACGCCAGGGTGCCCTACGGACACCGCGAAGGTGCGACACCACTTGGACAATGGGTCGCAGAACAACGACGCGCCTACACAACCGGACAGATGACCGGCCAACGCGCGAGGCGACTCGAACAACTCGGCATGGTCTGGTCCCCGGCGGATGAACGCTTCCAGGAAGACCTGGAAGCGGCCCGCGCCTACTACCAGGAGCACTGGACGCTGTGCGCTCCAAGGTCGGCGAAGATGCTGGACCGGCCGGTAGGGCAGTGGCTTTCGAATTTGCGACGGCCCGGTGCGCTGGACGATCGCCCCGAGTGGAAGGCGGCGCTGGAAGCCGTCGACGAGGACTGGAACCCAGCCTGGCCAGCAGAGTGGCAACGCCACTACGCCGCACTCCGCGAGCTCGTACGCGACGAAGACGGCCAGGCCGACGTCCTGCCTGGCGTGACCTGCCACGGGATGGACATCGGACGATGGCTCATGAAAAGCCGTCAGCCCGCCGTCTGGCAGGGGCTGATGGACGGGCAGCGCGAACGCCTGGAGCAGCTCGGCATCACACCGCTCACCCCGCCCGTGGAGCCGGAAGGGCCCGAGAGGCCATCCAAGACGCCCGTAAGGGCCTTCGAGAAGGGCGTGGCGGCCCTCGCCCAGTACAAGGCCCGCGAAGGCTCCGTGACCGTCCCCAGGGCTCACACAGAGCGGCTGGAAGACGGAACCGAGGTCCGACTTGGGGTATGGATCATGAACCAGAAAAGCCGCCGCGCAAGGCTCACCACCGACAGACTCGCAGCGCTCGCCAATCTCGGCGTCGACTGGGTGTGACGGCGAACGAGGAAGCGTGCCGTTTTCAGCCGGCGTTGCGCTGTAGATGGGTCACGGAGGCGGAGGTGGGGCGGTGAGATAGAGCGCGAGTTGGGCTTCAAGATCCGCGACGCGTTTGTCCAGGAAGCGGTTGTTCTGGCGGGCGCTGGCCAGACGATCTTGGAGGCGTTGGTTGTCCTGGGTGAGCTGTCGTGCCTGCTGCTTCAGGCTGGTGTTCTCGGTGACGATCCGCTGAAGTGAGCCTTCTGGGAGATCGTGTTCGAGGTCGCGGATCTTGCCAAGGAGTGCTGCGATGCGGGTGCGCTGACTGAGAATTTCGCGCTGTGCCTGAGCAAGTGCCTCTTCGGCATTGAGGGCGCGCTCTGTCCAGGCAGGCTGTGTGGGCTGCCTGCAGCTGCGGCTGTTGGAAAGTCCGGGGTGAGTGCTGCTTGTCCGGGTGACTTGCTCCACAAGGGCTCTGGCCTGCTGGTTTTGGTAGAGGAAGGTGCGTGAGACGCGGGCGGTACGGGCAAGGGCTGCGATGGTGATGGGCGTATGGTCGCGTGCCATGGTCTCCATGGCGGTCTGGAGGCGTTGAAGCATCTCGTGGGTGGTTTGGCGGCGGGCCTGTACAGCCGCGTCGGTGCGGGAAGTCCTCATGGCTGCCCTGTGGTGTCGTCGGGGGCCGGCAGTGCTGCGAGGTCGCGGGCGCGGAAAGCAGTGCTCCAGGTGCGGTGGAAGTAGTCCTGTGGGCGTCGCAGGTCGAGGGCGAGGGCTTCGTCGAGGATGCCGAGGGCGGCCAGTACCTGCTCGAGTCCTTTGATCGCCTGGGCGGTGGGTTCGAAGACGGTGTGGAGGTAGTCGGCGGTCGCGTCATCGGGGGCATTCTCGGCGATGGAGCGCCATTGTTCGGCTTTGCGTCGCCAGTAGAGGAGGTCTGCGCCGGAGAGGACGAAGTTGTCGCAGTTCTCGCAGTCGAGTTTCCAGGGGCAGGCTCCGCCGTCGACGACAGGTTGGTAGGTGCAGAACCCGCCGTCGGCGGGGGTGCTACGGCGGGAGAGGTCCAGGGCCAGGGCGAGGGCTGTGTCGCGGTCCATTGGGGTGGTGTCGCCGGAGAGGAGTTCGCCTGGGTGGGGTGCGCCGGGCCCGGCTACCCAGACGGTGTTCAGGACGTCTTCGAGGTCGCTGTTGGTGATCTTCACGTAGTGCTCGGCCATGCGTTCGGAGAGCTGGCCGAGGTAGCGGCGGATGTGGGTGAGCGTGGCGCCGGCGCGCAGCAGGTTGGTGGCCAGGAACGAGCACCAGCTGGGCTGTGGGGCTGACCGGGAACCTAATCTCATGAGCGCCCTCCAGACCGAACCCTCGGTAGGCATCCTCTGGTGTCTCCGGGCGCCAAAGCACTAGAGGTGCGTCCGAGGTGAGGAAGATCGGCTTGCGGCTGGTCTCGAGTCGCCAGTGCCGAGCACGGTAGTGCGGGATGCACACCTGGACAGAGTCGAGCGTCACAGCGACCGCTTCATCGTGGGTGGGGTCGTTGCCGCCATTCATCACTCGTGTGCCGTGGTAGTAGTCCCAGGCTCCCTGCGCTTCGGCTGCCCGTGGCGGGTGGCCGAGATGCTTGCGGGTGAGGTACTCGGTCATCAGCTCCAGGTCGACCTCCCGCCCGTTCGCGTACGCGGTGACGTTGCGTCCGAAGAGCGGGCCCGTGCGCTTCCGCGGGGTCCGGGCCATCTGAACAGCCAGGTAGAGGCAGAGCAGCTCGCGGTCGTCGGTGCCGACGGCCGGAGGCATGCCCGTCTCGTCTATTCGGCGCAGGGCGTCAATCCCCTGCCCTTCCAGGCGGCTGAGCTCATGCTCGATGGCCGTGGAGGGCATGCCGTTGTCGTCGGTGATCGTGTAGAAGCCGGTCTCCGCCGCGACGTTCTTGACGTTTGCGAGGTGCGTCTTCGGCGGGCACCGGCGCCTCACCCTGACCATGTCGCCTCGCCCGAATCGTGCCAGGTAGCTCTGCGGCACGTAGTGGTGAAGTTTCGGTGCAGACACACTGCTCAGCGTAAGCGGCTCGCCTTCGAGTAACTACGCATTTTCGTGGGCCTTCAATGCGCCACCCGTGAGTACCAAGCAGCTTGCCCGCCCTTGGCAGCCAGCCGGCCCCCTCTCCTCAGCGACGGAGGCCCCGGTGAAGGGGTCGGCTGCGTGCTGGACCAAAGTTCACATGGGACCGCGCACCCTGGGCCGGTGAACGTCTGACCGCCCACAGCGACGGGCCGCACGGAAGGCTCCGTGCGGCCCGTCGCTGTGGGCGGTCAGGCGATGACGCCTGCAATGAACACGATGAACGCTCCCACGCCGAAGCAGACAAAGGAGCACTGCACATAACGATGCTTGCGCCAAGCGATCTCGCTCATCTTGATGAGCTGCTGGCTGAGCACCGGCAAGACGTCGGTGTGTTGCAAAGCAGTCGCCAGTTCTCCAACCTCGCGGTGCCGAAGGTGCCCGAAGTAGATGAAGTGGTTGGGTGCTTCCGCTTCCAGATCCTTGGACGAGCGGAGCCGTGGAACGACCACCAGCATGGCCAAGAACCCCCCGACCAGGATGATGATCGTTCCAATCCACAGCGGGACCCGTACGCCCCAGCCGTGGAGATCGGCGAACAGGCGGTCATCTCCTGACAGCGCGATGATCCCGGCCGTGGCAGCGGACTCGAGTGTGAGGGCGAACGACGCCTTGGCGTCGACTCGAGCCGTCCATTCTCCGAGCGCACCGTGGATCCGCCAGGTGGTGTCCACCGCCTCGGGCGGGCCGCTCACAGGCTCCACCGGTAACTGGAACGGTAAATCCTCATCTGTTCACCGCCGACTTCGGCATTGCGGGCCTCCCACATGTCGACCCCCTCGGAGAGCTTCGAGGCCTCGTTGAGCATCTTGTAGACGTCGGCAGTGATATACGTCCTGTACTGACCCGGCTCACGAATGTCGCTGAGCTTGGCGGCCACATTCGGGGCCCGTCCGATCGAGACGAGGTCACTGCTGTCTCGGACTCCTGCTCGGGCGATGAACGCCTCACCAGACGCGATCCCGACCGACATCCGCGGCACGAACCCGTCGCGCTCAAGATGCGGCAACTTGGTGTACAGGGCCAGCTGCACGATCTCCTGCATCGCCGCGTTGATCTGCAGGGCCGCTTTCACGGCGCTCGAGTTCTTCGAGTCTCCGATGAAGATCCCCATGACCCGGTCGCCGTCGTAGCTCCGGATCTCACCGCCTTGCCGCTTGATGATCGTGGAGGCTGTCCGTAGCGAAGCCCGAATCACCTTGCCAGCAGTCTCAGGGCGGAAATCGCGCGCCAGCTTCGTCGATCCCAGGAGGTCGGCGTAGAGGTAGACGGCATTGAGATTCACCGCGTCATTCGAGTACAGCTTGACGTCGTCCGTCCCCGGCACCACCTGCCCGTCGCGGGTTGTCCACGGTGTACCTACCAGCTTGTCCACGTCAGACCGAATGTCATCTCCCAGTGACATAAGCCCCTCCTGTCCCTATCTGAACGTTGCAGGGAACGTAGCAGTAGATACTGACAATCTGCGGGCGTTCGCCAACCCTCGCATGCAGGCCGGCCCCCCTCCGCTCCTCCAGTGCTCCTGGAAGGGAGCTGGAGACCGTCTCCTAGACGACCTCGAGTTCGTGTGGGGGCCGCGCATCCGCCTCAGCCGGTGAGCAGCCGGAACGAGCAGCGGGGCCGGGCAGGGTGATCCTGTCCGGCCCCGCTGTCGTCGGTCAGCGGCGCAGGCGCGAGAGCCAGCCGGTTGCCTTCTGCTCGGGCACGGCCGGCTCCTGCTCCTGGTCGCGCTCCTCCTGCCGGGGGCTCACCCTTCAGGCCCGGTCCTCGGCCTCGAACCGCTGGTCGCAGTCCCCACACAGAGACGGGTGCTTCGCTGGGGAAGCAGTCCAGCCAACGCGCTTGGTCGCCTTCCATCGTTCGTCGGTGAACGCGGCACCACACCAGGTGCAGAGGGGACGCTGGGGTTCCTCCCAGAAATCGTCCGGCGCTGCCTCGTTGCGTACCGGCTCCTGGCGCTCCTGCGTGCCAGCCGTTGGGCTGACGGCGGTGCCGGCCTTCTGCTTGCAGCTGTCGCACAGGTGCGGGTGGGAGTCCTTCGAGGTGCCCCAGTCCGTCGCCTGTGCCACCCTCCACCGTTCGTCGGTGAACTTCGCCCCGCAGCCGGCACACACGGGACGGCGCGCCTCACGCTCGGCTGCCTGCTTCGCGGCCTGCTCCTGCGCCGCGCGCTGCACCTTCGCCTGGTACTCCGCCTGCGCACGCGCGGTCTCTTCCCGGGCGCGGGCGTCGGCCGCCTCGCGACGGGGATTGCCGATCGCTTCCCACAGGTGCTGCTTGTGGTCGCGGCCGAAGCGGAGGAACACGGCGCCGGCCGGACCGTGCTCGCGCAACTGGTTCAGGCCGGTCGCGATGATCGGGAGCCGCCCGTCGTAGTGGTGGTGCCCGCCCTTCTGCCGCTGGCCCTGCCACAGGTGCCGGGTGAGCTCCATGAGCTGCGGGACGGTGCGGTTGGGGTTGCGCTCACCGATGCGGTTGAACACCAGCAGGACGGGGGGGAACGTCGCGTCGCCGGACCAGGTGTCCGGAGCGCTCCAGCGGGTGCGCCACATCGGACGCTCCTTGCCATCGGTGTCCTTCACCTTCCGCAGGAAGAACCGGACATACTTCTGCAGCTTGTCGGCGAGCTCCTCGGCGGTCTCGTGGCAGTTGTCGACCTCGATGAACAGCAGCGGCACCCGGTCCTGCGGGGCGGTCAGGACGATGTCGGCCTGGGCGCCGCCCTTGCCGGGCGCGTTCCAGGTGCCGGTCGCGGGCAGCGCGACCTCGGTCCAGTACGAGGCGATTGTGCCCACGCCGCGCGGTCCGTCGACGGCGGCCTGGGCGGCGGCCTGGACGTGCGGCGGGTCGACGGTGAGCCTGGCCATGTTCGGCTTCGGGCGCAGCATCGCGATCACCGTTTCGTTGACGGCCATCGGGTGGGAGGCCCCGCTGGAGCCCGCGCCGCGCGCGGTGGAGCCCATCTCCGTCACCGGCCGGTTCAGCTCGTAGGAGGCGGCCAGAAGGCCCTTGGGGGTCAGGTTCCGCAGGGCGTCGCCGGTCCCGGTGGAGCCGCCGTTCTCGGAAAGGCCGTGCCCCCGCATGTCCGAGAGCGCGGCCGTGTGCGAGGCGGTCCGGGCCTGCTTCTGCTTCGACGGGGTCTCCTTGTCGGCGTGCCGGAACGTCAGATGCGGAGCGCCGATCCGCTGGATCTGATCCGTCGTCGCGACCTTCAGCGCCCCGAGCACGCGCAGCACGTCGCCGCGGTAGCTGTTCGTCGACCCCGCCGGGTTGGTCTTCCTCTTCCCCGCCATCAGCCCTGCTCCCGCGTCGCTCGTGACCGGCCGCCGGCCGACCGCCGCCGCTGGCCGCGCCCGGCCGGGGAGGGCGTCCGGGCCCCCCGGAACCCGATGCTCTCCTCCAATGCGGACATCAGGAGGAGAGAAGAGGGTTGTGACGGCGCAGTTTTCGCGCCGATTCGCGGCCTGACAAGGGGTTTCTCTCCGGCCTGGGGTGCCGGGCACCAAAGGGGGTTCCAAAGGGGCCTTCGAAGGGGGCGCCCAGGGATCCCCCTTGGGCCTGCCCGCCGGGCGCCAGCCTTCCGGTGTGATCGGCCCGAGCGGTGCCGCTGCCCAGCCCCCGGGTGGGTGCTCGTCATCGTCTCGTCCTCTTCGCTGCCCCAGCCGGGGTGGTCGGGGTGAAGGAGCAGCGTGCACGGGCCCCCCTTGTCCGCGGTCTAACCGTGACCAGGTCAAGGAGAAACACGGCAGCGGACGGGGCGGTAGCAGAGGTGGACAAGGGGGCAGGGCCGGATTCGCGGTCGGATCGACCCTGCCGGACAAGGGGGCCCGGTTTGACCCTTGCGGCCCCGATTCATCCGGTTCAGTTCGGGAGGGAGAAATCTCTGGCCTCTGTCCACAGGGTGATCGTCCGAGGCTGCTGGGAGTCGTCGTGATCCGCACGGCGGCACCCAGTTGAGGAGGCTTCCATGCCGTACCTGATCCCGACCCGTACGCCGCTGACGCCCGAGCAGGTGGAGCGGGGCTTCGACTACCTCCTGGCGCTGCAGACGGGCGGCGGTACCTACGCCGCTGGCCGGGTGGAGGCGCCCCCGGAGCTGGCGTTCGTCCTGCTGCGGCTGGCCGAGGACATCATCTGGCCCGTCACGGCCGTGGACGGAGAGGCCGCCGACCTGTGCGCGGAATCCTTCGTGTGCTGGACGAGGTCGGGTGCGTCCTGCTGTCCGCGCTGCGGGACTGGGCGCGCGACTCCGCCACCACGGCGGTGCTCGGCATCGCCCGCAGCATCATCCGCTTCGTCAAGAACGTCATCCCCGACCCCGACGACCACGGAGACACCTGCGCCACCCTGGAGGCAATGCGCGACAAGCACCTGGCGCTGGCGCACGCGGTGCACTCCGCACCCGGTGCGCACCGCTGACCGCACCAACCGCACCACCGCACCGGGTGGGAGCGCATCGGTGCGGTGGAGCGCACCATCGGGTGCGCACTGGTGCGGTGGTGTGCGCCCATCCGGTGCGCACCGAGTCCATCCGGTGCGCACCACGATGCGCACCACCGTCCATCCGGTGCGCTCCACTCGGTGGGCGGTGCGCGCGCCGGTGCGGCCGGCGCGCGGGAGTGGGGCGCACCGGGTGGGCGGTGGTGCGGTGGAGTGGGCCCGGTTGGAGACGGTGGAGGCGGTGCGTTTCTCCTTGACCTGAGCCGAGGTCAAGGAGAAACGCACCGGGTGGATGCGCGGCCCCACCCCCGTCGATGGCGTCCACTTCCACCCGGTGGGCTCCACTCGGTGGAGTGGATGCCGAGCACGGTGGCGTCCGCTCCCGGACGGTGGGCTCCACTCGGTGGAGTGGAGCCGGGCGTCGTCGGTGCGCACCACCGGGTCCACTCAGTGGCCGGCCTCCCGGCCGCGGTGCGGTGCGGGTTGCTGTGGACGGTGCGCCTGCTGGTCGTCCGGGCGCACCGCGTCGGCGTCGGCTGGTGCGGTGTGGCGGTCCGCGCGGGCGCGGGAGTCGTTGACCATCTTGGTGGCCGCCTCCCGGATGCGGCGCAGTCGGTCGTCGGTGAGATCGAGAGCTTCCACGTCCGTGCGGGACTTCCGCAAGGCCCGCAGCGCCGTCATATCGATCGCGTCCCCGCGACCGGCTTCCGGCTCCTGGTCGTCGTGCTCGGGGTCGGCCGGCTCGGGCCCGAGCAGCTGCTCGGGCATCGCCGCCTGCTGGTGGGCGACGACGTCGTACGCCCGGCCCCGCACGGCGGCGGTCGTGGTGGTGCGCAGCTTGTCCCGCACCACGGCACCGGCGAGGACGGCACGGTCGTACTGGAGCAGGATGCGGGGTATCTCCCACTCCCCCGCGTCCTGGCCCGGCGGCCGGGGTGCAGCCGGCTCGCCGGGATCGGCCGGGGGCTGCCGGTCCGGGTCGGGCGCGGGAGTGGGTGGGCGGCAGCGGGCGGGGAGGTCGGACAGCGCCCACCGGGCGGTGTAGAGGCGGTAGCCGGCCTCCAGGCCGCGCATGGTCTTCGGCTCGCTGATGTCCAGGCAGTGGGTGGAGATGGCGGCGGCCACGATCTCCTCGTCCAGGCCGGGGTCGCGGCGGCGGCCGCGCAGGACCAGGGCGAGGTGGCGGCGGGCTTCGGCGAGCAGGTGCCGGCGGTGGAAACGGCCGCCCTCGTTCATCACGAACACCGTCGCGGTGATGTCGACGGCCGCCATGGCGACGTCGACCACGGCCGCGACCCGGGCCCGTATCGCGGCGGCCGCGGCGCGGGCATGCTCAAGGAGGGAGGTGATGACGTCGGCGGCGACCTTGGAGGTGAGGATCGCGCTCACCTTCCACCAGACGCGCAGCTGCGCGAGCGGCTGGGTCTTCCGCTTGGGTGGGCGGGTCTTGCGAGCGGCGATCTGGTTCATCTTGGCGCGGGCCCGCTCCGAGACCACAGGCAGGAACTTCAACTCGCCGTCGTCGTCGACGGCGGTGACGTACTCGTGCTCTAGCCCGGCCAGGCAGGCGGCGATCTGGTCGCTGCGCCGGGCAGTCCAACGGATCAGCTCGTGCGGCACCCCCGCAATCTCCATCACAGGCCGGCGCCCCGGGGTGACGATCCGCGGCTCGGTCGCCAGCCCCAGCGCCTCGCAGACCTCTGCGGCCACCAGCTCGTTGTAGAGCGCGGAGGCCGCCACGGTGTTCTCGTGCAGGGCCGTGGTGTGGATCGACCCCCACTTCCCGTCCAGCCGCTGCCCCTTCACCGACAGCAGCAGATGGTCATGGAGCAACGGCATCCCGGAGCGCGCCTCGTAGTGGCGGAAGCGGGCGGCGACCAGACCGCCGGGCGGCCGCACCCGGTAGATCCCGTCCTTGCCGTACCGGATCACCGCGACCTCGTCCTCGATCCACTCCAGCACCCGGACGATCGCCCGCTCGTGCGCCGCCTCGATCACCCGCCGCGTCTCCTCATCCCCCAGCGCCCACAGGAGGTAGATGCTCGGCTGCGGCCGGAACACGAAGTCGACCCCGGTGACCGTCACCCGGCGACCGAGGGCGCCGGCCTGGAACGCCTTCTTCGGGGAGTCGCCCGCGGCGAGCCGGTCGGCTTCGATCCGGTCCGCATACGGGTGGCGGCCGCGCTCGCCGAACAGGTTCCGCAGCTGCGCCTCGGTGGCCTCCTCGCCCGGCGCGAGTCCGAGCGCGGCCAAGCCGCGGCCCATCCATCGCCCGGCCGGAACGCCGGCTTGCTCCCGGGCGGCGCGCAGCGGAGTGCGGACCGGGCGGCGGCCGTCACCGACAACGGTCTCGCGCAGGTAGTAGCGGTACATCTGACCGGCCCGGACAACCCTGATATCGACTGTCATGCAGACCACGCCACACGGCCCTGACCTGCAAGAAAAGGCCGATCAGCCCGGCTTCCCGCCAGGCGGGAGCAGCGGCCGGACCTTCTTCTCAGGTGCCCGCCGGGCGGGAAGCGGCCCCGGGCCGAACGCGAATGTCATCGCTCTCCGGCAGCACGCACACCCTGACCCGAACGACACCAGCAAGCACCACTGAGCACCACCACGTGCCAAGGAACGAGCGCCACCAACGAGCACCGCCTACAGCAGTCCCCGGCACCCGCCGGGGGCTTCGTCGTGCTGCCCGGAGGACACCACCGTTCCCACCTTCAAGACCTGCCCCCGCTTCACCACCGACCTCCAGCACCTCACCCCCGCCCAGCATCGGCGCTTCCGCCGCATCGTCCTGGACGCCTTCGTCCCCGACCTGAGCACCCGCCGCCAGTTCCGACCCGGGTTACGGATCAAGGGCGTGCGCTGCGCGCCGGGCGTCTACGAGCTGCCGGGCGGGCGCGCCACGTGGTCGTACGGCCGGGTGGTGATCGCCGGGCTGCCCCACGTCAGATGGCACCGGATCGGGACCCACAGCATCCTGGATCGGCCCCTGGCAGAAGGCCATCTTGCGGGCGCGGGTCTCCAGTTGATGGGCTGCTCTTCCCGATGACCAGGAGGGGACACAGCGTGGCAGCGAACGAGGCCGTGACCGAGTCGGAGCACGTAAAGAGTTTGATCACCAGCACTGCGTCGGCACTGTGGGAGGACAAGGAGGCCCCTGAGCACGTTCCCCGACGTCGTCCGGCGCAGCGAGACGTGCGCCCCGCTCGCCGACAGCGTGGCGCAGTCCGAGGTCCGGCCCGCGAAGCCCTCGTCTACGACGTGAAAAGCACGGAGTTTCAGGAATAGCCGGGCAGGTATGGGTGAACGTGCATCAGTCAGCGATCAGCACGCCGAGAATTGCAAGCCAGCAGACTGCCACCAGTATGGGCAGAAGCGTCATGATCTTGCCGGTCGGGGAGACCATCAGGTAGGCGGAGCCCGGACCGCCGGTGCGCCTGCTCACTATCCGATCACCACCGTGCCAAGCCATGTACTCCTCAAGCTCGATCACGGTTTCTTTGCGTGCCAGAAGGTACTGGTTCCCAAAGCGCAGCATCAGGGAGAAGCCCAGCGACACCCCCACGCCGATGACCGTGACAATCATGGCAAGCCCCTTACCCAGGGCACCGCCAGCGCCGTCCTTGCTGAGGAAGAAGGCAGTGGCGGCCGCAAGGCCCGCCGTGATGTAGAAGAAGTTGTTCAGTTTCTGCCAGTTGAGGTTGTCCTCGTGCTGATAGAGGTCAACGGCGATCTGATACTGCGCGTGCAGCATCGCCTCGCGCGGCTTGCGCCACACCCAAACCACCCGGGGCAGCCCGTCCGGAGGAACGAGTCGGGTCAACTCCCGGAATCCGAGTTTGTTGTGGAAGTGTGCGGATGCATCGTTGGGAGGATCGTTGACCACAGCAGCGATCACGGGGCTCTCATCCCACTGATCGAGGACGTGGTGATAAAGCATCGAGGCGAGCCCGGTCCGCGCCGCCTCCCGGCTCACACAGATCTGTTTGATCACCAGGAAACTGCCAAGTGCCGTCTTGATCCGGCGGTTCAGCCATTCGTCCGGCTCGACTCGGTCGGAGCTATAGGCCAGCAGAAAGGCCAGCAGTTGACCGCCCTTGACCGCGACATAAAAGTGCTCGGCGCTCCCCAGCCAGCCACGGTAGTCGGTCTCGGCGTACGCCGAGACCAGAAAACCGCCTTCCACCACTCCCCGGGTGCCGTCCGGGCCATGGAGACTGCGTGACTCGGCGAGCCGGGCGATCTGCTCCACGTGCTCCTCGCCCGCCCGCAAGATCTCCGCCCTCAGTGGTACCGCTGCCATGTAATTCCCCTCTGCTCCCGGCACGATGAACGTCTCACGTTTGCGGTCCGCCGGAACACGCTGCCTCAGGGGCTTCGGGCGTGATGAGACAGGAAGCCGCCCAGACCATCCCGTACGCGGGATCGGCGAGGTATCAACCATGGCGGGTCCGGGCAAGTGCGGACCACCCCCGCGGAATCGGAAGACCAGGAAGAGCCGCTGCCCGGCGAAAGTGGCAACCCGCCCTGCGTCAGAGCCAGACCATGATCGGCTCCATAGCCGCCGTTGCGACAGCAGTAGCGATCACCCTGACGAGAGCATGCGGCCAGGTGGGACAGCACCTCCCCCGGCAGGATTCGGGTACAGAATTCCACCGGACCTGCATATGGCTCCCTGACCGGCCACCCTTGTCCAACAGACGCCAGCTCTCACTGATCCGCCGCCGACTGGCATCGATGAGCGCACGGCTCCCCCTATCCGGTCACCAGCCCGCTCGATCACCAGCAAAGAGATCCGTACGCGCACCAGGGTGTCGCTCCACTTCGCGCTCATCCTCGCCATACTCCCCACACAGGCCCGCGGCACAAGACCCCCACAGCCCCGGGCCGGTACTCCCGACTCCCAAGGCAGCCTGGACGGCCTCCCCCCTCCGCACAACCCCACCTAAGGGTGAATACGGCCCATCCGGCCATCCACGACCTTGGCACTGGCCCCGCCGCAGAGAGCGAGAGACCATATGCCTGGTGGTCGGGGCCGGTGTAACGATCGGCGGCAGGGGCATCCGGCCTCGGCGGCAGGGCCAGATGGCCCAGTTCCGCCGGGCGCAGACTCCCGTTCCCCCGGGTCCTCCCGCCCCTGGGGGTGACGGCGGAGGCGGGACGACGCGTGCACCACCCGGCCCGCACGCGGCCGCTCCTGCCCGGAAGAGGCCCTGCCGGGCGAGCGCGTGCGGGAGTACGGTGGGAGCAGACCGTGGTTGACGGTGCTGTTAGCGCAGCACCCACTTTTCCGGCGATCTCTCGGGCCCCACCACGCCAGCGGCTGCCACAGCGGGACCCTGCACCCGCTTCAGAGCACCGCGTGAACCTCGCCACGACCCCCGCACCCCCCTTGTGCGTCCGCCGCTCTTTCACCGGTGCGACCCGATCCGCACTGGGACGTGCGATGCGCGCCTACTTCGCCGACGAACTCCTGCTCATGCTGCCGCTCACAGACGGCCCCGGGGTGCGCCTGTTCGGTGAGATCCTCGGCATCCACCGTGGGCCCCTGGCCCTGGCCGTGACCGAAGAAGCCGACCGCACCGACGAGATCGTCGTGGACCTCACCGAGACCCGCTTCCTGGCCCACAGCGTCCTGGACATCCTCATCCTCCTCGCCCAGCGCCTCACCCCGCCCCAGCACCTCCTCATCCGCGCCCCCGCCCACCTCAACCTGCGAGCGCAGTTAGCCGGCCGTGGCGCAGACGGCCTCCAAACGCTGCGCCTCCAGGAGAGCTGACCCCTGCCCGTGCAGCACCGCGGGCGGGGGTTCTCGCCGTCGCGGGAGGCGGCAAGAGCCCCCGCCCCGCCGGTACACCGGCACCCCTCCCCTTTGTCCACGAGCCCTAGCGGTGGAACCCAGTGACGCCGAAAGCACAAGAACCCGAAAACGACACACGCCAGCCCGAAGGCAGCGACGGACAGCAACTCGTGCGCGCCGCACGCCGGGCAGTCGAACGCAGCCGGGAACGCATCAGACAGAGCCACCGCCGCCTGAAAACCAGCCGACAGCACATCCACACCAGCCAGCAGCTGCTGCCCACTCGCCCCCAGCCCACCGACCCGCCCGGCAACACCGGCCAGCCGCCCTCCCACCACCCCTGACCTTCCTGCCTGCTTCGCAGACACGGCCGCAGCGGCGGGGGGCAAGACGGGCGTATGTGCGGGACACCCACGGTGATGGCGGTAGAGGCATATGCGAGATGCTGGTGCCGAGCCGAGACCGTGGGCTGGCCGCAATAGCCGTGCACCTAGTCGCACCCCAGACCTCGGAGCGGCGGTCTCACGAGGCTCGGCCGGGCCTGGCCGTACGTCGCAGGAATCCGGCTGGGAGCACCCAGCCGGACTCACACTTCGCCCCCCTCTTCTCGGAGGCAGGCTGATCCTCGGAGGCAGGTTGAGTCGCGCTCCGGGTCGCACCGTAGGTCGCACTCCAGGTCGTCCTCCAGGTCACGCCCTCGGTCGCGCTCCAGGTCACGCCAGGCAGCCGGCCAGCGAAGCCTCCACCACACGCCCTGACCTGCAAGCAAGGGGGCCCCAGCAGCCACTCCAGCACGCCGACTACTTCCCTCAGCCGCCCCCTTGGGAGAAGCACCGGTTGCGGGAAGCACCGGGAAGCACCGGCCCGGTCCCGACGGGTCCCTCGAGCCGCACCAGCCGTGCAGGCCCTGCGCCAGGCCGGTCCCGCCGACGGCGACGGCCAGGAGCACGAGCAGCTGCCCGGTGCGGCCAGTGGAAGTCACCGGCTCGCACGCGAGGCAGGGCCGCCCGGCGTTGCAGCGCCGGGCGGCCCTGCGTGTTGCGGTGTCCGGACCCAGTGGACGTCCGCTGTGCAGAGGCCTGAAAGGCCTGCCTGCCGTTTCCAGTGTGGTGGATTGCCTGCCCGCCGGGTTCCCTGCGCTGTTGCGGATCTGATTGCGCAACAGCGCAACGGTTGTGACCTGCGCGAACGTGAACGTGACCGGGACAGGAACCGTTGGCCGGACGAACGTGCGCCACTTCCGTGGAAGAGCGCCGGTCCGAAACGGGGCGGGCTCTGCCGCCTCCACATCTCGTCTCCGTCCGCACCGCATTGCGGCAATACGGTCAACTCTGTTCCCTGGCAGCGCGGTTAGTGAATTCTGTGGGTGACGCCGAAGCACAGGGCCGGGGGTTTGCAGACCCCCGCCGCGTTCGGATGCCCGGTGTCACCACATCGCTTGTCCGGACCCAAGGAGTCTTCGTGAGCAGTATCCAGCGCAGGGCCGCCAACGCGGCCCGGTGCACCGTGAGTCCGTCCCTGTGGCGGCTGTGCGTGCTCGTCGTGATCGAGGCCGCGGCGGTCGTCCTGGTGGTGGCCGGCTACGACGTGCAGACCGCTCTGGCCTGCGCGACCGGAGCCGCCCTGGCCACCGCAGGCGTCACCGCGGGCGTCGTCGGCCAGCCGCCCGGCACGCCCGCCCAGCCGCCCGCCATGCCCGCCCCGAACCAGGGGGCGTGATGGCTCCCCGCCGGCTCGACCCGCACAACAGCCCCCGCGAGGCCATCGCCTGGGCCCTGGCCCGGCTGCAGGAAGCCTCGAGGAAGTCCCTCAGCGCTATCGCCGCCGAGACCAACTACAACATGAGCACCGTCTCCCGGGTGACCGCCATCCAGGCCACCGTGTCCGCAGAAGCGGTGAAGGCGTACGTACGCTCCTGCGGCCAGCCACCCGACGAGTGGGTGAAGCTGTACAAACTCGCGAAAAGCGTGGAGAGCGCCGAAGACGCCGAACGGTTCGCTGTGTCCCTCCACGCGCTCTGCACCACCGCCCTGTTACCGGAACACACCCAACGACTCAGCGACACACACGCCCTGGCCGCCTCCTGGACCACCACAGACACGAGACAGTCACAGGACAGCGCGCAGCCACAGGACACCGGACAGCCGCAGCAGGAGCCGAACCCGCGCCACAACACCGGACAGCCGCGACGGGAGCGGCCCGCGGCCAGCACACCCGCACCCGAACCCCAGGCCGAGCCCGAGCCCCAGCCACAGGCCGGGGCCAAGCCCGCGCCCGGGGCCGGGGCCGGGCCAGCCGGGGCCGGGGCCGCACTCGACACCCCCGCACCCACGTCCGGCACATCCGTACCCGGCGAGACGAAAGGCCCGTCTTCCGGAACCGGTGAAGCCCCTTCCACTTCCACGCGGAAGCGGAACGACGGAGCCCCTCCGGCCGCGCGTGGCGTGCCGCAGCGGAGGAGGCCGCGCCGGCGCACGGTGGTGACGGGCGGAGTCATCTCTCTCGCCCTCATCGCCGGCATCACCATCTGGGCCACCCAGTACGAGGCCAGCAGTGACGACTCCCGCTCTTCCGCCACCCAGAGTTCAGGCCCGAACACCGCCGATGTCCCGGAAGACCCGTCCCTGAAGCGGCTCCGCGAAGCGCGGGCAGAAAAAGACAAGCCGTGGAGGGTCGGCGTGAAAGCCAACCAGCCGGGACTCAGCCAGGAGAAAGGAGGTGAATGGGTCGGCGCGGACATCGAGTACGCGAGAACAATCACCAAAGCACTGGGCATCACCGGTGAACCCGAGTTCATTGCCATGGGGACGAACGAGCGGGAAAAGAAGCTCAACAAGGGCACCGTCGACATGTTCGTCGGCACCTACGGGATCTCGCCCGAAAGAGAAAAAGGCGACGGCAAGGATCGTCCTGCTGTGCGGTTCGCCGGGCCGTATTTCACCACACCCCAGAGAATGATAGTGGAAAGATTCCCAGGAACCGACTACGCAAGAATCAATGGTGTACGCGAAACGGTGAACTCGGACATCGACCTCCCCGACAAAACCAGTGTATGCGTAGTGAAAGGTTCCACCGGAGAAAAATACTGGAACGAAAACTATCCGGAGAAACCCCCGGAGGAGACACTCAGCGACTACAAGGCATGCGTCGACAGGCTCTCCGGAGAAATCGACGCAGTACTGTCGGATTCCGTCATCCTGCGAGAATACGAAAAGACGAAACCGGACAAACTCAAGGTCTCCCTCTACTCCTTCGGCGACGACGAAGAATATGGGATCGGACTGGCGAAAGCCAGCGCGGGCCTGCACCGGGAAGTCTGCAAAGCAATGAAGAACACCCTCGAGGCAAGGGAAAAAATCTTCAGCCCCCTCGCCAAGGACGGGGAACGCCTGCCCGAAGCCAAAGAAATGAGCAGATGCCAGCCCCAGCCCTGACACCGGACAAATAGAGGCCTCAGACCGTGAGGGGGCTGTGCCGACTACGGCACAGCCCCCTCACGGTCTGACCGTACGATCACCGGTGTGACCACCCGCCGCGCACTCGGCGCCGGACCCGCAGCACCCGCTGCGGGCATCCGCGCCACCCAGGCCGACCTCCTCCACACCCTGCCCGGCACCCGCCTGCCCGACCTCGCCGAACTCCGGACCCGCGGCGTCGCCGGAAACCCGCCGCCCGCAACCCCAGCACCCCGCCGCCCCCTCGGAGCCGGACACACGGACACCTCCGCGCACGACACACACCGCCCTCTCCCGGACCGGGACGCGCGCCGCCGGCTACTTCCCTGAGGACACCCCCGGCGGCACCACCCCGCCCCGGGACGGGCTGCCGGCCGTCGCCGCCGTGGCAGTGACGATCACGGCGACCGCGGCGATGAGCATCATCGTTCCGCCCGTGGCGACCAGGAGCGGCTGGCTGAAGACCGGACGGCGGTGCGAGACGTAGAAGAGCGCGCCGAACATCATCAGGCCGACCAGGAAGAGCAGCAGGACGAGTGTGAACATCAAGGTTCCCCCTCAGGGATTGAGTGCACGGGCAGGCCGCCCGGACACAGGTGTGGCGCATGGTGAGAGCCGCCGGAACTCCCCTCCTCCTTGGCCGTTCCGGGTGCCGCTCGGTGGCAGGCGTCAGAGTGCTCGGTGCGGGGCCAAGCAACGCAAGCCTGCCTCTGACCAGCAGGAGTGACGTCTGCCACGGCCCTGGCCGCACGGTTTGCGGTGCATCGGCAGGGCGAGGAGCCCTCGTACTCTGCTCACGCGGCTTCGGACGGCATTCAAGAACTTCCCGAAGACCCGCGGCAGCGGATCCCGGGGCTGCGCAGGAGTGGTCCTTCCATGGGGCGGTGGTGACTGCTCAAGAACCGGGAACCGAGGTCCGGCAGGCATTGAATGGGCGCCGCCGGTCCGGTAACGGGCCCTACATCAGTAGTAGTGATGGGACGCGGGGCAGATGTGACGCTGCACCCCAACTTTTTTCAGCGCACCCGACCGCTACACCCCGCCCGGATACGCCCCGTCCGGAGGTGCGGTGGCGGGGGTGGGGCGGGCCGTCCAGGGGGGCGCTGGCCTGCGGTATCAAATTTGTTCGGCCTGCGAGTTCACGATCATGGGCTCTTCGTCCCCTTAACTCTTGCCCGGCCCCGTGGGGCGGGCCTATGTACGAGCAACAGGGGGGCGTCCTGATGGATCCGACCATGGCCGTGATCGTCTCGGCCGTCATCTCCAAGACCTGCATGCTGCTGGCGCTCTGGATCCGGCTGCGCTGGCGGGCACGCCGTGAACAGCAGCGGCAGCACTACCTTCTCCAGGTCACCGAAACGGTGGCCGCGGGCGGGCAGGCGGAGTTCGATGACCGGGACGGGGAGGGCCGCCGCCTGCACGTGAAGATCACCCGTATCCCGGTTCCAGGGGAGGACCAGGCAGCGTGAGCACCCACGACCCGGAAGACAGCACCGACCGCACCGCGGCCGCACCCCCCGACCTACACCAGCGTGCCCGGCAGCGGACGGACGAGGAGTTCTCCGCCTTCTACCGCCAGACCGTCCGCCCCCTGACCGGCTTCCTGATCAACCACGGCGCCGCCGTCCGCCTGGCCGCAGACATCGCCCAGGAGATCATGTTCGACGCCTACCGGAACTGGGAGCGCATCACCCATCCCAAGTCCTGGGTCCACAAGGCCGCCTCCCGCGCGCTCGCGCGCCAGATCGCCTCCGTCGAGGAGCCCGTCGGGGACGTGGCCGAGCCCAGCTCCCTGGTGCCCCGCCCCGACGCCATCGCGGAATGGGAAGCCCAGCACGACGCGCTGCCCCTGTTACGCAGCCTGCCGATGAAACAGCGCCAGGTCCTGGCCTGGACACTGGCCGGCTTCACCCCCGCCGACATCGCCGACCACCTCGGCCTATCGGCCGAGAACATACGCGCCAACCTGAGAAAAGCCCGCCGTACCGCGGCCGCCTACCTAAAGGCCCGTGAGGAGGAACAGTGACCCGCCACACCGGACCCGACGAGCACGACCAGGCCGTGCAGCAGTGGCTGTTCGGGCATCAGCACGCCCTGACCGACGCCTTGGACGGCCTCCTCGACACTGAGGCAGGCCTGCGCGAAATCCTCCTCCACTCCCAGCACGACACCGCCACAGAACGCCTCGACACCGTCATCGACACCGAAGCCGGCCTCGCCGCCATCCTCCCCAACCCCCCCAACCCAACCCCGACACCGGCCCCGCCCGCAGACACCCACCACACACCGCCACCCCAGCACAACGACCCCACGGACCCCCTCCACACCCTCAGCCCCGCAGAACGCATGGCACTGCGCAACCATCCCAATGTCAGAAAAGCCAGCCAACAGCTCACCCGCGCCTGGCACAGCACCGCTGGCCTTGCCCGCGCCCACGTCCGTTCCCTCGCTATCGACCTCGCCCGGAAACTCGCCTACGACCTCGAACTCGCCCTCGCCCGCGCTCGCGCCCACGACCGCGCCCTCGACTTCGCCCGAGAGCTCGACTTCGTCCGCGCCCGCGTCCGCGCCCACGAAATCGTCCGTGCCCTCGGCCTCGACCCCGACCTCGCTCGTGCCCACGAGCTGGCAAGCGAACTCGCCCGCAACCTCGAACTCGATCATGCCCGCGCCCGCGAAATCAACAGCTACCTCGGCCTCACCCACACCCGCAGTCGCGACCTCGTCCGCGTCCTCGAACTCGCCCTCGACCTCGACCACGACCGCGCACGCGCCCGCCTGCGCGCCCGCGAGCTCCTTATCGTCGTGCGTACAGCCGAGGTCGGGCGAGCCATCGGCGCGGCACTGCACAGGGAGCCCCTCGTACTCGACAAGTACGCGCTGCACGGCCTCCTGGACGACTTCACCGGCACCGACCTGAGCACCACCGACCTGACCGGAATCGACCTCAGCGGCATCCGCTGGTCCGAACACACCACCCAGTGGCCGCCAACCATCGACATCGACAGCCTCAAGACCCGCTCCGACCAAACCCCGCCCAACAGCGGTACCTGGACCGTCCGGTCCGGCACCACGACCATCCGCGACCTCGCCGAACGATAAGACGCACCAGAAGCCCACGAAGCCCAGACCACGACTGCTT
Organism: Streptomyces typhae; assembly: GCF_009755605.1. Taxonomy (GTDB): domain Bacteria; phylum Actinomycetota; class Actinomycetes; order Streptomycetales; family Streptomycetaceae; genus Streptomyces; species Streptomyces typhae. Next base: position 85,654 of record NZ_WPNZ01000035.1, read on the forward strand.
GACGGGCTCGCCCCCATGCGCGGACCGCCAGCCCAGGTCAGCGGCGGGCCAACATGAACAAGCAGCTGATCAGTGACACAAGACGCGTCGTCCACCTGGGAAAACGAGGGTGCGATGACACAGGTGACACAGATCTGGCCAGGGCGGTCGCCCCAAGGGCGGTCGGCGCCCGCACCGGCAGGGAGCGGGCACCAGCCGACGGTGTGGTGGGTCGGTCTGCAAGCAGCGGCGGCGGGCGGGGAGGATACGCAGATGAGTATCAGTCGTCCCCTGCTGCCCCAGCGCGAGGCCGCCGCCGCCTGCGGCGTGAGCCGCTCCATCATCCGGCGCCGCCGCGAAGCCGGCGAACTCCCCCACTCGGTCCTGGACGACGACCGCGGCTGGCTCATCCCCGTCGACGACCTCCTCGCCGCCGGGCTCCGCCTGAACGCCCCCGCACCACCCGACGACACCACCACCGGCGTCGGACAGGACCAGGCCCACGCCACCGGCACGGCCATGGCGGGCCCGGCCGGGGAGGCCGAGCTGCGCGCAGAGCTGGAACGGCTGCGCCACGAACACCAACTCCAGCTCGCCCACGCCGACCACGCCCTGGCCGAAGCCGAAGCCGGACACCTGCGCAAGCGCCTGGACGAACGCGCCGCGCACATCGCCGACCTCCAGCAGGCCCTGGCCGCGCTCACGCCCGCACCGGAACGCCCCGCCATCCCCCAGCCCACCACCCCCGCCACAGCCCCGGCCGTGCCCGAACCCACCGCCAGTCAGCGCCAGGAGGGGTCCGGGCCGCGGCGCCGGTGGTGGCGCCGCGGCTGACCCTGTCCGTGTGCACCGGGCGTAACCCGGGCCCGGAGGCCGCCTTCCGCGCGAGGTGCCCGGTACGGCGCCCCGGTGTCCGTCCGCTGTGTGGTGAGGGATGCCGCGCGGTCCTTCTTGTCCTCGCGCTCGACGTCCTTGATGCCGTCGGCGAGGTAGGACCCCACGACGATGGCCGCGGCCGCGGCGGAGACCGCCCACATCAGCCGCTCCCCCTTCGACGTCTGCACCACGGCGCCCGGGACGGGCGCCGTCCAGCGGTAGACCAGGCAGCCCACGACAAGCGCGGCTATGACGACAAGACTGGTGGACACATCCAGCGTTACGTTCACTACTGGCCCCTTTGGGTCCGGGGGCCCGCCGCTGGGACTGGACATCTTCGAGGCGGGCCCCTGCTGCACCAGGCCCGCTCCGGGCCCGGCTCCTCACCCCTTCGCGGGGGAGAGCGGCCCCTCGACAGCAATGAAGGCCCAACTCCCCTTTGAAGAGAGGGAAGCGGGCCCAGGACCCGTATACACAAAAAATCGAGCACGTGGAACGATCTTCCAGGGTTTGGGATTTCCCACCACGCTTGTGAGTTTGTGAAATAAGTTGTTCTATTCAACCCGGCTGGCCAGGGCCTTGCAGCCGCCACGCCTTTCGGCCAAAGCATGGACACATGCAAGCGAGCACACAGAGCGACGCAAGCGGAATGGACCTACTCGCAAGAGCCGGGGCGGCACCCGTCACGGGTGCCGCCCCGGCCTGACGGGTGCAGGCCGCCCAGTGCCCGGCCTCGGGCCGGTAATCGGTACGGGGGTTGCAGCCGGCCTCCAGGAGCACGGCCGCCTCCTGGCGGAGCTCCCCGGCCGTGGTGCGCTTGACCCCCAGGTCGGCCTCGATGTCGGCGAGTTGCACGACGTCGACGTCGTCCGCGCCGCCACCGGCGGCCACGATCAGGCGGGCGGCGCGGCGGGCGCGGCGCTCGGGCTGGCCCAGCTGCGCCCAGTCCTCCGCCTGCTGCGCGCGGGCCTCCAGGACGGCGGTGCGGTGACGGGTCTCCGCGCGGCGTTCCCGGAGCTCCTCCGCGTCAGCCTCCGCCCGCTCGGCGCCCCGCTCCGCCTGCGCCCGGCGCCGCTCCGCCTCCGCCCGCGCGGCGGCCGCCTCCGCCTTCTCCTCCGCCGGGGCGTCAACGGACTGGTTGTGGGCTGTGACCGCAGGAGTGGTGGCTGCGGGGGAGAAGAGCTGGGGTTTCGGTCATTCGCCGTGCCCCGTCGGCGCGGCTGACGGACGACAACTCCTGACAGCTCGTCAGCGGATGAGGTGGCGCGCCGTGGGATGCCCTGGCGGTTGGGGTGGCAAACGGGCTGGTCAAAGTTGTCTTGATATACGAAAAGTAATTTTACGTGCACTCTCCGTGTCCAGTTTGCTTCCTGGTGCACCGCGCCGCCCGGCTCGGCCGTGGTCCTGCGGTCGTGCCGGGTGGCGTACAGCCGTGACCTGCACGGCGACCTGAAACAAGGAGAGATCCTATGCGACGCGCGTTCACCAAGACGGCCACCGCGGCTGCGGCCCTGCGCTCTGGCCCTGGTCGCTGCCCCGCACTCGCAGGCCGCCACCGCCGGCCAGCCGACGGCCCGCGCCGCCGCGGAAGCCCCGGCGTATTTCGTGATGACCGACATCACGCGCGAGGAGTTCGTCATCAAGCTGACGAAGGGCGACGACATCAAGCACGCCCGGGACCTCATCAACGGCGACACCACCGACAAGCCCCACGTGTTCACGCGAATCGTCCACCGGCAGGCCGACTACAACCCGCGCTGGAGCTACAGCAACAACCCCGACAAGACCGAGTTCTTCAACGAAGCCCTCGAAGTCTGCGACGCGACCATCCCGTACGTCGAAGACAACCTCGACGAAGCCGGCGGCGCCTTCCTGCCCGGCAACTACTGGTGCGACTGGACCTCACGCCTGGTCCGGGAAATCCCCGCCCCGTAGGTGACCGCGGGCTGATCCCGGTGCGGAGCCCCCTCGCGGCGCCCCTGGGCGGTTCGCTTGTGTGGGTGGTGACAGCGGGACCGCGCGGCAGGACGCTGCGCAGACAGCCTTTTAAGGGGCCGGGTGCGACAGCCTTTCAAGGGGCCGGGTGCGCAGCGCGTCCGGCCCCGCGCTGTGCCCGGCCCGGCCGCGCACAGCTGCCCCTGGTGGCAGGGGCCGCAGGGGTCGGCTTCTGCCACCGGCCGGTGCTAGACCTCGATGTAGGCGACGACGATGACGGTGCGCAGCGCGGTCACGAAGTACAGGACGCGTACCTGCTCAAGGTCGTCGGTGTACTGGCGCAGCCGGGGGTCAGTGGTGGTGCCGGAGAGTGGTGTGCCGACGTCGGGGTCGACGGAGATGACGACCAGGGCGCGGTCCAGGGCGTGAATCTCCGCCTCGCTGGTGACGGTCTCCAGCTGCCGGGCGGCGGTGTCGGAGAAGGCGATCTGTGCGCGGCGCGGGCCGTGCTTGGGTGCCATCAGGCGACGGCCGACCGCTGGGCTGCGAGGCGGGCCAGGTGCTGCTCGCGCAGGTCCTCCCACGGAGTGCACTCCTCCACCGCGGGCAGCCCGTTGGCAGCGATGTCCTCCAGGACAGCGGCGTACCGCTCCGCGTCCGCGCGAGTCCTGGCCGCGAACTTGCGCAGCTCCTCCGCAGCCGCGGGTGCCAGCTGCTGCCGCACAGCGGCGCCAGAGGTGGTGTCGGCGGGAAGCGGCTGCTCACTCATCTGGGGCTCCACAGGGCGTGACTGCTGACGTCCCGTCCACGGTATCGGCCGCCCGCAGGCGTGGGGAGCTCCCCGCACGAACCGAGTCAGCCGCGTGCACGTGTGGGCGCCGCCGCCCGTCGACAGAGACAACGGTCGGTTTTGGCTTTTCGGTGTGGCTGAGCGCTCCATCTGGCACCGATCGCCAGATAGAACGCTCAGGACTCCAAGTACCGGCGCCCCCTAGACATCGGGACCGCGTCGTCTCGATCGCGTCCGCGACCTCGCGGCCCTCGTTCGCCTCGCCGAAGACCGCTTAGCCGTAGCAGCTCCAAAGGCCCGGCCAGAGCCTGTGGGAGGTGACTTTCCGTCTGGCCTGCCCGTACTCCGCCAGGCGAGTTCGTACGGCACTAAGAGGTCGTTTTCCTCTATCATGCGGTGATATCACCTCGTTTGCTCAGGGTGATGGTCTGGTACTGGTGGGACTCTCGGGCTGACTGTGCTGGTCGGGCCGGATGGTGTGGTGGCTGCGACAGGAGCTGTCTTGCGCCTGTCCCATTCCAGGACGCCCACTTCTGTTCCGTGCTCCCGAGAGGCCGGACACACGCCTGGGCGCACGCCCCCGGCCCGCGGTATGCCCAGGGCATGGCCGACCGCCGTGCGTATCCGAGTGATCTGTCCGATGCCCGCTGGGAGCTGATCGAGCCGGTGCTGTCCGCCTGGCGCTTCGAGCGCCGCGGCCGGGCCCTGGACTTCGGCCGCCCGCCCCGGCACGACCTGCGCGAGATCATGAACGCGATCCTGTATGTGGACCGCACGGGCTGTCAGTGGGCCTATCTCCCGCACGACTTCCCGCCGCACCAGAGCGTCTACGGCTACTTCGCCAAGTGGCAGAAGGACGGCATCTTCGCCCAGCTCAACGGGCTGCTGCGGGAACTGGTGCGCCAGCAGGAAGGCCGCGCCAAGCACCCGTCGGCGTGCGTCATCGACGCGCAGAGCATCAAGACTTCCACCAGTGTCCCCGCCCGCAGCCAGGGCATCGACGCGGGCAAAAAGATCGTGGGCCGCAAGCGCAGCATCATCACCGACACCCTCGGCCTGCTGCTGGCGGCCCTGGTCACCGCGGCCGGCGTCCAGGACTCCACCGCCGGCCGCACCCTCCTCGAGCAGGCCGCCGCCGACCACCCCAGCCTGCGCAAGGTGTGGGTCGACGGCGGCTACCGCAAGCACTTCATCGACCACGCCGCCACCCTCGGCATCGACCTCGAAATCGTCCAACGCACCCCCGGAAGCAGGGGCTTCACCCCGATCCCGAAACGCTGGGCGGTCGAGCGGACCTACGGCTGGCTGATGCTGCACCGCCGCCTGGCCCGCGACTACGAAGCCCTCCCGGCCCGCTCCGAAGCCATGATCCAACTGGCCATGACTGACCTCATGGCCCGCCGCCTCACCGGTGAGAACACCATCTCCTGGCGCGCCCCGGCATCGACACATCAAAGCCGCATTCAGGGATGAAACAACAGGATGAAACGACCCCTAAGTCGGCGAGACACAGATTCGCGCAGGAGCGGGCAGAGCGGGGCCTACTGCGACGCTTCCGGGCCTAGAAGCGCTTTGAGATCTTCAGCCAGCTTGACCGCTTCCTTGGCGACCACGACATGTGTGCCATCTTCCGACGGCACGCCCCCGATCACCATGTTTGAGAGGTCAAGTGCTTTGGTGACCGGCTGACCGGTACTGATGTCCGTGGTGGTGTCCCCGACGGAGTTGACTCCGTACTTACTTCCAACCATTTCAATTCCCTTCCGGGTCGGCTTGTCCCAAGTCCCAGGAGGCGGGAAACCCGCTCTCTCCCGGCTCAGGCACAGGTCCCATCAAAGGCACCGGCCTCAGCTCCCGCTCCTGACCACGCCGATGATCACTTGTATGGCGGCACACGAAGCCTGGAGCCCATAGGCGCCCGGCGGCAGCTGCTCTCATTCAGGCGCCAGATAGAACGCTCAGCGCCGACAAGTAGAGCACTCATCCGCCAAGTACAGCGCTCAGCCACATTCGGTTCGCAGCATGAATGAGACTCCGAAATTTCAGTAGTCGAGATCCAGGTAGTCGATGTCGTTGATTTCGACGTCGGAGAGTCCCAGCGCGCGGCTTCCACTGTCCTGGAAGTACACGTCTTTCAATCCTTCGGCGATGATCCCACGCATCTGCTGGTCGCTGGCCCCCGCGTCGCGGGCGTCGAACAGGCGCTGCGCGTAGGGCGGGGGAAGGTGGATGGTCAGGCGGCGGAAGCGTCCGTCATCGGTCGTGCCGACCGGTGCGGTGTAGCCGAAGCGGGCCCTCGTCTCCACCGTGATCCCGCCGGTGGCGGCAGCCCGGCGCTGCCGCTGCTTGCGCACTTGCGGCTGCCACCGCTGCCGTACCGCGTCATCGATCTTCGCGGCGACGTCGGCGCGCGCCTTGCGGGCGCCGCGGCGGTAGCGGTTGACCGAGTCTGCGGTGACACCGAGCTCGGCCGCGACGGCGCGGGCGCTGCCCAGCTGCTTGAGCAGGTAGTTGATGCGGCCCTTGAGGGTCTTGGGCGGCTCCCGGGTGAACCCCTCGCGGTCGGCGCGTTCGATGGCGTCGTCGATCTCGCCCACGGCCCTACTCCCCTTCGTCCAGGACTGCGTCGCCGCCCTTGATGTGGCGGGCCGGGTTCAGGCCCTTCTCCATCAGGTCGACCGCCCACAGCAGCGACTGCACGCCCTCCAGCTTCGCCAGGCCGGGCGTGGGCCCGAGCCGGAACCCGCCGGGCTGCGGCTTGCCGGACTCCGCGTACGGCAGGAACGCCAGCGGGCTCTCCCCCGGTGAGGGGTAGACGACGCAGTCGGACAGCACCGCGAGGGGGTACAGGCCCGTCATCGCCGCCATCTTGAGCAGCTTGCGGTGCATGTTCACCCGTGCCTTGGCGATGACCGCGGCGCGGATGTCCGGGCGCCACGTCGGGCGCTCCAAGGCCGGCCACCGCTCGCCCTGTTTGTAGGACTTGCCCTGCGGGCGCTCGCGCAGCTTCCCCACCCCGCCCTTGACCGTCGCTTTGATGGCCGCCAGGACGGCCGCCATCGCCGGGTCGGCGTCCTTGTGCCGCTCCATCGCCGCCAAGAACTCGGTGTCGGACAGGTCCCGCGAGACGCCGAGGTCGGCCAAGGTGTCGACGTACGCGGTCTTCAGCCGGTCGTGCCACGGGTCCAGGTACGCGCCGGTCTCACGGCGCAGATAGCCCTCCAGCGGGTGCACGTCGTAGCCCAGCTCCTGGGCGTAGGCGACGGTGTGCGTCTGGTACCAGGCCGGGCCCGTCGGACGCTCCCCGGTCGGCGTGAACGGGCTGGGCAGGCGCGGGTCCAGCTCGATATGGGACAGGTCGACCAGCCAACTCCCGGGAATCTTCGGGTTGAAGGTCGGGCCGGTGAAGTAGTCCGGGGCGGACAGACCCACGGTGAGCCGCGCGGCGGCCGCGAGGAAGGCCGTGTTCAGGTCCAGGCCCACCGCGAACGGCAGCATGCACTCCTCGTCCGTGAGCAGGTCCACCGGCCGCACCCACTGGTACGCCTCCTCGTTGAGGAACCCGCCCGTCCACCCGGAGTTCACGACAACGGGGTGTTCGGCAGTGGCTTCCGGCGGCGCCGGGTCCACCGGCTGCGTGCCCAGAGAGCCCGGGTTGTGGCCCGAAATCCAGTTGCCGGTCTGCGGGTCGCGCTCGGGCTTGGTCGGCGGGCGCAGCGCCGTCATCAACTCCAGCCCGGAGACGGCCGTGGAGCCGCGCGGAGTGATGACGCGGGTCGCGTAGATACCCAGCACGCGGGCGATATCAGCCGCCCCCATCTCGGCAACGCCGGGCCAGGATCGCCCGTCGAGGGCGTCCCAGGACAGGATCGCCAGCTGCACGCACTGGCGGTCACGGCCCTGCGCCTTGCGGTAGATCCGCGCCCACGGGCCGAAACCCCGCTGCGTCAGCTGCCACTTCGCCTTCACCACCTGCCTGACCACCGGGTGGTCCTCGGGCAGGCGCAGGGAGCGGCGCTGCTCGTGACCCTCCAGGCGCTCCGGCAGCCCCAGCTTCACTGCGGCCGCGGCGGTGAGCACGACCAGCGGGTCGGCATCCTTGCCGTACCGGTGCAGCTTCGCCGCACCCAGGCCGGACTCACGCAGCGTCCACTCCACCAACTCCGGGACCGTGGCCGCCGGACAGTCGAGCACGATGCCGTCGATGCCGTACGCCGACCCGTCACCGTCCAGAACGGCGAGCGGACCGTGCGGGAACCGCGGATCGGCGGCGGGCGCGACGGCTTTCCGCGCGGCCGGACGCCCCGACGAGCCCGCCGGGCGGCGGGCAGGAGCAGCGGGTACCTCCACCGGCACGTCGGGCACGGCTGCCGACCTCGCGGGAGTGGCCGGGACCGCGAACGCCTGCGGCGCGACTGGCTGCGGCACAACGGCCGGGACCGGGGCCGGGGCCGCGGGAGCTCCCTGCGCCGGATACCGCGCCGCCCACCCCTTCAACAGCCGCTGGTACGCCTCCAGACGCGGCGGCTTCGGCTCGGAACGGCCGTTCTCCCAGTTCTTCACCGTCTGAGTGGTGCTCCTCAGAGCCTTGGCGAGGCGAGCCTGGGTGATGCCCGCGGCCTCCCGCAGGCGCGCGCGCTCGACCGGGGGCGGGAGCTGCGGCTCCTCCTCCAGCAGTGCATCGACGGACGCGAACAGATCCTCTTCGGACGCCATGGTCTACCTCCAGTGCAGACGCCACCAACAGACACCCCCCAAATTTATCCCTTTCACTTATCCCGTTCAGACGTTTTTGGGGTGTGTCCTTGACTGCGGAAGGGGGGCGAATCCCTGAGGGGGCCGCAGCGCGCAGAAGGAGCCGCCCAGCGACGTCGACGAATGCGGGCGCGCGAGGCAGCCGGAAAAGCACGGTGAGAGCGGCACGGCGCAGCTGGGGACGGCGGAGGCCTTCAGCGGCGCCGAGCAGCCGCGCCCGCGACCACGGGCGCGGCTGGAACCGGCGAGCACGGGCGGCGAGCTCGACCAGGACCTGCGCCAGCAGGGCCCGCGGCCAGGACCGCGAGCGCGCGGCCAGGACCGCGAGCGCGCGGAAACAGGACGAAGCAGCGCCCCGGCCCCCGACAGGGCCCGGAGCGCCGAGCCGGACAGCGGCCCAACCCGCAGCCGGGGCGACGTCTGACGGACCCGGCAGCGGGAGCAGGGCGCGGCCGGGGACGGCGGGCGGTCGGGCGAAGGCCGGTGTGGCGCGGCACCGGGACGGCGGAACAGGTGCGGCGCGCGGCGGGAGCAGGAGGCCGAGCAGCAGCCCCGCAACCGCGGCGCGCGGCGGCCGGGGAGCGTCCGCGGCCGGAGCCCGGCGAAGACCTGCCGACGAGCAGCAGGCACCCGGCCGCGGGGGCGCGGCGGGCCGAAGACGGCACCACGACGATGTCGCCGAGCACAACGAGCGGGCGCGTGCGGCGGGCTCGACCCACACCCGCCCGAGACCACGCTCCGCAGGGCACCGCGCGAGCAGTGCAGCGGCGGGCGGCGGAGAGCCCGGGCGCAGCACTACCTCGACGAGCAACAGCGCGCGGCGACCGGCAGGCGGCCGGTTCGCTGCCGTGCAGTTCGCTGCGGTGGAGTCGACCGCGGAGTGCCCGGCGAGGACGGGGCACACCGGCTCAGGTCGTCCTGCCGATCACGGCCTTCGCCTCGGCGACAGCGGCCGCGAAGAACGGGCCCAGGTCCTCGATGCCGCCCTCTGCCCGGTCCCCCTTCCAGTGGGCCGCCGTGGCGCCCGCGGCCCAGCCCTCGGCGGTCAGGCCCTCCGCGACCGCGCGGACTTCGGCCGGGGTGAGGACGAAGGCGGGCCCGTAGCCGGACTCGTACGCCTCGATGACGTCGGGGCCTTCGCCGGTCGACCTGGCCAGCCACGGGTAGGCCCGCGTCCAGTCCGCCGTGCCCTCCTCGACCTCGGCACGGTCTGTGGCGACGGCGCTGATCAGGCGGTGGTCGGTCGCCCAGGAATCCGCTCCGGGACGGAATGTCGGGGGCAGGACCCCGCCCCCGCGCTCGCCCTCGTCCTCGCCCCTGCTCTCATCTTCGCTGGAGAAGAGCGCCTCGATCAGGTCGGGCCTGCGCCGCGCCTCCTCGAGCAGCGGCGGTTCGATCTTCGTGAGCTTCAGCCACAGGGACACGGGTCTGCTGCTTTCTTCGGCACGGCCGCTCGGCCGCGGGAGAGTGCCGTCGGGTGGGTCTGCGGCGGCCGGTTCCGGTCGGGCGGCCGCCTCACTTTCCGCCGTCGCGGATCAGGAGTAGGTCGCGGTCGTGGCGGAGGGCCGCGTCGATCCACGCCGGGAACGACTCCTCGAGCAGGGGCACCACGTCCTCCACGTCGTCGTCGCCGCCCGGCAGGAGGTCGTAGTCGTCGTGGACACGGCCGGTGTCGAAGGCGGCGAGCTCCTCGCGGATGCCTTCCAGGTCTTTGCGCGGCGCGAGCATCGGGAAGGGCCAGGGGTCGGGCGCCCGGGTGCCTCCGGTACCTCCGGTACCCGGGAACGTCCAGGAACGCCCCCAGAGTTCGGCGAGGGCCCGCAGCCCCCAGGAGCGGAACGCCTCCTCCAGTACGTGCCAGCTCCTGCCCGGCAGGACCACCGAACCGACGGGCTCCCCCAGGGTCGGGGCGAGAAGCTCCAGCAGCCACTCGTACCCGTCCGTGCCGGCGCCCGTACCAGCGTCCGTATCCGTGTCCGCACGGAACGCGGCGGGCGGCCCAGCGACGAGCGCGCGGAGCGCCCTCTCGACCTCGGCGGCATCCGTGGCCCGCAGCAGCCTGCCCTCCTCCCGCAGCGGGCCGAGACGGGCGAGGGCCCCCTCGACGAGGTCCTCGTCGCGGGAGGCGACCAGGGCCCGCAGGCGCCACTCCTCGACGGCGAACGCCGCTAGGTACTGTTCGGCCACCGCGCTTCCCCTTCGTTGGTGTTGGTCAGTCGATGACGGTCGGCGGACCGATCAAATGCGGTGCCGTTCCGTTCCCGGGTGAAGAGTAATGCGAGTCAAGAGGTGTGGCGCGGAGGCCTGTTGCGTACGTCGGGGACTGTGTCCGGACGGGCCGCCGGAGTTCATGGAGCACGCCGTCACCGTCCGGCATCCTCCTCATCGGTACGTCGCCCGCCGCACCGATGAGTTTCGAGGACGGAGCCGGTCTGCACGGGCATGGAGACCTACACATGTGAAACGACCGGCGCGGACCTCGTCCATGACGTTCGTGGGCCGCTGCCGACCGCAGACGGACGCCCGCCACTGCTCATGATCTGATCGGGCAGCCCATGGACGCTGCCGGCTTCGCCGCGCTCGCCGCGCGCTTCCCCGAGCGGACCGTGGCCACCTACGACCCGCGCGGGCACGGCACGAAGCGGGCCGCGGCCAGAGGACGGACGCCGGAGCAACAGCGAGGGCAGCCGTTGCGGGGACTATCAGGACGTGCGCCTGCGGCGGGTCACACAGCGTCAGGCCGGTCACCAGCAGGGCGGCGGAAGTGGCCCGGCACCTCCGCGGCCGCGCGCTCCTTACAGCCGCGCACCCGCCCGCTCCAGCGCTAAGCGGTAGACGCGCGCCGCCGCGGGCGGGCGACCGAGTTCGAAGATCGCTTCCCTTGAACTTGGAGATCGTTCCCCGCGTTCCGGGGTCCGGTGTCAGAGGCGATCTCTAGGCTCCGCCGTATGACTTTGCAGCTTCCCGGCGGTCTCCCCGGTGGCTTTGTGCTGCCGAGCGAGGCTCCGACCATGTGGATCTCCGCCGAGCCAGTCTCCGACCCCGTGCCGTGGTGGGTACGTCTCCAGCGGCAGCAGGACAGCACGGGGCTGATGCCTGTGCTGTGTTACCCCAACGATCACCCTCAGCCGCTCGACCTGGCGAAGGCCGAGGCCGTCGACCTGGAACGTGAACTGGAGCAGGGCTGGCATGCCTACCGGGAGCGTCAGCTTGAACGGCTCGCGGCGCCGCCGACGCCATTGCAGTTGCCGCCGGAGGTCGCGGAGTTCATCGAGCCGTTCGAGGACGACCCCGGAGCGCCGTTCGACCGCTGGCCGGGCCTGGCCCCTGCCTCCGCGCCGGCCTCTGGCGATCCGGACGAGGCCGCCCGGTCGGCGCTCACGCACCTCGCGGCGGGCAACCCCAACCTGCTGTCCGGCTGCCACCTCGCGCTGGTCACGGCCGCCCGAAGTGCCGACATCCCCGCTGGCATCGGATGGGCTGCCGACGCCCCGCTCCCCCTCCTGTGTTCTCTGCTCAGGAGCTGGGAGGACCGGTTCGGGGCTCGCGTCATCGCCGTGATCGGCGCGACGGTCCACGTCTCCGTCGCCTCCCCTCCCCGCACCCATGAGCACGCCCTGCACGTCACGCTGGAGCATGTCCTGACCACTGCGGACAACGTCATCAAGGACCCGCCGACGCCTTACCCGGACTACGCAGCTTCCTTGATCGACAGCAACCTCTGGTCGTTCTGGTGGGATTGACACCTACCGGGGTACCGCGCCCGGCACCACTCGCCCCGCGGCTCGCTCCTCCGCCTACTGCTCTCGAACGGGAAGAGCCCAAGCGAGAACGCCGGCGGGCATGAGGGTGTGCGCCGGAGCAGTGGAAGCGGCACACCGCTCCCAGGCCGCTCCCCCGGACGCGGGTCGCCGGGGAACGGGTCGTACAGCGCCCGGCCGCCGGGCCACCGCCCGAGCTCGGTCATCAGGGCGACACCGTCGTCTATCTCTTCCGGCCGCCAGCCAGTGGTGTCGAGCAGCAGCCCGTCCAGCGGCCCGCCGACCAGCGCGGCGTACGTCTGGTGCGGTAGCGGGCCCGAGTTGGGGGCGTCGTGGTCGCGTCCGTACACCCGGCCGCGCAGCAGTTGCTCGTCATCGGCGTTCATCCGACCAGCCTCCCAGCCACCGCCGACAGCGGAAGGCCGCCGGCGACCCGCAGTCCGGCCTCTCCCGTCCTGCGGGCGGGCACGGGAGCGCCCTCCCACAGGACGGGCGTCAGGCGCAGGGCAGACGGTCGCAGGCGGGCCAGCCGATGCGCACTCCGCAGCGGATCAGCGCGGTGATGCTGTCGACCTGGCACCTGGGCGGCTGCTCCTGGGTGAAGCGGCGCAGCGCCCGGTACACGCTGTCGCGCAGCTGGCCGTCGGTCAGCGTGAGCGCCTGCTCCTGCAGTTCGGCGAGGAGCTGCCCGGCGCGGGGCAGCGCGGCGACGGCGAGCGGCCCTTCGTCGAAGCCGTTGCGTACGGACAGGCCGGACTCGATGAAGGTCATGGTGACGGTCCTTTCCGCCCGGCCCCGCTGGTCTCCCGGTTGGAGACGCGGTCGCGGGACCGAGCGGGCGGGAACGTAGAGCACCGAGTTCGTTAGCGTCGCGTCGTGCGTCTACCGGCGACGCCCGAACAGGCCGCGGCCCTTCTTCTCGCCCGCGTCGGCCGCCTCCCGCACCGCGGCCTCCTCCGCCGCGCGGCGCGCTCAGCCTCCGCGCGGTCGACGTCCTCCTTCCAGCACGGCCCGCACAGGTTGTCTCCGGGGCTTCGCCATGAGGTCTGAATGACCGACTGCCAGCGTTCGTCGGTGAACTTCGTCCCACACCGGGTGCACACCGGCCGCTGCGCCTCGCGCTCCGCGGCCTAGCGTTCCGCCTGCCGCCGGCGGGACTGCTCTTCCTCCATCCGGTAGAGCCGCTCGCCGTCCGGGTTGCCCAGGGCCCAGCTCAGCGTCTGCCACTCCTCACGCCCCAGCCGCCGCCACACCGGGCCAGCGGCCCCGGCCGGACCGGCGGTGATCCGCTCCAGCTCGGTGACGACCACGGGCACCGCCTGGTGGTAGTCGACGGCCGTGAACCCGGCCCACGGGTACCGGGCGCCGGCGAAGCAGCGGCGGGCGGCCTGCTCCAGGCGCCGCATCCGTCTCTCGCGCTGCGCCTGCGTCTTGCCCGTGAACACGAAGGCCACCGGCACGTAGCCCTCCCGCCCGCTCGCCGGGTAGATCCGCGACCACAGCCGGAAGTCGTGCACCGCCGCACCCTGGCGCCGGGCTGCCCGCTCGCGGTCCTTGTCGGCCTTCGGCGCCAGGAGCTCGAACCAGTCGTTGTAGCGGTGCAGCTTCGCCGTCAGGTCGTCGACGGGCTCATTCACGCGGTCGACCTCCAGGAGCATCGCGGGCACCCCGGCGTCCGGGGCGCGCATCGTCAGGTCGGCGTACTGGGTGTACCCGTACGGCAGGCGGTGGGCGATCTCGGTCTGCCAGGACAGCGGAGTGCCGAACCCGGCCCCGGTGAGGACCGTGGCGGTCATCGTCACGGTGGCCGCGTGTTCGTCGAAGCCGTCGCCGTCAACCGGCTCTCCGTCGTCGTACTGGAGCTTGCGCAGCACGGACACCCGCACGCTCTTCGGGAGCAGCTGCTTGGCTTCCTTGTGCCCTCGCTCGATCAGCACCCACAGCTGATGTCCCGACTCCAGTCGTGTCTCCACCCAGACCTTTCCCCCGCCCTTGAGGGCGTTGAGGGTGTCCCTCGTGCACCGGTCGTGCCGGTCACCGGGACGCAGCATCCGCCACAAGTGGTCAGCGGTAGCCCTCTGGAAGATCCCCAGAGCCTTCAGCACCTCCTTCTTCCTGGTGTGTGTCGGCTTCCATGTCTGCTTCAAAGACTTCGAAGGGTTGTCGAACGCATCGGCGGACCCTGACTTCCCTGGCTGCCTGCGCGGATGCGTCCGGCGGGCGAAGTAGCCGTGGAGGGGGCGATGGAGGGGCCCGCCGAGGGGGCCTGCGGGACCTGGTCGACGTCCTCGGAAGGCCGGCGGTCGCGGGCGGTGTGGTGGTCGCGGGCGGTGTGGTGGTCGCGGGCGGGGTCGGGTGTGAGATCGGCGGGCACGGTGTCCTCGGTTTCCCCCGGCCTGCGGGCCGGGTCGGTGAGCGTCCGGTCCGTACGCGGGTGTGCGTGCGGGCCGGAGCCACCGTCGGAAGGACCCCCTCTTGTCCGCTGTCTGATGCTCAACACCGATCGGTGTCTCCTATGCCCCAGAAACGCCCGCCTGGGACGACTTGTTCGTGACCGGCATCATGATCTGCTCTCTGTCCCCCGGCGGAATGACAGCAGGAGGGAAGCTCCGTCCGGACCGGGGGACGTGCTCTCGCGTGGGCGCTCACGTCACCCGCTTGACGAGGGAGCTCAACGTGCCCGAGGTCTGGATCGGCCCGCGCCGCTACGCAACGAAGAAGGACCGCAAGGAAGCGGTGCAGGCGATCCTGGACCGCTACAGCCTCGGACAGGACGTCGACCAGGAGGACGACGACCTGCTGCTGCGGGACCTGCTCGACATGCGTCCCGACGCGGCGGAGAAAGTCGGCCCGGGGGTGGACCGCTTCCGGATCATCCCCACCCTGCGCGGTCACCACAAAGGCCCGGAAGCAGTCCGGGCCGATGGCAGCAAGGTCGCCTACTCCTATCAGAAGCGCCTGGACGCACCCACCCACCGGCAACGCGTGCTGGCCGCGATGCGCACCGAAATCCAGGAACAGGTCAACGCCTACTACGAGTCCCGCAAGGCGCCCCACACGCTCGTGTACGACGAGAGCGGCCAGCCTCTGGCCTCCGACGACACGCACGTCTCCTACTTCCACGGTCCGCGCTTCCACGACATCGCGATGGAGTTCGTCCAGGCCGCCGGCGGCTTCGATGCCGTCGACCTGACCGCAGAGAAGGCGCGGGGGCTGGCGCTGTTCACCGACCGGGCCCTGGCGGAACGCTGGCACGCCCACCATCAGGAGCACGCCGTACTCGGGGTGTCGTCGGCCAAGGAGAACCTGTGCCGCCCACGCGTGTAGCGCGCCACACGCACCGGCTGTCCGGGGCGGCGCGCACGGGGGCGGGCCGACGCGCGCATGGTGCGTTGACAACCCATCTTGCAACCTCGGAATCGAAGGGTCCTGGGTTGGCAGCCAGGATCTTTCTGGCGAGTTCGCCGGGGTCTGACGGTGTGGTGTTCGGCTGCGCGGGTCAGGCTGCTGTTCGTGCCGCGTCGTGCAGGTGCTTGACCATCCAGAACTCCTCAACGCGAGCGCCGTCGCCGGTCATCGCCGTGACCAAGAAGCTGAGTATGTCCGGGAGCCCGCCCGTGGGGGTGGGCAGATGGGCGGCGACGCACCGGGCGAGGACCCCGAAGACGATGGCCTGGCGGAAGACGAGGTGGGAGGGGCGTTCCCACTCAGGTTCGAAGACTTGTGGCTCGCCGATCAGCATGGCGCGAGCCCGCAGGTGCGCTTGCTCGTATAAGGAAGTGAGCTCCCTGTGCAACCGCGCTCTCGCGCCGACCGGGAGGGTGGCAGCTGTCAGTGCTGCTACGGCCAGGGGGTGTTCGCGCAGGTCGGCATGGGCAAGGGCCAGGTCCAGGGCGTGGCGCCGCATCGGCTGCAGCAGTGAGGGGCCCAGGCTGGCCAGGTAGCTGATGAAGGGCTCCCTCTTGAGCAGGGGCGAATCGATGAGGCCCTGCCCCAGCAGGTACTCCGGCACCCGCGTGATCTCCACAGCGCGGTGTGGACCGCGTACCCAGGAGTTGTCGAAGCGTGCACCGGTCGCGCGCTCGACAGCCGCCAGACCGGTGCCCCACAGATGGCCGTCGTCCAGAGTCAGGCCTTCCAGCAGGGGCTGCCAGGCGTCGGGGGGCGCGCCGAATGGGATGTCCTCGGGCGCGATCATTTCGAAGGCGGAGGAGATCAGTCCGTCCTCGGCCAGGCTCAGTTGTGAGACTGCGTTGACGTTCCAGTAGACGCTGGCGGTGCGGCCGTGCCGCGAGAGCGGGCGCAGTACCTCCTGGCGAGACCCTTGATAGTTGTTGTTCTCCACGACGATGACGGCAGGTCCTGACCGGGAGACGAGGATGAGATCCCTGTCGTAGTGTTCGCGCAGTTCCTCCAGTAGCAGGGGGCGGCTGTGCTCGGGGTTGCCGCCGAAGAGCCGAATGACGGTGTCCTCGTCGCCGCCGTGCACGGCCGTGAACGTGGCTGCCTGCTCAAGCCCTAAATCTGCGAGGAGGCTTTGCAGGTGCTGGGGTGAGGTCATGCGGGGATTGTCGTCTGCGCCACTGACAGTCGGGGTCCCGTCTCATCGAGCGCGCAGAGCTCGTCAGGAATGTGGGGCATTCCTCGGACGTCGTCTTGAGCTTTGATCCTGGGGTTCCGAGACGGTGCCTGAGAGGTCATTTTCATCTGTAGTGCGGCGTTATCTATGCTATTGCGCCTACTGACGCCCTGATGCGAAGGGGGCTGTCGAGCTGGTCGGGCTCGTTGAGGCGGATGGTGTGGCATCCGGGGCAGGAGT
>NZ_WPNZ01000036.1 GCF_009755605.1 Streptomyces typhae
CCCCGCCGCTCCGTACACCGGCGGTGGCCCGGACCCCCGCTCCCTCTGGCCGAACATCCTGGAGGCGGTGAAGAACCGCCGCCGCTTCACCTGGATCCTGCTGAGCCAGAACGCCCAGGTGGCGGGCTTCGACGGGACCACGCTCCAGCTCGGCTTCGTGAACGCCGGTGCCCGGGACAACTTCGCGTCCAGCGGCAGCGAGGACGTGCTGCGGCAGGCCCTGACGGAGCAGTTCGGGGTGCAGTGGAAGGTCGAGGCGATCGTCGACCCCTCCGGCGGCGCCGCGCCGCCGCCCGCCGCGAGCGGGTTCGGCGGCGGCGCTCCGGCGGCCCCCCGCCCCGCGCCCCAGCAGCCCGCGCCTCAGCAGACGCCCGCCCAGCCGCCGTCGTCGTACCAGCCGCAGCGGGACCAGCAGGGCCCGCCGCCCGCCCAGCAGCACGGCTCCTCGTCCCTTTCGGCCTCCTCGGCTCCCGCGGCCTCTTCGGCTCCTTCGGGTTCCTCGGGGTCTGCGGGGTCTGCCGGTTCTGCCGGTTCTGCCGGTTCTTCGTACTCGACTTACTCCTCGTCCGGGGCGGCCGCGTCCCAGTCCTCCTCGTCCTCCCAGGGCGGCCAGTCCTGGTCCGCCCCGGAGCACGTGTCTCCGGAGGACGACATCCCGGCGGACGACGACCCGGACCTCGTCGACTCGGCCCTGTCCGGCCACGACCTGATCGTCCGGGAACTGGGCGCGACGGTCGTCGAGGAGTACACGAACGAGTAAACGAGCAGTCGAGGAGTACGCGAACGAATAGGAGCCACGCGTAAGGGACCCGGGACCCGGGACCTGTAGGAGCCACGGGTTAGGGACCCGGGGCCTGGAGGAAGCCACAACACCCCCGCAACCCCCACCTCGGACACCCGAACAAACCCACCCCGCCCGCCGGGCTAGGCTGACCCCGTGAAGGTCCTCGTCATCGGCAGCGGTGCCCGCGAACACGCCCTGTGCCGCTCCTTGTCCCTCGACCCCGCGGTCACCGCCCTGCACTGCGCCCCCGGCAACGCCGGCATCGCGGACGTGGCGGAGCTGCACCAGGTGGACGCCCTGGACGGCGCCGCCGTGGCCGCGCTCGCCACGGGGCTCGGTGCGGAGCTCGTCGTCGTGGGGCCGGAGGCGCCGCTCGTCGCCGGAGTCGCCGACGCCGTGCGCGCGGCGGGCATCCCCTGCTTCGGCCCCTCCAAGGAAGCGGCGCGGCTGGAGGGCTCCAAGGCCTTCGCCAAGGACGTGATGGCGGGCGCCGGCGTGCCCACCGCCCGCTCCTACGTCTGCACCACGCCCGCGGAGATCGACGAGGCCCTCGACGCCTTCGGCGCTCCGTACGTGGTCAAGGACGACGGCCTGGCCGCGGGCAAGGGCGTCGTCGTGACCGACGACGTCGAGCAGGCCCGCGCCCACGCGCTCGCCTGCGGACGCGTCGTCATCGAGGAGTTCCTCGACGGCCCCGAGGTCTCCCTCTTCGCCGTCACCGACGGAGAGACCGTCGTACCGCTGCGCCCCGCCCAGGACTTCAAGCGCGCCCTCGACGGCGACGAAGGCCCCAACACCGGCGGCATGGGCGCCTACTCGCCGCTCCCGTGGGCGGACCCCAAGCTGGTCGACGAGGTCATGGCCACCGTCCTCCAGCCCACCGTCGACGAACTCCGCCGCCGCGGCACCCCGTTCTCGGGCCTCCTCTACGCGGGCCTGGCGATCACCAGCCGCGGCGTACGGGTCATCGAGTTCAACGCCCGCTTCGGCGACCCCGAGACCCAGGTCGTCCTCGCCCGCCTCGAGACCCCGCTCGGCGGGCTCCTCATGGCGTCGGCGAGCGGCACGCTCGCGGACCTGCCGCCGCTGCGCTGGAGCGACGAGGCGGCCGTCACGGTCGTCGTCGCCTCGCACAACTACCCCGGTACGCCGCGCACCGGCGACCCCGTCGAGGGCCTCGCGGACATCGCGGCCGAGGACGCCCCGCACGCGTACGTCCTGCATGCCGGTACCAGGCGCGAAGGCGACGCCGTGGTCAGCGCGGGCGGACGGGTGCTCTCCGTGACGGCGACCGGCACCGACCTCGCGCAGGCGCGCGAGCGCGCGTACGCGGCCGTGTCCCGCATCCGTCTGGACGGCTCGCAGTACCGTACGGACATCGCGGAGAAGGCGGCGACGGACGAGGGCGCGCAGGCCTGAGCACCGGAGCGGACCGCTCCGCCACACCCCGGGGGGCGCGTCTCGGGCGTCCGTGTATCCGGGACGTTCGTGTCCCCGGGAACGTGAACGCCCCCGGGGTATACCGCGGCTCCGGGGCATCCGTGTCCCCGGGGCATACCGCAGCTCCGGGGCATCCGTGTCCCCGGGGCGTATCGCGGCTCCGGGGCATCCGCGTCCCGCGGCCCCGGCGCGTCCGTGCCCGCCGAACGACCCGGCACCGACGATGTCCCCACCGCGTACCCGTACGAAGGTGTGCGCGCGTGCCGTACGCCCGCCCTACGCCGCCCGTACGACGGCCGTACGACAGCCGCAGCCGCCCCCGATCGGCGCTGATCCGGGGCGGCCGACGTCGACGTCGACCCCGTACCACCCCGCATCTCGGCCCCTCCACCCCTTGGGCCAGCTTTACCCAAAGCCATTCCATCGAGTGACCGCTCCGCCATCCGGCTGACGGTGCCCGGCACCCCAACTAGGGTTCGGCGCAGGCATTCCGGCACCCAGAGCCAAACAGCCCACCGGCATTGCGATGTCGGTGACGGGTGCCACAGTGGGGGAGTGTGCAACGCCATCGACGTGCGCCGTCGGCTCCGGTCGCCGGCCGAGCTGTAGGCAGCAGGGGGTGACTCAGGTCGTGTCAGGGATGGGTGTGGAGGCGGGCGCGCAGGCAGCGCGCTCCCGGGCCCTCGCCGTGCTGCGCATCCGCAGCAGAGCGCTGGCCGTCGCCCTGCTGCCCGCGGCCGGCGCCGTCGTGCTGATCGCCGCCGCAGGCATGGGGCACATAGAGGGCGGTGGCTGGACCGCCGTGCGCTGGACCGTCACGGTGCTCGCGGTCCTCGTCCTGCTCGGCGCGGGAGTCGTCGCGCTGGTCGTCGCGCGGGCCAGACCGGCCATGAGCCCGACGATCCCGATCACGGAGGCGTCCGCCCCCGACCTGTACCGACTGGTACGAGACCTGGCGGACCGCCTGGAAGTGCCCGCGCCCTCGGCCATAGCGCTCACGCCGGACTGCGACAGCTGGCTGGAGGACCGCACGCACCGGGCGCACGGCGCGGCGGCGAACGGCGCGGCGACGGACGGCAGCGAGCCGGCGACGGCTTCGGACCGCACCGGACGGGACAGTTCCGGCCCTTCCGGCCCTTCTGGTTCCCCTTCGACTACCACTTCTTCGACTTCGACTCCGACTTCCGGCGTCCGTTCCGGTTCCGGCCCCGGTTCCAGCGGGGCGACGACGGCTGTACGAGGTGCGGTCGGGCCGCAGCGCCGGACCCCTGCCGCGCCGGTCCTGGTGATCGGCTCGCCGTTCCTGTGGTGGATGCGGGTGGGCGAGCTGCGGGCGGTCCTCGCGCCGGTGGTCGCCGGTACGGGCCCGTCGGCGCACCCGGACATAGCTGCGGCCCGCCGCTTTGTCCGCGGGCTCGACGCGGCGGTGGCCGTCTCGTCGGCGCCGGGGCGCGGTCCGCTGGCGCGTCCCGTCCTGGGAGGCGTCGGCAGGGTGGCACGGCTGCTGCTGCGCAGTTGCCGGGTGCATGCGGCGGAGATGGAGCGCGGGGTCGCCGCGGCGGCGTCCGAACGCGCCCAGACCGTGGACTACGGCGTGCGGATCGTCGCCCAGGAGCAGGTCGGTCTCGCGTACGCGGGCTGGGACCGGCTGCTGACCCGGGTGGCGCTGCCCGCCTGGCGGATGGGGCGCTGGCCGTCGCGGCTCGACGCGGGCGTGGTGTCCGCCCTCACCGAACTCTCCCGCAGGGACCGCCTCGCCGAGGGCTTCGCCTCCCGGCTCGGGGAGCGGCCCGCGTGCGACCTCCTTGAGGAGCCGGGGATGGTGGACGAGGCGGCTTCGCTGCTCGCCGCGCGGCTGTTCCACGGAGGGCCCGCGGAGCCCGGACCCGACTGGGCGCCGGTGGCCTGGCAGGAGTATCCGGACGAGGTCGTCGACCGGAAGTGGCGGGCCGACGCGGCGCGGTTGCACCGGGTGCTCGATTCGCTCGGGGTCGGGCCTGCCGCCGGGACGGCGGGGGCGGATCCCGAGGGGCCGACGCTGGGCCGGGTGCTCGACCATCTGACGGACCCGGACCCGGACCCGGACCCGGACCCGGACCCGGAGGCGGCAGCGGCGTCCGGCGCGGCCGTCGTCGATGCCGCCCCCGAGGACGCCGGGGACCAGGACGAGCCCTCCGGGGCCGAGGGGCGTGGCGGGACGCTGGCCGCCGGGCTGAGTGCCGAGCTGGCCCGGGAGGAGGCCGCTGCGCCGCCGCGGTGCGCGCCGGCCGGGCAGGGGCCCGACGACGCGCTCTGGGACGACGGGGCGCTGCCGTTGTTCCCGCTGCAACCGCCGAGGTCCGGCAGGGAGTTGCTGGCCGACCACGTCACGGCGATGGTGTGCTGCGCTGCCGTCGACACGGCGGGGGCGGCGCCCGGACTCGACTGGCTGGACGGGCCGTCGCTCCTGATACACGGGGAGCGTGCGGCCGATCTCTCGCCGCGCGTTCTCACCCTGGTCGAGGACGGCGACCCCGAGCCCCTCCGCGCCTGGCTCTCCGACCTGGGCGTCCGCCCTGAGAAGCCCGTCCGGCTGGTCTGAGCGCCGTCCGGCTGGTCTGAGCGCCACCTGGCTTGGGGGACACGCCTGGCCTGGGGGGCGACGCCTGGCTGGGGGCGCCGTCTGGCTAAGGGGGCGCCGCCTGGCTTGCGGAGCGCCCTTCCGCCCACCTCACGGTTGCCCGGCAGGTCGGCTGTGCCCACCCGTTCCGCCCCCGGCGGACCAGTTGTCCACAGAGGCGGGGGTGGGGGGAGCCCGCGCGCCCCGCGTCACCCCAGAACTCCCCACCACCCCTGGACGGCCTGAACCGCCCGAACCGCCCGAACCGTCCGAGGCCCCCCACCCCGGACCTGGCCCCCAGCCGCTGACGGGACCTCCCCCACCCCGGAACCGCCACCTTCCACTCACGTCAATTCACGACGAACGGTGACGGCACGCGTGCGTAATGTGATGTGCTGGGACCGGTAGCTGACAGGGCCGCGCCGAAGGTGCCGAGCAGTGCGGCGGTGTCGGAAGCGGCCGCCGCGCCACGCGACGACGCGAGGACGCAGAACAGCACAGAAGCAGCGGCGTCCGGCGTCGACCAGGCTCGGGGGAGCGAGGGAGGGGACACACGCATGGGACCGGAGCCGATCCGCCGCTGGGAGTCGGGCGCCCTCGCCCACGCCGTGACCGATCCGTTCGGCCAGGGCCCGCTGCCCTGGCTCCGCGGCGCCGAGCACTACTTCGACGACACCGGCCAGGTCGTCCCCTGGTACGTCGACCACGCCCCGGCCCCGGGAGCCACCGGACCGACGCCGAGGCCGGTCCCCGCCCCGCGCGCCGCGGGCGGCCCCCGCACGGCCGACGACGTACGCCGTCAGATCAAGGGGTTCACGGGCACGGGAGCGGCCGCGCCGGGCGAGGCGATCGACTTCCACATCACGGTCGACCCGCCCCAGCAGTTCAGCGTCGACATCTACCGCATCGGCCACTACAGCGGCGACGGCGCCCGCAAGATCACCACCAGCCCGCGCCTGTCGGGCATTGTGCAACCGCCCCCGCTGACGGCCGACCGCACGGTCTCGTGCCACCACTGGTGGCTGTCCTGGCGCCTGCAGATCCCGTCGTACTGGAACATCGGCGCGTACGTGGCCGTCCTCACGACCACCGACGGCTACCGCTCCCACGTCCCGTTCACGGTCAGGGACAGCGTGCACCCCGGCACGGGCGCCCTCGGCGCGCCCACGGCGGACCTGCTCGTGGTGCTGCCGGACATCACGTGGCAGGCGTACAACCTCTATCCGGAGGACGGCCGCACGGGCGCGAGCCTGTACCACGCGTGGGACGAGCATGGCGGCCTGCTCGGCGAGAGCGAGGCGGCCACCACGGTCTCCTTCGACCGCCCCTACGCGGGCGCGGGCCTGCCCCTGCACGTGGGCCACGCCTACGACTTCATCCGCTGGGCCGAGCGGTACGGCTACGACCTGGCGTACGCCGACACCCGCGACCTGCACGCGGGCCGCATCGACCCGACGCGGTACCGCGGCCTGGTGTTCCCCGGCCACGACGAGTACTGGTCGGCGGCGATGCGCCGCACCACGGAGGACGCGCGCGAGCACGGCACGTCGCTGGTCTTCCTCTCGGCGAACACCATGTACTGGCAGGTGGATCTCGGCCCGTCGCCCTCCGGCGTCCCGGACCGCCTGCTGACGTGCCGAAAACGCCGGGGCCCCGGCAAGGCGGCCCTGTGGCGTGAAATCGACGTCCCCGAGCAGCAGTTGATCGGCATCCAGTACGCGGGCCGGGTCCCGGAACCGCACCCGCTGATCGTCCGCAACGCCGACCACTGGCTGTGGGAGGCGACCGGCGCCCACGAGGGCGACGAGATCGACGGCCTGGTCGCGGGCGAGGCCGACCGCTACTTCCCGCGCACCGCGCTCCCGGAGCACCGGGACCGCATCCTGCTCGCGCACTCCGCGTACGAGGACGGCGAGGGCACAGCACGCCACCAGGAGACGTCGCTGTACCGCGCCCCTTCCGGAGCCCTGGTCTTCGCCTCCGGCACCTTCGCCTGGTCCCCCGCGCTCGACCGCCCCGGGCATGTGGACGCCCGGGTGCAGCGGGCGACGGCCAACCTCCTGGACCGCATCTGCAAGCGGGACTGAGGAACGAGCGAGTCGGCGGACGAAGAACGCCGTGCCGACCGCTGGGACAACCGGCTGGGACAACCCCTGGCCAAAACTGTCCCCCGAGTACGGGACAATCGAGGCCATTGGACAGAACCACGGGGAGGAACCGTGTCCGGATTCGTCGAAAAGCCCGAGCCGATCCAGGTTCCGGGTCTGGTGCATCTGCACACC
Source organism: Streptomyces typhae (assembly GCF_009755605.1). GTDB lineage: Bacteria > Actinomycetota > Actinomycetes > Streptomycetales > Streptomycetaceae > Streptomyces > Streptomyces typhae. Next base: position 7,106 of record NZ_WPNZ01000036.1, read on the forward strand.
GGCAAGGTGCGCGAGCTGTACCAGAACGAGGCGGGCGACCTCGTGATGGTCGCCAGTGACCGCATGTCCGCGTACGACTGGGTGCTGCCGACGGAGATCCCCGACAAGGGGCGGGTCCTGACCCAGCTGTCGCTGTGGTGGTTCGACCAGCTCGCCGACCTGGTCCCCAACCATGTCATCTCGACGGAGCTGCCGCCGGGCGCGCCCGCCGACTGGGAGGGCCGCACGCTCGTCTGCCAGTCCCTCGCGATGGTGCCGGTGGAGTGCGTGGCCCGCGGCTATCTGACGGGTTCGGGCCTCGTCGAGTACGAGCAGACCCGTACGGTCTGCGGACTCGCCCTGCCCGAGGGACTGGTCGACGGCTCCGAACTGCCCGCGCCGATCTTCACCCCGGCCACGAAGGCGGAGGTCGGCGAGCACGACGAGAACGTGACGTACGAGGAGGTCGCCCGGCAGGTCGGCGCGGAGACGGCGGCGCGGCTGCGGCAGACGACGCTCGCCGTCTACTCCCGGGCCCGGGACGTCGCGCGGGAGCGCGGGGTGATCCTGGCGGACACCAAGTTCGAGTTCGGCCACACCCGGCCCGGCGCGGGCGAGGAGCCGGTCCTGGTGCTCGGGGACGAGGTGCTCACGCCGGACTCGTCCCGCTTCTGGCCCGCGGACGTCTGGGAGCCGGGCCGCGCGCAGCCGTCGTTCGACAAGCAGTACGTACGGGACTGGCTGACGTCGCCGGAGTCCGGCTGGGACCGCAAGGGCGAGCTGCCGCCCCCGCCGCTGCCCGCGGAGGTCGTGACGGCGACGCGCGCCAAGTACATCGAGGCGTACGAGCGCCTGACGGGCTTGTCCTGGGCCTAGCGAAGCGACACTCGCACACGACAAAGCCCCCCGGTCCGGGGAACCGGGGGGCTTTTCATGGAGCGGACGACCAGGTTCGAACTGGCGACCTCAACCTTGGCAAGGTTGCGCTCTACCAACTGAGCTACGTCCGCGCTGCGCCGAAGCGCGAGAGCCACTATACCCAACCTCGCTCGCGCGCGAGACGCACTGCCGCATGCCGGTTCTCCGCACCGATCTTGTTGACGGCCGACGAGAGGTAGTTGCGGACGGTTCCCTGGGACAGTGCGGCCCGCTCCGCGATCTCCGACACGGGTGCGCCGTCGGCGGCGAGTTCGAGGACTTCGGCTTCGCGGGCGGTCAGCGGGGAGTCGCCCGCGGAGATGGCGTCGGCGGCCAATTCCTGGTCCACGTAGCGGTTTCCCGCGTGCACCGTACGGATGATCTCGGCGAGCCGCTGGGCGCTGACGGTCTTGGGGACGAATCCCCGCACACCGGCTTCGAGTGCCCGCTTGAGGTGTCCCGGACGGCCGTGACTGGTCACGATCATGGTGCGGCAGTCGGGGAGTTCACCGCGCAGGGATGTGGCGACACTCACACCGTCGGCGCCCGGCATCTCCAGGTCGAGGACGGCGACATCGGGGCGGTGGGCGCGCGCCATGGCGAGGGCCTCGGGCCCGGAGGCGGCCTCGGCGACGACCACGAGGTCGTCCTCCAGGGCGAGGAGCGCGGCGAGGGCGCCGCGGATCAGATGCTCGTCGTCGGCGAGCAGCACACGGACAGCGGTCACGAGGCGCCCCCCGAAACCCGCACACCACCCGTACCGTCGGCTGCACCGGCTGCACCGGCTGCACCGGCTGCACCGGCTGCACCGGCTGCACCGGCTGCATCAGCCGTGTCTGCCGCCCCGGCCCCCGCGCCACCGGCCGCCCCGGCCCCCGCGCCACCGGAGCCCCCGGGCAGCGGCACCCGCGCGGTGAGCCGGAAGCGGCCCTCCGCCGAGGTGTGCTCCAGGGTGCCGCCCACGGTGGTGAGACGTTCGCGCAGGCCGTTGAGCCCGGTGCCGCCGGTTCCTGCGGGGCCTCCGGGGCCTCCGGGGCTGCCCGTGACAGGGCCCGCCTCGGGCACTCCGTCGTTCTCGATGGTCAACTCCGTACGTCCTTCCGTCGCCGATACCGTGATGGTGCAGTGCTGCGCGTTGCCGTGCCGCAGCACATTGGTGGTGCCCTCGCGCACGACCCAGCCGAGCGCGGCCTGTACGGCCGTGGGCAGCCCCGCGGAGGTGCCGGTCACCCGGCAGGCGATGCCCGCGGCCTCCAGGACGCCCTGGGCCCCGGCGAGTTCGGCGCCGAGTTCCGCTTCGCGGTAGCCGCGGACGACGTCCCGTATCTCCCGCTGGGTCTCCCGTGCGATCCGCTGGACCTCGACCATCTGGTCCTCCGCCTCGGGCCGCCCGCGCCGGGCGAGCTGCACGGCGAGTTCGCTCTTGAGGGCGATGACGGCGAGGTTGCGGCCCATGACGTCGTGCAGGTCGCGGCCGAAGCGCAGCCGTTCCTCGGCGACGGCGAGCCGTCCCTCGGTCTCGCGGGCCCGTTCGGCCTCCCACATCACGGCCAGGCTCCAGGCTCCGCACCGGGAGGCCAGGAGTGAGATCACGCTGCCCATGGCGACGAGCAGGACCAGGCCGACCAACTGTCCACCGCGCTGGCCGACGGCGACGGCGCCCGCCACCAGCAGGACGGTCACCAGGCCGAGGCGCCGGCAGAAGCTCGGCACCGGTACGAGGAAGGCGAGGATCTGGGCGTACGGGCTGATCAGGAACAGCGCGGCCAGATTGATCGCGGCGCCCTCCTCGACACCGTCGAGGCGCTGGAGCAGCAGGGCGAGAGCGAGTACGACGAGGGTCAGGCCGAGCAGGGCGGCAAGGCCGCGGCGCGGGTACTCCGCCTGCCCCAGATAGTGGTCGAGCGACCGCCGCAGCATGCGGTTGACCTGCGCACACTGCAGGGCGGCGACCACGATCATCGACCAGCCGACGAGCTGCACGGAGGCCTCATGCCTGAGGCTCAGGCCCACCGGCAGGACGCACCAGCTGACGAGGAAGATCCACGGCATGGTGTGCCACATGATCATGCTCTGGAGCTCGACCTGCTCGATCTTCCGCAGGCCGCGCCAGTCGCTCCGCAGCTTCCCGATCCGGCCCACCACTGTGCGACTCCTCCGTCCCTGCCGGTCCCCGTGCACGTCTCCGGCCGATCGCGCGTCCCCGGCCGACGCGGCGGTCAGCGCCGCGGCTCCCAGCGGAACCACCTCTTCACAGCAAACACGCCCAGGGCGATCCAGGCCACCGCGATCAGGACGGCGCGCAGGCCCTCGCCCGCGCCGAGCTCCCCGGTCCAGCCGCCGCGGATCAGCGCGATCACCGGAGACAGCGGCAGGAGTTCGCAGACGGAGGCCAGCTTGTCGGGCATGACCTCCAGCGGCAGGACCACGCCGGACCCGAGCATCGACGCGAAGAGCAGCGGCATCACCATGACCTGGGCGCTCTCCACGCTGCGGCTGACGATCGAGGTGACGGCCGCGAGCAGCGGGAACATCACAAGCCCGAGGACGAGCCCCAGGACCACGTAGTGCGCGGCGCCGGGCGCGCCCACGTCGAGCAGGGCGGCGCACATGCCCATCAGGACGAGGGACTGGACGAGCCCGATGGCGACGGACGGCAGCGCGGCGCCCGCGAGGATCTCCACGTCCCGCACCTCGCCGGTGCGCAGGCGCTTGAGCACGAGTTCCTCGCGCCGGGCCGCGTACACGCTGACCAGCGCCGAGTACACGGCGAACAGGAGCGAGAAGGCGACCGCGGACGGCAGCAGGACCGAGCCGATGGACAGGCCGGTGCCGTCGAGGTCCATGTTCTTGACGGCCGACTTCATCGTGAAGGGCACCACGAGGGGCACGAAGAGCGCCGCGAACAGAGTGCCCTTCGCGCGGCCGAGGAGGGTCAGCTCCGCCCGTGCCAGGGCGAGGAGGCGGCCTGCGGGGGTGGTCAGGGCGGCGGTGCCGGTGGGCCCGGAGGCGTGTCGGCCTGCCGTGTCGGTGACGGTGGAGCCTGCCATGTTGGTGGCGGTGGAGCCGGTGTTCGTGTCGGTGGTGGGGTTCATCGCACGCTCTCCTTCTCGTTCGTCACCGGGCGGCTGCCGGCGCGGGCCGGCTCGGCGCGCGGGTCGTTCCGCGTCGCCTCCTTGGCGATCTGGAGGAACGCCTCCTCCAGGGAGGCGGCGCGCACGTCGAGGCCGCGCAGCTCGACGCCCGTGTGCTGCGCCCAGGTGAGCAGCGCGGTCGCGGCGCGCTGGAGTTCGGTGGTGCGCAGCCGCACGGTGCGGCCCTGCACGTCGTGCCCGGTGACGCCGATCTTGGCGAGGGGCGGCAGGTCGCCGGGGAAGTATCCGTCGGGCAGTTCGAAGGAGATCCGGGACGGCTGGGAGGCGACGACGCCGGCGACGTCACCGGTGGCGGCGATCCGGCCTTCGTGCAGGATGGCGAGGCGGTCGGCGAGCTGCTCGGCCTCTTCGAGGTAGTGGGTGGTGAGCAGCACCGTGGTGCCCTGGTCGCGCAGGGCGCGCACCAAGTCCCAGGTCTCGCGGCGGCCTTCGGCGTCGAGGCCGGTGGTGGGTTCGTCGAGGAACAGCACCTCGGGGTCGCCGAGGAGGGCCATCGCGAGGTCAAGGCGCCGCTTCTCGCCACCGGAGAGCTGTTTGACGCGGACGCCGCCGCGCCCGCCGAGACCGACGGACCGGAGCACGTCGGCGACGGGCCGGGCGCCGCTGGTGCACCCCGCCCACATGCGCGCGGTCTCGTCGACGGTCAGCTCGGAGGGGAAGCCGCCTTCCTGGAGCATCACGCCGATCCGGGGCCGGACCGCGGCGCGCTCCCGGTACGGGTCGTGCCCGAGGACGCGCACGGTGCCGCCGGTGGGCCGGGCGAGGCCTTCGAGGACTTCGAGGGTGGACGTCTTGCCCGCGCCGTTCGTGCCGAGCAGGGCGAAGAGTTCGCCGCGGCCCACGGTGAAGGAGGTCCCCCGGACCGCCTCGAAGCCGCCGGTGTAGCTGCGTCGCAGGTCGGTCACGTCGATCACTTGATCAGTCATGACTCAAGGCTCACCCGCTGCCAAAGGCCCCGGCAGTGCACGGTGTCATCACCGCACATGACAAATGTCAGTGTGCCTGCGCGGCAGCGGCAGCGAACCCCGCTGTCGGCAACCCCGCTGTCAGCAACAGCAGAGAACCCCGCTGTTGATGACAGCGGGGTTCTCTCTGTGGAGCGAACGACGAGGTTCGAACTCGCGACCTCAACCTTGGCAAGGTTGCGCTCTACCAACTGAGCTACGTTCGCATTGCCTCCGACCAGCTCTCACTGATCGGCGCGGGCACCAGCTTACCGCACCCGGATGGGTGGTCGGTGAGCGGTGCGGAGCGGGTGACAGGAATTGCACACTGCGCCTTCCCCCTGGAAGGGGGATGTTCTACTACTGAACTACACCCGCACGACTCCTCGGGGTCCGGGCCTTTCGGCCTTGCCCCTCGGCGTGCTCCAGACTCTAGCTGACCAGCGGGGGTGCTGCGCAAGTCGGTTGCCCGAGCACCCCCGCCGAGGTTCCTCGGAACGGTCAGTTGGCGGCCTCGAACGCCTCGTACACCTTCTTCGGGATCCGGCCGCGCGGCGGCACGTCGAGCTGGTGCGAGCGGGCCCAGGCGCGCACGGCGGCGGGGTCCGGTGTCACCGCGGTGTGCCGGTAGACCTTGCCGGACTTCGACTGCTTGCGGGCTGCCTCCAGGTAGGGGGCGAGCACCTTGCGGAGTTTCTCGGCATTGGATTGGTTGAGGTCGATCTCGTACGACTTCCCGTCAAGACCGAACGCGACCGTTTCCGCCGCTTCTGAGCCGTCCATGTCGTCATGGAGAGTGACCACGACACGCTGCGCCACGAATATCGGTCCTTTCGTGCGACCCCACCGCATTGACGTGCGACGACGTCCGGTGATGCCGACTGTCCGGCAGTTATGGGACAAAGTATCGGCTATTGCCAATTCCTTTGTACAGTGCCTGGCATTGAATGATGGGGCGATGGAAAACCCACCGCGTGTTCCGGTGGCGTGTCCGGGAGAATACGGCTCTTCCGGTCACTTCTCCAGCAGGGTGGGTGCGGCGGGGCGGCGGGCGCAATGCCGAGCTGTGATCTTTTCCAGGATTTTTCGCGCACGTGTCCTGTCCGACGCCGTGCCGACAGCCGGAAAGTGACTGCGATCACGTATGTTCCCACGAATCTACGCGAGTAGAATTTTTGTGCGGGTAGTCTGAAGGAACCTGCTCAGCACCACACACCGGGAGTGCCAGTGGCACGCGTCGTAGTCGACGTCATGCTCAAGCCGGAGATCCTCGACCCCCAGGGGCAGGCGGTGCAGCGTGCACTGCCGCGCCTCGGATTCCAGGGGATCTCCGACGTACGTCAGGGAAAGCGCTTCGAACTCGAGGTGGACGGGCCGGTGGACGACGCCGCGCTCGCCCGTATCCACGAGTTGGCGGAAACCTTCCTCGCCAACACCGTGATCGAGGACTTCGTAGTAAAGGTCGAAGAGCCCGCGGTGGAGGCGAAGTGACTGCTCGAATCGGAGTCGTCACTTTTCCGGGAACGCTCGACGACAGGGACACGCAGCGCGCCGTCCGTGTCGCGGGTGCCGAGGCCGTGCCGCTGTGGCACCGCGACAAGGACCTGAAGCAGGTCGACGCGGTGGTCCTGCCGGGTGGTTTCTCCTACGGCGACTATCTGCGCGCTGGTGCCATCTCCCGCTTTTCGCCGGTGATGGAGTCGGTCATCGAGCAGGCCAAGGCGGGAATGCCGGTTCTCGGCATCTGCAACGGCTTCCAGGTCCTGACCGAGACGCACCTGCTGCCCGGCGCGATGCTGCGCAACAACCACCTGCACTTCATCTGCCGTGACCAGAAGCTGCGGGTGGAGACCAACTCGACTGCCTGGACGGCCGATTACGAGGCCGGCCAGGAGATCTCGATCCCGCTGAAGAACATCGACGGGCGGTACGTCGCCGACGAGCGCACCCTCGACCTGCTGGAGGCCGAGGGCCGGGTCGCCTTCCGCTACCTGGACGTGAACCCGAACGGCTCGCTGCGCGACATCGCCGGCATCACGAACGAGGCCGGGAACGTGGTGGGCCTGATGCCGCACCCCGAGCACGCCGTGGAGCCCCTGGTCGGCACGGGCCGCACGGACGGCCTCGGCTTCTTCACCTCGATCCTGAAGAACCTGGTGGGCGCACGATGACCCTGGACACCGTCAAGCACGCCGAGCAGACCCCCGAGGCCGGCCAGCCCTGGGCGGACCTCGGCCTGAAGCCGGACGAGTACGAGCGCATCCGCGAGATCCTCGGCCGCCGCCCGACCGGTGCCGAACTCGCCATGTACTCGGTCATGTGGTCCGAGCACTGCTCGTACAAGAGCAGCAAGGTGCACCTGAAGCAGTTCGGCGAGAAGGTCCCCGAGAACGACGCGATGCTCGTCGGCATCGGCGAGAACGCGGGCGTCGTCGACGTCGGCCAGGGCTACGCGGTCACCTTCAAGGTCGAGTCGCACAACCACCCCAGCTACATCGAGCCCTACCAGGGCGCGGCGACCGGTGTCGGCGGCATCGTGCGCGACATCCTCGCGATGGGCGCGCGCCCGGTCGCGGTCGTGGACCCGCTGCGCTTCGGCGCCGCCGACCACCCCGACACCAAGCGGGTCCTTCCGGGCGTGGTCGCGGGCATCGGCGGCTACGGCAACTGCCTGGGCCTGCCGAACATCGGCGGCGAGGTCGTCTTCGATCCCTGCTACCAGGGCAACCCGCTGGTCAACGCGGGCTGCATCGGCGTCATGAAGCACGAGGACATCCACCTCGCCAAGGCGTCCGGCACCGGCAACAAGGTCATCCTGTACGGGGCCCGCACGGGCGGCGACGGCATCGGCGGCGTCTCGGTGCTCGCCTCCGAGACCTTCGAGTCGACCGGACCGGCCAAGCGCCCGGCGGTCCAGGTCGGCGACCCGTTCCAGGAGAAGCTCCTCATCGAGTGCACCCTGGAGATCTTCCGCGAGAAGCTGGTCGCGGGCATCCAGGACCTCGGCGGCGCGGGCCTGTCCTGCGCCACGAGCGAGCTGGCCTCGGCCGGTTCCGGCGGTATGCGCGTGGACCTGGACACCGTCCCCCTGCGCGACTCCTCGCTCTCGCCCGAGGAGATCCTCATGAGCGAGTCGCAGGAGCGCATGTGCGCGGTCGTCGAGCCGGACAAGGTCGACCGCTTCATGGAGATCTGCGAGAAGTGGGACGTCATCGCGACCGTCATCGGTGAGGTGACGGAGGGCGAGCGCCTGGAGATCTTCTGGCACGGCGAGCAGATCGTGGACGTGCCGCCGCGCACGGTGGCGCACGAGGGCCCGGTCTACCACCGCCCCTACGAGCGCCCGTCCTGGCAGGACGCGCTCCAGGCCGACGACGCGAACAAGCTGGCACGCCCGGCGGACGCGACGGAGCTGAAGGAGCAGATCCTCAAGCTGGTCGCCTCCCCGAACCAGGCCTCCAAGGCGTGGATCACCGACCAGTACGACCGCTTCGTGCAGGGCAACACGATCCTCGCGCAGCCCGAGGACGCGGGCATGGTCCGGGTGGACGAGGAGTCCAACCTGGGTGTGGCGATGGCGACGGACGGCAACGGCCGGTACGCGAAGCTGGACCCGTACGCGGGCGCGCAGCTCGCCCTCGCGGAGTCGTACCGCAACGTCGCGGCGTCCGGCGCCAAGCCGCTCGCGATCTCCAACTGCCTGAACTTCGGTTCGCCGGAGGACCCGGACGTGATGTGGCAGTTCGCGGAGGCCACGCGTGGCCTCGCGGACGGCTGCCTCCAACTCGGCACCCCGGTGACCGGCGGAAACGTGTCGCTCTACAACCAGACCGGCGAGACGGCGATCCACCCGACGCCGGTCGTGGCCGTGCTCGGCGTCATCGACGACGTCACGCGCCGCACGCCGATCGCGTTCAAGGAAGAGGGCCAGCTCCTCTACCTGCTCGGCGAGACGCGCGCGGAGTTCGGCGGCTCGGCCTGGTCCCAGGTCGTGCACGACCACCTCGGCGGCCTGCCGCCCAAGGTGGACCTGGAGCGTGAGCGCCTCCTCGCGGAGATCCTCATCTCCGCGTCCCGGGACGGCATGATCGACGCCGCCCACGACCTGTCGGACGGCGGCCTCGTCCAGGCGGTGGTCGAGTCCTGCCTGCGCGGGAACACCGGCGCCCGCCTGGTGGTCCCGGACGGCCTGGACGCCTTCACCTTCCTCCTCTCCGAGTCGGCGGGCCGCGCGGTGGTCTCCGTGCCCCGCAGCGAGGAGCTGCGCTTCACCGACATGTGCGGTGCGCGGGGCCTGCCGGTCACGCGGATCGGTGTGGTGGACGGCACGGCGGTCGAGGTGCAGGGTCAGTTCACGCTGTCGCTCGACGAGCTGCGCGCTGCGCACGCGGAGACGATCCCGGGGCTTTTCGCCTAGGACGCGATCCCAAGAGACGTAGCCCCCGCCCGGACCTGGTCCGGACGGGGGCTACGTCGTTCCCCGACCGACCACTCCCTTGTCTGTAGTTACGTAATTACGTAATCTGGGATCATGGAGCTGGAAGAGCGGGTGGCCGAGCTGGAGCGGCGCATGGCGGCGCTGGAGGGTGCCGACCGTGTCCGTGACGAGGCCGCGCCCGACCCGGGCGCGAGCGACTTCTGGGCCCTGGAGGGCTTGAAGAAGCAGCTCGCGCAGCACGAGGCGGCCGACGGCGGCGTGCTGTACACGGGTGCGGTGCGGCTGCCGACGGGGGAGCGGTACGAGTGGCAGACCGGCCAGTTCACCGAGGCGCTCCTGGGCGGCGACTGGTCCGAGGCCGCCGACTCCTTCGCCGCGCTCGGCCATCCCGTACGGCTGCGGCTGCTGCGCGAGATCCTCGGTGGCCGCAGGACCGCGGCGGAGCTTGCCGCGCTCGACGAGGTCGGCACGACCGGACAGATCTACCACCACCTGCGCCATCTGACCGGTACGGGCTGGCTGCACACGACGGCGCGCGGCCGGTACGAGGTACCGCCGGGCCGGGTGGTGCCGCTCTTCGTGGTCCTGGCCGCGGCGCGCCCGGCCTGAGGCCGCCCGCACCACCCACACCACCACCAGGGGGAACAACCGTGTCCATACGCAAACTGGCCGCCGTACTCAGCCGTGTCCTGTGGCTGGTCTTCCTCGTGCAGGCGATCGCCGGGATCTTCGTGGATATGCCGTACGACTACTGGCTGGGCTGGCTCCCCTTCGTGGCGGCCGTGGCCCTCGGCCTGCTGCCCGGGAAGGCGGCGCGACAGCAGATCGCGACCGCCCCGCGCGCTGCGGTCGAGGTGGAGGCGCCGGTGACGGGGCGGTGGTCGGCGCTCAACAGCCCGGCGGACAAGGTGCCGAGCCACGGCACCCACGGCCTGGCGCAGACGTACGCCATCGACGTCACGGCCGAGGGAGCGGAGCCCGGGGAGGGGGCGGAGCCCGGGGAGGGGGCGGAGCCCGGGAAGGGGGCGCGGCCGGGCTTCGCCTGGCTGTGGCCGATCGCTCGTCGGCCTCGGGCGTTCCCTTCCTTCGGGGCGCCGCTTCTCGCCGTCGGCGAGGCGACCGTGGTGCACGCGGAGGACGGCCAGCGGGACCACTTCAGCCGCAACTCGCTGCTCGGGCTGCTCTACTTCTTCCTCGTCGAGGGCACGGTGCGAGGCCTGGCTCCGGCTCGCCGGGTGGTGGGCAACAGCGTCGTCCTCGACATCGGGGACGAGACATACGCCATGTACGCGCACGTCAAACGTGGTTCGCTCGCCGTACGGGTCGGGGACCGTGTGCACCCCGGCCAGGTGATCGCCCACTGCGGGAACTCCGGGAACTCCACCGAACCGCACGTCCACTTCCAGTTGATGGACGGCCCCGACCTGGACACGGCCAAGGGGGTGCCCTTCCGCTGGCGCGGCATCGGGGTGCCCGCCAACAGGGAGACCTTCACGGCGCCGCCCCTGGAGGCGACAGGCCCGGTGGAGGCAGCGCAGGAACAACGGCGATAAGGCACCAAAAGGTGTTCTAGGTCAATATTTCATCCTGGTATAGTCCGGACATGCCAGCACGGAGACCCGCATCGGCGGACGAGTCGTCAGTCCGCGCGCCCGGCCTCCGGGAGCGCAAGAAGCAGCAGACCGCCTCCCGGATCTGGCACGCCGCAGTGGACCTCTTCGTCGAACGCGGCTACGACAAGGTGTCCGTGGCCGAGATCGCGGCAGCCGCGGACGTCTCCAAGATGACCGTCTTCAACTACTTCGGCACGAAGGACGACGTGCTCCTCGCCCCGATGGAGGAGCACGTCTCCGACGCCGCCGACGCCATCCGCGCCCGCGCCTCCGGCGAATCCGCCGCCGACGCCCTCCGCCGCCGGCTCCTCGACCTGATCGAGGCCAGGGACCCCTCCGTGGGCCTCGGCGACAGCCCCCGCACCCTCCAGGTCCTGCGTCTGATCACCGAGACCCCGGTGCTCCTGCACCGCGCCCACGCCTTCCACCACCGCAGCCAGCAGCTCCTCGCCACCGCCCTCGCCGAGGAGACCGGCGACGCCGTGCTCGCCGAGGTCGCCGCCGCCCAGCTGATCGGCGTCCGCAACGCCGTCTTCGCCGAGGTGCACCGCCGCCGCATGGCGGGCACCCCGCTCGACGAGGTCGCCGCCACCGCCGAGGCCCTCGCCCGGGACGCCTTCGACCTGGTGGAAAAGGGCCTGAGCGGCTACGCGGTCAAGGCATAGGCTCCCCCCATGCCCCCGGCCAAGAAGCGCACCCGCAGCTACGACCAGACGAAGATCCGCACAGCCGTGCTCACCCAGTCCGCCATGGTGCGCGAAGCGGTCGCGGGCCTCACCCCGGAGCAACTGGCCGCGCCCACCCGCCTGGGCGACTGGACCGTACGCGAACTGGTCGCCCACCTCACGATGGTGCTCGGCTCCGTGGTCCGCTACCTGGATTCCCCCGAGCCGGAGCAGCTCGAAGTCCCGCTCCAGGACTGGCCGTTCCGCACCTCGTCCGCGTCGGCCCAGGTGGACGAGGACGTCCACGCCCTCACCGCCACCGGGACAGCTCCCCCGGGCGCCCTGGACGCCCTGTTCGCGGACGCCCTCGACCGCCTCGCGGACACCCTCCCCGAGGCCCCGGGCACCCGCCTCGTCCCCTCCCGCTTCGGCGGCATGACGCTCGCCGACTTCATGGTCACGCGCACCGTGGAACTGATCGTCCACACCGACGACTTGAACGCCGCGCTGCCGGACCTCGATATCCCGTACGACCGTCAGGCGCTCGCCGCCTGCACCCGTCTGCTCGCGGACGCCCTGGCCACGAAGGCCCCGGGCGGCGCCGTGGAGGTCCGCGTGCCGCCGTACGCGGTCGTCCAGTGCGTGCAGGGCCCCCGGCACACCCGCGGCACCCCGCCGAACGTGGTCGAGACGGACCCGTTGACCTGGATCAGGCTGGCGACGGGCCGCACGACGTGGGCGGCGGAGCGCGAGGCGGCGCGGGTCAGCGCGAGCGGCGAGAGGGCGGATCTCACGGCACTGCTCCCGATCATGTCGTGAGCGAAGACACGGCACTGCTCCCGATCATGTCGTGAGCGAGGACAGGGAACCGCTTCCGGGCGGCCCCCGTCACAATGACATGTACAAGCAGCGCGTGACCCAGACCCTCACCGCCATCGCCGCAGCCGGGCTGCTCGCTGCCTGCGGCTCGGAGTCCGGCTCCGGCGACGGCGGTTCCGACAAGGCGGGCGCAGGCAAGGACGGCTCCGGCAAGGGGACCACCGGCTCGGCCCTGACCGGCGTCCGCTGGAACGTCGAGAGCCTCACGGTCGACGGCAAGAAACAGCAGGCCCCCAGCGGCGCGTACGTGAAGTTCGGCGGCAAGGGCGGCACCGGCGGCAACTTCGGCTGCAACGGATACGGCGCCAAGGCCTCCGTGGAGGGCGACACCGTCCACTTCGAGCCCGGCCCGCACACCGAGATGGCGTGCGACGCCCTGGACTTCGAGAAGAGCCTGGCCCGCGCCATGGACGGCAGGCTCAAGGCGGAGGTGGACGACAAGAGCCTGACGCTCACCACCACCGGCGGCGACCGCATCGCGCTGAGCGCCGAGTCCGGCGCCCCGCTGAAGGGCACCGAGTGGACCGTCACCTCGGTCGGGGACAAGGGCACGGCGACCTCCCTGCCGAAGGCCCTGGACGACAAGGTCAAGCTGACCTTCGGCAAGGACGGCACGGTCCGCGGCAACCTGGGCTGCAACGCGGTCACCGCGGACGCGGACGCCAGGGACGGCAAGATCGCCCTCGGCATGCCGAAGGTGACCCGGAAGATGTGCCCCGGCGACGTGATGCCGACGGAGCGCACGCTCCTGAAGCTGTTCGAGGGCAAGGCCTCGTACACGGTGGACCACCGCACGCTGACCCTGACGGACGGCAAGACGGTGGTGAAGGCGCAGGCTCCCGCCTGACCGGCCGACGGACGGCCGGGTGCGGGCTCAGCCGACCGGATCCGGATATCCGGACAGGGCAGAGGCTCAGCCGACCGGATCCGGATAGGGCAGAAGCTCAGCCGACCGGATCCGGATAGGGCAGAAGCTCAGCCGACCGGATCCGGATAGGGCAGAAGCTCAGCCGCGGTCCGCTCCCACGCCCCCCGCAGCTCCGCGAGCAGCGCACCCTCGCGCCCGGCGAGATCCGCCTGCTCCCGCTGATCCCGCCCGAGGTGGAACAACTGATCGCGCCCGCTCTTGCCGCGGTAGTACTTCCAGTCGCCGCGCCGCAGCGCGCGCTCCCCGCGCACCCGCCAGAACAGATCCCGCTCACCGACGGGCCGCCCGCGCAGCAGATGTCCGGCGAGGCTGGTGCCGTCGAGCGGGTGGGCGGGGTCGGGCCGGGCCCCGGCGAGCTCCAGGAGGGTGGCGGTCCAGTCCGGGGTGTACACGGGCTCGTCGCTGACCTGCCCGCCGTCCAGGCGGGCGGGCCAGCGCACGATGGTCGGCACCCGGATGCCGCCTTCGAGGAGCGACCCCTTGTTGCCCGAGAGCGGCCAGTTGTACGAGAAGCGCTCACCGCCGTTGTCGGAGGCGAAGAACACCAGCGTGTCCCGCTCCTGCCCGGACTCCCGCAGCGCCCTGAGCACCTGCCCGATCGACCGGTCCAGGTCCTGCACCATCTCGGTGTACTTGGCGAGGGACCCGCCGTCCTGGTGCCACAGGGCGCTCTTGTCCCCGGCCTTGATCCGCCGCACGATCTCGGCGGACGTCTCCGTGTCGCCGTCGGCGATCCAGGGCCAGTGCGGGGTGGTGAAGTTGAGGTTGAGCAGCCACGGCCGGTCGTGGTCGCGGCCGACGTACTCGCTCGCGCGCTCGGTCAGGACGCGGGTGTAGTACCGCAGGTCCTTGTACGTGGCGTCGCCCTCGCGGACATTGCCCCGGTAGAGGTCGTACTCACCTCCGCCGCCGAGCTTGGAGTAGTACTCCAGGGCGCCGCCGAAGTTCCCGAAGAACTCGTCCCAGCCGGACTTGGTGGGCGAGTAGTCCGGCAGGAAGCCGCAGTGCCACTTGCCGATGAGCGCGGTCGCGTACCCGGCGCCGCGCAGGAGCGAGGCGAGGGTGGGGTGCGTCGGCTCCAGGCCGGCCGACTTGTCGGCTATCGGCTCGGCGAGCCCGCCCTTGGTCCGGCCCGGGAAGCGCCCGGTGTAGAGGCTGAAACGGGTGGGTGAGCAGGTCGCGGACCCGGAGTAGGCCTGGGTGAAGCGGACGCCCTGCCGGGCCAGGCGGTCCAGGTGCGGGGTCTTGATGTGCGGGGAACCGTACGAGGACAGATCGGCCCAGCCGAGGTCGTCACCCAGGATGAACAGGATGTTGGGCCGCCTCGAGTGCCGCCCGCGCGCGGCGGCGAAGGGCCGCTCGGCGTTTTCGGCGGCTCCGGCGACGTCCGCCGCTTCGGCGGCTTCCGCGCCGGTGGTGGCGCCGACCCCGGCGGCAGCGGCGACACCCGCCACCCCGCCGGCGAAGGACCGCCGGGACAACCGGAAGGACCGTGACTGTTCATGAGGCTGCATGACCCAGGAGCCTCACGGCGTGCCGAAAGACACGTCAACGCGTCGGCGCCCCTGTTCACAAAGCTGTCGTCGCAGTTCACAGGGGTGTCGCACAGCCGAAGCACTACGGCGTCGCGCTCACTGCGCGTGCCGAGGCCGTATCCCCAATTCGGACCAGTGGTCGATCTCGCCTACACTCGGAGTCGTGCCACGTGGTGACGGTCGACTCAATCACGATCTGCTCCCCGGCGAGAAAGGCCCCCAGGACGCTTGCGGCGTCTTCGGTGTCTGGGCTCCGGGCGAAGAGGTCGCAAAGCTCACGTACTTCGGGCTCTACGCCCTCCAGCATCGGGGCCAGGAATCCGCGGGAATCGCGGTCAGCAACGGCTCCCAGATCCTCGTCTTCAAGGACATGGGCCTGGTGTCCCAGGTCTTCGACGAGACCTCGCTCGGTTCTCTCCAGGGACATATCGCGGTCGGTCACGCCCGCTACTCCACCACTGGAGCCTCCGTCTGGGAGAACGCCCAGCCCACCTTCCGCGCGACGGCCCACGGCTCCATCGCCCTCGGCCACAACGGCAACCTCGTCAACACGGCCCAGCTGGCCGAGATGGTCGCCGAGCTGCCCAAGCAGGAGGGCCGCACCACGAGGGTGGCGGCCACCAACGACACCGATCTGCTGACGGCCCTGCTCGCCGCGCAGACCGACGCCGACGGCAAGCCGCTGACCGTCGAGGAAGCCGCCGGAGTGGTGCTTCCCCAGGTCCAGGGCGCCTTCAGCCTCGTCTTCATGGACGAGCACACGCTGTACGCGGGCCGCGACCCGCAGGGCATCCGTCCGCTGGTGCTCGGCCGCCTGGAGCGCGGCTGGGTGGTCGCGTCCGAGAGCGCCGCCCTCGACATCTGCGGCGCCAGCTATGTGCGCGAGATCGAGCCGGGCGAGTTCGTCGCCATCGACGAGAACGGCCTCCGCACCTCCCGATTCGCGGAAGCGAAGCCCAAGGGCTGTGTCTTCGAGTATGTGTACCTGGCGCGCCCCGACACCGACATCGCGGGCCGCAACGTCTACCTCTCGCGGGTCGAGATGGGCCGCAAGCTCGCGGCGGAGGCCCCGGTCGACGCCGACCTCGTCATAGCGACCCCGGAGTCCGGCACCCCCGCCGCGATCGGGTACGCGGAGGCGTCCGGCATCCCCTTCGGCGCCGGCCTCGTCAAGAACGCCTACGTCGGCCGGACCTTCATCCAGCCCTCGCAGACCATCCGCCAGCTCGGCATCCGGCTGAAGCTGAACCCCCTCAAGGAAGTCATCAGGGGCAAGCGCCTGGTGGTCGTCGACGACTCGATCGTCCGCGGCAACACCCAGCGCGCCCTGGTCAAGATGCTCCGCGAGGCGGGCGCCGCCGAGGTCCACATCCGGATCTCCTCGCCGCCCGTGAAGTGGCCGTGCTTCTTCGGCATCGACTTCGCCACCCGTGCGGAGCTGATCGCCAACGGCATGAGCATCGAGGAGATCGGCACGTCCCTCGGCGCCGACTCGCTCTCCTACATCTCCATCGACGGCATGATCGACGCCACCACCATCGACAAGCCGGACCTGTGCCGTGCCTGCTTCGACGGCGAGTACCCGATGGAACTGCCGGACCCGGAGCTGCTCGGCAAGCAGCTCCTGGAGACCGAGCTGGCAGCCGGCCCGGCGGCCACGGCAGCGGCCGACGCGATCCGTCGCCCGTAAGCCCCTCTCGTAGTAACGACACGAAAGCTCTCACCTCATGTCCACTGAGTCCTCCGAGCGCGCTCCGCAGGCGGGCACCGGTGCCAGCTACGCCGCCGCGGGCGTCGACATCGAAGCCGGCGACCGCGCCGTGGAGCTGATGAAGGAGTGGGTGAAGAAGACGCAGCGCCCCGAGGTCGCGGGCCTCGGCGGCCTCGGCGGCTTCGCCGGCCTCTTCGACGCCTCCGCCCTCAAGCGCTTCGACCGCCCGCTGCTCGCCTCCGCGACGGACGGCGTCGGCACGAAGGTCGACCTCGCCCGGCAGCTCGGTGTGTACGACACGATCGGCCACGACCTGGTCGCCATGGTCATGGACGACATCGTGGTGTGCGGCGCGGAACCGCTGTTCATGACGGACTACATCTGCGTCGGCAAGGTCCACCCGGAGCGCGTCGCCGCCATCGTCAAGGGCATCGCGGAGGGCTGTGTCCTCGCGGGCTGCGCCCTCGTCGGCGGCGAGACCGCCGAGCACCCCGGGCTCCTCGGCCCGGACGACTTCGACGTCGCGGGCGCGGGCACGGGCGTCGTGGAGGCGGACCAGGTGCTCGGCCCGGATCGCATCCGTAAGGGTGACGCGGTGATCGCCATGGCGTCCTCCGGTCTTCACTCCAACGGGTACTCGCTGGTCCGGCACGTGGTCTTCGACCGCGCGGGCTGGACCCTGGACCGCGAGGTCCCCGAGTTCGGCCGTACCCTCGGCGAGGAGCTCCTGGAGCCCACGAAGATCTACTCCCTGGACTGTCTGGCGCTGACGCGCACGACGCCGGTGCACGCGTTCAGCCACATC
This sequence comes from Streptomyces typhae, assembly GCF_009755605.1. Lineage (GTDB taxonomy): Bacteria > Actinomycetota > Actinomycetes > Streptomycetales > Streptomycetaceae > Streptomyces > Streptomyces typhae. The sequence continues at coordinate 24,676 of NZ_WPNZ01000036.1, forward strand.
ACCGGCGGCGGCCTCGCGGCGAACCTCGCCCGCGTGATCCCGGACGCCCTGCACGCCACCGTCGACCGCTCCACGTGGGCCCCCGGCGCGGTGTTCGACGTCGTCGGCACGGCAGGGCAGGTCGAGCGCCTGGAGCTGGAGAAGACCCTGAACATGGGCGTCGGCATGATCGCCGTCGTCCCCCAGGACTCGGCCGACGTGGCCCTCGCGACCCTGGCCGACCGCGGTGTGGACGCCTGGATCGCCGGCGAGATCACCGACCGCGGCGACCGTGCGACGGGCGCCGAGCTCACGGGCGACTACGCGAAGTAGCCACCGCGGACGCGCGGGGCCCGGCGCGCACCGCGCCTGGCCCGCGCCCGTGCACGGGAATGTGCACGGGTATGCACACGGGTATGCGGACAGCACAAAACCCGGTCCGGCGGTGTCGCCACCCCGGACCGGGTGAAGTGCAGTCGCTACGAGAACCGTGCGAGCTGCGAATGTCTGTGATGTACGAGAACCGCGAGGTCAAGCACCGCGGCGCTGCGGCGAGGGACCGGACTGGTCGTCCTCGTCATCCTCGTCGTCGTTGTACAGATCCGCGTACTGCGCGTACGGGTCGTCTTCCTCGTCCTCGTCCTCGAACGGCTCACCATTCGGCGGCTGTTGCGAAGTCGAAGCGCCCAGCTCATTGGCCAGACGCGACAGGTCAGTCCCGCCGCTGTTGTACTTCAGCTGGCGGGCGACCTTTGTCTGCTTGGCCTTGGCCCGGCCGCGCCCCATGGCTCGACCCCCTCGGTATCGGGGCTTCATGGCCCCAGAGTCTTGACACGCGTTCATGATCTAGAACGGACTCTCCATGGAGAGACCGGTCCGTAGGGCTTCCACGGTACCTGCTCCTGCGGCCGTACGGTACGTCGCCCGCAGGACGCGCCTGGGCGCACAACCGGCAAGGTGCCCTTTCCTCGCTGGTCAGCTGCGATTTTAACCTCTTCTTGGCAGGCGACCCGCCGACGGGGGTGAGTCTTGTCTCCCGAGGGGCGTCGGCGGGCCTGGAACCGGTCGGCGGGGGCGCCGGTCGCGTGTCAGCGGCCGCGGGCCTCCGCGATGCGCTGCTCGGCGATCCTGTCGGCCGCCGCGGCGGGCGGAATCCCATCCTGCTTCGCACGTGCGAATATGGCGACCGTGGTGTCGAAGATCTTCGACGCCTTCTCCTTGCACCGGTCGAAGTCGAAGCCGTGCAGCTCGTCGGCGACCTGGATGACACCGCCCGCGTTCACCACGTAGTCGGGTGCGTAGAGGATCCCGCGGTCCGCGAGGTCCTTCTCGACACCCGGGTGGGCGAGCTGGTTGTTGGCCGCGCCGCACACCACTCTCGCGGTGAGCACCGGCACGGTGTCGTCGTCGAGCGCGCCGCCGAGCGCACAGGGGGCGTACACGTCCAGGCCCTCGGTGCGGATCAGCGTGTCGGTGTCGGCGACCGCGGTGACCTCGGGGTGCTTGCTGGTGATACGGAGCAGCGAGTCCTCGCGGACATCGGTGATCACGACCTCGGCGCCGTCCTCAAGGAGGTGCTCCACGAGGATGTGGCCGACCTTGCCGACGCCCGCGACACCGACCTTGCGGCCGCGCAGCGACGCCTCGCCCCACAGGTGCTGGGCCGAGGCCCGCATGCCCTGGAAGACACCGAAGGCGGTGAGCACCGAGGAGTCGCCCGCGCCGCCGTGCTCCGGGGAGCGCCCGGTGGTCCAGCGGTTCTCGCGCGCGACCACGTCCATGTCCGCGACATACGTACCGACGTCGCAGGCCGTCACGTACCGGCCGCCGAGCGAGGCCACGAACCGGCCATAGGCGAGCAGCAGCTCGTCGCTCTTGATCTTGTCGGGGTCACCGATGATGACCGCTTTGCCACCGCCGTGGTCGAGCCCGGCCATGGCGTTCTTGTACGACATCCCGCGCGCGAGGTTGAGCGCGTCGGCGACGGCTGCTTCCTCGGAGGCGTAGGGGTAGAAGCGCGTGCCGCCGAGGGCGGGGCCCAGGGCGGTGGAGTGGATGGCGATGACGGCCTTGAGTCCGCTGGCGCGGTCCTGGCACAGCACGACCTGCTCATGACCCCCCTGATCCGAGTGGAACAGGGTGTGCAGGACGCCGTCGGTTACATCGGTCACGGTGGTGACTCCCGGTTACATAGCGGCGGTTGGACGGGTGGCCCGTGCGGGTGGCGGGCGCCGTGTGCCAAGAGAGTAGAGCCTGAGGGGACCCGTCCGCCGCACGGCGGTCGGCATCACTCTGTCCGGCTGTCACGGTGCTCACGCGCGCGGGCTGCGGGACGGGTTGCGGGACGGAGTGCGGCGCTGTTCGGCCATGGCACGATTTGCAGTGTTTTCCAGCCGGTACGCGGGGGAGGTGAGGGCCGTGCCCAAGGTGTCCTCGGTGATCGTCCCGTACGCGTCGTACTTGCGGGTGTATGAGCCACTCGCTGCCTTCCCCGAGCCCGAACGCAGCCACTGGGCGCGCTACGCCCGGCGCTCGGACCGCCCCTCGTACCAGGACGAACTCCGCCGCTCGCTGGCCGACTTGGTGCCCACGCCGCCCGTGCCCGTGCCGGTGCACGAGAGCAGCGACGCGTTCGTGGTGGAGCGCGACGGGGTGGTGTGCGTCTGTCCCTGGCGCACCCGGCTGCGGGGCTGGCAGGCCCTGGGCGACCTCGGCGGGCAGCTGCCGACGCCGGTCCTCGACGCGGTGCTGCCGCCGGTGGTGCGCCGGCAGGCCGCCGCTGACTACGAGCAGTGGCTGTCGCGGAACCCCGACGCGCGCCCCTGGATCCGCTCGGCGACCTGGCACGTGCCGATGCCGTGGTTCGTGCTCGTCACGGACGAGGAGCGCTGTTACGAGCGCTACACCGAGGGCACGGAGGCCGCGGCGGCCACCGGGGACGGCGCGGACGCCACGGACACCACGGACGCCGCACCCGCCACGGAGGCCCCCAGCGGGGCGCCGGTGCTGCGGTACCGCACGCCGATGGTGCAGGCGCGGCGCCGGGTGGCCCGCGGTCTGAAGGCGCTGCGCGACGCCATGGACGAGGGGGCGCTCATCGACGGCCTCGTGGACGTGGGGCGCTGGCTGGAGGAGTTCCACCCGCGCTCGCTCGTCGAGCTCGACTACGGCGGCCTGGTGCACGCCCTCCCCGGCGACATGCTCGACGAGGACCACTCGGCTCGGGACGTGGCCGCCGGGATCGAGGCGCTGCGGGCCGGGGACGGGGTGGGGGCCGGCGAGGCGTATGCAAGGCTCGTGGAGCGCTGGCGGGCGGTCCGGGAGCGACAGTTCTCGAACTGACGAGCCCTTCTCGTCTCTTCTCGCCGCCGCTCGCCTATACATTTCTCCTTCGTGCGGGGCGCCGACGGGCCCGTCGGGCCGGGCCCGGGGAGGTCCGTGTCCCGCCAACGGGACGTAGGTCCCGATCCGGGCCTTTGCCTCAAGCGTGATGGACCGCACTTAACTCGCTCTTGCGCTGATCGCCCCTCCTCATGCCAAAATAGGACAAGGAGTCCGGACAGGGTTCCATCCGTCCAACTAAGGGCGGAATACTTGGCATTGCGCGCTATGGGGGGTCTGTTGACTCCTGATCGCTCTGTGACTGATCGTCACTGTGACGTGACTGTCCGCTATGGCATGGTCCATCGGCTTCCGTCGCGGATGGACACCTGGGAGGGCAATTCCATCGGTTTGGCCGACGCGGCTGGACGGATGGTGTAGTTGTAGTGCCGAGGACAAGCCGTTCGTCCTATAACCGACTCGACTCGCGTCCGCCATTTCGGGCAACGCGGGTCAAGGTGCAGAATTTAGAGGAATGAACCGAGAAGGTTCGGTTCTCCCGAGGAGGCCGCTCATGACCGCTCGCACCCCTGATGCCGAGCCGCTGCTGACCCCGGCTGAGGTTGCCACGATGTTCCGCGTCGACCCGAAGACGGTCACGCGCTGGGCCAAGGCTGGCAAGCTCACGTCGATTCGTACGCTCGGCGGTCACCGCCGTTACCGCGAGGCTGAGGTCCGCGCTCTGCTTGCGGGCATCCCGCAGCAGCGCAGTGAGGCCTGAGCAGGGCGTTTGTGCAGTAAGCAGCAGTAAGCAGTACACATCGGACGACACGTTCCACCGCTGCCGGGTCCCCCAACCTGGCCGTAACGTCCGACATATGGCTCTACGCGACACGGGACCCGCCCCAACGGGCCCCACGCCCGAACCACTTGGGTGAGTCGTCGATCGCGCTGGACTCCGCCGGGTCCAGCGCGATCTTTTTATGCCCGCGACCACTGGGTAGGCGCCCTGTGGACGCCGGCGCGGATGCCTCGGGCGCCGCCGCGACGCCCTTGCAACGCCCCCGCGGGGCCCGCGTGAACTCCGGTTGCGCGCTGTTGGGGGCCTCTGTGAGGCGTCCTGTTGATCCCTGGGGGACCCTGTCAGCGGCAAGTGCAATGGCACATATTTGATTGACCCGTTGTAGGGCGGGGGTAAGTTCCAGGGTTTTTGAAACTCGTTCGGTGACTACCGTCACACGGGATCCGGCTTGTTGGTCCTGTTGCCGGTGCGCTAAAGGGGGCTGCCGGGGTTCCGCGCAGGTCTTCGGCGCCGGGGTGGGGCGCCCGCCCTTGGCTCAGCTTCCCACCCGGCAGGCGGCCCGTGGGGCGCCTTTGGTCATGCCTTGGGGGGCCTTTCGTCCTCGCGTGCCGCATCCGCCTCAGAGGCTTCTGTGGCATCGCTGGAGGGCTCCGTGGCGGAGGGCTCCATGGCGAGCCGCAGGAGTCGATGGCAGATGGGGCAGTGCCGGGTCAGATGGCGGTAGCGGGTGGCCGCCGCGAGATGGGCACGCAGCAGGGCACGGGTCTCGTGCCGGGCGGTTGCGGACATGCGCCACCTCCTCGGGAGCGCGCGGCTCGCTCCCTTTTCTGGGGTACCGGCGGAATGTGACGCCGTCAAGCCTGCGCTTTGCTCGCGGGGGCGCGGGGGTTGCGGCGTGCGCTGATCGGCGAAGTGGGCCGCGCTCTGGGGGTGGGGCCGCATCCTGGGGGTGGAGCCTGCTTGGTTGCTGTGGTCCTGACGGGATTTGCTGTGTCGATTGGGGCTGCGCCGCGGGCGCGGCCTCCACCTTGGCAGGGTGGCGAGCGGGGCGAACGCAGAAGTGGGCCGCATCCTGGGGGTGGGGCCTGCTTGGTTGCTGTGGTCCTGACGGGGTGTGCTGTGTCGTTTGGGGCTGCGCCGCGGGCGCGGTCTCCACCTTGGCAGGGTGGCGAGCGGGGCGAACGCAGAAGTGGGCCGCATCCTGGGGGTGGAGCCTGCTTGGTTGCTGCGGTCCTGACGGGATTTGCTGTGTCGATTGCGGCTGCGCCGCGGGCGCGGCCTCCACCTTGGCAGGGTGGCGAGCGGGGCGAACGCCGAAGTGGGCCGCACCCCGAGGGTGCGGCCCACTTCTTTACTGCGGTCCTGACGGGATTTGAACCCGCGGCCTCCACCTTGACAGGGTGGCGAGCACTCCAAACTGCTCCACAGGACCAGGTTTCGCAGCTCCGATTACCTCCCTGGGCTGCGAAAAAGACTGTACAGCAGCGCGGCTCCCTGGTCGAACTCGCTCTGTGTGAGCGGGCGCTCACGGCCGGGGGGCTAGGGAGCGGCGGCGTCGATCGCCTTCACGATGCGCTTGTCGGAGACGGGGTACGCCGTGCCGAGCGCGTGCGCGAAGTAGCTGACCCGCAGCTCCTCGATCATCCAGCGGATGTCCAGGACCTCCCGCGGCACCGGCCGCCCCTGCGGGAGCTGTTCGAGCAGCCAGGCGTACTCGTCCTGCATCTCGCGGACCTTCTCCATGCGCGTGGTGTCGCGCTGGACGTTCGTCGGCATCTGCTGGAGCCTGCGGTCGGCTGCGACCATGTAGCGCATCAGGTCGGGCAGGCGGCGCACGCCCGTGTCCGTGACGAAGCCGGGCTTGACGAGGGCGTCGAGCTGCCCGCGCACGTCCGCGAGGTTCGGCAGCAGCGCCGGGCTCCTCGTGGACTTCAGGCGCCGCTCACAGGCCTGCCAGGCGGCGAGGACCTGCTGCACCTGGGCGACCGCGTGCACGGTCGCGTCGACGATCTCGGCGCGCACCTTCTCGTACAGCTTGCGGTACGACTCCTCGTCCCACGCGGGCCCCCCGAAGTCGCCGATGAGCTTGTCGGCGGCGGCCCGCGCGCAGTCGTCGAAGAGGGCCTGCATGGAGCCGTGCGGGTTCGCCGACAGGGCGAGCTTCTGCTGGTTGGTGAGCTTGTCCTGGGCGAACTTGCCCGGGTTCACCGGAATGTTGCGCAGGATGAGGCGGCGGGTGCCGCGCCACATCGCCCGCGCCTGTTCCGCCTCGGTGTCGAAGAGGCGTACGGAGACGGTGTCACCGTCGTCGACGAGGGCCGGGTAGGCCTTCACGGGCTGTCCGGCCCTGCGGGTCTCGAAGACGCGCGAGAGCGTCCCGATCGTCCAGTCCGTGAGGCTGGCGCGCTCCACGGACTCCCCGCCCGAGCGCTCCGCCGTGGCCGCGGCGGCCTGCGACAGGGCCTTGCGGGCCTTCGGCTTGAGGCGGAGCTTCAGGGCCTCCAGGTCCTTGTCCTCGGCCAGCTTGCGACGCCGCTCGTCGGTGATCCGGAAGGTGATCTTCAGGTGGTCCGGTACGCGGGTCAGGTCGAAGTCGTCGCCGTGCACCGGCACCCCGACCATCTTCTGCAACTCGCGCGCCAGCGTCACGTGCAGCGGCTCCTGGAGGGGCGTGGCCCGCCGCAGGAACTCCTTGGCGTGGTTGGGCGCCGGGACGTAGTGGCGGCGGATCGGCTTCGGCAGGGAGCGGATCAGCTCCGTCACCACGTCCTCGCGCAGCCCCGGGATCTGCCAGTCGAAGCCGTCGGACGAGACCTGGTTGAGCACCTGGAGGGGTAGGTGGACGGTCACGCCGTCCGCGTCCGCGCCCGGCTCGAACTGGTAGGTGACCCGGAACTTCAGCGGCCCCTGCCGCCAGGTGTCCGGATAGTCGTTCTTCGAGACGTCACCGGCGCGCTCGTTGATGAGCATCGACCGCTCGAAGTCGAGCAGCTCGGGATCCTCGTGGATCTTCTTCTTCCACCAGGAGTCGAAGTGTGCCCCCGACACCACGTGCGCGGGCACCCGCTGGTCGTAGAAGTCGAACAGCGTCTCGTCGTCGACGAGGATGTCGCGGCGCCGGGCGCGGTGCTCCAGCTCCTCGACCTCGGTGAGCAGCCTGCGGTTGGCGGCGAAGAACTTGTGGTGGGTGCGCCAGTCGCCCTCGACGAGCGCGTTGCGGATGAACAGGTCGCGGGAGACCTCCGGGTCGATCCGCCCGTAGTTCACCTTGCGGTCGGTGACGAGCGGGACGCCGTACAGCGTCACCTTCTCGTACGCCATCACGGCCGCCTGGTCCTTCTCCCAGTGCGGTTCGCTGTACGTGCGCTTCAGCAGGTGCTGGGCGAGCGGCTCGACCCACTCCGGCTCGACGCGCGCGTTCACCCGGGCCCACAGGCGTGACGTTTCGACGAGCTCCGCGGACATCACGAAGCGCGGCGGCTTCTTGAACAGCGCCGAGCCCGGGAAGATCGCGAACTTGGCGTTCCGCGCCCCCAGGTACTCGTTCTTCGCGCCGTCCTTCACGTCCTTCATGCCGATGTGCGACAGCAACCCCGCGAGCAGCGAGAGGTGCACCTGCTTCTCACCGGCGTCGCTGTCGTTCAGCTGGATGCCCATCTGCTTCGCGACCGTACGCAGCTGGGAGTAGATGTCCTGCCACTCGCGGATGCGCAGGAAGTTCAGGAACTCCCGTTTGCACATGCGGCGGAACGCGGACGAGCCGAGCTCCTTCTGCTGCTCCCGCACATACCGCCACAGGTTCAGATACGCCAGGAAGTCGGACGTCTCGTCCTTGAAGCGGGCGTGCTGCTGGTCGGCCTGCGTCTGCTTCTCGGCGGGGCGCTCGCGCGGATCCTGGATGGACAGGGCGGCCGCGACCACCATGACCTCGCGCACGCAGCCGTTCCTGTCGGCCTCCAGGACCATCCGGGCGAGCCGCGGGTCCACCGGGAGCTGGGCCAGCTTGCGGCCCTGCTGCGTCAGGCGCTTCTTCGGGTCCTTCTGGGCGGGGTCGAGGGCACCGAGCTCCTGGAGGAGCTGTACGCCGTCCCGGATGTTGCGGTGGTCCGGCGGATCGATGAACGGGAACTTCTCGATGTCGCCGAGTCCCGCCGCCGTCATCTGGAGGATGACGGACGCCAGATTCGTCCGGAGGATCTCCGCGTCCGTGAACTCCGGGCGGGCCTCGAAGTCGTCCTCCGAGTACAGCCGGATGCAGATGCCGTCCGACGTACGGCCGCAGCGGCCCTTGCGCTGGTTGGCGCTCGCCTGGCTGACCGGCTCGATGGGCAGGCGCTGCACCTTCGTGCGGTGGCTGTAGCGCGAGATGCGGGCCGTGCCCGGGTCGATCACGTACTTGATGCCCGGCACCGTCAGGGACGTCTCGGCGACGTTCGTCGCCAGGACGATTCTTCGGGCTGTTCCCGCGCCGGGCCGCTGGAAGACGCGGTGCTGCTCGGCGTGGGACAGGCGGGCGTACAGGGGGAGGACTTCCGTGAACCGGTAGTTCTTCTTGTTCAGCGCGTCCGCCGTGTCCCTGATCTCGCGCTCACCGGACAGGAAGACCAGGATGTCGCCCTTGCCCTCCGCCTGGAGCTCCTCCACCGCGTCCGTGATCGCCGTGATCTGGTCGCGGTCCGGGTCGTCGCCCTCCTCCTCCAGGAGCGGGCGGTAGCGGACCTCCACCGGATACGTCCGGCCGCTCACCTCCACGATCGGGGCGTCCCCGAAGTGGCGCGAGAAACGCTCCGGGTCGATGGTCGCGGAGGTGATCACGACCTTCAGGTCCGGGCGCTTCGGCAGCAGCTGGGCCAGATAGCCGAGCAGGAAGTCGATGTTGAGGCTGCGCTCGTGCGCCTCGTCGATGATGATCGTGTCGTACGCGCGCAGCTCGCGGTCCGTCTGGATCTCGGCCAGCAGGATGCCGTCCGTCATCAGCTTCACGTACGTGCTGTCCTGGTTCACCTGGTCGGTGAAGCGGACCTTCCAGCCGACCGCCTCGCCCAGCGGGGTGTTCAGCTCCTCCGCCACCCGCTCCGCGACCGTGCGGGCCGCGATGCGGCGCGGCTGCGTGTGGCCGATCAGGCCGCGTATGCCGCGGCCGAGCTCCAGGCAGATCTTGGGGATCTGGGTCGTCTTGCCCGAGCCCGTCTCGCCCGCCACGATCACGACCTGGTGGTCGCGGATCGCCTGAAGGATGTCGTCCTTCTTCTGGCTGACCGGGAGCTGCTCGGGATACGTGATCGCGGGCACGCCCGTGGCGCGGCCCGCCATCCTGGCCGCCGCCTTCTCCACGTCCTGCGCCACCTCCGCGAGGACGGCGGCGCGTGCCTCGGGCTTGCGGATGCGGCGCGCGCCTTCGAGCCGCCGGCCGATGCGGTGCTCGTCGCGCAGCGAGAGCTCCGTCAGGCGGGGGGCGAGGGCGTCGAGGGTGAGGGCGGGCTGCGTAGACATACGCGGTCCAGGATCTCACCCGCGGCTCGGGAACGGCCAACTGATTTCCCGTGGGGCACGGGGGAGCACGTACGATTCCGGGCATGTGGTCCCGAGCGCGGCTTGTGTGGTGCTCCCTGGCGGGGGTGCTGGTCGTCGTGCTCGGAGTGGGCGTGCTGTGCGGGACCGCAGCCGGAGGCTTCGCCGGGGTGACCTCCGTGCGGGCCGAGGCCGGGGCCGGGGCCGGTGCATCCGTCAGGGCTGCCTCCGTGCCGCAGGCCAGGGACCTGCCCGGTGTGCCCGGGTGCGGGCGCGGGCAGGGCGACGACGCGCAGCGGCCCGCCGCTCCGCCGCGGTTCCCCTCCTCCTACGAGCTGCTTCCCGCCCTCTACGACAACCGGGCCGATGCCTCTTCCTGGGGCGTCGACCAGACCGCGCTGTGCCTCGCACCCGGGCGGGCCCCGCCCGCTCTCGTGTCGCCCTCGCCCATAGATCTCTCCGTACTGCGTGTGTAGACGGGCCCTGTCCCCCTCAGGAGTCCCTTTTGTCTCGTATGCAGTAACAGGAGAAGTGCATCCTCATGGCGTCTTCCGCCCGTGACCGCCGTAACCGCCAGAAGAACCTCGCCATCGTCGCCGGCGTCGCCGTCGCCGCCGGTCTGCTCGGGTTCGCCTCGTACACCGCCACCAAGCCGGAGGAGCCGTCCGCCGCCGCGAGGAAGGGGGACTCGGCCGCGTCGTCCGGGGCCTCCGCCGCTCCCCGCGAGGGCGCCCACTCCGAACTCGAAGCCCTCGCCCGGCGCGACGCCGGCGATCCGCTCGCCCAGGGCAAGGCCGACGCCCCCGTCGTCATGATCGAGTACGCCGACTTCAAGTGCGGCTTCTGCGGGAAGTTCGCCCGCGACACCGAACCCGACCTGGTGAAGAAGTACGTGCCGGACGGGACCCTGCGCATCGAGTGGCGGAACTTCCCCATCTTCGGCGAGGACTCCGAGCGGGCCGCCCGCGGCGCCTGGGCCGCGGGGCGGCAGGGGCGGTTCTGGCAGTTCCACGAGGCCGCGTACGCCGACGGCGCCAAGGAGAAGGGCTTCGGGGACGGCCGCCTGAAGGAGCTGGCCCGACAGGCCGGGGTCAAGGACGTGGACCGGTTCGCCAAGGACGCGGACAGCGAGGGGGCTCGGGCCGCCGTGAAGAAGGACCAGGAAGAGGGGTACAGGCTCGGCGCCACCTCCACGCCGTCCTTCCTCATCAACGGGCAGCCCATCGCCGGGGCGCAGCCCGACGCGGTGTTCGAGCGGGCCATCGAGACCGCCGCCGCGCAGGCCGGTGGGGGTGCGAAGTGAGCCCCGACGTCGGGTACTTCGCCGCCTTCCTGGCGGGGCTGCTCGCGTTGGTCAGTCCGTGCAGCGCCTTGCTGCTGCCCGCGTTCTTCGCCTACTCGATCGACTCCACCTCCCGGTTGCTCGCCCGTACCGGGATCTTCTACGCCGGCCTCGCCACGACGCTCGTGCCCCTGGGGGCCGCGGGGTCCGTGGCAGGGCGGTTCTTCTTCGGGCACCGGGAGCAGCTGGTCCTCTGGGCCGGATGGCTGATCATCGCGCTCGGGGTGGCGCAGGTGGTGGGGCTCGGGTTCGCCTCCCGGCGCATGGCCGAGCTGTCCGGGCGGATCCGCCCGACCACGGCGGTGTCCGTGTACGCGCTCGGGGCGGTGTACGGGCTTGCCGGGTTCTGCGCGGGCCCCATCCTCGGGAGCGTGCTGACCGTGGCGGCCGTGAGCGGATCCCCCGTGTACGGGGGCGCTCTGCTCGGTGTGTACGCCCTCGGGATGGCGGTGCCGCTGTTCGTCCTCGCCGTGCTGTGGGAGCGGTTCGAGCTGGGGCGGCGGAGGTGGCTCCGGGGGCGGGTGTTCCGGCTGTGGCGCTTCGAGCTGCATACGACGTCCGTGTTGTCCGGGTTGTTCTTCGTGCTGCTCGGGGGGTTGTTCCTGGCGTACGACGGGGCTGCCGCGCTGCCGGGGCTGCTGGATGTGGACGACTCGTTCGCCGTGCAGGAGTGGGCTTCCCGGGTCGGGGAAGCGGTGCCGGACTGGGTGCTGCTGGTGGGGGTCGTGGCGGGGGTGGGGTGCTTGGTGCTGCTGCGGCGACGGGCCTCCGCTTCTGCCTCTGCCCCTGCCCCTGCCCCTGACTCCGCTTCCGCCTCTGCCTCCGCCCCCGCCTCTGCCTCCGCCCCCGCCTCTGCTGATTCGGACGCCTAGTCGCCTCCGGCTTTCCGGTCGCGGGCAACGCCGAAGGCCCCGTCCAAGTGGACGGGGCCTTCGGGAAGAGGTGGCTGGGGCCGGGATCGAACCGGCGACCTATCGCTTTTCAGGCGATCGCTCGTACCAACTGAGCTACCCAGCCACGCAGCCGCTGGGGCTGCAAGCGGTCCTGACGGGATTTGAACCCGCGGCCTCCACCTTGACAGGGTGGCGAGCACTCCAAACTGCTCCACAGGACCAAGCTTTGTGCGAGCACCAGTCTCGCACAGGTGTTGCGTGCCCCCAACGGGATTCGAACCCGTGCTACCGCCTTGAAAGGGCGGCGTCCTGGGCCACTAGACGATGAGGGCTAAGAGGCCCGCCGTGGGCGCTTTGCAGCGCGTCGGGGACGTGAGAAGCATATGGGATGGGAGGAGGGATCGCCAAAACGGTTTACGAGGGCGGCGCCGGTGGGGGCGTCGAGGGGTCGGCGCCGGGCTGGTTCTCCTTGGGGAGGTGGCGGCTGACCTCGGCCTTCGTGAGGCCGAGGCCGCCCAGCTTGATCTCGTCCCAGGCCTGGAGACGCTTGGTGGCGCGGTCCAGGTAGAGCACGGAGGTCTCGACCGGGTCGGGGTGCTCGTCCTCGACGGCCCGCAGCCCGCTGCCGCCCGTCGAGCCCTCGATCCGCAGCCGCGTGCCGCGCTCCATGACTTCCATCTCCTGGTGGTGCACATGACCCGCGAGCACCAGCGGCACCGCCCCGTCCGTCCGCCTCGCCGCCGTCGGGTTGTGCGTCACCGCCACGTCCACCGGCCTGCCCCTGGCGGCCTGGTCGTACAGGGACGTGGCGAGGTTGATGCCCGCCATCTCCTCCACCGCGTCGCCCTCCTGCTTCTCCGAGCGGTCCGGCGTGAACTGGGGGTCCCCGATGCCCGCGAACCGCAGACCCGCGACGTCCACGGCCTTCCCGCCGTCGAGGACGTGCGCGTTCTTGAGCTTCTTGAGGTACTTCTGCGTCGCGAAGGAGTCGTGGTTGCCCCGGACCCACACGTACGGCGCCCCGAGGTCCTCGATCGGGTCCAGGAACGCGTTCTCCGCCGCCGTCCCGTGGTCCATCGTGTCCCCGGAGTCCACGATCACGTCGATCTCGTACTGCTTCACGAGGGAGGCGATGATCTTCCAGCTCGCCGGGTTGAGGTGGATGTCCGACACGTGCAGCACGCGGATCGTCGACGGGTCCGGTTCGTACGCGGGGAGCGTCGACGTGACGTCGTACAGCTTGGTCACATTCGTCACCAGGCGGGCCAACTCGCGCTGGTAGACGTCGAATTCGCTCACGATGCTGCGGGCGTTGCCGACGACGGAGGGCGCGCTGCTGAGCAGGCCGGAGAACTTCGGCTCCAGAACCGACTTCGGGTTCCACGTCGCGTACGCCACTCCGCCCGACGCCGCGAGGAGCGCCAGCGCAAGGCCGCCCGCCGCCAGGGCCCTGCGCGGCCTGCGGTACACCGCGAGGCCCAGTGCCGTCGCCCCCGCGACCACGGCGGCGCAGGACCGTACCGCCAGGTCGAGGGTGCCGTGCGCGACGTCCCCCGCCACCTCCTCCTGCATCCCCGAGATCCGCTCCGGGTGGTCGACGAGGGCCTCCGACCGCACCGGGTCCAGGCGGTCCACCTCCACGTCCAGGCGGATCGGTGCCACGTGCGAGTTCAGCTCCAGGGCGCCGAGCGGGGACACGTCGATCTTCGTCCCGCCGGTCAGGGACGGGCGGAGCTGCATCCGCGTGTCCATCGGCCCCACCGAGGTGCGGACACTGCCCACCACCAGGAGGCCGAGCCAGGCGCCGAGGACCACCACCGTGACCAGGCCGAGAGCGCGGCCGAACGGGTGCGGGGCGCGGGTGAGGTCCGCCGTCGGTGGTGAGTGACCTGCGCGGTAGCGGCGTACGAGAGCTGTCGGCGTCCTGCGCAGACCGCGCAGGCTTCGCATGACGACCGGAACGAGGCGCCCCATTGGGCCCGTATGCCCGTGCCCGGCGGTCGCCATGCCCGTCCGGGAGGTGGGGGCCGCCCGGCGTGGTCGACAATGGGCGGGTGCTGGAGATGACGCGCGAGGAGTTCGAGGAACTGGTGGCCGAGGCGCTCGACCGGATTCCTCCGGAGCTGACGCGGCTCATGGACAACGTGGCGGTGTTCGTCGAGGACGAGCCGCCCAGCGACGATCCCGAGCTGCTGGGTCTCTACGAGGGCACCCCGCTCACCGACCGCGGCGAGTGGTACGCGGGCGTCCTGCCCGACCGCATCACCATCTACCGGGGGCCCACCCTGCGGATGTGCGAGTCCCGCGAGGACGTCGTCGCCGAGACGGAGATCACCGTCGTCCACGAGGTCGCCCACCACTTCGGCATCGACGACGACCGCCTGCACGCCCTGGGCTACGGCTGAGGCCGCCCCGCTCGCCGTGCGGTGGGGGTGCCGGTTCACGGCCGCACGGCGGCGCGGCCGCCCGCGTCCGTGTCCTCCTGCGGGGCCCGGGAGTTGGGCAGGGCGTCCCTTCCCCCAGCGCCCTCGGAGGTGCTCGGCCGTGCGCCAGTTGTACGAAACCGTCCGGTGGGCCGCGGCCGTGGTGGCCGTCGCGGCCACCACGGGCTGTATGAGCATCGGCGACGACGGGAGCGGCGCCCCCGTCCCCGCCCGCTCCGCCGGTGAACGGAGCGGGGACACCGTGCCGGACGGCGGATCCGTGCCCCCGGGCGGGGTCGGCGGGCCCGACGCCGAGGGCGGCCGCAAGGGCGAGGGCGGCAAGGACGGCAAGGACGGCAAGGGGGGCGGGAAGAAGCGCGCGAAGGGGACGGACGGCGGCGCAGGCACGAAGGCCGCCGCCGGACGCGGCAAGGACGCCGCCGTGGACGACGAGCCCCCGCGGGGCGACAGCGGCGACGGTTCGAGCGTGACCCCCAGCAGCGACGGCGGCCGCCCGACGCCCACCCGCACCCGACCGGGCCCGCGCCCGACCCGCAGCACGCCCCCGCCGGAGCCCTCGTCCCCCACGCCCACCCCCACCCAGGAGCCCACCTCCCCCGAGCCCTCCTCGTCCGCGCACGGCGGCATCGGGGAGCCCGCGGGGCGGGGGGAGCCCTCGCCGCAGGCCGGTCCTGCTTAGGTCGGTCCTGCTTGGGCCGGTCCCGCTTGGGTCGGTCCTGCTTGGGTCGGTCCCGCGTAAGCCGGTCCCGCTTGGGCCGGTCCCGCCCAGGCCGGCAGGGGGTGCACAGCCCCGATATGGTGGGCGTTTGCCATATGGGGTGGGGGGTGCGTATGGTGGTAGATCGTTTGATCCCATTTGCCCGGCGCCGCCAAAGAGAGCGCCGCGTGGCGCGTACTCTCCCTTGCCGTGGCTGACCGCATAGAGGCGGTCCATCGCGAAATCACGGAGTTGTGGGCGCGTGCCGAGACTCCGGAAGGTTTCGCATTTCGCATGTCCATTTCCAGTTTTGACGTTCAGGCTGCCCAGGTCCAGGACGAGACCCAGATCATCACCGAGTCCGTCGCGGTCGAGACCGAGGCCCAGGGCGTCGACGCCCCCGCCGCCGACGTGGCGGTGGCCTCCGCCGAGGTGACCGAAGGACCCGTCGACGTGACCGCGGTGTCCGCCGACGCGCCCGAGGAGTCCGCCGACGCGCCCGAGGGGTCCGCCGGAACCGAGGACGACGGCATCACCTTCGGCGACCTCGGTCTGCCCGACGGCGTCGTCCGCAAGCTCGCGCGCAACGGCGTGCACACCCCCTTCCCGATCCAGGCCGCGACCATCCCGGACGCCCTGGCCGGCAAGGACATCCTCGGCCGCGGCCGCACCGGCTCCGGCAAGACGCTCTCCTTCGGTCTGCCGACCCTGGCGCGCCTCGCCGACGGCCACACCGAGAAGAAGAAGCCCCGCGCGGTCATCCTGACCCCGACCCGCGAGCTGGCGATGCAGGTCGCCGACGCCCTCCAGCCCTACGGCGACGTCCTCGGCCTGAAGATGAAGGTCGTCTGCGGCGGTACGTCCATGGGCAACCAGATCTACGCCCTGGAGCGCGGCGTCGACATCCTCGTCGCCACCCCGGGCCGCCTGCGCGACATCATCAACCGCGGCGCCTGCTCCCTGGAGAACGTCGAGGTCGCCGTCCTCGACGAGGCCGACCAGATGTCCGACCTGGGCTTCCTGCCCGAGGTCACCGAGCTGCTCGACCAAGTACCGGCCGGCGGCCAGCGCATGCTGTTCTCGGCCACCATGGAGAACGAGATCTCCACGCTGGTCAAGCGCTACCTGCACAACCCGGTGACGCACGAGGTCGACAGCGCCCAGGGCAACGTCACGACCATGACGCACCACATCCTGATCGTGAAGCCGCGCGACAAGGCGCCCGTCACGGCCGCCATCGCCGCCCGCAAGGGCCGCACGATCATCTTCGTCCGCACCCAGCTGGGCGCCGACCGCATCGCCGAGCAGCTCCGCGACGCCGGTGTGAAGGCCGACGCCCTGCACGGCGGCATGACGCAGGGCGCGCGCACCCGCACCCTCGCCGACTTCAAGGACGGTTACGTCAACGCGCTCGTCGCGACCGACGTCGCCGCCCGCGGCATCCACGTCGACGGCATCGACCTGGTCCTGAACGTGGACCCGGCCGGCGACCACAAGGACTACCTGCACCGCTCCGGCCGTACGGCCCGCGCGGGCCGCAGCGGCACGGTCGTGTCCCTGTCGCTCCCGCACCAGCGCCGCCAGATCTTCCGCCTCATGGAGGACGCCGGCGTCGACGCCTCGCGCCACATCATCAACGGCGGCGGCTCCTTCGACCCGGAGGTCGCCGAGATCACCGGCGCCCGCTCCATGACCGAGGTGCAGGCCGACTCCGCGGGCAACGCCGCGACCCAGGCCGAGCGTGAGGTCCGTGACCTCACCAAGGAACTGGAGCGCGCGCAGCGCCGCGCCGCCGAGCTGCGCGAGGAGGCCGACCGGCTGACCGCCCGCGCCGCCCGTGAGCGCGGCGAGGACCCGGTGGCCGCGGTCACCGAGGCCGCCGCCGCGACCGAGGCCTCCGCCGAGGCCGTGGCCGAGCCCGCTGCGGCGTCGGTTCCCGAGCAGTCCGCGCCCGAGCGTCCGTCGGCCCGCGAGGACCGTCCGTCGTACGAGCAGCGCCGTCCGGCCCGTGACGAGCGCGGCAACTACGAGCGCGAGCGTCGCCCGTTCAACCGCGACGACCGGGGTGACCGCGGTGGCGACCGTGGCGGTGACCGTGGTGGCTTCCGCCGTGACGACCGCCGTGACGACCGGGGTGGCCGTTCCTTCGAGCGCCGTGACGACCGTGGCGGCTTCAACCGCGACCGTCGTGACGACCGCGGTGGCTTCAACCGTGACGACCGTCGTCCGTTCAACCGCGACGACCGCGGTGGCGACCGTGGCGGGTTCCGCCGTGACGACCGCCGTGACGACCGGGGTGGCCGTTCCTTCGAGCGCCGTGACGACCGCGGCGGCTTCAACCGCGACCGTGGCGGTGACCGTGGCGGCTTCCGCCGTGACGACCGCCGTGACGACCGCGGTGGCTTCAACCGCGACCGCGGTGGCGACCGTGGCGGCTTCCGCCGTGACGACCGCCCGTCCGGCCACCGGGGCAGCGACCGCCCGTTCAACCGCGACCGCCGCGACGACCGCCCCTCGGGCGGCCACCGCTCCGGCGGCCACGACCGCCCGTCCTACAACCGCGGCTCCGGCTCCGGCACCGGCTCCTTCGGCCGCCGCGACGAGAAGCCGCGCTGGAAGCGCAACGGCTGATCCGCCGATCCGCACCAGCGAGTGAAGGCCCGTACGACGCCCGCGTCGTACGGGCCTTCCCGTACCCCGGCCCGGCCCGCGACCCCCCAGTAGCCGATACCCGATCGGAAGCCGAGGCCCGTCCGGCTATGCTCATGGGTGCGCCGACGTCCTGTCGGCGAGGACCGTTAGCTCAATTGGCAGAGCAGTGGACTTTTAATCCATTGGTTGTGGGTTCGAGTCCCACACGGTCTACGGCTCAGGCCCAGGTCAGCGAGTACGCGACCTGGGCCTGCCAGTCCAGCCCGCTCCTGGACACGCTCGTCCGTATCGCCGACGCCCTCGGCGTCCCCTTCGCCGACCTCGTTAGCTGACCTTCATATGTTGGGGCTGGCCTCGCGCCGGGCGGCCAGGTAGGCGTTGCGCAGCGCGGTGGGGTTGGAGAGGGCGAGGGGCAGGCGGGGCGGGATGATCCACGTGCGGGACGACGGCGTGAGCGGTACCTGCTGTGCGGGGTCCGGTACGGCCAGCTTGTCGCCCCGGCTGAGTGCCACCGTGGCGGGTGCCTTCCAGATCGCGGCGCCGCCGGGTGGCACGAGGACGTAGAAGTAGGACGACCCCTGTAGTGAGGCGCCCACGCTGTGCCGGGCCCTGTGCAAGCAGTTCAGGGTGGGCCAGCCCAAGTGCTTGGGTAGCTGGATGGCGTCCCAGAGGCGGCCCACGGGGATCGGGGCGAGGGTGCCGTTGTACCACGCGGCGGTGACGACGTCGAGGTCGGCGCCGGCCGGGAGCAGCCAGTCCAGGTCCGCGCGGGCGATGCGGATCACCGCGTGTCTCCCGTGCGCTCCCGGAGGGCTCGGGTGGCGGCGCCCTGGGCGTCCCTCCAGGCCCGGCGCAGGCGGGCCCCGGTCGGGCAGTAGTCCGTGCGCTGGCAGGGCGGGCAGTAGTTCAGGTGTCCTGTGTACGTCGCGTAGACCCGCGTCGCTGTCGCGTTCAGCTCCGCGGTGGTGGCGCTCACGACTCGACTGCCAGGGCCAGGAGGGCGGCGAGGTCTGCGGGGTCGCACAGGTCGTCGCGGTGCTGTGGGGGTACGGTCCAGGTGACGGGTGAGGCCTGGTGGTGGCTGCGGGGTACGGCGACGAATGTGCCGCTGGTGAGGCGGGCGCCGGGGCCGTCCCAGGTGGCGCCGGGTGCTACGAGGACGTAGTAGCAGTCGGTGCGGGTGTCGCGGACGACGGGCCCGTGCATGTGCGCACGCAGGGCGACGTCGACGGTCGCTGTGTCGCTGCTTCCGACGGCTGTGTGGACGCGTGGGGCAGGGATGCGGAGTGCGTCGAAGCGGATTCCGAGGGGGAGGATCGTGACGCCGTGACGCGCCCACTCGGGGCGCCGCAGGGCGGGGTGGGCTTGGGTGAGCCAGTCCCGGATCGCGGCGTGGTCCGCGTCCTGCTCCCGTGCGCTGCTTTCCTCGCCGGTCCGGGGGCTCGTAGTGTCGGCCATGTCGACTCCATCTCAGTCGGCCATGCCCCGGGGCTGTTCGCGCGGCCGCCGGGGCGCTTTGTTGCCGACTGTCCTGGGAGCACCCGTCAGCCTTCGTCCCCCGCGCGGGTATCCCCATGATGGGTAGAGCTTTCCTGGATACGCCGCCGCTGGCTGCGACCGCACGGAAGAGTGCAGCGCATGACCGGATACACGCCGCCGACAGCCCTCCCGGCATGGCTCGTGGGTGACAGCGAGCTGCGCGCCGCAGCCGCCCGCCACGACTTCGGGACCGTGTTCCGTCTGGCCCGGAAGCGTGCAGGGATCAGCTACTCGCAGATCGCGGCCGAGTGCGATATCAAGCCCGACCGCGTCGGGACCCTGGCGCGAGGCCGGGGCGAGGTGGCAACCTTCGAAAAGATCGCTCAGATTTGCGATGCGCTGCGCATCCCTGGGCGCCTGGTGGGTCTGGCCGAACGGCCGTGGGAGACGGGGCCGCACGCCTCGGTAGGGGCGGAGGTGGGCGAGGAGTTGCTTCGCCGTCACTTTCTCGGGGTCGCCGGGCTCGCCGCCACCATGCCGGCCTTCCTGGCCCGCCCGTCCGGCAGGATCGGTCCCGCCAAGGTCACCTGCCTGCGCGAGCGCACCGCGCGACTGCGTCGCCTCGACGAAGTCCTCGGCGGCGGCGACACGTACAGGGTGTATACGGCCGAGTACCAGGCCACGAAGAAGCTGCTTCGTGATGCGACCTACGACGAGGCCACCGGCCGCGCGCTGCTGTCCGTCCTCGCGGAACAGGCGCAGCAGGCCGGATGGGCGGCGTTCGACGGCGGACGTGAGGCGGACGCGACGAGCCTGTACGAGGCGAGCCGGGTGGCCGCGCTCGACGCGGGCGCCCCGGCACTGGTGGGCAACGCGCTCGCGTTCCTCGCGTACCAGCGGCTCGGCGGAGACCGGCGGGCAGGCGCCGAGATCGCGAGCCGGTCCACGGACACCATTGACGGCCGCACGCCCGCCAGCGTGCGCGCGCTGTTGCACGAGCGGCGGGCATGGGCGTGTGCTGTCGCCGACCTGGCGACCGAAGCAGAGCGGTCCCTGGTCGCAGCCCACGAAGCGCTGGCCGAGGCCGACGGGCAGCCGCAGCCGCAGCCGGACTGGGCGACGTGGGTGGACAGCACCGAACTGGACATCATGACGGGCCGGTGCTGGGCAGAGCTGCGCCGTCCGCTGCGGGCGGTGCCCGTGCTGGAGCAGGCCCTGGCCCGGTACGACGACAGCCACGCACGGGACAAGGCCTTGTACTCCTCGTGGCTCGCGCAGGCCTACCTCACAGCGGGCGAGGCAGAGCAGGCAGCAGTCGTGACCAGCCGTGCGCTGGCTCTGTCGGACGGAGTGGCGTCGGTGCGGCCAAGGCGTCGGCTGGAGCCGGTCCTGGCAGAGCTGTCAGCGGCCCGGTACCGGGCGTTGCCCGCGGTCGTCGAAGTGCTGGAGCAGGCCCGCTTCTAGTCGGCGGCGGTGCACGAACGGATCCACTCCAGGCAGGCGTCCGGGGCGGCCACGATCGGCAGCGCGCAGACCTCCGGGTTCTGCCACGGGTGGTTGTCCACCAGGTGCTTCTCGAGCTGCGGGTACCGGTCGGTGGTGGTCTTGAGGAGCAGCTGCCATTCCTCGCCGGTGCCGAACTCTCCGTTGTGCCAGAACACGGAGGTGACGGGGCCGATGATCTGGGCACCTGCGGCGAGCCGGTCGCGCACGGCGGTGCGCGCCAACTCGACGGCCTGGTCACGGTTCTCGGTGGCGGTGGATACCTGCACGCAGTCAGCCATGCGGCGAGGGTATCGGCGTTCGGACATGGCGAAAGCGGCCCCGCTCTCCCGGAGGAGGGCGGGGCCGCGGTGGTCAGACGCCGGTCCGGGCGGCGTGGGCGACGAACCAGCCGCCGCTGCCCAGGACGGATCCGCCGGCTGCGATGAGTGCCGCCCATTCCCCGATGTTCATGCGGACCTGCCTCTCCGGGGCAGTCTCGGCGCGCGGGGGACCGAGTGCTCGGGGACGCCGGCCGCCCACACGAGTACCCCGACGTGCGAGGTGGAGTACCAGATGGCGACGAAGCCGCCACGGGAGTAGCCGCCGGTGATCACGGCGACCGCTGCATGGCGACGGTGTTGATCGTGCCGTCGGTGGTGAAGGTCGCCCGGGTCCACTTCGGTGGGCTCGGGCGCTGCCGCGTTCTCCGGCTCGTGCGTGAGCGACGCGTGAGCGGACGGGGCCTGCCAGGCGCTATGGCCGCTCACTTTCCGGAACGGCTTCATCTCCGCGAGTCGCGAGTCGGGAGGGGTCTGCGGCGGCGTTCGAGGCCGTCCACGGCGCCATGTTTCTTGCCGATGGCAGCAAGGTACCCGCGCACCGGGTGGTCATCAGATCCAAGCCGTCCACCTCTAGGCTTTGAGGTGCAGCAATGGGAAATTCTCCGGAAGCCACCGAGCAGCCCCGCGGGAGCGACACCCAGAAACTGCTGCGGAACGCCCGCGAGGCCATCGAACGCAGCCGCCGTCTAATGAGCCAGAGCCGACGACGCATCGGTACCAGCCAGCACCACGTGCGCGTAAGCCGCCGACGGCTGCATACCCACTCGCCCCGCACCGGGTAGCCGGGCGACGTCGCGATGCTCGGCGGGACGGGAGGCTTGAGCCGGGGACCTGCCCGCCCGCACTCCTTCACCGTCGGCCTCGCCCGAGACCTCGATGCCGTCGATCGCGAAGTCGTCGGTCCGGTGGAACCACAGGTCCGGGAGGAGCGCGTCAGCCACGGCCGTTTCAAGCGTCGCCGACAGCCATGAGTGACTCCCACGGAAGATGACCGAGATTGCTCATGTCAGGGGACACGCAGCATGCCCCGACGTGGCTACGCTGGGCCGCGTCCCGTGAGTCGTCCCCGCCCTTGGAGTCGGCCACAGCGACGGCTCGGACGGGCAAACGCGAATCGAGGCCCCCGGAGCTATCCGTCATCGGGCACACCATGGCTCCCTGCAGCCAGCCCCACTTCGGCGCGCCTCTCAGCGCGTTTGTTCACGGGCCCTGATCCCGCTCGTCCACATCTGCCCGGGAGGCGTCGGAACGGACTTTCCGTGTCTGTCACGCCTCGTGACGTCCTTGCCGCCCAGAGCGTGCTCGATCTGGCCTCGCGCACGGACGGTTTCGACATCCTGGAACTGCTGCACGATCTGACGACGCACACGGTCAGCCTGCTGGGCGTGCGCTCGGCAGGGGTCACCATCCTCGACGAGGCCGGAGAGGTGGACTACCTCACCGCCTCCGACGAAACCTGCAGCCGCCCGGAAGAAGACCAGATCGAACTCGGCGAGGGCCCCTGCCTGGACAGCACCCGCACCTGGCAACGCAATGGCCCCCGTTCTGTTGAACGCCGCCCACCCCAGCCGCAGGCTCTGGCCCCTTCTCACCCGCCGCGCGCTGAGCGCGGGCATCACCAGCGTCGCCGCCGTGCCCCTGCGTACCCCGCGGCATCTGCTCGGCGCCCTCAACCTGATGAGTGCTGGAGGACGCGTTCCGACGCGCGAGAGCTTGCGCTTGGCCCAGGCGCTGGCCGATGCTGCCGGGGTCTGCCTGCACCACCGTCGGGCGCTGCTGACCAAGGACGAGATCATCGGCCAACTGGAGTCAGCCCTGGGATCCCGCATCGTGATCGAACAGGCCAAGGGCGCACTCGCCTCCCGACTCGGAGTCGACGTGGACGAGGCATTCGCCCGGCTGCGCAACCACGCCCGCTCCCGGCAGCAGAAACTCACCGAACCGGCCGCGGAGGTGGCACGAGGGGTCACCCCGGCCGACCTCATCACGGCACGCTGACATGCGCCGCGACGCAGGGGACGACGCTTCGGGCGGCGCCCACCACCTCACGACGGCCCGGATGCCTTCCCGTCCCGCCTCCACCACGCCGTGCGCAAAGGGCACACTCCGGACGCCGCTCTGGCTCCCGGCGCCGCCCGCCTGCTCGGCCTGGACGCCCTCACCCTGAACGTGCGTGTCAGTGACGCGCACCTCGAACTGCTGTGGTGCGACCCGGCGAAGGGGCCCATGGTGGACATGAGCGAGCGGCGGCAGCAGTTCGGTGTGTACCTGGCCGGCCTGCGCCGGGCCCGGGGGGAAGCGGGCAGCTGCTGCGCGACTGAGCCCGGCCGGGGAACCGATTCGCTATTCGCGTCCGGCATGCCGTACTGTTGGGTTCACCGACGCGGGGTGGAGCAGCTCGGTAGCTCGCTGGGCTCATAACCCAGAGGTCGCAGGTTCAAATCCTGTCCCCGCTACTGAAAACGAAGGCCCGGAATCGTTCATTCGATTCCGGGCCTTCGGCATGTGCGATCCTGTCGCTTCTCCCGTCACCCCGCCTGTCGCTCCAGCGGCTTTCAGCTGATCGTGCCGACGTTTCGCGCCGTTGTCGGCGGCGGGCTTTGCCCTCGGTCGTGTGCCATGCGTAGCGTTGTGGTCACTATGAGTCGGGTGCGGTACGTGCTGTCAGTGGTGCTGCTGACCATCTGTGCACTGTTCGCCGGTGTGTGCCACGGGCCGCACGGGCTCGCCGCCACGAGCCCCGTCGCCGCCGCCGCACCCGCGCACCACGTCTGCCCGGGGCCCGCGCACGGCGAGCACGCCGGTTCCGCGCACGCCGCCGCGCTCGCCGCGCAGCCCGCGGACCGGGAGCGCCCCGAAGGCGCGGGCGCCACCTCCCCGGCGGCGCGCGGCTCCGACGACCTCGCGGCTGCCGCCTCCGGCCCGGGAGCCGGCGCCGCGTCCCGGGACGGGCCCCCGTGCCCCGCTTCGGGCCAACAGCTCCTCGTCGCCATCGGAGTGGATCGGAACTGAGGGGGCCTCGGAGCCCCCAGGGGGCTCCCCTCGCCACCCCCCCATCCACGTACCGAAGCACCGAAGGACACAACCCCCATGATCGGAAAGCTTCAGCCTGCGGCGGCGGCCGTGGGCAACACACCCGTGCTCTGGATCGACGAGCCCACCCCCGACGGCGGCCGCGGCTACTGGGCCAAGCTCGAAGGCTTCAACTTCGGCGGCATCAAGGACCGCGTCGCCCTCCACCTCGTAGAGCGTGCCCGCGCCCGGGGCGAGCTGCGGCCCGGCGCACCCGTCGTCGAGTCGACGTCCGGCACCCTCGGGCTCGGCCTCGCCCTCGCCGGGGTGCACTACGGCCACCCCGTGCACATCGTCACCGACCCCGGGCTCGAACCCCTCGTGGAGCGGATGCTGACCGCCCACGGAGCCCGCGTCCACCGCGTACGCGAACCCGGCGCCGTCGGCGGCTGGCAGCAGGCCCGGGTCGACCGGGTGGCCGCTCTGCTGAAGAGGCCCGAGTTCGCCGGCGCCTGGTGCCCGAACCAGTACCACAATCCCGACAATCCGGATGCGTACGGTGCGCTTGCCGGGGAGCTCGTACGGCAGATCGGGCAGTTCGACGTACTCGTGTGCGCCGTCGGCACCGGCGGGCACTCCGCCGGGATCGCGCGGACGCTGCGCGCCGGCGCCCTGCCCGGACTCGAACTGGTCGGCGTCGACAGCGTCGCCTCGACCATCTTCGGGCTGCCCGCGGGGCCCCGGCTGATGCGCGGGCTCGGCTCGTCGATCCATCCGCGCAACGTCGACCACGCCGCCTTCGACGAGGTCCACTGGGTGGGCCCGGCCGAGGCGGTGCGCAGCGCCCGGCGGCTCGCGGCGCGGCAGTTCGCCACGGGCGGGTGGAGCGTCGGCGCCGTCGCGCTCGTCGCGGGCTGGCTGGCCCGCACCCGGCCGCGCGGCACGCGGATCGCCGCGGTCTTCCCCGACGGTCCGCAGCGGTACTTCGACACCGTCTTCAATGATGAGTACTGCCACGAGCGAGGGTTGCTCGGCGGCTCCGGTTCCGGTTCTGGGTCTGGTGCCGGTTTTGGTTCTGGTTCCGTTGTCGTGCCGGACGAGCCGCAGGAGGTCTCCGGGCCCGGTGACGGGATCGTCGAGTGGAGCCGGTGGCGGGCCGAGCGGCGCGGGCGGTCCGCCGCGGCGGCCGGGCAGGCGGCTGCGGTGGCCGGGCAGGCGGCTGCCGCTGGGCAGGGCGGAGTTCCCGCCGGGGCAGGTGCCCAGTGAGGCCCGCCGGGTCCGTGGGCGGCGGCCGGGGCGGCATACGGGAGCGGGTGCGGGCCTTCGAGCCCGCCGTGCAACTGCTCTTCGTCAACCAGTTCAGCATCAACCTCGGCTTCTACATGCTGATGCCGTACCTCGCGGCCCATCTCTCCGGGGAGCTCGGGCTCGCCGCCTGGGCCGTGGGCCTGGTGCTCGGCGTGCGGAACCTCTCCCAGCAGGGGATGTTCCTGGTCGGCGGGGCGCTCGCCGACCGGCTCGGGTACAAGCCGATGATCGTGGCCGGCTGCGCCCTGCGCACCGCGGGCTTCGGCGCGCTCGCCTTCGCGCAGACGCTGCCGGTGCTCATCGCGGCGTCGGCGGCGACCGGGCTCGCGGGGGCGCTGTTCAACCCGGCGGTACGGGCGTACGTCGCCGCGGAGGCGGGCACGCCGGAACGGCGGGTGGAGGCGTTCGCGCTGTTCAACGTCTTCTACCAGACCGGCATCCTGCTCGGACCGCTCGTCGGACTCGCCCTGACCGGCGTGGACTTCGCGCTGACCTGCGCGGTGGCGGCGGTGCTCTTCGCCGTGCTCTCGGTGGTGCAGGTGCTGCGGCTTCCGGTGCGACGGGGGGAGACGGGCTCCGATGACGGCTCCGGCTCCGGCTCCGGCTCCGGCGCCGGGCGCGGGCAGTGGCGGGCCGTGCTCGGCAACCGGCCGTTCTGGCTGTTCGCGCTCGCCATGACCGGGTCGTACGTCCTGTCCTTCCAGGTGTATCTCGCGCTGCCGCTGGAGGTGGAGCGGCTGCTCGGCGAGGGGACTGCGACGACCGTCGCGACCGGTGCGCTCTTCGTCGTCTCCGGGCTCGTCGCGCTCCTCGGCCAGCTGCGGATCACCGACTGGTGCAGGCGTACGTGGACGCGGGAGCAGTGCCTGGTGGCCGGGCTCGGCCTGATGGGCGCGGCGTTCCTGCCGCCCGCGCTCGGCGGGCCCGGGTACGCGGGGGTGACCGCGCTGCTGCTGTGCGCGGCGGCGCTCGCCGCCGCGAACGCCGTGCTCTACCCGTTCGAGATGGACACCGTCGTCTCGCTCGCCCGCGAGCGGTGGGTGGCCACGCACTACGGCCTGTACAACACGGTGTGCGGCATCGGGATCACCGCGGGGAACCTCGGCATGGGCGCCCTGCTCGACCTGGGCGAGAGCCGGGGGGTGCCCGCGGTGCCGTGGCTGGTGCTCGCCGTCCTCGGCGCGGGCTGCGCCCTCGCGCTGCGCTCGCTGGGGCGGTCCGGACGGCTCACCGCGCCCGTACCGGCGCTCGGAGGTGAGACCGCCTGACGTGTACGCGCCCGGGGCGCGCGCAGGACCCGTCCGCGCGGTCCGCGCCCCCGGGCGCCAATCACCGCTAACCCACTCGGCCCACATCAGGTCGCCTCCCGGCGCCGCTGCGGGAAGCCTGGGTGGGCCGAGGCGGCACGGGTTGCGGTGAGAGCGGAGCGGTGGTGGTTGCTGTGCGTGGTGGGGGGCCGAGTGGTGCGCGCGGCGATGGGGGCGGGTGTGACGACCGTGGTCGGTCCGGTGGCCGGGATGTGTCTGGTGGGCGGGATGTGTCTGGTGGCCGGGATGTGTCTGGTGGGCGGGATCGGTCCGGTGACCGGGATGTGTCTGGTGGGCGGGATCGCTCTGCCGGGCAGGATCAGTCCGGCGGGCGGGACCGATCCGGCGGGCGGGACTCGTCCGACGAGCGGGACTCGTCCGCCGCGCGGGGCCCGGACGGTGGCCGCCAGGGCCCATGCGGTGGCCGGGGCCCGGACGGCGGCCGGGGAGTGCGTGCGCGGGGGAGTTCGGGGGCCGGGCGTGGGCCCGGTGGGGTGCGGAACGTGCCGCGGGAGCGGGCCCTCGTCCGGGTCCTTCCGCCGCTGCTCCTCCTCGTCGGCATCGTCTTCGACGCCCTCACCCCGCCCGAGTTCACCGCGTCCCCGCTGTTCGCCGCCGCCCCGCTGATCACCGCCCCGTTCTTCCGGCTGCGCACCACCGTCGCGGTCGCGGCGGTCTCCTGCGCGGCCGTGCTCGGCCTGCGGCTCCGCGGCGGCAGCACCGGCGCCGACGTCGAGGTGGTCACCGAGTTCCTGACCATGCTGACCGTCGGCATCCTGGCCGTCGTCATCAACCGCGTCGTGCGCCGCGGCGACGCCCGCCTCGCCTCCGCCCGCTCCATCGCCGAGACCGCCCAGCGCGCGGTGCTCCCGCAGCCCGACCCGCGCATCGGCGGCCTCGACATCGCCGCGCGCTACGAAGCCGCCCAGGCCGACGCCTTCATCGGCGGGGACCTGTACGCGGTGCAGGACACCCCGCACGGCGTCCGGGTCATCGTCGGCGACGTACGCGGCAAGGGCATGGGCGCCGTCGCCGCCGTCGCCGTGGTGATCGGCGCCTTCCGGGAGGCCGCCGAGCAGGAGTCGACGCTGGAGGCGGTGGCGCAGCGACTGGAGCGGGCGCTCGCCAGGGAGGGGATGCGGCGGGACGGGCTCGACGCCTTCGAGGGGTTCACCACGGCCGTCCTCGCGGAGATCCCCCGGGGCGGCGAGGGCATCGTACGGATCATCAACCGGGGCCACCCGGAGCCCCTGGTCCTGCGTGCCGACGGGCGGCTGTGCGTGCTCACCCCGGCCGAGCCCGCGCTCCCGCTCGGCATGGGCGAGCTCGGCACCTGGCCGGACCGCGCGGACCGGATCGAGTTCCCGCCCGGGGCCACCCTGCTGCTCTACACGGACGGGCTCTCGGAGGCCAGGAACGCGGACGGGGAGTTCTTCGACCCCGCCGTCCGGCTCGGGGGCCGGATCTTCCACGGCCCGAGCGGCCCCGACGCGCTCCTCACCGCTCTCGTGGACGACGTCCGCCGGCATACCGGGGACGGCGCCACGGACGACATGGCCCTGCTCGCCGTACGCCGCCCCGTCACAGCCGGTGACTGAACGGCGGCCCTCCGCATAACAACTGACACAACATCAGCAATGAGGGGGCGTGCGGAGCGCTGCTGTGTGTCATGAAAGCCGCTCAACTCGCCCCAGTCGCACCGCAGATGTCCCTTGTGTTCGTGGCGTAAGCGTTAACGATCAGTCGGAACGGCTTGGAATACCGACCCGCTGTCTATTAACGTTCGATAACGCAGCGCGGTCGTCCCAGTCGACACTCCAGTCGGCTCCGTGCGCACACGCCTAATCCCGCAAGGGAGCCGGGGAACCACCATCATGGGGTGAATCGGACACGATCCGTCGTGCCCGTAGGAGACCTTCCTGCTCCGAACCCGTCAGCTAACCCGGTAGGCGAGAAGGAAGGAAAGGAGTGCGCCCCAGTGGCGTCCAACCGGCCTGCCCCCGAAGCGCTCTACGTACCGAACGACGAACCCGGTGAAGGCCCCGAAGGCCCGATGGGATTCGGCGGGTACGCCCCTCAGGAGCCGTGGGAGGAGTGGAACCCCACCGCCGAGTCCGTCCGCCCCGTGCGCGGCCGGCACCGGGTCCACAAGAAGGGCGGCGGCGGCCTCGCGCGCAGCTCGACCGTCCTCGGTGTCGGCGTCATCGCGGCCGTGGGCGCGGGCGGCATCGCCACCGCGCAGGGCGGCAAGCCGCCGGTCTCCATAGCCATGCCGGACATGTCGGCGGTCACCGACTCGCTGCCCGACGCGAAATCCCTGCCGGGCGTGGGCGCCTTCATGTCGGACGACGCCCCCGAGGAGCCCACCGCCGTCGCGGCCGCAGCGCCGCTCAGCTCCGCGGGCGTCAGCGCCGCCGACGCCGAGCAGGGCACCACCGGCGCCGGTGAGGCACTGCGGGCCCGCATCATGCAGCAGGCCGAGAACCAGCAGCAGCAGGCGGACGACGCCGTGCGCAGAGCGGCCGAGGACGCGGCGGTGCGGAAGGCCGCCGAAGAGGCGCAGGCCCAGCAGGCCGAGGCGAAGGCGGAGGCCAAGGCCAAGGCGGCCGAGGAGAAGCGCAGGAAGGAAGCGGCCGAGCGGAAGAAGGCCGAGGCCGAGCGCCTGGCCAAGCTCGCCAGGAGCTACACGCTGCCCACCTCCTCGTACACCCTCACCTCGCACTTCGGCGACGCCGGCTCCATGTGGTCCTCCGGCCAGCACACCGGTCTGGACTTCGCTGCTCCCACGGGTACCCCGCTCAAGGCCGTGCACACCGGCACCGTCAAGGAGGCCGGCTGGGCGGGCGCGTACGGCTACCGCACCATCCTCGAACTCGACGACGGCACCGAGATCTGGTACTGCCACCAGTCCTCGCTGAGCGTCAGCGCCGGCCAGAAGGTCTCCACCGGCGACGTCATCGGCCGCGTCGGCGCCACCGGCAACGTCACGGGCCCGCACCTCCACATGGAGGTCCACACGAGCGGCGGCGCCAACATCGACCCGCTCGGCTGGCTCCAGGGCAAGGGCCTCAACCCGTAACACCCAAGGCTCCGGCGGTCCTGGCGACAACCCCCCGACGCCAGGGCCGCCGGTCTCCCCTGCCCGCCACGACGCGCACGGGAGCCCCAGCCGTCACACAGCCGAAAGACATCTTCCAGCTGCCGGAATTCCCTCCTCCGTGCGGATGTTGAGTTCCCCATGACCACTCTGCGCCCACTGGGCTCCTCCGACCTCGAAGTCTTCCCGCTCGCCCTCGGCGGCAACGTCTTCGGCTGGACCGCCGACGAGCAGCAGTCCTTCGCGGTCCTCGACGCCTACACCGCGGCGGGCGGCAACTTCGTGGACACTGCCGACGTGTACTCGGCGTGGGCGCCGGGCAACGACGGCGGCGTGTCCGAGGCCGTCATCGGCCGGTGGCTCGCCGCGCGCGGCAACCGCTCCGACGTGCTGATCGCCACCAAGGTCGGCGCCCACCCCGACTACAAGGGTCTCGCGGCGAGCACCATCAAGTCCGCCGCCGAGGAGTCGCTGCGCCGCCTCGGCACCGACTACATCGACCTGTACTACACGCACTACGACGATCCGTCCGTACCCGTCGAGGAGTTCCTCACCGCCCTCGACGAACTGGTGCGGTCCGGCAAGGTACGCGCGATCGCCGCGTCCAACATCACCGCCGAACGCCTCCAGGAGTCCCTCGACTTCTCCGACCGCGAGGGCCTCGTGCGGTACGTGGCGCTCCAGCCGCACTACAACCTCGTCTCCCGCGACACCTACGAGGGCCCGCTCCAGGAGGTCGCGTCCCGCTCCGGGCTCGCCGCCGTGCCCTACTACTCGCTCGCCAAGGGCTTCCTGACGGGCAAGTACCGCCCGGGGGCCAAGGTCGACAGCGTCCGCGCCCAGGGAGCGGGCGAGTATCTGGAGACCGACCGCGGGCAGCGCGTCCTCGCCGTCCTGGACGAGATCGCCGCCGACCGCGGCGCTGCCCACGCGACGGTGGCCCTCGCCTGGCTCGCCGCCCAGCCGACGGTGGCCGCGCCGCTCGCCTCCGCCCGCTCCGTCGAGCAGCTTCCCGCGCTGCTCGCGGTGGGCGACCTGGAGCTGACGCAGGACGAGGTGGCCCGGCTGACCGCCGCCTCGGCCTGATCACGACCTGCTTCCCGGCCCGATCGCGGCTGCCGGGCCTCAGGTCCGGTAGGGGTTGTACGAGGGGTAGGCGGGGCCGGTCGGGGGGCCGTACGCGGTACCGGGCATCCTGTACGCCGTGTACGCCGTGTGGAACGGCCCGTACGCGGCGTACGGCAGCGGAAGCACCACCGGCGCCGTCACCCGGGCCGCGTACGCGAGGGCGGGACGCGCCACCTCGCGCCGCTCCCACAGGGCGTCGAGCAGCTCCCGCTCGCGCACGGCGAAGTCGGCACGGGCCCGGCCGCGGTGGGCCCGGTGCCGCAGCAGGGCGAGGGAGGTCGCGTACGTCTCGTAGGCGACGACGGCACGGCCCGCGGGCCTGCCCAGGTGGTACGCGGCGTAGTCACGGGCGAGGGTCCGCGCGCGCATCGAGCCGAGCGCGAACGGCTCGGCCGCGGTGAGCCAGCCCGCCACCACATAGGCGGGCAGCTCGGCCCGCACGACGGCGAGCTCGCGCCGCCGCAGCCAGACGGCGAGCCAGGTGAGCAGCCCGAACACCGGCAGCATGAAGGTCGCGTAGACGACGAAGAAGCCGTACTCGCCGAAGCTCGCCGAGCCGTTCCAGAAGGCGTGCGTGCCCATCGCGAGCAGCAGTCCCACGAGCGGCACGAGCACCCGGCGCGCCGTGTGCCGCTCGCCGCTGAGGGCCGCGATGCCGAAGCCGATGCCGGTGAGCACGGTGAACAGGGGGTGCGCGAACGGCGACATGACGACGCGGACGAAGAAGGTCGCCGCCGTCACCGAGGCGAGGCCGCTCTCGCCGCTGAGCTGGTCGGTGCCGAAGGCGTTGCCGAGATAGAGGATGTTCTCGGTGAAGGCGAAGCCGGTGGCGGTGACGCCCGCTATGACGAAGCCGTCGACGACACCGGTGAAGTCGGATCTGCGGAAGAGGAAGACGAGCAGCACGGCCGCCGCCTTCGCGGTCTCCTCGACGATCGGGGCTATGACGGTCGCGCCGAGCGTGTCGGCGCTGGTCGGGTCGGCGGTGGCGGTGGCTATCCACTGGGTCGCGAAACTGTTCGCGACGATCGCTATCAGGGCGGCCGCGCACGCCCCCCAGGCGAAGGCGAACACCAGGTTCCGCCAGGGGCCCGGCGCCACCCGGTCCAGCCACCGGAACGCGGCGACGAGCAGCGGCACCGGCAGCGTGGCGAGGCCGAGTCCGACCAGGAACCCCTCGGTGCCGGTCTGCCTGCGCACCAGGGCGAGGATCACCAGACCGGAGAGCGCGAGCAGGGTGACGAGGGCGCCCACCCGGATCGCTCTGAGCTGCCACCAGTGCGGATGCCGGTTCACCGACGTGCCCGATGACCCGGCGGGCCCGGCGGGCTGCGTCGGGTATGTCGGGTTCGCGGGACTGGTGGCCACGACTTTGACAGTAACGAGGGTTGCGGCGGACCGCGACGGTGCCTCGGGGACCCTGGGCCTCAGTCGCCTGCCGGGTCCAGGGGGTCCTGGGAGGCTGCGGGGGTCCCGGTGCCCGCTTCCGCGTGCTCCGTGAGGGTGACCGCACGGCGGAACAGCAGGTCGTGGACGACGTGGCCCTTCCTGAGGCCCTGGCCCTCGAAGCGGGTCAGCGGCCGGAAGTCGGGCCGGGGGGCGAACTCGCCGTCCGGCCGGGTGTTCTCGAAGTCCGGGTGCGCGCTCAGGACCTCCATCATGTGCTCGGCGTACGGCTCCCAGTCCGTGGCGCAGTGCAGCAGGCCGCCCGGCTTCAGGCGGGGGGCGAGCAGGGAGAGGAACTCCGGCTGGATCAGGCGGCGCTTGTTGTGCCGGGCCTTGGGCCAGGGGTCCGGGAAGTAGACGCGGACGCCGTCGAGGGACTCCGGGGCGAGCATGTCGCGCAGCAGGACGACGGCGTCGCCGTTGGCGACCCGGACGTTGGTCAGTCCGTTCCGCTCGGCGAGGTTGAGGAGGTTCCCCTGGCCCGGGGTGTGCACGTCCACGGCCAGGATGTCCGTGTCCGGGTCGGCGGCGGCCATCTGCGCGGTGGCTTCGCCCATGCCGAAGCCGATCTCCAGGACGACGGGGCGCGGTGCCCCCGGCCGCGGGGTCCCCGGCTGCTGGAAGAGGGCGGGCAGGTCCAGGACTTCCTTGCCGTCGATGTCCAGGCCCCACACCTGCCACAGACGGCGCAGGGCGTCGCCCTGGGCGGTCGTGACGCGGCTGCGGCGCGGCGTGAAGCTGCGGATCCGCCGCTCGAACTGCGACCCCGTGGGGTCGGGGGTGGGACCTTCGGGGAAGCGCGGGGTGCCCTTCGGGCGGGAGTTCTCAGACACAGTGCCTCGATTTTAGTCGGGGCGGGGCCTTGCCGGGGGCTCCCCAACCCCGCCCCTTCCCGAAACCAGGGGCGCTGCGCCCCATGGACCCCAGCCTTATCGGCGCTTCGCGCCTCGTCCTCAAACGCCGGACGGGCTGAGACTGTGCCGCAGCGGCGAGATTTTGAGCCCGTCCGGCGATTGAGGACGAGGCCGCAGGCCGATACGGGGTCTGGGGCGGAGCCCCAGTTTCGGGAAGGGGCGGGACTGGGGAGCGCCCCCGCAAGGCCTACAGCACGGCCAGGGCCCGGCGGGCCACCTCCCGGCCGATGGGGAGGGACGCCGTCGCGGCGGGCGAGGGCGCGTTCAGGACGTGTACGGCGCGCGCCGACTCCCGGAAGAGGAAGTCGTCGACGAGCGTCCCGTCCCGCAGGACGGCCTGTGCCCGCACCCCCGCCGCCGACGGCACGAGATCCTCGGCCCGCACAGCGGGCAGCAGCCGCCGCACGGCATCGGCGAAGGCCCCCTTGGAGAGGGAGCGCCGCAGCTCCCCGGCCCCGTACCGCCAGTGCCGCCGGGCGATCTGCCAGGACCCGGGCCACCGAAGCGTCCCGGCGAGCTCGCGGGGCCGCACCACGGACCAGTCGTACCCCTCGCGGGCCAGCGCGGGCACCGCGTTCGGCCCCACGTGCACCCCGCCGTCGATGCCCCGGGTGAGATGGACGCCGAGGAAGGGGAAGGCGGGGTCGGGGACGGGATAGACCAGGCCGCGGACGAGACCGGGCCGGGCGAGGGTGAAGTACTCCCCCCGGAAGGGGACGATCCGCATGCCGGGGTCGTCGCCCGTCATCCGGGCGACGCTGTCGCAGTGCAGCCCGGCGCAGTTCACGAGGACCCGCCCGCGGACGACGTCGCCCGCGGCGGTGCGCACGGCGACCCCGAGGTCCGCGCGGCGGTCGATGCGCACGGCCGCCGCGCCGTACCGCACCTCGACGCCGGAGGCCTGGGCCAGCTGGGCCGCGACGGCCCCGTAGTCGCAGATGCCGGTGGTGCCCACATGGATGGCGGCGAGGCCGCGCACGCACGGTTCGTACGCGGCGATCTGGGCGGGGCCCAGCTCGCGGACCGGGATGCCGTTCTCCCGGCCGCGCTGGACCAGGGCGTGCAGGCGGGGCAGCTCGGCGCGGTCGGTGGCGACGATCAGCTTGCCGGTGACCTCGTGCGCGATGCCGTACTCCGCGCAGAACTTGATCATCTCGGCGGCGCCGCGCACGGCGTACTGGGCCTTCAGGGAGCCGGGGCGGTAGTAGATCCCGCTGTGGATGACGCCGCTGTTGCGCCCCGTCTGGTGCCGTGCCGGGCCCGGCTCCTTCTCCAGGACCGTGACACGGGTGCCGGGGCGGGCCCGGGTGAGGGCGTACGCCGTCGCGAGCCCGACGATCCCGCCGCCGACCACGAGCACGTCACAGTCGTACCTCACGGCTGCACCCCGACCCATCACCCTTGCACCTCCCGCCCCCGATACTGCCCTGCACCACTGACAACGTCCGCAAACCTGCCGGGAGAGGGCCGGCACTGAGGCGTGCGGCACACACGCGGCGGACCGTCGGCCCCGGAGCTACGCGGGGGCGACAAGGAGCGGCCGTGCACGCTCGCGCAGCTCCGCCACCCGCGGCTCGTGCCCGTAGGGTTCGAGGCGGTGCAGCAGGTCCTTCACGTACTCCGTGGTGCGCGCGGACGAGATGCGTCCGGCGACCTCCACGGCGCGCACGCCCTGCTCGCACGCCGCGTCGAGGTTCCCCGACTCCAGCTCGGCCACCGCGGACACCACCAGCCGTAAGCCGTGCGAGCGCACGAACTCCTCGGTCGGCCGGGACAAGGCCTGCTCGGTGAAGCGCCGCACCTGCCGCGGCGCCTTCAGGTCGCGGTAGCACTCGGCGGCGTCCGCGGCGAAGCGGTCGTAGCCGTAGAAGCCGAGCCACGAGGGGTCGTTGTCGCCGTCCCTGGCGCGCTCCAGCCAGCCCTCGGCGGCCCGCAGGGCGGCGCCGGCTGCGGGCGCGTCGTTGGCGCGCGCGTGCGCGCGTGCCTCGACCAGACGGAAGAAGCTCATGGTCCGCGCGGTGGCGAGGCCGCGGTTGCGTTCGAGCGCGGCCTGCGCCAGGTCCACGCCCTCGTCGCCGAAGCCGCGGTAGGTGGCCTGGAGCGACATGGACGCGAGGACGTACCCCCCGAGGGGCACGTCGGCGGCCGCGCGGGCGAGCCGCAGGGCCTGGATGTAGTACCGCTGGGCGGCTTCCTGCTGGCCGGTGTCGAAGGCCATCCACCCGGCGAGCCGGGTCAGCTCCGCGCTGGCCCCGAAGAGGGCGCGGCCGACCTCGTCGGAGTACGAGCCGAGGAGCAGCGGCGCCGCCTCCACCCGCAGGCACTCGGGGACCATCGAGGAACGCCAGTCGCCACCGCCGTACTTGGAGTCCCAGCGGCGGGCGTCCTCGGCCGCCTCCCGCAGTTTGAGCACGTCGCTGTGGCCGACCTTCATCGGCGGTCCGCCGTCGTCCTGGTGGGCCGTGTCGCGGGGCCCGTCCTGGGAGGCGTCGCGCGCGACGGAGCTGTCGGCCGGGGTTATGAGCCAGCGGGACGCGGGCGTGGCGTACGCGCTGACCGCGAAGGATCCGGCGAGCGACTGCCAGATGCCGCCGCCGGTGCGGCGCCCCGCCAGGTCCAGGCGGTACAGCTCGGTGGCCGACTTCACCGCGGCGCCGACGTCGCGCGGGAAGGCGAGGCCCACTTCGGGCGCCGGGTCCGCGTCGGCGAGGCCGATCTCGTGCAGCGGCACGGGGCGGCCGAGTTTCTGTCCGATGGCGGCGGCGATGAGATGCGGGGCGGCGCCCTGCGGCACCATGCCCTTGGACACCCACCGCGCCACCGACGTCTTGTCGTAACGAAGCGTCAACCCGCGCTGTGCGCCGAGGTCGTTGACCCGGCGTGCGAGTCCCGCGTTGCTGATTCCCGCGAGGGCGAGAACGGTGCCGAGCTTTTCGTTCGGCCCGCGTTGCTCCCTGGACATGCGCCACCCCTCGACACAGACGGCTGCCGGGCAGTGGCTGGACCGCGCGGCATTCGTGCTGTGTTCTCCCGGGGACAGCGACTGGGTGCCCGGTCCGTCGGCGTGTCGCGCGCCACGGCCCGTTCCCCGGCCGCAAGAGCACTTGGCCGAGCCCCCAGGAATATGCCTCCGCGAAAACAGCAGCACACCCAGCGTAGTTCGACGGATCCCAAGCGTTAAGAGGCGCAGTTCCGTATGGCGAGATTGTTGTCCGTACGGGAGTACGGCGGTTCCACGGCGTGCTCCGGCCGTGTGGCCGTGCGCCCGTGTGTGCGCTCTTCTCCGGCCACGAGGGGAGCGTTTCCATGGTGAGGCGTGGGTCGGCCCGTTGCGCTGGAGTCAGCGGGCTGGGGGACACCGCCGCCTCCATCCCCGCGGGCGGCGGACCGGTCCGGGAGGCGTATGCCGCCTCCCGGGCTGTGCGTGGGTGGTACGGCGCGGTGGGGCGTGTTCGGCCATGGCTGATTTGGCCGAAAAACGCCCCCTCGAAAGTGCGCTTCAGCCGTCCCACGTCCCCTTGTTGATGCCGTTGCCGCATCAACAATGGATCACCCGGGGCGCGTTCGCGCCGGTGCGAGCGCCCTTCGGGCTCCTCCCGTGCCCCTCTTGTGCGCCTCCTTCGTGGCAGCATGGGACCCCGGTCCCTCGGTTCCCGGGCGCACTGGTGCCGTTCACGGTCCCCGCACCCGGTTTCCGTACTCGGGCGGACCAGGTGCGGGCCAGTTCCTGCGCGTACCGGCCGTCCACAGCCTGTGGAGGCGGCGATGCGGTGGTTGGTGGGGTGGAGCAGTACCACCACGAGGCCTTCAGCCGCCCTGGGCACGGCGGGCGCCACGGGTGACGACGGCGAGACGCTGCACCCCGTGGGCTCCCAGCTCCTTTGGGGCGACCCCGACCCCCTGTGGGCGGTCGGCGACTGGCGCCCCGACGAGGTCCGCACGGTGAAGGCCGACGACCGCACCCGCATCGCCGTCCTCGGCACCTGCGGCGCCAGCGACGAGGAACTGCGCGTCAGCCTGTTCGCCGCCCGCGGCGGCGCCCTGCGGCACCTCACGGCCTGGCCCGGCAGCTACACGGCCGTCGTCCAGGTCGGCCGCCGCGTGATGATCGCCGGTGACCTGGCGGGGGCGCGGCCGGTGTTCTACACCCCCTGGGCGGAGGGCACCGCGTACGCGACGGCCGCGCTGCCCCTCGCCGACCTCATCGAGGCCCACCTCGACATCGGGCACCTCGCGGCGCTCCTCGCGGCCCCCGACGTCCCCGAGGCGCTGCACGACTCGACGCCCTACCAGGACGTGCGCCGGGTACCGCCGGGGCACGCGCTCGTCCTCCGCGCGGGTGCACGGGAGATCGCCGGGTACGAACCCGTCGCCTCGCTCGCCGTCGCCGCGCCCGCCGCCGACGAGGCGGACGCCCTCGGCGGCGTCAGGGACGCCCTCGTCGACGCGGTACGCGCGCGCCTGCGCGCGCCACGCCACGTCCCCGGCACGGACATCGACCCCGGACCCGTACCCGGCATGGGGCCCGCCGAGCGGCGGGCCGCCCGCGGCATGCCGGTGCCCGGCATCGGGGCCGACCTCTCCGGAGGGCCCGCGTCGGGAACCCTCGCCCTCCTTGCCGCCGGTCTGCCGGGGATGCCCGGTACGGTCCTCGGGCACGGCACGGGCGCCGGGGAGCGGCTGCTCGCCGTCACCTTCAACGACCTGGTGTCGGGCGGCCGCGAGGCCGAACTGGAGCGGGCGGGCGCCATCGCCGCCAACCCGCGGCTGCACCACGTCGTCGTCGCCGCGGGCGAGGAGGCGCTCCCGTACGCCGACCTCGACGGGCCCCTGACCGACGAGCCCAGCGGCGTCATCGTCACCGCCCAGAGACACCGCCTGCGGCTCGCCGCGGGCAGCGCCGACCACTTCACGGGCCACGGCGCCCGGCAGGTCCTCGACGCCCACCCGGCCCGCCTCGCCGACCTCCTGATGGACCGCAAGCGTCGGTATCTGGTGCGGCCCGTGACCGCGCTCGCCAAGGCCGAGGGGTCCGTCATGGTGCCCGCGCGCGTGTACGGCGCCGCGCGCAAGCTCGCCAGGACCACGCACCGCGCGGGCGTCAAGGCCCTCGCCGAACGGCTCCTGCACCGCTCCTTCGACGAGCCCGGCGGGGCCGTCGGCGCCTCGCTCGCCGCGCTCGCGTGGGCCAGACCCGGGCCCGCCGCGCGCTGGCTCACCGGTGAGGCCCTCGCAGAAGTATCGGTTCGTCTCCAGGAGACGGCGATGCGGCCGGGGCCGGGACCCGGGCAGCGGCCCGGAGAGTTCCGAGCGCGGGCTGCGCTCTTCCGGCACGCGGCGGACCTGCGCGTCCTGGAGCAGGCCGCCGAGGTCCGCTTCCAGCGGCTGCACGCGCCGTTCCTCGACAACCAGGTGGTACGCGCGTGCCGGGCGCTCCCCGAGTCCCTGCGGGTGCAGCCCGGTGCCCGTGCCGCCATCCTCCGTACGGTCCTCGAAGGCGCCGGCGTCACCGAGCTCCCGCCCGGCTGGGGTGCCCCCTCGCACGCCTCCGCGGCCGCCGCCGCCCGTACGGGGCTGCGCGTCGCCGCGGACGGCCTCGTCGGCCTCTTCGACACTCCGCTGCTCGCCCAGGCGGGCCTGGTCGAGGCCCGCGTCGTCCGCAAGGCGCTGCGGGCCGCCGCGGAGGGCGAGGCCCTTCCCCTGGACGGCCTCGCCGACCTCGTCGCCGTGGAGATATGGCTGCGGCGGCTCCTCGCCCGCCGGGGGACCTGCTGGACGGGTACGCCCGCCCGGCAGCGGGCTGTGCCCACGGGGTCGGTGGTGCCGCAGCGTGGTGCGCTCGGCGCCGGCCGCTGAGGCTGCGCGGTTCTGGCCCGCCGCTGCGCGGCGGATGCCCTCCCACCCGCTCGTTCACCGGTGCGTCGGTGTCCGTCCCATAGCTGCTGACGACTGTCCCGGCGCTGCGCGCCGGATCCTCTCCCACCCGCCCGCCCGTTTACCGGCGCATTCGGCTCGCCGTCGGCAGGGGCTGTCCTGCCCGGCCCGCACGTGCGCGTACGCCGTGCGCACCGGTGTCGCCTGAGGCGCGTCGGCGTCCGTCCCGTGGCCGCCCCCCTTCTGTGGGCAACTGGTCCGCCAGGGGCGGAACGGGTGGGCACAGCCCACACCTGCGGTGGCCGTGATGTGGGGGGAGGGGTGTGATCCGTACCAGGACCCGCGGCCCAGGACAGAATGGCTTTGTGCGGTACCGGATCCTGGGCGCCACGGAGGCGTACGACGACGAAGGGGCACC
The DNA here is from genome assembly GCF_009755605.1 of Streptomyces typhae. Classification (GTDB taxonomy): domain Bacteria; phylum Actinomycetota; class Actinomycetes; order Streptomycetales; family Streptomycetaceae; genus Streptomyces; species Streptomyces typhae. The sequence goes on from NZ_WPNZ01000036.1 coordinate 64,126, forward strand.
CCTGCCCGTGGGAGGCCCCCGCCTGCGGTCGCTCCTCGCGGCGCTGGCCCTCCACCCCAGCCGCACCGTCCCGGTGGACACCCTCATCGACGACGTCTGGGCGGACAGCCCACCCACCGACGCCCCCGCCGCCCTCCAGGCCCTGGTGGGCCGCCTCCGCCGAGCCCTCGGCAGGCACACCATCGCCTCCGGCCCCGGCGGCTACCGCCTCACCGCCGCCCCCGACGAAGTCGACCTGCACCGCTTCGAACACCGCACCCGCGAGGGCATCGCCGCCCTGGACCGCGACGACCCGGCGACAGCCGCCCGCGTCCTGCGCGAGGCCCTCGCCCTGTGGCACGGCCCCGCCCTCGCCGACCTGCCCGACCGCACGGCGGCCACCCGCCCGGAGGCCCGGCGCCAGGAAGCCGTCCGCGCGCGGATCACCGCGGACCTGCTGCTCGGCCACGGCACCGACGTACTGCCCGAGCTGAGGGAACTCGTCGCCGACCACCCGTACGACGAGTCCCTGCACGCCCAGCTCATCCGCGCCCTGCGCGACGCGGGCCGGGGGGCCGACGCGCTCGCCGCGTACGAGGACGCCCGCCGCACCCTCGCCGAAGGCCTCGGCACCGACCCGGGCCAGGACCTGCGAACCCTGCACGCCGAACTCCTGGCGGCGCCGAAGGCCGCGGTGGCACCGACGGCCGAGGCGGGGACGGCACCCGCGGTGGGGGCAACACCCGCGGCCGGCCCGAGTTCCGAGGCCGGCCCGAGTCCCGCAGTCGGCCCGAGTCCCGCGACGGATACGGCACCCACCGCCCCCCAACCTCCCACCGACCGCAAAGGCAACCTCCGCCCCCGCCTGAACTCCTTCGTCGGGCGGGAACCCGAACTCGCCGCCATCCGTTCGGACATGTGCGGAGCCCGCCTCGTCACGCTCACCGGACCGGGCGGTTCCGGCAAGACCCGTCTCGCCGAGGAAGCCGCCGCCGGGCATCCGAGCGCGTGGCTGGCCGAGCTCGCCCCGCTCGACCGGCCGGAGGCGGTCCCCGGCGCCGTCGTCAGCGCGCTCGGCCTGCGCGAGATCGTGCTGCGGACCAGTGAGCTGACCGCCCCGCAGGGCGACCCGGTGGCCCAGCTCGTCGAGTACTGCGCGCAGCGCAGCCTGCTCCTGATCCTTGACAACTGCGAGCATGTGATCGATGCCGCCGCCGAGTTGGCGGAGACCCTCCTCACCCGCTGCCCGGGGCTCACGGTCCTCGCGACGAGCCGCGAACCCCTGGGCGTCCCCGGCGAGCGCGTACGCCCCGTCGAGCCGCTCCCGCCGGACCCGGCGCACCGTCTGTTCGCCGAGCGGGCGGCAGCCGTGCGCCCCGGCTTCGACCCGGCGGGCGAGGCCGAGGCCGTCGCCGAGATCTGCCGCCGTCTCGACGGCCTGCCCCTGGCCATCGAGCTGGCCGCCGCCCGGCTGCGGCTGCTCACGCCCCGGCAGATCGCCGACCGCCTCGACGACCGCTTCCGCCTCCTCACCAGCGGCGCCCGCACGGTCCTGCCGCGCCAGCAGACCCTGCGGGCCGTCGTCGACTGGTCCTGGGACCTGCTCGACGACGCCGAGCGCACGGTGCTGCGCGAGGTGTCCGTCTTCGCGGGCGGCTGGGACCTGGAGGCCGCCGAGGCCGTCTGCTCGGGCCCCGCGACGGACCTCCTCGGCGCCCTCGTCGACAAGTCCCTGATCATCGCCACGCCGTACGACGCGGAGGGCGATCCCGCGCGTCCGGACAGCCTTGTGCGTGCGGAGGGCGATCCCGGGCGTTCGGACGATCCCGGGCGTTCGGATGGCCCGGGGCGTTCCGGCGATCCCGTGCGTCCGGACAGCCTTGTGCGTGCGGAGGGCGATCCCGGGCGTTCGGACGATCCCGCGCGTTCGGATGGCCTGGGGCGTTCCGGCGATCCCGTGCGTCCGGACAGCCTTGTGCGTCCGGACGGCGTCGTGCGCTCGGACAGTCCCGCACGTCCGGACAGCCCCATGCGCTCGGACAGCCCCGTGCCTCCGGACGACGCGGACACCCCCGGCCACGGAACTCCCCGGCTGCCCCCGCCCGGCATGCGCTACCGCCTCCTGGAGACCATCCACGAGTACGCGGCGGAGCGCGCGGCCGAGGCGCCCGCTCTGCGCGCCGCGGCCGAGCGGCGTCACGCCGCGTACTTCCTCGCGTTGGCCGAGACCGCCGAGCCGCTGCTGCGCTCCGCCGAGCAACTGCCCTGGATCCACCGCCTGGAGACGGAGCTCGACAATCTGCGCGCGGTGCTTCAGCGCGCCATCGAGGCCCGCGACGAGGACCTCGCCGTCGCGCTCGCCCTGGCCCTGGGCTGGTTCTGGTGGCTGCGCAACTACCGCGTCGAGGGATCGGAGTGGGCCGAGCGCGTACTCGCGCTGACGGTGCCCCCGCCAGCCGCGAGCACGACCGGGACCGGGAGCACAACCGGGGCCGGCACCGGGACCGGGAGCGGCGGAGGCCGCGCGGACCTGCCGACCGGCTCACCTTTCGGCACGGGCGCCGCAGGCCTCGACGCGGACCTGGAGGCCCACCGCGCGGACCCGGACACCCCGCGGTTCTGGCCGCGTATGAGCCTGCGGCTGCTGCATGTGTTCCTGACGGTGGAGTCCAGGCCCACGGAGGTGGTGGGCAACAAGCCGGACGTGGCGTACATCCTGCGGGTACGGGACCTCTTCACCCGGCCGGTGCCCGCGAGCGGCAGGTTCCCGGGCCTCGTGTGGCCGTTCACGCTGTACTTCGTGGACGAGCCCACCGAGGTCCTCGGCTATCTGGACCTGGCGACGGCCAACTGCCGCCGGTTCGGCGGTGACTGGGAGGTCGCGATCACCCTGATGTTCCGGGTGCACACCGCCGTGGACCAGCAGGGCAACCTCCTGGAGGTCGACGAGGACCTCGCGGAGCTGCGCGAGCTGAGCCGGCGGGTCGGGGACCGGTGGCTGCGCGCGCAGGTGTGCGGCGCGGCGGGCGAGGCGGCGATGGCGCGCAGCCGGCACGAGGAGGCGCGGCTGGAGTACGAGGAGGCCCTGCGGCTCGCGCACGAGGTGGGCGCCTACGCCGAGGGCCCCTTCCTGATCGCCAGGCTCGCGGAGATCGCCTACCGCGCGGGCGACCGCGACCTCGCCGAGAAGGGCCTGGAGGCGGCTGCCGAAGCGGCCGACCGGTACGGAGTGACGGACTCCCGCGCCTTCGTCTGCCTGATGAGCGCCGACATGGCGCTGCGCGACGGCGACGTGGAGCGGGCCAGGACCCTGTGCGACGCGGCCGGTGCGGAGGCCGCGCGCGGAACCCCGCCGCCGCACTTCGCCGCCGGTCTCGGCGCGGTGCGGGCCCGGATCACGGCCGCCGAGTCCGGGCCTGCGGCGGGGCTCGCCCTCCTCGTCGACGTCCTGCCGCAGGCGCTGCGCACCCGCTGCTCGGAGGCGGTCGTCGCCACCCTGGTGGACGTGGCGGCTGTGCTCACGTCCCGCTCCGGCGACCACGCGCGCGCCGCCCGGCTCCTGGCGTTCGCCACCCGCTGGCGCGGCGACCTCGCCCGCCCCATGCCGGAGCGGTCCGACGTCGAACACCTGGTACGGGAGATCACCACGGCTCTCGGCGAGGCCGCGTACGAACGGGAGACGGCCGCGGGCCGCGCGCTGACCATGGACCAGGCCCAGGAGGAACTGGCCGCGGCGGCTACCGGCAGCTGAGCCGGGACCGGGCCCAGTCCGCCAGGGTCACCGTGTCGAACCCGGTGTGGGGTTCGACGACCAGGCGGATCGTCTTGCGCCCGCTCAGGCCGACCCGTACGGGCACCGCCGGATCGCCGCCCTCGACCAGCGGGGAGCGCCACAGCCGCACCCCGTCGGCGTACACGGAGAAGCGCACCCTGCCGAGCCCCATCGTCATGTCGTCGACGCCCACGAGCGCGTCGTAGGACGAGCAGGCGCGGTTGAGGTCGATGGTGACCGAGGACCTGCCGTGCACGGTGACGCCGTGGCCGTAGTGCTTGTCACCGATGTCCATGCCGTCGCGCTGCCACACCCAGCTGCTCTGGCCGAGCCGCATCTCGGGTTTGGTGCCGTCGCCGAGGAGCCCGTACGTGAGCTGGTTCCAGTGGTAGACGACGGGCGCGGGCGGCGGCGGGGGTGGGGGCTTCGGCCGGGGCTTCGACGGGGTGGGCGTCGGCTTCGGCGGGGGCGGCGGCTCGGGCGCGGGCTTCTGCGGCGGCGGCTTCGGCCGCGGAGTCGGGGCCGTGGTCGGGGTCGGCTTCGGGGCCGGTTTCCGGGTCGGCTCAGGGGTGGGTTCCGGTTTCGGCGGCCGGGTGGGCTCGGGCGCGGGCCTGGGCTTCGCCGCCGGGACCGGGGGCTTCGGTGCCGGTTCCGGCTCGGCCCTGGGGGGCGGCGGCTGCGGATTGCCGGGGAGGCGGGGTTCGACGGCGGGGGGTTTCGCCGCCGGTTTCTCCTCGGGCTTCGGGTCACCTGCGAGCGCGAGCGCCACGGCGACCGCGGCCGCGACAACCACTCCCGCGGCGATGGCGGCCTTGGCGGGCGCGCCGAGCCCCTCGGACGCGGCCCCGCCCCCGGCCCCCGCCCCTGCCGAGCCACCGCCCACCGCGGACCCGGCGGCCCCCGCCGCGCCCGCGCCCGCGGCGCCACCGCCGACGAGCGCGGCCACCTTCGCGTATCCGGCGGTGCCGAACCAGCCGATGACGGCGATCGGCACGACCGCGGGGATGCCGCTGGCGACTTCCTTGATCTGGCCCGCGGCCAGTCGGCAGGCGGCGCACTCCTCCAGATGCTTGCGCAGACCCCGCTCGGCCCGGGTGCGCAGGCCGCCGCGAGCGTAGGCGCCGAGGCGGTCGGCGTAGCGGGCGCACTCCTCGTTCTCGGTGCGGGTGGTGCTCACGTGGGCCTGGAGGTAGGCCTGCTTGAGGCCCTCGCGGGCGCGGCTCGCGAGTACCCGGGTGCCGTTGGCGTCGAGGCCGAAGAGTGTGGCGACCTCGCTCGGCGACTCGTCCTCGACCTCCGTGTGCCACAGCACGGCCTGCCAGCGCTCGGGCAGGCTGCGGAAGGCCTGCATGGCGAGGGACTGCTCCGCCTCGTGCATGGCGCGCACGTCGGCGCCGAGCTCCAGGGTGTCGTCGTCGAGGACGTCGGAGTCGCGGGCGGCCTGCGCGGCGAACACCGCGAAGTCGTCGACCAGTTGCTCTCGCTTCGCCGACTTCGTCCAGCCGGCCGCGACGCGCCGCACCGTGGTCAGCAGATAGGCGCGCACCGCGTGCTCGGGCCCGGAACCGGACCGTACGGCCCCCAGCATGCGGGCGAAGACCTCGGCCATGAGGTCGTCGGCGGTGTGGGCGTCGCGGCAGCAGGTACGGGCGTAGCGGCGGACCGCTTCGGCGTGCCTGCGGTACAGCTCCTCGTACGCCGTGTCGTCGCCCGCCCGCATCCGCGCGATCAGGTCGGCGTCGGGCGGCGGGGCGTCACCGGAGCCGGACCGTGCCCCTGGAACGCCGGTTTCCGAAGTCCCCTGTGAAGCTCCCGGCGGCATCGGCATCGGCATCGGCATCGGCATCGGCGTTGGCACTGGCATCGACACCGGCATCGGAACCGGACCGTCGTCCTCGGGTCCGCGCTCGCGCTGACTGGGCACGCTGGAGCTGGAGCTGGAGCTGGAGCCGGAACTGGACCTCGGGCCCGCAGGGCCGGTACCGGAGCTCGCGGAGCCGGACCCCGCGGCGCCGCTGCTGCCGCCCGGACCGCCCTGGTTCGGCACCTGCCGGTGCGAGGACCCGTCCGGGTCACCCCCACCGGGGGTGGGCTCGTCCCGCCCGTCAACACTCATCGCGGAAAGCCTCCGCATGCACACTCGGACCCGAACACCGGGCAAGAGTGCCACAAGGCCGCGCTCCGCCGAACAGTGACGACGAGCAACCACCCGTCCGGGGCGAGTTCCCGCAATCGGGCGCTACTGTTCACCCATTCGGGGAATGCTCAGGGAATGCTCAACTCCCGTCATGTAAACGGGAGTTGAGCAGCCCAAAGGCAGGCCCGCGTTACGAGGGCCGGGACCGGAGCCCCTCGAGCAGGATGTCGAGCAGCCGCGACGAGGCCGCCGCCTGCTGCGCGGCGTCCGGCAACGAGGGTGCCGCCGTGGCGATCACGAGCAGCACGTCCGACACGGTCACGTCCGCGCGCAGCTCACCCGCGGCCCGCGCCCGCTCGACCAGGCGTCCCACGACGTCGAGCAGCGCCGAGGCGCCCGCGTCGTCGTGCTCCACCGCCGGTGCCGTGCGCTGTTCCACCAGGCGCAGCTCCGGCGACGACAGGGTGGACACCTGCCGCTGCTGCGGCACCCGGGCTCCGGGCACCTCCCCGCCGTCGGCCACGTCGTCGACTCCGACGCGCAGCACCTGCGGCGGCAGCAGCCTGCCCGCGCCCGAGGCCACGGACGTCCGCAGGAAGCGCGAGAGCGCCGACCACGGCTCGTCCTCCTGGCCCAGGGCCGCGCGGGCCTGTTCCGTCAGCCGGGAGGTCTCCTCCTCGGCTATCCGTCGCACCAGTACGTCCTTGCTGGGGAAGCGGCGGTAGACCGTGCCCACTCCCACGCGGGCGCGCCGTGCCACGTCCTCCATCGGCGCGCCGTACCCCAGCTCTCCGAATACCTCACGGGCCGCACGCAGCACGTGTTCGAGATTCCGCTGCGCGTCCACGCGCAGCGGTGTCGAACGCGGTCCGTCCGCATGCTCGCGGCCGTTTCCACCGTGGGCGACGGCGGCAGCCGACGCTGTGGCAGAAGTCCAGTGAGTGTCCTGAATGTGCATATACGTTCCCCCGGTAATGACGTCTCCCCCCGGAGACTCTCCCCGCCATACTTGACCGGTGTGTGGGGGCGAACTCCTACACGAGTCCGACAAACCGGACCCGACGAGCGCATCCCCCGACACCCCGACGTCACACGAACATAGTTGAGCCAGAGTCAATTCAGAAGAGGTGGGTTCCGCACACGGCGCCCCCCGATCGGAGTACGCACCGGCTCCCACCCGATCGCACCCCGCACAGCCACCCCGGCATCGCGCGCTGACCTGCGCACATTCTGCCCACCCCGAGGACACGGCGACGCGGTCGCGGCACGCACTTCCCGTCATACAAATTGTCGAGCCTGTGGACAAACACGAAGTGCGGGTGCGTCATGGGATGGTGACGGAACCTGTGCGCATTCTCGTTGTCGGTGGTGGCTACGTCGGGATGTACACCGCGCTGTGCCTCCAACGGAAACTGAAGCCGGAGCTCAAGCGCGGCGAGGTGGAGATCGTGGTGATCTCCCCCGATCCGTACATGACGTATCAGCCGTTCCTGCCCGAAGCCGCGGCGGGATCGATCTCCCCGCGCCACGTCGTGGTGCCGCTGCGCCGCGTCCTCGGCGCCTGCCGGGTGATCGTCGGCGAGGTGCAGTCGATCGACCACGCCAAGCGCACGGCGTCCTTCACGACCCTCGCCACCGCGGAGGAGGGCACGGGCGCCCTCGACATCGCGTACGACGAACTGGTCCTCGCCCCCGGTTCCGTCTCGCGCACCCTGCCCGTCCCCGGCCTCGCCGACCACGGCATCGGCTTCAAGACCGTCGAGGAGGCCATCGGGCTGCGCAACCACGTCATCGAGCAGATGGACATCGCCTCCTCCACCCGCGACCCCGCCGTCCGCGACGCCGCGCTGACCTTCGTCTTCGTGGGCGGCGGCTACGCGGGCGTGGAGGCGCTCGGCGAACTGGAGGACATGGCCCGCTACGCCTCGCGGTACTACCACAACGTCAAGGCCGAGGACATGAAGTGGATCCTCGTCGAGGCCTCCGGCCGGATCCTGCCCGAGGTCGGCGCGGAGATGGGCAAGTACACCGTCAGCCAGCTGCGCAAACGCAACATCGACGTACGCCTGGAGACCCGCCTCGACACCTGCGAGGACCGGGTCGCCGTGCTCAGCGACGGCGCCCGCTTCCCCACCCGCACGGTCGTGTGGACCGCCGGCGTCAAACCGCACCCCCTGCTCGCCGCCACCGATCTGCCCCTGAACGAACGCGGCCGCCTGAAGTGCACGGCCGAACTGGCGGTCGACGGGGCGCCCCACGCGTGGGGCGCCGGTGACGCGGCCGCCGTCCCCGACGTGACCGCGGGCGAACCCGGCAAGGAGTGCGCGCCCAACGCCCAGCACGCCGTCCGCCAGGCCAAGGTCCTCGGCGAGAACATCACCGCCTCCCTGCGGCAGCAGCCCCTCCAGGAGTACGCGCACAAGTACGTCGGCTCCGTGGCGTCCCTAGGCCTCCACAAGGGCGTGGCGCACGTCTACGGACGCAAGCTCAGGGGCTACCCCGCGTGGTTCATGCACCGCGTCTACCACCTGAGCCGGGTGCCGACCGTCAACCGCAAGTCCCGGGTCCTCGCCGAATGGGTCCTGTCCGGACTCTTCAAACGGGAGATCGTCTCCCTGGGGTCGCTCGAACACCCGCGCGCGGAGTTCGAACTCGCGGCCGGGGGCGAGCGGCCGAAGGAGTCGTGAACACTCCGTACAGGAACTCCGCAGGCGGGTCCGGCGTCTGACGAATGTCAGTCCTGTCGGCCAGACTGTGCGTGTGACCATGATGGGCGGGCACACCCGAGAGAACGAACCGCTCCACGCCCAGCAGTGCCATGCAGTGTCTTCCCGGGAGGCGGCGTCGACAGCAGCCGCGCCACCGGCCGGACCGCCGGCCGGCACACCCCCGCCCGATCCAGAAGCGACACCACGAGGCCTACCGCAGTGAACTTCACGCGCTGGAGCGCCCGGCTCCCCGGAACACAGCGCCGCGCCGCGGCGCGCACCGAGACCGGCGGATCCCCGGCACAGCGGGGCGAGAGCTCCGTCCCCGCGGCCCGCGCCGAGCACCTCGCGGACGCGCCCGCAGGCGTCGTCGACGAACTGCCGGCCCGGGAGGTGCTCGACAGCATCCCGGCCCTCGTCGCGCTCGTGCGCGGCCCCGACCACCGCGTCGCGTACACCAACGACGCGTACGCCGCCGCGTTCGGCGCGCGCCCCCTCGGCGCACCCGCGCGCGAGGCGCTGCCGGAGCTGGAGGCGGTCGGGCTGCTGCCGCTCCTCGACCAGGTCCTGCGCAGCGCGAGACCGCGCACGGTCAAGTCCCGCAAGGCCCCCGGCGGCCGTTCCTACACCTTCACGTGCACCCCGGTCGCCCTGCCGTTCGGCGCCGCCGCGGGCGACGGCTCGGGCGGAGTCCTCGTCTTCGCCGCCGACGTCACCGACCACGCCGAGGCCGCCGAACGCCTGCGCGCCAGCGAACGCAGCCAGCGCGAAACCGCCGTCACCCTGCAACGTTCACTCCTGCCCCAGGAGCTGGAACAGCCCGACGACCTCCGCATCGCCGCCACCTACCAGCCGGGCGGCACGGACGCCGCGGTCGGCGGCGACTGGTACGACGTGATCACCCTCGGCGGCGGCCGCACCGCCCTGGTCATCGGCGACGTCATGGGGCGCGGCGTCCGCGCGGCCGCCGTCATGGGCCAGCTCCGCACCGCCGTGCGTGCCTACGCCCGCCTGGACCTGCCGCCGCACGAGGTGCTCCAGCTGCTCGACGGCCTCGCCGCGGAGATCGACGCCAGCCAGATCGCCACCTGTGTGTACGCGGTGCACGACCCGAACGAGGGCAGCCTCACGTACGCGTCCGCGGGCCATCTGCCGATCCTCGTCCGCGCCGAGAACGGCACGATCCACCGCGCCGAGGAGCCCACGGGCCCGCCCCTCGGCACCGGCGGCTGGCTGCACGCCTCCGGGTCGGTGCCGCTCGGCCCCGGCTCCACGGCCGTGCTCTACACCGACGGCCTGGTCGAGCGCCGCAGCGAGGACATCGACGAGGGCGTGGCGGCCCTGGAGCGCGCCCTGGCCGGGGCCACGGGCACGCCCCAGGTGGTCTGCGACCGCCTCATCCGCGCCCTCGGCGTGACAGCGGACCACGACGACGACGTCGCGGTGCTCGTCCTCCAGCAGCCCTCCCGCACGGGCGTGCACGCGGAGCTGTTCCGCAACGCCGCCCTGGAGCTGCTCGGCGGCGTGGAGGCGGCCCCACGCGCGCGTGCCTTCGCCACCGGCGTCCTCGCCAGCTGGCGCTTCCCGCCCGACCTGCACGACCTCGGCGTGCTCGCGGCCAGCGAGCTGGTCGCCAATTCCCTCCAGCACGGCACCCCGCCGATGCGCCTGCGTCTGCGCCGCACGGACCGCCGGCTGATCATCGAGGTCACCGACGGCGACGACCACCTGCCGCGCCGCCGCCGCGCCGAGCCCGCCGACGAGGCGGGCCGTGGCATCGCCATCGTCGCCACGATCGCCTCGAGCTGGGGCGCGCGGCGCACGCCCGGCGGCGGCAAGGCGGTCTGGTGCGAGTTCGCGCTGCCACGCGCGTAGGCGACAGGCCCTAGGGGAGCGCGGTGACGGCTTCCGGGGCGTCCGGTGAGCCCTGCGCCACCACCCGGCTCCTCTGCTGGTGCTGGTACGGATGGTTCTGTACGGGGCTGAGGTGCCGGCCGAGGCGCAGCGCGAGCACGGTGATGCCGAGCGAGAAGAGCAGGAACGTCACCACGTACGGAGCGTGCAGCGTGGCACCCATCGGCCCGCCCACGGCCGGGCCGACCGCCAGGGCGAGCTGCTTGACCAGGGCGAAGGCCGAGTTGTACCGGCCGACCATCGACTCCGGCGCCAGATCGGCGACCAGCGGCGCGACGGTCGGCGCGAGCATCGTCTCGCCGATGCCGAAGAGCGCGTACGTGGAGATGAACGCGGCGGTGGCCATGGCCTGGCTGCCGTGGCCCATGCCCGCGTACCCGGCCGCGATCCACGCCACCGCCCAGATGAGTCCGACGGCGGCGATCACCTGCGAGCGCTTGCGGCGCTCGACGAAGCGCAGGACGGCGAACTGGGCGATCACGATGGCGCCGGTGTTGGCGGCCAGCGCGATGCCGAGCGTGGACGGGGAGATCCCCGCAGCCTCCACGCCGTACGCCGAGAGGCCCGACTCGAACTGGCCGTAGCAGGCGAAGAACAGTACGAACCCGAGGACGCACAGCTGCAGCATCACGGGGTTGCGGAATACGTCCCTGATGCTGCCGCCGGACTGCGGAGTGGCGTCCGCGATGCGCGGCGAGCGGGGGACGCGGGTCGTCAGCATGACGCCGATGAGGACCAGGAAGATGACGGTCTCGATGGCGAAGAGGAGCGTGAAGTCGCTCGGCCGCTCGTGCTTGACGAGCTGGCCGCCGATGAGGCCGCCCACGCCGAGGCCCAGGTTCTGCAGGAAGAACTGCATGGCGAAGGCGCGCGAGCGGGTGTCAGGGGTGGAGCACTCCACGATCATCGTGGCGAGCGCGGGCTGCATCACGGCCTGCCCGGCACCGAGCGCTCCCGCCGACGCGAGGACCAGCGGCGCGCTGCCGGCCAGGCCAAGGCTGAGCGCGCCCACGGCGGCGGTGAGCAGCGCGGCCACGAGGACGGGCAGCGGCCCGCGCCGGTCGATGGCCCGACCGGAGAAGGGCAGCACGATGAGGGCGGCCACGGCGAACGTGGCGAGTACGAGACCCGCCGTCACCGCGCCCAGGTCCCTTACCTGCGCCACGTAGACGTACAAGAAGGGGACGGTGAAGCCCAGACCGAACGCGCTCAGCGCGTTGCCCACGTGGATGCGGCGCATCGCGCCCGTCGCCATGGTCACCTTTCACCTGCCTTAGGAGTGAAGACTTCGAAGCTAAAGTTAGGACTTGAACAATATACATCGAAGGACTTCGACGGCAAGCGACCCCGTGCCATACTGCGACCATGGGCGATACCCCCGGCCCCTCGGAGCCGACACTCGAAGAGCAGATCGCCGCCTATCAGCGGGAGTTCCAGGACCTCGACCCGCAGGTCGAGAAGATCGTCTCGGCCCTCGGGCGGCTCAACCGCCGCATGAACGTCGCGTACGGCCGCCAGACCGCGACGCTCGACATCAGCAACGCGGAGTGGGAAGTCCTCAAGGCCCTGGTTCTGTCCGGCGCCCCCTACCGCATGGGCCCGGGGGAGCTGGCGAAGCGCCTCGGCCTCACCCCGGCCGCGATGACCCACCGCATCGACCGCATGGTCAGCGAGGGCCTGGTCACCCGGGAGCGCGACGAGAGCAACCGCGTCCGCGTCATCGTCGAGCTGACCGCGGAGGGCCGCGAGAAGTGGCTGGAGGCGATGCGCCTCGCCACGGTCTTCGAGGAGGACCTCCTCCAGGACCTCTCGGCGGAGGAGCGCGGCGTCCTCGGCGAGGTGCTGACCCGGCTCCTCCGCCGCGTGGAGGACGCGCAGCCGGACGCGGGCGGACGCCTCAGCGACCTCGACTGAACGGCGCCGGGCCCCGCGCCGGCGCCGCGTCGCAGCCTCCCTGACGCCGCTGACCGGCGAAGGTTGACAGTCACCTGGCCGATCCGTAAGGTTCTTCGGGTTGCCGCCGAGCCGTAACGGTTCTGCGACAGCACCTCCCGCCACTCAGGCGGCCACTCAAACCATCTGCACGATCTCCTTCTGGGACTGCTTTCGGCGTACCCGAATGCATTCCCCGGATCCTGTCGCGACCGGTAAACGGCCCGATTAGGAACTGCCGGAAGAGTCCGCTAAAGTTTGAGACGTCGGAACGGCCCAACAGCCGCAAGGACAACCCCGGTTGACTGGGAATCAGGCCCGAAAGGATCTGATAGAGTCGACACCGCCGAAAGGCCGAAAGGCCGGAAAGCACCGAGGAAATCGGATCGGAACGGGAAGCCGGAAAGATCTGATAGAGTCGGAAACGCAAGAACAAGAGAAACAAAAAGAAACACCGAAGGGAAGCGCCCGGAGGAAAGCCTGAGAGAGTCTCTCGGGTAAGTACAAAGGAAGCGTCCGTTCCTTGAGAACTCAACAGCGTGCCAAAAGTCAACGCCAGATATGTTGATACCCCGACTCACTCCGGTGAGTTGAGGTTCCTTTGAAAAAGTCCTGTACGGCCGATGG
>NZ_WPNZ01000037.1 GCF_009755605.1 Streptomyces typhae
GGTGGGCTGGTTCACCAGTGTCTTCCCGGTGCGTCTGGACGTGGCGGGCATCGATCTGGACGAGGCGTTCGCGGGCGGCCCGGCAGCAGGCACGGTCGTCAAGACCGTCAAGGAACAGCTGTTGTCCCTGCCCGACAAGGGCATCGGCTACGGCCTCCTGCGCCACCTCAACCCGCAGACCGCCGCGGTCCTCGGACAGCACGGCAGCGGGCAGATCTCCTTCAACTACCTGGGCCGGTTCTCCGCGGGCGCGGACATGCCCGCCGACCTGCGGGGTCTGGGCTTCACCCAGGACACGGGCGTGGCCGAGCTGGCGGAGCTGGACGCCGGGCACGACCCGCGGATGCCCGCACACGCCGAACTGGACATCAACGCCCACGTCACCGACACCCCCGAAGGCCCGCGCCTGGGCGCCCTGTTCACCGCCCCCGAAGGCATCCTCACCCAGGCCGAGGCCGGGGAGCTGGCCGACCTGTGGGTGCAGGCCCTGCACGGCCTGGCCCGCCACGCCCAACAGCCCGACGCGGGCGGCCTCACCCCCTCCGACGTCCCCCTGGTCAAGGTGTCCCAGGCCGACATCGACGACTGGACACAGCGCTACCCGGGCCTGTCCGACATCTGGCCCGTCTCCCCGCTCCAGCTCGGTCTCCTCGTGCACTCGATGATGGCGCGCGAGACCGGCGCCGAGTTCGACGCCTACCAGGTCCAGTACGTCCTCAAGCTGTCGGGCCCCGTGGACCACGTCCGCCTGCGGACCGCGGCCCAGGCCGTCCTCGACCGGCACCCCGTGCTGCGCACCGCCTACGTCCCCGGACCCGAGGGCGAACTGATCCAGCTCGTCGTCGACGGCGTCGAGGTGCCCTGGCAGTACCTCGACCTCAGCAGCCTCGGCGAGGCCATGCGCGACTCGGCGTACGAGCAGTTCCTGGCGAGCGACCTGAAGGTGCACTTCGACCCGGTCACGCCGCCGATGCTGCGCATGTCGCTGCTCACCCTGGCCGCCGACCGCCACGAACTCGTCCTCACCTCCCACCACACCCACTTCGACGGCTGGTCCCTGCCCCTGCTCACCCGCGACCTGCTGCGCCTGTACGCCACCGAGGGCGACGCGTCGGCGCTGCCCCGGGCCCGCAGCTACCGCGAGTACCTGGCCTGGCTCGCCGAGCAGGACCCCCAGGAGTCCGCGGACGTCTGGGCCCGCGAGCTCGACGGGCTCAAGGAGCCCACCCTGGTCGCGCCCGACACCGACCCGGACGCCGACAGCGCGGGCATCGGACAGGTCGACGTGCCCCTGCCCGCCGACGACGCCCGCGAACTCCCGCGCCGCGCCGCCGAGGTGGGCGTCACCCTCAACACCCTCGTGCAGGGCGCCTGGGGCATCGTGCTCAGCCGCCTGAGCGACCGTCAGGACGTGGTGCTCGCCGCCACGGTCGCCGGACGCCCGGCCACCCTGCCCGGCGGCGACTCCATCGTCGGCATGTTCCTCAACACCCTTCCGGTGCGCGTCCCCTACGCCCCCGGTGACAGCGTCGCCCAGATGCTGACGGGCCTTCAGGAGCGGCAGGCCACGCTGTTCGAGCACCACCACCACGGCCTCGCCGAGATCCAGCGCGCCGCCGGGCTCCCGGCCCTGTTCGACAGCCTCATCGGCTTCGAGTCGTTCCCGCTGGACCGCGAGGGCATCGGCGAGGCCAGCGCGGCGGCCGGCATCACCGTCACCGGCATCCGGTCCTTCACCGCGAGCCACTTCCCGGTCGCCGTGTTCGTCTACCCCGACGGCGCCTACCTGCGGCTGAGCCTCCAGTACCAGCACCACCTCTTCAGCCGTGAGCAGGCGCAGGAGATGGCGGACCTGTACGGGCGGGTGCTCCAGCAGGTCGCCGCCGACCCAGAGGCCCGCCTCGGCGACATGGCGGCCGAGCCCGCCGGGCAGCAGCTCCACGCGGGCCTCGCGGCGGACGACGTCCCCGAGGTCCCCGAGCAGACCCTCGGCGAGCTGTTCGCCCAGCAGGTGACCAGGACCCCCGACGCCACCGCGATCGTGTGCGACGGCACCGAACTGACGTACCGTCAACTCGATGAGCGGTCCAACCGCCTGGCGCACGTGCTGCGCGAGCGCGGTGTGGTCCGCGACTCGATGGTCGGTGTGGCCCTGCGGCGCTCCGCCGAGTACATCGTGACCGTCACCGCGATCCTCAAGGCGGGCGGCGCCTATCTGCCCATCGACCCCGACTACCCGGCCGAGCGGCTGCGCTTCATGCTCCGCGACGCCGCGCCGGTCGTCCTCGTCACCGACGAGCGGATCGCGCCGCAGCTGCCGGAGGGTGAGGGCCCGCTGCTCGTCCTCGACGAGAGCGACACCCTCGCCACCCTGGCCGGGGCCTTCGCCGGTCCGGTGCCGGACCTCGCGGGCCACCCCGAGCAGCTGGCGTGCGCCTTCTACACCTCCGGCTCGACCGGTCTGCCCAAGGGCGTCTGCGTCAGCCATCGCGACGTCGCCGCGTTCGTCGTGGACCGCCGCTTCCGGAGCGAGGCGCACACCCGGGTCCTCCAGCAGGCCCCGCTGGCCTTCGACGCCTCCACGTACGAGATGTGGGTGCCGCTGCTCAGCGGTGGCACCGTCGTGGTGGCCCCGCCCGGCCACCTGGACGCCCCGGCCCTCGCCAAGGTCGTCCAGGAGCAGCGGCTCACCGGGCTCTTCGTGACCTCCGCCCTGTTCCGGGTGGTCGCCGAGGAGCAGCCGGACGCCTTCACGGGCCTCAAGGAGGTCTGGACCGGCGGTGAGGTGGTCTCCCCGACCGCCGTCCGCCGGGTCCTGCGCGCCTGCCCCGGCATCACCGTCTACGACGTGTACGGGCCGACGGAGACCACCACGTACGCCACCTGCCGTCCGATGGTCCGCGCCGAGGACGTGACCGAGCCGATCCCGATCGGCTGGGCCATGGACAACATGGGCGCCCACGTCCTCGACGACCGCCTCAACCCCGTCGGGCCCGGTGTCGCCGGTGAGCTGTACCTCACCGGAGCCGGTCTCGCCCGCGGCTACCTCGGTCGGCTCCCGCTGACCTCCGAGCGGTTCGTGGCCAGCCCGTTCGGCGAGCCGGGCGAGCGGATGTACCGCACCGGCGACGTCGTCGCCTGGACCGAGGACGGCGAGCTGGCCTTCCAGGGCCGCGCCGACACCCAGGTCAAGATCCGCGGCTTCCGCATCGAGCCCGGCGAGACCGAGGCCGTCCTGGAGAAGCACACCGGCGTGTCGCAGGCCGTGGTCGTCCCCCACGAGAGCGCCCCCGGACAGGGCATGCAGCTGGTGGCGTACGTCGTGCCGGTCAAGGCCGGCGGCGGCTCCACGGATGCCGACGCCGGGTCCGCGGCCCTGTCGGTGGAGGAGCTGCGCACCTTCACGTCGCAGAGCCTGCCCGAGTACATGGTCCCCGCGGTGTTCATGCTCCTCGACGAGCTGCCGCTGACGGCCAACAACAAGGTCGACAAGGCCAGGCTGCCCGCGCCCGAGTCGACGGGCCGCGCCTATGTGGCGCCCACCACCACCCAGGAGAAGCAGCTGTGCGAGCTGATCGCGCAGCTCCTGAAGGTCGAGCGGGTCGGCATGAGCGACGACTTCTTCGAGCTGGGCGGTGACTCCCTGCTCGCGACCCGCCTCACCAGCAGGATCAGCAAGACCTTTGGGGCCAGCGTGCCCATCCGAGCGGTCTTCAAGGCCAACGACATCGCCGATCTGGCGCGCACGGTGAAGAACGCATCGGCTGCAAGCCGCCCCGCCCTGCGCAAGATGAACAGGAGTGCCAAGTAATGATCCCGTTGTCCTTCGCACAGCAGCGACTGTGGTTCATCGACAAGTTCGAGGGTCCGTCGGCGACGTACAACGTCCCCTTCCTCATCCGGCTCACGGGTGACCTGGACGTCGAGGCACTCGTCCAGGCGGTCCGCGACGTGGTCACGCGGCACGAGAGCCTGCGCACCCTCATCGTGGAGAACGCCGACGGCGTCCCCGCCCAGCACGTGCTCCCCGACGAGGAGGTCCGCCTGGACATCCCGCTGTTCGAGGTGGGCGAGGACGAGCTGGACGAGGCGATCAAGAAGGCCGCCAACTACGCGATCACCCTCTCCGAGGAGATCCCGGTCCGCGGCACCCTGTTCCGCGTGGACGAGCGGGAGCACCGGCTGCTGCTCCTGATCCACCACATCGCGAGCGACGGCGAGTCCATCGAGCCGCTCTCCCGCGACCTGGCCACCGCCTACACGGCCCGTGTCGGGGGCGGGGCGCCGGACTGGGAGGAACTCCCGGTCCAGTACGTCGACTACACGATGTGGCAGCGCGAGCTGCTCGGCGACGAGGACGACCCCGACAGCGTCCTGTCCGCCCAGCTCGACTACTGGCGCGGCGAGCTGACCGGTGTGCCGCAGCCGATGCGTCTGTCCACCGACCGCCCGCGCCCCCCGGCCGCGAGCCGCGACGGCGACGGCTTCGGCATCACCCTCGACGACGCCCTGCTCACCAAGGTCGAGGCCCTGGCCAGGCGCGCCGAGGTCACCACGCCGATGGTGTTCCAGGCCGCGCTCGCGGTCCTGCTCCAGCAGCTCGGCGCGGGCGAGGACATCGCGATCGGCTCCACCATCGCGGGCCGCACCGACGACGACCTCGCCGAACTCGTCGGCTTCTTCGTCAACACCTGGGTGCTCCGTGCCGACCTGGCGGGAACCCCGTCGTTCGAGCAGCTCCTCGCCCAGGTGCAGCACAAGGCGCTGACGGCGTACGACAACCAGGACGCGCCGTTCGAGCGCCTCGTGGAGATCCTCAACCCGGAGCGCTCCACCGCCTACCACCCGCTGTTCCAGGTGATGTTCACCTGGGAGACCCGCGGCTGGATCGAGTTCGACCTGCCGGGCGTCAAGGCGCACTTCGGCCCGCTTGCGACGCCCACGGCCAAGTTCGACCTGGAGTTCAACTTCTTCAACGACCCCGACGAGCCGGGGCTGCTGATCTTCCTGGAGTACGCCACCGACCTGTTCGACCGGTCCACGATCGAAGCCGTCATGGCCCGCTTCGTGCGCCTCGTCGAGCAGCTCGCCGCGCACCCGGACCGCCCCGTCGCCCTGACGGACGTCCTGGAGGCGCACGAGCGCGAACTCGTCCTGCGCGGCTTCAACGACACCGTGGCGGAGACGCCCGAGCTGACGGTCCCGGGTCTGTTGGAGCGGCAGGTCGCCGCGGTGCCGGACGCCACCGCTGTCCTCTTCGGTGATCTGGAGCTGACGTACGCCGAGCTGGACGCGCGGGCCGAGCGCCTCGCCCGTGAGCTGGTCGCCCGCGGTGCTGGTCCCGAGACGATCGTGGGCCTGGCCCTGCCGCGCTCCGCCGACCTGGTCGTGGGCATGCTGGGCATCCTGAAGGCGGGCGCCGCCTACCTGCCGATCGACCCCAAGTACCCCAGCACCCGGCTCGACTACATCCTGTCCGACGCCCGCCCGCAGCTCGTGCTGACCAGCGCCGACACCGCGGGCGTGCTCCCGGCGTCGGACGTGCCGCACCTGTATGTGGAGGACGTGGACTTCGACGCTCCGGGACCTGACGTCCAGCGGGCTGTGGTGCGGCCTGGGAACGCCGCGTACGTGATGTACACCTCCGGTTCCACCGGTCTGCCCAAGGGCGTGACGATCACCCATCGTGACGTGGTCAATGGTGTGCTGCGTCTTGCCGACTCCGTGGGCATCGGTGCCGGGACGCGTGTCCTGGCCGGTACTTCGGTGAACTTCGACGTCTCCGTCTTCGAGACCATCACCTGCCTCTCCGTCGGCGGGATCCTCGAAGTGGTCCGTGACGTGCTGGTGATCGGGGAGCGGGGCGGCTGGAGCGGCGGCGTCATCAGCACGGTGCCGTCGGTGTTCGCGGAGCTGCTGGACCAGGTCGGCGGGAAGATCGAGGCCGAGGCGGTCGTGTTCGCGGGCGAAGCGCTGCCCGCGTCGCTCGTGGAGCGCGTACGCGCCGTCATTCCCGGCGTGCGGGTCGTCAACGCCTATGGTCAGACCGAGTCGTTCTACGCCACGACCTTCACCGCCGACGAGTCGTGGACGGGCACGGCCAGCGCGCCGATCGGTTCGCCGCTGGGCAATATGCGCACCTACGTCCTCGGCCCCGGCCTCAAGCCCGTGGCGCCCGGCGTCGTGGGGGAGCTGTACGTGGCGGGCAACGTGGCGCGCGGCTACTTCGGCCGGACCGCGCTGACCGCCGAGCGGTTCGTCCCCGACCCCTACGGTCCCGCGGGCGCGCGCATGTACCGCACCGGTGACCTGGCGCGGTGGACCCCCGCAGGCTGCCTGGAGTACGTGGGCCGTGACGACGCGCAGGTCAAGGTGCGCGGCTTCCGTATCGAGCCCGGGGAGGTCGAGGCGGCGCTGACCGCGCACCCGGGTGTGGCGCAGGCCGTCGTGGTCACCCACCAGGGCCGCGGCTCCACCCAGCTCGTCGGCTACGTCGTGCCCCAGGGCGCGGGCGAGGCGGGCCTCGGCACCGTCGAGAGCCTCGGCGACCTCGAGGTCGACCTGACCGCCACCGTGTCCTCGCGGGAGCTGCGGAAGTTCGTGTCCGGCAGGCTGCCGGAGTTCATGGTGCCGTCGCTGTTCGTGATGCTGGACCGGCTGCCGCTCGCGCCGAACGGCAAGCTGGACCGCAAGGCCCTGCCCGAGCCGGAGTACACCGGCACCACCTACCGCGCCCCGCGCACTCCGGTGGAGGAGGTCCTCGCCGGGGTGTACGCCGAGGTCCTGGGTCTGGACCGGGTCGGTATCGACGACGACTTCTTCGCCGTCGGCGGTGACTCGATCCGCTCCATCCAGGTCGTCTCGCGGGCCCGCGCGCAGGGTGTGGAGGTGACGCCGCGGCAGATCTTCGAGCACCGCACCGTCGTCGACCTGGCGGAGACCGCCGTCAGCTCCGGCCAGGCCCGCGTGGTCCTGGAGGAGCTGGAGGGCGGCGGCGCCGGCTTCATGCCGCTGCTGCCCGTCGGCCACTACCTGATGGACATCGGCACCGGCCTGAACCGGTTCACCATGTCGATGACCGTCGACCTGCCCGTCGGCATCGACGAGGCCGGCCTCGTCGCGACGCTGTCGGCGGTCGTCGACCACCACGACATGCTGCGCTCCCGCCTGGTCACGGGCCCGGAGACCGGCATCGAGGTGACCGCGCCCGGCACCGTGGACGTCGCCTCCCTCATCCACCGAGTGAGCTGGACCGGCTCCAACGGCTCCAACGGCTCCACCGACAACTGGGACACCGGCTGGCGCGAGCGCGCCACCGCCGAACTGGACGCCGCCACCGACCGCCTGGACGCCGAGGCCGGCGTCATGGCGCAGTTCGTGTGGTTCGACGCGGGCACCGCGCACGCGGGCCGCCTCGTCATCGCCCTGCACCACTTCGCCGTCGACGGCGTGTCCTGGCGCATCCTGCTGCCCGACCTCACCGAGGCCTGGAAGCAGATCCGCGACGGCCGCACCCCGGAGCTCGAACCGGTCGGCACCTCCGCACGGCGCTGGTCCCACGCCCTCGTGGAGCAGGCCAAGTCCGCCGACCGCACCGCGGAACTGGCCCTGTGGCGCTCCATCGTCGCCGGACCCGACCCCGTGCTCGGCAGCCGCCCCTTCAACCCGGCCGTCGACACCATCGACACCGTCGAATATGTCCACATGGACCTGCCGGAGACGGCCACCGAGGCGCTCCTCACCAGCCTCCCCGCCGCCTACCGCGGCGGTGTCAACGACGGCCTGCTCGCCGCCCTCGCGCTCGCCGTCGCCAAGTGGCGCAAGCAGCGCGGCGTCGCCGACAGCGAGGCGTCCTCACTGCTGCTTCGCCTGGAGGGCCACGGCCGTGAGGAGGCGGCGGCGCCCGGCGCCGACCTGTCCCGCACCGTCGGCTGGTTCACCAGCATGTTCCCCGTCCGCCTCGGCGTCGCGGGCATCGACATCGACGACGCGCTCGACGGCGGCAGCGCCGCGGGCGCCGCGGTGAAGGCCGTCAAGGAACAGCTCCTCGCCGTCCCCGACAAGGGCATCGGCTACGGCCTCCTGCGCTACCTCAACCCGCAGACCAGCGAGATCCTCAAGCGGTACGCCACCGGCCAGGTGTCCTTCAACTACCTCGGCCGCTACGCCGGTTCGGCCAACATGCCGGAGAACCTCCGCGGCCTCGGCTTCAACCAGACCGAGGGCACCACCGAACTCCTCGCGGACCCGGACGGCTCCATGCCGGCCCTCGCCGCGCTGAACGTCAGCGCCTACGTCACCGACAGCGAGCAGGGCCCGCGCCTCGCCACCCGCCTCGACTTCCCCTCGGGTCTGTTCACCCGCGCCGAGGTGGAGGAGCTCGCCGCGCTGTGGCGCACCGCCCTGCAAGGCCTCGCCCAGCACGCGACGCAGCCCGACGCGGGCGGCCTCACCCCCTCCGACGTGCCCCTGGTGCGGGTGACCCAGAACCAGCTCGACAGCTGGGAGCGGACGTACGAGGGCCTGGCCGACGTGTGGCCGCTCACCTCGATGCAGAACGGCCTGCTCTTCCACGCCGAACTGGCGGGCGCCACCTTCGACGCCTACCAGATGCAGTTCGTCTTCCACCTCGCCGGTGCCGTCGAGCCGCCCCGGATGCGCGCGGCAGGACAGGCCCTGATCGACCGCTACCCGAACCTGCGGGCCGCGTTCGTCACCGACGACGCGGGCGACCGGGTGCAGATCGTCCAGAGCGCCGTCGAACTGCCCTGGCACGAGCACGACCTGAGCGCCCTGGCCGACGGCGCGCGCGAGGAGCAGCTCGCGCGGCTCCTCGACACCGAGCACGACACCCACTTCGACCTGGCCGACGCGCCCCTGGTGCGCCTGACGCTGATCAAGCTCGCCGACGACAAGTGGGACCTGGTCTTCACCGCCCACCACGTCCTCTTCGACGGCTGGTCGGTGCCGCTGCTCATCCAGGACCTGCTGCGCCTGTACGGCTCGGCCGGCGACGCCTCCGGACTCGGCCGCGCCCGTACCTACCGCGACTTCCTGACCTGGCTCTCCCGCCAGGACCGGCAGGCCGCCGTGGACGCCTGGGCCCGCGAGCTCGACGGCGTCGACGAGCCCACGCTCCTGGTGCCCGCGGGCGCCGAGGACACCGGGGCCGAGCCGGCCGGCGTCGGCCAGGTCGACGTGCCGCTCACCTCCGAGCAGTCCCGTGCCCTCTCCCGCCGCGCGGGCGACCTCGGCCTGACCCTCAACACGCTGGTCCAGGGCGCCTGGGCGCTCCTCGTCGGCGGGCTCACCGGCCGCCAGGACGTGGTCTTCGGCGCCACCGTCTCCGGCCGTCCCCCGCAGGTCGCGGGCGTCGACGAGATGGTCGGCATGTTCATCAACACCCTCCCGGTACGGGTGCGGTGCGCCGCGGACAAGTCCCTCGCCGAGGTGCTCGGCGACCTCCAGGAGAGCCAGAGCGCGCTCCTCGACCACCACCACCACGGACTTCTCGACCTGCACCAGGCCACCGGTCTGCGCACGCTCTTCGACACCATGGTGGTCTTCGAGTCGTACCCGATCGACAGCGCCGCCCTCAGTGAGGCGTACTCGGCCGCCGGGATATCGGTGACCGGCATCAGCCCGCTGAGCAGCACCCACTACCCGCTGGTGGTGATGGCCTTCGCCGAGCCGCACCTGAAGGTCAGCCTCCAGCACCAGCACCACCTGCTCGACCGCGAGCGGGCGCAGGAGATCGCCACCCGCTTCGGCCACGTCCTCGCGCAGCTCGCCACCGACACCGGCATCCGCGCCGGAGCCCTCGACCTGCTCGCCCCCGAGGAGCGCCACCAGCTCGTCGCCGGGGTCAACGACACCGCGACGCCCACACCCGAGCTGACCGTCCCCGGCCTGTTCGAGCAGCAGGCCGCGGCGACCCCGGACAAGACCGCCGTGACCTTCGGCGAGGTGTCGTACACGTACGCGGAGCTCGACGCCCGCGCGAACCGTCTCGCCCGCGAACTCGCGGACCGCGGCGTCGGCCCGGAGACCGTGGTGGGCCTCGCGCTGCCCCGCTCCGCGGACCTCGTCACCGGCCTGCTCGGCATCCTCAAGGCGGGCGGCGCCTATCTGCCGATCGACCCGAAGTACCCGAGCACGCGCCTCGACCACATCCTCGCGAGCGCCGCGCCGCAGCTCGTCCTCACCGACGCCGACACCGTCGGCATCCTCCCGGACACCGGCGTCCCGACGCTGTTCCTCGGCGACGTCGACCTCGAAGGCGCCGACGGCAGCGCCCTGCCGCGGGTGGACCTGCGCCCCGAGCACGCGGCGTACGTGATGTACACCTCCGGCTCCACCGGCACCCCGAAGGGCGTGGTGATCAGCCACGCGAACGTCGTCAACGGCGTGACACGGCTCGCCGACCGGGTCGGTGTGCACGCGGGTACGCGGATGTTCGCCGGTACGTCGATCAACTTCGACGTGTCGGTCTTCGAGACCGTCACGACACTCGCGCACGGCGGCACCGTCGAGGTCGTCAGGGACGCCCTCGTGCTCGCCGAACGCGAGTCCGTGTCGGCGTCCGTCATCAGCACGGTGCCGTCCGTCTTCGCCGAGCTAGGTGACCGCATGGCCGCCATCTCCGGCCTGGAGACGGTCGTGTTCGCCGGTGAGGCGCTGCCCGCGACGCTCGTGCACCGCATCCGCACGGCCCTGCCCGGCGTCCGGATCGTCAACGCCTACGGCCAGACCGAGTCCTTCTACGCCACCACCTTCGCCGTGCAGGCGGGCCAGGAGTGGCAGGCCACGGACAACACCGACAACACCCCGATCGGTGTGCCGCTCGGCAACATGCGCACCTACATCCTCGGTCCGGGCCTCGCGCCCGTCCCGCCGGGCGTCGTGGGGGAGCTGTACGTCGGCGGCAATATCGCCCGCGGCTACCTGGGCAACGCCGCGCTGACCGCCGAGCGGTTCGTCGCCGACCCGCACGGCCCCGCGGGGTCGCGGATGTACCGCACCGGTGACCTGGCGCGCTGGAACGCCGACGGGCAGATCGAGTACGCGGGCCGCGACGACGACCAGGTCAAGATCCGCGGTGTCCGGGTCGAGCCCGCCGAGGTCGAGCGGGCCCTGGCCACCCACCCCGGCGTCGCCCAGTCCGTGGTCGTCGCGCAGAGCGGCGCGGGCTCCGGCGACAAGCAGCTCGTGGCCTACGTCGTCCCGGACCTGGACGGCCTGGAGGACACCGAGCAGGCCGAGCAGCA
Organism: Streptomyces typhae; assembly: GCF_009755605.1. GTDB lineage: Bacteria > Actinomycetota > Actinomycetes > Streptomycetales > Streptomycetaceae > Streptomyces > Streptomyces typhae. Next base: position 11,268 of record NZ_WPNZ01000037.1, read on the forward strand.
GGTCGACGAGTGGGAGAAGATCTACGACCAGGTCTACTCGGGCGAGAGCGTCGAGTGGGGCGAGAACTTCTTCGGCTGGAACTCCAGCTACGACGGACTGCCCATCGAGCTGGACGAGATGCGGCACTGGCGGGACGCGGCGGTCGAGCAGATCATCCGCTGGAAGCCCCGCCAGGTCCTGGAGCTCGGTGTCGGCTCGGGTCTGCTGATGGCCCACGCGCTGCCGCACGTCGAGCACTACTGGGCGAGCGACCTCTCGTCCGCTGTCATCGACCGGCTGACCCGCGAGGCCGAGCAGGCCGGGTTCGCCGACAAGGTGACGCTGCGGCACGCGCAGGCCGAGGACGTCACGGGCCTGCCCAAGGGCCACTTCGACGTCATCGTCCTCAACTCCGTGATCCAGTACTTCCCGCACGCCGAGTACCTCGACCAGGTGCTCGCGCAGGCCTTCGAGCTGCTGTCCGACGGCGGCCGGATCGTGGTCGGCGACGTCCGCAACGCGGCGACGCTGCCGCTGTTCAGCACGGGCGTGCAGTACACCCAGCACCCGGGGTCCACCCCGTCCGAGGCGGGCGCCGCCATCGCCCGCGCCGTCCTCACCGAGCCCGAACTGGTCCTCGACCCCGAGTGGTTCACGCAGTGGGCCGAGCGGCACGGCGCCGCGGGCGCGGACATCCGCCTCAAGCTGGGCGGAGCGCACAACGAGCTGACCCGGCACCGCTACGAGGTCGTCCTGCACAAGCGGGCCGACGGCCAGAGCGACCTGTCCGCGGTACCGCAGCTCGCCTGGGGCCGCGAGGCCGCCACACTGGCCGACCTGGAGCAGCCGTGCGCCGCGCAGAACGGCCCGGTCCGCGTCACCGGCATCCCCAACGCCCGGCTCACCGGTGAGCTGGACCTCGCCGTGGGCGCCGGGGTCCTGGAGGCCCCCGCGGCGAGCGGCCCCGCCCTCGACCCGCAGGACGTGCACGACTGGGCCGCCGCGCGCGGCTGGAGCGTCCTGATGACCTGGTCGGCGGCTGCCGCCGAGTCCTTCGACGCCCTGGTGTTCACCGACGGGCCCCTCGACGCCCGGCAGTTCACCGGCACGTACCTGCCCTCGGGCCGCGGCGACCGGCTCCTCGCGAACGCCCCCGCCGCCGCCGCACGCATCGGTGGCCTCGTCGGCTCGCTGCGCGGCTACCTCCAGGAGCGGCTGCCCGCACACCTGGTGCCCGCCGCGGTCGTGGCGATCGCGTCGCTGCCCCTGGCGGCCAACGGCAAGCTGGACCGACGGGCCCTGCCCGCGCCCGACTTCGCCGGGCAGGCCACGGGCCGGGCCCCGCGCACCGCCCAGGAAGAGCTGCTGTGCGAGCTGTTCGCCGAGGTCCTCGACCTGGAGCGGGTCGGCATCGACGACGACTTCTTCACCCTCGGCGGCCACTCGCTGCTCGCCACCAAGCTCATCAGCCGCATCCGCTCCGCCCTCGGCGCCGAAGTCGAACTGCGGACCCTGTTCTCGCACCCCACGGTCGCCGGCATCGTGCCGCACCTGGACGGCAGCGCGCGCACCCGGATACCCCTGGTCCGCGCCGAGACCCGCCCCGAGCGGCTGCCGCTGTCGCACGCCCAGCAGCGGCTGTGGTTCCTGCACAAGTTCGAGGGCCCCTCGGCGACGTACAACATGCCGTTCATCCTGCGGCTCAGCGGTGACCTGGACGTGGCCGCCCTGGAGGCGTCGCTCAACGACGTCCTCACGCGGCACGAGTCGCTGCGCACCGCCTACCCCGAGGTCGACGGCAAGCCGTACCAGAACATCCTCGACCCCGAGGACGTCCGCATCCGTCTGACCGTGGAGCCGGTGGCGAGCGGCGACGGCCTGGAGGCGGCGATCCGGGCCACGGCCCGGCACACCTTCGACCTGGCCGACGAGATGCCGCTGAAGGCCTGGCTGTTCGGCACCGCACCGGACGAGTTCGTCCTCGCGATGGTCGTGCACCACATCGCGGCGGACGGCTGGTCGGCCGCGCCGCTCGCGCAGGACCTCGCCACCGCCTACACCGCGCGCGCCGGGGGCGCGGCCCCCGCGTGGGAGCCGCTGCCGGTGCAGTACGCGGACTACACCCTGTGGCAGCACGAGCTGCTCGGTGACGACAACGACCCGGACAGCCTGTTCGGCAAGCAGTACGCGTACTGGGCCAAGCACCTGGCGGGCCTGCCCGAGCAGTGCACCATCCCCAGCGACCGGCCGCGGCCCGCGGTCCTCGACTACAGCGGCGACCTGCTGCAGTTCACGCTGCCCGCGTCGCTGCACGAGGGCGTCGCGGAGATGGCCCGCGCGTCGGGGGCCACACCCTTCATGGTCCTCCAGGCGACGATGGCGGCGCTCCTGACCCGTATGGGCGCGGGCACCGACGTGGCGATCGGCAGCGGCATCGCGGGCCGTACCGACGACAGCCTGCAGGACCTGATCGGCCTGTTCGTGAACACCCTGGTGATGCGCACGGACACCTCCGGCGACCCGACGTTCGCGGAACTCCTCGCCCAGGTGCGCAAGACCAGCCTGGCCGCGTACACCCACCAGGACATCCCGTTCGAGACGCTGGTGGAGAAGCTCAACCCCAAGCGGTCGGCTTCGGTGCACCCGCTGTTCCAGATCGCCCTCGTCCTCCAGAACAACGAGGAGGCCGAGTTCGAGCTGCCGGGCCTCCGGGTGCGCGGTGAGGGCGTGGGCACGGGCACGGCACGCTACGACCTGATGCTGAGCCTCAGCGAGACGTTCACCGACCGCACCTCGCCCGCGGGCATCTCGGTGGTCGCGGAGTACTCCACGGAGCTGTTCGACGCCTCCACGATCGAGACGCTGATCGCGCGCTGGGAGCAGCTCCTCACCACCGCGGTGACCTACCCCACCCAGCGCATCAGCACCGCCGACCTGCTCACCGCCGAGGAGCGGCGCGAACTGCTCCTCGCCGAGGCGCGGCAGTCGGAGCCCACCGTCGAGACCGCCACGTTCCCCGCGCTGTTCGCGGCGCGCGTGCGGCAGGCACCGGGCGCGCTCGCGGTGGAGTCGGTGGACCAGGCCTGGTCGTACGAGGAACTGAACGCGCGGGCGAACCGCGTCGCGTACTGGCTGATCGCCCGGGGCATCGGCCCGGAGCAGCCCGTGGGCGTGTCGATGCCGCGCTCGGCCGAGCAGGTCGCGGTGGCACTCGGCATCCTCAAGGCCGGTGCGGCCTATCTGCCCATCGCCCTCGACTACCCCGCCGACCGCATCGCCTACATGGTCGAGGACTCACGTCCCGAGGTGGTCTTCACGACCGTGTCCGCGGCCGGGGAACTGCCCGACGGCCTGCCCACGCGCCTCGTCCCCATCGACGACCCGGCGTTCGCGCAGGACCTCCAGGGCCTGCCGCACACCGACCCGCTCACCGACCTGCGCGCCGAGAACCCGGCGTACGTCATCTACACGTCGGGTTCGACGGGCCGCCCCAAGGGCGTGAGCGTCACCCACACCGGTCTGGCCGCGCTGAGCGCCACCCACACGGCGCACTTCGACCTGGACGGCACCTCGCGCGTGCTCCAGCAGGCCTCACCGAGCTTCGACGCCGCGTTCTGGGAGTTGGTGATGGCGCTCACCACGGGCGCCGCCATCATCGTGCCCACGCAGCAGAAGGTCGCCGGTGAGGACCTCGCCGAGACCCTCGCCACCCGTAACGTCACCCATGTGACGGTGCCGCCGAGCGTCGTGGGCACCATGCCCGCGGGCTCCGCGCGGCGCCTGACCGGCCTGCGGGTCCTCGCCGTCGCCGGTGAGGCCTGCCCGCCGGCCCTGGCCGCCGAGTGGGCGCCGGGCCGCAAGCTCATCAACGCCTACGGCCCCACCGAGACCACGGTGTGCGCCACCGCGAGCACCCCGCTGACGGCCGAGCGCGCCCCCATCGGCACGGCCATCACCGACGCGCGCCTCTACGTCCTGGACGAGCGGCTCGCCCCGGTCCCGCCGGGATCGCCGGGTGAGCTGTACGTGGCGGGGCCGAGCCTGGCCCGCGGCTACGTCGGCCGTTCCGCGCAGACGTCCGGCACGTTCATGGCCGACCCCTACGGCCCGGCCGGTACCCGCATGTACCGCACCGGTGACGTGGTGCGCCGCGGCAACGACGGGCAGCTGGAGTACCTGGGCCGCAGCGACGACCAGGTCAAGGTGCGCGGTTTCCGCATCGAGCCCGGCGAGATCGAGAAGGCCCTCGCCGAGCACCACGGTGTCGCGCAGGCCGTCGTCCTGACCCGCAAGCTCCGGGGCAGCACCCAGCTCGTCGGCTACGTGGTGCCCACGGGCAACCGGGAGGCGGGCGCCGACGACGACTTCGACCTGACCACGGGCGTGTCCGTGGACGGGCTGCGGAAGTTCGCCACCGGCCGCCTGCCGGAGTTCATGGTGCCCTCGGTGTTCGTCCTGATCGACGAGCTACCGCTGACGCCGAACGGCAAGCTGGACAAGGCCGCGCTGCCCGAGCCGGAGGTGAGCGGCGGCGAGTACCGGGCGCCGCGCACGCCCGAGGAGCAGATACTCGCCGCGGTCTTCGCCGAGGTCCTCGGTGTGGAGCAGGTCGGTGTCGACGACGACTTCTTCGCCGTCGGCGGTGACTCCATCCGCTCCATCCAGGTGGTCTCCCGCGCCAAGGCGCAGGGCATCGAGGTCACCCCGCGGCAGATCTTCGAGCACCGCACGGTCGCCGACCTCGCCGAGTCCGCCCGTACCAGCGGCGCGAACACGGTCGTCCTCGAAGAGCTGGAGGGCGGCGGCGTGGGCACCATGCCGCTCCTGCCCGTGGCCCGCTACATCACCGAACTGGGCGGCGGCTACGACCGGTTCACCATGTCGATGGTCCTCGAACTGCCCGTCGGCATCGAGGCGGGGGAGCTGACGGCGACGCTGTCGGCGGTCGTCGACCACCACGACATGCTGCGCTCGCGCCTGATCACGGGCAGCGAGCCCGGCCTGATGGCCCCCGAGCCGAGCCTGGAGGTCGCCGAGCCGGGCACGGTGGACGTGGCCGCGCTGGTCCGCCGCATCTCCTGCGACGGCACCTGGGACCAGGACCGCTGGCGAGAGCAGGCCCTCGCCGAGCTCGACACGTCCGCGGGCGAGCTGGACCCGAAGGCCGGGCGGATGGCCCGGTTCGTGTGGTGCGACGCCGGCCCCGAGCAGGCCGGACGCCTCATGGTGGTCCTGCACCACCTGGTCGTGGACGGTGTGTCCTGGCGGATCCTGCTGCCCGACCTCGCCGAGGCCTGGGAGCAGGTCCGCGCGGGCCGCACCCCGGCCCTGGCACCGGTGGCCACCTCCGCACGGCAGTGGGCCCACGCCCTCACCGAGGAGGCGGCACGCCCCGAGCGGGTGGCGGAGCTCCCGCTCTGGCGCTCCGTGGTCGAGGGACCGGACCCGGTCATCGGCTCGCGTCCCTTCGACCCGGCGTTCGACGTGCGCTCCACGGTGCGCACCGTGCGGGTGCAGCTGCCGGTGGCGGCCACCGAGACGCTCCTGACGACGCTGCCCGCCGCGTTCCACGGCGGAGTCAACGACGGCCTGCTCACCGGACTCGCCGTGGCGGTCGCCAAGTGGCGCAGGTCCCGCGGCGTCCCCGAGGACGAGGCGTCCTCGACGCTGCTGCGCCTGGAGGGCCACGGCCGTGAGGAGGCGGCGGCCCCCGGCGCCGACCTGTCCCGCACCGTGGGCTGGTTCACCAGCATGTTCCCCGTCCGCCTGGACGTGGGCGGCTTCGACCTGGAGGAGGCTTTCACCGGCGGCAGGTCCGCGGGCGGCGTGGTCAAGGCGGTCAAGGAGCAGCTCCACGCGATCCCCGACAAGGGCATCGGCTACGGCATGCTGCGCTACCTCAACCCCGAGACCGCGAAGGTCCTCGCGGCCCACGACATCGGGCAGATCTCCTTCAACTACCTGGGCCGGTTCGGCGCGGACACCAAGCCGCAGCACACCGGCGACGCGGGCTGGACGATCGCCGCGGACGCGGAGGGGCTCTCCCCCGAGCTGGACGCGGACATGCCGGCGATCGCCCCGATCGAGATCAACTCCTATGTCCTGGACGGCGAGCAGGGCCCGCGGTTCAGCGCCGAGATCGGCTACCCGGCCGGTCTGCTCACCGAGGAGGAGGCCCAGGGCCTCGCGGACCTGTGGGGCACCGCCCTGGAGGGCCTGGCGCGGCACGCGGCCACGCCCGGCGCGGGCGGTCTGACACCGTCGGACGTCCCGCTGGTCCGGGTCGGCCAGCGCGACCTGGAGACATGGGAGGAGAACTACCCCGGCCTGAACGACGTGTGGCCGCTCACCCCGGCCCAGTCCGGCATCCTCTTCCACAGCGTCATGGCCGAGTCGTCCTTCGACGCCTACCAGATCCAGCTCGTCCTGCACCTGTCCGGCACCGTGGTCCCCGAGCGCATGCGCGTCGCGGGCCAGGCACTGCTCGGCCGCTACCCGAACATGGCGACCGCGTTCACGACCGACGCCACGGGCGAGCAGGTCCAGCTCGTCCTGGACCACGTGGAACTGCCCTGGCGGACCGTCGACCTGCGCGACCTCGACGAGGAGCGGCGCGGCGAGGAGCTGGAGAAGCTCCTGGCGGCCGACCACTCCGCGCACTTCGACCCGGCGGAACCGCCGATGCTGCGCATGACGCTCGTCCAGATGGACGCGGACCTCTCCGAGCTGGTCCTGACCGTCAACCACGCCCTGTACGACGGCTGGTCGCTCGCGCACCTGATGCGCGACCTGATCCTGCTGTACGAGGCCGAGGGCGACGCGTCAGGACTGCCGCGGGTGCGTTCCTACCGCGACTTCCTGGCCTGGCTCGCCGAGCAGGACCACGACGAGGCGGTACGCGTCTGGGGCGAGGAGCTGGAGGGCGTCACCGAGCCGACCATGCTGGCCTCGGTCGCCGCCACCGAACAGGGCGGCGGCCTCGGCCAGCTGGAGCTCCCGCTGGCCGCGGAGACCTCGCGGGCGCTCACCCGCAGGGCCGGTGAGCTGGGCATCACCCTCAACACCCTGATCCAGGGCGTGTGGGGTGTGCTGCTCGGCAATCTCACCGGGCGCGAGGACGTGGTGTTCGGCACCACCGTCGCGGGCCGGCCGCCGCAGCTGCCGGGCGCCGACGACATGGTGGGTCTGTTCATCAACAGCCTCCCGGTGCGCGTGCGCTACTCCGCGAAGGAGACCCTGGCGCAGGTCCTGACCCGCCTCCAGGAGCACCAGACCGTGCTGATGGACCACCATCACCACAGCCTCAGCGAGATCCACGAGGCCGTCGGTCTTGGCACCCTGTACGACTCGATGGTGATCCTGGAGTCCTTCCCGGTCGACCGGGAAGGACTCACCGAGGCGCACACCTCGGCGGGCGTCACCGTCACCGGCATCCGCATGCTCAGCGGCACCCACTACCCGCTGATGCTGGCGGGCACCGCCGACCCGAACCTGCGCCTGGGGCTCCAGTACCAGGACAACATGTTCACGGCCGCCGAGATCGAGCGGATCGGCGCCCGGCTCGGACGCGTGCTCCAGCAGCTCGCCGACGATCCGCACACGCCGCTCGCCGCCCTCGACGTCCTGGACGAGGACGAGCGCGACCTGGTCCTCAACCGGTTCAACGACACGGCGACCGAGGTGCACGGCGACACCGTGATCGGCCTGTTCGAGGAGCAGGCCGCGCGCACCCCGGAGGCCACCGCGGTGGTCTGCGAGGACGAGCGGCTGACGTACGCGGAGGTGAACGAGCGCGCCAACCGGCTCGCCCGCCACCTGCGCACGCGGGGCGTGGGCGCCGACACCCTGGCCGCCGTGGTCCTGCCGCGCACCCCGCAGCTGGTGGTGGCGATCCTGGCGGTCCTCAAGACCGGTGCCGCCTACGTGCCGATCGACCCGGGCTACCCCGGCACGCGCCTGGAGCACATCCTGGCCACCGCCGAACCCCGCCTGATCATCACGGACACCGCGGCCTCCGCGGTCCTGCCGCAGCGGACGGCCGCCGAGCGACTGCTGCTCGACGACCTCGACGCCACCGCTGTCTCCGGTGAGCGCGCGGACAACCTCGGCGCCGCCGAGCGCACCCGGTCGCTCCTGTCCGACGACCTGCTCTACCAGGTGTACACCTCCGGTTCGACGGGCCTGCCCAAGGGCGTGAGCATCACCCACGCCAACCTGGTCAACGCCCTCGACGGCCTGGTCAGGCACGTCGGTGTGGAGCCGGGCTGGAAGATGCTGACCAGTACGTCGATCGGCTTCGACGTGGCGGCGTTCGAGCTGTTCTCGACGCTCACGACAGGGGGCAGCGTCGAGATCGTCCGCGATGTGCTCGCGCTGGCGGAGCGGGATGCCTGGGACGTGGACGTGATCAGTTCGGTGCCGTCGGCCTTCGCGGAGCTGGTGGATCAGCTCGGTGACCGGGTCCGGCCCAAGTCGCTGGTGTTCGCCGGTGAGGCGCTCACTCCGGCCTTGGTGGAGCGGATCCGGGCGAACTGGCCCGAGGCACGCATCGTCAACGGTTACGGTCCGAGTGAGACGTTCTATGTGACGGCGCACGGTCTGGATGCCGGACGTGAGTACGTCTCGGGTGTGCCGATCGGTGGTCCGCTGGGGAACCTGCGGGCGTACATCCTGGGTCCGGGTCTGACGCCGACGGCGCCGGGTGCGGTGGGTGAGCTGTACATGGCCGGGGCCGGTGTCGGTCGTGGCTATCACAACCGCCCGGCACTGACCGCCGAGCGCTTCGTGGCCGATCCGTTCGGCGGGGCCGGGGCGCGCATGTACCGCACCGGTGACCTGGCGCGCTGGGACGAGCACGGCGAGCTGGAGTACGTCGGGCGGGCGGACTCGCAGGTGAAGATCCGCGGGTTCCGTATCGAGCCGGGTGAGGTCGAGGCGGCGGTGGCCGCGCACCCGAAGGTGGCGCAGGCCGCGGTGGTCGCGCGGACCAGCGCGGGCAGCAAGCAGCTGGTCGCGTACGCGGTGCCGGCGCCGGACGCGGTGGATGTGACCGTGGGTGAGCTGCGGGAGTTCGTGGCGGCGAAGTTGCCGGAGTTCATGGTGCCTGCGGCGTTCGTGGTCCTGGACCGGCTGCCGCTGTCGCCGAACGGGAAGCTGGACCAGCGGGCGCTCCCGGCGCCGGAGTTGACGGGTTCGGCGGTCTACCGGGCGCCGCGTTCGCCGCAGGAAGAGGTTCTGGCGGGTCTGTTCGCGGACGTCCTGGGGGTGGAGAAGGTGGGGATCGACGACAACTTCTTCGACCTGGGTGGCCACTCCCTGAGGGCGACACGTCTGGTGAGCCGGATCCGCACGGTCCTGATGCTGGACGTGCCGATGCGGGTCGTCTTCCAGGCCCCGACCGTCGCCGGACTCGCCGAGCACCTCACCGCCGGAGGCGGGACCGGCGGCCACACCGACCCGTTCGGTGTGGTGCTGCCCCTGAAGTCGGGCGGCAGCGAGGACCCGGTCTGGTTCATCCACCCCGGCATCGGCCTGTCCTGGTCGTACCTGGGCATGGCGGTCCAGCTCGGCGACCGGCCCGTGTACGCCATCCAGGCGCGCGGCTGGGACGGCACGTCGGTGCCCGCGACCTTCGAGGAGATGGTCCAGGACTACGTGGAGCAGATCCTCGGCGTACAGCCCGAGGGCCCCTTCCGCTTCGTCGGCCACTCCATGGGCGGCACGCTCTCGCAGGCCATCGCCGCCGAACTGCAGGGGCGCGGCCACGAAGTACCGCTGGTCGCCATCCTGGACGCCGTCCCCGCGGCGGTGTTCGCCGAGAAGGACGTGGTCCTCGACCCGACCGAGGCACGCGAGTTCCTCAGCGGCTACCTGCCGGGCGGCGGGGACGAGACCGAGCGCCAGGCCCTGATCCACAACGGGTCCTCGCTGATGGTCGAGCACGTCCGCCTCGTCAGGGAGTACACCCAGCCCGTGTACCGGGGCGAGGTGGCCTTCTTCAACGCGACTGTCAACTCGGAACCGTCCGCGGAGATGTGGGATCCCTACGTGGTGGGCAGTGTGCGGTCGTACGACATCGAGGCCACCCACTTCGGCATGACAGGTCCGAAGCACACGGCCGAGATCTGCGACGTCATCAACCGTTACCTCAACGCCCAGGAGCCCCGCATGAGCACGAACCCGTCCGACGACACGCACGGTCCGCGCGAGGCCACGGCCACCGCGTAGCACCGCCCCGACAGGGGAGGGGGCACGCCCCGGGGCGTGCCCCCTCCCGCCCCGTAACCGAGACAGACCCGGCCGGCGAGAGTCGGTGCAGGACAAGGAGTTATTTCGTGTACGACGTGATTGTGGTCGGGGCGCGGTGTGCCGGATCTCCGGCGGCGCTGCAGCTCGCACGGGCCGGCTACCGGGTGCTCATGGTCGAGCGCAGCAAGTTCCCCAAGGACACGCTGTCGACGCTGTACATCCACCAGCCGGGCGTCGCGCTCCTCGACCAGTGGGGGGTGCTGCCCGAGGTGGTCGCCACCGGCTGCCCGCCCCTGGACCGGGCCACCTACACCACCGGTGACATCCGCGTCCAGGGTGTCTCCTGGCCGGTCGACGGCCAGCAGGCGGCCTACGCGCCGCGGCGCTTCCTCCTCGACCAGATCCTGGCGCGGGCCGCCGTCGACGCCGGCGCCGAGCTGCGTGAGAACTGCTCGGTCTCCGACCTCGTCTTCGAGGACGACCGGGTCGTGGGCGTCCGGCTGAGCTCCGGCGGGACCGAGACGGTCGAGCGCGCCCGGCTCGTCATCGGCGCCGACGGCATGCGCTCCACGGTCGCGGCGAAGGTCAAGGCGCCGCACGAGGTCGAGGCGCCCACCCTCACCTGCTGCTACTACAGCTACTGGTCCGGCCTGCCCGCCGAGTTCCGGCTCTACCAGACCCCCGGCAGCTGGGTCGGCACCGTACCGACCAACGACGGGGCGACGCTGGTGGCCGCGTACTACCCGCAGGGGAAGTTCGCGGACATCAAGGGCGACGGCCTCAAGGCGCTGCTCGACAGCGCCGAGCGGACGGCGCCCGAGGTGCGTGCCGAGATGGACAGGGGCGAGCAGGTCGAGCGCCTCTTCGGCACCGGCAACCAGCTCAACTTCTTCCGCAAGGCCGCGGGCCCCGGCTGGGCCCTCATCGGTGACGCGGGCCACCACAAGGACTCCATCACGGCCCGCGGCATCACCGACGCCTTCCTCCAGGCCCAGCTCCTGGTCGAGTGCATAGGCGACGGCCTCCAGGACCCGGACCGCCTGGACAAGGCGCTCGGGGAGTTCGCCGAGGAGCGCACCGAGATGCTCGTCCCGGACTACAAGAGCACGCTCAAGACGGCCGAGCTGAACCCGCCGGAGCACCACCTGGAGATGCTGCGCGCCATCGCCACGAGCGGCGACCTCTCCGACCGCTACTTCTCGACGCTCTCGGGCGCCTGCCCGATCGAGGAGTTCGTCACCGAGGAGCTCCTCGACCTGATGGACGAGATGGCCGACGCCTGAGCCGAGTCCGTCCCCCGGGCACCAGTGGGTTACCGGGGGACGGACCGGAGCAGGGGGCACCCCGGAACCCGAGGGAAGGTGTGCTGGTCAAGGCCCAGTAGAGTGCTTCATCCCTGAGCACTCTTTCTCCTTGAGCACTCTCCGCAGCCCCGCCCCCGAGCCCGAGGTGTCGACCAGTGAGCCCCGCACGACCAGGACCGGCCGCCGTGACCGTAGTCGGCATCGGGGCCGACGGCTGGGAGGGCCTCACGGACGCCGCCCGCGCCGCGCTGCTCGACGCGGAGACCGTCGTCGGCGGCCGGCGGCAGCTCGATCTGCTGCCGCCGCGGTGCGCGGGGGAGCGGGTCGGCTGGCCCTCGCCCCTGCGCCCCGCCGTGCCCGGTCTGCTCGCCGCCCACGCCGGACGCCGCGTCGCCGTCCTCGCCAGCGGCGACCCCATGTTCTACGGCATCGGGCGGGCCCTCACCGAGGAACTCGGCGCCGCCGCGGTACGCGTCCTGCCGCACCCCTCCTCGGTGTCCCACGCCTGCGCCCGGCTCGGCTGGCCGCAGGAGGACGTGGCGGTCGTCACGCTCGTCGGGCGCCCGGCCGCGCGGCTCGCCGCCGCCCTGCACGAGGGCCGCAGGCTGCTCGTGCTCAGCGCGGACGCCGCGGGCCCCGGCACCGTCGCCGCCCTGCTGCGCGACCGCGGCTTCGGACCGAGCCGGATGCGGGTCCTGGAACAGCTCGGCGGCGCCCGGGAACGGACCACCGCCGAGGCCACCGCCGACACCTGGGCGGAGCCGCCCGGTGACGCCCTCAACATCGTCGCCGTCACCTGCCGGCGCGCCCCGGACGCACCCCGGCTCGGTGCCGTCCCCGGCCTCCCCGACACGGCGTACGAGCACGACGGCCAGCTCACCAAGCGGCACGTCCGCGCCGCCACGCTCGGCGCCCTCGCCCCCGCGCCCGGCGAGCTCCTGTGGGACGTCGGCGGCGGCTCCGGTTCGATCGCCGTCGAGTGGATGCGCACTCACCCCGCCTGCCGCGCGATCACCGTGGAGCGCGACCCCGCACGGGCCGAGCGCATCACCCGCAACGCCGAACGCCTCGGCGTGCCCGCGCTGCGCGTCGTCACCGGCGCCGCGCCCGCCGCCCTCGCCGGACTGCCGCGGCCCGACGCCGTGTTCATCGGCGGCGGCCTCACCGCGCCCGGCCTGCTCGACGCCTGCTGGGAGGCGCTCGCCCCCGGCGGCCGCCTCGTCGCCAACACCGTGACCCTGGAGTCCGAGGCGCTGCTCGCCGCCGCCCACCGCCGCCACGGCGGCGAACTGGTGCGCCTCGCCGTGGCCCACGCCGTACCGGTGGGCGGCTTCACGGGGTGGCGGCAGGCGATGCCGGTGACGCAGTGGTCGGCCCAGAAGCCCCCGGGGTCCGAGGGGCGGGCGGAGCCCCCGGCCCCGGCGGCGTCCGCCGACCCGGTGACACCCCCCGCGTCCCCCCGTACCCCCGAAGGACCCCCCGACCGCGCAGGAGCAGCCACATGACCGTGTACTTCATCGGGGCGGGACCCGGTGCCGCCGATCTGATCACGGTGCGGGGGGCCCGGACGCTCGCCGCCTGCCAGGTGTGCCTGTACGCGGGCAGCCTGGTGCCGCGGGAACTCCTCGGCGAATGTCCGCCGGACGCGCGGCTCGTGGACACCGCGCAGCTCGACCTGGACCAGATCACCGCCGAGTTGGTGCGCGCCCACGAACAGGGGCAGGACGTGGCCCGGCTGCACTCAGGGGACCCGTCCGTGTTCAGCGCGGTGGCCGAGCAGATGCGGCGCCTGGACGCGGCAGGGGTGCCGTACGAGGTGGTGCCCGGGGTGCCCGCCTTCGCCGCCGCTGCCGCCGCCCTGAAGCGGGAGCTGACCGTGCCGACCGTCGGCCAGACCGTCGTCCTCACCCGGGTCGCCCACAGCGCGACACCCATGCCCGAGGGCGAGGACCTGGCAACGCTCGGCCGCAGCGGCGCGCTGATCGTGCTGCACCTGGCCGCCCGGTACGTGGACCGCGTGGTGGCGGAGCTGCTCCCGCACTACGGCGCCGACTGCCCGGCCGCGGTGGTGGCCTATGCCTCCCGCCCCGAGGAAGTGGTCCTGCGCGGCACGCTCGACGAGATCGCCGCGAAGGTGACGGAGGCGGGAATCCTCCGGACCGCGGTGATCATGGTGGGCCGGACCCTCGGCGCGGAGCAGTTCCGCGACAGCCACCTGTACTCGCCGGAGCGCGAGCGGCACGTGTGCTGAGTGCCCCGGAAGGGGCGCCGGGGGCTCGGTACGCGGCGCCGGGCGCTTCGGCAGGGGCGGGCGCCGGACGGTTCAGGAGGGCGCACCCCTCGGCCCGCGGCGCCGCGCGACCCGCGAAGGGTGCCTGGCGCTCAGGCCACCGTGCTGCGGCCCACCACGCTCCCCGCCCGGTCGACGCAGATGACGTCCACCGCGACCGGCGCCCCGCGCAGCACGGCGAGCGCCTCGTCCCGCGCCGCCACCGCGACCAGGTCGCCGAGCGGAACCCCGGCGCCCTGGCAGAGCTGGAGCGCGGCGAGGCCCGTGTTGGCGTCCGCCACGGCGCCCGCGAGCGCCTCGTCCGCGCCCCCGCGCCGGGCCAGCGCGGCGAGGAAGCCCTTGTCGACCTGGGAGCGCGCGGAGTGCAGATCGAGGTGCCCGGCCGCGAGCTTGGACAGCTTGGCGAAGCCGCCACAGATCGTCAGGCGGTCCACGGGGTGGCGGCGGACGTACTTCAGGACCGCGCCCGCGAAGTCGCCCATGTCCAGGAGCGCGTCCTCGGGCAGCCGGTGCTCGGCGACGACCGTCCGCTCCGACGTCGACCCCGTGCACCCGGCGACATGGGTGCGCCCGGCCGCGCGCGCCACGTCCACGCCCCGCCGGATGGAGTCGATCCACGCCGAGCAGGAGTACGGCACCACGATGCCGGTGGTGCCGAGCACGGACAGACCGCCGAGGATGCCGAGCCGCGGGTTCCACGTGGACCGGGCGATCTCCTCGCCGTCGTCGACGGCGAGGGTGACCTCGGCGTCCGCGCCGACGCCGTGGAGCGCGGCGACGGCGGCGACGTGGTCGCGCATCATCTGCCGGGGCACCGGGTTGACCGCCGGTTCGCCGACGGGCAGGGGCAGGCCGGGACGGGTCACGGTACCGACGCCAGGACCCGCGCGGAAGACCACCCCGGCCCCCGGCGGCAGCCGCCGCACCGTGGCCCGGACCAGCGCGCCGTGCGTCACGTCGGGGTCGTCGCCGGCGTCCTTCACCACCCCCGCCATCGCGTACGCCCCGGTCAGTTCCTCGGTCGCGAGGGCGAACGCCGGTGTCTGCCCCTTGGGCAGCGTGATGGTCACCGGGTCGGGGAAGTCACCGCTCAGAAGGGCGGTGTACGCGGCGGTGGCGGCCGCCGTCGCGCAGGCACCCGTCGTCCAGCCCGGCCGCAGACCGGTGTGCTCCAGCTGGGCGCCGCGGCCGCCGCGTACTGTCTTGTCACTCATGTCTTGTCACCCATGAACGGATCCGGACTCTCGTGCAGGTACTGATTCTCGGCGGAACGACGGAGGCCCGGCACCTGGCCGAGCGGCTGCACGGACTGCCCGGCCTGCCGGGTCTCGAAGTGACCAGTTCCCTCGCGGGCCGGGTCGCGAGCCCCCGGCTGCCCGTGGGGCAGGTGCGCGTCGGCGGTTTCGGCGGCGCCGACGGGCTCGCCGACTGGCTGCGCGCGCACCGCGTCGACCTGCTCGTCGACGCCACGCACCCGTTCGCGCAGACGATGAGCTTCCACGCGGCACGGGCCGCTGCCGCCGCCCGCGTCCCCCTCCTCGCGCTGCGCAGGCCCGGCTGGGACCCGGTCGAGGGCGACGTGTGGCACGAGGCGGACTCGCTCGCCGGGGCCGCCGCGCTGCTGCCCGCGCTCGGCCGCAGGGTGTTCCTGACGACCGGCCGCATGGGCCTCGCCGCGTTCGCGGACCTCGACGAGCTGTGGTTCCTGATGCGCTCGGTGGACGCACCGGAGCCCCCGTACCCGGCACGCGGGGAAGTCCTCCTCGACCGGGGCCCGTTCACCCTCGAAGGGGAGCGCGCGCTGCTCCGCGACCACGCGATCGACGTCGTCGTGACGAAGGACAGCGGCGGAGCGGCGACCGCACCGAAGCTGACGGCCGCCCGCGAGGCCGGGCTCCCCGTGGTCGTGGTGCGCAGACCCCCGGTGCCCGACGGCGTGCCGGTGGCACCGGACCCGGAGACGGCGGCCCGCCGGATCGTCGCGCACCTCACGGGGAACGCGCCGCGCGGGACGTTCTGAGAACGGCCACCCGCCCGGCGCCCCCGGTCCCCGGGCACCGGACGCCTCACGCCTCCGGATAGCGGCGCGGCGTCCAGACGATCTCCTCGCCGTCCCCGCGCCGCACGGCCCGCGTCTGGGAGGAGCCGACCAGCAGGACGGTGCGCATGTCGACCTCGGCCGGGTCCAGGTCGGCGAGCCGGACGATCCGCACCCGCTCGCCGGAGCCGCCGACGTCGCGGGCGAGCACCACCGGGGTGTCCGGGGCGCGGTGTTCGAGGAGGAGTTCGCGGGCCTTGCCCACCTGCCAGGTGCGGCTGCGGGAGCCGGGGTTGTACAGGGCGAGGACCAGGTCCGCGGCGGCGGCCGCGCGCAGCCGCTCCGCTATGACCTCCCAGGGCTTGAGCCGGTCGGACAGGGAGATCGTGGCGTAGTCGTGGCCGAGGGGCGCGCCCGCGCGGGCGGCGGCCGCGTTGGCGGCGGTCACCCCGGGCAGCACCCGCACCGGCACATCGGTGTACCGCGGCTGCGCGGCGACTTCGAGCACGGCGGTCGCCATGGCGAAGACCCCGGGGTCGCCGCCGGAGACGACCGCGACCCGCCGCCCGCGCCGCGCCAGGTCCAGGGCGAACTCGGCGCGCTCGGACTCCACCCGGTTGTCCGAGCCGTGCCGCTCCTGACCGGGACGGACCGGCACCCGGTCCAGGTACGTGGTGTAGCCGACCAGGTCGTCGGCGGCGGCCAGGGCCCCGCGCGTCTCGGGCGTCAGCCACAGCGGCCCGGCGGGCCCGGTCCCGACCACGACGACCTCACCGCGCTCCCGCGCCGGCGGCCGCGCGCCGATCCGGCTGGGCAGCACGGCCACCGAGAAGTACGGCACCTCGTCCTCGGCGACGTCCGCGAGGCGTGCGGTGCGCTCCCCGTCCATCGTGGCCCGTTCGACGTACCGCGCCTCGTCCAGGCGCCCAGCACCCGCAAGGGCCCGCCGCACCTTGGGGAACGTACGCCCCAGCTTCATGACCACCGCGGCGTCCGTCGCGGCGAGCCGCGCGGTCAGCTCGTCCTCGGGCAGGGTCCCCGGCAGGATCGTCAGGACCTCCTCGGCCTCGACGAGCGGGGTGCCGAGGCGGGCCGCGGCGGCCGACACCGAGGTCACACCGGGGATCACCTCGGTGTCGTAGCGGCCGGTGAGCCGCTTGTGCATGTGCATGTACGAGCCGTAGAAGAGCGGGTCGCCCTCCGCGAGGACCGCGACGGTGCGCCCCGCGTCGAGGTGCGCGGCGAGCCGCGCCGCCGCCTCGGCGTAGAACTCCTCCATGGCGCCCCGGTAGCCGCCCGGATGGTCGGTGGTCTCCGTCGTGACCGGATAGACGAGGCGTTCCTCGATGTGGTCGGCGCGGATGTGGCGCGCCGCGATCGAGCGGGCGATGGACCGGCCGTGCCGGGCGCTGTGGTACGCGATCACCTCCGCCTCCGCGATGACCTCGACGGCGCGCACGGTCATCAGGGACGGGTCGCCGGGGCCGAGCCCCACCCCGTACAGCTTGGCGCTCATTCTTCCTCGCTCGCAATCGCGTTCAGTGCGGCGGCGGCGATGGCGCTGCCGCCGCGACGGCCCCGCACGACCAGATGTTCCAGACCCAGGGACTGCGCCGCCAGGGCGTCCTTGGACTCCGCCGCGCCGATGAAGCCGACCGGCACACCGATGACGGCGGCGGGCCGGGGCGCGCCGTCCCTGACCATCTCCAGGAGGCGGAAGAGCGCGGTGGGCGCGTTGCCGACGGCGACCACGGAGCCTTCGAGACGGTCGCGCCACAGCTCCATCGCGGCGGCGCTGCGGGTGGTGCCCAGCTTCGCCGCGAGGTCCGGCACGGCCGGGTCGGACAGGGTGCACAGCACGTCGTTGCCGGCGGGCAGCCGCTTGCGGGTCACGCCGCTTGCGACCATCTGCACGTCGCAGAAGATCGGCGCCCCGGCGCGCAGGGCGGCGCGGGCCCGCGCCACCACGTCCGGGCTGTACCCGAGGTCCTGTACGAGGTCGACCATCCCGCAGGCGTGGATCATCCGGACCGCGACCTGGCTGACGTCGGCGGGGAGGGCCGCGAGATCCGCCTCCGCGCGGATGGTGGCGAAGGACTGGCGGTATATGGCCGCGCCGTCCTTCTCGTAGTCGTAGGTCGTCACGGTGTTCTTCTCGCTGCTCTCGGTCGTCGTGAGGGGATCGCCGCCAGGGCGGTGGCGAGTCGGGAGGGGTCGTCGAGGTCGACGGTGCGCGGGGTTCGTTCCCCGGCGGCGGCCACCGAGAGGCGGTAGCCGCCGCCGTCCGCGGCGACCACGTCGACGTGGTCGCCCCGGGGGTGCCCGCAGCGCCGTTCGCACCCGGACCAGTACAGGGGCAGGCTGTCGGAGGGGATCTCGGCGCGGGTCCGGGCCGCGTCCGCGCGTACGTCCGTACGGGACTTGGCGCATCCGGGCCGGCCGATGCAGGCGCCGACGCGCAGCCAGGGAGAGTCGGGCTCCGTGACGAGACCGACGGCCGAGAGCCGCGCCCGCGCCTCGTCGACCCGGCCCGCGTCCCGGTCCGGCATGGGCACGACCACACCGCGCCACGGCGTCAACCGCAGCTCGCCGGCGGGGGAGTGGGCGGCGGCACGGGTCAACTCCCGCCACTGCGACGCGGAGAGACGACCGAGCGGAACGTGCACGGACAGGGCGGCGAAGTCCCCGACGACGCCGGGCACGGGGCGGCCGCCGGGCGCCGTGCTGTCGTCGGGCGGCGCGCCGTCGCCGGGTGCCGGGGTGCGGTTGGGCGCCGGACTGCTGCCGGGTGCCGCGCTGCCAGCGGGCGCTGGGCTGCCGTCGGGCGTCGGGCTGTCGTCACCGTCGCCGGGTGCCGCGCTGCTGCCGGGCGCGGGGCGGCCGTCGGGCGCCGTGCTGTCGTCGGGTGCCGGACTGCTGTCGGGCGCCGGACTGCTGCCGGGCGCGGGGCGGCCGTCGGGAGCTGGGCTGTTGCCGCGTGCCGCGCCGTCGTCGGGTGCCGCACCGTCGTCGACCGCCGGACTGCTGTCGGGCGCTGGGCTGCTGTCGCGCGTCGGGCTGTCGCCGGGCGCCGCGCCGTCGCCTGGCGCCGGGCTGTCGTCGGCCGACGCGCCGTCCCCGGCCGACGCGCCACCCCCCGCGGCCACCGGCCCCAGGGCCCGCCCGCGTTCGCCGTGGACGATGCCCTCGCCCGTCAACCGCTCACCGAGCAGCCGCAGCAACGTGCCCTCGGCAAGCGGGAGTTCGTCCACCCGCCAGGCCTTGGTGCCGCAGGACCGCGTGGCGGTGAGGAACACCTCGGCCGCTGCCAGCGCGGCGCGGGGCGCGTCGGCGGCGGGCACCCGTAGCGCGGTGCTGTCCGAGCCGAGGCTCAGGAGCGCGCCGCCGTCCGCGAGCGCGCGCAGCGTCACGTCCGCGTCGAGCCCGGCGACGTCCCCGCGGCCGTCGTCGAGCGCGAACAGGAACCGGCCCGAGAGGGCGGGCGCCGCCTCGCTGGCGCACAGCGCCGCGTCGAGGGCCGTCAGCCAGGGCCGCACGTCCCGCAGGCCGTGCCCGTCGAGCCCGGACAGCGGGGAGGCCACGATGTTGCGCACCCGCTCGTGCGCGGCGGACGGCAGCAGACCGGCGGCGCCGAGCGCCGCGGCGAGCTCCGCGCCGCAGGCGTCGCGCAGCCCCCGCAGCTGGACGTTGCCACGCGACGTGAGATGCACCTCACCGTCGCCGAGCCGCCGGGCCGCGCCCAGGAGCGCCTCCGCCTGCCGGACGGTCAGGACACCGCCGGGAACACGGACCCTGGCGAGCGCGCCGTCGTGCGCCTCATGCAGCCGCAGCGAGCCGGGACAGGCGTCACCGCGGTCCCGTGCGGCCGCTGTGGCCTGGGACGATGAGGGAAGGGGAGCCGGGGTCACGGCGGCGAGCATACCTATGACCACACCGGGTGCACCTTCTCCAGGTGCCCGGTCACGGCCTACTATGCTCCTCGGTGGATCAATTCGGTCCGCCACCGCCATGACGGCGACAGGGGAGGAAGCCCGGTGTGAATCCGGCGCGGTCCCGCCACTGTGAGTCCGGCCCTCCGGGGTCGGACGAGTCAGGAACTCCCGCCGTCAGACACCGCCCGGGGCGCGGACCCCGAGGAAGGCCAGACGCCGCATGCTGCCCGCATCCGGGGACGCCGCCCCGTCCCCCCGCATCCTGCTCCTGTCGACCTCCGACACGGACCTGCTCAGCGCCCGTGCGGCGGCAGGCCCGGTCCGCTTCCGCTTCGCCAACCCGGCGCGCCTCGACCTCGAAGCCCTGCCGGGCCTGCTCGACGGCGTCGACCTCGTCGTCGTACGCCTCCTCGGCGGCATCCGCGCCTGGCAGGACGGCCTCGACCAGCTCCTCTCCGACGGCCGCCCGGTCGTCGTCCTCACCGGCGAACAGGCCCCCGACGCGCAGCTGATGGCCGCGTCCACGGTGCCCGTCGGCATCGCCGCGGAAGCCCACGCCTACCTCGCGCACGGCGGCCCCGCGAACCTGGAGCAGCTCGCCCGCTTCCTCTCCGACACCGTGCTGCTCACCGGCCACGGCTTCGACGCGCCCGCCGCGGCGCCGAGCTGGGGCCCCCTGGAGCGCACGCCCCGCGCCGGCGTCGAGGGCCCGGTCGTGGCCGTGCTCTACTACCGCGCCCACCACATGAGCGGCAACACCGCCTTCGTCGACGTGCTGTGCGAGGCCGTCGAGGACGCGGGCGCCAGGCCGCTGCCGCTGTACGTGGCCTCGCTGCGCGCCCCGGAGCCCGAGCTGATCGAGCAGCTGCGGACCGTCGACGCGATCGTCACCACGGTCCTCGCGGCGGGCGGCACCAAGCCCGCCGAGGCGTCCGCGGGCGGCGACGACGAGTCCTGGGACGCGGGCGCGCTCACCGCGCTCGACGTGCCCATCCTCCAGGCGCTGTGCCTCACCGGGTCGCGTTCCGCCTGGGAGGAGAACGACGAGGGCGTCTCGCCGCTCGACGCCGCGAGCCAGATCGCGGTGCCCGAGTTCGACGGGCGCCTGATCACCGTCCCGTTCTCCTTCAAGGAGATCGACGCCGACGGCCTGCCCGCGTACGTCGCCGACCCCGAGCGCGCCGCCCGCGTCGCCGGGATCGCCGTACGGCACGCCCGGCTCCGCCACATACCGGCCGCCGACAAGCGCCTCGCGCTCGTCCTGTCCGCGTACCCGACCAAGCACTCCCGCATCGGCAACGCGGTCGGCCTCGACACCCCCGCGAGCGCCGTGGCCCTGCTGCGCCGCCTGCGCGAGGAGGGCTACGACTTCGGGGACACCGAGATCCCCGGCCTGGTCTCCGGCGACGGCGACGAGCTGATCCGCGCGCTGATCGATGCGGGCGGCCACGACCAGGACTGGCTCACCGAGGAGCAGCTCGCCCGCAACCCGGTGCGCATCCCGGCGGCCGACTACCGCCGCTGGTACGCGACCCTGCCCGAGGAACTGCGCACCTCCGTGGAGGAGCACTGGGGTCCCGCGCCCGGCGAGATGTTCGTGGACCGCAGCGCCAACCCGGAGGGCGACATCGTCCTCGCCGCGCTGCGCTTCAAGAATCTGCTGATCCTCATCCAGCCGCCGCGCGGCTTCGGCGAGAACCCGATCGCGATCTACCACGACCCGGACCTGCCGCCCTCGCACCACTACCTGGCCGCCTACCGCTGGATCGCCGCGTCCGCCGAGGACGGCGGCTTCGGCGCCGACGCGATGATCCACCTGGGCAAGCACGGCAACCTGGAGTGGCTGCCCGGCAAGAACGCGGGTCTGTCCGCGGCCTGCGGTCCGGACGCCGCGCTCGGTGATCTGCCGCTGATCTACCCGTTCCTGGTCAACGACCCGGGCGAGGGCACCCAGGCCAAGCGCCGGGTGCACGCCACGCTCATCGACCACCTGGTCCCGCCGATGGCCCGCGCCGACTCCTACGGCGACATCGCGCGCCTGGAGCAGCTCCTGGACGAGTACGCGCAGATCTCCTCCATGGACCCGGCGAAGCTGCCCGCGATCCGGGCGCAGATCTGGACCCTCATCCAGGCCGCCAAGCTGGACCACGACCTCGGCATGGACGACCGGCCCGACGACGACGGCTTCGACGACTTCCTGCTGCACGTCGACGGCTGGCTGTGCGAGGTAAAGGACGCCCAGATCCGCGACGGCCTGCACGTACTCGGCAACCCGCCGGCGGGCGCTGACCGCGTCAACCTCGTCCTCGCCATCCTCCGCGCCCGCCAGATCTGGGGCGGCACCACCGCCCTGCCCGGACTGCGCGAGGCCCTCGGCCTCGACGAGTCGGCGGCCACCCGCACCACCGCCGACGAGGCGGAGGCCGAGGCCCGCGCCCTGGTCGAGCGGATGGAGGAGCTCGGCTGGGACCCGGACTCCGCGCCCGACACCCACGGCGAACAGGTCACCGCCATCCTGGAGTTCGCCGCCCGCGAGGTCGTCCCGCGCCTGTCCGCGACCACCCTGGAACTCCACCACGCCGTGCACGCCCTGAACGGCGGCTTCGTGCCCGCGGGCCCCTCGGGCTCGCCGCTGCGCGGCCTGGTCAACGTCCTGCCGACCGGCCGCAACTTCTACTCCGTCGACCCCAAGGCCGTGCCCTCGCGCCTGGCCTGGGAGACCGGCCAGGCCCTCGCGGACTCGCTCCTGGAGCGCTACCGCTCCGACAACGGCAGCTGGCCCACGTCCGTCGGCCTGTCCCTGTGGGGCACCAGCGCCATGCGCACGGCGGGCGACGACGTGGCCGAGGCCCTCGCGCTGCTCGGCGTCCGCCCCGTCTGGGACGACGCCTCCCGCCGCGTGACCGGCCTCGAACCCATTCCGTACGAGGAGCTCGGCCGCCCCCGCATCGACGTCACGCTGCGCATCTCGGGCTTCTTCCGCGACGCCTTCCCGCACGTCATCGGGTTGCTCGACGACGCGGTGCGGATGGCGGCCGACCTCGACGAGCCGGCCGCGGCCAACCACGTGCGGGCGCATGTGCAGGCCGACATCGCCGAGCACGGCGACGAACGCCGCGCCACCACCCGCATCTTCGGCTCCCGCCCCGGCACGTACGGCGCGGGCCTGCTCCAGCTCATCGACTCCCGCGACTGGCGCACCGACGCCGACCTCGCCGAGGTCTACACGGTGTGGGGCGGCTACGCCTACGGCCGCGAACTGGAGGGCAGGCCGGCGCGCGCGGAGATGGAGACGGCGTACAAGCGCATCGCAGTCGCGGCGAAGAACACCGACACCCGCGAGCACGACATCGCCGACTCCGACGACTACTTCCAGTACCACGGCGGCATGGTCGCCACGGTCCGGGCTCTGCGCGGCACCGCCCCCGAGGCGTACATCGGCGACTCCACGCGGCCCGAGACGGTCCGCACCCGCACCCTCGTCGAGGAGACCTCGCGGGTCTTCCGGGCCCGGGTCGTCAACCCCAAGTGGATCGAGGCGATGCGCCGCCACGGGTACAAGGGCGCCTTCGAACTCGCCGCGACCGTCGACTACCTCTTCGGCTACGACGCCACCACCGGCGTGATCGCCGACTGGATGTACGACAAGCTCACCGAGACCTACGTCCTGGACCCGGAGAACCGGGAGTTCCTCCAGCAGGCCAACCCCTGGGCGCTGCACGGGATCGCCGAGCGCCTCCTCGAAGCCGAGTCCCGCGGCCTGTGGGCCAAGCCCGACCCCGCGGTCCTCGAAGCGCTGCGGCAGGCCTATCTGGAGACCGAGGGCGACCTCGAGGGCGAGGACTGAGCCTCCCGTCTCCCGTTCCGCTCCCCGGACAACGCCACGTCCGGGGAGCGGGAACCAGCCATCCTGCCGTCACTTTCATCGTTCCCCCAGCCGCCCCGGGACCCCGGGGCGGCCAGGGGCGCGTGCCCCCATGTCATGTCGCCCTGATGTCTTGTCATGCTCCATGCAGCGCCACTCGTTTCACATCTGTCCCACAAACCTCAGCAGTCCCAGGGCGGCTGGCGGAATTCTTTCCTCCCTTTGGCTTCCGTTTTGCCATCCGCGCCGCGCCGCGCTCCAGCGCGCTTTTCGGACAGCGATTCCGGTGCCTTGTAGCGCGCTCAACGGCGTGGCTACGATCCCGCTCGTTTCACTTCCTGCACAGGTCTGCACAGGTGCTTCATGTTTGTGAGGGGGTTGCGTGGAGCCACAGGCGCAGGCGGACACACCGGACCGCGACGGCGAATTATCGCGGCCCCAGCCGCCCCGGAGCACCTCTCCCCGTGACTTCCGCCTCTTCTGGTGGGCCAACGCCGCCGACGCGCTCGGCACCCAGGCCTCCGGCATCGTCCTGCCGCTGCTGCTGCTGTCCCTCGGGCACTCCGCGCAGACCGCGGGGCTCGTGGCCGGGCTCTCGCTGGCCGCCGGGATCGTGCTCGGGCCGCTCGCCGCGGTCCCCGCCGACCGCGGCGCCCGCAAGACGATCATGTTCTGGTCCGCCGCGGTCTCCGCCCTCGCCATCGGCTCCGTCGCCCTGCTGCTCGCCCTCGGGCACCTCACGCTCCCGCACCTCCTCGCCGCGGTCCTGGTCGAACGGTTCGCCACCGCCTGCCACGAAGCGGCGTCGCGCGGCACCGTCGCCCTGATCTGCCCGCCCGACGACCAGCCCCGCGCGGTCGCCCGGCTCGCCGCCGCCGACCAGGGCGCGCTCATCCTCGGCCCGGCCCTCGGCGGCGCCGCCTACCAACTCTCCCGCGCGCTGCCCTTCGTGGCCGACGCCGTCTCGTACGCCGTCGCCGCCGTCTGCGTACGCTGCATGCGCGCCGAGCTGAAGGCCCCGGCGGAGCCCTCCGGGGACGGTCTGCTCCGCGAGGCCGCGGCGGGTCTGCGGCTGGTGCGGAGCCGGCCGCTGCTCCGGCTCGTCCTGGTGTGGATCGCGCTCGTCAACGGCGTGGCCGTCGCCCTCTACTACGCGGCCGTCTTCGCCCTGGAGCGCTCCGGCGCGGGGGCGCTGTCCCTCGGCGCCGTCCTCGCGATCTCCGGCGGCGCCGGGCTCGCCGGTTCGCTCGCCGCGCCCCGGGTCGCGACCCGGGTGGGCGCCGCCCGCCTCCTCACCGCCGTGACCTGGCTGCTCGTCCCGCTCACCGCGGTGCTCGCCACCGCCACCGGGCCCTGGACGTACGGAGTGCTGCTCGGCGCGATCTGCCTGCTCGTGCCGCTGCCCGCGGTGGTCCTCCAGGCACGGGTGCTCCTCGTGACCGAGACCGAGGTGCAGGCGCGGGTCGGCGCGGTCCTCGCGACGGCCTCCGGCGGGACCGCGGCGCTCGCCCCGGTGCTCGCCGGTGTGTTCGCCGACCGGGTGGACACCGCCGCGCCCGCACTCGGGTGCGCCGCCCTGCTCGTCCTGCTCGCCGCGCACACCACCCGGCGGGCCGCCCTCGTGGAGGCCGCCGCATGAGCCGCTTCCAGGTCTACCGGGCCGCGCTGCCCGAGGTGTGCGCCGCACAGCCGCACCGGATGGTCTTCACCTCCGACGCCGACGGCCGCTGCGAGGTCTTCACCTGGGACGCCGCCACCCGCCGCGCCCGCCGCGTCACCGACCGGCCGGGCGGCACCCTGCACGGCGCGATCGACGGAGACGCCCGCGTCTGGTGGTTCGCCGAGGACGCCCGCGGCGTCGGCCACTGGCGCTTCCAGCCCTTCGAGGGCGGCCCCGACCGCGCCGGCCTCACCGATGTTCCCGAGGGAACCGCGCGGGGGCTCGCCGTGACGACCGCCCGCACCGGTGGTTCCCGCGCGGGCGAGGCCCGTACCGGCGGCGTCCGCGTCGGCGAGGCGCGCATCGGTCACGCCGGTACCGGCGATGCCCTCACGGGTGACCTGCGCACGGGCGCTGCCCGCACCAACGGCTCGCGCACGGACGGTCTCCCTGCCGGTGACGCCTGCGTCGACGGTGCCTGCGCCGGTGCCGCCCGCCCCGACGGCGTCCGTGCCGACAGCCCCCTCGTCGCCCTGGGCATCGGCCTGGCCGACGGCAGCACCACCTTCCGCGTCGGCGCTCCCGGTGGCCCCGGCCGTGAGGTGACGCGCGTCGACGGGCCCGCCGCCCTCGCCGGACTCGGCCCCGGGGGCGACCTGCTGGCGCTCACCCGGGCCGCGGGATCGCCGCGCGCCGTCACCGTCCTGACCACCGCCGGGGCCACGGTCGCGGTGCTGCCCGGCGACGGGCCGCACGGCAGGCTGTGGGCCCTCGGGTTCGCGCCCGCGGGGCCGGATCCCACGCTGCTCCTCGTCCGGGAGCGCGGGGACCGCTATCTGCTCGCCACCTGGAGCCCCGGCACCGGCACCACCACCCACGACTGGTGCGCCTTCGACACCCAGATCACCGCCCGCTGGTACCCCGACGGACGCTCCGCGCTGATCCGCCAGGACCGCCACGGCCGCTCCCTGCTGCACCGCGCCCACCTCGCGAGCCGCACCCTCGACCCCGTCCCCACCCGGCCCGGCACCCTCCTCGACGCGGCCCCGCACCCCGGCGGCGACCTGCACACCCTCTGGACCGACACGACGCACCCGCCGCGCATGACCTCCACCGCGGGCACTCCGCTGCCGCCACTCGGCACCGTCGAAGGACGGGTCCCCGGCGCCCTGCGCGACATCCGCACCCCCGGGCCCGACGGCGCCGTGCACACCCTGCTCAGCGTCCCCGAGGACGGCCGCGGCCCGCACCCCGCCGTGTTCCTGGTGCACGGCGGCCCCGCCGACCACGACCGGGACGCCTACGACGGCACCGTGCACTCCCTGGTCGCCTCCGGCTTCGCCGTGGCCCGGGTCAACTACCGCGGCTCCACCGGCTACGGCCCCCGCTGGCAGCGCGCCTTCGGCGACGGCGTCGGGCACACCCAGGTCGCCGACCTCGCCGCCGTGCACGCCGACCTCACCGGGCGGGGCCTGATCCGCCCCGACGCGACCGGCCTGTGGGGCACCTCCTGGGGTGGCTACCTCGTCCTGCTCGCCCTCGGCACCCGGCCGGGCCTGTGGCGGGCGGGGGTCGCGGTGAAGCCGGTCGCCGACTACGCCGCCGCCCACGCCTCGGCCACCCCCGCCCTGCGGGCCCTGGACGAGCGCCTGTTCGGCGGCACCCCCGAGCAGGTGCCCGCCCGCTACGCCCACAGCTCCCCGATCCGGTACGCCGACCGCGTACGGGACCCGCTCCTGGTCGTCGCCGCGACGCACGACACCAAGTGCCCCGCCGACCAGGTCCGTTCCTACCTCGCCGCCCTCGACGCGAGCGGTGCCCGGCACGAGTCCCTGTGGCTCGACTCCGGGCACGACGGCTACGAGGGCGGCGACCACGTGGCCGTGCTGCGCCGCGCCGTGCTCTTCCTCGACCGGGAGCTGCGCCGCACCGCCCGCACCACCCCACCCAGACGCCCCGCTCCCCGCGGAGAGGGGTCGACGCACCACACCGTCACGCAGTGACACCAACCGAGAGGAGACACCCATGCAGAAGGACGTCATCCACAACGACCCGCTCGCGGAGGACGAGACGAACCGGAAGCCGAGCGTCGGCATCACGGTCACCGTCCCGTTCCGCAACGCCGAGGACGGCGAAGAGAGCGTCGAGGACTGATCCCGAACCGGCCGGACCCGGGGCGCCCCGGGTCCGGCCGGCCCTCAGTACCGGCTGTCGCCCTTCGGCCCGCACCGTCCGGCCCCCCACCCGGCCCGCACGTCGGGCCCCCTCACTCGGCCCTCACCACAGGAGGAGAGCGCCCATGCGCGTACTGCTGGTCAACATGCCCTGGTCGCCCATCGACCTGCCGTCGCTGGCCCTGGGCATCCTCAAACGGAGCGTGGACGAGCGTGTCCCCGGCGCCAGTGCCGAGGTCCTGCACGCCAACCTCATGTTCACCGACTGGATCACCGAGCGCACCGAATTCACGGGCGACGACTACGAGTACTACGCGCTCTCCTCGTACTTCATGGGATGCGGCGACTGGGTCTTCTCCTCCGCCCTCTACGACGACCCGGCCTGGCGCGACGACGAGTTCACCGCCACCATGACCGGCAAGCTGAAGGCCGCGCGGATGAAGATGACGCGCGCGCTGCACCGCACCGTCCCCGAGTTCGTGGAGATGATCGCCCGGCAGATCGTCGCGGACGGGCCCGACGTCGTCGGCTTCACCTCCACCTTCCAGCAGAACACCGCCGCACTCGCCGCCGCCCGCCGGGTCAAGGAACTCGCCCCGCACATCGTGACCGTCATGGGCGGCGCCAACTGCGACGGCGAACAGGGCGCCGCCGTGCACCGCAACTTCGCCTTCGTCGACCACGTCGTACGCGGTGAGGGCGAGGCGGCCTTCCCCGCCCTGCTCACCGCGCTCACCGAGCAGACCCCGCTCGACGACATCCCCGGCCTGTGCCACCGCGACGCGGCCGGGAAGAGCGTCGCCAACGCGATGGCCACCCGGCCGCTGCCGCCCGCCGCGATCCTGCCGCCCGACTACAGCGGCTACTTCGAGCGCCTCGCCGCGTCGGTGGCCCGCAACTGGGTCGAGCCCAAGCTGGTCGTCGAGGGCGCCCGCGGCTGCTGGTGGGGCGAGAAGCACCACTGCACCTTCTGCGGGCTCAACGGCTCGTTCATGGAGTTCCGTTCCAAGAGCCCCGACACCTTCTACGAAGAGATCATGGACCTGGCCCGCCGCCACCGGGTCCTCGACATGTACGTCGTCGACAACATCCTCGACATGCGCTACCTGACGACCGTGCTGCCCCGCATCATCGACAGCGGCTACGACCTGCGCCTGCACATCGAGATCAAGGCCAACATGAAGCGCAGCCAGCTGCGCACCCTCGCCGACGCCGGACTGATCTACGTACAGCCCGGTATCGAGAGCCTCAACAGCCGGGTCCTCGACCTGATGGACAAGGGCGTCAGCGGCTGCCAGAACATCCGGATGCTGCGCGACGGCGCCGAGACCGGCCTCTCCGTCGCCTGGAACTATCTGCACGGCTTCCCCGGCGAGAGCACCGAGGACTACGACCCGGTCATCGCCCAGATCCCCGCCCTCGAACACCTCGACCCGCCCGTCGACCTGTCCGCCCGTATCGCCATCGAACGCTTCAGCCCCTACTTCGAGCGTCCCGAACTCGGCTTCACCGGCCTGCGCCCCGAGGCCCACTACCGCTTCACCTACGACCTGCCCGAGGAAGAGCTGTACGCCATGGCGTACGTCTTCGAGGCGCCCGCCCGCGGCATCGGCGAGCCCACGGTGGGTGCCCTCAACGCGGCCCTCGCCGACTGGAAGAAGCATCACACGGACGCCCGCCTCACCCACGACGACCACGGCGACCGCATCGTCCTCGTCAGCCGCAGGCGCACCTTCGACTGGCGCGCGATGGAGCTGACCGACCCCTTCGAACTGGCCGTCTTCCGCCTCCTGGACCAGCCGCACAGCACCCAGGCCCTCACCCGCAAGGCCGCAGCGCGCGTGCCCGGCGCCGCCCGCGGCGAGGAGCAGGTGCAGGAACTCCTCGACTCCTGGCTCGCCCTCGGCATCGTCTTCGCGGACGCCGGACAGTACGTCCACATCGCCCCGGCCGCCGTCAACGAGGACCTGCTCCGCCTCGACTTCATGCGGCACATCCACGCGGAGACCGACGCCGCCGCGCCCACGGAGAACGCGGCCGTCCCCGAGCCGGCCTGACCCGCCCCGCCAGGAACCAGGAACCAGGAACCAGGAACCCGAGGAGTCCGATGACCGCCACTCTCGCCACGCCGACGCTCCTTGCGTGGCGTGACTACGACCCCGCCGCGTGTGAGCTGCCCGGCATGTTCCTGGGCGAGGTGCCGCTGCCCGGCCCCGCCCGGGGCGAGGCAGCGCGCCTGTGGGAGCTGGGCGCACGCCGGGTGCGCCTGCCCGCGCCCGTCGACCTCACCGACACCGCCGACCCGGCCACGGTCCTGCACCGGCTCAGCCTCGTACGGGACCTGACCGCGCGGGCCGTCATGGTCGAGTGGGAGCTGCGGCTCGCCCCGGACGCGGGGGAGACCTGGCGGGTGCTCAGCCACCTCCAGCCGCCCGCCGCGCTGCTCGGCCCCGACAGCGCCGAGGAGTCGCTCCGCTCCTGGCGGCGCGGTCACTACCTGTGCAAATGCCTGTGGCGCAAGGGTCCTGGCTTCCTCCAGATCCGCGACCGCCGCTGGGGCGAGCTGCGCCGCTTCACCGCCGACGAGCCCGAGTACGCGACGGCCGTCGACCTGCTCGACTACGGCGCCCCCGCCGCCGACGTCCCGAAGGCCGCCCTCGACGACTTCCGCGGCGAGCAGCTCGTCCTTGACGTGGGGGAGCACTCCTGGTGGCTTCCGTACCGCGTGAGCCGCTGGCTCCAGCAGTCGATCGCCATCTGAGAGGCCGCCTGAGAGGTCACCTGGGAGAGGGAGGGACCGCGGTCCGGGCGCGCGGCCCGGGTCCGAGCTGCCGCTCGGCCGCGTCCACCGTCTGCGCGAGGAGCACCGCGATCGTCATCGGTCCCACACCACCGGGGACCGGCGTGATCAGGGAGGCCCGCTCGCGTGCGCCGTCGAAGTCGACGTCGCCGACGTTGCCCGCGTTGTATCCGGCGTCGACGACCACCGCGCCGGGCTTGATGTCGGCGCCGCGGATCAGGCGCGGCCTGCCGACGGCGGCGACGACGACGTCGGCCTCGCGCAGGTGCGCCGACAGGTCCGCGGTGCGGGAGTGGCAGTACGTCACCGTGGCGTCGCGGGCGAGCAGCAGCATCCCGACGGGCTTGCCGAGGATCGCGCTGCGGCCCACCACGACGGCGTTCTTCCCCGCGAGGTCCACGTCGTGGGCGTCGAGCAGCCGCATGATGCCGCCGGGCGTGCACGACACGAAGCCGGGCCGTCCGAAGCTCATCGCGGCGAAGGAGCTGAGCGTCACGCCGTCGACGTCCTTCTCCGGCGCGATGGCCTCGAAGGCGGCCCGCTCGTCGATGTGGTCACCGACCGGGTGCTGGAGCAGGATGCCGTGCACGGTGGGGTCCTCGGAGAGGGCGCGCAGCGTGTCGACGAGCTCCCGCGTCGTGGTCGCCGCGGGCAGCGCGAGGTGCCGCGAGGCGATACCGGCCTTCGTGCAGCGGTTCTGCTTCATGCGGACGTAGGTGACCGAGGCGGGGTCCTCGCCGACGAGTACGGTCGCGAGACAGGGCGCCGCGCCCGTGCGGCGGGTGAGCTCGGCGGCGCGGGCCGCGGTCTCCTCGACGACGCGCCGGGCGAGGGCGGCGCCGTCCATGAGCCGGGCCCGACCGGTCGGGGGGGAAGCCGAAAGGGTGCTTGACGTGACCGTGGGAAGGGGGGACATGGCCGCCTCCGGGCGTGAGTGAACCAGTCGCCCAGGCGCACGGCATCGACATCTGTGTCAGGCCGCTCCCCGGTGGTCCTCCACCCAAGCGCCAGTCACGGCCCGCGCACCACTGTAGTCGAGCCGCCGCGGCGGGCGGCTCGGGGTGCGCGGGCCGTGCGTGCCCGGGTGTCCGCGGGTCCGCGTGCTCAGGCGCTCAGGTGCCTAGGGGCGGTTGTCGATCAGGTCCTGGACCTGCGGGTAGATCTTGTCCATGCGGGTGCCGATGTTGTTCGGGCAGGAGCCGCCCCAGTGCAGGGCGATCACCTTGTGCGAGGAGGTGGCGAGGACCGGGGACCCGGAGTTGCCGCCCGAGGTGTCGCAGTTGTATCCGACGTCCTCGGTGCCGAGCTGCGCGTTGCGCACGCCGCAGAGGGCGCCGCCGTCACGCTCCTCGTAGATCGATATGCGCTTGGGCTTGGTGTCGCCGTGGCCCGCTATGTAGGTCGACTCGCCCGCGATCGGCGCCCGGGTCTCCAGGAACAGGGTGCCGAACTGTGTGACGCGGTCGAAGTTGTCGACGTTGAACAGCGTGAAGTCCAGGGCGGGCGAGGTGCGCAGCAGGGCGTTCGCGCCGACCTTGGTGCCGGGGCGTGGGTCGTTGCCGCCGCAGGTCGCGCAGTCGTAGTCGAACTGCACCTCGATGGTGTCGAGTTCGGCCTGGTTCTTCACGCAGTGGTTGTTCGACATCATGTGGTTGCCGCGGCCCACGCGCCAGGCCGTGCACCAGCCGGCGCCGTTCTTGAGCATCCGGGCCACGCCGCGCGACGCGGCGTACTGCGCCGGATGGCTGCTCTTGTAACAGACGGCGTCACGGCGCGCGTCGGCGCCGCACACGCTCCGCGGGTTCTTGACGTCGATCTCCTTCTGGGTGTAGCCGCGCCAGTACCGGTCGATCGTCGCGGCCGAATCCCGCCCCTTGCGGGTGTGCAGGGTGACCACGGCGGTGTCGCCGTCCACGGACATCGCGGCGAAGCCGGTGCCGCCGTGCCGGGTGAAGCTCGCGTCGCCGCGCGGGGCGGGCCCGCGCGTGGGGTCGGCGCGGTAGGTGTGTACCTCGCGTCCGGCCGGGTCGGCCACCGTCAGGCGGTCGCCGGGCGCGAGCGAGAGGCGGGCGAGGTGGACCTTGACGTAGGCCGCTCCGGGGTGCCGGATCTCGTGCCGTGTTTGGTCACCGGCGCTCCCGAGCGTGACGTCGACCGCTCTCTCCTCGCCGACGGCCGGGACCGGCGAGGCCTCGGCGCGTGGCGGCGCCGCGCCGCCCGCCGACGTCGGCGCGGCGGGGACCAGGGTGGCGGCGGCCGCGAGGGCGGCGGCCATGAACAGGCGCTTGAACACAGGTGTCTCCTCGGTGGGGGGCGAGTCGTACCGCGGGTGCCGTGGTGCCCGACGGGCACGCAGAGCGCTCTCAGCGTAGGTCTGTACATGACAAAATGGGAGACGTGTGTCGGTCAGAGACGCATGGGGGCTCGGGGGAGGGGTGATCACGGGGGAAGGGTGATGCGCCCGCGGAATCGGTGTGCGGGCCGGGCTGGTGCGCCCATATCCTGAACTCCCGCCACAGAAGGGGCACTTGACATGCCAGGTTCTGGTTCTGCTTCCGGTGCGCAGCGGCCGCCCGTCGTCCGTGCAGTGGGCGGCACGGTGCAAGGGCAGTGGGAGAGCGAGGTGGCCGTCTTCCGGGGCATCCCGTTCGCGCGGCCGCCCGTCGGCGCGCTGCGCCTCGCGCCGCCGGAGCCCGCGCCGCCCTGGGAGGGGACCCGGCGGGCCGACGCCTTCGGCGAGAGCCCGCCGCAGTCCCGCGCGCTCGGCCTGGCCGCGGGCCCCGACAACCTCGCCACCGGGTCGGGGGACTGGCTGACCGTGAACGTGTGGACACCCGACCCGGGCGGGTCGGGAATGCCCGTCCTGGTGTGGGTCCACGGCGGTGTCTATCTGGTCGGCACCTCCGACGGCACGACCTAC
Source organism: Streptomyces typhae (assembly GCF_009755605.1). GTDB lineage: Bacteria > Actinomycetota > Actinomycetes > Streptomycetales > Streptomycetaceae > Streptomyces > Streptomyces typhae. The sequence continues at coordinate 44,479 of NZ_WPNZ01000037.1, forward strand.
GACGGCACGGAACTCGCCCGCCGCGGCACGGTCGTCGTCACGTTCAACCACCGGGTGGGGGCGGAGGGCTACGCGCAGTTCGAGGGCGCGGTGCCCAACCGCGCGCTGCTCGACCAGGTCGCCGCGCTGCACTGGGTGCGCGAGAACATCGCCGCCTTCGGGGGCGAGCCCGACCTGGTGACCGTCTTCGGGGAGTCGGCGGGGGCGGGCGCGATCGCCGCGCTGCTCGCCATGGACCGTGCGGCCGGGCTCTTCCGCCGGGCGGTGACGCAGAGCGTGCCGGGCCCCTTCTACGGCGCCGGCCTGGCCGCGGACATCGGGTCCGAGGTCGCCGCGGAACTGGGTGTCGCGCCCACCCTCGCCGACGTGGCGGCGGCGACACCGGGCGCGCTCAGGGACGCGGCCGACAAGGTGGTGGGCGCCATGGCCCGGTACGAGCCGCGCTGGGGCCGGGCCGCGCGGGCCCGCATGCCCTTCGCCCCCGTGGTCGACGGCGACGTGCTGCCCTGCACGCCCTGGGAGGCGCTGCGGGCGGGGCGTGGCGCCGGTGTGGAGCTGCTCTGTGGCCACACCCGGGACGAGACGCGCCTGTTCACCGTGCTCGCGGGCCGCGTCGGCCGGGTGACCGCGCAGGAGGCGGCGGCCACCCTGGAGTGGTTCGCGCCGGACGCCGCCGGACGGGCCGCCTACCGCGCGGGTCCCGCCGGGGGCGACCCCACGGCCCTCGGCGACCTGGTGCTCTCGGACTGGCTGTTCCGCATGCCCAGCCTCCACCTGGCCGAGGCGCACACCGAGGGTGGCGGCACCGCGTACACGTACGAACTCGCCTGGGAGGCCCCCGGTCTGGGCGGCGCGGCGGGCGCCTGCCACGGACTCGACGTGCCGCTCGTCCTCGGCGCGCTGCGCAGCGAGTTCGCGGCCCTGCTCCTCGGCGACGAGCCGCCGCCCGCGGCCGCCGCCCTGTCGGCGCGGATGGGCGAGGCGTGGACGGCCTTCGCCGCGACCGGCGACCCGGGCTGGGCCCCGTATCGCGCACCGGACCGCCTGACCCGCGTCTTCGACGCGACACCGCACACCGCGCCCTACCCGGAGGAGGTGTCCCGGCTGATCTGGGCGGGACACGAGTTCGCCGCCCTGGAACCGGCCCCGGCCCCGGGCCCGGAGCACCGGCGGACGGCCGGACGGCCCTGAGCGCGTTCAGGTGCACCCCGGCACGGAGGCGTTGCGGCCGGACACCGGGTGCGGAAGGTTGCAGGCATGACGGTTCCTGCGGGGGACGGCGGACTTGCGGGCGGCGCTCACGGGCACGGGCAAGGGAGCGGTGGTGGTGGCCCGGCGGCCGGTGGTGAGCCGGGCGGGGGGCTCGCGGCCGGCGGCGAGCCGGGCGGAGGCTTCGCGGCCGGTGGTGAGGTGGCGGTGCTGATCGTCGGGGGCGGGCCGGTCGGGCTCGCCGCCCGGGTGCTCCTCGAGCGGTGGGGCGTGCGGGCGCTGCTCGTGGAGAAGCGCCGGGGCCTGTCGCCGTTCCCCCGGTCCCGGCTCGTCAATGTGCGGTCGATGGAGATCCTCCGCGGGCTCGGGCTGGCCGACCGCGTCACCGCCGAGGCGTTCGCGCCGGAGTACGGCCGCATCCGCTTCCGCGACACCCTGCGCGGCCCCGAGTTCGCGACCGCCGCGATGGTGGGGATCGACGCGCGGGTGCCCGAGAGCCCCGCACGCGGTGTGGTCACCTCGCAGGACCGCCTGGAGCCCGTCCTGCTCGCCGCGGCGGACGCCCCCGTGCGCTTCGGCCTCGAACTCGTCGGCCTCAGCGAGGACCCCGGTGGCGACGGCGTGGTGGCCACGCTCGCGGACCGGGGGAGCGGAAAGGAGACGCGGGTGCGGGCCCGGTACGTCGTCGCCGCGGACGGCGCGCACTCCACGGTCCGGCAGCTGCTCGGCATCGGCACCGCGGGCCCCGGCGCGATGGGCAGCTTCACCACCGTCGTCTTCGACGCGGACCTGGACCGCTGGTGCGCGGACCGGCCCGCGGGCGTCTACTTCACCGCCCACGGCTCGTTCGCCCCGGTCCACCCCGAAGGGGGCTGGATCTGGTTCGGCCTCACCCCCGACGACCCGGCGGGCACCGACTGGCCCGCCGCGGTCGCGCGGGCCCTCGGCCCCGGCGACGACGTGCCGGTCGACGTGGTCCGGGTGCAGCACTGGGTGATGAACGCGTTCGTCGCCGAACGCCTGCACCACGGCCGGATCCTGCTGACGGGCGACGCCGCGCACGCCGTCCCGATCACCGGCGGCCTCGGCATGAACACCGGCCTGGCCGACGTGCACAACCTGTGCTGGAAACTGGCGGGCGTCCTGCACGGCTGGGCGGGCCCGCACCTCCTCGACACCTACGCCGAGGAACGCCTGCCCGTCGCCCACCGGACCCTGCGCCGGGCCGTGGAGAACACCCAGCTGATGCTGAACGTGCAGCACCGGCGCCGCGCCCAGCTCCGGTCCGGCGCGGAGCCGACGCCGGTGGCGGCAGCGACGGACCGGCTGTCGGCCCCGGTCGAACTGCCGTGGTCCGAACGGTACTTCGCGCAGCTCGGTCTCGTACTCGGCGTCGCGTACGGCGCCGCGGACACGCCGTCCGACGGCGCCACGGACTACGTCCCCACGGCCGAACCCGGCCACCGCCTGCCGCACCTCTGGCTCACGCCGGAAGGCCCGGGGCCAGACGGCACCGGGTCCGACGCGACCGGATCTGGCACGACCGGGTCCGACGCGACCGGACCTGGCACGACTGGGTCCGGCGCGACCGGGCCCGGCGGCGCCCCGCCAGGCCGCTCCACGCTCGACGCCTGCGGTGAGTGGTTCACGCTGCTCACCCCGGGACCGGACCGCGGGGAGCGGCTCGCCGCCGGGCCGTGGCCGGTGCGCGTCGAGCCGCTCCCCGCGGAGCACGCCGCCCGCTGGGGTCTCGGTCCGCGCGGGGCGCTGCTCGTCCGGCCGGACGGTCACATCGGCGCCCGCTGGCACGACCTGCCGCGGCCGGGCGGCACCGAACTCCGCGCGGCCCTCGCCGCGCTCACCCGTTCGACGCCGCCAGGAGGTGCCCCTTGAGGGTGAAGCCCGGCGCGCTCGCCTCGGCCGGGCGCAGCGGCACGGGCCGGTGGAGGAGGCGGCGCGCCGCGAGGTGATCGCCGGGCCGGTTCACGGACTCCACGGCCCGCAGTTCCTCCCCCTGGAAGAGGAGCACCGAGAACGCGTCGGGGCCGCCGTCCAGCACCACCTCCCGGTCGTGTCCCTCGTCGAGCCCGGCGATCTGCAGGGTCGTGGCGAACTGCCGGCTCCAGAACCAGGGCAGTTCGTCGTACGGGCGGGAGTTCCCGGTCAGCCGCCCGGCGACGAGGCGGGCGTGGCCGACGGCGTTCTGCACCGATGCGAGCCGCAGCCTGTTCCCGGTGCGCGGTCCCGGGAACGACGCGCAGTCGCCGACGGCCGAGATGTGCGGATCGGCGGTCAGGAGCCGCGCGTCGACGGTGACGCCGTCGTCCACCGGCAGTCCGGCCGCGGCGGCTAGCTCCGTGTGCGGGACGGCACCGACCCCGACGAGGACGAGGTCGGCGGGCAGCCGCCGGCCGTCCGCCGTCTCCACCGCCACCACCTGCCCGCGCCGGTCGCCGTGCAGTGCCGCCACCCCCTGGCCGAACAGCAGGCGGGTGCCCGCCGCGCGGTGCGCCCGCGTGAAGTGTGCCCCCGTCCGCGCCGTCACGACGCGGGCGAGGGGGCGCGGCCGTGACTCCACGACGGTCACCTCGCGGCCCGACTCCCGTGCCACGGAGGCGAATTCGAGCCCGATGAACCCGGCTCCGAGCACCACAGCGCGGCGGGCGGCGGCAAGGGCCGCCCCCAGCGCGGCGGCGTCCCGCGCGGTGCGCAACGTGTGCACTCCGCGCAGGCCCGCCCCCGGGACGCCGAGCGTGCGCGCCCGGGAGCCGGTGGCCAGGACGAGATGGCCGTACGCGTACGAGGACCCGTCGGCGAGGCGGACCCTCCGCGCCGCCCGGTCGATCTCCGTCACGGTCCCCGCGACCAGGTCGATCGACTGGTTCACGTAGTACGTGGCGGGCCGCAGCCACAGCTGGCTGTCGCCGCGCAGGTACGCGCCGTCCTTGAGGTAGGCCTTGGACAGCGGCGGACGCTCGTAGGGCAGTGCGTCCTCGCCGCTGATGAGAGTGACGCGGCCCTGGTAGCCGTGCTCACGCAGGGACACCGCGGTCTGCTGCCCGCCCTGTCCCGCCCCGACGACGACCACGGAGTCGGGGTGTGCGCCGCCCGCCATCAGTACTGCCGTTCCGGGAGGCGGACGACGAGGCCGTCCAGGGCTTCGGTCACCTTCAGGCGGCAGCTCAGCCGGCTGCCCTCCGTGCGGGGGCAGGCGGTGAAGCCGAGCATGTCGTCCTCGTCGGGGCGCACCGGCTCCGGCTTGTCGCGGGTCGCCTCGTCCACATAGACGTGGCAGGTGGCGCACTGGGCGTTGCCGCCGCACTGGGCGACGATCCCGGGGACGTCGTTGAGGACGGCGCCGCGCATGACGCTCGTCCCGACCGGGACGTCGATCACACGCGCGGTGCCGTCGACGGTGATGTACGTGATGTCGGGCATGACGGAACTCCTCGACGGCGTCGGGCCGCGCGCGGGAGCGCGCCGCGGCACGGACGCCGGACTCTGGAAGAACGGGGGATTGTGGAAGAACAGAGGACTCTGGGAAAGCAGCGGACTTCGGGTGAGCAGCGGACCTCGCAAGAGCAGCGCACTCTGGAAGAGCAGGGGGCTCCGGCGGAGGTGAGAGTGATCGTTGCCGGTGGGGGACGCGACACCCCTGACGGCTCGCCGTCGGCCGAGGGCTCGGGGGACACGCGAAGTCCGGGACCCCAGAGGCAGGCGGTGCGGCGGACTGTAGCAGAGGAGTTCCGCGTCCGGCCAGGGGCGTCGGCGCGGGCCGGGTCAGGAGTCGCGGCGGGCGCGGCCGCGTCGCGGGTCCGGCAGGCGGTGGGTCATGAAGGGCCTGCTGGTGCAGAACTCCCGGAATTTGAGGGCCGCTTCGGAGAGATAGGCGTCCCGGTTCGACACCAGTGACAGGACCCGGTGGCAGCCCGGCGCGTCCATGTGCACCCAGGCGACGGGGACCGAGACGTCCGTGCCGACGCGGCGGGACATCGCCGGAATGAGGCCGATGCCGAGGCCCGCGCTGATCATGTCCTGGCTGGCGCCCGGCTCGTCGCCCTCGCAGGAGAGCCGCGGCGTGAGGCCCTCGGCCGCGAAAAGACGGTCGAGCAGGGCCCGTTGCCAGTGGCCCTGGCGGGTGGTGACGAACGGCTCGTCGGCGATCTCGGGGACCGTCACCTTCTCCCGCCCGTCGAGCCAGTGCCCCCGCGGGACCGCGAGCAGGACCTCCTCGCGGGCCAGCTCGACGGCCGTCAGGCCGCTGCCGGTCAGGGGCTGCGACGCCACGCAGAAGTCGACCTCGCGGGCCCGCAGCCGGCGGTCCATCTCCTTCGCAGTCGACTGGAAGAGCCGCACGTCGGCGCGGGGGTGGGCGGCCCGGAAGCTGCCGAGGAGATGAGTGATCGTCAGCAGAGTCTCGGAGGCGACGCTCACCCGGCCGAGCCCGGTGTCGCGGGCGTCGCGCAGCGCCCTGCGGCCGTCGTCCAGCTCGCTCAGGGCGCGGTCGACGTGGCGCAGGAAGATCGCCCCGTACGGGTTGAGCCGGATGCGGCGGCCCTGCCGGTCGAACAGCGGGGAGCCGAGCTCGGCCTCCAGGCGCGCGATGGTGCGGCTGAGCGAGGGCTGGGCGACGCGCAGTTCCTCCGCGGCCCTGCTGATGTGCTCGTACCGGGCGACGGTCTGGAAGTAGCGCAACTGCAGAAGATCCACGGCCCACCTCTCCTTATGCCTTCACCGTCATGGTGGCATAGCGAAACCGGTCTTGGAACGCATAAGCGATTCTCCCTACGGTCGTCGGCGGGGCACCGCGCGGGTGCCGGACGCCGGACCGCGGCGTCCGTCATCCGCACACGCGACGCGGTGCCCCGCAACTGTCCGAGCAGAAAGGTGGCGCCATGAGCGCTGCGGATCTGGCCCGAATCCAGTTCGCGGCCACGACCGGCATCCACTGGCTGTTCGTGATCCTCACCATGGGGCTCGTCCCCCTGGTGGCGGTCATGCACACCAGGGCCGCGTTCACCCGTGATCCCGTCAGACGAGCGGTCCGGGAGCGCATGACGCGCTTCTGGGGCCAGCTCTACGTCATCAACTACGCGGTCGGCATCGTCACCGGCCTCGTCATGGAGTTCCAGTTCGGTCTCAGCTGGAGCGGCCTGAGCAAGTTCGCGGGCAACGTCTTCGGCGCGCCGCTGGCACTGGAGACCCTGATCGCGTTCTTCGCCGAGTCCACCTTCCTCGGCATGTGGATCTTCGGCTGGGGACGGCTGCGCAGCGGCGTGCACCTCACCCTCATCTGGCTGGTCGCCCTGACCGCGTACGTCTCCGCGTACTGGATCATGATCGCGAACGGCTTCATGCAGCACCCCGTCGGCTACGAAGTCCGGGACGGCGCCGCCTATCTCACCGACTTCGGGGCGCTCCTGAGCAACTCCAGCGCCCTGGTCGCGCTCGCCCATGTGACGCTCGCCGCGCTGACGACGGGCGGCGTGTTCGTCGCCGGGGTGAGCGCGTACCACTTCCTGCGGCGCACCACGGAGACCGCGCTGTTCCGTTCCTCCCTGCGCCTCGGGCTCTGGATGGCCGCGATCAGCTCCTTCTTCGTGGTCGTCGTCGGCGAGATGCAGCGGCCCGTGATCGAGCGCACCCAGCCCATGAAGGACGCGGTCCTGGACGGCAGCGGTGTCGCCGAGGCGCAGGCGCGGCTCGTCCGGGAGCACGGGCCCGGCGACTACGTGCCCTGGCAGGACACGCTGCGGATCTCGATGGACGTGATGACGATCATCGGCAACACCGTGTCCACCCTCACGCTCGTCGCCGCCGTCCTGCTGTGGAAGGACTGGCTGCTGCGCCGCCGCGCCGCCCTGTACGTCCTGGTCGCGACGGTCCCCTTCCCCTTCGTGGCCTCCGTGGGCGGCTGGGTGGTCCGTGAGGTCGGGCGGCAGCCCTGGCTCGTCTACGGCCAGTTGACGGTGGAGGACGCGTTCTCCGGGGTGAGCACGGCGACGGTGGCCGTGTCCTGCGCCGTCTTCGTCGCCGTCTTCGCCGCGCTCGCGGTGACGAACTGGACGCTGATCACGCGCTTCGCCCGGCGCGGACCGGACGCCACCCAGCTCGGCGCCACCGAGCCGCTCCCGCCCGCCGCGCCGCTCGCGGGCACGGCCGCGCTCGTCACGGAAAGATGACCGGAAAGTTGAGCGAGATGAGTCTGCAAACCCTCTGGCTGGCCCTCCTCGGCCTGCTTCTCGCCGGGTACTTCGTGCTCGGCGGCTACGACTACGGCGTACAGATGCTGCACGGCCGCCTCGGCGGCGACGAGGAAGGGGGAGACGGGGGGAACGGTGGGAACAGGGGGAGCGGGGGGAGCGGCGCAGTGGGCGGGCCCACCGGCCGTAACGGCGCCCTCGACGCGATCGCGCCGTTCTTCCTCGGCAACGAGGTCTGGCTGGTCGCCTTCACCGGCGTCCTGTTCGGCGCCTTCCCGCACCTGGAGGGCACCCTGCTGTCCGGCTTGTACCCGCTGATCGTGGCGATCCTCGTCGGCCTCGTCCTCGGCAACGCGGCGGTCCAGTTGCGCGGCCGTGCCCGGGGCGCCCGTGCCCGCCGGGTGTGGAGCGCCCTGATCGTGTTCGGCGGCGCGCTGCCCGCCCTGTGCTGGGGGCTCGTCCTCGGTCTGCTGCTGCACGGTGTGCCGCGCCGGGCCGACGGCGGTTTCCGCATCGGCCCCGGCGCCGTGTTCTCGCCGTTCGTGTCGGCCTGCGGCGCGACCACGCTGTTCCTCTTCGCGGCCCACGGCGCGGGGTTCGTCGCGCTGCGCTCGGCGCCCCACCTCGCGGCCCGTGCCCACCGCGTGGGAGCGCGCCTGCTGCGCGGGGCCGCCGCGGCCGGTTCGCTCGCGCTGCTCCTGACGCTCTTCGGGGCGGGGGCCTCGATGACGAACCGCACGACCTCGGCGGTCGTCGCCGCCCTGCTCCTGTCGGCGTTCGCCGCGGCCTGGTGGTCCTTCGCCCGCGGGCACCGCGTCCGGGCGTTCGCGGCCACCTGCTGCGCGACCGCGCTGCCCGTGCTCCTCGTGGGGGCCGGGCACTACCCGTACCTGCTCATCAGCTCCGCGGGCCAAGGACTCGACATCGGCCACGCCGTCACCGACGCCGCCACGTTGAGGATCCTCAGCGGGTTCGGGGTCCTCGTGGTCCCGCTGATCCTCGCGTACCAGTCGTGGAGCTGGTGGGCCTTCCGCGGCCGTACGGGCCGCCGCCACCCCAGCTACTTCTGAAGCCGCTTCCGCACCGCGGCCACCCGCTTCGGCACGCGCGCCGACGACAGTGCGGCATCGACAACGCTCGCCGACGGCAGAAGCGGGTAGGAAGGGCCGCACGCCAAGTGCCGCCCCGCACCCGCTGAGAGAGGCCGTGATCACGATGTCCCACCCCGCCGACGCACCTCAGCCCTACAGCGACTACCAGAACGAGATCTATCTGAACGGCCTGTTCGGCATCGCCCCCGAACACCCCATGAGCTTCGCCGAACTGGCGGAGCGGGCCCGGCACGCCATGCCGCCGGGTGTGTGGTCGTACGTGGCGGGCGGCGCCGGGGACGAGTCCACGCAGGACGCCAACAGCGCCGCCTTCGCCCGCTGGGGCCTTGTCCCGCGGATGCTCGTCGGCGCCGAACGGCGCGACCTGTCCGTCGACCTGTTCGGCAGGACGCTGCCCTCGCCGCTGTTCATGGCGCCCGTCGGAGTCCTCGGCATCTGCGCCCGGGACGGACACGGCGACCTGGCGACCGCCCGTGCCGCCGCCCGCACCGGCGTCCCCATGGTCGCCTCCACGCTCAGCGCCGACCCGATGGAGGCGGTCGCACCGGAACTCGGCGACACCCCCGGCTACTTCCAGCTCTACACCCCGACGGACCGGGCCCTCGCCGAGAGCCTCGTGCACCGCGCCGAGAAAGCCGGCTTCGCGGGCATCGTCGTCACTCTCGACACCTGGATCTCCGGCTGGCGCCCCCGCGATCTGGCCACCGCCAACTTCCCACAGCTGCGCGGCCACTGCCTGGCCAACTACACCAGCGACCCCGCCTTCCGCGCCCTGCGCACTCCGGGCCGCGAGGAGGACCCCGGCGATCTCGCGCTGACCTGGGCCCGGATCTTCGGCAAGCCCCTCACCTGGGACGACCTTCCGTGGCTGCGGTCCCTGACCACGCTACCGCTGATCCTCAAGGGCATCTGCCACCCCGACGACGCGCGGCGCGCCAAGGACCTCGGCGCCGACGGCGTCTACGTCTCCAACCACGGCGGGCGCCAGGCGAACGGCGGCCTGCCCGCCCTCGACGCCCTGCCGGAAGTCGTCGACGCCGTCGACGGACTGCCCGTCCTGTTCGACTCCGGGGTGCGCTCCGGCGCCGACGTCGTCAAGGCCCTGGCCCTCGGCGCCACCGCTGTGGGCGTCGGCCGCCCGTACGCGTACGGACTGGCTCTCGACGGCACGGACGGCGTCGTGCACGTGCTGCGCTCGCTGCTGGCCGAGGCGGACCTCGTCATGGCGGTCGACGGCTACCCCGCCCTCGCGGACCTCGGCCCGGCGGCGCTGCGCCGGGTGTGCTGCGGCGGCGGTTGAGGCAGCCGGTTCAGGACGCGGCCCCTGCGGCCCTCGCGGCGTACGCGCGGACGTCGGCGTCGGTGTCGGCGGTGGCGGCGGCCAGGGCGGCGCGCGCGTCGGGGTCGGCGCGGTGGACGAGGAGCGACAGGACGGCGGCCTTGCGGACGTCCGCGTTCCGGTCGGCCGACGCCTCGGCGAGCGCGGGGACGGCCGGGCCCGGCGCGGCCCTCCGCAGGGCGGTCGCGGCCCCGGCCCGTACCTGCCAGGCCGGGTCGGCGAGCGCGGCCACGGCACGGCCGGTGTACGCGGGCGGGCAGCCGGTGTCGGCGAGCGCGGTCAGGGCCGCCGCCCTGACCAGCGGGTCGGGGTCGTCGACGAGCGGCGCGAGCGGACCCGCCGCCGGGTCGCGCACCGCCGCGAGACCCCGGGCCACCGCCACTCTGACGGCACGGTCGGGGTCGGCGGCGGCCCCCGCAAGGTCGGCGGTGGCGTCCACCGAGACCAGGGCCCTGACGGCGTGGATGCGGACGTCGGCGTCGGGGTCGGCGAGCGCGGCGGCGTACACGGCGGTGTCGCCGAGCCGCAGTGCCCGCAGCGCGTCGAGGGTCGCGCCGCGCACCGCGGGGTCGGTCACGCCGAGCGCCGCCCGCAGCCCGGACGCCAGCTCCTCGTCGGCGGGCAGGACCTCGACCAGCTCGCGCAGCGCCCCGGCGGCGGCCGCCCGGACCTGCGGCGCGTCGTCCCGCAGCCGTGCGGCCAGGGCGGGCCCGGCCCCTGCGGGCAGCGTCTCGGCGAGCACGGCCACCGCGGTCGCCCGCACGGCCGGGTCGGCGTCCGTGAGATAGCCGGCCAGGGCGTCGAGGCCGGGGGAGTCCTCCGCGAGCGAGAGGAGGCGCAGAAGCGCGGGGCTCGGGCCGCCCGCCGCCACCGGTGCCTGCGCCTGCGCGGCGGGGCGGGCGGACGGAGCGGTCTCGTGCGGCGCCTGAGCGGTCTCGTGCGGCGCCTGAGCGGTCTCTTGCGGCGCGCGAGCGGTCTCGTGTGGTGCGCGAGCGGTCTCGTGTGGTGCCCGAGCGGTCTCCCGTGGCGCGGGGGCTGTTTCCTGTGGCGCCGTGGCTGTTTCCTGTGGTGCCGGGGCGGTCACCTTCGGCGCGACGGCTGTTTCCTGTGGTGTGGGGGTGGTCTCGTGTGGTGCCCGAGCGGTGTCTTGTGGTGTGGGGGTGGTCTCCTGTGGTGCCCGAGCGGTGTCCTGTGGTGTGGGGGTGGTCTCCTGTGGTGCCCGAGTGGTGTCTTGTGGTGTGGGGGTGGTCTCCTGTGGTGCCCGAGCGGTGTCCTGTGGTGCCGGGGCCGTCCCCTGTGGCGCGGGAGCCGTCCCCTGCGGCGCCGCGGCCGTCCTCTGCGGCGCCGCGGCCGTCCCCCGCCGTGCCGGGGCCGCCTCCCGTGCCCCCGCCGTCGCCACCGGCACCGTGACGGCTTCGCCGAGCGCCCGCTCGGGCCCGCCTGCGGGCGTGAACTCCGGCACCGGCACCACGTACGGCTCGACCGGCCGTGCCGTGAACTCCATCGCCCCCGAGGGGGACTTGCGCAGGTCGAGGTGGTGCAGCCAGCCCGCGTCGTCACGCCCCGGGTGGTCGAGCCGCTCGTGGTAGAGCCCCCAGCGGGACTCGGTCCGCGCGAGCGAGGCGCGCGCCGCCATCTCGGCGCAGTCCCGGATGAACGTCACCTCCGCGCACCGCATCAGCTCATGGGCGGTCCGCGCGCCCATCCCCTCGATCTCCGTCCGCATCCGCTCGAACGCGGCCACCGCGAGGGACAGCTTCGCGCCGGTCTTCGGCGGCGCCACGTAGTCGTTCACGAACCGCCGCAGCTTGTACTCGACCTGGGGCTGCGGCGGCCCCTCGGGGTGGCGCAGCGGCCGGTAGACGAGTTCGTGGGCGGCGGCGAGCTGGTCGCGCGGCAGTTCGCCGTCGTAGGCGCGGAAGCGGGCGGCGTCCGCGCCCGCCAGGTCCCCGAAGACGAACGCGCCGATCATGTAGTTGTGGGGTACGCAGGCCAGGTCGCCGGCGGCGTACAGGCGGGGCACGGTGGTGCGGGCGTGCGCGTCGACCCGTACCCCGGACGCCGAGTGGCCGCCGCACAGTCCGATCTCCGAGATGTGCATCTCGACGTCGTGGGTGCGGTAGTCGTGGCCGCGGCCCTCGTGGAAGGTGGCGCGCGTGGGCCGTTCCGTCGTGTGCAGGATCGACTCGACGGCGCTGATGGTCTCCTCCGGCAGATGGCTGAGCTTCAGGTACACCGGGCCCCGGTCGGAGGCGAGTTCGGCCGCGAACTCGGACATCATCTGCCCCGACCAGTAGTCGGACTCCACGAACCGCTCGCCGTGCCGGTTCACCTGGTAGCCGCCGAACGGGTTCGCGACGTACGCGCAGGCCGGGCCGTTGTAGTCCTTGATGAGCGGGTTGATCTGGAAGCACTCGATGCCGGTGAGGGCGGCGCCCGCGTGATAGGCCATGGCGTAGCCGTCGCCCGCGTTGGTCGGGTTCTCGTACGTCCCGTACAGATAGCCCGACGCGGGCAGCCCGAGGCGCCCGCAGGCGCCGGTGGCGAGGATCACCGCGCCCGCCCGGACGACGGTGAACTCTCCCGTACGGGTGTGGAATCCGGCGGCGCCCACGGCCCGGCCCCCGGCCGTGAGCACCCGCACCGGCATCACGCGGTTCTCGATGCGGATGCGCTCGCGCATCTCGCGCCGCCGCAACTGCCGGTACAGGACCTTCTTGACGTCCTTGCCCTCCGGCATGGGCAGCACGTACGAGCCGGAGCGGTGCACCTGGCGCACCGCGTACTCGCCGTGCTCGTCCTTCTCGAACTTCACGCCGTAGGACTCCAGGCGCTCGACCATCGCGTAGCCGCGGGTCGCGGTCTGCCGGACGGTGGACTGGTCGACGACGCCGTCGTTGGCGCGGGTGATCTCCGCGACGTAGTCGTCCGGTTCGGCCCGGCCCGGGATGATCGCGTTGTTGACGCCGTCCATGCCCATGGCGAGGGCGCCGGAGTGCCGTACGTGCGCCTTCTCCAGGAGCAGCACGTCGGCGCCGCGCTCGGCCGCGGTCAGGGCGGCCATGGTGCCCGCGGTGCCGCCGCCGACGACGAGGACGTCGCAGGAGAGTTCGGTCGCGTCGGAGAGAGCGGGGATGGCCAGGGGGGAGTCCACGGGGGCGCCTTTCACGGGGGATGTCGGCTACAGGGAGGTCAGGACGCGGCGGCGCAGGGCGGTGGTGGCGGGCGCGTTGCGGGCGTCGCGCTGCCTGGGGTGCGGTACGCCGAGGACCTCGCCGGACGCGAGCAGGGCGACCCGGTCGCCGAGGTGCAGGGCCTCGTCCACGTCGTGGGTGACGAAGACGACGGTGGCGCCGGTGCCGCGCAGGATGTCCACGAGCAGGTCCTGCATCCCGGCGCGGGTGTGCGGGTCGAGCGCGCCGAACGGCTCGTCCATGAGGACCGCGCGGGGCCGCCCGGCGAGGGCCCGCGCGAGCTGGACGCGCTGCCGCTGCCCGCCGGAGAGCTGGTGCGGCAGCTTGCGGGCGTGCGCGGCGAGACCGACCCGCTCCAGCCAGCCGGCGGCGGTCCGGCGCCGCTCGGCGCGGCCCATCCGGCGGATGGCGAGGGGCAGTTCGACGTTGGCGCGCACGCTCCGCCACGGCAGCAGGGCGTCCTCCTGGAAGACCAGGGCCCGGTCGGCGGCGGGCCCGGTGACCGGCGTGCCGTCCTCGGTGACGCGTCCGTCCAGCGGGGGGAGGAGGCCCGCGAGGGTGCGCAGGAGCGTGGACTTGCCGCAGCCGGACGGGCCCACCACGGCCACGAGTTCGCCGGGCGCGACTCGCAGGTCGACCGTGCCCGGCAGTGCCTGGCCCTGCCCGTGTCCGAGGCGCACACCGTCCAGGGCCAGCTCGGCGCCCTGGCGGACCGGACCGGTGCTCGCGGGAGCGGGCGTTGAACGCACGGTGCTCATGGGGCGGTCTCCTTGCACGTAGGATTTCATGGAGGCTCGTGGTGATTCATGGAAGCTCGTGGGAGTTCATGGAGGCTCGTAGGAGTTCATGGAAGCTCGTGGGAGTTCACGAAAGCTCGTGGGAGCTCATGGGACGGGCTGCTTCTCCGGCGCCGGAGCGTGGGCGGGGGCGGCCGTCCGGCGACCGGCGCGCACGGTGCGCGCGGCGCGGTCGGCGCGGCGTGCCGCGCGGGCGGGGGGACGCTCGGCCGGGCGCGGCAGCCAGGACGTGGCGCGGCGCCCGGCGGCCTCCACGGCGGTGGAGGTGAGCCGGCCGAGGGCGCCGATGGTGGCCATGCCGACGAACACGCCCGGGTAGTCGACGACCGTGTAGTCCTGCCAGGTCCGGTAGCCGACGCCGTACTCACCGGAGATCATCTCCGCGGAGATCACACAGATCCAGCCGACGCCGATGCCCACCGAGAGCCCGCCGAAGACGCCCGGCAGCGCCCCGGGCAGCACCACCGAGAACAGCACCCGTAGCCGGCCGCCGCCCATGGTGAGCACGGCCTCCTCCCACACGGGCGTGAGCGCGCGCACGGCGTGCCGGGTCGACACCAGGACCGGGAAGAACGCGGCGGTGAAGGTGATGAACACGATGCCCTGCTCGTTGGTGGGGAGCAGCAGGATCGCGACCGGGACGAGGGCGATCGCGGGGACCGGGCGCGCCACCTCCACCAGCGGGCCGAGCAGGTCGGCCGCCCACCGCGACCGGGCGATCGCCGTGCCCGCCGCCACGCCGAGGACCGCGGCGAGCAGGAAGCCGATCACGATGCGGCGCAGGCTGTGGCCGAGGTCCTGCCAGTAGGGTCCGGTGCCGAGCCGGTCGCCGAACGCGGACGCCACCTCGCCGACCGTCGGGAACTGCCCGAACCGCAGCCACAGTTCGACGTCGTGCGCGGTGAGCACCTGCCACAGGCCGAGGGCCGCGGCGAGCGAGGCCACCCGGACCAGGCGGCGGACGGCGCTCACGAGGCCCGCCGAAGAGCGTCGGCGTAGCTGACGACACGGGCCCCGGCATGCCGCTCCACGTACGTCCGCGCATGGTCCGGTGTGATGAAGGCGCGCAGCTCGGGGCCGTCGGCGACCCACACCGACCGGTCGGCGAACCAGAGGGTGCCGGTCAGCGCGTCCGGTACGTAGGCGGCCCGCACGTCGGCGCCCCGGGCGGCCTTGAGCAGCGCCTTCGGGCTGTCGAAGGCACGTGTGTCGGAGCGCCCCCTCAGCCACAGCTCGGGCCGGGCGGCGGTGGCCTTCCCGTACGGGGGTGCGGGGACGGCGCGCCGCAGCGGCTCCGGGTCGACGAAGGCGTCCACGTCCACGTCACCGATCAGCTCGGCGTCCTTCAGGATCGGCACGTCCTTCTTCAGGGCGGCGATCAGCTCCGGGCGCAGCGCCGGGTCGAAGGTGGCGATGCCGTGGGCGCCGTTGTAGAGGTAGACCACTTCGGCGGGCAGCCCGGTCTCCGCCGCCACCGTCTCGGCGGCGGCGACGGGCCGGGCCCGCAGGTGGTCGGTGGCGCGCCGCTGCGCGCGCAGGAAGTCGTCGACGACGCCGGTGCGCTCGTCGGCGAACTTCTCGCGGACGGTGACCCCGTGGAACGTCGGCAGGTTCAGGTCGGCCCCGTCGTAGAGCGCCTTCGCCTTCCCCTCGTACGCCAACTGGCCCGGCCAGGCGACGAACTGGGAGAGCGCGTCGACGCTTCCGCCCGCGAGCGCGGAGGCGCCCACGCTCGGCTGCTGGTTGAGTTTCCTGATGTCCTTCTCCGGGTCGATCCCGGCCTGCTCCAGGGCCCGGATCAGGGTGCCGTCGGCCGCCGAGCCGATGCTGGTGGACACCTTCTTGCCGCGCAGGTCGGTGAGCGACCGCAGCTCGGACGCGGGTTCCGTGACGACGGTGTTGAGGCCGCCGCGCAGGTTGTAGCCGGTGACCGAGACGAGCCGCGTCGGCTGCCGGAGCTGCTTGCCGCGGGCCGCGTTGATGAGCAGCGGGAAGTCGCCCATCGAGCCGATGTCGATCTTTCCGGCGGTCATCTGGGCGGTGATGGGGGCGCCCGTCGCGTAGTCCTGCCACTTCACCTTGTAGGTGCGGCCGTCCTTCCTGCCGCGGGCCGCGAGCTCCTTCTCGAAGTAGCCGAGGGAGCGCAGGAGGGTGCCCGCCGTGACGGTGTTGATCGTCTTCGACTGGTAGCCGACGGTCACCGTGACGGTCTTGGAGTCCTCGGCACCCGCGGCGCCGCCGCATGCCGTGGCGAGGGGCAGCAGCAGGGTCAGGGGCAGCGCGCGGGCGACGAACCGTCCCCGGGCGGGGGGCCGTTCGTGGGCGCGGGGTACGGCTGTCATGGCAGTGGTGCCTCTCACCGGAGCAGGTAGGGCATGTTGACGGTGACCGCGCCGGTGGGACACCGGGCGGCGCACGGGCCGCAGTACCAGCACTCGTCGACGTGCATGTACGCCTTGCCGTTGTCCTCGCGGATCGCGAGCGAGTCGAGCGGACACATGTCGACGCAGAGCGTGCAGCCGTCGATGCACAGGGACTCGTCGATGGTCACGGGCACGTCGGAGCGCTGAGGGACGACGGGCATGGCTGTCTCCAGGAAGGGCTAGCGGACAGGCGGGAAAAGTGTGGGGGGCGATTCAGACAGAGGGCGGTTCAGACGGAGCGGCGCAGGACGCCGCTCATCGTGATGCGGTCGCCGCGGAACCGGATGAACTCCAGGTCGACGGGGCGCCCGTCGGGCAGATGGGTCAGCCGTTCCAGCATGAGGACGGCACTGCCGCGCGGGGCTTCGAGGACCGCGGCGGAGTGCGCGTCGGCGGTCACGGCTTCCAGGGTGATCTCGGCGTGGCCGAGCGGCCCGCCGGTGAGCGCCTCCAGGAGCCGGAACACATCCGTGTTCTCCAGGTCGCAGCCGAGCAGTTCGCCGCCCACGTCCAGGGGCAGATAGGACAGGTCGAGGGAGAGCGGGAGGCCGCCGAGGCGGCGCAGCCGCTCGATGCAGAGCACGTCGGTGTGGTCGGGGAGGCCGAGCCGGCGCGCGACCGGCCCGGGGGCGCAGACGGGTCCCACGGCGCGGACCTCGTTGGTGACCCGGCCGTGGTCGTGCAGGGTCTCGGCCAGGCCTTGCAGCCGGTCGAGGCCGTGCCGGTACTTCTCGCCGACCACGACGGTGCCGACACCGGCCTTGCGGTCCACGAGCTGCTCGCCGCGCAGCAGGTCGAGGGCCTGCCGGACGGTGTTGCGGCTGGCGCGGTAGTCGGCGGCGATGACGTCCTCCAGCGGCAGGACGCCGTGCGGGAAGCCGCCCGTCAGGATCTGGTGGCGCAGCAGATCGGCGAGTTGCCTGGCCTGGTCCGCGCGCAGCCGCCGGCGCCGTGCGGCGGCTACCGGGAGGGAGGCGGGGATGCGTTCGGCTGGCATGGCAGGGAACGTACCGGCGCGGCGGCCCCGATGGTGTTGCGGCAGCGTTGCGCCACCTGACGGCGTCATGGACACCGCTCTGACCTGCCACGACTCTCTACGTGATCAAAGATCCGCCACCTCGGGCGGCGGGCGTCCCCCCGCTCACCCGCGGCCGGGCGGACTCCCGGCGGCGGCGAGCAGGTCCTGGAGCTCCGCCGCGAACAGGCGCCCGACGTCGAACCCCATGCCGGTGAAGTGCCCGGCGAGCTCCAGGGACAGGACGCCGTGCAGCCGGGTCCAGAAGGCGAGCGCCCGGCGCAGGGTGGCGGGGGCCGCGGGGTGGTCGGCCGCCCAGGTCCGGTGCTCGGCGAGGTGGGCCTCGAACGGGGACACGGAGGCGTCGGCGGGGGCCGCGGGGCAGGCGTCGAGCAGCGCCGTCATGATCTCGTCGGCGATGGCGGTGGTGTCGTCCGGCGCGTGGTAGCCGGGGACCGGCGTGCCGTAGATGAGGAAGTAGCGCTGCGGGTCGGCCAGGGCCCAGTGGCGCAGGGCGTGCGCGAGGGCGCCGAGGCCGGTGCCGGAACCGGACGCCGCGGACGCCGCTCGGAAGGCGTCGGCCAGGCTGCGGTACGCGTCCCGGATCAGCTCGGTGATCAGCTCGTCGCGGTTGAGGTAGTACCGGTAGAGAGCGGGGCCGCTCATGCCCATCTGCTTGGCGATCGCGTTGAGCGAGAGCGCGGAGGCCCCGGCGGTGGCGATCTGCTGCCAGGCGTGCTGTTTGATCTCCGCCCGGATCTGGGCGCGGTACCGCTCGCGCGGGGTCGTCGTACGAGTCGTTGTCGCCATGGCGCGCCCCTTCCGTGCCTCGTCTTCCCTGCCCTGCCCATCGGCGGCTATAGGCCCATGTTCCAGTTAGAAGCTATCACGGAAGCTGTTGGCGAGGCCGACCCGCCCCGAGGGTGGTGCGCCCAGCTTTTCCAAGGGCATCCACCCCGGGTGCGTGGCCCTGATCGTCACCGCGCACCGTGTCGCTGATCGTGCGTGTGTACAGGGCCCGGCGGCGGCAGGCCGGTGGCTCAGGTGAGGGGCAGCTCGGCCAGGACCGTCGTGCCGGTGCGTGAGGGGCGGATCGTGGTGTGGGCGGTGTACGCCTCCACGAGGGCGAGGCCGCGGCCGGACTCGGAGTAGAGGAGGTCCGCCGCTTCCGGGGCCACGGCGGCGTCCGCGCCCAGGGCGGCGGGTGTGCCGGTGCGGCGCGTCACGTCGCGGTGCCAGCGGCCCGTGTCGTGGACCTCGATCTGGAGGGCGCCGGGGAAGAGGCGGAGCCGCAGGGTGACACGGGGGCTGCCGCTGTGCAGTATGACATTTGTGACCAGCTCAGTGACGACGAGCGTCAGCGCCTCGCAGGCGCCCGCGCCGAGGTGCCAGGCGCGTGCGGACGTCGTCGCGAAGCGGCGCAGGGCCGGGGCCGCCTCCGGTGTGGCCGGCAGGCTGGTGAGCGCCTCGCACCGCGCGCCCGTCCGGGCCGGGAGCGTCACGCCGGCGGCCGGGACCGCACCGGTGCCCGTTCTGGGCTGGTGCTCGTGCTTGGCGGTGATCATGCGGTCCTCCCGCTTGCTTGGCCCGCGGTGTCGCATCGCTGGTGCCTCTTACGCTGACAACCCGCATGGGCCAAAAACAATCAGTGCCGGGCGAAATACGGATACGCAAAGAAAGCCGGAAGGCCTGGTGGACAGCGTTCGGGAGCGAAGTGGTCACACAGGGTGAGGAATTCTGGGTGGGCCGGATCCGGCGGACGCTGACCGAAAAGGGCGCCGGTCCCGTCCTGGTGCTCGTCGGCGGAGCCGCGGGCACCGGCAAGAGCCGCCTGCTGCGGCGCCTGGCCGAACTGCCCGAGGCTACGGGCGCGGTGACGTCCTGGCGGTGCGGCGACGGCGACCGGCCCCCGGACGTCGACGCCGGAAGGCCCGCCCTGGTACTCGTCGACGACGTGCACCAGGAGGCGGACGGGGACGCGCTGACGTGGGTGCGGAACCTGCTGCGGCACCCCTGGCCGCGCCTCGCCGCCGTCGTCACGTACCGCCCCGAGGAACTGACGTCCTCCGGCCTGCCCTTCGGTACGCCACCCCTCCGGTACGGGGACGACCTGGTCGTGCTGCGCCACCGGGTGCGGCCGTGGGACGCCGGGCAGGTCGAGGAGGCCGCCAGGGAGGTTCTGGGGGAGGGGTGCACACCCCAGGCGGTGGCGCGGCTGCACGAGCGGTCGGGCGGCGTGGCGCAGGTGGTGACGGACCTCCTGGCCGTGCTGCGGGACAGCGCGGGACGGCGCTGCACCCCGGCCGACGTCGACGCGGCGGGCGTGCCCGTACGCCTCGCCGAGCTGATGTCGGGCCGCGCGCACGCCCTGCCCGGACCCGCGCGGCGCGTGGTGTGGGCGGCGGCCGTCCTGGGCGAGCCCGTCTCCGCGGAGGATCTGCTGGAGGTGGCGGGGTCGGGGGGCGCGGGCACCTATGCCGGTACGGGTACGGGTACGGCCACCAGTACCGGTACGGCCACCAGTACCGGTACGGGCACCGGCACCGGTACCGGCACTGGAGCTGGCACTGGCACTGGCACTGGCACTGGCACTGGCACTGGCATCGGTACCGGTACCGGTACTGGGGCTGGCACCGGAAACGGCCCCGGCGCGGGCCCCGGCACCGGCTTCGGAAACGGCCCCGGCACGGTCCCCGGCACCGGAAACGGCCCCGGCCCCGGTTTCGGAAACGGCCCCGGCACGGGCACATCGACACCCCCCGACGCGCACGCCCTCGACCGGACCCCGCTCCTCGCCGCCCTCGACCGCGCCGCCCTGGTGGAGGACACCGAGCACCGGTACGCCCTCCCGGTCCCGCTCGCCGCGGCGGCCGTCCTGGAGACCGTGCCGGGACCCGTCCGCCAGGAACTGCACGGGCGGGCGGCGGACGTGCTGCAACGCAGGCAGCCGGTGCCGTGGGCGGAGCTGGCCCGCCACCGCCGGGCCGGTGGCCGGGTGCGGGCCTGGCTGCGGGCCGTCGAGGAGGCCGCCCGGCAGGCCGCTGCCGCGGGCCGCCACCAGGAAGCCATCACGCTGCTCGAAGGCACCCTCGCCTCCCCCCTGGTGCCCCGGCACGCGCGGGCACGCCTCGCCCCCGTCCTGGCGGGCAGCGCCGTCGTCGGCCTCCGCTCCGACCAGACCGTCGAGGTCCTGACGCAGATCGTCCAGGACGAGGAGCTGCCGACGGCCGTACGCGGTGAGATGCGCCTGGACCTCGGACTGCTCCTGTGCAACCAGGTCGGCATGAGCACCCGCGGCTGGGCCGAACTGGAACGGTCGGCCGGGGAGCTGCGCGAGGAGCGTCCGGAGCTGGCGGCCCGCGCCATGTCGGCGCTCGCGATGCCGTACTGGCCGGGCAACTCCCTGGAGGTCCACCTGGCCTGGATGCGGGACGCCGAGGCGGCGAGCGCGGACAGCGGCGACGAGGTCGTGGAGACCGCGGTGGCCGCGAACCGCGCCGGTCTCGCCCTCAGTTACGGCAACCCCGAGGGCTGGGAGCTGCTGCGGGCCCTGCCGTTCGACAGCCCCGACCCGCGCTGCCGCAGGCATGTGGCGCGCGGCCTGTGCAACGCCGCGGACTCCGCCGTCTGGCTCGGCTTCTACGACCGTGCGCGCGCACTCCTCGCCGACGGCCTCGAACTGTCCGCCCGCAGCGGCGCGCCCTACACGGAGCGGACGGCGCTCGGCACCCGGCTGCTCCTGGAGTGGGCCACCGGGCGTTGGGAGGGGCTCGTCGAACGCTGCGAGGAGTTCGTCAGGGAGACCGACGACATGCCCGTCATCTCCGCCGACGCCCGTACCGTCCTCGGCCTGCTCCACCTCGCCCGCGGCGGCTGGGGCCCGGCGGCGTCGTGGCTCTCCGGCAAGGACGCCCCTCTGGCCGAGCACGCCGCCGCCCCCCTCGGGGCGACCCTCGCGGGAGCTCTCATCCGCCTCTCCCTGGCGCGGCAGGATGTCGCGGGCGCGGCGGCCCAGGCCCGTACCGCATGGGGGAACGTCCTGGCGAAGGGTGTGTTCGTCTGGGCGGCGGAGCTGGCGCCGTGGGCCGTGGAGGCGCTCGCCAGGGACGGTGACACGGCCGCGGCCCGCAGGGTCGTGGACGCCTTCGCCGAGGGCCTGAACGGCCTCCGGTCACCCACCGCCGACGCGTCCCTGGTGTGGACCCGCGCCGCGCTCGCCGAGAGCACGGGCGACCTGGAGCAGGCCGTGGCCCTCTACCAGGAGGCGCGCGCCGCCTTCGCCGCGCTGCCCCGGCCGTACGCCCAAGCCCTGGCGGCCGAGGGCGCCGGGCGCTGCGGCCTGGAGCCGACGGCCGCTGAGGATGCCCACCACGACACCCACCACGACGCCCCCCACGACACCCACCACGACGCCGCCGGCGACGCCCGCCGCGACCGTGCGCTGACGGAACTCGCCTTCGCCGCGCAGCAGTTCAGCGACCTCGGCGCGGCCTGGGACGCCGCCCGCGTGCGCGCGCTGTCCCGCGCCCACCAGCCCGAGAAGGACCGGCGCAGGCCGGGGCGGCCCTCGTACCGCGACCAGCTCTCCCCGCGGGAGCGCGAGGTCGCGGAACTGGCGGGGAACGGCCTGACCAACCGCGAGATCGCCACCACCCTGCACCTGTCGCCGCGCACCGTGGAGCAGCATGTCGCCCGCGCGATGCGCAAACTGGGCACCGCGACCCGGCAGGAACTCGGCATCGCCGATGCGGAGGAGTCGTCCCCTGGCTCCGGCGACACGCGGAGTTGACGCCCCCGGCACCAGCACGGTCGGCAAAACCCCAGGTCAGGACTAGACCAACTCGGCACGAAGCCCTGGTTAATTGCGTATCCGTAGGTAGGGGCCTCCGGATATGCGCGCTGATCGCTCGGTCATAAGTTCCCTGCCATCCGGTTGGTCGAACGTTCATCTGTCGCGGGCCATTCGCGGCGGACGCGCGTTCGGTCGACCGGTGTCGTGCAAAGGCACTCAGCAGGGATCCATGCCAAGTGCCTCGCCCACCTGACGGCGAGGCGGGGGGCTCTGCCGTCATGGCGCGCGACCCGTGTGCCGATGACCCGGCGCACGGGTCCCGTGTCGCCTGCGCACCGCCGCGCCTGCTGAAACCCCCACACACCCCAAGTTCCACCTTTCGGCAGGCGCGGGGCATTTGTCACGCACGGTACGAACCGCCGGTCCGGCATGTCCCGGACCGGCCCGTGAAAGGCAGCTCCTTGAACGGTTCCAGACGCACACGTATATCCCTCCTGGCCGCGGCCACGGCCGCGGCCCTGCTCGGCACCGGAGTCACCACCGTCCTCGCGGCCTCGGGCCCGGACCGCGCCGGCACACCCGGCGCCTCCGTGGCGAAGGCGGTCCCGGCCGAGCGCATCATCGTCGGCTACACCGCACGCGCCGACGAGGCGAAGTCCAACGCCGAGGCGGACAAGGACGTCCGCGCCAAGGCCGAGCGCGTCGGTGAGCGCCTCGACTTCGACCGGCGCCTCGGCACCGGCGCCGCCCTGGTCGACCTCGGCGACAAGCTCGACAGCAAGGACGTCAAGGACGTCATGGGTGCTTTCGCGGCCGACCCGGACGTCGCCTATGTGGTGCCGGACAGCCGGATGTACGCCGCGGCGGACCCCGACGACTCCCTGTACTCCCAGCAGTGGGACCTGTTCGAGAGCCGCGCGGGCATGAAGGTCCCGGGGGCCTGGGCCAAGGGCGTGACGGGCGCGGGCGTCAACGTCTCGGTGATCGACACCGGTTACGTCGCGCACTCCGACCTGGCGGCGAACGTGGTCTCCGGGTACGACTTCATCTCCGACCCCTGGATGGCCCAGGACGGCGGCGGCCGGGACAGCAGTGCCGCCGACCCCGGCGACTGGATGAACCGCGGAGAGTGCGGAACGGACGCGAACGGGCAGCCCGTCCCGGCCCGGGACACCAACAACTCCTGGCACGGCACGCACGTCGCGGGCACCGTCGCGGCAACCGGCAACAACGCCAAGGGCGTCACCGGCATCGCCCACAAGGCGAAGATCCAGCCCGTGCGCGTGCTCGGCAAGTGCGGCGGCACGACCGCCGACATCATCGACGCGATCACCTGGTCGTCCGGCGGCACCGTCCGCGGTGTGGCGAACAACCCGTACCCCGCCGACGTCATCAACATGAGCCTGGGCGGCGGCGGTGCCTGCGACGCGGGCACCCAGAGCGCCATCGACGCCGCCGTGGGCCGGGGCACCACGGTCGTCGTGGCGGCCGGGAACTCGAACGCCAACGCCGCCAACTTCAACCCGGCGAGCTGCAAGAACGTCATCGCCGTCGCGGCGAGCGACCGCGAGGGCAACCGGGCCTCGTACTCCAACTACGGCAGTGTCGTGGACATCACGGCCCCCGGCGGCGAGACGTCGCCCAGCGCCGCGAACGGCATCCTGTCCACGCTGAACTCCGGCACCCGCGGCGTCGGCAGCGAGAACTACGTCCGTTACCAGGGCACCAGCATGGCCGCGCCGCACATCGCGGGCCTCGCCGCGCTGATGTACCAGGCCAGGGCCGGTATCACCCCGGCCCAGGTCGAGTCCGCCGTCAAGAGCAACGCCCGCCCGCTGGCCGGGTCCTGCTCCGGAGGCTGCGGCGCGGGCCTGGCCGACGCGACGGCGACCCTGACGGCACTCGGCTCGTGACCCCCGGCCCGGCCGGCTCCTGAGCGCTCGAACACAGGGCGGGGCCCGGTGCCACGACGGCACCGGGCCCCTCGGCGCGTACCGGAGACCGGCAGCGGCCTCAGCGGACAGAACCTGACCGCAATGTCTGGCACGGTGGTGACCGTCGGCGGAGGCGCGGGCTCCCCGGCAACGCGCCCCACCGACGAGCCTGCCCGCGAGCGCTCAGGAGCCCCATGCACCCTCAAGCACCCGGCGCCGGACCGGGGACCGTGCTCGACAGGCGCGCCCTGAACCGCGCCACCCTCGCCCGCCAGCTGCTCCTCGACCGTGCCGACCTGCCGGTTCTCGACGCCGTCGCCCACCTCGGCGGTCTCCAGGCGCAGGAGCCGCAGGAGCCGTTCACGGGGCTCTGGTCACGGCTGCGCGGCTTCGCGCCGGAAACCCTCTCCGGCCTGCTCGTCGAGCGCCGCGTCGTGCGCACGCACCTGATGCGCCGCACCGTCCACCTCGTCACCGCCGACGACGTCCTGGCCTGGCGGGCCCGGCACGACGCGATGCTGCGCCAGCGGGTGCTCGGCGTCTACCGCCGCGACCTTCAGGACGTGGACCTCGACGAACTCGCTGCGGCGGGACGGCAAGCGCTGGCCGACGGCGAACCCCGCACCATGGCCGAGCTGACCCGGGCGGTCGGCGACCGCTGGCCCGCGACGGCGCCCCGCGCCCTGGGCGAGATGCTGATCGCCGGTGTCGTCCCCATGGTGCAGGTCCCGCCGCGAGGCCTGTGGCGCACCAAGGGCGGCGTACGCAACCTCCCGGTCGCCACCTGGCTGGGGCGGGACATCGACCCCCTGCCCACAGACCCCGCCGACCCCGTCGGGCAGGCGCTGGTGCGCCGCTTTCTGGCCGCCTACGGCCCTGCCGCCACGGCCGACCTGCGTGCCTGGAGCGGCCTCGCGGGGCTCCCGGCCGCGGTCGCGGCGGTGCGCGGGGAACTGGTCGCCTTCCGTGACGAGCGGGGCCGCGAGCTGCTCGACCTGCCCGACGCGCCGCGTCCCGACCCGGGCGTGCCCGCGCCGGTGCGCTTCCTGCCCGCCTTCGACAACGCGATCCTCGGCTACCACGACCGCACCCGGATCATCGACGACGCCCACCGCCATCTGTCGGTCGACGGCGCCCGCGTCGTCCTCGTCGACGGCCGGGTCGCGGCGACCTGGACCATGAGCAAGGACGGCGGGGGCGGCAAGGGCGGCAAGGGCGACGCGGACACCGTGTCCGTCACGCCGCTGCGGCGCTTCTCCCGTTCCGAGCACACGGCGGTCACCGAGGAGGGGCAGGCCCTCGCGGCGTTCCTCTCGGACGGCGAGAGCGATCGCGTACGCGTGGTCCCGGACTGAGGCCCGCAGGCCCCGGCGCGACCAGCGGCCGGGAAGGGCGCCGGTTCAGGCCAGAGCGACCCCGTACTCGCGCATCCACGCGTCCACTTCCAGGACGGGCAGGAGCAGATGGCTCGAGTTGAGCCAGGTCATCGTCTTCGATCCGGCCCGGGTGAGGCCCTCGACGCGTTCGGGGTCGAAGACCCCGTGCAGCGGGGACGAGGGGTCGCTGAGGATCTTGTCGATGGAGCGCATGACGTCCGCGTCGTACGCGGGGTCGTGGGTGCCCGGGTAGCCGCTCTTGGGGCGGTCGAGGGTCTCCTGCGGCAGCACGTCGGCGAAGGCGAGGCGCAGCAGGCTCTTCCACCGGCCGTCGGCGTTCTTCATGCCCCACGGCACGTTCCACACGTACTCGATGAGCCGGTGGTCGCAGTAGGGCACCCGCACTTCGAGCCCCACCGCCATGCTCATGCGGTCCTTGCGGTCGAGGAGGTAGGCGAGCGGGCCCTTGAGGCTGTAGTACATGACCTCGCGCATGCGCGCGTCGAGGCCGTCCTCGCCGGGCAGCCGGGGGACCTCCGCCTTCAGGGTGAGGTAGCGGTCGTGTTCCGCGTCGGCGGGGCGGACCCGCCGGTGCAGGTCGGGGGCGAAGGCGTCGGCGAGGCGCGGGGCGTCCCCGATCCACGGGAAGCGGTCGCGCCACACCAGGCGTTCGTCGTGGTACCAGGGGTAGCCGCCGAAGATCTCGTCGGCCGCCTCGCCGGACAGCGCCACCGTCGACTGGGCGCGGATGGCCTTGAACAGCAGGTGCATCGAGGTGTCGAACTGGCCGAGGGAGGGCAGGTCGCGGGCGCGGCGGGCCGCGGGCAGGGCCGCCAGCACGTCGTCGGTGTGCAGGACGACGTCGTGGTGCCGGGTGCCGAGGTACCGGGAGGCGAGCCGGGCGTAGGGGGCGTCGCGTTCGGGCCGCAGCTCCGTCGGCTTGAAGTCCCGGTCGTCACCGGCGAACTCCACGGCGAAGGTGTGCAGCGGACCCTCGCCCGCGGCGGACAGGTCCCGGTGGGCGAGGGCGGACATGATGGTCGAGTCGAGGCCGCCGGACAGCATCGCCGAGCGCGGCACGTCGGCGACGAGCTGCCGCTCGACGATGTCCTCCATGAGGTCCCTGACGGTGGCGACGGTGGTGTCGAGGTCGTCGTGGTGCTCACGGCTGACCAGGCGCCAGTACGGGTACTCGTGGGCGCCGCCGCGGGAGAAGCGCAGGACGTGCCCGGGGCGCAGCTCGCGCAGCCCGCGCAGCGGTGTCTCGCCGGGCAGGGCGAGCCGGGCGTTGAACAGGACGGGCAGGCTGTCCTCGTCGACGACGGGCCGGAAGAGCGGGTTGGCGAAGATGCCCTTGGGTTCCGAGGCGAACAGGATGCCGCCCGGATAGGTGAAGTAGTACAGCGGTTTGATGCCCACGCGGTCGCGGGCCAGCAGGACTTCCTCGCGGGAGGCGTCCCACACGGCGAAGGCGAACATGCCGTTGAAGTGGTCGACGCAGGAGGCGCCCCATTCGAGGTACGAGCGCAGCACCACCTCGGTGTCGGAGCGGGTGGTGAAGCGGTGACCGCGCTGCTGGAGGGTGGCGCGCAGTTCGCGGAAGTTGTAGACCTCGCCGCTGTAGACGAGGACGACGGGTTCCCGGTGCGGCCCGGCCGTGGCGACGGCGGGCTGGGTGCCGCCCTCCAGGTCGATGACGGACAGGCGCCGGTGGCCCAGTGCCGTGTGCGGGCCGGTCCAGGTGCCGGCGTCGTCCGGGCCCCGCAGGGCCATGGTGTCGGTCATGCGCTGGAGGGTGGCTTGTTCCCGGCCCAGGTCGCGGGTGAAGTCGGTCCAGCCGACGATGCCGCACATGCGCGTCCTTTCCACGGCCGACGGTCCCGCGGCCGCTGTGTGACGGTGTGTCAGGGTTGTCCCGGTGGGGGAGGCGGGCGCCCGGCCGGTGTCAGGGTGCGGCCGCGGCCGGGGGCGCCGGCAGTCGCCGCAGGTCGTCGCGCAGGGCGAGCTGGAGCGTGCGCAGGTCGTCGACGTCCTGTGCGGCGAACGTCGCGGGGGCGTCCG
The DNA here is from genome assembly GCF_009755605.1 of Streptomyces typhae. Lineage (GTDB taxonomy): Bacteria > Actinomycetota > Actinomycetes > Streptomycetales > Streptomycetaceae > Streptomyces > Streptomyces typhae. Next base: position 71,934 of record NZ_WPNZ01000037.1, read on the forward strand.
GCCAGCGGTCCCTGAGGGCGTCCAGGGCCGCGGGCGTGAACTGCGCCTTGCCGCGCCGGTCCACCGTGATCCCGTCGAGCCCCGACCACCGCTCGTTGCGGGCGACCGCCTGGCGTTCGGACGTGCCCGGTGGCAGCCGCAGGGCGATGCTGTGGCCGGTGAGGACGACCGGATAGCCGCCGGGCAGCCCGTTCGGCGCCGGTACGTGTCCGGCGTAGTAGTCGCGCGGGTGTGTCAGGGCGTCGACGACGTCGGCGCCGGCGTTGGCACCGATCTCGTTGAGGTCGGCGCGGGGGTGGCGGCGGGCCCGTTCGAGGATCTGGTGCGTCGGCGTCAGGGGCCGGTCGTCGAGCCAGGCCCGCACCTCGTCGGCGGGCGTCGGCGGGCTGTGCAGATGGGCGTGGTGGGCGAGGACCTTCAGCCGTGACTCGTCGGCGAGGAGCAGGTCGCGGCGGATCACCGCCGCGAGGGTGGCGACGTTGCCGAGACCGCACAGGACGGGCAGCCCCGCCCCGTGCAGGAGCGGGTTGACCGCGTCGGGGAAGCAGGCGTTGACGACGGCGGTGCCGGGGCTGGCCTCGGCGCACGCCGACGCGGCCCGCATCGCGGTCGCCGCCTGGAGGGGCAGGGTCACTCCGAACCCCGCCGCCCGGACGAGGTCCGTCCACGCGGAGGCGGGCCCGCGGGTCTCCGCGGGGGACAGGTCGGAGGTGCAGATCGCGAGCACCCGCGGCCGGTGGCGGGCGAGCAGGGGCCGCAGATCGGCGCCGCCGCGCACGTCGAGCCGGTGCGTGCAGAACCGGACGGGCCGTCCGGCGATGACGGCGTGCGCCTGGGCGAGACCGGCGAGGTGCTCGGCCCGCCCGCGGTCCTGGCTCACCAGATGCACCCGCGTGGGGCCGCTTGCGCGCTGGGCGAGGGCCCGGACCAGGGCGCCCGCGAAGGCGCCGGTGCCGAGGACGACGATGTCGTGCGCGGGATTCACGGCAGCTCCACCGCCTTCAGGAAGGTGTCCAGATGGACGATCTCCGGTTCGGGCAGGCCGGGGCAGCGGGAGCTGAGGTCCAGGCGGGGCGGGCGGTCGTCGTCGGTGAAGTAGACCGGGGTGAGGTGACCGGTACTGCCGGTGCCGGTGCCGGTGCCAGAGCCGGTGCCCGAGTCCGAGCCGGAGCCGTGGCCGGGACGCGGCGGGTCCGTCCGCAGCAGCGGATTGGCCACCAGGAAGTCGCGGACGGCAGGTGTGTCGCGCCGGGCCTCGATCCGGACGCGTTTGGTGGAGAAGTGGTTGGGGGGCAGTTCGGGGCGGGCGCCCAGCTTGCGCTTCCACTGGAAGATGCCCTTGCTGAGGAACGCCTCGGTGCCGAAGAAGTCCACACGCGGCACGCCGCGGTCGCAGGCCCACCGCAGCAGATGGTGGTAGAGCGCCTTGAACGCGCCGCTGCGGTAGTGCTCGTCCCGGCCGTCGAGGACGCCGAGCAGCCGGGTGGTCAGGGTGCGGCGGTCCTTCGACCAGTGGCACAGGACCCCGGCCACCCGTGTGTCCGCCTGCCGCAGGAAGAAGAGCGTGCCGCGGGGGAGCACGGCGTGGCGGGCGACGTCGAACCGTTCGGTGCGGCTGCGTTCGCCGTGCCGCTGCCGCATGGTCGGCGTGTGCAGCCGCTCGTAGAAGAACGCGAGGGCCGCCGGTGACGGATCCTCCTCGAGGACCCAGTCGTGGGTGCGCTGGTCGCGCCGGAACTGCCCGCGTTCGCGCTTGGAGATCAGCCGCTGCAACTCCTCGTGGGTGGCCGGTACGTCCACGACGAGATGGAGCCGGAAGGGCGCGAGGACGGCGCCGTGGCCGGGAAGGCCGCGGAGCGTGTGCTCCTCGGCGCCGAGCACCACGAGATCGGCGCCGGGCAGGCGCCCCGCGGCCAGGTCCCGCCGGTGCAGCCGGGCCGCGGTGCGGTGGCTCGTCGGCGTGCCGAGCCCGGCCCGCTGCTGTTCGAGGAGTTGGAGGATGTTGGTGCGGCCGATGCCGAGCCCTGCGTAGGCGATGCTCACGCCGCCGTCGCGGGCGTGGGAGACGAGCGCCGGCACGGTGCCCGGCAGGCTGTCGGCGGTGCGGCGGACGGAGCGTCCCGCCGGTGAGGGGGTGTTGTTCCACCAGTAGGCGAGCCGGGCCCGCGCGGGCCCGAACGGGGGCGCCGGGGCGGCCCCGCCGCCGGGCCGCGCGGCGGCACCGGTCGGCGGGGCCGCGGCCGTGGGGCGCGC
>NZ_WPNZ01000038.1 GCF_009755605.1 Streptomyces typhae
TTCAACCGCCTCAAGCAGTGGCGCGGCATCGCGACCCGCTACGACAAGACCGCCGAGTCCTACCAGGCAGCCGTCACTCTCGCCTCGCTCCTGATGTGGGCGTGACATTTGAAGACAACTCCTAGCACCGTCACCACCTGCGGTCCGCCCGCCGACTCAGGTGCCCGCACGTCTGTAACCGTCCCCGCCACCGCCGAAGCCACCGTCTCCTTCCCGTCGTTCACCGCTTCGGCTCCGGCCGGGCCCGGAAGAACCGCGACACGTTCCCCACGAGCAAGGTCCGGCGGCGCACCGCCCGGCTCCACCGCGAGCGCCACCTGGGAGAACCCCTTCGGCGGGAAGACGGCGTGCGTGCCCACCTGCCCGGGCGCCAGCAGCGCCCCGGCCACCAGCGGCACGCGTGCCTGCCGCCCCAGCACCGTGCCCCGGTCCGTGAGGGGCACCACCCCCGCGTCCGCCGCCACCTCCACCACCCGCACATCGCCCGGCTCCAGTACCCGACCGGTCGGCACGTCACGGGCCAGCACCAGAACCTGCTCGCGCTCACCCACTGCCTGGGCGACCAACGTGAAGCCGACCGCTGAGACCGTCACGGCCCCCACCCCGGCCCACACCCAGCCCAGCCTGCACCGCCGAGCACCTGTCACCGCCGGCGGCTGCTCCGGGCCCGACCGGCGTGCTCCCGGCACCTGCAACCGGCCGCCAACCGGGGTCGAAGAAGACATGGAGGCACCCACAATTCACCTCGCGATCAAGAGAATTCCGACATTCCGCCGACCCGGACCGCCCTCGCGGACCACGCCGTCACACGAGCCGTCAGCGCGTGACGACCGCCTGCACTTCGTCCACCACCAACTGCCGCTGCGCGGTCATCGCCAGCCCGGGCACCACCCCGGCCTGCCCGCCCCCATGCCACTCGACATCCCAGGTCACCTGCACCGACACCCTGTACGCCCCGCCCGGCGGGGACAGCGACGCCCGCCGATAGGTGTAACCACAGTCCGGCGACGACGCCTTGGGGCTGAAGGCGTCCGAGTACGGCGTCCCCGGCCCTCGGCACACCACCGAGCCGCCCTCACCCATCGACCACACCGCCTTTCGCGGCCGGGCCGTCGCCGTCACCTTCACACCCTCGACCGCCGCCGAAGTCGACACCGGCTCCCACGATCCGCGCTCAACCCACATCCACGTCGGCACGTGAACCACCTGCACGAAGTCCTCATCCGGACTCGTACGGATCACGGCTTCGGCAACTCCAGCCGCTTCACCGCCCGTTGGACGACCACCTCCACAGGAACCTTCGGGCCATCACCCGGCTTCGGCCGCTTCACAGGCCCCTGTACATCGAAGGGAGGAACAATCCCGCCACCTTCAGCCAAGGCGACCGCCCAACCAGTCGACGTGATCGTCTGCACTGGCACGCCACCGCTCTGACCCCCGCCATGAGGCTTCACCGGTCGCCCAGCACGAACCGGCCTGCTCTTCCCCGAACTGGCTGACCCTCTCCTAACGCTCTTCGCCTCTGCATCACAGGCACCGGGAACGCAGGTGAGTCCGCCGTAGAGATCCCTGCCTTCATCCGCACGCGCGGGCCACGCGGCGGTGGAGACCGTCAGGCCGGCAACAAGCAACATCACCGCGCACACCCCCGGGCACGGAGCGGCACGCGCACTCAACACGACCCGGCCTCGTGCATATAGAGGTCCGAGACCTTCCACATGCCGTCAACGCGCCGCACGGTTGCATCTGCCTTGAAGTGACTGCCGGGGACATCGTTCTTCAGCTCGCCGTTCCGCTTGTACTGCAGCCAGTCCGTGCCGTCCACGCAGTCTCGGATCACCACCTTGTCAGGGCTGGCGGAGGCAATTCCCGGATCCGGACGCGGTGCACCTCTGGTGACAACCTGTTGCTTCTGAGCCGTCGTGAGGCCGTGCTTCAGGAGCTCAAGAGCACCGCCCACCGCATGATCGTCCAGTCTCGGAGAGTTGGGCGCAGGCGTGGCGGAGACCGCAGCCAGATCCCTCCACCACGACCGGTAGGCCGTGAGCGCCTGCGCATACTTGGCATCGGGCGTACGGGACGACGTCGTCACGACCGTCCTCTCGGGCAGCGGCTTAGTACGAGACGAACTGTCCGCACATCCCGCCAGAAGCAGCCCTGTAACCGCAGCACTCGTGCCTGCCAGGAGCAGGTTGACTCGCCGTCGCGCCTTCATCAGCCCCCACACTCAGTCACTCATCTCGCATGTTTGAACACTCTACGTGATCAGATGCGACTGGAGTTACCCGGCATCGCGCCTGTCAATCACAAATAGAGGGGTGAATTCCGTCCTGTTTCCACCCTGTTACACACAATGATGTGCCGCTTCACGGGGTAGCTGGCCGGGATGGCCACCCAAGCCGTATTCATTCCCTGCGGCTTCGGAATCCCCATGCACCCTTGGTCAGTTCGTGGACGATGTGCAGCCCACGGCCGCGTTCGGTCGACAGCGCGCACAACGCGTCCAGGTCGCCAGCACCGCATCGCTGATCACCCCGCCGTCGAAGCCGAGCTGGTCGAGGGTGCAGCGAAGGGCGATGCGCGCTTGGGCTGGGGCATCGGGGGTGCGGCTGGTCCAGCGCCACCGACGCACGGGGCGGCACTCAGTGCACAGTGTGCGGTCACTGTCGCCCCCTGAGCTGTGCGACGCCCCCGGACCGTCCGACGGTGACGTTCCCGCCCGGCACGTACGGAATCGCGTCCTTCGCACAATGCGGACGCACTGACCGTCGTCACGAACGGCAGTAGCAGTGCAATGGTGAACAAACAGAGCGCCACGGCAGGGGCCTCACCGGTGGTTGCGTCTAGGGCGCGACCACCACACCGTGGATCTCCGAAGAGCGGAATGCCCCTCTCGCCAGGTCCTTCCGGTGCCGTAGCCACTGTCAGGGATTCAGGGAACCGGACGCGTCAGCGTGCTGCGGCCAGCAGCGGCCCCGTAGAGCAGGAACGGCTGCAGCCGCGAATCACTGCTCCCCCGAACGGGTGTCAGTGCCTCACCGTAGGGTGTGGAGCAAGTGCCGGGAGTGGTGGAGGGAATCGCGGTGGCGTACGTGCAGCACCTTTCGGTCCGGGTGCCTTGGCATGACACGGCCTGGGACGGTCGCATCTGCGATGATCCGCTGGGCAACGCCTCATGTGTGCTGTTGGAGAACATCGGGCGCCGACGGGATGACGAGCTGGAGGTCCGGCTCGCGGGTCAGACCTTCGACGCGCTGCCGGACGGTCCGCCCGCGTGTGCCGGTGAGCGCGGCGGTTTTCTGAGCAGCAGGGACCACGTCCTGCGCACGTCCCACCCCTACCGCCACAACCAGGTGCTCAAGGCGCTCAAGGGCGCGTCCGTACCCTTGCCCGCGTGGTCGGTCCACGGCATCCCGTTCCGTTGGCTCAACCGGGCGCAGCTCCTAGACGACGTCATGGAGCAGCAGCCGGTGGACGGCTACAGCACGGAGGCGGAGCAGCGTGCGATCGACGCGCTCGGCTTCGAACCCGCGTGGGTGCTGCACGGGGACAACCAGAAGGCCGTCATCGATACGTTCTTCCAGGACGTCGTCGACGGCCAGTCGCTGGTCTTCTTCTATCTCAAGCACGCTCCGTTCGAGGACCATCCTCGTCGGATCCTGGTCGGAGCCGCGCTGGTGGCCTCGGTCACGCCGCCGAGCCGGTGGCCGACCGCGGGCCCGACCCCGTTTCCCAATCACATGTGGGAGACGGTGGTACGCCATACGCTGCGCCCCGACGGCAGCGGAGGCATCCTGCTGCCGATGCAGGCGCTGGCACGACTCGCAGCAGATGGGACCGATGTCTCGCGCGCTCTGGCGCACGCCCCGGAGACGAATTGCGAGTTCTCCTACGGGACCGAGCACGTGCCGTCGGACACGGCGGTGGCCGCGCTGCTGGAGCTGAAGCGCGCTGCCGAGGCCGCCGTCGACCTCGGCTGCGGGCTGCCCGAGCGCTCCTTCGGATGGCTCGACGAGCAGTTGCACCGTGCCTGGCTCCGGCGTGGGACCGCCCCTGGTCTACCTGCCGTGCTGAGCCTGCTCGACGTGCCCCATCCCACGTTCGCGGCCCGTGAGGTGACGGCTGCCGTCGGTGAGGGCGAGGATCCCTGGCCGGCACTGGAACGGGCGCTGGACGGCCGCGGGGGTCCGGCCGCGGCCACCGCGGTGGTGACACCCACCCGCCGGAAGGTGTGGGCGGCGCTCGACCGCGATCGCCGACAGAGCCTGCGGCTGCTGGCCCGTTTTGACCTGACTCCCGACCAGGTGCGTCGGGTGTGTCAGCAAGAGACCGTGATGCCCCTGTCCGTGGCGGAGCTGCTCGCAGACCCGTACGCGATGGTGACCTGCACGGTGGACGACGCGGATCCGATTCCTTTCGAGGCCGTCGACCGGGGCTGTTTCCCCGATCTGCAACTGACGGACCGGCATCCGCTGCCGGTGTCGGAACCGCTCACGGACTCCGACGACAAGCGGCGTCTCGAAGCCGCCATGGCGACTGTGCTGCTCCGTGCTCAGAGCGAGGGACACACCTTGCTGCCGCTCGAGGAGATGCTGGAGGGTCTGGAAGGGCTGAGCTCCGTCAGGCCACTGCGGCCCAGTCATGCGGTCCTGGCAGCTCACGAGCTGCGCGCCGAGGACCTGGACGACGACTTGGACGCCAACTGGCCGCAGTTGTGTAAGACGCAGATCGCTGACGGTACAGCCGCCTACAAGCTGCGCTCCGCCTTGTGGCGCAACCACGCCATCCGGGAGGTCGTCGATCAGTTGCGCGCCGCCGCCCGGCACACGGCGCCGAAGGATCTCGCGGCCACCCTGGATGCCGTCCTCGACGAGCAGGGTGAGATCGCCGAGGCCGACCGCGCTGATGAGTTCCGGGCGCGGCAGGAGAAGGCGGCGGCGTTGCGGGAGATGTACGAGAGCCGGTTCACCGTGCTCAACGGCCCAGCGGGCACCGGCAAGACTATGCTGGTCAAAGCGCTGGTGCGGCGACCCGAGGTGATGTCGGAGGGTGTGCTGCTGCTCGCTCCGACGGGCAAGGCACGCGTCCAGCTGCAGAACAAAGTGGGCCATCAAGCGCAGACGCTCGCCCAGTTCCTGAGCAAGTCGGGTCGTTACGAGGGAGGCACCGCCCGGTATCTGATCACAGGCCGTCCGCCCCGCGAATGGCAGTACGGCACGGTGGTTGTCGACGAGGCTTCGATGCTCACCGAGGACATGCTCGCCGCGCTGCTCGACGCCCTGGAGCCTCGGCAGCGGCTGATCCTCGTGGGCGACCCCCGCCAGCTGCCGCCCATCGGCGCGGGCCGGCCCTTCGTCGACCTTGAGCGCTCAGCCCGGCAGGGGCACAGCGGCTCATGGCCGCGGGTCGCCCCGGGCTGGGCCGAACTGACGGTGCTGCGCCGCCAGCGAGCAATGGGCGATTCGCGTCATGACCTGATGCTGGCCCGCTGGTACAGCGGCGATGAGCGCGGACCTGGCAGTGACGAGATCTGGCAGCGGCTGCGTCAGGGCGAGAACATGCCGACTCTCCGCGCGGTTCCTTGGAACGGCCGGACGGCGGCGCAGGTAGTCGACGACGTGCTGCGCGATGAGTTCGGCGTGGTGGAGGATGCCTACGGCCTGAGCTTTGCCGTCTCGTACGGCGCGGGACGCACCCAGCGCGGGGCCAGCACCTATCCGGACTTCTTCAAGGCCCCTGCTCGGTGCGGCGCTTGGCAGATCCTGAGCCCTGTCCGCGGGACGGCGCACGGGACCGTAGAGCTCAATCGCCACCTCAAGCGGCGCTACCGTCGTGCCTCCCTCGAGAACGCCCTCAAGGTGGCTTGGGAACGCAAGGTACCCAAGCCGCTGGGGGCGGAGCAGATCGTGTTCGGCGACAAGGTCGTCCACACCCGCAACGGAACGCTTTCCGCGTGGGACCAGACCGCGGGGCGTATGGTGAACGGCTATGTCGCCAACGGGGAACTCGGTGTGGTCACTGGTCAGCTGAAGAGCCCGCGTATGAAGAAGGCGCCGCGGAGCACCGAGGTCGAGTTCTCTTCCCAGCCCGGACGACGCTATAAGTACGGGCTAGGAGGCGGCGAGGACGACGTGTCCCTGGAGCTGGCCTGGGCTCTCACCGTGCACAAGAGTCAGGGCAGCGAGTTCGATACCGTCATCGTGGTCCTGCCCGCCGCGGCCCGCAGCGTGTCGCGTGAGCTGCTGTACACCGCGCTGACTCGTCAGACCAAGAGAGTGGTCATTTGCCACGAAGGGCCGCTGGACGACCTCATCGAACTGACCCGGGCCACCGGCTCCGACACAGCCCGTCGTTTCACCGATCTCGTCGTCACCCCGGACCCGCGCACAGTGCTGACCCCCAGCGGCGTCGACTGCGGGCGTATCGACGCCCGGCTCGTCCACGTAGCGGTCAACGGCGTCATGGTGCGCAGCAAGAACGAAGTCATCCTCGTCGGCATCCTCGAACAACTGGCCCCTGGAGCCTGGGCGTACGAGCAACCGTTCAAGGGAACCGACGGCCGCACGGTGCTGCCGGACTTCACCATCACGCCTCTGTCGGGGCCTGTGATCTTCTGGGAACACCTCGGCATGCTCGACAATCCTCGATACGCCGCCAAGTGGCAGCGGCGCCTGAAGTGGTACGCGGAGCAGGGTGTGCTCCCCGAAGAAGACGGCGGCGGGCCCAACGGCATCCTGGTCTGGACAAGCGATGAGCACGGGGTGAACGAACCGGAGTGGCGAGCCCTCGCCCAGCGCGTCATCGGTGCCGCAGCCATCCGCCGCGCACGACCCACAGCCGTAAAGCGGACAGCCGCACGACCCAGTAATCCCGGGCGCCCATGACCTAACCCCCGAGTTACCAACCCAGTAGGCCGGTTCGTCCATCGCGCCACCGTCTACCTGCGCTGCCTCGGCTCTCCCGTCTGGACCGCCAGGCTCAGCTCTTCGCGCCTGTCAGCGCCATGCGTTAGGAAATATCCAGCGAGGCAGGGAACGACAGGAGGTAATCGATGGCAGCGGCTCGGCGGGCGGTAGTCGCGTGGACGGTGCTGAGCGCGGGCTGGATCGGCATGGTCGTGCGCTGGGACGGTCTGGCGCGGGACCCCAGCATGTGGGGCACGATCTCCCTCGGGGTGGCCGCGATGCTGGCCACGCTGCTGGTCTTCGTGGTCACGCTGGCCCCGTTGATGGTGCAGATGCACTTCCGCCACACAGCGCGTTTGGCGGCAACCGTGCTCGATCGCGCGGCGATCGCGTACGGCGCGTTCTTCATCTCAAGCACCTTGCTGCCCGTCCTCGCGGCCGCCGCGCCGTCTCGCACGGGCACGCTGGCCGTCATCGCCGGCGTGATGCCCGTCCTGGGCTCGCTCGTTCCGGCCGTCCTCTTCTTCGCTGCGAGGCTGCGATCGGACTGGTTGCTGCGACGCCGAGTCGCGCGAGCTGAGGCGCTGCTGAAAGATCGGCAGTCGAACCTCCGCTCCTTTCACCGTGAGCGGGAAGCGCTCGACGCGTGTGCTTCGGCGGCGTGGGATATTCGGCTGGTCATGAAGCACGCGGGCGACTCCTGGGACGACCAGGTGGCAGCCCGTGGCAGCGCCGTACGGCTCCTGCGAGCTGCGGTGACGGTCGACACCCTGGCCGCGCGCCGGTTCGTCACCGAAGAGATCCTCGCTTTCACAAGGCTGGGCTCGGGCCGACGCAGTGCCTCGGTGCGCCGGGACGTCGCGTACGTCCTGGAGTCCACTGCGAGGTCGGCGCGGCCAGGTACGTGCGGGTACATCGTTGAAGGAGTGCTCACCGCGTTCCGCGCGTTGGGGGAAGGGAGTGACGTGACCCCGGCGAAGCGGGAGGAGTTCGCCCAAGCCGCCCAGCGCGTGACGGTTTCCTGCCTCGCTGCGATCGCGCCGTCCACCCGACCACACGACACCAGGTACCGTGTATCTCGTTCCTCCGACGCCGGACGTCCGGAGCGAGCACTCACCCCGTTCGACCGCCACAGCGACGACATCGTGGCGTGGCGGGTTCTACAAAGCGGAGTCGCGACCATCCGGGAGCTTGTGGGTCCGCCGAACCGGATGCTGGACGACAGCCGCCTCGCCCACATCGAGGCGAACACGTTCGCCGCGGGATGCCGCCTCCTCGCAGAGCTCAGTCAGGAACTACAGGACAAACATCTCTGGGTCGACTACGACAAGATCATCGAATGCCTCGCGGGATGGCTCAACCACCGACTCGGCGACGGTTCCGGCCGCGTCGACGACCTGACCGAGACCGGAACGGACATCCAGCCCTTCCCGTACGCGGTCGAACTGCAGGCCGCCGCCGACGCCATGGCGGACATTGCGGTTTCCGCGTACAACACAGGCTTCGACCATGTGGCACGCTCCGCTTTGGAGACGCTGGTGCGCCATGCCGAGCGGGCGCTCACGCGCGATGCCGTCGCGTTCGTCCTGGCAGCCCGTTCTTTGGCCCGGGCCCACTCCGAACTCTTCGGGCGTGGAGGCACAGACGTCCGCGGCCTGGCCGCACACGCTCGCGCCGTCGATCTCTGTACCTCGCTCCAGGAGGAGAACCACCGACTGCTGGCCACTGCCCTCGCCTTCTCCAAAGCGGAGGGCGAGACCTCCGGCTCCGACGCACTCCGTCATGGCGCCGGCCGTGACCGGGCCATGCGGGAAGTGCTGCGGTGGGCACTGCGCCCCCTCTACGAGAGCTGTGCCGGATACGGGCAGTTGGCCCTGGCGATAGCTCGCACCGCGCAGAGCGTTCGCTGCCCCACCCCATCCTTCCCGATGCGCCGCTCCCGTGGCACAGGCGAGCTGTCGGACGCGGACGCCATGACTCTCTGGAGAGAGGCGCACACCTTCGCCCGCGGGCGCGCCTACGAGCTCGACTCGGATCTGCCTATCGCGTTGATCCGCGCCATGTGGCCGAGTGAGGGTACGGAAGCGGGACTTGAGGTGTTCCGGGCAGGCGTGCGCTGGCGTGCCGCCCTGGAGGCGGCAGGCGCAGGAGTCGAGGGCAACGACAGCTCGTACGGCATGCTGGCCGACCTGGCGGGCCGGAGCATGTCCCTTGAGGTCCGGTTCTCGCGGCAAGCCGCTGCCTTCGGCCGACGCATCGAGGCGTGGGCCGAAGCACCGTGGTGCACCACGCGCATCATGAGCCCGGAGCCGCGAGTCCCTGGCGGGGACGAGCTCGTGTTCATACCCGAGGCAACCGATGAATCGGCCACCGGACTCGGGGCCCTGGTGCGACGTCACCGTGCGGCACGGCAACAGCAGCAAGCGGACTCCGAGTTCAGCGAGCTGTCCGAGGCTGAGATGGGCGGCGTGGGGCTGCTCTGGGGATCATGGCCACCACCCGAGGGGTGCCCGAGTGATCCCTGGGGCAAGCCCGAATGGTTGCGCCCGCAGGACATCACTTACCGGCTGAACCGATTCCGCTCGGAATGGGAACGGGGTCGGTACGGTGGGGACGAGCCACGCGCAGACCGCATTTACCACGCCAGGACATCCGGTGCGGAGCGCATTGTCGTCACCGAGCCGGACGGCAGCAGTCGGTCGGATCCTCTGTGGGGTGGCAACGGGACGGGAACCCTTCTCCCTCGTGTACGGCGGAACTGGCGAAGCCATCCTCGCCAGCCGGCTCACCGCTGACGCACTGGGCCCTTTCGCCCTCTGCCCCGCCTGTCACGGCGGGTCGGCGCCGGACTGGATGCCCGGCTGGTGCCAGACCTGTCGCGGCCTGTGCACGCATCCGGATCTGGGGCGGGCGCAACGGGCCGTTGCCAGCGCCGTCGCGAGAGCAGCGGACGGCAGAGTGGAGTGGGACATCAGCCGTAGCGACATCCTCGATGCGATCGCCTCGATGGACAGACGTACGGAAGCCTGACGGCGGGGATGCGCGGGCGCCTTCGTGATCCCTGTTTTTGGTTGTGCACCGAGGAAGAGCCGGTGGACGACCTCGCGTTCGCGCACGCGGTCCGGCGCTGCTGTGGCACTCTGGGCACGCTGAGAAATCGCCTGATCACGCACTGGTGAGGTAGGGATGGCTGGCAAGGCGGAGCAGCGGTGCTCGTCGTGCCGCGCGGTGCTCAGCCGCTTCAACACCGCGTCGCGGTGCGGTCCTTGTCAGCGCGGTGCGGTCCCCAAGGTCGCGCCGGAGTTCTGGGCATCGCCCGCGGTCAAAACAGCGGTCCGGGCCTGGAACCTCGGCGTGGTCGTGCAGCTCTTCCGGCAGCACACGGGGCTCTCACAGGTGGCAGTGGCGCGGCTGGCCAACATCGATCAGGCTGAAGTAAGCAGGCTGGAACGCGGCCGGAAGAAGATCCGCGACCGACGCCAATTCGCTCAGTGGAGTGAGGCGTTGGGCATGCCCACGGAACTGATGTGTCCGTTGCCCGACGTCGATCAGCTGCCCATGCCGAGCGAGAGCGGCACGGCTGGCCATCTGATGCTTCAGGACGGACCGGGTCAGCTCCTTCTGCCCGCTGGCCGAAGTCTTCCTCCGACGGTAATCCCCGCGCTCGCCGAACCTGCCGTGCCTTTTCATGACAACGCTTTGCGCCTTTCGCCGAGCAGGAGCGCTTCGGCATGGAGCCAGATGCCCCTCAGGGCTCTGCTCGCCGCATACGCCACCGTTGACGGGCAGCGACGGCATTTCGTCATGGACGCACGTGAAGGAGGCCGCGGTTCTGAGGAGGGTCCCGTGACCATCCCGGCGGCATACGAACTCGACGAGCTCACCTACGGAATCCTGTGGGCCGTCGCGGGATTCGAAGCCGGTGTACTCGGCGACGACACCGCGCTCCAGGATGTACCGCGTCTCCCACCGCAGCACTCGACCGGAGGAGACATCTGGGCCGCTTCAGGAGGCCTGACCGACGCGTCTCGGATGCTCCTGGGATCGCGGGCGTGCGCCGAGTTCATCCTCGACCGGCGAGCCGAACTGGCCGACGCACCGGTCTTCTGGACCCGTGAGCAGCGCGGGGAGGATGCGGCCACGTGGCTGATCTTCAAGCACAAGCACCGCTATCTCCAGGAGACAGCTCCCCGCCAAGCCCACGACGGAGTCGGTCGCGCCTTCTGCGTCCCCCGCCAGGAGGTCGCCGCGTCGCCCACGTACGAGCGCGTGCTGCTGTTTCTCGCGATCTCGCTGATGGAGTCCTACGGCGTCACGACCTGGCTGACCGATGAACCGGACCTCCAACGGACGGAGGGATTCGTCCTGGCACGCGGCCGCCGGGCGGCCATCGCGAACTGGGTACGCACGGACTCTTGCCCGCAGACCACGCTGACGGCGAAGACTCGTACGCTCCGCGCCTTCGCAGACGTTGTCGGCTACGCCCAGACGCACACCGTCATCGCCGGGACCATGTCGGTACAGCGTCTGGCAGCGACCGCGGACTACCTGGACCTGGACCGTAGGTGGCTCGTGCGCCGCTGCGGACAGCTCGCTGCCGAAGGCGTCACCGGTCTCGCCCGGCCCCGCAGCCGCCACCTCAGCCTGGACGCGCTGGGCATCGCCTGCACGTACGTTGCCACGGAGCTGAGGTCCGACCACTGCGGCTGGTGCCCTTGAACTGAGGCTGTGCCGTTGCCGGGATGACCGGCTAGCCTGCACGGAACGATCTCGCTGTGTGCGAAGTCCGCTCGGGCCGAATCGACATGAAGTGGGGCGATCGTGGGCGTGGCAAAGTCGGTGGTGGTCTACTCACTGGGCGGGACCATCGCCATGACCACGGATCCGGCCACCGGTGGGGTCGTACCGGCTCTTTCCGCCCGCGACCTCCTTGAGGCCGTTCCTGGCCTGGACGGTCACGGCATCGAGATTCGCGTGCACGACTTCCGCAGGGTGCCCGGTGCCTCGCTCACCTTCGCCGACCTCAGGGAGCTCGGCGCGGCGATCGACAAGACCCTCGCGGGCGGCGACGTCCACGGGATCGTGATCACGCAGGGGACGGACACCATCGAGGAGACCGCGTTCTTCCTCGACCTGTATCACGGTCACGAGCAGCCGGTCATCGTCACCGGCGCGATGCGCAACCCCACCATGGCTGGTCCCGACGGACCCGCCAACCTGCAGGCGGCCGTCCTCGCTGCGGCCGACCCGCAGCTGCGCGGCGCCGGAGTGCTGGTCGTTCTGAACGACGAGATCCACGCAGCCCGGCATGTCCGCAAGTCTCACACCACCAGCCCCGCCGCCTTCACGTCGCCCGGTGCCGGGCACCTCGGCCAGGTGGCCGAGGGCCGCGTACGGCTGGTTGCCCCGCCGCCTCGCCGACACGGCCCCCTGCTGGCGCCGAGCTGGGACGCGCGCGTGGGCCTGTACACGGTCAGCCTTGACGACGACGGAACGCTGCTCGATGCGTGGGACGGCCGATGCGACAGCCTCGTCATCGCTGCCTTCGGCGTTGGACACGTCCCTCAGCGACTCGTCGAGGCCCTTGAACGACTCGCCGCGCGCGTTCCCGTGGTGCTCGCCTCGCGCATCGGCAACGGGCCCGTCCTGACAGGAACATACGGGTTCCCCGGCTCAGAGAAGGATCTGATCAGCCGCGGGCTCATCGCCGCCGGCGACTTGGGCCCCTACCAGGCGCGCCTTCTGCTCCACGCGCTGCTCGCCCAGGGAGCTGACCGCGAGTCGGTCGCAGCGAGGTTCGCGGTCCTCGCACCCTGACCACGTACGTCGGCCCCGCCCGGGAGGACAACCACATGCGCGCCCACGAACTGACCATGGGTCGGACCTTCGGCGTTACCTTCGATCACGGCGAGGACTTCTTCGACGCACTCTCCGCGTTCTGCCGTGAACACGGTGTGCGGCAAGGTTATATCCCCTCATTCATCGGCGCGTTCGCCGAAGTCGACATCGTGGGTGCCTGCGAGAAGCTTGAAGACCCGGACGCCCCGGTTTGGGCCAAGACCTATGTGACCAACGTCGAAGCCTTCGGCGCCGGAACGATCGCCCACGATCCGGAGACGGGCGACATCCTGCCGCACGTCCACGTCTCCGCCGGGTTGAAGACGCACTCTGCCGACGGCCGCACCAGTCACCTCCTGGGAGCCAAGGTCCAGTTCCTCAGCGAGCTCTTCATCGTCGAAGTCGCCGCCCCGACCATGAGCCGCCCGCGAAACCCGGCGCTGTACCACGTGCCGCTGCTCACTTTCGGTACACCGGAGTAGGGCACACGCGCCCGCGGGGCAGAGCTGAGCTTGTGACCGTCTCCTTCCGCGTGACCGCACGCCCACCTGCGTAGGGCTCGACCTCACCGCGGCGGATGCCTGGGCGACGAGGGTCGCACGCCGCCTGACTGCGCGTTCCGTCAGGAGACGATGCACCGGTGCTGGTGCGATAGCGGCGGGTGCCGACTGGGGTGATCCGCGACGCCGAGCCCTCGTACAGTCACGTCGGCGGGGCGGTGGCAGCGCTCTCATAAACGCTCATAAGCAAGGGCGTAGTTCGCCGTCATCGTGGAGTGCGGGCCGACCGCGCGTGCTCGTGGCCACTGTGGCTTCCGATGGAGGTGACGCCGTGCCGGGCCAAGGAGCCACGTTTGGTGAGGGTCAGACCATGACCTCGGTAATCGCCGTCACGCCGTCCGCGACGACGCCCCGGGCACCGTGCGTCCGGTGCTGATCCCGTTGCCGCACGCAGCGCGAAGCCTCGTGCGCGTCTGATGCGGCGACTGGTCGGTCCGTGAATCAGCCGTGGCCAGGAAGAGAGCCCGGCGACCGCGGGCAGGGTCCCGGGGATGGCCGACTGTGAAGGAGCCGACGTGTCCGATCGCATGGACCGCATCGATAGCCGCGAGGACGCGCTCTGTGGCACCTCGACGTCCCTGCGGGTCTACACCGTGTCCCGGGATGGTGTGATCACGAGAGACAGCGGTATCCGGCACTTCGACGTGGGATCGAAGCCGCAGCCGATCGCGGCTGATCTCACCTGCCCGCTCTGCGCCTGCTCGAGCTGCCGCGGGCAGAGGGTCGTACGGTGACCATCCAAACCCACACCGGAGCGGTCGCCGACGCGCCGCTGCTCGACCTGCCCGTGATGCGCTCCGCGGTATGTCATCTGATGGCTCCGGGCGGCGCGCAGTCCGTTCCCAGCGAGGTGGACACCCTGGCCGCTCAACTCCGGGACTACCTAGTGGTTTTGATCCCGGCAGTCGAGGCGCGAACAGACGACCTTCCACTGAAAGGTGCGCCACGCGCCTGTGCACTGGCCTGCGTCGGCGAGGCCCGCATGCGACTCGGCGTCGAGACATGCCCAGGGCTGTCCGCAGCGATCGTGCACGCGCAGCGACTCGCCCGCTGCGTGGAGGCCCTGTGCGACCACTACGAGGACAGGGACGGCGAGCACTCGTGACCGAGATCCAGCACTACTGCCGCTACTGCGACGAGCTGATCACCGACCCAGACGACGTCGAGTTGGTCGCGTACCATCCGAGCATCAGCGGTCCTGGATGGCTTGTGTACACACATCGGCAACACGCGCCCCTCCTGCAGCCGGCGTTGCCGCTATCTACTGTGCTCGCGAGGCTCGCGCGCGTCCACGCCCGGCGTGCGGGTCGGCCGGGTGCCTGAACCGTGCTGTTCGCCTCCCCGAAGGGCCCAAGCTGGCGGCGCGTACCGCTGCTTCGATTGGTATCGGGAGCCGTGCTGTCGGTGGCGCGGAATTCGCCCCACGGTACATGACTCGGAGTTGATCACCTTGCGGATCGACAGCGGGTCGCCGCCGCTGTCAACCACCGTGATCCAGTGGTGTCCTTATGTCTACGTCGATCCCGGCCCATACCTGTGGTGGTCGCTGCGTCATCTCGTCTCTCCAGGTCGATCACGGATGGGGAGTGCCAGGCCACCCCTGGAGCAAGTCCGTACGAGCGATCGAATCGCAGTTCTTAGTTAGCAGCGAGGGCGAGCAGCGGCACCGGCGCCCCGGGGCTGCCACTCATGCCCGATCGACCCTGCTTGAAAGGGTACCGGCCAACCTCAAAGAAACCTCTGAACTCGACAAGTGTATGAGCTACGTGCTCCGCGGTCTGCTGTCCTTGCAGAATGGCAGAACTCAACAGGCGGGACGACTACGCAGACCGCAGGCGTCAGTGGCGCCAGCATGCGACGGCAAAGCCCCGCGAGTGCATCGCGGGTTATCGGCGTCGCCGCCACAAGAAATCGTGGCATCCTGCACGAGCAACGTACAAGATTGGTCTGATCCGACGGTACCGAGGCCGACTACTCGGCGTCGCAATGATTTTGCTGATCGCCCAGCTTCAGTGGGGATGGCTTCCGGACGCAATCCACGCCATTCCCAAGGTTGTTCCCGCTGTCATCCCCATGGCGCGGGCTGAATGGAGTGGTCTCTCGGACTCGGTCAAGGCTACCGCAGAGGGGCAGTTCAGGCTCGCGGTCGTGCAGGCCCTGGGGGCTGGAGGTGCGGCTCTCGCTCTCGCCTATACGGCACGCACGTACCGCCTGTCTTATCGCGGCCAGGTCACTGACAGGTTTAGCAAAGCGCTGGAACGGTTGGGAGCCCAGGAGCCGTACATTCGGGTCGGCGCCGTACACGCCTTGGAACAGATTTTGTACGACGCACCAGATCAGGCGGGGCCAGCCGCCCAGGTACTCGCGTCCTTCGTTCGGGAGCGCAGCACGGTTACGGACGATGACGATATTCGTCTGGATGACCGGTCCACACCCGACGATGTTCAGATCGCCCTCACCACCATGACCCGGATCAACATCCGCTCGACATGGCCACTCGATCTATCTGGGCTGTCGCTGCCTGGGGCTGACTTCCATCGAGCGGACTTGTCCGGGGTGCGGCTGTGTGAGTGCCGTCTCACTTCCGCGAATTTCTACTTTGCGCGCCTTGCCGAGGCTGACCTGACGCGGGTCCAGTGCGAAGGTGCAGTCTTCGACCAAGCTGACCTCGAAGGCGCAGTCTTGGACGGCGCCGATCTCAGCAAGTCCCGGTTCAGAGATGCTGATCTCGCCGGGGCATTCATGGGCGACGTGTATCTCCAGTGGGCCCATTTTGAGCGGGCTCGAATTGTCAAAGCCTTCCTTGGAAACGCCAAGGCCGAGCACGCCCTGTTCGATGACGCTGACCTTCGTGGCGCGCGCCTCGCCGACGCAAAGCTGCGCGGTACTCGGTTTCGTGGCGCACGACTCGATGGCGCAGATCTGGACAACGCCGACCTCCACAAAGCGGATTTGTACTGTGCGAAGGGGCTCACCCTTGAACAGGTTGTCGCCGCGCGCCCGACGTCATGGACAATGCTTCCCCAAGCCATAGGGCGAAATCCACGTGTTATCAAGCGGATCCTGGAAGTCGAAGCAGAGCAAGGCATGGGCGAATCGAGACGCATAGGCTTTAACGAAATCGCGCGCCGCGTCGGTATCGCGGTCTCCGGTGAGTAACGAAGCCGCAGGCTAATCCGCAACGTTTACGCAGCACTTCGATCGGCCCTCGACCCGAGGGCCCGCTGGAGTCGCGCGGTGGCCGCGATGCAGGCCCGGCGTGCCGCCGTGCTGGCGGTTGCTGAGGCCCACGCCCCGACAGTCCGGCGCCCTCCCCGCAGCGCGGATGCCGGGGATGCCCTCAGCCTGCCTTCGCCATCACCAACCCCTCTGGGACTACGACCTGTCGCCAGCGAGGCCCGGCCTCTCTAGAGCCTGCGCCACGACGTCTGTCTCAAGGTTGCCGCCCGAAAGAACCCTGTGCCCCGCCCCCGACCGGCAGGTCTCGGCCCGATCGGCGTGCGACTGGAGTTACCCAACGCCGCGCCGGTCAATCACGACAGGAAGCGTGAATTCCGCCCCGTGCTCACCCTGCTACTTGACGATGTGCCGCTTCACAGGGCAGTTGGCCGGGATGGCCAGCCAAGCCGTCTTCATCTCTCTGCGGCTTCTGAATCCCCATGCACCCTTGGTCAGTTCGTGGACGATGTGCAGGCCGCGCCCGCGCTCGGTCAACAGCGCGCACAGCGCCTCCAGGCCACCACCGCGGTTCTCGTCCGCCGGGGAGAACGGCGGCTCTGCTGGGAACGTGGGAATCGCCGGGATGCGTGGATCATGATCCTCCACCTCGCAGATGACTTCCGCAGCGGTGCGCCGGAGCCGCATCTCGTACGGCCCCACCGCGTGCTCGGTGGCGTTGGCGACGAACTCGGAGACGGCCAGCACCGCATCGCTGATCACCTCGCCGTCGAAGCCGAGCTGGTCGAGGGCACAGCGCAAGGCGGCACGGGCCTGGGCCGGTGCGTCCGGAGTGCAGCTAGTCCATCGCCACACGACACAGGGGGCGGCACTCAGGGCTCGGTTCGCGGTCATCGCAGCCCTCCCCGGGCCGCGTGACGGCCCCGCACGACGCGGCGATGGCGGCCGCGTCCGGGGCGTACGCAATCGCGCGCTTCACGCAGCGCGAACGGGCCAGCTGCCGTCACGAACGGCAGCAACAGCGCAGCGGTGAACAGAATCGGCGCCACGACAGGGACCTCCCCGGTGATCGCAACTGGGACGCGACCACCACACCGTGGGTCCTACGAAGAGCGGAATACCGCTCTCACCCGGTCTTTCAAGAACTCTTCGTTGCAAGAGGCAGGGCATCGCCGAGCGAGATCGTTTCATCCTGAAATTGCAGGTCGCGGTACGGGTGTGTTTCGTGACGGGGTGCTCGTGCTGGCCGGGGACGTGATTGTCGGCGGGAGACTATTGGTCATCGCTGGACTTCGGAGTTCGACAGGATAAGCAGAGCCGTCAGCAGGGTGGTGGAGTGACGGGTATTCATACGGACCTTGGTCAGGGCGGGCCAGGCCTTCAGTTTCGCGAAACCGTGCTCGACGGCGGCGTGTTCGAGGATGACCAGCCGGTTCGCCTCCTTCTCGGCATCGGTGAGGCGGTGGGAGCGGGGCGCTTTGTGGCCCGTGATGATGACGGGGTTGTCCTTGGGGTGTCGTCCAGTCCGACGAAGCCGAGGTCGGCCAGGGCGCCGAGCCCGGCCGCACGCAGGTGGACGGCGATGTGGTCGTGCCGGGCGTCGGTGATCTTACTGGTTCGGCCGAGGAGAGCCGAGGAGATCCAGATCAGGTTGCCCTTTTCGTCGGCGAGGAAGGGCAGGCCGTGGGCCTTGCATTTCCCGCTGTAGTGCTTGCGGTACTCGCTTCCGGTGCGGCCCGGGTGTGGACCAGGGTGCCGCCCAGCTCTATCGCAAGCCGCGTCAGTGCTGCTGGCGCGAACTGGGACGTCGCCGAAAGCGAAACGTAGCGGCTCGACGTGATGCGGCGGCACGCGGCGATGTCCCGTCCGCGTACTGCGGCATCATCCTCAAGTGAGTGTGCCCGGCCGCTCAGTGGCGCGGGGGCGTAACGTCCGGGCGCAGGAGGCGACGAGACTCCCGGCGGACGTCGGGGGCCCTCATTCCTGTTGGCTGAATCGCAGCACTGCTGCGCCGAGCCGCGTTGCGTCTGCAACTCGAAATGGGAGAGCATGTTCGATGCTTGACGTGGCGTGAGCGGATGTTGTGCCGACGGTGATGTAGTCGTGCGCTCAACTGCGGTGCGTGTGTTGAGACAGGTCCGGATGCTGTTCGAGTTGTGGGGGTGGCTTGTGAAGTTCGACATGGGTGAGTCGACACTTGCTGTGCTGGGGAAGCAGACGTCGGGGTCGAGCGACGATCTGGGCGCGCTGATCCGGGCGTTGGTGTCGGCGGCGGAGCCGTTGGAGGGGAAGTTCAACGGTGCGGGGAAGGCGACGTTCGACTCGTTCAAGTTGCGGGCGGATGAGATCACGGCGGCGTTGAACGGTGCGTTGTCGTCGATTCTGGGTGGTCAGGTGGGGATGGACGAGGCGTTTGGTACGGGTGTGCAGGAGCAGTCGGACAACGCGCACAAGAACATGGGCGCGGCCAACTTCCAGGCGGCGCGCTTCTCCGGCTGACCGCCGCTGATCAAGCTGTTCAACGGGGCCTGTGAGCGGTCCCGTACATCAACTTCGCTTCGACTCGGCACGGGGAGTGGTTTGGCATGGCTGGTAATCAGGATCGGCGTTCGTACGACACCGGCGCCTCCGCGGACGTACAGGGCAGCTTGCATCTCATCATCGGGAACCTGGAACGCGTGCTCGGTGACCGGGACCGGGCCGTGAAGGCGGCCATGGCCGACTACCAGGCCGACGGTGTGTCGGATGAGTACCACGGCAAGGAAGTGCGCTGGAACAAGGCGGCGAATGAGGTGCGGGAGATCATCCGGCTGGTGCGTTCGACGCTGGAGGAGAACGACGGGACGGCGCAGACGACGCTGTCGCGGGCGCGGGCCGCGGTCAACAACATCGGCTGAACAGGCTCAGCGTAAGCGCGTTGAGGTCCTGGACGGCAGGCGTGCGGTCGGGAACAGAGAGATCAAGGGGGGCGTGTGATGACGGCGTGGGACATCGAACCCGGTGGCGTCCGGGGAGTACTCCAGCGGGCCGGGACGGCGGCCGAGACCATGGCGACCGCCGGCAAGCAGATGCAGAAGACACTGCCGCAGGCGGCCAAGCATGCGGGGACCATCGCTGAGGGTGGGCACGAGGGGCAGGGAACTCCGGGACCGGTGGGGTCCGCCCTGGGCGTGTTCTTCAATCAGTGGTCGAAGAACCTCACGTACATCGCGAAGCGGACGGGGAGTTCGTTGAACGGCGCCAACCGGGCCACCCTGGAGTACGTCAAGGGTGACCTGGATATGGCGGCCAAGAAGCAGGGCACGGCGCTCGCGGAGATGCCGATGCCCGACATGCCCGGTGTCGGTGGTGGCGCGCGGGGCGGTGGCAAGTGAGCAGCGAGCTCATTGACCCCAATGGCATACCGCAGTTCACGGGCAACCTGGAACAGCTTGAGCGGGACGCCACGGACCTCAGCATGGAGGCATCGCTGTTCCGCACCAGCGGCGGTCAGGTGCACTCCATCTTCCAGGGACTGTCGGCGTTCTACGAGGCTCCTGAGGCGGAGGACCTGTTCGCGACGACCAAGCCGGTGGCCACGCGGTCGGACGCGTTCGCCGACCAGTTGGAGAAGGTCGCGCAGGCGTTGAGTGACTACGCGACCGAAGTGCGTCCGCTGGCCAAGAAGCTCAAGCAGCTGCAGATCGAGGCCAGTGCTTTTGTCATCGATGACGTCTCGACCGATGACGACTGGCGCAAGGACCAGGACAAGGTCGACCACAACAACCGGCTGGTGGACGAGGTCAAGGCCGCCGCCCTGGCTTTCCAGGCCGCTGAGATCGAATGCCACAACAAGATCACCGCGTTGGTCGACGGCATCCAGCTGAAGCCGAGCAGCGACGGCGAGACCAGTTGCGGCACGTATGGCTACACCGAGGAAGTCCTCGACCAGGCCGAAGTGCTTCCCTGGGGTGCCAAGGCTGAGCGGGACTACGACGGCATCGAATGGCTTGCCCGCAAGGCAGTGGACTTCGGCAAGGGCTTCGTCGTGGACGGCATCGTCGGCACGGTCAAGGCGTTCGGCACGCTGGGAGGCAAGGACGGTTGGGGTGCGGCCGGGGAGGCGTGGACCAACCTGGCCAAGTTGGGCACCGGCCTGACACTCACCATGACCCCGCTCGGCGGGGCCTTTTGGATGGCCAAGGACGAGCAGCTCCCGGGCTGGCTGCGGGATTCCCGGCGGGCGGTGGTCGAGACCGGCAAGGGGCTGATCGCCTACGACCAGTGGGGCAAGAATCCGGCGCGGGCGGCCGGGCTGGTGGGCTTCAACGCCCTCACGATCGTGGCGACGCGGGGTGCGGGGGCCGCGGCGAAGGGCGGTGCAGCCGCCAAGACGATGGCGGTCGTCAGCAAGGTCGGCCGCGGGGTCGACCCGTTCACGTATGCGGCGAAGGGCGTCAAGTTCGCGGCGGTCAAGGTCGGGGATCTGGTGGCGCCGCTGCGGAATGGTGGCCGGGCGGGTACGTACGCGGGGATGGCGGACGGCCCCTACCGCCTGGTGGACGAGGGCGCGGGCGCGCCTGTGCGACCTGCGACTGTGCCAGACGACGCGCTGCGGTACGCCGATGACAAGGGCAACACGGTCTACCTGACGAACAAGGGAGATCTGCTCGACGAGCACGGCAAGATGCTGCAGAAGGCGGAGGACGCTCCGGCAGAGCGCTTGGCGCGGCAGCGGGCTGCCGAAACCGACGGTGCGGTGCCTCCCGGCGTGCGGGCTCCGGAACAGCCTCCTGTGCTGGCTGGAGCACGTGCGGGCGACGGGGCGAGTAGTGCTGTTGGTCGTCTCGGGGAAGACGTGCCCGGTGGTGGCCCAGCCCATATGCCCGGTGGCACTGCGGCACACGTTCCTGGCAGCGGTGCCGCTGATGACATGGGTCGGGGTGCCTCCGCAAGTCATGAGCCGCCGGGCGGCCCGTCGCATACCTCCTCAGCGCACCACGGTGACGCTCCGCCCCGTACCGACCATGGTGGCGTCACGGGCCATCATGCGACGGATGGGCCTGAGGCAGGCACCGCCCCGCACGGGGATGGACCTGGCGGGGATGGCGGCTCTGGCTCTGGGATGCACGAGTCAGGTTCTGCCGGCAGAGCTGATGAAGGCGTTCGGCTGGAGCCCCAGCCTGATTGGCACGGTGCCAGCGCCGACCGTATGAGGCATCACAGGCTTCCAGCGGTGGATGTCAGCCGTCTCTCCCCGGAAGGGAAGCTTGCCGTTCTCAAGAGGGAAGCCCTCCGCCTCGCCGAGAAGGCGAGAGCAGCTGTCAGAGGAGACAACCCTGGCAGGCACCAGCTGGATACCGGGTGTGCAGGAAGTCTTCTCCACGACAACGTGGTCACAGTGCACTCCAGCACTACGAAGATGCATGGACAGAAGCTTCCGCATACGCACGAAGTGCTGAAAGAGATATTGCAGCGGATCAGTGATGACTATAATGCTGGGCGGCTGGATAGCAAGGGATCTGGGCACGGCAAATGTGCCGAGATATCCCTGATCAGTGACCGCCTGCATCAGTTGGATCCAACAGGTACTAAGATACGTACTGTGGCGGACGCCCGGCGGGCGCTGGACGGCGCCGTGATGCACACTCGGCGAATCGGAGATTTTGTCCGTGGGAAGACCGGTGAAGTGGTAGGCAGGCATGGTGATTACATGCGCCCCTGTGACACCTGTAAGCATGTGCTTCCACAGCTTGGGATTCGGGCGTACGAGTGAGCTCTTCGTGAAAGGGATGATCCGTGACCACCATTACCCCATCACCGGAAGTGCGCGAGTGGTTGAGCCGGAACGGTTGGTCTTCCGGTCGAGATATTGGTGCGGAGGCTGAGGAACTCGTACGCATAAGGTTGCGTGATGCAGAACGGCAGGGTGAGCGGCTGACGCCAGTCGATGCAGCTGTGCGCATCATTCGTGAGTACGGCGGGCTGCGGCTCGCTCACCCCCGAGTGACTGATCTTGTGATGGAGATGGATCCGACAGGCGGCTACGACGGGGATGCGGCGGCAATTTTGGAATTGACTGCGAACCTCGGTAAGCAGCTCTTCCCCGTCGGTTATGAATCCCGCGAGTATGGCCTGATCTTGGTCGATGAGATCGGCAGATTTTTCCACCTGCATCACACAGGGGCATATTTCTGGGGCTCTGGCGAATACGAGGCCTTTGCTTTCTTCCTGGGGCGTGAGGACGCTTTGGATGCGGAGGATTTCTTTGTCTAGGCAGTTCCCGGAGATTTCGTCATCGTTGCTTTTGGGTGACATTGTCGTGAGTCATACGAGTCTGCTGGGTGATGAAAGCTCTAATCTTCATCCGGCTGTGCAGGAGTTCGTAGGCCTGCTTCCAAGCGAGCAGCGAGACGGGTTCGACGGTCGCTGCGCTGAATCGATTCTAGTTTCCGATCAGCTGTGGCGACTCGACGCAGAACGGGACGACGGGCGCGCGACGACCATGCGTGACGCCATCGGACACTTCGAAGGCGCAGTCATGACGTCGCGTTTGATCCGCCCTGAAGGTGACCCCAATCACGGGAAGCCTGCTCAGCCGTGCGCCGTTTGTGCAGCACTTCTTGACGCCTTGTATGTGCAGTTCGTCGGCTGACTACGCGACTCGGGAGGAAGAGCTGGCAGCCCAGGACTGCCAGCTCTTCCCGGCCTGCTTGCCCCCCTCAACCGCCTGACCGAGGCACCCTCATCCGCCGAGGCCACCGCAACCAGGCCATCCAGACCGCCCTCGCTCACGACACCGAAGCCCTCGACCATCCGGAAGCGACGAAGCACCCATGACCAAGGACGTCATCGCCCTCACCCCTGCGATGCCCGACGCCATGGCACTGCTCGCCGGTCTGCACGCGGGCGGGCCCGACCTGAGCGTCCACTCCCTGTCCGATGGGGCCGTCGTCCAGTTGCGTACGCCGGACGGCCGGCCTCTGGTCTCCGTCGAGGCGCCCGTGCTCGTCCACACCCACGGAGAGGCCCAGCGCCTGCTCGGCTCCCAAGCCGCGGCGCCCGACGTGCCGTTCTGGTGGACGGAGGCCCGTGCCTCCACCGCCGTCGCCGAGGCGGCGGACCTCGCCGGATCATTCTGCGGTCGCCTCACGCTGCTTCTCGGCGGCACCACCTGGCCTCCGGAGGCCGCCACCGTCCGCGTCGTCCACACGGCCGACGGCCCGACCGGCGAGGAGGCCGTCCCGGCGCTCGACGGTGACCTGCCTGCCGTCGACATCCTCAGCGACTCCACCGCCGTCGTCCTCGCCGACCGTCCGGTCGTCGCCCTGACCGCATGGCTCTCGGAAGTCCTGCGCGTGTCGGCGGACTCGGGCAGAGCACTGCACATCGTCACCCCACCCCACGCCCGCCTGAGCCTGCCGCTGCACACCGCCCTGACCGGCCCGCCGAACCGGTGGGTGGTGCAGGCTCCCGAAGGCGGCTACTTCGACGGCCTGTCCGGCGCTGTGCTGCACTGGCGGGAGGGCACCTTCACGCCCGCCCCCGGCGACGACGGCGAGACCATTGCGGCTGAGGGCTTCGCCCTGCCCGAGCCTCCGGCCGAACAGCAGCTCACCGTCTCCCTGCGCACGCTCCACGCCCCCGACGCCGACCTCCTCCTGGGCCGTTCCCTTGAGACCGCCTGGCACCATCTCACCGGTGCGGCCCCGGCGGGCTGGGGTACCGCCGAACCTGTCAACCTGCCCTGGTCGCCCCGTCAGTTGACTGCTCTGGCCCGCGACCGCGCACCTGCCCCGAGTCACCTCCTCGCCGTCGGTCACCCCGAACGCCCCGCGATCGCCAGCCTCAGAGTGACCCGCACAAAGACCGGCGTCGCGGAGGAAGCCTCGCTCACCCTCGGGTACGCGAACGACGAGCACCCTCCCTTGGACGCCCTGAAGGCGCTGGCCGAAGCCCTTGCGGCCGGGCCCGGCCTGAGCGCCATGCTTGTGACCCTGCGCCGCGCCCGCCGCGACCTCACGGTTCCGGCCCACCTCGAAGGCGCCCCCATCCCCGTCGCCTTCACGCTGGGCGCCGCCGACGTACGAGCCGTCGGCCTGGACCACGCCCGTCGGCCGCCCCTGCCCCAGCGCCCCGAGGCACTCGGCCCCGCCACCAGCCCGGCTCTGCACTACCGCTTGGGCGACGGCACGGATCCCGACGCCTGGAACACCCTCCAGACGCTCACCCGACACCTCAAAAGCGCGTAGCTCGGCCGACGATCGGGGCCGTGGCCGTACCCGGGCACCGACAGATCGCCGCAGCACTCCCATGGGGCCGCTGATGCCGAGCCTGCTGGTCGGTCCCGCCGTCTACGGCCAGCTGCCACAGTGATCGCCACCCCAATACTCTCGCTACACCGAGACCGAGGAGGACCAGGTGCTTGAGGGCGTGCTCATCGCCGAAAGCCTGCGTGTTGGGACCGAGATGAACAGGATTTCGCTGCAGGTCACCAAGATTGCGCGGATCGAAGTGGCCACCACGGCGCCCGGCCAGCCCCGGCAGTGGACCCTCCTGGACTTCGCCGCCGCGGAAGCCGACGCCGAGTCGCTTGCCGAGCAGATGGCAGCCCCTCTCGCTCCGACGGGAGGCTGGTACGTCAACTACAACACGGCCACCGAGGCGTTTGTGATCTTCCCCGGCAAGATCTTCCGATACCCGCGCGGCCAAGCCGAGGGCCGTCGGTCAGCCGAGACCCACGGACGATCCATCGGCATCCCCGAGCCGCAGCTGGACTGGCAGGACTGACCCCTCACTCAGAACGAGCCGCACCTATTGGAGCATCAGGGACCAGGCTCGGTCGCGATTCCGTGGTAGTCGCCCAGGGAAGTGGATGGCTTCTGAAGCGCAAACCTCAGTGCTGCTTCGCTGAGCTGAATCGATTCCATGAGGTCGTCGTGGAAATTGGGCGGGAGTGATCCTCTGCCGAGCCCGGCATCGTAGGCAATGGTGCGAAGCGGCCATGCCGTATTCGCATCCAGATGGCCGGCGCATGAGCGGTGAGCGAGAAGGTCGCGGGCGACATACGCGTCGGCGTGCTCTCTGGCCTCGTTCGCGAGCATGCTGACGACGCGTTGACATGCCTTTGTGTCGCCCGCGAGGTCTACGGCGCACAGGCCGAGCCGGGCGCGGAAGGCAGCGTGTTCGTGCTCGGAGTCGTCGTTCCCGGTGAGATACCGGTCCACCAAGTCGGTGAGGCCCGGACCGATGGCCTGCCCGGCTCGGGACCGGCAGAGCAGAGTCAAGGTGGCGGCGACCGCTTCTTCCCACGGTGTTGGGGTGTCGGAGGCCGCCAGCAGGGTCAGGGCCTGGTCGTGTTCGCCCGCCGTGCTGTGGGCGAGGACCGTGATCTGGCGTCCGTCCAGGAGCCGTTGGCCGATGGCCTTGTGCTGACGGGCGTGGTGGAGGGCTTCGGGCCAGCGGCCGGCTTGGGCGAGAGCCCGGGTGCCGTCCGCGAGCAGGACCGACCACAGCCACTTCGTGATCTCGCGGTGGTCCTCCGCGCTGGCGGTGAGGTCCTGGAAGGTGACCGTGAAGCCGTCGACGACCCTGTCGGTCTGGGACTTCGCCGCGGTGTACAGCTGCTCGAAGAGCCGGTGGGCGACAGCCCCTCGACCGTCGCGTATCAGCAGCCGCCCGATGTTGATCAGCGGCTGTAGTGCGAGTTTCGCGGTGGCCGCGTCGAAGGGCCGGGCCTTGAGGAAGAGTGTGGCCTGCCGCGTGCACAGTTCCTGTGCGAGTGTGGGCAAGCCACAGTCGCTGGCGGTCAGAGCTGCCAGGTTGTGAGCCTGGGCGGCGCGTAGGAGCGACTGATCGGAGCCGTCGCGGTGGGTGGCGTGGGCCCGAGTGCGGATCTGTTCCAGGCGCACTTCCAGGGGAGGGCAGGGCGGCCTGCTGCGCGGGATCAAGGGGAAGCGCCGGGCGGCCGTCTCGCAGGAGTCCGGTGGTGGCGCGCCGTACGGAAGGTGGGGTGTGCTCACGGTCACGGTCTGCCTCCCGTTCGGGGCTGCCCGGTGCCGATCGATCACCGGCGGCGGTCGCTCGGCATCACCAGGCGACGGTCAGTGTGGTGTCCGGTTTGTGGATCCGGGTCCCCTCCGGCAGCTTCTCGGTCGGGGTGTCGGCGGGGTGAGCGGTGATGGCGGGCTGGGTGGGGCGTTGCTTGTTCCAGCGGTGCAGCAACTCGACGGTGTGGGCGGCAAATGTGGCGGCCTCGGTTCCGTACGCGATCACACCCAGCTCCTCGGACTGGTCGCCAGCGGAACGCAGGGCGAGGTAGGCGAGGGTGCTGGAGCCGTTGTGCAGGGTGGCACCCGACCAGCGCATGGCCGGTGGGACCAGCCCGCGCTGGTGGGCTTGGGCACCGACGGAGAGTCGGCCGAAGTGGTGGGTGGTGGTCGCCAGCCACAGGTCGAGGTGTTCGACTGGGTCGGTGTCGCCGACCGTGATGCCGGTCCATACCTCGTGTGAGGGGTGAGTGAGCGCCTGGCTCAGTCGGCTGACGTCGGGTTCCTCATCGGAGGCGAGGTTGAGGGTGACATCGTCGGCCAATTGCATGGAGCGTCCGGCGGAGTCGGAGGCTCCGCGGAGGGGGACGAAGCCACACACCTTCGCGGATGCGCTGGTCAGGTGGTCCGGGGCCTGGCGGTCGAAGGCGACGGAGCGGGTCAGTCCGGATTAGTGCAGGCGCAGCGGTACCACCATGCGGCCGGTGGGGGCGAGTTGCTGCCACCAGGCGACGGGGATGTCCCAGGCTCCAGCGGTGACGATGATCCGGTCGTACGGAGCCCGGTCCGGGTGGCCGAAGGCACCGTCGGCGCACACCACCTCGACGCGTTCGTATCCGGCTGTGTTGAGCGCGGTGCGGGCGCCTGCGGCGAGGTCTTCGTCGATCTCGATGGTGACGACCGCGCCGGTGGGGCCGACGAGTTCGGCAAGCAGGGCGGCATTGATGCCGGTGGCCGCGCCGATCTCCAGGACCCGCTGTCCGGGGCGTACGTCGAGCTGTTCCAGCATGGAGGCGACCATGTTCGGGTGCGACGCGGAGGACAGTGCGCTGCCGTCCTCGGCGCGCTTGGTCACCACCACCTGGGGCGCGTAGGCGGTGACCAGGTCCGTGCCGGGCAGGAACAGGTGCCGCGGGACGGTGTTGAAGGCGGCTTCGACCGCCGGGGTACTGAACGTGCCGCGGCCGCGGAGGTAGTCGACCAGGCCTGCCCGCAGCCGGGCAGCTTCGTGGTCCTGAGTGGTGTCGGTGGTGTTCACTTCGGTCACCTTAGTGATGTGATCTTGCGCTGGTTTGCGGCTTCGGCCGTGTGCCGAGGCAGGTTCTCGGTGGAAGACGGCCTCCACGGCTGCGCCAGCGATGAGCGCCTGTTGACGTGCGGGTATGCCCGCCCGGTTCCACGCGAACAGGAGGTGATGGGCAAGCACTGCGCGCAAGCCGCGGGTGAGGTGCCCGGTGTGCGCCAGCTCGGCCAGAGCCGTTCCCGTCGCGCGGAAGGCCTCCGGCCATGCGAGCGTCCAGTCGATGCGGTGAGCGCGGGTGGTCAGCAGCCACCGCACGCCGTCGGTCTCGGTGTCCGTGGGTGGCCGGTCGGTCGTTCGGTGGGCGGCGACCTGGGCGAAGATGTCACCCTGCTCGTACCAGTCCTGGTCGGCGCCGCGCAGCAGGGCGCAGGTCAGCAGCACACCCTTCTCACTACGGTGTCGGTCACCGAACTTCCGCAGGTGGTGCAGAAGATGATGACTGTCTGCACGGAACAGGCGGTGGGCGGCGTCCATGCCGTGGGGCCCGCCGAAGGCATGGGTTTCAGGTTCGTACAGGGTTGCCGCCCAGCCCTCGATGACATCGTCGGCGAACAACTTGTGCGTGATCTCGCCGATGGTTGACCGCGCGGTCTCGTCCTGGCCAAGGCGGGGCTGGTAGCGGATGCGCCAGCAGGTGTCCTTGCGGATGAACCACCAGCCAGCGAGAAGCCCGGCGCGCTCGGCCTGAGCGAGCTGCGGCCCGAGATGGTGGACGGCCATCTGCTCGGCGGCCGGTCAGTCGGGGCACCAAAGGCTCATCTGCTGCCAGCCGTGCTCGGGACGCTGCGGAGGGGGCAACGCGGTCATTTTCAGCTGCCCTTCAGTTGATCAGCAGGCAGGTCTCCCACCCGCCCGTCCCGGTCGCCGCACTGTGCAGCACAGCCGCGATCCCGGCGCGGCCCTCGATCAGCCCGATCTGGTCATCCGCGAGCCGCCCGCCCTCGGCGCTTTCCAACAGCGCCGTCAGCAGGTGCGGCAGGTGGTCGGCGAGGGCGCCGGAGCGCGCGTCGGCAGCGGCGTGGCGGGCCGTCGCGAACACCCCGGCCCACCCGTGGCACACCGCCGGATCGCTGAGCCGGGCAAGTTGCACGGGGGCGGCCAGGCAGCGCGCCAGCGCGTCTTCGGCTCGTTCCTGGCGGCAGTGGTCGTCGGTGGCGATGGTGGCCAGTTGCAGGGCGCGCGCGATGCCCGGGGTGCCGTAGCACCACGACGGTCGCCGGGCACCCTCCTGGGCGGAGCGGCCCGCACGTACGTCGACTGAGGTGACGCGCTCGGGCCACCACGGTCCGGCTGGGCTGTCCTGACGCCATGCCTCTAGCCATGCGGTGATCTTCTCGATCGCCTCAGCATGGCCGTCCACCGTGATGCCCGCGCGTGCCGCGAGGGCCACCAGCGCGAGCGGGCCGGCGATCCCGTGAGCCATGCCAAGGTCGGCATGGCCGCCCTCGACGGCCACTCGATCCCATCCGGACGGAACATCCCCGGTCCACCAGCCAGGCACGCTGCCCTCGGCGTCGTCGCGCGCCGGGACCGGTTCGGTCAGCCGCACCATGTACTCCAGGACCTGCCGGAGCAGCGAACCATTCACCTTCCGGCGCAGCAGGTAGGCGCCCAGTCCAGCCATGCCGCGTACGAGGTCGAATTCGCTCAGCGGGGGCTGCGCGCCCGCGTCGATGCGTGTGTGGGCGACCTGTAGCCGGGCGCGTACAAGCCTGGCGACGGCCAGGTCAAGCTGCTGCAGTTCTCGCTCGTAGCGGCCGGGGGCGGCTTCGAGCATGCCGAAGGCGACGGCGGTCGCTCCGTACCACAGTCCGGCCCCGCCGCCGGCGCTGAGCGGTTCGCGAGTGGCGGCCTGAAGCCAGGCGTGCACCGTTTCGGTACCGCCGAGTCCGGCGCGGGCGCGCAGTCCGTGCAGGACGGCGACCCCGGCTGCGCCTTTGGACAGCGACTGGCCGCGCCAGCGCGGGCTGGACGGGCTGAGGTCGCCATCGGTGTCGGAAGGTGGGGGCTCGCGCAGTGCGTCGGCCAGCCGTGCGGATACTGCGGCGGCCTCGTGGCGGAGCTGTGCTGGCAGTACGACAGCGGTGGCTGTGGTCATCGCGAGGCTCCGTCCGCGGGCGCCGTGCGAGCCGACCAGGCCAGTGCCACGGCGCGCGCCGTCCGCTCGGCGCGCTGCTCGGAGTCGGGGTCGATGCCGATGCTGCGGATGTGATGCAAGTGCAGCAGCGACGCCAGTACCGATTCCGGCGATGGCACGTTTGGGTTCTGTTCCAGCCGGACGCTGTACGAGGCGGCGACGCGACGCCGGGCTTGCCACGCTTGGGCGATCAGGTCTCCGCCTTCCAGGGCCCGCAGGGCAGCGTGGTTGTCAGCGGGGTCGGCCAGGTGGACGGCTTGGCGGACATCTTCGCGCACCAGCATTCCGGTCGATCGGCGAGGGCGGCGGCGCAGCAGCCGCCGCGTGCCTGCTGCGCGTCCGCCGGCGCCGCCTCGCAAGGCCAGCCCGCTGACGGCCTTTCAGACGCCCTCTAACTCCCGACCACAGTTCGACCCTGACGGGAAACGGGGCTACAGGCCCATCGGCAGGAGACCCGAGCCGACACAGGCCCCTCCCAAGCCTCCTCCGATCGCGGAACCGGGCGGCGACACCGCTGAGGAGGGCTGACTCAGCGGGCGCCAGCCGCACGGAACAAGCTGTCGGCCACTGCTTACGCCTCGCCCTCAGACCCGTCCTCGGGCGTGGCCCCGATCGAGGCCGTCCCCGGATCGGCCTGTTCCGTGTCCTCCATAGGCTCGGCGTACTTCGCGGCGAGCCGGGCGAGGTGCAGGGCTAGTGGAAGCTGGAGCGCGTTGGCATAGTCGTCCGGGAAGCGCTGCTGGTGGACGTACATGGCCCACTGCTCCGGAACGTCGCCTGCTTGGAGTGCCGCCATGCAGAGGTCCAAGATTTCGGGATTCCACGCTGGCGTACCTGGCATGCGTAGAGACCGTCCGGCTGCGTTCCGGTGCTCGGTGAACTTGCTGATGTCACGGGGGTGTCCGTGCTGGCTGGCCTTGTCTGAGGTGCTTTGGAAGAGACGATTGTCCGGCTGCGCGTCAGCGGGCACCCACAGGCCCTTGGCAACCCCGGCGCCCACGTCCCCGTCGGGTGCCCACCACTGCGGTGTCTCCTCCCGGTCGTGGCTAGCGATGCGGACTACCCGCAGGCGGCGGCCGTGCGCGGCGAGCCGCTGAAGTGGTCCGGCACCCAGGCTCAGGCGGTCGACGGCCAGCCCGGGGTTGGTTAGCCACGGCCAGCGCTGGCGGGTGTTCTGTGCGTGGGTGAGGACGAGGGTCGGCTCGCCACGCAACTTGTACAGCGTCTGCTTGACGAACAGGGCGGTTGCGTCCTCCTGCTGCTTCCGCGTCCTGAGATCTGTGCTGCGGATCTTTCCGGTGAGGCTGCGTAGCAGCTCGGGGTATGTCACCCAGTCCGACGTTTCCGCCGTACGGCCGAGCACACAGTCCTGGCCAGGACGGATGAGTACGGCGATCGGGGTGAACTGCGGGTACTTGTTGCCACGGCTGACGTTGCGCTTGACGAGCCAGAATGCGAGCTGGTTCAGGTCCTCCGGGATGGCCGCACCGAGTGAATGCTCGGGCAGGAACCGCGTGCCGAGCTGTCGCAGGCCATCGCTCCAGGCAGCCTTGGCCCGGTGCGGGTCCGAAACAGCCTCTGGCCTGGTGCCGTCCGGGTCCGGGAGGTCCAAGAACTGGCTGACCAGGCCGGCGTCAGCAAGCCCCACACGTAGCGCGGACTTGGGGTCCCTGGTGCGGCGCCGGAAGCCGTCCTTGCCCTCCAACTCGACGAATGCCAGCTGGGAATGCTTGCCCAGATCGGTCGCCCACGCGCGCATTGCGTCACGCACCGCACGCCGTCGCGCATCCATGGCGGCGTCCCACTCGTCGCCGCGCCGCAGAGTGCTGCCCTCACCCAGCGGGGCCACGAGTTCCCCGGCCCGCCGGACGTGGAGACGCACGGTCAGGTCGGGATGGTCCCACTGCCACAGGTCGGGGCCACCGGCCGTGCGGTGCTGTGCGAGGCCGAGGTTCTCCTCGGCAGCCGCGACCAGGTGGTCGCGCATGGTGTCGGTCTGGTGCAGCAGTACGGCGGTGAGCCCCGCAGGGCCGACGGCGCGCGCGAGAAGGGGGCGCCGTCGGGCGGCGTTGCGCGCCTGCCGCTCGGCATTCTCCCGGTCGATCCTCGCCTTGTCCTCGTCGGTGGCCTTCTTCGGCACGGAGGCGGTGGACTCGAGCACGTTGTGCGGAGTCTGGCGCCGGATCCCGCTGCGCCGGGATGTGCTGACGCACATGAACTCGGGGGACAGCGCCGCCGTGGCCCACTCCGTCAGGCGCCGTCGCTCCTGCGGCGCGATTCCGGCCTGTACTCCGTGTCGTCCCATCATCGTGTGGTGCACCACTGCGGCGGTGACGCCGTACCGGCCGGTGAGCCAGGTCTCCGGCTCCTTGGCCATGAGATCGGGTGAGGGGAAGCGGGGGACGGCAGAGATCTGGTCCAGCATCCCCTCCGGCCCGCCCTGAACCCACGCGTAGCCCCCGGTCTGGGGCACCCAGCGCAGGCCACCGACCGCGAACCGTTCCGGGGCAGGTCCGTCGGGCACAAGGCTCTGGTCTGCCAGCAGGTAGACGGAGGCGCGTCCCCGCTGCGGCAGCCAGACGGGACCACGTACCCATCGTCGTACACCGGTGGAGAGGTGGATGCGGGGAGTCGGGTCGAAGGGCACGGTGCGCAGACAGATCCGGATGTACGCGGAGTAGTTCCACACCTTGGCTTTCGCACCACGTCCGGTGGGGTGCTCCAACGGCGGCCAGGAGACGAGCTCGGCCCCGGGAGCTCCTGCGTCCATCGCGACCTGCCGGAACGAGAGCCGCTCGCCGAAGTGCTCGTAGGCCGGTTCCTGGCGTGCGATGCGGGCGGCGAGGACCTCGGGCAGAAGCCGCCACAGGTGGTCGGCGGGCACGGCGGTGCCGCCGTCACCAACAGTCTGCTCCAGCATGTCGACGCTGAGGAGATCCCACTCCAGGCCGTCGATGTCCAGCAGGGAAGCGGTCTCCTTGACTTTGGCGTGGCCCTCGGGGCCCGGCTGCAGATCGCGCAGCCAGGCGTGGATGAAGGTGCTCATCACCGCCTTGGGATAGGGACCGTTCGCGTACAGCCAGGGTCGGCCGTCGTCGAGTGGGGCCCTCTTGGCCACGGACACCAAGTCGGGGGCGACGGCGGCGATCACCTGATTGAGCCGCTTGATGGGCACCGACACCTTGCCGCGGTCGCGCCGCTCGGGCTTGCCGTGCTGCCAGTGGTCCTTGAGAGGGTCTCGCCAGGCACGAGGGAAGGCGAGTGCGTAGTGGGGCATGAGGAAGGGATCGCCGCCTGGTGTGGGGACGAAAGCGGCGGGCTGGATGTGGTCGTAGGCCATGGCGGGGTGGGTCTCCGTTCGAATCGGGGAGAAGCGTCAGTGAGTGTCATTCCGATGCGCGAAAGTGCATCGATGCGCTGGCGCGGGAGTGCCGGCGGGGGCGTCAGTCCATGTCCGCCAGTGCCTTGTACAGCGGCTCGTACAAGGCCTCGACCAGGGACTTGTTGATTTCGGGCACGGCGGATTCGGCACTGAAGTAGGGGGCGAGGAGTGCGCGCATGCTCGCCAGCAGGCTGGTGGCGGGGGTGTCGGTGGCTGCGAGGCCTGCCTCGCGCGGTGAGAAGGCGGCGTCGACGAATACGACGCGAGCGGGCACTCCGCCCCGCACAAGGCGGCCGATGACCTGCCACATCACGACCAGCTGGTCCCAGGTGAACGCCTCCTTCTCGGCCTTGGGGAGGCTGGTCCACGACAGTCGGCGAGTCAGGAAGCGGTTCCAGGCGTGTCGGGCGTCGCGCCGGAAGGCGAGCCCCGCCCGGTCGGGGGTGCCTTCCCGGCGGGCGAGGTGCCGCAGGCCCTCGCCCGGGCCACGGATCTGCCGCACCGCCCAGTCGTTGACGGCCTGCACGGCGAGCGCGATGTCGTCGGGGCGGGGGTGGGGGCGAGCCAGGAAGTAGACGGTGCCGATGGCTGCCTTGCCTCCGGAAACGACAATGTTGTGGCCGCGTTCTACGGCGAGGAGCGGGGCGACGAGGAGTTCCCCGTCGGCCTGGCCGCCGCGCGCCCAGCCCGCCACGTCGCCGCGTCGCAGAGCCTTCGCCTCGGCGGTACGCGGCAAGGCGCTCCAGGCCGTGTCGAGGTCGGCGTCGTCGGAGACGAGCCGGGAGACCCGACCGGCCCATTCGGGGTTCGAGTTGAGGTACTCGGCGGCCCTGCGGGCCTCCTCGTAGCTGCCGACGAGGAGCAGCAAGCGGCGCCTCTCGGGGTCTTCGATGTCGTCGAGTTCTTGCTGGAGGGCGCTGACCGAGCCGGTGAGGCCGCGGTCGGGCTCGGCGAGCTGGTGCAGCATCTGGACGAGGGCGGCCGGACGTTCCTCCGGGTCACAGCCGGACAGCCGCAGCGGTCTTGTACTTCCGGGCCAGTACAGAAACTCCTTGCGGAACTCTGTGTTGAGGATGGCGCGCACCTCCTCCTTACGCGGGCGAAGCACCGCGCCGACGTCGGCGTGCACGTGGTAGCGGCTGGAGGTGCCGGCCCAGCTGGTGGCGGACATCAGCATCAGGTGCGGGCCAGGCCGGCCGTCAACCGTCGGCAGGTCGGGCAGGCCGAGCAGGAGTTCGCGTCCCACACCGTTGCAGCGGAAGAAGCGCAATTCGCCGCTCTGCTCGCCCTCTCTTCTCCTCTCGTCCAGCTGGAACTGGAAGCCGAGGACGTTGCCCATGGGGGACTCGGGCATTACGGGCTCGTAGTCGCGGGGCGGGCGACGGGAGAGCACGT
The DNA here is from genome assembly GCF_009755605.1 of Streptomyces typhae. GTDB lineage: Bacteria > Actinomycetota > Actinomycetes > Streptomycetales > Streptomycetaceae > Streptomyces > Streptomyces typhae. The sequence goes on from NZ_WPNZ01000038.1 coordinate 34,726, forward strand.
TGGAGGCGGACTCCAGATTGAGGGCCGCCTCGACGCGTTGCCAGAGCCCGGTCATGAAGTTGAGCCGGTGGTGCAGGGCGGCGAGGACCAAGGTGAGTTCGAACCGGGGCACGTGGGGGTCGGGTCCGTCGTCGAGTCGTACGGCACCGTTGAGGAGCCGCTCCAGCACGGGCCGCACCTGGGTGCGGGTGTCTGAGCCGTGAGGGGCGTGCAGCAGACCGAGGGTGAGATGGACGAGCTCGTTGACGAGCGCGGTCCCCGCCGGGTCCCCCTCGGGTTCGGTATCGGAGGTACGGGGCTGGAGCGGGTCGTCACGGAAACGGTTGAGTACGCCGTCGATCCGCTCGCGCTGCGCAAGGCGCTGGGCCTCGGGCATCCCCTCGGACACGGTGCTTTCGTCCACATCCTTGAGGTCGGGGAACCAGGCGTTGATGAGCCACTGGTGGAGGGTGACCGCGCTGAAGTAGTCCTGGGTGATCCAGTGGCGCAGCGCACGGTTCTGGATGAGGCGCGAGTACAGCCGGTCGGTGGCGTGGCGCACGGTGTGAGTAGCGTTCGTCCAGTCGTCGATGTCCCGCGCCGAGAGCTGGAGTCGCGCCTGACCGGCGAGTTCGGCAAGGGCGTGGGCAGCGACCTCGTCGATCCACGAGTTCGGGGCGCGTCCGGCGAGAGTGGTGGCGGGAGCGAACGCTGTGTCGAGCTGCATCTGCACCCGGTCCGCCTCGTCCACGATGACCAAGTCGCTCATCCGGCAGGCGAGTTCGAGGTAACGTAGCCGCTGCTGCTGAAGCTGTTCGGGCACAGCAGTGTGGACGAGACTCGCGGGAGTGGCCACCCATACCCGGGCGTCGACGAGTTGACGGGCCGAGTGATGGCGAGGGCAGCGGGACCACAGGGGGCAGCCGTGACGCTGCGGGCGTTCGTCGTCCGTGGACGCGGCACTCGCAGCGGGTTCGGCGGCCGCTGCCCCGTCGAGAGCCTCACCATCGTCATCAGGGTCTGTCTCGGAACCCTCCCTGGCGAACAGCCCTTCTCGCGGGTCCGCCGCCTCCGTGGGTGTCCGGCGCACCTCATAGAGGTTTCCGCATGGCGCTTCACCGACGCGCAGCGGTCGCTCCGCCTCCATGCCGCGCAGGGCGTCGAGTGGGCAGGCGCTATTGACGTGGTCGAAGCCGTCGTGCCAGTGGGTGAGGAGGCTCGGGGCGCCGCTCGACGCGATGCGTCGGTGGAGTCGCTGGATATGGCGCTCACGCGTGGAGTGGCCGAGTACGGGTGCGGTCGGCACGCCTAGGCGGTCCAGGAGTCCGGTGAGGGACAGAGCTTCGGCGACATCGCCGACGACGACGGTGATCCGCAGCCCGCGTTCGGTGACGGCCCAGAAGGTGAGGATGTCGCGCAGGGTGCTCTTGCCGGCGCCGACCATGCCGACGAGGTGGAGAAGCCGGTCGATACGCAGGGTGTCGCTCTGCTCGAACTTGCCCCGTCCTTCGTCGCGTACAAACAGCTCGACGCGCCTCAGGCGCTGCAGCCAGTGGCCACGCGCGGTGTCCGGGGCCTGTGACTCGATCGCGTCCATGCGGCGTGCGGCGGCCTCCAGCTCACGCCACTCGACGGTGATCGGCTCACCCTTGCCGGGCAGCGGCGCATCGAGGTCATGTGCGGCCGTCGGTCCGTCCGGAAGCAGGTCCTCGGTGAAGGTGACGGCGTACCGGCGGTCGCGGACGGGGAAGACGTAGTCTCCGGCCTGAGCGTGCGGCAGTCGGTGGCGCGCGTACGGGGGTGGCTCGCCGAGCACCTTCTCGTAGCGCTCGAAGCGGCGTGCGGCCCGCGCGGGCGAGCGACGCACGGGCACGGACTCCGCGGATGCGAGATCGTATCCGCGCAGTTCCTGGGGAACGGCGAGGTAGGACTCGAGAGCGAGCAGCCATTCCCGGCGCCTGCGCAGGGGCAGCAGGTAGTGCCGAGCTCGCCGGACGCGCAGTCGCTGCGCGTCGGTGGTGATGTCGCCGAACGCCTCCCCGAACGGGTAGCCACTGACGAGTGTCCACGTGTCGACGGCGGCTCGGCCCGGCATGACCGACTCCAGGAGGTACAGGCCGAGTTCCACATCGAGGAGATCGCCGGGGTTGAAGGAGCGGGGTCCGTCCTTCCATGCGTCTTTCAAGGGGGCGGTCAGCCCGCGGTGCCAACCGCTGCGGTCACGCATCGAGCTCTCCTTCCTGGGGTTTCGGTGTCGTTCGATGTATCCTCCGCGCCGGCCGGGCGGTTTCGGGCTCGGTGCGCCGCACGCTGCGGGCCAGGGTGCTTTTCGCCTGCCGCACGACCTCCTCGTCCGTGAGTAGGCTGACGTGGCCTTCGACTCCCTCGGGCAGATGGTGGTGGAAGACTTCGCGGTAGCCGTCCCTCTCGTTGAACCTGTAGGAGGGCACGACGAGCAGTCCCCGGTCGTAGGGCGGTTCGCCGCGCAGGGCGGTGGTGGTCCCGCCCAGCAGCGCGGGGTTGGCTCGGTCCTTGACGTCGATGCCCCATGCCCGGCCGTCAGGAAAGACGACACGGAGGTCGTACGCGTCGAAGTTGGGCCACATCGAGACGTCAAGGCCGAGTGCGACAAGCCGTCGTTCCAGGTCGGTCTCGGCCAGTCCGGGGCCGGTGATAAAGACGCGAAGCGGCCTGGTGAGGAGGTACAGACCGCCGTCGGCCCCGGGTTTGAGGCGTTCTCCGACGGCTACGGGCCTCCTGCGGCAACGGTCGAGCGTGCAGGCGTATCCGTCGTCCCGCAAGGGCACCAGCAGACATCCGCAACCGTCGCACAGCGTGCACTGCCCATGGCTGACATAGGCGGCGGTGACCGGCTCGTAGCACCGCTTCACGGTGTCGAGCAGCGGTGACAGGTCTAAGTAGGCGCTGAGCAGGGCGAGTTCGACACCGGTCAGGACGGGGCGCTCGATGAGCAGCCTACGGAAGGCGGTGTAGGAGTCGGGGGCTTTGGCCGCCCGGCACAGGGTGAGTGCCTCCTTGAGCAGTGCGTTCTCGATCTGCTCGGCAGCCGGATCGGGTGCGAAGACGGCCCACTCCAGGCACTCCTGGGCGGGTGCACCGGTGTCCGCGTCGACCAGCCGCAGGTCACCGATGTGCTGGTCTTCGAGGAGATACGGCCACCAGTCTGCCAGTGGGCGCGCAGCCGCCCACCGGGCGAGCTGCGGCACACTGCCGGGGGCCGGACGCCCGGTGCGCAGACAGACGAGTACGAGATGGTTGTAGGCGGCCTGCACGACATCGGGGTAGACGGGATCGGCGGGCGTGCGCAACTGGGACAGGCGTACCAAGGCGGTGGCGACCAGCCTCAGTAGTCGCTCGGACTCGGCACCTGCGACATCCGAGGGTTCAACGGCGGCCACGACGCACCTCCTCGGGGGCGCTCGCGCACCACTCGGTAACGGGGCAGGTGCGGCAGTGGGCGCCGGGCCTGGGCGTGAAGACCTCGTCACCGCGCCACGCATCGACGTACTCCCGCACAAGCCGACGGGCAGCTTCGACGCGCTTGGGCTCGTTGCACGGCTCGATGTACGAAGGGTCGCCACTGTCCGGCCGCAGCACCTCCAGCTCGACTCGTGAGCCCGTTGGGGTGCCGCCGAAGGCCCCGTCGGCAAGAAGGACGGCGGCGAGGGCGAGTTGCGGGTCGGTGGTGAAGGGGTCCCGGCTCATCCAAGCATCCGGGCTCTGAGTCGTCTTGGTCTCGCGCCACACCCATGAGCCATGCTCCAGGTAGAGCAGGTCCGGTTTCACGATCAGGACGGCATGGGCGTGCGGATCGTAGAAGGCGCGGCGGGGCTCGGGTAGCACGGTCGTGACGCCGTCGTTGAGGAACGGGCACATGTCGATGTGCTGGGCGAGCATCCTGGACCCGATGCGAGCCCACTCGCCGGTCATGCGCAGCTCCCCGTCACCCCAGGCGGTGTCGCTCCAGGGCATGTCCGCGCCCCCACACGGCGTCAGGAGACCGCTGCTGTGGTTGGCCTCCAGATGGGCGTGGATGGCCTTGCCGAGCTGGTTCTCCGGGGAGTACTCGCGGGTGCGGGGGAGGTGCTGAGCGTAGGAGAAGTACATCTGCGGACACTTGCGGTAGTAGCGCAGGTGGCTGGCGGACAGCTCCCGCAGCGGGAAGGGGCCTCGGCCGGCGGGGATGCCGAGCAGGCCGGGCAAACGAACCGGAGCGTCACAGGTCTCCAGCCGGCGGCAGCCCGCGCAGCTGCCGCCGGGCGTTGCGGGGCCGCCGCCCACGATCTCCTTGACGCGCGCTTCGGCATGCTGTTTGTAGTAGGCGCGGACCTGGTCGGGCCCGCCCTCGAAGAGGAGCCGGTACGAGCCGTCGTGCAGCCCGGTGAGGGCCACACGCACGTGGTCGACGGGCTCGGCACCGAGCAGCCGATACGGGTGCCAGGGCTTGGCGCCCTGCCGTGCGGGTTCCCCGAGGGCGGCGGCGAGGGCGGCGATCGCGATGCGGTCCTTCGGGACGGATCGGGGGTCGGCGCTGCCGTAGCAGAGGAAGGAGAACTCGCGAAGCCGCCGTCCCGGGTTGTGGTGGCAGGCCCCCCAGCCGGTCAGCTCCCACGTCCGCCCGTCTACCTCCCGCATCCGCACCCACGGGCCGGCAGCGGGAATCACAGGAGGCGCCTCCTTGGGCCGGTCGCGTTCGAGCCATCGCTCTACGGCGTGCCGTAGGAAGCGGTGCTGGGCCCGGTGGAGGGAACGCCCGGCAGAGTCTTCGGCCTGCCGCACGGCGTCTTGTGGGGCCATGCCCTCGCACTCGACGCGTCGCACAGCGGCCAGGACGAGGCCGAGGACGAAGTTCTCCAGATACGGCTTCGGCCGCTCGATGCGGCGGCCAGGCCAGGCGTTCGGCCGCGTTTTGCCCTCCGCGAAGCGCAGGCAGGTGTACTGGCCGTCCGTCGCGTGCGAAGCCTGCACCCGAATCAGCGCGCCGCTGCCGGTCATCCCCTCCGGGGGCGGCCACTCCGGCACCGCCGCCCCGCCCCTGCCACTGTCCTGCACGGTCCGTCTCCCTTGGCAACTGCGGTGCCTACGGCACACCCCACCCGTCGCTGCGGCCCCCTGAGGCGACCGTGGTGAGACCGTACCATCCGAGAGCGTGAACATAGCCAACCAAGACATGTGATCTAGAGTCCCTTCTATTGTGATCCTGGCCATCGCACTCGAATTCACGTAGGGTCGACCGCGCACCACCCCCCCGAGCTGCCGGAAGACGAGGAGCCGAGGAGTATGACGACAGGCCGAGTGGAGGTGACCGCGGCGGACATCGCCCGGTTCGCCGAGGTGAAACCGACTGCCGTCAGCAACTGGCGCAAGCGGCACGACGACTTCCCCCAGCCCGTGGGCGGCACCGACCGCAGCCCCCGATTCGACCTCGCCGAGGTCGAGGAGTGGCTCGGGCGCCAGGGCAAGGCCCGGCGTATCGCGGTGGCCGAGCGGCTGTGGCAGAGCTTCGAGTCCGCAAGGGCCGGCAGTGCTGCCGAGGACGCCCTGGCCCTCACCGGCCTGCTTTTGTTCCATCTCCACCGCTACCCCGGTGCACAGAGCCCGCGGGACAAGGCGGACCTGGTCCGGATGATGGAGCGCGCCGAGCACACCTTCGCCGAGGCTCCCGGCGGCACGGTCGGTAGTCTCGGTGAACTCCTCAGCTCCCTTCAGTACGAGCTCGGCACTCGGCTGCTGGCCCTCCTGGCCACCGCCGCCGAGGCCGCGGCAGCCGACGGCGCGCGCGCCACTTTCGACGACCTGTGCGCCCGCTTCCTGCACCAGGGCCCCCGCTCCGGCCTCGCCGCCACCCCCCGTGGGCTCGCCGACCTAATGGTTACCCTCGCCGGGCCGCCCACTGAGGGTCCGGTTCTCGACGCCTCCTGCGGTAGCGGAACGTTCCTCCTCGCCGCCGCTGAACTGGGTGCAACCCCCGTTCGGGGCCAGGAGCTCAGCCACTCCCTCGCCCTCCTCGCCGCCCTCCGGCTGGCCTTCCGCAACACCGATCCGGCAGCGACGGCCGTCTCCTTCGACGTGCACACCGGCGATTTCCTGCGTCGCCCCGCGTTCCGCCCCGGGCGCGCGACGGCCGTCGTCGGTCACCCACCGTTCGCCGACCGCAACTGGGGCCACGAAGAACTCGTCGACCATGTGGGCTGGGAGTACGGCATCCCACCGCGCGGCGAGTCGGAACTGGCCTGGATCCAGCAGGCCCTGGCCCATGCTGCTCCGGGTGCGCCCGTGGTCCTCCTCTTGCCCCCGGCGGTCGCCTTCCGTACGTCCGGTCGCCGCATCCGCCAGGAACTTCTGCGCCGTGGAGCGCTACGCGCGGTGATTTCCCTTCCCGCCGGGTACGCGGCCCATTACGCACTCGCCTTGCAGATCTGGGTTCTGCGCCGCCCTGAACCGGGTGAACTTCCTCCTGCCCGCGTCCTGTTGGCAGACAGCGGGGAGGAGCAGGACCCGCGCATGCTGATCCAGGATCTCTGGGCTCGGTACGTGGCGGCGGCCGATGGCGATGCCTTCTCGTTCCCGGAACGCCCCGGCGTGGCTCGACTGGTCCCCGTGATGGATCTCCTCGACGACGACGTGGACCTGACCCCTCGCCGCCATCTGCCCCAGTCCGCCACACTCGGCGTGAGTGCCGAAACTCTGGACGCGGGCCGCACCGCCGTGGACGAGACCCTGCGCGTGCTCAGGTCCGCGCTGCCCACCGTCGGCGCGCTCCCTGACCTGCCGGACCTGACGGAGGCAGCGCGCGCGGGCGTCCGCATCGCCACCCTCGCCGAGCTGGCCAAGAGCGGCGTTGTGGTGCTGCGCCGCCCCGCCCACACGGAGCGCCAACGTCCGGCTGCCGATGCCCACCGTGGGCAGACCGGCTCTGCTCCGCCCCCCACCCCTGGCCCCGGGGAGGCTCTCTTTCTCACCGCGCGAGACGTTGTGACCGGTCGGCGGCCGTCCGAGGTCGGTCCAGCCCCCGACGACATCGTCCAGCACCAGCCGGTGCGCGTCGGTGACGTCTTGCTGCCCGTAACCGCCCGCAGCGTCGTAGCCCGCGTCGCCACCGCCGAGGATGCGGACGCCTACCCGGCGGCCACCCTGCACCACATCCGCGTGGCCAACACCGACATCCTGGATCCCTGGTACCTGGCCGGCTTCCTCTCCAGCGTGGAAGGCGCGCACCAGGCCGCCTCCACCGCCAGCAGTCTCGGTTCCCACACCCGCCTGGACCCGCGCCGTGTCCGTGTCCCACTGTTCCCCATTGACCGGCAGCGCGCGTACGGGGCGGCGTTCCGCGCCGTGGCCGACTTCAGCCGCCTCCTGCGCACGGTGCACGACATGGGGCAGGATCTGGCCAGGGATGCCACGGAGGCAGTGGCGGGGGCACTGCGCGGCCGGGGCGGTGCGGAGGCCCACGACGCGCCGGCGGGTGCACGGGCCGACGTTGCTCGGTGAATCCCCGCTCTTGCCGCCACCGGCCCGGCTTTCCCGGTGCCCCCGAGTTCCCCTGACCCCAACTCCCAAGAAGTGTAAGGACGTACGGACGTGGTGACCGATCCGAAGGCCCAAGCCGCCGCGGAGTACGCACAGGCGACGAAGCTCGCGAACCTCATCTGGGAGGTGGCGGACTTGTTGCGGGGCGAGTACAAGCGCTCGGACTACGGCAAGGTGATCCTGCCGTTCACTGTGCTGCGGCGCCTTGAATGCGTGCTGGCGCCGACGCGAAACGAGGTGGCCGCCGAGTTCAGGCGTCTGACGGGTCTGGGGAGGAACCCTCACCCGTTCCTGCCGGCCAAGTCCGGCCATTCCTTCTACAACACGACGCGCCTCACGCTCGCCTCTATCGTGGGCGGCCATGAGGAGGAGAAAGCCAATCTGCCGCGGTACGTCCAGGGATTCTCACCGGATGCCTACGACGTGTTCCTGAAGTTCCGCTTCGAGGAGCAGATCCAGCACCTTGTCGACACGAAGCTCCTCCACAAGGTCATGGCCGCTTTCGCAGGTTACAACCTTCACCCCACGGCGATCTCCAACCACGTCATGGGGTACGCCTTCGAGGAACTCATCCGGAAGTTCTCCGAGGAGTCCAACGAAACCGCCGGTGAGCACTTCACACCGCGCGAGGTCATCCAGCTGATCACCCGCCTCCTCATCACCCCGGACCTCGGGGAACTCAAGGTCGGCAGACCCACGCGCACCATCTACGACCCGACGGCTGGCACGGGCGGCATGCTCAACGCGGGTCAGGATGTGATCCACGAGCACAACACAGACGCCGACGTGTATGTGTTCGGGCAGGAACTCAACCCCGAGTCCTGGGCGATCTGTCGCTCCGACATGATGATCAAGAATCAGGACATCGAGCGTATTCAGCTCGGCAACACCCTCAGCAATGACAAGTTCGAGGACCTCCGCTTCGACTACATGCTCTCCAACCCGCCGTTCGGTGTGGCGTGGAAGAAGGTACAGAAGGAGGTCGAGGACGAGCGGGACAACCTGGGATACCGAGGCCGCTTCGGCGCGGGTACTCCACGCATCAGCGACGGCTCGCTGCTGTTCCTCCAACATATGATCTTCAAGATGCGACCTGTGGAGGAGGGCGGCAGTCGCATCGGCATCGTCTTCAACGGCTCGCCGCTCTTCAGCGGAGCGGCGGGGTCCGGCGAGTCCGAGATTCGCCGCTGGATCCTCACGAAGGACTGGCTGGAGGCTGTGGTCGCGCTCCCCGACCAGCTCTTCTACAACACCGGTATTTCCACGTACTTCTGGATCCTCACCAACCGCAAGGCCTCCGCCCACAAGGGCAAGGTCATGCTGGTCGACGCCCGCGACCAGTGGGTCAAGATGCGAAAGTCCCTCGGGGACAAGCGGAAGGTGATCAGCGAGGAGCAGATCACGCATGTGATGAAGCTCTACGCCGACGGCCTGGAGATCGCTGAGAACGAGTCTCACGCGTTCCACGGCAAGGTCAAGCTCTTCGACAACGACGACTTCGGCTACCAGCGCATTACCGTCGAACGCCCGCTGAAGCTGCGCTTCGAGGTGACCGAGGAGACGCTGGAGGAGGCCCGCGAGTCCAAGGGCATGATCAAGCACTTCGGGGAGGCGGGCGTCGAGTACTTCGCGGACGCTCTGAAGCCGCTTCTCGGGAAGACGTGGCCGGGGAAGAAGCTCGCTTGGGCGGCGGTCAACGCGGCCCTCGCCGAGGCCCGCATTCCGTGGAGCCGCAACACCTCCTTCCAGAAGGCGCTGCGTGAGGTCATCGGCGTGCGCGACCCGGAGGGGGAGGTGCAAATGAAGAATGGTGAGCCGGAACCAGACCCTGAGTTGCGCGACTACGAGAACGTGCCATTGGACCAGGACGTGAATCAGTACCTCAAGGACGAGGTGCTGCCGCACGTGCCCGACGCATGGATCGACCACGAGAAGACGAAGATTGGCTACGAAATCCCATTCACCCGCCACTTCTACGTGTACGAGCCGCCGCGCCCGCTGGCGGAGATCGACGCGGAGCTGAAGGGACTGGAGAAGCGGATTCAGGGGTTGTTGGGGAAGGTGGCAGAGTGAGCCTAACTCAGGTCGCTCCATGGCTTGCTGACTCACAGTGGCCTACGGTACCAATCCGACTTGTCGCGCGACTGGGATCCGGCCATACACCGAGCCGAAGCAACCCCGAGTACTGGCGAGACTGCACCATTCCGTGGATTACCTTGGCTGACGTTTGGCAGTTGCGCAGCAACCAAGTTGATTTCATCACGGAGACGAAGGAGAAGATCAGTAAACTCGGCGAGGCGAACTCTGCTGCGGTCAGGCATCCTGCGGGCACGGTAATTCTCTCCCGTACCGCGTCAGTTGGCTTCTCGGCGATAATGGGACGAGATATGGCCACAAGTCAGGACTTCGCAACTTGGACTTGCGGGCCGCGACTCGATCCCCGCTTTCTGTTGCATGCACTGCGAGCTATGGCTCCGGACCTCAAGCGGATCGCAGCCGGTTCCACGCACAAGACGATCTATATGCCAGACGTTGAACAGTTGAGAGTGCCGTTGCCCTCGCTAGACGTACAACAGCGCATCGCCGATTTCCTCGACACCGAGACGGCGCGTTTCGACCAGGTCCACGAACTCCGTAAGCAGCAGATGAACATGGTCGATGAAGGTGCCATTTCGCGCGCATATGCCGCCGTGCGCGGAGAGTTCGTGGATGGTCCCCGCAAGGACAGTAAGCTTTCTTGGATCGGAACGGTCCCCGCCTCATGGCGGGTCGCCGCCGTCTCGCATCACTTTGAGGTCGAGCTCGGGAAGATGCTCAATGAGGAGCGGGCAAAGGGGCAACACCTGCGCCCTTATCTCCGTGTCGCCAACGTGCAGTGGGATCACGTGGACGTGGAGGAATTGGCGCAGATGAATTTCCCCCCGCATGAGAGGCGGCGCTATCGTCTGCGCGAGGGTGACGTACTCGTGTGTGAAGGCGGTAGTTGGCCGGGCCGAGCTGCTGTCTGGGACAGTCAGGGTCTCGAGATGTACTACCAGAAGGCACTGCACCGGATCCGCCCTCGTGGGACTGATCTTCCACGCTGGCTGTATTACTGCCTGCTGGTTGCCGAACGGCTCCGCGTGTTCGCCGTGCAAGGCAATGCGAGCACGATGACCCACCTCACCCGCGAGCAACTCCGCCCGCAGCGCTTTCCGTTCCCTGACCCAGCCACTCAGCGAAAGCTCGTTGAGAAGCTCGACGCGGCAGCACAGACCGACCGTGAGGTTAAAGACCTTCTCCAGCATCAACTCGACGTGCTCGCTGAACGCCGCCAGGCCCTGATCACCGCAGCAGTAACCGGCCGACTCGACGTCACCACCGCCCGAGGAGTGGAGGCCCCGTGACCCGCAACAACGCCCCCGCTGCCACCGCTCCCGTACAACCCCGCCCGGACTCCGAGTACGCCTTCGAACGGACCATCGTCGAAGCCCTCACTGCCTCCGATTGGCACGAAGGCGAGCGGGGGGAGGGCGCCTACAACCCCGAGCTCGGTCTCGACACGGCCCAGTTGTGGATCTTCCTTGGCGCCACGCAACCCGCCGTCCTGGAGCGACTCAAGGAGTTCACCGCCGAGGCGGGGAGCCCCGAAGCCGCCGGCATCGCCATGCGTGAGTTCGGCAAGCTGGTCGCCCGCGAAATCGACGCGCGCGGCACGCTCGACGTGCTGCGCAACGGCGTCAAGGACCGCGGCCTGCACATCGAACTCGCCTACTTCCGGCCTGCGCACGCCATCGCCGAGGACGCGTTCCGTAACTACCGGAGCAACCGCCTGACGGTGACCCCCCGCCTGCGCTACGCGCCCGACCACACCCGGGAACTCGACCTAGTCCTGTTCCTCAACGGGCTTCCCCTCGCGACGGCCGAACTTAAGAGCTCAGCGTCCCAAAACCCCCAGAACGTCGAGGATGCGAAGCGCCAGTACCGCACCACTCGTGACCCGAAAGACCTGATCTTCGCCAAGCGGGCCCTTGTGCACTTCGCGGTCGACGAGATGCTCGTCTTCCTCACCACCCGCCTTCAGGGCGAGAAGACGCTCTTCCTCCCCTTCAACCAGGGGTCGAAGGGACCCGGTAATCCTGGAGGCGCAGGCAACCCGCCCCTTCCCGACAGTGAGAACGGACCGGCCTACCGCACCGCCTACCTCTGGGAGGAGGTCTGGCAGCCGGACAACTGGATGGCGATCGTCAAGCGGTTCCTGCATGTCGAGGACCCAAGGAACAAGAAGGGCGCTGCGAAGAGCGGGCGGCCGCGTCGCGTGTCCGTGCACAACCGGACCCTGATCTTCCCCCGCTACCATCAGTGGGACGCCGTCCGCCGTCTCACCATTCACGCCGCGTACCACGGCTCGGGCCAGAACTACCTCGTCGAGCACTCCGCCGGTTCCGGCAAGTCCAACACCATCGGCTGGCTCGCTCACCACCTCTCCGTGCTGCACGGCTCCGCCGAGCCGGGCGCGCTCGATCCGAAGGCGGTCGCCGAAGAGCGTATCGAGGCCGACAAGCCTGTCTTCCACAAGATCGTGGTTGTCACGGACCGGACCGTCCTGAACGACCAGCTCCAGGACACCATCTACCAGTTCGACCACACGCCGGGCGTGGTCCGCCGGGTAAAAGGGACCGAAGGCGCCAAGTCTCAGCAGGTCGCCCAAGCCCTCGGCGACACCGGCACGAAGATCATAATCGTCACGGCGCAGACCTTCCCTCACATCCTCGAAGGCGTCACCGGCCTGCAGGACAAGCGAATCGCGATCATCGTGGACGAGGCCCACTCCGGCCAGACCGGCAGCTCTGTGCCCAAGATGCGCAAGGTGCTGCGCGGACTCGGAGCGAAGGACCAGGCCGGCAAGGACGAGGAGGAGTTCCTGACCTCCTCCGCTGCCGCACGCCAGATGCACCCGATGCTGTCGTACTTCGCCTTCACCGCGACGCCCAAAAAGAAGACGCTCAACCTCTTCGGTGTCACCGACCCGGACACCAAGCTCAAGCGCGGGTTCCACCTCTATTCCATGAAGCAGGCCATCGAGGAGGGCTTCATCCTCGACCCCCTGCGCAACTACACCCGTTACACGACCCATTGGCGGGTCGCCAAGGACGGTGCCGAGCAGATCGAGGTGGACGAGGGCAAGGCAAAGGGCGAGCTCGCCAAGTTCGTCTATCTCAACCCGACCACCCTCGCCCAGCATGCCGAGATCATCGTCGAGCACTTCGCCGTGCACGGGCGCCGCAGGCTCGGCGGGCGGGCCAAGGCGATGGTCGTCACCCGGTCCCGGCAGGCGGCGTACAAGATGTACGAACATCTGGTGCAGGCCACCAAGGACCTGGACTGCGCGGACCTCGGCGTCCTCGTCGCGTTCTCCGGCGAGCTGGAGGTGGAGAAAGAGATCGACGGAGTCGTCACCAGGGTCAAGGTCACTGAGTCCGAGCTCAACGGTGTCTCCGAGAAGGAACTCCCCGACGCCTTCGCCTACACCCGCGCCGATGACCGCTACGCCGCCCTGCGCACCGGAAAACCGGGCGGCGCGCCCTTGCGCACCGAGTACCGCATCCTCGTCGTCGCGGAGAAGTACCAGACTGGCTTCGACCAGCCGCTCCTCACCCACATGTACATCGAGAAGCCGCTGACCGACGTCGCCGCCGTCCAGACCCTCTCCCGCCTCAACCGCACCCACCCGCGCAAGAGCCAGGAGGATCTGTTCGTCCTGGACTTCGTCAACGACCCCGCGGACATTAAGAAGGAGTACGCCCCCTACTTCAAGGAGGCCCGCACCGAACCCGCCGACGTCAACCTCCTCTACGCTTCCCAGCGCAAGGTGATGAACCACCAGTTGCTGTACGAGGACGAGATGAACGCCTTCGTCCGGGCCCTGGCCACCGCGCAGTCCGCCAACGGGGCCGCCACCATCGGTGAGCCCGGCGCCCGCCGCTGGGAGAAGGCCCACGCAGCCCTCTACCGCCACACCGACGCCGCCCGTGCTCGCTTCGTGGAGCGCCAGGAACAGGACTGGGACGCCGCCGAGGAATTCCGCGCCGACCTGCGCGGCTTCCTACGCCAATACGGCTTCCTGTCCCAGCTCATGCCGCGCGTCGACATCGGCCTCGAACGCCTCTACCTCTACGGCAAACACCTCGCCAACATCCTGCCCCCGCCCCCGTACGACCCCTCCCTCGACATAGGGGAGATGGACCTCACGCACATGCGGGTTACCAAGGTCGGCGACTACGACATCAGCCTCACCGACGACGACGTCGAGGACCTCGCCCCCTACGGTGCCGAAGGCGTGGGCGGCCACCGAGACCCGGACAAGATCCTCCTTTCCGAGCTCATCGAGGAGTTCAACGTCCGCTACGGCCTTGGGCTGAGCGAAGCTGACCGTGTGATGTACGAGGAGCGCATCGTCGCCGCCGCGGAAGATCCGGACCTGGAGGATGCCGCCGTCGCCGCCCGCAACGAGGGAGACTTCGAGCACCCCTTCAACAAGAGGTTCCGTGACATCATGATCGAACGGGCCGAGGCGGACACCAAGTTCACCGAACGCTACTTCTCCGATGCCGAATTTCAGGGGCAGCTCCTCCAGGAGGCCCGTACGGCCGCGTACCGTCTGATCCGGCGCCGCCACAACCTCCCCGACACCCACTGAGCCCACTGCGGGCGTATGGCGAAGGGGCGGCTACCAGATGACGCCCACCAGGAGCCGCCCCCTTCCACCCGTACTGTTCGCGCCCTTCGGTACCCAACCGGGGCCACGTATCCGGCGCACACCGTCGGCGAGACGGTGTGCGGAGCTCGATGTGTGCCAGGCTTCCCCCAGGATGGTGGTGGCTGTCAGCCCTCCGTCTCCTCCTCGGTGGCCAGCCACTCCATGGCCATGTCGTACAGGGACTTCTTGTCACCGACGATCCATCGTGCCGGTCCCTGCACAGCGGTCGGCGCCTGATCCCAGCCGGCCAGCTCCCAGATGCGGTTGACGAGGCCGCTCGCCGAGTAGGGGGTGCCGTCGTAGGCCCACACCAGTGGCTTGGAGCGGTCGTTCGTCCAACTCGCCTGCTCCCTGCGGGGGTCGGCGGTCAGCCAGTCCCGTACCGCCTTCTCTTCCGTAGTGTTCATCGGGACGTACCGGACGGGAGTGCCCTCTGCCAGAAGCCGGGCGGTCACCAAGGTTGGCACCGCGTTCGGGCGGCGTGGGCGGCGGGGCTGCGGGGTGGGCGGCTGGTAAGTGTCGGGGACCTCCGGGACGGACTGCCCGGCCCGCACCATCGGTAGGACAAGGCCGACGAGTTCCTTGCAGCGGTCCTCGTTAGTGAACGTGCTGGTGAGAAAGGACTGCGGTCCGTAGACCGTGTCGATCTGGTGGATAAGCCACTCCACGACTGGTCTGACCAGGTCCGGGACGCGAGCGAGGAGGGGCACGAGATCGAACTGTGGGTCGTCGACGTCCTCCATGTCGGGGGCGAGGAGCTGGAAGACCAGGTGGCTGACGAGCAGATCACCGCGGAGCGTCGTGTCGGCTGCCCGGCCGCGCACCTGCTCGTGCAGCCGCTCCAGCGCCTCGCCGACCTCACGGTGGACCAGGACACAGCGCCAGATACGCAGGGCACTCGGCTCCTCGCCGAACAGCCGCGCGTAGTTGCCCAGCCGACCACTCTCCCAGAGCAGGTCTGTCGACCTCTTGGCGCGAACCGCCAGTTCCGGCGTGCGGTGCGCACAGGCCAGCGCGACGGCGGCATGCGCCACCGAGCAGCCCGCCTCCGGGGCCGGATCGGCCTCGCCACGCTTGTACACATACTGCTTACCGAGGGACAGGTCGAAATCCTCGCGGATGCGCGCCTGGGTGTCATCCAGGGCGATGAAGTCCCGTAGCGATACGTCGTTCTGGGTGTTGGTGGTCTGTGTGATGCGTTTCGCATAGGTGACCCGCTCGTCGCCGAGGTCGCCCAGGGCGATCACTCGGACGCTGACATCCGCATCTTCGACGGTGTCCGGTGTCAGGTTCCGTGCCTCGTGTATCGAGGTGACGGTCTGGGCGCCGTTGACGACGCTGACGTTCCCCAAGATGAGCTCTACCGGCTCGTCGGGGCGACGGCGGCCGATCCAGCGCTCTTCGATGCTGTCGCACAGCACCGTAATGCCGTTGTTGAAGTACCAGAAGTTGTCGGGCTCTTCTGCCAGTGTCTTCTGGATGCCGGAGTTGATCGTGGTCAGGCCGAGGGAGTTCCGGATGTTCTGGGAAAACAGGCGCGGACCGTGCCCGTCATACCACCCGGCCACCTCGCCAGCCGCTACCGTGCCCTGGAAGGCGGTGAACGGCGTATCGCGCTTGATCCACTTCTGCATCCGCACGGTGACGTCCACCGGGGCGGGCGACCGGTCATCCTTGAGCTGCTCCAACAGCTCACCCGCGCCCAGTAGTTCATAGCCGAGCATGGGGCCGTGCCCACGATGGTCCTCGACAGCGCGGTCCAGGACGTCCGTGGCGTGCTTGCTAAGCGGGTCGTCCCCGACGAGCGCTATGACCAGGTGGATCTTCAGGCGGGCGTCCGCCAACGCGGAGTTCAGTTGCGCGGTGAACGGCTGCAGCTTGTCGTTGAACACCTCGAACCTACGCTGCTCCAAGAGGCTGAGCCCGTCGACCAGAGCGAGGGCCGCATTCTGGTTAAAGCCCGCGTTCCCCTTGTCGTTCCACTTGGCCTGGACGAGCCACACCTGGGCTCCGTCGGTGACCGCGACCGCGTCGAGCCCGCCGTCCTCATACCCGTCGATGACAGCCTTCGCGCAGGTCTCGTGGTCCAGGCCGGTCTTGCGGCGCAGCGCTGTCGCTGCCACTGCCCGCGACAGCCATGCGCGCTCCAGGTCGCGACCCGACTTCTGTTCCAAACCGCTTTCGTCGATGAGTCCCCGATAGCCCCGCTTGAGTCCCTCCTCGATCTGGTGCAGTTCCTGACGCGTCGTCCTCGACGGCCCCCGCCCCGTACCGCTCACGCTTCTCCTCGGCTCCTCATTGCCACCCCGTTTGTGCACGCCGGGCCAGCGTAGCCCGGCACCTTGTCCGTGTGGACCTGACGTACGCTCACTCGAAGACCGGGATGCCCCATACATCGGGAGGTCGCCACCACATGACCATCGGCCGGACCAGACGTATCGCCGATCGCTACGAGCTGAGCGCGCTGCCGATGCCCGGCGGCATGGGTCTGGTCTGCGAGGGATATGACATCGTCCTCGACCGGCCCGTCGCCATTAAGCAAATCCGCGTCGAGAAGGCCCGCACACCCGCCGAACTCGCCGTGCTGGTGGGCCGGTTCCGGCGGGAGGCCCGTGTAACGGCACGGATCGAGCACCCGGGCGTGCCGGCGGTCTACGACGCGGCCATTGACCAGAGCGCCGAATCGCCCGATGACGCCGCCGAACTGTATGTAGTGATGCAGCTGATCCGGGGCATGGACTTGCGGGACCTCGTCGCCGAGCAGGGCCCTCTGCCTGTCGAGTGGGCGGTCGCCGTAGCCGCGCAGATCTGCTCCGTGCTGTCGTACGCGCACGCTGTACCCGTTGTTCATCGGGATCTGAAACCGAGCAACATCATGATCGACGGCAGCGGGGCCGTGAAGGTCCTCGACTTCGGTGTGGCCTCTGTCTTCGGGGCCGACACAGCCCAGCTGACCGAAACCGGCCGCCCGGTCGGCACCCGCGACTACATGGCTCCCGAGCAGTTCCTTGGCGTCGGCGTCAGCCCCCGCAGTGACCTCTACGGGCTGGGCTGCGTCCTACACGAGATGCTCGCGGGGCGCAAAGTGTTGTGCGGAACCGGCGATGCCGCACTGCGGCACGTCCACGGCAGCCCCGAACCACTGCGCTCCCTGCGGCCCGACGTCCCCGTTGAGCTGGAACGGCTCGTACTGGACCTCCTGGAGAAGAACCCCGACGACCGCCCCGCTGATGCGCATGCCGTCCACGACCGACTCGTCCCACACCTCCCGTCGCCCGGCACCGCACCGCGAGGCCCGTCTGGCCTGGCAGATCCGACTCGCCCCTATCGCGCACCCCTCGCTCCCAAGAGCCGCCTGGGCCTACGCACCGAGCCTGGACCGGCGCGTCCCGCACCGCCCGCTCTGTCCGACGCGCTCGTCCAGGAGGGGGAGGAGAAAGCGGTACGGCTGTTTGAGGAGGGGCGCTTCACGCAGGCCGCTCATGTGCTGGACGAGTTGCTCGACCAAGCCGACCCGCTCGACCCGCGGTTGGCAGAGACCCGGCGCATCCACGCGGGCGTGCTGCTCGCAGGAGAGGATTTCCGCCGTGCTCTCGGCGCGTTCAAGTATTTGGCAGCCGAAGCGAAGAACGGCAGAGACCTCCGTGAATACCGCCAGCACATCGCGCTGTGCCTGGCGACCCTCGGCGAGCACGAACAGGCACTGGAGGAGTACCGCTCTCTGCTGCCAGAAGCGCCGGACACCGAGACCATCGTGCTTCGGCAGAAGATCGCCGATCTTCTGTTGGCGCTGCATCGCGCGGACGAGGCGGCCGACTTGCTGCGAAGCCTTGTCAGCGAACTTCCTCCGGAACATCCCTCCGCGGTGCGCTCCCGCGAGCTGCTCAAGCGCATCCAACTCGCGGGAGGAGCCACCGGATAAGGAGCTGGCGAGTCTACTTACCAGGGTGCACCGGGCCTCGAGGGCGCCATCTACGGGCCCAGATTCCTGATCAGGGACCGCCAGACGCCGCGGTCGTCCAGGGAGTTCGGTCACGCTGTTTGCCGTTCTCCCTCTCGGCTCGCCCGGGCAGGACCCGATGTGTCCGAGACGGCATCAGCACGCTCGACCGCACTTCCGAGATGTACCGGCGCCGACTGCCGGCGTTGCTGCCCACCAGGCCCTTGGTGAAGGTGAGGAGCTTGAGTCCGCTGATGTGATTGCGCGATAGACGCTAGCAGGGGTGACATGCCCTCAGAATTCCCTGTGTCCATACCCCTTGGCCCCAGAGCTGTGCTAGGCCGTGGGCCCTGGAACAGGGCTTCTTGCCGTGCCCCTTGCCGACTCATCGAAGGCTTCAGCGCGGGACGGTCGTCTTCGTCACCATGCGCGAGGGTTCAGCAGCTGCCGAGACCGCCCGCGGCGGGATCGACACCAGCCGCGACCGTCCCTCAACCCTCACCGTGGCATGAATGCGCAGGTCAGCGCCCCTGACACGACCGGCCATGTTTTGTGGCTCCCGGGCTCGAACCTGTGGTCAAGCGCCACCGGTCTACCGATTCAACTGGACGACCATCTGGATCACCAGGTGCCCGCCCCCGACCGGCGACTTCCCTGGTTCCCATGTCCTGGGTCCCCCGCCAGGGATTCGCACCTGCGCGGACGCACGACCAACATTTCCACTCGCCCAGACACCGGTCGGCGGCTACGTCAGAGCCAGCTCCAATTCGGAGCTGAGCGGCGTGATCCGTGGGCTCCCGGTGCAAGTCCCCCCTCGGACACCAGCAACCAGCAGGAACAGCCCCTCACGAGGGGCTTTCTTCATTTCTGGGCAGTGGCGTGACCAACCATGTGACCAATGGCCCAGAGAGTTCCCTGGTCAGACCAGGGATGACAGGCCGATTCGGGCCGCACTGGACGCGGCCAGCTTCTTGGCTCCCTCGGCGCGACGCCTGCCGTAGCGCGTCATGGTGTAGCCCGGCGAGTGGTGCCGGGCGTTGGCGGAGACCTCCACCGGGTTCTCGTGGCTGTCGAGATCGTTTGTGATCTTCGACGCCCGCCAGTCGTGCAGCCGGAAGCCGTCCGGCAGTTTCATCCGCGCACGGGCTGTGCGCCAGCGGGCAGCCGCATCCTGCCCTTCCTGCTCGGCTTTGTGCCCTTGCTCGATGACGACCGCGCGCGTCTGCCCAAGGTCGACGGACGCGAACTGTCTGAGGCCTACGGGTGGGCGACCGCTCGGGCGCGTGCGATCACGTTCGGGGAAGGTGCTCGGCCGTTGTGGCGGATCGTGCGTCGGTACGCCCGCATCCTTGGCGAGACCCTGCCCGAGGGGTGGGCCGTGTTCATCGAGCGGACCGCAGAGCAGACGCTCCAGGGTCGCGGCCTGCCGCTGAGGTCAAGGAACTGCCCGGCATCGTCGTCACGCAGGAACGGAACGGGGTCGGCCGTCCGGCCATCGTGTTCACGCTCGACGACGACAGTTCCTGTGACGCTCCGTCCACCATGAGGCCCCAGCAGGCGAAGCGGACAGAAACGGACCGTAATGGAAATGGGGCCGCTGTTGTCTCGATGAACGGCTACCGCCCGGCCCCCGAGCACGTCCCCGAACCGCTGCCGATGAAAGGGCCGGAACCGCTCAACACCGGCAACCCGTTCCTGACGCTGCTCTAACGAATCAACGAAGCGCCCCGGCCCGTACGGGCCGGGGCACCCTCGAGCCCTGGAGCATGTCACGGGACGACGTGCCGAAGACCTCGGGTTCACACTGTCTGTCATGGCACGCGTGCACGACGACGGAGCAGGGGGACACGACATGGAGTCGGCATCCGAAGGTGTGGCTGTCGCGGCGGGAGACGTGGGAACGGCCACGGAGTCCGCAGGACAGTACGGCGGGGTGTGGCTCTCCCGATACGAGTACTTCTCGTCGGGCCGCGACAGCGCCTATGACGGCAAGCACTACGTAGTGATCGTTCAGACCGGCAACCACCTCACGGCCCGGAGCCTGCCCGGAGCGAGCGGCAACCCCGACAGCCCTCTGTCCCTTGACCTCACCCTCGATCGGTCGGTGGTGACGGGCACGTGGACGGAGCAGACCGCTTCCGACGGCTACTACCAAGGCGCTCGCTATCACGGAGCGATTCAGATGCTGGTGGAGCCGACGGGGCGTCGCATGGCCGGGAAGTGGGTCGGGTTCGGCAAGGACTTCGACGTCAACACCGGTCCCTGGGAGCTGCGCCTGATGGACCCGTCCACGAGCAAGGCCACACTGGAGCGGTGCAGCCGCCCTCCTGAGTAGACGTTGGCAACGTGGGTTTCCGCGTTCGTCCTGTGGCCGGAATGCGCCTGCCCCCCGCACGGGCGGGCCGACGACACTTGCCGCCATGCCGAATGGTGCTCAGCGCGTCGTCAGCGGCCTTTTCGAGGCGGGGGTGCGGGTGTGCTTCGCCAACCCGGGGACCTCCGAGCTGCATCTGGTGGCCGCGCTCGACGACGTGCCGGGGATGCGGCGGGTGCTGTGTCTCTTCGAAGGGGTGGCGACGGGGGCTGCGGACGGGTACGGGCGGATGGCCGGGGAGCCTGGCTGCACGCTGTTGCACCTCGGTCCCGGGCTCGCCGGCGGGCTGCCCAATCTGCACAACGCGCGGCGGGCGGGAACGCCGATCGTCAATGTGATCGGTGATCACGCGCTGCGCCACAAGCGTCTCGACGCGCCGCTGGAGTCGGACATCGGCGCCCTCGCCGGCACGGTGTCCGCCTGGACCCGGCGCGCCTTCGACGCGGCGGACCTCGTCGGCGACGCCGCCGAGGCCGTCGCCGCGGCCGCCGGGCCGCCCCGCGCCGTCGCCACCCTGATCGTTCCCGCCGATGTGGCGTGGGCGGACGCGGGGGACGCGGTCGGGGCGCCCGGGATGCCGCGGGGCGTCGCGGCTCGGGGGCTCGTGTCCGAGGTCGAGGTCGCCGGGGTGGCCGCGGCGCTGCGCTCCGGTGCGCCCGCCGCGCTGCTCCTCGGTGGCGCCGCCACCCACGGGCCCGGCCTCCGGGCCGCCGCACGCGTCGCCGCCGCCACCGGGGCGCGGCTGCTGTGCGAGACGTTCCCCGCGCGCCTGGAGCGCGGCGCCGGGCTGCCGCCCGTGGAACGCCTCGGCTACCGTGCCGCCGACGCGGCCGCCCTGCTCTCCGGCGTACGCCACCTCGTGCTCGCCGGGGCGTCGGTGCCGGTGCCCTTCTTCGCTTATCCGGGGCAGGACGACACCGTCGTCCCCGGGGGGTGCGAGGTGCGGGCCCTCGGGGGCGGTGGGAGCGGGGACGTGGTCGCGGGGCTGAGTGCGGTGGCCGACGTGGTGGGGGGCCGCGGGCCGGTGTCCGCTCCCCCGGCGCAGGAGGCGGTGCGGCCGGTCGTTCCGGACGGTGCGCTCACCGGTGAGAGCGCCGCCGCCGTGCTCGGCGCGCTGCTCCCCGAGGGCGCCGTCGTCGTCGACGAGGCCAACACCTCCGGGATCTGGCTGCCGGGGGCCACCGCCGGGGCGCCGCCGCACGACTGGCTGACGCTGACCGGCGGGGCGCTCGGGCAGGGCCTGCCCCTCGCGGTGGGGGCGGCCGTCGCCTGCCCCGGGCGGCCCGTCGTCGCCCTGGTCGCCGACGGGGCCGCGATGTACACGCCGCAGGCGCTGTGGACGCTCGCGCGGGAGGGCCTCGACGTCACCGTCGTCGTCTTCAGCAACCGCGCGTACGCCATTCTGGAGCTGGAGCAGATGATGCTCGGCGGGGCGGGTGTCGGCGCGGCGGGGCGGGAGCTCTTCGACCTGGACCGGCCCGCGCTCGACTTCGTCGCCCTGGCGCGCGGCATGGGCGTCGACGCGGGGCGGGCCGCGACGGTGGCGGAGTTCTCCGCCCTCGTCGGGCGGGGCCTGCGGGAGCCGGGGCCCTTCCTGGTGGAGTGTGTGGTGCCCGCGATCGGCCGGCCCGCGCGCGGCGGACCGGCCGGGACGGACTCCTAGGGCCAGTCGTCGAACTCCCTCCGTCGCCTGGAGAACGGCCCTGCAATCTCCCTCCGTCGCCCGGAGGGCGGCCCTGCGATCTCCCCCCGTCGTCCGGCAGGCGGCCCTGCGGAGTTCGACGACAGGCCCTGGCCGCGGGGCCGTACCCGCCTCACGTACTGCCGTTGCTCGTCGGGTGGACCTGGCGCCAGGGCGCGAACGCGGTGCCCGAGCGCGGGATCAGGGACGCCAGTTCGGGGCAGTGGCGCAGGATCACCGAGTTCATGCCGCCCTTCTGGACCCAGTCGATGCCGAGCGGAGTGTAGATCTCCGGGCGGAAGTCGACGGTGAGGAAGCGGTCGCTCTGGAGGCGGCGGGTCGCCATCAGGATGAAGATGCGGAACGCGGTGTCGCTGAAGCCGAAGCCGGTGGGCGGGTTCTCGGCGAAGAGGCCGACCATGGTGTCGATCTCGTCGACCGAGCTGTAGACGTCCTTCAGGCGGGCGAGGGTCTCGGGGTTCTCCGTGAGGTCCTCGAAGTCGCGGATGCGCTCCTTGTGCAGGCCCGCGCGGAAGTCGTTGTAGCGGGGCACGCCGCGGCGGCGGGTGCGGACGAGGTCGACGACGGACAGGTCGATGATCTCGCCCTCGCGCTCGAACTTCTGCAGCGCGCGCGGGAAGTTGTGCAGCGTGATCGCGCCGGGGTGGGCGATCCCGAAGGAGTACAGGCTGTTGGCGAGGCCCGTCTTGCGGATGGCGCCCTCGGCCGCGCCGCCGTTCAGGTCGAGGAAGCCGACCGTCTCCAGGCGCTGCCCGAAGTGGTGCTCGCGCAGGTCGAAGTCGTCCGGGATCAGCGGGTGCATGCGGTAGACGGTGACGAAGTCCTCGGTGAGCGAGTACGGCGCGCCGTGGTGGTCGGGCAGCGTCTTCGGGATGCCCGTGAGGGAGTGGGCCTCCAGGAGCCACAGGCCGAGCTTCTGCAGCCAGCTGTCCGGCGGTCCGTCCCAGTTGGTGTGCAGACCGAGGTCGATGGCCTCGGTGGCGAGGATCGCCGGGGTCCACTCCACCGTGTGGATCTTCGCGATGAGCGCGGAGACCACGAGCCGGGCCGTGTGGTAGACGGACTCCTCGCTCATGGACGGGTACGTGCGGCGCAGCGCGGCGCAGACCGCGTTGTGCTCGCGGGCGAACAGCGTGTGCATCAGGCTCAGGCCGAGCCACCAGTTGTCGGTGAAGCCGGACAGCGGGACGCCGTTCGGGCCGATGGGCAGATGTCCCTCCTCCAGGCGCAGGTCGGCGCCGCCGTCGGGGGCGCGCAGCTGTCGCGCGGTCGCCTCGTCGGCGCCGTACACCTCGGAGCCGTCCCACCAGTGGGACGCGGTGTTGGCGAAGAGGACGGGCGGCCGGCCGCCGGGCACCTGCATGCCCTCGTTCTCGGCGAACCGCATGACGTGCTCGGCCGGTCCGCCGGGGGTGTTGTACCAGGCGGAGCCGGGCGGCAGCGGCACCTCGACGGTCTTGGTGCCCGCGGGATGGCGGCGGTGGTTGACCCAGTCGTGGACCTGGAACTGGATCCACGCGGCGGCCAGGACGTTGAGGGACGTCGCGGGCACGAAGCTCTCGCGGTGCAGGAGCCGGCGGCTGACCGTGACCGGGTTCGGGGTGTCGAAGAGGTCGGGGCGGTAGTCGGGGACGAGGTTGCGGCCGAAGGCGGCGCCGACGGCGCCCATGGCGGGGGCGGACAGGTCGTTGAACGTACCGTCGTAGGAGCGCGCGGTGCGCAGGCTCTCGTGCGGGGCCAGGGGCACCGGCACGGCCCTCGGCGGCGCCTCGTGCGGGTCGGTGTCGATGAGGTTGAAGCGGCGCAGCGCCTTGCGCAGGAACACCAGGTTGAGCAGGCTCAGCTGGAGCGGCAGGCGGTGCCAGGGCACGGCCCGGTTCAGCGTCCGGAAGGCGGCGCCCACGGGCACCCCGAGTACCCGGTTGCGCAGGGGCTCCTCGGTGCGGAAGCGCAGCCCCCTGCGGTAGGCCGCGCTCGCCTCGTACGCGGCCTTGCGGGCGCGGTTGAGGTTGCCGAGCGGCCGGAAGTCGTCGGTGGTGTACCAGGGGTTGAAGGCGAGGTCGTCCACGCGCAGCGCGGCCGAGCGGGCCTCGGCGGTGTCCACGTCCTGGCTCGGGACGGTGAGCCGGGCGACGGGCACGGCGGGCGCGACGGCGTCCCGCCACTCCACGGAGCCGTCCTCGATGGGCGTGCGCTTCTCGTCCACGTACCGCTGGAGACACAGGTCGAAGGCGACGTCCGCGGTCACCAGGCGGTGGGCGAGGTCGCGGTGCAGGTAGTTCGGGTCGCGGCGGTCGGGGCGGGGGCCCGGGGCGGCGCCGCCCGCCGGGCGCAGCAGATACCGTACGGGTCCCGCGGAGCCCCACAGGATCGCGCCGCGGCTCCAGAACGTCTCTGCGGCGAGGCTGGTGACGGTGTGCCGGGTCGCGGCCCTGATGTTGCGGCGCATGCGGTCGGCGGTGGACAGGCCGACGGCGAGCGGGAGCTTCACGAAGAGACCGAAGGCCTTCTGGAGCGTGGTGCGGGCGCCCGCCATGGACTTGGCGAAGGCGATGAACTCGCGGGCGTCCTTGGCGTGCGACACCGGCCAGTTGGTGGCGAGCAGGTCGTGACTCTCGTCCGCGGACACCTCCACGCGTACGGCGACGCCGCGCAGGTCGGGTGCGGCGTCGGCCTGCCGGATGCCGCTGGCGTTGGAGAGCCGTACCGTCGCCGGGTACTCGGCGCCCGGCTGCGCGAAGCCGTGCCGCAGGTCCTCCGGCAGGTCGTCGCGGAAGCGCAGTCGGGCGTTCTCCACCGCGAGCACGGCCTTGGCGTGCTGGGCGCGGGCGGGCGCGCCGGCGCCCGCGGCGCGGGCGTCGGCGGCCTGCACCTTCATCAGCTCACGGGCGAGGCGCTCGAAGAGGACGCGCTCCGCCTGGGGGGTTCCTCCGAGATAGCGCTCGTAACTCTGCTCGTGCTGTCCTTGCTCGTACTGTCCTTGCTCGTACTGTCCTGACTCGTACTGTCCTGAAGAGACCATCGGGCGCTTCCTTCGTACGCAGGAGGAAACGGAGAGTAGCGGGTGTCCGGCAGGGGGCGTCGACGCTACTGGTGCCGCCGTCCGCCCACAGCGGGCGAACCCGCCTATGTGCGCGGCCGCCCCCTGGTCCCGCCAGGGCCTCGAACTGCCGCTCGCCTCACGGTGTTTGGGCCCGTCAGGGCCGCGCGGCGGGCCCGGCCGACACCTCGGGCCGCGTCCCGTGCGCGTCTTCCTCTCCAGGGGCCCCACCCGCCGGGGCCCCCGGATGGCCGGGTCCCGACGGGTGACGGCGGTCAGCCCGGCAAGCCCGGTCGGTCCAGTCGCTCCGGTCGGTCCGGTCGGTCCGGTCGCTCCGGTCGGTCAGTCGATGAAGTCGCCGTCCACGTACACCCACGCACCGTCGACGCGCTCGAAGCGGCTGCGCTCGTGCAGGGCGTCGGGGCGGCCGCCGTCGGTGTAGCGGGCGCGGAAGGTGACGGTGCCGATGGTGTGGAAGGCGGTGCCGTCGGTCGTCTCCTCGATGTCGAGGCCCGTCCAGCGCATCGCCGGGTCGAACTCGACGCGGGGCGGGCGGGTCCGCGGGTGCCAGGTGCGCAGCAGGTACGCCTCGTCGCGCCGGGCGAAGGCGGTGAAGCGGGAGCGCATCAGTTGTTCCGGGGTCGCGGCGGTCGCCTCTCCCCTGTGCAGGGGGGCGCAGCAGGCCTCGTACCGGGCGGGGGTGCCGCAGGGGCAGGCGGCGGGCTTCGGCGCGGGGCGCCGGGGGCGGTGGGGCTGTCGGGGCATGGGGGCATTCTCCCCCCCGGCGGAGAGTCGCGGATCCGTCTGCCGGGGCCCGTTCTCGTGCGTCTGCGGGTGCGTCGTGGCTGGTCGCGCAGTTCCCCGCGCCCCTTGAGGGGGCGTTGCTGGGCGTGCAGGTTCCCGCGCCCCTTGAGGGGGCGTTGCTGGGCGTGCAGGTTCCCGCGCCCCTTGAGGGGGCGTTGCTGGGCGCGCAGGTTCCCGCGGCCCTCAGCGGGGCGGCGCCAAGATGTCCAGTTCTCTCAGGGCGCCCTCGGCGATCTCGCGGGTGAGGGCCTCGGCGCGGGGGGCGTCGCCCTCCCGTACCGCCTCGGCGACGCGGACGTGCAGGGTGACGGCGGCCGGGTCGGGGTCCTCGAACATCACGTCGTGGTGGGTGCGGCCCGCCAGGATCTCGGCGACCACGTCGCCGAGCCGGGCGAACATCTCGTTGCCGGAGGCGTCGAGGACGACACGGTGGAAGGCGATGTCGTGCACGAGGTACGCCTCCAGCCGGCGGCCGCGCGAGGTGGCGACCATGCCGAGCGCGCTCTCGGTGAGGGCCGCGCACTGCTCGGCGCTCGCGTGCCGCGCGGCCAGGCCCGCGGCCACCGGTTCCACGGCCGAGCGCAGGACGGTCAGGGAGCGCAGCTGGCGCGGGCGGTCGGCGCCCGCGAGGCGCCAGCGGATGACCTGCGGGTCGTAGACGTTCCACTCCGCGGTGGGCAGCACGGTCACGCCGACGCGGCGCCGCGAGGCGACCAGGTGCATGGATTCCAGGACGCGCACCACCTCACGCATCACCGAACGTGACACCTCGAACCGCTGCGCGAGTTCGTCCGTGCGCAGGACGCTGCCGGGTGGGTACTCGCCCGCAGTGATGGCGGGCCCGAGGCTGTCCAGTACGTGGGCGTGCAGCCCCCGGGCCTGTGCGGTCATGACGTCAGCGTACGAGGGAGCCACCGTGGCCAAAAAGTCAGACTTTTACATCACAGGCTCTTGAATTCGTCAGACCTAATAGGTTTCAGTGGCGTGAACTGATCGATGTCGACGAGGACAGCGAGGCAACAGCAGCCATGAGCACCACCCACGTCGTCGTAGTGATGGGCGTAGCGGGCACCGGGAAGACCACGGTCGGCCCCCTGCTCGCGGCCCGGCTCGGCGTCCCCTACGCCGAGGGCGACGACTTCCACCCCGAGGCGAACATCGCCAAGATGTCGGCCGGCACCCCGCTGACCGACGAGGACCGCATGCCGTGGCTGGATGCCATCGGTGAGTGGGCCCACGGCCGGGCCGGGCTCGGCGGCGTGGTCAGCAGTTCCGCGCTGAAGCGGGCCTACCGGGACCGGCTGCGGGCGGCCGCCCCCGGCCTCGTCTTCGTGCATCTGACCGGTGACCGGGCCCTCATCGAGGACCGGATGTCCCATCGCGAGGGCCACTTCATGCCGACCAAGCTCCTCGACTCGCAGTTCGCGACGCTCCAGCCGCTCGGTGCGGACGAGGCGGGCGTCGGGGTCGATGTCGCGGGGACTCCGGAGGAGATCGCGGACCGGGCCGTCGCGGCTCTGGCCGAGCTCGACGGCTGACCCGGCGCCCGCCTCCTTCGCTTCTCTCGCCCCCCTCGCTTCCCCTCGCTTCCCCCGTCTCCCTCACGTTCACGCATACGCACACGCACACGCACACGCACAAGGAACCCACACCGTGACCAGTCTCAGCGTCGAGATGCTGGCAGCGGACCCCGTCGAACCGATCACCTCGGCGGGCCATGCCCAGCTCGGGATCGCCGTTCTCGCGGGCATCGCCGTCATCGTTCTGCTCATCACGAAGTTCAAGGTCCACGCCTTCCTGGCGCTGACCATCGGCTCCCTGGCGCTCGGCGCCTTCGCGGGCGCCCCGCTCGACAAGGCGATCAGCAGCTTCACCGCCGGGCTCGGGTCCACCGTCGCGGGCGTCGGTGTGCTCATCGCGCTCGGCGCGATCCTCGGCAAGCTGCTCGCCGACTCCGGCGGCGCCGATCAGATCGTGGACACGATCCTGGCCAGGGCGGGCGGGCGCGCCATGCCGTGGGCGATGGTCCTCATCGCCTCGGTGATCGGGCTTCCGCTGTTCTTCGAGGTCGGCATCGTGCTGCTGATCCCGGTCGTGCTCATGGTCGCCAAGCGCGGCAACTACTCGCTGATGCGGATCGGTATCCCCGCGCTCGCCGGTCTGTCCGTGATGCACGGCCTGATCCCGCCGCACCCCGGCCCGCTCGTCGCCATCGACGCGGTGAAGGCCAACCTCGGCGTGACGCTTGCCCTCGGTGTGCTCGTCGCCATCCCCACCGTGATCATCGCGGGGCCCCTGTTCTCCAAGGTCGCCGCGCGCTGGGTGGACGTGGCGCCGCCGGAGAAGATGATTCCGCAGCGGGCCTCCGAGGAACTGGAGAAGCGGCCCGGGTTCGGGGCCACGGTCGCCACCGTGCTGCTGCCGGTCGTCCTGATGCTCGCCAAGGCGCTCGTCGACATCGTCGTGGACGACCCCGACGCGACCGTGCAGCGCGTCTTCGACGTCATCGGGTCGCCGCTGATCGCGTTGCTCGCCGCCGTGCTCGTGGGCATGTTCACCCTGGGGCGGGCCGCCGGGTTCACCAAGGACCGTCTCTCCTCGACCGTGGAGAAGTCGCTCGCGCCCATCGCGGGTGTGCTGATGATCGTCGGGGCGGGGGGCGGCTTCAAGCAGACCCTCATCGACGTGGGCGTCGGGCAGATGATCCTCGACTTCTCCGAGGACTGGTCGATTCCGGCGCTGCTGCTCGCCTGGCTCATCGCCGTCGCGATCCGGCTGGCCACGGGGTCGGCGACCGTTGCCACGATTTCCGCCGCGGGGCTCGTGGCTCCGTTGGCCGCGGACATGTCCACTGCGCACACCGCGTTGCTCGTGCTGGCCATCGGGGCCGGGTCGCTGTTCTTCAGCCATGTGAACGATGCGGGGTTCTGGCTGGTGAAGGAGTACTTCGGGCTCGATGTCGGGCAGACCATCAAGACGTGGTCCGTGATGGAGTCCATCATCTCGGTGGTGGCGCTGGGGTTCGTGATGTTGCTGTCGCTGGTGCTGTAGCCCCCACCCCGCCCCTTCCCGAAACCATGGGGCTCCGCCCCCTGGACCCCCAAAGCAATCGGCGCTGCGCGCCTCGTCCTCAAACGCC
>NZ_WPNZ01000039.1 GCF_009755605.1 Streptomyces typhae
GCGGAGGAGGTCAAGGTCGGTATCCAGATCCTGGAGTCGCTGAATCTGCGTCAGCGGCGTCTGGAGATCGTGTCGTGTCCTTCGTGCGGGCGTGCGCAGGTGGATGTGTACAAGCTGGCGGACGAGGTGACGGCGGGGCTTGAGGGTATGGAGGTGCCGCTGCGCGTGGCGGTGATGGGCTGTGTGGTGAATGGTCCGGGTGAGGCGCGCGAGGCGGATCTGGGTGTGGCGTCGGGCAACGGCAAGGGGCAGATCTTCGTGAAGGGCGAGGTCATCAAGACCGTGCCGGAGTCGAAGATCGTGGAGACCCTGATCGACGAGGCCATGAAGATCGCCGAGCAGATGGAGAAGGACGGCGTGCTCTCGGGCGAGCCCGAGGTCACCGTCAGCTAGTCCTGGCCCCTGGGCCCTGTGCCGGTCCCGAACCCCGGGTCTGGTCCCGGGCGGGCCCTGCCCTGGTCCCGGTCCCGGCCCCCTGCCCTGGTCTCGGCCCTGGCCCCGGTTCCGGGCTTGGCCCCGGCCCCGGCCCCGGCCCCGGTTCCGGGTCTGGTCCCGGTTCCGGGTCTGGTCCCGGTCCCGGTCCCGGGGGCCGCGGGTGGTGCGGACCGGTTCCGGGCGGGCACGCATGCCGCCCGGGACCGCGGGCAACCGGGCGGCAGCAGACAATCCCGCCAGGTACAGTGCGGAGATCAGCAGACCGTATGGTGAGGCCCCCGCACGTGTTGACCCAGACCACTACCAGGGTCCTCGAACCGAGTGACCTGGACGCTGCGCTCGCGGTACTCGACCGCGAGCCGGTCGCCAATGCCTTCGTCACCGCCCGGGTGCGCGTCGCGGGCCTCGACCCGTGGCGCCTCGGCGGCGAGATGTGGGGCTGGTACGAGGACGGCATGCTGGAGTCCCTGTGCTACGCGGGCGCCAACCTCGTCCCGATCTGCGCCACCCCGCGCGCCGTACGCGGCTTCGCCGACCGCGCCCGCAGGGCCGGACGCCGCTGCTCCTCCATCGTCGGCCCCGCCGAGGCGACCGCCCGGCTGTGGCGACTGCTCGAACCGTCCTGGGGCCCGGCCCGCGAAGTCCGCGCCCAGCAGCCCCTGATGGTCGCCGACCGGCTGCCCGACGACATCACGCCCGACCCGTACGTCCGCCGCGTCCGCAAGGACGAGATGGAGACGATCATGCCGGCGTGCGTGGCGATGTTCACCGAGGAGGTCGGCATCTCCCCGCTCGCCGGCGACGGTGGACTGCTCTACCAGGCCAGGGTCGCCGAACTCGTCGGCTCCGGCCGCTCCTTCGCCCGGCTCGACGCCGACGGCCGCGTGATCTTCAAGGCCGAGATCGGCGCGGCGACGGATCTGGCCTGTCAGGTACAGGGCGTGTGGGTGGCCCCCGAGTACCGGGGGCAGGGGTACGCGGCGCCCGGCATGGCCGCCGTCATGCGCTACGCCCTCGCCGATGTGGCGCCCGTGGTCAGCCTGTACGTCAACGACTTCAACACGGCGGCGCGGGCCGCCTACCGGCGGGTGGGCTTCAAGGAAGTCGGCGCCTTCATGAGCGTCCTGTTCTGACCCTCCCGGTCAGGGGCGCGGGGAACTGCGCGACCAGCCACGGAACAGCCGCAGACGTGTCTGCCGGGCAACTGTGCGGACGCGTCCGCGGCTCTTCTCGGGCTGAGCGCGCAGTTCCCCGCGCCCCTGACGGGGCACCCGGCGAAGTAGGGTTCCCGCATGACGGACGAAGTCGTGATCGGGCCCCTGGACCTCGCCGGGCGAGTCGACGACGCGCTGCGCGTGCAGGCCCTCGCCTTCGGGCTCAGCGACGACGAGATCGCCGTACGCCGCCAGATCGTGCTGCGGCACCTCACCTACCCCGGGGCGCGGGCGTACGGCGCCACGACGAGCGACGGACGACTCGTCGGCTTCGTCTACGGCATGCCCAACGACCGCGGGCACTGGTGGTCCACCGTCGTCGAGCCCTATCTGCGCGGCTGGGGCCTCGACGACTGGCTCGACGGCTCCTTCGTGATCACCGAGCTGCACGTACGCCCCGGCTATCAGAACCGCGGCGTCGGCCGCACCCTGATCACCACCATCACGGACACCGCCGCCGAGCCCCGCTCGATCCTCTCCGCCATCGACACCGAGAGCCCGGCCCGCGGCCTGTACCGGTCGCTCGGCTACACCGACCTGGCGTGCAACGTCCTCTTCCCGAGCGCACCCAAGCCGTACGCCGTGATGGGCGCTCCACTGCCGCTCGTGCGTCCTGCGCGGGGCTGACGGCGGGAAACGGATTTCCGGGTGCGCGCCCGGCGGGGCTAACCTGCGGCCACCACACTTTTCGTAGCAGGAGTTCATCATGGCCCAGGTCCAGCGCATGTCCCGTTTGATGGTCAAGACACTGCGCGACGACCCGGCGGACGCGGAGACGCTCAACCACAAGCTGCTCGTGCGCGCCGGCTACGTACGCCGCACCGCCGCGGGCATCTGGACCTGGCTGCCGCTCGGCAAGAAGGTCTACGAGAACGTGGCCCGCGTCGTCCGCGAGGAGATGGACGCCATCGGCGGCCAGGAGGTCCTGCTCCCCGCCCTGCTGCCCAAGGAGCCCTACGAGGCCAGCGGGCGCTATGAGGAGTACGGCGACCTGCTGTTCCGCCTCAAGGACCGCAAGGGCTCCGACTACCTCCTCGGCCCCACCCACGAGGAGATCTTCACCCAGGTCGTCAAGGACCAGTGCTCGTCCTACAAGGACCTGCCGGTGATCCTCTACCAGATCCAGACGAAGTACCGCGACGAGGCCCGCCCGCGCGCCGGTGTGCTGCGCGGCCGCGAGTTCCAGATGAAGGACGCGTACTCCTTCGACACCTCCGACGAGGGCCTCGCCGAGGCGTACGCCCTGCACCGCGGCGCCTACCAGCGGATCTTCGAGCGCCTCGGCCTGGACTACCGCATCGTGTCCGCCGTGTCCGGCGCCATGGGCGGCTCGCAGTCCGAGGAGTTCCTCGCGCCCGCGCCCGCCGGTGAGGACACCTTCGTGGACTGTCCCGCGTGCGACTACGCGGCGAACACCGAGGCCGTGACCTTCGCCCTGAAGCCGGCGTCCACCGAGGGGCACCCCGCCGTCGAGGAGCTGGACACCCCCGACACCCCCACCATCGAGACCCTCGCCGAGCACCTCGGGGTCCCGGCCTCCGCCACCCTCAAGAACCTCCTCGTCAAGGTCGACGGCGAGATCGTCGCCGTGGGCGTGCCCGGGGACCGCGAGGTCGACCTCGGCAAGCTCGGCGAGCACCTCGCCCCCGCCGAGGTCGAGCTGGTCACCGCCGAGGACTTCGAGGGCCGCGCCGACCTCGTCCGCGGCTACGTCGGCCCCCAGGGCCTGGACAAGGTCCGCTACATCGCCGACCCGCGCGTCGCGCCCGGCACCTCCTGGATCACCGGCGCCAACAAGCCCGACCGCCACGCCCGCAACGTCGTCTGCGGCCGCGACTTCGAGGTCGACGACTATCTGGACGTCGTCGTGGTCGAGGCCGGCGACCCCTGCCCCGCCTGCGGCGCGGGCCTGAAGCTGGACCGGGCCATCGAGATCGGCCACATCTTCCAGCTCGGCCGCAAGTACGCCGACACCTTCCAGCTCGACGTCCTCGGCCAGAACGGCAAGCCCGTCCGCGTCACCATGGGCTCCTACGGCATCGGTGTCTCCCGTGCCGTCGCCGCGCTCGTCGAGCAGACCGCCGACGAGCACGGGCTCTGCTGGTCCAAGGAGGTCGCCCCGGCCGACGTGCACGTCGTCGCCGCGGGCAAGGCCGTGCAGACCGAGCTGGCGCTCGATGTCGCGGGGCAGCTCGGGGCCGCCGGGGTGCGGGTGCTCGTCGACGACCGGGCCGGGGTGTCGCCCGGCGTCAAGTTCACCGACGCCGAGCTGATCGGCGTCCCGCAGATCCTGGTCGCAGGGCGCCGCTCCGCGGAGGGGGTCCTGGAGCTCAAGGACCGGCGTACCGGTGAGCGGGAGGAGCTCTCCGTGGCGGAGGCGATCGCCCGCCTGTCGGCGTAGGGATCCCGGGGCTCCGCCCCGGACCCCGCTCAGGTTTCAGCCCGTCCGGCGTTTGAGGACGAGGCGCGGAGCGCCGATACGGGGTCCGGGGCGGAGCCCCGGTTTCGGTGAAGGGGCGGGCCTGGGGCGTCCCGCGCGGGCTCACAGCCAGCCCGCGAACTCCAGGAGGAGTTCCGCATCCTGCGCGCGCCCCACGCGGAGCGCCCGCACCCCGGACTCCACGGCCCGGAACAGCGCCCACCCCCGAAGCCGCTCGGGGTCGACCTCCAGGGACTCGGCGAGCCGCTTGACGCGCCGCCGCGTCACCCCGGCTCCGGACGGCGTGGCGATCAGGTCCTCCACCCGGTCCCGCACCAGGCGCGCCAGGTCGAAGGCGGGCTCACCCACCACGGGGTCGGGCCCCACGGCCAGCCACGGCACCCGCTCGGCGGCGAGCACCTTGCTCTGCCGGAACGTCCCGTGCAGCAGCACGGCACCGTCGGCCCCGGCGGGTGCCGAGGCGAGCAGCTCGTCGCGCGCGGCGAGCGCGGCGTCCACCAGCGGCCCGACGTCCGGCTCCGGGCACGCGGCCATCGCGTCGGCCTGCCGCCCCGTCCGCTCCGCGACGGTCTCGAACCGGTGCTCCGACGGCGGCGGCACCCACAGCCGCCGCAGCGTCCCGGCCGCCTCCAGCATCGACTTGGCCTCGGGCAGCGACCGTACGGACACATCCCGGTGCAGCCGCTCGACCAGCAGCGCCCCGTCCGCCTCCGCGCCGGCCCCGGAACCGGCGTCCAGGAGCCGCGCCGCCCCGAGGCCGCCCCAGTGCGCCATCGCCGCCCGCTCGCTGTCGGGCCGCGACCGCGGCGGCACCAGCTTGAGCACCGCGGGGGTGTCCTCGCGGGTCCGTACGAGCAGGACGACACTGCTGCGACCGCCGGGCACCTGTACCCGCTCGACGGTCAGCTCCCGGCGCGCCATCGCGTCCCGTACCAGTTCCGGCAGGCGGTGCAGCCAGTCGTCGGTGGCGGTGTCGCGCGGCGTCTCGCCGAGCGCACGGACGAGGCGCGGCGGCGGTTCGAAAGCCATGCGCGAGGTGTTCCCTTCCCGGCCGCCCGAAGGCGTTCGTGTCCCGGCTGCCCGAAGGCATGCGTACGTGGTGGCGCCGTCACGCCGACCGGCCCGGCCACCCCCGAGGGCGCCCGTGCACCGGGCCCGCGCGGCGACACCGGGGCGTCATCCGGACGCGGCCGGCCGCTCCGCGAGCCCTGGGAAGGCTACGCTCCCGCCGCGCCACCGCGCCGCCCGCACCGCCGCCTCCCGCAGCGACTCGGCCGCGAGCGCGCGCCGCGGCCCGTCCGCCGCCCGCACCAGGTCGGCGTAGACCGCCGCGACCCGCTCCTCCAGCTCGGCCGCGAGCCGGGCCGCGGCCGCCGCGTCCGGCACCGGGAAGGGCAGCGCGTACGCGGCCGCCGAGGGCTCCGGCTCGCCGCCGAGGTCACGCACCGCCCGCGCCAGCTCGTCCCGACGGGCGCGATGGGCGTCGTACGCCGTACGGGCGTCCGCCCTGCGCCGGTCGCCGATCCGGCCGCCGACGACGCCGTAGCCGTACACGGCCGCGTGCTCGGCCCGCAGCGCCGCCTGCACGGCCTTGAGCTCGGCCTTGAGCTCGGCCTTCGTGTCGCCGCCGTCCTCGGCGTCGTCCCGCTTCTCGTCCCGTGCCACGCGGCTCACTCGGCTCACTTGGCGTCCTCCGTCAGCAGGTAGGCGTGCGCGGCGCCCGCCGCCGCCACGGAGGCGAGCAGCCGGGCGAGTTCGGCGGGTGCTTCCAGGAGCTGCTTGCCGCGCCGGTCGGCCAGGTCACGCTCCGCCGTGGCGAGGAACCGCAGCGCGCTCCTCCTGCCGGACGGCACGTCGACCGGCCGCTCCGACGGCGAGGCCTCGGCGGAGGCGCCGGAGGAGGCCGGGGAGCCCGAGGAGGCGGGCTTCGCGGACGAGCCGGACGGGCGGCCGCCGCCGAAGGCCCGCTCGTGCCGTGCCACCTCCGCCCGCAGCGGACCGAGGCGGTCCGCGAGGGAGGCATGGGCCGCGAGCACGGCGTCGTACCGCCGCAGCAGCGCCGCGCTGTCCCGCGCCGCACGCGCGCGCACCCGCTTCTCGGCGGACGAGCGCCCGTCGCTCGCGGTGTCGGAGCCGGAGCACCCGGCGAGCAGCAGCGTGCTCCCGGCCGCGGCGGCGGCACCGGTGAGCAGACTCCGTCTGCGCGGACCCGGTCGGGACCACGAAGGGGTGAGATACGACGGCACGGCAGACGTCCTCGGAAAGGTGGGCCGCGAGGGCACGAGGGGCGGGGATGGGCGCCAGGGCGACAGGCCCCGGGCCGGTGATCACCGTACCTGCGCGCTGTCCTCGTACGTGCGATCGGCTCGATGTCCGTGCGATGTCCCCGTGATCGGCCCGATCCCGGGTGTTCCGCGGCCCGACGGTGGACGGCAACACCCTCCGGGACCGGATACCCTTTGACCTGACACGCGACGATCCCACAACAGCACACGCGGCCGAGGAGTCACCCGGATGAGCACCACCCAGAGCGAGAGGCTGCGAGAACTGCTGGAACCGCTCGTCAGCTCCCAGGACCTCGATCTCGAAGAGATCGAAGTGGCCCCGGTCGGACGCAAGCGAGTGCTGCGAGTCGTCATCGACTCCGAGGACGGCGTGGACCTCGACACGATCGCGGAAGTGAGCCGCCTGCTCTCCGCGAAGCTCGACGAGAGCGACGTCATGGGCGAGGGGGAGTACGACCTGGAGGTCGGGTCCCCCGGCGCCGAGCGCGCCCTGACCGAACACCGCCACTACGTGCGTGCCGTGGACCGCCTGGTGAAGTTCCAGCTGGCGGAGGGCGGCGAGCTCGTCGCCCGCATCCTCACCGTGGACGACGAGGGTCTTGACCTGGAGGTGCCCGGTGTGAAGGGCCGCAAGCCCACCGCGCGCCGCCTCGCCTTCGCCGAGATCGACAAGGCGCGCGTGCAGGTCGAGTTCAACCGCAAGGACAAGAAGGACATGAAGGAAGAGGAGGAGGCGTAGCCGTGGACATCGACATGAGTGCCCTGCGGGGTCTGGTACGGGAGAAGGAGATCTCCTTCGACCTCCTTGTCGAGGCGATCGAGTCGGCCCTCCTCATCGCCTACCACCGCACCGAGGGAAGCCGCCGCCACGCGCGCGTGAAGCTCGACCGCGACAGCGGCCACGTGACGGTGTGGGCGAAGGAGGACCCCGACGACCTCGAGGAGGGGCAGGAGCCCCGCGAGTTCGACGACACCCCGTCCGACTTCGGCCGCATCGCCGCCACCACCGCCAAGCAGGTCATCCTGCAGCGGCTGCGCGACGCCGAGGACGACGCGACGCTCGGTGAGTACGCCGGCCGCGAGGGCGACATCGTCACCGGCGTCGTCCAGCAGGGCCGCGACCCGAAGAACGTCCTGGTCGACATCGGCAAGCTGGAGGCCATCCTGCCCGTGCAGGAGCAGGTGCCGGGCGAGGAGTACCGCCACGGCATGCGCCTGCGCTCCTACGTCGTCCGGGTGGCCAAGGGCGTCCGCGGCCCGTCCGTGACCCTGTCGCGCACCCACCCGAACCTGGTCAAGAAGCTGTTCGCGCTCGAGGTGCCGGAGATCGCCGACGGCTCCGTGGAGATCGCCGCGATCGCCCGCGAGGCCGGTCACCGCACCAAGATCGCGGTCCGTTCGACCCGCTCGGGCCTCAACGCCAAGGGCGCCTGCATCGGCCCGATGGGCAGCCGGGTGCGCAACGTCATGGGTGAGCTCAACGGCGAGAAGATCGACATCGTGGACTGGTCGGAGGACCCGGCCGACATGGTCGCCCACGCGCTCTCCCCGGCCCGTGTCAGCAAGGTCGAGATCGTCGACCTGGCCGCCCGCTCCGCCCGCGTGACCGTGCCCGACTACCAGCTCTCGCTGGCGATCGGCAAGGAGGGCCAGAACGCCCGCCTCGCGGCCCGGCTCACCGGCTGGCGCATCGACATCCGCCCGGACACCGAGGTGCCTGAGGGGCAGGCGCACACCGGCCGCTCCGGGTCCGACGGTCCCGGCGCGGAGGACTGAGCGCGGGCCGAGTGCCCTGGAGCGCTCTGGAGCGCTGCGGAGCGCCCCAGAGCACCCCGCAGCACCCTGTCGTGCCATGACCGGCCGCACCCGGTCAGGTACTGATCAAGACAACAGTCGTTCGATTTCTGCCCCAAAGGGGCGAGGTCGGTGCGGGGAGGTAGACTTAAGCGTGTCTGGCCGGACGCATGCCCGCGCATGCCCTGAACGCACGTGTGTGGGGTGCCGGGAGCGAGCGGCCAAGAGCGAGCTGCTGCGCATCGTGGCGGTCGAGGGCACATGTGTCCCCGACCCAAGCGGTACGCTGCCCGGCCGGGGTGCCTATGTGCACCCCGCCCTGGTCTGTCTCGATCTGGCGCTCCGCCGCCGGGCGTTCCCCCGGGCCTTCCGGGTCCAGGGACCGCTCGACACCGCGGAACTGCGCGGGAATGTCGAGGCAGCCGAGACCGTTGCCCAGCAGGCAACACCGTAAGACGTGTCGCACGGAACCCCGTGCGGCCCTGGTACCCCGCGAGTTGGAAGTAGGTCGAGATTGCGATGAGCACTCGATGAGCACGCGATGAGTACGCCCATGAAGTAGCGACGGTCCGGCGTAACCCGGACCTAAAAGGAGCGAAGTGGCTAAGGTCCGGGTATACGAACTCGCCAAGGAGTTCGGAGTGGAGAGCAAGGCCGTCATGGCCAAGCTCCAAGAACTCGGTGAATTCGTACGTTCGGCGTCCTCGACGATCGAGGCGCCCGTAGTACGCAAACTGACTGACGCATTCCAGCAGGGCAACGGCTCCGGCAAGTCCGCGAAGCCCGCCCCGCGCAAGGCCGCCGCGAAGCCGGCCGCCCCCTCCCCGGCGCAGGCGGCCCCGCGGCCCGCCGCGCCCCGTCCGGCGGCCCCCAAGCCGCCTGCCGCCGACAAGCCCGCCGAGCCGGCCGCCGACAGGCCCGCCGCCCCGGCGACCCCGGGCCCGCGCCCGACGCCGGGTCCCAAGCCCCCAGCGCCCAAGCCTGCCCCGGCGGCTCCGGCCGCCCCGGCCCCGGCCGCGCCCGAGTTCACCGCCCCGCCCGCCGCTCCCGCGGCGTCCTCCGGCGGCGGTTCCCAGGCCCCGTCCGCCCCGCGCCCCGGCGCCCGTCCCGGTGCCCCGAAGCCCGGTGCCCGTCCGGCGCCCGGCCAGGGTCAGCGCGGCGGCGACCGTGGTGACAGGGGCGACCGCGGCGACCGCCAGGGCGCGCCGCGCCCCGGCGGCCAGGGTGGCGCCCCCCGTCCCGGCGGCCGTCCCGCGGGACCGCGTCCGGGCAACAACCCCTTCACCTCCGGCGGCTCCACCGGCATGGCGCGCCCGCAGGCGCCCCGTCCGGGCGGCGCCCCGCGTCCCGGCGGCCAGGGCGGCCCCGGCGCGCCCGGCGGCGGTCCCCGTCCGCAGGGCGGACAAGGCGGCGGCCAGGGTGGTCCCCGTCCCCAGGGCCAGGGCGGCGCGCGTCCGTCCCCGGCCGGCATGCCGCGCCCGCAGGCGCCGCGTCCGGGCGGTGGCCCCGGCGGCAACCGTCCGAACCCCGGCATGATGCCGCAGCGTCCCGCCGCGGGCCCGCGTCCCGGCGGCGGCCCCGGCGGTGGCCGCGGTCCCGGCGGCGGCGGTCGTCCCGGTGGCGGCGGCGGTGGCCGTCCCGGCTTCGCCGGTCGTCCCGGCGGTCCCGGTGGCGGTGGCGGCGGCTTCGCCGGCCGTCCCGGTGGTCCGGGCGGTGGCGGCGGTGCCGGCCGTCCCGGCGGCGGCGGTGGCTTCGGCGGCCGTCCCGGCTTCGGTGGCCGTCCCGGCGGTCCCGGTGGCCGCGGTGGCACGCAGGGCGCCTTCGGCCGTCCCGGCGGTCCCGCGCGGCGCGGTCGCAAGTCGAAGCGGCAGAGGCGCCAGGAGTACGAGGCCATGCAGGCCCCGTCGGTCGGCGGCGTGATGCTGCCCCGCGGCAACGGCGAGACCGTTCGCCTGTCGCGCGGTGCGTCCCTCACCGACTTCGCCGAGAAGATCAACGCCAACCCGGCGTCGCTCGTCGCGGTGATGATGAACCTCGGCGAGATGGTCACGGCCACGCAGTCCGTCTCCGACGAGACGCTGCAGCTCCTCGGCGACGAGATGAACTACACGGTTCAGATCGTCAGCCCCGAGGAGGAGGACCGCGAGCTGCTCGAGTCGTTCTCCATCGAGTTCGGTGAGGACGAGGGCGGCGACGAGGCCCTGGTCTCGCGTCCGCCGGTGGTGACCGTCATGGGTCACGTCGACCACGGAAAGACCCGACTCCTCGACGCGATCCGCAAGACCAACGTGGTCGCGGGCGAGGCCGGTGGCATCACCCAGCACATCGGTGCCTACCAGGTCGCGACCGAGGTCAACGGCGAGGACCGCGCGATCACCTTCATCGACACCCCGGGTCACGAGGCGTTCACCGCCATGCGTGCCCGCGGTGCGAAGTCGACCGACATCGCGATCCTCGTGGTGGCGGCCAACGACGGTGTGATGCCGCAGACGATCGAGGCGCTGAACCACGCCAAGGCGGCCGACGTGCCGATCGTGGTCGCGGTCAACAAGATCGACGTCGAGGGCGCCGACCCGACCAAGGTGCGCGGTCAGCTCACCGAGTTCGGTCTGGTGGCCGAGGAGTACGGCGGCGACACGATGTTCGTCGACATCTCCGCGCGCCAGGGCACCAACATCGAGCAGCTGCTCGAAGCCGTGGTCCTGACCGCGGACGCCTCGCTCGACCTGCGGGCCAACCCGGAGCAGGACGCGCAGGGCATCGCCATCGAGGCCCACCTCGACAAGGGCCGCGGCGCCGTCGCGACCGTCCTCGTCCAGCGCGGTACGCTCCGCGTCGGCGACACGATGGTCGCCGGTGACGCGTACGGCCGAGTCCGCGCGATGCTCGACGACAAGGGCGAGAACGTGGAGGAGGCGGGTCCCTCGACCCCGGTCCTCGTCCTCGGTCTCACCAACGTCCCGGGTGCCGGCGACAACTTCCTGGTCGTCGACGAGGACCGTACGGCCCGTCAGATCGCCGAGAAGCGTGCCGCCCGCGAGCGGAACGCCGCGTTCGCCAAGCGCGTGCGCCGTGTCTCCCTCGAGGACCTGGACAAGGTGCTCAAGGCCGGCGAGATCCAGCAGCTCAACCTCATCATCAAGGGTGACGCTTCCGGTTCCGTCGAGGCTCTCGAGTCCTCCCTGCTCCAGCTGGACGTCGGCGAAGAGGTCGACATCCGCGTCCTGCACCGCGGTGTGGGTGCGGTCACCGAGTCGGACATCGACCTGGCGATGGGCTCCGACGCCATCGTCATCGGCTTCAACGTCCGTGCGGCAGGCCGTGCCGCGCAGATGGCGGAGCGCGAGGGCGTCGACGTCCGCTACTACTCGGTGATCTACCAGGCCATCGAGGAGATCGAGGCGGCCCTCAAGGGCATGCTCAAGCCGGAGTACGAAGAGGTCGAGCTGGGTACGGCGGAGATCCGCGAGGTCTTCCGCTCGTCCAAGCTGGGCAACATCGCGGGTGTGCTCATCCGCTCCGGCGAGGTCAAGCGCAACACCAAGGCCCGGCTCCTGCGCGATGGCAAGGTCATCGCGGAGAACCTCAACATCGAGGGCCTGCGTCGCTTCAAGGACGACGTCACCGAGATCCGCGAAGGGTTCGAGGGCGGTATCAACCTCGGCAACTTCAACGACATCAAGGTCGACGACGTCATCGCGACGTACGAGATGCGCGAGAAGCCGCGGGCTTAGCGTTCGCGGTGGGGGGTGCCCGGGGAGTTCCCCGGGCACCCCCCGCCCCCGTTTACCCGTGCTTTTCGGCGCTTCGCGCCTCGTCCTCAGACGCCGGACGGGCTGAGATCCCGCCGCTCCGGCGAAAGTCTGAGCCCGTCCGGCGATTGAGGACGAGCGCGTCAGCGCGACGGCGGGGCCGGGGCGCAGCCCCCGGTACGGGACGGGCGGGGGCGGTGAGGGCGAAACTCCGTCGTGGCGGAAGGGGCGCTCGTTGTACGGTTCAGGTGACCCTGCCAACCGTGCGCAGGGCGCGATCCCGCACCGGCGGGTCATCCGGCACACATATGTATGTGGGGACTCTGTCCTTCGACCTGCTCCTCGGCGACGTACATTCGCTGAAGGAGAAACGCTCCCTCGTCCGCCCGATCGTGGCGGAACTCCAGCGGAAGTACGCGGTGAGCGCGGCGGAGGTCGGCCATCAGGAACTGCACCGCAGGAGCGAGATCGGCCTCGCGCTGGTCTCCGGGGACGCAGGGCACGTGACGGACGTGCTGGACCGGTGCGAACGGCTCGTCGCCGCCCGGCCCGAAGTGGAGCTGCTGTCGGTACGGCGGCGGTTCCACGGCGAAGACGACGACTGAACGACATGAACGACCAGCGGCGAGCACAGCACAGAAGGAGACGGAGCAGTGGCCGACAACGCGCGGGCGAAGAGGCTGGCGGACCTCATCCGAGAGGTGGTGGCCCAGAAGCTGCAGCGCGGGATCAAGGACCCGCGGCTCGGCTCGCATGTCACCATCACGGACACCCGGGTCACGGGTGACCTGCGGGAGGCGACCGTCTTCTACACGGTCTACGGGGACGACGAGGAGCGCGCGGCAGCGGCCGCGGGCCTGGAGAGCGCCAAGGGCGTCCTCCGCTCCGAGGTCGGCCGCGCGGCGGGCGTGAAGTTCACGCCGACGCTGACCTTCGTGGCGGACGCCCTCCCGGACAACGCACGGGCCATCGAGGACCTCCTCGACCGGGCCCGCGCCTCCGACGCGAAGGTCCGCGAGGCCTCCGCGGGCGCCGAGTTCGCGGGCGGCGCGGACCCGTACCGCAAGCCCGAGGACGAAGACGAGGAAGCCGCGGCGGAGACCGCGGAGGACGCCGGCCAGGACAAGGGCGGCGACGCTTCCCGATGAGCAAGCGCAGTACCAGTGGGACCACGCCGGACGGCCTTGTCATCGTCGACAAGCCGTCCGGCTTCACTTCGCACGACGTGGTCGCCAAGATGCGGGGCATCGCGAAGACCCGCCGCGTCGGACACGCGGGCACCCTGGACCCGATGGCGACCGGTGTCCTCGTGCTCGGCGTCGAGCGCGCCACCAAGCTGCTCGGCCACCTCGCCCTCACCGAGAAGGAGTATCTCGGCACGATCCGCCTCGGCCAGTCGTCCGTCACGGACGACGCGGAGGGCGAGATCACCGGTTCCGCCGACGCCTCCGGCGTCAAGCGGGACGCCGTCGACGCGGGCATCGCCAAGCTGTCCGGCGACATCATGCAGGTCCCGTCGAAGGTCAGCGCCATCAAGATCGACGGCAAGCGGTCCTACGCACGGGCCCGGCAGGGCGAGGACTTCGAGATCCCGGCCCGCCCGGTCAGGGTCTCCTCGTTCCAGGTGTACGACATCAGGGACGCGGTCGCCGACGACGGCACCCCCGTCCTCGACCTGGTCGTGTCCGTCGTCTGCTCGTCGGGCACGTACATCCGGGCGCTCGCCCGCGATCTCGGCGCGGACCTTGGCGTCGGCGGCCACCTCACGGCGCTGCGCCGCACCCGCGTCGGCCCGTACAAGTTGGACGCCGCCCGGACCATCGACCAGCTCCAGGAGGAGCTGACGGTGATGCCGGTCGCCGAGGCCGCCGCCACGGCGTTCCCCCGCTGGGACGTCGACGAGCGGCGCGCGCGGCTGCTCGGCAACGGCGTACGCATCGAGATGCCGGACGAGTACGCGGGCGCCGGTCCCGTGGCCGTCTTCGGGCCCGAAGGGCGCTTCCTGGTCCTGGCCGAGGAGTCGAGGGGCAAGGCGAAGAGCCTCGCCACCTTCTGACGGTGTGTGGAGCGGCGGGCTTCGGCCCGCCGCTCCACAGTCCCCCCACTCGCTCCCCCATGAAGGTCTGTCCACCCCCGCCTGCGGATTCACCCCTTTGGACCAGCGCTCGGAGTGAACCGAGGGAGTGGAAGGGGGCGCGTTCGGCTCGCGTTCTGTCCAGCTGATCATCCCCGACCTACGGTCGAAGAACGGGGTGCGGCTGGGAGGTTCGAGCATGGCGGGACGGGGCCCGCGGGTCCGGGACAGCCGGGGCGACATGAGGGCGCGGGACGGGCGTGACGGTGACCGGGGCGACAGCGGCGGGCCCGGTGCCGGTGGTCGTGGTGAGCGTGACCGGTCCGAGGGCGATGAGCGTGGCGGGGCCGGTGGTCGTGGTGAGCGCGGCGGCTCTGGCGGGCGCCGTGGGCGTCTCGACCGTGGTGCGCGGTCCGGCGCGTGGACGGCGGGGCGGGGCGCGTGGCGGGAGCCCGAGCGCTCCCTGGTGTGGATCTGCGACCTGGCAGGACGCCCGCGCGGCCACGGTTTCGCCGCCGACGAGCACGGCACGGTCGTCACCAGCCACGAGGCGGTCGACGGACTCGCCCGCATAGTGCTGCACGCGGCGGGCGAGCGCACCTGCCTCGTCACCGACGACGCGGTCACCGCGCTCCCGGAGTCCGACCTCGCCCTCGTCCGCACCGAAGGGCTCGGCCTGCGTCCGCTGCCGGTCACCGCGCGCGGCCCGGTGGCCGTCGGCACCTACGTACGCGTCGCGGCCCGCGGCTGGCGGCAGGCCAGGATCCTCGGTCCGGCCGCCGTGACGTACACCGCCACGGACCGCTTC
The DNA here is from genome assembly GCF_009755605.1 of Streptomyces typhae. Taxonomy (GTDB): domain Bacteria; phylum Actinomycetota; class Actinomycetes; order Streptomycetales; family Streptomycetaceae; genus Streptomyces; species Streptomyces typhae. Next base: position 14,803 of record NZ_WPNZ01000039.1, read on the forward strand.
CACCTCCTGGACGGCGCCCTGGAGCTGGCCATCGGCACGGACGGCGCCGACGCGCTGCGGCTCGGCGGCGGTGCCGCGGGCGGGCCCGTCGTGGACGCCGCCACCGGAGCCGTCCTCGGCGTCGTCGCCACCGCCATGCAGGCCCCGCACCGCTCGGCGGGCTTCGCCGTGCCGCTGGCGCCCGCGGCCGCCGCCGACCCCGGCGGGCCGCTCGCCCGCCTCCTGGCACGCAACGCCGCCACCGTGCCCGGCTACGGCCGGGACCTGAACCTGGCGGGCGCCCTGCATCTCACGGCCACCTCGGTCGGCTCCGACGGCCCCCGCGCCCTGGACCCCGGGCCCGTCGAACGGCCCGACACGGCCCGCGAGTTCGCCCGCTTCGCCGGGGGCCCCGCACGCGTACTCGGCCTCGTCGGCGACCCCGGCACCGGCCGCACCACGGAGCTGGCCGCGCTCGCCGCCCGCCGCGCCCGGGGGGCCGAGCCCGCCCCCACCGTGTGGCTGCGCGGCGCCGACCTGCGGGCGACCGACACCTCCGTGGCCGACGCCGTCGCCCGCGCCCTGGAGCGGGCCGGACGCATCCTCGCCGCCTCGGACGCCACCGCCGGCGGCGACGACGGGCTCGGGGACATCTCGGCGGGCCGTGTCGCCCGCCTCCTGCGGGACGCGGGGCGGCCCCTGATGCTGCTCCTCGACGGCCCCGAGGAGATGCCGCCCGTGCTCGCGCACCGCCTCGCCGCGTGGAGCGCCGGGACGGCGGGCTGGCTGCGGGACACCGGCACCCGACTCGTCGTGGCCTGCCGCGCGGAGTACTGGGAGGAGGCGGGCGCCCACTTCCCGCCGGCCCTGCTGCACACCCCGGGCCCGGACGAGGGCACGGTCAGGGGCGTGGCGGGTGGCGTGAGCAGCGGGGTGGCCGGTGGCATGGCCGATGGTGTGAGCAGCGGGGTGGCCGGTGGCGTGGCCCGCGGCGTGGGCGACGACACGAACGGTGAACGGGGTGGCGGGCTCGTCGGCTGTGTGCGCCTCGGTGCGCTGCCGGACGCGCAGGCGCAGGGCGCGCGGGCCCGGTTCGGCATCCCGGAAGGGGCGCTGGCCGACGCTGACGCCCGCCATCCGCTGGCCCTCCGGCTGCTCGCGGAGGTGGTGTCGGCGCTTCCGGCCGATGTCGTTGATACCGCCGGTGTCGCCGGTGTCGCCGATGCCGCCGATGCCGCTGACGCCGCTGACGCCGCTGACGTCACCGGTCTCTCGGGTCTCTCGGATCTTTCGGGTCCATCGGGGTTCACTCGTCCCACCGGTCCCACCGGTCCCACCAGCGCCACCGGTCCCACCGGTCCCACCGGCCTCATCGGGCAGCCCACACGCCAGGACGTGTTCGCCGCCTACCTCGACCTGCTCGGCCTGCGGATCGCCGTCCGTCTCGCCGCCGAGAGCGGGCTGCGCGGGACCGCCGTGCGACGGCTCGCCGCGAAGGTGTCCGGGCAGGTCCACGAGGCGGCCAGACGCTGCCTCGGCCCCGGCCAGGGCCAGCTCGACCGCACCGCCTTCGAAGAGGTCTTCCCGTGGGGCGCCCTCCCCGGCAAGGGCTTCGACGCCTGTACCGGCTGGGCCTCAGCGGTCCTCACCGAGGGCCTCCTCGTCCCGGCCGGAGGCGGCTACCGCTTCGCCCACGAGGAGGTGGGGGACTGGATTCAGGGCCTCCACCTCGACGTGGACGGCGCCCTCACGTCCCTGGTCCTGCGGTACGCGCAGCCGGGCACCGCCGTCCCCGCGCCGAGGCCGCTCCCGGTGCCGCGCCACCGGGCGGGCCCGGTCCTCCAGGCACTTCTCCAACTGGAACGACAGCGCGGGGTCGCCGAGCTGGGGGTTCGGCTGGGGCATCTCCTGTCGGCTCTGTCGGCTCTGTCGGCCGTGTCGCCCCCGTCGGCGTTGTCGGCGCTCGGGCCGCCGCCCGGTACCTCCCCCGAGCCCACGTCAGGCCCCTCGCCCACACCTCGTCCCACCCCCTCGAACGGCACGGAGGACGCCACGTGGTGGGCCCGGTACCTGCTGCGGGAGACGCTGCTCCGGGTGCCCGACGCGTCCCCGTACGGCGATCTGCTGCAACGGATCGCCGCCCGCAGGGAGTTCGGCCCCGAGTTCTGGCTTGCGCTGCCGCTGCCGGAGGCGGGGCGGTACGAGTTGCTGCGGGCCGCCGTGGTGCACGACGGCCCGCCCCGTGCCGGACGGCGCCGCTGCCTGGACGCCGTCGCCGAGCGTCTCGCCGCCGAGCCCGCCGCCGTGCAGCGCCACCTCACCCGCTGGTTCGCCGACGAGCGGCCCCTGCGCGCCGCCCCGGAGGCAACGGTGGCCTCCGCCGCGCAGGCCCTGCTCCACACCCACCGGCACCGCGCCGTCGACGACCTCACCGAAGCCCTGGCCGACTGCGGGCACCCGCGCGCCGAGGAACTGCTCGGCGCGCTCACCGAGGACGAGCCGTCCGCGCTCTGCCGCGCCGTCGACCGCTGGGCCCACGACGCGCGCCCCGCCCGCCGCATCGCCGCCGCCACGTACGCGCCGCGCACCGCGCCGCACGCCACCGGCGAGGCCGACCGTCGCCTCCTGCGGTACGCCGCCCAGGCCCTGCTCTCCCACACCTCCGACGACGCCCTGCACGGCGTGGCCCTCGCCCTGCTCGTACGCGACCCGTACTCCCGCGCCCGCTTCCTGCCGCGCGCCCTGAAGCGCTTCGCCGACGGCGACCCGAGCCTGCCCGCGAGCGCCCTCGCCGCCGTGCTCGCCACCGACCCCGAGCCCGTGCTCGACGCCTTCCGAGCCCGCCTGCGCACCCGGGACACCGGCACCGGCGACATCCTGCGCAGCCTCGCCCACGTGACGTCGCCCACCCTCGCGCGGCGCGTCGCGGAGCTCGTACAGGACCAGGTGGAGCAGTGCCCCCGTGCCGCCGCGGACGCCGCGGCGTACGTGGACCTGCGCCTCGAACAGGGCACCGAGGTGCGGGACGAACTGTTCCCGCTGGTCGCCGGGTTGCTGCGCGGCCGTGGCGTGGACGTACGGGTCGCGCTCGCCCCTGTGCTCGCCGCGCCCGGAACCCCCGGCTCCCGGCCCCTGCGGAGCGAACTGCTCGACCTGCTGCTCGCCGGCGAACGGGAGCACCCGGTCTTCGAGGCCCTGCTGCGCGCGGTCGGCGGCCGTGGCGGCGGCGCGGAGGGCGACCGGGACCTGGTGCGCCGCGCCGTCCTGCTGTTCGGCCGCACACCGGACGGAGCCACCCGTTCCGACCGGGTCCTCGTCGACCTCGCGCAGCGCGTGCCGGGCTTCGCGGCGCGGCTGACCAGCTGGCTCACCGACGCCCCGGACGCCTGGGCCGCCCTGGTCGGGCCGAGCGCCCGGCGTACCGTGGCGCAGTCGGCGGGCGCCGTCCCGGTGTCGGCGTGAGGTCCGCCACCCCGGCCGATGCGGTCGACAATCTGTCGGCATGGCAGTCTTAGACCTGCGCAATCGGCAGTGAACGTACATCGGCAGTGAACGTACAGACGTACGCGCGCGTACGGATACATACACGGGTTCGGCGAGGAGCGAAGACAGTGCAGCGCTGGCGTGGCTTGGAGGACATCCCCCAGGACTGGGGGCGCAGCGTCGTCACCATCGGTTCCTACGACGGTGTGCACCGCGGTCACCAGCTCATCATCGGCCGTGCGGTGGCCCGCGCCCGCGAGCTCGGCGTGCCCGCGGTGGTCGTCACCTTCGACCCGCACCCGAGTGAGGTCGTGCGGCCCGGCAGCCATCCGCCGCTGCTCGCCCCGCACCACCGGCGCGCGGAGCTGATGGCGGAGCTCGGTGTGGACGCCGTCCTCATCCTGCCCTTCACCACCGAGTTCTCGAAGCTGTCGCCCGCCGACTTCGTGGTGAAGGTCCTCGTCGACAAGCTGCACGCCCGCGCCGTCGTCGAGGGCCCCAACTTCCGCTTCGGCCACCGCGCCGCGGGCAACGTGGAGGTCCTCGCCGAGCTCGGCCGCACCTACGACTACGACGTCGAGGTCGTCGACCTGTACGTGAGCGGCACCGCGGGCGGGGGGCAGCCCTTCTCGTCCACGCTCACCCGGCGCCTCATCGCCGAGGGGGACGTCGCAGGGGCCCACGAGATCCTCGGCCGACCGCACCGCGTGGAGGGCGTGGTCGTGCGCGGCGCCCAGCGGGGCCGTGAACTGGGCTTCCCCACCGCCAACGTCGAAACCCTGCCGCACACCGCGATCCCCGCCGACGGCGTCTACGCGGGCTGGCTGCACGCCGACGGCGAGGCGATGCCCGCGGCGATCTCCGTGGGCACCAACCCCACGTTCGACGGCACCGAGCGCACGGTCGAGGCCTACGCCATCGACCGCGTCGGCCTCGACCTGTACGGCCTGCACGTGGCCGTCGACTTCCTCGCCTTCGTCCGCGGCCAGGCCAAGTTCGACTCCATCGACCAGCTCCTGGTCGCGATGGCGGACGACGTGAAGAAGTCCCGCGACCTGATCGAGTCCGCACAGAGCTGAGCGCACGCGGTGCGCTCACCTCGCCGGTCGAGCATTCTCCAGCCCGCCCGACAGCCTGTCTTCTGCCTGCCGGGCGAGCCTCGGCAGTCCGCCCGGCAGCCTTGCCAGCACCTGTCGGGTGAGCTTCTTCAGCCTGTCTGCCGGGTGAGTCTTCCAGCTCGCCCGGCAGCCTCGCCGTTGCCTGCGGGGCGAGCATCTTTCAGCCCGTCTGGCAGCCTCGCGGTTGCCCGCCGGGCGAGCATCTTTCAGCCCGTCTGGCAGCCTCGCCGTTGCCTGCGGGGCGAGCATCTTTCAATCCGTCCGGTAGCCTCGCGGTTGCCTGCGGGGCGAGCATCTTTCAGCCCGTCTGGCAGCCTCGCGGTTGCCCGCCGGGCGAGCATCTTTCAGCCCGTCTGGCAGCCTCGCCGTTGCCTGCGGGGCGAGCATCTTTCAATCCGTCCGGTAGCCTCGCCGTTGCCTGCGGGGCGAGCATCTTTCAGCCCGTCCGGCGTTTGAGGACGAGCCCGAAGGGCGATCGACGGCCAGCAGACCGCAGGGTCAGCCGAACAGCTGGGCCAGCAGACCGCAGGGCCAGCAGACCGCAGGGTCAGCAGACCGCAGGGCCACCCGACTCCACCCCAAGCCGACCGCAAGGTCACCCCCGGGCAACCGCCCAGTGACAGGCAACCTGCGCCCCCGCGGAGCCGGAAAGCACCGGAAGGTCCCGCGTACGACAGTCCTCCGAGACCCCGGCCCGCTCCGCCGCGCCCCCGGCGAGAACCTGGCACCGCGCGTGGAACCGGCACCCGGCCGGCACCCGGGACGGATCCGGCGGCTCCCCGGTGAGCACCACCGGCTCCCCCTCCGCCTCCGGCAGCACCGACAACAGGGCCTGGGTGTAAGGGTGCTGAGGGGCCGTGAGGACCCGCTCGACCGGCCCGGTCTCGACGATCCGGCCCAGGTACATCACCGCCACCCGGTCCGCGATGTTCCAGGCGAGACCCAGGTCGTGGGTCACCACGAGCGCGGAGAGACCGAGTTCCGCGCGCAGCCGCAGGATCAGCGCGAGGATCTCCCCGCGCACGGACGCGTCGAGCGAGGCGACGGGCTCGTCCGCGACGATCAGCTCCGGTTGCAGGACCAGGGCGCCCGCGATGACGACGCGCTGCCGCTGCCCGCCGGACAGCTCGTGCGGGTAGCGCAGGAAGAACCGCTCGGGCGGCCGCAGCCCGGCCCGGGCGAGCGCCCCGCCGACCGCGGCCCGCTCGTCACCGCCGTACTTGTGGATGCGCAGCCCCTCGGCGACGGCCTCGTACACGGTGTGCCGGGGATTGAGCGAACCGCTCGGATCCTGGAGCACGAGCTGGACGCGCTTGCGGTACGCCTTCAGGGCCCGGGAGCGGTAGTCGAGCGGCTGACCGCTGAACGTGACCCGCCCGGACGTGGGCGGGACGAGGCCGAGCAGGGACCGCGCGAGCGTCGTCTTGCCGCAGCCCGACTCGCCGACGAGCGCGACGATCTCGCCGGGGCGGATGTCCAGGTCCACGCCGTCCACCGCGCGCGCCGGGTCGGCGCCCCGGCGCCCCGGGAACGTGATGTGCAGGTCGGAGGCCGAGAGCAGGGGCGCGACGGCACCCGGCTCCGTGGCCGTCCCTGCGGTGGCTTCGGTCGTCATGCGCTGCTCCTCACGGCCGGGGACCCGAGCGGACGGTTCGCGGTGTGCGCCGGGGGGTGCGCGGCGCGGGACGGGGGCACTTCGGCATGCGCGGCGCGGGGCGGGGAGACTGCGGCGTGCGCGGCGCGGGACGGGGGCACTGCGGCGTGCGCGGGGCCCCGACCCGGGACCCGTACGCGGAAAGCGCGCGAGGGGCGGACGCAGGTCATCGCGCGCCCTCCGCGGCCGGTTCCGGCCGCCCCGGCGCGCCCACGTGCACGCACGCCGCCCAGCGCTCGGCGCCCGCCACGCGCAGCACCTGGTCCTCCGTGGCGCACGTGTCGAGGGCCACGGCGCACCGCGGGTGGAACGTGCAGCCGGACGGCAGCGCCGCCGGGTCGGGCGGGTCACCGGGCAGACCGCGCGGCGCGAACCGCGACGAGAGGTCCCCGACGCGCGGGAACGCCGCCGACAGGGCCTTGCCGTAGGGGTGCTGCGCCCGCTCGTACACCTCCTGCGCCGGTCCCTCCTCCACCACCCGGCCCGCGTACATCACCGCGAGCCGGTCACAGGTGTCGGAGAGCACCGCCAGGTCGTGGCTGATCATGATCAGGCCCAGGTCCTGGTCGGTGACGAGCTGCTCGATGAGGCGCAGGATCTGCGCCTGGATCATGACGTCGAGGGCCGTCGTGGGCTCGTCCGCGACGATCAGACGGGGGTCGCAGGCCAGCGCCATCGCGATCATCACGCGCTGGCGCTGGCCCCCGGACAGCTCGTGCGGATAGGCGTCCGCGCGGGCGCCCGGCAGGCCCACGTGCTCCAGGAGCTCCCGGGCCCTCTTCTTCGCGCCCGCGGGTGTCGCCTTCTTGTGCAGCACGATCGGCTCGGCGATCTGGTCACCGATGCGGTGCACCGCGTTCAGGGAGTGCATCGCGCCCTGGAACACGATCGACGCGCCCGCCCAGCGCACCGCCCGCACCCGGCCCCACTTCATCGTGAGCACGTCCTCACCGTCGAGCAGGATCTCGCCGGTCACCTTCGTCCCCGCGGGCAGCAGCCGCAGCAGCGCGAGCGCCAGCGTCGACTTGCCGCAGCCCGACTCGCCCGCCACGCCCAGCTTCTGCCCGGCGGCCACGGAGAGGTCGACCCCGCGGACCGCGGCGGCACCCGTCGCGTACGTCACGGTGAGGTTCCGTACGTCCAGCAGTCGGTCGGTCGGCGGTACGGCGGTGGGCGGTACGTCGGTCAGCAGTCCGTCAGTCGTCAACGGGACACTCCCAGCCTCGGGTTGAGCACGGACTCCACGGCCCGCCCGCACAGCGTGAACGCGAGCGCGACCACGGCGATCGCGATGCCGGGCGGCGCCAGGTACCACCAGTCGCCCGCGCTCACCGCGCCCGCCTCACGGGCGTCCTGGAGCAGACCGCCCCACGACACCACCGTCGGGTCGCCGAGGCCGAGGAACGCAAGGGTCGCCTCGGTCAGGATCGCGCTGGAGATGACCAGCGTGGTCTGCGCGAGCACCAGCGGCATCACGTTCGGCAGCACGTGCCGGGCCATGATGTGACCGTGCCCGCCGCCGAGCGCCCGCGCCCGCTCGATGTACGGCCGTGACTCCACGGCGAGGGTCTGCGCGCGCACCAGGCGTGCCGTCGTCGGCCACGTCGTCACCCCGATCGCCAGGATGATCGTCCACACGGAACGGTCCATCACGGACGCGAGGGCGATCGCGAGGACCAGCGTCGGCATCACCAGGAACCAGTCCGTGACCCGCATGATCACGGTCGCGTACCAGCCCCGGTAGTGGCCCGCCGTGATCCCCACGACCGTACCGATGGCCACGGAGAGGAACGCCGCGAGCAGGCCCACCGTCAGTGAGATCCGCGCGCCCCACACGAGCAGCGCCAGCAGATCACGGCCGAACTGGTCCGTGCCCAGTGGGAACTCGCCGCTCGGCGCCTGCATGGCCTCGCCCGGCGCCTCCGTCACGCTCTGCGCGTCGGATCCCACGAGGAGCGGCGCGCCGAGCGCCGCGAGGGCGATCAGCACGAGCGCCGCGAGCCCGACGACTCCCGCCCGGTGCGTGCGGTACTCCCGCCAGAAGCGGGCCGCCGAGTGCCGCCTGCGCGTCCAGGCCAGGGCCCGGGGGCTCTTCACCTCCTGCGGCGGCCGGTTGCCCTCGGCGTTCTCCGGCTCCTGCGGTGCCGGAACTGATGCCGTCTCGGTCGTCATCGGCCCACCCTGGGATCGAGCAGCGGATAGATCACGTCGGCCACCGTGTTCATCAGGATCACCGCCGTGGCGAAGACGAAGAAGAGCCCCTGCACCAGCGGCAGGTCCGGGACGCTCAGCGCCTGGTAGAACAGCCCGCCGAGCCCCGGCCAGGAGAACACCGTCTCCACCAGGATCGCGCCCGCCACCACCGTGCCGAGGTTCACGAACATCAGCGTGACCGTCGGGAGCAGCGCGTTCGGCACCGCGTGCCTGCGCCGCACCAGGTCGTCCCTCAGCCCCTTCGCCCGAGCCGTCGTCAGATAGTCGCTGCCCATCTCGTCGAGCAGCGACGAACGCATCACCAGGAGCGTCTGCGCGTACCCCACCGCGACCAGCGTGAGCACCGGAAGCACCATGTGGTGCGCCACGTCCACCACGTACGCGAACCCGCTCTCGTCGCCGCTCTCCATCCCGCCCGTCGGGAACAGGCCGGGCAGCGGCCCCATCCCCACCGAGAACGTGATGATGAGCAGCAGCCCGAGCCAGAACGACGGCACGGAGTACAGGGTTAGCGCGAGGCCCGTGTGGAAGCGGTCGCCAAGACGGCCGTTGCGCCAGGCCGTGCGTGTGCCGAGCCAGATGCCGATCAGCGTGTAGAGGACGTACGCCGTTCCGGTGAGCCACAGCGTCGCGGGCAGCGCTTCCGTGATCTTGTCCATCACCGGCGCGTGGAACTGGTACGACGTGCCGAAGTCGCCGGTCAGGACGTTGCCGCAGTAGGCCGTGAACTGCTGCCACACTGGCTGGTCGAGACCGAACTCCTGCCTCATCGCCTCCAGTTGCTCACTGGAGACCCGGCGGCCGCCCGTCATCTGCTTCACCGGGTCGCCCGGGATCAGGCGGAACAGGAAGAAGCTCGTGACGAGCACGGCGAACATCGACACCAGGGCGCCGCCCAGCTTGCCCGCCGCGTACTGGAGGTAGGCGGTCGTGTCGCGCGCCCGGGGGCCGGAGTCGCGGCGTCCCCGCGGTCCGGCCTGCCCGGCCGGGCCGCCGGGCGCCCCTCGGTCCGTCCGTGCTGCTTCGGCCTCGGCGGCCAGGATCGCCGCCGGGTTGCTCTCGGCACCAGTCATGCGTCACCACCAGTCAGGCGTCTCATGCGTCACTCGCGGTGGCGTGGTTCATCCGGTACTCGCGATGCTGGCGATACTGGAGGTATTCGCGGTAATCCCGATACTCGTGGTTGCTCGCGGCATGGTCGCTCACCCGTCGCTCACTCGTCACTCACGGTCGTCTGCTGTCGAGCGGCGGCGCAGGGCGAACAGGGCTCCGCCGCCTGCCAGCACCACCGCGGCTACGGCGATACCGATGATGACACCGGTCGAGCTGCCGCCGTCGGAGGAAGTCTTCCCACTCGCCGGAACCGCCGACCACCAACTCCAATAGCCGTCCTGGCCGTAGATGTTGCCCGCCGCCGACGGCATGGTGGCGATGGACTTGATCTGGTCCGTCCGGTACGCCTCCACCGCGTTCGGGTACGCGATGACGTTCATGTAGCCCGAGTCGTACAGCCACGACTCCATCTGCTTGACCAGGCCGGCCCGCTTGGCCGGGTCGTACTCCGCGAGCTGCTTCTCGTACAGCTCGTCGTACTTCTTGTCGCAGATGAAGTTGTCCGTCGCCGCGCTCTCCTTCGCCTTCTCCGGCAGCGCCGCGCAGGTGTGGATGCCGAGCACGAAGTCCGGGTCCGGGTTCACCGACCAGCCGTCGAACGCCAGGTCGTACTCGCCCGCGTACCAGGGCACGGACACGTCGTCCAGGCAGTTGACCTTCAGACCGATGCCGAGGTCGCCCCACCACTCCTTGAGGTACTTGCCGACGGCCTTGTCGTTCGGGTCCGTCGCGTGGCACAGGATCCGGAGGTTCAGCGGCTTCCCGTCCTTGCCCACGCGCTTGCCGCCCTTCTTCTCGTACCCGGCCTCGTCGAGCAGCTTCGCCGCCCGCTGCGGGTCGTAGCCGAGCTCCTGCCCGGCGGAGGGCTGCCAGGAGTACTCGGAGAAGCGCGGCGGGATGTACCCGGCGCCCTCCACGGCGTTCCCCTGGAACACCTTGTCGACGATCGCCTTCCTGTCCACGGAGAGGAAGAGGGCCTGACGGACCCGCTTGTCGAGGAGCGCGGGGTGGCCGTCACCGAACTTCTTGCCGTCCCGCGTGCGCGCGCCCGGGTTCGTCGCCAGGGCGAAGAAGCGGCGGCCCGGACCGTTGTTCACCTTGACGTCCGGCTCGCCCTTGAGACCGTTCGCCTGCGCGGGCGTCAGGGCCGGCTGGCCCGCCACGAAGGACACCTCGCCCTTCTTCAGGGCCGCGACGGCGGCGTCCTGGTCCTTGTACGTCTTGAAGACCAGCTCGTCGAACTTCGGCGCGCCCCGCCAGAAGTTCTTGTTCGCCCTGAGCTTCACATACTGGTCGACCTTGAAGTCCGTGAGCACGAACGGGCCGTTCCCGACCACCGGGAAGTCCTTGTCGTTGTTGAACTTCGAAATGTCGTCGACCTTCTCCCACACATGCTTGGGGACGATCGGGACATCGAGGGCCGCCATGGTCGACTGCGGCTTCTTGAGTTCGATGACGAGCTGGGTGGGGGAGGGGGCCGTCACCTTCCTGAAATTGGTGACGAAGTTGGAGTTGGCCGTCGCCGTGCCTTCCTTGGACATGATTTTGTTGAATGTCCAGGCCGCGTCCTGCGCTGTCGCCTTCTTCCCGTCCGACCACCTGGAATTGGACCGAATGGTGTACGTCCAGGTGAGCTTGTCCGCCGACGGCTGCCATTTCGTGGCGAATGCCGGGACCGCGTGGTTGTCCTTGGGGTCGTAGTTCGTCAGATACTCGTACGTCAGCCGGTGAATACTGGTGCTGAGCAGACGCTGCGCGATGAACGGGCTGAGCGAGTCGACGCTCTGTGCCACCGCGACGGTCAGGGTCTTCTTGCCGTCGTCCTCGGCCGCTGCCTCGGCCGCCGCCTTCTGGGGCGCCGGATTGAGGGGGGTGGCCAGGCCGGCCGTGAGAACGAATGCGGCGGCCGCGGCCGCCGCCGCCACGAAAGGCAGCCGGGAGCGGGCGGGGGCGGGACGTGTTCTGCTTCTGCCGTGCTGATCTTGTCTATCCATGGACGGTGACCTCGCGTCATCGCTTGCACAGAGATGGCCGGTTACGACTGCATGATCAAGGAATGTCAGCGGTTGATGTGTGTGTATCAGCGCCGGTCATCGCGCGTCAACGGCACATGAACCCCATGTGGCCTGCGGAAATAACGAGTTGACCGGGAATTCACCCGCATTGGTCAAGACCACTGACGCTGTGCTGGCCAGAGGATGGCGTGAGAATTCGGTGGGGTTATGGGGCGACGCGTCGCGATTGTTTCGCTTTTCCGTCGGTGGGGGGCGGCAACCACGAGGGCCCGCACCGTGTCGGTGCGGGCCCTCGTGGTCGCTGTGGTTATGTCTATGGCTGCTGTGGTTACGTCTACTACTACTACTGCTGCTGCTGCGGCGGCTGCCCAGGAGCCTCCGGCGCCGAGTGTCCGGAGCCGGGTACGGGGCCGGGCCCGGCGCCGGGCTGCGCTCCGTACCCTGGCGGAACAGCGCCCCCCTGCCACCCCGGCGCCCCGCCGGGAGCCGCGTACCCCTGTCCGGGCATGGGCGGAGCCACCCGAGGCGGCGGATTGCCGTCCGACGTCCACAACCCCTGAGCCTGCTGCGCCCGCACGAAATCCTCGGCCACCAACGCCGAGAGATTGAAGTACGCCTCCCGCACCTTCGGCCGCATCATGTCCAGATTGACCTCGGCCCCGGCGGCCAGATGCTCGTCGAACGGTACGACGACCACGCCCCGGCACCGCGTCTCGAAGTGCGACACGATGTCCTCGACCTTGATCATCTTCCCGGTCTCCCGCACCCCGGAGATGACGGTGAGCGACCGCGAGACCAGATCCGCGTACCCGTGCGCCGACAGCCAGTCCAGCGTCGTCGACGCGCTGCTCGCCCCGTCCACGGACGGCGTGGAGATGATGATGAGCTGGTCGGCCAGGTCGAGGACCCCGCGCATCGCGCTGTACAGCAGACCGGTACCGGAGTCCGTCAGGATGATCGGGTACTGCTTGCCGAGTACGTCGATCGCCCGCCGGTAGTCCTCGTCGTTGAACGTCGTGGACACGGCCGGGTCGACGTCGTTCGCGATGATCTCCAGGCCGGACGGCGCCTGCGACGTGAAGCGGCGGATGTCCATGTACGAGTTGAGGTACGGGATGGCCTGGACGAGGTCGCGGATCGTCGCCCCCGTCTCACGCCGCACGCGCCGCCCGAGCGTCCCCGCGTCCGGGTTGGCGTCGATGGCGAGGATCTTGTCCTGCCGCTCACTGGCGAGCGTCGAACCGAGCGCCGTGGTCGTGGTCGTCTTGCCGACACCGCCCTTGAGCGAGATGACGGCGATGCGGTAGCAGGACAGCACCGGCGTACGGATCAGCTCCAGCTTCCGCTGCCGCTCCGCCTCCTCCTTCTTGCCGCCGATCCTGAACCGCGAACCGCCGACCGGCCGGTTGCTCTTGGTCTTCTGCTTCTTGTTGTTCAGGAGGCGGTCGGAGGACAGCTCCACGGCCGCCGTGTAGCCCAGCGGCGCCCCCGGATTGGTCCGCTCACGCTGATCGTGCTGCACCGGCTGCGGCCAGGCCGCCCCCGTACGGGGGTCCACCGGGGTCTGACCTGCCTGCGGGCCCGCCTGCGGGACCTGCTGCTCCTGCTGCTGGGGGTCGTGCGGCGCGTACGGCTGGGCGGGCGGCATGGGCTGCGCCTGCGGATATGCCTGCTGCTGCGGGAATGCGCCCTGCGGGTACTGCCCCTGCGGGTGTGGCCCTTGCGGGTACTGCCCCTGCGGGTACTGCCCCTGCGGGTACTGCCCCTGCTGGGAGGGGGGCTGCGGTTGTGCCTGCGACGGCTGGTGCTGGTACGGCCCTGGCTGGGCGGGGAACTGTTGCTGTTGCTGTTGCTGTTGCTGTGGTTGTGGCTGCTGCGGTGCGGTCTGCTGCGGTGCGGTCTGCTGCGGCGGCACGGGGGCCTCGGCGGGCGGCATGGCCTGCTGCTGCGGCGGCTGGGGCTGTGTCCGGGGCTGTGCTTGGGGTGGCTGCGGGAAGCCGTAACCGGGCTGCGGTGCCTGTGCCTGGGCCGGGGGCGAGGCAGGGGGCTCGGGGGCCGGGAAGCCGTACCCGCTCTGCGGTGCGGACCAGGGCTGGGGGGCGGGCTGTTGCGGGGCGGGTTGCTGCGGCGCCGGTGCCTGCGGTGTTGCTGCCTGCGGTGCCGGTACCTGCGGTGCTGCGGGCTGGGGCTCGGGCGCCGCCTCGGGCTCGACCGGCTGCTCGCCCTGGGCGGCGGAGGCCGCGGGGGCAGCGGTGGCCGGGGGGTGCGTCGGCGCGGGCCACTGCGGCGCGGGCGCAGGGGCCGCGGGCTGGAACGCGGGCGGCAGCGGGGGCAGCCCGCTCTCCGGCGCGGGCGGCGGCGGGGTCCAGGCGGCCGGGGCGGCGGTCGCGCTCTTGGAATGTGCCTCGTCGTCGCCCTCGGCGGCGGGCGCGGCCTTGTCTTCGGCACCCTCGGAGTCATCGGGATCCACGGAGTCCCCGGAGCCCTCGAAGCCGTCGCTCCCGTCGAGGACGCCCGTGCTGTCGCCTTGCCCGCTGTCGCCTCGGTTGCTGTCGCTGCCGGTATCGGCACTCGTACTCGTATCGAAGGAGAGCGACAGGAGGGCGCCCTCGCCGCCCGTTTCAGAAGAGGCCTCGCCCTCGGACGTACCGGCCGCCTCCTGCTCCTCCGCGTCCGCCGAAGCTTCGTCGGCGTCGGCTCGCGCGGCGGCCGCCTCGCGCTCGGCCATCTCGCGGCGCAGCGCGGCGGGGGAGAACCGCATGGTGGTCCCGCTCTCCAGGTCACCCCCGCCCAGGCTCTCGGCAACAGGGGAAACAGGGGTGTCAGGGGCAGCAGGGGCGACAGCGGCGGCAGGAGGGGCCGCTTCCGTCTCGCTCACACCCCGTACGGGTACGGACGACGCGGCACCGGCGACAGCACCACTCCAGTCCGCCGCACCCCCGGACACGGGAGACGTCACCGGAGGGGCGGACGCAGGCGGTGTCGACGGCGCTGTCGCAGGGGTCGACGGCGGTGTCGCAGGCGGCGCAGGAGGAGTGGGCGGAGCGAGCGACTCGCCGGTGGGCGGTGCCGGCTGGAAGCCGCTGCCGACGGGGAGCTTGGGCACGACGGTCGCCGGAGCGGGGGAAGGCGGCGGAGCAGGGGCACCGGACTCCGCGGGCACGGACGTGGGCGCCGAAGCGGGCGCCGAAGTGGGCGCGGGCGGAGGCGTGGTGGCCGGAGGAGTGGTGGCCGGAGGAGTGGTGTCGGGCGCCGACGAGGTCTCGGGCGCCGACGAGGTCTCGGGCGCCGACGCGGTCTCGGGCGCCGACGCGGGGGAGGCGGACGGCGTCTCTCCGGCGCTGCCGGAAGCGTTCTGGGTGTACCAGGCGGGCGGAGCGTAGTCGATGGTGAACTCGCCCGTGGTCTCGGCAGCGGACTCCGCGTCGGACTGATCGTCGACGGGTGTGTCCCAGCCGCCGCGGATCTTGTCCCGATCGCTGTTCACAATGCCTCCTGGTGTGGTCGAGCACGCTCGTGCCGTGGTGGGGGGCGACCGTTCCTGTCGTCAGATCCGCCTGGCTCTCCCCGTGTGCGGGACGCGCACACCGCACTCGCGGGTTCTGACGTCGCGCCCTGTCCCAGCCTAATCACCAAAAGCACGAGCACGGCAGGCCAGTCCACCCGCCGGTGAGCGACCGTTACGTCATGCCTCACTCAGGAGCGGTCGTCCAGTCGCCGCGGTGATGAACAAATCGGTCAACGGTCAATGAACGCCGTAAATCTACGGGCTCAGTCCATTCTGCGGGCGGCTCCGAGCAGGCCGGTCTCGGTGTCCGTGCCGTGCGTCACGACGTACTGCCGATCGCGCTCGGCACACCACAGCGTCACTCCGTCCGCGAGCGTCGGCAGCGACTCGATCTGCTCACGTCCGAGCCCGAGGACCCGCCCGACCTGCGTGGCCTCGTCCGGCGAGATCCGCTGCAGCCCGACGAGCCGCGCCTGCCGGATGAGCCGGGGCGCCACGGGACTCACGTACGGAAGCAGCGTGAGGACCGACTGCCAGGGCCCCGACACGACGCGCCCCCGGGGCGGCCGCATCCCGCAGTCCCGCACGACGAGCACCGGGTTCCCGGCCGACGCCCCCTGTGGCGGCACCCGCCCCACGTCGTGCACCGACATGCCGCTCGGCCCCACCCCGAGAGCCCGCACGACCGTCGCCCATGCCGCTGCCCGCCCGGTCTCCACGACCACCCGCGCCCCGGTGGCCGCGGCCCGCAGGGCGATCACCTGGGCCGTCCAGAGGCCACCGATGAGCAGGGCGTCATAGGGAGTGGGGCGGTGGAATCCGAGCACCGCGGGGTGCCCCTGCGCGTCGGTGCCGACGACCACGCCGTCGTCACCCATCGGCAGGGTGAGCGTGTCCACTTGCTCGGCCGACAGGGAGTGGTGACCGTGGCGCGGCCCGAGCAGCCCGAATCCTCCGCGTACGGCGGCACGCAGACCGCCGCGGCCTGGAGGCGGCGGCGCGGGACGTGCGCCGGAGCCGGGGGAGCCAGGGGAGTCGGGGGAGCCGGGGGAGCCGGGAGCGGAGGTGGATGCCGTGGTCATCAGCGGGTTCCCCCGAGCGGCAGGGTGGCGAGCATTCCGGGGAGCTGTTCGTGGTCGAGCCGTACGAGGCCGGCCCCCGCCTGCCGGGCGCCCTGCTCCAACGCGCGGCGCGCGGTGTCCAGCTCGGAGTCGCTGCGCCCGGTCACCCGTACATGGCCGCGCAGCGCAAGCCCCTCGTGTCCGTCCCGTCTCACCTGCTGTCGGTCGGGTCCGAGGGTGAGGCTGAAGGTCGTCGCGAGGGTCGGAACGGCGGTGAGGAGGGTGACGAGCTGAGACATCGCAGGTCCGCCCGCACCGCCCAACTGCGGCCAGCGGCGCACCCAGTAGGTCGTGTGTCTGCGGTTGTCGCAGCGCCAGGAGCGCGTGGACTCCTCCGTTCTGCGCTGCGGCGCGTCGTCGCGGCCGGACTGCGCC
The DNA here is from genome assembly GCF_009755605.1 of Streptomyces typhae. Classification (GTDB taxonomy): domain Bacteria; phylum Actinomycetota; class Actinomycetes; order Streptomycetales; family Streptomycetaceae; genus Streptomyces; species Streptomyces typhae. The sequence goes on from NZ_WPNZ01000039.1 coordinate 31,383, forward strand.
GTCACCAGCGGATTGGCGCAGGCCGAGGTCGCGAGGGCGGCGGTGAGTTCCTCCTCGCTCAGGGCCGTCGCCCGAAAGCCCCGGCCCGCCAGGCGGCTCGCCAGCTGGTCCGCGGCCCGCATCACGCACTTCTGCGCGCCGGCGAGCCCACCGCCACGAGCCGCCACGGCCTCGGGGCACAGCTCGGGATCCAGCTTCAGGGCGATCCACGTGAGACGCAGCGCGGGCGCGCCCGTCCGCGCCTGCAAGGGCGCGTAGTTGCTGACGGCCACGGACTGCTGGGGGAGATGCAGCGCGGGCGCGGGCTGGGTGTGCAGCACGATCTGCGCCGACGCGAGACGGATCCCGTCCACTTCGAGCGCGTCCCGCACCGGGCCCAGGGGCAGGGGCCGTCCGGCCGGTCCCGTGCGCAGGGCGGCGCCGTCCGGCTCGATCTGGAGCACGACGGTCACGAAGGTGCCGTCGCCCACCATGCCCACGTCGCGCCGGTCACGACCGCGATGGCTGTACGTCCGCAGGGCCGGGTCGCACTCCAGGGCAGCGGTGAACGCGGGGTCCGTCCCCGGCGGCACCGGAGTCCGTGCCGCGCGCCGTCTGCGCTCCTTCAGCCTCCGGGACGCGCCGAGGAGCGCGGGCAGCGCCCGGCCGTTGCGGCGCACCACGGCGAGCAGCACGAGGACCGCCGCGACACCGCCCGCGAGCGCGGCGGCCGACGAGCCCCCGACGGCCCACCCGACCAGCGGCAGAGCAGCCGCGACCTCCACGAGCACCAGCCGTTGCAGCCGGAACGGGCCCCAGCGCGACGATGGATGGCGGAGCCGCAGGGCGATGGGGCGGTCGGCGCGCGACACGTCCGGCACGGCCGCCCCGGGCGGCTCCTGGCCTCCGGGTCCCGGCCGCCCCCGTACCCGCGTCCGTGCTGCGGAAGCCATCGGCCCACCCCCTGGTGAATCTCCCGAATTGCCCTGGTGCGCAAGGAGCTTGAGGCCCGGAAACCTCACCCACCCCGCACGCGTGACTACACAGCAGGCATAGTAGGGGCTCGGTCTGACAACGCAGGGGTGGGGGCCGGGCACCCCCGGTGACGATCAGGGGGAAGCAGCCGCACATGGCCTCACGCCGCGACGAACTCAACGCCTACACCTTCGCGAAGCGCCGCGCACTCGCCGCCTTCATCCAGCCGACGCCCTCGGGCTCGGAGGAGAGCGCCCCCCGACCGCTGCGGGCCGTGGTTCCCGGCCTGATCGTCGGGGTCGTCGTCCTGGCGGTCTTCGGCGCGTGGGGGATGCTGAAGCCCGCGGCCAAGCCGGGCTGGGACAAGCCCAAGGAACATGTGATCATCGCGAGCGAGTCCACCACCCGCTACGTGGTCCTCAAGACCGACGGCAAGCGGCAGTTGCACCCCGTTCTCAACATGGCGTCGGCGAAGCTCCTCCTCGACGCGGGCAAGGGGGACGTCATCAAGGTCGAGGAGTCCGTCCTCGACAACGGCGAACTCCCGCACGGCGCCACGATCGGCATCCCCTACGCCCCCGACCGCCTGCCCTCGCCTTCCGAAGCGGGCTCCGCCAAGCGCTGGGCGGTGTGCGAGCGGCCCGTCCAGGGCGGCCGCGCCATCCAGAAGGCGGCGTTCGTCCTCGCGGAACGGGAGCAGGACAGGACGGATGGCTCCGGACGGCTGCGCGGCGGGGAACTGCTGTACGTGATGGGCCCCGACAAGTCCCGCTACGTGGTCGACGCGCGCGGGCGCGCGTACCGGATCTCCGCGGAGGACGAACTGCTCCTGCGCACGGTCGTGGGCTCCGGCCGTGCGCCGCAGCGTGTGTCCAGGGAGTGGCTCGCCACGCTGCACCGGGGCGACCGGATCGTCTTCCCCGAGGTGGACGGCGTCCCCGGGGCCGACGCCGACGCCGAGGGCCTGCCGGACCGGACCGCGAACAAGGTGGGCATGGTGCTGCGGGCGCGCGACGGGGCCGACTGGCGCTACTACGTGGTGCTGCCCGGTCGCGTCGCCCCCGTCTCCGACTTCACCGCGCGGCTGCTCCTCAGCAGCGACGAGTTGTCCGTCCTCGGGCAGGGCGGCAGAGCCCGTGACATGAGCGCCGCCGACATCAGGCCCGACGCCGACGAGTTCGGCGACGAGCACACGTGGCCGACCCGGCGTCCCAGGCCGCCCGGCGAAGCCGCCGCCGCGCCCGGGAGCGGCAATACCGTGTGCAGCGTCCTGCGCGACGTCGACACCGACGACGGCTCGACCACACTGAGCACGTGGACGGGCCCGGACTTCCCGGCACCCCTGCCCACCGGCTCGTCCAGCGCGTACGTCACGCCCGGATCGGGCCAGTTCTACCGCCAGTTCACCGGTACGGACACGAAGTCGGGCGGTCTCTTCCTGGTCACGGACACGGGCCTGCGGTACGCCATGCAGTCCAACAGCGACAGCGCGACGGACGACGTGGGCATCGGCACGTCCAAGAAGCAGCGCGAGCAGCAGGAGCAGGAGGCACAGCAGGCCCAGACCCGCCTCGGCTACGGGGGCGCCGAGGCGGGCCGGGTGCCCGCGGCGTGGTCCACGTTCCTGCCCACGGGCCCCCGTCTGTCGACGGCGGCGGCACGCCAGCCGCAGGGCTCCTGAGCGCGTGAGGGGTCCCGCGATGACGACGTACACACCATCCGCCCGCCGTCCTCACGCCCGCACGCGCGTGTGGCGACGGACCGCCGCGGCACTCACCGCCGCGGTGGCGGTCGCCGCGTCACCGGTCCCCGCGTCACCGCTCCCCGCGTCACCACTCCCCGTGTCACCGGTCCCCGTCGCCCACGCGGCGCCGTCGTCCCCGGGCCAGTGCGAGTTCCCGTCCAAGAAGTACTCGGGACGGCCGTGGTCGCTCCAGCGGGTCCTCCTCGACGAACTGTGGCGTCAGTCCACCGGTGAAGGCGTACGGGTGGCGGTGATCGACACCGGCGTGGACATCAAGAACCCTCAGCTCCGGCGGGCTGTGGACGCGTCCAGCGGCGGCAACTTCCTCTCCCCGGACCTCAAGGACGAGAACGGCGACAAGGTGGACCGGGGCAGCCCGAACGGCACCACGGACACGGTCGGCCACGGCACGCGCGTGGCGGGCATCATCGCGGCCCGCCCCACCAAGGGCACGGGCTTCGTGGGACTGGCCCCCGGGGCGACGATCATCCCCGTCAAGCAGAACGACGCGGAGGGCCACGGAACGACGGAGACCCTCGCGAAAGCCATCGACCACGCGGTCGCCGAGGGCGCCGACGTCATCAACATCTCTCAGGACACGGCGAACGCGGTGAAGCCCGCGCCGCAACTCGAAGAGGCCGTCGGCAAAGCGCTCGCGAAGCAACGCGTGATCGTCGCCTCGGCGGGCAACGACGGCCTCGGCGGCAACGTGAAGCCGACGTACCCGGCCTCGTACGAGGGCGTCCTCGCGGTCGCGGCATCGGACCGCAACAACGAACGCGCCCCCTTCTCCCAGTCCGGCGACTTCGTCGACGTGGCGGCCCCCGGAGTGGACATGATCTCGACTGTCCCCCGCGGCGGCCACTGCTCCGACAACGGCACCAGCTTCGCCGCCCCGTACGCGGCCGGCCTCGCCGCCCTCATCAAGGCCAAGCACCCCTCCTGGACGGCCCGCCAGATCACCGCCCAGATCCAACAGACCGCCGAACGCTCCATCCCGGGCCACGACCGCCTGGTCGGCTGGGGCGTGGTCGACCCCGTCCGCGCCCTGACGGACGACGACCACCCGATCGAACGACCCACGTCCCACGAGGGCGTCCCCCGGGGCAAGGCCCCGAACCCCGCGGAACTTCACCTGACCGAAACGACCCAAGAGCGAACAGCCCGCCTTTCCACGTATGTGGCCGTGGGGGCGGTGGTGGTGGTTGTGGGGCTTGGTGGGGTGGGGGTGACTGTGCGGGATGCGCGGAGGCGGCGGGGGAATGCGGGCGACTGAGCGGGGCGGCGGGGCGTCTTTAGTCGCCCGGGTCGCCCGGGGGCATCCGGATCGCTCGGGCCGTCCTGCCGTTCGGGGCGTCCGGGGTGCTCCGGACGGCAGGACTTCGACTGCTGCTCGACTACCTCGGTGCAGGCTGTGATCAGCTTCTTCACCGCCTGGGCGTCGTCACGATGAGGTACGCCGATGGGGTCGTTCCGGGGCCGCCTCCGTGCCGGGCGGGACCTGGTCGAGTTGCACGCGTGTGGACTGCCGCTCCGCTGCCTGGGCCCTCGGCTGCTCCCACTCGTCCCATGACACGGCAGCGTGCCTCCCCCGCGTACCAGTCTCTCCCGAGGCCGGCCCACCCCTCCACGCAACGCCGCAACACGCACCCGTTCCAACCGAGTTGTCTTGTTCCCGTCGCCCTCGCCGGTGCTCGCGGAGGCTCCGGACAGCGCGCGGCGCGCATAGGCGAAGGGAGCGCGATCATCCGCATTGCCTCCCTGGCCAATTTGCAACTGTTGTGCGGCAAACTCCGGTTGGCCGTCACTCTCGGTGTGGCTAGAGTGACCAAAGTATGACGCGCGTCCGGGGTGGCCGCGTCCGGCCCGTCGCGGGCGTGCGACGGGCCAACGGGGGAAGCGGGCAGGGGGCATCGTGCTGGAGGACGGCTATCAGGGTTCCGCGCAGCCACCGGCTGCCGACCTCAAGCGCGGCCTGGAGGCCCTGAAGCAGTTCCGGCGACGGGTCGACACACTCCTCACGGAGTTCGAGGGCTCCGCCGGCGGCTCCTCCGAGGTCGGCCACCAGAAGATCGTCCGCGCCTCCTTCAGCGGCGCGGCGGCCCCCTTCCCCGAGGCCGACGGCCTCTACTCGCAGTACGACCGTGTGCACGAGCGGCTCACCTCGCTCTCGAAGTTGCTCGGCGACCAGATCGAAGCCATGGGGATCGCCGTGCACGGCGCGGACGTCGGCTTCGACAACCTGGAGGACGACCTGCGGCAGCGCTTCTGGGCGATCCAGACGCGGATCGGCCGCGCGGAGGTGCCGGACGGGCGGGAGACCGGCGGGAAGACCGACGAGCGGGGCGGTCAGGGCAGCGACAAGTCCGACTCGGGGTGGAAGTTGTGAGCTTCGAAGAGCACCGGCTCAACGACATGATCGACCTGGTCGAGCAGGCGAATCCGGCCGATCTGGAGAGCGCGGGCGCGGCGCTCCAGAAGGCGCGCGACGCGATCGCGGCGGCGGCCCGGGAGCTCGGCGAGCACATCGACCGGGTGGACTGGGAGGGCGAGGCCGGCCAGGCGTTCCGCAAGTGGGGCAAGAACCTCGTCAAGGAGACGCACCAACTCTCCGACTTCGCGGACACCGCCGGCGTCCAGATCGCCTCGGCCGGCGCGGGTCTGGCCTCCGTACGCAGCTCCATGCCGCCGCGCGACACACGCACCGATCCGAAGGCGGTGGAGGACATCCCCTCTCCGAAGAGAGTGGATGGCAATGCGGACTTCGAGGCAGCCGTCAAGGCCGAGAAGCACCGCCAGGAGGCGATCAACCAGATGAACCGGTTGGCGTCGTTCTACCGGGTTTCCCAGCATGAGATGGCGGGGCAGGAGGTGCCTTCGTTTTCGGTTATGCCGGATGTGGGGATGCCCCCTCCGCTGCGGAGGGTCAGGGAAGACCCATACGCTGATCAGCGTCAGGCTGAGCCCTCCGGCGCTGCCCCCGGGGGTGTTTTTGCATCGACTCAGCCCTATGAAGCGCCAGTGGCACAGCAGGCGCCTCCGGCTTCTGGTGGTCCCCAGCCTTCGGATAATGATGGGCGTGCCCCGCTCTCCCTTCCTGAGCAGCCTGCTGATACGAGGCAAGTCGGCACAGCGATCAACAGCGGCGGTCAGCTTCCGCCACAGACCGTTGCGCCTACGCCGTCTAATTCGCTACCTCACGCACCTGTCCCGATAAGTATTGACGGTGGCTTGCCACCATTGCCTGGGGACGGTTCCACCAGGCAGCCGAACAATGCCCCCGACATCTCGGCATCACGTCGCGAAGACGCCGGTCAGTCTTCCCCGCCCGCTCCGGCGCGAACAGGCGTCGACCGTCGCCCCAAAGAGTCGAGCGGAGCCCCGGTGCGCAGTCCGTCGGGTCCTGGCCTGGCGACTCCTGCGCAGCCGCTGCCAGCGGCGCGCGGTATCACGGGGGGTATGCCACAGCCTCCTGGTATGCCGGGCGGATCTGGGCCGCGCCCGGCGGTACAAGGGGTCACCGGTTCACCTCGCGCAGACGGTGTCGTAGGAGGGCGCCCCGCGCCAGCCCCCACTGCGGGGCCGACGTCACGGGTCCCGCAAAGCCCGGCCGTCGGAGCAGGAGCCGCCGGGCACTCACGCCCTGGGGTTGGTGGTCCTGGTCAGCGCGGCGTTCTGGGAGCGGCATCCCAATCCCCGTACGCGAGAGGTCAGACGACACGTCGTCCCGTTGGCAATCCTGACGGCGTTATCGGCATGCCCAAGGAGCGCACGTCTGCAGGGGGCAGCCGCCAGAGCGGATTTACCGCCGGTGGTACCGGTCTGGTTCGAGGCCCCGGCCGTGGCCGACACCCAGAGAGCGAAGAGGGCGAAGTCAGCCAGCGGCCTGACTACGTGGTCGAGGACGAAGAGACACATCTTCCCGGCGAACGGCGGCGCGTGCCGCCGGTAGTCGGCCAGTGATGAGTGAGGGCGTGCAGGGCGTGAAGTCAGTAGTGAGCCGACATGGCGGGACGGCACGGTCCGCGAGGCGTTGGACCGCGTCCGCGGGTTCGGTGATCGGAGTACTCGCTCTGTTGTCAGGGTGGATGGCGCCGAGTGCGGCCGCTGATGACGTCCGGTCGAAGCAGTGGTACCTGGATGCGATGGGCACGGAGGAACTGTGGGAGGTCAGCACGGGCAAGGGCATCAAGGTTGCCTTGGTGGACACCGGCGTCACGGAGACTCCCTCACTAAAGGGTCAAGCCCTCGCCGGTAGGGACGTGACGGACATGAAAGGCGGATCCCTGCACGACTATGGCGGTCATGGAACCACCATGGCGGAGCTGATCGTCGGAAGGGGGCGCGGAGGGCTCCAGGGCTTGGCGCCCGGCGCCAAGGTCATCTCATTTCGCACCAGCCTCAAGAAGGCCGGAGATGCCAGCGGCGGTAAGAAGGACGCGAGTGATAGCGCTGAAGCCATTCGTGCTGCCGCAGACAGTGATGCGCAGATCATCAGCATGTCGTTCGGGGCTGACGTCATGTATACAGCTGAGCAGGCAGCGGTTAGGTATGCAGTCTCCAAGGGCAAGTTGTTGTTCGCGAGCGTGGGAAACGATGCGGGGAAGAAGAATTTTGTCGGCTACCCGGCCGCGTACCCTAATGTCACCGGCGTCTCCGCCGCCGATAAGACAGGCAAGGTTGCCAAGTACTCAGAGTTCGGAAAGTACGTGGACTTGGCGGCGCCGGGCCGTGATATCCCCCGCTGGTGCGACGCGACGTTCCGCTCCTACTGTGAGGGAGAGGGCGGCACCAGCGCCGCCACCGCAATCGCGTCCGCCTCCGCAGCCCTCATCTGGTCCAAACACCCGAACTGGACCGCCAACCAGGTCCTCCGCGTCCTCATCGACACTGCCGGCCGCAGCTGGCCGAAGGACAAGCCCAGTGACTACCTCGGCTACGGCTTGGTGCGGCCGGCGCCGAATCTGTTGAAGGGCAGAGGGAACCCCGGACCGCCGGACATCGATCCCCTCACCAACAAGAAGACGCCCGGCGTAGCAGCTACGGGAACCTCCGCTCCGCCGAAGGAGTCCTCAGCGCCCACCGCGAACCCCCGTGAGAGCGAGGCCGACAGCGAACCCGCGGCATCCGCGGCAAACGTGAAGTCGGACGACGACAACGACCAGCTGTGGATCGCCGTCGGCGCCGCAGCCGCGGTGGCGGTCATCGGCGGCGCGGCCTTCGCGTTCGTACGAAACCGACGCAATGCCTGAGCACAACAACAGGTGCAAGCAGCGCGATCCGCGCAACCCGCGCGACCCGCGCAACCCGCGCGACCCGCGCCGACAAGCATCAACCACAGCCTGAACGACCACCTGCCTACCTAAGGAGAGCCCGCTCATGGGCGACGGCCGGAAGCTCAATGATCAGCAAGTCGCGCTGCTCGAGAAGGAGATCGTCGACAAGTACGACTCCGTCCAGAGGCAACTCAAGCGCTTGCAGGGAACGCTCGACACCATGGAGGCCAACTGGCGGGGCATCGGCGCGCACGCCTTCGACGCGAAGCAGACCGAGATCAACCAGCGCATGCAGGCCATCGGCCGCATCCTCGTGGACTTCCTGGAAGGCATCAACGCCAACCGCAAGGACAAGGACAGGCTCGAGGACGAGGTGCGCGCGACGATGAACAGCATCGACGTGCAGCACGGCGGCAAGCACTCGGCCATCAGCAGCTACTGAGCTACTGGGCTACTGAGGTACGCAGGTATTTCGGCATTTAGGTACTTAGGTATTTAGGTACTCAGGTACTGAGCGGACTGTCCCCAGGCCCCAAGCAGCGGGCCATAGGCACCGGGCACCGGCCCCCCCGGGAGCCCGGCCGACACCACCAGGAGATGGACAAACATGGCAAGCGTCAATTTCGATGAACTCGCCGTCAAGTACGGCGGCCTGGACTCCATCACCACCGAACTCGGTCTCCAGGCGAAGCAACTGGAGTCCGACCTCGCCGACATCAAGCGGGCGGTGGCCAAGGTCGCCGAAGGGTGGGAGGGCGATGCCCACCAGGCGTACCTCCTGAAGCAGAAGGCGTGGGACGAGCATGCCGAGGCCATCCACCAGGCCCTCATGCAGATCGGCCAGAAGGTCGGCCAGGCGGGCGGTGACTACCGGGGTGGCGACCTGAAGGGCGCCAGCTACTTCCAGTGAGGCCGACGAGGCCGAATACCGGTACGGGACAACGGGGTGGGCACGCGCGGAAGGTGCCCACCCCGTCTTGCCCGATCCCCGTCTTGCCCGATCCCCGTCTTGCCCGGTCACCGTCTTGCCCGGTTGCCCCGACGCGGGGCAGCACGCAGCGCGCAGGCGCGGAACCCCCTCCTCGGCCGTGCCGCAAGCCGTGCCGCAAGCCGCACCCCAAGCCGCGCCCCACCCGCTACCCGCCCGCCGCACCGCCGTCCTGAGGCGCCGGCTCCAGATCGAACTCCCCGTCCCGCGCCCCGAGCACGAAGGCCGTCCACTCCGCCTCGGTGTAGCGCAGGACGGTCTCCGGGTCGAGGGAGGACCGCATGGCGACGGCGCCGTCGGGCAGGTACGCGATCTCGACCCGCTCCTCGTGCGTCTCGGTACCGGGGGCGCTGTGCCATTCGACGCCGGAGATGTCGAGTGCGTAGAGCTCGTTCTTCTCCCGCTCCTTGCGCGCCTTGATCTCCTCTTCGGACTCCCGGCCCCGCTCCGCCCCTCGGGCCTGTTCCGACTCCCGGCCTGGCTCCGCCCCTCGGGCCTGTTCCGACTCCCGGCCTGGCTCCGCCCCTCGGGCCTGCTCCGACTCCCGGCCTGGCTCCAATTCCCCGCCCTGCTCCTGCGCCTCGTTCTGTGCCTCGGCCATGGTGGAACGGCCCCTTCCCGACGTACGGCGTACGGACGAACTCTGCGCACACCCTACTTCGCGCTCTGTTACTCAGGGGGGCGTCCAGCGAACCCGAAGCAGCCCCGCCCGCCCCCCTGGCCTCACAACCGCGCAGCCACCAACCCCGTCTGCACCAACGGCCTCCCCCGCTTCCGCGAGACGAAGACGCCCCGCCCCACCGGCATCGGCCGGGGCCGTACCCCGCCCAGGACGTCACCCTCGCTCGGATCGCCCGCCATGACGACACCCTGCGCCCCGAGTTCCAGCATGCGCTGCATGAAGGGCTCGTACGCGGCCCGGCTCGCGCCCGCGGTCGAGCGGGCGATGATGAAGCGGACGCCGACGTCGCGGGCGAAGGGCAGGCTCTCGGTGAGCTTGGCGAGCGGGTTGCCGCTGGATGTGGACACGAGGTCGTAGTCGTCCACGATCACGAAGACCGTGGGGCCCTGCCACCAGGAGCGGTCGCGCAGCTGCTGCGCCGTGACGTCCGAGCCGGGCGTGCGGCGGCGCATCAGGTCGGCGAGGGCGTCGACGTGATGGTCCATGGCGTTCGACATCGGCACGTACTCCGCCAGGTGCGACGCCGGGGTGACGTCCAGGAGCGAGCGGCGGTTGTCGACCACGAAGAGCTTGCAGGCGTCTCCGCTGTAGCGTTCCGTCAGGCGCCGGACGAGCAGGCGCAGCAGGTTCGACTTGCCGGACTCGCTCTCACCGAGGATCAGGAAGAACGGGTCCTGCTCGAAGTCCACGAAGACGGGCTCCAGACGGGACTCGTCCAGGGCGAAGGACACACCCCGGTCGGGGAACGCGTCGCCCGGCGGCAGCAGCTCCGCGGGGAGTTCACGCGGGAGCAGCCGGACCTGGGGCGCGGGCGCCTGCGTCCAGTGCCGGGCGACCTCGGCGGCGAGCGCGGCGGTCGCCTCGGCGAGGTCCACGTCCGACGTGACGCCGTCGAGGCGCGGCACGGCCGCCATGAAGTGCTGCTTCTGGGGCGACTGGCCGCGGCCCGGCACCCCCGGGGGCACGTTGGCGGCGACCTTGCGGTCGAACTCGGAGTCCATCGTGTCGCCCAGCCGCAGCTCCAGGCGGTTGACCAGGTGGTCCTTGAGGTTCGCGCGGACCTCCATCGACCGGGACGCGGCAAGGACCAGATGGACGCCGTAGCCGAGGCCGCGGGCCGCGATGTCGAGGACGTGCTCCTCCAACGCCTCGTACTCGGAACGGAAGTTGCCCCATCCGTCGATCACCAGGAAGACATCGCCCCACGGCTGGTCCTGGACGGTGATGTCCCCGCGCGCCCGGCGCGCCCGGAAGTCGGCGATCGACGCGATGCCCGCCGTACGGAAGTACTCCTCGCGGCGCGACAGGACGCCGTACACCTCGGCGACCGTCCGCCGCACCCGCTCCGGGTCGAGCCGGGACGCCACCCCGCCGACGTGCGGCAGGCCCGCCACCGCCGAAAGGCCGCCGCCACCGAAGTCCAGTCCGTAGAACTGCACTTCGTGCGGGGTGTGGGTGAGGGCGAAGGACGCGATCAGGGAGCGCAGCAGCGTCGACTTGCCGGACTGCGGGCCGCCCAGGATCTGCAGATGGCCCGCCGCGCCCGCGAAGTCGCACCAGAGCGGGTCACGGCGCTGTTCGTACGGCTTGTCGACGAGGCCGAGGGGTACGACGAGACGGCCCGCGCCCTCGTAACCGGGCTGCGTGAGACCCCGGCCGGGCACGGCCGCGAGCCCCGGGAGCAGCGCGTCGAGCGGCGGCGGACTGTCCAGCGGCGGCAGCCACACCTGGTGCGCGGCCGGGCCGCGGGCCTCGACGCGGCCCACGATCACATCGAGCACCGTGTCGGCGAGCGCGTCGTCGGCGTCCGGGTCGGCGGCGGCCCGCGGATCGGGCACCGCGGGCCGCGCGTAGCGCACCGGCACCTCGGCCGCCGTGAACAGCACAGGACGCCGGTCCACGGGCAGCGGCCCGCCGAGCGCGGCGGCCCGCGCCGCACCGGACCGATACGCCCCGGAGACATACGCGGCCTTGAAGCGCACCATCTCGTCCGTGCCGAACTTGAGGTAGCCGGAGCCGGGCACGTTCGGCAGGTGGTAGGCATCGGCGACGCCCAGCGCCGCCCGGGACTCCGCCACGGAGAACGTACGCAGGCCCACGCGGTAGGAGAGATAGGTCTCCAGGCCGCGCAGCCGCCCCTCCTCCAGACGCTGCGAAGCGAGCAGCAGATGCACGCCGAGCGAGCGGCCGATGCGGCCGATCTGCACGAACATGTCGATGAAGTCAGGCTTGGCGGTGAGGAGTTCACTGAACTCGTCGATCACGAGGACGAGCGAGGGGATGGGCCCCAAGGGGGCACCCGCCGCCCGCGCCTTCTCGTAGTCGTGGACGTTCGCGTAGTTGCCGGCGTCGCGCAGCAGTTCCTGGCGGCGGTTGAGCTCGCCCCGGATGGAGTCGCCCATGCGGTCCACCAGGGCCAGATCGTCCGCGAGGTTGGTGATCATCGCGGCGACGTGCGGCAGCTGCGCCATGCCCGCGAAGGTCGCGCCGCCCTTGAAGTCGGCGAGGACGAAGTTCAGCGTCTCCGACGAGTGGGTCACGGCGAGGCCGAGCACGAGGGTGCGAAGCAGCTCCGACTTGCCGGAACCCGTCGCTCCCACACACAGCCCGTGCGGCCCCATGCCCTCCTGGGCGGCCTCCTTGAGGTCGAGCATCACCGGGCGGCCGTCCTCACCCACCCCGATCGGGACCCGCAGCCGCTCGGCGAGGGAACGCGGCCGCCAGGTGCGGGCCGTGTCCACCGACGCGGCGTCGCCGAGGCCGAGGAGGTCGGTGAAGTCCAGGTTGGCGAGCAGCGGCTGGTCGTCGTCACCGCCCGACGCGACGCGCAGCGGGGCGAGCTGCCGCGCGAGGGCCTCGGCGGCCTCGTACGAGAGCGCGTCGGGAGCCCCCTCGTACACCAGGCCGTGTCCGGATTCCATGCGCAGCGCGTTCGGCCGTACGACGACGGACAGGTCGCCCCGGCCGCCCGCGGGCTCGCCCGGCACGATCTCGACGACCGTGACGCCCTGGAGGCCCTCCGCCGTGGCGAGGGGGGAGTCCGGCGAGAGCGTGACACCGTCGAGGAGGACGAGGAGGTGCGGCTCGTCGGGCACCGGCGTACCGGACGGCTGGAAGCGCGGGCGGCCCGCGAGACGGGCGGCGAGCAACTGCTCTAGCACCCGCGGATCCGCGCTGATCAGACGGCGCGAGCCCGCGCCGTCCGTCGCGTCGGGGGCCTGGCAGTGCGGGAGCCACTTCGTCCACTCCCAGTGGGACGCCGCGTCCCGGCCGGCCGCGACGGCGACGACCACGTCCTGGGGCGAGTGCAGCGCGACGAGGGACGCCGTCAGGGCGCGCGCCGTGGCACGCGCCGCCTCCGGCTCACCGCTGAGGGTCAGGTGGTAGAAGGCCCGCAGGGACACGGCCATCGGCAGGTCCGCCACCGTGGTGTGCGCGGCGAGGAAGCGCTGCATCGCCCCGGCGGTCAGGGGTTCCAGGTCGTCGACAGGAGCCGTTTCGGGGGCGCGCAGCGGTGTGGCGAGCGCCTGCGGGCCGAGGCCCACGCGCACCTGCCCGAAGTCCGGGTCGCCCGGCCGCCGTTCCCATACCCGGCTGCCCTCGGCGACGAGCGCCCACAACTGCTCGGGCGACGGGTGGAGGTAGTACTGCGCGTCCCGCTGCGCCCGCTCCGCGGCGACGGCGGCACGTCGTGTTTGCGCCAGATACCGCAGATAATCGCGACGCATATCGGCCAACTGGCCCTGCGCGCCCCGGCGGTGGCGGACGAGCATCGCCACCGCCATGGCGACGGTCGATGCGATCATCACCATGCCCATGATCCTCATGAAGGGATGCGCCGTGGGCATGAAGAAGAACACCACCGAGCCGCCCATGCCCAGCATCGGCAACAACTGCATGAGCGCGCCCTCCTGCTGGCCGCGCGGCAGCTCAGGAGGGGGTTGCAGGACGACCTCTGCCGTGGGCACCTCGGACGGCAGAGCCCGCGGCGGCCGCTTGACGACGATGTGGCTCACTGACCACCCATTCCCTCGCAGGAGTGCGGAACCGCCCGCCGCGACCGTGCGAGGGCGACTGTCGGCCGACTCGCGATCCTACTGACCCAGGTCGTCAGGCGGGGCGATAAGGTGCCTCTGGTTCGCGTGAGCATCTGCGAACTGCGCGAAGGAGAAAGGCCGTTCGGTGTGACCGGCAGCGGGCGCGCCAGAGGGGGACGACGGGTGAGCGTGACAACTTCTGCCGCCGCCGGGGCCGGCGGTCCCGGGCGGACGCCGGGGAGCGGCGCCCCGGCCGCCGCCGCACCCGCGGTGCTCCCCGGATCCGCGTCCGGCCTCGGCTTCTGCCGAGTCACCGTCGTCGCCCCCGACAGCCGCATGGACGTGGCGCTCCCCGACGACATCCCGGTCGCCGACATCTACCCCGAGATCCTCCGCCTCTCGCGGCAGCGCCCCGCCGATGGCGCACCCGTCGGCTACCACCTCGTACGCCGTGACGGCACCGTCCTCGACAGCGCCCGCTCCTTCGCCGCCCAGCGCATCCTCGACGGCGAGCTGCTCACCCTGCGCCCCTTCTCCGCGTCGCTGCCGCCCGCCGTCTTCGACGACGTGTCCGACGCCATCGCCTCCGCGGTGACGCGCGACCGGGCGCTGTGGAACGCCGATCTGACGCGGGTCGCGGGCCTGGCAGGCGGCGCCGTGCTGCCGTTCCTCCTCGCGTTCGCGGCCTGGAGCGCGGCTCCCCGGCACGACACGCACGGTCTTTCCGGCGTCCTCGCGGCCGTCGCCGGCCTGCTGCTGCTCACCTTCGCCTGCGTCCGCGCGCGGATCTACGACGACCGGGCCGCGGCCGTGGCGCTCGGCGTCGGCGCCCTGCCGAACGTGGCGGTGGCCGGCTCGGGGCTGCTGCCCCTGACCGACGGACAGGGCGTCGGCAGGCTGCAGTTCCTGCTCGCCTGCGCGGCCGTGCTCATCGCCTCCGTGGTGCTCGTCCTGGTGTCGCCGCGCGCCGACGGCCCGTTCGTGGCCTGTGCCTCCGCCGCCGCCATCGGGCTCCTCGCCGCGTTCGCCGCCGGTGTCCGCGAGCTGACACCGGCCGAGACGGCATCGCTCTGCGCTCCCGTGGCCGTCGGCGCGCTCGCCTTCCTGCCGGGCCTCTCCATGCGCTTCGCCCGGCTGCCCATCGGCTTCGACTCGCCGCACGCCTCACGACCTGCCTACGACCCCGACCCGGACCCCGCGCCCCACGAGCCGGTCGACGCCGAGCGCATCGCCGCCCAGGCCCGCCGCGGCCACGAACTCCTTGTCGGCCTGGTCGGCGGCTGCGCCCTGGTGTCCGTCGGCGCCGCGGCGGTCCTCGGCTTCGCGGACGACGTGTGGGCCCAGCTGCTCGCCCTCGCCACCGGCGTCGCCATGCTCATGCGCGCCCAGCTCTTCCGCTACACGGCCCAGGTCGCCGCCACGCTGGCCGCCGGGCTCGGCTGCCTGCTGCTGCTCGGCGTCGGGCTGTGCCTGAACCCGCCGGAGGGCCTGGTCCGCGACGCCCTCGCCGGTGACTCGGGCGCGCTCGACCTGCGGACGATCTGGCTCGTGGCGGCGATCGCGGCGGTGGCCGCGCTGACCACCGCCGTCGGCCTGATCACGGCACGTAGCGGAGTGACCCCCTTCTGGGGCCGCTTCCTGGAGATCGCCGAGGTCTTCGTCCTCCTGACCCTGGTGCCGCTCACCCTTGCGGTGTTCGACGTGTACGCGTCGGCCCGCGCGATGACGAGCTGAGGCGCACCCCCCGCGGCCGGGGCAGCCGCCTCCTGTAAGCGCCCGAGCCCCGGCCTGGTACTCTGTGTGACGGCCGCATGTCTGCGCACCCCCCGAGGCCCCCAGGCCAGGGAGAAGCGCCGCGCGGCAGCCCGCCCCCCGGGGCGGACCCCGGCCTCCCGAGTCACGGAAGCTCCCCTGAGTAGAAGACCAGGGGCACTCGAAGGCACTGAAGACATCACAAGGAGTACGCGTGTCGCTCGACGCCGCTACGAAGAAGCAGATCATGACCGAGTTCGGCCAGAAGGAGGGCGACACCGGCTCCCCCGAGGTCCAGGTGGCACTGCTCTCCCGCCGCATCTCGGACCTGACCGAGCACCTCAAGACGCACAAGCACGACCACCACTCCCGTCGTGGTCTGCTGATCCTCGTCGGTCAGCGCCGCCGTCTGCTGCAGTACCTGGCCAAGAAGGACATCCAGCGCTTCCGTGCGCTGGTCGACCGGCTCGGCATCCGCCGCGGTGCGGCCGGCGCCAAGTAAGACGCCGTGAAGGGAGCGGTTCCCACTCGAAGGGGGCCGCTCCCTTTGCTGTACGTGCGCGTTGTCAGCGGAGCTTTGTAACCTGGTGACGTCCGGCACGGTACGGACAGCATCGAGCACAGCAAGAAGTGCATCGAGCACAGCAAGAAGTACGCCGTACGCAGTACGACCCCATGGGAGGGGCGCATCCGCCGCCGCCGGTCCTCGGTAGTGGCCCCCGGGATACGAAAGAGACGAACCCCGGGTGCTTCGATCGAAGACCGGCCCGCACACACGATGCGCTTCTCCCGCCACCGCACGGCCGCACGGGCCCGCGGTGGAATCCCCCCGGCCACACGGGCCGAGGGATCTCCCCGGCCACACGGGCCCGGGAGCGAAGACGAAACGTAGGAGAACCGCTGGTGGAGAACGAGACCCACTACGCCGAGGCCGTCATCGACAACGGCACCTTCGGCACCCGCACCATCCGCTTCGAGACGGGCCGCCTGGCCCGTCAGGCCGCCGGCTCCGCCGTGGCCTACCTGGACGACGACACGATGGTCCTCTCGGCCACCAGCGCGTCCAAGAAGCCCAAGGACCAGCTCGACTTCTTCCCCCTGACGGTGGACGTCGAGGAGCGGCAGTACGCGGCCGGCAAGATCCCCGGCTCCTTCTTCCGCCGTGAGGGCCGCCCCTCCGAGGACGCGGTCCTGACCTGCCGCCTGATCGACCGCCCGCTGCGTCCTTCCTTCAAGAAGGGCCTGCGCAACGAGATCCAGATCGTCGAGACGATCATGGCGCTCAACCCCGACCACCTGTACGACGTGGTCGCGATCAACGCCGCCTCCTGCTCCACGCAGCTGGCCGGCCTGCCCTTCTCGGGCCCGATCGGCGGCACGCGCGTGGCGCTCATCAAGGGCCAGTGGGTCGCCTTCCCGACGCACACCGAGCTCGAGGACGCCGTCTTCGACATGGTCGTCGCCGGTCGCGTCCTGGAGGACGGCGACGTCGCGATCATGATGGTCGAGGCCGAGGCCACCGAGAAGACCGTCCAGCTCGTCAAGGACGGCGCCGAGGCCCCCACGGAGGAGGTCGTCGCCGCCGGTCTCGAGGCCGCGAAGCCCTTCATCAAGGTCCTCTGCAAGGCCCAGGCCGACCTCGCCGCCAAGGCCGCCAAGCCCACCGGCGAGTTCCCGGTCTTCCTGGACTACGAGGACGACGTCCTCGAGGCCCTGACCGCCGCCGTGAAGTCGGAGCTGTCCCAGGCCCTGACCATCCCCGGCAAGCAGGAGCGCGAGGCCGAGCTCGACCGCGTCAAGGAGATCGCCTCCGAGAAGCTGCTCCCGCAGTTCGAGGGCCGCGAGAAGGAGATCTCCGGTGCCTACCGCGCGCTGACCAAGAAGCTGGTCCGCGAGCGCGTCATCAAGGACAAGGTCCGCATCGACGGCCGCGGCGTCACGGACATCCGTACGCTGGCCGCCGAGGTCGAGGCCATCCCGCGCGTGCACGGCTCGGCGCTGTTCGAGCGCGGCGAGACCCAGATCCTCGGCGTGACGACGCTGAACATGCTCCGCATGGAGCAGCAGCTCGACACGCTGTCCCCGGTGACGCGCAAGCGCTACATGCACAACTACAACTTCCCGCCGTACTCGGTCGGTGAGACGGGCCGCGTCGGTTCGCCCAAGCGCCGCGAGATCGGCCACGGCGCGCTCGCCGAGCGCGCCATCGTGCCGGTGCTCCCCTCGCGCGAGGAGTTCCCGTACGCGATCCGTCAGGTCTCCGAAGCCCTCGGCTCGAACGGCTCGACGTCCATGGGCTCGGTCTGCGCCTCGACGATGTCGCTGCTCAACGCCGGTGTGCCGCTGAAGGCCGCCGTCGCCGGTATCGCCATGGGCCTGATCTCCCAGGAGATCGACGGCCAGACGCACTACGTCGCCCTCACCGACATCCTCGGTGCGGAGGACGCCTTCGGTGACATGGACTTCAAGGTCGCGGGAACCAAGCAGTTCGTGACCGCGCTTCAGCTCGACACCAAGCTCGACGGCATCCCCGCCTCGGTCCTGGCCGCCGCGCTGAAGCAGGCCCGTGACGCCCGCCTCCACATCCTCGACGTGATGATGGAAGCGATCGACGTCCCGGACGAGATGTCCCCGAACGCCCCGCGGATCATCACCGTCAAGATCCCGGTGGACAAGATCGGTGAGGTCATCGGCCCGAAGGGCAAGATGATCAACCAGATCCAGGAGGACACCGGCGCCGACATCACGATCGAGGACGACGGCACCATCTACATCGGTGCCGCCGACGGCCCGGCCGCCGAGGCCGCCCGCGCCACGATCAACGGCATCGCCAACCCGACCATGCCGGAGGTCGGCGAGCGCTACCTGGGCACGGTCGTCAAGACCACCACCTTCGGTGCGTTCGTGTCGCTGCTCCCGGGCAAGGACGGTCTGCTGCACATCTCGCAGATCCGCAAGCTCGCCGGCGGCAAGCGCGTGGAGAACGTCGAGGACGTCCTCGGCGTGGGCCAGAAGGTCCAGGTCGAGATCGCCGAGATCGACTCCCGCGGCAAGCTCTCCCTGATCCCCGTCGTCGAGGGCGAGGACGGCGAGGACACCGCCGCGAAGGACTCCGAGACGAAGGACGACGCCGCCAAGTGACGTCCCGTAGCTCCAAGGCGACGGCCCGCACCTCCTCGGAGGCGCGGGCCGTCGCCCGTACCCAAACCCTCATCAAGGGCCGCGACGGCGTCGGCACGGTCCGCAAGACCACCCTCCCCGGGGGCCTGCGCGTCGTCACCGAGACCCTGCCGTCCGTCCGCTCGGCCACCTTCGGCATCTGGGCCCACGTCGGCTCCCGCGACGAGACACCCGCTCTGAACGGCGCGACGCACTACCTGGAGCACCTGCTCTTCAAGGGCACCGCCCGCCGCAGCGCCCTGGACATCTCCTCGGCGATCGACGCGGTCGGCGGCGAGATGAACGCGTTCACGGCCAAGGAGTACACGTGCTACTACGCGCGCGTGCTCGACACCGATCTGCCGCTCGCGATAGACGTCGTCTGCGACATGCTCACCGGCTCGCTCATCGAGCAGGAGGACGTGGACGCCGAGCGCGGCGTCATCCTCGAAGAGATCGCGATGACGGAGGACGACCCGGGCGACTGCGTGCACGACCTGTTCGCGCACACGATGCTCGGCGACACCCCGCTCGGCCGCCCGGTCCTCGGCACCGTCGACACGATCAACGCCCTGACGGCCGACCGCATCCGCCGCTTCTACAAGAAGCACTACGACCCGACGCACCTGGTCGTCGCGGCCGCGGGCAACGTCGACCACCAGAAGGTCGTCCGCCAGGTCCGCGCCGCCTTCGAGAAGGCCGGCGCGCTGCACCGCACGGACGTGACCCCGGTGGCCCCGCGCTCCGGCTCGCGCCGCCTGACCACGTCGGGCCGGGTGGAGATCGTCGACCGCAGGACCGAGCAGGCCCACGTCATCCTCGGCATGCCGGGCCTCGCCCGCACCGACGAGCGCCGCTGGGCCCTCGGGGTCCTGAACGCCGCGCTCGGCGGCGGCATGTCGTCCCGCCTGTTCCAGGAGGTCAGGGAGAAGCGCGGCCTGGCCTACAGCGTGTACTCGTACACCTCGGGCTTCGCCGACACCGGCCTCTTCGGGGTGTACGCGGGCTGCCGCCCGAGCCAGGTGCACGACGTCCTGAAGATCTGCCGCGACGAGCTGGACCAGGTCGCGCAGCACGGTCTCACGGACGACGAGGTCGCCCGTGCCATCGGCCAGCTCGCGGGCTCCACCGTCCTCGGTCTCGAGGACACCGGGGCGCTGATGAACCGTATCGGCAAGAGCGAGCTGTGCTGGGGCGAGCAGATGTCCGTCGACGACATGCTCGCGAAGATCACGGCGGTCACCCCGGACGAGGTGCGCGCGGTGGCCGCGGACGTCCTCGGCCGGCGCCCCTCGCTCTCGGCGATCGGCCCGCTCAAGGACAAGCAGGCCGCGCGGCTGCACGACGCGGTCGCCTAGCCCGCCCTCCCGCAGGACTCCCGTCCTGCCGAGGACCGACTCCCGTTTAAGGATGAAGGACATGAGCAAGCTGCGCGTGGCGGTCATCGGCGCCAAGGGCCGGATCGGCTCCGAGGCCGTCCGGGCCGTAGAGGCCGCCGACGACATGGAAGTGGTCGCCGCCCTGAGCCGCGGCGACAAGCTGGAGACGCTGGTGGAAGCCGGCGCCCAGGTCGCGGTCGAACTGACCAACCCGGGTTCGGTGGTGGGCAACCTCGACTTCTGCGTACGACACGGCATCCACACCGTCGTGGGTACGACGGGCTGGACCGACGAACGCCTCGCGCAGCTGCGGACGTCCCTCGCGGCGTCCCCGGGGACGGGCGTCCTCATCGCCCCGAACTTCTCCATCGGCGCGGTCCTGACCATGAAGTTCGCGCAGATCGCGGCGCCGTACTTCGAGTCGGTCGAGGTCGTCGAGCTGCACCACCCGAACAAGGCGGACGCCCCCAGCGGCACCGCCACGCGCACCGCCCAGCTCATCGCCGAGGCCCGCAGTCAGGCGGGCAGCGCCCCGCAGCCCGACGCCACGAGCACCGCCCTCGACGGTGCCCGTGGCGCGGACGTCGACGGTGTGCCGGTGCACTCGGTGCGGCTGCGCGGCCTCCTCGCCCACCAGGAGGTCCTGCTCGGCGGCGAGGGCGAGACCCTCACGGTCCGCCACGACTCGCTGCACCACAGCAGCTTCATGCCGGGCATCCTGCTCGGCGTGCGCCGGGTGGTGTCCACTCCGGGCCTGACCTTCGGCCTGGAACACTTCCTGGATCTGAACTGACATCATGGACCTGAACTGAGCTCATGCGCGCAAAGATCACCTACGCCGTCACGGCTGCCGTCCTGGTCGTCTACTTCGTCCTGGTCGGCAGCCGGGGTGTGCTCCTGATACAGCACGGCACCCTGCTCACCGTCACGTTCGGTGTCGCGGTGCTCATCCTGCCGGTCATCGGCGTCTGGTTCCTGTGGCAGAACACCCGGTTCGTGCAGCGCGCGAACCGGCTCGCCGCCGAGCTCGAGGCCGAAGGCGGGCTGCCCGTCGACGAGTTGAAGCGGACGCCGAGCGGCCGTATCGACCGGGACTCGGCGGACGAGGTCTTCGCCCGGCGCAAGGCGGAGACGGAGGACACCCCGGACGACTGGCGCTGCTGGTTCCGGCTCGCCATCGCCTACCACGACGCCCGGGACACCCCCCGCGCGCGCAAGGCCATGCAGAAGGCGATCACTCTGCACGAGGGCGGGGCGGTCGGGGCCTAGGAGCGGGGGCCGGGGGAGGCCCAGGAGCCGACGGACGGGCCGGGAGCCGACGGACGGGCCGGGAGCCGGGGAGGCCCCGGAGGGTCGGAGGGCCCGGTCAGGCCGTGGCCCGGTACTCCTCGGCCCACACCTCGACCGTGTCGGCCGCCCGGTCGAAGGCCGCGCGGCGCGCGAGGAAGTCCGCGTTCCGGTCGGTCAGGAGCAGCCAGGGATCAGCGGCCGCCTTGTCCTGCCGTACGAGGAGCAGTGCCTGGCCCTGCACGGTGCGGGGCAGTCCGAGCCACCGCACCGGCTGCTGGGTCGTGCGCACCGAGCCCACCTGCGCCCACGGCACCGTCCGCGTGGCCAGGAAGGAGACCCTGCGCAGTCCCTGCGCGCTCACCCAGGTGCCCATGCGGAGGAGCCGCAGGGCGGTGCCGATGATCAGGACGGCGAGACCGGCGCAGGCCCCGGCCCCCGGCAGGGACTCGGCGGCGGCGATGATCACGGCGGCCGCGAGGACGTACGAGGCCAGGAGCAGCAGCACGGCGGCGGCGCCCACGCGCCAGGGGCCGGGGCGGTACGGCCGACGCCAGCGGTCACGGTCGTCGAAGGGCAGCGCGACATCGTGCGCCGCGTCGTCGAAGGCGCGGTCCGCGGTCAGGAAGGGCAGGGGCACGGCTGATCCTCACTCAATCCATGCATGGGCTGTGCCCGGTGAGGTTATCGAGCCGTGCTCCCTGCTACCACCCTTGGGGGGCCAAGGGGGTCAGCGTCCGTCGGAGGCCTCGGACTGCTGGGTCTTGGCGGGCGACTGGCCGGCGGACATCGCGGGCATCCCGAAGAGCAGGGAGCCCACCAGGCCGGCGACCACGGTGAGGCCGATGAGCGTGCGGCCCATGATCTGGCCCGCCGTGGCGCGCTCGCGCGGAGGGGGAGTGACGTTGCTGCGGAACTTGTCGGCTTCGGCGACGAAGGCGAAGGGTACGGGCTCTCGCCGACGGAACATGGGTAGCGCGTCTCCTCACGGGACTCGAACTGAACTGTGTCAACTAGACAGACGCTCGAATCGCCCAAAAGGTGCCCGGTTTCGGCAAATTCGTCAAAGATGCGGGTACCGGACCGCGGTGACCTGGGGCGCACGACCGCGTGCGGCCCCCTCGTCGCGCCG
Organism: Streptomyces typhae; assembly: GCF_009755605.1. Taxonomy (GTDB): domain Bacteria; phylum Actinomycetota; class Actinomycetes; order Streptomycetales; family Streptomycetaceae; genus Streptomyces; species Streptomyces typhae. Next base: position 53,773 of record NZ_WPNZ01000039.1, read on the forward strand.
CGCGCGGCGCGGACGCGCGGTTCGCCGCGGCACAGATGTGCGGGTGATCCAAGCGAAGTGTCCGTATTGCGGCATTTCTAGAAGTTCATCTAGCCTGATCAAACGGACCCGGCACTGCTTGAACCCCCGAGCAGGCAGTGCCGGGCTCCTCTCTTGTCAGGTCTTGTCAGGTCCAGTGCGTCACCCGAGGGGCGACCCCGCGCTGAGCAGCGAGTAGCGTGTTACCCATGGCTCCGACCTCCACTCCGCAGACCCCCTTCGGGAGGGTCCTCACCGCCATGGTCACGCCCTTCACGGCGGACGGCGCACTCGACCTCGACGGCGCACGGCAGCTGGCCGCCCATCTGGTGGACGCAGGCAACGACGGCCTGATCGTCAACGGCACCACCGGCGAGTCCCCGACCACCAGCGACGCGGAGAAAGCAGAACTCGTACGAGCCGTAGTGGACGCCGTCGGCGACCGCGCCCACGTCGTCGCCGGTGTCGGCACGAACGACACCCGCCACAGCATCGAGCTCGCCCGCGCCGCCGAGCGCGCCGGCGCACACGGACTGCTCACCGTCACGCCGTACTACAACAAGCCCCCGCAAGAGGGCCTCCTCCGGCACTTCACCGCGATCGCCGACGCCACCGAGCTGCCGGTGATGCTGTACGACATCCCTGGGCGCAGCGGGGTCCCGATCAACACGGAGACGATCGTCCGTCTCGCCGAGCACCCCCGGATCGTCGCCAACAAGGACGCCAAGGGCGACCTCGGCCGCGCCAGCTGGACCATCGCCCGCTCCGGCCTCGCCTGGTACTCCGGCGACGACATGCTGAACCTGCCCCTGCTCTCGGTCGGCGCCTGCGGATTCGTCTCCGTGGTCGGCCACGTCGTCACGCCCGAGCTGCGCGCGATGCTCGAGGCGTACAGCAACGGCGACGTCCAGAAGGCGACCGAGATCCACCAGCGGCTGCTCCCGGTGTTCACGGGCATGTTCCGCACGCAGGGTGTGATCACCAGCAAGGCGGCGCTCGCCCTCCAGGGCCGCCCCGCCGGACCGCTGCGCCTTCCGCTCGTCGAACTGTCACCCGAGGAGACGGCCCAGCTCAAGATCGATCTTGCCGCCGGTGGGGTACAGCTGTAACCACAGACTTCACAACTGAATACGCAACACCGCAGGCCAGAAGCCTGCACCCAGACAACTGCTACTGCACGAACGTCATGCGCGCCACGTGCCCCCTCAGGTACGTGGCGTGTGTGGTGAGGAGAGTCTTTTGAGTCATCCGCATCCTGAACTCGGCGCCCCGCCCAAGCTCCCGAAGGGCGGCCTGCGGGTCACCCCGCTCGGCGGCCTCGGCGAGATCGGCCGCAACATGACCGTCTTCGAGTACGACGGGCGTCTTCTGATCGTCGACTGCGGCGTCCTCTTCCCCGAGGAGGAGCAGCCCGGCATCGACCTGATCCTGCCGGACTTCACGTCCATCCGGGACCGCCTGGACGACATCGAGGGCATCGTCCTCACGCACGGTCACGAGGACCACATCGGCGGTGTCCCCTACCTCCTGCGCGAGAAGCCGGACATCCCGCTGATCGGCTCCAAGCTGACCCTCGCCCTGATCGAGGCCAAGCTCCAGGAGCACCGGATCCGGCCCTACACGCTGGAGGTGGCCGAGGGCCACCGCGAGCGTGTCGGCCCCTTCGACTGCGAGTTCGTCGCGGTCAACCACTCCATCCCGGACGCTCTGGCCGTGGCCATCCGCACGCCCGCGGGCATGGTCGTGCACACCGGCGACTTCAAGATGGACCAGCTGCCCCTCGACCGTCGCCTGACCGACCTGCACGCCTTCGCGCGCCTGAGCGAGGAGGGCATCGACCTCCTCCTCTCGGACTCGACGAACGCCGAGGTCCCGGGCTTCGTGCCGCCGGAGCGCGACATCTCGAACGTGCTCCGCCAGGTGTTCGCGGGCGCCCGCAAGCGGATCATCGTGGCCAGCTTCGCCAGCCATGTGCACCGCATCCAGCAGATCCTGGACGCCGCCCACGAGTACGGCCGCCGGGTCGCCTTCGTCGGCCGCTCCATGGTCCGCAACATGGGCATCGCCCGTGACCTGGGCTATCTGAAGGTCCCGCCGGGCCTCGTCGTCGATGTGAAGACCCTCGACGACCTGCCCGACCACGAGGTCGTCCTGGTCTGCACGGGCTCCCAGGGAGAGCCGATGGCCGCCCTCTCGCGCATGGCCAACCGCGACCACCAGATCCGTATCGTCTCCGGCGACACGGTGATCCTGGCCTCGTCCCTCATCCCGGGCAACGAGAACGCGGTCTACCGCGTCATCAACGGCCTGACGCGCTGGGGCGCCAACGTCGTGCACAAGGGCAACGCCAAGGTGCACGTCTCGGGCCACGCCTCGGCCGGCGAGCTGCTGTACTTCTACAACATCTGCCGGCCGAAGAACCTGATGCCGGTCCACGGCGAGTGGCGCCACCTGCGCGCCAACGCCGAGCTCGGCGCCCTCACCGGCGTCCCGCACGACCGGATCGTCATCGCCGAGGACGGCGTCGTCGTCGACCTCGTCGAGGGCAAGGCCAAGATCACGGGCAAGGTCCAGGCCGGGTATGTGTACGTCGACGGCCTCTCCGTGGGCGACGTGGGCGAGCCCGCCCTGAAGGACCGCAAGATCCTCGGGGACGAGGGCATCATCTCGGTGTTCGTCGTGGTCGACTCGACCACCGGCAAGATCACCGGCGGCCCGCACGTCCAGGCCCGCGGGTCCGGCATCGAGGACTCCGCCTTCAACGCGGTCCTGCCGAAGGTCCAGGAGGTCCTGGAGAAGTCGGCCCAGGACGGCGTCGTCGAACCCCACCAGCTGCAGCAGCTCATCCGCCGCACGCTGGGCAAGTGGGTGTCGGACAACTACCGCCGCCGCCCGATGATCCTGCCTGTCGTGGTCGAGGTCTGAGGGCCCACCCGACCTGTACGACCCCTCTGACGAGCGGTCTTCCGGAGCGGGGCGCCTCGATTTGCATCGGGGCGCCCCGCTCCAGTACGTTTACGGCTCCGCCAGACGGGGAACCGCCGCGCACGGTGTGCCGGGGAGCCTCGAACGGGCCGGAAAGTCCGACTCAGAATCTCTGATAAAGTCGGAGCCGCCGGAAAGGGAAACGCGAAAGCGGAGACCTGGAAAGCACCGATAAAATCGGATCGGAACGGGAAGCCGGAAAGATCTGATAGAGTCGGAAACGCGAGAACAAGAGAAACAAAAAGAAACACCGAAGGGAAGCGCCCGGAGGAAAGCCTGAGAGAGTCTCTCGGGTGAGTACAAAGGAAGCGTCCGTTCCTTGAGAACTCAACAGCGTGCCAAAAGTCAACGCCAGATATGTTGATACCCCGACTCACTCCGGTGAGTTGAGGTTCCTTTGAAAAAGTCCTGTACGGCCGATGGTCGTGCAGGCGCACAGCGAGGACGCTGTGAACGGTCGGGATTATTCCTCTCGGCTGTTCCGCTCTCGTGGTGTCGGACCCGATTACGGGTACACATTCACGGAGAGTTTGATCCTGGCTCAGGACGAACGCTGGCGGCGTGCTTAACACATGCAAGTCGAACGATGAAG
>NZ_WPNZ01000004.1 GCF_009755605.1 Streptomyces typhae
GGCCGATCAGCCAATGCGCCACACGATTCGCACGCTCATTCAACTCCCCGTACGACCACGCACGAACAGCCGACTCCACGCCCAGCGACCCCGGCCCCTCGGCCACCCGCGCCTCGAACAACGCGGGGAAGGTGGTCAGAGGTCGCGGTGCCTCGGCTGAAGAACCAACAGCGGAAGAGACTTGACGGTCGGTCACGAAAGCTCCAGAAGCTCAAAACGGTGTGCGGGAGTCGAGTGGCGTCGGCGCGGCGAGGAACGCGGGGCCGATGAGGCAAAGAACCCCGCACGGGTGTCTCTGCCGCTGCCGGAGGCGCGGGTGGGACCGGTGGCGGCAGCCACCGCTTCGGTCACCGGGGCCTGCGGCGCGTCGTTGCGCAGCATGAACTCAAGTCGTTCGGCATCAACCAGTTGTTCGACAGAGGGCAGGGGTCTTCCCCGTGCGCTCCGGGGCGGCGCCGGGGAGCACCGGCACCGCTGTCGACGTCATGACTCGCTGCCGCACGACCGGTTCTCGCATTTCCCCCGGTCGGCGATGGCGGCTCCGCGCCATTGAGCTCCCCCTTCAATGAACTGTGCTCAAAAGAGCCCGGAGCGTTCACCCCCACAGTGGTGATCCACGGCCCAGCGACCCGATCGCCGGGTGACCGCTCCGACTCTTCTCACTCGAGGCCCCGCAACGAGAGTGCGTGCCCAGGGGCCAATGCCCCCGCATCCCCGTCGCGTGTTCCTCACGCCGCTACCGAACAGGCGATTGCTGGGCGCCTGTTTCGTTGGTTTTCGGTTCGGCCGGGACGCTCACCCCGTTCCTCGAGCGACCCCCGAACACCAGCAAAGACTCCGTCCTGCGGGCCGAGGAGTCAAGCGCCTTCAGAACCCGGTCGGACTGCTGACGGAATCTTAAACCGCGCCATGGTTACGGGACTTGGACGCCTCGGTCCGGAGGATGTGAACAACAGGTGGGCGAGGCGCCGTCAACCCTTCTCGCGCCTTCGCCGCAAGGGGCCCTGAGCATTGCCGCAGGGGTGTCGGAGCATTGCGTGAAGGGCGCGCCCGGTGAATATCACGGGCAGGATCTTCCACAAACCGGGGAACCGTTTCGCCGAGTTATCAAGAACACGCGTCAAGGTTTCCTATGGACGGCGGAGTTCTTCTGGACGGAGCGGTGATCCGCATATTCGGCACACCGCGGTGACAGAACTCAGAAGACTGCTTTTCGCGGTCCGGCGGTGAGCCTATGAGGGCTCCGCTCCCCCTAGCAAGGTCACGGCACCGGGTGTCCCGTCAGCAGGACACCAAGCCCGTAATGACCTATTTATCACCCTATAACATCCCACAAAACGGACTCCTCCCTCCCGGTTCACCGACTCTGTCCCGCGGGGCGGGCACAGCGATCGCGAGGCGGGCACGGCACTCGTGACTCGCGAGGCGGGCGCGGCACTCGTGCGGCGGGCGCGGGCCGCAACCTCCTCGCAACGTCCGAGGCCCTTCACTGGACGGCGCAGGGACGACTCGCCCACGGACGGGAGACCCACGAGCCATGGCTGACACCCCGCGCGTGGAGCTGACGCCGGCCGCCGCCGACCTGGTGCGGCAGCTCCGGCAGGCCCACGGTCCGCTGATGTTCCACCAGTCCGGCGGCTGCTGCGACGGCAGCGCGCCGATGTGCTACCCCGACGGAGAGTTCCGCACGGGTGACTCCGACGTCCTGCTCGCGTCGCTCACCGTGCCGGGGGTGGCGGAGCCAGTACCGTTCTGGATGTCCAAGACCCAGTTCGAGGTGTGGAGCCACACCCGGCTCATCGTCGACGTGGTGGCGGGCCGGGGCAGCGGCTTCTCGCTGGAGGCGCCCGAAGGGGTGCGTTTCCTCATCCGTTCCCGGCTGGTCGGCGGCTAGCCACCACCGTCTGGTCAAGTCCCCCTGGCACTGGGAAGGTTGGGCGGCCCGACTCCTATCAGAGGGGGACTCGTGACACGACGTACGCAGCGCGGTGGACGGTGCAGAACCGGCTCCCGGAGGTGGGCGGGCGGCAGAGCCGCGCTGACCCTGCTCACGGCTCTGACCACACTGGCCGGTGTCGCTCTCACGGGAGCGGTGCCGGCCGGTGCCGTTTCCGGCGGCGCTGTCGGCGACCCGTCGGGGAACACCCGGATCGCCCCCGGAGTGGCCTACCGCGACTACGACATCCCGGCCGCGAACGGCACCGCCCACGCCCATGTCCTGGACGTGAACCTGCGCGACCCGCGCGTACGCGTCGGCCTGCTCCACCCGGGTGCCGTCGGTGCCCGGCAAGCGGTGTCCGCGATGGCGGACCGGGCGGGCGCGGTCGCGGGCGTGAACGGGGACTTCTTCAACATCACGGAGACCCAGCACCCCGGCGTCGAGGCGACGGGCGCGCCCGTCGGCCCCGCCGTCGCGTCCGGCCGCCCGCTGAAGGCGGCCGTTCCCGACGGCCAGCGGTTCGGGCCCGCCCTGCCGCCCGGCACCACCACCGAGGACGTCCTCGGTGTGGGCGTCGACGGCAGGGCCCGTCTCGACCGTATGAGCCTGGACGGCCGCATCGACTCACGGCAGGGGCGGCTGCCGCTGCGGGGCCTCAACCAGTACGCGCTCGCGGAGGGATCGATCGGGGCGTTCACCAGCCTGTGGGGCACCACCTCACGGGTCCGCGCGACCTGCGGCACCGACACCGACCGGGGCGCGCCGTGCAGTACGGACACCTACGAGGTGACGGTGCGGCAGGGCCGGGTGGCGGAGCGGGCCGAGACGCCGGGCCGCGGCGCCATCGCGGCGGACACCACGGTCCTCGTCGGCCGCGAGGCGGGCGCCCGGGAACTGCGCAAGCTGGCCGTCGGCGAGCGGGTCCAGGTGCGGCACCGGCTCGTCGCGTCCGCCTCGCGGGTGCCGTACGGATTCGCCGTCGGCGGCTATCCGGTGCTGCGGGACGGCGCGCCGCTGCCCGGACTCGACGGCCGGGTCTCCGCGGTGCGCACCGCCGCGGGCGTCTCCGCCGACGGCAGACGACTGTTCCTGCTGGCCCTGGACGGCGCCGCCGAGTACCGCACCGGTCTGACGATCGCCGAGGTCGCCGCCGCTCTGCGCGCCCTCGGTGCGGACGACGGGTTCAGCCTGGACGGCGGCGGCTCGAGCACGCTGGCCGCGCGGGCGCCGGGCGCGCCCGCGGTGTCGGTGCGCAACCATCCGAGCGGCGGCGCGGAACGGCCCGTGCCCAACGGCATCGCGGTGTTCTCCGGCAAGTAGCTCACGGGTGGATGCCGCTGACGATGTCCGCCGTCGCCGTCATGCCGTTGTGGATGGTGGGCGCCACGCTCGTGCTCGCGAGGTAGAAGCCGAGCAGCCCGCACACCACGGCGTGCGACACCTTCATGCCGCCGTTGCGCAGCAGGACAGCCGCCACGATCGCGAGCAACAGTCCCACGGAAATCGACACAGCCACCACGGACCTCCTCCGCCACGCCGGAATCACGCCTTTCGGCCGCAAGTGTGGCGTAGCGGAGGGTTTGTCCGGGTGACCGGCGTGTCTGCCGGACGAGTGGTTTCCCGGGAATCCGGGCGTATCGGCCGTTACCTTCCGCGGGCGTCGAGGAACGTCTGGAGGCCTGCCAGGTCGTCGGTGTTGAGGTGGTCGACACCGGCGGCGAGGAGTTCGCCCCACACCGCGTCGCGGGCGGGGCCCGGCAGGTCGGGGGTGGCCCAGAAGCGGACGCGCTGCCCCCGCCGGTGTGCGGCGGAGACGATGCCGCGCAGCTTCGCACGTTCGGCGGACGGGATCGGCCCGACGCCCCGCCAGGTGAAGTTGAGCGACCAGTTGTCGCTGATGAGCGGGATGAACGAGGCGGGGGCCGCGGTGCCGAGATCGGCGAGCCTGCCGTCGTAGAAGGCGCGGCGCACCCGCTGCGCCTCCATCGGCCCGCGGGCGGCGCGGTCGCCGGAGATCACGGCGGTGACGGCGGAGCGGCGCACCTTTCCGTCGGTGTACGTCGTGAACAGGTGCCGGTGGCGGCGCAGTTGCCGATCCAGTTCGCGGTACGTCGACGCGCCCTCGGTCTTGATGTCGATCAGGAGCTGGAACTGTCCGTGCCAGTGCCGGTACACCGAGCCCTGGTGGCTGCGGACGCGGGCGGCGAGCGGGTCCAGGTAGAGCGACGCGAGGGTGCGGGTCGGGTCGAGGTCCTCCGGGTCGTGGGCGACGAGGAGCTCGCCGCCGACGAGGAAGATGTCGGCCTCGACGCTGGTGAAGCGGTGATCCAGGGCGTCGAGGAGGGGGCGGGGGTGCTCGTAGTCGTTGTGCGCGTGGGCCTGGGCGAGAGGACGGCGGCGGTGCCGACGCGATCCCGCGGGTCCGGCGCCCGGGGCCTGCGCGGCCGCGGTGGCCGGGGACTGCGCGGCCGGGGCCGGGGTGTCCGCGTGGGCCACACCCGGCGCGGCGACGCCGGTGGCGACGGCCGCGCCGAGGGTGGTCAGGGCTCTGCGACGGGTGAGGGCCATGGGTGTCTCCAGGGGACGGTGGATACGGGTGCGAGCGAGCGGAGCCGGACCCGTGGGGCCGGGAGCCCCAGTGAGTATGAGGCCCGGGCCGCTCCACGAAACCCCCCTGCCCTGGGAGTTGCCGCTATCGACGCCGTGCGTTCACCGGGTCCGCTCACCTTGCCTGCCGTACGTCCCCCGGCGCGAGGAGCAGCCGCCTCGGGCACGAGGAGCAGCCGCCTCAACACGTCCGCCACGCACGTCCGGCGCTCCCTGCACACCCGGCACGACGAAGCCGCCTGCCCGGTTTCCCCCGTGGGCAGACGGCTCGCATCGCGTGTCCAGAGGTCGGAGCCGGAGCAGGCGACATGGTGCTCTACCGCTGAGCTACGCCGACCCGAGGTCGACGACGGGATTCGAACCCGCGACCGCCCGTTCCCAAACGAAGTAGCCCGCCCCTTCGCACCTGGACGCCTCCACCGTAGCGGGGGCCGCGCGCAGGGGCACGGGATTATTCCGCTGCCGGGTGTGCGGCGGAACCGCCGGTAGCGCCGGTAGCGCCGGTCAACTCGCGCCACTCCACGGTCCGTTCGCACCACCGCTCGAGGAGCACCCGGTCGTGGCCCACGGCCAGCAGCCCCGCGCCGCTCGCCGCGCGGTACTCCTCGACGACGGCCACGAGCGCGGCCGTCGTGGAGGCGTCCAGCATGGCCGTCATCTCGTCGCAGATCAGCCAGCGCGGGCGCAGGACGAGCGCGCGGGCCAGGCAGGCGCGCTGGAGCTGGCCGTCGCTCACCTCGTGCGGGCGGCGGCCGAGCAGGTCCGCGCCCAGGCCGACGGTGCGCGCGAGCTCCGGCACCCGCTCCGGGACGTCGGCGGCGCGCCCGGTGGCCCGCAGCGGCTCCGCGACGATCTGGGCGAGGGACAGGCGCGGGTCGGCCGAGAGGCGCGGCTGCTGGAAAACGACGCCGAACGCGGTGCGCCGGTCGCGGGGGGCCCGGTGCCGCCAGCCGTGGACCGGTTCGCCGTCGACGACGACCTGCCCCCGGTCCGGCCGGTGCAGGAGCGCGGCGACCCGTGCGAGGGTCGACTTGCCGCAGCCGCTGGGCCCGAGCAGGCCGACGGACTCGCCGGGCGCGACGGTGAGGCTGACGTCGCGGACGACGGGGTCGCGGCGGTCGTACCCGGCCGTGAGGGAGCGCAGTTCAAGCACGGGGGGCCTCCAGCGCGGCGGTGACCGGGTGATGGCAGGCGACCCCGGCCCCGGCGGACACGGGAACGGCCCCGGTGGACGCGCCCCCGGCCCCGGTGGACAGGGGGACGCCCCCGGTGAGCGCGGGGACGGTCCCGCACGCCGCGTCCGCGCGGTCGCACCGGGCGGCGAACGCGCAGCCGCCGGGCAGCGCGGACAGCTCGGGCGGCATGCCGGGGATGGGCGTGAACTCCCGCTCGGGCAGGGCGTTCAGGAGGCCGCGCGCGTAGGGGTGGCGCGGCCCGGCGTCGCCGAAGAAGTCGTCCGCGGCGGCGATCTCGACGACGCGGCTCGCGTACATCACGGCGACGCGGTCGGCGATGCGCTCGGCGGCCGCGAGGTCGTGGGTGATCAGGAGCAGGGCGCGGTCGTCGCCGACGTGGCGGCGCAGTTCGTCGACGGTGCGGTCGACGAGCTCCCGGTCGAGTCCCGTGGTGGGCTCGTCGGCGAGGAGCAGCGGGGCGTCGCCGATCAGGGCGAGGGCGGTCGCGGCGCGCTGGGCGAGGCCGCCGGACAGCTCGTGCGGGTAGCGGTCGAGGTGGCCGAGCGGGAAGGAGGCGCGCTCGGCGGCGGCCGCCGCGGCCTTGCGCAGGTCGGGCCTGCGGACCCCGGCGAGTTCCCGCAGGGTCTCCTCCAGTTGGGAGCGCACGGTCCGCACGGGCGTCAGGTGCGCGGCGGGGCTCTGCGGCACGAGGCCGACGCGCCGTCCGCGCACGGTGCGGGCGAGGGTGCGCTCGTCGGCGGTGAGCAGGTCGGTGCCGTCGCCGAGGAGGGCGGCGCCTGCGGTCTCGGCGTTCTCGGGCAGCAGGCCGAGCAGCGCGGAGGCGAGCACCGACTTGCCGCAGCCGCTCTCGCCGACGAGGGCCAGGCACTCCCCCGCGGCCAGGTCGAAGCGGGCGTCGGTGACGGCGGCCACATGGGTGCCGCCGTGCATGCGGAAGCGCACGGAGAGCCCCCGCACCGAGAGGGCGGGCGCCGGCGCGCCGGCGGGGGGAACGGGCCCGGTCACAGCATCAGCTCCGATCGACGGCGCGGGTTGATCCGGTCGCGCCAGGCGCCCGCGAGGCCCGCGATCGCGAGGGTCGGCACGATGATGAACAGGCCGGGGAAGAGCGTCGGCCACCAGTCGCCCGCAAGCAGGGAGCTGCGGGCGCCCTGCACGAGGGTGCCGAGGCTCGCCTGGTGGGTAGGCAGGCCGAGGCCGAGGAAGGACAGGGCGGACTCGTGCCAGATGGCGTGCGGGACCATCAGGACGGCGGCGAGGCCTGCCTGCGGCAGCACACCCGGCAGCAGGTGCCGCACGGTGACGCGCCACCGGGACGCCCCGCCGGAGATGGCCGCGTCGACGTAGGGGCGCGAGCGCAGCGACAGGACCTCGGCGCGCACGATGCGGGCCGTGGACAGCCAGTGCGTGAGCGCCACGGAGATCACCACCGGCCAGACGCCCGGCCGGAACATCGCCACGATGAAGATGCCGAGCAGCAGGTGCGGCACGGAGGAGAAGACGTCGACGAGCCGCATGACGACGCGGTCCACCCAGCCGCCCGCGGAGGCGGCGAGCGCGCCCACGGCGGTGCCGATGACGGTGGCCACGACGGCGGCGACCACCCCGACGAGGAGGGAGACGCGGAGCCCGTACACGCAGCGGACGAGCAGGTCGCGGCCCACGTCGTCGGTGCCGAACGGATGCGCCGCGGAGGGCGGCAGGAGCTTGTCGGCGAGGTGCACGGCCTGCTCGTCGAGGGCGACGAGCGGCGGCACGATCAGGACGGCGAGGACGACCGCCGTGACGATCGCGGCGGAGCTCCCCACGCGCCAGGCGCGGGTGGAGCGGGAGGCCTTGCGCGCACCCGCGAGGGACCGGCCCGCCACGGGGCGCCAGCGCGTCACCGGGTCGGCCGCCGTGCCGGGGCCGGTGGTCGCCTCGGTGTCAGCCATCGAATCCCACCCTCGGGTCGGCGAGTCCGTAGAGCAGGTCCGCGAGCAGATTGCCGAGCAGCACCGCGACGGTGGCGAGCGCGGTGAGCGCGGCGAGCAGCGGGAAGTCGACGGACGTCGCGGCCTGTACGGTCGCGGCGGCGATGCCGGGCCAGCTGAAGACGGTCTCCACGAGCAGCGCCCCGGTGATGAGTTCGGGCACGCGGGAGCCGACGAGTGTGAGCACCGGCAGCATGCCGGAGCGGAACGCGTGCTTCAGGAGCACGGTCCGCTCGGCGAGGCCGCGGGCGCGGGCGCCGCGGACCGGGTCGTCGCCGAGCGCGTCGCCGACGCCCTGGCGTACGTACAGGACGAACCAGGGCAGCTGCGAGACGGCGAGCACGGCGGCGGGCAGCACGAGGTGCCTGCTCACCTGCCCGGCCGTCACGGCGACGCTGGAGGTGTCGGTGAGCCCGCCCGCGGGCAGCACGCCCAGGTGGAGGGCGAACAGCCACACGGCGAGCAGGCCGAGCCAGAACGGCGGCGCGGCCTCCAGGGTGTAGGCGAGGGAGGTCACGCAGCGGTCGAGCCAGCCGCCGGGGCGGCGCGCGGCGAGCACGCCGAGCGCGGAGCCGACGAGGATCGCGAGGACGAACGCCGTCGTGGCGAGCAGCACGGACCAGCCGATGCGTTCACCGATGGCGTCCGCGACGGGCTGGCGCAGCGTGCTGGAGTCGCCGAGGTCGCCGTGGAGGGCCGCGGTGAGCCAGTCCCACCAGCGGGAGACCAGGGGCTTGTCGACGCCGAGGTTGGCGCGGAGCTGGTCCAGGTTCTCCTGGGACGCGGTGAGCCCGGCCGTGCCCGCGTACGCCTTGACGGGGTCGAAGGGCGAGGCCTCGGCGACGGCGAAGACGCCGAAGGTGACGGCGAGCAGGACGGGGACGGCGAACGCCGCCCGTCGTCCCACGAGCCGCGCCATCGGGCCCCAGGGCAGGGACCGGGTCACTTCTTCGGCTGCCAGTCCTCGACGTTCCACCAGGGCCCGGAGGCCAGGCCGTGGTCGTGCGGCTCGACCTGGGTGGTGAGGTCGCCGTAGGACTTGTCCACCACGTACAGGTGGTCGATGTGGGTGAGGAAGGTGTAGCCCGGGTTCTTCACCAGTTCGCGCTGGACGGTGTCGTAGGCGGCCTGCCGCTTCGCGTGGTCGCCGCTCCTGCGGGCCTCCTCCAGGGCCTTGTCGACCTTGGGGTTGTCGTAGTGCGCCATGTTGTTGAAGCCGTCACCGGCGAGGGAGGACTTCAGGAGCGTGTACTGGTCGAAGTCGGGGTCGGCCGGGGAGCCGCCGCCCGCGAGGACCGCGTCCTTGGGCATGCGCGGCTCGATGACCTCCCAGGTGCCGGACTGCACCTCGACCTTGATGCCGAGCTTCTTGGCGTCGGAGGCGTAGGCGAGCGCGTGGTCCTGGCGGAGCTTGTCGCCGGAGAGGTACCAGAGCGGGAACTTCGCCTGGACGCCGTCCTTCTCGCGGACGCCGCCCTTGCCGGGCTTCCAGCCGGCGTCGTCGAGGATCTGCTTGGCCCGCGTGACGTCGAACTTCCGCTCGGTGCCCTTGGTGAACCAGGGGCTGTCCGTCGGGACCGGGCCGTAGGCCTCCTTGCCCGCGCCCTCCAGGATGGAGTCGACCATGGTCTTGCGGTCGACGCCGACGTCGAGCGCGCGCCGTACGGCGGTGTCGCCCGCGACCTTGTTGCCGGTCGGCAGGGTCACGACGCGGTAGTCGAAGGTCTTGGCCGCGTACGTCTTCTTGTCCGCGTCGGACTTGAAGGTCCCCGCGAGGTTCGGCGGCAGGATGGCGCCGTCGAGGTCGCCGGTGCGCAGCCGGGTGGCGCGCAGGTCGTCGTCCTTGACGATCGCCATCGTGAAGTTCTTGATCTTCGGTGCGCCGCCCCAGTAGTCCGGGTTGGCCTTGAAGACGAGCTTCTCGCCCTTGGACCACTTCACCAGCTCGTAGGGCCCGGTGCCGATCGGCTTGGTGGTGAAGGCGCCGCTGTTCACGTCCTGCTCGCCCGCGACGTGCTCGGGCGCGATGGGCAGTACGGTGCGCTCGGCGAACGGGGCGTAGGGGTACTTGAGGTGGAAGACGACGGTGTCGTCGCCCTTGGCCTCGACGCTCTTGACGGCGTCCAGCTCGGTCTTGGAGGCGTTGTTCGTCTTCTTGTCGAGGATCGTCTCGTACGTGAAGACGACGTCCTTGGCGGTGAAGGGCTTGCCGTCGCTGAACTTGACGCCCTTGCGCAGCTCGTAGGTGTACGTGGTGCCGCCGTCGCCGACCTTCGGCAGCTTCGCGGCGAGCGCGGGCTTCAGCTTCATGTCCGCGTCGTGCGTGAGCAGACCGTCGAAGATCTTGGAGTTGCCGTCCTTGCCGTAGCCGAGGAGCGGGCTGAGGGTCTCGGGTTCGTACGCGATGCCGACGACCGCCGACGTCGCGGACCCGCCCTTGTTGCCGTCCGGCGACGAACAGGCCGACGCGGCGACCACCAGTGCGGCGGTCGCCGCGACCGCGCCCGTGGTCCGTATGGATCGGGCCCTCATGCTCCACACCCCTACTGAAGATCAATCCTTCTTGCGAACAGCTCGCAATTATGCCTCACGTAATGGGTGCGTAACGGAGGGGTGTCCTACAGCTTCCGGAACAGGCCCAGGTCAGGGCGATGGGAGCGCGACCAGCTCCGCCAGGGCCTCCTTGTGCTGCCCCGCCGTACCGAGCCCGATCGAGTCGGCCTTGGCGCGCTTGAGGTAGAGGTGGACGGGGTGCTCCCAGGTCATTCCGATGCCGCCGTGGAGCTGGAGCGCCTCCTCGGCGGCGCGCACCGCCACGGGGGACGCGTGGGCCTGCGCGAGGGCCGCGGCGAGGTTCGGCTCGTCGCTGCCGGTGGCGAGGGCGTCGGCGGCGTGCCGGGCGACGGCGCGGGTGTTCACCACGTCCAGCCAGAGCTTGGCGAGGCGGTGCTTGAGTGCCTGGAAGGAGCCGACGGGCCGGTTGAACTGGTGCCGTTCCTTCGTGTGGCGGACGGTTTCCGCCAAGCACCACTCGGCGATGCCCAGCTGCTCGGAGGCGAGCAGCCCGGCCCCGGCGCGCAGACCGGTCCGTACCGGGGTGCCCGCGCGCGCGGCGAGCCGCCGGGCCGGGGCCCCGTCGAAGGTGACCGCGGCCAGCGGGCGAGTGCGGTCCAGGGAGGTCTGCGGAGTGACGGTGACGCCGTCGCGGCCGGTGTCGACGGCGAAGAGGCCCTCGGCCGTCGGGACGAGCAGGATGTCGGCGACCGCGGCGTCGGCGACACCGGCGACCTCGCCGCGCAGCGCCCCGCCCGAGTACCGCACCGGCGTGCGGACGGGACCCGGCGCGTTCGCGAACGGCACCGCGAGCCCGCCGACCGTACGGCCCGACGCCAGCGCGGCAAGCAGGTCCGCGGCCTCCTCCCCCGGGCAGGCGAGCAGCGTCTCGGTGGCGATCACCGCGCTCGTCAGGAACGGCACCGGCGCCACCGCCCGGCCGAGTTCCTCCAGGACGACGGCGGCCTCGCGGTGCGTGGCGCCCTGCCCGCCGTGGGTCTCGGGCACGAGGAGCCCGGCCAGACCCATGCCCTCGGCGAGGGCCTTCCACAGGTCGCGGTCGTGCGGATGCTCCGACTCGGTGCGGGCGAGGACGCCGGCCGCGTCGCAGCGGTCGGCGAGGAGGGAGCGCACGGCGGACCGCAGCGCCTCCTCTTCCTCCGTGTAGAGCAGATCGGACTGTGCGGGCTTCACCGTCATCGGGCCAGGTCCTTCCAGGCGACGTCCTTGTCGGTGCGCGGTTCCTGCGGCAGTCCGAGGACGCGCTCGGCGACGATGTTCAGGAGCACCTCGCTGGTGCCGCCCTCGATGCTGTTGCCCTTGGCGCGCAGATAGCGGTAGCCGGCCTCGCGCCCGGTGAAGTCGACGAGGTCGGGCCTGCGCATCGTCCAGTCGTCGTACAACAGGCCCTCCTCGCCGAGGAGTTCCACTTCGAGGCCGCTGATCTCCTGGTTGAGCCGGGCGAAGCCGAGCTTCATGCCGGAGCCCTCGGGGCCCGGCTCTCCGGCGGCGAGCTGCTGACGCAGGCGTTCCCCGGTGAGCCGGGCGGCCTCCGCCTCCACCCACAGCGTGAGGAGGCGCTGGTGCAGGTCGTGGGTGCGCAGGTCGGGGCGCTCACGCCAGGCCCGCGCGACCGGGGCGATCATGCCGCCCTCGCGCGGGACGCGCATGCCGCCGATGGCCACACGCTCGTTCATGAGGGTCGTCTGCGCGACCTTCCAGCCGTCGCCGACCCCGCCGAGGCGCCGGGTGTCGGGGATGCGCACGCCGGTGAGGAAGACCTCGTTGAACTCGGCCTCACCGGTGATCTGGCGCAGCGGCCGCACCTCGACGCCCGGGGCGGTCATGTCGCAGACGAAGTACGTGATGCCGCGGTGCTTGGGCACCTCGGGGTCGGTGCGGGCGATGAGGATGCCCCAGCGGGCGGTGTGCGCGCTGGACGTCCACACCTTCTGCCCGTCCACGACCCAGTCGTCGCCGTCGCGGACGGCGCGGGTGGAGAGCGCCGCGAGGTCGGACCCGGCGCCCGGCTCGCTGAACAGCTGGCACCACACCTCCTCGCCGATCCACAGCGGCCGCAGCAGGCGGCGCTTCTGCTCGTCCGTGCCGAAGGCCAGGACGGTGGGCGCGGCCATGCCCAGGCCGATGCCGATGCGGCGCGGGTCGTTGTCGGGCGCGCCCGCGGCCGCCAGCTCGGCGTCCACCACGGCCTGGAGCGAACGCGGGGCGCCGAGGCCGCCGAGGCCCTCGGGGTAGTGGACCCAGGCGAGCCCGGCGTCGAAGCGCGCCCCGAGGAACGCGGTGTGCCCGGTGGTCGCCACCGGGTGGGCGGCGAGCAGGTCCCGGGTGCGGCGGCGGAGTTCGGCGGCGGTCGTCTCGGCGGCGGTCATGCGGCGGCCTCCCCGGTGAGCGCGGGCAGGACGGTCACGCGGCCCGTGGTGGTGCCGTCGGCGACGCGCTGCACGGCGCTCGCTGCCTCGCCGAGCGGCACGCGCTCGCTGATCAGCGGCTTGATCGCGCCCTTGGCGGCCAGCTCGGTGAGGTGGTCGTGGCACTCCAGGACGGCGCGGGGGTCCTTGGTGTTGTACAGGCCCCAGTGCAGGCCGACGATCGAGTAGTTCTTCACCAGGGCGTGGTTCAGGGCGGGCGCGGGGACGGTGCCGCTCGCGAAGCCGACGACCAGGATGCGGCCCTCGAAGGCCACGCACTTCGCGGACTTGGCGTAGGCGTCGCCGCCCACGGGGTCGTAGACGACGTCGGCGCCGCGACCGCCGGTGGCCTCCTTCACGGCGGCCACGATGTCGTCCGCGCGCCGGTCGAGGACCAGGTCGCAGCCGAGGCGCCGGGCGGCCTCGGCCTTGTCGGCGCCGCCGACCACACCGATGACGGTGGCGCCCGCGGCCTTGCCGAGCTGCACCGCGGCGCTGCCGACGCCGCCCGCCGCCGCGTGCACGAGCAGGGTCTCGCCCGCCTGGAGCCGCGCGCGCCGGTGCAGCCCGAACCAGCCGGTCTGGTAGCCGATGTGCAGGGCCGCGGCCTCCGCGTCGTCCAGGGCCTCGGGCGCGGGCAGCAGGGCGGCGGCGTCCGCGACGGCGTACTCGGCGAAGCCGCCGTGCGGCAGCGCCGGGGTGGCGATGACGCGCCGTCCGTCCTCGGTCTCGCCGCAGATCTCCACGCCCGGCGTGAACGGCAGCGGCGGAGTGATCTGGTACTGGCCGCGGCACAGCAGCGCGTCCGGGAAGTTGACGCCCGCGGCGCGGACCTTCAGGAGCACCTGCCCGTCGCCGGGCACCGGCCGCTCGGCCTCTTCGAGCCGCATCACCTCGCCGGGCTCGCCGTTGCGGTGTACGTGCCATGCGCGCATGCGGGGCCTCCACGCCGTAGTCGACCGTGCTCAAGACGCATACTAAGCGGTCGCTTGCCCCGAGGGGAACAGTGCGCGGAGACCGGCTCCACCCGTTCCGGTCTACTCCTCCTGCTTGCGCTTGGCGGCGGGCCGCGCGCGGACGTGCATCCGCTCGCCCTGCGGCCCGAAGAGGCTCAGGTACTCCGCCGGGCCGTCGCCCGCGGCCCCGAACCAGTGCGGTACCCGGGTGTCGAACTCCGCGGCCTCGCCGGGGCCGAGCACCACGTCGTGCTCGGCGAGCACGAGGCGCAGCCGCCCGGACAGGACGTACAGCCACTCGTACCCCTCATGGGTCCTGGGGTCGGGTTCGGCGGTGCGCGCGGGCTCGACGACCTTGTACGCCTGGAGCCCGCCGGGCTGCCGGGTCAGCGGCACCATGGTGCGGCCGTGCCGGACGATCGGCTTGGCCCGCACCCGGGGGTCGCCCACCGGGGGCGCCCCGACGAGTTCGTCGAGGGGCACCTGATGGGCGCGGGCGATGGGCAGCAGCAGTTCGAGGCTGGGTCTGCGGCCCCCCGACTCGAGCCGGGAGAGGGTGCTGACGGAGATCCCGGTCGCGGCGGAGAGCCCGGCCAGGGTGGCGCCCCGCTCCTTGCGGATCTTGCGGAGCCGGGGGCCGACGGCGGTGAGCACCTTGTCGGTCGCACCGTCGTCGGCGATGCCGCTCTCGTCGGCGGCGGGGATGTCGTCGTCCTTCGCGCTGTTCATGCTCCCCATTGCAGAATCAGCAAGCCGATGTGTCAATCCGGCAGGTCCCGTGCGCTGCGGGCGTCAGGGCCCCGGCTACCGGGAGAACACCTCGAAGGCCACCGCGGGCTTCCCTCCGAACCGGGGCGCCAGTTGCTCGGCGTAGCCGGTGAGGAAGGTCCGGCAGTAGGTCTCGGGGTCCTCGTCGGTCAGCACCTCCAGATACGTCCGGTGTTCGAGCAGGGAGCGCACGGCCCGGTCGAGGCCGGGTGTCGCGTCCACGGCGTGGGTGGGGGACGTGGTGCCGGCCACGGCGACCCACCGCACGCCGTCCCAGGGTTCGAGCCCCTGCTCGGTCAGCTCGGGGAAGATCCAGCGGTTGCCCGCGTCGGAGGCGGCGTCCAGCGTCGCGCGGCCGACGGCGACGTGGTCCGGGGTGTTCCAGGCGACGCCGCCCCAGGTGTCGCGGTGGTTGAGGGTGATGACGAGCTCGGGCCGGTGCCTGCGGACGGCGGCCGCGATGTCGCGGCGCAGGGCGACCCCGTACTCGATGACACCGTCGCGGTGGTCGAGGAACTCGACGGTGTCCACGCCGACGACGGCGGCACTGGCCCGCTGCTCGCGTTCGCGCAGCGGGCCCGCGTCGGCGGGCGCGATGGTGTCGATGCCCGCCTCGCCGCGCGTCGCGAGCAGGTACGCGACCTCGCGCCCGGCGTCGGTCCACGTGGCGATGGCGCCCGCGCAGCCGTACTCCAGGTCGTCCGGGTGCGCGACGACGGCGAGCGCCCGCTGCCAGTCCTCGGGCATGGGGGCGAGCTGCGCGGGCGCGGCGGCGCTGTTCTGCTGGTCGGTCATGGGCGGCAGCCTAGGGCGTACCGGCGGTCCCGGTCAGCGCTACCGGCCGGGACCGGGCAGGCACTCACCGGCCGGGACGGGTCGGCGCCCACCGGCCGGGTCCAGTCGGTGCCTACCGGCCGGGACCGGTCGGTACCCACCGGCCGGGACCGGTCGGTACCCACCGGCCGGGACCGGTCGGTACCCACCGGCCGGGATCAGTCGGCACCCACCAGCCGGGACCGGTAAGTACCCACCGGCCGGGATCAGTCGGCACCCACCAGCCGGGACCGGTAAGTACCCACCGGCCGGGATCAGTCGGCACCCACCAGCCGGGACCGGTAAGTACCCACCAGCTACGACCAGTCGTCACCCACCAGCCGCGACGGGCCAGTACCCACCAGCCCGTTCCGGTCCGTGCCCGTCGGCCGGAACCGGTCACAGCTCGCCGCGCACCAGCCCGAGCAGCCGGTCGAGGACCCGCGGCCCCCCGGCCCGCAGCCCGTCGTGCTCGAACTCGTCCGTCACCCAGGTCCGCAGGCCCCGGATCGTGCGGGCGGTGCGCAGGGAGTGCTCCGTGTCGACGTACATGTCGTCGTGGTAGACGGCGGCGGCCACGGGGACCTCGTTCGCGGCGAGCCGCGCGGGGTCGTACAGCGGTGCCCAGTCGGTGCGTTCGGCGAGCAGGTCGGCCGTCTCGCGCAGCGGGCGCAGGGCCGGGTCGCAGTCGAACATCCAGCGCTGCACCGCCTCGCCGGTGAACAGCGGCGGGGTGCCGTCGGCGAGACTCTTGCCCGCGTCGAACTGCGGGAACCCGGCCCGCATCCGCTCCGCTGACCAGGCGGTGGGCCGCCCGTCCTGGGCGTAGATCACCTCGTGCAGGACGGCGTACAGCGGCGCCGACGCGTACGACAGGATCGCCTGGACGGCTTCCTGGAAGGCGTCCGACAGGACGTGCCCCGCCGGGGTCCGCACGAAGGCGTCCTCCAGGAGGTAGTGCAGGCGGTCGCTGCCGTCGCCGGTGCCGAGCAGGATGCCGAGGGACTGGAAGGCCTCGGCGGTGAGGCGGTAGCCGCCGGGCAGCACGGGCTCGTGCTCGGCGACGTGCTCGACGACGCGTGCGGCGCGCTCGGCGTCCTTCGGGTAACGGGCGTAGTGCGCGAGGGTCTTGCGCTCCATGCGCGGGTACGCGGCGCGGTACACGTCGTCCGCGTGGCCGTCGAGCGTGGGCAGACCACCGGTGATCAGGGCCGCCGCGAGGCCCTCGGGCGCCGTCGACAGATAGTGCGTGGCGCAGAAGCCGCCGAAGCTCTGGCCGAGGACCGTCCAGGGCGCGCCGCCGGTCACCTCGGCGCGGATGGCCTCGCAGTCGCGCACGATGGCGTCGGCGCGGAAGTGGGCCAGGTAGTCGGCCTGCTCCCGGGGTCCGCCGCGCAGCGGCAGCGTCTGTCGGTTGGCGGGCGTCGAGCTGCCGGTGCCGCGCTGGTCGAGCAGCAGCACGCGGTGGTCGCGCAGGGCCCGGCCGAGCCAGGCCTGCTTGCCGCTGAAGCGCTGCGCGCCGAAGCCGGGGCCGCCCTGGAGGTACACCAGCCACGGCAGCCCGGCGTCCTCGCGGCCCGCGGCGACGCACTCCCGCGCGAACACCTCGATCCGCTCGCCGTCCGGCGCACCGTGGTCCAGCGGCACGCTGAACCGCCGATCGGTGAGGACGACTCCGGGCTGACGGTACGACGCGCTCAAGCCAACTCCTAGGAAGGAAGTAGCAGCCCGTCCGGCGTGGGAGGACGAGCCCTTCGGGCGACTCGCTCTGCCCAAGGCGCCCCCGCCAGATTACGCTGCCCGAGCGCAGGCATCCGATGATCGACGGGAGGCGCCGACGATGCGCATCGCCCTGTTCCTGACGTGCGTGAACGACACGCTGTATCCCGGCACGGGCCGCGCCGTCGTGAAGCTCCTGACCAGACTCGGCGTGGAGGTGGACTTCCCGGCGGCGCAGACCTGTTGCGGCCAGGCCCACTACAACACCGGGTACCGGCATCAGGCCGAGCCGCTCGCCCGGCACTTCTCCGATGTCTTCGGCGCGTACGAGGCCGTCGTGACGCCGTCCGGGTCGTGCGCGGCGATGGTGCGGGAGCTGTATCCGCGGCTGGGCGAGCGGGCCCGCGCCGAGGGCCGGGGCGAGGCGCTCGCCCGGGTGCTCGCGCCGGTGGTGCCGAAGACGTACGAACTGACCGAGTTCCTGGTCGACGTCCTCGGTGTGACCGATGTCGGCGCGTACTTCCCGCACACCGTCACCTACCACCCCACCTGCCACGGCCTGCGCTCCCTCGGCCTCGGCGACCGGCCGGAGCGGCTGCTCGCCGCGGTCCGCGGCCTGACCCTCGCCGAGCTGCCCGGCGCCGAGGAGTGCTGCGGCTTCGGCGGCACGTTCGCCGTGAAGAACGCCGACGTGTCGGCGGCGATGGGCGCCGACAAGGTGCGCGGCGCCGAGTCGACGGGCGCGGAGGTCCTGTGCGCGGCGGACAACTCCTGCCTGATGCACCTCGGCGGCACCATGACGCGGCTGCGCACCGCGATGCGGCCGGTCCACATCGCCGAGATCCTGGCCGCCACGGAGGAGGAGCCCTGGTCATGAGCGGAATGCCCGACCGGGCCTCCGGCAAGGCCCCCGGCCACACGTCCGGCAAGACCCCCGGCCGCACGCCCGGCGGGACCTTCGTGGGCATGCCCGCGTTCCCCAGAGCCGCGCACGACGCCGTCCGCGATCCCACCCTGCGCGCCAACCTCCGCCACGCCACCCGCACCATCCGCGACAGACGCGCGAAGGCCGTCGCCGAACTCGACGACTGGGACCGGCTCCGCGAGGCGGGCAAGCAGATCAAGGACCACACGCTGCGCCACCTCGGGCACTATCTGGAGCAACTGGAGGCGGCCGTCACGGCGGCGGGCGGCACCGTCCACTGGGCCGCCGACGCGGACGAGGCCAACCGGATCGTGACCGGCCTGGTCGAGGCCACCGGTGAACGCGAAGTCGTCAAGGTCAAGTCGATGGCCACGCAGGAGATCGGCCTCAACGAGGCCCTGGAGGCGGCGGGGATCCGCGCCTACGAGACCGACCTCGCGGAGCTGATCGTGCAGCTCGGCGAGGACCGGCCCTCTCACATCCTCGTGCCCGCCATCCACCGCAACCGCGCCGAGATCCGCGACATCTTCCGCTCCCGGATGGCGCGCTGGGGCCGCCCCGCCCCCGAGGGCCTCACCGACACGCCCGCCGAACTCGCCGAGGCCGCCCGGCTGCACCTGCGGGAGAAGTTCCTGCGCGCCAAGGTCGGCATCTCCGGCGCGAACTTCATGGTCGCCGAGACGGGCACCCTGGTGGTCGTGGAGTCCGAGGGCAACGGCCGGATGTGTCTGACGCTGCCCGAGACCCTGATCTCCGTCGTCGGCATCGAGAAGACCGTGCCGACGTGGCGGGACCTGGAGGTGTTCCTCCAGACGCTGCCGCGCTCCTCGACCGCCGAGCGCATGAACCCGTACACCTCGACGTGGACCGGCACCGCGGACGGCGACGGGCCGCGCGCCTTCCACCTCGTCCTGCTCGACAACGGCCGCACCGACACCCTCGCCGACGAGGTCGGCCGGCAGGCGTTGCGCTGCATCCGGTGCTCGGCGTGCCTGAACGTGTGCCCCGTCTACGAGCGCGCGGGCGGGCACGCGTACGGCTCGGTCTACCCCGGGCCCATCGGCGCCGTCCTCAGCCCGCAGCTGCGCGGCACGGCCTCCGCGATCGACGCCTCGCTCCCCTACGCCTCCAGCCTCTGCGGCGCCTGCTACGAGGTGTGCCCGGTCGCCATCGACATCCCCGAGGTCCTGGTGCACCTGCGGGAACGCGTCGTCCAGGGCGGCGAGTTCACCCGCCACGGCGCGAAGGTGACGCTGAAGCCGGCCGGGGGGCACGCGGCCGAGCGGGCCGCGATGCGCGCGGCGGGCCTGGTGTTCGCCCACCCCGGCCTGCTGCGGGCCGGTCAGCGCCTCGCCGCCCGCACCCGCAGGGCGCACCCCCGGACGCTGCCGGGCCCCGGCCGGGCGTGGAGCGCCACCCGGGACCTGCCCGCGGTACCCGCGGAACCGTTCCGCGACTGGTGGCGGCGCACTCAGGAGGGCCCCGGCCGCCCGGAGCGCACCGACGGCCGGGAGGCGGGCGCGTGAGCAGCAGGGACATCGTCCTCGGCCGGATCGCGCGGGCGCTGGGCCCGGCCCCCGGCGAGCCGTACGACGCGTACGAGGCAGCCGTCGACCGCGGGTACGCGGACCGGCACGGCGACCTCACCGTCGAGCAGACCGTCGACCTGCTCGCCGCGAACCTCGCCGACTACCGGGCGCTCGTGCACCGGACGGAGGAGACGGGTCTGCCGGAGCTCCTGGCGCGGCTCCTCGCCGCCCGCGGCGCCCGCGCCGTCCTGGTGCCGCCGGGGCTGCCGCCCGGGTGGCTGGCCGCCGCCGACGCCGTGCGCGTCCCCGACCTGGCGGGGAGCACGCCCGCGGAGCTCGACCGGGCCGACAGCGTCGTCACCGGCTGCGCCCTCGCCGTCGCCGAGACCGGCACGATCGTCCTCGACGGCTCCCCCGACCAGGGGCGCCGCCGCATCACCCTCGTCCCCGACCACCACGTCTGCGTCGTCCGCGTACCCGGCCAGGTCGTCGCCTCCGTACCGCGGGCGCTGCGGCGGCTCGACCCCCTGCGCCCCCTCACGTGGATCTCCGGGCCCTCCGCGACCAGCGACATCGAACTCGACCGCGTCGAGGGCGTGCACGGGCCGCGCACCCTAGAGGTGGTGCTCGTCGAGGGCGCCGACCGCGCGTGTGCGGGGACGATCACGCGCGGTTAGCGTGAGGGGATGATCCGGTTCGAGCAGGTGACCAAGCGCTACCCGGACGGCACGACCGCCGTGGACGGACTGTCCTTCGAGGTCGCCGAGGGCGAGCTGGTCACGCTCGTCGGCCCGTCCGGCTGCGGCAAGACGACCACCATGATGATGGTGAACCGGCTCATCGAACCGACCTCCGGCCGCATCCGGGTGGACGGCGAGGACATCGCCGGTGTCGACCCCGTGCGGCTGCGGCGGCGCATCGGCTACGTCATCCAGCAGGTCGGCCTCTTCCCGCACCGCACCGTCCTCGACAACACGGCGACCGTGCCCGCCCTCGTCGGCTGGAAGCGGGCCAGGGCGCGGGCGCGCGCGGCCGAACTCCTCGACCTGGTGGGGCTCGACCCCAAGACGTACGGGCCGCGCTACCCCGAGCAGCTCTCCGGTGGTCAGCGGCAGCGGGTCGGCGTGGCCCGCGCGCTCGCCGCCGACCCACCGGTGCTCCTGATGGACGAACCGTTCGGCGCCGTCGACCCGGTGGTGCGGGAGCGGCTCCAGAACGAGTTCCTGAACCTCCAGCGCACCGTGCGCAAGACCGTCCTCATGGTCACGCACGACATCGAGGAGGCCGTGCGGCTCGGTGACCGCGTCGCCGTGTACGGGCAGGGCCGCATCGAGCAGTTCGACACGCCGGGCGCGGTGCTCGGCACGCCCGCGACTCCGTACGTGGCCGAGTTCGTGGGCGCGGACCGGGGTCTCAAGCGGCTCTCGGTGACCGCGATCGAGGCCGACGACCTGGAGCAGCCGCCCGTCGCCCGCCTCGACGAGTCCGCCGCGCGGGCCGCCGCCCGGCTGCGCGGGGACGACGCCCGCTGGGCGATGGTCCTCGACGCCGAGGGGGATCTGCACGGCTGGGTCGGCGTCGACGAGGTCGCCCACGCCGGTCCCGGCGCCACGGTCGGCGACCTCGCCCACCGCATGAACGCGTGGGTGCCCGTCGGCACCCCGCTGAAGCAGGCCTTCGGGGTGATGCTCCAGCACGACGCGGGCTGGGTCGCCGTCGTCGACGGCGCCCGCTTCGTCGGCGTCCTCACCCCGGCGAAGCTGCACGAGGCGCTGCGGCGGTCGGTGGACGCGGATGCCCACGGCGTGGGGCGCGGGGATGTGGAGTTCGACTCGATCGCGGACGCGTAGCGCCTCTCCGGCGCGGGGTGGCGGGGTGGCGGGGTTCACAGCAGGCCCTTGTCCTGCAAGTACCGCTTCGCCACCGCCTCCGGCAGGCGGCGCCAGCTGTCGACCTCTCGGTTGAGGGTGGCCAGGTCCTTCGTCGTGAGGACGGTGTTGAGGCGGGCCAGGGCGGCGGCCACGCCCTTGCTCCCGGCGCGGGAGCGGTTGACGACGGGGACGATGTGGTCGGCGTTCTGGAGGTGCTTGTCGTCGGCGAGGAGCACCAGGCCGAACTCGTCGAGGGTGGCGTCGGTCGTGGTGGTGAGGACCATCTGGTCCTGGCCGCTCTGGACGGCCTTCTTGGCCTGGGTGGTGCCGACGCCCTTGGGGTCGACGCCGGTGACGTCGATGCCGTAGACCTTCTTCAGGCCGGGTTCGCAGTAGGGCCGCCGCACACATTCGTCGCCCGCGGCGAGCCGCACCTTCAGACCGGATCTGCCGAGGTCGCTGAGGGTCCGCAGGCGGTGCTCGCGCGCGTACGAGGCGGCGACCGCGAACGCGTTCTGGTCCACGGCGCGGCCCGCGTCGAGGACGGTGAGGCCGCGCGGCGCGGCGAGGCCGCGCAGGGCCTTCATGGTGGTGGCGAGGTCGGGTGAGCCGACGGGCTCGGCGTCGGCGCCGTTGGCCTTGGCGTTGAGCCAGTCCGCGAAGGTCGCCGCGTACTCGGGGACGACGTCGATCTGACCCGACTCCAGGGCGGGTTCGTAGAGTTCGCGGTTGGCGACGGAGAGGATCTCGGTGCCGTATCCCGCCTCGTCCAGGAGCAGGGCGTACATCTGCGCGAGCAGGTCGCTCTCGGTGAAGCCCGCGGAGCCGACGACGAGGTGCTTGCTGTCGCCGGGCGGCGCGGTGACCTCGCCCCGGTTCTCCAGGGAAGGACCGGAGCCGCAGCCCGCGGCGAGCAGCGCGACGGCGACGGCGGCGAGGACACCGCGGCGGGTGCGCCAGGTTCTGCTCCCGCGGGTGTGCCGCGTCCTGCTCCCGTGGTGCGCGGTGCGCACGGCGCTCACCCCTTCCCGTTCCGGGCCCGGCGCGCCCACCCGGGTGCGAACCGCTCCGCGATCTCGAACAGGCCCTCGACGAGCAGCGCGAACACCGCCACGAGCACCGCGCCCGCCACCACCTGCGGGGTGCTGGCCAGGTTGAAGCCCGCCGTGATGATCCGGCCGAGGCCGCCGCCGCCCGCCAGCGCCGCGATGGTGGCGGTGGCGACGAGTTGCACGGCGGCGAGCCGCACCCCGCTCATGATCAGGGGCAGTGCGAGCGGCACCTCGACGCGCCACAGGAGCTGCGGGCCCGTCATGCCCATCCCGCGCGCGGCCTGCACGACGCCGCGGTCGACGCCGCGCATCCCCACGTACGCGTTGGTGAGCAGCGGCGGCACGGCGAACAGGACGAGAGCGACGACGGTGGGGCCCTCGCCCCACTTCCCGAGGGGGGTGAGGAGCAGCAGCACGAGCACCGCGAAGGTCGGTACGGCGCGTCCGACGTTGGAGATGTTCACCGCGAGCGCCCCGCCCCTGCCGAGGTGGCCGAGGACGAGCGCCACCGGCAGCGCGACGAGGCAGCTGATGATCAGGCACACGACGGTGAGGACGAGGTGCTGGGCGAGCCGCTGCCCGATGCCGCCGTCGCCCGCCCAGTGCGCGGAGTCGGCGAGCCAGTCCCAGGCGTCGGCGAGCGTCTTCATGCGCCGGCCTGCCCGCCGCGGGCCGCACCGCCGCGGGCCGCACCGCCATGGGCCGCACCGCCATGGGCCGCACCGCCGCGGGCCGCACCGCCGCGGGCCGTCATGACCGGACCGCCCTCGTCCAGGGCGTGAGCAGGCGCTGCACGCCGAGCAGCAGCAGGTCGGCGAGGACGGCGACGACGACGCAGAGCACGGAGGCGGTGAGGACCTGGGCCTTGAAGTAGGTGTTCATGCCGGAGTAGATGAGGTTGCCGAGTCCGCCGAAGCCGACGATCGCGCCGACGGTGGCCAGGGAGACCGCCGAGACGGTGGCGATGCGCAGGCCCGCCATGGCCGCGGGCAGGGCGAGCGGCAGCTCGACGGTCAGGAGCAGCCGGATCGGCCCGTAGCCCATGCCGCGGGCGGCCTGCCGGGTCTCCTCGGGCACGGCGCGGAGCCCGGCCAGGATGTTGCGGACGAGCAGCGTCAGCGAGTACAGCACGAGGCCCGCGACGACCAGCGTCGACGACAGGCCGTAGACCGGGAGCAGCAGCGAGAACATCGCGAGCGACGGGATCGTGTACAGGACCGTGGTGAGGGCGAGGACGGGCCCGGCCGCGAGGACCCAGCGGCGGGCGAGCACGGCGAGCGGCAGGGCGATCGCGAGGGCGACGGCCACGGAGAGCGCGGTCAGCTCCAGGTGTTGCAGCACGGCGTCGACGAGGATCTCGCGGCGGGTGCTCAGATATCTGCCGCAGATCCACTCGTTGCGCGCGAGGCAGTCGTCCGGAGGCGCGGTCACCCGTCCATTCCAGCGGTCCCGGCGGGCTGCGGCACGCGGTGCTGGCCCGTACGGGGGCACTCCCCCGGCGCCTCGGGGTGCCCGCGCCCCCTGTCGCCGGCGCGCTCGCCCGTCCTATGATCCGGTCCGGCTTCGCCCCGGGAGGACCGTTGAGCACCGGACCCACGACCAGCGTCGGCCCCGCGACCCCCGACACCGTCTACGAACCCGTCCCCTACTGGGCGAGGGTCCCGCACGGGGTGTGGCTGCGGGAGGCCACCTCCGTCGCCGTCGACTCCGAGGACCGGGTGTACGTCTTCAACCGCGGCAACATGCCGGTCGTGGTGTTCGACCGGGACGGGAACCTCGTCGACATGTGGGGCAACGACACCCCCTTCGCGGGCACCGAGTTGTTCGAGGACCCCTACGGGAACACGATGTCGCGCTGGAAGGGCTGCCGTTTCCAGCGCGCCCACGCGCTCACCGTCGACCACGAGGACCACCTCTGGCTCGTGGACGACATCGGCAACCGCGTCACCAAGACCGACCGGAAGGGGAACACCCTGCTCACGCTCGGCGCCGGCCGCCCGTCCGGCTTCCAGAGCGGGGATCCCTTCAACCGGCCCACCGACGTGGCGGTGTCACCGCGCACCGGCGACGTCTTCGTGACCGACGGCTACGGCAACTCCCGGGTCCACCGCTACGACGCCGAGGGACGGCACCTCGGGTCCTGGGGCGAGCCGGGCAGCGCCGAGGGCCGGTTCAGCCTGCCGCACGGCATCGCGCTGTTCGGCGACGACGCGGTGATCGTCTGCGACCGTGAGAACCACCGGGTGCAGGTGTTCTCTCTGGACGGCGCCTTCCGTACGTCCTGGCACGTCCACCGGGCCGTCGCGGTGTGCGCGGGCCGCGGTGCGGACACCCATGTGTACGTCGCCGAACAGGGGCCGCCGCCGGTGCAGTACGGCGTGCCGGGGCTCGGCCACAAGATCCAGATCTACGACCGCGCGGGCCGCCGCGTCACCGGGTTCGGCGCCGACCTGCCGGGCGAGGGGCCTGACCAGTTCAACTGGCTGCACAGCGTCGCCGTCGACTCCGAGGGCAGCGTCTACGCCGCCGAGGTCTCCTACGTCGAGGTCGGCAGCAAGCTGACGCCGCCGCGCGAGCTGGTGAGCCTGCGCAAGTGGCGCCGGGTGCGCGGCTGACACCGACAGAACGCAAACGGAACGCAAGTCTTGCGCTAATCTTGCGTGCATGACGCGACGACTTGCTCAAGTGGCCAAGAAGGTCGGGGTCAGCGAGGCCACGGTCAGCCGGGTGCTCAACGACAAGCCCGGGGTCTCGGAGGCCACCCGCCAGGCCGTTCTGTCCGCCCTCGACGTGCTCGGCTACGAACGGCCGACGCAGCTGCGCGGGGAGCGCGCCCGCCTGGTGGGCCTGGTCCTGCCGGAGCTTCAGAACCCGATCTTCCCTGCGTTCGCCGAAGTCATCGGGGGCTCCCTCGCGCAGCAGGGGCTCACCCCGGTGCTGTGCACCCAGACCAAGGGCGGCGTCTCGGAGGCGGACTACGTGGAGCTGCTGCTCCAGCAGCAGGTGTCCGGCGTCGTCTTCGCGGGCGGTCTGTACGCGCAGGCCGACGCGCCCCACCAGCACTACAAGCAACTGGCCGACCGCAACATCCCGGTGGTCCTGGTGAACGCGGCCATCGAGGACCTCGGCTTCCCCGCGGTCTCGTGCGACGACGGCGTGGCCGTCGAGCAGGCCTGGCGGCACCTCGTCTCGCTCGGCCACGAACGCATCGGCCTGGTGCTCGGCCCCGCCGACCACATGCCCTCGCAGCGCAAGCTCGCCGCCGCCCGCGCCCTCGCGGAGGCCGCGGGCGGGCGGCTCCCCGAGGAGCGGGTGGCGCGGGCGATGTTCTCCCTGGAGGGCGGCCAGGCCGCGGCGAACCGGCTCATCGGGGCCGGGGTCACGGGCATCGTCTGCGCCAGCGACCCGCTCGCGCTCGGCGCCGTCCGCGCGGCCCGCAGGCGCGGCCTCGACGTGCCGCGCGAGGTGTCGGTGGTCGGCTTCGACGACTCGGCGTTCATGAATTGCACCGAGCCGCCGCTGACCACGGTCAGGCAGCCGATCGAGGCGATGGGCCGGGCCGCGGTGGAACTCCTCGCGCTACAGATCGCGGGCAGCTCCGTGCCGTCGGAGGAGTTGCTCTTCGAACCGGAACTGGTGGTGCGCGGCTCGACGGCCCAGGCACTCCGCGCCTGACACCACCGGCTTCCCGTCGCCCCCGACACCACCGATTCCCGACGAGCAACTGTCAAGTATTTGCGAATTCTGCTCGACATATTGCGCTCGTGTGCTGGCGGTGCTTGAGTGAGCGCCGCCCCACAGCGCTCCGCTGTGGGCCTCCCCGCTCCTGCTGCCCGGACCGCGCGCACGCCCTCACGGGCGGCGGCGCTGCCCAAAAGGGGTCCACCGATGACACGCTCCGGGATGATCCGTCCCCGCGACCGCCGACGCCACGCGGCTGCGCTCGCCTCCGCACTCGCCCTGGCGGCGCTGGCCGCCTGCGGCACCAGCAGCAGCGACGACGGCGGTGGAGGCGGTGGCGACGCCGTGGACGCGGCCGAGGCGGCCGCGCCCCTCGACCCCGCGGCCAAGGTCTCGCTGACCATCGACTGCATGCCGCCGGCCACCGAGAAGGCCGAGCTACGGCAGTGGAAGGAAGACGTCGAGAAGTTCAACGAGAAGTATCCGAACGTCACGATCGAGGGCAAGCAGACCGATCCCTGTCTGGAGCCGCCCCGGTTCACCGCGATGCTCAAGGCCAAGTCGCAGCCGGACGTCTTCTACACCTACTTCACCGACCTCCAACAGGTGCTCGACAACGACGGCGCCACCGACATCAGCGCGTACGTCAACGACAGGACGGTGCCCGCCCTCAAGGACATGGACCCCGGTGTCCTGGACGTCCTGAAGCGGGACGGCAAGCTCTACGGCCTGCCCTGCAGCAACTACACGATGGGCCTGCTGATCAACCGTCCGCTGTTCGAGAAGGCCGGACTCGACCCCGACAGGCCCCCGGCCACCTGGCCCGAGGTGCGCGCCGCCGCCAAGCGGATCGCGGCGCTCGGCGACGGCACTGCCGGATTCGGCGAGTACAGCGCGGGCAACAACGGCGGCTGGCACTACACCGCCACCACCTACGGCCTCGGCGGCGACATCGTCGACGAGCGCGGCACCGGGGCCGCGTTCGACGACGCGCGGGGCAGACGCATCCTCGACAACCTCAAGGCGATGCGCTGGGACGACGACAGCATGGGCAGGACCCAGCTCCTGAAGTGGGGCGACCTGCAGAAGCAGATGGCCGCCGGCAAGCTCGGCATGTTCCTCGCCGCGCCCGACGACATCACGTACATGGTGCAGAACCTCGGCGCGAAGTACGAGGACTACGGCATGGCCCCGATCCCCGGGCAGCGGGCCACGCTCTTCGGCGGCAACGACTACATGATCAAGAAGGGCATCTCGTCCGACAAGGTCAAGGCCGCCGTCGCCTGGATCACCTTCAAGTTCCTCACCCCCGGCAAGGGCCAGTTCGACTGGGCCCGCACCAAGGCGGACGGCCTGCCCGTCGGTCTGCCCCAGCCCGCCTTCTGGACCGGCGCCACCAAGTCCGCCGACGACAAGGCCCGCGCGGCGAGCTCCACGATGCCCGTCGCCAACTTCAGGGCCTTCACCGCGCATCCGGTCCAGGGCAGGCACGAGCCGCCCAAGGCGCAGGAGATCTACAAGGTCCTCGACACGGTCATGTCGGCCGTCCTCACCAACGAGGACGCGGACACCGGCAAGCTGCTGGACACCGCGCGACGCCAGGTCGACCAGATCCTGGCGAACCAGTAGGGGGGCGCACCGTGTCCGCCCCCGTCCTGGCCGAGCGGCAGCCGCCGCCCTCCGCACCGGCCGCCCCCGCCCCACGCTCCCCACGGGACCGCGCCGCCTTCCGGCAGGCGCTCAGGCGCAACCTCACCGCCCACGGCTTCCTGATCGGCGCCGTGCTCTGCTTCTCCTTCTTCTCCTGGTACCCGATGGTCAGGGAGTTCTTCCTGGCCTTCGAGAAGCGCGAGAACGGCGCGACCGTGTGGGCCGGCTGGTCGAACTTCACGTACATCTTCAACGACCCCGCCTTCTGGCAGGCCTGGCGCAACACCCTGCTGTTCACCGGGCTCGCGCTGCTCCTCGGCTTCGCCGTGCCGTTCGTGGTCGCCCTGGTCCTCAACGAGTTCCGGCACGGCCGGGGATATCTGCGGCTCTTGGTGTATCTGCCGGTGATGCTGCCGCCGGTCGCCTCGGTGCTGCTCTTCAAGTACTTCTACGACCCCGGGTACGGGCTGTTCAACCGCGTGCTCGGCGCGGTGGGCCTGCCGGAGCAGCAGTGGCTGCAGTCCACCGACACCGCGATGCTGTCCGTGGTGATCGCCGCGACCTGGATGAACATGGGCGGCGCGACCCTGATCTATCTGGCCGCGCTCCAGGGCGTCCCGGGCGAGCAGTACGAGGCCGCCGAGCTCGACGGCGCCGGGATCCTCCGCAAGATCTGGCACGTCACCATCCCGCAGACCCGGCTCGTGCTCTCGCTGATGCTGCTCATGCAGATCATCGCGACCACGCAGGTCTTCGTGGAGCCGTTCCTGCTGACCGGCGGCGCGGGCCCCGAGGGCGCGACGCTCACCGTCGTCCAGCTCATCTACCAGTACGCGTTCACCTTCAACAACTACGGCAGCGCGGCCGCGCTCGGCCTGGTGCTGCTCGTCCTGCTCGCCGCGTTCTCCGCCGCGTACGTCCGCCTCAGCCGCGCGAGCGAGGAGTGAAGGAGCCCCGATGACGACCCGCACACTGATCTCCCCCGCCCAACTCGCCCGGCCGCGCGGCAAGTTCCTCTACTGGACGGCCTTCGTCCTCGTCGTCGCCCTGTTCACGCTGGTCTTCGTCGGACCGCTGTACTGGATGGTGACCAGCGGGCTCAAGTCGCCCCAGGAGTTCGCGCGGACGCCGCCCACCCTGGTCCCCGAGAACGCCCACCCGGGCAACTACGCGGACGCCTGGGGAGTCCTGGACCTCGCGAGGCTCCTCGGCAACACCCTGTACTACGCGCTGGGGGCGCTCGCCTTCCAACTCGTCCTCGACGTGGCCGCCGCCTACTCCCTGTCCAAGCTGCGGCCCGCCCTCGGCAACATCGTCCTCGGCGCGATGCTGCTCACCCTGATGATCCCGGCGGCCGTCCTCGTCGTACCGCAGTACCTGACGGTCCTCGACGTGCCGATCGTCGAGCGGAACCTCGTCAACTCGCCCTGGGCGATCTGGCTCCCCTCGGTGACCAATGCCTTCAACATCTTCCTGCTCAAACGGTTCTTCGACTCGATCCCGCGCGAACTGCTCGACGCCGCCGCCATCGACGGTGCCTCGCCGCTGCGCACCCTGCGCTCGGTGGTCCTGCCGATCTCCCGGCCGGTCCTCGGTGTCGTGTCGATCTTCGCGGTGGTCGGGGTCTGGAAGGACTTCCTCTGGCCCATGCTCACCCTGCCCGACCCGGGCAAGCAGACCATCAACGTCGGGATCTACTCGCTCGCCGCGAGTGTCACCGAGAACTGGCTGCTCGCGGCCCTGGCCATCGCCTCCCTGCCGACGCTCGCGATCTTCCTGGTCTTCCAGCGCCACATCGTGAGCGGCCTCACGGCGGGCAGCCTCAAGGGCTGACGCCGTCGGGACCTGCCTCAAGGCCTGCGTCGTCAGCGACCCGTGCCCGGCACCGCTCCGCCCCCTGCGAAAGGACCCTTCACCGTGGCAGCCACGCGCCCGGCTCCCCCCGGCTCCGCCTCCGACTGGTGGCGCTCCGCCGTCATCTACCAGGTGTACGTACGCAGCTTCGCCGACGGCGACGGCGACGGCACCGGGGACCTGGCGGGGGTGCGCGCCAGGCTGCCGTATCTGGCCGAGCTCGGCGTCGACGCCCTCTGGTTCAACCCGTGGTACCTCTCTCCCATGGTCGACGGCGGCTACGACGTGGCCGACTACCGGGTGATCGACCCCGCCTTCGGCACCGTCGCCGAGGCCGAGAAGCTCATCGCCGAGGCACGGGCCCTCGGCCTGCGCACCATCGTCGACATCGTCCCGAACCACGTATCCGACCAGCACGTCTGGTTCCAGGCAGCGCTCGCCGCGGGCCCCGGAAGCCCCGAGCGCGAGCTGTTCCACTTCCGGCCGGGACGCGGCGCGCACGGCGAGCTGCCGCCCAACGACTGGCCGTCGCAGTTCGCCGCGTCCGCCTCCACCTGGACCCGGGTGGCGGACGGCGAGTGGTATCTGCACCTGTTCGCGCCCGAGCAGCCCGACCTCAACTGGGCGCATCCGGCGGTCCGCCAGGAGCACGAGGACGTGCTGCGGTACTGGCTGGAGCGCGGAGTCGCGGGGGTGCGGATCGACTCGGCCGCGCTGCCCGCCAAGGACCCCGACCTGCCCGACTTCGTGGAGGGCCGCGACCCGCACCCCTTCCTCGACCGGGACGAGCTGCACGATGTCTACCGCTCCTGGCGGGCCGTCGCCGACGAGTACGGCGCGATCTTCGTGGGTGAGGTGTGGCTGCCGGACTCCGAGCGCTTCGCCCGCTATCTGCGCCCCGACGAGCTGCACACCGCGTTCAATCTGTCCTTCCTGAGCTGCCCCTGGGACGCGGCCCGGCTGCGGACGTCCGTCGAGGAGACCCTCGCCGAGCACGCCCCGGTCGGCGCGCCCGCGACCTGGGTGCTCTGCAATCACGACATCACGCGGACGGTCACCCGCTACGGCCGCGCGGACACCGGCTTCGACTTCGCGACGAAGGCCTTCGGCACCCCCACCGACCTGGCGCTCGGCACCCGCAGGGCACGCGCGGCGGCGCTGCTCTCGCTGGCCCTTCCGGGTTCGGTGTACGTCTACCAGGGCGAGGAACTGGGCCTGCCGGAGCACGAGGTGCCGGTGGACCGGATCCAGGACCCGATGCACTTCCGCTCGGGCGGCGTCGATCCGGGGCGCGACGGCTGCCGCGTCCCGCTGCCGTGGGCGGCGGACGCACCGCACGCGGGCTTCGGCTCGCGGGCGGAGCCCTGGCTTCCGCTGCCCGCCGACTGGTCCTCGTACGCTGCCGACCGGCAGGCCGCGGACCCCGCGTCGATGCTCGCCCTGTACCGCGAGGCGCTGCGGCTCCGGCGCACCGGGCCCGGCTTCGGGGACGGGCCGCTGACCTGGCTGCCCGCACCCGAGGGGGTCCTCTCGTTCGCCCGCGCCGACGGCCTCGTCTGCGTGGTCAATCTCGCCCCCGCGCCCTGCGCGCTGCCCGCCCGCGCGAGCCTCCTGCTGGCCAGCGGCCCCCTGGCCGACGGGGGGCTGCTGCCGCGGGACACGGCGGTCTGGCTGCGGGTCTGATCCCCGGGTTCGGGCCCTGGCCGGAGTCGGGCCGCGGCAACCCGGGATGCAGGCCCGCCGCCCGGTTCAGTGAGGTGGCGGCCTATGCGAGCCGACCGTCCGGCACGGAGTCCCGGAGTCGGGCGAGGGCCGCCGCCTCCGGGCTTCCGCCGACGGCACTGAACACATGCACCACCAGGCCCGTCTCGCCGGGCTCCGCCGGTACGTGCAGGGTCTCGAAGTCCAGGGTGAGCAGCCCGGCCACCGGGTGCCGCAGGCGCTTGCGGCCCGCCGTGCACATCACGACCTCGCCCGTGGCCCAGATCTTCCGGAACTCCGCGCTGTGGGCGGAGAGTCCGGCGATCAGCGCGGTCAGTCGGGTGTCGTCGGGGTAGCGGCCCGAGGAGACCCTCAGTTGGCCGACCGCTTCCGCCGCGCGGTCCTGCCAGTCGGGGTGCACGGTCCGGGACGCCGGGTCGAGGAAGAGGTAGCGGGCGTTGTTCGGGTCGCGTCCGCCGGGCCTGCCGAGGCCGCCGACCAGTTCCGCGCCGAGGCTGTTCCAGGCGACCGCGTCGAGCCGGTGGTCGGTGACGAACACCGGGAAGTGCGTCAGGGAGTCGAGGACCCGTTGCAGCAGGGGGCTGACCCGGACCTGGGGCGTGGGGCCACGCCGTGCCCCCGCGAGGGTGTCGAGGTGGCGGCGCTCCGCGGCGTCGAGGCCGAGGGCCCCGGCGAGCGCGTCGAGGACCTCCGGTGACGGCTGGGTGGCCCTGCCCTGTTCCAGGCGGACGTAGTAGTCGACGCTGATCCCGGCGAGCTGCGCGAGTTCCTCACGGCGCAGGCCGCGCACCCGGCGCCGCCGCCCGCCCGCGATCCCGACCTCCTCGGGCGCCACCCGGCCGCGGCGGGCACGCAGGAAACCACCGAGGTCCCCGGCGCGCACCGGCGCCGCCGCCGTGCCGTCTCCGATGCGTTCCTCCACGCGATCCATGCGCTCAAGTATGCGGCCCGGCCCGGCGGGTGGTCCTCGCAGTACCAGGACAGCGGGTCCGCCGGTCGAAGAGGGTGCTGGTTGTCCCGGCGCGTCCGGGAGAGCGTGTTCCCATGAATGATGTCGCCCCGCAGTCGCAGTCGCAGGCACAGGCACAGCCGCAGTCACCACCGCAGGCACAGCCCGTGCAGCCTGTGCAGCCCAGGAAGATCCTCGTCGTCAGCGCCCACCCCGGCGCCGACTCCCTCAACGCCGCCCTCACCGACGTCGCCGTCGAACGGCTGCGCGCGGCGGGCCACGCGGTGGAGGTGTCCGACCTCTACGCGATGAAGTGGAAGGCGACGGTGGACGCCGACGATTTCCCCGACCACCCGGCGCGGGAGCGCCTGCACGTGATGGCCGCCTCGGAGCGGGCGACCCTCGCGGGCCGCCTGTCGGCCGACGTCGCGGCCGAGCAGGAGAAGGTGACCTGGTCGGACGCGGTGGTGCTGCAGTTCCCGATGTGGTGGTTCGGTCCCCCGGCGATCCTGAAGGGCTGGATCGACCGGGTCTTCACCGCCGGTTTCGGGTACGGGCCCGCGGTGCCGCCGCCGTACAGCGAGGGCGCCCTCGCCGGGCGGCGGGCGCTGGTGTCGGTGACGGCCGGGGCCCGGGAGTCGGCGTTCTCCGACCGCGGTGTCCACGGGCGGCTCGCGGACGTCCTGCACCCGCTCCAGCACGGCCTGTTCTGGTTCACGGGCATGGCGCCGCTCGAACCGTTCGCTGTGTACGGCGCGAACGAGCTGCCCGCGGAGCGGTTCGAGGCGGCCCGCCGCGCGTACGAACACCGCCTGGACGGCCTCTTCAGTGACGCCCCGGTGCCCTTCCGCTCACTGGTGGGCGGCGACTACGACCACGACATGCGCCTGCTGCCGGGTGTGGAGGCCCCGGGCACGGGCGGCCTCGATCTGCATGTCGAACCGGCCGCCCAGGCTTCGCCGGACGGGCCCTGGAGCGGGGCGCGCCGCACGGCGGTGACCGCGACCGTCGCGTAGGGCATCGTGAAGGCGCCGCCGACGCCGACGTCGACCCCGAGCACCCGGCAGCCCGCCGCGAGGAACTGCCGGGCGGCGATGCCGGTGCCGACCCCCACGTCCAGGACGTCCGGGGCGCCGGTGCCCGGGGCGGCCGGGGAGCCCGCGAGGACGCGGTCCACCAGGGCCGCCGGACAGGACGGCCGGGCCCGGTCGTAGCGGTCGGCCTCGGCGCCGAACGACTCCGCGAGGCCCCGGGCGCGGTGCGGTGGCGATCGTCTCCCTGGTCACCTCCGGGGACGGCCTCCGTGCGCGGCTGCGTCGGACGCTGCCTGCCGGTGTTCCCCTCCTGACGGAGGCGGAGGCGATGGTCGCCTCCTGTCTCGCCGCCGAGCGCGACCTCGGCCGTATCGCCGCGGACGCCGACGTCGGCACGCTCGCGCCCACGCTGATCGGCGCGGCCCATCCGCTGTTCGCCGACCGCACGGGGCCCCCGCCGGAGCGGGAGTCCCTGCGCAAGGCCGTGGCGGCGGTCATGTCCGGCGCTCTCGCCCGCGCACGGTGATGTGCGAGCTCAGCCGCCCGCGGTGGCGCGGGCGCGTTCACCCCTCTGCGGCGACCTGCTTCTCGTACCCGACGAGCCGGACACAGGTGGCCACCCCGCGGACGATCTGCTCGACCTCCGCCAGGTCCGGGTAGGAGGGGCTGACGCGGATGACGCTGTCCCGCGGATCCTTCCCGTACGGGTGCGTGGCGCCCGCCGGGGTCAGGGCGATGCCCGCGTCCCCGGCGCGGCGCACCACCTCGGCGGCGCAGCCGTCGGGGACGTTCAGGACGATGAAGTAGCCGCCCTTGGGCGTGGACCAGGTGGCGAGCCCGGTGTCGCCGAGCTCCTCGGCGAGGACGCGCAGCACCGCGTCGAACTTGGGGCGCAGCAGCGCGCGGTGGCGCCGCATGTGCGCGCGGACGCCGTCGGCGTCCCGCAGGAACAGGACGTGCCGGAGCTGGTTGACCTTGTCGGGGCCGATGGAGCGCTTGGCGCTGTGGCCGCGCAGCCAGGCGACGTTGGCGGGCGAGGAGCCGAAGAAGGCGACGCCCGCGCCACCGAAGGTGATCTTCGAGGTGGAGCCGAAAACGAAGGCCCGGTCGGGGTGGCCCGCGGCGGTGCACGCGCCGAGGATGTCACCGACCTCGGTCTCCTCGTCGGTGAGGTGGTGCACCGCGTAGGCGTTGTCCCAGAAGATGCGGAAGTCCGGCGCGGCCGTCGGCATGGTGGCCAGGGCGCGGACGACGGCGTCGCTGTACGTCGTGCCGTCGGGGTTGCTGTACTTGGGCACGCACCAGATCCCCTTGATCGCCGGGTCGGCGGCGACGAGGCGCGTCACCTCGGCCATGTCGGGGCCCTCCGCGGTCATCGGTACGGGGATCATCTCGATGCCGAAGCGCTCGCAGAGCGAGAAGTGCCGGTCGTAGCCGGGCACCGGGCACAGGAACGCGACGCGGTCCTCGTCGGCCCAGCGGCGCGGCGCCCCGGGCACGGTGCCGAGGAGGGCGTGGACCAGGCAGTCGTGCATCAGCTCCAGGCTGGAGTTGCCGACGGCGATGAGCTGCTCGACGGGCACCTGGAGGAAGCCGCTGAACATCTCGCGCAGCTCGGGCAGCCCGTTCGGGGCGCCGTAGTTGCGGCAGTCCGTTCCGTCGGCGGCGGTGTGCCGGTCGCCCGGCAGGCGCAGCAGGTCCGCGGACAGGTCGAGTTGGCGTGCGGACGGCTTGCCGCGCGTCAGGTCGAGCGAGAGCCCCTGGCCGAGCAGGTCGGCGTACGCGCGCCGGGCCTCCTCCAGGCGTGCCGCCGCCGGGCCTGTTCCGGCGGGTACCTGAGCGGAAGTCGTCATGGTGCTGTCCTTCGGGTGCGTCGTACGGGGCGGCCGGTGCCGCGCGGGCACCGGCCGTGTTCGAACCATGGTGGCTCCTGCCCCGTACGGGCGCGGGCATGTCCCACGGGCCGGACGCCCCGCCGGGGGGCGGTCCGGGCGCGTGTCAGCGGGCCAGCGCCCGGTCCACCAGGCGCAGGGCGGCCCGTGCCTGGGCGTCCGCCGTGTCGTCGGTGCGCAGGGTGAAGAGGGCGGCGGTCGCGGCGCGGCGGCCGTCCTCGGTGACGCCGCTCTCCGAGACGGTGCCGAGGTGGGTGCCGCCGTGGAACCAGACGCCCTCGCCGCCGCGGCCGCCGGGCCGCCAGGCGATGCCCAGGCCGTACCGCACGCCCTCGGCCTCGATCCAGTCGTCCGCCGGCACGGTCTCCTTCATCGCGGCGAGCTGGTCCGGGCGCAGGAGTTGGCCGCCCAGGAGCGCGCGCAGGAACACGGCGAGGTCGTGCGGGGTGCTGATGAGGCCTCCGTCCGCGCCGCCGCCGGTGGCGAGGGAGGTGTCGGTGAGGCCCGCACGCCCCGGGAACTGGGTGTAGGCGGTCGCCGTCGGCTGCGGGACGTACGCGGAGGTGCCGGGGACGAGGGTCCTGGTGAGCCGGAGCGGCGCGACGACGCGTTCGTGGATCTCCTGGGCCCAGGGGTGGCCGGTGACCTGCTCGACGACGAGGCCGAGGAGCACGTAGTTGGTGTTGGAGTAGCCCCAGCGCCGCTTCCCCGGCGGGGCCGCCGGGTCGGGCAGCCACAGCGGCGGCTCGCCGAGGGCGGCCCGCACCCGCTCCCGCGGGGACGTGACCCGGAAGCGGCCCTTGCGGTAGCCCTCGGGCGTGAAGTCGTCCGCGCCGCCCGCCACGGCCACGTAGTCGTTCAGGCCGCTGGTCTGGCGCAGCAGGTCGGCGAGGGTGATCCTGCGGCCGTCGTTGCCGTTGCCGGTGACCAGGCCGGGCAGCAGCCGCTCCACGGTGTCGTCGAGCGCGATCCTTCCCTCGCCCACGAGTTGCAGGACGACCGTGGCGGTGAAGGGCTTGGTGTCGCTGCCGATGCGGTAGTACGCGTCCCAGGGCACCGGCGCGCGGCTCGTGAGGTCCGCGGTGCCGGACCGGGCGGCGGCGCGGGACCGGCCGTCCTGGACTTCCGCGAGGACGCCGGTGGTTCCGGCGGCGCGGATGGCGTCCACGTCGGCTTGGAGGGCCTGGCGAAGGGACTCCTGGAGGGGCTCGTGGCGGGGGTTCCGGCGGGGTCCTCGGCGGGCTGGGTCCTGCCCGGCCGCCCGGCCGGGGGCGCCGTGCCGGGGCCGCGCGGCGGCGGTCCCCGCGCCCGCCCCCGTAAGGACTGCCGCGGCGGCGGCCGCCAGACCCCCGCGCCGGCTGACCACCGGTCCGCGCGCGGTCACCGCCCGGCTCCGGCGGGCGGGCAGGTGAGGTCGCGGCCGGGCAGGGTGCCGTCGCGGAGGTAGTCGTTGACGGCGTCGTCGGCGCACGGCACGGGACGGTTCCCCTCGGTGCCGCGCCCGTACACGCCGTGCGACCTGATGTCGGCCGTCACCAGGCGCGATCCGGTGAGCCTGCGGTGCAGGGCGAGTGCCCCTTCGTAGGGGACGTTGTTGTCGCGGCGGGCCTGGAGCATCAGGACGGGCACGTCGTTGCGGACGTCGGTGCCCCGTTCGCGGGATTCGCCCTTCCAGAACGCGCACGGCGAGATCATGCCGTTGGCCCACGGGCCGAAAACGGGCTGGGTGGCGCGGCTGCGGACGCTGTTGCGCCAGTACGTCTCCGGGTCCTTCGGCCAGCCACCGGCGGGCCAGCCGCCGTCACCGCACATGAACAGCGCCCCGCCCACCATGGCGTCCTCCAGGTCCGGCGAGTTCAGGAACTGGAGCATGGCGGCGAGTTCGGGCCCCGGCTCCACCTGCTTGCCCGCCGCGGCGTCCGCCACGTCCCGCACGACGGCGGCGAGAGCGGGGTCGCCCTCCTCGTTCTGGACGAACTGGCGCAGGAAAAGGCGCAGCACCGGTGCGTTCAGGCGGACATCGCCGATCCGCACGAGGTGCCGCTCGGCGCGGTCGAGCACGCGCTGCACGGTCGCCCGCACCTGGGGCGCGGTACGGCCGAGGCGGTACCGGTCGTGGTGCCGTGCGGCCCACCGGGCCCATTCGTCGAGGCCCTCCTCCAGCGGGGTGCCCGCGCTCCGGAACAGCTCGTACTGGGTGGCGGCCGGGTCGGTGGAGGAGTCGATGACCACGCGGTCCGCGCTGCGGGGGAACATCTGGGTGAAGACGGCGCCCAGGTCGGCGCCGTAGGAGGTGCCGAAGTACGACATCCGGGGCTCGCCGAGCGCGGCCCTGATGGCGTCCATGTCGCGGGCCACGTTGCGGGTCGAGGCGTGCGGCAGGAGCGCGGCGTTGTCCCCGTGCTCCTGGCAGCGCCGGGCGGTCTCGCGGGCCGACGCGACCGACGTCTCGAAGTCCGCGCGCGGCGAGGTGACCGGGCCCGGCGGTTTCGACGGCGCGGCGGGGGCGCAGCGGATGGGGCTGCTGTCACCGAGGAAGCGCGGATCGAACCCGATCAGGTCGTAGTGCGCGGCGACGTCCTTCAGGGCCGGGCGCAGGGAGAGGGTGTGGGCGAGCCCGGTGCCGCCGGGGCCGCCGGGGTTGGAGAGCAGGATGCCGCGCCGTTCGCCCGGCGCCGTGGCCTTGATCCGGGAGACGGCGACACGGATCGTCCGGCCGCCGGGGTCGGCGTAGTCGAGCGGCACGGTCACGTGCGCGCACTGCGCCCCGGCCTCGTTCAGCTCGGTCTGCGCCGCCGGGCACGGTCCCCAGTCGAGGCGCTGCCGCGGCAGGTCCGGCCTGGGTGCGGTCTGCTGCGCGGGCGTGGTCCGCTGCGCGGGCGCGGCGGTGGCGGGGACGGCCGCGGTGAGTAACGCGGCCAGGCCGAGGCCCAGGGTGACCGTGGACGGGATGCGCATGGTGCTCCTCGTGTCGGACGTGGTCGTCACCATGACGCTATGAAGATCCGCGGCACCGGACCATGCGGCTGCCCGGCTCACACTTCGTGGGGCGGGCGGTATTGACAGGGGTCGTCCGGCCCGCCGCGGTGGTTCAGGAACTGCCGTCCGTGCCGGGGCTGTCGGCGGCGGACTCGGCTCCGGCGGCGGCGAAGGGCCCCTCCGTGCCGAACACCGCCGCCGCGAAGCGCTCGCCCATGCGGAGGTGGGTGGCCGCGTCGGGGTGCAGGGCGTCGGGCAGCGGCAGTTCGGCGAAGTCGCTCTCGCCGTAGAGTTCGCGGCCGTCGAGGTGGTGCAGGTTCGGGTCCTGCTCCGCCCGCTCCCCGACGATGCGGGCCAGCTCCTCGCGGATGACGTTCAGGGTCAGCTTGCCGCTCGCGCGCTCCGCGGGGTCGCCCATGGCCTTGAAGCGCAGGCGCCCCTCGTCGAGGCCGCTGAAGTCCGGTGCGCAGGGGCCCGGGGTGTCCTCGTGGATGGGGCACAGGATGGGCGACACGACCAGGAGCGGCGCGGTGGGGTGGCCCTCGCGGAGGGTGTCGAGGAAGCCGTGCACGGCGGGACCGAAGGCGCGCAGGCGCATCAGGTCCGCGTTGACCACGTTGATGCCCAGCTTGACGCTGATCACGTCGGCGGGGGTGTCCCGCATGGCGCGAGCGGTGAAGGGGTCGAGCAGGGCGCCGCCGCCGAAGCCCAGGTTGACCAGGTCCACTCCGGCGAGCGCGGCGGCGCGTGCGGGCCAGGTGCCGGTGGGGGTCGCGGCGTCGGAGCCGTGGCTGATGGAGCTGCCGTGGTGCAGCCAGACCTTGCGCCCGCGGTCCGGCACGGGCTCGACGGGGGCGTCGGTGCGCAGGGCGACCAGTTCGGTGGTCTCGTTGTGGGGCAGCCAGATCTCGACGTCCTTGACGCGGTCGGGC
The DNA here is from genome assembly GCF_009755605.1 of Streptomyces typhae. Classification (GTDB taxonomy): domain Bacteria; phylum Actinomycetota; class Actinomycetes; order Streptomycetales; family Streptomycetaceae; genus Streptomyces; species Streptomyces typhae. Next base: position 39,024 of record NZ_WPNZ01000004.1, read on the forward strand.
AGCCCGGCGAAGCGTACGGTGACCGGCTCGCCGGGGGTGTGCTCCATGGTGCCGGCGCTCATGTCGACGGTGAGCGTGCTGCCGCCCGCCGCCACGGCCCGGCCGCTCGGCTCCCCGTCGACGAGCAGGTCGTACACGCCGTCCGGGCGGGGCGGGGCACCGACGTAGACGCGTTTGGTGGGCAGTGTGTCCAGTTCGACGACGGTGGCGCGGGTGCGCAGCGCGAGGCGGACGCCGGAGGGCTGGGACTCGGCCATGGCGAGCTGCGGGTCGGAGCACTGGGCGCGGGCCCGCGCGGGCAGCCGGTGCGGCAGCACGCCGTGCGCGGTGCGTTCGAGGTCGAGGGCGCCTCGCAGGAGGTCGCCGGTGAGAGGGGTGGTGTGCATGGTTCTCAACCTGTCGGTGGGACTTCGGGCTTCGGCTTCGGTACGAGGGGGCGGCGCAGCCCGGGACGGGTCGGCGGAGGCGGTCAGGTGGCCGTCGGCCAGTTGCGCAGCAGCGCGTCGAGCGCGTCGACGATGCGGGTCCAGGACTCCTGGGAGTCGGGGGCGCTGTGGCTGAAGCCGCCCGCGGACTCCAGGCTGACGTAGCCGTGGAAGACGCTGCCGAGGAGGCGGACCGCGTGTGTCTCCTCGGGCTCCGCGAGGGCGTAGCCGCGCAGGAGGGCGCGGGACATCGCTGCGTGCCGGGGGCCCGCGCTCGCGGCCGCCGTCCCGGGGTCCAGGGGGAACCGGGCCGCGGTGTACCGGCCGGGGTGCTCGCGGGCGTAGTCGCGGTAGACGTCGGCGAACGCGGCGAGCGCGTCCTTGCCGGCCCGGCCCGCGATGGCGGCGGCGCACCGGTCGGCGAGTTCCTCCAGGGCGAGCAGGGCGATCCGTGTCCTGAGGTCGTGGGAGTTCCGCACGTGCGAGTACAGGCTCGCGGCCTTCACGTCGAAGTGCCTGGCGATCGCCGAGACGGTCACCTGGTCGAAGCCGACCTCGTCGGCGAGGTCCGCCCCGGCCCGCGCCAGCCGCTCGGCGGTCAGTCCTGCGCGCGCCATGTCCGTCTCCGTTCCTCCCTCGCCCCACCTTCCCCTGAAGCGATTATGCATTTGCCTAATACATTTAGGCAAATGGCATTAGAGCGATGGCACACGAAAGAGGGGCCCTCCGAGGAGGGCCCCTCTTTCGGCGCGCGCCCTGCGGCTCAGACCGCCACGGCGGGGTACGTCGGGTACTCGACACCCGAGACGTGCTGGACGACGCGGATGACCTGGCAGGAGTAGCCGAACTCGTTGTCGTACCAGAGGTAGAGGATCGCGTTGTCGCCGTCGACCTTGGTGGCGCCCGCGTCCACGATCGACGCGTGCCGGGAGCCGACGAAGTCCATGGAGACGGCGTCCGGCGCGGTGGTGAAGTCGATCTGGCGCTTCAGGGGCGAGTTCAGCGAGACGTCGCGGAGGTGGTCGAGGACCTCCTCGCGGGTGGTCTCGCGGCCCAGGCGCAGGCTCAGGATGGCGATCGACACGTCCGGGACGGGCACGCGGATCGAGCTGCCGGTGATGGGGGCCTTGAGGTCCGGCAGGGCCTTGGCGACGGCGGAGGCGGCACCGGTCTCGGTGATCACCATGTTGAGCGGGGCCGAGCGGCCGCGGCGGTCGGCCTTGTGGTAGTTGTCCAGGAGGTTCTGGTCGTTGGTGAACGAGTGGACCGTCTCCACGTGCCCGCGCAGCACGCCGTACTCGTCGTCCATGGCCTTCAGCGGCGGCACGATGGCGTTGGTGGTGCAGGAGGCGCAGGACAGGATCTGCTCGTCCGGCTTGATCGTGTCGTGGTTGACGCCGTGCACGATGTTCGGGACGTCGCCCTTGCCCGGCGCGGTCAGGACGACCTTGTCGATGCCGGGGCGCAGGTGGAGGGAGAGGCCCTCGCGGTCGCGCCACTTGCCGGTGTTGTCGATGAGGATGGCGTCCTTGATGCCGTACGCCGTGTAGTCGACCTCGGACGGGTCGTTCGCGTAGATCACCTTGATGGCGTTGCCGTTGGCGACGATGGTGTCGGTCGCCTCGTCCACGGTGATCGTGCCCTGGAACTGGCCGTGGATGGAGTCGCGCCGCAGCAGCGAGGCACGCTTGACCAGATCCTGCTCGCCGCCCCCGCGGACGACGATGGCGCGCAGCCGCAGACCGTTGCCGGAACCGGCCTTCTCGATCAGGAGGCGGGCGACGAGGCGCCCGATGCGGCCGAAGCCGTACAGGACGACGTCGCGGCCCGCGCCGCGCTCGATCTTGTTGGCGCCGGTGGCGCCCGCGACGGCCTCCGCGGTGAACTCGGCCACCGACAGGCCGCGGTCGTCGGCCCGGTAGGTGGCGGCGAGCATGCCGATGTCGATCTGGGAGGGGCCGAGGTCGAGGGCGGTGAGCGCCTGGAGGAAGGGCAGCGTCTCGGTGACCGAGAGCTCCGCGCCCGCGATCTGCCGGGCGAAGCGGTGGGTCTTGAGGATGCTGACCACCGACTTGTTCACCAGGGAGCGGCTGTGCAGCAGGACGGTCACGTCCCGCTCGCGGTGCAGCTTCCCGATGATCGGGATCATCGACTCCGCGATCTCCTCGCGGTTCTTCCAGTTGGTGAACGAGTCGTCATTGACAGTCACAGGAGTATCTTTCGAGCTAGGCGGCGCTCATATGCTAACCCCACCGCTCTCCGGCCCTTCAGGGGGTGCCCTCGCGGGCCTTCCAGGGGTGCCTTTCCGAGGGGTGCCGTGGATCCTGCGTGCGGCTGCCTCCGGCCGGGTACGCGGCAGGCCCCCGCGTTGCGCCCCGGCGCACCCGGGGCCAAGGTCGTAGTCAGGCTCACAAGGAGGCCAGAGGCATGCCCATCGCAACGGTGAACCCGGCGACCGGCGAGACCGAGCGGACCTTCGAACCGCTCGGTTCCCAGGAGATCGAGGAGTGCCTCGCCCGCGCCGGGGCGACCTTCGAGCACTTCCGCACCACCCCCTTCGCCGAGCGCGCGGCCCTGCTGCGCCGCGCGGCCGACCTCCTCGACGAGGACACCGACGACATCGCGCGGACCATCACCACGGAGATGGGCAAACCCCTGGCGGCGGCCCGCGCGGAGGCCGGGAAGTGCGCGAAGACCATGCGCTGGTACGCGGAGCACGCCGAGGGGCTGCTCGCGGACGAGCACCCTGACCAAGGCGACGTGCGCGACTCCGGCGGGGCCCGCGCCTTCGTGCGGTACCGCCCGCTCGGGGTGGTCCTCGCCGTGATGCCGTGGAACTTCCCGCTCTGGCAGGTGGTGCGGTTCGCCGCGCCCGCCCTGATGGCGGGGAACGTCGGCCTGCTCAAGCACGCGTCGAACGTGCCGCAGACCGCCCTGTACCTGGCGGACCTGTTCCGGCGCGCGGGCTACGACGAGGGCTGCTTCCAGACGCTGCTCGTCGGCTCCGGCGCCATCGAGGACATCCTGCGGGACCCGCGGGTCGCCGCCGCCACGCTCACCGGCAGCGAGGGCGCGGGCCGCTCGGTCGCCGCGATCGCGGGTGACGAGATCAAGAAGACCGTCCTGGAGCTGGGCGGCAGCGACCCGTACCTGGTGCTCCCCTCGGCCGACGTGGACGCCGCCGCCCGCACCGCCGTCACGGCGCGGGTGCAGAACGCGGGCCAGTCGTGCATCGCCGCCAAGCGGTTCATCGTGCACACGCAGGTGTACGACGCGTTCCTGGAGCGGTTCGCCGCGGGCATGCGGGAGCTGACCGTCGGCGATCCGAAGGACGAGGGCACGGACGTGGGCCCGCTCTCCAGCGAGCAGGGCCGCGACGACCTGGAGGAACTGGTCGACGACGCCGTGCGCCACGGCGCCACCGCCGTCTGCGGCGGGCAGCGGCCGAAAGGCCTGGAGCGCGGCTTCTACTACGAGCCGACCGTCCTGACCGGCATCACCCCCGGGATGCGCATCCACCGTGAGGAGACCTTCGGCCCGGTCGCCACCGTCTACCGCGTCGCGGATCTGGACGAGGCCCTCGCCGTGGCCAACGACACCTCGTTCGGCCTCAGCTCCAACGTGTGGACGCGCGACGAGGCCGAGCAGGACCGGTGCGTACGCGATCTGCAGGCGGGCGGCGTGTACTTCAACGGCATGACCGCCTCGCACCCGGCGTTCCCCTTCGGTGGCGTCAAGCGCTCCGGCTACGGCCGTGAGCTGTCCGGCCACGGCATCAAGGAGTTCTGCAACACCACCACGGTGTGGCACGGGGCGTGAGCGTCCCACGGGACGGGAGGCGGTGACCCGGATGGAGCCCGTCGAGGCGCTGAACCGCATCGCCTTCCTGCTGGAGCGCGCCCAGGCGCCGACCTACCGGGTACGGGCCTTCCGCACCGCCGCGGCCACTGTCGGCGCGCTCTCCCCCGGGGAGCTCGCCGAGCGGGTGCGCACCGGCTCCCTGGGGAAGCTCAAGGGTGTCGGCCCCAAGACGGGCCAGGTGGTGCGCGAGGCCCTCGGCGGTGAGGTGCCGGGCTACCTCGCCCACTTGGAGGAGGAGTCCGGCAAGCCGCTGGTGTCCGGCGGCGAGCGGTTGCGGTCCCTGCTGCGGGGCGACTGCCATCTGCACTCGGACTGGTCCGACGGCGGCAGTCCCATCGAGGAGATGGGACGGGCGGCCGCCGGCATCGGCCACGAGTGGGCGGTGCTCACCGACCACTCGCCGCGCCTGACGATCGCCCGCGGGCTCTCCCCCGACCGGCTGCGCGAACAGCTGCGGGTGGTGGCCGCACTCAACGAGACCTGGGCGCCGTTCCGGCTCCTCACCGGCATCGAGTGCGACATCCTCCTGGACGGCGAACTCGACCAGGAGCCCGAACTCCTGGCGCGCCTCGACGTCGTGGTCGTCTCCGTCCACTCCAAGCTGCGCATGGACGCGCCCGAGATGACCCGCCGCATGATCAAGGCCGTGCGCAATCCGCACGCCGACGTCCTCGGCCACTGCACCGGCCGTCTCCTCACCGGCCGGGGCCGCCCCGAGTCCGCCTTCGACGCCGACGCGGTCTTCGCCGCCTGCGCCGAGTCCGGTACCGCCGTGGAGATCAACAGCCGCCCCGAGCGCAAGGACCCGCCGCGCCGGCTGCTGCGCCGGGCCGTCGAAGCGGGCACCCTGTTCGCCGTCGACACCGACGCCCACGCGCCCGGCCAGCTCGACTGGCAGGCCGTCGGCTGCGCCCGCGCCGAGGAGTGCGGAGTGCCGCCCGAACGCGTGGTCACCACCTGGAGCGCCGAGGAGCTGCTCGCCTGGACCGGCCGGTGACACGCGAAGGGGGAGGCACCCGCCGGATGTGTGCCGGCGGGTGCCTCCCCGGTCGGTGCGCGCAACCGCCTGTCAGCCGGTGAGCAGAGGCAGCTTGGACGTGCCGATCAGGTCGGGGATCGGCAGGAACTCCGGGGGGTTGTCCGGGTCCGTGCGCAGCGTCGGATAGCGGTCGAGAAGGATGTTGACCGCTACCCGGGCCTCCAGGCGGGCCAGCGGGGCACCCAGGCAGAAGTGGATGCCACGGCCGAACCCGAGGTGGGGATTGGTCGTACGGTCGGGGTCGAACACGTGCGGCTGCTCGAAGACCCGCTCGTCGCGGTTGGCCGCGCCGAGCCACAGCGTGAGCAACTGCCCCTGCGAGACCCGCACCCCGGCGAGTTCGGTGTCCGCGGTGGCGAGGCGGTAGGAGCCCGCGATGGGGCTGAGGAACCGCAGCGTCTCCTCGGTCACCCCCGGGGCGCGCGCCGGGTCCTTGCGCAGCCGCTCCATCTCCTGCGGGTGGGCGTCAAGGCACAGCAGCATGTTGCCGAGCAGGGCCGTGGTGGTGCCGTGTCCGACGACGAGGAGTTCGTTGGCGAAGTCCACCACCGCGTCGTCGCTGAGCCGGGCGCCGTCGACCTCCGCGTGGACGAGTTCCGACAGGAGGTCCGCGCGCGGCTTCCTCCTGCGGTCGGCGGCGTGCTCGTGCAGGTACGCGAGCATCTCGGGAACCCGGCGCAGCGCGGCCGCGGTGTCGGCGTCCTCGGACTGCTCCCCCGTGCTGTCGTCGGCGGCCATGACGCCCGCCGCGGCGAGCATCTGGTCCACCCACTTCTTGAACAGGCCCCGGTCGCTGTGGGGGATGCCGAGCAGCTCCGCGATGACGATCACCGGCAGCGGGTACGTCAGGTCGTCGACCATCTCGAAGCCGCCGGCCTCCTTGGCATCCGCCGCGCCCAGGAGCTCATGGGTGATCTCTACGATCCGGGGTTCGAGCCCGGCCACCATCCGCGGGGTGAACGCCCGGCTGATGATCTTGCGCAGTTTGGTGTGGTGCGGCGGGTCGGACTGGAGCAGGCTGCCGCTGTTGAACTCCCCGGCGTCCTCGGTGTCGCCGAGGAACTGCGGGGCGATGTTGTTCGAGTAGTTCCGCGGGTCGCCGTACACCTCGACGGTCTCGGCGTGGCCGTACACGTGCACCATGCCGTTCTCGTCGATCTTGACGGGATGTTCCGCCTGCTCGTCCCACATCCAGAAATAGCCGGGATCGAGTCCCCAGCGGTCACCGAGTCCGTTCGTCAATTCCTTCTCGCCTCTCCGTGCTTGTGGGGGGGGTGTGGTGCGGGCCTGTCTCAGGCGTGCGCCTTCTCGCGCAGGCTCTTCGGACGGAGGTCGGTCCAGTTCTTCTCGATGTGGTCCAGGCACTTCTTGCGGCTGTCGGCGCCGAAGGCGATCCGCCAGCCGTCCGGGACGTCGGCGTAGGAGGGCCACAGCGAGTGCTGGTCCTCGTCGTTCACCAGCACGTAGAACGTGCCGCTGGTGTCGTCGAACGGGTTGCTGCTCATGCGGGGCTCCCTGTGCTCACGGATGTTCGGAGACGTTCACAGATGACGATTGATGATCTTGCAGATTTCGGCCGCGGGCTCCGGTGAGTTCAACCCGAAGTGGGTGGCCTCGATGTCGAATTCCGTTATCCCGCCCTGGATGTAGGGCTCCCACTGGCTCACGTACGACTCGTCGGGATTCAGGGTCGCGTTGAAGAAGAGCACGTCTCCGCGGTACTGCGGGGCCGGGTAGTCCCGCATCATCGTGACGTGGTCGACCATGAGCGCGGCGCCGTTCTCGGCGAGGGCCTCCCGGTCGGCCGTGGCGTCGCCGCCCGGGTCCGGCAGATAGTCCAGGAGGAACTCCCGGGCCTCGGAGAGCTGGAGGTCGTTCTCCCCGCTGTTCCGCGCGAACCAGACACTCGGTACGGAGTCCAGGAGGGCCAGCAGGTCCACCTGGTGCCCGCGCCGCTGGAGTTCCGCGGCGACGGCGTGCCCGAGGGTGCCGCCGATGGAGTGGCCGACGAGGCGGAAGGGGCCCTCGGGCTGCACGCCGAGGATCTGCTCCGTGTAGTCGGTCACCATCTCCTCGACGGACGTGGGCCGCGGTGAGCCGTCGAAGCCGCGCGCCTGGACGGCGTACACGGGCCGGTCCCCGAGCTGCACGGCGAATCCCAGGTAGGACCAGCACAGGCCGATGCCGGGGTGGATGAACCACACGGTGCCCTCGGAGCCGCCGGTCTTCAGGGGCAGCACCACCCCGTAGGGGTCGGTGTACCCGGAGGCGGTCTCGTCCCCGGACATCAGATACTCCATCAGCCCGGCGACGGTCGGGGCCTGGAAGACGACCCGCATCGGCACGTCCAGCATCAGGACCGTGCGGATCCGGCTCACCAGACGTGTCGCCCGCAGGGAGTGGCCACCCAGGTCGAAGAAGTTGTCGTCGATCCCGACCTTCTCCACCCCGAGCACGTCCGCGAACAGACCCGCCAGAACCTCTTCCTGCGGCGAACGCGGCGCCCGGTAGGCCGCCGAACCCGTCAACTCCGGCGCCGGGAGCGCCCGCTGGTCCAGCTTCCCGTTCGGCGACAGCGGCAGCCGGTCCAGGACCACGAACGCCGCAGGCACCATGAACTCCGGCAACTTCGCCGCCACGAACTCCCGCAGCTCACCCACGGTCACATCCACCGCGTCCGGCGCCGGCACCGCGTACGCGACCAGCTGCTTGCTGCCCGCGCTGGTCCGCGCGACCACCGCGGCCTGCGCCACCTTCGGGTGCGCGGCCACCGCCGCCTCGACCTCACCCGGCTCGATACGGAACCCGCGGATCTTCACCTGCGAGTCCGCACGCCCGACGTACTCCAGCTCACCGTCCTCGTCCCAGCGCGCCAGGTCACCCGTGCGGTACATACGCGCCCCGGCCCCGCCGAACGGATCGGCCACGAAACGCTCCGCGGTCAGCGCCGGGCGGTTGTGATAGCCACGACCCACGCCCGCTCCGGCCATGTACAGCTCACCCACCGCACCCGGCGCCGTCGGCGTCAGACCCGGGCCCAGGATGTACGCCCGCAGGTTCCCCAGCGGACCACCGATCGGCACACCCGAGACGTACTCACGTCCGGCATCCAGACCATGAGCCGTCACATAGAACGTCTCACTCGGACCGTAACCGTTGACGATGCGTGCCTCGGGCCAGTTCGCCCGGACCCGCTCCACCAAGGCCGGAGTGAGCGCCTCACCGGCGAAGACGAGGGACTTCGGCCGGACCCGGTCACCGAGCTGATCCACCAGCTCCGCGAAGGCCGACGGCACCGAACTGATCACGTCCACGTCCCAGGCATCCCGCTCCGCCAGAGCCAGGACGTCGCGGACGAGCTCCACGGTGCCGCCCGTGGTGAGCGTCGAGAACAGCTCGAACGCCGCCACGTCGAAGCCGATCGACGTACTGGCCAGCATCCTCCAGCCCGGCGCGACACCCACCTGCCTGACCAGGCCGTCCAGGGCGTTGACCAGGTTGGCGTGGGTGATGCCGACACCCTTGGGCAGGCCCGTCGAACCCGAGGTGTACACCTGGTAGACGAGGTGGCCCTGGTGCAGGGCACGGGTGCGCTCGCTGTCGGCCAGGTCGGTGCCGGGGTACCCGGAGACGTCCACCCGGTCGACGTGCAGCAGCTCGGTGCCCGAGCTGTGCCGCTCGGGGAGCACCCCGGCCGCCGTCGTGTCGGTGACGATCAGGCGGGGCGCGGCGGTGGCCAGGATGTGCTCCAGGCGTGCGCTCGGGTAGTTCGGGTCGATCGGCACATAGGCGGCACCGGACTTGATCACGGCGAGGAGGGCGACCACGAGGTCGGGGGTGCGCGGCAGGACCACGGCCACGGTGTCGTCGGGGCCGATGCCGCGGCCCGCGAAGTCCCGGGCGAGCCGGTTGGCGCGCTCGTTCACCTGCCCGTAGGTCAGCCGCTGTGCGCCGCAGACCACCGCGAGTGCCTCCGGCTGCTGCGCTGCCTGCTCCTCGACGAGCTGGGTGAGGGTCCGCTCGGGCAGTTCCCGCGCCGTGTCGTTGAACCGGTTGACGACGAGGTCGCGCTCGTCCTCGTCCAGGACGTCGAGAGCGGCGAGCGGCGTGTGCGGGTCGTCGGCGAGCCGGTCGAGGATCCGGCCGAGCCGGGCCGCGATCCGCTGTGCCTCCGCCTCCGTGAACAGGTCGTCCCGGTACTGGAGCCCCAGGCGCAGGTGCGGGTCGGCGCTGGCTCCCAGCGTCAGCGGGTAGTGGGTGCCCGACTGCGGACGGATGCCGGTGACGGTGATCCCGGCGACGCTGTGGGCCTCGTCGAGCCCGGCCCGGTCGACCGGGTAGGACTCGAAGACCACCAGGGTGTCGAACAGGGTGCCGAGGCCGGTGCTCTCCTGGATCTCCGCGAGCGCGAAGTGGTGGTGGTCGAGGAGCGCGCCCTGCCGTTCCTGCACCTCGACGAGCAGGTCGCCCAGGGTGCGGCGGGGCGTGGGCCGTACCCGTACCGGCAGGCTGTTGATGAACAGGCCCACCATCTCGTCGACGCCCGGCACCTGCGGCGGGCGGCCCGACACCGTGGCACCGAACACCACGTCCTGGCGGCCGGTCAGATGGCTGAGCAGCACCCCCCAGACGCCCTGGACCAGGGTGTTGAGGGTGATGCCGAGCTCGGCCGCGCGCCGGGTGAGGCGACGGGCGGTGTCGCCGCCGAGTTCGACATCGGCGCCCCCGAGCTCGCCACCGGCCGACTGTGCCGCGTGCGGGGCGACGAGGGTCGGCTCGTCCACGCCCGCCAGTTCGGCCGCCCAGGCACGGGCGGCCTCCTCCCGGTCCTGGCGGTCCAGCCAGGTGAGGAAGTCCCGGTAGCCGCGCACCCGCTCCAGCTGTCCCGCGTCCCCGTGGGAGCCGTACAGCAGGATCAGGTCCTGCATCAGGAGCGGCAGCGACCAGCCGTCGTACAGCGCGTGGTGGGCGGTGAACACCAGCTCGTGGCGTTCGGTGTCCATGCGGATCAGGGACATGCGCAGCATCGGCGGTGCGGCCGGGTCGAAGTGCGCGGCGTGGTCGGCGGCGAGGAACTCCTCCAGGGCGGCCTCCCGCTCGGCCTCCGGCAGCCGGCTGAGGTCGGTCTCCCGCCACGGCAGTTCGGCCCGTTCGAGGACGAGCTGGACCTCCTGGCCCGCGGCGCTGGTCACGAACGCGGTGCGCAGGTTCTCGTGCCGGTCCAGGAGCGCCTGTCCGGCCGCCCGCATCCGCCGCGGGTCGACGGCGCCCGCGAGGTGGAAGGCGAGCTGCATCTGGTAGGCGTCGAAGCCGGTGCCGGTCATCCTGCTCTGGAACAGCAGTCCTGACTGCATGGCGGTCAGCGGCCACACGTCCACCACGCCGGGGTACTGCTTCTCCCAGCCCTCGATGTCGCGCTGCCCGACCGTCACCAGAGGTACGTCCGACGGTGTCAGGCCGCCCGCGCCCGGCTCGGCGGCGTGCCGGGCGAGGCCTTCGAGTGCGGTGCACCACAGGTCGGCGAGCTCCTGCGCCTCCGCCGCGGCGAGCAGCCCGCCGGGGAAGCCGATGCGGGCGGTGAGGCGCGGCCCTTCGGCGGTGTCGGTGACGTACGCGGTGACCTCCACCGTCGCCAGGGCCGGCATGTCGGCGTCCGGCTCGGCGAAGAGACCGTCGGCGCCCGCGGCCACGGTCCAGCCGAGGCCCCGCAGGTCCTCCGGCATGTCGTCGGCGGCGAAGCGGCCCAGGTAGTTGAAGGAGATCTGCCCGGTGTCGTGGGCCGCGAGGACCTCCGCCGTACGAGGGTTGAGGTGGCGGAGCATGCCGTAGCCGATGCCCTTGTCGGGGATCGCGTGGAGCTGTTCCTTGACGGCCTTGACCACGCCGCCCGCTGCGGCGCCACCGGCGAGTGCCTGGTCGACGTCGAAGCCGCCGACGTCGAGGCGCACGGGGAACATGCTGGTGAACCAGCCCATGGTCCGCGACAGGTCGGCGCCGGGCGCGGCGTGCTCCTCGCGGCCGTGGCCCTCCAGCTTGATCAGCGTCGAGGACGCCTCGCCCGCCGCGACGCCCCGGGATCCGCGCCACTTGGTCACGGCGAGGGCGAGCCCGGCCAGCAGGCCGTCGTTGACTCCGCCGTGGAACGCGGCGGGCAGCGTCGTCAGGAGCGTCTCGGTGGCGGTCGCGGGCAGGTCGACGCGTACGGTCTCCACGGTGGACCGCACATCCACCGCCGGGTCGAACGCCCGGTGGCCGATACGCGGGTCGGGGCCCTCCACCACGCGCCGCCACAGGGGGAGTTCGGCCTCCCGCTCCGGGGTGCACGCTGCCTCGGCGAGGGCGTGCGACCAGCGGCGCACGGAGGTGCCGACGGCGGCGAGCTCGGGGGTGCGGCCCTCCCGTACCTGGTCCCAGGCCTGGGCGAGGTCCGGGAGCAGGATGCGCCAGGAGACGCCGTCGACGGCGAGGTGGTGCAGGACGACGATCAGGCGGCCGGGGGCGGCGTCGCCGGTGGTCGCGGCACGGGTTCCGTCCGCGCTGCCGGTCACGTCCTCGGCACCGGTCACGTCCTCGGCGCCGGTCACGTCCTGGGCACTGGCAGTGCGCTCGGCACCGGTCGCGTCCTCGACACCGGCCGTGCGCTCGGCGGCGTCCGTCGTGTCGAACCAGACGAACTGGGCCATCACTCCGGCCTTCGGGGCCAGGCGGCCGGTGGCGGCGTGCAGTTCGGCGGCGGCCAGCTCCTGCCAGGCGGGGGTGTCCCAGCGGCCGTCGCACTCCACCCGGCGCACGAGCGCCGCCACGTCGACCGTGCCGGGTGCGGTGACCTCCAGGGCGCCGTCGCCCTCGGTGCGCAGTTCGGCGCGCAGCACGTCGTGGTGGTCGACGACGGTGCGGAGGGTGGCGAGGAGGCCGGGCTCGTCGATGCCCGGGGGCAGGTCGAGCACGGTGGACATCGCGAACCGGTCGTGCCCGCCGCCCAGTTCGGTGATGTGCCGGGCGATGGGCAGCAGCGGCATGGTGCCGGTGCCGCCGCCCTCCAGTTCCTCCAGGGCGGTGCCGTGTCCGGCGCCGTCCTGGGCGGCCTCGGCGAGGTCGGCGACCGTGCGGTGCTCGAAGATCTGCCGCGGGGTCACCTCGACGCCCTGGGCGCGGGCGCGGGAGACCACCTGGATGGAGCGGATGGAGTCGCCGCCGACGGCGAAGAAGTCGTCGTCGACACCGACCCGGTCCAGGCCGAGGACCTCGGCGTAAACACCGGCGAGCACCCGCTCGGCCGGGGTGCGCGGGGCACGGTAGGCGCCGCCGGTGAACTCCGGCTCGGGCAGCGCGGCGCGGTCCAGCTTTCCGTTGGGTGCGAGCGGCAGCCGGTCCAGGAGCACGAAGACGGCGGGCACCATGAACTCGGGCAGCCGGTCGCCGGCGAACCTGCGCAGCTCCTTGGCGGAGACCCCGGCCGTCAGGTCCACGCTGTCGTCCGCTTCGGCCTCGGCGGCACCGACCGGCACCACATAGCCGACGAGCTGGGTGCTGCCCCCCACCTGACGGGTGGTCACCACGGCCTGGGCGACGTTGCGGTGCTGCGTCAGGGCGGCCTCGATCTCCCCGGGCTCGATACGGAAACCGCGCACCTTGACCTGCGCGTCGTCGCGGCCCGCGTACTCCAGGCGGCCCTCGGACGTCCACCGCGCCAGGTCGCCCGTGCGGTACATCCGGGCGCCGGGCGGGCCGTAGGGGTCGGCCACGAAGCGTTCGGCGGTCAGCGCGGTCCGCCCGAAGTAGCCGCGCGCGACGTTGCCCGCCACATAGAGCTCCCCCACGACACCGACGGGTACGGGAACGAGCCCGGGGCCGAGGACGTAGGTGCGCATGTTGCCGAGCGGCGAACCGATCGGCGCGCTCGCCGTGCCCGTCCACGACTCGTCGGCGGTGAAGGTCGTCGCGTAGAACGACTCGGTCTGACCGTACGCGTTGACCACCCGGACACCCGGGATCGCCTCCCGCACCCGCTCGACCAGAGCGGCCGGCAACGCCTCACCGGCGAACACCACCGCCTCGGCCTCGATCTTCCCGCCGACCTGGTCCAGCAGCTCCGCGAACACCGACGGCACCGTACTGATGACACCGCCGCTCCAGCCGCCCCGCTCCCCGATCACCAGCACGTCACGGACCACTTCGAGGGTGCCGCCCACCGCGAGCGTCGTCACCGTCTCGAAGACGGAGACGTCGAAGTTCACCGACGTGCCCGCGAGCATCCGCGTCCCCGCGCCCACGCCCACCGCGTCGACGAGGCGCAGCGCTCCGTTCACCACGTTGTGGTGGGTGATCGCGACACCCTTGGGGGTGCCGGTGGAGCCGGAGGTGTACATCACGTACGCGATGTGGTCGGGGCGCGGGCCGTCCGGGACGGCGTGGTCCGCGGTGCCGGTGAGGTCGACGTCGTCGATGAACAGGTGCGGGACGCCGCTGTCGGGCAGGACGCCGACGGTGTCGGCGTCGGTGAGGACGAGCTGCGGCGCGGCGTCGTCGAGGATGAAGTCGAGGCGCGTGCTCGGGTACTTGGGGTCGATCGGCAGGTAGGCGGCGCCCGCCTTCAGGATGCCCAGCATGCCCACGACCAGGTCGGCGGAGCGCGGCAGGGCCAGGCCCACGACCGATTCCGTGCCGACTCCCCGACCGGCGAGTTCGGCGGCGAGGCACGTGGCCCTGGCCTCCAGGTCCGCGTACGTGAGGTGCTGGTCGCCGTGGACCACGGCGACGGCGTCGGGGGTGGCCGCGGCCTGCCGGGCGACGAGGCCGGGGACGGTCAGGGCGGGCGTCTCGGCAGTGGTGTCGTTGAGGCCGTGCAGCACCAGTTCCCGCTCGGCGGGTTCGACGAGTTCGACGGAGCCGATGCGCCGGGTGGGATCCGCCGCGAGCCCGTCGAGCAGCCGCACGAACCGGTCGGCGATCTTGCGGGCGGTGGCAGCGTCGAACAGGTCCGTGGCGAACTCCAGCGAGCCCATGACTCCGAGCCCTGGCAGGTCGCCCATGTTGAAGAACAGGTCGAACTTCGCGGTCTCGCCCCGCAGCCGCTCGAACTCCACCTGTACGCCGGGGAGTTCGAAGTCCTCACGGCTGAAGTTCTGCCAGGCGAACATCACCTGGAACAGCGGCGAGTAGGCGGTGGAGCGGTCCGGGTTGAGTTCCTCCACCAGGCGCTCGAAGGGCACGTCCTGGTTGTCGTACGCGGCCAGGGACTTGGTGCGCACTTGGTCGAGGACGTCGGTGAAGGCCGGGTTGCCCGCGAGGCGGGCGCGCAGCACCCAGGTGTTGACGAAGAAGCCGACCATGTCGGTGAGGTTCTCGTCGGTGCGGTTGGCGATCGGGGAGCCGATGGTGATGTCGTCCCCGCCGCCGAGGCCGTGCAGGAGCACGGCGAGCGCGGCCTCCAGGACGATCGACACGGTGGCGCCGCGCTCACGGGCCAGCTCCTCGACGGCCGCCGCGGTGCCGGGGGCGACCGCGAACTCGACGGCCTCGCCGCGGTGGCCGGCCTGCGGCGGGCGCGGCCGGTCCGTGGGCAGCCGCAGCGGCTGCGGCACCCCCGCCAGCTCCTCGCGCCAGTAGCCGAACTGCGCGGACAGCAGGCTCTCGGGGTCGTCCTCGTCGCCGAGCAGGTCGCGCTGCCACAGCGTGTAGTCCACGTACTGGGCGGGCAGCTCCGCCCAGCGCGGCGCCTGCCCCGCCAGGCGCGCGGTGTAGGCGGTCGCCAGGTCACGGGCCATGGGGGTCATCGACGAGCCGTCGCTCGCGATGTGATGGGTCATCAGGATCAGAACGTGGTCCTGTGCGGCCGCCCGCAGCAGGACCGCCTTCACGGGGATGTGCCCGGCCAGGTCGAAGCGGTGGGCCGCGAACTCCGCGATCGCGTCCGCCACGTCGGCGGGGGCGACATCGACGACGGGCACGTCGATCCTGGCCTCGGCGGCGGGCAGCACCCGCTGGTGCGGCACGCCGCCGTCGTCCTCCGCGAACACGGTGCGCAGGCTCTCGTGCCGGGTGACCACGTCCTGCACCGCGGCGGCGAGCGCGTCGGTGTCCACCTCGCCGGTCAGGCGCAGCGGGAAGGGCGCGTTGTACGTCGAGGACGGCCCCTCGAACTTGTCGATGAACCACAGGCGGCGCTGGGCGAAGGACAGCGGCACCAGGTCCGGGCGGGGCTCGACCCGGGTCAGCGGCGGCCGCACCCGGTCCCCGCGGCCGAGGTGGCCGACGAGGTCCACGACGCTGGGCGCGGCGAACACGACCCGGATGGGCAGTTCGACGCCGAGGACGGCACGGATGCGGCTGACGAGCCGGGTGGCGAGCAGGGAGTGGCCGCCGAGGGTGAAGAAGTCGTCGTCGATGCCGACCCGGTCCAGGCCGAGGACCTCGGCGAACAGACCGCACAGGAGCTCTTCCTGCGGGGTGCGCGGCGCCCGGCCGGTGGCCACCGCGGCGAAGTCGGGTGCGGGCAGCGCCCTGTGGTCCAGCTTGCCGTTGGCGGTCAGCGGCACCTCGGCGATGGCCACGACCGACGCGGGGACGAGGTGCGCGGGCAGCCGCTCCTGGAGCCAGCCGCGCAGGTCGCCGACGAGGGTGCCGATGCGGCCCGCCGCCGCCGGGTCGCTGGCGAGCGTCCGGTCCGCACGGTGCGAGGGCACGAAGCCCCCGGTGAGCGGCCCCTCGGGCACCGGGCCGCCGATGAAGACGAGCGCGTCGAAGCACTCGGTGGCCTGCGCCGACCAGGTCAGGAGCAGGCCGTGGCCGTGCTCGTCCGCCCAGTCCCGCAGGTCCTGCGGGTCCACCGGAGGGCCCGAGACCGCGGGCGCGTCCATCACCCCGGCCTCGACGGCCATGGCGACCTCACCCGTGAGGCGTGCGTTGGGTACGCGCGCCACGCGCAGGACGGGCCCGCCCTCCGTGCTGCGGCAGAGCTGGGCCAGGCCGCGCAGGTCACCGGCCTGACGGCCCCAGTGGACGACGGGGACGCCGCTCAGGTCGACGACGTCGGCGGGTGCCTTGTGCAGGACGATCTCGTAGCGGTGCCGGGTGAGTTCGTTGTGCGCGGCGCCCGGCTTGAGGCGGATGTCCGCGCCGGCCGCGCCGTGCCGCTCGGCCCAGCGCGTGAACCACTCCGGGTCGAGGACCAGTTCCTGCTCCATCAGCATGGAGCGGGCGATGGCGGCGCGCGCCACCGAGGGCGGCGCCTCGGGGTGGTGGGCGCGCTGCACTCCGGTACGGAACAGCGGCAGGGTGGCGGCGTTGCGCACGTCGCCCACCACGATCCGCCCGCCGGGGGCGAGCAGGTCGAAGGCCTGGGCGAGCACCTGGTCGAGGTAGTCGGCGTCGGGGAAGTACTGGATGACCGAGTTGAGGACGACCGTGTCGAAGTGGCCCTGCGGGAGCCCGGTGACGTCGTCGGCCAGCTGGTGGCGCAGGGTGACCTTGCCGGCGTGTCCGGCCTGCTCGACCTCGGCGGTGAGGCGCTGGACGACCTGCGAGGACAGGTCCGTGGCCCAGTACTCCGCCACGTCGGCGAGGAGGTGCGCCATCAGCAGGCCCGATCCCACGCCGAGTTCGAGGACGCGGCGGGGGCCCTGGCGGGTGATCTGTCCGACGGCGGCGTCACGCCAGTCCCGCATCTCGTGCAGGGCGATGGGGCGGCCGGAGTAGCTGGAGTCCCAGCCGGTGAAGTCCTCGCCCCAGACGGTGTCGGCGGCGGAGTACACCTGGTCGTAGATCTGCTCCCACTCGTCGACCTGCTGCTCGGCCTCCTGGCTGTGGTCGGTGCCGTCGAGGAGCGGCACCACGTAACCGGCGAGGCGCCGCTCACCGGCGGTGTCCTCGCTGACGGTCACCACGGCCTGGGCGACGCCGGGGTGGCCGACGAGGGCGGCCTCGACCTCGCCGGGCTCGATGCGGAAGCCCCGCACCTTGACCTGTGTGTCGGCGCGGCCCTGGAAGACCAGGCGGCCCTCCGGCGTCCACGCCACGACGTCACCGGTGCGGTACATGCGCTCGCCGGTCCCGCCGAAGGGGCAGGCGACGAAGCGTTCGGCGGTCAGGGCGTGCCGGTTCAGATAGCCGCGGGCGAGCCGCTCCCCGGCTACGTACAGCTCGCCGGGCACCCCGGGGAGCACCGGCCGCAGCGCCGAGTCGAGTACGTACACACGGGTGTTGTCCAGGGGGCGGCCGATGGGCACGACGGGGCCGATGTCGTCGGTGGTGTCCATGGGGTGCACGGAGGCGGCCATCGTGGCCTCGGTCGGGCCGTAGGCGTCCACGACCCTGATACCGGGGCAGGCGGCCATGACCCTGGACACGGCGGCCGGCGGCACCACGTCGCCGCCGGACCACACCTCGCGGACGCCGGTGAAGGCCTCGGGCATCTCGTCGGCGACGACCTTGAAGAGGCCCGCGGCGACGAGGAGCGCGGTCACCCGCTGCTCGGCGATCACGTGGGCGAGCGCGGTCGCGTCGAGGCGTCCGGGCGGGGCGACGACGACGGTGCCGCCGTTCAGGAGCGGCACCCACAGTTCGTAGGTGGAGGCGTCGAAGGCCTGCGCGGAGTGCATCAGGACGCGCTCGTGCCGGTCGCCCTCGTAGGCGCGGTCCGCCGCGAGACCGACCACGCCGCGGTGCGTGACGCCGACGCCCTTCGGGGTGCCGGTCGAGCCGGACGTGTACATCACGTACGCGAGCTGGTCCTCGTGGCCGCGGGCCGCCTCGGGCGGCGGACCCGCCGGGGCGGCGGCGAGCTCCCGCTCGACGGCGGGGTCGTCGAGCACCACGTACGGGCAGCCGCCGCGCGGCAGTCCGGCCGCGATCGCGGTGTCGGTGAGGACGAGGGCGGGGTCGGCGTCGCGCAGCATGAAGGCGAGGCGCTCGGCGGGGTACTCGGGGTCGACGGGCAGATAGGTGCCGCCCGCCTTGAGGACGGCGACGACGGCGACGACCTGCGCCGCGGAGCGCGGCAGGGCGAGGCCGACCACCGAGTCCTGGCCCACGCCCCGCGCGGTGAGGAGCCGGGCGAGCCGGTTCGCCCGCTCGTCGACCTCCCGGTACGTCAGGGACCGCGTGCCGTCCTGGATCGCGGTGGCGTCCGGTGTGCGGGCGGCCTGCGCCTGGAACGTCACGGGCACGGTACGGCCCGCCGCGGGGACGGCGGTGTCGTTCCACTCGACGAGGACACGGGTGCGCTCGCCCTGGTCGAGGAGGCCGAGGGCCGCCACCGGGGTGTCCGGGTCGGTCACCAGGAGGTCGAGCACGCGGCCGAGGCGAGCGGCGATGTCGGCGACCCGCTCCCGTGCGAAGAGGTGGTGCTGGTACTGGAGGGCCACCTTGAGGTGCGGCTCGGCGAAGGCCATGACGACCAGCGAGTAGTGCGCGCCGCTCGACGGGCTGACGCCGGTGAGTTCGATGCCCGATGCCGTGTTGGCCTCGGTGAGGGCGACGGCGTCCATGGGGAAGGACTCGAAGCCGACGATGCTGTCGAACAGGACGTGCAGGCCCATGGCCTGGTGGATCTGGAGAAGACCGTGGTGGTGGTGGTCCATGAGGCGGCTCTGCCGCTCCTGGAGGTCGCCGAGCACGCCGCGCAGGGTGGCGGACGGCGTGCAGTCGACGCGCACGGGCAGGGTGTTGATGAACAGGCCGACCATGTCGTCGACGCCCGTCACCTGCGGGGGGCGGCCGGACACGGTGGCGCCGAACACGACGTCCTGGCGGCCGGTGAGACCGGCGAGCACGACTGCCCAGGCGCCCTGGATCAGGGTGTTCTGGGTGACGCCGAGCTCGGCCGCCCTGCGGGCGAGTTCGCGGGCGGCCGTCGGGGACAGCTCCACGTCGACCTGGCCGATGGCCTCGGCCTCCGCTTCGACGCGGCCGGTGGACAGCAGGGTGGGCGCCTCGATGCCGGCGAGTTCCCCGGCCCAGGCGCGGGCCGCGTCGGCGCGGTCGCGCCGGGACAGCCAGGCGAGGAAGTCGCGGTAGCTGCGGGCCCGCGGCAGCTCGGAGGCGTCGCCCGCGGAGCCGTACAGGCGCAGCAGGTCCTGGAGGACGATGGGCACCGACCAGCCGTCGAAGAGGACGTGGTGGGCGGTGAGGACCAGGTCCCACTTGTCGTCGGCCAGCTTGACGAGGGACATCCGCACCAGCGGTGCGGCGCTCAGGTCGAAGTGGGTGGCGTGTTCCGTGGCCAGGTGCTGCTTGAGGCGGGCGTCGCGCTCCGCTTCGGGCAGGTCGCTGAAGTCGTACTCCTGCCAGGGCAGGGCGACGTGCTCGGCGACGACCTGGACGCGTTCGCCCGCGGTGTCGAGGACGAACCCGGCCCGCAGGTTGGGGTAGCGGTCCAGGAGCGCCTGGCCCGCGGCGCGCATCCGCCGCGGGTCGACCTCGCCCGCGAGGTGGAGGGCGAGTTGCATCTGGTAGGCGTCGAAGTCGGCGCCGGCCAGTTCGGCGTGGAACAGCAGGCCGTCCTGCATGGCGGTCAGCGGCCAGACGTCGACGAGGCCCGGGTACGTCTCCTCCCACCGTTCGAGTTCGGCCTGGTCGGTGCTGACCAGCGGCACGTCGGACGGGGTCAGGCCGCCCGCGCCGGGCTCGGCGGCGTGCCGGGCGAGGCCTTCGAGGGCGGTGCGCCACAGCGCGGCGAGCTCCTCGACGTCGGCGGCGGCGAGCAGCCCGGCGGGGAAGTCGAGGCGGGCGTCGAGGCGGGGGCCCGCCGCGGTGTCGGTGACGTAGGCGCTCACGGCCAGGGTCGCGAGGGCGGGCATGGCCGGGTCCGGGGCGGCCATGAGTTCCGTGGTGCCCTCGACCTGGGTGAAGCCGAGGCCGCGGAGGTTCTCCGGCATGTTGGCCGCGCCCGCGTAGCGGCCCAGGTAGTTGAAGGAGATCTGGCCGGACGCGTGCCGGGCGAGGATCTCCGCGGTCTCCGGGTTGAGGTGGCGCAGGAGGCCGTAGCCGATGCCCTTGTCGGGGACGGCGAGGAGCTGTTCCTTGACGGCCTTGACGGCCCGGCCCGCGGCCGCGCCGCCCGCGAGCGCCTCGCCGAGGTCGGCTCCCGCCACGTCGAGGCGGACGGGGAACATGCTGGTGAACCAGCCGACGGTGCGGGACAGGTCGGCGCCGGGCGCCGCCGCCTCCTCACGGCCGTGGCCTTCGAGGCGCAGCAGCAGCGAGGATGCCTCGCTGTCGGCGACGCCGCGCTGCTTGCGCCACTTGGCGACGGCGAGCGCGAGGGCGGCGAGCAGGCCGTCGTTGACGCTGCCGCGGTAGGCGGCGGGCAGGGTCGTCAGGAGCGACTCGGTGGCGGCGACGGGCAGGTCCATGTGGACGGACTCGACGGTGGACATCACGTCCACGGCGGGGTCGAACGGGCGCCGGCCGAGGTCCGGGTCGGGCCCGGAGACGACGGAGCGCCACAGCGCGAGTTCCGCCGTCCGCGTCCCGGACGCGGCCTCCTCGACCAGGGCGTGTGCCCAGCGCCGCGCGGAGGTGGCGACCTCGGCGAGTTCCGGCGCGCGGCCGTCGCGGACCTGCCGCCAGGCGTCGGCGAGGTCGGGCAGCAGGATGCGCCAGGACACGCCGTCGACGGCGAAGTGGTGCAGGACCAGCAGGAGCCGTCCGGTGGTCGCGGTGCCCGCATCGAACCACACGAACTGCGCCATGACCCCGGCCTCGGCGTCGAGCCGGTCCGCGGCGGCCGCCACCTCCGCGGCGGCGCGCCGGTGCCAGTGCTCGTCCCAGGGTTCCGTCCAGGTCACGCGGTGGATGAGGGAGGCGATGTCGACGGTGCCGGGGGCGCCGACTTCGAGGCCGCTGCCGTTGCCGTTGCTGTTGCTGTTGCTGTTGCTGTTGGCGTTGGCGTTGGCACCACCGGTACCGGCCGGGCCGCCTGTTCCGCCCGTGAGCACCAGCCTGGAGCGGAGCATGTCGTGCCGGTCGACGACGGCTGACAGGACGGCGTTCAGGCCCGCCTCGTGGATGCCCGCGGGCAGGTCGACGGTCATCGACATGGTGAACCGGTCGTGGTCGCCGCCCAGTTCGGCCAGGTAGTGGCCGATGGGCAGCAGCGGCACGAACCCGACGCCGCCGCCCTCCAGCTCCTCCAGGACCGGCCCGGCCGCGACGCCCTTCTCCGCCTCCTCCGCCAGGTCGACGACGGTGCGGTGCTCGAAGATCTGCCGCGGGGTCACCTCCACACCCTGCGCGCGGGCCCGCGAGACGACCTGGATGGAGCGGATCGAGTCACCGCCGACGGCGAAGAAGTCGTCGTCGATACCGACCCGGTCCAGACCCAGGACCTCGGCGTACACCCCGGCGAGGACCTCCTCCACCGGAGTGCGCGGGGCGCGATAGGTCGTGGCGGTGTACTCCGGCTCGGGCAGGGCCTTGCGGTCCAGCTTGCCGTTCAGGGCGAGCGGCAGCCGGTCCAGCATCACGAACAGGGAGGGCACCATGAACTCCGGCAGCCTGCCGGACACGAACTTCCGCAGCTCGCGCGACGACACGGTGGCCCTGAGGTCGATCTCCAGATCGCCGAGGCTCTCCACCGAGCCGAGGCCCGACTCCTCGGCTCCCTGCGGTACGACGTAGCCGACGAGCTGGGTGGAGCCGCGGCCCTGGTGGGTGACCACGACGGCCTGCGCCACACCCGGGTGCGCGGTCAGCGCCGCCTCGATCTCGCCGGGCTCGATACGGAAGCCGCGCACCTTGACCTGCGCGTCGTCACGGCCCACGTACTCCAGGCAGCCTGCGCGCGTCCAGCGGGCGAGGTCGCCCGTGCGGTACATGCGGGAGCCCGGCGGGCCGTAGGGGTCGGCCACGAAGCGTTCGGCGGTCAGCGCGGTCCGCCCGAAGTAGCCGCGCGCGACGTTGCCCGCCACATAGAGCTCCCCCACGACACCGACGGGTACAGGAACGAGCCCGGGGCCGAGGACGTAGGTGCGCATGTTGCCGAGCGGCGAACCGATCGGCGCGCTCGCCGTGCCCGTCCACGACTCGTCGGCGGTGAAGGTCGTCGCGTAGAACGACTCGGTCTGACCGTACGCGTTGACCACCCGGACACCCGGGATCGCCTCCCGCACCCGCTCGACCAGAGCGGCCGGCAACGCCTCACCGGCGAACACCACCGCCTCGGCCTCGATCTTTCCGCCGACCTGGTCGAGAAGCTCGGCGAACACCGACGGCACCGTACTGATGACGCCGCCGCTCCAGCCGCCCCGCTCCCCGATCACCAGCACGTCACGGACCACTTCGAGGATCCCGCCGACGGAGAGGCAGGTGATGGTCTCGAAGACGGAGACGTCGAAGTTCACCGAAGTACCGGCCAGGACACGCGTCCCGGCACCGATGCCCACGGAGTCGGCAAGACGCAGCACACCGTTGACCACGTCACGATGGGTGACGGTTACGCCCTTGGGCAGACCGGTGGAACCGGAGGTGTACATCACGTACGCGGCGTTCGCAGGCCGCACCACGGCCCGCTGGACGTCAGGTCCCGGAGCGTCGAAGTCGACGTCCTCCACATACAGGTGCGGCACGTCGGATGCGGGCAGGACACCCGCGGTCGCGGCGCTGGTGAGGATCACGTGCGGGGCCGCGTCGGACAGGATGTGGTTCAGGCGCGTGCTGGGGTACTTGGGGTCGATCGGCAGGTAGGCGGCGCCCGCCTTCAGGATGCCCAGCATGCCCACGACCAGGTCGGCGGAGCGCGGCAGGGCCAGGCCCACGATCGTCTCGGGGCCCGCGCCACGGGCGACCAGCTCACGGGCGAGGCGCTCGGCCCGCGCGTCCAGCTCGGCGTACGTCAGCTCCAGATCACCGAAGAGGACAGCGGTGGCGTCCGGCACCGCGGCGACCTGCCGCTCCAACAGACCCGGGACCGTCAGCTCGGGCGTCTCCGCCACGGTGTCGTTGAAGCCGCGGAGCACCAGCTCGCGCTCGTCGGCCGCGAGGACGTCGGTGAGGGCCACCGGCCGGTCCGGGGCGTTCGCGAGCTGGTCGAGGACGCGGAGGTGGCGCGCCGCGACGGCTTCCGCCGTGGACCGGTCGAACAGGTCCGTGGCGTACTCCAGGACGATCGCAAGACCGCCGGTTTCAGGGTCCGCGAAGTAGTTGAACTCCAGGTCGAACTTGGCGGTCGGCGTGGAGAGGGCCTCCAGGCGCACCTGGAGCCCCGGCAGTGCGAAGTCGTGCCACAGGCCCGACTCCTCCCACGTGAACATCGTCTGGAACAGCGGGTGGTAGGCGGTGGAGCGCTCCGGGTTGAGCGCTTCCACCAGGCGCTCGAAGGGCGCGTCCTGGTTGTCGTACGCGGCCAGGGACTTGGTGCGCACCTGGGAGAGGATCTCCAGGAACGACGGGGCTCCCGACAGGTCGGTGCGCAGTACCCAGGTGTTGACGAAGAAGCCGACGAGTTCGGCGAGGTCGTCGTCGGTGCGGCCCGCGATGGTGGAGCCGATCGCGATGTCCTCGCCCGCCCCGAGGTGCTGCAACGTCACCACGAGCGCCGCCTGGAAGGCCATCGGCAGCGTCACGTCGGCGGCGCGCGCGACCTCCTCCACGCGGGACAGGAGACCCGGTTCCACGGCGAAGCGCAGCCCGCCGCCGCGGTGGCTCGCCACCGGCGGTCGCGGCCGGTCCGTGGAGAGGCGCAGCGGCTGCGGGACCCCGGCCAACTCGTCGTGCCAGTAGCCGAGCTGCTCGGAGAGGAGGCTCTCGGGGTCGTTCTCGTCGCCGAGCATCTCGCGCTGCCACAGCGTGTAGTCGGCGTACTGGACGGGCAGCTCGGGCAGTTCGGGCTCCGCGCCCTCGCTGCGCGCGGTGTAGCAGGCGAGGAGGTCGCGGGCGAGCGGGCCCACCGACTCGCCGTCGGCGGCGATGTGGTGGATCAGCAGGAGGAGGTGGTGCTCCTGTGCGCCGGTGCGGAAGAGCGTCGCGCGCAGCGGCAGGTCCTCGGTGAGGATCAGCGGGCGGTGGGCGACCTGCTCCGCGGCGGCCCGCAGGTCCTCTGCCGCCACCTCCACCAGCGGCACGTCCAGACGCAGGTCTTCGGGAGCGACGGCTTCCTGGCCGGGCACGCCGTCGGGGGTCTCGACGATCAGGGTGCGCAGGCTCTCGTGCCTGACCACCACGTCGTGAACGGCCGCCGTGAGTGCGTCCGTGTCCAGCGCGCCGGTGAACCTGACCATGAACGGGACGTTGTAGGTCGCCGAAGGCCCCTCGAAGCGGTCGATGAACCACAGGCGACGCTGCGCGTAGGACAACGGGATCATTTACTTGCCACTCCTGTTCGGCTGGCCCGGACGAGGACAAGTCCGGGCTGGGCGATTGCTTGGGCCGACGCGGCCTCGTTCCCTGCATTCACAACAAACTCACAAGAATCTGCGGACCGTGCATTCGATTTCCGCCCGCTCAATTCGCGCTCTCGCCACGAATCTTCTTACTGCGTTCTCTTCACCGGATTCCGCACCCGCTGACGGAGATGTCCGGAGGCGGAGCAAGGATCGGGTGAACCCGGGCCACTCCCGAACAGCACGGACAGCACGGACAACACAGGCAGCGCCGACGAGCCGCTGGTCAGGCACCGCACATCGTGAAGAAACCGCTGATCAAGCGCCACTTGGGGCACATCGAGGCGCACTTTTCCCGCTTGCCTGGCTGATTTCATGCATCGCCTTCCACGGCCACCACTCCCCCGCCCGTCGGCCATTTCCGCCACAGCCCGGGGACCGTAGCACTCACTCGTCGCCGCCCGACAGGCTTATCCAATGGCGGTACCACGCACGTCTTCTTCTCGTCCGACGCGGGCTTCGGCCAGAACATCACTGCACCCAGCACGTTCATCCTCGACCGCGTATCTCCCGGCTCCGATGTCCTGTTAACGAGACAGGCAGGATGCATGGCACACCGATGCCTGATGGCGCTTTTTCGAGGGTTTCTTTTCCGCCCCGGTACGACATTGCCGAACGGCCTGGGCGTGTTGCACCATCCGCACCCGGCTCCGGCGTTCCGACAGCCGTCCTTCATCGCTCTATGTCCGGTTTAGCCGGGCGCGGGCCGCTAAGTGCGGACAGATTCCGATCAGTCACCGAACGTAGTGACCGCGTCGCGGGCAATGTCGGCCACGAGGGCCGGCCGCGCCGTTTCGCGCCGTCGCGTGCTGTTTCCGCCCGGCAACAACCGGACTTCCGGGGCCGGGCCGCCATGACGACGCCATGACGCAACAAGTCGGGTCTTCGGCAACGGCGCCTTCCGCACTGACATGGAGAGCAACCCGGCACTCGGCCGGGGTCCTGCTCGGGAGGTCCGATGAACCGTCAGCCGAAACAGCGCACCACACGCCTGGCACTGGCCGTGGCCGTGGTGTCGGGCGCCGTGCGCGCCCTGGTCGCCAAGGTCCTCGACGTGGTGTGGCCGTCGTCCTGACGCCCGGCCCGTGGTGCGGCAGTCCCGGCCCGTCGTCCTTCCGTCCCGGCCCGCGAGGGCCGGGTCAGGGAAGGCCGTGCAGAGGGACGGGCTCGAACTCCCAGACGGGGCGCCGCCCTTCGGTGACCGCGACTGTCCCCGGGTGATCCGCGTAGGACCGGCGCAGTTCCCGCAGGGCGGGCCCGTCGAACGCGTCGGCGCGGCCCGTCCGGCCGAGGGCACGGAGATCGGCGGCGTGCGCGACGGTCAGCAGCAGCGTCAGCGGATGCCGGGAGCGCAGCACGGCGTCGGCCCGCTCCCGCGCGGCGCCGCTCAGCTCCGCGGCGCCGTCCGTGTCGCCGTCCGCGTGGCGGCTCGCGGAGAGGGCGACGGCGAGGCCCAGCGTCCACGGATGCGCCTGGCCGAGTCGTGCGGAGAATCCCCGCCAGCTCGCTTCGAGCACGGGTCGGGCTCGTTCGAGGTCCGTACCCGCCGCGGCCAGCGCGGCGTTGGCCTCGATCCCGAAGAGATAGGGGTGCCCCTCGGGCAGCATGGCCCGGTAGCCGTCCAGGGCCCGTCTGCCGCTGATGTCCGCGGGGTCGCCCCCGCCGCCGGCTCTCGCGTGCGGTGCCACCCACGAACAGGCACTGAGCACGTGGAGGGCGAGCGGGTTGCCTTCGGGGAGGCGGAGCACGGCGCGGCGGACCCGGTCGAGCCGGGCCGCCGCCTCGTCCACGTGCCCGGTGTGCCACCGGCACAGGGCCACCTCGTACTCCGCCGCCAGGGTCTGCGGATGCCGGGGACCGAGCACCGCCCGCAGACCCTGCAGGGCCGCGGTCTGTTCGTCGTCGGCCTCGCCGTAGCGGCCCAGGAGCCGCAGGTCCAGGGCGTGGCGGCTGCGGGCGAACAGCGTCTGCGGGGACCAGGGCGTCAGGGTGTCGCAGCGGGCGAGGACCTCCGTGCCGATCTCCAGGGCCTCCTCCCACCGCCCGCACGCCCGCGCGCACTCGGCGAGCAGGGCGCGGGCCCGGAGGGTGACCGGGGCGTCCGGGCCCGAGGTGCTCAACCGCTCCTCGTACGCGGTACGGGCGTGCTCGTCCGCCTCCGCGTAGCGTCCGCGGCAGAGCAGTGTCGCGGCCCGCGCGCCGGTGACGAGTCCGCCGTCGGCGCCGGGTGCGCCGTCCGTCCCGCGGTCGAGGAGCCGGGCGGCCTCGGGCAGCCTGCCCGTCTCGCGCAGCAGGCGGGCGCGTACTTCCAGGAGTTCGGGGTCGAGGGCGGCGGTGGTGCCGGCGCGGGCCCGCGACGTCAGTTCGAGGCCCTGGTGGTGGGCGCCCGACCAGCGGCAGAAGGCAAGGCAGTTGCGCACCAGACGGCGGGCGTCCGGGGCATCGCTCTCCAGGACGCCCGAGGGGCGCAGGTGCCGCAACAGCTCCCCGTAGCGGGGCCACAGCGCGGGGGCCTCGGGCAGCCGGGGGTCCGCGGTCGTCAGCGCCTGCACGGCGAGCGCGGCGGCCTCGGCACGGTGCCCGTCGTGCGCCCCGCGCAGCGCCGCCCGGCGTACGAGCGGATGCACCCGCAGGGTGTCCGCCTCGATGCGGGCCAGCGACGCCTCCACCAGCGCGTGCGCGGCGGCGTCCCACGTGCCGTCGTCCGGGGTGGGCAACGGCCGCAGCCAGCGCAACGGCACCTCGCCCTCGGCGAAGCGGTCGCTCAGGCGCAGCAGCAGACGGGCCTGCGGCACCCGGGCGTGCAGGCGGCCCAGCGCGTCCGTCAGCGAGGGCAGCCGCACCTCGTCGCCCGGGTGCCGCCGGGTCATCGCCTGTACGAGGGCTCCCGGGTGGTCGCCCACGCGCCGGGCCAGTTCCCGGTCGCCGCGCAGTCCGCGGCCGGGGTCGAAGCGGGTCACACAGGTCAGGCTCTCCGCCCAGACGAAGCAGGGCACGTCGATGAGTTCGGCCGCGTACCGCTCCCAGGCACGGTTCTGCGAGGTGATCAGGACACGCACCGCGGGGCCCGGCAGCAGCGGCGCCAGGACCGCCGGTTCCTCCGCGCCGTCGAGGACCAGCAGAATCCGGCGGCGGTCCGCCGGGGCGCGCGGAGACCTGACGGCGGTGTACAACGCGGCGAGTTCCGCGCCCGGTTCGGTCCGGGCGCCGCCCAGCTCCTCGCCGAGCCGGGCGAGTTCCGCGCGCACGGAGTCCTGGGAGCGCGCGTCCACCCACCAGACGACGTCGTAGAGGCCCTTGAAGCGGTGGACGTACTCGACGGCCGCCGCCGACTTTCCGACGCCGGGGAGCCCGACGAGCACGCGGACGACGGCGGGTGGTACGTCAGGGCCCCCCGAGGTCTCCGGGAGGTTCGAGGAGTCAGGGGTCGCCGGGGTGCCCGGACTGCCGTCGGCCCGGCCCGCGTTCCCGGTTTCCGCACCGGCCGCGGCTGTTCCGGTCGTGGGGACGCCGGGCGGTGGCGGCGGGTCGTCCGTCAGTTCCTGGTGGATCGTCCACAGCAGTTCGTCGCGCCCGGTGAACCGGTCGTCGCGGTGCCCGACCCCGCCCCACACCTCGGGAAGGTCGGTGGGCAGGGCTTCGACGGGCCCGGGGGCTGCGGGGACCGTGGTCGTGCCGGTGGCCAGGCGCAGACGCCGGTCCGCCGCCACCACGCCCGCACCGCTCAGGTCGACGGCCGTCACGCCGTGGGGAGTGCCTGCGGCGGCCCGCACGTCACCGGGGCCGCGCGGGCCGCCGGACTCGCCGGAGCCGTACGGGGTGACGACGGTCAGCCGGCCCGGGTGGTGCTCCCCGGTGAGCCGGAAGCCCTCGGCCCACTCCGCGGCTGTGTACCGGCCGGCCGCGCCCAGGCAGCCGCTGACGACGACCGGGTCCCCGGTCCGCAGCCGGGCCGCGAGCAGCTCCGCGACGCTCTCTCCCGGTACGGGGGTGAGCAGT
Source organism: Streptomyces typhae (assembly GCF_009755605.1). Taxonomy (GTDB): domain Bacteria; phylum Actinomycetota; class Actinomycetes; order Streptomycetales; family Streptomycetaceae; genus Streptomyces; species Streptomyces typhae. The sequence continues at coordinate 67,727 of NZ_WPNZ01000004.1, forward strand.
TCGGCGCTCGCGTCGGCGCCGTACGCGCGCAGCCTGCCGGTGAGCCACGCGCCCCAGGGCGCGTCGGGGCCCGCGAACAGCACGTGGTAGCGCCGGACTCCGTCGGGCGGCGGGCCCGCCCCGTACCGGGACCTGCTCACGGCCGACTCGCGGCGCGCCTGCCGTAGCAGCACCGCCGCTTCCCGGCGCACCGCCGCCACGGCCGCCTCCTGGTCGGCGACCGCCCGCTCCCGCGCCACTTCGGCGGCCTCCAGGCGCTCGGCGAGGTGCCGGCGGCGCTGTTCGCCGTCCTCGGCCCGCCGCTCGGCCGCCGCCCGGTCGCGCTCCAGGGCCTCCGCTCTGCGCAGCAGGTCGCCGTTCTCCAGCGCCAGTCGGGACGCCTTCTCCTCCAGGGTGTCGTGCTCGAAGCGGAGCGCGGCGAGCCGCTCCAGGGCCGCGTCCCGTTCCCGCCGGGCCGTCACGGCCTGCCGCTCGGCCTGTTCCCTGCGGTGGTGCTCCGCCTGCCACTTCCCCTTCAGGTGCTCGGTCTCCCACCGCTGCCGATTGGTGGCGCGCATGGCCAGCTCCTGTCTGCGCAGCACCTCGGCGCGCAGGCGGGGGTCCGGCGCGCTGTGCGCGGCCTCGGCGTGGGCGGCGAGCAGGTGCTCCACGAACTCGACCGGCGCGGCCTGCGCTCCGCTGAGGTAGCGGGACACGGTCGACTTGTGCAGGGACTTCCTCCTGCCGTAGGCCTCCATGGTCGTGTCGAGGGCCGCGAAGAGCCTGCGCAGCAGGAGCGCGCAGTGCCAGGCGTCGGGGTGCACACCCTCGGGGGCGCTCGCCGATTTGCCCCGTTCCGGCGGCAGGGCGGCTTCCCAGTCCGGCTCCCCGTCCGCCACTCCCGACGCGGCGCCCTCGGTCACGGTCCGCCGCCGTCCGCCGCGGGGGCGGCGCCGAGGCGGGTCGCCGCGGCGCGTACGCGGTCGGCTTCCCGGGCCGTGCACAGGTCCGGTGCCCCGCCCTCGTGCAGGGCCCGGACGAGTTGCTCGTACACGTGCAGGGCCCGCACGGTGTCGCCGAGGTGCTCCAGTGCGTCCGCGTGGGCTGCCGCCGCCTGGAACCACTGGGGTGCGGGAGAGTGCCGCCACGCCCGGTCCGCGGCGGTGGCGTAGCAGCGGGCGGCGCGCTTCGGATCGCCCGCGCGGGCGGCGAGGTCGCCGCGCAGCTGCCAGACGGCGGCGTCCACGGCGGGAGGTGTCGCGTCGGGTTGCACGGCGTCCAGGATGTCGTCGGCCTCGCGGGGCGCGCTCGTGTCGGTGGTTTCGGCGAACGCCAGCAGGCTCCGCGCGAGGAGCAGCCGGCGCCCGGCCGACTCGGGGTCGTGGGGCGCCGACACGTCGACGGCGCGGCGCAGCATGCGCACGGCGGCGCCGCGGTCGCCGACGGAGCCGGTGCGGGTGGCGCGGGCGGTCAGCAACTCGCCCAGCGACGTGCGGGCGGCGGGCAGCCGCGGATCGTCGCGGACGAGGAGCGACAGGGCGTCCGCCCACGCCTCGATCGCGTCGTCCTGTCGCCGTACGAAGGCTCCGGCCGGCCCCGGCGGGCAGCAGTCGGTGAGGACGAGTGCCCGGCGCAGGGCGCACTCCGCGACGATGCGGGCCCGGCCGGGCAGGGGGGCGTCCCCGACGCCCCCGAGGATCCGGCCGGGCGCGGCCGGCCCGGCAGCCGCAAGGCGCGCGGTGGGCACGGCGTCCGCAGCCGGGTCCGGTGGTGTGTCGGCCGAACGGGAGTCGGCCACCGGGGTCTCGGCCAGGCGGCGGGCCTCGTCGAGCAGGGTGTGGATCTCCTCCAGTGCTGCGTCGTCCGGCGGCCCGGCCTGGGCGAGCACCAGGGCGTGTGCGCGGTCGAGGACGCACCGGCAGCGTTCGGCCGGGTGGAGCGCGCCCCACGACGGCTCGTCCGCGGCGGCACCCAGGTCCGCGGCGGCACGCACCGCGTGGGCCCGGCGGGCCGCGGGGTCCGCGGTGGTCGCGGCGTCGTGGGGGCGGCCGTTGCCGGGCGGCAGAAGACCGGCGTCGCTGTGGTGGCGGGCGAGGTCGAACAGGACCGCGCCGCGCGCCACCAGGGCGCCGTCCACCGGGCCGCCCGCGACGAGCAGGTCGGCGGTGTCCAGGGCTTCCAGGAGCCGGGCGGCGCACCACTGCCCGGGACGTTCGCGGGCGAAGGGCGCCCCGATCACCGCGAGGCGGCGGAGCACCCGGACGCGGGCCAGGGCGAGGTCGCGGACCAGGGTGTCGTCCGCGTCGGCGCGGGCCGCGGGACCGGCGAGGTGGTCGACGGCTCCGGCGAGCAGGACGGCCGCGATCCGGGAACCCTCGGCCGACGACGTGCGCCCGTCGACGCGCTGGGCGTCCATCATGGTGAGCGCCCAGCGGGGCAGGAGGTCGCGGTCGAGGCGGTCGGCCACGGCCTCGTCGGCCATCCTCTCCAGGACCCGCGTCAGGGTCAGACGGGCGGACGGAACCAGCGGCACCGCTTCCTGGGCCGCGTACAGCGCCTCGCGCAGCTGTTCTCCGAGGGGGCGGAACGACCACCGCAGCAGGAGGGCCTCGGCCAGCTCGGCGTGGTGTCCGGCGCGCGCGGCGGGCTCGCGCTCCGTCTCCACGGCGGCGCCCAGGTCCGTTACGGCCAGGTCGAGATGGCGCAGGGACCCGAGCCTGCGGAAGTCGTCGAGGCGATCCCGGGCGCGAGCAGCCAGCATGTCCGCGGGGACGGCTGCCGCGGCCGACTCGTGCGCCCGGTCCGCGAGGGCCGCCGGGGCGCCGAACCGCCGCAGCACCTGCGCGGAGACCCGGGCGAAGTCCTGGAGCAGCGGCGCGTCCGGTGCCCCGCCGTCGAGATCGGCCGCCGCCGCGCCCGCGGTGCGGGCGTGGATGTGCTCGGGGGCGACACGGTCCGACAGGGCGGCCGAGGCGATGACGGGGAAGTTGCGGCCGCCGCGGCCGAACCGGCGCTCCACGTACGCGGAGGCCTGCCTGAGCACGTCCTGCGCGTCCTCCACGCTCAGCCGCAGCAGCAACTCCTCGCGCACGCCCGGCCGGAACGCGAACTCCAGGGCCCCGTCGGACGTGTGGCCGACGGCCGCCCCGGCGCCGGACGCGGAGTTGTCGACGCGCCGCAACAGGCCGCTCAGCACGACCTCGGCCATGACGTCGGGACCCGATTCGGGCAGCAGGGCGCGTTGCACGAGTTGCATCACCGGGAACGCGAGCGGCACGGCGGCGAGGAGGGTGGCCAGGCGGACGGCGTCCGGGGAGCCCGTGGCGCGGAACCGGCTCACCCGCTCCACCGGCGCGCCGGGGGACTCGGCCGCCGGGGCGGCGGGGGCCGCGGGGTGGTCGGCCCCGACGAAACCGGCCACTCCGGGCGTCGCGCCGCCGGTGAGGTCCGCCACCAGGCGTGCCCAGGCGGCGAGGGCCTCGGCGCGCGGGGCGAGGATCGGTACGGGGACACGGCCCGGCCGGGCCCGCTCGGCGGCCGGTGCGGAGTGGGCGTGGAAGCCGATCGTCCCGGAGAGCCCCGGGCGGCGCGTCAGGATGCCGGGCTCCGGCGGCAGATGGGTCCGCGCCCACATGCGCTGGGGCAGGGGCTGCATGACGGCCACAGGACCGCTGCGCGCCAGGCGGTGCAGAAGCCGCTGCATGTGGCCGTCGCGCCACAGCGGCCCCACGCAGTCGCTGAGGACCAGGACCAGACGGTGGCCGCCGGGGGCCAGGAGACGGTCTCCGGACAGGGACGGCGACCCGGGCGCGAAGGTGCGGGCGAGCCTCGGCTCCCCGTACGGGGTCTCGTGGACGTAGTGGTGCGCGACGTCGCGGAACACGCCTGCCTGCGCGGCGGCCTGCCGCAGGTCCTCGAAGGTGTCCCGCCACACGGCATTGGACGACGAGACGTCCATGAGCAGGGCGATCCGGTGCGTCGAGGTGTCCGCGGGCCGCAGCACGGGCAGCAGCAGACGCGACTCGGCGGCGCGCTCGGCGGTCGCGAACTCGTCGAACTGCGCGACCGCGCCGGGCACAGGGGTGCGGCGGCGCAGCGGGCGCAGCGCCCTGAGCAGGGCGTAGGGGTCGGGGAGTGTGCTGGGGGCGGGGATGTGCACGGTCGTCCCGCAGCCGTCCCCCGGGTCGGGTCCTGGCGCGCGGCCGGTGGTGGCGGCGCGGGGCACCGAGAGGGAGGCGAGCGGGGCGGTGGGCGGTCCCGGCGCCGCTTCCGACGCGCGGTCGGTGTCCTGTGGCTGCCCGGAGGAACCGTTCCCGGTGTCCGCGGGCTCGGCGGTGACGGGCGGGTCCGTGACCGGCAGTGTGGCCGGTGTGCCGGTGATCCCCGGGACCTTCGCGGCCAGCCACAGGACGTCGGCCAGGTCCTCCGCCCGGACGTCGCCGCCGTCCTCGCGCAGGCGCGCGATGAGGGCGGCGAGCGGCCCCGCCGCTGCCGGGTCCCCCTGCCGCCGCTCCCCTGCGCGGCGGGTCCCGGTGGTGGACCGGGATCCCTGCTCGCCCATGTGTGTCCTCCGGTCACCTGTACCGCGGCGCGATCGGCCGCATGAGCATGTCGATGAGTTCCCCGCGCTGGACGGCGTCGCCGCCCGATGCGAGCTGCACCAGGAAGATGGCGTTGAGGAGTTGGTCCGCGGGTCGCAGCTCCCCCGCTGCGGCGCTCTGCACGAAGCGCTCGATCAGTGCGTGGTTGCGGTCCTCCCCACCGGGCCCGAAGTGCGCTTCGACCAGGGCCGCGAGCTGTGCGGGACCCGGCGCGGAGAGCTCCAGGGAGAGACAGCGGCGGAGCAGCGCGGCGGGGAAGTCCCGTTCGCCGTTGCTGGTGATCACGATGAACGGGAAGGCCCGGCAGCGCACCTTGCCGCCGTGCACCGCGATCCGCGCCCCGTCGTCCGTGAGGACGGTGGTCTCGGGCTGCCGGTCGGCGATGCGCTCCAGCTCGGGGATGGTGAACTCCCCCTCCTCCAGCACGTGCAGGAGGTCGTTGGGCAGGTCGATGTCGCTCTTGTCCAGCTCGTCGACGAGCAGGACGCGCGGCCGTTCCGTGGGGAGCAGCGCCGTGCCGAGCGGGCCGAGGCGGATGTAGCGCCCGATGCCGTCCGGCTGCGCGCCACCGTCCCCCGGGCCGAGCTGGGAGTCCTGGAGGCGGCCGATGGCGTCGTACTGGTAGAGCCCGTCCCGCAGGGTCGTCCGGCTGACGACGGGCCACTGGAGGACCCGGCCGAGGCCGAGTTCGTGGGCGACCGCGTGCGCGAGGGTCGACTTGCCCGAGCCCGGTTCGCCGGTGACGAGCAGCGGCCGCCGCAGATACAGGGCGGCGTTGACCAGCTCGACCGCGGCCTCGCTGTGCACCTTCGGCGCTCCGGCCCCGTTGCCGAGCCTGCGCCGGGTGGTGGAGTCGACCGGTGGCACCTCGTACGGGACGACGGTGCCGTCGAACCTGCGCCAGGCCGGGGCCTCGGGGAGCAACGACATCCGCTCGGGGTCGGGTTCACCGGTTCCCCGGTAGATCAGCCAGTCGTCCATGGTGGATGAGTTCCTCGCTCGGGTCGGGGCTGTCGCTTCCGGTGGGTGTCGTGGTCCGCTAGGGGGCTTCGAGGACGGTGTCTTCCGGGGCCAGCGGTCGGTGGGGGTCGTCCCAGAGGAGTGCCGTGTGTCTGGCCCAGTGCTCGGCCTCGCCCCCCTCGCCGCCATGGTGCCGCAACCGGCGTACTTCGTCCGGGAGTTCACGGATGGTCCGGATCTCCCCGAGCAACTCGGCGACACCTCGCGCGAAGACGTTTGCGGCTTCGGCACGGGTGGCGGGAGGCGTGTGCTCGCCCGTGCCCCACACGGCCACGGCGTGACCGGCGTCGAGCGCCTCCCGCAGCGTCCGCTGTCCCTCCCCCCGCCCGACCGGGCGGCAGACGACGGGGACCACGCCGGGCCCCGCGTCCTCCCACCCCTCCGCCCGCTCCGTGGCCGCCCGCCGGTCGACGCCCCCGGCAGTGCCGGCGGGCCTGTCGCGCTGCGCGGTCAGTCTGTCGGCCCGCTGCAACGCGTCCCAGCGCTGCTCGCGGAGGTGCTCGGTGCGCTCCGAGCGTCGGCTCAGGGCGCGCAGCACGACGCTGCGGTGCGCACCGAGTTCGCGCTGTGTCCCGGGCCGCTCCAGGTCGCCGGTGCGCCACAGATGGACTTCCATGTCGAAGTGCTCGGGCGGTACGGCCACTTCGAGCGGGGCGGGCTGCTCCGGGAGGTCCACCCGGCGGAAGGCCTCAGCCAGGGGCGCCGCGAGGTGGCGAACGACGTCGGCCACGGGCACCCCGGCGCCACCGTTCTCCTCGGCGAGCGCCACCCGGTTCCCGTCTCCGTGGTCGATCCCGATGCGCCAGTAGAAGCGGGGCGGCCGGGCCCAGTGCACCGGATCGAGTTCGACGGTGACGACGGGGCGGCCGTCGCCGCGGGCGGGGAACGGTCTCGCCCCGGCCGTGCCCGCGGGCCGCAGGGTGTCCGGCAGGGACGCCCCCGCGACCAAGGGCCGCAGGAAGTGGGCGACTTCCCCCGTCCGCTCCCGCACCCAGGCGAGCAGCCTGTCGGCGGCCCCGCCTTCCGGTTCCGTCTGCCGCGCGTACTGCGCCACCAGGTGGAGGTAGCGGAGGTACACGACCGCGGGCGTCGTGTCCTGTCCGTAGAGCATCCCGTGACCGTCGCGCCAACTGCGCGGCGGCGTCCGGGCGTCGGCGCGGGGGTCCTCGCTCAGGACGGCCCGGAGCGTCTCGGTGACGGCGCGGGGCGAGGGGGGCGGCCCCAGGGCGGCCAGGAGCGCCAGGGCCGTGCCACGGTCGCCGGGGCTCCACTGGTCGCCGGAGACCACGAGGCCGCCGGGCAGCTTCCGCTGCAGGGCCGTCCAGGTGTCGGCGTCGTGCGCGGCCCGGTGTGCGTGCCAGGCGTCGTGGGCGGCGAGCACCCGGCGTCCCAGGGCGCCGAAGTGGTGCAGGGCCGTGGTGCTGACCAGGAGCGACGTACGCGTTGCCGCGTGCCTGGAGCGGGCCAGCGCCACCACTTCTCCGGTGGCCGGGTCGACGGCGGGGCCGCCGCAGGCCCCGAACGGGAGGAAGCCGTCGACCCGCATCCCGTACTCCCCGACGCCGCCGACGCGCGTCATCCCTTCCCGCCACGGCCGCACCTCGCCCTCCGGGGAACGGACGTGGCCCTCGACCACGACCTGTCCCGGCAGCCGGGCGGGCCGGTCGCTGAGCCACACCGAAGGGTGCGACACCTCGTCGATCAGCCGTACGAGGGCCAGGTCCCTCTCGGGCGGTACGGGGGCACGCGGATCGTCGTCGAGGAGCCATGCCTCCAGGCGGGCCGCGCGCGGCTCGCCCCCGGCGAGGCCGTCGCCCCGTACGAGAAAGGGCGTTCCGGGGTCCTTGCCGAGATGCGGGGCGAGCACGTGCGCGCAGGTCAGAATCCAGCCGGGGGCGACGAAGAAGCCGGTTCCCCACATGCCGTCGCCGCCCTCGGGCCGCAGCTCGACGAGGGCGGCGCGGGTCAGCCTGCTCAGATCGCTCTCGGCGTCGACGGACATCGCCAGTTCGTGACTCCCCCGCTTCTCCCCCGCCTCTTCGTCACGGAGCGCGCCCGGACGTCGCAGCGACGTCCACCCGGCCGTCCGCCCGCTGTCGGGGTCGTCCCCCGAGGCTACCGGTCGGCCGGGCGCAGCGGGAGCGTGCGCGGCGCACCGCCGCCCCACCTGCGCTGCGGCGAAGTCCTGGAACGGTCGAGTCACTTGCGTACGGCAGCAGTCGGCGCATGATGGGAACCACTCCCCGGGCTCGACGCCCGCCGTCGCCCAGGACCCCGGCGACACGACCCCCATCTGTTCCGCCTGCACCACTCCGGGTCAGGCCGCGCCGCACCGAGGTGAAGCTCCGTGACGTCCGGCACCCCACGTTCCACGCGCCACCTGCGCGCCTACCGCACCCGAGGGCACACCGTCCTGGAGTTCCACGGCGAGATCGACATCGCCGCGGCTCAGGAGATCCAGCCCCGACTCGACCGTGCGACCGAGGCACCCGAGGCCCTGGTCGTCATCGATCTGACGCCCAGCACCTTCTTCGACTGCTCCGGCCTGCGGCTGCTGTGCCGCGCACGGCGGCGCGTCGTGGAGCGGTGCGGGCAGCTCGTGGTGGTCTGCCCGCACCCGGGCACGCTGCGGCTGTTGCGCCTCATCCGGCTGTTCGACGTCTTCCGCCCGTACCCCTCCCTGGAGGCCGCCCTGGCCGACGCCGCGCCGGCGGAGCGGCCCGTGCGGAGGAGATTCGCGTGGGCGGCGGGGCGGGCGGCCTGCCGCAGGAACCGGGCGGGGGCCCGCACCGTGTGGTGACGCGGGGTGTTCGCGTCACCCGTCGGCAGGGCGGCGCAGGCCGATGTACTCGCCCATGGCGGCGGCCCCGTACTCGAAGACCGCGGTGGGGTCCGGAGCGATGTCCATGATGTGGCTGTTGACCTCGAAGCCCACCATGCCGTGCAGTTGCGTCCACACCACGAACATGCGGGCCATCACGGAGCGGGGCAGCCCTTCGAGGAGGCCGGCGGCGAGCGCGTCGACGTTCTGGCTCATCCCGTCGGTCAGCGGCGCCTCGCCGGGCCGGTCGCCGGTGAGTTCGCCCGCCTTCTCGGCGTCGCGCAGGACGGCCACCATCGCGAGGACGATGCGGGCGACCGCCTCCATGGTCTCCGGCGGGGCGCTGTAGCCGGGCACCGGGCGGCCCCAGAGGAGCACGTACTCCTCCGGGTGGGCCACGGCCCACTCCCGGATGCCCTGCCACACGGCCACCCAGCGCCGCAGCGGATCGGCGCCCGCCGCGAGGGCCGCCTCGGCGGCGGCCTCCGTGCGGTCGGCGAGGGCCCGGTAGGAGCCGAGGACGAGGGCGGACAGCAACGCGTCCTCGTCGGGGAAGTGCTTGCCCGCCTCCTGGGTGTCGACGCCCGCTTCCGCTGCCACGGCCGCCGGGTCCAGGTTGGCGCGGTGCCGTTCCGTGAGCCGCGCCATCGCGGCCGGCTTGAGCCGCCCGAGCACGGCTTCCCGCTCGAGCTGTTCCTCGGTAGAAGTCATGATCCGGACTTTTCCAGATCCCGGACCGGGTGTCGATTACCTCCGCGGTAACGGGCAGGCCGGGGGCCGGAAGCTCGACCGGTCCTCAAGTGCTCCTTGAGCAAGGGGCGTTGAGCGCTCCGCGGAACCCGGTCCCACCGGTCCCGCCGGTTTCCGTGGGCGCGGGGCGCGCCACGTCGACGGCCCTCGCACCCGTACGCCGCGGGCGGGGCGTCAGCGGAACGCGAGAATGACGTGAGCGGTACGTGAGCGCGCATGTTCAGCCTGGTGAACAGCGTCGTGAAGCAGGAGGTGCGCAGGACCGTGCAGCAGACCGCCGAGAACGTCCCCCCCACTCAGCGTGTGTCGGTGAGCATTCACGCGTCGGACCCGATCTCCCGGGCCGGAGTGCTGAGTCAGTTGCGGCAGTACCCGGAGATCGTCCTCGCGCGGACCACGCCCGGAAGGACCGCGGCCAGGTCGCCCTGCTCCTCGCGGGCACCGTGGACGACGCGATCCTGACGCACCTGCGCGGACTCGTCCACACCGACGGCGTACGGGTGGTCCTGGTCGTGGACCGGATGCGGGAGGCCGACCTCCTGGACGTCGCGGGCTGCGGTGTCACCTCGATCGTGTGGCGCCGCGAGGCCACACCGGCGCGGCTGCTCCGGGCCGTCCTCGCGGCGCACCGCGGTGACGGCGACCTCCCGGGCGACCTGCTCGGCACGCTCCTCACCCGGATGGGGCGGCTGCGGGGCGACACGCCGGATCCGGCCGGGATCGCCGCCGTGGGGATGGCGCCGCGCGAGGTCGACATCCTGCGCCTGGTGGCGGACGGCCTCGACACCGCGGAGATCGCGGTGAAGCTCGCCTACTCCGAACGGACCGTCAAGAACGCCCTGCACAACCTGTCGTCGCGCCTCCAGCTCCGCAACCGGGCGCACGCGGTGGCGTACGCGTTGCGGGCGGGCTACATCTGAGGCTCCGCACGCGGGTGAGCTTCCCGGGCTTCGCGCCCGGGGCGGGCCCCGTAAGGGGCGCGGGAAGCTTCGCGGCCGGCCACGGAAAAGCCGCAGACTCGTCTGCTCACCACCCGGCAGACGCGTCTGCGGCCATTCCTCGGCTGAGCACGCAGTTCCCCGCGCCCCTTACGGGGCGGGTGCCTAGCCGACGGCCACGGCGCCGCGCAGCGTCTCGCGCACGGTCGCTATCACCTCGGCCGCGCGCGGGCTGAGGTAGAAGTGGCCGCCCTGGAACACCTGGATGTCGAAGGCGGCGGTGGTGTGGGCGCGCCACGCCTGCGCCTCCGGCACCGTCGTCTTCGGGTCGTCGTCGCCCACGAGGGCGGTGATCGGGCAGTCGACGGTGGTGTCCACCGGGCCGTACGTCTCGATGGCCCGGTAGTCGCTGCGGATGGCGGGCAGCACCATCCGCAGCAGCTCCTCGTCGCCGAGCACCTGGGCGTCGGTGCCGCTCATGGCCTTCATCTCGGCCACGATGCCGTCGTCGTCCCGCTGGTGGACGTTCTCCTCGCGCGACGTGGAGGGTGCGCGCCTGCCGGAGGCGAAGAGCCTGACGGGCGTGCGGCCCTGCTCCTGGAGCCTGCGCGCGACCTCGAACGCGACGACCGCGCCCATGCTGTGCCCGAAGAACACGACGGGCCGGTCGAACAGCGGCGCCACCACGGGGGCGATCCGGTCGGCGAGCTCACCGATGTCGTCCACGTTCGGCTCCATCCGCCGGTCCTGGCGGCCGGGGTACTGCAGAGCCGTCACGTCGCTGTCGCTCTTGAGCGCCGCCGAGACGGGGTGGTAGAAGGTCGCCGATCCGCCCGCGTGCGGGAAGCACACCAGACGGGCCGGGGCGTCCGGTGCGGGGTGGAACCGGCGGAGCCAGAGGTCGCTGCCGTCGGTAGCAGTCATGTCGATCGTCCGTTCTGCTGTGGTTGTCGTACTCGGTCTTGCTCAGTCGTACTAGGTCGTACTCGAAGGCCCGCGGACTTCACCGCACGTGGCCGGACGCGTCCAGCCAGGAGCGCACGGCGAGCGCCGTCGACGCGGAGTGGTCCTCCATGATCGTGAAGTGGTTGCCGGGGACGTCGGCCGACTCGTGCGGGAACGGCCACGTGGGCTGCCAGTCGTCCTCGGTCTCAAGGGCCTGTGACTCTCCCGGCGGGAACGTGGCGTGCACGTACAGCGTCGGTGTCCGGACGGGGTCGGGCTCCCAGTCGCCGAACGCGCGCGCGTAGCCGCCCTGCCCGGTGAGCTGCGCCCCCGTCATCAGCTCGAACGCCTTGCTGTTCGACAGGCGTTCCCGCAGCGCCGCCTCCAGACGTGTCTCGAAGGAGTTCGTCGCCGTGTAGGTGTCGAGGAGCACGGCGGCCGCCGGTGCCCTGCCCTCCTTCTCCAGGAACGCGGTGACGGCGTTCACCATCCATCCGCCCGACGAGTAGCCGAGGAGCACGAACGGCCCCTCGCCCGCCTGCCGCAGGACGGCCTCGGCCTGGTAGCGGACGACCGCCTCCCGGGACGCGGGCAGCGCCTCCCCCGGTGCGAAACCGGGGTGGGGCAGCACGGTCACGTCGCGTTCACCGGCGAACACCGGGGCGAACCGGGCGAAGTAGTGCGGCCCCGATGGCGCCATCGACGGGGCGAAGCACAGCAGCGGGACACCGGGGCCCGTCGCCAGGGTGACCGGCGGCAGCGCGGGCATCTCGTCCGGTGTCTCGAACACCGGTCGCACCCGGGAGGCCGCCATCACCATCTGCCAGCCCTCCTCGTACAGGCCGAGGTCGCAGGACTGCCGGAACATACCGGCGAAGGTGTCCTCGACCGCGAGCGCGGCGGGCTCGGCGGTCACGCCCCCGGCCCCCGCGCCGGTCTCCACGGCGAGTTCGCGCCGCAGGTACGCGGCGAGCGCCGGCCCCGTCGGCTGGTCGAACACGACGGTGGCGGGCAGCCGGAGCCCGGTGGCGCCGGCGAGCCGGTTGCGCAGTTCGAGGGCGGTCAGGGAGTCGAGGCCGAGCTGGGTCAGGACACCGGTGACGTCGAGTTCGTCCGGCGCCCAGCCGAGGACGAGCGCCGTCTGGTCCCGTACGAGCAGCAGCAGTTCGCGCTCCTGCTCCTCCTCGGTCAGCCCGGCCAGGCGCCGCGCCACCGGTTCCTCGCCCGCCGCGGCGGCCACCGTGGTGCGGGGGCGCACCAGGCCGCGCAGCAGCGCGGGCACCTCCTCGGGCCTGCCGCGCAGGGCGCCGACGTCGAGGCGCATCGGCACCACGACCGCGTCGCCCGCCGCGTACCCGAGGTCGAACAGGTCGAGGCCCTCTTCCTCGGTCAGGCCGTGGACGCCGGAGCGGGACATCCGCGCCACGTCGGTGTCCGCGAGGCCGTCGGTCATCTCGCCGGCCGTCTCCCACAGGCCCCAGGCGAGCGACGCGGCGGGCAGACCGGACGCCCTGCGGTGCTGGGCCAGCGCGTCGAGGAAGGCGTTGGCCGCCGCGTAGTTGCCCTGTCCCGGGCCGCCGAGGATGCCCGACACCGACGAGAACAGCACGAACGCGGACAGGTCCAGGTCGCGGGTCAGCTCGTGCAGGTGCCAGGCCGCGTCGACCTTCGGCCGGAACACGGTGTCGACGCGCTCCGGCGTCAGCGAGCCGATGGTGCCGTCGTCCAGGACGCCCGCCGAGTGCACCACGCCCGTCAGCGGGTGGTCCAGGGGCACCGCGGCGAGGAGTTCCGCGAGGGCGTCGGGGTCGGTGACGTCGCAGGCGGCGAGGGTGACCTCGGCGCCGAGGCCGGTGAGGGCCGCGCGGAGGTCCTCGGCGCCGGGCGCGGCGGCGCCCCTGCGGCTGGCGAGGACGAGGTGCCGGACGCCGTGCCCGGTCACCAGGTGCCGGGCGACGAGGGCGCCGAGCGTGCCGGTGGCGCCGGTCACGAGGACGGTGCCGCCGGGCACGAACCCGGCCGGGGCCGTCGACTCGCTCGGGGTGTCCCCGCGGGCGGGGGCGGCCGGTTCGGACGGCCGGGGCCGGGCGAGGCGCGGCACCAGGGCGTCGCCCGCGCGCACGGCCAGCTGCGGCTCGGCGGTGGCGAGGACGCCGGGCAGCGCCGCGAGGGACGCGTCGTGCGCGTCCACGTCGAGGAGCGTGAACCGGTCGGGGTTCTCGGACTGCGCGGACCGGATCAGGCCCCACACCGCGGCCGCCGCGAGGTCGGGCACGTCCTCGTCGGGTCCCGTCGCGACGGCCCCGCGGGTCACGAGGACGAGGCGCGAGTCGAGGAACCGGTCGTCGGCCAGCCATTCCTGGGCGAGGCGCAGGGCGCGCAGGGCGGCGGTCCTGGCGGCGGCGACCGGGTCGCAGCCGTCGGCGACGACCGGGACGAGGACGAGGTCGGGAATGCCGGTGCCGGTGCCCGTGCCGGTCCCGTTTCCGGTGCCGTTGCCGGTTCGGGTTCCGGTTCCGTTGCCCTTGCCGGTCCCGGTGCTGGTGCCGTTTCCGGTGCCGGTGCCGGTGCCGGTGCCGGTGCCGGTGCCGTTTCCGGTGCCGGTGCCGGTGCCGGTGCCGGTGCCGTTTCCGGTGCCGGTGCCGGTCCCGGTCCCGGTGCCGGTCCCGGTTCGGGTCCCGGTGCCGGTCCCGGTTCGGGTCCCGGTGCCGGTCCCGGCTGCGGCTCCGCCTTCGGCTCGGGCTGCGGCGAGCGCCGCGAGGTCCTCGTGCTCCTCGACGGCGACACCGGTCGCGGCGATGCCCGCGCCGATCTTCAGATCGTCGGGGCCGACGACCGCGCACCCGCGGGCGGGAGCGGGGGTGGCCGCACGGGTCGGTGCGGCCACCCACTCCAGCCGGTACATGGCGTCGCGGTGGCGCGCACCCCACTGTTCCGCGGCGATCGGCCGCAGGACGAGGGATGCGACCGTCGCCAGGGGGTGCCCCTGGGCGTCGGTCAGTTCGAGGGAGACGGCTTCGGGTCCTGCCGGAGCGATCCGGACCCGTGCCGCGGTCGCGCCGGTCGCGTGCCACCGGACGCCGCTCCAGGAGAACGGCAGCCGGGGGCGACCGGCGTCCTCGACGAGGCCGCCGAGCATGCAGGCGTGCAGCGCCGCGTCGAGCAGCGCCGGGTGCAGCCCGAACGATGTGGCGTCCCGGTGCTGCTCCTCGTCGAGGGCGATCTCGGCGTACACGGCGTCATCGCCGCGCCACGCCGCGCGCAGCCCCTGGAAGGCGGGCCCGTAGCCGAACCCGGCCCCTTCCAGGCTGTCGTAGAGGCCGTCGACGTCGACGGGCTCGGCGCCGGCCGGCGGCCAGTCGGTGCCCGTGTCCGGGCGGCCGGGGGCCGCGGTGGTGAGGAAGCCCGAGGCGTGCCGGGTCCAGTCGGTGCCCGTGCCCTGCTCGTCCGGGCAGGAGTCGACGCTCAGGGCCCGGCGGCCGGAGCCGTCGTCGCCGCCGACGGTGACGCGCAGTCGCACCCCGCCGCGTTCGGGCAGCACCAGCGGCGCGCCGAGGGTCAGTTCGTCCACCTCGTCCAGGCCGAGCCTGCCGCCCGCGGCGAGCGCGAGTTCGGCGAAGGCCGTGCCGGGCAGGAGGGTGACCGGTCCGACGGCGTGGTCGGCGAGCCACGGGTGGGTGTCGACGCCGAGCCTGCCGGTGCACACGAGGCCCTGCCCGTCGGCGAGGTCCACGGCGGCGCCGAGCAGCGGGTGGTCCGCGCCCGCGAGGCCGAGGCCGCCCGCGGCCTCGTCGAGGCTCAGGTCACGGGGGGCGTCCAGCCAGTAGCGCTTGCGCTGGAACGCGTACGTGGGGAGCTCGACCGGGCGACCGCCGGGGAGCAGGCCCCTCCAGTCCACCCGGACGCCCCGCACGTGCAGTCCCGCCAGGGCGGAGGTCAGGGCCGTCCGTTCCGGGCGGTCGTTGCGCAGTACGGGGACGAAGCCCGCGTCCGGCGCGGACTCCTGCCCGAGCGCGGACAGCGTCCCACCCGGGCCGACCTCCACGAACGTGACGACCCCGTCGGCCACCAGGGTGCGCACGGCGTCGGCGAACCGCACCGGCTCGCGCACGTGCCGCACCCAGTACTCCGGCGAGGACAGCTCCTCGGCGGTGGCCCGCGCGCCGGTCAGCGTCGACACGATCGGGATCGACGGAGCCGCGTACGAGACCCCTTCGAGGACCTGCCGGAAGCCGTCCAGCATCGGCTCCATCAGCGGCGAGTGGAACGCATGGCTGACCTTGAGTCGGGACACCTTCCGGCCCGCCTCGCGCCACCGCTCCGCGACCGCCTCCGCGTCGGCTGCGGCACCCGAGATCACCACCGAGTCCGGACCGTTGACCGCCGCGATGCCGACGGTCTCGGGCAGCTCGGCCGCCACCTCGTCCTCGGTCGCCCGGATCGCGATCATCGCGCCGCCCTCGGGCAGCGCCTGCATCAGACCGGCCCGCGCCGACACCACCTCGACGGCGTCGGCGAGGGACCACACACCGGCGACGTGCGCCGCGGCCAGCTCGCCGATCGAGTGGCCCGCGAGGGCGTCCGGCCGCACACCCCACGACTGGAGCAGGCGGAAGAGGGCCACCTCGACGGCGAACAGGGCGGGCTGGGTGACACCGGTCTCGTTCAGGGCGTCGGCGTCCTCGCCGAACAGCACCTCCCGCACCCGCGGCTCGAACGCGTCCAGTACGGCGTCGAGCGCCTCGGCGAACACCGGGAAGCGTGCCGCCAGTTCACGGCCCATGCCGAGCCGCTGCGAGCCCTGGCCCGAGAACAGGAAGGCCGCACCGCCCACGGCCACGGAGTCCGTGACCAGGCCCGGGTACGGCCGCCCCTCGGCCAGGGCGGCGAGCCCGGCCAGGAGCGCCTCGCGGTCGTCGCCGATGACGACGGCCCGGTGCCCGAAGGCCGCGCGCGTCGTCGCCAGCGCGTGGCCGACGTCCACGGTCCCGGCCTCCGGCGCACCCGCGACGTGCGCACGCAACCGGGACGCCTGGTCCCGGAGCGCCTGGGCACTCCTGCCCGAGAGCACCCACGGCACGGGCCCGTCGGGGGCGGACGGCACGGCGGGAGCGGCCCGTTCGGTGACCGGGGCCGCCGCGACCTCCAGGGACCCCGCGGCCTCCGCTGCCTCCAAGGACCCCACGGTCTCCGCTGCTGCCGGGGCCTCGGCCTCCGCTGCTGCCGGGGCCTCGGCCTCCGCTGCTTCTGGGGCTTCCTCGATGACCGTGTGCGCGTTCGTGCCGCTCACGCCGAACGACGACACGCCCGCCCGCCGGGGCCGGCCCGGCGCCGTCCACGGCCGGGTCTCCGTCAGGACGTCGACGGCGCCCGCGGACCAGTCGACGTGCGGGGAGCGCTCGCCGACGTGCAGGGTCTTCGGCAGCACACCGTGCCGCAGTGCCATGACCATCTTGATGATGCCGCCGACACCGGCCGCGGCCTGCGTGTGGCCGACGTTCGACTTCAGCGACCCGAGCCACAGGGGCTCTCCGGTGCGGTCCTGCCCGTACGTGGCGAGGAGCGCCTGCGCCTCGATGGGGTCGCCGAGGGTGGTGCCCGTGCCGTGCGCCTCGACCGCGTCCACGTCGGCCGGTTCGAGGCCGCCGCTCGCGAGGGCCTGGCGGATCACGCGCTGCTGGGAGGGGCCGTTCGGCGCGGTGAGGCCGTTGGACGCGCCGTCCTGGTTGACGGCGGAGCCCCGTACGAGGGCGAGGACCCGGTGGCCGTTGCGGCGCGCCTCCGACAGCCGTTCGAGGACGAGCATGCCGACGCCCTCGCCCCAGCCGGTCCCGTCCGCGTCGGCGGAGAACGCCTTGCAGCGGCCGTCCGGGGCGAGGCCCCGCTGACGGCTGAACTCCACGAAGGCGCCGGGACTCGACATCACCGTCACGCCGCCCGCGAGCGCCAGCGAGCACTCGCCGGAGCGCAGCGCCTGCGCCGCCAGGTGCACGGCCACGAGCGACGACGAGCACGCCGTGTCCACGGTCACCGCGGGTCCTTCGAGCCCGAACACGTACGACACGCGGCCGGAGGCGACACTGCCCGAGCTGCCGAAGCCGAGCTGTCCCTCGAATCCGTCCGGGGCGCGCCGGAGCCGGGAGGCGTAGTCGTTGTACATCACGCCCGCGAACACACCGGTCGCGCTGCCCCGTACCGAGTCCGGGTCGATCCCGGCCCGTTCGAGGGCCTCCCACGACGTTTCGAGGAGCAGCCGCTGCTGCGGGTCGACGGCCAGGGCCTCGCGCGGCGACATGCCGAAGAACGCCGGGTCGAACTCGGCGGCGTCGTAGAGGAATCCGCCCCTGCGGACGCTGCTGGTGCCGGTGCGGGCGGGGTCCGGGTCGTAGAGCGCGTCCACGTTCCAGCCCCGGTCGTCCGGGAAGTCGGACACCGCGTCCCGGCCCTCGGCGACGAGGCGCCACAGGTCCTCGGGCGAGCGCACGCCGCCGGGGTAGCGGCAGCTCATGCCGACGATCGCGATCGGCTCGTCGTCGACGGCGGCCGTGCGGACGGCCGCCGCCGGCGTCTCGTCGGCGCCGAGCAGGGTGGCGCGCAGATGTCCCGCGAGCGCCAGGGGTGTCGGGTAGTCGAAGACGAGGGTGGCGGGCAGGCGAAGGCCGGTGGCCGTGTCGAGGCCGTTGCGCAGTTCGACCGCGGTGAGCGAGTCGAAGCCGAGTTCGTCGAAGGCCCGCTCGGGCTCCACGGCCGCCGGGGAGGCGTGGCCGAGTACGGCGGCGACGCAGGTGCGGACGAGGTCGAGCAGCGCGGGGAGTCGCTCGTCCGACGGCAGCGCCGCGATCCGGGCGGCCAGGCCGCCGTCGGGGCGCGTCGCCTTCGCGGCGCCGGGGCGGCCGGGGCGCACCAGGGCGCGCAGCAGCGGCGGGACCGTGTCGGGGCGCGCCCGCAGCGGCGCCAGGTCGAGGCGCATGGGCACGGCCACGGCCGACGGCAGGGCGACGGCGGCGTCGAAGAGGCGCAGCCCCTCCTCGGCGGAGAGGCCCGCGGCACCGGTCCCGGCCATGCGGGCGCCCATGCCGTCCTCGCCGTCCCACAGGCCCCAGGCGAGCGACGTGCCGGGCAGACCGGACGCCCGGCGGTGCTCGGCCAACGCGTCCAGGAAGGCGTTGGCGGCGGCGTAGTTGGCCTGGCCGGGGTTGCCGAACGTACCGGCGGCGGAGGAGAACAGGACGAACGCGGACAGGTCCAGGTCGCGGGTCAGCTCGTGCAGGTGCCGGGCCGCGTCGGCCTTCGGCCGGAACACCGTGTCGACACGCTCCGGTGTCAGCGACTCCAGCACGCCGTCGTCGAGGACGCCCGCCGCGTGCACGACGGCCGTCACGGGGTGCTCGGCGAGCAGGGCCGCCACGGCCTCCCGGTCGGCGACGTCGCAGGCGACGTCGGCGACCTCGGCGCCCAGGCCGGTCAACTCCTCCTTCAGCGCGCCGAGTCGGTTGCTGCGGCTCGCGAGGACCAGTCGGCGTACGCCGTGCCGCAGCACCAGGTGCCGGGCGACGAGCCCGCCGAGCGTGCCGCTCGCGCCGGTGACGAGGACCGCGCCCGTGCCGAAGTCCGTGTCCCTCGGCTCCTCGGGGCGTGCCCGTACCAGTCGCGGCGCGAGCAGGTCGCCGGAGCGCAGGGCGAGTTGGGGTTCGCCCGTCGCGGCGGCGGCGGGCAGCTCCCGCACGGAGGCCGCGAGCAGGTCGACGTCGGCGAGCAGGAACCGGTCCGGGTGCTCGGCCTGCGCGGCGCGCACCAGGCCCCACACCGGCGCGTTGGCCAGGTCGGGGACGCCGTCGTCGGCGGTGGCGGCCACCGCGCCGCTGGTGACGAACATCAGCCGGGAGGCGGCGAAGCGGCTGTCGGCGAGCCAGTCCTGGAGCAGCGCGAGGGCCCAGTGCGCCGCCTGCGCGGGGGTGTCGGCGGCGGGCACGGGAGCGATCACGAGGTCCGGTGCCCGGCCCTCCGGTGCCCGGCCGTCCGACGCCCGGTCCTCCGACGCCCGACCCTCCGGTGCCCGGCCGTCCGATGCCCGGTCTTGCGGTGCCCGGTCTTGCGGTGCCCGGTCCGCGCCGAGCGCCGCCAGGTCCGGGTAGGTGGTGACCTGCTCGAAGCTCTCCGCCTGGCCGAGTCCGTCTCCGAGGACCACCCAGTCGCCCGGGTCCGCGGCGGCGGGCGGCACGTGGGCCCAGTCCACCCGGAACAGCGAGTCGAGGCGGTCACCGCCGAGGCCGTCCGCCGTGAGGGGCCGCAGCGACAGTTCCTCTACCGAGGCCACGGGCGCGCCCGTGTCGTCGGTGAGGGCGATCGCGACGCCCGCGGCGCCCGGGGCCCCCGCCGGGGACAGCCGTCCGCGCAGCACCGACGCGCCGCTGCTGTGCAGGCGCACCCCGCGCCAGGAGTACGGCAGGTGCAGTCGCTCCGTGTCGGCGACGAAGCCGCCGAGGCCGATGGCGTGCAGCGCGGAGTCGAGGAGCGCGGGGTGCAGTCCGAAGGCGCCCGCGCTGTCCTGGTCGGGCAGTTCGACCTCCACGAACACCTCGTCGCCGCGCCGCCACGTCGTGCGCAGGCCGCGGAACGCGGGCCCGTAGCCGAGGCCGCCTGCGGCGAGGTCGTCGTAGCGGCCCTCGATGTCGACGCGCTCGGCGTCCGCGGGCGGCCAGGCCCCTCCGTCGGCGGCGGCGGGAACGGCCGCACCCGCCGGGGCCGCCGCGAGCGTGCCGGAGGCGTGCCGGGTCCACGGCAGGTCGTCGGCTGCGGCGTCGGGCGCGGTGTCGGACGCGTCGTCGATCCGCGAGTACACGGTGAGCGTCCGCCGCCCCGAGGCGTCCGGTGCCCCGGCGGACACCTGGAGCCTGACGGCGCCGTCCTCCGGCAGGACGAGGGGCGCCGCGAGGGTGAGCTCCTCGACGTGGTCGAGCCCGACCTGGTCGCCCGCCCTGATCGCCAGTTCCACCAGGGCGGCGCCGGGGACGAGGACCACGCCGCCGACGGTGTGGTCGGCGAGCCACGGGTGGGTGGTGAGGGAGAGCCTGCCGGTGAGCAGCGCCCCTTCCTCGTCGGCGAGGGTGACGGCGGCGCCGAGCAGCGGGTGGTCGGCGGACCGCAGGCCCACCGAGGTCACGTCGCCGAGGTGGGCGCCGACGTCCAGCCAGTACCTGGTGCGCTGGAAGGGGTAGGTGGGCAGGTCGGTGCGGCGGGCGCCGCGGCCCGCGAACACCGCCTCCCAGTCGAGGGCGACGCCCCGTACGTGCAGGGCCGCGACCGCCGAGGTGAGCGTGGTGCCCTCGGGCCTGCCCGCGCGCGTCCCGGCGACGAGGAGCGCGCCCTCGTCGGCGCAGTCGCGGCCCGCCGCCGTCAGGACCGCGTCGGGGCCGAGCTCCAGGAAGTTCGTGACGCCCTGTTCGCCGAGGCTCCGTACGCCGTCGAGGAACCGCACGGCCTGCCGGACGTGGCGCACCCAGTGCTCCGGGTCGCGTGCCTGCGCGGGCGTCAGGAGGGCCCCGGTCAGGGTGGAGACGATCGGGATCGCCGGGGTGTTGTAGGTGATCGTCCTCGCGACGGTCCGGAAGTCGTCGAGGACGGCGTCGACGTGCGGCGAGTGGAAGGCGTGGCTGACCCGCAGATACCGGGTCTTCCCGCCGCGCTCCCGCCAGGCGGCGTCGATTCCGGCGACGGCGTCCGCGTCGCCCGCGACGACCGTGGACTCGGGCCCGTTGACGGCCGCGACGTCGACGGTGCCGCCGTGCTCGGCGACCAGGTTCCGGACGGTCGCCTCGTCGGCGCGCAGCGACAGCATGGTGCCGCCCTCGGGCAGCGCGCCCATGAGCCGGCCGCGGGCGGCGACGAGCGTGCACGCGTCGGCGAGGGAGAACACGCCGGACACGTGGGCGGCGGCGAGTTCGCCGATGGAGTGGCCCGCGAGGAACTGCGGGGTGAGGCCCCACGCCGTGACGAGGCGGAACAGCGCCACCTCGATCGCGAACAGCGCGGGCTGGGTGTAGGTGGTGCGGTCGAGGAGGGCGGCGTCGTCGGTGAAGGGCTCGGCGAACAGCACGTCCCGCAGCGGCCGGTCCAGGTGCGGGTCGAGAGCGGCGCAGACCTCGTCGAGGGCCTGGGCGAACAGGGGGAACTCCGCGTACAGCTCGCGGCCCATGCCCACCCGCTGGCTGCCCTGGCCGCTGAAGAGGAACGCGAGCTTGCCGCGCGAGCCCACGGTGGAGCGCACCAGGTTCGGCGCGTCACCGCCGTCGGCGAGGGCCCGGAGGCCGGTCAGGAGTTCCGCGCGGTCCGCCCCGACGACGGCGGCCCGGTGTTCGAGCGCGGTCCTGCTGACGGCGAGCGAGTAGCCGACGTCCACCGGTGGGGTGTCCCTGCCGTCCAGGTGGGACAGGAGGGTGGCGGCGCGTGCGCGCAGGGCTGCGGGGTCGTTGCCGGAGAGGACCCACGGCACGGCATCGGCCGACACGGGGTCGACGGGGGCGGGCGCGGCGGGATCGTCGTCGGGGTCGGCGGCCGGGGCCTGTTCGAGGACGACGTGGGCGTTGGTGCCGCTGATGCCGAACGACGACACGGCCGTCCTGCGCGGCTGCCCCGTCGTCGGCCACGGGCGGCCCTCGGTGAGGAGTTCCACGGCGCCCGCCGACCAGTCGACGTGCCGGGAGCGCTCGCCGACGTGCAGGGTCGGCGGCAGCACGCCGTGCCGCATGGCCATGACCGACTTGATGACACCGGCGACACCGGCGGCGGCCTGGGTGTGACCGATGTTGGACTTGATCGAGCCGAGCCACAGCGGCCGGTCGGCGGGCCGGTCCTTGCCGTAGGTGGCGAGGAGGGCCTGGGCCTCGATGGGGTCGCCGAGGGTGGTGCCGGTGCCGTGCGCCTCGACCGCGTCGACCTGGGCGGCGGTCAGTCCGGCGCTGTCGAGGGCCTGGCGGATGACGCGCTGCTGGGAGGGGCCGTTGGGTGCGGTCAGGCCGTTGGAGGCGCCGTCCTGGTTGACGGCGGAGCCGCGGACGAGCCCCAGGACGGTGTGGCCGTTGCGGCGGGCGTCGGAGAGCCGCTCCAGGAGCAGCATGCCGGCGCCCTCGCCCCAACCGGTGCCGTCGGCGTCGTCGGAGAACGACTTGCACCGGCCGTCCGTGGCGAGGCCGCGCTGCTGGCTGAAGCCGATGAAGGTGTCCGGGGTCGCCATCACGGTGACTCCGCCCGCGAGGGCGAGCGTGCACTCGCCCGACCGCAGTGCCTGGGCCGCCAGGTGCAGGGTGACCAGGGAGGAGGAGCAGGCGGTGTCCACCGTGACGGCGGGCCCCTCCAGGGCGAACGTGTACGACACGCGGCCGGACGCGACGCTGCCGAAGTTGCCGGTGCCGAGGAAGCCCGCCACTTCCTCGGGCACCGACCGCAGCCGTGACGCGTAGTCGTGGTACATCACGCCGGTGAACACGCCCGTCCTGCTGCCGCGCAGCGAGGACGCGTCGATCCCGGCCCGCTCGAAGGCCTCCCAGGAGGTCTCGAGGAGCAGCCGCTGCTGCGGGTCCATCGCGAGGGCCTCGCGCGGGGATATCCCGAACACGCCGGGGTCGAACTCGGCGGCGTCGTGCAGGAATCCGCCCTCGGTCAGGAACGCGCGGTCGGGGTCTTCGGGGTCGGCCAGGGCGACATCGCCCCAGCCCCGGTCGGCGGGGTACGCCGTCACGCCGTCGCGGCCGTCCGCGACCAGCTCCCACAGGTCCTCGGGCGAGCGCACGTCGCCGGGGTAGCGGCAGCTCATGCCGATGATCGCGACGGGCTCCTGCTCGCCCTCCTCGACCTCTTGCAGCCGCCTGCGGGTGTCGCGCAGGTCTGCGGTGACCCGCTTGAGGAAGTACCGGAGCTTGTCCTCGTTGTCCATGCTGTCTTTACTCCAGGGAACGTCGAGCAAGTGGGCGGGCGGTTCAGGAGATGCCGAATTCCTTGCCGAGCAGGTCGAACACCTCGTCGTCCGTCGCGGTGTCGAGATCGTCGGACGGCTGCTCGGCGGCGTCGGCACGGCTGTCGCGCCACACCGCCAGCAAGGCGGAGAGACGGGCACCGATCCGGTCGTCCTCGTCGTCGCCGGGCCCGAACGCGGCGAGGCTCGCCTCGATGCGGTTCAGCTCGGCGAGCAGCGGCGCCACCCCGCCGGGCTCGTCGACGACGAGTTCCTCGGTGAGGAGGCCGACCAGGTCGAGCGGGGTCGGGTAGTCGAATATCAGGGTGGCGGGCAGCCGCAGGCCCGTGGCCGCACCGAGGCGGTTGCGCAGTTCGACGGCGGTCAGCGAGTCGAAGCCCGCGTCGGTGAAGGGCCGCCGTTCGTCGACCGACGCGGCGCCGGGGAGCGCCAGTACGGCCGCGACGTGCGTGCACACCACGTCCACGAGGGCGGACGTCCGCTCGGTCGCCGGCAGCGCCGCGAGCCGCTCCCGCAGCGCGGCGGCCGGGTCGGACCCGGTCTCCGCCGTCCTGCGGTCCTTCGTCCGCACCAGGCCGCTGAACACCGGCGGCACCACGGGGAGTTCCCGCACGGCCCGCAGGTCGAGCCGCATCGGTACGACGACGGGGTCGTCGCCGAGCGCCGTCGCGTCGAACAGTTCCATGCCCTCGTCGGCGGAGAGACCGGCGGCACCGGTCCCGGCCATGCGGGCGCCCATGCCGTCCTCGCCGTCCCACAGGCCCCAGGCGAGCGACGTCCCGGGCAGGCCCTGCGCCCGGCGGTGGTGGGCGAGCGCGTCCAGGAAGGCGTTGGCGGCGGCGTAGTTGGCCTGGCCCGGGGTGCCGAGCGTGCCCGCGGCGGAGGAGAACAGGACGAACGCGGACAGGTCCAGGTCGCGGGTCAGCTCGTGCAGGTTCCAGGCCGCGTCGACCTTGGGCCGGAACACCGTGTCGATCCGCTCCGGTGTCTGCGACGCGATCACACCGTCGTCGAGGACGCCCGCCACGTGCACGACGGCCGTCACGGGGTGCTCGGCGAGCAGCGCCGCCACCGCGTCCCGGTCCGCCACGTCGCAGGCCACGGCGTGCACATCGGCACCCAGGGCCTCCAACTCGCCGTGCAGCGCGCCCACGTGGCCGCGCCTGCTGGCGAGGACCAGGTGCCGCACTCCGTGGCGCAGCACCAGGTGCCGTGCCACGAGGCCGCCGAGCTTGCCGCTGGCGCCGGTCACGAGGACAGGACCGGCGCCGAAGCCCGGCGTGTCCTGCTCCGTGGTCCCGGCCGCCGTCGTCCTGGCCCGTACGAGCCGTGGCACGAACGTCTCACCGGCGCGTACGGCGAGCTCGGGCTCCGGGCTGCCGACGGCGGGCTTCCAGCTGTCCTCGTCGTCGACGTCCACGAGGACGAAGCGGTCCGGGTTCTCCGCCCGTGCCGTCCGCACCAGACCCCACACCGCGGCGGACGCCAGGTCACGGACGTCGCTCTCGTCGCCCGCGGTGTCGACCGGGACGGCGCCGTGGGTCACGAGGACGAGGCGGGACGCGGCGCAGCGGTCGTCGGCCAGCCAGCCCTGCACCAGTTCCAGGGCGGTGTGCACCCGGCGGCGCACCACGCCCGCGTCCGTCGCGTCGGGCTCGCCGGGCCGTGCGTACCGCACCACGACGTGCTCGGGCAGCGACTCGCCCGCGTCGAGTGCGGCCCGCACCGCGGCCCAGTCGGCGAACTCCGCGACCGAACCCGCGGCGCCGGAGCTGCCGGCCGCTGCCGGGGCGGGCACCCAGTCGAGCCGGAACAGCGACTCGTGGCCGCGTGCCGTGCCGAGCGAGGCGGGCGACACCGCGCGCAGGACCAGCGAGTCCACGGTCGCGACCGGTGCCCCGGAGCCGTCGGCGACGGCCAGGGCCACCGCGTCGGGTCCCGCGGGGGTGAGCCGCACCCGCAGGGAGGTCGCGCCCTCGGCGTGCAGCCGGACCCCCGTCCACGCGAACGGCAGCCGTCCGTGCTCGACCGGGGCGAGCGTCCCGAACGCGACGGCGTGCAGCACCGCGTCGAGCAGTGCGGGGTGCACGCCGAACCCGGTCACCGGGGTGTCGGCGTCGAGGGCGACCTCGGCGAACACCGCGTCCCCGTCGCGCCACACCGACTTGAGGCCCTGGAACAGCGGCCCGTAGGCGAAGCCGCCGTCGGCCATGGAGTCGTAGAAGCCGTCGAGGTCCACGGCCTGCGCGCCCCCGGGCGGCCAGGTGCCGAGGTCGGCGGGTTCGCCGCCGTCGTCGGCGAGGACGCCGCCGGCGTGCCGGGTCCACGGCAGGTCGCCGTCCTCGTCCCGGGAGTGCACCGTCACGGGGCGCCGGCCCGAGGCGTCCGGCGGGCCGACCCGTACCTGGATCTGCACGCCGCCGTGCTCGGGCAGCACCAGGGGCGCCTCCAGCGTCAGTTCGTCGACGCGGGCGCAGCCGACCTGGTCGCCCGCCCGCACGGCGAGTTCGACGAACGCCGTGCCCGGGAGGATGACGGACCCCATGATCTCGTGCTGGGCGAGCCAGGGGTGCGTGCGCAGCGACAGCCTGCCCGTGAACAGGACGGTGTCCTCGTCCGCGAGCGCGACGGCGGTGCCGAGCAGCGGGTGGTCGGCGGATCCGAGCCCGAGCCCGGTCGCGTCGGTGGCGGGCCCGACGCTCGTGTCGGGCCAGAACCGCTGGTACTGGAAGGCGTACGTGGGCAGGTCGACGCCGTAGCCGTGGCCGGGGAAGCAGGCCTCCCAGTCGACGCGTACGCCGCGTACGTGCAGTGCGGCGAGGGCGGCCACGACGGCGCCGTCCTCCGCGCGGTCGGCGCGCAGGACCGGGACGAACGCCGCGTCCGGCAGGGTCTCCTGCCCCAGGGCCGAGAGGACCCCGCCGGGCCCGATCTCGACGAGGACGTCGGCTCCCGTGCCGGCCACGGCGTCGGCGAACCGCACGGACTCGCGCACGTGCCGCACCCAGTAGTCCGGCGCGGCGAGTTCACCGGCGGTCGCCGACCGGCCGGTGAGCGTCGACACGATCGGGATCGCGGGAGCCCCGTACGAGACCTCTTCGAGGACCTGCCGGAAGTCGTCCAGCATCGGGTCCATCAGCGGCGAGTGGAACGCGTGGCTGACCTTGAGGCGGGAGACCTTGCGGCCCGCCTCGCGCCACCGCTCGGCGACCGCGTCGACGTCGGCGGCGGCACCGGAGACGACCACCGATGTCGGGCCGTTGACTGCGGCGATGCCCACGGTCCCGGGCAGTTCGGAGGCGACCTCGGCCTCGGCGGCCTGGATCGCGACCATCGCGCCGCCGGCGGGCAGCGCCTGCATCAGCGCACCCCGCGCCGACACCACCTTCACGGCATCGGCCAACGACCACACACCAGCCACATGCGCCGCGGCCAGCTCACCGATCGAGTGACCGGCCAGCACATCCGGCCGGACTCCCCAGGACTCAAGCAGACGGAAGAGAGCGACCTCGACCGCGAACAACGCGGGCTGCGTCACCCCCGTCTCGTTCAGGGCGTCCGCGTCCTCACCGAACAACACCTCCCTCACCCGCGGATCGAACGCGTCCAGTACGAGATCCAGGGCATCGGCGAACACCGGGAAACGGTCCGCCAGTTCACGGCCCATGCCGAGCCGCTGCGACCCCTGACCCGAGAACAGGAAGGCGACGCGGCGCTCGTAGGCGACACCCCTGACGACGGTGGCGGCGGGACGGCCCTCGACGGCGTCGCCGAGCCCGGCGAGCAGTTCGGTCCGGTCCTGCCCGAGGACGGCGAGCCGGTGCTCGAACGCGCTCCGCGAGGTGGCGAGCGCGCGGGCCACGTCCGCCGGGTCCAGACCGGGCTGGGCGGTGAGGAGTTCGCCGAGGCGCACGGCCTGCGCGCGCAGGGCGTCCTCGGTACGGGCGGACAGGAGCCACGGGCCGGCCTGCGTGCCGTGGCTCCGGGGCGCGTCGGCGTCGGGCGCGGACTCGATGATGACGTGCGCGTTGGTGCCGCTGAAGCCGAAGGAGGAGACACCGGCCCGCCGGGGCCGGTCCGTCCGCGGCCACGGCCGCGCCTCGGTGAGGAGCTCCACCGCGCCCGCCGACCAGTCGATGTGCGGCGAGCGCTCCTCCGCGTGCAGCGTCTTGGGCAGCGTCTCGCTCCGCAGCGCCATGACCATCTTGATGACGCCGCCCACACCCGCGGCGGCCTGGGTGTGGCCGATGTTGGACTTCAGCGAGCCCAGCCACAGGGGGTCACCGGCGCGGTCCTGCCCGTAGGTGGCGAGGAGCGCCTGCGCCTCGATGGGGTCCCCGAGGGTGGTACCGGTGCCGTGCGCCTCGACCGCGTCCACGTCGGACGGTGTCAGACCGGCGCCGGCGAGCGCCTGCCGGATGACCCGCTGCTGCGAGGGGCCGTTCGGCGCGGTCAGGCCGTTCGACGCGCCGTCCTGGTTGACGGCGGAGCCGCGGACCACCGCGAGGACGGGGTGGCCGTTGCGCCGCGCGTCCGAGAGCCGTTCGAGGACGAGCATGCCGACACCTTCGCCCCAGCCGGTGCCGTCGGCGTCGGCGGCGAACGAACGGCACCGGCCGTCGGGCGACAGGCCCTGCTGGCGGCTGAAGTCGATGAACGCGCCGGGTGTCGCCATGACGGTGACGCCGCCCGCGAGCGCGAGGGAGCACTCGCCCGAGCGCAGCGCCCGGGCGGCCAGGTGCAGGGCCACCAGGGACGACGAGCAGGCCGTGTCCACCGTCATCGCGGGCCCTTCGAGACCGAACAGGTAGGACACGCGGCCGGACGCGACACTGCCCGCGTTGCCGGTGCCGAGGAAGCCCTCGACGCCGTCCGGCGCGCTGTGCAGCTGGGAGGCGTAGTCGTGGTACATGACGCCCGCGAACACGCCGGTCGCGCTGCCCTTCAGCGAGTGCGGGTCGATGCCCGCTCGTTCGAACGCCTCCCAGGACGTCTCCAGGAGCAGCCGCTGCTGCGGGTCCATCGCCAGCGCCTCGCGGGGCGAGATGCCGAAGAACGCCGGGTCGAACCGGTCGGCGTCGTGGAGGAAGCCGCCCTCGCGGGTGTACGAGGTGTTGGCGCGCTCGCCCGACGGGTCGTACAGCGCCTCCACGTCCCAGCCGCGCTCGGCCGGGAACGAGGTGATGCCCTCGGCCCCGTCGGCGAGCATCCGCCACAGGTCCTCCGGGGAGCGGACCCCGCCGGGGTAGCGGCAGCTCATGCCGACGATGGCGATCGGCTCGTCGGTCGCGGCTGCCGCCGTGGGGGCGCTCGCCGTGACGACCGGGGCGCCCGCGAGTTCGGTGCCCACGAACGCGGCGAGCGCCGCCGGGGTCGGGTAGTCGAAGACCAGGGTGGCGGGCAGCCGCAGGCCGGTGGCCGCACCCATGCGGTTGCGCAGGTCGACGGCGGTCAGCGAGTCGAAGCCCAGCTCCGTGAACGCCTGCCCGGAGGCGACGGCCTCCGGGCCGGAGTGGCCGAGGACGGCGGCGGCCTGGGTGCGGACGAGGTCGAGCAGGACCCGGTCCCGGTCGGCCCCGGCCAGCGGCGCGAGGCTCTCGCGGAGGGCGGCGGCGGGGTCGGTTCCGTGCCCCGCGGCCCTGCGGCTCGTCGTCCGTACCAGGTTGCTGAACACCGGGGGCACCAGCGGGAGTTCCCGTACGGCCTTCGTGTCGAGCCGCATCGGTACGACGACCGTGTCGGTCCCCGCGACCGCGGCGTCGAACAGCGCGACTCCTTCCGCGGCGGACAGGCCCGTGGTGGCGGAGTGTGCCACCCGGGCGCCCATGCCGTCGGCCCACAGGCCCCACGCCAGTGACGTGGCGGGCAGGCCCGTGGCGGCGCGGTGCCGGGCGAGCGCGTCGAGGAACGTGTTCGCCGCCGCGTAGTTGCCCTGACCGGAGCCGCCGAGGGTGCCCGCGACGGACGAGAACAGCACGAAAGCGGACAGGTCCAGGTCGCGGGTCAGCTCGTGCAGGTGCCGGGCCGCGTCGACCTTGGGCCGGAACACCGTGTCGACCTGGTCCGGGGTGAGCGAGCCGACGGTGGCGTCGTCGAGGACACCGGCGGTGTGCACGACGGCCGTGACGGGGTGCTCGGCGAGCAGCGCCGCCACCGCGTCGCGGTCCGCGACGTCGCAGGCGACCACGGTGACCTCGGCGCCCTGCGCGGTCAGTTCGTCGCGGAGTTCCGCGGCGCCCGCGGCCGAGGGGCCGCGCCTGCTCGCGAGCACGAGGCGGCCGACGCCGTGCCGGGCGACGAGGTGCCGGGCGAACAGGCCGCCGAGCGCGCCCGAGGCGCCGGTCACCAGGACGGTGCTGTCCGGTCCGAACGCCGGCGCGGACGCCGGGTCGGTGCCGGTCTCCTGCGGCCGTACGCGGGTGAGGCGGGCCACGAGCACGCGGCCGTCCCGTACGACGGCCTGGGGTTCGCCGGTGGCGAGCGCGGCCCGCCAGCCGTCCTGGTCGTCGGTGTCCACAAGCACGAAGCGGTCGGGGTGCTCCGACTGCGCGGAGCGGATCAGACCCCACACC
Source organism: Streptomyces typhae (assembly GCF_009755605.1). Taxonomy (GTDB): domain Bacteria; phylum Actinomycetota; class Actinomycetes; order Streptomycetales; family Streptomycetaceae; genus Streptomyces; species Streptomyces typhae. The sequence goes on from NZ_WPNZ01000004.1 coordinate 97,324, forward strand.
GCGGCCGCCGCCAGGTCCGGCACGTCGTCGCCGGAGCCGGCGGCCACCGCGCCGCGGGTGACGAGGACGAGCCGTGAGGCGGCGCAGCGCTCGTCGGCCAGCCAGCTCTGCACGAGCTCCAGGGCGGCGAGGACCTCCTGGCGGGCGGCGCCCGCGTCGCGGGTCTCGGCGCACCGCACCACGACGGTGTCCGGCAGCGTCCCGCCCGCGTCGAGGGCAGCGACGATCGCGGCCCGGTCGGCGAACTCCGCGACCTCACCCGCCGCAGCGGTACTCCCGGACGGCGTCGACGCGGGCACCCAGTCGAGGCGGAACAGCGAATCGCGGCCCTGCCCCGACAGCGTCGCCGCCAGCGGGCGCAGGACCAGCGAGTCGATCGTGGCCACCGGGGCGCCCGTCCCGTCGGCGATGGCCAACGCCATGCCGTCGGTGCCCGCGGGTGCGAGCCGCACCCGCAGCACGGTCGCTCCGAAGGCGTGCAGCCGCGCGCCCGACCAGGAGAACGGCAGCCTGCCGACGCCGTCGGTGCCCGCGGCGAGGCCGATGGCGTGCAGGGCCGCGTCGAGCAGGGCCGGGTGCAGGCCGAATCCGTCGGCGCCCACTTCCTCCTCCAGGGCGACCTCGGCGAACACCTCGCCGTCGCGCCGCCATGCGGCCCGCAGGCCCTGGAAGGCCGGGCCGTAGCCGAAGCCCGCGTCGGCCATGTGGTCGTAGAACCCGTCCAGGTCGACGGTCTCGGCCCCGGCGGGCGGCCAGGCGCCGACGTCGGAGGACGGGGCGTCGGCTCCGGCCGTGAGCGTGCCGCTCGCGTGCCGTACCCACAGCTCGCCGTCGTCGCCGCGCGCGTACACCGTCAGCGCGCGCCGCTCCGACGCGTCCGGCGCGCCGACCCGCACCTGCAAGCGGACGCCACCGCTCTCGGGCACCACGAGGGGCGCCTCCAGGGTGAGTTCCTCGACGAGGTCGCAGCCGAGCTGGTCGCCCGCGCGCACGGCCAGTTCGAGGAACGCCGTGCCGGGCAGCAGGACCGCGCCCTGGACGGCGTGGTCGGCGAGCCACGGGTGGGACTCCAGGGACAACCGGCCCGTGAAGAGCTGCTCGTCCGAGTCGGCCGTGTCGACGACCGCGGCGAGCAGCGGATGCCCGGCCGCGCCGAGGCCCGCCGCGTCCAGGTCGCCCGCGGACACTCCGGCGTCCAGCCAGTAGCGCCGGTGCTGGAACGCGTACGTGGGCAGGTCGACCCGGCGCGCGCCGCGCCCGGCGAAGTACGCCGCCCAGTCGACGCGTACGCCGCGTACGTGGAGCTGTCCCGCTGCTGTCGTGGCGGCCACCGGCTCCGGGCGGTCGGTGCGCAGTACGGGGACGAAGGCCGCTTCGGGCGCGGTCTCCTGGCCGAGGGCGGACAGGGTGCCGCCGGGGCCGACCTCGACGAACGTGATCATGCCCTCGGCGGCCAGGGTGCGCACGGCGTCGGCGAACCGCACCGACTCCCGCACGTGGCGCACCCAGTACTCGGGGGAGGTCAGCTCCTCCGCGCTCGCGCGGGCGCCGGTCAGCGTCGACACGATCGGGATGGCGGGAGCCTCGTACGAGACCCCTTCGAGGACCTGCCGGAAGTCGTCGAGCATCGGGTCCATCAGCGGCGAGTGGAACGCGTGGCTCACCTTGAGACGGGACACCTTGCGGCCCGCCTCACGCCACCGCTCCGCCACCGCCTCCGCGTCGGCGGCAACACCCGAAATCACCACAGAGGAGGGCCCGTTGACCGCCGCGATGCCCACCGTCTCCGGCAGATCGGCCGCCACCTCGTCCTCGGACGCCTGAATGGCGACCATCGCACCACCGGTAGGCAGCGCCTGCATCAGCTCGCCACGCGCCGACACCACCTTCACGGCGTCCGCGAGGGACCACACACCGGCGACGTGGGCGGCGGCCAGCTCACCGATCGAGTGACCGGCCAGCATGGCGGGCCGGATGCCCCACTCCTCGAGGAGGCTGAAGAGGGCCACCTCGACGGCGAACAGGGCGGGCTGGGTGATGCCGGTCTCGTTCAGGGCGTCGGCGTCGTCGCCGGACAGCACCGCACGCACCCGCGGGTCGAACGCGTCCAGGACCGTGTCGAGCGCTTCGGCGAACACGGGGAAGCGCGCGGCGAGTTCGCGGCCCATGCCGAGCCGCTGCGAGCCCTGGCCCGAGAACAGGAAGCCCACGCCTCCGACGGTGACGGTCCCCGTGTCGAGGCCGGGGAACGACCGGCCGTCGGCGAGTGCGGTGAGGCCGTCGAGGAGCGCCGTGCGGTCGTCGGCCACGACGACGGCACGGTGGTCGAACGCGGACCTGGTGGCCGCGAGCGAGTAGGCGACGTCCAGTTCACCGGTCGCCGGATCGCCCGAGACGTGGTCCCGCAGCCGCGCGGCCTGCGCCCGCAGCGCCTGCGCGCTCCGGCCGGAAAGCACCCACGGCGCGGCGCCGTCGAGCGGGGCCGGGCGGTGCTCCTCGTCCGGCACGTGCTCGATGATGGTGTGCGCGTTCGTGCCGCTCACACCGAACGACGACACACCGGCCCGGCGCAGGCGGCCGGTCTCCGGCCACGGCCTGGCCTCCGTGAGGAGTTCGACGTCACCGGCGGACCAGTCCACCTGCGACGTGGGCTCGCTGACGTGCAGGGTGGGCGGCAGCACGCCGTGGCGCAGCGCCATGACCATCTTGATGATGCCGGAGACTCCGGCCGCGGCCTGGGTGTGGCCGATGTTGGACTTGATGGAGCCGAGCCACAGGGGGTCCCCGGTGCGGTCCTGCCCGTAGGTGGCGAGGAGCGCCTGCGCCTCGATGGGGTCGCCGAGGGTGGTGCCCGTGCCGTGCGCCTCGACCGCGTCCACGTCGGAGGGGGCCAGGCCCGCGCTCGCCAGGGCCTGGCGGATGACCCGCTGCTGCGAGGGGCCGTTCGGCGCGGTCAGGCCGTTCGACGCGCCGTCCTGGTTGATCGCCGAGCCCCGTACGAGGGCCAGGACCGGGTGGCCGTTGCGGCGGGCGTCGGAGAGGCGCTCCACGAGGAGCATGCCGACGCCCTCGCCCCAGCCGGTGCCGTCCGCGGTGTCGGAGAACGACTTGCAGCGGCCGTCGGCGGACAGACCGCGCTGGCGGCTGAAGTCCACGAACGTGCCGGCGGTGGCCATCACGGCGACACCGCCCGCGAGCGCCATGTCGCACTCTCCGGACCGCAGCGCCTGCACTGCCATGTGCAGAGCGACCAGGGACGACGAGCACGCCGTGTCCACGGTCACCGCGGGGCCTTCGAGCCCGAGGGCGTAGGCGACGCGGCCGGACGCGACGCTGCCGGACGCGCCGGTGCCGAGGTATCCCTCCACGTCGTCCGGCACGGAGCGAAGGCGCGCCGCGTAGTCGTGGTACATGAGGCCCGCGTACACGCCGGTGGCGCTGCCCCGCGCCGACTCCGGGGCGATCCCCGCGCGCTCGAACGCCTCCCACGACGCCTCCAGGAGCAGCCGCTGCTGGGGGTCCATCGCGAGGGCCTCGCGCGGGGATATCCCGAAGAACGCCGGGTCGAACTGGTCGGCGCCGTAGAGGAAGCCGCCTTCACGGGTGTAGGAGGTGCCCATGTGCTCGGGGTCCGGGTGGTAGAGCCGTGCCAGGTCCCAGCCGCGGTTGTCGGGGAACTCGCCGATGGCGTCGACACCGTTCAGGACGAGCTGCCACAGGTCCTCGGGCGAGTTGACACCGCCGGGGTAGCGGCAGCTCATGCCGACGATCGCGATCGGCTCGTCGGTGACGGCGGCCACCGTGCGGGTGGTCGCCGTGACGACCGGGGCGCCCGCGAGTTCGGTGCCGATGAACGCGGCCACCGCCTCGGGGGTCGGGTGGTCGAAGACGAGCGTCGCGGGCAGGCGCAGTTCGGTGACGGCGTTGAGGTGGTTGCGCAGTTCGACGGCGCTGAGGGAGTCGAAGCCGAGTTCCCTGAAGGCGCGGTCGGGTGCGACGGCGTGCGCGGAGCTGTGGCCGAGCACGACGGCCACGTGGCCGAGTACGAGGTCGAGCAGGACCTTCTCGCGCTCCGCGTCGGTCAGGCCCACCAGCGACGCGGCGAGCGCCGAGCCCTCGACGGCGGCGCGCTCGACGGTCCTGCGGACGGTGGAGCGCACCAGGCCGCGCAGGACGGGCGCCACGGGGTGGTTCCGCGCCTGCTGGTGCAGGGCGGGCAGGTCGAGGGGCACGGGGGCGAGGACGGCGCGCCCGGTCGAGCCCGCCGCGTCGAACAGGGCGAGCCCCTCAGTGTTGCGGAGCGGGATCAGGCCGCCGCGGCTCATCCGCTTGATGTCGGCGTCGTCGAGCTGCCCTGCCATGCCGCTGGCCTCGGCCCACAGACCCCAGGCGAGGGACGTGGCGGGCAGGCCCTGGGCGCGGCGGTGCTGGGCGAGGGCGTCCAGGAAGGTGTTGGCCGCCGCGTAGTTGCCCTGGCCGGGTCCGCCGAACACACCGGAGGCGGAGGAGAACAGGACGAACGCGGACAGGTCCAGGTCGCGGGTCAGCTCGTGCAGGTGCCAGGCCGCGTCGACCTTGGGCCGGAACACCGTGTCGATCCGCTCCGGGGTGAGCGAGCCGATGACGCCGTCGTCGAGGACACCGGCGGTGTGGACGACGGAGGTGACCTCGTGCTCGGCGAGCAGCGCCGCGAGGGCGTCGCGGTCCGCCACGTCGCAGGCGGCGAGGGTCACCTCGGCGCCCTGCGCGACAAGTTCGTCCCGCAGCTCGGTGGCGCCCTCGGCCGCCTCGCCGCGCCTGCTCACCAGGAGCAGCTTCCGTACGCCGCGCTCAGCCACCAGGTGCCGGGCGAACAGACCGCCCAGGGTGCCCGTCGCGCCGGTCACGAGGACCGCTCCCGTGCCGAAGCCGGGGTCGTCCGTCACGGACCTCTGTGCCCGGACGAAACGCGGCACGCTGACAGCGCCGGAGCGGATCGCCAGCTGCGCCTCGCCGGTGGCGAGGGCTGCGGGCAGGACGTCGAGCGACGCCACTTCGTCGTCGAGGTCGACCAGGACGATCCGGTCGGGGTTCTCCGACTGCGCGGACCGCACCAGGCCCCACACCGCGGCCTGCGCGACATCCCGTACGTCCTCGTCGGCGGAGGCGGCGACCGCTCCCCCGGTGACCACGACGAGGCGTGCCGTGTCGAACCGGTCGTCGGCGAGCCAGGTCCTGACGGCGTCCAGTGCCCAGTGCGCGGCCTCGTGCGCGGCGGGCACCGGCCCGGACGTGGACACGACGGGGCGCGGCAGGACGACGAAGTCGGGCAGTTCCCCCGACGTCGGCAGGGCCTCCAGGTCGGACCACCTGGTCGTCGGGAGGTCGCCGTCGGGCAGCGGCACCGGCACCCAGTCCACGCCGAACAGCGCGTCCCCGAGGTCGTCACCGGCGAGCTGCTCCCGCGAGACCGGCCGGATCACCAGCGAGTCCACTGTGGCTACCGGGGCGCCCGCCCCGTCCGCGATCGTCAGCGCCACCCGGTCCGCCCCGGAGGGGGTCAGCCGCACCCGCAGCCTTTCCGCGCCCGAGGCGTGCAGACGTACGCCCGTCCACACGAACGGCAGCCGTCCGACCCCGTCGGCGTCACCGGTCAGGCCGATGGCGTGCAGGGCCGCGTCGAGGAGCGCCGGGTGCAGGCCGAAGCCGTCCGCCTTCGTGTCCTCCGGCAGCGCGACCTCGGCGAACACCTCGCCGTGGCGCCGCCAGGCGGCCCGCAGGCCCTGGAACACCGGTCCGTAGCCGAAGCCTCCGGCGGCCATGTGGTCGTAGAACCCGTCCAGCGTGACGGTCTCCGCGTCCGCGGGCGGCCAGGCGGCCAGGCCGGTTCCCTCGGACCGGCCGCCCGCCCGGAGCACACCGACGGCGTGCCGGGTCCACGACCTGCCGTCGTCGGTGTCACCGGCGCTGGAGTGGAGGGTCAGCTCGCGCCGGCCCGATCCGTCCTCGGCGCCGACCCACACCTGTACCCGTACGGTGCCGTTCTCGGGCAGGACGAGGGGGGCCTCCAGGGTGAGTTCCTCGACCAGGTCGCAGCCGACCTGGTCGCCCGCGCGTACCGCCAGTTCGAGGAACGCGGTGCCGGGGAGCAGGATCGAGCCGTGCACCGCGTGGTCGGCAAGCCACGGGTGGGTCCGGGCCGAGAGGCGGCCGGTGAGCAGCACGCCGTCCGTGCCGCCCACGGTGACGGCAGCCCCGAGCAGCGGGTGGTCGGCCGCGCCGAGACCCGCCGCCGTGACGTCACCGATCGCGGGCAGCACGTCGGGCCAGTACCGCTGGTGCTGGAACGCGTACGTCGGCAGTCCCACGCGGCGCGCGGCGCCGTCGGCGAAGAACGGCTCCCACTCGACGCGCACACCGCGTACGTGGAGCTGTCCGGCGGCCGCCGTGACGGCCACCGCCTCGGGGCGGTCGCCGCGCAGCACCGGCACGAAGCCCGCGTCCGGCGCGGACTCCTGCCCGAGCGCGGAGAGCGTGCCGCCGGGGCCGACCTCGACGAACGTCCCGACGCCCTCGGCGACCAGCGTGTTCACGGCGTCGGCGAACCGCACCGACTCCCGCACATGGCGCACCCAGTACTCGGGGGACGCCAGCTCCTCCGCGCTCGCGCGGGCGCCGGTCAGCGTCGACACGATCGGGATCGACGGAGCCTCGTACGAGACCCCTTCCAGGACCCGGCGGAAGTCGTCGAGCATCGGGTCCATCAGCGGCGAGTGGAACGCGTGGCTGACCTTCAGGCGGGACAGCTTCCGGCCCGCCTCACGCCAGCGCTCCGCGACCGCCTCCACATCGGCGGTGACACCGGAGATCACCACCGATGTCGGGCCGTTGACCGCCGCGATGCCCACGGTCTCCGACAGGTCCGAGGCCACCTCGGCCTCGGACGCCTGGATCGCGACCATCGCGCCACCGGTAGGCAGCGCCTGCATCAGCTCGCCACGCGCCGACACCACCTTCACCGCGTCCGCGAGGGACCACACACCAGCCACATGCGCGGCGGCCAGCTCGCCAATCGAGTGACCGGCCAGCACATCCGGCCGAACGCCCCACGACTCAAACAGCCGGAAGAGAGCGACCTCGACCGCGAACAGCGCGGGCTGCGTCACCCCCGTCTCGTTCAACGCGTCCGCGTCCTCACCGAACACGGTCTCCCGTACTCGCGGATCGAACTCGTCCAGTACGGCATCCAGCGCACCCGCGAACACCGGGAAACGCCCCGCCAGTTCGCGGCCCATGCCGAGCCGCTGCGACCCCTGACCCGAGAACAGGAACGCCACCTGGCCGGACTCCTCGGCGCGGCCCGTGACCGCGGCGGGCGTCGTCCTGCCCTCGGCCAGGGCCGTCAGGGCCTCCACGAGCCCGGCCCGGTCACCGGCCACCAGCACGGCGCGGTGTTCCAGGACCGCACGGGAAGCCACGAGGGAGTGGCCCACATCGGCCACGGACCACTCGGGGTTCTCGCCCACCGCGGATTTGAGCCGATCTGCCTGCCCCCGCAGTGCTTCCGGGGTGTGGGCGGACAGCGTCCACGGGACCAGGCCGTCGCCGACGGGCTCCGGTTCCGGTTCCCGGTCGGTCCGCCCGGCCGCGGGCGCCTGCTCGACGACGACGTGCGCGTTCGTGCCGCTCACGCCGAACGACGACACACCCGCACGCCGCGGCCGCCCCGTCTCGGGCCACGGCCGGGCCTCGGTCAGCAGCTCCACCGCGCCCGCGGACCAGTCCACGTGGGTGGAAGGTTCGGTGACGTGCAGAGTCGGCGGCAGCAAGCCGTGCCGCAGGGCGAGCACCATCTTGATGACACCGGCCACGCCCGCGGCGGCCTGCGTGTGACCGATGTTGGACTTCACCGAACCCAGCCACAGGGGGTCCCCGGTGCGGTCCTTGCCGTAGGTGGCGAGGAGCGCCTGCGCCTCGATGGGGTCGCCGAGGGTGGTGCCGGTGCCGTGCGCCTCCACGGCGTCCACGTCGGACGGTTCGAGCCCGGCGCCGGCGAGGGCTTGCCGGATCACGCGCTGCTGCGAGGGGCCGTTCGGGGCGGTCAGGCCGTTGGAGGCGCCGTCCTGGTTCACGGCGGAACCGCGGACGACCGCGAGGATCTGGTGGCCGTTGCGCTCGGCGTCCGAGAGGCGCTCCACGAGGAGCATGCCGACGCCCTCGCCCCAGCCCGTGCCGTCGGCGCTGTCCGAGAACGCCTTGCAGCGGCCGTCCTCCGCGAGGCCGCGCTGACGGCTGAAGTCGATGAACACCCCGGGGGTCGACATCACCGTGACACCGCCGACGAGCGCGAGGGAGCACTCGCCGGAGCGCAGCGCCTGGCTCGCCCAGTGCAGCGCGACGAGCGACGAGGAGCACGCCGTGTCCACCGTCACGGCGGGGCCTTCGAGGCCGAACGCGTAGGACACCCGGCCGGAGATGACGCTGGCCGCGTTGCCGGTGCCGATGTAGCCCTCGACCTCGGCCCAGTTGTCCGGGGCTGCCATCAGCAGCGACGGATAGTCCTGGCCGTTGGTGCCGACGAACACGCCGGACCGGCTGCCGCGCAGCGAGTGCGGGTCGATGCCCGCCCGCTCGAACGCCTCCCAGGACGTCTCCAGGAGGAGCCGCTGCTGCGGGTCCATCGCGAGGGCCTCGCGCGGCGAGATCCCGAAGAACGCCGGGTCGAAGTCCGCCGCGCGGTCGAGGAAGGCGCCCATGCGGGTGTACGAGGTGCCGGAGTTCGCGGCGTCCGGGTCGTACAGGGCGTCCAGGTCCCAGCCGCGGTCGCCGGGGAACTCCACGACGGCGTCCTCGCCGCCGGCGAGCAGCCGCCACAGGTCCTCGGGCGAGTTCACGCCGCCCGGGAAGCGGCAGCTCATGCCGACGATCGCGAGGGGTTCGTCGAGGGCGGCCGCGGTGTGCGCGGTCGCCGCGAGGACGGGCGCGCCGGCGAGTTCGGTGTCGAGGAACGCCGCCAGGGCGGCGGGCGTCGGGTAGTCGAAGACCAGCGTCGAGGGCAGCCGCAGCTCGGTGACCGCGTTGAGGTGGTTGCGCAGTTCGACGGCGGTCAGCGAGTCGAAGCCGAGTTCCTTGAACGCGCGGTCGGGCGCGACGGCCTGGGCGGAGCTGTGGCCGAGGACCACGGCCACGCGGCCGAGGACGAGGTCGAGGAGTGCCTTCTCCCGTTCCGCCGCGGTCATCCCTGCCAGGGTCTGCGCCAGCGCGGACTCGGCGACGGAACCGGCGTCGGCGGTCCTGCGTGCCGGGCCGCGCACCAGGCCGCGGAGGATGTGGGCCACCGGGTGCGAGCGCGCCTGGCGGTGCAGGGCGGGCAGATCGAGGGGGGCGGGCGCGAGGAGGGCCCGTCCGGTCGGGGCGGCGGCGTCGAACAGGGCGAGCCCGTCGGCGTTGCGGAGCGGGAGCAGACCGCCGCGGCCCATCCGCTTGAGGTCGGCGTCGGCGAGCTGCCCCGTCATGCCGCTGGCCTCGGCCCACAGGCCCCAGGCGAGGGACGTGGCGGGCAGGCCCTGGGCGCGGCGGTGCTGGGCGAGGGCGTCCAGGAAGGTGTTGGCCGCCGCGTAGTTGGCCTGGCCGGGTGCGCCGAGGAGGCCCGCCACCGAGGAGAACAGGACGAACGCGGACAGGTCCAGGTCGCGGGTCAGCTCGTGCAGGTGCCAGGCCGCGTCGACCTTGGGCCGGAACACCGTGTCGATCCGCTCCGGCGTCAGCGAGCCGAGCACGCCGTCGTCGAGGACACCCGCGGTGTGCACGACAGCGGTCACGGGGTGCTCGGCAAGGAGGGCCGCGACGGCGTCGCGGTCGGCCACGTCGCAGGCCGCCAGGGTCACCTCGGCGCCCTGCGCGACGAGTTCGTCCCGCAGTTCCGTGGCGCCCTCGGCCGCTTCGCCGCGCCTGCTCACCAGGAGCAGGTTGCGCACCCCGCGCCCGGCGACCAGGTGCCGGGCGACGAGCGCGCCCAGGGTGCCCGTGGCACCGGTGACGAGGACGGCACCGGAGCCGAAGCCGGGGTCGTCGACCACGGACTTCGGGATCCTGGCGAGGCGGGGAGCGCTGATCGCCCCCGCGCGGACCGCCAGTTGGGTCTCACCGGTGGCGAGGGCGGCGGGCAGCGCGTCGCGCGAAGCCGCTTCCCCGTCGAGGTCCACCAGGACGATCCGGTCGGGGTTCTCCAGCTGTGCCGAGCGCACCAGGCCCCACACGGCGGCCTGCGCGAGGTTCCGCACCGCCTCGCCGGACGTGTGGGACGCGTCGGACGCGTCGGACTCATGTGACGTGTGAGACCCGCCGGACGCGTGAGACCCGCCGGACGCGTGGGGCCCGCCGGACGTGTCGGGCCCGGTGGCGTCACCGGACGGCGCAGGCGTCACGGCGACGGCTCCCCCGGTCACCACGACCAGGCGTGCCGCCTCGAAGCGTTCGTCCGCCAGCCACGTCCTGACCGTGTGCAGCGCCCAGTGCGCGGCTTCGTGCGCGCCGGTGACCGGGCCGGAAGCGGACGTGTCGGGGCACGCCACGACCACGAAGTCGGGCTGCGGCTCGATCAGGCCGGTCAGGTCGGCCAGGCTCGCGGGGTCGGTCGGGTCGGCGGGGTCGGTCGGGTCGGCGGGGTCGGTCGGGTCGGCGGGGTCGGCCCACGCGACCGTCGGGAGGTCGCCGTCGGCCTGCGGCACCGGTGCCCAGTCGACACCGAACAGCGCGTCTCCGTGCTCACCGTCGGTGAGCTGTTCCGGCGTGACCGGGCGGAGGACGAGACCGTCGACGGTGGCCACTGGGGCGCCCGCCCCGTCCGCCACCGTCAGCGACACCCCGTCGGCCCCGGTGGGCGCGAGGCGCACCCGCAGCACGGTCGCGCCGGAGGCGTGCAGCCGCACCCCGGACCAGGTGTGCGGCAGCTGACCGCGCTCGTCGGCCTCGCCGGTCAGGCCGATGGCGTGCAGGGCCGCGTCGAGGAGCGCCGGGTGCAGCCCGAATCCGTCCACCTCCACGCCGTCCGGGAGCACGACCTCGGCGAACACCTCGTCGGCGCGGCGCCACACGGCGCGCAGGCCCTGGAACACCGGTCCGTAGCCGAGCCCGGCGTCGGCCGCGTGGTCGGGGTACCCGTCCAGGTCGACGACCTTGGCGCCCGTGGGCGGCCACTCCGTCAAAGCGGTCCCGCCGGAGCGTCCGACCGCGCGCAGCACACCGGTGGCGTGCCGGGTCCACGGCCGGTCGTCGTCGGTGTCGCCCGCGCTCGCATAAACGGTCAGCTCGCGGCTGCCCGACTCCTCCTCGGCACCGACCCACACCTGTACGCGGACGCCACCGCTCTCGGGCACCACGAGGGGCGCCTCCAGGGTGAGTTCCTCGACCAGGTCGCAGCCGACCTGATCGCCCGCGCGTACCGCCAGTTCGAGGAAGGCCGTGCCGGGAAGCACCACCGAGCCGTGCACCACGTGGTCGCCGAGCCACGGGTGGGTCTGGACCGCGAGGCGGCCGGTGAGCAGCACGCCGTCCGTGCCGCCCACGGTGACGGCAGCCCCAAGCAGCGGGTGGTCGGCGGCACCGAGACCCGCCGCCGTGACGTCTCCGGTCGCGGGCAGGGCGTCGAGCCAGTGGCGGTCGCGCTGGAACGCGTACGTCGGCAGGTCGACCCGCCGTGCCCCACGCCCGGTGAAGAACTCCTTCCACTCCACGTGCACACCGCGTACGTGGAGCTGTCCGGCGGCCGCCGTGACGGCCACCGCCTCGGGGCGGTCGCCGCGCAGCACCGGCACGAAGCCCGCGTCCGGCGCGGACTCCTGCCCGAGGGCGGACAGCGTCCCACCCGGCCCGACCTCGACGAACGTCCCCACACCTTCGGCGACCAGGGTGCGCACGGCGTCGGCGAACCGCACCGACTCCCGCACATGCCGCACCCAGTACTCCGGCGACGAGAGCTCTTCCGTGGAGGCCGTCCGACCCGTCAGCGTCGACACGATCGGGACGGCGGGAGCCTCGTACGACACCCCTTCGAGAACCTGCCGGAAGTCGTCCAGCATCGGGTCCATCAGCGGCGAGTGGAACGCATGGCTCACCTTGAGACGGGACACCTTGCGGCCCGCCTCACGCCACCGCTCCGCCACCACCTCCGCGTCAGCGGCAACACCCGAAATCACCACGGAATGAGGCCCGTTGACCGCCGCGATGCCCACCGTCTCCGGCAGATCGGCCGCCACCTCGTCCTCGGACGCCTGAATCGCGACCATCGCACCACCGGTAGGCAGCGCCTGCATCAGCGCACCCCGCGCCGACACCACCTTCACGGCATCGGCCAACGACCACACACCAGCCACATGCGCCGCGGCCAGCTCACCGATCGAGTGACCCGCCAGCACATCCGGGCGTACGCCCCACGACTCCAGCAGACGGAAGAGAGCCACCTCCACCGCGAACAACGCGGGCTGCGTCACCCCCGTCTCGTTCAGCGCGTCCGCGTCCTCACCGAACACGGTCTCCCGTACTCGCGGATCGAACTCGTCCAGTACGGCGTCCAGCGCACCGGCGAACACCGGGAAACGGTCCGCCAGTTCACGGCCCATGCCGAGCCGCTGCGACCCCTGACCCGAGAACAGTAACGCCACCTGGCCGGACTCCTCGGCGCGGCCCGTGACCGCGGCGGGCGTCGACCTGCCCTCGGCCACGGCCGTCAGGGCCTCGACAAGCCCGGCCCGGTCACCGGCCACCAGCACGGCGCGATGTTCCAGGACCGCACGGGAAACCACGAGGGAGTGGCCCACATCGGCCACGGACCACTCGGGGTTCTCGCCCACGAAGGTCAGGAGCCGCTCGGCCTGGCCGCGCAGGGCGTCGGCGTCACGGGCCGAGAGGGTCCACGGCAGCGGGCCGTCGGCACGCGCGGGCTCCGGGGAGTCCTCGTGTTCGGTCTCGGGTGACTCGGGGGCCTGCTCGACGATGACGTGCGCGTTGGTGCCGCTGACGCCGAACGACGACACACCCGCACGCCACGGCTGACCGGTCTCGGGCCACGACCGGGCCTCGGTCAGCAGCTCCACCGCGCCCGCCGACCAGTCCACGTGCGTCGACGGCTGGTCGACGTGCAGGGTCTTCGGCAGCACGCCGTGCCGCATCGCCATGACCATCTTCATCACACCGGCCACACCGGAGACCGCCTGGGTGTGACCGATGTTGGACTTCAGGGCGCCCAGCCACAGCGGCCGGTCCGCGGGCCTGCCCTGGCCGTAGGTGGCGAGGAGCGCCTGCGCCTCGATGGGGTCGCCGAGGGTGGTGCCGGTGCCGTGTGCCTCCACGGCGTCCACGTCGGACGGAGCGAGGTTCGAGGCGGCGAGGGCTGCCCGGATCACGCGCTGCTGCGAGGGGCCGTTGGGGGCGGTCAGGCCGTTGGAGGCGCCGTCCTGGTTGACGGCGGAGCCCCGTACGACCGCGAGGACGGGGTGGCCGTTGCGCCGTGCGTCGGAGAGGCGTTCGAGGAGCAGCAGGCCGGCGCCCTCGCCCCAGCCGGTGCCGTCCGCGGCGTCCGCGAAGGGCTTGCAGCGGCCGTCCATGGCGAGGCCGCGCTGGCGACTGAACTCGATGAACGTGTCGGGCGTCGACATCACGGTGACACCGCCCGCGACGGCGAGCCCGCACTCGTTGTGCCGCAGCGCGTGGACGGCGAGGTGCAGGGCGACCAGCGACGACGAGCAGGCGGTGTCGATGGTCAGCGCGGGGCCTTCGAGGCCGAGCGCGTAGGAGATGCGGCCGGACACGACGCTGGCCGCGTTGCCGGTGAGGAAGTACCCCTCGTAGCCGTCCGGCACGCCGCCCGCGGCCAGGCGTACCAGGTAGCCCTGGCCGTTGGTGCCGATGAAGACGCCGCTCTTGCTGCCCCGTACCGAGTGCGGGTCGATCCCGGCCCGCTCGAACGCCTCCCAGGACGTCTCCAGGAGCAGCCGCTGCTGGGGGTCCATCGCCGCGGCCTCGCGCGGGGATATCCCGAAGAACGCCGGGTCGAACTGGTCGGCGTCGTGCAGGAAGCCGCCCTCACGGGTGTAACTGGTCCCCTGCTGGTCGGGGTTGTCGTCGTAGAGCCCCTCCAGGTCCCAGCCCCGGTTGGTGGGGAAGCCGGAGACTGCGTCCCGGCCGTCCGCCACGAGCTGCCACAGCTCCTCCGGCGACCGCACGCCGCCGGGGAACCGGCAGCTCATGCCGATGATCGCGATCGGTTCGACCTCGCGCTCCTCGACCTCGCGCAGCTTGCCACGTGCCTCTTGGAGGTCCACCGTGGCTCGCCGGAGGTAGTCGAGGTACTTCTCCTCGTTCGACATCTGTTGTGACCTTTCAGGCGAGTTCATCGGCTCAGGACCTACCGAGTTGTTCATCGAGCAGTGCGAGCAGTTCGTCCGCCGACGCGGTGCGCGCGTCCGGCCCGGAGTCGGCCGGTTCCGTGGTGGTGTGCGCCCCCTCCAGCCTGGAAAGGAGCGCGCGAAGGCGGTCACCGACGGCGTCGGTCCGCTGGTCGTCCGGGGCGAGGAGGGCCAGTGCGGCCTCGAGACGGTCCAGTTCGGCGTCGATGGTCGGTGCTTTCGCGCCCGGCATCTGCTCCAGTACGTGGGCGGCGAGCGCGGACGGGTTGGGATGGTCGAAGACGAGCGTCGAGGGCAGGCTCAACCCGGTGACGGAGTTGAACACGTTGCGGAACTCGACCGCGGTGAGCGAGTCGAAGCCCAGGTCCTTGAACGCCCGGCCGGGTTCCACCATCGAGGAGCTGTCGTAGCTGAGGACGGCCGCCACCTGCTCCCGTACGAGGTCCAGTACGGCGCGCTCCTGGTCGGGGCCGGACAGCGCGGCGAGCCTGGACCGCAGGTCGAGGGGCGCGTCCTGTTCGGCGGCGGCGGCCGCCGCGGGGGCGGGGCGCGCGGCGGGCAGTTCCCGCAGCAGCGACGGCGGCAGCGAGGACGCGTACAGGTTCCAGTCGATGTCCGCCACGACGAGGACCGTCGGATCGGCCTGGCGTACGGCGCGGTCCAGTGCGGTGATGGCGAGGGCGGGCTCGAAGGGGGTGGTGCCGCGGCCGCGCAGGATCTCGCCGAGTTTCTCGCTGACCATGCCGCCGCCGCCCCACGGCCCCCACGCCACCGAGTGGGCGGCCAGGCCCGCCGCCGCGCGCTGTTCGGCCAGCGCGTCGAGGAAGGCGTTGGCGGCGGCGTAGCTGCCCTGGGCCACCGCGCCGAAGGTGCCCGAGATCGAGGAGAACATCACGAACGCGGACAGCTCCAGGTCCCGGGTCAGCTCGTCCAGGTGGACCGCCGCGTCGACCTTGGGCCGCAGCACGGTGGCGAGGCGGTCCGGGGTGAGCGCGGTCAGCACGCCGTCGTCCAGGACGCCCGCCGTGTGCATGACCGCGGTGAGCGGGTGCTCCGCGGGCACCGAGGCGAGGAGTTCCGCGACCGCGTCCCGGTCGGCGACGTCGCAGGCGGCGATCGTCACCTGCGCGCCGAGGGCGGTCAGCTCCGCGTGCAGTTCCGTGGCGCCTTCGGCGTCCGGTCCGCGCCTGCTGGTGAGGAGCAGGTGGTCGGCGCCCTTCGCGACGAGCCACCTGGCGACGTGGGCGCCGATTCCGCCGGTGCCGCCGGTGACGAGCACGGTGCCGGTGGGGTCCCAGTCGCCGAGGTGTCCCGCGGGGGCCTGCACCAGCCTGCGGGCGAAGACGCCGTTCGCGCGGAGCGCGACCTGGTCCTCCTCCGGTGTGCCGGACAGGATGCCCGCGAGGCGCGCCCCGGCACGGTCGTCGAGTGCCTGGGGCAGGTCGACGAGGCCGCCCCAGCGCTCGGGCTGCTCCTTGCCGACGCAGCGGGCGAGGCCCCAGTTCATGGCCTGTTCGGGGCGGACGGGGGTGTCGGAGCGGCCGGTCGTGACGCCGCCGCGGGTCGCGTACCACAGCGGGGCGTCGAGGCCGGCGTCGCCGAGTGCCTGGACGAGGGCGAGGTTCGCGTACAGGCCGCCCGCGGGCAGTTCGGGGTCGAGGGCGAGGAGCGAGAGCACACCGGTGACGGGTTCACCGGCTGTGAGGGGCGCCACCAGCGACTCCCTGTCGAGGGCCGCACCGGCCCTGACCGGCAGTACGCGTGCTCCGTGCCGGGTCAGCGCCGCCGTGACGGACTCCTCCTCGGCGCCGTCGCGGCTGACGACGAGCCAGGTGCCGGTGAGGGCGGCGGTGGGCTCGGGGACGGGCAGCCAGGCGACGCGGTAGCGCCAGCCGTCGGTCTCGGAGTTCGCGGACTGTGTCTGCCGCCAGGACGCGAGGCGGGGAAGCACGGCGCTGATCGGGTCGTCGAGGGACACGTCGAGCTCGCCCGCGAGGTCGCCGAGGTCGCCGTCCGCGACGGCCGCCCAGAAGCGGGCGTCGACGGTGCCGGTGGCGTCGCCCTTGGGGGCGGCCGCCGGGTTCGGCCAGAACCGCTTGCGCCGGAAGGCGTAGGTGGGCAGGTCCACGCGCTGTCCCGCGGGTGTCACCTGCCGCCAGTCGAAGGGCAGGCCCTGGACATACCCTTCGGCGACGGAGTGCAGGAACCGGTCGAGGTCGCCGTCGTCGCGGCGCAGTGTGCCCACGACGACGGCCGCGCCGTCGGTCGCCTCCAGGGTCTCGCGCACCCCGAAGGTCAGGACGGGGTGGGGGCTGCACTCGACGAACACGCCGACGCCACGCTCGATCAGACCACGGGTGGCGTCCTCGAACCGCACGGTGTTGCGGAGGTTCTGGTACCAGTACTCGGCACCCACCTCGGCCCCGGTCAGCCACTCACCGGTGACCGTGGACAGCATCGGCACCCTCGCCTCCCGGGGCTCGATCCCCGCAAGGACCTGTGCCAGCTCGCCCTCGATGCGCTCGACATGCGACGAGTGCGAGGCGTAGTCCACCGGCACCCGCCGGGCCCGCACCTCATCGACCGCGCAGGACTCCATCAACTCGTCCAGCGCGTCAGCGTCGCCCGCCACCACCACCGAACGAGGGCCGTTGACGGCGGCCACGGATATACGCCCGTCCCAGCGGGCTGTGCGCTCCCGCGCCTGCTCCACCGTCGCCGCGAGCGACACCATGCCGCCCTGACCCGACAGCGCCAGGATCGCCTTACTGCGCAGGGCCACCACCTTCGCGGCGTCCTCCAGGGACAGCGCACCCGCGACATGAGCCGCCGCGATCTCCCCCTGGCTGTGACCCACCACCGCGTCCGGCTCCACACCGTACGAACGCCACAGCGCCGCCAGCGACACCATCACCGCCCACAACGCGGGCTGCACCACATCCACCCGCTCCAACGCGGACCCATCACCGAGGACCTCGTACAACGACCAGTCCACGAACGGAGCCAGCGCCTCGGCACACGCGTCGAGCGAGGCCCGGAACACCGGCGACGATTCCGCGAGGTCCGCGCCCATGGTCAGCCACTGCGAGCCCTGGCCGGGGAACACGAAGGCGACCTTGCCCGCGAGTCCCGCGACGCCCGTCGCCACGTGCGCCGACTCGACGCCCCGTGCGAGCGCCGTCGGTCCCTCGACGAGGGCGGCGAGTCCGGCGAGGAGGCCGTCGCGGTCCTGGCCCACGAGGACGGCCCGGCTGTCGAAGGCCGACCGCGCCTCGGTGAGCGTGGTGGCGACGTCGAGCATGTTCAGCTCGGGGTGCGCCACGAGGTGGGCGCGCAGCCGCTCGGCCTGCGCCCGCAGGGCGTCGTCGTCCTTGGCGGACACCAGGAGCGGCACCGGGGCCGTGCCCGGCTCGGCGGTCGGTGCGGGGGCCTCCTCGTCGGGTGCCTGCTCGATGATGGCGTGCGCGTTGGTGCCGCTGAACCCGAACGACGACACGCCGAACCGGCGGGGCCGCTCGGTGTCGGGCCAGGGGCGGGCCTCGCTGAGGAGGGCGATGTCACCGGCTGTCCAGTCGACCTCCGGGGTGGGTTCGGCGACGTTCAGCGTCTTCGGCAGCACGCCGTGCCGCATCGCCATGACCATCTTGATGATGCCCGCGACACCGGCCGCGCCCTGCGTGTGGCCGATGTTGGACTTCACCGACCCGAGCCACAGGGGGCGGTCGGCGGGCCGGTCCTGGCCGTAGGTGGCGAGGAGCGCCTGGGCCTCGATGGGGTCGCCGAGGGTGGTGCCGGTGCCGTGCGCCTCGACGGCGTCCACGTCGGACGCCGTGAGTCCCGCGCTGGCCAGGGCCTGCCGGATCACCCGCTGCTGGGCGGGGCCGTTGGGCGCGGTGAGGCCGTTGGACGCGCCGTCCTGGTTGAGCGCCGAGCCGCGCACGACCGCGAGCACCTGGTGCCCGTTGCGCCGCGCGTCGGACAGGCGTTCAAGGACGACGGTGCCGACGCCCTCGCCCCAGCCGGTGCCGTCCGCGTCCGACGAGAAGGGCCTGCACCGGCCGTCGGTGGACAGGCCGCGCTGGCGGCTGAACTCGATGAACGAGCCGGGCGTCGTCATCACCGTGACACCGCCGGCGAGCGCCATCGAGCAGTCGCCCGTCCGCAGCGACTGCACCGCCATGTGCAGGGCGACCAGGGACGACGAGCACGCCGTGTCCACCGTCACCGCGGGGCCTTCGAGGCCGAAGGCGTAAGCGACGCGGCCGGACACGACGCTCGCCGCGTTGCCGGTCCCGACGAAGCCTTCGACGGTCTCCTCGCTCTCCGCGAGGAGCATCGTGTAGTCCTGCACGTTCGAGCCGGTGAAGACGCCGATGTCACGCCCCCGCACCGAGCCCGGGTCGATCCCGGCGCGTTCGAACGCCTCCCAGGACGTCTCCAGGAGCAGCCGCTGCTGCGGGTCCATCGCGAGGGCCTCGCGCGGCGAGATCCCGAAGAACGCCGGGTCGAACAGGTCGGCGTCGTAGAGGAATCCGCCTTCCCGTGCGTACGAGGTGCCGGTGCGCGCCGGGTCGGGGTCGTACAGGTTCGCCAGGTCCCAGCCGCGGTTGGCGGGGAACTCGCCGATGGCGTCGACGCCGTTGTCGACGAGCCGCCACAGGTCCTCGGGCGAGTTCACCCCGCCGGGGAACCGGCAGCTCATCGCGACGATCGCGATGGGCTCGTCGGTGACGGCCGTGGCCGTCCGGGTGGCCGTCGCGGTGACGGGTGCGCCCACGAGGTGGGTGCCGAGGTGCTCGGCGAGTGCCGCGGGGGTCGGGTAGTCGAAGACCAGCGTGGCGGGCAGGCGCAGTTCGGTGGCCGCGCCGAGGCGGTTGCGCAGTTCGACGGCGGTCAGCGAGTCGAAGCCGAGTTCCTTGAACGCGCGGTCGGGCGCGACGGCCTGGGCGGAGCTGTGGCCGAGGACCACGGCCACATGGTTCAGGACGAGGTCGAGGAGTGCCTCCTGGCGTTCGGCGCCGGTCAGCCCCGCGAGGGACCGCGCGAGCGCCGACCCGGTCGCGGCGGCGGACTCGGCGGTCCTGCGTGCCGTGCCGCGTACGAGTCCGCGCAGGAGGTGCGGTACGGGGGTGGAGCGTGCCTGCCGGTGCAGCACGGGCAGGTCGAGCGGGACCGGGGCGAGGACGGCACGCCCCGTGGTGCCCGCCGCGTCGAACAGGGCCAGGCCCCGGGCGGCGCGGAGGGGGATCAGGCCACCGCGGCCCATCCGCTTGACGTCGGCCTCGTCGAGCTGCCCTGCCATGCCGCCGGCCTCGGCCCACAGACCCCACGCGAGGGACGTGGCGGGCAGTCCGGCGGCGCGGCGGTGCTGGGCGAGGGCGTCCAGGAAGGTGTTGGCCGCCGCGTAGTTGCCCTGGCCAGGGCCGCCGAGCGTGCCGGCCACGGAGGAGAACAGCACGAACGCCGACAGGTCCGATTCCTTCGTCAGCTCGTGGAGGTGCCAGGCCGCGTCGACCTTGGGCCGGAACACCGTGTCGATCCGCTCGGGTGTGAGTGACCCGATGGTGCCGTCGTCGAGGACGCCCGCCGTGTGCACGACCGCGGTGACGTCGTGTTCGGCCAGCAGTTTCGCGAGGGCGTCGCGGTCGGCCACGTCGCACGCGGCGAGGGTCACCTCGGCTCCCTGCGCGACAAGTTCGTCCCGCAACTCGCTGGCGCCCTCGGCCGCCTCGCCGCGCCTGCTCACCAGGAGCAGCTTCCGTACGCCGCGCTCAGCCACCAGGTGCCGGGCGAACAGACCGCCCAGGGTACCCGTCGCGCCGGTCACAAGGACCGCTCCCGCGCCGAAGCCGGGGTCGTCCGTCACCGACTGCCGCACCCGGGCGAGGCGCGGCACGCTGACGGCGCCGGAGCGGACCGCCACCTGGGGCTCGCCGGTGGAGAGGGCGGCGGGCAGCGCGTCGAGCGACACCGTCTCGTCGTCGAGGTCGACCAGGACGATCCGGTCGGGGTTCTCCGACTGCGCGGACCGCACCAGGCCCCACACCGCGGCCTGCGCGACGTCCCGCACCTGCTCGTCGGCCGACGCGGCGACCGCTCCCCTGGTCACGACGGCCAGGCGGGCCGTCTCGTAGCGCTCGTCCGCGAGCCACGTCCTGACCGCGTCGAGCGCCCAGTGCGAGGCCGCGTGGGCACCGGCGACCGGGTCGGACGCGGAGGTGCCGGGGCAGGGCACGACGACGAAGTCCGCGAGGTCCGAGGACCCGGACCCGGTCAGGGCCTCCAGCTCCGTCCACCAGGTCGTCGGCGGTTCGTCGCCCTCGGGCAGAGGCACCGGTACCCAGTCGACGCCGAACAGCGCGTCGCCGAGGTCGTCACCGGCCGGCTGCGCCTGCGACACGGGGCGCAGGGCCAGCGCGTCGACCGTGGCCACCGGGGCACCGGCCCCGTCCGCGACCGCCAAGGACAGCGCGCCGGTCGCCGCGTCCGCGAAGGGGGTCCCGGCGGCGGGCGCCACCTGCACGCGCAGCACCGTCGCACCGGAGGCGTGCAGGCGCACACCCGACCACGCGAACGGCAGCCCGCCGACGGCCTCGTCCGTCAGTCCGGCCGCCTGCGACGCCGCGTCGAGAAGCGCCGGGTGCAGGCCGAAGCCACCGGCCGCCGTGCCCTCGGGGAGCGCGACCTCGGCGAACACCTCGTCGCCCTTGCGCCACGCGGCCCGCAGGCCCTGGAACACCGGCCCGTACGCGAGTCCTTCCTCGGCCGCACGGTCGTAGAACCCCTCCAGGTCCACGACGTCCGCGCCCGCGGGCGGCCACTCGGCCAGCGAGAGCCCGGCGGAGGGGACATCCGCACGCAGCACACCGGTGGCGCGCCGCGTCCACGTCCGGTCGTCGTCGCCCGCAGCGGTGTAGAACGTCAGCTCGCGCCGGCCCGAGGTGTCCGCCGCGCCGACGGACACCTGCACCCGCACCGAGCCGCTGTCGGGCAGGGCGAGCGGCGACTCGACGGTCAGCTCCTCGACGAGGTCGCAGCCGACCTGGTCGCCCGCGCGCACCGCGAGTTCGACGAACACGGAACCGGGCAGCAGCACCGCGCCCCGGACCACGTGGTCGGCCAGCCACGGGTGGGTCCTGACCGAGAGGCGGCCGGTGAGGAGCACGCCGTCGGTGCCGCCCACGGCGAGCGTGGCGCCGAGGAGCGGATGTTCCGCCGCACCGAGCCCGGCCGCGCCGACGTCACCGATGGCGGGCAGCGTGTCCAGCCAGTAGCGCTGCCGCTGAAACGCGTACGTCGGCAGCTCGACCCGGCGCGCGCCGCTGCCCTCGAAGCGGGCGGCCCAGTCCACGGAGGTGCCCCGCACATACGCTTCCGCGACCGCGGCGGTCAGCGCCGTCTCTTCGGGGCGGTCGGTGCGCAGTGCCGGTACGAAGGCCGCGTCGGGCGCGGTCTCCTGGCCGAGCGCGGACAGGGTGCCGCCGGGACCGACCTCGACGAACGTGCCCACGCCCTCGACGGCCAGAGTGCGCACGGCGTCGGCGAACCGCACCGACTCCCGCACATGCCGCACCCAGTACTCCGGCGACGAGAGTTCCTCCGTGGAGGCCGTCCGACCCGTCAGCGTCGACACGATCGGGACGGCGGGAGCCTCGTACGACACCCCTTCGAGGACCTGCCGGAAGTCGTCCAGCATCGGGTCCATCAGCGGCGAGTGGAACGCGTGGCTGACCCGGAGCCGGGCCACCTTGCGGCCCGCCTCGCGCCACCGCTCGGCGACCGCGTCGACGTCGGCGGCGGCACCGGAGACGACCACCGACGTCGGGCCGTTGGCGGCCGCGATGCCCACGGTCCCGGGCAGCTCCGACGCGAGAACCTCGGCTTCCGTGGCCTGGATCGCAATCATCGCGCCGCCGGCGGGCAGCGCCTGCATCAGCGCACCCCGCGCCGACACCACCTTCACGGCGTCCGCGAGGGACCACACACCGGCGACGTGCGCCGCTGCCAGCTCACCGATCGAGTGACCGGCCAGCACATCCGGCCGGACTCCCCAGGACTCGAGCAGACGGAAGAGAGCGACCTCGACCGCGAACAACGCGGGCTGCGTCACCCCCGTCTCGTTCAGGGCGTCGGCGTCCTCACCGAACAGCACCTCCCGCACCCGCGGATCGCACTCGTCCAGTACGAGATCCAGGGCATCGGCGAACACCGGGAAAAGGTCCGCCAGTTCACGGCCCATGCCGAGCCGCTGCGAGCCCTGACCCGAGAACAGGAAGGCGACGCGGCGGGGTGCCGCCTCGCCGACCACGACTCCCGGCGCGTCCCGGCCTTCGGCGAGGGCGGCGAGGGCCGACTGGAACCCGGCGGGCTCCGCGGCCGTGATCACCGCGCGGTGGGAGAGCGCCGCCCGCGTCGTCGCGAGCGAGTGGCCCACGTCGAGGGGCGACTGCGCGTCCGCGTAGGGCAGGAGCCGCTCGGCCTGGCCGCGCAGGGCGGCCGCGTCACGGGCCGAGAGGACCCACGGCACCAGGCCGCCGCCTGCACGCCGCGGCTCGGGCGCTTCCGCGGGCTCGCTCGGCTGCTCCGCGGGCGCCTGCTCGATGACGGTGTGGGCGTTCGTGCCGCTCACGCCGAACGACGACACACCGGCCCGCCACGGCCGGTCCGCGGCAGGCCACGCGCGCTGCTCGGTGAGCAGGCGCACGGCGCCCGCCGACCAGTCCACGTGGGAGGAGGGCTCGTCGACGTGCAGGGTGCGGGGCAGCACGCCGTGCCGCATCGACATGACCATCTTGATGATGCCCGCCACACCCGCGGCGGCCTGCGTGTGACCGATGTTCGACTTGATCGAGCCCAGCCACAGCGGCCGGTCGGCGGACCGGTCCTGACCGTAGGTCGCGAGCAGGGCCTGCGCCTCGATGGGGTCGCCGAGCTTGGTGCCCGTGCCGTGGGCCTCGACGGCGTCCACGTCGGACGGCGTCAGACCGGCGCTGGCGAGGGCCTGGCGGATCACCCGCTGCTGGGAAGGCCCGTTGGGGGCGGTGAGGCCGTTGGACGCGCCGTCCTGGTTGACGGCGGAGCCCCGTACGACCGCGAGGACCTGGTGGCCGTTGCGCCGGGCGTCGGAGAGACGCTCCACGAGGAGCATGCCGACGCCCTCGCCCCAGCCCGTGCCGTCCGCGCCGTCGGCGAACGCCTTGCAGCGGCCGTCCGCGGCGAGGCCCCGCTGACGGCTGAACTCCACGAACGCGCCGGGGGTCGACATCACGGTGACACCGCCGGCGAGGGCCAGCGAGCACTCGCCGGAACGCAGCGACTGCACCGCCATGTGCAGGGCGACCAGGGACGACGAGCACGCCGTGTCGACGGTGACGGCGGGCCCTTCGAGACCGAACGTGTACGACAGACGGCCGGAGATGACGCTCGCCGCGCTGCCCGTGCCCACGAAGCCCTCGACCTCTTCCCGCGCGGCCATCAACAGCGCCGCGTAGTCCTGGCCGTTGGTGCCGACGAACACACCCGACCGGCTGCCCCGCACCGACTCCGGGTCGATGCCCGCCCGCTCGAACACCTCCCAGGACGTCTCCAGGAGCAGCCGCTGCTGCGGGTCCATCGCCGCGGCCTCGCGCGGCGAGATGCCGAAGAACGCCGGGTCGAAGTCCATCGCGTCGTCGAGGAACCCGCCCTCACGCGCGTAGGTGGTGCCCGCGGTGTCGGGGTCGGGGTCGTACAGCGACTCCACGTCCCAGCCGCGGTCGGCCGGGAACTCCGACATCGCGTCGCCGCCCGCCGCCACCAGGCGCCACAGGTCTTCCGGTGACGCGACCCCGCCGGGGAAGCGGCAGCTCATGCCGACGATCGCGATGGGCTCGTCGGACCCGGTCACGGTCAGGGTGTGGTCGGTGGCCGCCACGTCGAGCACTTCGCCGAGGAGTTCGGCGCCGAGGTGCGCCGCGAGGGCGGCGGGGTTCGGGTGGTCGAAGACGAGCGTGGCGGGCAGGGCGAGGTCGGTGGCCGTGTTGAGCCGGTTGCGCAGCTCGACGGAGCTGAGCGAGTCGAAGCCGAGTTCCTTGAACGCGCGGTCGGGCGCGACGGCCCCCGCCGAGCCGTGGCCGAGCACCGCGGCCACATGGCCGAGCACGAGGTCGAGGAGTGTCTTCTCGCGTTCGGCGGCGGTCAGTCCCGCCAGGGACCGCGCGAGCGCCGACCGGCCCGCCGCGGGTGCGGCGGCCCTGCGTGCCGTGCCGCGTACGAGTCCGCGCAGGAGGTGCGGTACGGGAGTGGAGCGCGCCTGCCGGTGCAGCACGGGCAGGTCGAGCGGTACCGGGGCGAGGAGCGCGCGCTCCGTGGAGCCCGCCGCGTCGAACAGCGCGAGGCCCTCGGCGGGGCGGAGCGGGATCATCCCGCCCCGGGCGAGGCGCCGTACGTCGGTCTCGGCGAGCTGCCCTGCCATGCCGCTGTCGGCCCACAGGCCCCACGCCAGCGAGGTCGCGGGCAGGCCCTGGGCGCGGCGGTGCTGGGCGAGGGCGTCCAGGAAGGTGTTGGCCGCCGCGTAGTTGCCCTGGCCGGGTGCGCCGAGGGTGCCCGACACCGAGGAGAACAGGACGAACGCGGACAGGTCCAGGTCGCGGGTCAGCTCGTGCAGGTGCCAGGCCGCGTCGACCTTGGGCCGGAACACCGTGTCGATCCGCTCCGGCGTGAGCGAGCCGATGACGCCGTCGTCGAGGACACCGGCGGTGTGGACGACGGCGGTGACCTCGTGCTCGGCGAGCAGCGCCGCGAGGGCGTCGCGGTCCGCCACGTCGCAGGCGGCGAGGGTCACCTCGGCGCCCTGCGCGACAAGTTCGTCCCGCAGCTCGCTGGCGCCCTCGGCCGCCTCGCCGCGCCTGCTCACCAGGAGCAGTTTGCGCACCCCGCGCGCGGCGACCAGGTGCCGGGCGAACAGACCGCCCAGGGTGCCCGTCGCGCCGGTCACGAGGACCGCTCCCGTGCCGAAGCCGGGGTCGCCGTCCGCCGTGGAGTGCCCGGCCGCCCTGGCCAGGCGGGGTACGTGGATCTCACCGGAACGCACGGCGAGCTGCGGCTCCCCGGTGGCGAGGGCGGACGGCAGCGCGTCCAGCGAGGCGGCCTCGTCGTCGAGGTCGACCAGGACGATCCGGTCGGGGTTCTCCGACTGCGCGGACCGCACCAGGCCCCACACCGCGGCCTGTGCCAGGTCGCGTACGTCGTCCTCGGCCGCAGTGGCGATCGCGCCGCTGGTGGCGACGGCCAGGCGCGCCGTCTCGTACCGCTCGTCGGCGAGCCAGGTCTGGATCGTGTGCAGCGCCCGGTGCGCGGCCTCGTGGGCGGCGGTGACCGGGTCGGACGCGGCGGTGGCCGGGCAGGGCACGACGACGAAGTCCGCGAGGTCCGCGGTCCCCTGCCGGGTCAGGGTCTCCAGGTCGGCCCACCGGGTGGTGGTGGCGGTGCCCCCGGCCGGGGGCACCGCCACCCAGTCGACGCCGAACAGCGCGTCCCGGTCCTGCCGCTGCCGTGTCAGGGTCGCCGCCGGGCGGAGCACCAGCGAGTCGACCGTGGCGACCGGGGCGCCGGCCCCGTCGGCGACCGCCAACGCCACTCCCCCGGCGACCCCGTTCGGCGTCTCGTCCGACGTCGCGGGCGTCAACCGCACGCGCAGCGCCGTCGCGCCCGAGGCGTGCAGCCGCACCCCCGTCCACGCGGACGGCAGCGCACCGGAGCGGTCGGCGTCGCCGGTCAGGCCGATGGCGTGCAGGGCCGCGTCGAGGAGCGCCGGGTGCAGGCCGAAGCCTTCGACCGCCGTGCCCTCGGGGAGCGCGACCTCGGCGAACACCTCGTCGCCCTTGCGCCACGCGGCCCGCAGGCCCCGGAACACAGGCCCGTACGCGAGTCCTTCCTCGGCCGCACGGTCGTAGAACCCCTCCAGGTCCACGACGTCCGCGCCCGCGGGCGGCCACTCGGCCAGCGAGGCCCCGGCGGACGGGACGCCCGCACGCAGCACACCGGTGGCGTGCCGGGTCCACGAACCGGCGTCGGCGGCGGCACCGGTACTGGAGTGGAACGTCAGCTCGCGGCGGCCGGAGTCGTCCGCCGCGCCGACCCACATCTGCACCCGCACCGAGCCGCCCTCGGGCAGGACGAGCGGCTCCTCCAGGGTGAGTTCCTCCACCAGGTCGCAGCCGACCTGGTCACCGGCCCGCACCGCGAGGTCGACCATCGCCGTGCCCGGCAGCAGCACCGAGCCCTCGATGAGGTAGTCGGCCAGCCACGGGTGGGACCGGGCCGACAACCGGCCCGTCAGGAGCACTCCGTCCGTGCCGCCCACCGTCACGCTCGCGCCCAGCAGCGGATGCTCCGCCGCGCCGAGCCCGATCGCCCCGGCGTCGCCGGTCGCGGACAGCGTCTCGGGCCAGTAGCGCTGCCGCTGGAACGCGTACGTCGGAAGCTCCACACGGCGGGCGCCCCGCCCGGAGAAGAACAGCTCCCAGTCGACGTGCACGCCGCGTGCGTGAATCTGACCCAGCGCCGTCGTGGCGGCCACCGTCTCGGGGCGGTCGGTGCGCAGTGCCGGTACGAAGGCCGCGTCGGGCGCGGACTCCTGGCCGAGGGCGGACAGGGTGCCGCCGGGACCGATCTCCACGAACGTGCCGACGCCCTCGGCGGCCAGCGTGTTCACGGCGTCGGCGAACCGCACCGACTCGCGCACGTGGCGCACCCAGTACTCGGGGGACGCCAGCTCCTCGGCGGTCGCGCGGGCGCCGGTCAGCGTCGACACGATCGGGATGGCGGGAGCCTCGTACGAGACCCCTTCGAGAACCTGCCGGAAGTCGTCAAGCATCGGCTCCATCAGCGGCGAGTGGAACGCATGGCTCACCTTGAGACGGGACACCTTGCGGCCCGCCGCACGCCACCGCTCCGCCACCACCTCCGCGTCAGCGGCAACACCCGAAATCACCGCAGAGGAGGGCCCGTTGACCGCCGCGATACCCACCGTCTCCGGCAGGTCGGCCGCCACCTCGTCCTCGGACGCCTGGATCGCGATCATCGCACCACCGGTAGGCAGCGCCTGCATCAGCTCGCCACGCGCCGACACCACCTTCACCGCGTCGGCCAACGACCACACACCAGCCACGTGCGCCGCTGCCAGCTCACCGATCGAGTGACCGGCCAGCACATCCGGCCGGACTCCCCACGACTCAAGCAGACGGAACAGCGCCACCTCCACCGCGAACAACGCAGGCTGCGTCACCCCCGTCTCGTTCAGCGCGTCCGCGTCCTCACCGAACAGCACCTCCCGCACCCGCGGCTCGAACGCGTCCAGGACCGTGTCCAGCGCTTCGGCGAACACCGGGAAAAGGTCCGCCAGTTCACGGCCCATGCCGAGCCGCTGCGACCCCTGCCCCGAGAACAGGAAGCCCAATCTGCCCGGTTCGTCGGCGACTCCGGTGACCACAGTGCCGGTCTCCCGGCCTTCGGCCATCGCCGTCAGTGTGTCCAGGAACTCGGCGCGGTCGGTGGCCACGAGCACCGCGCGGTGGTCCAGCGCCGTACGTGTCGTCGCGAGCGAGTAACCGATGTCGACGAGCGGCGTGTCCGCACCGACGACGGTCAGCAGCCGCTCCGCCTGCGCGCGCAGGGCGGTCGCGTCGGCAGCCGAGAGGGGCCACGGCACCGGGCCGCCGTCGCGCGCCGGCTCCGTGGGTGCCGGGGGCTCGCTCGGCTCCTCCAGGGGCGCCTGCTCGATGATGGTGTGCGCGTTGGTGCCGCTGAACCCGAACGACGACACACCTGCGCGCAGCGGCTCACCGGTCCGCGGCCACGGCTGGGGCTCCGCGAGGAGTTCCACGGCGCCCGCGGACCAGTCGACGTGCGGCGACGGCTCGTCGACGTGCAGGGTGCGGGGCAGCACGCCGTGCCGCATCGACATGACCATCTTGATGATGCCCGCCACACCCGCGGCGGCCTGCGTGTGACCGATGTTCGACTTGATCGAGCCCAGCCACAGCGGCCGGTCGGCGGACCGGTCCTGACCGTAGGTCGCGAGCAGGGCCTGCGCCTCGATCGGGTCGCCGAGGGTGGTGCCCGTGCCGTGCGCCTCGACCGCGTCCACGTCGGAGGGTGCCAGGCCCGCGCTCGCAAGGGCCTGGCGGATCACCCGCTGCTGCGAGGGGCCGTTCGGCGCGGTCAGGCCGTTGGACGCGCCGTCCTGGTTGACCGCGGAGCCCCGTACGACAGCGAGGACCTGGTGGCCGTTGCGCCGGGCGTCGGAGAGGCGCTCCACGAACAGCATGCCGACACCTTCGCCCCAGCCGGTGCCGTCGGCCGCGGCGGCGAACGCCTTGCAGCGGCCGTCCTCCGCGAGGCCCCGCTGGCGGCTGAACTCGATGAAGGAGCCCGGCGTCGACATCACGGTGACACCACCGGCGAGGGCCAGCGAGCACTCGCCGGAACGCAGGGCCTGCACCGCCAGGTGGAGAGCCACGAGGGAGGACGAGCACGCCGTGTCCACGGTGACGGCGGGGCCTTCGAAGCCGAACGTGTACGACAGGCGGCCCGAGGCCACGCTGGCCGCGTTGCCGGTCGCCACGTAGCCGCCGACGTCCTCGGCCGCCCCGCCGAGGACCACTCCGTAGTCCTGCATGTTCGAGCCGACGAACACGCCGACGCGCTCGCCGCGCAGCGACGCCGGGTCGACTCCGGCGCGCTCGAACGCCTCCCAGGACGTCTCCAGGAGCAGCCGCTGCTGCGGGTCCATCGCGAGGGCCTCGCGGGGCGAGATCCCGAAGAACGCCGGGTCGAAGTCCGCAGCGCCGTAGAGGAAGGCACCCATGCGGCTGTAGCTGGTGCCCGAGGTGTCGGGGTCGGGGTCGTACAGCGACTCGACGTCCCAGCCGCGGTCGGCCGGGAAGTCCGAGACGGCGTCCCCGCCGGCCTGGAGGAAGTCCCACAGGTCCTCGGGGCTGGTGACGCCGCCGGGGAACCGGCACGCCATCGCCACGATCGCGATGGGCTCGTCGGCCGCGCCGGAGACGGCGGCCGGGGCCGCGGGGGTGGCCGCCGCGGCTCCGGACAGTTCCGTCCGCAGGTAGGCGGCGAGAACGGCGGCGTTGGGGTAGTCGAAGACCAGGGTCGCGGGCAGCGCGATGCCGGTGGCGTCGCGGAGCCGGGCGCGCAGTTCGACGGCCGTCAGCGAGTCGAAGCCGAGTTCCTTGAACGCGCGCGTCGGCGAGAACGCGTCACCGGAGACGTGTCCGAGGACGGCGGCGGCCTCGTACCGTACGAGGTCGGTGAGCTGCCGTTCCTGCTCGGCCTCGTCGAGCCCGGCGAGGCGCCGCGCCAGGGCGGACGTGCCGCCGTCCGCCGACGCCGCGCCGAACGCGGCACGGACGTCGGGCAGTTCGCCGAGAAGGGGGCTGGGCCGCTGCGCCATGAAGGTGCCCGCGAACCGGGTCCAGTCGACGTCGGCGACGACGATGTTCTCGTGGCCGCGCTCCAGGGCCGTGGCCAGCCCGGCGAGGGCCAGGTCGGGCGGCATCGTCGCGAGGCCGCGGCGCCGCAGCTGCGCGGCGGCGTCCTGCCCGGAGTCGGCGACCATGCCGCCGCCGCCCCACGGGCCCCACGCGACGGCCGTGGCGGGCAGACCCGCCGCCCGGCGGTGCTCGGCGAGGGCGTCCAGGTAGGCGTTGGCGGCGGCGTACCCGCCTTGTCTGCCGCTGCCCCACACACCGGCGATGGACGAGAACAGCACGAACGCGTCCAGCGGTGTGTCGGCGAGGAGTTCGTGGAGGTTGCGGGCGCCGTCGACCTTGGCCGTCAGGACATCGGCGAACCCGGCCAGGTCCCCCGGGTCGAGATCGGCGAGGGCGGCCGTCCGCTCGATGCCCGCCGCGTGCACCACCGCGGTGAGGGGAAACTCGTCCGGCACCGACGCCAGGACGCCCGCGAGCGCGTCACGGTCGGCCGCGTCACAGGCCACGACCGTGACCCGAGCAGCACCCAACTCCACCAGCTCAGCGCGCAGTTCCTCCGCACCCTCAGCCGCAGGCCCACGCCTACTGGTCAGGAGCAGGTGCTCGGCACCCCTCCCCACCAGCCACCGGGCGACATGCGCACCCAACGCACCGGTACCACCGGTCACCAGAACCGTGCCGCGCGGCGACCAGCCGGAAGCGGACGCCCCACCCAGCGGTGCGGGCACCAGCCTGCGGCCCAGGATCCGGTTGCCCCGCAGGGCGACCTGGTCCTCGCCGTTCGTCCCGGCGAGGACGGAGGCCAGGAGGTCACCGGCCCTGTCGTCGCGCGCCTCCGCCAGGTCGACGAGACCACCCCAGCGACCCGGCTGCTCCAGCGCCGCGACCCGGCCAAGACCCCACAGCATCCCCTGCTCGAACCCGGCCACCACATCGCCCGAGCCCACCGACACCGCACCCGACGTCAGGCACCACAACGGCACCTCCACGTCACCAAGACCCTGCAAGAGCGCAACCGTCGCCGCGACACCGGCGGATACGGTTCCCTCGCCCGGGGCGGCGAACCCGAGGAGCGAGACCACACCGCGCAGAGCCGACAGGTCGGTCAACTCCGCAGCCCAGTCGGCCGCTTCGACGTCCACGTGCAGGACGCGCACCTCGTCCGCGCCGTTCCGTGCCAGCGACTCCCGCACCCACGCGGCGCGGTCCTCACCGGTCGGCGCGACGATCAGCCACGTACCGTCGAGACGCCTGTTCCCGGCGGTCATCTGCCGCCACTCGACGCGGTACCGCCAGTCCTCCACGGCGGTGCGGCCCTGCTGCTCCTTGCGCCACGCGGAGAGGCGGGGCAGCACCGTGCTCAGCGGGTCGTCGGACGACACCTCCAGGGTGGCGGCCAGGTCGGCGATGTCGCCGTCCTCGACGGCACCCCAGAACCGGGCCTCGACCGGGGACATCCGCTCGACGCCCATGCTGACGGCGGCGGCGTCCAGCCAGTAGCGCACCCGCTGGAACGGGTACGTCGGCAGGTCCACCCGCCGCGCCCCGCTGCCGGCGAAGTAGGCGTTCCAGTCGACCGGCACGCCCCGCGCGTGCAGCGTGGCGACCGTGGTGACGAGGGCGTTCTCCTCGGGCCTGTCGCCGCGCAGCGCGGGCAGGAAGACGGCGTCGGGCGCGCTTCCCGGGCCGAGGGCGGACAGCGTCCCACCCGGCCCGACCTCGACGAACGTCCCCACACCTTCGGCGATCAACGTGTTCACGGCGTCGGCGAACCGCACCGACTCGCGCACGTGCCGCACCCAGTACTCCGGCGACGAGAGTTCCTCCGTGGAGGCCGTCCGACCCGTCAGCGTCGACACGATCGGGACGGCGGGAGCCTCGTACGAGACCTCTTCGAGGACCTGCCGGAAGTCGTCCAGCATCGGGTCCATCAGCGGCGAGTGGAACGCATGGCTCACCTTCAGGCGGGACACCTTGCGGCCCGCCCCGCGCCAGCGCTCCGCCACCGCCTCCGCGTCAGCGGCGACACCCGAAATCACCACGGAATCAGGCCCGTTGACCGCCGCGATGCCCACCGTCTCCGGCAGATCGGCCGCCACCTCGTCCTCGGACGCCTGAATCGCGACCATCGCACCCCCGGCGGGCAGCGCCTGCATCAGCGCACCCCGCGCCGACACCACCTTCACCGCGTCCGCGAGGGACCACACACCGGCGACGTGCGCGGCGGCCAGCTCACCGATCGAGTGACCGGCCAGCATGGCGGGCCGGATGCCCCACGACTCCAGGAGCCGGAACAGCGCCACCTCCACCGCGAACAACGCGGGCTGCGTCACCCCCGTCTCGTTCAACGCGTCCGCGTCCTCACCGAACACGGTCTCCCGTACTCGCGGATCGAACGCGTCCAGGACGAGATCCAGGGCATCGGCGAACACCGGGAAACGGTCCGCCAGTTCACGGCCCATGCCGAGCCGCTGCGACCCCTGACCCGAGAACAGGAAGCCCAGCAGCCCGGTGGTGGCGGTGGCCGTGACGAGGCCCGCTGTCTGCCTGCCCTCCGCCAGTGCGGTCAGGGCGGTCAGCCGGGTCCCGGGGTCGTCCGTGACGACGACCGCGCGGTGTTCGTGAGCCGACCGCGTCGTGGCGAGGGAGAAGCCGACGTCCACGGGGTGCAGGCCGGTCGCGCCGGAGCGCAGCCGTTCGGCCTGGTGCCGCAGGGCCTCCTCGGTCCGCGCAGACAGGACCCACGGCACCTGACCGCCCGGCGCGGGCTCCGGGGCGGGCTCCTGCTCCTCGGCTGCCGGGGCCTGCTCGATGATGGTGTGGGCGTTCGTGCCGCTCACGCCGAACGACGACACACCGGCCCGCCACGGGCGGCCCGTCTCCGGCCACGGCCGGGTCTCCGTGAGGAGTTCCACGGCGCCCGCCGACCAGTCGACGTGCGACGAGGGCTCGGTGACGTGCAGGGTCTTGGGGAGGACGCCGTGCCGCATCGCCATGACCATCTTGATGACACCGGCGACACCGGCGGCGGCCTGGGTGTGACCGATGTTGGACTTGATCGAGCCGAGCCACAGGGGCCGGTCGGCAGGGCGGTCCTGCCCGTAGGTGGCGAGCAGGGCCTGGGCCTCGATGGGGTCGCCCAGCTTGGTGCCGGTGCCGTGGGCCTCCATCGCGTCGACGTCGGACGGCGTCAGGCCGGCACCGGCGAGGGCCTGCCGGATGACGCGCTGCTGGGAAGGACCGTTGGGGGCGGTCAGGCCGTTGGACGCGCCGTCCTGATTCACGGCGGAGCCCCGTACGACCGCGAGGATCTGGTGGCCGTTGCGCTCGGCGTCCGACAACCGCTCGACGAGGAGCATGCCGACGCCCTCGCCCCAGCCCGTGCCGTCGGCGCTGTCCGAGAACGCCTTGCAGCGGCCGTCCTCCGCGAGGCCGCGCTGACGGCTGAACTCGATGAACGAGCCCGGCGTCGACATGACCGTCACGCCGCCGACGAGCGCCAGCTCGCACTCGCCCTTGTGCAGGGCCTGCACGGCCAGGTGCAGGGCGACCAGGGACGACGAGCACGCCGTGTCGACGGTGACGGCGGGCCCTTCGAGACCGAACGTGTACGACAGACGGCCGGAGATGACGCTCGCGGAGATGCCGGTGCCCGCGAAGCCCGCGACCTCTTCCTGCGCGGCCATCAACAGTGCCGCGTAGTCCTGGCCGTTGGTGCCGACGAACACACCCGACCGGCTGCCGCGCAGCGACGCCGGGTCGATCCCGGCCCGCTCGAACACCTCCCAGGACGTTTCGAGGAGCAGCCGCTGCTGGGGGTCCATCGCCGCCGCCTCGCGCGGCGAGATACCGAAGAACTCCGAGTCGAACTGCGGCGCCTCGTAGAGGAACCCGCCCTCGCGGGCGTAGGTCGTACCGGAGTGGTCGGGGTCCGCGTCGTACAGCGACTCCAGGTCCCAGCCGCGGTCGGCGGGGAACCCGGACACCGCGTCGGCACCGGACTCGACAAGGCGCCACAGGTCTTCGGGCGACGCGACCCCACCCGGGAAGCGGCAGCTCATGCCGACGATCGCGATCGGCTCGCTGTCCTTCTCCTCGACCTCGCGGAGCCGTTGCTTGGCCTGCCGCAGGTCGGCGGTCAGCCGCTTCAAGTAGTCGAGGACCTTGTCGTCGTTCGACATGTGCTTGCTACCCCTTTGGGTGAGAGTCCGTGCCCGCTGTGGTGAGAGTCCGTACCGGCTTGTCCGGTCGGTTTCAGTCCGTACCGGTGCGTCCGGTCGGTTTCGTCCGTACCGGTGTGTCCGGTCGATGGCAGTCCGTACTGGTTGGTCAGGACTTTCCGAGTTCCTCGTCGATGATGTCGAAGACGTCGTCAAGGGTTGCCGAGTCCAGGTCGTCCGCCGCGGCCTCCGGCTCGCTCTCGTCCCAGGTGGACAGGAGCGAACGGAGCCGCAGCCGGATGTCCCCGGCCAGCACGTCGTCCGGGTCGAGCTTGGCGATGGTGACGGTCAGCTTGTTGAGCTCGTCGAGCACCGCGGCGGCGGGTGTGCCGCCGTCGGCGAGCACCGTCGTCCGCAGATGGGCGGCGAGCGCCGCCGGGTTGGGGTGGTCGAAGACCAGGGTCGCGGGCAGTCGCGTGTCGACTTCGGCGTCGAGCCTGTTGCGCAGCTCCACGGCGGTCAGCGAGTCGAAGCCGAGTTCCTTGAACGCCCGCTCCGCCTCGACGGAGTCGGGGCCGGGGAAGCCGAGCACGGCGGCCGTGTGGGTGCGTACGAGCTGCACCAGGGCCCGGTCCTGCTCCGCCTCGGTGAGGCCGGCGAGGCGCTGGGCGAGCGGAACGGGGGCCGCGCCGCCGCCGGACCGCGCGGACCGGCGGGCGGTCGTGGGCACCAGGCCGCGCAGCAGCGGCGGCACCTGCTCCGGGTGGGCCCGCAGCGCCGCCAGGTCGAGCGCGGCG
The DNA here is from genome assembly GCF_009755605.1 of Streptomyces typhae. GTDB lineage: Bacteria > Actinomycetota > Actinomycetes > Streptomycetales > Streptomycetaceae > Streptomyces > Streptomyces typhae. The sequence goes on from NZ_WPNZ01000004.1 coordinate 132,153, forward strand.
GGCACCGCGGCGGCGGTACCGGTGGTGTGCACGGCGTCGAAGAGGGCCATGCCGTCCGCGGAGGGCAGCGGGTTCATGCCGCCCCGCGCCATCCGCTGTACGTCGGCGGCGTCGAGGTGGCCCGTGATGCCGCTGGCCTCGGCCCACAGGCCCCAGGCGAGGGACGTCGCGGGCAGGCCCCGGGCCCTGCGGTGCCGGGCGAGCGCGTCGAGGAAGGCGTTGGCGGCCGCGTAGTTGCCCTGGCCGGGGCTGCCGAACACGCCGGCGGCGCCGGAGAACAGCACGAACGCGGTGAGGTCCGCGTCGCGGGTCAGCTCGTGCAGGTGCAGGGCGGCGTCGGCCTTGGGGCGGAACACCTTGTCGACGTGTTCCGGGGTCAGGGACTCCAGGACGCTGTCGTCCAGGACGCCCGCCGTGTGCACGACGGCGGTCACCGGGTGCTCGGCGAGGAGCGCCGCGACGGCGTCGCGGTCACCGACGTCGCACGCGGCGACCGTGACGCGCGCGCCCAGTTCCGCGAGGTCCCGGCGCAGTTCCTCCGCGCCCGGCGTGGCCGGGCCGCGCCTGCCGGTGAGGACCAGGTCGCGGACGCCGTGGCGGGTGACGAGGTGCCGTGCCGTGAGACCGCCGAGCACGCCGAGGCCGCCGGTGACGAGCACCTTGCTGTCGGCGGTGAACGGCGCCCGCCCGGACGTCTCGGCGGGCACGGCGAGCCGCGCCAGCCTGGCGACGGTGGCGGTGCCGTTGCGCACCGCGATCTGCGGCTCCCCTGTCGCGACGGCGGCGGGCAGTCTGCGCAGCGACTTCTCGTGCCCGTCCGCGTCGGGGAGTGCCGCCACGCCGGCGGGCCCCCCTGCCAGGTCGGCGGGTCCTGCCACGTCGACGAGGGTGAACCGCCCCGGGTGTTCCGACTGCGCCGAGCGGACCAGGCCCCACGCGGGGGCGCGCACGAGGTCCGGTACGTCGTCGTCGGGTCCTGCCGCCACGGCGCCGCTCGTCACGCACACGAGCCGCGCGTCGGCGAACCTGTCGTCGGCGAGCCACCGCTGGAGCAGGCCGAGGGTGCGGTGCGTCGCCTCGCGGGGTGTCGTCGCGCCCTCGCCGGGCTCGACGGCCACCCACCGGGGCACGGGGGCTCCGGCGTCGACGGCGGCGCGGAGCCCGGCCAGGTCGAGGTACTCGTCGACCGGCTCCCCCGCCGCGGTGAGCGCGTGGGCGACGCGGGCGGTGTCGCCGCCGACGACCGCCCAGGTGCCGGGCTCGGGGGCGGTGTCCGGCATCGGCACCCAGGCGACCTCGAACAGCGAGTCGCGGTGCGCGGACCGGGCGGCGTCGAGCTGGTCGGCCGTCAGGGGCCGCAGGCTCAGCTCGTCGACGGCGGCGACCGGTTCGCCGGACCCGTCGGCGACGAGCACCGCCACGGCGTCCACGCCGACCGGTGTGAGGCGGACCCGCAGCTCCGTCGCGCCGGTCGCGACGAGCCGTGCGCCGGCCCACGAGAACGGCAGGCCGTCCGAGCCGACGCCGAGGCCGACGGCGTGCAGCGCGGCGTCCAGGAGCGCCGGGTGCAGGCCGAAGCCCTCGTCGGCGAGGCCGTCCGGCAGGACCGCTTCGGCGAACACCTCGTCGCCCTTGCGCCAGGCGGCGGTCAGGCCCTGGAAGGCGGGGCCGTGGTCGCGGCCGGACGCGGCGACGGCGGCGTGGTGCGGGTCCAGGTCGACCGGTTCGGCTTCGGCGGGCGGCCAGGCGACGAGGTCGCCGGTGACGGGCGCCGCCGCGGCCGTCAGGGTGCCGGTGGCGTGCCGGGTCCAGTCCCCGCCCTCGTCCCGCCGGGAGTCCACGGTGAAGGCTCGGGCGCCCGCCGTGTCCGGCCCGTCGAGACTGAGCCGGATCTGGACGCCGTCCCGTTCGGGCAGCACCAGGGGCGCTTCGACGACCAGGTCGTCCAGGGACGCGCAGCCGACGTGGTCACCGGCGCGCAGCACGAGGTCGACGTAGGCGGAGCCGGGGAGCACCGCCGTGTCGAGGACGCGGTGGTCGGCGAGCCAGGGGTGGGTGCGCAGGGACAGCCTGCCGCTGAACACGAGGCCCGCGGAGTCCGCGAGTTCGGTGACGGCGGCGAGCAGCGGGTGGTCGACCCGGCCGAGGCCCGCGGAGGTCACGTCGCCGGCCGCGGTGTGCGCCGTCGTGGGCCAGTAGCGCCGGTGCTGGAAGGGGTAGGTGGGCAGGTCGGCGCGGTGGGCGCCGGGCAGCTCCCAGTCGACGTGGCCGCCGCGCACGAAGAGCCCGGCCGCCGAGTCGAGCAGCCGCGCCAGGGTGCCGTCGCCGCGCCGCACCGAGCCGGTCACCACGCCGTCGCCGCCGACGAGTTCACCGAGCCCGGCGGTGAGGACCGGGTGGGGGCTCACCTCGACGAAGGCCTTGAAGCCCGCCGCGACCAGGGCGGACACGGAGTCGGCGAACTGCACGGGCTGCCGCAGGCTCCGGTACCAGTAGCCGGCGTCCAGGTCCCGGGTGTCCAGCCAGCCGCCGTTGAGGGGAGAGAAGTACGGCAGGTCGCCGGCGCGCGGCGCCACGTCGGCCAGGCCCTCCAGGAGTTCCTTCTCGATCCGCTCGACGTGGTGGGAGTGCGGGGCGTAGTCGGCGAGGACCCGCCGCGCCCACACGCCGCGCTCGGCACAGGCCGCCACCAGTTCGTCGACGGCGTCGATGTCTCCGGAGACGACGACGGAGGCGGGGCCGTTCACCACGCCGACCGCGAGCCGGCCGTCCCAGGGTGCGAGCAGTTCCCGTACGGAGTCGACGTCGAGCGCGACCGACACCATGCCGCCGTGTCCGGCGAGGGCGGTCAGCGCCTTGCTCCTGAGGACGGCGAGGCGCGCCGCGTCCTTCAGGGACAGGGCGCCCGCGACGCACGCCGCCGCGATCTCGCCCTGGGAGTGGCCGAGCACGGCGCTGGGTTCGACACCCCACGACCGCCAGGTGGCGGCGAGGGACACCATCACCGCGAACAGGGCGGGCTGGACGACGTCGAGCCGCTCCATCTGCCCGGGGTCCTCGATCGCGTCGAGCAGGGACCAGTCGGTGTGCGCGCCGAGCGCCTCGGCGCACTCCTCCATCCGGGTGCGGAACACCGGTGAGGTGTACAGGAGTTCCCGGGCCATGCCGACCCACTGCGAGCCGTGGCCGGGGAACACGAACACCGCTCCGGCACCGCGGTCCTCGGCGACACCGGTCCTGACGTTCGGCGCCTCACGGCCGTCGGCGAGCGCGGAGAGACCGGTGAGGAACTCCTCCCGCTCCTGGCCCACCACGACGGCCCGGTGGTCGAACACCGCGCGAGTCCGCAGCGAGCGGGCGACGTCGGCGACCGGCAGGGACGGCTCCCGCTCGTACTGCTGCCGCAGGCGGTTGGCCTGTTCCCGCAGTGCCTCGCCGGTCCGTGCGGAGAGGACCCACGGGACGGCGCGGGGCCCGGCGGATCGGGTGGGCGCGGACACCGCCTCGGGGGCCTGGTCCGTCGTGGCCTCGGGGGCCTGGTCCGTCGTCGCCTCGGGGGCCTGCTCGATGATGGCGTGCGCGTTGGTCCCGCTGAAGCCGAACGACGACACACCGGCCCGCCACGGCCGGTCCACGGCGGGCCACGCGCGCTGTTCCGTGAGGAGTTCGACCGCGCCGGCCGACCAGTCGACGTGCGGCGACGGCTCGTCGACGTGCAGTGTCCTCGGCAGCACCCCGTGCCGCATGGCCAGGACCATCTTGATGACACCCGCGACACCGGCGGGCGCCTGCGTGTGACCGATGTTGGACTTGACGGAGCCGAGCCACAGCGGCCGGTCCGCGGGCCGGTCCTGGCCGTAGGTGGCGAGCAGGGCCTGCGCCTCGATGGGGTCGCCGAGCCTGGTGCCGGTGCCGTGGGCCTCGACGGCGTCCACGTCGGACGGCGTCAGACCGGCACTGGCGAGGGCCTGGCGGATGACGCGCTGCTGGGAGGGGCCGTTGGGGGCGGTGAGGCCGTTGGAGGCGCCGTCCTGGTTGACGGCGGAGCCCCGTACGACGGCGAGGACCTGATGGCCGTTGCGCCGGGCGTCCGACAACCGCTCCACGAACAGCATGCCGACGCCCTCGCCCCAGCTCGTGCCGTCGGCGGCGGCGGCGAACGCCTTGCACCGGCCGTCGAGGGAGAGTCCGCGCTGGCGGCTGAACTCGATGAACGCGCCCGGCGTCGACATCACAGTGACACCTCCCGCGAGGGCCAGCGCGCACTCCCCCGCCCGCAGCGACTGCACTGCCATGTGCAGGGCGACCAGGGACGACGAGCACGCCGTGTCGACGGTGACGGCGGGCCCTTCAAGACCGAACGTGTACGACAGGCGGCCGGACACCACGCTGGCCGCGTTGCCCGTCGCGAGGTAGCCGCCGATGTCCTCGGCGGCCTCTCCGAGGACGAGGCCGTAGTCCTGCGCGTTCGAGCCGACGAACACGCCGACGTTCTCACCGCGCAGCGACGCCGGGTCGATCCCGGCCCGCTCGAACACCTCCCAGGACGTCTCCAGGAGCAGCCGCTGCTGCGGGTCCATCGCGAGGGCCTCGCGCGGGGATATCCCGAAGAACTCCGCGTCGAACCCGCTCACGTCCGACAGGAACGCGCCGGAGCGCAGATAGGTGGTCCCCACCGCGTCCGGGTCGGGGTCGTACAGCGCCTCGACGTCCCAGCCGCGGTCGGCCGGGAACTCCGTGACCGCGTCCCCGCCCGCCTGGAGGAAGTCCCAGAGGTCCTCGGGGCTGGTGACGCCGCCGGGGAACCGGCACGCCATCGCCACGATCGCGATCGGCTCGTCCGTGGCACCGGTGAGGGCGGCCGGGGCGGACGCGGTGGGCGTCGCGGCCGTGCCGGACAGCTCCCCGCGCAGGTAGGCGGCGAGAACGGCGGCGTTGGGATAGTCGAAGACCAGGGTCGCGGGCAGCGCGATGCCGGTGGCGTCGCGGAGCCGGGCCCGCAGTTCGACGGCCGTCAGCGAGTCGAAGCCGAGTTCCTTGAACGCGCGCGTCGGCGAGAACGCGTCACCGGAGACGTGTCCGAGGACGGCGGCGGCCTCGTACCGTACGAGGTCGGTGAGCTGCCGTTCCTGCTCGGCCTCGTCGAGCCCGGCGAGGCGCCGCGCGAGAGCGGACGTGCCGTCCTGCTCTGCGGGGGCGGCGTCGAACGCGGCGCGCACCTCGTCAAGTTCGCCGAGGAGGGCGCTCGGACGCTGCGCCATGAAGGTGCCCGCGAACCGGGTCCAGTCGACGTCGGCGACGACGGTGTTGCCGTCCTCGTGCTCCAGGGCGGTGGCCAGGCCGGCGATCGCCACGTCCGGGTCCATCGTCGCGAGGCCCCAGCGTTGCAGCTGCGCGGCCTGCTCGTCGGTGGCGACCATGCCGCCGCCGCCCCACGGGCCCCACGCGACGGCCGTGGCGGGCAGACCCGCCGCACGGCGGTGCTCGGCGAGGGCGTCCAGATAGGCGTTGGCGGCGGCGTACGCGCCCTGCCCGCTGCTTCCCCACACGCCCGCGATGGACGAGAACAGCACGAACGCGTCCAACTTCCGGTCGGCGAGGAGCTCGTGGAGGTTGCGGGCGCCGTCGACCTTGGCCGTCAGGACATCGGCGAACCCGGTCAGGTCCCCCGGGTCGAGATCGGCGAGGGCGGCGGAGCGCTCGATGCCCGCCGCGTGCACCACGCCGGTGAGGGGGAACTCGTCCGGCACCGCCGCCAGGACGTCCGCGAGCGCGTCACGGTCGGCCGCGTCACAAGCCACTACCGTGACCCGGACAGCACCCAACTCCAGCAGTTCCGCGCGCAGTTCCTCCGCACCCTCAGCCGCAGGCCCGCGCCTGCTGGTCAGGAGCAGGTGCTCGGCACCCCTCCCCACCAGCCACCGGGCGACATGCGCACCCAGCGCACCAGTGCCACCGGTCACCAGAACCGTGCCGCGCGGCGACCAGCCGGAACCGGACGCCCGGTCGCGGGCACCCACGGGCGCGGACACCAGGCGGCGGCCCAGCGCCTTGCCGTCGCGCAGCGCGACCTGGTCCTCGCCGCCCGCCCCGGCGAGGACGGAGGCCAACAGGTCACCGGCCCTGTCGTCCAGGTCACCGGCCCTGTCGTCGCGCGCCTCCGCCAGGTCGACGAGACCACCCCAGCGACCCGGCTGTTCCAGCGCCGCGACCCGGCCAAGACCCCACAGCATCCCCTGCTCGAACCCGGCCACCACATCGCCCGAGCCCACCGACACCGCACCCGACGTCAGGCACCACAAGGGCACCTCCACGTCATCAAGTGCCTTCATCAGCGCGACGGTTGCCGCGACACCGGCGGGCACGGTCGCGTCCTCGCCCGCGTCGGCCAGGGCGAGCAGGGACACCACACCGCTCAGCGCCGCCGGATCGGTCAACTGCTCCGTCCAGTCGCCCACTTCGAGGTCCGCGTGCAGGACGCGCACCTCGTCCGCACCGTTGCGCGCCAGCGACTCCCGCACCCACGCCGCGGCGGGCTCCGCACCCACCGGCGCCACAACCAGCCAGACCCCGTCAGGACGCCCGGACCCGGCAGCCACCGGCCGCCACTCCACCCGGTACCGCCAGCCATCGGCGGTGGACCGGTCCCGCTGCTTCCTCCGCCACGCCGACAACCGCGGCAACACCGCACTCAGCGGATCGTCGGACGACACCTCCAGGGTGCGGGCCAGGTCGGCGATGTCACCTTCTTCCACGACCTCCCAGAACCGCGCCTCCCCGGGCGACAGCCGCTCGGTGTGCTCCGCGGCGGCCGGGGTGTCCAGCCAGAAGCGCTCGCGCTGGAACGCGTACGTCGGCAGGTCCAGGTGCCGGGTCGCGGGACCGGCGAAGTACGCCGCCCAGTCCAGCTCCGCACCGCGTACGTGCAGCTGGCCGAGAGCCGTGGTCACGGCTACCGCCTCGGGGCGGTCGCCGCGCAGCACCGGCACGAAGCCCGCGTCCGGCGCGGACTCCTGCCCGAGCGCGGAGAGCGTGCCGCCGGGACCGACCTCCACGAACGTCCCGACGCCCTCGGCGACCAGCGTGTTCACGGCGTCGGCGAATCGCACCGACTCCCGCACGTGCCGCACCCAGTACTCGGGGGAGGTCAGCTCCTCCGCGCTCGCACGCGTGCCGGTCAGCGTCGACACGATCGGGATCGACGGAGCCTCGTACGACACCCCTTCCAGGACCTGCCGGAAGTCGTCGAGCATCGGGTCCATCAGCGGCGAGTGGAACGCGTGGCTGACCTTCAGGCGGGACACCTTGCGGCCCGCCTCACGCCACCGCTCCGCCACCACCTCCGCGTCAGCGGCAACACCCGAAACCACCACGGAATGAGGCCCGTTGACCGCCGCGACACCGACCGTCTCCGGGAGATCGGCGGCCACCTCGGCCTCGGACGCCTGGATCGCGATCATCGCACCACCGGTAGGCAGCGCCTGCATCAGCTCGCCACGCGCCGACACCACCTTCACGGCGTCCGCGAGGGACCACACACCAGCCACATGCGCGGCGGCCAGCTCACCGATCGAGTGACCCGCCAGCACATCCGGGCGTACGCCCCACGACTCCAGGAGCCGGAACAGCGCCACCTCCACCGCGAACAACGCGGGCTGCGTCACCCCCGTCTCGTTCAGCGCATCCGCGTCCGCACCGAACACGGTCTCCCGCACCCGCGGATCGAACGCGTCCAGTACGGCATCCAGCGCACCCGCGAAAACCGGGAAACGCCCCGCCAGCTCACGCCCCATACCGAGCCGCTGCGACCCCTGCCCCGAGAACAGGAAGCCCAGCGCGTGCGGTGCGGCCTCGCCGACCACGGTTCCCGGCGCGGTCCGCCCTTCGGCGAGCGCGGTCAGGGCGGACGCGAATGCGGCGGGTTCCGCGGCGACGACCACCGCGCGGTGTTCGAGGACCGCCCGGGTGAACGTCAGCGCTCGGGCCACGTCCGCCACGGCCAGGTCCGGTGCCGCGTCCACGAAGGTCTTCAGCCGGGCTGCCTGCTCCCGCAGTGCCTCGGGGGTCTTGGCCGACAGCGGCCACGGGACGGCCGTGCCGGCCGGCAGCGACTCCGGGGCCTGGGCGGGTTCGGGTTCGGGCTCGGGGGCCTGCTCGATGATGGCGTGGGCGTTCGTGCCGCTGAAGCCGAACGACGACACACCGGCCCGCCACGGCCGGTCGGAGGCGGGCCACGCGCGCTGGTCGGTGAGGAGTTCGACCCCGCCGGACGACCAGTCGACGTGCGGCGAGGGCTCGTCCGCGTGCAGGGTCTTGGGGAGGACGCCGTGCCGCATCGCCATGACCATCTTGATGACACCCGCGACACCGGCGGCGGCCTGCGTGTGGCCGATGTTGGACTTGATGGAGCCCAGCAGCAGAGGCCGGTCGGCGGGGCGGTCCTTGCCGTAGGTGGCGAGGAGGGCCTGCGCCTCGATGGGGTCGCCCAGCTTCGTGCCGGTGCCGTGGGCCTCCACCGCGTCCACGTCGGACGGCGTGAGGCCGGTGGCCTCCAGGGCGGCCCGGATGACGCGCTGCTGGGAGGGGCCGTTGGGTGCGGTCAGGCCGTTGGAGGCGCCGTCCTGGTTGACGGCGGAGCCCCGTACGACGGCGAGAATCTGGTGGCCGTTGCGCTGGGCGTCGGAGAGGCGCTCCACGAGGAGCATGCCGACGCCCTCGCCCCAGCCGGTGCCGTCCGCGCCCGCCCCGAAGGCCTTGCAGCGGCCGTCGGCCGACAAGCCGCGCTGCCTGCTGAACTCCACGAACGCGGCGGGCGTCGACATCACCGTGACACCGCCCGCGAGCGCCAGTTCGCACTCGCCCTTCTGGAGGGCCTGTACGGCCAGGTGCAGGGCGACCAGGGACGACGAGCACGCCGTGTCGACCGTGACGGCGGGCCCTTCGAGACCGAACGTGTACGACAGGCGGCCGGAGATGACGCTCGCCGCGCTGCCCGTGCCGAAGTAGCCGTCGACGCTGTCCGGTACGGCCATCATCAGGGTCGTGTAGTCCTGGCCGTTGGTGCCGACGAACACACCGGACCGGCTGCCGCGCAGCGAGGCCGGGTCGATGCCCGCCCGTTCGAACGCCTCCCAGGAGGTTTCCAGGAGCAGCCGCTGCTGCGGGTCCATCGCGAGGGCCTCGCGCGGCGAGATCCCGAACAGCGCCGGGTCGAAGTCCGCCACGTGGTCGAGGAATGCGCCCCTGCGGGAGTACGTCGTACCGACGCCCGCGGTGTCCGGGTCGGGGCTGTACAGCGCCTCGACGTCCCAGCCGCGGTCGGCGGGGAAGTCCGTCACGGCGTCCTCGCCCGCGAGGAGGACCTGCCACAGGTCCTCGGGGCTCGCCACACCGCCGGGGTACCGGCAGGCCATCGCCACGATCGCGATCGGCTCGTCGGTGACCGCGGCGGCGGCCGTCGGGGCGGTGGCGGCAGGTGCCGCTCCGGACAGCTCCGTGCGCAGGTGGGCGGCCAGGGCGGTGGCCGTCGGGTAGTCGAACACCACGGACGCGGGCAGGGCGGTGCCGGTGGCCGCGCTGAGGCGGGCGCGCAGTTCCACGGCCGTGAGCGAGTCGAAGCCCAGTTCCCTGAAGGCGCGGGTCGCGGAGAACGCCTCGGCGCTCGTGTGCCCGAGCACCGCGGCGGCCTCGGCCCTGACGAGTTCGGTGAGCTGCCGCTCCTGCTCGGCCCCGTCGAGCGCGGCGAGGCGCCGCGCGAGCTCCGAGGTGCCGTCGGCCCGCTGGGCGGGCGTGTCCTGCGACGCGGCGCGGACCTCGGGGAGTTCGCTCAGGAGCGCGCTCGGCCGCTGTGCCGTGAAGGTGGCGGCGAACCGGCTCCAGTCGACGTCCGCGACGGTGACCTTGCCGTCGCCGTGCCCGACGGCCGCGCCGAGGCCCGCGAGTGCCGCCTCGGGGGCCATCGTGGTCAGGCCGAGGCGCTGGAGGTGGGCTTCCGTGCCGGAGTCCTCGACCATGCCGCCGCCGCCCCACGGGCCCCATCCGACGGCCGTGGCGGGCAGGCCCGCGGCACGGCGGTGGTCGGCGAGGGCGTCCAGGTAGGCGTTGGCCGCGCCGTAGGCGGCCTGGCCGCCGCTGCCCCATACGCCCGCGATGGACGAGAACAGCACGAAGGCGTCCAGGGGTGTGTTGCCGAGCAGTTCGTGCAGGTGCCGCGCGCCGTCGGCCTTGGCGGCCAGGACGTCGGCGAACCCGGAGAGGTCGGCGGGGTCGAGGTCGGCGAGGGCCGCCGAGCGCTCGACGCCCGCCGTGTGGACGACGGCGGTGAGCGTCGGGACGCTGTCGAGGAGTTCCCTGACGGACTCCCGGTCGGCGACGTCGCAGACGGCGTACGTGACGCGGGCGCCGAGCCCGCCGAGTTCGGCCTCCAGTTCCCGCGCCCCCGGGGCGGCCCGGCCCCGGCGTGCCGCGAGGACGACGTGCTCGGCGCCGTGCGCCGCGAGCCAGCGCGCCACGTGGCCGCCGAGGGCGCCGGTGCCGCCGGTGACCAGGACGGTGCCGCGCGGCGACCAGCTCTCGGCGGCGGCGTCTCCGAGCGGGGCGGGCACGAGCCGGCGGCCGAGGATCCCCGTGCCGCGCAGGGCGAGCTGGTCCTCGCCGTCCGCCCCGGCGAGGACGCAGGCCAGCAGGTCACCGGTCGTGTCGTCGCGCACCTCCGCCAGGTCGACGAGACCGCCCCAGCGGTCGGGGTGTTCCAGCGCGGCCGCCCGGCCGAGACCCCACAGCATGGCCTGCTCGAACCCGGTCACCTCGTCGCCCGTACCCGCGGACACGGCTCCCGACGTCAGGCACCACAGCGGCGCGTCGACACCGTCGAGCTCCTGGAGCAGACGCACCGTTGCCGCGACACCGGCGGGCACGGCCCCCTGATCCGATTCGGCCGTGCCGAGGAGCGAGACGACACCACTGAGCACCGGCACATCGGTCAACTGCTCGGCCCAGTCGGCCGCTTGGAGGTCCGCGTGCAGGACGCGCACCTCGTCCGCACCGTTGCGCGCCAGCGACTCCCGCACCCACGCGGCGGCGGACTCCGCACCCACCGGCGCCACAACCCGCCAGACCCCGTCGACGCGTCCGGGCCCGGCGGTCACCGGCCGCCACTCCTCCCGGTACCGCCAGCCATCGGCGGTGGACCGGTCCCGCTGCTTCCTGCGCCACGCCGACAACCGCGGCAACACCGCACTCAGCGGATCGTCGGACGACACTCCCAGCGTACGGGCGAGATCCGCGGGGTCGCCTTCCTCCACGGCCTCCCAGAACCGTGCCTCCACCGGCGACACCCGCTCGGCGCTCTCCGCGGCGGCGGCCGGGGCGTCGAGCCAGTAGTGCTCGCGCTGGAACGCGTACGTCGGCAGGTCCACGCGGGTGGCGCCGCTGCCGTCGAAGAGGGCGGGCAGGTCCACCGCGACGCCGTGCACGTGGAGTCGGCCGACGGCGGTGGTCAGGGCGACGAGCTCGGGGCGGTCGCCGCGCAGCGCGGGGACGAACACGGCCTCCGGGGCGTTGAGCTGCCCCAGGCCGGACAGGACGCCGCCGGGGCCGATCTCCAGGAAGACGTCGACGCCCTGCTCGCGCAGCCCGACGACCGCGCCGTGGAACCGCACGGACCCGCGCACGTGCCGCACCCAGTACTCGGGCGAGGTCAGCTCCTCCGCGCTCGCGCGGGCGCCGGTCAGCGTCGACACGATCGGGATCGACGGAGCCTCGTACGACACCCCTTCCAGGACCCGGCGGAAGTCGTCCAGCATCGGGTCCATCAGCGGCGAGTGGAACGCATGGCTCACCTTCAGACGGGACACCTTCCGGCCCGCCGCACGCCACCGCTCCGCGACCGCCTCCACATCGGCGGTGACACCCGAAATCACCACCGACGCCGGGCCGTTGACCGCCGCGATGCCCACGGTCTCCGACAGGTCCGAGGCCACCTCGGCCTCGGACGCCTGGATCGCGACCATCGCACCACCGGTAGGCAGCGCCTGCATCAGCACACCCCGCGCCGACACCACCTTCACCGCGTCCGCGAGGGACCACACACCAGCCACATGCGCGGCGGCCAGCTCACCGATCGAGTGACCCGCCAGCACATCCGGGCGTACGCCCCACGACTCCAGGAGCCGGAACAGCGCCACCTCCACCGCGAACAACGCGGGCTGCGTCACCCCCGTCTCGTTCAGGGCATCGGCGTCCTCACCGAACAGCACCTCCCGCACCCGCGGCTCGAACGCGTCCAGTACGGCATCCAGCGCACCCGCGAACACCGGGAAACCGTCCGCCAGCTCACGGCCCATACCGAGCCGCTGCGAGCCCTGACCCGAGAACAGGAAGCCCAGTCGGTGCTGCCCGGCCTCGCCCAGGACGACGCCGGGGCCGCTGCGGCCCTCCGCGAGCGCGGCGAGCCGGTCGAGGGTGGTGGCCCGGTCGTCGGCGAGGAGCACGGCACGGTGTTCGAACCGGGAGCGGGTGGTGGCCAGCGAGAAGCCGATGTCCGCCGGGTCGAACGCGGCGGCGTCCGCCACGGCGGAACGGAGGCGGTCGGCCTGGGCGCGCAGCGCGTCGGGGGTCCGGGCGGACAGCACCCACGGCGTGACGGCGGGCACGGTCCGCGCGGCGGGCGCGGGGGCCGGAGCGGTGGCTTCCGTCGTGGACGGCGGCTCGGGGGCGGGCGGCTCCTCCAGGATGACGTGGGCGTTCGTGCCGCTCACACCGAACGAGGACACACCGGCGCGGCGCGGTTCGCCGGTCCCCGGCCACGGCCTGGCGTCCGTGAGGAGTTCCACGGTGCCCGCGGACCAGTCGACGTGGGAGGAGGGCTCGTCGACGTGCAGGGTGCGCGGCAGCACGCCGTGCCGCATCGCCATGACCATCTTGATGATGCCGCCGGCTCCGGCGGCGGCCTGGGAGTGGCCGATGTTCGACTTCAGCGAACCCAGCCACAGCGGCTGGTCGGCCTCCCGCTCCGCGCCGTACGTCGCGATGAGGGCCTGCGCCTCGATGGGGTCGCCGAGGGTGGTGCCGGTGCCGTGCGCCTCGACGGCGTCCACCTGGGCCGGGGTGAGCCGTGCGCTCGCCAGGGCCTGGTTGATGACGGCCTGCTGGGAGGGCCCGTTGGGCGCGGTCAGGCCGTGCGACGCGCCGTCCTGGTTCACCGCCGAGCCGCGGACGACCGCGAGGACGGGGTGCCCGTTGCGCTGCGCGTCGGACAGGCGCTCCACGAGGAGCATGCCGACGCCCTCGCCCCAGCCGGTGCCGTCGGCGCTGTCGGAGAACGCCTTGCAGCGGCCGTCCACGGACAGGGCGCGCTGCCTGCTGTACTCGACGAACGTGCGCGGCGTCGACATGAAGGTGGCGCCGCCCGCGAGGGCCAGAGAGCACTCGTCGCGGCGCAGCGCCACCATCGCCAGATGCAGGGCGACCAGGGACGACGAGCAGGCCGTGTCCACCGTCACGGCGGGCCCGGTGAGGCCGAGGGTGTAGGCGATCCGGCCGGACGCGATGCTGCCCGCGCTGCCGTTGGCGAGGAAGCCCTCGAACCCTTCGGGGGCCTCGGGCAGCCGCATCGCGTAGTCGTTGTACATGACGCCCGCGAACACACCGGTTCTGCTGTCCCTGACCTGCGCCGGGTCGATGCCGGCGCGTTCGAACGCCTCCCAGGAGGTCTCCAGGAGGAGCCGCTGCTGCGGGTCCGTCGCCAGGGCCTCGCGGGGGCTGAGGCCGAAGAACGCCGGGTCGAAGCCCGCGGCGCCCTCCAGGAAGCCGCCGTGCCGGGTGATCGAGGTGCCCGCGTGGTCCGGGTCCGGGTCGTACAGGGACGCGACGTCCCAGCCGCGGTCGGACGGGAACTCCACCACGGCGTCGCGGCCTTCGGAGACCAGCTGCCACAGGTCCTCCGGCGACTCGACGCCGCCGGGGTAGCGGCAGCTCATCCCGATGATGGCGATGGGCTCGTTCTCCCGCTCCTCGACCTCGCGCAGGCGACGGCGTGCGGTGCGCAGATCGGTGGTGGCCCGCTTGAGGTAGTCGCGGAGCTTGTCCTCGTTCTGCATCTGGCGTGTGCTCCTTACGGCGGGGCGGGCGAGATCGTTGCGGTCCGACCCGGTCACGAGGTCTCGAGTTCGTTGTCGAGGTAGCCGAAGAGTTCGTCGTCGGTGGCCGCGGAGAGGTCGTCGGACCCGGCGTCGTCGGCGGCGTCGTCGGCGCGTGCGTCGCTCCACCGGGCGAGCAGGGCCCGCAGCCGGAGGTCGACCTTGGTGGCGGTGCCGTCGTCGGTGAGGGCGAGCAGCGTGCTCTCCAGCCGGTCCAGTTGGTCCAGTACGCCGGTCTCCGCCTCGGGCTCGGCGCTCGGGAGCAGCGTCAGGACGTGCCGGGTGATCGCCGCCGCCGACGGGTGGTCGAACACCAGCGTCGAGGGCAGCCGCAGGCCGGTGGCCGCGGTGAGGCGGTTGCGCAGCTCCACGGAGGTCAGCGAGTCGAAGCCGAGGTCCTGGAGGGCGCGGCCGGGGTCGACCTGGGTGCCCGCGGAGTGGCCGAGGACCGCGGCGACCTGCGCGCAGACCAGGTCGAGGACCGTCTGCTCGCGGTCCGCCGCGGACTGCGCCGCGACGGTGTCGGTGAAGGTCGCGCCCACGGCGGCGGGCGCCGCCGTGACGCGGCGGGCGGGTGCGCGGACCAGGCCCCGCAGCGTCGGGGGCAGCGTCCCGTCCGCCGCCTGGCCGCGCAGCGTCGCGGTGTCGAGGAGGACCGGCACGAGTGCGGCGCGGTCGTCCCGTGTCGCGGCGTCGAGCAGCGCGAGGGCGGTGTCGGTGGGCAGTTCGAGGATGCCGGAGCGGCCGAGCCGGGCCCGGTCGTCGGCGGCGAGGCCCGCCGTCATGCCGCTCGCCGCCGCCCACATGCCCCACGCCAGGGAGACGCCGGGCAGACCGAGGGCGTGGCGGCGCCGGACGAGTGCGTCCAGTGCCGCGTTGGCCGCCGCGTAGCTCGCCTGGCCCGCGCTGCCGAGTATCCCGGCCGCCGAGGAGAAGACGACGAACGCGGACAGGTCGGCGTCCCGGGTCAGCTCGTCCAGGTGCAGCAGGCCGTCGACCTTCGGGCCGAGGACGCGGTCCACCCGCTCGGGCGTGAGCGCGTCGAGGACCCCGTCGTCGACGACGCCCGCCGCGTGCACGACGGCGCCGAGCGGCCGGTCGAGGGAGGCGAGGAGCGCGGCGAGCGCGGCACGGTCGGACACGTCGCAGGCCGCGACGGTCACCTCGGCGCCGAGGGCCGCAAGGTCGTCGCGCAACTCCCGCGCGCCGTCGGTCGCGAGACCCTTGCGTCCGGTGAGGACGAGGTTGCGGGCACCGCGTTCGGTGACGAGGTGCCGGGCCACCAGGGCGCCGAGCGTGCCGAGGCCGCCGGTGACCAGGACCGTGCGGTCCGGGTCGAGCGGGGCGGGCACCGTCAGGACGACCTTGCCCGCGTGCCGGCCCTCACTGAGGTGGCGGAACGCCTCGGGTGCGCGGCGGACGTCCCAGACACGCACCGGCAGGGGGCTGAGGGCGCCCGCCGCGAACAGCTCCAGCACCTCGGCCAGCATGTCCTGGAAGCGGTCGGGGTCCGGCTGCGTCTGGTCGAACGTGGCGTACTTGACGCCGGGCGGCAGGTCGTCGGGCTCGGGGACGTCGGCCTTGCCCAGCTCGATGAACCGGCCGCCGTCGGGCAGCAGTTCCAGGGAGGCCCGCACGAACTCCCGCAGCTCCGGGGAGTCCTCGGAGGGCTCCCGCGAGGCGCCCACCAGCTCCCGTACCAGCGAGTTGAGGACGACCTTCACGCCGCGCCCGCCGGTCTCGGCGGCGAACCGTGCCGCGAAGCCGGTGTCGAGCGAGGACGCCAGGTGCGTGTCGGGCACGCCCGCCGCGCGTACGGCGTCCTGGTCGGCGGGGCTCGCCGTCGCGTACACCTCCGCGCCCCAGTGGCGGGCGAGCCGCACGGCCGCGAGGCCGACGTCGCCCGCCGCGTCGTGCACGAGCACGGCCTCGCCGGGGCGCAGGTCCGCCAGGTCGTGCAGGGCGTAGTAGGCCGTGAGGAACGCGAGCGGCACGGACGCGGCGTGGGCGAAGGACCAGCCGGCGGGCACCGGGGCGAGGAGCTTGCGGTCGGCGACCGCGAGCGGCCCGAAGCCCTTGGCGGCCATGCCGAGGACGCGGTCGCCGACGGCGAGGTCGGTCACCGCCGCGCCGACCTCCGTCACGACGCCCGCGACCTCGGTCACCACGCCGTCGGGTTCGCTGCCCGGCCCGCCCTCGCCGTGGTGGGTGCCGAGGGCGACGAGGACGTCCCGGTAGTCGAGGCCGGCGGCCCGTACGGCGACCCGCACCTGGCCCGGCGCGAGGGGCGCCTCGGCCTCGGGGTGCGGCACCAGGGCGAGGCCGTCCAGGGAGCCACGGGAGCCGCGGGCCGGGACGTCGAGGCGCCAGGGGCCCTCGGCGGGCGGTGCGAGCAGGTGGTCGGCGGTGGCGCGGGCGAGCCTCGGCGCGGTGACCGCTCCCGCCCGCACCGCGGACTGGGGTTCACCGGAGGCCAGCGCGGCCCGTACGGCGAGGGCGGACTCCGCGGCGCCGTCGAGGTCGATCAGCGCGAACCGGCCGGGGTTCTCGGTCTGGGCCGAGCGCACGAGCCCCCACACGGCGGCCTGCGCCGGGTCGGGCGTCCCGGTGGCGACGGCGCCACGGGTGACGAACACCAGGCGCGTCCCGGCCGTCCGCTCGTCGGCGAGCCAGCCCTTGGCGAGGGCGAGCGCCCAGGACAGGGCGTCGCGCACTGCCTGCGCGTCCGCGCCGACCGCACCGTCCGTGTCGTATGTGTCGTGCGTGGAGTACGTGTCGTCCGTGCCTGCCGCATCGTCCGTGCCTGCCGCGTCGTACGTGCCTGCCGGGCGAGGGCAGAGGGCGAGCAGGTCGGTGACGCCGTCCAGGGCGCCGAATCCGGACACGACCGGTACGTCGGAGCCGAGGTCGGCCGCGAGAGCGCCGAGGCCGTCCGCGTGGCCACCGGAACCGTCCGCGTGGCCACCGGAACCGTCCGCGTGATCACCGGAACCGTCCGCGCCGAGTACGGCGAGCGCGACCTGCCGCTCCTCCGCGGACCCGGCGGCGGGCTCCCACTCCAGCGAGAACAGGGCGTCGGCGGTCCCTGGCGCGGCCCTGCGGAGGTCCACCGGCCGCATCACGAGGGACTCGACCGTGGCGACGGGCCTGCCCGCCGGGTCCGCGACGGCCAGCGACATCTCGTCCTGCCCCGTCGGCGTCCAGCGCACCCGCAGCGTCGAGGCGCCGACGGCGTGCAGCCGCACCCCGGTGAAGCTGAACGGCAGCCGGGGGCCGCCGCCGCTCTCGTCGAGGGCGCGCAGGACCGGCGCGTGCAGGGAGGCGTCGAGCAGCGCGGGATGCACGCTGAAGCCCTCGCCGCCGGTGCCCTCGGGCAGGGACACCTCGACGTACACGTCGGAGCCGAGGCTCCAGGCCGCGCGCACCGCGCGGAACACCGGCCCGTAGCCGTAGCCGAGTTCGACGAGGCGGTCGTAGATGCCGTCGGCGTCCATCGGGGCCGCACCCCGGGGCGGCCACTCGGACAGCTCGGTCGCCGGGGCCTCGCCCGTCGTGAGGGTGCCCGTCGCGTGCTCCGTCCACGGCGCGTCCCGGTCGGCGTCGTCGGCGCGCGAGTGCACGCGGACGCTCCGCCTGCCGCTCGCCGTGCCCGCGGCGTCCTCGGTGGCCGCGCCGACCGTGACGCGCAGGTCGCGGCCCCCGCGCTCGGGCAGGACGAGCGGTGCGTGCAGGGTCAGTTCCTCGACCGTGTCGAGCCCGCAGTGTCCTGCGGCGTGCAGGGCGAGGTCGAGGAAGCCGGTGCCGGGGAACAGGACCCGGTCGCCGACGCCGTGGTCGGCGAGCCAGGGCTGGGTCCGCGTGGAGAGCCTGCCGGTGAAGACGACCCCGTCGGAGTCGGGCAGCGCGACCGCGGCGCGCAGCAGCGGGTGGTCGCCCGTGGCGACACCGAGGGCCGCCGTCGCGCCGTCGCCCGCGGGGGCGACGGCCGCGGTCAGCCAGTACCGCTCGTGCTGGAACGCGTAGGTGGGCAGGTCCACGTGGGTGCCGTGGGCGCCGAGGGCGGCCGCGAGGTCGAGGTCGGCGCCCCGCACGTACAGGTGGGCGGCGGCGAGGGCCAGCGTGTCGGGTTCGGGGCGGTCGGAGCGCAGCGTGGGCACGAACACGGCGCCGGGGGCACTGTCCTGGCCCATCGCGGTGAGCACGCTGCCGGGTCCGACCTCCACCATCGTCGTGACGCCCTGCGCGACGAGCGTGGTGACGCCGTCGGCGAACCGTACGGGCCTGCGCACGTGCTGGACCCAGTGGTCCGGCGCGGCGAGTTCCCCGGCGTCGACCCGCTCGCCGGTCAGGGTGGACACGATCGGCAGGGTCGGCGGGTGGGCGGTGGCGGCCTCGACGACGCGGCGGAACTCCGCGAGCATCGGTTCCATCAGCGGCGAGTGGAAGGCGTGGCTGACCCGCAGCCGGGTCACCTTGCGGCCCTGCGCCTTCAGGCGGTCGGCGAGCTGCATCACCTCGTGCTCGCGGCCGGAGAGCACCAGCGAGTCGGGGCCGTTGATGGCGGCGATGCCGACGTGCTCGGTGCACTGCGGTGCGATCTCGTCCTCGGTGGCGCGCACCGCGACCATGACGCCACCCGCGGGCAGTGCCTGCATGAGCGCGCCGCGGGCGGCGACGATCGCGCCGGCGTCGGCCAGTGAGAAGACGCCCGCGACATGCGCGGCGGCCAGCTCGCCGATCGAGTGGCCCGCGAGGGCGTCGGGCCGCATGCCCCAGGACTCCCACAGCCGGTAGAGGGCGACCTCGACGGCGAACAGGGCGGGCTGGGCGTACTCGGTGCGGTCCAGGACGGCCTGGTCGTCGCCGAAGACGATGTCGCGCAGCGGCACGTCGAGGTGCGGGTCGAGGTGGGCGAACGCCTCGTCGAGGGCGTCGGCGAACACGGGGTGTGCCGCGTACAGGTCGCGGCCCATGCCGACGCGCTGGGAGCCCTGTCCGGAGAACAGCACGGCGAGCCTGCCGCCGTCGGGGGCGCCGCGGACGACGGCCGCGTCGTCGGTGCCCGCGGCGAGGGCGTCGAGTCCCGCGCGCAGGGCGGGCGTGCCGGTGCCGAGGACGACCGCGCGGTGGTCGAGCGCGGCCCGGCCGGTGGCGAGGGTCGCGGCGACGTCCGCCGGGTCGAGGTCCGGGCGCGCGTCGACGGTGGCGGCGAGACGGGCGGCCTGCTCGCGCAGCGCGGCGGTGTCGCGGGCGGACAGCGCCCAGGCGAGGGTGCGGCCGACGGGCTCGGCGGCGGGAGCGGCGGAAACGGCGGGGTCCTGCCCGGGGGCGGGTTCGGTCTTTTCGAGGATGTCGGCCTGTTCGAGGTTGTCGGCCTGTTCGAGGATGACGTGGCCGTTGGTGCCGCTGACGCCGAACGCGGAGACGGCGGCGCGCCGCGGGCGGCCCGCGTCGGGCCACGGCCGCTGCTCGGGGAGGAGTTCGACGGCGCCGGTCGTCCAGTCCACGTGCTCGGAGGGGCGGTCGAGGTGGAGGGTGCGCGGGAGCACGCCGTGGCGCATCGCCTGCACCATCTTGATGACGCCCGCGATGCCCGAAGCGGCCTGGGTGTGGCCGATGTTGGACTTCAGGGCGCCGAGGAGCAGCGGCCGGTCGGCGGGGCGGCCCTGGCCGTAGGTGGCGAGGAGTGCCTGCGCCTCGATGGGGTCGCCGAGGCGGGTGCCGGTGCCGTGGCCCTCGACGGCGTCCACGTCGCCGGTGGAGAGGCCCGCGTTGGCGAGGGCGGCCTGGATGACGCGCTGCTGCGCGGGTCCGCTGGGCGCGGACAGGCCGTTGGAGGCGCCGTCCTGGTTGGTGGCGGAGCCCCGGACGACGGCGAGCACCTCGTGGCCGTTGGCCCGTGCGTCGGAGAGCCGTTCGAGGAGGATCAGGCCGGCGCCCTCGCCCCAGCCGACGCCGTCGGCGGCGTCCGCGAAGGGCTTGCAGCGGCCGTCGGGGGCGAGGCCGCCCTGGAGGCTGAACTCGGCGAAGGGCGTCGGCGACGCCATGATCGCCGTGCCGCCCGCGAGGGCCATCGAGCACTCCCCCGACCGCAGCGCCTGCACCGCGAGGTGCAGGGCCACCAGGGACGACGAGCAGGCGGTGTCCACGGTGACGGCGGGCCCGCGCAGGCCGAGGAAGTAGGCGATGCGGCCCGAGACGACACTCAGCGCGTCACCGGTGAGCCGGTAGCCGTCCATCTCGGGCGCGGCCTGTTCCAGGGTGCCCGCGTAGCCCTGTGGGGAGGCGCCGACGAAGACGCCGGTGAGGCTGTCGCGTACGGAGGACGGGTCGATACCGGCCCGTTCGAAGGCCTCCCAGGCCAGTTCGAGCACCTGCCGCTGCTGCGGGTCCATCGCCAGGGCCTCGCGCGGGGCGATGCCGAAGAATCCCGCGTCGAAGCCGCCCGCCCCGTCGAGGAAGGCGCCTTCCAGGGTGGTGCTGCGGCCGTGGTCCCCGGCGTCGGCCGGGTACAGGCGGTCGGTGTCCCAGCCCCGGTCGTCGGGGAACGCGCCGACGGCGTCGCGCCCTTCGACGACGAGCGACCACAGGTCCTCGGGGCCGCGGACACCGCCGGGGTAGCGGCAGCTCATCGCGACCACGGCGATCGGGTCGTCGTCGGCGCGGGCCGCCGTGGCGGTGCCCGTGGGCGCGGCGGGCGCGGTCTGCCGCTCGCCGAGCACCACGGAGTGCAGCTGTTCGGCGAGGGCCTCCGGCGTCGGGTGGTCGAAGACGACGGTGGCGGGCAGCCGTACGCCGGTGGCGGTGTTGAGTCGCTTGCGCAGCTCGATGGCGGTGAGGGAGTCGACGCCCAGTTCGCGGAACGCCCGGTCGGGCGTGACGGTGTCGGGTCCCTCGTGGCCGAGGACCGCCGCGGCGTGGCCGCGGACCAGGTCGAGCAGGAGGCGGTGCCGGTCGGCGTCGTTGAGCCCGGCGAGGCGTTCGGCGAGGGCGCCGCCCGCGGCCGGCTCGTCCACGACGTCCTGCTCGGCGAGCGCGACGACGCCGGGTATCTCGCCGATGAGCGGGCGGGAGCGGGCCGCGGTGAAGCCGGGGGCGAAGCGGGCCCAGTCGACGTCGGCGACCGTCAGGGTCGTCTCGCCCGTCGCGAGGGCGGTGGCGAGCGCGCCGACCGCGAGCTGCGGCCGCATGGGGCGCAGGCCGCGGCGGCGCAGCTGGTCGTCTAGGTCGCCGGTGACCATGCCGCCGCCCGCCCACATGCCCCAGGACACCGAGGTGGCGGGCAGCCCTTCGGCGCGGCGGCGCTGGGCGAGGCCGTCGAGGAAGGCGTTGGCGGCGCCGTACGCGCCGAGGTCGCCGCTGCCCCATACCGCGGACCCGGAGGAGAACAGCACGAACGCGTCGAGTTCGCGTCCGGCGCACAGCTCGTCCAGGTGGGCGGCGCCGACGGCCTTGGCGCCGAGGGCGTACGCGAGGTCGGCGGTGCCGGTCTCCGCGAGCGGCAGGGACGGCACGGTGCCCGCGGCGTGGAAGACCGAGCGGACGGGGGTGCCGTCGGCGTCGAGCCGGGCGAACAGGTCGGCGAGCGCGGTGCGGTCGGCGGCGTCGCAGGCGGCGATCGTGGTCCGCACGCCGAGCCCGGTCAGCTCGTCCCGCAGTTCGCTCGCGCCGGGCGCGTCCATGCCGCTGCGGCTGGTCAGGACGATGTGCTCGGCGCCGTTGGCGGCGAGCCAGCGGGCGACGTGGCCGCCGATGGCGCCGGTGCCACCGGTGATCAGTACGGTGCCCGTGGCGCGCCAGGCGGGCGCGTCGGCCGGTGCGGGGGCGGGCAGCAGCCGTCGTACGGACACGCCGGAGGCACGGATCGCGAGTTGGTCCTCGTCCGACGGTCCGGCGAGGACGGCGGCGAGCCGCCCGGTGGTCCTGGCGTCGGGGGCCGGGGGCAGGTCCACCAGGCCGCCCCAGCGTTCGGGGTGCTCCAGGCCGACGGAGAGGCCGAGACCCCAGGTCTGGCTCTGTACGGGGCGGGTCAGCGGGTCGGACCGTCCGACGGACACCGCGCCGGTCGTGGCCAGCCACAGCGGCGCGTCGATCCCGGCGTCGCCGAGCGCCCGTACGAGGGCGAGCGTGCCGGAGAGGCCGTTCGGGACGGTCGGCGACGCGGCGTCGGGCCGCTCGTCGAGGGCGAGGAGGGACAGCACTCCGCTGGGGACGACGTCCAGGGCGCGCAGCGCGTCGGCTGTGCGGGCGATCGTGGCGTCGGCCGCCTCCTCGGCCGTTCCGCCGGCCGCCTCGGCACCCGTTCCGTCGGCCGCCTCGTCACCCGCTCCGTCGGTCGTGACGTCGATCTCCAGGACGTCGGCGCCGTGGGCGCGCAGCGCGTCGACGGCCGCGGCCCGCCACGGGTGCTCCGCCTCGGCCGGGGAGCCGACGACGAGCCAGGTGCCGGTCAGGGCCGGGGCGTCGGAGGCGGCGAGGGGCCGCCAGGTGACGCGGTGCCGCCAGGAGTCGACGGCGGACCGCTCCTGCGTGCGGCGGCGCCAGTCGGCGAGGCTCGGCAGGACGTCGGTGAGGGGCGCGTCGGCGGGCACGTCCAGCGTGGCCGCGAGGTCGCCACGCTCCACCGCGGACCAGAACTCCTCAAGGGCGGGGTCGCCGGCCGCCGTCGGGCGGGCCGTCTCGTCGAGCCAGAACCGCCGGCGCCGGAAGGGGTAGGTGGGCAGGTCGACGGTGCGTCCCGCGGGCACCACGGCACTCCAGTCGAACGGCAGGCCCTCCACGTACGCCTCGGCGGCGGAGAGCAGGAACCGGTCGAGGTCGCCGTCGGTCCGGCGCAGCGTGCCCACGACGACGGCGTCGCGCTCCGCGGCCTCCACCGTCTCGCGCACGCCGATGGTGAGGACGGGGTGGGGGCTGCACTCGACGAACACGCCGACGCCACGCTCCGTCAGACCACGGGTCGCGTCCTCGAACCGCACGGTGTTGCGCAGGTTCTGGTACCAGTACCCGGCACCCACCTCGGTCCCCGTCAGCCACTCACCGGTGACCGTGGACAGCATCGGCACACCGGCCTCCCGCGGCTCCACCCCCGCAAGGGCCTCCGCCAAGGCATCCTCGATGCGCTCGACGTGCGACGAGTGCGAGGCGTAGTCCACCGGCACCCGCCGGGCCCGCACCTCATCGACCGCGCAGGACTCCATCAACTCGTCCAGCGCGTCCGCGTCACCCGCCACCACCACCGAACGAGGCCCATTGACCGCGGCCACCGATATACGCCCGTCCCAGCGCGCTATACGCTCCCGCACCTGCTCGACGGTCACGGCCAGCGACACCATGCCGCCCCGGCCCGACAACGCCACAATCGCCTTGCTCCGCAGCGCCACCACCTTCGCGGCGTCCTCCAGGGACAACGCACCCGCCACATGAGCCGCCGCGATCTCCCCCTGACTGTGACCCACCACCGCGTCCGGCTCCACACCGTACGAACGCCACAGCGCCGCCAGCGACACCATCACCGCCCACAACGCGGGCTGCACCACATCCACCCGCTCCAACGCGGCCGCGTCACCGAGGACCTCGTACAACGACCAGTCCACGAACGGAGCCAACGCCTCGGCACACGCGTCCAACGACGCACGGAACACCGGCGACGACGCGGCAAGATCCGCACCCATGCCGAGCCACTGCGAACCCTGACCCGGGAACACGAACGCCACCTGCCCCGCGGGGCGCGCCACGCCTACGGCAACCCGGGCCGACTCCATGCCGCCTGCCACTGCCGCCAGCGCGTCGGTGCCGCCCGCCACCACCACGGCGCGGTGGTCGAAGGCCGACCGCGACAGCAGGGTGGACGCCACGTCCGCCGGGGCGAACCTGGCCACCACCGGGGCGAGTTGCCCGGCGTGGGCGCGCAGGGCCTCCTCCGTACGGGCGGAGAGCACCAGCGGAACCGGGCCCGACGCCGACGGCGGTTCGGCCGGGTTCTCCTCGGGCGCCTGCTCCAGGACGGCGTGGGCGTTGGTGCCGCTGATGCCGAACGAGGACACGCCGGCCCGCCGGGGCCGGCCCGCCTCGGGCCACGGCGTGGCCTCGGTGACCAGCGACACCGCGCCGGTCGTCCAGTCGACGTGCGGGGTGGGCTCGGTGATGTGCAGGCTGCGGGGCAGGACGCCGTGGCGCAGCGCGAGCACCATCTTGATGAGCCCCGCGACGCCGGAGGCCGCCTGGGTGTGGCCGATGTTGGACTTCACCGACCCGAGCCACAGCGGTCGGTCCGCGGGCCGGTCCTGGCCGTACGTGGCCAGGAGGGCGTCCGCCTCGATGGGGTCGCCGAGGCGGGTGCCGGTGCCGTGCGCCTCGACGGCGTCGACCTCGGCGGCGGGGACGCCCGCGTCGGCGAGGGCCTGCCGGATCACCCTGCGCTGCGCGGGGCCGCTGGGGGCGGTGAGGCCGTTGGACGCGCCGTCCTGGTTGATGGCGGTGCCCTTGATCAGCGCGAGCACGGGGTGTCCGTTGCGGCGCGCGTCGGACAGCCGCTCGAGGACC
This sequence comes from Streptomyces typhae, assembly GCF_009755605.1. GTDB lineage: Bacteria > Actinomycetota > Actinomycetes > Streptomycetales > Streptomycetaceae > Streptomyces > Streptomyces typhae. The sequence continues at coordinate 156,836 of NZ_WPNZ01000004.1, forward strand.
ACCATCGTGGCGCCCTCGGCGAGGCCGAAGCCGTCCGCGCTCGCCGAGAACGCCTTGCACCGCCCGTCGGGGGCGAGCGCGCGCTGACGGCTGAACTCCACGAACAGGCCCTGCGTCGACATGGTCGTGACGCCGCCCGCGAGCGCGAGGGGGCACTCGCCGCGCCGCAGCGACTGCACGGCCATGTGCAGAGCGGTCAGCGACGACGAGCACGCCGTGTCGACGGTGACGGCGGGACCCGCGAATCCGAACGTGTACGAGAGCCTGCCGGACGCGACGCTCGCGGTGTTGCCGGTGAGCAGATAGCCCTCCAGGTCCGCGGGGGCCTCGTGCAGCTTCGGCGCGTAGTCCATCGCCATCGCGCCCACGAACACACCGGCCCGGCTGCCGCGCAGGCCCGTCGGGTCGATGCCCGCGCGTTCGATCGCCTCCCAGGAGATCTCCAGGAGCAGCCGCTGCTGCGGGTCCATCGCGAGGGCCTCGCGCGGCGAGATCCCGAAGAACTCGGGGTCGAACTGGTGGACGTCGTGCAGGAAACCGGCCTCGCGCTGGTAGTAGCCGCCCGCGCGCTCGGCGTCCTCGTCGTAGCGGCCCTCCAGGTCCCAGCCGCGGTCGTTGGGGAACGCGGTGACGCCGTCGCCCTCCGCGACGAGGAACTCCCACAGGTCCTCGGGGCTGCGCACACCGCCGGGCAGTCGGCAGCTCATCGCCACGATCGCGATCGGGTCGTCGTCGACGGCCGCCGTCACGGCGATCGGCTCGTCGTCGTCGACGGGGACGCCGAGCAGGACCCGGTCGATGTGCCGGGCGAGGCCTCGGCACGTCGGGTTGTCGAACACCGCCGACACGGGCAGGTTCAGGCCGGTGGCGGCGTTCAGGAGGTTGCGCAGGGACACCGCGCCCGCCGAGTCGACGCCGAGTTCGAGCAGCGGCGCGTCGATGTCGGCGTCGTACGGGGTGCCGCCGGTGGTCCCGGAGTCCCCGGTGACGGTGCCGCCGACGACGGTGGCCACCTGGGCGCGGACGACGTCGAGCAGGAACGCGGTGCGGTCGGGGGCGGCCGACACCCGGTCGGCGAACGACGCTGCGGGGGCGGCCTCGGGGGCCGCGTGCAGCGGGTAGGGCGGCAGCGGCACGGCGCGTGCGTCGCGGCCCGCGAACACCGCGTTCCAGTCGGGCAGCACGCCGTGCGCGTGCAGTTCGGCGAGCGCGGCGGTCGTCTGGTCGGCGCCGCCCCGGTCCCTGCGCAGCGTGCCGACGACGGCGGCCTCGACACCGGCGTCCTCGGCGGTCTCCTGTACGGCCCTGGTGAGGACGGGGTGCGGGCTCGGTTCGAGGAAGAGGCGGTGCCCGTCGGCGAGGGCGGCACGCGTGGCGCCGTGGAGGTTCGCGGTGCCGCGCACGTCGCGGCACCAGTGGTCCACGGTGAGCGTGAGCGGGTCGACGCGTGCGCCCGTGGTGGCCATGTAGATCGGTACGTCCGTCGCGCGGGGGCGGACCCAGTCCAGGTCGGCGCGCAGCGAGTCGAGGATGGAGTCGACCTGGCGGCCGTGCGCCGCGAGCCGGATGGCGATGCTCCTGGCCCTGACGCCGTCGGCGGCCAGTTCGGCGAGGAGTTCGGTGGCCGCGTCCTCGGTGCCGGAGACCAGGACCGAGCGGGGGCCGTGCACGGCGGCCAGGTCGAGACCCTCGTACCGGGCGAGCCGCTCGCGTACGTCGTCGGCGTGCGCGAGGACGGACAGCATCACGCCCTGTTCGAGCAGGTGCACCTGCGCCTGGCTGAACAGGGCCACGGCGCGCGCGCCGTCCTCGACGGACAGCGCGCCCGCGACTGTCGCGGCCGGGATCTCACCGACGCTGGAGCCGATCACGGCGCCAGGCCGTACGCCCCAGGACCGCCACAGGGCGGACAGGGACACCATCATCGCCCAGAGCGCGGGCTGGCCCACGTCCGGCCGTTCCAGGGACGGCGTGCCCGGGACGCCGCGCAGGACGTCGAGGACCGGCCAGTCGACGTGCGGGGCGAGGGCCTCCGCGCAGGCGTGCAGATGCTCGGCGAACACCGGTGAGGCGGCGAGCAGTTCGTCGGCCATGCCCGGCCACTGCGGCCCGTGCCCGGGGAACACGAAGACGGGTCCGTCCGCCGCGGGCGCCCCGGCCGGGTGCTCCCGGACGGGCAGGGTGAGCCCCGGCAGCGGCAGCCGGCCCTCGCTGAGGGCGAGCAGGTCACCGGCGAGCCGGGCGCGGTTCCCGCCGACGAGGACGGCACGGTGGGCGAGGGCGGGCCGGGTCGTGGCGAGGGAGTAGGCGAGATCGACGACCGGCAGCTCCGGCTCGGCACCGAGCAGCGCGTGCAGCCCTGCGGCACGGGCACGCAGCGCGTCCGGGCTGTGGGCGGACAGGGTGACGGGGACGGGGGTTTCGTCGGGGGTGGAGTCGTCGTCAGAGGAAGCGGAGCCGCCGGGAACCGAGCGACCGGGAGCGGGGCGCCCTGCGGCCAGGGCGGCTTCGGCGAGGGAGGAAACGTTGTCGGGCCATGTGGAGTCGGGGCCGAGGAGATAGCCGAAGGTCGCGGTCCGCGGCCCGTCGGCACGTGCGATCACGACGAACGCGCCACCCGCACCGCCCGAGTCACCCGCGGCACTCGGGCCACCCGTGCCACCCGTGCCACCCGTGCCACCAGAGACAACCGCACCATCTGTGTCGTCCGCACCCCCGGAGGCATCCGGCCCACCCGAGCCACCCGCACCAGCGGCGGCGTCCGCACCACCCGAGGCAACCGCACCACCCGCGCCGCTCCAGGCAATCGCACCACCCGAGGCAACCGCGCCGACCAGCGCGACATCGCACTCCCCGGACCGCACAGCGGCCACGGCGTCGGCGACGGGGTCGTCCCCGGCGCGCCGCGGTCCGGATAAGCCGAGGACACGCGCCAGTTCACCGGCGTGCTCCGCGTCGTCGTCCGCGCCCCGGCCGCCGGCGGCCAGGAACACGCCGACGCCCGTCGGGCCGTCCGCGTGGACACCCGCGTCCTCGCAGGCCCTCCACGCCGACTCCAGTTCGGCCGTCCGGTCCGCGGGCAGCGGCACACCGGTCAGCTCGGCCAGTACACCGGGAACCCGTTCCGCCCGCACCGGCGCCGCGAGTGCGGCCCCGATGACAGCGACAGTACCGGCGTCCACTCGTGCTGATTCGCACATGGCAGTCTCCGCCCCCGTCAGTCGTTCGCTGGAACTCAACATCTGCTGGCCGAATTGGCCCGAGCTTTTCTCGGCCAATGCGCCGAGACAACGGCCGATAGTCAAGCCAGCGCTCAAGTAATTGTCAACCGAGGACTATTCACGCTCGGACACATTGCAGCCGTGTTACAGGATGACCCCCACCCCAGGTGAGGGAATGCTTGTCAGGTACGCGCGAACGCGTACCGACGTGCGCAGCCGTGCGGAATTTACCGCGCCGACTTACGGAATTTACCGACTCTGGACACTCCCCCGAGAGGCGGGCGGAGGTCGGCTCCTGCCCGGTGGACACAACGAATCCTGCCCGGTCCCATGACGAGAAGGGCAGCCGAGAAGGTACCGGGAGGGCAACATCGGGCGCATTGCCCGACACCCTCAGGACATAGGACCGTCAATTTCCGGCCAGGCATCCCCCGATAACAAGCCAGCACGCGGTAGATGGCCCCTGAAACACCAACTTCGCGCCAACTGTATGCCGCTTACACGTCACCTGCCCGACGGCCGCAGGCGACGGCTGGGCCGCCTCGCCGAGCGCGTGCGGGGCCCCTCACTCACAACGGGGTTCCGCAAGTACGCGCACGTCAGAGACGCGTCAACGGGTCATGGCACCCGACTGCCGAACACGGGGCACGCCCGAGGCCGAAGCGGCGGCGCCTCAGGTCCGGCCGGCCGGAAGGCACGTCGGCGCGCCACAACATGTCGCCGGAGTGGCCGGTTCATGGCAGGGAGATGACCGATGCCGTCATGGTCGCGGGGGCTCGCGGAAAGACAATGCAATAACTCCGTTCCGACCGCGTCAAAACACAAGTCGGAAGTGAGGTTTGCGATACGCGGGCCGAGTACAGCGGCACGGCGGAGGTGATGTGTGTTCGACTGCGTTCGACAGACCGATCCGGTCTTCGCATGGCAGTGGAGTGCGCCCGTCTGGAAGCACCGGAACCTGCATCCTGGGTCACTGTGCCTTGGCCCCCCTTTATATGGACTCGACGCGGGCACCGGCGCGAAACGGAGAGTCCGGGGGGAACGACGCCCCGGAAATCTCGATTGGAGGCGCGGTGGGGTCGCGCGGACGTCGGACGGATCGCGAAAACCCGCGATCCCGTGCTGGCACAACCGTATCGGAATGGCCACTGCCCGTACCAGCCTCCCTGTTTGTGGTTATCGGAAGCGAAACAACACATCCTTACTTGCGCGTAAGCATCATTGGCCCGCGCCGCTTGTCGCGGCGAACACCCCCGCACATATGCCGACGCGAATGGCGGATGCCGTGCACCACCTGCCATCGACGCACACACTTCGCGTCCGCGACACCTGACGTCGACACGTTCGAGGTGGCGCACACCCGTCCGGGGAAGCGGGCGCCCCCGGTGCCCGCCGTGCCCGTTTGGCCACCGCGAGGCTCCGTTTCGTGCCCGTTTCGGTCTCATGCCCGGGGCATCGTGGTTCACCTCACACATCGCACACCGCAGGGCAGCGTTCAGTGACCGCCGCGCGCCTGCCACGTCGACAGCCGTGCCGATGCCCGAGCCGACGCCCGAGGTCCGCACCGGAGCCGACCACCGGTCAAAAAGCCCCCGGAGTGCGTCTGCGTCCTACCCACAGGACGGAGGCACTCTCGGGGGCTCAGGCGTTCGGGCCGATACGGAAGTACCGGAGTATTCCGGTCACTTGCGCAAGGCTGCGAGTTCCGCGTCGGCGCGCTCCCTGACCAGGGCCAGGACGCGTCCGGTGGCGGCCAGGTCGGCGGCCGGTATCCCGCCCCAGATGCGGGCGGTGAGCGGGGCGGCCTCCGTACCGATGACGGACAACAGCGTGTGGCCCGCGTCCGTGGCGCGCAGGTGCGCCCCGTCGGCGACGAGCAGTTGCCGCGCCAGCAGCTCGTCGAGCGTGACGCGGATGCCGGCCGGGTCCGTCTTGAGGGTGACCTGGACCTGTGCGACGAGGTCGTCCGGTGTCTGCGGGGTGTCGGCGGTGGCGGCGGCACGCAGGGCGATCTGCTGTTCGAACGTGACGCCGTGCCGGGCGAGGACGTGCTCCAGGACACCGCGGGCGGCGTAGTGGGCGAGGCCGAGGGCGCGGGGGTCGGCTGCGGGGGCGGTGGTGGTCATGGGGTGGTCTCCTGCGTGCTCTCGTCGTCGAGTACGGGTGGAGCGGGTGGCGCGGGTGGAGCAGGCGCTGCGGGTGGAGCAGGTGGCGCGGGGGGTGCCAGAGGTGCGTCGAGCAGGGTCGTCAGTTCGTCGACGAACGCGCGTGTCCGGGGCGCGTCGAGCCCGCCGAGCGGCTCAAGGAGCTGCTGGAGCAGTTCCTGGACCACCGCGACGGCCTGCCGGGTCACGGCCTGGCCCTGCTCGGTGAGGGCGAGTTGCACGGCGCGCGGGTCGCGGGGGTCGCGGGTGCGCTCGATCAGCCCGGCCGACTCCAGGGCGCGCGCCAGCTTGGAGACGTACAGCGCCTCCATGCCGACGTGGTCGGCGAGCCGGCGCTGACTGGGCCGCTCACCGGCGCGCTGCATGCCGTGCAGCGACGCGACCAGTGAGTACTGCGCGTGCGTGAGGCCCAGCGGCGCCACCGCGCGGTCGACGGCGACGCGCCACTTGTTGGCGAGCCGCCACACCAGGAAGCCGGGTGTGGGGCACGGTGATCCCTTGCTCATGACAGATAGAGTACATGGCAACTATGTACATAGCTACTATGCGCAGGGCTACTGTGTGCGGCGGCGGCCGGGCCGTGCGCGCCTCGCCGTTTTCTCACCCTCCCGGACCTGCACGTCCTGCCGAAGATCGGGTACACGAGCGGGCATGCAGACTCACAGCCATATCGTCCTGGCCGCCTCGGGCGGCGCCTCGCTCGCCCTCGTCCTGGTGGGCGTAGTGGTGGTCGCCGGCCTCATCGCCATGTTCGTCGCCGGCCGTCGCCGCGCCGCGCACCGCACCCGCAGCACCACGCCCGCCCACGGCGGCGACCCCGCCGGGGGCGAGGCGCAGCGCGGCAGCAGCTGGCAGACCCCCGACGACGACCCGGAACAGGGCAACCCCCGTCCCTGACGGCCCGGGGTGGGTGGCGCCGCCGCAACGACGACGACGGCGACAGCCACGGTCGCCACCACCGCCACCGCCACCGCCGTGATCGTCATGTGTCGTGCCCGGCCGGGCTCACGGCCGGGCTCTCGGGGTGCAGGGTGGCCAGCAGGTCGGCGAGGCCGCCCGGGGCGCGTCCGTGCAGCCGGGCCGCGGTGTGGACCGGGTGCTCGTCGGTGCGGGCGATGCGGTGCCCCGTCGCGGCGAGCCGGGCCGCGAGGTCGTGGTCCTCGCCGGTCGGCAGGGGCGCGAACCCGCCCACCCGCAGGTACGCCTCGGCGGACACGCCGAGGTTCGCCCCGTGGACGTGCGGGTGCTCCCACGTCCGCAGGGTTCCGGCGAGCCGCCGGGAGAGGAAGTAGTCGGCGTCGTGCCGGGCGACGAGAGGGGGCCCGGCGGTGCCGGGGTCCAGGCGGATGGTGCCGAGGACGGCGTCGTACCCCTCGCGTGCCCAGGCGACCTGGTGGGTGAGCCAGGCCTCGGGCACGGTGGTGTCGGCGTCCGTCATGGCCAGCCACACGTCCGGTCCGGCGGCCGGTCCGGCCAGCGCGTGCTCGACGCCCGCCGCCCGCGCGGCGCCGACGTTGCGGCCGCGGGTCTCCACGACGTGCGCTCCCGCGCGGGCGGCCAGGGCCGCCGTGGCGTCCGTGCACGCGTCCGCCACCACCACGACCGTGACGGGCAGCGGTGCCGCCCGCGCAGCCGCCTTGCGCAGGCTGCGCAGACAGGCCGTGACGCGGGCCTCCTCGTTGTGGGCGGGGACCACGACGGCCAGGGCCCCGGGCGTCACGCCGGGCCTTCCCGTCACGCCAGGCCCTCCGCGCGGGCCGGGGACAGCGCCGGGCCCGGACCGTGGCCGCGTTCGTGGACGGTGAGGGTGAAGTCCGGGTCGTCGTAGCGGGCGAGGCGGTGCAGGCCCGGCGTCCCGTCCAGCTGGTCGGCGACGGCACGGCCCGTGCAGGTGTGCTCGGGCACCGGGTGGTTCCAGTGCACGGCGACCAGATGCCCGCCCTCGGCCAGGCTCGCCATGCTCGCGCGCAGGATCCGCGTACGCGTCCCGGTGTCGAAGTAGTAGAGGAGCTCCGAGAGCACCACGAGGTCGAAGGGCTCCCCCGGCTCCTCGGGCCACTGCTCGGGCACCGTCATCCGCCGCACCGTGACGTGGTCGAGGCCGCCGACGCGCCGGGTCGCGGTCGCGACGGCGGAGGCCGTGCGGTCGGTGGCGAGCAGCCGGTCGCAGCGAGCGGCGAGGAGTTCCGTCAGGACCCCCACCGAGCAGCCCGGTTCGAAGGCGTGCGCGTAGCGGGGGCGGGGCAGCGCCGCCACGGTCAGGGCGTACTTGCGGCGGTCGTACCACCGCTCACCGAGGTGCCAGGGGTCCGCGGCACCGGCGTACTGGTCGTCGAAGTAGCTCGCGGGCGTGTTCACCGCAGCACCGTCTCGAAGGCGCGGGTGTGATGGGCGATCTCCTGCGGCGGCAGCACCGGCCCGGCGCCGGCGCTGCGCGGCTCCAGCTGGCTGGCGAACCGTGCCAGGGCCGCCCTCTTGCGGACGGCGGCCTCCGCCGCGAGCGGGAGGACGGCGGCCCGGTGCCACGGCACGCGGGGGTCGTGGGGGCGGGCCCAGTGCCACATCCACACCGGGTAGGACCAGACCGGTGTGGCGGTGTCGCGGCCCGCGCGCCGGGCGGCCCGACCCGCGGCCTCGTGGTCGCTGTGCAGGTCGCCCTCCCACGGGGCCACGCACACCGCCGCCCCGACGGCGTCCAGAAGCCGGCCGATCAGGGCCGCCGCGTCGTCCTCGTACGCGTCGAGGGCCGTGTCGGGCAGACCGGCGTGCACCGGGGCGGGCAGCTCGCCGAGATCGCCGAGGGCCGCGGCGAGTTCGTCCCGGCGCCTGGCCGCGAGGCGGGCGCGGGCCGCCGGTGAGGCGGGGCCGTGGGAGGCCTCGCCGTCGGTCAGGCACACCGTGTGGACCCGCGCACCCGCGTGGCGCAGGGCGGCGATGGTGCCACCGAAGCCGAGGACCTCGTCGTCCGGGTGGGCCGCCACGACCAGGACGGGGCCCGCGGGGAGGGCCAGGCTCGGCAGCAGCTCCGGCAGCCGCGCCGCGCGCCAGACGGCCTCGTCGGTGCCGCGCGCGTCGATGGCAGCGGCGGCGGCCTGTCGTGCGGGGGCCGGGGTGCTCGGGGCGCCCGGGGTGCTCGGGGCGCCTGCGGTGCTTGGCGTGCCCTGGGTGCTCGGGGCGCCTGGGGCGCCTGCGGTGCTTGGTGCGCTCCGGGTGCTCGGCGTGCCCTGGGTGCCCGGGGTGCGTGGCATGCCCTGGGTGTCCGTGGAGCTCGGGGCGTTCACTGCTCCTCCGTCGCGGTGTCCGGCGTCACGGACCGGCCGAGTTCGGCCAGGTTCCCCTCGGCGTGGTGCTGGCGTACGTACACCGTCAGGTCCGCCACCGCGCGGGCGTGCCGCTCGTCGTGGCACAGCGGCCCCGCGCCGGTGGCGCGCCCGACGCGGTCGAGGACCTCGGTGCACACCTTCTCGACCAGGGCACGCACGCGCAGGCTGCGCAGCCGTGCCTCCTCCCGTGTGTCGAGGGGGTCGGCGTCGATGTCGTCGCCCGCCCGGCGCAGGACGGTCTCGGCGGTGTGCAGCAGCACGTCGACGGCGCCGAGGTGGGCGGCCGCGTGCTCGTTCAGGCGCCCCGCAGCGGCCCGCTCGTACAGCGGCGCGGCGACGGCGTGCGCGCCGCCGAGCCAGCAGGCGGCCACGCCGATGCCCCCGTGCTGGAACCCGGGCCGCGTCAGATAGCTCTCCGCATCGCCGACGGCGCGCGCCGGCACGTCCGTGAACGCCATGTGCAGGCTGTCGCTCCCCGCCATGCCGATCGCCGGCCACGTCCCCGGCACCGGCTCCGCGCCAGGATGGTCGAGGGACACGGCGAACAGGCGGTAGCCGTCGTCGGCGTCCGCCGTCACCAGGGCGTGGGTGCAGCTGTGCGCTCCCGAGCAGTAGGGCTTGCCGCCGCTGATCCGCCACCCTCCGCCGGAGCGTGCGGCGCGGGTGCCTGGCCCCGGTGGGCGCGCGGCCCAGACCCCCCACCGCTCCCCCGGCGCGGGCAGCGGCTGACCCAGTTCGTGCAGGATCGCCGCGGCGTCGAGGTGCCCCTCCGCGAGGCGGGCGAGGGACAGGTCCCGGCGTCCCAGTGCGGTGAGGGCGGCGAAGCGGCGCGCCGTCGACGTGCCCGGCAGCGGTACGCCGGGGGCCTCCCGCTCGACGAACGCGGCGAACAGGTCCGCCGTACGCCGCTCCGGGGTACGGAGGTGGTCGGGCGTCTTCGGGGGTGTGAGGGTCACACGGGCCTCCAGCATGGGCATCCGTCGTCGAGGGCGCCGGCGTCGGCCCGGCTGCGCAGCACCCAGTACCCCTCTCGGCCGCACGCATCCCTCCGACCTCGTAGAACCACACACGTCACTCGCGGAACCACACACGGCGCGAGGCGGCGGCCCAGCGGACGGCGCGGGACGACGCCGGACGCCCCGGACGGCCCTTTACAGCACCGGACGGCACCGGGGCACCGGAGCACGCAAGACGCCAGAGGCCAGGACGGCTCAGTCCTCGGCGGTCTCCTGGAGCACGTCGCAGGTGTTCTGGAACTCCTCCATCAGACGGCTGGCCTCGACGACGAGGACTCCGTACGGGCGGGAGGAGTCGGCCAGGGGCAGCTCCTGGTCCCCGGCCGCGTTCAGGACCGTCTGCAGGGCCTCCTGGGCGACGTTCGCCAGCCTGCACATCTCCTCGGCCTGCTCGGCGAGGGTGTCGCTGTCCAGTTCCGCGATGACGTGGGCGATGTCGCGCAGCCGGAGGGCGAAGTCGGCGTAGGCCTCCAGGACGGGGGCGTAGGTGTAGGTGTTCTCCGTCTCCCGCCAGCGGCCGAGGCTGCGCGTGAGCGAACCCAGCTGGTACACCGCGCGCTCCAGGGCGTCCAGGGCGTTGCGGTAGCGGTCGAAGGTGAGGTAGCCGCGGTGTGCGGGCAGCAGCCTGCGAGGGTTGAACGGCAGGCTGTTCTCCGCGGCGCTCAGCCCGGCGCGGGCCTGCCCGACCGCGCTCTGCACGCGCTCCCCCGCCGTGCGCCACTGCTCGGCGCGCTCGGCGTCGACGTCGCCGCTGCCCAGGCCGTCGGCCATGTCGTCGAGCAGCGATGCCATCTCGGCGGCGAGGGTGTGCAGCCCCTGCTCGGCGCTGCGGTAGCGCAGCGGGGGCGCGATGCACAGGTTCACGACCAGGCCGATGCCGCAGCCGATGAGCACGAGGAGAATGATCTGCCCGAGTTGCAGGGCCCTGTCGGTGTTCGTGGTGGCCGTCGCATAGGTGGAGAACGCGAAGAACGCGGCCGTGGCGACCTGGGAGCGCTGCTCGCCGAGGGCCGGCCACTGTCCCAGCGTCAGCGCGACGGCGGCGACCACCACGAACGCGAACAGGTCGGGGCCCGCCGTGAAACCGATCGCCGCCTGCACCGCCACACCGACGATGACCGCGGCGATGTAGCGCAGGGTCTGCCACACGGACCGGTGGATCGTGACGTTCATGGTCAGCACCGCGGAGAACGGTGCGAACGCCGGTGACGTCGCGTCCAGCAGCGCGTGCGCGATCCACCAGGCCGGCGTCGCCGCGAGCACGCACTTCCCGATCAGCAGCGCCGTGTCACGCTCGTGCCCCGGCGTGCCGCAGGCACGCGCCACCCACGCCCATCCCCTTCGTACCCGATCCACCACGCGCCCCGAAGACCCCATCCGTTCCCGCCTGTTCCACCGTGCTCGTCGACCCCGGCCCCTCGGATCAGGGACCGGGAAGCACACGTAACCACAACGAACACGGTGAAACGGGGAGGAACGAGAAGCGCGGTGAGCACCACGTTTACCGCACCGCTGAGCGGCCAGGCGTACCGGCAGCACATGATGTCGATGCCAAGGGAGCGTGAGCGGACGATGACCGCCAACGAGAAGGCCAAGGCGAAGTTCGAGCAGGCCACCGGCGCCGCCGCCCAGGCCGCCGGACGTGCCGTGGGCAACGAGAGCCTCACCGCCAAGGGCCGCGCCCAGCAGATGAAGGGCGACGCGCGCGAGGCCAAGGAGAAGACCAAGGACATCGGCAAGCACTGAGCAGGGCACGGCACGGGCCGGTGGGAGCGTGCCGGAAGGAGCTGCCGCAAGGAGCTGCCGGTGTGTGATCCCGGGTTGTGATCCCGGTGTGCGATCCCGGTTCGTGATCCCGATGTGCGATCCCGGTAGGAAGACGCATGCGTCCTGGGCACATCTCGGATGGGGGACCACCGACCGACCACCTACAGAGGACAGAGGGAGGGCGACGCATGACGACGGGTCAAGCGAACGGCACCGACGGCACCGCCAGCACCGACAGCGCCGACGGCTCCGGCAGCACTGCCAGCACTGCCAGCACTGGCGTACGTGCCGGACAGCCCGTGTACGGATGCATGGGGCTGGGCGGAACCTGGGACGGCGTGCCGTACACGGCCGCGGACATCGCGCACGCCGAGGCCGCCGTCGAGGCCGCGCTCGACATCGGCATCACGGTGTTCGACCACGCCGACATCTACCGGCGCGGCAAGGCGGAGGCGGTCTTCGGCGAACTGCTCGACCGGGCGGCGGGGCTGCGGGAGCGCATCGTCGTGCAGACCAAGTGCGGCATCCGCCAGGCCGACGGCCATCACCCCGGCATGTACGACCTGCGCGGCACGCACATTCTCCGGAGCGTGGAGGAGAGCCTCACCCGGCTGCGCACCGACGTGATCGACGTCCTGCTCCTGCACCGGCCCGACCCGCTGGCCGACCCGCAGGACATCGCGAAGGCCCTCACGTCCCTGCACGGGCAGGGGCTGGTACGCCGCTTCGGCGTGTCGAACATGAGCGCCGCACAGATCGCGCACCTCCAGGGTCACCTCGACATCCCGCTGGTCGCCAACCAGCTGGAGATGAGCCTGGGCAGCCGGGACTGGGTCGAGGCGGGCGTCCTCGTGAACACCCCGGCCGCCGCCGGGAACGGCTTCCCGCACGGGACGGTCGAGTACTGCCACGCCCGGGAGATCCAGCTCCAGGCCTGGGGCGCCCTCGCCCAGGGCCGCTGCACCGGCGACGGCGACTCACCCACCGCGCGCCACGTCGCCGCCCTCGCCGCACGCAAAGAAACCACGCCCGAGACGATCCTGCTGTGGTGGCTCCAGCACCACCCGGCCCGCATCGCCCCCGTCATCGGCACCAGCCGCCCCGACCGCATCCGCGCCTGCCGTGACGCCGTCGGCCGCGAGCCCGGTCTCACCCACGAGGAGTGGTACGACCTGTGGGTCACCGCCCGCGGCGGCCCCTTGCCCTAGACCGGACGACGCACGGACACGGGTGAGAGGAGCCGCGCCGCGGTAGGCATTCCCCGTGCAGACCTTCCTCCCGTACTCCGACTTCACGCGCTCGGCTGCGGTCCTCGACCGGGCCCGGCTCGGCAAGCAGCGGGTCGAGGCCCTTCAGGTGCTCCGCGGTCTGACGGTGCCCGGCTACGGGTGGCGGCACCATCCGGCGGTCCGCATGTGGACCGGCTACGAGGAGGCCCTGGTCCGCTACGGACTCGACGTGTGCGCCGTGTGGGTGGCGGAGGGCCGCGCCGACACCTGTGCCGCCACCCTCGTCACCGACTTCACCCGGCACCGTCCCGGCGCCGCCGTCCGCGCCCAGGAGCAGCTCGCCGCCGACGGCGAGCTGCCTCCCTGGCTGGGCGACCCGGCCTTCCACCGCAGCCACCGGTCGGCGCTGGTGCGCAAGGCCCCGGAGTTCTACACCCCGCTCTTCCCCGACGTCCCCGACGACCTGCCCTACCTCTGGCCGGCGTCGGACCGGGGCTCTTCGTAGGCCGGGTCGGCCGACACGGACGAGGTCGTAGAGGGCGCCGCGGGGTTCCCTGTCATGGCATCGGCACGTGCGCCCCTGCCCCACGTCGCCGCGTCACAGGACGAGCATGAGTACGAGCACCACGAGCAGGGCGACCGGGGTGAGCAGGGCGCCGATCAGGCAGCCCGGCTTGTTGAGCATGTCGGAGAGCCGGGCCGCGCCGGTCGGCACGTCCGGTGTGAAGACCGACGGCAGCGCGGGAGCCGCGGACGCCAGGCCGGAGGGGGGTGGCGGGTAGGCGGGGAGCGGGGGGCCGTTCCGGCCCATCACCTCCCGTACGATCTCACTCCACACGACTGGCGGCAGATCCGGGTACTGGCCGCTGCGCGGTTCGATGACGCACTGCCGAAGCCAGTTGCCCGCGGCGGGGTGCGGGTGCCGGATCATGCGGTACATCAGTTCCTTGAGGTCGGGCAGATAGCGCTCGTCCCTGGCCAGCGGCGCCACGGCCCAGGTGAAGAGGTCGGCAGCCCGATCGGCCGTGGCCTTCCTCGACGCGTGCTCGGGGCTCTGCCCCTGCGGCGCGAAGTACAGGTCGTTGCCAAGGACCTCGGCGCACAACTCGTGCCGCATCGCCAGGTCACGCCCCTGTGCGCGGTCCGGCCTGCCGAGCTCGTCAAGGACCAGCTCCAGCGCGTCCGAGGGGAGTTCGCCGCTGCGGAGTTCCCCCAGCAGCAGTTCGTCGGGCAGCGCGCGCAGATCCGCCGGCAGCACGCCGCGTCGGCTGCCGTCCCCGTCTCCAGGCCAGTGTGCGCGCAGTTCCCGGTGGACGGTGTGTGCGCCGCTGCCCTCGGGGACGGCCGGGGTCGGGGCCGCCTCGTCCCCGGCCTGCCGCTCCGCCTCCCAGGCACGGCCCTGATCCCGGCGATGCCGGTCCTGATCCTGCCCCCGTTCCTTGCCCCGGTCCCGCTCCTTGACCCTGCCCCCTTCCGGGTTCGGCCTCGGGCCTGCCACGCGCCGCGCGGACGAGGTCGTTCCCGTACCGGAGGAGCGGCGCGTGCCGAGAATCCTCTTCAGCCGGACGCTGCGCCGCTCCCAGTCCAGTGACGCCCCGTCGGGGAGCTCGTCGACGAGCTGCGGCACGCCGGGGCGCGCCTCCCTGTGTGCGAGGAGGTGATCCACCAGCTGGGAGGCCGCCCGGTGCTCGAACCGGACTTCCTCCGGTGTGCGGCCCATGACCCTGGCCAGCGGGCCGGAGCCGCCGGAGTCCGGTTCCCAGTGCGGGACCGACATCAGCCGCAGGGCATGCGTGTCCACCGCGTCGCAGGTGGCGAAAGTCCACGGCTGCTTCAGCCAGGGGCCGAACAGCAGGAACAGCCCCAGATACACGAGCGGCACCTGCTCCCGGTCCGGCCAGCCGCGCGGTGCCGTCCTCTCCAGGAGCAGCGACACCCGCTGCGTCGGGTCGCGCAGCAACTCCGCTGTGACGAGGATCAGGGCGTGCTCGACCCCGGGCAGCAGGCTCAGCATGTCCTGTTGCCGGCTCCCCACCAGCCGGTCGAGGTCCCCGCGTTCGATCCTGGGCTGGCGCCCCGACAACTGCTCGACCGTCTCCCGCTCGCGCCAGCCCCCGTACGCGAGACCGAGACACTGTTCGGGCTGGAGGACTCCCCTGTCACCGATGAGGACATGACTGACCGTGCTGGGCCGACCGCCGCGGTCGGTGGTGGGCCGGCGCTGGACGAGCAGGACGTCACCGTCGAGTGACAGCGTCCGCACAACACTGGGCCACTTTGCCGCCGCGCCCGACACCCACAACAGGGGGCCGAGCTCCCGGCCGAGCTCCGCGGCCCGCTCGGGCACACAGGAGTGAGCGACGGCCTTCATACCGGTGTCCTGACGACCGTGGTTGCCGTCCCACCGGAAGACGACCTGGTGCACCGAGCGCTCGGCGGTGTCACCGCCGTCCGGGCCACGGGGGCCCGTCGGTCCGCCGGGGGTCGTGCCCCGGTCCTGGAAGTCACTCACTGCGGTTCCTCTCCGTCGGACGCATCGGGTCACCGGAGTCCGGCACCCCGGCCTGCTCCGGTGGCGTCCACTCGATCGCGGGCGTCTCCCCCAGGGCCAACGCGTCCCTGTCACCCGGTACGGGGATCAGCCCGTGCATCGCGAGGAGCGCGAGCAACGGCTCAAGCACCCGCCGGGGCCCCGCCCCCGCCGGATACCGGCCCCTGTCCTCCTGGCTGCCGGTGGCGGACGCGATGTGCAGGGTGCACCGGCGGATCGTCTCGAAGGGGCGCAGCCATGCCGGGCCCGCGTGCCGCCGCAGCAGCCCGTACACGTCCCGGCTCTCCGCACGCACCGCGTCGGGATCCAGCGAGTTCGGCGCCGGCCGGCTCAACCACCGGTCCACGGGTGGCTGGAACCTGAGCAGGTCCGCCTTGCCGAGCACCACCGCGGTCGGTACGTCCAGACAGCCGCCGTCCTTCGGCAACCGGTCGAGGACCGTGCCGAAGGCGAGGTCGCCGTCCGGGTTCACTTCCACGCCCCAGCGTTCCCTGGCGTGGTGCAGCTGCGGCAGCGGGAGGGCGAGGGCGGGGTCGACGACGAAGATGAGGGCGTCCACACCCAGCAGGAACCGCAGCGCCGCGTCCGTGCGTACGAGGTCCTCACCGCCGAGGTCGAAGAAGGCGACCGGACGCACTCGGCCACGGTCGTCGGTGAGCAGGAGGGACTCCACGAAGCGGGCGAAGTCGTCCAGTCCCAGCGCGGCGGTGTGGTCCAGGACCTTGCCGTTGCGCAGGGGCTGCACCCGCTCCCGTACGAACTTCGCGTGCTGCTCCGGATTGACGGACTGCCACGTCAGACCGAAGGGTTCAAGTCCGCCGTCGGTGATCGCCGCGATCATCTGGGTCAGCAGATGGCTCTTGCCGGTGGAGGACTGGCCGACCATCGCGACGGTCAGCGGACGGCCGTAGGTCAGGTAGGGCACCGGGATGAAGTGTTCGGGGAAGGCCGGGTCCGCCACGCACTTCTGGACGGCGCCGCGCATGATGTCGTTCCGCCGCACCGTGTTGTTGATGCCTTTGAGGTTCAGCGGCTTGTACTGCATACGGCTGTCGGTGACGAACAGTTTCGTGAGGTCGAGCCGGATGTTCTCCAGGCAGTACGGGCAGAGCACCTCGCCGTTGCCCCGCTCGGCCTCCGCCGCGGCTCCCTGCCGGGGCCGGTCCGCGCGCGGGTGCTGCCGCTTGCGCCGCAGTGCCGCGTCGAAGGCCTCCTGGTCCGTGGGGGACTCGTCGGCAGGCAGCGCGAGCCGGACGCGGCGGGCGGTGTCCGGCGCCACGACGTCGAGCGCCTGGGCGGGTGTCGGCCGGTCGGCGGCCCGCGGGGCGAAGGCGTCCTGCAACGTCCGGTCGAGCTTGCGGTGCTCGGCGAGATCGGGCGGGGGCCGGTCGGCGGGTCCTGGCCGGCCGGTCACCAGCTGGTAGAGCACCTGGGCGGTGCTCCACACCGCGTCCCTGGAGTCGGCGAGCCCCTCGCCCCGGCGCTGTTCGGGCGCGCAGAAGGGTGCGCGGCCCCACGGGCGTCTCGGCGCTCCGGTCCGGGTCACCGACTCCAGTCCCCACAGCTGGGCCTTGGCGCCGTCCCAGCGGACGGTGGCGGGCGAGACCCCGCGCGACACCAGGCCCTGCCCGTCCAGCAGGTGCAGGGCGAGCAGCAGATCACGGGTGAAGTGCTCCTGATCGGTCGCGGACATCACGTGCAGCCGCTCGACGGGCGTGCCCCGCGGCGGCGCGTACAGCAAGAACGGCTCGGCCGTGTCCAGCTCGTGGCCGACGATCCTCGGGAACAGCGCCGCGTACTCCGTACCGCCGAGCAGTTGGTGCAGGTGCAGGGCGGTACCCGCCTCGGTGTCCAGCAGGGCGCGCGCCGCCGGGTTCGCCGCGTCCTTGGCGCTGAGACGCACCTGCACGCACTGCTGTCCGTCGTCGTCGAGCACGGCCTTGCGGATGAGTTGAGGCAGCAGCCGGTCGCGGCGGAACTCCCGGCCGACGCGGACCTGGGTGGCACGTCGGCGCCCGGAGGGCAGAGTGAACGTGAGCTTGTCCGGAGGCGGGCCGCCCGGTCCCTCCGGCTGGGGATACAGGGTGCTGGTCACCCTCGGTCCTTTCGTTCGTACTGGGCACTGGGCCGGGCGGGGCGCGGGGGGCGCGTCACCCGCGGTCGCCGTCCCCGCGGTGCCGGGTGTCCGGCCGGCCGTACGGGTCCTCCGGGCCGGTCGTGGAGCCGTACCGGGGGCGGACGGTGTCCACCACTCCCATCCGCAGCGGGACGAGGCGCACCAGGCCGGCGTACCGTCCCGACGACGTCCACAGGACTCCGTCGGGGTGGACCGAACCGCTCGACACCCAGGCCTTCTCGACCTCGTCGCGGATCGCTCTGGGGGCGAACCTGAGCCACACCGCGGCCGCCGGGTCCCGGCTGAGCAGGGCACCCTGCTCGGGTGAGGACAGTTGCACCACGGCCCGGCGGTCGGCTTCCGCGCCGACCAGTTCGGCCGGTCCGTGCGGGTCGGTGCCGAGGAGGTCGGCCGACGCGGGGCGGACCCGGCGAGGGGCCGCGAACGGAGGTGGGGCCAGAACTCCGTTGTGCCGGAGGTGATGGTGCACCGTCGACAGCAGCTCGCGCACCCGTGCCTCGGTGCGCTGGGCGTTGAGGGCGCCGGACTGCCCGCGTTCGACGGCGCCCCAGTAGTGCTTCATCGCTTCCAGGGCGGCATCGATCAGGTCGGCGGACAGGGTGGCGACCAGTTCGGGGCCGCCCTCGGCGTTCTCGCGTTCCAGCCAGCGCGGAACTTTCCCGGTACGAGGGTCCCGCGGGCCCGCGGCTCTCGGCTCCCGGGCCCGCTCCTCCTCGTCGGCCTCCGCGGGCTGGTCCCACGTCGGCCCGTCCTCCCACGCGTACACACTCGCCCAGTCGCTGTCCCCGTCGTCGGGGAGAGGGGAGGCCTCTTCCGGCTCCAGGTCCGCGTCGTCGACGAGCCAGGGGTCCTCGGCCCGCGGGGCGTCGCCGGTCGGACCGTGGCCGCCGGGCGCCGCTGTGGGCGCGAGCCGCTCCGGGCCGGGCACTGCCTCGTCCTCCGCCGCGGCCGCCGTCGCCCGCAGCATGCCGGCCACGGAGCGGGCAGCGTCGGCGCAGTACAGGCGCTCCTCGACGGCCCAGTGCTCCCGGACCGCCTCGACCAGCAGCGCGTCAAGGCGGTCCAGGGTCTGGCGGAGCACGGTGGTGGCACGGCCCGGCCCCCACGCGGTGGCCGCCGCACGCCAGAGCCGGCGTACCGTCTCCGCCGCGACGCCGAGGCCGGCCGCAAGGCCGATGGCGCCCACCCAGACGGGCGGTTCGACCACGTACGCGAGCCCCGCGCCGACCACGGCGCCACCGAACGCCGCGAACCTGGGAACCACGGCCGGGCGGCGGGGCTTCCCTTCCCCCCGGTCCCCCTGGAGCCGCACCGCCCCGAGCACCGCCGCGCCGAGGAGCAGCAGCGGCACCGCGAACGCGAACGCCAGGTAGGGCCCCCACCACAGCGCCCCGAGCAGCCCGGCCCCCGCTGCCGCTGCCGCACCGGCCCGCGGCGGGTCCGGTACCGCGGCAGCCGTCGTACGCATCCGGCGGGTCACCGCGTCGGCGGAGTGGGCGTCGAGCTGCGACACCAGTGCCGTGCCCCGCAGCGGCTCCACCCGTCCGGCCAGACCCGTGCAGCGCTGCGCAACCGACCGCAGCGCGAACCCCTGGCCGAGGAGTTTCCCGGCGAACTCCTTCAGCCCCTCACCGATCCGCGCTCCCACGCCCTCGGCCGACGGCACCCGCAGCCCGAGGGCCGCGAGGTGGGCCGCCGACTCGCCTGCGGACTGTGCCTTTTCGCCACCGCCGCGCAGGACCGTCCTGGCGAGGTGCCAGTAGTCGTCGAGCGCCCGGCGGGCCTCGTCGACGTCCGTTTCGAACGCCTCCCGGTGCGAGGCCCGCACCAGCCCGGACAGTGTCCGCAGCCCGGCCAGTGCTTCCCCCGCGTACCCGAGAGCGTCCGCGCAGGCGCGGTAGGCGTCGTCCGCGACACCACCGGGTTCCCGGTGCCCCGCGCCCCCGCCGCCGGGGCCCGCCACGAGACCGCGCAGCGGCTCCGGCAGGTCGGCGCCCGACGAGGCGGTCGGCGACGCGTCCGGCGCGCGTTCGGAGTCCTCGCCCGCGAACCGGGTGAGCGCGTCGCGCCAGGCCCGTTCGCGCACCTCCGGCGGCAGGTCCTGCTCCAGGATCCGGACCCCGGGCGCCGCGACGGCGTCGGGCAGCGTCTGGATGCCGTCCAGCACACGGAGGTAGACGTCCGGGACGGACAGCACGTCCACCAGGGCGGCGAGCGCGTCCGGGTCGTCGGGGGCGGGCTGCTCCGACGCGGTGCGGGCGGAGCGCAGGTCACCGACCCACAGGAGCGCGGTGCCCGAGGCCCGCAGCACCGCGGGGCGCAGCAGTCGCCGGTCGGGCTGGAACCCCCCTTCCTCCCCGGCGAACGCCCCCGGCGCGCTGCCGACGAGCAGCACCAGGAGCCTGACCTCGCCCACCGCCCGATAGCCGGCGAGCAGTTCGTACTGCGTCTGGTGGTCGGTGAGCCCGGCGGGGGTGTCGACCACCAGGAACAGGGGGTCGTCGGGTTCCGGCAGCCCGGCTCCGCCCAGTGCGCGGGCGACTTCGGCCCGCACGGCCGCCGGGCTGTGCAGTGCCGCCGCTCCGGCACGCAGATCCAGCTGAACGACGGCACCGGTGTCCTCAGGCATGCTCACTGGTCGTCACCGTCCCGGGCGTCGCGGGGGCCGGCCTCGTCCCAGGGCGCCCGAGGCAGGTCGTCGCGCTCCGCGGAGGGGAACCGGCTTCCGTGCGTCAACTCCTCGTCGGGCTCGCTCGGCCGGCCGCCCCGCTCACCACGCTCGTCGCGGTACGGCCGCTCGAAGGAGTCGACCGGGGTGGTGCCCCAGTCGTCGTCATCGGACTCGGGGCGGCGGGGCTCCGGGACGCCGTCGCGGACGGGCGGGCGGGACGGTGTGCCGCCGCGGATGTGTTCCAGCAGGGTCCGCAGGGTCGGCTGGACGGCGCGCTGGTCCCCGAACTCGCCGTCCAGGGCCGCCGGGAGGGTCTCCGCCCAGAACTCCCACAGGGGCTGCACCCAGCCCTCGACCCGTTCTCCGCCCCGTTCACGCCGGTCCGTCAGAAGCTCCAGCTGACGGGGGGCGATCTTCTCCACCAGGTCCACGAAGAGGGGGTGCGGTTCACTGCCGGTCCTGGCGAGGCCCAGCGGCTGCGCCCTCATCAGCTCACGGCAGTAGTCCTCGACGGTCCGTTCGTCGTCGAGGACCGTCCAGCGCTCGTACGACCGCAGCAGTTCCGCCCAGCTCGACACCCCACCGGGAAAGTCGTCCAGCCGCAGCCGGACCCCGGGGACGTCCGGCCCCTTCTCGGGGAAGAGCCTCAGCCTGACCCGCTCCGGCGACGCCGGGTCGCCGTCCAGTACGTCCACCTGGCCGTTCCACATACAGCACAACAGCCGGTGCAGGATGGTGCGCCGGTCCTCCTCGCAGCTCACCATCCAGTTGTCCCGGTATCCGAGCCGTTGCCGCCACCGCAGCACGTCCTGCGGCGCTTCGGCCTTCTTCGCCCGCGCCCACTGGCGCAGCACCTTGCGGGCCTCGGGCACCTGGGTGAGGCTCATCTCGCTGCGGAAGAGCACGACGGTGATCGAGTCGCTCTCCACCCCCCGGTACTCCACGGAGTTCTTCGCGTCCGAGGGCAGCCGCAGCGTCTTGCCGAGGTACTCCTGCACCTCCTCCACCGCCTGCACCCTCGGATAGGTGATCAGGACCCGCAGCGGCCCGGTGCCCTCCGGCGTGAAGCCGACCGGCAGCAGGCCGGCCAGCTTGCGGCCGAAGAGGTCGAGGGCCTCCCTGCTGACCTGGTCGTTGGCGTCGGCGTCACCCGCCCCCGCGGCCAGCAGCGTGCCCATGGACGGCAGCAGCGGCCGCTCCTCCAGATGGGTGCCCCGCTCGGCGAACAGCCGGGTGATCAGCGCCTCGAGCTGCCCCTTGACCCTGGCCACCGAGCCCTCCGGATCACGGCGGCTGAGCGTCAGTACCTGCCGCCAGGTGTCCCCGTCGACCAGCTTGAGCAGCAGCGCGGACTCGTAGTCGGTCTCACGCAGGCCTTCCCGTCGGACCAAGCGGGTGACCACGTCCTCGTAGAAATGGTTCAGAGTGCGCTGCGGCGGCATCAGATACGAGATGCCGGTGCGGTCCTCGTACAGCTCGTGGCCCTTCTGCGCGGAGACCTTGGGCTCCTGGTCGCAGTGCCGCCGGAAGGCGTTCACCAGGCGCACGAGGTCGCCCCCGGCCGCGTCCGCCTGCGGCTGCCAGTGCTGGCGCTGCTCCCGCCAGGCCTCGTGCCAGATCGACCGGCAGCGCCACTGGTACCAGACGTCCTGTTCCCGGATGACCGACTGCACGTCGTCGTCGCCCCAGCGAGCCGGCGCAAGGCCGCCGAGCTGCCCCTTGATGCGCGGGACGTTGGGCGGCTGCTCGGTCACGCCCGGTGGACGCTGGGGCGCGCGGGAGCGGTTGTCCAGCATGCCGAGGAAGCCGCGCGCGGCGATCGGGTCGTCGCTGCCCGGAGCGCCGCGGACGACGCGTTCGGCGAGGAAGGGGTCCTCGCTGTGGAGCAGCTTGTCGATGGCGGTGCGCGGGGCGAACCGGTCGGCCATCGTGGCGGCCTGCCGATCGGCCTCGGCCCGCAGATCGGACAGCGCCCGCTGCATGTCCGCGATCCGCTCGTTCAACGCCCGCTCGATGTTCTTACCGCCGCGCGGCGGGGGATCGGCCTCCTGCACCGGCAGTTGCTTGCGTTCCCACAGCTCCTCCAGGTGGGAGTCCGCGAACAGTTGCCGGATCAGCGGCACCGCTCCGTCCTTGAGCGCGGCGCGCGGCCGCTCCACGAGATCCGTGACCGCCTCCCGCAGCAGCCGCCCCGCCACCAGGTCCGCCATCTGGTCCATGGGCGCGGTCATGGAGGCGACCAGGCTGGTGGAGACTCCCTGGCGGCCGATCCCGGTGGGGGACGGGGCGCTGCGGGCCACTCCCCGGTTGATGAAGCTCGCGGCGAACGTCGTGAAGTCGTCCTCGCCCGCCAGCTTCCGGCCCCGTGAACGACCGTCGCCCAGTTCGGTGCCGATCAGCGACATCACCAGGGAGACGATGGAACGGCGCAGGTCGTCCGCGCGGATGCCGGCGGTCGGGCTGAACAGGAACGCCGTGGGCAGGATGCCGGTCCGCAGCCGGACCGGCGTCGTGCCCGGGTAGCGGATGCCGAAGCCGGCGTCGTGGTCGAGGTCTCCGATCTCCGCGCCCTCCCTCGGCGAGTTCTGCCGGTCCACCAGCCGGAACAGGTCGACCAGCGCCCGGGAGGCGTTGAGCTCGGCCTCCCGGCCGCCGCCGGTGGCGGCGGAGAACGACGACGGCATCACGACGAGCGGGTAGATCTTCACGCCGTCGAAGCGACGCAGCTGGAAGGCGTAGTTGATGAGGTGCAGATAGTCCAGGAAGATCCCGGCACCGGTGCCGCCTGCCACCGAGAAGGAGACGAACACGTCGCAGCCGTTGACCTTGCCGCCGCCCAGCTCACTGAGTTCGCCCACCGACTTGGCCATCGCGTCGATGGCCTGCAGCAGTGGCTCCAGAACCGGGGAGAGGCCGTGCCGCAGCGTGGCGAACAGGGCGGCACGCCCCACGGTGGGCAGTTGCCCGGCGCCGTTGTGGAGCGGGGTGACCTCCGGCTCGCCGGTGATCGGTGGCAGCCAGTCGGCCACCTCGCCGCGCATGCTCGCCCGGAGCATCTTGGTCACTTCCGGGGAACTGTCGAAGTTCGGCAGCAGGTTGTGGGTGGCACGGGAGGTGCGCGCGTACGCGGCTCGCAGCGAGGTGTCCACGTTGAACTGCGGCAGCCGCCTGAGGTCGCCCTCGCTGTAGTCCGAGTACACGAACTGGAGGCAGTCGGGCAGCTGGAAGGGGGCGTGGCTGCCGCTCTGCCGGCTCAGCGCCATGCCGTCCGGACCGCACAGCTCGGCGCGCAGTCTGCGTTCCAGCTCGGCGCCGACCAGGCCTCCGGTGCCGCCCAGGCCGACGAACAGCATCGGCTGGAAGATCTTCATGGTTTCCTCCCCGCTCAACGGCCGGCACGGCCGCAGGTTCATGCTCGGTACGTCTGTGATGGCGCGCGGTACGACGACCGCGCTGCGGTGCGACGCGATGCCCGGGGGCGGACGAGGCGGTGACGTGCGCCGCCCGCTCCCCGCGCGTCAGAGGTACGGATTGTCGTCGTACCCGCCCCCGTTTCCACCCGCGCCGGAACTGGAGTCGGCGGTGGGGGTGGTGGCTACGGCGGTCCGTGGTCGGCGCCCCGCGCCGCGGTTGACCTCGCCGAGGGCGAGGCTCAGCGCGTCGGTCAGCTGGACCTGGCCGTGCGGAGGCACCGCGGTCCGGCTGCCGCCCTGGGTGCGGAGCACCGCCCCGCCCTCGCGGCGCCTCTGGACGGCGTACGGGCCGTGGGGGCGCCGCTCGATGCGCGGGCTGCGGTGAGCCTCGGCGACGGCGAACTCGTACCACTGCCTGTTGTTCCCGTGTCCGGCCCTGTGCTCGTTGAGTACGGTGCCGTCCTCCGTGACCAGGCGCAGCACCAGGCCGAAGGGGTCCCTGCGGCGCCTGCGCAACCGCAGCCAGGCGGCCACGGCCACCGCGGCCGTCACGACGAGGACGATGCCGGACACGAAGGCCCACCAGTACTTCTCCCAGATGCCGGGCTCCGGCGTCACGTGCACGGAGAGCGGAGACCGCACGAGGACCCGGTCCTCGCCAGTGGCGTCGACGACGGTGACGGTGCCCGCGAGCTTCAGTTCGCCGGCACCGAGGCGCTCCCCGAAGGCGGCCGCGGGGGCGGCCTTGACCGTCACCTTCCGGGTCCCCCGCTCACCGGGCCTGAGGGTGATCTTGCTGGGCTCGATGGAGAGCAGCCCGTCCCGCACGTCGGCGACGGACAGACGCAGGGTGTGCGGGGCGCCGGTGGCGTTGCTGACATCGAGGCTGCCGGTGGCCTCGCCGCCGGGGTGGGTACGCACGGTGGGCAGGTCGAGCGCGGCCTTGACGGGCAGTTCACCGGCCACGACCTCGCCTCGTCCGCTGCGGGTGTCGGCACTCAGCCCCGAGGCGGTCAGGGTGGCTCTCACCAGCAGCGCCCCGTCGGCGTCCGCCGGGATCGTGGTGGTGCCGGCGAAGGAGCCGTCGCTCGGACCGTCGTCGGGTCCCCTGCCGTCGTCGGTGAGGTCGAGTGTCCTCGGGGAGAAGCCGTCCCCGGTCAGCTCGCTGCGGACGCGCAACCCCTCGTAGTCGCGCGGGTCCTTGATCTCGTAGCCCTCGCGCGTCTGTAGTCGCATGGTGACCGTGACCTTCTCCCCGGCCTGCGGAGAGGGCGGATCCATGGTGATGGCACCGCGCAGCTCGCCCTGCCACAACACGCTGACGGCGACGGGCAGCGAGCGGTGCCCCTCCGGGGCCTCGGCCTTCACCTTCCAGGTGCCGGGCAGCGGGTCGACGACCTTCAGCGCCTCGACGGTGCCGTTGCCGCCCGCGAGCTCGAACCGGGACTTCTTGAACGTCCCCGATGTCGGGACCTCGTCACCGGACGGGTCGAAGTAGGTGATCTCGACTTCGGGGTCCCCCTTGTCGACGACGATGCTGCCCACGGTCGCCAGCGGTGAGATACCGATCTCCAGGGAGGCCGGCGGCCGCTCGCTGGGCCCCTCCTCGTGGCGCAGGCAGTGAGCGGCGGCGAAGATCTTCTCCAGTGTGGTGCCGACGTCCGCCGCGTCGGAGACCTTGTGGGCCTTGGGGGTGGCGGAAGGGAGTTCGGTGCAGCCCTTCTGGTAGCCGCCGAGGGCGATCCGGTCGAGTTGCTTCTTGTCCGGGTCGGAGCCGAAACCCAGCGGCCAGACCTGGACGCGCTGCCGGGCGGCTTCCTTCAGCGCCGCCTTCAGCTGCCGTTCGCCCTCGGCCTCGCGGTGCGCGGGGTCGCCGTACTGAGGACTGTCGGCGACGTCCATCTTCCCGTCGGTCAGCACGAACAACACCCGTGGCTCCGACTCGTCGGTGCCCTCGGTCAGGTCGTGCACGCCCTGCCGGATCGCGCTCGGGAAGTCGGTGCCTGTGCCTTCGCTCTTCTTGCGTCCGCGCAGCTTGCCGACACAGTCGCCGATCGTCTCGCGGCCCGCGGCGTCCAGCGTGGTACGAGGGCATACCGGGTCCACGGCGCGCTGGTCGTCGGACTCGGCCGCGGCGAAGCCGAAGACCGTGACGTGGGAGGACGAGGAGACGTCACCCAGCGCGATGCGCGTGGCCGCGGCCTTCTCCGCCTTCAGGTCCGCGGGCGTGAGACTGGCCGACTCGTCCACGGCCACCGCGTAATTGACGGCCGGGAACGACGGCGCGGAGTCCGCCGCCGGTACCGGCTCGTGACCGGCCGGTGCCAGCAGGGACACGAGCACCGCGGCGCCGCCCACCGCCAACGAGACCTGGGCGCGGCGCACCCGGCCCCTTCCTGTCTGCCGTCTTCCCGTGACTCGTCCCACGGCGTCCCCTGATCCTCGGTTCGTGTCCGACACTGCTCTGTGTCTGCGCTGTGTCTTCGCTGTGTCTTCGTCTTCGCTGTGTCTGCGCTGTGCGTTCGGTGTTCGCGTGATGTGTGGTGGCCCGTGCGGTGCGGGGCCGGATCGGACCGGGGTCAGCGGGCGGTCATGTCCCAGACCAGGGCCAGAGCCGCCGCCGGAGCGAGCGAGCCCACTCCCCAGCGGATGGCCCGGTACTTGGCGGACAGGATCGAGCTGACGTCGACGACCTGGAGGAGCAGCCATCCGGCGGGATCACGCCCGGCCTCGGCGAGCCCGGCGGACACCTTCACGGGGTCGACGGGCGCCACCAGGTCGCGGAAGTACGTCACCGCCTCCCGGCCGCGGACCGTGCCGGTGCGCGGCATCAGCGCACCGACCAGCGCGGTCACCGCGACGGCCCAGAGCACACCGGCGAGGACGAGCGTCACGTCGGCAGGACCGTCCCAGTCGGGGCCGCCCTGCCATCCGACCAGGAACGCGGGCGAGGCGAGCGTCGCCGACAGCAGTACGGCCGCCTTGGAGTCCGCCCTCCCCAGGTCCTCCCGCGCCGTGCTCAGCAGCCGCTCGGCGACGCGCTCCCCCGACCCCTCGCGACGGTGCCGACCCCCGTCCGGCGCGGGCACGATCGGGTCGGGGGAGGTCTGTGTCGCCCCGTCGGCAGTCATCGGTCCTCTTCCGCCCAGGACCATCCGCCCACTTCGGGGCGGATGGGGCGGCGCGGGGGCTCTTGGTCCCGGTCGTCGTGGTCCCGGTCGCCGTCGTGGTACCGGTCGTCGTCGCGGTACCGGTCGTCGTCGCGGTACCGGTCGTCCGGGAAGAGCGGCTCGGGCCGGTAGGGCGCGTGGTCGGCCGGGGTGTGCGGTCCGTCGTACGCGGCGTCGTCGCGCCGTTCCGCACGCGGGTCGTCGCGCCCTTCGACTCGCGGGTCGTCACGTGTGGCGTCCAGCTCGGGCCAGTGGGTGTCGCGCCGTGTGTCGCGCCGTGTGCGGGGGCGTGGCTCGTCGTGGTCGACGTCCTCCTCCCGGCGCGACTCCCACGGACCGGGCCTCCGCCGCCCCCGCTCGGCGCGGGAGGGCTCCGCCCCTCTGGGCGGTCGCCGCGGCGGCTCGTCCGACACCCAGCCCGGGGTGAACGACTGGTCGGTGGCGGGCTCGAGCTGCCGCGGCACCCGACGGGCGGGAACCGTCCCGATGGGGCCCACCACCGGTCGGGCGACGCCCTGGTTGAGGAGGTTCAGGACCTGTGTCTCCACGTCGACGGTGGCGAGTTCGCCCTGGGCGGCCATGGCGAAGAGCCGGTCGACGCGGTCCCTCTCGTCCTGCCGGCCCTCCTGGCGGATCTTCTCCAGGAACTCCTTGGCCCCCTCCGGGTCGGCCGCCAGCATGAAGCTGAGCTGCTCCAGCTCACCCCCTTGCAGCATGCGCCGGAACGAGTCCTGACGCAGCCGGGTCACTTTCGCCCGAGCGTGCACGTCCCGTTCCTCGTCGGCGTGCTCGATGGTCCGGTCGTCCACCCGCAGGCGTACGTACAGCCGCACCCTCAGGCCGAGTTCGGAGCCCAGGTCGGCCCATCTGCCGTCGGCGCACTCACGCGTGATGGCACGGTTGGCCTGCTCCGCCTCATTCACCCGGTAGGTGGTGGTGACCTCGCACAGCCGCTCGAGGACCGGGGAGGTGAGCCGGCCCGCGACATCGGTCACTACCTCCAGGGCGACCAGGTGGGGATCGACCACGGTCCACTGGATGTCCACCTCCGCCTTGAAGAAGGTGGTGCCGCCGATGGCCGGAAGCTCCATCCGCAGCGGCGTCACATAGGTGCCGAGCGCGATCTCGCAGATGCTGTGCGGCCTGGCCAGCGCCCGCTTGCCGACATGCTGGACACCGGACACCCTGAACACGCTGTAACCGCCGTTCCGGTAGAACTGCACCACCGCCGTCCGTGTGGTCACCTGCGGAAGTCCGGCCGCCGACGCGCTGTAGTCCTTCAGCAGCGGGCCCGCGGGCCCCGAGGCCGCAGGCCCTCCCCCGGCCGCGCCTGCGGCTCCGTTCTCGTCCTCAGCCATGGCTCTCCTCGTGTGTCCTCTCCCCGCGCGGCCGGTCCGGGCGTGCCCTGTCCTGGCGCGATGTGTTCCGACGGGGCCTCTCCTGACCTGGGCCTTCCCGACGTGGTCCGTCCTGGCGCGGCTCGTTCCTGCGTGCCACGCCGTCCTCCGGCGCGACGGCGAGCCACCACAGGTCGCGTGCCGCTGCGTCGGGGAACGGCCTCTCCGGGTCGGCCATCATGCGGCGCAGCAGCCAGTCGAGGCGCCGTTGGTCGTGCCCCTCGGTCACCAGCGCCGGCAGCAGGGCGGCAAGGCCGGGCCGCGCCCACGCGGAGCCGTCCTTGCGCACGGCCGAGCGCAGCAGCGTCTCCAGGGCGTCCACCGCCACGTCCCTCGACCGGGCCGTGTTCAGCGCCGTCCACAGCAGGTCCGCCATGGGGTCGACCAGTTCGGGCCTGGCTGCGGCGAGAGCGAGCGGCAGCGGCCAGTCGCCGCGGTCGCCCCACAGGGAACCGGGGCCGCCCGACAGGAACTCGGGGTCGTCCGTCAGTACCTCCTCCACGGTGGTCACCGCGAGGCGGACCGTGGTCACAAGGCCCAGGTCCTGATACGGCTCGCGCTTGTGGTGGGTCCACTCGCCCACCCGTGCCAGCACCTCCGCGGCGTCCGGCAGCGCCAGCAGCCGTACGACGTTGAAGGAGGCGACCGCCAACTGCTCCCCGTCGTCGCGGACCGCGATCCTGGCGAGGGCGTCCAGGGTGTCGCCCGTAGTGGCGGCGGCGTTGCCGTATCCCAGCGCCATCGCCGCCGTCCAGCGCAGTGCCTTGGTGCCGTTCCTGCTCCAGTCACCGACCAGCTTGTGCACCGCCTTGCGGTGTGACGCGTGGACGGCGGTCTGGTCCATGGTGGTGGCCGCGAAGATCTTCCGGAGGGGCGTGGACGCCTCGGCGAGCGGCCGGATCAGCTCCGTGTAACCGTGGTCGAAGTCCCGTACGCACAGCTCACCGGCGGCGACCGCGGCGCGCATCCACACCTGCGAGCGCGGATCGTCCGCCAGCATCCGCAGCCAGCGCACCACCGGCGCCCGGACGGGGAAGTGCCGGTCCCACAGCTCGGTCAGCACCGCTGACGGCAGGGCGGAGCCCCGGTACCAGATCAGCTGTGCCGGCACGTCGTGCCCGTCCACCTCGACCTTGCCGTCGACCACCTCGGCACGCGAGAGCGCCTGATCGGCTTCCGGGTCGTCGCAGAACAGCGGGCGGGCCGGTGTGTTGTCCGGATCGCACTGCACCGACAGTTCCCAGGTCAGCAGGTGGGCGGCGGTAGCAACGGAGCTGTAGGAGGCCCCGCCGAGCACGGCCAGGGCGATACGGAACGCCACCGGGTGGAACAGCGTCGCCGTAGCCGACCGCCGCGCCTTCCCGTGCGGCTGTTCCGTGTCGGCCCGGGGTGCTGTCAGCACCCGGTCCACTCCGGCGAACCACTCGTGGGCCTGGCGGGCGGCGAGGCTGCGGCAGCCGGACAGCAGTTCCTCGTACGAGACGTCCCCCCGCACGTGTCCGGCCAGCAACGACGCGAGCAACTCGGCCTCGGCCGGGCGCAGGTCCTTCAGACCGACCGCGTCCTTGATCTCCTCGCGGTCCGCGAGACCCTCGGCGCGGGCCAGCAGCCCGGCCGCGGGGGCCTCGTCCTCCCCGGCCTCCGCGGCGCGATCCTCCAGCCGCTCCCGCAGGCGGGTGGCGAGCAGTTCCTCGGTGGGCGCGGGCGGGCAGATCATGCCGTACCGCCCGGCGAGCAAGGGGTTGGCCGCCGAGCCCACGGCTACGACGATCACAGCGAAGGCCTCCTGGCGGGCCAGGGCCGCCGCCAGCTCGTCGAGGTCCATCTCGTCCGGGGGCAGCGCCCCCGGACGGGTGAGGGACAGCTCCAGCAGATAGCCGGTACCGCATCGCGTCCCCTCGTCCTCGCCGTCCAGCATCTGGGCCAACTGCCGCGGCCCGCCCTCCGGATCGACGCGTATCACCCGCAGGCCGACGACGGGCTCGTCGTCGGTGCCGTCCAGCAGGCGCCGGGTGACCTCGTCGAGGAGTGAGAGCGCCGTGCTGGTGCGTCCCGTACCGGGGGCGGCGCCGAGTACCAGCAGCCGACGGGCGCGGAGGGCGGTGCGCAGCCTCACATACCCCTGCGGCTCCACATGGACCTGCCGCAGCCGCAGCAGTTCCTCCTCGGGCACGGGGCCGCTGCGCAGGCCCGGACCGAGCCGCCGCGGGCCGAGCATCAAATTGATGTTGTCACCGATGTGGGCGCTCTGGAGGCGCGAGTCGGCGAAGCTGATGAGGTCACGCTGGACGTCGAAGAGCTGCTTGGTGGCCAGGCGCGTCCGCGCGGCGGCGGCGAGATCGGTGGTCGCGTCCTCGCCGTCGCCGTCGGCGAGGGGGTCCCGGGTGCGTTCCTTGAACCGCCCGGCGGCTCGTTCTCGCTCCCGCTCCTTCTCGCGTTCCTTCTCGCGTTCCTTCTCCCGCTCCTTCGACGCGGTCTCGTCCTCGTCATCGGCTGACTTCTTGTCGTTGCCCTTGGCCTTGCCCCGGTCGTCGGGGACCCGCTCGTCCCTGGCCTTCTTGTCGTCGGCGCCGGGCGACCTGCCCTCGTGCTGCTTCGCGGAGGCCTCGTCGGTCACGCCGCCCGCCCGCTCGTCGTCCTGCACGCGGCTCAGCCCCTCCCCTGCTCGGTGCCGCGGCCGATGTTCCGGCCGATGTGCACGGGGCCCCGGTACTCGTTGTGATGGTGGTGGGACATGTCACCGGCGACGTCGTAACGCACGCCGGCGGAGCCGGGCGTGCCGTTGTCGCCGGTCTCCCCTTCGTCGCCGTGGGCGGGATCGTCGTCGCCGGGCAGGGGGCCAGCGGCCGGTGCGGGCGGTGCGGGCGGTGCCGGCGAGGTCCCGGGGATCTTCGGGGCCGGCCGCCCGGGGAGGTGGAACCAGGCGGTGACCTCCCCCTCCTTGAGTTCGAGACGCGCCGGGGAGTAGTGCGCGGGCTCAATGAACTTGCCGCCCGTGCTGACGACTTCCTCGTACAGGGAAGCGGAGGTCACCAGGACCAGGTTCGCCTTCTCCGCGTCGAGCAGTTCACGGGCGACGGCGGTGTCGGCCAGACGGCAGGCGAGGTCGACGGCGCGCCCGCTGATGCCCCGGGCGTCATGCCGCACCGGGCCGATGTTCATGCCGATGCGCAGGCCGAGGGGCACGACCAGGCCGCGGTTCTCGTCCCGCAGCTTCTCGTGCGCCTCGATCAGCCACAGGCCGAGCATGCGGCTCGCCGCGATCCTTCCCGCGACCGCCAGCAGCACTCCGTCGCCGCGGTCCTCCATGTGCACGGCGTCCCGTGCCACCTTGGCGTGGGTGAACGCCGTCTCCAGCACCCGGTAGACGCGGTCCCGCATCCGGGTCTTGTCGACGTCGTCGTACTCGCCCGACCGTCTGGCGTCGACGCTGATCACCAACTCGTAGTGCGCCTCGGTGAGTTCCAGCGCGTCGTGTTTCACCCATGCCCCCTGCGTGTTCTGTCCACTTGCCGAAGAGATCGGTCGTGCTGCCGGAGAAGTCGTTCGTACTGCCGGAGAGATCGGTTGTGCTGCCGGAGCAATCGTTCGTACTGCCGGAGAGATCGTTCGTACTGCCGGAGAAGTCGTCCGTGGAGGTGGCCCGTTCCCTCAGCATCGGGCCCGGGACGAGCGTCGTCTGTAGCCGTTTACACACGGCGGGCCGGGGGATCTACTCGCGATGGCCGTCCGCGAGGAGGGCGAGGAGGGCCGGATCGAGGATCTCCACCATGCGGTTGCCGGTGCGCACCAGCTTCTGGGTGCGCAGGAGCCGCAGGGCCTTGGCGACGGCCTCCCGGGTGGCCCCGATGGTGGCGGCAAGTTCGTCCTGGGCCAGTTGGACGACCGCGATCGAGGGGCTGCCCGCGGGCCCCGACGCGGGCGCGGCGTAAGGGCCGGCGGCTCTGGGTCTCGACAGTTCGGTGAGTCGGCTTGCCAGCCGCTGTAGCACGGTGAGCGAGGCGAGCGCGGAGCGCTCCTGGTCGGCGCTGCGGAGCCGGGATGTGAGCTGCCGTATCACCAGGCCGCTGACCCGGGGGTGCAGGGTGAGAAAGCGGCGGAAGGCGTCGCCCGATATGACCTGCCCCTCCATGGGGCCCAACGCGCGCACGGTGGCGCTGCGGGGATGCGCGTCCAACGCCGCCATCTCGCCGAGGAGTTCGCCCGGACCGCGCAGTCCGAGTATCAGCTGGGTGGCTCCGCGGTCCGTCACCACGGATACGGTCACCCATCCTCGAAGGACGATCACGACGTGGCTGGACCGGTCCCCCTCTGTCAGGAGATGGGCGTCAGCCGGGTAGCGCACCCGGCCGCCCAGAGCCATGACGCTCTCGTACTCCTGGGCAGTCAGTGCCTGTGCGAACGCCGGCTCATTGTCGAGCAGCCCCATGACCGACCCCCCCGTCGCAGTCCGGACACGCGGAATTTCGATGGGAGTTGATGCTGGCAGAGTGGAGTTTCTCGCCGCGTGAAATACGCCACACTGCAAATACCGAAGGGTAGTTGCGAAATGCCAGGTGGGTGGCTCCGTCACCGCGGCAGTCCGCACTCCACTGCCACCGAGCCCATCCGCAGCGCGTGCGCCGGGCACCCGGGCCCGAAGGAACAGCCTTGAGGTCAGACCGGAGACTCGAACAGTCGACCGTGTCCGCGCGAAGGCCCGTTCGACCGAGGCGGAGTTGGCGGAAAGTCAGGTTTGCAGGGGGAGGACTGGGGCGTCGAGGGTGTAGGGACCCGGCCCGTCACGCCGCACTTGTTCACCGCGCCCGCCATCGGCCCGCCACCGACCCGGCGCTGCCCCGCCACCGTCCCGCCACTGTCCCGCCGAAATCAATCATGGCTTGGTCTAGACCAAACGGGGTACGCTTCCATCGTCGCACATGAAGGCCCCACCCTCATATGTGACATCGCTTGTCATGTACACGCTTGTCCGTTTCGTACGGACAAGCTCCCACCCCCACAGAGGAGTTGTCATGAAGAGCAAGAAGATGCTGGCCGTCACCATCGGAGCGGGAATCGCCCCGCTCCTGGCCGTGTGCCTGCCCGCCGGCAGCGCGAGTGCGCACGGCTACATATCCTCTCCGCCCAGCCGGCAGGCCCAGTGCGCCTCCGGTGTCGTCTCGTGCGGCGCCATCAAGTACGAGCCGCAGAGCGTCGAGGGTCCCAAGGGCCTGACCAGTTGCAGTGGCGGCAACTCCGCGTTCCGCGAGCTCGACGATGACAGCAAGGGCTGGAAGGCCACTCCGGTCAGCAGGACGACCAGCTTCAACTGGCGGCTGACCGCCCGTCACGCCACCAGCACCTGGCAGTACTACGCGGGCGGCCGCAAGATCGCCGAGTTCAACGACGGCGGGGCGCGGCCCGGCGAGACCGTCACGCACCAGGTGAACTTCGGCAGCCTCTCCGGCAAGCAGAAGGTTCTGGCCGTGTGGAACATCGCCGACACCCCCAACGCCTTCTACGCCTGCGTGGACGTCAACGTGAGCTGACCCTCCACCGCAACACGGCACCACGGCACCATGGCAACACCGCAACACGGCAACACCGAATCACTGCACCACCGCACAACCGCACCACCGAATCACTGCACCACCGCACCACCGCGCACGACCCGGCTCCGCCGGCGCCCGGAGCGGGCGGGCACCGTCCGCTCCGGGCGTCCCCGGCCCCATCGAGATGAGGTCCCATGAACCGCCACCGAGTCACCGCCCGCGCGGCCGCCGTGGCCCTGCTCGCCACCGGTCTCGCCGCCGCCCCCGCCGCCGCGGATTCCGCCGCCCCCGGGGGCAAGGCACGCGTCGGCGCCGACTGGGCGAAGCAGTCCATCACCTTCACCGCGGCCCCGGGGCAGGTCAACGACCTCCACGTGGTGCCGATGGATCAGGGCGACGGGGTCCGGCGCATCGGCTTCCGCGACGCGGTCCCGCTCCAGCCGGGCGACCACTGCACGTACCTGGAACCGGGCGACGAGACGTACGTCGTCTGCGAACTGCCCACCGGCAGCGCCCGGCCGGACCGGATCGACGTCTTCCTCGGCGACGGCGACGACGAGATCGCCACCAGCGACTCCGGGGTCGCCACCGTCAGCGGCGGGCCCGGTGACGACACCCTGCACGCGCACACCGCCCACACGGTCCGGGGCGACGAGGGCGACGACATGGTCATGGGGCGCGTCGTCCTGGACGGCGGCGACGGCATGGACCACCTGATGGGCGACGACGGCGACCAGCGGATGTGGGGCGGCCGGGGCGACGACATGATCGAGGGGTACGGCGGCAAGGACCTCGTGTACGCGGGCTCCGGCAAGGACCACGTCATGGGCGGCGACGGCGACGACACCCTCCTCGGCGGCTCCGGCGACGACACGCTGCACGGCGAGGGCGGCAACGACCTGATCGTCGGCGGCTCCGGCAAGGACACCGTCCGGGGCGGACCGGGCCGGAACATCGTCCTGCCGTAGGCCGGGCCTTCCCTCGGCCTCGTCGGCCCCGCGAACGCGGGGCCGACTTCGCTCAAGCGCGATGCCCCTCACGGGGCATCCCCGCGCATGCCGGGCCGAATCGGCGTCGTGCCGAAGAGACGCGCGTCGTAGGGACACGCGTTGCAGGGGCACGCGTTGCAGGGAAGCGCGTCGCAGGCACGAGCCTCATCACGTCGCTTGCGCGCCGGGCGTGTTTGCGTGCTCAGGCGGGCGGGTGCCGGTCCGGGGACGGTGGTCGGTGTCGAGGCCGGCGGTGATGGTCAGGATCGTCGACGGCTCCGCCATGTCGACCGCGTGCCACGCCCCGGCCGGGTTGACGGTGGCCTCGCCAGGACCGAGCGCCACGCGCTCGGTCACCCCGTCCACGTCGCGGGTGACCGTCACCGACCCGCTGACGCAGACGACCAGTTCGTCACCGGCGGGGTGACACTCCCAGTGGTCGCCGGGGCCGTCGCCGTCGAAGATCGTCACCAGTCGGCCCTCGGCGCCGTCCGCCGCGACTGCGGCGCTGTAGGCCTGGAGAACCTCCGGGTCCCAGGCGAAACCCTCGACTGATTTCGCTCTCGAACCCAGCCCGAGGTGCACCGGGGTTGTCCGCAGGTCGATGGCGTTGCGTTCATTGTTGACGAGTCTCATGCCGACGATCGTCACAGGACGACGATCGCGTGGTCTTGAAGAAATGGGAACGACTGCCTACGCGACGGGCAGGCCGGCCGGCGGCTACCCGCCCCCGAGGAGGACTTCGCCGCGACGCCAGGCCGTGGGCGACCGGCCCGTGAACTCGCGCCAGTCCCGTACGAGATGGGCCTGGTCGGCGTA
This sequence comes from Streptomyces typhae, assembly GCF_009755605.1. Taxonomy (GTDB): domain Bacteria; phylum Actinomycetota; class Actinomycetes; order Streptomycetales; family Streptomycetaceae; genus Streptomyces; species Streptomyces typhae. Next base: position 192,235 of record NZ_WPNZ01000004.1, read on the forward strand.
GCCGGAGACGGTCGCCACCCCCGCCCAGGGAAGCGGGTCGTGCGCCGTCGCCAGGTCGTGCGCGTGCTCGAAGCGCAGCACCCGGGCGAAGGTCTTCGGCGACAGGCCCACCTCGTCGCGGAACCGCTCGGTGAGGTGCCGGCGGCTCCAGCCCAGCTCCGCGGCGACCGCCCCGACCTGGACACGGCCCCGCGCGGCGACGAGGCGGCGCCATGCCTCGGCCACCTCGGGACCCGTCCGGGGCACCCGGTCGCCGCCGCCGGTGCGGCCCACGGCTCGCAGGAACAACTCGTCCAGCGCGGCGAACCGCCCGGCCCATGTCGTCGCCGCCCGGAGCCGGTCGACCAACTCGGCACCGAGCGCCCCGAGAAGTTCGTCGAGAGGAACCAGCCGGTCGGCGAGCGCGGCGGCGGGCACGCCGTAGACAGCCCGAGCCCCGAGCGGTGTCAGCGACACCAGCACACCTTGCTGGCGCCCGTCGTGGTGGATCGCGACGGAGCGGCGCATCAGGCCCCCGGCCACGCTGTCGAAGCGGGTGACCGGTGAACCGTCGTCGACGCCCGACGCCATCTCCAGAGGGCCGGACAGACTGATCACCGCAGTGAGGACCCGGCCCGGCGGACCGCAGTGCACCCCCGTCGGGAACCCGCGGAGGTCGAATCCGACGTACGAGCCGACGTAGCTCCGCAGGGCGGGCGCCGGACGCGCAACGACCCCGGTAGCCGTGTGGTCCTCCACGCTCGTAAGTTCCGGCACGTCACCTCCACCCTCGTCAGTTCCCGCACGTCACCTCCACCCTCGTCAGTTCCCGCACGTCAGGGGAGTTGGCTCTCTATGCGGGCGAGCTGGGCGGCGATGAGCTCGTCGAAGGCGGCGCGGCGGTCCGCCCCGAGGGGGCGGATGTCACGGGCGAAGTGGGCCAGGGCGGGAAAGCGCTCGGGGTCGGCGCCGAGCACCGCGACGCGGAACTGCTCCATGCCCTGCTCGTACTCCTCCGGGGAGATCGTGCCGATCCCGGCCTCGGAGGCGATCAGTGCGACGATGAGGATCACGAGGCGGTGGTAGCGCGCCGGGATCTCCTCGTCGGGCAGGCCCGACAGGCGCAGGGCTTGCAGCAGTTCCTCCATGACCAGGCGGGATCCGGCCCCGCCGGACCCGTAGCGCCCCCAGACCGCGGCCAGTTGCGGCTGCTGTCCGAACGCCTCGCGCACGCGCAGGGCCAGGGCGGTGACGCGCTGCTTCCAGTCGCCCTCGGGGCGGTAGCCGTCCATGGCGGAAAGCAGGATGCGGTCGGCCACCGCGCGCAGGAGTTCGGTCTTGTTGCGGAAGTGCCGGTAGAGGCTGGAGGAGTCGGTCCCGAGCGCCGCGGCGAGCTTGCGCACGCTGAACGACTCGGCGTCGCCCGAGCGCAGCAGTTGCGCCGCCGTGTCCAGGATCTCCTCGGTCGACCATCGCCTGCGGCCAGTCATCTCGCTCCGTCGCCCCTCTCGTGGCTCCCTCGCCCCTCTCCCGGCGCGCTCAGCCTAACCTATGCACTTGCTGATGCACGCACTGCGTGCATACTGAGGACAACATGCTGTCGCACCCGGCACCCGACCCGGGGGGAAGAAGGAGCCATGAGCGAGATCACTGCCGTGACACGGCCGCAGGAGCCGGACTTCTCGACGCTGACGCCCGAGGAACTGCTCGTCTACCGCGAGGCGGAGAACCGCTTCCGGGCCTCCGCGGCGGCCCGTGCGTACCTCGGGGAACCGGACCCCGGCGCCGCGATCACCTGGCAGGTGGTCGCACTGCCCGGCCGCGACCTGCCGGTCCGGGTGTACCGGCCGGTGCCGACGGGTGACGACGAGGCCGCCGTGCCGAGCGACCTGCCGCTCGTGGTGCATGTCCACGGGGGCGGCTTCGTGGGTACGGCGACGCAGTGCGACTGGACCAACAGCCACCTGGCCGCCCGGCTGCCCGCCCTCGTCGTCTCGGTCGAGCACCGCCTCGTGGCCACGGACAGCCCGCTCGCGGACGCCGCCGACGACGGCTGGGACGTACTCGACCACGTGGTGCGGCACGCCGCGCAGTGGGGCGCCGACCCGGCGCGTACGGCCGTGTTCGGCGAAAGCTGCGGAGCGCTGATCAGCGCTCTCACGGCCCTCCGGGCCCGGGAGGCCGGGCTGCGGCTCGCGGCGCAGGTACTGGTCAACCCGGCCGTCGACGTGACCGCGACGATGTTCGATCATGCCTCGATCACCGAGTACGCCTACAGCCCGAGCCGGGCCCTGCCGCTGCTGCGCTACTTCCAGCGACTCGCCGTCCCGCCGGGCACCGACGCCCGCGCGGTGTCACCGCTGTACGCGGACGACCTGGGCGGCCTCGCCCCGGCGCTGGTGGTGGTGCCCACCCGGGACGCCGTCGCCGACCACGGCCGCCGCTACGCCGAACGGCTCCACGCGGCCGGGACGCCCGTACGGCTCACCGAATACCCGGGCGCGAAGCACGCGTTCCTCACCCTCCCCGGCGTGGAACCGCAGGCCGCGGCCGCCCGTGCGGAGATCCTCGCGTTCCTCCGCGAAGCCCTGGCGGAGTAGCGGAGTACCGGAAGAACGGAGGACGGGGGAACGGAAGGACGGAGGAAGGGGGGGACGGAGGAAGGGGAGGACGGTGCATCCGGGTCCGGGGTCGTCCGCGTGTCTGCCGACAGCGGATGGTCCCTGCCTGATGCGGACAAGGCGGAGCGTCGGCGCCCCCTACGGTGATGCGGAAATCGGCGCTCTGGAGGGGTACATGGACAGCGACCGCGGTGCGAGGACAGCCTTGATCGTGGGGGCGGGCGTGGCCGGTCTGGCAGCGGCCACCGCCCTGGCGCGCGAGGGGTGGCAGGTCGAGATCGCCGAAGTCGGCCCGCCGGACGCGACGTCCGGGTGGGGGTTGTGTCTGACCGGCCCCGCGCTGCGCGCGCTGGACGCGCTGGGTCTGGCGGACGCGTGTCTGGCCGAGGGCTGCGGCATGAGCGCCATCACGCACGTGGACGTGCACGGCGAGCCCGCCGACACGGTCCGGTTGCCGCGTCTCATCGGCGCGCGACGGCCCGCGATGGCGGGCATCGCGCGCCCCGTACTGCATCGCATCCTGTACGCGGAAGCCGAGAGGCGCGGTGTCGTGGTGCGCCATGGCCTGACCGCCGCCGCGGTGGACCAGGACGGGGGTCCGGTCCGCGTGCGGTTGTCGGACGGGACGGTCCGCGAGGTCGCGCTGCTGGTGGGCGCGGACGGGATCCGCTCGTCGACACGGGACCTGCTGGGGCTCGCGTCCGCGCGCGCCTTCCACGGCCAGATGGTGTGGCGGGCCCTGGTGCCCCGTCCGCGCTGGGCCGTCGGCATTCATCAGTTCGCCGGGAAGACCGGCACGGCCGGACTCGTGCCCGTCTCGGACGGGCAGGCGTATGTGTTCCTGACGGAGAACGGCGTCGGGCTCAGCAGCCTGCCCGACGCCGAACTCGCCCCGCGCCTGCGTCACTTGCTCGAACCCTTCCAGGGCAGGGTGGCGGAGCTCCTCCCCCTGATCTCCGCGTCGCACGCGGTGGTGCGCCGTCCGGTCCTGACGGATTTCTTGGAAGGTGCCTGGAACCGGGGCGGAGCCGTGGTCATCGGTGAAGCCGCGCACGCACCCGCCCCGCAGATGGCCAGTGGCGCCGCCCTGGCCGTCGAGGACGGTCTCGTACTGGCCCGCGAACTCGGACGGCACGACTCCGTCGGCGCGGGGCTCCAGGCCTTCGTCCGGCGGCGCAGGCGGCGGTGCCGAACGCTGGTGGAGACCTCGGTGACGATCGTCGCCCTGGAGCGGGCGCGGCGCCACCACGAGGCATATCCGCTGGTCGATTCCTGTCACCGGCTGATGGCCGAGCCTGTGTGAGCGGCGGCGGCCCCGCCGACCGCAGCCGGACACCATGCAGGGCAACAGGTGCTGTGCCGACCGACAATGGGCGTTCAAGGAGGGCCCACCATCGTGCCGACACCGCTGTGCAACCACCTCATCACCAGGTCGCGGAACCCCGCCGACCTGCTCAACGCCACCACCCGCCTGTTCGGCGGCTCGATCGCGGCCTCGCCGCTGGGTGAGCTGTGCGGCGGCGTGCACGAACTGCGCGGAGCAGCCGCGCACGACTTCGCGGTGGGCTGCTTCGCCTCACCCCTCGATGTGCGCGTCACCTCGGCCGTGTCCGGCCGCTGCGGCTCGTACTTCGTCAACGTCGGTCTCTCCGGCGCCCTTTCGGCATCCCGTGGCGACATCCGGGCGACCCTGGACGACGCCACGGCAGGCATCGCCAACCCCGGCGACACCCAGGAACTGCGGCCCCTGCCCGGCCGCAGGACGCGGTTCCTGGCCCTGCGCGTCGACGCCGCCCTGGTCGACGAGGAGTTCGCCGCGCTGCGGGGGCACCCGCCGGTGTCCCCTGTACGCTTCGACTTCGCCCTCGACCTGGCCCGGCCCGAGGGCCGAGCGGTACGGCTCCTGTTCCGCTCCCTGGTCGCGCAACTCGACGCGGCGGAACCCCTGTTCCGGCGCGCGGAGCTCCAGCGCAGCCAACTGCGCTGCCTCGTCACCGCCCTGCTCCTCGCCCAGCCGCACTCACACACCGCCGAGCTGCGCGACGGTCCGCTAACCGGTCACCCGCGCCCCCTGCGGGTGGCTCTCGCGTTCATCGAGGCGAACCTCGCCGAGCGTCTCGGCCTCGACGGCATCGCGCATGCCGCGGGCTGCAGCCCGCGCACCCTCAGCTCCCTGTTCCGCGGCAGGCTGGGCCTCTCCCCCATGTCCTACGTCCGCAACCTACGGCTCGACCGCATCCGTGAGGACATCCTCACCTCCGCCGACCCCATCGGCACGATCGCCTACCGGTGGGGTGTCGCGCACCTCGGCCGCTTCGCCCGCGAGTACCGCGACCGCTTCGCGGAACTGCCCTCCGAGACCGCGACGCGCAGATGAACGGAACAGCGCAGATGAACGGAACAGCTTCGGACCCGACACCTCTTCCTCTCCGGCTCCTCTCCGGTTCCCCCCCGGCTCCTCTCCGGTCCCCCTCCAGTTCCTCTCCGGCAGGGGGATCGAGACCCGGCGGCGGCAGCTCCGGTGCGGGCAGCGGCCCGCGTCAGCAGGTGAGCCCGGACCCCGGCGCCGTACCGACGATCGCGGTGATCCGCTCGTAACGGGCCACCCTTGAGGCCACCGACTCCGGGTTGCCGCCGTCGCATTCCAGCGCGCCGTTGAGGGAGCGGATGGTCTGGCCGAAGCCCGCGCCGCCGACCATCGCCTCGTGGGAGGTCATCGTGCCGGGGCCGTTCTGGGTGTTCCAGTACCAGAGGGCGGTCTGCCAGGCCACCGACGGGTCGCGCTCCACCATCCACGGGTCGTTCAGCAGGTCCAGGCCGAGCGCGTCACCGGCGGCCTTGTAGTTGAAGTTCCAGCTGAACATGATCGGGCCGCGGCCGTAGTACGCCTTCCGCCCCGCCGGGCAGCCGTAGGGGCGGCTGTCGTCGCACTTGCGCCCGTAGTTGGCCTCGTTGATCTCCTTGACGTACCGCAGCCCGACCGACTCGAAGTCCGCGTGCGTCAGGAAGGCGGCGGCCTCCCGCGCCCGGGTCTGCGGCGTACCCGTGTTGGCGAAGCCCGGGTAGGCGTGCAGCGCGTCGATCAGCCCCTGGTACGTGTAGAAGGGGTTGCGCTCCGGGAAGATCGCGTCGAACTGCGCCTCGCTGATGACGAAGTCCGACACCCTTCCGGCGCAGGCACCCCGGTCCGCCCAGACGCCGGTGGCGCCCGGATTCTCGTTCTGGGTCCACCACTTGGCGCTCCAGTTGCGCCCGTGGTGGGAGACGGTGCCCCCGGACGAGTAGGCGGTGGTGGCGCTCCACGACGGCGCGCAGGCGGGCTTGTCCCCGGCCGCCGCGGCGGGAGCGGCGGCGGGGAGGAAGGCGGCCGTGGCGACGGCGGCGCCCAGTGCGGCCAGGAACCTCTTGATGCGATTCAGCGCTGCTCACTCCTTCGGCGCGACGCGCCGAGCACCTCGGCGGGCCCACGTGACGTGCCGGTCACTCAATCCCTACTGGTCTGGACCTGTCAAGGTCTGGACCTGTATGCGCGAGGCGCGCCACCGAACGGACCAAGCAGATCCCGGCCGCTGAGGCATCGAAGCGCGCTTCGTGTGGAAGGTGGTGCCCATGAGGCAGGAGAGGAGAGCAGCTGTGGACTGGACACTGGACGAGGAATTCGAGACGCCCCAAGGAGTGGTCCGGTGGGCGACGCTGGGCAGCGGAGACCCACTCGTACTGGTGCACGGCACACCGTACTCCTCCTTCCTGTGGCGGGACATCGCTCCCGCGCTCGCCCGTGAGCGCAAGGTCTTCTTCTTCGACCACCTCGGCTTCGGCCAGTCCGAGCAGCGCGAGGGCCAGGACCTGAGCCTGGCGGCCCACGCGGAGAACTTCGCCCGGCTCCTCGACCACTGGGGGCTGTCGCGCCCCAGCGTTGTGGCGCACGACATCGGCGGGGCCGTGGCGCTACGGACCCTGCTGCTGGAGCAGAGGAGCTACCGGGACCTGACTCTCTTCGACGCGGTGAGCGGCGGCGCCTGGGAGCGAGGACTCTTCCAGCTCTTCCTCGAGCACGAGGAGGTCTTCCGCGAGCTTCCCGGCTACGCGCACGAAGCGCTGGTCGCCGCCCATCTGCGGCATGCCACGCACACCGGGTTCCGGCCGGGGATCCTCGACGCCTTCCTCGCTCCGTGGCGCGGGGAGAAGGGCCAGGCGGCGTTCTACCGTCAGTACAGCCAGATCAGGCAGGCGGACACGACCGCGTACGAGCAGCTGCTGCACGGCATCTCGATCCCGGTACGGATCGTCTGGGGCCGCGAGGACCGCATCCTCCCCCCGGAGTACGCCGAGTGGCTGCACGAACACGTCCCGCAGGCGGAGCTGCACTGGATCGAGGGCGCCGGCCACCTCCTCCAGGAGGACGCACCCGGGCAACTGCTGGCCCTTCTGTCAGCGGAATTCGCGTCGGCCTGAGCTGCGGGGCCGCTGAGCGGGTCATCCGGCCCATGGACACCGGCGAGACCCATGGACACCGGCTCATGTCGAGGTGGCTGTGGCCAGTCGGTCGGTGATCTCTTCGGCGGTCAGGACGAGGGCGAAACCCTTGCGCAGGACCGCGAGTTCAGGTTCCTGGCGGGACTCGTCGTCGGTGGCCGTGACGTCGGAGCCGAAGACGACCTTGTAGCCGCGCTCGTACGCCTGCCGGGCCGTGGTGCCGCAGCAGTAGTTGGTGAGCGTTCCCGTGACGATGACCGTGTCGCGGCCGAGGTTGCGCAGCATCGTGTCGAGCGGGGTGCGTAGAACGCCCCGTAGGAGGGCTTGCGGATGATGGCCTCGCCGGGGTGGCAGCCCATCGGGGCCCACACCTCGGCAGGGCCCGGCCGGCGCCAGTCGGTGTCGGCGTGCGGGAGAGACCGCAAGGCGTGCGGTCGGTCCAGCCCTGCCCACGGTGTGCGTCCTGTGCTGAAGGTGGTGGCGCGAAGGGAGCGGAGGGGTTCCGCCGGGGCCGCGTACCGGGTGCCCCGCGCGGGCGACCGGCGGCATACGGAGAAGGGCGCGACTCCCCCGCGGTGCAGGTCAGCCGACGCCGGACACATCGATGAAGACAGCGCCGGCCTCGGTCATCCTCTCGACCGCGTAGGCCGGGTCGAGCAGCGTCTCGGGAGTGTGGATGCCCGGCGTGACGGCGTCGCCGCGCAGCCCGAGCAGCCGCTCGGTGCCGAGCGCGATGCCGAGTGCGGTCAAGGGACACTGCCCTGCCGGATGGACCAGGTAGCTGCTCGTGCCGAGCGGCGCGCCCCCTCGGCCCGCGCCTTCGATGTCGATCCGGACCTCGAAGGAAGCGGGTTCGCCGCGGCGTCGGCCGGCGGACTCGCCGACGGCGAAGTCGAAGCGGACATCGGGCGCGTCCGTCGCGAGAGCGAGGCTCGGCACGTCGAGGATGGCGATGCTCTGGGCGGGCACGACGGTGCCATCGGTACTGCGCACGTCCGCTTGTGCGCCGGGGCCGCTGATCCAGGTGAAGACTCCGTCCCGGCGTACCATCCCCGCCGAGGTGGCGGTGGACCACCGCTGCAGATCCGCTCCTCCCGCGGGCCCGCCGGTGTCCTGGTCGTCCAGGACGGCACCGATGCGGAGGTTGTCGATCCGGTCGAACGGCCGGGCCGAGTGCAGAGCCGCGAGGACGACGGTTCCGGCGCAGTAGTGGCTGGCCAGCAGGATCGGTGCGGCACCTGTCCGGTGGGCGCCCGCGACGACCTCCGGTGCGATGTCCGTCAGGCCGCTGGAGATGCTGAGGTAGGGCAACCCGCGCCGCTGTGCGTAGCGCAGCCCGTTCAGGTGGTTGTCCCACAGTGCGGCGATCACCGCCGAGTAGTGGTGATCGGCCGGTAGGCCGAGATCGCCGCGCCGCAGATCGGTGGTCACCGCCGTCGCGGTGCCCAGTTCGTCGGCCACCCGCCGGGCGCGGCCGATGTCCCGCCCCGCGATCGTCAGCGGCAGGTCCGGATGCCATTGCCGCAGGAAGGCGGCGGCCCGCGCACCCGCCTGCCCCGTACCACCCAAGATCAGTACCGATTCCGGCTGCCCCACTGCGGTTTCTCCTCACATCCACGAAGCTACATTTTGTAACTTACTTTTTGTAGCCTAAGTTGGAGTACGAACACAAGGGGGGACCATGGCCACGACACCGGCCCGCCTGACCAAACAGGCCAGGCGGGAGCAGTTGCTCGACACCGCCGCGGCGATCGTGCGCACGCACGGCGCCGACGGTCTGACGCTGGTCACCCTCGCGGAGGAAGCCGGGGTGAGCCGGCCGATCGCGTACGACCACTTCGCCACGCGCCCCGGCCTGCTGCTCGCTCTCCACCGGCGACTCGACGAACGCCACCGGGCCGCGATCGCACAGGCACTGCAGGACGCGACACCCAGCGCCGGCGAGACCGCCCGAGTCATCAGCACCGCCTACTTCGCCTGCGCCACCGACATGCCGGAGCTCGGCGCCGTATCCGCCGCGCTGAGGGGAAACCCGGAAATGGATACGGTCCTGCACGAGCTGACGGACAGCTACACGGACTTGATGGCGGCGGCGCTGCTACCGTACTCCGGCCTCGCGCTCCCGCCCCTCCGGCTGGGCTGCGTCGGCATGCTGGGCGCGGCCGAGGCGATCGCCGCCGAACTGAACCGAGGCCGGACCACCCACGGCGAGGCGGTCACCGCGCTGACCGGCCTCATTCTGGGCAGCCTCGACACCAAGGCCGGCGGTCCCGACGCCAAGGCCGACCGTTAGAGGCCGTCTTCACCTGAGAGGTCGGCGCGGACTCGGTCTACCGGTTCGCGTGCGCGGCTTCGCGAGAGGCGGCCCGGTTCGTGCGGGCGACCGCGCGGCCCGTCGCGTTGCGCACCGCGAGGCCCGGACGGGTGCGGGGCACCATGAACCTGGAGAGCAGACCGACGCGTCGCTGCCGCGGACCCACCTCGCGGCGCAGCCGCGACTCGTAGGCGGCGAAGGCGCGGACGTGGTCACCGGGGTGGGCGGCGAGCTCCTCCGCGAGGGCGTACGCGCCCGCCATCGCCATGCTCGACCCGTCACCCAGCAAGGCTGTCGCCGCCGCCGCGTCCCCGAGTAGTACGACCCGGCCGCGGGACCACGAGGGCACCCGGACGGTGGTCAGGGGGTCGAAGAACGGAGCCGGGTGGTCGAGGAACGCCGCCACGAGTTCGGGCGCCCGCCACCGTACGTCGGCGTAGGCATCGGCCACGTTCTGCTTGTGCAGGGCGATGTTCTTGCGGTCGTGGGGCGCCGGGTGCGCGGCCCGGAAGGTGGAGGATGAGGTTCCCCTACGGTCCTCACTTACTGTGCCGCCGGGCACTCTCCAGGTAACGGTTGCGGGCCTCGTACCTCGTAGACCCTCGTAGACCTGCCGGAAAGCCGTCGGAAGGTGTAGCCAGCCCCCGGGCCGAAGGGGGAGCGCGGTGTATGGTGCAGGGCGCCCGCGTGCGGCGAGAGTTGGGCCCATGAACACGCACAAGGCCCTGCTCACCGCCCTGCTCGTCCCGCTCGGTGCCACCCTGGCCGTCGCCCCGGCCGTCTCCGCCGCCACTGCCCCCGCCCCGGCCCCCGTCCCGGCCGCCGTCAACGCCGCGCCCTTTGGCCCGCAGGAGGTTTCGGGCGCCGCGTTCCGTTCTCCCGAGGCGGCCCTGGGCCAGGTGGCCCACCCGCTGCGCACCACCGCCCCCCGCGGCAATCTGGCCGATCTGCGCCCGTTCGGCCGGATGGTCGGCGACGCCAGGGTGGTGGGCGTGGGCGAGGCCACCCACAGCTCGCACGAGTTCTTCACCGTCAAGCACCGCATCCTGCGATACCTGGTCCAGGAGAAGGGCTTCAGGGCCTTCGCCCTGGAAGCCCCGTGGAGCACCGGACTGCGGCTCGACGCCTACCTCGTACGCGGCGAGGGCGACCTGAAGCAGATCATGGACGAGGAGTTCCAGGGCACCTACCGGTTCTGGAACAACGCCGCCTACCGCGATCTGCTCCAGTGGATGCGCGCGTACAACGTCAAGCACCCCGAGGACCCGGTCCGCTTCGTCGGCGACGACAACGGTTTCGCCGGCGCCGAGTTGTACGACAGGGTGAGCGCCTACGCAGCCAAGGCCCGCCCCGGGATCGCCGGCCGGCTCACCGGGCTGTACCGGGGCCTGCGGCCCGCAACCGATGCCGAGACCTACGTCAACGACTACCTTGCCAAGCCGCTGGCCGAACGCAAGAAGCTCGCCGAGCGGACCGGCCGGGCGGTGGACCTGCTCAAGCAGCGGCCCGGCACGGGCTCCGACGCCGACGCGCATGCGTGGGCCGTCCAGCACGCCACCGCGATCCACCAGATGACCACCTTGTACGCCTTCGACTGGGACGATCCGAAGAGCATTCCCGACGCCATGCGCTACCGCGACCAGACCATGGCCCAGAACGTCGCCTGGTGGCAGCAGCGGACCGACGACAAGATCGTCCTCGCCGCCCACAACAGCCACATCGCTCTCAAGACCTACGCCCCCGGCAGTCATCCGAAGATCCAGGGCGAATTCCTCCGCGAGAAGCTGGGCCACGGCTACCTCAGTGTCGGCCTCACCTTCGACCAGGGCTCGTTCAACGCCCTCGGCCAGGACGGCGGCGTCCACCGCTTCACCGTCAACCCGGCCGCGCCCGGCACCGCCGAGCACACCCTGGACCGGGTGCGGTACCGCGACTTCGTGGTGGACCTGCGCAACACCCCCGCCACCGCCCGCGCCTGGCTCACCGCGCCGCACACCGTCAAGAACATCGGCGCCACCTACCCCGGCATCGCGGACGCCCCGCGGATCCAGCTCGCGAAGACGCACGACGTCGTCATCCACCTGCAGCGCGTGCAGGCGGCCCGCATGCTCGACTAGCACCGGACCCGCGCGGAGCGGCGGTTCCGTGCCGCGGCGGCAGCAGAACATGAGCCGGACGTGAGCGGCTCATGTGACCGTGATGAACAGACAACAACCGTGTCCACCCTGTTCCGCGCACCCGACCGGGAGCAGGGCCCGCACGCCGAAAACAGGAGTCACCGCATGACCGTCCCCCAGCACCACGGCACCGTCCCGACCGGTCCTTCCCGCAGGTCGGTCCTGACCGCCGCGGGTCTGACGGCTGCGGGCGTCGCGCTCCAGGGGTCCTGGGGAGCCACGAGCGCCGCCGCGGCGGCAGCCCCCGCGATCTTCTATTCGCCGCACCAGGACGACGAAGCGATCGGGATGGCCGGTTCCATCCTGGAGCACAAGGCAGCGGGCAGACCGGTCTACCTCGTGCTCGTGTCCAGGGGCGAGAACGGCGGTATCGCCGAGTACCTGAACCGGACACCGTGCGTCCTGGGCAGCAAGTGCTCGGCTCCCGGTCACCGCCACGAGCTGGGCTGGCAGGAGACCTGGCCGACCCCCGAGGTGGTTTCGGCCCGTACGTCGGAGTTCAACGCGTCGGCCAAAGCCCTCGGCGTCGACAAGGTCATCAACTTCAAGCTCTCCGACACCGCTTACGGCACCGAGAGCGAGTACGAAGCCTTCGTCAAGAAGATCATGAGCAAGGTCCGCGGGCTCATCCAGCAGTATCCGAAGGCTTCGCACAAGTTCGCTGCCGGGTGGCTGGACACGACCAATCCGTCGCAGCCCACGAACGCCACGCACAAGGCGTGCAGCGACGCCGCATACTGGTTGCACGACAACGGCGAGCTCAAGGACGTACGCTTCAACCACATCTACACCTACGAGGCGTTCAGCCGCAGCCAGCGCGACCGCGGCGCGGACTACGTGCTCAACATCCCCTCCGCGCACATGAAGAAGAAGCGGGCGGCGATCCTCTCGTACAACACGTGGGACCCGAACCGGAACCTCTACACCACCGGCTACCACAGCGTGCCGACCATGCTGGAAGAGGCATACAGCGACCCGCGTGAATTCGTGTACGCGCTGCCGTCCGACTACACCCCCGGCCGGGGGAAGTGAGCAGGGCAGGTCCGCTCGGGACCTCGCGGGCCGAGGCCCAGAGATGACCGGGTCGCCGGTCACCCTCGCGCCGGGCCGGCCGGGCTTGTGATTCCTCGCCTCTGATCGCAGGCCGGACTTCACGACCCTGGGCTCGACGGCGGGCTGCTGCCCGGTCGTGCCGGGCGGTGCGGCAGGTGGCCTCGGGAACCGTCTTCCGGGGCCACCTTCGCTGCGTCTCAGACCGTGTAGGCGGTCCAGCCGACGGTCTCCGCGGCGTGCACGCCATTGCTCTGGACACCCGCGCCGAAGAGCTCGTTCATACGGGTGAGGAAGCCGGTCTCCCTCACGTCGGCCAGACGCAGTCCCGGCGTGTCGGAGCCGTTGAAGGTCTGCACCGTGGCCTGCGTGATGATGTTCGAGTCGGCCGGGAACGGGGTGGGGTAGTCGACCCGTGTGAAGGTGCTGGTGTTGCCGCTCTTCGTCTCGACAGGTGTCCTGCGACGACAGTTCCAGCTTGCCCGTCTGGATCATGCTCAGGGCTTCGCCCTTCGTTTCGGTCCGCCGAAGGCGCCGAACCCGGCCCCCGTGGACGAGATCATCCACACGCTCAGCGCCGGCCTCACCACCCGCGGCTGGAACGTGCGGCAGATCGAGACCGACCCGCTCTCCGGCCGCCTCATCGTCACCGACACCACATCCCGCCAGGAGTGCGAGGTCGACGTCCTCAAAAAGGCGTTCTGGTCCCCGCCCACCCCCACCGAGCACGGCCTCGTCCTCGCCCTCGACGACGTCATCGGCACCAAGGTCCGCGCCCTGGCCGACCGTGGCGCGGCACGCGACCTCATCGACATCCACGCCGCCTGACACCACCGCACCACCGCCGAACTGGAAACCCTCGGCCGCCGCCACGCCCGCACCGAGTTCAGCCTCCACAACCTCCGTGACCGCGCCACCGGCGCCGAATGGTGGGACGACGAGGACTTCGCCGACTACGGGCTGAGCGACGACCAGATCCACAGCCCTCTGATCACCGAAGACCTCGCAGACGGATCCGACGCGCCCTGGTGATCGGCGCGGGCGCCAGTTCCAGATCGCGGCCCACGGGCTGGACCGCTGCCGTCCGGCACAGGCGAAGACCCCCGCACCACTTCGATACGGGGGTCGTGCGTGGCACCGGCAGGCCGTCAGTCGATGCGTTCTCCGAGCCTGGCTGACTGCTTCTCCGCGTTCTTCGTGTGCCACCACTCGAAGAGGCGGATACGGAACTCCGCGGCGACAGCGCGCACCAGGTGGTGGGGCGGTGTTCCGTTGAACAGCGCCATTGCTGAGCGGTCACTGTCCAGTCGGACGCGCCAGCGCTGGCGGTAGGCGGTGAGCTCCAGGACGAGAGTGAAGCTGCGGCCGCTTTCCACCACTTCCAAGGCGGTGATGTCCAACTCCTCCTGAGCGTCGTCCAGTTGCCCCATGAGGTGCGGCACGAGCAGGTCCCGTACCTGTTCGGCTGTCGCCATGGCCGTGTCCTCCTAGCAGGAAGCGGCGAGACTCGAGGGCTTGTACGCGGTGATGACGCCCTGCGGCTTGATCCTGCGGTCAGCGCTGTAGGCGCCGGGGTTCGTGATGACCTTGAACAGGGTCCTGGGAGGGCACCCGGCGAACTTGCGCTCGTAGATCCTCTCCCCGGGCCGGTTCGAGGTGAGGGTACCGCTCCACACCGTCTGGCTGATCTTCTCGTCGAAACTGCCGCTCCAGCGACCCGACTTCACCAGGTGCTTGTACCCCCAGCGATCGTTGCCGCAGCGCAGCGGGACCATGACGGACCCGCGGTAGCACTTCTTCACGATGTGCTTCTTGGGCTTGCCCTTCCTGCGGCCGGGGCCGCTGGCGGGGCGATACGGACCCCCGGCGAAGCGGTGGCCGGAGGAGGGTTGCAGGAGCGGTACGGGCTCACTCTTTCGTGGGAATGGAGGGGATTTTCCTCCCGAAGCAGGAGCTCTGCATGTGTGTCCCCGCTCGTCTGGGTGAGTTCACTGCCGAAACATGCGGTGGCCCGGCGGCAGAGTCCAGGCGGGGGAAGCCACTGGTCCTGGCGGCTTGAGAAGTGGTCAAGCATGGCCTGTGCCTGCGGTAGAAGTCGCGCTCAGCGGGCTACGGACGCAAGCTTCCGCCCTGGAAACCGAATTACCCAATTCGGAGAAATTCATGTGCGATAGCCCGAGAGCTGGCGTTGCTGGCTCTTGTGCCCGCGCAGGAACAGACCAGTCGCTATCGCAGCGCTTCCCACGAAAATCGATATCCACTTGGACCCGCCAAACGCCGCCCACAACAGGCAGAAGAGGCCACCGCAACAGATGAGTCCCCATGAAACACTCCTCTGTACCGACGGTCGCATGCTCGTGTGCCTTTCATCGGCGCTTTTGGTAATGCCGCGCCACAAGTATGATCAGAACCACGGCCGTAAGGGATACCACCAGGATGGGCAGATGCCATCCGTCGGGGATCCAAGAACCTCTACCTTCCGATGCCAGCCATATGTCGCTCACAAGGCACCTCCCTGCGCACCAGGCTGCCCATGAGCAGGAATCCCCCCGGGCAGCTCGGATAAGAATTAGGACCAAGCTTCTACGGTTTTGTTTTCAGCGCACGATCCGGCCGCTTCGTCGGCCGCTATGCAGGGAGTTGCAACAGCGGCGCCCGTCGAAGGCCCTCCAAGATAAGTACCTGCACCGATGCAAGTAAATTCAACGGCCGCGCCGACTGCCCCGGCGAAGGCATTCCCTGCCGCTTTGCCCCACTGGCCATCCAGGCTTGCATTCCACGCTCGGCCGACGGTATCGATGGTGTTTGCCACCCCTACAGCCTTGAGGACCTGTCCGAAAGGAAGGGTGCCGTTGCTTGTTGACGGGGTCGCCTTCGGCGTACAGGTAGGGATTCTTCTCCTGGCCGGAGGGGTCGGGCTGGGTGAAGCGGGTCATGTGCGGGTCGTAGTAGCGGGCCGCGAAGTGGTACAGGCCGGTGGGGTCCTGGTAGCCGCCCGCGAAGCGGTAGGGCTGGGAGACCTTCTCCGAGGTCGCAGCACGTTCGACGCCGCGGGGACTGTAGCTATAGGTGTTGACCTTGGTGCCGGACTCGTCGGTGAGCGCGACGACGGAGCCGAGCGCGTCGGTGAGGTAGTAGTACGACTTGCCCCCGGTCGTCATGGAGTTCAGCGTGCCCCCGGGCTCCCGGTTGAATCCCGTGTCCACACCGGCCGTGCTCTTCACCGAAAGGCCCAGCGGCCCGTTGTGGAAGAACGTGTCCCCCAGCCGGATGCGTTCGCTCTGGTCAGTGGAGCCGTACTGGCCCTCATATGTCGTGCCGCCGACAGTGCTCGAGGTCATCTGGCTGAAGTCGGACCACTGCTCGCCGGTGCGGGTGCCCTCAAGGCTTGAGGCTCCCGAGGTCTCGTTCCCGGCCGCGTCGTAGGACCAGTTGGCGCCGCTGCCGTTCTTCGCCGTGATCTGCTCGGCGTCGTTGATGGTGAACGTGGAGTCGCTCGGGCAGCCCTTGCCGGTGCCCTGCGAAGTGAGGTTCCCGGCTTGGTCGAAGCAGTACCGCCAGGAGTAGGTGGGCGTGGACCCCTTCTCCTCCTTGGCGTAGGAGAACCGGCCAGCACTGTCGTAGGTGTAGCTGATCTTCAAATCGGCGACCGCGTCCGTGCGGGTGCGGACCTTCGTGCCGTCCTGACCCGCGTCGGCGTAGGTGTAGGACAGGTCGACCAGGGTGGCCGGGCGCGCGGATCATGGGTGGATGGCGCGCCTCCACGACATCGTCTTCGACTCCGCTCGTCCTGCGGCCACCGCCCGCTTCTGGTCAGCGGCACTGGACGGCTATGCCGTCGCACCGTACGACGATGCGGAACTTGCACGCCTGCGCTCCCTGGGGATCACCAGCATCGAGGACGACCCCACTGTTCTCGTCGAGTCGCCGGACGGAGGACCTCGTCTGTGGTTCCAACTCGTGCCAGAGGCCAAGGCCGGTAAGAATCGCGTGCATCTGGACCTGCTCGCCGTGGACCCGGAGGCAGAGATACAGCGCCTGACCGATCTCGGTGCGAGCGTTCAAGCACGGCACGCACACCACATCGTCCTGGCCGATCCCGAAGGCAACGAATTCTGCCTGTCCCTATCGGATTGACGCTGGAGGAGGGTCATGTGCGGGGCGTAGTCGCCTGACAGCGACCGCTTCCGGCTTCCCACGTACGACCATTTGAGGCATCACGTTCCGTGAGGCATACCTGGGTGCCTTCGCTGGTCCCTCTGCGGGGGCCCCTATGTCTTCAGTCAAGGGAATCGGGGGTGCGTCGAGTCGGTGAGCCTGGGCAGCATGGCGGGGTGGTTGATCTGCTGTGGGATGACGTGAAGTGCTTCTTCGACCCGGACTTGATGGGGTCGTTGCCGGACGTGCGTGTCCCGGACGCCACGGTGGAGCACTGGCAAACGGTCCTTGATCTTGTCGCGGAGAAGGGCTGAAAGTGCCAGTACTCCGAGGGAGAGACAGTGTTTCCAGTGCTCCGGGCGGAGGCCGTGCTGCCCCGCCCTGCGGATGCCGAGTGCCCGGAGCTGCGGGTCTGGCCGACTGCAGATGTGTTGGCGATCTTCCGCTTCCCTGCTGCCGGCGAAGTCGACTTCGACGTCGACCTGCGGGTGTTGCAGGGCCAGAAACGACTGGACGTGTTCTGCTACTTCCTCCGGGAGATCGGCCGACGGCTGGGCAAGCCGGTGCTGAAGGATCCGGAGGACGACGGTGGCCATCCGGTGATCGGCTGCGATGTCGAGGCCGATCGAATCGTCCTTCACGCAGACCCGCAGGTCAGGTGACTGCGGCGACGGCTTGCGGAGCATGGCGAAGACGTCGGCCCGGCGTCGGGCGAGGCAGAGCAGGGTCTGGGTGACGGCTTGTACGCGGTGATGACGCCCTGCAGCTTGATCCGGTGATCAGCGCTGTAGGCGCCGGTGTCAGTCCTGATGACACCTGCATCCGCTGCGGCGTCTCGCCGCCGTCTGGCCCACGCACCGGATAGGGCGTGAGTCAGACGGCGGCTTCCGGCCGTCCGGGAAGGGCACGCGCACCCGTATGAGCACGGCCTGGCCGGACGGCCGGGTGGTGAGACAGCAGGCGGCCTCACCGGCTAGGCAGGGCGGGTCGTCCAGAGCGGGTGCTACACGCGGTGCCGCCACCAGAGGTTGGCTCCGCCGTCGCCGCGAGAGGCGCAGTAGTAGTACTGATCGCTGCTTCCGTTGCTGTTGCCATATTTTGCCTGGTTGTACTCACGCTGGCGTTCAGTGCACAGGCCGATGGCGGTGACCGGGGAGTCAGCGGGGTATTTCGACCACCCGTGTACGAAGTCGTTGACGTAGGTGACCTGGGGTGCCGCCGAAGCGGGTCCTGCGGTCACCGCCAAGCCGGTCGCCGCAGCCGCTGCAAGGAGCAGGCCCACTGACGCTCGTCTTACGTGTTCAAGCAACTTTCTGTCCTTCCATCGATGGGTCAGGTGTTCTTCTGGCTGTGCCGGTGTCATGCCGACGGCACAGCCAACCGGTCCCGGCGGGAATCCCCTCTGAAGGGGACGGGCCGGAATACCGGCGTCCAGGGTGCCGCCGCCCGGTTCGTCTCGCCGCGGGTGCGCATGTCTCCCCACGTCGGCGGGAGCCGAGCGGCAGGTTGCGCGCATGGCCGTCGGGGTCGGTCAACGCTCCTGTCAGGCAACGCTCCTGACGGTCGACGCTCTTGACGGCTCGCGGCGCACAGGCGGGCGATGCCCGCGTCGAGGGCAGCCTCCAGGTGGGTGGAGGCGCCCGTGGTCATAAGGATCAGCACGCCGCCCTGAACACCGGCCAGCAGGGCCGCGGCCTCCCGGTCGGTGTTCAGGCCGGGGGCTGTCCCGCCCTCGGCCTGCAGGTGGCGGATACCCTCGGCGAGATGTCGCTGCCACCGGTCGAGCAGTTCGCCGGCCACGGCCCGGGTGGCGTCGGTGGCCCCGCCGAGCCGGGCCAGGGCCGCGTGGAGGGGGCAGTCGCTGCCGTGGGTGCGGTAGCGGGCGAGGACCTTCTCGCGCCACCGGTCCCAGGCCGCCCAGGAGGTGAGTGAGCCGAGTTCCGGCTGCTGGTCCTCGATCACCCGGTCCGCTTCGTGACGGGCCACGGCGAGGAGCAGGTCGTCCTTCCCGCCGGGGAAGTAGTGGAAGAGCTGGCTCTTGGTGGTCGCGGTGCGGGCCATGACGTCCTCCAGCGTCACCGAGAACACTCCCTGTTCACGGATCTGTTCGGCGGCGCCCTCGACAATGCGCCGCCTGGTCGCTGCGCCCTTGCTGGTCAGTGGCACGGATCCTCCCGGTACGGGTTGTCGGTGCCCCCGGCGAAGGGGTGAGGTGCAGTGCCTGCTGTGGCCAGGGCGGGTCAGGGCAGGAGCAGCAGTTTGCCCGTGGTGCGGCGCGATTCGAGGTCGGCATGGGCCCGGGCCGCGTCGGCGAGTGGGTAGCGGCCGGTGACCAAGGGGGTGAGCCGCCCGTCCATGAGCAGGTCGAACACCTCCCCGGTGCGTCGTACCAGGGCTTCGCGGGTGGCGACGTGGTGGTGAACAACGGGGTAGGTCAGCAGGATGCTGTTGGGCAGCTCGGTGGGCCGCAGAGCCGGGACGCCCATGAAGGGGCCGTAGTAGGCGTGCACGCCGTGCGGACGAAGAGCGAGCTGGGAGGAGCGAAACGTTTTAGCCCCACCGCCGTCGTAGACGACGTCGGCTCCGCGACCGCCGGTCAGATCCCGGATCCGCTCCTCGAAGCCGCCGCCGGTATGGACCAGGACGTGGTCCGCGCCGGCTTCCTCGGCGACGGAGGCCTTGCCCTCGCGGGAGACCAGTCCGAGAACGCTGCCGCCGCGCGCCTTGATCATCTGGGTGAGCAGCCGCCCGACGCCGCCCGCCGCCGCGTGCACCACGGCCACGTCACCCGGGCCTACAGGATAGGTCTCCGTGCTCAGATGACTGGCGGTCAGACCCTGCATCATCACAGCGGCGGCCGTCTCGTCGCCGATGCCATCGGGCACCCCGACCAGCGAATGTGCCGGAATGGCGAGCAACTCCGCGTAGCTGCCCGGGTGGTAGAACCAGGCGACCCGGTCACCGACGGCGAAGTCCCTCACACCCTCGCCAAGAGCGGTGACGTACCCCATCCCCTCAACGCCCAGAACGGCCGGGGCGGCCCAGCCCGGGCCGCCCTCTGCACGAGCGCCGACGTCCATGTAATTCACGCCGGCTGCGCCCAGGCGCACCAGCACCTCGCCGGGCCCCGGGGCCGGGTCGGGCAGTTCGGTCCAGCGCATGACCTCGGGGCCGCCGTGCTCCTCGATGCGGATCGCGTGCATGGGTGATACCTCTCTGCGCAGGCTCGTCACGGGGGGAACGGGCAGCACGCTAGGCCGCCATAAATGGACCAGCAAGTCCAGACTGCGGGGCGGGGGCGGGGCATCGTCGGCGACAGTTCGGCCCCGGACAACGCTTCGACGTTGCCGGTCACCCTGCTCGTGGCCTACCGGCGCCAGCGCGTCGACGAGGACGGCGCCCTGCTCGATGCCACCCGCCTGCACACCGAGCGGTTCACCACCGCCGTGTCCCAGCTGAAGGCCTCCCCCGCCGCGCGGCTGGGCGGCGTCCACGCCCTGGCCGGACTCACCGACGACGCCCCCACTCGCGAACTGCGCCAGACCGCCACCGATGTGCTCTGCGCCTACAGAGGTCGAAGGTGTGTGGTCCCTGTTGCGCGGGGGACCACTGGCCAACGTCGCTTTCACCGACGACGAGCACCTCGAACACACCCTCCGCCGCGGTCTGCGGCACGTCCAAAGCCGCCCCGACCTCGTCGACGGCTGCCTCACCGGCACCGGACTCACCATCACTCACTACCCGACAGCACCCCGAAGAGATCAGCGGAGATCAGTAGAGCCCGGTCAGTTCCTCGTGTCCGACCTTCAGTGCCAGAAGGCAGCCCAGACCCGAGCTGTGATGGCAGGCCGGCCACGTCCGGCTGAACCGGGCAAGTAAGTCAAGCCTTACTTTCAAAGAAATTGGGCTGCATAGTGGAGGGCCGCGTCGAGAGGAGGGCTGGTTTTGTCGCAGTCCGGTGAGGTTGCCGCGGGACAGGTCGAGATGGAGCAGGCCCATGTGGCCGCCATGTACCGACTGCTCGATGAACGACTGGCGGATGCACAGGCCCAACTGGCGGATGTGCTGAGGTCGTCGGCCGACAGCGCGGGCGAGATGTACGCGCGCGATGTCGCCGCAGAGCGTCTGGCCGGTCAGGTTCGTCGGCTGGAGGGGGCTGGGGGAGGGCTGGCGTTCGGCCGGGTCGACGGCGCGGACGGAACCGCCCTGCACATTGGACGGCTCGGCCTGCACCTGGGTGACCGGGACCTGCCACTGCTCGTCGACTGGCGAGCGGACGCCGCGCGGCCCTTCTACGAGGCGACGACCGTCCACCCCATGGGGCTACGGCGTCGGCGTCATCTGCGGATCGAGGACCGTGCGGTGCGTGCGGTGAGCGACGAGTTGCTGGACGGATCGTTGGCCGCTGTCGGCGACATCGTGGGTGACGGTCCGCTGGCCGAGGCGCTGGAGGCGCACCGCACGGGGCGGATGCGTGCGGCGGTGGCAACGTTGCAGGCGGAGCAGGACACGATCGTGCGGTCCCCGCATCGAGGGGTGACGGTGGTGCAGGGCGGCCCCGGTACCGGCAAGACCGTGGTTGCGCTGCACCGGGCGGCATACGTGCTGTACGCGTTCCCGGGTGTGGCCGCGCGCGGTGTGCTGGTGCTCGGGCCGAACGCGCGGTTCCTCGACTACGTTTCGCAGGTGCTCCCCTCGCTGGGGGAGAACGACGTGCTCCTGGCGACGTGCCCGGAGCTGGCCGCGGTGGAGCCCGCAGCCGTGGAGTCGTTGGTTGTCGCGCGCCTGAAGGGGAGTTCCGCCCTGGCGGAGGCGCTCGCGGGCCTGGTGCGCTCCCTGCAGGCACCTGTCGGCGGCTTCGCGGTCCGGGTGGGGCAGCAAACGGTCCGGCTGAAGAGCGTAGACGTCGCGGCGGCCCGGGAGGCCGCGTTGGCGAGCGGTATGGCGCACAACCGGGCGCGGGAGGTGTTCAAGGAGCACCTGATCAGCGCCGTCACGGATGCCCTCGAGCGCGATGCCGTCGAAGCCCTCGAACATATCGACGCCGATATCGCCGAGAGCACAGGCATGGATCTCGATGCCGCGGCCGAGGCCGATCTGCGGGCTCTCGGCTTCGACGACGCGCCGGCCCCGGACCCGGCCGAGGTGTTCGACGCGGACGCCGTCCGCGCGGATCTCGCGGGCGACGCCCACGTCGAGCGTGCGGTGGAGTCCCTCTGGCCGCGGCTGACGCCCGCCGTGGTCGTGCGGACCCTGCTGGCAGACGCTCGCACCTTGGCCAGGCACCTGCCCTCGCTCGCCGACGACGAGCGGTCCTGGCTGGTGCGTTCGCCTGATGCCCCGTGGACGGATGCCGATGTGCCGCTGCTGGACGAGGCGGCAGCCCTGGTGGACGGGCTTCCGGATCAGTCGTTCGGGCACGTCGTGGTCGATGAGGCCCAGGAACTGACCGCAATGCAGTGGCGGATGGTGATGCGCCGGTGTCCGGCCAGGTCGATGACGCTGGTGGGTGACTTTGCCCAGGCCGGCCCCGCGACGGCGGCGAGCGACTGGTCTCAGGCGCTGGGACCGCACCTCGGCAGCAGGTTCTCCCTGCACACGTTGACCGTCAGCTACCGCACGACCCAGGAGATCCTTGCCGGCACCCACCGCCTGCTGGCGCGGATCGCCCCCGGTCGGACACCGAGCCGGTCGATCCGCCACGGCGAGTCACCGCGCCACCTCACCGCCTGCCCGCACTCCGTCGCCACCACCGTGGCCGGGGAGCTCCGGGCCCAGGCGGAAGCGCACCCGGGCGACCTGCTCGCCGTCATCTGCGCGGACGACCTGGTCGAGGAGGTGGCGTCGGCGGATGTCGCACGGTGGGCGCGTGTGGTGCCGGCTTCCGAAAGCCGCGGCCTGGAGTTCGACGCGATCGTCGTCGTCGCCCCGGAGGAGATCGCCGCAGCCCGCCCCGGCGGTGAGCGCGACCTGTATGTCGCCCTCACGCGTGCGACCAAGAGACTGTGCACGATCACCGTGAGCACGGCGTCGCGGCACACCTCATAACGTATGTGCCGAACGCTCGGAGCTGGTGCCTCGACGTGCCGATATGCCGGGACATCCCAACGCCCCACTGACGCAGGAAGGACGTCGCCTGGCGTGGGCGCCCTGGTCGCCCTGGTCGTGGCCTACCGGCGCCAGCGCGTCGACGAGGACGGCGCGCTGCGCGACGCCACCCGCCTGCACCCCGAGCGGTTCACCACCGCCGTGTCCCAGCTGAAGGCCTCCCCCGCCGCGCGGCTGGGCGGCCGGCGCCCACGCCCTGGCCGGACTCGCCGGCTACCGGCCAGCTCCGCCTGAACGTCGTCACCGCTCGCCGGCGCAACGGCCGGCGGTGCGGAATGAGCGCCAGGCCGGCGCCCGTCGGCGGCCGGGGTCAAGGCCCGGCCCATCTTCCACCTGCCCCCTGTTCCCCTTCCGCTACGTCTGGTCCAATGCCGCGAAGGTGGCCAGACACAGGCTGAGGCTCGCGGCAAACGCGATGCCGCAGCGTGACAGGGCGGTCGGCACCGCGGCCCCCTCCCAGCGGGCGAGGGCGGAGGCGATCGCCCCGACGACGACGGAGAAGAGGACGGCCACCGCCAGCGCGAGGAGCAGGAACGCCGGGAAGGTGTGTTTCATGAAGGCACCGCCTGGGTCGTGTGGTGTCGATGACGAATTGCGACGATCCCCGGGCGGAAGCCTTGGTGGGACGGTTGGACGCTTCTCCGGTGACAACAGGGGGTTGTCCGGCGAACAAACCATGGGGGAGATCGAGTGGCCGACGAGAGGAAGCGGGCGGGGCGGCCGTGGGGACCGGCCCGGGGCTCGTGCGTCGAGATCAACCAGCTGGTCGCGACGGTGCGGCCCTGGCTCGACGAATCGGCGGTGTCTGTACGGCAGTTGCACGCACGGCTCACTCCCGAGCACTTCGTCGCCGGGGCCGTGCCCGATTTACGCCAGTTGCGTGATCGGCTGTCCGGCGAGTCGCTGGAGTGGGATCTCGTCGAGGCCGTGGCCGACGTCTGTTTTCCCCACGAACAGGCCGACCCCTCCCAGCGACGCCTCGGGGAGGCGAGGACGCTGTGGGACCGGGCGGGCGCGAACCCCACAGCAATCACGGAAGCGCAGGAGCTGGTGCCCGCCTGGGAGTTGCTGGGGGCCAAAGACCGCACCATCGAGGTCCTCCAGGAGATGCAGCGCGCCCGGCAGGCCTACGAGGCCGACGAGCACGCGCGGCAACAGGCCCTGTCAATGGCCACGTTGCTGTTCGTCATGCTCGGACAAGCCCAGGCGAAGGTCGTCGAACTGAGGCGTCGACTTGACGCGCTGGAGTCCGCAGCGGTTGAACCCCCCAGCAGCAAGGTGGTGGAGCTCCTCTCCCGGGCGCAACGGCAGGAGACGGAACTCCGCGAACAGTTGGTTCGCGCCGAGCGAGAGCGGGGCATCGCCCAGCAGGTAGCCGACCACGCGGCACGCCGTATCCACGTGTTGGAGGCCGAACTCGCGGAGTTGCGGCCTCACATGGGGGAAGACGGCCCACCCGGACACAGGAGTCGGCACCGCTTTCCCGACCCGATCTGCACGCGCTCAACCCCGACGACGCCACGCTCAACGACGTGGACCGAGCGCTGGAGAAGGCGCGCGCCACCCTTGACGAGGAGCACGAGGCCGTTCAGCAGGCTGCCACCGAGGTGGGTTACTGGTCGTCCTCGCTTCCCTCAGCTTCTCCGGCGGAAGCCGGTGTCTCTGTGCCCGGGCAGAACCTGAAGAACGAACCCTTCGGGTTGTCCGGAACATGCCGGACGCCACCGCCCTGGACGGGGAACTGATCGTGCGGGAAGCCGGAGAGGCAGGCCGGATCGCGTTCGAGCGGTTGCAGAACCGGCTGCGCCGCCGCAGGGCCGGCGCACGGCAGGCCGCCACCGCGGCACCCGCCCACTACGTCGCGTTCGACCTCCTGCGCCACTCCGGGACCGTCACCACCCACTGGCCCTACCACCAGCGCAGGACCACCCTGGAAACCCTCTTCCGACAGCAGCGGCTGACCGCGCCGTGGGCACTGTGCCCCGCAACCACCGACCCGGTAGGGACGTGCGGCCGGGTGGGACGGCGCCTGCCCCCGCCTGGGTTCCTCGTTCATCGAAATTCCGATCAAGATGTGTGTCGATGGACAAGCGACCGGTCATAGGGCACCCCGGGACCGGCGACGGAAGGGTATGCGCGTGACAGGTCCGGCGGTTCACTGGATCAGGTCGGTGTGCGGATGGTCGGGGGAGGCCGGGCAGACGTAGATCTGCATGTTGTCCGTGCTGCCGACTTCGACCCTCGTCGGCTGTGCGGGATCCTGGCCCGCCCGGTGGGAGCGGACGAGAGCGACGGCCTGGTCTTCCTGAGGCGCCCAGCTGTGGCCTTCGCCGCCGTCCCATTCCCAGGAGGCGATCGTCAGCAGCGGGAGCATCTGCACGTTACACACAGCGCAGTACCGGGGGCTGGGGTCGGTGCGGCCCCAGGGAGGCCAGCCACCGACCTTCCAGCCGGGCGCGTTGCCCAGATGGATGGAATAGAACTCACGCGGATACCGCGCGTAGGAACTGTCCACACCGGCTGCCTGCCACCTGTCCCAGTCCTCCAGCGCCCGTTGCAGCTGCGGGCTCAGATCCAGACTGTTGGGAAAATCGGTGATTGCTTCGGGCGCCAGCACACACGGCTCCGGCACGTACCCCGGATAGTCCGCCTCGTACGGTTCCGGTGGTGTGGTGAGGATGTCGCCGACCTTCGCGGCCGACCGCCAAAACAGTGCGGTCGCCGGTTTGTCATCCGGTTCGTGCTCGTAGGGACACCAGAGAATCTGCAGCAGATCGGCCTGCCCCGGCGGCCTCAGCAGGGGTACGTCACGCAGGAAGAGCTGCGCCACGGGCAGCATCGGGACCGGGCATTCACAAGGGTAGGGAGGACCGGCCTCGAGTCGTTCAGCAAGCTCTGCGGCGCTGCGCTCCTTGAGCGCGTCCTCCTCGGGTGTGAACACGGGGCGTCGGCCGTCAGCGCGCCACCGGGACTGCAAGCGTCTGTGGAGCCGCACTTCGGCCGGTGACTGGCGAAATCCCGTGTCCACGTGCAGATACGCGTCATCGCAGTGCGGCCACGGTTCCCCAGCCGGCCACAGCAGCGGCCCACCGACCGAGCTGTCCGTGACCGAAGGTGTCCCCGGACGCGGATGCAGCCGCATCGCAGGCCGCGCGAGGAAAGCAAGCTCGGGAAAGACCGCGGACACATCCACAGGCCGCGGCGGAGTAGTACGGACAGTAACCATGGCCGCGATCATGTCACCAGCCACCGACACAGCTCCCAGCCGCGCATCACCCGATCAGCGAGCTCACTCAAGATCACACCCGTTGCGGATCACGGGACCGGCGAGTTTGACGCAGGTAGGCGCGCACCAGCGCCGCGCCGATGGTGCAGCGGGTGTCGTGATGGCACTGGGAGCAGCGCCGCAGGTGAGCGGTGCAGGCCTCGTAGCGGCGCCGGGCAGCCTGGGTGCTGAACACGTGCCTCCTCCTGTTCCCGCCCCCGGGTCAGTGACAGATCCCTCAGGCCCCCGGCCTCGTTGATGCCCCGTCCCTAGCACGGCCAACATCCCTGGCACGGGCGTACTGGATCTTTTCCGCACCGCCCCACAGCCCGCGCTTCCCTCCCTCGGCTGCCAGAAGCTTTCCGCTCACGGCCACGGCCACGGTCTAAACAGCGGAGTGACAGGGGACAGTCACCGACCCGTACAGGAAAGTGACGACGCGCCAGGCCCCGGCCCCTTCGAGCATCGCTGTTGCGGCCCGCGTCCTCGGCACGGCGGACCGGACTGAATAATCGAACGCGCACACCATCCCCTCATGCCGCAGGAGCCGCCCCGCGCCCGAACACCCCAGTGCCCCTGGCCCCGTCGCCGAGCAGCACGAACATCGATCCGGACGGCTTGAGGACGCGAGCCCACTCCGCAGTGCACGCCCACATCGCCTCCAGGTACGCCTCGGGCGAGTCCTCGCAGCCGATCTGACCCGCGAGGTCTGCAGCGTCGCCTCCGTAGACGCGCTGCGCGAAGTACGAAGGACGGCAGGGGAACGGCGAAGATCATCCATCTGAGTGCGTGTTCGCCGAGCGCAGTGCCGTTCCCTGGCGGAGGACACGGTGGGGCATAGGGTCTGCCGCGGGGTCTCCTTGCCCGTGTGTGCGGGGCAGCGTCCGTGTGTGCGGGGCAGCGTCCGTGTGTGCGGGGCAGCGGGACCCGTTTCGACGATCGTCACCTCTGCGGCGGGAGCACAGCGCCATGACGGTCCCTGCCGGTGGTGATCTCTACACCGTTTCCTGGGGGCGTGTTCTGCGTGGACTACGCGCGGGCGGTCCGCTCGAGTTCCTGGAGCGCACCGCGCGGCTGTCGCAAGGAGCACTGGTCCGGTTGGAACTCGGGCCGTTCCGGCCCTTGGTGGTCACGCACCCTGACCACGTGCGGCATGTGCTGTGCGACCGGGCCACCCGCTATCGGCGGGGCACGGCGATGTGGAAGGCGCTGAGCCGGCTGACGGGCACGGGGATCGCGGGTGAGGGGCCCGCGTGGCAGGTGAGCCGTGCCCTCTGGTGCCGGGGACTGGCGGGGGTGTCCGCGCAGGCTTCCACCGACGGCCTTGGCCCCTGGGTGGCCTGCGCGGTGGCGGACCTGGAGCAGCGTGTGGTGGCGGGACAGTCGGTGGTGGACGCGGAGACCGAGATGACCCGGATCGTGCACCGCGTCATCAACCCGGTGCTGTTCGGCTCGCGCATCCCTCAGTTCCAGGGCGACCGTCTCGCGGCGGCGGTCAGCGTCGCGTTCGACTCGGTGCTGTGGCGGATGGCGGTGCCCGGTCTGCCGTCGGTGGTGCCGGTGCCGGGTGACCGGGAGTTCCGCAGGGCGACGCGTACGGTCAAGGGCATCCTGCTTCCGCTGGTCCGCCGGATACGGCACGAGGGCGGTGGGGGCGCGGACCTGGTGAGCCTCCTTGTCGACGGGACGGACGGTGACGGACGGCGGCTGACCGACGAGCAGGTCGCCCAGGACATCGTGGCCCTGTTCGTGGCGGGCTCGGAGTCCAGCGCGCTCACCCTGACCTGGGCCTGGGCAGCTCTTGCCCGCCATCCCGAGGTAGCGGCGCGGGTCCGTGCGGAGGCCGACGACGCGCTGGGAAGCGGCCCTGTCCGGCATGCGGCGTCGCGAAAGCTGCCCTACACACGTCAGGTCCTGGCCGAGGTCTGCCGTCTGTACGCGGTGGCGTGGGCGGTGCCGCGCACGGCCGCCGCCGAGGACGTCATCGACGGCGTACGCATTCCGGCCGGCGCCACGGTGGTGCTCTCCCCGTACCTGACGCACCGGCTGCCCGAGTTCTGGGAACGGCCGCTGCGCTTCGACCCGGGGCGCTTCACCAAGGAGGGCGTCCGCGGTCGGCATCCGCAGGCGTACCTGCCCTTCGGTGACGGCCCTCATCAGTGTGTCGGGCAGTCCTTCTTCCTGCACGAGGCCGCACTGATCATCGCCACGATGGCACACCGTTTCGACATCACCGCGATGGGCCGGGCCGAGCCGAGAGCGGCGGTGGCGCTGCGGCCCCGGCACCGGGTCGCCCTGCGGCTCACACCACGCCGCTGAGCGCGAGCTGGGGCTCATTGGGGTCAGAAGCGGTCCCACCACCAGGCGATGGAAGGGATCGCCGGAGGTGCGCCCTCACGCGGCGCCGTCGAGGTGAAGGAGCCGGTGGTGGTGACCGCTGCGGGGTGGCGGCCGTCGGGGTTGGTGTAGCGGCCCGCGCGCAGGCCCCATTCGAGGTTGCCGCGGATCAGGCGGGAGAGGTGGCCGAGGTGGCGCGCCAGCGGAGCGCATGCGGTGGGCAGCACGTGGTCACGAAGCTGTACGAAGCGCAGGGTCAGCCGGTTGCACAGGTCTACGGCCGCCTCCATCGCCGCGTCGAGTCCCAGACCACGTTCGGCGGCCAGGATGTCCACGAGGTTCAGCCGGCAGCGCGGGGGCCGCGGGGCGCGGGCGGCCAGCCAGTGTTCCTTGCCGTAGGAGAACAGGTCGTCGTCAAAGGCGGCGGTGGTGAAGGCCAGTTCTTCCAGCGCGCGTACTGCGGGTGCCCGCAGTGCCCGTCCCGGGATCTCCGCACCGTCGACGATCTCCATCCAGCTCGTCGTCGCCGTACCCGCCGCGGTGTGCTGCCGCAGGGGAGCGTAGTCGTCCAGGGAGGGTGTGCGGCCCCGCAGGCGGCAGCCGAACTCCCACAGCACACCCGAGAACCAGGCACGATGCCCTTCGATCACTCGCCTCACTTGTACCGGCGTGCCTGCCGCCCGGCAGCGCGCCGCCAGGTCGCCCGCCGCCGCGAGGAACGGGTCCCCGTCCCCTGTCACCGGTGCGGCTCCCGGTGCCTCCAGTACGCGCAGGAGGCGCGTGGCGACTTCGGTGAAGTTGTCGGCGCGCATGCTGGCAGGGCCCTCGTCGCAGTACAGGTCGTCGAAGGCGAACATCAGCACGCACCAGTCGACCGCGAGCTGGAGGCGCTCGGCCGGTGCGCCGGGCAGGATCCGGCCGTAGAAGCCCCCGCAGTCGTTGCCGGCCATCCGGACGCGCTGTGCACCCTTTCGGCACAGGCCGTACCCGTGCAGCCAGGTGGCGGCGCGCGCGTTCAGCAGGGCGGTGTCCGGATGCGCGGCGGTGGGCAGGGGGCAGTAGCGCGGTGGGAGCACCACATGGATGCGGTCTGCCGCATCCCCGACGCGGACACCGGCCGCTTCCGGTGTCAGAACGTCGTCGCGCGCCCCGGTCACGGCAGCAGGGTGCGGGTCAGGGCCTCGGCGGCCTGGGCCACATCCCCGGCGGCGGTGGCGTCGAAGACGGTGCCCTGCACCGGCAGCGGGCTGGTGCCGAAGGCGTCCGCGAGTGTGCTCTGGCTCTTGGGGCCCGTGTGCAGGGCAGCGGCGCCCTGAGCCGCTCCCGCGATCACATCGACCTTGGTCTTGTCCATCTGGAAGACGAAGCCGAACAGTTCCTCCGGCTGCCGCCGCGCACCGCGGGGCACTGCGGCCTGCGTGCCGGAGGTCCCGAGGACCTTGTGCGAGGCAAAGTCGAAGGTCAGGTCCGCGAAGGTCACGGTCTTGCCCGCGGGCTTCATGGTGAACGTGATACCGCCGTCGGCCGGTACCGAGCCCCTGCTGAGGTCCAGTGCGAATTCTCCCCTGGTCATGGGCAGCCGCACGCACCGGCGGCCGCCGACGTCGACCGTGCTCGCCGGGCTCTTCGCCCCCAGTGTCACGCCCTGCTCGGCCAGTGCCCGGGTGACAGCCGGGGTCGGGCACAGATCCGCCTGTGCCCGCGACACTTTGATCTGGGGAGCGGGCAGCACGCTCGGCGCCACCCCGGCCGCCGCACCGGCCCATGACAGCGCGCACCCGGCTCCGGCCATCGCGCACACGGGCACGACGAAACGGTTCCAACGTGGCAAGGCCATGACCACTCCTGCTGCTCCGGGAAGGCGGCCCAGCGGTGCCGGACCCTTCGTCCGCGCCGACCCGTCCGATGATCGGCCGCCCTTCCACGCGACCACGCCAGGGATACCGGCACGACCCGGGCGGGCCGGCCGGGTGACGACCACGTACCGGCGAGAGCGTTCGGCGAAGGGCATCGTTCCCGCCGCGGCCAGTGCCGCGGCGGTGCGCCGGTAGTCCTCGAAGGACTCGGCGTACGGCGGCGGCCCCAGGCTCGGCAGGCCCAGCCGAATCACCGAGCGCCAGCTCGCGTAGCCGGCGTCGCGCCCGGAGTGGAGCGGTGAGTTCGCACACATCTCCACCAGCAGCGCCACGTCCGCAGATGATTGCCGACGCGCACGGCCACGTCCCGGTCTCCGGCAGGAACACGCGGACGTGCGGGGAGCAGACCGCGAAGTCGTCCGTCACCGACCGGTACAGGTCCGCACTGGCCCGGTACCGCGGACCGGCACTCACCGGGACGGGATCGGACCGCCAAGGGGTGCGGGCCGCCACCGGGCCGGAGCCGGGCGCAGAGGTGTGGCAGGAACAGCTCGCTGCCCGGGAGGAGTTCCTGGACTTCCCCCCGGCGCCGCGAAAGACACGGGTCCGTGCCCGTCTGGACGCCCCCGCGAACAGATCGTCCGTGACGATCAGTCGCTGCCAGATCGAGCCGACGGCCCGGACCACCGGAAGGCGGCGCTACAGCGGCCGAACGCAGCCGGCCTGCACGCGCAGGATGACGCCGCCCGGGAGACCTCCACGTCGGCGGCGAGGGAAGGCAGGCCGACCCGGCAGCCGATGGAGGTCCTGCGGTGCCGGGCCGGTCAGCTCAGAAATCGGTCGGCTACGGCGACAGGGGCATGCCCGAGTGCGGTACACCGGCCGCACCACCGCCCTGCCCGCACAGCAGCCGCTACCGTCGGCGCACTGCTGACCACGGCCCGTCTGTCACGGCGCCGATCGTGACGCCGCTGACGTGCGCATGGGAGCGCCCCAGAGCTGAGCGGCTGCGTGGCCGCCCTCGCCACCGTCTTCGCGAGTACGTCGCGGTCCCGTTCCGTTCGGATGCCCGGATCTTCGCTTAGCCGCCAGGAGCCCGCGGTGCGGCGGCTGGCGGGGCCTCAGGTGCCGGTCCCGTTGTTGCTGAGCACGGCCACGTTTTCGAGGATCTGCAGTAGTGGCTCCTTTCCGTCAGCAGTGTGTTTCTCGGCGCACTGGTGTGTGGCCGGAGCGGCAAAGAGCGGGGAATGCTGGACATCCGCAGGGGCCAGGTCGACGAGGTCGTGGAGTTTCCCCTTGGCGGGCAAGCCGAGGCAGGCCTTGTTGAAGGATGCTTCGATGAGGGCGAGTTGCGGGTTCTCATCACCCGGTGCCCGGTTGCCCAGGGCGGATGCAGGCCGAAGAGCAGCGCTACCGGGCGAGTCTGCCTTGCCGGGGACAGGGCCGGGGGGAGACGTCGGCGCGGTGAGCCGTTTGATCAACGCGTTGACGGGGTTGGCCGGGTCCTTGCCCGCCTTTTGCACGCACTCGTCTGCCTGCTTCGTCTGGAAGCGGGTCAAATCCTTCACGGTGAAGGTCGTCAAGTCGGGGATCCCCTTGAGAGGAGTCTTCTTCGGCATGCCCAGACAGGCAGCCGTGCTCTCGGCGATCAGTCCGATCCTGACGTCGCCCACCTGAGGAGCCCGGCCTGCTGCCTGACCGGCGGCGGCAACCGGGACCACGGCCCCCAGCACGCCACCGACGGCCAGGCCCACAGACACCCAGGCGGTATGCATACGCATCACTGTTTCCTCCATCGATCACGGCAGTACGGGCCCCGCTTTCCGGTCCATTTGCTCCCAGAACACACCCCTTCGCAGGTCTGCCTCGCCCATCTGGCCCCGACAGCTGCTGGCGGCAGACCTTGCCCACTGCGGGGCCAGAGCACTGCTTGATGATCACGTGCACACCACCCCAGAAGGCACCGCCCCGGGCCCGGCTGCACGATGAGGGACGCGTCCCGCGGGCGCGAGGGGCCGACGTGTTCCGCCTGAGCCGACCACGCCCGCACCCGGGCCGAAGCCGAAGCCCGACACCTGCGCAAACGCCTGGAGGAACGGGCCGCACACATCGCCGACGTCCAGCAGTCCCTCGCCGTGTTGACGCCCGCGCCGGAACACCCCACCACCTCCCAGCCCTCCTTCCCGCCACCGCAACGGCAACGGCAAGCCGACAGGCCGGCAATAGCCAACTCGAACCCCCGATCCGCCGACGGCACCGCGGGACCCCAGCGCCGAGCAACGGAGGACCTCACCGGCAGCGCTCCCCCGCCCGCGGACACACCGGCACCCGCCCCGCGGGCCCGTCCCACCCACCCGGCGGCCACCACCGCCAGCACCGCCCCGCCCCGGGAAGGACACTGTCCAACCAGTAAGCACCCGACAGCTCCGCCGCCACAGCATCCTCACGCCCGGGCACTGCATCCGTCTTTATGACTGCTCCTCCACCGGCCGACGGCACAGCCGGACACCACAGACCCGGCCACGCGGAATCCGTCTCCCACCGCCCCGGCACGCATGCGAGAATCCCAGCACCCTCACCAGACCTCCCAGCCCTGTACGAAACAACCCCGGTCCACACCCCCAACGCCGTCAGCAGCACAACGACTTCGCCCAGACCACCCCCTGACGGGACCCCACCCCCGCCAGGGGCGGCAGGAGGAGGCCTCCCCCTCAGGGTGTTCGAGCCGCTGGCAGCGCTCACGAGCCAGCAGCAGCACAAGGGGCAGTCCGCTTCCCTCCTGCGGGCGCGGGATCCCCTCCCTGCCGCATGGCTGCGCACCTTCCCTACGCCCCGAAGCCCGCCGTTGCTGCCCTGCCCGCAAGGACGACAGCGCCCAAGGACGAGCACTGTGCCGCTCCCCCCGGCACGGCGGCACTGTCCGCTCTGCGGTGTGTGCGGCCGGGCGTGACGTGGCGCCTCCCGCTGACGGCCAGGGTCGGGTGAGGGTGGCCGTATAGGACGTGGGACACCGATGGACCGGGACACCGCCTACCGGATCAGCGTCGCAGCCGCACAGGACCAGCAGAGTCCGACGGCCGTGTCCGGGTTCGACGAGCGCGCCGACGCAGCAGCCGGCCGCAACGACCCCGACCGCAACGGCGCCCAGGACGTCGACCTGGACGAGGACGACGACCGATCCCGGTGCCCGCGCCATGGTCCCTCCCGGCCCGATGCTCGCGGCCTCGGTGGCCGATCCGGAACTGCCCTGGCCGCTGTCCTAGTCCTGGCCGACACTGCTCCGACGCCTGTTCTGGTGTGGGACGAGCGGCATGGCTGGCGCACGGCCATCAGCCGCCGACACCCGATCCCCAACGGCGGCGGCTGGCCAGGCGAGGACGATGCAGTCCGCTGCCTGTACCCAGGACACACCGAGCCGGACCTTCAGTACCTGCTCGCCGAAATCACCACTCACGGAGATCTTTGAACCCTTGCTGATCTCGTGCGTGCGTCACGGTGGAAGACGACGTGGCAGCCACGCATTCGACCCGGCCCGGCAGGGGTGGGTTGCCGTGACCAGCGCGGAGCAGGGTGACTGGTCGACTACGTGATCGTCCACACGGTATGACCAGGGGCCCAGCATTCCTCGCTTTCACGCTCTCAGCCACCGCAGCGGGCGCAGTATTGGCCACAGCAACACCCGCCGCAGCTGGAGGAATCGGCGATTCCCTCTCCCCCCGCGTTCGCGACCAGTTGCGCCAATCAGCACAATGAGGCGCGTGCCCAAGGTGCCACAACGCGCGCAACCGGAGCACTCACCAGCAACGGTGCAGGCCTGCCAGTCGTCGGCGCCCTCACTCAATGCGGTGGCGCCGACCTGCCCCAGGCAACTGGCGAGACCGGCAAAATCAAGAACGTTGTCACCTCCCTCCTGGCCGCCTACGCCCAGTAGAGGGGCTGCCGAAGAACGCCCGAGGATTCCTTCCACAACCAGCTTTTTGAAACCTTGCTCGTGCGGAGCGCGGGCGCGACAGAGGTCGGCGCGTACGGACGCCGTGCGGCTCGGGGTGCAGCATGGCCGGGACCGTGCCGTAGGGGCGCGGCCAGGTCCCGAGTGCCAGTCGGCAGCGAGAGAACTCCTCGCCTGGCCGGTGGCTGAGCGCTCCCTGAAGGGCGTCCCCGCCTTCCCTCAAGGGTGTCCTCGAACCGGGACGGGCCTGCGACCACGGTTCTGGACAAGCCGCTGCAACGGCTGGAATGAACGGAGGCGCGGCATGGGCTGGCTGGACATGGCAGCAACCACGCTGGAGAACAAGTACATCCGGCTGCGCCCCCTGGTCCGGGGTGACCGTGCGTCGTTGCACTCCATCGCAGTGAACCCGAGCATCTGGCGCTATACCGTCGACCGCATCGAGACCGACGCCGACTTCGATGCGTATTTCGAGGACGCGCTCCGCGAACATCAGGCAGGGCGCCGTGCCGTCTTTCACATTACCGACAAGCGCAGCGGCCGTGCTGCGGGCAGCAGGAGCTTTTGCAACATGGCCGAGGCGGACAGCCGTCTGGAGATCGGCAAGGCCTGGTTGGGACAGGAGTTCCAAGGGCGCGGCATCAACCGCTGGGTGGACTTCCTGCTGATGGGGCACGCCTTCGAACAGATGAAGGCTGAGCGCGTGGAGTTCAAGACGCACGTGTTGAACCAGCAGGCCCGCCGTGCGCTGCGCAATATCGGTGCTACGGAGGAGGGCATCCTGCGCAGCTACGACCCCACGCCCGGCGGCGGCCGCCACGACGTCGTCTTCTTCAGCATCCTGCAGGACGAATGGCCGTCAGTGAAACAGCGACTGACGTGCGGCTCCAGGGAGAGCGAACACCCAGACACTTCGGCGTAGGCACGCAGAACCAGCAAGACCCGGGCACCGACCAGATCTTCAACCTCACCCCACCGCCTCCGCGCCCGGGAAGCCCGGGAAATGAACCCGCCGCGGGTCGGGCATCAGCCCCAAGACGCCCGCCGTCACGCTGGTGGGGACCAATCTGGCTGCAGAGGGCAGCGTCGCCGCCCGTGTCGCCTCCGGCCGGTGGCGCCACCCCCGACGGCGCGTGTCCGACCGGAACGGTCCTCGTTGGGCAGGCATGTACCGCAGCTGCACCGTCGCTTCCCTGGTCCTGCTCGGCGCCGGTCTCACGGCCGCGCCCGCACTGGCCGGGGGCCTCCTGCCGATCGCTTCCCCCGCCTTCGGCACCTCTTGCGGCAACCACAGCACCACACAGACCGCCGCGACAACGGGCCACGGCACCGGCACAGTTGGCGGCAACAGGGCCGGACTGCCCCTCGGCAGTCCACTGAACCAGTGCGGCGGCGCCGAACTGCCCGGCACGGCCAACCCCCTGGCACTGGCCGGGATTCCCTCGCTCTTCGGCTACGGCACCAGAAGCTGACCAGCCGCGACATCGTGAGCCGGCCTTGAACCGGGCCTACCAGGGCGATGGGCAGTTCAAGTGCCAGTGCAACCGCGCGTGCCGCCGGTTT
Source organism: Streptomyces typhae (assembly GCF_009755605.1). Classification (GTDB taxonomy): domain Bacteria; phylum Actinomycetota; class Actinomycetes; order Streptomycetales; family Streptomycetaceae; genus Streptomyces; species Streptomyces typhae. The sequence goes on from NZ_WPNZ01000004.1 coordinate 228,088, forward strand.
TGAGCAGAGGCGTTGTCACCTGCGGCCTGTCAGCTACCTGCACAGTCCGGCGGGCGCGGCGAGACCGGCCTTGGCCAGGCCGACGGGCCCGAGTTCCTCGGTCGTTTCGCAGACGTCGGAGCTGGCGGTGGGGGCGACGGTCAAGTCCGGCGAGGGCAGGTCGGAGCCTCCGCACTGGTCCAGCGGGCTGCCGACGGGAAGCCCCAGGGGGTTGACGTCACCCGAGCCGCTGCCTCGGGGGGGGTGGTACCGGCCGCGTGGGCACCGCGACGATTGGCGCAACTGGTACCGAATGCCGGGCAGAGCACATCGCCCACCCCGCCCGTCACCGCCGGAGCCACTCCCGCCAAGCCGGTACCCGCAGCAGCCGCCAGGACAAGGACAGCACGAACAGAGCGCAGAGTCATGACCGGACACGACGGCACCGCTGCCATGTCACCAGCCACAGCATCCCGGAAGCTCTGTCCCGGCACCCGGCCACGCTGGCTATGGGCAGGCGGTCTCCCCCAGGGTGGAGACAGGGGGCTGCGAGCTCCTGTGCTGTGGCATGCATGACGAGCTTCAGGTCGGTCTGAGGTCGCCCCTGTCCGGCAGCACGACCGACTGCCCGCCCACGTCCTCGCCCAGAGCCGGCAAGGCGGCGAAGACGACGGCGCTCTTCGACGGCCACCGTCGGCAGACCGTCCTCGTCAGGCACCCACCCGGTCCTACCTCTGAACAGAAACGAGACGGACCGTATTGATAGGTCGAGCGTGGCACCCTAGGCTGAGAACGAACCGGTACGCACCGTCTCGTTTACTGAGAGTGAATGACTGTGTCGAACGCAAAAGTCTGGCTCATCACCGGCGCATCCCGCGGCCTGGGCAAGGCGTTCACTGAGGCCGCACTGGCGCAAGGCGACCGCGTAGTGGCGGCCGCCCGCAACGTCGAGCCCCTGAAGGAACTGACCGAGAAGTACCCCAGCCATCTGGTCCCACAGGCCCTGGACGTCACCGACCGCCGTGCCGTGTTCGCCGGGGCAGAACAGGCGGCGGCCGTGTTCGGCAGGCTGGACGTCGTCGTCAACAACGCCGGCGCCATGCTCTACGGCATGGTGGAGGAAGCCACCGAGGAGCAGATCCGGGCACACATGGAGGTGAACTTCTTCGGCGCCGTGTGGGTGGCTCAGGCAGTCCTTCCTCTTTTGCGCACCCAGGGCGGCGGACGGCTTCTCCAGGTCACTTCGATGGGCAGCGGCGGCGGCATGGCCACCGTCGGCTTCTACGGCGCAGGCAAGGCCGCGCTGGACTCGGTCAGCGAGGCACTGGCGATGGAAGCCGAAGGGTTCGGCGTCAAGGTCACCATCGTGCAGATGGGCGGCTACAACACCGGCCTGTTCACCACCGGCACCACGACCACCCAGCCCCTGGAGCCGTATCAGTCCCTGCGCACCGAGATGGAGGCGATGTGGGGCGACGCCGTCGCTCCCGAGCCGGACACCGCTGCTCCCGTCATCATGAAGCTGGCCGCACTGCCGGATCCGCCCCGGCGACTGATCGTCGGCAGCCAGTCCTTCGACCACGTCCTGGAGATGGACCAGGCCCAGGCGGACCTGTACCGGTCCTGGGAACACCTCAGCCGCATCGCCCCGGGCTGACCGGCCCCGCACCACAAGCCCCCGCCGTTGAATTCGGCAACCTGTGCATGGCCCTCACCACGGACAACCGCAGAATCCGGCTCGGCTGGCACTGCGGACAGCAGCAGCCGACCGGCCAGGCCGCCCGACGTCCCAGTCCCGCCCCGGGTGGCCGCACACGTCGCTCCCCCACCCGCGAGCAGGTTTTCAGCAGGCCGGGTCACCTCATAGCGCGGTCACTGTCGGCCACGCAGAACAGAACACGCCACCATAACGGCGTCTTCGCCGTCGGCCACCGAGCCGACACGCGCGGACAGCAGTGGTGATCGGCCCGTCGGGGGCGTGCGGCCGGGTGTGGCGTGGCGCGTTCCACCGTTGGCCGGCCGAGGCCGAACGAGGGCGACCGTACGGGAGGTGAGGCACCGACGTGCCCCGGTAGTCACCCCGACGTGCGAGCGCGTGTTCCGGAGCGGTCTGGGAAATGCTCCTTCCGCACTCCGGCGCACACTCGCGCCCTCTCCCTTCCTGCCAGAACTCCTCCGGGGATCGGGAGTCAGGCCACAGGGCCTGGAGTGAGGTGAAGCCCCCGAACGGATTGGAGGCCGCCCCCTTCTTCCTCTGGTCTGCGGCCTCCGGCTGGCCCAGCAGCTCGTCGCGGAGGAAACCGGTGATCGTTCGTCGGGCGACCTCGGTCGGTGCGAGCACGGCGACAGCGCCGGTGGTCACGGTGACCTTGATGTTCACGCGCTTCGTTGCCCTGCGAGCGAGCCCGCTCGGTGAGCTCATATATCTCGGCAGGGTGAGCAGGTTCGGTCCTCCCGGCGTACCGGTGGAAGACGACACCTGGGCGGAGGCGATCAAATTCCTTGTGCAGGGGGTAGATGAGGTCGCCCCATCGTGGGGGAAAGACGTCGACGACCATGACGTGGCGTCGGCCCTCGTCGATGTCCATGGGCACGTACGTGAACTGGTGGCGGCTGAAATCGTCCAGGTAGCGCCTCAGCCAGACGTAAATCTTCTCCATGTCGTGTGTCGGAACTCCATGGATCGCGTCCTCATCGACTCCGACCAGGAGGTAGGCGTGGCCTCCGGCCCACTGCTCCGCCACGTCGGGTATCCAGTCGGCGAAACCGAGCTATGAGCGCTGAGCAGAACGCGAGGCCAAGGGCCCCGCGCCCTCGGGCAGGTTGTGGCGTTGTGCCCCTGCCAGAACCAGAAGAGGCACATGCCTTGCGGTCAACGCCATCGGGGTGGAAGGGTCATCGTCACCTCGCCAGCGGTGGTCTTGAGGGTGAGGGTTGCCTCGCCGCGGCCGATGGCACGATCGATCTTCTTGATTTCTGACCAGGTGTACCCAAGGCGGCGGTACTTGTTCCGTTGCTTCGGACGCATGTGCTGAATGTCTTCCTTCGAGGCGGTGGTCATCCCCGAATGCCATGACCTCGCCGAGCCGCTAGTCATCTTGGGCACAAAAGCCTCCCCTCACCCACACCGGCGGCGCGTTGTCCGCGTACTGCTCCCGGTCCCGAGGCACAAGCGGTGTGCTACTGGGAGGGATGAGCGCTCTGGTGGGCCGCTCGAGCGGGGCCTGGACCACCCTGTGCTTAGGCGTGAGCGGTTGAGGCTCCGGTCGGCCAGTGCTCGGCTTCCGTAAGTAGTCGGGGATTTCGCCTGCCACGATCCGAGCGGCGCGAGCGCGCGCAGCGGCTTTGAGAGCCGCCTTCCGAGCCCGCTTCGCCGCGGGAGATTCCTTCGGCATTCGCCCAGCCTATGGTGGCCCGGTCCCGCGCGGCGTAGTGATGACGAACATCCAATAGCCAAGCCCCGGACCTCACGGCTCGTCTCCGGGACCAGTGGTGTGTCCGTCTCGGATCAGCTCTCGTCGCCCGCCGGGTCGGTGAGCCAGTTGACCACGTCGGCGTTGGTCATCAGAACCGCCTGGTCTCGTAGGTGGTGCCGTGCCTTCTGCATGACGGCCCACTCCGGGCAGTCGAAAGTGTGCCAGATCTCGTACGGCATGCCGCCCGCGACGCGGACGTTCTCCCAGGCAGGACCCGCTGTGCAGTCCGGGCACATCTCCCCGGCGCCTCCCCGAAGCCGTTCTTCGGCTTCTCGCTCCCTCCGCCTGCAAGGTCACGAGCCTGACACGGAAGATCACGCGGTGACCAGGACTTTGCCGCGAGGCCCTTCGCACGAGGCAGAGGCACGGGTGGCCTTGCGCGGGGTCGGTCCTCCAGGGTGGGGCGATGAGCGCACCGCGACCCGGTGACATCACCGACGAAGTGATCCAGACCGCGGACGCGGCCAAGCGGCAGGGACTGCAGAAGGATCTGCGCGCCCTTGCCGCCAACATCCGCGTCGGCGCCGAAGGCCGCTACGACAGCGCGGAACCCGGGTGGCGGGCCGGAGTCGAATGGACACTGCTGTGGATCGAGAACACCGCCGCCCAGCTGACCGAGGGCGCCCCGGGCGCCGGAGCCGACGGCCGGGGTCAGGGTGTGTCGCCGGAGTAGCAGAAGCGGCAGCTGATGCCGGGGCCGGGTGTGCGGGGTTCGCCGGGCTGCGGGTCGTACAGGGCGCGGCCGCCGGGCCAGCGGGGAGAGTTCGGTGGTCAGGGCGACGCCGTCGTCAACTCCCTCGGTGCGCCGGCCGTGGATGTCGAGCAGCAGGCCGTCCAGCGGGCCGCCGACCAGTTCGGCGTAGGGCCGGTGCGGGAGCAGGCCGGGGTGGGGTCGTCACGGTCCGCGCCGTAGACGCGACCGGTCAGCAGCTGCTCGTCACCGTTCATCCGACCAGCCTTTCAGCCGACACCGACAACCGGGCCCGGCCTGGGTGGAGGCCGGGCCCGCTGTGGTCAACGCGGCTTGGGCAGCGCCGTCAGCGCCCACCGGTCCTCACCGTGGCCGACGACCCGCCACACGGGCCGGTCGGCCCCGTCGCGGGTGAGCCGGTGCAGGGTCGTCGTCGCCACGGTGATCCGCCAGTTCGGCCGGGCACGGTCGTGGAAGGCGGCCTCCCTCGTGTCCGGGGCCGCGCGGCGCGGGGCCGGGGCAAAGACGAACAGCATCGGCGGGAAGGGCCGATCCAGGGGCGGCCCGGCGTAGGTCTCCTGCCAGTGGAGCGTGGGGCGCGGGCGGCGTTGCCACGCCCGGACGCAGGTGCGTTGCGGTAGGCGTCGTAGCGCTCCAGCTGGGCGAGCAGGCGGGCGTAGGACATGGTGCGGTCGATCTCCACGAACGCGCTGGAGCCGTCGGCCAGCAGCACCACGGCGTCGGGCACGAGGTTCCCGGCCCGGGTGGGGTGGGCGACTTCCGCCCCGCCAGTCGGCGTGGTCGGCCACCTCCGCGCGGTGGAAGGCGATGACGGTGTCGACCAGGGCGAGGCCGTGCTCCCGCAGACCCGTCTTGCTGGCCGCGATGCGCTTTCCTGTGGTCCGGCCGGTCATCGGCGCGAGCTCGCCGGAGGCGGCGGCTTCGGCGAGACCTGCCGCGGTGCAGTACCAGTAGCTCTGCTGGGCGCGGTGGGTCCGGCCGACCAGGGCCGGGGATTCGGCGAGCAGGTTGCGCAACGCGCGGCGGACATGGTCGGTGTCCTGCTGGTGGGGCAGCAGCAGTGCCTTGAGCTGGCGGGGTGTGGCCAGGCGCAGCTGGGCGAGCGTGAGCAGGACCTCGCCGCACAGGTCCGCACCGGCCTTCGCCGGCGCGGACTTCCGGGCCCGGGACGCTTCTCCAGGTACATCAGTACCTGGAGAGGAGGAGTCGCAACCGGCCGGGGCAGGCGAATCGGGGGTTTGATCAGCAACAATGCTCAGGCGGCGGCCGACAGCTGCGGGGTTGGGCGCGGGGCCCGTCTCAGGGCTCGCCGTGGGGCTCGCCGTCGCAGCGGTGTCCGCCGGGGTCGGCGGGATGTGCGGGTCGGATGCGGTGGTCATCGGATCCTCGGGTTTCTCCGTCCGTACAAGGCCGGGTTGGCGGTCGTCCGGCCCGTACGCGGGTGTGCGTGCGGGCCGGAGCCACCGTCGGAAGGACCCCCTTGTCCGCTGTCTGACGCTCAACACTGATCGGTGTCTTCTGTGCCCCAGAAACGCCTCGCCAGGGACGACTTGTTCGTGAGCAGCATCACGATCTGCTCCCTGTCCCCCGGCGGGATGACAGCAGGAGCGAAGCTCCGTCCGGGCCGGGGACGTGCTCTAGCGTGAGCACTCCTGTCACCCGCTTGGCGAATGAGCTCAACGTGTCCGAGGTCTGGATCGGCCCGCGCCGCTGAGCGACGAAGAAGGACCGGCAGGAAGCGGTGCAGGCGGTCCTGGGTCGCTACGGCCTCGGGCAGGACGTCGACCAGGAGGACGACGACCTGCTGTTGCGGGACCTGCTCGACATGCATCCCGACGCGGCGGAGAAGGTCGGCCCGGGGGTGGACCGCTTTCGGATCATCCCCACCCCGCGTGGTCAACACAAAGGCCGGGAAGCGGTTCTCGTCGATGGCAGCAAGGTCGCCTTCTCGTACCAGAAGTGCCTCGATGCCCCTACCCACCGGCAGCGGGTGAAGGCCGCGATGCGCACCGGGGCCCAGCCGCAGCTCAACGCCTACTACGAGTCCCGCAAGGCGTCCCACACGCTCGTGTCCGACGAGAGCGGCCAGCCTCTGGCCCCGGACGACACGCACGTCTCCTACTTCCGCGGTCCGCGCTTCCACGACATCGCGCTGGAGTTCGTCCAAGCCGCCGGCGGCTTCGATACCGTCGGCCTGACCGCAGAGACGGCGCGAGGGCTGGCGCTGAGGTCTCCGTGGTGGTAGCGGAGTGCGTCAAGGGGAAACATCGAAGATCACGACGAATCTCGTAGCTGGACAAGGGTTGCATTCCACCGGATGGGCTGGGTGGAATCCGGCGGCACACCCGGTCAAGGGGGGTGCATCGAGTGCACCACACCCGATGCACGGTCACCCTCTGTACACGTGTCGGGTGGAGCGGGCGGGAGTGGCAGCCACTCCGACGCGCGCCAGTGGAACGTGCGGCGCGCCGGTGCGGTGGGTGGGAGTGCACGACAGCATCGGCCGGGCGCAACGGTGCACCCGATGCACCGCACCGAGCTCACCGGGTGCCGGGATGTTCCGCACTCCCCACCGAGTGGAGCGCCCCGAGTGGACCGGCCGATCCGCGCCACCGTGGACTCCGCTCCTCTCCGTGCACGGGCGCGCGGTGGAGTCCATCGCGCCCACTCATCCCCGGCGGCGGCCCCGCGCGGTGCGCGGCAGGCGGCCGGCCACCGGTGTACTGCCCTGAGTACGAGGGCCGTTGGGCCTCTTCGCGGGCCGGGTCTCCTGCGCCGCCCACCAGCCCAGGCCGTGACCGCCGCGCTCTGAGGGCAGGTGCCCGTGTCAGGTCGCCAACGCGCACCGTAACGGGGTGCGGAGCGTGTTTGCTTGCGGTGTCGGCCACGCGTCCGCCTGTCGCGCTGGTGTGTCCTTTGACAGGCTGGATCGCCGTAGATCGAAGCAGTCTCTACTGGAAGAGGTTCTGTGGACCGAGATTTACTGACGCCCGACGACCCACAGCGCATCGGCTCCTACTGGCTGGCCTCGCGTCTCGGGGCCGGCGGGCAGGGTGTCGTGTACGAGGCCTACGACAGTGCGGGGGCACGGTGCGCGGTGAAAGTGCTCCGCATAGACAGTGCGGCCGAGGCCTTCGCCAGGGACCGCTTTCGCAAAGAGGTCGCGGCGGCCCAGCGGGTCGACTCCTTCTGTACCGCCCGGGTGCTCGCTGCGGACCTGGAGGCGGATCCCCCGTACATCGCCAGCGAGTTCATCGACGGCCGTGATCTGCAGACGGTGGTACAACAGCGCGGCCCGCTCATCGGTGACGCCCTGGGCCGCCTGGCCACTGGGATCGCCACCGCACTCACCGCCATCCACGCTGCCTCCGTGGTGCACAGGGATCTGAAGCCCGCCAATGTGCTGCTCGGTCCGGACGGTCCCCGGGTCATCGACTTCGGGATCGCCCGTACTCAGGAGATGTCGCTCACCGCGACCGGCGGGATGATGGGTACGCCCGGCTACATGGCGCCCGAGGTGCTGCGCGGCTCGCGTGCGGACGTGCGGAGCGACGTGTTCGCCTGGGGTGCGGTGGTCCTTTTCGCGGCTACCGGCCGGGCCCCCTTCCACGGCGAGAACCTAGGCGAGATCGTCGTCCGGGTCACGGAGTTGCATCCCGATCTCACGCCGCTGCCGGAGCGGCTGCGGCCGCTGGTGGGTGCGGCGCTGTCCAAGGATCCCTCACTCCGGCCGGGTTCGGACGAGCTGCTGTTCGGTCTGCTCACCGGCGGTGACCGGCTGCCGCCCGCGACCTCGGCTGCCGAGCTGCTGAACCGGGGTGCGCGTGCCGCTACCCTGCCGGATCTCGCCGGGCACGCCTTCGCCACTCTGCCGGACTGGGGTGCGGTGGCCGAGCGGGTGTTCGTGGAGCTGAGCCCTGCCGCCCAGGCCGCCGCCCAAGAGCTGTTCCTGCGGCTGGTGGCGCCGGGTGAGGCACCGGACGGCTCACAGGACGAGGTGCGCGCGGCCGGGCCCGAGGAGCTGTTCGGCGGGCGTCCCGCGCATGAGGCTGCCGCCGCCCGGCAAGCGCTGACCGTCTTCACCGCTGAGCGGATCCTCGTCGCCGATCCCGACGGTTCCGTCCGGCCGGCCGGTGCGGCCCTGCTCAAGGCGTGGCCGCGGCTGGGCGCGTGGGCGGCCGAGCATCGGGCCGCGCTGCGGGTGCTGCGCAGGACCGGCGATGCCGCGCGGGAGTGGCAGCAGGCCGGGCGGAAGGCGGACGACCTTCCGCACGGCAGTGCTCTGCGCGCCGCACTGGATCAGGCCGCGACCGCACCGGTCGCGCTGCGGCCCAACGCGCTGGAGCGGTCTTTCCTTGACGCTGCCCGCAAGGAACAGTCCCGCCGCGCCCGTCAGCGGCGCAGGCTGCAGGGCGGGATCGCGGTGCTGCTGGTCCTTGTTCTGGCGGCGGGCACCGTGGCCTGGAATCTGCGGCGAACCAACGCGGAGCAGCAGGCGCTGGCCACCGCGCGGACCGTGGCGTCGGTGGCAGAGGGCATACGGACGTCCGATCCGGGGACGGCCGCTCTGCTGAGCCTCGCCGCGTGGCAGACGGCACCAGCGACCGAGGCACGGTCGGCGTTGTACCGGTCGGCGCTGCAACGTGAGACCACCGTCTTCAACGACCCGACGACTCCCCCGAACGGCATCGAGACGTCCATGTCCCGCTCGCTTTCCGCGGGCGGCCGCTACCTGACGACGGAGGTGAACAAGGCAATGGGTTCGCAGACGTACCACTACGACATCCGCACCGGAAAGCCAATCAGCATCGGCACTGCCGAGAAGACGCTCGGCCCCGTGGCGCCGGACGGCAGATTCGCCGTGTCCGGAGATGTGGTGTGGAACCTCGCCACGGACGAGCCCGTCGGGAAAGTACCGAAGACAGCGGGTACCGTCCTGGAGCTGGCGGCGGGCGGCAGGCGGGCGCTCACCCTCACCAAGGATGAGGGCAGCAACGTCGTCGACACACGCACGGGCCGTACCCTGCTCCGGCTGTCCGCCGTCGGCCCAAACCTGGTCGACAACGGACGGTCCCTGGTGTCCTGCCCCGCGGGCAGCCGTCCTCTGCTGCACGACCTCGGCAGCGGTAAGCGGACAAGAATGCGGGACGCGGACCCCGAGACGCGGTGCGACGAGGCGTCCCAGGTGTGGTCCAGCGCCGACGGCGGCAGGTTGCTGACCAGTGCGGGCGAGAATCTGTACGTGTGGGACACCCGCACCCGGAAACTGATCTCGGACATCCGCGTGGACGGCGCCCCCGAGGACATGACCGCCGCGATCAGCACGGACGGGCGGCTCGTGGCCAGGATCGAAGGCAGTGCCGTAGTCCTCTCCACCGCTGAACACCTTGAACAACCCCTGCTGACCTACGAGACAGGCCCACGGGAGCAGGAGTCGCTCGGGGAGCACGTCGGGCAGGCGTTGGCGATCGACTCCGCGGCACGCGAGCTGGTCTACATGGACGGCGCCTCGGTACACATCCTGGACGTGGCTGTGACACGTCTTCCGCGGCAGGCGGAGCAGGAGGACATAGGCAGTTACGACTCCGGGGCCGCGAGCCTGCGGACAGTACACCGTGCGGAGGAGGGCTCCCGCTTGCGCTCCTGGTCCGTTCCGGATGCGACGCGCTCGAGCGGTGCCGCACCGAACAGGACGTCCGACGTGGCTGTCGCCACCGACAACGTGGTGGGCCCCTTCCTCGGAGAAGGCGAGCTTCCGGCCGCGTTCAGCACCGACGGGACCCTGGCGGCCTACCCCGACCGGGAGCCCGCCGAGGGTGAGTCGTTCGACGTGCTGGTGCAGGACGTGCGCACCGGAAAGGTCCGCCACTCCGTCGCGCTGGGCTCCCCGGAGCGAGGCAGGGCCATCAAGCTGGTGTTCAGCGCCGACGGGCGCACACTCGCGGTGAGCCGCCTGGTCGACGTCGACCGGGACGCGTGGTCCGTCGACGTCGTGGACGTCGAAACGGGCCGGAAAACCCGGACGCTGGACGGCATCGGGGGCTACCGGATCGCGCTGGGCGGCTCAGGGGACGACCTGGTCCTCGTGACCTCCTCCGGAGACCGGGCGGACCTGTCGGACGGGACGACGGCGCGCGGTGCGCTCGGCGGGGTCGAACTCAACGCCGTCGCATTCAGCCCTGACGGGAAGACGCTGGCCGCCGCCGAACCGAACGGCGTCGCGCTGTGGAACGCGGACGGAACCCGGCGGGTGGGGCGGCTGCCCGGCCCGGCGGTCTCACATCTGCGGTTCTCCCCGGACGGCGATCAACTCGTCGGTGTAATGGGAGGCGAACAGATCCACATCTGGGACGTGGGCTCCCAACAGTCGCTGGGCGGTGTCCTGCCCGGTGTCGAGGACCGCTTGCTCGACGTGGCGTTCGACGACCAGGGAGACCTGCGCCTGGCCGGGGAACGGGTCCGCTCCCATCCGTTGAACCTCGATCCGGACCGGCTCGCCCGGACGATCTGCGAACGGGTGCACCGGGCGAAGAACCTGACCCGGGCAGAGTGGGAACAGAACGTACCGGACGCGCCCTACCGGCAGGTCTGCGACTGACGGCCCGCACACGCCCGCGTGCAGGCGACGCCCGTCGTGCCGCCCGCCGACCGGGGGTCGGAGGATGCGGAGCAGGAGGTCCTCGCTCAGCTCCGCAGGAAGCAGCGAACCGAGACGGGCTGGCTCTTCCAGACGCTCCCGCTGCTCGGCGAGAGCTGTGTCAGGATCAGGTCGACCACGGGTTCCTCGTCGTTCACGGGGACGGTCCCCCGTACTCTCGCTGCGCCCTGATATCTCCAGGGTCGGGGCGCCGGGTGCGTGCCGGGCGCCGGCGCGCTGGCTTAGATGTGCGTCCCGCCGGGCGGACACGGCCGGGGACCGGGGACCTGGCCGTGACCGGGCTGCCGGTGCTGCTGCTCGTGCTCCTGGCGGCGGCTGTCAGGGCGCACATCGCCATGCTGGCGTCCCGGAAGGCGCCGCTCTTCAGGTCGTGCTTCTTCGCATTGAGCTGCGTCTGCATCTGCGACGCGGATTCCTTCAGATGGTCCCACAGGGCCATGCCCGCTCAACTCCGTACGTCGTCAGAGGTGTTGTCCGGGCCGCAGGGAGCGCGGCCCGGACAACACCTAGCTTCTACAGCAATGTAGAAGCTAGCAGGAGAATCCCAGCCATCCGCCTGGCGTGCTCACTGTTCATTGTTCTTCCTCTCCATCGTGGCCTTCGAAGAAGTCCCCCACCTCGTCCACGACTTCGGCCGCGACCATGCCGCCGACGACGCCCACGGCCAGGCCGGCCGCACCTGCCGCGACGGCGGTGCCCATGCCGGGCCCCGAGCGGTGGCGCCCGCCGCGCCCGTGGCTGTCATGGCCGTGGGGGTGGAAGCCGTGCCCGTGCCCGCCGTGCCCGTACACGTCACCGTGTCCGTAGGAGGCCCGGTGTTCGACCATCTGGCGTACCCAGCCGTCGACCACGGCGTTCCAGTCCTGGTGGTGGGACTGCTCGAGAGGGACGGCGAAGCGGGTGACGGCGTCGTGGCCGGAGGAGAAGAAGCCGCCGCGCTTGTCGGCTTCCAGGACGATCTCCATCTCGTCACGGTGGGCGAGGAAGGTCACCTCGATCTCGTCGACCGCGTGCGCGTACTCCGGGGACGGGGCCAGCTCGACCTCCTGGTAGAAGGGCAGCTGCTGACCGGTACCGCCGATGTGACCCAGTTACAGGTCGGCGGACTTGAAGCCGAAGCCGAGCTGGCCGAAGGCTTCCAGGATCGCTTCCTGGACGGGCAGCGGGGCGACGGCCAGCGCGTCCAGGTCGCCCTTGTCCATGGCGCCCGCCACCGACAGCTCGGTGCGCACGCCGAGGACGATGCCCAGGCCCTGTCCGTACAGCTCGGTGACCGGTGTCTCCCAGGGCAGGGTGATCGCGAACGGCTCGCAACCTTTGTTCGACGTTCCGTCAGGAGCCCGTATCTTCAGGGCTGTAGAAGGAAGATGGAGCGGATGCGCCCGGCTGGGACAGCGCAGCGGGAATACGTACTCCTGATGACGTACGCAGAGCACTGATCGGCCCCCTATCGTTCGGAACGTGCCCCCTCACAGCCCTGTTCTCCCCCGCCCGCGTCACCTCCGGTGGTCGCTGTCCCCGCCCTTGGCGGACCTGGCGGTGGCAGCGGTGGTCGCGGTGCTCACCGGTGCCGACGCGGCGGTCAACGACCCCTCGCACCGGCAGGCCGACTGGCTGACCTGGCTGCTGTACGGGGTCTCCATCGCGGCGCTGCTGGTGCGGACCCGGTGGCCGGTGGCCGTCAGCGTGGTGACGGGCGCGGCCTGTGCGGGCTGGGCGCTGTACGGGCATATCGGGGAGCTGCTGAATCTGCCGGTGATGGTGGCGCTGTACGCGCTCGCCGTGCAGGGAGGCCGGCGGCGTACGCTGCGTACGGCGGTGATCGCGGCCCTCGTCTCGGGAGCCGTGTCGCTCATCGCGGGCATCGACGTGGCGCAGCCGCAGGGCGCGCCGCTGTTGGAGATGCTGTGGCCGCTCGTACCGCTGCTGCTTGGGGAAGTGGTGCGCGGGCGGCGGGAGTTGCTGCGGGAGTACGCCGACCGTGTGGCCCGTGCTGAGGCCGAGCGGGAGTGGGAGGCGCGGCGCAAGGTGCAGCAGGAGCGGGTGCGGATCGCGCGGGAGCTGCACGACGTGGTGGCGCACACCGTGTCGGCGATGACCGTGCAGGCCGGGCTCGCGCTCGACGCCCTGGACAAGCGGCCGGAGGTGGCGCGGGCGGCGATGCGGCAGGTGCGGGCCTCGGGCAAGGAGGCGGTGCGCGAGCTGCGCGCGACCGTGGCGGTGCTGCGGGAAGGGCAGGGCGAGGAGGGGAAGGAGCCGGCGCCGCGCCTGGACCAGCTGGGAGAACTGGCCGAGCGCGTACGGGGGACGGGGGTGGAGGTGTCACTGCACCGGGACACGGGTGGCCGGGAGCTGCCGCAGCTGGTGGAGTTGGCCGCGTACAGGATCGTCCAGGAGGCGCTGACCAACGTGATCAAGCACGCGCGGGCACCGCACGCGGCCGTATCGGTCGCAGTGACCGGGGGTGCCCTGGTGGTGGAGGTGACCGATGACGGGCCGCCCGGGGACGTCGCGGTCACCGGCGGCTACGGCCTGATCGGCATGCGGGAGCGGGCCGCGTCCGTGGGCGGGAGCTTCGAGGCGGGGCCTGTCCCGGGCGAGGGCTGGCGAGTGCGGGCGGTCCTGCCGGTGGAGGCGGCGTGATCCGGGTGCTCCTTGCCGATGACCAGACCATTGTGCGGGCGGGTTTCCGTGCCCTGCTCGACCTCACCGACGACCTGGTCGTGGTCGCCGAGGCCGCCGACGGCGCCGAGGTCGTCGACCTGACCCGCACCACGCGGCCCGACGTGGTGCTCATGGATATCCGCATGCCCCGGGCCGACGGACTACAGGCCACACGCCGCATCGTCACCGACCGGGACCTGGACGAGGTGCGCGTCCTTGTCCTGACGACCTTCGAAGCCGACGAGTACGTCTTCGAGGCGCTGCGCGTCGGGGCCGCGGGCTTCCTGCTCAAGGACGTCGAACCCGATGACCTGCGAGACGCGATCCGCACCGTCGCGGCCGGGCAGTCGCTGCTGGCGCCGGCGGTGACACGGCACGTGATCGAGGAGTTCGCGCGCCTCAAGACACCGCGGACCGAGGCACGCGCGCGCCTTGAACCGCTGACCGGCCGCGAGCGCGAGGTCCTCGCCCTGGTCGGGCGCGGCCTGTCGAACGACGAGATCGGACAGCGCCTGATCATGTCGCCGCTCACCGCGAAGACCCATGTCAGCCGGACCATGGCCAAGCTGGGTGCCAGGGACCGGGCGCAGCTGGTGGTCCTCGCGTACGAGACCGGCCTGGTGCGGCCCGGTGAGAGCTGAGGCACGCGGGCACGCGGCTGGTACTCCCAGGGGAGTACCAGCCGACTCCCGGCGGCAGATGCCCGGACGGGCGCGGCGTCCGTAGCGTCGACCGCATGATCGAAGCACGGGAACTGACCAAGCGATACGGAGACAAGACAGCCGTCGACCGGCTGACCTTCACGGTGCGGCCGGGCCTGGTGACCGGCTTCCTCGGCCCCAACGGCGCGGGCAAGTCGACCACCATGCGCATGATCCTCGGCCTGGACGCCCCCAGCTCGGGCACGGTCACCGTCAACAAACGCCGCTACGACCGCCTCGCCGCGCCCCTGCGCGAGGTCGGCTCGCTCCTGGACGCCAAGTCCGTGCACGGCGGGCGCAGCGTGCGCCAGCACCTCCTTGGCCTGGCCCGGTCCAACGCGATCCCGCGAAGCCAGGTGGACGCCGTCCTGGACCGGGTCGGACTCTCCGAAGTGGCCAACCAGCGGGCCAAGGGCCTGTCCCTGGGCATGGGCCAGCGGCTCGGCATCGCGGCCGCACTGCTCGGCGACCCGGAGGTGCTGATCCTGGACGAGCCGGTCAACGGCCTGGACACCGAGGGTATCCGCTGGATCCGCGCTCTCCTCAAGTCCCTTGCCGTCCAGGGGCGTACGGTCTTCCTCTCCAGCCACCTGATGAGCGAGATGGAACTCACCGCGGACCGTCTGATCGTGATCGGCAGGGGGCGCCTGCTCGCCGACACCGACATGCGGGAGTTCATCGAGACTCATTCACAGGGCACCACGCTCGTGCGCACCGCCGACAGCGAGGCCGAACGCATGCGGCAGCTCCTTGAGCGAGCGGGAGGGACGGTGCGGCTCGACGCGCGCGGCGGCTGGCGAGTCGCCGGAATCCCGCCCGCCACCATCGGGGAGCTGGCCCGCGAACACCACGTGGCCGTCCACGAGTTGACCCCGCTCTTCTCCTCCCTGGAGGAGATCTACACGACGATGACGCGGACCTCGGTGGAGTACCGGGGCAGCACGCAGGACACGAAGGAACTGATCCCATGAGCACCCTCACCGCACCGCCCCCGGGCTTCCGCGAGGCCCTGGCCTTTGAGTGGACCAAGTTCGCGAGCCTGCGCTCGACCCGCTGGACCACGGCAGCTGTCGGCCTGGTCACCATGGCGGGCGCCGTCTTCGTGGGGCTCAGCGGCAGCCTCCAGGCCGATGACACGGTCCTCGGCGGCAGCCTCACCCTCAGCGTCGTCTCGCTGATGATCTCCGGTGTGGTGGGGGCGCTGACGATCTGCGGCGAGTACGCCAGCGGCACCGTGACGTCCACCTTCGCCGCCGTGCCCCGGCGCGGGCGGGTCCTCGCCACCAAGGCCGTCCTGCTCGCCGGACTGCTGTTCGGGCTCTCACTGGCCTCCTGCACGGTGGCGTACCTGCTGGGCAGTGCGATCCTGGAAGACGGCAGGTACGCACGCGGCGAGCCGATGCCCGCGGTGCTCGGGATCGCCGGGCTGTTCGCGGTGGTGGGCGTCCTCGGCCTGGCCATCGGCGTCCTGGTGCGGCACTCGGCCGGGGCCGTGACCACGGTGATCGCCGTGATGCTGCTGCCCTCGCTGTTCGGCCCACTTTTCGGCGGCGCCCAGCGGTGGATCGCGGGCGCCACCCCGACCGCCGCCCTGGAGAAGCTGACCCAGACCTCCGACGCGAGCCCGGACGCGGTCGGCTCCCTGGGCGCCTGGCCCTCACTCGCGCTGGTGGCCGCGTACACCGTGGTGCTGCTGGCACTCGCCGTTCGGCGGCTGCGCCGTCGCGATGCATGATGGAGGTCATAGCCCCTGTCGCGACGGTTTGCCATTCCTTTACAGTGGGTGTAGAGGCGGGCGCCGCGTCGGTGCCCACTGATCTTGAACGGCGTACGCGACATCAGAAGGAGCCACGGACCCGCGATGGGTGAGCCTCCCAGTACCAGCCGTGCCATTCCCTGCCCGCAGCCGGAGGTTGAGGGATCGGGGGTGGCACGGTGACCGAGGTCCTGCTGCTGCTCCTGGCCCTGCTCCTCACACTCGCCTGCGCCGTGTTCGTGGCCGCCGAGTTCTCCCTGACCACCGTCGAGCGCGGTGACCTGGAGCGGGCCGCCGAAGCGGGAGAGCGGGGCGCGGGCGGCGCCCTCAAAGCCGTACGACGGCTGACCTTCCAGCTCTCCGGCGCCCAGCTCGGGATCACCGTCACCTCCCTGGTGATCGGCATGCTCGCCGAGCCCTCCCTCGCGGCGCTGCTGCGCGGACCGCTGACCAGCGCCGGTCTGGACGGGGCCGCCTCTCCCGTGGCCACCGTCCTCGGCGTGGTGCCGTCCACCGTGGTCCTGATGGTCGTCGGTGAGCTGGTGCCGAAGAACTGGGCGATCTCGCGCCCGCTGGCCGTCGCCAAGGTCGTCGCCGATCCCCAGCGTGGCTTCACCGCCGCCTTCGGCCCTTCATCCACCATCTGAACAACACCGCGAACCGGTTCGTGCGCGGCTTCGGCCTGGAGCCCGCCGAGGAGCTGGCCTCCGCGCGCACCCCGGAGGAACTGGTCGCCCTGGCCCGGCACTCGGCCGCCGAGGGCGCCATCGAGCACGGCTCCGCCGAGTTGTTCGTGCGCACCCTGCACCTGAACGAGCTGACCGCCGAGAATGTGATGACCCCGCGCGTGGACGTGCGCGCCCTGGAGGCCCACGCCACCGCGGCCGACGCGGCGGACCTCACGCACGCCACCGGCCTGTCCCGCTTCCCCGTCTACCGCGACAGCCTCGACGAGGTCATCGGCACCGTCCACATCCGCGACGTCCTCGCCCTCGACCCGGACAAACGCCACCTCATCCCCGTCACCGACCTGGCGACCGAGCCGCTCCTGGTGCCCGACAGCCTGCCCACCGACCGACTCCTGGAGCGCCTGCGGGCCACCCGGACCATGGCCGTCGTCATCGACGAGTACGGCGGCACCGCAGGGGTCGCCGCAGTGGAGGACATCGTCGAGGAGGTCGTCGGCGAGGTCCGCGACGAGCACGACCCCGTCGAGGCCCCCGACCTGGTGCCCGCAGCCCAGGACCAGGACGGCCGGGCCGTGTCGGAGGCCGACGGCGGCGCCCGCATCGACCAGCTCCAAACCATCGGCCTGACAGCATCCGACGGCCCGTACGAGACCTTCGCGGGCCTCATCGCGACCCGCCTGACCCGCATCCCCGCCCAAGAGGACAGCATCGACATCGACGGCTGGCACCTGACCGCCCTCGCGGTCGACCACCACCGCGCCGACCGCGTCCGCATCACCGCACCGGCGGCGCGGCAGGTCATGGAGGACGCCCGATGACCACCGTCCAGCTCCTCATCGGCGCCCTCACCCTGCTGACCAACGCCTTCTTCGTCGGCGCCGAGTTCGCCCTGATCTCCGTACGCCGCAGCCAGATCGAGCCCAAGGCGTAGGCAGGCAACCGCCGGGCCCGGATCACGCTCTGGGGCGTCGAGCACATCTCCGCGATGATGGCCACCGCCCAGCTCGGCATCACCGTCTCCTCGCTGGTGCTCGGCGCGGTCGCGGAACCGGCCATCGCCCATCTGCTGGAGCCCGCCTTCGAAGCCACCCACGTCCCCGCTGCCCTGGTGCACCCGATCGACTTCGCCATCGCGCTCACCGTGGCCACGTATCTGCACATGCTGATCGGCGAGATGGTTCCCAAGAACATCGCGCTGGCCGCCCCCGTGCCGACCGCGCTTCTCCTCGGCCCGTCCCTGGTCGCCCTCACCCGGGCGCTCAAGCCGGTGGTCTTCGGCATCAACGCCTTCGCCAACACCCTGCTGAAGCTGCTGCGGGTGGAGCCGAAGGACGAGGTTGAGGCCGTCTTCACGGGCGACCAGCTCGCCCGCATGGTCATGGACTCCAGCCAGGCCGGACTGCTCTCCGCGGCCGACGGCGAACGGCTGCGGGACGCCCTGGAGCTCGGCACGCGCCCGGTCGGCGAGATCCTCGTCCCGGCCGCGCGCATGCACACCGTCGACGCCACCGTCACCCCGGCCCACCTCCAGCAGGTGGCAGCGGAGGCCGGGTTCTCCCGCTTCCCCGTCGCCGGCACGCGCGGGGCCCTGCTCGGCTACCTGCACATCAAGGACACCCTCGGCGTCACCGAACGCGAGCAGCCCTTCCCCCGTACAGCACTGCACCCGCTCACCCGGGTGAGCATCGACACCCCGCTCGACGACACCCTCGCCACGCTGCGCGCCGTGGACAGCCACCTGGCCGCCGTCACCGGTGAGAAGGACACCGTCATCGGCTTCGTGACCATGGAGGACCGTCCTGTCCGAACTGGTCGGCCCGGACCCCGCTGTCCAGGCCGACGTGTGAGCGGCGGGCCACACGCACGAGGGTTGAACGGGGCCTGAGGGGAGTGGGGGGGTGCTGGGGATGTCCAGCACCCCCCACCCACAAATTAGATGGGTGCGGCTCTTCCTGAGTGAGATCGTTCAGGCCGTCAGGCGTTGCTTGGGCTGGTCAGTTTGGAGGTAGAGGCGTATACGTTCCTGGCGCACAGTGATAGTTCCAGTAGGAGTCGAGATCGCCGTTGCTGATGACGGCGCGGAGGATGGCGAGGGCTTCGGCGCCTGGGACGCTCCATCTGCTGCCGGTGATGTCGAACCGGTCGGTGAAGTGGCGGGCAGCGTCCTCGACGACGCCATCGGTGATGGGCCAGCCGACGGCGAGTGCCCGGTCGTAGTGGACGACGTCAGCGTTGTTGTTGCGGTGTTGACAGGATTTGTCGGCGGCCGTCCGTTGATCACCTGCCAGCTTGCGGCGATCGGCCTCGGAGCGGATCGCGTGGGCGGCCTGCCGCCTCACCGTAGGAGAGGTACCCCCCGGCATCGATGTGGTCTGCCACGACGGCTCGGCGGCCTACCGGGGTCGCGGCAAACCGTTCGCCCCGGCCCGCGTCATACCCTTCGCAGTTCTACGTCCTGCCAGATGGCTCCGGCAGGACGCAGAACTTTCCCAACAGTGTCGGTGGGAACCGGCAGGGCAGCATCTCACAGGGCACAGTGCGGCTTCGGGTGGTAGAGCCGGTACCAGGTGCTCGGGCCTACCTGGTAGTCGACGCCCCCGGTGGTGTCATTGCACCTCTGTACATAGCCAACGCCCCTCTTGGTGGCGGGACCGTAATCCGCGTCCTCATTCAGAGGACGGTTCGTGAATGTATGTCCGTTTCCAAGTGATGCTTGCGGCAGGGGTGGTGGCCGCGGTGCCGGCTACTGCTTCCTGGCGAAGTTGCCGGTGTCGGCTTGGGCGAGGAGGCCGAGTTTGACCAGGTGCTTGCGCTTGGCCCGGGTACCTTCAATGTTCTTCGGCAGCAAGTCGTGACCGAAGGCCTCGCAGACGTCCTTGGCCCGCAGGAGGCCGGTCGCCTCGTTGAAGACACCTCCGAGCTGCGCAAGCCCAGAGTTCAGTCATCGGGGAGAGGGGCACGATGCTGGTCAGGGGCGTGCTTTCTGGCGGTCGCTCGGTCCGCGTGCGAGGCGTACTTGTGCACGAGGGGTGGAGCGCGCATCGTGGCCTTCCGCTGTCGAGTGGAGGAGCGACTGTATGACACAGAATCCGGAGCTGCACATATGGTTCCTGCCGGCTGACGGGGAGGCGCTGGCCGTCAAGAGCAGCGACTTCGAGTCGCTGGAGTCAGCCGTGACCGCGCTGAGCGAGGCGCTTGAGCAGGGACGTACGTTACGGTTCCAGCTGACCGGCCCGGAAGATACCGAGACCGGGATCGCACTGGTCAACTTCGCCAACGTTGTCGCGGTCAAGGTGTGGCCGGAGTCGGTGAAGGGCGCAGACCACGGGCAGTACCTCTGAGAGGGGGTACGTGACTTGATGTCCGTTTCGCGCTTTCGGGAGAGGTGTAGGGACCGGCCGTGACGTCGCCTGGCGGTTACGGCCGCGGCTGGGTGAACAAGCCCTGCTCGGTCTCGACCAGGATCCCGCGCTCGGCGAGCCCCTTGAGCTTCAGGCGGGTGTTGTTGATGTTGTTGGGCGCGATCTTCAGGTCCATCGCCTCGCACACCTGCCGCGCTCGTAGCGGCATGTCGGCTGCGGCGAACACCGCCATGATCTGCTGGTAGGCCGGATGGTCCGGCAGCTTCGGCGTCGGCGGCGCGGGCGGCTGCGGATCGGGCAGCGCCAGCAGTGTCTTGCGGGTGATCCGGACCTCCTCGGCGGCCCGGCCGAGTTCGTCCAGCCGTGCGGTCAGCTGCGCGATCTGCTCCCTCGTCGCCTCGGCCTGCACGGCGAGTTCCCGTTCCTGCTCTTCCAGCCGCGCCCGTACCGCCCCGAGAGTCAGCTCCCCGCAGGTCATGTGCTGCGCCAGGCCGCAGCGGCGGCCCCGGTCAGCCGGCGCAGTATCACCGCGGTCATCGCCCAGTACACCCGCGACTCCGAACTGCGCGGCAGGTGCTCGCAGTCGCGCACCAGCCTGCGGTGCAGCATCAAGATCCCGTAGGCACGCTCCACGATCCACCGCTTGGGGATCGGCACGAACCCGGTCTGCGCCGGGTTGCGCTCGACGATCTCCACCTCGATGCCCACCTTCTCCCCGCGCGCGGCGACGGCATTCTTGAAACCCTGGTCGACCAGGGCCTTCTGAACGGTGTCGGTGTCGGCGGCGACCTTGTCCAGCAGCGCGATGCCGGCGGCGTTGTCGTGCACGGATGCGGCGAGCACCACCACCGCGATCACCAGGCCCAGAACATCAACGGCCAGGCCGCGCTTGCGGCCCGGTACTTTTTTTGCCGCATCACACCCCGTCGACTGTGCAGGCACCCCGGCCGCCGCGTGCACGCTCTGGGTGTCGAGCACCACCAGGCTCGGGTCCGCCTTCCGCCGCGCCTTCTCCCGCACCTGCCAGCGCAGCAGGTCGTGGATGGTCTGGTCGGTGCCGTCATCGCGCCACTTGGTGAAGTAGTACATCACCGCACCGCGCGGCGGCAGGTCGTGCGGAAGCAGGTCCCACTGGCAGCCCGTGCGGCCCTGGTAGAGGACCGCGTTGACGATCTCCCGCATCTCGTACCGGCCCTGGTGACCGCTGACCGAGCGGTGTGCGGCCTTCCATGCGGCGATCACCGGCTCGACAAGTACCCACTGCTCGTCGGACAGGTCGGTCTTGCAGGGCTTGCGCTCGCTCACGGTGCCCAGCCCAGCACGCCCGAGCCCGCCGACCGGCCGGGATACCGTGCTGCCACACGTTCAGGTGACGGCAAATCGCCTATGCAATTACATACCGCCCTCTGAGGTGTTCGATACCGCCGATAACCCGGCCCCGGCTGTCGAAGACCTGCAGCGTGGCGTTCCATACTCCGCACCCGTTAGTGCGCGTGACGTACCAGCCGTTGGCGATGCCGTGGTCGTCACACCAGTCGGGCCACTTCCACACCGGTTCACGGGCCGTGACACGAGCCAGTGCCCATGCGCTCAGGGACGCGCCGGTCGTGGTGACGCATGCCGTGGACTGCTCGGTATCAACAGCCCTCCTCGCGGCACTCACGCAGGCACCTGGCTGCGTCACCAACGACGGCCCTCCGGAGGCAACCGGCTTCGGCAGAGCTTCCGCATGTTCGGTGGCAGTCGGGCCGCCAGTAGCTGGGCGCGGCTCGGCTTCCGCCGCGCTGACCACGATCGTTGATCCCAGGACCCCGCACAGCGTGGCACCAGCTAAGAGCAGGCGCCTCAGTCGCATATCTCTCCCCGCAGACATTCACGAACAGCAACAGGAGTGTTCAGCGGTACCGCTGTCACTCGCGGTGAGTTCATCAACCGCACCCAGGGAGCAACTAGGGAGTGATGCGCCAGAGTGATGCGCCAGTTTGCTGGGCGGTCCGGCCAACTCGCCGTAGCGCAAAGCAAAGACGGCGCGCCGCCTTGCTACCCGTGGCAGACGCCTTCGTCATTTACCTCGTGCA
Source organism: Streptomyces typhae (assembly GCF_009755605.1). GTDB lineage: Bacteria > Actinomycetota > Actinomycetes > Streptomycetales > Streptomycetaceae > Streptomyces > Streptomyces typhae. The sequence goes on from NZ_WPNZ01000004.1 coordinate 250,163, forward strand.
CGTCTGCAACGGCCAGAGCGAATACAGAAGCCCCAACCGCGTCAGCGCGTCAAGCTCTCCGCCAGACGCACAGTTCGAGGCACCGTGGTGACCTGCTTCCACGGGGGCAAGCGAAGTCTGCAGGGCTCGGCCCGGCAGGCGTGGCCCCAGCGGTTGCGGGAGGGGGGCAGGTGACGTTGACCTGGAAAGCTTTAATGAGCCGGAACCATCCCTGCGCCTGGGGGCCCGGTTCGACAACTACCGCAACGGAACCCGAATTCGCCGCCGTAGACTCGCCTACGGCCAGATCATGCCGGGTGGGGGCTCTGCCCACACCACCGGATGGCCCTTGACCGGGCGGGACACAACACGACGGCGGGGATCAGGCGCAGCGGCAACCTGGCGATGTGGGACTGGCCGTCAGGCCAAGCCACTGATACTACGAGGGCAAGTACAGGCCCCAGCCCCAGCCCCCGCACGCGACCACCCCGCACGCCCTGTGCACGGAAGGCGTCCTGCGATGCAGGCGCCCACCAGGACGGCCAGGTCGTGCACGGCGCTAGTCGCCCCCACCAATGCCTGCGGCCGCTGGCGATTCACCTCCGCCTGCGCGGAGCGGACCCAGCGGGACAGGGGCGCTGAATCCCAGCACCCGGTTCACCTCCTCCTGAGCGGAGATTGATCGCGGTCGGCGTGCTGGAGTCGGCGAGCACACTCGTCGGCTCCGCGCGGGCAGACCGGGGCAGGCTGCCCTCGGCGGTGGCGCACCTCGGTCGGCTCCGCGTGTCTTTCGCCTCTGGATCCCGGGGCGCGACACGGGTAGATGCCAGTGGCGAGCAACCTGCGAATACGGCGAACTCGGATGTCGGACGGGTGCGGCCGAGACCGGCCTCGTTGTCCCAGACCAGTGTCCTGGGGACGGCACCCCATTCGGCCAGCAGCCGCCAGGACCCGTCGATCAGGTCTCCGGTTCGCCTGGGCGGCAGCATCCGGGCAGTGATAACACGCGAGTAACCGGACACCGTCACGAGCACCAACGGCTGGCCCGTCTGCCCGTATCCCAGCGGGACGCCCGCGTCAGGGAACCACAGGGCGCACTGGGCCAGCTCACCGAGGCAACAGACCGTGCGGGAGACCGGATCGACCGGAACACAGACCTGCCCAAGCTCACGAACGCCGTCCTTGAGGATCGCCATGCCCCTCTCCCAGCCGATCCGCTCGGCGATCACCGTCGCGGGCATGGCTGGGGCTTCCGCAGCAAATCACGAATCTGCTCCTCGACCGCGTCGACCACCGACTCTTGACCGACCGCGGGTACCTCGGCAGCCGACCATTCGCCAGGGTCCGCTTCACCGTGTTCTTCGAGAGGTCCAGATGCGGCGCGATCGCCCGGACCGGCACCTGCTCAGCCCGGTACAGCTGCTGGATCCTTCGTCCCGTTCAGTTACCCGCAGGGAGAAGCGGCTTTCATATGCTTGATGCCGCATCAGAGCGTGCGCCAGACGTGCGTCACGTGCGTCGCTCGTGCGTCAAGATGTCGCCCGTAACGCACACAACGCCCATAATGCACACTTGAAGAAACCGCAGGTCAGCGGCCCTTCCCAACGGGCTCAAGGATTGCGACGCATTCAACGTGATGGGTCATCGGGAATAGATTGAGGCACCCCGATCAGAGGACCTGGCCAGGCACGAACGTCGGACTCAGTCGCAGCGTGGAGTGACTAGCCAACCAAATCCCGGACCCTCACGACGCACCCTTACCCAGCAAGCCCGCCGGGGAGGACCTGGGGAGAATCGAGCCCCGTGGGGAGCGTCTGGGGAGAATCGACTGCGCAAAGCTGAACGAGTGTGAAAGACCCAGAAAGCGGCATCACCCCAGGTCAGGTTGCCTCCGTAGCTCAAATTCCCTGGTCAGCGAGGCGCGGTAGAGGACTTCAAGAAGATTTCCTCGCCCCAACCTGCCACACATTCGACATGAGATGACCCGCCAGCAGCCAAGCGACCTCTCTACATCCGCGCCCTTAGCTGCCTGCTCGGGAAAGGGTGATTGTTGCGTCCCTCGTGGCTGCGGCGGCTGCCCCTCAGGGAAATGTCCGGTCCATCCGCAGGCCAGCGTCATACATGATAAAGGAAATATCTTGGCTTTCGCAGGTGGGTCGCCATGCACGGCCTGCAACCAGCAGACCAAGAATTTCACCGGTGCGACCGCAGCGCGCAGCAGGGTCGGCCGAGTCATTCCCGCCTCAGCCAGGTTGTCGACCTTCTACAACTGGGCAACTTTCGCTGCGAGCACTCACACGTCTCACGCCGTCCACTCAGCATGAGTCCAAGCCCCGCCCGCACCCCCGCACGCCCCCTACGCGTGCGACCAGCCGGAACGAGACCGAAACAGAGCCTGACACTCCATCAGGAAAGTCAGCATCAGGTCAGCAAGCGTCCGACTAGAGCCGATCACACCTACCCGCAGAATGGAATCGCGTTCGACGCTGGCGAGGTCACGAGCGGGCGGCCATCGGCTGCTTTCCTCGGTACCCGGCGGCCGCTCCGTCGATCACGCTCGCCCGTTGCCCCGAGCGGCCGACAGTCCTCATTTCCGCAGGTCAGCGCACCCTCCCCCGCGGCTTCAGCGGGACCGTCGGGAGGGTGGGGGCGGGCAGTGGGCCGCCGTCGTAGCCCTTCACCTCGCCGAAGCGGGAGCCCGTCATCCAGTCGGACCGGGCCTGTTCGATCTCCTCCTGTGTGCGCCCGATGAAATTCCACCACATGATCAACTCCTCCTCGAAGGGCTCGCCGCCGAGGAGCATCAGGCTTGCGTCGGACTCGGCGCGCAGGGGGAGTTCGGTGCGGCCGCAGCCCAGGTACAGCATGGAGCCGGGGAGTACCGGGACGCCGTCCACGTGGGCCTCGCCCGCCATGGACAGGACGGCGTACTCGAAGTCGGGAAGCAGGGGAAGGCGGGTGTCCGTTCCCTGAGTGAGGGTCAGGTCGGCGCCCACCAAGGGCGAGTAGGTCGTGCCGGGGGACTCGGCGCCGTCCAGGGCGCCGAGGAGGATCTTGGCGCTCAGGCCCGGCGCCGTTACCAGCGGCAGGTCCGCGTGGTGCTCGAAGTGCGCCTCGGTGTGCCGGTGGGCGTCGGGCAGGGCCACCCAGAGCTGCGCGCCGTGCAGGAAGCGGGCGTGCGACTTCGGGGACTCCTCCGAGTGCGAGATCGCCCGCCCGGACGTCATCAGGCCCAGTTCGCGGGGGCGGATCGTCTGCAGGCTGCCGGTGCTGTCCCGGTGCAGGACCTCGCCCTCGTGCAGCCAGGACACGGTCTGCAGGCCCATGTGCGGGTGCGGCGGCACCTGCATGCCGGGCTCGTCGGCGATGTCGTCGGGACCGTAGTGATCGACGAAGCACCAGGCGCCGACCATCCGGCGGCCCAGGTTGGGCAGCAGGCGGCGCACCTCGGTCGCCTCGCCCAGTTTCACCCGCCGTGGACTGAGGAGCTCCCGCACCGGTTCCGCGACGACGAACCCGCGGCCGCCGCACAGGGAGGGCACCGCCTCGCGATCAAGATTGCTCATGGCGCCCAACTTAGCCCGGGGCCCCCGGAGCGGACAGGGCAACTCTCCGCTCCGGGTCCGCGCCGGCCGGTCAGAGCTCGGAGCCGGTGTCCAGCGTGGCGTAGTACGCGCCCACCTCGTTGAGGTAGGCCGGATCCGTCGTCTCGCTGTCGGTGGTGAACTGCGGCGCCTCCTTGACCTGCTCCTTGGAGTGACCGACCGTCACCGTGCCCGCCTCGCGGTCGATACGGGTGACCGCCCCGGCGGGGATGAGCACACTCTTGCCGAAGACCCACACGCCGGTGTCCACCACCAGGTGCTGCCTGCCCGGCTGGTCCACGTGCCGGTCCACCTGCCCGATGACTCCGTCGGTCGCCTCGACCGTGAACCCGGTCAGGGACTCCTGCTGATCGCCTCGGTGACCACTGCCGGGCGGGTAGGCCCAGATGTCGTTCACGGCATGCGCTCCTGGTTCTCGCGATGTACGCGGTTCGGCTTCGGCTCGTTCGGTGTAAGCGGGTGTACGCGGGTGTACGTCTCGTACGTCTCGTACGTCTGGTACGCCTTGTGCGCGGTGCGCGCGGAGTCGGGCCATTGTCCACCCCGCGCGGCCGCACGCCCTCCGGTGTCCGGCACAACTCCGTTTTCCCGATCCCCGCGATGCATGCGGTCCCGGAGGCCGCCGCCCCCGCACCCGCGGCCGTCCGGTCGCGACACCTGCCGTCGCCCGGTCGCAGCGGCTGCCGTCGTCCGGTCGCCGCACCCGCGATCGCCCGGTCGCCGCACCTGCGATCGCCCGGTCGCGGCACCGGACAGCGGGCATCACCATGGGCGAATGGGGAAGAACGGATTCCAATGACAGGAATGACAGAAGTGGGAAGCGATCCGGACGCCGAACCCGGCCTCCACGTCCTCGTGACCGGCGCCACCGGCTACATCGGCGGGCGTCTCGTGCCCGAGTTGCTCGACGCCGGGCACCGCGTACGCTGCCTCGCCCGCACCCCGGAGAAGCTGCGCGACCACCCCTGGTCCGGGCGCGCCGACGTCGTCCGCGGCGACGTGACCGACGCGGAGTCCGTCGCGGAGGCGATGCGGGACATCGACGTCGCGTACTACCTGGTGCACGCGCTCGGTACCGGATCCGGGTTCGAGGAGACGGACCGGCGTGCCGCCCGCGTCTTCAGTGAGGCCGCCCGTGCTGCCGGGGTCCGCCGGATCGTCTATCTGGGCGGGCTCACCCCCGCGGGCAAGCCCGAGGCCGAGCTGTCCCCGCATCTGCGCTCCCGCGCCGAGGTGGGGCGGATCTTCCTGGACTCGGGCGTCGAGAGCGTCGTGCTGCGCGCCGCGGTCATCATCGGCTCGGGCTCGGCGTCCTTCGAGATGCTGCGCTACCTCACCGAGCGGCTGCCCGTCATGATCACCCCCAGCTGGGTCCGCACCCGCATCCAGCCCATCGCCGTACGCGACGTCCTGCGCTACCTGGTGGCCGGGGCCCGGCTGCCCGCGGGCCTGAACCGCACCTTCGACATCGGCGGCCCCGACATCATCACGTACCGCGACATGATGCGCGCGTACGCCTCGGCCGCGGGCCTGCCGCGCCGGGTCATCCTGCCCGTGCCCGTCCTCACCCCGACCCTGTCCAGCTACTGGATCGGCCTGGTCACGCCCGTCCCGCACGCCATCGCACGGCCGCTCGCGGAGTCCCTGCGGCACGAGGTGGTCTGCGCGGAGCACGACATCACGCAGTATGTGCCTGACCAGCCCAGAAAGCCGCTGACCTGCGCCGCGGCCCTGCGTCTCGCGCTGCGGCGGATCCAGGACGCGCAGGTCACCACCCGCTGGTCCTCCGCCTCCGTGCCGGGCGCGCCCAGCGACCCGCTGCCCACGGACCCCGGCTGGTCGGGCGGCAGCCTCTACACCGACCGCAGGCAGCTCACCGTGGACGCCTCCCCCGAGGCGCTGTGGCGGGTCATCGAAGGCATCGGGGGCGACAACGGCTGGTACTCCTTCCCGTTGGCCTGGGCCGTGCGGGGCTGGCTCGACCGGCTCGTCGGCGGGGTCGGGCTGCGGCGCGGGCGCAGGGACGCCGCGCGGCTGCGGGTCGGGGACTCCCTGGACTTCTGGCGGGTGGAGGAGATCGAACCCGGACGGCTGCTGCGGCTGCGCGCCGAGATGCGGCTGCCCGGCCTCGCCTGGCTGGAGATGCGCGCCGAACAGGGCGACGACGGCCGTACGCGGTACCGGCAGCGTGCTCTGTTCCATCCGCGCGGGCTGCTCGGGCACGCCTACTGGTGGAGTGTCGCGCCGTTCCACACCGTGGTCTTCGGCGGCATGGCCCGCAACATCGCCAAGGCCGCGGGCAGGGAGCGGACCGCAGGGCAGGACCCGAAACCCGGGTAGTGGAATATTCAACCACTGAGTGCCGTTGTCGCCGCCGAGGAACGCCGAGGAACACAGAGGAGGCACACGGTGGAGTTCACCTACTTCGACCACGGCACGGCCGCCGAGCGCTGGGAGCGTGCGCAGCAGTTCTTCGACGCCAAGGAGTACACGACGGCGGCGAGCATCCTCGCCCCGCTGGCCGACGAGGTGCCCGAGCAGGTCGCGCCGCGGCTGCTGCTCGCCCGCGCCTACTACCACTCGGCGCAGCTGCGGCGCGCGGAGGCCGAGCTGCGGACCGTCGTCGACCTCGACCCGGTCGAGGGGTACGCCCGGCTGATGCTGGGCCGCACGCTCGAACGCCAGGGCCGCGACGACGAGGCCGCGGCGCACCTGCGGATGGCGGCGGCGATGTCGGGTGAGGCCGTGGTCTGAGCCGTCGCGCGCGAGCCGTCCGCCCGGCCGCGCGTGGGCGAACACCCGGCCGTCGTGGGTCGTGGCCACCTCCCGGACGATCGCGAGGCCGAGGCCCGAGCCGGGCAGGCTGCGGGCGTCGTCCGCGCGGTAGAAGCGGTCGAAGATGCGGCCCAGGTCGGCGGCGGCGACCCCCGGGCCGCGGTCGCGCACGTCGATCCGGCCGCCGCGGACGGTGAGCTCGATGGGCGCCGTGCCGTCGCGGTCGAACTTGGCGGCGTTCTCCAGGAGGTTGGTGACGGCGCGCTGCACGGCGACGGGCCGGGCCCGGACGACGTCGGCGCCCACCGCGTCGACGGTGACGGTGCGGCCCGTGCGGCGGCGCGCGAGGGCCGCGGCCTCCTCCGCCAGTTCGGCGAGGGAGATGTTGGCGGGCCGCTCGTCGTCCTGCCGCCCCGCGGCGAGCTCCACCAACTCGTTGACCAGGTCGGTCAGTTCGCGGGACTCGTCGGCGAGGTCGGCCACCAGTTCGGCGCGCGCCTGCGGCGGCAGCGCGTCGACGCGGTCGAGCAGCGCGATGTTCGTCCGCAGGGACGTGAGCGGGGTACGCAGTTCGTGGCCCGCGTCCTGTACGAGCCGTCGCTGGTCGTCCTCGGCCTGCGCGAGGCGGCCCAGCATCCGGTCGAAGGAGCGGCCGAGGCGGCCCACCTCGTCGCGCCCGGCCACCGGCACCGGCCGGTCGACCCTGCCGGTCGCGGCGACGTGCTCGGCGGCGCGGGCCAGGCGCACCAGGCGCCGGGTGATGCGGCGCGCCAGCCACCAGCCGCTGACGCCCGCCGCGACCACCACCAGGGAGGCGAGCAGCAGCGTGCGCCGCTGGAGGGAGTGCAGCAGGTCCTCGGTGTCGCTGAACCGCTGGGCCAGCTGCACGGCGCCGCGCCCGCCGCCCAGGGACACCGTGGCCACGCGGTAGTCCTCGTCGCCGAGTTCCACGTCGCGGCGGGACACGACGCCCGGCCGGCGGTCGGCGGCGACCCGGCGGTCCGCGCCGGACACCGGCAGCCGCGGGGTGCCGCGACCGACGACCCTGCCGCCGGGGTCGACGACCTGGGCGTCGGAGCGCGCGGTCCTGGTCAGGTCGTCCCGTACGCCGTCGTGGTCCAGATCGGTGATGATCACGTACTCGTCGGCGTCGATGCTGCGCTGCCGCACCTGGGTGCGCAGCTCCTCGACGACCTCGGTGAACTGTGTCTGCTGGTCCCTGCGGACGAGGCGGGCCGCGGCGTCGTAGCTGAGGAAGCCCACGAGCAGCGTCACGGCGACGGCCACCGCCGCGAACAGCGCGGCGAAGGTCGTGGCCAGACTGCCGACGGGCGCGAGGCGCAGCCGGACGCCCCGCACACCGCCCCCGCCGCACGCGCCCCTCACGAGGCCCGCAGCACGTAGCCGACGCCCCGCACGGTGTGGATCAGCGGGGTCGCGCCCGGCACGTCGATCTTGCGGCGCAGATAGCCGACGTACACGGCGAGGTTCTTGGAGGCCGGGCCGAAGTCGTAGCCCCAGATGCGGTCGTAGAGGGTGCCGTGGTCGAGGACGATGCCCTCGTTGCGGGCGAGGAGTTCCAGGAGGTCGAACTCCGTGCGGGTCAGCTCGACTTCGCGGGTGCCGCGCCAGGCCCGCCGCGCCCGCGGGTCGATGCGCAGGTCGCCGGCCACGACCTGGGCGCCGGGGCCCTCGCCGCCGGAGCCGGGCACTCCCCTGCCGGCGGGTCCGCCGTCCGCCCGGCGCAGCAGGGCCCGCAGCCGTGCGAACACCTCTTCGACGTCGAAGGGCTTGGCCACGTAGTCGTCGGCGCCGGCGTCGAGCCCGGCTATGCGGTCGGCGGTCTCCACGCGCGCGGTGAGCATCAGGACCGGGGTGCGGTCGCCCTCGGCGCGCAGTACCCGGCAGACCTGGAGGCCGTCGATGCCGGGCATCATCACGTCGAGCACGAGCAGGTCGGGCGGGTCCGTGTGGGCGCGGGCGAGGGCCTGGACGCCGTCGGGCACGGCCGTGACGCGGTAGCCCTCCAGGGTCAGCGCGCGCTCCAGGGAGGTGCGGATGGCGCGGTCGTCCTCGGCGAGCAGCACGGTGTGAGGCATCGGCCCAGTCTGCCAAGCACGGGCCGCGCCCCGGGCGGGGGTTCGCACACCGTGCCCACCAGGGATGGCGTGTTCTTACCGGCCTCTCACCTTGGCCGGATTCCCGGCTTACCCCGGGGCACAAGAGTGGCCTTTCGTTTCCCGTACCGACCCGCACCGTTCACCGATGCGCATCGTCCTTACCCTTGACCGTACATATCCGTGTGAACCGACCTCTCGCACGGTCCGTCGAACACCATCGAGTTTCACCCAGTGAGTTTCACCCAATCGAGTTCCACCCAGGGGGACCTTTCCGCATGAAGGCTCTGAAGGTCGTGTTCCTGCTGCACAACGCCTACGGCGTGGGCGGCACGATCCGCACCACCCTCAACCTCGCCGCCGCGCTGGCCGATCGCCACCACGTCACCGTCGTCTCGTTGCAGCGGCACCGTGAGACGCCGCGGTTCACCTTGGACCCGCGTGTCACCCTCGTACCGCTGGTGGACCTGCGCCCCGAGAGCGCGGACGCGGCGGATCCGCTGCTCGCGGAGCCCGCCAGGGCCTTCCCGTCCGCGGAGGGCCGGCACCGGCAGTACTCCCGTCTGCACGACGCGCGGGCCGCGGCCTGTCTGCGGGACTGCGACGCCGACGTGATCATCGGCACCCGGCCCGGTCTGAACGTCTACCTCGCCCGCTACGGCCCCCGCGGCGCCCTGCGCATCGCCCAGGAGCATCTGCGCCACGACGCCCACAGCAAGCGGCTGCGCGGCCAACTCGCCCCGCACTACCGGAAGCTGGACGCCCTGGTCACCACCACGGAGGCCGACGCCGCGGTCTACCGCGAGCGGATGGCGCTGCCGGGCGTGCGGGTCCTCGCCGTGCCCAACATGGTGCCCGCTCCGGACGTGCAACCCTCCGACGGCACCGCGAAGGTCGTCGCGGCGGCGGGGCGGCTCGTGCCGGGCAAGCGGTTCGACCTGCTGGTGCAGGCGTTCGCGACGGTGGCGGAGCAGCATCCCGACTGGCGGCTGCGGATCTACGGCGGCGGCACGCAGAAGGAGCCGCTGCAGGACCTGATCGACGAGCTGGGGCTCGGCGGGAACGTGGAGCTGGCGGGGGTGCGCTCCCCCATCGAGGCCGAGTTCGCCCGTGCGTCGATCGCCGCCTCGGCCTCGGACGCGGAGTCGTTCGGCATGACGCTGGTGGAGGCGATGCGCTGCGGAGTGCCGGTGGTGTCCACCGACTGCCCGCTCGGCCCCGCCGAGATCATCACGGACGGGCACGACGGCAGGCTCGTGCCGCGCGGCGACGCCCCGGCGCTCGCCAAGGCCCTGATCGAGCTGATCGAGGACCCGGGGGCGCGGCGCGCGATGGGCGCCGCGGCCCTGGAGAGCGCCCGCCGCTACGACCCGGCGCCGATCGCCGCCCGCCACGAACGCCTCTTCGCCGAGCTGCGCACCGCCCGCCGCAAGCGCGCCGTCCGGCAGGCGCCGAAGCGGGCCGTGCGGCGGGCCCGGAAGCTGGCGGGCCGGGTGCTCCGGCGGCTGCGGCCTGCCCGCTGAGGCGCCTGGGTTGCCCCTCCGTGCGGTGCTCCGGGCGTGCGGCGCCCGGCGGTGCGGTGCGGTTGGGGTCTGCGGTGCCGTGCCGTGCCGTGCGGTTCGGGCGGAGGCGTACGGGCCCTGCCGTGTGGATGGGGGCCTGCGGTGCGGGCGGGGTGGTCACCCCCACCAGGCCCGCGCGCAGGCGACCCCCGCGAACGCGGCGCCGAGTCCGGCGAGCACGCTCGCGACGGCGTTGCCGACGGCGGCCGGGCGCGCGCCCTCCTCGGCGAGCCTGAGGGTCTCGTACGAGAACGTCGAGTACGTGGTGAGGGCGCCGCACAGACCGGTGCCGAGGAACGCCTGCGTGTGCGCGGACGCCACGCCCGCCGTCGCCGCGCCGGTCACCACGCCGAGGACGAAGCTGCCCACGACGTTGACGGCGAACGTGCCCCACGGAAAGAGGGTGTCGTGCCGTGCCCGCACCGCGCGGTCGGTGAGGTAGCGGAGCGGGGCGCCGATCATCGCCCCGGCGACCACCAGGAGCCAGGTCACCGGTCCTCCCCCGCACGGGACGCGCGCGCCCGCCGCCGCGTGACGGCGCGCCGCGTCAGCGCTGCCGCGCACCACACGGCGGCGAGCGCCGCCAGCAGCGTCAGGGCCAGACAGGCCAGGGCGGTGCGGAGGTGTCCCGCGTCGGCGAGGCGTTCGACGTCCACCGTGTACGTCGAGAACGTGGTGAAGCCGCCGAGCACGCCGGTGCCGAGGAACGGGCGGAGCAGCGGATGCGCCGGGCGCCTCGCGGTGCTGGTGGTGCTGGCGGTACTGCCGGTGCGTTCGGCGGCTTCGGTGAGTTCGGCGGCTGCGGTGAGTTCGGCGGCTTTGGCGGCTTCGGTGAGTTCGGCGGAGCCGGGGGCACCAGCGGCGTCGGCGACTTCGTTGGTCTCGGCGGTGTCGGCAGTCTCGGCGGTGTCTGTGCCCTCAGCGCCCTCAGCGAGGTCAGCGCCCTCAGCGACAAGGACCATCAGCACGCCGATCGCCGCGCACCCGGCGACGTTCACCGCGAGCGTCGTCCAGGGGAAGGCGCCGGTGGCGACCGGCCAGATCAGCGTGGCACCGTACCGGGCGGCGGCGCCCAGCGCGCCACCGACGGCCACCACGGCGACGACGGGTCCCTGCCCGCGCAGCAGGCCGGGCGGCGTGGCGGCGGCGGCCGGGCCGACGTCCGGATCGATCGGCTCCCCCGCACCGGCGGACCGCCGGTCGGCTCCCATGGACATGCGCACGTCTCCTACTCGCCGAGCACCCGGCACCGGGCGCGCTCCGTCGCAAGCAGGGACCGTTGGCGGCACCGTCGCCGCGGTTGGGGTGCGGCGGGCCCCACCGCCGCGCGGCGATCGCAGAAGATCACCGCGGTGACAGGCTAGCCGCCGCCCCGGGGGCCGGACCACCCGGGCCGTCCGGGCGGCGTACGAGAAGCCGCCGGGCGGGGGCCCGGTAGGCGGTGGAACGAAAACTCGGTGGACATCCTTTCGCCCGGTGGGTGGGATGTCGGCGGAGTCCGCAGATCCGCAGATCCGCAGAGGAGAGTTCGTGTCAACAGGTGGTACCCAGGAGCCGATGCCGTACGCGGAGTTCGCGGACCACGACGAGTTCGAGGACCACGAGGACCATGAGGACGACGCGGAAGGGCCCGCGGACGGCACCGGCGACGACGGCGCCCCCCGCATCGACGAGCCACTGCTGCGGCGGCTCCTGACCGCGCAGTTCCCGCAGTGGGCCCACCTGCCGATCAGGCCGGTGCCACGGTCGGGGATGGACAACGCGACGTACCGCCTCGGTGACGACATGGCGCTGCGGCTGCCCCGGTACGAGCGCTGGGTCGGGCAGGTGGAGCGGGAGCAGCGCTGGCTGCCGTGGCTGGCGCCGCAGTTGCCGCTGGAGGTGTCACGGCCGCTGGCGCAGGGCGAGCCCGGTGCGGGGTATCCCTTCCCGTGGTCGGTGTGCCGCTGGCTGGAGGGGGTGCCGGCGACGACGGACACCCTGGCCGATCCGCACCGTACGGCGGCCGAGCTCGGTGCGTTCGTGACGGCCCTGCGAGGGATCGACGCGACGGGCGGGCCCGCGCCGCAGTGGAGCAACGCCTTCCGGGGCGCCCGGGTGGGTGCCGAGTGCGACGCGCTGACCGCCGACTCGTTGGTCCGCGCCAAGATCGCGAAGCTGCGCGGGACGGTCGACACGGACGCGGTGACGGCCGTGTGGGAGGAGGCGCTCGCGGCGCCCGCGTGGGACCGGCCGCCGGTGTGGCTGCACGGGGACCTCGCCACCGGCAACCTGCTCGCCGTGGACGGGCACCTCTCCGCGGTGATCGACTTCGGCACGCTGGCCGTGGGCGACCCCGCCTGCGACCTGATACCGGCGTGGATGTTCCTGCCCGCCGAGGCCCGTGCGACGTTCCGTGCGGCGGTCGGCGCCGACGACGCGACCTGGGCGCGCGGCCGGGGGATCGCGCTCGCCGGGTCGCTTCCGGTTCCCGACGATCCGTTCTTCCAGCAGGACCCGGCTCGGGTGACCACGGCGCTGCGCCATCTGGAGGCGATCCTCGCGGACGCGGCCTGAGCCCGGGTCCGGCCCGTGGCCCGGACACCTTGTTTTCTCCGAACTCCGTTTGTGCGCCGATGCGTCGGGCACCCGCCGACGCATGGATGAGGTACCACAGCGACAGGAGTGGATCCAGAAGGCCGCGTGTGCCGACGAGGATCCGGAGCTGTTCTTCCCGGTCGGGACGACCGGCCCGGCGGAACGGGACCAGGAAAAGGCCAAACGGGTGTGCGAACGCTGCCCCGTGGCGCGCCAGTGCCTCACGTACGCGCTGCGGACCGGCCAGATGGCCGGGGTGTGGGGCGGCAAGGACGAGGGCGAACTGGCGGCGCTGCGGCGCAGGCGCCGGGCGGCCGAGCGACGCGGGGCGCCTCCCGGGGTCGCGGCCCGGGAGGCGGCGGAGGCAGGCTTCCGGCGCGCCGGCTGACACGCGGCCCCGGCCGCCCGGCCGACACCGGCAGACACACCGCCTGGCACCCGCCCGACCGACACCGGCAGACACACCACCCGTACAGCCGGACGGCCCGTCCGCCGAGACCGGCCGCCCGGTCGGCCGACGCCGCCAGACACACCACCCGCCGCCCGGCCGACTGACACCGCCAGACACACCACCGGCCGAACGACGCCGACCGGAGCCGCCGCCCGCACGGCCGGACGGCCCGACTGCCGGGACCGGCCGCCGACCAGCCGACGCCGGCTGAAACGCCGCCCGCACGGCCGGACGGCCCGTCCGCCGGGACCGGCCGCCGACTAGCCGACGCCGGCTGAAACGCCGCCCGCACGGCCGGACGGCCCGTCCGCCGAGACCGGCCGCCCGGCCAGCCGACACCGGCAGACACACCACCTGCCGCCCGGCCGACCGATGTCGGCAGACACACCACCCAGCTGACCGAGCCGCCACCCGCACGACCGGCCGCCCGCCCGGCCAACCGACCGACCGAGACACCCCCGTCCGATCGGCCGACCCCTCCAGCGAGACCAGCCGACCCGACCGGCCTAGACACCCCCGCCCGGCCGGGCAGCCCGGTCACCCTGACCCGCCGCCCCCAACCGTCGGGCGGGGGCGCGGCCGGCACCGGGGGCCGGGCACCGAGCGCACCGCCGCCCGGTGGCAGTACCCCTCACCCCCGGTAGGTCTCCAGCAGACGCAGCCACACCTCACTGATCGTCGGATAGGCCGGTACCGCGTGCCACAGGCGGTCGATGGGGACCTCGCCCGCGATGGCGATCGTGGCCGAGTGCAGGAGCTCGCTGACGCCGGGGCCGACGAAGGTGACGCCGAGGAGCACCTCGCGGTCGAGGTCGACGATCATGCGGGCGCGGCCGCGGTAGCCGTCGGCGTACAGGCCGGAGCCGGCGACGTTCGCGAGGTCGTAGTCGACGGCCCGCACCCGGTGTCCGGCGGACTCGGCGGCGGCGAGGGTGAGGCCCGCCGACGCCGCCTCGGGGTCGGTGAAGACGACCTGCGGCACCGCGGCGTGGTCGGCGGTGGCGCTGTGCGCGCCCCAGCGGTCGGTCTCCAGGAGGGGCACCCGCTGGGCGCGGGCGGCGATCGCGGCGCCCGCGACACGCGCCTGGTACTTGCCCTGGTGGGTCAGGAGCGCGCGCCGGTTCACGTCGCCGACGGCGTACAGCCAGTCCTTGCCCGCCACCCGGCAGCTGTCGTCGACGGACAGCCAGCTCCCGGGCTCCAGGCCGACGGTGTCGAGGCCGAGGTCGTCGGTGCGCGGGGCGCGTCCGGTGGCGAAGAGGATCTCGTCGGCCTCGATGACGGTGCCGTCGTCGAGGACGGCGGTGACGGTGTCCCCGTTCCGGCGGGCCTCCGTCACGGAGGCGTTCGTGCGCACGTCGGCGCCCGCCTCGCGCAGCGCGTCCGCGACCAGCTCCCCGGCGAACGGCTCCATCTTCGGCAGCAGCCCCCCGCCGCGTACGAGCAGCGTCACCCGGGACCCGAGGGCCTGCCAGGCCGTGGCCATCTCCACGCCGACGACACCGCCGCCTACGACGATCAGGCGCCCCGGCACCCGGTCCGCGCTGGTGGCCTCCCGGCTCGTCCACGGCTTGGCGTCGGCGACGCCCGGCAGGTCGGGCACGACGGCGCGGCTGCCGGTGCACACCGCGACGGCGTGCCGCGCGCTCAGGCGCACCGTCTCACCGTCCGGCCCGGTGACCGTGACCTCCTTGGTGCCGGAGAGGCGGCCGTGGCCGCGGTGGAGCTCGACACCGACGGACTCCAGCCAGCCCACCTGGCCGTCGTCCTTCCAGTGCGAGGTGTAGTCGTCACGGTGCGCGAGGACGGCGGCCGCGTCCAGGTCGCCGTCGACGAGGTGGCGCAGGCCCGGGACGCGGCGGGCGTCCGCGCGGGCCACGACCGGGCGCAGCAGGGCCTTGCTGGGCATGCAGGCCCAGTACGAGCATTCGCCGCCGACGAGTTCGCTCTCCACGATCGCGGCGCTGAGTCCGGCCGCGCGGGCCCGGTCGGCGAGGTTCTCGCCGACGGGTCCGGCGCCAATGACCACGACGTCGTAGGGAATCGTCCGGGTGGCATGTGAGGCTTCCGTCATGGGGACAGTCTGGTCCCAGGTGTGCGGCGTGGCCACACGGGTACGCGCGCGGAATACGGCCGTCGCCCCGGCCGTTGTGCACGACGGCTTCGCCCTCATCAGGAAGAGAGACAGACCATGAGCAGCACGACAGTGGAGCTCACGAAGGAAAACTTCGACCAGACGATGACGGAGCACGACTTCGTCCTGATCGACTTCTGGGCGTCCTGGTGCGGGCCCTGCCGCCAGTTCGCCCCGGTGTACGAGAAGGCCGCGGAGGCCAATCCCGATCTGGTCTTCGGCAAGGTCGACACGGAGGCCCAGCCGGAGCTGGCCGCCGCTTTCGGTATCCAGTCCATCCCGACCCTCATGATCGTCCGCGATCAGGTGGCGGTGTTCGCGCAGCCGGGCGCCCTGCCCCAGGAGGCCCTGGACGACGTCATCGGCCAGGCCCGCAAGCTGGACATGGACGAGGTGCGCAAGTCCGTCGCCGAGCAGCAGGCCACCGACCAGGGGCAGTGACGGACCCCGGGGCCTCCGGGAATCCGGGCAGAGCCGGGTGGGGGCGGACAAACGTACGTTTGTCCGCCCCCACCCGGCTCTGCGCGTACGGTCAGCTCGACTCGCGGTGCACCACGCTCGCCCCGAGCACGTCGTGCACCTCGGGGCGCCCGCCGGGCTCGCGCACCACCCGGTCGACGAGCTCGGCCAGGCCGCGGCCCGACGGCAGCTCGATGCGCACGCTGCTCAGGCGGGGTCTCAGGAGCCGGGCCAGCATCAGGTCGTCGGCACCGACGACGGCGGTGTCCTCGGGGACGGCGACGCCGCGGTCCTGGAGCGCGCGCGTCAGGAGCATGGCGTAGTCGTCGTTGTACGCGAAGACGGCGTCGAGGCCGAGGGCGGACCAGCGGTCGGTGAGGTGGGCCGCGGAGTCCTCCGTGTACGCGAGCGGCAGCTCGGTCACCTCGCCGGCGGCGACGCCGCGCACGGCGGCGCGGACGCCGTCCAGACGCGGCCGCGAGAAGACTTCGAGTCCGGGTTCCTCGGGGACGACGACGCCGATGCGGCGGCGGCCACGGGCCAGCAGGTGCTCGGCGGCGGCGCGGCCGACCAGGCGCTGGTCCATCAGCAGGGCGTGCGCCCCCTCGGCCCGCTGCGGGCCGAGGGTGAAGACGGCCTTGGCGCCGGAGCGTTTGAGCACGGCGACACCGCGGGCGCCGAGCGCGGTGGCGTCGGGCGCGAGGACGGCCACCGGACGCAGTTCGGCCCAGGCGCGGGCCGCCTCCTCGCCGGTCAGGCCGAGGCTGCCGTACTGCACCACCGTGTAGTCGAATCTGCTGAGGGCCCACTGGAGTTCGTTGAAGAACGCGCTGAACAGCGGCCCCACGGCGATCTGCGGTGTGGGCATGAGGACCATGCGGGAGTGCCCGGCACGCAGGCTGCGGGCGGCGGCGTGCGGGACGTAGCCGAGTTCCTTGGCCGCGGCGTGCACACGGCGGCGGGTCGGCTCGCTGATCCGGACGGCGCTGGTGTTGTTCAGGACATAGCTGACGGTGGCGCGCGAGACGCCGGCGAGGCGGGCGACGTCGGCGCTCGTCGGCACGGAGTGCGGCGTGCCCTGCGGCACGGAGTCGGGCGGGGGGCTCGGCGCAGCCGGCGCCGGGCCCGGCACGGGCTGCTGCTTCGGTATCTGCACCATGACGCCCGCAATCCTTCCAGACGGACCCGGGGCGCACCCAGGCGGGCGCGGGGGCGCTGCCGGGCAGGCGGCGGGGCACGGCCGCGCACACCGTCCTGCCTGGTCGCGCACCTCGTCACGCACGCCCGCAGCGGCGCACACACGGCCCCGGCAGGGGGTCGCGCGCCGCCCCCGCGCGCCGTCACGGGGGTCGCCGCGCCCGACGGTCGGCGTGAACTCCTCCGCGCGGATGGCGCGTTGGGGCGCCGGAGGCTACCGTGCGGTCACCTGTCCACCCACCTGCCCACCTGCACACCCGCCCAGTCGTCGGCACACCCACCGGTCACCTGCACACCCGCCCGGTCAACGGCAAGCTCTCCCGAACGAAGGTGCCCCCCATGACCGCCGACCGTTCCCCGGGACTCGCGGAGACCGCCCGCGCCCTCGCCGCGGGTGAGGTGTCCGCACGGGAGTCGACCGAGCGGGCGCTCGCCCGGATCGAGGCGGCGCAGCCCGTGCTCAACGCGTTCCGGGTGGTGCGCGCCGAGGCCGCGCGGGCCGAAGCGGACGCGGCGGACCGGCAGTTGGCGGCGGGTGTGCGGGCGCCGCTGCTCGGTGTGCCGGTGGCCGTGAAGGACGACACCGACGTGGCAGGTGAGCCCACCGCGTTCGGCTGCCCGGGGACCTTCCCGCCGCAGGCCGAGGACGCGGAGGCGGTGCGCAGGCTGCGGGCCGCGGGCGCGGTCGTCGTCGGCAAGACCAACACGTGCGAGCTGGGGCAGTGGCCGTTCACGGAGGGCCCGGCGTTCGGCGACACCCGCAACCCGTGGCACACCGGGCACACCCCGGGCGGCTCATCGGGGGGTTCGGCGGCGGCGGTGGCCGCGGGCCTCGTGCCCGCCGCGCTCGGCTCGGACGGCGCCGGGTCGGTGCGGATACCGGCGGCGTGGACGCATCTGGTCGGGATCAAGCCGCAGCGCGGGCGCATCTCGACCTGGCCGTGGCCGGAGGCGTTCAACGGCATCACCGTCAACGGCCCGCTGGCCCGCACCGTCGCCGACGCCGCGCTGCTCCTTGACGCGGCCTGCGGCAACCACGAGGACGACCTGCACCAGCCGGCACCCATCCGGGCGGCGGACGCGGCCCGGCGCGACCCGGGGCGGCTGCGGATCGCCCTGTCGCTGCGCATGCCCTTCACCGCCACGCCGAAGCGGCTGCACCCGCTGGTGCACGGCAAGGTCCTCGGGCTCGCGGAGCGCCTCGCCGCGCTCGGCCACGAGGTGACGGAGGCCGATCCGCGCTACGGCCAGATCGGCCTGGCCTTCGTGCCGCGGGCCACGGCGGGCGTCGCCGACTGGGTGCGCCGGGTGCCGGACCCCTCGCTGCTCGACCCGCGCACGAAGGAGGCCGCCCGCCTCGGCCGCCTCCTCGGCGGCGCGCCGCTGCGGCTCTCGCGGCGCGCCGAGGCGACGCTGCACCGCCGCGTCGGCGCCGTCTTCGACACGTACGACGTGGTGCTCGCGCCGACGACGGCGACCCCGCCGCCCCGCGTGGGCACCATGGCCGAGCTGAGCGGCTGGCGCACCGACCAGGCGATGATCGCGGCGTGCCCGTACGCGTGGCCGTGGAACGTCCTCGGCTGGCCCGGCGTGAACGTGCCCGCGGGCCGGGTCGCGGGCGGTCTGCCCGTCGGCGCCCAACTCCTCGGCCCCGCGGGCAGCGAACCCCTGCTCATCTCGCTCGCCGCCCAGTTGGAGGACGACCTGCGCTGGCACGAGCACTGGCCCGAGCCGCTCGCCGACACCCGGGCCGCACCCTGAAACAGCCACTCTGTAACCGGCAATCGGCACCTTGAAACCGGAAAGCGGTGAAAAACCTGTGCGCACGCGCGCCCGTGCGCCTAACGTCCAGAACGTGCAGATCTACGAACTCCACATCCACGGATGCGCCGGGACGGACGAGGCGCTGGCCCTTCAGGAGCCCCTGGCCCGGCTGCTGTGTCCCGTAGAGGACCACGAGGGCCCCTGCGAGGTGCCGTGGGGCTGCACGCTGCGCGACGAGCCGCGCGAGGACGGGCCGCAGGACGATCCCGACGAGTGCGTCCTCGTGCTCGGCATCTTCGCGGACGCGCGGAAGGCCGATGAGGTCCTCGCGCGAGTACGGGCGTTCGTCGGCGCCGCGCACCGGGTGGTGCTCCGCGACGCCGTCACGGACACCTTCGACGAGCTGGCGGAGCAGTACCGCATCGAGCAGGGCCTGGGCACGGCCTGAGCCGGGCCGACGCCCTCACCCGCCGGACGCGAAGGCGCGCTCGAACGCGGCGCGTGTCGCGGTGTCCCCGCTCCGGTCGAGCACCCCGAACACCACGTGGTCGAAGTAGCCCGCGAACCGCCCCGGCGCCCGCAGGAGCGCGTGGAAGGCCGCGGCGACCTGGGCGGGGTCGTTCCGGAAGACCCCGCAGCCCCACGCGCCGAGGACGAGCCGCCGGTGGCCGTGGGCCGCGGCGGTCTCCAGGACGCGTTCCGCCCTGACGGCCAGCGCCCGCGGCAGCGCGGCGGCCCGCTCGGGTGCCGTGCGCCGCACCACGCCCGCGTTGGGCGCGGGCGAGGTGAGGAATCCGGCCACGTACGGCACCTCCAGGAGCCTGCCCCGGTCGTCGCGGAAGACGGGGACGGCGGGCGCGTGGATGACGCGGTCGCTGTAGAAGGGATCGAGGTGCGCGCGGTGGTGGTCGTAGAAGCCGCGCTGCTCCAGGAGGCAGGCGTACAGCGCGGAGGAGCGGCACAGCGCCTCCTCCTGCGCCTGTGCGCCGTTCAAAAAGCCGCCGCCGGGATTGCGTGCGGAGGCGAAGTTCAGGACGGCCGCCGGACCCCCGCCGGTGGTGTGCAGGCGGTGTGCGGCCTCCAGGCTGGACTCGCCGGTGACCTCGACGGTCGTCGCCACCTGGGCCCGCGCGGGGACGCCGACGGGCTCAGGGCCGTGCAGGCTGGTGCCCGCGCGCGCGGCGGACACCGCGTCCGCGAGCGCGACGTGCCGGCCGCCGGGGGTCGTGTACCCGCCGGCCGCGACGATGTCCACCGTCTCCTGCGCGATCCCGCGCAGCCGCGCGCTCACGGCCGCGCCCCCGCCCCGGCACCCGCGGCAGCACTCGGCGAGCCGGGCGCCCCACCGGACAGCGTGCTGGGCACGACCCCCGTGGCCACAGGGACCACGTGGGTCCCACTGATCTCCCCCGTGTCGAACATGAACAGATGGTGTGCCGGGTCCCACAGCCATCGCAACAGTATTTACCGGCCACGCGGGCAGTCTTGTGCGAAATAGCTTCAAGGTCTTGGGTGTTACGAGCGCTGCCGGGCAGTCCGCCCGTGCAGGCCGGAACAGGAGGATCCCCGACATGCCAGAGGGAGACTGTACGGAACGCCCCGCGCGGCTCGGCCGAGCCGTGACGGAGGCGGAGATCGAGGCTCTGGTGCGCGGCATCTGTTTCAAGACGGGGCCGCCCGCCGTGACCGGTGTGGAGCTGGAATGGCTTCTGCACCGACCGGACGCACCCGATGCCCCCGTGACGTCCGCCCGCGTCGAAGCCGCCCGCGCGGCTCTCGCGACGAAGTCCCTGCACTCGGCGGTCACCGTCGAACCCGGCGGCCAGCTGGAGCTCAGCTCGCTGCCCGCCGCCTCGCTCATGGAGTGCACAGCAGCCGTATCGGCCGATCTGGCCGTCGTGCGCGACACCCTGAGACCCCTTGATCTGACCCTCACCGGCCTCGGCGCCGACCCCTGGCGCGCGCCGAGCCGCATCCTGCACGAGCCGCGCTACGACGCCATGGAGTGCTGGTTCGACCGCGCGGGTGACGCCGGGCGCCGGATGATGTGCTCCACGGCGTCGGTACAGATCTGCCTCGACGCGGGCTACGAGGAGCCGGGCCCCCTCGGCTACGCCCGCCGCTGGCGGCTCGCGCATCTGCTCGGGCCCGTCCTGGTCGCCGCGTTCGCCAACTCCCCGCTCCAGGAGGGCAGGCCCACCGGCTGGCGCTCCACCCGGCAGGCGGTGTGGGCGGGCATCGACCCCGGCAGGTCGGGGGCGCCCGCGCTCGACGAGGAGCCGCGGGCGGCCTGGTCGCGGCACGCCCTTGACGCACCGGTGATGTGCGTGCGGGCCGAGCCGGGTGACAGCGCGCCGTGGCTGGTGCCCGAGGGTCTGACCCTGCGGTCCTGGGCCCGCTCCGGAGCGCCCCGCGCGCCCACCCGGGACGACCTCGACTACCACCTGACGACGCTGTTCCCGCCGGTCAGACCGCGCGGGCACCTGGAGCTGCGGATGGTCGACGCGCAGCCGGGCGACGACGGGTGGATCGTGCCGCTCGCGGTGACCTGCGCGCTGTTCGACGACGCGGAGGCCGCCGAGACGGCCTACCGCACCGTCAAGCCGCTGGCCGAGCGCGCGGGGGCCGTGCCGCCGCCGCACAGCCCGCTGTGGCTGGACGCGGCAAGGCACGGCCTCGCCGATCCGGAGCTGCACGAGGCCGCCGTCGTCTGCTTCGCCGCCGCGCTCGACGCGCTGCCGCGGCTCGGCGCCGACCGGCAGGTGCTCGCGGCCGT
Source organism: Streptomyces typhae (assembly GCF_009755605.1). Taxonomy (GTDB): domain Bacteria; phylum Actinomycetota; class Actinomycetes; order Streptomycetales; family Streptomycetaceae; genus Streptomyces; species Streptomyces typhae. The sequence goes on from NZ_WPNZ01000004.1 coordinate 271,559, forward strand.
CGCCGCGTACGCCGAGCGGTACGTCGCCCGGGGCCGCTGCCCCGCCGACGACCTGCTCGACGGCCTGCCCGACGGCGAGCCCGCACACGGGACGCACACGGGACTTGGGACACCCCTCCCGGGAAGGACGCACACCGATGACCGGTGACAGGACCGGAATCCAGCACGACGCCACGACCCACCCCCACCGCCCCCACGACCCCCACGACCCCCACGACCAGGACGTCGCCACCGACCCCGAAGCGCTGCGGGCGCGGGCGCGGACCGCGCTGCTCGCCGCCCGGGAGCGCACCGCGCTGCTCACGTCCTGCGTCGAGGACCCCGAACTGACCGCACAGCACTCGCCGTTGATGTCACCGCTGGTGTGGGACCTCGCGCACATCGGCAACCAGGAGGAGCAGTGGCTGCTGCGCGCCGTCGGCGGCCGCGACGCGCTGCGACCCGAGATCGACTCGCTGTACGACGCCTTCGAGCACCCGCGGGCCACCCGTCCCTCGCTGCCGCTGCTCGCGCCGCAGGAGGCACGCCGCTACGCCGCCGACGTGCGCGGCCGTGCCCTCGACGTCCTGGAGAGCACACCGTTCCACGGCTCGCGGCTCACCGACGCGGGCTTCGCCTTCGGGATGATCGCGCAGCACGAGCAGCAGCACGACGAGACCATGCTGATCACCCATCAGCTGCGCGCGGGCGCCCCCGCGCTCACCGCCCCCGAGCCGGAGCCCGCTCCCGCTTTCACCGGCCCCGCCGAGGTCCTGGTCCCCGGCGGCCCGTTCCACATGGGCACGACGACGGAGCCGTGGGCGCTCGACAACGAACGGCCCGCGCACCGGCAGTTCGTGCCGCCGTTCTTCCTCGACACCACGCCGGTCACCAATGGCGCGTACCGGCGCTTCGTCGACGCGGGCGGCTACGACGACCCGCGCTGGTGGGACGAGCGCGGCTGGGAGACCGTACGCCGCAACAAGCTGACCGCGCCGCTGTTCTGGCGGCGTGAGGCGGGCCAGTGGCTGCGGCGCCGCTTCGGCCACGTCGAGCCGGTACCGGACGACGAGCCGGTGCTGCACGTGAGCTGGTACGAGGCGGACGCCTACGCGCGCTGGGCCGGGCGGCGGCTGCCCACGGAGGCCGAGTGGGAGAAGGCCGCCCGCCACCAGCCCGGCGAGGACCGCTCGACGCGCTATCCGTGGGGGGACGCGGAGCCGACGCCGGACCGCGCCAACCTGGGCCAGCGGCATCTGCGTCCGGCGCCCGCGGGCAGCTATCCGCGGGGCGCGTCGCCGCTCGGCATCCGGCAGCTGATCGGCGACGTGTGGGAGTGGACGGCGAGCGACTTCCTGCCCTATCCGGGCTTCGTCGCCTTCCCCTACCGGGAGTACTCGGAGGTCTTCTTCGGCGGCGACTACAAGGTGCTGCGCGGCGGCGCCTTCTCCGTGGACGCCGTCGCCTGCCGCGGCACGTTCCGCAACTGGGACCACCCGGTGCGGCGGCAGATATTCTCCGGCTTCCGCACGGCGCGCGACCTGACGGCCGCCGAGACCGCCGCGGGGCTCGCCTGATGTGCCGTCACCTCGCCTTCGTGGGCGAGCCCGAGAGCCTCGGCGCGCTGCTCGTGTCGCCCCCGCACAGCCTCTTCCGGCAGTCGTGGGCGCCCCGCAGACAGCGGTACGGGACGGTCAACGCGGACGGTTTCGGCGTGGGCTGGTACGCGGACGGCGATCCGGTGCCGGCGCGTTACCGCAGGGCCGGCCCGATCTGGGCCGACCAGTCGTTCGCCGACCTCGCCCGCGTGGTGCGCTCGGCGGCGGTGCTCGCCGCCGTGCGCGACGCCACCGAGGCGGGCGCGGACGGGGAGGCCGCGGCGGCACCGTTCGGCTCGGGGCCGTGGCTGTTCAGCCACAACGGCGCGGTGTCCGGCTGGCCCGGCACGCTGGCGCGGGTCGCGACCGCGCTGCCGCCCGCCGACCTGCTGTCCCTGGAGGCGCGCTGCGACTCCGCCCTGGTGTGGGCCCTGGTCCTGGAGCGGCTGCGGCGCGGCGACGCCATGGCGCAGGCGCTCGCCGACGTCACCGTCGAGGTCGCCGGGGCCGCGCCGGGCTCCCGGCTGAACCTGCTGCTCACCGACGGCGAGACCATCGCCGCCACGGCCTGGGGCGACACCCTGTGGTACCGCGCCGACCCCGGCCGGAGCACCGTCGTGGCCTCCGAGCCCTGCGACGAGGACCCGCGCTGGCGCGAGGTGCCCGACCGCACCCTGCTGGCCGCCGGCCGCACCGACATCCTGCTGACCCCGCTCAAGGAGCCCACCGCGTGAGCCCGTTCCTGCTGACCCGTACCCTGCCCGAGGACGCGACCGGCGCCGCGCTGCGCGCCGACGTCCTGCACGGCCTCACCCGAGCCGCCCACGACCCGGCTGCCGGACCCGCCACCGGCCCGGCCGTCGCCGCCATCCGCCCGGCCGTGGTCCCGGCGGCGAAGTCGCTGCCGCCGAAGTGGTTCTACGACGCGCGCGGCAGCGCCCTGTTCGACGAGATCACCACCCTGCCCGAGTACTACCCGACGCGCGCCGAGCGGGAGATCCTGGTGTCCCGTGCCGCCGAGATCGCCGGGGTGACGGGCGCGCGCACGCTCGTCGAGCTGGGTTCGGGGTCTTCCGAGAAGACCCGGCACCTGATCGACGCGCTGCCCGCGCTGCACACCTACGTGCCCGTCGACGTCAGCGAGTCCGCGCTCACCGGCGCCGCGAACACGCTGCTCGCCGAGCGGCCCGCGCTGGACGTGCACGCCCTCGTCGCCGACTTCACCCGCGGCCTCGCGCTTCCCGGCACGCCGGGGCCGCGCCTGGTCGCGTTCCTCGGCGGTACCATCGGCAATCTGCTGCCCGCCGAGCGTGCCGCCTTCCTCGGCTCCGTACGCGACCTGCTGTCGCCCGGTGACGCGCTGCTCCTCGGCACGGACCTGGTCAAGGACGAGTCGGTGCTCGTGTCGGCGTACGACGACGCGACGGGGGTGACCGCCGCGTTCAACAAGAACGTCCTGCACGTCATCAACCGCGAGCTGGGCGCGGACTTCGATCCGGGCGCGTTCACGCACGTCGCGGTCTGGGACCCGGCCCACGAGTGGATCGAGATGCGGCTGCGTTCGGACGTGGACCAGACCGTGAAGATTCCCGCGCTCGACCTCGCGGTGCAGTTCGACCGGGGCGAGGAGATGCGTACGGAGATCTCCGCGAAGTTCCGCGAGGAAGGAGTGCGGTCGGAGCTGGCCGACGCCGGTCTGTCCCTGACGCACTGGTGGACGGACGAGCGGAACCGCTTCGCGCTGTCGTTGAGCACACCCGCCTGAGCGGACCGCGGCACCGGCGCGGGAGGGCCCGGGGGCCGGGGCACGTCACGTGCCCCGGCCCCCGGTCCGCGGTCCCCGGCCCCTCGGTCGGGGTCAGGAGGCGTCAAGTTCCTCGGTGATGCGGCGGGAGGCGGCCTTCGCCGCGGCGGGCGCGTCGGCGCCGCCGAGCACCTTGGACATGTACTTCTTGATCGGGTTGTCGGCCTCCACGGCCGCCCACTGGGGCGAGTTGGGCGTGGCCCGGCCCTGCGCGGCACCGGCGGCCATGGCGGCGATCGCGGCCTTCCCGGAGACGGCGGAGGACAGCTTCGTCTTGTTCGGCACGTAGTCCATGGTGCGCGCGAGGTCCCGCTGCCACTTCTCGCCCGCGAGCGCCTTCACGACCTCGACGGCGCCCTTGCGCTGGTCGGTGCCGTCCCGTACGACCAGGTCGGAGCCGCCGGTGAAGACGGCGCCCGGCTTGCGGGTGGTCTTGCCGGGGACGGGGAAGTAGCCGAGTTTGCCCTTCAGCTCGGGGTTCTTCTCCTCGATGGCGCGGGCGACGCCGGGCACGGCGATGAGCTGCGCGACGTCCCCCTTGGCGAACACCTCCGCCTGCGGCGGGTGCTCCTCGTCCGCGTTCGGCGGGCCGTCGCCGAGCGCCTGGAGCTGCCGGTAGAAGTCCATGCCCCTCAGGGCCTCGGGTGTGTCGAGGGTGCCCTGCCAGTTGCCGGACCTGTCCTTGGCGAGGTCGCCGCCCTCGTCCCAGATGAAGCCCGCGAGGGTGTACCAGTCCTGGCCCGCGAGGTAGATCCCCTGGGTGGAGCCGGAGTTGAGCCGCTCGGTGGCGTCGAGCCACTGCTGGCGCGTCCTGGGCGGCTGCTCGACGCCGGCCTGATCGAACAGGTCCTTGTTGTAGATCACCACGCGGTTCGCGGCGTACCAGGGGATGCCGTACTGGCCGCCGTCGTAGCGGCCGGGCTCGGCGAGGCCCGGGAGCCAGTCCTTCATGCCGAGGTCGCGGGCGGACTCCAGGGTGAGGTCCTCGAGGCCGCCCTGGTCGACGTACTGGGCGACCTGGGTGTTGCCGACCTCGATGACGTCGGGGCCGTCGTCGTTCTTCAGGGCCGCCTTGACCTTCTCGCCGATGCCGGTCCACTCCTGGAGCTTGATGTCCAGGTCGAGGTCGCCGTGCTGCTTCTCGAAGTCCTCGGTGAACCGCTTCAGGAAGGCGTCCGACGCGCTCCCCCGCATCAGCCACACCGTGACGGTGGTGCGTTCGTCACTTCCACCGGGCAGGACGCCGCAGCCGGGCAGCACGGCGGTGGAGGCGAGAGCGAGGGTGAGGGAAAGGGCGATGCGGAGGCGGCGCGGGTTCACGTCGGTCACTTTCTGACTGCGGACAGCAAGGGGGAAGCCCGACGTGGGGAAAGCTCAAGCTCAGAAGAGCACAAGCTCGAACGGGTGTGCAGGATTTTGGTATGTACCAACTCGTCGGTCAAGAGGCGTGCGCACATTTGTGTCACATCTGTGTCACTTCGGTGGACGTGCGCCCACAGGTTCCCACGAGTCCGCCGGGAGGCCCGCACCCGGTCCCGGCACTACCGTGGAGGGCACCGCACCGCCGCGGAGAGGAGAAGCCGCTCATGTCCGACCACACCTACCGGGTCACCGAGATCGTCGGCACTTCGCACGAGGGCGTCGACCAGGCCATCCGCAACGGCATCGAACGCGCGTCACAGACCCTGCGCGGCCTCGACTGGTTCGAGGTCACCCAGGTGCGCGGCCATATCGAGGACGGGGAGATCCAGCACTTCCAGGTCGGCATGAAGGTCGGATTCCGCCTGGAGGACGCCTCCTAGGCCCGTCCGGGCCCCGTCCGGGCCCGTTCGGGCCGAGGGGACGCCGCCTTCCCAGGCCCTCCTGGGGCGTGAGCGTCACGTACGCCCCTGCCGCTCCTGCGCGTCCCGGAGCTCCGCCGACGCGCTGCCCCAGCGCGCCCGCACCACCGTGAACCCGGCGCGCTCCGCGTCGTCGCACACCAGCTCGTCGTCGTCCACCAGCATGCGGATCTCCCGGTCCCCGGCGAGCCGTCGCAGGATCTCCAGCTTGGTGTGGCGTGCGGGGCGCCGGTCCTGGTCGCCGCGCATCCAGATCCGCCCGGCGGGCAGCGCCTGCGCGGCCAGCCACGCCTCGGTGTCGGCGCGGCAGCGCTCGGGCCGCCCGGTCAGATAGACGACCTCGCACTCCCCGGCGCTGTCACGGGCGAGCCGCACGCCCTGTTCCAGCGGCGGGTCCGCGGGGGCCGCCGCGAAGAAGGCGTTCCAGTCGCGCGGTCTGCGCCGCAGATGGCGCTGGCGGTGCGCGGTGTCCGCGAGGGTGTTGTCGAGGTCGAACACGGCGAGGGGCCGGGAGCCCGGGGTCCGCCGCGGGCCCGTACCGGACCGGCTGCTGTCGTTCGTCATGCGCCCAGCGTAAGGACGGTGCGGGCGGCGGGATCACCGGCTGCCCGGCGGACACCACTCCAGGAGCAACAGCGTCGCGTCGTCGCGGAGTTGGTTGCCCTGCCGGTCGAGGATGGAGCGGATGAGCTGGCGCAGCGCCTCCGGCGCGGACTCCCCCGCCGCCGTGGCCCGGATGATGCTGTCGGTGAACCGTTCGAGGCCGAACTCGGCGCCGCCGCCGGTGCGCAGCTCCGTCACGCCGTCCGTGTACATCAGCACCCGGTCGCCCGGCTCCAGGGGTTCCTGGTGGACCTCCCAGGTGTCGCCGGCGAGGGCGGCGGGCGTGCCGAGGGGCGGCTGCGGCGGGCGCTCGAGGGCACCGCCGAGCACCCGGTGGTCGCGGATGAGCAGCGGTGGCGGATGCCCGCAGTTGCACCACCGCAGCAAGCCGCTCGCCAGGTCGAGCTGGGCGAGGATGCCCGTGCAGAACTGCTCGGGCAGCCAGTCGGCGAGCGCCTGCTGGATGTTGTCGACGAGTTCGGGCAGCTCGGCCTCCGCGCGGCGGGCGTTGCGGCAGCCCGCCATGGCGACGGAGGTCGTCAGGCCCGACGCGAGGTTGTGGCCCATCGCGTCGAGGATCGCCACGTGCAGGGTGGAACTGGTCAGGGAGTGGTCGAAGACGTCGCCGCCGAGGTTGTAGGCCGGTTCCAGGACGGCGGTGGAGATCACCCGGGAGTTGCCGATGGTGCGGGGCGGCAGGAAGGCCCGGAGCATCTCCGCGGGGAGCTGCATGGTCTGGATGCGGGTCCGGCGCGCGAAGCTGTCGCTGGCCGCCCGCTTCGAGGTGATCACCATGGCGAGGATGGAGGCCAGCATGCGGCAGCGCCGCAGCAGCGCCCCGTCGATCACCGGCGCGGTGGCACCGATGACGCCGAGCCGCTCGACCCCGTCGATCAGCGGCAGCCAGGTGGTGATCTTGCCGCCCTGGGTGAGTTCCTCGACGCGCAGCTCGTGCGCCCGATAGGCCGATCCTGCGACGGAGTCGGACACGCTCAGGGCGGGCGGCCCGTGCGTCAGCGGCACCAGGTACCGCTGCTGGAGGTCCACGAGGTACACGTCGATGCGGTCCAGGCCCTCGGCGTCGGCGAACCGCTGCACCAGGCCGGGCAGCTCCGTCGGGGTCGCCGCGTGCGCGGCGGCGAGGAGCTCTTCGAGCAGCTGCTCCCCGGGCCCGGACGCCCTCGGTTGGTGCACCATCTGCGATCACCGCCTCAGGGGCAGTCTCACACCGGGTTCCCGATCCCGCCCGCGCTCGCCCGGAGAGCGCGGGCGGGCCCTTGGGTTCCCCGCCTGCGGGGCCTTGGTCCCGGGGGTTCGTGCGGAAGGTCCCGGTGTGCGGGCCCGCGGTCTGCGGAACCACCAGGGCGAACCGCACGAACCGGGCGAGGGAGAACGGCTGTGCCAAGCAGAATCGGTGTGCGCGACGCCTCCGGGGAAGTCGCCGGGATGCCCTGGATCGAGGAGGCCGTCGAGGTCGCCCCCAAGGACGCCCGCGAGCTGACGAGGCTGTTCTTCGACCGGCTGGGGGCCCTGGCCGAGGGGTCGCCCGAGTACGCGTACGCGCGCGACACCCTGATCGAGATGAACCTGAGCCTCGTGCACTATGTGGCGAGCCGGTACCGCCATCGCGGGAACGGCCACATGGAGGACATCGTCCAGGTCGGGACGGTGGGGCTGATCAAGGCGATCGACCGGTTCGACGTGGGCCGCGGCTTCGAGTTCACCTCGTTCGCCGTGCCCTGGATACTCGGCGAGATCAAACGGCACTTCCGGGACACGAGCTGGGCCGTGCACGTGCCGCGCAGACTCCAGGAACTGCGGGCGGAGCTCTCCAGGTCCCAGGAGCGGCTGTCCGGCGCCCTCGGCCGCGAGCCGACGGTCAAGGAGCTGGCCGCCGACCTGGAGGTCTCCGAGGAGCAGGCCCTGGAGGCGCTCGTGGCCGCCAACGGGTACGCGGCCGGTTCCCTGGACGCCCCGAACGACCCGGGCGAGGACGGCGACACCCGGAGCGGCGCCCGCTCGGTCGCCGACGTCCTGGGCGCCCCCGACCCCGCCCTGGAGACCGTCGAGCAGCTGCACGCCCTGGCCCCGCTCCTTGCGGACCTCGGCGAGCGGGAGCGCCGCATCATCGAGATGCGGTTCGGCCAGGAGCTGACCCAGGCCGAGATCGGCCGGGCCCTCGGCATCTCGCAGATGCATGTGTCGCGGCTGCTCTCGGGCACCCTGGCGCGCCTGCGCACGGGGATGCTCAGCTGCGACTGACGGATGCCCGCACTTCCGGCACGCGGTGGGCCCAGGGAGCGGCCCGTTCGAGCTGCCCGGCGAGACGGAACAGCACGTCCTCGCGGCCGTGGGCGGCGGCGAACTGGAGGCCGACGGGCAGCCCGGTCGCGGGGTCGGACTCCAGCGGTACGGACATGGCGGGGGTACCGGCGACGTTGTGGACGGCGGTGAACGGCGCGCGGTCGAAGATCCGGTCGATCCAGCCCGCGCCGTCGAGGTCCTCGACCCCTTCGGCGAGCTCGCCGATGCGCGGCGGCAGTTCCGGCAGGGTGGGGGTGAGCAGTACGTCGTACCGGTGGAAGCGGGCGCCGACGCCGCGGGCGACGATGTTGCGCACGCCGAGCGCGCGGACGAAGTCGGCGGCGGTGACACCGCGGCCGAAGGCGTATCCGGCGAGCGACTGGGGCTCGACGGTGGCCGGGCCGACGACACGGCCGTGGGCGGCGGCGAGGCCGTCGAGCCAGGGCACCAGGTTGGCCGTCCACAGCCGGGCGTTGGCGAGGACGTACTCCTCCCAGCTCACCCCGAGGTCGAGGGTCGCCTCCGACACCTCGTGGCCGAGCGCGGCGAGGAGGTCCGCGGTGCGGGTCAGGGCGGCGGCCACCGGGCCCTCGGTGCGGCGGCCGCCGCCCGCCTGCGCGACGACGCCGACGCGGAGGCGGCCGGGGTCCCGGGCGACCTCGTCGGCGTAGGGGCGTACCGGCTCCGGGGCGGTGTACGGGTCGCCGCTCTCCGGTCCGCGGACCGCGTCGAGCAGTGCCGCGCTGTCGCGCACCGTGCGGCTGACGCAGCCCTGCACGGCGAGCCCGTTGAAGATCTCGTCGACGTCGGGGCCCATGGACACCCGGCCCCGGGTCGGCTTCAGGCCGAACAGACCGGTGCTCGCCGCGGGTATGCGGATCGAGCCCGCCGCGTCCGTGCCGTGGGCGACCGGGACGATCCCGGCCGCGACCGCCGCCGCCGCGCCGCCGCTGGAGCCGCCCGCCGAACGGCCGAGGTCCCAGGGGTTGCGGGTCGGCCCGTACAGGACGGGCTCGGTGGTGATGTCGTAGGCGAACTCCGGGGTCGCGGTGCGGCCGAAGGTCCTGAGGCCCGCCGCGCGGAAGCGGCGCATCAGATGGGAGTCGGCCGCCGCGACCTGGCCCGCCGCGAGCCGGCTGCCCTGCTCCGTGCGCCTGCCCGCCACGGTCACGCCCAGGTCCTTGACCAGGAACGGCACCCCGCCGAGCGGCTCCCCGGTGGCGGCTCCCCCGCCCGCCCCGTCGCCGCCCTCGCAGGGCCAGGTCTCCACCACCGCGTTGACCAGCGGATTCACGGCGGCCACCGCCTCCATCGCGACCGCTTCGAGTTCGGCCGCGGTCACCTCCCCCCGGGCCGCAAGACCGGCAAGGCCGACGGCGTCGTACGCCACGTACTCGGACAGCTTCATGAGAAACCCTCTCCCTCCTCCTGAGCGAAACCGCTCAGTCTTGTGTGATACCGATCGGTACCAGCTAGGACTGGTCGGTACCGTAACATGACCCTTGCGGTCCTTCCGGCGGAGGGGGGACGAGGCCGTTTCAGCCCCCCGACGGGGGACGAGGCCGTTCCAGCCCGTCCGGCGTTTGAGGACGAGGCGCGGAGCGCCGATCGCCTGAACGGGAAGAGCCCGAACGGAAAGGGACAGCCATGCCGGAGCCGGAGGAAGAGGCGAGGCCCGGCCGCGCGACCCGCGTGGCCAAGCTGCCGCCCCGGGAGCGCATCCTCGACGCCGCCGAGGAGCTGTTCCACGCCGAGGGGATCAGAGGCGTCGGCGTCCAGGCCGTGGCGGACCGGGCGGGCACCACCAAGGCCGCCCTGTACCGCCACTTCGGCACCAAGGACGCGCTGGTGGCGCAGTGGCTGCTGATCGTCGCCGCGGACTACGTCGCCGCGTTCGACCGGGTCGAGGAGCGGTGGCCGGACGAGCCCCTGGCGCAGATCAGGGGCGTCGCCGCGTTCGTCGTCGACACGCTGTCGACGGTCTCGCACCGCGGCTGCCCCTTCATCAACTCCCTGGCGGAGCTGCCCGACCGCGACCATCCCGCGCGTCAGGTGATCGAGACGCACAAGGCTCGCCAGCTCGCCCGCCTGACCGCCATGTGCGCGGCGGCCGGGCTCACCGACCCCGAGGACGCGGCGGCCGAGATCACCTTCGTCTTCGAGGGTGCCCAGGTGAGCGTGCAGAACGGCAGCGTGGACCGCGTCGGGGAACGGCTCGTCGCGTTCGTCGAGGCCGTCCTCGTACGGCACGGGGCCTGAACGGAATTTCTGCCCGCCCCGAACCGCTGACCGATCATGGAGCGCGCACAGGAGACCAGCCGGGCGACGGCCGGACCCCACTCCCATGGGGAAGCCGAAAGAACCGGAGAGACCGGGGAAGCCGGGGAGACCTCAGGAGCCGGAGCAGCCGTGCGCTTCTCGGTGCTCGACCGCTCCCGCACCCGTGAGGGGCACGACGGCACCGAGGCCCTGCGGGACACCGTCGCCCTGGCGCAGGAGGTCGAAGACCTCGGCTACCACCGCTTCTGGGTGTCCGAGCACCACGGCGTGCCCGGGGTCGCGGGTTCGGCGCCGACCGTGCTCGCGGCGGCGGTCGCCGCGGCCACGCGCTCGATCCGCGTGGGCACCGGCGGGGTGATGCTGCCGAACCACCAGCCGCTGGTGGTGGCGGAGCAGTTCGGGGTGCTCGAAGCGCTGTTCCCGGGGCGGATCGACATGGGGCTCGGCCGGTCGGTCGGCTTCACCGACGGGGTGCGCAAGGCGCTCGGCCACGGCAAGGACGACGCGCAGGACTTCGCCGCCGGCCTGGAGGAACTCCTCGGCTGGTTCCGCGGCACGTCGGGGACGGGTGTGCGCGCCCGGCCGAGCGAGGGCCTGCGTGTCCCGCCGTTCGTCCTCGCCATCGGGGAGGGCGCGTCGATCGCCGCGGCGGCGGGCCTGCCGATGGTCGTCGGAGACATCAGGGGGCGCGCGAAGATGCTGGCCGCGATCGACCGCTACCGTGCCGCGTTCCGGCCCTCCGTCTGGTCGGACGAGCCGTACGTGGTGGTCTCGGGCACCGTCGCCGTCGCGGAGTCCGAGGCTGCGGCCCGCCGTCTGCTCGTACCGGAGGCCTGGTCGATGGCGCACTCGCGCACCCGCGGCACGTTCCCGCCGCTGCCGCCCGCCGAACGCGTCGAGGAGCGCGCGGCGAGCGGCGCGATGGGCCGGAAGGAACGCGAGTTCTACGAGTCGGGGCTCGGCGGGCACCTCCACGGCACCGAGGACCAGGTCGCCGATGCGCTGCGGACGCTGATCGCGCAGAGCGGCGCGCAGGAGGTCCTGGTGACCACCAGCACCTACGACCGCGAGGGCCTGCGCGACTCCTTCCGGCGCCTCGCCCGGATCGCCGGGCTGACCCCGCCCGCGGGCACCGCCCCGGCGCGGGGCGCCGCACCGGACACCGGACGCCCCCGGGGTGCGGAGAACCTCCCGGCCTAGAATCGTGGGGTTTGCCCCCGATCCGCGTACGGAGCCCGCCCATGCACAGCCGCCCCGACCACGGCCACGATCCCTGCGTACGGGTCCGGGGTGCCCGGGAGCACAATCTGCGCGGGGTCGACGTGGACGTGCCGCGCGACGTCCTCGCCGTCTTCACCGGGGTCTCCGGGTCCGGCAAGTCCTCGCTGGCCTTCGGGACGATCTACGCCGAGGCGCAGCGGCGCTACTTCGAGTCCGTCGCCCCGTACGCGCGCCGCCTGATCCACCAGGTCGGCGCGCCGAAGGTCGGGGAGATCACTGGCCTGCCGCCGGCGGTCTCGCTCCAGCAGCGCCGCGCGGCGCCGACGTCCCGCAGCTCCGTGGGTACGGTCACCACGCTGTCCAACTCGCTGCGGATGCTGTTCTCCCGCGCGGGCGACTACCCGCCGGGCGCGGACCGCCTCGACTCCGACGCCTTCTCGCCGAACACGGCGGCCGGGGCCTGCCCCGAGTGCCACGGCCTGGGCCGGGTGCACCGCACGAGCGAGGAGCTCCTGGTCCCCGACCCCTCCCTGTCGATCCGCGAGGGCGCCGTCGCGGCCTGGCCCGGCGCCTGGCAGGGCAAGAACCTGCGGGACGTCCTCGACGCGCTCGGGCACGACGTGGACCGGCCGTGGCGGGAGCTGCCGCGGGCGGACCGCGAGTGGATCCTGTTCACCGACGAGCAGCCGGTCGTCACGGTCCACCCGGTGCGCGAGGCGGGCCGCATCCAGCGCCCCTACCAGGGCACGTACATGAGCGCGCGGCGGTACGTCATGAAGACGTTCGCCGACTCCAAGTCCCAGACGCTGCGCGCGAAGGCGGAGCGCTTCCTGACCAGCGAGCCGTGCCCGGTGTGCGGCGGCAGCAGGCTGCGCCCGGAGGCGCTCGCCGTCACCTTCGCGGGCCGCACCGTCGCGGAGCTGGCGGCGCTGCCCCTCGCGGAGCTCGCGCGGTGCCTGCGGGAGGCGGCCGGATCGAGCGCGGGAGCGGCGGGCGCGGAGACGGCGCGTGTCCTCACCGACGACCTGCTCGCCCGCATCGCCACCATCACCGAGCTGGGCCTCGGCTACCTCTCGCCCGATCGCGCGACCCCCACCCTGTCGGCAGGCGAGCTGCAACGTCTGCGCCTGGCCACGCAGTTGCGTTCGGGCCTGTTCGGCGTCGTGTACGTCCTGGACGAGCCCTCGGCGGGGCTGCACCCCGCCGCCACGGAGTCGCTGCTCACCGTCCTCGACCGGCTCAAGTCCGCGGGCAACTCGGTGTTCGTGGTCGAGCACCACCTCGACGTGATACGGCACGCGGACTGGCTCGTGGACGTGGGCCCGCGGGCGGGCGAGCACGGCGGCCGGGTGCTGCACAGCGGACCGGTGGCCGATCTGGAGAAGGTGGCCGGGTCGGCGACGGCGCGCTTCCTGTTCCGCCGGGAACCGGTGACGCGACGTCAGCTGCGTTCGCCGCGCGGCTGGTTGAAGGTCGGTCCGGTGTCGCGGCACAACCTGCGGGACGTGACCGCCGAGTTCCCGGTCGGCGCGTTCACGGCGGTGACCGGGGTGTCGGGCTCGGGCAAGTCGACGCTGATCGGCGAGCTGACCGAGGACCTCACAGGCGTGGACCGGCTCGTGTGCGTGGACCAGAAGCCGATCGGGCGCACACCGCGCTCCAATCTCGCCACGTACACCGGGCTGTTCGACGTCGTCCGCAAGGTCTTCGCGGACACGGACGAGGCGCGGGCCCGCGGCTACGGGGTGGGGCGGTTCTCCTTCAACGTGGCGGGCGGCCGCTGCGAGACCTGCCAGGGCGAGGGCTTCGTGAGCGTCGAGCTGCTCTTCCTGCCCAGCACCTACGCCCCCTGCCCGGACTGCGGGGGCGCCCGCTACAACCCGGAGACCCTTCAGGTCACCCATGCCGGGCTCTCCGTCGCGGATGTCCTCGACCTGACCGTCGAGGCCGCCGCGGACTTCTTCGCCGACACCCCCGCGGTGCTGCGCAGCCTGCGCACGCTTCTCGACGTCGGGCTCGGCTATCTGCGGCTCGGGCAGCCCGCGACGGAGCTGTCCGGCGGCGAGGCCCAGCGGATCAAGCTGGCGAGCGAGTTGCAGCGGGTGCGCCGGGGGCACACCCTCTACCTCCTCGACGAGCCCACCGCCGGGCTGCACCCCGCCGACGTGGAGGTACTCGTCGGGCGGTTGCACGAACTCGTCGACGCGGGCCACTCCGTGGTCGTCGTCGAGCACGACATGTCCGTGGTCGCCGGAGCGGACTGGGTGATCGACCTCGGTCCCGGCGGCGGCACGGAAGGGGGCCGGTTGGTCGCGGCCGGCACGCCCGCGGAGGTGGCCGCGGCGGCGGGGAGCCGGACGGCGCCGTATCTGGCCCGTGCGACTTCGCGCCCCGACTGACCCGATGAGCGCGGTCTCTGAGCTGCCGTCATATCGGAATCCGTATCGTTAACAGATCGATCAGATCTTGGACATGACGGTCACCGTCCTGGTCTTCTTCCGTCATGCGCATCGACGAGAGAGCCGCCGAAGAGCGGCACCCCGGCCGCCGCACCCTCCTGCGCGGCGCCGCCCTCGGCACGGCCGCCCCGCTCCTGTCCGGCACGGCGGTGGCCGGCTCCCCCGCGCCGGGCGCCCCCGCACGGGCCGCGGACTCCGTCTCGTACCGCTGGCTGGGGACCTCGGGCTGGCGGATCGACATCGGGACGGGCGGCGGGACGGGCGGCGGGACCGGCGCCCGGACAGGAGCCGGGCGGCGGCCGAGGGCCGCGACCGTCCTGGTCGACCCCTACGTCACCCGGTTCCCCACCGGCCTGTTCTCCGGCGCCTTCGACCCCGGCACGCGGCTGCGCGTGGACAAGCCCCTGGTACGCAGGCACGCGGGCACCCCCGAGGTCATCTGCGTCACGCACACCCACTGGGACCACCTCAACGACGTCCCCCACCTGGCGCGGACCACGGGAGCGCGCGTCATCGGCACGGAGACGACGTACCACGTCCTGCGCTCCTTCGGCGTCGCGGCGGAGCAGCTCTCCGTCGTGAAGGGCGGCGAGGTGCTCGCCTTCGACGGATACGTGATCGAGGTGGCGAGCTCCCGGCACAGCCGCAACGCCGCCCACTCCTACTTCGCGCCCGGCACCCTGCACGCACCGCCCGCGACCGCGCCCCGCACGGTCGGCGACCTGCCCGAGGGCGACACGCTCGCCTTCAAGGTGACGCCCGACGGCGCCCCGTCGGCGCTGTTCATGGGGGCGAGCGACTTCGACGAGCGGTCCTTCGCCGGGCTCGCCCCCGACATCGCGATGGTCGCGGTGGCGTCGACCGCGTCGACGCACCGCTATGTGCCGAGGCTGCTCGACGCGCTCGGCCGCCCCGGGGTGCTGGTGCCGGTGCACTGGGACGACTTCGAGCGACCGCTGACCCTGCCGCCCCGCAGGGACGGCACGGACCTGGACGACTTCCTCGACCGAGCTCGTGAGGTCAGTCCGGGTTCGCGGATCGTGGTGCCGGACTACCGGACGGCGTACGGGGCCGACCTGCGGCCCCGGCCGTAGCCGGCGGCAGGCGCCGTCAGCGCCGCGCCTTGCGCGTGGCCCGCAGCCACTCCTTGTTCATGGCCGCGATCGACGGCAGCGGGATGCCCTTCGGGCAGGCGGTGGCGCACTCGCCGGTGAGGGTGCAGCCGCCGAAGCCCTCGGCGTCCATCTGCGTGACCATGTCGAGGACCCGGGTCTCGCGTTCGGGGGCGCCCTGCGGGAGCACGTTGAGGTGGTTGACCTTGGCCGAGGTGAACAGCATCGCGGAGCCGTTGGGGCAGGCCGCGACGCAGGCGCCGCAGCCGATGCACTCGGCGTGCTCGAAGGCGAAGTCGGCGTCCGGCTTCGGCACGGGCGTGGCGTGCGCCTCGGGGGCGGAGCCGGTGGGCGCGCTGATGTAGCCGCCGGACTGGATGATGCGGTCGAAGGCGGAGCGGTCGACGACCAGGTCCTTGATGACCGGGAAGGCGGCCGCGCGCCACGGCTCGACGTCGATGGTGTCGCCGTCCTCGAAGGACCGCATGTGCAGCTGGCAGGTGGTGGTGCGCTCGGGTCCGTGCGCGTCGCCGTTGATGACGAGCGAGCAGGCCCCGCAGATGCCCTCGCGGCAGTCGTGGTCGAAGGCGACGGGGTCCTCGCCCTTGACGATCAGCTCTTCGTTGAGGGTGTCGAGCATCTCCAGGAAGGACATGTCGGCCGAGATGCCGTCCACCTCGTACGTGGACATCGCGCCGTCGGCGTCGGAGTTCTGCTGGCGCCAGACGCGCAGGGTGAGCTTCATGCGTAGCTCCGCTGAGTGGGGTGGACGTACTCGAAGACGAGGTCTTCCTTGTGCAGGACGGGTGCGGTGCCGGTGCCGGCGAACTCCCAGGCCGCCGCGTACGAGAACTCCTCGTCGCGGCGCTCGGCCTCGCCGTCCGGGGTCTGGGACTCCTCGCGGAAGTGGCCGCCGCAGGACTCGGCGCGGTGCAGCGCGTCGAGGCACATCAGCTCGGCCAGCTCCAGGTAGTCGACGATGCGGTTGGCCTTCTCCAGGGACTGGTTGAACTCCTCGCCGCTGCCGGGGACCTTGATGCGGCGCCAGAACTCCTCGCGGATCTGCGGGATGCGCTCCAGTGCCTTGCGCAGCCCGCTGTCGGTGCGCGCCATGCCGCAGAACTCCCACATCAGCTCGCCGAGTTCGCGGTGGAAGGAGTCCGGGGTGCGGTCGCCGTCGACGGCGAGCAGCAGGTTCAGGCGGTCCTCGGTCTCGGCGACGACCTCGCGGACGGCCGGGTGCTCGTCGTCGACCTCGTCCTGGTGCGGGTTGCGCGCCAGGTAGTCGTTGATGGTGGACGGCAGCACGAAGTAGCCGTCGGCGAGGCCCTGCATCAGGGCGGAGGCGCCGAGGCGGTTCGCGCCGTGGTCGGAGAAGTTGGCCTCACCGATCGCGAACAGGCCGGGCACGGTGGTCTGGAGGTCGTAGTCGACCCAGAGGCCGCCCATCGTGTAGTGCACGGCCGGGTAGATCCGCATGGGCACCCGGTACGGATCCTCGTCGGTGATCCGCTGGTACATGTCGAAGAGGTTGCCGTACTTGGCCTCGACGGCCTTGCGTCCCATGCGGGCGATGGCGTCGGCGAAGTCCAGGTAGACGCCCTGGCCGCCGGGGCCCACCCCCCTGCCCTCGTCGCAGACGTTCTTGGCGGCGCGGGAGGCGATGTCGCGGGGCACGAGGTTGCCGAAGGAGGGGTAGATCCGCTCCAGGTAGTAGTCCCGCTCGTCCTCGGGGATCTCGGCCGCGGGGCGGGTGTCGCCCTTGGCCTTCGGCACCCAGATGCGGCCGTCGTTGCGCAGCGACTCGCTCATCAGGGTGAGCTTGGACTGGTGGTCGCCGGTGCGCGGGATGCAGGTGGGGTGGATCTGGGTGAAGCAGGGATTCGCGAAGTAGGCGCCGCGGCGGTGGGCCCGCCAGACGGCCGTCGCGTTGGAGTTCATGGCGTTCGTCGACAGGTAGAAGACGTTGCCGTAGCCGCCGGACGCGAGGACGACGGCGTCCGCGAAATACGTGTCGATCCTCCCGGTGACGAGGTCGCGGGCGACGATGCCGCGGGCCCGCCCGTCGACGACGACGACGTCGAGCATCTCGGTGCGCGGGTGCAGCTCGACGTTCCCGGCGGCGATCTCCTTCGACAGGGCCTGGTAGGCGCCGAGCAGGAGCTGCTGGCCGGTCTGGCCGCGGGCGTAGAAGGTGCGGGAGACCTGGACGCCGCCGAAGGACCGGGTGTCGAGGAGCCCGCCGTACTCGCGGGCGAACGGCACGCCCTGCGCCACGCACTGGTCGATGATGTTGACGGAGATCTGCGCGAGACGGTGCACGTTGGACTCGCGGGCGCGGAAGTCGCCGCCCTTGACGGTGTCGTAGAACAGGCGGTACACGGAGTCGCCGTCGTTGCGGTAGTTCTTCGCCGCGTTGATGCCGCCCTGCGCGGCGATGGAGTGGGCGCGGCGCGGTGAGTCCTGGTAGCAGAACTGCACGACGTGGTAGCCCTGTTCGGCGAGGGTCGCGCCCGCGGAGCCGCCCGCGAGGCCGGTGCCGACGACGATGACGGTGTGCTTGCGGCGGTTGGCGGGGTTGACCAGCTTGGCCTCGAAGCGGCGGGTGTCCCAGCGCTCGGCGACGGGCCCCTCAGGGGCCTTGGTGTCGACGACGGGCTCGCCGGTGGTGTATTCGACGAAGTCGTTCATGGGTCAGCTCACCACTCCGGTCATGACGCCGATGGGTACGGAGGCGAAGCCCGCGGTCAGCAGCAGCGCGAGGCCGTTGGCGCAGGTCTTCAGGGCGCGGTCGCGGGTCGCGTTGCCCACGCCGAGGGTCTGGGCGGCGCTCCAGAACCCGTGCCGGACGTGGAAGCCGAGGGCGACCACGGCCGTGATGTAGATGACGTTGCCGTACCAGGTGGAGAAGGTGTCGATGACGTTCTGGTACGGGTGCAGGTGCTCGTAGCCGCCCGGGTGCACGGTGCCCGTCGTCAGGTCCAGGATGTGCCAGACGATGAACAGGCCGAGGATGATCCCGCCCCAGCGCATGGTGCGGGTGGCATAGCTCGCGCGCGGCTTGTTGTGCACGTACTTGCTCGGGCGCGCCCTGATGTCGCGGCGGCTGAGCTGGTACGCGGACACGGCGTGCGCGACGACGGCGGCGACGAGTCCGACGCGGACGACCCACAGCGTCCACTCCCAGCGCATGACGGGCGCGCCGAGGGTGCGCAGCCAGTGCGCGTAGTGGTTGAAGTCCCCGGGGCCGAAGAAGATCTTCAGGTTCCCGATCATGTGGGCGACCAGGTAGAGCAGCATGATCAGGCCGCTCACCGCCATCACGGTCTTCTTGCCGACGGTGGAGTCCCACACCGTGCGCGGGAGGGACGGCCGTCGGTCCGTCCGCGTTGCCAGAGCCATGTCAGAGACGCTACGGCCGAGGGCCCCGATCAGTCCAAGAGATGGTTCTGCTCATCTCCATAGACCTGTCCTATGCATGGCCTATCGTGGTGGTCATGCAGTTCCAGCAGCTCCTCTACTTCGTCGCGGTCGCCGAGACCCGGCACTTCACGCGGGCCGCCGAGCAGGTGCACGTCTCTCAGCCGTCGCTCTCGCAGCAGGTGCGGGCCCTGGAGAACGAGCTGGGCGCCGAGCTCTTCAGCCGGGCGCGCGGCAACATCGCCCTCACCGACGCGGGCGAGGCGCTGCTTCCGCTGGCCCGCCGCATCCTCGCCGACGCCGACACCGCCCGGATCGAGGTGCAGGAGCTGGTGCAGCTGCGCCGGGGCCGGGTGCGGCTCGGGGCGACGCCGAGCGTGTGCACGGGTCTGCTGCCGCAGGTCCTGCGCGACTTCCACGACCGGCACCCCGGCATCCAGCTCCTGATCGAGGAGGGCGGCAGCCACGACCTGGTCCGCCAGCTCGCGCGCGGCGCCCTCGACCTGGCCCTGGTGGTGCTTCCGCTGCCGACGGCGTCGCCCGCCCTGACGACGGTGGAGCTCCTGCGCGAGGACCTGGTCGTGGTGTCGTCGCCCGACGCGCCGGGCCTCGGCGCGTCCGCGCGCGTCGCCGACCTCCAGGGCGAGCGGCTCGTGATGTTCCGGCACGGGTACGACCTGCGGGAGCTGACGGTCGCCGCCTGCCGCGCGGAGGGCTTCGAGCCCGAGTTCGCCGTCGAGGGCGGCGAGATGGACGCCGTCCTCGGCTTCGTCCGCGCGGGCCTCGGCGTCGCCGTCGTCCCCCGCATGGTCGCCGAGCGCGCCGGCAGCGACCTGCGCATGACGCCCCTGTCCCGGCCGAGGCTGCGCCGCACGATCGCACTGGCCCACCGCAGCGACGTGGCACCCCCGCGCGCGGCACGGGAACTCCAGAGCATGCTCCTTGCACGCTGACGCTCCGGGGGCGGGCGACGCCCCGCAGGGGTAGCGCCCCGCAGGGGTAGCGCCCCGCAGGGGTAGCGCCCCGCAGGGGTAGCGCCCCGCAGGGGTAGCGCCCCGCAGGGGCGCGGGGAACTGCGCGCCCAGCCCCCACCCACCCGCAGCCGCGCGCCCAAGCGAAAGAGGCACCCCGAGGCGAACCGCCAAAGGCGCCCCCGCCAGCTACCGCGCGTCGGCGAGAGCCAGCTCGTGCAACCGGTCCGGCGGCCCCGGCCGCGCGTAGTACCACCCTTGGGCGGTGTCGCACCCCAGCTCCCGCAGCTGGTCGGCCTGCGCGCCGGTCTCGACGCCCTCGACCGTGACGGCCAGGTCCAGGCTGTGCGCGAGGGACACGATGCCCTCGATGATCTTCAGATCGACGGGGTCGGCGGGGAAGTGCTGCATGCCCTGGGTGAAGGCGCGGTCGAGCTTGAGGACGCTGACCGGCAGGCGGCGCAGGTTGGCGAGGTTGGAGTAGCCGGTGCCGAAGTCGTCGAGGGCGATGTCGACGCCCATCTCGGCGAGCCTGCGCAGCGGCTTGAGCAGGTCGTCGTCGGCGCCGATGAGCGCGGACTCGGTGACCTCCAGGCACAGCGAGTCCGGTGCGAGACCCGCGCGTTCCAGGATCTCCACGGTGTCGGAGACCAGGCCGGGGTGGGTGAGCTGGCACGGCGACAGGTTCACGTTGACCCGCAGCGGGCCCGCGGCCTGCGCGGCCCCGGTGCGCGCCTCCCAGACGCGCGCCTGCCGCACCGACTGCTCGAGGACCCAGCGGCCGAGCGGCACGATGAGCCCGGTGTGCTCGGCGAGCGGAATGAAGCGGTCCGGGCTGATGACGCCGTGCTGCGGGTGCAGCCACCGCACGAGGGCCTCGGCGCCGCGCACGCTGCCGTCGCCGAGGTGCACGAGCGGCTGGTACTCGATGAAGAACTCGCCGCGCTCCAGGGCCACCGGCAGCGCGGTGGTGAGGCCGTGCCGGGTGATGGCGCGGGCGTCGGCCTCCGGGTCGGCCAGCTCGTAGCGGTTGCCGCCCGCGTGCTTGGCCCGGTACATGGTGATGTCGGCGCTGCGCAGCACCTCGGCGGCGCCGCGTTCGGCGGCGGGACCCTCGACGATGCCGATGGAGCCGCGCACGGTCAGCTCCCGGCCCTCGACGCGGATCGGGGTGGCGAGGGCGTTCATGATGCGGCCCGCGAGCTCGTCGACCTCGCGCTCGGTGTCGGGCCCGGTGGTCAGCGCCACGAACTCGTCGCCGCCGAGCCGCGCCACCATCTCGCCGGGCGCGGTCGCGCAGGCCTGGAGGCGGTCGGCGACCTCCACCAGGAGCCGGTCGCCCGCCGCGTGCCCGAGGCTGTCGTTGACGGTCTTGAAACCGTCGAGGTCCAGGTAGCAGAGCCCGAACCGGGCGCCCTCGCCCGCCGCGAGCGCCTTCTCCAGGCGCTCGAAGAACAGCGTCCGGTTGGGCAGTCCGGTGAGGGCGTCGTGGGTGGCCTCGTAGCGCAGGCGCAGGTTCAGCAGACGGCGCTCGGTGGTGTCCTCCATCAGCGCGAGCTGGTACTGCGGCGTCCCGTCGGCGTCGCGCAGCAGGGACACCGTCAGGTTGGTCCACAGGACGGTGCCGTCGGGGCGGTAGAACGCTTTTTCCACCCGGTAGTGCTCGCGGTCGCCGCGCACCAGCTCCTCGTACAGCTTCCACACGTGCGGGGAGTCGTCGGGGTGCGTCCACTCGGCCACGTTGCGCCCGCGCAAGTGCTGCTCCAGGCCGCCGAACATGCGGATCAGCGCGTCGTTGGCCTCCAGGACCGTGCCGTGGAGGTCGGCGATGGCGATACCGATGGCGGCGCCGTGGAACACCGCGCGGAACCGCGCCTCGCTGGCGTGCAGGGCTTCCGCGACGGTGCCGCGCGCCTCCAGGGCGGCTCGGGCTATCGCCTCCTGCTCGACCAGGGTCCGCTCGCGCAGCGCGCGGGCGAAGCCGGCCGCGACGGCGTGCTGGATCCGGGAGCAGCGCGTCCGCAGCTCCTCGCGCTCCCCGCTGTCGCCGTCCGCGCCGCAGTACAGGACGAGGTAGGCGTCGACGACGTCGAGGGTGCGGCTCAGGGCCTCCGGCTCGGTGCAGTGCGCGGCGACCAGGGACTCGCCCACGGCCTCGCTCCCGGCGGCGACGAACACCCGCTCGTCCAGGGCGGCGCGCAACTGCCGGGCGAGCGGCAGCAGCCGGCGCTCGAAGTCGGGGCGGGTGATCGACGTGGCGGTCACCGGGAACAGCGCGCGGCTCCAGATCGTGGCGAACCTGCGCAGTCTGTCCTCCGGCCCGTCCGGCTCCGCGCTCAACGCTTGCGTCCCACGCCGGCGAACCCGGAGAAGGACCACGGGTCCTCGTCCACGAGCTCCGTGTCGGCCCGCCAGTGCGGCATCGGCACGAGGCCGGGTTCCACCATGTCGTATCCCTCGAAGAACCGCGCGATCTCGGCACGCGATCGCATGATCAATGGATTGCGGATGTCCTTGTATACGCCGACGGTCCCGCCGGCCTGTTCCTGCGGAACCGGTATCCCTTCGTACGAGGCGTGCGTCACGGCGATCAGGCTGCCGGGCGCCAACGCGTCCCGCAGTTCGGCGACCGCCGCGTAGGGATCGTACGCGTCCTCGACGAAGTGGAGTATGGCCACCAGAAGAAGTGCGACCGGCCGCTCGAGGTCCAGGAGGTCCCGTACCTCGGAACTTCCCAGGATGTCGCGGGGTTTGCGGAGATCCGCGCAGGCCGCGGCGGCCTGGTCATTGCCTTCGAGAACCGCACGGCTGTGCGCCACGGCGACCGGGTCGTGGTCGACGTACACGACGCGCGCGCCCTCGTCGGCCCGCTGCGCCACCTCGTGCACGTTTCCGAATGTAGGGATTCCCGAGCCGATGTCGAGGAATTGTGTGACGCTCTCATCGACGCAGAAACGCACAGCTCGGCGCATGAAGGCACGATTCGCCTGCATGATCTTGGGGAGCCCCGGCATGAACTCCATCGCCCTGCGCGCGGCCTCCCGGTCCACCTCGAAGTTGTGGGAGCCGCCCAGGTAGTGGTCGTACATCCGGGCCACGCTCGGCATCGTGATGTCGATGCCTGGCGGGGCCCAGTCGGGACGCTCCATCAACTCTCCAAGGATTCGGACGCAGGCGTGGGCGGAAGGATCGGGGGGTGCGGGCGGATCGAGGCGAGCCGGTGTTCGAAGGTGAGGCTACTGATCGTCGGCCAACGGAGCGAGTCAAAACGGAAATTGGCCGTCCGTTCTCGGTCACTGCCGTTGGCAAGTGCCGTACACAGACCGAAGAACCGGCCCATTCCCTCCCTTTGGTGCGGAAGGAACGGACCGGTCGACGAAGGGCAGGGGCGCGGCGGGGCGAGGGCGGCGCCCCCCAGGGTTCCGGCGGGCTACTTGGTGGCGCCCACGGCCTTGCCGTCCGGGGCCGCGGCGTACCAGGTGCCGCCGACACCCTGGCCGTTGGTGTCGCCGGGCTTCTTGTCACCCGCGAACGTGTACAGCGGCCAGCAGTCGATCGTCTGCTGCTTTTGGCCGTCGGGGCGGTCGAAGGTGACGAAGCCCTTCTTCAGGATGCCCGGGGTGTCGTTCTTGTCGACCGGCTCGACGACCGGCCACTTCTTCAGGCAGGCGCCGGTGCACGCCGACTTCATGGGCCAGGCCGAGTCCTTGGTGAAGCGGTAGACCGTCATGCCGTTCCCGTCCACGACGATCTCGCCCAGCTCCGGGTCGTTGCGGGTGGAGAGCCCGGCCCGGTCGGCGGGCTTCGCGGCGCCGCCGTCCGCGCCCGCGTCCGCGTCGCCGCCCGCGTCCGCGTCCCCGTCCGCGTCGCCCGCGGTGCCGGGAGCCGCCTTCTTGCCGTCGGGTGCCGCCGCGTACCAGGTGCCGCCCACGCCCTGCCCCTTGGCGTCACCGGGCTCGGTGTCCTTGGCGAAGCGGTACATCGGCCAGCCGTCGATCGTCAGCTGCTTGCTGCCGTCGGCGCGGGCGACCTCGCCGAGCAGCGACTCGTCGACGCCCGGGGCGGCCTTCGCGCCCTTGGCCGGGACGACGGGCCAGGCGGCCTCGCAGGCGTCGGCGCAGGTGGACTTGGGCGGCTGGGCGGTGTCCTTGTCGAAGCGGTAGAGCGTGAACCCGGCGCTGTCGGTGACGACCTTGCCGAGCTTCTTGCTGTCCCGCACGGCGAGCTGCCCGGCGGACTTCGCCTTGCCCGCGCCCTCGGCGCTCCCCGAGCCCGAGCCGTATCCGTCGCCTTCGCCGTCCCCCGAGCCGTAGCCGTCGCCCGCCCCGCCCTCGACCGGGGCCTCGGCGCCGACGTTCTGCCCCTTCGGGGACTGCTCGCCCTTCTCCTGACCGCACGCCGTCGTCAGCGTCAGCAGGGCCGCAGCCGCCGCTACGAGCAAGGCGCTCCGCCGGGCCCCGGGAGAACCCCCTGATACATGCCGCATCTCTCACTCCTGCTGTCGCTCGGCTCCGGTGACGCCACGTGCGTCACGGTGACGCCTGCTGCGTCACGCATGGCCCTAGGTACGGCGAGGAACTGGCGCAGCGTTCAACACTCCCGCGAAAAAATTCCCGCGGCGTACGGGTGTGGGAGCGGGAGCGCACGTTCTCCGGAATGACGAACATACGTTCACACCGCTCCCACCTTCGAGCGATCGTGCACCTCCTCGCGCCCGCGCGTGCGGCGCACGCCTCATGATCTGCTCGTGCCCGGATCATCCCGGGGCCGTAGGGCCCCCGTCACCCGTGCCCTCGCGCTTCTCACCCTGGCCTGGCTCCTCGGCGCGCCGACGGGTGCCGCGGCCGCGCCCGCCGACGCCTGCGCGTACGCGTCGGGCGGAACCGCCACGGCCGCCGCCGGCAGCGGTGTGCGGTGCACGCCGTCCCCGACGCCCCCGCCGAAGCCGACGCCCAAACCCCCCAAGCCCACGGCTCCGCAGCCACCCGAACCCACACCACCGAAACCGCCCAGACCCACGCCCCCCGAACCTCCCGACCCGCCCGACCCCACTCCCCCGCCCAAGCCCACACCACCCCCGAGACCGACGCCGCCCCCCGAGCCCACCCCTCCGCGCACCTCCGCGCCGCCACCACCCCAGGCCGCTCCCGCACCACCGCCACCGCGTGTCACACCTCCGCCTCCGCCACCGCCCGCCCCCGTCACACCTTTGCCCCCGCCACCGCCCGAGCCCGAGCCGGCACCGCCGCGGGCCACCCCGCGCCCCACGCCCGTGGCCTATCCCGCGTACCGCCCGTCCCCGCACCGGCAGCCGCCCCGCAACCGCGCCTCGCTCGTGACCCTGACCCTGCTCATCACCGCGCCCGCGGTGCTCGCCGTCGCCGCGCTGCGACCGCGCTGACCGCCGGAGGACCGCATGTCGGAATGGCTTGTTCTCACCCTCGCGATGCTCGCCGTGTGCGGCATCGTCCTCGTCGTCGTGGTGCTCCAGCGCCGACGAACCGCCCCGGATGTGGACGCTTCGGAAACTCCGGACGTCATGGAGTACATGACGATGATGATCGGCGTGGTCTACGCCATCGTCCTCGGACTCGCCATCGCCGGTGTCTGGGAGGCCCGCAGCGCGGCCCAGGATCATGTGCGTGCCGAGGCCCAGGCCCTGCACGAGGTCCACGAGCGGGTCCGGGTGTACCCGGCGGAGGCCCGCGACCGGATCCGCGACGACGTAAGGGCGTATGTCGGCCATGTCGTGAACACCGAGTGGGACGCCATGGTGGACCGGGAGGTGATGACGGACCGCGGCGACGAACTGCTCGCGAAGCTGCGCAACGACGTCACCGACCACGAACCGGCGAACGACTTCCAGGCACAGGCCTACCAGCCGCTGCTCGACCAGATCACCCTCGTCGACGAGGCCCGCGGCAACCGCGGCGACAGCGTGGAGGCCACCATGCCGGGGGTGGTGTGGTTCGGCCTGATCACCGGCGGTCTCGTCACGGTGGGTCTGATCTTCCCCCTCCAGATCCGCCGCACCGCCCGCGAACTGATCCTGGCGGCCCTCTTCTCCGCCCTGATCGCGTTCCTGCTCTTCCTCATCTGGGACTTCGACGCCCCCTACAGCCGGGGCATCGCGGCGACGGCCGAACCGTTCGAGTCGCTGTTCCCGGGGATCGGCGACTAGGTCCCGGCGTTCCCGGGGATCGGCGACCAGGTTTCGTCGTTCCCCAGGATCGGCGACCAGGTCCCGTCGGAAGGGGGCCACCGGCGCGGGGGAAGTACCGGTGGCCCTGCCGCCGGACGCCCCCGCTGTCCCCCGTGTTCCCCCGCGGCCCTTACGGACCCCATCCGTGCGGCATATGCGCCATCAAACCCCCTGCCCCGCCCGCGCGGGGAGTGTGTGCGGGGCGCGAGTAGGTGCACGGGGAACACACGGCGTGTGATCCGCGCCGGTCCACCCGTCGCGGACGCACCCCGCTGCCACACCTTCGCGCCTCGGGCGGTGCGCCACGCCGGGAGATTCGCCTGTCCGGCCCACACGCGTGCCCCGTTCGCACGACACCGATCGCGGCCCGCCCCGGCCCTGCCTAGCGTTCGGGACATCGAGGTGCACCACAGGCACAAGCGGAAGAAGGTCCGCGGCTGCTCCTCGGGGACCCGGAGGATTGATCATGCACGCGATACGCGTCGCCTCGGCCGCTCTGCTCACCGCCACCGCCCTGGCCCTGACCGCGCCCCCCGCGTCGGCGGCCCCCGCCGACGAGGAGAACATCACCTCGTTCGGCTTCCGCGTCACCCCCGCCACGATCGCCGCGGGCGGCCAGGTCACGCTCGGCGTCGACGGCTGCCGCCACAACACCAAGGTGACGTCCGGCATCTTCGACGACGTCACCATCCCCAAGGGCCAGGCGTCAGCCACCGCGAAGGTGTTCTGGGACGCCAAGCCCGGCGCCATGTACGAGGTCACGTTCACCTGCGGCCAGGAGTCCGGCACGACCGACCTGACCATCGTCGGCGGCGGCTCCAGCCACAACCCCACCCACCAGCCGACCCCGCACCACAGCCGGGGCGTCAAGGCCGGTGTCGGCGGCAGCTCCGACGGCTCCGACGCGCAGCAGCTCGCGGTCGGCGGTGCCCTCGTCGCGGGCGTCATCGGCACGGCGTACTACTGGGTGCGCCGCCGGACGGGGCAGCACGGCTCCTGACCCGGCGAAGCCGAGGCCCCCGCGCCCGGCGAAGCCGACTCCCGTGCGCCCGGCGAAGCCGAGGCCCGTGCGCGCCGCCGCCCCACCCGTGCGTACGCCGTCCGGCCCGGCGCGGAACGCACGCCGTCCCGGCCCGGCGCGGAAGGGGTCGCGCGGGGCCGGGAGGTCGCGGCGCCGTCAGGCCTTGCTCTCGGACCGGCGGCGCATCCAGAACACCCCGCCGCCGACGACCGCGACGGTCACCAGGGCCCCGCCGATCGCCATGTCGGTCCGGGTGGCACCCGACGTGGTGCCGCCGCCGACGCCGCCGCGCACTCCGCCGTGAATGACGGTGAAGGCGTGCGGCCTCGTCAGCGGCTTGCCACCGCAGTTGGCCGTGATGTCGTACGCGCCCGGGTGCGCATTGTGGTTGATCTTGACGGTCGCACTCGCGGTGGAGCCGCCCGTGATGGGCTTGAGGTGCGTGCGCGGGAACGCCGGTGACTCGACGTAGCTGCCCGCGGCGTGGCAGGAGCTGCCGTCGACGGTGACCGTCAGATGACCGCCCCGGGCGATGACGCTGGGCATCGCGACGATGTTGCTGGGTTCCGCCCAGGCCGCGGCCGACGGCGCGCCGAACCCGACCAGGGCGCCGGCGGCCACGACGGCCGCGAGTGCACGAGAGTTGCGCATGGGTCTCTTCCTCCGCGGAAAGCGTCCCGGGGACACCATTTCCCCGGTCGATCGGCGAGAACGCCTCCCAGTCAGACCCTCGGACGCGCCGCGTGGGGCCGCATGTCGACGCTCGGCCGTCCTGGTGAGGAGACACGCCGGAAGGCGTCCGCGCGCGTCGATATTGCCGCAGGTCACGGACCGTCAGAAATTTCCTGCGGGCGCCGACTCGGATGGCGCAGGCCACCGGTGCGGGCCACCCGTTCGCTCCCGCCCTTTCGCACGCCGGGCGCGCTGCGCATAGCGTTTTTCGTACGCGCAACGGACGTGGCCGCAACTGTCGCGTCGAGAGGGGATAGGGAATGTCTTCGTCCCAGCCGTCGGAGGAGTTCGAAGAGGAGGACAGGCAGCGCAGACGCGCGCCGTGGGGCGTCATGGCGCTGGTGCTGCTGACCGGGCTCGCGCTGATCCGCAATGGCTCCGGGGAGTTCGACGTCGGTCCGCCGCAGCCCGCGTCGGCCGCCGCGGCGGACCGCGCTCCCACCAAGAAGGGCGCGCCCGCGCCGCTGACGTTCTCGCCCGTCGACCGCATCCGCATCAAGCCGATCCAGGTGGACGCCCCCGTGATCGCGGTCGGCCTGGACTCCGAGGGCTGGGTGGACGCGCCGCCGCCGGACGACTCCCACCTCGCGGGCTGGTTCACGGGTGCGGTGTCTCCCGGTGAGCGCGGCACGTCGGTCGTCGTCGGACATGTGGACAACCAGCAGGGGCCCGCCGTCTTCTACGGTCTCGGCTCGCTCAAGAAGAAGCAGCGCATCGAGGTCGAGCGCAAGGACCGGCGCACCGCGGTCTTCGAGATCTACGGCATCGAGGTGTTCGCGAAGAACAAGTTCCCCGGCGACCGCGTGTACCGCAACGGCGGCACCCCGGAGCTGCGAGTGATCACCTGCGGCGGCGGCTACTCCGAGCAGAACGGCTATGACGGGAACGTGGTGGTGTTCGCCCGTCTCGTGGACGTGCGCTGATCCTCCTGGCGGGGGGGGTGCGGCGCACGGCGGGTCCGATCGCCGTGCGCCGCACACCTTTCACCCCGGCGCTACACCCGGTACCGGCTCGGCACCGTGAACCGGTACCCCTCGTCGAGGAGTGCGGGCAGATAGCGGCGCAGCGCCCGTACGCTCTGCGAGCGGTCGCCGCCCGCGTCGTGGGAGAGCACCACGACACCGGGCCCGGCGCCCCTGAGGACCCGCCGCACGATGAACCGGGTGCCGGGCGTGCGCCAGTCCAGGGTGTCGACGGTCCAGGCGAGGGGCTCCATGCCGAGGTCGGCGCCGACCTCGAAGGCCGCGCGGTTCCAGGCGCCGTACGGGGCCCGGAACCACACCGGCGGTGTGCCCACGACGGCGTCGACGACCTCGCAGGTGCGTTCCATCTGGCGGCGGATCCCGGCGCGGGAGAGGCGGGGCAGCAGCGGATGGCTCCAGGTGTGGTTGCCGATCACGTGCCCGTCGTCGGCCATCTCGCGCAGCAGGTCGGGGTGGGCCGCCGCCATCTCGCCGCACACGAAGAACATCGCGCGGGCGTCGTGGCTCCGCAGGGTCCGCAGGATGTCCCTGGTGTACCGCGGGTCGGGCCCGTCGTCGAAGCTCAGGACCATGGAGCGGACGAGGCCCGGGATGCGCAGGATCGGCGCCTTGCGCACCTGCGGCCGGGCCGGGGCGCCGCGCTGGGGGGCGTACCCCGCCATGGGCTGGAGCCGGTAGGAGGCGCGCCCGGGGGCCTTCGGGGCGCGGCCCGCCTGCGGCCCGGCGGCGGACCCGGCGCCGGATTCCGCCGCCGCCCCGGACCGGCCGGCGGGCCGGGCACCGGGCTCGGGGGCGGCCCTTTTGGGGGACTCCGCGGTGTCCGCGGTCAGGAACCGGGCCGTGGTGGCCACCCCGAGCACGGCGGCCCAGCCGAGCAGGGTCCGGCGCCCCGGAGGCATCTGATCGTTTTTCATGAATAATCCGTGGCACGGCAGTGGGCCACGGCGTCTCCGCGACACCGGCGCGGCAGTCGAATGCACCCGATGGGACCAGCGGCCGGGCCGGGGCGGCGGGCAGGGGTGCGTCAGCGGCGGCGGACCAGCGGGAAGGGCAGCGTCTCGCGGATCGTCCGGCCGGTGAGGAACATGACGAGCCGGTCGACACCGATGCCGAGCCCGCCGGTGGGCGGCATCGCGTACTCCAGGGCGTCCAGGAAGTCCTCGTCGAGCTCCATGGCCTCCGGGTCGCCCCCGGCGGCGAGCAGCGACTGCGCGGTGAGCCGTCGGCGCTGCTCGACGGGGTCGGTCAACTCGGAGTAGGCGGTGCCCAGTTCGGTGCCGAAGGCGACCAGGTCCCAGCGTTCGGCCAGGCGCGGGTCGGCGCGGTGCTGCCGGGTGAGCGGGGAGACCTCGGTCGGGAAGTCCTTGTAGAAGGTGGGCAGCGTCGTCCGCTCCTCGACGAGGCGTTCGTACATCTCCAGGACGACGTCGCCGCGGCCGTCGTCGGCCGTGTACGGGACCTGCGCGCGGTCGCACAGGCGGCGCAGGGCGGGCAGCGGGGTGTCGGCGTCGACCTCCTCGCCGAGGGCGTCGGAGATCGCCCCGTACACGGTTCTGACCGGCCAGGCGCCGGAGATGTCGTACTCGGTGACCTGCCCTTCGGCATCGCCCTTGCGGGCCGTCGCGGAGCCGAAGGCCGCGATCGCCGCGCCCTGGATCAGCTCGCGCGTGAGGTCGAGCATCACGTCGTAGTCGGCGAAGGCCTGGTAGGCCTCCAGCATCGTGAACTCGGGGTTGTGCTTGTAGGAGACGCCTTCGTTGCGGAAGGTGCGGCCGAGTTCGAAGACCTTCTCCATGCCGCCGACGCACAGCCGCTTCAGATACAGCTCGGGGGCGATACGCAGGTACAGGTCGAGGTCGTAGGCGTTGATGTGGGTGGTGAAGGGGCGGGCGTTGGCGCCGCCGTGGATCTGCTGGAGCATCGGCGTCTCGACCTCCAGGTAGCCGCGGTCGAGCAGGCCCTGCCGCAGTGCCTGCACCGCGGTGGAGCGGTCGCGTACGGCGGTGCGCGCCGCGGGGCTCGCCACCAGGTCCAGATAGCGGCGGCGCACCTTCGCCTCGGGGTCGGTCAGGCCGCGGTGCTTGTCGGGAAGCGGGCGCAGGCACTTGCCGGTGAGCTGCCAGGAGGTCGCGAAGACGGTGAGTTCGCCGGTGTCGCTGCGGCCGACCTCGCCGGTGGCGGTGAGGTGGTCGCCGATGTCGGTGTCAGCGGTGAAGGAGTCGAGGACGTCCCGTCCTGAACGGTCCCGGCAGAAGGCGAGCTGGAGGTCGCCCGACCAGTCGCGGAGGCCCACGAAGACGATGCCGCCGAAGTCGCGTACGAGCATGACACGGCCCGCGACGGTGACCTGCCGCCCCGTCATCTCTTGTCGTACCAGGGCCAGTTCGTGGGTGCGGGCGCGGGCGGCGGCCGGGTAGGGGTCGATGCCGTGCGCGCGCAGCCGGTCGAGTTTGCGGTGCCGGACGCGGACCTGTTCGGGCAGGGCGTCGACGGGGTCGCGGGCCGCGTCGGCGGTGCCGCCGAGGCCGAGTGCCGCGATCGGGGGCAGGCCCTCGGTGCTGGTGGGCTTGGTGACGCCGCGGGGCTTGTGGCCCTTGCCCCACAGCTTGCGCAGCGACGGCACGGAGACGAAGCCCTCGGCGATGCCGGACGCGAGGCCGATGCGGGCCAGGGCGCCGGTGTCGCCGTAGCAGAGGAAGCGCGGGTACCACTCGGGGTGGTACTTCGCGTTGGAGCGGTACAGCGCCTCCAGCTGCCACCACTTGGAGAAGAAGAGCAGCATCCGGCGCCAGAGCCGCAGGACCGGGCCCGCGCCGATCCGGGCGCCCTCCTCGAACACCGAGCGGAACACGGCGAAGTTCAGCGAGATCCGCCGCACACCGAACCCGGGGGCCGCGGCGCACAGTTCGGCGACCATGAACTCCATGACGCCGTTGGGCGCGCCGCGGTCGCGGCGCATCAGGTCCAGGGAGATGCCGTCCCCGCCCCAGGGCACCAGGGAGAGCAGCGCGAGCAGTCCGCCGTCGGCGTCGAGGGCCTCGACGAGCAGGCACTCGCCGTCCTCGGGGTCGCCGAGCCGGTCCAGGGCCATGGAGAAGCCGCGTTCGGTCTCGGTGTCCCGCCAGGCGTCGGCCTTGTCGACGATCTCCTCCATCTCCTCGTCGGTGAGGGTGGCGTGGCGGCGCACCCGGGCGGTGGCGCCGGTGCGCCGGACCCGGTTCACGGCCTGTCGCGTGACGCGCATGTCGCGGCCGTCCAGGTCGAAGCCGGGCACGTGCAGGATCGCCTCGTCGCCGAGCTGGAGGGCGCCGAGACCGGCGCGGGCGAAGGCCTTCGCGCCCTCCTCCGACGCGCCCATCACGGCGGGGGCCCAGGCGTAGCGGCGGGCGACGTCCAGCCAGGCGGCGATCGCGTGCGGCCAGGCCTCGCGGTCGCCGACCGGGTCGCCGCTGGCCAGGCAGACGCCCGCCTCGACCCGGTAGGTCACCGCGGCCTTGCCGCTGGGCGAGAAGACGACGGCCTTGTCCCGCCGGGTGGCGAAGTAGCCGAGGGAGTCCTGGTCGCCGTACCGGCCGAGGAGGGCCCGGATGCGCGGTTCCTCGTCGCCGTGCAGGGCCGCTTCCATGCGCTGGGAGCGGAACAGCGTCGCGGCGGCGTTGAGCAGCGCGAGGGCGCCGAACAGGCCGAGGAAGAAGAACAGGGGGCGCGGCGGGGTGCCGTCGAAGTACTCGTGGCCGTGGATGAGCCCGCCGCAGACCCGGTTCGCCGCCCACAGCAGGCGCTCACCCCGCACCAGCGTGCCGGGGAAGAGCTCGACGAGCCCCCAGCCGACGAGGATCGCGAGGCCGAGGCCCGCCGCGAGCACGGCCACCGCCCGCCACCACGCCCCGCGCCGCGAGTCCGCGTCGAACTCGCCGCGGGCCAGGACGAGCAGCACCAGCGCGCCGCCGCACACGACGAGGGACGGGACCGAATCGGCCCAGTGGCCGAGCGCGATCCCGAGCACGTCGAAGGCGATCAGGAGGCCCAGATAGCCGACGACGAGCCACCAGGCGACCTTCTTGCGGGCCGCGATGGCCGCCGCCAGCAGGAAGAGGAACACGGCGTACGCGAGGTTCGCGCTGACCGGCACGGTGATCAGGTCGAGGAAGCGTGTCACCGGGCGCAGCAGGTGGCGCAGCGGGGCGATCACCGCGATGGCCGCGCAGAGCAGGCCGAGGGCCCCGAAGAAGCCGGCGAAGCCCTCCGGGGTCCTGGCGAGTGCGTGCCGGTGGCCGTCCGGTGCGGTTTCCCGCCGGCGCGGGGCGTCGGCGTCCCGGCTCGGCTCGTCCACGGAGGCACTCATGCCTCCGACTCTAGGAACCCCCGGCCGACCCTGCCCGTCGGCGTGGGGGGGGCGCCCCGTCAGGGGCGCGGGGAACTGCGCGGCCGGCCACGAAGAAGCCGCAGACGCGTCTGCTCATGACTCGGCAGACGCGTCTGCGGCTTTTCCTGGGCTGAGCGCGCAGTTCCCCGCGCCCCTGACGGGGCGCACCCCCGGAGGAGGGGGGTGCCGGGGGCTGGGCTAGCCTCGGGGGGTGACCGAAAACGCCCCTGAACAGGCCCATCAGTTCGAGCGCGGCACGGACGGGCCGAAAGTGATCGTCGCCGGGGTCGACGGATCGGACTCGTCGCTGCGGGCCGCGGCATATGCCGGTGGCCTGGCCAGGCGCCAGCACGCGCTGCTGGCCGTCGTCTACGTCCAGCCGGTCGTGGCCGCGGGCGCCGCGCTCGGCGCGCCGATCGCGGACACCACCGAGGAGATCGCGGAGAACCTGATCGCCGAGATCCGCGACGCGACCGAGCGCGTGAAGGGCATATTCGACGTGCGCTGGGAGTTCCACACCTTCCGCGGCGACCCCTACAACGGCCTGGTCACCGCCGCCGACGAGCTCAAGGCGGACGCGGTGGTGGTCGGGGCGTCGGAGCAGGCGGGGCACCGCATCGTCGGGTCGGTGGCGGTACGCCTGGTGAAGGCGGGACGCTGGCCGGTCACCGTGGTGCCGTAGAGCCGACCGGGCGAACCTCACTCCCCGCGCCCCCGCACCCCCACGCGTGCTGCGTGGTGTCTTCCGTGCCGCGCACCGCTGGGCCATCATGATCGGCCGTCAGCCGAACGCCGCCAGCGAAGAGGTGAGGCTCATGGCCGTTCCCCGGACGGGGCAGGGAATCCTGCGCCGCAAGCCCATCGACCGCATCGAGGACGCCGAGGCGGGTGACGCGTCCACGCGGCTCACCCGCACGCTCGGCCTGTGGCAGCTCACCGCGATCGGCGTGGGCGGCATCATCGGCGCCGGGATCTTCACCCTCGCGGGCACCGTCGCGAACGAGAAGGCCGGGCCCGCCGTGCTCATCTCGTTCCTGATCGCGGGCGTGGCGAGCGCCGCCGCCGCGTTCTCGTACGCGGAGTTCGCCGGTCTGATCCCGAAGGCGGGCTCGGCGTACACCTACGGCTACGCGGTGCTCGGCGAGATCGCGGGCTGGTTCATCGGCTGGGACCTGCTCCTGGAGTACACCGCGATCGTGGCGGTGGTCGCCATCGGCATCTCCGGGTACTTCAACTTCCTCCTGAACGAGATGGGCACCCAGCTGCCGACGTGGATGCTGGGCGCGCCCGGCACCGGCGACGGCCACAAGGTGGACCTGTTCGCGGCGGTCCTGTGCCTGTTCATCGCCTATCTGCTGACCCTCGGCATCAAGAACGCGGCGCGCTTCGAGATGATCGTCGTGATCCTCAAGGTCCTCGTCGTCCTGCTCGTCATCGGCGTCGGCTTCTTCCACGTCAGGACCGGCAACTACGAGCCGTTCTTCCCGTTCGGCGTCAGCGGCGCCTTCACGGGCGCGGCCACCGTGTTCTTCGCCGTGTTCGGGTACGACGCCATGTCGACCGCGGCCGAGGAGTCCAAGGACGCGCAGCGGCACATGCCGAAGGCGATCATGTACTCGCTCGCCATCTCGATGGTCCTGTACGTGCTCGCCTGCCTGGTCCTGACGGGCATGCAGGACTACAAGGACATCGACCCGGAGAGCGGCTTCTCCTCGGCGTTCAAGGCGGCGGGGCTCGGCGGTCTCGCCGACGTCATCGCCGTCGGCGCGATCATCGGCATCCTCACGGTGATGTTCACGTTCATGCTGGGCTGCACGCGCGTGTGGTTCTCGATGAGCCGCGACGGGCTGCTGCCGAAGTGGTTCGCGAAGACGCACCCGACGCGGCACGTGCCGACGCGCGTGACATGGATCGTCGGGTTCGCGTCGGCCGCGATCGCCGGGTTCCTGCCGATCGGCGAGGCGGCCGAGCTCACCAACATCGGCATCCTGCTCGCGTTCGTCGTGGTGTGCGTCGCCGTGATCGTGCTGCGCTACAAGCAGCCCGACCTGCCGCGCACGTTCCGCTGCCCCGGCATGCCGGTGGTGCCCGCGCTCGGGGTGGTGTTCTCCATCTGGCTCATCACGTTCCTGGAGTGGCAGACCTGGGTGCGGTTCGCGGTGTGGTTCGCGATCGGGCTCGTCGTGTACTTCGGGTACTCCTACCGCAGGTCGGAGATGGCCAAGGCGGAGCGGCGGCAGCAGCAGTCCGGCTCCTAGCCGCCGGGCCGCGTCCGTCCCGGTGGCGGGCGGTCACCGCCCCATCGCCAGGCCGTCCTTGCCCGCGCCGCGGCTCAGGACGACGCGCCGGATGCGGTCGCGCAGGTCGCCGACGTCCCGGCCGCGGTCGATGGCGGCGTTGAGGTTCACGACGCGGCCCGCGTCCGTGTCGAACCAGAACGGCACGAACTCCGCCTTCGCCACCTTCCAGCGGCCCCCGGGCCGCTCGGGGGCGGCGAAGGTGAAGCGGCCCGCGGTGCCCTGGTTGCCGCGCGGATCCTCGGCGCCCGCGTGGTTGATCATGTCCCCGGCGATCTGGTCGCCCATGCCGTAGACGATCCACGTCCCGTTGACCTTCTCGTAGGCCTGCGGGACGTGCGCGTGGGTGCCGATGATCAGGTCGACGTCCGGCCGCCCCGCCGTGCGCGCCGAGGTGAGCTGCCTGCCGAGGCCGAGCTGCTGCCGGTCCGGGGCGTCCTGCCACTCGGTGCCCCAGTGCAGGGACACGACCACCACGTCGGCGCCCGCCTTCCTGGCGGCGCGGGCGTCGGCGAGAACGCGGTCCTTGTCGATGAGGTTCACCGACCAGGGCTTGCCCTTGGGCAGCGGGATGTCGTTGGTGCCGTACGTGTAGGCGAGCTGGGCCACCTTGGCGCCGCCCGCGCGCAG
Source organism: Streptomyces typhae (assembly GCF_009755605.1). GTDB lineage: Bacteria > Actinomycetota > Actinomycetes > Streptomycetales > Streptomycetaceae > Streptomyces > Streptomyces typhae. The sequence continues at coordinate 307,382 of NZ_WPNZ01000004.1, forward strand.
CCATGCCGGGGAGCGGCCCTCGGTGGCGGTCCGGCCGGAGCCCGCGTGCTTGACGCCCGCCCGGTCCAGGGCGGCCAGGGTGCGGTGGATCCCGTCCGCGCCGTCGTCGAGCGTGTGGTTGGAGGCCGTGGAGCACGCGTCGTAGCCGGTGGCGCGCAGCGCCCTGGCCACCTGCGGGGGCGACTTGAAGGTCGGATAGCCCGTGTAGTCGCCGGGCGGGCCGTACACCGTCTCCATGTGACAGATCGCCAGGTCCGCCTCGGACACGACGGACCTGGCGCCCGCCAGCATGGGCGCGAAGTCGTAGCCCTCGCCGCCCGCGTCGGCGTTCGCCTGGCGGATGATCGAGGCGTGCGGCAGCACGTCCCCGGACGCCACGAGCGTGAAGGCGCGGGCGTCGTTCGCGCCGCCCGCCGCGGACGGTGCGGACGCCGGGTGCCGGGCGGCGGCCTCGTGCGTCGTCCCCGTCCCCCGCCCGGAGTCCTTCGGGGCGGCGCAGCCCGCGGTGACGCTGACAAGGACGGTCGTGAGAGCGGCGAGGCCCCGGGCGGCGCGCCGGGTGCGTCCGGTGCGGCGGAGGGGCCGTGCGGGGCGGGTGCGCTGTGTCATCGACCGGACTTCCGTATGGGGAGATTTTCGTCAAAACCGATCCACATACGAATACAAGGGTGAGTCAAGGAGCAATGACCCGCAATTCACTGAAATAGCCCCATGGCATTCACTCGATGAGCCGAAGAACACAGCCGCCGCGACCTGCGGTGAAACCGAAGGCAGGGTCAAGGCTCGGTAAAGCGCCTTGCTCGGCACCCCTGTTGGGTAATCGGCTGTCCTCATCCGTGTTCCGGGGTGGGGGGCCATGAGCCGGTGACGCGTACACACGGAGCACAGGAAGGCGGAGCGTGATGCTGCACGAGAGCACGGACGGCGCCCAGGGCCCCGACGGGGACGAGCTGACGGTCCCGATGGCATGGCTGTACGCCGAGTACATCGCGGACGAGTTGCTGCGCACCGGCGACCTGATGCCGCCCACGTCGTTCGAGTACCGGGCCGGGCGCGACGCCCTCGCGCTCACCATCTTCCTGTCGGACACGCACGGGGAGCTGTCCTGCGTCCGCGTCGTCTCGCAGCTGGAGACCTGGCTCTCGCTGACGGCGTACGACCAGCCGTGGCAGGAGTGGGTGCGCGAGCGCCTGGACGGCCGCGGCGCCGACGCGGCGGCCGCGGGCGGCCCCGCACCCGATCTCGTGCTCGCCGAGGCCGCCTGGCGCTGGCTCGAGGAGACGGAACTGCTCGCCCCCGACCTGGACGCCGTCTCCGGGGAGCCGGACCCGGGCGCCGGGCACGGGGACGCCGGGGACGACGACGAGGACCACGTACCGAAGGTGTGGACGGCCGCGTGGCAGCTCGGACTGCCGCTCGGACACCTGGCCATCCAGCTGTTCTGACCCCGGGCGGGCCGACCGCCGCGGCCACGAGCCCGCGGTCGACGGCCCCTTGAACGATTCCGCGGCCGCTTGCGTACGGGAGGGCAAGGAGCACCCTCACCGACAAGGACCACCACCATGCGGCCCCTGGAGCGGCATCGCGACGCCGGCGCCTACGCGCTCGGCGTCCTCGACGCGGCGGACGCCTTCCGCTTCGAGGACCACCTCGTGGAGTGCGGGACCTGCCGGGCACGGGTCGCCGACCTGGACCTGCCCGCGCGGGCCCTGCGGGCCCACGGCAGGTCCGTGCCCCACGTCCTGGACCCGGCCGCGCCGCCCACCGCCCGGCTGCTCGGGCGGCTCCTCGACACGGCGGGGCACGACCGGCGGCAGCGGCGGCTCGTGCGCCTCCGTCGCGGGCTGGGCGCCGTCGCCGCGGCCGTGGCTCTCACCGCCGGGTCCGCCGTGGCCGTACGGGACGCGGGCGGCGGCCCGCAGCCGCTGCGGGCCGCCGCGCACGACGACCGCACCCGGGTCGCGGCCGTGCTCACGGCACGGGAGCGGGAGTGGGGGACGGAGGTCGGGCTCCGGGTGCGGGACGAGGGCCCGGCGCGCGTCTGCGAACTGGTCGCCGTCGGCACGGACGGGTCCCGGGACGCCGTGACGACCTGGCGGGGACCGGGCCGGGAGATGGAGACCGGCGGCGGCACCGGGCTCCGCCCGGGACGGATCGAGCGGTTCGAGGTACGGGCCGCGGGAGGCGGGCGGCTGCTCACGCTGCGGCCGCGCTGAGTGGGGGCAACCCCGGAACAGGGGACCGGGGTTGCCCCGCCCGGAGCCGGACGCCGACCGCTACTTGAGGAAGCGGGACGTCCGGCGGTCGGCCAGGGGCTTGCCGCCGGTCTGGCACGTCGGGCAGTACTGCAACGAGGAGTCGGCGAAGGACACCTCGCGGACGGTGTCGCCGCACACCGGACAGGGCTCCCCCGTGCGCCCGTGCACCCGCAGGCCGGACTTCTTCTCCGACTTCAGCCGGGCCGCGGCGACACCCCGCGACCGCTCGACGGCCTCTTCGAGCGTCGCGCGCAGCGCCGCGTACAACTCCCGCGTCTCCGTCGCGGTCAGGCTCCCCGCGAGCTTGTACGGCGACATGCGGGCGGCGTGCAGGATCTCGTCGCTGTAGGCGTTGCCGATGCCCGCGATCAGGCCCTGGTCGCGCAACGCGCCCTTGATGCGGCGCCGTTCCCCGCGCAGCAGCTCCGCGAACCTCTCCTCCGTGAAGTCCGCCGCCAGCGGGTCGGGGCCGAGGCGGGCGATGCCGGGGAGCGCCGCCGGGTCCTCGGTGACGTACACGGCGAGCCGCTTCTGCGTGCCGGCCTCCGTGAGGTCGAAGCCCGCCCCGGTCTCCAGGGCCACGCGCAGCGCCAGGGGGCCCTTGCCGGGCCGGGGCACGCCGCTAGGCAGCGGGTCCTGCCACCGCAGCCAGCCCGCGCGGGCGAGGTGCGTGACGAGCTGGGGCCCGCCGGTGTCGACGGCGAGGAACTTGCCGTACCGGGCGACGCCCGTGACCGTCCTGCCTTCGAGCGCGGTCACCGGCGGGTCGTACGTCTTGAGGACGCTGATCGCGACCGGCAGGACCCGCACGATCTCGTGCCCGGTCAGCTCCCCGTCGAGGAAGTCCCGCAGCGCCTGTACCTCGGGCAGTTCCGGCATCGGTCGTTCACCCTTCGTCCGCCGCGCCGCGCGCGGGCACCACGAACTCGCACCAGACGCACTTGCCGCCGCCCCGCGAGTCCACCCCCCACACGTCCGCGAGCCGGTCCACGAGCAGCAGTCCGCGCCCCGACACCCCGTCGTCGGAGGCCTCGCGGAGCCGGGGCAGCGCGCTGGAGGAGTCGTCGACGTCGACGCGCAGCCGCCGGTCCGCCGCCGACACCACGCGCAGGGTGACGATCGCGGGCCCGTCGGTGTGCATGAGGGCGTTCGTGATCAGCTCGTCGGCGGCCAGCTCGATCTCGTCGGCGCGGTCGCGGGCGCCCCACGCGCGCACCGCGGCCCGGATCATGTGCCGTGCCTCCGCGAGGGCCTCTGGGTCGTTCGGGGCGACGTGCTGCTGGAGCCGGCCGCCGGAGCGCGGCGCGTCCGCGGTGCGGCGGCGCAGCAGGAGCAGCGCCGCGTCGTCGTCGCCGCGCCCGTCGTCGGCCCGTCCGCACAGCAGGTCGGCCAGTTCCTGGAGGTCCCGCGGCCCGACGGAGACCAGTGCGGCGAGGGCCTGGGTGCCGTCGTCGAGGTCCTCGCCGGGCTCCTCGACGAGGCCGTCGGTGTACAGCAGCAGGGTCTGGCCCGGGTCGAGTTCGACGGTGGTGGCGGGGTAGTCGAGCCGCCCGAACTCCGCGGACAGGCCGAGCGGCAGGCCGCCCTCCACGGGCACCCGGCGGCAGGTGCCGTCGGTGAGCCGCAGCAGCGGGTCGATGTGCCCGGCGCGCACCAGCTGCACCACGCCGGTGCTGAGGTCGGCCTCCGCGTACAGGCAGGTCACGAAGCGGTCGGTGTCCAGCTCGTGCAGGAAACCGGAGGCGCGCGCCATCACGGTGGCGGGGGTGTGGCCCTCGGCGGCGTACGCGCGCAGCACGATGCGGAGCTGGCCCATGACCGCCGCCGCGTGCGTGTCGTGGCCCTGTACGTCGCCGATGACGGCGCCGACGCGGCCGCCGGGCAGCGGGATCACGTCGTACCAGTCGCCGCCGATGTCGCGGCCGAGTGCCGCGCTGCGGTAGCGCACGGCGATGTCGGCGCCGGGCACGCCGGGGATGGTGCGGGGCAGCATGGCCTGCTGGAGGCCCTGCGCGAGGTCCTTCTCCTGCTCGTACAGCATGGCCCGCTGGAGGCTCTGCGCGATGCTGCTGCCGAGGGCCACGAGGACGGTGCGCTCCTCCTGTGTGAAGCCGGTGCGGTCCTGGTAGAGCAGGCCGAGCACGGCGAGCGGCTTGGCCTGGGCGATCAGCGGCAGATAGGCGGCCGAGGTGATGCCGAGGTGCTCGATGTGCGGCCACAGCTGCGGGTAGGAGGAGGCGAAGTCCTCCGGCGTCTCGATGTAGCGCGGCGCCAGCGTGCGCACCACCTCGCCCATGGGGTACGGCTCGTCGACGCGGGTGAGCCGGGTGCCCGGTACGTAGCCCTCCGGTGGGCCCTCCGCGACCAGGCGGATCCTGCCGGCCTCGACCAGGCCCATGACCAGGTGCGAGGCGCCCAGGTGCGCGAGGCCCCTGGCGTCGTTCAGGACGTCGATGACGTCGGCGACGGTACGGGCGTGCGCCAGGGCCGCCGTGGTGCCCTGCACGACGCTGGTGCGGCGGCGCCGGTCCGCCTCCTCCTCGACGCGTTCGCGGTGCGCCGTGCTGTCGCTCAGCTCCTGGTTGGCGTCACGGATGACGCCCACGATGCGCTGCGGCCGCTCGGAGCCGTCGTGCAGGACGTGGCCCTGGGTGTGCCGCCAGTGCATCGTGCCGTCGCGCAGGCGCACCCGGAAGTACGCGCCGTAGCCGATGTCGCCGCTCTTGAGTGCCTGGGACACCTGGACGTCCAGGCGGTGGGCCTCGCCCGGCGGCACCCTGACGGCGAGGCTCTGCGGCCGGTTGTCGAACTCGTCGCGCCGCATGTCGAAGAGGGCGAGCCCGGCCTCGTCCAGGAGCAGCACGTTGGCCCTGAGGTCCCACTCGAAGCTGCCCATGCCCAGGGCGGAGCCGTGGCGGTCCAGGAAGCAGGTGAAGGCACACTCCGACGCCGCCTCCTCCGGTACGGATGCTGGAGCCCCCGGCGCGGACGCGCAGGCCTTCGCTGCGGATGCAGTGCTGCCGCAGCGCCGCAGCGCCGCCTCGACACCGCCCGTGCCCGCGTCCATGCGCCAACGCTAGGCGCACCCTCGGAGCAGCGCATGTGGACGCGGGGACACCGCCCCGCGCGCTGCCCGCCGCGTCACCGGACACGGGCGCGGACGGGTGCGGCGGACGGGTGACGGGGACCCGCCCTACTGGTCCCGCCTGCCGACGGTGAACACGGTGACCGCAACGGCTCCCAGCGCCCAGGCCGCGTACACCGTCCAGGCCCCGCCCTGCGTCCACGGATACGCCACGGTCTGCGAGCCGGCCCCGGTCAGGCGCTGCCACGCGGCATAGGGCAGGGCGTGCGCGAGCAGGGCGGACCAGTACCGGTACTGGCTCACCACCAGCGGCGGGACCAGGAGCGTCGCGAAGGTCGCCACCATCGTGGCGCCCGGCTGCCGCAGCAGGGCGCCGACGGCCATGCCCACCAGCGCGGACACCGGCATGAGCAGCGCGGACGCCACCATGACGCGCAGGGCGCCGGGGTGGCCGACGGAGACGCCGATGTCCCGCCCGGACAGGATCGCCTGGGTCGCGAAGAAGGACACCCCCGCGATCAGGGCGCCGAGGACGGTGGTGGCACCGGCGAGCACCGCCGCCTTGGCCGCGAGGACCGCACGGCGGTCGGGCACGGCCGCGAACGTCGTCCGGATCAGCCCCGTCGCGTACTCCCCCACGACGGTCACGGCGCCGACGGCCCCGGCCGCGAGCATGAGGATCGACGCCGCGTCGGCGGTGAAGGCCTCGGCGAGGGGGATGCCGTCGTGGACGAAGCGGGCCTTGTCAGCCGTGTTCCGCGTCGTCCAGTAGCGGTAGGTGTCGTACGCCTGACCCACGTTGAGGCCGACGACGGCGAGCGCGGCGATCAGATACGCCCAGGGCGTGGAGCGCAGCGACCACAGCTTCAGCCACTCGGCGGCGAGGAGGTCGCGGAAGCGGGCGGCGGGCTCCGGCGGCGGCACGGTCCGAAGGCTCGTACGGACACCGGTCATCGGGATTCTCCTGCGGCGTACTCGACGCTGTCGGCGGTGAGTTCCATGAACGCCTCCTCCAGGGAGGCAGTGCGGGGGGCAAGTTCGTGCAGGGGCAGGGCGTGGCGGCAGGCGAGGTCGCCGATGCGGGGCGCGTCCAGGCCGGTGACGTCGAGGAGCGGCCCGTGCCCGCTGACGGTCGCCCCCGCGGCCGTCAGCACGTCGGTGAGGTCCGCGGGGCGCGGGGTGCGCACCGTGACGCCCGCGCCGGTGCCGCGGGCCGCGAACCGGGCGAGGCTCTCGGCGGCGACGAGTTCACCGCGGCCGATGACGACCAGCTCGTCGGCCGTGTGCTCCATCTCGGACATCAGATGGCTGGACACGAGGACCGTGCGCCCCTCGGCCGCCAGGCGCCGGAAGAGTCCGCGGACCCACAGCACGCCCTCCGGGTCGAGGCCGTTCAGGGGCTCGTCGAAGAGGAGCACCGGCGGGTCGCCGAGCAGGGCGGTGGCGATGCCGAGGCGCTGCCTCATGCCGAGGGAGAACCCGGCGACGCGGCGGCGCCCCGCCGCCCCGGCGAGGCCGACCTCCGCGAGCACCTCGTCCACCCTGCCGCGCGGGATGCGGTTGCCGCGGGCGAGCACGGCCAGGTGCGCGGCGGCGCTGCGGCCGCCGTGCACGTCGCCCGCGTCCAGGAGCGCGCCCACGTGCCGCAGGCCGCGCCGACGGTCGCCGAAGGCCCGCCCGGCGACGGTGACGGAGCCCCCGGAGGGCGCGCTCAGGCCGAGGATCGTGCGCAGGGTGGTGGACTTGCCGGCGCCGTTCGGGCCGAGGAAGCCGGTGACGTGTCCGGGCCGCACCGTGAAGGTGAGGTCCTTGACGGCGGTCGTCGCGCCGAAGCGCTTCGTCAGGTCCTTGACTTCGATCATGCGTCGACGGTGCCGGGGGCGGGGCGTCCGGGGCATCGGCCGACCGCGGACAATCGGCGCCGGGGATGTCGACCCCGGTCGTACACCCGTGGCCCGATCCGCACCGGTGAGCACGCGATTACGATGCGGGCATGTCCGCGACATCGGCACCTCCCCTGCTCAAGCGTCTGCCGCCGGGCGCGTGGACGGCGTCGGCCTGGTGCGTGGGGTCGGTGTTCACGTTCCTCACGCGCTTCCGGCTGCCCGGCGAGGCCGAACCGGCCCAGCAGGGCGTCCTGTTCTTCCGCTGGGACGGCCTGGTGATGCTGGCCGTGGCCACGGCCCTCGCGTTCGCGGGCAGCGGTGTCCTCGACCGGCGGCCGCTGGCCGGGCTCGGCCTCCTCCTCGGCGCGTCGGCTCTCGCGTCGACGACCCTGAGCGTGGCGGAGATCCCCCTGCTTCAGTTCCTGGCCGCCGACGTCGCGGTGTACGCCGTCGCCGCGACCCGGCCGCGCAGGACCGGCGCCGTCGCCCTCGCCCTGGCGCTCGGCACCCTCACCGCCTATCTGGGCACGCGCCTCGCCTGCGGCTGGGTGGTCGGCACGTCCGCCGAGCTGACCGTCGCGCTGACCGCCGTCGTCGCCTGGCTGCTCGGCGCCGCGGCCCGCCGGTCCCGTGAGCACGCCGAGGAGCTGCGGGCCGGGGCCGCGGCCCAGGCCGTCACCGCGGAGCGGCTGCGCATCGCGCGCGAGCTGCACGACATGGTGGCCCACAGCATCGGCATCGTCGCGCTCCAGTCGGGTGCGGCACGGCGCGTCATCGACACCCGCCCCGACCGGGCCCGCGAGGCGCTCGGCGCGGTGGAGACCGCGAGCCGCGAGACCCTCTCGGGGCTGCGCCGGATGCTCGGCGCGCTGCGCGCCGCCGAGCCCGGCGGGACCCCCGAGGCGGCTCCGCTCGACCCCGGCTGCGGCCTCGCGGACGTCGACCGGCTCGCGGCCGCGACCACGGCCGCCGGTGTGCGCGTCGACGTGCGCTGGCTCGGCGGGCGCGGACCGCTGCCCCCGGAGATCGACGTGTCGGCGTACCGCATCATCCAGGAGGCCGTCACCAACGTGGTGCGGCACGCGGGCACCCGCTCCTGCCGGGTGACGGTCGACAGACGGGGCGACGATCTGTCCATCGAGGTCCTGAACGGCGGCAGTGGCGCCCCCGGGCCCGGTCCGGGCGTCCGGGCGGGACCCGGTGCGGGCACCTCGGCGGGGTCCGGTCCGGCCTCCGGTGCGGGCGGCGGCTACGGCCTGCTGGGCATGCGGGAGCGCGTCGGCCTGCTGCACGGCGAGTTCTCCGCCAGGCCACGCCCCGGCGGCGGCTTCCGGGTCGCGGCGCGGCTGCCCGTGCCGGAGGCCGTGCGATGACCGCGGCGCCCGTGCGGGTCCTGCTCGCCGACGACCAGCCGCTCGTGCGCGCCGCGCTCCGGATGGTCATCGCCGAGGCCGACGGCCTGGAGGTCGTGGGCGAGGCCGGGAACGGGAGCGAGGCGGTCCGCCGCACCGCCGAACTCGGCCCCGACGTCGTGGTGATGGACATCCGCATGCCCGGCATGGACGGCATCGAGGCCACCCGGCTGATCACCGGCCCCGGCGCGGCGGCCACCCCCCGCGTCGTCGTCCTCACCACGTTCGACGACGACGACTACGTGTACGGGGCGCTGCGCGCCGGAGCGTCCGGGTTCCTCGTCAAGGACATGGCCCTGGACGAGATCCTCACCGCGGTCCGCGTCGTCGCCGCCGGGGACGGTCTTATCGCGCCGAACGTGACCGGCCGCCTGATCAAGGAGTTCGCGGAGCGCCCCGCGGCCGCCCCGCCACCGGGCCCCGGCACGCGCCTCGCGGGCATCACCGACCGTGAGCGGGAGGTCCTCACGCTGGTCGGCGGCGGCCTGACCAACTCCGAGGTCGCCGGGCGGCTGCACATCAGCGTCGCCACCGCCAAGACGTATGTGACACGGCTCCTCGCCAAGCTGGGGGCACGGGACCGGGTGCATCTGGTGATCATCGCGTACGAGACGGGCCTGGTGGCGCCGTCGCGCTGAGGCGGGCGCCGGGCCCGCGGCGCGGGGCCCCGCACCCGCCGGATCCGCGGCGCACAGGACTCATTCCCCGCTCCTGGTCACAATGGAGGGGTGGAGTGGTTCACGGCGGACTCCTACTGGCTCAGCCGCCTCGTCCTCCAGCGGATGCTGGCCGCGCTGTATCTCGTGGCCTTCCTGGGCGCGGCGCTGCAGTTCCGTGCGCTCATCGGGGCGCGCGGCATGCTGCCGGTGCCGCGGTTCGTCGCGAACGTGCCCTTCCGCCGGGCCCCCGGCCTCTTCCACCTGCACTACTCGGACCGGTTCTTCGCGCTGTGCGCCTGGACGGGGTGCGCGGTCGCGGCGGCGCTGCTCGCGGGCGCCGACGGGCTGCTTCCGCTGTGGGCGGCGATGCTGCTGTGGTCGGTGCCGTGGGTGCTCTATCTGTCGATCGTGAACGTGGGGCAGACCTGGTACGGCTTCGGCTGGGAGTCGCTGCTGCTGGAGGTCGGGTTCCTCGCCGTGTTCCTCGCGGGCGACGACGTGGCGCCGCCCGTGCTCGTGCTGTTCCTGCTGCGCTGGGTGCTGTTCCGGGTCGAGTTCGGCGCCGGGCTGATCAAGATGCGGGGCGACGCCTGCTGGCGCAAGCTGACCTGCCTGTACTTCCATCACGAGACCCAGCCCATGCCGGGGCCGCTGAGCTGGTTCTTCCACCGGCTGCCGCGGCCGGTGCACCGCGTCGAGGCGGCCGCCAACCACGTCACCCAGCTCGTCGTGCCCTTCCTCCTCTTCACCCCGCAGCCGGTCGCCACGGGCGCGGCCCTGCTGATGATCGCCACGCAGCTGTGGCTGGTGCTCTCCGGCAACTTCGCGTGGCTGAACTGGCTGACGATCGTGCTCGCGGTGAGCGCCGTCGACTTCCCGCTCCTGTTCGGTGACACGGCGGCCCCGCCCACGGATCTCGCGGCGCCGCCGCTGTGGTACGAGGTCCTCGTCCTCGTCGTGACGGCGGCGCTGCTCGGCCTGAGCCTGCGCCCGGCCCGCAACCTGTTCTCGCGGCGGCAGCTCATGAACTTCTCCTTCGACCCGCTGCACCTGGTCAACTCCTACGGCGCGTTCGGCAGCGTCAACCGGCTGCGGCAGGAAGTCGTGATCGAGGGCACGGCGGACACGGTGCCGGGGGCGGACTCGGTGTGGCTGGAGTACGAGTTCAGGGGCAAGCCCGGCGACGTACGGCGGTGGCCGCGGCAGTTCGCGCCCTACCATCTGCGGCTCGACTGGATGATGTGGTTCGCCGGCCTCTCCCCCGCGTACGCCCGCGCCTGGTTCGGACCGTTCGTGGAGCGGCTGCTCGACGGGGACCGGGACACGCTGCGGCTCCTGCGCCGGGTGCCGTTCCCCGCCGACGCGCCGCCCGCGCAGGTGCGGGCCGGGCTCTACCGGTACCGGTTCGCGACGTGGCGGGAGCTGCGGGCGGACGGGGTGTGGTGGCGGCGGACCTACGTACGGGAGTTCTGGCCGCCGACCCGGCTCTCCTCGCCGCGCGGGAGGAGGCCGTAGCGGCTCCCGGACCGCGGGCAGGGAGCCGTACCCGCACCCGGCGGCGCGGCGCCGTTCCGGTCAGCGGAACAGCCGTTGCCTGCGGCCGCCCTCCCCCGGCATGGTCGACGGGCCCGCGCCCCTGTCCGCGCGGGCGGTTCCACGACCGAGGGGGCACATCATGAAGGCGTCACAGGCACGGGCATTACGCACACCCACCGCGCTGAGCCGCCGTCAGGCGCTCGGCCTGGGCGCGGCGGCGGTCGCGGCGGCGGGGGTGCCGGGCCTTGCCGCCCCGGAGGCGTACGGCCTGCCGCGCGCGAGAGCCCGCGCGAGCGACGGCGGTACGTACAGCGACGGCAGTACGTACATGGCGTGGCGGGGGCTCGGCGGCGACCAGCGGATCTTCTGGAACGGCGTACGGAACGACGGCGGCTGGACCGGCCCGCAACCGGTGCCGGGCGCTTTCACCAGTGGCGGTGTCGCCCTGGCCGGTCCTTCCGGCGGGGCCCTGCACATGGCGTGGAAGGGCGTGGAGGGCGACGAGCGGATCTTCTGGAACCGCCTCGACGGCACCACCTGGACCGGACCTGAGCCGGTGCCCGGCGCCCTCACCAAGGTCGGCCCCGCCCTCGCCCCGTACGCGGGCGTCCTCATGGCGTGGCGCGGGCTCGGCGGGGACCAGCGCGTCTGGTGGAACAGCCGGTTCGGGCGCTGGACGGCACCGCAGGTCGTCCCCGGCGCCCTCACCGGCTTCGGGCCCGCCCTCGCCGTCGACCACATCGGCACCTACGGGGTGCCGCGCATGGCGTGGCGAGGCGCCGACGCGGACGAGCGGATCTGGTGGAACACCTACCGGGGCGGCGACAGCGGCACCAACGACTGGACCGGCCCGCAGCCGGTGCCGGGCGCCCTGACCAGCGCGGGCGTCGCCCTGGCCGGGCCGCCCGGCGGGGGCCTGCACATGGCGTGGAAGGGAGCCGGGGGCGACGAGCGGATCTGGTGGAGCCGTCTCCACGCGGGCTCGACGGCCTGGACGGCTCCCCAGCCCGTGCCGGGCGCCCTCAGCAGCGTCGGCCCGGCCCTCGCCGTGTACTCCGGCTCGGTCTACATGACGTGGAAGGGCGCGGGCGGGGACGAGCGGATCTGGTGGAGCAGGTTCCCCGCCACCACGTGGACGCCGCCGCAGCCGGTCGACGGCGCTTTCACCGCGTTCCGCCCGGCGCTGGCGACCATCGGCAACTGACGCGGGGCCCGGCCCGGCCTCAGTCGACGTCGACGTCGTCGAACAGCGCCAGCATCCGCGTCAGCACATGGACGCAGGCCGTCACGTCGGCGTCGGTGAGGCCGCCGCCGACCTGGCGCAGGAGCGCGCTCTCGCGGTCCAGGACGGCGGTGACGGCCGCGGTGCCCGCTCCGGTCAGACGGATCAGGGAGGAGCGCTGGTGGGCCGGGTTGGGGATGCTCTCGACCAGGCCGCGGGACGCCGCCTCGTTCACCATGCGCTGGACGAACTGGCGGCTCAGGGACTGCGCGCGGCCCATCTGCGGGACGGTCATCGGGCCGTGCTCGCGCAGCAGGACCATGACGGCCCGGGTGCCCACGGAGAGCCCGTCGAGCGGGGCGGCCAGTTCCACCTTGCGCTGCACCCGCCGGTACAGCGGGCCCACGAGGTCGAACACCTCGGTGAGGCGGGCGGCGAGGTCATCGGGGGGCAGGGGTTCCGCGGCGTCGGTCACGACGCCAGTATGACACCTGAGGTGTCAAGTTGGAGGCCAGGGCGGACGCCCGGCCGGTCCCGTCAACATGACACCTTGGTTGTCAAAGTTGATCGGAGATGACACCTTGGTTGTCATGACAGACACCCCTGACGTCTTCTTCCTCGACACCCCCGACGGCCCGCTCGCCTACCGCGACTCCGGCTGGGGCGCTCCGCTGGTCCTGCTGCACGGCGGCTTCGTGGACCACCGCATGTGGGACGAGCAGATCGCCCACTTCTCCCGGAACTTCCGCGTCATCGCCCCCGACGTCCGCGGCCACGGCTGGTCGTCGAACGCGAGCGTGCCGTTCCGCCAGACCGACGACCTCGCCGCGCTCCTGCGCCACCTGGACGTCGGTCCTGCCGTGCTCGTCGGGCTCTCGATGGGCGCGGGCATCGCGGTGGACACCGCACTCGAACACCCCGCTCTCGTCCGGGCCCTGGTGGTCAGCGGCGCCGGGACCAGCGAACCCGAGTTCGACGACCCCTGGGTGAAGGCGATCCAGGCGGAGTGGGCGCGGGCGGCGGCCGCCGGTGACGCGGCCGGGTTCGCCGCCGCGCACCTGCTGTTCGTGGCGGGGCCGCACCGCACCTTCGACGACGTCGACCAGGACGTGATCGTCCGGGTGCGCGACATGGTCACGCACACGCTGAGCAAGCACACGGGCAACGAGCCGCCGAGCATCCTGCCGGTCACCGACACCTGGGCGCGCGCCGCCGAGTTGGACGTGCCCGTGCTCGCCCTGAGCGGCGCCGTCGACTCCGACAACTGCAAGGGCATGGCCGCGCGCCTCGCCGACTCCGTGGCCGACGGCCGCACGGTCACCGTCGAGAACTGCGCGCACTACCCCAACATGGAGCGCCCGGACGCGTTCAACGACGCGCTCCAGCGCTTCCTCGACCAGATGGCCGCGGACGCGGTCGCCATGCACGGCAGGTGAGGAAGCGGGCCGGGCGGTGGGGGGAGAGGGCCCCTCCCCACCCACCGCGGAGGGGCTCAGACGCCGCGGGCCACCCGCAGCGTCACCAGCTCGAACGGCCGCAGCGACACCGTGAGCACACCGCCGTCCCGCTCCGGGGCCGCCGCCCCGTCGATCGGCCGCTCCAGGAGGTCCGTCACCGCGACGGACCCGGCGTCGAAGCCGAGGGTGAGCGTCGTCCGGGCGCGCCCGCCGCGCGCCTCGTGGAAGCGGATCACGACGTCGCCGCTGCCGTCGTCGGCGAGCTTCACGGCCGTCACCACCACGGCGTCGTCACCGACGGAGACCAGCGGCGCCACCGCGTCCCCGGCACCGGTGACGCGGCGCTCGGGCAGATTGATGCGGTAGCCCTCCCGCACGGCGTCGACGATGCCCGCCCCGGGCGCCAGGGCGTGCCGGAACCGGTGCACCCCCTGGTCGGTCTCGGGGTCGGGGAACCGCGGCGCCCGCAGCAGCGACACACGCACCGTCGTGGTCGTGCCGGAGTCGGTGTCCCGCACGGCACGGGTCACGTCGTGCCCGTACGTCGAGTCGTTGACGAGGGCGACGCCCCAGCCGGGCTCCTCGATGTGCAGGAACCGGTGGTTGCACGCCTCGAACTTGGCGGCCTCCCAGCTGGTGTTGGTGTGCGTGGGACGGTGGAAGTGCCCGAACTGGGTCTCCGACGCGTACCGCTCGGCGTGCACGTCGAGGGGGAAGGCCAGCTTCAGGAACTTCTCCGTCTCGTGCCAGTCGACCTCCGTGTCGATGTCCAGGCGGCGCTCGCCCGGCGCGAGGGTGAGGACCTGGGTGAGCCGCGAGGCCCCGAAGCGCCGCACGACACGCACGGAGGCGCCCTCGCCCGGCTCCCCCGCGACGACCTCCTCGGCGTCCGTCAGATCGGTCACGGAGTGGCGGTAGAACTCGTCGACGTCCCAGGCGTCCCACATGTTCGGGAAGTCGGCGTGCAGCTGGGGCAGGTTGGCGGCGGCGCCCGGGGCGACGGTCTCGCGCCCGGCACCGATGTCGTACGCGGAGACGACGAGCCCCCGGGCGTCGATCTCGACCCGCAGCAGCCCGTTGTCCAGGAGGTACCCGCCGTCCGCGCGCGCGGCGATCGCGGCCTCGCCGACCGCCGCGGGCGCCGCGGCACCGCCCGCGGGGACGCCCTCACGGGTGTGCGGCGCGGAGTTGAAGACCAGGGTGCCGGTGCCCTCGCCCGCGAGGGCCCGCTGGGCCGCGGTGATGATCGCGTCCAGGTCGGCCGCGAGGGCCGCGTACGTGGCGCGGGCCTCGCGGTGCACCCAGGCGATCGACGAGCCGGGCAGGATGTCGTGGAACTGGTGCAGCAGCACCGTCTTCCAGATCCGGTCCAACTCCTCGTACGGATACGGGAATCCGGCGTGCACGGCGGCCGTGGCCGCCCACAGCTCGGCCTCCCGGAGCAGGTGCTCGCTGCGGCGGTTGCCCTGCTTGGTGCCCGCCTGGCTGGTGAGGGTGGCGCGGTGCAGCTCCAGGTACAGCTCGCCGACCCAGACCGGCGCGTTCGGGTACTCGGCCTCGGCCTTCTCGAAGAACGCGGCCGGGGTCTCCCACGTCACGGTCGCCGACCCCTCCAGGTCGCGCATCCGCCCGGCCTTGGCGATCATCTCGCGGGTGGTGCCGCCACCGCCGTCGCCCCAGCCGGTGGGCGCGAGCGAGTGCCGGGCAACGCCCTTGTCCTTGAAGTTCTTGGCCGCGTGGGCGATCTCACTGCCCTTCATGGAGCAGTTGTACGTGTCCACGGGCGGGAAGTGCGTGAAGATCCGGGTGCCGTCGATGCCCTCCCACTGGAAGGTGTGGTGCGGGAACTTGTTGGTCTGCGACCACGAGATCTTCTGTGTGAGCAGCCACTTGGCACCGGCCGCCTTGATGATCTGCGGCAGCCCCGCCGCGAACCCGAAGGTGTCCGGCAGCCACGCCTCGTCGTTCTCGACGCCGAACTCCTCCAGGAAGAACCGCTTGCCGTGCACGAACTGCCGCGCCATGGCCTCCGACCCCGGCATGTTGGTGTCGGACTCCACCCACATGCCACCGGTGGGAACGAACCGCCCGTCGGCGACGGCCTTCTTCACCTTCGCCCACACCTCGGGCCGGTGCTCCTTGATCCACGCCCACTGCTGGGCCTGCGACATGGCGAACACGAAGTCCGGCTCGTCGTCGAGCAGCGCCGTCATGTTGGACGTCGTACGCGCCACCTTGCGCACCGTCTCGCGCAGCGGCCACAGCCAGGCGGAGTCGATGTGCGCGTGCCCGACGGCGCTGACGCGGTGCGCGGAGTCGTGCGCGGGCGCGGCGAGCACGCCCTGAAGCTCGGCGCGGGCTGCGCCCGCCGACCCGTTGACGTCCTGGAGGTCGACGGCGTCCAGGGCGCGGTCGACGGCCCGCAGGATCTCGTGGCGGCGGCCCGAGTCGACGGGCAGCTCCTGCATCAGCTCGCCGAGGACCTCCAGGTCGACGACGAGCTGCCACACCGTCTCGTCGAAGACGGCGAGGTCCATGCGCTCCAGGCGGTACTGCGGTTCGCTGCCCGCCGTCTCCTTGTCGCCGAGCTGCGTCGGCAGGAACGGGTGGTAGTCGAGGATCACCGGGTTCGAGGCGGCCTCGATGTGCAGGCGCACCTCCTCGCCGCCCTCGGCCGGGGCGGCGACGCGCACCCACTGGTTGCGCGGGTTCAGGCCCTTCACCGGGGTGCCGTCCGGCCGGTACACCAGGCCCTCGCACTGGAAGCCCGGCATGTTCTCGTCGAACCCGAGGTCGAGGATCGCCTCGACCGTCTTCCCCGCCCACTCCGCCGGGACCGTGCCCGACACCCGGAACCAGCTGGTCCCCCAGGGCGCGCCCCAGCGGGCGCCCACCTCGGTGGGCCCTGGTTGTGCGGCCAGGCCCTCGGCGACCGGGACCGGTTCGCCCGGGGCGTTCCAGACGGCTACGTCCAGGGGGACGGAGGCGGGATATACGGCGGGGCGGATGCGCTCGTCGAGGACGCGCTTGAGGCGGCCCTCCACGAGGGTGCGGTCGTCGTGCATGTGGGGTCTCCGTGTCAGGGGGTGGTGGTCGTTCGTGGTTGCGGTACGGGGTGGTGGGTCCTCGCGGGGCGCCCCGGACCCCGCTCCTCAAACGCCGGAGGGGCTGTGGATAGCCCGTCCGGCGTTTGAGGACGAGGCGCGAAGCGCCGATAAGCGGGGGTCCAGGGGGCGGCAGCCCCCTGGTTACGGGAAGGGGCGGGACTGGGGAGCCCCCGGCAGGGACCCCGCCTCAGCCCAGGACGTCGGCCGGCCGGACCACCTCCCGGATCCCCCGGGCGGCCAGGTGACCCGCCTCCTCCGCCCGCTCCGCGAGGACAAGGGCGGGCCGCACCCCGTCCCCCACCAGCGAGGCGAACGCCTCGAACACCGCACCCCCGGGAGCACACACGGACCGCCCGCCGAACCCGGCCCCGGCATCGACGACGAGCGCGGTGGTCCGGGGCGCGGGCGCGGCCCGGTCCCGCCCCTCCTTGGCGAGCCGCGCCAACGCCTCCCCGGCGGGCTTCACCCGCCCGTCGTTCGTCAGCAGCCCGAGGCTGTACTCAAGCTCGGGAAAGTCCGCGAGCGACCGGGACACGTCGTGGGAGCACCACCACGTGACACCCCACACGTCCGCGCAGTCGAGCGCCGCGTTCACGGTGGCCTCGGTGAAGTCCGCGGCCGCGTCCGGCGGTATGAGCGGGGCGGGCGCGCCGACCTCCTGGAGCCACACAGGCCGGTGCGCCTCCAGGGCCCACGCCTTGGACAGCTCGATCATGTACGCGGCGTGCTGCCCGGTGGCGACGCCATCACGGCCGTGCCGCTGGGCGGTGCCGTTGAACACCCAGGAGTGCACGGCGGTGACGGCACCGATCGTGGCGGCCTGCGCGGGCGTGAACGGCTGGTCGTCCTGGTACCAGGCGGCGTCGTACTCGGCGTGCAGGTGCAGCCTGCCGGGGGCGCCCTCCTCGCAGGCGGCGAGGACGGTGCGCAGCCAGGTGTCCGCCTGCTCGGGGGTGATGCGGTCGGGGTCGGGGTGCGGACCCGCCGCGAACTGGTTGATCTCGTTGCCGATGGTCATGCCGATGAAGTTCGGCCGGTCGGCGAGGGCGGCGGCGAGGGTGCGCAGGTAGACGACCTGCCCGGACACCACATCCGGGTCGGTGAAGATGTTCCGGCGGTGCCAGGTCTGGGTCCAGGCGGGCAGGAAGTCGAAGCTCGACAGGTGGCCCTGGAGGCCGTCGACGTTGACGTCGAGTCCCCGCTCGGCGGCGGCGTCCGCGAGCGCGACGAGCTGCTCGACGGCGCGCGGCCTGATCAGGGTGCGGTTGGGCTGGAAGTACGGCCAGACGGGGAAGACCCGGACGTGGTCGAGGCCGAGCGCGGCGACGCCGTCGAGGTCGCGGCGTACGGCGTCGAGGTCGAAGTCGAGCCAGTGGTGGAACCACCCTTCGCTCGGGGTGTAGTTGGCGCCGAAGCGGGGCCGGGCGGCGGGGGCCGCGCCGGTCGTGTCGTCAGACGTCATGCGTGCGGATCCTGGTTCTGGGAGCTGGGGCGGTGCGGGGCGCGGGCACGGCGGGTGAGGTCGCGGCAGGTCGCGCGGTGGCCGTCAGCCCTTGACCGCGCCCTCGCCGACACCGCGGAAGAAGTACCGCTGGAGGCAGGCGAAGAGCACGATCAGCGGCAGGACCGCGATCACTGTGCCCGCGGCGACGAGGCGTTCGTCGTTGGCGAAGGTGCCGTGGAGGTAGTTGAGGCCGATGGTGAGGGTGAACTTGTCGGGGTCGCTGAGCACGATCAGCGGCCACAGGAAGTCGTCCCAGGCACCCATGAAGGCGAAGATCGCCACCACGGCGAGGGTGCCCTTCACTGCGGGCAGGGCGATGCGGAAGAACCGCTGCCACACGTTGGCGCCGTCCACGAACGCGGCCTCCTCCACCTCGTAGGGCAAATTGAGGAAGGCGTTGCGCATCAGGAGCACGTTGAGAGCCGAGACACAGCCGGGCAGGAGCACGCCCATCAGGGTGTTGTTCAGGCCGAGGTCCCGCATCGTCGTGAACTGGGCGATGATGATGCCCTCGACGGGGACCAGCATGGCCAGGATGAACACCAGCGTGGCCGCCTTGCGGCCCCGGTAGCGCAGCCGGGCGAGGGCGTACCCGGCGAGCGCCGCGCCCACGCAGTTGGTGAAGACGTTGGCGGCGGCGACCTTCAGGGAGTTCAGGGCGTAGTCCCACACGGGGATGGTGTCGGCGACGCGGGTGTAGTTGTGCAGGGTGGGGTCGGAGGGCAGAAAGCTCGGGGGCGAGCTGAAGATGTTCTCGTGCGGGCCCTTCAGGGACGTCGAGAGCTGCCACAGGAACGGCCCGATCATCAGGGCGAGCACACCGAGGAGCAGGGCGTACCGCAGGATCAGCTCCCACAGCGGCATGCGCCGGCCGTTCTCGTCCCTGACCCGGGTGCGGCCCTTGCGGGCGGGGCGCTGCTCCGTCGGAGCAGGAGCCCCGGCGGTCGTCCTCGACGCGGCCATCACGCGTCCTCCTTCCGGTCCGCGCGCAGCACGAGCAGCATCAGCGCGACGGTGACGACGAAGATGACCACGGAGATCGCGGAGGCGTAGCCGACCCGTCCGGTCAGTCCTGTGCCGGTGCGCTGCACGAGCATCACGAGGGTGGTGTCCTCGCCCGCGGGCCCGCCGGTGGGGCCCGCCATCAGATACACCTCGGAGAAGACCTTGAAGGCGGCCACCGAGGACAGGGCGGCGACGAGCACCATGGTGGAGCGGACCGCGGGGACCGTGACGGAGAGGAACCGGCGGACCGGTCCCGCGCCGTCCACGGCGGCCGCCTCGTGCAGTTCACGGGGCACGTTCGCGAGCGCCGCGAGATAGATGATCATGTAGTAGCCGAGGCCCTTCCAGACCGTGACGGCCATGGCGGAGAACAGCAGCAGCCACTGGTCGCTGAGGAAGCCGACCTTGTCCGCGCCCACCGCCTCCAGGACGGCGTTCACCAGGCCGCGTTCGTCGAGCATCCACACCCAGATCAGGCCGACCACGACGATGGAGGCGACCACCGGCGTGTAGAAGGCGGACCTGAAGAACGTGATGCCGGGGATCTGCTTCTGCACCAGGAGCGCGAGCAGCAGCGGCAGGACGACGAGTGCGGGCACCACCACGAGGACGTACAGCGTGCTGTTGCGCAGGCCGATCCAGAACATGTCGTCGTGCAGCAGCTCGCGGAAGTTCGCGAGGCCGACGTACTTGCCCTCGATCAGCTGCCGTTTGTCCGTGAAGGAGTTCACGACGGTGCTGACGAACGGATAGAGGATGAAGACGCCGACGATCGCGAGACCCGGGGCGGCGAACAGCCAGGGGCTGGTGACGAGTTGGCGCCGGACGCGGCGCCCGGCGGGCCCCTGCCCGTTGGACCCGTTCCCGGCGGTGCCCCGCGCGCCGCCGCGGTCCCCCCGCTTCCCCGCGCCGCCGGGCGCTCCGGTACGGCGGCCGCGCGCCGTCGCGGGGACGGCCCCCGTCCCCGCGGTGGCCGCCGCGGCTGCTCCTTGACTCTTCATGGCGTACGTTCCCTGGTCCTGGGGTGGCTCAGCTGGCTCGGCACCGGGCTCAGCTCTGCTTCAGCAGCCGGTCACAGCTCTTGACAGCGTTGTCAAGTGCTTCCTTGGGGCTCTCCTTGCCCTGAAGGGCGCGGGCGACGGCGTTGCGCAGTTCCACCTTCATCTGCTCGCTGAACAGCACGGGCGTGTAGTTCACCGCGGTCTTCAGGGACTTGGCGGCGGCGATCCGCACCCGGGTCTGGTCGGAGCCGTCCTCCTTGGTGAAGTACGGGTCGTCCAGGGAGCCCTTGGTGCTGGGGAAGATGGCGACCTTCTTGGCGAAGGACATCTGGCGCTGCGCGTCGGTGACGAAGTGGGCGAAGGCCACGGCGGCGGGAGTGCGCTTGGTGCGGGTGTTCACCATCACCCCCATCACGTACATGTTGTCCTTGCCGGTGCTGCTGATCTGCGGGGTGATGCCGATGTTCGCGTAGAGCCGGGGCGCGTCCTTCTTGAACTTCTCCAGGTCGAGCGCGCTGCCCGGGTTCATGGCGACGGCCTCGGTGAGGAACTTCTTGCCGGTCGACTCCGGGGTCGCGGTGAGCGCCTGGCCGTCCAGGGCCTTGGCGTCGTACAGCTTCTTGTACTCGGTGAGGAGTTCGACGCCCTTGGCGTCGTTGAAGGTGAAGCCGGTGCCCTCCTTGTTCATCAGGGGGACGCCGTAGCGGCCGAAGTCCTCGATGGTGGGCACATTGGCGAGCGTGGCGACCTCGCCCTTGCTCTTCCTCGCCAGTTCCTCGGCGTCGGCGAAGAGTTCGTCGTACGTCTTCGGCGGCTTGTCCGCATCCAGGCCGGCGTCCTTGAACAGGCGCTTGTTGTAGAACAGCGGCCCGGTGTTCAGATACCAGGGGAAGGCGTACGTGCCGTCGAGACCAGGCACCTGGTGGCTCTTCCAGGCGCCCGGAAGATACTCCTTCTCATACTTCCCGGCCGATTTGTCCAGATCCAGGGCGAGTCCGGCCTTGGCGAGCGGGGCCACGAGGTCGGGCGAGACGTTCACGACGTCGGGCAGCGTGCCCGCGGCGGCGTCCGCGCTGATCTTGTCGGCGTAGCCCTCGCCGGGCTGGTCCACCCACTTGACCTTGGCGTCGGGGTACTTCTGCTCGAAGTCGTCGATCAGGGACTCGAAGTACGACTTGAAGTTGGCCTTCAGGTTCCAGGTCTGGAAGGTGATGTCGCCCTCGACCTTGCCGGAGGCGTCGGCCGAGCCGGTGTCGTCGCCGCTGCCGCAGGCGCTCAGGCCGAGCAGGGCGGCGGCGAGGGCGGCGGCGGTGACCGCCCGGCGGGGGCTTCTCGATATCCGGGAACTCCGGTATTGACGCACGGTGAACGGCTCCTTTGCTCGGCCCGGCGTGGGGCGGCGGCGATCGCGGGCGGCGCTGTCGGCCGCGTCGGAATCGCACCGAGGCAGACCCTGCATGGAACGGAAGTGAAAAGTCAATGGATTGGGGAGGATTTGCTGGTTCCGATCCCGTTCGCACTGCCGAACTAGCAGGTCAGGCGAGCTTGTTGAATCCCTTGCGGCAGAAAGCTAAAGCGCTTTAGGCTGAGCCAGCTCAAGCGCATTAGTCCGTACAGGGCCAAGTCCGGTGCGCAGGCGCGGTGGCGTACCGGCGGAAAGGGGCAACGGGTGCAAGGCAAGCGGTCACCGGCACGCCGGCCGACCATGAAGGACATCGCACGGCGCGCCGGGGTGTCCGAGAGCGCCGTCTCCTTCGCGCTCAACGACCGCCCCGGGGTCTCCGACATCACCCGTGACCGGGTGCGCAGGGTCGCCGAGCAGCTGGGGTGGCGGCCCAGCACGGCCGCGCGTGCCCTGTCGGGCGAGGGGGCCGCGACGGTCGGCCTGGTGGTGGCGCGTCCCGCCGGGACCCTGGGCGTCGACTCCTTCTTCCTCCAGCTGATCTCGGGCATCCAGGAGGTCCTCGCCGAGCGGCAACTGGGGCTGCTGTTCCAGGTGGTGGAGGACGTCACCGCGGAGTGCGCGGTGTACCGGCGGTGGTGGGCGGAGCACCGGGTCGACGGGGTCCTCGTGGTGGACCCCCGCACCGACGACCCGCGGCCCGAGCTGCTCGCCGAGCTGGGGCTGCCCGGGGTCGTCACCGGTGGGGTGCCCGACCCCGGGCGGCCGCAGCGGCCCGGCCTGTCCACCGTCTGGGCCGACGACGCGGGTGCCATGGCGTCCGTCGTCGGCCATCTGCACGCCCTCGGCCACCGGCGGGTCGTGCACATCGCGGGGCTGCCCGGCCTCGCCCACACCGAGCGGCGCGTGCGCACGCTGCGGGCGGAGGCCGAGCGGCGGGGGCTCACCGAGGTGCGGTCCGTGACCACGGACTACTCCGACGCGGAGGGTGCCGCCGTGACGCGGCGCGTCCTCGGCGCGGAGGCGCCGCCGACGGCGCTCGTGTACGACAACGACGTGATGGCAGTCGCCGGGGTGGCCGCCGCCGCGTCCCTCGGCTTCGCCGTCCCCGCCGACGTGTCCGTGGTGGCCTGGGAGGACTCGGCCCTGTGCCGCATGGTGCATCCGTGGCTGACCGCCCTCTCCCGCGACACCGTGTCCTTCGGGCGGACGGCGGCACGGGAGTTGCTCGGGCTCCTCGACGACGGTCCGGCCGGTACCGTGCAGGTGCCGCTGCCGCGGCTGATCGAACGAGAGAGCACCGCCGCGGCCCGCACCCCGTAGGCCCGGCGTCCGCCAGGGCCCCCGTCAGGGGCGCGGGGAACGGCGCGACCGGCCACGCACCACCCGCAGACGCGTCTGCGGCGTCACCCGACAGACGCGACTGCGGCACTTCCTGGGCTGAGCGCGCAGTTCCCCGCGCCCCTGACGGGGCCGTACCCGAAGGGGCGCGGGGAACTGCGCGGCCAGCCACAAACCAGCCGCAGACGCATCTGCGGGGTTCCCGGCAGACGCGTCTGCGGATTTCCCTGGGCTGAGCGCGCAGTTCCCCGCGCCCCTGGCGGGGGCGCACACGAAGGGGCGCGGGGAACTGCGCGGCCAGACGCAGGCTCGACGGCGGTGCTTACGGGGCCCGGTGGGCCAGGAAGACCAGCTCCCTGCCGGGGCGGTCAGGAGCGTCCCGTACCTCGTCCACGAGGAAACCCTCCGCGGCGAGGCCGGCCTCGACCTCCGTGCGGTCACGGAACCGCAGGGTCGACCGCGAGGTGAGGACCTGGCCGGACGCCGCGAACACATAGCTCCAGTGGAACGTCACCAGCGGGCCCTCGACCGCCGTCACGTCGACCCAGCTCTCGACCTGCCCGACCCCGGGCACATCCCTCACGCCGTACGAGTCCGCGCGGTTCCACGTCTCCCAGGCCCGCCGGGCCGGATCACGGGTCTCGAAGACGAACCGCCCGCCCGGCCGCAGCGCCGCCCGCACCCCCCGCAGCGTCGCCCGCCACTCCTCGGCACCGGTGATCTGCTGGGCGGCGTTTGCCGTCATCGTCACGATATCGACCCCGAGCGGGGGCAGGTCCGCCCCGTCGCCGTGGATCCACCGCACCCCCTCGGCGCCCGGCTTGGCCCTCGCCACATCGAGGGACGCGAGCGCCGGGTCGACGCCCACGACGTCGATCCCCCGCCCGGCGAGGAGCAGCGCGAACACCCCCGTACCGCACCCCAGATCGATGACCCGCCGCGCCCCGGACTCCGCCACGATCCGCAGATACGCGTCCAGGTCGCTCCGGTCGGGGTCCAGTACGTCGTAGAGCGCGGCGAGCCGCGGGTCCTGGAAGAGTTCGTCGGCCATGCGGGCGAAGCTATCCGGACGCGGCGTCCGGGGCCTCCGCTTTTCGGGCCGCGGGCTCCGGCAGCGTACGCGCCGCCGTTCCCGAAAGCGTGCGCGCCCCGGGCGCCGGGGCGCCCGGCACCGAGGCAGCAGCCCCGCGCAGTGTCGCCCGGCGCAGTCCCGGCACGCACACCGCCACCAGCGCCGCCGCCGACGCGCACACCACGCCATTCACCACGGCCGCGCCCGCGGGGCTGAACCAGCGGGCCACCAGGGCGACTTCGACGTCGCCCAGCACGTCCCCTGCGGTGCCCTGCGTGGTGAGGACGCCGACGACCCGGCCGCGCAGCCGGTCCGGTGTGCGCTGCTGCACGAGGGCGTACTCGAGGATCTCGTACACCGTGCCCGCCGCGCCCGCGACCGCCAGCGCCACGGCGGCGACCGCCACCTGGCCGCTGAGCCCGAACCCGGCGGTCGCGAGGCCGCCGGTGAACGCGGCGGCGAGCAGCAGCCGCCCCGGGCGCGCGGCCCGCGTCACCCAGCCGCTGGTCGCCGACGACGCGGTCCCGCACCGCGTGGCGGAACGCCACGAGCAGCGAGCCGTCGTCCGCGCCCCTGCCCGAACCGACGCCCGCGCCCTCCCCCGAGCAACCCACCGCGCCCCCGGGAGCCTCGGCGTCCCGCCCCTGCGGCAGCGGCGGCAGCGGTCCGACGCGGCGAAGCAGCAGCGTCGTCGCCCCCGAGGAAGGGCGCCGCGATGGAGCCGATCTCCCCGGTCAGGGAGAGCAGCGCCCCGGCTGCGGGGAGTTGCTCCTGGCGCACCAGGCTCGGCGCGACCGCCATCAGCGCGGTGACGCTCACACCGGTGGCCACGCCGTCCAGGGCCACGCACAGGAAGACCGCCCACAGCCGGGGTTCGGGCAGGAAGGCGTTGGCCAGCTGGCGTGGCTCGCCGACGAGGACGCCGCGCACCTGCTCGCCGGGACCGCCGCCGCGCTCGCCGCCGACGGCACCCTGCTCCTGGTCGAACAGGTCACCGCCGCCGACCCGGACGACGCCGACGCCCCGCTCGACCACCTGCGCATGAAGTGCGCGTTCGGCTCCGGCGTACGGAGTGCCGCGCGGCTCACCGCCCTGGCGGAGAACGCCGGGTTCACGGTCGGTGCCTGCCACGACATCGGCTGGGACCACCGGATGTGGGTCCTCGCGCCGGCGCCGGGGGACCGTGCTTCATGAGCCTCACGGCTCCGGTACGTCTCCCACCCGCACGACCCCCCGGTTGTGGAAGAAGTCGTCCTGGCGCAGCAGGGTGATGCTGCCGGAGGGCACGGGGAAGCTGACCGAACCCACGGATGCGAGCGGCATCCCGATCCAGGCGGTGACGACGAAGGTCAGGGCGAAGCCGTGCGTGACGACGATCTGGTGCGTACGGGGGCGGCGCAGCAGGTCGGCCACCGCCGCGTGGACGCGGCGCGCGCACTCGCCCCGGGTCTCGGCGCCGCGCGGGCCCTCGTGGTGGTTCATCCGGTCGCCCTCGGCCGGTGGCGGCACGAAGCACCGGTCGAGCCACTCCTGGGGCCTGCCCTCCGCCTCGCCGTACGACTTCTCCCGCAGCCGCGGGTCGAGGAGCGGCCGCACGCCGAACAGTTCGGCCACGGCGTCCGCCGTCTGCGCGGTGCGCTTCAGGTCCGAGGAGACGATCTCCACGTCCGCGCCGTCGGGGATGTCGGCGCGCAGCGCCCGCGCGATCGCCGCCGCGGACCGCCGCCCGGCGGGCGTCAGCTCGGAGTCGTACCAGCCGCCGACCAGCTTCTCGACGTGATGGGTCGCCTCCGGGTGCGTGACGACGTGGAGGGTGCGCATCAAGGGGTGCCTTTCTCTTCTCTACGAGGTGGTCTCTACGGGGTGGTCTCTACGGGGTGGGCGCCCGCGAGGTCGGCGGACTCGGGGGCGGTGGAGTCGGGGGCGGTGGAGTCGGGGGCGGCGGACTCGGGGGCGGCGGGGGCGGACCCAGGCGCGGAGGTGCGGCGCACCCACAGCAGGGCGCCCGCGAGCATGACGGTGCCGCCGAGGAGCCAGCGCGGGGCGCCCGCGGGGAGGTGGCCGGCGACCAGCCCCGTGCCCGCGCCGACGAGTTGCAGGGCGAGGGACTGCACCGACAGGGCGGTGGCGCGGCCCGCGCTGTCGACGCGCCGGTGCAGCAGCTCGTTCTCGCTGGGGCCCGCGGCACCGAGCCCGACGTACACGAGCGCGTAGCCGACGACGGCGAGGGCGAGCGGGACCGGTCCGGAAGGCCCCGAGGGCACCCACGCTGCCGCGGTGCCGCCGAGCAGCAGCAGCCCGGCCGCCGCCGCGCCGAGGCCCGCGAGGACGGCCCGTTCGCTGCCGCCCGTGAGCCGGGCGAGGGGCGGCGCGAGGTTGCTCCCGGCCATCGAGCACAGGAACCCGGCGCAGGCGAGGCCCGCGAAGAGCACCGCGCCCGTCTCCGGCGCGCCGGTCAGGTCGACGGCACGGCCGGGGGTGAGGACCTCCACGGTGACGAGGGCGCTGCCCGCGGCGGCGGCGCCGAGCAGGATCCGCCGCACCAGCGCGTCCGTGCCGCCGAGGCGCAGCCCGGCCGCGACGGTGGCGGGGACACCGCGCAGCACCCCGCGCAGGGTGGCCCGCGGCCGGGGCGGCTCGGGCAGCGCGGTCAGCACGTACCCGAGGAAGACGACCTCGACGAGCACCCCGAGCAGCGCGGGCGCGGACAGCGGCAGCACGAGCCCGCCGGTGGCCTCCTCGACGCGGGCGCCGACGTCGGGGCCGAGGCCGAGGAGCCAGGGCAGCGCGCCGCCGACGAGGACTCCGGCCGCGAGCGCCGCGGCGGTCGCCGCGTTGCCGCGGGCCAGGCCGGTGCGCAGCTCGGCGTCGGGTCCCGCGCTCGCGTGCACTGTGTCGACGTACCAGGCCTCGGCGGGGCCGCTGGACAGGGCGCGGCCCGCGCCCTTCAGGGCCATGCCGAGGGCGAGGACCCACACGGTGGTGCCGAGGGCGTGCAGGACCAGGGCGACGAGGTCGAGCAGGCCCGCGGCGGCGAGGACCGCGCGCCGGCCGAGGACGTCGGACAGGCCGCCGGTGGGGAGTTCGAGGACGGCAGCGGTGAGGGAGTGCGCGGCGACGCAGCCCGCGACCGCCGCGAGGCCGAGGCCGCGTTCGGTGAGCAGCGCCACCATCGGGGCGATCGCCATGCCCAGCGGCAGCCAGAACAGCGCGCACACCACGACGTAACGCCGCCGGGCGGTGAGCGGATCGAGGGCGTCGTCGGCCCGGGGCGCGGGCCCGGCGCCGCCGGTCGCCCCGGTGGTGGGGGTGGCCCCGTCAGTCATGGGTGTGCCCCCGCACGCGTCTCGGCGCGGGCCGGTCCACCCCGGCAGGGCTGTCCGCCCCGCTCGGCGGGGGCGGCGTGGGGACTCCCGGGACTTCCGGGACTTCCGAGACCCCGGACACCTCCGAGACTCCCAGGACTGCCGGGCCCCCCGGCACTCCCCCGGCATCCTCCGGCTCACCCCCCGCACGCTCCGCGACCGGCAGCGTCGCGAGCAGCACTGTCACCTGCTCGGCCCGGTCGTCCCCCGCGTCCCGTGCCCTGAGCTCCGCCAGCTTGTCCTCGAAGGCCTGCTGGAGCTCGCCGAGCGATTCGGGGGTCAGGCGCGGCATCAGGTCGGTGATGCCGGAGTGCTCCCGCCACTGCGGTCCGATGCGGCCCGCGGCCATGTCCGCCTCGTGCTGCGCGAGGGACGCCCCGAGGTGCTCGATCTGCCGCCGGGCCATGGTGACGGCGAAGTCCCTGCCTACCGGGGACGCCTCCATCGCCGCGTGGTCCCAGGTGGTCACGTCGTGCACCGAGCGCCAGCGCCGCTCGCGTCCGTCGCGGTGCTCCGCCTCCGCGACGAACGCGTGCTTCGCGAGGACGCGCAGGTGGTAGCTGGTGGAGGCGGACGACTCGCCCGTCTTGGCCGCGAGTTCGCTCGCGGTGGCGGGGCCGTCCCTGCGCAGCAGGCCGAGCAGGGTGATCCGCAGCGGGTGCGTGAGGGCCTTGATCGCGGCGGGTTCCCGCTCGGGGTCGAGCACGCGCAGGCGCCATCCGTGGTCGGTCATGGTCCGAGCGTAGAGCGGTCCGGGCATTCCGCAAAAGTATTTTTGCAGAATTTATTCGGGAAATCTGAACCTGCGGATGAGCCGAACCTGCGGACCTTCCGGGAAGCACCGTGCCCCCGTCGCGTGACGCGACGGGGGCACGGTGGCTGCGTACAGGGTGCGCAGGGTCAGTCGATGCCGGGGAGGATGTGCGGCTCGGCGAGGTCATCCTCGTACCCGGCGAGCCGGATGGGTGCCGCCTTGGCCCACGCCTCCAGACTGCGGAGCCTGTGGGGCCGCCCGCCCCCCTCGCCGCCGTGATCGGCCGGTCGTTTCTCCTGCTTGGTCGGATCTGGTGTCACCGCGCACTCCTCTGTGTCGCGTAACGGAAGAACACTGGTCTTCGCGGTCGCGGTGGCGCCGTGTCGGGGCGGGATCGCGGCCGTGGGTCGCAGCCTGTCCCGGGACGGCGGAGAGAGTGCCGGTGTGCGCCCTGTGGCCGTCCGTTCGCACCAGGTTAACCAAATGAGCGCGGCCGCGCTCGATGGCGCTCGCCCAAGAGGAGGAATCCGGACATCCCTGCTATGGACTCGTCACCATTTGCCGGGCTTGTAGTCCTTCAGGAACACGCCGTACAGGTCCTCGCCCACCTCGCCGCGGACGATCGGGTCGTAGACGCGGGCCGCGCCGTCGACCAGGTCGAGCGGGGCGTGGAAGCCCTCCTCGGCGAGGCGCAGCTTGTCGAAGTGCGGGCGCTCGTCGGTGATCCAGCCGGTGTCGACCGACGTCATGAGGATGCCGTCGGACTGGAACATCTCCTGGGCGCTGGTCCGCGTCACCATGTTCATCGCGGCCTTCGCGGCGTTGGTGTTGGGGTGCCCCGCGCCCTTGTAGCCACGGCCGAAGACGCCCTCCATGGCCGAGACGTTGACGACGTAGGCGCGCCCGCTCTCCGCCTTCCTCGCGGCCTCGGCCATCTGCGGGCGCAGATGGCTGATCAGGATGAACGGCGCCGTGTAGTTGCAGAGCTGGGTCTCCAGGAGCTCCACCGGGGAGATCTGCTCGATGGTCTGCACCCAGGTGTTGCTGTCCACCACGTCCGGCACCAGACCGCCCGCGTCGATGGCGCTGCCGTCGCGGTGCCGCTCGACACTGGCGTTGCCCGCGACCAGGGCGAGATCGGCGACCTCCTGTGCGTCGAGGCCGCTGACGCCGACGGGCAGCGCGGCGGGAGCACCGAGATCACCGACGGCGCCGGAGTTGAAGGCGCCGATCACCTGGTGGGCGGGCAGCTCCCCCGCGGGCAGCGGGGCGCTCTCGCCCTCGACGAGCGCGGCGTAGGCGGCGGGCAGGCGGCGCACCGTCTGCGTCGCGTTGTTGATCAGGATGTCCAGCGGGCCCCGCTCGGCGACCTGCTCGGCGAGGCCGACCACCTGCGCGGGGTCGCGCAGGTCGATCCCGACGACCTCCAGGCGGTGCAGCCAGTCCGCCGAGTCCTCCATGGCCTTGAAGCGGCGGACGGCGTCCTTGGGGAAGCGCGTCGTGATCGTCGTGTGCGCGCCGTCGCGCAGCAGCCGCAGCGCGATGTACATGCCGATCTTGGCGCGCCCGCCGGTGAGGAGGGCGCGCTTGCCACTGAGGTCGGCGCGGACGTCGCGCTTGGCGCGGTTCTCGGCGGCGCAGTCCTGGCAGAGCTGGTGGTAGAAGTAGTCGACCTCGACGTACCGCGTCTTGCAGGTGTAGCAGGAGCGGGGGCGCTGGAGTATCCCCGCGATCTCCCCCTTCTCCGTCGCAGACGAGGGCAGGATGCCTTCCGTCTCGTCGTCGATGCGCTGCGCGGAGCCGGTGGCGGTGGCCTCGGTGACGGCCTTGTCGTGGGCGGTCTTGGCGGCGCGGCGCTCTTGGCGGCGGCGCTGCTTCACCGTCCGGTAGATGCCCGCGGTCGCCCGGCGTACCGTGATCGCGTCGGGGTGGTCGACGTCGAGTCCGTCCAGCTCGGCGAGCACGGCGAGGCAGACGGCGAGCCGCTCGGGGTCGATGCCGGGCCCGTACGCGGGAGTCTGTGACGGAGCGTCCACGAGGGCTCCCGACGGAGCCTCCGCCGGGGCCTGCGACGGAGCTTTTGGCAGGGCTTCCGAAAGAGCACCCGTCGAAGTCGGCGAGGCGCTCTGCCGCGGGCTGTCCTCTGTCACCGTCATCGCGCTGTCGTTCCTCACCGCACTCGTACCGCGGCTCGTCTGAAGTGACCGCGGAAGCTCCAAAAGCGGAACTTTACGTAGGGCGGGGGCCCGGCACCAAACCCGAACGGTCGCCCCCGGCCCTCCGGGCGTCCCCCGGGGAGCCCCGACGCGTGTCCTCGCACGCCACGACGAGCCCGGCCAGTTCGGCGTGCACGCACCGCGCGAGCAGGTCCAGGTCGGGCACGGCCGCGGCGTCTGCGACCAGGCCGTAGTGCACCCGGCCGCGATAGGTGGACACGGCGACCGCGAGGGCCTGGCCGCGGGCCAGCGGCGCGAAGGGGTAGACCTCCGTCAGCGGGCACCCGGCCAGGCGCAGGCCGAGGCTGGGCAGCGGCACGCTGGTCACCAGGACGTCGAAGAGCAGCCGGGCGGCGTGCGCGAAGGCGGGCCCGCCGACCCGGTGACCGAGCGGGGGCACGTGGTCGGCGAGGAGCGCGACCGCGCCCGCCCCGCGCCCCGGCCCCGCCTCCTTGTTGCGGTCCATGGCGGCACGCACCGCGCCGAGCCTGGCGAGCGGGTCGGGGTCGGCGACGGGCAGCCGGACCAGATAGCCGGACAGGCGGTTGCCCTGCGGCTGCGCGGTGCGCGGGCGGCGGCGCGAGACCGGGACGAGGGCACGCGGCTCGACGCCCTCGCTGCTGTCGCCGCGCTCGTCGAGCCAGCGGCGCAGCGCCCCGGCGACGACGGCGATCAGGACGTCGTTGACGGTGCCGCCGGTCGACTTGCGCACGCGGTGCACGTCGTCGAGGTCGAGGACGGCGCCCGCGGTGCGGCGGGTGCCGGTGGCGCACGAGGTCAGGGCGTCGCAGGAGCGCACGCCCCAGCCCGCGCGCGCCACGGACGTGCCGATGTCGAGGACCTGCCCGACGTCGGCGACCGTGGCGCGGACTCCCCCGGCGACCGCGCCGGGCAGCCGGCGCGGGTCGAGCGCGCGCCACCACGGGCGGTCCACGGCGGGCGGCGGCTCGCGCCGCGGCGGAAGCTCCACCGGGTCCATGACCGCGGCGGCGAGGGTGAGGGCGCGCAGCCCGTCGGCGAGCGCGTGGTGGAACTTGAAGAGCACCGCGAACGACGCCCCGTCGGCGGCGGGCAGGACGTGCGCCTCCCACGGCGGCCGGTCCCGGTCCAGGGGGCGCTGCATGAGCGCGCCCGCCGCGGCCTGGAGATCCCTGGCGGGCGCGGCGACACGGACGTGGTCCAGCGGGTCGAAGTCCGGCGCGGGCTGCCGTTCGGCGCCGCCGAACGGCAGCAGCACCCGCCGTATCCGCATGCGCAGGCCCGGGACGGCCGCCGCGCGGGCGGCGAGCAGATCGGCGGCGTGCGCGGCGGTGGAGGGCGCCGCGCCGTCGAAGACGCCCAGGGCCCCCAGGTGCATGGGGTGTTCGGGAGAATCGATGCTCCAGAACGCGAGGTCGAGCGGTGCGAGCAAATCTGAGCCCTCAGAGGTCATGGCTTGCTCCCGAGTCGACAACGGGAGCAAGCAGCCAATCACCCACCGCCAATTACAGTCAAGTACGATCTAGATACTCTCAGTTAATCTTTGGCCGCGGCTCGCCCCCGGCTCTCGGAGGCGGGCCGTGGCGCGACGATCCGTCGGACGAGCCGTCAGGCGCAACCCCGCACGGGCGCCTGCGAGGCGTCCTTGATCAGGGCCTCGTGCGCGGCGCGCAGGCGCGGCACATCGGGCTTGACGACCTTGCGGTCATAGGTGAGCAGGCCGTTCAGCTCCCCCTCCACGTCGGAGATCTGGGTGTAGACGGCGCCGTTGCCGCCCTTGCAGGCGAGGGCGTGCACCTCGCGGAGCTTGGTGAGGTACTCCTCGGTGTACTTGGCGGGGTCGACGTCGACGTAGCTCTGCTGCACCGACCAGGCGTGGCCCGGCACCGCGAGGCCGAGGCCGCCGTACTCGCCGTTGACCAGGGCCCGTCGCCCGTCCGGCCGGGGCGGGATGGCCGGGCTCGGATAGCCGTGCTCGTCCATGATGTCGCCCTTGCCGCCGTCCGCTCCGAGGTTGAGCCCGGACATGCCGTTGACCAGGCGCGTCGGGTCCCAGGCCGTGGCCTGCTCGGCGATGCGGGCCTGGTCGTACTGGCCCCAGCCCTCGTTGAAGGTGACCCACATGACGACGGACGGGCTGCTCGCGTGCTCGTCGATCATCTGCTTCATCTCGTGCTCGAATTGGGCCCGCGCGGCGGCGCCCGGGTTCCGGTCGGAGCGCATGGACGGCATGTCCTGCCACACCATCAGGCCCAGCCTGTCCGCCCAGTAGAACCACCGGTCGGGCTCCACCTTGATGTGCTTGCGGACCGAGTTGAAGCCCATCTCCTTGTGCATCCTCAGGTCGTACGCGAGGGCCTCGTCGGTCGGCGCGGTGTGCAGGCCGTCCGGCCAGAAGCCCTGGTCGAGCGTGGCCATCAGGAAGGTGGGCCTGCCGTTGAGGACCGTGCGCGGGGTGCCGTCGATCTTCTCGACGGTCAGCGACCGCATGCCGAAGTAGCTGCGTACGGTGTCCGTGCGCCCGGCCCGTCCGCCCTGGCCGACGGTGACGCGCAGGTCGTACAGGAACGGGTCGTCGGGCGACCACAGGCGCGGCTCGGCGATCGTGAACCGCAGCGGCTCACCGGTACGGCCGCTCACCGACGCGACCCGCTTCCTGCCCGCGTACGCCACCGCGCGCACCGGCACGCCCGCGCGGACGCCCCTCGGCTCGACGGTGACCTGCTTGCCGCGCACATCGGGGGTGATCTTCAGGGACTCGGCGTGGTCACGGGCCACCGGCTCCATCCACACCGTCTGCCAGATGCCGGACGACGGCGTGTACCAGATGCCCGAGGGGTCCAGGCGCTGCTTGCCGACCGGCGGGTTCTCGCCGTTCGGGGCGTCGGTCGGGTCGTACACGCCGACGATCAGCTCCTGGGTCCTGCCGGGCTTCAGGGCGTCGGTGACGTCGGCGCTGAACTTGTCGTAGCCGCCCTTGTGGTCGGCGACCTCGGTGCCGTTGACGTACACCTTCGCGTGCCAGTCCACGGCGCCGAAGTTCAGCTTCAGACGCTGCTCGCCGCGCTTGCCACCCACCTTCCAGCCCGCCGGGACGGTGAAGGTGCGGCGGTACCACATGCGGTCCTCGTGCCGCTGGACGCCGGAGAGCTGCGACTCCACCGGGTACGGGACGAGGATCTTCTCCTTGAGCTTCCTGCCCACCGGCGGCCGCTCGCCCGCCGCGGCGCCCGCGAACTGCCAGCTGCCGTTCAGATTGCGCCAGTCGGCGCGCTTGAGCTGGGGGCGCGGGTACTCGGGCAGCGCGTTGTCCGGGCCGACCTCGTCGGCCCACTTGGAGCGCAGCTCGTACGTCGACTTGTTGGAGCCGCTGCTCCAGAACGCGTCGACCAGGTCGCCGTCGGCGCCCTTCAGGCCGCCCTTGCCGTCGTAGCGCAGCTCGGCGGTGCCGCGGGCGGTGCCGGTCTTGTTGCCGACGACGGGCTGCTTCAGGCCGACGAGGAGGGCGCGCGGGTCGCTCGGGTCGGGGCGCGCCGAGTCCAGGGGCCACTTCGCCCCGCCGATCACCGCTTCGAGGTGATCGGCGAGTCCGGCGGGCGGCGCGCTCAGTTCCTGGCCGAACTCCAGCTTGAGGGCGCGGCCGTCGCGCTGGACGGTGGCGGCGGTGGCCCCGTCGTAGTCGAAGCCGTCGGGGAGGCGGAAGGCGGACTGCGGGATCGCCTTCTTGGACCCACCGGGCTCGGTCCAGCGCAGACGGAGGTGGGAGCCGCCGTAGTGCTCGAAGTACTCGACCTTGATGTCGTGGGCCCTTCCCGCGGTCAACTCCACGGGCTCGGAGGTCTGTTCCCGGTCCCAGTCGTCGACCCAGTGGTCGATGACGGTCTTCCCGTCGATCCAGAGCCGGAAGCCGTTGTCTCCGATCATGGAGAAGGTGTGGGCACCGGACTTCTCCGGGACGACCTTCCCGGTCCAGCGGACGGTGGCGTCGTCGGACTTGCCGGTGGCGAACCCGAGGCGCGGTTCGAGGTTGTCGAAGTCGATGTTCCGGTCGAAGCCGGTGGCCTTGAGCTGGTGGAAGTCGAAGGCACCCGGGGCGGACTGGGTGTAGTACTCGCCCTTGAGACCCTGGGGTTCGGGTCCCTGCCCGGCCGTGGCGGCGGGGTCGTCCCCGGCCGCCGTCGCGGTGGACGCGGCGGCGAGCCCCGAGGACAGCAGGGCCGCGGTGAGCAGCAGGGCCAGGTGGTGGCGGAGCGTTCCGGATCGTCTAAGGCGCACGGATCCTCCTTGTCGAGGAAGGGTGGCGGCTCGTCGCTCCAGTCGGTACAACGAGTCTGTACAACGTTGGAAGGAACGGCAGTTGGCATGACAGCACGGCTCCGGCGTGCTGTCCAGGGTCCGCGGCGACCGCCGCCGGACGCCCCGGCCGGCCGGGGCGCACATCGACGCGAGGAGTGGCACGTGCGGGTGAGCCTCAAGGATGTCGCGGAACGGGCGGGCGTCTCGATCAAGACCGTCTCGAACGTGGTGAACAAGTATCAGCACGTCACCCCGGCGATGCGGGCCCGTGTGCAGCAGGCCATCGACGAGCTCGGCTACCGCCCCAACCTGGCGGCGCGCCACCTCCGCAAGGGCCGCACCGGGATCATCGCCCTGGCCGTCCCCGAGCTGGGGAACCCGTACTTCGCCGAGCTCGCGGGAGCCGTGATCGACGCCGCCGCCGAGCACGACTTCACCGTCCTGCTCGACCACACCCGCGGCGAAAGGGAACGGGAGGTCCTGGTCAGCCAGGGCTTCCGGGCGCGGGTCATCGACGGTCTGATCCTCAGCCCCCTCGAACTGGAGGCGGAGGACCTGGAGGGCCGCGACGGCATCGACGCGGACGTGCCCCTGGTGCTGCTCGGTGAGCGCGAGTACGACCTGCCCTACGACCACATCGCGATCGACAACGTCGCCGCCGCGCGGGTCGCGGTGCGCCATCTGATCAGCCGCGGCCGGGGCTCCATCGCCTATCTCGGCGCCCGCACGGACTCCGCGAACCGCCCCGCCCACCTGCGCCTGAAGGGCTGGCGCGCCGAGCTGGCCGAGGCGGGCCTGCCCGCGCCGGAGTCCCTGGTGGGGCCGGTCGGCGGCTGGAACCGGGACGACGGCGCGCAGGCCATGGCCCGGATGCTGGACTCCGGTGTGCGGCCCGACGCGGTGTTCGCCTACAACGACCTGGTCGCGATCGGGGCGATGCGCGTGCTGCACGAGCGGGGCCTCAGGGTGCCGTGGGACGTGGCGGTGGTCGGCTTCGACGACATCGCCGAGGGGCAGTTCGGCGCGGTCACGCTCACCACCATCGCGCCGGACAAACTGGCCATCGCCCGGCTCGCGGTGGCCTCGCTCCTGCGCCGTCTGGGGGGCGGGGGCGAGCCCGGCGGACGCACGCTCACCGCCGAGTTCCGGCTGGTGGAGCGGGAGAGCACGCTCGGCAGAAGGTGAGCAGGGCGGGCCGCGGTGGCAGGGCAGCCGTGGGCGGGTGGAGGTGCGCGGAGGGTTTACAGCACCCTTTCAACGATGTAAAAAGCTCCCCGTACAGCTGAGTTGACCGCAAACCCGTAACTCCCGTGAGCGCTCTCAGTGTGCGCCGGGGCCGTGCCGTTTGGGGACTCCCATGAAGCCGAACACCTTCTTTAGCCGTACCTCGGACTCTCGCCGCACCTCGGGCCGTACCGCGCCCGGCACCCTGCTCGCCGCCGGCCTCGCCGCGACGCTCGCCCTCACCGCGTCGGGTTGCGCCAAGTCGGAGGACGGCGACTCCGGCTCCGGCAGCAAGTCCGCGGCCGAGGGCGAGGCGGGCCAGGTCGTCTCCTCGCCCGGCGCGGGCGACCGCGAGACCTGTGTGATCGGCGACTACGGCGCCGGGAAACGCAATCTGAAGTCCGCGACCGTCGGCTTCTCGCAGTCGGAGAAGGAAGCCAACCCGTTCCGGATCGCCGAGACCGCCTCCATCAAGGCCGAGGCCGACAAGCGCGGCGTCAAGCTGCTCACCGCCAACGCCCAGTCGCAGTTCTCCAAGCAGATCAGCGACGTCCAGGACCTCATCGCCAAAGGCGCGGACCTGCTCGTCATCGCCCCGCTCAACTCCGAGGGCTGGGATCCTGTCCTGCGCCAGGCGAGGTCCAAGCACATCCCGATCGTCACCATCGACCGCAAGATCAACGCGACCGCCTGCAAGGACTATGTGAGCTTCATCGGCTCGGACTTCGTCGAACAGGGCCGGCGCGCCGCCGACCGCATGATCGCGGCGACCGGCGGCAAGGGCGAGGTCGCGATCCTGCTCGGCGCCGCGGGCAACAACGTCACCACCGACCGCACCAAGGGCTTCGAGGAGCGCGTCGCGGAGAAGGCCCCGGGCCTGAAGGTCGTCTTCAAGCAGACCGGCGAGTTCGCCCGCGAGAAGGGCCAGCAGGTCACCGAGCAGCTCATCCAGTCCGAGCCGGGCATCGACGGGATCTACGCGGAGAACGACGAGATGGGCCTCGGCGCGGTCGGCGCCCTCAAGGGCGCGGGCAAGAAGGCCGGCGACATCAAGATCGTCACCATCGACGGCACCAGGAACGCCGTGCGCGGCATCGTCGACGGCTGGATCGACGGCGTCGTGGAGTCCAACCCGCGCTTCGGGCCGCTCGCCTTCAAGACCCTGGACACCTTCACCAAGGGCGGCGAGGTCGACCAGGAGATCGTCATCGAGGACAGCGCCTACACCAAGGACAACGCGGAGTCGGACCTCGGCAAGGCGTACTGACGTGCCCGCGCACCCGGCGGGCCCGGCCGCCGTCCTCTCGGCGGCCGGGCTCAGCAAGACGTTCCCGGGCGTACGGGCCCTTGACGGCGTCGACTTCACGGTCAGGGCGGGCGAGGTGCACGCCTTGATCGGTGAGAACGGCGCCGGGAAGTCCACGCTCATCAAGGTGCTCACGGGCGTGTACCGGCCCGATCCGCCCGCCGCCCCGGGGGCGGGCGTCCTCACGTACGACGGCAGCGAGGTGGAGTTCGCCACCCCTCTGGAGGCCCAGCACGCGGGCATCTCCACCATCTACCAGGAGGTCGACCTCGTCCCGCTGATGAGCGTGGCCCGCAATCTCTTCCTCGGCTGGGAGCCCCGGGGCCGCCTCGGTCTGATCGACTTCCGCCGGATGCACCGCGAGGCGGACGCGGCCCTGCGGGACCTCGGGGTACGGGTCGACGTGCGCAGACCGCTGCGCGAACTCGGTGTCGGCGTCCAGCAGATGGTGGCGCTCGCCCGTGCCGTGTCGGTCGACGCGCGGGTCGTCGTCATGGACGAGCCGACGTCGTCCCTGGAACCGCGCGAGGTGGTCACGCTGTTCGGGGTGATCCGGATGCTGCGGGAGCGCGGCATCGCCGTGATCTACGTCAGCCACCGCCTGGACGAGCTGTACGAGGTGTGCGACACCGTCACCGTGCTGCGGGACGGCAGGTCCGTGCACACCGGCCCGATCGCCGGCCTCGACCGGCTGCGGCTCGTCTCGCTGATGCTCGGCCGGGAGCTCGGCGACGTCCGCGACCAAGGCCTGACGAGGTTCAGCGGCAGCCACGACACCGCGGCCGAACCGGTCCTCAGGGCCGAGGAGCTGACCGTACGTCACCAACTGCACGGAGTGTCCCTCACCGTGCGGCCCGGGGAGGTCGTGGGGCTCGGCGGCCTGCTCGGCTCCGGACGCAGCGAGACCGCGAAGGCCATCGCGGGCGCCCTGCCGCCGGACTCGGGGCGGGTCGTCGTCGCCGGGGTGCCGGTGCGCACCGGCTCCACGCCCGCCGCCATCCGCGCCGGGGTGAGCCTGCTGCCCGAGGACCGCAAGGCCGAGGGCATCGTGCCCGGTCTCTCGGTGCGCGAGAACATCGCGCTCGCGGCCCTGCCGGGGCTCTCCCGCTTCGGCCTGGTCGACGAGGCCCGCATCGACCGGGTCGTGGCCACCTTCATGAAGCGCCTGCGCATCAAGGCGTCGGGTCCGCACCAGAAGGTCGGCGAGCTGTCCGGCGGCAACCAGCAGAAGGTGCTGCTCGCCCGCTGGCTCGCCATGAACCCGAAGGTGCTGCTCCTGGACGAGCCGACGCGCGGTATCGACGTCGGCGCCAAGGCCGAGGTGCAGAAGCTCATCGACGAACTCGCCGACGACGGGCTCGGTGTGCTGCTCATCTCCTCCGACATGGAGGAACTGATCGAGGGCAGCGACCGCGTGGTGGTCCTCAAGGACGGCGCCGTCGTCGAGGAACTCGCCGGGGACGCCGTCACCGAGGACCGGCTGCTGCGCGCCGTCGCGGCCATGCCTGCCGACGTGCCCGCCGATGTGCCCGCCGATGTGCCCGTCGACGTGCCCGCCGTCCGCACCGCCTCCGGAGGCGACGATGACTGACATCGATGTCGGCGGCCGTGTCCGCGTCGACCGCGACCGCCTGCTGCGGATCCTCCAGGACCACGGCGTCCATCTGGGCGTGGCCGTCCTGCTCCTGGTGAACATCGCCTTCACCCCGCACTTCGTGTCCGCGGAGAACTTCCGCACCCAGGCCGTGCAGGTGGCGCCCGTGATGATCGTGGCGCTCGGCATGGCCCTGGCGATCGGCAGCGAGGGCGTGGACCTGTCGGTGGGGTCGGTGATGGCCCTGTCCACGTCGCTGCTCTCCCTGTATCTCGGGTACGGGATGTGGATCGCGCTGATCGTCGCCGTGCTCGGCGGGGTCGCCGTCGGCATGGCGGGCGGGGCGCTCGTGGCGTTCGTCGGGGTGCAGCCCATCGTCGCGACGCTCGCCCTGATGGTCGCGGGCCGGGGACTGGCCCTGGTCCTGCTCCCCCAGCTCAAGGACGTCCGCGACCCGACCATGGCCTCCCTCGGCTCCGGCGACGTCCTCGGAGTGCCCTACCTGGTGCTGATCGCGGCGGCGCTCGCGCTGCTCGTGGCGTTCGTCGTGCGCCGTACGACCTTCGGCAGGCAGCTGCTCGCGATCGGCGACAGCCGTCCCGCGGCCAGGCTCGCGGGGCTGCCGGTCCGCCGCGTGCTCGTCCTCGTGTACGTGTGCTCCGGCGCGCTCGCCGCCATCGCGGGCGTCCTCGCGACGGCACGCCTGACCGCGAGCGACCCGACGTCGCTCGGCCATCTGATGGAGCTGTCCGCGATCACCGCGGTGGTCGTCGGCGGCACCCCGCTCAGCGGCGGCCGGGTCCGCGTCGGCGGCACCGTCGCGGGGGCCGTCCTCATCCAACTGCTCACGGCCACGCTCATCAAGCACGATCTGCCGCCGTCGTGGACGCAGATCGCCCAGGCCGTGGTGATCATCCTGGCCGTGTACGCGGCACGTGAGAGGGGCAGGCGATGACGGTCGGAACCCACAGCCCGCGCAGTCCGCTCGGCCCACCCGGCCCGCGGAGCCCCGTGCGGCCCGCGGACGGCGGCACGGACGCGGACCCACCGGGTCCCGCGCGGGCCGAGCGCGTGAGCGCGTTCGCGCAGCAGCACGGCGCCCTGGTGACCCTGGTGGTCGCGGTGCTCGCGGCCTGGCTGAGCTTCGACACCTTCATGACGACCGACAACATGCAGAACATGGCGGTGTCCTCGGCGTTCCTCGCCGTGGTCGCGCTCGGCACGACGTTCGTGATCGTCACCGGCGGCATCGACCTGTCGGTGGGCTCGCTGTTCGCGCTCGGCGGGGTGCTCGCCGCGTGGGGGTCGCGGTACGGCAGCGCCGTCGCGCTGCTCCTGCCGCTCGCCGTGTGCGGGCTCGTCGGCTTCGTCAACGGGCTGCTGATCTCCCGCTCGCGCCTCGCCCCGTTCATCGTGACGCTCGCCGCGATGCTCGGCGCCCGCGGCATCCTCCTGGCCGTCACCGACGAGGGCTCCAGGACCTATCTGGTCGACGAGGACTCGTTCTTCGCGACGCTCGGACAGGGCAAGGTGCTCGGCGTCGGCGCGCCCGTGTGGATCACCGTGGGGCTTTTCGTGGCGGGCGCCGTGGTGCTGCGCCGCAGCCGCTTCGGTCAGTACGTGTACGCGGTCGGCGGCAACGAGGACGCGGCGGCCCTGATGGGTGTCCCCGTCGCCCGCACGAAGACGGCCGTCTACACCCTGTCGGGCCTGTGCGCGGGTCTCGCGGGCGCCCTGAACGCGGCCTGGCTGGTGTCGGGCGTGACCATCCTCGGCTCCGGCATGGAGCTGGAGGCCATCTCGGCGGTCGTCATCGGCGGCACCCTGCTGTCCGGCGGCTTCGGCTTCCTCAGCGGCTCCCTCGTCGGCGTCCTGCTCCTGAAGGTCATCCAGAACGTCATCAACCAGATCGGCTCCCTGGACTCCGCCTACCAGCAGGTCGTCAGCGGCGGCTTCCTCGCGGTGGTCGTCGTCGCGCAGACATGGCTGGGGCGCAGGCGGCGCGTCCTGTAGGCGCGTGCCCCGGGGTCTGGGGGCAGGCATGTGCCCCGGGGTCTAGGGGTACGTGAGCGACGTCCCGTCGACCGGCACCTGCTGGCCCTTGCCCAGGGCGATCACGCCGCCCTTCGACACCGTGTACAGCTCCTCGTCCCGCTCCGGGTTCACGCCGATCGTGGCGCCGGGCGGGACGTCGACGCTCTTGTCGAGGACCGCGCCGCGCACCACCGCTCCCCTGCCGACCCGCACGTTGTCGTGCAGCACCGAGCCCTGCACGACGGCGCCCTCGGCGACGCTCACACCGGGCGACAGGACGGAGCGGGTGACCTGCCCGCGGATCACGCAGCCGGGGCTGACGACGGACTCCCCCGCGATGCCGCCCGCGCAGAACTTGGCGGGCGGCAGCTGTCCCGAGTGGGTGTAGATGGGCCAGCGGCGGTTGTCGAGGTTGAAGGCGGGCCGGTCGGAGATCAGGTCCATGTGGGCTTCGTAGTAGGCGTCGAGCGTGCCGACGTCGCGCCAGTAGCCGTGGTCGCCCGCGGTCTCGCCGGGTACGTGGTTGTCGGCGAAGTCGTAGACCTGCGCGAGGCCGCGCTCGGTGAGGGACGGCAGGATCGAACCGCCCATGTCGTGCACCGAGTCGGGGTCCTCCGCGTCCCGCTGCAACGCGTCGACGAGGACCTTGGTGGCGAAGATGTAGTTGCCCATCGAGGCGTACACCTGGTGCGGGGAGCCGGGCAGCCCCGGCGGGTCCTTCGGCTTCTCCAGAAAGCTCTGCACCCGGGTGCCGTCCCCGGCGGGCGTGATGATCCCGAACTGCGCGGCGTCCGCGCGCGGCACCCGGATCCCGGCGACCGTGACGCCCGCGCCGGACTCGACGTGCTGCGCCAGCATGTGGCGCGGGTCCATGCGGTAGACGTGGTCGGCGCCGAACACCGCGATGTGGTCCGGCTGTTCGTCGTGGACGAGGTTCAGGGACTGCAGGATGGCGTCGGCGCTGCCCAGGTACCAGCGGGGGCCGAGGCGCTGCTGGGCCGGGACGGGGGTGACGTAGTTGCCGAGCAGGCTCGACATCCGCCAGGTGGTCGAGACGTGCCGGTCCAGGGAGTGCGACTTGTACTGCGTGAGGACGCAGATGCGCAGGATGTCGCCGTTGACGAGGTTGGAGAGCACGAAGTCGACGAGGCGGTAGGTGCCGCCGAAGGTCACCGCCGGTTTCGCCCGGTCGGCCGTGAGCGGCATCAGCCGCTTGCCCTCCCCGCCCGCGAGCACGATGCCGAGCACCGAAGGTCCACCGCGCATGGCCGCCCCCTGGTCGCTAGTCGGACTTGCGTAACGCCATGACTTCCTCGTACACGTCCACGGTGCGCCGCGCCACCGTGTCCCAGCCGAACTCGCGCACGGCCCGGTGCCGTCCGGCCGAGCCCATCGCCGCCGCCCGCTGCGGGTCGGCGGCCAGGTGGTTCAGGAGCACGGCGAGGTCGTGCTCGAAGCGGTCGGGCCTGAGCGGGTCGTACGGCGCGAGCAGGCCCGTGGTGCCGTCCGAGACGACCTCGGGGATGCCGCCGACGCGGGAGGCGACCACGGCGGTGCCGCACGCCATCGCCTCCAGGTTCACGATGCCGAGCGGTTCGTACACCGAGGGGCACACGAACACCGTGGCGTGCGTGAGGAGTTGCACGACCTCCGGGCGCGGCAGCATGCGCGGGATCCAGATGACGCCGTCCCTGGTCCGGCCGAGTTCCTCGTGCAGGGTGCGGAACTCCTGGTCGATCTCCGGGGTGTCGGGGGCGCCCGCGCACAGCACGAGCTGGACGCCGGGGTCAAGGGCGCGGGCCGCGCGCAGCAGGTGGGGCACGCCCTTCTGGCGGGTGATGCGGCCGACGAACAGGACGTAGGGGCGGCCGGGGTCGATGCCGTGGCGGTCCAGGGCGTCGGTGGCGTGGTCCGGGCGGTACAGGCCGGTGTCGATGCCGTTGTGGACGACGTGCACCTTCGCCGGGTCGACGGCCGGGTAGCAGGACAGGATGTCCTCGCGCATGCCGCGGGAGACGGCGATGACGGCGTCGGCGGCCTCGACTGCGGTGCGCTCCGCCCAGCTGGACACGGCGTAGCCGCCGCCGAGCTGC
Source organism: Streptomyces typhae (assembly GCF_009755605.1). GTDB lineage: Bacteria > Actinomycetota > Actinomycetes > Streptomycetales > Streptomycetaceae > Streptomyces > Streptomyces typhae. The sequence continues at coordinate 350,190 of NZ_WPNZ01000004.1, forward strand.
TCGGCCTTCCAGGGGCGCAGCGGCTCCAGGGAGTGCGAGGTGAGGACGTGCGGGATGCCGTGCAGGAGCTTGCCGACGTGGCCCGCCAGATTGGCGTACCAGGTGTGGGAGTGCACGAGGTCGCGGCCCGCGAGCGCCGCCGCCATGGACAGGTCCACGGACAGGGTGCGCAGCGCGTCGTTGGCGTCGTCGAGGTCGGCCCAGGCGTGGTGGCGCGTCACGCCGTCGCCCGCGCCGTCGCCCCAGCAGTGCACGTCGAGGTCGGTGAGCGCGCGCAGCTCCCGCGCCAGGAACTCGACATGGACGCCCGCGCCGCCGTAGACGTCCGGCGGGAACTCGCGGGTGAGCAGTCCCACTTTCACGAGCGGAGCCCCCCGTCGTCGGCCGGCTCCCTCATGGTCACCCAGACTCCGCCCCGTGGGAAGACCGCTGCGGCGGCCGGTCGAAACAGCAGTCGCCGCACAGGCCGCCGCTCGGGCAGCGGTAGTACAGACAGCAGCTGCGGCGCCGGAACGCGGTTCCCTCCAGGGTGCCGGTGGCCCTCAGGGCGGGGTGGGCGAAGAGTTCCGCGGCCAGGGCGAGGGCGCGGCGGCCCGCCTCGGGGCGGCCCTCGCGGGCGGCCCAGGTGTGCAGTTCACGGGCCGCGCCCGCCAGGGCCGAGCCCGCGTTGCCGCGCAGCAGGGCCGGGGAGATCCGGAAGCGGGCGCGCAGGGCGGCGCCGAGCGGGGCGAGATGGGCGTCCTGGACGGCCGCGAGGAGGCCGGCGGCGTCGGCCGGCCGGGTCCGGGTCCCGGCGAGCCACAGGTCGTCGGGCGAGGTGCCGTCCGCGTCCCAGCGCAGCAGGGCCGGGTCGAGGTCGGGCACGCGTCCGTACAGCGCGGCCGGGCCGAGCGCGAGGGACCAGAGGCGGGCGGCGAGCCCGAGTTGCGCCACGGACGCGGCGACGCGGTCCTCGGGGGCGCCGAGCCGTCCGGCGACCTTCGCGACCCGGAAGACCAGGGGATCGCCAAAGCCCTGGTCGAGGCCCGCCACAGGCCCGGTGGAGCCCTGGTCGGGCCCCACCTCAGGTGGCCTTGCCGTGTACACGAGAGCCAGCGGAACATGGCTCCCACCAGAGGGTTCGCCCGTTCTGACGGCGAAGAAGCCGCCGACGGACCCGACGGTGTCCCAGTCGATCACAGAGGTGTGTGCGGTCACCGCAGCAGTACAGCAGGAGAGCGTTCTCGGTGCGTAACCAGACCTGGGGAGGACATGTGAGTACCCGTACTCCATCGGGAGTAGGACACATTGACTGCTCAGGGACGACGACGGAACACGCTCCGCGCGACATCGTGGTGAACATGGAAGCCGACCGCTCGCCGCACTCGTCGCCCCGGGTGCACAGGGACCACGCCGACCGCGTTCGCCGGTCGTGCCGCGCGCCGCGGAGCACCTCATGAGTGCCCTCGCGCTGTCCATCGTGCTCTCCCTCGTCTCCGCGGTGGCGTACGCCGGCGGGGCGATCATCCAGGAGCAGGTGGCGGCACGGGCCGCGGAGCAGCAGTACATGCCGCTGCGCAACGGCGCCTGGTGGGTCGCGGTGGTCCTCAACGGCCTCGGCGGGCTGCTGCACGTGGTGGCGCTCGCCTTCGGCCCGCTGAGCCTCGTGCAGCCCCTCGGGGCCCTCACGATCGTGTTCGCCCTGCCGATGGCCGCCATGTTCGTGCGCCGCCGGGCCGGGGCCACCGCGTGGCGCGGCGCCATCATGGCGACGGTCGGCCTCGCCGGGATGCTGTCCCTGACACGGGCCACCGCCTCGCAGTCGCTCGCCGACACCGAGCGCGTGGTGCTCGCGCTCGGCACCGGCGGCGCCGTGGTCGCGCTGATGCTGCTCGCGCACGCCGTGCACCGGCACCCGGCGGTGCGCAGCATGCTGCTCGCCACGGCGGCGGGCATCGCCTTCGGTGTCTCCTCGGTGTTCACCAAGACCGTCGCCGTGGACTGGGACGCGCAGGGTTCGCTGGCCCGGCAGGCGCCGAGCCTCGCGGTCATCGGTGTCCTCGCGGTGAGCGGCCTGCTGCTCTCGCAGGCGTCGTACAAGGGCGCGGGCCTCGCAGCACCGCTGTCGGCGGTGACCGTCGTGAACCCGGTGATAGCGGCCGCCGTCGGCCTCACCCTGTTCGGGGAGTCCTTCCGCTACGGGACGTCGGGCACCGTCCTCGCGCTGGCCTGCGGCATCGTCGCCGCCGGCGGGCTGATCCTGCTGACGACGGAGCGCATCGGCAGCGCGCACACGAACGCCGCGCCCTCCGGCGCCGACGAGCCGACCACGGCCACGGCCACGGGCTCCGGGTCCGGCGACCGTACGGCCGCTCCGGCGGCCTCCGGCGGCGCGGCCGTCCTCCTCGCCGACGGCGAGAGCCGGGTCGTGGAGCAGCGGGAGCCCGCGCACGACGAGCGGTCACCGGCCGACTCCCGGCAGCGGCCGCTGCCGGGATCGCCTGCGCACGAGACGCCCGCACCGGACGCCGCCGCACCCGCACCACGCGCCCCGGACACACCGGAGACCCTGGTGACCGGCGTCGCCGACGTTCTGACCGCGCTGCCGCTGCAACCCATGGCGTTCACGCGCAGACCCCTGCCGCGGCCGGCGCGCGAACACAGCGTGTACTGAGCACGGCTCGCCCCGGCGAACGCCCCGCGCCGTCGCCCGGGGCGTTCCGCCTTTTCGAGGTACGTCAGATGCGCACCCCGCGGGCCCGCAGATAGGCGAGCGGATCCACGTCCGAGCCGAAGCCGGGGCCGGTGCGGATCTCGAAGTGCAGGTGCGGGCCCGAGCTGTTGCCCGTCGAACCGGAGCGGCCGATGCGCTGGCCCGCTCCGACCTTCTGGCCCGCCTTCACCGTGAGCGCCGACAGATGGCCGTACTGCGAGTACTTGCCGTCGGTGTGGCGGATGACGACCTCGTAGCCGTAGCTCCCGCCCCAGCCGGAGGAGACCACCGTGCCCGCGACGACGGCCTTCACGGAGGTGCCGGTGGGCACGGGGAAGTCGACGCCGGTGTGGTAGCCCTTCGACCAGGAGCTGCCCGTGGCGTGGTACGGCGTGCCGATGGAGCCGGTGACGGGGGCGCTCGCGCCGGACGAGGTGGCGGCCTCGGCGCGCTGGCGGCCCGCCGGCGCGGTGTCGCGCTTCTGCTTGGGTGCGGGCTTGGTCTCCTTGGCCGGCGGGTGCGACCGCTCGGACCTGCGCTCCTGCTTCCGCTCCGGCTTCTTCTCGTGCCTGCGCTCGTCGTTCCTGCGCTCGTCGTGCTGTACGGGCCGCTTCTCCGGGCGCGTCTGACGGTCGGGGTCGGCGCGCCGCTCGGGCGGCCTGACCGGTGCCTTGCCGCGCTCCCCGCCGCGCAGGGAGAGGCGCTGGCCGGGCGTGATGAGGTCGGGGTCGTCCCCTATGGTGCTGCGGTTGCCCTCGTACAGCCGCGGCCAGCCGCCCGGCACCCGGCGCTCGTCGGCGATCCCGGAGAGGGTGTCGCCGCGGACGACCGTGTACATCTTGGCGGTGCCCGCCCTGGACTGCGGGGTGACCTCGGGCTTGACGTCCCGCACGGTGCGCTTGGGCGCCTTGGGCGCGCCCTCGGTCTTCGCGGCGCCCGTCGCCTTCTTCTGCTGCGGAACCGCCTTGCGCTGCGGGGCCGACGCGGGCCTGAGGTCGGGGCTGTCGCCGCCGCGGGTGAGGCCCGCCCGCTGGGAGCACACCGGCCAGGCGCCGGGGCCCTGGCCGTCGAGGACCTTCTCGGCGACCGCGATCTGCTGGTCCTTGGTGGCGAGGTCGGCGCGCGGGGCGTAGACCGTGCCGCCGTAGGCCTGCCAGGTGGACTGGGTGAACTGGAGGCCGCCGAAGAAGCCGTTGCCGCTGTTGATGCTCCAGTTGTTCGTGGACTCGCAGGCCGCGACCTTGTTCCAGGTGTCCACGTCCGCGGCGTGGCCCGTGCCCGCGGTCATCAGCGGCAGAGCCATTCCGGCGCCACCTGCCGTGACCGTGAGCGAGGCACGGTTGATCCGGCTCGGCTGGTACCGGCGATGCCGGCCTCGTAAGGCCATGAAAGCCCCCTCAGACACACGTCGAACTCAACGTCACACGTCAGCCACAGGACAGGCCGCAAGGTAGCCGGTCGGCCATGGATGTGACAAGAGCACAGTCCGGAGGGGGCGTTGAACTGGTCGTCTCGGGTTCAGTGGTGCGCGGGGCCGCCGCCCGCGGGATCCGGCGTGTGCTCCGGCGCGCCTTCGCCGCGCTGACCCCGTACGTCGAACACAGTGTCGGAATGGCACGGTACGCCCCGGATCGGTCACGGTACGCCCCGGGGCGGTACTGACGCACGGACGCGGTACCTCGGATCGGAATTCCAGGAACTCAGGAGCGGCAGCATGGGTGCTTCGGCGCAGATCGGTGTCACGGGACTCGCGGTGATGGGGCGCAATCTCGCCCGCAACTTCGCCCGCAACGGCTATACGGTCGCGGTCCACAACCGCACGGCGGCGCGCACCCGCGCCCTCGTGGAGGAGTTCGGGCAGGAGGGCGACTTCGTCGCCGCCGAGAGCGCCGAGGACTTCGTCGCGGCCCTGGAGCGGCCGCGCCGCCTCGTCGTGATGGTCAAGGCGGGCGAGCCCACGGACGCCGTCATCGAGGAGTTCGCGCCTCTCCTGGAGCCGGGCGACATGATCGTGGACGGCGGCAACGCGCACTTCGCGGACACCCGGCGGCGCGAGCGCGCGCTGCGCGAGCGGGGCGTCCACTTCGTGGGCGCGGGCGTGTCCGGCGGCGAGGAGGGCGCCCTGAACGGCCCGAGCATCATGCCGGGCGGCTCGCAGGAGTCCTACGAGGCGCTGGGCCCGATGCTGGAGAAGATCTCCGCGAAGGCCGCGGACGGCAGCCCCTGTACGGCGCACATCGGCCCGGACGGCGCGGGCCACTTCGTGAAGATGGTGCACAACGGCATCGAGTACGCCGACATGCAGCTGATCGCCGAGGCCTATCAGCTGCTCCGCGAGGTCGCCGGCCACTCCCCCGCCGAGATCGCGGACATCTTCCGCACCTGGAACACCGGCCGCCTCGACTCCTATCTGATCGAGATCACGGCCGAGGTGCTCGCCCATGTCGACTCCGCGACCGGTGAGCCGTTCGTGGACGTCGTGCGGGACCAGGCGGAGCAGAAGGGCACCGGCCGCTGGACCGTGCAGATCGCCCTCGATCTCGGCGTGCCCGTCTCGGGCATCGCGGAGGCGGTGTTCGCCCGCTCGCTGTCCGGCCACCGCGAGCTGCGCGACGCCTCGCGCGGCCTGGCGGGCCCGACGGCGGAGCCGCTCGGCAAGGCGGACGCGGCCGCGTTCGCCGACCAGGTCGAGCAGGCGCTGTACGCCTCGAAGATCGTGTCGTACACGCAGGGCTTCCACCAGATCGCGGCGGGCAGCGAGGAGTACGACTGGAACATCGACCTCGGTGCGGTGGCGTCGATCTGGCGCGGCGGCTGCATCATCCGGGCCGCGTTCCTCGACCGCATCAGGGCGGCCTACGACGCGCGCTCCGACCTGCCGAGCCTGCTCGCGGACGAGGGCTTCGCGCGGGAGATCGGCGAGGCGCAGGACGACTGGCGTGCCGTGCTCGTCGCCGCGACCCGTCAGGGCGAGCCCGCGCCCGGTTTCGCCGCGGCCCTCGCGTACTACGACGCGCTGCGCGCGGACCGGCTGCCCGCCGCGCTCACGCAGGGGCAGCGCGACTACTTCGGCGCGCACACCTACCGGCGCGCCGACCGCGAGGGCACGTTCCACACGCTGTGGGGCGGGGACCGCTCCGAGGTCCCGGCGTGACGCGGCGGGCGCCGGTGCCCGGACCGGGGCGGGCCCCGGTCCGGGCGTGCGTCCCCGCTGCGGGGCGCGCCAGGCCCTAAGTGAGGCCGGGGCTCTCGCTCCCGGGCGTCACGGGCCGCCCCATCGGGGACGGTTCCGGCTCCGGCGGCGGCGTGGGATCCGGGCCCGGCGGCCTCGGCGACGGTGCCGGCGGGGGCAGCGGTACCGGGTCGGGCTCCGGGTTCGGCGGCTGCGAGGGGTCGGGGGGCGGGCCCGGTGTGGGGCCGCCGGGGCCCGGCCCGGGGCCCGGTGTCGGCCCGGGTCCCGGTGTCGGTCCCGGAGGTACGGGGTCGGGGAACGGATGGGTCATGGTTCCTCCAGCGGGTCGGAGGCGGCTCGTGGCCGGGGCCGGGGTACGCCGTGGGCCGGCGTGCGCCGGGGCCCGGCCGCTCCACTCTCTCCCGCCTCGCGTGCCCACGCCCGGCGACTCCACGCGTCTGTGTCTTCGCCGGACCCGCCGGACCCGCCGGACCCGCCGCCGCGCGGCCCTCGTGCGGGGCGCGCGGCGGCGACCGGTCAGCCGTCGGTGCGGCTCAGACGCACGACGGGGATGTCGCGCGCGGTCTTGAGCCGGTACTCGGCATACGGGGCGAAGACGTCGACGAGGTGCGGCCAGACGCGTTCCTTGTCCTGCGCCGAAAGGGTCTCAGCGCGGGCCTCGAACCGTTCGGTGTCCACACGCAGCCGGACGCCGGGCTCGTCGCGCAGGTTCAGATACCACAGGGGGTGCCGGTCGGCGCCGCCGTTGGACGCCACGACCAGATAGTTGTCGCCGTCACGGCCGTAGATGAGGACGGTGCGCCGCCACTGCCCCGTACGGCGGCCCTTGTAGTCGAGCACGAGGCAGGGGGCGCCGTGGATGGTGGTGCCCCTGGTCCCGCCCGACTCCTCGTAGCGGCGGGCCTGTTCGGCCACCCAGCCCGTCGGACTGATCACTGGTTCTTCGGGTGTGGTCATGGTCGCACCCTAGAGCTTGGGCGGGTGCCCGGGGGGCGGTCGGCGGGCTTCCCGGGGCCGGTCCCGGCCGAGGTCAGGACCGGGGCCGGTCCCGGTCGCAGAGCCGGGCCGCCGCCGCGAGGCCGGTACGCGGGCTGGCGAACACCGGCACGCGCACGACGGCGGACACGCGGTCGGCCGCGTCGGCCATGGACGCCTGCGCGAGGACCACCGCGTCGACCGAGGGCGCGACCCGCTCTACGGCGTCGGCGACAAGGCGCAGCTGCCCCTCGCGGTCCCCCGCCACGAACCGCTCCCAGGCGCCGTCGACCAGGACGGTGCGCAGCTCGAAGCGGTCACCGGGGTGCCCCGCGCGGGCGGCCTCCTCCGCGACGAGGGCGACGGTCGGCCCCAGGGTGGAAGCGACCGTGGCGACGACGGCGACGGTGGCCCCCGCCCGTACCGCCGCTGCGGCCATGGGCCGGTCCACGCGCAGCACGGGCACCCCGGCGGCACCGCCCGACTCGGCCACGCCCCCGAGGGTCGAGCAGGTGCACAGCACGGCGTCGGCGCCCGCGGCGGCCTCGGCGAGTGCCGCCCCGACGTCGGCGGCGACGGCGTCCAGGCCGTCGGCCCCGGCGCGGGCCAGGAGGTCCTCGCGGACGACGTGGCGCAGGCCGAGGCCCGGGTGGTCCGCGTCGCGCAGCGCGTCGAAGACGGGGATGTGGACGGGTGAGGTGTGCAGCAGCGCCAGGGTCACCCTTCACCCTAACCAGGGATCAGCGCAGCACCCGCTGGGCGAGTTCCTCGATGAGCTTGTCCGTGGAGTGCGGCTCGAGGAGTCCGGGCACGGTCAGGTCGTCCACGATCAGGCCGAGCGTGGCGAGGTAGAGCAGCACCACTCCGGTGCGGTCCCCGGGCAGCCCGGCGCCGAGGTGGAAGTCGATGTTGGCTTCGAGCTGCTCGGTCATGAACTGCGTCAGCTCGACGTGCAGTTCGGGGCGGCGCGTCGCCTCCAGGCGGAGTTCGAGGAGCGCGAGGTGGCTGCTGCGGTCGGCGCGCATGCGTTCCACGAGCTGCTTGAGGAGGGTGCTCACCAGCTCCGTGGACGGTTCGGCGCGCATGGTGTCGGCGAGCGCGTTCTCCTCCGGCGTGAGGCGCCCGAGGATGCGCCGCATGACTTGCGCGAGGAGTTCCGCGCGGTGCGGGAAGTAGTTGCTGGCGGTGCCCTTGGGCACCGCCGCCTCCGCGTCGAGGGCCCGCAGCGTGAGACCGCGGGACCCCTCGCGTGCGAGCACCTCGATGGCGGCGTCGAGGAGCGCGGTGCGCCGGGCCGGGTTCTGCCGCATGGGGTCCTCTCCCTCTGCTACTTCATCCGCAGTACTGCGGTGTGACCACTGTAAACAGAGTGCCATGCGCCGTGCCGGGCGCCCAGAGCCCATGCCGCCGCCCGGCCCGCCGGGCCCAAGCGGGCCGGGCCCAAGCGGGCCGGGCCCAAGCGGGCCGGGCCCAAGCGGGCCGGGCCTAGGCGGCGACACTCATCCCGTCACCGTCCGCCCTGCCCTCCGCCTTGCCCGCGAACTGCGTCCGGTACAGCTCCGCGTACCGGCCGCCGGCGGCGAGCAGTTCCTCGTGCGTGCCGCGTTCCACGATCCGGCCGTCCTCCACCACGAGGATCTGGTCGGCGGAGCGGACCGTCGACAGGCGGTGCGCGATGACCACGGCCGTGCGCTCCGAGAGGGCTTCGGCGAGCGCCTCCTGCACCGCGGCCTCGGAGGTGTTGTCGAGGTGCGCGGTCGCCTCGTCGAGGATCACCACGCGCTGCCGGGCGAGCAGCAGCCGGGCGATGGTCATCCGCTGCCGCTCACCGCCGGAGAGCCGGTACCCGCGCTCGCCGACCACCGTGTCCAGACCGTCGGGCAGCGAGCGCACCAGGTCGTCGAGGCGGGCCCGGCGCAGCACGTCCCACAGTTCGTCCTCGTCGGCGCCGGGGCGGGCGAGCAGCAGGTTGGCCCGCACCGACTCGTGGAAGAGGTGGCCGTCCTGGGTGACCATGCCGATGGTGTCGCGCAGGGATTCGGCGGCCAGGTCGCGTACGTCGTGCCCGCCGACGCGCACGGTTCCGGAGTCGGCGTCGTAGAGGCGCGGCAGAAGCTGCGCGACGGTCGACTTGCCCGCGCCCGACGACCCGACGAGCGCGACGGTCTGGCCGGGCTCGGCCCGGAAGGAGAGGCCGTGCAGGACCTCCGCGCCGCCGCGGCCGTCCAGGGCCGCGACCTCCTCCAGGGAGGCGAGGGAGACCTTGTCGGCGGCGGGGTAGCCGAAGCGGACGTCCTCGAACTCGACGGCGACCGGGCCCTCGGGCACGCTGCGCGCGTCCGGCTTCTCGTCGATCAGAGGCTTGAGGTCGAGGACTTCGAAGACCCGCTCGAAGCTGACCAGGGCGCTCATCACCTCGACGCGGGCTCCGGCAAGGGCGGTGAGCGGCGCGTACAGACGGGTCAGGAGCAGCGCGAGGGCGACGACGGCGCCCGCCTCCAGGGTGCCTTCGAGCGCGAAGTAGCCGCCGAGGCCGTAGACGAGGGCGAGCGCGAGGGCGGACACCAGGGTGAGGGCGGTGATGAAGGCGGACTGCGCCATGGCGGTGCGGACACCGATGTCCCGTACCCGGCGGGCTCGCGCGGCGAACTCGGCGGACTCGTCGGCGGGGCGGCCGAACAGCTTGATGAGGGTCGCGCCGGGCGCCGAGAACCGTTCGGTCATACGGGTGCCCATGGCCGCGTTGTGGTGCGCGGCCTCGCGCTGCAACCGCGCCATCCGGGTGCCCATGCGGCGCGCGGGCACCACGAACACCGGCAGGAGGACCAGGGCGAGGAGCGTGATCTGCCAGGACAGGGCGAGCATGACGCCGAGGGTGAGGAGCAGCGTGACGACGTTGGAGACGACGCCGGAGAGCGTGTTGCTGAACGCCCGCTGGGCGCCGATCACATCGTTGTTGAGGCGGCTGACGAGCGCCCCGGTGCGGGTGCGGGTGAAGAAGGCGACGGGCATGCGCTGCACATGGTCGAAGACGGCGGTGCGCAGATCGAGGATCAGCGCCTCGCCCAGGTTGGCAGACAACCAGCGGCCGAGGAGTCCGAGTCCGGCCTCGGCGACCGCGATGACGGCGATGAGCACCGCGTAGCGGACGACGGTCGAGGACTGCTCGCCGGACACGATCGCGTCCACGACCCGCCCGGCGAGCACGGGGGTCGCCACGGCGAGCAGCGCGGTCACGACGCTCAGCAGGACGAACTGGGTGATGCGGCGCCGGTGCGGGCGGGCGAAGTCGGCGATGCGGCGCACGGTGGCGCGGGCGAAGGGTCGGCGTTCCTGCTCGGCGTTCATGACGCTGTGCAGCTGGGTCCAGGCTGTCGTCTCCATGCTCATGAACAGCACCGTAAAACCTCAAGTTATGTCGAGGTCAAGCGTGACACCACCCCGTTCCACCACCGGTCCCACAGACCCCCGCCGCCCCCGGTCGTGTCTATTGACCCGCCTGTAACGGACACGTACTTTCGCTTCAACTCTTGAGCGCACCACTCCGGTTACTCGTGTCCTGAACGTGAGAAGGCGAACGCATGCGTGATGTACGAAGGCGTACTCTGCTGTCCGCGATGGGCGGCACCGCCGTCGCTGCCGGCGCCCTGAGCCCCAAGACGGCCGAGGCCGCGCCCGTTCCGCCGGTGGCGGGCGGCGCCGCGCGGGGCCGCGGGACCCCGTACGACCACGAGGTCCGGGAGCTTCTCGACCGTATGACTGTCGAAGAGAAGCTCGGCCAGCTCCAGCAGCTCGCCTGGTCCTGGGACACGGGGCCGGGCGGCGGTGAGACCAAGGATGTAGAGGAGGCGGCGCGGGCCGGGCGGCTCGGGTCGGTGCTCTCGATCTTCGGCGCGCGCAGCAGCAACGCGCTCCAGCGCATCGCGGTCGAGGAGTCAAGGCTCGGGATTCCGCTGCTCTTCGGCCTCGATGTGATCCACGGCTTCTGGACGACGTTCCCGATTCCGCTGGCGCAGGCCGCGAGCTTCGATCCGGACGTGTCGAGGAGGGACGCCGAGGTGTCCGCGAAGGAGGCCCGCTCCAATGGTGTGCACTGGGCGTTCTCGCCGATGATGGACGTCACGCACGAGCCGCGCTGGGGGCGGATCGCCGAGGGCTCGGGCGAGGACCCGTATCTGACGGCGGAGTTCGCCGCCGCCAAGGTCGAGGGCTACCAGGGCCGAGGCCGGCACGGGTACGGCGCGAAGGACCGCGTCGCCGCCTGCGCCAAGCACTTCGTGGCCTACGGCGGGGCCGAGGGCGGGCGGGACTACAACACCGTCGACGTGTCGGAGTCGCGGCTGCGCAATCTCTATCTGCCGCCGTTCAAGGCGGCCCTTGACGCGGGCGCGGCCACGGTCATGGCGTCGTTCAACACTGTCGGCGGCGTCCCCGCGCACGGCAACTCCCACACCCTGACCGGCATCCTCAAGGAGGAGTGGGGCTTCGACGGCGTCGTCGTCAGCGACTGGACCGGGGTCCAGGAGCTGGTCGCGCACGGCTTCGCCGAGGACGGCGCCGCGGCGGCGCGGCTCTCCCTGAACGCGGGCGTCGACATGGAGATGGTCAGCACCACGCTGCGCGAGCACGGCAGGGAACTGGTCCGCGAGGGCAGGATCAGCGAGCACCGCCTGGACGACGCGGTCGCCCGCGTCCTGCGTCTGAAGTTCGCCCTCGGGCTCTTCGAGAACCCGTACGTGGACGAGGACTCCGCGATCGACGGGCCGACCGCCGCCACCCGCAGGGCCGCCCGGGAGACCGCCGCCCGCTCGATGGTGCTCCTGAAGAACGAGGGCGGGACCCTGCCGCTGAAGGCCTCGGTCCGGTCGATCGCCGTCGTCGGCCCGTTCGGGGACTCCGACGACCTGCTCGGCACCTGGGTGGTCCCGGCCGCCGCGAAGAAGTACCCGTCGGTGAAGGTCCTCGACGCGGTGCGGCGGGCGGCGCCGGACGCGAAGGTGACGTACGCGCGCGGCGTCACCCCCGAAGGCACGTCGACCGCGGGCATCCCGGCGGCGGTCGCCGCGGCGGAGGCCGCCGACGTGACCGTCGTCGTCGTGGGCGAGCCGCCCGCGCTGAGCGGCGAGGCCGCGGCCCGCAGCGACATCGGTCTGCCGGGCGCGCAGGAACGGCTCGTGCGGGCAGTCGCGGCGACGGGCAAGCCGTTCGCGGTCGTCCTCGTGAACGGCCGCCCCCTGACCACGGGCGGCTGGCTGGCGGACGCACCCGCCGTCCTGGAGGCCTGGCACCCCGGTGTCGAGGCCGGGAACGCCGTCACCGACGTGCTGTTCGGCAAGGTGAACCCCGGCGGCAAGCTGCCCGTGTCCTTCCCGCGCACGGTCGGCCAGATCCCCGTCCACTACAACCACGAGTCGACCGGGCGCCCCTACGACGCCGACAACAAGTACTCGTCGAAGTACCTGGACCTGCCCCCGGACCCGCAGTTCCCCTTCGGCCACGGCCTGAGCTACACCACCTTCGAGATCGGCGCGCCGAAGCTCAGCCGCACGTCCGTCCCGGCGGGCGCCCTGCACGCGGGCGACACCCTGGAGGTGTCGGTCACCGTCTCCAACACCGGTGACCGCGCGGGCGACGAGGTCGTCCAGCTCTACGTCCACGACCTCGCGGCGAGCATCACCCAGCCGGTGCGCAAGCTGCGCGGCTTCCGGCGGGTCACGCTCGGCGCGGGCCGCTCCACCGTCGTGCGCTTCCGCATCGGGGCGAAGGACCTGGGCTTCTGGACGAACGACCCGCACGGCGAGTTCCTCGTCGAGGAGGGCAGGTTCGACCTGTACGTGGGCAACAGCTCCACGGCGAAGGCCAAGCGGACGCTCACCGTGACCTGAGCGACCGCCCCCCGCCCGGCGCGAGGCCCGCACCCGGCCGAACCGCCGGACCCGCGCTCGGCCGAGCCACCGGACCCACGCTCGACCGAACCGCCGGACCCACGCTCGACCGAACCGCCGGGCCCGGCTGGGCCGGGCCCGGCTGGGCCGGGCCCGGCGGTCCGCGCTCAGCCGAGTTCCAGCGTGGTCACTCCGAACACCTTGTCCTGCGCGAACTCCCGCACCGGGCCCGTGTACATGCGGGCGGTGGCGAACGTCGGCTTCATGCCGCGGGCCTCGGCCAGGGCGACGGCCCGCGCGTTCGTCTCCGGCACGTCCATGGCGACGGGCGTGCCGCCGGTCCCGGCCGCCAGCGCGTCGAGCAGCGCCTCGGCGTCCGCGCGGGTGTCGGCGAACAGCGGGCCCACGCGGGGCCCGTCGAGCGCGGGGCGCAGCACCCCGTACCCGGTGACGCGCCCGTCGGTGACGCTCGCCAGGGCGCGGTGGCCCGGCGCCTTCAGCCAGGCGTCGAGGAAGCGCGGCCGGTCGGCGGGGCAGCAGGAGCTGTCGTACGCGGCGACGGCCGCCGGGTCCACCTCGGCGACGGGCCTGATGTGCCCGCTGTGCCCGGACGCCGCGCCCTGCTGTCCTGCGGGGCCGACGTAGCGCACGTTGCCGTGCGCGCGCTCGAAGCCGGAGCGGCGGTAGTTGTCCTGCTGTGCCGGTACGCCGTCCAGGCCCACGACCCGGTCCCCGGCGTGCGCGAGCGCGGCCCGCCAGGTCGCGATGCCGTGGCCGTGGCCGCGTACGTCGGTCCTGACCAGGTAGAAGCCGAGGAAGGCGTACGCGGCGTCGTAGGTGACCACGGAGATCGCCGAGACGGGCTCGCCGTCGACGCGCCCCACGAAGAATCCCGCCGGGTCCTGCGCGAAGAAGGCGGCCGCGTCCCCGTAGCCGGGATTCCAGCCCTCCTGCGCGGCCCAGTCGGTGACCAGGCGCCAGTCGTCGGGCGTCGCCGTCGAGACGACGAGCCGTCCGGCCTGTGCGGGAACCGCGTTCTCCATCGGCACACCTTCCTCGGCTTCCTCAGTTTGCTCAGTGGTACGCCCCCGTCGGACGGTTCCGCGCGGGCGGGCCCGGTCCATCCTGCCCCGCCGCGCACGCCGTCATCCGGCCCGCCGAGCCGATCGAGCCGTCCGGGTCAGTCGGCGGGCAGCCCCAGCGCGTCCGCCAGGTTCTCCATCTCGGCGTGCAGCAGCGTGCCGGGGCGGTGCCCCATGCCCCCGAACAGGCCCTGCACCTCCAGGCCGACGACGCCGTGCAGCCGGGCCCAGGCCGTGACCGTCCCGGCGAGGGCGGTGGCCGCGTCGGCGTCCGGCGCCCAGCCCTCGACCCACTGCTGGACGGGCGGGCTCCCGTTCAGCCAGCACCGCATCTCCGCGCGCAGGTCGAGCGCCGCGCCCCGGCAGTCGCCCTGCCCGAGCACGCCGAGCAGCGGCCCGAGGACGGCACGGGCGCGGTCGGCGGTCTCGGGCGGCGCCTGGTAGCCGGGGGACGGGGTGCCCGCGAGGAGCTGGTAGACGTGCGGCGCGCCGGTGGCCCAGGCGCGGAAGGCGGTGGCGAGGGCGTGCAGCCGCTGCCGGGGCGGGGCGCCCGCGGCGCGATCGGCGGCCGCGCGCATGGCGGCGGCCGCGTCGTCGTAGCCGTCGCAGATCAGCTCGGTGAGGAGGTCGTCGCGCCCGCGGAAGTACTTGTAGAGGGCCGGTCCCGTGAGGCCGAGCCCCTTGGCCACGGCGTTGAGGCTGAGCGCGGGGGCGCCGCCGGCCCTGATCTGCTCCAGGGCGGCGGCCTTGATCTCGGCGCGGACCTGGTCGCGGTAGCGGCTGCGGGGCGAGGAGGCCTTGCCGCTGCCGTGTGCGTCGTCCGAGCTGCCCGAGCTGCCGAAGCTGCCTGCCATGGCACCGGCCCTCTCTCGACTTCCAGCTGGAGTTAGAGATTCTAACTCGCGAAAGAGGTGCCTTGACAGGCGTCGGCGAGCGGAGCATGCTCGTCGAGTTAGAGCCTCTAACGAACGCTAGAGCAACGCCCACACGAAAGAGGATGAGCCATGCGTACGAGCGAGCAGCGGCCCACGGCCGTCGCGACCGAGATCGTCCTGCCCGGCGCCGTCGAGCCCGAGGGCCTGGAGGTCCGGCACGTCGGCACCCCCGCCCCCGGCCCCGGCGAGGTGCTGCTCGCGATGGAGGCCACCGGCGTCTCGTTCGCCGAGCAGCAGATGCGCCGCGGGAAGTACTACGACCAGCCGAAGTTCCCCTTCGTGCCCGGGTACGACCTGGTAGGACGGGTCGCGCGGACCGGCCCCGGGGTGGACCCCGCGCTGACGGGACGGCGGTACGCGGCCCTGACGAAGACCGGCGGCTGGGCGAGCCACGTCGTGGTGCCCGCCGCGGACCTGGTCGAGGTGCCGGACTCCGTGCCGTCGGCCGACGCCGAGACGCTCGTCGTGAACGGCGTCACCGCCTGGCAGATGCTGCACCGCACGGCCGGGGTCGAGGCGGGCGACACCGTCGTCGTGCTCGGCGCGAACGGCGGCGTCGGCTCCACCCTGGTCCAGCTCGCCCGGATCGCCGGGGTGCGGGTGATCGGCACGGCCTCACGGCGCCACCACGACCGGCTGCGCGACCTCGGCGCCGTCCCCGTCGACTACCGCGACCCGGATCTGTACGGGCGGCTGCGCGGCCTCGCCCCCGACGGAGTGCGCGCGGTCTTCGACCACGTGGGCGGCGAGGGCATCGTGGACTCGTTCCGGCTGCTCGCCCCCGGCGGCACCCTGGTGTCGTACGGCACCGCCTCCACCCGGGACGTCGCCGGATCCTCCAAGGCCCCCGTCCTGAAGCTCTTCGCGCGCCTGACGCTGTGGAACGCGCTGCCCAACTCCCGGCACGCGCACTTCTACAACATCTGGGCCGGCCTGCGGAACGCCGACGCCTTCCGCGCGCGCCTGCGCACCGACCTCGGTCAGGTGTTCGCACTGCTCGCAGCGGGCAGCATCCAGCCGCAGGTCGCCGCGCGCATCCCGCTCTCACGGGCCGCCGACGCCCTGCGCCTCGCCGAGTCCGGCACGGTCGCGGGCAAGGTCGTCCTCGTACCGGACCGCACACCGCACGAGGAGCCCGCACCGGAACCCGCACCGACGGGCCGGTGACCTCATTCCGGCCACATCATCAACTAGCGCCAATACAGGGCTCTTTCAGACATTCGTACGAAATTTTCGTCCGCCATGCACCGTTGCACCGGTCTCCTCGACAGGATCGACAGAAGCGACAGGCCGTCCGGTCAACCGTGCCGGACGGCCGGCGTCACCTGGGAGGAACTTTGGTACGTCATTCCCGTCCGGCCCCCCGACCGACAGGAGAGTCGTCAGGAGGGCGATCGACAGGAAAATCGACAGGCAAGCGGCGGCACGCCCCGCCGTCCCCACCCGAACAGCTGCTCTTCGGCGGGCGGTTGCGCAGCTCCTGGGGGTGGACCGCACACGAGGGGGCGCGCCTGAACGCCTCGTTCCTCTCGATCCTGCGGCAGATCCCCACCCTCTTCCGGCACACCGTGTCGCTGGCCTGGCACGCCGATCCGTGGGCGCTCGTGGTGGTCGCGGTGGCCCAGCTCGGCCAGGCGGCGGCGACCGCGTTCGGGCTCCTCGCCACCAACCGCGTCCTGGTCTCCCTGTTCGCCGCGGGCCCCACCGCCGACCGGGTGCGCGAGGCGCTGCCGTCCCTGCTGTGGGTGGCCGCGGCCAGCGCGTTCGCGGCGACGCTGCGCGCCGTGTCGTTCGCGGCGACGGGACGCCTCGGACCCAAGGTCGAACGGCTCGCGGGCCTGTCCATGATGGAGCAGGTCATCCGCGTGGAGATGGAGCACATCGAGCGCTCCGACTTCCACGCGGCCCTGGACTCGGGACAGCACGGGCAGACCGCCGCCCGCCGTCTCATCGAGCACACCCTCGGCATCGTCGAGGCCCTCATGGCCCTGATCGCCGTCAGCGGCGTCCTCGCGGTGCTGCACCCGGTGCTCCTGCCGCTCCTGGTCGCCGTGGTGGTGCCGAAGGCCTGGGGCACGGTCCGGGCGGCGCGCCGCACCTACGAGTCGGTGCAGATCTGGCTGGAACACGTACGTCAGCAAGGGGCGCTGCGGCGACTCCTCATCTCGCAGCGGGCGGCGCCGGAGCTGCGCGTGCACGGCGCGGGTCCCTTCCTGCTCGACCAGTTCGACCAGATGGCGGCGCAGGCCGCGGACGAGCAGACGCGCCTCGCCCACCTGGAGGCCCGCACGGAACTGGCCACGTCCGCCCTGTCGGGCCTGACCGCGGGCGCCACCTACGCCGTGCTCGGCTGGCTGCTCACGCACGGTCAGCTGCCGCTGGCCGCGGGCGCGACCGCCGCCCTGGCCCTGACCAGCGGCACGGCGGGGCTGCGCCGGATGGTGACGCACATCCACCATCTGTACGAGCAGAGCCTGTTCATGAACGACCTGATCCGCGCCCGCGAGGAGGCGCGGCGCCGGGCCATCCCCGCCACCGGCGCCCCGGTGCCCGAGCCGCCCGAGGTGATCGCGTTCGACCGGGTGACGTTCCGCTACCCCGAGCGGGCGGCACCGGCGCTCGACGACGTGTCCCTGACCATCCGCAAGGGTCAGGTCGTCGCCCTGGTCGGCGCGAACGGGTCGGGCAAGACGACCCTGAGCAAGCTTCTCGCGGGCCTGTACCTGCCGACGTCGGGCACCGTGAGCTGGGACGGCACCGACCTGCGCGCGCTGCGCCGCGACGACGTCTTCGCCCATGTCGCCCTGGTCCTGCAGAACTTCAAGCAGTGGCCGTTCACCGCCCGCGCCAACGTGGCCATCAGCCGGCCGGACGCCATCCACGACACCGCCCGCCTGGACGCCGCCGCCGCGTACGCCGACGCGCACAGCGTCCTCGCTGACCTCCCGCACGGCTGGGACACCCTGTGCGAGAAGGGCTACGAGGGCGGCGTCGACCTGTCCGGCGGGCAGTGGCAGCGCGTCGCCCTGGCCCGCGCCTACTTCCGCGACGCCGACATCCTCATCTGCGACGAGCCGACCAGCAGCATGGACCCGGCCGCCGAGATCGACGCCTTCCACAAGATCCGCGCCCTCGCGTCGAAGGACCAGACGATCGTCCTGGTCACGCACCGGCTGCACAGCGTCAAGGAGGCCGACGTCATCTACGTCCTCGACGAGGGCAGGCTGGTGGAGCACGGCGACTTCGCGACCCTGATGTCCGCCGACGGGCCGCAGGTGTTCCGGCGCCTGTTCGAGCTCCAGTCGCACCAGTACCGCACGGACACCCTCGACGGCGTGCCCGCGCAGCGGATCCGGTCCCGCGACGCTATGCCGGACCAGTCCCCGGCGGCCGGGACAACCGGATGAGCCGCAGCGCCAGCTGGATCTCCAGGGCCCGCTCGGGGGCGTTCCAGTCGGGCCCGAGCAGCCGGGCGGCGCGGTCGAGACGCTGGACGACGGTGTTCACGTGCACGTGCAGCGCGTCCTTGGCGCGGACCAGGCTTGCGCCCGCGGCGAAGTAGGCCTCCAGGGTGCGTACGAGTTCGGTGCCGCGCCGCTCGTCGTAGTCGATGACGGGACCGAGCACCCGGCGGACATGGCCGTCGACGTCCCCGCGGTCGCCCAGGAGCACGCCGACGAAGCCGAGGCCGGCGAGGCTCGCGCCGTCTCCCGTGCGGCCGAGGGCGGTGAGCGCCTCCAGGCAGCGCAGCGCCTCGGCGTGCACGGCGGGCAGCCCCGCGGGCGCCGCCGCGGGTCCGGCGGCGCCGCACGTCACCGGGGCGCCGACGCACTGGCCGAGGTCGGCGGCCAGGCGCTCGGCGAGCGGACCGGGGGCGGCGGTGGGGGCGAGCAGGACGACCTGGCCCCCGTGGGGTCCGGCGAGACCGCGCAGGGTACGGGCGCGGCGGGCCGCCTCCGTCGTGAGACGGCCGCGCAGGCCCGGGTCGCAGTGCAGGACGAGCACGGACGTGGGCTCGCCGAGGTCGACGCCGAGCCGGCGTGCGCGCAGGGCCAGGCTCGCGCCGCGCCGCGGGTCGGCGGCGTGCGCGGCGGTGAGCAGGTCGTCGAGGAGCTCGCCGCGCACGCGGTCCTCCGCCTCGGCCACCGAGCGGCGCAGGAGCAGCAGCAACGCCGTGTCCAGGCTGGCCCGTTCGAAGAGCCTGCGGTCGCTGTCGGGCAGGTCGGCCCTGCCGCTCAGCGTGAGGGAGCCGAGCGGTTCGGGTCCGGCGAGCACGGCGGACACCCAGACGCCGTCGACGCGCACGGCACGCCCCGCGGCGCGGGACGCGGCCACACCGCGCGCGGGCGGGGCCGGTGACGCGGCGCCCACGCGGGCGAGTTCGGTGCCTTCGGCGTCCTGGACGACCAGGCCGCCGCCGAGGAGCGCGGCTATCTCCGCGGCCAGGTCGGACACGTCGCCGCCGCGCAGCACCAGGTCGGTGAGGCGGTCGTGGGTCTCGGCCGCGCGGCGCATGGCCTCGCTCTGCGCGCGGGCGGTGGCCGTCGCCGCGTTGAGCTCCACCAGGGTGGCGCGGGTCTCCTCCAGGAGGCGGGCGCTGTCGATGGCGACGGCCGCGTGGTCGGCGAGGGAGGCGAGCAGCGCGATCTGGTCGGGTGCGAAGTCGCGCGGCGTCCGGTCGGCCGCGTACAGGACGCCGATGACGCGGCTCCCGACGCGCAACGGCACCCCGAGGATGCCGCGGAGGCCCTCCTCGCCGACGCCCGCGTCGATGGTGGCGGTGTGCCGGAAACGGGTGTCGCTGCGGTAGTCGGCGCTGGCGTAGGGCCGGGCGGTCTGGGCGACGAGGCCGCCGAGCCCCTCCCCCATGCCGAGCCGCAGCTCCTGGAACCTCGCGGACGTGCAGCCGTCGGTGACCCGCATGTAGGTGTCGCCCGCCGTCGGGTCGTTGAGCGTCAGATACGCCACGCCGGTGCCGAGGAGCAGCCGGGCGCGGTGGACGATGGCGCGCAGGACCGCGTCGAGGTCGCTGAGCGCCGCCAGGTCGCCCGCGGTGTCGAAGAGGGCGGACAGTTCGGCCTCGCGCCGCCGGTGCTGGTCGAGGGTCCCGCGGATGCCGAGTGCCGCCTCGGTGGCCTCCTCGACGCAGGCCAGTTCGGCCGGGCCCGCCCCCGCGTCCCGGGCCGCAGCCGCGGCCCGGGTGAACTCCTCGGCGGGTGCGTGCCGTCCGAGGAGGTCCAGCAGGTCCCGCAGGGCGGTCACGGCGGGGTCCGCGGTGCTGCCGGTGCCGCCCGTGCCGCCCGTGCCGCCGGTGCCGCCCGTGCCGCCGGTGCCGCCGGTGCCGCCGGTGCCGCTGTAGGCGGATTGCTGGGCGGTGCGGGGGCGGGGGGTGGCCATGCGGGTGTCGCCTTTCGCGCGCTGCTCAGGAGGGTTCGCCGGAGCGTACTGCCGCCTCGCCGGTTCGGGCCGCGGGGGCGGCCGGGGGCGCGGGCACCGCGGTGTGCCCGGCGGCTTCGGCGGCTCGGGCGGCTTCGGCGGCTCCGGCAGCTCGGGCGGCTCCGGCAGCTTCGGCGACTTCGGCAGCTTCGGCGACTTCGGCAGCTTCGGCGGCTCGGACGGCTTCGGCGGCACGCAGGTCGCGGCCCCGGGTCTCGCGGGCGAGGGCCACGGTCACGGTGGTCACCACGGCCGCCAGGGCCAGATACACGGCGACGGGCACGGACGAGTCGTACTCCTTCAGCAGCTCCACGGCGATGATCGGGGCGAGCGCGCCCGCGACGATCGAGGCGAGCTGGGAGCCCATCGAGGCGCCGGAGTAGCGGACCCTGGTGTCGAACATCTCGGAGATGAACGCCGCCTGCGGCCCGTACATGGCGCCGTGGAACAGCAGCCCCACCGTCACCGCCGCGGTGATCACGGCGAACGACTCGGAGTCGACGAGCGCGAAGAACGCGAACGCCCACAGGGCCATGCCCACCGAGCCGACGAGCGTCACCGGCCGCCGCCCGATCCGGTCCGAGAGCGCGCCCCAGGCCGGGATGGCGGCGAAGTGCACGGCGGAGCCGATGAGGACGGCGTTCAGGGCGGTGCTCTTCGGCAGGTCCAGATGCTTGGTGACGTACACGAGCACGAACGACGTCAGTATGTAGTACGAGATGTTCTCGCCGAACCGGGTGCCGATGGCGGTGAGGACCTGCCGCCAACTCCTGCGGAACACCTCCACGACGGGCGGCTCCTCCGTCTCGCCCCGCGCGGCGGCGGCCTCCGCCTTGGCCCGCGCCTCCAGGAAGACCGGGGACTCGGACACGGAGAGCCGGATCCACAGGCCGACCACGACCAGGACACCGGAGAGCAGGAACGGCACGCGCCAGCCCCACGACTGGAAGGTGCTCTCGGACTGCACGGCGGCGAGCAGCGCGAGGACGCCGGTGGCGAGGAGGTTGCCGCCGGGGGCGCCCGACTGCGGCCAGGAGGCCCAGAAGCCGCGGTGCTTGTCGCCGCCGTGCTCGGACACGATGAGCACGGCGCCGCCCCACTCGCCGCCGAGCGCGAAGCCCTGGACGAGCCGCAACATTGTGAGCAGCACTGGCGCGCCGACGCCGATCGCGTCGTACGTGGGCAGCAGCCCCATCGCGAACGTGGCACCGCCCATCAGGAGCAGACTGAGCACGAGGAGCTTCTTGCGTCCGACCTTGTCCCCGTAGTGGCCGAAGACCACGCCGCCGAGCGGCCGGGCGAGGAAGCCGATCGCGTACGTGATGAAGGCGATCAGGGTGCCGGTGAGCGGGTCGGCGGTGGGGAAGAAGAGATCGTTGAAGACGAGGGCGGCGGCGGAGCCGTACAGGAAGAAGTCGTACCACTCGATGGTGGTGCCGACGAGGCTGGCACCGACGATGCGGCCGATGCCGGGCTTGCGGCCTGCGCCGGGCTCGTGGCCTGTGCCGGGCTCGTGGCCTGTGCCGGGCTCGTGGCCTGTGCCGGGCTCGTGGCCTGTGCCGGGATTCCGGCTTGCGCCGGGCTGGGGACGCGCCATGGGGTTCACCGTGTTCTCGGTCGTGGGTCGGTCGGGGAGGTCGCCGCGGGGACGGCGGTGGGCGAGCGGGCGGGCAGGCGGAGGGAGCGGGCCTTCCGGCGGCGGCAGCGGCCGTGCGGACGGAGGGAGCGACCCTTCCGGCGACGGCAGCGGCCGTGCGAGCGGAGGGAGCGACCCTTCGGGCGGACGGAACGGCCGTGCGGGGCGGTTCAGTTCGCCGTCCAGCCGCCGTCCATCGTCAGGGAGGTGCCGGTCACGAAGCCGGAGTGGGGACCGCACAGCCACAGGGCGGCCGCGGCGACCTCCTCCGGCTCGATGAGCCGCTTCATGGGCGAGCGGGCGAGCAGCACGTCGGAGACGACCGCCTCGTCGCTGACGCCGTGGGCGGCGGCCTGGTCGTGGATCTGCCCCTGCACGAGCGGGGTGCGGACATAGCCGGGGCTGACGCAGTTGCTGGTCACGCCGTACGGGGCGCCCTCGACGGCGGCGACCTTGCTGAGCCCCTCCAGGGCGTGCTTCGCGGCGACGTACGCGCTCTTGTAGGCACTGGCGCGCAGGCCGTGGACGGAGGAGATGTTGACGACGCGGCCCCACCCGCGGGCGTACATGTGCGGCAGGCTCTGCCGCAGGAGCAGGAACGGCGCCGTCACCATGACCTGCTGGACGAGCGCGAACCGGGCCGGCGGGAACTCGGTGAGCGGGGCGACGTGCTGGAGTCCCGCGCTGTTGACGAGGACGTCGACGCCGGTGGGCAGCGCGGCGACGGCGTCGGCGTCCGCGAGGTCGACGACGTGCGCGTGGCCGCCGACGGCGTCGGCGACGGCCTTGGCCGAGGCGGCGTCGATGTCCGCGACGTGCGTCTCGGCGCCTGCCGCCGCCAGGGCGGTCGCACAGGCCCGGCCGATGCCGCTGCCGCCGCCGGTGACGAGGGCGACGCGCCCGCGCAGGTCGGCGCCGGGCGCCGCGGGGATGGGGTGGTCGGGTGCGCTGGTCATGGCGGGAAACATAGGGTCGCCGGGCGGGGCCGCCCATGTGGGCGGGGACCACAGCTGCGACGGGTTTCATGGTGTGCGACGCCATGACGGACGCGGGGTGTGGCGAGGGAGGTTCAGGTGCTGGGGCCGCGCGGGGCGCCGCTCCGTGGCGCCGGGGGCCACAGCCGACCCCCGGCGCGTGACGGCCGGAGCCGTGGCGGAACCTACGCGGCCGCTCTGCCGTCGACGGCCGAGGAGCGGCCGAGCTTGTCGACGGCCTGGTAGTAGGTCCAGGCGAGACCGTCGCACGACGTCTTCTGCACGCCGGTGTAGCGGGCGCACACCCGCTTGAGGTCGGCGTAGAAGGCGCTGTCGACGCGCGCCTTGTTGGCGTCGAAGGAACCCGCCTCCTTGTAGTTGCGGTACCCGAAGTCGTGCCGGGCACAGGACGTCTGGAAGGGGAAGCCGAAGGGGTTGTCGGGGGACGAGGAGCAGTAGTCGGTGCTCCAGTTGAACCGGTACGCGCTCCACGCGCCCTGGTTGTTCCTGGCGGCGACCCAGGCGTTGTAGCTGCCCGCGTCGGTCTGGGTCCAAGTGCTGAGCACCCGCCCCTTGTCCGCGGGGACGGCGGCGGCCGGGGACGCGGCGAGCCCGGCCCCGAGGGTGAGGGCGGCAGCGCTTACTGCGAGAGCGGAAAGTCGACGACGCATGGGTGGGGGTCCTCCCGTTGAGTGGTGCACGAAGACGAACGTGGGGGGCGTGCCACGGGCCGCCGTACGCGCACGGCCCGCGCCTCAAGTGATCACCACCGACCCGTCGGCCGGTGGTCGGGCGCGTCGCGCGGAGCTGTCGATCCGATGACCGGTTCGGTCCGAGCGGCATCTTTCCTATACGGCACGGGAGTTGACGCCAAACATGTCAAGGGGCCGGTCGTGCGAAGTGGGGGCGGAGGGGGGTGCGGTGGGGCTTCGCTTGGTGGGGTGTGCGCTGCGGATGTGCGCGGCGGGCGCCGCGGATTACGGTCCGTAGCGAATGGGCTCGCTACGGACCGTCTCTGTCCTGGCCCGCATTCGGACTGCCCCAACTGCCCCCTCGCTTGCATGACGGCGCGAAGCCGACAGATTCACCGACGGATGACTTCCACTGGTACAGCCCAGGCACCGGACCCGCCGGCTTAAAGTGCACCGAACAACGCGACGCCCTGTTCCGAGAGCACCGCGCAGCGAGATCCCTGAGGAATGTGGGCGAGGTGGCTGCCGTTGCCGCACCTCAGTTCCGCGACGGCCTCGCCCGTCAGGGAGCCCAGCAGTTCGACGCCGGGCCCCGGCGCGTCGCGAAAGTGCCAGTACAGGACTGGTTCTTGTCCGGTGCGGGTGGCGGCGCGGGCGTCCCAGGCTTTGCGGTTGAACGCGGCGTCATGCTCAGTGACTGTGCTGGGCATGCGTGCGGCTCCCGAGGAGTCAGGTGAAGGTGCCGGCGGAGGCGGTGGTGACGGGCAGGTGGTCGAGTTCCTCGGCCTTGCGGGCCAGGAGGTAGGCGGGGTGGCCTCCTCGCTCGGTTTCGTGGATGAGGTCGAAACCCTGGTGGTCGCGGTAGTAGCGCACGAGTCCGAGGTGTCCGCAGCCGCGCCGCACCCAGAGCTTCCCGGCGCGGGCTGCGTGAGCCAGAGCCCACCAGGCCATCAGGGTGCCGGGCTTGGCGGCCCGGTAGTCGGGATGGGTGAAGGTGGTGGCCAGGAAGAGCGCGGGCTCGGCGCGCTCACCATCGGTCCATCCCCATGCGGGGGTCTGGTCGTAGAGGCTGGTGAAGCCGATGGACTCGCCCTCGGGAGAGAGCAGAACCCAGACAGGGGTGTGGCCGTTCCCGGCCTGTGCGGCGATCTGTTCAGCCCGGCCGTCTTCGAGGAGGTCCACACCGCCGACCTTGCCCGTGCGCAGCATCCAGGCGGCGCGAGCGCGGATCAGGTCGGCGTAGGCGGCACGGTCGTGGGCGGTGGCGGGACGCATCACATACATGTTCTTGAGGCTCTCAGTTGTGGGCGGCGCGGTGGGCGAGGTCAGCGGCGACGACGTCGGCGAGGCGATCGTCTGTGGCGCGGATGTCGCCGGATTCGATGCGCGTCAGGGCTTGCGTGAGGGTGTCGGCGTCTACGAGCTTGGCGTCGAAGAGGGGAGATCCCTGATCGAGTAGGCGTCGTACCTGTGCAGGCAGGGTGGTACGGATCGCGGTGTTCATGACGTCGGTGAAGTTCTCCGGCAGGGGTGGCTCGACGACCAGTTCGGACAGGCCCAGGGCGGTCAGGCGGCGGCGGTGCAGGCACTTGCGGGAGCGCCAGGGGCGGGGCAGCCACTCACCGAAGCGGATCATGCCCGGATCGGCAAAGGGGTGCAGGGGCCAAATCCCGGCCTCGAGCAGCAGTGGCGCGGCGGACGCCATGGCGAGCAGGGTCATTTCGTTGACGACGGCGGGCGGGCAGGTGTCCCCGTCCACGTCCATGAGAGCCTCGCGGGCGGCGGGGCCGAGCCATTCGGTCATCGCGTGCCCCGGGCCGACAGGTGGGTGCGGTGCTTCCTGCGGGGTGAGGGCGACCATCTCGTCTCCTCCGATCCCGGTGACCACGGTACGGATGCCGGCCCCGGCCAGTTGGTAGATGAGGGCGGCGGTGGACTCGTGGTAGGGCTCCTCGTAGGGGTAGACGTATCCGCTCAGGGCACGTCGTCCGTCTGGGTGCAACGGTGGCAGGGCCGGCGTGGTGATGTCGGTGCGAAAGCGCCCGATGCGGAGCATCTCGGCACGACGTGTGCGCTGCTGCCTTCCCATGGGTCCCGGGAGCAGCATCGCCGAAGCGATGATCCTTCCGGGGTGACGCAGTGACAGGTGGGTGCCGATGACGGCCGAGTCGAAGCCGCCCGAGACGTGCGCGCTGGTGGTGTCCGGGTCGTAGAGGTGCCGGTCGAGCACCGCATCGAGCATGTTGGCGTATGCGGTCAGTACATCGGCGTCGTCGGCGAGAGTGCGAGCCTTGGAGTGCAGCGCCGGGGCCGGCTGTTCGAAGCGGACCGGTCCATAGCCGTCGTAGCGGGCGGTTGTGCGCTCGGTCAGCCGGTACAGGCCGGTGAAACAGGTGTGATGGCTGTAGCGGAACCACAGGCTGAGCAGTCGCGCCGTCTCGGCCACATGGAATTCCACGCGAGGCATGCGTTTGACAAGTTCGGCCGTGGTCCACGACCCGTGCAGCACACCATCGGCGGCAGTCAGATACAGCGGGGCGGTACCGCGTTCACCGGCCGTGACGCTGACCGTGCCGTCGGGCGCAAGATCGATAGCGATGAAGTTCAGGGGCCAGGCCAAGAGCTCCGCGCGAAGCAGGCGGAAGGCAGTGGAGGCCAGCTCCACTACGGCACGTCGCGCATCGCCTGCGCGGTGAGCGTCACGCTCGCGGACATGGACAAGCGACTGTCCGGTGTCGCGGTCCGTAAGGGCGATCGCATCCAGGGACGGATGATCGAGCGGGGCGACCCACGACGGGCCGCACTGCAGGCGGGAGTTGTTCCACGCCCAGCCGCCCGCCTCGCGGCTCAGCAGGGCGGGTTGAATGCGCAGTTTGAGCACGGGTCCTCCAGGAGGCGCGATGCAGGGCCCGGCCGGGCGAGGTCTGGGCCTGACCGGGCCTTGCAAGTACGGGCGCTGGGGCGGGTCAGACCTTGAGGCTGTCGTACTCGTGGTTGGTGTCCGAGGAACCTGCTTCCTTCTTGTAGGCGAACCGGGTTGCCAGATCAGGGATCTCGAACTGGGCGCGGTCGGTGAACAGCGGGCCCAGATCGATGCCGCCGAGTGTGGTGGTTTGCAGGCTGGTGGACTGGTCCAGGCTTTGCTTCACGATGGGTTCCTTTCGTCAGTGGTGCTTCGGGACAGGCGGATCTGCCCGCAGGACCCCGTACCGGACCACCTCGCAGAGGAGCGAGAGCGGCCGGTCAGGCCCGGCACGGGAGTTGGAGCAAGCGTCAGGCGTCCGCCAGGGTGTGGATGAGGAGCAGGCTGAAGGCCATCTCGACCGTCGATGCCAGCACCGTGGTGATCACCGTCTCGGCCAACTTCCAACGCACCGGGCGCCGAGAACGGCCGGCACCCCCGGTGGTTCACCACGTCGGCGCCATCGCGTTCTTGAGCAGACGGCACGCTCCGGCGAGGAGGTAGAGCCGGGCGGCGGGGTTGGTGAAGGCACCGGTCTGGTGGTCGTGATGAACGGATCTGGCGTGGCCGATGCTGTCGGCGACGACATCGCGAGCACGTTGCTCGGCAGGACTACGTCCCGACATGCGGCCCAGGTGGTACTCGGCGGGCGTGATCAGCGCGGCCAGGTAGGTGGCCAGTTCGGCGGCCACGGCGTCGGCGAGGACGCTGCTGGGGTCAGCGACGGCGAGTCCTTCGGCGCGGTGGACGGCAATGTCGACGAGGGCCAGGTCCACGGGGTCGCTGCTCTGATGGTGAGGGGTGGTGATAAGGGTCACCGTGGGCTCCTGGGGTGGACGAGATGGTTCCGTCTGGTTCCTTACGTACAGCCAACTACCGGTCACGCTGCGCGGGTACCGTGAAGGAAGAGCGCGCACGTAAACGCCGTAAAAGCTGTCGGAGCTGGCGGGAGAATCACTCATGGCAGGCACCACGCGTACGCCGAACACCAGGCTGGCCAACCTTCTTGACCAGGGGCAATGCCAGCGCGAGGAGCTCGCCCGCGCCGTGAACCGCATCGGCGCCCTCGCGGGGACGCCGCTGACCTACAGCGGCCAGTCCGTTTCGATGTGGCTGCGCGGGCACCAGCCAAAGCAGCAGGTCAGGGCGATTGTGGTGGCCGCCCTCTCCGAAAAACTCGGTAGGCCCATCACGCACGAGGAAGCGGGCCTGACCCTCCCCACGTCCGCCGACAGCTCGCAACGCCTCGACGCTGTAGAGGAGTTGATCGACCTGGGAAGGGCGGACATGGATCCCTCTCGACGCGGCGTTCTCGCTGCGGGTGTCTTCACCGCGGCGCTGGCCGTGCCCGTCTTCGGCGCGGCGGCGGCGCACGCCAGTGATCCGGTCGCACCGGGCAAGGCCACTACACGGATCGGCGGCTCGCAGGTCGCCTCGGTGCGGCGCACCACGGTCAGGATCGCGGACATCCTGGACGAGGACGGTGCAGGCCACGCGCGGCCGATGGCGGCCGCATTCCTGGTGAATACGGTAGGGCCGTGGATGAAGGCGCAGGCGTCGGGGCCCGTCGCTGCTGACATGAAGGCCGCAGCCTCGGACCTGACGTATCTGACCGGCTGGATGGCGATGTACGAAAAGGACCACGCCGCCGCGCAGCGCTGGTATCTCAAAGCCCTCTCTCTCGCGGACGAGGCCGGGGATCATGTGACGTACTGCCGCACGCTGCGGGGCATGTCGTTGCAGATGACGAGCCTGCGCCACGGCCGCAAGGGGCTGGAGTTCGCCGACAGCGCCGCCGAGGCCGCACGGCAGGCAGGTCCTCGCCTGGTGGCCTTCCTGCGCGGCCAGCAGGCCCATGCCGCATCCATGGTCAAGGACCGCAGGCAGGCCCACACCCGGCTGAGCGAGGCCGAAGCCGCACTGTCCAAGGCCGACAACCGGCGTGACGCGGTGGGTGGATACGACCGCACCGCCTGGCTCTTCCACCTCTCGCACGTCCTGTACGAAGAGCGGGACCTGCCCGGCAGCATCAAAGCACTCCAGGACTCCATCAAGGTCCAGCCGGCACAGGAACGGCAGGGCCGCGTGCACTCCTACGCCTTGCTGGCCCAGCGGCAGCTCGCCCACGGGCATCTGGATGCGGCGTGCACCTCCTGGAACCGCTTCCTGGACGAGTACGAGCTCGTCTCTTCCGCGCGCGGCGACGAGCATTTCGGGACGATGCGCCGAGAGATGCGGGCACATGCCGGAGCCCGGCCAGTAAAGGAACTGGCGTGCCGGGCGCGGGAAGTCGCTGCTGTCAAGGCCTGACGGCGGCGAGGGAGCGGAAAAGCTCAGCGGATCAGCCCGGACCGCCCTTGCTCCGCCGGCAGAGCCCGCCCAAGCGGCTCAGCGGAGCGGTGCAGACGAAACCCCGGTCCAGGGCGGCAACGTGGCGCTGACAGGCTGAGCGAGAAGCTCGACGATTCGCTTCTCGACAAC
Organism: Streptomyces typhae; assembly: GCF_009755605.1. Classification (GTDB taxonomy): domain Bacteria; phylum Actinomycetota; class Actinomycetes; order Streptomycetales; family Streptomycetaceae; genus Streptomyces; species Streptomyces typhae. Next base: position 379,133 of record NZ_WPNZ01000004.1, read on the forward strand.
AGTGAGGTACGCGGCTCCGTGACAGCATCTGCCATCCTGCTCCTCTGGCATCTCACGAGCCGAAGACCCTCAGCGGTCGCCGCCTTCCTCAAGCATGGCGAGCACGCCCCAGGCTCCCTGGCGCGCGGCCCCGGCCACGCCGGGAGGGACACCACACCTGCCCGGAGTATCTCTGTACAGCGCCCTATGGACGCCAACACCCACTTACGCCGTGGCAAGGGCCCCCACAGGAGCAGGCGCCCCCGAACCGGCACCGCCTCCGACCTGCACCGCATGGGGTCGGTGAAAGCCGTCAAGGGGTCGAGTGGGAGCACGGCCCCACGACGAGTAATCGGACAAGGGGGGCGAACAGCGCGACCCCTTGCCTCGTCCACCGGACCAGCCAGCTGAGATGCTCCCTGGGAGCGCAGGGAGCCGCTCCCCGCTCCCAGAACTGCTCCCAAAAACGAAGTAGGGGCCATCCGAAGATGACCCCTACCTGCGACGTTTCCGTCGGGACGACAGGATTTGAACCTGCGACCCCTTGACCCCCAGTCAAGTGCGCTACCAAGCTGCGCCACGTCCCGGTGCGTGTCCCTGCGGTGTCCCGCGTGATCACGCAGGTAGAACTCTACCGCACGTCACGGGGTGGTCCGGCGCGGTGTCGGTGGCCCGTGGGGGTCCCGGTCTGCCCCGGTGTGCGGGGCGCGGGAGAATCGGGGCATGAGTGGTGCACTTGGGCGGGATCGGGACGCGGAGGGGCGGGCCCGTAACGCCCGGCCGCGGGATGGGCTCGGGCGGCCGTTGCCGTACGGCTCCGAGGGTGTCGAGCGGCAGCCGGAGGGTGTGGTGCGGGCGCCCCGGGACAGCGTCGCGGAGGCGCAGGCGCTGCTCGACGCCGGGCGGCCCTTCCACGCCCACGAGGTGTTCGAGGACGCCTGGAAGTCCGGGCCCGAGGAGGAGCGCGGGCTGTGGCAGGGGCTCGCCCAGGTCGCCGTCGGCCTGACCCACGCCGCCCGCGGCAACACGAAGGGCGGGGCCCGGCTGCTGCTGCGCGGGGCGGGGGCCGTCTCGGGCTGGGCGGGGGACGAGCCGGGGCGGCAGCGGCCGTACGGGATCGATGTCCCGGGCGTGGTGGCCTGGGCGCGGGACTTGGCCGCGCGCCTGGAAGGGCTGGAAGAGGAAGAGGAGGAGTACGCGGCGGAAGGTCGGACTCTGGACCCGGCTGCCTGCGCACCGCGGCTCGCCCCGAAGGACCAGGGGGGCGAGAGGGATCGAGGGGGCCAAGGGGATCAGGGGGGCCACGGGGATCAGGGAGACCAAGGCTGAGCCGAGGGGGTGCGCCGCGCCCCCTGCCCCCGCGTACGGCACACTCACCCCGTGCGAAAGATTCATGTCATCGGCATCGGCGCGGGCGACCCCGAGCAGCTCACCCTTCAGGCGGTCAGGGCGATGAGGGACACCGAGGTGTTCTTCCTGGTCGGCAAGGGTGAGGAGAAGGACGATCTCGTGGCCCTGCGGCGCGGGATGCTGGCGGCGCACCGGCCGGACGGGGCGTACCGCGTCGTCGAGGCGCGCGACCCCGAGCGGGACCGGGGGGCCGAGGGTGCCCGGTACCCGGGTGCCGTCGACGCGTGGCGTGCCCGCCGTGCCGAGATCTTCGCGCGGCTCATCGGCGACGAGCTGGGGCCGGACGGGACCGGGGCCTTCCTGGTGTGGGGCGACCCTGCGCTGTACGACAGCACGATCGCGGTCCTGGAGGAGGTGCTCGGGCGCGGCGGCGCCGCCTTCGACTACGACGTCGTACCGGGTGTCAGCAGCGTCTCGTCGCTGGCCGCGCGCCATCGCATCGGGCTCAACCGGGTCGCGCGGCCCTTCCAGGTCACCACCGGCAGGCGCCTCGCCGACGAGGGCTTCCCGGAGGGGGTGGACGACGTCGTGGTGATGCTGGACGCCCGGCAGGCCTTCCTGCGCTTCGTCGACGACGGGAACGACGGGGACGGCCTCGGCCTCCACATCTACTGGGGCGCCTATCTCGGCACTCCCGACGAGATCCTCGTCTCCGGCCCGCTCTCCGAGGCCGCCCCGCGCATCCAGCGGCTGCGCGCCGAAGCCCGTGCGCGCAAGGGGTGGATCATGGATACGTATCTGCTGCGGCGCTCCATCGCCGACACCGGCGCCCCCGGCGACGGCTGACCGTACCGCTCCGTCCCCGGCGACGGCTGACCGCACCGCCCCGTCCCCGGCGACGGCTGACCGCACCGCCCCGTCACCGGACCGGACAGCCCCGTCACCGGACCGGACGGCCCCGCATGCACCCCGGCACAGCCGGTGTGAGGGTGAGGCTGTGACCGTTTCCGATCAGTCCACGACCGCAGCAGAGCAAACGGCCGCAGCGGAGCAAGCGGAGCAGGGGCCGCCCGTCCTCGACAAGCGTCGGCGCAATGTCGTGTTTGTCACGATCATGCTGGGTGTCCTACTCGCCGCTCTCGACCAGACCATCGTAGGCACCGCTCTGCCGACGATCGTGTCGGACCTCGGCGGTGCCGAGCACATGTCGTGGGTCGTGACCTCGTATCTGCTCGCGGAGACCGTGGCGACGGTGCTCGTCGGCAAGTTCGGTGACCTGTTCGGCCGCAAGATCGTCTTCCAGGTGTCGGCGGTCGTCTTCATCACCGGCTCGTTCCTTTGCGGCCTCGCCACGAACATGACGCTGCTCATCGCCTGGCGCGCGCTCCAGGGCATCGGCGCGGGCGGGCTCATGGTGACGGCGATGGCGCTGATCGCCGACGTCATCCCGCTGCGCGAGCGCGGCAAGTACCAGGGCGCGATCGGCGCGGTCTTCGGCGTCTCGACGGTGATCGGGCCGCTGCTCGGGGGCCTCTTCACCGACCATCTGACCTGGCGCTGGGCGTTCTATGTGAACGTGCCGATCGCGATCCTCGTGGTCGTGGCGGCGGCGCGCACGATCCCCGCGGTGAAGTCCGCCTCGCGGCCCGTCATCGACTATCTGGGCATCGCGCTCGTGGCCCTCGGCGCGAGCGCGCTGATCCTGGCGACGAGCTGGGGCGGCAACGAGTACGCGTGGGGCTCGGGCGTCATCATCGGCCTGTTCGCCGGCGGGCTGCTCGCCCTCGCCGCGTTCTGCGTGGTGGAGACGCGGGCCGCGGAGCCGATGCTGCCGATGCGCCTTTTCGCGAACCCGGTCTTCACCGTCTGCTCCGTGCTCAGCTTCGTCGTCGGCTTCGCGATGCTCGGCGCGATGACGTTCCTGCCGACGTATCTGCAGTACGTCGACGGGGACTCGGCCACGATCTCCGGTGTGCGGACGCTCCCGATGGTCGTCGGGCTGCTCATCGCGTCGATCTTCAGCGGGAACGTGGTCAGCAGGACGGGCATCTACCGGATCTTCCCCATCGTGGGCGCGCTCGTGATGGCGCTCGGCCTGTATCTGCTGTCGCTGATGGGCGGCGACACCAGTACGTGGCTGGAGTCCCTGTACATGTTCGTGCTCGGCGTCGGCATCGGTCTCTCCATGCAGGTGCTCACGATCGCCGTGCAGAACACCGTCGCGTACGCGGACCTGGGCACCGCGACGTCCGGTGTCACCTTCTTCCGGACGCTCGGCAGTTCGTTCGGTACGGCCGTCTTCGGCACCATCTACGCCAACACGCTGGCGCCGAACCTGCGTGAGGGGGTCGCGGCGGCCGACCGTACCGGGACGGCGCCGCCGGATGTCGTCGCGAAGGCGTCGCAGAGTCCGCAGTCGCTGCACGACCTGCCGGGCGCGGCCGCGGCACCCCTCATCAAGGCGTACGCGGACACGTTGCAGACAGTGTTCCTGTGGACGGTCCCCGTCGCCCTCGTCGGTTTCGTGGTGGCCCTGTTCCTCAAGCAGGTCGAGCTGCGCGACAGTGCGCGGATGAGCTCGTCCGACCTGGGTGAGGGCTTCGCGTCGCCGCAGGCCGGCGACCCGGCGCGGCTGCTCGAACTCGCCGTCGGCAACATCATGCGGTCCAAGGGGCCGGGGACCGCGCGCGCCGTCGTCCAGGCGTCCGACACGCGCCTCGACATGGCGGGGGCCTGGGCGGTGATGCAGGTCGAGCTGTTCACGCGGCTCGTCGGGCACGCCAATCTGCATCTGATCGCGGCCCGGCGGCAGCTCCCGCCCGAGGTGCTCGTGCCGGTCTTCGACCGGATGACCGAGGAGGGGTACCTGACCCGCACCGGCACCATGTTCCAGCATACGGCGGCCGGCGCGCGCGAGGCCCGGGTGATCGGCAGGGCGTGGGCGTCCTGGCTGCGCGAGCAGCTCCGCGAGGACGGCGGGGCGGGATGGAGTGCCCTGGAGGACATCGCGGCCGAGGGCGACGGGAAGCTCTGGGAGGCCGTCGACGCGATCGCCAAGCGGCTGCTCGCGGAGGACCTCGCGCAGGGGCTCGCCCTGGGAGGCGGAGGGGGACGAGGGGCCCACCCGGCGCCGGTGACGGCCGCCTAGGGCCGGCGGGCCCCACGGCCGAGGGGCGCTTGCGGGCCTCAGCGCAGCAACAGCTGGAGACCGCCGAGCACCGTCGCGCCGATCACGAGTTGCTCGAAGAGCCGCTGGTCGATGCGGTGCACACAGGCCCTGCCGATGAGCGCGCCCGGGATCACGAACAGGACGAGCGCCGCGTCGAGCAGCAGCGAGGGGCCGTCGATGAGGCCGAGGCCGACGCTGAACGGCACCTTGGACGTGTTGACGATGAGGAAGAACCACGCCGACGTGCCGAGGAAGCTCAGCTTCTGGAAGCCCGCGGAGAGCAGATACATCGACATCACCGGGCCGCCCGCGTTGGCGACCATGGTGGTGAAGCCGCCGAGCACCCCGTAGGAGGGCGCGACGGCCCGGCTCGCCCGCTCCCGCGCCGCCCCCGCGTCCCGGGCGGCGGCCCGCTCGGCCGACCTCCGGCGCCACACCGTGACGGCCGCCATGAACAGCAGGATCGCCCCGATCGACGTACGCATGACGGCGTCGTCGGCGAACAGCAGGAACACCGTGCCCACCAGCACGCCCGCGCCGACGGCGGGGAACAGCCGCCACAGCGTGGGCCAGTGGGCGTGCCTGCGGTAGGTGAGGACGGCGAGGACGTCGCCGAAGATCAGGACGGGCAGGAGCACGCCCGTGGACGCGCGGGCCGGGAGCACCGCGGCGAAGGCGGCCAGGCTGATCGTGTTCGCGCCGCTGACGGCGGTCTTGGAGAAGCCGACGAGCCCGGCCGCCAGAGCCAGGACGGCGAACTCCCAGACGGTGATCGTCAGTCCCGCTCGACGAGCAGGGCGGTGCCCTGGCCCACGCCCACGCACATCGTGGCGAGGCCGCGAGTGGCGCCCGTACGCCGCATGCGGTGCAGGAGCGTGGTGAGGATGCGGGCGCCGGAGCAGCCGAGGGGGTGCCCGATGGCGATGGCGCCGCCGTCGGGGTTGACCAGGCCGGGGTCGATGCCGAGTGCGTCCACGCAGGCCAGGGCCTGGGCGGCGAACGCCTCGTTGAACTCGGCCTCCTGGACGTCGGCGACGCTCCAGCCGGCCCGGCGCAGGGCCTTGCGGGTGGCGGGCACGGGGCCGAGCCCCATCACGTCCGGGTGCACACCCGCGGAGGCGCCCGCCGCGTACCGGCCGAGGGACTCCAGACCGAGGTCGTCGAGGGCCTCCTCGCTGACCAGGAGGAGGCCTGCCGCGCCGTCGTTCATCGGCGACGCGTTGCCCGCCGTGACGGTGCCGCCCTGCCGGAACACCGGCCGCAGGGCGCTGAGTCTCTCGTACGAGGTGTCCTCACGGATGCACTCGTCGGCGTCGACCACCGTGCCGTCGGGGGTCGTGACGGGCAGCAGTTCGGCGTCGAAGCGGCCGTCCTTGCGGGCGGCGGCGGCGCGCTGGTGGCTGCGCAGGGCGAAGGTGTCCTGGCGTTCGCGGGAGACGCCGTGGCGGGACGCCACCTCCTCGGCGGTCTCGCCCATGGAGAGGAGCCCGTGCAGGTCCTTCATCCGCGGGTTGGTCAGGCGCCAGCCGAGGCGGGTGTCGACCGTCTCCATGCGGTGCGGCAGCGCCTCGTCGGGGCGGGCCACGACGAAGGGGGCGCGGCTCATCGACTCGGAGCCGCCCGCGAGCACGATGTCGGCGTCGCCCGCCGCGATGGTGCGGGCCGCCGCGGTGACCGCCTCCAGGCCGGAGGCGCACAGGCGGTTGACCGTGGCGCCGGGAACGGAGTCCGGGAGCCCTGCGAGCAGGACCGCCATGCGGGCGACGTTGCGGTTGTCCTCGCCCGCCTGGTTGGCGGCGCCCCAGTAGACGTCGTCGACGCGGGCCGGGTCGAGCTGCGGCAGGTCGTCGAGCAGTCCGCGGACGACGGCGGCGGCGAGGTCGTCGGGGCGGACGCCGGACAGCGCTCCGCGGAGCTTTCCGACGGGGGTGCGGCGGGCTGCGGCGAAGTGGACGGTGCGCACGGTGGGGCTCCGGATCTGCTGCGAGGGGCTCGGTACGCGGAATCAGCGGAAATTAGCGGTGCTAGTTTCGGAGTGTAGGCGGTGGCGGTGGGTTACGGAACCACAGGGAGCCACCTGGCCGGACCCTCCCCCCGGCGGACGCGACCGCCGTGCCCGGCCTCGCGCGACCGCAGTCCTCAGCCACGCTCCACCGCCACGCGCAGCGGCCCTCCGCCCGTGTCGGCGCGCGGGAGCCACGACGCGTCCAGGGTCCAGGTCCGGCCGGGGGCCCGGCGTCCCCAGGTCCGTTCGCGGTGCAGCACGCGGCCGTCCTGTTCGACGACCAGGACCGGGTGGGTGAGGAACTCCGTGGCGCGCAGGAGGAACCGGCCGCCCACGGGGCGCGGGCCGTCGGGCGCGAGCCGGTTGGGGGTCACCCAGTGCAGCGGCGCCGCCGCCTCGACGACGGGGCCCGGGTCCGGCCACAGGCCGGAGCGCAGGAAACGGCGCACGGCCGCCGCTGCGGCGGTCCCCTCCGCCGCCACGGCGCCCGCGTCCGCCACCGCGTGCAGCAGGTTGCCGGCCGCGAAGACGCCGGGCAGGGCGGTGCGGAACGCCGCGTCGACGGCGGGGCCGCGGGTGCCCTCGGCGAGCGGCACCCCGCCGCGCCGGGCCAGCTCGTGGTCCGGCACGAAGTCGCCGGTGAACACGACCGTGTCGCAGGCGACGTGCGTCTCGCGCCCGGAGCGGTGCCGCAGCCGCACGCCCGACAACCGGCCCCGGCCGGTCAGTTCGGCCACCGCGGTGCCGGTGAGCAGCGGCACCCCGCGTACGAGCCGGGCCCCGGCGGCCCGCCACGGCGCTGTCTCGTGCCGGGGCCGCCACGTCACCTGGGCGACCACCTCGACGCCCGCGCGCCGCAGCGTGTCGAGGGCCGCGTACGCCACCGGCTCCGCGCCGACGACGACCGCGCGGGTGCCCACGGGGCGGCGGTAGAGGTGGACGTCCTGCTGGAGTTCGCCGGTGGTGTAGACGCCCGCGGGCCGGGTGCCGGGGACCAGGCGGGCACTGCGCGGGCGTTCGCGGGCGCCGGTGGCGAGGACGACGGCCCGCGCGGTGACGCGTTCGAGGCCGGTGGAGGACGTGGTGTCCAGGGTCAGCGGGCCCGCCCAGCCGGTGGCGGTGACGCCGGTGCGCAGCGTGGCGCCCGCACGCACGGCCGCGTCGACGCACCGCTCGGCGTACCGCGGGCCGCTCGTACCGAGGCCCCGCAGCCCGGGGAGCCTGCGGTGGGCGGGAAGGCCGGACGGGTCCCCGGCCCCCGGCCCGCCCCGTACGGCTCCGGCGTCACCGAAGCCCCCGTGGTGGCAGTGGCGCGGGATGCCCCCGGCGCGCTGCTCCCGCTCCAGGATCTCCACACGGCCCGCGCCCGTCCCGGCGAGGGCGGCCGCGGCCGCGAGTCCCGCGGGACCGGCGCCGACGATCAGCACGTCGACGGTGCGTTCGTGGCGCATCGCCCCTGAAGCTCTCATCACGCTCTCATCGCCCCTCCGGTCGGCCGCGGTCCTCGAGGAGTCGCCGTACCTCGGGGCCGCAGTAGAAGCCCTGGCAGCGGCCGCCGCGCGCGCGGGTGCGGCGGCGCAGCCCGTCGACCGAGACGGGCGGGACCGTGCCGGTGAGGGCGTCCCTGATCTCGCCGCGGGTGACGCGCTCGCAGTGGCAGACGACGGTGCCGTACTCCGGGTCGGCCGCGATCAGGTCGGCCCGCTGGTACGGGCGCGGGAAGCGCTCCCCGAGGTTGGGCATGGCGACGGGCGGCAGGTCCCGCGGCGGGCCGCCCAGGTCGAGCCCGCAGTCGGCGAGCAGCTCCGTGACGTGGGCGGCGATGGCCAGCGACGCCGTCAGGCCGGTCGAGCGGATGCCGCCGACGGTGACGTAGCGCTGCCCCCGCCGGGCGTGGATGCGGTAGTCGTCGTCCTCGGTGGCCGCGCGCAGCCCGGCGTAGACGGTGGTGACTTCCTCGTCGAGGAGCGCGGGCAGGATGCGTGCGCCCTGCTCGCGCAGACGGTGCAGGCCCTCGGCGGTGGACTCGGTGGCTTGCTTGTCGTCGAGGTCCTCCGCGGTGGGGCCGAGCAGCACGTTCCCGTACACGGTGGGCGCGACGAGGACGCCCTTGCCGAGCGCCGTCGGCACGGGCAGCAGGATGTGCCGGACGAGGTCGCGGGCCAGCTTGTCGAAGACGATGAGCTGGCCGCGGCGCGGGGTGACCGTGAAGGTCTCGTGGCCGAGCATGCGGTCGACGGTGTCGGCGTGCAGCCCGGCGGCGTTGACGAGGTAGCGGGTGCGCAGGGGGCCGCGTGTGGTGGTGAGCGTGTGCAGGTCGCCTGCCGGCGGAGGCGCGGCGCCCGGGGTGTCACCGGCACTCCCGGCACTTGCCGCGCTTCCGGCGCTTGCCGCGCTTCCGGCACTTCCCGTGCCTCCCGCGCTAACGGCGCCTCCCTCGCTCCCGGCACTCCCGGCGCCTCCCGTGCCTCCTGCGCGCCCGGTACCTCCCGCACTTCCGGCACCTCCCGCACTCCCGGCGCGCCCGGTACCTCCCGCACTTTCGGCACTCCCAGCGCCTACCGCACTTCCGGCGCTCCGCCCCTGGCCCACCGCCTCCACCGCCTCCACGCGGCAGTTGAGGTGCAGGTCGACCCCGGCCCGTACCGCCTGTGTCACGTACGCGAGCGGGGTCGTCCAGGGGCAAATGATGCTCTCGCCAGGGACGTCGAGGGCGCCGAGTGCCCCGGGCCCCAGGTGGGGTTCGCGGGCGCGGACCTCGGCGGCGTCCAGGAGCGCCGCCTCCTCGTAGCCGTTGCGCTTGGCCTTCTCCAGGAGGCCGGGGAGGGCGGCGAGCTGGTCCTCGTCCCAGGCGACGAGGAGCGCGCCGACCGGCTCCACGGGGATCCCGCAGGCGGCGGCGTACGCGGTGAGGCGCCGGTACCCGTCCTGGACGAGCCGGGCCTCCAGCGACCCCGGCACCGCGTCGAACCCCGTGTGCAGGATGGCCGTGTTGGCCTTGGACGTGCCCTCGCCCACGTCGTCCGACGCCTCCACGACGGCGATCCGGAGCGGGTGCCGCGCCAGCTCCCGGGCGATGGCGGTGCCGACCACACCGGCGCCGACGACGATGACGTCGTACGGGACGTGCGGGCCGTACGGAACGTGCAGGTCGTACGGGTCATGCGGGTCGTACGAGCCGTGGCCGTACGGGCCACCACGCGGCGCGTCATACGACTCACGCGCGTCGTACGAGTCGGCGCTCGGGGCGAGCGGACCGGTACGCGTGACCCGGCCGGGAACGCCGCCCCGCCGCGCCTCACCGGGATGCACGCTACCAGGATGGGCGTCACCGCGATGCGCCTCAGCACCCCGTACCGCGTGGGCACCCCGTACCGCGTCCCCGGTCACCCCGTCGTCCACGCCCCTCACGACGGCGCACGTTCGACGAGCGCCGCCACCTGCGCACGGAAACCGGCGCGCCGCGCCGCCGCCTCGTCGGGCGGGATCCGCGGCTCGTACACGGCGGCGGGCCGCCAGTCGGGCACGACGTCGCGCAGACCGAGGCGCGGGTCGAGGCCGAGGCGGGCGACGGCGGCCACGCCGAGGGCCGTGACGTCGGGCAGGGCCGAGACCTCCACGGGCAGCTGGAGCAGGTCGGCCTGGGTCTGCATGAGCAGCTCCGAGCGCGTCAGACCGCCGTCGACGCGCAGCGTGCGCAGCGGTGCGCCGAGGTCGTCGGCCACCGCGTCGGCGAGCTCGGCGACCTGCGCCGCGATGCCTTCGCAGAGCGCCCGCACCAGATGCCCGGCGGTGGTGTCCAGGCCGAGGCCGGTCAGGGAACCGCGCAGGTCGCCGCGCCACCAGGGGGCCGCGAGCCCGGCGAGCGCGGGCACGAAGGCGACCCCGCCCGCGTCGGGCACGGCGGAGCCGATCGGGTCGATGTCCCGGGCACCCCCGATCACTCCGAGGTCGGTGAGCCAGCGGACGGCGGAGGCCGCGGTGTACACCTGGCCGTCGAGGCAGTAGCTGGAGCTGCCCCCGAGCCGCCAGGCCACACAGGCCACGAGCCCGGAGTCGCCGCGCCGCGGCCGGGAACCGGTCTGCGCGAGCAGGAACGCGCCGGTGCCGTAGGTGCACTTGGCGCTGCCCGGCTCGGTGACGTCCTGGGCCAGGAGGGCCGCCTGCTGGTCGACAAGGAGTCCGGTGAGCGGGATCTCGGCGCCGAACGCCGTGGTGGTGCCGATCCTCTCGGCGGCGTCGACGACCCGCGGCAGGCGCTCGCCGGTGAGCCCGAAGACGTCCAGGGCCCGCTCCGACCAGGTCACGGAGTCCAGGTCGAGGAGCTGGGTGCGGCCCGCGGTGGCGGCGTCGGTGACGAAGGCGCCGGTGAGGCGGTGCACCAGCCAGGCGTCGCTGGTGGTCACGACGCCGCCGCGGGTGAGGTGACGGCGCACCCACGCCATCTTGGGGGCGGCGAAGTACGGGTCGAGCGGCAGGCCCGTGAGCGCCTTCAGCTCCTCGGCGTGGCCGGCCAGCTCCGCGCACAGCGGCTCGGCGCGGCGGTCCTGCCACACCAGGGCGTCGGTCAGCGGCTCGCCGGTCGCCGGGTCCCAGGCGAGCACCGTCTCGCCCTGGTTGGCGAGGCCGACGGCGGCCACCGGCTCCCCCGCGTCCGCGAGGGCCGCGCGGCCCGCGTCGAGGATGGAGGAGAGCAGTTCGCCGGGGGCGACCTCGACGAGGCCGCCGGGCAGGTGCCGGGGCCGCACGGGCGCGGTGCCCGAGCCGATCACGCCCCGCTCGGGGCATACGACGAGCGCCTTCGTGCCGGAGGTGCCCTGGTCGACGGCGAGCACCGGGCCCGTCATCGACGCCGTCCCCGGCGTACGGAGAAGCGCCCGCAGTAAGTCGTGATCACCGCGGAAGACTGCTACAGCGGGTGCGACATCGTCAAGGGTCCCGGCTCGCCTCAAATGCCGCAATAGGGGTCCGTGTTGAACGGAAGAGAACGCAATGTTCACACCGGCGCGCCGCGTTGACACAACTTGGTCAAGAAAGATCCGAGGACCAGCCAGTAATCGAAAGAGTCCGCTCTACACTGACCGCCGAACAACATCCGCCACTTGACCATCAGTTCACCACCGCTTCCGACCATCAGTTCACCACCGCTTCCATCCATCCGTTCACCACTGCTTTGCGGACACCCCGCCCGCTCCGGAGCCAGAGCCCAGAGGACCCATGCCGATGCCGTTAGCCCGCCCGGTGTATCACCCGGCCGGTCACGACGCTCCTTTGCGCGCCGTGCTCCAGGACCTGAAGGCAGGCCGCTGGGTGTCGACGAGAAACCTCCTGACCGAGACCCCCGACTGGGGACTGTGGACGCAGCGCACACAGATCCTGGCCGCGGCCGTCGCCGGTTCCGACGTGGTGCGCGCCTGGCTCTCCGAGGAGCCGCGCAGCGTGGCCGCGACGGTCCTGCATACGCGTGTCACCGTGGAGCGCGCCCTGCGTGCGCACCGCGCGGGGCACCGCCACACGAACGAGCTGTGGCGGGAGGCCAACGACGCCTGCCGGCACGCCTCGCAGACCACGCCCGAGGACCCGGTGCCGTGGATCTGTCTGCTCGCCCTCGCCGGCCTCGACGAGGGCCAGCGCTGGGACGAGCACCGTCTCGCCGCGCCCGAGCCGATGCTTTTCCCCGGTCCGTGGGGCATCCTCGCCGAGGTCGACAAGCGCGACCCCGGGAACCGCGAGGCGTACCACCGCATGCTCCAGTTCGCCTACAACCGCAGGCCGGGCGCGCCGCTGACCGAGGCGGTCAACTTCGTGCACTGGGCGTCCGCAGCGGCGCCCGCGGGCTCGGCGCTGCACCTGCTGCCGCTGTACGCGCGGGTGGAGCGCTACCGGCGCGAGGGCGGCAACGAGCGCGCCCTGGACCTGCACTGGGTCGGTGAGGACGCGACACGCAGCGCGCTCAGGGCGCTCCAGCTGTGGTTCGACCACGCGCAGCCGGAGTCGACCTCGCTGCTCGACCTCAACTATCTGGCGCACGCGCTGTGGGGCGCCCACCAGTTCCACGACGCGGTCCGGGTGTTCGAGGCCCTCGACCCCTTCTTCACGATCGTGCCGTGGACGTACCGCACGCAGGCGCCCAACGACGCGGAGGCGGCCACCGAGGCCTTCGTCCAGGCCCGTGCGCGCTGCTACCACGCGGCCCGCGGCCCGGGGCCGCACGGCTGACCCTCGCTCCCCCCACTCCCCCACTCCCCCCAGCTCCCCCCCCTTGATCCCCGCACCCCCGCACCCCCGCTCTTCCCCCGGAGGTTCACCCGTGTCCCGCACCACCGTGTCGAGCTCCGTCCCGGCGTCCGCGCTGCCGGACGAGGAACAACGGCTCAGAGAGCTCGGCTACCAGCCCGTACTCGCCCGCCGCATGGGCGGTTTCGGCAACTTCGCCATCAGTTTCTCCGTCATATCCATCCTCTCGGGCTGCATGACGCTGTACGGCTTCGGCCTCGGCACCGGCGGGCCCGCGGTGATGATGTGGGGCTGGGCGGGCGTCGGTCTCATGGTCCTGTTCGTGGGGCTCGCGCTGGCCGAGGTCACCAGCGCCTACCCCACGTCGGGTGCGCTGTACTACATGGCGGACCGGCTCGGCGGGCGCCGCTGGGGCTGGTACACGGGGTGGCTGAACCTGCTCGGCCTGCTCGGCGCGATCGCGGGCATCGACTACGGCGCGGCCCTGTTCAGCGGCGCGCTGCTCAGCATGCACACCGACTTCCACCCGACAGCCGGGTCCACGTTCGTCATCTTCCTATGCATCCTGCTCCTGCACGCGCTGCTCAACCTCTTCAACGTGCGGCTGGTCAGCCTCTTCAACTCGATCTCCGTGTGGTGGCACCTGACCGGTGTCGCGGTGATCGTCGGTGTCCTCGCGATCTTCCCCGACAGCCACAAGTCGCCGTCGTTCGTCTTCGGCGAGTTCGTCAACGACACCGGCTGGTCGAACCCGCTGTACGTCACCATGATCGGCCTGCTGCTCGCCCAGTACACGTTCTCCGGGTACGACGCCTCCGCGCACCTGTCGGAGGAGACCTCCAACGCCTCGGTGACCGCGGCCCGCGGCATCGTCCGGGCCATCTGGGTCTCCTGGGTCGCCGGTTTCGTCCTGCTCGCCGGTCTCACCTTCGCGATCCAGGACTACGTGGGCACCCAGGAGAGCGCGACCGGGGTGCCGCCTGCGCAGATCTTCATCGACGGTCTGGGCACGTCGGGCGCCACCGCCCTGATGCTCATCGTGATCGTGGCGCAGTTGTTCTGCGGCAACGCCGAGACGGCCGCGGCCAGCCGCATGGTGTTCGCGTTCAGCCGTGACAACGCGCTGCCGGGTTCGAAGATCTGGCGCAAGGTCAGCACCCGCTCGCAGGCGCCGGTGCCCGCCGTGTGGCTGTCGGTGGGCCTCGCCGCGGTCATCGCGCTGCCCTCGCTGTACTCCGCGACGGCGTACGGCGCGGTGACGGCCATCAACGTCATCGGCATCACGCCCGCGTACGCGATCCCGGTGTTCCTGCGCCTGCGGGCGGGCGACCGCTTCCAGCCCGGCCCCTGGAACCTCGGCCGGTGGAGCAAGCCGATCGGCTGGATCGCGGTCTGCTGGGTGGCCTTCGTGACCGTCCTGTTCTGCCTGCCGCAGGCCTCTCCGGTGACGGCCGACTCGATGAACTACGCGTCGATCGCCCTCGCCGTGGTCCTGATCCTCGCCACCGTGTGGTGGTTCGTGGCCCGCCGCTCCTACAGCACGCCGTCCGCGTACGGCACCGACAAGGAGCAGGCGGAGATCGCCGAAGGCATCATCTGACCGGGGTCCGGACGGTAGGCGCCGGACGCAGGGGCGCCGGACGGGTAAGCCGGACAGGAAAGGGGCGGTCCACCTCGGTGGACCGCCCCTTCAGGCTGTCAGGAACGCTGTGGACTCAGCGCGTTCAGATCGCCTCCCACAGGGCCGGGACGTTCGGGGGCTCCCAGCCCGGGTAGGCCGTGTGCCCCTGGACGCAGCGGTAGCGGGTGCCTTCGTACGTCACCACGTCGCCCGCGGCGTAGGTCTCGCCCAGCTTCCAGGTGGTCTCGCCACCGCCGTCACCGGGCACCGTGAGGGTGTAGGTGGTGGTGTGGCTGGTCTTGCCCGCACCCGTGAAGGTCAGGGTGTAGGTGCCCTGGGCGGTGCCCGCGGCGACCTCGACGGTGGCGGTCGCGGACTCGCCCGAGGTCACCGTCTGCGGGCTCACGGACACGCTCACGCCGGTCGGGGCGCCCGAGGACGACAGGGCCACCTTCTGCGGCTCGCCGGAGGTGGTGGCGGTGGCGAGGGTGACCTTGGCGGACGAGCCCGGCTCGACGGTGCCCGACGACGGGTTGGCGGAGACGGAGAAGTCGTCCACCGGGGTGGGCGTGTCACCCACCGACGTCTTCCAGATCGTGTACGCGACACCGTCCGCGCTGCGGTCCAGGGCGGTGGCGTTGATGTTGCTGGTGGTGTCGCAGGCGGAGTGGTAGCAGGGGTCGTAGGCGCGGCCCGCGGTGCCGCCCCACTTCGCGGCCTCGGACGCGGACTTGGTGGCCGAGGCGCCGGTGGCGTAGCCGGAGGTGGGGATGCCGACCCGCTGGAAGGAGGCGTCGTCGGAGCGGCCCTGGCCCTCGACGTTCTCCTGCGGGGCGAGGTTCAGGGAGTTCCAGTACTCGCGCATCGGCGCCGACGCGGCGGAGTTCACGTTGTTGATGAAGTAGCCGGCGTTGGTCGAGCCGACCATGTCGAAGTTGTAGTACGCCTTGATCTTGGCGCGCTCGGTGGCGGAGAGCGAGGAGGCGTAGTAGTCGGAGCCGTTCAGGCCCTGCTCCTCGTCGGTCCACCAGGCGAAGCGGACCCGGTTCTTCATGGTCGGGTTGTTCTGCGCCAGGGAGAGGGCCGCCTCCAGGATGGTGCCGGAGCCGGAGCCGTTGTCGTTGATGCCGGGCCCGGCGGACACGCCGTCGAGGTGCGCGCCGAACATGTAGACGTTGTTGGCGTCGCCCTGCGGCCACTCGGCGATCAGGTTGTTGCCCGCGCCCGCGGTGCACCCGGAGGCGCAGGTCTGCTCGGTGACGGTGTAACCGGCGGCCTGGAGCTTGCCCTTGACGTAGGCGAGCGAGGCGCGGTAGCCGGCGCCGGTGGAGCGGCGGTTGCCGCCGTTCTGCGTGGCGATGGTGTTGAACTGGGTCAGGTGCTCCCGCACCTTGGCCACGTCGATGTCCGGCGGCTGCGTCGGGTTGCCGCCGCCTCCGACCGTCAGGTTGTACTGCGCGGTGTGCGTCTTGGTGCCCGCGGTGCCCGTGACGGTGATCGGGTAGGTGCCGGCCTTCGCGGACTGCGCGGCGGTGACCTTCATGGTGGCGTCGGAGCCGGAGGTGACGGTCCCGGGGGTGAAGGAGACGTCGACGCCCGTGGGGGCGCCGGTGGCGGTCAGCGTGACCTGCTGGGCGCTGCCGGTGACGGTCGCGGTGGTGACCGTGGCACTGACCGTGGAGCCCGGGTCGACCTTGCCCGCGGTCGGGTTGAGGCCGAGGGAAAAGTCGTTCTGCTGCCCGGCGCAGGTCGGGTCACCGCTCTGGGTCGGGATGCTGATGGCGTCCCACGCCGCCTGGGTGGCCTTGAACAGGTCGCAGCTCGCGTCGAGGTTCTTCGCCGCGGTCAGCGTCGCGGTGCGGTAGCGCTTGTACGTCATGCCGCTGGTCTTGAGCAGCATGGCGTTGTAGAAGATCTTGCCGGCGTTCTGGATGCCGACGCCGGTCACGGTCTTCTGGTTGCAGGTGGGGCTGGTGGGCTTGCCGCCACCGGGGTTGGAGCCCTCGGCGAGCAGATAGAACCAGTGGTTCATCGGCCCGGCCGCCTTGTGCTCCTCCGTCGTCGGGATCGACGAGTTGTAGCAGTTGGGGTCGTTGTTGACCCGGCTCGGGTCGTACATGTTGCGGATCGGGCCGCGGCCCTGGAGGTTGATCATCTCGCCGACGGTGAAGTCGGGGGTGTCGTACGGGGCCGACTGGTTGGCGTACGCCTCGGTCAGCGCGCCCATGATGTCGCCGGTCGCCTCGCCGAGGCCGCGCTCGTTGTTCGCGCCGCCGGGGGTGTTGGAGTCCAGGCCGTGGCCGAACTCGTGGGCGACGACGTCCATGCCGGCGATCCACTCGTTGGCCGTGTTGCGGCCGATGGTGACCGTGGAGCCGTCCCAGTAGGCGTTCAGCTCGTTGAGGCCCACGCGCACCGGCCAGCTGCGGCCGTTGCCGTCGTGGCCGTTGCGGCCGAACCACTCCTTGAACATGTTCCACTGCTTCTGCGCCGCGAACATGACGTCGACGCAGCCGGTTTCCTTGCTCTTGGGGTCGCCGGTGCCCCAGTCGTCCGTGGTCTTGGTGAACACGCCGCCGCTGTAGTCCGAACACTGGAGGCCGGGGCGGGTGGTGTCGCGCAGGACGTAGTTGTTGCCCGACTTGGAGGTGTCGATGGTCAGCGGGCTCGGGCCGTTCCACTTGCTGCGTCCGGTGCCCGCGCGGACGTCGTCGTAGGTGTCGACGACCTTGCCGGTGCGGGCGTTCACGAAGACGTGCAGCCTGCTGGGGTCGCCCGCCTTGGACCTGCCGGTCAGCACGGTCTCCCAGGCGAGCGTCGGGGTGTCGTCCTTGACGCGGACGACCAGGCGTCTGGAGTCGACCTTCTTGACGGACGCGAGTCTCGCGCGGCTGGTCCTCTCCGCCTGCGCGGCCTTCACCTGCGCCTTGGTGGTGACCGAGATCCGGGCGTCGGTGGCCGCCTGGACGGAGCGCACCTTGCCCTTCCCGTCGGCGAGGACGACGGCGTCACCGCCCACCACCGGCAGGCCCCGGTAGGTGCGTTCGTAGGCGACGGAGTACAGGCCCTTGCCGAAGGGCGTGACCTGCTGCCGGTCGTACTGTTCCTCGGGCCCCTTGGCGAGCGTGTCGAGGCCGCTCTGCGCCGCCTGGTCGGCGGCGGCGACGGCCTTCGCGAGGGGGTCCGGCTTGCCCTCCGGGGGTGAGGCGTGCGCCGTGGCCGAGGCGAAGGCCGGCGCCACCACCCCTCCGAGTACCAGGGCCAGGGTTATCCCGGCCGCCGTGGTCTTTCTGGGCATCGCGGCTCCTTGTGAGAGGTGTGGAAGCCCCGTTCAGCCGGCGAGATCCGGACGCGGCGAACCCCGGTGCCCGGTACCGCCCTCGCGCTCTAACTGACCGTGACATGACACAGATATGGCTGGCGGAACCCTCACACCCCGCCGGGTCGCGGTCAATGAATTCCGGCCGCCCGGCACGTCCTGGCAAGATCTGGCAAGTCCTGCACCGGCCAGGGGACGCGGCTCATCCCGCGCCGTCCCCGAGCCGCTCCCGGTGCTCCCGGACCTGAGGCAGGTCGCCCCAGCGCCCGGCGAGGCGGCTCCGCAGCCCGCGCAGCTCGGCGGTGATCATCAGTTCGCGGGAGCGCATGGCCTCGGCCAGAACGGGCTCCGCGAGGGCGACCGCCGCGACCGGGTCGCCGGCGCACGCCCAGCTGTCCGCGAGCCGCAGGGTCAGCAGCACGCGGGTGGTGCGCATCAGGGGCGGCAGGAGCGCGCACGACTGGGCGGTGGCCTCGATCGCGCGGCGGGCGGCGGTCCGGTCCCCGGTCGCCACCGCGAGGTCGCGCAGCGCCCCGCCGATCGCGGACTCCAGGCGCATCACGCCCTCGGCGCCGGTGAGCCAGGGCGCCTCGATGCGGTCCCGGTCGTCGAGGCGCGCGAACCTGCGCCGGGCCGTGGTGATGTGGCGCCTGCACTCGGCGGCGTCCTGGCCGAGCGCGTACGCCCGCGCCTGATAGAGGTCGCCGAGCATCGCCATCCAGCGCCGCTTGGTGTCGACCGCGCCGATGGCCTCCGCGTACACGAGCGTCGACGCGGCGTCGCCGTCGAGCCGGACGAGGGTGCACACATCGCTCAGGAGCGTCGCCCGCGCCGTCGCGTCCTGCGCGGCGTCCGCCCACCGCAGGCCCTGCCCGAACCAGGCCATGGCGACGCCGCTCTGCCCCCGCTCCATCCGCAGCCGTCCGGCGACCTGGGCGTACTGTGCGGCGAGCCGCAACTGCCCGTACGGCAGGCGGCCCGTCGCGTCGACCGCCTCGGCCCAGCGCACCACGCCGCGCAGGAGCCGCTCCACGGTGGCCGCGCAAGCGTCGGCGGGATGGGCGAACGCCTCCCGGATCAGGCAGGCGAGGACGGCGGTGAGGCCGTGCAGCAGATCGGACTCCGCGCCGATCGCCGCACCGGCGCCGCCGAAGGACCCGCTCGCGCCCTTGAGGAGGACCGCCGCCTCGCTCTGGTCGGGCACGGCGCACCCCACCGTGCCGTGCAGCGGGCATGCGAGCCCCTCGGCCGGAAGCCGAGCGGGCCACCAGGGGAAGACCGGGGGCGCCTCGTCCCCCGGGGTGTCCGCTCCGGGGATCGGGGAGAACAGCGTGGGGGCCGTGAGGTTCCTGCCGGGCGGGCGGGGGGCCTGGCGCGGTGTGGTGAGGACGGCCGCGAGCCGGCCGCCGGTCTCCAGGACGCTGTCGAGCCGGCACACCAGGTCGAAGGGCGGCTCCCGCAGCCCCCCTTCGAGCCTGCTGATGAAGGTGTGGTGGTACCCCACCCTCCGGCCGAGCTGTAACTGGGTGAGCCCGGATCTTCGGCGGTGGAAACGCAACTGCCGCCCGAACTCGGCCCAGCCCGGCTCCACCGTCTCCGACACGCCGACGGACATGTCCCCTCCCCCATCAGGCCCGCACGCTGGGGAAAGTGTGGCACCCAGGGTTGGTACATACCAATACCCCCAAGGCCAAATCCCCTTAAGGGACGCGGTCGTTGAGGATCTTCGGGAAACCGCGGGATCCACCTGGTTGCGGTGCTGCGCCTCACATGCCGCCCGCGACGCGCAGGACCGCGCCCGTGGTGTACGAGGCGTCGTCCGACAGCAGCCACGCCACGGCGCCGGAGATCTCCTCCGGCCGGCCCGGGCGCCCCATGGGGATGGTGGGGGCGAGCTTCGCCGGGCGCTCGGGGTCCTGGTGGAACTCGGTCCGGATGACACCGGGCGCCACGCAGTTGACGCGGATGCCGAGCGGGGCGACCTCCTTGGCGAGGCCCACGGTCATGGTGTCCGTCGCGGCCTTCGTGGCGGCGTAGTGCACGTACTGGCCGGGGCTGCCGAGGGTCGCCGCGCCGGAGGAGATGTTCACGATCGCACCGCCTCCGGTGCGGGTCATGTCCCGCACGGCGCGCCGGGCGCAGAGCAGATAGCCGAGGACGTTGACGTCGACGGCCCTGCGCATGCCCTCCGCGTCCGCCTCGGCGAGGGGGCCGTTCGGGCCGCTGACGCCCGCGTTGTTCACGAGGCCCGTGACGGTGCCGAGTCCGGCGGCGGCCGTCTCGAAGAGACGGTCCACGTCGTGCTCGTCGGTGGTGTCGATGCGGACCGCGACGCAGCGGCGGCCCGCCGCGCGGACGGCCTCCGCCGTGCGCTCGGCCGCCTTCTCGTCCGAGCGGTAGCCGACGGCGACGTCGTGGCCGTCCCGCGCGAGGCGCAGGGCGATCGCGGCGCCGATGCCGCGGGTGCCGCCAGTGACGACGGTGACGTACTGCATGGGGCCTCCAGCCTGGTGGCGGGTTCGGGTGCGGGCGGGACCGTGTGCGGGTCGATCGGCCTTCGGCCTCGTCCTCCATCGCCGGACGGGCTCCATCCGTCCTCCGGGACGGGCTCGATCGCTACGCCGGCAGGCTGTCCATGAAGCTGCTCACCGAGAAGACCGCGTTGCCCGGTCCCGCGGGGCCGTAGCCGGGAGGCGACGACAGGCCGAACTCCTCCATCGTGGCGCGGTACTCCTGGAGCAGCCGCACGTGGTACTCCAGGGGCGCGCCCAGGGGGTTGGCCTTGCCGAGCGGCGTCGTGGGCTCCGGGCACCAGGTGGTGAAGCGCGGTGTGATGCCGTGCGCCATGAAGTACCTGAGTCCCTCGACGGTGGAGTCGATGGCCTCGTCGACCGTCTTGAACCCGAAGGGCTCGGCCATCTCCACGCCCGCGACGAAGTTCGGGATGACGTTGCGCGGACCGAACACCTCGGCGGAGTCCAGGATGCGCCGGTGCCACTCGTCGCGGCCCACGTAGCGCTCCTTGCCGGGGCAGTAGCGCTCGAACAGATACCGGTCCCACACCTCGTAGTTGGGGTGGTAGATGCGCACGCCGTAGTCGTGGAAGCGCTGCACGTCCTCCTTGGGCAGCGCCTGCGCGACGACCTTGCCGATCCAGCGGCCGGGGAAGCGCTCCTCGATGGCCTTCGCGTACTGGCCGTAGAAGTCGGCCTCGTCCTTGCCGCCGATCGTCGAGGTGACGGCGCCGCCGGTGAGGGTGTACGCCGTGGAGGTCTTCGCGGTGTCGTACTTGTCGATGATCTCCAGGGCCTCCAGGACCTCCTCCACGGGCTTGACGCCGGTGTAGGGGCGGCCCGCGGCCTTGTGCTGGCGCCAGTTGTGATTGATGTCGCAGTACTGGCACTCCTCCTTGGCGCCGAAGTACTGGCAGACCCGGAAGACCGTGAGGTAGATCAGGTAGCCCCACTGGATGGTCGGGGCGACCTCCATCACGGACTTGCCGCCCGCGAGCGTGTGCCGGTAGTAGTCCGGCATCGGCGGCAGGCCCACGTCGGAGATGCGCTGCCCGTCCAGGTAGAGGCCGAGCAGACCGTCCGCGTCGGCGGCCACCCGGTACGGCGATGACGGGTTCACCCGCACCGACACCACCGTGCGGCGCAGCTCGTAGGGGCCGCCGGTGAGCACGATCTCCTCCGGCGGGCGGCGCAGCGCGGCCTCGCCCAGCTCGGGCAGGGTGCCGTGGTCGAAGGAGAAGATGAAGTACGACTTCGGCTTGACGTCGCCGGTGGCCTCGTTGGCGCTGTCGGTGAGCGCCGACTCGTCGAAGGCGATCCCGCCGCGCAGCAGGTCCTCCTTGATCACGGCCTCGCGCGGCACCTGGGAGTGCCGCTGCATGAGTCCTTCGATCAGCTCCGTACGCCTGGGCATGGGGCGGGCACCTCGGATCCTCTTGAGCTCTGACGTTTTTGTAGCTACTTGTTGCACTACGTCCGGTTTTGCGCTGACGCTCGGGATCGCCGTGCGCAAGGTCCACGCTAATACCGCTCGTCGCAGCGCCGAATCCGCCTCCGGTCCCGGAGCGCCCGGCCCCGGGAACCAGGCCGCCCCGGCCGTGCGTTCTCCCAGTCACCGCACGGGGTCACGGGGCCGCGGCGGGCCGGTCCCGGACGACGCGCAGGGGGCGCTGATGAACGATCTGGTGGCGGGAGGCAATCTGCCTCTGCCGGACGGCGCCCTCACGCTGCGCGTGCCGGGGCCCTTCGACCTGTCGGCCCTGATCACCGGCGACGGAGGCAAGGTCGCGGGCGACGCCGACTTCGTCTTCTACAACCAGCCCGCCGCGTCCGGCGCCCGCCTCAGCGGCGACACGATCACGGTCGACGCGCGCCGTCTGCGGCCCGGCGCGAGCCGCGTCACCCTTGTCGTCAGCCCGGCCGAGCCCGGCACCCCGCTCGGCCGCCTGCCCGCGCCGGCCCTCCTGGTCAGCGGCCCCCGCGGGGAGCCCGTCGCCCGCTTCGCACCGCCGCGCTCCGGGCACGAGACGGTGCTGCTGCTCGCCGAGATCTACCGCCGCGGCACGGGCTGGAAGCTGCGCGCGCTCGGTCAGGGATACGCGGACGGGCTCGCCGGAGTGGCCAGGGACTTCGGCCTGGACGTCGCCGAGGACGCCGCGCCCCCTTCACCCTCGGCAACCACCGCGCCCTCTCCGCGCCCCGCACCCCCTCCGCCCTCGGCGCCCCCCGCTCCCCCGCGCACTCCCCGGCCCGCCCCAGCCGGGCCCCGGGTGCCGCCCGCCCCGGCCGGGCCCCCGGCTGCCCCGGCCGGACCCCCGGCTGCCGACCCCTTCCTGAGCGCCGCGAACGCCGCGCGGACCCGCGCGGGCGTGCCGCCCGTCCGGGCCGACGCCCGGCTCACGCAGGCGGCCCGCGCGCACGCCGCGAGCATGGCGGCGCACGGACGGCTCGGCTCCGAGGGGGCGGACGGGCTCTCCCTCCACCAGCGCGTGGCCGCCGGGGGCTATGCCTATCTGGCGGTCGGCGAGCATCTGGTGTCGGGGCCGCGCACCCCCGCCGACTTCCTCGACTACTGCCTGGGCGACGCCCGCTCCCGGCAGACGGTCCTCGACCCGGCGTACGTCCACGCGGCGGCGGCGTACGTGCCCGACGCCCGCACCGGGGACGTGTTCTGGACGGCACTGTGGGCGGAGCCACTCACGCCGCAGGGCCTGGCCCGCACGGCGGCCGGCGTCCTCACGCTCACCAACGGCCACCGCACGGCCGTCGGGCTGCGGCCCCTGGCCCCCGACGCCCGCCTGGCCGCCGCCGCCCAGGCGCACAGCGCCGACATGGTCGCCCGCGGCTTCTACTCCCACACCGCGCCGGACGGCAGCGAGCCCTGGCACCGCGCCACCGCCGCGGGCAGCACGCAGCGCACGGTCGGCGAGAACATCGCCTGCGGCCAGCGCTCGGCCGCCGAGGTGGTGCAGGGCTGGATGGACAGCCCCGGGCACCGCGCCAACATCCTCAAGCCCGCCTTCACCCACCTCGGCGTCGGCTTCGCGGGCGGCGGCCGGGCGGGGACGTACTGGACCCAGCTCTTCGGGGGCTGAGGGGCGCACGGCCCGCCGGGGACGGCCGCGCGGGGCCGCCTCAGCCGCCCGCCACGGCCACCGCCGTCCCCCGCCGCGCCGACTCGTACCCGGCCTCGACGATCCTGAGGGTCCGCAGACCGCCCTCGCCGTCCGCGAGGTCCATGCCGTCCGGGCCCGGACCGAACAGGAAGGCGCGCAGCATGCGGGAGTCGAGGTCGACGCCGAAGGAGAGCTCCAGGGGGCGGCCGTGGCGTTCGCTGTGGCCGTGCACCTTCTGGTCGAAGGCGTCCATCTCCAGCGTGGCGTGCTCGCCGACGAGGGTCATCTCCAGGCCGCCCCAGGCGGGGTGGGAGCGCGGGTGGGACCAGCTGCAGTCGATGGTGGCGACCGTGCCGTTGTCGTACTCCACGGTCACCAGGCCCGCGGTCTCGGCGGCGACCTCGTCCGCGTACAGGAGGTTGTTGGTCTGGGCGTAGACCCGCACCGCGCGGGCCGCGAACAGGTCGTCGAGGAGGTCGGCGATGTGCACGGTGTGGTCCATGAGGGCGCCGCCGCCCGCGAGCGCGGGGTCGGCGAACCAGCGGCGCGCCCTGGTCGGCATGTGACCGTTGTTGGCGCCGGACACGGTCAGGACGCATCCGGTGGCACCGGCGGCGACGGCCCGCTTGACGGCCGCGTACGCGGGGCTGAAGCGCACCGGGAAGGCGACGGCGAGCCGCACGCCCGCCGCCCGGCACGCGGCGACCATGGCCTCGCCGTCCGCGGCGGTGGTGGCGAGCGGCTTCTCGCAGAGGACGTCGACGCGGTGTGCGGCGGCGCGTTCGACGAGCGGGCGGTGGCGGGCGTTCTCGGAGCAGACGACGACCGCGTCGGGCCCCCAGGCGAAGGCCTCCTCGTACGTGTCCACGTAACCGACCCCGTGCCGGTCGGCGAAGGCCCGGCCGCGGATCTCGCCCGGGGCCGCGAGGGCGGCGGCGACGCCGTCCGGGTCGGTGCCGACGACCTCCACGCCCGGCATGTCGCGCAGCAGTCCGAGATAGGCGGCCGCGTGGACGTGGGCGAACGAAAGGACGGCGACCTTCATCGGGTGGGCTCCTCGGGCTCGGTGGGGCGGGTGGTCGTGGCGGCCCCGGGTCCCTGCGGGGCGGGGCGTGCGGCCGGGGCCAGTTCGACGGCGTCGCCGGTGCGGCTCGACTCGACCGCGGCACGGGCGATCCGCACCGCCGCCAGGCCGTCGTGGGCGTCCACCCGCGGCCGGACGGCGGGGTCGTCCCAGGAGGCGGCGAACTCGCGGAGCTCGGCGAGGTAGGGGCTCTCCGTCATGGGGCTCGACGGGATGCCCTCGCCCGCGGCACGCACGCCCTGCGCGGTGATGCGGAAGCCGGGCACGGCGGCGGAGTCGTGGCGCAGCAGCCCGTCCGTGCCCGCGACCCGGAACGTGGTGCGGAAGGGCTGGTCGGGCAGTCCCCACAGGCCGGTGACGTGGCTGACGGCGCCGGAGGCGTGGGTGAGCACGGCCGTCGCCGTCACGACGTCGGCCGGGGCGCCGGTGGCGCGCTCGGAGCCGCGGGTGCGGGCGTGCACGCGCACCACCTCGCCCGCGACCCAGCGGGCGATGTCGATGTCGTGCACCATCAAGTCCATGATCACGCCGCCGGACTGGTCGGGGTCGCCGAACCACGGCGCCCACTGCGGCCGGGCACCGCCCCGGGTGAAGCGCAGGACGGCGAGGTCGCCGAGGTCGCCGCGGACGACGGCGTCCCGCATCGCCGCGTACGCCGGGAAGTAGCGCACCACGTGCGCCGGGTGCAGGTGCACTCCGGCCGCCGCGGCGGCGGTCGCGATCTCCTCGGCGTCCGGCACGGTCAGCGCGAGCGGCTTCTCGCAGACGACGTGCCTGCCCCGCGCGACGGCGGCGAGCGCGAGGGCCTTGTGGGTCGGGGTCGGGGTGCAGATGTCGACGGCGCGGCACCGGGAGAGGAGCTCGTCGAGGTCGGGCACGGCGGTGACGTCGTGCCCCAGCTCCGCGTACTCGCCGGCGAGCTTGTCGGCGGAGCCGTCCTGGGTGTGGACGCCGACCCGCGCGCCCAGTTCCAGCCAGCCGGGCAGGTGTGCGCGGGCGATACCGCCCGCGCCGAGCAGGCCGATGTGCAGGGGTGGCATGAAGGACCTGGCCTTTCTCGGTACGTGTGGTCCGTACGTGGGGTCGTTGCGTGGGTGCGGGCGGGGTGCGCCGCAGGCCCCCCGAGCCGGGGGTTCAGCCCTTGGAGCCGGAGAAGGCGACGCTCTGCACGAAGTGGCGCTGGAGGAATACGTAGACGAGGAGCATCGGGAGGCTCGCGATGAGGGAACCGGCCATCATCACCGGGTAGTTCGTCTCGTACTGGCCCTCAAGGGAGGTCAGTCCGGCGCTGATCGGCATGGTCTGCGGGTCGGTGTTGACGATGAGGGGCCACAGCAGGTCGTTCCAGGCGGTCATCGCGGTGATGACGGCGAGCGCGGCGAGGGCGGGCCTGATCAGCGGGAGCATGATCGACCAGAAGATGCGGAAGGTGCTCGCGCCGTCGATGCGGGCCGCCTCCTCCAGCTCCCGGGGCAGGGCGAGGAACGCCTGCCGCAGCAGGAACGTGCCGAAGGCGCTGAACATGCCGGGCAGGAACAGCGCGGGCGTCGAGTTGAGCAGCCCGAACTGCTGGACGATGTCGTACTGCGGCAGGACGAGCAGGGAGCTCGGCACCATCAGGACCGAGAGGAAGAGACCGAAGAGCACGTCACGGCCGCGGAACCGCAGCCGTGCGAAGGCGTAGGCGGCCAGGGAGCAGAACACGAGCTGGCCCGCGGTGCGCCCGGCCGTGGCGAGCACGCTGTTGGTGAGCATCTCGCGGAACGGCAGCGCGCTGAACACCTCCTCGAAGCTCGACCAGTTCCAGTTGTCGGGCAGGAAGGTGGGCGGGACGCGGGAGACCTCGGCGAGCGACTTGACGGCGGTGAGCAGTTGCCACAGGAACGGGAAGACCATCACGAGCGCGCCGAGCGAGAGCGCCAGGTGGGTGGCCACGGACCCGGCGTTCACCCGTGGCGGCCGCGCGGTCCGGGACCGGCCGGTGCCGCCCGGCCGGGCGGCGTCGGTGGTCGTGGTGTCAGCCATAGTGCACCCACTTCCGCTGGAGCCGGAACTGCAGATAGGTGAGACCCGCGATGAGCAGCATCAGCAGGAAGGCGAGGGCGGCCGCGGCGCCCTGGGCGTTCTCGATGAACGCCCACTTGTAGAAGAGGCCGACGACGGACTGGGTGTCGCCGACCGCCGGGTTCTTCTCGCCCATCATGATGTAGATCAGGTCGAAGGTCTGCAGGGACTGGATCATGCAGATGACGGAGGCGAAGAACAGCGTCGGGCTGAGCAGCGGCAGCGTGATGGTGAAGAAGCGGCGCAGCGGCCCGGCGCCGTCGAGTTCCGCGGCCTCGTAGTAGTCCTGCGGGATCGACTTGATGCCGGCCATGAAGATGACCAGGTAGTAGCCGGTGGTCGACCAGACCATCACGGCGCCGATGGCGAGCACGGCCGTCGAGGGGTCGGACACCCAGTAGCGCCGGTCGACGCCGAACCAGCCGAGGACCTCGTTGAGTAGGCCGAAGTCGCCGTTGTAGAGCCAGTTCCAGACGAGGCCGACGGCGACGGGCAGCGTCACGAACGGCACGAAGTACAGGGCGCGGTAGACGGCCACGCCGCGCAGGCCGCGCCGGTTGAGCAGGGCGGCGACGGCGATGGCGACGGGCAGCGCGAGGAGCCCGATGCCGCAGTAGATCAGGGTGTTGCCGAGCGCCTGCCAGACGGTCACGTCCCGCAGCACGCGCGCGTAGTTGTCGGTTCCGGTCCAGGTGTGACCGCCGAAGGGACCGAACTCCGTGAAACTGAAGTAGAACGTCTGGAGCATCGGCCAGAAGTAGAAGACCGCGAAGCCGAGGCCGAGGGGTGCGATGAACCAGTACGCGGCCCGCTGTCCGCGCGCCGGGGGCCGCGCGGCGGAGGTGGGGGCCCGGCGGCCTGCCGACTTCGCGGCCGCCGTGGCGGGAAAGACACTCATGCCTTGCGCTCCTCCTTCAGGGCCCGGTCCATCTGCTCGCCCAGGGTGCGGGCCGCGCCCTCGATGCCGCCCTTGCCGCTGAACGCGGCGCCGAGGAGCGGGTACTGGAGGTTCTCCCAGACGGCGGTGTTCTTCGAGCTGGGGTACGGGACGCCGTACTTCTCCATGTCGATGAAGTGCTGGAGGTCGAACTCCGGCATCGACTTCAGCCAGGCGTCCTGGGTGCCCTCGTGGCTGGAGATGGTGACGCCGGACTTCGCCTGGATCTCGGCCGCCCTGCGTCCCGCCATGAAGTGCACGAACTTCCAGGCGGCGGCCTTCTTGTCGCTCTTGGCGGAGATCACGTTGGCCAGGCCGTGGATGACGGTGGTGTGCTCGCGGCCCTTGGGGAGCACGGTGACACCGGCGTGGTCCTTGAGGGCGGGCACCGCGTACATCTGCCCGGCCATCGCCGACAGGTCGTTCACCATGGCCGTCTTCTCCGACCAGAAGCGCACCCGGCCGATGTTCTCCACCATCGCGCTCTGCGGCGGCGACCAGCCGCGGTCGATCATGTCCGTGAGGAACCGCAGCCCTTCGACGGTCCGCTCGTCGCCGAACCCGGACTTCCCGTCGCGCAGGACGTGGCCGCCCGCGGCGTGGATGGCCGGGTAGAGGACGATCTGGCGGTGCATCTCGGAGCAGAAGCCGTGCACGCGCTCGCGCGGGTTGGTCAGCTCGGCCGCGGCGTCCCGCAGGTCGTCCAAGGTCCAGCTGGTGTCGGGGTACTTGATGCCCGCCTTGTCGAAGAGGGCCTTGTTGTACCAGAGACCGATGGTGTCGAAGTCCTTGGGCAGGCCGTACTGGGTGCCGTCGTAGGAGTAGAGGCGCACGAGCTGCTCGGGGTGGCGGTCGACGGGGGTGCGGTCGCGCGCGATGTGCTCGGACAGCGGCTCCAGGACGTCGTGGGCCGCGTAGAGCTGGAAGTTGACGGCGTTCATCCAGAAGACGTCGGGGGCGGTGCCGCCCCGCATGGAGGTCTTCAGGGTGGTCCAGTAACTCGCCCAGGGCGTCAGCTCGATGCGCACCCTGATGTCGGGGTGCTCCTGCTGGAACGCGGCGATGACCTGTTCCATGCCGGGGACCTGGGCGGGGTCCCACATGCCGTACGACAGTGTGGTGCGGCCGCCGGAGTCGGCGCCGCCGCCGTCGTCGGAGCAGGCGGCGAGCACGGGTGCCGACGCCGCCGCCAGGCCGGAGCAGAGGAGGGTCCTCCTGCGCATACGTGCCTCCGCTTGCGTTGGGGATGGGGGTGGGGACGGGGGTGGGGTCGGAGGGAGGTTGGGGGGGAACGCGTCGGTGCACCCCCGGGGCCCGGGGGGACCTCAGCGGTGGCACGCGCCGGTCAGCCGGCCGGGTCGGCGAGGAGCTCCTCCTCCACACGGTCGAGCGCCTTGCGCACCGCGCCGAGGGCGACCCCGCGCTCGCCGAGACCGCTCAGCGCGATCCGCGGGACGTGCAGGGTCAGCGGGCGCAGCCGTTCCTCCAGGAGCGGCACGAGATGCGGGCCGAGCGGGGTGGCGCCGCCGGTGAGGACGACGAGTTCCGGGTCGACGGCGAGCGCGAGGGCGGCGATGCCGGGGGTGATGCGGTCGGCGAAGTCGCCGAGGGCGGCGAGCGCGCGGGGGTCGTCGGCGCCCGCGGCCCTGGCGAGCGCGGCGACCTCGGACTCGCCGGTACGCAGGCCCTCCTTCCACCGCAGGGCCTCGTGTGCGGTGTTCATGCCGAGGAGCGGCAGGAGGCCGAGTTCACCCGCGCCGCCGCGGCCCCCGCGGTGCAGCCGGCCGCCGATGGTCAGGCTGCACGAGACGCGGTGGCCGGTGAGGACGCAGACCACGTCCCCGGCCAGGGTCGCGGCGCCCTGCCAGCGCTCGGCGAGCACGGCGAGGTTGACGTCGTTCTCGACGAGCGTGTGCCCCGACTCGCCGTCGGCGAGCAGCCGGCCGAGATCCACCCCGGACCACTCGGGCACCACGACGGAGGTGATGTGGCCGCCCGCGTCCACGACGCCGGGCACGCCGACGCACCGGGCGAGCACCAGGTCGCGGCGGACGGTGTGGGCGTCGAGGAAGGCGTCGATGCCGTCCTGGAGGAGGGCGAGCCGGGGGCCGCCGCCCAGTTCGGGGGCGACGTCGCAGCGTTCGGCGGCGAGGACCGTGCCCCCGAGGTCGGCGAGGAGCAGCACCATCTTGTGCAGCCCTATGTCGGCGCCCACCACATAGCCGGCCTCGCAGCGGAACCGGAACCGGCGGGCCGGGCGCCCTCGGGCCCGCTCCCCCGCCTCCGCCTCCGTGACCCAGCCCTGGCCGGTGAGCTCCTCCAGGGCGGCGTCCACGGTGGGCCGTGACAGGCCTGTGCCGGCGGCGAGTTCGGCGAGAGTCTGGGGGCTGCGGCGGTGCAGGGCGCGCAGGACGACGGTGGTGTTGAGGCGGCGCAGAGCGGCCAGATCATGGCCACGCGTTCTTTTTCGCATCAGCTCTGCACCTCGGTGACATGGCGGAGCAGCCCGATGACGGCCCTACTGGTGGGGATCCGACCGTCTCGCGCCGGGATTCGGGAGGAGAGTTGCATAAAGCGGGGCCGTCGGGAAGACCCCGCGCACACACGGGTGCGCCGGACGGTCCGCGGACCCGGGCGCGCGACCCCGCCCCGGGGCGTCGGCTGGCGCTGTCGGTACCGTCTCGTCACGGGGGACCGCCGGCACCGGTCGCCCGAACGAGCCGTACCGACCGAGGAGTTGCCCCATGACCGCAGTACCGCCCGCCGCCGGTGACCTCGACACCGGAACCCCGCACCCGGCCCGCGTCTACGACTGGTTCCTCGGCGGTTCGGACCACTTCGCGGCGGACGCGGAGCTGGGCCGGCAGCTCGACGCGCTCGACGGGAGCACCAAGTACTGCGCCCGGCACAACCGCTGGTTCATGCGGCGCGCCACCCGCCATCTCGCGGGCGCGGCGGGGATACGCCAGTTCCTCGACCTCGGCAGCGGCATCCCCACCGAGCCGAACCTGCACCGCGTGGCCCAGGGCGTCGCGCCCGAGGCCCGCGTCGTCTACGTGGACAACGACCCGATCGTGCTGCGGCACGCCGAACCCCTGCTGCACGGCACCCCCGCCGGTGCGAGCACCTTCGTGCAGGCCGACGTACGCGAGCCCGAGCTCGTCCTCGAACGCGCCGCCGCCGTCCTCGACTTCGACCGCCCGGTCGCCCTCTCCCTGGTCGCCCTCCTTCACTTCGTCAGCGACGAGGACGGCGCACGGGAGATCGTGCGCCACCTCGTCGACGCGCTGGCGCCGGGAAGCCATCTGGTGCTCTCCCAGATGGCGGGCGACTGGATGCCCGAGCGCACGGACCGCGCGGTGGAGATGTACAAGGCGGGCGGCGTCACCCTGGTCCCGCGCTCACGCGCACAGGTGGAAGCCTTCTTCGAGGGCTTCGACCTGCTGGCGCCGGGCCTGGTGTGGCCCCCGGACTGGCGGCCGGAACTGGCCACGGACGACGAGGTCCGGGACGGGACCGAGGTGCCGCTCCACGCGGGGGTGGGGCGGAAGCTGTGAGGGGCGGCGCCCCGCGGGTCGCGGGGCGCCGCAGGCGCGGGGTGCCGCAGGCGCGGGGTGCCGCAGGCGCGGGGTGCCGCAGGCGCGGGGTGCCGCAGGCGCGGGGTGCCGCAGGCGCGGGGTGCCGCAGGCGCGGGGTGCCGCAGGCGCGGGGTGCCGCAGGCGCGAGGTGCCGCAGGCACAGGGCACCCCGTCACGCACGGTGCCGCATCACGCGCGGCGTGCCGCGTCCCGCCGGGCAGCAGTCAGAGCGGGAAGCACGGTTGCGGACGGGTGGCGCAGTGGGGAGCGTCGTGGCGGTGGGAGGCGCCGGGGTCGGCAGGGCGCTCCCTTCGGGTCGCCTTGACGATAACTAGGCGCTCCTCATATCGTCCAAGTGACGAAAACGGGAGGGGTTCCACCATGGCCGACATCACCCGGCGCCCGGGACTGCGCCATCTGCGCTCCGCGCCCACCGCCCACATCCGCCACCACAGGAACGGCAGGCTCGCCCACGACGGGCCGGGGCTGAGCTTCTGGTTCCGGCCGCTGAGCGCGGCGCTCTCCGAAGTGCCCGTCGACGACCGGGAACTGGCGGTCGCCTTCCACGCGCGCACCGCCGACTTCCAGGACGTCACGGTCCAGGCCGCGGTGACGTACCGGGTGAGCGACCCGGCCCGCGCGGCCGAACGCGTCGACTTCTCCGTCGACCCCGACACGGGGGCCTGGCGGGCGGCGCCCCTGGAGCAACTGTCCACCCTGCTCACCGAGTCCGCGCAGCAGCACGCCCTGGACGTGCTGGCCCGCACCCCGCTGGCCGCGGCCCTCGCGGACGGCGTGGCGGCGGTGCGCGAGCGGATCGTCGCGGGCCTCGCCGCCGAGCCCCGGCTCCCCGCCACCGGCATCGAGGTCGTCGCCGTGCGCGTCGTGGCGATCCGGCCCGAGCCCGAGGTGAGCGCGCCCTGCGCACCCCGGCGCGCGAGCGCATCCAGCAGGACGCGGACCGCGCGACGTACGAGCGCCGCGCCGTCGCGGTCGAGCGCGAGCGCGCCATCGCCGAGAACGAGCTGGCAAGCCGCATCGAACTGGCCCGCCAGGAGGAGCGGCTCGTGGAGCAGCGAGGCACCAACGCGCGGCGGGAGGCCGAGGAGAAGGCGGCGGCGGACGCCGTGCGCACCGACGCCGAGGCCGCCCGGACGGTGGCGCTCGCCCGCGCCGAGGCGGAGTCGGCGCGCGTGCTGGGCGAGGCACGCGCCGCCGCCCAGCGCTCCTGGCTCGACGCCCACACGAGCGCCGACCCCGCGACCCTGCACGCCCTCGCGGCCACCCGTCTCGCCGAGAACGTCCCGCGCATCGAGAGCCTCACGCTCAGCCCGGACGTCCTGACGGGGCTGCTCGCCCGCCTCGGGCACGGGGAGCGTACCGGCGCCGGGCCCGGGGGCGAGCCGTCGTGACGCTCGCCCCGCGGGCCGTCCTCGTGCACCGCACCACCGAGTACGAGGAACTGCTCGCCCGGCACGGCACGCACGGGCAGGCCGCGTTCTTCCTCTCCACGCGCGGCCGGGACATCGACGAGGTGGCCGAGCGGCACCGGCGTGCGCGGCAGGCCCTCACCGACGTCGCGGCGGCCGTACCGCTGCGCTGGCGCGGCGCCCGGGTGGAACGCGCCGACCTGGACCGCTTCCTGTTCGGCCCCGAGGACGTGGTGGTCGTGGTGGGACAGGACGGGCTCGTGGCCAACGCGGCGAAGTATCTGACGGGGCAGCCGGTCGTCGGCATCGACGCCGAGCCGGGGCGCAACCCCGGCGTGCTGGTGCGGCACAGGGCCGCCGACGCGGCGAAGCTCCTGCCGCACGCGGCGGCGGGCGCGTCCGGCGCGACGGAACTCACCATGGTGGAGGCCGTCACGGACGACGGGCAGCGGCTGCGCGCCCTGAACGAGATCTACGTCGGCGCCGCGGGGCACCAGACCGCCCGGTACCGCATCAGCTCCGGCGCCGCGCCCGGGGGCGCGGAGGCCCAGGCGTCCTCCGGTGTGATCGTCGGCACCGGGGCGGGCGCCACCGGCTGGCTGGGGTCGCTGCGCCGGCAGTCCGGGGCCGGGCTGCGCGCGCCGGATCCGCACGAGGGGCGGCTGCTGTGGTTCGTCCGGGAGGCCTGGGCGTCCCCCACGACCGGGACCTCGCTCGTGCACGGGGAACTGACCCGGGATCAGCGCCTGTGGCTGACCGTGGAGTCGGACCGGCTCGTGGCCTTCGGCGACGGGATGGAGACGGACGCGCTGGGCCTCGGCTGGGGGCAGAGCGTGCGGGTGGGGGTGGCGGGGACCGCGCTGCGCCTGGTCGGCTGAGGGGGTTCTCGGGCCCGTGCCCGCCAGGTGTCCGGGTCGGGCGCCGAAGGCCCCGAACGCCGGTTGCGGGTACGAAGATCGCAGGTGGGGCCCGGTGTGGAGGATTCGTGCGGATAGGGCAGGATGGGCGGCCGTGTCACCCGGCGCGGGAGTGCGCGCGACGGCGGGCACGGCAGCGGACCGGCCTACCACGGGAGCGTATTGATGGACCGAGCCCTCACCCTGCACGACTGGACGATCGCCGGTGTCGCGGTGCTCTCCGGACTCGCCGCGGCCCTGTTGCTGCGTACGACCCTGCGCTGGCTCGGTGAGCGCGCGAGCCGCACCCGTTGGGGCGGGGACGACGTCATCGTCGACGCGGCGCGGGCCATCGTGCCGTGCGCGGCGGTGGCGGCGGGCCTGGCCGCGGCGGCCGCCGCGCTGCCCCTGACCCCGCGCACCGGCCGCACCGTCAACCTCGTCCTGTCGGCGCTGCTCATCCTCGCGGCCACGGTCACCGCGGCCCGGATCGTCGCGGGGCTCGTCAAGTCCCTGGCCCAGTCCCGCTCCGGCGTGGCCGGGTCGGCGACCATCTTCGTCAACATCAGCCGCGTCATCGTGCTCGCGATCGGCTTCCTCGTCGTCCTCCAGACGCTCGGCGTCTCCATAGCGCCGCTGCTCACCGCGCTCGGGGTGGGCGGACTCGCCGTCGCACTGGCCCTTCAGGACACCCTCGCGAACCTCTTCGCGGGCGTGCACATCCTCGCCGCCAAGACCGTGCAGCCGGGCGACTACATCGAGCTGACCAGCGGCGAGGAGGGCTATGTCGTCGACATCAACTGGCGCAACACCGTGGTGCGCAACCTCTCCAACAACCTCGTCATCATCCCGAACGCCAAGCTCGCCGGCACCAACATGACCAACTACAGCCGCCCCGAGCAGGAGCTGTCGATCATGGTGCAGGCGGGGGTCGGGTACGACGCCGACCTCGACCGCGTCGAGCAGGTCACCGTCGAGGTCGTCGACGAGGTGATGACGGAGATCACCGGGGCCGTCCCCGAGCACGAGGCCGCGATCCGCTTCCACACCTTCGGCGACTCCCGGATCGGTTTCACGGTGATCCTGGGGGTGGGCGAGTTCAGCGACCAGTACCGGATCAAGCACGAGTTCATCAAGCGGCTGCACCGCCGCTACCGCGCCGAGGGCATCCCGGTCCCCGCGCCGACGCGCACGGTGACGGTCCGGCAGGGGGAGCTGCCCGTGGTGATCCCCCAGCAGCGGGACGCGTCCGCGCAGCCGGTGGCGCGCGGCGAGAAGGCGATCTGAAAACCCTTTCCATAAGGGCTTTTTGGAGGGTCGCGAACAGCCCGTAAGGGAGCAAATCCGGCCGCATATGCCGTGTGGGCATGTGGCAGGCATCGTGGGAGAGGCCACGGATCCGCCGCTCGGGGGGCGGCACCCGCCCCGTCCGACCTGACGTACGGTTTTTTCCGGCCTACGGTCGGAAATAGTTGAAAACTGACACCTTGTGGTCACGGATCCGCATGAAGACGATCGGCCCCTGCCCGTCTTCGAGGAGGACCCCGTGACCGATCGCCTTTCGCTCTCTCCGGATGCCGCACGGCAACTCGCGACCGCCACCAAGACCGCACCCCAGATGCGCGGCACCACGCCCCGCTATCTGATGCGCGCCCTGCCCTGGGTCGACCTCAAGTCCGGTGTGTACCGCGTGAACCGCCGTCGTACGTTCGTCCTCGGCGACGACCGCATCACCACGCACACGGACAGCGGCTCGCCCCGCGTGGTCCCCGGCGACCTGCGCGAACTTCCCTATCTGCGCGACGCCGACGAGTCCTGTCTCACCGAACTCGCCGACGCCTTCACCGAGGTCTCCTTCGAGGCGGGGCAGGTGCTCGCGCAGGAGGGCGACCCCGCGGACCGGCTGTGGATCATCGTGCAGGGCCGCGCCGAGAAGCGCGTGACCGGACGCTACGGCGAGGAACAGCTCATCGAGGTCATCGGCGACGGCCAGTTCTTCGACCTCGGCGCCTGGACCCGCGAGCAGAACTCGCCGTACCGCGTGCAGGCCCTGACGCCCGGTACCGCCCTGTGCGCCGAGCGCGGCGCCCTCGCCTCCCTCGCGGGGCGTGACGAGCGGGTGCAGAGCTCCCTCACCGCGTACGTCTCCGGCAACGGCGTACGGCCCGGCTCCGAGGTGCCCGTGGACCTCGCCGCCGGGCACATCGGCGAGCCCGACCTGCCCGCCACGTACGTCGACTACGAGGACGCGCCCCGCGAGTACCACATGACGCTCGCGCAGACCGTCCTGCGCGTGCACACCCGCGTCCACGACGTCTACAGCGGCGACGTCGACCAGACCCGCCAGCAGGCGCTGCTCACCATCGAGGCACTGCGCGAGCGGCAGGAGTCGGCGCTCCTCAACCACCCCGAGTTCGGCCTGTTCCACAGCGTCGCCCCCGGTCAGCGGGTGCAGACGCGCACCGGCTCACCGACCCCCGACGACCTCGACGAACTCCTCGCGAAGGTGTGGAAGCAGCCGAGCTACTTCCTCGCGCACCCCAAGGCCATCGCCGCGTTCGGCCGCGAGTGCACCCGGCGCGGCGTGCCGCCGGTGACCGACAGCCGGTTCGGCAGCCCCCTGCTCACCTGGCGCGGGGTGCCGCTGCTCCCGTCCGACAAGGTGCCGTTCAGCAACGGCGCCGGCTCCAACGGGTCGGGGGCGGCCGTCGGCACCACCGAGATCCTCCTGATGCGGATGGGCGAGGCGGACCGCGGCGTCGTCGGCCTGCGCCCCGCCGAGGTCGCCGACGAGGCCGAACCGGGCCTGTCCATGCGGAACATGGGCACCGACAGGAAGGGCATCACCTCGTACCTGATGACGGCGTACTTCAACACGGCGGTGCTCGTCGAGGACGCCATCGCGGTGCTCCAGAACGTCGAGGTGAACAACTACCATGACTATTCCTGACCTCGGCGCGCTGCTGCGGTCCCCCGAGCAGCCACCCCCCGCACCGGTACCGGCGGAGACTGCCGCCCCGGCGGTACCGGCCGCCCCCGCGACCGTCGCGGTAACGGAAGTCCCCGCGGTCCCCGGTGTACCGGCCGCGGAGTCCGTGCCCACTGCCCCTGCGGTGCTCGGTGTCCCTGCGACGCCCACTGCCCCTGCGGTGCCCGCGACGCCGACGACCGGTGACGCCGCCGGGCTGCCCGCGGCGACCCCGTCGGGCGGCTTCTCCCCGGAGGCCGCCCGCAAGGACGTCCCGATCCTGCACCGCACCGTCAACGGCCACCCGCTCGTCTGGCTCGACAACGGCGCGACCACGCAGAAGCCGCGCCAGGTCATCGAGGCCGTGAGCGCGTACTACAGCGCGGCCAACTCCAACATCCACCGCGGCGCGCACACGATGGCGCGCGAGGCGACGGAGCTGTACGAGGCGGGGCGCGCCGCGGTCGCGCAGCTCCTGGGCGCGCCGTCACCGGACACGATCATGTTCGTGCGGGGCACCACGGAGGCCATCAACCTCGTGGCGCAGAGCTGGGGCCGCAGGCACCTCGGCCCCGGCGACGAGATCCTCGTACCCGTCCTGGAGCACCACTCGAACATCGTCCCCTGGCAGTTGCTGGCGGACGAGACCCGCGCCCGGGTGGTCCCGGTGCCGCTCACCCCGGACGGCGCGATCGACCAGGACGCCTACGCGGACCTGCTCTCGGCCCGCACCCAGCTGGTCGTGGTCAGCCAGGCGTCGAACGTGCTCGGCACGGTGCCCCCGGTGCGCGAGATGGCCGCCCTGGCGCACCGCTACGACGCGAAGGTCCTGGTCGACGGGGCGCAGGCGGTGGCCCACATGCCCGTGGACGTACAGGACCTCGGCGCGGACTTCTACGCCTTCTCCGGGCACAAGCTGTTCGCGCCGACCGGCATCGGGGCGCTGTTCGCGACGCCGGAGGCCATGGCGGCGATGCGGCCGTGGCAGGGCGGCGGCAACATGATCGACTCGGTGAGCTTCGAGCGGACGACGTTCGCGCCGATGCCGCACATGATGGAGGCGGGGACCGGTCACATCTCGGGCGTCGTCGGCCTGCTCGCGGCCATCGACTGGCTGCGCGGCTTCGACAAGGAGGCCGTGGCGGCGTACGAGCGGGCGCTGATGTCGTACGCGCAGACGGCCCTCGCGACCGTGCCGGGGGTCGAGGTCATCGGGTCGGCCGCCGAGCGGATCGCGGTCCTCACGTTCACGATGGCCGGCCACGATCCGGCGTCGGTGGCGAACTGGCTGGACAAGGACGGGATCGCGGTGCGCGCGGGCCACCACTGCGCGCAGCCCGCGCTCGCCCACTACGGCCTGGAGTCCGCGGCCCGCGCCTCGCTCGCCCTGTACAACACCTCGGGCGAGGTCGATCAGTTGGTGGCGTCCCTGCGCCGTCTCGAACAGGCCGGTCCCGGCGCCGGGGCCGCCGAGGGGTAGGCGGCCCCGGTGCGGGGCCCGGAGCCGTCAGCGTGTGGGACGGCGGCTCCGGGTCCTGAGGTGGAACACGATCAGACCGATGACGGCGAAGGACGCGGCCCAGAGCAGACCGAACCCGAGATAGCGCCACATGACGGTGTCGCCGAGGGAGCCGCCGACGGAGAACTGCATCGGGCCGAAGGACGGGAAGTACTGGAGCGCCGGCTTGTTGGCGGCCGGGTTGCCGAGCGGGTTCTGCAGGAACGTGTCCGTGAGCCCGCCCATGATGATCAGGAAGAAGCCCTCCAGGTCGTTCTTGACGAGGACGCCGAGCAGCAGCCCGAGCGAGCCGTAGGTGAGCGTCATCGTGACGAACCCGGCGAGGATCGTCGCCCAGCCGGTGAGCCCCGGGCGCCAGTAGATCAGCAGGGCGAGGGCGGTGTAGAGCGCGATCGTGCCCGCGACGATGCCGATGGCGAGCATCTTGGCGCCGATGAGGGTGGACTGGCGGAACCCGGCGAAGGCCAGCCGCTTGTCGAAGTTCAGGGCCTTGCGGACCGCGTCGAAGACGACGAAGCCGGAGATCATCGTCAGGGAGTTCATGCCGGCGGTGATCAGCGTGACGTGCTTGCCGTCGACGCTCAGCAGCTCGCCGGTCGAGTAGAGCTTGAACTCCAGGTCCTTGTCGCCCGCGATGGAGGTCATCAGGAGATACCAGAGTGGTACGAACAGGACCAGGAGCAGGGCCGCCAGCCGGTTGCGGCTCTGCTCCCGCACGGAGAACCTGAGCGCGGTCGGGAACTGGCCGTACAGCGGGGTGCCGGGGGCGCCCGGCGTGCCCGGGGCGCCCCTGAGGGCTTCAGACGCCGGCATTGCTGTGCTCCTTCACTGCCGTCGCACGCGGCGTGAGACGGCCCTCGACGAGGTCGGCGAGCACGTCGAACCGCTCCTGCTCGAAGACCAGGTGGGTGATGACGACGACGGCCTTGTCCCGCTCGTGGAGCTGGTCGACCAGGTCCCAGAAGCGCAGATATGTCTCCCAGTCGAAGCCCTGGTAGGGCTCGTCGAGCAGCAGGACGTCCGGGTCGTGCAGCAGCGCGAGGGTCAGGTTGAGCTTCTGCCGGGTGCCGCCGGACAGCTCGCCCGCCGCGGTCCCGCGGTACTTCTCGTAGCCGAGCAGAGAGACCAGTTCACCGGCCCGGTCCAGGCTGTCGAGCTTGTGGGCGGCGGCGAAGTACTGAAGGTGCTGGTCCACGGTGAGGTTGAGGTTGAGGACCGGGTCCTGCGGGCAGTAGCCGAGCTCGCCCCCGAGGCGGACCTCGCCGCTGTCCACGGACAGGGTGCCGGCGATCGCTTTCAGAAGGGTGGACTTGCCCGAGCCGTTCTCACCGACCACGGCGACCAGCTGCCCCGGTTCGACGGTGAGATCCGCGCCCCGCAGGACCTGGTGTTTGCCGTATGCCTTGTGGATGTCCCTGGCCGCGAGTGCGGGCTGTGGCCTTGTGGTCATGGCTGACCTCCTACTGCTTCCGGTGCCTGTGCTGGTTCCGGTGCTGGGTGCGGTGCCTGTTCCGGCGCTGGTTGCGGTGCTGGTCCCGAAGCTGCGTCCGGTGATATCCCGGGTGCCGGGGGGTCCGCGTTGAGGCCGCCCGCGTAGATGCTCAGGAGCTCGGGACCGAGGCGGGCGAGACCGGCCGCGGACAGCGGGTCGACGCCGAGGACCGCGGTCAGCTGATCGCGGAGCAGGAACACCGAGAGGTCGTTGACCAGCAGCAGCGCGGCGCGCACCTGCGGGTCGTTGCCGCGCGACGCCGCGCCCGCCTCGGCGAGGGCGTCGAGGGTCTCCCGGCTCACCGCGTACAGCCGGCGGAACAGGCCGCGGCCCGCGTCCGTGTCGGAGAGCAGCAGCCTGCGCAGATAACCGGGCAGCGGCGAGCCGACGGGCAGGTGCTCCAGGAAGATCTCGCCCAGAGTGCCGGTCGCGGCCCCCGCGTCCTCGAACGAGACCGTGCCGTCGCCGGTCAGCTCGCTCAGCAGGCCTTCGAAGACGGCGAGGACGTACTGGTCGACCTCTTGGCGCAGATTGTCCTTGGAGCGGAAGTGGTGCACGACCAGACCGGGCGAGACCCCCGCCGCGGTCGCGATCTGCCGGATGGTGACGGCTTCGGGGCCCTGCGCCGCGAACAGCCGCAGAGCCTCGTCTCTGATGACCGCCCGCGTGGTGCGGTCATCGGGCATTGAACGCATGTACAGCAGACTAAACAAGCGTTTAGCCGTCGGTCAAGGAGGGCGGAACGCCGGAGTCCGGGACGGAGCACGCGCCCGCCGCTCCGGCGCCCCCGCGCCTCTGGAGCACACCCCGCTCGACCGTCCGTTGAGACGCGCTCCGGTATTTCTCCACGAAGGGTTGAGGGGGTTCTCCGGAAATTGATCGGGTCACATGCCATGTAAACCCGTCAGGTGATCGATGGCCGCGGCGCGGCACCGACTGCAAAAATCATTGAAGCCGAACAGAGGGAATCCAGTGACCCATGGGAGCCCGGTTCTCTCTCTTTTCCGAGCGACGAGTGCTGCCCTTTGCTGCCCAGTGATGTCGATTGCCGCACCGGGGGAACGTCATGCACATCAATGTCCTGGGGCCCGTCTCCGTGGCCGCGGACGGAAAGCACCACGGAATTCAGTCGAACAAGGTGCGGGCCATGCTGGCCACGCTGGCGCTCGACGCGGGCCGGGCGGTCTCGCACGCGGACCTCGCCGACGAACTCTGGGCGGGCCGGCCGCTCGGCAACACCCGCAACGCGCTCCAGGCACACGCCACCCGGCTGCGGAAGGCGCTGGACCGCCACCCCCCGGGGCGCCGCGGGACGACCGTGCTGCGGGCGGTGCGCGGCGGCTATCTGCTCGACGTGCCACCGGCCTGCGTCGACGGCAATCGCTTCCTGGACCTCGCCACCCGGGGCGCCGCCGCGCTGTCCGTGCACCCCGAGCGCGCGATCGAGCTGCTCCAGGCGGGCCTGGAGCTCTGGCAGGGGCCCGCGCTCCTCGACGCCGGTGACGGGCTGCGCTGCCGGGGCGCCGCCGCGCTCTTCGACGAGCGGCGCCTGACCGCCTGGGAGGACCTGGTCCGCGCCCGGATCGCGGTCGAGGACACCTCACGGGCGGTGGCGGAGCTGCGCCGCCTGGTCGCCCAGCACCCGCTGCGCGAGCGCTTCTGCGAGCTCCTGATGCTCGCCCTGTACCGGACGGGGCGGCAGGCGGACGCCCTGGAACTCTTCCACGCGACGCGGCGGCGCCTCGACGAGGAGCTGGGGGTGCGGCCGGGAATCGTGCTGCAACGGCGGCACACGGAAATCCTTTCGCAGGATCCGGCGCTTTCCCTCTCCACCGCAACAGCCGCCCCGTGAGTCATTTCCCCTGCCACGGAACCCGTCCGGCATCACGTGTCACCATCCTCCGTCCCGCACCGGCGTGGATTTCGCCGCGCAGACGGGCCGGGACGGACCTCTCGGCTCATTTTCTCCACATCCTCTCCACGCATTTCTTTCGCTTGAGAGGTGTTGTTCTGGAACGCGTTGTTCTGGAACGTGTCGTTCTCCGCACGAAGGAGAGCTCGTTCTCCGCACGAAGGAGAGCTCGTTCTCCGCACGAAGGGGAGAGCGTTCTCCGCACGAAGGGAAGCGCAAGAGCGCGAACCCGCCGACGACCGCAGGAGCAGCCCCGTGACGACGTCCGATCCGCAAGCGCGCCGGGCCGGGCCCGCGCGGCCAGGGGAACCCGT
The DNA here is from genome assembly GCF_009755605.1 of Streptomyces typhae. Classification (GTDB taxonomy): domain Bacteria; phylum Actinomycetota; class Actinomycetes; order Streptomycetales; family Streptomycetaceae; genus Streptomyces; species Streptomyces typhae. The sequence continues at coordinate 420,636 of NZ_WPNZ01000004.1, forward strand.
CGCGATCGTCGGGATCGCCGCACTCGATCCGGGAGCCCTCGACGACGTCGTGGTCGACGTCGCCCGGTTCGGCATCCCGCCGCTCCAGGCGAGGTCCATGAACCGGATGCAGCTCCTCATGCTGGAGGCGGCCCGCCGGTGCCTCGCCGACGCGGGCCACCCGGACCGGCCGCTGCCCGCCGAGCGCACCGACGTCCTGACCGGCCTGTGCTTCGCCCTCGACCGGCAGCACGCCAACGCCCTGCGCGTCGAACTGCCCCGGTACGCACGCGAGGTGGAGCGCGCCGCGACCGCCGCGGGCGCGGACCCCGACAGCGCGGCACGCGCCGCGGACGAACTGCGCGGGACCCTCGCGCGCCGGCTCGGCGGATCGCCGCACGACCGGGTCGGCGAGATGGCGAGCACCATCCCCGCGCGGATCGCCGCGGCCTTCAAGCTGCGCGGCCGCACCCTCGCCGTGGAATCGGCGGAGGCCACCTCGTTCGTGGCCCTCGCGCAGGCGGTGCGGCAGCTGCGTACGGAGGTGTCGGACGCGGCCCTGGTACTCGCGGGGCAGCGCCGCGAAAGCCCGTACGTGGCGCGGGCGCTGGCCGCCAAGCTGCACGGGGAGCCCGTCTTCGGCACTTCGCGGCGGCCCGGCGCCGTGAGGCCACCCGGCGGCGGGCCGCCCGGCGCCGAGAGGCCCCCGGGCGCCGTGGGAACGCCCGCTCTTCCGCTCACCGAAGGCGTCGGTGCCGTCCTCCTCAAGCGGCTCTCGGACGCCGTGCGCGACGGGGACCGCGTCTACGCCACGATCCTCGACTGCACGCTCCGCCACGATCCGCGCCCCGGCTGCTTCCGGCCCTCGCGCTCCGCCGCGCTGCGACGGCGCACGGCGGACGACTCGCTGCGGGCGGCGGGCGTCGACGCGGACAGCGTGCAGTACGTGGAGGCGGTGGAGTCCGCGATCGGGTCCGGCGTGGACGCCGGAGGTGCTCCCGTGGGCGGCGGCCGTCCGGTCGGCGGGGTCGTGCGGGGTGCCGGTGACGGTCGTGCCTTCGCGCACGCGGGCCTCGCCGCTCTGGTCAAGGTCGCGTCCGCGCTGCACGCCCGGAGGTATCCGGGTCCGGAGGGGGCCTGTGCCGTGTCCGCCGGTGCGTGTACGGGCGTGCCCTGGACGGCGGGCGTGCGGGCCGGGGTGCCGCGGCGGGCCGTGATCCACGGGGCTTCGCTCACCGGGACGTTCTGCCATCTGGTGCTGGAGGAACCCCCTGTCGTACCGCCGGGGCGGCCCGGTGCCGCGCCGACGGGCCCCGCGGGCAGGGCCCCGGCGCCGGGCCGTGCCGGGCGTGCCCTGCCGTGGCGCCCCCGGCGTGCCGTGCCCGTCGCGGTGGTCGGGCTCGGCGGGCGCTTCGCGGGGGCCGAGAACGCGGCCGGGTTCTGGCGCGTCGTCCAGTCGGGCCGCACCCGCATCGCCCCCGTGCCGGACAGCGTCCTCGACCGGGACCTGTACCACTCCCCCGGTGCCCTCAGCCTCACCCACACCTACACCGACCGGGGCGGCCACGTGCCGGTGCCCGCCGAGGCGCCGGAGGACCCGGCGGTGCTGCCGCCGCGGTACGCGGTGCTCGACGACGCGCAGCGCCTCGCGCTCACCGTCGCCGCGGAGCTGTTCGCGCCGTGGGGCACACGGGGGCGGCCCACCGGGCGCGGCGTCGTCGCCGTCGGCGGCACGCTCGGTCCCGCACGGGAACGGCGCGCCCACACCGGCCTCTTCCTGAGCGGCCTCGACGACACGGTCACCGGGCTCGCGGCACTCGCGGGCCTGTCGGCACTGCAACGCAAGAAGCTCCTGGAGCGGCTGCGGGAACGGACCGGCCCGAGCGGCCCGGCCACCGGGGCGGACCGGGGCGGGGACAGCGACGCGCTCGCCCCCGCACTCCTCGACGGCTGCCTGGCCAGCGGTGTCGCCGCGCTGCTCGCCAACGAGTACGGGCTCGACGCGGTGCCGCTCGCCGTGGAGGCCGCCTGCGCGTCCTCGCTCGCCGCACTCGACATCGCCGTCGGCGAGCTGCGCTCGGGCACCGCGGACTACGCCGTCGCGGGCGGCGTCGAACTCGCCTGCTCCGTACGGGACATGGTGCTGTGCTCGGCGCTGGGACTGCTCTCGCACAGCACGAACGCCCCGTTCGACGCGGCGGCGGACGGGTTCACACCGGGTGACGGCTGCGGCCTCTTCCTCCTCAAGCGGTACGACGACGCGGTGCGCGACGGCGACCCGGTGCACGGTGTGATCCGGGCCGTGGGCGCGTCCAACGACGCCAAGTCACTCATCGCACCGGACGTCGACGGGCAGGTGCGTGCCATGCAACGCGCCTTCGCCCAGGTCGACTTCGAGCCCTGCACCGTCGACTACCTGGAAGCGCACGGCACCGGCACCAAGGTCGGCGACCGCGTCGAGATCGCGGCGGCGGCCCGTCTCTACGCGGGCGGGCCGCGAGCCGAACCCCTGCGCATCGGCTCTGCGAAGTCGTTTTTCGGCCACACCTTCGCGGCGGCGGGCAGCGCCGGACTGCTGCGCACCCTGCTCGCCCTGCGCGCGGCGACGCTGCCACCCAACACCGCGCTGCACACGCTCAATCCGGCCCTCGGTCTCGCCGCGATCCCCGCCGAGATCCTCACCAGGGCCGCACCGTGGACCCGGCCGCCCGGCCGGCCGCGGCGCGCGGCCGTCAGCTCCTTCGGCACCGGCGGCATCAACTACCACGTCCTCGTCGAGGAGCACCGCGAGGACCACTACGACCGGGACGACCACTACGACCGCTACGACCGCTACGACCGCTACGACCACTACGACGTCCGGGAAGAGAGGGCCTGACCGCGATGAGCCTCATCCACGACACCACGGCCGAGGCCGAGACGCGGGAGATGTGCCGCGCGGTGGAGCAGTTCGCCCGGCGCGAGCTCGGCGAACCGCCGCAGCCGACGGACCACGCGGAGTTCCGGCGGCGCTGGCTGCTCGCGGGCAGACAGGGCCTCGTCGGCAGTGTCGTACCGGAGCGCTACGGCGGCAGCGGTCTGGACGCCGTGGCGGCGACGGCCGTCCTGGAGGCCCTCGGCCACGGCACGCCCGACACCGGGTTCGCGTTCTCCGTCGCCGCGCACCTGTTCGCCGCGGTGATGCCGATCGTGGAGTTCGGCACCGAGGAGCAGAAGCAGCGCTGGCTGCCCGCGCTCTGCTCGGGCGAGCGGATCGCCGCGCACGGCATCACGGAGCCCGAAGCCGGTTCGGACACGCTCGCCCTGCGGACACGGGCGGTGCGCCAGGGCGACCACTACGTCCTCGACGGCGCCAAGGCGTTCACGACGAACGCCCCCGTGGCGGACGTCTTCGTGGTGCAGGCGGTGACGACACCCGGCGGGGGCTTCTTCGGGCTCACGGCGTTCTGCGTCGAGGCCGACACGCCGGGGCTCACGGTCGGGCCCCCGTACGACAAGGTGGGTCTTCGCGGCTCACCGACGGCGGATGTGCGGCTCGACGGGTGCGTGGTGCCCGCGGACCACGTCATCGGCGCCGAGGGCGCGGGGGCCGGTGTCTTCGCCGGGTCGATGAAGTGGGAGCGCACCTGTCTGTTCGCGGCGTATCTGGGCGCGATGCGGCGGGTCGTGGAGTCCACCGTCGAGCATGTGCGCGAGCGCGAGCAGTTCGGCGCGCCCATCGGGACCTTCCAGGCCGTGAGCCACCGCGTCGTCGACATGGTGCTCGCCCTGGAGTCGGCGCGGCTGCTCCTGGACAAGGCGGCGCGAGGGCTCGCCGGGGGCAGCGAGGACGAGGTCGCGCCCGCCCTCGCCAAGCTCGCCGTGAGCGAGGCGGCCGTGCGGATCGGGCTCGACGCCGTCCAGCTGAGGGGCGCGCTCGGCGTCCTGACCGGCGGTGACGCCGAGACGTTGCTGCGGGACGCGCTGCCCTCCCGCATCTTCTCCGGGACCAACGAGATCCAGAAGAACAACATCGCCCGCGCGCTCGGCCTCGGTGGCAGCCGCCGAACGCCGCGCCGCCGCGCCGCCGCCACGCCCGGCCGCGCCACCGACCCCCGACCGCCCCACCGACCGACTCACCGACCGACTCACCGACCGACTGACTGACGGGATGTCACCCACCATGTCCTCCAGCGCCCCCGAGCACAGCTCCGCCGCCTCGACCGTCATCGTGCACCGCATCCGTCTGCGCGAGGGCGTGACGCCGGAGCGCTTCGAGTCCTGGGTCCGGGACGTCGACTACGCGACCTGCCCGCGACTGCCGGGCGTCGTGGCGTTCACGGTGCTGCGCGTGCCCGCCGCCGAGGCCGCGGCGCCCGGCGAGTACTTCGAGATCATCGAGGTGACCGGCCGGGAGGCCTTCGAACGCGATATGCAAAGCGAGCCATTCCGTCGACTGGTCGCCGATTTCGAGAAGATGGCCGTGGTGGTGGCCGAGTCGACCGGAGACCGAGTGGGTTCCGGATACCGGTCCCACTGATGTTGCGAACCGAAAAACCGGGCGGTCGCACCGGTCCGGGAAACTCGCGGAGAATATGTTGAGGCGCCCCGATCGTGGGCACTTCCGTTCACCCTTCTTGACCGCGGAATTCCGTGGTCCGCCCAATGGCCGCCATTAATCCTGTTTCATAGGCAATGGCGACTGCCTGGGCGCGTGTGCTCACACCCATCTTGCGGAGCACATGGTGGACATGGGATCGCACGGTCGCGAGTGACACCGACAGTTCCTCGGCGACTTCCGCATTCGACTTGCCCTGCGCGAGCAGCACGATCACCTCGGACTCGCGCGGCGTGAGCTCCGCCGCCATCTGCGCGGTACGGCTCGTCCACCCCGGCCGCTCGGGCAGCCGCTGCAGGCTGCGCCGGGCGGCGGCGGGCATCACCATGGTGGCGCCCGCGCTCACCGTGCGGAGCACGTGGATCAGGTCGTCCGCCGAGGAGTCCGGGGCGAGGACCGCTCGGACGCCGATGCACAGGGCCTCGACGGAGCGGTGCGCGGACTCGGCCTTGGCGATGAGGACGATCTTCGTGCGGGAGGCGAGCTCGGCGAGCTCGCGCTTGTCGTCCAGGCCGAGCGCGGGGGCCACCACGATCATGACGTGGGGTGCCATCTCGGCGACGGCCGCGGCGGATTCGCGGCCGGTGGCAAAGCCCGTGACCTCGATGTCCGGCTGCTGATCGAGCAGCGCACGCATCGCCGCGGACATGATCGACTCATCGCAGCACACCAGGACGCGGATCTTCATGGGTCGCCGCCTCACCGCATCCCGGTCGACGGCGTCCCGCCGCCGCGCCGGCAGCGCCGGACCGCGTCTCCCGTCACGGCAGCATGCCCGAGCAGGCCGGCCGCACCGGTGCGACGGTGACTTTCGGAAGGTGCTCCTTGCAGCAGTTCCTCATCTCGCCGCCCCCTGTGGAATGACACGACCATGCGCCTTCGGTACCCCTTGTCGCTGCTGCCCGTAAACGAGTCCGTCGCATGTTCGAATCTGCTTCGAATCTGCGATTTACACTGCCCCTCCTTCACTCTGCCGACGTATCGGGGCAGACGCGCGAGTGCGGGATATTCCGTCCGCACTGCAACAGTATGTGGGCGCAACTGGCCTTGGGGCGAGGATTATTGGAAGAAGCACAAGAATGGCTCGAAACGGCGCGGGACGAAAGTCAGATCGTCCGTATGGAGGCGCCCGCGGGTCGCCTCGGGGAGCTCGGGAACTCGGCGGTCGGCCACCCCACGCGGCTCACGAAGAAGGCACGCCCAGGAATACCGAGACGCGACTGGAGGGCGGCGCGCACGTCGTCGTGCTGGAGTACGACGCTCACAGGATGCAGGGCGAGTCCGGCGCGCGTCGCGCACAGCCAGTAATCGGCCAGTCGCGCTCCGCCCTTGACGGCGTCCGCGAGTGTGGGCGTGTCCTCGGGCGCCGGCGTCCTTCCGGTCGTCGGCGCGCCCTGGGTCGTCGGGGCCCCGCCGGCCGTCGGTGTGCGCCGGGTGAAGCTCATCGCGACGACGGCGGGGGTGGGCCGTACGACGTCGGCGAGCCTGCGGGCCAGCAGCCGGTCGTAGCCCGCACGGCCGAGCAGGCGCATCGTCGCCGGGGCGAGTGCCACGCGCAGGGCCTGCCTGCGCGGCCACGGCAGCGGCCCGAAGAGCTGGTCGAGGGCGAACCCGTCACCGCGCGCGGCCGCCGCCGCAGCGGTGGGCCGCAGGTAGGCGTGGGTCTCGCGCCAGGCCGCGCGGTGGCTGAAGTCGCGACCCCCGTACCGCGCCACGAGATCCGCGAACGCCGCGCGGTCGGCTTCGGAGGTCAGATGCCGTACGCCGACCTCGGCGCCGCGGGCCGCGCCGCACCCCGACGGGGTCGTCAGGCCGTCGAGGAGAGCGGGGCGTACGGGGTGGGGGCGGTAGGGCGCCCGGTTGGTGCGGCGCGCTCTGGCGGTGGCGCGCAGGGCGGCCAGTTCGCCGGCCGGCTCGCCCGGGGGCTGGCCGGTCGGCTCGCCCGGGGGCTGGCCGGTGAGCTCGCCGATGGGCTTTCCGGCGGGCTTTCCGGCGGGCTCACCGGTACGCTCCGCCGGTCCGGTCGGCGTCCGTGCCGCCGGTCCGGTCCCCGTACGTGCCGCCGTCCCGGTCGCCGTCCATGCCGCCGTCCCGGTCCCTGTACGTGCCGCCGTCCCGGTCCCCGTCCATGCCGCCGTCCCGGTCGCCGTCCGTGCCGTCGGGCGCAGCCGCGCCACGCACAGGGCCGCCCAGGCGCGGGGCCAGGCGGTGCCCGGCAGCTCCATGCCGGGGGCGGGGTCGCCCTCCGCCGGTCCCGCGGCGAAGCGCAGCGCGTCCGCGGTCCAGCCCTGCGCGTCCAGGGCCCGCAGCAGGAGCTGCCCGTACAGGCCGCAGCTGAGGAGCATCTCGACGGCGTGGGCGGGCAGGGAGCGGAGGCTGCGGTCACGGTCGAGCCCGAGGACGAGGTACTCACACGTTCCGTCACCGTCCTCGCCGCCGGGAGCCGGTCCGCCGCCGACAGCCGGTTCGCCACCTGGCCCCGCCAGCAGTCGCGCCGCCACCGCCCGCGACGCGCTGCCGCGTGCCCACGCGAGCGCCCAGGGCTGGCAGTTGTGGGACGAGGGGCTGAGTACGGCGATCCGGGCGGCCACGTCGAGGGCGTCGGCGAAGGGGACGGGTCCGGCCGTGGCGGGAGTGACAGCCGAGGCAGCCGGACGTGCCGCGCCGGGGTGAGCAGGGCGGTCGGGGTGGGCGGGGTGGGCGTCGGTATGAGAGGTCCGTTCCGTGGGCATCGTCGTGTTCTCCTCTTCTCCTCGTTTCCTCGTCTCCTCTAACTCCACATAAGAGCGAGGGAGTAGCCGTCCACCTCTCTGGCCCAGCTGTCCAGGCGGGCGGCGTTCGCGGTGGGGGCGTAGCGGCGCAGCCCGGGGCCAGGGCGCCAGGAGAAGCGGCCGTCGGCACGCCAGGCGGTGAGTTCGACCTCCCGGGTGTCGACGCGCAGGCCGAAGCCGAAGTGCTTGAGCACGGCCTCCTTGCAGGCCCAGCGCAGCGACAGCGGCATGGTGGCGAGCAGGGGGCAGCCGGGTGCGGTCGGGGTCAGCAGCTCGGCGAGCGCCCGGGGCACCTGCCGGGTGCGTTCCAGGTCTATGCCGAGCGTACGGGGGCCGCAGGCGGCCACGGCCAGGTCGCCGGAGTGGGTGAGGCCGACCTGCACCGGCGCGTTCACCATCGGCTTGCCCGCCCGGATGCCCCGGGGCACCGCGTCCACGCGCACGTCCCGGGTGCGTACGTGCACGCCGTCGTGGCGGCGCAGATACGCGCTGACACCGTACTTGAGGGCGAGGCGCCCGGCCGTCCACTCCACGCGCCGCTTGGGCACGGGGAGTTCGGCGGCGCGGGCCGCCTCGTCGGCGGACAGGTGCCTGGCCTGGAGGGCCGCGCGGTCCTCGTCGCCGAGGGACCGCATCCAGGCGATGGACACGACGGCCAGCGTCAGGGGGCCGCGGACGTGGGTGACGCGCAGCGGGCGGGCGGGGTCGAGGGTCACGCCGTCGTCGGGACGGGGTGCCGCGGTACGCGCGAGGAGGGCCATGGGGTCAGCGGTCCACCGGGGGCGGGAGGAGGAAGGGGTAGGGCTTGCGGCGCACGGCGCGGTGCCAGAACCGGTCGGCGGCGCGCAGCCGTTGGATCAGCTCCCACATCCGGGCGTCGGCCCGGTAGTACGCGGCGACCTCGTCGGTGGTGAGCGGCTTCGCCACGCGGGCGTTGGCCTGTTCGAGGAACGCGGGGACCAGCGCGCCGAGGCGTTCCTTGTGGAGGTTGCCGAGGAAGTCGAGCAGCACGCCGCGCGTCTCGTAGAACTTGTCGAAGATGGACGCGGCCATGGACAGGCGTACGGCGTCGCGCAGGATCCACGGCAGCGAGGTGAAGAAGAGGCGCACGTCGAGGAGTTCACGGCCGCGGGCGTCGCGCATCAGCGGTGTGGTGACGTCCAGGTAGGTCAGCTCGCCGTCCGCGTCGATCCAGTTGGAGGCCTGCGCGTCGAGGCCGAGCCCGGGGTGCACGGCGGCGTCGACGGCGTCGAGGAAGCGGGCGAAGAAGTTCTTCGCCCAGGTCTCGTCCTGGGTGTGCAGGAGCCGGGAGCACAGGCGCTCCGGCGGGAGTTCGCGCTGTACGCAGTAGGCGATGACGCGCCCACCGGGCCCGCGGGTGTGCCACACCTGTGTGGGGGCCACGGTCAGGCCGCGCTCGGCCAGGCTGTGCAGATACGCGTCGAGGGAGCGGCGGTAGCGCGCGAAGCGGTCCGCGTCGGGGAAGGCGGGCAGCCGCTTGCAGGCGAAGGAACCCTCCGGGGTGCGCAGCCGCAGGACGAGGGTGATCTCGCCGTAGCCCAGCACGTCAAGGGAGCCGTGGGGGCCGTGGGCGCCAGGGGCGCCAGGGGTGCCGTTCGGGCCGCGGGTGCGGTCGTCGGGGGCGCGCAGGGCGTCCTGGACCTGTGTCTCCAGGCGCGCCAGAGCGGTGTGCGGGACCGGGAAGGTCATGGGGTGCCTCACTCTCGGCGCGGGGCGCTGCGGTGGGGTTCGCTGCGGTGGGGTTCGCTCCGGTGGGGGGTCGAAGGCTCGGTGCCGGCGCTCACGCCGCGGTCACCACGAGCACGGCGTTCTGGCCCCCGAAGCCGAAGGAGTTGCTGACGGCGGTGTGCAGCGGCCGCTCGCGCGGGGCGCCGGCGACGATGTCCAGTTCGACGTCGGGGTCCTGGTGGCACAGGTTGGCGGTCGGCGGCACCGTGCCGTGCTGTACGGCGAGGACGGTGAGCGCCGCCTCGATCGCGCCCGCCGCGCCCAGGGTGTGCCCGAGCACGCCCTTGGTGGAGGTGACCGCGGGGCCGGTGCCGAGGAACTTGCGCAGGACCGCGGCCTCGGCCGCGTCGTTGAGGGGGGTGGACGTGCCGTGCGCGTTCACGTGGTCGACCTCGTCCGGCATGACGCCCGCTCGCGCGAGCGCCGTCCGCAGCGCCAGGAGCACCCCGGCGCCCTGCGGGTCGGGGGCCGTCATGTGATGGGCGTCGGCCGAGGCGCCGTACCCGGCGATGCGGGCCCGTACGGTGGCGCCCCGCGCGCGGGCGTCGGCCGCCCGCTCCAGGACGAGCATGCCGCTGCCCTCGCCGATGACGAATCCGTCGCGGTCGCGGTCGAAGGGGCGGGACGCGGCTGCCGGTTCGCCGGTCCGCCGCGACAGGGCGCCCATCTGGGCGAAGCCGGTCACCATCAGCGGGGTGACGCCGGCCTCGCCGCCGCCCGCGACCACCACGTCGCAACTGCCGTCGCGCAGCAGGGCGAGCGCCGTGCCGATGGCGGTGGCGCCGGACGCGCAGGCCGTGGCGGTCACCAGGTTCGGTCCGGTGGCGCCCAGGTCCATGGCGAGGTGTCCGGCGACCATGTTCGGTACGAGCATGGGGATCAGGAGGGCCGAGACCGCCTGCGGTCCCTCGTCGAGCATGCGGCGGTGCTGGGTCTCCCAGGTCGCGACCCCGCCGAGGCCGCAGCCCACGACGACGCCCACGCGGGCCCCGTCCCACGTACGCGGATCCAGTCCGCTGTCCGCGACGGCCTCGCGCGCGGCGGCCACCGACAGCTGGATGAACCGGTCGTGGGTCAGGGAGCTGCGCCGCCCGACGTGCGCACGGGCGGAGAAGCCCGGCACGGTGCAGGAGATGTCGACGGGGAGCCCCTCCAGCCCCGGATCGGTCACCGCGGCGGAACGGCCCGCGCACACCCCGGCCCAGGTGGCGTCCACCCCGATGCCCGCGGCGGTGACCAGACCGAGCCCGGTGACGACGACGGCACCGACACCGAACGCGCCGACGCCGACGCCGGGCGGTACTACTTGCTCGCCGGGGGGCGGTGGGGGGTTCTTGCCGGGGGGCGGCTCCGTGACCTCGCCGGCGGGCGGTGGCATGTGCTCGCCAGGGGGCGGTGGGGGGTGCTCGCCGGGGGGCGGCGCCGTGACCTCGCCGGCGGGCGGTGGCACGTCCTTTGCGGGGGGCGGTGCCGCGTGCGTGCCGGTGGGCTGCGGGGCGCGCCCGCCGGGGGGCGATGCCGTCTCTCCGCCAGGAGACGGCACCGCGGCCGCCAACGCAGCCGACGCCACATCCCCGCCCGAAGACCCCGGGGCACCCCCACCAGGGGACGATGCCACCTCCCCGCCAGGAGACGGCACCGCGGCCGCCAACGCAGCCGACGCCACATCCCCGCCCGAAGACCCCGGGGCACCCCCACCAGGGGACGATGCCACCTCCCCGCCGGAAGACGGCACCACAGCCTCCGCGGGGAGCGGTGCCCCGTGCCTGCCGAGAGGCGACAGAACACCCCCGCCGGAAGGCGGCGTCAACTCCCCACCGCCAGGCGGAGTCACACGCCCGCCGGAAGACGGCATGGCGCCCCCGCCGGAAGACGGCATGACGCCCCGGCCGGAAGGCGAAGCGCCCCCGTCGAGCCGTGTCGCGTCCGGCGCCGTGCCGGTGGCCCTGCCGTACCTCGTGCTCATGGAATGCGCCCCACCTCTCCGGTCGCTTGAGGTCGAGTCTGCGGGCCGGGCCTGACCGGTCGCGCCGTCGGGCGCTGACCGATGGCTGACCGGGCGGGTCCGCGGCGGGCCGCGCCGCCGCTCCGGGCCCGATCAGCGCACCGTCAGCGAGCCGTCAGCTTCCGTGACCGTGTCCTGTCAGCCCGCCCCGCGACACTCGAGATGCGTCGCAGGTTCTCCGCGACGCCTCCGACACACCGCGGCACGGCGGCACACACCCGTGCCGCCGCCCGCCGGTGCACCACCACCGCAGCCGGCAGACAGCACACAGCAGTCAGCACACAGCAGCCAGCAGCCAGCAACAGAACGGAGGCGGCGCCGCGCGCCCAGTACGGCGGCGCCGCAGCGCACCGCCGCACCAGCGTCCTGCCGTCCGGGAGACCGAGGAGCACGCGTGACCGCACCCCCACCGAGTCAGCCGCCGCCGCAGCGGGCCGCGGTCCTCACGGGGGTCGGCGGCTGTCTGCCGCCGACCGTCGTCAGCAACGACGAGCTCGCCGCGCGCCTCGACAGCTCGGACGCGTGGATCCGCTCCCGCACCGGCATCCGGCAGCGGTACTTCGCCGCGCCCGGCACCGCCACCTCCGACCTGGCCGTCGGCGCCGGCGCCAAGGCACTCAAGTGCTCCGGCACCCCCGTCGTGGACGCCGTGCTGCTCGCCACCACCACCCCGGACCGGCCGTGTCCCGCGACGGCGCCCACCGTCGCCGCGCGGCTCGGCCTGACCGGCACCGCGGCCTTCGACGTGTCCGCGGTCTGCACGGGGTTCGTGTACGCCCTCGCCACCGCCGCAGGCCTGATCGCCACCGGCGCGGCCGAGCGCGTCCTCGTGATCGGCGCGGAGACGTTCTCCACGCTGCTCGACCCCGGGGACCGGTCCACCTCGGTGATCTTCGGCGACGGGGCGGGCGCCGTGGTCCTGCGCGCGGGCGACCCCGCGGAGCCGGGCGCGCTCGGTCCTTTCGATCTGGGCAGCGACGGCGGCAGGGAGGACCTGATCACGGTGCCCGCGGGCGGCTCGCGGCAGCGCCTCTCGGGCGTGGCGCCGCGGCCCGCCGACCGCTACTTCGCCATGGACGGCAAGGAGGTCTTCCGGCACGCGGTGCAGCGCATGTCCGCGTCGGCCCGCGCGGTCCTCGACCGCGCCGGATGGACCCCGCGGGACATCGACCACCTGGTCGGGCACCAGGCCAACCTGCGCATCACCAACCACGTGGCCGACGAGGTCGGCATCCCGCGGGCGCGCTGCTTCAGCAACATCGCCGACGTCGGCAACACCGCCGCCGCGTCCATCCCCCTCGCCCTGGACCAGGCCCACACCGACGGCGTCCTGCGGGCGGGCGGACGCGTCCTGCTCACCGCGTTCGGCGGCGGGCTCACCTGGGGGTCGACGGTGCTGACCTGGCCGCGGCTCGACCGCGTCTGAGGACCCGCCCGCAGCCGAGGAGCCGAGGAGCCGGAGAGAAGGAGAACCGCATGAGCGAGACACGTGAGACCAGCGGGACGAGCAGGACGAGCGAGACGAGCAGGACGAGCAGGACGAGCAGGACGAGCGAGACGAGCGGGACTACCGGGATGACCAGGACGATCGGGATGCAGGAAATGAAAATGAACGGGACCAGCGAGACGTACGACAGGCTGGTCGACCTCCTGGTCGACCGGTTCGAGGTGGACCGCGCGGAGATCGCCCCGGACACCAGGTTCGAGGACCTCGACATGGACTCGCTCTTCCTGGTCGAGCTGCTCCTCGTCATCCAGTCCGAGTTCAGGGCCGACATCGGCGAGGACGCGGCGACCCCGGGCGACACGGTCGCGGCGGTCGCCGCGCTCATCGAGGGCCGACGCCCCCTCACGAGCCCGGGTGCGGGCGCGGCGGCGGCCACCGGAGACCGGGCGTAGGGCCGCCATGACCACCGAACAGTCGATCATCAACTACATCGCCGACGTCTGGCTCGACGGGGACACCGAAGGCCTCGACGCCCACCTCCCCATCGCCGAGCTGAACATCATCGACTCGGCCGGGATCTTCGACCTCGTCCACTACTTGCAGAGCGACTTCCGCGTCACCGTTCCGCTGCAGGAGATCTCCCCGGCGAACTTCCGGTCCGTCGACTCGATCGCCGCGCTCGTCGAACGGCTGCGGGCCCGAGGAGAGAGCGCGCGAGGAGCGAGCGTGCAGGGAGAGAGCGTGCGATGACCGATGTCACGGACACCACGTCCCCGGCGGGCCCCGGCCCCGGCGCCCCCCACCACCACGACGGTCCCGCCGTGCAGCGGCAGATCGTGGACATCGTGGCGTCGCGGACCCTGTACGACGAGTCGTACCTGCTGCCCGACAGCCACTTCGAGGCGGAGCTCGGCATCGACTCCGTCCTCCACGAGTCGATCCTCGCCCTGGTACGGGAGCGCTTCGCGCTGACGGCACCGCTGCCCGCCGGTCTCTCGACGATCGGCGAACTGACCGCAGCCGTCCGGGCCGCGCAGTCGGGTCCCCTCACGGAACCGGGTCCCCGTACGGAACCAGGTCCTCGTACAGAACCAGGTCCTCGTACGGAACCAAGCCCCCGTACGGAACCAAGTCCCCTTACGCAGCAGCCGCTCCCCCGTACCGAGGCGAACAGCGCGCCCGCACCGGCCGCGGCCGCCGCACCGACCGCCCCCGACGACGACCACCTCGTCGAAGCCGTCCTGCGCGCCGCCATGCACCACACCCAGTACCAGCGCGACCAACTGCCCCTGGACGCCGACTTCGAGGGCGAGCTCGGCGTCGACTCAGTGGTCCTCGTGTCGATCGTGGCGGACTGCGCCCGCGAGCTCGGCCTGCCCGACAACCTCGCGGGCACCCTCACCGCGCCCACGCTGCGCGGTCTGACCGCCGAGCTGCGCGACCACATCGCCGCGACGGCCGCGGGCGCGCAGCGGCGCCCCGGCGACGACGGCACTCCCTGGGACAGCCGGTCCATGAAGGACTTCGTGGAGGAGCGCGACGGCGACCTCTTCGCCAAGGCCCGCAGCTTCCGGTCCCATCTGCGCGGCCGTGAGGCCGAACGCCTCTACTGGTACGGCATGCCGCTGCACTCCCGCTGCGGCAACCGCGCCGTGATCCTCGACGAACACACCGGCCGCAAGCGCGAGTTCCTGATGTTCGCCTCCAACAACTACCTCGGGGTCGCCAACCATCCGAAGGTGATCGAGGCGGTCTGCGACGCCACCCGCACCTTCGGCGCGACCCATACCGGATCGCGCTTCATCGGCGGCACGAACATGCTGCACAAAGAGCTGGAGAGGCGCCTGGCCGCGTTCAAGGCGCGGCCGGCCTGCATCGTCTTCCCGGGCGGCTACGCGGCCAACCTCGGCACCATCTCCGCCCTGGTCAAGAGCTACGACACGCTGATCGTCGACAAGCTCAACCACATGAGCATCGTCGACGGCGCCCGCCTCGCGGGCTCGGTCCGCAGGATCTACCAGCACAACGACATGGCGGACCTGGAACGCATCCTCAAGCGCTGCGACGACCGCACGACCGGCAGGCTCGTCGTCGCCGACGGCGTGTTCAGCATGCACGGCGACCTCTGCGACCTGCCCGAGATCGTCCGGCTCGGCCGCGAGTACGGCGCCCGCGTCATGGTCGACGACGCACACGCCACCGGTGTGCTCGGCGAGCGCGGCACGGGCACCGCCGAGCACTTCGGCCTCAAGGGCGAGGTCGACCTGGAGCTCGGCACCATGAGCAAGGCCCTCGCGGGCATGGGCGGTTTCGTGGTCGGCGACGAGGAGGTCGTGGAGTACCTGCGGTACTACGCGAGTTCCTACGTCTTCGCCGCCAACATCCCCGCCGGGGTCGCCGCCGGACTCATCGCCTCCCTCGACGTCATCGAGGCGGAACCGGAGCGGCTCGCCCGGCTCTGGTCCAACATCCGCTTCCTGCACGGGCAACTCGCCGACGCGGGCTTCGACCTGGAGAACACCGAGAGCGCCATCCTGCCGCTCGTCATCGGCGACGAGCGCAGGGCCCTGGAGATGGGCCGCGCCGTACGGGCCCGCGGCCTGTTCTGCCAGACGGTGGTGTTCCCCGGGGTGCCGCTCGGGGACGCGCGCCTGCGGGTCAGCGTGACCTGCGAGCACACCCGCGACGACCTGGAGACGGCCGCGGGGATCTTCGTCGAGGCCGCCCGCGAGACCGGCGTCCTGCCGTCGGCCGGGTGAGCGCGATGACCCTCCGCGCGCGGGACCTGTTCCGCTCCACCTCCACCTCCTCGTCCAACACCTCCCCCGCCTCCGTCTCTTCTCCTGCCTCCCCCGCCTCCCCTGACTCCGCCGCCGAGCGGGCCCCTGCCGCCGCTCTCACCCCGCCGTCCGACGTCGCGCTCATCCGCAAGCCGTGGCCGCGGGACCCGGGGCAGGCGGCGCGGTCCGCCTTCGTGGGGCCCGGTGGCTGCACGTACGGCGAACTGGCGGCGCGGGTCGCCGCCGTCGCCTCCGGGCTGCTCGGGCTCGGCGCCGAGATCGGTGACCGGGTCGCGATCTGGACGGACAAGCAGCCGCGCTACGCGCAGGCGATCCTCGCCGCGCTGCACGCGGGCTGCGCGTACGTGCCGTTGGACGGCGGACAGCCGGTGGCGCGGGTGCGGACGATCCTGGCGGACGCCGAACCCGTCGTCCTCGTCACCGACGGCCGCCGCCTCGCGGCCCTCGCGGGAAAGGCGCTGCCCGCGTCGGTACGGGCGGTCGTGCTCACGGACGGCGAGCCGCCGCGCCCTGAGCCCGGCGGCGGCCGGGACCGCGGCGGCTCCGACACGGCCGAGCGCCGGGCACCGTCCGGCGAGGCGTCCCGCACGCCCGCCGTCCACGGCTGGGCCGCGTTCACGTCGAGCGCTGCGGGGCACGTCGTCCTGCTGCCGCCCCTGGAGCGCGACGACCTGGCCGCGATCCTGTACACCTCGGGGTCGACCGGAACGCCCAAGGGCGTGCGCGTCACGTACCGGAACCTCGCGTGCTTCATCCGGTGGGCACGCGACGAACTCGACGTCGGGCCCGGCGACGTGTTCGCGGGCCACGCCTCGTTCAACTTCGACCTGTCGACCTTCGACCTGTTCACCGCCCTGTCGGCGGGCGCGGGCCTGTGGATCGTGCCGGACGCGCAGACGCGTGACGTCGGCGCGCTCGCCGCGGGCATCCGCGACCACGGCGTCAGCGTCTGGTACTCGGTGCCGTCCGTGCTGCATCTGCTCACGGTGTCGGACGCGCTCACCGCCGACACCGCCCGGGGACTGCGGTACGTCCTGTTCGCGGGCGAGGTGTTCCCGATGCCGCAGCTGCGCGCCCTCGCGGCCCGGCTCACTCCGGACACCGGGCTCTACAACCTGTACGGGCCGACCGAGACGAACGTGTGCACATATCACCGGGTGCGTCCTGAGGACCTGGCGCGGCACGAGCCCGTCCCCATCGGCACCCCGCTGCCGGGCGCCGAGGTGTCCGTCGTCGACGACGCGGGCCGGGTGCTCGCCGGGCCCGACGCGTTCGGGGAACTCGTCGTCGAGGGCGACTGCGTCACCCCCGGCTACTGGCGCCGCGCCTCCGAACCCGCCGCGGCCGGGCACCGCCGGGGCCGCCACGCCACCGGCGACCTGGTGGGCCTCGACGACGGCGCCCTGGTGTACCGGGGGCGCAAGGACCGCATGGTGAAGCTCGCCGGGCACCGCGTGGAACTGGGCGAGATCGAGGCGGCCGTGCTGCGGCACCCCGGCATCGCGCACGCCGCGGTGATCGTCGCCGACACCGCCGCCGGAGCCGCCACCGCCGCACGTGCCGGTGCCGCCACCGCCGCAGGTGCCGACACCGCCACCACCGCAGGTGCCGGTGCCGCAGACGGTGCCGGTCCCGGCTCCGGGGCCAGTCCCGGACCAGGCTCCCGGCCCACCGAAACCGCGGGCCTCGCCCTCTACTTCACCCTCAGCGGGCGCACCCCGCGGCCCGGACTCATCGAGCTGAAGCGGCACTGCGCGCGGTACCTGCCCCGCTACATGGTGCCGCGCACGGCCACCTGCCTCGACGAACTGCCGCGCAACGCCAACGGCAAGACCGACTACCAGCGCCTCGGCGGCGCGGCGCCCGCGTCCGGCGCCGCCCCGCGGGCCGTGCCCGGCAAGTGACGGAGACGTACATGACCCAAGGCCCGAGCGAGAACCACGGCCGCGGCGACGCGCCGCGGACCCTCGTCGCCGTGCTGCGCCGACACGCCGCCCGGCGGCCGGACGCACTCGCCTACCGCTTCCTGAACGGCACCGACGCTCCCGGGACCGACACACTCGGCGCCGCCCCCCGCGGCGACCTCTCCTGGACCTTCGCCGAACTCGACCTCCAGGCCCGCCGCGTCGCCGCCCTGCTGCAGCACGAGGGGGCGGCGGGCGAACCGGTGCTGCTGCTGCACCCGCCCGGACTCGACTACATCGCCGGATTCCTCGGATGCCTGTACGCGGGGGCTCTCGCCGTGCCCGCGTACCCGCCGGACACGCGCCGCTTCGGGCAGACCATGCCGCGGCTCGCGGCGATCGCGCGGGACTCGGGGGCCACGCGCGCGCTCACCACCGGGGAGCTGTCCCGGTTCGCGGGCGAGCGCGGCGACGAGCTCGCCGCGCTCGGGCTCGGCGGGCTGCGGTGGCTGGTGACGGGCGGGCCGGACGGCGCGGGCGCCCCGTACGCCGCCGCCGACTGGCGCGAACCGGCGCTGACCGCCGACTCGTTGGCGTTCCTCCAGTACACCTCCGGCTCGACGTCCGCGCCCAAGGGCGTCATGGTCGGCCACGGCAATCTGCTGCACAACCTCTCCGCCATCCACCGGCGGCTCGCCCACGACTCCGGGTCCGCGATGGTGTCGTGGCTGCCCCCGTACCACGACATGGGACTGATCGGCGGCATCCTCTCGCCCCTGTACGGCGGGTTCCCCGCCCATCTGATGGCCCCGATGTCGTTCGTGCGCCGCCCCCTGCTGTGGCTCCGGACCCTGTCGGAGACCCGGGCGTCGACCAGCGTCGCCCCCGACTTCGGTTTCGAGGCGTGCGTCGGCCGCATCACCGACGAGGAGCGGGACGGCCTCGACCTGAGCCACTGGCGCCTCGCCCTGAACGGGGCCGAGCCGGTGCGCGCGGACACCCTGGACCGGTTCACCGAGCGGTTCGCGCCGTGCGGGTTCCGGCGCGCCGCGCTGCTGCCCTGCTACGGGCTCGCCGAAGCCACCCTGATGGTGACCGGTGTGCACGCCGACGAGCCGCCCGTCGTCGGGGAGTTCGACTCCGCCGCCCTCGGGTCCGGGCGGGCGAGCGCGCCCGCCGCGGGCCGCGTCACCCGGGTCGTGGGCTGTGGCCCCGCGGTGCCCGGCCTGGACGTCGCGGTCGTCGACCCCGCGACGCGGCGCCGTGTCACGGGCGAGGGCACCATCGGCGAGGTGTGGATCGCGGGCGGCAGCGTGGCCCGCGGCTACTGGCGCCACCCCGAAGCCACCGAGGCGACGTTCCGGGCCTTCCTGCACGAGCACGGGCACGGGCAGGACGGCGGCGGGGACGAGGACGGGGGCGTCGGCGGCGACGGGGGCGGCACGCCGTATCTGCGCACGGGCGACCTGGGCTTCCTGCGCGGCGGACAGCTGCACGTCGTCGGCCGCACCAAGGACGTCGTCGTCGTGCAGGGCCGCAACCACTACCCCCACGACGTCGAACGCACCGTGGAGCGCGCCGACTCCGCCGTCCGCGCGGGCTGCGGCGCGGCCTTCGCCGTCGAGGTGGACGGCGCCGAGCGGCTCGTGGTCGCGTACGAGATCGACGGCCGGCGGGCCGACGACGCGCAGGGCCTGCTCGCGCGGGTGCGGTCCGCGATCGCCGACGAGCACGAGGTGGCGCCGCACGCCGTCGTCCTCCTGAAGCGGTCCACGGTGCACAGGACCACCAGCGGCAAGATCCAGCGTCAGGCCTGCCGCCGGGACTTCCTCGACCTCGGCCTGAAGGTGGTCGCGGCCAGCGTCGCCCGCGACACGCCGCCGCCCGCCCCGGTGGCCGGGCCGTCGCGGCAGCCCGTGGGCGCGGCCGTCGAGGAGGTCCTGCGCACCTGTGTCACCGGCCTCTCGGGCGCGGCCACGCACACCTTCGCCGAGCTGGGCCTCGGCTACCAGGACCTCCTGTCCGTGGTCGGCGAGCTGGAGCGGCGGCACGGTGTCGCCGTCCCGTTCGGTGACCTGCTCGTACGGCCACGCGTCGACACGCTGACCGGGCTGCTCGCCGACCGGGTCGCCGCGGGTGCCGTCCGGGCCCCCGACGCCGTCGAGGCCTGGCTGACCGCCCGTGTCGCCGAACGCCTCGGGCTCACCCGGGCGGCGGTGGACCCGGCCCTGCCGCTCGCGTCCCTCGGCCTGGACTCCAAGCAGGCCGTCGCCGTCCTGGCGGAGCTGAGCGCCCGCACCGGCCGCGAGATCCCCCCGACCGTCGTCTTCGACCATCCGACGATCCGGGCGATCGCCGCCCACCTCGCAAGGACCGGCACGGCGGAGCCCGCCCCGGCGCGGCACGCCGCCGGGCCCGCGTACGCCGCCGAGTCCTCGCACGTCGCCGGGTCCACCGAGGTCACCGAGGCACTGGCCGCCGCCTCCGCGCAGGGCACGCGGCCCGAGGAGCGACCCGGGCAGCCCCGGCGGCCCGCGCCGGACGGCGGCGGGCACGAGCCGATCGCCGTCGTCGGCATGGGCTGCCGCTTCCCGGGCGCGCCCGACGCGGAGAGCTACTGGCGGCTGCTGCGCGACGGCCGGGACGCGATCACCGAGGTGCCCCGGGACCGCTGGGACGCCGACCGGGTCGCCGCACCCGACTTCGGCGGGTTCGTCGACGGCGTCGAGGAGTTCGACGCCCGGTTCTTCGGCCTGTCGGCGCGCGAGGCCGTCCGCATGGACCCGCAGCAGCGGCTGCTCCTGGAGACCGCGTGGCGGGCGCTGGAGGACGCGGGCCGCGACCCGACGTCGCTCGCGGGCAGCGCCACCGGCGTCTTCGTCGGCATCAGCAGCCACGACTACTCCGAACTCCAGATGGGCCGCCTGGACACCGTCGACGTGCACGGCGCCACCGGCAACGCGCACGCCGTCGCCGCGGGCCGGCTGTCCTACGCGCTCGACCTGCGCGGCCCGAGCCTCGCCCTGGACACGGCGTGCTCGTCGTCCCTGACGGCCGTCCACCTGGCGTGCGACAGCCTGCGCCGGGGCGAGTGCTCCCTCGCGCTCGCGGGCGGGGTGAACCTCATGCTGACGCCCGGCCTCTCGGTGGCGTTCGCCGACGGCGGGATGCTCGCGGCGGACGGCCGCTGCCGTACGTTCGACGACGCGGCGGGCGGCTATGTGCGTGGCGAGGGCGCGGGCCTCGTCTGCCTGAAACCGCTGTCGGCCGCCCTCGCCGACGGCGACCGCGTGCACGCCGTGATCAGGGGCTCCGCCACCGGCCACGGCGGCCGCAGCAACGGCCTCACCGCGCCCCGGGGCTCCGCACAGCGCGCCGTCGTCGAACAGGCCCTGGCGCGCGCCGGGCTGAGCGGCAACGAGGTCGACTACGTCGAGGCGCACGGCACGGGCACCCCGCTCGGCGACCCGGTCGAGTGGGAGGGCATCGCGGGGGCGTACGGCGAGGGGCGCCCGGACGGCGCCCGGTGCCTGGTCGGCTCGGTGAAGACCAACATCGGGCACCTGGAGGCGGCCGCGGGCGTCGCGGGCCTCATCAAGGCGGCCCTCGTCGTACGGGAACGCGAGGTCCCGCCGACGCTCCACCTGACCACGCCCAACCGGCGACTCGACTGGGACGGCGCGGGACTCGACGTACCGACACGCCGTACGCCGCTGCCGCGACGGGGGCCGGTGCGGGCCGCCGTCAGCTCCTTCGGCTTCGGCGGCGCCAACGCGCACGTCGTCCTGGAGTCGCCCCCCGAGCCCGCTGAGCCCGCTGAGTCCAGTGAGTCCAGTGCGTCCGGTGCGTCCGGTGCGTCCGGTGCGTCCGGTGCGTCCGGTGAACTGCCCGCGCCCCCGGCCGTCCCGGCGTCCGCGCGGCCGGTGCACGCCCTGTGCCTGTCGGGTCACACGCCGACCGCGCTGACCACCCTGGCCCGGCGCTGGCGCACCCACCTGGCGGCCAGGGCCGACACGCCGCCGGCCGACCTGTGCCGGGCCGCCGGCACCGGACGGGCCGCACTCGCGCACCGCGCCGTGCTCGTCGGCGGTTCGGCCGCCGCGCTCGACGCGGGCCTCGCGGCGCTCGCGGACGGCACGGCCTCGACGGCCGTCGTGCGCGGCACGGCGGGGCACGGCCCGGGGCCGCGCACGGCGTTCCTCTTCGGCGGCCAGGGCACGCAGTACCCGGGCATGGGCAAGGGGTTGTACGACACGCACCCGCCCTTCGCCCGGAACATCGACCGGGCGGACGACGTGCTGCGGCCGCACCTCGGTGTGCCCCTGACCGAGCTGCTGTTCACCGACGACGGGACGGGACGGCTGCGCGCCACCCGCTGCTGCCAGCCCGCCCTGGTGGCCCTGGAGATCGCCCTCGCCGAGCTGTGGATGTCGCTGGGCGTGCGGCCCGCCGCCGTGCTCGGGCACAGCATCGGCGCCTACGCCGCCGCGTACGTGGCCGGGGCGATGACGTTCGAGGACGCGCTGCGGCTCGCGGCGGTCCGCGGGCGGCTCATGGACGAACAGCCGGGCGACGGCGCGATGATCGCCTGCCTGGGCGACGCGTCGGTCGTACGGGACGTCGCGGCGCGGTACGGACCGCTGTCCGTGGCCGCCGTCAACTCACCCACGCACCTGGTGCTGTCCGGTGGCCGCGCGGAGATCGAACGGGCTCGCGCGGCACTCGCGGAGCGCTCCGTGGTCGTCAAGCCCCTCGCCGTGTCGGGCGCCTTCCACTCGGCGCTGATGGAGGGTGCCGCGGAACCGCTGCGCGCGGCGGCGCGCGACGTGCGCTTCTTCGAACCCGTCGTCCCGTGGGTGTCGGACGCCACCGGTGAGACCGTCGGCCGCGTCGACGGCGACGCGCTGGTGGACCATCTCCTCGGCACCGTACGGTTCGCCGACGGCTTCGGCACGCTGCGGCGGCTCGGCTGCACCGCGTTCGTGGAGGTGGGCCCGCATCCGACGCTGCTCGGGCTCGGCCGGTCGATGACGACATCCGGCACGGACACGGAGCCGCTGCTCTGGCTGCCCTCGCTGCGGCGGGGCCGCGCCGGTGCCGTGCCGGGTGCCGCGGGCGACTGGGAGACGCTGCTCCAGTCCCTGGGGCGGCTGCACTGCGCGGGCTCCACCGTGGACTGGGCGGCCCTCGACGAAGGGCGGCGCGGTCCCGTCGTACCGGTGCCGCACGCGGTGTTCGAGCGGGAGCGGTACTGGTTCACGCCGCCTGCGCGGGGAGAAGCGCCTCCGCAGGGAGACGTGTCCGCCCTCGCGCCCGCACCCGTACCCGCTCCCGTGCGCGAGGCAGCGGCAGCACACGTACCGCAGGACGCGGCAGACCTCGTACCGCAAGAAGCACCGTCCGCCCCGCAAGCCCCCGACGCCCCGCAGACCGTCCTCGCCCAGGTGTCCCGCGTCTGCGGGCACCCCGTCGCGCACATCCCGTACGAGGCGCGCCTCGGCGCCGACCTCGGGTTCGACTCGCTGATGCGCACGGAGCTGGAGCGGGCCCTGCAACGGCTGTTCCCGGGGCACTTGAACGGGAACCGCGAGCGGCTTCCGGAGGACCCGACCGTGGCGCAGCTCGCCGCGCTCCTCACGGGCGCCGCAACCCTGCGCGACGCCGCCCTGCCGGTGTCCGCGCCCGCGGCGCCTTCGGTACCGGACGTCGCCGACCCGCCCGTACGGCAGGAGCGTGTCTTCGAGGAGTGGCCGGAGTACACCGAGTTGCAGGGGCGGCTCCGGCAGGCCACCGCCGACGGGGACAACCCCTACGGGCGCACGCACGAGGGCTACAACGGCGGCAGGGCCGATGTCGACGGGCGGACCGTCCTCAACTTCGCCGCGTTCAACTACCTCGCACTGTCCCACCATCCGCGCGTCCGGCAGGCCGCCCGCGACGCCGTCGACCGGTACGGCACGTCCTGCTCGGCGACGCCGCTGCTGTTCGGCGAGACACCGCTGCACCACCGCCTCGACGCCGAGATCGCCTCGTTCCTCGGCACCGAGGCCGCGATCGTCTTCGCGGGCGGGCACGCCACGAACGTCGCCACCATCGGGCACCTCTTCGGCCCCGAGGACCTGATCCTTCACGACGAGTGGATCCACGACAGCGCCGTGCGCGGCAGCGTCCTGTCGGGCGCGCGGCGGCTGCCCTTCCCGCACAACGACTGGCGGGCGCTCGACCGCGCCCTCGCCGGGTCCCGGGCCCGTGCCCGCCGGGCCCTCGTCCTCGTCGAGGGCGCCTACAGCCAGGACGGGGACCTCCCCGACCTGCCGAAGTTCATCGACGTCAAGAACCGGCACGGCGCGCTCCTGATGGTCGACGAGGCGCACTCCCTCGGTGTGCTCGGGCGCACCGGGCGGGGCGTCGGCGAGTACTTCGGCGTCGACCGCGCCGACGTCGACCTGTGGATGGGCACGCTCAGCAAGGCCGTCGGCAGCCTCGGCGGCTATGTCGCGGCGCGGCGCACGATCGTCGAGTACCTGAAGTTCACCGCGCCGCTGCACATCTTCAGCACCGGCATATCGCCCGCCAACACCGCCGCCGCCCTGGAGGCCCTGAGGGTCCTGCGGGCCGAACCGGAGCGGGTGGCCCGGCTGCGGCACCTCGCCGAGCACTTCCGCGACTCGGCGCGCGCCCGTGGTCTCGACATCGGCGTGTCGCGGGCCTCGGCGGTGGTCCCGGTCGTCATCGGCGGCTGGGAGGAGACCATGGCGCTCTCCAACATGCTGCTCCGCCTCGGCGTGAACGTGATGCCGATCGGCCACCCCGCTGTGCCGCGCGACGCGTGCCGCCTGCGCTTCTTCATCAACGCCGACCACACCGAGGACGAACTCGACCGCGCACTGGACCTGTTGGGGCATGCCATGACGCAGCGCAGGACGAACGGAACCGCACGCACGGGGCCGCGCCCCGGAACGGCGCGCGAGACCACGGCCGGGACAGCACGGGAGCCCGCGGCCGGGACAGCACGGGAGCCCGCGGCCGGGGCGGCCCGCGAGATCACACCGGCGGCGACGAACGGGACGGCACCGGCGACAGCACCGGCGGCGCCACCCGTGGCGGCGTCGAGAACGGCCCCCGCCGCGGCGCCCGCGGCACCCGCCGCGCCCGACGTCCTGGTCGCGGGCGCGGCCGGGTTCATCGGCGGACACCTCACCCGCCGCCTCGCCGAACGCGGCCACCGCGTGCGGGCCCTCGTCCGCGAGGGCAGCGACCGCTCCGCCTTCGCGGGGGCCGACGTCGAGGTGGCCGTCGGGGACCTGGGCGATCCGGACAGCCTGCGGCGCGCGGCCACCGGGGTGCGGCACGTGTACAACTGCACGGGCCTGTCCGCGGACTGGGGCCCCTGGGCGGACTTCCGGCGCGTCAACGTCGACGGCAGCCGCAACCTCGTCGAGGCCGCGGCGCACGCGGGCGACGTCGAGCGCTTCGTGCACGTCAGCACCACCGACGTGTACGGCTACCCGGTCCGCCCCTGCGACGAGAGCACCCCGCCGCGCGACATCGGGCTGCCGTACAACCGCAGCAAGCTCCTCGGCGAGCGGGCCGTCCGCGAGGCCGCGGCGCGCGCGGGCCTGCCGCTGACCGTGGTGCGCCCGGTGAGCGTGTACGGGCCGCGCAGCAACGACTTCGTCGTCGAGATCGCCACGCTGCTCCTGAGCCGGCAGATGGTCTACATCCGCGGCGGCGACGTACCCGCGGGGCTGCTGTACGTGGCCGACGCCGCCGACGCCATGATCTCCGCGTGCGCGTCGGGGAGCGCCGCGGGCGGCACGTACAACCTGCGCGACGCCGACCGCACGACGTGGCGCGAGTACGTCGAGGCCCTGGCCCGCGGCCTCGGCGTGAAACCCCCGTTCCTGAGCCTGCCCGCGCCGGTCGCGCGCGGCGTGGCGACGCTGTCGGAGGGCCTCTACGGGGCGCTGCGGATCAAGGCGCGGCCGGTGCTCACCCGGCACGCCGTGCACCTCTTCGACCGCGACCAGTCCTACGCGATCGACCGGGCCCGCGACGACTTCGGCTTCAAGAGCGAGGTCGGCTTCGAGGAGGGCGTGCGGCGGACGCTCGCCTGGCTCGACACCGCCGAGGGCCGCGCCCGCGTCCCGCGCTGAGCCCCGGCCCCCGACCGGGCCCCGACCGGGCCTGACCGGGCCTGACCGGGCCTGACCGCCCGCGTCCCCGCCGTCCCCGCCGACCCCCGCCCCCGGGAGGAACCCGATGCCCCGCACCGAAAGGCCGCAGGCGCCCGCCCACGCCTGGTTCACCGGCCCCGGCTTCGGGCCCGCGCCGGGCGCCGCGGATCCCGCCGGACCCCGGCTGGTCTGCTTCGGCTACGCGGGCGGCACCCCGTCCGTGTTCCGCGACTGGGCGGACCGGCTCGGGCCCGGCGTCACCGTCGTGCCCGTCCTGCTTCCCGGGCGGGGGCTGCGGAGCGACGAGGCCCCATACACGGAGATGGCGGACCTCGCGCGGGACGCGACGGACGCGCTGGTCGCGGCCGGGCACGTCGCCCCCGGCACCGGGACCGTCCTCTTCGGGCACAGCATGGGCGCGCTGCTCGCCTACGAGGTCGCCTGCGCGCTGCGGGACCGCGGCCTGGCCGGGCCCCGGCACCTGTTCGTGTCCGGCAGCAGGGCCCCGCACCTGTACGGAGGGCCGGACGGCGAGGATCTCGGCGACGACGCCCTGCGGCACCTCGTGCGCGACCTCGGCGCGCTGCGCCCCGACGACCGGGTGGGCAGCGCCTACCTGGAGCGCCGGCTGCCGGTGCTGCGCGCCGACCTCACGCTGTGCGCGCGCTACCGCTGGCGGCCGCGCCGTCCGCTCGGCTGCCCGATGACGGCGTTCTCCGCGACCGACGACCCGATCGCGCTCCCCGCCCAGGTGGAGGCGTGGCGGGTCTGCACCTCCGCGTCGCTGCTGCACCGCAGGGTGCGCGGCGGCCACTTCTTCCTGAACGGACCCGCACGGCTTCCGCTCCTTCGTGAGCTGCGCGCCGAACTCACCCGTACCGCCGAGGAGAGGGAACCCTCATGGACCTACTGAGCCTCGCCAGGACCGTCAAGGACCGGGCGCAGGAGCCGTTCACGGGCCTGGCCGCGACGGCCCGGATCGTCGCCGACCCGCGTCTGCCGCTGCTTCTCGCCCTCAACCGCACCCTGTTCACCCCGCTGTACCGGGCCTCCTTCCTGGCCGCGGCGGCGGGCTCCGGCGTGCTGCGCTGCATGGCGACACGCCCCTGCGACCTGGAGAGCCTCGCCGCGCACCTGGGCACGGCCCCCGAGGAGCGGCGGCGGCTCCGCGCCTGGCTCGACGTCGGGGTGCGCCTCGGCGAACTCGACCGGCGCGAGGGCTGCTACCGGCTGCGGAGCCGCACCGCCAAGGCGCTCGCGCGGGCCGGCAACGACGCCGTGGCCGCGACCCTCGAAGAGCTACTGCGCTTCCACGTGCCGGCGCTGCGGGACGCCCCGCGGATGCTCCAGGACGGCGACCGGTTCGCGCTCTCCGACCAGGACGGCCTGGTCGTCGCGCGGTCGACCCTGGTGGTGCGCCGTCTGGTCGAGGAGGCGATCAACAAGACGCTGCCGCGCACCGCGCCGGTGCGGCTCCTGGAGGTCGGCTGCGGCAGCGGCGCCTATGTGCGGTACGCCGCCGGGCTCAACCCGCGTCTGACCGCGCTGGCCGTCGATCTCCAGGCGGAGGTCGCCGAGCAGGCGGCCAAGAACATGGCCCAGTGGGGGCTCGCCGACCGCGTCGAGACCCGCCACGGTGATCTGCGCACGCTCGACCTGCAACCGCAGTTCGACGTGGTGACGATGCACAACAACATCTACTACTTCCCGCAGCAGGAGCGCGCCGACGTCCTCGCGCGCGCCCGCTCCCTGCTCGCCCCCGGCGGCACGCTGCTGCTCACCTCGCCGTGCCGGGGCAGCGGCGCCCTCGGCCTCGACGTGCTCAACCTGTGGTTCGAGAACGCGCGGTTCGGCGGGCCGCTGCCGCGCGCGGACGAGCTGCTCGGCCAGTTGCGCGCGGCCGGCTTCGACGGCGTACGGGCCACCCGGGTGCTGCCCGGCCAGGCGTTCCGCGCGTTCACCGGCGTCAACTCCGCGACGGGGCCCGTCGGGGCGCTCCCGGCCCGCTCCGCCACCACCACCGCCGAGGAGGCCGTGTCATGACGACGAAGGCGACGAAGGCGACGAAGGCCGCGGAGACGACGGAGGCGACGGAGGCCACGGAGGCGTTGAAGACGTCGAGCGGGACCGAGGCGAGCGCCGTTCCTGCGGGCACGGCCGTCCCCGCGGGCACGGCCGTGCCCGCGGACCTCGTGGCCGTGCTCGGCGGCCCGCACACCGCAGGACCCGAGGCGCTCGGCGGCAAGGGCGCCCGGCTCGACGAGCTGATGGGGGCGGGGCTCCCGGTGCCGCCCGCGTTCTGTCTCACCACCGGGTTCTTCGAGCTGTTCCTGCGCGAGAGCGGCCTCGGCGCCGAACTCCGCGCCGCCGAGGCCCGCTCCGCGCCCCCGGCCGCCGTCCGTGAGGTCGTCCTGGCCGGGGACGTCCCGGAGCCCCTGGCCCGGACGATCCTGGCGGCGTACGCGGACCTCGGCCGGCCGCGGGTCGCCGTGCGCTCCTCCGCGCCGCGCGAGGACTCCGCCGAGCGGTCCTACGCGGGCCAGCACGACACGGTGCTCGACGTGTCCGGGGACGCGGCGCTCCTCGACGCGGTCAGGACCTGCTGGGCGTCGCTGTGGTCGGACCGTGCCGCCGCCTACCGCGCGGGCGAGCCCGCCGGCGGCATCGCGGTCGTGGTGCAGGAGATGGTGCCCGCCGACGTCAGCGGGGTCGTGTTCACCGTCGACCCGATCGGCGGCAGGCCGCACCGCCTGGTGGTGGAGGCCTGCTGCGGGCTCGGTGAGGGCCTGGTGTCCGGCAGGGTGTCCAGCGACTTCTTCGTCGTGGACGACCGCACGCTCGACGTCGTCGAGGAACGCGTGCGCTACAAGGTCACCAAGTGCGCGCCGCTCGCGCCCGGACGCATCGGCATGACGAAGGTCGACGCCGCCGACCGCGACGCCCCCTGCCTGACCCGTGACCAGCTCACCGCCCTCGCCCGGCTCGCCCTCGACGTCCGGGCGGAGTACGGCACGGAGCAGGACATCGAATGGGCGATGCGCGACGGGGCGCTGTACCTGCTCCAGGCCCGCCCGATCACCACCCGGCCCCGTCCCGAGACCTCCGGCGAGGCGCGCAGCCCCTACCTCCCCGAGCGCCTCCAGGAGCAGCCGGACGCCGTGCGGCAGGGCACCCTGTGGTCGCGCATGGACATCGGGGAGATCTTCGTCGGCCTGATGACGCCGCTCGGCCTGAGCTTCGCCCGCCACTACCAGGACCATGTGCACGGCGACTGCGCGGCGGCGCTCGGCGTGCGCGACACCGGTGACGTCGGCCTGCACATGGGCTTCCTCCAGGGCCATGTGTATCTCAACATCTCCTACACCTCCTACCTCCTCGGCCAGGCCCTGCCCACCCGTGACCAGCGGCACTTCACCCGCCGGTTCGTCAGCGAGGAGGTGGACCTCGCGACGTACGAGAATCCTTTCGGCACCTTCCCCGGCGGCCTGCGGGACCTGCTCTCGGCCACGCACTGGCTGCGCGCCACGGCGAACGAGATGATGGTGATGAAGGGCCGCGCCCGCACCATGGTGGACGCCCGGCTCTACGAGTTCGACCGGGCCCGGCGCCTGGACCTGACCCGGATGGGCCGCCGCGAACTGCACGCCGAACTCGGCCGCTACCTGGACTACTTCCACGACGCGCACGTCGGCTACATGCCGTACTACATCAACGCGTTCGGCTTCTACGGCATCCTCACCGAGCTGTGCTCCCGCTGGCTCGGCGCGGCGGGCGACAACCTGCAGAACCGCATCAAGACCGACATGTCGAGCCTGCGCACGGTCGCGTCGGCGCAGGAGATCTGGGCCGTCGCCCAGGCCGCGAAGGCCCGGCCGCGGGTCATGGAGATCATCGAGGCGGCGCCCCTGGAGGAGGTCGCGGACCGGCTGCGCGCCGATCCGGACGGCGAGGCGTTCTGGCACGCGCACATCGAACCGTTCCTGCGCGCCAACGGCACCCGGGGCCGGCAGGAGATGGAGCTCACCCACAAGCGCTGGATCGACGACCCCTCGTACATCTTCCAGATGATCCGCCGCTATGCCGCCGACGGCTTCACCGCCGACGACATCATGGGCCGCAGCCGCGCCCGGCAGGAGGGCGACGCCCGGGAGGTCCTGAAGAAGCTGCCGCTGCCGCAGCGGGCCACCCTTGAGGGCCTCATCTCGATGTACGCCCTGTGCAGCGAGCTGCGCGAGACCACCCGGATGTCGATGATCACGTCGATCTGGCTGGTCAGGAACGTGGTGTACGAGGTGGGGCGGCGGCTCGTCGACGAGGGGCTGCTGCACTGTCTGGACGAGGTGGCCTACCTGGACTTCGCCGACGTACGCCGCTATCTGGCCGGTGAACTGCCCGCGCGCGTCGTGTTCCCGCGGGCCGGAATCGAGGAGCGGCGGCGGGTGCACGAGTACCGCAACCGACTGCCGGAGCCGCCGCTCACCTTCGTCGGCGAGCACGACAGCACGCGCGCGGTGCGGCCCGTGAAGGACGGGGCGCGGCTCGCGGGGCTCGGCTCCAGTCCGGGGCGGATCGTGGGGCGGGCCCGCATCGTCGAGGACCTGGTGTGGCAGGCCGACGAGTTCCAGGCCGGCGAGATCCTCGTGACCCGGCACACGGACGCCTCCTGGACACCGCTGTTCGCCATCGCCGGCGGGGTCGTCACGGACATCGGCTCGATGCTCTCGCACAGCTCGATCGTGTCGCGGGAGTTCAACGTGCCCTCGGTGGTCAACACCAAACACGCCACGCAAGTGATCAACACCGGCGACATGGTCATGGTCGACGGCGACACCGGTGTCGTCGAGGTCGTGGAGGGCTGAGCGCCCCGCCCGCCGGGACAGCACCCGCGGTACACGAGAGGAAGCGAGACGCTCCAGATGATCCCGAACCAGTGGTATCCGATTCTGCGGACCGAAGACATCAAGCGGGACGCGCCGACCGGCGCCCGGCGCCTGGGCGAGGAGCTCGTGCTCTGGCGCGACCTCGACGGCAAGCTGGTGTGCCAGTCGGCGCGCTGCCCGCACAAGGGCGCGAACCTCGCCGACGGGCGGCTCGTGGGCAACTCGATCGCGTGCCCGTACCACGGCTTCCGGTTCACCGCCGAGGGCGCCTGCCGGCACGTGCCCGCGCTCGGCGCGGACGGCCGCATCCCGGCGTCCCTGAAGATCGACACCTACGAGGTGCGCGAACAGCACGACCTGGTGTGGCTGTGGTGGGGCGACAAGCGCGAGGTCCTGCCGGACATCGAGCTGCCGCACGAACTCGCGGAGCACCCGAGGCCCTACGAGACGATCACCTTCAGCCGTCCGGTGCACTACACGCGCTACATCGAGAGCCTGCTCGAGTTCTACCACGTGACGTTCGTGCACCGCGATCACTGGGCGAACATCATCGACTACACCTTCATGTACGGAAGTTGGCGCAAGCTCTGGCTGGACGGCCGGGAGCGCTACATCGCCGCCAACAAGATCGTGAACCATCGTGTGGACGTCGAGGGCACGATCATCCGCAACACCTTCGACCAGTGCGAGGAGGGCAACCCCTCCAACATCTGGCACTTCGACCTCATCTATCAGGCGCCGTGCATGACCCACGTACGGCAGGGGCTCCTGGAGGTCACGACCTGGCTCGTGCCGATCGACGAGCACAACACCCAGGCGATCATGCGGCTCTACGAGTATCCGATGCTCAAGGCGATGGTGCCTCTCAAGCGGCTGCGGCCGCCGATCCTCAGGCTCTCGCTGATGATGGAGCAGTACGTCCAGGACCGGCAGGACAACGACATCATGGCGCGGCAGGAGCCGAAGGTCAGCGAGCGGGGGGTGAACAAGTTCATCGCCGTGGACGAGATGAACGCCAAGTTCCTCCAGATGCGGGACCGGTTGAAGGCGGAGGCACGGGCCGCGGCCGAGGCGCAGCCGACGGCCGGGGTGGTCCCGGCCGCCGCGGCCTCCCCGGACCGGGAGGCGGTGCCCGCTGCCGCCCGTACCAACGGCAACGGCAACAGGAACGGAAACGGGAACGGCAACGGCAACGGGAACGGCGCGGCCGGTGGCGGCAGTGGTGCCCAGCGGGCCCGGAAGGGGGCCCGTGCGGGCGGCTTGAGCACGTCCGCGCCCTGACTCCGGTGCGCGTTCCGGCACCGGCCGCCGGAACGTGCGCCGCGGGGCGTCAGCGCCTGGCCACCCGCAGCGCCACCGGCGCCGGGAGGGGGCAGTCGTCGATGTCGTCGCTGCCGTCGTGGGCGTCGGCGAGCCGCGCGGTCAGGCCGGCCCACCACTGCGGTCCCTCCTCGATGTGACGCAGCAGGATGCCCTCGCGCACCGCCCAGGGGCACACCTCCGCCGTCCTGATGCCCATGAGCTTCATGGCCGTGTGCCCGACGACCGCGCCGGCCAGGCTCTGCGCCGCCCGCGGCGCCGAGATGCCCGGAAGGCGCGCGCGCTCGGCCACCGGCAGGCGGGCGAGTCTCTCCTTCGCCCACCGCAGGGACTCGCGGTCCAGGCTGCGGTGCACGAAGGGCCCCTGCCGCCCGGGGGCCTCGCCGGTCAGCCGTGCCAGCTGCTGGCACGTGCGCGAGGTCGCGACCGCGGTGCGCGGGCCCTCCCAGCGGATGCGCGCCCCGACGTCCCGCATCTGGTGGCGGACCTTGCGCCGCATCGCCTTGAGGGTCTGCTCGGACGGGGGGTCCTCGCCGGTGAGGAACTCGTGGGTGAGCCGGTTCGCGCCGAGCGGCAGCGACACCGCGAAGTCCGGCAGGCGCCCCCGCCCGAAGGCCACCTCCAGCGAGCCCCCGCCGATGTCGAACAGGACCAGCGGACCCGCCTGCCAGCCCAGCCACCGCCGCGCGCCGAGGAAGGTCAGCTCGGCCTCCACCTCGCCGGGGAGCGTGCACAGCGCGACGCCGGTGCCGGCCCGCACCGCGCGCAGGACCTCCAGGCGGTTCGGCGCGTCACGCACCACGGCCGTCGCGAAGGCCAGCGGCAGCGCGGACCCCCAGCGTTCGGCGGTGGACGCCGCGGCGTCGACCGCCCGCACCAGCAGGCGCACGGCCTCCTCCTCGAAGGGGGCACCGGGTTCCACCCGGTCGCAGAGCCGCAGCTTCCACTTCTCCGTGTGCACGGGCAACGGTGCCCCACCAGCGGCGTCCGCCACCACGAGGCGCACGGTGCGCGATCCCACATCCAGCACGCTCACTCGCATGACCCCTCAGTACCCAGGGCGCGTCGGGCCACGCCCCACACCGAGTACGCCTGGCGTTTTCCTGTGCTTCAACTGGCCGTAACCCGACGGTCACCACCTGTCTCGGGGTGGCCCTGGGCGCGGCGGACCACGATGTCGCCGAGGCCGGTGCGGGCGCGCACATGCACGGTGCGTGTCCCCTGGCCGGGTCCGTCGACGGGGCCGAGGCTGTTGTGCACGGTGCCCGCCCGGGAGTTGACGTCGAGCCAGGCCGCGGTGCCGGGGTGGATGCCGATCTCCAGGTTGCCGGTCTGCGTCTGGAGGTCGACGCGGCCCCGGGCGACCTCCGCGACGCGGATGTCCCCGTTGGCGGACTTCGAGGCGACGTCGGAGTCCGCCCGGCCCACGAAGACGTTGCCGTTGGCGACCTTCAACCGCAGTTCGCCGGATATCCGGTCGACCCAGGTGTCGCCGTTGGAGTTCCTGATCTCCGCGGCGCCGTCGATCTCGTGGATCCGCACCCGGCCGGAGCCCGTGGTCACCTCGGCGGAGCCGTCGATGTGGTTCACCGTGACGGCGCCGCGCTCCGTGCGCAGCCGTACCGGTCCCGTCCGGTCGAGACGGATGTCGCCGTCCAGGGTGTTCAGGGCGCACTCGCCGAGGGGGCCCTCACCGAAGAAGTCGCCGAGGGAAGCGGTGCCGTTCAGGCGCGAGCCGCCGGGCAGCCGCACCTCGACGAGGACCGAGCCCGCGTCGGCGCGTTTGCTGCCGGGTTCGGGGGTGCGCACCGTGAGGCGGTTCCGTACGAAGTCGACGCGGGTGCCGCGCGCGGTGCGGACGTCGGCGTCGTTGTCCTTGTCGCGCGGGTGCACCTCGACCACGGTGAGGGCGCGCCCGCCCGCGGTGATGTGGGCGACGCCGACGGCGATGTGGACCGTGGCGGTGATCGGCTCTGGGGTGTCGAACGTGGGCAAGGTCTGCTCCTCGTGACTCTGCCGGGCGTCCCCCGGCCCTGCCGGGGGTGACGTGCTGGATCGGCGCCGCGCGGGCCGGCATCGGGAGCGGGCCCCGCCGGCCGGTGAGGCCGGAGGAGCCCGCTGTGTGAACTGGGTGAGAGGGCCGGGTCAGGCCCGGTACTGCGGTTCGCGCTGCCGCTGCCACGGCCGGGTGCGCTGCTGCTCGGCCAGGCGCCGGGACAGCTTCTCGCCCTCGACGTCCATGTTGGGGAGCAGCCAGTCGAGCCACTTCGGCAGCCACCACGCCGCCCTGCCGAGCAGGGCGAACAGCGCGGGCACGAGCGCCATCCGGACCACGAAGGCGTCGAAGAGGACGGCGACGGCGAGCCCGAAGCCGATCATCTTCACCAGGTCGTTCTCCTCCATGATGAAGCCGGAGAAGACGCTGATCATGATGATCGCGGCGGCGGTGACCACCCGCCCGCCGTAGCGGAAGCCGGTGACGACCGCCTCGCGCGGCTCGACGCCGTGCACGTACGCCTCACGCATCCGCGTCACCAGGAACACCTCGTAGTCCATCGCGAGGCCGAACACCACACCGATCATGAAGATCGGCATCGTGCTCATGATCGGGCTCGGCTGGTCGACGCCGAAGACGTCCGCGAGCCAGCCCCACTGGAAGACCGCCACCACGGCGCCGAGCGCGGCGGCCACCGAGAGCAGGAAGCCGAGGGCCGCCTTCAGGGGTACGAGGATGGAGCGGAAGACCAGCATCAGGAGCAGGAAGGCCAGGCCGACGACGGTGCCGAGGTAGGGCAGGAGCGCGTCGTCGAGGGTCTTGGAGAAGTCGATGAACGAGGCCGTCTGACCGGTGAGCAGGATCTCCGGGCCGTGGTCGGCCCTGATGTCCTTCGCCATCCCGCGCAGGGACTTCACCAGGTCCTTGGTGTCCTCCTCGTCGGGGCCCGTGGTGGGCACCACGTTCACGATGGCGGTGTCGCCCGCCTTGTTCACCGTGGCGGGGCCGACGGACGCGACGCCTGGCTCCTTCGCCATCCTCGCCCGCACGTCCGCGGATTCGGCCTTGGCGTTCTTGTCCTCGACGGTCACCATCAGGGCGCCGTTGAAGCCCTTGCCGAAGGACTCCGACATCATGTCGTAGGCCTTGCGCTGGGTGGTGTCGGGCGCCATGGTGCCCTCGCCGGGCAGACCGAGCTTCATGCTCGCGGCGGGTACGGCGACGGCGCCGAGGCCCACGACCGCGAGGAGCAGGACGGCGACGGGGTGGCGGAGCACGAAGCGCGCCCAGCGGGCACCGAGGTTGGGGCGCTGCAGCTTGGCTTCGCGCTTCGCGGCCTTGCGCTGCTTGCGGGCGGAGAGCGGCTTGCCCTTGAACCGTGCGCGGTCCTTGCGGGCGAGCACCTTGACGGGTGCGAAGCCGAGGAGCGCGGGGACGAGGGTCACGGCGATGAGGACGGCGACGGCGACGGTGCCCGCCGCGGCCATGCCCATCTTGGTGAGCATCGGGATGTCGACCACGATCAGGCCGCCGAGGGCGATGATGACGGTGAGTCCGGCGAAGACCACGGCGGTGCCCGCGGTGCCCACGGCGCGGCCTGCGGCGTCCTGGCGCTCGCGGCCCTCGGCGATCTCGGCGCGGTAGCGGGAGACGATGAACAGGGCGTAGTCGATGCCGACGGCGAGCCCGATCATCATGGCCAGGGTCGTGGTCGTGGACGACAGGCCGAGCGTGGAGCCGAGCGCGGTGATGCCGGAGATGCCCACGCCGACGCCGACGAGCGCGGTGAGCAGCGGCATGCCGGCGGCGATCAGCGAGCCGAAGGTGAGCAGCAGGACGATCGCGGAGACGGCGATGCCGATCGCTTCGGCGGAGCCGTTCATGGTCTGCTCGATCTTGACGGCGTCACCGCCCGCTTCGGCCTTCAGTCCGCTCTTGCGCGCGTCGGCGAGTGTGTCGTCCAGGGCGTCGTGCGCCTTCTCCGACACCTTGGTCGCGATCACTTCGTAGGTCGCGGACACATAGACGGTCGTCTTGTCCTTGCTGACGGCGGCGCCGCCCGCGTAGGGGTCGCTGACGCTTGCGACCTGGGGCGCCTTGCGCAGCGCGGCGACGACCTTGCCCACATCGGCCCTGGCACCGGGGTCGGTGATCTTTCCGTCGCCGGACGTCCGCAGCACCACACGGGCGGTGGCGCCGTCGGCGCTCGCGTCCGGGAACTTGTCCTCCAGCAGGTCGTACGCCTTCTGCGACTCCGTGCCGGGCATCGAGAACGTGTCGGCGGGGGGTGCCGGGGCGGACGAGGCGGCGAAGCCCACGCCGCCGAATATCAGCACCCACAGCAGAGCCATCACGCCGCGTCGCCGGAAGGCGAAGCGGCCCAGTTTGTAGAGGAGGGTAGCCACGGCGAGGAGGACTCCTGTCGGGTAGTCAGGAATGAGGCGGTCGAAGGGGGCGAGGGGACGAGAGGGGAACACCACACCTTGCTCCGGTAGGGAGCACGACCCGCAACGCAACTATGGCACCACGATGGCGCCACCGCAAGCACAGATTGGCACCCGTGCGGCGCCAGCCTGAAAGGGGTGGCACACGCGCTGGTCGCGCGCTCCGGGCGGACGCGCGGAGGCAGCGCGCCACTCCCGCGTCGACGCACCCCGCACATCGCCTCACCCGCTCCAGACCAGGGATTCGGCCCCGGCCGACCCGCCCGCTCCGGACCGTTGCACCCCACCCGTCTACCCCCGCATCCGCAGGCCGCACGGTCGGGTTCCGGCAAAAATCGGCAGGGCCCGTAATCGGCCACAAGGCTTGACGAATGTCCAATGGCGCTTGAATGGCGCCACCGTTGTGCCATGATGACGTCATGGACCTCACCCCGTACCTCGACGATTTCCGCCAGGAGCTCGCGGTCGCCGCGGACGCGGGCGGAGCCGAGACCCGTGCCCTTGCCCGGCAGCTCACCGGCCCCCTGCAGTCCGCCGCCCGGCTCACCCTGCTCAACGCCCTGTGCGCCGCCATGGGCGAGGTCAACCGCGACCTCGCCCCGGGTTCGGTGGTCGTACAACTGCGAGGGCTCGACCCCGAGTTCGTGGTGACACCGCCACCCGCCGCGCGCAAGCGCCCGGCGGGCGCGCGGAGCGGGGCGGCCCCCGACGCGGCGGCACCGGCGCTCCCGCTGTCCGCCGCGGGGCCGTGCGGCGGCAGCATCCGGTTGCAGTTCGACACCGTCACCGGCATGGAGCAAGCCGCCGAGCTCTTCGAGAGTGTGCGCGCGGACCGCGAGGACCTCTCGCTGCACCTGCCGAGCGACTGCAGTGTCGCGGACGTGCGGGCCGTGCTCGACGCGCTGGACGGCGCGGCCGTCGAGGCGACCGCGATCACCGTGCACCGGGCCACCCTCGACGACGTCTTCCACTCCCTCGTCGGCCCGCTCCAGCCGGAGGGCGGCCTCGACTTCGGCTTCGCCGGGCCGGCGGAGGACCGCGGGTCCGGCGACTGAGCGCGGGACCCGCCGTGCCGCCCGCCAACGGGCCGCCCTCCTACCGGCCGGTGCGCAGCGGCAGCGAGCGCGGCCCCGTCAGTTCGGGACTCCGCATCAGGACCGGCGGACTGTCGGGGTCGGCGCTCAGTTCCGGGTAGCGCTCCAGGAGGATGCCGAGCGCGACCCGGCCCTCCAGGCGGGCCAGCGGTGCCCCCAGACAGAAGTGGATGCCCCGCCCGAACGCCAGGTGCGGGTTGGGATCACGCTCGGGGCGGAACTCCTGAGGGTCGGTGAAGACCCGCTCGTCGCGGTTGGCCGCGCCGGCCCACACCGCGACCAGCTGCCCCGCCCCCAGCGTCCGGCCGCCGAGCCGCACGTCCTTGGTGGTGACGCGGTGGAAGACCTGGAACGGCGTCAGCATCCGCAGCGTCTCCTCGACGACGCCGGGCATCCGCGCGGGATCGCGCCGCAGCCGGTCCCGCTCGTGCGGGTGGGCCTCCAGGCAGAGGATCGCGTTGCCCAGCGTCATGGTCGTGGTGACGTGCCCGCCCACGAGCAGGAGTTGGGCCAGGTTGCCGATCTCGGCGCCGGTCAGCCGCTCCCCGTCGACCTCGGCCCGCACCAGCTGGGTGAGCAGGTCCTGCCGGGGGTCGCTCCGCCGTTCCTCGGCGTAGCCCGCGAAGTACTCGCTCATCCGGCGCGACAGCGCGAACACGGCCGCGGCGGACTCGGTGGTCAGCGACTCCCCCACGGAGGCGTGGTCGCGGGGGATCATGGCGTCGCTCCACTCCCGGAACAGGGCGCGGTCACCGCTCGGCACGCCGAGCATGTCCGCGATCACGGTCACCGGCAACGGGTGGGCGAGGTCGTCGACGAGTTCCAGGGTGCCGGTGCCGCGTGCGTCGGCGCGGTCGAGCAGGTCGCGGGTGAGCGCGGCGATCCGCGGCGCGAGTCCGGCCACGAGCCGCGGCGTGAACGCCCGGCTGATCAGGCGCCGCAGCTTGCGGTGGTCGGGCGGGTCCATCTGGGTGAGCAGACCGCGCTTCTCGTACTCCGGCGTGTCGGGTACGAGGACCGGCACCGTGTCCGACGAGTAGCTGCCGGGGTTCGACAGGACCTCGACGCTCTCGGGGTGGCCGTGGACGTTCCAGACGCCGGTGTCGTCGTCGAACTCGACGGGCTGCTCCGCGCGGGTGCCGCGGAGCCAGAAGTGCTCCTTGGGTGCCTGCCACGCGTCGACCAGCGTGGCGAGGGGTGACGGGGGCAGCGGCAAAGAAGTCAGTGACTGGTAAGTCACGATATTTCACCTGTTCCAGGGTGTGCGGAAGTACGCCCGCACGGTCGGGGACCGTACGGTGCGGGGCTGCGCGAGGGTGCACCGGGGCGCTGCGGGAAGAGGCCGCCGGGCGGTCACGCCGAAGGGGCGCCGCGCGGCGGGAGGCGGCGGAGAGCGGCGGTGCCCGCGGAGGCGCGGGGGCCGGGCGCCTGGGTCAGGCGCCGCGTATGCCGGTGCGGGGGCACGCGGGCGGCGCGTGACGGAGACGGCCGGGCTGCGGCACGGATTCCATGACGCCACCATGGCATCATGATGGCGCCAACGCAAACCCCCACCACTCGCCGTGGCTCAGGCCGGGTCGGGGGACACGACGAAAGGCCGTCCACCCCTGTGTGGACGGCCCGTTGAGTCGGCGTGTCAGACGCCGGACCCTCGCCGCGCCCGGTCGAGCACGCCCGGCAGCGTGCGCAGGAACGTCGACACCTCGTCCTCGCCGATGATCAGTGGCGGGGCGAGCCGGATCGTGTCGGGCAGCGCGGCGTTCACCAGGAGCCCCGCGTCCTGCGCGGCCTGCTGCACCTGCGGGGCGCACGGCTCGGTGAGGACGATGCCGAGCAGCAGACCGGCGCCGCGGACCCGGTCGACGAGCGGGTGCCCGAGGGCCTCGATGCCCTGGCGCAGGTTCTCGCCCTGTCGTTTGACGTGGTCGAGGAGTCCGTCGCCGTGGATGGTGTCGAGCACGGCGAGCGCGGCGGCGCAGGAGACGGGGTTGCCGCCGAAGGTGGTGCCGTGTGCGCCGGGTGACATCAGCTCGGCGGCCGGTCCGAAGGCGAGGGTCGCTCCGATGGGCAGGCCGCCGCCGAGGCCCTTGGCGAGCGTGAGGA
Organism: Streptomyces typhae; assembly: GCF_009755605.1. Taxonomy (GTDB): domain Bacteria; phylum Actinomycetota; class Actinomycetes; order Streptomycetales; family Streptomycetaceae; genus Streptomyces; species Streptomyces typhae. The sequence goes on from NZ_WPNZ01000004.1 coordinate 459,903, forward strand.
CGTCGGGCTCGACACCGTGCGCCTGGTGCTCGAACCAGTGCCCGGTGCGCCCGATGCCCGTCTGCACCTCGTCGAGGACGAGCAGCGCCCCGGTGGCGCGGGTGATCTCACGGGCCGCGGCGAGATAGCCGGGGGGCGGGACGACCACGCCGTTCTCGCCCTGGATCGGCTCGATGACGACGAGCGCGGTGTCGGTGTCGACGGCGGCGCGCAGCGCTCCGGCATCGCCGAACGGGACATGCGTGATGTCACCGGGCAGCGGCTCGAAGGCGGTGCGCTTGGCGGGCTGGCCGGTGAGGGCGAGGGAGCCCATGGTGCGGCCGTGGAAGCCGCCCTGGGCGGCGACCATACGGCGCCGGCCCGTCAGCCGGCCGATCTTGAAGGCCGCCTCGTTCGCCTCGGCGCCGGAGTTGGCGAAGAAGACCCGTCCCGGGCGTCCGGTCAGCCGCAACAGCCGTTCGGCGAGGAGGACCGGCGGTTCGGCGACGAACAGGTTGGAGACATGGCCGAGCCGGCCTATCTGCTCGCTGACGGCCCGGACGACGGCGGGGTGCGCGGTGCCGAGCGAGTTGACGGCGATGCCCCCGAGGAAGTCGAGGTACTTCTTGTCGTCCGCGTCCCAGAACGCGGCGCCCTCGCCGCGCACCAACGGCACCCGCGGTGTGCCGTAGTTGTCCATCAGCGAGGCCTGCCAGCGCTCGGTGAGCTTGGTGTTGCCCCGCTCCCCCGCGGCGGCGCCGGTGTCACCGGTGCCGCCGGTGCCGCTCTCGTCGCCCGTGGCGGTCCTGGCGGTGCCGGCGGTCCTGGCTGTGCCTGCTGTGCCGGCTGTGCTGGCTTCGGTCATCGCATCCCCTCGGTGACGGCCGCGCTCATCGCGGCCCTCGGTCGGCGGCTCCGGTCATCGCAGATCATCCTCGATGTCGGGCATGACCAGCGTGCCGATCTCCTCGCGCGTGAACATCTCCAGGAGGACCGAGTGCTGCACCCGCCCGTCGATCACCCGCGCGCTGCCCACGCCGTTGCGGACCGCGTGCAGGCAGCCTGCCATCTTGGGGACCATGCCGTCGGCCAGCTCCGGCAGGATCTTCTCCAGTTCGCTGGCGCTGAGCCTGCTGATGACCTCGTCGCTGTCCGGCCAGTCCGCGTACAGGCCCTCGACGTCGGTGAGGAAGACCAGCGTGTGGGCGTTCAGGGCGGCGGCCACGGCGGCGGCCGCGGTGTCGGCGTTCACGTTGTAGACGTAGTCGTCGTCGACGCTGCGGGCCACCGGTGAGATGACCGGGATACGGCCGTCCGCGAGCAGCGCCTCGACGGCACCGGCGTTCACTCCGGCGATCTCGCCGACCCGGCCGATGTCGACCTTCTCGCCCTCCTCGCCCTCCGGCCAGTGCTTGACGGCGGTGATGGTGTCCGCGTCCTCGCCGGTGAGACCGACCGCGAGCGGGCCGTGCTGGTTGATGAGGCCGACGAGCTCGCGCTGCACCTGTCCCGCGAGCACCATCCGGACCACGTTCATGGCCTCGGGCGAGGTGACCCGGAGGCCCGCCTTGAACTCGCTCTCGATGTCGTGCAGCTTCAGGGCCTTGCTGATCTGCGGGCCGCCGCCGTGCACGACGACGGGCTTGAGGCCGGCGTGCCGCAGGAAGACGATGTCGTGCGCGAAGGCCGCCTTCAGCTCGTCGTCGATCATGGCGTTGCCGCCGAACTTGATGACGCAGATCTTGCCCTGGTGGCGGTTGAGCCACGGCAGCGCGTCCATGACGGACTGCGCCTTGACCAGTGCGGGGTGCTCCTGGGTGCTGATCCTCATGACGAGTACGCGCTGTTCTCGTGGACGTACTCGGCGGTGAGGTCGTTGGCCCACAGGGTGGCCGCCGCCCCGCCGGCGGCGAGGTCCGCGGTGATGACGACCTCACGGCCGCGCATGTCCACCGAGTCCCGGTCCGCGCCGATCGCGCCGTCCTTGCAGACCCAGACGCCGTTGATGGCGACGTTCACACGGTCGGGGCGGAAGGCGACGGCGGTGGTGCCGATGGCGGAGAGCACCCGGCCCCAGTTGGGGTCCTCGCCGTGGATGGCGCACTTGAGGAGGTTGTTGCGGGCGATGGACCGCCCGGCCTCCACGGCGTCGTCCTCGCTGGCCGCGTTCACGACGTCGATGCGGATGTCCTTGGAGGCGCCCTCCGCGTCGCCGATGAGCTGCCGCGCCAGGTCCTCGCAGACGGTGCGCACGGCGTCCGCGAACTCCGCGTAGGCGGGGGCCACCCCGGCGGCGCCGGAGGCGAGCAGCAGCACGGTGTCGTTGGTGGACATGCAGCCGTCGGAGTCGACCCGGTCGAAGGTGACCCGGGTCGCCGCCCGCAGCGCCTTGCTCAGTACGTCGTTGCCGAGGTCGGCGTCGGTGGTGAGGACGACCAGCATCGTGGCGAGGCCGGGGGCGAGCATGCCCGCGCCCTTGGCCATGCCGCCCACCGTCCACCCCTCGCCCTCGAAGACGGCCGTCTTGTGCACGCTGTCGGTGGTCTTGATGGCGACGGCCGCGTCCTCGCCGCCGTCCGCGGAGAGCGCGCCCGCGGCGGTGTCGACACCCGGGAGCAGCTTGTCCATCGGCAGGCGTACGCCGATGAGCCCCGTGGACGCCACGGCGACCTCACCGGCGCGCAGCCCGCCGAGGCTCGCCGCGACCTTCTCGGCGGTGGCGCGGGTGTCCTGGAAGCCCTCGGGGCCCGTGCACGCGTTGGCGCCGCCGGAGTTGAGGACGACGGCGCCGACGGCGCCGGTCCTGATGACCCCTTCGCTCCACACCACGGGGGCGGCCTTCACGCGGTTCGAGGTGAAGACGCCCGCCACGCTCCGTCGCGGTCCCGTGTTCACGACCAGGGCCAGGTCCGGATTTCCGTTGCTTTTGATTCCGGCCGCAACACCCGCGGCCGAAAAGCCTTTTGCTGCCGTGACGCTCATGGCGCTACTACTCCTTGGTGGAAGTTCCCAGTTGCCTGAGAAAGCCGAGGGGGGCCACCAGCAATGACATGGCCCGAGCCGACAACCCGCAACAAACTACAGGCAATTCAGGCTCCCGGCACCGGCTGTCCCGTCCACAGGACAGCCGGTGACCGTCACCGACGGCCCCGAGAACTCCGTTTCCGGAGCCCACGAGCGCCTGCATGGACCGCCCCGCAGGGGTTCCGCGGTGGTGCGGACAGCAGGATCGCGGTCCCCGTGGGATGCCCGTCACATTTTCCCGGACATTGTCGGGACCGCTGCGCGGATTTAACGGAGTTGCCACGGCGGACGCCCGTCGGCGGCGGGCAATTCGCCCGTGCGCGGCCGGGTCTGGACGCCGGGCACGTATCGTCCGACAATGACGGGGCTGGCGCGTCTGTGCCAGGCTCGATCGGGACGCAAGCCCGGCGGCTCGGACTTGTGTCACTCAGTACATGGAATCGGTGCCTTCAGACGGAAAAGGCACCGAGCAGGCTTGAATTGGAGTGGACCATGAGCAGCAACCCGTTCGACGACGCGGATGGCCAGTTCTACGTCTTGGTGAACGACGAGGAGCAGCACTCGCTGTGGCCGTCCTTCGCCGAGGTCCCCGCCGGCTGGCGGGTCGTGTTCGGTGAGGCCGCCCGCCAGGAGTGCCTGGACTACGTGGAGCAGAACTGGACCGACCTGCGCCCCAAGAGCCTGCGCGACGCGATGGCCGCGGACGCGGCGGCCTGAGCCGGGCTTCGGCCGCAGCGTCCTCGACGCGATGGGCCCCGGTGCCGTCCGGCACCGGGGCCCACTCATGTCCGTACACCATGTCCGTGCACCGCCCCGTGCACCGCCCTGACCTGCCGCGGGCATGCGAACGGCCCGTCGGCGAGGGCGCGACGGGCCGTTCGTGGCTGAGCGCCCGGGTGGCCGAGCGTCAGGGGGGCCGGGTGGGCGAGCGCCAGGTGCCCGGGTGCCGAGCGTCAGGGCGCCCGGCCGGATCAGACCTTCGCGCCGGCCCCGCGCCGCTCCACGAGGGAGTCGGCGATCTCACCGCTGCGCACGGCGATGTTCGAGAGCAGCGACGACGTGAGGCCGTGCGTGTGCTCGGTGCCGCCCTGGAGGTAGATGCCGCAGGACAGCTCCGGCGTGGTGACGACGCGGTAGTCGCGCTCCACCTGGTGCCGGCCCTCGGTGTCCCGCAGGCAGAAGCGGTCCAGGTCGCCGAGGAGACCGGTCGGGTCCATGGTGCTGTAGCCGGTGGCGAAGACGAGCGCGTCGACGTCCATCTCCTGCTCCGTCTCGCCGTCGAGCAGCGAGTGCAGGACGACGCGGGTGTCGTCGCCGGAGCGCTTGACCTCCTTGACCCGGGTGAGGTTCAGGAAGTGCAGCCGCTGGGCGCCCGCGACCTCCTCCTCGTAGCTGCGCCGGAACAGCTCCCTGATCACGTCGTCGTCGACGACGGAGTAGTTCGTGTTCTTGTGGTAGCGCCAGAAGGCGTCCCGCGTCTTCTCGGTGCCGAAGTAGTAGTGGTCGACCGCGTTCGGGTCGAAGACCTGGTTGGCGAAGGGCGTGTCGTCCGCGACGGAGTAGCCGTACGACGGCAGGATCGCGGAGACCTGCGCCCCCGGCAGCATGTCGTGCAGGTACTTGGTGATCTCGGCCGCGCTCTGGCCCGCGCCGACGACCGCCACGCTCTTCAGCTCCTCGGGCCGCACGGTGGCGAACTTGGCGAGGAACTCCGAGCTGTGCCACACACGCTCGTCGCGCTCCATGCCCTCGGGCATGCGGGGCACCAGGCCGGTGGAGACGGTGACGTTGCGGGCCTTCACCACGCGGGTGCCGCCGCCGACGGTGTCGCGGACCTCGACCTCCAGGTGCTGGCCCTCGCCCGCGCTCTCCTCGTCGACCACGCGGACCTCGGTGACCTCGGAGTTGTAGGAGACGCGGTCCTTGAAGCCCGCCTCCGCCCACTGAAGGTACTGGTGGAACTCCTGCCGGGTCGGGAAGAAGTCCTGGTTGTTCACGAACTGCACGAGGCGGTTCGAGTCGTGCAGGTACGAGACGAAGCTGTACTTCGACAGCGGGTTGCGGAACGTCGCCAGGTCCTTCAGGAACGAGATCTGCATCGTCGCCTGCGGAAGCAGCATGTTGCGGTGCCAGCCGAACTCCGGCTGGCGCTCGAAGAACGCGGCCGTCACCGGCCGTCCCGAGGCATTCTCCTGATGTTCCTCGAGGGCGATGGCGAGAGACAGGTTGGACGGGCCGAACCCGATGCCGACGATGTCGTATATCTCGCGCTCACGAGTACCCATGATTAATCTCCCGCTGGTGTAGCTTCGACTTCGACAGGGACTTCCGCATTTTCGATGCGGCAATTGCGGTCAACCAAGGTGATCTTGGATGTGAACGCTTCGCTTCGAAAATGCTGTCAACTCTCGTCCGACGTAGGGCTGATGGTCTCGATAATCTCGACCGGTGATCCGGGAGACACGCGTTGAGTATTGCGCTGGAGAACACCGCCACGCCAACTTAGAGGGGCCGGACGTACCTTTCAAGGGGACCTGGCCGTACCGTCTGCCAAGCGCCGTTGTCCTGCCGACAGGACAGCCCGGTGGCGCAGCCAACTTTCTTGCCGACCGCTCTCAATGCCCTGGTAGCGTCGGCGAGTTGACACCATACCGTGAGTGATAATAACGAAGGGGTGAACTCCGGATGTTCGTTCCCAGCCAGTACCGTCAGCCGGACAGTTCGTGGATGCTGGACATCATCCGCGGCAATCCTTTGGCCCAGTTCGTGAGCAACGGCAGCCCCGAGGAGGGCCCGTTCGTCACGCACCTGCCGGTGATTCAGGACCCGGAGTGGCACGGCGAATGGTCGAGCGACCTCGCGGGCGGCCGGCTCCTCGGACACATGAACCGCGCGAATCCGCACTGGAAGGCCCTGGAATCGGGCAGCGTGAATCTCCTGACGTTCACGGGACCACACGGCTATGTTTCGCCGACGGTCTACGAGGTGACGCCGGCCGCACCGACGTGGAACTTCACCTCGGTCCATGTGCACGGAATCGTGGAGAAGATCGAGGGGACGGAGAACACCCTCGAGGTCGTCCAGGCCACCGTGCGCGCCTACGAGAAGGATTTCGGCGCCGGATGGGACATGACGGAGTCCCTCGACTACTTCCGGAAGATCGTCCCCGCCGTGGGCGCGTTCCGCATCAAGGTCACCGGGGCCGAGGGCATGTTCAAGCTCAGCCAGGAGCAGCCGGAGGAGGTCCAGGAGCGGGTGCAGCGGTCCTTCGGCGGCCGCGAGTGCACCCGGCACCAGGCCACGGCCCAGCTGATGAGCAAGCTGCCGTAACCGGGCCGGAGCCACGCGCGCAGGCGCAGGGCCCGCGCTCCCTTCAGGAGGAGCTCGGGCCCTGCGCGGTGCGTGTTCGTCCGCCGCGGTGCATGGGCGTCCGCCGAGGTCAACAGCCCTGACCTCGGCGGACGTCGTTCTGCCCGCGGACGCCCCGTTCCACCCGCGGATGTTGTTCTGCCCGCGGACGCCGTTCCGCCCGCGGATGCTGTTCTGCCCGCGGACGCCGTTCCACTCGCGGAGGCCGCCGGGCCCGCGATCGCCCGGGTCGCCCCGGCCGGTGGAGCCGTAGGGCTCAGGCGCTGATGCCCGCCTGCTCCCGCTCCGCCTCTTCCTCGACGAGCGCGCGCTCGGCGGCGTTGTCCAGCGTCGCGAGCACCCACTGCTCGAAGTCGATGCCGGACTGCTCCGCGGCCTTGTGCCACCACTGGAGCCGGCTGCCGGGAACGGCGAGCCGCCGCATCGTCTCGGGGGTCCCCGAACCGTCACGCACCTCGTCCTCACGGGCGTCACGGATGGCGCTGCGCAGCTGCTTGGTCGTCCACTGCATCTGCTCGGCGCGGTCCAGCCAGAGTTCCTGCTCGTCGATGGGCAGGGACGCCAGCTCGGCGTGGTGCTGGAAACTCAGCGCGGCGCGGCGCCGGCTGAAGTCGAAACGCCGCGACACCCACGCGTAGTTGCGCAGCGTCTGGTACTGGAGTCCGGCCGCGCGAATGCCGCGCTGATAGCGGTCGGTGTAGTGGTCCTTGCCGTATACCAGCCAGTCCCCGAGCCACCAGGAAGAGGAATTGACAATTCCGGAGAGCTGGCGTCCGGCCCGCTCCCAATCCTCGAAGGTCAGCCCGGCCGGCATCTGCAGGCCCACCTTCGTCGTCAGGACCTGGCCACGACGCTCGTCCACTCCGGCGGCCTTCCGCTGCCGCGGAACCGCGGTCGCGTTTCTGCGGAACAGCACGACCTTGGAGTCCTCTACGTCGCTGACCTGGTTCGTCATCATGCCTCCATGTGAATGAACGTCGAACGGACGCGGACGCGACAGTCCCCGTCCGAACGGGAAAAAGCCATGCGGGTATGGCGCAGCCAAGTCCGGATCCCTCACGGATCGGGCGCCCTCGCGCATCGCGAGGCACAGGCTGGCCAATCAATCACAGCCGATCGGCCGGATGAGGGCTCGTTCAAGCCACTCGCCGATTCGGGTCGTCAGAGTTCCGTCAACTCACGGCTGGATCCGTCGGCGTGGCAACGTGCTCGTACGCCGTCGGCCCTTCCTCACCGTTCGAGGTGGCCGCCGGCACAGCGCACGGGCAGGTCCGGCCGTTCGGCGCGTCGGTCAGGACCGCGCAGAAGGCATTCAGTCGGCATGTGTGCAGATACGTACATCAAGTACTCGCCCCGTTCAACTACTCGCCCCGTTCGCCTCGACCACGACCCCTCACGTGATCAGGTGGCGGTCGTCGACGTCCCCCGTCGGCACCGATCCCCCGGTCTCGCAAGCGGTCTCTTCCAAGGCCTACCCGAGTAGAACCCGGCGCCTGTTGGAGATTCAAGGAAGAGGCCGTCGCTCGTCGCGACTTTTCGAAGTTCGAACAAGATAGCTCAGCTTCGCTATCGCTGTCCTGGGTGCGCGGTACGCGGATCCCGCGCTTCCGGATGTGCTTCACCGATCAACTTCCGCCAGCAGAAGTAAGAATTCGGCCAACCGGTCTTGTGGCGAAACAGTTGCAGAAGAGAAGGGAACCGCCGGGGAACGCGGATGCCTCGGCGAGTTTGCCGACAGGGAACGGCCGGGCCCGGCGGCGACCGCCGCCATTGGCGGGCCAATAGCGGAATCCTCGGGCGTCCAAAGAGCACCATTGTTTTCCATACGGACCCTTAACGCCAGTATGAGACACATCACTTGGGCGGTTCGCCGGAGGCTCGGCGAGGCGCCGTGACAAGCCGTCGGGACAAGTCGACGTACAGGGACGGAAGTTCGGCCCTTACGGGCGGAACGGGAGGTTCCGTCGGCGGCCGCCACCGGAAGCGGAAGCCTTGCGGCACTCGTGCGGACTTACCCACGCCACCACCCGGCCGACACCCCGCGCACCGCCCGGCCGGGACCCGCCCGCACCCCCGCGGCCAGCACCGGAGGGCGCCCGCGGGCACCCGGACGTGGCTGCCGCACGCCCGTCGCGCACGCGCGCGCGGGCGCTGTTTGCTGACGTGGTTGCCACACCGGTCACACCCGCCGCAAGATGGTGCGACGCGCTCGCGGATCCTAGACTCGACGCTCGGCAGCCGCCGCCAGGGACGTCCGGAAGGGATCGCAGCATGGTTGTGCCCTGCGCATTGCCCATATCGACTCCGGTCAGCGGGGTGCAGGAGACCGAGCTGCCCGAGACCCGTCTCGCGTCCCCCTTCAGTGCCTTCACCGATCAGGTCTTCCAGAACCTGCGCCGGGCGGACCAGCGCCGCTGGGCGGGGGCCTATCTGGCGGGGCTGCTCATCACTCCCGGCAAGAAGTCCGTGCGCAGGCTCGCCGGCGCGGTCTCCCCCTCTCCCACCGCGGTGCAGTCCCTGCGCCAGTTCGTGAGCCTGAGCCCGTGGGACTGGGACCCGGTCATGCACGAGCTGACGCGCTGGGCCGAGGGCCACGGACCCGCCGCCACCTGGGCGATCGGCCGCGCGGTCCTGCCCAAGCGCGGCGACCGCTCGGTGGGCGTGCACCGCTACTTCGACCCCGCGTCGGGGCGTACGCTCAACTGCCAGCTCGGGCTCGGCGCCTTCCTCGGCATCGGCTCCCTACAGGTCCCCGTCGACTGGCGGCTGCTGCTTCCCGCGCCCTGGACCGAGGACCCCCAACTGCGCCGCCGCGCCCGCATCCCCGACGGCGTCGGCCACCGCCCGCTGTGGGCGCAGGCCCTGGACCTCGTCGACACGTTGCAGGCCCGGACCGCGAGAACCGCCGCGCCCGTCGTCGCGGACATGAGCGACGACCCGGACGTGAGCCTGTTCCTGCGCGGCCTCAGCCAGCGCGCCCGGGACTTCGTCGTCGCCGTGCCCCAGCATCTGAAGGTGCTGCCCGTCGGCGAACGGACGCCCGGCGCCCCCGAACCGGTGAGCGCGCGGAGCCACATCTCCTCCGGCAACACCGAGCCGGTGCTCGTCACCGCGCCGGACGGGAGGCAGCAGCACACCCACGCCCGGTCCGTCCTCGTACGGCTGCCCGGCGCGCGGCCGGGCGCCACCCCGGAATATCCCTACCGGCTCTTCACCGAAGCCCTTCCGGAAGGCCGTCCGGGAACCATGTGGATCACCAGCCTGACCCACCGACGACTCGACAACGTTGCCTCGCTGGCCACCCATCGCGCGGGCACCACCACCGCGGTGGCGGGCATGGAGCGGCACTTCGGCCTGCTCGACTTCGAGGGCCGTTCCTTTCCCGGCTGGTACCACCACATGACGCTCGTCTCGGCGGCCTACACCTACCAGCGCTTGACGCACCGCCCCGTTCCACGGCATTTGCCCTGCTGTCCCGCGCCCGTGCCCCGGCGAACCCAGGAACAACTGCACCTGGTCCCGTAACAGGAACAACCGCACCTGTTCCCGTCATACGGACATCCGTGACGCGCCGGGAACAAGGCGCGGAAAAGCCGGACACGCGGAGCGGGAATCCCTAAGAAGCGGAGTACGGAAAAGGGTGCGGCCCCGGAAACCGCCGGGGGAGGTCGGTTTCCGGGGCCGCGGGATCGGTACCGGCGTGCGTCGGCACAGCCGGCCCGAAGCTCGGGACGGGGGCATCGGACGGGTGCCCCCCGGGTCACCCCTAGGTCACCCAGCCCGTGAAGCTCTGGGAGCTGCCCGGGGTGCCGCGGGGGGCGCGGCGCTCCGGACGGTGGTCGTGTTCGTGCGCGTCGAGCAGTCCCGACACCGAGCGGACCAGCCAGGCGTTGACCGAGAGTCGCTCCCGCCCGGCGGCCGCCTCGATACGCGCCTTCAAATGCTCGGGCGGCCGGAAGTTGATGCGCGAGGGGGCGCTCTCCTCCTTGGTCGGCGCGCCCCCTTCCGTGGCCGACGTGCTTCCCTCCTCGGCCGTCGTGACTGGCGTCAGTGGCGCCATGGATGGCGCCATTCCGTTCCGTGCGTGCGGCGGGTGGGACATGTCGTGCGGCAGGTCCTCGTCGGGTCGCTGCTCCGGCGTGGGCAGCGTCACGACGAAGGTCGGGTCGAGACCCCGCAGCCGGATCTCGACCGCGCCCGGACTCAGCTCCTGGGTGATCTCGTCGGCGGCGGCCGACAGGGCGTCGAGGAGCGTGAGACGGACGGCGGACGACAGCGGCGTGACCAGGCGTGCGGCGAGTTCCCGTGTCGCCTCGTCCCCCGTCTCCACCACGCCCGAGAGCTCCTGGCGCAGGCTGTCGACGTACCGCGCGAGTTCCATGGCGCCATCGTTGCACCACATTGGCGCCACGCGCAAGTTTTCGAGTACCACCCCTGCTCCGGCGCCATACCCGTAACCGCCGGGGACAGCCAACTCGTGGCGGGAATGGGGCATCTGGCTTACGCTCGCCGCCACAGGCGCACCACACTGGAACTCCACGACCAAGCCCGGCACGTGACGAGGAGTTGGTGAGATGTCCACTCAGTCCCCCGCGGGAGCCGCCGAGGCCACCAGACAGGTGATCGACGCCTATCTGAACCGGCTCGAGGAACGGGATCTGGACGGCGCGGTGCGGCTGTTCTCGGAGTCGGTGGAGTGGGTCGCTCCCGGCTCTCCGGACGTGCCGTGGTCGGGCAACCGGTCCGGGCAGTCGGGGGTCATGGCGTTCTTCACCGAACTGCACGAGTACTTGCAGCCCGAGGAGTTCACCGTCACGCACATAGTCGTCGACGGCGAGCAGGGCGTGATCCTCGGCCACCTCCGCGACACCGTCAAGGCCAACGGAAAGCCGCTGACCACCCCCTTCGCCGCCCATCTCACCGTCGTCGGCGGCCAGGTCACGCGCTACCACCTCTTCGAGGACACCTACGCGCTGCACCGCGCCGTCAACGACGCCTGAGCGCCCGCCGCCCCCTGAGCGGCCTCACCCCCGCACTTCCCGCGATCCCCGCGGTTCCCGCGACCCCCTGAAATCCACCACCCGCCACCCGACAGGGCTCAGGACACAGGACACCAGGAGAGGCACGAACGATGACCCCCCGTGACGGCACGCCGTCCCACCCGGCGGTACGCGCCTTCGTGGACGCCGTCAACGCCCAGGACCCGCAAGCGCTGTGGAACGTCCTCGCCGAGGACGCCACCGTCATCGATGTCGGAACCGAACGCGACACAGGCGCGTGGGTGGAGCGAGAGCTGTTCTCGTCCCACGCGCGCATGGAGGTGGTGGAGGAGTCCCAGGACGGTCTGTCCGTGCAGGCCCGCTTTCACAACGACATCTGGGGCGACATCGACACCGCCTGGGAGTTCTCGGTGTCCGGCGGCATCATCCGCCGCTTCGCCACCGGCCCCGCCTGAGCCCGCGTACGCCACCGCATCGCTAAGGAGAGCCAGAACGGGCAGACACGAGGAAGACGGCGGCGCGAACGGCCGAGGGACACGAGGAGTACGGGCGCCGACGGGACCGGAAACCAGGGGACGCACCAGGGGACAGGGAAGCAAGGGGCGTAAGGGGAATCGCGTGAGCCGCACCCCGGGGCCCGAGGTGGAGCAGGCACCGAAGGAATCGGTGCGCATCCGCCTCCTCGGCCCGGTGAGCGTGGAGGTCCGGGGCCGCCATGTCGGCCTCGGGCCGCAGCAGCGCGCACTGCTCGCCGCCCTCGCGCTCGCCCGCGGCCACCCCGTGAGCACCTCCCGGCTCGCCGAGCTCCTGTGGGAGGGCGACACCCCCGACGGGGCGGTCAGCGCGCTGCGCACCCACGTCCTGCATCTGCGCCGCATCCTGGAGCCGGGCCGGCGGGCCACCTCCGGCTTCGAGGTCCTCCTCAGCGCCGGGGCCCGCAGCAACACCAGTTACACCCTGGAGGTCACCGACGACCAGATCGACGCCCTGCGCTTCGTGCACCTCACCGACCGGGCCCGCAAGGCAGCCGTCGACGGCGACACCGGCTCCGTGGTCGCCCACCTCGACGAGGCCCTGGCCCTGTGGACGGGTCCCGCCCTCGAAGGGGTGAGCGACCGCAGCTTCGCCCTCGCCGAGGCGGAACGCCTGGGCGAGCTGCGCCTGGTGGCCCGCGAGGACCGTCTCGACGCCCTCGTCGAACTCGGACGGTACGAGGAGTCGGTGGCCGAACTGACCGCCCTGGTCGCCGAGTTCCCGCTGCGCGAACGGCTGCGCTGCCAGCTGATGCTGGCGCTGCACCGCTCCGGGCGCCAGGCCGACGCCCTCGCCACGTACCGCGACTTCTACCAGCTCCTCGACGACGAGGTGGGCATCGAGCCCGGTCGCCGCATCAAGGAACTCCACCAGCGCGTCCTCGTCGGGGACCCCGACCTCACCGGTGCCCCGGGCCCGGCCGCCGACCGCGCGCCCGCCGCCGCTCCCCTGCCTCCCGTCCGCCCCGTGCCCCGCCAGCTCCCGCCCGACATCGCCAGCTTCACCGGCCGCGCCGACTATCTGCGCCAGCTCGACGCGCTCCTCGCGCAGCACGAGACCGGCCCGGGACAGACCCTGGTGATCTCCTCCGTCTCCGGCATGGCGGGCGTCGGCAAGACCGCGCTCGCCGTGCACTGGATGCACCGCGTGGCCGACCGCTTCCCCGACGGCCAGCTCTACGCGAACCTGCGCGGCCACGACCCGGCGCCCCCGACCACCGCCGACGAGGCCCTGGGCCAGCTCCTGCGCGCCCTCGGCGTCTCCACCGCGCACCTGCCCGAGAACACCGACGAGAAGGCCGCGCTGTACCGCTCGCTGCTCGCGGGCAAGCGCATGCTGATCCTCCTGGACGACGCGGCCGGCCTGGAGCAGGTGCGGCCGCTCCTGCCCGGGTCGCCCACCTGCTTCGTCGTCGTCACCAGCCGCTACGACCTGCGGGGCCTGACCGCCTTCCACGACGCCCACCGGGTGAGCCTCGCCGTGTTCGGCGAGGAGGAGGCCCTCGCGCTGCTCGCCCGCGTCATCGGCGCGGACCGGGTGCGGCACGAGCCGGAGGCGGCCGCCGAGGCCGTCCGGCGGTGCGGACTGCTCCCGCTGGCCGTACGGATCGTCGCCGCCCACCTCATCGGCGACCGCAACCCGCCGATCGCGGAGGTCGTACGGCAGCTGCGCGGCGCCGAAGGCCTCGACACGCTCACCCTCGACCACGACGCGCACACCGGTGTGCGCAGCGTCCTCGCGCTCTCCTACCGGTCCCTGCCCACGCCCGAGCGGAACCTGCTGCGGCTGCTCGCCCTCGCGCCGGGGCCCGAGATCTCCGCCCCGGCCGCCGCCGCCCTCGCCGGGGCCGCGCTGCCCGCGACCGCCCGGCTCCTGGACCAGCTCGTCTCCCGCAACCTCCTGGAGACGCCCCACCCCGGCCGGTTCCACCTGCACGCCCTCGTCGCTCTCTTCGCCCGTGAGCGGGCCGAGGCGGAGGACACCGCCGAGCTGCGTGAACAGGCCGTCGAGCGGCTGCTCACATGGTGCCTCGCGACCGCCGAGCGGGCCGCCCATCTGCTGTACGGGACCTTCTACTCCTGGTACGCGGCCGACCCGCCGGAACCGGACGGCTCCCCCACGGCGCCCCTCGTCTTCCGCGGCCCCGCCGACGCCCTCGCCTGGCTCGACGACGAACGTCCGGTGCTGCTCGCCTGCACCCAGCACGCCGTCCGGCACGGTCCGCGCCCCTTCGCCTGGAAGTTCGCCCTCGCCCTGCACGGCCACCTCATGGAGCACGGCAGACGCACCGACTGGCTGCGGGTCGCGGGCGCCGGGCTGCGGGCCGCCGAGGCCGAGGGGGACGACCACGCGCGGGCCGTCATGCACTGGAGCCTGTGCTACGTCCTGTGGGAGCTGGCCCGGCACGACGAGGCGCTGTGGCACAGCGCCCACGCGGAGACGCTGTTCACCCGCACGGGGGCGCCCGTGGAGCGGGCCGGCGGCGTCCTCGGGCTCGCCGCCGCGCACCGCGAGCACGGCGCCCTCGACCAGGCGGCCCACGACGCCGAACGCGCCCTCGCGCTGTACGAGGAGGGTGGGCAGCCCGCCGGTGCGGCGTGGGCGCTGTTCCTGCTCGGCGCCGTCCGCCTCGACCAGGGCCGCGTCGAGACGGCCCTCGCGCACTTCACACGGGCCCGGGAGCACGCCGACCGCTCCGCGGACCAGCACACCGTCATGCTCTCCCTGTGGGGTCTCGCCAGCGCCCGGCACGCGCTCGGCGCGGCGGACGAGGCTCAGCACCTGCTCACCCGTGCGCTCGCCGTCGACGGCAGGCTGCTGTCCACGTACGCGGCCGAGGGCGCGCTCAACGCCCTCGCGGTGGTGTGCAGGGACGGCGGCGACCCGCGGCTCGCCCTCAAGTACGCCGTGGACGCCCTCGGTGTCACCCACCGCACCCGGCGGCGCCTGGTGGAGCCGGACGCCCTCAACACGATCGGGACGGTGCTCCTGAGCCTCGACGACGCGCCGGGCGCGCTCGACCACCACGAACGGGCCCTGCGGGCGGCGCGCGCGACGGGCTGCCGCCGGGCCGAGTCCGAGGCCTCGGTGGGGCTCGCCGCGGTGCACCGGGAGCAGGGCGACTACGGGGAGGCCCTCGCCTGCACCCGGCGGGCCCTCGGCGCGGCGCGGCAGGCCGGGCTGCGGATCGCCGAAGGGGCGGCGCGCACCGAACTCGCCCGCGTGCAGCTGGCCCTCGGCCAGCCCGGCAGGGCGGCGAGAACCGTGGAGCGGTCCGTACGACTGCACCGCACGTGCGGGTACCAGCCGGGGCTCGCGGCGGCCCTGGAGGTCGCCGCCGCCGTGCGGTCCGCGGCCGACGGGGTCAGCCCAGCGCCCGCACCCCCGCCGTGACCGCCGCGGCCACCAGGATGACGAGCGGCACGGGCGCCTTCAGACGCCAGGCCACCAGAGCCCCCGCGAAGCCCGCGATCCGGGCGTCGAAGGTCATGCCGTGCGCGCCCGCCGAGCCCACCAGCTGCGTGACCACCAGGACGGCGAGCAGCGCGGGCGTCAGATACTCCACGAACCGCGGGAACCAGGCGGGCAGTTCGCGGTCGCCCATCACCAGGGAACCCGCGCCCTTGATGAGGAACGTGGTCACCACCAGGGCGCCGACGACGATCCACGGGTCGCTGCTCAACGGGCCCTCCAGGTCCATACGACGGCGACGACGCAGGCCACGGCGATGGCCGTGTCGGGCACCGCTACGGCCGTGAGCAGCACGGCGCAGCCGGCCGCGGTGACGGCGGCCGTCCGCTTGCGCGCGGTGCCGAGGTGCGGCGCGAGCAGCAGGAAGAACAGCACCGGTGAGACGGCGTCGAGTCCGTAGGTGAGGATGTCCACGGCCTTGAAGGGGCCGAGCGCCCCGAGCAGGGTGCCGAGGACCCAGCCGAGCCAGAGCACCACCCCGGAGGACAGCAGACGCACCCGGTCGAAGCGGCCGTCGGCGTCGCTGGCGATGGCCCAGGACTCCTCGATGACGAGCTGGGACTCGACGGCACGCCGGGCCCGGCCGCCGCGCAGCGCGGGCAGGATGGCGAAGCCCATCACCAGGTAGCGCAGGTTCAGGAGCGTTCCCGCGACGGCCGCCGCCGCCCAGCCGCCACCGTTGACGATCACCGAGACGGCCGCGAACTGCGAGGAGCCGACGAAGACGAGACCGGACATCGACGTCGCGGCGAGCGCGTCGAAGCCCGCGCCCTTGGCGAGCACCCCGAAGGAGATCCCGAACGCAAAGATGGCGACCGTGAACGGCACGGCCGCCCTGGCGCCCGCCACCCAGGCGGCCCGGCGCGCGTCGGCGGGCACCGCGGGGCGCCCGCGCTCGGCCCCGCTCCCCGTCATCCGCTCTCGCTCGGCCCGGCCGCGGAGGCGGCGGGCGCGGCAGTCGGCTCGGCGGGATCAGGGGAGTCAGGGGAGTCAGGAGAGTCAGCGGAATCAGGGGGATCGTCCGCCGTCCCGTCTTCGGCGGCCCGTACCCGTTCCGCGTACGCGCGGGCCAGCGTGGCGCCCACCTCGCCCAGCGGGAAGGTGCGGTCGTCGACGGATGTGACCGGCTGGACCTCGTAGGCCGTGCCGGTGAGGAACACCTCGGTGGCGCGGTCGAGTTCGGCGGGGTCGAGGTGGCGTTCGACGACGGTGAGGCCCCGGTCGCGGGCGAGGCCGATGACGGTGCGGCGGGTGATGCCGTCCAGGACGCAGTCGGGGGGCGGGGTGTGCAGGTCGCCGTCGATGACGAGGAACAGGTTGGCGCCGGTGGCCTCGGCGAGCCGCCCGCGGTGGTCGAGCAGCAGCGCGTCGTCGCGGCCCGCGGCCTCCGCCTCCTGTCCGGCGAGGGCGCCGAGCGCGTACAGGGCGGCGGCCTTGGCGCGCACGGGTGCGGTGTCGGGGGCGGGGCGGCGCCAGCGCGAGGTGTGCAGGCCGATGCCGCGCGGCCCGTCGTCGAAGACCCGCGGCCAGGGCCAGGCGGCGACGGCCACGTGCACGGTGGCGTCGGGGGCGGCCAGGCGCAGGGTGTCGCCGCCGCGCCAGGCGACGGGCCGTACATAGCCGTCGGTGAGACCGGCGGCGGCGACGGCCTCGCGGGTGGCGGCGTCGAGTTCGGCGGCGGTCCAGGGCAGCCCGTAGCCCATGTGACGGGCCGACGCGACGAGCCGTTCGCTGTGTTCGTGGAGCTTGAAGACACGGCCGTCGTAGACCCGTTCGCCCTCGAAGACGCTGCCGCCGTAGTGCAGTCCGTGGCTGAGGACGTGCAGGTGGGCCTCGCGCCAGGGGACGAAGGCGCCGTCGAGCCAGATGACGCCGTCCCGGTCGGCCAGCGGGGCGGTGGGCGCCGGGGCGGGGGCGGCCCCGGTCATGTGGCGAATCCGCGCTCGGCGTAGGGGAAGCCTTCGAGTTCGTTGGCGGGCTCGGTGTCGTCGCGGCGGGACGCGTAGTAGATGCGGACCTCGTCGATCAGGCCCGCGTCGTCGAAGCGGTAGACCTCGGTGCCGCGCAGCACCTTGCCGAGGCGCGGCTTGAAGGCGGTCCACTCGCAGACGGCGGCACGGGTGTGCTCGTCGGCGTAGACGGCGTCCACGGCCCAGTACGAGGAGTTGGCGCGCACGTCGGCGCCCCAGCGCTCCACGATCGGGTCGATGCCGTGCACGGGCCCGGCCATGCCGTGGGCGAGGTAGTGCACGACCTGCTCGGACAGGACGCGCGCGAAGAGGTCGCGGTCGACTTTGTTGCACGCCTCGAAGTACTGCCGCACGGCGGCTTCCATCGTGGCCCGGTCAAGGCTTGCCATGCCTGCTCGTCTCCTGGTCTGGGGTGCGCGGGACGTGGTTCACAGCTCCGCGGGTGCACCGCTCCGCGGGTTCACAGCTCCGCGGGCGCGAAGTGCAGCGGGGGCAGCGCGGCGAGCCGCTGCCGGGCGCGCAGGAGCGCTCGCTGGTCGTCGGTGAAGGCGTAGCGGTCTCCTTCCGCGCCGGGGCGCAGCAGGGTGCGCACCAGTTCCCTGGCCGCCGTGCGGTACTCCGCGGGCGTCCGGACAGCCGCTTCCATACCCTCGATCGCGTCGACCAAGTCCTGGAGCGCTTCGACGACCCGCTCCCGGTCAAGGCGCAGCAGACCGTCGCCGTCGGTCACGAGCGCCCGGTGCTCGCGCAGCCAGGAGTAGAGGAAGACCCCGGTGCCCGCGTCGAAGTTGCGGACGGCGTGCGCGTCGAGCGGGTACCGGAACATCCGCTCCAGCAGGATCATCGCGATCTGCTCGTCGGCGTAGGGCACGAGGGTGTCCGTGTGGCAGGCGAGCGCGGTCCTGGCGTCGACCTTCAGCTCTTCGAGAAGGCCGATGAACCAGTTCATCTTGAGCTTCACGTGCCGGTCGAGCGGCCACCGGCCCTGGTGGTGGAAGTAGTCGTGCAGATATCCCCACACGGAGCGGGCCTGATAACACACCTCGGGATCGAGTCCGGCCGAATCCTGGGGCACGCTGTCGGGGGTGAGCACGGCCTGCGCGGACGGCAGTGCGAACCGCTCGTGAATTCTGCGGAATTTATTGAAGAAGAAAATTGCGTACTTCTGTTCGAGCACCTTGTCGTGGGCGGCGACATTCTCCGGGAAGAAGACGATGCAGTTGCCCTCGCGCAGCCCCGTGCTGCCCGCGAGCAGCACGGTGGCCTGGCAGTTGTTCTTGGGGTGCGGATAGTGGACGGCGAGTTCGGGGAGCGCGTCGGGTTCTTTGCGGCGTACGAGGAAGAACTCCAGGCGCCTGCCGACCGGCGGGGCGCTGTTGGTGGTCTGCACGGGGGCGAGGAACGCGGCCCAGTCGCCGTCGGCGGGCGCGGTGAGCGCGTCACGGCTGCGGGCGAAGTGCGGGGGTGTGTCGAGCCCGGCGGCCAGCCAGTCGTCGGTGTCGGCGGCGAGCGCGTCGGCCTGGGCGCTCCTGCCGTGGGCGGCGAACCAGGCGACGGCCTCGTCCTTGAGGGCGGCGAGGGCGCGCCGGTCGCGGTCGTCCGGGTCGGGGATCGTCCCGTCGTCGCGCTGGCGGACGCGGAAGGCGTCGACGCGCGGGATCAGGGTGCGGCCGAGCCGGGCCGCCTCGTCGAGCAGTCCGTCCTTGAGGCGGTACGCGGTCTCCGGCCCGCTCACCGGTCGCCCTCCCGCACGTGGTGGACGGTGAAGACCATGGGCACCTCGCCGTAGCTGCGCAGGACCCGCAGGCCGTGGGCGCGGGCGGCGACCACGGTGGTGACGCAGCCCTCGACCCTGCCCTCGGCGCAGTCGATGGCCGCCTGCGCGTTGCTGGTCACAAGGCGGCGGGTGCTCGTGGCCGGCACGAGTCCGGCCGGGGCGGGATGGGTGGCGACGGTGCGGGGTTCGGCGGACGCCCCCGGCGGCACGGCGAACACCATCTCGTGGGTGGGCCACAGGAAGCAGTCCACCATGCGGCAGGTGAGCAGGTTGCCGAAGACGAGGGTGTGCAGTTCGGGGTAGACGGCACAGGCCAGCAGGGCGTGTTCGCCGGTTCTCGGCACGCTGCCCATGGCCTGTTCGAGGGAGGTGTGCAGCACGACCCGGCCCTCGCCCGCGCGGCCCTGTCTGCGGAACCACAGATGGGCCGCGGACTCCAGGTTGGTGCCGGTGGGGCCCAGGGTGTGCAGATAGCGGATTTCGTCGGTCGGCGACGGTGCCGGAGCGGACGCAGGAGTCGGTGCGGGTGCCGGCGACAGCGATACGAGACTTACCGATCCGCCCGTGAACATTTCCACTCCCTCTTGAATTTCCCGAGAAATTCTCCGGATGGGACAGTGATGGGGCGGCGCCCGGACGGCATGCCGCTGCGCAGGTTCGCGTCGGCGATCCTAGGCGGCGGCGACCCGCCGCCACCAGGTCGTCCGGTGTTCAAGGGGCGGATTTCCGCAGTCTGGCCATTTCGGCTCGCTCGGCCTTCCGGGGATCCGGCGACAAATGCCATCGGGCCGGGTGAAAGCCCTGACGCTTTTATCCATGCCGGGGAAGGGGGGCGTCCGCATCGCGTCACGCCGACCGCATGACGACGGTCCGGCTCATAATGACCCCTGCGAAATGTGACTGCGGTCACAGAACTCCGGGGGCGGGTGGTGCGCGGGACCGCGCCCAGGGCGGAGCAACACGAAAGGCCGCCCTCGCATCTCTGCGAAAGCGGCCTTCGACCTGCTTCGACCTGCTGTGAAGCGGTCGGGACGACAGGATTTGAACCTGCGACCCCTTGACCCCCAGTCAAGTGCGCTACCAAGCTGCGCCACGTCCCGTTGCCCGTATGACCTGGGGTTTCCCCTGGCCGAACGCGCACCGAAACAATACCGCACTCGGGGCGGTGATCGCTCACGCCTTCCCGCCGCTTGACCTCAAGTCCGGTTGAAGTTGCACGCTCGGTGCCATGACGACGACAACGGAGCGCACCTACGCCTACGCGGACCTGCCCCATCTGATGAGCCGCATGACGGGCGACGAGAAGCACGGCCCCGCGGCGACATCCACGCTCGACGCGCTGTGGGTCCTCTACGACCAGGTGCTGAGGGTCACCCCCGCACGGGTCGACGACCCGGCCCGCGACCGCTTCCTGCTGTCCAAGGGGCACGGCCCGATGGCCTATTACGCGGTCCTCGCCGCCAAGGGCTTCCTGCCCGTGGACTGGCTGGAGGGCTTCGGCTCGTACGACTCGCCGCTCGGCCACCACCCGGACCGGGTGCTCGTACCGGGCGCCGAGATCGGCAGCGGATCGCTCGGCCACGGCCTTCCGCTCGCGGTGGGCACGGCACTCGGCCTGCGGGCCCAGGGCCTCACGGACCCCCGGGTGTGGGTGCTCGTCGGGGACGCCGAGATGGACGAGGGCAGCAATCACGAGGCCGTCGCCTACGCCGGGCCCGCCGGTCTGGAACAGCTCCACACCCTGGTCATCGACAACGCCTCCGCCAGCTACGCCAGGCCCGGTGGTATCGCCGCCCGCTTCGAGGCGGCCGGGTGGTCCGCGCGCACCGTCGACGGACGCGATCACGCCGCGCTGTACGAGGCGTTCACGGCGCCGCACGCCGGGCGGCCGCATGTGGTGGTGGCGCGGGTGGAGTCGAAGGAGTACGCGGGGGAGCCGAAGTAACGCGGCAGCGCCCTGCTCGCCGCTTCCTCCCGCCCCTGCCTCGCCTGTTTCCCCCGTCTGTTTCCCCCACCTCGCCTGCTCCCCCGTCTCCCCTTCTTCTTCCCTTCTCTCCCCCTTCTTCTTTTCCTCCCGCCGGAAGGACACCCCATGGACACCATGCGAGACCGGTTCGCCCCCGTCATGGCACGGCTTCTCGACGAGGATCCCCGCGTCGCCGTCGTGCTCGCCGAGATCGGCAAGGACGCCTTCCAGGAGTCGGCGCACGCGCATCCCGACCGGGTGATCAACGTCGGCATCAGGGAGCAGCTGCTGGTCGGCGCGGGCGCCGGTCTCGCGCTCGCGGGGCTGCGGCCCGTCGTCCACACCTTCGCGAGCTTCCTCGTGGAGCGGCCCTTCGAACAGATCAAGCTGGACTTCGGGCATCAGGGTCTGGGCGGTGTCCTGGTCAGCGCGGCGGCGTCCTTCGACTGGCCTGAGGGCGGCTTCACCCATATGTCGCCGGGTGACGTGGCGCTGATGGACACCCTGGAGGACTGGTCGGTGTACGTGCCCGGCCACCCGGACGAGGCCGAGACGCTGCTGCGGCACGCCGTCGCCCCCGGCACCGGCAGCGACACCAAGGCGTACGTGCGGCTCTCCGTACAGGCCAACGCGGAGCCCATGCCGGTGGACGGCGAGCACTTCCTGACCGTGCGGGAGGGCGGGCGCGGTGTCGTCGTCGCCGTCGGGCCGCTGCTCGACCAGGTGCTCGCCGCGACGGAGGGCCTCGATGTGACGGTGCTGTACGCGACGACGGTGCGGCCCTTCGACGGGGCGGCGCTGCGGCGGGCGGTCGGGGCCGCGAGGGCGGACGTCGTGCTCGTCGAGCCGTATCTCGCCGGTACGTCGACGGCCGCGGCCAACGATGCCCTCGTCGAGGTGGAGCACCGGGTGCTCGGCCTCGGCGTCGGGCGCGGGGAGCTGCGCCGCTACGGCCGGGTGGACGAGCATGTGCGGGCGCACGGCCTCGACGCCGCGTCCCTCCGCGAGCGGATCGGCCGCTTTCTGAGGTGAGGGAGGGGTTCCCGCGGCGGGCTCCCGAAACCGGGGCTCCGCCCCAGCCCCCGCTCCTCAAACGCCGGAGGGGCTGTTGCCGACCCGTCCGGCGTTCGAGGACGAGGCGCGAAGTGCCGACTCCACCCGCACCAACCCCCGGATCGCCGGCACGGCCAACAGCGCCGCACACACCACCAACGTCATCCCGGCCCCGATCAGAAGCACCCGCTCCGCCCCGAGCAGCCCGGCCGCAGGCCCGGCAAGCGCCTGCCCGACGGGCAGCATCGCCAGGGACCCGGCGACGTCGTACGCGTGGATGCGGTTGAGAACGTCCGGCGGCACCTGCGTCTGGACGCTCGTGGCCCACATCACCGCCCAGAACGACGTACCGGCCCCCGCGACCGCGGCCCCCGCCGCCATGAGCCCCACACCGAGCTGCGCCCCGACGGCAGCCGGAAACGCGGCGAAGCCGATGAGGGCGCAGGCCCCGGCCCGCAGCATCCGGCGGGGCCGCAGCCGCAGGGCGACCAGGCCGCCGATCACCGTCCCGGCGCCGAGGGCCGAGTTGACCAGGCCGTAGGCGCCCGAGCCGTGCTCCTCGACGACGGTGACGGCGACCAGGGGCGTCGCGGGGCCCGTCGTCGTGATCATCAGGACGCACCAGATGGCGATCACGCCCCAGAGCCAGGTGCGCGCGCGGAACTCCCGCCAGCCGACGGCGAGGTCCTTCCTGAAGCCGAGGCTCGGCCCGTGCGTGCCGGGCGCGGCGGGCGGCAGCCTGAGCAGCAGCAGACACAGGGCGCTCAGCGCGTACGTGCCCGCGTGCGCGGCGAAGACGGCGGCGGGCGAGGCCACGCCGACGAGCACACCGGCGACGGCGGGCCCGGCGAGCTGCGCGCCGGACTCGGCCACGCGGATGGTGCCGTTGGCCTTCTGCACGTCCGCCGCGAGCCGGGGCACGGTGCTCGCGACGCCGGGCTGGAAGACGGCGGCCGCGGCGCCGTTGACGGCGCCGATCAGGCAGATCTCCCAGAGCACCACGCGTCCGGTGAGGAAGAAGACGGCCGCGAGCGACTGTGTGACGAGCCGTACGGCGTCGGCGCCGATCATCAGCAGGCGGGTGCTGAACCGGTCGGCGAAGACCCCTCCGAAGACGACGAGCCCGGCGAAGCAGGCGGCGGTCGCGGCCATCGCGAGGCCGACGGCACCCGCCCCGTATCCGTGCCGCAGCATTCCGGCCGCCAGGGCGACCGGCAGCATGGTGTCACCTAGCTTGGCCACGGCGCGTGCCACGAAGAAGAGCCCGAAGTCCCGGCTCCACAGCCCGCGCGCGCCCCGTATGTCCCCCGACCCCCTGTCCCCCGACGACTCCCCTGTCATCTCCGCCCCTCCGCTGACACCGCCCGACGTCACGACCGCGCAGGATCATGCCACGGGATCCGGCCACGCTCAGCCGGATTTCCGCCGCCGGCGGGTGGGCGGCGCGCGGCTCACTCCCCCGCGGGCAACCCCAACTCCGGGTGCGCGTCGAGGAGTCGGGTGGGCGCGGCCTGGCGCCAGGAGTCGGCGAGGATGTCGCCGAGCTCCTCCTGGTCCACGGCTTTGAGGCGCACCCGCACCCAGGCGAAGCTCGCCTCGTGCTCCGCGATCCAGAACTTGTCCGGCTCGGCGAGCGCCAGTTCGTCGCGCTCCAGCTTCGGGCAGCGCACCGCGATGGACGTCTCGTCCTCGGGGAGCGTGGCGAACATCTTTCCCGCGACCCTGAAGGTCGGCATGGACCAGGCGACCTTCTCCGTGGTGTCCGGGAGGGCGAGCGCGGTGCGGCGTACGTCGTCGGCGTTGACCATGGCCAGAACGGTAGCCAACCCGACTGACAATCGTCCTCGCGAAGTCCGCCGTCGCGGACCCCGGCTCACGGAATCCGCGCGTCCAGCCAGTCCGTCAGGTCCTGCTGCACCTCGTCCCTGTTCGTCTCGTTGAGGATCTCGTGCCGCGCGCCCTCGTACCCCTTCCAGGTCAGGTCCTGCACACCCGCGTACCGGAAGTCCTCGAGGAGTTCGTACACGAGCGTCATCCGCTGGTTGCAGGGGTCCTCGGTGCCGACGGCGACGTGCACGGGCAGGTCGGCGGGGATCCGGGCCAGGTTCCGCGGGTCGTTGATCTTTCGGACGGCGCGGATCCAGTCGTACGAGAGGCCCGCCGAGAAGGCGAAGCCGCAGCGCTCGTCGGCCGCGTACGCGTCGACCTCCGCCTCGTCGCGGGAGAGCCACTCGAAGCCGGTGCGGTGCGCGAAGGGGTCGTTGAAGGAGGCGAAGAGCTCCCCGACGAACGACGAGGGCGCCGCCCTGCCGCCCTCGGTGATCTCCGCGCCGAGCCGGGCGAGCGCCGTGTCGGTCTCGGCGCCCGGCAGCGAGCGGAACGTACCGGAGAGGATCAGTCCGGTGAGGGTGTCCGGGTACTCCTGGGCGTAGTCGCGCGCGAGCATCGAGCCCAGGCTGTGGCCGAGCAGCACGACCGGGACGTCCGGGTGCAGGGCGCGGACCTGGTCGCCGATGGCCTTCAGGTCGTCGACGACGGCCCGCCAGCTGTCGGCCCCGGAATCCAGGGCTGCGTCGCCGGTGGTGCCGGTGGTGTCGGTCACCCCGTAGCCGCCCGTGGACTGGGCAGTGGCTCCGTGGCCCCGGTGGTCGGAGGCGACGACCCCGTACCCGTGCCGGGCCAGGTGGCGGGCGAAGCGGTCGTAGCGCAGGCCGTGCTCGGCGGCGCCGTGCGCGATCTGCACGACCGCGCGGGGCCTGGCCTCGGCGGGCAGCCAGGTGTAGGTGGCGACGGGCACGCCGTCGGGCGCGTTCAGCAGTCCCGCGGTGTGGGTGACCCCTGCCCCGGTGGCGTGGTCGTGGTCCGGCATCGGCGTTCTCCTTGACGTGGGCTGTGCGGCACACCCTGCCCCGCCCACGTGGTGTCAATCCCGTACCGAACGGCGTGCCGACGGCGATCCCCGGCCCGGCCTGAGCGAACAGCAGCATCGGATAGAGCGTTCGTTCCACCGCCGGAAGTACACCAACCACCACAGCGCTCAGCACGCCGCCATCGGCGGAATGCGTGCACGTCCCGTCCGCTGCTTCCGGGCGGCTGCCGCTATCCGGCCGCTTCGCCCAGCGCGTCGAGCACGGGAGCGATCAGCGGATGGCCCTCCGCACCCGTGCGCACCGCGGCGAAGACCCGTCGTGTGGGCGCGTTGCCGTCCACGGGCCGGACCACGGCGCCGGTGACCTCCATGCCCCGCAGCGCCGATCGCGGTACGAGGGCGACGCCCGCGCCCGCCGCGGCCAGCGCGACGACCGCCCGGAAGTCGTCCGACGTGTGTTCCAGGACCGGCTGGAACCCGGCCTGCTCACAGGCGAGCACCACCACGTCGTGGCAGGGGTTGCCGGGGAAGGGCCCGATCCACGGGTCCTTGGCCAGCTCGGCGAGGGGGATCCGCTCGCTGTCGGCCGCGCGGTGCCCGCCGGGCAGCACGGCGTCGAACGGCTCGGCGTACAGCGCGACGCGGGTGAGCCGGGAGTCGTCGGCGCCGGGCGCGCCCCGGTACTCCACGGCCACGGCGACGTCCACCTGCCGGTCGAGGACCATCGGCAGGCTGGCGTCGCCCTCGGCGTCCTGGACCCGCACCCGGATCCCGGGCGCGGTCTCGGCCAGCCAGGCGAGGGCGGGGGCCACGACGAGTCCGATGCCGGTGGCGAAGGACGCGAGGGTCACCGTGCCCGCCGCACCGGAGCTGTACGCGGCCAGCTCGGCCTCCGCGCGCTCCAGCTGGGCGAGGACGGCGTTCGTGTGGGCCAGCAGGATCTCGCCGGCCGGGGTGAGGCGCACCCCCCTGGCGGAGCGCTCCACCAGGCGGTGGCCCGTCTCCTGCTCCAGGGCGGTGAGCTGCTGGGAGACGGCCGAGGGCGTGAGGTACAGGGCGGCTGCGGCGGCGGTGACGGTCCGGTGGTCCGCCACCGCGCGCAGGATGTGCAGCCGCCGAGCTTCGATCATGCCCGCATTCTCGCACCCGCCCGCCGGGGGCCCTCAGCCCTTCCGGCGTTCGAGCTACACCCCCGTCGGGCCCAGCTCGGCCCGCGCAGCGACAAAGGCGTCGACCGCCCGGTCCACGTCCTGAGCGGAATGCGCGGCGGAGAGCTGCACCCGGATCCGGGCCTGCCCCTGCGGGACGACGGGGTAGGAGAAGCCGATCACGTACACGCCGCGCTCCAGGAGAAGCTCGGCCATGCGGCCCGCCACCGCCGCGTCGCCGATCATGACGGGCGCGATCGCGTGGTCGCCGGGAAGTACGTCGAAGCCCTCGGCGGACATCCGGGACCGGAACAGAGCGGTGTTCGCGACGAGGCGTTCCCGCAGGTCACCGGCCGACTCAAGGAGGTCGAGGACCTTCAGCGAGGCAGCCGCGATGACGGGGGCGAGGGTGTTGGAGAAGAGGTAGGGGCGCGAACGCTGGCGCAGCAGGGCGACGATCTCGGCGCGCGCGGCGACATACCCGCCGGAGGCACCGCCGAGCGCCTTGCCGAGCGTGCCGGTGATGACGTCGACGCGGTCCATGACGCCGTGCAGCTCGGGCGTGCCCCGGCCGCCGGGGCCGACGAAGCCGACGGCGTGCGAGTCGTCGACCATGACCATGGCGTCGTAGCGCTCGGCGAGGTCGCAGATGTCGGCGAGCGGGGCGACGTAGCCGTCCATGGAGAACACGCCGTCGGTGACGATCAGCTTGCGCCGGGCGCCGCCCTCGGTGGCCTCCTTGAGCTGCTTCTCCAGGTCGGCCATGTCGCGGTTGGCGTAGCGGAACCGGCGGGCCTTGGACAGGCGGATGCCGTCGATGATCGAGGCGTGGTTGAGGGCGTCGGAGATCACCGCGTCCTCCGCGCCGAGCAGGGTCTCGAAGACACCGCCGTTGGCGTCGAAGCAGGAGGAGTAGAGGATCGTGTCCTCCTGGCCGAGGAACGCCGAGAGCCGCGCCTCCAGTTCCTTGTGCACCTCCTGGGTGCCGCAGATGAAGCGTACGGACGCCATGCCGTAGCCCCAGCGGTCGAGCGCCTCGTGCGCGGCGGCGATCACCTCGGGGTGGTCGGCGAGGCCGAGGTAGTTGTTCGCGCAGAAGTTCAGCACCTCGCCGGGGCGGCCGCCCGAGGTGACGGCGACCGTCGCGGACTGCGGGGTGCCGATGACGCGCTCGGGCTTGTGCAGACCGGCGGCGCGGATCTCGTCGAGGGTGGCGGCGAGGTCGTCGCGTACGGAGTCGAACATCGAGAAGTCCTTCGCGGGGTGAGGGAGTTCGGGGGGCAGGGCCGAGCCGTGCGGCTCAGGCGGTCCAGTCGAGGATGACCTTGCCGCCGCGGCCGCTCGCCGCGTCGTCGAAGGCCTCCTGGAAGTCGCGGTACCCGTACCGTCCCGTGATCACGGGGGCGAGGTCGAGGCCGCCTTCGAGCAGCACCGACATGGCGTACCAGGTCTCGAACATCTCACGGCCGTAGATGCCCTTGATGGTGATCATCGAGGTGACGATCCGGGCCCAGTCGACGGCGAACTCCTCGGCGGGCAGGCCGAGCATGGCGATCTTGCCGCCGTGGGTCATGTTGGCGACCATGTCGCGCATCGCGCGCGGATTGCCGGACATCTCCAGGCCGATGTCGAAGCCCTCGCGCAGACCGAGCGCGCGCTGGCCGTCGGCGATGGTCGACTCGGCGACATTGAGCGCGAGGCTGACACCGGTCTTGCGGGCGAGTTGCAGGCGCTCCTCGCTGACGTCGGTGATGACGACGTTGCGGGCGCCCGCGTGCTTGGCGACGGCGGCGGCCATCAGGCCGATGGGTCCGGCGCCGGTGATCAGCACGTCCTCGCCGACCAGCGGGAAGGAGAGCGCGGTGTGCACGGCGTTGCCGAACGGGTCGAAGATCGCGGCGACGTCCAGGTCCACCGGCACCCGGTGCACCCACACGTTGGAGGCGGGCAGCGCGACGTACTCGGCGAAGGCACCGTCGCGGCCGACGCCCAGGCCGACGGTGGCGCGGCACAGGTGGCGGCGTCCGGCGAGACAGTTGCGGCACTTGCCGCAGACCAGGTGGCCCTCGCCGCTGACCAGGTCGCCCGCCTTGATGTCGGCGACGTCGTGGCCGGTCTCGACGACCTCGCCGACGAACTCGTGCCCGACGACGAGCGGCGCCGCGATGGTCTGCTGGGCCCAGCCGTCCCAGGCCCGGATGTGCAGGTCGGTACCGCAGATGCCGGTGCGAAGCACCTTGATCAGTACGTCCCCGGCGCCGATCTCCGGCTCCGGTACCTCCATCAGTCGGAGACCCGGCTCCGCTTTCTCCTTGACCAGCGCTTTCACGCGACGGCTCCTGTCGTGCCTCAGGGGGTCGCCGGCGTCCCGTACGACTCGCGCACGTCCCGTACCGGTGGCCCACACCGGTCGCACACCGACGCACAGCAATCTTCCGTACCTCGCGGCCCTGGTCCATCGAGGATTTCTTAAGCGCTGTCGCAGCTTTCCTTCAGACCGGGTTTGCTTCAGACCGGGTTCGCTTCAGACCGGGTCCCGGTGGCCCGCCCGCACGCGGGCCCGCCGGGGGAAGCGCGGGACAGGCCTAGCGGACCTGCCCCCGGGCGAAGTAGGCGACCAGCTCCGGATCGAGTTCCGGTACCTCGCGCGGCCTGCCGCCGTCCCGCAGCGACTGGGTGGCCCGCACCCCGGCGGCGACGGCCATGCGCGCGGCGACCGGCGAGGTGTCGGTGGCTCCGCCGTCCTTGGCGAAGCGCACGAACTCCGCGACGAGCAGCGGATCCGCGCCGCCGTGCTCGTCGTCGTCCGGCACGTCCGGCACCGCGTACTCGGCGTCCCCGTCCGTACGGTGCGGCGAGCGCCGGCTGTTCCACACCTTCACGACGCCGCCGGGTCCGTCGCCGAAGTTCTCCAGGCGGCCCGCGTCACCGATGACGGTGTAGTTGCGCCAGTAGTCGGGCGTGAAGTGGCACTGCTGGTAGGCCGCGAGGACACCGTTGTCCAGGCGCATGTTGACCAGGGACACGTCCTCGACGTCGATGACGGGGTTCAGGGCGCGCTGGGTGTCCGGCGGCCAGTGGCCGTCCTCGGTGTACCAGTCGCCGGCCTTGGGCTCGCCGGGCGCGCGGCGGTGCGGGTTGTCGCCGTAGACCATGAGGTCGCCGAGCGCCTGCACCTGACGGGTGTAGCCGCCCGCGAGCCAGTGCAGCACGTCGATGTCGTGCGCGGCCTTCTGGAGCAGCAGACCGTTGGTGTACCGCCGTTCGGCGTGCCAGTCCTTGAAGTACCAGTCGCCGCCGTAGGCGACGAAGTGCCGCACCCAGACGGTCTTCACGGCGCCGATCTCGCCGCGCGCGACGATGTCCCGCATCAGCCGGACGACCGGCATGTGGCGCATGTTGTGCCCCACGTACAGCCGGGTGCCGCTCTCGTACGCGGTGCGCAGGATCGCGTCGCAGGACTCGATGTCGGTGGCGAGGGGCTTCTCCACGAACACGGGCTTGCCGCCGCGCAGCGCCTCGCAGGCGAGCGCGGCGTGGGTGTGGTCGGGGGTGAGGAGGACGAGGGCGTCGACGTCGGCGTCCTCGGTCACCTTGCGGTGGTCGGCGGATATCCGGGCTCCGGGGAAGTCCCGGGCGGCGGCGGCACGGGCCGCCGGGTCGGGGTCGGCGAGGGCGGTGACGCGAAAGCCCGCGCCGGGCCGGTGCGCGGTGCGGGCGAGCGAGCCACGCAGGCCGTAGCCGAGTACGCCGAGACGGAGGTCGGTCATGGGGTGCCTTTCCTGTGCGGAGGTCGGCAGAGACAAGACAGAAAGCGATTTCTAGCGGTTCAGGGGATCCTCGTGGCCACCTCCTTGCACTTCCTTCCGGGCAGCATCTGGCGTACAGCCTCGCCGCAGTACACGCTTGCTGTCCATGACCGCACCCCACCTGACCCTGCCGCCCGCCGACCGTGTCCGCTCCCCCTTGACCGGCTGGACCCGGGCGCACTGGGAGGCACTCGCCGACCGGCAGTTGGAGGCGCTCCTGCCGTACGCGACGCCGCGGTTCGCGCAGTACCGCCTGCCGGGGCGCGGAAGCTGGTCGGGGGTCGTCTCCGACGGCCTGGAGGGCTTCGCCCGGTCCTTCCTGCTGGCCTCGTTCCGCATCGCGGGTGCGGGCGGCGCGGTGGACCCGGCGCTGGTGGAACGGTATGCGCAGGGCATCGCGGCGGGCACGGAGCGACGGGGTGCGGCCGGGGCGGGCGGCGGCGAGACCTGGCCGGAACTCACGGACTGCTCGCAGCAGATGGTGGAGGCGGCGTCCGTCGCGATCGGGCTGCACGAGACCAGGCCGTGGATCTGGGACCGGCTCGACACCGGGGTGCGGGAGCGCGTCGTCGACTGGCTCTCCGGCTTCGTCTCCGCCCGCACCTGGGACAACAACTGGCGCCTGTTCCAGGTGGTGGCGGAGCAGTTCCTCGCCTCGGTGGGCGCGCCGCACCGGCAGGCCGACATCGACGGGGGCCTCGACCGCATCGAGGACTGGTACCGCGGCGACGGCTGGTACAGCGACGGCGACGGCCGCAACTACGACTACTACGTCGGCTGGGCCCTGCACCTGTACCCGCTGCTCTGGGCGCGGATGGCGGGCCCGGACGGCGACGGCGGCCGCGGCGAGGTCTACCGGGAGCGCCTGGCCCGGTTCCTCGAGACCTACCCGCACTTCTTCGGCGCCGACGGCGCGCCCGTGCACCAGGGCCGCTCCCTCGCCTACCGCCTCGCCGTCACGGCGCCGGTGTGGCTGGGCGCCCTCGCGGACTGCTCGCCGCTCGCTCCGGGCCTGACCCGGCGCCTTGCCTCGGGGACGGCCCGGCACTTCGTGGAGCGCGGGGTTCCCGACGAGCGGGGGCTGCTGCCGCTCGGCTGGTACGGGACCCATCTGCCGTCGACGCAGGCGTACTCGGGACCGGCGTCGCCGTACTGGGCGAGCAAGGGGTTCCTCGGTCTGCTGCTGCCCGCGGACCACCCGGTGTGGACGGACCGCGAACTCCCGCTCCCCGTCGAGGAGTCCGACCGGTACACGGCGCTCCCCCAACCGGGCTGGCTGCTGCACGGCACCCGGCACGACGGCATCGTCCGCCTCGTCAACCACGGCAGCGACCACAACCCCCCGGACGACGACGAGGCACCGGCCACCGACGACCCGCACTACGCCAAGTTCGCCTACTCGACCGCGACGGCCCCGGAGACGGCGCCGCGCGCCTGGGACCGGGCCGCGGACAGCCACCTGGCGCTGCTCGCCGCGGACGGCACCGCCTCACGCCGCCGCCGCATCCACCCGCTGACCTGCGCGGGGCGCATCGCCTCCTCCCGCCACGACGCGTGCTTCCCCGGCACCGGCGACACGTATCCGATCCACACCACCAGCGCGCTGTACGGGCCGTGGGAGATCCGCGTGCACCGGGTGCGGGCGCCCGCGGGCGCGACGGTCCGCGAAGGCGGGTACGCGGTGGCGGACGGGACACCGCCGCGCGTCGAGCGCGGCAGCGGCTGGGCGCTCGCACGTACGGACGGGGGGCTGACCAGCGCGGTCGTGGCGCTGCACGGCTGGGGCGACGCGGCGGGCGACGTGGTCCGCGAGGTGCAGGCCAACGCCTTCGGCCCGCACTCGGCCACGCCGTGCCTCCTCGCGCCCGACCACCCGGGCGGCGCGAGTGTCCACGTCACCGTGGTCGCGCTCACCCGGGACGAGGTGCGTCCGGAGGTCCTGCGGCAGGCGATCGGGTGCACCGTGCGGGACGGGACGGTGCGGATCGCGTTCCCCGACGGAGAGGAGCTGACCCTCTAGACGGAAGGGCGTCACAGCGGGGCCGGTGGCGGCGCAGCGGGCCGTTGTTGTCGCAGCGGGTCCGGTGGCGGCGCAGCGGGCCGTTGTTGTCGCAGCGGGGCCGGTGGCGGCACGCGGCGGTGTCACAGCGGGGCGTCGGCGTTCCCCTCGTCCTCGCGCCGCAGGATGCGGCCGGTGAGTTCGGCCGCCATCGACTTGATGGTGTCGAGCCCCTCGTGCCCCCAGGGCCGCGGCCGCACATCGGCGACGCACACCGTACCGAGCGCGAGACCCGACCGGTCGAGGAGGGGCGCGCCCAGATAGGAGCGGATCCCCAGCTCGTCGACGACCGGATTGCCCGCGAACCTCGGGAAGTCGCCGACGTCCTCCAGGGCCAGCGCTCTGCCCCGCACCACCACGTGCGGGCAGTAGCCGCGCTCGCGCGCCATGTGCCGCCCCACGACCCCCGTGCCCGGCTCCGCCGCCCGGTCGCGGGGCGGCGCGGGCTGCGGCGTGTGCAGGCCGGCGAAGAACTGCTGTTCCTCACCGATGAAGTTGACCATGGCGTAGGGCGCGTCGAGGACCCGCGCGAGCCGTTCGGCGAACGCGTCGAGCGCGGGTTCGGACAGCTCCCCGAGGCCCAGCTCCCGCAGCCGCCGCACCCGTGCCGGTGCCTGCTTGTCGACCGGGGTGAGCAGCAGCCTGCCGGTCGCTTCGTACGTCATCGGCGTGCTCCAGGGGTCATGTGGTGCGGGCTCCGTAGGTGGAGGTGGCGGGCGCGTGGGCGAGCAGGTGGCGTACGAGGGTGAGGAGCGTCTGGACGCCGGAGCTGGAGATGCGGGCATCGCAGCGGACCACCGGCACCTCCGGGTCGAGGTCGATGGCCGCGCGCACCTCCTCCGGCTCGTAGCGGTGGGCGCCGTCGAACTCGTTGACGGCGACGACGAAACCCATGCCGCGCTGCTCGAAGAAGTCGACGGCGGCGAAGCAGTCCTCCAGGCGGCGGGTGTCCGCGAGGACCACCGCGCCGAGCGCGCCCTCGGACAGTTCGTCCCACATGAACCAGAAGCGCTCCTGCCCGGGGGTGCCGAACAGGTACAGGACGTGCTGGGGGTCGAGGGTGATGCGGCCGAAGTCCATGGCGACGGTCGTCGTGGTCTTGTTCTCCACGCCCGACAGGTCGTCGGTGCCCTCGCTGACCGTCGTGAGCAACTCCTCCGTGCTCAGCGGCGCGATCTCGCTCACCGCGCCCACGAAGGTCGTCTTGCCGACCCCGAACCCGCCCGCGACGAGGATTTTCAGCGCGGTGGGGAAGGGCTCAGAGCTGTCGTCGTAGTCCATCGAGCACTGCCTCCAACAGGGACCGGTCAGTTGGGTGGTGGTAGTAGTCCGGGGCCCTGGTCGTGAGGGCCCCGCAGTCGACGAGGTCGGAGAGGATCACCTTGGCGACCACCGCGGGCAGCTTCAGCTGGGCGGCGATCTCGGCGACGGACGTGGGGGCCTCGCACATGCCGAGCGCCTGCGCGTGCTCGGGCCCCAGATAGCCGGCCGGGACCGTTCCGGTCATCCGCACCTGCGACAGCAGATCGAGGTCCGCCGTGGGTCTGGTGCGTCCGCCGCTGACCGTGTAGGGGCGGATGAGCCGCCCCGCGGCGTCGTCGAGCCACGGCCCGTCGTGCGGGGCCCCCACGCTCAGGTCCTCATCGAGGCGGGCTCGGCGGCGCTCTGCCGCGGCGCCGTGACCAGGTAGGGCCGCACGCTCTTCACGAGCATCGCCATCTCGTACCCGAGGACGGCGGCGTCCGCGTCGCGCCCCGCGAGGACGGCGAGGCAGGTGCCGGAACCCGCGGTGGACACGAACAGGAGCGTCGAGTCCAGCTCCACGACCACTTGGCGCACGTCCCCGCCGTCCCCGAAGCGCAGGCCCGCGCTGCGCCCCAGCGAGTACAGCCCCGAGGCCAGGGCCGCCATGTGGTCGGCGCTGTCCGGGTCGAGGCCGTGGACCGACTTCACGAGTCCGTCGCAGGAGAGCAGGACGGCGCTCCGGGTGTGCGGCACGCGCTGCACGAGGCCGCTCATCAGCCAGTCGAGATCGGATACCTGGCCGGTCGGCGCATCGCTCGCCATGGGGGATCGACTCCTTGAAGTACGGGGGGTTCTCGATGTTCTCGGCGTTGTCGGCGTTGTCGGCGTTGTCGGTGTTGTCGGCGTTGTCGGCGTTGTCGGCGTGAGAGGCGTGGGCTGCGCTCTCGGCGTTGTCGGTGTCGGGGTCAGCCGCTCCGGTCGGCCCTGGCGGTCGGCACGTCGCGCGGCTCGGCCGCCTGCGCGAGGCCGATACCGCGCTGGAAGGCGGCCATCAGCCCCGGGTCGTGACCGACGTGATCGTCCTCAGGACGGGGCGCGCGGGCATCGCGCAACTGGGGCGCGAGATGTTCCTGGGCGCGCCGCCGGGGAAGCTGCGGCCTGCCGACCCGGCCGCGCACGGCCCCGTTCCGGGGCACCGGCGGCGAGGCGGTGTACCGCAGGGCACTCTCCCGGTCCTCGGGCCGGATCCCCGGCACGGCGTCGGCCGGGGTGGGCCGGTCGCCTCGCGGTTCCCGTACGGGCAGGGGGGCCGGCGGGGTGGCGGCGGTGGGCGGGGCGGGGGTCGCGTTCGCGGGGTTCGCGTCCGTGGCGCACGCCGGGTCCGCACCGTACGGGGCCGGGGTCGCGTACGGCGACGCGGCCGGGGGCAGGGCGGGTTCCTGGCGTGGGGGTACGAGGCCGGTCGCGGCGGTCGCGGGTACGGCCCTGGTGGTGGCGCGGGCGGCGGCCGGAGCGTCGTCGTCCTGTGCGGCGCCGAGGAGTTCCTGGGGCACGATCAGGACGGCCTGCACCCCGCCGTAGATGTTGGACTGCAACCGCACCGCGATGCCGTGCCTGCGGGCCAGCGCGGACACGACGAAGAGCCCGATGCGCCCGTCCTGGAGCAGACTCGCGACGTCGACCTGATCGGGGTCGGCGAGCAGCCGGTTCATCCGGTTCTGCTCGGCGAGGGTCATGCCGAGCCCGCGGTCCTCGACCTCGACGGCGAGCCCCGCGGTCACCAGATCGGCGCGCAGCAGGACCTGGGTGTGCGGGGCGGAGAACACGGTGGCGTTCTCGATGAGTTCGGCGAGCAGGTGGATGACGTCGGCGACGACGTGCCCGCGCAGACTGCCCTCGATCGGCGGCACCAGTTTGACCCGGGAGTACTGCTCCACCTCCGCGATGGCGGACCGCAGCACCTCCGTCATGGTCACCGGCCTGCTCCACTGGCGCCGGGACACGGCGCCGCCGAGCACGGCGAGGTTCTCCGCGTGCCGCCGGATGCGGGTGGCGAGGTGGTCGATGTGGAACAGGCCCTTGAGCAGTTCGGGGTCCTCGACGGTGTTCTCCAGCTCGTCGAGGAGGGAGATCTCGCGGTGCACCAGGGACTGAAGCCGCCGGGCGAGATTGACGAAGACCTCCACCTTCTGCTCGCTGCCGGCCTGGCTGGAGAGCTGCGCGGCCTGCACGACGGCGGTGACGGCGCCGTCGTGCGCCCGCGACATCTCCTCGGCGAGCAGCCCGAACTCGTCGGCGTCGCCCGCGGCCGGGCCCGCGTGCCGGGCGGCCTTGGGCCCCCGTGCGAGCGGGGTCCCGCCGCGGCGCAACTGCTCGACGAGTTCGTGCAGCTCCGCCTGGCCACGGGCGGTGGCGCGGCGCAGCCCGACGACACGGTCGCGCATCGACCTGGCGGCCCGGTCGGCGGCGACGGCGGCGACCGCGACGCACCCGAGCCCGAGGACCGCGGCGGCGGAGAGCGCGGCGATCAGCGGCGGACGCGGGCGGTCCCCGGCCGCCTGGAGCAGCGAGAGCACGGCGGCGGTGCCGCACAGGCCCACCGCGACGGCGGGCAGCACGGCGATGCGCAGGAGCTGGGGCCGTATGCGGGCCTCGGGCAGCGGCGGCGCGGCGCGGCTCCCGGACCTGCCGTGCCGGCCGCCCTCCCGGCGGTCTGCGCGTGCTGCCGGTGCGCGAAGGTGAGACATCAGCGTCCTCGGTACGTTGCGACGGACGCCGCGGCGGACCGCTGCGGCGCATCGTCGATGGCATCGCGATGCCGGCCGGCAGGCCCTGATGTGATCCCTGCGTCGCCCGACGGCCACTCACGGTAGTCGGCGACGTGGGACGTGCGGTGGGCAGTTGACCAACTCGGGCGGGCAGCGTCCCGCTCCGGTATGAGCCCTCGCACAGTTGCCCGAAAACGCTCGCACGGTCGAGCGGCGCGGGGTCGCACGTCCGTTCCCCGCACCGTCGGCCGTGCGCCGACCGCGGCTCCGCGCCGGCGGTCGGGCAGGAGGGTCAGCCCACTCCGGCGACCTCGGGGCCGGCGGTGTTCGGCCTCGGCTTGCGCCGGGGCGCGCCCGGACCGCCGTCGGTGACGCCCTCCGCGGGGCTCTCCGAGGGGCTCTCCGCGGCGCCCGCGGCCCCCGGGGCGGCCGGGGTTCCGGAGGCCTCGTGGGCCTTCGCCGCGTCCCCGGCGAAGGCCCGCCACCACGGCAGGTCGGGCACGGAGTCGGACGTCGGCTCGAAGGGCTCGCCGGGGATCGGCAGGGCGACCGGGGCGCCCTCGGCACGGGCCGCGGCCAGCGTGCCCTCGCCCGGCTCCGCCCAGGGGTGCGGCGCGAGGTTGAACGTGCCCCAGTGGATGGGCAGGAACACGCCGTGCGGCCTGCCGCCCTGGAGGTCGAGGTGGGCGCGCATGCCCTCGTCGGGGCGCATGTGGATGTCGGGCCAGAAGTCCGAGTACGCACCGATCTGGATCATCGTGGCGTCGAACGGGCCGTGCTCGGCGCCGATGTCCGCGAACCCGGGGAAGTAGCCGGTGTCCCCGCTGTGGAAGATCCGGTGCTCGGGGCCGCGCACGGTCCAGGACGCCCACAGCGTGTGCTGCTGGTTGCGCAGGCCGCGGCCGCAGAAGTGCCGGGCGGGCGTCGCCGTGAGGGTCAGGCCGCCGATCTCCGTGGACTCGTGCCAGTCGAGCTCGCGCACCCGGTCCGCGGGCACCCCCCAGTGCTCCAGGTGCGCGCCGACGCCGAGCGGCACCGCGAAGACCGTGTCCGTGCCGGCGAGGGCCTTGACGCTGGGCATGTCCAGGTGGTCGTAGTGGTCGTGCGAGATGACGACCGCGTCGACCGGGCCGAGCGCCGCCAGGGGCACCGGCACCGGGTGCAGCCGCTTCGGTCCCGCGAAGGGGAACGGCGAACAGCGCTCGCCCCACACGGGGTCGAAGAGCACCCGGCGCCCGTCGATCTCGGCGAGGACGCTGGAGTGCCCCATCCAGGTGAGCCGGAGCCCGCTCGCCGGGGGCCCGGCGAGGTCGGCGAGGGTCGTCGCGTGCACCGGCACCGGGTACGACGGGGCGCGGCGGGCCCGCTCCTCCTTGCGGAAGTAGATCTTCGCGAACTCCAGGGCGGACCCGGACGGTCTGGTCCTCGCCCCCACCGGGTTCTGGAACGAGCCGTCGGCGAAGTTCGGCGAGCGGCGGATGCGCGCGAGGCGCTCGCCCGTGGGATCCGCACCGAACGCGGCGGACCGCAGCGAACGCAGCCGGGAGCTCGAGAACCGGGACACGGCACCTCCAGAAACAGAATTGCTCAGGCTCCCCCATTATGTGCTCCCCCTCCCCGGCCGCCCCTCGGGCCCGTCCCCGGGCCGGAGGGGGCCCGAGGGGTGGCCACGACCCGGCGAGCACGCGGCGTGCGACCGGCGTGACGTGCGTCATCGCTGCGTGACGCGCGTAGGTAGGGTGCACGGCGTGACAAGAGTGCGGTTGAGCGTGGCGGAGCGGCGGGCGGAGCTGCTGGCCGCCACCGTCGAGCAGATCGAGGTGCGGGGGGTGGCGGCCGTACGCATCGCGGACGTCGCGGCCGTGCTCGGCGTGAGCAACGCCCTGGTCCTGTACCACTTCGCCACCAAGGACGAGCTCGTCGCCGCCGCGTTCGCGCACGCCGCCGAGAGCGATCTGGCCCAGTTGCACAAGGTCCTCGGCCGCCGCACCTCCGCGACGCGCCGACTGCGTGCGGCCGTGCGCTGGTACGCGCCGACGGGTCCGGCCAAGGGGTGGCGGCTGTGGATCGAGGGGTGGGCGTCGGCCCTGCGCGAGCCCGCGCTGCGGTCGGTCACCCGTGATCTTGACCGCCGGTGGAAGGCGGCGCTCGCCGAGGTCATCGGGGAGGGCGTGGCCGCGGGTGAGTTCCGCTGCCCCGACCCCGACGGGGCGGCCCTGCGCCTGACCGCCTTCCTCGACGGCCTCGCCGTCCAGATGACCGCCTACCCCGGCGCGGTCTCCCGCGCCCGGGCCCGCTCCTGGGCGGACGAGGCGCTGGCGCGGGAACTCGGCCTGTCTCCCGCGGACTTCGGCCGCTGACGCCACCCGCCGGCCCCGGCCCCCGCCCTGGATTCGGTCCCGGCCCCTCAGCCCCTCACCGCAACTCGTACACCGCCACCACCGACACCGTGTCCTCGATCTCCCCCGGTGCCAGCGGCACGCCGTCCTGCTTGGCGAAGGCCGCCGGGGAGACCGCGAGGGGGCGGGGGGCGCTCGACTCGGCCTCGTTGAGGGAGACCAGGCGGCCGAGGCTGCTGCCGGTCAGGCTCGCGTAGTGCTCGGCCTTGGCGCGGGCGTCCTCGTGCGCGGCGCGGCGGGCCTGTGCGCGCAGCGGGCGGGCGTCGGCGAGGTCGAAGGACACGCCGTTGATGCGTACGGCGTCCCCAGCGGAGGCCGCCGCCGCCTTGATGACCCGGCCGGTGCGGCGCAGCTCGCGGACCTTCACGCTGAGGCTCTGCGCGGCCCGGTACCCGTTGAGCTTGGACACCCCGCCGCGGTCCTCGTACACGGCCGAGAGCTCCAGGCTGTCCGTGCGGATGTCCCGGTCGGCGACCCGCTGCCCGCGCAGCGCGCCGAGCAGCGCGTCGGCGGCGGCGTGCTGCGCGGCCAGCGCCTTCTCCGCCGTCGGCGCGGTGACCTCCACGGCCAAGCCGACCACGGCCAGGTCGGGCGCGGCGCTGGCGGAGCCCGTACCGGTGACGGTCACCGTGGCCGGGGCGGGCTCGGGGCTGATGACCGCGGAGGTGGCCCCGCCTGCGGGGGCGGCCGCAGCGGGCCCCGCGAGGGCTACGGGCAGCCCGACGACGACCAGCGCGGCCAGCGCTGCGGTGAGCGCGCGCAGGGAGGGGAGCAGCCGCGAGGCCGCGGGCACGGCCGCCCGCAGGGCTGCGGGCACAAGTGGGTGAGGGGCTGCGGGCATGGGCGGGAGTCCTTCCGCTGTGGCGGGCTTCCGCCTGCCCCTGCGGGGACGGCGGCTGGCCGACATCCCAGCACCCGCGCGCCCGCGCACGGCTCCGCCACTCCCGCCCTGTCACCTCACCGGTCCAGCCCGCACCCCCGCGCAGTTCTCAGAGCAGGGGCATCAGGTCGGGGCGCTTCGCCGCGACGTGGTCACCCGACGACTCGCCCCGCAGCCTCCTGCCGATCCACGGAACGAGGTGCTCGCGCGCCCAGTGGATGTCGTCGCGCCGCCCTTCCAGGGGGCCGCGCGGCGGCAGCGGCGGCCAGGGCTGCTCCGGGTCGGCGGGCACCTCGATGCCGAGCACCTGTCCGGCCCGCATGGCGACGCGCGTGTGGCCCTCGGGCGACAGGTGCAGCCGGTCGGCGTCCCAGGCGCGCCGGTCCTGTACGGACTTCAGGGACCACAGGTCGAGCACCGGGCAGCCGTAGCGGTCGGCGACCGCGCGGACGTGGCCGTTGTACGTGGCTATCTTGCCGCGCAGATGCTTGAGGAGCGGCACGCCCCGGGTGTCGAAGCCGGTGGTGACGACGACGGTGCCGACGGCGGACGCGAGGTCCGCGACGGCCGACTCGAAGCGCTCGGCGACCTCGTCGGGGTCGGTGCCGGGGCGGATGATGTCGTTGCCGCCCGCGGCGAACGTGACCACGTCGGGGCCGAGCTCCTTGGCCCGCGGGACCTGGTCCGCGACGATCTGGTCGAGGAGTTTGCCGCGCACGGCGAGATTCGCGTACCGGAAGGAGTGCTCGGGCACGCGGTCGTCGAGCAGGACGGCGAGCCGGTCGGCCCAGCCGACGAAGGCGCCGTCGGGCCCGGGGTCCCCCACGCCTTCGGTGAAGCTGTCGCCGACCGCTGCGTAGGAGGTGTAGGTGTCCGTGATGGCGTGTTTTCTGAAGGTTGTCGACTCTGCTGTCACGTCGTCACATCTTTCCTTCCGCCAAGTGACCTACGCCACCGTAATAAGGGGTTGACGGGGGGTGAGATAAGCCATTGGTCAAGTTTCCACCAACCCGGAATACGCGCCGGAACCCTGGTCGGCCCGCACCCGCCGCAGCCGGAACACCGCCGCGTCCAGGTCGCCGCGCAGTCCGGTGCGCAGCCCGTGGTGGAGCAGCACCGCGCCCCGGTGCACCGCGCCCGTCTCGCGGCACAGATACGCGGCGGCCGGGTCGAGGCCCCGCAGCCTGAGGGGCGCGGGCTCCTGCCCGTACGCCTGCGCGGGGAGCACGGCGAGCACCACGGCCTCGTCCCCGAGCACGTACTGCACAGCGCTCGGCCCGCCGTCGGGGGCGCGCAGGCGGTACAGGTCGCCGAGTTGGACGACGGTCCTGATGTCCTTGTACAGGGCGATCCACGCGCGGGCCTCGGCGAGTTCGTCCGCGCTCCAGCGGGTCAGGTCGCCGCCGATGCCGAGTACCCCGGCGAGGGCGCTGACGAAGCGGAGGCGGAGCGGGCTGACGCGGCCGTTGAGCTGGGTGTTGGGGCTGTCGGTGACCCAGGCGGCCATGGCGCGCGCGGGGTGGAGCTGGCTGAAGCCGTGCTGGATGGCGAGCCGGTCGAGGGGGTCGGTGTTGTCGGACGTCCAGACCTGGTCGGTACGGGCGAGGACGCCGAGGTCGACGCGGCCGCCACCGCCCGAGCAGGACTCGAAGGCGACGCCGGGGTGCGCGGCCCGCAGCCGGTCGAGCAGGTCGTAGAAGGCGTGCACGTGCGCGTCCCA
The DNA here is from genome assembly GCF_009755605.1 of Streptomyces typhae. GTDB lineage: Bacteria > Actinomycetota > Actinomycetes > Streptomycetales > Streptomycetaceae > Streptomyces > Streptomyces typhae. The sequence goes on from NZ_WPNZ01000004.1 coordinate 500,943, forward strand.
CAGCCGCTGCGGATCCGGCGCGCCGGGCCAGCCCGGGTCGGTGAAGCAGCGGTTGAAGTCCCATTTCACATAGTCGATCGGGGCGGAGGACAGCAGGGCGTCGAGGCGTTCCCACAGGTGGGCCCGGACGTCGTCGCGGGCCAGGTTGAGGACGAGCTGGTTGCGGTACTCGGTGCGGGTGCGGCCGGGGTGGTGCTGCACCCAGTCGGGGTGGGCGCGGTACAGGTCGCTGTCGGCGTTGACCATCTCCGGCTCGACCCAGATCCCGAACCGCATGCCGAGGGCGTGCACCTCCTCGGCGAGCGGCGCGAGCCCGTGCGGGAAGCGGTCGGGGTTGGGCGTCCAGTCGCCGAGACCCGCCCGGTCGGACACCCGCGCCCCGAACCACGCGTCGTCGACGACGAACAGCTCCACGCCGAGCGCGGCGGCGCGCCCGGCGAGCTCCCGCTGCTGCTCCTCGCAGATGTCGAAGCCGGTGGCCTCCCAGGAGTTGTAGAGCACTGGCCGCACCTCGCCCCCGTACGGGATGACGTGCTCGCGCTGGTACGCGTGCCAGGCGCGGCTCGCCCCACCGAACCCGCGCCCGCTCCACAGCCCCGCGAAGACGGGCGTGACGACGGTGGCGCCGGGTGCGAGCCGCAGCTGCCCGGAGTCGTCGTGCCCGCTGCCGCCGGTGATCTGCACGGCGCCGTCCGGGAGTTGGTGCACGGCGATCCGCCACGACCCCGACCAGGCGAGGGCGCAGCCGTAGACCTCGCCGTGCTCCTCGGTGGCGCCGTCCGCGTCGAGGGCCACCCAGGGCAGGTGCTGATGCCCGGTGTGCCCGCGCCTGCTGCCGATGACCCGCTCGCCGTAGGTGAGTTCGGACCGCTGGAGGCGGGACTCCGCGGCCCAGCGTCCGTGCAGCTGCGACAGGCGCCAGTGCTCGCGCACGGGCAGGGTCCAGGTCGCGGAGTCGGCGCGCAGGATGTCGAGAGCGGGGGCACCCGCGGGGCCCTCGTGGCCGAGGGCCACGTACCGCTCCACGACGTCGCCGCGCATCCGGTAGCCGAGCGTGATCCGGAGCCGGTGCACGGCGTCGGTGAAGGTCAGCGTCAGTTCGTCCGTGTCGCTGTACGAGGTCGCGAAGGACCATTCGGTGCCGCGCACCCCGGCGCCGCGCACCGAGAGGGCGGGCCGCACGAAGCGGGGGCCGCCCTCGACGGGGTACTCCTCGTGCCCGTCGAGCCGGGACTCGAAGGGCCGCTCGGGAGGCACCGGCGCGGCGGCCAGTGCCTCGGCGTCCGCGAGCGCGATGCGCGGGCCCCAGTGCAGATGCAGCAGCTCGTCACGGTCCGTGAGGCGCAGGGCGTAGCTGCTGGCGGGGCCCGAGAGGAGCCAGGTACGGGCGTCCGCGCCGACTTCGATCACCACACCTCCACAGCCGCCGGGGAGCCGCCGGGACGGATCCGCACAGGTATGCCCGGCACGCCCGGGTACGCACATCTTCGAGCCCCTGCGTCCGCCGGGCAACGTCTGCGTACTCCCGCGCGCACGGTCCCGGCGCGCCCCGCGGGGGCCTCCGGTCACCCCTGCGGCACGACTGATTGCCTCAGGAACCCATGTCGTATCGTCGAAGGCGCAACAAAGCCGCAACATTCGCCGATGCCGCAACGATTCGCCGAGGGCGCCACGACCGGCGCGTGCCGCCGCCCGAGCAGGAGGAGCCCCAGTGACGCAGCAGGTCCCGTCGACCGAGCCCGATCTCGCAGGCGTGCGCAACTTCCGTGACGTGGGCGGGCTGCCGACGGTGGACGGCCGCAGGACGCGGTACGGCGTGCTGTTCCGCAGCGGCCATCTCGCGCACGCCACGGCCGCCGACGCGGCGTTCCTCACCTCGCTCGGCCTGCACACGGTCTTCGACTTCCGCAACGCCGCCGACCAGCGTCTGGAGGGCCCGGACGTGGAACTGCCGGGCGTGCGGAACGTGAACCTGCCGCTGTCCGACCCCGCGGACGGCGCCGCGTTCTGGAAGATGGTCCGCGACGGCGACCTGGACCAGCTGCGCACGGCGCTGTCCGACGGGCGGGCCGCGGGCCGGATGTCCTCCTCGTACCGCACGATCATCAGGGAGCGCACGGCCGAGCACGGTCAGGTCCTCGGCGCGCTCGCCGAGGACAGCGTTCCCGCGCTCATGCACTGTGCGGCGGGCAAGGACCGGGCGGGCCTCTCCATAGCCGTGACGCTGCTCGCGGTCGGCGTGGAGCGCGACGCGATCCTGGCGGACTACCTGAAGTCGAACGCCGCGCACCGCCGGTACAAGGTGCGCCGCAGCAGCTCGGCGGCGGACGCGATGTCCCCCGAGGTCCTGGAGCTCCTGAGCCCGCTGTTCGACGCCCGCGCCGAGTATCTGGCGGCGGCCTTCGAGACCGTCGAGCAGACCTGGGGCGACACCGAGACCTACCTCACGCGCGGCCTCGGCCTCACGCCGGGAACACGGGAGCGGCTGCGCGAGCGCCTGCTGGACTGACGGCCGGGCCCGGCCGCCGCGGGCCGCACGGGCCCCACCGGCCTCACTGGTTCTTGCCGCCGAGCACGAACAGCAGATAGACGAAGAACGCGAACACGTGCCCCACGGCCACATAGATGATCAGCCGGACCCACAGGGCGCGGGGGAACTTCTCCTCCAGGGCCATCCGGCGCTCGGGCTCCCGCGGTTCAGATTCCGTCATGTCTGCCTCCCTGGGTGGTGCCGCCGAGACACAGCGCGGTGGCGGGGCTCTGCAGCAAGGTGTGGACGAAGAGGAAGTCGGCCCCGCCGGGGTCGGCGGCGGCGATCCGGTGCGGGGTCAGCGAGTCGAAGTGCGCGCTGTCCCCGGGGGCGAGCGTGTACGCGGTGTCGCCGAGCCTGAGCCGCAGCCGCCCCGTGAGGACGTACAGCCACTCCTCGCCCGCGTGCACCCGCACGATGTCGCCCTGCGCGCCGTGCGGGACGTGCACGCGCAGCGCCTGCATGCCCCGGCCGGGCGCGCCGGCCTGCCAGTACGTCCAGCCGCCGGCCGCCGTGGGTTCCATGTCCGGGGCGCGGACGACGGCGTCCCGGTCCGCGGGCGCCTCGCCGAGCAGCTCGGAGACCGTCGTACCGTAGGTACGGGCCAGCGCGAGGAGCATGGGCAGCGACGGCTGGCGCTGTCCGGTCTCCAGGCGGGAGAGGTGCGCGGGCGAGAGACCGGCCGCGCGGGCCGCCGCCTCCAGGGTGAGGGCGGCGCGGCGGCGCAGCTCCCGGAGCTGGGGGGCGACGGCGGGCAGGGCGTCGACCGCAGGTACCGCTTCGGCGGGATCGGCGGAATTGGCGGGGTTCATGCTCCGATTCAGCCAGAGCGTTGCCTCAGGGGCAACTTTCTTGCCTCTGAGGCAAAAACCTTCGGGGAGTCTTCGGGGAGGTTTCGGGCAGTCTTCGGAAAGCCTTCGGAGAGTCGCCCCTGGGGGCCGTCTACTTGCCGGCGACCGCCTGCTTCACCAGTGTCCTGCCGAAGTCCCACATCAGCCCGCCGCCGCCGTGCGCGTCCTCCATCACGGCGGTGAAGGCCTCGACGAACCGGTCGACCTCCCGCTCCCCCACCGTGAGCGGCGGGATCAGCTTGATGACCTCCAGGTGGTCGCCGGAGACCTGGGTGAGGATGCGGTGCTTCTGGAGCAGCGGTACGACCACCATCTGCGCGAACAGGCCCTTGCGCGCCGCCTGGAGCATCGCCCAGCGGCTGCGCAGCTTCAGCGACCGTGGCCTGCCGAACTCGATGCCGACCATGAGGCCGCGCCCGCGCACCTCCCTCAGCAGCTCGTAGCGGTCGACGAGGGCGGCGAGCCGTGACTTCAGGAGCTCCCCCGTCACCCGCGCGTTCTCGACGACCTTCTCGTCCCGCATGACCGCGAGGACGGCGAGCCCCGCCGCCATGGCCTGCGCGTTGGACCCGAAGCTCGCCGAGTGCACGAGGACGCGGTCCATCGACGAGTAGACCTTCTTGAAGATCCAGTCCTTGCCGAGGGTCGCGCCGACCGGCACATAGCCGCCGGACAGCGCCTTGGCCACGCACACCAGGTCGGGCTCGACGCCCTCCTCGTGCTGGTAGGCGTAGAAGGCGCCGGTCCTGCCGAGGCCCGTCTGCACCTCGTCGGCGATGAGGAGCGCCTTGTGCCGGTGCAGCAGTTCCTGCGCGGCGCGCAGATAGCCCGGCGGCGCCTCGTGCACGCCCTTGCCCTGGACGGGCTCGACGATCAGCGCGGCGACGTCCCCGCGGGCCAGCTCGCGGCGCAGCGCGTCGAGGTCGCCGAGCGGCACCGCCGTGTCGGGGAGCAGCGGGGCGAAGCCGTCCCGGAAACCGGTCTCGCCGTTCACCGAGAGGGAGCCGGTGGTCAGACCGTGGAAGGCGTGCGCGCAGTAGAGCACGCGGGGTCTGCCGGTGGCGTACCTGGCGAACTTCAGGGCCGTCTCCACGGCCTCGGTGCCGCTGTTGCCGAAGAACACCCGGTCCAGGTGCGGGCTGTGGGTGAGCAGTCGCTCGGCGAGCAGGCCCGGCAGCGGCTGGCAGTCGAAGCGGGTCAGGTCGGCGAGGGAGGCGTCGAGGACGTCGTGCAGGGCCTTGCGGACCACGGGGTGGTGCCGGCCGAGGCCCATGACGCCGAACCCGGCGAGCATGTCCAGGTAGTCGTTGCCGTCGGCGTCCCAGAAGTACGCGCCCTCGGCCCGCTCGTAGACCTTGTCGAAGCCGATGGTGTGCAGCATGCGCGGCAGCTGGTGGTTGAGGTACCGGGCATGCAGGTCGTACCGCTCACCGCCACGCGCGGCGAGCAGCCCTCCGAGATCGAACCCCTTGCCCACACCGCCCACGCCCGACCCGCCCGTGTCGCCCACACTTGGCCCGTGCGTGTCGCCCACACTTGGCCCGCCCGTACCGGCCGCGCCCGACCCGCCCGTGCCGACCACGCCCGAGTCACCCGTACCGGCCACGCCTGGCCCGCCCGTGTCGCCCACACCTGGCCCGTGCGTGTCGCCCACGCCCGGCCCGCCCGTGTCCGCCACGCCCGACTCACCCGTACCGGACACACCTGACCCGCCCGTGTCCACCACGCCCGACCCACCCGTACCGGACACACCTGACCCACCCGTGTCCACCACGCCCGACCCACCCGTGTCGCCCACGCCCGCCCCCCCCGTGTCCGCCACGCCCGACCCACCCGTACCGGACACACCTGACCCGCCCGTATCCGCCACGCCCGACCCACCCGTACCGGACACACCTGACCCACCCGTGTCGGCCACGCCCGGCCCGCCCGTGCCGGCCACGCCCGCCCCACTCGCACCAGCCATGCCCGGTTCTCCTCGGCTCGCACTCGTCATGCTCGGTTCTCCTCGGCGGACGCCGCGGCCGTGCTCGCCCCGCCGGGCGTGTCGGCTGTTCCCGCCCCGCGGGGCGCCGCAGCTTCACCCACCTCGCCGGGCGCGTCGGCCGCACCCGCCCCGCCGGGCACCGCGGCCTTCTTCCTGCGGGCCGCCGCAGGCCTCTTCCGGCCCTTGGGGGCGGTCCTCTCCTGGCCAGGCACCACGGCCCGAGTGCCCGAACCCGCCACCCCGGTGGCGCCCTTGCGGGCAAGCGTCGCGCCGATGCTCCCCGCGATCTCGACGGGGGTGAGCCCCAGGTCCGCCAGCACCTCGCCGCGCTTGGCGTGCGCCAGGAACTGTTCGGGTACGCCGAAGCGCCGCACGGGTACGTCCACCTCGGCCTCCCCCAGGGCCAGCGCGACCGCCGAGCCGACCCCGGCCGCCTTGCTGTTGTCCTCGACGACCGCCACGAGCCGGTGGCGCGCCGCCAGCGGGGGCAGCTCCGGGTCGACGGGCTTCACCCAGCGCGGGTCGACCACCGTGCAGCCGATGCCGCGCTCCGCGAGGAGCTCGGCGGCCTGGAGGCACACGGGCGCCATCACGCCGACGGCGACGAGCAGGACGTCGGCGCCGTCGACGCCGTCGAGACCATCGGCGCCGACGGTTCCGGCACCTGCACCGGCACCGGCACCGACCTCCCCGCGCAGCACGTCCATCCCCCCGACCCGCCCCACGGCGGGAATCGCCGGGCCCACCGACTCCTTCGGGAACCGCAGCAGCGTCGGCGCGTCGTCGACGGCGACGGCCTCGCGCAGCTGGGACCGGAGCTGGTCGGCGTCGCGGGGCGCGGCGATCCTGAGGCCGGGGACGACCTGGAGGACGGACAGGTCCCACATGCCGTTGTGCGAGGCGCCGTCGACACCGGTGATCCCGGCCCGGTCGAGGACGAACGTCACCCCGCACCGGTGCAGCGCGACATCCATCAGGAGCTGGTCGAAGGCGCGGTTGAGGAAGGTGGCGTAGACGGCGACGACGGGGTGCAGCCCGCCCGTGGCGAGCCCGGCGGCGGCGACAGCGGCGTGCTGCTCGGCGATCCCGACGTCCCACACCCGGTCCGGATAGGCCTCGGCGAACGCGGTGAGCCCCACCGGGTGCAGCATGGCCGCCGTGATCGCCACGACGTCCTCGCGCTCGGCGCCGATCCGCACGATCTCCTCGCCGAACACCGAGGTCCAGGAGGGCCCGCCCGCCGGAGCGAGCGGCTCGCAGGTGAGCGGGTCCATGACGCCGACGGTGTGGAAGCGGTCCGCCTCGTCGGCGAGGGCGGGCTCGTAGCCGCGGCCCTTCTCGGTCAGGCAGTGCACGAGCACCGGCCCGTGGAAGCGTTTCGCACGCCGCAGCGCCGACTCGACGGCTTTGGTGTCGTGGCCGTCGATGGGCCCCACGTACTTCAGGCCCAGGTCCTCGAACATGCCCTGCGGCGCGAAGGCGTCCTTGAAGCCCTTCTTGGCGCCGTGCAGCGACTCGTACAGGGTGCGGCCGATCAGGGGCGTGCGCTGCAGGACGTCCTTGCCCCAGGCGAGGACCTGCTCGTAGCTGTCGGTGGTGCGCAGGGTCGCGAGATGGTTGGCGAGGCCGCCGATGGTGGGCGCGTAGGAGCGCTCGTTGTCGTTCACGACGATGATCAGCGGCCGGTCCTTGGCGGCCGCGATGTTGTTCAGTGCCTCCCAGGCCATGCCGCCGGTGAGCGCCCCGTCGCCGATGACGGCCACGACGTGCCCGTGCTCGCCGAGCACCTGGTGGGCCTTGGCGAGGCCGTCGGCCCAGCCGAGGGCGGTCGAGGCGTGGCTGTTCTCGACGATGTCGTGCACGGACTCCGCACGCGAGGGATAGCCGGACAGGCCGCCCTTGCCGCGCAGCTTCGAGAAGTCCTGACGACCCGTCAGCAGCTTGTGCACGTAACTCTGGTGGCCGGTGTCCCACACGATGCGGTCGACCGGCGACTCGAAGACCCGGTGCAGGGCGATGGTGAGCTCCACCACCCCCAGGTTGGGCCCGAGATGGCCGCCGGTCCTGGCGACCGCGTGCACCAGGAACTCCCGGATCTCCGCCGCCAGCTCACCCAGTTCGGCCTCGGACAGCGCCTTCAGGTCGCGCGGCCCCCTGATCGTCTCCAGGATGGTCATGCTCGGGCCCCCTTACTGATTGATCGACTCACCGTCTCACTGGTCGTACGACGCGCTCACCGGCCGACCGTGACGTCGGGTGTCCCGGACGGGACACCCTCGGCCGCCATCTGCTCGGCGATCTTCATGGCCTCGTCGATCAGGGTCTCCACGATCTTCGACTCCGGCACGGTCTTGATGACCTCGCCCTTCACGAAGATCTGCCCCTTGCCGTTGCCCGACGCCACACCCAGATCCGCCTCACGCGCCTCACCCGGACCATTCACCACACAGCCCATCACCGCCACGCGCAGCGGCACCTCCATACCCTCAAGCCCGGCCGTCACCTCGTCGGCCAGCTTGTACACATCCACCTGCGCACGCCCGCACGAAGGACACGACACGATCTCCAGACGCCGCTGACGCAGATTCAGCGACTCCAGGATCTGGATACCGACCTTGACCTCCTCCGC
>NZ_WPNZ01000040.1 GCF_009755605.1 Streptomyces typhae
CGCTCCGCCCGCGCGTCCAGCTCCGCGTACGTGAGCCTCTGTGCACCGCACACCACGGCCACCGCGTCCGGAGCCCGCGCCACCTGCCGCGCGAACAGCTCACCCACGGTCGCCCCCGCACCCACCGGAGCGGGCTCGTCGGCCGATGCCGCCGACGGCGCCGCCCCGGGAGCCACCGCGCCGATCGCGGCATACGGGTCCCGCGCCGCGGCCTCGACGAAGGCGATGAGCAGGTCGGCGAACCGCCGCGTGTCGTCGGCGCTGTACAGCGCGCTGTTGGCGTCCACGCGGACATGCAGGCCGTCCCGCGCGCGGCCGTCGTAGTAGAGGGCGAACTGCAGGTCGTCGATGGCGCCCCAGGAGGAATCGGGGTGGAGGCGCGCCGTGGCACCGGCGAAGTCGAGCGGTGCGACGAAGGGGAGAATGTTGAGGGACGTGCCGAAGGGCCCGGAGACCGAGCCGGATCCGGCCGTTCCCGCCGCCGTCCGGACGTCCGTGACCTGGAACGCCGAGTGCTGGCGGATCTGCGTCAACTCGTCGGAGAGCGACCGCGCGAGGTCCGCGAAGGGCAGCGACAGGGGCGCGTGTGCGCGCACGGGCAGGATGGTCGCCTGTGAGCAGAAGACGGACCGCATGGCGTCCGTGCGGCCGAGCGCCGGAGCGGAGAACGTGAAGTCCTGGCGCCCGCCGAGGTGCCGGAAGAAGACGGTGGACGCCGCGGTCAGGAAGGCGGGAAGCGACACCTTGACGGCCCTGGCGGCCTCGGACCACCCGTCGAGGTCCTGCCGGGGCACGGCCACCGTGTGGTGGAGCACGCCGGGCCGTCCCGTGCCGCCCTCGCCCGGGATCCGCAGGGCCTCGGGCGCGTCCTTCAGGTGGCTGCGCCAGAAGGCGGCGTCCCGGGCGAACTGTGGCGAGGCGCGGTGGCGCAGGTCCTCCTCGTGGATCAGCTCGGGAGTGCCGGGCGGGACTTCGGGCAGCGGGGTGCCGCGCAGCAGCGCCGTGTAGCAGGCAGCCGTACGGGGCGACAGGACCCGGAGCACGGCGTAGCCGTCCGCGACGATGTGGTGGGCCGCCAGGATCAGCAGATGACGTGACGGGGAGAGCCGGATGACCCCGGCGCGGAACAGGAGGTCGTGCTCCAGGTCGTAGGGGTGCCGCTCGATCGCCCCGGCACGGTCCCGGGCAGCCGCCTCGGGGTCGGGGGCCCCGCTCACGTCATGAAGGACGGGGCTCCACGCGTCGACGTCGTCCTCACGGACCACCTGCCGCAACTCCGCCCCGATCTGGCGGAAGTTGACGCGGGCCGTCGCGTACTCGCGGAAGACCGTGCGCAACGCCGTGCACAGCACCTCCACGTCCAGCGGGCCCTCGACGAGCCACCGCGAAGCCACCGCGTTGGGCACTTCGGGCGCGAGCTTCTGAGCCAGCCAGAGACTTTCCTGTGCTTGCGACACACCGATGGAACGCACGACGTTCAACTCCTAGGGACGAGACTCGATACGAGCGGGTACGAACCCGACAAGGCATTGCAAAACGAGCCATGAGGGCTCAGCGCGGAGCCGTAGGGGCTCAGGACGGAGCCGTATGGGCTCAGGACGGAGCCGTAAGGGCTCGAAGGACGGAGCCGTAAGGGCTAAGGGCTCGGGAAGGGAGCCGTCAGGGCTCGGGAAGGAGCCCGCGGGGGCTCAGGAAGGGAGCGGCGGAGGATCGGGGAGGACGGCAGCGGCAGCGGGCTCGGGGAGAGCGGCAGCGGCGGCGGTCGGCGTCAGCGCACCACGTCGGCAGGACGTTTCAGGCCGGTGGCGATGCCCGTCGGGCCGGGCGGTGGTGGTCGAGCAGGGTGAGGACCGTGTCCATGAACAGGTCGGTGGTGCCGTGGCCCCCGATGTCGGGGGTGGCCGTGGCGCCGCGCGCGGCTTCGCGCACGCAGGTGCGCAGCAGGTCCGCCGGGGCGCCGTGGCCGAAGTGGTCGAGCATCAGGGCCAGGCACATCAGCGTGGCGTACGGGTTGGCGATGCCCTTGCCCGCGATGTCGGGGGCGCTGCCGTGCACCGGTTCGAACAGCGCGAAGTGCGTCTCCGGGCACACGCTGGCGCCGGCCGCGAGACCGAGGCCGCCCATCAGGGCCGCGCCGATGTCGCTGATGATGTCGCCGAAGAGGCTGGACGCCAGGACGCCCTCGTAGGGTGAGGGGTCCCGGACCAGGTGGTAGCAGAAGGCGTCCACGTACTCCTCGGAGCCGGTCAGCTCGGGGAAGGCCGTCAGCTCGCGCCGGAAGACGTCCTGCCACAGGCGGCCCGTGTTGGGCACCGCGTTGGACTTGTGGACCAGCGTCACCTTGCGCCGGCCGTCGTCGCGGAGCCTGCGCAGGCAGTACCGGACGAAGTCCTCGACGGCCGCCCGCGTGTGCACGCTCTCGTCGATGGCCACGGTGACGGAGCCGGACCGGGTGACCGAACCGCCGACACCGGCGTAGAGGCCCTGGGTGTTCTCGCGGTAGATGTCGATGACACCACTGTCCAGGACCACGGGACGGTGGTTCACGTACAGGTCGAGTCCGCGGCGCAGACCGAGCAGGATCTCCCGGCCGTGCGCCATGTCCGGGATCCGCGGGTCCCCGAGGGCGCCGAGGAGTACGGCGTCGTAGGTGCGGGGGAGGCGCTCGACGGCACCGTCGGGCAGGCCCACGCCGGTGGCGAGCCACGTGTCGGCTCCCCAGTCGAGTACGTCGTACGAGAGGGGGAGGCCGAAGGTCTCGCAGAGGGCCGTCAGCGCGGGGAGCGCCGCGGGGACGACTTCCTTGCCGATGCCGTCGCCCGGAATCACCGCGATCCTCATGCCCCCACCTCTGTCCCGAACATGTCCTCGCCCTCGCCCTCGCCGAACGCCCTGTCGCGCGGGCCCGGATCCCGCGTGACGACCGGGACGTTGCCGCGCGGACTGAGGGCGCGGTCGAGGCCGCCGCCCGTGAATTCATCCGGCCTTTGCAAGGATCTGTCCTGTCTCGTCGTCCGTCAGCGGGCCGTTGCCCGCCTTCGCCTTTTCAAGAACCTTTTTGATGACGTCGGGGTTGTCGATGACGTCGGGGTTGTCGGCCTCGTATCCGTGGACGGTCGGCCGGTATTCGACGGTGTCGACGTTGTTTCCGCCGGAGGAGGCGGCGACGAGGACTTCTTGTTCCCGGCCCGGCAATGCGGCGGGAGCACCCGCGTAGACGCTGCCCTTGAGCGAGACGTTGTCCTTGAGCGAGACGTTGCCTTTGGCGTGCGCTTCGAGAATCGCGGACGCGTGCACGCCCGCGCTGGTCTCTGCGGTCGACCCGCTCATGTGGACTCCGGATTGTTCGGCATGGGGCGCGTGTGTGCGTGCCGATCGACGGAGTTCCTCAAGGGGACCCCGCACGGCATGGAAGGAATGGCGTGAACTTACCCCAGCAGATGTCTTCCGGCAGCTTCTCTCTGACCTTTCCCGCCAGCTCAGAAGGCGCGGAGGTGCTTATTCGTCCCGCCGACAAGACAGCGAAATCACGCCGTGTCCGGGGTGTTGGATTATTCTCACGCGTCTGTTTCCGCGCGACCGGGACGTACCCGCGACACAGGCGGCCCTGCGGATACGCCCGCCCGTCGTCCATTCTCATCGGTCTCGGCGCGCGGATACGCGTGGCTCACCCGTCGTGCGGTGTCCGGGACGCACGAAAAAACGTGCTGGGAGGCCGCCTTCGGGGGCCTCCCAGCACGTGTCGTCACAGGTGATGTGCGCGCCTCACCCGCCGAGGTAGGCGCGGTGGACCGTCAGCGTCGACTTGTTGCCCTGCTTGTCCGTGACATCGGCGTGGAACGAGATGCCCTTGTCCTTCGCCGGGTTCCGCACGGAGATCCTGCCGTCGTCGACCCGCACGCGCTGCCATGTCCTGCCGTCGTCGTAGCTCACGGACACGGCGAGCGACTTGAGGTTCTTGCCGGCCGCGGAGCCCTGCACGGTCACCGGGAAACGGACGGACCTGCCCGCCGGGGCGCGCGAGGCGAGATCGACGGGGGCGGCGAAGCGGACCGTGGACACCGGCAGTGCCGTGGTGTCCGCGACCTGCCGGGAGCGGAACGTGAATCCGGCCTCGACGCGGGTGGAGACGGCGGCGACCCCGGCCGGCCGCTCCACGGCGGCCGTCAGCCGGTACTCGGCGTCGGCGGAGCCGACCGTGAAGGGCTCCGTGCCGGTCAGCGGGTCGTCGTTCGTGGCGACCTCGACGCCGTCGCGGTACAGCGTCGACGTGGCCGACGTGTACGTCGACAGACCCACGTGGCCCGCGCCGTCCGCGAACAGCGGCAGGGAGCCGACGAGTTGCTGCGCGCCCGTGTCCGGGTCCGGGGCCGTGCGGAAGACACCCGTGCCCGTACGCAGCAGCGGTCCGAAGACACCGGTGTTGAACGTCTCCCGATAGGTCCTGCCGGTCTCGTAGCGCTTGGGCTCCGGCATCTCCTGGGCGCCGTCGAAGACCGGGTAGCCGTGTTCGTCGGGCTCGCCGTACTGGAGGTACTTGGTGAGCCACTTGACGCCGTCGGCGGTGGAGACGTGGAAGGTGCGGATGCCGGGCGCCGCCTGCGGTGCCGAGAACCCGTTGCCCTCCGGGGCGCCGGGGAGGTGCGGGAACGGCGAGACCAGAGCGGACTTCCCGGGGGCGGAGGCACCGGCGCCGACCTTGAGCGTGGCCAGCTCGTCCGCCTTCACATGCTTGGTGTAGCCGGTCGAGACCCGCTGCTCCTTGCCGCCGAAGGCCACCGAGTACTGCGTGCCGGCGTCCTTGAGGAAGTGCGCGTCCCAGGTCTGCAGGAGCGAGCCGTCGGTGACGGCCGGGCCCATGTGGGCGGTGCGGAAGCCGGTGAATCCGCGCAGGACCCAGCCGTTGCCGACGCGGCCGGCCTCGCTCGCGAGCTCGTAGTACGTCCCGCCGTAGTCCACCTTGTCGATGCCGGGCACGGTGAGGTCCACCGGCTCGGTGGTGCGGGCGTCGGCGGTGACCGTCGTGTCGGCGGTGACGTCCAGCTTCGGCTGGGCGATCCAGTCGGTGCCCTTGGTGAAGTCCGACGGGTCCCGGTAGACGGCCGTGTTGAACATGTACGAGCCCTTGGGCACCCGGATGGTGTGCGCCCCCGGTTCGTTGTCGATGCGGGTCTGGAAGTCCTTGGCGGGTCCCGAGGTGCCGACCAGGGTGCTGGAGAAGTTCTGCGCGTCGGCGCCGTCGCGGTCGACGGCCTTGAGGGTGAGGTCGTAGGACTCCGCCTCGCGGACGGCCGTCGCGGCCGTGCGGACGGACTGGCCCGCGGCGGTCGCGGTGACGTAGCCCGAGAAGGTGCCGTCGACGTCGCCGACCCGCGTGTCGGCGGTCAGGTCGACCTCGGCGCGGCCGCCCGCGGGCACGGTCACCCGGGTGGTGCCGAGCGAGAAGAACCCGGCCGGGGCCTCCTTGCCCGCCGGGTCGAGCGTGGACACCGCCAGGTCGAGGGTGACGTCGTCGGTGCCGAGGTTGCGGTAGCCGACCTTCCGGGTCAGGGGCCGGTCGTCGGTGTGCGGCCACCGCGCGACGCCGAAGCTCAGCGAGACCGGATCGGCGATCACGGACTGGGACAGCGCCGCGTCGACCTGGACGCGGCCGGAGCCCTGCTGGAAGGCGGTGTACGGGCCGCCCTTGGTGGACGCGGTCAGCGCGCCCTTGAGCTCCGCGGCCCCCCAGCCCGGGTGCCGCTGCTTGAGGATCGCCGCCGCGCCCGCCACATGCGGGGTGGCCATGGAGGTGCCGTCGAGCTGAAGATAGCCGGGGGCCGGGTGCGGGGTGCCGGGGCGGGTGTCGATGTCGCTGCCGGGGGCTGCGGCCGCGGCGATGGCGACGCCGGGCGCGGTCACGTCCGGCTTGACGGCGCCGTCACCGACGCGCGGGCCGACGCTGGAGAAGGGCGCCAGCCGGTCGTTCTTGTCGACGGCGCCCACGGTCAGCGCGGCGTCGGCGCTGCCGGGCGAGCCGACCGTCGAGTCGCCGCTCTCGCCCTCGTTGCCCGCCGCGACGGCGAACAGGACGCCCTTCTCGGCCGACAGCCTGTCGACGGTCTCCTCCAGCGGGTCGACGCCGGGGGAGTCGGGGCTGCCGAGGCTGAGGTTGACCACGTCGGCGCCCTCGGCGGCGGCCCACTCCATGCCCGCGACGATGCCGGAGTCGTCCCCGAAACCGTCGTCGTCGAGGACCTTGCCGCTGATGATCTCGGCGCCCGGGGCGACGCCCTTGTACGTGCCGCCCGACTCGGCGCCGGTGCCCGCGGCGATCGAGGCGACGTGCGTGCCGTGGCCTACGCGGTCCGCGGTGTCGGGGGACGCGGAGAAGTTCTTCTCCCCGACGACCTGGTCCTTGAGGTCGTCGTGCGTCTTGTCGACGCCGGTGTCGAGGACGGCGATCCTGACGCCCTCGCCGTCGTACCCGGCCTTCCAGGCCTTGTCGGCGCCGATCTGCCGGACGCTGCGGTCCAGGCTCGCGCGGCGCACCCCGTCGAGCCACACCCTGGCGACACCGGGCGCGGTCGCGCGCGCTCCGCTCCGGCGCCGGTCGGTCAGCGCCTCCCACACCTGGGACACGTCGTCCCGGGACGTACGGACGGCATCGGCACCGATGGTGGGCAGGGAGCGCCGCAGCCGGGTGTCACCTGCCGAGCGCACGGCGGCCCGCGCGGCACGGGAGCCGTCGGTGTACTGCACGATCAGTTTCAGCCCGTCGCCGTGGCTCTCGCGCAGCCGCGGGTCGGTGAGCTCGTCGATGTCGAAGAGCCGCTGGTCCAGCTTGCCCGCGGCGATCAGGCGCTGCGCGTCGGCGGGCACGACGAGCGTGTGGTCCTTGGTGCGCTGCACCTGTACGGGTATCCGCTCACGGCCCTTGGCGGCTTCGAAGCCCACCACCTGGCCCTTGGCGCCGACGACCACGCGGTCACCGGTGACGAGCTGGATCCGCTGGTCGCTGCTGGAACGCGTGTTCGCGGTATGCGCGGTGGCGGTGGGGTACGGGGTGTTCGTGGTGGTCGCTGTCGCGGGGCCGGTCATGCCCGCCACGAGGGCCACCGATGTGGCCGCGGTGACGGTGAAGGCGCGTGCTCTCTGCACTTCTGCGCGCAAGTCTCCCCCAGGAGCTTGGGATGAAGGTGAGGGGTCGGGGTCCGGCCGTGGGCGGGATGCCGCCTCCCGTCGCCGGTCCAGCGCAGTATGTGATGTGAGGGAAACGTGATCAACGGTGGGGCCGGGGTGAAGAGTTGCGGCGTACAAGATCAGGACAACTCTGAACTTCTTCATGATCGGGGGGAACGCCGGGCGCGCAGAAGGGCGCGGCTGTGCGGGGTGATGGGGCATTCACGGACGGAACGTGACCTTCCAAATGGCTGGATCTCTACCCCTGGGGAACCTGCTGCCGTCCGGAGCGGAAGCGCGGCCTGCACCATGCTGTCGGCTGCCGCCGGGGCCGACCGACCGCCGCCTCTCACCGGGGCCCTGCCCACGGGCAAGGATCAGCAGCGTGTCGCCCGGCCGGGCGGGGCGAGGTCGCCGGGCACGAAGGACAGCGAGGGTGCATCGGACGGCTCGGGGGCCGAGGCCGTGGATCCCCTCCCTGGGCATCGGCGCACCCCCCAACTGTACGAAGGCGAGGGCTGGTTCACGCTCCGGCCGGGGAAATCTCCCCTCGCAGGTCCCGGACCGCGGGGCGTTCCTCGAATCCCGCAGCCCGGTAGGCGGCGACGGCGCCGGCGTTGGCGCTCGGGGTGCACACGAGGGCGCTCGACGAGCCGAGATCCCGGAGCGCGGCCGCCGCCGCGACACCGATGGCCGCGCCGTGGCCCCGACGGCGGTGGTCCCGGTGCACGCCCATCGGTTCCAGCAGTCCGGGCCTGCCCGGACCGGCCGACCACACCGTCACCGCCGCCACCGCGGCGCCCCCGTCGTCGTACGCGATCAGAGTCCGCGCGTCGGCGTACGGCAGCCCGGCCGCCATCGCGTGCCAGTGCCGGGCCATGGCCCTCGACCCGTCGAACGCCGCCCGGTGCACGGCGGCGAAGTCGTCCGCCCGGTCCGGTCCCGCCACCTCGATCCGTACGCCCGGGTCCGGCACCGGGTCCGTGAGGTCCCGGCGCAGCGGCGTCCACGGCTCGTCGGGCTGCCAGCCCTCCTCGATCAGGAGGTCCTGGACCAGCGCGTCCATCGGCGCCTCGATGTTCATGCTGCCCGCGGGCAGCACACCGCGCCCGGGGCGGGTCACGTCCTCGACGAGCCGCCGCGCCAGTGCCTCGTCCTGCCGGGCGGCCGGCGCGGTCGTCAGCCGCAGCAGGCCGGGACCGTCGAGGAGGCCGACGGCGAGGATCCGTCCGTCCCGGCTCCATGTCCTGACCGCGGCGGCGGTCGCCTGCGCGCCCGACCGCCAGAACCAGCCGAGGTCGCCCGGATGCAGCTGCATCGGCGCGCCCTCGTCCTGCCACTGCCGCAGCACGGCCACGGCTTCGCCGAGACCGCCGGGCCCCGGCTCCACCGACACCATCGTCATCGTCGTCCCACCTTTCTCACGTACCTTTCCCGTGTCCATGGGCACGGACGTCACACGCTGCTGAGCATGCACCCGGAGATCGCGAAACCGGGGCCGAAGCCGAGAAGTACTCCCCTGTGGCCCGGCTCGGGTTCGTCGAAGGAGCGGCGCAGCACATCGAGGACGGAGGCCCCGCCGAGGTTGCCGTACTGCTCCAGGCTGTCCCAGGAGTGCCGCAGCGGACCGGTGCGCCCGTGCTCCGCTCCGTCCGGGCCGGATTCGGAGCCGGTGTGCAGGGCTTCCGCCGCGCTGTTGAGGATGGCGGGTCCGCCCGCGTGCACCACGCAGAAGTCGAGGGTGGACGGCGCGCCCGCCTCGTCCAGCCAGGCGCGCAGGGCGGGAGCCGTGCGGCCGATGGCGCGGGTCGCCTCCCGGGTGGAGTCGAAGTGCAGCCCGTAGGTGTCGAGGCGCCCCTCGTAGACGGTGAGGCTGCCGGGCAGGGCGTACTGCCAGGTGTCGTCGATCCGGAACCGGGGCCCGCCGCCTTCGGCCCCTTCGGCCCCTTCGGCCTCGCGGCCGGAGACGACGCAGGCCGCGGCGCTGTCACCGAAGAGGACCTTGTAGATCATGCTTTCGCGGCTGGTGTCGACCGGGTTGTAGGTCGCGGCGCTGAGGCACTCCGCTACGACGATCAGGACGTGGGCGCCCGGGTGTGCCGCTATGTGTTCGTGGGCGAGGGCGAGTGCCTGCGCCCCGCCCGCGCACCCCTGCGAGCCCAGCGGTATGCGGGATATGTCCGGCCGGAGCCCGTCCCGGCCGAGAGCCTGCACCAGATCGATGTCGAGGCTCGGGGCGGTCCAGGAGGTGGTGTGACTGGTGATGACGCAGTCGATGTCCGCGAGTTCGAGACCGGCGTTCTCCAGGGCGCGGGGGACCGCCCGCAGGGACAGTTCGAGCGCGTCGTCGTAGGCGGCGCGATTGCGCTCCTGGAACGAGGCGTTCCCGGCCACGGTGGCCGAATCCAGCGGCCTCGTGAAGTAGCGCGTCAGGACGCCGGTGGACCGCGCCGTGCGCAGATAGGCGGCGAGCCGGGGAAGATCGGCATGCTGACGGGCCATGTCCGCCATGAGGTCTTCCAGGGAGACGGGGTGTCTGCCGAGTTCGACGTGGGGTCTGGCGATCAACGCAGGGGACATGGAGTGGCGCTCCTTCGGCCGACGGGCTGAGGGGCAAATCTACGCCAGCCCGGGGGGCACTCTTCGGCCACGGTGTGGATCTTCGCGGAGCGGTCGGGGCGTAGATTGCCGTCCATGACGGAGAGGAAGAGGACCGGGCGCTTACGCCGGTCCCGGACGGACCAGCGGCGCGGGCGCCATGCCGCGCCGCGAGCGCCGGGACGCACGAGAGCGCCGAAGGCGCCGAGAAGAACACGAAGCGGTGCGGCCGACGGAGGGGCGGGCGAGGGCGGCGGGCTGCTGCGGTCGTCCCTCGTGATGGCGGCGGGCACGGTGGTGTCCCGCGCGACCGGCCTGATCAGACAGGTTCTGCAAGCCGCCGCGCTCGGCACGGGGCTGCTCGCCACCACCTACACCCAGGCCAACACCGTGCCGACCAGTCTGTACTTCCTGTTCATCGGCGGGGCGCTGAACTCCGTCCTGGTGCCGCAGCTGGTCCGGGCGAGGACCGAGCACGCCGACGGCGGGCGGGCCTTCGAGCAGCGCCTGGTCACCCTGGTCCTGTGCGTCCTCGGCGTCGGAACGGCGCTCGCCGTGTGGGCCGCGCCGCAGATCGTCGGCCTCTACCAGAGCGACACCCCCGAAGGACACGAGGCGTTCGAGCTGACCGTGACGTTCGCCAGGTTCCTGCTGCCGCAGATCTTCCTCTACGGCCTGTTCGGTGTCCTGGGTCAGGTGCTCAACGCGCGGAACCGCTTCGGCGCGATGATGTGGACTCCCGTCCTGAACAACGTGGTCCTGATCGCGGTGTTCGGCGCGTACGTAGGCCTGATGACCGTCCCGGAGCGGGTGGAGGACATCACACCGGCCCAGGTGACCCTGCTGGGCGCCGGCACCACCCTCGCCCTGGCCGTGCAGGCCCTCGCCCTGATCCCGTATGTGCGCGAGGCCGGATTCCGGTTCCGGCCCCGTTTCGACTGGCGGGGCACGGGGCTGCGCAGAAGCGTCGGCGCCGCCCGCTGGACCCTGCTGTTCGTCCTCGCCAACCTGGTCGCCGGCACCGTGGTGACGCGCTACGCCTCGGCCGCCGACCAGGCGCTGCCCGAGGACGGCGTGGGCTTCACCGCCTACTCCAACGCGCAGACGATCTGGATGCTGCCCCAAGCCGTCGTCACGGTCTCCCTGGTCACCGCGCTGCTGCCGCGGATGAGCCGGGCCGTCGCCGAGAAGCGCCTGGACGATCTGCGCGCGGACCTGTCCCGGGCGCTGCGGATCAGCGGTGTCGTCATCGTGCCCGCCGCGTTCTTCTTCGTCGTGTTCGGGCCGCAGATCGCCGGGCTCCTCTTCGCCCACGGCGCGGCGGGACCCGCGTCGGCCCGCCCGCTCGGACACATGCTCCAGGCGTTCGGCCTCGGCCTGATCCCGTTCTCCGCGCAGTACCTGCTGC
Source organism: Streptomyces typhae (assembly GCF_009755605.1). Classification (GTDB taxonomy): domain Bacteria; phylum Actinomycetota; class Actinomycetes; order Streptomycetales; family Streptomycetaceae; genus Streptomyces; species Streptomyces typhae. The sequence continues at coordinate 11,168 of NZ_WPNZ01000040.1, forward strand.
TGCGCGGCTTCTACGCGTTCGAGGACACCCGCACCCCCTTCCGCCTCGCCGTGGGCATCGGTGCCGTCAACATCGCCCTCGTGGTCGGCTGCCACCAGTTCCTGCCGCCGCGCTGGGCCGTCACCGGCATGGCGGGCGCCTACTCCCTCTCGTACGCCGTCGGCCTGTTCCTCAGCGCGCGGCGGTTGCGGCACCGGCTCGACGGGCGCCTCGACGGCAGGCGGCTGTGCCGTACGTACGGCAAGCTGACCGTGTCCGCGGTCGCGGCAGGGGTGCTCGGCCGGCTCGTCGCCCAGGCGTGCGCCTCCCCGGCGCCGGCCGCGTGGGCGCCCGCGGCGGCCCTGGCGGCCGGCGGCCTCACGATGGTGCTGATGTTCCTGCTCCTCGCCCGCGCCCTGCGGATCAGCGAGCTGCGAAGGCTGCGCCTGCCGGGGCTGACCTGAGACAACGCACCCCGATCCACCCCGTAGCCTTGCCGCGTGACGACGAACAGGGCCGTGGACGTGAGCGTGGACGCAATGATCGAGGACCTCAGGGCGCTGGTCGAGGCCGAGTCGCCCTCGCACGACGTCGAGGCCCTGACGGCGTCGGCCCGTGTCGTCGCCGCGATCGTCGAGAAACGCCTGGGCGGGCAGGCCGTGCTCGTCGACGGCGAGGCCGGTCCGCACGTCCACTGGTCGGGCGGCGGCGAGCCGAGGGTGCTGGTCCTCGGCCACCACGACACGGTCTTCCCGCTCGGCACCCTGCACCTGCGGCCGTTCCGGGCCGAGGGCGGGTACGCGACGGGGCCCGGCGTGTTCGACATGCTCGGCGGTCTGGTGCAGGCCGTGCACGGCCTCGCGTCGCTCGACGACCTGACGGGCGTCGAACTGCTCGTGACCGCCGACGAGGAGGTGGGCTCCCCGACCTCGCGGGCCCTCATCGAGGAACGGGCCCGTGCCTGCGGTGCCGTCCTGGTGGTGGAGGGAGCCGCCGAGGGCGGTGCCCTGAAGACGGGCCGCAAGGGCTGCGGCACGTTCCGGGTGGCCATCCGCGGCCGCGCGTCGCACGCGGGCCTGGAGCCCGCGGCCGGGGTGAACGCTTTGATCGAGGCCGCGCACCAGGTGCTCGACATCGCGAGCCTCAGCCGCCCCGCCCTCGGCACGACGGTGACTCCGACCGTCGCGTCCGCGGGCACCGTGGCCAACACCGTACCGGCTCAGGCCACCGTTCTCGTCGACGTGCGGGTGGCGTCAGTCGAGGAGGCGAAGCGCGTCGAGTCCGCGTTCGTCGTCCTCGAACCGCATCTCGCGGGGGCCGACATCTCCGTGAGTGGAAACATCGGACGGCCGCCGATGCCCGAGTCGGCGTCCGCCGAACTGTTCGCCGTGGCGCAGGCGTTGCTCCCCGGCATCGAGGGCGTCTCGGTCGGAGGCGGCAGCGACGGCAACTTCACGGCGGCCCTCGGCGTGCCCACTCTGGACGGCCTCGGCGCCGTCGGCGGCGGCGCCCACGCCGACCACGAGTACGTGGTGATCGACGCCATGGCCGAGCGGGCGCATCTGATCGCCGGGCTCGTCCACACGCGTCAGCACGCGTGAGCGGTACATCAACGAAACGCAAGCGTCGTCGGCCAGGATGAGAGCGGGCTTCGGACCAGTGGGTCCGAAGCCCGTTTCCCGTGCTTTTCCGGTGCTTTAGTGAATCGGACTAGTTGCACATGTTGCAACAAACCTTATTTGAAGCGGTAGTTCGGACACTTTTCTCAATGGAGCTATTGCGTCGCACCTGCTTCATGGGGCAATCTCATGATCGATCATCGTTCGATGCATCTTCAACTTCCTTTGTGCGCAAACCCGTTGGGGGAGTGTGTCCGTGAGAAAGACAAACAAGGCAAACGAGTCGGACGTCGCGAAGCAGGACAGACCTTTGGGTCGCAGATCCCTCCTCACCGGCGCCGCAGCCGTCGCCGGCGGAGCGGCCCTCTCCACCGCGCTGCCCGCGGCGGCCGAAGCCGCGCCGCGCTCCGGCACCGCGGCCGCGGCCACCGTCGCCGAGGCGGGGACCACCGCCGTCACGACCGACTACATCACCGTCGCGCCGACCGACTCACGCTTCCCCGACCTGGTGCGCGGCATCAACCAGCGCTGGGTCGCGAGCCCCGACTACGTCCGTCTGGTCACGACCACCGCCCAGGCCGTACGCGCCGTGCAGGAAGCCGTCTCCGCGAACAAGCGCCTCACCGTGCGCAGCGGCGGCCACTGCTACGAGGACTTCGTCTTCAACAAGGACGTCCAGGTCGTCATCGACATGTCCGGGATGACGCAGGTCTACTACGACACCGGCAGGAACGCCTTCGCCGTCGAGGGCGGCGCCTCCAACCTCCAGGTCTACGAGACGCTCTACAAGCTGTACGGCGTCACGCTCCCGGCCGGTTCCTGCGCGTCCGTCGGTGTCGGCGGCCACATATCCGGCGGCGGGTACGGCCTGCTGTCCCGCCTCCAGGGCCTCACCGTCGACCACCTCTACGGAGTCGAGGTCGTCACGGTCGACAAGAACGGCACCGCCAAGGCCGTCGTCGCCACCCGTGACTCCGACGACGCCGCCCTGAAGGACCTCTGGTGGGCGCACACCGGCGGTGGCGGCGGCAACTTCGGTCTGATCACCCGCTACTGGCTGCGGACGCCGGGCGCGACCGGGACCGACCCGTCCAAGCTCCTGCCCAAGCCGCCGTCCGAGGTCTTCGTGCACGCCACGTCGTTCCCCTGGAAAGACGTGACGGAGGCGTCCTTCACCCGGCTGCTGCAGAACTGGGGCGCCTGGCACGAGAAGAACAGCGCGCCGGACTCCAAGTACAACTCCCTGTTCGGCCTGCTGAAGCTGAACCACATCTCCAACGGCCAGATCGGTCTGCTCACGCAGATGGACGCCACGATCCCGAACGCCCAGGCACTGCTCAACGACTACCTGGCCGCGGTCACCGCGGGCGTGGGCATCACACGGCAGGCGATGACGAACCGCATGGGCGAGCACGCGGCCATGCCGCAGTTCGCCGCCCCGCGCAAGCTCCCCTGGTACATCGCCACCGACTACCTCAGCGGCGGCAACCCCACGCTGTACGGCAAGTACAAGTCGGCCTACGCGCGCAAGGGCTTCTCCGCCGCGCAGATCAAGGCGATGTACAAGCACCTGTCCCGGACCGACTACAGCAACGGCGACGCCCTGGTCCAGGTCGACTCGTACGGCGGCCGCATCAACGCCGTCAAGCCCGGCGACACCGCCGTGCCGCAGCGCGACTCGGTGCTCAAGCTCCAGTACCAGACCTACTGGACCGACCCGGCCGACGAGGCCCGCCACCTGGCGTGGATCCGGGACTTCTACCGGGACGTGTACGGGGAGACCGGCGGCGTCCCCGTGCCGAACGAGATCAACGACGGCTGCTACGTCAACTACCCCGACAAGGACCTCGGCGACGCCGCCTACAACACCTCGTCGACGGCGTGGAACAGCCTGTACTACAAGGACAACTACACCCGCCTGCAGAAGGTGAAGGCGGCCTGGGACCCGAAGAACATCTTCCGCCACGCCCAGTCCGTCCGTCTGCCGTAACCGCCCGACGGCCCGCACAGCCCCTGCGGACGGGGCGGCGCACTCCGCCCCGTCCGCAGGACGCCCCGCTCTGCGGACAGCTCCTGTCCTGTGACACGTCCATAGTGGGAACCATGACGAGTGACATGACCGCACGTGTCCTGCGGCTGCTGTCCTTGCTTCAGGCCCGGCGGGAATGGGCGGGCGAGGAACTGGCCGAGCGGCTGCGGGTGACCGCGCGGGCCCTGCGGCGGGACATCGACCGGCTGCGGGACATGGGGTATCCGGTGCACAGCGCCCGCGGCCACGGCGGCGGCTACCGCCTCGCCTCCGGCACGGCGCTGCCGCCGCTCGTCCTCGACGACGACGAGGCCGTCGTGGTCGCCGTCGCCCTGCGCACCGCCGCCGGCGGGCTCACCGGCCTGGAGGACTCCGCCCTCCAGGCCCTCGCCAAGCTGGAACAGGTCCTGCCGCGCCGCCTGCGCGGCCGGGTCGCCGCCCTCCAGACCACCCTCACCGGCATCTCCTGGGAGGACCGCGGGCCCCGCGCCGACCCCGCGCTCCTCGCCACCCTCGCCGGCGCCTGCCGCGACCACGAGATCGTCACCTTCGGCTACACCACCCGGGACGGCACCCCGGCCCCGCGCCGCGCCGAGCCCTGCCATCTGATCGCCTCCGGTGGCCTGTGGTACCTCCTGGCCCACGAGACCGACCGGGACGACTGGCGCCTCTTCCGCCTCGACCGCATGGCCGACCCCGCCCCGACCGGCCGCCGCGTCCCCCCGCGCCCCGTGCCCGGCGGCGACGCCGCGGCGTTCGTGGCCGCGCAGCTCACCGCCGCGCCCGCCCGGCACCGCGCGGTTGCCACCGTCGACGCCCCCGCCGACCACGTCCGCGCTCGCGCCCGCGGCCTCGGCCCCCGCGTCCAGGCACTCGACGACCGGACCTGCCGGGTCGACGCCTCCGGCGACGCCCTCACGCGCGTCGCGCAGACACTCGCGGCACTGGACGCCGACTACACGCTTGACGCGGACCCCGCCGTGCTCGACCACCTCCGTACCACCGCCGGCCGGATGCGGCGTGCCACTGCATGACCGGCCACTTTCCGGCCCCTGCCCGGTCGCTGTCCGGCCCCTGCCCGGTCCGGTGCCCCTAAACGCTTGCGCCGGACGAGGTGGGTGTAGTGCGCTGACACCCATGAGGAAAACGAGAGTTGGTGTACTGACCGTAGCCCTGGTGGCGGGATCCCTCCTCGCGGGTACGATCGGACCGAACGCGGCGGCGGACGACCCCGGTGCCGCAGGCTCAGATCCCGGCGCCGCAGGCTCACCCGCCGGATCGCCCGCCCTGAAGGGCATCGACCTGGACACGGTGACGATTCCCGAACTGCAGGCGCGCATGCACAAGGGGTCCCTGACGTCGTCGGAGCTGACCCGCGCCTATCTGCGGCGGATCGAGACCGTCGACTCGAAGATCAACGCGGTGCTGCGCCTCAGCCCGGCCGCGCTGCGCCAGGCCGCGGCCAGTGACGCCAGGCACCGGCGCGGCGAGGCACGCGGCCCGCTCGACGGCATCCCCGTCCTGCTCAAGGACAACGTCGACACCCGGGACATGCCGACCACGGCCGGGTCGCTCGCCCTCGCGGGCAAGCCGCCGGCCAAGGACGCCGTCCTCGTGACCCGGCTGAAGCGGGCGGGCGCGGTGATCCTGGGCAAGACCAATCTGTCGGAGTGGGCGAACTTCCGGGCGGCGAAGCCCACGTCGGGCTGGTCGGCCGTCGGCGGACAGACCCACAACCCGTTCGTGCTCGACCGCAACCCGTGCGGCTCGTCCTCCGGCTCCGCCGCCGCGCTCGCCGCGTCCCTGTCCCAGGTGGCGATCGGCACCGAGACGGACGGATCCATCGTCTGTCCGGCGGGCATGAACGGAGTGGTCGGCCACAAGCCGAGCCTCGGCCTGGTGAGTGGGACCGGTGTGGTGCCGATCTCCGCCGAGCAGGACACCGCGGGCCCCATGGCCCGCAATGTGATCGACACCGCGCTCACCCTGTCCGTGATCGGCGACGGCTCCCCGCCGGCGCGCGACCGCGCCACCGGCCGCGGCGAGCGCCTCGCCCCCGGTGCGGCGCTCGACCCGCGGCACCTGCGCGAGGGCGGACTGAAGGGCAAGCGGATCGGGCTGTGGCGGCTGCCGTCGCTCGGCCCCGACGTGGACGCCGTGATGACCCGTACGGCACAGAAGCTGCGCGGCGCGGGCGCGGAGGTCGTCGAGGTGACGCCGCCCTACCAGGCGCGCCTCGCCGAACTAGAATTCCCGGCGCTGCTCAGCGAGTTCCACCGCGACATCGACGCCTACCTCGGCACCCGCAAGGGCCCCCGCGACCTCGCCGCGCTGATCGAGTTCAACCGTACGCACCCTCAGGAGCAGACCTGCTTCGCCGGACAGGAACTGTTCGAGCAGGCCCTGGCCGCGCCGCCCACCACCGACCCCGAGTACCGTGCCATGCGCGCCGAGCTCGCGGACCTGTCGCGGCGCTCGATCGACGAGACGATGGCCGCCCACGACCTCGACGCCATCGCCGCGCCGACGAACCCGCCCGCCTGGACCACGGACTGCGCGCGCGGCGACAACGACGTGATCCCGTCGTCCACCCCCGCGGCCGTCGCCGGCTACCCCTCCCTGTCGGTGCCCGCCGGGTCCGTGGGCGAACTCCCGGTCGGTGTCCTGCTGATGGCCGGTGACCGCGAGGACGCCGCGCTCCTCTCCCTGGGGGCCGCGGTGGAGCAGCAGCTCCGCGCCTGGCGCGCGCCCCGCTACCTGCCGACGGCGGGCAGCGCGACGCCCTGACGGTCCGGCGCGCCGCCGCGGACGGAGCCGTCAGAAGACGGAGAGCCCGGTCAGCGTGGTGAAGCGGTCCAGGGCGGCGACGCCCGCGACCGAGTTGCCGCGCTGATCGAGGCCCGGACTCCAGACGCACACGGTGCAGCGGCCGGGGACGACCGCGATGATGCCGCCGCCCACCCCGCTCTTGCCGGGCAGGCCCACGCGGTGCGCGAAGTCCCCGGCCGCGTCGTAGGTGCCGCAGGTCAGCATGACCGCGTTGACCTGCTTGGCGCGGCTGCGGGTGAGCAGCGTCGAGCCGTCGGCCCGTATGCCGTGCCGGGCGAGGAAACCGGCGGCCAGGGCCAGGTCGGCGCAGGAGGCCTCCACCGAGCACTGGCGGAAGTACTGGTCGAGGAGTGCGGGCACGGGGTTGCCGATGTTGCCGTACGACGCCATGAAGTGGGCGAGGGCGGCGTTGCGGTCGCCGTGCGCGGTCTCGGAGGCGGCGACCTTCTCGTCGAAGGTCAGCTGGTCGTTGCCGGACTCGGCGCGCAGGAAGGCCAGGAGCGCGCCGGAGGCGTCGCCGGTCAGGGTCTGGAGGCGGTCGGTGACGACGAGGGCGCCCGCGTTGATGAACGGGTTGCGGGGGATGCCGTTCTCGTACTCCAGCTGGACCAGGGAGTTGAACGGGTTGCCGGACGGCTCGCGGCCGACGTGCTCCCACAGCTCGTCGCCCTCCAGGGAGAGGTCGAGTGCCAGCGTGAAGACCTTGGTGATGGACTGCGAGGAGAAGGGGTGGCGCCAGTCGCCCACTCCGTAGACCGTGCCGTCCAGCTCGGCGACGGCCATGCCGAAGCGCCGGGGGTCGGCGCAGGCGAGCGCCGGGATGTAGTCGGCGGGACTGCCCCGCCCCGGCAGGGCCTCGATCTCGGCGGCGATGCGGTCAAGGACCGGCTGAAGGGTCGACGGCACGGGGACTTGCTCCGTTTTCGTACAGCAATGCGGTGGGGTGCCCGCCCTACCTTACGGCGGCGGATCACCGGGTACGGGATTCCCCGTGGCGACGCGGGCCGGGCGCCGCATGCACCAGGTGCGGGGCCCGCCGTCGGGCAGGGCGACGTCGGCGGTCACCGCGAAACCCAGACGCTCGTAGAACCGGACGTTCCGTTCGTCGGCCGTCTCCAGGAACGCCGGGTGCCCCGCGCGGTCCGCGGCGTCGAGCCCGGCCGCGAGCACCGCACGGCCGAGACCGCGACCCTGGGCGTCCGGGTCGACGCCTGTGGTCGCGAGGAACCACACGGGCTCGCTCGGCCGGTGCGGCCGCAGGGCCTCCTCGGCGGAGGCGAAGGCGGGCGCGCGCTCGCCCGCCAGCTCCGCGAGATGCGGGCCCGCGTCGGCGAAGCCAGGGCCGGGGTCCTGTTCCGGCGTGGTCCACACGGCCACGGCCCGCGCGTCGTCGGTGACCCACACCCGCCCGTACGGAAGGCCGACACGGGTCAGGAACAGCTCCTGGAAGCGCCGCACCCGCTCGGCGTGCCCGTCCGCGGCCACCACGTGCCGGGTGAAGGGGTAGTCGGCGAAGGCCCGCGCGAGCGTCCGGACGGCGGCGGGCGCGTCCTGCTCCGTGGCGGGGCGGACGAGGGGTGCGGTTGCCATGGACGTTCTCTCCCTGCCGGTGAGGTGCTGCGTTCTGCCGCTGTGCTGCTGCCTGCACTGCCTGCGAGCTGCTGCGCGGGTGTCGGACACCTGCACCGCTGCCTGCACCGTCGAACGATCAAGCCGACCGGCGCGTTCCCCCCATCTCTCCGTCGAGGCGCACGGCCGCGAGTCTCCGTGGAGGCGCACGGCCGCGAGTCTCCGTGGAGGCACACGGACGCGAGGTCGGCAAGCCCTCATGGGCCGGAACGGGTATGTGTGCGTGCTCGGCGCGACAGGCCGTGCGCGGTCGTGGACGCACGGCCTCCGCTGGCCGATGCTCACGCCCATGCCCTCGCCCTCGCCCGCATCCCCGACCTCCGACAGCACCAGCCCCGGTACGAGCAACCGCACCGGCACCGGTACCGGCAACCGCACCGGCACCAGCACCCGCAGCCACCGCACGCGTGCCGCCGTATGCGTCACCCTGACCGCCTGCGCGCTGGCGCTCGCCCCCATCCCGGCCACGGGAACGGCACCCCCGGAGAACGCCGCCGACCGCGCGCTCCGCGCCTTCCTGGACCACGGCCCCAAGGCCGCCGTCATGACGGCGGCCCACCGCGGCCAGTGGCGCAAGGCGCCCGAGAACAGCCTGCCCGCGATCCGGGCGGCGTTCGCGGACGGCGCCGAGATCGTCGAGGTCGACATCCAGCTCAGCAAGGACGGCGTCCCCGTCCTGATGCACGACGAGACCCTGGAGCGCACCACGAACGGCACCGGCCGCGTCGCCGACCGGACCGTCGCCCAACTGCGCGCGCTGCGCCTGCGCGTGGGCCTCGGGGGCCGGCAGGCGGCGCTCACCCGGCATCGTGTGCCCACGCTCGCCGACGCCATGAAGGAGGCCCGCACCCGCGGCCTCGTCAACCTCGACCAGGCCTGGCGGGAGCGGGAGGCCGTCATGGGTGTCCTGAAGCAGACCGGAACAGTGCGCAACGGCGTGTTCAAGTCCCGGGCGGCCGTGCCCGAGGTACGGGCGTTCCGCGCCCGCCACCGCGACGCGCTCTACATGCACCTCGTCGACGACGACAACGCCGGCGCGGTGAAGGAGTTCGGCAAGGAACGGCCGCCCGCGTTCGAGGTCGTCTTCGACGACGCCGAGGACGAGGTGGCCGGCCCCGCCTTCCTCAAGGGGGTGCGGGGGACCGGCCGCGTATGGATCAACAGCATGCGCGACGAGTTCGCCGCCGGGCACACCGACGAGGCCTCCCTCATCGACCCCGCGCGCGGCTGGGGCAGGCTGATCGGCACCTACGAAGCGACGGTCATCCAGACCGACAACGTCGAGGCGCTGAGGACGTACCTGGCCAAAGGCCCGGTGAACAAGGTGCCGCCCGGCGCGGTGCGGATCCAGGGGGAGGCGTACACACCCGGCAAGGACGGCGTCACCCATCACGACACCGACCCCGGCAACCGGGGCGACGGACCCGGCCGGCCCGGCGAGGGCGTCGACATCTGCGACCACGACGGCGCGGTGGCGGTGTGCTGGATGCGGGGCACGGAGTGGCTCACGTACACCGTGGACGTGCCGCGGACCGGTGACTACACCCTCAAGGCCCGGGTGTCCTCGCCCTACTCGCCCGCGGGGACCTACCGCCTCACCGTCGACCGGGGCCCGGCGAGCGGACCCGTCAGGGTGGCCAACACCACCGCGCACCACGCCTTCGCCCTCCAGGGCAGCGGCGTGACGCGCCGACTGGGCCGGGGCAGGCACACCCTGCGGATCTCCCTGGACGACAAGGTGCCGCAGAACTGGAACCTGGACCATCTCCAACTGGAGCCGGTGCGCCGCTGAGCCGCCGCACGCGGGCGGCGGGCGGTCCCGCGGACAGCGGGCGGCCCCGGCACCTGGAGGTACCGGGGCCGCCTGGGGGAGGACGTCAGTCCAGGTCCATCTCGCCGAAGGACGGCGCCGAGTTGCCGACGGCGTAGAGGTTGGACTGGGCGTTCACGTCGTGGCCCGGGACGACGTGCACGTTGGTGACGCGCTCGGGGGCGTCGTCGGCGGCAGCGGTGCCGACGGCGGCGACGGAAGCGGCGGCCGTCAGGACGACGGCGGCGAAAGCAGTACGCATACGCATGGAATTGCTCTCCTGTGGGGGAGTGAGGGAGCTGACGTTCTCCATTCGATAGGACTCGGCCGTCCACCGCCAGGAAGCGGAATGGTGCGTAAGGGTGAAGTCGCCGGGCGGGCCGTAACCTACTCGAACCGGGAGGTGTCCCCCGCGCCCTTGCGGACGATCTCGACGTCGCCGCCGGAGAAGTCGATGACGGTGGTCGGCTCCGTGCCGCAGTCGCCGGAGTCGATGACGGCGTCCACCACGTGGTCGAGACGCTCCTTGATCTCCCAGCCCTGCGTCAGCGGCGCCTCCTCGCCGGGCAGCAACAGCGTGCTCGACAGCAGCGGCTCGCCGAGCTCGGCTAGCAGGGCCTGGGCGATGGCGTGGTCGGGGATGCGGACGCCCACCGTTTTCTTCTTCGGGTGCAGGAGCTGGCGCGGCACCTCCTTCGTCGCCGGGAGGATGAACGTGTAGCTGCCCGGCGTCGCCGCCTTGATGGTCCGGAACACATCGTTGTCGAGGTACACGAACTGCCCCAGCTGCGCGAAGGTCTGGCACACCAGGGTGAAGTGATGACGGTCGTCGAGGTTGCGGATCGAGCGGATCCGGCCGATGCCGTCACGGTTTCCCAGCTGGCAGCCGAGCGCATAGCAGGAGTCCGTCGGATACGCGATGAGCGCTCCGGAACGGATGCTGTCCGCCACCGTGCCGATGGTGCGCCGCTGCGGGTTCTCGGGGTGCACGTCGAAGTACTTCGCCATCCCGCGAGTCTAGGCGCCCGCTCCACCGCTCCACCGCAGGCGGGACGTGACATAACGGGTCTGCACCGCCAGCCACGCCGCCGTCGCGGCCCAGGCCAGCGGAGCGGTGGCGGAGGCCAGGGCCCCCAGGTGCTGGACGGCGGCAAGCCGCGCGGTCGCGGTGGCGTACATGCCCGCGGGGAAGACGACGCACCACAGGGCGGACTCGTACGCGAGCGGCACCTGGTGGCGCAGATGCCGCCAGACCCCGGCGGCGAGCAGGACCGGGATCAGGGCGGTGGCCCACACCCACAGGGCGAGGACCGAGCCCGCCAGGAGGTCGTGCGGCGGCCCCCGCGGGAGGTCCGGGCGGGCCAGGAGCCGGGTGCCCGCCAGGATGGTGATGGCGACGGCGCCCATGGTCACCCAGTAGACGGGGGTGAACCGGGCGGGGCCCGGTGGATGACGCAGCAGGCGCCGGACGATCGCCGCGAGCGTGACCGTGTAGAGGACGACCCCCGCGCACCAGAGGAGGAGCCCGACGAACGTCGACATGGCGCCGGGACGCTGACCGGTGAGCGCGATGACGACCGACTGCAGGCCGACGGTGAGCAGGAACCAGGTGCCGTCGGCGCGCTCGGCGGCAGCCCTCCGGTCCGTGCGCAGGTTCCGTACGACGCACGCGGCGAGCAGCGGCCACACGGCGGCGGCGAGCGTGAGGAGCACCCACCCGGCGTGGCGCGCCGGGCCCCCGGTGAGCCGGGCCGCGAGCACCCCGCTCGCGGCGACGAAGGTGAAGTGACCGAAGACCTTGGCGGGGTCGCGGAGTTCGGACGCCAGCCGGTCCGGGTACCGGGCCGCCTTGGTCACGGTGGCGGCGAACAGGACGCCGTACAGGAGGCACGCGCCGCCGAGGAGCAGTTGGGAGAGGCGGTGCGCGCCGGTGCCGGTGAGGGCGCGGGAGACGATGCCGGTGGCCATGACGGGGGCGAAGCAGGCCGGTGCCAGGTCGCGGCACCACCGCAGAGGCGCTGCCGGGCGCCCCCGGGTACGCCCGTGCCCCGTCACCACCCGCGGGCCCGGGTGCGCTTCACCGTCGTGAGACGGCGTCCGGCGGCGGCGCGTGCGTGCCCGGGGGCGGGGCCGGGTGCGACCCCGGCCGGGGCGCCGGGGCGTGCCGGGCGCCGCGGGAGCGGTAGACGACGTAGGGGCGGGCCAGATAGCCGAGCGGCGCCGTGAAGGCGTGCACCAGGCGGCTGAAGGGCCACAGGGCGAACAGGGCCATGCCGAGCAGCGCGTGCAGCTGGTAGACGAACGGGGCGTCCGACATCGCGGACACGTCGGGGTCCAGGCCGAAGAGCGACCGGAACCACACCGAGACGCCGACGCGGTAGTCGTAGGGGTGGGGTTGCAGGGTGGTGGCCGTGGCGACGAGCCCGGCCAGGATGACTGTGATGAGGACGGGGTGGACGACGCGGTCGCTGCGGCTGGTGGCCGCGCGGACGGCGGGCACCCGCAGCCGCCGGTAGAGCAGGATCACGAGTCCGGCGAGGGTGGCGAGGCCCGCCGTGCCGCCCACCAGGAGCGCGTTGGCGTGGTAGAGGCGCTCGTGGACGTGGGCGCGGTCGGTCCACGACTCGGGGACGGCGAGCCCGATGACGTGCCCGGCGACGACGAAGAGGAGCCCGAAGTGGAACAGCGGCCCGCCCACGCTCAGCAGCCGGTGCTCGTGGAGCTGGCTGGAGCGGGTGGTGAACCCGAAACGGTCGTAGCGGTACCGCCAGGCGGTGCCGGTGACCAGGAGGCCGACGCAGAGGTAGGGCAGCACGCCCCACAGGGCGGTGTGCAAGTGGTTCACCGTGCGGCCTCCGCGGGGTGTGGGGGGTCCGGGGGACGGGGGACGGGCAGGGGCAGGTCGACGGGGCCCGGCGGGGCCTGCCCGGTGAACGGCAGCAGGCCGACGGTCTCCGTGGGCGGTCCGGTGCGGGCCAGCCTGAGGGCGGCGGCGCGGTCCGCGGGAGAGGCCCCGGGCAGGGTGTGGCAGACGGCTTCGAGGACGTCGGCCCAGGGGCTGCGGTGCTCGTGCAGGGCCAGACGCAGGAGTTCGAGGCCCGCGCGGTGCTCCTGGAGGGCGCGGACACCGGGTTCGGGGCAACGGGCGGCGAATTCCAGCGCCAGGGGCAGGAAGTCGGGCAGTTCGTCGGCCGGCGGCTGCCAGCCGTGGCTGCGGTACAGGTCCTGCCAGGCCAGCAGGGACTGGCCGCGGCGGCGGGTGTCGCCGTCCGTGTAGTAGGTCAGATGCAGGGTGCGGCGCCGGCTGCGGTCGAAGGTGACGACGTAGCGGGCCGACAGGTCGAGGACGGGGACGGCGGCGAGAGCGTCGCAGCAGCGCCGCAGCGACTGCGCCACGGGGCCGGGCGCGGCGGCCAGGGAGTCCATGACGAGGCGGACCCTGTCGGGCCACCGGTCGTCGGGGTGGATCAGCAGCAGCGAGGCGGCCTGGTGGACCAGCGCGGCGGCACCGGTGCGCGCGGAGGGGGCGGGGGTACGGGAGGACGGCGCGGGGGTGCGCGCGGCAGCCGTACGGTGCGTGCGGTTCGTACGGGGCGCGGGGGTGCGGAAGGCCTTCACTCGGTCTGTTCCCCTCGGCGCGGGAAGAGACCGGCGGGACGGCCGCGGCCGTTCCAGCCGAGGAGGTTGACGCGGCCGCGCAGCGACGTGCCCGCGTGCTCGGGCTCGTGGCCGCCCGGCAGCGCGGAGGGGCCGCCCGCGGGGACGTCGACCAGCGGGGCGTGGAAGGTGTCCGCGCCGTACATGCCGGGGCCGCCGTCGTGGTCGAGGCTGCACCCGCCGTCGGTCTCGGCACCGGAGGAGACGGCGTAGCTGGTGGGGATCACATACCGCTCCTCGTACTTGGCCAGGGCGAGGAGCCGGTACATGGCCTCGATGCTCTCGGTGTCCATGCCCACGGCGGCGGCGATGGCCGGGTCGCGCTCCTCGCCGAGGTTGACGCGCCGCATATGGCTGCGCATCGCGGCAAGACGGCACAGGGAGGCCTCCACGGGCCCCGGGTCGCCCGCGGTGAAGAGACCGGCCAGGTACTCCACGGGGATGCGCAGGGAGTCGATGGCGGCGAAGAGCTTGGCGGGGTCCTCGCCGTCGTGGCCCGTCGCGGTGAGGGACTCGACGACCGGGGACAGCGGGGGGATGTACCAGACCATGGGCATCGTGCGGTACTCCGGGTGCAGCGGGAGCGCCACGCGGTAGCGGCTGATCAGGGCGTGCACGGGGGAGCGGCGGGCGGCGGTGATCCAGTCGTGCGGGATGCCGGAGGCCTCGGCGGCGCGCGCCACCTCCGGGTCGTCGGGGTCGAGGAAGCACTCCAACTGCGCTTCGTACAGGTCCTGTTCGTCGGGCGTGGCGGCGGCATCGCCGACCTTGTCGGCGTCGTACAGGATCACACCGAGGTAGCGGAGCCTGCCCACGCATGTCTCGGAGCAGACGGTGGGCTCGCCGGCCTCGATGCGCGGATAGCAGAAGGTGCACTTCTCGGCCTTGCCGGAGGAGTGGTTGAAGTAGACCTTCTTGTACGGGCAGCCGGTGACGCACATGCGCCAGCCGCGGCAGCGGTCCTGGTCGACGAGGACGATGCCGTCCTCGATGCGCTTGTAGAGGGCGCCGGAGGGGCACACGGCCACGCACGACGGGTTGAGGCAGTGCTCGCAGATCCGCGGCAGATAGAACATGAAGGCCTGCTCGTACTCCAGGCGCACATCGGCGTTCATCTTCTTGAGGACCGGGTCGGCGGCGAGGTGTTCGGGTCCGCCGCCGAGGTCGTCGTCCCAGTTCGGCCCCCAGGTGACCGAGGTGGGACGGCCGTCGATCAGGGAGCGGGGCGGCGCGGTGGGCACGTCGTCGCCGAGCGGCGCGCTGATCAGGTTCTCGTAGTCGTACGTCCAGGGCTCGTAGTAGTCCTGGAGCGAGGGCAGTTCGGGGTTGGCGAAGAGCCGGGCGAGACGGCGGGCCCGGCCGCCGCTGCGCGGCACGAGCCGGCCGTGCTTGAGGGCCCAGCCGCCCTTCCAGCGGTCCTGGTCCTCATAGGCGCGGGGGTAGCCCTGGCCGGGGCGGGTCTCGACGTTGTTGAACCAGGCGTACTCGGTGCCGGACCGGTTGGTCCAGGTCTGCTTGCAGGTGACCGAGCACGTGTGGCAGCCGATGCACTTGTCGAGATTCATCACCATGGCGACCTGTGCCATGACACGCATCAGTACGTGACCTCCTGGGAGCGACGGCGGATGACGGTGACCGCGTCGCGCTGATTGCCGGTGGGGCCGTAGTAGTTGGGGGCGAAGGAGAGCTGGGCGTGGCCGCCGATCAGATGGGTGGGTTTGACGAGCAGCCGCGTGAGGGCGTTGTGGACGCCGCCGCGCCGCCCGGTGGCCTCGGACTTGGGCACGTTCACCAGGCGTTCCTGGACGTGGTACATGAACACCGTGCCGGTCGGCATGCGGTGCGAGACGATCGCGCGGGCCACCACGACACCGTTGGGGTTGACCGCCTCGATCCAGTCGTTGTCGGCCACACCGATCGACTCGGCGTCGGCCACGCTGATCCAGATGACGGGGCCGCCCCGTGCCAGGGTCTGCATCAGCAGGTTCTCCTGGTACTCGGAGTGGATGGACCACTTCGAGTGCGGGGTCAGATAGCGCACCGTCACCGACTTCCCCTCGCCGCTCGGCTGCGGCTGCTCGCCGAGGAGGGCCTGGTCGAGCGGCGGCCGGTAGACGGGCAGTTGCTCGCCGTACTCGGCGATCCAGGCGTGGTCGAGGTAGAAGTGCTGCCGCCCGGTGAGGGTGTGCCAGGGCTTGCGGTGCTCGGTGTTGATGGTGAAGGGGGCGTAGCGGCGGTCCGGTGCCTCCTTGCCGGACCATTCGAAGCTCGCCCCTACCTGTACGGGACGGGCCTGCGTGTCGGAGAAGACGATGCGCCGCTCGGCCACGGACGCGGCGAGCTCCTCCAGGTCGGACGCGGGGCCGCAGCGCTCGGCGAGCTGCCGGAACCCCTCGGCGGCGACCCGCCCGTTGGTGGTGCCTGACAGCGCCAGGATCGCCTCGCACATCTTGACGTCCGTGTCCAGGAGCGGCCGGCCGCGTGCCGCGCCCCGCGAGGCGGTGCCGCAGCGCGCCGCGAGCCAGCGGCTCTCCTGTTCGGTGCGTACGGTGATGCCCTTGACCTGAAGGCCCGTCGTCTCCGGCAGCGGCCCGAGGGCGGCGATCTTGTCGCCGATCGCCGTGTAGTCCCGCTCCACCAGGTGGAACTGGGGTCCGGTGTCCTCGTCCGGCGGTGCCTCGCCCGGGGTGTCGTGCTGGAGGGCGGTGGCGACCAGGTCGTACGCGGTCTCCAGGCGGCCCTCGGCGAGGCGGCTGACCTCGGCGGCCAGGCCGTGGAAGATCTCGAAGTCGGTGCGGGCCTGCCACGGCGGCACGATCGCCGGGGAGAAGGCGTGCACGTAGGGGTGCATGTCCGTGCTGGACAGGTCGTGCTTCTCGTACCAGGTCGCCGCGGGCAGGACCAGGTCGGCGTACAGGGTGGTGGACGTCATCCGGAAGTCCAGGGCGAGCAGCAGGTCGAGCTTGCCGCGCGGTGCCTCCTCCCGCCAGGTCACGTCGCGGGGTCTGGCCTCGGGCGGCGCCTCCTCGGCGGCGGCGTTGTCGGACGCGCCGAGCAGGTGCCGCAGGAAGAACTCGTTGCCCTTGGCCGACGAGCCGATCAGATTGGCCCGCCACACCGTGAGCACCCGCGGCCAGTTCGCGGGGTCGTCGGGATCGTCGCACGCGTAGCCGAGGCGACCGGCCGCGCGCTCGTCGGCGATCCAGCGCGCGGGGTCCGCGCCCGCCTCGCGCACGCGCCGCCCCAGATCCAGGGGGTTGGCCGAGAACGTCGGGTACGACGGCATCCACCCCTTGCGGGCGGAGTGCGCCACGAGGTCCGCGGTGTGCAGGCCGCTCAGGCCGCCGGGGCCGGTCGGGGACGCGAGCAGGTCCGCCGTGAACTTCTCGTAGCGCCACTGGCCGGTGTGCAGATACCAGTACGGGGTCCCCGGCATCTGCCGTGAGGGGCGCGCCCAGTCCGAGGCCGTCGCCATCTGCTGCCAGCCGGCGTAGGGGCGGACCTTCTCCTGCCCGACGTAGTGCGCCCAGCCGCCGCCGTTGACGCCCTGGCAGCCGGTGAGGAGCAGCAGTGAGAGGAACGAGCGGTAGATGGTGTCGGAGTGGAACCAGTGGTTGGTGCCCGCCCCCATCACGATCATGCAGCGGCCCCGGGTCTGCTCCGCGGTCCTCGCGAACTCGCGCGCGGCCCGCACCACCGCCCCGGCCGACACCGAGGTGATCGCCTCCTGCCACGCGGGCGTGCACGGCGTCGACGCGTCCTCGTACGAGGTCGGCCACTGCCCCGGCAACTCCGGGCGGGCCACCCCGTACTGCGTCAGCATCAGGTCGAACACCGTGGTCACCAGGCGTCCGCCGACGCGGCGCACGGGGACCGCGCGGCGTACCGTCGCGCCCTGTTCGTCGAAGCGCGGCAGCGTCACCTGAACCGTCCGCGTACCCGGCCTGCCGTACAGGCTCAAGGCGGGCTCGATCTCCCCGAGGTCGAGGTTCCAGCGGCCCTCGCCCTCCTTGGTCCAGCGGTCGCCCATGGTGCCGCCCGGCACGACCACGGCGTCGGTGACCTCGTCGTGGAGCACCGGCATCCACCGGCGTGTGTGCGCGGCGGCGTCGGGCGCCAGGTCCAGGTCCTCGGCCGTGACGAAGGCGCCGGGCGCGTGCGTGCCGTCGTCGCGCTCGTCCAGGGCGATGAGGAAGGGCAGGTCGGTGAACCTGCGCACGTAGTCCTGGAAGTACGGCACCTGCCGCTCCACGAAGCACTCGCGCAGGATGACGTGGCCCATGGCCATGGCGAGCGCCCCGTCGGTGCCGGGGTGCGGGTGCAGCCACTCGTCGGCGAACTTCGTGGCGTCGGCGTAGTCGGGGGAGACCACGACGACCTTCTGCCCGCGGTAGCGGGCCTCGGCCATCCAGTGCGCGTCCGGGGTGCGGGTGACGGGGACGTTCGAGCCCCACAGCATCAGATAGGCCGCGTCCCACCAGTCGCCCGACTCCGGTACGTCGGTCTGGTCGCCGAACACCTGGGGCGAGGCGATCGGCAGATCGGCGTACCAGTCGTAGAACGACAGCATCGGCGCGCCGATCAGGGCGTGGAACCGGGCGCCCGCCGCGTGCGAGGCCATCGACATCGCGGGGATGGGCGAGAAGCCGGCGATGCGGTCGGGCCCGTACTCCTGGAGGGTGTGCACATGCGCGGCAGCGGCGATCTCCAGGGCCTCGTCCCAGCCGATGCGCACCAGGCCGCCCCTGCCGCGCGCCGACTGGTAGCGGCGTCGCTTGTCGGGGTCCCCGGTGATGTCGGCCCACGCCGCCACCGGATCTCCTTCATGGCGCCGCTTTGCTTCCCGAAACATTTCCACGAGTGCACCGCGGGCGTGAGGATAGCGCACTCGTGTGGGTGAATAGGTGTACCAGGAGAAGGATGCGCCACGGGGGCAGCCCCGCGGTTCGTAGTCGGGACGGTCCGGGCCCGTCGAGGGGTAGTCGGTCGCCTGGGTCTCCCAGGCGATCAGGCCGTCCTTCACGTACACCTGCCACGAGCACGAGCCCGTGCAGTTCACCCCATGGGTCGAGCGCACGACTTTGTCATGCGCCCAACGCTCCCGATAGGGCTGGTCGTTGACCTTCTGGTCGGCGCGGAAGACGGCTCGTCCCTCGGGCGTCGTCGGCGCCCGCCGCAGCAGCCGACCGGCCTCCAGCAATCGTTCGGCGGCCTCCGCCGCGGCACGTTCCGCCTTCGCCCTGCCACGTCCCATGCACGGACTCCCCTCGGGGACGGGCACCGGACGGATCGCGTCCGGCACGTCACACCATGACGGGGACAGACTCCTCCGGCGGCGCTCGTGAAAGGAATCACTTTTTGGCCAGTTGGTTGTACTTAGAACTTTCTTTTCCCGCCCTTTGCAATGGCGGATTCTGGCCAAGTGTGCGGTGCGGGTGTTTGTGAGCACGTGCGCACGGCACGCCCACTCACAGCGACAGTGCGTAGCCGAGCAGTCCGACGGCGACGAGAACGACGATCGCCAGAATGATGATCAGCGGAGCCATGGCCCAGCCGGTCGTGGGGTTGTGGGACTCGTCGGGCCCCGCGCCCGGCGTGCTTCCCTCCGCAGGCGGGGTCTCGCCCGGCGGTACGCCACCGCCCGGTTCGAGACCCGTGGTGCGGCTGGGGTCGGGATCGGGATTGCTCCCATTTGTCTGGCTCATGGTCGCCGAGTGCCCCGATGGCGGTGATCGACACGCTCCTGCCGTGACCGGAGTCGGCCACGGGGGCCCTTCGGGGTCCGGCATATGCCTTTGGGTCAGTCGGCATACGATTCGAGCCGTCCGCGGCGCCGGACGTCGAGGGTCGCGCAGTGGAAGGAACCCCCGAACGGCGCATAGTGCAGCAGGTCGCAGGGGATGGGCTCGAACCCCCATCTTTCGAGCGCCCGCAGGGTCCCGGTGTGGTGCCGCTCCGCGATCACCCGCTTCTCGTCGATCATCAACACGTTCATGCTGAGCCACTTGCCGCACATCGACGTGAGTCTCAGCAGGCGCTCGTCGATCGGATCGGGCTCCGGGGCGACCAGGACGTCCCAGGACTTCAGGACGTCCGGCAGCCGGTCCACGTCGATGTACTCCGGATTGACCAGAACCTTGCCGGGGGCGAGCGGCATGAGCGTGGTGTCGATGTGCAGGGGCGTGCGGCAGCGGCTCTCGATCTCATGGATGCGGTAGTCCGGTCCCAGATGGCGGCGCATCCACTCGATGCCCATCCCGTTGGTGACGTTGCTCCGCAGGACGAACAGGTCCCGTCCCGCGCGGACGAAGTCCGCCGCGTCGAACACAGGCTCGAATTCGGTCAGGATGTGGCGGAGGGGCTCGTCCGCCGCGGGCGGCCGGAAGTCCGGTCGGTACAGGGCGTCGGAGAGCTGCGGCTTCGGCGCCGCCGTCCAGCGAGCGCCGCGCCGGAAGTAGTCCTTGAGGAGCGTGCGGTAGGCGTGCGTCTCGAAGTACCGGCACGGCCAGGCCATCGGGGTCTCGATGATCTGGTCCCCGACCACCAGCATGCTGTCGCGCGGACAGGTGGTGCAGAACCCGTGCGACGACCACTCCGGCGTGCCGAAACGCTTCCTGCCGTCGACCGGGTCCGGCCGGGTGACCGTGACCCCCAGGGACTGAAGCAGGACGACGAACTGTTCGAGTTCGCGCCGGGCCCGCTCGACCATCACCCGCGGATACGCGTACCCGGACACGGCTCCGTGCACCCTGCCCGCCCACCGCGGCATGTTGCAGGTCACGACCGGGTGGTCCGAAGGGAACGTCGCCCCGTCGAGGCGCCCCACGATGACCTCCTCGAGAGGATCCCACTCGTTGTGCGAGCCGACGGGCGATACGAGCGGCTCCGGTGACGGCGATGTCATGCCTGCGTTGCACCCCGTGTCTCAGGTCCGGCGGTGTTCCGTCGTGTCCTCTGCCGATGCTCCACCGCGCCTCAGCCCCACCGGTGTTCCGCCGTGGCCACCAGGAACGTCCCCGCCAGGGCCAGCCAGAGGCCGCCCAGGTCGTCGGCGAACACCACCTGTGCGAGGCCGAGCAGCAGCAGCGGCCACCCCACGTACCGCCCGGCCGCGCCCACCACCGCTGTGGCGCGGGCCCGGTCCCCCGTCCGCCGCCACACCAGCGCGTGCAGCAGCCGGGCACCGTCGAGCGGCGCGCCCGGCAGCAGATGCCCCACCGCCAGGACGACATTGACCGCCGCCAGCCACGCGAGGGTCTCCGCCGCGAGGTCCGAACCCCCGGCCCTGTCGAGAAGGAGCGCGGCCGGCGCCGTCACCAGGGCGAGGCCGAGGCTGACCAGCGGACCCACGGCCGCCGTGCGCAGTTCGGCCTCCGGCGTCGGCGCCGCGTCCCGCGCGCGCTCGGCCCCCGCGTCCCACGAGCGCTCGGCCCCCGCGTCCCACGACCGTGCCGCCCCTGTGCCCCGCGCACGCTCGGCCCCCGCGTCCCACGAGCGTGCCGCCCCCGTGTCCCGCGCGTGCGCGGTCCGCGTGGGCGACGGCCGCAGCAGGAACGAACCGACCGCCACACCCTGGCGCCCGGCCACGACCGCGCGGGCACCGTCGCGCGCGAGCAGCGACGCGAAGCAGGCCCCGGCGGCCACCAGGCCCACCGCCCAGTACACCCACGGGGAACGGCCCGGATGGACGGCGGGCAACCGCGCCTCGGCCAGTCCGGTGACCGCCAGGACGAAGACGACGGGAACGGCCCGGCGGACGTCCGCCCGCATACCGGCCGGATGCCTCAGGGGCAGGCTCTTCGTCATGGTTGGCGCCTCCTCACGGCCCGTTTCCTGCGCGAGACGAGTGACCCGTGTGAAGGACCGCCAAACGCCGCTGCCGCCATCCGGGGCGCAGGTCAGCCGGTGCGGGCGTGCTCCCGGGACGCCGCTCAGCCGGTGTCGGCGTCCAGGAGTACGCGGGTCACCGCGTCCCAGTCGATGTGGCGCGACTCCTCGCCGACGGGGCTGAGCCGCCTGGTGACCTCCAGCCACCGGCTCAGCACGTCGTGCGCGATCTCGATCACGGCGCCGCCCCCGGGCGGACCGAGGCGCACCTGTACGACGTCGGCGCCGAGCCCGCGCGCGACCGGCCAGGCGGCGACGTCGCCCATCCCGTCGCGACCGAGCAGGGAACGCAGGAGGAGGTCCCGGGACAGGGTCCACGTCACGGCGGCGGTACCGGCTTCGAGCAGGACGCGCACGGCGAAGGGGTCGTGCACCGAGTACCGGAGGCTGAGGCCGAAGGGGGCCGGGGGCCCCTGATCCCTTACGAGGTGCGCGGTGCAGCGCAGGACCGTGAACGGCCACGGATCTGTTTCGACGAGTGTGACAGGGATCGACATCGAGCAGCGCAGCTTTCCCGTGGGCATGATGCGCCGCCCGTGGTCGGGAGAGACACCATGGTGGAGCCGGGCAGCGGCGGACGCCGACTGCGCCGGGTTCGCGAGCAACCTCCGCGCGACGAGTCTCCGCAACCGCTTTCGCCAAACCCTTGCCACGGCGGAAAAGACGGACGTCCGGGCCGGCCCGGAGGCCGGCCCGGACGTGGGCGCCGGTGGGCCGGGTCAGGCGACGTCGAACCGGTCCAGGTCCATGACCTTGCTCCACGCCGCGGCGAAGTCCTGCACGAACTTCTCCTGCGCGTCGTCACTCGCGTACACCTCGGCGAGCGCCCGCAGTTCGGAGTTCGAGCCGAAGACGAGGTCGGCACGGGTGCCGGTCCACTTCACCGTGCCGTCGGCGCCGCGGCCCTCGAACTCGTCCTGGGCATCGGACGTCGACTTCCACGTCGTGTCCAGGTCGAGCAGGTTGACGAAGAAGTCGTTCGTCAGGGTGCCCGGCCGGTCGGTGAGGACACCGTGCTTCGACTGGCCGTGGTTGGCGCCGAGCACGCGCAGCCCTCCGACCAGGACGGTGGTCTCGGGCGCGCTCAGGGTCAGCAGGTTCGCCTTGTCGATCAGCAGGAACTCGGCGGGCAGCCGGTTGCCCTTGCCGACGAAGTTGCGGAAGCCGTCGGAGGAGGGCTCGATCGCGGCGAAGGACTCGACGTCGGTCTGCTCCTGCTCGGCGTCGACCCGGCCGGGGGTGAAGGCCACCTGGATGTCGTGCCCCGCGTCCTTGGCGGCCTTCTCCACGGCCGCGCCGCCCGCGAGGACGATGAGGTCGGCGAGGGAGACCTGCCTGCCGCCCGCGGCGTCGAACGACTCCTTGATGCCTTCCAGGGTGCTCAGCACCTGCGCAAGACCGTCCGGGTTGTTGACCTCCCAGTTGCGCTGCGGCTCCAGGCGGATACGGGCGCCGTTGGCGCCGCCGCGCTTGTCGCTGCCGCGGAAGGAGGAGGCCGCGGCCCAGGCCGTGGAGACCAGTTGGGAGACGGTGAGGCCGGAGCGGAGCACCTGGTCCTTGAGGGCGGCGATGTCCGCGGCGTCGACGACCTCACCGGTGCGCTCCGGGAGCGGGTCCTGCCACAGCAGCACCTCGGAGGGGACCTCCGGGCCGAGGTAGCGGACGACCGGGCCCATGTCGCGGTGCGTCAGCTTGTACCAGGCGCGGGCGAAGGCGTCCGCGAACTCCTGCGGGTTCTGGTAGAAGCGGCGCGAGATCGGCTCGTAGACCGGGTCGTAGCGCAGTGACAGGTCGGTGGTCAGCATCGTCGGGCGGTGCTTCTTCGACGCGTCGTGCGCGTCGGGGATGATCTCCGGGGCGTTCTTCGCCACCCACTGGTTGGCGCCCGCAGGGCTCTGCGTGAGCTCGTACTCGTACTCGAAGAGGTTCTTGAAGAACCCGTTGCCCCACTGGGTGGGCGTGGTGGTCCAGGTGACCTCGAGACCACTGGTGATCGTGTCGGCGCCCTTGCCGGTGCCGTACGTGTTGTGCCAGCCGAGGCCCATCTGCTCCAGGGACGCGGCCTCGGGGTCCGGGCCGACGTTGTCCGCGGGGCCCGCGCCGTGGGTCTTGCCGAAGGTGTGGCCACCGGCGATGAGGGCGACGGTCTCCTCGTCGTTCATCGCCATGCGGCGGAACGTCTCACGGATGTCGCGGGCCGCGGCGATCGGGTCCGGATTGCCGTTGGGACCCTCGGGGTTGACGTAGATGAGGCCCATCTGGACGGCGCCGAGGGGATTCTCGAGATCGCGGTCGCCGGTGTAGCGCTTGTCGTCGAGCCAGTTGGTCTCGGGGCCCCAGTAGACGTCCTCCTCCGGCTCCCACACGTCCTCGCGGCCACCGGCGAAGCCGAAGGTCTCGAAGCCCATGCTCTCCAGGGCCACGTTGCCGGTGAGGATCAGCAGGTCGGCCCAGGAGATGCTCTGGCCGTACTTCTTCTTGACCGGCCACAGGAGCCTGCGGGCCTTGTCGAGGCTCACGTTGTCCGGCCAGCTGTTGAGCGGCGCGAAGCGCTGCTGGCCGGCACCGGCGCCGCCGCGGCCGTCGCTGATGCGGTACGTGCCCGCGCTGTGCCAGGCCATACGGATCATGAGCGGGCCGTAGTGGCCGAAGTCGGCCGGCCACCAGTCCTGCGAGGTGGTCAGGACCTCGGCGATGTCCCGTTTCACCGCCGCCAGGTCCAGGGTTTCGAACGCCGCGGCGTAGTCGAACTCCTCGCCCAGCGGGTTGCCCACGGCGGGGTTCTTGGCAAGGATCTTCAGGTTCAGGCGTTCCGGCCACCACTGGCGGTTTCCGCCGCCCTGCGTCGGGTGTGCGGCACGGCCGTGGGCGACCGGGCAGCCGCCCGTGCCCTCCGACGTCTCCTCGAACTTCGGGTCGGTGACGATTGCGTCCGGGTTCTCAGCCATGGGAAACCTTTCGAACTGGTGACGGCCGACGCCGACCTGTCCATCCCTCGGTCATTGTCGGGGAACCGATCCTACGATGGACAGAGTCCAGGTCAAGAAGCTCAACTGGTCGATATGGAATCGGAGTTCGTACAGCTACCGGTAACCTTGGCGTAGTCAACCGAGCCTGAATGGGTGAACCGACATGAGTGACCTGCTGGAGCGGCTGCGGGGACGCGGCTGGCGCGTGACCTCGCAGCGGCGCGTCGTCGCGGAGGTCCTCGACGGCGACCACGTGCACCTCACCGCCGAGGAAGTGCACGCGCGTGCCGCGGAGAGACTGCCCGAGATCTCCCGGGCGACCGTCTACAACACGCTGGGGGAGATGGTCTCCCTCGGCGAGGTCATGGAAGTCTCCACCGACGGCCGCGCCAAACGCTACGACCCCAACGCCCACCACCCGCACCAGCACTTGGTGTGCTCCGCCTGCGGAATCATCCGGGACGTCCACCCGAGCGGCGACCCCCTGGCGAACCTCCCCCAGGAGGAGCGGTTCGGCTTCACGGTGTCCCAGGTCGAGGTCACCTACCGCGGGGTGTGCGCGGCCTGCGCCTGACCGTCCGGCCGGTTGACGGAGGTGACCGGGGGCGTGCCGCCGCACAACGCCCACCGCGGCAGGCCGAGGGGGCGGCCGGAAGTCCGGCCGCCCCTGAACGCACCACCCGCGGTCAGCTCTTGGGCATCAGGACCGTGTCGATGATGTAGACGTTGGCGTTGGCGGTCTTGACGTTGCCGCAGACCACCTTCGCGCTGTCGTTGACCTTGTAGTCCTCGCCGGAGCCCGCGGTCATGAGCTTCGACTTCTCCAGGGTCGCCCAGGAGCCCTTCTCCAGGTCCTTCGGCGTCAGCTTCTGACCCACCACGTGATACGTGAGGATCTTCGTGAGCTGGGCCTTGTCGTTGAGGACCTTGTCCAGGTCGGCCTTCGGGATCTTGGCGAAGGCGTCGTTGGTGGGCGCGAACACGGTGATGTTCTCGGCGTTGTTGAGAGTGTCGACCAGGCCCGCCTTCTTGACGGCGGTGACGAGCGTGGAGAGCGCCGGGTTGTTCGACGCGGCGGTGGCGACGGGGTCCTTCGCCATGCCGTCGAAGCTGCCCTTGCCGTCCTTGGGCACGGAGGAACAGGCCGGGCCGAAGGGCTCGTCCATGCCCGCCATGTCGTCGGCGGGGGTCTCCTCGGCGCTCGTCCCGGCGTCCGTCGACTTCTCGGACGCGGACGCGGACTTGTCCTTGCTGTCGCCGTCGTCGGAGCAGGCCGTCAGCGTCAGGGGCAGGGCGACGACCGCTGCGGCGGCGATGACGGTACGACGGAGGCGAAGGGTCTGCGTGTTCATGGTCTTCTCCTTGTGGAGCGGGGGGGTTCTTACGGATCGGGGGCAAGGGGTGCGAGTCAGGTCACGGTGACCACCACCGAATGGCGGCCGCTGGCGCCGTCGGGAACGGTCCGGGTCCGTCGCGCGGTCTGGGTCCGGCCCGTGCGGTCGGTGGCGCGGACGGTGAGGGTGTGGTCGCCCGGGGTCGCGCGCCAGCGGTAGGACCACTGCCGCCAGGTGTCCCGGGTGTCCTCGGCGGCGAGTTCGGCCCGCTGCCAGGGCCCGTCGTCCACCCGCAGCTCGACCTTGTCGATGCCGCGGTGCTGGGCCCAGGCGACCCCGGCGACCGTCACCGTGCCCGCGCGGGGCCGCGCGAAGGGCTTGGGCGTGTCGATGCGGGACTGGGTCTTGACGGGTGCCTCGCGGGCCCAGTCCCGCCGCACCCAGTACGGGTCGTAGGCGTCGAACGTGGTCAGCTCGATGTCCTCGATCCACTTGCAGGCGGACACGTAGCCGTACAGGCCCGGGACGACCATGCGGACCGGGAAGCCGTGGGCGAACGGCAGCGGTTCGCCGTTCATGCCGAGGGCGAGCAGCGCGTCGCGGCCGTCCATGACGTCGTCCACGGGGGTGCCGATGGTCATGCCGTCCACGGACCGGGCCACCAGCTGGTCCGCCGGGCCGCCGCGTGCCGGTGGCTCGACGCCGCACTCGGCGAGCAGCTCGGCCAGCGGCACCCCGAGCCAGCGGGCGTTGCCCGCGTACGGCCCGCCCACCTCGTTGGACACGCAGGTCAACGTGATGTCCCGCTCGACGAGCCGGCGCCGCAGCAGATCGTCGAAGGAGACCGTCACGGGTCGCCGGACGCCCTTGCCGTGGATGGTCAGACGCCAGGTGCCGGCGTCGACCTTCGGCACCACGAGCGCGGTGTCGACGCGGTAGAAGTCCTCGTTGGGGGTGACGAACGCACTGATCCCGGGGACCTGGAGGCGGGCTCCCGCGGGCACCGGCGCCGCCGCCGATGCCGGTGCGGGCAGCCTGATCCGCCGCCGGGAGGCCACGGCGTCCTGGCCCCGCGCGGCGTTCAGGGTCCTGCCGAGGACCCCGGCACCGGCGGAGGCCGCGGCCACCGCGCTCGTCACCACGACGAACCGGCGCCGGTCCCACACCCCGGGAGCGGCTTCGGCGACCTGGTCGGGGCCGGGCGGCACCGGCCGGACGGCGCAGCCCGCGAGGACGTACAGGAGCACCGCGCCCGCGGCGGCCCCCGCGACGGACGGCAGCGCGTCGCCGAAGCCGGTCGAGTCCGGCCTGCCCAGGGCGGCCCACGCCCCGACGACCCCGAAGAGCAGCACGCCCGCCGCCCCGGCGACACGGTGCCGCACGGCCAGGACGCCGAGTGCCATGGCGAAGAGGGCGAGGACGGCGAGGATGCCCCACTGGAGGACGAGTTTGTCGGCGGTGCCGAACTCGCGGATGGCCCAGTCCTTCACCGCGGGCGGCGTCCGGTCGATCGCGGCGCCGCCCACCGCCACCACCGGTCCTGCCTCGGGCCGCACCGCCGCCGAGACCAGCTCGGCGGCGGCCAGTGCGGCGAACCCGGCGACCGCTCCGCTGACACCGCCGGCCAGGACGGCCCGCAGGGCGCCGCCCCGTACGGCGCGGCCCGCGCCGACCTCGGCGCTGCCGCCCTTCGCTGTGCTGTCCTTTGCTGTCCTCACACGAGGAATACGGAGCCGGAGGCTCAGCGGATTGGTCGATTCCTCTACGAGTCGCTACGAGTCGACGGAACCGCCCCCGCCGGGCCGGATCAGGCCGGGAAGTCGAGGAGCGCCACCGGCTTCGTCGTCGGCTCGGGCGAGCCGCCCGCGGGTTCCACCGTGACGCCCATGCCGGTGGCCTCGCCGACACGGCCCTTCATCACGAGGGCCGAGGTGGTGCGTCCAGGGTCCATCAGGCCCGCGGAACGCATGGTCCCCTTGTCGTTGAACCACAGCTGGTAGACCTTGCCGCGGGGCGGCTCCGCCATGCCGGTCGCGAGGAACGCGGCCCGGTCGCGCCCTTCGGACACCACGACCGTCGCGCGGGCCCCACCGGCGAGATTCGCCGTACGGGTCCGGGCGTCCGGGGCGGCGAGCAGCGACGCCAACTCCTCCGTCCGCTGCTGCACCTCGCGTGCCTGATCCCGCGCGTCGCCGGCCTCGCGGTGCTGCCAGACGGCGGTGGCGCCGAACGCGGTGGCCGCCGCGAGGCAGGCGGCCAGTGCCCACCGGGACGCGCGGCGCAGCGGAGCGCGGGGGACGGTGCCGCCCGGCGGTCCGGGTTCGGTGCGCGGCGCCTCCTGGCGGACCGTGGCGATGCTCCGCAGCACCTGCTCCTTCAGGGCGGGCCGGGGCACGACCGCCGCCGCGAGGCCGAGACGGGCCGCGGTGGCCGACAGCTCCCGTACCTCCTGGGCGCAGGCCGGGCACTGGCCGATGTGCTCCTCGAACTGGGCGCGCTCCGTGTCGTCGAGGGAGTCGGTGGCGTACGCGCCGGTGAGGGTGTGCAGATCCGCACGGTTCGTCATGCGCTCACTCCCATGCAGTCGCGCAGCCGGATGAGTCCGTCGCGCAGGCGGGTCTTGACCGTGCCGAGCGGCAGGGCGAGCAGCTCGGCAACCTGTCGATGGGTCAGCCCGCGGTAGTAGGCGAGCGTCACCGACTGCCGCTGCGTCTCCGTGAGCCCGCGCAGGCACCGGCGCACCTGCTCGCGCTCGAAGCGGGCCTCGACCTGCTCGCTGACCTCGTCGAACTCGGGTGTCTGCGCGAGCAGGGCGGCCTTGTGATCCCGCTCGGCGGCGGCCTCCACCGAGCGGACCCGGTCGACGGCGCGCCGGTGCGCCAGGGTGAGCACCCAGTTCATGGCAGTACCACGATTTTTACGATAGCGCGGCGCCGTGCGCCACACCTCGACCAGGACCTCCTGCGTGACCTCCTCGGACTGGGCGTGGTCGCGAAGGACCCGGCGTACGACACCGAGGACGGGGCCCGCCACGACGTCGTAGACGGACGCGAACGCCTTCTGGTCGCCGCGCGCCACCCGGGCGATCAGCTCTTGGAGATCGGGCCCGGGCGTCGTCCGGGAACCGATGTGTACTACTTCTTTCAACGTGGTGGCCCTTCGGGGCAGCGTTCCAGATACACCCTTCATCCGTAGCCGTAGCGGCCGGGGATTGGTCCGGTCCGAAAAGGATTACGGAGAACCACGGAGAACCACTGAGAACCAGGGGACGGGACGTCAGCCGCCGAGGCCCCGCAGCACCTTGTCCGGCGTCAGCGGCAGCTCACGGAAGCGGACCCCCGTGGCGTGGTGGACGGCGTTGCCGATGGCGGCGGCGGTGCCGACGATGCCGATCTCGCCGATCCCCTTGCTGCCCATCGGGTTGACGTGGGGGTCGCTCTCGTCGATCCAGTGCGCCTCGACGTCCGGCACGTCCGCGTGCGCGGGGACGTGGTACGAGGCCAGGTCGGACTCCGTGAAGTCACCGAACGCGGGATCGAGCGTGCTGGTCTCGGTGAGCGCCATGCCGAGCCCCATGGTCATGCCGCCGACGAACTGCGACCGCGCGGTTCGGGCGTTGAGGATGCGCCCGGCCGCGTACACGCCGAGCAGCCTGCGGACCCGTACCTCGCCGGTCACGGTGTCCACGGCGGCCTCCGCGAAGTGCGCGCCGAAGGCATGGCGGGCGTAGTCGCTCTCGGCGTCGGCCCGCCCCGCGGTGTCCGCACGGGCGGTGACACCCGCCGCGGGCGGCGTCCCGCCGTGCTCGGCGAGCCGTTCCGCGAGGCGCGCGCACGCGTCGTGCACCGCCCAGCCCCACGAGGACGTCCCCGACGAGCCGCCCGCGAGCGGCGCCGCGGGCAGGGTGGTGCAGCCCACCTCGATGCGCACCCGTTCCAGGGCGACACCGAGGGCGTCCGCCGCGACCTGCGCGAGGACGGTACGGGCGCCGGTGCCGATGTCGGTGGCGTTCACGCGCACCGCGAAGGTGCCGTCGGGCCGCGCCTCGGCCTCAGCGGTCGACGGCGACACGAGGACCGGGTAGGTCGCGGCGGCCACGCCCGTACCCAGCAGGAGCGGACCCTCCGCCCGCGCGCCGGGACGCGGGTCGCGCCCGGACCAGCCGAAGCGCCGCGCGCCCTCCCGCAGGCAGTCCACGAGATGCCTGCTGCTGAACGGCTTGCCGCTGTCCGGCTCCCGATCCGGATCGTTGACGGCCCGCAGCTCCACCGGGTCCATGCCCAGCTCGGCGGCGAGTTCGTCCATGGCGGACTCCAGCGCGTACATGCCGGGTGCCTCGCCGGGGGCCCGCATCCACGACGGGCTCGGCACGTCGAGGCGCACCACGTGGTGGGTGGTGAAGTGGTGCGGCGCGCCGTACATGACGCGGGCCGACACCGCCGCCTGCTCCACGAACTCCTTCACGTGCGAGGTGTACGTCGTGACCTCGTGGGCCAGCGAGACGAGACGGCCGTCGCGCCCGGCACCCAGGCGGACCCGGTGCAGGGTGGGGGCCCGGTGACCCACGACGGCGGGCAGGTACCGGCGGGGCAGCGAGACCGTGACCGGCCGCCCGGTGGCCCGCGCGGCAAGCACCGCCAGCACCACGTCGGGGCGGGGCGTGCCCTTGGAGCCGAAGCCCCCGCCGACGTGGGCGGAGACGACGGTGATGTGTTCGGCGGACGTCTCGAACATCGACGCGAGGGTGTCGCGCACCGTGTTGCCGCCCTGGCTCGATGAGTACACGGTGAGCTCGCCGTCGTCCCAGTGCGCGGTGCTCGCGTGCGGTTCCATCGGGTGGTTGTGCAGCGGCGTCACCTCGTACCCGACGTCGACACGCACGGCGGCGGGGGCGCCGTCGGGGCCGCCGATCTCGCGGCGGCCGGGGAAGTCCCCGTTGACGGTCTCGGGCTCGTACGCGTCCGGGTGGTCCGGCGTCAGGGTGACGTCGTGCTCGTCCACGGCGTAGTCGACGCGGACCGCGGCGGCGGCGGCGCGGGCACTCTCCAGGGTCTCCGCCACGACCAGGGCGACGAACCAGCCGCGGTGCGGCACCGACGCGTCCTGCAGGACGAAGAGCGTCCGGTCGTCGGGTTCGGCGAGCCGCGGGGCGTTCTCGTGGGTGAGCACGGCGAGCACGCCGGGGATCCGCAGGGCGTCCGCCGCGTCGACGGCCGTGACCCGGCCCCTGGCGACGGTGGCGGGCACCGGCCAGGCCTGGGCCCGGCCGGGCAGCGGGTGCTCGGCGGCGTAGCGGGCGCCGCCGGTGACCTTCAGGCGCCCCTCGATCCGCTCGGCGGGAGCTCCCAGGGCGGAGTGCGTAGCCCCGGGCGCGGTACCGGTGCCGGCCATGAAGTCCTCCTGCGACGTGCTGTGAAGTGACGGTTCGGGCCCTCGGGCCGGATCAGGACGCCGCGGCCGACGCGAGCCGGGTCAGGACGTCGACGGCGATGTTGCGGGCAAGCGGCACCTTGTAGCCGTTGTCCCGCAGCGGCTGGGCCGCGGCGAGTTCGAGGCCGACGGCGTGCGCGAACGCGTCCGGTGTCGCGGGGCCGCCGACGAGGGCCTCCTCGGCCCTGGTCGCACGCCAGGGCCGGTGGGCCAGCGCGCCGAAGGCGATCCCCGCGTGCGCGACGCGCCCGTCCGCGACCCGCAGCACCACCGCGACGGACGCGAGGGCGAAGGCGTACGAGGCCCGGTCGCGGGCCTTGCGGTAGGCCGACGGCAGCCCGGCCGTGGCGGCGGGCAGCACCACCGACGTGATCAGCTCACCGGGACGGATCATCGTGTCCCGCTCCGGACGGTCCCCGGGCAGCCGGTGGAACTCGGCCGCGGGCACGCTCCGTGCGCCCTCCTCGTCGAACAGCTCCACTCGGGCGTCGAGCGCGGCGAGCGCCACGGCCATGTCCGAGGGGTGAGTGGCGATGCACTGCTCGGAGTGCCCGAGGACCGCGTGGTCCCGGTGCACGCCCTCGCGCGCCCCGCAGCCCTGCCCGGGTTGCCGCTTGTTGCAGGGTTTGGCGGGGTCCTGGAAGTACGGGCACCTGGTGCGCTGCAACAGATTGCCGCCCGTGGTGGCCGCGTTGCGGAGCTGCCCGGACGCGCCCGCGAGGAGTGCCTGGGACAGCGCCGGATAGCGGTCGCGGACCAGGGGGTGCGCCGCGAGGTCGCTGTTGCGCACGGCCGCGCCGACGCGCAGCGAACCGTCGTCCAGCTCCTCCACCGCGTCCAGCGGCAGCCTGCTGACGTCGACGAGCACCGCAGGACGCTCCACGCCCAGCTTCATGAGGTCGACGAGGTTGGTGCCGCCGCCGAGGTAGCGGGCGCCGGGGTGCGCGGCGAACGCCTCCGTCGCCTCCTCCACGCTGGCCGCCCGCACATATCCGAACGGCTTCACGTGGCTGCCCCTTCGACGTCCTCGACGGCATCGACGATGCGCGGATAGGCGCCGCAGCGGCACAGGTTGCCGCTCAGCCGCTCCCGGATCTCGTCCCGGTCGAGCGGCACGGGGCGGCCGGAGGGCGCCCCGGGCGCGGTGACGTGCGAGGGGTGGCCCGCGGCGGCCTCGGCGATGACGCCGACGGCCGAGCAGATCTGCCCCGGTGTGCAGTACCCGCACTGGAACGCGTCGCGGTCCAGGAACGCCCGTTGCAGGGGGTGCAGGGCCTCGCCCTCGCCCAGGAGCCCTTCGACCGTCGTCACCTCGCAGCCGTCCAGGGCCACCGCCAGCTGCAGACAGCTGTTGACGCGGCGCCCGTCCACGAGGACCGTGCACGCGCCGCACTGGCCGTGGTCGCAGCCCTTCTTGGCACCGGTGAGGTCGAGGTCCTCCCGCAACACGTCCAGGAGGACCCGCCGGTGGTCGAGGTCGAGGGTGTGGTGCTCCGCGTTGACGCGGAGCGTGGTCGCGGAGCGCTGCTCGGCCGGTGCCGCCGGGGCACCGCCAGGCGCTGCGCCGTCGTCGTTCTCGCTGCCCATGGCGTGAGGGACCTTCCGGTCGTGCTGGGGTGCTGTGCAGGCCGCGTGCCCAGGCTGACACAGGTGACACCTCCCGGCACGCTGACACAGGTGACACCTCCCGGCACGCGGAGCGGGTCCGCCGTCGCGCGACCGCACGACGCTTGGCAGAGTTGCCGGGCGGAAGCACATCCGCGGGCAGCCGTGACCCGCGGCCGACGGTGGACGGAAGGGCGACATGACGGGACCTGATGCCGGCACGGGCCTGGAGGCCGGGCCCCTGAGCAAGGACTGCGTCCCTGCCTGGCTCGAGCTGCTCGGAGCCGTGGAGCGCGCCGACCGCGCCGGTGAGCACATCGACGCCGAAGAGCTGAACGAGGCGCTCAGCGACCCCAAACTGGACCTGGAGCAGGACACCCTGGGCCTGTGGGAGGGGTCGCGTCTCGTCGCGTACGCCGTCGTCCACACCCCGCACGGCGCCCTCGACGTGGCGCGCTTCCAGGGCGACGCGGCGGTGCACCCCGAGCGGCGGCGGCGCGGCGTCGGCTCGCGGCTCGTCGCCTGGATGGAGGAGCGTGCGACCGCCCGGCACGCCGCCCTCCCGGACCTCTCCGCCCTGCCGGGCGAGCTGCTGCTCGACGGGCGGACGAAGGACGAGGGACTGCGGCATCTGGCCGAAGGGTGCGGCTACACGCCGTGCCGCTGGTGGTTCGAGATGAAGCACCCGCTGACCGGCGACGCCCCGCCGGCCCGCCCCGCGCCCGAGGGCACCCGTGTGGTCCCCTTCGACTCCGTGTACGACGAGGCCACACGCCTGGCCCACAACGACGCGTTCCGTGACCACTGGAACTTCGCCCCGTTCGACAGGACCGACTGGAACACCTGGGTCACCGGCGCGGGATCGTTCCGGCCCGCGATGTCACGGCTGCTCGTCACGGACACCGGTGGTCCGGGCGGCACGGCGCGGGACGGGGCGCGGGGCACGCCGCCGGTCGACGAGGTGGCGGCGTACCTCCTCGCGGAGGAGAGCGAGGCGGACACCGCCGCGACGGGCCGCAGGGACTGCCACGTCGGCTACCTCGGCACCCGCCGGGCCCACCGCGGCCGGGGCGCCGCCCCGGCCCTGCTGACGGAACTGCTGCGCGCGGCGCGCGCGGCCGGGTACGACACGGCGTCGCTGACCGTGGACACCGTCAACCCGTCCGGTGCCCTCGGGTTCTACGAGGGGGCGGGATTCGTGGTGGACCGCGAATCCGTCACGTACGCCCGGCCGTTGGGCACGGACCGCACGTCCTGATCCGGCACCCGCCTGTTTTGTCACACGCGGGGCTGGACCGGGGCGCCCTGCCGGTTCACCCTGGTCCCTCCTGTCCGCCGCGGAAGGGACCCAGCAGTGGAACGAAGACGATTCGTCGCAGGGACGGTCGGCGCGCTCTCGGGCATCGCCCTCGGCACGGGAGCGGCCGGGGCCGCCGTACCCGCCGCTCGTGCCCATGACCCGCGCGTCGGGGAGAAACAGCCCCGCGCCCAGGACCGGCCCGGTGCGGAGGACCTGCCCCGCGCCCAGGACTGGCGGGCGGTGCCGGCGCCCGGCAGCACACCGGCCGCGCAACTGCGGCACATCGCCGCCGCCGGACCCCGCCTCGCCTGGGCCGTCGGCGAGGAGGCCCGCTACGGATCCCGCGACGGCCGGGCCCTCGCCATGCTGTGGGACGGCCAGGCCTGGGCCAGGACCGATCTGGCGCATCTGCGCCACTCGCGGCTGCTCGGTGTGGCGGGCACCTGCGCCACCGCGGCCTGGAGCGTCGGCATGGCGGTCGGTACGGCGAGCCCCCTGCTGCGCTGGGACGGCGCCACCTGGCGCGAGAGCGCGTTCCCCGGCAGCGGCGAGCAGGGCGTCCGGCTGACCGCGGTGGCGGTCGGTGCCGACCGGCGGGTGTGGGCCGGCGGCAGCCGCGGCGGCTCCACCGCGCTGCTGCACGGCGACGGCAAGACCTGGCGGTGGCTCGACCCGCTGCCCGCGACGGGCGTCACCGTCCACCGGGTCGTGCCGCACCCCTCGGGTGACGTCTGGGTGGGCGGCGACCAGTCGATCGGAGGTGGCTGGGCGGGGTTCGTGGCGCGCTGGAACGGAGCGTGGACGGTCCTCCCCACCGTCAAGGGGACCCGCATGGCCGTCAGCGACCTGCACCCCGCCGCCGCGGACGACATCTGGGTGGTGGGCTCCGACCTCGGCGTCGGCGGGCCGCCGGGGCGCCCCGGCGCGGCCGTTCTGAGCCACTGGGACGGCAAGGCCTGGACCCGCGCGCAGTTCGGCTTCACCATCGGGGCGCTGACCGGTATCGCCGCCGACGACCAGGGCCGCGCCGCCTGGATCACCGGCTGGAACCACCAGGACCGGAGCCGCGGTACGTATCTGCGCCGGGACGGCAGCGCCTGGACCGTCGTCCGCGGACCGGCGGGCCCGGCCCCGGCGCCGTACCTCAACGACGTCACCCGCGTACCCGGCACCGCCACCTACTGGTCGGTGGGCATGACGCACGACAACCCGACGCCGCCGACCGAGGCGTACACCGAGCGCCTGGACGCCTGAACGCACCCGGTGAGCAGGCCCAACCGCAGGTCGTCGCGGTGTCCGCCGCCCGCCGGTCGCGCAGGACCGGCGACCGGTGGGGAGTATCCGGTCCGGCCGCGGGCACCCGGACGAGGACGGGGGGAGCAGGACAAACCACAGAACTCAGGGGAACTCATGGAGATCTCGGGCCTCATCAGTGCGATTCTCATCGGCGCGGTCATCGGGATACTCGGACGGCTCGTCGTTCCCGGACGCCAGCGCATCGGCGTCCTGTGGACCGTCGTGGTCGGCATCGTGGCGGCTCTGATCGGTACGGCCATCGCCTCCGGTCTGGGCGTCGCCGACACCGACGGCGTGGACTGGGGGGAGTGGCTCATCCAGATCGCCCTGGCCGCGCTCGGAGTGACCGCGCTGTCGCGGGTCAAGGTCCGTCGCTGAGGGGCCGGGCCGCACGCCCTGCCGTCGTCCCTCCGGCGCACCACCAGGGTTCGTGGCCCGCGTCCGGCTGTGCGCGCTCCCGGACACGGAGGCGCGCACAGCCGGACGCGGGCGGTTCCGGGCACGCTCAGCGGCGCCTCGGAACCGGATCATCAACAGGCATCAAGGCAACGGGCGTCAATGACTGCGCAGCGCGAAAGTGTGTCCTGCGGGGTCGGAGTACAGGCGTTTGTCCTCGCCGCCGTGCGGATTGGTGTCGACGGGGCGGGCGCCGCGCGTGATGATCTCGCGTTCGGCGGCGTCCATGTTCTCCGCGGAGACCAGGAGTTCCAGATGCGTCTGGTGGGCGTCGTCGGGCCGGGGCCAACTCGGGGGCGTGAAGCCCGTGTCCCGGCGGAAGCCCATCCTCGTACCGGACTCGCTGGTGACCTCGAACCGGTCCGACTGCGGATTGAACTCGCTCTGCCCGCCCAGCAACGCACGGTAGAACTCGGCCAGCTGCTCGGGCTCTGCGCAGTCGAGAACCACGATGCCGGCTTCGACGATGGTCATGGTCGCCCTCCTTCCGTCGTGGTGCCAGATTCTCCGGCTCGGTGAACCGGACTCGGATCGTGTACCCCGCCTGTTGCTCTTGAGCCGCCTGGCCATTCGATAGCCTGCGCGTGTCGTATCGACTTCGCAGGGCAGGTGGACCTCAGGAGCGGACTGCTCCAGTGTCCGCATGCCCGCCCGCATTGCTGTGCCCGTCGCCGTGGAGGTTCCCCCTGATGTTTGACACCCACCTCACGGAGCGGGGCGGCGACGGTTGCCGGACCGGTGAGGCGCTG
Organism: Streptomyces typhae; assembly: GCF_009755605.1. Lineage (GTDB taxonomy): Bacteria > Actinomycetota > Actinomycetes > Streptomycetales > Streptomycetaceae > Streptomyces > Streptomyces typhae. Next base: position 47,746 of record NZ_WPNZ01000040.1, read on the forward strand.
GTGCGGGAGCTGGAGGAGGAGGTCAAGAAGTTGCGGTCGGCCCTGACGGCCAACGCGCCCGTCGACCAGGCGATCGGTGTGATCCTCGCGGTGGCGCAGACGACGGCGGCCGACGCGTGGGACGACCTGCGCGAGATGTCGATGCGCACCGGCGTCAGGCTGGGCGCCCTGGCGGAGCAGGTCGTCGAATGGGGGCGCACGGGCCTGCTGTCCGACGACATCCGGGCGGAGCTGGAGCGCCGGCTCACGGTGCGCAGCGCCGAACACCGGGCCCGCAGGCAGCCGACGCGGGGCATCCCGCCGCGATGAGGGACTCGGTGGGAGCCCCGGTGCGGGCGATGGTGAGAATGGCCGCATGGGACACAACATCGCGGTGCGCCGTCTCGACCTCGGGTACTTCGTCCGGCCCGCGTCGGAGGCGGGCGGCACGGAACCGCGCGTCGAACCGGCGCTCGCCTACCTGGTCCGTCACGAGCGGGGCCTGCTGCTCTTCGACACCGGGATAGGCCACGCCGACACCGGGACCGAAGCGCACTACCGCCCACGTCGCCGCCCGCTGGAGGAGGCCCTCGCGGCTGCGGGAGTCGCGCTCGACGACATCTCCCTGGTCGTGAACTGCCATCTGCACTTCGACCACTGCGGCGGCAACCCGCTCCTCGCGGGCAGGCCCGTCCTCGTCCAGGACGTCGAACTGGCCACCGCCCGCCGCGGGGACTACACCGTGGACGAACTGGTCGACTTCCCCGGCGCGGTCTACGACGAGCTGTCCGGGGAGAGCGAGCCCTGGCCGGGCGTACGGGTCGTGCCGACGCCTGGGCACACACCGGGGCACCAGTCGCTGGTCCTGCGCCAGGACGACGGTACCGTCGTCCTCGCCGGGCAGGCACACGACCTGGCCTCGGACTTCGCCTCCGCCCAACTGGCCCGCCGGGCCGCGCTCGACGGGGTGGAGCAGCCGCTGCCCGCCTACCGTCCGTGGCTCGACCGGCTGGCGGACTTCGACCCGCGGCGGGTCCTCTTCGCCCACGACTGCTCCGTCTGGGAGCCGTCCTGAACGGTCCCGGGCGCCGCCGCCCGGGACCGGACCAGGCCTCAGTACAGCTTCTTCACCGCCGTGGCCGTCGTCTTCTTGAAACCGGCGACCGGCGCGTCGGCGAAGCCTCCCATCTGGCCCCAGTGGACGAGCGTCACGGTGCTGCCGTCACGCCCCACCGAGTACAGGTTGATGTCGGAGGCGCCCCAGGAGGACTCGGTGTGGACTCCGTAGACGTGGGCGCCCTCCTCGGCGTCGACCTTGCCGTAGTACTTCTGCGACGCGGTGATGTCGGGGTACTGCTGCATCACCTTGTCCGCACAGGCGGCGAGGTTCTTGCGGAGCAGCTCGGCAAAGGTCTTGGCCCGCTCCTCGCTGCGCTCGACGACGGTCACCTGGAGGGCCCCGGTGTCGAGGTCCGTGCGGTAGGCGCGGTGCACGGAGATCGACGGCAGCACCTCACCCCCGCACATCGGCAGCGGGTCCGGCTGGCCCGACGTCACCGGGCCCGCGTGCCAGGCCGACGACGCGTGCGGCGGCAGCTCGGACGGCGCGAGGAAACGCGGCGTGCCGGAGGCGGCCGCGGCCGGGACGGTCCCGAGCGCGATGCCCGACGCCGCCATCGCGGCGGTCAGCGCCAGCAGCTTCACGTGCCGCCGCCCGGCCGTCCGTGCAGTCGTTCGTACAGTCATCTGTGTCATCTCCCCATATCGGTTCGTTCCGCCCGTGGTGCGTCCCGGCGGATCGAATCGCCCCCCAAGCGGCGACTCACGCTCCTTACGACCCGCGACACGGCGAACCCGTTGTCCTCACACGTGTCACGGCTTCGTTCTGCATGTCGCGGAATGGCAACGGCCGCTTGAGGCCGGGGAGTTCGCCCGCGCGGGTGGTACTCAGGTGTGCGTGGGGAGCGCGCAGACGCCGTCGATGCCCAGTACGTGGTTGAGTCTGCCGAACGCGAGCCAGGCGCCGATGCTCATGGTGAGTTCCACGATCTCCACCTGGCTGTAGTGCGCCGTCATCCGCGCCCAGAACGCGTCGTCGAGTCCGTGGTGGTCGAGGGCGTACCGCTCGGCGTACTCGGCGGCGAGCCGGGTCCGGTCGTCGAAGGCGCCGGTGGTGCGCCACGCGGTGACGGCGTCGGCGAACTCCGCCTCGACCTTCCGTCCGTCGCGTTCGGTGCGCCAGTCGAGGCAGAGGGCGCAGCCGTTGATCTGCGCGGTCCGCAGCCGCGCCGCCTCGAACTCGCGCAGCCCGAGGGTGGTGTGTTCATAGACCGCCAGGGAGAAGTTCGCGGCGGCGGCACCGATCCCGGGAACCATGTCGCCCCACACGTGACCGAGGGGGTCATGGCCGTCCGGAATGTCAATGATCATGAAATTGTCCTTCCCGGTGGGCCCAGTGCGCCCACGGCCGGGCGCAGCGGGACGTCGAGGGCGTCGTAGAGGCCGGGCTCGGCGGCCGCGAGCCAGTCGACGGCGCCCACAAGACGGCCGACGGCCGTGGCGTTGCCGCCCGCGGACCGGTTGTCGCCCTCGTCGGACGCCTCGATCGTGACCTCGATGCGCGGGCGGCCCTCGATCACCACCCGGTGCGCGCCGTCGCCGTCGGGCGGAGCGGGCCATTCGGGGGCGCAGGAGGCATGGATGCGTGTGATGTGCTCGATCACGATGCGGGGCTCGCCCGCGACGACGCCCTGCACCTCGAACCGCACCGCTCCCTGGGTGCCGGCCTCGAAGTGCCCCATCGTCCTGGTGTCGACCGTCGCCGTGAGCGCGCGGCGGTCCACCGTCTCGCGGATGTCGTCGAGTTCGGCGCCGAGCGCACGGGCCATCAGCCTTATCTGCCCGCCCCACACCATGGTCGGCACCGAGGGCGCGAGCATCGGCGGCGCGTAGTCGAGGGGGTGGCCCATGCCGATCAGGCCGCGGACCGCGTCCTCCTGGTCGTACGTGGAGTAGTCGAAGATCTCCTGGCAGCGGATCGCGTCCACGGCGGCGCCGAGCCCGCTGACCAGAAGCGGCAGCACGTCGTTCGCCCAGCCCGGGTCGACGCCGGACACGAACAGGGAGCCGCCGCCGTCCGCGATCGCGGCGAGTACCGGGTCCCGCAGTTCGGCCGGGGTGCTCAGCTTGTCGTGGAAGCCGTACAGCGAGGGCGTGACGACCACGCACCCGGCCCGCAGTGCCCGGGTGACGTCGGCGAGCGCGTCGTCGGGGCGGACGTCGCCGGACGCCGCGTACACGACGGCCCGCGGGCGGGCGGCGAGCACCGCGTCGAGGTCGGTGGTGGCCGCGACCCCGAGGTCCCGGCCGAGCCCGCAGAGCTCACCGGCGTCGCGGCCGACCTTGCCCGGACTGTGGACGACCACCGCCGTCAGCGTCAGCGCCGGATGAGCGGCCACGGCGCGGACGGCCGCGCGGCCCACGTTGCCCGTTCCCCAGACCACCGTGGAAATCATGCGCCGGAGGGTAACGGCGGCGCCTCGCACTTCCCAGGGGCGCGACCGCACATTCTCTGACGCGCTGTCAGGTGGTGACGTGCCCCGGGATCCGGTCCGCAGGTCGGCGGCGCGGACCCGCTCGGCTGTGATCGGCCCCGGTGGCCCCGCGACAGCCGGGGAAACGGGTGCGGCGGTACGGGACCTGTGACACGGGGCCATCCAGGTGTCGGCAGTGCAGACCTGGGCACTCAGTGACTGCATCGAGCACGGCCATGTGCATCCGCAAAGTCCCCGCTGAGTCACTTTCTGTGACGACGGGCGACTCGTGGACACCGAGCGACGGGAGATGCCGGATGAGCGCAGAGGCGTATTCGGGGGTGAGCGATGGGACGCACCCGGGGGTGAGCGAAGGAGTGCAGCCGGGGGTGAGCGAAGGAGCGCAGCCGGGGGTGAGGGCGGGAACGCCCCCGCGCCCGTACCCACGACCGGTGACGCACACGTGTACGCCGACCGGAGCCGCGCGCCTGGCGCGCCTCGTCACCCTCCCGGGCGTCTACGCGCCGCAGCACGACACCCGCCTCCTCACCCGCTGCCTGCGGCGGGAGGCCATCGACGAGGACACCGCCGTCGTGGACCTGGGCACCGGCTCCGGGGCGCTCGCCGTCGCGGCCGCCTCGCTGGGGGCGCGGGTGACCGCCGTCGACATATCCCGGCGCGCGGTCCTGACCGCCCGCTTCAACGCTCTGCGCAACGGCCTGACCGTCACCGTGCGCCGCGGCGATCTGACCGACACGCTCCCCGACGACTGCTGCGACCTCGTGGTCAGCAACCCGCCGTACGTGCCCGGCCCCTCCGCACGCCTCCCGCGCCACGGCGCGGCCCGCGCGTGGGACGCGGGAACCGAGGGCCGGGCGGTCGTGAACCGCGTCTGCGACGCGGTGCCCCGCGTGCTGCGTCCCGGAGGCGCCCTGCTCCTCGTGCACTCGGGCCTCTCCGGTGTTGCGGCGACGCTCGACCGGCTCGCCGGGAACGGCATGGAGGCCGGTGTCGTCGACCGCGCGTACGTCCCGTTCGGTCCCGTCCTGCGGTCCCGCAGGGCCTGGCTGCGCGACATGGGACTCATCGACGACACCGAGAACAGGGAGGAACTGGTGGTGATCCGTGCCGAACTCCGCTGAAGCCTCCCCCGACCCCGCTGAGGGCGTCCCCGACTGCGCTGAGGGCTCTCCCGACAGCGCTGGGGGCTCTCCCGAAAGTGCTGGAGGCTCACCCGACTGTGCTCAGGGCTCGCCCGCACTGCCCCGCGAGCACTCCGGCCGACGCCCTCGCCGGGTCACGGTCGACCACGAGGGCCCGCTCCTGATGGAGGGGCCGGTGGAAGTGGTCTGCGACGACGGCAGCGTCGCCGTGTCGCACCGCTTCACGGTCGCGCTCTGCACGTGCCGGCGCAGCCGCACCTACCCCTGGTGCGACACCAGCCACCGCCGCAGGTCACGCCCGGACACCTCCGACACCCCCCGCGCCGGTACAGGGGACCCCTCCGCCCAGGAGCCGCCGTCATGAGCACCGCGCGCGTCCACACCGAGCTACGGACCGAGCCGACGCCCCGCCGCAGCCCCGGCCTCCCCGACCCTCGCGGCGACCTGTCCGGCGCCGTCATCGACTCCCTGCGGCGTGCTGGTGACGGCTGCCTGCCGCAGGCGCCGGCCGACCGTACCGACCCGTACGGCGACGACCTCCAGCTCGCCCTCTACGTCCTCTACGAACTCCACTACCAGGGCTTCGCAGGCGTGGACGAGGAGCGGGAGTGGGATCCGGACCTGCTGACCCTGCGCCGCACGCTCGAACGGCGCTTCCTCGGGGCGCTGCGGGCCGACGCGACCCCTCCGGGCGGTGCCGAGGAGACGCTCGCGGAACTCCTGACCGAGCCTGTCGGGTACGACGCGACGAGCGTCAGCCACCATCTGCGACGCGACGGCGAACTCTGGCAGTTCCGTGAGTACGCGGCCCTGCGGTCCCTGTACCACCTCAAGGAGGCCGACCCGCACGCCTGGGTCCTTCCGCGGCTGCACGGGCGCGCCAAGGCCGCGATGGTGGCCGTCGAGTTCGACGAGTTCGGCGCCGGGCGTCCCGAGGACATCCACGCGCAGCTGTTCGCCGACCTCATGGTGGACCTCGGCCTGGACCCCTCGTACGGGCACCATCTCGACACCGCACCGGCCGAAGCCCTCGTGACCGTGAACCTGATGTCCCTGTTCGGGCTGCACCGGGCGCTGCGCGGGGCGCTCGTCGGGCACTTCGCCGCCGTGGAGACCACCTCCTCGCCCGGGTCCAGGCGCCTCGCGGCCGGCCTGCGGAGAGTCGGCGCGGGGGGTGCGGCGCAGCGGTTCTACGACGAGCACGTCGAGGCGGACGCCGTGCACGAGCAGGTCGTCCGCCGGGACGTCGTCGGCGGCCTGCTCGCCGCCGAGCCGCGGCTCGACGCCGACGTCGCCTTCGGCGCCCGCGCCACCGGTCTCGTCGAGGACCGCCTCGCGACACACCTCCTCACCGCCTGGCGCGCCGGCCGCACCGCCCTGCGCGCCCCATAGGGGCGGGACCCCGACTTCGCCGGTGAACGGTGAACGGTGAACCGGTCAGCGGCCGAGCGCCTGCTTGAGTTCCTTCTTGTTCATCGACGAGCGGCCCTCGATGTTCTTCTTCTTGGCCTCCTCGTACAACTGGTCACGAGTCGGCCCCTGGGCGCCGCTGTGGGAGCGCTCGCCGCCGCGCTGGGAGGCGGACTTCCGGTCCTGCGTGGAGGTCTTGCTCGCGGTCCTTGACTCCCCGGAGCGTGCGCGTTCCTTGTTGACGGTGCGGGCGGCGATCTCCTTGGCGCGCTTGGTGGAGGCGCCCCGGTCCTCGGCACTGTCCTTGATGTGCTCGTACTGTCGTTCCCGCTTCTTGCTGGATCCAGCAGGCATGGAGCAACCCTTCCGGTCGGTCGTTCGGTGGCTTCGGCAGTTGTCTGTGCCCCTGAGGGCAGTTGTCTGTGCCCCTAAGGGGCGACGCCCATCGCCTCGGCGCGTACCTGGCTGCAGGACTTGGTGATCAGCCGGGACACGTGCATCTGGGAGAGGCCGAGCTGTTCGGCGATGCCGCTCTGCGTCATGCCGCGGAAGAACCGCAGGTAGAGGATGGTCTGCTCACGCTCGGGCAGATGGCGCAGGCCTTCCCTCGCGGTCTGGCGGTCGATGACGAGGTCGTAGCCGGGGTCGGGGGCCCCCAGGGTGTCGGCGAGGTGGTACCCGTCGTCCGACGCGGTATGCATGTCGGCGTCCAGGGACAGGGACTGGTACGCGTCCAGGGCTTCGAGGCCGTCGTGCACCTCCTGCGTGGTCAGCCCGGTGTGCGCGGCCAACTGCGCGGCGGTGGGTTCGGGGCTGCCGGGGGTCTGGGTGAGTTCGCGGCGCGCGTAGCGGATGCGGTTGCGCAGCTCCTGTACGCGGCGGGGCACGCGGACGTCCCAGGTGTGGTCCCGGAAGTGGCGCCGCAGTTCGCCGGTGATGGTGGGCACGGCGTAGCTCTCGAAGGCGCCGCGTCCCGGCTCGTAGCGGTTGACGGCCTTGACCAGGCCCATGGCGGCGACCTGGCGGAGGTCGTCGAGGTTCTCACCGCGGTTGCGGAAGGTGTACGCGATGCGGTGGGCCATGGGCAGCCAGGCGGCGACGAGTTCCTCGCAGAGCAGCTCGCGCTCGAGCCCGGGGGGCAGCCCGGCCAGGTGCCGGAAGGCCCGCTCCGTCTCCGGTCGGTCGTGGTGAGCGCGCCGGGACGCGCCGGAGGAGGTGGTGCTCGGCATGGGGATCGCTCCTGGGCCGTGACGACGTGTGAGTGGTGCCGCGGCACGGCCTCGCGCGCGGCTCGGCAGGAGGTCGCGCGCCAAGCGGCTCTGCCGCTTCGCTGTCGCGCCTCCTGTCCGAAGCACGGTGATTCGCCTGCCTTTCCACTGTCCTCGCAAAAGCCCCGGTCCGCAGCTTGAGGCAGCCCATGTGGGTCCGTACGGTGCGGGCCCCGGCCACGGGTGCCGGTGTCCCCGGTGGCCGCGCGCCGGTTCAGTCCAGGCCGCGCACGATGTTGGCCTCGAAGACGTAGTCGTCTCTGTCGGCCGGTTCCGTGGCGGACGGCAGGGCGGGCACGCATGTGCGCACGGCTCCCGCGTCCTGCGCGGGGGACTCCGGGCCGGACGGGGCGCTCCGCGCCGCACGGCTGTGCGGCGGCTCCAGGAGCGTGGTCTTCGGCAGTTCCGGCGCGTGGGGTTCCGTGGCGGACATACGGCCTCCTCAGGTGTCGTTCTCCGGTCTCGTTCTCTCTGATGCCGTTCTCAGGTGTCGTTGTCGGGTGTCGTTGTCGGGTGCCGTTCTTGGGTGCCGTTCTTGGGTGCCGTTCTTGGGTGTCGCTTTCACATGTCGTCGGATACCGGGTGCCATGTACGGCACGGGTCATGCACGGAAGCGGCCCTCTTGTGCGGTGATGTGTCACGGCCCGCCTTGTGTCACACCGGACGCAGCCACACCGTCGCCAGCGGCGGCAGAGTCACCCGCAGCCAGCCGCCGGTGTCCTCGGGCTCCAGGACCCCGGTGTTGCGGACACCGCCACCGCCGTAGCACTCCGCGTCGGTGTTGAGGATCTCCTCCCAGGCGGAGACCGCGGCCGGTACCCGCAGCGGGTAGCCGTGCCGGACCACCGGGGAGAAGTGGCACACGACCAGCAGCGGCGTGCCGTCCTTGGCGAAGCGCAGGAACGCCACGACGTCGTCCTGCGCCGCGTCCACCGCGACCCAGGAGAAGCCCGCGGGCACCGTGTCCTGCTCCCAGAGGGCGGGCGCACACCGGTACCGGTCGTTGAGGTCCCGCACCAGCCGCCGCACGCCGTGGTGGTCCGCCCGCGCCGGGTGGGCCGCGTCGAGCAGCCCCCAGTCGAGGCCGCGCTCCTGCGACCACTCGGCGCCCTGCGCGAACTCCTGGCCCATGAAGAGCAGCTGTTTGCCGGGGTGCGCCCACATGTACGCCAGGTAGGCGCGGTGGTTGGCGCGCTGCTGCCACCAGTCGCCGGGCATCTTCGACACCAGGGACCGCTTGCCGTGCACCACCTCGTCGTGCGAGACCGGCAGCAGGTAGTTCTCGCTGTAGGCGTAGACCATCGAGAAGGTCAGCTCGCCGTGGTGGTACTGGCGGTGCACCGGTTCGTGCGCGAGGTACGCCAGCGAGTCGTGCGACCAGCCCATGTTCCACTTCATGCCGAACCCGAGACCGCCGGTGCCGCCGGGCCCGGCCTCGTGTGTGGCGCGGGTGACGCCGTCCCACGCTGTGGACTCCTCGGCGATGGTCACCACTCCGGGGCAGCGCCGGTAGACGGTGGCGTTCATCTCCTGGAGGAAGGCGACGGCGTCGAGGTTCTCCCGGCCGCCGTGTTCGTTGGGCG
>NZ_WPNZ01000041.1 GCF_009755605.1 Streptomyces typhae
GGCTTGGCCGGGGCGGCGGCGACAGTGGCGCCCACGCCCGGCTTGTAGTCGGCGAAAAAGTCCCACCAGGCTCGGTCGACCGAATTCGGGTCCTGGAGGTACTGCTGATAGATCTCGTCGACGAGCCACTCATTGGGACCGAACGCGGCAGCAGGGTTCTTGCCCTGCGTTCCTTGGTCGGTCGTGGTGCTCGAGTTACTGGGGGACTGTGACGACACGGCGGCAACCGCCCTCTTCCGCTTCACAAGGTGATGGACAGCGGAAATAAAGGCTACGCCTCCATCGTCGTCCAGTGCAGACCGGGCCCGGCATCCGTCGCGCAAGTCACACCGGAAAGCTGGTTTCGGCGTGGGAAATGGCGGGAAACAAGCGGGGTTTGCCTACGCCGCCTCACCGCGTGGAGCCCTGATGTGGGCGATTGCACACGCCCTGGGTACGTCGACACGCGGTTACGGTCCCTGCCGCGCGCTGTGCACGCGCGAGGAGCACTTCCCCCTCGAACCTTACGTCAACTTCAATCTTCGGGCAGGCCCGGAAGAGTGACCCGGATGCGGCAGCCCCGGGCCGATTCGGCCACGCCTATGCGCCCGCCGTGCAGATCCACCGCCCAGCGCGCGATGGCGAGGCCGAGCCCGGTCCCGCCGTCACTGCCGGGCGGCACACCGGCGTGCGCGCCTCGGTTGAAGCGCTCGAAGACCCGGTGCCACTCCGACTCGGGAATGCCGGGACCCTCGTCCAGGACCTCCATGTCCAGGGACTCGGGGTAGGGGCCGCGCCGGGCGCGCACCGTCACGCGGCCGTGCGGCGGGCTGTGCTTGACCGCGTTGTCGATGAGGTTGGCCACCACCTGGTGCAGGCGCTCGGCGTCCGCGTGCGCGGTCAGCTCCGGCGGCGAGACGTCCAGGTGCAGATGGACGTCCGTACGGGTGTGCCGTCCGGAGCCGGACGGCATCCCCTTGCGCGCGGAGGCCACCATGTTGGCCTCCTTCAGGACACCCGACAGATAGGGCCACACTTCGAAGCGGCGTGCCCTCAGCGGTACGACACCGTTGTCGAGACGGGAGAGGTCGAGCAGCGTCTCCACCAGGCGGCCGAGCCGCTCGGTCTGCTTCAGGGCCGTGCGCATCGTCTCCGGGTCGGCGGCGGAGACACCGTCCACGACGTTCTCCAGGACGGCGCGCAGGGCCGCGATGGGGGTGCGCAGCTCGTGCGACACATTGGCGACGAGCTCCTTGCGCTGCTGGTCCTGGGCCTCCAGGTCGTCCGCCATGCGGTTGATCGTCGTCGCGACGTCACCGAGCTCGTCCCGCCGGTCGGCCCCGCGCACCCGGCGCGTGTAGTCGCCGAGCGAGACCGCGCGGGCCACCGAGTTCATCTCGTCCAGCGGCGCGGTGAGGCTGTGCGCCACGAACTGCGTGATGAGCAGGGTCGCGATCACCGAGAAGACGGTGATGAAGCGGAGCTCGGTCTCCGTCTCCATGGCCACCATCAGCAGCCCCGTGGTGATGAACACCGAGACGACGACCAGGGTGCCGAGCTTGGTCTTGATGGAGAACGGCCGCAGGCCCGCGAAAGGACCGTTCGGGCCCATGCCTCCGCCCCGGTCGCAGCGCCACCGCAGCGCCGGGACCCGGCCGGCCTCCACGGAGCCGCCGGGAGTCCCGTGGGCGCTGCCCGGCGTGCCGCTCAGGGCGCCGTGTGCCGTCCCGCCGGGGTCGGCGGCGGCACCTGGGTCCGCCGTCATGGCGTCGGCGTCTCCAGGGCGTAGCCGACGCCGTGGACCGTGCGGATGCGCTCCGCTCCGATCTTGCGGCGCAGTGCCTTGATGTGGCTGTCGACCGTGCGGGTGCCGGACGCGTCGGCCCAGTCCCACACCTCGGCGAGCAGCTGCTCACGCGAGAGCACCGCGCGCGGAGTGTTGGCGAGGCACACCAGGAGGTCGAACTCCGTGGGTGTCAGGTGCACGTCCTCACTGCGCACCCGCACACGCCGCTGCGCGTGGTCGATCTCCAGCTCCCCGAGGCGCAGGATGCCGCTGCGCGGGGTCGTGGCGGCGAGCGCCGCCCGCTCCACCCGGCGCAGCAGCACGTGCACGCGCGCGGCGAGCTCGCGCATCGAGAACGGCTTGGTCATGTAGTCGTCGGCGCCGACGCCGAGCCCGACCAGCATGTCCGTCTCGTCGTCCCGCGCGGTGAGCATCAGCACCGGAACCGGCCGCTGGGCCTGCACGCGACGGCAGACCTCCAGGCCGTCGAAGCCCGGCAACATGATGTCGAGGATCAGCAGATCCGGCTGCCAGGCCTGTGCTGTGTCCACTGCCGCAGGGCCGTCCGACGCCGTTTGCACGACGAAACCCTCGGCGCGCAGCCGGGCGGCGATGGCGTCGACGATCGTCGGGTCGTCCTCGACCACCAGTACTCGGCGCTGGGCGCCAGGCATCGCTGCCGTGGCGCTGTTGTGGGAGGTGTGTGTCTGCTCCATCGCCCCGCCCCTGACGTGATCGCTTGGTGTCCGGTCAGCAGAGTACGGGGCGTAACGGCACCTCGGCTACGCAGCCCTTGTCGCGAGATGCACCACGTCCGGTACGCCACGGGCAACGGTGATCTCTTCCGTACGTACCTGCTGGAACCCGGCATTCCGTAGAGCGGAGTCGAAAGCGGATGAGGGCTGGGCGGACCACACGGCGAGCACTCCGCCGGGGTTCAGCCGGGCCCGGCAGGCGGCGAGACCGGCCGGTGAATAGAGGCTTTCGTTGCTCTCGGTGACGGTCCAGTCGGGTCCGTTGTCGATGTCGAGGCACAGGGCGTCGTACGTCTCGGGGGCCGCGCTCGGGCGCGCGTCCCGTGCGCCGTCGGCGCCCGCGTTGGCGCCTGCGAATGGGCCGCTGACATATGCGATCAGGTCGGCGTGCACGATGTCCGTGCGCGGGTCGCGGAGCGCGTCCCGGGAGAGCGCGGAGAGCGGCCCTTCGCGGTGCCAGTCGATGATGGCCTGCTCGCGCTCGACCACGGTGATGCGGCCCCACCGCGGGTCCGCGGCCGCGTGGGCCAGGGAGAACCCGACTCCCAGTCCGCCGATGAGGACGCTCGGGCGGGGGTGCCCGTCGAGCGCTTCGCGGGCGGCGTCGACCAGGCGGCGCTCCGAGCGGCCGTCCGAGGTGTCCATCAGGAAAGTGCCGTTGGCAATGATCTGCAGCAGGTCTCCGTGGCGTCGTAGGACGACTTCTCCGTGAGGGCCTTCGCGCCGGTCGAGAACCACGGGGGGATCAGGTCGGTACGGGGTGCGCATCGGCCCATTCTCTCCATCCAGGCACCGGCTTCACCGGGATTTCCGCGCGCCTGCCGCACGCGCCCGGCGCCCGCTCCGGCGGAGGCGCCCACATGCCGCTCCTGCGACGCTGGAAGGGGTTATGAGGTTGATGCGAGCGCTTGTGACTCGCGTCTCACGTGGCGTCGGTCATAGACAGTGCGGGAACGATCAGTGAAGCGTGAACCGTGATCTATCCGTGATGGAAGATCCGCGAGGGAAATGGAAGATCCGCGAGAGAAGGAGCGCCTCGGGGTGAACCGGAGTGTGCGGGTTTCTGGCGGGGGCGCCGGGGTGGGTACTGAGGGGCGCGCGGTGATGCTTGGGGGCGCGGGTGGCGATGTGACTGGCGCCGTCGAAGCTGCCGGTGCGGTCGAAGCCGCCGACGCCGTCGAAGCCGCCGACGCCGCCGGTGCGGTCGAGGTCTCCGGCACGGTCGGGGTTGCCGGCGCGGTCGGGGTCGCCGGCGTGGCCGAAGCTGTCGGCGTGGCCGAAGTCGCCGACGCGGGGGTGGTCGCACCGTCCGTGGTCTCTGCCGAGGTGGTGGGCGTGTCGTCCGTGGCTGCTGTCGGGGTCGGGGTCGGGGTCGTGCCGACGCTTGGCGGTGTGCCGCGTCAGGCGGGTAGGCGGGAGGTTGTGGGGGGTTTGGAGGGGGTGGGGCCTGGGCGGTTGGGTGCCGATGGCTCCGTGGGCTTCGCTGGCCCCGTCGGCCTCGTCGATCTCGCTGGACCCGTCGATCTCGCTGGTCCCGTCGGCTCTGTTGATCCTGCTGGTTCTGAAGGGCCGGTTGGTGTTGCTGGTCCTGTTGGACTGGTCGGACCCGGACGACCCGTCGGACCCGAGGTGGCCCCTGAGGCTCCTGATGCTCGCGGAGCTCGTGGCGTTCACGGTGCTCTTGGTGTGCACGGTGCTCGTGGCGCCCACGGTGTGCGAGGTGCTCGTGCCGTGCATGGTGCGCGAGGTGCTCATGCCATGTGCGGTGCGCGAGGTGCTCGTGTCGTGTGCGGTGCGCGCCCGGTTCGGGGCCCGTGGGCCGGAATGCTGCGGCTGCGGCCGTGGCGGATCCTGCCGACGCCGACCGGAACGCCCTTCACGTTCGGATACGCCGCTCTCCTCCTCCTGACCTCGCTGTTCGCCGAGCACGCGGACCCGTCCTTCGTCTCCTCCCTGCATCAGGGGTCGAGCACCGACGTGGCGCACCTCGCGGACCGGCCGGTCTTCGTCCTCCTCGCCAGCGCGCTCTGGATCGCCGGTGGCATCACGTCGCCGTACGCCATCGTGTTCCTGCTGGTCCTGACGGCGCTGGAGCGCCGCATCGGCGGCCTGCGCACCGCGGGCGTATTCCTGCTCGGGCACGTCCTCGCCACCCTGGTCACCGAAGTCCCGGTCGGGCTCTCGGTCCTGGCCGGCCATCTTCCCGGCAGTTCCCTGCACCGGCTGGACTACGGCATCAGCTTCGGCGTCGCCGCCAGTGTCGGCGCCCTCGCCGGGCTGCTCACGCCGTGGGTGCGCTGGACCGTCCTCGCGGGGTTCGGCTGGATGCTCGTCGAGGACCTCGTGGCCTTCGCCGATCCGATGACCAACTGGGGCCATCTGCTGGCGCTTGTCGTGGGGGTGGCGACGTGGCCGCTGATCCGGCGACGGGGACTGCGACCCGCGGCCTGACCTCGTCTTATCCCTTCGCTCCTGCCGGAATGCAGACCTCCAGATAAATATCTTGCGGTGCAAGGCAATGGCGACTACCTTGTACTGCATGACAAAGGAACTGTCCGCGTCGCACGACCAGCGGCGCAGTCAGTTGCTGCGCGGGGTGCTCGACCTGTGCCTGCTGGCTCTCATCGGCGAACGCCCTCGATACGGCTATGAATTCGTGGAGGCCCTGACCGAGAGCGGTCTCGACCTCGTGAGCGAGGGCAGCATCTATCCCTTGCTCGCCCGCATGGAGCGAGCGGGGCTGGTCGACTCCTATCGCGCGCCGTCCTCCGCGGGCGGAGCTCCGCGCAAGTACTACCGCCTCACCGAGGCGGGCGCGGCCGAGCTGGCCGCCGGCCGCGCCACCTGGAGCACCTTCACGGTGGCGGTCTCCAGAACGCTGCACGACGAGCGGTGTGAGCACGACGAGCGGTGTGAGCACGACGAGCGGTGTGAGCACGACGAGCGGTGTGAGCAGGGCGAGCAGGGCGGGCGGAGAGAGCAGGCCGGGCAGAGCCCGTGGACCGGGCAGGGCCCGTAGGGATCAGCAGCAGAGCGACTGGGGGGACGCAGGACATGACACATCAGGCGACGAGCGAGAAAACGGTCCGTGACGGCGCGCGCGTGACCACGCCCGCACGCAATCCAGGGGCCGGGCCCGGTCCCGCATCCGACCCCGGACCGGGCGAGAGCCCCGGACCGGGCCAGACAGCCGCGACCGCGGAACGGACCCGCGTCCTGGCGATCTGCCGCAGCAACTGGGAGTACAGAGGCATCGACGACGCCTCCCTGCGCGAGATGCTGGCCGAACTGTCCGCGCACCTCGAGGAGGCCGCGGCGGCGGGCCGCTCCGCCCAGGAGGTGGTCGGGCCGGACGCCAAGGCGTTCGCCGCGACCTGGGCCCGAGCGCGGACACCCCTGCACCTGCGGGTGCTGCGGATGGCGGCGCTCACCCCCTTCGTCCTCGGTGCGCTGTTGCTCTTCACGCACCTGATCGACTGGACGCTCACCTTGTCCGTCGAGGCGCCGCGGCTGGCGTTCTACGCGGTGATACTCGTCGGCACCGTGGTCGTCGAGACAAGGCGCGGCTCCCTCGGCCTCAAGGGCTGGCTGGTCGTCGGCGGGTTGGGAGTAGCCCTCGCACAACTCTCCTTGTCGCTTACCGGGGACGAGGCTCTGTTCCGGATGCCGCTCTGGGCGACGCTGCTGCTGATGGTGCCCGGACTGCCGTACGCGTACGTGGACACCCGCGCGAGAAAGACCGCCGCCGCGACAGCCGCCGAGTAGGCCGCCGCACGGGCCGACCCGGTTTCTGGGTCGACCTGGGCCTCCGGGCCGCCCCGGTCTCCGGCTAGCCCCGGCGCTTAGGTCGCCCCGGCCTGTGGACCGCCCCGGTCTTCGGACCGCCTCGGCCTCCGAACAAACCCCGCCTCAGGGCCGCTCCACCTGAGGGGCGCCCTCCCCCCAGGGGTACTCACCCCAGGGCCGCCCTCACCCCAGGGGCACGCCATCCCAGGGCCGCCCCGGTCTCAACGCCCAGGCCTCCCGCTCTCAGGACTCCTCCGGTCCCTTCCGCCGTGCGCTCGTGAGGCCCGCGGCCACCCGCCACCCCAGGGATTCGTACAGGGCGCGTCCGTCGGGAGTGCCCGCCAGTACGCCGAACTCCGCGCCCTGCTCGAAGGCGGCGGCCGCCAGGGTGCGCATGATGAGGCTGCCCAGGCCCTTGCGGCGGTGCTCCGGGGACGTCTCTATCTGGTCGGCGACCGCGGTGCGGCCGGTCGGCGCGATCTGGCCGCGGGCCACCCAGGCGCCGTCGGTGGTGGCGAGCATCGCGCGGACCACGCCGCCGCGCGACCAGGTGCGCAGGCGGTAGCCGTCGGGGGCGATCAGGCGGTCCGGGGTGGCGCGGGCGAGGGGCACGGTCATCAGGTAGCCGGGTTCGGGGTCCACCCACCATTCGGGGCCGAGCCAGGGGGCGACGCGGTCGGCGTGGTCGAAGGCCTTCAGCCACACATCGGCGCCGTTCACCGACGCGGCGACCTTGCGGACGTCGGCCTCGTGGAGGTCCCCACCCGTGGCGGCGAGGACGTGCCTGGTGGGGTGCTTGATCTGGCCGACGTCCACGGTGAAGCCCCACGGTTCCACGAACGGCGGTGAGGCTCCGCGGGAGACGACCCAGCCGTCGACCCAGGCGCGTACGGCTTCGCCGCCCGACAGCCGGGCTCCTTCTGTGCCGTGCATGGAGCACTCCTTCGGATTCAGAGAGCGGGCCGGAGAAAGGCCGAGCCACCCCAACGAGTAATAGCTGCAAGGCGTGAATGAACCTTACTTAGGGGGTTTCTGGAGGCGACAGGGGTGATCGCTCACAGCGAACGCGGCCGAGGAACATTCGGGGGCTCACAAGCATTGAGTCGATATAGCTCAACTTGAATGCCGAAGGGGAGATCATGTCTGCTGAGTCTGTTGCGTCAGGGGCGAACGCGCCGCTTGCCCTGCCCGTGCTGCCGCTCGACGACGAGGTCGTGCTGCCCGGCATGGTGGCGCCGTTCGACCTGTCCGACGCCGATGTACGCGCTGCGGTGGAGGCCGCTCAGGCCGCCGCGCGGTCCAGTGGAAGCAGTAGCAAGCCGAAGGTGCTGCTTGTTCCTCGGATCGACGGGACGTACGCGGCCACGGGTGTGCTCGGTACGGTCGAGCAGGTGGGCCGGCTCGCGGACGGGGATCCCGGGGCGCTGATCCGGGCGCGCGGCCGGGTGCGCATCGGGGCGGGCACGACCGGTCCCGGCGCGGCCCTGTGGGTGGAGGGCACCCGTATCGAGGAGACGGTGCCGGACCCGCTGCCCGGTGCCACGGTGGAGCTGGTCAAGGAGTACAAGGCGCTGGCCACGAGCTGGCTGAAGAAGCGCGGTGCCTGGCAGGTCGTCGACCGCGTGCAGCAGATCGACGACGTGTCCGCGCTCGCGGACAACTCCGGGTACTCGCCGTTCCTCACCGCCGAGCAGAAGATCGAGCTCCTGGAGACCGAGGACCCCACGGCACGCCTGAAGCTGGCTACCGAGCAGCTGCGGGAGCACCTGGCCGAGCAGGATGTGGCCGAGTCCATCGCCAAGGACGTGCAGGAGGGCGTGGACAAGCAGCAGCGCGAGTTCCTGCTGCGGCGCCAGCTGGACGCCGTGCGCAAGGAGCTGCGGGAGCTCAACGGCAAGGACGGCGAGGACGAGTCCGACGACTACCGCGCCAGGGTCGAGGCGGCCGACCTGCCGGAGAACGTGCGTGAGGCGGCGCTGAAGGAAGTCGAGAAGCTGGAGCGCGCGAGCGACCAGTCGCCCGAGGGCTCCTGGATCCGCACATGGCTGGACACGGTGCTCGAACTGCCGTGGAACGAGCGGACGGAGGACGCGTACGACATCAAGGGCGCCCAGGAGATCCTCGATGCCGAGCACGCGGGCCTGGAGGACGTGAAGGAGCGCATCACCGAGTACCTGGCGGTGCGCAAGCGGCGCACGGACCGCGGCATGGGAGTCGTCGGCGGACGCCGCGGCGGCGCGGTCCTGGCCCTGGTGGGGCCGCCCGGTGTCGGCAAGACCTCGCTCGGTGAGTCCGTGGCGCATGCGATGGGGCGCAAGTTCGTGCGGGTCGCGCTCGGCGGTGTGCGGGACGAGGCGGAGATCCGCGGGCACCGGCGGACGTACGTGGGCGCGCTGCCCGGACGGATCGTGCGGGCCGTCAAGGAGGCCGGGTCCATGAACCCGGTGGTTCTGCTCGACGAGATCGACAAGGTCGGCTCGGACTTCCGGGGCGACCCGGCGGCGGCGCTCCTCGAAGTGCTCGACCCGGCGCAGAACCACACTTTCCGCGACCACTACCTGGAAGTCGAACTCGACCTGAGCGACGTGGTGTTCCTCGCGACGGCCAACGTCCTGGAGGCGATCCCGGAGGCGCTGCTCGACCGTATGGAGCTGGTCAGGCTCGACGGGTACACGGAGGACGAGAAGGTCGTCATCGCCCGTGACCATCTGGTGCCGCGTCAGCTGGACCGGGCGGGGCTCGGCGACGGCGAGGTGACGATCGGTGAGGAGGCGCTGCGCAAGCTGGCGGGGGAGTACACCCGCGAGGCGGGCGTGCGCAATCTGGAGCGGTCCGTGGCCCGGCTCCTGCGCAAGGTCGCGGCACAGCACGAACTGGGCGAGCGGGAGCTTCCGTTCACGGTCGGAGCGGACGATCTGCGGGGGCTCATCGGGCGCCCCCACCACGTTCCGGAGTCGGCGCAGGACCCGGCGGAGCGCCGTACGGCGGTGCCCGGGGTGTCCACGGGGCTCGCGGTCACCGGAGCGGGCGGCGACGTGCTGTTCGTCGAGGCCTCCCTCGCCGACCCCGAGACGGGTGCGGCGGGACTGACGCTGACGGGGCAGCTCGGTGACGTGATGAAGGAGTCCGCGCAGATCGCGCTCTCCTTCCTGCGCTCGCACGGCGCGGAGCTGGAGCTTCCCGTGGGTGATCTGAAGGACCGGGGTGTGCACATCCACTTCCCGGCGGGCGCGGTGCCGAAGGACGGCCCGAGCGCGGGCGTCACGATGACGACGGCCCTGGCGTCGCTGCTGAGCGGCCGGCTTGTCCGTACGGACGTGGCGATGACCGGTGAGGTGTCGCTGACGGGCCGGGTGCTGCCCATCGGCGGGGTGAAGCAGAAGCTGCTCGCCGCGCACCGGGCGGGGATCACCACCGTGGTGATCCCCAAGCGGAACGAGCCGGATCTGGACGACGTTCCGGCCGAGGTCCTGGAGAAGCTGGACGTGCACGCGGTGACGGACGTCCGCCAGGTCCTGGAGCTCGCGCTGGCGCCGGCCGAGGTGCGGGTGCCCGCGGCGGCATGACGGTACGACGAGGGCGCCTGCGCGGTGCACAACTGGCCGTGCGGGCCCAACCCGGCCGCGGTGCACAACTGGCCGTGCGGGCCCAACCCGGCCGCGGTGCACAACTGGCCGCGCGGGCGCGACCCGGGGTTCCCGCCGCGGCGTGACGGGCGCGGCGGGAGGTGAAGGCCCGGGATCCCCGCGGATCCCGGGCCTTGCCGCCTGCGCGAAGGGGCGCGCGCGGGCTGACGAGGGGCCCGCGCGGGCGGTGCGAAGGGGCCGCGCGCGGGCTGTGCGAGGACTGCGTGGGGCTAGCCGTTGGCCAGGGCCTGGACGCGGTCGTAGGCGCCGTTGAACTTGTTGTGGTCGCCGACGACGGGACCGGTGGAGGTGTACTGCCACATGGTGTGGAAGCCCCAGCCGGCCGGGAGTTCGCCGGGGGTCGTGTTGTAACGGGCGATCCACAGGGGGTTGCTGGCGCCGAAGCCGCCGTAGTTGCCCGTGCACTGCTTCCACCAGGTGGTGGCGGTGTAGATGACGGCGTCGCGGCCGGTGCGTGCCTTGTAGGTGGCGAGGAAGTCGCGGATCCAGTCGACCATCGCGCCCTGCGACTTGCCGAAGCAGGCGGCGCCGTAGGGGTTCCACTCGATGTCGAGGGCGCCGGGCAGGGTCCTGCCGTCGCGGGACCAGCCGCCGCCGTTGCTCGCGAAGTAGTTGGCCTGGGCGGCGCCGCTGGAGGTGTCGGGGGTGGCGAAGTGGTAGGCGCCGCGGATCATGCCGATGTTGTAGGAGCCGTTGTACTGCTGGGCGAAGTAGGGGTTCTTGTAGGAGGTGGACTCCGTCGCCTTGACGTAGGCCCACTTCACGCCGCTGTTCCACAGGGCCGACCAGTTGACGTTGCCCTGGTGGCTGCTGACGTCGACGCCCTCGGTCTGGGCGGCGGAGCCGCCGCTCGGGCGGCCGCCCCGGCCGTCGTGCTCGACGACTCCCATGCCCATGCGGGCGGTGCCGCGCTGCGGGACGTCGTCACCGCGGGCGGAACGGCCGTCGGACGTGTCGGCGGATTGCGCCGCGCCGGGCAGGGTGAGCAGCAGGGCGAGTGCGGAGAGGGCGGCGAGGAGAATGCCGACCGCGTGGGGGTGCTGTCCGCGGCGGGCCGTACCGGGTCTGTGCACGGGCATGGCGTGCCTCCGAAAGGCCTCATGGAGCCCCTGTGCTGGCGCGCGGCGCCCTGCGTGTGGCTCACGGTTCCCACGTCGCGGGGGAGGGCGCGCGGTACGTAGGGGCTCGGTGGGGGGACCTGTCGACATGTCGCTGGTGTGAACATGTCAGCAAAGACGCTACGCACGTAGACCGTGTGAGGGAAGGGGCACCGGTGCCCGCCGTTGGTCTACGCCTGCGAAATACTGGGCGAGCTGCGGCGATGGCCGCGGTCGGCGGAAACTTTCAGGATCGGGAAAGTGTGGCATGGGTGCTGACATGCGCGAGGACGCGGCTCACGGCGGCGGGGCCGAGGCGGGCGGGGCGGCGGCCGAAGGTGGTGTGGACCACGAGTTCCTCTCCCTGGAGCGCGAGTTGACCCTGCTGCTCCGCCGGGCGCGGGCCTCGTCCGGAGAGATGGCCCGGCAGGTGCACCCGGAACTGGAGCCGGCGGCGTACGGGCTGCTCGCGTTCCTCGACGAGTCGGGGCCGCGGCGCGCCACCGATCTCGCCGCGTTCATCGGGGTCGGCAAGGCGACGATGAGCCGCCAGTTGCGCAGCCTGGAGCAGTTGGGCCTGGTCGCGCGGGAGCCGGACCCCGCCGACGGCAGGGCCTGGCTCGTGCGGCTCACCGACGGGGGGCGGTCGCGGTTCCGTACGGTGCGGGTCGCGCGGCGTGCGCGGTATGTCCGGCAGCTCGCCGGGTGGGACCGGGGGGAGGTCGCCGAGCTGGCGCGGCTGCTGCACAAACTCAACATCGGGGCGGAGTCCTGAGGCCGTGACCCGAGCCGCCGCTTCGCGGCGGATGGCTCCCACGCGCTCCACGTGCTCCACGCGCTCCACGCGCTCCACCCGCTTCCCCGCGCCGTGAGGTGGGCCTCGCGCCCCCCGGCCACCCCCTCACAGCTCGCCGTACACCACCGCCGCATCGTCATGCCGCTTCCCGCGCGGGAACAGCGTGCCGTCCGGGTCGGCGCGCTCCGCCTCCCGTACGCGGTCGACGAGCGCCTGCGGGCCGCTCTTGCGCAGCAGCGCGAGGCACTCCGCCCAGTCGCCCTCGCGGAACGTCTCCACCCAGCGCCCGGCGCCGTCGGTCAGGGCCGCGAAGGAGGTGACGGCGGAGCGGGGCCGCTCGCCGGTGACCGCGAGGGCCGCCGTCGCGGGATCCGCCGCGGCCGTGAAGAAGCCGCCCTCGGCGTTCCGCAGCGCCTCGACCGCCGCGGCGTACCGGCCGCCCGCCGCCTGTCGCTCCGCCGAGCCCCGCGGCAGCGCCCGCACCTCGTCGCGCAGCGCGCCGATCGACGGCGGAAGCTGCGCGAGCCGCTGGTCGAGGACCGCCTCGACCGTGCCGTCGGGGCCCGCGAGGAGCAGCGCCGAGTCCGAGAGGACGAGATGCTCGAACCGCTCCTCGTCCCACCGCGCGAGGACCACCGTTGCCTGTGGGGTGCGTGGGTGAGAAAGGTCACAGGTGTCACGGTGTGTGTCCGCGGTGCGCGAGATGGCCGCCGCGAGAATCTCAGTCAGCGTCATATCCCGGAGTGAAACGGACAGTTCGCTCAGCGCGCCGCCGAGGCGGGCCGTGAACCACGGAACGGAATGCAGGCAGCCCACGTCCTCCGCAGGGGGCGTCACGCCGTCCAGGAGCACCAGCGATCCGCCCTGCCCGGACGCGGGGAGCGCCACCGATGCGTAGTCCTCGTTGGGGCGGTTCGGGTCGCCGGGCTCGGTTGCCAGTTCGATGCGCATGCCGTCAGTCTGCATGAGGTCCGCAATGGATCCCCGGGTCTGCGCGGCGGGCGTGAGAAGCGTGACAGCGGCAGGTCAGGGGCCGGTTTTCGTCGGAATGGGCCGCTCCGGCGAGAGTGTGGCGGCGCATCTTGCCAAAGCCGCCCACGGACGTCCAACCGGGCCACCGCGGGCAGCCCTCAGGACACTCAGGGTGACTTGCCCACCAACTCCCTGCCGATGTTCACTCCTTCAGGTGGCCAGGCAGGCGATGCGCGACTGCTGCGCACCGGCACTGGAATCGTCTGCGAAGGTCGGGATCCAGGCTGGCGGCGCTCGCGTTGACGGATCGTCACCCGGGCCCTAGGGCAGACGAAAACAGGAATGCGAGCACCGGTGCAAGAGATGCGGCCTCGGCGCGAAGGCAGGCAGAAGGCCCCGGAAGGGAACCCGCAGGGCGTGACCTCTCCCGCGAAACCGGGATCCGCCGCAGCGGACCGGACTCCGGAGCCCGGCGCGGGCACCGCGGGGACGCCGTCCCCCGACCAGGACCCCGCGTCCCCCGACCGGAACCCGGCGTCCCCCGACCGGAACCCGGCGTCCCCCGACCGGAACCCGGCGTCCCCCGACCGGAACCTCGCATCCCTCGCGGAGCCCCCGTCTCCCGCTCCCGCGCAGACCCCGCCCGCCGAGGACCGCACCCCGGGCGCCCCGGGCTCCCCGGGCACCCCGGGCACCCCACCCTCCGAGGACCGGACCCCAGGCACCCCGGGCACCCCAGGTACCCCAGGCACCCCGGTCACCCCAGCCCCACCCCCAAAACCCACCCCACCCGCACCCCCCAAAGCCCGAGTCCGCAACCGCCTCCTCGTCGCCGTCCTCGTCGTCGCCGCCACCGTCGCCGGGGCCGGCGCCCCCGTCGTCGTCAGCGCGTCGCGTCAACTGAACGAGTCGCAGAGCCTGGTGACGCTCTCCGAACTCACCCAGCAGGCCATCACGCTCAGTCACTCCCTGGCCGACGAGCGCGACGAGGTCACCGCGTACATCGCCGCCGGCCGCCCCGACGGCAAAGGGCTGTCGGAGGACCGCAGCGCCCGCGTGGACCGGCGGACGGAGGAACTGCGCGAGGCCGCCGCCGACGCCAGCACCAACGGCTCCGTCACCAAGGGACTGCGCCGCGACCTCACCCGGCTCGCGTCCGTGCGCAGAGCCGCCCTCACGGGCGACATGAGCGCGCTCGACGCACACAAGGCGTACGCCAAGGCCATCGGCGAACTGCACGGCCTCACCCGCGAACTGGCCGAGAAGCTCCCGCCGCGTGCGGGCTCGGGGACGTACGCCCTCGCCGACCTCGACCACGCCGTCGACCAGGCCGGTGCCGCGCGCGGCCTGCTCCTCGCCGCGCTCGCCGTGCCCCGCCCCGCGTCGACCGGCAGCACCGTCGACCCCGTCACCGGCCTGCCCGTCTCCTCCGGGTCCGCGGGCGGCGACAGCGAGGAGGACGGACGCCGCGACGGCCTCAGTGCCGCCGCCCAACAGGCCCACGTACGGGAACTCGCCGCCCTCGCCGACTTCGACGACGCCGCGCCCGCGGAGGCCCGCGGCACCTACGAGTCGACCGTCACCGGCAACGGCGTGACCACCGCCGAGCAGTATCTGACCCGCCTCACCGACGAGTCCCGGCTCTCCGCCGCCGACCGCCGCCTGGACCGGGGGAAGCTGGACGCCGCGCTGTCCGCGCGCATCGAGGCCATGCGCAGCGCCGAGAACGCGCTCGCCGGTGAGCGCACCCGGAGCCTGGGCGCACTGCGCGACGAGGACGTCACCGCCCTGGAGCTGCGCATCGCGCTCGTCGGCGCGCTGCTGCTCCTCGCCGTCGGCGTGTGCATGGGGACGGCCCGCTCGCTGACCCGTCCGCTCGCCGTGCTGCGCCTCGGCTCGGCGCGGATCGCGGCGGCGCCCGCGACCGAGGAGCCGGTGCGCTTCACCGGCCGCGACGACGAGTTCGCCGCCGTCGTACGGTGCGTCAACTCCCTGCACGGCCACGCCGTCGCCCTTCAGGAACGCCTCACCACGCTGGAGTCCGACCGCAAGCACCTGATCGGGCAGCGGCAGACGATGGCCGACGCCCGGCAGGCCATGGCCGACGAGCGCGACGCGCTGCGCGCCGAACTCGCCGAGGCGGCCGTCCACCTGGAGCGGGTGCGGCGCGGCATCCACGGCACGTTCGTCAACCTCGCGCTGCGCACGCTCGGCCTCGTCGAACGGCAGCTCGCCGTCATCGAGAGCCTGGAGGAGCGCGAGCAGGACCCCGACCGCCTCGCCACGCTCTTCAAGCTCGACCACTTCGCCACCGTCACCCGCAGGCACAGCGAGAACCTGCTCGTCCTCGCCGGAGCCGAGCACGGCCATCAGCACGCGGATCCGGTGCCGCTCGTCGACGTCGTACGCGCCGCGGTCAGCGAGATCGAACGGTACGAGCGGGTCCGTATCGCGGCGCTTCCGCCGCACGCCCACATCGCCGGGTTCGCCGCCGACGACATCAGCCACCTGGTCGCCGAACTCCTGGAGAACGCGACCTCCTTCTCGCCGCCCGACGCCGCCGTCGAAGTCTCCGGCTGGCTCCTGGAGAACGGCGAGGTCATGCTCTCCGTGCAGGACGAGGGCATCGGCGTCGGCCCCGACCGCCTTGAGGAACTCAACGCGCGGCTCGCGGAGTTCTCCGCCGACGACGTGTACGACCACGAGAGCGACGACGGACTCGGGCTCGGCCTCTATGTGGTGGCCCGGCTGGCCGCCCGGCACGGGGCCCGGGTGCGGCTGCGCGAGCAGAAGCAGGGCGGCGTGGCCGCGGTCGTCGTCCTGCCCGACGGGATCCTCGCCGCGCCGCCCGCCGTGGACGAGCCCCGCGCGGTCCCCGGCACCGGCGACGACGGTCCCCTTGTGCACCTGCCCGGCTCCGAGGCCGAGGCCAACTCCAACGTCCTGCCGTCCCGCGCGGGCGACAGGGACCCCCTGATCGACGCCGCGGAGACGACACTCGAACTCCTGGCACCGCCCGTCCCGGCGGACCACCCGGACGAGGCGGAGCCGCACGCGCGACCGGACGACGGGGCGCCGCCGGAGGAGTCCGCCCGCCCGAAACCGGCGGCGCAGGCCCCGGCGGAGCCCGACGCGGCGCTCCCGGCGGAGGAACCGCCGCAGGACGAGGCACCCGTGCGCCGGTCTCCGCTCCCGCGCAGGTCCCCTTCCGTACCGGAGCCGAGGCCCGTACCGGCGGCCGAGCGGGAAGGAACCGCGCCGGACGCCGCCGCGCCGGTCCTCACCTCCAAGGGGCTGCCGAAGCGCACCCCGAAGGTCAGCGCGCCCACCGGCGGGACCGCGCCGGAGTCGCGGGCCGCGGTGGACCCCGAGGACCTGCGCCGTCGGCTCGGCGGCTTCCAGCGGGGAGCGAACGACGGCCGCCGCGACGTGGCCGCGGAGCTGGCAGGGAGGACCGCGGGCACCGCCGAACGCAGCCGCGCCCCAGGCGAGACCGAAGGCGACCGCACCGAAGGCGACCGCACCGAAGGCGACCGCACCGCAAGCAACCGCACCGAAGGCAACCGTGCCGCAGATGTTCCGGGGGACCCAGTCGAGGAGGCAAGCAGTTGACTGCGCCCATGCGCACGCCCGGTTCTTCCATCGAGCCCACAGGACCCGACGGGACGAAGAAGCCCGACGCGCCCGACGTGCCCGACGTGAACGAGAGCGACGAACCCCTCGCGTACGGACTCAGCAGCGAGGCCCGCAACCTGCACTGGCTGCTGACCAACCTGGTCGACGAGGTGTCCGGCATCCTCTCGGTCGCCGTCGTCTCGTCCGACGGGCTCCTCCTGCTCTCCTCGGACCCCGCGCGCAACGCCGAGCGCCGTCCCGCGACGAGCCCGACCGGGCCCAGGGGCTCCAGCGCCGACCTGGCCACCATCGTGTCCGGCCTCGGCAGCCTCACCGTCGGTGCGGCCCGGCTCATGGAGGGCGGCAAGGTCCGGCAGACCGTCGTCGCCATGGCGGAGGGCAGCCTGTTCGTGATGGCCATCAGCGACGGCTCGCTGCTCGGAGTGCACGCGACGCCGGACTGCGACATGACGGTCGTCGCGTACCACATGGCGCTCTTCGTCGGCCGGGCCGGACACGTCCTGACGCCCGAACTCCGCAGCGAGCTGCGGCAGTCGATGGAGAGCGCCTGATGAGCGCCGTCCCGAGGCTGCCGGTGCGCGGCGGCGACCGCAAACCCGCGCGGGTGCGCCCGTACTCGCTGACCGGCGGCCGCACCCGCTTCGGCCACGTCCTGCTCGTCGAGACGTTCGTGGCCGCCAACCCCGCCATCGAAGCGCCCGAGGGGCGGCGCGAGCTGGACCGGGGGGACGCGCCGGCGCTCCGGGGGATGCCGGAGATGCGGGCCATCGTCGAGATCTGCCGCCGTATGCGTACGGTCGCCGAGATCTCGGCGCTCCTGAAGATGCCGCTCGGCGTGGTCCGCGTACTCCTCAGCGACCTCGCCGACCAGGGAAAGATCCGCGTGTACGGAACGGGCCACGGCCCCGGGCAGCCGAACCGCGCACTGCTCGAAAGGGTGCTGAGTGGACTCCGTCGTCTCTGACGCCGACGACATGACAGGCGCGACAGCCGTGACCGCGGCCGAACTCCTCGACGCCGATGCCGATGCCGACGCCGAGGAGGAACTCCAGGCCTGGCAGACCGACCGCACCCGCGCGCCCACCGCCACGAAGATCGTCGTCGCGGGCGGCTTCGGCGTGGGCAAGACGACGCTCGTCACCGTCGTCTCCGAGATCACGCCCCTGCGGACGGAGGCGCTGATGACGCAGGCCAGCGCCGACACCGACGACCTGAGCGCGACCCCGGAGAAGACCACGACCACGGTCGCCATGGACTTCGGCCGCATCACCCTGGACGACGACCTCGTCCTGTACCTGTTCGGCACACCGGGCCAGCAGCGCTTCTGGTTCATGTGGGACGACCTCGTACGCGGCGCGATCGGCGCCGTCGTGCTCGCCGACACCCGCCGCCTCACCGACTGCTTCCCGGCGCTCGACTACTTCGAGAGCTGTGGGCTGCCCTACGTCGTGGCCGTGAACCACTTCGAGGGCACCGAGCGGTACGAGGCCGAGGACGTGCGCGAGGCGCTGACGGTACCCGACCGCGTACCCGTCATGATCATGGACGCGCGGCAGCGGATCCCGGTGATCGAGTCGCTGCTCGCCCTGGTGGGCCACGCACTGGACCACGCCCCCGAGTAGGACGCACGGACCGCCGCCCCCCCACGGTCGCCCCGAACAGAAGGACCCAGCACCATGCGCAAGATACTCATCGTCGGAGCCGGTCAGTCCGGCTTGCAGATCGCACTCGGCCTCCAGTCCAAGGGGTACGAGGTCACCCTGATGTCCAACCGCACGGCCGACGAGATACGGTCCGGGCGGGTCATGTCGACGCAGTGCATGTTCCACACGGCGCTCCAGCACGAGCGCGACCTGGAGCTGAACTTCTGGGAGTCGCAGGCCCCGGACATCGAGGGCGTGGGCGTGTCCGTGGCGGGCCCCGACTCTTCCCGCGTCATCGACTGGGTCGGCAGGCTCGACGGCCACGCGCAGTCCGTGGACCAGCGCGTGAAGATGGCAGGCTGGATGGAGACGTTCGCGCGGCGCGGCGGGCAGCTCGTCATCCACGGCGCGGCGGTCTCCGACCTCGACTACTTCTCCCGCACGTACGACCTGGTCCTGGTGGCCGCGGGCAAGGGCGAGCTGGTGTCGATGTTCGAGCGGGACGCGGAGCGCTCGCCGTACGACTCGCCGCAGCGGGCGCTCGCCGTGGCGTACGTCCACGGCCTCGGGCCGCGCCCGGAGCACCCCGGGTTCGACGCGGTGCGGTGCAACCTGGTGCCCGGTGTGGGCGAGCTGTTCGTCATGCCGACGCTCACCACGTCCGGCCGCGCCGACATCCTCTTCTGGGAGGGCGTTCCCGGCGGCCCCCTCGACGTCTTCCAGGGCGTCAAGGACCCCGGCGAGCACCTCGCGCTCACCCTGGAACTCCTGGAGAAGTTCGTGCCCTGGGAGTACGCGCGAGCCACCAAGGTCGAGCTCACCGACGCCGGCGGCACCCTGTCCGGGCGGTACGCCCCCACCGTCCGCAAGCCCGTCGGCCGGCTGCCCTCCGGCGGACTCGTCCTCGGCGTCGGTGACGTCGTCGTCGCCAACGACCCCATCACCGGGCAGGGCTCCAACTCCGCCGCCAAGTGCGCGGCCTCCTACCTGGCGTCGATCGTGGCCCACGGGGACCGGCCCTTCGACGAGGAGTGGATGCGGGGGGCCTTCGACCGGTACTGGGACACGGCGCGGCACACCACGAAGTGGACCAACGCGATGCTCGGGGTGCCGCCCGAGCACGTCCTGGACATCCTCGGCGCCGGGGGCACCCTCCAGCCGGTGGCCGACCGGTTCGCCAACGGGTTCAACGACCCGGCCGACTTCGAGAACTTCTTCTACGAGGCGGAGGCGGCGGAGCGCTACCTGGCGGAGGCCGCCGCGGCGTAGCCCCCGTCGGCGCTCCGCGCCTCGTCCTCAATCGCCGGACGGGCTCCGCAGAGCCCGGCCACCTGCGGGCAGCCGCGGCGGCCGGTAGCCGGACACGGACCCCGCCCGCGGGTCGGGGCGCACCGCGCCGAGCACGGGGTTCGAGGCGAGGGGGGAGACCCTGACGCGAGCCCCGGGGCGGGGGGCGTGGACGACCTTGCCGCGGCCGAGGTAGAGGGCGACGTGGGTGGCCTTGGGGAAGTAGACGACCAGGTCACCGGGGCGCAGCTTGCGCAGCGGAACCCGCGGCAACCGCGCCCACTGCTGCTGACTGGTTCGCGGGATCCCCCGCCCCGCCACCCCCCAGGCCCGCTGCGTCAACCCGGAGCAGTCGAACGCCGAAGGCCCCTCCGCCCCCCACGCGTACGGCTTCCCGATCTGCTTGACGGCGAAGCGCAGGGCCCGCGCGCCACGCGCGGAGGGCGCCCGCCCCGACCCGGCGGGCCCGAGCGCCCCGGACGCCAGGAGGCTCCGCTGCGCCCGGTCGGCGCCCCGCTCCTCGGCCCGCTCCAGCGCGGCCAGCTGCTCGGTGCTGAGCGCGGCGAGCATCCCCTCGACCTCCCGCAGACGCGCACGCACCTTGTTCCGGGCCGACTTCTGCCGCTGTGCGAGCGACTCCTGCGCGGCCAGGGCCCGCCGCGCCGCCCCGGCGAGGCCGTCGGCCTTCCGCGCGTCCGCGACGAGCCTGCTGACGGTGGCGGCCCGCTCGGCGCCCGCCCGGCGCAGGACGTGCCGCTGGTCGAGGGCGCCCTGCGGGTCGCGGGCGAGCAGCAGGCGGACGTACGGGGAGAACTCGACGGTGCCGCTCTGGTACTGCTGGCGGGCGAGGCGGCCCGCCGCCCCCTTGCCGTCGCGCGCGGCGGCCCGCGCCTTCGCCAGGTCCCGGTCGAGTCCCGCGGCCTCGCGGCGCTTGTCCCTGAGCTGCTCCTCGGCGGTGTTGTACTGCTCGGTGGACTCCTCGGCCCGCCGGTACAGGCGCTGGAGATCCGTCAGGAGTTCGGCGACGGGGCGTCGGCCGGGCTCCGGTACCGCGGGCGCCGCTGCTGCCGGGAACGGGGCCAGCGGTGCGGCTGTGACCAGCGCGGAGAGCGCGGACCCGGTGCACACCCAGCGCAGCAACCTTCCTGACACGTCATCACCTCCGATGCGCGCCGGGCCGTCCGCCGCGCACCGCGAGCATCGGCCCGCCCCGCGGGACCCGCCCGTCGGCGGTCGGCGGTCGGCGCAATGAGGTCACTCGTCCAGGGCACCCCGGCGCGGCAGGTTGCGCCGGACCACCGTGGCGCCCACCCCTGGCTAGGCGTCCCCGGAGCGCCCGGACCCCGCCGCAGGCCCCGGCTTGGACCAGGGCCACTTCAGGTTCCGCAAGCCCCCCTCGGCGCCGCGCCCCTCGGCGTCGTACGTGTACTTCCAGCCGGAGTGCAGCCCGAGCCGCCGCGCGGGTCCCGCGGGCACCCGGCGGTACACGAGGACCGTGGGGGCGCCGCCCGCGTCGTCCGGGACCGGGACGCGGTAGACCTTCGGCGGGTGGCCGGTCGGGCCGAGCAGGACCGGGAGCACGCGGCCGTCGAGGGGCCCGCCCTCGAAGGGGGTGTCTTCACTCTTCACGGCACCAGTGTCACCCCGCACGCCACCCGCCGGGCCCTCACAGCAGGTGAGCGGCGTCCGCCACCACCGGGAGCACCCGCCGCACCAGCTCGCCCACGGCCCCGTCGGGCCCTTCCAGGGACAGGGCGCGGACGACCACGGCGGCGGTCTGCGGATCACGTCCGGCGGTGGCGGCGATCTGGACGACGAACTGCTCGACCAGCCAGTCCCGCAGCTCGTCGAGGGGCGGCTGCTTGTCCTCGTCGAGCCAGATCAGGGAGGCAGCCTCCACGGCCGTGATCCACATCCGGACGGTCATCCGCAGCCGCGGCCCCGGCGGCTCGGGCAGCTCCATGTGGGCGAGGATGTGCTCGGCGGCGGCACGCCGCACCCCGTCGACGATCGCGGTCGTGCGCGAGGTCTCGACGACGCTGCCGCCGTGCAGCAGCGCGCTGAACCCGGCGTCGTGCTGGTCGACGAAGGCGAGATAGCGGTCGAGGGCACGGCCGAGGCGGCGGGTCAGCGGGCCGTCCTGCGGTTCGGCGAAGCACTTCTCCAGGTCGTCGGCGGCGGTGCGCAGCGCGGCTTCGTACAACTGCTGCTTGCCGCCGGGGAAGTAGCGGTACACCAGAGGCCGCGACACCCCGGCCGCCTCCGCGACGTCGTCGAGCGAGACCTCCTCGGGCGCGCGGTGCGCGAAGAGGTTCAGGGCGGCGTCGAGGAGCTGACTGCGCCGCTCCTCGACGCTGAGGCGCCGGTACGCGCGGGTGGGGCCGACGGCTTGGGTCATGTCCCGCAGCGTAACCGTGATTTCGTACGAGGAGCCGGTCCCGGGGACGCCCCCACGCGGGAACGGACGCCGGGGCGGGACCGCTCAGGCCAGCAGGCCCGAGGACCGCCACAGCCGCCGCCCCACCCCGCGCATCACGCCGATGTCGTCGAGGAAGTCCGTCAGGCGCTTGGCGCCGGACTGCATCACCTCGCGCCGGTGGCCGCTCGCCTTGACCTGGGCCAGGGCCTCGCGCCGGTCGAGGCCGACGTCCGTGTAGACCTTGGGGTTGACGAAGGCGAGGGAGAAGACGCGGGCCGCCTCGCCGCTGCTGACGCGGGTCAGCTCGCGCTCCCAGCGGGGCGCGGTCACCATCTGGCGCCGCAACTCCTCACGGGCGTACCGGACGTGGCGGGCCTCCTCCACGACGTGGATGCGGGTCACGCCGCGGACGAGGGACTGCACGCGCTCGTCCGGGAACGTCAGGCGCTGCATCCAGTCGAGGATCTCCTCGCCGAGCAGGGTGCAGGCGAAGGAGCCGGGGGTGGTGGAGACGGTCTTGAGCACGCGGGCCAGGTTGTGGTTCAGCCTGGTGACGGGGTACGTCGGCGCCCCGCCCTTCTGGATCATGCGGGCGAACATCATCGAGTGCCGGCACTCGTCGGCGATCTCCGTGAGGGCGTACCGCACATGCGCGCTGGTCACGGACTTGTCGTAGATGTGCCGTACGAGGAGCTGCATGAGGATGATCTCGAACCAGATGCCGAGCGAGGCGAGCGAGGCCGCCTCGTGCCGGGCGAGGTCCATGCGCTGCTCCTCGGACATCCGCTTCCACAGCGGGGTGTCGTAGAGCGAGACGAGCTCCGGCGGCCAGAACCACTTGCCGTCCTCGACGGGGGCGTCCCAGTCGAGTTCCTTGTCCGGGTCGAAGGAGTGCCTGGCGGACGACTCGAGCAGGCGCTGGGCCACCTGCTCACGGTCCTTGAGCAGGCCGAGCGCGTCCCGCAGACCCGCAAGTTCGCTGTCTTCGGCCACGGTCGTCATGAGATCTCCTGCTCTCGTGTGCTCTCTCAAGCGGGTTACCGGGGGTCACGTCTTATGAGACTGCTTGTCAGCAAGGCCGTCAATCCCTTGTGCGCGACTTGTTGATCCGGCATCCACCAACGTGTGAGCTCGCGGAGGGGCCACCCCCTGTGCGGCGGTCGCACCCGGTGCTGGGACCGGATGTCGGCGGCCGAGCGCGGCGAACCGCGCAAGCGGCCGGCGCCTGGCGTCGCCCAGGAGCCCCCACCGCTGCGCGCCCAGGGCGGGCTAAGCGCCGAGCACCGCCTCCATCACAGCCTTGGCGATCGGTGCCGCCGTGCCGCCGCCGCTGATGTCCGAGCGGTCGGCGGCGGCGTCCTCGACGACGACCGCGACCGCCACGGAGGGCTCGGGGTCCGCCGGCTTCCGGGCCCAGGCGATGAACCAGGCGTAGGGCGTGCCCGCGTTGCCCACGCCGTGCTGGGCCGTGCCCGTCTTGCCGCCGACGGTCACGCCGTCGATGGCCGCGTTCGTGCCGGTGCCCTTCTCGACGACGTCCGTCATCAGCTCGCGGAGCTGCGCCGCCGTGCGCGGGTTCATCGCCTGCTGAAGCGTCCGCGTATGGGTCGTGGCCACGATGTCGTCGTCGGCGGACGTCGTCCGGTCCACCAGGTGGGGGGCCTTGACCGAGCCGCCGCCCGCGACGGCCGCGGCGACCATCGCCATCTGCAGCGGGGTGGCCCGCGTGTCGTACTGGCCGATGGCGGACAGCGCGAGCTGGGCGTCGTCCGTCGCGGTGTCGAAGGTGCTGCGGGCCGCGGGCGAGGGCACCTTCGGCCCCGGGCCGTCGAAGCCGAACCTCTTCGCGGTGTCCGCCAGGGCGTCCTGGCCCGTGTCCACGCCCAGCTTGGCGAAGACGGTGTTGCAGGACCACTGGAAGGCGTGCCGGAGGCTGGCGTCCGAGCAGCCGTCGACCTCGTTGGCGAGGCTGGTGGAGGTGCCGGGCAGCGTGTACGGATCGGGGGACCGGGTGGGGGCGTCCAGGTCGGTGATCCGGCCCGCGTCGAGCGCGGCGGCGGCCGTCACCACCTTGAACGTCGACCCCGGCGGATAGGTCCGGCTGAGCGCGCGGTTGAGCATCGGCTTGTCGGGGTCGGCGTTCAGCGCCGCCCAGGCCCCGGTCACGGCGCTGCCGGTGCCCGCGAGGCGCTCGGGGTCGTAGCTGGGCGATGAGACCAGGGCGAGCACCTTCCCGGTGGCCGGGTCGAGTGCGGCCACGGCTCCCTTCCTGCCGCCGAGCCCGGCGAACGCCGCCCGCTGCGCGGCCGGTTCGACGGTGGTGACGACCTTGCCGCCGGGGCTGCGGGTGCGGGCCAGGTCGTTCCACAGGGGCAGCGGGGCGAGCATCGGGTCGGTGCCGGCGAGCAGGGCGTCCTCGGCGTGCTCCAGGAACGTGGTGCCGTACACCTGCGAGGCGAAGCCGGTGACGGGCGCGTACAACGGCCCGTTCGTGTACGTGCGTTCGTGGCGGAGCTGCTCGCCGGTGTCCCGGGAGCCGGTGACGGCCCTGCCGCCGACCAGGATGTCGCCGCGCGCCCGGTCGTAGCGGGCGATGTCCTTGCGGCGGTTGGCGGGGTTGCTGTCGTACGCCTTGGAGTCCACGACCTGGACGCGGGTGGCGTTGACGAGCAGCGCGAGCAGGAGCAGGGCGCAGAGCGCGGCGGCGCGCCGGATGTACTTGGTCATCTGCGGCCGTCCTCGGGGTCGCCGGGCACGGGCGGGGGCTGGGCGCGTGCCGAGTCGCTGACCCGGATGAGCAGCGCCACGATGATCCAGTTGGTGACGACGGACGAGCCGCCCTGCGCCAGGAACGGCATGGCCATGCCCGTGAGCGGGATGAGTCCCATGACCCCGCCCGCGATCACGAACACCTGGAGCGCCACGATCGACGCCAGGCCGATCGCGAGCAGCCGCCCGAACGGGTCACGCAGCGCGAGCCCGGCCCGGTAGCCGCGCTCCACGAGCAGGGCGTACAGGAGGAAGATCGCCGAGAGGCCGGTGAGCCCCAGCTCCTCGCCCGCCGTCGCCAGGATGAAGTCCGACTTGGCGGCGAAGCCGATGAGGACGGAGTGCCCGAGGCCGAGCCCGGTGCCGAGCATGCCGCCCGCCGCGAACGCGAACAGCGACTGGGCGAGCTGGCCCGGTCCGCGACCCGCGTCGATGGACGCGAAGGGGTGCAGCCAGTCCTGCACCCTGCTGTGCACGTGCGGTTCGAGCGAGCCCACGGCGAACGCGCCCACCGCCGCGAGCAGCAGGCCGACGGCGATCCACCCGGTGCGCCCGGTGGCGACGTACAGCAGGATCACGAACAGTCCGAAGAACAGCAGCGAGGTGCCGAGGTCGCGCTCCAGGACCAGGACGCCGACGCTCAGCAGCCAGATCGCCACGATCGGCCCGAGCACCCGGCCCGTGGGCAGTTGCATCCGGGTGAGACGCCATACGGTGCGGCCGGAGTACGCGAGCGCGGTGCGGTTGGCCGCGAGGTACCCGGCGAAGAACACCGCGAGCAGGATTTTGGCGAACTCGCCGGGCTGGAAGGAGAATCCGCCGATCCGGATCCAGATACGGGCACCGTTCACCGCGGGGAAGAAGATCGGCACGATCATGAGGACGAGGGCGGTGACCACCGACAGATAGGCGTAGCGGCACAGCAGGCGGTGGTCGCGCAGGAGCAGCACGACGGCGATGAACAGCGCGACGCCCACCGTCGACCAGATCAGCTGGGCGGGCGCCGCGCGGTCGCCGGGAGTCTCCAGGTCGAGCCGGTAGATCAGCACCAGACCGAGCCCGTTGAGCAGCACGGCGATGGGAAGCAGCAGCGGGTCGGCGTACGGGGCGCGCAGCCGGACCGCCACATGGGCGAGCAGGGCGAGCACCCCGAGCCCGGCGCCGTAACCGGCGGCGCCGGGCGGGACGGCGCCGTCGCGGGCCAGACCCACCTCGCAGTAGCCGTACACGGACAGGAGCACGGCCACGACGATCAGTGCGAGTTCGGTGCCACGGCGCCGCGGGACACGGACAGCGGGGACGGGGGTGGACTCCGCTGCTGTTCCGGTCATGTCCGGAACGTAGCAAGCGCTGGGTCCGATGTCCGGTTATGTCGCCGGTGTCCTGCGGGGGCGTCGGCCTCGGTACGGGGTCAGCACCAGCGCGGTGCGGGCCCGATGTTGGCGATGTAGTGCGCGGCGCCCCACGCCCAGGTGCCGTCCGTGAGGAGGTACCAGCGGTCGTTGTGGTGCACGTACTGGCCGCGCGCCTTGCAGAAGATGTGCACGACCTTGCCGTGCGGCTCGTGCCGGACGACCTTGCTGCCCCGGGTCGGCGAGTCGCGCAGGAGCAGCCCACCCTTGGCGGTGATCCGCCCCTTGTAGACCGGCGCGTCGTTGTTCGCGGCGTCGGCGACGGCGGCGGGCGCGGCGGTCAGGACGGTGGCGGCGGCGAGGGCGCCGCCGGCCAGGGCTATGGAGAGACGGGTGGCGACGGAGGGGCGGGGACGAAGGGCCATCGGGGCCTCCTGAGCAGAGGAGCGGGAAGCGGCCGAGTACGACCTGGCATGGCCTGGAAAGGTCGAACCAATGCCGCAAATGCACACTAAAAGCGCCCTGCTGTGTGCGCAAAAGGTCACAGCCGGTCAGCCGTATCCGTAGGCCCGCCCCGGCCCGCCGGTGGCCCCGCTAGGCCCCGGCAGGGCTCGATCCGGTCGGCACGGCGTCGTCGCCGCCCGGCTCCTCGTACGGAAGGGTGAGAACCGCCACCGCCCCCGTGCCCCGCGTCGCGTTGGAGAACACCAGGCGCGCTCCCACCACCCTGGCCTGCCCGAGGGCGATGGTGAGCCCGAGGCCGTGCCCCTTGCTCGTGCCCTCGGTGCGGAACCGCTGCGGCCCGTGGTCGACCAGGTAGCCGGGGAAGCCGGGGCCGTGGTCCCGCACGGTGATGACGGGGCCGTCCACCGTCAGGGTCACCGGCGCCGCCCCGTGCTTCAGCGCGTTGCCGACGAGATTGCCGAGCACCCGCTCGAGGCGCCGCCCGTCGGTGTCCACCACGATGTCCCGCACGATCCGCAGGTCCACCTCGGCGCCCGAAGCGCGCACCACGCGCTCGGCCAGTGGAGCGAGCCGGACCGCGTCGAACTCCACGCGCTCGCTGCGCGCGTCGAGGCGGGAGATCTCCAGGAGGTCCTCGGTGAGCGTGCGCAGCGTCGACACCCGGTCCCGCACCAGTTCGGTGGGGCGGCCCGGCGGCAGCAGTTCGGCGGCCGCGTGCAGCCCGGTCAGGGGGGTGCGCAGTTCGTGCGCGACATCCGCCGTGAACCGCTGCTCGCTCAGGAGCTTGCCCTGCAGCGACGAGGCCATCGTGTCCAGGGCGCCGGAGACCGTGGCCACCTCGTCCTGGTGGCGGTCGGCGTCCCGGGTGCGCGGGTCGTGCACGCGCGCGTCCAGGTCGCCCGCGCTGATGCGGCGCGCGACCCGCGCCGTCAGATGCAGGCGCCGCGTCACGCGCGTCACCGCGAACGCGCCGACCAGCAGCGTCGCCCCGATCGCGAGCACGGACGAGCCGAGGATGGCCCGGTCGAGCCCGTCGATGGTGCGGGCCCCCTGCGCGTAGTCCACCTGGACCGCTATCGCGCGCCCGCCGTCGGCGGGTCCGGCCGCCCACACCGTCGGCCGCTCGTCGTGGTCGCCGACCATCGTGCCGCGCTCCCCGCCCACCGCCAGGTCGCGCAGCGGCCCCGGCAGGCCCGGCGGGTCGATGCCCGCGCCGGGGCCGAGCCGCCCGCCCGCCTCGTACTGCTCGGTGGCGTCGTCGAGCCGGGTCAGGGCGCGGTCGCGGGCCTGCCCCACGGTCTGGTTGGTCACCGCGACGTGCACGAGGACGCCGAGCAGCGCCGCGAGCGCGCAGCACATCACGGCGATGAACACCGCCGCCTTCCAGGCGAGGGTCGCCGTCCAGGCGGGCAGCCGGAGCGGCAGCCGGAGCGGGCGTGCCGGGCGCGTCGGACGCGTCGGGCGCGTCGGGCGCGTCGGGCGCGGAAGGCGCCGCAGGAAGCCGCGGGTTCGCGACAGCGCGGCCTCGGGCTCGGAGGCCTCGGGCTCGGAGGCCCCGGGCTCGGTGGACTCGGGCTCGGTGGACTCGGGTCGGGAGGCCCCGGGTCGGGAGGCCCCGGGTCGGGAGGCCCCGGGTCGGGAGGCCCCGGGTTCCGGGCGGGCGTTCACGAGCCTCCGCCCGTGCCGCCGTCATCGCCGCCGCCGTCGCCGCCGTTGTCTCCGCCGCCCGCCTCCGGCGTGGACCTGCGGCTCTCGCCGGGGGCGGGCACGCCGGGGGCGGAGGTCTCCCCGGGGCCCTGCGCGGGCTCCGGGGCCTCGGTCAGGGCGGGCACCTGGCTACGGGCGCCCTTGGGCCGCGGCGCGTCCGACGAGCGCAGGATCTCGTCGCGGGTGGGCAGCATCGCGCGCTGGTGCCGGTCCCAGGACCAGGCCGTGCGGTACTCGTACCCGGGGATGCCGGAGACGGCGCGCACCACCAGGGCGCGCCCGGCGAGCTCGACGCCGAGCACCGCGTCGGACGTGCCCATGATCTGGGTGAGGAGCCCCTTCTCCATCGCGTACACGCGGACGGCGAGCTGCTCCTCGGGCATGCGGATGCCGATGACGAGGTCGTCCTTCCCGTCACCGGTGAAATCGCGGTAGTACGCCTTCAGGACCGGGCAGTCCCCGGACCGTTCGCCACAGTCCTTCAGGGCCTTGACCGTCTCCTTGTAGAGCGCGTCGGGACCGCTGTAGACATCGGGGTTCGCGGCCACCTCCGCCCTGACGACGGCGAGGGGATCGACCTTGTGCAGATCACCGCCGGGCACCCGGACGCCCTCGACCACCTCGGTGTCGGCCTCGCCGTAGTCACCGACGGGCGAGGACGCGGGCGGCAGGTCGGGCCACAGCCGCGTCGGGCCGACGGCCGTCGGGGTGGTGCCCGCGCCGCGCAGGTCGCCCGGGTCGCCGCAGCCCGCGAGGGCGGCCACGGACAGCACGAGGACCGCGGCGGCGCCGGGCGCGCCGCGGCGCGCCGGGCTGCGGTGGCGCACCGGCCTGCGACTGCGCGGCCTGCGGCTGCGGTTCAACTGGCACTCCTGCTCGCGGGTGCGGCCTTCTTCACCGTACGAGGTCGGCGTAGAGGATGATGTTGTCGGTCCGGTGACCGTCCTTGAGGGGGCCGCCACAGGTCACGAGGCGCAGCTCCGGCCGGTCGGTCGCCCCGTACACCTTATGGGTTGGAAAGTCTTCCTTGTCGACCTGCTGGACCTCACGGACCCGGAACGCCGCCATGCCCCGCCCGCCACGAGGAACGCCGGGTTCGTGGCGGCGTTCATACCCTCCGCGCCCGCCCTCAAGACCCGGCGGCCCTGCAACAGGGGGCCACAGCTGTGCGGGCGGTGCCGTCACGGGACGGGGGACGACATGGCGCGCGGACCGGCCCGGGGTGGCGAACGCAGGGCGAATGGGCGTCAACTTCTGTGTGTGGCAACCAGCTTCTTGCCGGAGCGCCGTCCGGGCTGCTCCCATGGTCATGGGGTGTTGGACCATGGGGACGTGGGGTGATGGGGCATGAGCGGACTGCGCGTCGTACCGGCGTGGCGGCACGGACACGAGCGGCTCTACGTCTGCCGGACGGACGGCAGGAGCGTGGCCTGGTACGACCGGGACACCGCCCGGGTGAACCTGTTGAACGCCGACCGCGAGGCGGACGTCCTCGACGCCCTCGCGCCGTTCCTGACGGGGAACGTCACGGTGGGGCCGCCTCCCGTGCCCACCCCCGCGGAGCTGGCCAGGCTCACGCTCCACCCGGACGACGACCTCGCGCCGAACCGGCCGGGGGAGGCCCTGCGCATCGCCATCGACCGCGATCCGCCGCCCCCGCGCAGGCTGCGGTCCGATCCGCGGCACCGGGCACTCGCGGCCGAGACGGCCGTGGGCGACGCCCTCGACCGCCTGGACGCGGTCGGCTGGCACGCGCTGCACTCGATCGGCCTGCCCGGCGGGACCCGGCTGCACCATCTGCTCATCGGCCCCGGCGGCCTCTTCTGCGTACGGACACTGCCGGTGCGCAAGCAGCGCGTGCGGGTGGCCGACCCGATGGTGACGGTCGGGCGGAACCAGCCGGAACCGCTGTTACGGGACCTGCGGGCGGACGCGGGACGGGCGTCGTTCGCGCTGACGGCGGAGGTGCGGGCGGTGCTCGTACCGGTGGGGGCGGCGGACGTGGACGTGGACGTGGAGGCGCCGCCCCGGGAGGTCCGCGTCCTGCTCGAACAGGACATCCCCGCGCTGGCCCGCGCGGGCGGCGTCCTCAAACCGGCGGACGTCGAGGCGCTGCACGCGCTGGCGCGGGACCGCAGGACGTGGCGGCGCATCTGAGACCGGAGCACGGGCCCTGAGGGTCACCCGGCCGCCCCGGGCAGCGGCCGGGCCTGCTCCGGATCGAACAGCGGCGCGAGCAGATCCCCGTACCGGTCGAGGCGGGGTGCGATGTCCGGCGCGCGGAGGACCAGCGGGTCCGGGTCGCGGCGGTCGAGGCACTCCGCCACCTCGTCCCAGGTAACGGGTGCGGACACCGTGGGCTCGGGCCTGGCCCGCAGGGTGTAGGGCGTGGCGGTGGTCTTCGCCGCCGCGTTCTGGCTGAAGTCGACGAACACCTTCCGCGGCCGCAGGCTGCGCGTCATCCGGTGCACCACGAGCCGCGGCAGCGCCCGCTCGGCCTCCACCGCGAGCTGCTTCGCGTACGCGGTGACGTCGGCGGACGCGACGGGCCGCAGCGGTACGAGCAGATGCAGCCCCTTGCTGCCGGACGTCTTGACGCAGGGCGCGAAGCCGTCCGCCGCGAGCCGCTCGCGCAGCCACAGCGCCGCCTCGCACGCCTGGACGACGTTCGCGGGCGGCCCGGGGTCGAGATCGAGCACGAGCCGGTCGGCGAGGCCCGGCGCGTCCGCGCGCCACTGCGGCGTATGGAACTCCGTGACCAGGTTGGCCGCCCACATCAGCGTCGGCAGGTCCTGTACGAGGATCTGCCGGGTGGTCCCGTCCGACCGCACCACCTCGGCGGTGCGCACCCAGTCGGGTGTACCGGGGGGTACGTTCTTGGCGAAGAACTGCTGCCCGTCGGGTCCGTCGGGGAAGCGCAGGAAGGAGACGGGACGGTCCCGCAGATGGGGGAGCAGGGCTTCGGCGGCGGTGGCGTAGTAGTGCAGGACCTCGGCCTTGGTGAATCCGCTCGCCCGGTACAGCACCTTGTCCAGATTGCTGAGCGAGAGCCGCCGCCCCTCCACCTCGGTGATGGGCGTCATACGATGAGAATCCCATGAAACCGGGGCAAAGCCACTGGCGAGCCCAGGTCGCGACCCATCCGCCCGCCGAAAGGTGCTCCCCATGCGGTCCATCTGGAACGGCGCCGTCTCCTTCGGCATGGTCAACATCCCGATCAAGCTCATGAGCGCCACGGAGAACCACGCGGTCTCCTTCCGCCAGATCCACACCGAGGACGGCGGCCGCATCCGCTACCGCAAGGTGTGCGAGCTGGAGGACCACGAGGTGCCCACGGCCGAGATCGGCAAGGGGTACGAGGACGCGGACGGCTCGGTC
Organism: Streptomyces typhae; assembly: GCF_009755605.1. Lineage (GTDB taxonomy): Bacteria > Actinomycetota > Actinomycetes > Streptomycetales > Streptomycetaceae > Streptomyces > Streptomyces typhae. The sequence goes on from NZ_WPNZ01000041.1 coordinate 31,475, forward strand.
GTCCCGATCACGGACGACGACCTGGCCTCGCTGCCGCTCCCGACCGCGAAGACCATCGAGATCGTCGCGTTCGTACCGGCCGACACGGTCGACCCGCTCCAGATGGACACCTCGTACTATCTGTCGGCCGACGGAGTACCGGCCGCCAAGCCGTACACGCTGCTCCGCGAGGCACTCAAGCGCAGCGAGAAGGTGGCCGTCGCCAGGTTCGCGCTGCGCGGGCGCGAACGGCTCGGCATGCTGCGCGTCGTCGACGACGTGATCGCCCTGCACGGCCTCCTGTGGCCGGACGAGATCCGCGCCGCCGACAGCGTCGGCCCGGACTCCGAGGTGAAGGTCCGCGACGCCGAGTTGGACCTGGCGGACGCGCTGATGGACACCCTCGGCGAGGTGGACCTGGACTCCCTGCACGACGACTACCGCGCCGCGGTGGAGGAGATGATCGCCGCCAAGGTCGAGGGCGGCGACACCGGCGCGCCCGAGCCCGCTGCGCAGGAGGGCGGCGGCAAGGTCATCGACCTGATGGCGGCCCTGGAGAACAGCGTCCGCGCGGCCCGCGGCGAGAAGCCCGACACGGATGCGTCCCGAGGGCGGGAAGCCGAGGTGACACCGATCCGCTCCCGCGGCTCCGACACGAAGAGCACGAAGAGCACGAAGAGCACTACGAAGAGCCCGACCCGCAAGTCGGCGCCGAGAACCCCCAAGGAGGTGGGCGGAAAGAAGTCGACGGCGACGAAGAAGACGACCGCGAAGAAGGCGACGGCAGCTGGGAAGAAGACGACCGCGAAGAAGCCGACGGCAGCTGGGAAGTCGAAGACCGCGAAGAAGCCGACGCCACGGAAGAAGACATCGGCGTAAGCGCCCCACGACGGTCCTTTACCGATACCGATACCGATACCGGTACCGGTACCGGTACGGACACCGGTGCGGTACGGGCACCGGTGCGGTACGGGCACCGGTGACGGCACTGGCACTCCCCGGGCACGGGCGGGGCGGCGCCGCCTCACTCCGCGCCGCCAGGCCCGCGGCCAGTCCCGCACACGGTCACCGTGAACAACCCCACTTCCTCCCGCCGACTGGCCACCTCGCCGAAGCCGGCGGCGCGCGCCCACCCCTCGGCGCGGGCGACGTCGCGGCACTTCATGACCCACGGCTGCCCGTTCCTGTTGGGCAGTACGTTGGCGATGAGGTCCAGCTGCGGATGGCGGGTCTGCGTGGTGAAGACGAGGGTGCCGCCGGGGGCGAGCAGCCAGCGCAGCCGCTCGACGGACTCGCGGATGGCCTCGTCGTCGAGCAGCAGCTCGTAGAGACCGGACACCACGACGACGTCCGGCGCCCCCGCGTCCGGCTCCTTCGGGTCGAGGGCGTCCCCGATCTCGTACGAGACATGGGAGAGCCCGCGCTCGCGGGCGAGCCGCTCGCCCTGCCGCAGTCCGGCGGGCACCAGGTCCCTGCACACGACCCGCAGCCGCCCCGGCCCGTACTCGGCGGCCAGGTCCTGGAGGTAGCGGCCGGGTCCGGCGGCGACATCGAGGACGAGGACCTCGCGGTCCTGCCGGGCGTCGAGCTGCTCGCGCAGCACGTCCTCAAGGAGCGCGCGCCGGGCGCGGACGGCGCGCCAGCCGACGGCGTTCAGATAGACGCGGTCGACGAGACGCCCGACGCCGAGGACGCCGCGGGCGCGGTTCACGTACACGTAGTCGAGCATGGTGCCGCTGTCGAAGCCGTACCGGTAGCCGGTCCTGATGCCGCGCGAGCTGCGCCCGACCGTGTTCAACAGGCCCCGCAGGACTGCCCACTTGAGGTTCCGAAGAGGTTTCGTCATGCCCGCAAGGGTGGCGGCGGGCCCGGGAGGGGGCATCCGTACGGGTACTCAGACGGCCGGAGGTACGGCGCACCGTGCGCCCCGGTCCACGCCCCCCGCCTCATTGCTGCGGGAGGCGTACGCGCTGGAACCGGGCTTGGGCGACACCAAGGCCGCAACCCAGCCGTAACCCCCCGCAACCTCCCTCACGGGAAGCGCACTTGCTAGGTTGCCCTTGATCAACCTGATCGAACAGATCAAGCCACTCGACCCGATCGGGCGGATCGAAGGAACCATCGGCTCACGTACACCACGTACCGCAGGAGGCCCCCGTGTCAGGACCGGACCCGAGACTCGAATCGTCCGCCGAGATACGCGCGCGCATCGACACGAGCAAGCCGCACTCGGCGCGCTTCTGGAACTACTTCGTGGGCGGCAAGGACAACTACGAGAAGGACCGGGAGCTCGGCGACCAGATCCAGGAGATCTTCCCGGGCCTGGTCGACGTCGCCCGCACGAGCAGGCACTTCCTCGGCCGCGCCGTCCGCCACCTGGCGGGCGAGCAGGGCATCCGCCAGTTCCTGGACATCGGTACGGGCCTGCCGACCGCGGACAACACCCACGAGGTCGCCCAGCGCGTCGCCCCCGAGTCGCGGATCGTGTACGTGGACAACGACCCGCTGGTCCTGGCCCACGCCCGCGCCCTCCTGACGAGCACGCCCGAGGGCGTGACGTCGTACATCGACGCGAACATGTACGAGCCGGAGGCCATCCTGGAGAAGGCGGGGGAGACCCTCGACCTGAGCCGGCCGGTGGCCCTCATGATCCTGAACACCCTGGGCCACGTCGGGGACCACGACCAGGCCCGCGACCTGGTGAACCGCCTGATGGCGGGCCTGCCCTCGGGCAGCTACCTGGTGATCAGCGACTCCACGGCCACGAGCGAGGGCATGATCGCGGCGTCGGCGGCGTACAACAAGAGCGGCGCGATCCCCTACCACGTCCGCCCCGTCGAGGAGATCACCGCCTTCTTCGACGGCCTCACCCTCACCGACCCCGGAGTGGTCCCGGTCACCAGCTGGCGCCCGGAGCCCACCACGGACACCTCGATCGCGGTCGACGCCTACGCGGGCGTCGCCCGCAAGCCGTAACGCCCCACCCCGCACGCGTCCGGGGCCCCCGCTCGGGCCCCGGACACTGCACAAATCCCCGTTCATCCCGCCCCCACGAAGCTGGTAGTGTTCTACCCGTCGCCGCCTCACAGCGGCCGATACGCCCCCGTAGCTCAGGGGATAGAGCAACGGCCTCCGGAGCCGTGTGCGCAGGTTCGAATCCTGCCGGGGGCACTCGTCCAGTGAAGACCACCCTTGAACGTCCAAGGGTGGTAGACCAGGGCGGATGCCGATACGAGAGAGCGGGAGTCAGTCTCACTGACTCCCGCTCTTTCTCACTCTCTCTCAGTGTTCGCGCACCATCTGCGATACACGCTCAGGCCGTATCGCCGTCCTCTTCCAACGCCTTTGTGATCTTCGCGTTGGCCGCTTCTTCATGCCCGTCAATGCAGCCGTGATAGCGCCGGTGGATCACCTCTGGCGAGTTGCCGACCCGGCGGGCGACCTCAGCGATCGGCACCCCCGCGTTCAGCCACCGCGTGATGCACGCGTGCCGCAGGTCGTACGGGCGTCCGGCCAGCGGCGAGGCGACACGGTCAGGCGGTAGCGCGTACTCCCGCGCTTCCTCCCACACTCGCCAGTAGGTAGAAGAGCCGACCACTCCGCCGCGCTCGTTGCCGAACACGCGCCCTTCCTTGGCTGAGCCGAACGTATCCAGGTGCGTGCGCAGGATCGTCACCAGGACGGGCGGGATAGGCACTGGCCGGTCGCTCCTGGCCTCCCGCGCCTTCAGCCCGCGCCGGTCGTGACGCTCGCCGGAATCGGTCCACTGCTTCCCGGAGACGGGACGTGTCTCCCGAAGCGTCAGCGTGCCCCATCCTGCGTCCGGGAGATCACAGTCCGACCGCCTCAGTCCGACCGCCTCAGCCGGACGCAAGCCCGCGTAGTAGAGGACCGCGTAGAAGGCTGTCAGACGCCTCCCGCGGCACCGATCCCACGATCCGACGTAGGAAACTCCCGCGAGCAACTGACGGGCCTGTAGGGCGTTCACCAGGACGCGCCGGTCCACCACATCGTTGGAACTGATGCGCTTCCGGCGAGCGCGCTGAAGGGGGTTCTCCGGGAGCTCTCCCGCGACCACCGCGTGTTCGAGGGCGGTGTTCAGGGCCCGGCGGCGACGCCTGTACGTGTCGCCTGCGGCCGGGGCGCCGTCCAGCTTGTACCCGATGCGGTACAGCACGTCTTCGAACACTTCGGCGTCGGCCACATCGAGGACCGGACGGTCCGCCGTCGTGAGCCAGTCGTACGCGGCCTTGAGTTCGGCTGGCGGGTCCTTCCTCGCGTTCGCAGGCACGATCGCCCACCGGAACGCAAGCCGCAGTTGCCCATCGGGGGGCACGCCGTTCCCGCGCTTGACCATGGCGAGGCTCACGGCCGCTAGGCCATCCGCCATGCCTTCACGGGTCTTGGCTGCGCTCGTACGCCACCGTCCGGCCACGTACGTCCGGCAGAACTCGAACCACCTCAGCGTCCCCCGCGCGGCAGCTTCGGCTGCTGCATCCGCCGCGCGCACCTCGGATTCAGGCTGTCCGCTTGCGATCTCGAAAGCCTCACCCCGCCGCATCGCCTGCCGCAGTTCAGAGCGCCGATTCTCGGCAAGGGTCGACGTGGCGAACGTCGCGCTGCTCACCTTCCCGCCCACGACCCAACGGAGTTGGTACGGACGGGCCTTACGGTCGACTTTCGTGACCTTCCACAGCCGGATGTCGAGGGAGTACCCCGGCCGCGCCTCCCCGTGTGGGCGGCGGGCCGGGGCGTCGTCGGTCGTGCTCACGCAGCGTCCTCCCGCTCCGTGAGCCAACGCTCATATTCCGATCGGCGGATCCGCACGTCGCCGTTCGGGAGCTTGATCGAGCGGGGCCCCTTTCCGAGCTGGCGCCACCGGTAGAAAGTCGACGGAGCGACCTTCAGATCGGCAATGACTTCCTTGACGGTCATCTTGTCGTCCACCGTGCGGGCGCTCATGCCGCCGTCCTCTCCGGGGCCGGGTGGTGCGGGGTCGATTCGGGCAGATGAGGGGTGGACCGTGGCGCGGCGGGTGCGGCCGACTGGTCGGCATGGGCGAGTCGGGCCAGTGCCCGACCGGTGAACACCACCGGTCCGCCGTGAACACTCGATCGGGCGGGCGCGAACGCAGGGGCGACGTCGTGAACGGGACCCTTGGGTTTGTTCCTCCGCGTGGTCACCACTGCTCCCGCAGTGCGCGGCGCCACGTGCCGTCCGGTCCGGCCGGCGGGGTCGCGCCGACCGCGTAGCCGCCGCCGTCCAAGCGGACGATGAGCGGGGAGGGCTGGCAGGTGTCGGCACGCATCAGGTCGAAGCAGAAGCGGCGACGGTGCCAGTCCGGTAGGGCCTGCCGGTAGAGCCAGTCACGACCGGCCGTCACAGGGGCCGCGAACTCCCGGGCCATCGCGCTCCCGAGTCGGATCAGCGTCTCAACGGGCACAAGGGTGGCGCCCTGCCGGATGGCGCGGGAGACCAGCAGGGGCGCCCGCCGCACGGTGACCGCGTCCACCTGGTGGTGACGGTAGGTGTCCGACAGGTACAGCGCCGCGGCTGCTTCCCCGACCGTCATGGGACGGGAGCGGGCCCCGGCGTACCAGAACGACAGGGCGAGCCGGTAGGCGAACCTGCGGCACGCGCCCACCTCGGGAAACTCGGCCTGGTCCAGCCCGCTGAAGGTGTCGGCCACCTCGGCCACCCCGCCTGTGCCCAGCTCTGCAAGGGAGGCCAGGAACGCGGCGTACAGGGTGTCGGTGGTGGGCACGGGCACGGCCATCTCGTCGGCGGCTGCCTCGAACAGGACGGCGGCCACCTCCCCCGGCGACCACTCCAGTCCGGCGGCCGGGAGGTTCGGGAGGTCTTGCGAGGCGCGGCGGCGCTCCCGCCGTGCCAGAGGCACGGCGGGAGCGGCCGGGGCAGTCACGCGGGCGTACAGCGCGTCGAGCGGGCCCGGGGTGGTCATCAGGCGCCCGCCCGGCGGGCGCGGTGGTGGGCGAGGATCTCGGCGGCGCGGTGGACCGGGCACAGCCGCTCGTACGACTCGCCCGGCTCGGCGCCCCCCAGCGTGATCCCGCCCGTACCCCGGCACGGGCATCCGCCGTCCACCTGCGCCACCGCCGCCACGCCGTTGCGCTGCCGCGCCGCGTCGGTCATCCCGTCCAGCGCGATGCTCCCGCTCGCTGCCTGGTTGGCGAGCAGCAGGCGGCGCGCCTTGGGGAAACGCTGCTCGTGACGTGCCTGAACCCGGGTCGGCACCAAGTTGCTCGCGTTCAGAAGCTGCCAGCCGAGCAGACGCGCGGCCCGGAGCCGCATCTCGTCCACGCCGAGACGCTGTACGCCCTGCGCGATCCAGGCGCGGACCTGCGCGGTGGTGTGATTGCGCTTCTGGTTCGGCATGTCCGAGGCGTACAGCGCCGCAGTCCGCTCCGAGTGCGTCAGGTCAGCCACCTCAACGGCCACGGTGGTTACGTCGGCGGGGGTGTGGGCCATCGTCGTCACGCTTCCTCACCCCAACCCGGGGTGGAGAACGAGCCGAGAACCCGCACCGTGCGGCCCTCTTCCAGCTCCGCACACTGCGGAGCCACGTAGTACACGGGCTCGCTGGACTCGTTCGCGCCCCGTTCGATAACGGATGCATCAGGCATCATGGAGTTGCCCCTTCGAGGGTCGGGGGGCGGCGGCTTTACTTGGCGGTTTGGGCGCCGCCCCCACTGGCTTGAGCCAGTTACTGGCTTGAGCCAGTTGAGCATGTGGGTTCGCGCGACGTCAACCCACTGGCTTGAGCCAGTTGTAGGCTGGTTCCATGACCTCCGCCGAGAGTGCACAACCCGCCAGCAGGCGCATCGCCGATGCGCTGCGCTCAGCCATCGAATCCGGCGAACTCCGCGCCGGTGACAAGCTCCCGTCAGAGCGAGCCCTTGCCGAGCGCTATGGCGCCGCACGCAACACGGCCCGTGAGGCTGTACGCCTGCTTGCCGAGCAGGGGCTTGTGATCGCCCAGCACGGTCGGGGCGTATTCGTCCGCGAACCCCGCCGACTCTTTCGCTTTGGCAGTGATCGCTACTCACTCGCGAACCGAGCCACAGGTTTGACTCCATTCCGTCTTGAAGCCCAGCGGCAGGGAAAAGTCCCGCGCATTGATGTCCCCTCGATCGCCCGAGAGGTGCCGCCCAGAGACGTAGCCGAGAGGCTCGATGTCCCTCCGAATCAGGAGAGCGTCGTACACAGGGAAAATCACTACTTCGCGGACGATGAGCCGGTTCAAATCGTTTCCACCTATGTCCGTTGGGACGAAGCTCAGGGCACGCTCCTTATGGAAGCAAGGAGCGGGCCTAATGGAATTTACGGACGACTCGAAGAACTCGGTCACATCATGACCAATATTCGCGACGAAATTATCGCGCGCATGCCGACTCCACATGAGGCGACCATCCTTGGACTTCAGTCCGGAATCCCCGTGCTTGAAGTTCTGCATACGAGTCTTGACCAGGATGGAGTTCCGTTCGAGGTCTCTCGCTACGTTCACCGCGCCGACCTGACGGGGCTCAAGTATGAGCTGCCTGTGCAGTGACAGCCCGTCGTTGGAAGGAAAGTAGATGACGCATCACGACACCGAACACGAAGTCGCGATTCGGCCCCGCACAAGCGCGGATATCGCTTCAGCCGCTTCGGCACTGGTGGCGGTCCATAGTTCCGATGGTTATCCCGTAGAAGGTGTAGCCCAGCCAGAGGAATGGCTCTCTCCGGCGGGCCTGCTAGCCGCGTGGGTTGCCGTATTAGACGGCCGCACTGTAGGGCATGCCGCTATCGCTCGACCGTCCGGGGAGGAGGCGGTTTCGCTATGGACTAACCGTAGCGGAGCCGATTCGGAAAGTGTGGGCGTACTTGCACGACTCTTCGTTCTCCCCGAGATCAGGGGGCGCTCTGTTGGCGAATCTCTCGTGCAAGCCGCAATGGAATATGCAGGGAATCACGGCCTGCGTTTGGTGCTCGATGTGATGACAAAAGATCACTCGGCAATCCGTCTCTACGAGCGGCTAGGGTGGCAGCAAATCGGGAACATCACTCACCGCTTCGGGGAAGGACAACACATTGACGCTTTGGCCTACGTCTCTCCCGATCGCGCTTGATCGGGGGCACGCGCCTAGGCGCCCCCTTCTCCAGGGTCCGCCACGTCCGCCACGCCGCCACATCGCAGGTCAGGGGCTCGGAAGTGTGGCGGATAGCCGTCGTGTGGCGGATAGCCCCCCAGGTAAAAGCAACGGGGACCGGCCTGCGGCCGGGCGACTTCCGGGCGCCCCCGCCGGGTGAGAGCTCCCGGCCGGACGGCGACCGCTGGCCGACCAGGATCAACCACGGCGTTTCAGGTGGGGGCGTCTCCCTTCTCCAGGGGCCGCTACATCCGCTACGCCGCTACATCGCAGGTCAGAGCCATGAT
>NZ_WPNZ01000042.1:0-14499 GCF_009755605.1 Streptomyces typhae
CGTGGGCTGGTTCACCAGTGTCTTCCCGGTGCGTCTGGACGTGGCGGGCATCGATCTGGACGAGGCGTTCGCGGGCGGCCCGGCAGCGGGAGCCGTCATCAAGGCCGTCAAGGAGCAACTCCTCACCGTCCCCGACAAGGGCATCGGCTACGGCCTGCTGCGCCACCTCAACCCGCAGACCGCCGCGGTCCTCGGACAGCACGGCAGCGGGCAGATCTCCTTCAACTACCTGGGCCGGTTCTCCGCCGGTGCGGACATGCCCGCCGACCTGCGGGGTCTGGGCTTCACCCAGGACACGGGCGTGGCCGAGCTGGCGGAGCTGGACGCCGGGCACGACCCGCGGATGCCCGCACACGCCGAACTGGACATCAACGCCCACGTCACCGACACCCCCGAAGGCCCGCGTCTCGGCGCCCTGTTCACCGCCCCCGAGGGCGTCCTGTCCGAGGCCGAGGCCGGAGAGCTGGCCGATCTGTGGGTGCAGGCCCTGCACGGCCTGGCCCGCCACGCCCAACAGCCCGACGCGGGCGGCCTCACCCCCTCCGACGTCCCCCTGGTCAAGGTGACGCAGGCCGACATCGACACATGGCAGCGGCGCTACCCCGACCTCGGCGACATCTGGCCGGTGTCCCCGCTCCAGAAGGGCCTGCTCTTCCACTCCATGATGGCCGTGGAGTCCGGCGCGAGCTTCGACGCCTACCTCTGCCAGTACACCCTCCACCTCACCGGCCACATCGACCCCGCCCGCCTCCGCGCCGCCTCCCAGGCCCTGGTGCAGCGCCACCCCGCACTCCGGGCGGCCTTCGTGCCGGGCCCCGACGACGAACTCGTCCAGCTCGTCATGGACACCGTCGACCTGCCCTGGCAACAGCGCGACTACCGGGACCTCAACGACGCGGCACGCGAGGCCCGCCTGGAGGAGTACCTCGCCGAGGACCTCAATGACCTGTTCGACCCGGCCCGCCCCCCGATGCTGCGGATGGCCCTGCTCACCCTGGCCCCCGACCGCCACGAACTCGTCCTGACCGTCCACCACGCCCTGTTCGACGGCTGGTCCCTGCCCCTGCTCACCCAGGACCTGCTGCGCCTGTACGCCAACGACGGCGACCTCACCGCGCTGCCGAGGCCCCGCAGCTACCGCGAGTACCTGGCCTGGCTCGCCGAGCAGGACCCGCGGGAGTCGGCGGACGTATGGGCCCGCGAGCTCGACGGCGTGGAGGAGCCCACCCTGCTCTTCCCCGACGCAGACTCCGACGCCGACAGCACCGGCATCGGACAGGTCGACGTCCCCCTGCACGTGGCCGAGGCCCGCGCTCTGGTCCGCAGCGCAGCCGAGCACGGCGTCACCCTCAACACCCTCGTCCAGGGCGCCTGGGGCATCCTCCTGGGCTGCCTCACCGGACGCGAGGACGTCCTGATGGCCACCGTCTCGTCGGGGCGCCCGCCCACGCTCACCGGTGCGGACTCCGTCATCGGCCTGTTCCTCAACTCGTTCCCCGTCCGCGTGCGCTGCGCCCCGGGGACCACGATCGGTGCGGCGCTCACGGACCTCCAGGCCCGGCAGGCCGGGCTCCTGGACCACCATCACCACGGCCTCGCGGACATCCAGCGCGCGACCGGGCTCCCGGCCCTGCTCGACACGGCGATCGGCTTCGAGTCGTTCCCCCTGGACCGCGCGGCCATCGCCGAGGCGAGCGCCGCCGCCGGGTTCACCGTCACCGGCATCCGCTCCTTCACCGCGAGCCACTATCCCGTGACGCTGTTCGTCTACCCCGACGGCCCCCGTCCCCGGCTTGCGATCCAGTTCCGGCGGCACCTCCTCGACCACGGCACGGCGGACGCGCTCGCCGCACGCTTCGCGCGCGTCCTCGGCCGCGTCGTCCAGGACCCGCACACCCGCGTCGCCGACATCGACGTCCTGACCACCGCCGAGCGCCATCAGGTCCTCACCAGCCACAACGCCACCGGCCACGCCCGCCCCGACCGCACCGTCGCCGACCTCTTCGCGCAGCACGTCACCGCGGACCCGGACGCCCCGGCCGTCATCGACACCGACGGCACCACCCTCACGTACCGCCGGCTCGACGAGCGCACCAACAGCCTCGCCCGCCTCCTGCGCGCCAAGGGAGTGCGGCAGGACTCCGTCGTCGCCGTCGCCCTGCACCGCTCCACCGCGTACGTCGTCACCGTCCTGGCCGCCATCAAGGCGGGCGGCGCCTATCTGCCCATCGACCCCGACTACCCGGCCGAACGCGTGGAGTTCATGCTCCGCGACACCGCGCCCGTCGTCCTCGTCACCGACACGGCCGTCGCCGCCGGGCTCCCCGGCCACGACCGTCCGCAAGTGACCCTCGACGACCCCGCCACCGTGGCGGACCTCGCCGAGGTCCCGGCGGCCGGTCTCCCGGTGTCCTGGAACGGGCATCCGGCGCAGCTCGCCCTCGTGATGTACACGTCCGGCTCCACCGGCATGCCCAAGGGCGTCGGTCTCACCCAGCACTGCGTGGTGGGGCTCACGTCCGACCGGTTCCACGCGCCCGACGTGCCGCAGCGGGTCCTGCTCCAGTCCGCACTGGCCTTCGACGCCTCGACCTACGAGCTGTGGGTGCCGCTCCTGAACGGCGGCGCCGTCGTCGTCGCCCCGCCGGGGCGCCTCGACCTGGCCACCCTCGCGCGGGTGAACGAGGAACACCGCATCACCGGACTCGTGCTGGCGACGGGCCTGTTCAAGGTCGTGGCCGAGGAGGCACCGGAGGCGTTCCGAGGCATCCGCGAGGTCTGGTCGGGCGGTGACGTGGTGTCCCCCGCGCTCGTCGAGCGGATCATCGCCGCCTGCCCCGGTACCCGGGTCGTCAACGCCTACGGGCCCTGCGAGACCACGACCGCCGTGTCACTCCACGCCATGGAGGCCGCCGGGGACATCGGCGCGGTGGTCCCGATCGGCCGCCCCCTGGACAACACCCGCCTGTACGTCCTGGACCCGGCCCTGCGCCCGGTACCGCCCGGCGCACCCGGCGCGTCCGGCGAGCTGTACATCGCGGGCGAACGCGTGGCCCGCGGCTACCAGCACCGGCACGCCCTCACCGCGGAACGCTTCGTCGCCTGCCCCTTCGGCGGGTCCGGCGAGCGCATGTACCGCACCGGCGACGTCGTCGCCTGGACCCCCGAGGGCCACCTCGTCTTCCAGGGCCGCGCCGACTCCCAGGTCAAGATCCGCGGTTTCCGCATCGAACCCGGCGAGATCCAGGCCGCCCTGGAGCAGCACGAGAACGTCTCCCACGCCGTGGTCGTCCCCCGCGAGGACCCCGCGGGGCGGCTGGGCAAGCACCTCGTCGCGTACGTGGTCCCGACGCGGCCCGAGGACGCGGCGAGCACGGAGGAACTCCGCGCCCGCGTGTCCCGGAGCCTGCCCGAACACATGGTCCCGGCGGTCTTCGTGCTCCTGGAGAAGCTGCCGCTCACCGTCAACGGCAAGGTGGACCGGGCCGCACTGCCCGAACCCGAGAGCGCCGCCGGCGCCTACGTGCCGCCGAACACCCCGACGGAGAAGCAGCTCTGCGACCTGGTCGCGCTCGCCCTCGGCGTCGAACGGGTCGGCATGGCCGACGACCTCCTCGGACTGGGCCTCGACTCCCTGGTGGCCACCAGACTCGCCAACAGCATCGGTAAGGCGTTCGGGGTGACGGTGACCATCCGGGCGGTCTTCGAGGCGGGCGGCGTCCCCGAGCTGGCTCACCTCGTACGGAACGCGTCCCCCGGCAGCCGCCCGAAGCTGCGCAGGGTCGACCGGAGCGCGCTCGCGTGAGCCGGACGGCCCCGCGACGCGACGCGGCCCGGCGGCGGCCGGTGGCGGGCGGTGGCTAACGGTCGCGCGTGAGCTTCTTCCACGCCGTCGTGGCGATGCGTCCGGTGCTCCCGACGTCCACGCCCCCGTGGGGGGTGACGGTCCGGGCGGGCGCGCCGGGCGCGGCCACGACCCGCAGATGGGGGGCGTCGACCGCGGGATGCGTCGTGTCGGTGTAGGTGTTGCGCCACACCACGGACACCGTCGCGGACTCGCCGTGGCGGAGCGTCACCGCGTGCGGGCCGGGGTCGGGCACGCCGGTGGTGATCTGTCGCGTGCCCCTGAGGGTCCGTACGTCGAGGGGTTCGCGGTCGTCGTCGAGCGCCTTCAGGTCCGGGTATCCGTAGAGGCGGAAGGTGCCGGTGCCGCAATGCGTCGCCGTCACCGTCATCGCGCGCAGGCCCATGGCCGCGTCGACGGGGCCCGGTTCGACCAGGAGGCCGGATCTGCCGGAGCAGTCACGGGACGCGACGGCGGGCCGGTCGGGGATCTCGGCACCGGCCGACGGGGCACCGTACCGGGGCGCGTCCGTGTCCAGGTCGTCCGGAGTGACCCCGAAGGAGGGGGTGGGCCCTGCGGCGGACGGCGGCAGGCCGCCCTGGTCCGCCACCCGGGTCGCGGGTCCACCCGCGTCGTCCCGTCCGGACCCGCCCGACCCGCACCCTGCGGCGAGCAGCACGAGGGCGCAGAGGGCGACGGCACGACGCGGCGGGAGAGGAGTCACGCCCGGATCATGCCATGCGCCCGCACGCCTGTTCGCGCCTCCCGGAAACACGGAGAGCGGACCGCAGGATGCGGTTGTCGCGCCGAGGACAAGCCGTTCGTCCTATGACCGACTCGGCCCGCGGACGTTATTTCGGGCAGCGACCTCATGGGGGCAGACTGCGCAGCAGTGCATCCGCACCCTCGCTCCCCCCTCTCATTCCAGGGACCACCATGCCGGAATCCCCGCGTCCACGACCGCGTACACGACCGCGTCCGTACTTCGAACTCCGCATCGGCGGCCTCCGGGTGACCGCCGACCAAGCGCCCGCACGACTGGTCACAGCGATGGTCACGGCCCTTGGCTCCGCCCTCGGCATGTGGGTCTGGTACGGGCGCTGACCGGCAGGTCCGCGGCGTCCCGGTCACTCAGGCGAGCGCCGGAATGATCTCCGCTCCGTACGCGTCGACGACGGCCTCCCGCGCGTCGTGCATGGCGTACAGGGCGAACTGGTCCACGCCGAGGTCCTTGAGGGTGCGCAGCTTGTCGATGTGGGCGGCGGCCGGGCCGAGGAGGCAGAAGCGGTCCACGATCTCGTCGGGCACGAAGGCGGTGTCGGGGTTTCCGGCGCGGCCGTGGTGCCGGTAGTCGTAGCCCTCGCGCTGCTTGATGTACGCGGTGAGCGCCTCCGGCACCATCGAGGAGTGCTCGCCGTACCTGGTGACGAGGTCGGCGACGTGGTTGCCGACCATGCCGCCGAACCACCGGCACTGCTCGCGCGCGTGGTCCAGGTCGGCGCCGACATAGGCGGGCGCCGCCACGCAGATCGTGACGGCCGCCGGGTCGCGCCCCGCGTCGGCGGCCGCGGCGCGCACCGCCTTGACCATCCACTCCGTCAGGTAGGGGTCGGCGAGCTGGAGGATGAACCCGTCGGCCTTCTGCCCGGCGAGCGCGAGGGCCTTCGGGCCGTACGCGGCCATCCACACCGGCAGCTTGCCGTCCCGCACCCAGGGGATGCGCAGGCGCTGCCCGTCGACGTCCGCCTCACGGCCCTCGGCGAGGTCACGGACGACGTCGATGCACTCGCCGAGGCGCGCCAGGGTGTGGGGACGGCGGCCCGCGACGCGCATCGCGGAGTCGCCGCGGCCGATGCCGCACACGGTGCGGTTGCCGTACATGTCGTTGAGCGTGGCGAAGGTGGAGGCGGTGACCTCCCAGGTCCTGGTGCCCGGGTTGGTCACCATGGGGCCGACCGTGAGGTGGTCGGTGTGCTCCAGGATCCGGCTGTAGATCACGAACGGCTCCTGCCACAGGACCGCCGAGTCGAAGGTCCAGCCGTAGCGGAAGCCGCTGCGCTCCGCGCGCCGCATCAGACCGACCACCTCGGAGGCGGGCGGGTCGGTCTGCAGGACGAGTCCGAAATCCACGAGGGACCTCCTACGGGAGTGAAGGGTCTAGTCCAGGTACTGGCAGGTGGCGCGCGGGGTGTAGACGCCGTGCCCGGCGCGGCCCGTGAACTCCCGCCCCTCGATCACGACCTCCCCGCGCGAGAGGACGGTCTCGACGCGGCCGGTGACCTGCCTGCCCTCGTACGCCGAGTAGTCGACGTTCATGTGGTGGGTCCCGGCGGAGATCGTCTGGGTCGCGGCGGGGTCGTAGACGACGACGTCGGCGTCCGCGCCCGGCGCGATCGTGCCCTTCTTCGGATAGAGGCCGAACATGCGGGCCGGGGTGGCGCAGGCGATCTCGATCCAGCGGCGGCGGCTGATGTGCCCGTCGACGACGGCCTGGTGGAGGAGGTCCATGCGGTTCTCGACGCCGGGCAGGCCGTTGGGGATCTTCGAGAAGTCGCCGCGGCCGAGTTCCTTCTGGCCGGTGAAGCAGAACGGGCAGTGGTCGGTGGACACCACCTGGAGGTCGTTGGTGCGCAGGCCCCGCCACAGCGCCGCCTGGTGCTCGCGGGGCCGCAGCGGCGTGGAGCACACGTACTTGGCGCCCTCGAAGTCCGGCTCGGCGAGGTTGTCGGTGGACAGGAACAGGTACTGCGGACATGTCTCGCCGAAGACGGGCAGCCCCTTGTCGCGGGCGGCCGCCAGCTCGGCGACGGCCTCCTCGGCGGAGACGTGCACGACGTACAGCGGGGCGCCCGCGACCCGGGCCAGCTGGATCGCGCGATGGGTGGCCTCGGCTTCGAGGAGGACCTTCCTGACCTCCCCGTGGTGTCGGGGGTCGGTCTCGCCGCGCTGGAGTGCCTGCTCCACGAGGACGTCGATCGCGATGCCGTTCTCGGCGTGCATCATGATCAGTCCACCGTTGCCGGCGGAGCGCTGCATGGCCCGCAGGATCTGCCCGTCGTCGCTGTAGAAGACGCCGGGATAGGCCATGAACAGCTTGAAGGAGGTGATGCCCTCCTCCACCAGCAGGTCCATCTCCTTCAGCGTCCGGTCGTTGACGTCGGAGAGGATCATGTGGAAGGCGTAGTCGATCGCGCACTTGCCGTCGGCCTTGGCGTACCAGGCGTCCAGGCCCGAGCGCAGGGACCGGCCGACGGTCTGCACGGCGAAGTCGACGATGGTGGTGGTGCCGCCCCAGGCGGCGGCGCGGGTGCCGGTCTCGAAGGAGTCCGAGGCGAACGTGCCGCCGAACGGGAGCTCCATGTGCGTATGGGCGTCGACGCCGCCCGGGACGACGTACTTCTCGCTCGCGTCGATGACGCGGTCCGCGGTCCAGGCCGCGGCGGCCTCGGTGCCGCGCGCGGCGAGCGCCGCGATCCGGCCGTCCTCGATCAGCACGTCGGCGTGGAGTTCCTCGGCGGCGGTGACGACGAGCCCGCCGCGGATCAGGGTGCGGGTACTCATGGTGATGCGCTCCCTAGGTGAGACGTACGTACGCGGACACGCGCCCGGCGCCCCGGGGGGCGTGCCAGGTGTCCCGGAGGCCGTGCTAGGCGTCCCGCAGGGCGTGTTCGAGGATCGCGGCGCCTTCCTCGGCCTCCGCGACCGTCAGCGAGAGCGGCGGCGCGATGCGCAGCACGCTGGTGCTGTGCCCGCCGCCCTTGCCGACGAGCAGACCGCCCTCGCGGGCCGCTTCGAGGACGGCGGTGGCCGCCTGCGGGTTCGCCTCGTCCGTGCCGGGACGGACGAGTTCGATGCCGATCATCAGGCCGCGGCCGCGCACTTCCCGTACGACGGGCAGCTGGGCGCAGATGGCCCGCAGCCGCTCGATGAGCAGACCGCCGACGCGCCGGGCGTTGCCCTGCAGATCGTGTTCCAGGAGGTATGTGAGGTTGGCGAGGCCCGCGGCCATCGTCACCGGTGAGCCGCCGAACGTGGAGATGGAGTTGGCGTCGAGGCAGTTCATGATCTCCGCGCGACCCACCACACCGCCGATCGACATGCCGTTGCCGATGCCCTTGGCGAAGGTGAGCAGGTCCGGCGGGCCCGACGCGGCGTGCGCCTGCCAGCCCCAGAAGTGGTCGCCGGTGCGGCCCCAGCCGGTCTGCACCTCGTCGGCGATCCACAGGACGCCGTGCTCGGCGAGGACGTCGCGGAACGCGGCGTACAGGCCGTCGGGCGGCGAGGTGAAGCCGCCGACGCCCTGGACCGGTTCGGCGATCAGCGCGGCGACACCCCGTGCCTGGCCGAGCATGTCCCGCAGATCGGCGACGCACGCCTCGATGAACTCGGCGTCGCCGAGGGCGGCGTAGGGCCCCCTGGTGCGGACGCCGCCGTGGACGTACAGCGTCTGCAACGGTGACAGGCTCGTGGGTGACCAGGCCTGGTTGCCGGTGATGCCGACCGCGGTGAAGGAGCGGCCGTGGTAGCTGTTGCGCATCGCCAGGATCTGGTTGGAGCGGCGGTGCGCGGTCGCGAGCAGCAGGGCCGTGTCGTTCGCCTCGGTGCCCGACGTCGTGAAGAACACCCGCGCGTCCGGGATGCCGGAGAGCGCGGCGACGCGCTCGGCGAGGTCGACCATCGGGCGGTTCAGATAGAGCGTCGAACTGTGGATGACGCGCCCCGCCTGGTCCGCGACGGCCTTGGTGACGTCGGGCAGCGCGTGGGCCGTCATGGTGGTGAGGATGCCGCCGAAGAAGTCCAGATAGCGCCGTCCCTCGGCGTCCCAGACGTGCCGGCCCTCGCCGTGGGTGATCTCCAGCGGCGTGTCGTAGTACAGCACGAGCCAGTCCGGCAGGACGGCGCGGTGTCGGCTGTGCAGGTCCTTCACGGTGTGACCAGCCCTTCGTACGCGTCCGGGCGGCGGTCCCGGTAGAAAGCCCACTGTTCGCGGACCTCGTCGATCAGGCCGAAGTCGAGGTCGCGCACGACGAGTTCCTCCGCCTTGTCGCTCGCCGGTTCGCCGACGAACTGCCCGCGCGGGTCCACGAAGTAACTCGTGCCGTAGAAGTCGTTGTCGCCGTACTCCTCCTGGCCGACGCGGTTGATCGCCGCCACGAAGTACTCGTTGGCGACGGCCGCCGCGGGCTGCTCCAGCTGCCACAGGTGGGCGGACAGGCCGCGCGACGTCGCGGAGGGGTTGTAGACGAGCTGGGCGCCGTTCAGGCCGAGCTGGCGCCAGCCCTCGGGGAAGTGCCGGTCGTAGCAGATGTACACCCCGACGCGGCCGACGGCGGTGTCGAAGACGGGCCAGCCCGCGTTGCCGGGACGGAAGTAGAACTTCTCCCAGAACCCTTTGACTTGGGGGATGTGGTGCTTGCGGTACTTGCCCAGATACCCGCCGTCGGCGTCGATGACGGCGGCGGTGTTGTAGTGGAAGCCGGACTGCTCGATCTCGAAGACGGGCACGACGATCACCATGCCGGTCTCCCGCGCGAGGTCCCGCATCCGGCGCACGGTGGGCCCGTCCGGCACCCGCTCCGCCCAGCGGTAGTGCTCGTTCTCCTGGACCTGGCAGAAGTAGGGGGCGTTGAAGACCTCTTGGAAACCGATGACCTTGGCGCCCTGCCGGGCGGCTTCCCGAGCGTGCTCCTCATGCTTGGCGATCATGGATTCGGTGTCGCCGGTCCAGGTCGCCTGGACCAGTGCGGCGCGTACGACGTTGACCATGAGCTGCTCCTTCGACGGGACGTCAGAGAGCCTCTACGCACGTAGACTTCGTGTGTAGACAGACGAACGTAGGCCCCATCGGCGGCCTTGCCAAGACCATCGTCGCCGCACCGGCGCAGTCGATCATGTTTCGCACCCGGGCGGGTGAGGAGCGGGCCCCCCGGGTGCCGGGAAGGCGTCACGGGAGCGAGCCCCTCGGGAGTCCGCCGAAGCGTTACGGGAGCAGGCCTCTCGGGTGTCCGCCGAAGCGTCCCGGGAGCGGGCCTCTCGGGTGTCCGCCGAAGCGTCCCGGGAGCGGGCCCGCGACGGGCCCGGGAGCGTTACGGGAACCCTCCGTTCAGGTGGTGAAACCCGCCACGCGCAGGGCGTGCACGAGGTCCCAGTGGTGTTCGTCCGACGTCCCCTTCGCGCTCGCGAGGAGCAGCGGGACGAGTCCCGGGTCGGTGTGGGCGCAGGCCGCGACGTCCTCGGCGGTGCGCACGCGCACATAGGCGTCGAGCAGCGCCCTGGCCTCGCGGTCCCGTCCCGCGTCGCCGAGCGCGAGCAGGGACTCGGCGATCTCCGGGGCGGGTCTGGCCACGCCCTGGCGCAGCAGCTTGCGGCAGTCCTCGGCGCGGCCCGCCCCCGCGAGCGCGTCCGCGACGGCGACGAGCCGGTCGGGCGGCAGCGAGGCGGCCTCCCACAGCAGGGTCGCCCAGTCGGCCCCGAGGCCCGCGTGGAGCAGTTCGTCGGCGAACAGCGGCAGCCGGGCCGCGGGCCACCCGGCGGCTTCCACCAGCACCCCGTGCGCCTCCCCGCTGCGGCCCTCACCGCGCAGGCGGATCAGCGCCTTGACGGCGTCGGTGGTGACGCGTTCGTCGGTGTCGGCCGGGGACTCGTCCGGCGCCGGGTGCCGGGGGGCGTCGGCGGCCGTGAGGGCGGGCTGCGCGGAGCGCGCGCCCCGGGGGGTGCGGGCGGGGTCCGTCCGCTCGTCCTCGGGCGCGGGTGCGGGCGGCCCGGCCTCGTCGTCCGCCGCGACGACGAGACCCGCGAAGCGGGCGCCCCGGGGACGGCGCCGGGAGCCGGGTTGCCGCGGGACGCGGGGACCGCGTGACGTCGGGGACGGGGCCTCGGTGGCGTCGGGGGGCGCGGCGGGGCCCGGGGAGGGCTCGGCGCCGGATCCCGCCGTGAACGTCCCGTCGGGCGCCGCGACGGCGGCGGGCTCGTGCCGGGCGGGCACACGCCGGACGTCGAAGACGGGCCGCTCGGCGTCGTACTCGTCCGCGCCCGGGGAGTCGTGGGCGCCGTACGCTCCCGAGGGTCCGTGCGCACCTTGGCTTCCCGAGGAGCCGTACGCGCCGTGACTTCCCGAGGAACCGTACGCGCCGTACGCGCCGCGCGCGTCGCTCAGGTCGTGCGCCGCCGTGTGCTCCTCCTCCGAGGCCGGGTCCAGGGCGGGGGCCGGGGCCGGGCCGCCGGACGCCCGCGCGCGCCCTGAGCCGGAGCCGGCGCGCGGGGGCTGCCCGAAGTCCACCCACTGGGGCGCCCGCACCCGGTCGAGGCGCTCCATGCGGGCCTGGAGTTCGGCGCAGCGGGCGACGGCGCGCTCGTGGTCGTCGCGGACCCACGCCAGGTCCAGATGGATGCGGTCCACCTCGTCGTCCGTGGCGGCGACGGAGAGGGCGCGGGCCAGCTCCTGCTGGCGCTCCTGGGCGAACCGCTGCTCCTGGAGCATCAGGTCGAGCCGGTCGCTCAGGAGCTCCCTGCCGCCGGGACGGCGGTCGTGCGCGGCGACGGACGCCGCGTGCAGCGTGCGCGCCCGCACGGTCTCCGACTGCGCCGCGGCCACGCCGACGGCCGCCGCGAGGTCGTGGAGCAGCGCCTGCACCACGTCCCAGGGCGGTACCTCGGCGCCCTCCAGACAGGCCCGCATCCCGTCCGGGTCACGGGACCAGAACACCCCGCACCACCCGTCGCCCTGATCGAGGCGCGCCAGGAGCTGATTCAGGTATTTCGCGAACTCACGGACCTGGTCCGGGAGTTGTCCCACTGCCATCGTCGGGCACCGCCCCCTGGGAGACTGGAAGTCTGCCGGTCCGGAAGATAACACCAGACGCGGTACGAGACGGCTGCACGCGGTTTTCCCAAGGCTCCGTTAATTACTTGGACGTGCGGCGAGAAGCGTGGTTAGTCTGCGCACATGTCCAGTCCCGAGGCCAGCAGACGCCAGCCACCGGCGCTCCGGTGGCTGCCCTGTGACGCCGTCGCGAGGCCGCGACGTCCGCGCCCTCCCGCGTCGGCGCCCGCCTGACCGCGTCGGCGCCCGCGCCTGACCGCGTCGGCCTCCGCGCCAGCCCGTATCGGCGCCCGCGCCCGCGCCTGCTCACGTCGGCGCCCCGCCACCGGACCGCCGCAGCGCCGTGACACGGACTGCCCTCTTCCGCAGTCCCCCTTCCTCACCCGCGCGCGTCCACCGCCGTCCGGCACGTGCCGGACGGTGCTGCTCCGAGCCGCCCGCGGGTGCGTCGATCCACGATGTGGTTGCGGAGTCTCGCTGTGCCATTCGTCCTGTATCTGCTCGCCCTCGCCGTGTTCGCGCAGGGCACATCCGAGTTCATGCTGTCCGGCCTGGTGTCGGACATCGCCGCCGACATGGGGGTGTCGGTCCCGGCCGCCGGGGCACTGACCTCGGCGTTCGCCGTCGGAATGGTCGTCGGGGCGCCCCTGCTCGCGGTCCTGAGCCTGCGCTGGCCGCGCCGCCGCGCACTTCTCGGCTTTCTGACCGCGTTCCTGCTCGCCCATGTGGTGGGCGCCCTGACGGCCCACTTCGGGGTGCTGCTCGCCACTCGCGTCGTCGGTGCCCTCGCCAACGCCGGTTTCCTGGCCGTCGCGCTCAGCACGGCGACCGCTCTGGTCCCCCCTGACGCCAAGGGCCGGGCCACCTCCGTCCTGCTCGGCGGCACCACTCTCGCCTGCGTCGCGGGCGTACCGCGGCGCGCTGCTCGGCCAGCTGTGGGGCTGGCGCGCCGCGTTCTGGGCGGTGGCGCTGATCACGCTGCCCGCGGTGGTCGCCGTGGCCCGTGCCGTACCGGCGCACTCCCCCGCGCCCGCGCACGGCACCGTGACGGCCCCCTCGCCCGTGCCGGAGCAGGGCACCGTGCCGAAGCAGGGCACCGCACCGGGCCGCTCCCCCGCCCCCGCGCGCCCACGCGCCCGTACGGAACTGCGGGCCCTGCGCGCGCCCCGGCTCCTGGTCACCCTGCTCCTGGGCGCCCTCGTCAACGGCGCGACCTTCTGCGTCTTCACCTATCTGGAGCCGCTGGCGACACACGTCACCGGGATCGCTGACACGTGGATCCCCGCGCTGCTCGCCCTGTTCGGGCTCGGCTCGTCGGTCGGGGTCGCGCTCGGCGGGCGTCTCGCCGACAGCCGTCCGGTGCCGCTCCTCGCGGGCGGTACGGTCGCGCTGCTCGCCGGGTGGGTGGTGTTCGCCCTGACGGCCGGGAACCCGGTGGCGGCGGTGGTGTGCGTCTTCGTCCAGGGCGCGCTGTCGTTCGCCGTGGGCTCCACCTTGATCTCGCAGGCGATGTACGCGGCCACGCGGGCGCCGACGCTCGCGGGCGGGTTCGCCACGGCCGCCTTCAACCTCGGCGCGGCGCTCGGCCCTTGGGTGGGCGGCCGGGCGATCTCCGCGGGCTTCGGCTACCGCTCGCCGCTGTGGGTCGGCGCCTTCCTGGTGGCACTGGCGCCGGCCACGGCGGCCATGGCGCGGGTGGCCGTCAGGCGGGCACGGGAACCGGCGTGCACCGCCGGGCCACCTCGTCCATCGAGAGGCCGAGGGCGACGGCCAGCGCGGCGACGGTGAAGAAGGCGGGGGTGGGCGCACGGCCCGTCTCGATCTTGCGCAGCGTCTCCGCCGAGATTCCGGCGGTCGCGGCGACCTCCACCATGCTGCGTTCGCCGCGGGCGGCGCGCAGCAGCCGGCCGAGCCGCTCGCCGCGCTCACGCTCTTCGGGAGTCAGGGGGGTGCGCACCATGGAGGCATCCTAACCCCGGCCCCCCATTCAAATACCGGTGCCGACGCGGGCCCGCGGTGCGAGGCCGCCCGCCGGCTGCCGCCTAGTCCGACGTCCTTGACTTCTCGGAGTCCTCGGCGGGGAAGAGGATCGTACTGATCAGGTAGCGGTTGCGCTCCGGCGAGGGCTCGTTGGCTATCCGCGGTGCGATCACGGCGGTCATCTCGCGGATGAAGTCGGCGAGTTCCTCGGGGCTCAGCCACATGGTGCGCTGGCGGTAGCCCACCGCGTCCTCGGCCGGCTCCGCGCCGGGCCGGTCGAGGTAGGCGTTGAACTCGGCGATCAGCGTGGCCATGGTCACGGCGAAGAGCTGCCGGTGGCCCTCGGGCGGGATGGTGGTCGCCGCGGCTGTACCCTCCTCGATGGGTATCTCGCTCATCCGGAAGCGGCGCTCGACGGCGCCGCGCACCCGCCGTTCCTCCTCGATCTCCAGCAGACCGTGGTCGGCCAGCAGGCTCACATGGCGGTAGAGCGTGGCCTTCGACGCGTCGGGCAGCAGTGCGCACAGCTGCGAGGTGGTCAGCGTCCGGCCGCCGGACATGGCATGCATGATGCGCAACCGCAAGGGGTGCAGGAGCAGTTCGAGCGAGTCCATGAGCACACGATCTCACAAGTGACACCGCTCTCACGGAGCGTTCCTGAGCCGCTCTCCGAGCGCGGGTGACACCGTCCTCATGCCCCCCGACCGAGGCCGTGAGCGGGCCTCGCCCCCGCCTTCGGGAGGTCCGCGCCGCCCCGTACGGGTACGGCGCGGACCACTCCTTGGGTGCCGGAAGGGCTACGGCTGCGGCTTCACCACCATCGCCGATCCGCCGCCCCTGCGCACCTTCTCGG
>NZ_WPNZ01000042.1:14509-31475 GCF_009755605.1 Streptomyces typhae
GCGGCCAGCCACTTGCCGCCCGGCAGCCGCTCCACACCGGTCGCAGCCCCGATCTCCGGGTTCTGCTTGAAGGAGTGGCCGATCGCCTCCAGGCGGCCCCGCACGCCGCTGTCCCACAGGCCCGGTTCGAGCTCCGTCTGGGCGGCGTTGCGCTGGCTCGCGCGCGGCTCCGCGATCGCGTCGACCAGTTCCAGGTCCCGGTCGAGATAGCCGGTCAGGGTCTGGAGGACGGTGGTGATGATCGTCGCGCCGCCGGGCGAGCCGACCGCGACGACCGGCCGGTCGTTCTTGTCGAGCACGATGGTCGGCGCGAGGGACGAACGCGGCCGCTTCCCGGGGCCCGGCAGGTTCGGGTCGTGCACGGCCGGGTTGGCCGGCGCGAAGGAGAAGTCGGTCAGCTCGTTGTTGAGGAGGAAGCCACGGCCCGGGACGGTGATGCCGCTGCCGCCCGTCTGCTCGATGGTGAGGGTGTACGCGACGACGTTGCCCCACTTGTCGGCCACCGTCAGATGGGTGGTGTTCTCGCCCTCGTACGTCGTCGGGGCCGCCCTGCCGCCGTCGGCGCACGGTGCGGGGCGGCGCGGGTCGCCCGGCGCGAGCGGGCTCTTGAGCACCTTGTCGTCCTTGATCAGGCACTCGCGGGAGTCGGCGAACCGCTGCGAGAGGAGCTCCTTCTTCGGCACGTCCTCGAAGGCCGGGTCGCCCACCCAGCGCCCGCGGTCGGCGAACGCGATCCGGCTCGCCTCGATGAAGCGGTGCAGATAGCGGGTCCTGGTGGCCTTGGAGAGGTCGGTGCGCTCCAGGATGTTCAGTGCCTCGCCGACGGTGGTGCCGCCGGACGACGACGGCGCCATGGAGTAGACGCCGAGCCCGCGGTAGGACGTCCTCGTGGCGGTGCGGCGCTCGACCTCGTAGTCGCGCAGGTCCTTAAGGGACAGGTCGCCGGGGCGGGCCTTGCGCCCGGAGTCCGGGTCCACGGGCGGCTTGTTCACGGTGCGGACGACGTCGCGCCCGATGGCGCCGTGGTACAGCGCGTCGACGCCCTCGTCCCCGAGCTCCGCGTAGGTGCGCGCGAGGTCGGGGTTCTTGAACGTCGAGCCGACCACGGGCAGCTTCCCGCCGGGCAGGAAGAGGCGGGCGGTGGCGGGGAAGTCCGCGAACCGGGCGCGGTTGGACTTCGTCTGGTCGCGGAACGTCTCGTCGACCGTGAAGCCGTTCCTGGCGAGCCGTTCGGCGGGTTTCAGGAGCGTGCGAAGGCTCTTGCTTCCCCAGGAGTCGAGCGCCTCCTGCCAGGTGGCGGGCGTACCGGGAGTGCCGACGCCGAGGCCGCTCGTCACCGCGTCGGCGAACGGGACGGGCTTGCCGTCCTCGATGAACAGCTTGGAGTCGGCGGTGCGCGGCGCGGTCTCGCGGCCGTCGAGGTTGCGCACCTTGCGGGACTTGGCGTCGTAGTACACGAAGTACCCGCCGCCGCCGACCCCCGCCGAGTAGGGCTCGGTCACCCCGAGGGCCGCCGCCGTGGCGACCGCCGCGTCGACGGCGTTGCCGCCCTTCCTCAGGACCTCGATGCCCGCGGCGGACGCGTCCGGGTCGACGCTCGCCACCGCGCCGCCGGAGCCCTTGGCCACCGGTGTCTTCTCCGGGCTCGTCGCGCGAGCCGCGCCGGAACCGCCCGAAGCCGCCGATTCCGGTCTTGCGGCGGCTTCGGCGGCCGTGGCCGTTTCGGCGCCCGTGCCCGGTTGCGCCGAGCGCGAAGGCGAAGGGGGCGCGGCCGCACCGACCGACACCAACACCCCTCCGACCGCCCATAGGGTGAGATTCCGTACGACACCACGACGCATTCGTACCTCCAGTCAACAGCCGTCTGCGCAGGGTAACTTCGAGCAATGTGCCCCGCCACGAGCACATCGAACGTGGCTCCGAATGGCCGCTAACATGCGCCCCCATGACTGAAGACGTGCGCCTTCTCGCCCTAGGCCTGCTCGCCGCCGCCCTCGGCGTCGCGCTCGGCTGGTACTTCCGCACCTTCCTGTGGAAGCGCAGACTCCGGCGCAAGCAGGCCTTCTTCGGCCTTCCTGCCAACGCCGAGTCCTTGCTCGTGGTCAATCGCGAGGGGAGCAACCCGGAGCTGATGGTGACGCGGCACGACGTGTTCTCGCTCCTTGAGCTCGCTCCGCTGATCAAGGAGTGCGGCGCGCACTCCCATCTCGTCGCGCACGACGCGGTCCAGCAGGGCTTCGGTGAGCGCACCGAGTTCTGCGTCGGCAACCCGGCGATCAACCGCCGCATGGCCGCGCACATGCACTCGCTGCTCCCGGGCGTGCGCGTGAACGCCGACCCGGAGCCGGGCCCCGACCGGGGCGCCTTCCAGATCGGCTCCGAGCGCTACCGCCTGGAGGGCGGCCGCACCGAGTACGTCATCGTGGCGCGCCTGACCGCCGGGCAGGCCCCGGAGGCGCGTCCCGTCTTCCTCTTCTGCGGTCAGCGCGCGATCACCAACCAGGCCGCGACGCGCTATCTGGCCCGCCACCACGACCGCCTCGCCCGTAAGCACGGCAACGGCTCCTTCGTGCTGCTCCTGAAGGTCGTGAACTCGCAGGCGTACGGTCCCGACGTGGTCGAGCTCGTCGACGACGTGACCCGGGCCGCCCAGGAGCCGATCCCCGCGCCGCCGCAGCAGCGCAACTCGCACCGCGCCAAGTGACGTGGGCGGACACGCGGCGCACGCGGCCGAGGACGTCCGCTTCACGTATGCCGTCAATGATGCCAATGTGACACAGTCGGCAATTTCCAGGACACAGGCAACCCGAACGGACCTTCCACACTCTCCCTCCGGGCAGGCAGTGAACATCCGCACGGAGGTACGTTTCCTTGAGGTCCCGCAGGTCCCTGAGCTCGTCGAGCCGCCGCTCCATCCGTCCCCGTCACGCCGCCGTCGCAGGTGTCGCGGCCCTCGGGGCGACCCTGTCCGCCTGCTCCGACGGCGGCTCCGGCAGCGGCTCGGGGGCCGCCGAGAAGCCGAGGGTCTCCGTGAACCTCACCGGCGAGAAGGCGACGGCGGGCGTGCCGGTCACGGTGCGGCTCGCCACGAAGGACGCGCGCCTGAAGGACGTGACGGTCGCCGACGCCGAGGGCACGAAGCTGGCCGGCGAGGTCGCTGCCGACGGCCGCACCTGGACCTCCGCGCGCAAGGCGGCCCCGGGCACCAGCTACAGCGTGCGGGCCGTCACCGACAAGGGCGGCGAGGCGAAGCGGACCTTCAGAACGGCCGCGCCCGAGCAGGTCAACAAGGTCACCATCACGCCGGGCCGGGGCCTCAGGACCGTCGGCGTCGGCCAGCCCCTGTCGATCGTCTTCGACCACCCCGTGGCGAACAAGGCGGAGGTGGAGAAGAACCTCAAGGTCAGCACGGACAACGACACCACGGGCTCCTGGGGCTGGATCAAGAACTACGACGGCAAGGACCGCGTCGACTGGCGCCCCGAGAAGTACTGGAAGCCGGGCACCGAGGTGCGCCTGGACGCGCAGCTCGACGGCATCGACTCGGGCGAGCAGGGCGGCTGGTTCGTCCGCGACTACGACACCGCCGTCACCGTCGGCCGGAACCAAGTCGTCAAGGTCGACCTGGACAGCAGGACGGCGACGCTGACGCGGGACGGCCGCAAGGTCAAGTCGGTGCCGATGTCCGCGGGCACGCCGGGCGGCGAGAAGGCCTCCTGGGGCGGCACGTCGGTCCTGATGTCCAAGGAGGGCACGATCAACATGCGCTCCGAGACCGTCGGCCTCGGCGACAGCTACGACAAGATGGTCGACTACTCGATGCGCCTCACCTGGTCGGGCATGTACGCGCACGCGGCCCCCTGGAACGCGGCCTACTTCGGCAACACCAACCACAGCTCCGGCTGCGTCGGCATGAGCACCTCCCACGCCTCCTGGCTGTACGGCCAGGTCCAGGTCGGCGACCCGTTCGAGGTCTCGGGCTCCGGCTCCAAGGGAGTGCCGGACCCGGGCAACGGCTACGGGGCGTGGAACCTTTCGTGGACGGACTGGCAGGCCAAGAGCGCGCTCGAACAGGGCTCTTGAGCCGACAACCGCGTCAACAATCGTTACCGGTACGTAACTTACCGACGGGTTACCCTCGGTAAGAATCCCCGGTTACCGTGCGGTCACTTTGCACTTCCACCAAGTGAGGAGTGACCCGTGCGAGACCCCCACCAGTCCCTGCGGTCCACGACCGCGGGGGCCGTCTCCGTCACCCTGATCGCGGGCGCCGCCTTCGGCCTGGCGCCCGCGGCGCAGGCCGCGCCCACCGCGCAGGCGGCGCCGCGGGCGACCGGCGTCCGCTTCGTCGACATCGCCGGCGACGGCGGCACGAAGCTGGCGGCCAACGTCGTCACCCCGGCGGGTGCCGAGGACGGCGCCGGATACCCGGTCATCGTGCTGCCCACGAGCTGGGCCGTGCCCCAGATCGAGTACCTGGCGCAGGCCAGGAAGCTCGCCGCGACCGGCTACGTCGTGGTCAGCTACAACTCCCGTGGCTTCTGGCAGTCCGGCGGCGAGATCGAGGTCGGCGGCCCCGAGGACATCGCCGACGCCTCCAAGGTCATCGACTGGGCCCTCGCGAACACCCCCGCGGACCCCGGCCGGGTCGGCATGGCGGGCGTCAGCTACGGCGCCGGGATCAGCCTCCTCGCCGCCGCGCACGACAAGCGCGTCAAGGCGGTGGGCGCGCTGAGCGGCTGGGGCGACCTCGTCGGCTCCATCTACAGCGGCCGCACCCAGCATGTCCAGGCGGGCGCCCTGCTCGGCGGCGCGGGGGAACTCACCGGCCGCCCCAGCGCCGAACTGCGGACCATCCTGAAGGACTTCCTCGGCTCGAACCTCGACAAGGAGCCCGAGATGCTCGCGTGGGGCGCCAAGCGCTCCCCCGCCACCTATCTGGACCGCCTCAACGAGAACGGCGCCGCGATCTTCCTCGCCAACGCCTGGGGCGACACCATCTTCCCGCCCAACCAGTACGCGGACTTCTACGAGAAGCTGACGGGCCCCAAGCGCCTGGAGTTCCGCCCCGGCGACCACGCCACGTCGGAGGCCACCGGACTGCTCGGTCTGCCCAACGACACCTGGACGAACACGCGGCGGTGGTTCGACCGCCATCTGAAGGGCGAGCGCAACGGCATCGACCAGGAACAGCCGGTCCAGCTCAAGTCGCGCTCCACGGGCGGCTACGAGGGCTACCCGGACTGGAAGTCGGTCGGCGCCACGAGCAGGAAGATCGACCTCACGGACGGCGCGACCGTGCACACGAACACCGACTCCGGCGCGAACGGCGGCACGGTGCTCCTGTCCAACGCCCTCGACCAGTTCCTGAAGCTGCCGCGGGTGGCGTCGATCCCGCTGCTGCCGCGCCGCTACGCGGCCGTGTGGCAGTCGGAGCGCTCCGCGCGGGTGGAGCGGGTGCGGGGCACCGCGAAGCTGCACACCACGGTCACCGGCACCAAGGAGAGCGGAACCCTCGTCGCCTACCTCTACGACGTGGGCCCGCTCGGCCTCGGCAAGCTGGTCGCCAACGCGCCGTACACCTTCCACGGCAAGACGCCCGGCAAGCCGTTCACCGTCGACCTGGAGCTGTTCTCCACGGCCTACGACGTCCCGGCAGGGCACCGGCTCGCCCTGGTCGTCGACACGGTCGACCCGCTCTATGTCGAGCACAACCCGTCCGGCGCGCAGCTGACCTTCTCCTCGCCGAGCACCGACCCGTCGTACGTGTCGATCCCCCTGCGCGAGCAGTGATCTCCGGCTGCTGCCGGGCGGGCCTGGCCCTCCAGCTGCTGCTCCCGTCAGGGTCCTGGGGCCCTGGGGGGACCCCCGCCCGGCAGCAGCGTCCCTGGTTCAGCCGGGGCGACGTCCACGGCCTCTGTCTTGGGACTGCGCTGCTGACGCTTGGACACCCGGTGGGCGAACCACGAAAGCAGCATGCACATCCCGATGTAGATCGGTGAGA
The DNA here is from genome assembly GCF_009755605.1 of Streptomyces typhae. Taxonomy (GTDB): domain Bacteria; phylum Actinomycetota; class Actinomycetes; order Streptomycetales; family Streptomycetaceae; genus Streptomyces; species Streptomyces typhae. The sequence continues at coordinate 20,514 of NZ_WPNZ01000042.1, forward strand.
TCACCATGACCACGGGGATGAAAGGCAAATCGTAGTCGAGATTCGACGCGATGAGCTTCCCGGCATGGAGGAACTCCTCATAGGTGATCAGATAGCCGAGCGAGGTGTCCTTCAGGGCCACGACCAGCTGGCTGATGATGGCGGGCAACATGGCCCGTACCGCCTGCGGCACCAGGACGTACGACATGACCTGCGTCTTTCTCATGCCCAGCGCGTAGGCGGCCTCCCTCTGGCCGCGCTCCACCGAGTTGATGCCGGAGCGGAACACCTCGGCGAGCACGGAACCGTTGTAGAGCGTGAGCCCGGCGACCAGCGCCGGCAGCGGCTGGACCTTCAGCGCCACGAAGACGAAGAAGATCATCACGAGCACGGGCATCGCGCGGAAGAACTCCACGACGAGGGTGGCCGCCCAGCGCACCGGCCGGTGCTCCGAGAGGCGCCCGGTGGCCAGGAGCGCACCCAGGGCCAGCGCGAGCACGGCGGAGATCGCGAAGGCCTTCAGGGTGTTGCCGAGCCCGCGCAGGAGCAGTTCCTGGATGCCTTTGTACGCGAAGGGCGTCCACTTGGTGCGGGTGAACTGGTCGGTGTCGAACAGCAGGTACACGACCCAGCCGACCAGGGCGGCGATCAGGACGGTCGACAGGACGCCGTAGAGCAGGTGCCTGCGGCGGGTCCTGGGGCCGGGTACGTCGTAGAGGGCGGTGGCTTCGGGGGCGGTGGCGGCGGTCATCGGGCGACTCCCCAGCGCTTCTCGAGGATGTGGAAGACGGCGCTGATGGCCAGCGTGATGACGAGGTAGCCGAGGGCGATCCAGACGAAGGTCCAGATGATGCTGTAGCCGAGCTCGTTGAGCGTCTTGTACGTGCCGAGCAGTTCGGTGACGCTGAACGCCCCGGCGATGGCGGAGTTCTTGGCGAGCGCGATCAGCGTGGAGCCGACCGGCGCGATCACGGACCGGAAGGCCTGCGGCAGGATCACTGTGGACAGGGTCTGGCCGAAGGTCATGCCGAGGCTGCGGGCGGCCTCGCCCTGCCCCCTCGGCACCGTGTTGATGCCCGAGCGCAGTGCCTCGCAGATGAAGGCCGAGGTGTAGCAGCCGAGCGCGAGCACCGCGAACACCTTGAAGGGCAGCACGAGACCGAACCGCGGCAGGCCGAGCAGCACGGCGAAGAAGAGGAGCGTCAGCGGGGTGTTCCTGAGGACCGCCACCCACACGGCGCCGAACAGCCGGAAGGAGCCGACGGGCGCCACCCGGAACGAGGCCATCACGAACCCGAGGGCGAGCGCGAGCAGCGAGGCGTACACGGTCAGTTCGAGGGTGCCGAGGAAGCCCTCGCCGAAGGTGGAGAAGTTGTCCGTCAGTACGTCCATGACGCCTCCTCAGCTCGCCGGGTAGCGGTCGATGGCGGGCGGCTCCGGCGCCGGGACGCCGGAGAGGCCGAGGGTCGCCTCGTAGGCCTTCTTCCAGTCGCCGTCTCTCTCGCGGGCGGCGAGGGCGTCGTCGACGGCGAACCTGAGCGCGTCGTCGCCGCGCGGGACGCCGATGCCGTACGGCTCCTCGGAGAAGGGCTTGCCGACCAGCTTCAGCTCGTCGGGCACCTTGGCCGCGTACCCGATGAGGATCGCGTCGTCGGTGGTGACGGCGTCGACCTGATAGGTCAGCAGGTTGTCGACACACACGGAGTACGTGTCGTACGCGACGAGCGTCGCCTTCGGGTAGTCCTTCCGGATGCGCTGGTAGGGCGTGGAGCCCGCGGCGGAGCACACCTTCTTGCCCGCGAGGTCCCGCGGCCCCTTGATGTCGTCCTCGTCGTGCCGCACGAGCAGGCCCTGGCCCGCCATGTAGTAGGGGCCGCCGAAGCCGACGAGCTTCTTGCGGTTGTCGTTGATGGTGTACGTGCCGACGTAGAAGTCGATCTGCCCGTTCTGAAGGGCGGTCTCGCGGTTGGCGGAGGCGATCGTCCTGAAGGTGATCCGGCCCGGGTCGAGGCCGAGGGACGCCGAGACCATCTTGGCGATCTCGATGTCGAAGCCGGAGTAGCGGCCGCTCGCCGGGTCCTTCTCGCCGAGGTAGGGCTGGTCCTCCTTGGCGCCGACCACGAACCGGCCGCGGCTCTCCGCCCTGCGCCAGGTGCCGGACTGCGGCAGCCGGAAGTCCTTCGCCACCTCGTACACGGGCAGCTCCCCGGCGGCGGGGCCCTTGGTCGGCGGGCTGCCCTCCTTGCCGCAGGCCGCGGTGGCGAGGGCGGTGAGGACGAGCGCGCTGAACAGACGTGTCGTACGGAGCATGCGGGCCCCCGTCAGTGCTTGAGGATCTTGGAGAGGAAGTCCCTGGCGCGTTCGCTCTCCGGTCGGGTGAAGAAGTCCTCGGGGGCCCGGTCCTCGACGACGCGGCCGTCGGCCATGAAGACGACGCGGTTGGCCGCCGAGCGGGCGAAGCCCATCTCGTGGGTGACGACGACCATCGTCATGCCGTCCCGGGCCAGCTGCTGCATGACTTCGAGGACCTCGTTGATCATCTCCGGGTCGAGGGCCGACGTCGGCTCGTCGAAGAGCATGACCTTGGGGTCCATGGCGAGGGCGCGGGCGATGGCCACGCGCTGCTGCTGGCCGCCGGAGAGCTGCGCCGGGTACTTCGCCGCGTGCGCCGAGAGGCCGACGCGCTCCAGGAGCTCGCGGGAGCGCCGGTCCGCCTCGTCCTTCTTGCGGCCCCTGACCTTGACCTGCCCCATGGAGACGTTCTGGAGCACGGTCTTGTGCGCGAAGAGGTTGAACGACTGGAAGACCATGCCCACTTCGGCGCGGAGCCGGGCCAGCGCCTTGCCCTCCTCGGGCAGGGGGCGGCCGTCGAGCCGGATCTGTCCCGACTGGATGGTCTCCAGGCGGTTGATGGTCCGGCAGAGCGTCGACTTCCCCGACCCCGAGGGGCCGATGACCACGACCACCTCTCCCTTGCCGACGGTGAGGTCGACGTCCCGCAGGACATGGAGCTCCCCGTAGTACTTGTTGACGTCACGCAGCTCGATCAACGGATCGACGGTCATGCCCAGACCTGCCCATTCTCAGCTGTGCCGGTCAGCGCAAACTATCCACGTGAAAACGGGACTTATGGGACGACACGCACTTAGGGGCATTAACCGTATTTGAGGCTCTGTCGCCTCCTGGCTACGTCTCCGACGCCTCCGCGTAGATCTGTGACAACTCGGGCGTTCCCTGGACCGCCCAGTCGAGGCCCGCCGCGACCACCTGGATCTCCCGGCCCGAGGCGAGGCGCACCACCGGGGTGCCGCCGGGCAGCACGTGCCAGACCGCGCCGGGCACGGTCCGCACGAGCACCGTGCCGAGATACAGGCCCGCGTCGTTGCCGATCCACGGGAGCGCCTCGGCGTCGTCGCGCCAGTGCGGCGGCAACTGGTCGAGGGCCGCGAGCGAACCCGGGGAGTCGTCGAGGTCGAGGCCCGCGGCGGTCGCCTGGGAGCGCAGCAGCTCACACTCGGAGAGGAGGTCGGCCACCCCGTCGGGGTCGCCCTCGAACGCCGTAGCGAGCCGCACGCCCGGCTCGCTCGGGCGCCGCTTGCGCCACTTGTCCAGGAACGGAATGTTCATGACCGGTGCCTCTCCGTGGGGTGCCCGGCGGCACCCGGGAACACCGGGGTGGGCCGGACGGCGGATCCGCGTACCAAGGAATGTATCCCGCGGCGGTTCAGCGACGGGTGAAGGCCAGGATCGTGGCCAGGTTCATCGGGCGGCGGGTGGAGAGGTAGAGGTAAGGGGCCGTGTGGTGCGGGCCCCGCAGTTCCACGCGCAGCGCGGTGGGCACATAGGCGCGCAGCAGGAGCAGCGCGTACGCGTTCGCCTTGTACGTGCGCCACTCGAAGGCCTCGCCCGCGTCCAGGATCTCCGTGGTGCCGAGGTCGTCGATCGGGATGGTCCGGTCGCCGACGACCAGCGTCCCGGGCGTCACGACGATGCGGGCCGAGCCGTAGCGGTGCACCAGCGGCCCTGACACCGCGCCGACGAGGACCGCCCCGGCCCCGGCGGCGAGGGGCCCGAAGGGCAGCAGCAGACCGCCGAAGAGACAGCCCGCGAGCACGACGAGGAACCACCACGCGGCCGGGACACTCAGGCGCTCATCGTAAAGGTGCATGACGCCATCCTGGCACTGGTGTACGGGCGCCCCGCACGGGGCCCGTCGTGCGCGCAGCCGCGAGGCCCCGGCCACACGGCGTTCGCCGACGGGTGCCTGACGGCTCCTCAGCTCCGGCATGCACCGTCCGCAACGCGGACTTGTACCGTCCGCAGCTCCGACTTGTACCGTCCGCGGCGCCACCTCGTTCCGTCCGCAGCTCCGACTTGTACCGTTCGCGGCACAGCCTTGTACCGTCCGCGGCACCGACTTCTTCCGGGAAAGGGGTCCGTCGTGCGAAGACGCGTCTGGGCAACCGCCACCGTGCTCGCCCTGCTCACCGGTCTCGTACCGGTCACCGCGGCCTGGGCCGCACCGGCGCGCACCGGGCCGCTGCCCCCGGCGCGGCTGTCCGGCGGACCGCTCCCGCTGGAGCGGCTCTTCGACAACCGGGCCGTCAGCGACGACGCGCGCCCTGCCGACGCGGACTTCGACGGCGCGGGCGGCTCGCTGTCCGCCCGGGACCTGGCGGCGGCGGGCTGGACGCCCGGCCGCGCCCTCGGCGTCGACGGCGCCCGCCTGACCTGGCCGGACACGGCGGCGGGCGAACCGGACAACGTACGGGCCGACGGCCAGGAGGTACGGGTGCGGGGGCGCGGCGACGCCCTGGCGTTCCTCGTGGCGGGCACCGGCGGGGACGCGACCGGGACCGGCACCGTGCGCTACCGGGACGGCTCGCGCGGCAGCTACCGGCTGACGGCCCCGGACTGGCGTGCCGGCCCCCTCGCCACCAAGTCCGTGGCGCTGCCGCATGTGAACACGCCCGGCGGGCAACTCACCGAACGGGCCCGCCTGTACGTGGTCACGGTGCCGCTCGCCCGTGGCCGCGAGGTGGCCTCGGTGACGCTGCCGCGGGACCCCGGCGCCGGGGCGGACCTGCATGTGTTCGCCCTGTCGGTGCGGGGCGGGACGCCCGGCTGGACGGGCAGTTGGTCGGCGTCCACGGCCGGGTACACCGCCGTGGGCCCCTGGCAGGACCGGACCGTGCGCCTGGTGGTGCACACCGGCGCCGGGGGTCCGCGGGTGCGCGTCCGGCTCGACAACACGTTCGCGGGCGCTCCGGTGCGGATCGGCGGTGCCACGGTCGCGGTGCGGGACGCCGGCGCGCGGGCGCGGGGCAGGCCGGTGGCGCTGCGGTTCCGGGGTGCCGCGGGTGCGGAGATTCCCGCCGGGACGCAGGTGTTCAGCGACCCGCTGCGGTTCCGGGTGCCCGCCGGCACCGACCTCCTCGTCAGCTTCCATCTGCCGGACCGGGTCGCCGCCGCCCCCGTGCACAGCCAGGCCACGGCGACCTCCTACGTCAGCGGCCCCGGCGACCACGCGGCCGACGGCTCCCCGGTGGCGTACACCTCGACGCTCACGACCTGGCCGCTGCTCACCGGCGTCGACGTCGGGGGCGGGCCCGGGTCCGTGGTGCTGCTCGGCGACTCCCTCACCGACGGCGTCGGCTCCACACCCGACGCCGACCGCCGCTGGCCCGACGAGCTGGCCCGGCGACTGCTCGCCCGGGGCCCCGGCACCGGGGTGCCGCGCTACGGCGTCCTGAACCAGGGCATCTCCGCGAACCGTGTCGTCGCCGACCGCTACCCCGGGGACGGGGTGGCCACCGACACCGGGGGTGTCAGCGCCCTGCACCGCCTCGACCGCGATGTCTTCGCCCAGACCTCCGCCCGTACCGTCGTCGTCTTCGAGGGCGTCAACGACCTGCGGTGGGGCGCGTCCGCCGACGAGGTCGTCGCCGGGCTCCGCGCGATCGCCGGGCGGGCGCGGGAGCGGGGCCTGCGGGTGGTGGGCGCGACCGTCGCCCCCTGCGCGGGGGAGGCTCGCTGCACCGCCGCGGTGGACGCGGAGCGGGGGCGGGTCAACTCCTGGCTGCGGCGGTCCGGCGTCTTCGACGCCGTGTTCGACTTCGACGCGGTCCTGCGGGATCCCGCTCGCCCCGAGCGGCTGCTGGCCGCCTTCGACAGCGGGGACCATCTGCATCCGGGCGATGCGGGGCACGCCGCGCTGGCCCGGTCGGTGGAGCTCGCGGAACTGGTGCCGTGACCGTCGGACCGGCGCGGCGCGATCGGCGGCGACCCCGGGAGGCGGTGCCTCAGACGTCCAGGTCCACCACCACGGGCGCGTGGTCGGAGGCCCCCTTGCCCTTGCGCTCCTCACGGTCCACGTACGCGTCGGACACCGCCTTGGAGAACGCCTCGTTGCCGTAGACGAGGTCGATGCGCATGCCCTTGTTCTTGGGGAAGCCGAGCTCGCGGTAGTCCCAGTACGTGAAGGGGTGGTCGTACTTCAGGGGGCGGGGGACGACGTCGTGGAGGCCGGTCTCGCGGAGGGAGGCGAGGGCGGCGCGCTCGGCGGGGGTGACGTGGGTGGCGCCGTCGAAGAGGGAGGGGTCCCAGACGTCGTCGTCCGTCGGCGCGACGTTGAAGTCGCCGAGGACGGCGAAGGGCCGAGGGCCCGCGGCGTCGTCGGCGACGGCGGCCTTCAGGGCCTCGAACCAGGCGAGCTTGTAGGCGTAGTGCGCGTGGTCGACCTCGCGTCCGTTAGGCACGTACACCGACCAGACGCGGGCCGGGCCGCAGGTCGCCGCGATGGCGCGGGGCTCCTGCGCGCCGTCGTAGTCGGGGCCCCCGGTCAGGCCGGGCGTCACGTCGTCGAGGCCGACGCGGGAGATCAGTGCGACGCCGTTCCACCGGCCGGTGGCGTTCACCGCCGACTCGTAACCGAGCTCGCGCAGGGCCTCGGCGGGGAACTGCTCCGCGGTGCACTTGGTCTCCTGGACGCACAGCACGTCCGTGCCGGTCTTCTCCAGCCAGGCCAGGAGCCGGGGAAGGCGGGCGGTGATCGAGTTCACGTTCCAGGTGGCAATCCGCATGGGGACCAACCTACCCGGCACCTCTGACATCCCCGGCCCGCCGCCCGCTCCGCCCGCCCGGACCCCGCGCCGGCCCAGGGCCTGTCGGCTACAGCCCCGCCGACTCCCCCGGGGAGAGCCGCACGTGGTCGGCCCCGCCGAGGTTGCCCACATGCGTGTCGTAGATGGGGCGTGCCAGGTCCGTGAGGAGGGCGTCGTGGATGTCGTAGGCGCGCTGCGGCTTGACCTCGCGGACGTACTCGATCACTTCGGCGATCTTGTTCCAGGGCGCCATGACGGGCACGAGGAGCGTCTCCACGGGGTGCTCGGGCACTGTGAAGGCGTCGCCGGGGTGGAAGACCGTGCCGTCCAGGAGGTAGCCGACGTTGGTGACGCGCGGCAGGTCCGGGTGGATCACGGCGTGCAGCTCGCCGTGGACCTGTACGTCGAATCCGGCGGCCGTGAACGTGTCGCCGTGGCCGACCGTGTGCACGCGGCCGGGGAAGGCGGCGGAGATCTGGTCGGCGACGGCGGCGAGGGTCCAGATCTCGGTGCCCGGGTCGGCCTCCAGGGCGGCGCGGAGCTGGGCCTCGTCGAAGTGGTCGGGGTGCTCGTGCGTGACGAGGATCGCTTCGGCGCCCACCGCCGCGTCCTGTTCGCTGAAGCCGCCGGGGTCGATGACGAGCCTTTGGCCGTCCTTCTCCAGGCGCACGCAGGCGTGGGACTTCTTCGTGAGTTCGATACGAGACGTCGTCATGCCTCCCATCCTGCTCCTCGGGGCCGCGGGGCGCGGCCCCGAGGGTGCCGGCGGGCTACTCCTGCGGGGTGGTCTCCTCACGGATCACCTGCTGGGCGACGCGGAACGCGCTGTTGGCGGCGGGGACACCGCAGTACACCGCGGTCTGGAGCAGCACTTCCTTGATCTCGGCCGGGGTGAGGCCGTTGCGGAGCGCGGCCCGGGTGTGGAAGGCCAGCTCCTCCAGGTGGCCGCCCGCGACCAGGGCCGTGAGCGTCACGCAGCTGCGGGTGCGGCGGTCCAGGCCCTGCCGGTTCCAGACCTCGCCCCAGGCGTAGCGGGTGACGAGGTCCTGGAAGTCCTGCGAGAACTCGTCGGCGGCGGCGAGCGCCCGGTCGACGTGCGCGTCGCCGAGGACCTCGCGGCGGACCTTCATGCCCGCCTCGTACCGGTCGGGGCGGGCGTCCGTGGCCTCGGGCTGCTCGACCGACGCCGGCTCGGCGGCGGGGGCGGCGGGCGGCGGTGCGAGCACCGGCTTGACGGGCGGCGCCACGATGGCGTGCTGCCCGGTGGCACCGGTGTCGGGGGCGGCCTGCCAGGCGCTGGTGAAGTGGCGCAGGAGGAGGTCGGTGACCGCGGCGGGCTGTTCCACGGGGGCCAGGTGGGAGGCGCCGGGAACGACGGCGAGGCGGGCGTCGGGGATGCCCGCGACCAGCGTGCGGGCCTCCGCCTGACCCGTCACCTGGTCCTCGGAGCCGACGAGGACGAGGGTCGGCACTCCGGTGCCGGCCAGCTCGGAGCGGATGTCGAAGGCGGCGAGCGCCTCGCAGGCGGCGATGTAGCAGCCCGGGTCGGTGGTGCGCACCATCTGCACGGCCCAGTCGGTGATGGCGGGCTGCGCGGCGGCGAAGCCGGGCGTGAACCAGCGCTCGGGCGAGCTGCGGGCGATGGGGTCGAGGCCGTTGGTGCGGACGATGACGCCGCGCTGACGGAACTCGTCGGCGGTGCCGAACCTCGGTGACGTGGCGATCAGCGCCAGCGAGGCGACGCGGTGCGGATGCCGCAGCGCCAGCTCCGCGCCGATGGCACCGCCGAGGGCGCAGCCCGCGTACCCGAAGCGCTGCACCCCCAGCTCGTCGAGGGTGCCGAGCAGCCGGGCCGCCAGCTCCCCGACCGAGTCCACGGGGTGGGCGGGGGCGCCGCCGTGCCCCGGCATGTCGAAGCGGAACACCCGCCAGTGCTTGCTCAGCTCCGGTACTTGCCGGTCCCACATGTGCCATGTGGTACCGAGGGAGGGGCCCAGGACCAGGACCGGTGCGTCTTCTGGCCCGTCAAAGCGGTATTGCAGGGTGTTCTTCGGCGTCTCACTCACCCGCCCGACCCTCTCATCAGTCACGAAAAGTCACATCGCCGGGGTGAACCTCGCGGGCCTTGTACCGCTCGCGACGGCAGGTCCGGCACCGCCGGAACCCCTCGATGAGCCCAGGCATGTGCTCTCCAGCGTGCACTCGTGACCGTATCGACAGTGGGCCCCCGGGCACATGCCCTCCCCCAGTTCCTACGAGAATCTTCATCCTTGGTCACGGCCTCCACGTGGTTACGGTCGCAGCAGCTTGAACACCACACAGTGAACAAGATCCGGCTTTCCCTGGAGAGGGCTTCATAAGAGGGTGGAGACGGTCGCAGCGTGAACCGCGAGGTCGAAGAAGTTCCGGTCTGCGGTGAACGACTCACCGGGCACGTCCTGGTAGCCGGACTCCGAATCCTCCGAATCCACCTCAATCCTGCTGGCCGTACAGTACGGCGAGCCGCTCGGCTGGTAGACCGCGTGGCTCACGCTTGCTCCTCCGCCGCACCCCCGTGCAGGCCCTCCCACATGGCAGCGGCTCCGCGAAGATCCTCTACGTCCGGCTTGACGTACCACCGCTTGGTCGTCTTGACATTCTTATGCCCGGCCCATCGCGCGAGGATGTGGTCCGGTACACCGCGGTTGGCCAGGTAGGTGAAGCACGCCGCACGTGCGAGGTAAAGCCTGACGCGACGGAGCCCGAGGAGCTGCATGAGCCGGTACGCGCGCCGACGAAGCTGCTTGATCGTGAAAGCCACGCCCGTCTCGTGCACCAGCACGTAGCCGGATGCCACGTACGCTTCCCCCAGGGCGTGCCTCTCCTCGGCCTGGAGGGCTCGGAACGCCTTGAGGGCATCTAGCACCGGACCCGGCAGCGGCAGAGTCCGCTCACCCGCAAGAGACTTGGTGTCCTTCTCCACCACATAACGGTTGCCCATCATCGTGCGCGTGTTGGCAATGTCGATCGTGGCGTTCTCCAGATCGACGTCTCCCCACCGGAGGCCGCAGACTTCAGCCGGGCGGAGCCCCATCAGCGATAGAAGCAGCGGAGCGTAGAGACGCTCCCCTTTGATGCCATGAATGAACTTCTGAACCTCCTCGACGTTCCAGGGCGGCACCTCCTCTTTCGTCTTGCGCTCTTCTTTTCGCGCCCTGCGGGGAATGGTCACGTTTTCAGCGACATTGATGTACACCAGTCGCCGGGTAGCCGCTCTCCCTAGAGCTTCCTTCAATCGAGCAAGGCTCATATCCACGCTTGTGACACTGAGAGGTGTCCCAGCCCTCTTGCCCCGCACGCGACCATGCGCCAGCGCCCAGTCCCTCCAGTCCTCCACGTGCTCTTCGGTAAGCTCCTGGAGGCGGATATTGCCGAGTCCCCCCCGAACTCGATCCAGGGTGATCGTGTAGTTGTAGATGGTGGTCTCTTCGAGATCATCGGTTTTCATGGCCAACCATCGGTCAAGCCATTCGTTAACGGTGATCTTGTTGGGCGGCACGATGGAACCCTGGTTCCGCCGGTTAGATATGTCCGCGTACTCAGCCTTCGCTTCCTTTAGGGAGTCGAAGGTGCGCCTCAGCTGCTTACGCTTCCCGGTTTCGGGGTCGATCCCTACATCAACAACGAACTGGTACCTGACCTTTCCCTTCGAGTTCGGCGGAAGTTTCTTGATGGGATCGGACAGAAGTCTCACTCTCCTCGGATTCGTGGAAATACCCGCACTAGGAGTTGTCTTCAAATGTCACGCCCACATCAGGAGCGAGGCGAGAGTGACGGCTGCCTGGTAGGACTCGGCGGTCTTGTCGTAGCGGGTCGCGATGCCGCGCCACTGCTTGAGGCG
>NZ_WPNZ01000043.1 GCF_009755605.1 Streptomyces typhae
CGCGGTTAGCCGGCCGCGGCGCAGACAGACTCACCACGCTGCACCTCCAGGAAAGCTGACCCCTGCCCGTGCAGCACCCCGGGCGGGGCGTTCTCGCCGTCGCGGGAGGCGGCAAGAACCCCCGCCCCGCCGGTACACCGGCACCCCTCCCCCTTTGTCCACGAGCCCGAGCGGTGGAACCCAGTGACGCCCAAAACACAAGAACCCGAAAACGACACACGCCAGCCCGAAGGCAGCGACGGACAGCAACTCGTGCGCGCCGCACGCCGGGCAGTCGAACGCAGCCAGGAACGCATCAGACAGAGCCACCGCCGCCTGAAAACCAGCCGCCGGCACATCTACACCAGCCAGCAGCTGCTGCCCACTCGCCCCCAGCCCACCGGCCCGCCCGGCAACACCGGCCAGCCGCCCTCCCACCACCCCTGACGACCGGCTCCGCCCCCGCTGTGCTATGAAGCCGCAGCAGCGGGGGCGGTGTGCTGCTTCATGCTCGCCCGCAGCTCATCCCGCAGGCGGGCGGAGATCTCGCCGGTGCGACCCCAGTCCACGACCAAGACCGCGAGCGCGCGCACCTCGATCCCTGTGCGTCCGGCCACTTCCTCCAGCACGTCCCGGCCTTGCTGCGGCGTGAACCACCCGGCCACCACCAGTACCCCCACTGCCTGGTCCAGGACCGCGTTGTCCCTCATCGCCCGATTCAAGCGTGCGGCCTGCTCCTCCAGACAGGCAGCCTCCCCCCGCAGCCCAGCAGCGGAGGTCACGGCGCCAGGATCCGGCTCCGCGCTTACCTGAGCACACCGGCTCCGAAACCCGGACATCCAACCCACCCTCCGGAAAAAGGCTCCGTCATCCACCCCCTACCCGGCATCATGCCCCACACCGCAGCATGTTGCCGACAGGGCCGGTCCTGCATATGACCGGCGGACTCTACGTGCCTGGGGGGCCGTCACCGGTGACAGCCGCCCGCTGGATGCCCACCCTGATCCACGTGGTGATGTCCGGCGGCAACTGTCCCCCGCTCCCCCACCCGACGACCAGCTCCGCGACCCGGCGCAGCTTGACGTTCCGGTGCTGCGACACTCCTCTCAGCACCTGCCACCCCTGCTCGGGCGTGAGCCGCCCCGCGGCGATCAGCACGCCGATCGCCTGGTCGACCACCGCATGCGAGGCCGCCGCCCGCCTCAGGTGCTCCGCCTCCGCCCGCAGACGCACGATCGCCGCCTGCACCGCCGGCGAAGACTGGTCGGGACAGGTCTGCGGCGATGTCTGCACGTGAGGCACTCCGGCTTCTTTCGAGGGCATCCGAGATCCTCACCCTGTAGGGCCACGCTAACGCCGGGCACATCCTGTTCGCACTTCACGCTCCAGACCTGGACCGTTCCCGCCACATCAGCCACACCTGTGAAGGAGGCGTGTTCGCCGATTCGCCCGCATTACGGAGCGCGGCCGGGCATGATGACGGGACCGGAGCCGGTTGGGACCACAGCCCCCGGGGGCTCCCCGCCGCCCCAAGCAGCGAGGAGCCCAACACCGAACCGGCCTGCCCTCTCCGGGGCTGCCTACCGGAACAGGACACCCAGACAGAACACCCGGGCGGCACCAGCACGCGAGCACGCCGGGAGGGGTAACCAGTCCACCGCGCCCGGCTCGCAGGTGAGACCGGGACGGTTTCGGCGCCTGGGCGTGCCAGGCGAGGGCAGAGGTGAAGGGACGCAACGTCCCTCTGCTCTGGCCTCTGCAGGACCTGTGATGTCGTTACCGCGCGAGCAGGAAAAGCGCTCCGGTCAGACAGCCGATGTAGACGTCCATCGGCTGCAGCGGGAAAGACGCACAGCTGCCCCAAGCCGTGGACTCCCACGCCGCCGTCGACCAGGCCCTGGGCGTCCTGCCCGCCAGGCACCGCACCCCGCCCCCGGCTGGCTTCGACATCCTGCGCGAGACCTCCCAGCACCTGAACATCAAACTCCGCCTCCTCGCCGCCCTCATCGCCGGCGCCGCCCTCGGTCGGCCACTGTCCGCCCGCATCCAGAACCACCTGGGCGCCACGATCAGACGCCACTCCCGTACGGACTGACCAACCCGGCGGCGTGTCCGCACCCGCACCTCGACCGCGGCTGCCACAGTGAACACGCAGTTCAGTGTTGCCGGGGTGATCCGGCAGGAGCCCCCGGCCAGCGGTCACCACGTCCCGCCTCCCAGGGGCTCCCGCCGTCCTCCGCACACAGCACCCACCCGTCCGAAGCGGCTCCTCCCGCCGGTGACCACGGACAGCGCGGGATCCGGGTAACGGCCAGCCGGGTGCAGCGGCATCAGGGCCAGCACCGGCTGTCCCCCTCACCTGCCTGGTCCTCCCCCAGACCGAGCCGGGCAAGCTCGCGTGCGGTATCCAGCGTCGCCGCCCACCGGGCCTCCAGCACCCCCACCCAGGCGTTCACAGGCCCGCCCACAGCGCGCGACGAAGGACGTCGAGGGCTGCCCCTCCCGTCATGGCCCTGACCGTCGGCCGAGAAGCCCTTTCGATACCGATGGGAGCGGGCATATCAACAAGATGAGCACCGATCCTCGCAACCGTCGACCCGCGACAGACGGCGCCGCGGCGCGTCCCAAGGGCGGGCGCGGCCGCAAGCGGCACTGGCTGGCCAGAGAGCGCGAGCGGACGGCCGGAGGGTGCGAAGCCGCCGCCGGGCCCCAGGCAGGCATGGAGGTGTGGCAGGAACAGCTCGCCGCCCGGGAGGAGCGCCTGGACGCCCGCGGCCACGCCGCGGCAGATACGGACCCGTACCCCTCTGCACGCCCTCGCGAACAGATCGTCGGTGACCACCAGTCGCTGCCGGACCCAGCCGACGGCCCGGGCTATCGGAAAGCCACGCCGCAGCCACCGAACGCAGCCGACCAGTCCGCACAGGATGACGCCGACCAGGAGATCAGTCCGTTGGCCCCGCGGCGAAGCGGGCCCGCCCGGGAGCCGGTCGAGGTCCTGCAGTGCCGAGCCGCTCAGCTCAGAGGACGAGCGGCCGCGGCGGCAGGAGCGCTGGCCGGGACCGAGGAAGCCCTCGCCCGCGCCTATGAAGACCAGCACCGTGACGAGCAGGCCGCCGTCCACAGCCGTCTCGCCCACCAGGCCCGTCAGGCGGCCGACGCACTGAGCGGCACAAGCCCACCACCCCAGAACACCAACCGATCTTGACCGGCGGCCCCGCTGGGCAGTCGACAGGACTCGCTGAGGGACATGCGGCGAGCCGGGTCGGTCTACCGACAGCAGCAGGCGGGGAGACTTGAGGGGATGAACACCAGCCGTCCCCTGCTGACCCAGCGAGGCCGCCACCGCCTGCAGCGTCAGCCACTCCACGATCCGGCGCCGCCGCGAAGCCGGCGCCCTCCCCCGCTACGTGCCCCTCGCCGAAAGCTGGGACTCCGGCGCCAGCACCTGGACCGCGAAGGAACGCGAGGCGTACGCCAACGACCTCGACGACCCCCGCGCCCTCATCGCCGTCACCGCCACCAGCAACCGGAGCAAGGCGGACAAGGACCCCGCCCAGTCGATGCCGCCCGCCGCCGGCTACCGCTGCCAGTACGCCACCACCTGGATCACCGTCAAAACCCGCTGGCAACTGTCCGTCGACCCGGCCGAAGCAGCCGCACTCACCCACATCCTGGGCGAGTGCCCGAACACGCCGGTCGAAGTCGAACGCGCACGGTAGCAACCACCGGCGGCCACCGTGCACCGAGTCCGGCCCGGCCGCGCCAATAGCCCCAACGCCCGCAGCCGCGCCGCACTCAGTACCCGCACACGCCCCCGGGGGCGACACAGCCACCGCTTACGGTGGGGATCCGGGGTGCAGCGTCGGTCCAGCGGCCGAGCGGTCACTGGACTGGCGTTCAACGTTGCGGCCGATGGTTCCCGGTTCAGCCGACGGCGACTTGCGCTGATCTGCGCACGGCTGACGGCGATGAGTGCGCGACTCTGCTCGAGTACACGGCTGACGCGGCTGATCAACAAGCGAAGAGGTCCGTACGCGCCTGAGCATCCTGTCCCAGCCACCGTCCGCCCCGGCCTACCGCCAGCTCCCCCGCCAGTTCCCGGCACGAGCCCTTCAGGTCGGAACCCCCGGCCCGCCTATGCTCCCGCTTCTGACGATCCAGTCAGCCCTGTCCTTCTCCGCGCCCGAAGAACCGCCGGCTGCGTTGGCCGCTGGCTGGCGACCGCACAACGGTAACAGCACCGCCGCGTGCCGCAGGAGCGGCACGCGGCCGCGAGAAGGCAGCTGGAGTCCTTGCCGCAGGGTGTACAGGGATCGTTCCCACCCCGCTCAGGCGCGAGGGCGTGCTCGGACGTCACGCCAGGCCGTTCGGCCCGCGCTGGACCGCGCGGCGCACTTGTTCCCCGGATGCGGCAGCCGCCCCCCTTCCGGGAAAGGAGTGCGGCAGGCCGGTCTTCGCCTCGCTCAGCGCGCGCATCCGCCGAGCGTCCGTCCTCATCCGCTGGGCATCGGCACGCATCTGCTGAGCCTGCAGACGCAGCCGGCGGGCATAGTCGCGCTGTTCGCGAAAGCCCTCGCGTTGAGCAGCGATGTCCAGGGGTGTCCACCTCACGGTGACCTCCTCACATCCGGGTGCCCCGGGCCCGGGCACAGCGACGCCCCCCTGCTCAGGCTGCACTGCCGCGCTGTGACCGGTCCACTGGCCGAACGGCCCCCATCCACGGCCCGGCCAGCGCGACCACATGTCACCGGCCCCGGATGCTGCGTACGGCACGAAGTCCCCTGTTTCCGTCCGCGTATCCGAGGTTGGCGAGAGACCGCGACGGACCGTAACTTTGGCCACTTACAAGGGATGTTGCATACTTCGCACCGGTACGACACCTGCAAGCGGGAGCGGGGAGTAGGCTGTCGTGGAAGAGGTGTTGCTGTAAGGAGGGGCGCTGATGTCCGACGCTCCAGCCGACGGTCTCCCGCCGGAACGCTTTGAGTTCGCCACGACCGATCCGGACGAGGCGCAGGACTTCATCGCCCGGATGTACAGAGCCGGCCGGCCGCCACGGGCCAAGAGCGCGACCCTGGCCTCGCCGGTGTCGATCTCTCAGGTCAGCGCAGGCGGGCTGAGCTACGTCGACTTCACCATGCCGCCGGACGTGACCCTGCACCTGACCGGTACCAGCGACCTGTCGATCACCACACTGATCACCGGCGGCACCCACGCGGAACTGGGCAAGAACACCGAGCGCTACACCACCGGAGACGCGTTCCTCGGCAGCTACCCCGACGGCGACTACAAGGTCCGGTGCCTGCAGTTCAGGGCCGGGATCATCACCGTGCCCCATACCGCGCTCAAGGCCGTCGCGGCACCGCCCGGCCGCCCCTGCCCGCCCCTGCGGTTCACCTCCCTGCGCCCGGCCTCTCCGGCCTCCGCCGAGCAGTGGAAACACACCGCCGACTACACCCGCGACCTCTTGACCAACGTCCGGGCCGCCACCAGCCCGCTGATCACCGGCCATACCGCCCGGCTCCTGGCCGCCACCGCTCTGACGGTCTTCCCCAACAACGTGCTGGCCGACCACGCGCTCCATGACAGCCGCGACGCCCACCCGGGAACGCTGCGCCGCGCGATCGATTTCATCGACGAGAACGCCGCAACCGACATCGGTGTCGCCGACATCGCCGCGGCCGCCTGCGTCACCACCCGCGCGGTTCAGCTCGCCTTCCGCCGCCACCTGAATCTGACCCCGCTGCAGTACCTGCGCCGGGTCCGCCTCGCCCTCACCCGCCGCGAACTGCTCCTGGCCGACCCCACCACTCAGACCGTCACGGCCATCGCCTACCGATGGGGCTTCGCCCACCCGGGCCGCTTCGCCGCCGACTACCGCACCACCTACGGCGAACCCCCCAGCCAGACCCTGCGCCGCCGCTGACGACACCCACCACGCCCCTGTTCTTCACGACCATTCCTCCCCTGGCGGCCGCACCACGTCCGACTCGACACGGTGTGATCAGGAAGAGCGCGGTGCGCGGGAGCGGGATGACAGGCGCCTCCAGCGGCGAGAGGTGACTACCGCAGCGGAGAACTCCTGCCGGACCACCCCGGCACACGCAACTGCATCCCTACGGTGTGAACTTGCTTGGCAGGGCAGGGCCCGTGTCACGTTTGTGAGGGCCTGTGAGAGTCGCCGCGCTTGAGGGCTAGCGGGCGTCTGCGGAAGTGGAGCAGTCTCGTATGCACTGGTAGTCCGGATTCAGTTCCTGCGGCGGTGGCTGATGCACCAGCGCTCTGCGGTGGAGCCCGTCGAGTTCCTCTCGCTGTGGGGACGGGCGTTGGAGGCGCGGATCGAAGCCGAGGAGGCGGTGGCCAGATGCCGGGCGGCGCGGGAGGAGGCAGCCCGCATCTGGGACCGCGCGACAGCGATGGGACTGGAGGCTGCTCGTATGCGGGAACAGGCGACAGCCACGCGCGAGCGGTGGCGGTCGCACGGAATGATCGCTCCCTAGCCGCGAAACGGTCAACGACCGTGCACAGCCAGCCCCCTGACGCAGCAGCCGTCGGCATGACGAGCCTCTTGCCCTGCACACCGATCTTCGAGCGCCCAGGCCGCGAGCAGAGGTTCGACAGCGCGGGGCGCTGCTGCGCCGAGACGAGGGGGGCCTTGGGCAAAGGCTGCGGGTCATGAGGGGGCGGCCAGGATGCTGACCCTGGTCCCGCCGCTGGATCGTTGAGCGCACTCGGGCGTGGTTGCTGCTTGCAAGGCAGCTGGTTAGGAGGGCCGGGACGTGATGCAGCAGATGTCAGCGCAGGCCGGGTGGAGTTGCGTGCTCTTGCGGGGCTGGTCGTGGCTGGGAGGCGTCACCAGTGAGGCCACCTTCCGCCTGCGAGAGGACTGCAGGCCGGTACCGGCCGGTCTGGTCGCGCCTGCCGTAGAGGCTTGTCCGTCACGCGCCGTCCGGGTTCTGCCCGGTAGTGGTGTGGTCGGGCGGGCCGAGGGGCCAGGGGCGCCTTAGCCGCAAGCGGGATTCGTGGATGCGCAGGAGACTGGCGGCGATGCGCTTGCGGCTCTGCCTGATCAACTGCGCGCTGTACTGCAGTTCCTCACGGGAGGCGCGTACCAGCTTCCGGCTGTCGCTTTCCTCCGGTAGCCAGGTGGTGCCCTCGCGCTCCTGGACCTCTTCCACTGCTGCCTCCCTGCCGGGTCTGGATGTCGGGGGCACGGGGATGTGCTGCCGGCGAGCGGACAGGAAATCAGATCCGACGAGCCTCAGCGTGATGGGGTGGTCTACGCCGCGGCCGGCCCCCATCGCCTCGCATAACGCACCAACTCGGCCACGGACCGGCCACTTCGCACCACCGTCGAGTAAGAGGTGGAAGGTAAATCCGCGAGTGGTATCCGGCACCCGACAGCTTCGCCCCCCTTCATTTGCATTTCACGACTATCCGTTCCTGGGATCGAACGTGCAGCACTCTGAGCGAAGTGCCGATCCTGCAGGTGAGACGGGGAACTATCCGTGCAGCGAAGCCAGGACGACAGCCGGGGCTCCGCCTCACCCCGCGCCCGGCATCACGCTGGGATGCTCGAAGGGCCTGGCGCATACCCGTCGAGAGGGGCAGCATCGTATGGACGGGTGCTCCTCGCCCAGCCCCCGCGGGAGTCGATGATGCATACACACGGCCCGGTAGCAGCCGTGGAATCTGTGTGGATGACCGGGCGTGCCCTGCTGATAAGGGACATGGCCCGGCAGGCGGTGGTCAGGTCCGCGGTGATGCGCGAGCAGGCAGCCGGGAGGCGAGACCTTGCGATCACGATGCGCGAGCGACTCCAGCGGCAGAGGACCGCCAGGCAGGACTGAGCACCGCTTCGATCGCCACCACCCATCGTGGTGGGCGTGCCCGGGATCAGCCGAGCACGCTGCTCAGCACCCTCAGCAACACGTCCGCAGCGCCGCAGCCGCGCCGCATTCGGTACCCGAACAAGCAACCGGGCGACGCAGCACACTTACAACCCCTAACAGAGCCGTTGGACGTGGCGGTGGGTGATCAGGCAGACGGCGAGTCTGAGGAATGCTTCGTGGATGTCGTCGCGTCGTTCCCATCGGATGCGCAGGCGACGGAAGCCGTGGAGCCAGGCGATGGTGCGTTGGACGACGTAGCGGAAGGTACCGAGGCCGGTGCCGTGGGGCTCGCCCCGTCTTGCGATCACGGGCCGGATGCCGCGCTGCCAGAGCAGCCGGCGGTAGATGTCGTGGTCGTAGCCGCGGTCGGCCAGCAGCGCCTCCGGGCGTCGGCGCGGCCTGCCGACCCGGCCCGCAACGGGCGGGATCTTGTCGATCAGGGGCAGCAACTGGGTGACGTCGTTGCGGTTGCCGCCGGCCAGCGACACCGCGAGCGGGATGCCCTGGCCGTCGACGATGAGGTGGTGCTTGCTGCCTGGCCGGGCGCGGTCAACCGGGCTGGGCCCGCTTTTGGGCCCCGGCGGGCAGCCCGCACGTGCGAGGAGTCGATCACCGCCCGCTCCCAGTCCAGCTGGTTCTCGCCCGCAGCTTCTCCAGCAGCAGCACATGCAGCTGGTCCCACACGCCGGCCTCGTTCCAGGCGGCCAGACGCCGCCAGCACGTCATGCCCGAGCCGAAGCCCAGCTCCTGGGGCAGGTACTCCCACTGGATGCCGGTGTGCAGGACGAAGAGGATCCCGCACAACGCCTGCCGGTCCGGCACCCGCGGTCTGCCCTCCACCAGCTTCGGACCCGGCTTCGGCAGCAACGGCTCGATCAGCGAACACAATTCATCCGACACGATCCACGGCCGCGACTGACGGATTCCCATACCCAGACCTACGGACAGAACGACCGACAGTCTCACGATCAGCAGCTTTTGTTAGGGACAGTAAGAGCAGCAGAATCGGCGGCATCATCACACTGGTCCTCGTCGCCATGGCCCTCGGGCGAGGCGGAGACTGCAAGCCCGGGGACAACGTGGTCCCCCTCCGCCCCCGCAACAGACAACTACCCCGACTAGGGCCTGCCTCTCTGTTCTGCAGACAACTTGTTCGCAGGAATCAGCTACTTGCTGGCAGGGTGCCTTCAAGGATCAAACAGAGGTGTTACTCATTGGAGGGCGCGCTGGCGGCGGCAGACGACCGTGGGATGGGAGGTCTCGGCGCGCCTGCGCGCAGCAGCGATCCCGCACTGCGTCGTCGAAGGCGACTTTATGGGACAGGCTCATCCTGCTCCGGAGGGGGACCCCCAGTCGTAAGAAGATCGCCGAGCGCAATCTCACGGCACTCTGGTCGAATTACGCTGAGCTGGGTTACCGCCGCCTGCTTTACACGAACACTGTGAGCGTGCTCGCTGACAGCGAGGGCATGTTCCAACGCGCCATGGGCACAGATGTCAGGATCGTGAGGGTATTGCTCACCGCATCCGATGCCACCGCCCATGAGTGGCTGACAGGCAGGGAACTCGGCTCGGAGCTGGAGCACGAGCTGAAGAACAGCGCGCACAAGGCGCGGATCCTGGACGAGCAGGCGCCTGCGGGCACAGTGAGGGTGCCGACCGATGGGCGTTCTGTTGTCGAGATAGCAAGCGATGTGGTGGGCGCTGTCGGCTGGCTGGCCGAGATCGGTGGCTTGGCTCATCGCCGGTCAGCGTCGGATCCAGATGAGGATGGTGGCGAGGTGCAGTGCGTCCTGGTAGGCAAATCCGAGCAGACTCCCCAGATCTCACGAGGCGCTGGGCGATACATAGCAGACGATCCCCGGTTAGCGAAACCGGGGATCGTCCGGACCATTAGTGGTCCACCGCCATTCCCGCCCGTCACGTCGAAAGGCAGCGCCACGACGACAGCCCACAACTCCACACTCGGCCAGCGCTCTCCAGTGAGAGATCTCTATGCCGCCGTGTAGCTGAGACGGAACAGGTCCTGGGCACGCTCCAGGTCCCGCTCCGTACGCAACTGCAGCTCCAGGTCACCCGTGCCGTGGTGGCCGAGCCCCGTCACGTCCCGGGTGAAGCCGGGGACGAGGTCGACCTCCTTCGGGTCTGTCTTGAGGTAGACGAGGAGCTTGGTCTGCTGCGGCGGGCAGACGCTGGCGAAATTCCGCAGCCGTCGGTAGGCGCGGTACTGCTTGCGCTGTACCCGGGTGACGCCGTCGCCGAGTCCGACCAGGACCTCGTCGACCGCCTGGGCGAGCCCGGCCATCGCACCGCCATGCTGTCCAACCGGCGGCGCCCCCGTCGCGCGGCGGCGTACCCGCTTGGCCTCGACCGAGCGCCCCGTAACCGAGGCCACGGTCTCCAGGCCGAAGTGGTCGCTGCCGAAGTACCGGTAGCGGACCAAGTCGATCGAGCGCCGGTGCTCGCGTACGGCGTGCGCGTCGTAGCGGGTGAAGTCGCCGGCCACGCAGATCAGTCTGGGCGCGCTCCACAGGATCTGGGACGCGACCGTGACCCCGAGCCGGTCGCGGACTAGGTTCCGGAAGGCGTCCTTATGGTTCGTCAGCCAAGCCATGTAGTAGAGGCCCTGGTTGATCACCCCGGCGTCGGTGCCGCGCTTGTACTCGACGATCACGGGTGCCCCGTTCTCGTCGAGCCCCAGCGAGTCGATCCGCCCGCCATCGACGCAGTCGATGACGAACTCGCTCGCCAGGAACCTGACGCCCAGCATCGTCTCCATGTGCGCCTCGACGAGCTCCTGCACATCCGCCTCGACCTCAGCCAGACGCGGCACAACCTCACTCACTCCACCCGCCGTGTTGAACAGCTTCAGACCGACCACTCCCCCTCCGCGATTACGTTGCCAGAGGGCAACGTCCCAGAGTTCGGGGATATTTCCGCGACCGAAGCCGTCTCGAAAGGAACCGAAGAGTCACACATGCACAGCCAGAACGACGTGATATCGGATACGGACGCCCCGCACAGCGCCGCACAGATCCGCGCCACCTGGGGCGGAACCGGCAGCGTCGAGGACGCTTCCCGGGCTTTCGGGTTCTCCCGGGCCAAGGGTTACGACCTCGTTCGCCGCGGCGAGTTCCCTTGCCGTGTACTGCGCATCGGCCGCAGCACACGCGTCGTCACCGCATCCTTGCTCCGCGTCCTCGACAGCGGCCAGCCCGAGTACGGTGGAACCTGTGGCACACATCCCGCGCCAGCGTGACCCACTGCAGAAAGAAGCCCCCGCCGGACCCGATCCGGCGGGGGCTTCTGCGAGTCACACGAGTCACGAAAAAATCACCAACCACGTCGACACCACTGGACCACAAGGTCCTGACCTGCACGTACGCCCCTGACCTGGACCCCCTGGACCCCATAAGACGGATTAGCCCACTTGTGCCATGTGGTACCGAGGGAGGGGCCCAGGACCAGGACCGGTGCGTCCTCTGGCCCGTCAAAGCGGTATTGCAGGGTTACAGTCGTCGTCTCGCTCACCCGTTCACGCTCGCACATCTCACAAAATCTCACCGACGGGGGTGGGAGTCTCCACCAAACCACCCCAGGTTCCCGCAGCGGGCCGGGCGCGTGCATCGTACCGGCGGACGCGACGCCGGTCGTCACGGCCCATGATCAGGTGTACGCGGACCCGTCGCGGGGACGTGCGGGGGGCGGCTGCGGTACGCGGGCGAAGCCCGTGCGGTAGGCGAGGGCTACGAGCTGGGCCCGGTGGTGGGCACCGAGCTTGTGCATGATGCGCTGGACGAAGGTGCGGACGGTCATCGGGCTGACGTACAGACGCTCGGCGATCTCGTCGTTGGTGAGCCCTTCTGCCGCGCAGAGCAGGACTTCCTGCTCGCGGGGGGTGAGGTTGTCCATCTCGCGTGGAGTGGCGTGGGGGCGGTCGGGGCCGGAGGCGGCGAGGTAGCGGGTGACCACGGCGTGCGTGGCCGGCGGGGAGAGCACCATGTCGCCGGCCGCGACGGTGCGGATGGCGGCGAGGAACTCGGCGGGTCGGACGCCCTTGCCGAGGAAGCCGCTGACGCCCGCGCGCAGGGCCCGGGTGATGTAGTCGTCGGACTCGAAGGTGGTCAGGATGAGGACGCGGGTGCCGTGGAGCTGGGGATCGGCGGTGAGCTGCGCGGCGGCGGACAGGCCGTCCTGATGCGGCATGCGGATGTCCATGACCACGACGTCCGGTGCGGTGGAGCGGGCCAGTCGTACGGCCTGGTCGCCGTCGGCTGCCGTGGCGACGACTTCGAGGTCGTCGGTGGCGTCGATGAGGACCTGGAACGTTGCGGTGAGGAGTGCCTGGTCGTCGGCGAGGAGCACGCGGACGGTCACGGGGTGTCCTTGTCGTGGGCGGCCGGGCGGCGAGTACGCGAGGGTGGGAAGTTCGGCCGTCACCTCGAACCCGGTGGGGTCGCGGGGGTGGGCGCGCAGGTGTCCGCCGACGGCGTGGGCCCGCTCGCGCATGCCGATGAGGCCGTATCCGGTGGCGTCGCGGATCCGTGCGGGCGGGCCGTCGTCGGTGACCGTCAGGGTCAGCAGGCTGTCGGTGTAGTGGAGGTGGACGGTGGCCGTGGTGGTCAGTGCGTGTTTGGAGACGTTGGTGAGTGCTTCTTGCGTGATGCGGTAGGCGGTGAGGTCGACGCCGGGTGACAGCGGTCGCGCGGCGCCGTCCCGGGTGAGGGTGACGGCGAGGCCGACCTGGTCGAACGAGGCGATCAGGTGCGGCAGTCGAGTCAAGCCGGGGGCGGGCTCGGTCGAGGGGCCGTGGGGCTCGTCGCGTTCACGCAGCAGGCCCACGGTCGCTCTCAGTTCACCCAGGGCCGCGTCGAGCGTGGTGGTGAGGTTGTGCATGACCTGCTGCGCCTTGTCGGGCCGGCCGGCCAGCAGGTAGTCGGCGGTGGCGGCCTGGGCGTGGGCGAGCGTGATGTGGTGGGCCACGACGTCGTGCAATTCCCGGGCGATGCGCAGTCGTTCGGCGCCGACGCGCCGGCGGGCCTCTTCCTCGCGGGTGTGTTCGGCCATCTCCGCGCGTGCTTCCACCGCGGTGACGTAGTCGCGGCGGCTGCGCAGGGAGTCGGCCACGGCCGGGGCGACGAGGGTGGCGGCGGCCAGTCCCACCTGGTCGGGCCGCAGCTGCGAGCCGCCCGGCGGCCACAGGGCGGAGGCGGCGAGCAGGGCCAGGGCGGCGGTCGCGGTGTAGCGGGCGGCGGTGCGGCTGTCGGTTCGCCAGGCCAGTGACGCGAGCGCCGCCATGACGGGACCGGTGAGGTTGGAGCCGAACTCGTACCCCGAGGAGGGGCCCATGGCGCCGAGGACGGCGGTGCACGCGGTCGTGATGATCACGGTCAGGCGCGGGCGGCTGCGGCGCAGCAGCAGCGCCGCGCAGGCCAGGACGGCGACGCCGACGGCGGCCGGCGGCGGCCGGCGGACGATGTGGGGCGGCTGCGCCATGGTGGTGGAGAGCACCGCGAGGGCGCACAGGGCGCCCGCCGTCGCGGCGTCGAAAGCTCTGGGGTGGCGGCGGGCCCACGGCCGGATGTCGACGATCACGCGTCCTCCTTCACCGGTGTGCTCGGCAGCTGTCGTCGGTTGTCGTCAGTTCTCAGCAGCTGTCAGTACTTGTCGGTAGTGGACGAATCGGGCGGGCGGAGCCATGCGCGTGCCAGGGCGCCCCGGAGGCCCGCGGGTTGGAGGGGCGCTCCGGGGCGGCGGCGGGGCCCGCGGGTTGGCGGGCACGGCGGAGGGCCCGCGGGTTGGCGGGCGCTCCGGGGCGGCGGTGGGTCAGGCGTGCACCGATTCGTCACGTGCCGGAGGCGCCGCCGGGGCGGAGGGCTCGGCCGCGAGGGTGCGAGCGAGTCTTTCGCCTTCGATGTCCAAGTCGGGCAGCAGCCGGTCCAGCCACTCGGGCAGCCGCCACGCCGCCTGCCCCAGGAGGGCGAGAGCGGCCGGGACGATGGTCATGCGAACGACGAACGCGTCGAAGAGGACGGCGGCGGCCAGCCCCAGACCGAGCATCTTGATCATCGAGTCGGCCATGCCGATGAATCCGGCGAATACGGCGATCATGATGACGGCGGCGGCCACGACGACGCGGGCGCTGTGCCTGAAGCCGGTGACGACGGCCCGTGCGGGCGCTTCGCCGTGGACGTGGGCTTCGCGGATGCGGGTCACGAGGAAGACCTCGTAGTCCATGGCCAGGCCGAAGACCACACCGATCAGGAAGATCGGCATCATGCTCATCACAGGTCCGGTCTGGGCGACGCCGAGCAGGTCGGCGAGCCAGCCCCACTGGAAGACCGCGACGATCACACCGAAGGCCGCGGCGACCGAGAGCAGGAAGCCGAGGGCCGCCTTGAGCGGGACGAGGATCGAACGGAAGACGATCGTCAGAAGCAGGACGGCGAGTCCCACCACGACCGCGAGGTAGGGGACGAGGGCGGCGGTGACCTTGTTCGAGACGTCGATGTTCATCGCGGTCCGACCGGTCACCAGCATGGAGGCGCCGGAGGCCGTCTTCAGGTCCGCGGCCTCGGAGCGGATCGTGTGGACGAGGTCCTCGGTCGCCCCGGCGCTCGGGCCGGTGCTGGGCACCGCGGCGATGATCGCGGTGTCGCCGGCCTTGTTGAAGGTGGCCGGTGAGACGTCCACGACGCCGTCGGTGGCAGTCAGGGCCGTGCGGGCCTGAGCGGCGACGGCCTTCGCGTCGTCGGCGCCCTTGGCGTCGACGACGATGGTCAGGGGCCCGTTGTAGCCGGGGCCGAAGCCGTCGGCGAGTGCGTCGTAGGCACGGCGCTGAGTGGTCGAAGTGGGCTGTGCCTCGTCACCGGGCAGGCCGAGTTGGAGATCCAGTGCCGGGAGGGCGACGACGCCGAGACCCGCCACGCCGAGCAGCAGCGTCGCCACAGGCCGGCGGATGACGGAACGGGCCCACCGGCTGCCCGCGGGCTCCTTCGCGCGTACGGTGGTGGTGGCGCCGCGGCGCTGGGCGCGCGCCAGGACGGCCTGGGGGAAGAAGCCGAGCAGGGCGGGCAGCAGCGTCAGAGCGACGAGCACGGCGATGACGACGGTTCCGGCGGCGGCCAGCCCCATGTCGGTCAGCATCGGCACGCCCGCCACGGACAGCCCGGCCAGGGCGATGACGACGGTGGCGCCGGCGAAGACGACCGCGGATCCGGCGGTGCCCACCGCCCGGCCGGCGGCCTCCTGCGGCCCGTGCCCCGCGGTCCGTTCGGCGCGGTAGCGGGAGACGATGAACAGGGCGTAGTCGATGCCCACGGCCAGACCCAGCATCAGGGCCAGAGTGATCGTCGTGGTGGACATGCCCGCGGCGACGATGGCGCAGACTCCGGCGCCCAGACCGATGAGGGCGGTGACCAGAGGAAGTCCGGCGGCGACCGTCGCGCGGAAGGTGATGAACAGCACGAGCGCGGCGACAGCGATGCCGATCAGTTCGGTGACGCCGCCGAGTTCGGGGCCGCCGTCGACGGCCGAGCCTCCGACCTCCACGGTCAGCCCCGCCGCGCGGCCGTCTTCGACGGCGTCCATGAGCGCGGCGGACGTGGCCTCGCTCAGGTCGTCGCTGGAGACGGTGTACGTGACGGTCGCGAACGCGGTGGTGGCGTCCTTGCTGACGGATTCCGGCGCGAAGGGACTCGATGTGTCCTTCACCTGGGAGCCGCGCCCGATGGTGTCCACGACCTTCTCGACAGCCGCCCGGTTCTCGCGGGCGGTCACCTTCTGCCCGTCAGGCGCGGCGAAGACGACGCGTGCGTCCGCGCCCTCCGCGTTGTCACCGGGGAAGCGCTCGTCGAGCAGGTCGAACGCCTTCTGCGACTCGGTGCCCGGCATGGAGAACCCGTCCTCTTCCGCGGCCGGGGCACTGAGAGCGGCGAAGGAACACGCCGCCAGGATCGCCACCCACAGGAGAGCGACCCAGCGGCGCCGCCGGAAGGACAACCGGCCGAGCCGATAGAGCAAGGAAGCCATGACAAGGCACTCCAGTCGAAGAGGAGGGGGATGGTGCCGCAGCCGTGCCATGCGCCCGCAGGGCGCGGACGGTCCGCGGCTTCGTCCCCATCGTTGGCAACATCGGCCGCGACGTCGTCCCGCATCTGCGGACACCCGCCCGTACTGCACCTGCGGTACGGGCGCGGCGAGGAACCGTCGCCCAAGGGGTCGGGACACCTGGCCGCTCCCGCCCGCCGGCCGGTCCGCGTCCCCTCGTGGACCCGCACTCCGAGGGCGGCACGGGTGCGGCTCAGGCGGCGTGAGCGTCGGCGTAGGACGGCAGCTGCCAGTGGCCGCCGCGGTCCTTCTTCGAGAACCGGGCGACGAGGTCGGGGATGCGGAAGAAGCAGGCCAGCGCGGTGGCGTTCTGGAAGGCGCTGATGGCGTGCTTGGTCATGGGCATACCCACGCGCAGGATGCGGGGATCGACCTTGCCCTGGATCTCGTCGACGAAGGGCCGCAGGACGCGGTCGTAGTTCGCCAGCGCGGCCGGCAGCCCGGTCGGCCGGTCGTTCGCGTGCCGGTTGATCTCCCCGGCCAGGACATGGGCGCCGACCAGTCCGCCGGAGACCCCCATGCCGCTGTAGCGGGATGCGCAGTGCGCGGCGTCCCCGGCCAGGACCACCCGGCCCTCGGCCCAGTTGTCGATGCGCACCTGGGCGACCTCCTGGGAATAGAAGAACGGGCTGTCCTTCATGCCCTCGATGAACCGGTCGGTCTGCCATCCGGCGTCCCGGAACCGCTCGGCCCAGAACTTCTGCTGCTGCTCGACGGGGGCGCGGTGGACCGCGGACGCTTCCGCCGACTCCTCGCGCAGCACGAAGTACACCTGGGTCTCGGTCGCGTTGTGGCTGCGCCGCATGATCTGCCGTCCGCCCGGGACCATGCAGGTGTCGCGGATGTCGGTGTCGGAGGCAGTGCGCGGCACGAACCAGTAGGCCATGTGGATGCCCACGCGCCAGTACGGGTCGACGCCCTCCGGCAGCAGCGCCCGCCGGATGCGTGAGCCCTGCCCGTCGGCGCCGATCAGCAGGTCGTACTCGCCGGAGGTCCCGTCCGAGAAGTGCGCGGTGACCCGGCGCGTGTCCTGGTCGAAGCCGTCGACGCTCTTGCCGAAGACGTGCTCGGTGTCGTTCCTGGCCGCCTCGTGCAGGATGCC
This sequence comes from Streptomyces typhae, assembly GCF_009755605.1. Lineage (GTDB taxonomy): Bacteria > Actinomycetota > Actinomycetes > Streptomycetales > Streptomycetaceae > Streptomyces > Streptomyces typhae. The sequence goes on from NZ_WPNZ01000043.1 coordinate 17,085, forward strand.
GACGAGGTCACCGCGCATGATCTCGTACTCGGAGGTCAGGGTCTGACGCCCCTTGCCGGAGGTGTTCGCCATGATCGTCGCCTTCGGCCTGCCGCGGGAGTCGACGAAGGCGACGCCCGCCTCGTCCACCAGTCGGCCGCGCACGGTCTCCAGCAGGCCCATGCGCGCGACTGCCTCGATGCCCTGTCCTCGCAGGTCGACCTGTGCGCCCGAGGCGCGCAGCGCCGGGAAGCGCTCGACGACCGTCACCTGGTGACCGCCGCGGGTGAGCCAGAAGGCCAGCGCCTGCCCGGCGACGCCGCCGCCGGCGACGAGGATCCGCAGCGGCCGCTTCGCGATCTCGGTCGTCACGTTCGACCACCCCAAAATCTATCGGTGATTGATTCTTCTTCCACAGTCTTCTATCAGCGATAGAATGTCAACGTGACCAAGATGAACCGTGAGACCGTCGTCACAGAGGCGCTGGATCTGCTGGACGACGTCGGCCTGGAAACGGTCAGCACCAGGCGGCTGGCCAAGCGGCTCGGCGTCGAACAGCCGTCGCTCTACTACCACTTCCGGACCAAGAAGGACCTCCTCGCAGCCATGGCGGAGGCGGCCATGGCCCCGCACGCCGACGCGCCGCTGCCGTCCCCCGAGGACGACTGGCGCGCGTGGTTCCTGGAGAACTCCCGCAGCTTCCGCCGCACGCTCCTGATGCGCCGTGACGGCGCCCGGCTGCACGCCGGCAGCACTCCCACCGGCGACCTCGACCGGATCCGCCGCAAGATGGCCTTCCTGGTCACCTCCGGCGTACCCGAGCGGGAGGCGCAGATGGCGATGCTGGCCGCCGGCCGCTACACGGTCGGCTGCGTCCTGGAGGAACAGGCGGACACGGATGCGCCGGACGGCGAGGACCTGCCGGACGACGTCCCCGTACTGGATCACGAGACGGCATTCGAGGCGGGCCTCGCCCTCATCCTCAGCGGCCTGGAGCAGCACAGCGCGCAGTTCATCCCCACGACGCGCTCCGCCGACGTCCCACCCCACACGACGCGCTCCGCCGACGTCCCACCCCGTGACAGTGCTTGAAGTTTCGAGTACTTTCGAACAGTCGGCGACGGCCCGCACACCTGGTTGCGGCCACCGGCAGCAACAGGCACAGCCGCCTCACCCGATGTCGGGCCGAACGAGCGGAGACCGGCGCCGCCATGGGCCCTCGGCCTCGCCCTCTCCGTGCGCGCAGCACGCCACTTGACGTCTCGGCTCGCGCTTCGGCCCTTTTCAGAGCCTCATGTTCAGAGCCTCATTCGTCCGGACACGACATGACCGACTGAAGGAGACACCTTGCCCGTCTTACGCAGACTCCTCGCCGCGGCTGCACCCCTGGCAGGCACCCTCATCATCGCGCTCCCGGCATCCGCCCAGCCCATCGAACCCACATCCTCCAACTCGTCAGCCAGACCCCCCGGCGCGCGGGCCGCGCTCTGGCACGCCTACATGTCAACCGGCTTCACCGGCGGGAACGCGTGGCTGTACGGCAACACGGGAGAATGCACACCCGTCGGCCACACCTGGAACGACCGCGTCGCATCCGCCCGCACAGAAAGCAGCGCCAGAGTGGAACTGTGGGACCACGACAACTGCTCCGGAGGTGCGATCACCATCGACCGCACCGGCTACGGCAGCATCGGCCCGTGGGTCAGTGCCTTCCGGGTCACCTACCCTTGAGGGTTCTTCTCGTCTCGGCTGAGGGTTCTTCTCGTCCCGGCTGAGGGTTCTTCTCGGCGTCCTGCCCGAGCGGCTCGCACTCGGCGGCGTCCCGGAACCGGACGCCGCCCTCGCGGTGGCCGACGGCCGGCAGCGTCGACCCGCCCGGGTCGGTCAGGCATACGGCGTCCGCCGCGTCCACAGCGCCCGGTCCGGGCGGAAGTCCGGGACGGCGCTGGTCGACGGGTGTGGTGCCCGCGATCGCCCCGCCCATGGCCGTCGGCACCCGGTAAGTCACCTGACGGAGGCTCAGCCAGCCGTGTCAGGGCCGTGTCAGGCCGTGTCAGGGGTCGTGTCAGGTCGGGGACCGCCCGGTGTCAAGACGGGCCCCGAGCATGGCTGTCATGTTTGGTACAGCGATCGCAGCCAGCGGGCTGCGCAAGGCCTACAAGGACACGACCGTTCTCGACGGGATCGACCTGGACGTACGGGCGGGCACGATCTTCTCCCTGCTCGGGCCCAACGGCGCCGGGAAGACCACCACGGTGAACGTGCTGACCACGCTGCTCACGCCCGACGCGGGCCGGGCCGTGGTCGCCGGGCACGACGTGGCGACCGAGACCAGGGCGGTGCGCAGGGCGATCGGCGTCACCGGACAGTTCGCCGCGGTGGACGGCCTCCTCACGGGTGCGGAGAACCTCCTGATGACGGCGAGGCTGCTGCGGCTGCCGAAAGAGGAGGGCCGGCAGGTGACGCGGCGGCTGCTCGACCGGTTCGACATCGCCGACGCCGCGGGGAAGCCTGCGGCGACCTACTCCGGCGGCATGCGCCGCAGGCTCGACCTCGCCATGACGCTGGTCAGCAAACCGCAGATCATCTTCCTCGACGAGCCCACCACGGGCCTGGACCCGCGCAGCCGCCTCACCCTGTGGGCCATCGTCCGGGAACTGGTCGCCGACGGCGTGACCATCTTCCTCACCACGCAGTACCTGGAGGAGGCCGACAAGCTCGCCGACCGCGTCGCCGTCCTCGACCACGGCCGGATCGTCGCCGAGGGCACCCCCGCCGAGCTCAAGCGCCGGGTCCCCGGCAGCCACATCCGGCTGCGCTTCCGTGACCAGCGGGAACTGGACGCCGGAGCGGCGGTCCTGCCCGGCGCCACCAGGGACGACGAGGCCCTGAGCCTGCATGTGCCCGGCGACGGCGGCATGCGGACGTACCGTGCGCTGCTCGCCCGGCTCGACGAGCACGCGGTCGAGGTCGAGGAGATGTCCCTGCACACACCCGACCTCGACGACGTCTTCCTCGCGCTCACCGGCAAGGCGAGCGACACGACCGATGCGAACGACACGGTCGACGTGGTCGACGCGAACGACCAGGCCGGCCCCCACGACTCGGACGACACGAACACGGCGGTGACTGCGTGATGAGCGCCATGACGGCCTCGCTGGCCGACTTCTCGACCATGTTGCAGCGCAACTTCCGGCACACCCTGCGCAATCCCACGGCGCTCTTCAACGCCGTCCTCTTCCCGATCGTCATGATGCTGATGTTCGTGCACGTCTTCGGGGGCTCCTTCGACGTCGGCGGCGTCGACTACATCGACTACGCGACACCGGGCGTGATCATGATGACGATCGGCTACGGGGTGAGCGCCACCGCGATCGCCGTGCAGTCCGACATGGCGACCGGCATCATCAACCGGTTCCGCGTCATGGACGTCTCCCCCAGCGCGGTGCTCGTCGCGCATGTGGTCGCGAGCATGCTGCGCAGCCTGGCGTCGATCGTCTTCATCGTCCTCATCGCCCTGGCGATGGGTTTCAGGCCCGACGCGAGCCCGTTGCAGTGGCTCGGCGTGCTCGGGACGGTCCTGCTCGCGCTGTTCGCCGTCGGATGGCTGACCGTCGCGCTCGGGCTCGGCGCGAGGACACCGGAGAACGCGGGCTTCGCCGTCGTCCCGCTGATGATGCTCCCCTTCCTGAGCAACGCGTTCGTCGAGACCGGCAACATGGGTGCCGGGGCGCGTCAGTTCGCGGAGTACCAGCCGTTCTCCCCGATCACCGAGACCCTGCGCGGGCTCCTGGCGGGCGACCCGTCGGCGAGCCCGGCGATCCAGGCGGCCGCCTGGTGCGTAGGCCTCGCCCTGTTCGGATACCTGCGGGCACGGGCGAAGTTCACGAAGCGGGCGTGACGCACGAGGCGGGCATGACACACGAGGCGGGCGTGAGGAACGACGCGAGCACGGCTCACGAAGCGAGCGTCGCTTCCGCGAGCTCGCGCCAGTCCGCCCCGCGACCCGCGCGCTCCGCCTCGGCGAACGCCTCCTCGCCGAGGCGCCCGCGCGCGCCCTCGCCGATCCGGACGGCGTCCGGCTGCGAGCGGTCCGGTACGCCCCGCAGGCCCTCGCTCGCCGCGAGCAGCCGCACCGCCTGCTCGTCGCGGCCCTGGCGCAGGGCGAGGTCCGCGAGACCGATCAGCATCTGTGCGATCACCGGCCGGTGGCCCGCGGTCACGGCCGCGCGGAACGCCTCGGTCCGGTACGCCCGGGACTCCTCCACGTCCTCGGCGAGATAGCCGTACAGATCCTGGAGGGTGATGTGCAGATAGCCGCTGGTCCCGGTGTCGCGGCGCAGCGTCCGCACCGCGGTGAGCTGGGCGTGCGCCTCGTCCCTCGCGCCGCGCCAGCGGGCCAGCTGTGCCTTGTGCAGATGCAGTTCGGCGAGCGCGTCCGGCCAGGCGACGCGGTCCGCGCAGCGCTGCGCCTCGGCGAGGGCGGCGTCGCTGCGGGCCGTGTCCCCGAGCAACCAGTGCAGCTGGGCCTGGCGCGCGCGGAGGCCGACGACGTCCTCGACCGCGCCCAGCTCGGTCAGGGCCGTGATCGCCTGGTCGTAGAGCTCGCAGGCGCGGGCGAACTCGCCGCGCGGGGCGAGGCAGTCGGCGAGTGACTGCAACGCGAGGGACATCCCCCACCGGTCGCCGAGCGCGCGCAACTCGCTCAGGCCCACCTCGATGTCCACGACGGACTCCGGTTCGCCGCGGCCGAGGCTGAGCCCGAGGCGGCCGCGGGTGAGCCGGGCCAGGGCGCGCACCCACGCGTCGTCGTCGGTGAGCAGCGGCTCGAACGCGGGCAGGAACGCGCCCGGCTCCCGCACCATCCGCTCCAGCGGTACGACGAAGCCGAGCAGCGGGTGGCGGCGGGTGCTGCCCTTGGCGTACCGGTACGCCTCGTGGATCCACTCCTGCGCCTGGTACTGGTCGCCCTGCACCCCGGAGGTCAGGAACATCGTCACCACGGCGTACGCCATGGCCCGTACGTCGTCGGGCACCTCGCCGTCGAGGGAGGCCGCCTGGACGCTCAGTTCGGTGCCCTCGACCTTGCGGCCGCTCAGGAGCCAGTACCACCCGACGGCGACGACGAGCCGCATCGCCTCGTGGGCCCGGCCCTCGGCGATGGCGCCGCGCAGGGCGGCGTTGATGTTGTCGTGCTCGGCCTGGAGCGTGGCCAGCCAGTGGAGTTGCCCGGCCCGGCGCAGCTGGGGCTCGGCCCGTTCGCCGAGTTCGGTGAAGTGGGCGAGGTGGGCGCGGTGGGCGCGCTCGACCTCGCCGGCCTCGGCGAGGCGGTGGGCCGCGTACTCCCTGATGGTGTCCAGCATCCGGTAGCGCGGGACGACCGAGTCGTCGGCGAACAGCAGGGACTTCTCGATGAGGGCGGTCAGCACGTCGAGGACGTGCTCCCCGTCTCCCAGCCCGTCGGCGCACACCCGTTCGGCCGCTTCCAGGGTCGCCCCGCCCGCGAACACCGAGAGCCGCCGCAGCACGGCGCGCTCGGCCTCGGTGAGCAGGTCCCAGCTCCAGTCGACGACGGCGCGCAGCGTCTTGTGCCGGGGAAGCGCCGTGCGGCTGCCGCTGCTCAGCAGGCGGAAGCGGTCGTCGAGCCGGTGGGCGAGCTGTTCCACGGACATGGTGCGCAGCCGTGCCGCGGCGAGTTCGATGGCCAGGGGTATCCCGTCGAGGGCGCGGCAGATCCGGGCCATGGCGGCCAGGGTCTGCTCGTTGGCGGCGAGGTCCTTGCGCACCGCGCCGGCCCGGTCCCGCAGCAGCCGCACCGAGGGCGAGGCCGCGGCCTCGGCGGGGACCGCCCGCGCGGCGGGCAGCGCGAGCGGCTCCACCTGCCACAGCGCCTCGCCGGTGATGCCGAGCGGCTCCCGGCTCGTGGCGAGGATCCGCAGCCGGTGGCACTGACCGAGCAGCCGGTCCGCGAACTCCGCGACCGCGTCGATCATGTGCTCGCAGTTGTCGAGTACGAGGAGTTGGGCGCGGTCCCGGACGGCGGCGACCAGCCGGTCGACGGGGTCGCCCGCGGTGGCGCCGCCGAGCAGCGCCTGGTCGCGCAGGCCGATCGAGGTGAGCACGACCTGCGCGAGCTCACCGCCCGCCCGCACCGGCGCCAGCTCGACCAGATAGGCGCCGTCGGGCAGGTCGCCGAGCAGCAGCCGCGCCGCCTCCGTGGCCAGGCGGGTCTTGCCCGAGCCGCCGGGTCCCGTGAGGGTGACGAGGCGGTGCCCGGCGACCAGGCCGCGGACCGCGGCGAGATCGTCGTCCTTGCCGACGAAACTGGTCAGTCCGGCGCGCAGGTTGGTGCGGTGGTTGTCCGTGCGGCCGCCGAGGTCCCCGCGCAGCAGCGCGGTGTGCAGCGCGGCGAGCTCGGCCGAGGGTTCGACGCCCACGGCCTCCGCGAGCCGCTCGCGCAGCTGCTGGTACACGATCAGCGCCTCGGTGCCGCGGCCCGACGCGGCGAGCGCGCGCATCGACGCGGCGACGAGCCCTTCCCGCAGCGGGTACGCGGCCACGAGCCCGGCCAGTTCGGAGATCAGCTCCGGTCCGTGGCCGAGGCGGACGTCGGCGTCCACGCGGTCGCCGAGGGCGGCGAGGTACAGCTCGTCGAGGCGGGCGACGGCGGCGTCGAACGTCGCGCTGCCGTACAGCGCCACGTCCTCCAGCGCCTTGCCGCGCCACAGTTCCAGGGCGGAGCGCAGCAGCTCCGCCTTCCGCGTCACGTCGGCGGCGGCGCGGGCCCTGCCGACCAGGTCCTCGAACCGGCTCACGTCGACGGCGTCGGGCGCCACGGCGAGCCGATACCCCCCGGACTCCGCCTCCACCGACCCTTCCGGCAGCACCCTGCGGAGCCTGGACACCAGCGCCTGCACGGCGTTGACCTCGTCCGTGGGCGGCTGGTCCCCCCAGATGAACTCCACGAGCCGCGGCCGGGTGACGATCCGCCCCGGTTCCAGAGCGAGCGCGCACAGCAGCGCGCGCAGCCGGGCGCCCGGCACGTCGAGCACCGCCCCGTCCCCGGTCCGGACCTCCAGCGGCCCGAGCAGCATGAATCGCACGTCGCTCATCTTGCCGTACGGGTCTCCCGTCCTGCGGGGCGTGGGGCGGAAGCCGTACCGGCGCGGGGTGAGAAAGGAGATCGGGGACATCGGCGACGCTCTGGTCTGCGGCGACACCCGCGCGTGGCGGAGTACGACGTGACCCGGCGATAAAGGTTCGCCCGGAGAACACCGCGACGGGTCGCTGTCATGCCAACGGGACGCATTTCCGCACGCGGCGTGACGGCCGGTTTCCCCGGTGGTTGAATCACCTTCCACCATGCGCGTGACCGGGCCACGGAGTGGGTGGTTCGCGCTGGTCGCGCGGTGAGGGACCCGACGGGACCGATGCAGCGAGAGGTGGGTACGCACCATGATTTTCAGCGATGTCCAATTACCCTTGTCCGCTTACGAGGAGAGGGCCGAGGCACCACTCAGCAGCCTGACCGCGCACGCTTCTCTGGACAGAAAAGGAATCACCTTTCCTCCCGGCATGGCCAGACAATCCTGGGAGGCCTTCGGAAATCAGCTGAGAGACGTGTCGAGTTCTTTTGTCTGGTGGCTCGCGGACTGGATGATCTACGGCGAGAGCACGTACGGCCCGCGGTACCGTGACGCGATCGAGCGCACCGGGCTCGACTACCAGACCCTGCGCAACTACGCCTGGGTGGCCCGCAGGTTCGAGCACCACCGGCGGCACGAGGCGCTCAGCTTCGCGCACCACGCGGAGGTGGCCCGGCTGCCCGCCCCGGAGCAGGACTACTGGCTGCGCCGGGCCGAGCAGCACGCCTGGTCCCGCAACACCCTGCGGAAGCAGGTCCGGGCCGGCGTCGCCGAGCGCGGGAGCGGCACGGCCGCGTCGGCGGTGGCCGTGGCAGGGCGGTCCGCCGGCCGGCAGCCGGTCCCCGCGGACGGCGCCGGGTCCGCGGGCCGCGCGGCGAGGATAGAGATCGACCTGCCGGTCGGCGAGTTCGACCAGATCACCCGGATCGCGGAGTCCTTCGGCCTGAGCAACAGCGACTGGGCCGCCCGGGTACTGCAGTCCGTCGTCCGGTCGCTGGCCGAGACGGAGACGGGAGGCGATGCCCCGACGCCCGCGCCCTAGCACCGGCGCCAGTACGGAGAAGACCCAGAAGATCCAGAAGACCCAGAAGACCCAGGTTTGCTCACGGCCCGTCAGGTGAGGATCACCGGATGATCCCCGACCACGACGCCCCGGCACCCCAGGACCCGGCACCCGAAGCACCCGCATCCACACCCACATCCGCATCCGCATCCGCATGCGAAGCCCCGGCACCGCACCACCCCGCTCCCGGCGCGGCCTCACCTCCGGCCGCGACCCGTGCCCCTTCGACCCCCGGCGCCACAGCCCCCGGCGCCCTCCCCGCGCCCCAGGTCTCCGACCACCCACTCCCCCACCTCGACGCCGCGGCCCTCGCCCTGCTCGTCCCCATGGGCGCCGCCGTCGAAGCCGTCGAGGACGCGCTGGTGCGTGGCGGACTCGACCCCGAGGCCGAACCGGCCAGGAACGTCATCGGGCTGACAGGTGGTCAGCTCTTGCTCATGCCGTCGTCGACCAGCTCGTACGCGGGCGTGAAGGTCGTCACCGCGACGCCCGGCAACCCGGCGCGCGGGCTCCCCCGCATCCAGGGCCTGTACTTCCTCATCGACGGCGACACCCATCAGCCGCTCGCCCTGCTCGACGGCACCGCCCTGACCTCGCTGCGCACGCCCGCGGTGTCGGGTGCGGCGATCCGCCGCCTCGCCGTGCCCGACGCCGCGCGGCTGCTCGTGTTCGGGACCGGGCCGCAGGCCTGGGGGCACGTGGAGGCCGTACGGGCGGTGCGCCCCGGCCTCGCGCACGTGGACGTGGTCGGGCGGGACCGCGAGCGGGTGGCCGCGTTCGTGGACCGCTGCCGTGCCGCCGGTCTCACCGCGGCCGCCGCGACACCGCAGGACGTCGCGCACGCCGACGTCGTGTGCTGCTGCACGACCGCCCGCGAGCCGCTGTTCGACAGCGCGCTGCTCGCCCCGCACGCGACGGTGGCGGCGGTCGGCGCGCACGAGCCCGACGCGCGCGAGGTCGACGAACGCCTCGTCGGCCGGGCCACGGTGGTCGCCGAGTCCCGGTCCGTGGCCATGCGCGAGTGCGGGGACATCGTGCAGGCGGTCGCCACCGCCCGCTTCGACCTCGGACGGCTGCGCACGCTGCGCGAACTGGCCCGCGGCGAGGTGCCCGTGGAGGCCGGGCGGCCGCGCCTGTTCAAGTCGGCGGGCATGGCCTGGGAGGACCTCGCGGTGGCGGTGGCGGCGTACGAGGGATGGCGCGCCCCGGTGGACTGAGGCGCCCCGGTGGACCGACGCGCCCAGGTGGACCGGCGAACCCCGGTGGACCGACGCGCCGCCCGTCCCAGCCCTCTCTTCACATCGAGCGTTTCACTCCACCGTCACCGGGTGCCGCACCACCGCGTCGAACAGGTAGCCCTGCGTGTTGTGCGCGGTCGTGGCCGGCTGGGTGCGGCCGGTGGTGTCCGTGGCGCGGGCGAGCAGCACGGCGGGGCCGGGGGCGCGGGGGTGCCAGTCGGCGGACCAGCGGACCCAGCTGCCGCGCCGCGGTACGTCGTGCAGACGGGCGCGGCGCCAGGTGCCGCCGCCGTCGGTGCTGACCTCGACGCGGTCGACGGCGCCGCCACCCGACCAGGAGCGGCCCGTCAGACGGTGCCGCGTCCCGGCCGCCAAGCGCGCGTTCCACGGCAGCTCGAAGGCCGACTTCAGGGTCTGGCGGGTGAGGGGGACGGAGCCCTGCGGCGGGTGGCCGGGGCCGAAGAGACGGTAGAAGTCGGTGTTCCAGGGCGAGTACAGGGGCGTCGTCGACACCTCGATGTCGCCGACCCACTTCACGGAGGAGACGCCGATCCAGGACGGCACGACGACGCGCACCGGGTGCCCGTGATCGGGCGGCAGCGGCTCGCCGTTCATCTCGTACGCGAGGAGTACGTCGTCCAGGGCCTTGGCGAGCGGCAGCGGCCGGCGTACGCGGCCGAGGTTCGTGCCGTCCGCGGTGATGTAGTCGTCGTCGAGGCCGCGGGGCATGACGTCCACCGCGTGGCGCGCGAGGCCCGCCCGGCTCAGGACGTCGGCCAGCCGGACGCCGCGCCAGTGCGCCTGGCCGACGGCGCCGAGCGTCCAGGCCGTGCCGGACACCTGCCGGCCCTGCTGGGTGGTGAAGAGGCTGCGGCCGTTGCCCGCGCACTCCACGAACGCCGTGCGCGAGGCCGACGGCAGGCGCTTCAGGTCCGCGAGGGTGAACTCGCGTGCGCCGCCGGTGAGTCCGTCGCCCCAGACCGTCAGACGCCAGGTGCCGGCGTCGAGGCGGGGCGTCGTGGTGTGGTTGCGGACGAAGAAGTGCGACGCGGGGGTCAGGCGGCCGGTCGCCGCGAGCGCCTCGAAGCGGGTCTCAGCGTTGGTGCCGCGTACGGTGAACACGTCGTCGGGGAGCGGTTTGACGATGCCGGGAGCGGTTCCGGGGGCGGCGTGGGCGTGCGGGGCGCCGCCCAGGACGGGGACGGTCGCGGCGACGCCCGCGAGGCGCAGGACGTCACGGCGGGCCACTCCGGCGGCGCGGGCCTCGCCCGTGAGCCATTGCCGCAGCCGGAGGCGGTCGTACGCGGCTTCGCCGAGCGTGCCGGCCGAGGCCGTCGGCGTGCGCGGGCTGCTTGGAGTACGCGGGGTGCTCGGGGTGCTCGGGGTCATCGGATCAGCCTTCCGCGGCGGACGTGCCGGTCTCGTGGATGCGCGAAGTGCCGCGTGTCGTCGGCAGGTCGACGGCGCGCGGGAAGAGCCTGGGGCTACCTGGAACTACGGGGAACTACGAGGAACTACGAGGAGCTACGAGGAGCTACGTAGAGAGGGAGCCGGAGAGGATCAGCAGGATCGACAACAGCCGTGCGACGGCAGCGCGCGGGCCCGGAGGGCGCCGGTGACAGGGCTGCGACGGCTGAGGATCATGGCGACATGCTACGAGGCCGCGGCGGAACCCGCCACGGCCTCGGCCGACTTGCCGCCCGCGCGCTACGGCGTCGTCGTCGACACCACGTACACCATCGGATGGTGCGGGTCGGAGCGGTTGACCACGATGTCCTGGGTGGGCGTCGGGTTCTTCATCTCGTGCGAGAGGCCGAGCCAGGGGCCGGGGTCGGTGAACTCCCAGCCGACGACGTTGCGGTCGCGCTTGCTGATGGTGATGTCGTCCGCCTTCAGCGCGCCCGTGCCCTTGCCGGTGCCGGTCTGCTTGAGGAACTTGTCCAGGCCCTCGTTGCTGGTGAGGAACTGGACGTAGAGACGGCTGGTGCGCCAGTTGTTCGTCTCGTAGTAGGCGACCTCTTCGGAGTACGGCGGGATCGGTACGTCGTACAGGCGGCGCTGCACCTTGGAGGGCCAGCCCGCGGTGAGGCCGGTCGCGGAGTACTTCTTCTCCTTGTCGCGGCCGCTGTTGCGGCTCTGGTTCGCGGAGATCAGCAGATACACGGCGGGTACGCCGATGAGGAGCACGATCGTCGTCGCCGTGAGCCAGCGGCGGCGGATCATGTGGCGGCGGTCCTCGGGGGGACGCTGCCGCTCCCCGTCGGGGCCGGACCGGCCGGGCAGGTCCGGGGACGAGGGCTGGCGGGGCACGGTCATCTACTGGGATCCCTGGGCGGTGCGGTCGTTGGAGCGGCGGGCCTCGGCGTAGCGCTCGTAGCGTTCGTAGCGCTCGACGCGGCGGCGGTTGGCGCGGCGGAAGCGGCGGGCGACCAGGCGGGCCAGGTCGGCGGCGCCCACCATGCCGGCCTCGGGGCCGAGCTGGGCGCGGGCGATGCGGGCCTCGGGGCGGTAGCCGCGGCCGGTGAGGTGGCGGCGGAAGGCGTCCCGCGCGGGGCCGATGAGCAGGTCGTCGGCGGCGCTCACGCCGCCGCCGATGACGAAGCAGGACGGGTCGAGGGCGGCGGCGAGGTTGGCGATGCCGACGCCGAGCCACTGGCCGATGTCCTGGAGCAGTTCGACGCACATGGCGTCGCCCTCGCGGGCCAGCTCGGTGATGAGGGGGCCGGTGATGTCGGGGATGTTGCCCTGCACCCGGTCGACGATGCCGTACGCCACCGGGGAGTCGGCGGCGGCCAGCTCGCGGGCCTCGCGGACCAGGGCGTTGCCGGAGCTGTACTGCTCCCAGCAGCCGCGGTTGCCGCACGGGCAGCGGTGGCCGCCGGGGACGACCTGCATATGGCCGAACTCGCCCGCGACGCCGAACTTGCCCCGCTTGACCTGGCCGTCCTCCAGGATCGCGCCGCCGATGCCGGTGCCCAGGGTGATCATGACGAGGTGGTCCTCGCCGCGGCCCGCGCCGAAGCGCCACTCCGCCCAGGCGGCGGTGTTCGCGTCGTTGTCCACCATGACGGGTACGGCGAGGCGTCCTGAGATGCGGTCGCGCAGGGGCTCGTTCCGCCAGGACAGGTGCGGGGCGAACAGGACGCGGTTGCGGTCGGCGTCGACCCAGCCCGCGGCACCGATGCCGACGGCGTGCACGTCGTGCCGGTCGGAGAGGTCGAGGACCAGCTCGACGATGGTGTCCTCGACCACCTTCGGGCTCTTCGACTTGTCCGGCGTCTCCGTGCGCAGCGTCTCCAGGATGTTGCCGTCGGCGTCGACGACGCCCGCCATCACCTTCGTGCCGCCGATGTCGATGCCGACGGTGGGGACGCGCGGCGCCGTCAGATGCGAACGTCGCTCACGCGTGCCCACGGTCCGCAGGACGGTGGCTCGGGCGGAGCCGCGGTGCGTGAGGTCGCGGTAGGTGCTCATCGCGCCGATTCTGCCTCACGCTCGCGGGGGCGCGCACAACGGGGACCAACGTTCCCCGTGCCCCCGGGTGGGGGGACCACGGCTCCCCTCAGGGGCGCCCCCACAGGGGCGCGAGGAACTGCGCGGCCAACCACAAAAACGCCGCAGACGCGACTGCGCAGTACTCAGCAGACGCGACTGCGGATCCGATCGGGCTGAGCGCGCCGTTCCCCGCGCCC
>NZ_WPNZ01000044.1:0-2148 GCF_009755605.1 Streptomyces typhae
GACGGGCTGAAACTTCGGCGCGCGCCAGAACTCTGCCGCACCGGCGAACTGGGGCGCCCCCACGAAGAACTACGCCCGCGCCGCCGGCACCCCCGTCAGCGCCGTCACCACCGGCTCGAGGGCCTGCTGGATCTCGCCGCCGACGGAGCGGAAGAAGGGCAGCGGCGCCCCGTAGGGGTCGTACACCTCGTCGGCCTCCGCGCTGGGGGCGAGCAGCCACCCGCGCAGCGCGGCGGCGGCCCGCACCAGGGCGCGGGCCCGCTCGACGACGCCGTCGGTCCCGTCGGGGTCGGGCAGTGTGGCCGGATCTATCGCCCGGACGAGGCGTGTGAACTCCTTCAGGGTGAAGGTGCGCAGGCCGGCCGAGTGCCCCATGGAGATGACCTGCGCGCGGTGGTCCCGCGTCGCGGTCAGGACGAGGTCGGCCCGGATGACGTGGTCGTCGAGGAGCTCACGGCCGGTGAAGCCGGAGGCGTCCGCGCCGAAGTCGGCGAGGACGGTCTCGGCGTTGGTCTCCATCGGGGCGCCCTCGTGCCCCCAGGTGCCCGCGCTCTCCACGATCAGACCGCCCGTGAGGGGGTCGCCGAGGCGGTCGGCGAGGGCATGTCTGGTCAGCCGCTCGGTGATGGGCGAGCGGCAGACGTTGCCGGTGCTGACGTGGAGGATGCGGAAGCCGCCGGGTGTACCGGCGCTTCCCGGGGCACCGAAGACCACAGAGGGCTCGGTACGGCCCGCTATGCCACGCCCCGTCTCAGGGGCCCTCAATTGGCCACCTCGAGGTCGGGTACCACCTTGCGGAGCTCGTCGGCGTCGAGCGCGCCCGCCCGGAGCAGGACGGGGACCTTGCCGGTCACGTCCACGATCGAGGAGGGCACGATGCCGGGCGTGGGGCCGCCGTCCAGGTACACGGAGACGGAGTCGCCGAGCATCTCCTGGGCCGCGTCGCAGTCCTCCGGCGCCGGGTGCCCGGTGAGGTTGGCGGAGGACACGGCCATCGGCCCGAACTCGGTGAGGAGCTCGATGGCGACCGGGTGCAGCGGCATCCGGATGGCGACCGTGCCCCGGGTGTCACCGAGGTCCCACTGGAGCGAGGGCTGCTGCCGGGCGACCAGCGTGAGGGCCCCGGGCCAGAAGGCGTCCACGAGCTCCCAGGCGGACTCGGAGAAGTCCGTGACGAGGCCGTGCAGCGTGTTCGGGGAGCCGATGAGGACGGGCGTCGGCATGGACCGGCCGCGGCCCTTGGCGTCGAGCAGGTCGGCGACCGCCTCGGCGCTGAACGCGTCGGCGCCGATCCCGTACACGGTGTCGGTGGGCAGCACGACCAGTTCGCCACGGCGGACGGCGGACGCGGCCTCGCGCAGACCGGTCGTACGGTCGGTCGCGTCGTTGGTGTCGTATCGCCGTGCCATCTAGCGGGCCTCCTCGTACACGTACGTCTCGTCGGCGTACATCACGTACATCGTCGTCTTCGTCGCCATGGTCGTCACGGCAGCGCCTTGCGGGCGGTCGCGAACCGCGGCCGGTTGTTCAGGTCGGGGTGGTCGGCCGCATCCGCCCAGCCCCGCTCCTCGGTGAAGATCCACGGCACCAGGCCGCCCTGGGTGTCCGCGTGCTCCACCACCACGACCCCGCCCGGCCGGAGCAGCCGGTGCGCGGTGCGCTCGATGGAGCGGATCAGGTCGAGGCCGTCCTCGCCGGAGAACAGGGCGAGTTCGGGATCGTAGTCGCGGGCCTCCGGCGCAACGTACTCCCATTCCGTCAAAGGGATGTACGGGGGGTTGGAGATGACGAGGTCGACCTGGCCGTCGAGTTCGGGGAACGCGTCGCGCGCGTCGCCCTGGCGCAGCTCGACCCGGGACCCCTCGACGTTCTTCCGCGTCCACTTCAGGGCGTCCGCGGACAGCTCCACGGCGTGCACGCGCGAGCGCGGCACCTCCTGCGCCATGGCGAGCGCGATGGCGCCCGAACCGGTGCACAGGTCGACGATCAGCGGCTCGACGACGTCCATCGCGCGGACCGCGTCTATGGCCCAGCCGACGACCGACTCGGTCTCCGGGCGCGGCACGAAGACACCGGGGCCGACCTGGAGCTCCAGATAGCGGAAGAAGGCACGCCCGGTGATGTGCTGGAGCGGCTCGCGCGCCTCGC
>NZ_WPNZ01000044.1:2158-23283 GCF_009755605.1 Streptomyces typhae
CGATCGTCTCCCAGTAGCGGGCGTCGAAGTCGGCGTCCTTGACGGAGTGCAGCTCGCCCCGCTTCACGCCGTGCACGAAGGCGGCGAGTTCCTCCGCGTCGTTGCGCGGCGAGGGCACGCCGGCGTCGGCCAGCCGCTGGGTGGCCTGGGCCACTTCCGCGAGCAGCAGGTTCACGCTGTCCTCCGGGGCGTCGTACGGGTCTTGTGCGGGGCGTCAGGCGGCGGCGAGCTTCGCGGCGGAGTCCGCGTCGACGCAGGCCTGGATGACCGCGTCGAGTTCGCCGTCGAGCACCTGGTCCAAGTTGTACGCCTTGAAGCCGACACGGTGGTCGGAGATGCGGTTCTCCGGGAAGTTGTACGTCCGGATCTTCTCGGAGCGGTCGACGGTGCGGACCTGGCTGCGCCGGGCGTCCGCCGCCTCCTTCTCCGCCTCCTCCTGCGCCGCGGCGAGCAGCCTGGAGCGCAGGATACGCATCGCCTGCTCCTTGTTCTGGAGCTGGCTCTTCTCGTTCTGGCAGGAGGCGACTACGCCGGTGGGGACGTGGGTGATGCGGACGGCGGAGTCCGTGGTGTTGACGGACTGCCCGCCGGGCCCCGAGGAGCGGTAGACGTCGATCCGCAGGTCGTTCGGGTTGATCTCGACGTCGATCTCCTCGGCCTCCGGCGTCACCAGGACACCGGCCGCGGAGGTGTGGATGCGGCCCTGGGACTCGGTGGCCGGAACCCGCTGCACGCGGTGCACGCCGCCCTCGTACTTCAGGCGCGCCCAGACGCCCTGGCCGGGCTCGGTGGCGCCCTGGCCGCCCTTGGTCTTCACGGCGACCTGGACGTCCTTGTAGCCGCCCAGCTCGGACTCGGTGGCGTCGATGATCTCGGTCTTCCAGCCGACGCGCTCGGCGTAGCGCAGATACATGCGCAGCAGGTCGCCGGCGAACAGCGCGGACTCGTCGCCGCCCGCACCTGCCTTGACCTCCAGGATGACGTCCTTGTCGTCGCTCGGGTCGCGCGGGACGAGCAGCAGGCGCAGCTTCTCGGTGACCTCGTCGCGCTGCTTGTCGAGCTCCTTGACCTCGGCGGCGAAGTCCGGATCGTCCGCGGCGAACTCACGCGCCGTCTCGATGTCGTCGCCGAGGCGCTTGTAGGTGCGGTATGTCGAGACGATCGGCGTCAGCTCGGCATAGCGCTTGTTGAGCTTGCGCGCGTTGGCCTGATCGGCGTGGACCGAAGGGTCGGCGAGCTTCTTCTCCAGGTCGGCGTGCTCGCCGACCAGTTCCTCGACCGCCTCGAACATCGGGGGCTCCTGCTCCTGTGTGTCTTCGTGAAGGGGCTGCGGGACGGCAAACGCCGGTCCCGGCCGCCCGGTGCGGGGCGGCCGGAGACCGGCGCGGATGGCTCGCTACTTCTTGGCGGAGCCGGCAGCCTTGCCGAAGCGGGCCTCGAAGCGGGCCACACGGCCACCGGTGTCGAGGATCTTCTGCTTGCCCGTGTAGAACGGGTGGCACTCGGAGCAGACCTCGGCGCGGATGCTGCCGCCGGAGATCGTGCTGCGGGTGGTGAACGACGCGCCACAGGTGCAGCTGACCTGCGTCTCGACGTACTCGGGGTGGATGTCGCGCTTCAAGGTGTCTCCTAGTTTCGGGAGGGCACCGGGTCGCAGGCGCGGGATGCGGATGCGTGAACCGGGGCCGACGTACCAGTCTGCCAGGACTGGTCGCATCTGCCCAAACCGGGGTCGGGCCGGAAGTATTCCCGGCCCTGCCCGGCGGGGCTCCGGCGCGCCGGAGCGGGGTCCGGCGCCGGTGCGGCGGTGAGCCGCCGGTGCGGGAGTCAGTCGCTGGTGACGACCTCGCCCGCGTTGCCCTTGTCGCCGGCCGACTTCTCGGTGGCGGACTTCGGGATCGGCCGGTCCTCGCGGAGAGCGTCCCAGACCTGCTGGTCGGCCTCCTCCAGGGGCAGTACGCGGTTGGGGTCGGCAGGGTCGTACTGGATGGGCAGCGTGACCATCTTCATGTCGCCGGAGCCGATGCCCTTGAGGCCGCCCGCGAAGCCGTACAGGTCCTTGACCGAGTCCAGTTCGGAGTCGGTGGTGATGGCACTGGTCGCGGAGTCGGCGAGGTCGTACAGCTTCTTCGGGTTGCCGAACAGGTCGACGTCCTTGACCTGGTTCATGAGGGCCTTGATGAAGGCCTGCTGGAGCTGGATGCGGCCGAGGTCGCTGCCGTCCCCGACGCCGTGCCGGGTGCGGACGAGACCGAGGGCCTGCTCACCGGAGAGCTGGTGGGTGCCGGCCTCCAGGTCGAGGTGGCTGTCCTTGTCGTGGATGGCCTTCTTGGAGGTGATCTCCACACCGCCGAGGGTGTCGATGAGCTTCTTGAAGCCCGTGAAGTCGACTTCCACATAGTGGTCCATGCGGATGCCGGACATCTTCTCGACGGTCTTGACGGCACAGGCCGGGCCGCCCACCTCGTACGCCGTGTTGAACATCTGTCGCTGCCCGCCCCGGTCGGTGCCGCCGTCCTTGGCGGGGCACTCGGGCCGGGTGATGAGGGTGTCGCGGGGTATGGAGACCACGCTGGCCTTCTTGTGGCCCTTGTACACGTGCACGATCATCGCCGTGTCCGAGCGGGCGGCGCCCTCGTCCTTGCCGTACTTGGAGTTCTTGCCGGAACGCGAGTCGGAGCCGAGGACGAGGATGTCCTGGGAGCCGTTGTCGACGTTCGCCGGGCGGTCCGTGCCGAGGGCGGCGTTGATGTCCACGCCCTTGATGTTGCCGTTGAGCTTGAAATAGACGTAGCCGAGGCCGGTCCCCCCGAGGACGGCCACACCCGCGGCGGTCCAGGCCGTGATGACGAGCGCCTTCTTGCGCTTGCTGCGCGGCTTGCGACGACGGCCGCGCCTGCCGCGCCTCGGCGCGTCGGCGGCCCTGCTCTCGTCAGTCATGCGCTCCTCAGTCCTGGTCGGTCGGGTACCCCCTGCTTTCAGGGTCAGGCGTGGCTTTCCGTCACTTGTCAGACGTGAAATCCGAAAGAAGGGTTGCATAGCACTCTGTGTGCGCCCCGGGTACCGACCACTACGCTCTGTGCGGGCCGTCTAGTACTTTTGGCCCCCCACCTGCACTTTCATACAGCGCAGCGCTACCGCCAGTGACGGCGGGCGAGTCTTCTCTGTGTGGGCAAGGTCTCTACAAACGGAAGGGGCCGGTCCCGTCGTCAGACGGGACCGGCCCCTTCCGCTCACCTGCACGAGGCGCAGGCGCCAGATCAGTCGTTGCCGTTGCCCGGCGTCGGCGTGGTCTTCTGGATCTGGAGCAGGAACTCGGCGTTCGACTTCGTCTGCTTCATCTTGTCGAGCAGGAGCTCGATGGCCTGCTGCTGGTCGAGCGCGTGCAGCACACGGCGCAGCTTCCAGGTGATGGCCAGCTCGTCGCTGCCGAGCAGGATCTCTTCCTTGCGGGTGCCGGACGCGTCGACGTCCACCGCCGGGAAGATGCGCTTGTCGGCGAGCTTCCGGTCGAGCTTGAGCTCGGCGTTGCCGGTGCCCTTGAACTCCTCGAAGATGACCTCGTCCATGCGCGAGCCGGTGTCCACGAGCGCCGTCGCGAGGATGGTCAGCGAGCCGCCGTCCTCGATGTTGCGCGCGGCGCCGAAGAAGCGCTTGGGCGGGTACAGCGCGGTCGAGTCGACACCACCGGAGAGGATGCGCCCGGACGCCGGCGCCGCCAGGTTGTAGGCGCGGCCCAGACGGGTGATGGAGTCGAGCAGGACGACCACGTCGTGACCCAGCTCCACCAGGCGCTTGGCGCGCTCGATGGCGAGCTCGGCGACCGTGGTGTGGTCCTCGGCGGGACGGTCGAAGGTCGAGGAGATGACCTCGCCCTTCACCGACCGCTGCATGTCGGTGACCTCTTCCGGACGCTCGTCGACCAGGACGACCATCAGGTGGCACTCGGGGTTGTTGTGCGTGATCGCGTTGGCGATCGCCTGCATGATCATGGTCTTGCCGGTCTTCGGCGGGGCCACGATCAGACCGCGCTGGCCCTTACCGATCGGCGCGACGAGGTCGATGATGCGGGTGGTGAGCACGCCCGGGTCGGTCTCCAGACGGAGCCTGTCCTGCGGGTAGAGGGGCGTCAGCTTGTTGAACTCCGGCCGCCCGCGCCCGGATTCGGGCGCCATGCCGTTCTGCGAGTCCAGGCGGACGAGCGCGTTGAACTTCTCGCGGCGCTCGCCGTCCTTGGGCTGGCGCACCGCGCCGGTGACGTGGTCGCCCTTGCGCAGGCCGTTCTTGCGGACCTGGGCCAGCGAGACGTAGACGTCGTTCGGGCCGGGGAGGTAGCCCGACGTACGGATGAACGCGTAGTTGTCGAGGATGTCCAGGATGCCCGCGACCGGGATCAGGACGTCGTCCTCGGACACCTGCGGCTCGCCCGCGAAGTCGTCGCGGCCGCGGCGTCCGCGGCGGTCGCGGTACCGGCCCCGACGGCCGCGGCGGCCACTGCCGTCGTCGTCGAAGTCGTCCTGCGGGCCGTTGTCGCGCTGCTGCCGGTCCTGGCGGCCGCCCTGCTCCTTGCGGTTGCCGCCGCCCTGCTGGTCGTCGCCCTTGTTGCCGCGGCGGTCACGGTCGCGCTCGCGGTCACGGCCGCGGCCCTGCCGGTCACGGCGGCCCTGGCGGCCCTCGCCGCCGTCCGAGTCGCCCTTGTCGCCGCGGTCGCCGCGGTCGTTCTTCTCGGCCTTGTCGGCCTGCTCCGTCCGGGTGTCGGCCACCTTGGTGTCGCCCTGGGCCTTGGCCTCGGCGGTCACGGTCTCGGGGCTGCCGGCCTCGGCGGTGACGCGGCGCCGGCCGCGGCTGCCGGACTTGTCGTCGAGGGGGGCACTTCCCTGTTCGAGCGGAGCGGAGAGCTTGGGGGCCGGCTGGCCGGGGATGTCGATCTGCTGCTGGGCGGCCTTGGGCTGCTCGGCCGGGGCCTCCTCGGCCTTGGCGGGCTTGGTCGCGGCGGCCTTGTCGGCACTGTCGCCGGTGCGCGCCCGCGAGGTGGCGCGGCGCTTCGGCTTGGCCTCGGCGTCCGCGGCGGCCGGGGCGCTCTTGGCCGGGGCGCCGCCCGCGGCCTGCGCCTCCTTGATGACCTCGATCAGCTGGCTCTTGCGCATCCGCGCGGTGCCCTTGATTCCGAGGCCCGATGCGACCTGCTGCAGTTCGGCCAGCACCATGCCCTCGAGGCCGGTGCCGCGGCGCCGCCGGGACCCGGCCGAAGCACCGGTGGCAGGCGCCGCAGAGGCGTCCGTGGCGGGCGTGTCGGCAGTCACGCCCATCAGATCGGTGGTGTCGCTCACGAAGGGTCCTTCCCTGGAGCGGACGTCGGCCTGTCTGGCTCGGCGACCGGTTGTGCTGTCCGGCGATCCTTGGTGTGTGGACCGTGCCGGGGCGGTGGTCCGCCAACGCGGCGGAAGAATTCACAGATGTGGCGTTTCCCGATGCCGGGCCACTGAGGTGCGGTGGTCACTCGGCTCGGTCACGCCGGTTCCGGAGCGTGCTCGGCACCGCTCAGTGCGATGCACAGAGCAGTTTGGGAGGCTCCCGGAAGGATGGATGTCCCGGACGGGGACACAAAGCACCTCGCCATGGTGGGGTCGGGTGCAGACTTGAGGTTAACACTACCGGATCCAACAAACATTCCCCCTCTCCAAATCCGGACACCGCGTGTGCCGCCGCCCGTCAGGGCGCCAGCGGCAGCACGCTCGCGCCGGTGGCGTCGAGCGCCAGACGATTGGCCGCCCAGCCCTCCCCCGCCAGTCGTGCGACCTTGTCGGCCGCACTGTCCTCGGCCAGCGCGAGGACCGTGGGCCCCGCGCCGGAGATCACCGCGGGCACGCCGTCGGCGCGCAGGCGCTCCACCAGGGCGGCGCTCTCCGGCATGGCGGGGGCGCGGTACTCCTGGTGCAGGCGGTCCTCGGTGGCGGGCAGCAGCAGCTCGGGGCGCCTGGTCAGGGCCTCGACGAGCAGGGCCGCCCGGCCCGCGTTGGCGGCCGCGTCCACGTGCGGGACGGTGCGCGGCAGCAGTCCGCGGGCGGTTTCGGTGAGCACGGGCTTTCCGGGGACGAAAACCACCGGAACGATGGAATCAGCGGGATCCATCCTGATGGCGCGGGCAGCGGAGCCGTCCATCCAGGAGAGCGTGAAACCGCCGAGCAGACAGGCCGCGACATTGTCGGGGTGGCCCTCGATCTCGGTGGCGAGCTCCAGGAGCGCCGTGTCGTCGAGCTTGCTGTCGCCGCCTATGGTGACCGCGCGGGCGGCGACGATGCCGGCGCAGATGGCGGCGGACGAGGAGCCGAGGCCGCGGCCGTGCGGGATGCGGTTGGCGCAGACGATCTCCAGGCCGCGCGGCTGACCGCCGAGCAGGTCGAAGGCGGTGCGCAGGGACCGCACGAGCAGATGCGACTCGTCGCGGGGCAGGGAGTCGCTGCCCTCACCCGCGATGTCGACATGCAGCCCGGAGTCGGAGACGCGGACCACCACATCGTCGTAGAGCCCGAGGGACAAGCCGAGGGCGTCGAAGCCCGGCCCCAGGTTTGCGCTGGTGGCGGGCGTGCGCACCCTGACGGCGGCGGCGCGGAACGCGGGACCGGCCATCGCTCGATGACTCTCCTTGAGCTGCGATGTGTGGAGGACTTGCCGCCTCGGCCGACGCTCGTCCGGCGAGGGACAGCACCCCGGGGCCGCCTCTGCGGGCGGCACCGTGGCATATGCGGCGGCATATGCGTCGGGGTGGGTTCACCACAGCCTATCGAAGGAAGGTTCTGTGGCGACATAGGGCGCACAGGAGGCGCACGATGCGTGTCGCGAGCCCCCTGTGCCACCCCTGTACGGAGTTGCGAGGTTTGCGTGTTACGCCAGGCCCAGGCGCTCCGCCGCGGCGGCCGCGTCGACCGGGACCGTGACCGGCTGCGGGGCGCCCGCGACGGCCCAGTCCGGGTCCTTCAGGCCGTTGCCGGTGACCGTGCAGACGATGCGCTGGCCCCTGTCGACCTTGCCCTGCTCGGCGGCCTTCAGCAGGCCCGCCACCGACGCGGCGGACGCGGGCTCGACGAAGACGCCCTCCTGCGCGGCCAACAGCTTGTAGGCGCGCAGGATCTCACGGTCCGTCACCTCGTCGATGAAGCCGTCCGACTCGTCCCGCGCGGCGAGCGCGTGCTGCCACGACGCGGGGTTGCCGATGCGAATCGCGGTGGCGATCGTCGAGGGGTCCTTGACGATCTCGCCGCGCACGATGGGCGCGGAGCCGGAGGCCTGGAAGCCCCACATCCGCGGCGTGCGCGTCGACACCGAGTCGGCCGCGTACTCCTTGTAGCCCTTCCAGTAGGCCGTGATGTTGCCCGCGTTGCCGACCGGCAGGACATGGATGTCGGGCGCGTCGCCGAGGGCGTCCACGATCTCGAAGGACGCCGTCTTCTGGCCCTCGATCCGGAACGGGTTGACCGAGTTGACCAGCGCCACCGGGTAGTTCTCGGAGAGGCCGCGGGCCAGGTTCAGGCAGTCGTCGAAGTTGCCGTCCACCTGGAGGATCTTCGAGCCGTAGACGAGCGCCTGGCCCATCTTGCCGAGGGCGATCTTGCCCTGCGGCACCAGGACGGCGCAGACCATCCCGGCGCGTACGGCGTAGGCCGCGGCGGACGCCGACGTGTTGCCGGTGGAGGCGCAGATGACGGCCTGCGCGCCCTCCTCCTTGGCCTTGGTGATCGCCATGGTCATGCCGCGGTCCTTGAAGGACCCCGTCGGGTTCGCGCCCTCGACCTTGAGGTGGACCTCGCACCCGGTGCGCTCGGAGAGCACCGTCGCGGGCACGAGCGGCGTACCGCCCTCGCGGAGCGTGACGACCGGCGTGGTGCCGGAGACCGGGAGGCGGTCCCGGTACTCCTCGATGATTCCGCGCCACTGGTGGGTCATTGCTGCTTACTCCCCTTCAACCCGCATGATGCTGGCGACACCGCGCACGGTGTCGAGTCGGCGCAACGCCTCGACGGTGCCGGTGAGGGCGGCGTCGGGCGCACGGTGGGTGACGACGACGAGGGAGGCCTCGCCGTCCTTGCCCGTCTGACGGACCGTATCGATCGATACGCCGTGCTCGGCGAAGACCGTCGCGACCTGGGCGAGCACGCCCGGCTTGTCGGCCACGTCGAGGCTGATGTGGTACCGCGTGACGACCGCGCCCATGGAGCTCACGGGCAGCCGCGTGTACGCGGAGTCGCCGGGTCCGGTGGCCTCGCCGAGCTTGTTGCGACAGACCGCGACGAGGTCGCCGAGGACGGCGGACGCGGTGGGCGCGCCGCCCGCGCCGGGCCCGTAGAACATCAGCTGTCCCGCGGCCTCGGCCTCCACGAAGACGGCGTTGTACGCCTCGCGGACGCTCGCCAGCGGGTGGCTGAGCGGGATCATCGCGGGGTGCACGCGCGCGGTGACGGACTCGCCGTCGGCGGCCCGCTCGCAGATGGCGAGCAGCTTGATCGTGCAGCCCATGCGCTTCGCGGACGCGAAGTCGGCGGCGGTGACCTCGGTCATGCCCTCGCGGTAGACGTCGTCGAGGCGCACCCGGGTGTGGAAGGCGATACCGGCGAGGATCGCGGCCTTCGCGGCCGCGTCGAAGCCCTCCACGTCGGCCGTCGGGTCGGCCTCCGCGTAGCCGAGGGCGGTGGCCTCGTCGAGGGCCTCCTGGTAACCCGCGCCGGTGGAGTCCATCTTGTCCAGGATGAAGTTCGTCGTCCCGTTCACGATGCCGAGGACGCGGTTCACCTTGTCGCCGGCGAGGGACTCGCGCAGCGGCCTGATCAGCGGGATCGCGCCGGCGACGGCGGCCTCGTAGTAGAGGTCGCGGCCGTGCTGCTCGGCCGCGGCGTGCAGGGCCTCGCCGTCCTGGGCGATGAGCGCCTTGTTCGCGGAGACCACGGAGGCGCCGTGCTCGAACGCGGTGGTGATGAGGGTCCTTGCGGGCTCGATGCCGCCGATGACCTCGACGACCACGTCGATGTCACCGCGTTTGACCAGCGCGGTCGCGTCCGTCGTCACCAGGGCCTGGTCGATGCCCGCGCGCACCTTGGAGGGGCGGCGGACGGCGACCCCGGCGAGCTCCACCGGGGCGCCGATCCTGGCCGCGAGGTCTTCGGAGTGCGTCGTCATGATGCGCGCCACCTCTGAGCCGACAACCCCACAGCCCAGCAGCGCCACCTTCAGCGGACGCGTACGCATCATCCGACCTCGTTTCCTTCTCCAAGTACGGTGGGTCCAGTCTCACCCACCCAAACGGTGTTTCTGACCATAGTCCGGATCGTGAGACATTCGTTCCACGAACCGATTCAGCTGTGCCGGGGCGCGCCGGGATGTGCCGGAAGTCACCCGACGTCGAGCCGCAGCAGATCCTCTTCCGTCTCGCGCCGCACGATGACGCGGCCCGCGCCCTCCCTGACCGCCACGACCGGGGGCCGGAGCGCGTGGTTGTAGTTGCTGGCCATCGAACGGCAGTAGGCGCCGGTCGCGGGTACGGCGATCAGGTCGCCCGGCGCGAGGTCGGCGGGCAGGAAGGCGTCGCGCACGACGATGTCGCCGCTCTCGCAGTGCTTGCCGACCACGCGGACGAGCATCGGCTCGGCGTCGGAGGAGCGCGAGACCAGGGCGACGCTGTACTCGGCGTCGTAGAGCGCCGTACGGATGTTGTCGGACATGCCGCCGTCCACCGAGACGTACGTACGCAGTCCTTCGAGCGGCTTGATGGTCCCCACTTCGTACAGTGTGAAGGCCGTCGGGCCGACGATGGCGCGGCCCGGCTCGACCGAGATGCGCGGCACCGCGAGCCCGGCCGCAGCGCACTCGCGCGTGACGATGTCGTTCAGTGCCTCGGCGATCTCGTGCGGTTCCCGCGGGTCGTCGGCCGAGGTGTACGCGATGCCGAGGCCGCCGCCGAGGTCGATCTCGGGGAGTTCGACGCCGTGCTCGTCGCGGATCTCGGCGAGCAGGGACACCACGCGGCGCGCGGCGACCTCGAAGCCCGCCGTGTCGAAGATCTGCGATCCGATGTGGCTGTGGATGCCGACGAGCTCGAGACCGTCGAGCTTCAGCGCCCGCCGCACGGCTTCGGCGGCCTCTCCCCCGGCGAGCGCGATGCCGAACTTCTGGTCCTCGTGCGCGGTGGCGATGAACTCGTGGGTGTGCGCCTCGACGCCTACCGTCACCCGGATCTGTACGCGCTGCCGCGTGCCGAGCCGGTCGGCGATGTGGGCGACCCGCACGATCTCCTGGAAGGAGTCGAGCACGATGTGGCCGACGCCCGCGGCCACCGCGCGCTCGATCTCTTCCGGCGTCTTGTTGTTGCCGTGGAAGGCGATGCGCTCGGCGGGCATGCCCGCGTCCAGGGCGGTCGTCAGCTCGCCGCCCGAGCACACGTCGAGGTTGAGGCCCTCCTCGTGCAGCCAGCGCACGACGGCCCGGGACAGGAAGGCCTTGCCCGCGTAGAAGACGTCGGCGTCGGCGCCGAAGGCGTCGCGCCATGCCCGGCAGCGGGCCCGGAAGTCCTCCTCGTCGAGGAAGTAGGCGGGCGTGCCGAACTCCTCGGCGAGCCGGGAGACTTCCATACCGCCGACGGTGACCTTGCCGTCGGGTGTCCGGGTGACGGTCCGGGACCAGACCTTGGGGTCGAGGGCGTTGAGGTCGGTGGGCGGAGCGGTGTAGTGGCCCTCGGGGAGGACGTCACCGTGGCGGGGTCCTGCGGGGTGGGCGGAACGGCTCATGGCTCTTCTGACTCTTCTCGTCTCACAAGTGTGCGGGCGCGCTGATGCCGAGCAGGGACAGGCCGCCGGCGAGCACCGTCCCGGCGGCTTCGGCGAGCGCGAGCCGGGCGCGATGGGCGGCCGAGGGTTTCTCGTCGCCGAGCGGCAGCACGGTGTGCGCCTGCGCGAGGAACGCGTCGGCGATCCGGACGAGATGCCGGGTCAGGCGGTCCGGGGCGTGCCGGTGGGCGGCGGTGGCCAGGACGGTGGGGTGGTCGCCCAGGGCGGAGAGGAGGGGGTGCACGGGAGCGTCCGCGGCCGCGTGGGCGGCGGTGTCCGGGCCCAGGGGGCCGGGGGTCGCGGTGAAGCCCAGGTCGGCGGCGTTGCGGGTGAGGGCGCGGGTGCGGGCGTGGGCGTAGCGGACGCGGAACAGGGGGTTCGACTCGCGCTGGGCGAGGTGTTCGTCGCCGGTGCGGGGGCGGTCGTGCGGCGCCGGGTGCAGCAGGGCCCAGCGGGCGGCGTCGCGGCCGAGGGCGAGGGGGTCCGGAGAGCCGGGGGCCGGGACGGGGCGCAGCGTGGTCAGGGGGGCCGGGGGCTCGCCGTGTCCGTCCACGCGGATGCCGAGGATGTCCTGCCAGGCCTTGGCGGGGGCGGCGGCGCAGGTGACGCGGACGCGGACGCCCTGGAAGCGGAGCAGGCGGCGGGTGGCGTCGGCGACGACCAGGGCCCGCGGGTCGTACGGGGTGTGCAGCTGGGCGAGGGCGCCGGTGTCCGCGGCGGCGTGGCCGTAGCGCTCGCCGTCGTCCCGGATGCGCCGTACGAGGCCTGCTCCGCCGTCGTCGTCGAGGGTGATGCTGAGGAAGCCGGGTCCGGTGACGTCGGTGCGGGCGATGCCGGGCTCGGCGGCCAGGCGGGCCGAGAGGATCTCGGCGATGCCGAGGGGCGGTGCGCCGGCCTCGCGGGCGATGCGGAGGGCGAGGTTCGTGGCGTAGTCGCCGGTGCCGCCGGGGCGGGGGCGCTCGATGTGGGCGCGCTCCGGGACACGGGCTGTGAGCTCTCCGGCGTCCACCGCACGGCGCAGGGCGCGCAGTGCGGTGCGGGAGAGCTCTTCGGGGGTCACGGGACAAGGGTATGGGAGGGCGGGGGTGCGCTGCTCTGGGGTTTCGGACCTGGGGGTGGGCCAGGGCCCTCGACGGGTGCGCTGCTCAGGGGTTTCCGACCAGGGGGTGGGCCGGGACCTTCGACGGGTGCGCTGCCGGGGCTGACGGACAGGGGGCCGACGGACAGGGGCGGGGCCGACGGACAGGGGCCGGGGCCCGACGGTCTACGGGTGGCCCGGGACCGTGGAGGGGTCGGGGCTGCGGTCGAGGGGGTCGTCGGTGCCGCGGTCGACCAGGTCGCGCACGATCCCGAGGAGCTCCGCGGGCTCGAACGGCTTCGCCAGGAACGCGTCCACGCCCACCTCGCTGCCCGCCTCCACCTCGTACTGCGTACAGGCGCTGACGACGACGAGCGGGACGTCCCTCGTACGCGGATCGGACCGCAGTCGCGCCGCCGTGCGCAGTCCGTCGAGGCGCGGCATCACCACGTCGAGCGTCACGACGTCGGGCCGCACCTCATGGATGACATCCAGACACTCGGCACCATCGGCCGCGGTCACGACCTCGAAGCCCTCCAGCTCGAGATTGACCCTGATCAGTTGCCGGATGACCTTGTTGTCGTCCACAACAAGCACACGGCCGGACGCGCCTGGCACAACTCGAGAGTAGGTCGAGAGCCGCCATCGCGTCCGGGTTTTGCCTACTTCTGCCACTTGCGGGGGAGCCGCAACGCGCCACCCGGCCGGAACGCGACGGCACTTCGGGGAGGTGTATGCGCAGGCCACGTACTCCGGGACACGCCGGAGCGCTCCAGCGCACCCCGGACGTTCGGGAATCCGCCAAGCGGCGCCAAGGGTGACGAGCCGGGCGCGGAGGGGGAAGGAACTCGTCGAGCAAGGAGAGGTGATCCTTTTGTCGACGCTTGTTGTCTTCGACCTCGAATTCACGACGTGGCCGGACGCCCTGGAGCAGGACTGGTCGGCGCCGGGCCAGTTCCGCGAGATCGTGCAGATCGGCGCGTTGCGGCTGCGCTCCGACCTCTCGGTCGTCGAGGAGTACGAGGCGCTGGTCAGGCCGGTGATGAACCCGCGTCTCTCGCCGTACTTCACCGAACTGACCGGCATCGGCCAGGAGGCGGTGGACCGCGACGGCCTGCCGCCGGCCGAGGCCCTCGGCGAGTTCCTGTCCTTCTGCGAGGGGCAGTCCGTGCTGTCGTACGGCAACGACATGGTGGTCCTCGGCGAGAACGTGGGCTGGGCACGGGCCCGCGGCGAGACCGTGAAGAGCGGCTTCCTGGAGGTCGGCTTCGTGAACGTGCGGCCGTGGCTGAACGCGGTCGCCCCCGCCACGGCGACGGTCAACGTGGGGCGCCTGTGGCAGGTCCTCGGTCTACCCAAGCCCGGTGCGGGCGGGGAGCATTCGGCGCTCTTCGACTGTCATTCGTTCGCGGCGGCGCTGCGGCATCTGCGGGGGGTGGGGGCGTTGGGCGGTGCCGAGGAGGCCTTGTTCCAGGGGTATCGCTAGGCCATGGCGTACCGCTAGCTCCCCGGTGTCAGGTGCGCGCGCTCCCCCTGCGGGCCGAACAGGGCGAGCAGTTCCGCGGAGCGGTTGTCGGCGCTGCCGATCCAGTGCGGGATGCGGGTGTCGAACTCCGCGGCCTCGCCGACACCGAGCCGGAACTCCTGCTCGCCGAGCACGAATCTGATGTTCCCGTCGAGGACGTAGAACCACTCGTACCCCTCGTGGGTCTGGAGCTTCGTCGTCGGCGCCCTGCCCGCGGGCGGGTGGATCACCTTGTACGCCTGGATGCCGCCGGCCCGCCTGGTCAGCGGTACGAGGACCAGGCCGGACCGCCGTACGGGCCGCAGGTGGACGCGCGGGTCGCCGGTGGGCGGCGCCGCGACCAGGTCGTCGAGCGGTACGCCGTGCGCGCGGGCCAGGGGCAGGAGCTGCTCCAGTGTGGGGCGGAGCTTGCCGGTCTCCAGGCGGGAGAGGGTGCTGGCCGTGAGGCCGGTCTCGGCTGCCAGGGCCGCGAGGGTGGCGCCGCGGGCGCGGCGCAGGGCGCGGAGGCGGGGGCCGACGCCGGTGAGTACGTCCTGTGCGGGGTCGGCTTGCGCCGGGTTGCCTTCGGCGGGGTTGCCTACTGCTGGTTTGCCTTCCGCCGGTTTGCCTTCTGCGCGGTTGTCCATGCCCACCGATGATGCGGATCCGCAAGATTTCTTGCAAGGTCGGAAGGGGGGTGCGGATGCTGGCGGGACCAGCACATCTCCGATGAAGGACGGCACACATGGGCACCGCAGACACGTCAGCCGATGGGGACACTTCCGCCGCGGCAGGCACCTCGGACGACCGGCACGGTCCCCCCGAGGACGCCACCCGCTTCTGGGAGCGCCACTACAGCACTCGCCGGGCCTGGGGCACGCGCGTCAACCCGCTGCTAGCCGAGACAGCCGCGGTGCTGCGCCCCGGCACCGCCCTTGACCTGGGCTGCGGTGCGGGCGGCGACACCATCTGGCTGGCCCAGCAGGGTTGGAACGTCACCGCCGTCGACATCTCGGGCACCGCGGTCACGCAGGTGCAGGCCCGTGCCGATGAACTCGGGGTCGCCGATCGGGTCACCACCGAGCGGCACGACTTGTCCGAGAGCTTCCCGGACGGCCGGTACGACCTCGTCTCCGCGCAGTACTTCCACACGCCGTTCCCGATGGCTCGCACCCAAGTCCTGCGCGCCGCGGCACACGCCCTGCTCCCCGGCGGCCTGCTCCTGATCGTCGACCACGGGTCCACAGCGCCCTGGTCGTGGAACCAGGACCCCGACATCCACTACCCGACCCCGGCCGAGACCGCGGCCGAGCTGGATCTCGGCCCGTCCCTCTGGTCGGTCCTGCGCGCCGACATGCCCCGCCGCCAGGCGACGGGCCCCGCGGGCGAGACCGCGACCGTCGTGGACAACGTCCTGCTGGTCCAGCGGACGACGGCACCCAACTGACGGCCGAGCGGGCAGCGAAGGAGCACTCCATGCCGAAACCGCCCACCGCGAAGAACCCCGGACCCAACCCCGGAATCACTCCCGGCACCAATACCGAAACCGAACCCGAAACCGAGAGGGCCGTCCTACAGGCCATCCTCGACCAACTGCGGAACTCGATCGCGGCCAAAGCCTCGGGAGTGCCGGAGCCTCAGGTCCGAACGGCCGGAGTGCCTTCGGGCACCAGCCTCCTGGGGCTGATCAAGCACCTGGCGTGCGTGGAGCGGTTCTACTTCCTGGGCGAGGAGCCCGCCGGCTGGGCCGTGACGATGCGACCGTCCGCGGACGACACCGCCGAGACCGTGCTGGCCGACTACCGGGCGACGATCGAGCAGGCCAACCGCGTGATCGGAGCGTGCCCGGACCTGACCCGCCCTGCCCCGCGGGCCCCGCGCCGGACCCCGGCGCCGTCCATGCGCTGGACCCTGGCCCACATGATCGAGGAAACGGCCCGCCACGCGGGCCACGCGGACATCCTCCGCGAACGGATCGACGGCACCACGGGCCGCTGACGCGCACACGCCCCGCGCCGGCACGTCACGGCGCCGAGGGGGCCGAGGCCGCGGCATGGGTTCTCGCCCCCTGCGCCACCTCCGGCGGCTGCTCCAGCTGCAGCTCCTTCTTCCGCTGCTCCCCCCGAACCCTCTCGATCTCTTCAGCGAATTCAGCGAAAGCCGCGTCGGGATCGAGCCCTTTGTAACGCCGAATCCCGAGCTTGTACGCCTGATACTCCAGATCAATGGCATCGGCGGTCTGCTGAAGGCTGAGGCTCCGTTCCCTGAACTTGAAGTACGAGATGATTCCCGCCGAGATGCTCACGAGCGCGCTCAACGCCACGGCGAGCCAACTCCACACCCCTTGCTCCGCCGCCGCCGTGGTGCACACCGATGTCATGATGGACCCGACGATGACGGTCAACTGAAACCTGTTGTGCCTGCGCCGATAGTGTTCGGCACTCCGCCGATAGTCGTCCCTGACGCCGGGTACCTCTTCACGGTACTCGGCGGCCAACCCGGCCCCGGCACCGTTCAGATCACTCGTCGACCCGAGAAATTGACGCCGCTCGATCTCCAGCTTGCGCATTTTCGCGGAGGCGGCCGCATACTCTCGGCTGGCCCACTTGGCCCACCCTGTCGAGATCCCCGAGGCGAACAGCAGCGCCAGGACGCCGATGCCTATCGCGTCGCCACGACCCGACGTTCCGGAAGAATAATCAACGAAAACCGCCACAGCCACCGTGCCGCCCACAATCGCCAACGGCACAACAACCAAGCAAATACGCGACACCAGCCTGTAGAACGCGGCCTGCCGCATCGCGTTCTCGGTATCGATTATCTTCTTCTCTGCGTCCATCAGGTCAGTCGAAAGCAACTCCACCCCCAAGTTGCCCCGAGAGTAGCGAACCCCCACCGGCGGGACGGCAGCCGCCTGCGCATACGCGAAGACCCCACCCTCAGCGTTTCCACTGAAGACGGGGTCCCGGGCACCTTCTGCGAGGTGCCCCCGGCAGGATTCGAACCTGCGCACACGGCTCCGGAGCACGTTCGCAATCAGGCTTGTGATTGGCGTCTGACCAGCACTTTCCTTGACGTCGGGTCTCGATCGGGCCCGCCTGTATCGCAGATAGTGCGAAGAAGGACCGCCCTTCGGGTGGACGCACTTCGGTCGCCCCCCCAAGGTCGTGACTGCGGTGCTTCGAACGGCTACCTGACGCACGGCGCCTCGCTGGCCAGTGCCACCGTCTCGCGGGCCGCGAACTCCCCGGCATCCAGTCGCGTGACACCCCGTACGGACGGGCCTGACACTCTGCCCAGCACTCGTCGACGGGGCCTCACGCTCACGCCGGGCCGGTGGTGGGCAGCCGTGCCGCTGTGATGCCGTTGGGCCCGTCACACGTGACGGCCGCGTCACACCCGAACCCCTAGGCGAACGCGGGCGTGACGCGCCCTCACAGCGGGCCGTCACACCCGGGACAAGTGGCCCTGACCCTGGTGGCTCACGTCGACGCCCGTCAACGCACGGTCGACGCCCGTCGACCGGCCCTCCGTGAGAGTTCCCCACGCCCTCAGGAAGGCACCAGAAAGCTTCCGTTTTCGGGGGGAGGCACACGGGGAGGGAGCAGGGAGGCGGGGAGTTCTCCCTGAGCGCCTCCCTGGGGTACCTCCCTGTACCTGACCTGCGTAGATCAACGATCGGGGAGACAGGGAGGCGCGCAGGCCAAGCCTCGGAAACCTCTCTCTGGGGGCCCATGCCACGGGGTCTCTCTGCCTCCCTGAGCGATGCTGCGAGAGGTTCCGCTTACCGCTAGGGCGACCCCCAGAGGTGACCGCCAGGTAGAGGGGGCCCCGCCCTTGCCGCTCCGATCTACCGTGTTGTGCGGCCGAACCGGAGCGACCAGGGTGGCGGGCGCCAAGTAGAGGGGGCCCTTTACCCCGGTAGAGGGGTGGGTAGTGCCCTCTGAGCTGCAAGGTAAGGGGGGTAGAGGGGGCCCGCCGTGGCTGTAGGCGAACCGAAAAAGGGGGCAATGAGGACCGGCCTGCGGCCGGGCGACTTCCGGGCGCCCCCGCCGGGTGGGAGCTCCCGGCCGGACGGCGACCGCTGGCCGACCAGGATCAACCACGGCGTTTCAGGTGGGGGCGTCTCCCTTCTCCAGGGGCCGCTACATCCGCTACGCCGCTACATCGCAGGTCAGAGCCATGATTTCTGTAGCGGACGGCTCGCGTGTAGCGGCTACGCTGCCCACCAGCCCACCCCCCTTGGAAGGCCGCTACTTCCGCTACTGCCGCTACCGCGCAGGTCAGGGGCATGATCGAGGTAGCGGGAAGGGGGAGCGGTAGCGGCTACCACCCCGCCGCCTCCCCCTCTCAGGGTCCGCCACGTCCGCCACGCCGCCACATCGCAGGTCAGGGGCTCGGAAGTGTGGCGGATAGCCGTCGTGTGGCGGATAGCCCCCCAGGTAAAAGCAACGGGGACCGGCCTGCGGCCGGGCGACTTCCGGGCGCCCCCGCCGGGTGGGAGCTCCCGGCCGGACGGCGACCGCTGGCCGACCAGGATCAACCACGGCTCTTCAGAGGGGGGCGGATCGCGGTGCACAAGGCCACCTCCCCCTCTGAAGAGCCGTGGTGAGCCCTACGGCAAGAGGAGCACGCGTGCGCCGTGGTGCTCCTCTTGCCGTAGGGCGGCGGCACCGCCTAGCGGCTCCTTCTTCGCGCTCTGAAAGAGCACAGACGCCCTCTCTTTGTCCTAAGTAGGAAAACCTGCGTCACCTGCGTCACTGCGTCACCACAAGGCTTGTGACCTGCTCAAACAGCGGTGACGCAGACGGCGGCCTCTGCGTCACCCGCGTCACCGATGACGGACGCCTGCGTCACCGGTGACGCACCGGTGAAGGTCTGCGTCACCAGGAACCCGCAGGTCAGAAGCGAGAATGACGCAGATGACGCAGGTGACGCAAAATTCCGCACCTCGGACAGGCGCAGGGCCCACCAGGGCCCCGTGGCGGACCCTGGGAGGGAGCGGCGGCGGGGTGGTAGCCGCTACCGCTCCCCCTTCCCGCTACCTCGATCATGCCCCTGACCTGCGCGGTAGCGGCAGTAGCGGAAGTAGCGGCCTTCCAAGGGGGGGGCAGCGTAGCCGCTACACGCGAGCCGTCCGCTACAGAAATCATGGCTCTGACCTGCGATGTAGCGGCGTAGCGGATGTAGCGGCCCCTGGAGAAGGGAGACGCCCCCACCTGAAACGCCGTGGTTGATCCTGGTCGGCCAGCGGTCGCCGTCCGGCCGGGAGCTCTCACCCGGCGGGGGCGCCCGGAAGTCGCCCGGCCGCAGGCCGGTCCCCGTTGCTTTTACCTGGGGGGCTATCCGCCACACGACGGCTATCCGCCACACTTCCGAGCCCCTGACCTGCGATGTGGCGGCGTGGCGGACGTGGCGGACCCTGGAGAAGGGGGCGCCTAGGCGCGTGCCCCCGATCAAGCGCGATCGGGAGAGACGTAGGCCAAAGCGTCAATGTGTTGTCCTTCCCCGAAGCGGTGAGTGATGTTCCCGATTTGCTGCCACCCTAGCCGCTCGTAGAGACGGATTGCCGAGTGATCTTTTGTCATCACATCGAGCACCAAACGCAGGCCGTGATTCCCTGCATATTCCATTGCGGCTTGCACGAGAGATTCGCCAACAGAGCGCCCCCTGATCTCGGGGAGAACGAAGAGTCGTGCAAGTACGCCCACACTTTCCGAATCGGCTCCGCTACGGTTAGTCCATAGCGAAACCGCCTCCTCCCCGGACGGTCGAGCGATAGCGGCATGCCCTACAGTGCGGCCGTCTAATACGGCAACCCACGCGGCTAGCAGGCCCGCCGGAGAGAGCCATTCCTCTGGCTGGGCTACACCTTCTACGGGATAACCATCGGAACTATGGACCGCCACCAGTGCCGAAGCGGCTGAAGCGATATCCGCGCTTGTGCGGGGCCGAATCGCGACTTCGTGTTCGGTGTCGTGATGCGTCATCTACTTTCCTTCCAACGACGGGCTGTCACTGCACAGGCAGCTCATACTTGAGCCCCGTCAGGTCGGCGCGGTGAACGTAGCGAGAGACCTCGAACGGAACTCCATCCTGGTCAAGACTCGTATGCAGAACTTCAAGCACGGGGATTCCGGACTGAAGTCCAAGGATGGTCGCCTCATGTGGAGTCGGCATGCGCGCGATAATTTCGTCGCGAATATTGGTCATGATGTGACCGAGTTCTTCGAGTCGTCCGTAAATTCCATTAGGCCCGCTCCTTGCTTCCATAAGGAGCGTGCCCTGAGCTTCGTCCCAACGGACATAGGTGGAAACGATTTGAACCGGCTCATCGTCCGCGAAGTAGTGATTTTCCCTGTGTACGACGCTCTCCTGATTCGGAGGGACATCGAGCCTCTCGGCTACGTCTCTGGGCGGCACCTCTCGGGCGATCGAGGGGACATCAATGCGCGGGACTTTTCCCTGCCGCTGGGCTTCAAGACGGAATGGAGTCAAACCTGTGGCTCGGTTCGCGAGTGAGTAGCGATCACTGCCAAAGCGAAAGAGTCGGCGGGGTTCGCGGACGAATACGCCCCGACCGTGCTGGGCGATCACAAGCCCCTGCTCGGCAAGCAGGCGTACAGCCTCACGGGCCGTGTTGCGTGCGGCGCCATAGCGCTCGGCAAGGGCTCGCTCTGACGGGAGCTTGTCACCGGCGCGGAGTTCGCCGGATTCGATGGCTGAGCGCAGCGCATCGGCGATGCGCCTGCTGGCGGGTTGTGCACTCTCGGCGGAGGTCATGGAACCAGCCTACAACTGGCTCAAGCCAGTGGGTTGACGTCGCGCGAACCCACATGCTCAACTGGCTCAAGCCAGTAACTGGCTCAAGCCAGTGGGGGCGGCGCCCAAACCGCCAAGTAAAGCCGCCGCCCCCCGACCCTCGAAGGGGCAACTCCATGATGCCTGATGCATCCGTTATCGAACGGGGCGCGAACGAGTCCAGCGAGCCCGTGTACTACGTGGCTCCGCAGTGTGCGGAGCTGGAAGAGGGCCGCACGGTGCGGGTTCTCGGCTCGTTCTCCACCCCGGGTTGGGGTGAGGAAGCGTGACGACGATGGCCCACACCCCCGCCGACGTAACCACCGTGGCCGTTGAGGTGGCTGACCTGACGCACTCGGAGCGGACTGCGGCGCTGTACGCCTCGGACATGCCGAACCAGAAGCGCAATCACACCACCGCGCAGGTCCGCGCCTGGATCGCGCAGGGCGTACAGCGTCTCGGCGTGGACGAGATGCGGCTCCGGGCCGCGCGTCTGCTCGGCTGGCAGCTTCTGAACGCGAGCAACTTGGTGCCGACCCGGGTTCAGGCACGTCACGAGCAGCGTTTCCCCAAGGCGCGCCGCCTGCTGCTCGCCAACCAGGCAGCGAGCGGGAGCATCGCGCTGGACGGGATGACCGACGCGGCGCGGCAGCGCAACGGCGTGGCGGCGGTGGCGCAGGTGGACGGCGGATGCCCGTGCCGGGGTACGGGCGGGATCACGCTGGGGGGCGCCGAGCCGGGCGAGTCGTACGAGCGGCTGTGCCCGGTCCACCGCGCCGCCGAGATCCTCGCCCACCACCGCGCCCGCCGGGCGGGCGCCTGATGACCACCCCGGGCCCGCTCGACGCGCTGTACGCCCGCGTGACTGCCCCGGCCGCTCCCGCCGTGCCTCTGGCACGGCGGGAGCGCCGCCGCGCCTCGCAAGACC
>NZ_WPNZ01000045.1 GCF_009755605.1 Streptomyces typhae
TCGACCAGCTGGCCGCCCTGATCAAGACCCGGCTCAAAAAGATGCAGTACCGGCCCGGCCTCATCCGCGGCTACATCGACAAGACCGGACTCACACCCCCGTAACCCTCGCCATTAATGATCTCTAGGCGAACAGCAGGCCTTCTGACCGCTGTGACGCTCCAGTTCTCCTGCCCCGTGCGCGGTGGCGAGCACTTCGCGATCGAGGACCTACTACGACAAGAAGATCGCCCAGGGAAGGCACCACAGCCAGTCCCTCCTCTGCCTCGCGAGAGGGCGAGCCGACGTACGCTTCGCGATGCTCCGCGATGGCACCTTCTACGCCCCGGTCCGTCGTCACCCAGTCCGTGGCGGCGTTCTACAACGAGGCCCAGCTCGACGTCGTGCGCCTCCTGCACGGCCTCCTCCAGAAAGAGGGGGCTGAGGGGGGCGGGACGGGTGAGACGTTGCGTGCTTCGAACAGCGCATCACCCGCGCACTCAAGGCCCTCGTTGAGGCGTGCAAGCCCGTGACGCTCGGTACCTTGAGGTGCGAGCTGGAGGGCTGCCGACGTTCGGGCGGCAATCGCGCGCGGTTGACGACCGCGGCGCCTCGGTCAACGACCGCGGCGTGGACGAGGTGCTGTGGTGAGCAACGTCCCCGACGCGGTCTTGCCGCTACAGGCCCCATCCAGCGGCAGCACACCTGGGGCGCCGGTAGCCATCTAACCAGCTCGTGCACGGTAGGCGGTGAGACGTCGAACCTGGATGGTTGATCATGGCCGGGTGGTAGGGAACTCGACGCGTGCGGTGATCATCAGCAATCGGCGGATCACGGGCCTGACTGCCGGAGTGATCGCTCAACTCGTCAAGTAAATCGGCCCGTTGTGGCAGGAGCGTCACCAGGCGAGGCTCGCTGCTCGACCGCGGAAGCGGGCGGTGTGCGCCGGCGCGAAGCACCAGCTGGTGTTCGTCGACCGGTTCTTGGCCACGCTCGTCCATCTTCGTCATGGGGTCACCCATGACGTGCTGGCCTGCTGGTTCGGAGTGGACCGCTCCACCATTACCCGGGCCGTCGGTGAGGTGCGGCCCCTGCTCGCCGAGCGAGGCTGCACCGACAGCCCCGACGTGCGGCTGCGGTCTCTGGCCGAGGTCATCGACCATCTCGGCTCGAGCGGGACGACCGGCATCGTCGACGGTACCGAGATCCGGGTGCGCCGCCCGGCCGCCGGACGCAAGGACCGGGACAAGTTCATCTCCGGCAAGAACAAGCAGAACGCCGTCAAGTCCATGGTGGTCACGGACGGCGAAGGCCGCGTGCCGTGGTGCAGCCCAGCACGGCCCGCAAGCTGCGCGCACATCACCCAAGCCCGCCAGTTAGGGCTGGTCAAGCTCCTGGTCGACAGGCCCGCGGTGAATATCCTCGCCGATGCCGACTACCAGGGCCTGGGCGCCCAGACCGGGGGCCGGGTGGTGACACCACCGCACCGCAAGTTCAAGAAGGACGCCCCGGACTGGTACGAGGAGATGCACGAACGTCAGCGCAAGGCACACTCCTCACGCCGTATCCGGGTCGAGCACGGCATCGCCCATCTGAAGAACTGGCGGGCCCTGGCCCGCCACCTCGGCCGCCGCGAGCACATGAGCGACACCATCCAAGCGGTCGCCGGCCTGCTGTCTCACCAGCAGACCGTGGACCTGAAGCCGACACGGCAGACGTGAACCCAGGTCACACCGAAGCTCGCGACGTCTCACCGCCTACCGTGCACGAGCTCGTCAGCCGTCGCGACCGAGCCGGAATCATCTCCGTCCGGCGATGCCGGTGGCCGCCAAGTCGCGCCGTGAACAGAGCCCCAGCTTGGCGAACACGTTGGACAGGTGATGCCCGACGGTGCGGTCGCTGATCCGCAGACGGGCCCCGATCTCCCGGTTGGTCAGATCGCCGGCGGCAAGCTGGGCCACCCGGCGTTCCTGTGCCGTCAGCGTTGCCATGCCCGTGCCGGCGGCAGTGCCACGGCGTGCGGGCGCCATGATCAGACGCTGCTCACGCCGGGCCCGCTCGAGCATCGGGCGCGCTCCTAGTGCGTGGAACGTCTCGGCAGCGGCGTCGAGCTGCTGGCGGGCGTCTCGGCGCCGCCGCTGTCGCCGCAACCACTCGCCGTAGAGCAGACGGGCCCGTGCGTGATCGAACGGGCGCCGGGACGCACCGGGCACGTCCAGCGCCGCCCTGTAGGACCGTTCCGCGGCGGGTTCGTCCAGCAGTGCGCGTGCCAGGTGCGCTGCGAATCTCGCCCAGTGCGCGCCGGTGCGCCGTACCCAGGCGTCGAGCGCCTCGGCGCGGCGCTGGCCGATCTCCGGCCGCCGCGCGTGCACGGCGGCCTCGATCGTGTCCAGGCTTGCCAGCAGAGCGACGATCGGATGTGCTGCCTCGTGCCCGTGCTCGTCCAAGCGGGCGAGCAGGTCGAGTGCAGCATCGGCGCGACCGGCCGCCAGAGCGGCCATTCCACGGTTCCAGTGGGCCGAGGCGCTGACCGCACGGTCGCGGCGCGGCCCGGCCAGCTGCAGGGTTCGAACGGTCAGATGGTCGACGCTGCGGCCGTCACCGCGGGCGGCGGCGAGCCACCCGAGACAGTTCCGGCACTCCGCAGCGATGTGCTCGGCACCGATCCGCTCGGCCGACGCGAGCCCCTCGGCCGCGGCGTCCTCCGCAGCGCCCCACCGGCCCGCGGCGATGTCGAGTCGCGCGATCCGAGCCAGCGCCGCAGCAAGCGAGGTGCCATCGGCGTGACGGCGGTGCCTGCGGACAAGGGCGTGCACGGCATCGGCGAGTGGCTCGTCGAGGCCCCACACCAGTCCGAGCGGCGACGCCGGGAGCAGCTGCGACTCCACCCGGGAGATGTGCGCCATGACATCACCGAGTTCTGCCGACGAGGCTGCCCGTGCCGGGTCCGTCGCCGGCCCCCACCACGTCCGGACGATCGGGATGACCTCGGGCAGCCCAGGGGCCGTCAGCCCCGCGAGACGAGTGAGGGACTCACTGACGAGGTCGTCGCGGGCCGCGGACCATCCCGCGTGCAGGGCAGCGGCGCCGAGCTCCACTCTCATGCGCGGATCATCAAACGCGGCGATGTCGCGACTGATCGATCGGTGGGCTCGTTCCAGAGACCCGTCGGCGAGTTCGAGTACCCCGCGCAGCCCGCGGCTGGCGCGGGTGGCCAGGACCTCGTCGGTCAGGCTCCGGGCATCGGCCAGCAACCGACGCGCCATCGTGGCGTCGCCGCCGTGCCAGGCGGCCACGGCCGCGCCGGCGAGCCTGCGGGTCGCAGCGGCCGGGTCGGCGGACAGCTCGGCGGCCCGCCGCAGGATCGGTACCGCGTCGGCGCCCGAGGGCACCGTCTGCTCGAGCAGCCCGGCGATCTCCTCGTCGACGTCGTGAACGGTCGCGGCCCGGTGCCAGACATGCCCGCGACTGCCCGGGGGAAGCGCGGCGGCCAGGGTCCGGTGGGCGTTCCTGCGCTCAGACGGGGAGGCGCTCGCGTAGACAGCGGCCCGGACCACCTGATGCCGTAGCGCAGGCCGGTCGGGCGTCCCGGCGAGCAGACCCGACCAGGTCGTCTCCTCCCAGACCGGCTCCTCAGCGGCGCGGAAACGTGCTGACCGTGCGAGCGTGAGCTGATCACCGTCGGCACGAGCCGCGGCCATGAGCACGACGAACTCGCGTGCCCAAGTCGGCATGGTTTGCAGGCGCTCGGCGAAGGCCTTACGCAGCCGGGGCCCCACGGGCACCGTGCTGGCGGCAAGATCGCCGACTGGTACAGGCAGCTCGTGCAGTGCCAGCGGGTTGCCCCCACCTGCTTTCACCGCGCGGGTGACCTCGCGGCCGTCGAGGCCGGGGTGGGCGGCGGCGACCAGTTGGGCGGCGTGGTCGTCAGCGAGAGGCCTCACCGCGAGCGTATCGACCCCCTCCCACGATCCGCCGGCGGGCGCGTCGTGGCCGGCGACCAGGACCACCACCGGATCGGCCCCCACCCGCCGGGCGACGAATCCGAGCACGAACTCGGTCTCCGCGTCGAGTCGGTGTGCGTCGTCCACGACGATCAGGAGCGGGCGGTCGACTGCCAGCGCCGACAACAGGGACAGCACCGCCACGGCGGTGAGCGACCGGCCCGCTGCGCTGGCCTCGCCCGCGAGCACGCCTCGCAACGCTGACGCCTGAGACACCGGAAGAGTCGCGATCAGGTGCTCGACCGGCCGGAGCAACGTGTCCAGGCCGGCGAAGGGGGTCCCGGACTCGCACCGCGCGGGCTGTACCGCCAGCGGGGCGAAATCGGGAGACGCCGCGGTAAGGTGGTCGAGAAGTGCGGTCTTGCCGATGCCCGGCTCACCCCAGAGCACCAGGGCGCCACCGGTGCCACGGCGGGCTCGGTCGAGCACCTCGGTCACGGCAGCGATCTCTGCCTGTCGTCCGACGAGCGGAGCCGGAGCACCGGTTGCCGTCATCGCGTCCCCTCAGCCGTGACCAGCTTCCGGCCCCAGAGGTCCGTGCCGTACCGTCCGAGGCCGGCGGGATCGTCCGACGCCCCGACGAGGACGCCGACCCCGTGCACGAGCGCGATGTCGGTCAGCCCCGCTCGGATCCTGATGAGCGCATCCTCGGGCCCCTGCTGTGGCAGTGCCACCCCACCGAGCCGGGTCCCGTTCGGGGGTGCCGACCTATCCGTGAATGGTGTGAGCATGCTCAGCGGCCTGCCGCAGGTGCTTCTAGGCCCGCGCCCGCAGACCACGGGCCCGAGTACCTTGACCGATGGCCCCGCCGCCGCGGGTAGGGTCGGGCCCCGTTCGTCGATCGCCGACGACGAGCTTGCCCATCGAGCACGCCGAACTGCTGCCACGGGACGGGCAGCGTATGGACGAGACGCTCGCCGCGGGCGCACGCCGAAATCGGCGCCGCGGGGCGAGGCGCCGGTGGCCGTGGTCATGGCGACTCCTGCGAATCGGGGCGGACGCCCTTGGGGAGTGGGCCTCCCAGGAAGGCGAGCAGGGCGGCGTTGACCTCGTCGGCGTGAGTCCACAGCAGCCCGTGCGGGGCGCCGTCGATCTCCACGTACTGCGCGTTGGGCAGGGCCCGGCGGAAGCGGTGGGCCGTGACTTCGATGGGGAGGATCCGATCGGCGGTGCCGTGCAGGATCAGGGCCGGCGTGCCGCTGGCCCGGACGGCCTCGACGTCGGCGCGAAAGTCCTCGATCCACGAGGAGACGACGGCATGGGCTGCCACGGGGGCGCTGGAGATGGCGACGTTCCAGCTGGCTGTGACCGCTTCCTGGCCGATGCGGGTGCCCAGGTTCTCGTCGAGGTTGTAGAAGTTGGAGAAGAACTGCTCGTACCAGGCGTAGCGATCGCCCTTGGCCGCGGCCTCGATGCCGTCGAAGACGTCCTGGGGCACGCCCTCTGGGTTGTCGTCCCGAGCGACGAGGAAGGGCTCCAGGGAGGCCAGGAAGGCGAGCCTCGCGACCCGCTGGTGGCCGTATCGAGCGATGTAGCGGGCGAGTTCGCCGGTGCCCATCGAGAACCCGATGAGGACGACATCGCGCAGGTCCAGGGTCTCCAGCAGGGCATTCAGGTCGGCGGCGAAGGTGTCGTAGTCGTAGCCGGTGCCGACCTTCGACGAGTGGCCGAAGCCGCGGCGATCGTAGGTGATGACGCGGTAGCCGGCGGAGAGCAGTTCGCGCGTCTGGCGCTCCCAGCTGTGGCCGTTGAGCGGGTAGCCGTGGATGAGGACGACGGGCTGACCCGCGCCTTGGTCCTCGTAGTAGAGCTCGACCGGCGTGCTGTTCTCGTTCCCGATGGTTACGTGTCCCATGATCTGTTCTTTCCGAGGGTGTGTGCCTGCTATTGACCGACGAGCCGCCGTACCGCGATCGTTGTCGCCTCGGCGATGGTGGCGTTGCCGGCCGTGGACTCCGGGTCGGCCGGGTCGGCGTGGACGGCGAGACCAGCGTCGCGCGGTCCGGGGGCAGCACGATCCCGACGTCGTTGCGCTCGCCCTGTGCTCCGGTGCCGGTCCTGTCCCCGATCAGCCACCCGGCTGGCACGCCGGCCCGGAGTTGGCGGGGTCTCCAGGCGACGGCTGTTCCCTTCAGGTGTCGTCGACCGACGTGTCGTCGGCCCACATGTCTTCGGCGTGGTCAGGGGTGCGTGAGCCGGCGCCGGCGATCGGCCTCCGACAGCCCGCCCCACCGCCGTGCAGCTCCCGGTAGGCCAGGGCGTGGACGGCGACCCGCTCGCGCTGCTGCCGTAGCGGAAGGACTCCTCGTCGGCGGGGAAGAACACCTCGGTGCTGATCACGGTGGCCGCTCCCTTCCCGGTCGCTCTGCTGTCGGCTCCAGAGTCGCGGGGAAGGCGCCTGGTCCGCGTCGGTGGAAATCCCTTATCCCGTCACCGACCCTGGCGCGGGGGAGGTCGGCATCTTGACGGCCCGGTGCTGCCCGCGCGCTTCGCGTCGGTGACAATTACCGGATAGACGTCGTGTCGGCGCCAGGGGAGGACCAGGGGATGCTCGTGGGACGGCGCGCCGAGCAGGCGGCGCTCGAGCAGCTGCTGGCTCAGGCGCAGGGCGGCGACAGCGGGGTGTTGGTGGTGCGCGGGGAGGCCGGCATCGGCAAGTCCGCCCTCTTGCAGCACATGCGGGAAACCGCCGTGGCGATGGGATTCGGGGTTTACGACGCGGCCGGGGTGGAGGCCGAGGCAGAGTTCGCGTTCGCGGGCCTGCACCAGCTGTGCGCCCCGTTCCTGGCGCGGGCGGTCGAGCTGCCCGAGCCGCAGCAGACCGCGCTCGGGGTGGCGTTCGGGCTGCGCGAGGGTGCTGCGCCGGACCGGTTCCTGGCGGGGCTGGCGGTGTTGAGCCTGTTGGCCGAGAACGGGCCGTTGCTGTGTGTGGTCGATGATGCGCAGTGGCTCGATCAGGCGTCTGCGCAGGTTCTGGCTTTCGTGGCCCGGCGGGTGGGGGCCGAGCGGGTGGTGATGGTGTTTGCGCTGCGCGATCCCGGTGCGACCGACGTCGAGGCGTTCAGCGGGTTGCCGGAACTGCGCC
Organism: Streptomyces typhae; assembly: GCF_009755605.1. Classification (GTDB taxonomy): domain Bacteria; phylum Actinomycetota; class Actinomycetes; order Streptomycetales; family Streptomycetaceae; genus Streptomyces; species Streptomyces typhae. Next base: position 7,068 of record NZ_WPNZ01000045.1, read on the forward strand.
TGGCGGGGCTGGGGGCCTCCGATGCCCAGACGCTGCTGGCCACCGCGGTCCGCGCACCGATGGACGATGTGGTGCGCGACCGGATCGTAGCCGAGGCGCGCGGCAACCCGCTGGCGTTGTTGGAGCTACCACGGGGTGCTCCGGCGGTGCAGTTCGCGGGCGGGTTCGAGCTGCCGGACGTGGTGAGCGTTCCGCGCCGGATCGAGGACGGTTTTCGGCGCCGCGCGAACAGCCTGCCTGCCGACGCGCGGATGCTGCTGGTGGTTGCCGCGGCCGAACCGACCGGGGATGCGGCGTTGCTGTGGCGCGCGGCCGCGGAGCTGGGGATCGCCCGCGAGGCGGCTGCGCCCGCGGAGGCCGCCGGGCTGCTGGAGTTCGACTTCCGTGTGCGGTTCCGGCACCCGCTGGTGCGCTCGGCGGTCTACCGGGCGGCCACACCGACCGATCGGCGCCGGGCGCACGGCGGGCTGGCCGCCGTCACCGACCAGCAGGTCGATCCGGACCGGCGTGCCTGGCACCGCGCGCAGGCGGTGGTGGGCACTGATGAGGACGCCGCCGCGGAGCTGGAGCGTTCGGCCGTACGGGCCCGCGCCCGCGGCGGGTTGGCCGCCGCAGCGGCGTTCCTGAAGCGTGCGGCCGAGCTGACCCCTAGGCCGGCCGTCCGGGCGGAACGGGCCCTGGAAGCTGCACACGCCAAGCACGAGGCCGGTGCGTCCGAAGCCCTGGAGCTGCTGACAGTCGCCGCGGCCGGGCCGTTGGACGCCGTGGCGCAGGCCCGCCTAGAGCTGCTGCATGCTCGGATCGCCTTCCACGGGGCAAGAGGCGGCGAGGGGCCGCGGATGCTGCTGGACGCCGCCAAGAGCCTCGCCCCGCTGGACCCGGCGCTGTCCCGGGAGACCTACCTCGAAGCGCTCGATGCGGCAATCGTTACTGGCGACCGCGGACCTGGCGGCGTGCGTGCGGTAGCCGACGCAGCCCGGGCCGCGCCCGCACCACCCCAGTCGCCGAGGCCGGTGGATCTGTTGCTCGACGGGCTGGTGACGACGTTCACGCAGGGCTACGCGACAGGAGTGCCCGGACTGCGGCGGGCGTTGGACGCCTTCAATCCTCACGAGCGGGACGATCATGCCGTGAACGACGGCGACGACCGCCGCTGGCTGTGGCTGGCCGGCCGGACCGCGATGTCGGTCTTTGACGACCAGATGGTGCACGCCCTGGCCGCTCGTCATGTCCGGCTGGTCAGGGAAGCAGGCGCGCTGGCCACGCTCCCGGCAGCACTGCTCGTCCAGTCCGTCATGCTGGTGCTCTCTGGTGACCTCTCCCGGGCCGCCGAGCAGACCGCGATCGCGGCCGCGACCAGAACTGTGCCCGTGCTCCACGGCCAGCTCATCCTGGCTGCCTGGCGCGGCCGCTCGGACGAGACCACCGAGGTCCACGCGACCATGGTCCGGGAAGCGGCTGGACGTGGGGGCCGAACTGAGGACTTCCTGGCGCAGTACGCCATGGCGGTGCTGCACAACGGTCTGGGCGACTACCCAGCGGCTCTGGTCGCTGCGACGCGGGCTTTCGAGTCCGACGAGCTGACCCACAGCAACCTGGCCCACTCCGAGCTCATTGAAGCGGCATGCCGTAGCGGCCAGCCGGAGCGTGCGACCGCTGCGCTGGACCAGCTCAGCTCACGGGCGCTGGCCAGCGGCACCCCGTGGGGGCTCGGGCTGGCAGCGCGCTCATGGGCATTGGTCAGCACCGGCGCGGCCGCCGAGGAGTACTACCGCGAGGCGATCGAGCAGCTACGAAACTGCCGAGTGGCCACCCAGCTGGCCCGGACTCATCTCGTCTATGGCGAGTGGCTACGCCGCGAGGGCCGCCGCCAAGGCGCCCGCCAGCAGCTCCGCACCGCCCACCAGATGCTGTCGGACATGGGTGCGCAAGCGTTCGCCGCACGCGCCGCCCGCGAGCTGCGCGCCACCGGCGAGCACCCACGCAGCCGGTCCACCCAGCCCTCGGACGCGCTCACCGCACAGGAGCGGACGATCGCCCGACTGGTAGCTACCGGGGCGACCTCCCGGGAGGTCGGCGCACAGCTGTTCTTGAGCCCGCGCACCATTGAGGCCCACCTCCGCAGCATCTTCCGCAAGCTGAGCATCACCTCCCGGCGACAGCTGCGGGACCTGCGGCTTCCTTGACGGGCTGGCAGCGTGCGTGCCCTGTCGCGGTACAGCGAATGCCGCCCGGAAGGCCAGCGAGCTGCGCCCTTTGGAGCTCGTAAACAGGATCAAGAGCGCGCTGTCTTGAGGCGACGCCTGCACTTGCGGTTGCTGATCAGCCGGATGTCCTCTTCCGTAAGGGCACCGCCGACAGCGGTCCTGACGGCTTCGAGGCGCGTCGTGCGGTCCTGGTCGGCCAGGAGCCGAGCCAACTCGGCTTCGTCGCCAAACAACCAGCCGCAGGCTGCTTCCGGGGAGGTCCAGCTCGACGCAGCCCTGGAGGAAGCTGATGACCTTCCAGATGTTCTCGTGGACATCACTGGTGTCAACGAGCGCCTTGACGATCTGAGGGGCCTCGGTGCCGGGAATCGCCTCCATGGCCGCTGTCCTCGCAGCCTTGGTCATGTCCTTCTTCCACAGTTTGATCCTGGGCCAGAGGACGCCGTCATTGTTGATGAGGGTGACATGGCACAACGTGGCCACCTGCGGCCGGTCGCCGAGGAGGAATTCGTTGGTCAGACGCCCCCTGCGCGTGTCGTAGAAGTAAGGAAATCCGTGGCCGCGTATCTCAGGATCCGAGAAGTCCTGCAGTGCGACGTTGAACTCCGTGGTTGGCGGCCCGATGCGGAGACGCCGAACGACGGGTGGAGCGGGCTCGGCCGTCTGGTTCCTCCAGTCCGGTGGGGCGGCTGGCAGGGGCGCTATGTCGCCTTCGACCACGAGAGGCTGAACATCTTCGCGCTGGAGCCTGGTGAGCATGGATTCGAGTCGCTGCCAGATCGCGTCGGTGACCGCTTTTGTGAAGACGGGCAGCAGAACTCGATTCACGGTGAGGACAGCCTCGTACGTATCGACCGTCCATCCGTCACCGAGCATGGGGTGGTAAATGCCGCCGTCACAGCGCAGCGTGAGGACGGCCGGGCGGAGCAGGTCGCGGGCGACCTCCTCGCCTTCGCGGTCGAGGAGGCTGTAGGTATGCCCGAGAACGAGGTCGAGTTTGCCGGTGTCGTCGTTGGCGAGCGGCAGCGGGCCAGTGGCCGGCGTGGGGGAACGGTGTGTAGATCGGCCGACCCGAAAGAAACTCGAAGGCGCGGAAGGTCCAGCCGTCCGGCCCGAGGAGGCGGTTCAGCTCCTCGACTCGTCGGATGACTGGTCGACGTCGGGCTGTACCTCTGGATGAACGAGCCTTGTCAGGACGGCGAGAAGCACCTCATCAGGACCATTCCCACGCGCCGTCGTGACCCGGAAGTCCATCGACGCCAGACCGTCCAGGTCGTACAGGCCCTCCAGGAAGTCAATCTCGTCGAGCCGTCCCCGCCAGGGGCCGCCCCTCGCCGCGTAGGTAGTCAAAGATGTCGCGTCGCGTCACCACCGTGATTCTCGGCGTGCTACGCGGAGCCAGCGAGGGTTCGGACTGGGTGATGCACCCAGGATGGACGTACGCTGGCTCACCAGGCGGAATGTTGGGGACTCTTGGGTCTCGTGGCCTCTGCAGGCGACGTCGTCATCCAGGGCTCTAACGTGACGGGGTCGGTCCGCCGCGCCAAGCCCTCGCAGTCCTTGGGGACGCTGAAGGCGAAGACGCCACCGTGTCCGTGAGCCCAGATAGAGATACGCTCCGGGCCGAGGGACCTTCGTCACCGCGCGGCTGACGCTCGCCCGAACCAGCGTGCGGCACGCCACGCTGATCTGGCTGGCCTGCGGGGCGACATGCCAGGAGCGGGCACTGATCCTGGCCTCGCCGCACCCGTCGCCCCCGCCCAAGCTGGGACGCAGCCAACAGGTGCGGCGTCCCACCCTCTGCCGGTGAATCGGTGGCGTGAGGTGGTTGGCCCCGGACAGTGGTCGGCGTTCGGACGCGCCACTACCACCGATGGTCCCCGCCGAGCTCCAGCGCAAGCAACCCACCCACCAACACCGGGGGCTTTTCTCACTGAAGAGCCAACCATTCCCCCACCGCTGCAGGCGACCTGACCAGCATCCCAGCACATCTGACGCCTCATCAGAACGAGCGTCAAATGAGAGTCACGAGCGTCATTGCAGCGTCAAGATAGCGCTCGTAACGCCCACACCGCATATAATGCGCACCTGCAAAACCGCAGTTCAGAAGCCCTTTGCCGTCGGCTCAAGAATCGCCACGCACTCGAAGCGCTGCGTCATTGGAAACATGTGAATCAGAAGTATGTGCAAGAAAGTCACAGGTCAGCGCCACACCGACAGTAGTTCGGGCCGGGTTCGATGTGCGTTACGGGAACTACGTGCGATCTCTTGACGCAGACACGCCCCGTGCCGAGCCGCCCTCGCCGCATTCCGGATCACACCCGCTTTGGATATGCAAGTTCATCTCCGGCAAGAACAAGCAGAACGCCGTCAAGTCGACGGTCGTCACGGACGGCGAGGGCAGCGTGCTGTGGTGCAGCCCGGCACGGCCCGCAAGCTGCGCGGACCTCACTCACACTCGCCAGTCAGGGCTGGTCGGGCTCCTGGCCGGCGGGCCCGCTGGGAGTCACGATCAAGGTGTCGGCCGGAGGCTGTGAAGCCGGATGAACAGCGGGTGACTGGCCGTCCCCCGGAGGCGAAGCCGCAGAGCTCGCGTCGGATTGTTCGCGCTTGATGGCCGCATCCACCGCCGCACCGATGCGGCGCAGTGCCGCCAGCTCCTGAGGACCGAGATCATCGATCAGGTACTCGCGGACTGCGGTGACGTGTCCCGGCGCCGCCGCTACCACTACGTCGTAACCGGCCTCGGTCAGCGTCGCGGTGGTGCGCCTTCCGGAACCTGGGATCCGCTTCCGTGCGAGCAGTTCGCGCTTCTCGAGCCGACCGACGACATGGGACAGCCTCGACAGTGACGCAGCCGTTCGCGCGGCCAGGGCGCTCATCTGCATGGTGCGGTCCGGCTGCTCGGAGAGGACCGAGAGCACCATGTACTCGAAGAAGGTCAGCTGAGCCTCGCGCTGCATGCGCGCATCGAGCGCGGCCGGCAGGCTGATCATGATCGCGGAGTTGGCCAGCCACGCCGCCAGCTCGTCGCCGTTCAGCCATCGCGTCTCGGCAACCGGATCGGTGGACTCCCCCGGGTCGGAGCCTTCGTCGGCCCGAGCCGTCGCCTCGGATGTCGGCCCGCTCCGTGGTCGCCGACGGCGCCGGCCGTTCGTGTCGTCTGCCGTGCTTGCCATGAGGACACCCTAGACCCTCTTGTTGACGCGTCAAGTTCGAAGGAGTAGAACTTGACGCGTCAAGTTCACTCTGCGGTGCTGAGGCCCGCCCCACACCGCCCCACACGGAATGGACAACAGATGCAGTCCACGTCGCTCGGCAGGCTCAATGTCCCGCGCATCGGCCTGGGTGTCATGGGGATGTCGGCGTACTACACCGGCGCCGGACGGGACGAAACCGAGTCGATCCGCACCGTTCGTCGCGCCGTCGACCTCGGTGTCACCCATCTGGACACCGCCGAGGTGTACGGCCCCTACGTCAACGAGGAACTGCTGGGTCGCGCGATCAAGGATCGCCGGGACGAAGTCGTCCTCGCCACCAAGTTCGGCCTCGTCTCGCACGCCGGCCGGCCGGGTCCGGACAGCACCCCCGCCAACATCCGCACGGCTGTCGACGGCTCACTGCGGCGACTCGGAACCGACCGCATCGACCTCTACTACCAGCACCGGGTCGACCCCAACACTCCCATCGAGGAGACGGTGGGGGCGCTGAGCGAGCTGGTGGAGGCGGGCAAGGTCCTCCACATCGGACTGTCGGAGGCGGCAGCGGCGACTGTCCGCCGGGCCCATGCGGTCCACCCCGTGGCCGCTGTCCAGAGCGAGTACTCGCTGTGGACGCGGGACCCGGAGGCCGAGGTGCTGCCCACGCTGCGTGAGCTCGGCATCGGACTGGTTCCCTACGCACCGCTGGGACACGGCTTTCTCACCGGTGACATCCGCACCCTGGACGGCCTGGACGCCGCCGACTGGCGTCGCTCCAATCCCCGGTTCACCGGCGACAACCTCACGCGCAACCTGCGCATCGTCGACCAGGTCCGCGAGGTCGCCGACGAGGTCGGGGCCACTCCCGCGCAGGTCGCTCTGGCCTGGCTGATCGCGCAAGGAGACGGGATCGCGCCCATTCCGGGGACGAAAAGCGTCGACCGCCTCAAGGAGAACAGCGCCGCCGACGGCATCCGACTCACCCCGGGCCAGATCGCCCGTCTGAACAACCTCACACCGGCGTCCGGCGAACGCCATGCCGAGCCCGACATGGCCGCCGTCGACCAGTGAGAGAAGCGCGAACGCGCCGATTCGCCCCGCGCACCACACCACGTCTTGCTTCAGCGAAAGAGATGGAACAGCACATCATGTCAAGCAATCTCATTCGGGTCGGCATCATCGGCGCGGACACGAAGGCGAGCTGGGCGGGCGCCTCGCACATACCCGCGCTGGCGGCACAGCCCGACTTCCACCTGGCCGGTGTGGCGACGCGGCACGAGGAGAGCGCGCGCGGCGCTGCCGAGGCGTTCGGCGCCGAGCGTTGGTTCGCGGACCCCTACGCGCTCATCGGTGACCCTTCGATCGACCTCGTCACCGTCGCGGTGAAGGTCCCGGCTCACCGCGAGCTCGTCCTGGCGGCCCTCGCGGCGAACAAGGCCGTGTACGCAGAGTCGCCGCTGGGCTCGACCGTCGCGCAGACGGAAGAGATGGCTGACGCGGCCGGCTCACTGCACACCGCGATCGGCCTGCAGGGCCGACTCAACCCCTCGGTACGCCGCGCGGCGGAGATCATCGCCGAGGGCCGGCTCGGGCGGCTGCTCTCGGCGCGAGTCGCCGCGACGACCTTCGGCAACGGCCCGGAGTCGGTAAGCGCGTACGAGTACTTCGACAAGGCAACGTCCGGAGCCGGCTTCCTCACCATCGCCGCGGGCCACGTCCTGGATGTAGTCGAAGCCATTCTCGGAGACATCACCGAGATCGACGCTCGCACCGAACTCCTCTGGCCCCAGGTGAAGTTGGTCGACACCGGCGCGATATCCGTCCGCGAGGTCCCGGATCACCTCGACGCCATCGCCAAGACCTCCTCGGGGGCCCCGGTCGGGGTGCAGATCCTGGCGGGCGTGCCCGCCTCCGACGCCCACTTCAGTCTGGAGGTACGCGGATCGGAGGGCTGGCTGAAGCTGACGGGCGACCACCCCGCGGGCGTTCAGGTCGGCGACCTCACCCTCTCGTCGAGCGTCGACTTCACCGCGCCCGAGCGCCCGGTCGCCACCGGCGTGGGACCGACCGCCGCCGACATCTGGACGGGCGCTTCCATCAACGTCGGCGAGGTCTACGCCAGCCTGGCCCGCGACATCACGAACGGCACCCACCACACCCCGGGATTCCAGCACGCCGCCCACAACAGCCGTCTCATCGCCCGAGTCGAACAAGCCGCCCGGACCGGCGTCCGGCACTGACGCCACCGCACCTCGCGGCACCGTGCCGCACTGCCGTGACGGATACGGCGACCGATCCGCGGGCACGGGCGGCCGACATAGGTTCGGACCCGCTGAAGGGCTCCTGAGGCCCACCCCCCTATCAGGGAGTCGTTGATGATTTCAGTCCCTCATCACCATGGCCCTCGCGGCGCTTCGCGGCAGGCTCACGGCGTATGACCACCTCCGCGCGCGCCGCTGTTCTCGAGGCGCTGGACGGGCCCTTCGAATTCCGCGACATCGAGATCGAGGACCCGCGGCCCGACGAGGTACTTGTTCGCATGGTCGCGACCGGAATATGCGCGACCGACGCTCACGTGCGAGCACAGCGAATGGCGACGCCGCTGCCGGTGGTGCTGGGGCACGAGGGAGGAGGAGTCGTCGAACGCGTGGGGGCCGCTGTCACCACCGTCGAGCCCGGTGACCACGTCGTCCTCTCCTACCACTCGTGCGGCCGCTGCAAGCCGTGCATGTCCTCGCACGCGGCCTACTGCGACAACGTCTGGGCGGCCAACTTCGCAGGTGCCCGCCTGGACGGCTCGAACGGTCTCCACGTCGCCCGCGGTGCTGAGCCGCACGGACACTTCTTCGGCCAGTCCTCGTTCGCCACCCACGCCCTGACGCACCAACGGAACACGATCAAGGTCCCCCGCGATCTGCCCCTCGACGTCATGGCTCCGCTGGGGTGCGGGCTGCAGACAGGCGCGGGGGCCGTACTCAAGGCCCTCACCGTGCCGGCGGGAGCGTCCTTCGCGGTCTTCGGCGTGGGAGCGGTGGGCCTGGCGGCGGTCATGGCGGCACATGTCGCGGGTGCCACCACCATCGTCGCCGTCGACGTCGACGCCGGCCGCCTCGATCTGGCCCGCGATCTCGGAGCGACGCACCTCGTGGACCCCGGCCGGGTCGAGGATCTGACCGGCGCGCTCCGCGCCGTCGACGAACGCGGTCTGGAGTACGTCCTCGACACGAGCGGCCGCGCGGAGAACCTCGACGCCGGGGTCGGCGCCCTGGCACCGATGGGCCGATTCGGCTTCGTGGCGTTCCACGAAGGAGCAGGCGCCGTGCTCGACGCTGGCCGGCTCACGCTCGGCCAGTCGCTTCAGGGCATCATCCAGGGCGACGCCGTCTCGTCGCTCCTGATCAACGACCTTGCCCAGCTCTATCGAGCGGGCCGGTTCCCCATCGACCGACTGCTGTCCTTCTACGACTTCGCCGATATCAACACCGCGTTCGAGGATGCGGGCTCAGGCCGCGTCACCAAGGCAGTCCTTCGATTCACGGCACCGGGATAGACCACCCGTTCGACAGCTTCCCATGAACACAGAAAGGCGTCCCGCCTATGTGCCAGAGCAGTCAGATACCCATCAGCGTCGAAGAAACCCCGAGCTTCTACGGGATCGACCACTATGGATTCCCCCGCGCGGGGGCGGACGACCCGTTGGACCCCGAAGGCTATTACCCCCCGTATTTCCAGAGCGAGCACTTCCAGAAGTACGGCTACCACGTGGAAGAACTGCGCGGCGGCTTCTACTGGGTCACCAGTGCCGGCTACGACGCCGCATTCGTGGTGACCGAGGAGGGCGTGGTCGCGATCGACGCACCCCCGACGCTGGGCGAGAACATGCTGGCGGCGATCGAGGACGTCACCGACCGACCGGTGACCCACGTCATCTACAGCCACTGGCACGCCGATCACATCGGCGCGGCCTCCGTGTTCGGCCCCGACGTCGAGATCGTCGCCCACCGCATCACCAAGGAACTCCTGGAGCGCTTCCCCGACCCGAAGCGCCCCCTGCCGACGAGGACGTTCGACGACGAACTCGTCCTCGAAGTGGGCGGCGTGAGCCTGCAGCTCTCCTACAGGGGAGAGAACCACTGCCCCGGCAACATCTTCATCTACGCACCGCAGCAGAAGGTGCTCACGGCCGTCGACATCGTCAGTCCGGGAAGCGTCACGTTCATGCACTGCGACGCCTCGCAGAACATCTCCGGCTGGTACGAAGCCCAGTCCCAGATCCTCGAATACGACTTCGACTACTTCGTCGGCGGGCACCACATGCGTTACGGCACCTACGAGCAGGTGAAGCTGTGCGTGGAGTACTTCACCGACGTGCTCGAGGGGGCGACTGCGGCGGTCGAGCGGTTCAGCCGCTCGGATGCGCTCGCCGACATCGTGACCGGCACCGGCTGGAACAGGATCTTCGTCGGTACCGAGAACTGGATCAGCTCCATGGCGAACTACACCACCCGCCACGTCCTCGAGAAGGAGACGAGCGACGGCCGGCTCTGGTGGGAACGGCTGGCAGGAGCCACCACCCAGACCAAGTACCACGCGTACACCGTGCTGGAATCGATCCGCCTCGAACGGCCCCGGCCCGACTACCGCCTGCGGGGCGAGAATCCTCCGGTCTTCCTGACCTGACACCGTTCTGAACGGTGCGAGCAAATGACCCTCGTAACGAGAAGGATCATCATGAAAGCCGCCGTCATCACCTCGTTCGGCGAACCCTCCGTGTTGCGGGTTGCCGATGCTCCGCGACCGGTGCCGGGTCCGGGTCAGGCACTGGTGCGGGTTCACGCCGCCGGGGTGAACCCGGCGGAGATCCAGGCACGCGCCGGAGCGTTCGGCCTACGTGCTCCCGCCATCATCGGATTCGAGTTCGCCGGCGTCGTCGAGGGGGTCGGCCCGGGCGTCGACGAGGGCGTGGTCGGCGACCGCGTCGCCGGGTGGCCGGACTCCGCCACCCAGGGCTCCTACGCCGAGTACACGGTCAGCAGCAACTTCGCGACGATCCCCCACGGCGTTTCCTTCGAGGAGGCCGCGGCTACTGTCATCGGCGCCGACAACGCGGCGAGGGCTCTAGGGCTTCTGAACATTCGCCCCGGTGAAACGCTCGTGGTCACCGGCGCGAGCGGTGCTCTGGGCGGCGCCGCCGTGCAGTTCGCGCGACAGCGGGGTGTGACGGTGATCGGCGTCGCCGGGACTGCCAACGCCGACTTCGTCAAGAGTCTCGGAGCGACCCCTGTCGCCCACGGCCCAAGCCTGGTCGATCGCATCCGTGCCGCCACTCCGGGCGGGGTCGACGCCGCGCTCGACACCGTCGGCAAGGGGCTCCTTCCCGCCCTCGTCGATCTTCTCGGTGGCCCCGACCGGATCGTGACGCTCGCCGACCGCGATGCCGCACAACACGGCGTCGCATTCAGCCCCGGGGGCAGCGGGAACCGCGACCGCGGCCCTGTCCAGGAAGCCCTGAATCTGATCGCCGCCGGCGCCTGGACCGCACGCATCGGCCGGAGCTTCCCGCTCGACGAGGCCGCGGACGCTCATCGCCTCGTCGCCACGGGCCACACCCACGGCAAAGTCATCCTCCTTCCCTGACTCGGCCGACCGGCCATGCAACCACGACAACAATCCATTGGAGAATCCGAAATGCCTGCAGTCCTCGTCCACGGTGTACCTGACACCCACCGGATTTGGGACACCGTACGTTCCCATCTTCAACGCGAAGATATTGTGACGATCGATCTCCCCGGGTTCGGCGTACCCCTACCAGCGGGATTCACGTCGACGAAAGAAGAGTATCTTGATTGGCTTATTAAGAAGATCGAAGAAATCGGCGAACCCGTCGACCTGGTCGGTCATGATTGGGGGTCTCTGCTCACGGGCCGTCTCGCGTCTGTCCGACCAGATCTGGTGCGGACATGGACAGGCATCAGCGGACCAATCGATCCGGAGTATCCGTGGCACTATCTTGCCAAGATCTGGCAAACGCCAGGCGAGGGCGAGCAATGGATGGCGGACCTCGACCTTGAGGCGTTCGCAACAAGCCTCAACGAGGCGCAGATGCCGCGCGACGCGGCAGACGAAGCGGTCCGGCATATCGATGTCACTATGAGGGCAAGCATTCTCACCCTTTACCGTTCGGCGATCGAGGTCGGGGCGGAGTGGAAGCCAGGTCTGAGCAAGGTGACCGCACCAGCGCTAGTGATCTGGGGCCTGGACGATCCGTTTCTTCCTCACCGCTTCGCCGACGAGCTCGGTAATGCCACCCGCGCACGTGCCGTCTTCAAGCTGCGCAGCTCGCACTGGCCGATGATAGAGCGTCCGGCCGATGTCGCGCGCGAACTCGAGGCCCACTGGGCTCACGTGTAAAACCTGCGCTTGGGTCACTCGGGCTCAAACCCCGCTGCCGCTACGCGAACGATAATAATTGCTCGCTCGCCATGGTGAGCCCGAGTGCCCACGCATTTGTCCGGAAACGAATCATCGTGACGCAGCTCGGAGAGCGTTGCCGGGGCTGCACACGACAGGAGCATCCTCATGACGAATTCAGCAAATACCCGGATCGGCGTCGGCCTTATCGGGGCTAGAGATCATTAATGGCGAGGGTTACGGGGGTGTGAGTCCGGTCTTGTCGATGTAGCCGCGGATGAGGCCGGGCCGGTACTGCATCTTTTTGAGCCGGGTCTTGATCAGGGCGGCCAGCTGGTC
>NZ_WPNZ01000046.1 GCF_009755605.1 Streptomyces typhae
GCTTCCGCCCCCGCAAGGACACAGGCAGCAGCGGCCGGACGAACTCCCACTCGGCATCGGACAGTTCATGGCGACGTATCACCCGACCATGATCCAGCACACGAGATCAATTGAAGACACGACCTAGCGCACCCCCCGTACGCATCGGGGCGCACCCCCCGTACGCACAGAGGTGCGCACCCGCACGCATCAAGGAGCACCGTGACCGACCCCGCCCGGCAGGACCGTCGACAGGACCAGCTGAAGCAGGACGAGCTGAAGCAGGACCGGCTGAAGCAGGACCGGCTGAGGCAGGACCGGCTGAGGCAAGACCGGCCGCAGCAGGACCAGCTCAAGCTGGACCAGCTGAAGGCCGAACTGCTCACCGTCGCCCTGGAGGCCGCCGACCGCGCGGGCGCCCTGCTGCGCGACGGCCGCCCGGCCGACCTGGGCGTCGCCGCCACCAAGAGCAGCGCCGTCGACGTCGTCACCGAGATGGACCTCGCCTCGGAGAAGCTGATCACTGACTTCTTCGCCGCGCGCAGGCCGGGCGACGGCGTCCTCGGCGAGGAGGGCGCGAGCCACGGGGGCACCAGCGGCGTCCAGTGGGTGATCGACCCCATCGACGGCACGGTGAACTACCTGTACGGGCGCCCGGACTGGGCGGTGTCCATCGCGGCCCGCAAGGACGGCGAGACCCTCGTCGGCGTCGTGCACGCGCCCGTGCGCGGCGAGACGTTCCGCGCGGTGCTCGGCCAGGGCGCGTACGTCGGCGACACCCCCCTGCGGGTCCGCACGGCACCCCCGTTCGAGCAGGCCCTCGTCGGCACGGGCTTCGGGTACGTCGCCGAGCGGCGGGCCCGCCAGGCCGAGGTCGTCGGGCAGCTCCTGCCGCGCGTGCGGGACATCCGGCGGGCCGGGTCCGCGGCCATCGACCTGTGCGACGTGGCGGCGGGCCGCCTGGACGCGTACTACGAACGCGGCCTGAACCCCTGGGACTTCGCAGCAGGCGACCTCATCGCCCGGGAGGCGGGCGCCCGCACCGGTGGGCGCCCCGGAGAGCCCCTGTCGGGCGAGCTGACGGTGGCGGGCCCGCCCGGCCTCTTCGAGCCGCTCCAGAGCCTCCTCGACGACCTCGGCGCCTGGCACGACTGAGACGGCCCTGCCCGCCCCGCGGGCAGACGGTTCCGCCCGCGGGCCCCGCGGGGGGCCACCGCACGCGACAGGGCCCCGGCACCTCCCCCGAGGTGCCGGGGCCCTGTCGCGCGCTGTTGCGACCGGACGCTGGAGACGTGCCGGTCAGGGGGTCGGGGCGGCGACCTCCACGCCGTGCTCCGCGGCCAGGCGGTGCAGATCCTCGAGCTCGGCCAGTTCGACCTCTGCGAGGAACTCGTCGCCTGTTTCGCGGGCCCGCGTGAGGTCGGACTCCGTGGTCTTTATGCGCTGCAGGAGACCTGCGGTGAATGCGTCCATGGTTGCGCCCCCTCGGCTGGGTCGTGGGTCGGTGGCACGGGGGTGTGCCGTGGAGAAGGGGCGATCACGTCCGGCGCCCGCTGCGTGAAGCAGGTCGTGGTGTGCCACATACGAAGCGTGATCGCGGGGTGTAAGGCCGTCCTCCCCCCGCCCCGTTCCACGGAAACCTCCACCGGACCAGAAAATCCCGCATTCCCGGGGCCCGAGGCCGCCTTACAGCCGGTTTATGGCCGAAAGGGGCAGGATGGAGGCCTCACTCCACGTAATAGACCTGCCCCGCGCGACCTTGCGCGGGGCGCAGAGGAAGGACAAGCGACGTGCGCGTACTCGTCGTCGAGGACGAGCAGCTGCTCGCCGATGCGGTGGCCACCGGACTGCGCCGGGAGGCCATGGCCGTCGACGTCGTGTACGACGGCGCGGCCGCCCTGGAGCGCATCGGCGTGAACGACTACGACGTGGTCGTCCTGGACCGCGACCTCCCGGTCGTCCACGGGGACGACGTCTGCCGCAAGATCGTCGAGCTGGGCATGCCCACGCGCGTGCTGATGCTCACCGCGTCCGGCGACGTCAGCGACCGCGTCGAGGGCCTGGAGATCGGCGCCGACGACTATCTCCCCAAGCCGTTCGCGTTCAGCGAGCTCACGGCCCGCGTGCGCGCCCTGGGGCGGCGCACCAGTGTGCCGCTGCCGCCCGTCCTGGAGCGCGCCGGCATCAAGCTCGACCCCAACCGCCGCGAGGTCTTCCGCGAGGGCAGGGAGATCCAGCTCGCGCCGAAGGAGTTCGCCGTCCTGGAGGTGCTGCTGCGCAGCGAGGGCGCCGTGGTCTCCGCCGAGCAGCTCCTGGAGAAGGCCTGGGACGAGAACACGGACCCGTTCACGAACGTCGTCCGCGTCACGGTCATGACCCTGCGCCGCAAGCTCGGCGAGCCCGCCGTCATCGTGACCGTGCCGGGCTCCGGCTACCGGATCTGACCCGGTGGCCGCGACCCCCGCGCCCCCGGCGGCGCCCCCCAAGCCCACCTGGGACCCGCGCAAGGTCGAAGCGCCCTTCCCGTGGCTGCGCCCGACCATCCGCATACGGCTCACGCTGCTGTACGGCGGCATGTTCCTGATCGCGGGCATCCTGCTGCTGTCGATCATCTACCTGCTCGCGGCACAGGCGCTCAACGTGGGCAGCGAGCTGCCGTTCAAGATCGTCTCGGGCAAGGTGACGAGCGAGGTCTGCAACCTGCCGGGCCAGGCCTCGCCCAGCGACTTCAACCAGGCGATGAACGACTGCGTGAACACCCAGCGCCAGCACGCCCTGGACAACCTCCTGAGCCGCTCCCTGCTCGCCCTGCTCGGCCTCGCGGTGATCGCCTTCGCGTTCGGCTACGCGATGGCGGGCCGCGTCCTGTCCCCGCTCGGCCGCATCACGCGCACGGCCCGCAGGGTGGCGGGCACGGATCTGAGCCGCCGCATCGAACTGGACGGTCCCGACGACGAGTTGAAGGAGCTCTCGGACACCTTCGACGAGATGCTCGACCGCCTGGAGCGGGCCTTCACCGCCCAGCAGCGCTTCGTGGGCAACGCCTCGCACGAGCTGCGCACCCCGCTCGCGATCAACCGCACGCTCCTGGAGGTGCACCTCTCGGACCCCGGTGCCCCCGTGGAGCTCCAGCAGCTCGGCAAGACGCTGCTCGCCACCAACGAGCGCAGCGAGCAGCTGGTGGAGGGCCTGCTCCTGCTCGCCCGCAGCGACAACCAGATAGTGGAGCGCAAGCCCGTGGACCTCGCCGAGGTGGCCGGGCAGGCGGTCGACCAGGCGCGCTCCGAGGCCGAGGAGAAGGGTGTCGAGATCCGCGGCGAGCGGGGCCCCGCGGTGGTGCAGGGCAACGGCGTCCTCCTGGAGCGCATCGCGCTGAACCTCGTACAGAACGCGGTCAGGTACAACGTGAAGGAGGCGGGCTGGGTCGAGGTGACCACCGAGGCGCAGCACGGCCAGGCCGTCCTCGTGGTGACCAACACGGGCCCGGTCGTCCCGGCGTACGAGATCGACAGCCTCTTCGAGCCCTTCCGCAGGCTGCGCACGGAGCGGACGGGCAGCGACAAGGGCGTGGGGCTCGGCCTGTCCATCGCCCGGTCGGTGGCGCGGGCCCACGGGGGCCGTATCATCGCGGAGCCGCGCGAGGGGGGTGGGCTCGTGATGCGAGTCACCCTGCCGATCTGAGATGCTTCCGCGGAAGCGGCAGGATGTTCGCTTTGAGCGGAATTTTCGGGACCTGGTCCTGGGAAGTTCCTGTGTGATCGATCACACGAGCGAATTTTCAGCCATCTACTCTCCGTGACCGTCAAAGTCGCCGGAAAGCCGGGAAAATCCGGGTTTTCAGGGGTCTTGATCACGGGAAGTACACGGGGTGGCGCCCGTGAAGTGCGACATTCGGACCGTGTACGGTCCCGATCGCCATCCAAACCGATCACCTCTTCAGGGGTGCGGTTGGGTGTCGATTGAGTAACAGACCTTGATGTGAGGCAAAATCTCCGCCTCAGGTCGGGCACAAGTCCGGCCTCTCACGCGTTACGTGCGCTGAGACACCGCAGACACCCAGAGGGGGAGAGCGACATGGCAACGGACTACGACACCCCACGCAAGACCGATGATGATCTCAACGAGGACAGCATCGAGGAACTGAAGGCCCGGCGGAACGACAAGTCCACGTCGACCGTCGACGTCGACGAGTTCGAGGCCGCGGAAGGCCTGGAGCTGCCGGGCGCGGACCTGTCCAACGAGGAGCTCGCCGTGCGCGTGCTCCCCAAGCAGCAGGACGAGTTCACGTGCATGAGCTGCTTCCTCGTGCACCACCGCAGCCAGCTGGCCCGGGAGAAGAACGGCCAGCCGATCTGCCGCGACTGCGACTGAGGCAGGGTCGGCCGTGACAGGCTCGACCCCGCCTTGGAAGCGCCGCTTCCGGGACCGGGAAGCGGACGCGGAAGCGCCCGAGGGCGCGACGGACGCCGGGCGGGGCCCTGAGGCCTCGCTCGAGTCATCCGGCGCGGCAGAGCAGGGCGACGGCACCGCGGGGACGCCAGGGGCCGCTGAGGCGGCGTACAAGGCGGTCCCCGCGCTGGTGCACGGCTCCGCCGTGGACCGGCGGAACAGCGCCGACCGCGCGGCAGCGGCCGGCACGGAACACGGGGACGGCGCGGCGGCGGACACCGGAGGGCCTTCGACCAGGGCCCAGCGGCTCGCCGCCGTCACGAACGGACTGAGGAACGGGGTGCGCCGCGGCGGGCAGGGTGCCAAGGCGGGCATCGGCTATCTCGCCGACCGGATCATCGAGAACGCCCCGCGGGTCCCGGTCCGCGACCTGGCGACCCTCCGCAAGCAGTTCCCGGGCCTCGGTCCCGAGCAGCTCGCGGACAAGCTCATCACCGGCGCGGCGAACGCGACCTCCACGGTGGGCGCCGGAGTCGGCGCGGCGGCGATGCTGCCCGTGCCGCCGGCGATGCCCGCCGAGCTCGCCGCCGAGATCACGGGCGTGGCGGCCATAGAGCTGAAACTGATCGCCGAGCTGCACGAGGTGTACGGCCGGCGGCCCGAAGGCAACCTCAAGGAGCGCAGCAGCGCCTATCTGCGGGCCTGGACCGAGGAGCGCGGGATCGACGTGGTGAAGCCCGCATCGGTGAACGCGGCCCTGGGCGGCCAGCTGAAGCGGGAACTGCGCCAGCAGATCATGAAGCGCATGGTCCGCAACCTGCCGAACCTGATGCCCTTCATGGTGGGCGCGGCGGTGGGCGCGGTGATGAACCGCAGGGACACCAGGAAGCTCGCCGAGCGCGTGCGCGGCGACCTGCGCCGCACGCAGGTGCCGTGGGACGCCCTCCCGGACCTGCCGCCCATGGAGAAGCCCCTCGACCCGCTGCCCCTGGGCAAGGTGCTGCGCGGGACGGCCGGCAAGCGCAGGGAACTCGGCGGCTGACGGCCCGCGGCGCCGAGGACGGACTCCTCCGCCCAGGCCTGTCCGGGACAGGCAGGGCCGCCCGAGACGGGCGCTAGGCCGCGCGGACCGCGTCGAGGGCCGCCGCCAGAGCCTGGGGATCGCGCGTCGACACGTACACGTACGGCGTCGGATCGTCGGGATCCGTCACCTCCACCCGCAGCGCCGTCGGGATGTAGCTGCGAAGGACCATGAACGCGCGCGGGTCCGCCTTGTGGAACCGCCAGGCGCGGGCCTCGGCCTCGTCGAGGGGCTCGGCCTCGCCGAGCGCCGTCACCGGGATCCTCGCGTCCCCGACGACCAGGGACCCGGCCACGACCCGGATCCGCACCGAGCCGTACGCGCTGGTGAGGACCGCCGCCAGAGCCGTACCGCCGACCAGGCCGCCGAGCAGCGGCAGCGTGCCGAACGGGAGCATCGTCAGGGCACCGGCGAGGCCGACGAGCACCGAGACGAGCCACCACGAACGAGGCGCGGTCAGGCGTTCTTCATAAGGCTGCATGAAGCCAAGCTTGGCATGGTGCGCGACGGCCGCTGACGCGGAGGTAAGGTCTGCGCCTGTGAGTGGTACATCAGCAGCTCTGACGCCCCCGGCGGACGCCATACCTCCCGTCCGCCACCCGGACGCGCCCGCGCCCGGCGAGCTCATCGGCGCGCACTATGAACACTGCTTCGGCTGCGGGGAGGGGCAGGCCCACGGGCTGCACCTGGCGGCACGGGCCGGCGAAGGTGTCGCCATCACCGCCGAGTTCACGGTGCGCGAGGCGCACCAGGGCGCTCCGGGGCTCGCGCACGGCGGTGTACTCGCCACCGCGCTCGACGAGACGCTCGGCTCCCTGAACTGGCTGCTGCGGGTGATCGCGGTGACCGGGCGCCTGGAGACCGACTTCGCGCGGCCGGTGCCCGTCGGCACGGTCCTCTTCCTGGAGGCCGAGGTCACCGCCGTCGCCGGACGCAAGATCTACTCGACCGCCACCGGGCGGATAGGCGGGCCCGAGGGCCCCGTCGCCGTGCGCGCCGACGCCCTCTTCATCGAGGTGAAGGTGGACCACTTCATCGACAACGGCCGCCCGCAGGAGATCCGTGCGGCCATGAACGACCCGGACCAGATCCGGCGCGCCCGCGCCTTCGAGGTGAACCCGTGACCCACCCTGCTCCCTTGGACGTGCTGATCCGGCGCGTCGACCCCGACGTACCGCTCCCGGCGTACGCACAGCCCGGTGACGCCGGTGCCGATGTGCGGACGACGGAGAGCTGCGAACTCGCGCCCGGCGAGCGCGCGGTGCTGCCGACCGGGGTGTCCATCGCGCTGCCCGAGGGGTACGCGGCCTTCGTGCACCCCCGTTCCGGCCTCGCCGCCCGCTGCGGTGTCGCCATGGTGAATGCCCCGGGGACGATTGATGCCGGGTACCGTGGGGAGATCAAGGTGATCGTGGTGAATCTCGACCCGCGCGAGAGCGTGCGGTTCGAGCGCTTCGACCGGATTGCCCAACTGGTCGTCCAGCAGGTCGAGAAGGTCCGCTTCCAGGAGGTGGCGGAGCTTCCCGGCTCGGTGCGGGCCGAGGGGGGATTCGGGTCCACCGGGGGCCATGCCGCCGTGGGCGCCAGCGCGGGTGAACAAACGGGTGGGAATCGATACGCATCGGTCGTATCCGACCGGGAAGGACAGTGACGTGTTCGGACGTCGCAAGAAGAGCAGTGCCGCCGAGGACGCGGCGGGCGAGGCCGAGCAGGTCGTCGACGGCACCGTGAACGAGGACGCCGAGAGCGGTGCGGACGGCGAGGGCGGTGAGGTCGCGGGCGGGTCGCAGCGCGTGCGCCTGGAGCCCGAGCCGCGTCCCGACGGTCCCTGGGACGTCTCCGAGGTCCGTGAGCCCGGCGAGGGCCGCGTGGACCTGGGCGGCCTGTTCGTGCCGGGCGTCGAGGGCATGGAGCTGCGCGTGGAGGTCGCCGGTGACGCGATCGTCGCGGCCACCGTCGTGCTCCAGGACAGCGCCATCCAGCTGCAGGGCTTCGCCGCCCCCAAGCGCGAGGGCATCTGGGGCGAGGTCCGTGAGGAGATCGCCTCCGGCATCACCCAGCAGGGCGGTGTCATCGACGAGGTCGAGGGCACCCTCGGCTGGGAGCTGCGGGCGCAGGTGCCGGTGCAGCTCCCGGACGGCACGGGCGGCTTCCAGGTGGTCCGGTTCGTGGGTGTGGACGGTCCGCGGTGGTTCCTGCGGGGCGTCATCTCCGGTCAGGGCGCCGTGCAGCCGGGGGCCGCAGGCCTCCTCGAGCAGATCTTCCGGGACACGGTCGTGGTCCGCGGCGAGGGCCCGATGGCCCCGCGCGACCCGATCGTCCTGAAGCTGCCGGACGACGCGCAGATGGTCGCCGAGGGCGGCGTGCAACAGGAGGACCAGGAGACCTCGCGGTTCTCCGGCGGCATGGGCCAGCTCGCGCGCGGCCCCGAGATCACCGAGGTCCGCTGAGGCACCTGAGCACCGAGCAGTACGCGAGCCGGTGGGCCGCACTCCCCGCGGGGGGTGCGGCCCACCGGCTTTTTTCTGGGCGCGCCCCTGTCCACCGGGCGAAAAACGCGGAAACCAGAGGAAACGGGACCCGTAAGAGAGTCGTCAATGCGCTGCCTGTCCCCGTATGGGAGGCGTCAACAGCGATCGAAACCCGCCAACGAGGCGGTTTCCTCGACTCGTCAGCACTTCCGTATCTCATCTAGGAGCACACGATGGCCGACGTGGCCTTCGTCGTCACCACGCTCGCGGTGTTCGCCCTGGTGGCACTCGTCGCCAAGGGGGTGACGAAGCTGTGACCGCCGAAAACATCGTCGGACTCGTCGTGGCCGTCGCCCTGCTCGGCTATCTCGTCCTCGCCCTCGTGTTCCCGGAGAGGTTCTGAGCCACCCCATGAGTCCGGTCCTCGCTGGGGTGCTCCAGCTCCTCGCGCTCATCGCCGCGCTGGCCCTCGCCCACCGCCCGCTGGGCGACCACATGGCCCGGGTCTACTCCTCCGACAAGCATCTGCGCGTCGAGAAGTGGATCTACAAGGGCATCGGCGCCAACCCGAACACCGAGATGCGCTGGCCCGCCTATCTGCGCGGCGTCCTCGCCTTCTCGCTGGCCGGGATGCTCTTCCTCTACCTGCTCCAGCGCCTCCAGGGCTCGCTGCCCGGCTCGCTCGGCTTCCGGGCCATCGATCCCGACCAGGCGTTCAACACGGCGGCCTCGTTCGTCGCCAACACCAACTGGCAGTCGTACTACGGCGAACAGGCCATGGGCCACGTCGTGCAGACCGGCGGCCTCGCGGTGCAGAACTTCGTCTCGGCGGCCGTCGGGATCGCCGTCGCCGTCGCTCTGGTACGAGGTTTCGCGCGCTCGCGCACCGGCGAGCTCGGCAACTTCTGGGCCGACCTGGTGCGCGGTGTCGTCCGCGTCCTGATCCCGATCTCCGTCGTCGGCGCGCTGGTGCTCGTCGCCTGCGGCGCCCTGCAGAACTTCTCCGGCATCCACGGGGTCGGCCAGTTCACGGGCGGCGAGCAGCAGTGGAACGGCGGCGCGGTCGCCTCCCAGGAGGCCATCAAGGAGCTGGGCACGAACGGCGGCGGCTACTTCAACGCCAACTCGGCCCACCCGTTCGAGAATCCGAACCCGATCTCGAACCTCTTCGAGATCTTCCTGATCCTCGTCATCCCGTTCGCCCTGACCCGGACCTTCGGCCGGATGGTCGGCTCGATCCGGCAGGGCTACGCGATCCTCGCCACGATGGCGACGATCTGGGTCGGCTTCACCGCCCTGATGATGTGGACCGAGTTCCACCACGGCGGCCCGGCGTTCGACCTGGCCGGCGGGGCGATGGAAGGCAAGGAGACCCGCTTCGGCATCGGCGGCTCCGCGCTCTTCGCGACCAGCACCACGCTGACGTCCACCGGCGCGGTGAACTCCTTCCACTCCTCGTACACCGGCTTCGGCGGCGGGATCACGATGCTGGGCATGCAGCTCGGCGAGATCGCGCCCGGCGGTGTCGGGTCCGGGCTCTACGGCATGCTCATCATGGCGATCATCGCGGTCTTCATCGCGGGCCTGATGGTGGGCCGCACGCCCGAGTACCTGGGCAAGAAGATCGGCACCCGCGAGATCAAGCTCGCCGCCTGCTACATCCTCGTCACGCCCGCGCTCGTCCTCGGCTTCACCGGCGCCTCGATGGCACTGTCCACACCGAAGGACTCCCTGCTCAACACCGGGGCCCACGGCTTCTCCGAAGTCCTGTACGCCTTCACGTCCGGCGCCAACAACAACGGCTCGGCCTTCGCCGGACTGAGCGCGGACACCCCGTGGTTCAACACCACGATCGGCCTCGCGATGCTCCTCGGCCGGTTCCTGCCGATGGTGTTCGTCCTCGCGCTCGCCGGTTCGCTGGCCGCGCAGAAGCCCGTCCCGGCCACGGTCGGCACCCTCCGTACGGAGAAGCCCCTGTTCAGCGGGTTGCTGGTCGGCACCCTCATGATCATCACCGGTCTGACGTACTTCCCGGCGCTCGCGCTCGGGCCGCTGGCCGAGGGGCTCGCGTCATGACCGCCGACACCAGGAAGCACACCGCCGACACCGGGCACACCACCGCCCCCCGGCACACCACCGACACCAGGAAGCAAGAGGAGCCCGGCTCCATGTCCCAAGCCCCCACGGCCTCCCCGGCCACCTCCACCGGCGCGCCCCACCCGGACGTGCCCGGCGGTCACAAGCCGGACGGCGGCAAGGTCGGCAGCGGTCTCTTCGACCCCGGGCAGCTCCTGAAGTCCTTCCCGGACGCCCTGCGCAAGCTGGACCCGCGGGTGATGGTCAAGTCCCCCGTGATGTTCGTGGTCCTGATCGGCTCGGTGCTCACCACCGTCCTCGCCTGCACCGACCCCGGTGACTGGTTCGGCTGGGCGATCACCGCGTGGCTGTGGGCGACCACCGTCTTCGCCAACCTCGCGGAAGCCGTCGCCGAGGGCCGCGGCAAGGCCCAGGCCGACACGCTGCGCAAGGCCAAGACCGACACGGTGGCACGCCGCGTCGTCGGCAGGAGCGAGGAGCGGGTGCCCGGCACCGAGCTGCGCGTCGGCGACCTGGTCGTCTGCGAGGCCGGTGACGTCATCCCCGGCGACGGCGACGTCGTCGAGGGCGTCGCGAGCGTCGACGAGTCCGCGATCACGGGGGAGTCCGCGCCGGTCATCCGCGAGTCCGGCGGCGACCGCTCGGCGGTCACCGGCGGCACGAAGGTCCTCTCCGACCGCGTCGTCATCAAGATCACGACAAAGCCGGGCGAGACCTTCATCGACCGGATGATCAACCTCGTCGAGGGCGCGGCCCGGCAGCGGACGCCCAACGAGATCGCCCTGAACATCCTGCTCGCCTCGCTGACCATCGTCTTCCTGCTCGCCGTCGTCACCCTCCAGCCGTTCGCCGTGTACGCGGGCGCCGAGCAGTCGATGATCGTGCTCGCCGCGCTCCTGGTCTGTCTGATCCCCACGACCATCGGCGCGCTGCTCTCCGCGATCGGCATCGCGGGCATGGACCGCCTGGTGCAGCGCAATGTGCTCGCCATGTCCGGACGGGCCGTCGAGGCCGCCGGTGACGTCTCCACACTGCTCCTGGACAAGACCGGCACCATCACCCTGGGCAACCGCCGTGCCGCCGAGTTCGTGCCGGTGCGCGGCACCACCGCGGCCGAGGTGGCCGACGCCGCCCAGCTCTCCTCGCTGGCCGACGAGACCCCCGAGGGCCGCTCCGTCGTGGTCCTCGCCAAGGAGCAGTACGGCCTGCGCGAGCGGCACCAGGGCGAACTCGCCGGTGCCGAGTGGATCGCCTTCACCGCCCAGACCCGGATGTCGGGCGTGGACGTCGACGGGCGCAAGGTCCGCAAGGGCGCGACCGGTTCGGTCGTCGCCTGGGTCGAGGAGCGCGGCGGCACGGTCACGGCCGAGGCCCAGGAGCTCACCGACGCGATCTCGCAGGCGGGCGGCACACCGCTGCTCGTGGCCCTGGAGGATGCCGACGGCGCCCGGGTCCTGGGCGTCATCCACCTCAAGGACGTCGTCAAGGAAGGCATGCGGGAGCGGTTCGACGAACTGCGCCGCATGGGCATCAGGACCGTCATGATCACGGGCGACAACCCGCTGACGGCCGAGGCGATCGCCGACGAGGCGGGCGTGGACGACTTCCTCGCGGAGGCCACGCCCGAGGACAAGATGGCGCTCATCAAGCGCGAACAGGCCGGCGGCAAGCTGGTCGCGATGACCGGCGACGGCACCAACGACGCACCCGCGCTCGCGCAGGCCGACGTCGGCGTGGCCATGAACACCGGCACCTCGGCCGCCAAGGAGGCCGGGAACATGGTCGACCTTGATTCCGACCCCACCAAGTTGATCGAGATCGTTGAGATCGGCAAGCAACTGCTGATCACCCGTGGTGCATTGACCACGTTCTCCATAGCGAACGACGTCGCCAAGTACTTCGCGATCATCCCGGCCATGTTCGCCGTGGTGTACCCGGGCCTGGACAAGCTCAACATCATGGACCTGTCCAGTCCCAAGTCCGCGATCCTGTCGGCCGTCGTCTTCAACGCGCTGATCATCGTGGCCCTCGTGCCCCTCGCCCTGAAGGGCGTGCGGTACCGGCCGATGAGCGCGGACCGGATGCTGCGGCGCAACCTCGGCGTCTACGGGCTCGGCGGCCTCGTCGCCCCGTTCGCCGGCATCAAGATCATCGACCTGCTCATCTCCCTCATCCCGGGCATTGGCTGACCTGAAATGAACAACTCCGTAGGAAACACCGCCCGGTTGCTGGGCGCCGGACTGCGCGCCCTGCTCGTCCTGACCGTCCTGTGCGGCGTGCTCTACCCGCTCGCCGTGACCGGCGTCGCCCAGGCCCTGTTCCACGACAAGGCCAACGGCTCCGAGATCGAGGACGGCGGCCGGGTCGTCGGCTCCGAACTGATCGGGCAGCGCTACGACCTGCCGCTGAAGAAGGGCCAGGAGACCCCGGAGCCGGACCTGAAGTGGTTCCAGCCCCGGCCCTCCAACGGGCTCGGCGAGAACACCGTGAACACGCGGTACCAGCTGATCCTGTCCGGAGCCACCAACCTCGCGGGCGACTCCGGTGCGAAGAAGACCGACGGCGGCAGGAAGGAGGTCTGCGACCCGAGGGCGGAGGAAGGCCTGTGCGCCCAGGTCCTGGCCGCGCGGGACGCCGTCATCAAGGACAACTCGACGGCCGGCCACACGGTGCGGCCCGCGGACATCCCCGCCGAGGCCGTCACGTCCTCCGGCTCGGGCCTCGACCCGCACATCTCCCCGAAGTACGCGGAGCTCCAGGTCCACCGGGTCGCCGAGCGCAACGGCCTGAGCGTCGAGGACGTCGACCGGCTCGTCGAGAAGAACACTGACGGGCGGATCCTCGGCTTCGTCGGCGAGCCGCGCGTGAACGTCCTGAAGCTCAACATCGACCTGAAACACCTGGTCACCGACAAGGGCTGACGCCCTCCGCCGCACTGAGGCCCGTGCCGGTTCGCTCTCCTGAACCGGCACGGGCCTCTTATGAACCGGCACGGGCCCCTCCTGAACCGGTACGGGCCTCCTCTGAACCGGCACGGGCCTCTTCTGCGGCCCGGAAGGCCCGGAAGGCCCGGAAGGCCCTGACGCACGGGGACAGTCGCGCTGAGCCCCCGCCAGGGCATCAGGGATGTGTCAAGGAGCTCCGGGAAGGTCCACCTCGTCCGCTTTGCCGTAAATCTTGGCCGTAAGGTCGACTCTGCGTACACAGCAGTTTCGGGAAGACAATGAGGCCATGGCACGCGGCAAGCTACGGATCTACCTCGGTGCGGCACCGGGCGTCGGCAAGACGTACGCGATGCTGTCCGAGGCGCACCGCCGTACCGAGCGCGGTACCGACTGCGTCGTGGCCTTCGTGGAGCACCACGACCGTCCCCGTACGGAAGTGATGCTGCACGGCCTGGAGCAGGTGGCCCGCAAGGAGCTGGAGTACCGCGGCTCGACGTTCACGGAGATGGACGTCGACGCGGTCCTGCGCCGGGCCCCCGCCGTCGCCCTCGTCGACGAGCTGGCGCACAAGAACGTGCCGGGTTCGCGCAACGCCAAGCGCTGGCAGGACGTCGAGGAGCTGCTCGAAGCGGGTGTCGATGTCATATCGACGGTGAACATCCAGCATCTGGAGTCGCTGGGGGACGTGGTCGAGTCGATCACGGGGGTGC
>NZ_WPNZ01000047.1 GCF_009755605.1 Streptomyces typhae
CCCCCGTTCTTCACGTCCCCGCTGCGTGACGGCGGATACGACGTCTCGGACTACACAGCGGTCCTGCCCGAGTTCGGCGACCTCGCCGACTTCGTGGAATTCGTCGACAGCGCCCACCAGCGCGGCATGCGCGTCATCATCGACTTCGTCATGAACCACACCAGCGACCAGCACCCCTGGTTCCAGGCCTCCCGCGCCGACCCCACAGGCCCCTACGGCGACTACTACGTATGGGCCGACGACGACAAGCAGTACCAGGACGCCCGCATCATCTTCGTCGACACCGAAGCCTCCAACTGGACCTTCGACCCCGTCCGCAAGCAGTACTACTGGCACCGCTTCTTCTCCCACCAACCGGACCTCAACTACGAGAACCCGGCCGTCCAGGAGGAAATCACCTCGGCACTGCGCTTCTGGCTCGACCTCGGCATCGACGGCTTCCGCCTCGACGCCGTGCCCTACCTCTACCAAGAAGAGGGCACCAACTGCGAGAACCTCCAGGCCACCCACGAATTCCTCAAACGGGTCCGCAAGGAGATCGACGCACACTACCCCGACACCGTCCTCCTCGCAGAAGCCAACCAGTGGCCGGAGGACGTCGTCGACTACTTCGGCTCCTTCGCAGCCGGCGGCGACGAATGCCACATGGCCTTCCACTTCCCCGTCATGCCCCGCATCTTCATGGCCGTACGCCGCGAATCGCGCTACCCCGTCTCCGAGATCCTCGCCAAGACCCCCGCCATCCCCAAGAACTGCCAATGGGGAATCTTCCTGCGCAACCACGACGAACTCACCCTGGAGATGGTCACCGACGAAGAACGCGACTACATGTATGCGGAATACGCCAAGGACCCCCGCATGCGCGCCAACATCGGCATCCGCCGCCGCCTGGCCCCCCTCCTGGACAACGACCGCAACCAGATCGAACTCTTCACCGCCCTCCTCCTGTCCCTGCCCGGCTCCCCGATCCTCTACTACGGCGACGAGATCGGCATGGGCGACAACATCTGGCTCGGCGACCGCGACGCCGTGCGCACCCCCATGCAGTGGACCCCCGACCGCAACGCCGGCTTCTCCTCCTGCGACCCCGGCCGCCTCTACCTCCCCACGATCATGGACCCCGTCTACGGCTACCAGGTCACCAACGTCGAAGCCGCCATGAGCAGCCCCTCCAGCCTGCTCCACTGGACCCGCCGCATGATCGAGATCCGCAAACAGAACCCCGCCTTCGGCCTCGGCTCCTACACCGAACTCCCCTCCTCCAACCCCGCCGTCCTCGCCTTCCTGCGCGAGGCCCCCGCGGGGACGGACAGCGATCAGGACAGTGACGACCTCGTCCTGTGCGTGCACAACTTCTCCCGTTTCGCCCAGCCCACCGAGCTCGACCTGCGGGTCTTCGACGGCCGCCACCCCGTGGAACTGATCGGCGGTGTACGGTTCCCCGCCATCGGTGAACTCCCCTACCTCCTGACCCTCGCGGGACACGGCTTCTACTGGTTCCGGCTGCGCGACGACTCGGCGTAAGGTCACCGAATACGGGCGGCGTGAGTCGGCCACGTCCCGGCGTGACTCGTTCCGCTCTGGGCACTCGTACACGGCGCCCCCTGCTCGGCACCTGCTCGGCACCTCAGCCCACAGATCTCGTACCTGACTTGTCCGCGACGCGGAAAGGACGGGACATCATGTCGGAAGCCGTCACCCGCCCCCCTGCCCACTCCGGCGCGCTCCTCGCGTCACTCGATCCGCTGCTGCGCGGCTGGCTGCCGCGACAACGGTGGTTCGCGGGCAAGGGACGGCCCGTCACGGGGTTGGAGATCGCGGCGGCGACGGAACTGCTTCCACCCGGTGCCGAGCCGGGGCTGCTGCACCTGCTCGTACGGGTGCACCAACCACTGTCCGGGGCCACCCCGGTCGCCGACCACGAACATCTCGCCCCCGACTGCTACCAACTCCTCCTCGGCGTGCGCGGCGAACTCCCGCCGCGTCTCGCGCCCGCACTGATCGGCCACGTCACCGCGGGCGCCCTCGCCGGGCACACCGTGTACGAGGCCCTGCTCGACCCGCGCCTCGCCACGCTGCTCCTGGAACGGCTGCGGCAGCCCGGCCGGCTCGGCGCCCTCCGCTTCACCCGCGCCGACGGCGCCGACATCCCCTCCGGGCTCGTGCCCCGACCGCTCGGCTCGGAGCAGTCCAACTCCTCACTCGTGTACGGCGACCGGCTGATCCTCAAGGTGTTCCGGCGGGTCGTACCAGGCGTCAACCCCGACCTGGAGCTGCCGCTCGCCCTGGCCCGGCAGGGCTGCGGCCGGGTGCCGCCGCCCGCCGCCTGGATGACCGCCGACGGCGGGGCCGAACCGCTGGTCCTCGGGGTGCTCCAGCCGTATGTGGCCGGGGCCGCGGACGGCTGGGAACTGGCGCTCCAAGTCCTCACCAAGGGCGAGGACTTCCACGCCGAGGCCCGCGCGCTCGGCCGGGCCACGGCCGAGGTGCACGCCGCCCTCGCCACCGCGCTGCCCACGGTCACGCTCGGGCGGGCGCAGGTGGAACTGCTCGCCCGCGGCATGACGGAACGCCTGGAGGCCGCGGCGCACGCGGTGCCCGCGCTGCGGCCGTACGCGCCCGCGCTGCGCACCGCCTACGACGCACTCGCCGACCTCGCCGCGGAGGGCGGGACCGGGCTGAGGGCCCAGCGCGTCCACGGCGATCTGCACCTGGGGCAGTTCCTGCGGTCCCCGTCCGGCGAGTGGACCCTCATAGACTTCGAGGGCGAACCCGCGCGGCCGCTCCCGGAACGCCGCATGCCGCAGCCGCCCGCCCGCGACGTCGCGGGAATGCTCCGCTCCTTCGACTACGCGTCCCGCAGCCACCGCCCCTGGGCCCCGCAGTGGGCGGCCACCTGCCGTGCCGCGTACTGCACCGGCTACGCCGAAACGGCCGGCACGGACCCCCGCACCTCCCCCGTCCTCCTCCGCGCCCACGAGACCGACAAGGCCGTGTACGAGGCGCTGTACGAGGCCCGCCACCGACCCGACTGGCTCCCCGTGCCCCTGGCCGCCTTGGGCCGCCTCGCAGCCGGGGAGGACGCGCCCGGCCCGGAACCGGACGCCGTCCTGTGAACCGCGCCGGCGCGAGCCGTGCGGGTAGCGCGGCGTGCGCGTCGCGTACTGCGGCGTGTACGTCGTCTACCGCGGCATGTACGTCGCCTGTCACGCGTACGTCACGGACCACGCGTACGCGTACGGCACGCAGCGCGCGTACGTCACGCACCGCCTGAACGCACCGCCCGGGAGCACCGGCCCCGGGCGCGCCCCTCCCACCAGCCCCGACTGGAGGCCGCCCCCGTGATCCCCCGCCCCACCTCCCGCAACCCGTCGGACCAGCCCGCGCCCGAGGTCACGCCCCCGCAGCCGGAACCGGCGAGGCCGACCGGGCCGCCCGAGGCCGCCGAGGCCGACCGAGCCGCGAAGGCCGCCGAGACGGCGGAGGCCGCGGGGGTGGCCAAGGCCGCCGCGTCGTCCAAGACGCCCAAGTCGCCGAAGACCGCGAAGGCCGCGAAGGCCGCGAGGCCCTCCAAGGCCCGTAAGGCCACCAAGACCTCCGTGACCTCGAAGACCGCCGAACGCTCCACGAGCAGCACCCGGTCCACCAAGACGGCCAAGTCCGTGCGAGGCGGGGTCGAGGGGGCCGGAGCCGGGAGCGGGGCTGAGGCCGGGGCCGGGGCCGGGCGCAGGATCGGGGTGTCTCCGGTGTCGCCGGAGGATCGGAGTCGGCTGCTCGCCGGGACGCATCACGATCCGCACGGCGTGCTGGGGGCACACCGCGTGGCCGGCGGGGTGGCCTTCCGCGCGCTGCGTCCGTACGCACGCGCGGTGACGGTGCTCGCGGGAGAGCTGCGCGCCGAGCTGACCGACGACGGCGACGGGTTCTTCTCGACCGTGGTGCCGCTGCGCGACGTACCCGCCGACTACCGGCTGCACCTCGCCTACGACGAGGCGACGCTGGAGATCCCGGACGCCTACGCGTTCCTGCCCGCGCTCGGCGAGTTCGACCTGCATCTGATCGGTGAGGGCAGGCACGAGCGGCTGTGGGACGCGCTCGGCGCGCAGCCGATGACGCACCAGGGCACGCGGGGCACCCGCTTCACGGTGTGGGCGCCGAACGCGCGAGGCGTACGCGTCGTCGGGAACTTCAACTACTGGGACGGCGTCGGCTTCCCGATGCGGTCGCTCGGCGGCAGCGGGGTGTGGGAGCTGTTCGTGCCGGGCCTCGGCGCGGGCGAGCTGTACAAGTTCCAGATCACGCGCCCGGACGGCAGCATGACGTTCCGGGCGGACCCGCTGGCGCGCCGCACGGAGGCGCCGCCCGCCAACTCGTCCGTCGTGGACGAGTCGCGCCTGCTCCACTGGACCCGCCGCATGATCGAGATCCGCAAACAGAACCCCGCCTTCGGCCTCGGCTCCTACACCGAACTCCCCTCCTCCAACCCCGCCGTCCTCGCCTTCCTGCGCGAGTACGGCGACGACTTGGTCATGTGCGTGCACAACTTCTCCCGTTTCGCCCAGCCCACCGAGCTCGATCTGCGGGTCTTCGACGGCCGCCACCCCGTGGAACTGATCGGCGGTGTACGGTTCCCCGCCATCGGTGAACTCCCCTACCTCCTGACCCTCGCGGGACACGGCTTCTACTGGTTCCGGCTGCGCGACGACCTCCACCTGCCCCTCCCGGTGGAATCCGCCATCCGCCTCTGAAGGGACGTGCCGCACCCATGCTGAAGACCGCACCGCCCACGGAGGCCGAGCTCAGCCCTCCGCTGCTCCTCACGTCGCTCGCCGGACCGCTCCGGGAGTGGCTGCCGAAGCAGCGGTGGTTCGCGGCGAAGGGCTGGCCCATCACGGACTTCTCCGTGGTGTCGATGACCGAACTGCATCCGGGGTGCCTGCATCTGCTGATCAGGACCCGGCACAGCGCGACGTCCGCGCACTGCTACCAACTCGTCCTCGGCGTCCGCGAGGAGCTGCCGCCCCGGCTGCGGCACGCGTTCATCGGCCGTCCCGGTACCGGCCCCCTCGCCGGACTCAGCGTGTACGACGCCCTCCTGGACCCCCGGTCGGCGGGGCTGCTCCTGGAGCGGCTCCGGACGCCGGGTGAGGCGGGGCCGCTGCGTTTCGAGGGCGACGGACGGACCGCCGTACCCGCCGGGCTCGCCCCCCGGCTCCTCGAAGGCGAGCAGTCCAACACCTCGCTGGTGTACGGCGACCGCTACATACTGAAGCTCTTCCGCCGCATCCAGTACGGCACCAACCCGGACCTGGAGGTTCCGTCGGCGCTCGCGGGTGAGGGCTGTGCGCGGGTGCCCGCGCCGGTGGCCTGGTTCTGGACCACGCGGCCGCGCAGGACGACGCTCGGGGTGCTGCAACCGTTCCTGCGCGAGGCGACGGACGGCTGGACACTGGCACTGCGGTCCCTCGCGGCCGGTGCGGACTTCACCGCCGAGTCGTTCGAGCTGGGGCGGGCCACCGCCGAAGTGCACCTGGCCCTGGCGCGGGTCTTCCCGCCGACGGCGCCGGAGCACCGCGGCCGGAGCCGGCTGGCCGCCGCGATGACCGGCCGTCTGGAGGCCGCCGCTCGGCAGGTGCCCGCGCTCGGCCCGTACGTGTCCCGACTGCGGGCCGCCTACGACGCCTTCGCCGCGGGCGGCACCGACCGGCCGGACCAGCGCGTCCACGGCGACCTGCACCTGGGCCAGGTCCTGCGCGCCGGGGGCCGGGGCCGGTGGTTCGTCATCGACTTCGAGGGCGAACCGGCGCGGCCGCTCGTCGAACGCAAGCGGGTCGAGGCGCCCGTACGCGATGTCGCGGGCATGCTCCGCTCGTTCGACTACGCGGCGCACTCCGAGCGCCCCGGGCAGCCGCAGTGGGCGCGGCGCTGCCGGGACGCGTACTGCGCGGGCTACGCCGCGGTGGCCGCGTGGGACCCGCGTGAGGAGGTCGCGCTGCTGCGCGCCCACGAGACCGACCGCGCGGTGTACGAGGCGCTCTACGAGGCCAGACACCGCCCGGACTGGCTGCACGTGCCCATGGCGGCCCTGGCCCGGCTCGCGGACGACCGCTGACTCGTCCCTCCGCTCCGCGGGGCCACCGCACCGTCGGCCGTCCCGCACCATCAGCCGTCCCGCACCTCCAGGCGTCCCGCACCGTCGTCCGTCCCGCACCTCCAGGCGTCCCGCACCGTCGTCCGTCCGGCAGAACATCCGACAGAGGAGAGCAACCTCGTGGCCAGCATCGACACCGCCGCTCCCGCCTCCGGGGCCGCCCTCCTCGAACCTTCCGCCGACGCCCCGCTCGACGCGGCGGAGCGGCGGCGTCTGCTGACCGGCGCGCACCACGACCCGCACGCGGTGCTCGGTGCGCACACGGTGCCCGGCGGGGTCGCGTTCCGCGTCCTGCGGCCGTACGCGCGGACGGTGGCGGTCGTCGTCGACGGGCGGGCCGCACGCCTGAACGACACGGGCGACGGCCTGTTCTCGGGGGTGCTGCCGCTCGCCTCGGTGCCCGCGTACGAGCTGCGGGTGACGTACGACGGCGGGGAGACGGCCGTCCAGGACCCCTACCGCTTCCTGCCCGCCCTCGGCGAACTCGACCTGCACCTCATCGGCGAGGGCAGGCACGAGGAGCTGTGGCGGGCACTGGGGGCCCGCCCCATGACCCATCAGGGCACGCGGGGCACCCGGTTCACGGTGTGGGCGCCGAACGCCGCGGGGGTGCGGGTGTGCGGGGACTTCTGCCACTGGGACGGCACCGCCCACCCCATGCGCTCCCTCGGCTCGACCGGCGTGTGGGAACTGTTCGTCCCCGGTCTCGGTGCAGGCACGCGCTACAAGTTCGACATCACCCGCGCCGACGGCACCCGCACCCTGCGCGCGGACCCCATGGCCCGCCGCGCGGAAGTGCCCCCGGCGACCGCCTCGCTCGTGGACGAGTCGTGTCACGAGTGGGGTGACGAGGAGTGGATGCGGAGGCGTGGCGACGTACCCGTGCACGAGGCGCCGTTCTCCGTCTACGAGGTGCATCTGGCGTCGTGGCGCCCCGGCCTCACCTACCGCCGGCTCGCCGAGCAGCTGCCCGCCTACGTCGCCGACCTCGGCTTCACCCACGTGGAGCTGATGCCGGTCGCCGAGCACCCCTTCGGCGGCTCCTGGGGCTACCAGGTCACCGGCTTCTACGCACCCACCGCGCGCCTGGGCACCCCCGACGACTTCAAACACCTCGTCGACGCCCTGCACCAGGCCGGCATCGGCGTCCTCATGGACTGGGTGCCCGCACACTTCCCCCGCGACGACTGGGCACTCGCGGAGTTCGACGGGCGTCCGCTGTACGAGCACGAGGACCCCGCGCGGGCCGCGCACCCCGACTGGGGCACGCTGGAGTTCGACTACGGCCGCAAGGAGGTACGCAACTTCCTGGTCGCCAACGCCACCTACTGGTGCGAGGAGTTCCACATCGACGGGCTGCGCGTCGACGCGGTCGCCTCCATGCTCTACCTCGACTACTCCCGCGAGGACGGCCAGTGGACGCCCAACGAACACGGCGGCCGGGAGAACCTCGACGCCGTCGCCTTCCTCCAGGAGATGAACGCCACCGTCTACCGGCGCTGCCCCGGAGTGGTGACCATCGCCGAGGAGTCCACAGCGTGGGACGG
>NZ_WPNZ01000048.1 GCF_009755605.1 Streptomyces typhae
ACTCCTGCCCCGGATGCCACACCATCCGCCTCAACGAGCCCGACCAGCTCGACAGCCCCCTTCGCATCAGGGCGTCAGTAGGCGCAATAGCATAGATAACGCCGCACTACAGATGAAAATGACCTCTTAGACGTCGTCTCATTTGGTGAGTCTGCGGTAGCAGATGAGGGTGCAGGCGATGCTGGTGACGGCGAGGAAGTGTTCTGCCTTGCGTTCGTAGCGGCGGTGGAGTCGGCGGCAGCCGGCGAGCCAGGCCATCGTGCGCTCGATGGTCCAGCGGTGCCGTCCCAGGCGCTGGGAGGTCTCGATGCCCTTGCGGGCGATGCGGTGCCGTATGCCTCGCCGGGACAGCCATTGCGGCAGGTGGGGGTAGTCGTAGCCCTTGTCGGCGTGGAGCTTTCCGGGTCTGCGTCGGCGGGGGCCGCGGTGGGAGCGGACCGGGGGTATGCCCTTCACGAGCGGGATCAGGGCCTGGCTGTCGTGGAGGTTGGCGCCCGAGATGCCGACGGACAGGGGCAGACCGGTCCGTTCGGTGATCAGGTGGATCTTCGAGCCGTACTTGCCCCGGTCGACAGGATTCGGACCTGTCAGGTCCCCTTTTTCAGGGCCCGCATGTTCACCGAGTCGATCGCGCAGCGCGACCAGTCCAGCTCTCCGCGGGAGCCGAGCTCGTCCAGGACCAGGCGGTGCAGCCTGGCCCAGACCCGGGCCTTCGACCACTGCGTGAAACGGCGGTGGGCCGTCGGCCCGGACGGCCCGAACGACGCCGCGGGGAGCTGCTGCCACGTGCAGCCCGACGTCGCCACGAAGACGATCGCCGCCAGCACCTCACGGTCACCGTGCCGACGCCGGCCGCCCCCCTGGGGCCGCGCGGGAGCCTCCGGTACCACACGCTGGAACAGCTCCCACAGCTCATCCGGCACCAGCCGCTCAACGATTCCCGTCACACCCCATAGCCTACCGAACCAAATGAGATGATCTCTAAGCCAACCCTGGCTTCGCTCGACCACCCAGCGCCTTTTGACAACATAAAATCCATGAACTCCAGGGTTTCTGTTGACAACTTCGACGTCGATTCCGAGACGTGCGCCGGGCTCGATGACGGCGTTCTTGAAGCCAGTGTCGCCCCAGCTCTTGGTGATGGTTGGATACGTCTTCTTGGCTTGATCGAGAAGACGTATTCCTACGGAATTCTCGGAGAGGCTCGCGGCGGTGACGGTCACGGCCAGGATCAGTCCGATCGTGTCGATGAGGATGCCTCGTTTCCGTCCGACGAT
Source organism: Streptomyces typhae (assembly GCF_009755605.1). Lineage (GTDB taxonomy): Bacteria > Actinomycetota > Actinomycetes > Streptomycetales > Streptomycetaceae > Streptomyces > Streptomyces typhae. The sequence continues at coordinate 1,278 of NZ_WPNZ01000048.1, forward strand.
CTTCTTGGCAGCGTCCGTTCCCTGGCTGGTCAGGGGTACGTTGGTGGAGGTCTTCACGCTCTGGGTGTCGATGACGGACCCTGTGGGTTCGGGCTTGCGTCCTTCCTTCACGCGGGCGAGCCTGGTCAGGTCGTAGTTGAGCTGGGCGAGGATTCCCTCATCGCGCCAAGCGGCGTAGTAGGCGTAGACGCCGGGTGCCCGATCCCACCCGCTGCTCCACGCGCGCGCTCAGTTGTCCTACGGCGAGTGGTTGCGACGGGGCTGCCGGCGGACCGATGCGCGCGTCCGGATCGGCGCCGCCTTGGAGGCGTTCGAGCGGCTCGGTGCCGAGCCGCTGCGCCAACGCGCGCAGCGCGAGCAGGACCTCACCGGAGCGCCGGGACGCCGGGGAAGCTCGGGCGCCTGGGCGATGAACCGGCTCACCGCCCAGGGGCGGCGAGCCGCCCAACTGGCCGCCGAACAGCTGACGAATCGCGAGATCGACGTACAGCTGCGGATCAGCCACCGCACCGTGGGCCACCACCTCGGGAACGTCTTCGCAAGCTCGGCATCAACACCCGAACCGAACCGAGCGACCTCCACGCCGGTTGTGAGCCGCCGTGAGCGCAGGGAGGCCGCGGCGGAGCGGGCGCGCGACGCCTCCGGCGGAAACGACGGATTGCCCGCCCGATTCGCTCACCGGCCCTGATTTGTAGCCTCGCTGACGTTGTCCCGCGGACCCGCGGCGAAACGCCGTGCGACGCATGACGAGAGGTCACCTCATGCCCAAGTCCGAAACCCTGCCCCACGCGCGCCACTACATCGACGGGCAGTGGCAGGACTCCGGCTCCCGCGGCGAGTCCCGCAGCCCCGCGACCAACGGCCTGCTCGGCACCTTCGCCGACGGCGGTGCCCGGGAGGCGAGGGCCGCCGTGGCCGCGGCCCGAAGGGTCTTCGACTCCACCGCCTGGTCCCGCGACCGTCACCGGCGTGCGGCAGCGCTGCACGAACTGGCCGACCGGCTCGAGCAGCGCAAGGACGAACTGATCACCCTCCTGGCGCGGGAGAACGGGAAAGTGCTTTCCGAGGCGGCCATCGAAGTCGAAGGCACCATCCCCAAGCTCCGCTACCACGCGGCGCTGGCCCTCACCGACCACGGCAGGGCAGGGGAAGTGCGGTCCGGCATGTACTCGATGACCCTGCGCGAAGCCGCGGGCGTCGCCGCGGTGATCGTGCCGTGGAACTCACCGGTCATCCTCTCGGCGCGTTCCTTCGCACCCGCCCTGGCGGCCGGCTGCACCGTGGTCATGAAGATGCCGGCGCAGACCGGCCTGGTCAACGGAGTGCTGAGCGAGATCATCGCCGACACGCCGAGCCTGGACCCGGGCGTGCTCAACGTCTTCACCGAGAGCGGCAATACCGGGGCTCCGGAGCTGGTCTCCTCCCCGGACGTCGACGTGATCAGCTACACCGGCTCCACCGCGGTCGGCCGCGTGATCATGGAACAGGCCGCCCCGACGCTGAAAACGCTGTCCATGGAGCTGGGCGGAAAGACGCCGATGCTCGTCTTCGACGACGCCGACCTGGACGCCGTCGTGCCCGTGCTCACCAAGGCCGTCACCATGTTCGCGGGCCAGTTCTGCATGACGGGCAGCCGGATACTGGTCCAGCGCAGCGTGGCCGACGAACTCCGGCGGCGGCTCGTCGCCGCCCTCGAAACGGTCCGGGTCGGGCCCGGCGACGACCCCGCCAGCGAGATGGGCGCCATGATCGACGAAGCAAACGCCCAACGGGTCGAACAGACCGTGGCTGCCGCGGCCGACTACGCCACCGTCCTCGTGCGGGGCAAGCGGGATCGGGCGCTCCTCGGCCCGTCCCTGATCGAGGTCGCCGACGTGTCCTCGCCGATCGTGCAGCGCGAAGTGTTCGGGCCGGTCGCCACCTTCGAGGTGTTCGACTCCGAGGCCGACGCCGTGGCGCGTGCCAACGCCACCGAGTTCGGCCTGGCCGCGAGCATCTGGACCCGTGATGTCGACCGCCCCCTGCGCGTCGGCCGCGAACTGCAGGCCGGGACCGTCTGGACCAACACCTGGGCCATGGTCCACGACCAGTTCGAGGAGGGCGGCTTCAAGCAGTCGGGAGTGGGCCGCCTGAACGGCATCCGCGGGATCGAGGAATTTCAGGAGACCAAGCACCTCGTGCATGTGGCACCGCAGCTCTGACAGCTCTCGACGGCGGAATGAGAATCGATGACCGAGACGGCCGACGTCGGCCCGGCCGACGTCACCCTGCTGGCCGCGCGCGCTGTGGAACCCGGCTACGAGCAGGACTTCCAGGACTGGTTCGGGCGGGTGACCGACACCGCCTCAGCGTTTCCCGGACACCTGGGGGACGGATTGTTCCGGCCTGCCACGGCCGCCGGGCCATGGGTTCTGATCCACCGGTTCCGCGACCAGGAGTCCGCGCGGCACTGGACGACGTCACCTGAGCGGGCCGCACTTTTCGACCACTGCGAGGGCCATCAGAGCGAGGTGGCGCGTCGCGAACTTTTCGAAATGGAGACCCTGTTCACCACTGCGCACGACACGCCCACGACGGCGCCGCCTCGGTGGAAGATGGCGCTCGCCGCCTTCGCGGCCGTACTCCCGATCTCTCTGATCGGCAACGGTCTTCTGGGGCCGGCGCTCCGTACCTGGCCGCTTGTGGCGCGGGTGCTGATGCTCGCGCTGCTGTTCAGTACGTTGATGACGTATCTGATGATGCCGGCTGTGACCCTCGTCCTGCGCCGATGGCTCTATGCCGCCACCTCGACCGCGCGCGAGGGACCGGCGCGATGACGCGGCCCCCGGGGCGGACCGCGCCGTCTTGCGGCTCGGCTTGCAGCGGGACACTTCCATCGTCTGATGCAGCAGGTCCGGGGCCTGGTCTCTACTCTGGTCGGCCAAGTGGACGAAGTCGACGAAGACGTGGTCGACGTCCGTCTCATCTCCCATACGGGGATGATGTCCGCGATCTCCGGCACGGTCGACTCGGTGGTGGGGTTGTTCCTCAGGATGGCGTCGATGCCGGCCGGGTCGCGGCCCTCGGCCTCGGCGAAGCGGCGGACTTCCCGCAGCGGCTGGTTGATCACGGCGGCGGGGTCCTTGGGTCCTGCGGCAGTGAGCGCTTTCCAACCTTATGTTCACGCATGGTGAAGGACGAGGACGGCCTTCACCACATCGGTGATCCGATTGGTGCTGCAGTGGAGTTTCCGCAGAAGGTGCCAGCCCTTCAGGGTGGCCATGGCCTGCTCGCCAACGCAACGAATCTTGGCGAGGGTGGTGTTGTGACGGATCTTCCACCTCCTGAGGCGACTACCACGAAACGGCACCCGAACGGGCCCGCCTGCGCCTAGATACGCCTTGTCCGCCCAGCAGCTGAGCCCTGCTTCGACCAGGGCGTCCATGATCCCGTGCTGCCTGGCGGCGGTCAGGTCGTGGGTCGAGCCGGGCAGGACGGGTGAGGCCACAGCAGCCGTCCGAACGGGTCGGTGAGAACCTGAACGTGCATGCCGTGGCGATTGTGCTTCCCGGAGTAGTACGGGGTGTCGGCGGCGATGCGGTCGATCGGCAGCAGGGTGCCGTCAAGGATGACGAACGCCTTCTCCTGGATCGTCTCCATCGCTTCGGTCAGGGTCGGTGTGAGGGCTGCCAGCAGGTCGACGGCCTCGCGTATGTAGCGGTGGACGGTCGCGATCCCGATGCCGAACCCGGCGGCGAGCCGGGCGTAGGTGTCACCGCACCGCAGGTGGGCAAGGGCGAGCAGGGCCTGCGGTGCTGCGGGAAGTCGCCTCCAGCGGGTCCCGATCTCCCGTCGCCTCACTGCCAGTTGCCCGGTCAGGAACCGCAGGCTGCGGTTGCACAGATCAATCGAGGACGGGGTAGACAACCACGCGAAGCTCCTGGCAGACACGGGTGATCTTGATCGAGAACCCGTCTACCAGGAGCTTCGTCATTACGCAGGCTTGTCCAACCCTCGGTCAGCGCCGCCAGCTTGGAAGAGGCCCAGTGCCTCTCCCGGGTTCAAAGATTGGAGTTCATTCGGTCGGGGCGGGACAGATGCTGCCGATGACCTGTTTCAGCGGCCCGTGTGATCGCCTCGAGTACCCGGTGGCGATCGAGTGCGACCGCGAAATCCGGCGCATCGGCGGTTCCGTCGCGGAGGTCGGCGGCGAACTGGGCGTAGAGGCGGGCGACCCCCGCTGCGGGTGCGTCGAGTTGCAGGTCAGGAGCCGCATACGCGGGAGGGACCTGTAGCACTTGGACAGGCTCGCTGCCGCGGCGCAGCGTGATGGTGAAATCGGTGAAATGGAGGTAGCCCGACGCCGACTCCACACGCACACTGCCCTCGGTGCCCTGGATCTCCCATACCATCGCCGAGCCGGCAGAGTGCCCGGCACTGTAGTGCAGCGAAGTGACGATCCCGCCTTCGAGAACGCCGGCGACGACGATCTCATCCGGCGCGTCCTTCGGCAGCGACGCGCCATCGGAGAGGCGGACGCCGTCACCGCGCTGATTGGCGACGACGGCGGACAGACTCTCGAACGTGCCGAGCACGCGCGCAAGCGGTTCGAGCCCGTGGCCGAGCATGATGCTCAGAAGCGTGGCGCCATACTTTGTGTGAGCCATGTACTCGACTGGCGGGTCATATCGGCCGACCCACATGTCGTCGGTCAAATGCGCTCGGATGCTCGTGCTGAGCGGCTGGCCGATCACGCCTTGCGCGATGAGGTCGCGAAGGAAGAGGATCGGCGGGTGCAGGCCGCCCTGCAACCCGACAACCGTCCGCAGCCGCGACTCGCGGGCAAACCCCTCCAGCGCTTCGGCCTCCGAGAGGTTTCTTGCGAGCGGCCATTCGCAATAAACCATTTTGCCCGCCGCCAGCGCGTCGGAAACAATCTGCTTGTGCTCCGGCACCTTGACCGCAACCACCACCAGGTCGACCTCCGGTCGCACGACCAGAGCCTCATGTGTGTCGAAGGCGAGATCGGCGCCCAGCCGACGAGCGGTCGCGTTCGCGCTCTCCATACGAGTCGTACTGACGGCGCGGATCTGGAACGCGTCGAGCGCCTGCAGCGCCGGGACGTGAGCAATTCCGCCCCACCCCCGATCGGCACTAGAGATCATTAATGGTGGGTGTTCTCGGCTTGGTGACGGGTGAGTGCGGGTTCGCTATGCCGTAGGTATGAGGTATCCGGATGGTGGCGGTCTCACCGCCGAGGAGCGGGCTCGACGGGAGCGTG
>NZ_WPNZ01000049.1 GCF_009755605.1 Streptomyces typhae
TGTAGGCGGCGCCGCCCGCACACGGGCCCAGCATCACCGAGATCTGCGGGATGACGCCGGAGGCCCTGGTGTTGCGCTGGAAGATGCCGCCGTACCCGGCGAGCGCGGACACCCCCTCCTGGATACGGGCGCCGGCGCCGTCGTTGAGGGACACCAGCGGCGCACCCGCCGCGATCGCCATGTCCATGATCTTGTGGATCTTCGCGGCGTGCGCCTCACCGAGTGCCCCGCCGAAGATCCTAAAGTCGTGCGCGTACACGAACACCGTACGGCCCTCGACCGTGCCCCACCCGGTGATCACACCGTCGGTGTAGGGCTTCTTGGCCTGAAGGCCGAACCCGGTCGCCCGGTGCCGGCGCAACTGCTCGACCTCCTGGAACGAACCCGCATCCAGCAGCAGAGCGATCCGCTCGCGGGCGGTGAGCTTGCCCTTGGCGTGCTGCGCCTCGGTCGCCTTCTCACTCGGTCCGGCCAGCGCCTGCGCCCGCAGGGCCGCCAGTTCCACCGCCCGGCCGCGCGCGTCACCGGCCGGCTGCGCCTGCGGCGCGGCGGGCTCCAGCACCGTCGTCATGAGACGTCTCCCCTTCCCTGCGAATGCCACCCGGGCGAGGCCCGCAGGCACCACCAGCAGAATCCTAACAAACCGCCTGTGCGGTTTTCGTGTGTGATGTGGAGGGGATGGCTGGTCACCGTCCCCGCATGAGACCGCTCTCAGGAAGCCTGCCGCCAGCTCTCGGGGGCCCTGTAGGCCGGTCGGCGCCACCGCCCGCGGCCGAGCACACGGGCGCGGCCGTTGTCCAATTCCCGGCCCCGGCCGCCCTCCTGCCCCGCCCCGGGCCCGGCCGCGGCCGCCAGCGACAGCAGCGTCACCACCACCGCCGCCAGTTCCTCCGCGCTGGCCCGGCCCCGCGTGATGCGGATCAGGTCCGGCCGCGCCGCCGCACCGGCCGCGCCGATCGCGCCGATCACGCCGGCCGCGCCGGTCGCACCGGTCACGCCGGTCACGTCGGCCGCATCGGCTCCGCGCCCCGTGCCGGTCGCGTCGGCTGTGTCGGCTCCGCGCCCCGTGCCGGTCGCGTCGGCTGCGTCGGCTCCGCGCCCCGTGCCGGTCGCGTCGGCTGCGTCGGCTCCGCGCCCCGTGCCGGTCGCGCCGGCTGTGTCGGCTGTGCCGGCCGCGCTGGCTGTGTCGGCTGTGTCGGCTGTGTCCACGGATGCCTCCCTCGCCCCTCGGGCACTTGGACGGTCACGGTCTCCCGCACCGCTGGAGGACCACTCGTGTCCGCCTCGCGGCCCCGGCCAGGAACCCTCCAGCCGTAGCGCCGGGGCCCGGTGGCGCGGGTGGAGGGACTTCGGCCGGATCGAGGGCCGGGGGCCGGGGGGGTGGGCGCCGGGGCAGCGGGGGCCGCCCGGGGCGGGGGCACGCGGGCCGGGGGGCGCGAATGCGCGGGCCGAGGGGCGGGGGCGTGCGGGCCCGGGGGGCGGGGATGCGCGGGCCGGGGGGCGGGGATGCGCGGGCCGGGGACGGGGGTGTGCGGGGCGGGGATGCGGCGGAGCCCTGCGGCCGAGTGGGCCGCAGGGCTCCGGGAGCGGGAAGCCGGTGAGGGCTGCGGGGGCTGGCGGGCGTGGTGTGGGTGGTGTGGGGGCTGGTCGGGGTGGTGGGGGTCGGGGGGGTGGGGGTCAGGGGTGGAGGATGACGGGCAGGGTGGCGTAGCCGTTGATGATGAAGGACTCCACCGGGGCGAGGGTGTCCACGGGCTGGGCCAGGCGGATGCCGGGGAAGCGCTCGAACAGGGCGGACAGGGCGACTTCGCCCTCCAGCTGGGCCAGCGGGGCGCCCAGGCAGCGGTGCACGCCGTAGCCGAAGCCCAGTTCCTCGCCGCGGTCGGTGCGCAGGACGTCGAAGACGCCGGCGTCGGGGCCGACGTCGTCCTCGTCCAGGCCGGCGGCGGCGAAGGAGACCAGGATGGCATCGCCGCGGCGGATGGTGACGCCGTCCAGGTCGATGTCCTCCACCGCGAAGCGCATGGGCGGGTAGGCGGCCGGGTTGCGGGTGCGCATGGTCTCGGCGACCGCGTCCGCCCACCGGGCCCGCCCGCTGCGCAGGTGCTCCAGCTGCACGGGGTCGGCCAGCAGCGCCGCGGCCGCGTTCACGATCAGCGTGGCCGCGGTGTCGTGCCCGGCGGCGATCAGCAGATACAAGGTGCCCAGCAGCTCGGACTCGCTGAGCTTCTCGCCCTGGTCACGGGCCTGGATCAGCGAACTGGTCAGGTCATCGCCCGGGGTGCGCCGCTTGAGGGCGACCAGCTCGGCCATCATCTCAAAGGCCCGGTCGTTGGCGGCGGCCATCTGCACGGCATCGGCGGTGGTGTCGAAGACGGTGTGCACCATCGCGCACAGCTCGTCGCGGGCCTGCGGCGCGACACCGAACAGCTCGCAGATGATGCGGGTGGGCAGCAGATCGGCGTAGGCGGCCCGCAGGTCCACCACCTGCCCCGCCGCCAGCCCCGACAGCCCCTGGAGCAGATCCGCGGCACAGGCCCGCACCCCCGGGCGCAGCGCGGCCGTGCGCCGGGCGGTGAACGCCCCCGCCGCGAGCCGCCGCAGCCGGCGGTGCTCCTGCCCGTAGGCGGTGAGCATGTTCTCGTTGTGCACCCACGTGTACAGCGGCCACTGCGGGGTGATCCGGCCCTCGATGAACTCCGGCCAGTGCCGGCGCGGATCACGCGAGACCCGCGGGTCGGCCAGTAACTGCTTGACGTAGCGCGCCTTGACCACCGCCCACGCCGGCACCCCGCCGGGCAGTTGCACCGCCACCGCCGGCCCCTGCTCCCGCAGCCACGCCGCCTGACCGGCATGATGCCGCCCGCGGGTGTCCAGCGCGTACGGGCACGCAGCCATCTCCATCAGCACACTCCATCCACTCGGCACAGACAGAACACAACAACCGCCCCCGGACCGGACACACCCGCACAACCACGGGCCGGACAGAGGCCGCACACGTACACAGACCACACAGACCGCACAGACCGCACACGGGCCGCGCACGGGTCGTACAGGAGAACCCGGAGCCAGGACCGGCCCCGGCCCCGGGCACCGGCACCTGTTCCGCCACCGGCACCGGCACCGGTTGCGGTGCTGGTGCTGGTGCTGGTGCTGGTTCTGGTCGTTCTGGTACCGGTCCGGGTTCGGCCCGCCTGTCCCGCCCCGTCTCGTTCCTGCGCCGCGCGTGCACCGCAGACAACCCGGCGTACACACCGCGCAGCTGTACGTGAAGCTACACGCCGCTGGGTGGTACATGAAGCTACTCACCGCACACCCGCCCCGCACGGAACACCAGCCCCCGCCCCCGGCAGCACGGACCGGCCCCGCAGCACCCGCACAACAGGCCCTTCACCACCCCCGCCCCCGGGGCGGGCAGCCGGAGGAGCCAGCCCGGCCGGGCCGCGCAGCCGCCCCGCGGGACTGCGGTCCCGCGGTCCCGCAGCGGATCCTGGGCCGCCCGGCGGGCGGGACACGGGCCGCCCGGCGGGCGGGGCAGTGGGCCGTGCCTGTACTGCCCGCGCCCCGGGCCGGGCCGGGCGGCTCCTGCCGGTGTCCGGCACCGCCCCCGCCGTGCTCCGGCGGGGGCCGCGCCCGGGCCCGGCGGCGGCGGTGGATGCCCTGCTCCCCCACCCGGCACGGCACTTGGCCCGCCGCGCCGCCGTGCCACCCCGGGCCCTGGTCCGCTCCCTCCGCGGCGGCCGGGCCCGCTGCACCCCCGGGCGCCCCGCCCGGGCGGTACGCAGGCCCGTACCCGTCCGCCACCGGCACGCCGCCCCCGGCCAGAGGGCGACGGACCGCCCGCCCGGCCGGGAACTCCCCCGGGAGGGAAGGGGTGTTCGCGGCACACGGACCCCGCCACGCACCGGGACCCCGCCCGCCACCACCGGCCGGGGCACACCGTTCCCGGGCCCGGCTGTACCGCCCGCCTCCTGCCCAGACACCCGGGCGGTACGTGCACACCGGACCGCAGGACACCCGCCCGGGCAGACCCGCCCTCTCCCGGCCGGGCCCGGCCCTGTTTGTTCCGCGGGAGGTACGGGGCCCGGCGCTGCGCGCAACGGACGGGGCCGGGCGGACGGGGCCGGTCCCGCCGGGCCGGTGCAGGCCACCACCGGCCCCCGGCCGGCCGCCGGGAACCGGGCCCGCCACAGCGGCCGGGCCCGCCGGGCGGCACACCACGGCAGACCGGCCCCGGGCCCCGCCGCCGGGTCCCGGGACCCGGCCGCCGCCCACCGGACCGGGCAGGCCCGCACCCGGCCCCGCACCAGGCCGGGGCCGGGCCC
>NZ_WPNZ01000005.1 GCF_009755605.1 Streptomyces typhae
CGCCCCCGCAAGGACACAGGCAGCAGCGGCCGGACGAACTCCCACTCGGCATCGGACAGTTCATGGCGACGTATCACCCGACCATGATCCAGCACACGAGATCAATTGAAGACACGACCTAGGGCCTCCACAAGCCCCGGCGCGTACGGCAACCGCCCCCGCCGGTAGTACGCGGCACTGCCCGCGAACAGCGTCTCGTCCCACTCCCAGTCAGCAGTCACAAGCACCCACCATGCCTGACGACTCCTCCCGGCCGCGCGCGGCGCCGGTACGCCCCCTTGCCGCCGATTCTTGACGCTTGCACTCTTTGAAGCGGGTACATCGCGATCCGTGACCGGGGGAGGGCCGGATGACAGAGCGAACCGGCGATCACTTACACCGAACAGAGCCCGCATGGACGGTGCTGCAGGACAAGATCCTCGTGCACACCAGGGCCGCCGCGAGAAACGGTACGAGCCCCGCGCTGTCCGTGCGGGAGCACGACGGCGTCATCCTCTGCGGCGCCGGGTCACTCGCGGCCGCCGGTACTTTCCACCGGCAGGCGCCCGGCGGGCGACTGCAACTCGTCGACCCCGACAGCTACGGCGCCTACGCCACCGCGGACGCGCCCTTCCAGCTCGACAGCCTGCACCGCAACGGCCAGCAGTCCCTGTTCGAGGAGGACGAGGCGGAAGAGCTCCGCCACAACCAGCAAGGGCAACTGAGCAACGGTGCCGCGGCCGGCCTCACCCCCACCCGGTACATCGGTGCCGGGGACCGCCGCGCGGTGGCCGCCGCTGTCGAGACCGCACGAGACCTGGACGCCCGGCGGACCGTCCTCACCCTGCCGCTCGACCACAGATGGCTGCGCGAGCCCGGCGACCTCGAATTTCTGATCGCCCAGCTCGCCGGCCTGCCCCACATCAAGGGCATCGCCCTCGGCGCCGCACGGAACCCCCTCGCCGCCAGAGGGAGCGTCACCGCGCTGCGTTACTTGATCGACAGCCTGGAGCGCGTCGCTCTCCTCCGCACCGACCTCGCCGGCCTCGACGCCTACGCGCACGGAGCTCTCTTCGCCTCGATCGGCATGCAGACCGCTCTGCGGCACGTCCGCAAGCCGGACAGCGTACCGCCACCCGCGCCCAAGGGCGGCAACGTCACGACGATGGTCCTGCACCCGCAGCTCATGGACTACTTCAAGGCCGACAGACTGCGGGACCTGTACGGCAGGCTGCCCGCCCCGCTCTGCCACTGCTCGGTCTGCGAGGGCCGCAGCCTGATCCGCTTCGACCACAACCAGAGCGACCAGGAGGAAGCCAACCGCCACAACATCGCCACCTGGCTGCCCTGGGCCGACAGCCTCCAGCGCACCATGGCCGGCTCCGACCGGCGCGGTGTCTGGCAGCGGCTCTGCCACGACGCCCGCGAGGCGCATCAACAGCTTCGCGAGGAAGTGTCCGACCCCGGCGCCCTCACGACCCCGCGCTGGCTCGACGTGTGGGCAGGAGATCCCGACTAGCCCCGAGCAACTGTGCGTACACCTGCTCGGCGAACAGCCACCCGGCCGAGGTGTGCCCGAACCGGGACGACGGCCGAGGCGCCACCAGCAGCTCCGGTGCCTCGTCCGGCAGAGAACACACCACGCCGAGGCCGTACACGCCGGCCTCCATCACCAACAGCTCCGCGCCGTCCGCAGCGCCCTCCAACCACACAGCCGACGTCGCATACGCACCGAAACGGCCCGCCCGCAGCAGCGCGCCCCGCACCGGCCTCGCCGTCCGCGCCAGCGCCACATCGACCTCCAGCGGCCGCACCAGACGGCGCGTCAGGTATCCGTCGCTCCGCTCCAGCGCACTGTCCGGGCACCCGCGCAGCCGCGCACGCTCCCGCGCCGTGAGGGATGTGGCCGGAACCGGCAGGCCGGCCGGTAACTGCAACAGGGCCTCCAGCGCACCGACGTCCAGCAGCGGCGCGCCGCCCCCGCCCGCCCGGCGCTCCACCTCCGCGGCGTCGAGCCGCACAGCGAGCACGGCCCGCACGCCCCGTGTCCTCACCTCGACCACCGACGTACCAGGCAGAAGCGGACCACCGGCAGCCACCGCACACACACGGCGAGCAGCATCCAGACACACATCAGACATCGCACACATCCCTAGAGAACGACCGCTCCACGGCACGCAACCACACAGGCGCACACGCGAGGACCAGAAGCGGCGAAGACCCGGCCGCGGCACCGTAAATGAGGCAGGGCGCCCCTGCACAACGGCGGGGCCGGACGCTGTCCCTGAAATTCGGGATACCGGGAGCCCCCGCCCCGCCCCAGGATGAGAAAGGCGCAACCTCGGACTCGCGTCCTGCTCCGGCAGGTCGCTGCGGCGGGCCACGGCCCGGCACGGGGGGAGAGGGGCGGCCGCGGGAAGCGAGCCGGGACGGAACCCGGACCGGTGTCCCCCCGTGGCCGCCCCTGACAACGCGCCGAAGGCCGGTAACATGCGGCAAATTCTGTTGGTACGCACCTCGCAGGCACGCATGTCCGCTTCCTCCCGGGGCAGGGGCGAGGTCGGACAGGAGGTGCGCATGACGGGTCAGGAGTTTCCGCTGTGGGACGTGGGCAACGGACAGGGGCTGCGGCAGCTGTCCGAACTCGGCCTCGCCCTGGTGCTCTCCAGCCTCATCGGCTGGGAGCGCGCGGCGCAGCAGAAGAGCGCGGGACTGCGCACCCACACCCTCGTGGGCATCGCGAGCGCCTTGATGATGGAGGTGTCCCAGCACGGGTTCACCAACGTCCTCGGCCTGGACAACGTGTCCTTCGACCCGTCCCGGGTGGCCGCGCAGATCGTCTCCGGCATCGGGTTCATCGGCGGCGGTCTGATCTTCGTACGCCGTGACGCGGTACGGGGACTGACCACCGCGGCGACGATCTGGCTCACCTGCGCGGTGGGCATGGCCTGCGGGGGCGGTCTGCCCGTGCTCGCCGTGGTCGTCACGGCCCTGCACTTCGTCGTCGTCCGGGGCTATCCGCTGCTCGCCTCGCGTCTGCTGCCGCGTTCGAACGACGCCGTCTTCGAACTGCGCATGACGTACCGCACCGGCACGGCCCTGCTGCCCCGCCTCATGCAGACCTGTACGCGCAGCGGTTTCCGCATCCTCCAGGTCAAGGTCGACCGGCTGCCCGGCCGCACCGATCCGGCGGCACGCGTGCTGCTGGAACTGGAGGGCGCCGACGACACCGGCCGGCTGACGTCCGATCTGTTCGACAACGAGGGAGTGATCGATGTGGAGCTGACGGCCGCGAACGACGACGAGTGAAGGTCTCACGCCACGCGGCCGGAAGTCCGTTGCCGCGCGGTCCGGCCGCGACTTTGGTCACGGCGGCGAAGACCGATGGCCGATGATCCGCCCCGGGACCGAAGTCGATTCTGGAGACGTCCTGTTGACGGCTGATGGCTGCCGGACGAACACGGTGGGAGTGGCGGATGCAGAGGGTGCGGAACACGTCGAGGGTGCGGAACGCGTCGCCGGCGCGGGAGAGTTTGACGCGGGGGAGCTTCCTGGCCGGGGCCGCCGCGGTCGGCGCCGGTGCGCTGGTGGGCACGGCGCTGTCCGGGCAGGCCGCGGCGGGGGCGCGGGCGGCGGGTGCGCTGGCGGCGGGGGAAGGGGCCGCGACCGCCGGGCGGGCCGCGCGCGGGCTGACGTACCGCGGCGTGATGTACGAGTGCCAGGACGGGGAGACGCCGCACACGGGCTGGGACCGGGCCCGGATGCGGTCCGATCTGCGGGTCGTCGCGCACGACCTGCACGCGAACTCGGTCGTCGCCTTCGGCACCGGCGTGGAGCGCCTGGCCGCCACCGCCGCCGAGGCGGCCGAGCGCGGACTGCACGTCTGGCTCCAGCCACGCCTGGCCGACCTCCCCGAGCGGCAGATCCTCGACCATCTGGCGGAGACGGGGCGCGAGGCGGAACGGTTGCGCAAGCAGGGTGCGCGGGTGTACTTGAGCGTGGGGTGCGAGTTCATCCTGTTCGTACCGGGCATCGTCCCGGGCGACAACGCGGTGGAGCGCGTGCAGAACATGCTGGCGGGCAACTGGAACCCCGAAGAGGCGCAGCGCAAGCTCGACCGCCTGGTCCCGCTGGCCGCGCGGACGGGCCGCCGGGTGTTCCACGGCCCGCTGACCTACGGTGCCGCCTTCGGCGACAAGGTCGACTGGGACCTGTTCGACCTCGTCAGCGTCAACTACTACGCGTACTTCGCCGACCCTCAGGGATATGTGAAGGAGCTCGCGCCCTACCGCGCGTGGGGCAAGCCCGTCGCGATCACGGAGTGCGGCACCTGCACCTTCGAGGGCGCGCCCCAGGCGGGCGGCATGGGCTGGGACGTCGTCGACTACGACAAGCCCGAGCCGGAGATCCGCCCCGGGGTGCGGCGCAGCGAGCGCGTCCAGGCTCAGTACCTGACCGAGGTCCTGGACGTGTACGAGCGGATGGACCTGCACGCGGCGATGGTGTACCAGTTCGTCACCCCGGACGCCCCGCACCGGCGCGAACGCCGCCACGACCTCGACATCGCGAGCTACGGCCTGGTCAAGCCCCGGTGGCGGACGGAGGACGATCCGACGTCCCGGTGGTACTGGGAGCCGAAGGAGTCGTTCCACGCCGTGGCGCGGCACTTCGCGGCCCGCGCGGGCGGCGGTGGCACGGCCGGGGGCCCTACGCCGCGTCCGTAGGGTGCACCCCGGGCCCCTTGGAGTGGTTGGCCAAGGGCGTGGGGGAGAGGTCGGTGAGTTCCTCGCCGGGCTCCAGCAGGGTGTCCGCGGCGCCGACGATGAGCGGGTCGGGGCTGCCCGCGTCGTCCTTGTCCTTGGCGGGGTAGTCGCAGCGCGCCAGCAGGTGCCGCATCGCCTCGAGGCGTCCGCGCCGCTTGTCGTTGGTCTTCACCACCGTCCAGGGCGCGGACACCGTGTCCGTGGCCCGGAACATGTCGATCTTCGCGGCGGTGTAGGCGTCCCACAGGTCGAGGGAGGCGATGTCCGTCGGTGACAGCTTCCACTGCCGCACCGGGTCGACCTGGCGGATGGCGAACCGGGTGCGCTGCTCGCTGCGCGACACCGAGAACCAGAACTTCACCAGGAGCACGCCGTCCCGCACCAGCATCTCCTCGAACACGGGAGCCTGGGCGAGGAAGTGCCGGTGCTGCTCGGGCGTGCAGAAGCCCATGACGCGTTCGACGCCGGCGCGGTTGTACCAGGAGCGGTCGAAGAAGACGATCTCACCGGCCGACGGCAACTGCGTCACATAGCGCTGGAAGTACCACTGGCCGCTCTCCCGCTCGGTGGGCTTGTCGAGCGCCACGACCCGCGCCCCACGGGGGTTGAGGCGTTCGGTGAAACGTTTGATCGTGCCGCCCTTGCCGGCGGCGTCCCGGCCCTCGCAGATCACGACGATCCGCTGGCCGGTCTCCCTGACCCACTTCTGGAGCTTGAGCAGTTCGATCTGGAGCACGCGCTTGGCGCGCTCGTACTCCTTGCGGCGCAGCTTGTGGTCGTACGGGTAGTTCTCCCGCCAGGTGTCGAGGGGGCGTCCGCGGCGGTCGAGGAGGATGGGCTGCTCGGGCCTCGACCAGTCCACGGAGAGCTCGTCGAGGAGCCCCAGGTCGTCGGCGGCCCGCTGCCCGTCGAGGCGGACCTTCCGCTGCCCGTCGTCCTGCGGATTGCCGGGTCCAGTCCCCATGGCGTACGCCTCCTCGGCCCGTTGTCGGCGGTGCGACCACCGGTTCCCCCGACTGTTGAAATTATCCCCGGCCGGGGGCGTTGGGCGAGAGGCGAGAACGCCCCGACTTCCGTCAGCCGCGGGGACCGGACCCGGTGCTCCCCGGCGTCGGGAGCGCCGCCTGTTCCCTGGCGCCCTGCCGCGCCGCGAGCAGCGCCCACGCGAGGAGCGGGACCTGTAGCGGCAGCCGCCCGTAGGCGAGGGCCTTGAGCGGCTTGGGGCGGTGCCGCCAGTCGTACGCCATCTGCACGTTCGCGGGGAACACCGCCGCGACAAGCCCGGCCGCGGCGAGGCCGCCGGCCCGACGGGTGCGCGGGCAGGCCAGGGCGGCGGCCACCGCGAGTTCGGCGACGCCGCTCGCGTACGTGTAGGCGCGGGCCCTGCCCGGCAGCTGCCGCGGCACAATCTTGTCGAAGGGCTCGGGCGCGAGGAAGTGCAGCGCTCCCATGCCGCCCAGGACGCGGGCCAGGGAGCGGGCGGGGTCGAGGGCCATGGGGACTCCTTCAGCGAGGCGGGCGGGACCCGAGGGGTTACCGGGGGTTGTACCGGAACTCCGCCACCGTAGTTACTAATGGGTAGCGGAGGGAAGGGGGAGCCGTCCCGGGGTGCAGCCGGCGCACACCGGATGCACCGCCCGTGGCCGGTGGCCCCGCGCCGGTGCGTACCCGCCGCCCACGCTCTCAGCCCGTCGCCGGGATCTCGTCGAGAGTGGGCCGGATGACGCTCTCGGCCTTCTCCGGGTACGAGAAGCCGTGGACGTCGGCGACCTCGCGGGCCAGACGGGAGAAGAGGTCGGCGGTGGCCCGCGCGGCGCGCAGCGCGTCGTCCGCGGCGAAGCCGCCGAAGATCTGCGGCAGGCTCTCCCACGTGTCGGGGTCGGTCCACCGCTGCATGCGGGTACCGCCGTACCAGACGTCGTGACCGGCTCCCCTGAGGCTCAGTGCGTGCCACTCGATCATGGACTCCAGGAGTTCCTTGGTGGTCCAGTCCCGGGACTTGGCCACCCACAGCTCGCCGCGCGCCAGGCAGCGCGGCAGGTGGGCGATCTCGAACCAGAACTCCGCGCAGAGCTCGTCGAACTCCTCGGCGTCGGGCAGCTCCGCCTGTACGGTCCCCGAGGCCGGCGGCAGCGCGGCGGTTGCGCCCTCGCGCTCCCACAGGACCTCGTACCCGCGCTGGTGCAGGTCGTCGAGCCCTTCGTCGGCGAGCAGCGCCAGGCGCTCCACCGGCACCACCTGGAAGTCGGCCTTGGTGCCGTCCTCGAAGAGCACCAGGCGGGCCGGGTTCTCCCACGGCCCCTCAAGGCCCACTTGGACCACCACGGGGCCGAACTCCTCGACCCACGTCCCGTCGTCCTCGTACCGCGCGACGTCGGTGGTGTAGAGCTCGATGTCGTGGTCGGAGAAGGCGTCCACGGTGCCGTCGTCGCGCGCCCGCGAACCGGTGCGCAGCACGGCCCGGACGTCGGGGCGGCTCCGGGCCCAGGCCGACACGCGCCCGGCGATGCCGCCCTCGCCGCCCGCCGGGCCGGCGGCCCCTGAGTCAGTGATCATGGCGCCAGGCTACTGGACCCCCCTTCCGTGGCCTGTGCGTACGCCAGTTCCTTGAGGGCGACCCGGGCGGCCGGGGTTCCCGCGCGCGTCTGCCAGTACGGATGGGCGGCGATGACCCGCGACAACCGCAGCAGCCGACGCCGTCGCGCCGCGCCACCGCTCTCGGCGGGCGCCGAGGCCAGCTGTCCGTAGGTGACGTACCAGGCCGTCTGGTATGCCAGCAGGTCAGGGGGGAAGGTGTGCCGGTCCATGCGGGCCAGTAGATCGTATGTTCGATTTTCTGCGCAAAGTCGCCGCACGCGGAGGGTGCGGGTGCTCAGCCGCCGACCGTGTCGGCGCCCGGGTTGAGCCACGCCCCGATGTTCGGCAGCGCGTCGGGGCCGCTGTCCTGCTCCACGGCGTCGACGAGGTCGGCGACGGAGACGGCAGCCAGGGAGGCTCGCCAGGCGGCGTCGGCCGTGGCCATCGCGCGGGCGATGGGGCACGGCTTCGTGCAGTCCTGGGGCGGGGTTCCGAAGGGGCCGCGCCGGCGGATCTCCGTGCACGCGAACGCCGGGCTCGCCCCGTCGACCGCCTGCACCACGTCCAGGACCGTGATGTCGGCGGCGGCCCGTGTCAGGACGTAGCCGCCGCTCTTGCCCTGGACCGACTCGACCAGGCCCGCCCGGGACAGTGCCTGCATCTGCTTGGCCAGATAGCTGGACGAGACGTCGTGCAGCTGTGCGAGTCGGGCGGCCGGGACCGGATCGGTCGCCGCGGTGAGCACCACGCAGCAGTGCAGGGCCCACTCCACGCCACCGGACAGTTTCATGCGCCCTCCCATTGACTCGGACACAGGATATCCGCGTAATATCTCGGACATCGAATATCCGAGTTAGCGCCCGTCGGCGGCCATCAGCGGCAACGGCGGAACCGCCGGCGGCAACGGTGGAAACGGCGACGACGGCGGCACTCGGTTCACGGACGGAAGGGCACGATCATGAAGATCACGGTCATCGGCGCCACCGGACTGATCGGTTCCCAGCTCGTCTCGCGGTTCGGTGCCGCGGGCCACGAGGTGGTCCCCGCTTCCCTGTCGACCGGGGTCGACCTGCTCACCGGCGCGGGGCTCGACGAGGCGCTCGCCGGTGCGGACACGGTCGTCAACGTCACCAACTCGCCCACCTTCGACGAAGCGTCGCTGGACTTCTTCCGCACCACCTCGGGTCACCTGCTGTCCGCCGGGGAGCGCGCCGGGGTCCGCCACCAGGTCGCCCTCTCCATCGTCGGCGTCGACCAGGTGCCGCAGCTCGACTACTACCGCGCCAAGACCCTCCAGGAGGACCTCCTGAAGCAGGGGGCCACGCCGTACTCGATCGTGCGCGCCACCCAGTTCTTCGAGTTCATGGACGCCGTCCTGTCCTGGACCGCCGACGCCGGCACGGTCCGCCTCCCGGCCACCCGCGTCCAGCCCGTCGCGACCGCCGAAGTGGTCGGGGCGCTCGCCGACGTCGCCACCGCCCCGCCGCTCAACGGCACCCTGGAGGTCGCGGGGCCCGACGTCCTCCCCCTCGACGAGCTGGGCCGCCGCACGCTGGCGGCCCGCAAGGACGACCGCGCCGTCGTCACCGACGACAAGGCCGGCATGTTCGCCGCCGTCGAGGGCGACGTCCTGATCGCGGGCCCCGGCGCCCGCCTGGCCCCCACCCGCTACGAGGACTGGCTCGCCACGCCCCGCTGACGGAAGGCGGTCAGGCCCCACAGCGCGAGCGCCAGCAGGCTGAACCCCGCACCGAGGACGCACACCGCGCCCCACCCCGCCGCCGCGTACAGGCTCGTCGAAGCGAGCGCTCCGAGGGCGCTGCCCGCGGAGTAGAACATCATGTAGCCGCCGATCACACGGCTTCCCGCGTCGGGCCGGTGGGCGTAGATGACGCTCTGGTTCGTGACGTGGACGGCCTGCACGGCCAGGTCGAGGACGACCGCACCGGCGGCCAGCGCCCACAGGGAGCGGCCGGTGAGGGCGAGAGGGATCCAGGAGAGGACGAGGAGGGCGAGGGCCGCGCCCGTGGTCGCGCGGGCGTGGCCGCGGTCGTGCAGCCGTCCGGCCGGTGCGGCCGCGAGCGCCCCGGCCGCGCCGACCAGGCCGAACGCGCCGATGGCCGTGTGCGACAACGCGTACGGCGCCTCGCTCAGCGGCAGCGCCACGCAGCTCCACAGCGTGCTGAACGCGGCGAAGACGAGCAGCGCGTACACCGCTCGGGTCCGCGGGACCGGTTCGCGCAGGAACAGCGCGACCGTGGAGCGCAGCAGGACGCGGTAGGGGACGCGGGCGCGCACCGCGCCGTCCTGCGGCAGCGCACGGTGCAGGGCTCCCGCGAGGAGCAGGGTCACCGCCGCCGAACCCAGGTAGACGGAGCGCCAGCCCGCGAGGTCGGAGAGCAGCCCCGAGACGGTGCGGGCCAACAGGATGCCGAGGACGACGCCGCTCGTGACCTGGCCCACGACCGTTCCGCGCCGCTCGGGACCGGCGAGGGCCGCCGCGTACGCGACCAGGGACTGCGTGACGACGGCGAGGAAGCCCACGGCGGCGGCCGACGCGAACAGCACGGGGACGCCGCTCGCTGTTCCCAGCGCCACGAGGACGGCCGCGAGCAGCGCCGACTGCGCGGTGATGAGCTTCCTGCGGTCCAGCTTGTCGCCGAGCGGCACGAGCAGGAACAGGCCGAGCCCGTAACCGATCTGCGTGACCGTCACCACGGCGCCGACCGCGCCCTGCCCGACGCCGAAGCTCCGGCCGAGGGTGGCGAGCAGGGGCTGGGCGAAGTACACGTTCGCCACGGCCGACCCGCTCGCGAGGGCGAACAGCAGCACCGTTCCGCGCGAGGGCGCCTGGCGGCCGGCGCCGGTCCCCGTCGACGACTCCCGTGACACCCGGCAGTCCACAGCCATCCGTACCCCGCCCCTCGAATTGGTTGCAAGTTGCTACCGGGTGACCGTAGGCCAGGCTGGTAGCATGATGCAACCAAATGGCGGCGGAACCGCCGAGGCGAGGTCGGGAAGGAAGGTGGCTGCGCCGTGGTGAAGCGGACCAGCTTCGACGACAGCGAGTGCCCGGTGGCCCGCTCGGTCGACGCCGTGGGGGACTGGTGGTCCCTCCTGATCGTGCGCGACGCCTTCGACGGCAAGCGGCGCTTCGGCGAGTTCCAGCGCAGCCTCGGAGTCGCGAAGAACATCCTCACCACCCGGCTGCGCGCCCTCGTCGCGGGCGGCATCCTCGACCAGGTCCCCGCCTCCGACGGCAGCGCCTACCGGGAGTACGTCCTGACCCCCAGGGGCCGGGACCTCTTCCCGGTCGTCGTCGCGCTCCGGCAGTGGGGCGAGGCGCACTCCTTCCGCCCCGGCGAACCGCACTCCCGCCTGGTGGACCGCCGCGACGGACGCCCCCTCGGCCCGCTGCGGGTCCGGGCCGGGGACGGCCGCGACGTGACCCCGGACGACACCGTCGTCGTCAAGGTGGAGCCCGTCACGACGGACCCGTCATAGGGTGCGGCCCCGCCGCTCGGCTCGGGCGGGCTCGTCGACCTCACGCGCCCCGGCCCGACCGCCCGAGCGGCAGGTGCGCGGTGGTGCGGCGCACCCGACCGGAACGGGCACAGGATGTCGGGTCGGGCACCGCACGCGCTGCCTAGCGTGATGAGCGTCAAGAAGGAAGGAGGCCGGGCGTGCTGGACCGTCTCAACCAGACCATGGAGCACATCGAGGACCACCTCGACCAGGTCGTCGACGTGGCCGAACTGGCGCGCCGCGCGGCCACGTCGGAGTACCACCTGCGCCGGATGTTCTCCGCGCTCGCGGGGATTCCGCTGTCGGAGTACATCCGGCGCCGTCGGCTCACCGTCGCCGGTGCCGCGGTGCTCGCGGGGCACGAATCGCTCCTGGACATCGCGGTGCGCTATGGATACGGCTCGGGCGAGGCGTTCGCGCGGGCGTTCCGCGCCATGCACGGCGTCGGCCCCGGCGAGGCCCGCCGCACCGGTACCGCACTCGTGTCCCAGGCCCGGCTGACCTTCCGACTCACCGTCGAAGGGAGCAGCAGCATGCGATACCGCGTCGAGAACAGGACGGCCTTCACGGTCGTGGGCCTGAAGACCCGGGTGCCACTCGTGCACAGGGGGCCCAACCAGGCCATCATCGACTTCGTCCGCGGCATCGGGACCGAAACCCGGGAGCGCTTGGAGAAGCTGTCGGACCAGGAGCCCCGGGGCGTCGTCGCCGTCTGCGACGACCTGGACCCCAGCCGCGCCGAGGGCACGGAACTCGACTACTACCAGGGCGTGATCACGTCGGCCGCAGCCCCCGAGGGCATGACCGCCCTGCCGGTCCCGGCCGGTACGTGGGCGGTCTTCACCACGTCAGGACCGGTACCGGGGGCCATCCAGGAGCTGTGGCGCGACGTGTTCACCGAGTGGTTCCCGTCCAACCCCTACCGCAGCAGGCCGGGGCCGGAGATCCTGCGCACCCGCATGGCTCCGGGTGGTGCCGAGGCCGACGCCGAACTGTGGCTGCCGGTCGAGCGGGACACGGCCGCAAAGGGGTAAGGGCCAAGGGGCGCGGGCCGCCCGTCCGCCGCGCGGGCCGGGCGGGTGGCCCGCGCCCCGCCGCGGGCGGGCCGGACGGGGCTTCTCTCAGCGCGCGGCCAGGTCCCGCAGCATCCGCCGCTGGTGCCGGTGGCCGACGGTCTCGTACCCGATCACTGTGACGAACGGAGCGAGCATCACCACGAGCAGACACACCGCGGTGGCGACGCCCGCGGCGGACAGCAGCACCGCCACGGCGAGGACCGCGAGTGTGAGCGAGATGAGCAGCAGGTGGAAGCGGTCCGCCGCGGACAGCAGCAGCGTGTGCAGCAGATAGACCATCAGCAGGTACACCCCCACCGGCAGCGCCAGGGACAGCACCACGGCGACCTCGCCGATCCTCGTGTGGTGCTCCAGGTGCAGCCCGGCCACATGCAGTCCGGCGCCCGCGGCGGCGATCCCCATGAACAGCGGGATGTGCCCGTAGCCGAAGAGATAGCCGCGGCCGCGGCGGTGTACGAGGATGTCGCCTAAGGGCGTCGTGAAGTACACCCACCACATCCCGAAGGTCAGCCCGACCCCGGCGACGACGACGGCGATCGCGTTCCCGGTCCAGTGCGTGCCGTCCCCGCCGCCCAGGAGGTCGCCCGAGGAGGCGACGGTGCCGACCACGCCCTCGCCGAGCGTGATGATGGCGAACAGGCCGTACCGCTCCGCGACATGGTGCGGATGCCAGGGCGTGCCGCCCGCGCTGCCCTGGGTGAGGACCGGCAGGACCAGTTCGAGGACCGCGAGGACGACGAAGGCCACGAACACGGCCACCAGCGGCAGGTGTGCGAAGCCGACCACGATCCAGCCGGCCTGGGCGATCACGGTCCAGCGGATGTTGGCCGTCCCCACGGCGTGGAACGACGGCGACTCGCGGGCGGCTCGCCACCACTGGAGCACCATCGCGATCCGCATCACGACGTACCCGATGACCATCGCGCGCAGTTCGAGGCTGCCGCCCTCCTCGACGGAGTGGAACATCGCAGGCAGGCCGAGCGCGAACACGACGACGCCCATCATCTGCACCATCGTCAGCGCCCGGTAGAGCCAGTCGTCGGTGCCGAACGCCGAGGCGAACCAGCTGAAGCTGATCCACGCGACACTGATCGCGAACATCGCGAGGGCGAACGCCACGACCGCCTTGCCGGGGTGCCCCTCCGCGACCATCTCGGCGAACTGGGAGGCCGCGGTGCCGACCGCGACCACGAAGGTCAGGTCGAACAACAACTCCAGGGGCGTGGACACCCGACCGTGCTCCCGCGGGTCGCGGCCGGTCATGGGCATCCGGCGGTGGGCGATGCCGCCCTGGTCCGCGGGGCCGGTGGGGTCGGGGTGGCTCATGCGCAGAATGATGACGCATACGGTTGCAGTCGCAAGTCGAGGGCGGTTCGGGGAGGTGCGTCTGCCTCCGGATGTCCGGCTGTGTGGCTGTGTGGGCCGTCCGGGTCGTCCGGGCCGACTGGCTATCCGGCCGTCCGGGCCGACTGGGCAACCGGCCCTCCGGGCCATCCGGCCGGGGTGACTGGCCAACCGGCCCTCCGCGCCATCCCTTCGGGGCGACCGCGTGTCCGGATGTGACAGGGAATCGTCATTGCGGCCATCCGCCGCGCCGACCAGCATGGAGGCATGCCCCCTCCGCACCGGGTCGTCATCGCGGTCTTCCCCGATGTCGACCTCCTCGACGTCACCGGACCCGCAGAGGTCTTCGCCCTGGCCAACCGGGAGACCGCGGGCCGCGCCCGCTACCGGGTGGTCCTCGCCGGACCGGCCGTGGGCGCGGTCAGGACGTCGGCGGGCGTGCGGCTGCTCACCGACGTGTCCTTCGACGACGTCGGCGACCAGGTGGACACCCTGCTGGTGCCGGGCGCCGTCGACATGACCGGGGAGGGGCCCGTGGCCCGGATCGACCCCGACGTCGTGGCCTGGGTGAAGGCGACCGCGCCGCACGCCCGGCGGGTGGCGTCGGTGTGCGTGGGGGCGCACGTCCTGGCCGCGGCGGGGCTCCTGGACGGGAAGACGGCGACCACGCACTGGTCGACCGCCGCCCAGCTGGCCGCCGACCACCCCGACGTCACGGTCGACCCGGACCCCATCTTCGTCCGCACCGACCGCGGTCGGCTGTGGACCGGGGCCGGCATCAGCGCCTGCCTGGACCTCGCCCTCGCCCTGGTCGCCGAGGACCAGGGCGAGGAGACCGCGCTGACGGTGGCCCGGCAACTGGTCGTCTACCTCAAACGGCAGGGCGGCCAGAGCCAGTTCTCCGTCCCGCTGCGCCGCACGGCGACCAACCGCAGGGACATCGACGAGCTGCGCCGGTGGATCGCCGACCACCTCGACGGCGACCTGTCCACCGGTGCCATGGCCGCCCGGATGTGCCTGAGCGAGCGGCACTTCGCCCGTGTCTTCACCCAGGAGACGGGCACCAGCCCGGCCGCGTACGTCGAGGCGGCCCGGATCGAGGTCGCCCGGCGCCTCCTGGAGAGCACCGAAGACCCGCTCGACGAGGTCGCAGGCGCCTCGGGCCTCGGCTCGGTGGAGACCCTGCACCGGGCGTTCCGACGGCAGCTCGCCACCACCCCGGCGGCCTACCGCCGCCGCTTCCGCACCCAGACCGCCTGAAACGTTCCCTTCCCCATGAAAGGCCCATGATGAGCACGAACCACGCCTCCACCACCCTGCGCGACGTGATCGGCCTGGACAACGAGCCGCCCCGGCTGAGCGAGTCCGCCCTGATCCTGATCGACTACCAGAACACCTACCGCACCGGCGTCATGGCCCTGGAGGGCGCCGAGGAGGCCGTCGCGGCGGGCGCCCGCCTCCTGGAGCGCGCTCGCGCCGCCTGCACCACGGTCGTCCACATCATCAACGACGGCGGCGAGAACACCCCGTACGACATCCGTGCCCACATAGGCGCCATCAGCGACGAGGTGGCCCCGGTGGACGGGGAACCGGTCGTGGTCAAGCAGTTCCCCGACTCCTTCCACGCCACCGACCTGGAGCAGGTGCTCAGCGACCGCGGCTTCGCACCGGGCAGCGGCCGCGACCTCGTCCTCGCCGGGTTCATGACGCACATGTGCGTGACCTTCACCGCCCAGGGCGCCTTCAACCGCGGCTACCGGCCCACCGTCGTCGCGGACACCACCGCCACCCGCACCCTCGGCTCCCCGGACGGCACGGTCCTGCCCGCGGCGGATCTCAGGACGGCGGCCCTGACCACCGTCACGGACCTGTTCGGCACCGTCGTCCCGAACGCCGACGCCCTGCGCGCCTGAGCGCCCGCGGCCCGGCGGGGGTTCAGTCCGTGTGCGGCGTACGCGTGAGGATCTCGCAGCCCCCGTCGGTGACCAGGGCCGTGTCCGAGAACGCGTGGGTGCCCAAGTCGTCGTCCATGACCCACGACTGGACGTGGAAGGTCATGCCGGACCGCACCTCCATGGCGTCGCCGGGGCGGAGCGTACGGGAGCCGCCCATCCAGCCGGGCGGAAAGCCGACGTCGACGAGATAGCCGCAGTGGTGCCGCTCGTACGGTCCGCCGCGCGCCTCCTCGATCACCGCGCACCAGGTGCGGAAGACCTGTTCGGCGGTGGCGCCGGGGCGCAGTGCCCCGCACAGGGCGGCCATCGCCGAACGGGAGGCGTCGCGCGCGCGTGCGTTGCGCGCCGCGTCACGCCGGTCGAGGTGGTGCAGCCGCGCGAGCGGCGCGTGGTAGCGGCCGCGGGCCGCCGACAGTTCGAGGAACACTGCGTCGCGCGGGCCGAGTCGGCGCCGTGACCAGGTCAGATGCTCCTGCCGCAGCCGTTCGGTGCTGCGGACGAGGGGCGCGAACGCGGGCAGGTCGCCGCCCGCCCGTAGCATGGCGTCGTGGACCGTCGCGGCGATCTCGTTCTCCCGCGCGCCCGCGACGGCCGCGGCGAGACCGGCCGCCATGGCCGTGTCGGACAGCCGTGCCGCGCTGCGGATGCGGGCGATCTCCCGCTCGGTGTGGACGTGCCGCAGGCCGCTCAGCAGGTCGTCACAAGGGCTCCAGCGGGCCGCGTCCGAGGTGCGCAGACGGTCCCAGACGGCGGGCGGGAGGTTGAACGAGGCGGCCTGGTAGCCGACGGTCGGCGCCGTCCGCGCGAGCCCGCCGGTTCCGCCGCCTCCGCCGCTTTTGCCGAGTACGCCGCGGAGTACGTCGAGCAGCGCGTCGGCCGGATCGGTGGCGTCCCCGTAGCCGTGGTGGCCCACACCGTGCGTCTGGGCCGCCGCGGTCGGGGCCTCCATGGCCCGCTCGACCAGTACGGGGCTGCCGTGCAGGGGCAGCACAAGCCCCGTCACGGCGAAGTGCCCCTGGTGGTCGAGGCCGCTCAGGTGGTGGACGTCCTCCGGCGCGGTGACCAGGAGCGCCGCGAGTCCGCGCCGGTCCATGGCAGCACGGACGGCGTCCCGGCGCTGCTCGTACTCCTCCGGGGGGAAGTCCGGCCCTTCGAAGGAGAGGTCCGGCTCGTCACTCACCGGCCGCCCTCCGGGGCCAACCGCTCACCGCACCAACCGCAGAAGGGCGCAGAGGCCTCGGCGCGCATCTTGCCGCACTCGGGGCACACCCGGTCCAGGGCGCACGCAGCCTCGCCCCCCTCCTGAATGTCCGCGCGCAGCAGCGCCGCGGCACCGGTGATGCTCATGCCGGGGCGGCGCCCGTGCACCGTCAGATAGACGAGACCCTGCGGACCGGCCCGCAGCCCGCGCCGGGATCCGCGCGG
Organism: Streptomyces typhae; assembly: GCF_009755605.1. Taxonomy (GTDB): domain Bacteria; phylum Actinomycetota; class Actinomycetes; order Streptomycetales; family Streptomycetaceae; genus Streptomyces; species Streptomyces typhae. The sequence continues at coordinate 16,645 of NZ_WPNZ01000005.1, forward strand.
CAGCCACGCCACCGCCCCGGACGTCAGCGCGAGCTCCTGGTCGTCGCCGTCCAGGAAGCCGTCGCCCGCGACCACCACCAGGAGGACGTCGAGGGAATCCTCCACGTGCTCCGCCACACCGCCCTCCGGGGGCAGCCGGAGCAGGTTGGCGTCGAGCTGTCTGCGCTCCTCCGCCAGCTTCCACAGCGCGCCGGTCCGTTCGGCGGACACGAGGGGGACGTACTGGTCGAAGGAGACCAGCAGGCGGGGCTTCTCCTGGGCGGACATTCGGCGGCTCCTGGCTGTGCGGTGTACGGCCGAAATCCTACGGGCCCCGCATGGCGAGAATCGGCATACAGGGCCCGAGCAGCACGGACGGATCACACAGCTCACAGAGTTCACACAGGGCTAGGTCCCGGACATACAGGGCTGGCTCCCGGGCATACAGGGCTGGCTCCCGGACATGGCGGGCTCCGCCGCGGCGAACAGGCGCAGCAGGCGGGCGACCTCGACGGCCATCGCCTCCCGGCCCGGACCGACGTAGCGGCGCGGGTCGACGACGGCGGGGTCGGCGTCGAGGACGGCGCGCACGGCCGCGGTGAAGACGGTGTTGAGGTGCGTCGAGATGTTGACCTTCCGGATGCCGGCGGCCGCGGCGGCGGCCAGCGTCGCGTCGTCGGCGCCGGACGAACCGTGCAGGACCAGCGGCACCCGCACGGCGGCGCGCAGCGCGCGGACGAGGTCGAGGTCGATACGGGCGGTGCGCTCGGTCATGTGGTGGGACGTGCCGACGGCGACGGCGAGGGCGTCGACGCCGGTGTCGGCCACGAAGCGGGCCGCCTCGTCGGGGTCCGTGCGCACCCCGGGGGCGTGCGCGCCGTTCTTGCCGCCGATCTCACCGAGTTCGGCCTCGACGAACACGCCCCGGGAGCGGCAGAGGTCCGCGATGGAGCGGGTGCGGGCGACGTTCTCCTCCCAGGGGAGATGGGCGCCGTCGTACATCACGGAGGTGAAGCCGAGCGCGACGGCCTCCTCGACGAGGTCGGGGCGTGTCGCGTGGTCCAGGTGGAGGGCGACGGGCACGGCGGCGGCCGTGGCGGCGGAGCGGGCGGCCGCGGTGAGCGGGGCCAGGGCGCCGTGGTGGGCGACCGCGTTCTCGCTGATCTGGAGGATCACGGGCAGCCGGGCCTGTTCGGCTCCGGTCAGAACGGCTTCCAACTGCTCGATGAGGGCGCCGTTGAAGGCGCCGACCGCGGCGGTCGTGGTGCGGAGCATGTCGTGCGGGGTGACCAGGGGCATGGCGTGCGTTCCAGTTCCAGGGGTCGGCGTGGCCCGGGTGGGTGCCGGGCGTGGTGGGCGCGGGGCGTTCTCGGCGGCGGAGTCGGGACCCGGCCCGTCGTGTGCGGACGACGGGCCGGGAGTCTTGAGCGAGCGCTCTGCCGCCGGGCGAGGGCCGCTAGGCGAGGACGACGGACCGCGTCAGGTGCGCGGGCCGGTCGGGGTCGCGCCCCGCGTCCTCCGCGAGCCGCACGGCGACCCGCTGGGCGAGTACGAGTTCGGCGACGGGGTCGAGCTGGGCCCGGCGCAGATGGGCGCCGGTGGCCTCGACGCGGTCGGCGAGTTCGGCGGGCAGCGGGGACAGACTCCACACGGCCCGGCCGGGCCCCGCCACCGCGATGGGCCCGTGCCGGTACTCCATGACCAGGTACGACTCGGTCCAGCGCGCCGCCGCCTCGCGCACCTTGAGCGCGGCCTCGTGGGCGAGCCCCGCGTGCCAGCCGTCGCCGAGGAACGTGATCTGCTCCGCCTGCAGGAGCTCCGGGTCGAGCGGCGCCTCCAGGGCGGTGACGAGGTCCTGCCGGGCCTGCTCGACGGAGTGCCCCAAGTGGGCGAGGAGCAGTATCAGTTGGGTGGTGGGATAGCGGGTCTGGACGACGGACTGCTCGTCGGCTCCGGCGAGCACGACCACGTCGTGGGCCGCCTTCGCGGCGGGGGAGTCCGCCACCGCGGTGATCGTGGTGATCCGCGTCGTGGGGTCGGCCGAGGCGAGGGCGGTGAGGATCTCGGTGGTGGTGCCGGAGCGGGTCAGGGCGATGATCCGGTCGTAGCGGCGGTGCAGCCGGGCCGCCGACGCGGGGAAGGCGTCGGTCGGCCCGTGCCCGCTGTCCTCGCGCAGATGAGCGTAGGCCTGGGCCATGAACCACGATGTGCCGCAGCCGATCACGGCGACGTGCTCACCCTTGGCGGGCAGCGCGGGGGCGTGCGCGGACAGCTGGTCCAGTACGTCGTCCCAGCACTGCGGCTGGCTGGCGATCTCCTGGCTCGTGAGTGACATGAGGTGCTGTTTCCCGTTCTTCGTGAGGGTTTTCGTGCGGGGTTCCGTGCGGGGTTCCGTGCGGGGTCTTCTGTCTGTACGTGGTCTTCTGTACGTGGTCTTCCGCACGGGTTCTTGCGCGGGCGGGTCAGGAGCCGCTCGCGGTGCCCGACGGCGCGGGGTCGGCCAGGGTGACGCGCAGCGACGGCTGGAGCAGCTCCCCGTGGGCCCGCACCATGTCGTCGCACAGTTGCCAGATCCGGTCCACGGTGAGCGTGGCCGCGGTGGCCGGGTCGGTCATGGCGGCGTGCCGGATGTGGCGCGGCTCGTCGTCGAGCGCGGCGCGCACGACCAGGTCGTTCATGCTGAGGTAGGTGCGGTTGAGGGCGGCGAGCTGCGGCGGCAGCGTGCCGGCGCGGGTGGGCTGGATGCCGGACGCGTCGACGAGGCAGGGCACCTCGACCACGCCGTGCGCGGGGAGGTTGTCGATGAGGCCGCCGTTGGGGACGTTGCCGTAGACGGTGCGGGGGGTGCCGGTGACCATGCTGTGGATGATCTGCGGCGCGTACTCCATGGTGCCCTCGACGGTGAGCGGGGCGTTCGCGGCCAGGGCCTCGCGGGTCCTGTGGTACTCGGCGACGTTCTCCTCGACGATGTCGAGGTAGGCGCCGACCGGCAGCCGCAGCCGGTCGATCTCGCTGTCGTGGTGCAGGTACCAGGGCACGTACTCGGAGGAGTGCTCGCTGGTCTCGGTCGGGTAGTAGCCGAGCCGCCGGTACATGTCCACGCGCACGCGGCGCCGCAGCTGCTCGTCCCCGGCGACGAGCGCGTCCAGGCGCGGGTAGAGGTCCTGCCCCTGGTGCTCGAAGCGCAGCACCCAGGCCTGGTGGTTGACGCCGGCCGCCCGGTAGGTGATCTCCTCGTAGGGGACGTCCACCAGCTTGGCCAGGTCCTGCATGGTCCAGTACACGGAGTGGCACAGGCCGACGACCCGCGTCAGACCGGTGGCCTGCGTGAGGTACTGGACGTTCATGGCCATCGGGTTGGTGTAGTTGAGCAGCCACGCGTCGGGGCACACCTCCGCGATGTCCTCGCCGAGCTGCTTGAGGAACGGGAAGGTGCGCAGGGCGCGGAAGATGCCGCCGACGCCCAGGGTGTCGCCGATGGTCTGGCGCAGCCCGTACCGGGCGGGGACGTCGAAGTCGGTGCGGGTGGCCTCACCCATGCCGATCTGCACGATGTTGATGACGAAGTCGGCGTCGGTCAGGGCCGCGCGGCGGTCGCTGTGCGCGGTGACGCGGGCGTCGGCGTCGCGTTCCCGCGCGATGAAGCGGGCCGCGGCCTCGGCGGTGGCGAGCCGTTCGGCGTCGATGTCGTGCAGCGCTATGTGGGCGTGCTTCAGCTCGGGGAAGGCGAAGAGGTCGGCGAGCAGGCCCTGGGTGAAGACGACGCTGCCGGCGCCGATGAAGGCGATCTTGGGGTGGGTCATGAGACGTGTGCTCCGCTGAGGGTGGTGTGGGCGAGGACTTCGTCCCACGTGGGCTGGGCTGCGGTACCGCCGGGGGCCCTCGTGGAGAGGGCGCCGCACACGGCTGCGAACCGCAGTGCTTCGTGCGGCGGTCGACCGTGCAGGGTGGCGGCGACGAAGCCGGCGTCGAAGCTGTCTCCGGCGCCGACGGTGTCCTGGGGAGTGAGGGTCGGGGCGGGTGCGGTGGCGAGGGTCCGGCCGTCGTGGCACAGGGCGCCCTCGGCACCGTTCTTGACGACCACCAGCGGGACGCGGGCGGCGAGGAGTTCGGCGGCGTGCTGAGGGGACGGGGTCCCGGGGCCCGCCAGACACAGGGCCTCCTGGGCGTTGGGCAGCAGGATGTCGGTCTCGGCGAGCACCGCGTCGAGGGCGGCCCGGTCCCAGGCCCCGGTCGGGACGTCCTGGGTGTCGAGGGAGGTGGTGGCGTCGTGGGCGCGGGCCGTGCGCAGCAGGCCCGGCAGATCCGCGGCGAGGCGGGGCTGGAGGAAGTAGGACGCGCAGTGCACGTGTCGGCTGCGGGTCAGCAGGTCGTCGGGCACGTCGCGGCCGGAGGTGGCGGTGAGGCTGCCGGGCGCGGTGAGGACGGCGCGGTCGTCGCCGCGGGTGAGCACGACGGTCAGGGGGGTGGACAGGTCGGGGTCGAGGGTCAGGGCGTGGGTGTCGACGCCGCGGTCGGCGAGGGCGTCCCGGACGTAGCGGCCGGCGTCGTCGTCCCCCACGAGGCCGGCGAACGCCACCTTCAGACCGAGGCGCGCGGCACCGCACGCCATGATCGCGGCGGATCCCCCGAGGACGAGGGAGCCGGAGTCGATGAGCTGCTCGCGCTGGCCGAACGCGAGCGGGTCGGTGAGCGGGCCGAGGACGACATCGGGGTTGGCGTCCCCGATGACGAGCAGGTCGTAGGCGGGCGGCATCGCGGTCCTTCGGGTCGTACGGAAAAGCGGGAGCGTGGAGAGACGATGGGGAAGTGGACGAAGGGAGCGTGGAGGAAGGGGCGTGGAGGAACGGTCGGGGCCGGTCAGCCCTTGAGGCCGCTGGAGGTCACCGACCGGATGAACGCCTTCTGCGCGAACAGGAACGCGACGAGCACCGGAAGCACGGTGAGCACATTGCCGGCCATCACGGCGGACCAGCGGGTGTGGTGCTGCCCCTGGAACGTGGTCAGGCCCAGCTGCAGCGTGTACTGGGTGTCGTGGTTGATGGCGATCAGTGGCCAGGTCAGGTCGTTCCACGTGGTCAGGAAGGTCAGGACCGCGACGGTGGCGAGCGCGGGCCGGGCCAGCGGAAGCACGATCGACCACAGCACCCGCAGCCGTGAGCAGCCGTCGATCCAGGCGGCCTCCTCCAGTTCCCTGGGCAGCGACAGGAAGAACTGCCGCAGCAGGAACACCGCGAACGGTGTGACCAGCGAGGGCACGATCAGCGCGCCGAGGGTGTCGATGAGCCCGAGCTTCTTCATCACCAGGAAGGTGGGGATCATCGTGAGCTGGAAGGGGACCGCCATCGTCGCCAGCATCAGCACGAGCAGCACCCGGGAGCCCGCGAACCGCATCCGGGCGAACGCGTAGCCGCCGAGCGAGCCGAACACGAGGTTCGAGGTCACCGCGACCGCGGAGACGATCACCGAGTTGAGCAGCCAGCGCGGGAACATGGCGTTGCCGAGGACGTAGCTGTACCCGCCGAGGTCGATCTGCGAGGGCCACAGCGCGGGCGGGAAGCGGTTGATCTCCGCGTTGGACATCACCGAGCTGAGTAGCAGCCACAGCAGGGGCACCGCGAACAGCAGGGCAAGCGGCGCGAGCAGCAGATGCCAGGCGATGAACGGCAGATGGCGGCGGCGTCGCGAGGCGGGCACCGCGGCCGGACGGGAGGTCACGGGCGAGGAGCGTGTCGTAGTCACGGTCACGGGGCGGCTGCTTTCGTACGAGGGGTGCGGTCGCGGCTGCGCAGCGCGCGCATCACGACGGCCAGGACGAGGAGCGCCACCGCGAGGACGTAGGCGGCCGCGGCGCCGTATCCGGCGGTGAACTCCTTGAAGGCCTGCTCCCAGATGAAGTAGACGATCACGGTGGTGGAGCCGAGCGGTCCGCCCTTGGTGGTGACGTACACGAGGTCGAAGACCTGGAGGGCCTGGATGGTCTGCCACAGGAGCAGGAACACGCTCACCGGCGACAGGGCGGGCAGCGTCACGTGCCGAAGGAGTTGGAAGCGCCCCGCGCCGTCCAGGCGGGCCGCCTCGATCAGGGACTGGTCCACGTCCTGGAGCGCGGCCAGATAGATGACGGTGCACAGCCCCGTACCGCTCCACAGGGTGATGGCGACCAGGACGAACAGTGCCTGTGACGGGTCGGTGAGGAAGCCCTGCGGCGAGATGCCCAGATGGTGCAGGACGGAGTTGGCCGCGCCGAACTCCGGGTCGAGGATGAAGGAGAACAGCACGCCCTGCGCCGTGGCGGAGATGACGAACGGCACGAAGAACAAGGTCCGGTAGAGACCGACGAAGCGGATGCGCCGGTTCAGTACGAGGGCGAGGGCGAGCCCGAAGGCGATGCTCAGGGGTACGTAGAGCACGGTGTAGACGACGGTGTTCTTGACCGCCTGGTGGAAGTTCGGGTCCTCGCGCAGGGCCCGGTAGTTGTCGAGGCCCACCCAGCGGCTGGGCGTGACGAGGTCGTTGGCCTGGAAGGACAGCAGCAGCGACCAGACGACGGGCAGGACGCTCAGGCCGAGGATGACCAGGACCGCGGGGGAGACGAACGCCCAGGCGGTGGCGGCCTCGCCGCGGCGCCGACGGCGCAGGGCACGCGCGTGGGAGCCGTCCTGCGGCATGGTCAGCGGGGTGGGAAGTCGGGGCATGTCACGTCCTCAACGCGGTATCAGCAGGGCGGCGTTGGACTCGTCGGCGCAGGAGCGCACCGCGTCGGCCGGGCTCGCGCGGCCGAGCAGCACGGAGACGATGGCCTGGCCGAGCGAGCGGGAGACGCGCGGGTAGGCGGGGTGCACCGGGCGCACCCGGGCGGAGGGGACCGCTTCGGTGAACACCGTCAGGCCCGGGGTGCGCTCGGCGTGCTTGCGCCAGGCGGGGCGGTCCTCGCTGCGGCGGCTCAGCGGGAGGCTGCCGGCCCGGACGTCCCACTGGTTGTCCTGGGCGGGCTGGATCAGCCAGCTGACGAAGGTCTTCGCGGCCTCGGAGCGGGCCTCGCCGTTGTCGAACAGGGTCCAGGTGTCGGGACCCGAGATGGTGACGGGGCGGCCGCTGAAGCTGGGCAGCGGCACCACGTGGTAGTCCATCTCGGCCTGCTGGATGTCCGGCAGCTGCCACGGCGCGGTCATCACCATCCCCATCCGGCCGGACAGGAAGACCTGGTACATCTGCTCGCTGCCGGGCTTGGGGTCGATGTAGACGCTTCGGTCGCGCGCCAGCTTCTCGACGACCTCCAGGGCGCGTACGCCCGCCTTGGTGAAACCGATGTGCTTTCCGTCCTCGGCGATCACCTCACCGCCCAGGTCCCACACCATCGGCCACAGCCGCCACACGGTGTCCTCGTCGCCGGTGCCGGGCCAGCCGGTGCCGAACCGGCCCTTGGCCTTGTCGGTGAGGCGGCGCGCGGTGTCGGTGAACTCGTCCCAGGTCCAGCCCGCCTCCGGCAGGTCGACCCCGGCGTCGGCGAACACCTTCTTGTTGCAGACCACGGCCAGGCAGTCCAGAAGGGCGGGCACGGCGCGGACCCGGCCGTTGATGGTCACGGCCTCCCGGGCCGGTGCCCAGTAGTTCCGCCACGGCGTCCCGCCCCCGCGCACGTGGTCGGTCAGGTCGACGACCTGCGGGCTGCGCGCCACGCTGGCCAGGTCGGAGCCGAAGACGTAGGCGATGTCGGGGTAGGAACCGGACGCGAGGGCCGCGGTGACCTTCTGCAGCATGGAGTCCGCGAGCACGCCGCCGCCCAGGTCCACATGGATGTCCGGATGGCCGCGCTCGAACTCGGCGACGAGACCCTTGACGACCTTCGCGGCGATGTCCGTCTGCCCGTGCCACATCTGGATGGTGACGCGTCCGTCGGCGCCGACGCCGTCGGCGGACCCCGTGCCGCAGCCGGCGGCCAGCGCGCCACCGGCCGCCACGAGCGCTCCGGCACCGCCGGCGCGCAGCACGCTGCGTCGCGACGGCGCGCCTGGCGCACCGGGTACTGCAGTCATCACAACCTCCAGGAGGGACGCGCGACCCGCCGGTCCCGGGGGTGTACGAGGGGATCCGGCAGGGGTGAAGAGGGCTGGGTGGGGTGGTGGCCGGGTTCCGGCGGCCCGGAACCCGGCGGCGGTGTCAGCAGGTCCTGCGGAGGTACTTACTGCTGCCGACGGGCGAGACGCCGACGTCACGACGGACGACGCTCAGCCGGTCGCCCCAGCCCGAGCAGGCCTTGCGCAGGCCCGCGGCCGAGTACTCGATGACGATGACGCGATCGCCGTACGCGGCCGTGTACTTGCCGCACTCGTCCCACTCGCCGCACTCCTCGGCGACGGCGAAGTCGAGCCCGGTCTCCTTGTGCGCCGCGGCCAGGCCCGGCGTGTTCTTCTGCGCGATGGCCAGGCCCTTCTTGTGGGCGTGCGCGGAGAGCAGCGAGACAAAGGACTTGGCGTGGCTCGCCTTCAGATACGAGGAGAAGCGGGTGTAGGTGTCGTAGTTGTCCGGCTCGACGGCCTGGAACCCCTTGTTCGCGCAGCCGTCGATCCAGCCGTTGACCTTGGCGGCGATCCGCTTGCGCTTGTCGGCCGTGCGGATGTCGAGGACGGCCTCGCCCCAGGTGTCGTCGTGGACGACCTTGCCGTTCCTGTCCCGCAGGAGCAGGTCGGCGTCCCAGTCCTTCTCCGCGCCGGGCTGTGCCTGGAAGGCGTTGACGTAGCAGAGGTTGTACAGGCCGGGCGCGGGGGCGGCCTTGTGGTCCCGGCTGACGACCTTGACGCCGGACGGCGGGGTGTAGGCGCCGCCGATCTGGTAGTCGAAGCCGGCGTGGGCCGGGGGCAGCGCGGGACCGGCCGCGCGGGCCGACGCCGTCGACGGTACGAGCAGACCGGCCGCCGCGGCGGCCGTACAGGCCACGGCCGCGGCCGTACTCCCGCGCACAACACGATTGAGGCTCATCGGTGAGCTCCAGCTGTCGGAGGGCACGTCCCCGCCTCGGACCGAGAGCGGTCCTGGCGACTCAGTCCGGGCTCATGGCCGAGGCCAACTACCGGCTAGGCGTACCTCTGCGCCGAGTGCTCGACATCGGCGTTGCCAGGGAGTAAAGCGAGCGCGTTCAGCCATGTCAAGGGATCGGAATTGAGAGAACAGCCGTCAACTCACTCACAACCACGCGCAATATTGCGCGATCTCTGCGCGATCCATGAGCGAATCTGCTCGGCAGGGTTATGCTCACCGCGTGCTGAGAAGCGACCGCCATGTGCGGATACTCGACCACGTCGCCGCGCAGGGCAGTGCCGACGTGACCCAGCTGTCCCGGCTGCTCGGGGTCTCACAGGCCACGGTGCGCCGCGATCTGCAGCATCTGAGCGAGCAGCGCCTCCTGGAGCGCACGCACGGCGGCGCGGTGGTCGGCGGTCTGAGCATCGAGCTGCCGCTTCAGCACCGCGCGGATCAGCGCTCCCCGCAGAAACAGGCCATCGCCCAGGCCGCCGCCGACCTCGTGCCCGACGGCGCCGTGGTGGGCCTGACCGGGGGCACCACCACCACGGAAGTGGCCCGGCTGCTCGCCGACCGGGGTCCGGTCACCATCGTCACCAACGCGGTCAACATCGCGGCGGCCCTCGTCCTGCGCCCGGCCATCACGCTGATCGTGATCGGCGGCACCGCCCGCAGCGAGAGCTACGAACTGATCGGCCCCATCGCCGAGAAGACCCTCGCCGACCACCACACCGACATCGCCTTCCTCGGCGTGGACGGCATCAGCGCGGCCCACGGCTGCACGACCCACGACCAGTTGGAGGCCGCCACCGACCGCGCGTTCGCCTTCCACAGCGGACGCTCAGTCGTGGTCGCCGACCACTCCAAGATCGGCCGGACCACGTTCGCGAAGATCTGCCCGGCGGCCGACGTGGACACCCTCATCACGGACGGCCAGGCCCCCGAGGCGGAGCTGTCGGCGATCGCCTCGGTGGGGGTGCGGGTCACCGTCGTCTGACGGGTCGGCCATCCGCTCTCCGATCCACTGGAGGCGCTGCCGGAGGCTGAACTTCTACACGCGTGTAGAGTGCGGTCCTCGGGCGGGATCGGGCGCGCCCCAGTGGCTGATGTGGAGGGCGGATGGGACGACACCGGGGCGGCTCGCAGGGCCACGAGGGGCCGGCGCGGCGGGCGGGAGCGCCGAAGGCGACGGGGCGGGCGAGGAGGTCGGGGCCGGCGGCCAGGAAGCGGCGTCCGCTGCGGTGGGTGCTCGGCTCGGCCGGGGTCCTGCTCCTGATGATCGCGGGTGCCGGAGCGTGGATCTACCACGATCTCGACGGGAACATCCACGCCGCCGACATCGACGCCAAACTGGGCGGCGACCGACCCGCCAACCTCAGTCCCGGCTCGAAGAACATCCTCGTCGTCGGCTCGGACACCCGGGAGGGCGCCAACGCCAAGTACGGCAAGGGCCTGGAGACCATGCAGTCGGACACGCTGATGCTGCTGCACATCCCGGCCGACCGGGAGTGGGCCACGGTGGTGTCCTTCCCGCGGGACTCGTGGGTGGAGATACCGGCCTGCGACAAGGGCGACGGCAGCCGCTCCGCCGTCCACCGCTTCAAGATCAACGAAGCGTTCTCGCTCGGCGGCAGCACGGGGGACGTGGCGAGCGCCGCGGCCTGCACGATCAAGACCGTGGAGAGCAGCACCGGGCTGCGCGTGGACCACTTCCTCTCTCTGGACTTCGAGGGCTTCAAGGGCATGGTCGACGCCCTCGGCGGCATCGAGGTGTGCCCGAAGGAGCCGATCCACGACAAGAAGGCCCACCTGGACCTGGAAGCGGGCTGCCAGGTCGTCAGGAACGAGAAGGCGCTCGGCTACGTCCGCACCCGCTACAGCGTCGGTGACGGTTCGGACATCGGGCGCATCGGCCGCCAGCAGGAGTTCATGGAGGCGCTCGCCGAGAAGGCGCAGTCCGAACTCACCAACCCCAAGGCGCTGTACGGCTTCCTTCAGTCGGCCACCAAGTCGCTCACCACGGACAGCTCGCTCGCCGGGATCAAGCCCCTGTACGGGCTCGCGTCCGAGCTGAAGGGCATCCCGCGCGACCGGCTCGCCTTCCTGACCGTCCCGAACTACCCGCGCGAGGCCGACGTCCCCACCGACCGGGCGAACGTGGTGTGGCAGTTCCCGCAGGCCACCGAGCTGTTCGCGGCCCTGGCCAAGGACAAGGAAGTGGACGGGGCCGGCGTGAAGAAGCTGAAGGTCGCGGCCAAGAATCCCGTGTACGCCTCGTCCGTCCGCATACGAGTGCTGAACGGGACGGGCGGCGCGGGGCGGGCCGCGGAGGCCGCGAAGCAGTTGCGCGAGGCGGGCTACGCCGTCACCGGGACCGGCAACGCGCCGTCGCCCGCCCGCGCGACGCGGGTCGCCTACCCCGACGGGATGAAGGCGGCCGCCGCGCAGGTCGCCTCCCGGCTGCCGGGCACGCACGCCGTCCGGGACGACGACGCGACACCGGGAGTGGTGACGGTGACGATAGGCGAGGACTTCGACCGGGTGCGGTGACCGGGTGCGGTGGCCGGGTGCGGTGGCCGGGTGCGGTGGCCACGTGCAGTGGCCACGTGCAGTGGCCGGGTGCGGTGGCGGCATACCCCCTCCCGGGCAGGCGGCAGGTCCTCACTTCTCGTCGACCAGCTCGCTGAGCCGGCGGGTGAGTTCGGTGGCCACGGCGCGGTGGTCGGGGGAGAGCTCGCGGAATGCGCGCAGTTGGCGTTCTTGGAGGGGGTGCGGACTACCCCGACCGCTACGGTTTCTTTGCCACCCTCACGCTGCCCGATATCGAGGGCGCATTCGACGAGGCTGCCCGTGCCCTGGACGAGCTCGGCGCCGACGGCATCGTGCTGCTCGCCAACCAGCACGGCACCTACCTCGGCGACCCGGCCTTCGAACCCCTCATGGCCGAGCTCGGCCGCCGCGGCACCACCGTCTTCATCCACCCCGCCGAGCTGCCCGGCCCGCTCGTCCCCGGACTGCCGCCCTACGCCGCGGACTTCCTCCTCGACACCACCCGCGCCGCGATGAACCTCGTCCTGTCCGGCACCACCACCCGCCACCCGGGCATCCGCATCATCCTCTCCCACGGCGGCGGCTTCCTCCCCTACGCCGCCCGCCGCATCGCCCTCGCGCTGCAAGCCCACCAGCAGATCAGTGACATCCAGCCCGTCATGTCCCACGAGACGATCCTCACCGAGCTGCGGCGCTTCTACTTCGACACCGCCCTCAGCGCCAATCCCGACACCCTCCCCACCCTGCTCGCCTTCGCCGACCCCACCCACATCACGTTCGGCAGTGACTTCCCCTACGCCACACCGGAGATGTCCGCCTACTTCACCCAGCAGCTCGACGCCTACCCCCTAGATGACGCCCAGCGCACCGCCATCGACCACGGAAACGCACAGGCCCTCTTCCCCCGGCTCACCCGCTGACAAGGCGACGACGACCCCGCTATGTCGATGGCCGGTGGCCACCGGGTAGTGCGTTCGGACCAGCGGACGCCGCTCAGGTCGATTCCGCTCAGGTCGGTGATCGTGAACTCACGGGCAGGCATGGCGACACGGCCGGGCAAGGACCGGCTGCCGTGTCGCCATGTCCGCCCGATGTCCGCCCGCGAGCACCGACACAAGCGCCTCGCCCTGGCCACGGCCACCCTTGCACTCGGCACCGGGCTGACCTTTGCGGCACCGACCGCCCAGGCCGACAACGCCCCGAAGACCCCGAAGACCCCGAGGTCCGCAGACTCCGCAGGCTTCGCGGACTCCGAGACGTCCTCGGACTCCCCTACACGTGGTCGTCCGACCTGAAGGACACCCGCGTGAAGTACAAGACGAGCTCGCCGTACAAGTCGTGCCCATGAGTGGGGAGTTCGCGGCGCGGACCCGTGCCGTGAGCTGAGCCCGTCCATCTGCCGGAGGTACGGCACCGCCCGCCGTGCCTCCGGCACCTCCTGGGAGGTGTTGACCATGCGCAGGCGTATCGCATCCGCACCCGTGGTGGCCGCAAGCGGGGACATGCCTACCGCGAGCCGATGGACGCCAACGACGACCCCCGATGGAAGGGCGCACACCCCCCGACCGACTGTGTGTGCGTCAGGTGTTGTGGAGGCGGGCGGCCTGGTTCTGCAGGGCGGTCACCAGCACCTGCGCCTGCGCGGACGGGTGCGGCCGGGTGACGGCGACGGTCGCGCGCCCGGCCCAGTGGCCGTCGGTGACAGCCACGGCTCGTACGCCTGCCGGCAGGGCCGGCAGGGCCAGGTCGGGGATGACGGTGATGCCCACCCCGGCTGCGACAAGTCCGAGGCGGGTGGACCAGTTCCGCGTCGTGCAGGCGATGAGGGGGTCGACCAGAGTCGGCCAGGCGCCGAACTGCGGCTCGCCCGGCGCGCCGTCCCCGGCGATCCAGTGTTCCCGGGCCAGGTCCGCCACGGTGACACCGGCGCGGTCCGCGAGCCGGTGGGTGTCCGGAACGGCGACCAGGAGGTCGCCTTGGAGCAAGGTGGTCTGTCTGAGTTCGCGCAGGTCGTAGTCCGGCAGGCCCTGGCCGACGCCGATGACCACCACGTCCAACCGGCCGGCCCGTACCCGCCGGAGCAGGGTGGGTGTCGCGGCGTCCTGCAGGACCACGGCGAGCCCCGGATGGCCGGAGATCACCTGGGCCATCGCGCGCGGGACCAGCGCCATGGCGGCGGTGGGATAGGCGCCGACCGTGAGGCGGCCCGCGAGCCGGTCCCGCAGACCGGCGAGTTCCAGCTCGGTCGACGCCAGGTCCGCGAGGATCTCCGTCGCCCGCCGGACGAGGACCGCACCTGCCGGGGTGAGCGCCACGCCGCGTCGTCCTCGGTCGAAGAGCGGCGCCCCGGCTGCCGCCTCGGCGGCGGCGACCTGGCGGGAGACGGCCGACTGGGTGTAGCCGAGCGCCTCGGCGGCCCGGGTGAACGATCCGGTGGTGGCGACCTGGTGGACGACGCGCAGGCCGGTGAGGGTGAACTCAGCCATGCCGGAAAACTAGCATGCGGATACGTCATGGAAAGCGTGCTGAACCATCGTTGGACGGCATGACATACCAAGGGCAGAGTGGAGTCATGGCAGATGAATTCACCCGGGATGAACTTGTGGCGCGGCTGATCCGCGCCGGTGAACTGGAAGTGTCGGGCGAGGACTTGGCCGAGGCGGCGACGTACTTCGACACGGAGAGGTTCCGCTTCCATGGGCCGGACGGCTTCGAGTCGGACTTCGACGGGCTCAGCGCCTACTTCGCAGCAGTGCGCGAGGCTTTCGACGACCGGTCGATCCGCCGCGGCATCGTCGTTGCCGAAGGCGGTCACGTGGCCTGCCAGACCTGGATCGAAGGCACCTTCGTCCGCGAGTTCACCCAGTCACCGGCAGGCCCGCTGCCCCCCAACGGCAAGCGTGTCGTCTTCGACCTGATCAACATCTTCCGCTTCGACGACCGGGGCCGCCTCGTGGAGGAATGGGTACGCACCGACGACCGCGCGCTCCTGCGCCAGCTGGGCGCCGACCGCCGCGCGTAGGGGGCCACCCTGCTCGCTGCCTGTGTGCTCCCGCTGCCCACGTGTTCTCCACCCGCGGTGGAACCTCGGGTCAGATGACACCCTGGGCGGACATCGCGTCCGCCACCCGCTCGAAGCCGGCGATGTTCGCGCCCGTGACGTAGTTCCCGGGAGCGCCGTAGCGCTCGGCGGTCTCGTGGCACGTGCGGTGGATGTCGTTCATGATGTGCGTCAGTTCCTCCTCGACGCGCTGCGCCGACCACGACGTACGGGCGTGGTTCTGCGCCATCTCCAACGCGCTGACCGCGACGCCGCCCGCGTTGGCCGCCTTGCCGGGGCCGAAGGAGACACCCGCTTCCTGGAAGAGACGCACGGCCTCGGGGGTCGTCGGCATGTTGGCGCCCTCCGAGACCGCCTTCACGCCGTTGCGGATCAGAGCGGTGGCGTCGCCGCCGTCCAGCTCGTTCTGCGTGGCCGACGGCAGCGCGATGTCCGCCGGTACCTCCCAGACCCGCCTGCCCGGCACGAAGCGGGCGGAGGCGCCGCGGCGCTGGGCGTAGGTGTCCACCCGGGCGCGTTCGACCTCCTTGACCTGCTTGAGGAGGTCCAGGTCGATGCCTTTGTCGTCGACCACGTAACCGGAGGAATCCGAACAGGTCACGGCGTTGGCACCCAGAGCGGCGAGTTTCTGGATGGTGTAGATGGCGACGTTCCCGGAGCCGGACACGACCGCCGTCCGCCCTTCGAGCTCCTCGCCGCGCTCACGCAGCATGGCCGCCGTGAACAGGACGTTCCCGTACCCGGTTGCCTCCGGACGAACCAGGGAGCCGCCCCAGCCGCGGCCCTTGCCGGTGAGGACGCCCGCCTCCCAGCGGTTGGTGATGCGCCGGTACTGCCCGAACAGGTAGCCGATCTCCCGGCCGCCGACACCGATGTCACCCGCGGGTACGTCCGTGTGCTCGCCGATGTGCCGGTACAGCTCCGTCATGAACGACTGGCAGAACCGCATGACTTCCGCGTCGCTGCGGCCGTGCGGGTCGAAGTCGCTGCCGCCCTTGCCGCCGCCGATGCCGAGGCCCGTCAGCGCGTTCTTGAAGATCTGCTCGAAGCCCAGGAACTTGATGACACCGAGGTCCACCGACGGGTGGAAGCGCAGGCCGCCCTTGTACAGGCCGAGCGCGCTGTTGAACTCCACCCGGAAGCCGCGGTTGACTCGTACGCGACCACGGTCGTCCTGCCACGGCACCCGGAACACGATCTGCCGCTCCGGTTCGCACAGCCGCTCGATCAGGCCGGCTTCGGCGTACTCGGGGCGAGCCGCGACGACCGGCGCCAGGGTCTCGAGGACCTCGCGGACGGCCTGGTGGAACTCCGGCTGGGCCGGGTTGCGGTGCTCGATCTCGGTACGCAGCCGCGAGAGCGCTGCCTTCGTGTCGGGTCGCGTGGTCAAAGGGGCCCTTTCTGGCACGGCCGGCACCGGAGACCCGGCAGAGGGGCGCCGCTCACTCCGGTGCGGTGCGGTCGGGACGCTCGGACGTTGCCGCGCGCGGGATGCTCGCACCGCAAGCATCACACGCATGTAAACACAGTGACTGGCCCTCAGGTCCAGACAGTGACCACTATGCGAGACCAGGAACCCGGTCCCAGGGCGGCGGCGCCTCCCTGTGGCGACGCCCGCACATGAGTGCACGGATCGACGCGCCGCGAGCGGCACTGACACAGATCGTCAACTGATTGATCCTCACGGATCTGGTCGCTGTCCCGGTCCTGCGTAGGGTTTCAAGGGTCCAAGAAGGCGGCGGCGCGCCATCCGCGCACTCGATCTGCTGCCGCGCCGCGTGTTCAGGCACCTCCACGCCGTCCATGCCCTCCACGAGAGAAGGAAGCACACCCCATATGCGCGCCCTTGTGGTCGATCACAGTGAGGCCGGACCCGTCCGGTTCGCCGATGTCGATGAGCCCGTACCGTCCACCGGTGAGGCCTTGGTCGAGGTACGGCACATCTGCCTCAACTTCGGGGAGCTGAACTACGTGGAGCAGTGGCCTGCCGGCGCTGTGCACGGTCACGACGCGGCAGGCATCGTGGTGCGCGCCGCGTCCGACGGCTCGGGGCCGCCCGAGGGTACGCGCGTCGCAGTGGGAATGGCTCCCCACGCGTGGGCGGAGCGTGTGGCCGTCGGCACAGCCTCGCTCGGCACCGTCCCCGAGGGCGTGGACCTGGCCGACGCCGCGGCGCTGGGGATCGCCGGAGTCACCGCACTGCGGGTGCTGCGTACGCGTTCCCTGCTGGCGCGCGACGTTCTGATCACCGGCGCCAGTGGGGGCGTGGGGCACTTCGCCGTCCAGCTGGCGGCACTCGCGGGCGCCCGGGTGACGGCGCTCGTCGGTTCGCCGGAGCGGGGGGCCGGGCTCCGGGAACTGGGCGCCGACAGAGTCCTGACCGACCTGCCCGACTTGCCCGACCCGGCCGACTTGCCCGACCCGGCCGACCGGACCGACCCGGCCGACCCGGCCGGGGCCGGGGACCGGTTCGACCTCGTCCTGGACACGGTCGGCGGGCCGCTGCTGGCTCGGGCGTGGAGTTCCCTCGCCGAGGGCGGCACCATCCACCTGGTCGGATACTCCTCGGGGCAGGAGACCACGTTCCCGCCGGGGGCCTTGTTCGGCTTCGGCGAGCCCCGCAGCGTCGCCACCTACGGCGACATGACGCCGACCAGCGGGGAGTTGACGGACCTGCTGGGACTCATGGCCGCCGGAAGGCTGCGGGCACCGGTCGGACTGCGCGGCG
Source organism: Streptomyces typhae (assembly GCF_009755605.1). Classification (GTDB taxonomy): domain Bacteria; phylum Actinomycetota; class Actinomycetes; order Streptomycetales; family Streptomycetaceae; genus Streptomyces; species Streptomyces typhae. The sequence goes on from NZ_WPNZ01000005.1 coordinate 33,987, forward strand.
ACTGGCAGGGCGTGGACGACGCCGTCCAGGCGCTGTTCGCGCGGAAGGTGCACGGGAAGATCGTTCTTGACGTGGCCTGAAGCCGCGAACGAGGACACATGCGTCGCCGGCGGGCGGTGCGCGGCGGTGGACGAGGATGGACCCATGGACGTGCTGGCGGAGGTCTTGCGTGTTTCGGGTGCGCGGGGGGCACTCGGGGTCGTGCTGGAGGCCGGAGGAACCTGGGGCCTGTGGCTGGACTCCGCTCCGGGAGCGGCACTGCACGTGATCTCCCGCGGCACGGCATGGCTCCACGTCACAGGCGAGAAACCTCGCCGGGTACAGGCCGGGGACGCCGTCCTGGTGCCGCCGGGCACCGCACACGGAATAGGCGGCGCCGCCGGCGTGACGATGGGTTCCTGCGACCGGGAGGAGGCGGCCCGAGCCTTCGGCGACGGCCGGACCCTGCGGCTGGGCTCGCCACCGGCGCAGACGGAGGTGATCGTCCTGCGCTATGAGCAGGACCCGGAGGTGCGCACACCGGTGCTCACCTCGCTCGCCCGGCCGATGCACGTCACAGCCAGCCAGAACGCGCAGCTCGAAAGGACCGCCGAACTCCTCGCTGCTGAGCTCGCACAGCCGCAGATCGGCACCACCGCCGCCATCAACAGCATCGTCGACCTTCTGCTCGTCCAGTTCGTACGCGCCTGGCTGGCCCGCCATCCGCAGGAGCAGCCCGGCTCATGGCTGGGAGCGATGCGCGATCCGGTCGTGCGCGACGCCCTGGCATGTGTCCACGCCCAACCGCAGCACCCCTGGACCACGCAGACCCTGGCCGCCGCGACGAGCGTCTCCCGGGCGACGCTGTCCAGACGTTTCCGGTCCGCCCTCGGACAGACGCCGGGCGCGTACGTGACGCAGTGGCGCATCGACCTGGCATCCGTCCGGCTCCGGGATACCGACGAGCCGGTCGAGTCGATCTCCGACGCGGTCGGCTACGCCTCGCCGCACGCTTTCAGCCGTGCCTTCCGACGCGCCCGGGGGACGGCCCCGGGCACGTACCGCTCCCGGCTTCGCGAGTGACCCGGCTCAGGTTGCCCTCAAGTGGGCCGCCCTCCGGCCGACGCCACGGCACAGTGAAGGACATGACTGCCATCGACTGGGGCAGCGTCCCCACCTGGTTCTCCGCCGTCGGCACGACGGGCTCCTTGCTCGCGACGGCAGGCATCATCGTGCGCGACCGCCGCAAGGACCAGCGCACGGACGCGGCCCGGGTCGCCTGCTGGATCGAGGCGGCCGTCGCGCACGAGATCTTCGACAGGGACGAGGTCGACGACGACGCCACGGACCTGGAGGCGTACAGGTTCCTGCGGGTGCACAACACGGCCGACCGGCCCGTGTTCGACCTGTCCGCGCTGATCGGCCCCGACAGCAACGCCGTTTACCGCAGGCACTACCTCGCCCACGTCGTTCCCGCCGGGAAGCAGGTGACGTTCACCGTGCCGTGCGAACAGCACAGCTCCGGGTCCCTGCCGCCGTCCCGGCCCGCGGCTGTGGAGTTCCGGGACGTCGAACGGACCATCTGGGTCTACGACCTGGAGGCCGGAACACTGCACCGCCGTCGTGAGCGGCGCGTGCGGAGCTGGCTGCGCATCCAGCGGAGGTTCGTCTCCGAGTTCGGGTGGAAGGCGTTCAACCTGCGGTTCCGGCGCCGTGTAGCCCTGCCCAAGCGTCCCGACTGGCGCGGATAGCAAACCTCGCCCGCCGTGCCGATGCCGAGCTGCCGCTGTCGGCTGGGCATCAGTGCGCGGCGCTGGTCAGGTATCTCGGCCGGCGTGCGGCTCCCGAAGGGGGGAGCCCCCGGAGCTCGGCGTGTGACAGCGAACCTGGACCGACTGCCATGGGAGGCGGGCCCGTCACCGAATCGGCCGTCGACCGGATGGACCGGCGGGGCGCGAGCCGGGTGGGTCCGTCGGAGGGAACGGGACTTTGGTCCCGTGTGGAGTGATCACGCAGGGATATCCGTATGTCGCCGGTCGCCTGCGCGGAGCAGTCGGCGGGCGGCCCCGGCGGAACCCCGTCGGCCCCTCCACACCACCATCTTCAGCAAAGGACACACACCGTGGGCATCATCGCCTGGATTCTCATCGGCCTCATCGCGGGAGCCATCGCCAAGGCACTCACCCCCGGGAAGGACCCGGGCGGCTGCCTCGTCACGATGCTCATCGGCATCGTCGGCGGACTGCTCGGAGGCTGGCTCGGCAAGGTGATCTTCGGCGTGCACTCCATCAACGGCTTCTTCCACCTCTCCACGTGGATCGCCGCGATCGTCGGCTCGGTGATCGTGCTCCTGCTGTACCGACTCTTCACCGGTCAGCGTTCGCGCTGACCGCCGTCGCTGTGGCAGTCGTCCGTGTGCTGCTCACCCCGGTGGCGTAGAGCCCCAGCGGTGGTACCGGACAGGGCGGCACCGCCGTCCGACTGCCTCTCGCGCGATCCGACGGCGGCTGCGGCTGCACGCGGCCCGCGTCGTCGCAGCGGCCGAGCGGCCGAGCCCCGCGGCGCGGGGCTCGGCGCGGGGCGCGGGGCGCGACCTCAGCGAGGATCGGTATCGCCCGGAGGCTCTGCTTCCAGGAGGGCGAGCAGTCCGGGGAACCTCATCTCGATGTCCGCGCGTCGCAGGCGGACCCCCTTGCGGTTGCCGTAGTCGATCTCGTCGATGAGACCTGCCTCGCGCAGGACGCGGAAGTGATGCGTCTGGGTCTGCTTCGAGATCGGCAGATCGAACGAGTTGCAGCCCCGCTCGTTGTCGCCGCGATCGGCGGCCAGCTGCGTCAGCACCGAACGGCGGTGCTCGTCGGCGAGGGCACGGAACACCGCGCCCAGATCGAGCGCGTCGGCCTCCGGCCCTGCCAGGTTCTTCCCGGTCACGCGGCACCCCCTTCAGGTACGACTTGAATCGTACCTGAAGGATGTGCTGCACTGAGGTACGAAACATTTCGTACCTCGCCTCCGACGGTGCTGCCGGAGGGCGTGCCGCCACGCCCTGGGACCGGGTCCCCGGCACTCACCGGGGGCCTGGTCGTCGACACTCCGAGAGGTCATCGTCATGAAGAAGCCCGAGGTGCTGATAGTCGGTGCCGGAATTGCGGGGCCCGCACTCGCGTACTGGCTCTCCCGGAACGGCTACCGGCCGACGGTCGTCGAACACGCCCGGCAACTGCGCTCAGGTGGCAGCGCGATCGTCGTGAAGGGGCCCGCGATCCCGGTGGCCGACCGCATGGGCGTCCTCCCGCAGCTCCGCGGGCTCGCCACCCGCAATCGGTCACTGACCCTGCTCGACCCCCGAGGCAGGCGAATCCTGCGACTCCCGCTCGCCTCGGACGGGGCGTCGACGGTCGAGGTGACCCGGGCCGACCTGTCCGAGGTGCTCCACCGGTCGGCGCGGGCCGAGGCCGAGTTCTTGTTCGACGACACGGTCACCGCTCTCGACCAGGACGCAGCCGGGGTCGACGTCACCTTCCGGCGGTCGACGCCGCGGCGCTTCGACTTGGTCGTCGGTGCCGACGGGATGCACTCCACCGTACGGCGCCTGGTATTCGGCCCCGAGCGGCAGTTCACGGGCGACCTGGGCCTGTACGGGGCGACCGTGCCGCTGGCACCCGACGCCGTCGAGGACCCGAGCGAGATGACGATGCTGACCGTGCCGGACCGGATGCTGGTCGTCCACCCCTCGCGGACCACTCCGCTCGCGATCTTCACCTTCCGGGCCGCGCACCCGGCGCCCCACGACCGCAAGAACATCGCCCTGCACAAGCAGACCGTGGCCGACGCCTACGCCGACGTACGGTGGCGGGCACCGGAACTCGTGGCGGCGTTCCTCGACCACCCGGCTCCGTTCTTCGACCCCCTGACCACCGTCCGGGTGCCCTCGTGGTCCCGCGGCCGGGTCGTACTGCTCGGGGACGCGGCGGCGGCGACAGCCTTGCTGGGTGACGGGTCGAGCATGGCGATGGCGGGCGCGTACGCCCTCGCGGAGGAGCTCGCCGCCCACCCCGGTGACCACGCCCGCGCCTTCGCCGCCTACGAGTCGCGGCTGCGCCGCGAGGTGAATCCGCGGCAGCGACGCGTCGGTCTGCTCTCCAGGCTCATGGTGCCCCGCACCCGTCCGGGCCTCGCGGTGCGCAACGCGATGGGCCGCGCGGTCGCCCGCACGAACCGGACCGCCTCTCGCGAAGCCGCCACCGCGGACTCGCCCGCGGCTGCGGAACCCGCCCCGCCGCAGTGATGCCCCCATCCGGCTCGCGGCGGTCCGGCGGTCGACCTCATGACCCGCGGCCTCACCGGCGCCCCCCGGAGTGTGGGCGGCGATGTGCGCGCCCTCGCCCGCCACGGTGGTCATGCCTGATCCGGTGAAGCGGCGGTGGAGCTCGGCGGCGCCCGACAGCGGGGTGGCCGCGTCATGTTCGTCGTGGACGAGCAGTACGGGCCGTGTAGGCGGCTGCGGCGTTCTCCGTCGTACGGGCTCCGTCGTACGGGCTCCGTCGTACGGGAGGCCGCGGCCTGGGCGAGGCGGTCCGGGCGGCAGGCGCGACACCGCGTACCTCGGCGGCGACACCGTGTACCTCGGCGGCCGCCGCCCGGGGAAGCCGCCTGGAGAAGCCGCCCGGGGAAGCCGCGCGGCGGGTGCGGCCACCCCGTGGTCCTCGTCATCGTCGTCGCAGTAGTGGCGCTGCTCGCGGGGCTCGCGGCCAACCGGTTCCTGCGGCCGAGGCTGCTCAACGAGGACGACGGTACGGGCATGGCCGTCAAGGACCTCGTCGGCCCGCTGCTGACCATGACCGTCCTGCTGCTCTCCTTCGTCCTGGTCACCGCCAACGGCTCCTACGGCAAGGCCGAGGTTGCCACGCGCGGCGAGGCCAGGGCCCTGGACCAGCTCGTGGAGACCGCCGAGTACGCGCCCCAGGCGCAGCGGACACGGACCCAGGCCGACGCTGTCTGCTACGCCCGCGCCGTACGGACCCAGGAATGGCCCGCCATGTCGGACGAGAAGGGATCGCCCGCTCCCAGCGTGTGGTCCACCGACTTGCGGCAGGTGTTCCGCACCCTGGAGGGCAAGCCGGTCTTCGGGATGCTCGCCGCGGCCGACCACAAGCGCTCCGAGGAGCGCGAGGAACGCCTCACCCAGGCGAGCGCGAGCATCCCCGGCGTCATCATGTGGTTCCTGCTCGCCACTCTCTTCATCACCGTGCTGGCCCTCGGTGTCTGCCTGCCCCGGAAGAACAACCGCGGCCAGCTGATCACGCTGACGGTGATCACCGCACTGCTCACGACCATGCTCGTCATCATCCGGGACGTCGACCGGCCCTTCGGCGGCATCATCAACATCTCCTCGACACCGATCAGCGAGGCGGAACGGCAGGCCACGCGCGACTACCTCGCCCACAGCCCGGCCGCGCGGATCCCCTGCGACGACAAGGGCAACCGCCGCGCCGTCTGAGCCGGCGTGCCCTGCTGGGGCTGCCGGCCGCCGGGACGTGTGACGGCCGCTCTGGTCGTTGTGCCAGACGACGGCGGTCAGGGCGGAGGTGTCGGTGGCCAGCAGCCGGGTGACGCGCCGCAGCAGTCCGGCGGCCTTGCGCAGCCGCTTGTCGTAGCCAGGCTGCTTGGGCAGGTACGGGAAGAGATGCCGCAGGTGGGAGTGGGCGTGCCGGAGCCACCTGGCCTCGGAGGTGAAGCCGGGCATGGCCTGCATCATCGCCAGCGTGACCAGTCCGGCGTCGGTGAGCCGCGGGCGATCCCCACGGTCGGTCGCCTCGGTGCCAGATGCGCAGACGCCTTCAGCAGGTCATCGGTTCTCGCAAGAGTGCGCTCGCGAGGGTGTCCAACTCTGTTGTCACGCACTGATGTTGAACGCCCTCGCCTCGTGCGTGCAGTCGTTCCGTCCGAATTGGTCAGTCGGCGACGACCTCCGTGTTCTGGCAGGCGGTCAGCAGCCATCGGTCGTCGTCCTGCTTGGTCATCACGTACAGCGGAGCACCCTCACTCTCGTCGTCCGGGGTCAGGTAGCGCTGACGAACCTTGACCGCGGCCACGTCGGGGCGGATGAAGAGCACGTGGACCACCTCGTAGCTGACCTTGCCGTCCCAGCCGGCTGCGGGGAGCACCTTCCGGGTGAACTCCGAGATCGCTTCGAGGCCGATGAGCACCTTGCCGTGGCGCGTGGTCCAGACCGCGTCGGGGTGGAAGAGGGCGAGGAATTCGTCGGGGTCCTTGTGCTGCTGGGAGTGCTCGACGGTTGCAACGACCTGCTCTATGGCTTCGATGTCTGCGGCGTACGCCGTGGAATCCGTGTTCACACGGACGATGGTGCTACCTCAAGCACGGTTGAGATCAAGAGAGGCGGCCACCCCACATTGCCACGGCCACTGCCCCCTTGGAATCGATCATCTGGGCCCACCGCTCTGCGTGAGACACGAGGCCTTCCGCGCCCAAGAGCCAGTGGTCCCCCCATAGCCCGCAGGAGCCCATAGAGGCCCACACATAGGAGCACGTGAGCCCACGGGGGACCCACAGACGGGAGCGGCGACCCCGCCCGGGGCGGGGGCCGACCCGGCACCGGAGCCACCCGGCAGTGGACGTGTCTTTCCCGGTGTGCTTTGATCCGGGCATGGAGACCACTGGCCCGGCACACACGGTGCTGCTCGACCCGTTCTGGGTGAGCCGCCGCGCCGACCAGTTCGACGAGGTCTGTCGCTGATCGCCGCTCCACGGCCCGCGATTTCGCCCTCCCGCTCTCCCACTCTCCTCTGTACGCAGCCTTCTGCCGCCCTCCGACAGCCGCTTTCCAGACGCAGCTGTGAGGTGCCAGCGTCGGCCCTGTCGTGAAGGAACCCCCCACATGAAGACGGTGCACTCCCCTCCGCCCGCCGCTGAGGACGCCGATAAGGGTGCGCGCACAAGGGCTACGGCTACGAGCCGAGACGTCTGCGCGGCCCTCGCCTGGCGGCTGGTACGACGGATCGGGACCCGTACGGTGACCGCCGGCCTGACCCTGGGCATCGGTGCCGCGCCGACGCGGACGACGCGACCGGCGCGGACGACTGGGAGGTGGGCCGGGTGACATGTGTCCTGCGTGCCGTGCGCCTCCACGGGCGGCCCCACATCGACCTCCAGCGCGTCGCCGGCGCCCTCTGTCGCCCCTGTTCCTGACCCGGTTCCCCCACGCCGTCCGCACCGCGCTTCGCGTGGGTCGGCGATCCCCTACGGACCTCCAGGAAGGCACCCTCGTGTCCGCAACTCCTTCTTCAACTCCTTCTTCAAGTCCCTCTTCCCCCCTGCACCTCGCCGTCGCCCTGGACGGCACGGGTTGGCACCCCGCCTCCTGGCGCGAGCAAGTCGCGCGCCCCCGGGACCTGTTCACCGCCGGATACTGGGCCGATCTGGTCGCAGAGGCCGAACGCGGCCTGCTCGACTTCGTCACCTTCGAGGACGGCCTCGGCCCGCAGTCCGCGCAGTACGGCGAGCCGGACAGCCGCACGGACCAGGTGCGCGGCCGTCTCGACGCCGTACTGACCGCCTCCCGCGTCGCCCCCCTCACCCGGCACATCGGCCTGGTGCCGACGGTGATAGCGACGTACACGGAGCCGTTCCACATCTCCAAGGCGATCGCCACCCTCGACTACGTCAGCGCAGGCCGGGCCGGCCTGCGCGTCCAGATCAGCGCCAGCCCGAACGAGGCCGACCACTTCGGCCGCCGTACCTTCCCGCCCATCAGCCTGCCGGAACTCCAGACCCCTGCCGTACAGGAGCGCCTCACCCCCCTGTTCGACGAGGCCGCCGACTACGTGGAAGTCGTACGGCGGCTGTGGGACAGCTGGGAGGACGACGCCGAGATACGGGACGTGGCCACCGGGCGCTTCATCGACCGGGGCAAGCTGCACCACATAGCCTTCGAAGGCGCGCAGTTCAGCGTCAAGGGCCCCTCCATCACCCCGCGCCCGCCCCAGGGCCAGCCGCTGGTCACCGCCCTCGCCCACCAGACCGTCCCCTACCGGCTCGTGGCCCGCCAGGCCGACATCGGCTACACCACCCCGCACGACGCAGACCAGGCCCGCGCGATCGTCGCCGAGATCCGCGCCGAGCAGGAGGCCGCCGGGCGAGCAGGCCGGCCTCTGCACGTCTTCGGGGATCTGGTGGTCTTCCTGGACGACGAACAGACCGCCGCGGAGGACCGCCGCGCACGCCTCGACGCCCTCGCCGGGGAGCCATACACCAGCGACGCCCGGATCTTCACCGGCACACCCACCCGACTGGCCGACCTGCTGCAGGAGTGGGCGGCCGAGGGACTGAGCGGCTTCCGGCTGCGGCCCGCCGTCGTCGGCCACGACCTGCCGGGCATCACCCGCGGCCTGGTCCCCGAACTCCAGCGCCGGGGCGTCTTCCGCACCGCCTACGAGGCCGACACCCTGCGCGGCCTCCTCGGCCTCGCCCGCCCCGCCAACCGCTACGCCGCGACCGCCTGAGCCGGAAGGACCGCACCCACCATGAGCAAGCCGCCGAAGCAGATCCACCTGGCCGCGCACTTCCCCGGCGTCAACAACACCACCGTGTGGAGCGACCCGAAGGCAGGCAGCCACATCGAGTTCAGCTCCTTCGTCCACTTCGCGCAGACCGCCGAACGCGCCAAGTTCGACTTCCTGTTCCTCGCCGAGGGTCTGCGACTGCGCGAACAGGGCGGCGAGATCTACGACTTGGACGTCGTCGGCCGCCCCGACACCTTCACGGTCCTCACCGCGCTCGCCGCCGTCACCGAGCGCCTAGGCCTGACCGGCACCATCAACTCCACCTTCAACGAGCCCTACGAGGTGGCCCGCCAGTTCGCGAGCCTCGACCACCTCTCCGGCGGCCGCTCCGCCTGGAACGTCGTCACCTCCTGGGACGCCTTCACCGGTGAGAACTTCCGCCGCGGCGGCTTCCTCCCGCAGGAGGAGCGCTACTCCCGGGCACAGGAGTTCCTGGCGACCGCGAACGAGCTGTTCGACTCCTGGCACGGCGACGAGATCCTCGCCGACAGGGACACCGGCGTCTTCCTGCGGGACGCGAAGGCCGGCTCCTTCGTCCACAGCGGGCAGCACTTCGACATCCACGGCCAGTTCAACGTCCCGCGCTCGCCGCAGGGCCGCCCCGTCGTCTTCCAGGCCGGTGACTCCGACAAGGGCCGTGAGTTCGCCGCCGCGTCCGCCGACGCCATCTTCAGCCGGCACGCCGCCCTGGAGGCGGGCAGAGCCTTCTACACGGACGTCAAGAAGCGGCTCGCCAAGTACGGCCGCCGCCCCGACCAGCTGCTGATCCTGCCCGCTGCGAGCTTCGCCCTCGCCGACACGGACGAAGAGGCCGGGGAACTGGCCAGGGAGGTGCGCCGCCAGCAGGTCAGTGGCGCCACCGCCCTCAAGCACCTGGAGTTCGTCTGGAACCGGGACCTGTCCTCCTACGACCCCGAGGGCCCGCTGCCCGACATCGACCCGGACGTCGGCGCCGACCACATCTCCCAGGGCCGCGCCCAGGTCCGCATGTACCGCGACCCGCTGGCCACTGCCCGCGAGTGGCGTGAACTTGCCGCCGCGAACAACTGGTCCATCCGCGACCTCGTCATCAACACCGGCAACCGCCAGACCTTCGTCGGCTCCCCGGCCACCATCGCCAAGGCCATCAACGACTACGTCCAGGCCGACGCCAGCGACGGCTTCATCCTCGTCCCGCACACCACACCCACCGGCCTGGACGACTTCGCCGACAAGGTCGTCCCGCTCCTCCAGGAACAGGGCGTGTTCCGTACCGAGTACGAGGGCACGACCCTCCGCGATCACCTCGGCCTCGCCCACCCCGACTCCGCAGACGACCGGGCGGTGTCGTGACGCTCCGGCCCCCCGCCCCGCCACCGTGCCGACAGCGGGGCGCCGACAGCGGGGGGCCGACAGCGGGGGAGGGGAGAAGGACCTAGCCGATGAGTTCGCCCACGAGCGCGGCGACCTGCTCCACTTCGATGAGGAAGCCGTCGTGACCGTACGGGGACTCGATCACCCGGACGTGATCCGCGTGGGGGAGTCCGGCCGCCAGCTCCGTCTGCTGGAGCAGCGGATAGAGGCGGTCGGAGTCGACGCCCGCCACGAGGGCCCTGGCCGTCACCCGGCTCAGGGCGGCCCGCGTACCGCCTCGGCCGCGGCCGATGTCGTGACTGTTCATGGCCTGTGCCAGCGTGACGTAGCTGCCCGCGTCGAAGCGGCGCTCCAGCTTGGCGGCGTGGTGGTCGAGATAGGACTCCACCTGGTACCGGCCGCCGTGCCAGGGGTCCTCCGTGCCCTGCGGGGCGCGGCCGAAGCGGCCCTGTAGCTCCCGTTCGCTGCGGTAGGTGACGTGGGCGAGACGACGGGCCAGGCCGAGTCCCGCGTGCGGGCCGAGTCCGGGTCCGGCGTCGTGGTAGTCGCCGCCGCGCCAGTGGGGGTCGCCGCGGATGGCGTGGAGCTGGATGTTCGCCCAGGCGATCTGCTCCGCGCTCGCCGCGGCCGCCGTGGCGAGCAGCAGGAGCGCCCGCGTCCGCCACGGATGCGTCACGGCCCATTCCAGAGCTCGCATGCCCCCCATCGAACCGCCGACGACCAGGGCCCAGCGGTCGATGCCCAGGGAGTCGGCGAGGCCTGCCTCGGCGGCCACCTGGTCACGTTGCGTCAGGTGGGGGAAGGCCCCGCCCCAGTGGCGTCCCTCGGGGGTGCGGGACGCCGGTCCCGTGCTGCCCTGGCAGCCGCCGAGCACGTTCGGAGCCACGACGAACCAGCGGTCCGTGTCGAGCGCGCGCCCGGCGCCGATGAGCCCGTCCCACCAGCCCGGGGTGGGGTGTCCGGGTGCGGCGGGGCCGACGACGTGGCTGTCGCCGGTCAGGGCGTGCAGGACGAGGACCGCGTTGGACCGGTCGGGAGCGAGCCGCCCCCACGTCTCGAACGCCAGCCGCACGCCCGGAAGTTCACCACCGGCTTCCAGCGGAAGCGGTGCGTCGCGCTCGTACCACTGACGGCGACCGGGCGGGTCCCCCTCCCGCCAGGCGCCGGAGGCCGGCGGGAGAGGGACCGCGGACGGTGTCAGCACGGTGTTCAGGACGCGGCCTTCGCCGCGCGGAAGCCTGCCTCCAGGTCCGCCTTGAGGTCGGCGAGGTTCTCGATGCCGACCGACAGGCGCACCAGGCCGGGGGAGGTGCCGGTGGCGGCCAGTTGCTCCTCGTCGAGCTGGCTGTGCGTCGTCGACGCCGGGTGGATGATGAGGCTGCGTACGTCACCGATGTTGGCGAGGTGGCTGAAGAGCTCCACGGCGTCCACGAACCGCCTGCCCGCCTCGACACCGTCCCGCAGTTCGAAGGAGACCACCGCGCCGGCGCCGTTCGGCAGGTACTTCCGCCCCGCTTCGTACCACTTGCTGGACTTGAGGCCCGGATAGTGGACGGCGGCGACCTCGTCCCGCTGCTCCAGCCACTCGGCCAGGGCGCGTGCGTTGCTGGAGTGCCGGTCGATCCGCAGGCTGAGCGTCTCGACGCCTTGCAGGAGCAGGAATGCGGAGTGTGGGGACAGGGCGGGCCCGAGGTCGCGCAGCAGTTGTACGCGGAGCTTGACGGCGAACGCCCCCGGACCCAGCGCGTCCCAGTACCGCAGCCCGTGGTAGCTGGGGTCGGGCTCGGTGAAGTCCGGGAACCGCTCGGCGTGCGCCCCGAAGTCGAAGGTTCCGCCGTCGACGACCACGCCCGCGACGGCCGTGCCGTGCCCGCCGAGGAACTTGGTCGCCGAGTGGACCACGATGTCCGCTCCGTGCTCGATGGGCCGCAGCAGATAGGGAGTCGGGATGGTGTTGTCCACGATCAGCGGCAGTCCGGCCGCGTGCGCCACGTCCGCGACCCCTCGTACGTCGAGCACGTCGCCACGGGGATTGCCGAGCGTCTCCGCGAACAGGGCCTTGGTGTCCGGCCGGATCGCCGCCCGCCACGCGTCGAGGTCGTCCGGGTCGTCCACGAACGACACCGTGACGCCGAGCCTCGGCAGCGTGTGCCGGAACAGGTTGTACGTGCCGCCGTACAACGACGTACTGGAGACGATGTGATCGCCGGAGCGCGCCAGCGTCAGGATCGCCAGGGTCTCCGCCGCCTGCCCGGAGGAGAGCGCCACAGCCGCGACCCCGCCCTCCAGGGCCGCGACGCGCTGCTCGAAGACGTCCTGGGTGGGGTTGTGGATACGGGTGTAGATGTTGCCGGGCTCGGCGAGCGCGAACAGGTCGGCGGCGTGCTGGGTGTCCCGGAACACGAACGACGTCGTCTGGTAGATCGGCGTCGCGCGGGCTCCGGTCGTCGGGTCGGGCACCGCCCCGGCGTGGACCTGCTTGGTCTCGAACGACCAGGCCGAGGTGTCGGGCCGGGCGGACGGCTCCTCAGGGGTGTGGCCGGCGGTGACGGAGTCGACGGGTTGGCTCATGGTGGTGCTCCCTTGCGCGGATGGCGGAGTTGTCCCGTGGTGCGTAGTTGTGCCGTGATGCGGAGTTGTCCCGTGATGCGGGGAACGGGGAAGCGCGAAAGAACCGCAGGGCTTCCTGCCGCGCCCGGGAATGCGGGCAGCGGTCAGCGGTCAGCCCTGTGAGGAGGGGAAGAGATGACCTGGTCAGTGCCGGAGCGCGGACTCAGCTCGCGGCAGGACAACCCATGGTGGTGACGCGCCCGTAGTCGACGTGGCGACGGGTCACGAGCAAGGTCATGGAGTCAGGTAACCATATGGGGATGGTCACGCACCAGCACACGGCAGTTGTCTCACGGCAGTTGTCTCACCGGCTGGAACGCACGTGCGTACATCCCCCCTGACACCACCCCTGATTCCGCGGGGGCTTCGTACGGGGGCAGGGTGCGCCTCTTTCCTTGGATGGCACGCGGTGCCATATTAGTAGGCATGGATTCTCCCATCTCCGCTGGGACGTCGCAGGCTTGGGTGGCACTGGGTGCCGACCCTTCGTTGCTCGACCGGGTGTCCTACGGCGGTCCGTCCGGAGGGCTGCCGGCGCGGCTGCCCGTCATGGAGCTGGCGCGGGCCACCGTCGCGGTGTGCTCGCTCGCGGCCGCCGAGCTCGCTTCCGTACGCATGGGACGCCGCCCGGTGCCCCGCGTGCGGGTCGATGACGGGGCGGTCACGACGGCGTTCCTCAGCGACCGGCTGGTGCGGGTCGACGGGCGGGCGTGGCCGGCCTTCTCGCCGCTGTCCCGGTTCTGGCGGGCGACCGACGGATGGGTTCGTACCCACGCCAACTACCCGCACCACCGGGCCCGATTGCTCGACGCTCTCGGGGTGCCGGGGAACGCCGCGAGCAGTGCGGAGGCGGTGGGCGCGGTGGCGCGGGCGATCGCGGGGCTCACCGCGCTGGAAGTGCAGGAGACCGTGTACGCGGCAGGCGGTTTGGCCGTCGCGGCACGCGGCCCCGGGGACTGGGCGAAGAGCGAGCAGGGGATCGCGACCGCGGGGCAGCCGCTGCTGACGGCGGCGCGCATCGACGATGCCCCGTACCGGATGATGCCCGGTGGTGCCGCACTGCCGTGCGCGGGGCTGCGCGTTCTGGATCTGACCCGAGTACTGGCGGGGCCGGTGGCCACCCGAACACTCGCGTTGCTCGGCGCCGACGTGCTGCGGATCGACGCCCCGCAGCTGCCGGAGAGTCAGGAGGCCCACAACGACACGGGAATGGGCAAGCGCTCGACCACTCTGAACCTGGAAGAGGCCACCGGCCGCAGGACCTTCGAGGAACTGCTCGAAGCGGCGGACGTGGTGGTCACCGGTTACCGGCCGGGTGCGCTGGAACGGTTCGGGCTGACGCCCGAGGCGCTCGCCGTACGCCGCCCAGGCCTCGTGATCGCCCAGCTCTCCGCGTGGGGCCGTTACGGACCGTGGAGCGAGCGGCGCGGCTTCGACAGCCTGGTCCAGGTCGCCACCGGCATCGCCGAGCTGGAGGGCTCACCGGACGCGCCCGGTACGCTGCCCGCCCAGGCGCTCGACCACGGCACCGGCTATCTGCTCGCGGCCGGTGTCCTGCGCGCGCTCACCGAGCAGCATCGCACGGGCGGCACCCGGCTGGTCCGCCTGGCCCTGGCACGGACCGCGCATTGGTTGGTCCACGAGCTGGCACCCGCTTCGGGTGAGGGTGAGGGTGGGGGTGGGGGTGAGGACGAGGGCTTCGACGCCGACCGTCGGCTGACCGAGACCGACAGCCCCATGGGTCGGCTGCGGTACGCGCTGCCACCGGTGTCCTACGACGGGGGCCCGGTGAACTGGGCCCGCCCGTCCGGGCTTTGGGGAACGGATGCCCCTGTCTGGGGCGGCGCCTGACGAATGCTGCCGGGACGGTGCGGGCGTCACGCCGCGGCAGTGCGGCGCGCTCGTCACGCCGCGGCGGTTGTGCGATGGGGCTGATCAGCGACCCAGGCGGAGCCGCGCCCGCCCCCATAGCATGGGTCTCGCTCCGACACCGCAGCGGCGGATCATCCACCGGGGCGGCTGCCCGGCCAAGACCTGAACGGGAGACGGAAGTGCGCGCACGGGGCATCAACTACGACACAGGGTTCCTCCCGGGGGAAGAACTCTCCCGCAAGAGCTTCACCCCTGAGACGGTCCGGCACGACATGGCGGTGATCTCCGGGGATCTCCGCTGTGACGCCGTTCGCGTCTCCGGACGAGAGCCTGAACGGTTGAGCATCGCTGCCCGGCACGCCGCGGACGCGGGCCTCGAGGTCTGGTTCGCCCCCTTTCCCGTGGACCTCCCCCATGACCAGTTGCTCCCGTACTTCGCCGACTGCGCCGCTCGGGCCGAAGCACTACGGGAGGGCGGCGCCGATGTGGTGTTCGTCGCCGGCTGCGAGATCAGCGCGTTCTGCGGCGGCTTCCTCCCGGGCGACACCTACGGCGACCGCATGCGGACCATGGCCGGCGCCGACATGGAGTGGTGGTCCGCCCTCGGACCGGTGCAAGAACGCCTCAACGACTTCCTCTCCCGGGCAGCCGTGACCGTCCGCAGCCACTTCGGCGGGCAGGTCACCTACGCCTCGGCCCCCTGGGAGGCCGTCGACTGGGGAGCGTTCGACTTCGTCGGCATAGACGCCTACCGGGCCGCCTACAACGCCGAAAGCTTCCGGCAGGAGCTGCGGGGGCACCTCGTCCACGGCAAGCCGGTCGCGGTGACCGAGTACGGAACCTGTGCGTACCGGGGGGCGGGAGAACGTGGTGGCATGGCCTGGCAGGTACCGCACGGCGCGGTCCCGGACGAGGACGAGCAGACGCGCTACCTGACCGAACTGCTGGACATCTTCGAGGACGAAGGCGTGGACACCGCGCTCTGGTTCACCTTCGCCGCCTACAGCAGACCCGGGGAGCAGGACCTCGGCTCCTACGGCGTCGTCCGGATGCTCGACGAGAGACGCTGGGAGCCGAAGAAGGTTTTCCACACGATGGCCGCCAGATACCGACGCGGCTGATTCTTCAGCCGTGGGGTGGTGCCGCCGGGTGACCTCCGATGGGCCGGTTGCCGGAGCTGACGGTGAGGGTTCCGCGGGCGCGGGGGAGTGTGGCCTGATGGAGGACACCAGCAGCAGGGCGGGTTCCGGGCGGCGTGCGCGGGCGGGCAATGGCGGCCGGCCGCCGACGGTGGGGGTGGAGGAGGAGCTCTTCCTGGTGGACCCTGGCAGCGGTGCCGTGGTGGACGCCGGCCCGCGGGTGGCCGCCCGTGCTGCGCGGGTGCTGGGGGATCTGGTGAGCGGGGAGTTCACCGGTCTGCAGATCGAGATCCGGACGCCGCCGTGCACGCGCATGGAGGAGCTGCACGGGCATCTGGTGCGGCTGCGTCAGGGGGTAGCTGCCTGCGCGGCGCAGGAGGGGCTGGGGGTGTGTCCTTCCGCGACGCCCGTGATCGGCGGGTTCCCGGTCCCGGTGAGCGCAGGCCCGCGGTACCGGGCCAGTGTGGACCTGTACCGGTCGCTGATGGACGACTTCGCGGTCTGCGCCATGCACGTCCACGTGTTCCTGCCGGACCGGGACGTGGCCGTGCGGGTCGGCAATCATCTGCGGGCGTGGCTGCCGCTGCTGGTGGAGATGACCGCGAACTCACCGTTCCACTCCGGGCGCGACACCGGCTACGCGAGCTGGCGCTCGGTGATCCGGCTGGGCCTGCCGATTCTGGGGCCGCCGCCGTACGCCGAGTCCTTCGAGGACTACCGGCGCACCGCCGCGGCACTGGCCGCGGCGGGAGCGATGCCCTTCGCCGATCTGCCGTTCTGGGACATCCGCCCGCACCCGCGCCTGCCGACCCTGGAAGTCAGATGCATGGACGTGCCCGCCGCGCCCGCTGACTCCGCAGCGGTGGCCGCTGTCGTCCGCGCCCTGGTGGTGACCTGTACGCGTCTGGTGGAAGGGGGCGACCACGGGCCGCGTCTGGGCGGTGAACTGCTGCGCGGGGCCTACTGGTACGGCACGCGTGACGGCTGGAGCGGCCAGGGCCTGGACGCGCTGTCCCGAGCGATGCTGCCGGCACCTGAACGCGCCCGGCGGCTGGTGGACCATATCGGCGGTGCACTGCAGGAACTGGGGGACCTGGAGAGGGTCGTCGCCTTCTTCGACCGCCTGGCCGCCCGCGGCACCGGCGCAGACCGCCAACGCGCGGCGCACCGTGCGGGCGGCCTGCCCCAGGTGGTCACCGACCTGAGCATCCGCCCCTGACACCGATACCAGACCCGCGGCAGCACCTGAACCCGCGCCGCGAGGGTGCCGTACGTGGGCGACGTCGGCCAGGGGAGCCCACGTCGGCAGAACGCGAGACGAGTGCGAGAGGACGGCGAGACGAGCGCGAGAGGAAGGCGAGAGAAACACGAGACGCAGAGGGCGTCCGCCTTCTGGAGCGAGCGTTCACCCGATCGGCGTAGCGGCCGCGCGGCCATCTCACCGTGCGGCGTACGGGCACCACCTGTCTCATGGAGGTATGCGAGATCTCAGCGCACCTGTACACCAAGCTGTTGAGGACCATGTGGCCTCGGAGGCGTTCCGCGCCGCGATACCCGCACTGCGCCAGAGCTACCAGCAGAGCGACTTCGCCGAGATACCTGCCTTCATGCCGGACGACGTCTTCCACAGCACCCTGCGGGAGCTCGAGGAACTGTTCCACCACCAGAGCCACCGCCGGGAGGTGCACATCGAGCAGAGCGGCGGCACCCCGCGCAGATTCAACACCCTCGCACGCGACGTCATCGCCCAGGGCAGCAGCGTCATCCCTGCGGTCTTCGCCTCACCCGCCATGCGCGCGGCGCTCGAGGAGATCGTGGGTGAGAAGGTCCTGCCGGTTCCCTACGAGCCGGAGCAGTACATCGCCACGCGGCTGCACGAGACGAGCGATGTGCACGGCTGGCACTGGGACGACTACACATGGGCGCTGGTATGGATCTTCAAAATGCCTGACGAGGGCCACGGCGGGAGCCTGGAGTACGTCAAGGACGTGCCGTGGGAGCCCGAGAACCCCCGGGTCGAGGAGTACGTGGCCACGGGCCCGGTGATCCGCAGGCACCCCGCCGCCGGCAGCGCCTACCTCCTCAAGGCGGGCAGCGCACTGCACCGGGTCTCACCGCTGTCCTGCGCGGCCGAGCGCATGATGGTCTGCTTCAGCTTCGCCAGCACGACCGACCTTGAAGACGAACGCAGCCACGAAAGCATCCAGGCCCTCTTCTGAATCCTCGCCCCGCGGCAACCCTCCTCAGTCTGACCGCGTCGATGAGGGCATGGCCACCATCACGGAGCTTGCGGCCCCTGACTACCCGTACTGCGGGTATGGCGCCTTGCCGGAGGGCGAGGATCTTGTGGGCTGTCGAGGGCGGCGCGTGTATGAGTCGTGTCTGGCGCATCTCGACGACATGGCTCTCCGTGCCTACCTGGCCTCCCTGCGTCCTGGCAGCGATCTCGACCACCGCGGTACCACTATCAGCGCGGCCTTGCTGGAACGTCTGCTGAGTGCCGTGCGCAACCCCGACACGGGGCGTCCCTCTCTGGGAGCCGCGCGTTTTGACGGGGCGGTGTTCGATGGCGGCGCTCGGTTCGGCGGAGCGACCTTCACGGACCGCGCCGAGTTCAACGGAGTGAACTTCCGGGGCCTTGCCGAGTTCACGTCGACCTTTCAGCGCGAGGCCGGATTCGCCAGGGCAACCTTCCACGGCCCGGCCGCCTTCGGAGGAGCGACCTTCGCACGCGACGCCGAGTTCGATGGGGCTGCCTTCACGGACAGCGCCAGGTTCACATGGGTGACCTTCAAGGCGGCGGCCACCTTCGACGGGGCGGTCTTCCGTGGTGACGCTGCCTTCGGCGGAGCGACATTCCGCAGTGTCACCGACTTCGGCGGAGTGGGCTTTGCCCACGACGCCTGGTTCGACGGGGCGGTCTTCCACGGTGTCACAGGGTTCGCCGGGGCGACCTTTGAGGGAATCGCAGGGTTCGCCGGGGCGGCCTTGAAGGGCGATGCCAGGTTCGGCGGAACCACGTTCGCGGACAGTGCCAGGTTCGCCGGGGCCGCGTTCACGGGTAACGCAAGCTTCCGCGGTGCGACGTTCTCCCGGGGAGCGTGGTTCGACGGGACGGTCTTCCAGGGTGCCGCCGACTTCGCTGGTGCGGTCTTCGAACGCGCCTCCATGGTCGGACCGCTGGCATGTCGAGGGACGGTGGACATCTCACGGGCGGTTTTCGCCGGCGCGGTGACGTTGGAGATCGCGGCAAGCAGGGTGGAATGCTGGCGCACGCGGTGGACTTCCACGGCCGTGCTGCGACTGCGGCACGCGGCAGTGGGCCTCAGCGGCGCCGTGCTGGAAACTCCGGTGAGTGTCGCCGCCCACCCCCTGCCCTTCGCCCGGCGGGACGGTGCGCCACTGGACGAGTCCGCGATCGCGCGGCGCCCGGTGCGGATACTGGGCCTGCTGGGGACAGATGCCTCGCACCTGACACTCAGAGATGTCGACCTCACCACATGCCGGGTCGTCGGCACCTTCCATCTGGACCAGTTGCGTCTGCACGGTCGCTGTCCCCTGGCCACTGCCCCGACGGGGGCCCGCCGTCGGGGCGTGATGCCCCTGCGGCACACCACCCGTCAGACCCTGGTCGAAGAACACCACTGGCGCGCAGCCCGCGGACGCGCCGGGGAAGGCTGGACACCGGCCCCCACCGGCCACGCTCCGCTGCAGCCTGCCGCCTTGGCGCCGGTCTACCGAGAACTGCGTAAGGCATTCGAGGACAGCAAGAACGAGCCCGGGGCAGCGGACTTCTACTACGGCGAGATGGAAATGCGCCGCCACGACACAGACACTCCTCCGGCCGAGCGGTTCCTGCTCTGGCTGTACTGGGCGGCCTCCGGTTACGGGCTGCGGGCTTCCCGGGCCTTGGGCTGGTTGCTGGCCGCCATGACCACCACCGTCGTGCTGATGATCGGCTTCGGACTGCCGGACACACCGGCCGAGGCCTTTCCACCCGGCGCCAGAGTCATCGGCAAGCAGAACCCGAAGCTGCACGCAGCCTTCACCGACCGCTTCACCGCCGCCCGTGCACAAAAGGCTGCCGACGTCGTCGTCAACTCCGTCATCTTCCGCTCCAGCGGCCAGGACTTGACCACCACCGGTCGCTACACGGAGATGGCCTCCCGATTGACCGAACCCGCCCTGCTCGCCCTGGCACTTCTCGCCGTCCGCGGCCGTGTGAAGCGATAAGGGATCGACCACCTGTGACGCTCAACCGAGGCATCTCGCATCCTGCACAAGAACCGACCGGCTGGCTCCAGCCGGTCCGTCATTCTGCTCCCACAGGCATCAAGGCCCGAATCGCTACGCGTCAACGCCCGGTGCTTCTACGCGGTGCACGCGGGTCGAGCAGGGCTCTCGGGCAGGTAGGTGGCGCGTTCGGTGCGGGTGAGGTTGCGGTGGATGGCGTTGCAGATCTTGCGTACGGACCGGGAGAGGGTGGGCAGATCGGTCCTCCAGTGCTGTGCCTTGCCTTCCCCTGCGACGCTCAGCGTCCGTCCATCCGGATGGAACGCCACCGCGGTGGCCTCTGCACTGTTGATGGGGTAGGTGGCGCGGGGGATGCCCAGTTCCGTGTCCCACAGCCGTAGGGACTTGTCGTCGGCGGTGGTTGCCACGGTTCGTCCGTCGGGGCTGAATGCCGTGGCTGTCACGTTGCCGGTGTGGCCGGTGAGAGAGGCACGTTGTGTGCCTGAGGCCGTGTTCCACAGGCGCAGGGTCTTGTCGAATACGGCGGTGGCGAGGGTCCGCCCGTCGGGGCTGAACATCAAGAGCGCCACGGGGCGGGGGAGACCGGTGAGCGTTTCCTTGACTTGGGCATGGCCCGTGTCCCATAGGCGTACGGTTGTGTCGTCGGCGCTGGTGGCCAGGGTCTTCCCGTCGGGGCTGAACGCTACGGCGCGCACCCTTCCGATGTGGCCGGTGAGGGAGGCACGGGGCTTGCCCGATGCCGCATCCCACAGATGCACCGTGCTTTCGTCGCCGTACCGGCCGGCGGTTGCCAGGGTCTGGCCGTCCGGGCTGATCACAGTCGTATGGTCAGTGGGGTGACCGGCGCGCACCGTGCGCTCGCCGCGCGTTGTGATGTCCCAAAGACGGGCCGTTTCATCCGCGCTGCCAGTGGCAAGAGTCCGCCCGTCAGGGCCGAAAGCCAGATCCAGGATCATATCGGTGTGCCCGGGGAGGGTCTCCCGTACCGTGCCTGAGGCTGTGTCCCATAGGCGCACCACCCCGACGAAGTCGCCAGTAGCCATGGTTCGTCCGTCCGGGCTGAAGGCTGCCGTATCCGTCCGCTCGGTGATGTGGGTGCGTGCCTTGCCCGAAGCCACGTCCCATAAGCGCAGCGTATTGTCGTCGTCGCCGGTGGCCAAGGCCAGACCGTCGGGACTGAAGACAAGCCCCGTCACGCTGCCGGTGTGACCGTTCAGGACTGTGCGGGTCGTGCCCCTGGCGGCATTCCACAGGAGAACTTTCCCATCGCCACCGCCAGTGGCCAGGGTCCGACCGTCGGGGCTGAACTCCAACTCCGCGATCCCTCCAGTGTGGCCGGTGAGGGCGGAGCGTGACTCGCCCGATGCCACGTCCCACAGCCGGACAACACTGGCAGCGTCACTGCTGGCCACTATTTTGCTGTCCGGGCTGAACGCCACGTGGCCACTCATACCTTCGGCTGCAGTTATAGAGGCGTATGCCTTACCGTTCGCCGTGTTCCACAGCCGTACGGCCCCTTCGTCTCCTCCGGTAGCCAGGGTCCTTCCATCCGGGCTGAAAACCACTGAAGAAACTTCGTCGGCATGTCCCGAAAGACGGTGCCGTATCGGCAAGCCCGCAGCGGAGTAGAGGCTGGAGGCTGCCTCTGGTGTGGGGGAGGTCCGGTGGGCGTGGATGGCCAGCAGCGAGCCCAGGTCCGGATCGCTTGTGAGCAGGGCATCGGATCGGGCGGCCAGTTGCCTGGACTGTGCTACGCGCTGCGCTTCGAGGGCTCGGTCGCTTTGCCGGTCGCTGGTCCGGGACTGCTGCCAGGCCAGCACTCCGGCGGTCAGGGCGAGGACGAGGAGTACGGACACGGCTCCTGCGAAGCGGCGCAGTCGTCGGGTGTTGCGGTGTTCGGCTTGCTGTTCCTGGTGGCGGGCTGTGGTGCTGGCGTTGAGGAAGGCGCGTTCGGTGCTGATGAGTTCGGGGTGATGGTGGGCTTGGGGGAAGTGTTCCTGGGTAGTGGCGAGGCGGGTGCCGCGGTAGAGGGCTCCGGGGTCCTGGTCGAGTTCCTGCCAGGTGCGGGCGGCTTCGGTGAGCCGGCGGTGGCAGCGCAGGCGTTCGCGGCTTTCCTCGATCCAGCCATGCAGGCGCGGCCAGCCGGTGATAAGGGCTTCGTGCGCGATGTCGACCGTGCCGTCGTCAAGGGTGATCAGGCGGGCGCGGGCCAACTTGTCCAGCACCTGATCGATGTCGCCGGAATCGGTGGTCAGGCCGAACTCGGAGCGGGAGGCGGGGCGACGGGTGTCCGGAGTTCCCTCTCCTGGAGTGATGAGCCTGAGCAGCAGCAGCCGGGCCAGCTGTCTCTGGGGTGCGGTCAGCTGTGTGTGGAGAGACTCGGCGGTATGGGCGATCGCTCCGTGCAGCCCTCCGGCCGCCTCGTATGCCTCCACCGTCAGAACCCGTCCGCGGCGTCGCAGCCAGGTCTCCAGCAAGACATGGGACAGCAGCGGCAAGCTGCCGGGTTCGTCCTTGACCTCGTCGATGAGCCGGGCAGACAGTTTGCGCTCCACCATCAGTCCTGCTGTCTGTGCGGGCCGGACGATCGCGTCGTTCAGTTCGGCCGGGCTCATCGGGCCGACGAGCAAGGTGCAGTCGGGCAAGGTGTCGGCCAGGGCCCGGTGTTCGGCGCAGCGGCCGTAGAAGTCGGCGCGTACGGCGATCAGGACGCGCAGTCCGCTGCCCGGGTCGCGCGCGGTGAGCAGTCGGTCGATGAACTCCGCTCGTTCATCCGGGCTACGGCAGAGGGTGAAGATCTCCTCGAACTGGTCAACGACGACGACGGTCTCGGCATCCTCTTCGGCCGCTTTCAGGGCCGCGACATGAGTGGCAAGAGGCCGTTCCCCGGGGGTGAGAATCCTGATCGCTGCCAGGTTCCGGCCTCCGGACCGCAGGGCGGGGGTCAGTCCGGCGCGCAACAGGGAGGACTTCCCGCTGCCGGACGGGCCGACAACCGCGGCGAAACGGCGCTCGTCCAGCAGCGCCTTCGCCCTCGCCACCAAGGCGTCGCGGCCGAAGAACTTGTGGTGGTCGTCCGGCTCGAAGCGGGCCAGACCCTGGTAGGGAGAGGGGAGCCCGTCATCACTGCGTTCAGCCGCCGCGACCGCGTCGCGGGCCTCTTTCCACCGGCGTTCCCACGCGACCGGATCCCCTCGGCAGGCGCGCACATAGGCCAAGGTGACAGTCAGGGACGGTAGTCGCGTGCCGGCGGCTGCCTGCGAGAGAACCGTCACGGAGTAGTGCGCGCTGCGCGCCATGGCCCGGTAAGTGAGGCCATCCGCCTCTTGGCGCAGCTTTCGCAGCTCGAACGCGAACCGCTCCACCGGGCCCGCGTGCGGATCAAGGGGCGCTTCCGGTCGGCCCTTGGGCACGGCTCCCCCCTCGGGCCGTTCGGCTGCCTCAACTCGGCCCACGTGAGGAACCGGCTGAGACGCCCTGCAAGAGCCGCTTCCAGCCTTCGCGTCTGCACGCCTTCCTCTTTGTTCGGTGTGGCGCGGGGGTCTGCCGAACAACTGCTCAGCCCGGTGAACTGCTGAACACAACGCCCCACCGGAGCCTGGACCGGATGCAGAGCCGGCCACGGCGCCCGGCCGGGGGCACACCGAAGGGATGCCTTCCGGCCAGCGCAGGCCGAACGGCGTCAGGTGTGCCTTCAGGGGGCCCGCCTCGCCGGTGACCTTCACCGGCGAACAACGAATCGAGGAAACGTGACGGTTGCATCAGCCCCTCGCCTCAAGCGTAAAGCCGCACTCCTGATGATGAGCGCTGCCCTGACCGCCGGGGCAGCCGCCACGTCGGTGGCGGCGAGCCCGTCCACTTCAACCGACATCGGTGTGCAGTCCTGCTACGGCAGCGCCAAGAACTACACGGCCACCGGCAACGGGATCGACCGCGCGTACTGGCCGTCGACCGGCTACAAGTACACCACCGGCAACTGCGACGACATCAACGTCAAGACGAACTACACCCGTACCGTCCGAGCCTGCTGGAAGACTATTCCGTGCAGCGGCTGGGTGAGTGCCCCCAAGGGCCAGTGGACCGTGGTCAAGGACGACGTGCCCAACGGCTGGGGCTTCTATCTCGAGTTCAAGGGCGGTAACAACGGCACAGGAAAGGCCGCTTACTGACGCGACCACAACCGGGCACGAAACCGGGCACGACGCACACGTTGCCCACCAGGCGGCCCGGCCCTGCGCCCGGGTCCGGCCGCCACCAACGCACCGCATCGGACCGGGCTCCCAGGCGCAGGTGGACCCTCAGTCCTCACAACGATGTTCCCGGAGCCGTTCGGCGCCCACGCACACCTGGCCGGCCTACGGCGCCAGAGGGCACGTCGCGGAAAGTGCTGGAGAGTGGATTCACGCCAAGAAGTCCTCGATCAGCTCGACCGGGTTGGCGGCCTTGGTGGCCTCTTCCTCCCAGCCCGGGCAGTCCATGTCGAACACCATCACAGGCAGTGGACGGCCGAAGATCCTCTCGATGGTGCCGCTCTCGTGGAGGTGACGGGCGAGGCCGACAACGGCGTCGTGGAAGTGGAGTTCGAGAAGGCCGGACTTGGCGCGAAGCCCGTCGTCCTCCAGCGTCCGGCCGAGATCGAACTCGCCGTCGTACCAGATGCCGAGGCTCCTGACCTCCCCCTCGAAGAGCGGGCCGCCGACCCGGTCCTCGGGGACGTTGCCGAGCCTGTCAAAGCCCTCAAGGATCCAGAACGCATAGTTCCAGCGCGCCTCCCAGTGATCGGAATCCCGGCGCATCTGCTCCTCGTACTGGCTCTCCGTGTTGTAACCGATGTCCACGTACGGGCGGCGGTTGTCGGCGTCGACGCGCCAGATGTTGAGGGCCAGGACGTAAATCTCACGCTTCAGCTGCTCGGGGACGCGCTCCAGGATGCCGGTGGCGGCCTGCCGCAGATGCGTCTGGAAACTCTTCGGTTCCGTCACAGCGACAGCGTCTCACTCACCACCCACACCTGCATGCCACCATCCGGGACTCGAACAGCCCGGGATCCGCTCGCCCCTCGGAACGCCCTCACCCGCGGGTCAGGACAAGCTCAGGTGGCCGCGGCCGGTTCCGCCGTCGGCCCGTCGGGGTGCTGCGGCGGGCCGTCCTGTTCTGGTACGGGGATGGCGAGTTGTGCCGTGCCCTGCTCCCAGCTCTCCACGACTCCTCCGAAGCCGCGGAAGTGCTGGAGGGCGGGTACGTTCTCGCCCAGTACGTCGGCGTACACCGTGCGCAGCTCGGAGCGTGCCGCGGTGCGCAGGATGCGCCGGGTCAGCCAGGTGCCGATGCCCCGGCGCTGCCAGACATCCTCCACCATGAGGGCGAGCTGGGGCTGGTACCCCCGGCTCGCGGGGGCGAATTCGCCCATGGCGATCGTCTGCCCGGCCGGTGTCGTGACGATGAAGTAGTTGCTGTGTCCGGCGAGGAAGTGCTTGCGCAGCATGCGCGGCACGCCGTGGACGGGGGCGTGATAGCGCCGGTAGAGCGAGCGCGGGGAGCAGCGGGTGTGCAGCGCTTCGACGGCCGGTACGTCAGCGGCGGCGGCTGCTCGCAAGAGGAGGCGGCAGTTGTCGACCGTCTGCTGTTCCTCGTCGTCGCGTACGGCGTACGGGTCGGGGGTGGTCATGGGCCTGTTCTCCATTCAGTGGTCGGCCCCTCGGTCAGGCGGAGGGCCAGACCGGTGGCGTGGTAGATGCAGGTGCCGTCGACGTGCAGCCAGCCGTCGCCGCTGAGCACAAGGCCGGCCGCGTCGTGGCGGTGGCCGGTGATGTCCACGTCCACCGTGATCAGGGAGTCGGTGGGGGTCACCTGGCCGCGGTACTTCCACAGCAGAGGGCCGGACGCGGCTGCCACTGGTTCGGTCCGCAGGGGGGTGGTTTCCGCGTCGGTGCCCTGCTGGATCAGGTGGCAGTGCAGCAGCTGGTACATGGCCTCGACGCCCAATGACCCTGGTTGTACGGGGTCCTGGAAGAAGTGCGCGGCGAAGTACCAGTCACCCGGGTCGACGCGTTTCTCGGCCCGCAGTCTGCCCAGGCCCGCGCGACCGCCTTGCGGCCAGTAGCCGGTGAGCCGGTCCAGCATCAGCAGCGGAGTGGAGGTCAGCGGCGCCCGACCGCTGAACCAGCGTCGCGGACGGGAGGTGAGGTCGCCGTCCCCGATCGGTGCCTCGGCCGTGTCGGGCGCGAGCGGCGGAGGGCCGGGCAGCCCTGTCCGGGTGGCGAACGCGTCCGGGGGGAAGAACCCGAAACCGGTGGTGCCGGTGAGGACGCTCACACCGTCGGCCGTGCACTCCAGGTCGAAGAAGACCAGGGCCATCGTGCCGTCGTTGACGTGTTCGCGCAGGGTGGCCCGTGTGGTCAGGACGCGGGCCCCGGGGGGCACGGCCGCGACGAGCTGTGCCTCGCCGTCGAGGTTGCGGAACACCGGGGTGCCGGCCAGATCCCTGGCTGCTCCGGTGTACTGGGCGAGCCAGCCGCACGGTTGCAGGGCCGCTTCGAGGAGCACGGCGGGAGGCGGCGACGATCGGTTGCCGTCGTCGCGGAACCAGGCATGCTCCGCGATGTCGTACTCCGACTCGATGGCACTGCCCGGAGCCGGCGCGCCCGGTGCCGCCGACAGCCGGGTGATCCGGGTGAGGCACTGGTAGGGCGGTGCGGGAAGCCGAATCACGCGTGGCCGGCGGTCGAGCGCGAGGTGGGCGGGCCCGAGCGCGTCGCTCGGCCGTCCCCACGCCGCCGCCAGCATCGACGCGTGATCCAGGCGCAGCCCGTCGCGCACCAGGGCCCGGGAGTCGGTTCCCGACGGGCGCAGGGCAGGCAGGGCGGCCGGGGGAATGTGCGGCCGCGCGCCCTGGACGGGCGCTGCGGCCAGGCGCCGCCACTGCTCCAGCGGCCAGTCCTGGGCCAGCTGGAGTGCCACACCCTGTGCGCGCAGCACGGCAGTTGTGCCGCTCGTGCACACCACGTCCGCCCGGAGGCGGGGCTCGTGGGACTCCGTGTCGACGGCGGTGATGGTCGCCTCGCACGTCACGGGGCCGTCGGGTGCGGCGCCGGGGGTGTGCTGGAGGACGCACCGGGCACCGGGCAGAGGCTGGAAGCGCCAGCCGTCCCGGTCCCGGGTGAGCCCCAGCGCGGTGAGGTGGAAGGCCAGGGCCTGGTGCACGCCTTCCAGGAGGAACGGTAGGCCGCCCGTATCGGACAGGGCACTGCCGGTGTCCGCGAGGGCGGGTGGACGCCGCAGACGGGCGCTCAGGTGCCCCAGGCCGTGCGGGCCGCCGTACGGATCGAAGGACGGGACGTGGTGAAGGACCGCCGTGTCGCCGGTGCCGCCACGCGGGGTGCGCACGTGCGAGCGGGTGGCCACGGTCCACTCGGCGTCGAAGCAGTCGTAGGGCCGGCCGTCATGGAACGCGCGTACCTGCGCGGGGCTGAAGCGTGCGGCAGCGCGGCCGCCTTCGTACGGCGGACCGGACGGGGCGGGGACGGCGGCGCTGCCCGCGGCCGCGGGGTACGCGCGCAGCGTGAGCACGGCACGGTCCGGACCGTGAACGACGTGCTGGAAGGGTTCGCCGGGCCCGTTGCGCCGATGCTGGAGCCGCTCGCCGGGCCCGGGGAGCGGGCCGTGGAGGATCAGCTCCAGCCGGGAGGACCGCCCCGGCGCGCAGGGCGTCGGCGTGGGAGCAGCTTGGAGCATCGTGGACAGGCACACATGTCCGGAAGCGTCGAGCAGGAGCCGGTCGGTCGCACCGGGGGCGCGCGGGTTGTGGGCTTGGTCGTGGCTGTGCGCTTCGGTCGCTCCGGAGGCGCGCGGATCGCGGGTCCGGTCGACGCCGTGCGCTGCGGTCGCACCGGAAGCACGCGGACCGCGGGCCAGGTCGACGCCCTGCGCTGCGTGCGCCTCGTGGCTCCGCAGCAGCAGGCCGTGCAGGTGCCGGTGCTGTGCCAGCAGTGCGGCATGAGCGGCTGCCGCTCGCGTGAGGTCGTCCGCCCGGCCGGGCGGGGGAGGCTGGACGTCGGGCCGGGCGTCGGGCCGGGCGTCGGGCCGGGTGGCAGCCCGGACAGCGGGCCGGTCGGGGCCGCCGGTGGCCGCGTCCGGCGGTGGCAGGGGCGGCGCGGGTGCCATGACCACCGCCGGGCTCGCGGCAGGGCCGCGAACAACTGCACCCGTGGGCACCTGGTGCGGTCGGCCGACGCCCCGCGGCGATGTACCGGTTGCCGCTGCCAAGTGAGCGAGGAGCGCCCGGTCGTCGGCGGTGACGCCGGCGGCGACAAGTTCCGCGCACACGGCGAGCAGCCGCTCCAGGCCCCGCCCGTCGGTGGGGTCCAGGGCGAGGGCCAGGTGCGGGCGATCTCCCAGGATCTCGCGGATCCACTGGGTGCACCGCTCCTTGGGCCCGTGCTCCACGAAGACCCGTACACCGTCCGCCCACGCCCGCTCCACCGCGCCGGGGAAGTCGATCGTTCCCAGAGCCTGGGCGACGCTGGCCTCGGCGATCCCGTCCGGAGTCGGGTCGAAGCGGAAGGTGCCCGCGCAGGTGTAGAAACGCACGCCGCCGACGGGGCGTACCGGGCGGTGGAAGTAGGCACGCCACCGGTCGGCGGCGCTCGCGGCCATCGGCGTGTGGACGGCGATGTCGTAGTCGAGCGGCATGGCGTACTCGTGCGGCAGCCGCGCAAGGACCCGGCGGCAGGCCTCGGCTTCGCCGCCGAGCGTGCAACTGCTCGGCGCGTTGACCGTCAGGAGATGCACGCCGGGCTCGTCCCGGACGGCGGCGGCGGCCTCCTGCGGGTCGGTGCCCACGAGGTGGGCGGTCCACGTGGTTCCGGTTACGTCGGCCTGCCGCCATCCGTCGCGGATGGCACGCCAGGGCCGGGTCAGCAGACCGTCGAAGAGCGGGTTGCCGTGGGTGTCGGCCAGGACGGCGGCCGCGTCCGGCCACACACCGGTCGCCAGCAGCGCGCTGATCTCCCCGGAGGAGTACCCGAGGACGGCCTGCGGGCGCAGCCCGAGGACCTCGCGGGAGATATGGGCGTGCACCATGCTGAGGAAGGACGCGGCGTAGATCTTGCCCGCGGCGTCGGATGCGCTGCCGGCACCGGAGTACGCCCACCCGGCCATCGCCTCCGGATCACCCCGGTGACGCAGCTCGTCGACGGCCCGGGGGAAGGCGAGCAACTGCTGGCGGCCCATGCCCGGGTAGGCGGCCGCACCATTGGGGAAGACGAAAGCCAGGTCGCCGGACAAGGGCCGCGCCTGGAAGTACACACCGGGAGGCCGTGGCCTGCGGCGGCCGTCGGACAGCCAGCGCCGGGCCTGCCGGACTCGGCTGGTGTACTCGTCGTGGCCGGCGGCGACGACAACCAGCCGGGCCGGGCCCCCGCGGGACTCGCGCCCGCTTCCCAGGGCACGGATGATCTCCTCGGTGCCGGCACCGGAGAAGACGTACAGACGCCGGTCTGGCGGCTGAGGCGCTGCCCAGGCCTCGGGGGCCGCACTCACCGAACGCAGCCGCAGGGACAGGGCGCCGTCCTCGGCCAGCACGACGAGCGCGGTGCGCCGCGGGGCGAGCCAGGGCTCGGCGTGTGCCGCCGCCCGGGGGCGCGCGCCATGGTGCACCGCTGCCACCGCCGCGGCCACCGCCTCGAGAGCGGCGACACTGCTGCCGCCCCACAGCAACACGTCCCCTTGTGTCCGCTCCGGGCGCGGACACAGCAACACGTCCCCTTGTGTCCGCTCCGGGCGCGGTACGGCGGAAGCACGCAGAACCAGCCGGTCGTTCCGCTCCTCGTCAGGATCACCCTCAGCGATGCCGGGGCCCGAAACATCCACCACGGCGAGCGGCCGGTAGGCGCCGGGACTGCGTGTGTGCGGCGCAAGGACCACTGCCACCGCGGCGCAACAGGCCCGCTCCTGCCCGCAGTCACCGGCCGGTCCGGGCATCCCCGCCGCTGCCGACGCGACGATCACCGCCCCGGCGTGTCCGTCCAGCGCGGCCTGCGCCGCGTCGTGCAGCACCCTCGTCCCGGCGCCGGCGTCCACGCGGACGTCCGCAGCAGCCAGGTCCGGGAGAGCGGCCAGGTCCGGGCGAGTGGCCAGTAGGGTGCGCGCCCGTGCCGCCGCCCCGCCGGGCCCGGAACTCAGGACGACGAGGGTGCCGTCGGACCGTTGCGGCAGGCACGCCACCGCTTCCCGGACCACGGCGACAAGCGCTTCTGCCGCGTCGCCGCACGGAACCGCCCGCGCTGTCCCGTTGCTCGTACCACCGGCAGCGCGTCGGCCGGTGACGACCCGTTCGACGAACGCACGCGTACCGCCACCGTCGCACGTACGCACGGCGAAGGCCCGCACCGCCGCCACCGGCCGCTTCTCGTCCCCACCGGCAGCGGGGGAGGGGCTGGGTGCGCGGGAGCGTCCCGCCGGGTGGACGGGGCGCCGCGCACCGCGCAGCGCCGCATCCGGCACGGGAGCGTCGTCCTCCTGCGATGAGTGGGTTGCGTGTGCTGCGGCCATGAGACTTGTGCTGCTCCTGAAGTGGTGTCGTCCGCGCCAGTGCCGGCGGAGGCGACGTGGTCATGTGGGGCGCAGGACCTGCTGTACGCGCAGGAGTTCGGCGATCGGCGCCTGAGGCGGGCCGAGCAGGACGTCGCAGCTGGCGAGCCCGTCGCCGGCCGGTCCGGCGTACACCGTGCACGGCACCGTGTCCTCGACCGGTCCTGGCCGGTGCCAGCGGAAGTGGCCGATGCCCATGGGCAGGGTCGGGCCGCCCAGCAGGTGCTCGGCCCACAGTCCGGCCAGTTGCAGGGCCCCGTCGACCGCTGCCGGATCGGACACCCACGGCTCCGCCCGCCACTCCATGTGCCGCACACCGGCCAGCTCGCCGCGCGCACCCGGGACACCGACCCCTTCGAAGCCGCGCATCACCTGGAACGCGGGCCCATGGAAGAGGACATGGCCGTCATACAGCTCGGCCCGTGGCAGCGGCCCCAGTTCCTGTGCGCGGATGTCTGCCGCGTCCCCGGCCCCGCCCCGGGCCCCTTCCGGGGGCGGGACGCCCGGGGTGACGCGGTAATGAAGCGTGCCGCTGTCGCCGCTGTGGCCGCTGTGGCCCTGCAACTGCCAGGCGTCCGGCTCCCCGTCGGACCGGACGCGGTGGATCAGCAGGCGGTGCTCCGCGCTGCCGAAGTCCTCCAGGGCGATGCCGCGCAGGACACGGAGGTCGCTCAGCTCGACCGGCGCGTACGGATCGTGCTCGCGCAGCAGCCGGGCGAACCACTCCGCCACGTACGCGAGGGGCACCACGGGGCGGCCGCCGACCGCGTGGTCCGCGAAGTGCGGGTGGCCGTCGGCCGCGAGCCGCAGCTCGGCCAGCGGCGCGCTTGCCTCTGCCGGTACCCGCTGGGCCAGTGGCGCGCTTGCCTCCGCCGGTACCCGCTGGGCCAGTGGCGCGCTTGCCTCCGCCGGTACCCGCTGGGCCAGTGGCGCGCCTGCCTCCGCCGGTACCCGCTGGGCCAGTGGCGCGCCTGCCTCCGCCGGCACCAGCTCGGTGCCCGCCGCGTGCGGGAGCAGGATCCTTTGGACGGGGCCGTCGCGCACGAGCTCCTCCACCAGGGCGCGGGCCCCGGCGGGCGGGTCGATGAGCGGCGTCCCGACGGCAGTGAAGTACTCGGCCAGATGCTCCGTCACCATCCCGCCGTCCCAGGCCCCCCACACCAGAGCCCTGGCGCGCAGCCCGGGACGCGCGGCAGCCTGAACGGCGACCAGGTGGTTGAGTGTCTCGTTGGCCATCGCGTAGTCGCTCTGCCCCGCGTTGCCCGAGCGGCCCGCGACGGAGGAGAAGACGCACAGCAACCGCAGCGGATCCGAGGCGGTGGCCGCCAGCAACGACTCCAGACCACCGACCTTGGTCGTGAAGACCCGGTCGAACTCCTCGTCGGTCTTGTCCTCAAGACGCCGGTCCGCCAGGACGCCCGCGCCGTGCAGGACACCGGTGACCGGCCCCCACTCGGCCCTGACCTCCTCCACAACCCGTGCCAGCGCGTCGCGGTCACGGTTGTCGAGGGCCGCGTACCGCACTTGAGCCCCCGCCCCCCGGCAGGCGGCGAGGGTCGCGGTGATCTCACGCACGGCCATCACCCGCCCCGCGCGTGCGGCGGCGTCGGCGGGTTCGGGCAGAGCGGCGCCGTTCCGCCGGGCATGCTCGATCAGGGCCGTGCGGACAGCGCGTTCGTCCTGGGCGGCCTCCAGGTACGTCGGCTCCTCCCGCAGCGCGGTGCGTCCCAGGAGCAGCAGCCTGGGCCGGTGGGCCCGTGCCAGCGCGACGACGCACTCGGCGGTCACCCCGCGGGCGCCGCCGGTGACGACGAGGACGTCCTGCGGGCCCAGCACGTCCCCGGCGCCGGCGGCGGGGGAGGGAGCCGTGCCCGCGGCAGGCCGCCGCGTCCTCACCAGCACCCGCTGCGCGCCGTGGTCGGGCAGACCCACGTCGGTGGCGGCCCCGCCGTACAGCAACTCCTCGGCCACCGCACGGGCGACCGCCCGCGCGGTGCGCTGTCCGCGCGCGCAGTCGACGGCCTTCACCCGGGCCGTGGGCCACTCCCGGGCGGCGGTACGGGCCAGCCCGGCGATCCCGCCAAGACCGGCACGCGCGCCGTGCGTGCCGGCGAGACCGAAGTCACCGCCGGTGTCCTGCACGGTGACCCACATACCGCCCGCACGCATCGCGGGCGCCACGCGCCGCGCCGTGCGGAAGAGGTCACGGGCCAGGTTGCAGGCGTCCTCGGTGCCGGTCACCGGGCGCAGACCGTCCAGGGACACGAGCGCACGCGTGTCCGCGGGCACCTCCCCGGCGCACACGCGGGCCTGGACGCCGTGCGGGGCGAGTTCCTCGACGAGCGCCTCCGCGACGCCCGTACCCTCGTCCGTGATCAGCACAGGGTGCTCCGCGAGCCCCGGCAGCCTCGTGCCCGGAGCAGGAACCGGCTTCGCCTCCAGGTCGAGGCGCTGGAGAGGAAGGTTCTTTGCCGCCTGCTCCGGCGGAGCGTCGGGCCGGGGCGTTCGCTGTCGCGCGAAGGCCGCTATGGCAGGCTGCCCGTCCTCCTCCTCCGGCAGGTTCTCCTTCAGCACGGCGGCGACTTCGCCGAGGGTCCGCAGCCCGGCGGCCCGTCCCGCATCCAGCCGGGGCAGCTGCGGAAAGCGCTTGCGCAGCGAGGAGAGGATCTGCACCCGCTTGATGGAGTCGATGCCCAGGTCGGTGTCGAGCACCAGGTCCGGCTTGAGGACGTCGGCCGGGTATCCGGTCAGCTCGGCGACCACGTCGAGCACGGCGTCCTCCGCCGACTCGGGTCCGCCCTCGCCGGGCTGGTCGCCGGACGGCCCGGCGACCGCGGTCTCCGACACCCGCGGCGCCGCCTCGACGGACACCGGCGCGGCGTACTCGGACGGTTCACTCGAAGTCACCGAAGCACCGTCGGCGGCCGGCCAGGCGTGCTGCCCGCCGTACTGCCCGTCGACCGAGGCGGCCGACGCTGCCGCTGCCGGGTGCGCGGGAGCCGACAGCAGGACGGGGGCGGGCTGCATGTGCCCGGACGCCGGTTCCTCCCATGCGGCGGCCTCGTACACCGGCTCGCTCTCGTGCCCGGTACGAGGCTCCGCCGCCGCATCGGGCGCGAGAGCGGGCGACGGCAGGGCGGGGCCCGCGCCCATCGCGGCGGACACCCCGTGCACGACGGCTTCCACCGTGCGCAGGTAGGCGATATGACTGTCGGCCATCGAGCGCTGGAAGGCCGCGTGGGTCTGCGTGGTCTGACGCTGTGCCTCCTGCAGCACCTGGAGCCAGGGCGACCCGCAGGGACCGTGCGCCCCAGGAGGCACCGACACAGCGGCCGGGGCGTGCGGCGGGGCGTCGCTCTGTGCGGGCAGCACCCCGCGGGCGGTGGCAGGCACGCCTTGGGGCGCCGGTGCGGCAGCGGCGTCCTCGGCCTGCGCGGCGGAGTCCGGCGCGGTGCCGTTGCGGGGCTCTCCGGCGTGCGGGTAGGGCTTGCCGTAGTTCGTGCCGAGAATGGTGATCCTCCTGCTTGCTGCCTGCCCGTCGGCCTCTGCGGCGTCGGCGGGCACGGGGACGGGTGGGTCGGCGAGGTGGGCCCACAGCGGGGCGAAGTCGACGGGACGGCCCTGCGTCGCCAGAGCCCCCAGGACGTGGTGCAGGCCGCGCAGCGCCTCCTCGCCGGGACGGTCCACGGCCACCGAGAGATGAGTACGGTCCCGCAGGATCTGGCCCGTCAGCGACGTGAGTGCGCTGCCCGCGCCGAGTTCGACGAAGGTGCGGACCCCTTGCCCGTACATGGCCTCGATCTGTTCCGCGAAGCGCACCGGGGCCGTCAGATGCCCGGCGAGATGCTTGCGGATCTCCCGCGGCCGCGGGGGATAGGGGGCAGCCGTGGCGTTCGCGTAGACGGGACGGTCGGGCGTTCTCACCTCGATTCCGTCGAGGAAGCCGGCGAAGGGGACGGCGGCGCTCCGCACCAGCGGGGTGTGGAAGGCACCGCTCGTCCGCAGCCGCCGTACGACGATGTCCGCTTCGCCGAAGGCGCGCTCGGCTTCCTCCAGCGCCGTCAACGTTCCCGACAGGACCGTCTGTTGAGGGCTGTTGCGGTTGGCCACCCACACCTCGCCGGCGGCGCAGTGTTCCACGACCTTCTCCGCCTGCTCGGCGCCGCACCCCACGGCTGTCATCCCCGCGGGCTGCTCGGTCGCGTCCCGCAGCAGTTCACCGCGGCGCCGTGCCGCGGCCAGCAGATCCGTACGGCTCAGGACCCCGGCGGCGTGCAGGGCCACCAGTTCCCCGAAGCTGTGCCCGGCCAGGAAGTCGGCGGCCACCCCGACCGCGTCCAGGACGGCCAGCTGCGACAGTGCGAGGCCGGCCAGCGCCGGCTGCGCCCATTCGGTGGCGGTCAGCCGCTCCGCCTGTGCCTGCCGCTCCCGCTCGTCGAACACGGGCGGCGGGAAGACGACATGGTGCAGCGCCGTCCCCTCCTCGGGGCGCCAGTCGGCGAGCTGGTCCCACACGTCCTGCGCCTGCGGGACGTGCAGCGCCAGCCCGCTGCCCATACCCGGGTACTGGCTGCCCTGCCCGGACAACAGGAAGGCGACCGGCCCCGGGTCGGGGGCGCCCACCGCACAGTGCACGCCGCGTGGGTCGTGCAGCTGCGCGTCAGGTGTGGCGTCCAGATGCTCGGCCACCTGCTCCAGCAGCCGGCTCAGCTCTTCGGCGTCGGCCGCGACGACGGCCAGCCGCGCGTGCGCCGACGGATCGAAAGCGAGCTGCGCCGCCCGTGCCCTGTTTGCCAGCGGTGCCCGCTCCGCGGCCGCGGAGCGGGCCCGTGCGGCGAGGCCCGCCGCGCTGTCCGCGCTCAGCACGACCAGGTGGCAGGGAGCGGCGTCCACCCGGGGCGGCAGGCAGGCGCGCACCCCGGTCGGCGGCCGGTACTCCTCCACGGTGAGGTGGAAGTTGCTCCCGCCGAAGCCGAAACTGGAGACCGACGCACGGCGTGGATGAGCACTGCCGCGGATCCACGGGCGGGCCTCGGTGTTGAGATACAGCGGCCCCCGGGCCAGAGGCAGCCGCGGGTTGGGGCGTTCCACCTTGTACGTCGGCGGCAGGACTCGGTGCCGGAGCGCGAGGATCGCCTTCAGCAGACCGGCGCCGCCCGCCGCTCCCTTGGTGTGTCCGATCTGCGACTTCACCGAACCCACCGCGCACCAGGGCGGGTCCCCGTCCTCGGCCGCGGCCCCGAACACAGCGGACAGCGAACGGAACTCGGCCACGTCCCCGGCCGCGGTGCCGGTACCGTGCGCTTCCACCAGCTCCACCGTGCGGGGACTGTAACCGGCCTGGTCGTACGCTCGATCCAGCGCCCGTTGCTGTCCCTCGGGCAGAGGCGCGTAGATGGCCGTGCCCCGGCCGTCCGACGAGGCCCCCAGGCCGCGCAGGACGGCATGGACACGATCGCCGTCGCGCTCGGCGTCGGCGAGACGCTTCAGGGCGAACAGCACCAGCCCCTCACCGAGCATGGTGCCGTCGGCGCCCTCGGAGAAGGGCCGGCAGTCACCGGTCGGCGACAGGGCGGGCGTCTTGCTGAAACTCAAGTACCACAGAATGTCGTTGAGGGTGTCGGCCCCGCCCGCCAGCATCATGTCGCAACGGCCCAGGACGAGCTCGTCGGTGGCCATCGCCAGCGCTGCCAGCGAACTGGCGCACGCGGCGTCCACGGTGCAGTTGGGACCGTTGAGGTCGAAGCGATTGGCGATCCGACCCGCTACGACGTTGCCCAGCAGCCCGGGGAAAGTCGCCTCCTGCCACGGCACGTAATGCCCGGCGATGCGGTCGCACATCCGCTGTGCGGCGGCCTCGTCCATACCGCCTTCGCGCAGCGCCTTGAGCCACACCGGCCGCTGCGTCCGTGCCGCCATGTCGCACGACAGTTGCAGCACCCCGGTACCCACCACCACACCGACCCGCTCCCGCTCCAGGCGCTCCAGGTCCCCGCCGGTCGCGTCCATCAGGGCGTGCTGCGCGGCCACCAGGGCCAGCAGTTGCGTGGTGTCCGTGGCCTCCAACGCCTTGGGCGGGATGCCGAACGCCAGCGGGTCGAAGGCGACGGGGTCGAGGAACGCCCCGCGTTTGGCGTACGTCTTGTCCGCCGCCCGCGGATCCGGATCGTAGTAGTCGTCGATCAGCCAGTGCGTCTTTGGCACGTCCCGGATCAGGTCACGGCCGGACAGGATGTTGCGCCAGTACGGCTCGGGACCGTCCGCCCCCGGCAACAGGGCACTGAGACCCACCACGGCGATGTCCAGCGCACTCGGACCGGCGATCCGGCCACCCGCGTCCGCGCCCTGCCCCGCAGGATGGTCGGTGGAACTCTGTTTCACTCTCTACGCCTCAGTCGGATGACACGGCCGGCACTTCCGAGAAGTCGCTCAGGCCAGGGGACGGGGTACGAAACGAAACGCCGCGTCGGGCACGGGAAGCCCGCAGGTGCGGAACTGCTGTGCGCGGGTGACGACCGCAGCCCCCTCCAGAAGGTTGCAGGCGATCTGCGCAGCCGTGCGCTCCCGCGAAGCGGCGAGGAAACTGCCCGACACCCACGAGTTGAAGGCTCCCAGCGCCGGACCGGCCCACAACTGGTAGTCGGCGCGCCGGTCCGCGACACCCTCGATCGCCCACCGGGTGGACTGCCCCAGATACCAGCGGAAGAGCAGCGCCATCCGGTGCTTGGCGTCGGTGGCGGCACGGGCACACTGGCCGGGATCACGTCGCTGCCAGTACCGCTCCGTCTCCCGCCACACCTCCCCCACGGGTGCACGCAGCACGTCGCGCTCCAGCCAGGCGACATCCCTCGGGGACAGCTCGTCGAGCCCCGAGTGACGGCGGTACAGCTCGTGGAGCCGCTGTGCCCGGACGGCGAACATCGTCCCCTTGGACAGCACTTGCACGCGTGCACCGAGTTCGAACATGTCCG
Source organism: Streptomyces typhae (assembly GCF_009755605.1). Taxonomy (GTDB): domain Bacteria; phylum Actinomycetota; class Actinomycetes; order Streptomycetales; family Streptomycetaceae; genus Streptomyces; species Streptomyces typhae. The sequence continues at coordinate 71,340 of NZ_WPNZ01000005.1, forward strand.
CGGAGGGTGCCATCGTCACCTCGTCCACATCAGCCGCCGCAAGCAGTTGCTTGGCCTGGGGCGACAGGCCCGCCTCCACCGCCGTCTGGTTCACCGACCCGGTGACGACATAGGCGGCCCCCATCGCGAACGCCGCCGCGACCGCGTCGGGCGTGCCCAGACCGCCCGCGGCACCCACCCGCACTCGGTGCCCGTGGGCGCGCTCCATCACGTCGCGCAGCTGAAGGATCCGCAGCAGCAGCGCCGTCAGGGACTGGTTGTCGGTGTGGCCGCCGCTGTCGGCCTCCACGGTCACGTCCTCGGCCACCGGTACGCTCTCGGCCAGCCGCGCCTCCTGCGAGCTGATCCGGCCGTCGCGCACCAGATCGTCCAGCAGTTCCCGCGGCGCCGGTGACATGAACATCCGCGCCGTCTCCGGCCGTGACACCTTGGCGAACACTCTGCGCGCACGCACCACACCACCCGCCCGGTCCGTACGCAGTCCCGCGGCGGCGCAGCGCACCACCGGCGCCGTCAGCTCCATGAACGCGGAAGCGGAGACACATGGCACCCGGTGACGCAGCAGCAGTTCCACGGTGTCCGTCTCCGCCTGCGGCTCGGCGGGGGAGTGGATGAGGTTGACGCCCCAGGGCGCGTCACCGCAGCGCCGGCCCAGGGCGAGCACGGCCTCCTCCACGCGCCGGGGATCCAGTCCCGCCGCACCGAAGAGCCCGAGCACGCCACCGGCGGCGGCCGCCACCACCAGGTCGACGGCGCTGATGCCGTTGGCCATCTCACCGCAGACGTAGGGGTAGCGAACCCTGTGCGCCTGCAGAAAGCCTCGGTCGCCCAGCCACTCCGGATAGATGCCGGGCAGCACCCCCAGCTCGGTGCATCCACCCGCGGCCACCGCCACCGGGACGGCACCCCGCGCGCCGTCCCCGGGCCGAGCCAGAAGGCGTACCGCCGTGCGCGGCTGCTGCACGAGCCGGACCAGCCCCTGAGAGGAGAAGGCATCCAGCCTCTGCGCCTCCCCTTGCTGCGGGCTGCGCCGGTGCGAGTGAACGGGGGTGGGCGACGGTGCCCGCGTGGTGCTGTGCATGGCGGTGGAAGGTGCCTCTCTGATCTGCGCATGTGTTCTACGACCACCGCTGGTTCCGGTTACGTGGCATTCAGGTGAAACGGAATGCGCTCTCTTGCTGTGTTCCGCTGTGCCTCGACCAAGCGTGCATGGCGTCACGTGGCAGGAGAGAACTTGACGACTGGCCCTAACGGCACGTGGAGGCGCGACAGCCCGTCATGGGCGGGGTTCGCCCGGCTCGTCGGCACTGGTGCGGTCTTCGTCGGGGGCGAGGTCGGGGCGGGGTTCGGGGGCGGGGTGCGGTTCGGGAGTGAGACCCAGGAGTCGACGGCTTCGGTGTACTCGCTGGCGGCTGTGCTCGATCCGGTGATGGCTTCCGCTGACGGCGGCCTGGACCCCGTTGATGAGGGACCGGCTTCGTTCGATGGTCCGGCGTGAGGTCTGTACCGGGTCGGGGGAGGCGTATCCGGTGAGCTGCTGGGGTGGTGTCGGGGGCTGGTCCATGGCCGCTCCTGGTGGGGCTGCTGGGTGTCTGCGGGAGGGACGGGTTGTGCGGGGTGCCCCCCTGGTGGGCGGAGGTCTTGCTGCCTTCCGCGACGGCAAGCGGGCCCGCCCACCGGGGTGTTCCGGGTTGGTCAGGCTTCTGTCAGGCGCAGGGTGTCGATGTGGTCCCAGCCGTGAGCGTGGAGGCGTTCGCGCAGTTCGAGTTCGGATCCGGCGCGCAGAAGCAGACGCTGGGGCGGGGTGAGGCGCAGCGCGAGGAGGATGAGGGTCTCCAGGACGCTCGTGGCCAGGACTCGCAGGCCGGTGAGGTCGATGACGATCTCGTCGTTGAGCTGGGCCTCGTCGGTCACGGCGACGAGGAGGGGCCCGCGGTGGGTGCTGAGGGCTTCGCCGTGCAGGCGCACGCCGGGATGGTCGGGCAGGGGGATGATGAGGAGCTGGTCGTCGGTGAAGTAGCCGCGCATCGCCGGTCTCCGGATGCTTTGGTGCGCACCGTGAAGGGGACAGCCGGGCCGGGTGGACGGGGCCGGGACGGCGGGGGCGGGGCGATCCCGTGAGCGGTGCTGTGTGGCGGGTGCAGGGTCCCGCTGTGGCAGCCGCTGGCGTGGTGGGCCCCAACCCGGGCCCGAGAGATCGCCGGAAAAGCGGGTACTGCGCTAACAGCACCGTCAACCACGGACTGTAACCGAGCATACTCCTCCCCACTCCCACGGAACAGGCATATTCCGGGCGGGAGCGGCCGCGCACGGCATGGGAGGTACGTGCGGCCAGGTTCGCCTGCACCGCCGTCCCCTTGTCGCGGTGGTTCCGGGGGCGACGGGAGACACGCCCGGCGCCCGCCCGACTCCTGGCGCCGGTGTGATACCGAGTCCCCCCCGCGCACGGTCCCTGCACCACTCCGCTGATCGCATTCAGCAGACGGCACAGGCGACGGACTGTGAGACCACCGGGTAGCTATACGTGGCGATGGTGCGCAGGGACACAGCGAAGCCCCCTCACCACGTGAGGGGGCTTCATGCGGAGCGCCCGGCAGGCCTTGCACCTACATTTCCCATCGGATGATGGGCGTCTTTCCTTGGACCACAGACGCGTGACTCCTGTGCCCTGCACCGGAGTTATAGCAAGATCATACACGAAGTTCGCGGCACCGTACGCCGGTCGGTCCGGTGCGGGGCCCCGACGGCGGGGAGCTGGCGCAGTGGGCGTCCGTGCCCCCCCCGCGTGATGCCGGTGTTCAGTGTGCTGCTGCTGCTGCGGCTGCGCGGTCGCGTACGCGGTCTCGTAGCAGGGCGAGTTTCTCGACAGCGCCGGTGTCCGGAGCGGCCCAGTTCAACACGATGTGCAGGTCGGCGCGTTCGATGGTCATGATGTCGCAGTCGAGGACGATCTCGCCGAGCTCGGGGTGGACGACTGTCTTGTGTGAGCGCCCGATCGGCAGGGTTTCGTAGCGGGTCCAGAGAGTGGCGAAGCGTCGGTTGGTCTCCCGCAGTCCGTTGATCAGCTCGGTGACGGCGCGGTCGTCGGGGTACCGGTCGGCGGCCCGGCGCAGGTCGGACACCATCATGCGCTCGAAGGCGTCGGCGTGGGCGGGCCCGCGCTCGATGCGGGAGGTGCCAGGTGCGGGCGGGGCGGCGAAGTGCCCCCAGATCAGATTGCTCGACCGGGCGTCGGGCTCGACCGGGCTGCCGAACAGCTCGGCCCAGAGCGGGTTGCTCTGCACGATGTCCCAGGAGGCGGTGAAGACGGCCAGCGGGGTGTCGCTCATCCGGTCGATCATGCGTTGCACGCCGGGTGGCACCTCGCGGGGCACCGTCCCGGACGGCGGGACGACCGCGTCCGCCAGCCGGTAGAGCAGTTCGCGATCCACGGCGTTGAGCCGCAGTGTCTGCGCGAGGGCCGCGACGACCTGGGGGGAGGGGTTCTTCGCGCGGCCCTGTTCGAGCTGTACGAGGTAGTCGACGGAGATGCCGGCCAAGACTGCAAGCTCCTCGCGGCGCAGGCCCGGAACTCGTCGGTTGCCTGCGATCGGCAGACCGACCGCGGCCGGGCCGATGCGCTCTCGCCACGCCCGCAGGGCTGGGCCGAGTTCGGTGTGGGTGGTCATGAATCCAGTATGAGTCCGCTGCTGAGGGGCTGGGTGGTACTGGCGCTACCAGGGACGACAGCGCCTGGTGCACCCCTGTGGCCACGCCGAGTATCGACGTGTCAGTCCAAGCGCGTCACAGACGCGGCGGAACCTGGCGCCGGCTCGCGGCGCCTTTTGTCCAAGGAGATGTCCAAGATGGCACCCACCATCGGAATCATCGGCTCTGGTCTGGTCGGCGGCTCCGTCGCTCGGCTGGCTGTCGACGCCGGCTACAGCGTCGTACTCAGCAACTCTCGAGGCCCGGAGTCGATCGCGGAACTCGTATCGAAGCTCGGTCCGCGTGCGCGCGCCGCAACGGTCGATGAGGCGATCGAGGCCGGCGACATCATTGCCTTTACTGTCCCGCTCGCGAGTTTCGAGGCCCTGCCGGCCGGCGCGTTGGCCGGGAAGGTCGTCCTGGACCAGACGAACTACTACCCGGAGTTCTGGCGGAACGCCGAACTCGATGCCGGGAAGCTCACCTCCAGTGAACTTGTGCAGCGGCACCTCAAGGACTCCCTGGTCGTGAAGGGCCTGCACAATCTGGACTGGAACCACATGTACGCCAACGCCCGCCCGAAGGGCGACGCTGAGCGGACGACCTTGCCGATCGCGGGCAATGATCCCGCTGCCAAGAAGGCGGTGACGCGGTTCTTGGAAGCGGTCGGCTACGACGTGGTCGATGCCGGCTCGCTCGCGGAGAGCTGGCGCATCGAGCCCGGGACGTCCCTCTACTTCTGGCCGTATGCCCCTGCCGTACCCGACGGGCTCACCGGTGACGAGGAGAAGCGTTTCTACCTCGAACACCCGGTTCCGCCCGTCTCGCCCGAAGCCGCCCGCACGATGATCGACAGTGCGCGACGACCGTCACCCGTCGGCGGCACGCTGGCTGGTATGCCTCCCGCCCACGTCGCCATTTTCATGGACCAGGCGAGCGCCAACACGGTGAACAAGTAACATCCGGTGCGGTGAGGCCCCGCCCGACGGGGGTCTCACCGCGCCTGTCGGCGTGCCTCGTCGCGGAAATATCGGGGAGAAGACCCGACCACGCGCCGGAATGCCGTACTGAAGGCGCTCTCGGACTCGTAGCCCGTCGCGGCGGCCAGCTCCGAGATGGAGCGGGTGTCACTGCGCAGCGCGTCACGGGCCAGGCTCATCCGCCACTCGATGAGGTAGGTCAGCGGGGCTGTGCCGACCTTGGCCTTGAACGCCGCGGCGAACGCGGATCGTGACATGTGGCTGATCGCGGCGAGCTCGTCGAGCGTCCAGCGTCGGCCCACATCCGCATGCATCGCGCGCAGGGCCGCCCCGATGCCGTCCTCGACCAGCGCCCCGAGCCAGCCGACGGGACGATCGGTCTGATCGGCATGGACGCGCAGCATGTGGACGAGGATGAGCTGCGCGAGGTGCTCAAGGACAAGGGGGCGGCCGACGCCGGCGGATTCCATTTCCGCGACCGTGAGGGCGGAGAGGTTGGCCAGGAGCGCTCCGCGGGGGTCGCCGGCCCGGACGAGGACGACGGGCGGCAGCACGTCGAAGAGCACCGAGGCGTTGGCCTCCTCGAAGACGAAGTCGATGCAGCACACGTAGGTGTCCTCATCGTCCTTGGCGCCGATGCGCACCTCGCCGTCGTGCTCGCTCTCGTGAAAGGCAGTGGCCTTGCCCGGCGGCACGTCGAGAACGTCGGCCAGCGTGTAGGACGGCGGGTTGTTGAGCAGGAAGAAGTCGCCCTTGCGCAGCAGTACCGGCTCGCAGCCGTCGAGGGCCATCCAGCACCCGCCCTTGAGGACGACGCCCAGCTTCACGTGCGTGGGGGGATCGAAGCGCACGGCCCAGGGAGAGGCGGCGTGCACCCGGGCCGGGACGACCGCCTGCGTGCGCAGCAGCCGCAGCACATCGACGATCGGGTCGCCTGATCCGACAGACCCGTCCCGCCTGGACGATGCGTAAAGTTTCTGGGACGACACATTATTCATCATACGCGGGCGCGCTCCTACGGTGGGGAACGTGAGCAACGCACTGACGGTGTCCGCCACCGGCATCCCCACCAGTCCTGCCCCCGCGGAGCCGTAGCCCTCCTGGACGATCAGTGAAGTCCCCGTACTCGCTGCCCAGACCGTCCGAAGCAGGGCGCGACAACGCGCCACGATCAGACAAATCCTTTTCACAGTCAGGAATGACCCGTGTCGAAGTCACTCGCTGGAAAGACCGCCCTCGTCACCGGAGGCTCGCGCGGAATCGGGCGCTCGACAGCAGAACGCCTCGCGGCGGAGGGCGCGCTCGTCGCGCTCACCTACAACGCCGGTAAGGACGGTGCCGAGGAGACCGTCGCAACGATCGAGAAGGACGGCGGGAACGCTTTTGCGCTCCACGCGGACCTCGTCGACGCGGAGTCCATCCCCCACCTGTTCACGCGACTCGACGACGAGTTCACGCAGCGCAAGGGAGTCCGGACTCTCGACCTGCTCGTCAACAACGCAGGGAACTCGGGCTGGGGCGGCCTCGCGGACACCACGCCGGACAGCTGGGACACGATGTTCGCGGTCCACGCCCGCGCGCCGTTCTTCATCGTTCAGTCGGCGCTGAGCCGCCTCGCGGACGGCGGACGGATCATCAACGTCTCCTCCGGCGCCGCTTCGCGACCGATGCAGGCGGTCCCCGTCTACTCCATGGCCAAGGCCGGCATCAACAACCTGACGCACGCCCTCGCGATGGAGTTGGGGCCCCGAGGCATCACGGTGAACGCCGTCGCACCCGGCTGGGTGCGTACCGACATGAACGCGGCCGTCCGCGAGAACGCGGATATGGCGGCGGCGATCGAGGCGGACACGGCCCTGGGACGCTTCGGTGAGGTCTCCGACATCGCTTCGGTCGTGGCCTTCCTGGCGTCCAACGAGGGCCGCTGGGTGACCGCCCAGGTCATCGAGGCGAGTGGCGGCTACAAGCTCTGAACTCGCCCGGAGGCACCGCGATGAACCGGTGGACGGACCGGCCTCCCTGGAGCCGGCCGAGGGGACGTCTGACAGCTGCGAGGGTCAGGAGCCGGAGCCGCACCTGGTGCCGTCGGCGCGGGACGTACGGCCGGAGCGTCCCATGACGGGCGATCCGGCCGCACGCCGGTGACCATGCTTCGAGGATCGCGCTTGCTCAGTAGTTCTGGATCGAGCTCACGCGGTCGTTCCAGCCGCTGCGCATCGCGGACTCGTAGTGGTTGGCGTTGGTGTTCCCCGGATACCAGTAGCCGCGCCCGTCGTTGTGCTCCGCCAGGTGGGCCTTGCAGCTGCCGGTGCGGTACGAGGACGTCTTGTCGTTGAAGTTGTAGCGGTCGAGGTTCTGCCAGCCACCCTTGTCGTAGAACTTCAGGTCGCGGCCGCGGCCGCCGTTGTGCTCATAGACGTGCAGCGGACGGCTGCACGCCACTGCGGCCTGCGCCGGCGTCATCCGTGCCAGCAGCTTCGCCGCGTGCGCGTCACGCTCGCCCGTTGTACGGAAGCACGAAATCCCGCCCTGTGCCCGCGACACCGCACACGCCTTCGCCTGCCCCCAGTCCTGTGACAGATCGATCTTCTTGCCTTCGAACGTGGCGAGGTTCCCGGCAGGGCCGGCCGACGGTGACGCCTGGGCGGTCGCGTGCAGACCGCTGACGAGTCCGAGGGTCAGTCCGGTGGCTGCGAGGACCGTGACGATCTTCTTGCGTTGCGACATGTTTCTCCCTTTCGTCAGTACTGCGCTGGAACGCGCCGACGTGCCGGACAGGAAGCAGTCAACACCGACGTGCTCACCAGACCGCCCCCGTGCGCTGTCCGTCCGATGAGCCACCGACGAGGCGACTCTCCCGGCCGAACAGCGCGGTTGGCCCAGCCCAGTACCCGTACCGCGGGCGAGCCGCCGGACTTCCGGCCGGACTTTCGGCTGGACCTTTCGGCCCCGTTTCCGGCCGCGCTTTCGGTCGCACTCCTCGCCCGGCACGACATCTGTGGCGGCGTCCCCGGGGCCGATTCGCTGTATGTGGTCACCGGGCCGGGGCGAGGCCTGGTCCTCGTGCCCCGCGGCGGACGGGCACGGGGCGCAGCGCTATGGGGTGGCCGTGCTGTGGGGGGCGGTGGCAGTCAGGACGAGGATCGCCCGGTCGTCGTCGATGTCGCCGCCGTCGGTGAAGGTGTGCAGCGTTGTGACGATCCTGTCGATGATGAGCTGGGCGCGGGGTCGGCCCGGGAGGCGCGCCACGGCCTCGGCGAGGCGCTGATCACCGAGCATGTCACCGTCTTGGCGGCGGGCTTCGGTGATGCCGTCGGTGTAGAGGACCAGGCTCTCGTGGGGTCGCAGATGAAGACGGTGGGGGGTGACGTGCGCGTCGGGGGTGACACCGAGCAGCAGCCCTTTCGCGTCGAGGGCGTGCACGGTGCGGCAGGAGTCCCGGTGCAGGGGCGCGTTGTGCCCGGCTCGGACGAATTCGATGTCGAGTCCGGTGGGGGTGGGGGTGAGCCGGCCGTAGACGAGGGTGACGAAGCCGGTGCCGTGGCTGCCGGGCCGGTCGATGAGGGCTTCGTTGACGGCCTGGACGACGTCGGCGGGGCCCGGGAGGCGGGAGGCGACGGCGCGGGCGGTGTGGCGGACCAGGGCGGTGGTGGTGGCGGCGATGGCGCCGCGGCCGCAGACATCGCCGAGGAGGAACGCCCAGCGGCCGTCTTTGAGGGGGAAGACGTCGTAGAAGTCCCCGCCTATGTCGAGTCCTTCGCCGGCGGGGTGGTAGTAGGTGGCGACGTCGGTGCCGGGTACGTCGGGCAGATCGGGCAGGAGGAGCCCTGCTTGGAGGTCGCGGGCGAGGGCGGCCCGGTCGGTGTACTGGCGGGCGTTGCGTGCGGCCGAGGCGGCGCGGCGGGCGAGTTCCTCGGCCAGGGCGACGTTGTGGCCGTCGAAGACGTGGTCACCGGTGGACAGCAGGGTCACGGCACCGAATGCCCGGTCATGGTCCATGAGGGGCACGCACAGGTAGCCGGTGACATGAAGGTCGTGCCAGGGGCCGGGCCCGGTGGGAGTACGGCGGGCCACCTCGCTGGTGCCGGAGGCCAGGACGCGGGCGACGGCGTCGTCCGCGGCGTCGTAGACGGGGATGTGGGAGGTGAGCAGGTCCCGCTCGCCCGGAGTGGGGGCAGCGGCGGCGACCCGGCGAACCCGCCCGCCCTCGATGAGGTCGACCGTGCACAGCGGCGCCAGCTTCGGCGCGCAGGAGCCGGCCAGCCTCGACAGCACCTGGGCGGCGTCCAGGTCGGAGGTGAGCGCGCTGCTGGCCTCCAAGAGGAAAGCAAGGTCGTCGCGGACGGCCTTCTCCCGTGCTTCTGCCGCCGCACGGGCCAGTTCGGCGTGGTGGCGTTCGATGGCCAGCGCGGCGGTGTCGGCGAAGACCCGTGCCAGGGCGAGATCGGCTTCCTGGGGCGAGCGCGGGGTGCGGTGGTACATCGCGAAGGTGCCCAGCAGGGCGCCGTCGCGAGCCAGGATCGGGGTGGACCAGCACGCGGCGAGACCGGCCTGGTCGGCCAGCGCCCGGAAGTCGTCCCAGAACCGGTCGGTCGCGATATCGGCGACGATCACGCGCTGGCGGCGGTGAGCAGCGGTACCGCAGGAGCCGACGCCCTCGCCGGTGGCGATGCCGTCGATGGCCCGGTTGTAGAACTCGGGCAGGCTGGGGGCTGCCCCGTGCCGCAGATGCCGGCCGTCGGGGTCGGCGAGCAGCACCGACACCAATACTTCCTCGGGTGCGAGAGCCTCGATGGCGCGCGCCATTCCCTCCAGCACGTCCGGCAGCGGGGCTTGGCGGGCGATCTGCTCCAGCAGCACCCGGTGCTCGGCTGTCAGCCTCTGGGCGTGCTTGACCTGGGTGGTCTCCACCCCGACCACCCGCACTCCCCGCACGTTGCCGCCCGCGTCCAAGCGGGGCTCGTAGGTGAAGTCGAAGAAGCCCTCCCGGGCGCCGTCGCCCTCACCGAGCAGAACGCGGGCATCGCGGGCGTTGTGGGTTTCGCCGGTGCGGTAGACCCGGTCCAGGAGCGTGATGAAGCCCTGCCCGGCGAGTTCCGGCATCAGCTGCCCCAGCGGCAGTCCGGTACCGGTGCGCTCGCCGCCGATCGCGGCGAAGAAGGCCCCGTTCGCCGTCTCCAGCATGTGAGCGGGACCGGCGAGGTAGGCGAATATGACAGCGGACTCGCCGAACAGCGCCTGCAGATCATGATCCGCGCCTTCCTGGGCGGCCGTGCGCGCTCCCGCCGTGGTGGCAGGTTGGGGGGCCTGCCGCCCCGGAACGCGCGTCATGAAGTCTGCCTTTCCCTCGGCTGTGCCGGCGCAGCCACGATGTCACGCCGCTCCGTGGCCGCCACAAGGGCCTGGTCCGTATCGGGGTACACGTCGAAGATCCGCTCCGCACCTGTACAGCGCCGACACCTCTCCGAAGAACTGTTCACCAGAGCCCTGACCGACGAAGGCTTCCTTTACAGTGACTGTAGAAATACCGCCACCGCAAGAACAGCCCCTGAACGAAGGAGCCACGGACCCGCGATGGGTGAGCCTCCCAGTACCAGCCGTGCCATTCCCCGCGCGCACCGCGCGCGACCCGAGGTCGAGGGAACGGGGGTGGCACGGTGACCGAGGTGCTCCTGCTGCTCCTGGCCCTGCTCCTCACCCTGGCCTGCGCGGTCTTCGTGGCCGCCGAGTTCTCCCTGACCACCGTCGAGCGTGGTGACCTGGAACGGGCAGCCGAAGCGGGTGAGCGGGGTGCGGCAGGCGCCCTCAAGGCGGCACGCCGGCTGACGTTCCAGCTCTCCGGCGCCCAGCTCGGCATCACCGTCACCTCGCTGGTGATCGGCATGCTCGCCGAGCCCTCGCTCGCCGCCCTGCTCCGCGGACCGCTGCGGAGCGCGGGCCTCGGCGGTGCCGCTCCGGCCGCGGCCACGGTCCTCGGGGTCGTGCTGTCCACCGTGGTCCTGATGGTCGTCGGTGAGCTGGTGCCGAAGAACTGGGCGATCTCGCGCCCCCTGGCCGTCGCCAAGGTGGTGGCGGCACCCCAGCGCGGCTTCACCACCGCTTTCGGGCCCTTCATCCGGCATCTGAACGACACCGCGAACCGGTTCGTGCGCCGCGTCGGCCTGGAACCGGCCGAGGAACTCGCCTCCGCTCGCGGCCCGAAGGAGCTCGTGGCCCTCGCCCGGCACTCGGCGGCCGAGGGCGCCATCGAGGCCGACTCCGCGGAACTGTTCGTGCGCACCCTGCACCTCGGCGAGCTGACCGCCGAGAACGTCATGACGCCCCGCGTGGACGTGCGCGCTCTGGAGGCCCACGCCACGGCGGCGGACGCCGCAGCCCTGACGCACGCCACCGGCCTTTCCCGCTTCCCGGTCTACCGCGACAGCCTCGACGAGGTCATCGGCACCGTCCACATCCGCGACGTCCTCGCCCTCGACCCCGCGGAGCGGGACCTCACCCCGGTCACCGACCTCGCCGGCGAACCGCTCCTCGTACCCGACAGCCTGTCCGCGGACCGGCTCCTCGAACAGTTGCGGGCGGCCCGCACCATGGCCGTGGTCATCGACGAGTACGGCGGCACGGCGGGTGTCGCCACCGTCGAGGACCTCGTCGAGGAGGTCGTCGGCGAGGTCCGCGACGAGCACGACCCCGTGGAGGCCCCGGATCTGCTGCCCGTCCCGCGGGGCGCGGAGGAGCGGCCCGAGTGGGAGGCCGACGGCGGTGTCCGCATCGACCAGCTCGACGCCGTCGGCCTGACGGCACCGGACGGCCCGTACGAGACCCTCGCGGGACTGATCGCGACCCGTCTGACCCGGATCCCGGCGCGGGGCGACAGCGTCGACGTCGACGGCTGGCGCCTGACCGTCCTCGCGGTCGCCCACCACCGCGCCGACCGCGTCCGCATCACCGCCCCCGCCGCCCGGCAGGCCATGGAGGACGCCCGATGACCACCGTCCAGCTCCTCATCGGCGCCCTGACGCTGCTGACGAACGCCTTCTTCGTCGGGGCCGAGTTCGCCCTCATCTCCGTACGCCGCAGCCAGATAGAGCCCGCGGCGCAGGAAGGCAACCGCCGGGCGCGGGCCACCCTGTGGGGTGTCGAGCACATCTCGGCGCTGATGGCCACCGCCCAGCTCGGCATCACGGTGTCCTCCCTGGTCCTCGGCGCGGTCGCCGAACCGGCCATCGCCCACCTCCTGGAGCCTGCCTTCGAGGCGGCGCACATCCCCGGCGCGTTCGTGCACCCCGTCGCCTTCGTGATCGCGCTCGCCGCGGCGACGTACGCGCACATGCTGATCGGCGAGATGATCCCCAAGAACATCGCGCTGGCCGCGCCCGTGCCGAGCGCCCTGCTGCTCGGCCCGCCCCTGGTCGCCCTCACCCGGGCCCTCAAGCCGCTGGTCTTCGGCATCAACGCCTTCGCCAACGGAGCCCTGAGGCTGCTGAAGGTCCAGCCCAAGGACGAGGTCGCCGCCGTCTTCACCGACGACCAACTGGCCCGCATGGTCATGGACGCGAGCCAGGCCGGGCTCCTGACGGCCGCCGACGGCGAGCGGCTGCGCGACGCCCTGGAACTGGGTACACGACCGGTCGGCGACATCCTCGTCCCCGCCGCGCGCATGCGCACCGTCGACGACACCGTCACCGCGGCCCGCCTCCAGCAGGTCGCCGCGCGGGCCGGTTACTCCCGCTTCCCCGTCACCGGCGCGGGCGGGACCCTCCTCGGCTATCTGCACATCAAGGACAGCCTGGGCGTCGCCGACCGCGACCGGCCCTTCCCGCACACGGCCCTGCACCCGCTCACCAGGGTGCGGATCGACACCCCGCTGGACGACACCCTCACCGCGCTGCGCGCCATGGACAGCCACCTCGCCGCCGTCACCGGCGACAAGGGAACCGTCATCGGCTTCGTCACGATGGAGGACGTCCTCACGGAACTGGTGGGCCCGGCACCGGCGCCCGGCCGGCCGGCGGCGAGAGGGCTCTACCGGCCGAGCACCGGATAGTGGTCGGACAGGTTGGTGTACGTGTACTCCTTGCCCCAACTCGACACGGTCCAGGGGGCGCTGACCTCCTTGATCACATCATTGCGCCAGGCGGCGGGGCGGGCGTGGCCCTTGCGGTGCAGGACGTGGTCGAGGTCCTCGCGCGGGTCGTCCGGGTAGCGCTCGGAGGCGATCGAGTTGTCCTTGGTGTCGAAGGAGTACGGGTGTCCCGTGCGGGAGTCCGCGGGCGCGAGCCCGGCGTCCGCGAGCATCGAGGCGTACTCGCCGCTGTGTCCGTCGACGTTGAGGTCGCCCGCCACCAGGACCTGTTCGCCCGCCGGGATCCTCTTCGCGTCCAGGAAGGCGTCGAGCTCCTTGAACTGCTTCGACCGGGTGGCGGCCGCCTCGCCCGAGGCGCAGCCGGGGTCGGTCGACTGCGTGTGCGTCCCGACCACGTGCACCTTGGTGCCGCGCACGTCGAGGACGGCGTACACGAAGCCCTTGTTGGAGTATGCGTCCGAGCCGCAGGCGTCCTTGTAGACGTACTGCTCCTTGCGCACGATCGGCCACTTGCTCAGGACGGTCACCCCGCCGTCCTCCGGCGTGACCGCGGAGTACGCGCCCCCGGTCGCGTCCCATCCGCTCTTGGACCGGCCCAGGACCGGGGTCTGGTGCGGATAGTCCGCCTCGGCGCGCTGCCGCAGCACCTCGGAGGAGGAGTTGTCGAAGGCCTCCTGGACGACGGCGACGTCGTTGCCCCGGAAGAACCCGGCCGCGGCGATCTCCTTGGCTCGGTGGTCCTGGCCCCAGTTCGGGTACAGCGTCTTGCTGAACAGGAAGGCGTTGTACGTGAGGACCTTCAGGCTCGGCGTCGCCTCGGCGGCGGGCTTCGCGGGCACGGCGGCGGTCGCGGTGGGCGCGGTCGCGGCGAGCGCCGCCGCCACGGCCAGGGACACGGAAGCGGCGCCGACCGTGTACGCACGGGGCGTGGAGTGGGGCATGGGAGGCTCTCCCTGTGGGGGTGGGGGGCGGAACCGGCTGGGTCCTGCACCGGCGCGGCCATCCAAGGCACCGCCGGTTACGCGCGGGTAGCGTGGATGTGTTGATCACTTGATCTGCCGTCACATGTTTGTGGACGGAGTGACGGGGTGACGGAGTGACGGGTTGACGAAGTGACGGCGACGGAGTGACGGGGTGACGGAGCGGAGGCCGCGTCCGCACGGATCGTCGACCGACGGTCTCCGGCTCCTGGTCGCGCCGCTGCCCTCCGTCCGTCAACGGCCATCGGTTCCCGGCCGCGCCATCAGCTCGGCGAACGCGGGTCGCCGCTGTGTTCCGCGTGAGCTGTGTGTGCTGCGTGCGCTGCCCGCGCGTCGTCCGCCCGACGCGCGGGCCTCGCTCATCCCGGCAGCCGCATCAGGCGCAGCAGATTGCCGTGATAGATCTGCTCGCGTGCGCCGGCCGTGAGATCGAGCGCGTCCAGGACGCGGATCGTCTCGCGGATGAATCCGGGGCCGCCCTCCGGGTCGAAGGGGCAGTCCGTACCGAACAGGACGTGTTCGGTGCCGAAGAAGTCCAGGCCGCAGCGGATGCCGATCGCGGACGCCGAGAGGGCCGTGTCCGCGTAGAAGCGGCGGAAGTAGTCGAGGGGCGGGCGCGGCGGCGTCGTGCTCCGCAGGCGCGCGAGGTCGTCGCCCGCGGTGCGGCTGCCGAGCTGTTCGCTCCAGCCGAGCCTGATCCGCCCCTCCAGGTACGGGATCATCGCGCCCAGGTGATGGGTGATGATCTTGATGTCGGGGTGCCGTTCGAGCAGGCCGGAGAAGACCAGCCGGGCCATGGCGACGCTCGTCTCGTACGGCCAGCCGAGGGCCCACCAGATCTCGTACCGGGAGGTGTCCTCGGCGGCGTAGTCGGCGAAGCCCGCGCCGCGGGCCGGATGCAGCCAGATGGGCAGGTCACGCCGGGCCATCTCGGCGAAGACGCCGTGGAAGGCCGGATCGTCCAGGGGCCTGCCGTTGACGTTGGTGAAGACCTGCACACCGCGGGCGCCCAGGCCGTCGAGCGCGAAGGCGATCTCGGCGAGCGCCGCGTCCGGGTTGTTCATCGGCAGGGAGGCGACGAACGCCGGGAACCGGTCGGGGTACCGCTCGCACAGCGCGTGCATCGACTCGTTGGCGAGCCGCGCGAGGGCGGGGGAGTCCCGCGGTCCCGCGAGCAGTTCGATCGGCGGTGAGGAGAGGGTGAGCACCTGCTGGTAGCCGTCGCCGAACGTGTCCATCATCCGCAGCCGCGCGTCGACGTCGTGCAGCGCGTCCAGTTCCAGCCAGCGCTTCAGGGCGCCGGAGTCGACGGCGAGTTCGCGCATCCGCGCGAAGTAGGGGGCGGGCAGGATGTGGCTGTAGGCGTCGAGTCTCCGGATGTCCGTCTTCGAGCCGTCCGGGCCCGTCACACCTGCCTTCGGATCGACCGTGTCGACGGCCGCTCCCTTCGGGGTGACTGTGTCGACGGACGCTCCCTTCGGGTTGAACGTGTTGATCGCCGCCGCCTCCGCGTCGGTTGTCGTCGTCATCCTCATCGCTCTTCCTTCCAAGTGCGGGGAACCCAGCGGGTGACCGTCCGGTCGACGGCCTGGACCAGTGCGAGGGCCGCCAGGGCGACGGCGATCACGATCAGCAGTACGGCGAGAACGCCCGCGCTGTCGAAGCGCCCGCCGGCTTCGGTGACGAGGCGGCCGAGGCCCACCACGGAGATGAACATCTCTCCGTTGATCATGCCGGTGACGGCGCGGCCGACACCGAGCCGGACCCCGGCCATGATCAGGGGCGCCGCGGCGGGCAGCACCACGCGTACGAGCACCTGCCGTTCGCTCGCGCCGTACGAGTGGGCCATCTCGACCAGGTGCGGGGGCACGGACCGGACGCCCGCAGCCGTGTTGACGACGACGACGAACACGGCGTACGTCACCACCACCGCCACGATCGAGGCGCGTCCCGCACCGAGCAGCGAGAAGAACACCGGGGCGAAGACGAGCGACGGGGCGGCCAGCAACGCGTGCACGTACACGCCGAGCGCCGCGTCGACCCGGCGCCACCGGCCCATGGCCGTGCCCACGAGGAGCCCGGCGGCGAGGGAGATGACGAGCCCCAGGGCCAGATTGACGAGGCTGTCCGCCAGGCTGCTCGCGATCGTTCCCTGCCGGGTCGCCTCGACGAGCCGGTCGAGCACCGTGCTCAGCGGCGGCAGCGCCGACGCGTCGGCGGTACGCCCCACCGCTTCCCAGGCGGCGGCGCCGGCCGCGAGGCTGACGGGCGCGGCGGGCAGGCGTCGCAGGCGGGCGGCCGCCGGGCGCCGCCGGGCACCGCCGGGCCGGTGTTCCACGGGGGTCGGCGCGGTCATGAGGCCACCTCGTCGGGACGGTGGGCGCGGTCAGGCCGGTGCTCCGCGTGCATGTCGCGCAGCCGCTCCCACAGGTACGCCGTGATCTCCGCGTACTCACCGGAGCGCGCGACACCGCCGACGTCGCGCGAGCGGGGCCGGGGCAGGCGCACCGGTACGATCTCGGCGATCCGCCCGGGGCGGGCGCTCATCAGGGCGACGCGGTCGCCGAGGAGCACGGCCTCCTCCATGCTGTGCGTGATGAACACGACGGTCATCCGGTGTTCCTCCCAGATCGCGAGGAGTTCCTCCTGGAGCAGGCGGCGTGTCTGCTCGTCCACGGCGCCGAAGGGCTCGTCCATGAGCAGCACCCGCGGGCGGACGGTCAGGGCGCGGGCGATGCCTACGCGCTGCTGCATGCCTCCGGACAACTCGCCGGGCAGCTTGGCCTCGCAGCCCTCCAGACCCACCGTGGCGATGAGCGAACGCGCGCGTTCGGCGCGTTCGGCCCGTCCGACGCCGCGCATGCGGAGGCCGAACGCGACGTTGTCCAGGACGGTCGCCCAGGGCAGAAGGGCGAAGTTCTGGAAGACCACTGCCCGGTCGGGGCCGGGGCCGCGCACCGGTGACCCGTCGACGGCGATGTCCCCGCCGTCCCAGGGCACGAGCCCGGCGACGGCCCGCAGCAGGGTCGTCTTGCCGCAGCCGCTGGGGCCGAGGACGGTCAGGAACTCGTTCTCGCCCACGTCCAGGGAGACGTCCCGCAGCGCGTCGACCCGCTCGCCGCTCCGGGTGGTGAAGGACTTGGAAAGACCCTGGATGGTGATCATCGTTGGCTCCTCGCCGTGCGGGTGCGGGACGGGTTCGGGCGGGTCCAGCGGGCCAGCCTGCGCTCGGCCCAGTGCGCGGCGGCGCCCAGGAGCAGGGCCTCGGCCAGGATGACGGCGATGGTGCCGTAGAGCTGCGGGGCCTTGAGCAGACCGCGGTAGGTGAGGATCAGGCCGCCGATGCCGTCGGAGACCATGAGCAGTTCGACAAGCACCATCCCGGTGACCGCACGCCCCAGACCGAGGCGTACGCCGGTCATGACCGCGGGCAGGGCGGCGGGCAGCAGGATCCGCGCCCAGACGGTCCGCTCACCGGCGCCGAACGAGCGGGCCATCTCGATCAGCGCGGGGTCCACCTGCCGTACGCCCGCCCGGCTGTTCACGATCACCATCACGACCGAGAAGAGCGCGACGAGCACGACGCGCGAGACCGTTCCGACGCCCACCGACATCACGAGCAGCGGGATGAGGGCGGCCATCGGCGTGACGAGGAGGATGTTCAGATGGACGTCCGCGTACCGTTCGAGCAGCCGGAAGCGCCCGAGCGCGGTGCCGAGCGGGACGCCGACGACCACGGCGAGGGCGAAGCCGAGCACCAGGGCCTGGTTGCTGACGTAGAGGGCGCGCCACAGCTCCGCCTCTCCGAGCAGCCCGGCCGTGGCCCGGACCGTCTCGGCGAATCCGGGCAGCAGGAGGCCGCCCCGCACGCCGGCGTACAGCTCCCAGCACGTGGCGAGGACCGCGAACGTCAGGAGCTGGTAGGGCAGGTTCATGTCGAGGAGGCGGCGCAGTGGCCCGGTGGGGCGGGTGGGCCGCGGGCCGGCCTGGGGGCCGCGGCCGCTTCGGCGCGGCTTCCGGTGCGTGGGCGCGTTCCGGGCTGTGGTCGTGCTGGGGAGTGCGGTGGTGTTCGGGGGTGTGGTGGTGCTTGGGACGGGGGTCGCTCCCGGGGCGGGCGTCGTGCCCGGGATGATGGTCGCGTTCGGGTGCGGGAACGCTTTGCGGAACATGGCCGCCCGGAACACGGCCGCGCTCCGGCGCGTGATCGAGAGGGTCATGAGGCCGCCCTGATGAAGCTGAGGTCGACCGCGTCCTCCGCGGTCACGCGCCGCCCGATCACACCGGCCCGTACGAAGAAGTCGATGGTGCCCTGGACGTTGTCCCGGGTGAGCGCCCCCGCGTCGAAGAGGCCCGCCTCGCGGTACCGCTCGGCGACCCGGTCGAGGTCGTCCCCGTCCTCCCGCGGCAGATAGGTGCGCGCGAGGCGGGCCAGGTGCTGCGGCCGTTCATTGATCCTGGCGTGCTCGCGCACCAGCGCCGTCACGAACGACTGCGCGACGTCCCGGTGCCCGGTGAGGAAGTCCGCGTTCGCGTAGACGGTCTGCGGGTGCACGTCCGGCAGGCTCCGGGCGAAGTCGGCGAGCTTGGTGAGCCCGGCGGCGGCCGGTGCGTCCGCCGACTCCAGGGAGACGGCGTCGGACACCTCCAGCGGTGTCGCGTCGATCTCCCCCGACGCGAGGGCCTGCGCGCGGACATCCGAACCGCCGAGCGTCAGATAGCGCGGGCGCTTGCCGTCGCCGCACTGCGTCCGCACCCAGTCCTTGGCCATGGCCGTCGCGACCGCGCCCGCGCTGAAGATGCCGAACGGACGCCGGTCGAGGTCGTCGCAGGAGGCGATGCCCGGCCTGCCGTAGAGAGCCCACTGATTGCCGACGACATCAGCGATGATCTTGATGGGCGCGTGCTGCTCGACGGCGCTCAGCGCCGGTCCCGTGGCCTCGGCCGAGATCGCGTAGTCGCCCTTGGCGAGGCCCTCGATCGCCAGCTCGGGGGCGGCGAGCTCCACGACGTCCACGTCGTGCCCCTGTCGGCGGACGGCGTCGACGGCTGCGAGGAGCGGCACGGTCGTGATGTCCGGTTCGACGACCGCCACCGTGAACGAGAGCGTTCCGTCCGCGCGGGTCACGGTCCCCGTGCCGCTGCCGCAGGCGGTGGCCGCCGCGGCGGTGGCGCACAGGACCGCGGTGACGGCGAGCCGTTTGCCGCGGGTCAGGACGGCCCGTAACCCGGGCCGGGTCCATTGCTGCATGACTTCCCACTTCCCCCTCAAGCTGCTGGGATTTCCTCTGGTCAACGGTTAGGCAAACGTATGCCTTGTGCTGATGTTAGACACTCGGAATGCGGAACCGTCAAGTTGCAACTGGGCGCCCGAGTGCGTCAGTTGAGTGGTTCGTCCCAGGTCCACGGCTGCGCGCGGGGCTCGGCGCGCCTTGCGAACTCGCCGCGTGTGTGCGAGTTTTGGCGGCACGAAGGCAAACGTTTCACTGGATGGTGGCATGTGAGTTCACTGGTGGAAGTGGCCCGAGCGGCCGGTGTGGCCGTGTCGACCGCGTCGCGCGTGCTGAGTGGTTCCAGCCATCCGATCTCGGCCAGGACGCGGGCCAAAGTCCTGGCCGTCGCCGCGGAGTTGGAGTACTCGCCCAGCGCTCTCGCCCGCGCCATGGTCTCCCCGCACAGCCGTCTCGTCGGCGTCCTCGTGAGCGACATCGACAATCCGTACTTCTCCGTCATCGCGCGCGGAGTGGACGACGTGGCGACCCGGGCGGGGTACGTCACCATGCTGTCCAACGTCGACCGGCGCACCGCCACGGAGATCAGCCGCCTTCAGGCCATGCGGGACTACCGCGCGGCGGGCGTCATCTTCGCGGGCAGCGGCCACGTCGACGATCCGCAGGCCCCCGACCTGGTCAAGGCCGTGCGCCGCGCCCAGGAGCAGGGCATCCAGACCGTCTCGCTCGCCGTGCGGGACCTCGGCTGCCCCTCCGTCGTCGTCGACAACCGCGCCGTGGCGTACGACATCACCGACCACCTCGTCGCGCTCGGCCACCGGCGCGTCGCGTTCATCGAGGGCCCGCCCGGCATGACCGTCACCCGGCACCGGCGCGAGGGCTTCCTGTCCCGCATGGCCGACGCGGGGCTCGCCGACGGCGCGCTCTGCCGCCCCGGCGGCTTCGACTACCAGTCCGGGCACGCCGCCACCCTGCGGCTCATCGCGCACCGACCGCTCCCCGACGCCGTCCTCGCGGCCAACGACGAGGCCGCCGTCGGCGCCCTGAGCGCCCTGCGGCAGGCGGGGATCGATGTGCCGGGGGAGATCTCCGTGGCGGGCATGGACGATCTCCGTACCGCGGAGTTCGTCGATCTCACCACGGTGCGTCTGCCGCTGTACGAGATGGGCTCCCTGGCCGCCCGGCACATCATCGACACGGCGGCCCGAGCCGGTTCGGCGTCCGCGTCGCCCGGGACACCCGCGACGGCGACCGGCGCGGAGGGCGCGGCGGACGGTGCCGCGACGACGGTGCTCAGCCACCGGGTCGTCCCCCGGGGGACGACGGCCCGGCGCCCGAAGGGCCCCGACCGGCCCCACCCGTGATCCAATGTGCCGATGAGGGAGAACGCCGCGACTCTCGGACCCCTGGAAGTGATCGACGGACGCTGCCTGGTGGGTGACGTCCGCGGGCATCCCGACGGCCCCTGGGTGGAGTTCCGTACGGAGGGGCTGTACCAGCACGGGCCGAGTGCGGGCGCCGACGCCCGCGCCGAGGGGGAGCCGACCCCCTGGACCAGGATCATGCTGGGCATGGACGTGGTGGTCGGGCGCGGACACCCGGCGAAGGGGAACTTCACGGTCTCGGGCTGGCTCGGCGGCCTCCCCGGCTTCAGGGGGCGCGGCGGCGGCCACCTCGGCATGACGCTGCGGCACCCGTACGAGGACCGCCGGGTCCGGTTCGAGCGGCATCCGCGCTGGTACGGCGTCTACGAGATCGCCTTCCTTGAGGAACTGCTGCGGCAGACGGTCGCCGCGGGCGAGGCGCACCGGCTCGCCGACGCCGACTGGCTGGGGCGGGTGGTGGGGCGGCTCACCGGGCTCGGCCTCGCGGCGTCCGGCGGTCCGCGGGAGGCAGTCACCCGGGCACGGCAGGCCGAGGGGCCCGCGGCTCCCTGACGGCGCCGGTGATGCCCGCCGCCCGGCCAGGGCGCAGGACGTGACGGCTCCCGAACCGCGCTGGGGCCTGTCGTCACACTCCCTCCGCCGCCCGGAGGGCGGCCACCTGGCAGGGGGGAGTTCGACGACAGGTCCTAGGTGCCGGCGGAGCCGATCGAGCCGATGGCCTTGCTGAGCATCCGGGCGCTGCGCTGCGCGACTTCGGTGGTGTGGGCGATGCGGCGCGGATCCGGTACGGCCACACCGACCGCGGCGACGATCTCACCCGACCGGGCGCGTACGGGCACCGCGAGACACAGCCGCTCGCCGCCCCATTCGTACTGATGGAGGTCCGCGCCCCGCTCCCGTGCTCCGCGCAGGCGGCGCGCCCACTGGTTCGGGGTGTGGTCGGGCGGCGGCTCCGCCGAGGGCCCGGCCGCTGCGAAGACGACATCGGCCGCGCTGTCGGGCGGCAGGGTCTGGCCGGGCAGGTGCGGGAAGAACTCCCGCGCCGCCGCCGCGATACCGGTGACGACCGTCGTGCGGCCGGTCGAGGGAACGGCGACGCACACGGTGGCCCGGGTCTCCAGGGCCAGGTGCCGCAGCGGTGCCGCCGCCCTCCTCTCCCACAGGCGGGGAGCCGTCCACGACTGCCCCAGACGGGCGACGGTCGCCCCCACGCGGTAGCGGCCCCGGTGCTGCTCCACCGCGCCCAGCGCGCCGAGTTGGCCGAGCAGCCGATGCGCCGTCGTCTTCGGCAGGCCGGTCCTCGCGGCCAGCTCGGTGAGCCCCGCCTCACCGACCCGCGCGAGCTCCTCCAGCAGGCCGAACGCCCCCTCCAGCACACCCCGCCCGGCCGCAGCCCCCGCCTCCCCGCCCGAACGCGTCCCGCCCCACCGCTCCATGGTCCGTCCCCCCGCCCGCCCAGACGCAGTCACGAAGAACCGCCGGTACGCAGGTCCGGAGTTCCCGGGCAAGTCTGCCCTCGGGACGCGCCGCCGCGCCGCCACAGATCACGCCAAGGAACGCTGGGGGGAGCCTCACTGCCTGTGTCTTCCTTGCGGACACCGACGACCTCAGGAGTCTGCCGAGGCCCGTGTCCGTGGCCTGAATCCTGGAGCCCGGGTCACGCCCCCGGTTCTCCGCACGGCGGACCGGATGCACGCGGTTTGCCGGAACGGCAAAACCGATGGTCCCACGCGGTCGCCCCACCGCATGATCGACACATATCCCGCCGCTCGCGACCCCAGGAGAAGCCATGCATCCCGAGCCGTCCGCCGCGCTCCGCCACCGCACCGTCGAGGGTCCGGCCGGGCGCCTGCATCTGGTCGAGCAGGGGGCGGGGCCGCTGGTTCTGCTCGTGCACGGGTTCCCCGAGTCCTGGTACTCCTGGCGGCATCAGCTTCCGGCCCTCGCCGCGGCGGGCTATCGGGCGGTGGCGCTCGACGTGCGCGGGTACGGGCGTTCCTCCAGGCCCGCCGCGGCCGACGCCTACCGGCTGCGCGACCTGGTGGAGGACAACGTCGCGGTCGTGCGGGCCCTCGGGGCGGAGAGCGCGGTGGTCGTCGGGCACGACTGGGGCTCCAACATCGCCGCCACCTCGGCCCTGCTCCACCCCGGGGTCTTCCGGGCCGTCGCGCTGCTGAGCGTGCCGTACGCGCCGCCCGGCGGGCCCCGGCCCTCCGACGTCTTCGGGCGGATCGGCGGGTCCGAGCAGGAGTTCTACGTCTCCTACTTCCAGCAGCCAGGTCGCGCCGAAGCGGAGATCGAGCCCGACGTCAGGGGCTGGCTCGCCGGCTTCTACGCGGCTCTGTCCGCCGACACCATGCCCGCCGGCGGCGAACCCGACCCGCACTTCGTGACCCGGGGCGACGGCAGGCTGCGCGACCGCTTCCCCGCCGGGGTCCGGCCCGGCTGGCTGAGCGAGGACGACCTCGACTTCTACGCCGGGGAGTTCGAGCGCACGGGCCTGACCGGTGCCCTCAACCGCTACCGCGCCATGGACCGCGACTGGGAGGACCTCGCCGCCCACCGCGGCGCCCCCGTCGAACAGCCGTCCCTGTTCATCGGCGGCACGTCGGACGCCTCCACCACGTGGATGGCCGACGCCATCGACGCCTTCCCCGCGACCCTCCCAGCCCTGTCCGCGTCCCACCTCCTCGACGGCTGCGGCCACTGGATCCAGCAGGAGCGCCCCGACGAGGTCAACCGGCTGCTGACCGGCTGGCTCGACACCCTGCGTGGCTGAGCCGCCGGCCCCGCGACCTGCTCCGTTTCCCGGTTCGGCGGATGGTCTGCCATGCTGGGGCGTACGTGACGCATGTGACGTACGACACGTCATCGCGTCGGCCCGGCGGGGTAGGCGGCCGGGAGCTCACCTGGACATTCATCATCCGGGGAGAACGAAGATCCGTACGAAACAGCACACCCCTGGGAGGTAGCGATGTCCTCGAAGCGACGCCGTAAGAAGAAGGCCCGCCGCAAGAACGGCGCGAACCACGGCAGCCGTCCGCAGTCCTAGGACCCACAGGGGCCTGGGGACTCCGTTCCGGGCAGCGGCCCGGACGAGTACGGCGCAAGGGAGCGGGGCGGCACCTCACGGTGCCGCCCCGCGGTCATTCGGTACTCCCCACCGGGGCCAGCGTCCCGCCCGTGCTGAGGCGGGCACGCACCTCGACGCGGGCGCCCTTCGGTACCGGTTTCGCGAGGGTCCTGCCCGACGCGGACGCCCGCACGTCCCCCGAGGTGTCGATGCCGGTGACCTCGCGGCTCCCGGCGGCCAGGACGTACCGCTTGCCGGAGTCCGCCCGCCAGGTGGTGCTCGCGACGACGTGCTGGCCGAACCGGCCGCACGCGGCCGTGGACCGGGCCCGCGCCACGACCCGGGCCGCCCCGCGGTCCCCGGTCGCCGGTGCCGCGAACTGGAGGAGCACCTGGCCGGGGCCGCGCCAGGTGGTGGTGCGGGCGCAGGACCACACGGCCTGCCCCGCCGACTCGGGGAGGTCCTGCTCGGCGAAGTCCCAGACGTTCACCGACCGGGCCCCGGAGCCGAGTTCCGGCAGCCGGCAGGCGGTGCGGGCCCAACTGCGCAGCGCCAAAGGGCTGATGACCTCGCGTGGCTGACGCGCGGGCACACCGTTGCCCGGCAGGGGGGTGTAGGAGAGGTGGACCGGCAGCAGACCGCCCAGGTCGCTGAGGAGGAACGCGTGCTTCTCCACGATGCGGGAGGAGGAGCGCAGCCACAGCACCGGCCACGTGTCGCAGCTGCCACCGGCGACGGGACCGCGTACGGGGGCGGTGAGGCCGTCGGGCGACACCTTCAGGGGGCGGTTCGGGGAGTCCGGCCGGAGCAGGTCGCGGGTCTGCGTCTCGGCGATCCACGGCGCCGTCAGATACCGCACGCGGCCGTCGCCGCGGTGCACGGCGAGGGCGGCGGAGGTGGTCACACCGGAGTTGTCGGCGCGGGCGAAGTGCAGGGAGGGGTGGGGGCCGCCTTTCCCGGGGAGCGGTTCGCCGTAGTGGACGACGCGCTCGCCGTCGTGGAAGAGGACGACCGTGCGGCCGTCGACATCGCCCGCGTACAGCAACTGCGGTGAGCGGCCCGGCGGTGCGGTGTCCGTGGCCGGGGCCGAGGTGACCTCGGTGCCGCGCGGCGGCGACGACCAGGCGGCGAGGGCGCGGGTGAGCAGTGCGCGGTCGTCGGTCCGCGCACCCCGGGCGGGCCAGGCCGTGAAGTCGACGCGTGCGGTGTCGGACCACTCCTGGGCGGGGACCCGGACCAGGTCGTTCGCGCGGGCGCCCGTGGGCTGCGCCGCGGGTGCGGACTGCCCGCCGCCGCGGGCTTCGAGGCCGGTCAGGACCAGCGCGCTGAGGACCGCGAGACTCATGGCGATCCAGAAGAGCCGCACCCGGCGCCTGCGCCGCACCAGGTCGGTGGGGCGTGTCTGCACCGAGCAGGCGTCGAACTCCCGGGAGCGCAGCAGCGCTTCGGCCGCCTTGCCCGCAACCTCCTCCAGGCGGTAGGAGGCCCGCAGCGCGTCCTGCACCTTGTCCGCGCCCGCGGCCACCAGGAGTTCCTCGATCTGTACGTCGGCCATGCCGTCGAGGCGCCGCAGCACGAAGGCGGCGCGGGCCGCGGGGCAGACCTGGCCGCAGGCCTGCCCGAGCGCGACCTCGTCGACGCCACCGGCCCGGGGGAACAGGCGCAGCCCCCACACCACGGGGAGCATCACCCGCAGCGCGCGCGGCGGCGGCAGGCGCTTCGGCCAGCCGCGCGGACGCCGCTCGTGGGCGAGGGCCGCCCGCAGGACGCGCAGCAGCAGCCACCCGGACCCGGGGGAGCCGTCGCCCCCGCGCTGCGCGGGCACCCGAGCCGCCGTGTCCCGCCGGGTGAAGCGCCACATGCCGGGCAGCGCACGTTGCACCAGTGCGTGCGCGAGCAGGACGCGTCGGTGCCGGGAGAGGGTGACCGGAAGGATCAGATAGGCGAGCCGTACCAGGCCGGTGTACTGATCGACGAGGGCGGTCTCGGCTTGACCGAGCGACACCCGTTCGACAGGGCCCGATGTTCGACGTGGGGACGTGGGCATGAAAGGAGCCGCCTCCCGAAGGCTGATGACACCGCCAGCTGCCCTCCGTCAAACGAGTGAATCTTGGGATGGTCACCGGCGAGTCCGCCGCCCGCCGCCGCCCGCACGGTGCGAATCGCCGTCCGTTCCCGGCCCTGCCTGCGGGTTTCAGCGTTCACGAAAAGTGCGGCGATAGGTGTCCGGGGGCACCCCGACGGCGCGGCCGAAGTGGCGGCGCAGGGTCGTCGCGGTGCCCATGCCGGTGGCCGACGCGATGGACTCGACGCTGTCGTCGGTGGTCTCCAGCAACTCCTGCGCCCGGTGGATCCGTTGGGTCAGGAGCCACTGCAGGGGGCTGGTGCCCGTCACCGTCCTGAAGTGGCGCGCCAGGTGCCGCGAGCTCAGCCCGGCCTGCCGCGCCAGGTCCGCCACGGTCAGCGGCCGGTCCAGGCGCTCGACGGCCCACGGCAGCAGGTCGGCGAGCGGGTGGGTGTACCGGTCCGGCACGGGAGCCGTGACGAACTGCGCCTGGCCGCCCGCCCGGTGCGGGGGCACCACCAGGCGGCGGGCGACGGTGTTGGTGACCGCCGAGCCGTGGTCGCGGCGGACGAGGTGCAGGCACAGGTCGAGCGCGGCGGCCTTGCCCGCGGAGGTGAGCACGCTGCCGTTGTCCACGTAGAGCACGTCCGGATCGACCTCCACCCGGGGATGGCGGGCGGCCAGGACGTCGGTGTGCGCCCAGTGCGTGGTCGCGCGCCGACCGTCGAGCAGGCCGGCGGCCGCGAGGACGAACGCGCCGGTGCAGAGCGAGGCCACGCGCGCCCCCGCTTCGTGGGCCGCCCGCACCGCGTCGACCAGGTCGCCGGGCGGGGCCACGGCCACGTCCGCCCACCCCGGGACGATCACGGTGTCCGCCTTCGCGAGCCGGTCGAGTCCGTGGTCCGGCTCCAGCAGGAAGCGGCCGACGCGCACGGCGGCCGACCCGCACACCTCGACGTCGTACCAGGGTCCCGGCACGGCGTCGGGCGCGGAACCGAACACCTCGTACGCCACGGCCAGTTCGAAATGGAGCATGCCCTCGGTGACGGCCAGCGCGACAGTTCCCATGTCCGGAAGTGTACGGGTCATGTCATTCCGGACGCTGGTGGTGCGGGGGAGCGCTCGACAGGATGGACGCAGTGGATCAAGCGGCCGGGAGCAGGTCCGGTGGTCGGCCGACGGCGTACGAGTGGGCGGGAGATGTCATGGTGACGGGGACGGCGGGGACGGCGGGGACAGTGGGGGCGACGGGGTCGGTGGGGGAGAGGGTCGTGGTGTTCGGCGCGTACGGTCACACCGGCCGTTTCGTGGTGGACCACCTGCGGGAGCGCGGCTTCGTCCCCGTCCTCTCGGGGCGTGACGCGGACAAGCTGCGGGAACTCGCCGCGTCCACGCCGGGGGACGAGGTCCGGCCCGCTCCGGTGGACGACGCGGCCGCGCTCGACCGCGCGCTCGCGGGTGCGGCGGCGGTGATCAACTGCGCGGGTCCTTTCGCCACCACGGCCGCCCCGGTGATCGAGGCGGCCCTGCGCGCCGGTGTCCCGTACGTGGACGTGGCCGCGGAGATCGAGGCCAACGTCGACACGTTCGCACGGTTCGCCGACCGCGCGCGGGCCGCCGGAGCCGTCGTGGTGCCCGCGATGGCCTTCTACGGCGGCCTCGGCGACCTGCTGGCCACGGCCGCGCTCGGCGACCGGACGGCGGCCGACGGCATCGACATCGCCTACGGTCTGAGCGGCTGGCACCCGACCGCGGGCACGCGCGCCGCGGGCGAGGTCTCGCACCGGCGGCGCGCCGGCCGGGGCGTCCGGTACGCCGGGGGGCGGCTCCAGTACCACGACGACGCGCCGGCCACCGTACGGTGGGCGTTCCCCGAGCCGATGGGGGAGCGGGCCGTCGTCGGGGACTTCACGATGGCCGACGCCGTCACCATCCCCAGCCATGTGTCCGTGCCCGCCGTGCACAGCTACATGACGGTCGAGGCGGCCGGGGACCTGGCGGCGCCCGACACACCGTCACCTGCCGCGGTCGACGAGCGAGGGCGCTCCGGCCAGAGCTTCCTCGTCGACGTGACCGTGCGCCTCGGGGACGACCGGCGGCGGGCGGTGGCCAGGGGGCAGGACATCTACGCCGTCACCGCGCCGCTCGCGGTCGAGGCGGTGCACCGGATCCTCACCGGGCGCACCAGGACGGTCGGGGTGG
Organism: Streptomyces typhae; assembly: GCF_009755605.1. GTDB lineage: Bacteria > Actinomycetota > Actinomycetes > Streptomycetales > Streptomycetaceae > Streptomyces > Streptomyces typhae. The sequence goes on from NZ_WPNZ01000005.1 coordinate 99,023, forward strand.
CGTCCGCGGGGGAGATCTTCGACGCCCGCGACTTCCTCGGCGCGCTGTCCGGGCACCTCGCCGTCGACTTCGAGTGCGGCCCCGGCCCGGCCGCCCCGCAGGTTCCGGCGGCGGCACGGTGAGGCCGGGCCCGTCGCCCCGGGTCCCGGTCGGCGCGGCTCCTCGCGGGCCGCGTCAGAGCGGTCCTGCCGCGGCGGTGGCGGCCAGCAGGCGTGTGGTGTGGGCGATGAACTCCGCGGTCGCGGGATGCCGTCCGGTCCGCGTGTGGGCCAGGAACACCGTCACCGAAGGGGCGTCGGCGAGCGGGAGATAGCGGACACCGGGGTGCTGATGGCTGTGGGTCGAGCTGTCCGCGGTGACCCCGACGGCGTCGCCCGTGGCGATGGTGGTGAGCCACTCGTCCGCGCCGGGCACCTCGAAGGTGCGCGGCCGCTGCCCGGCCGGCCACAGATGCGCGGCCGTCGTGGCCGCCGTGGCGCAGATGACCACCGACTCGGCCGACAGGTCCGTGAGGCGCACGCTGTCGCGCCCCGCGAGCGCGTGGTCCACCGGCAGCGCCGCCACCCGCCGCTCGCTCAGCAGCGGCACGCACACCAGGCCGCCGCCCGGCCGCGGCCGCGTCCGCAGGAGCGCCAGGTCCACCTCGCCGCGCCGCAGCGCCGCCTCCGGGTCGTCGCGGCGCAGGACCTGCGCGGGGATGTCGGGGCGGCTCTCGCGCCAGGCGCGCAGCAGCGGCACCGTGTGCCGGCCGAGCGCGCCCCAGGCGAAGCCGATGCGCAGCGGGCGGCCCTCCGCGGCCACCGTGTCGGCGAGCGCGTCGTCGACCAGGGCCAGGATGCGGTGCGCGTGATCGACGAGGCGCCGTCCTGCGTCCGTGAGCGCCAGGTGCCGGGTGCTGCGGTCGACGAGCCGTGTCCCCAGGCGGGACTCCGTCTGGCGCAGGGTGCGCGACAGGGCGGGCTGGCTGACGCCGAGGGCGATGGCGGCGTCGGTGATGGTGCCCTCGGCGCCGATGGCGACGAGGGCACGCAGATGCCGCAGCTCTACGCCGCCGGCGCCGCTCCCGGGGGCGCGGCCCTCACCGCTGCCGACGGCGGACACGTGGCTTCCGCGGTCGCCGAGCGGTTCCCCGCTCCTGCCGCCCCTGGCGGACACGCGGCTTCTGCGGTCGTCGAGCGGTTCCCCGCTGCCGCCGCCCCTGGCGGACACGCGGCTTCTGCGGTCGTCGAGCGGTTCCCCGCTGCCGCCGCCCCTGGCGGACACGTGGCTCCCGCGGTCGCCGACGGGCTCCCCGCTCCCGCGGTCGCCGAGCGGTTCCCCGCTCTCGCCGCCCCTGGCGGACACGTGGCTCCCGCCGTTGCCGAGCGGTTCCCCGCTCTCGCCGCCCCTGGCGGACACGTGGCTCCCGCCGTTGCCGAGCGGCTCCCCGCTCCCGCCGCCCCCGGCAGACACCGCACTCCCGCCGCCGAGCGGCTCCCCGCCGAGCGGCTCCCCACCCCGAAGCCCGCCGCCCGTGGCCACGTCGCCCCTCTCATCAGCATCCATAACCAGCAAGCATAAGCACTGCGCGGTACGCATTTCCCGGCCGTGTCGCGGCGGTTCTAGGGTCCTCCCCATGAAGATCCTTCTGATCGGTGCCGCCGGAAAGCTCGGTGCCGCCGTCCACCAGACCCTGGCCGCTCGCGGCCATCAGATCGTCACCGTCGGCCGCACCAGCGGCGACCTGCGCCACGACATCGCCGACCCGGCGGGCACGGCCGCCCTGTACGAGGCGGCGGGCCCCGTGGACGCGGTGGTCAGCGCCGCCGGTGACACTCCCTTCAAGCCCCTGGCGCAGATGGCGCCCGGGGACTACGAGGCCGCGTTCCGCGGCAAGGTGCTCAGCCAGGTCGAACTCGTCAGGCAGGGACTCGACCACGTCGCCGAGGGCGGGTCGTTCACCCTGATCTCCGGTGTCCTGGCCGACGAGCCGATCGTCGCGGGCAGCGCCGCGTCCCTGGCCAACGGCGCGGTCGAGGCGTATGTGCGGGCGGCGGCCATCGAGATCGCCCCGCGGCGCGTCAACGCGGTGAGCCCGACGATCTTCACGGAGAGCGTCGCGGACTACGGTCCCTACTTCCCCGGCATGGAGCCCGTCGACCTGGCCCGGGTCGTGCAGGCGTACGTCCGCTCGGTGGAGGGCGCCCAGACGGGACAGGTCTACAGCGTGCGCTGAGCCGGGGGGTGCGACGTCGAGGGGCTCCATCCGGACGGACGGCCGTTAAGCCGCGTACGGGACAAAGGTAAGCCGCGTACGGGACAAGGCAGTTGGCGGCTGCAGTCGTTCACAATCGGAGCCCCTTCGACGCCCGTGGTTGCTGGCATGCTGCCAGGGACCGCATCCGCCGCCGCCCTGGGCGTGGGTGGCACAGTGCCTGGAGGAGTCCGCAATGACCTCGTCCACTTCACGGATAGTCCTCGACCCCACCGGCGCCGACCGGCACGCGGAACACCGCCTGCTGCGCGCCCAGGGAAGCACGGCCCAGGTGGACGTACTCGGTGTGCCGGCCTGGTCCGTCACCGACCCCGGACTGCTCAGGAGTCTCCTCGCGAGCCCCGACGTCTCCAAGGACGCCAGGGCGCACTGGCCGGGCTTCCAGGACGCCCTGTCCGGCTGGCCGCTGATCCTGTGGGTCGCCGTCGAGAACATGTTCACCGCCTACGGACCCGAGCACCGGCGGCTGCGCCGGATGGTCGCCCCCGCGTTCAGCGCACGCCGCGTACAGGCACTCAAGCCGACCGTCGACGACATCGTCGGACGGCTCCTCGACGACCTCGCGGAGCGTCCCGCCGGAGAGACCGTCGACCTGCGCGCCGCGCTAGCCCTCCCGCTGCCCATCGCCGTCATCAGCCATCTCATGGGCGTACCCCCCGAGCAGCGCCCCGGCTTCGGCGCCACCGTCGACGGGGTCTTCGACACCACCCTGACCGCCGAGCAGGCGGCGGCCAACACCGCGCACCTCTACGCGCTCCTCGACGGCCTCATCGCCGCCAAGCGCGCCGAGCCCGGCGACGACATGACCTCGCTCCTCATCAGCGTCCGCGACGACGAGGGCGACGGCAGCCGGCTGACCGACGCCGAACTGCGCGACACCCTGCTGCTCATGCTCAGCGCCGGGTACGAGACGACCGCCAACGTCATCGACCAGTCCGTCACCTCCCTGCTCACCCACCCCGAGCAGCTCGCCCACATCCGCGCGGGCCGCGGCACGTGGGAGGACGCCGTCGAGGAGACCCTCCGCCACGAGGGGGCCGTCTCGCACCTGCCGCTGCGCTACGCCGTCACCGACATCCCCCTGCCCGACGGCCGGATCATCGCCAAGGGCGAGGCCATCCTCGCCTCGTACGCCGCCGCCAACCGCCACCCCGACTGGCACGGCCCGGACGCCGACACGTTCGACGTCACCCGCGTCACCAAGGAGCACCTCTCCTTCGGGTACGGCGTGCACTTCTGCCTCGGCGCCCCGCTGGCCCGCATCGAGGTCGCCGCCGTGCTGCGGGCGCTGTTCGCGCGCTTCCCCGAGATCGGCCTCGCCGTACCTGTCGACGAGCTGCGGCCCCTGCCCTCCCTGATCACCAACGGCCACCAGACGCTCCCCGTCCGCCTGCGGCCCGCCCCCGCGGCCTCCGCGTGACCGCGCGGCACCGGATGGACCCGCACGGCGGCTGCCCGCACGCGGACAACGCACGGCTGCTCGCGCGGAGCGCCGTCGCCGAGGTCGTGCTCCCCGGGGGTGTGCCGGGCGTGGCCGTGCTCGGACACGAGGCGCTGAAGGAGTTCCTGTCCCGTCCCGACGTCGCCAAGGGCGCCGCCCACTTCGCCGCGCTCACCGAGGGCCGGATACCCGACGGCTGGCCGCTGCGGACGTTCGCCACCGTGCAGGGCATGACGACGGCGGACGGGGACGACCACCGACGGCTGCGTTCGCTGGTGAGCGGCGCCTTCTCGCCACGCAGGGTGGAGGCGCTGCGACCCCGCGTCGCGTCGCTGACCGGTGAGCTCCTCGACGACCTCGCCGCGGCGGCGCAGGCACACGGCGGGGTCGCCGACCTGCGCGCCCACTTCGCGCTGCCGCTGCCGATGGGGGTGATCTGCGAGTTGCTCGGCGTGGACCCGGCGCACCAGGGCCGGCTGCACGGGCTCTCGAACCAGATCGTGAGCACCTCCCTCGGCCCCGCCGAGGTCCTTGCCGCCAACCAGGAGATGGCGGCGGTGCTCGGCGACCTCGCGGCCGCCCGGTACGAGCAGCCGGGTGACGACCTCATCAGCGCGCTGATCGCCGCCCGTGAGGAGGGCGGCGACCGGCTCGACGGGCAGGAGCTGATCGGCACCCTGCTCCTGGTGATCGTCGCCGGGCACGAGACGACGCTGAACCTGATCACGAACGCCGTCAGGGCGCTGTGCGCCCACCGCGATCAGCTGCGCCTGCTGCGGTCCGGCGAGGCGGACTGGCCCGCCGCCGTGGAGGAGACGCTGCGCTGGGACAGCCCGGTCAGCTTCTTCCCGTTCCGCTACCCGACCCGCGACATCACCCTGGCCGGGACCCGCATCCCCCGGGGGACCCCCGTGCTCGCCGGGTACTCCGCGGCAGGACGCGACCCGGCCGCCCACGGCCCCGGCGCGGACCTCTTCGACATCACCAGACCCGCCCGGCACCTCTCCCTCGGGCACGGCGCGCACTTCTGCCTGGGCGCCGGCCTGGCCAGGATGGAGGCGGCGATCGCCCTGGAGGGCCTCTTCACCCGGTTCCCCGACCTGGACCTGGCCGTGCCCGAGTCCGCACTGGTGCGGCAGCCGAGCTTCGTGGGCAGCAGCGTGCGGGAGCTGCCGGTGCGTCCGACGGGGTGAGGGCCGGGGCGGCGCGGGACCGCACCGGCGCGGGACCGGGGCGGGTCGGGGGCCGGTCCCGTTGCCGTCGGTCGGTCCTGCGGGGCCCGTGACCCTTGGACCGTCCGGGCGACAGCGGCGCCGACCGGGAATGAACGCCGGGGGCGCGGGTGAGGGCTGGATCATGGCCGTCCTGCCGCGGATCGCTCCCATACTCGCCTCCCCGGGGCCCCTGCCGCCGCCCCGGGCCGACGCCCTGTGGAGCGCGGAGACCAAGTACGACGGGCAGCGGGCGATCGTCTATCTGGGCGGCGACGGCTCGATGCTGCTGCGCTCCCGCTCCGGCGCCGACATCACCGCCGCCTACCCCGAACTCGGCGCCCTGGCCGCGCAGGTACCCGTGCCCGCCGTCCTGGACGGCGAGATCGTGGTCCTCGACGAGCGGGGCCACCCGGACTTCGCGCGGTTGCAGCCCCGCATGGGCCTGGCCGCCGCCCCGGCGCGTGCCGCCCGCCTGGCGGCCCGGGACCCCGCGCACCTGGTCCTGTTCGACGTCATGTTCCTCGACGGGCACGCGCTGACCGGCCTGCCGTACACCGCGCGCCGCGACCACCTGCGGAACCTGGTGGCGGCAGGCCCCCGCTGGTCCGTGCCCGCCTCGGTGCCGGGGCGCAGCCGCGCCGCCCTGGAACTCACCCGCGAGCGGGGCCTGGAGGGCATCGTCCTCAAGCGGCTCGACTCGGTGTACGAGCCGGGGACGCGCTCCCGTGCCTGGCTGAAGGTCAGGAACGTGCGTACGGTGGACGCCGTCATCGGCGGCTGGCAGCCCGGCCTCGGACGCCTCACCGGCCTGCCCGGAGCGGTCCTGGTCGGCGAGCGCGTCGACGGGGCGCTGCGCTACCTGGGCAACGTGGGCACGGGCTGGAGCGAGCACGAACGGGTCACTCTCGCCCGGCTCCTCGGCGTCGCCGCCGACGACACCTGCCCCTTCACCCCGCCCCCGCCCGTGCCCGACGCCCACTGGGTGCTGCCGCGCCTGGTGGCCGAGGTCCGCTACACCGCCCGCACCCGCACCGGCCTCCTGCGCCAGCCGGTGTGGCACCGCCTGCGCCCCGACCTCGTACCCGACGAACCGGCCTGACGCCTCAGGCCCCGCGGCTCAGCGGCACGTACACCGGCCGGGCGGCGATGCGTGCCTTGTCCTCGGCCGACGCGTACCGCTGGTCGATGCGGCGCACCGCCTCCGCCCAGTCGGCGCGGGTGCGGATGCCGTTGAGGGTCTCCACGACGAACGGGTCGTCCCAGCGCTCGTACGACCGGCGCCACAGCACCAGCGGGTCCTCGGTGAGGAGGCTGCCGACGGTGCCCTCGTAGATGGGCATGGCGCGCACCTCGCCGTCCGGCTCGATCTCCATGGGCCTGAAGCTCGGAGTGCGGGCCAGGAAGGCGGGGTTCATCTGGACCTCGAAGTTCTCCGTGGTCTCCACCGTGACCGAGGCCGGCGCGACCGCGCGCAGCCGCCGCACCGTGCCGGGGGCGATCAGCTCGGCGACCTGCTCGTCGCGGAGCAGCTCGTGCTCGACGAACGAGGGGCGGCTGGCGAGACCGGTGGGCACCACGGCACCGAAGTACAGCGTCTCCAGGTGCGGGAAGCGGGGCGCCACCTCCGCGCACATCCGGTCCAGCTCGTCGAAGTTGCTGCGGATCACCACGTAGTCGATGCCGAACCGGGGCGCCCGCCGGCCGTCCGCGAGCCGCCGGGCGACCTCCGCGTCGATGCGCGCGAGCGCGCCGGTCGCCCGGTCGAAGGAACCGGCCCGGCCCCTGATGCGGTCGTGCGACGCGGCGGTGGCGCCGTCCAGACTCACCACGATCTTCGTCGCGACGTCGGCGAGGGCCTCGACCGTCGCCGCGGGCAGGGCCCAGCCGCTGGTGTACAGAAAGACCCGCACACCCGCCTCGTCGAAATACCGAGCCACGTCGACGATGCGTTTGATGGTCAGTGGTTCACCACCGCACAGCGTGATCATCGTCGGCTTCAGGGAAATGATCGCGTCGGCGACGCGCAGCATTTCCGCATAGGTGAGGTTCTTGGCGGGACGGCGTCCCGACTCCGTGTAGCAGTGATAGCAGCGCAAGGGGCACGCGAACGTGATGTCCCAGATCACCGCATTGGGGTTCGCAATCTTCTTCATGGACGTTTCTCCAGGCAGACGGCCGATGTGCATTCCCGGATCCGCACCCTAGAAAGGTCCGGGGAACACCGTCCTCCGTACCGCGGTACGCAAGCGATTCCCGTACTACGCAGGAAATCTGTACGTACGCCGGACGCCTCCCGCCGTTCCGTACCCGGCCCTCTTCCTTGCGTACCCGACTACGGATCTCCGCACCTTCCCCGCGATTTAGCGTTCTGTCCCGCAACGCTTCGCTCTCGAACGGAGAGGAGGTGAACGACCATGATGTATCCGCCCCCGACCGTCGGCGACGCCAGCTGACGCGAGCGAGCGGTGGCCGCTTCCGAGCCGGAGCGGTCACCGCACCCGTCCGGCCACGACGGCTCACAGCTTCGAAAGTCGTCCTACAGGCGGAGGGGAACCGACCCATGACGGCACCACCGACGAGCGGAGTCCCGGCGCTGATACGGCAGTTGCCGCGTGTCGCCCGAGGTCTCACCCTCGTACTCGGTCTGCTCATCCTCGCGCAGACGGCAGGCAGCGCCCTGCTGCCGCTCGCCACCGGGCACCTGGTCGCCGCGCTCACCGGCACCCCGAAGTCCGTCGACGGCATGACGGTCGGCCTGGTCCTGCTCGGCCTCGTCCTCGTGCTCGACGTGGTCCTCGACCCGGTCCGCACGATGGTGGCGGCCCGGCTCGGCACCGCGCTCGACGGTGACACCGCTCAGCGCACGGTCGACGGGGCCCTCAGGCCCGCGCAGATCGACCACTTGGACGACCCGGGCGTCGCCGACCGCATCGAGCGGGCGCGCGCCGTCGGGCTCGGCGCCCACCCACCGAGCCAGGCCGTGATCGCCCTCGCCGGACTCGTCCCGCTGCGCCTGACCGGGCTCGTCTCCGCGGTGCTGCTCGGCTGGGCGGGGCAGTGGTGGATGCCGCTGGTCCTCGGCGCGGGCTGGGTCGTCACCGGCCGCTGGCAGGAGAAGGAGATCGGCAGGTCCGTCTCCGCGCACGCCGGACACACCGCGCAACTGCGCCGCGCCGCCTACTTGCGCGAACTGGCCACCACCGCGCCCGCCGCGAAGGAGATCCGGCTGTTCGGGATGCGCTCCTGGCTCGTCGACCGGTTCAGCACCGCCTGGTGGGACGGCATGGTGCAGCTGCGCCGGGGCCGCGTGAGCCCCCGGCGGCACGCCCTGGCCGTCCTGCTGCTGCTCGCCGCGCACCTCGCCGTGGTGCTCCCGCTCGCGTACTCCGCCACCCGCGGCTCCCTGTCGGTGCAGCACCTCACCGTCGCCCTCCAGGCGTTGCTCGGCATGTTCGCCCTCGGCTTCAGCGGCGACCTGCAGTGGACCTTGCACACGGCGAGCGCCGCCGTGCCCGCGGCGCTGCGCGTCGGCGACCTGGAGAGCGGGGCGCCGCCCGGACGGCGTGCCGCGACGGACCTGCCCCGGCGGGACATCCGCTTCGAGAAGGTGGGCTTCGCCTACCCGGGCGGCGGCACCCGTGTGCTCGACGACCTCGACCTGGTCGTCCCCGCGGGGTCGTCACTCGCGATCCTCGGCGACAACGGCGCGGGCAAGAGCACCCTCACCAAGCTCCTCGCCGGCCTCTACCTGCCCGACGCGGGCCGCGTCACCGTCGACGGCCAGGACCTCGCGGGTCTCGACCCCGCCGACTGGCGACGCCAGGTCGCCGTCGTCTTCCAGGACTTCGTCCGCTACCCCTTCTCCGTACGGGACAACGTCGGCTTCGGGCACATCGAGGCGGACGTCACCGAGGAGGACCTGGCGGCCGTCACCCGCCTCGGCGGATTCGCGGGCGTCGAACGGGAGTTGCCCGGCGGCTGGGACACCCCGCTCTCCGGCACCTACACCGACGGCACGGAGCTGTCCGGCGGACAGTGGCAGCGCCTCGCGCTGAGCCGGGCCCTGTTCGCCGTGCGCAACGGCGCCCGGGTGCTCGTCCTCGACGAACCCACCGCCCACCTCGACGTGGAGGCGGAGCACGAGCTGTACGCCAGGTTCCTGGAGATCACCGCCGGGCTCACCACTGTCCTGGTCTCGCACCGCTTCGCCACCGTCCGCCTCGCCGACCGCATCGCCGTCGTGGACGGCGGCCGGATCAGCGAGTACGGCACGCACGACGAACTGATCGCCGCGCAGGGGCGCTACGCGCGGATGTTCCGCGTGCAGTCCGCACCCTTCGCGCAGCCATCCACCACGGAGCAGTCCGCGCTCTGCGTGCGGTCCGCGCCTTCCGAGCGGTCCGCGCCCTCCGTGCAGTCCGCGCCTTCCGAGCGGTCCGCGCCCTCCGTGCGGTCCGCGCCTTCCGAGCAGTCCGCACCCTTCGACGCACGCCAAGGAAGCCACCATGGGTAAGAGCCGCAGGGGCCGCAGGCCGCTCGCCGCCGTCCGCCTCCTGATCGGCACCGCGATCCGGGTCGACCCGCGGCGCGCGCTCCTCGTCCTGATCCTGTCGCCCCTCCTCAATGTCGTCGCGGCGCTCCAGGCGGTCGGACTGCAGTGGATGGTCGACGGAACCGCCGGGCACGACCGCACCGAGGCGGTCCGGGGCGGACTGCTGCTGCTCGTGGTCACCGTGTTCGTGCACCAGGCGGCGGCCGTCGCGACCGACGTGCGCCTCGTCCTCCAGCACCGCATCGGGCTCGAGTTCGACCGGCGCCTGATGAATCTGTGCTCGACACCGGCGCACATCGGGCACTACCAGGACCCCGACTTCCTCGACACCGCGGAAGTGGTGCGCCAGCGCCGCGGCGAGTTCGGCACCGCCCTCGCAGCCCTGGTGGAGAACGCCAACCTGGTCGCACGGTGCGTCGGCGCCCTCGTCCTGCTCGCCTGCGCCCACCCGCTGCTCGCGCTGCTGCCCCTCACCATCGTGCCGCTGGCGTCCGCCAACCGCCGGCAGGCCCGCCTGGTGGCCGCCGCCGAACGGGACGGCGCCGGGGCCGACCGCCGCCGCAAGGACCTCTTCGACCTCGCCACCGCCCCCGCCCCGGCCCGCGAGGTGCGCCTCTACCGCCTGTCCGGCGAACTCTCGTCCCGGCACCGGGAGGCCTTCCTCGCCGCGAGCGGCCCGCGCGAGGCGGCACGGGCCAAGGGCGCGGTGGCTGTGGCCGCCGGCTGGCTGTTCTTCAGCGGCGCGCTCATCGGCGGCCTCTACCTCATCTCGCGCGCGGTGATCGACGGCACCGGCTCCGCGGGCCAGGCGGTCCTCGTCCTGCTGCTCAGCACCCGGCTCGTCGGCGCCACCACCGGCCTCGGCTGGCTCATCGGCTGGCTGCGCCGCGCCCTCGACACGGTCTCGCAGTACCTGCGCCTCGTCGACCACCCGCAGGGCGACGTGCCCGACGGCACGGGCCGCCCGCTGCCGCCGCGCGGCGACCTCACCCTGCACGGCGTCTCGTTCACCTACCCCGGACGCACCCGCCCGGCGCTCGGCCCCGTCGACCTGCGGCTGCCCGCGGGCGCCACGGTGGCGGTGGTGGGCGACAACGGCGCCGGCAAGTCCACCCTCGTCGCGCTCCTCGCCGGACTCCAGCCGCTCGGGGAGGGCCGCGTCACCTACGGCGGCCGCGATCTGGCCGAGGTGTCGCCCGAGGTGTGGCGGGCCCATGTCACGGCCTGCTTCCAGGACTTCTGCCGGTTCGAACTGCCCGTCCGCGAAGCCGTCGGCCTCGGCCACATCCCCGCGCTCGACGACCCGCGGGCCGTGCGCCGCGCCCTCGCGGCGTCCGGGGCGGACGACGTCGTCGCCGGGCTCGGGTCCGGCCTCGACACCCAGCTCGGCCGGACCCTGCCCGACGGCACGGACCTGTCGGCGGGCCAGTGGCAGAAACTCGCCCTGGCCCGCGCGAAGATGCGGCCCGCGCCCGCACTCGTCCTCCTCGACGAGCCGACGGCCAGCCTCGACCCGGACAGCGAGGCCGCACTCCTGCATCACTACCTCCGCACCGACGGCGCCCACCCGGGCACCATCACCGTCATCGTGTCCCACCGCTTCGCCACGGTCCGCGAGGCCGACCTCGTCGTCGTCCTGGCCGACGGCGGGATCGTGGAGACCGGCACCCACACCGAACTCCTCGCGCGCGCCGGCAGGTACGCGACGATGTACGGGCTGCACGCGAAGGCGTACGCCCCCGAACCCGTCGCCGAGCCGGAGCCCGCCCCCGCCCCGGTTGCCGCCACGACCCCGGCCGCCCCGGTTGCCGCCACGGCCCCGGCCGCCCCGGTCCGCGCGGCCTCAGGCGCCGCGCAGAACGGACGGCAGGTCCCTGCGGGAGTGCACACCGAGTTTGCGGTAGATGCGGGTGAGGTGGCTCTCGACCGTACGCACGGACAGGCCGAGACGGTCGGAGATGGCCCGGTCGGACAGGCCGGTGGCGGCCAGTGAGGCGATCTCGACCTCGCGGGTGGTGAGCGCCTCGGGCGGCGCCGCCGGAGCGGCCTCCCCGAGGCGGTCCCGCAGCCGGCCCACGAGGATCACCGCGTCGCCGTGGCGGCGGCCCTGATGGCGCAGGGCCGCGGCCGCCCGTTCCGCGAGGCGCCAGGCGGGCGCGCTCATGCCGAGCACGTCCAGGCGGACGGCGTGGTCGAGCAGTTCGGCGCCCCCGCCGCGGGACAGGGCGAGCACCGCCTCCGCCCCGGCGACGAGCCGTTCCGCGTCGACGTGGCGCACCGCGACGGCGAGCCGCTCCGCGAGTTCGTCGGACGGCCGTGAGGGCGCGAGCCAGGCCGAGTACGTCAGATACTCCACCTCCACCGCCCAGCACCCCGCGGTCCGCGCCGCCTCGACGGCACCGCGCAGGTGCGCCCCGGCGGCCCGCAGATCGCCCCGCGCGGCGGCCACCGCGGCCCGCGCCCACTGCCGCTGCCCCGGCACGAGCGCCACCGCGTCCTGCGGGCAGGCGGCGAGGACGCGTTCGGCCTGCTCCGGGCGGCGTGCCTCGGCCAGGCACACCGCCAGCCAGCAGAGTGCCTCCGTACGGAACAGGCTCCGGCCGACGGACTGCTGGACCACCGCCTCGCGCAGCCGCGCGATCGCGTCCTCGCGGTGGCCGAGCACCCACTGGAGATAGCCGCCCAGGAGCGTGGCCGTGGCGCCGCTCGTCGTGCTCGGGCCACTCGGGCCGCCGGGGCCGCTCGGGACGCCGTCGACCGCCCGGCCGGGCTCCTCCGGCCGCCTCGCCCGCGCGTGCGGGCACGGCTTGTCCGGCGTCTCGTCCGCCCCCGCTGTCCCCGCTGCCTTCTTCGCCGCCGCACCCGGGGCGCCGGGTCCGCCGCCGAACGCCGGGTCGCCCGCGAGGGACCGGGCGTCGGACGTGCGCCACACCTCCGTGAAGGCGCACACCGCGGCGGCCGACTCCCGCGACCACCCGTCCCCGTCGGGGGCCGCGGCCGCCGGTTCGGCGAGCGCCACCGCGTCCTGGGTGCGCCCCGTGAGGGCGAGGGCCATGGCCAGGGCCAGGCGTGCCCAGGCGGGACCCGGGCCGCGCGCCGGTGTGCGCAGCGCCCGCTCGGCGACGCCCAGGGCGGCGCCCGTCCTGCCGTGCGCGAGGAGGACGAGGGCGCGCAGCCCGTCGACCGCGGCGGTGGCGGAGGGCGCCGTCACCGTCGGGCGCAGCGCGGCGAGCCGGGCGTCGGCGCCCGCGGGATCCCGCTCCACCCAGCAGTGGTGCGCGGCGAGGGCGAGCGCGGGCCCGAGCCGCCCGCTCGGTGTGCGCGCGTCGGCACAGGCCCGTTCGAGCACCTCCCGCGCCTGCGCGACGTCGCCGAGCTCCACGAGGGCGTGCGCCAGCGGCACGGCGGCGGCCCGCGTCCGCTCCCGGGCCCTGCGGGCGAAGCGGCAGGCTAGCTCCGGGTCGTGGGCGCAGGTCGCATCGGCCGCCCGCATCAGCAGACCGGCGTCGACCGGGCCGTGGGCGTCGAGCTGCCAGCGCGCCCGGGTCACCGGGTCCGGCGCGGCCCCGGAGCAGGCGTCGAGCAGGGCGGCGGCGATGCGGCGGCGCCGCAGCCGGGGCAGCCGCTCGCGCACGGCGGGGCCCAGCATCGGCCTGCCGAGGCTGACCAGAAGCTGCTCCTTGCCGTCCACCATGCGTACGAGTCCCTTGTCCTCCAGGTCCTCCAGACGTTCGACGACGTCGGGGGCGACCGCTTCCAGAGCGGGCACGGACAGCGGCTCGCCGAGGGCGACGGCCGCCAGCGCGTCCTGGTCGGCGAGGCTGAGGCCGCTCAGCTCGTGGTCGAACAGCTCGGCGAGCCGGGGCGGCACCGTCAGCGGGCCGCGCCACCACCACAGGCCGCCCTCCGCCACCAGGCGGCACGACACCCGGGCGTGCCGCACCAGTTCGGTCAGGAACAGCGGATTGCCGCCGGTCCAGCCGTGCAGCAGGTCCACGGTGGCCTGCGCCACCTCGCCGTTCATCAGGCTGCGTACGAGAGCGGCGGTGCCCGCGCGGCTGAACGGCGCCAGGTCGAGGCGTTCCAGATAGCCGTCCTTCCACAGCGCGACCACGGCGCCCGGCGCGGGCGGTCCCGTGACCCCGGAACCGGACCGCGCCGCGACCATGAGGGGCACCCCGCCCTCGGCCGCGAGCCCCAGGGCGAGCGCCGCGCACCGGTCGTCCAGCTGGTGCACGTCGTCCACGACGAGCACCGGCGTGCGCTGCCCGGCGCGGCGGTCGAGCGCGGCGCGCAGCGCGGCGAACGCGCGGGCGTCGTCGAGCCGGTCGCTCGCGCCGAGCAGACCGCGGAAGGCGCCGAAGGGAACGTGCCGGCTGGACTCCGTGGCGGCGGTCCACACCACCTCGAAGCGCGCCGGGTTGAGCCGGCGCGCCACGGCTGAAAGCAATGCCGTCCTGCCGACACCGGGAGGTCCGACAATTGCCGTACCCCGCTTGGCCAGCACGGCGCCCAACATCCGCCGCTGCTCCTCGTCCCTGGCGACGAAGGGCCCCACAACCAGGTTGTGCCGCATGGATTCTCCCCCTGCGCGGCGGGGCCCAGGGTTCCTGGCCGGGCCTCGCCACGCCACATGAAGGCCCCGCGGGCGCAGGTGCCTCCCCTTTGAGTGAACGACGGTGGTCCCGTCCGTGGAGGCGGCCGTGCGTCCGGTGTCCGCGGCGCGGACATGGCCGTCGGCCGCCCCCTTCGCATCTTCACAGCGAGTCCACGGCATGCGCATAAATGAGTGGTGAATGCCCGCTCAACGGTCCCGTCTCAGCCATGGATGAACCTTGGACGGACCGGGCCGGGCGGCGGCACCATGCGAAAATGAGCCCTTTACGGCATCCAGGACACGACGGGGGAGACGCGTGCACCAGGTGATCTATGCCGAGCGGTCCCGCAATCCGTTCGCGCAGGTGGTGGAGTTGAGCGACGAGGGGCTTCGCGTACGGGGGCGGACGACGCCGCTGAGCGAACTGCATCTGCCCGCGATGGCGGACGCGTTCACGCGCGGCGTCTGGCTGGGCGGCGGGGGCACGGAGCGCGGACTCGCGGAGCTGGCGGAGGGCCCCGGCGTCGTGCCCGTCACCCGCGTCACCGGCACGACCAGGCCGGTGAAGGTCCGCAGGACCGCCGAGTTCGCGCACCTCCTCGGCCAGTTGGCGGTCCGGCAGTGCGGCGGCCCCGAGCAGGTCGCGGCGCTGGCCGCGCAGGCGGCGGCGGAGGGCGTGCCGCTGTGGCAGGCGCGGAGGTTCGCCCCCGGGCCGACGGGGCCGGTCACCGTGGCCGTGGACCGGCGGCTGTTCCGCGTGGACGTGTGGGGACCAGGCGCCCCGGTCGTACGGATCCGCGCGCCGTACGGCCTCTTCGCCGCCGACCGGTCGCCGAGCCGCGGGCTCGTCCTGACGGTGGGCGAGGTCGCGGCGTCGCTGACCCTGACCAAGGTCTGGCGCAAGTCCCGCAGTTCCGTGACCGTGCACTGCCCGCCGGGCCACTGGGAACTGCGGCGGACGGGCGCCCTGTCGTCGGAGCTGCTGCGCGAGGGCCGACGCGTCGCCCACCTCGTCCGCCCGCGCCGTCGGCGCAGGCCGCAGGACGGTTCGCTCCTCCTTCCGCTCGCCGAGGTCCACCACGACAGCCCCGACCCGCTGGACGCCGTCGTGGCGCACACCTGCGCCGTCGCGTTCGGCCTGGGGGACACCACCGGCACGTACCGCTTCCGCACCCTGCCGCGGCGGCGGGACGGGCGCGAAGGGGAACCGGTGGTGGTCGAGTGGGACGACCCCTGGTTCACCAACCTCGGCTGGGGGAGCGACGACAACGAGTCCGGCGGCGGGGACGGCTGGGGCTCGGACGGCGGCGAGGGCGGGGACGGCGGCGGTGGCGGAGGGGACGGCGGGGGTGGCGGGGACGGCGGTGGCGGCGGCGGAGACTGACCCGCCCCGTCGGCACCGCACCCTGGTGGTGTACCCGGCTGCCCCCGATGGTGGCCCGGGTCCGACTACGCCGGGGTGTTGTGGCGCCCCGGCCCGGCCTCGTGCTTGCCGCCGCCCACCAGGGCACCCTGTGCGTCGGGCGGCGGTTGTGGCGGGCCCGCCGGTGACGGGATGGTCAGCTCCGCCCACACCGCCTTGCGGCCCGTGAAGCGCCGGCAGCCGAAGCGTGACGCGAAGGCGGTCACGAGTTCCAGGCCCCGGCCGCCGGTGTCGCCGGGGTCGGGTGCCCGCAGTACCGGCAGCCGTGTGTTGGTGTCCGTGACGGTGATGAGCACGCAGGTGTCCCGCAGTTCGAGGCGGAGCGTGTCGGGTGTGCTGTGCCGCAGGGCGTTGGTGACCAGTTCGGTCGTGATCAGGGCGGCGGCGTCGACGACGTCGGCGTGGCCCGCCCGGCCGGCCAGCCACCGGCCGAGGACGGCGACGGTGTAGCTGCGGGCGAAGGGGGCCGCGGTGGGCTCGTCGTCGAGCGGCAGGACCGCGTCGTGCGGGTGGGCGTGCGGGGGAGCGGCGCTGGGAGCGGGGGAAGCGGGGCGGTCCGAGGTCATCCGCGTGCGCCTCCCCCGGCGTGCCGGGGCGGGCGCGGGCGCGCGAGTGGACGTGGGGGGAGTGCGGTGCAGGGGATGAGCATGATCAACCTCGGGGTTGGTGCTGTCGTGCTGCGGTGCTGCCGTGCCGCTTCGGGTGCGGTGCTTCTGTCCTGCGGTGTTTCTGTCCGGCGGTGCTGCGGTGCTGCGGTGTTTCTGTCCGGCGGTGCTGCGGTCCGGCGGTGCTGCGGTCCTGCGGTCCTGCGGTGCTTCTGTCCTGCGGTGCTTCTGTGCCGCGTCGCGTGCGGGGCTGCCGTATTTCCGTGCCTCTGTGCGTGTGGTGCTGCCGTGCTGCCATGCGTGGTGTGCGGGCCCCGTGCGGTTGCCGATGGCGGCAGGGCCGGACGGGGCGCGCACCTCTCCACCATGCGTGTGATTCACGCGCATGGCAATCTGGTGGCGGCGAATACCGCGAAACTGCGACGAGAACCGGCCAGGGACCGGGACAGGACGGGGGTGAGACGGTGGCACAGGCGCCGCGCGCGAGTCCGACGGTGGCACACCGGGTGCTCGCCCGCCGTCTGCAACGGGTGCGCGTCGAGCAGGCCCGTCTCAGCCCCGCCCAGGCCGCGGCCCTCGTGGGCACGACCCATATGACCGTCCGCCGCATCGAGAGCGCGGCCACCCGCATCAACCCCGACCAGATCGAGCGGCTGCTGCGGGCCTACGGCCTGCGCGGAGCCGAACTGAGGGCCCTCCTGGCGCAGACCCGGGAGGCCGCGGAGCCGGGCTGGTGGCACTCCCGCTACCGCACGGTCATGACGGCGCCCTACCAGCACTGGATCGCCCTGGAGAGCGCCTCGTCCGCCATCCGCCTGTGGGCCCCGGGCCACGTACCCGGCCTCCTGCAGATCCCCGCCTACACCGCGGCCCTGTACCGGGCACTGCACCCCGACGCCCCCGCGGCCCACGTCGACCTGGCCGTGGAGCTCGTGCACCAGCGTCAGCAGCGCAGGCGGGAACGCAGGGCCAGGCTGTGGGTCATCCTGTCCGCCGCGGCGCTGCACCCGGTCATCGGCGGCCCCGCCGTGCGCCGCGCCCAGCACCAGGCCCTCGAAGCAGCCCTCGCCGAGCCCCGTACCGCCCTCCAGATCCTGCCCCTGGCCGCCGGGGCGCATCCGCTCCTGAGCGCGCCGCCGGTGCGTCACCTGCGCGTGGACGCCGACATCCCCGACCACGTCGTGGAGCACCGTCCCGCGGCGACCACCGTCACCGACGACGAGGACACCGTCGCCCGCTGGCGTCTGGCCCTGGACCACACGGCGGCGGCCGCCACCTGGCCCACCGCCCTCGCACCCCATCTGCCCCCAGAGGAGAACCGGCATGGCTGATCCGCGCACCGCCCCCACCGGCGTCGACCCCACCGTCCCGCACAGCGCCCGCTGGTGGAACTACCTCCAGGGCGGCCCGTACTGGTACCCCGCCGACAAGCAGGCGGCCGACGAGTTCGCCCGCATGGTGCCCGAGATCAAGGACCTGGCCCGCTCCAGTCGTGAGTTCCTGTGGCGCGCCGTGCGGTTCGCCGCCGAGCAGGAGGGCCTGCGCCAGTACCTCGACCTCGGCGCGGGACTGCCCGCCGAGCCCAACGTCCACGAACTCGCCCAGCGCGCCCACCCCGACGCCCGCGTCGTCTACGTGGACAACGACCCCATGGTCCTGCTCTACCAGCACGCCTACCTCGACAGCACTCCCGAGGGCCGCACCTCCTACCTGGACGCGGACATGCGCGACACCGACCGCATCCTGCGGGAGACCGCCGCGGTCCTCGACTTCGACCGGCCGGTCGCCCTGGTCCTGTCCGACGTCCTCGGCCACGTCCACGACGACACCGAGGCCCACACCCTCGTCCGCCGGCTCGTGGACCGCGCGGCCCCGGGCAGCGTGCTCGTCCTCAGCCACTCCGCCCCCAGCCCCCGGCTGTCCGCCGCCGCCGACCAGTACGCCGAATCGGGCGGCCTCGGCTACCGGCTGCGCCCCACCGAGCAGATCGCCTCCTTCTTCGAAGGGCTGCACCTCGTCGAGCCCGGCCTGGTGCCCATGCCCGAATGGCATCCGGACGGCAGCACCACCCCCACCCGCGAGGACGTCGGCTACGGAGCCGTCGCCCGCATCCCGTGACCCTCGCTCCGGCGGCCGCTCGGCCTTTGCGATTTCCGCAAAGAAGTTTGTCGGTCCCTCCTGGACGGAGGCACGTTGGTGGTGGATGTCGACTTCGTGGACACGCCACCCACGTCAGCAAGGAGACCGGCCATGGACGCCCAGTACTGGGACGAGAAGTACGGCGGCAGCGATCAGCTCTTCAGCGGTGCGCCCAACCCCGTGCTCGTCGCCGAAGCCGCGGGCCTCGCGCCCGGACAGGCGCTCGACGTGGGCTGCGGCGAAGGCGCCGACGCGCTCTGGCTGGCCCGGCGCGGCTGGCGGGTCACCGCGGTCGACATCTCCCGGACGGCCCTGGAACGCGCCGCCGCGACGGCCGCGGCGGCGGACGGCGTCGAGGGGCGTGTGGCGTGGGCGCGGACCGACCTGACGGCCACACCGCCCCCGGTCGGGGCCTTCGACCTGGTGTCCGCCCACTACTTCCCGCTCCCGCGCGAGCGTCAACACACCGCGCTGCGCGGCCTCCTCGCCGCTGTCGCGCCCGGCGGCACCCTGCTCTTCACTGGCCACGACCTCGCCGACCTGCCGCCCCGCGAGGAACTCGGCGTCGACCCGTACGACTACTACCAGCCAGGCGACATCGCGGAACTGCTCGACGACGACTGGGCGGTCCTGGTCGACGAGACCCGCCCGCGCACCACCCCGGCCCCCGCGGGCACCCACCACACCCACGACACCGTCCTGCGCGCGCGCCGCCCGCGCTGATCCGCCGACCGCTGCCGGGCCGTCCACCGCGTCCACGCCGAGGCCTGTCGCGGCGCCGCGTGAGCGGGCGGCTACTCTTCGCGTGACGTCATGGGCCAACACGGGAGCAGCGAGGTGGCGATGCCCGGCATCGAGGAGCGCACGGCGGACGGCGGGCCGGGCGAGCCGCGGGGGGACTCCGCGCGAGGGGCCGCCGCGTCGCACGGAGTCCGCTCACTGTGCCTGCGGGTCCGCGGCCTCGTCACGGCCGGGCGGCGCGAGCGGGCGGCCGAGCGGGACCTGAAGCGGCGCCTGCGGCAGGAACTGCGCGACCTCGACGTGCAACCCCCGCTGAGCGTCGACTCCTTGTGCCGCGCCCTCGAACGCAAGCGGCGGCGGCCGATCGTCCTGCGCCCCTAC
Source organism: Streptomyces typhae (assembly GCF_009755605.1). GTDB lineage: Bacteria > Actinomycetota > Actinomycetes > Streptomycetales > Streptomycetaceae > Streptomyces > Streptomyces typhae. The sequence continues at coordinate 118,370 of NZ_WPNZ01000005.1, forward strand.
CCGCTGCCGGTCCCGGGCCCGCTCGGCCTCTGGGTGAGCACCCCCGGGGCCGATCTCGTGTTCTACCAGCAGCACACGACGCGCATGCACCAGGACCACATCGTCCTGCACGAGGTGATGGGCCACATCTGGTGCGACCACGGGACGGCGCCCGACGGAGACCGGTGGGGCCTGCTCGTCCCCGGCCTCAGCCCCGAGGCGGTGCGCCGCGTCATGACGCGCTGCGCCTACGACGACGCCCAGGAGTGCGAGGCGGAGCGGGCGGCGACGATCATCACGGAGTGGGCCTGTGTCCTGAACTCCGTGGCCGCGCCCCGGCCCGACGACCCCGAGCTGCGCCGGGTGCACTCCGCGCTCGGCGACAGCCGCGGGTGGCTGTAGGCAGATGTACTACACCGCCTTCTTCGTCGTCCTCGCCGTCGCGACCGTCTGGAAAATCCATCAGCTGCGGCGCAGGCCGGAGAACCGGCCGTTGCGGTGGCTGACCCTGTGCACGGGGTGTGCCGCGATGTCGATGGCCATGCCGGGCGCCACGGAGAGCATGGACGGGGTCCTCGGCACCGGCGCCGCCAAGCTCATGCTGAACGCCCTGACGCTCGGCATGACGTACAGCCTGATGGTCTTCTTCCTCTGCTCCGCCGACGACGGCCCCGCGACGCGCCGCAGGGTCCGTGCCGAGGGCGCGGTGCTGCTCGGCGTGCTCGGCTTCCTCGCGCTCGACGCGCTCACGGCGCCCGGACACGCCGTCCTGCACAGCACGTTCGAGGATGCCGACATGACGGTCCCGCAGGTCGCCGCGTTCTATCTGTGCGTCGGCCTGTACATGCTCCACACGCTCGCGGTGGCCGGGCGCCGCACCCACCGCTACGCCCGCAGGTCGAGCGGTCCGGAGGCCACCGGGCTCTGGATCACCACCGGCGGCATCGCCGGCCTCTTCGTCTCCACCGGGTGGCGGGCGGGATTCGTCGTCGTACGGATCTGGGGCGTCGCCGTGCCGCGGTGGCTGACCCTCGGCACGGGCATCCTCTTGGCGGTCGGTTACCCGGTGTTCGTCCTCGGCGTCACCTGGCCGGGAGCCCGCAGCCGTATCGCCGCGGGCCGCCTCTGGTTCCGCCACCGCCGCACCTACCGCCAACTGGAGCCGCTGTGGCGGCTGCTGTCCTCCGCCTACCCCGACACCGTGCTGCCGGACGCGCGCCGGGGCCGCAGGACGGTGCACCGCCGGTACGCGCGCCGGGTCGTGGAGTGCCGGGACGGCCTGGTCCGCATCAGCCCCCGGCTGCGGTCCGGCGGGCCCGCCCCCGAGTGCCTGACGACCGCCGACCTGGCGGCGCGGCTGCGGCAGGCGGCGGAGGCGGTGCGCGGCGGCGGGCAGGCCGAGCCGCGGCCCGGGACGCCGCTCGCCGTGTCGCCCGGCGGCGACGACCGGGAGGCGGAGGTGCAGCACCTCGTGGCCCTCTCGCTGGCGCTGCGCGCCCTGCCGGAAGGTGCCTGAGACCGGCGTGTGTCTGAGGGAGGAGGCCTGAGGGAGGAGGCCTGAGGGAGTGCGCCCGCGGGTCAGCGGGCGGGTGTGTCGCCGTCCGGCTTGCCGGGCTCCGGCCGGTGGAGCTCCGGGAGGTTGGCCACCAGGTCGTTGACCGCGGCGAGGAGTTCCGCGGGCAGGCCTTCGGGTCCGATGCCCCGGGTGGCGATGTGCTGGATGTCGCCGCTGCGCACGAGCTTGAGGGTCTGGAGCCCTTCCACGATCGTCCGCACGATCGTGAGGTCGTCGGGCTGGAAGAAGAACGCGGTCACGCCGAAGGTCTCGGCGAGCCCTTCCCGGATGACGGCCGAGGCCTCCGTCACCACGCCGGTGCGCAGGTCCTCGACGCCGGCGGCGGTGATCACCGGTGATCCCGCGGCCTTGTTGATGCCGTGGGCGATGTCCGCGTCCGACGGCGGGTCCTGAGCTCCCGAGTAGGTCTGCTCCAGGAGGTACGTGATCTTCTCGGCCAGGGTCGTCGGTATCGGCGTGTCCTTCTCGTCGGCGGGCGCGGCACCGCCCGGGGCGCCGCCGTCGCCGAACGAGCGGTCCTCCGCGGCCCGCAGCTCCGCCTCGCTCACTCCGTAGGCGTCAGCGAACGCCGAGGCGAGGGCGGGCGTGAGGCGGCGGACGCCGCGTTCGGCGCAGCGGGCGGCGTCCTTGCCGCGGACCAGCTTCTCGATCTCGTACTGCGCGAACCCGGCGTCGCACCTGAGGTCGGCCAGGTCGGGCGCCCCGGCGCGCGGGAAGAGGGAGTTGAGGTCCCAGTTGAGCACCTCGGCGATGGCCGGGAGGCGTTCGGGGTCGGGGCCCCGGCCCTTCTCCCAGGTGGTGACCGCGGAGCGGGACACGCCAAGGGCCTTGCTGAGGCCGGTCTGCGTGAAGCCGGCGGCGGTCCGCGCCGAGCGCAGACGCCGGCCGTCGAAACGGCGTTCAGGCATGGCAGGGCTCCCGCGACTGGCTGGAAGGACACGGTTGACAGGCGCATCGTAGCCACTTGATGACCGGGTGAAAATGTCATAGCGTCAATTTCACCCGGCCGACCCCCGGCCCACCAGGGTCCGGCCGCGCTGCCCTCCTGCCCGCGCGGGAGCCCCCAGTACGCCGACCTCGGCCGACCCCGGCCCCGACGGCCCGGTGCGCGAGCCCGGTGCCCTCCCCTGATTCCGGAGAAAAGGATGAGCGTCAACGCACGGTTCCGTACCGAAGACTCCGGCTGGGGAGGTCGGCCGGGCCCCGGCACCGGACCGCGCGGCGGCCCCTGACGTCCGGTCACCAGTACTTCCCGTATTGCTGATCCGGCAACTTGAGTTGTTGAAACTGCTGTGCCCGGCGCAGCCTGGTGACCGGCGGCCGTCAGGCCCTCGCACCCGACTCAGGAGGTCATGCGATGAACACCCTGGAGAACACCGGATCCGTACCGGCCGCGCCCGGCGGGACGCCGCTCGGCAACCGCGTGCGCCACGTACGGTCCGACGAGCTGGACGGCTACGCGGCCATCAGCGGCGCCACCGTCGGCTCGCGGCGGCTCTGGATGGGCCGGGTGGAGAACCCGCCGCTGAGCGCGACGGACAACCACCACCACGGCGCGTCCGAGGCCGGGATCTTCGTGGTCAGCGGGCACCCCGTGTTCGTCTTCCACGACGGCACCCAGGAGGTGCGGATCACCGCGGACCCCGGTGACTTCGTCCTGGTGCCCCCGTTCGTCCCGCACCGCGAGGAGAACCCCGACCCCGTCGAGCCGGTGGTCGTCGTGATCGCCCGCACCACACAGGAGCCGATCAAGGTGTCGGTGCCCGAGCTGTACCAGTACCAGGGGACGGCAGGCTCCTGAGCAACTCCGGTCCGGGAGAAGGGGGTTAACCCCACCACGGACCCGCAGGCCCGCCCCATCGCGTCGGCCCGCGCGCGCCGGAGATCGTAGGAGGCACGGGGGCAGCCGGGCCGCGTCCACCTCCGGGTGCGACGCGGCCCGGCCGCACGGGCGGGGCACGCGGCGGGAACCCCGCGCGCTCCGGGACGCCCGCGCGTCCCGCGACACCCCGCACATCCGGAGGCGCCTGCCTCCACGATCGAGGGGACATCCACGTGACCGAGCACAAGCGGCGCGCGCTGGGCGGCGCGCTCACCCTGGCCGTCGTCGTCGGGCTCACGGCTGCCGCGCCGCACGGCGGCGACCCGGCGAGCCGCGACGTCGCCGCCGAGACCGCCCGCGGCGCCGACCACGCCCGGTTGCGTGCCCTCGTGCACCGGCTGACGACGGTCGACGGCGGACCCGGAGCGCTGCTCGAAGTGCGCGGCGGACGCGCCACCACGGTGCTCACCGGCGGAGTGGCGGACGTACGGACGCAGGCGCCGGTGCGCCCCGGCAGCAGATTCCGGATCGGCAGCATGACCAAGCCGTTCGTGGCGACCGTGCTGCTCCAGCTGGTGGGGGAGGGCCGCGTGGCCCTGGACGCGCCGGTGGAGCGCTATCTGCCCGGTGTCGTCCGCGGGCACGGCAACGACGGCCGGAAGATCACCGTCCGGCAGCTCCTCCAGCACACCAGTGGCCTGCCCGACATCCTCGACCACCTCAGGCCCGGGGACGTCCTGAAGGACCCGCTGGCCCACCACGACCTCCGCGACCTCGTCGACATCGCGCTCGCCCACCCCCCGACCTTCGAGCCGGGCACCGGCTGGCGCTACTCCAACACCGGCTATCTGCTGCTCGGCATGGTCATCGAGAAAATCACGGGACACGCGTACGGCACGGAGATCCGGCGGCGCGTGATCGCACCCCTCGGCCTGCGCGACACCTACGTACCGGGCGACTCCGCGAGGATCCCGGGGCCGCACCCGCGCGGATACGCGCGCACGGGCAAGGACGCGCCGCTCGTGGACGTCACCGCGATCAACCCGACGGTCGCGGGCCCCGCCGGTTCGATGATCTCCAGCGGCACCGACGTGAACCGGTTCCTCGACGCCCTCGTACGCGGCAGGCTGCTGCGCCCGGCCCAGCAGCGGGAGATGACGCGCACCCGCCCCACGGGCAACTCCGACGGCCGGGCCTACGGCCTCGGTCTGGAGAGCAGGCCCCTCCCGTGCGGCGGCCGCTACTGGGGGCACACCGGCGACATGTTGGGGTACGAGACGGCGGCGGGCACCACGGCCGACGGACGACGGCAGGCCACCGTCATGGTGAACGTCGACCCGGGCGGTTCGGACGCGCAGAGCGACGACATGAAGGCGGCCGTGCGGACGGCGCTCTGCGGGGACCGGCGCTGACACGTCGGGCCGACGGGCCTCGTCGCGCGCACCGGCGGTTCGTGGTGCTCGCGGGCGGTTCGCGGTGCTCGCGGGCGGTTCGCCGTGCTCGCGGGCGGTTCGCCGTGCTCCCCATCGGAGAGTCGACCCCGGCCGGACCTCTCCATCTCTGGTTAGACGTCCGTCTCGCCCTCAGGCCCGATGCTCGTGCCCAGGTCACGCCCCTAGCCTGGGTGCATCATGGATCGACTGAACGACCGGTACGCGCCGGTCCTGCTGCTCGCCGTCCAGGCCGCGCTGTGGCCGGGAACGGCGCTCCTCGCCGGCCGCCCGCCCGCCGCGACGGAGCTCCTCGCGGCGGCGCTGGTCGACGGTCTGGCCACCGCGGCCCTCGCCGCCCGCCGCAGGCACCCCGTCCCCGCCCTCGTCCTGGTCGCGGCCGCGTGCGCGATGGTCGCCCAGGCCCTGCCCGTCCCAGCGGTGGCCGTCATCGGCACCGCCGGTGTCGCCCTCGCCCTGCACACCGTGGCCGCCGAGCGCGACACCCCCACCGCCCTGCTGAGCACGGGAACGCTCGCCGCGTGGCAGGCCCTGCACGGGCTCAGCCTGCACGGCCTCGGCGACCGCGACGGCCTCGCCCTCGGGGCCACCGTCCTGCTGTACGCCGCCGCCACGGCCACCGGCATGTACGTGCGCCGCTCCAGGGCCGCCCGGCACGCCGCCGAACAGCGCCTGCACCGGGCGAGGGCCGAACGCCACCGCCTGCCCGCGGCCGAGCGCCGCCGCATGGAGCGGGAACTGCACGACATCAGCGCACATCACCTCACCGCCGTCGTGGTCACCGTGGAAGCCGCCCTCGAACTCCGCGAGAAGCGCCCCGAACTGGCCGTCGAAGCAGCCGAGTTCGCCGCGGAGACCGGACGCGAGGTCACCCGCGCCCTCAGCGCGGTGAAGACCCCCGCCGCGCACTCACCGCAGGAGCAGCCCGCACCCCAGGACCGCCTGGACGACCTCGTGGCCGGGTTCCGCGCCCTGGGGCAGCCGCTCACCTGCGACATCCAGGCCCCGCCCGACGGCACCACCGCCGACGCCGCGTACGGCATCATCCGCGAGGCGCTGACCAACGCCGTGCGCCACGCCTTCGGCACCCCGACCACCGTGACGTGCGTCTACGGCGACACGCACACCGAGATCACCGTCACCAACGAACCCTCGCCCGCGGTGGCCTCCGTGGCCGCCGACACTCCTGGGGCATCGGCATCGGCATCGGCATCGGCATCGGCATCGGCATCGGAGTCGGAGTCGGAGTCGGCATTGGCATCGGTGTCGCCTTCGCCTTCGGCGTCGGCACCTGCCCGCGGCCTGGGCGGCGGCCGCGGGCAGAACCTCCTGCGCAGCCGTGCCCGGGAAGCGGGCGGCACCCTCACCACCGGCCCCACCCCCGAGGGTGGCTGGCGTGTCCACGCCGTGCTCCCCGGACGGACCGGCACGGGACCGGCGGCGAGCGCGCCCCGCGGCCACCGCCTCGCCCAGTGCGTCGCCGCCGCCGGGCTGTGCCTGCAACCGCTGCTGCCCACGGTCGTCATCCGCGACCACGCCGCCTCCGCGGGCGCAGACATCTCCGTCGGCGTGTTCTTCGCCCTCCTGGCCACGGCGCAGGCGACCACACTGCTCTGGCTGCGCCGGGCACCACGCGCCACTCTCGCCGCGCTGCTCACCCTGGGCGTGCTGTGGCCCCTGGCCACGTCCGCCGCCCCCTACACCGGCCCCGCGGTCCTGCCGCCCGCCCTGGGCGCGCTCGCCACCTGCGCGGCGCTGTTCGCCGTGGCCGCCCGCACCGTGGCGGACGGACCCACCCTCCCCCTCGTCCCGCCGGGACGGTCGGCACCGTACGAGACCGTACGGGCGGTCCCGTGCTGGACACTCCCGGCGGCGGTCGCGGCCGTGCACGCCGTCACGGTGGCCGTCGTCCTGCTCGTCCGCAGCTCACCGGCGCCGGGTGCCGTCGCGGCGGCCGGTGCGGGCGGCGCGCTCGTCACCGCCGCGGCCTGGGTGCTCGGCACCGGGCACGGCCGTCGCAGGCACCGGGCCAGGGCCACGCACGAGGACAGCCTCACCGCCTGGACGCATGAAGCCGTCCGGCACGCCTGGGCCGAGCGCCGCCGTATCACCGTCGGCCTGGAGACCACCGTGCTCGCCCGCACCGCCGAGGTCGTCGAGCAGGCCGAGGCAGGACACCTCCCGCAGACGGCGGAGCGGGCCCGGCACGCGCTGACCGCCATGCGCGCCCTGCTCGACACCGTCAGGAACGGCGAGGGGAACGAAGGGGGGAGCGGGCCCGGGGCGCCGGGCGACAGCCTGCGGCCACAGCCCACACTCCAGGCCCTCGACCTGCTCCTGCACCAGTACCGCGCCACCGGCCGCCAGGTCGACGTCCGCATCACCGACCGCTTCCCCGCCGCCCTGTCCCCGGAAGTCGACCTGGCCACCTACCGTGCCGCCGAGATCATCCTGGAGACGTGCGGCGACGAGCCCGCCACCCTCGCCCTCGACCGTACGGACGACATCCTGACCCTCACCGCCACCGGCGTCCCCCGCGCGACGCGGCCCCCGGCCCGGCAGCGCCTGGCCACCCGGGCCGCCGCGCTCGGCGGCACCCTCACCACGCCGCGACCGGACACGGTCGAACTCCGGCTGCCGCACACCCCGTCGACGCACCCCGCCGGGGTCCGCGCCGAGGAGGACCCCCGATGACTCTGAAGGTGATGGTCGCCGACGACCAGCACGTCGTCCGCACGGCCTTCGCGGCCGTGATCGACGCCGCCCCCGACATGAGCGTCGTGGCGGAGGCCGGGGACGGAGCCGCCGCCGTGCGCCTCGCCGCGGAACACCGCCCCGACGTCGTCGTCATGGACGTCCGCATGCCCGAACTCGACGGCATCGCCGCGACCCGCATCCTCACCGGCCGCCCCGACGCGCCCCGCGTCCTGGTCCTGACCACGTTCGACCTGGACACCTACGTCTTCGGCGCGCTCCAGGCCGGTGCCTCCGGCTTCCTTCTGAAAGACGTCCACGCCCCCGATCTGCTCCAGGCCGTCCGGACCGTCGCCGCGGGCGACAGCATTCTCGCGCCGTCCGCGACCCGCCGCCTCATCAGCCACTACGCCGCCGGGCCGCACCCCGCGAGACCCGGCCCCGCCGCCCTCGACGCCCTCACCGCCCGGGAGCGGCACGTCCTCACCCTGGTCGCCGCCGGGCTGAACAACGCCGAGATCTCCACCGACCTCGACATCACCGTCGGCACCGTCAAGTCCCACGTCAACGCCCTGCTGCGCAAGCTCGGCCTGCGCGACCGCGTCCAGGCCACGATCCTCGCCTACGACCTCGGCCTGGCCCGCGCCAACCCACCGGGCCCCCACGACTGACCTCCCCTCCCACGATTGCCCCCCCCGGGATCGCCCCGACGGCCCCGACCGCCCCCAGCCCCACGACTGATCCCGATCCCCCCACCCGCCACCGCCGGAAAGGGCACCGCCCCGTGCGCACCACACCCAAGGAACCGACCACCATGCCGAGCCCCCGGTCCCGTCGCGCCGTACTGACCCACCCCCTCGCCCTCGTCTACCTGGCGCTCTGCGCGGGCCTGCTCGTCTGGGCCCTGGTCGTCAGCTCCATCGACACGCCCGACGCCTCCATGGCCGGAGTGGTCCCGGTGCTCGCCACCGCTCCCGCGAGCCTGATCCTGCTGGTGCTGCCGGAGCACAGCGCCATGTTCATCGTGTCCGTCGCCGTCGGAGCCCTCGCCAACGCCGCCGTCATCGGCTGGTGCGCCCGCACCCTGAGCCGACACCGCAACGGCCCCGGCTCCGGCTCCGGGGCATGAGCGCCGGGCCCCGCTGCCGGGCCCGCACGAACAGGCCGGGCCCGGTGGAGGCGGCCCGGCCTGCGATGAACTGTGCTGAACGCCGTGACGGTCGTTCCGGCTCAGGTCAGTGATCCGTGCCGGAGGCCCAGATCGCCCGGTTGCCGTGATAGATCACGACGTTGCCGTCGTCCTGGACGACCAGCCGCGCACCCGGGTAGCCATCGGTGTTCGACGCCCAGACCGGGCGTCCGCTGCGGGTGTAGACGACGAGGTTGCCGTCCGTCTGGAAGCGGGTGGTCCACCCCTGGCCGACGGTGTCCGCCGCCCATCTGGCCCGGTTGAACTCGTCGTAGATCACTAAGTTGCCGTCGGACTGCTGCACCAGCGTGGCCGTGTCGGAGCTGAGGGACTCATGGTGGTTCAGCGTGAACGGCGCGTACCGCACTTGGTCGGTCAGGACGCCCGGCTGCCCCGAGTCGGCTGCCCCGGCAGCGGTCCTCGCGGCAGCGGGGGAGTGATCGGCGGGCACCGCGCTCGCCTGGCCGACGAGGGCCACGGATGCGAGGACGACGGCAGTACACAGCATGCCGGTCTCTTTCTTCACGAGGTCAACTCCTTGTGTCGGTCGGTCCGTGCACTCCCTGCACGGGCCCCGAGGGGCGCCGCACCCGGACTGTGGCAGCGGCGGCACACCGGACGAGTCCGCTCCGCCCCGGATGGCGGGTTGGTGCCCTTCGATGACCAGATGGAACAGGGGCGATTTCCCTCCACGGCGTCCGGAAACAATCCGGGACAGAAGCCCAGCTCAACGCGTTCGAAGCCCTGGAAGGTGACCTTGACCCCGAGCCCTCTGACCTTCGTCGTCGGTACCGGCCGCAGCGGTTCCACCGCGCTCTCCCGCATCCTCAACACCCACCCCGACGTGCTGAGCCTCAACGAGTACATGGCCTCGGTCGGCGACGCGGCCTTCCCGCAGGACCCGGTGTCGGGCGCGGAGTTCTGGGAGGCGCTGTTCCGGCCCGCACCGCACTTCGAGCGCATGGTCCGCAGCGGGCTGCCGATGCCGGAGTTCCTCTACACCCGCCGCCCCGGCCGGTACACGCCGGAGACCACCGGTATTCCCGCGCTCTCCCACATGGTCCTCCCGCACCTCACCGACGACCCCGACGGCCTGCTCGACGAGATCCGCACCGCCGTGGCCTGCCGGCCCGTCGCGGCCGCCGCCGCGCACCACGAGGCGCTCTTCGCCTGGCTCCGCGCCCGGTTCGGACGCACCGCCGTCGTGGAGCGCTCCGGCTACTCCACGGGCTGGGCACCGGGACTGCGGGCCGCCTTCCCCCACGCGAAGTTCGTGCACCTGTTCCGGGACGGCCCCGACTGCGCGCTGTCCATGAGCCGCCACCCCGGATACCGCACGATCACCCTGCTGCGCGAGATCAAGGAACGCGCCGGTGTCGACAGCTTCCACGACCTGACGGACGAACATGTGCGCTCCCTGCCCCCGGACCTGGCACCCCTGCTCGGCGACCGCTTCGACCCCGCCCTCGTACGCGACCGCGACCTGCCCCCGCGCCGGTTCGGCACCCTCTGGTCGGAACTCGTCGTCGACGGCGCCCGGTTCCTCGACACCCTCCCCGCCGACCGGCGCATGACCCTCGCCTACGAGGACCTCCTCGACGACCCCCGGAAGGAGCTGACCCGCCTCGCCACATTCGTGGGCGTCGAACCGTCACCGCAGTGGCTCGACCACGCGAGCACCCGGCTCGTCACCGGCCGGCGCGGCACCGCCCGCCGGGAGCTCACCGACACGGAGTTCGCCGACCTGAGGGAGAGCTGCGCCGCGGGCAGCCGTGCGCTGGGAAAAACCTCGGACGCCTCTCGCGGGACGGATGTAGCATGAACACATGGCACGAGGCATCTGGTCGCAGAAGGTTCGATCCGCCCGCTGACGGCGGCGCCTTCTCAGCAGCTTTGAAGCACTGAAGCACTGAAGCACTGAATCAGCGCTCGCCGTTCCGGTTCCCGCCGGGCGGCCCCTCCCGCTGCCCGGCTCCACTGCGAGCTGCGGAGCACCGTTGAACCCCACGACCACCCCTCACACCACTCCCGACACCACCCCCCAGGCCGTCTCCCCGCCCGTCGCGGCGGGCGGCAGCGCCCATGTCCGTGCCGAAGGCATCACCGTCACCCGCGGGGCCAGGCGAATCCTGAACGACCTCTCGGTCACCGTCTCCGCGCGGTCGCGGCTCGCCGTCGTCGGGGAGAACGGCCGCGGCAAGACGACCCTCCTGCACGCCCTGGCCGGGCTCGTCGCACCCGACGCGGGCACCGTGCACCGGACCGGCACGATCGGCCTCGCCCGGCAGGAGCTGTCCGTGCGCGCCGGGGCGACCGTCGGCACGCTGACGTCCGAGGCGGTCGCCGCCTCCCGCGCCGCCCTCGCCGCGCTCGACGAGGCGACCCTCGCCCTGGCCGCGGGCGACCCCGCAGCCGACGACCGGTACGCCGCCGCGCTCGACACCGCGACGCGGCTCGACGCGTGGGACGCCGAGCGCCGCGTCGACGTGGCGCTCGCGGCCCTCGGCGCCTGCACCGACCGCGACCGGCCGCTGTCGACCCTGTCGGTCGGCCGGCGCTACCGGGTCCGGCTCGCCTGCCTGCTCGGCGCGCACCACGACGTGCTGCTCCTGGACGAGCCGACCAACCACCTCGACGCGGCCGGTCTCGACTTCCTCACCCGCAGGCTGCGTGCCCACGACGGCGGCCTCGCCCTCGTCAGCCACGACCGGGCGCTGCTGCGCGACGTCGCGGACCGGTACCTCGACCTGGACCCGACCCGCGACGGGGCGCCGCGCCTGTACGCCGGCGGCTACGACGCCTGGCAGGACGCGCGCCGTCGTGAGCGCGAGCGCTGGGAGCAGGACCACGAGGAACAGCAGTCCGAACACCGGCGGTTGCAGGACGCCGTCTCCAGGGCCCGGGACCGGCTCGCCACCGGCTGGCGGCCCGACAAGGGCACCGGAAAGCACCAGCGCCAGTCCCGCGCGCCGGGTGTCGTACAAGCCCTGAAGCGGCAGCAGGACGCCCTGGAGGCGCACCGGATCGACGTGCCGGAACCGCCGCCCGCGCTGCGGTGGCCCGACCCCGGCGTGCGCCCGGGCGCCCCGCAGCTGCGGGCGCACGGCGTCACGGTCGCCGGTCGTCTGACCGCGCCGGTCGGCCTCACCCTCGTCGGCGGCGACCGGCTGCTCGTCACCGGACCGAACGGCGCCGGGAAGTCCACGCTGCTCGCGGTGCTCGCCGGTGCGCTCGCCCCCACCGAGGGGTATGTCCGGACGGCCGCGGGGGCACGGGTGGTGCGCGTGACCCAGGAGACCGCCGAGCAGGATCCCGACCTCACCGCCCGCGAGGTCCACACCCGCCACGTGGGGCGCCTCGTGGCCCGCGGGGCGCTCCACGACGCCGACGCCGTACCCCTGGGCGCGCTCGGGCTGCTGGACTCCGAGGCGCTGCGGACCCCGGTCGGGCGCATGTCGCAGGGGCAGCGGCGCCGTCTCGACCTGGCGCTCGCGCTGGCCGGGCGGCCCGGCCTCGTCCTGCTCGACGAGCCGACCAACCACCTGTCCTCGACCCTCGTCGACGAGCTGACCGAGGCGCTGCGCACCACCAGCGCCGCCGTCGTCGTCGCCACGCACGACCGGCAACTGCTGCGGGACCTCGCCGACTGGCCGCGCCTCGAGGTGGGGGAGGGCGAAGCCTGACAGGGCGGTCCGGCCCCGGGCGCGGGCGAGTTGTGGCGTGGTCTTCGGTGAGCCCGGGGACCGCTCACGGCTCCCCGCGCTCCCTGACGACCTCGTGCGGGGCCTTGTCGTCCCGCAGCCCCTGATAGCGGGGGTGCCGCAGCATCCCGTCGCGCGTCCACTCCGTGAAGGCGATCTGCGCCACGAGCTCCGGCCGCACCCAGTGGGCGGCCCGCTCCGCGACACGGCCGTCGAACGGGCGGTCGGCGACCTCAAGCTCGTCGAGACGTTCCCGCAGCGCGAGCAGGGTGCGCCGGTCGAAGCCCGTGCCGACCTTGCCCGCGTACCGCAGCCGGCCGTCGTCGTAGTAGCCGATGAGCAGCGCGCCGAGCCCCACCCGGGTACCGGCGGGCCGGGTGAAGCCGCCCACGACGAACTCCTGCCCCCGGGAGCACTTCAGCTTGAGCCAGTCGTCCGAGCGGCGCGCCTGGTAGGTGCTCTCGGCCCGCTTGGCGATCAGCCCCTCCCAGCCGCGCCGGCACGCGTCGGCGAGGAGTTCGGGGCCGCCCTCGTTGCGGTGCGCGCTGAACCGCAGCGGCGCCGTGAACGAGAGCGCGCGGCGCAGCAGGGACTTGCGGGTGCGCAGCGGCAGCCGCCGTACGTCCGCACCGTCCAGGCGCAGCAGGTCGAATACGTAGTACGTCACCGCGACCTCGCTCGCGGCGACGTCGGCACGCCTGGTGAGGCCCATGCGCTGCTGGAGCCGCGCGAAGTCCGTCCGGCCGTGCGCGTAGGCGACGATCTCGCCGTCGACCGTGAAGTCGGCGCGGTCCTGCGCGGCGAGCGCGTCGACGATCTCCGGATAGGTGGCGTCGAGCCGCCGCCCGGTGCGGGACCTGAGCGTCACCGTGCCGTTCTCACGGACCGCGAGCACCCGGATGCCGTCCAGCTTCCGCTCGAAGATCCAGCCCTGCGGGAAGTCGCGGCGCTCGCTGAGCGTCGCCAGCATCGGGGAGGCCGCGAGGTCGACACCGGGCGCGGCCTGTCTGACGCGGCTCGCCGACTCCGGCGGCAGCGCGTCGAGGAGCCCGCTCATCTGCGCTCACCGCGCTGCTCGCCGCGCCGCCCGCGCTGCCCGCCGCTCCGGCCGTTCCGCGTGCTGCTCCGGCCGTTCCGCGTGCCGCTCCGGCCGTCGTCGTCCGGGTCCCACGTCGGGGCGTCCGGAGCCTCGGCGACCTGGCGCAGCGTGCGGCCACTGAGCGCCGAGCGGGCCCGTCGTGGATCGGGGGTGCCGCCGCCCGAGGGGCCGGGACCGGCCTTGGTCCGCACGAGCAGCCACGTCGGCTTCCCCGACGAGCCGCCGCTCCTCTCCTCGCGGCCGTGGAAACGGGTGAGCGCGTACTGCCCGCGCAGCTTCTCGCCGTGCAGTTCGAACGTGGCGTGGCCGTGCTCCAGGGACTCCGCGAACGGCACCGGCCGCTTCTTCTTGTCGTGGCTGGTCGGCCGGTAGGTGCCGTGGTCCCAGACGATGACGGTCCCGCCGCCGTACTCGCCCTCGGGGATCACGCCCTCGAAGGTCTCGTACTCCAGGGGGTGGTCCTCGGTGGGCAGCGCGAGGCGCTTGTCCTGCGGGTCGGTGGAGGGGCCCTTGGGCACCGACCAGGATTTCAGCACGCCGTCGACCTCCAGGCGGAAGTCGAAGTGCATGGTGCTCGCGTCGTGGATCTGCACCACGAACGCGGGCTCGCCACCCGCGTCCGCCGCGCCCGCCGCGTCCGCGCCCCGCCGCTGCGTACGTTCGCCACTCGGCTCCTTCGTCCGGTCGAAGTGCCGCTTCCCTCGATAGGCCCCAAGGCCGTCCGCCTCGCTCACGCCCACTCCCTGCTCTCCCGGCCGCCTCCACCCGGGCTGCGACCTGCTCCGTCCCGCCGGGGTACCCGAGATCGTCACGCGACACACGGCCCGTGCGACCCCGGTCGAAGAGGCACGGGAGCCGGGAGCCGGGCGTGCGGGCGTGCGGGCAGCGGTCAGGCCCGGCCCCGGCGCGGTCCGCGCCGATGGACGTGGTCGGTCGCCGCCCGGCGCAGGACGTTGTGGGCCTCCTTGGTGCTCCTGCGCCCCGCCGCCAGATCGGCTTCCACGTGATCGGCGAAGCGCCCGTCGATGGCGCGCCCGACGCTGATGTAGCTCAGCCTGATCGCCTCCTCCACCGCGGCGTCGGCGGCGGCCGTCAGCGCCGGGTCGTCGGTGAGCAGGGCGAGCCGGTCGCGGGCGCGGGTGACTTCGGTACGGGCGCGGTAGCGGGCGGCGCGGGCCTCGCGGGTGTCCTCATCGCCCGCCCGGGTGTCGGCGATGAGCAGCCAGTGCAGCTCGCGGTAGGTCTCCAGGGCCCCGAGCACCTGCTCGACGGCGCTGCTCAAGGCGTCCCGCTGCTGCTCCCTGCGCGTACGCCGCTCGGACCGCACCTGGGCGGCGCTGGCCAGCGCCACGCCGGCGAGCGTGCCGAGCACGGCGATGACGGTCCCCCACATGTCTCCCCCCGCGTCCCCCGGGAACGTGTCCGTCCCAGGTTTCCAGATGCCGGGAGCGGACCGCGAGGAGCCGCCGTCCCGCGGGAGGCGACAGAGCTGCCGCTCGACGGGATCAATAGCGGACGGAAGCGATCAAGAGGGATCCGGGGTGTGGTACCGACCATTCCCGGCCGTTTCGGTGTGCGCGAAGGGGAACTGTAGAGCCCACGAAAGTTTGAGCGAAGAAGACGTAGCGCGTAGGGGCGGGCATTCGGGGCGGCTTTGGCGTGGCGAACGCCGCTTTGGTCAGGGGCGTGCGCCCGCGCACGCTGTGTGACCGTGCGCCCCCAATGCTCCCCCTTGGGGCAGGTCGGCGCCGCTCTGCGGCCCGCTCACGCGCCCGCCGCCGCACCGGACTTGACGGGCCGCTGTCAATGCCGCGCGCCCGAATTCGGGCAGTCAACGGCAAAAACAAGTCAACCGGCGTTCACCGGCTATTCGCACAGGGGGTCAAACGGGCTTTCCTTGCAGGTCAGAGGCGTTTCGGTCACATGTCCGCAGCATAGAACGCGCCGTCTTGAAGAGACGCGCGTTTGTGGGGGAGGGGGCGGGGCACACGCGAGGGGCGACGGTCCGGACGAGGTCGTCGTACGAGGTTGAAGCCTCGCGGAAGCTACTCGTCGGTTACTGCGTGCGGCAGCAGAAGCACTATCCGTTCAACTTTGGGGGGTTGCTATCCGGTGACCCACCGTGAAGACTGTGGCCGAGTTCGACCGGGACGAAGGTGGTTTCGAGTGCGCATGGGGCAGAGTGTCGGACGGCGTCCGGCCGACGTGTGCACCGCCTCACCCGTCCCTGGGCGTCCGGCCCCTGCGGGTCCGCCACCTGTTCGTAAGTGCATGGGGAGTACACGCGCAACGGTTGCGTGAACGTTTCACTGGGGGATGTGTGATGTCGGCAAGGTTCGCACCAAGGGGGCTGTCCCATGCTCGGGGACGGGCGAAGCACCGACGTGCGATGCGGCGGACGTGTTGAGCCGGTCCCCGCGACGCCGGTGACGAACGGCTGAACGCCGCGCGTCCCGGAGGGGACACCATCGACGCCTGAGAGCCGTGCCCGCTCCGGCGTGTGCGACGTGCGAGCCGACAGGCCCGCCCGCACGCCGGGCCCCGGCCCGCGGACGCCACGGTGGCACGCCCGCCCGGCCCCCGCTGTCCCCCGTCCCCGCGGGTACTTCGCCCGCACCGGGTCGCACGGTGCCCACCGATCCGGCGCGCCGCACGCGACTGTTCCAGATGCCGTCCGCCCGTGGCCCCGCCCTGCCCGCGCGCCCCGTCCGAGGGAGAGATGTGACCAGCAACGCACAGGCACAGCCGGATTTACCCTTCGCCAACCTCACCGACCGCTGGCGTTCCCTGCGCGAGACCGGACCGGTCCGGCACGACGAAGCGCAGGGCGTATGGCAGGTCGTCGACTACCAAGGGGTCGCCGCCGTGCTCGCCGACCAGGCGACGTACTCCTCGGACATGACCCCGATCGCCCCCACCCAGGAGGACTTCGCAGCCTTCACACAGGGCAACTTCGTGGGCATGGACCCTCCTGAGCACCGCAAGTTCCGCACTCTGGTGAGCCAGGCGTTCACGCCACGCGTGGTGCAGGGACTCGAACCCCGTATCGAAGCCGTGTGCAGGCGCCTGCTCGACACCGTCGCGGACCAGGACAGATTCGACGTCGTCGACACCCTCGCCTACCCGCTGCCGATCATCGTGATCGCCGAGCTGCTCGGCATCCCGGCGGACGACCATCCGCTGTTCCAGGAGTGGGCCGCCACCCTCTTCGGCGGCGACCAGCTCGGCGAGACGCCCGACGCGGCCGACCTGGAGCGCGCGCTCCAGGCCATAGCGCCGACCGTGCGCGAGATGAACGGCTACACGCTCGACCACATCCGGCACCGCCGGGCGCACCCCGCCGACGACCTCATCAGCAAGCTCATCGTCGCCGAGATCGACGGCGTGCGCCTGACGGACCAGGAGATGGTGGGGTTCGTCGCCCTGCTCCTGGTCGCGGGGCACATCACCACCACCGCCCTGCTCGGCAACGCCCTGGTCGCCTTCGACCAGAACCCCGGCACCCTCACCGCCCTGCGCGCGGAGCCCGACCGGCTGCCGAACGCCGTCGAGGAGGTGCTTCGCCTGCTGCCGCCGTTCCCTGAACTGGGGCGCCGCGTCAACCGGCCCGTGGTGCTCGGCGGGCACGAACTGCCCGTCGACACCCTCGTCATGGCCCACCTGGGTGCCGCCAACCGGGACCCGAGCCGCTTCGCCTCGCCCGACACGCTCGACATCGGCCGCAGTCCGGGCCACCTCACGTTCGGACACGGGATCCACTTCTGTTTCGGCGCGCCCCTCGCCCGCCTGGAGGCGCGGATCGCCTTGCGCATGCTGCTCGACGACTACCGCGACCTCGCCATCCCCTCCTACGCCGACGTCACGTACCAGAACCCCGCCGTCATCGTCGGCGTGCGTCATCTGCCGGTCGAGGTCAAAAGGCCCTAGCGACCGGACCACGGCGCTGCCGACCTCCGCCCACCCCGCCGGTCGGCGTGTCACCTTCCATGAGCCACAGCCAACGGGAGTGCCCTTCTCATGCCGTATCCCACCGCCTCACCGGTCGTCGACCGGCAAGCACCCCTCCTGCGCGAGGAGTTGCAGCACCGCCTCGCCGGCCTCGCCCGCACCCACCGGGTGCCCGGGGCCCATCTCGCCGTGGACACCGGTACGGAGACCATCAGCGTCCACACCGGCACGGCCGACGCCGCCACCGGCAGCGCGTACACGGCCGACACGGCCGTCCCGCTGGGCTCCGTCACCAAGGTCTACACCGCCGCCGTGGTCCTCCTCCTGGCCGACGACGAGGACCTCGACCTGGACGACTCCGCCGCCTCGTACCTGCCCGAGCTGCGCGAGTTACCTGATGTGACGGTCCGTCATCTCCTGGCCCACACCGCCGGGTTGCCGACGGGGCCGGACTCGGACACCGCGGCCCGCAGCACCGTCTCCCGCTATCTGTCGGGCGTGTGCACCGCACGGGACGCGCTGTTCGCGCCGGGCACCGGGTTCTCCTACTCCAACGCCGGATACATAGCCGCCGGCCGGCTCGTGGAGCAGGTGACCGGCATGACCTGGCAGGAAGCCGTGCAGGCCCTCCTGCTCGACCCCCTCGGCACCGACCCCGCCTTCCTCGGCGACCCGGCCCCCACTCGGCCGAGCGCGGCGGGGCACGCCGTCAACACCGCCACCGGACGGCTCCGTCCCGCCCACCAGAACCTGGCCCCGGTGGAGGCACCGGCCGGAGCCCTCCTCGCGGGCGCCCTGGACCTGATGCACCTCGGAAGAGCCTTGGCGGGCCGGTCCGCCGTGCTCCCGCCCGATGTCGCCGCCCGCATGCGGCGGCCCGAACCCGGCGCGACCCCGGGAGCCCTCGCGGACGCCTGGGGACTCGGCCTCGCCCTCTTCGACCTGGACGGCCGCCGCTGGTGCGGCCACGACGGCAACGCCCAGGGCACCTCCTGCCATCTGCGGGCCGAACCGGAGAGCGGCGTGGTCGTCGCCTTCACCGGCAACGCAGGCGGCGCCACCGCCCTGTGGCAGGACATCGCCGACGACCTCACCCGGCTCACCGGCGTACGCGTGCCGACCGCTCCGGCACCCGCACACCGGGGCGACCCCATCGCCCTGCCCGAATGCGCCGGCGTGTACCACAACGGCCCCACCGAGTACCGGATCACCCTCGCCGCGGACGGCGCCCCCACGCTGTCCGTCGACGGTGACCTGCCGCTGCCCCTGGTCTGCTACCCGGACCTGACCTGCGATCTCGTCGACCCCGGCACCGGCAAGCACGAACCCGGCGGGCGTTTCCACCGCGACCCCGCCACCGGCGTCATCGACCACGTGCAGATCTCGGGCCGCGCCGCCCGCCGCACCGGCACCGTCTGACCCACCGGCACCGCCAGCCCCACCGCTCCGCCGACTTCCCGCGTCCACGCGGGCGCGGCACCCCCACGACCCCACCGTCCGGGGGTGCCTCCCGCACCGGCGCGACCAGCATCGTCCCCGCTCCGAAGGACTGCCCCCATGACCGAGCCGCATGACACATCCTCTCCGGCGCCTTCGCTGCCGGGGCTCCCCGAGGCCGCCGCGGCCGCCGGGCGCGCGGGGACCGATCCGGCGCCGTACCGGCCGCTCGCCGAACTCTTCTCCGTATGGGTGACGCGCACGCCGCAGGCGCCCGCGCTGACCGACGGCCGGCGGACGTGGTCCTACCGGGAACTGGCGGAGCGTACCGAGCGGCTCGCCGACGACCTGCTGCGGCGCGGCGCGGGCCCCGAGCGGACCGTGGCCCTGGTCCTGCCGCGCTCCATGGAGCTCATCGCCGCCGAACTGGCCGTGGCCCGCACCGGCGCCGCCTTCCTGCCCGTGGACCCCGACTACCCCGCCGAGCGGCGTGAGCTGATGCTGCGTGACGCCGCGCCCGCGGTGGTCCTCGACGACCCGCGCCGGGCCCGCGCCGTCCTGGAGGGCTGGGGCGAGGCGGACGCCGCGGACGCCGGGGGAGCGCGCGTCACGCCGCCGGTCGCGCCGGTCGCCGCCGACCAGGCCGCCTACGTCATCTACACCTCGGGGTCGACCGGCCGCCCCAAGGGCGTGACCGTCACGCACCGCGGCATCGCGGGCTTCGCCGCGGCCGCGGCGCAGCAGTACGCGGTGGGTCCCGGCGACCGCGTGCTGCAGTTCTCCTCCCCCAGCTTCGACGCCTCCGTGCTCGAACTGTTCATCTCCGTCCTGACCGGCGCCACCCTCGTGGTCCCGCCGGACGGCCCCTGGCTCGGCGACGAACTCGCCGCCGTCCTGGACGAACACCGCATCAGCCACACCCTCATCCCCCCGGCCGCCCTCACCACCCTGCCGGCCCCCGGCCCCGGCGGCGCACCCCACCTGCGGACGCTGATCGTGGGTGCCGAGGCCTGCCCCGCCCGCCTCGTCGACGACTGGGCGCCCGGCCGCCGGATGATCAACTCCTACGGTCCGACCGAGGCCACCATCGTCGCCTCCTGGACCGGGCCCCTGGCCGCGGGAACCGGCACGCCGACGATCGGCGGCCCGCTGCCCGGCACCCGCGCCCACGTCCTGGACGCGGACATGCGCCCGGTGCCGCCCGGCGGCGACGGCGAACTGTTCGTGGGCGGCGACGGCGTGGCCCGCGGCTACCTCGGCCGCCCGGGACTGACCGCGGGCCGTTTCGTCGCCGACCCCTTCGGCCCGCCCGGCGCCCGCCTCTACCGCACCGGGGACCGGGCCCGCTGGACCGCCGGCGGCGAACTGGAGTACCTCGGCCGCGTCGACCGCCAGGTGAAGGTGCGCGGATTCCGCATCGAACCCGGCGAGATCGAGGCGGCCCTCCTCGCCCACGACGGCGTCCGCGAAGCCGTGGTCGTGGTCCGCGAGGACGAGCCCGGACACCGCAGGCTGGTCGGCTACGTCACCCCTGCGGACCCCGAACGGGCACCGGACCCCGCCGAGTTGCTCGCGGGCGCGGCCGCCTCCCTGCCCGCCCACATGGTCCCCGCAGCCGTCGTCCTCCTGGACGAGCTGCCGCTCACCCCGCAGCACAAGATCGACCGGAACGCCCTGCCCGCGCCCGTCCACACGCCCGCCCCGGGCCGCGTCCTGCCCCGCACCCCCGAGGAGCGGGCACTCGCCGCCATCTGGCAGGACGTCCTCGCGGTCGGCGAACTCGGCGTGGAGGACGACTTCTTCGACCTGGGCGGCGACTCCATCCTCGCCGCGAGGACCCTCTCGCGGATCCGCGACGAACTGGGCGTGCGCCTCCTCGTACGGGACGTCTTCACCGCACGCAACATCGCCGCGCTCGCCCCGCTGCTCGCCGACCCGGGCGCCGCCGTGGCCGCGGAGCCGATCCCGCCCGCCCCGCGCGACCGGCCGCTGCCCCTGTCCAGCGCCCAGCGGCGGCTGTGGTTCCTCGACGACCTCTCCGACGGCGGCTCCGAGTACAACACCGGTGTGGCGCTGCGGCTGCGCGGCGAGCCCGACGTCGCGGCGCTGCGCCGCGCCCTCGACCGCCTCGCCGCCCGCCACGACGCGCTGCGCACCACCTTCGACACCGTCGACGGGCAGGGCGTGCAGCGGGTGAGCGGCGAGGCCGTGCTGCCGCTGCGCACCGCCGACGTACGGGACCTGCCCGCCGGGCAGCGCGCCGAGGCCGCGGAGCGGATCCTCACCGACGAGCTGAGCCGCCCCTACGACCTGGCGGCGGGCCCGCTGACCCGGGCCCTGCTCGTCCACCGCGCCGCCGACGACCATCTGCTGCTGCTCGCCCAGCACCACATCGTCACCGACGGCTGGTCGGTGGGCATCCTGACCCGGGACCTCACCGCGCTCTACCGCGCGGAGGCCGCCGGCGCCCCGGACGGGCTGCCCGCGCCCGGCGTGCAGTACCCGGACTTCGCCGTGTGGGAGCGCGAGCGGCCCGCCGAGAGCCACGCGACGGACCTCGCGTACTGGAAGCGGCACCTGACGGGCATGCAGCAACTGAACCTGCCCACCGACCGGGCGCGGCCCGCCGAGCGCACCACCGCGGGCGCCGCCCACCGCCACCACCTTCCCGCCGATCTTGTCGCCCGGCTGCGGCAGTTGGCGGGCGGGCGCGGCACCACCGCCTTCACCCTGTTCGCGGGGGCGGCGGCCGTGCTGTTCTCCCGCTACTCCGGGCAGCGGGACGTCGCCTTCGGCACCATCACCAACGGGCGGGGCCGCCGGGACCTGGAGGACGTCACCGGCTTCTTCGCCAACACCGTGGTGCTGCGCGAAGAGGTGGACGACACCCTGACCGTCGACGAGTTCGTCCAGAGCATGCGCGCGACCGTCCTCGACGCCTTCGCCCACGACGGGGTGCCCTTCGACCGCGTCGTCGAGGAACTCGCGCCGCCCCGCGACCCGAGCCGCACCCCTCTGGTGCAGGCCCTCGTCGTCCAGCAGACCGCGATGGACCACTCCGGTGACTGCGGCGGTCTGCGCGTCGAGGAACACCCGCTGCCGCGCCCGGCGTCCCGCTTCGACCTGGTCCTGGAGTTCTCGCCGGGGCCCGGCGGCGGCTGCGACCTCACGGTCGAGTACAACACCGACCTCTTCGGCGCGGACACCGTCTCCCGCATGAGCGGCCATCTGCACCGACTCCTCGAAGGCATGGCGGAGAGCCCGCACCGCCCCCTGGCCAAGCTGTCGATCCTGTCGGAGGACGAGCGGAGCACCCTGCTCGAAACCTGGAACCCGCCCGCGCCCGCGGGGCGCCACCAGGAGCCCGGCGACACCCTGCCCGCCCTGTTCGAGGCGCAGGTCGCCGCCATCCCCGGCCGCACCGCCGTGCTCTGCGGCCCCACCAGCCTCGACTACGCCGAGGTGAACCGGCGCGCCAACCGCCTCGCCCGGCTCCTGGTGGCCCGCGGGGCCGGACCCGAGACGCTCGTCGCCCTGTGCCTGCCCCGCTCCGCGGACCTGCTCCCGACGCTGTGGGCGGTCCTGAAGTCCGGTGCCGGATACCTGCCCGTGGACCCCGGCTACCCGCGCGAGCGCATCTCCTTCATGCTCGACGACGCCGCGCCCGCCCTCGTGGTGGCCGCCCGCGAGACCGCGGACGCCCTGCCCGACGGCTGCGAGCCGCTGATCATCGAGGACTGCCCGGCCGACGACGCCACCGGCCGGGACGCCGAGGACTCGTACGCCGCGGATCTGAGCGACACCGACCGCGCGCGGCCCCTGCGCCCGGACCACCCCGCGTACGTCATCTACACCTCGGGCTCCACCGGCCGCCCCAAGGGCGTCGTGGTCACCCACCGCACCGTCGCCGCGCTCGCCGCCTGGGCGGCTGAACGGTTCGGCCCACAGGGCCTCGCGCACGTCGTGGCCTCCACCTCCCTGAACTTCGACGTGTCCGTCTTCGAACTGTTCTGCCCGCTGCTCGCGGGCGGCAGCGTCGAGGTGATCGCCGACCTGACGGCACTCGCCGACGAGAGGGGACCGAAGCGGGCCGGACTGCTCAGCGGCGTGCCGTCGGTGATCTCCCGGCTGCTCACCGCGGGCGGCGCGGGCCTGGAGGCCGACACGGTCGTCCTGGCGGGCGAGGCGCTGCCGGCGCAGACGGTACGGGACCTGCGCGCGGCCATGCCGTCCGTCGAGGTCGCCAACATCTACGGCCCCACCGAGGCCACCGTCTACGCCACCGCCTGGTTCGCGGGCGCGGACGTGACCGGCCAGGCCCCGCCCATCGGCAGGCCCGTGGCCCGTACCCGCACCTACGTCCTCGACCGGCTCCTGCGCCCCCAGCCGCCGGGCGTCACCGGCGAGTTGTACCTGGGCGGCGGCGGCCTCGCCCGCGGCTACCTCGGGCGTCCCGGGCTGACCGCGTCCCGCTTCCTCGCCGACCCGTTCGGCACGGCGGGGGAGCGCATGTACCGCACCGGGGACCTGGTGCGCTGGTCCGCGAGCGGTGAACTGGAGTACCTCGGCCGGATCGACCACCAGGTCAAGGTGCGCGGCTTCCGCATCGAGCTCGGTGAGGTCGAGGAGGCGCTGCGCGGCTGCGCGGGCGTGGCGCAGAGCGCCGCCACCGTCCTGGAGAGCGACGGCCACCGGCGTCTGATCGGCTACGTCGTCCCGGCCCCCGGAGCGCACGTCGAACCGGAGTCGGTACGCAGGACGCTCGGCCGCTCCCTGCCCGACTACCTGGTCCCCGCGACCGTCACGGTGCTCTCGGCGCTGCCGCTGAACCCCAACGGCAAGCTGGACCGCAGCCGCCTCCCGGCACCGTCGCCCGCCGCGCACGCCACCCGCCACGTCGCGCCCCGCACGCCCACCGAGCGGGTCCTCGCCGGTATCTGGGCGCAGGTCCTGCACGTGGAGCGGGTCGGCGCCGACGACAACTTCTTCGCCCTCGGCGGCGACTCCATCCTCAGCATCCAAGTGGTGGCCCAGGCCCGGCAGGCGGGGCTCACGGTGACATCCCGCGACGTCTACCGGCACCAGACGGTCGCCGCCCTCGCCCGGTGCGCGGACGCCTCGGGACCGCGCAGAACCGCGGCCCCCGCGGTCGTGCCCGCCACCGGCACGGCCCCGCTGACGCCCATCCAGCGCTGGCTGTTCGACAGCGCGGGCGACCGGGCGGGCCACTTCGCGCAGACCCTCTCCACGGAACTGGCGGGCACCGTCGACGCGACGGCCCTGGAGCACGCACTCAACGACGTCCTCGCCCACCACGACGCCCTGCGCTCCCGCTTCCCCCACGCCGCCGCCCAGCACGACGGCCGCGGCGAACGCGGCGACCACGACGGGGGCGACGGGAGCGACGGTAACGGTGGGCAGCAGGGCGGCGCCGGCTGGCGCATCGACGAGCGCGTGCCACGGCTGCGCCTCACCCGCCACACGGGCCCCGGTACCGACATGCCGCACCTCGGCCCCTTCGACCTGGAGCACGGCCCGCTGCTGCGCGCCGTCCTGCACGACCGCGGCGAAGGACTGCCCGCCGTCCTGCACCTCGCCGTCCACCACCTCGTGGTCGACGGCGTGTCCTGGCGCGTCCTCCTCGAAGACCTCGACCGGGCCTACCGCGCCCGCAGTGAGGGCCGCGACGGGACCGGGGCGCTGCCCGCGAAGTCCTCGCCGCTGCGGCACTGGGCCCGGCTCCTGACCGACCGGGCCGCCGCGGGCGGATTCGACGACGAGGCCGCGTACTGGGCCGAGGCCACCGCGGGCGCCGTCGTCGACCTGCCGCGCGACCTCACGGGCGCCAACACCTACGCCTCGGCGCGCCCCGTCACCGTACGCCTCGGCGCCGACGACACCGCCGCCCTGCTGCGCACGCTGCCGGACACCTACCGCACCCGGGTCAACGACGTGCTCCTGAGCGCTCTCGGCCGCGTGCTATGCGCGTGGACCGGGCACGAGCGCGTGCTCGTGGACGTCGAGGGGCACGGCCGCGAGGAGCTCTTCGCCGACGTCGACACCAGCCGCACCGTCGGCTGGTTCACCACCCGCCACCCCGTGGCCCTCGCCGTCCCGGCCGACGCCGGCTGGGACGCCGTGCTCAAGCAGGTCAAGGAACAGCTCCGCGCCGTGCCCCGGCACGGCCTCGGCCACGACGTCCTGCGCCACCTGGCCGCGCCCGGCGTGCTGCCGCCTGCGCCCGGCGCGCAGGTCAGCTTCAACTACCTGGGCCGGTTCGCGACCGGTGGCGCGCCCGACAGCCTGTACGGCGGCACGTTCCGCCCCTTGGAGCTGGACGCCGATCCGCTCTCCACCCGCCCCCACGCCCTGGAGGTCGTGGGGCAACTGGACGGCGAGGAGCTGGAGTTCACCTTCTTCTACTCCGCCGAGCTGCACCGGCAGGCCACCGTCACCGGCCTCGCGGGGCGGTTCGCCGACGCGCTGAGGGCCATCGCCCGGCACGCCGCGACGCCCGGCACCGGCGGGCGGACCCCCTCGGACTTCCCGCTGGCCGCACTCGACCAGGCGGCCGTGGACCGCGTCACGGGCGACGACCCCGGCGCGGTGGAGGACGTCCACCCCCTCACGCCCACCCAGGCGGGCATGCTCTTCCACGGCCTGTCGCAGGACGACCGGCGCGTGTACTTCCAGCAGCTGTCGTTCGTCCTGGACGGCGTGCCCGACCCGGGGGCGTTCGCGGCGGCCTGGCAGCAGGTCACCGACCGCAGCCCGGTCCTTCGCGGCCACGTCGTGTGGCAGGACGTCCCCGAGCCGCTCTTCGTGGTGCGGCGGCACGCGCTCGTCCCCGTCACCCACCTCGACTGGCGGGACCTCGCCGAGGACGAACGCGACGCGGCCCTGCGGGACTTCCTCGACCGGGACCGCGAGCGCGGCGTCGACCTGACACCGGCCCCGCTCCAGCGCCTCGTCCTCGCCCGGCTCTCCGACACCTCCGTGCGCGTGGTGTGGTCCTTCCACCATCTGATCCTCGACGGCTGGAGCCTGTTCCAGGTCCTGTCGGACGTCTTCGCGCGGCACGCCCGCAGCACCGCCGCACCGGGTGCCGTCGACACCCCCGGGGACGGACCCGACCGGCGCCCGTTCCGCGACTACGTGGCCTGGCTGCGCGAGCGCGACTGGGCCGAGGCAGAACGCCACTGGCGGGACCGCCTCGCGGGGGTGAGCGAGACCACCGCGCTGCCCTACGACCGCGAGCCGCGCGAGAGCCACCACGCCGAGTCCACGGACGCGGTCCGCGTCACCGTGCCCGAGGCCACGAGCCGCGCCCTCGAAGACCTCGCGCGGACTGCGGGCCTGACCCTCAACACCCTCGTCCAGGGCGCGTGGGCGCTGCTCCTGAGCCGGCAGGCGGGCCGGGCGGACGTCGTCTTCGGCACCACCGTCTCCGGCCGGCCGGCCGAGCTGCCCGGCTCCGAGGACATGACCGGCCTGTTCATCGCGACCCTGCCCACCCCGGTCACCGTGGAGCGCGAGGGCACCCTGCTCGACTGGCTGCGCGACCTCCAGCGCGACCAGAGCGAGGACCGCCGCTTCGACTACGTGGCCCTCACGCGGATGAAGGCCTTCACCGGACTCCCCGAACGCGCCGACCTGTTCGACAGCATCGTCGTCTTCGAGAACTACCCGGTCGACGACGACCTCGCCGCCGCCCACGGGCTGGGCCTGAGCGGCCTCGACGGCATCGAGACCACCAACTACCCGCTCAGCCTGGTGGCGTACCCCGGCACCGAACTGACCCTGCGGCTCGGTTACGACCCCGAACTCTTCGACGCGGGCACCGTCGCCCGCATGGCCGAGTACCTGACCGTCCTCCTGGAGGGCATGACGACCGGGCCCGACCGCGCGCCCGCACGGCTGCCCCTGCTGACCCCCGCCCGCCGCCACCAGGTGCTCGACACCTGGAACGACACCGCCGCGTACACCCCGGACGTCACCGCGGCGGACCTGTTCGCCGCGCAGGTGCGGCGCACCCCCGACGCCCCCGCCCTGGAGGCCGGGGACGAACAGCTCACCTACGGCGACCTCGACGACCGGGCCGCGGCCCTCGCCACCCGGCTCACCGCGCTCGGCGTCACGGCGGAGGTCCCGGTCGGCGTCCTCATGCACCGTTCCGTCGCCCTCGTCGTCGCGCAGCTCGCCCTCGCCCGCACCGGTGGCGTGTACGTACCGCTCGACGGCAGGGCGCCGACGGAGCGGCTGCGGCGCCTGCTCACCGACGTGGGCGCGGCGCTGCTCCTCACCGACGAGGCCTGCCGGGACAGCGCGCGGGACGCGCTGCCCGACGGCACCGTGCTGCGCGTCGACGGTGACGGCGGCGCCGACGACCTCGGCGCCGGCGCGGCGGACGGTGCGTCCGACGCCGGGACGTCCGACGCGCCGCGCATTCCCCTCGTGCACCCCGACAACGTCCAGTACCTGATGTTCACGTCGGGCTCCACCGGCACCCCCAAGGGGGTCGCCGTGCGCCACCGGGACGTCGCCGCGCTCGCCCTCGACCGGTCCTTCGCCGGGCACGAGCGGGTCCTGGTGCACTCCCCGCACGCCTTCGACGCCTCGACGTACGAACTGTGGGTGCCGCTGCTGCACGGCGGTACGGCCGTGCTCGCGCCGCCGGAGGACCTCGACGCCGCCGGTGTGCGCCGTGCGATCACCGAACGGGGCGTGCGCTGCCTGTGGCTCACCGCGGGGCTCTTCCGCCTCCTCGCCCAGGAGGACCCGACCTGCCTGCGCGGCGCCACCGAGGTGTGGACCGGCGGCGAGGCCGTGCCGGGGGCCGTGGTCGCCCGGGTCCTCGAAGCCTGCCCCGACCTGACCGTCGTCGACGGCTACGGCCCCACCGAGACCACCACGTTCGCCACCCGGCGGCCCTTCCGCGCCGGCGACCCGCTGCCCGCCGTCCTGCCCATCGGCAGGCCCCTGGACAACACCCGCGTGTACGTACTCGACGAGGCCCTGGAGCCCCAGCCCCCGGGTGTCCCGGGAGAGCTGTACGTCGCGGGCGCGGGTCTCGCCCGCGGCTACGCGGGTCTGCCCGGCGCCACCGCCGGGCGCTATCTCGCCGACCCCTTTGGCCCGCCCGGGACCCGCATGTACCGCACCGGCGACATCGTGCGCTGGAGCGGCGACGGCGAACTGCACTTCGTGGGCCGCGCGGACGACCAGATCAAGATCCGCGGCTTCCGGGTGGAGCCCGCCGAGATCGAGGCCCGGCTCACGGCCCACCCGGCCGTCGCCGAGGCCGTCGTGTCCCTGTACGCGCAGGGCGGACGCAAACGACTCGCCGCCCACCTCGTCCCCGCCCCGGGCGCGCGGGTGCCGGGCGCGGCCGAACTGCGCGAGCGCCTCGCGGCGGACCTGCCCGACTACATGCTGCCCGCGGCCTTCGTCACCGTGCCGGAACTGACCCTGACGGCCAACGGCAAGGTGGACCGGCGGCGGCTGCCCGAGCCCGACTGGTCGACGACGGGCGACACCGCCTACCGGGCTCCGCGCGCCGGGGCCGAGCAGATCCTCAGCGAGATCTGGGCGGACGTCCTCGGCGTGGCACGTGTCGGCGCCGACGACCACTTCTTCATGCTGGGCGGCGACTCGATCCTCAGCATCCAGGTCGTCTCGCGCGCCCGCGCCGCGGGTCTCGCCCTCACCCCGCGCGACCTGTTCCGGCACCCCACCGTCGCCGCGCTCGCGGCCGCCAGCGGCACCGCCGCACCCGTCGCCGGAACCGACCCGGTGGCCGGGGAGGTCGCTCTCACCCCCATCCAGCACTGGTTCCTCGACGCGGACCCGCACCGCCCCGAGTTCTTCAACCAGTCCGTCGTCGTGGAGACCGCCGCGGACGTCGACCCCGACGCCCTGCGCCGCGCGCTCGCCGCCCTGTGGGCCCACCACGACGCCCTGCGCTCCCGCTTCGAGCGGCAGGACGACGGATCGTGGCGGCAGACGTGCGCCGACGCCGGGGCAGCGGCGCCCGAACTCCTCGGCGTCCACGACCTGACCGGCCTGGACCGCGCGGACGCCGAGGCGGCCGAGTCGCGCCTCACGGCCGCGGCGCACGCCGCCTTCCGGCTGGACAGCGGCCCCCTGCTCACCGCCCTGCTGTTCACCGGGGACCGCCCCCGACTGCTCCTGACGGTGCATCACCTGGTCGTCGACGGCGTCTCCTGGCGCGTACTCCTGGAGGACCTGGACACCGCCTACCGGCAGGCTCGCGCGGGCGAAGGGGTACGGCTCGCCGAGCGCACCACCTCCGTCCAGGAGTGGGCGCGCCGCCTGCGCGCCCACACCGACGCCGGTGGCTTCGCCGACCAGCGCGCGCACTGGCAGGACGTGTCACGGCACTGCGCGGCGCCCCTGCCGGACGAGCCCGAAGAAGCCGTGGACGGCGGCGCCAACACCATGGCCGACGTCCGCGAGGTCACCGTACGCCTCGACCGCCGGCGCACCGACGCGCTGCTGCGCGAGGTGCCCGGCGCCTACCGCACCCGGATCGACGACGCCCTGCTCACCGCCCTCGGCCGGGTCCTCGCCGGGTGGACGGGACGGCGGACCGTCGCCGTCGGCCTGGAGGGGCACGGCCGCGAGGACCAGCTGTTCGACGACATCGACCTGTCGCGCACCGTCGGCTGGTTCACCTCCCTGTACCCGGTCGCGCTCGACGTGCCGGACGGCGACTGGGGAACCGCCCTGAAGGCCGTGAAGGAGCAGCTGCGCTCGGTCCCCGACCGGGGCATCGGCTTCGGCGCGCTGCGGCACCTGGCCGGGGGCGACCCGCTCGACGGCCCGCCCGCGGCCGCCGTCAGCTTCAACTACCTGGGCCGGTTCGGCTGGTCGGGCGGCAACGGCGCCGACGACGGCGCGCTCGTGCGCTCCGTGCCCGGCGGCCTGGACGGCGCCGAGGCCCCCGAGTCGGTGCGCCCGCACCTCCTCGACGTGGTGGCCCGCGTCGAGAACGACCAGTTGGAGATCACCTGGTACTACAGCCACCGGCTGCACCGCGAGGAGACGATCGCGGGCCTCGCGTCCGGGATGGTCCAGGCCCTGGAAGGCATCGTCGCCCACTGCGCACGCCCCGACGCGGGCGGCAGGACCCCGTCGGACTTCCCGCTGGCCCGCCTGGACCAGCCGGCCCTTGACCGGGTCGTGGGGGACGGCCGCACCGTCGCCGACCTCTACCCGCTGACGCCGATGCAGGCGGGGATGCTGTTCCACAGCCTCCTCGACCCGGACGGCCGCACCTACGTCAACCAGGTGCAGCTGGTGCTGTGCGGCGTCACGGACCCGCACGCCCTGGCCGACGCGTGGCAGCACACGGCGGACGCCAACCCCGTCCTGCGCACCCGCCTGGAGTGGCAGGAGACCGCCGAGCCCCTCCAGGTCGTGCAGCGGCGGGCCACCGTGCCCGTCACCCACCACGACTGGACCACCTGGTCCGGCCAGCGCCGCGAGCAGGAGATGGACCGGCTGCTGGCCGCGGACCGCGCCGCGGGCGTCGACCTCGGCGCGGCGCCCCTGATGCGGCTCGCCCTCATCCGGCTCTCCCCGGACCGCGTACGGATGGTGTGGACGTTCCACCACGTCCTGCTCGACGGGTGGAGCGCGGCCCAGGTCTTCGACGAGGTCTGCGAGCGCTACGCCGCCCTGGCCGCGGGCCGCCGCCCCGAGGTCGCGCAGCGCGCTGCCTTCGCCGACTACCTGGGCTGGCTGACCCGCCAGGACACCGAGCGCGCCGAACAGTACTGGCGCACCGCCCTCGCGGGGTTCTCCGCGCCCACGCCGCTGCCCCGCGACCGGCGGCCCGCCGAGGCGCACCGCGCGTCCTCGTCGGGGTCGGTCCGCGTGACGCTCGACGGCGGCGTGTCGGCACGGCTGCGGGAGACCGCGCAGCAGGCGGGACTGACCGTCAACACCATGCTCCAGGGCGCCTGGGCGCTGCTCCTGTCCCGCTACGGCGGCGGTGACGACGTGGTGTTCGGCACGACCGTCTCCGGCAGGCCCGCCGACCTGCCGGGAGTGACCTCCATGGTCGGCCTCTTCATCAACACGCTGCCGACCCGGGCCCGCGTCGACGGACGCCGGCGTCTCCTGGACTGGCTCGGCGACCTCCAGGCCGCCCAGTCGGAGTCCCGGCGCCACGACTTCGTGTCCCTCGCCCAGTTGCAGACCTGGAGCGACATCCCCGGCGGGAGCACCCTGTTCGACAGCATCGTGGTGTTCGAGAACTACCCGTTCGACGCGGACGCCCTGGCCCGGCACGGCCTGTCCATCGAGCAGGAACGCGATCTGGAGCCGACCAACTACCCGCTCACCGTGATGATCTCGCCCGGCGAGCAGCTCACCGCGGAACTCGGCTTCGACCCGCACCACTTCGAGGAGTCCACGGCCCGTTCCCTGGCGGACCAGCTGCTGCACACCCTGCACGCGCTCGCGGACGCGACGGACGCCACGCTCCTGGACGATGTCGAGGTGCTGCCGCCCGCCGAGTGGAGCCGCCTCCTCGCGGGTGCCGCCCGGCCGGAGACCGGCGCCGTCGCTCCGGTCACGCTGCCGGTGCTGATCGAGACGGCGGTGGACCGCACCCCGGACGCCCCCGCCCTGGACGCGCCCGGCTTGTCGCTGTCGTTCGCCGAGGTGGAGGCGCGCGCCAATGTGCTGGCGCACCGGCTCATCGCACGGGGTGTGGGCCCCGGTGACCTCGTCGCCCTGACCCTGCCGCGCTCGGCGGAAATGTTCCTCGCCCAGGTCGCGGTCACGAAGGCGGGTGCCGCGTTCCTTCCGGTGGACCCCGGCTATCCGCAGGAGCGGATCGCGCTGATGCTGCGGGACGCGGACCCCGTCGTCACCCTGGGGCCGGAGGAAGTCGGTGATCTCCTCACCGGTATGCCCGCCGACGCGCCGGGGCACCGCCCCTCGGACGCCGACCGGACGCGTCCGCTGCGTCTGGACGACCCCGCGTACGTCATCTACACCTCGGGCTCGACCGGTACACCCAAGGGCGTCGTCGTCACCCACCGAGGCCTCGCCGGGTTTGCCGCAGCCGAGGCCGCGCACTACCAGGTGAGCCCAGGGGACCGCGTCCTGGCGTTCGCCACGCCGAGCTTCGACGCCTCCGTGCTCGAACTGTGCATGTCGCTGCCGCGGGGGGCGAGCCTGGTGGTGCCTCCGCCGGGGCCGCTGCTCGGCGCCGAGCTGGCCGAGGTGCTGCGGGACGGCCGTGTCACGCACACGCTGCTCCCGCCCGCCGCCCTCGCGACGCTGCCCGCCGACACGCCGGGCACGCTGCCCGACCTGAAGACCCTGACGGTCGGCGCGGACGCGTGCGGCGCGGAGTTGGTGGCCCGCTGGGCGCCGCACCACCGCCTGGTCAACTCCTACGGTCCGACCGAGGCCACGGTCGTCGCCACCTGGTCGGACCCCCTGGAGCCGGACGACGCCGCCCCACCCATCGGCAGGAGGCTGCCGTACACCGGTACGTATGTGCTGGACGCACGGCTGCGGCCCGTCCCGGACGGTGTCCCCGGTGAACTGTGGCTCAGCGGCCCGTCCCTGGCGCGCGGCTATCTCAACCGGCCCGCCCTGACCGCGTCCCGGTTCACCGCCGACCCGTTCGGCCCGCCCGGCACCCGCATGTACCGCACCGGAGACCTCGTACGGCGTGACGCCCGCGGTGAGCTGCACTACCTCGGCCGCACCGACCACCAGGTGAAGCTGCGGGGCTTCCGCATCGAGCTGGGCGAGGTGGAGTCCGCCGTCGCCCGGCACCCGCAGGTGTCCGCGGCAGCCGCGCAGGTCGTCGAGCACGACGGCCACCACCGCCTGGTGGCCTACGCGGTCCCCGCGGGCACCGACGTGCCCGACTCCGCCGAACTGCGCGCCTTCCTCGCACGGACGCTGCCCGAGCACCTGGTCCCGTCCGTGGTGATGCCCCTCGACCGGCTGCCGCTCGGCGCCACCGGCAAGCTGGACCGCGGTGCCCTGCCCGAACCGGTGTGGCCCGCGGGCACCACAGGCGACGGCGAGCACGCGCCGCGCACCGGCGCCGAGAAGACGCTCGCCACCATCTGGTCCGAGGTGCTCCGCGTGCCCGACGTGGGCGTGCGCGACAACTACTTCACCCTCGGCGGCGACTCCATCCTCGGCATCCAGATCGTCTCCGCCGCCCGCAGGGCCGGTCTGAACCTCACCCCGCGCCACCTCTTCCAGCACCAGACCGTCGCGGAACTCGCCGCGGCGGCCGAGGACCTGCCCGCCACGGCGGTCCGCGCCGAACAGGGCCCGGTCGTGGGCGAGACGCCCCTGACACCCGTACAGCACCACCTGTTCGACACCCTCGCCGGCGACCCGGCCCACCTCACTCAGACGGTCTCCCACCAGCTCACCGCCGACACCGACGAGACGCTGCTGCGGGACGCGCTGACGGCGGTCCTGGAACACCACGACGCCCTGCGGTTGCGCTTCGAGCGGGACGGCGAAGGACCCTGGCGCCAGCACGTCACCGCCCCCGCGGGACCGGCCCACCTGGAGGTGCACGACCTGCCGCCGCGCACCCCGGAAGGCACCGACGCGGCACTGCGCGAGCTGGCCGACCGCCTCGGCGGCGCCTTCGACCTGTCCGTCGCACCGCTGTTCAGGGCCGCCCTGTGCCGCCTCGACGGCGACAAGAGGCCCGTACTGATCCTGGCCGCCCACCACCTGGCCGTCGACGCCGTGTCGTGGCACGTGCTCCTGGAGGACCTCGACACCGCCTACCGCGCGCTGCGCGACGGCCACCCCGTCGACCTCGGGGCCAAGACCACCTCCTTCCGGGCGTGGGCACGGCGCCTCCTCGACCACACCGCGGACGGCGGCTTCGACGACGAACTCGCCCACTGGGAGGCCGCGTCGGAGGACGTCGCGCTCCCCACCGACCTGGCGGGCGCCAACACCGCCGCCCGCGAGGAGACGGTGACGGTCCGCCTGGACCGCGAGGACACCCGCAGGCTGCTCCAGGACGTGCCCGACGTCTACCGCACCCGCGTCAACGACGTCCTGCTGTGCGCCCTCGGCCGGGTCGTGGCCCGCTGGACCGGCCGCGACCGGGTACCGGTCACCCTGGAGGGCCACGGCCGGGAGGAACTGTTCGACGGCGTCGACCTGTCCCGTACGGTCGGCTGGTTCACCAGCGTGTACCCCGTCGTCCTCGACGTGCCCCGGCACGCGGACACCGGCTCCGCCCTGAAGTCCGTGAAGGAGAGCCTGCGCGCCGTACCGCACGGCGGCCTCGGGTACGGCGCCCTGCGCCATCTGCACGCCACGGCCGGGGCCCGGCTGCCCGGACTGCCGCAGCTCGGCTTCAACTACCTCGGGCAGCAGGACGGCAACGCCCCCACCGGCGGCCTCCTGCACGCCCCGCACGGCGGGCTCGCAGGCGGCATGGACCTGGCCGCGGAGCGCCCGCACCTCATCGACGTACTCGGCCAGGTCACCGACAAGCGCCTGGAGTTCACCTGGGCCTACTCGCGCGAGGTGTACCGCCGCGACACCGTCGAGGGCCTCGCCGCCGAACTGGCCCGGGAGCTGCGCGCGATCGTGCGGCACTGCGCCGAACCCGGCGCCGGGGGCCGCACCCCGTCGGACTTCCCGCTGGCCCCGCTCGACCAGGCGGCCGTCGACCGCCTCGTGGGCACAGGACGCGACATCGTCGACGTCTACCCGCTCACCCCCACCCAGTCCGGCATGGTCGTCCACGGCATGGACGAGCCCGGCGGCGGCGTGTACACCGAGCAGGTCACGTTCGTGATGGACGGGGTGCGCGACACCGGCCTCCTGGCCGCCGCCTGGCAGCACGTCGTCGACCGCACGCCCGTGCTGCGCACCGCGGTGGTCCTGAGCGGAGTACCCGTACCGCTCCAGGCCGTGCACCGCACCGCGGTCCTGCCCGTCACCGAGCACGACTGGAGCGACCTGACGCCCGAGCGGCGCACCACCGAACTGGAGGCGCTGCTCGCCGAGGACAAGGCGCGCGGCATCGCCCTGGACGCGGCGCCGATGCTGCGCACCACCCTGATCAGGACCGCACCGGACGAGGTGCGCGTGGTGTGGACCTTCCACCACGTCCTGCTCGACGGCTGGAGCGTCTTCCACGTCCTGTCGGACGTCGTGGCCTGCCACGCCGCGCTCGCGGCGGGCGACGAGCCGCGCCTGCCCGACCGCCGCCCCTTCTCCGACTACGCGGCCTGGTTCGCCGGCCGTGACACCGTCCGCGCCGAGGAGCACTGGAGCGCCGCCCTCGCCGGACTCACCGCGCCCACCGCCCTGCCCTACGACCGCAGGCCCGCCCTCGGCGCCTCGGCCTCCTCGGGCACCTGGCTGTCGGAGCGGCTCGGCGAGGACTCCACCAAGGCACTCCAGGAGTTCGCGCGGCGCCACCGGCTGACCCTCAACACCGTGGTGGAGGGCGCCTGGGGGCTGCTCCTCTCCCGGTGGAGCGGCGAGCGCGAGGTCTGCTACGGCACCACCGTCTCCGGGCGGCCCTCGGACCTGCCCGGCGCCGACACCATCACCGGCCTGTTCATCACCACGCTGCCCGCGCGGGCCACCGTGGACGGCGGGGCGACATGCGCCGCGTGGCTGCGCCGGACGCAGGCCGCGCGCGCCGAGGACCGCCGCTTCGGCCACGTGCCGCTCACCCGGCTGCACACCTTCAGCGACCTGCCCGCGGGGACGCCCCTGTTCGACAGCCTGCTCGTCTTCGAGAACTACCCGGTGGACGACAGCACCGCGGGCGCCCACGGCGTGCAGATGCGCGACCTGGAGGCCCGCGAGGCCACCAACTACCCGGTCACCGTGGTGATCTCGCCCGGCGAGCGCCTGTCCGTCGAACTCGGCTACGACCCCCGCTACTTCGAGGAGTCCACGGCCCGTTCCCTGGCGGACCAGCTGCTGCACACCCTGCACGCGCTCGCCGACACGGCGGACGGCACGCTCCTGGACGACGTCGACGTGCTGCCGCCCGCTGAGCGGAGCCGCCTCCTCGCGGGTGCCGCCCGGCCGGAGACCGGCGCCGTCGCTCCGGTCACGCTGCCCGCTCTCGTGGAAGCGGCGGTGGACCGGGCCCCGGACGCCCCCGCCCTGCACGCGCCCGGCTTGTCGCTGTCGTTCGCCGAGGTGGAGGCGCGCGCCAATGTGCTGGCGCACCGGCTCATCGCACGGGGTGTGGGCCCCGGTGACCTCGTCGCCCTGACCCTGCCGCGCTCGCCCGAGACGATCCTCGCGCAACTCGCGGTCACCAAGGCGGGTGCCGCGTTCCTCCCGGTGGACCCCGGCTATCCGGAGGACCGGATCGCGCTGATGCTGCGGGACGCGGACCCCGTCGTCACCCTGGGGCCGGAGGAAGTCGGTGATCTCCTCACCGGTATGCCCGCCGACGCGCCGGGGCACCGCCCCTCGGACGCCGACCGGACGCGTCCGCTGCGTCTGGACGATCCCGCGTACGTCATCTACACCTCGGGCTCGACCGGCACGCCCAAGGGCGTCGTCGTCACCCACCGGGGCCTGGCCGGGTTCTCCGCAGCCGAGGCCGCGCACTACCAGGTCGACGCAGGGGACCGCGTCCTCGTCTTCGCCACGCCGAGCTTCGACGCCTCCGTGCTCGAACTGTGCATGTCGCTGCCGCAC
Organism: Streptomyces typhae; assembly: GCF_009755605.1. Lineage (GTDB taxonomy): Bacteria > Actinomycetota > Actinomycetes > Streptomycetales > Streptomycetaceae > Streptomyces > Streptomyces typhae. Next base: position 154,981 of record NZ_WPNZ01000005.1, read on the forward strand.
GGAGCGAGCCTGGTCGTACCGCGGCCCGGACCGCTGCTCGGCGCGGAACTGGCGGAGGTGCTGCGCGCGGAACGCATCACGCACACCCTGCTCCCGCCCGCCGCGCTCGCCACCCTGCCGCCGGACACGCCGGGCACCTTGCCCGACCTGAAGACCCTGACGGTCGGCGCGGACGCGTGCGGCGCCGAACTGGTGGCCCGCTGGGCGCCGCACCACCGCCTGGTCAACTCCTACGGTCCGACCGAGGCCACGGTCGTCGCCACCTGGTCGGACCCCCTGGAAGCGGATGGGGCGGCCCCGCCCATCGGCCGGAGGCTGCCGTACACGGGTGCGTATGTGCTGGACGCACGGCTGCGGCCCGTTCCGGACGGTGTCCCCGGTGAACTGTGGCTCAGCGGACCGTCCCTGGCGCGCGGCTATCTCAACCGGCCCGCCCTGACCGCGTCCCGGTTCACCGCCGACCCGTTCGGCCCGCCCGGCACCCGCATGTACCGCACCGGAGACCTCGTACGGCGTGACGCCCGCGGTGAGCTGCACTACCTCGGCCGCACCGACCACCAGCTCAAGCTGCGCGGTCACCGCATCGAGGCGGGCGAGGTCGAGACGGTCCTCACGCGTCACCCCGCCGTCCTGGACGCCGTGGTGACCGTGCGCGAGGACGAGCAGGACCTGCCCCGCCTGGTCGCCCACCTCCTCGCCGCGCCGGGCGCCGAGCACCCCACGGCCGCCGAACTGCGGGCCCTGGCCGCGGGAACCCTGCCGGGGCCGATGGTGCCGTCCGCGTTCGTCGTCATGGAGCGCTTCCCGCTCACCGACAACGGCAAGACCGACCGGGCCGCGCTGCCCGCGCCCCCCGCGGACCTCCAGGAGACGCCGGACCGGGTAGCACCCCGCACCCCCACCGAGGAGGTCATCGCCGACATCTGGGAGGAGGTCCTGCACACGGCGGTGGGCGCCGAGGACGACTACCTCCAGATCGGCGGCGACTCCCTGCGGGCCCTGCACATCGTCTCGCGGGCCAACGACGCCTTCGGCGTGAGCCTCACCCCCCGCGACGTCCTGGTCCACCGCACGGTCGCCGCCCTGGCCGACCTGGTGGAGGAGCAGGTGCTCAGCGAACTCGAAGACGCCGCGCGCGGCGACAGCGACGACCACGACGAACGGTAAGGACCCCCACGACCATGACGTCTTCGAAGCGAGACCGCGCCGAGGCCCTGCCCCAGGACCTCAAAGAGGCGCTGCGCCGCCGCCTTGCCGGACGGGCCGGGTCCTCCGGTGCGGCGGGCCGGGGCGGGGCACCGGACACGGCGGCCCGGCAGGGCATCCCGCGCGCGGACCGCACCCGCCCGCTGCCGCTGTCCTTCGCCCAGCAGCGGCTGTGGTTCCTCGACCGGCTGAGCCCCGGCGACGCCGGCTACAACAGCGCGGTCGCGCTGCGGCTCACAGGCCCGCTGGACCGCGCCGCCCTGTCCCGCGCCATCGACACGCTGGTGGCCCGGCACGAGGCGCTGCGCACCACGTTCGAGGAGAGCGAGGGGCGGCCCGCGCAGACCGTGCGTCCGGCGGGGCCCGTGGCGCTGCCGGTACGGGACCTCGCCGCGCCGTCGGACGGGGGTGCCCCCGCCGACCCCGCCGCCCGGAACGGGCACGTTTCCGCCGCGCCGGGTGCCGCCCTCGACGCCGCGCTCCTCCAGGAGTACAACCGCCCCTTCGACCTCGACGCCGACGAACTGCTGCGCGCGCTGCTGCTTCGGGAGTCCGGCACCTCGCACGTCCTTATGCTGACGGCCCATCACATCGTGACCGACGGCTGGTCGATGGGCGTGCTCCTGGACGAGCTGTGCACCGCCTACGACGCCTTCGCCCGCGGGGCCGAGCCCGAGCTACCGCCGGTGGTGACGCAGTACCCGGACTTCGCGGTGTGGCAGCGCGAACAGCTCTCCGGCGCACGCCTCGAACGCCAGATCGCGTACTGGAAGAAGCAGTTGACCGGCTCCGTGCCGCCCGCGCTGCCGCTCGACCGGCCACGCGGCGGGGAGGGGGCGGGCGCGGGTGCGATCCACCACTTCACCGTGCCCGCTGACGTCACGGCCCGGCTGCGCGCCCTCGCCACCGGGCAGCACACCACCCTCTTCACGTCCCTGGTCGCCGCCTGCCAGACGCTGCTCGCCCGCTGGTCCGGGCAGGACGACATCACCATCGGCTCCCTGATGCCCGGACGCCCCCGCACCGACCTGGCGCGCGCGGTGGGCTTCTTCGCCCACACCGTCGTCCTGCGCACCCCCGTGGAGCCCGGCGGCTCCTTCCGCGAGTTGCTCACGGCCGCCGCCGACACCGTCAACGACGCCTTCGCCAACGGCGACACCCCGTTCGAACGCCTGGTGGAGGCCGTCGGCGCGCCCCGCGAAGCAGGCCGCAACCCCCTGTTCGACGTCATGGTCCTGCTGCACCCGGACCCGCCGGCGGCGCCCGCCCTGCACGGCCTGACCGTCGCGTCGGTGACCGTGCCGCGGCAGGCCGCCGCCTTCGACCTGAGCGTGGAGTTCGTCCCCGACGGCGACCGGCTCGCGGGCATGCTCGAATACCGCACCGACCTGTTCGACACGGCCACCGCCGAGCGGATGGCGGACCAGCTCCTGCGGCTGCTCGACGCCGCCACCACGGAACCGGACCGGCCCCTGGACGCGCTGCCCCTGCTCTCCCCAGAGGAGGCGCGGCGCGTCACGGAGGACTGGAACGACACCGCGCGCCCCGTACCGACCACGACCTGCCCCGAACTGTTCGCACGCCAGGCCGCGCGCACCCCCCGTGCCACCGCCCTGGTCGCCGGGGGTGAACGGCTCGACTACGCGACGCTCGACGCCCGCGCCACCCGGCTCGCCCACCACCTAGTCGCCCGGGGCGCCGGCCCCGAACGGCTCGTCGCGCTGCGCCTGCCGCGCACCGCGGACATGGTCGTGGCGATCCTCGCTGTGTGGAAGTCCGGCGCCGGATACCTGCCCCTCGACCTCGCACTGCCCGAGGAGCGCGTACGGTTCCTCCTCGACGACGCGCGCCCGGCCCTCGTCCTCGACGAGGAGATGCTGCGGTCGCTGCGCGACACACCCGGCGAGCCGGGTGCTCCGCAGGCCGCGGGCGCGTCGCATGGGCCGGGTGTCCCGCACGTCGCGGGTCCGTCGCACGCCGCGGGCGCGCGGATCGCCGCGGACGCCTCCGGTGCGTCGCACGTTGCGGATGTCCGGGGCGAGCAGTCCGCTGGGTACGCCCTCGGCGAGCGGATCGCCGCGGACGCCTCCGGTGCGTCGCACGTTGCGGATGCCTCCGGCGAGTCGGGTGCCGTGGACGCGCTGGGGGAGGGGGAGGCCGCGGGCGTTCCCGGCGAGGCCGACGTCGCGTCCGCGACGGGTGCGTCGCATGTGCCGGGTGCTCCGCAGGCTGGGGGTGCGTCGCATGTGCCGGGTGCTCCGCAGGCTGGGGGTGCGTCGCATGTGCCGGGTGCTCCGCAGGCCCCGGGCGCGTCGCAGGCTCCGGGTGAGCGGGTCGCCGCGGGCGCTCAAGGCGCGGCGCGTGCCGCGGGCGTCCCCGGTCAGCCGGCCCCGGCCGGGGCAGCCGCCCTCGGCGCCCTCGCTCCGCCCGACCCCGACACCACCGCCTACGTCATCTACACCTCCGGCTCCACCGGCCGCCCCAAGGGTGTCGCCGTGTCCCACCGCGCCGCGGCGAACCTGCTCGCGGGGCACCGTGAGGGGTTCGTCGCCGACGCGGGCGGCGGGCCGCTGCGGGTGGCGCTGACGGCGTCGTTCTCCTTCGACACCTCGCTGGAGGGCGTGCTCCTGATGGCCGACGGCCATCCGCTGCACCTCGTCGACGAGACGACCCGCCTGGACGCCGCCGCCCTGGTCGAGTACGTCGTCGAGCACCGCGTCGACTTCCTCGACCTGACGCCCTCCTACCTGCGGCAGCTGCTGCCCGCCGGGCTCCTCACCGACCCGCGCCACCACCCGCGCGTGCTGATGCTCGGCGGCGAGGCCATCGGCCCAGGGCTGTGGCGCGAGCTCGCCGCGCACCGCGACGTGGCCGCGTACAACTTCTACGGCCCCACCGAGTGCACCGTCGACGCCCTGGCCTGCCGCGTCGAGGGCGGCGACCGGCCGCTCGTGGGCCGGCCGCTGCCCAACGTACGGGCCTATGTCCTCGACGCGGGCCTGCGGCCCGTGCCGCCCGGCGTCGGCGGCGAGCTGTACCTCGCGGGCGAGCAACTGGCCCGCGGCTACGCCGGACGCCCCGGCCTCACCGCCGCCCGCTTCCTGCCCGACCCCCACGGCCGGTCCGGCACCCGCATGTACCGCACCGGCGACCTGGCCCGCTGGACCGCCGACGGCCGCCTCGACTACCTCGGGCGCGCCGACGACCAGGTGAAGGTGCGCGGTCACCGCATCGAGCCGGGCGAGGTCGAGGCGGCCCTGCTCGACCTGCCGGAGATCACCGCCGCCGCGGTCGTCGCCGTACCCGACGCCCACGGCCAGCCGCGTCTCGCCGCCTACCTCGTGCCCGCCGCGGACGCCGTCCGGCCGCAGGCGTCGGAGCTGCGGGCCGCCTGCCGCCGGGTCCTGCCCGACCATATGGTCCCGTCGTCCTTCACCCTGCTCGCCGCGCTGCCCCTGACCACCAGCGGCAAGCTGGACCGCCGTGCCCTGCCCGCCCCCGACCTCGACGCCGCCCCACGCGAGGCGGAGTTCACCGCCCCGCGCACCGACGACGAGCAGACGCTCGCCGACATCTGGGCCGACGTCCTCGGCATCACCCGCGTCGGCGTCACCGACAACTTCTTCGAGCTGGGCGGCGACTCCATCCTCAGCATCCAAGCCGTCTCGCGCGCCCGCGCGGCCGGACTCCGCCTCACCTCGCAGGACGTCTTCCGCCACCAGACCGTCGCCGACCTGGCCGCCGCCGTGTCCCGCAGGGCCGCCGAGACCCCCGCGCCCCGGCAGGCGCGCGCCGAGGGGCCCGCCCCGCTGACCCCCGTACAGGACTGGTTCCTCACCACCCACGGAGCGCTCGGCCACTTCTCGATGTCGATGCTGCTCGACCTGCCGCACGACGTCGACGAGCAGGCCCTTGAGCAAGCCCTGACCGCCCTCGTCGCGCACCACGCGGCCCTGCGCACCCAATTCGTCCGCGACGGCGACACCTGGACGCAAGCCCCCGCCGACGCCCCGGCCTCCGGCACGCTCACCCGCCACGACCTGGCCGCGGCCCCCGACCCGGCGGCGGCCCGCACCACGGCGGCCGACGCCGCCCGCGCCGCCCTCGACCCGGCCACCGGCACCCTGCTCCGCGCCGTCCTGCTGCTGCCCCCGGCCGGTGAGCGCCCCCAGCTCTTCCTGACCGTCCACCACCTGGCCGTCGACAGCGTGTCCTGGCGCATCCTCCTGCCCGACCTCGAACAGGCCTACCGGCAGGCGGCCGCCGGTCAGCCCGTTGAACTGGAGCCCGTCACCGCCGAGTTCACCGAGTGGGCCGCTCATCTGTCGGCCCTGGTGCGCGCCGGTGAGCTGGACGACGACCTGCCGTACTGGACGGCCGAGGCCGCCGAACCCCGAACCCCGCTGCCCGTCGACCGGGCCGCGATCCCCCTCGCCGGATCGGTGCGCACCGTCCGTACGCGCGTGGACCGAGCCACCACCGGGGCACTCCTTCGCAAGGTGCCCGGCGTCTACCGCACCCAGGTCAACGACGTGCTTCTCAGCGCGCTCGGCCGGGTGCTCGCCGACTGGACGGGCGCCGAGCGCGTTACCGTGGCCCTGGAGGGACACGGCCGCGAGGACGACACCGTCGACGTGTCCCGCACGGTGGGCTGGTTCACCACCCAGTATCCCGTCACCCTGACCCCCGCGGGACCCGCCGCCGCACCCGACTGGGGCGCCACCCTGAAGGCCGTCAAGGAACGGCTGCGCGCCGTGCCCCGGCGCGGCCTCGGCTACGAGGCCCTCGCCCGCCTCGGTTCGCCCGACCCCGCCGCGCGGGCGCTGCGTGAACTGCCGCTGCCTCAGGTTTCCTTCAACTACCACGGCCAGTGGGACACCTCCGCGGGCCAGGAGTTCGCACCGGCCGCCGACGTGCCGGGCCGCGACATGAAGAACGACGAACCCCTGGACCACCTCCTGGACGTCGCTGCCGTCGTGGCCGACGGCGAACTGGAGATCATCTGGCACTACAGCGAGCAGACGCACGACGAGGACACCGTCCGCGTCCTCGCCGACGGCATGGTCCGGGCGCTCGGCGCGATCACCGAGCACTGCGCGCTGCCCGACGCGGGCGGCCGCACCCCCTCCGACTTCCCGCTCGCCCGCCTCGACCAGGCGGGCGTGGACCGCCTCGCCGGGCACGGGCGCGACGTGGAGGACCTCCTCCCGCTGACGCCGCTTCAGGAAGGCATGCTCTTCCACCGCCTGGTCGGCGGCCCCGACGACGTGTACGTCGACCAGGCCGACCTGCTTCTGGACGGCGTCGGCGATCCGGACGCCTTCGCCGCGGCCTGGCAGGCCGTGACCGACCGGACGCCCGCGCTGCGGACCTCGGTGGTCTGGGAGGACGTACCCGTACCGCTCCAGGTCGTGCACCGCGCGGTACGCGTGCCGGTCACCCACCTGGACTGGCGCGACCTCGACGAGGACGAGCGTGCCGAGCGCCTCGACCGGTTCCGCGCCGACGACCTCGCGCGCGGCATCGACCTCGCCGCCGCACCCCTGATGCGCCTCGCCCTGATCCGGCTGCCCGACGCGCGCCTGCGCCTGCTGTGGACCTCCCACCACCTGATCCTGGACGGCTGGAGCCTCGCCCAAGTCCTCTCCGAGGTGTGCGAGGAGTACGCGGCCCGCAGCACCGGAAGCAGCCCGCAGCCGGTGGTGCGCAGGCCCTTCGCCGACTACGTGCGGTGGCTGGCCGAGCAGGACGCCGACGCCGGGCGCGCGCACTGGAGCGCCGCCCTCGACGGCTTCGCCACCCCGACCCCGCTCCCCGTGGACCGCCCCCTGGGCGACGCCCACCAGGCACGCTCAGCGGGCCTCCTCAAGGCGGGCCTGTCCGACACGGAGTCCGCCGCGCTCGCCCGCACCGCGCGGCGCGCCGGACTCACCGTCAACACCGTCGTCCAGGGCGCCTGGGCCCTGCTCCTGTCGCGCTACGGCGCCGAGCAGGACGTGGTGTTCGGCACCACGGTGTCCGGCCGCCCCGACGACCTGCCGGGCGTCGAGTCCATGGTCGGCATGTTCATCAACACCGTGCCCACCCGGGTACGGGTCGACAGCGGCGCCACCGCGAGCGCCTGGCTGCGCGAACTCCAGGAGGCGCAGGCCGAGGCGCGCCGGTACGCCGCGGTCTCCCTCGCCGAGCTGACCTCGCTCAGCGACGTCCCGTCCGGCACCCCGCTGTTCCACAGCATGGTCGCCTTCGAGAACTACCCCTTCGACGAGGCCCGCACGGCCGCCTCCGGCGTGCGCCTGGCCGACGTCGCCTCGCGCGACGCCACCAACTACCCGCTGGTCCTGCGCGCCTACCAGGGCGACCGCGTCGGCTTCGACCTCGCCTACGACCCGGACCTGTTCGACGACGGCACGGCACGGGCCGTCGCCGACCGGCTGTGCCTGCTGCTCGCCGCGCTCGCCGAGGACCCCGAACGGCCGCTGCGCGCCCTGCCCTGGACGACCGCCGAGGAACGCGCCGCGCTCCTCGGCGCCGCGGACGGCACCGCCCACCCCCGCCCCACCGACACCCTGGTCGACCTCTTCGAGGCGCAGGCCGCCCGCACCCCGGACGCCACCGCCGTCACCTGCGGGGACGACCGCCTCGACTACGCCACCCTCGACGCGCGGGCGGGCCGCCTCGCCCACCGCCTCGCCGAAGCGGGCGCCGGGCCCGAGCACTACGTCGCCATCGCCCTGCCCCGCTCCACCGACCTGGTCGTGGCGATCCTCGCCGTCCTGAAGTCGGGCGCCGCCTATCTGCCGGTCGACCCCAAGCTGCCCGCGGACCGCGTCGCCCATCTGCTCGGCGACGCCGCCCCCGTGGCGCTGGTGACCACTACCGGCGCCGCCGTGCCCGCCGACGGCACCGGTGTGCCCGTGCTGCTCCTCGACGACCCCGCGGTCCGCGCCGACCTCGCCGGGCGCCCGGCCGCCCTCCCGGACTCGGCCCGGGGGCCGCTGCCCGAGAGCCCCGCCTACGCCATCTACACCTCCGGCTCCACCGGCCGCCCCAAGGGCGTGGTGATCCCGCACGCCAACGTCGTGCGCCTGTTCACGCGCACCCGGCACTGGTTCGCCTTCGACGAGCACGACGTGTGGACGCTGTTCCACTCCTACGCCTTCGACTTCTCCGTCTGGGAGCTGTGGGGGCCGCTCCTGCACGGCGGCCGGCTCGTCGTCGTCCCCGACGACGTCGCCCGCTCCCCGGAGGACTTCCTGCGCCTGCTCGCCGACGAGCGGGTCACCGTCCTCAACCAGACCCCCTCCGCGTTCTATCCGCTGGCCCGCGCCGACGCCGAACTCCCCGAGGTGAGCGCCCGCCTGGCGCTGCGCACCGTGATCTTCGGCGGTGAGGCCCTGGACGTCGACCGGCTCACCGACTGGTGGACACGCCACGGCGACGGCGCGGACGGCACCGACGACGCTCCGCGCCTGGTCAACATGTACGGCATCACCGAGACCACCGTGCACGTCACCTACGCGCCCCTGGACGGCACGGTGGCCCGCACGGGTGCCGCGAGCCCCATCGGCACCGGCATCCCCGACCTGCGCGTGCACGTCCTCGACGACGACCTGGCGCCCGTACCGCCCGGCGCGATCGGGGAGATGTACGTGGCGGGGGAGGGCCTGGCCCGCGGCTATCTGGGCCGCCCCGGCCTGACGGCGACCCGCTTCCCGGCCGACCCGTTCGGCCCGCCCGGCAGCCGCATGTACCGCACCGGCGACCGGGCACGCCGGCGCGGCGACGGTACCCTGGAGTACCTCGGCCGCGCCGACCAGCAGGTGAAGATCCGCGGCTACCGCATCGAGCCCGGCGAGATCGAGGCCGCCCTGCACCGGCACCCGGGCGTGAGCGCCGCGACGGTCGGCGTGTACGAGGACGGCTCCGGGACGCGGCGCCTGGTCGCGCACGTGGTCGGGGTCGGGTCCGGGGACGTGGACGCTGGGGCTACGGGGGCCGCGGTGCCCGCCCCCTCCGCCGCCGACCTCCGCGCCCACCTGGAGCGCCTGCTCCCCGCCCACATGGTCCCCGCCGCCTACGTCCCCCTCGCGGCCCTGCCGCTCACCGTCAACGGCAAGCTCGACCGCCGCGCGCTGCCCGTGCCGGGGCCCGACGGGTTCGCCACCGGCGGCGACCGGACGCCGCCGCGCACCCCGGCGGAACGCGCGGTCGCCGCCGCCTGGGTGGACGTGCTCGACACCGACGCCGTGGGCGCCGACGACGACTTCTTCGCGCTCGGCGGGGACTCCATCCTCGCCGTACGGGTCACCTCCCGGCTGCGCACCGCCTTCGGGCAGGACGTCTCACCGCGGGTCCTCTTCACCCACCCCACGCTCGCGGCCCTGGCCGCCGCCCTCGGCGACCCCGTGGCCGACGGGAACCCCGGAGCCGACGTCATCCCCGCCGCGGACCACGGCACCGCGCCCCCGCTGTCGTACGCCCAGCAGCGCCTGTGGTTCCTGGACCGCTTCGAACCGGGCAGCACCGAGTACACGACACTCTCCGTGCTGCGACTGCGCGGCTCCCTAGACGAGGCCGCCCTGCGCACCGCCCTGGACGGCCTCGTCGCCCGCCACGAGGCACTGCGTACCACCTTCGCCGAGGACGAGGGCAGGGCCCGGCAGGTCGTCCACCCGCCGTACCCCGTCGAACTGCCCCTCGACGACGTGTCGGGCGCCGACGGGGCCCTGCCGGGCGCCGACGCGGACGCCCGGCTCGACGCCGTGCTCGACCGCGCCGCCTCGACCCCCTTCGACCTCTCCACCGGGCCGCTCCTGCGTGCCCGCCTCGTCCGCGTGGCCGACGACGAGCACGTCCTGGTGCTCGCCGTCCACCACATCGTCACGGACGGCTGGTCCGGCGCCGTCCTCGGCCGCGACCTCGGCGAGCTGTACGCGGCGGCCCTGGAGGGACGCGCCCCCGAACTGCCCGCACTGCCCGTGCGGTACACCGACTACGCCGCGTGGCAGCGGTCCCGTACCGACGTCGCCGACGCCCACCTCGCGCACTGGCGCGAGGTGCTGTCCGGCCTCGAACCGCTTGAGCTGCCCACCGACCGGCCGCGTCCCGCCGTGCGGACCCGCGACGGCGCCCTGGTGACCTTCCACCTGCCCGCCGCGCTCACCGAGCGGCTGCGCGCGACGGGCCGCGACGCCGACGCCACCCTGTACATGACGCTGCTCACGGCCTGCCAGATCCTGCTGTCCCGCTGGGCCGCGCAGGAGGACGTCGCCGTCGGCACGGTCACCGCGGGCCGTGAGCGGCCCGAACTCGACGACCTCGTCGGCATGTTCGTCAACACGCTCGTGCTGCGCGGCCGCGTACGCGCCGACCGCTCGTTCCGCGAGCTGCTCACCGAGGCGCGCGCCACGGTCCTGGACGCGTTCGCCCACCAGGAAGTGCCCTTCGAGCGGCTCGTGGACGCCCTGGAGCCCGAGCGGGACACCAGCCGCACACCGCTGTTCCAGGTCATGGTGGCCCTGCACAACCTGGGCGCGGAGACCCCCGGCCTGCCCGGCCTGGACGTCGAACCCGTGACGCCGCCGGTCCGCAACGCCACCTTCGACCTCGCCTTCGACTTCGTCGAGCACGACGGCGGCGTCACCGGCCACCTGGAGTACAACACCGGCCTGTTCGACGCCGACACAGCCGAACGCCTCACCGCGCGCCTGACCCTGCTCCTCGAAGCGGCAGCCGCCGACCCGGAGCAGAAGGCAGGCGCGCTGGAGCTGATGACCGCCGCCGAGCGCCGCCAGGTGGTCGAGGAGTGGCAGGGCGACCCGCTCCCGGCGGCAGCCACCGCCTTCCCCGCCCTGTTCGAGGCGCAGGCGGCCCGCACCCCGCACGCCACCGCACTGGCGGCCCGCGACACCACCCTCGACTACGCGGCCCTCAACGACCGCGCCAACCGCCTCGCCCACCACCTCGTGACCCTCGGCGTCGGCCCCGAGGACGTCGTCGCGGTCCGGCTGCCGCGCACCACGGACCTGTTCGTGACCCTCTTCGCCGTCCTGAAGGCGGGCGGCACCCTGCTCTGCGTCGACCCCGACCTGCCCGCGGAGCGCGTGGCGTTCCTCCTCACGGACGCCGCCCCGCGCACCGTCCTGACACCCGAGACGCTGCGCGAGGTGCCCTGGGAGCGGCTGCCCGCGCACGACCCGGCCGACGCCGACCGCCTGGCACCGCTGCGCCCCGACCACGGCGCCTACATCATCTACACCTCAGGATCCACGGGACGGCCCAAGGGCGTCGTCGTGGAACACCGGCACCTGGTCAACCTCTGCCACGACCACCGCGAAGGACTCGTCGCCCCGCACACCGCCGACGGACGCCGCCTCAAGGCCGCGCTCAGCGCCTCCTTCTCCTTCGACACCTCCTGGGAGGGGCCGCTCCTGCTCGCCCTCGGCCAGGAGGTGCACCTCGTCGACGAGGACGTGCGCCTGGACCCGGAGGCCTTCTGCGCCCAGGTCGCCGACAGCCGCCTCGACCTGGTGAACGTCACCCCGTCCTTCCTGCGCGAACTGACCGCCGCCGGGCTCCTCGCCCCCGGCCGCCACCATCCCCGCGTGCTCCTCGTGGGCGGCGAGGCCGTCGGTGCCGACGCCTGGCGCGAGCTGTGCGCGGCCGCGGAACTCGGCGTCACCGCCTACAACATGTACGGCCCCACCGAGTGCACCGTCGACGCCGTCTACGGCCGCTGCTCCGAGCAGCCCGCGCGGCCCGTCGTCGGCCGCCCGGGACGAGGCCTGCGCGCCTACGTCCTCGACGGCGCGCTGCGCCCGGTGCCGCCCGGCGTCCCGGGCGAGCTGTACCTGGCGGGCGCCCAGGTGGCCCGCGGCTACCTCGGCAGGCCAGGACTGACCGCCGACCGCTTCCTCGCCGACCCGTTCGGGGGCCCCGGCGAACGGATGTACCGCACTGGCGATCGTGCCCGCTGGGACGCCCGCGGCCTCCTCGAATTCCTGGGCCGCGCCGACGAACAGGTCAAGATCCGGGGCTTCCGCGTCGAGCCCGGCGAGATCGAGACCGCGCTCCTGGCCGACCCGGCGGTCGCCGAGGCCGTGGTGACGGTCCGCGAACACGCGGGCCGCGCCATGCTCGTGGCGTACCTGGTACCGGCGGGCGACCAGCCCCCGGCGCCCGACGACCTGCGGGTACGGCTACGGCGCACCCTCCCCGACCACATGGTGCCCGCCGCCTTCGTGCCGCTGGCGCGGATCCCGCGCACCAGCAGCGGCAAGACGGACCGCCGCGCGCTGCCCGCCCCGCCCGCGCAGCCGGACAGCGGCACGCCCTACGTGGCCCCCCGCACCGGCAGCGAGGAGCGGCTCGCCGCCATCTGGGCCGAGGTCCTCGGCGTCGAACGGGTGGGCGCGCGCGACGACTTCTTCACGCTCGGCGGCGACTCGATCCTCAGCATCCAGATCGTCTCCCGCGCACGGCAGGCCGGCCTCGCCCTGACCACCAAGGACGTCTTCCGCCACCGTACGGTCGCCGAACTCGCCCTGTGCGCGAGGGAAGCGGCGCCCCGGACCGCGGCGAGCGACACCACCGCGCCCACCGAGGCCCCGCTCACGCCCATCCAGCGCTGGTACCTCGACGGCCGCGCCCCCGGCGACGCGCTGCGCTTCACCATGACCCAGCGCCTCGAACTGTCCCCGGGCACCGACCTGTCCGCGCTCGGGCGGGCCACGGAGGCCCTCGTACGCCACCACGCCGCCCTGCGCACCCGCTTCCACCGCACCGACGGTGGCGGATGGCGGCAGGAGGTCCTGCCGGAGCCGCCCGGCGGGCTCCTCACCCGCCACGACGTGACCGGACTCGACGACTCCGGCGTGGAGGACGAGGTGCAGCGGACGGCGGAGTCCGCCCAGGCATCCCTCGACCCCGGCGAGGGCCGCGTCGTCCGCTTCCTGGTCTTCGACCGCGGCACCGACGGGCCCGCACAGCTCCTGATCACCGTGCACCACCTGGTGATGGACGGCGTGTCCTGGCGCATCCTGCTCGGTGACCTGGAGAGCGCCCACTGCGCCGCGGCGGCGGGCCGGACCGTCGCCCTGCCCCCGGTGGGGACCGCCTACAGCCAGTGGGCCGCCCTGCTCGACCGGCACACCCGCTCCGGCGGCCTCGACGCCGACCTGGCGTACTGGACGCGTACCGCCGCGCCCGCCGCCCTGCCCGCGGGGAGGACCGGACCCAACACCCACGGCACCGCGGCCACCGTCACCGTCACGCTGACGGCTGAGGACACCGAGGCGCTGCTGCGCCAGGTCCCCGACGTCTACCGCACCCAGGTCAACGACGTGCTGATCGGCGCGTTCGCCCGCACCCTCGGCCGCTGGTGCGACCACGACACCGTGCTCATCGGCGTGGAGGGCCACGGCCGCGAGGACCTCTTCGACGGGCCCGGCGCCCCCGGCGGGCAGGCGGACGGGCCCGTCGACGTCGACCTGTCGCGGACCGTCGGCTGGTTCACCGCCGAGTATCCGCTCGCCCTGACCGTCGACCCCGACGCGGGCTGGCGCGACACCCTGCGCTCCGTCAAGGAACAGCTCCGCGCCGTCCCGCACCACGGCCTCAGCCACGGCGCCTTGCGCCGCCTCCTCCCCGGCAGCCCGCTCGCCGACGCCCCGGCGCCGCAGGTCGGCTTCAACTACCACGGGCAGTGGGACGCGGGCAGCGGCACCGGCGACAGCGACGGGGGCCTGTACGGCGCCGTGCTCCCGGCGGCCGGACGCGACACCGACCCCGGCGAACCGCGCCCCTACCTCCTGGACCTGACCGGCGTCGTCCAGGACGGCAGGCTCGAACTCGGCCTGACCTACCCCACCGCCGTCTACGACGAGCCCACCGTCCGCCTCCTCGCCGAGGACACCAGGGCGGCGCTGCGCGAGATCGTGGCGCACTGCGCGCGCCCCGAAGCGGGCGGCCGCACGCCGTCCGACTTCCCGCTCGCCGGCCTCACCCAGGAGCAGCTCGACCGGCTCGTGGGCGACGGCCGCCAGGTCGAGGACGTCCTGCCCCTGACGCCCCTTCAGTCAGGCATGCTCTTCCACGGCCTCGTCGACGACGCGGGCGCCTACTTCGACAGGACCGCGGTCCGGCTCACCGGCGTCGCCGACCCACGAGCCCTCGCGCGCGCCTGGCAGCAGGTCGCCGACCGCACCCCGGCGCTGCGCACCAGCGTCCACTGGCAGCAACTGCCGCACCCCGTACAGGTGGTGCACCGGCACGCCGAGCTGCCCGTCACCCACCTGGACTGGCGCGACCTGACCGCCGAGCAGCGCGCCGCGGCCACGGAGCGCCTCCTCGCCGAGGACCGCGGCGCGGGCATGGAACTCACCACCGCCCCGCTCACCCGGATCACCCTCGCCGCCCTGCCCGGCGACGAGGTCCTGCTGCTGTGGTCCTCGCACCACCTGATCCTCGACGGCTGGTCCACCGGGCAGCTCCTCACCGAGGTGTGCGAGCGCTACGCCGCCCTCACCGGCGGCACGGACGCGGCACCGCCGCTGCGCCGCCCGTTCGCGGACTTCGTACGGTGGCTGCGCGAGCAGGACGAGGGCGCCGCCGAACAGTTCTGGACCGACGCTCTCGCGGGCTTCCCGGCCGCGACACCGCTGCCGTACGACCGGGCACCCGCCGAGGCCCACCGCGCCCGCTCCGGGGACACCGTCGAGCACGAACTGGACGTGTCCGTGTCGCGGCGCCTGCGGGAGACCGCCGCCCGCGCCGGACTCACCGTCAACACCGTGGTGCAGGCCGCCTGGGCGCTGCTGCTCGCCCGCTACAGCGGCCGCCGCGACGTCGTGTTCGGCACGACCGTGTCCGGGCGCCCGGCCGAACTGCCCGGCGTGGAGTCCATGGTGGGCATGTTCATCAACACGGTGCCGACCCGTGTACGGATGCCCGCGGGCAGTGTGTCGTCGTGGCTGCGCGGACTCCAGGAGGAGCAGAGCGACGCCCGCCGCCACGACTTCACGGCCCTGTCCCGCATCCAGGCGCTCAGCGGCGTCCCCGCGGGCCAGTCCCTGTTCGACAGCATGGTGGTGTTCGAGAACTATCCCGTCGACGAGTCCGCCACCGCCCGCACCGGCGTGGGCGTCGCGGAGGTGCGCGCCGACGACGCCACGACGTTCCCGCTATGCCTGCGCGCCCACGTGAGCGACCGGCTCGGCTTCGACCTGGCCTACGACGCCGCCCTGTTCGACCGGGACACCGTGGCCCGCGCCGTGGACCGGCTCGCCGCGCTCCTCACCCGGCTCGCCGACGGGATCCCCGAGACGGCCGACGACCTCGACCTGCTCACCGCCGACGACCGGGACCTGCTGCGCCGCTGGAACACCCCCGCACGGCAGGTGCCGCCGCGCAGCCCCGTGGGCCTGTTCGCCGCACAGCGTCTGCGCACCCCCGACGCGACCGCCCTGCACGACGGCGAGCGGCAACTGACCTACCGTCAACTCGACGACTGGTCCGACCGCGTGGCCGCCCGGCTGCTCGCCGACGGCCTGCCCCCCGAGGGCCGCGTCGGCCTCCTGATGGACCGCTCGGCCGAACTCGTCGTCGCCCAGATCGCCGTCCTGAAGGCGGGCGGCGCCTATGTGCCCGTCGACACCCGCGCCCCCGAGGAGCGCCGCCGCGCCCTGCTCGAACGCGCGGGCGCCACGGCCTGGCTGAGCACCGCCGACGTCACCGCCGCGCACACCGATCCCTTGGGGACGCTCGCCGCCCCCGCCGCCGACCCCGATCGCCTCGCCTACGTGATGTTCACCTCCGGCTCCACCGGTGAACCGAAGGCCGTCGCCGTACGCCACCGCGACGTGGCCTCGCTCGCCACCGACAGCCGCTTCGCCGACGGCGTCGGTGCCCGCGTCCTGCTGCACTCGCCCGTCGCGTTCGACGCCGCCACCTTCGAGGTATGGGTGCCGCTCCTCACCGGCGGCTGCGTCGTCGTGGCCCCGGGCGGGGCGGTGGACGCGGCCCTGCTGCGGCGCCTGGTCCGGAACGGGGCGGACACCGGAGCCGGGTCCCCGGGTATCGGGTTCTCGGGCGCCGGGTCGTTGGCCGCCGGGTCCTCCGGCACCGCGCTCTCGGGTGCTGGATCCTCCGGTGGCGCGGGCACGGCCATCGCGTCCTCCGGTGCCGGATCCTCCGCCACTGCGTCCCCCGCCCCCACCTCCTCCGCCCCGGCGGGCACCGGACCGGACGCCCGCGCGGGCGGGCTGACCGCTCTGTGGCTGACGGCCGGGCTCTTCCGGCTCCTCGCCCAGGACGCCCCGGACTGCTTCGCGGGCCTGCGCCAGGTGTGGACCGGCGGCGACGTGGTGCCCGCCGCCGCCGTGCGCCGCGTCCTCGACGCCTGCCCCGGCCTGACCGTGGTGGACGGCTACGGCCCGACCGAGACCACGACCTTCGCCACCTCCCACGCCCTCGCGGACGCCACGGCCGTCCCCGACACCGTGCCCATCGGCCGTCCCCTGGACGACATGCGCGTCCACGTCCTCGACGCCCGCCTGCGGCCCGTGCCGCCGGGCTGCGCGGGCGAGCTGTTCCTCGCCGGCGAGGGCCTGGCCCGCGGCTACCTGGGCCGGGGCGGCGACACCGCGGCCCGCTTCCTCGCCGACCCCTACGCCGCCCCCGGGCAGCGCATGTACCGCACCGGCGACCTGGCCCGGCGCCGCACCGACGGCACCGTCGAGTTCCTCGGCCGCGCCGACGACCAGGTGAAGATCCGCGGCTTCCGGGTCGAGCCCGGCGAGGTCGAGGCCGCCCTCGCCGCCCACCCCGGTGTGGCGGACGTGGCCGTCGTGGCCCGTGAGGACCGCCCCGGCGCCCGCCGCCTCGTCGCCTACCTCGTCGGCGCGGTGGCCGAGGACCCCGACGCCCTCGAAGCCGTGCGCGCGCACGCCCGCGAGGAACTGCCCGACTACCTCGTGCCGTCCGCGTTCGTCCCCCTCGCGGAACTCCCGCTCAGCGCCAACGGCAAGGTGGACCGGGCGGCACTGCCCGCCCCGGCCCCCGAGACCGGCGCGGACCCCGGCACCCGGACCGCACCCCGCAACGACGCCGAACGCCGCACGGCAGAGGTCTTCGCCGACGTCCTCGGCGTCGACCGGCCCGCGATGGAGGACAACTTCTTCCACCTGGGCGGCGACTCGATCCTCAGCATCCGCCTCGCCTCACGGCTCGCCGAGGAGTTCGGCACCGACGTGTCGCCCCGCGAGGTGTTCGCCCACCCGTCACCGGGCGAGCTCGCCGCGCTGCTCTGCGACCACCGGGCGACCGGCACGGCGCGCCCCGCCGTCGTGCCCGTCGAGCGCGACGCCACCGCCCCCATGTCGTACGCGCAGCAACGCATGTGGTTCCTGGAGGAGTTCGCGCCCGGCGGCGCCGAGTACGTCACCTCCCTGGCGCTGCGCCTGCGCGGCCGCCTCGACCTCGGCGCCCTCGCCGCGGCGTTCCGCGGCCTGGTGGCCCGGCACGAGTCGCTGCGCACCACCTTCGACGCGGTCGACGGCCACGGCGTGCAGGTCGTCCACCCGCCGCACGAGGTGCCGCTGCCGTTGCAGGACCTGTCCGGGCTGCCCGCGGACGCGCGCGAGCCGCGGCTCGACGAGCTGCTCGCCGCCGAGCGCGCCCGCCCGTTCGACCTGCGGGAGGGCCCGCTGCTCCGCGCCGGTCTGGTGCGGCTCGCCGCCGACGAGCACGTCCTGACCCTGACCCTGCACCACATCGTCACCGACGGCTGGTCCACCGCCGTCCTCACCGACGACCTCGCGCACCTCTACCGCGCCGAACTGGACGGCGAGCCCGCCCGGTTGGAGCCGCTGCCGGTGCAGTACGCCGACTACGCCCACTGGCAGCGCAGCGCCCCCGGCGCCGCCGCGCAGCTCGCCCACTGGAAGGAGCACCTGGCCGACACCGCGCCCCTGGACCTGCCCACGGACCGGCCCCGCCCGCCCGTGCGCACCCGCAACGGCGCCACCGCCCGCCTGGCCCTGCCGCCGGCCACCGCCCGCCGCCTGACCCAGGTCGGCAGGGACCGCGGCACCACCCTGTTCACCACCCTCGTCGCCGCCGCGCAGACGTTCCTCGCCAAGGTGTCGGGCGGCCGCGACATCGCCGTCGGCACCGTCACCTCGGGCCGCGACCGCGCGGAGATCCAGAAGCTCATCGGCTTCTTCGTCAACACCCTGGTCCTGCGCTCCGACGTCGACCCCGCCCTGCCCTTCCCCGCCTTCCTCGACGGCGTCCGGCAGACGGTCCAGGACGCCTTCGCCCACCAGGACGTGCCGTTCGAGCAGGTCGTCGACGAGGTGCAGCCCGCCCGCGACACCAGCCGCACCCCGCTGTTCCAGGTGATGGTCGTCCTCCAGAACTCCCCGGCCGCCGACCTGGACCTGCCGGGCCTGCACGTCGAGGACGTCGAGACCGAACTCCAGCACGCGGCGTTCGACCTCACCCTGGAGTTCGCCGAGACGGACTCCGGGGCGCTGCACGGAGTGCTCACGTACAACACCGACCTGTTCGACACGGTCACCGCCGAGCGGATGGCCGACCAGCTCGCCACCCTCCTGACCGCCGTCGCCGACGACCCGCACCGCCCGCTCGGCGCCCTGCCCCTGGCCGGGGACGCGGAGCTGAAGGCCCTGCTCGGCCAGGGACGCGGCACCATCGGGGCGGTACCCGCGACCCTGCCGGAGCTGTTCGAACGGCAGGTGCGCCGCACCCCCGACGCCGTCGCCCTCGCCGAGGGCCCGACGGAGTGGACGTACGCCGAGGTCGACCGCGCCGCCAACCGGCTCGCCCACCACCTCATCGGCCGCGGCGTCGCCCCGGAGCGCGTCGTCGCCCTCGCCCTGCCGCGCGCCCGCGAAAGCGTGATCGCGCAGCTCGCCGTCGCCAAGGCGGGCGGCGCCTTCCTGCCCGTCGACCCGAACTACCCCGAGCAGCGGCGCGCGTTCATGGTGGCGGACGCGGGCGCCGCCCTCGTCCTCGACGACCCGGCGGAGGTGTGGGTCCAGGAAGGACCGGACACCGCCCCGACGGACGCCGACCGCACCGCCCCCCTGACGACCGCGCACCCCGCGTACGTCATCTACACCTCCGGATCCACCGGCACCCCGAAGGGCGTCGTGGTGCCCCACCACGGCCTCGCCGCCTTCGCCGCGGGGGTCGCCGAGCAGTACGCCGTGGGCCCCGGCGACCGCGTCCTGCAGTTCGCCTCGCCCAGCTTCGACGCCTCCGTACTCGAACTGTGCTCCGCGCTGCTCAGCGGCGCGACCCTGGTGACCGGCGAGGAAGGCCCCCTGGTCGGCGAGCGCCTCGCCGAGGCCCTCGCGGAGCGGCGCGTCAGCCACACCCTCATCCCGCCCGCGGCCCTCGCCACCGTGGCACCCGGCACCGCGGGGAACCTGCCGCACCTGCGCACCCTGATCGTCGGCGCCGAGGCCTGCCCGCCCGACCTGGTGGCCGAGTGGGCCCCCGGCCGCCGGATGATCAACTCGTACGGGCCGACGGAGGCCACGGTCGTCGCCACCTGGACGGGACCGCTGAGCGCGGGACCCGCGGCCCCGCCGATCGGCCGCCCGGCCGGTGACACCCGCGTCTACGTCCTCGACACGGACCTGCGCCCCGTCCCGGCCGGAGTGACCGGGGAGCTGTACGTGGCGGGCCCCGGCCTCGCCCGCGGCTACCTCGGCCGTCCGGGCCTGACCGCGGGCCGCTTCGTCGCCGACCCGTTCGGCGCGCCGGGGCAGCGGATGTACCGCACCGGCGACCTCGTCGTCCGGGCCGCCGACGGCCAACTGCGGTTCGCGGGCCGGGCCGACGACCAGATCAAGCTGCGCGGCTTCCGCATCGAACCCGGCGAGATCGAGAGCGCGCTGCGCGGCGCCCCGCAGGTACGGGACGCGGCGGTCGTCGTCCGCGCGGCCCCCCGCCCGGACGCCGCGGACGACACCGCCGGTGCCGACGGCGCGCAGGGCGCTCCGGGCCCGGAGCGCCGGACCGCGGTCGCCGACCACGGCCGCCTCGTCGCCTACGTCGTCCCCGCGGCGGCCGGGGACCTGCCCGTCGCCGAGCTGCGCGAGCACCTCGGCGGGCTGCTCCCGCCGCACATGGTCCCGTCCGTGTTCGTCCCGCTCGACCGCCTTCCGCTCACCCCGAACGGCAAGGCGGACCGGCGCGCCCTGCCCGAGCCGGGACCCGCCCACACCGGCAGCGGCCCCCACACCCCGCCGCGCACCGACACCGAACGCCAGGTCGCCCGCATCTGGAGCGACGTGCTCGGCGTCGACGACATCGGCGCGTACGACAACTTCTTCCACCTCGGCGGCGACTCGATCCTGAGCATGCAGGTGGTGTCGCGGCTGCGCCGCGAGGGCCTGCACCTGGCCACCCGCGACCTGTTCACGCACCAGACCGTGGCCGAGCTGGCCACCGTCGTGCGCACCGCGCCCCAGCACGCCGGGGACGGGCCCGTGACCGGTGACGTGCCGCTCACCCCCATCCAGGACTGGTTCCTGACCACCCCGCGCGCGAGCCACCACCACTTCAACCAGTCGGCCCTCCTGGAACTGCACACCGCACCCGACCCGGAGGCGCTGCGCAAGGCCCTGGCCGCCCTCCTCGAACACCACGACGCGCTGCGGATGCGCTTCACCCGCGACGCGGACGGCTGGCACCAGTTCAACCCGCCCCCGGCCGCGGACGACGAGGGCGACGGCCTGCTCGTCCGGTACGACCTGACGGGCCTGTCGGCCGAGGAGGCGGACGCGGCCACGGAGAAGGCCGCCGACGACCTGCACACCGGCTTCGACATCGGGCGCGGCCCGCTGCTGCGAGCGGCCCTGTTCACCGGCGACGCCGACCGGCCCGTGTACCTCCTCCTGGTCGGCCACCACCTGGCCGTGGACGCCGTGTCCTGGCGGATCCTCGCCGACGACCTGGAGGCCGCCTACCGCCAGGCCGCCGCCGGCGAGCCCATCGCCCTGGGGGAGCGCACCACCTCCTTCCGAGACTGGGCCCGCGGTCTTTCCGCGCACGTCGCCGAGGGCGGCCTCGACCACGAACTGCCGTACTGGCAGGAGGCGGTGACCGCCGAACCCCTGCCGCCCGCGAGCAGCCCGGGAACGGACGCGGGGGAGACCCGCACCCTGTCCGTGGAACTCGACGAGGAGGACACCACGGCCCTGCTGCGGGCCGCCCCGACCGCGTACCGCACCCGCGTCAACGACGTCCTGCTCGCCGCGCTCGCCCTGGCGCTCGCCCGCTGGACCGGCCACGACCGGGTCCGCCTCGACCTCGAAGGGCACGGCCGTGAGGACGTACTCGACGACGTCGACCTGTCCCGCACGGTCGGCTGGTTCACCACCGTCCACCCCGTCGCCCTCCAGGTGCCCGAGCCGGACGACCTCGGCCAGGACCGCGACTGGCGCACCCTGGTGAAGTCCGTACGCCGCCAGCTGCGGGCCGTACCGGGCAACGGCCTCGGCTTCGGCGCGCTGCGCACCTTCGGCCCGCCCGAGGTGCGCGAGCGGCTCGGTGCGGCGGCGCACGGACAGGTGGTCTTCAACTACCTCGGCCAGTGGGACGCGCGCCCGACCGCGTCCGACGCCGGACTCGTACGCACCGAGCACGGCTCCTTCGGCCAGGACCACGACCCCCGGGACAGCGGTTCGCACCCGCTGGAGGTGGTGGGCGCGGTGCAGGAGGGCCGGCTCGCCTTCACCTGGCACCACCGGCCCGGACTGCACGACACCGAGACCGTGCGGCGCGTGGCGGAGGAGTTCGCCGCCGCCC
This sequence comes from Streptomyces typhae, assembly GCF_009755605.1. Taxonomy (GTDB): domain Bacteria; phylum Actinomycetota; class Actinomycetes; order Streptomycetales; family Streptomycetaceae; genus Streptomyces; species Streptomyces typhae. Next base: position 177,031 of record NZ_WPNZ01000005.1, read on the forward strand.
TGCGCCACATAGCCGGGCACGCCCGCGACGCGGCCCCGCGCACCGGCGGAGGCCGCCCATGACCCCACCGCATCCCCCCGGCCCCGGCATCCGCGGACCACCGACGACACGGAGCGACCCCGCCCCGCGGCCCCCCACCGCGGACGAACCGGTCCCACGGGACCGCAACCCATCACGGAGAGCCTGACATGGACGAGAACACCCGCTACCAGGTGCTGCGCAACGACGAGGACCAGTACTCGCTCTGGCCGGTCGACGTCGACGTGCCCGCCGGCTGGCACCGCGTCGGCAAGGAAGGCACCGAGGCCGAGTGCTCCGCCTACGTGGACGAGGTCTGGACCGACATGCGCCCGCGCAGCCTGCGCGAGCGCATGGAGAGCGCCGGATCCTAGTCCGTATCCGTGCCGTCCGGGGCGACGACAGCGCCTGCCGTCGCCCCGGGCACCGTCCCCAGCACTCTCACCCCTTCTCCCCCCTCACGCCCCCCTCGTTTCATCCCCCCGCAACCCTCGGGCCGCACTTCCCCCGTTCACAGCGCGGCCGTCCCATTCGCCGTCCCATTTCTTTCCAGTTCTGCTCGAGGAGTTCGCCGATGACGCCGACACTGCACAGCGAACGGCTGGAGTTCGCGCCGTACCGATCCGAGGACGAGGAGGACTTCGTCACCCTTCTGCGCAACGAGGAGGTGTGCCGATGGATGGGCCAGGACCAGGTGCCGGAGGAGGACCTGCGCAAGGCGTTCCGCATGATGCTCACCGAGATCTACCCCAAGAACCTGTTCGACGTGTGGGGCCTGTGGCACGAGGGCCAGTACGTCGGCCACGCCGAGGTCAAGAAGACAGGCAACGTGGACGGCCACGAACTCATCACGGCCCTGGCGCCCGCGTACTGGGGCAAGGGACTCGGCACCGAGGTGGTCCGCACACTGCTGCGGCACGCCGCCGACAACCTGGGTCTCAAGGAGGCCTACGGCATGGTGGGCGCCGAGAACGCCGCCAGCCTGGCGATGGCCGAGCGCCTCGGCTTCCGCCACGTACGGGACGTGGTGGGCGACGACGGGTCGGTCACGAAGATGGTCGTGATCTCGACGGCCGACGTCCTGTGAGAGCGCCGTCCGGTCCGTCCTGCGCCGCCGCCGGCGGCTCGGGCACGGACCACCGCGGCAGCCGCGGCTCCACCAACGGCCGGAACAGCAGCCGCACCGGCCGCGTCGACAACAGGAACACCACCGCGACGACAGCGAGGGTGAGAGCGACCTGCCCCACCGGGCCGAGGTCCTTGAGCACCGGGTAGAGACCGGCGGCCTCACCCGCGCGGATCAGCAGGCCGTGCAGGAGGTACGGGTACATCGTGGCGGCGCCGAGCGCGGTGAACAGCGTCCGGCGCCGCGGCACGCAGGCGAGGAACGAGGCGACGAGGACGGCGCTGAGCACGAACAGGGCGAGGCGCACCACCAGGTACCGCAGCGGACCCACGTCGAGCTCGGTGTACCCGACGTCCATGGACAGCCAGTGCTCGTCGGGGGCGGGGACGAAGAGATACGCCCCGGCCCCGGCGAGCGCGAAGGCCGGCACGGCCCAGCGGCGGGCCGCCCGTGTGCGCACGACGTCGAAGTGGTGCGGGCGCAGGCTCAGGCCCAGCACGAACCACGGCAGGAACATCAGCACCCGCGGCAGCGCCAGGTCGTAGCTCATCGTGGTGAAGCCCGCGGCGAGGGAGACCAGGACGGCGATCGCCACCGGATGGCGCACGGCACGCCACAGGGGTGCGCTCAGCCGCCACAGGAACAGCGCGATCAGGAACCAGCAGAGATACGTGGGCTCCGTCGGGGTGAGCTCGAAGGGCTCACCCCGCACCGCGCTGTTCGTGGCCGAGTAGGCCGTCTCGAAGAGGAGATAGGGGATCAGCACCCCTTCGAGCAGCCGCCGCATCTGGTCGGGCCGGGCGCTGAAACGCTGCGAGAAGTAGCCGCAGAGCAGGATGAACGCCGGCATGTGGAACGCGTACACCACGGTGTGGACGGCCTGCAGCGTATGCGTGCCGTTGACGATCTGCTCCCAGGAGTGCCCGAGGGCGACGAACACGATGAGCAGGAACTTGGCGTTGTCGAAGAAGGGGTCGCGCGTGTCCGGCGAGGTCATGGGCATCACGCCCTCGACCGGGCGGGCGCCGGGGGTTCGACCGGTTGCCAGGGCGCGAGACGTCCTCCTTCACGCGTGGCATGGGTCCAGTACAGCCGGCTGTCGAGGCCGAGCATGGTGAGCGCGACGCCGCCCGACGCCAGGGGGGCGCTGGAGGGGGCACCGGCGAGCAGGACGCCGGTGCGGTTCCACTGCGGCCGGTGCCTGGCGGCGCCGGACGTGCCCCAGGCCGTGGCGACGTCCCCGGTGGCGGACCGGACCGCGAGCAGGACACCGCCCCACTCGTTGGAGGTGACGCTCACCGGGCCGTAGCCGCCCACCCCGCCGAAGTCGGTCAGGTCCGCCGACTGGTGGGCGGTGAGCGGTTTGCGGCCGCCCCGCGACGCCGCCGCGGGGGCGAGGCCGTCCGCGTGCAGACGGGCGCTCCGCACGTTCCCCGAGTTCGGCACGCGGTAGAAGATCCGCACGCCGTCGTCGTCGGGGCGCACGGTCAGCGGCAGCGTGGTGGGCGGAAGCCCGGTCGGCAGCGGGCCGCGGACGAGCGCGTCCGGCTCGTCCTGGATCCAGGCGAGGACGGTGTGCGGAGTGGCGGCCAGGACGTAGGAGCGGCCCGTGCGGTCGGTGGCGGCGACCGGGTCGCCGTGCACCGCCTCGCCGCCGAGGCCGCGCCAGGGCGTCCACTCCCCGTCCGCCTCCCGCTGGACGCGGGTGGTGAGCTGATGGCTGCTGTCGCGCACGTACACCGCGAGCGCACCGTCGCGGTGCACCACGACGGCGGGGGCGCTGATGTCGTTGGTGCCGATCTCGTCGTTCACCTCCGGGGTACCGAGGGACTGCCAGGGCCCGAAGGCGCCGTCCGGGGACTCCTGCACGGCGAAGCCGACCTCCCTGCGGTAGTCGGCGGGGCGGGCGCCGAACAGGGTGCGGGTGCCGAAGACGGCGATCCGCCCGTCGGGCAGGGCCACGGGGTGGATGCCGGTGTCGACGCCGGTCTCCCGCAGAAGCGCGGGTCCCGTCCAGCGGCCGGTGCGCCACCGCGCGCGGTCGCCGCCCGGACGGTGCCAGTGCGCTATGCGGCCGTCGAGCACGGCGAACGCCCTGAGGCTGTCGTCCTCGCCCGCGAGCAGCCAGCCCGCGCCGGTGTCCGCGGCGTGGTGGATGCTGTGCGACCAGCGGTGCTTCGGGTGTGCGGCCACCTTGAGGTCACCGCAGCCCGCCGGGTCCTGGCAGGCGTTCCTGGAGACGTCGCTCCAGGAGTACGTCTCCAGCGTGCGGGCCTTGGACGCGCCGGACGCCGGGTCCAGGGCCCGGGGCAGACCGCCGTTGAAGTACCCCATGTAGGTCTGCACGGTGAAGTGGGGGCGCGAGCCGGTGGCGGCGTAGCGGGCGAGGGCCTGCTGGACGAACCGGGCGCCGAAGCGGTGGTCCTGGTGGTCGGCGCACTTGAGGTTGCGGTCGAGGCGGCCGGGCGTCGGATTCTGCATCCGCACCTGCGTCGGCTTGAAGCGCTCCAGATGGCCGGTCAGGGTCCGTATGAGCTGTTCGCGCGTGTACGAGAAGTCACGCGAGACCACGCCGCCGTGCACGAGCTGCGAGCCGAGCGCGGCGACACGGCCGTCCCACAGGCCGTGCAGGCTGTGCGGGCGGTCGCCGGTGATGCTGCCCGCCTCGTGCAGCAGGGACCACACCAGGTGGATGTGCGGGTACCCCTGGAGCGTGTCGAGCTCCGCCTGCCCGCCGCCCGCCGTGGCGATGGCGCTGCGCCGCCACGGGTGGTCGGTGCGGCCCGTGACCATCTCCGCGTAGGCGGCGCGGATGCCGTTCTGGCGTGCCTTCGCGTATCTGCGCCAGTCGCGCGCGGGCCGGGGACGACCGCGGTACGTGCCCCGCCGGGGAGCGTTGATCCCGTTGGACTCACCCGACGTCAGGAAGATCGTCGCCACCGGCCTGCCGCTGCGCAGCGCCTGGCCCACCTCCGGATTGATGAAGAACAGGTCGTCGTCCGGGTGGGCGACGATCTGCACGATCGACTCCGCGGTCCTGGGCTGCGGCCCGGAGGCCGCCCAGGTACCCGAGGGCGCCGCCGTGCTCAGGTCCGGGGGCTGGTGCGGGGTGATGGTCCCCTCGCCCTTCTCCGAGCGGGTCGCCACGACTGTCCCCACGCCGAGGGGGACGACTGCGCACAACAGGGAGGCCGCGATGACGTCACGACGGGTTGCTCGCGCGAAGCCGCGCTTTTCGGGGTGCATAAGCGGTGTTGCCTTGTCTGACGTACCGGCCACTCGGCCAACAGCTCCTGGGATGGACTTCTTGATCACGGAGAAAGATGCGGCGTGAGGGGCCGGGGTTGTCCCCGGTGATCTTCATCACGTGGAAGTGCGGCGTTCGCACGCTGGACGCCCAGACGTCGGCAAAGCCTGCTCCCACCTGCGGATTGCAGATCCGCCCAAGGTTTACGGCAGGCCGCCGGTGCAGTGTCGTCCCCAGAAGCCGGGACACCTGGAAGCCGGGAAGGCCGCAAGCCCGGAAGCCCGTGGACCGGGGAGTCCGGAAGCTGAAGGAAACAGGGGGATCAAATGATCAAGAAGACTGTCGCCGCCGCGCTCTCGGCGGGTGTGCTCGCCACCGGCGGCGCACTGATCGCCGCCGCGCCCGCCCAGGCCTCGGCCTGCCCGTCCGGCCGCCTGTGCGCCTACGTCGTGGAACAGCCGTCCTCGGCGAACGCGTACAACTCCCGGACGTGGACCGGGGCTCCCGGTACCGTCAGCGGCCTGAACCCGGGCAGCGGCTGGAAGAGCATCGACGGCTCGGCCCTCTGGCGGAACGTCGCGTCGAACCAGTGGATCCGATAGGGCGCACCGGTGCCGCCGCCGTCGCGACGGTCTGTCTGGCCGTGACGCTGGTCGGCTGTGGCGCGGTCCGGGACGAACCGGACCGCGCCCCCCCCCCGGCCGTGGGCCGGCCCGGCGGGGGAGTGCGCAGCGTCTCGCCCGCCCAGCAGGCGGCACTCAGTCAGGCGCAGCACCGGTCCACCGCCGCCTGCATGGCGGCACAGGGGTTCCGCTACCGCGTCCCGCCTGCTCTGCCCGCGGCTGCCGGACCTGACAACCCCTACGGCCTGCTGGGCGAGGAGTCGGCCCGCGTCTCGGGCTACGGGCTCAGCGGGCACCGCGACCGCGGCGGCCCGCCGCAGGACCAGTCCGCGTCGGTGCCTCCCCCGCAGCGCGCCCAGTGGCAGCGGGCCCTGTTCGGGACCCGGGCCCACCGGGTCGTCGTACCGCTGCCCGGTGGCGGCGAGGTCTTCTTCAACACCGACGGATGCGTCCAGCGGGCCCGGACCGAGGTGTACGGGGAGCGCTGGGACCGGCTCCAGTACACCTTCCAGGGCCTGTCGCACCAGGTCGTCGCCGCCGTGGAGCGGGCCGGGCCCGTCCGCGCGGCCCACCGGGAGTGGGCGTCGTGCATGGAACGGTCGGGCCTGCCCGCCGCGACACCGAAGCGGAGCCGAGCCCTGGTCGTGAGCAAGCTGGAACAAGTCGCGGCGGGACGTCTGTCCCCGCGGGAGGCCGTGCGATTCGAGCTGCGGACCGCGACCGAGGACGCCCGGTGCCAGCGCCAGAGCGCCCTGGCACCGGCTGTCGCCGCGGCGGCGCGGGAGGAGGAGCGCCGGGTCCTGCGGACCCGGGCCGGGGAGTTCCGTCTCCTGCGCGACCTGCGGGCCGCGGCACTGGGCCGGGTCGAGGACTGACCCGGCCGGGGGTGGGGGAGCCGGGTGGTCGGGACACGGTGCGGTGATGTGTCCCGGCCACTCGGCCCCTTCGCGCTTCTTCGAGGTGGTGTTCTACGAGGTGGTGTGGTGGTCAGGGGCAGCTGCGGAGGACGTCTCCGGGGTCGGCGGAGCAGGTGTCGGTGTTGTTGCTGCCGTCGACGAAGTCGTTGGCCAGGCCGTCGACGGCGTTGAGTATGTCGTTGCCGTTGCTGCCGCGGAGTTCGTCGGCGCCGGAGCCGCCGTCGATGGAGTCGTCGCCGTTGCTGCCGCTCAGGACGTCGTTCCCGTCCCCGCCGACGAGGGTGTCGTTGTCGTTGCCGCCGTTGACGCTGTCGTTCCCGGCCTCGCCGTGGAGCGTGTCGTTGTCGATGCTTCCGTTGATCTTGTCGTTGCCGCCACCGCCGTGGATGGTGTCGTTGCCGGTGCTGGTCGAGACGGTGTCGTTGCCCTCGTCGGCATAGATGACGTCGTTGCCGAAGCTGGTGGAGACGTTGTCATCGCCCTCACCGGCGTACACGGTGTCGTTGCCCGGCCTGGAGCTGATGCGGTCGTTGCCGCCGAGGCCGCAGATGACATCGTCGCCGGTCGTGCCCACGAGGTCGTCGTCGCCCGGTGTGCCGGTGATCGTGCAGCCCTGCGCGGCGGTACGGGGCACGGTGTGCCCGGCCGGCGCCACGGACAGCGTGAGCCCGGCGCTCACCAGCAGTGCCCCCGCCCACAGGGGCGCCGACCTCCGCCCCCGGGAACCGGTCGTTGAACGAACGGAAAAGAACATGGCTTTCCCCCTGAACTGGAGTACGTCCTTCTGATCTGGAACACGTCCTTGTGCGGTGCGTCGAAGCGCACCGTCTCCCACAGCGGCCGGCCACAGCCACAGCCACAGCCACAGGCTCAGCCACAGCCACAGGCGCAACGCGTGCCGCTCGATGCGGCAACTGTGGTGTGTGTGTCAGCGGGCTCGTGCCCGCGCCATGCCCCCGAAGCCCCCAGCATCCCCCGCGCGACGCGAGGGGAGAAGAGCCGATCGGCCCAGATCGCGTGCCTCGTCGATGCCGGACCGAGCCCTGCCGCTGTCAGCCGCGGGGGATCCTGCCGCCCCAGTCGAGGCGGAGCACGGCGACGTCGTCCGTGTGCTGCCCGGCGTTCAGTGCGTGGGTCTCCCTGATCAGGAGGTCGACGTGGGCAGCCGGATCCGAGGTCGCGAGCTTCCCGATGAGGGCGAGGAGCCCTTCCACGCCGAGGCGTTCGCCGGTCGCCCCGTTGTGCCCCTCGGTGAGGCCGTCGGTGTAGAGGGTGAGGGCCCCGGCTGCCGGGAGCCGGACGGTGGTGGCGGGCCAGCTGCGCAGCCCGGGAGCTATGCCGAGGGCGATGCCGTGCGCGGCGGCCAGCTCCCGGGTGCCGTCGGCCGTGGTGAGGAGGGGCTCGTGGTGGCCGGCGAGGTGCAGGGTGGCGGTGCCCGCGTCCTGGTCGAGGGTGAGGAGGGTGCAGGTGGCGAAGAGCTGCTGACTGCCGCGCTCGGCGATCAGGATGCGCTCCATCAGGTGCAGCAGATCGTCGCCGCGGTGTCCGCCGAGGATGAGCGAACGCCAGGCGATGCGCAGGCACACGCCGAGCGCGGCGGCGTCCGGGCCGTGCCCGCTCACATCGCCGACGACGGCGTGCAGCAGCCCGTCGTCGCCCTCCACCACGTCGAGGAAGTCGCCGCCGAGCAACGCCAGTTCGGCGCTGGGCAGATAGCGGGACGTCACCCGCACCGTGGAGGTGTCGAGCATCGGCTGGGGCAGCAGACCGCGTTCGAGACGGGCGTTCTCCTCCGCCCGCAGACGGGCGGCCTGGGCCTCGGCGCTGGCGCGTTCGGTCTGGCTGCGGTAGACGGCGTAGCGCACCGTGCGACGCAGCAGGTCTGCCTCGACCTTGCCCTTGACGAGATAGTCCTGGGCCCCGGCGGCCATGGCGTCGGAACCGGCCTGGGCCTCGGAGAGACCGGTCAGGACGATCACCGCGGTGTGCGGGGCGAGGCCGCGGACGGCGGCGACCGCCTCGATGCCCGACACGTCCGGCAGGTGCAGGTCGAGCAGGACACAGTCGATCGTGCTGCCGGCCAGTTCGGTGCGGGCCTCGGCGAGCGTGGTGCGGGTGGTCAGCTCGAACCGCAGTCCCGTGTCGTACAGGAGCTCCTCGACGAGCAGGGCATCGCCCTGGTCGTCCTCTATCAACAGGATGCGGTACAGCGGCTCGGCGGCGGCGCCGCCCGGGGCGAGAGTCATGGACGCGGTCATCTCGCCTGCTCCGTGCCCGGGAGAGCGGCCTCCGGCACGGTGAAGGAGCCGGAGTTCTCCGGGGGCTCGGGTGTGAGGGTGAAGACGATGCGTGCGCCGCCGCGATGGGTCTGGTCCACGGCGATGGTGCCGCCGTGGAACTCGACGATCTTCTTGCACATCGCGAGGCCGATGCCGCTGCCGCTGTAGGCGTCCTTGGTGTGCAGCCGCTGGAAGATCACGAAGACCTTGTCGGCGTACTCGGGTTCGATGCCGATGCCGTTGTCGGTCACGGTGAACCGCCACAGGTCGCCCTCGCGCCCCGCCGTGACGTGGATCTTCGGCGGTTCCCCGGGGCGCCGGAACTTGACGGCGTTGCCGATGAGGTTCTGCCAGAGCATGCCCATCTGGGTGGGGTCGGCGACCAGGGACGGCAGCGGATCGTGGGTGATCGTCGCGCCGGACTCCTCGATGCCGACGCTCAGCGCGGACAGCGTCTGTTCGAGCACCTTGTCCAGGTCGACGCTCTGGTGGGCGTTGTGCAGCCGCCCCACGCGCGAGAAGTCGAGCAGGTCGTTGATGAGGGTCTGCATGCGGTTCGCCCCGTCGACCGCGAAGTCGATGTACTGGTCGGCCCGCTCGTCGAGCTGACCTCCGTAGCGCCGCTGGAGGAGCTGGGTGAAGCTGGAGACCTTGCGCAGCGGCTCCTGCAGGTCGTGCGACGCCACGTACGCGAACTGCTCCAGCTCGGCGTTGGAGCGCTGGAGGTCGGCGGCCTGCGCGTCCAGACGGACGCGCGCCTCCTCGGTGAAGGCCAGCTCCCGCACCAGGCGCCGGCGCATGGAGTCGATCTCACCGCTGAGGCGCCGCAGGTCGGCGGGCCCCGTCGGGGAGATCGGGTGGTCGAAGTCACCGCCGGCGATGGTGCGGGCGTCCGCTCCGAGCCGTTCGAGCGGCCTGTTGATACCGCGGCGCAGCCCTTCGAAGACGACGGCGGTCAGGAACAGGATGACGAGTCCGATGGCGCCGAACACCCAGTTGCGCAGGGTCATCGTGGACATCAGGTCGTCCCTGGCCCGCAGGCGGTCCGCGCGCAGCCGCTCCTGCTGCCTGCTCAGGTTCGCGCGCACCCGGTCGAAGGCCGCCTTGCCCTCCGCGGCCCGCTCCGCCGCCAGCGGCGAGGGCGCGCCGGGCTTCGCCGCGGCGACGGGCCGCGCGATCCTCCTCTGCCACCTCGCCGTGGACTCCTGTACGGCCTTCAGGTCGTCGAGGGCGTCGCGGTCGTCGTCGAGCAGCTCGGCGAGGCGTGCGCTGCTGGTCCGCTGCTCCGTGAGGCCCCTCTCGTACGGGGCGATGAACCCCGGTGTGCCGGTGAGGCCGTAGCCGCGGATGCCGGTCTCCTGGTTGAGGATGGCCGATTCCAGGCGGATCGCGGTGGACAGCGCGGGCGACCGCACGTCCACGAGGTCCTTGCTGAGCGTCCCGGTCCGGGCCAGGACCCACGCGCCCGTCAGACCGAGCACCGCCAGGACCGCCAACGACACGGCCACGCCGGTGCGGAGCCACCGCCGGGTCGTCCACAGGGAAAGCCCCCGCGTACGCGGTTGCCTCTGCTCGCCGGTCATCCTGGGGACTCCTCGCTGTGACAGCCGCCTCGATGTGCGGCCAGGACACTCTAGAGGGCGACAACGGTTGTTGTCGCGGAGATGATCGGGCACCTAGAGTGCCAGGTATGCCAGGCACGAACTTCGTACTGCGGGCCACTCCGCAGGAGACCGCGGCCATCGCGGACGCGGCGGTCGGCCACCTCGCGCAGCGCCTCGCCCGCAGACTTCTCGATGCCCCGGCGTCGGACGGTCCCGCGTCGGGCGGTCCCATGCCGGGCGGTCCCGCGTCGGGCGGTCCGACGACGGACGGGCTGCCCTGGGGCGGTCCGGCTCTGGATGCTGCGGCACCGGGCGCTGCGGCACCGGGCGCCGCGGCACCGTACGCCTCGGCACCGGGCGACGACCCGACGGAGGCACTGGCCATGCTCCACCTCCTCGACCACCTCCAGCAGGCCACCGAACGGCTGCAGCGGGAAGTGGCCGTGGCCGCGGCCCGCGCGGGGGCGGGCTATCCGCAGATCGGCGCCGCCTGCGGCGTGACCCGGCAGGGCGCCCGGCGCCGCTGGCCGGGACTCTTCAATCACTCCCACGAGAAACGCACGGAGCGTCCGATGATGACCACCCCCGCCCGCCCCTTCGACGTCCTGCTCGTCGAAGACGACATCGCCGACGCGATGCTCATCGAGGAGGCCCTCTCCGAGCGGGGGGCCCGCAACCTCGTCCAGGTCAAGGACGGAGTCGCCGCCCTGGAGCACCTGCGCACGCCGGGCACCGCCCGCCCCGACCTCATCGTCCTCGACCTGAACATGCCGCGGATGAACGGCCGCGACCTGCTGAAGGTCCTCAAGACCGACGAGGACCTGCAGAGCATCCCCGTGGTCGTCCTCACCACGTCCACCGCGCCGGAGGACGTGACCGGCGCCTACAGCAGTCACGCCAACGCCTATGTGACCAAGCCGGTCAACCTGGAGGAGTTCGAGCAGGCCGTCCAGAACATCGACGCCTTCTACCTGGACACGGCCACGCGCCCCCGCCCCTGACACCCGCACACCCGCACATCCGCTCACTTCACCGATGACTGCACGATTGACTGCACGGATCACTTCACGAATCACTTCACGAATCACTTCACGAAGCGATATTTGAGGTGGGTGGCGAGAGGAGTGTCGACCACCCTGACCGGCTCCAGGGCCCGCGGCCCGGTCCCGGGCCCCTCGAAGAGCCGCAGTCCGTCGCCCAGGAGCGCGGGCACCACGTGCAGCTGCAACTCGTCGATGAGCCCTTCCCCGAGATACTGCCGCACCGTGCTCGCGCCGCCGGCGATGTCGACGTTCCTGCTCCCGGCGGCGGCCTTCGCCTGCTCCAGGGCGCTGTAGATGCCGTCGGCGACGAACGTGAAAGTGGTGCCGCCCTCCTTGACCAGGGTCGGCCGCGGACGGTGGGTGAGGACGAAGACGGGGGCGCGGAACGGTGGATTCGCGCCCCAGAACTCCTCGCCCGTGTCGTACATCATCCGCCCCATCACCACCGCTCCGGTGGCGTCGAACCACTCGCGCAGCAGCTCCGAGTCGCGGTTCTCCACGCCGCCGTCCATGCCCTGGCGCTCCCGCCAGCTCGCCAGCTCGTGGATCCACGCGAAGAGCGGCTCGGCGCCGTCGCCGCCCGGGTTGTCCACGGAAACGCCGGTTCCCGCGATGTAGCCGTCGAGAGAGACGGCCATGTCCGCGGTCACTGTCACTTTCACTGTCACGATGGGGTGCTCCTCGGTCCGGGGAAGTACTGCCTTCACCCTCTCGTCGAACGGGCACCACGCTTCTCGACACCCCGGCGGAAGATCGCGTGCCGTGCCACCTTGGCGACCACGGCCGGGCGGAACAGCAGCGAGGGCGGAGCCGTCATGTTCAGGACGCGCACGAACCGGGCCCACACGTCCGGCTCGTGCACGGCGAGAGCGAAGACCCGCTGGTTGTACCAGTGCGCGAAGCGTGCCGCCGGTGGCTGTCCGCCGGGGGCCCACATCAGGTCCGAGCTGCTGGCTAGGGTCCACGGGACCTGGATGAGGCGGGCCGTCGCGCGGTGGTAGGCCCGGCTGAGGCCGTCGAGCCCGGACTCCGCCGCCCTGCGGCGCCGCAGCAGCCCGCCGAGCAGCTCCGCTTCGAGCGCGGCGACCGTGAGTCCTTGCCCGTACACGGGGTTGAACACACAGAGCGCGTCACCGATGGCGATCAGACGCTCGGGCCAGCGGCTGTTCTTGTGGTGCAGGCGCCATTCGTTGCCGGGGTTGGTGTAGCGGTGGATCTCCCCCTCGCGGGTGCCGGACACGATCTGTTCGGCGATGCGGGGATTGCCGAGGGTGCGGGCGAAGCCGAGGTAGCCCTCGTCGTCGGTCGGCGGCACGTGCTGGTCGAAGCCGAACAGCGAGCACATCCAGCGATGGTGCTCCACGGCGAGGACCACGCCGCCCCGCGGGACGCCGGGCGCGAACGTCATCTGGTACGCGATGTCGAAGTCCTGCCGGTCCTGCGGCGGGCGTACGTAGCACGCGGACGTGTAGGTGATCTTCGCTTTGACGACGGCCTTGCCGGACGCCGGCAGGCCCGCGTCGGACAGCCAGCGGTCGACGGACGTGGAGCGGCCCGAGGCGTCCACGACGAGATCGGCGGTGACGGTGGTGACCGCGTCGGTGTCGGCGTCCATACCTGTGCCTGTGTCTGTACCTGTGTCTGTGTCTGTGCCTGGTTCGGTGGCAGTGTCTGTGGCGGTGTCCGTGGTGGTGTCCGTGGTGGTCTTGGCGGTGCGGTAGTGGACCTGGTCAAGGCGGCCCGGGGCGCTCGCCGTGACCGTCTCGCAGCGTGTGGCCGCGAGCAGCCGCACCTGCGGGAGCGCCGACACGCGCTCCCGCAGCCGCCGTTCGAGCTCGTCGCGCGTGCAGGTCTGCACGGACACGCCGACGGGGTCCGCCGGTGCGTATCCCGTCGGCAGCAGGAAGCTGATCCGCTCGCCGTAGTCGAAGACGGGCGCGCCGAGGTCGCCGAGCCGGTCCCGCAGCCCGGGGAAGAGCCGCTCCAGGGCTTCACCGCCGCGGGCCAGCAACGCGTGCGCGTGATAGCCCTGCGGTACATGCGGATGCACCCCGCTGTCGGACCGCAGCGCGTCGCGCTCCAGGACGAGCACCTCGGTGAAGTGGTCGGCCAGGACGCGCGCCGTGACGAGACCCGCGTACCCGCCCCCGACGACGACCGCCCGGCCCCAGCGGCTGTTCCGCGGGACGCTGCGTGTGCTCTGGCCCATGTCCGGTCCCGTCACCTCTCGGCTCGCCGGTGATGCTCGCCCGCACTGAGGGCGACACGTCACCCTCCTGCGGCTGCACCTTCCTTGCGACTTCACCCTCACCGTCCACCACTGGAGAGCTCAAGTCCCGCAGGGGAGCGCGCGGAAGCACGCGACTTCGCGGCGCGGAGGAATCACCCGGGTGCCGGACCCGAGTGGCGGTGGGGGAGCGTGCCGCCGCCCCCAGACTTGGGCCATGCATCCAAGGCGAAGGGCCGTACTGACCGGACTGCTGACCGGACTGCTGACCGCGGGGATCGCGCCCTGCCTCCCGGGACGGGGCGCGGCGGCGGCGCCCCGGCGTGCCGCAGGCCCACGGCCCGTACCGGCCGCAGCGGCATCACCCGTACCGTCCGCGGCCGCAGGTCCCCGCGCGACCCCGGCCGCGAGCCCCGGCGCGACCGCGGCCGCAGGCCCTCGCGCGACCCCGGCCCCAGGCCCCCGGCCCCCTGCCGCCCTGCTCGGCAAGGCGATCCGCCGGCTGCCCACCGACCGCAGGGTGGTCGCGCTGACCTTCAACGCGGCCTGGAACGAGAGCGGCCTAGACGCCGTCCTGGCCGAGCTGCGGCGCCGCCGTATCGCGGCGACCTTCTTCCCGACCGGCGCCTTCGCGAAGGCGCACCCGGCGTCCGTACGGGCCATGGGCGCCGCGCACGGCCTGGGCAACCACTCCCACAGCCACCCGTACTTCGACTCCCTGAGCACCCGGGAACGCCGGCGGGAAGTGCGGCGCGCGGACACCGCGATCCGCACGGCATCGGGAACCGAGCCGCTGCCGTTCTTCCGGTTCCCGTACAGCGCGACCACCCCGGACGCGATCGCCGACGTCAACGCCCTCGGCTACGCCGCGATCGAGTTCACCGCCGACACCAACGGCTACCTCGGCCCCGCCCGGGGCATGACCGTCGACCGGGTCGTCGCCCGCGCCCGCGACGCGCTCGCACCGGGCGCGATCATCCAGATGCACGTGGGCAGCGCGAGCGGCGGCGTCGTCCTGGACGCCCGGGCACTGCCGCGCATCGTGGACGAGATCGGCAGGGCGGGGTACCGGGTCGTGGACCTGCGGGACTTCCTCACCCCCGCCACACCGTGAAGGTGTGTCAGGCTCCGTAAGGGGTGGGTGTGTCAGCTCCGCGGAGGGCGTGTCAGCTCCGTATCAGGGACGTCGGTGAGAGTACGCCGGTGGAGTACAGCCGGTGCTCCGGTGGACGGTTCCTGACGCGTTCGGAGGTGGGGGCGGCATGGCCGACAGGGATGCCGTACGAAGACCGAGACGAGCAAGGCGTGTGATCCCGGGAGTGCTCTGCGCGCTCGCGGGCGTGCTGATGCCGCCGGGGCAGGCAGCGGCGGCGGGCGACGCCGCCGAGTGCCGCCTGCGCCCCACCGAGCAGCACATCGACTGGACCGGGCGCAGGTACACCGGGGATCTGCTGTGCGAGGTGGAGCCGGGCCACATCAGGCTCCAGTCGCGGTCGACCAGTCCGGTGATCGGGACGATGCTCTACTCGCCCGCCTGGTTCGTCTGCTGGAAGCAGGGCAGCAGCTATCCCGGCACCGACCTGTGGTACCTCACCCAGGGCGACCAGGTGGTGGCCACCCCGGCCGCGAAGGCGTGGGGCTATATGCCGGCCACGTCGGTGAAGGCGCCCGAACATCCCTTCCCCGGACTTGCGAAGTGCCCGTGGACATGAAGACGACCATGAAGACGACCAAGGCGAACAGGGACGTGTCCGCCCGCGGGCACCGGGTCCGTTCCGTGCTGCGGCGGAGCGCCTCCGTCGCGACGGCGCTGGGGATCCTGGCCGTCGGCGCCGGTCTCGCCGCGCCCGCGCGGGCGGCCGGGAGAGCCCCCACGTGTGAGCTGCGCGAGAACATCCAACTGCGCGACGCCATCGGCAATGTCTTCACCAAGGCGCTGTACTGCGACAACCTGCCCTCGGACGTCTACGCGCGGGCCGACTTCGCCTCGCCCGTCACCGGCTGGCTGAAGATGTCGCCGTCGTGGTTCCCCTGCTTCACCACCGGTCCCGCGGACACCCAGGGCGACAAGACCTGGTACTACACGCAGGGCGATCAGGTGGGCACCATGCCCAAGATCAAGGGCTGGGGAGTCGTCCCCGCGGAGGTCGTGCGACTGCCCGCGGGCACCCAGCGCCCCTACCCCGACCTGCCCCGGTGTCCGTGGTTCTAGATCGGAGAGCTGACATGACACACGAGTCCCACGAACTCACGGTGGCGACCGATGGCCGCACGGCCCGGCGCGCACCGATGCGACAGAACCGCGGACGCATGGCCGTCGCGGCGCTGCTCGGTGCCGTGGTCCTCGCCGCCGCGCCGACGGCGGCGTCCGCGCACGCCACGGGCCGCTCCGCCGCGGCGACGACGGAGTGGCGGCTGTGCATGTACCTGGGCGGCCATCCGACGCTGAAGAAGGGCGACACCGGTGAGGCGGTCCGCCACCTCCAGTGCATCCTCAACGAGGTCTACCGCTATCAGACCGTCCCGGTGAACGGTTCCTTCGAGGTCATCACCGAAGCGTCCGTCAAACACCTCCAGCAGCAGTTCAGCCTGCCGGACACAGGTGTCGTGGACGCGGCGACCTGGACGGCCCTGCACCCCTAGCCATGCGCGTACCTCGTCACGGAAGGAGTTTCGGGATGCGCATACAGGCCAGTGCCCGGCGGCACCGGCGCAGCCCACGTCGGATCCCGGCGGGGGCGGCGGCCTTCGCCGCGGCCCTGCTCTGCACGCTGGTCGCCGCGGTGTTCAGTCTGCCCGCGCACGCCGCGGTGTTCAGTCTGCCCGCACACGCCGTGGTTGCGGCCCGCACTCCGGCCGCCGCCTCCGCCGCGCAAGTGGTGAACATCGTCTCCACGCACAGCAAGCTGTGCGTGGAGACCCCCACGTCGGCCCTCGGCCAGCCGGTGCGGCAGGGGCGCTGCTTCGGCAAGCCCGCTGCCCGCTGGTACTTGCAGGCCTCGGGGGCGGGCGCCGGTGCGGTGAACATCGTCAGTGCGGTGAGCGGCACCTGCGTCGGGGTGGAGAACGCCAGCCCCGAGGCCGGGGCGGCGCTCCGGCTCGCCGAGTGCGGCAGCGGCAACGCCGTGAGCTTCCGGATCGTGTCCATCGGCGACGGGGTCGGCTTCCAGACCATGACGTCGTCCTCGCCCAAGTGCCTGGAGGTGACCGAGTCCTCGACGGCCGACGGTGCGCCGCTGCGGCAGTGGGAGTGCAATCAGCAGCCCGGTTCGCTCTTCGCCCAGCAGCAGCCGCCCCGGCAGTGGGGCACCACGCTGGTCAACGCCAACAGCGGCAAGTGCCTGAGCATCCTCGGCCAGAGCGGCGCGGACGGCGCCAGGGCGATCCAGCGCACCTGCGCGGGCGCCACCGACCAGCGCTGGCAGGTCGTCGAACTGGGGGACGGCAAGGTCGCCGTGGTCAACGACAACAGCGGCAGATGCCTGGCCATCAGCAACGGAAGCCTGGACAACGGAGCCAATGCCAACCAGTTCTCCTGCGACGGCTACCGGTTCCACACCTGGGCGATGACACCGGAGGGCCCGCCGGAGAACAACACCTACACGCTCGCCAACCTCCGCAGCGGGAAGTACCTCGGCATCCGCGGCCAGAGCAAGGACGAGGGAGCCCAGGCGGAGCAGTGGGACCGTACGGCGAACACGGATCAGGTGTGGCGGATGATGCCGTCGCCGTCGTAGCGACTGCTGCCGTAGGCGTCGTGGCGACGGCGCTTCGCGGTCACGGACAGGGGCGACGCGGGCGGGCCCCCCGCCCCCGGGTGGTGGGGGGGGGGCCCCCCACAATTGGTTTTGTGGTGGGGGGCCCCGCCCGCTCCGTTCCATGCGCCGCCTCGAATCCGTTCAGCACGCGGCCACGAATCCGTTCAGCACGCGGCCACGAAGACGTGGGCGGCGGTCCGTGAGGGGAGTTCGGCGGCGGTGTCCCCGCTGTCGCCGACCAGCACACCGCCGTCCGGTGAGGCCGTCACCCGCACGGTCGCGCCGGGCCTGACCCCGGCGTGCCGCAGGGTGTGCATCAGCCGCGGGTCGGTCTGGATCCGCTCCCCGATGCGCCGTACGACCGCACGCGCGCCGTCGAGGCCGGGCTCCAGGTCGCTGAGGCTGACCGTGCTGTCCGTGAGGGCGGCGGCAGGGGACTTGGTGGTGGCCGGCCGTCCGAGTTCCTCCAGGCCCGGGATCGGGTTGCCGTAGGGCGATTCCGTCGGGTGCCGCAGCAGATCGTAGAGGCGGCGTTCGACGGCTTCGCTCATCACGTGTTCCCAGCGGCAGGCTTCGGCGTGGACCTGCTCCCACTCGAGGCCGATGACGTCGACGAGCAGGCACTCCGCCAGCCGGTGCTTGCGCATCACGCGGGTCGCGATGCGCCGCCCCTCCTCCGTCAGTTCGAGGTGCCGGTCACCGGCGACATGCAGCAGCGAGTCCCGCTCCATGCGGGCGACGGTCTGGCTGACCGTGGGGCCGCTCTGGTCCAGGCGCTCGGCGATGCGGGCGCGCAGCGGGACCACGCCTTCCTCCTCGAGTTCCAGGACGGTGCGGAGATACATCTGTGTCGTGTCGATGAGGTGGGTCATGCCGTGGGTCGGGCGGAGGTCTCGGCGGTGGCGGTCAGGACCGCGCGGCCGAGGATGTGGCCGGCCATCGTGAACCCCAGGATCGCCGGGGTGGCCTCGGCCGGGACGCCGATGGACTCGACGTCGAGGGCGTGCACCACGACGAAGTAGCGGTGCGGGCCGTGTCCTGCGGGCGGCGCCGCGCCGAGGTAACGGGCGGCGCGGGCGTCGTTGGGCAGTTGGAAGGCGCCCTCGGGCAGGCCCGCGCCGGTGTCGTCGCCCGCTCCTTCGGGCAGTTCGGTGACGGTGGCGGGGATGTCGGCGACCGCCCAGTGCCAGAACCCGGAGCCGGTGGGGGCGTCGGGGTCGTAGACGGTGACGGCGTAGCTCCTGGTGCCGTCCGGCGCGCCGCTCCAGGAGAGCTGCGGGGAGAGGTCCTTGCCGCCGGGGACACCGGCGGAGAGCTGCTCGGGCGGCCAGGGGGCGCCTTCGGTGACGGCGGTGCTGGTGACGGTGAAGGAGGCCGCCTCGGGGAGGCGGGCGAACGGGTCGTTGGCGCTCATCGCGTCGTTCCTTTCAGGCCGTGCTGGGTGAGGGCGGTGAGGGGGCGAGGGGTCGCGGGCTTCGGGTGCCGCGGGCTCGGGAGCCGCACGATCGGGGCGTGCGCTACCGGCGTCGCGCCGGCGTCAGTGCTGTCGTTCGTGCTGTCGTTCGTGCTGCCTCAGCGCCGATGAATCGACCATAACACGGATAATCGATTATTGAAGGGATCGTCTATGGTGACCTCATGACTCAGACAGCCGGCACCTCGGCCTCGACGGGAAAGCGGATGCTCTCCGAGCAGGTCCACACGCGCCTGCGGGACGCGATCATGCGCGGGGACTACGCCCCGGGTGACGCCCTCAAGCCCCAGGACCTCGCGAAGGAGCAGGGGGTGAGTCTCGCTGTCGTGCGCGAGGCGCTCGTGCGGGTGGTGGGGGAGGGGCTCGCCGACCGGCTGCCGAATCGCGGCTTCGCCGTCCCGACCTACTCCGACCGCCGCTGGCAGGAGATCGCGGAAGCCCGGCGCGCCGTCGAACCCGTCATGCTGCGCATGGCCGTCGAGCGCGGGGACGTCGACTGGGAGGCGCGTGTGCGGGCCGCCCACCACCGTCTGGCCCGTACCGAGCCGTACGTGCCGGACGAGGGCGAGTACTACAGCGACGCGTGGTCGGAGGCGCACCGGCTCTTCCACCGGGCCCTGTTGGAGGGGTGCGGCAACCCCGTGCTCCTGGAGACCTTCGACCGCATGTGGATCGCGAGCGAGCTGGCCCGCCGCTGGTCGTCGCTGCGCCTGCCCGACCGGGACGGCGCGCGGGAGCACCGCCGCCTGGAGGAGGCCGCGCTGGCGCGTGACGCCGACACCGCGGCGGAGGTCCTCGCCCAGCACCTCACCTTGACGGCCGCCGGCCTGACCGGCTGCGCCGACTGCTGACCCGGCTGCGCCTGCCTCGCGCCGCGTCTTCTCGGGCGAGTCTTCTCAGGCGAGCAGACGGTTGCGGTGGGAGGCGCGGCGGGCCGAGGCGAGGAGGCCGCGGATCTGCGGGCCGGCCTGGTCGATGTGGCTGACGGAGGTGGCGAACGGGAGCCGGATGTCGACGTGCGAGGCGGGGTACTCCAGGCGGAGGGTCATCCCGTAGCGGTCGAGCGCGAGGGGGACCGCGCGCACCAAGTCCCGCGTCGGCTGGGGCTGTACGAGGCGGACCAGGAGGGGGACGAGCTCGTGGTGGTCGTCCACGAGGTGCGTCAGCATGTCCGCCTCCTCGCGCGCGATCGGGTCGGGGGTGGCCGCCACCAGCTCTTCCAGCGTGACGAAGTGGCGGCCGTCGCCGTCCTCCAGGAGCGCCTGGCCGAACTCCATGCAGGCACTCTCCTGTGACGCGCTGTCGTAGGGCGAGGTGAGCAGTCCGGTGAGCGTGACCCGGGCACGCAGGCGGTCGCGCGCCGCGGTCGGGGCGATGTCGGTGAGTTCGAGGCGGACCGGGAGGCGGCCGTGCGGCGTGGCCGGGATGCTCTCCGGGGGAGCGTGCAGATGCATGTGCCCCATCGCGCCCGCGCCGTCGAGCCGGTGCACTTCGGTGTGGCACCCGTCGCTGACCACTGTCATCGACCGTGCGGCGAGCAGGACGGACCGCACGCGCTCGGCGGGGGTCGGCCGCGTGACGCGATTGCTGTGTGGACGGTGTGGACGCATCCAGATACTCCAGGGCGATGGAAGAGACTCAACCGGACTGTTAGGTAAGGCTAACCTAAAGTAGAGGTCAAGATGCGGCCATCCTCGGAGCTGCCGGACGCGGCCGTCGCCGATGGCGTCGACGGGACGTCCCCCGAACGTCGTGGACCGTCAGCCGCAGGCGGGGTGGGACGGCAGGGCGGGCAGGCGCTGGGCGCGTTCCTGCGGGGTGAGTTCGCGAGCCACGCCGGGGCAGGCCCCGCGGATGGACTCGCCCGGAGACGTGAGCCAGGGGCACGGCACCCGCCACGGCACCCGCCACGGCATCCGCCTGAGCGACCGCCACGACAAACGCCCCGGCACTCGCCCCGACACCCGCCCGAGCGACCGCCTCGCTACGCTGCCCGGATGGACGAACTGCCGCCCCAACTACGCAACATGGACCGCCACCCGCTCACCCCCCTGGCGGCGAAAGTGATCACCGACCTCGCCAAGGTCGGCATCCCCGCGCACGTCGTCGACAACTCCGACGACCGCTCCCATGTGCACTGCGGCGTGGTCCTCCACCTCTACTCCTGCCCGAGCGACCCCTCGGGCCAGGAACTGCTGCTGCGCTGGTACGTGCCGGATGAGGACGGCTACCGCGGGGAGGGAGCGCGGGAGCGGCTGGAGGTGATGGGCGCGGCCGCCACGCTGACGGCGGCGGTGGTCAGCGTGCTGACGGCATTCGGCCACCGGGTTCGCACCGCCTACGAGGAACCGAACCTCCCGTACCCGTTCATCTATGTGCAGTTCATGGATGAGACACCATGAACGAGACACCATGAACGAGACACGCGGAGAACCTGATCGCAGGGATGGGACGCTCGTCCCGTGACCCGGATCCATCGGCTGCCCGGAGCGGCGGGCGCGGTCGGCGCGGCCGTCTCCGCTGGCGCGGCCGACACCGCTGCCGCGGCCGCCCTGGACGCCGCGTACGCGGCCTACTACGCGTCGATCGCCCAGCCCGACGACACCGGCGACGGAACCGTCCGGCACCGGCTCCACCCGGAGGTGGGGGACGGCACGATCGAAGTGACGTCGCTGCGGAGCGGGTTCGACATTGTCCGCTACGACGTCGCGTTCACCGGCGGGCACGAGATCCGGTATGCCTTCCCCGGCGACCACTTCGAGTTGGAACACTGCGTCGACGGGCGCATGCACATCAGCGAGACCCGCTCCGGAGCGGGCGACCTGCGGGCCGGCTCGGTGGCGTTGAGCCCGCGCCGCGCCACCGAGGGGTCGGTCGCGCACGCCGACGGCGAGCGGTACCGGGCGGTGTCGATCACCGGAACCTGGTCCGGCCTCCGGTCCCACCTCGCCGGTCTCGGCGTGGACGCCGTCCCGGACAACCGTCCGGACCACGTCGCACACGATCAGTACCTGGGGCGGGCCGCCACCGCGCTGCGCCCGGCCGCGACGCCCCTGGCGGAGATCTTCCTGCACCGGCGCTCGTCCCCGGGACGCCTGCTGTTCCTCCAGTCGCGGTTGACCGCGGCGCTGGCCGCCGTGGTCGACGAACTCGCCGCCCAGCCCGAGCTCGTGGACGGCCGGGGGCCCGCCCTCGCCGACCACGAAGTGGCCGCGCTGCGCCGCGTACCCGACCTGCTGTGGCAGGAACGCCACACGCCCCCGACCCTGTCCGACATCGCCCGCAGGTCGTCGATGTCGGTCCGGCGCCTCACCACGGGGTTCCGCGCGCTGTACGGGATGTCGGTGGGGGAGTACCACCGGCGCCGCTGCCTGGACAGGGCCGCGGAGCTGCTCGTCGGGACCGACTGGCCGGTGGGCCGCGTCGGGCACGAGGTCGGCTATGCCTCGCCGAGCAACTTCGGCTACGCGTTCCGGCGCGACCGGGGGACGAGTCCGGCCCGCTTCAGGCGTACGCACTCCTGAGGCAGGGCACGGGGCACCGCCCGACGCAGCGGTCTCCACACTCCTGAGCCCGGCGCTCCACACCACGCCACCGCTCCGGTGCCGACGATGTCGAAAGCGGGCGGAGTACACGGAGTACATGGCGCACATGGCGCACACAGAGCGCATGGAGCACACAGATCGCACGGAGCACACAGAGTGCACGGAGCACACAGAGCGCACGGGAGAACGATGACCGTCAGCACAGAATCCACCTCACCCTCACCCTCATCGTCATCGTCATCCTCATCCTCATCCTCCCGAAACCGTGCAGGCCGACTCGTGGTCGTCCTCGGCGGCCTCTCGGCGGTCTCGCCGTTCGCCACCGACATGTACGCTCCCGGCTTCCCGGAGATCGCCGCCTCGTTCGGCACCACCGGCTCGGCCGTCCAACTCTCCCTGACGGCCTGCCTCGTCGGTCTCGCCGTCGGCCAGCTGGTCCTCGGCCCGCTCAGCGACGCGTGGGGACGGCGGCGGCTGCTCCTGGCCGGGTCAGCCCTGTTCAGCGTGTTGTCGCTGGTCTGCGCGCTCGCTCCGTCCGTCGTCGTGTTCGACGTCGCGCGGCTGCTGCAGGGCTTCGCGGGCGGCGCGGGGCTCGTCGTCGGGCGGGCCGTCGTCAGCGACCGGTTCACCGGTACCCAGGCGGCCCGCCGGCTCGCGACCCTCAGCGTGATCGCGATGACCGCGCCGGTCCTCGCGCCGGTCGCAGGCGGCCTCATCCTCGGTGTCGGGTCCTGGCGCCTGGTGTTCGTGACGCTGTCCGCGATGGGACTCGTGTTGTCGGCGGCCGTGTGGGCGTGGGTCCCCGAATCGCTGCCCGCCGAGCGGCGCGGGACCGGCGGCGTACGCGCGGTGTTCGCCGCGATGGGCGTCCTGCTGCGACGCCGCGAACTGATCGGCCAGCTCCTGGTCCTGGGCTGCGGCCTGGCCGCCGTGTTCGCCTACATCACCGGCTCGCCCTTCGTCTTCCAGGACGGCTACGGCTTGTCACCCACGGGCTACGGACTCGTGTTCGCGTCGAATGCCGTGGGGACCGTGGCGGCGGGGATGCTGTTCGGCCGCCTCGCCGGGCGTGTCCGGCTCATGTCCCTGCTCGCCGCCGGTGTGACGATCACCGTGGCGTCCATGACCACGCTGGCGCTGCTCCTCGCCGTCGGCATCAGCACCCTGCCCGCCACATGGGCCTGCCTGTTCGGCCTGACCTCGGGCTTCGGGCTCCTGCTCCCGGCGTCGACCACGCTCGTCCTCGCGATCGGCGCCGACGCTCCCGGCGCCGCGTCCGGCCTGCTCGGCGGTACGCAGTTCGTACTCGGTGCCGCGGCGGCCCCTCTGCCCGGTGCCCTCGGCGGCACGACCGCCATGTCGACGGCTGTCGTCGTCCTCGGGTTCGTCCTGCTCTCCGCGACCGCACTGGTCACGCTGGCGCACCCGGGGCGGGGCCCGGCGGGACGCGGGGGTGCCAGGAGCCGGTCCACGTCGGGAGAGGAGGCGACTCCTGGGCGCCGGTGACGATGCTGCCAGTGCCAGTGCCAGTGCCAGTGCCAGTGCCAGTGCCAGTGCCAGTGCCGGTGCCTATGCCGCCCAGTGCGCGGGGCGCTCCAGGGGGCTCGACACCTTCGTACGGGCGTCGCCGCGCGCGGCGACGAGCTGCGGCTGGGTGAGGAAGAGAGCCCCGGTCAGATCCGCCCCGGACAGATTCGTGTCGCGCATGTCCGCTCCGATCAGGTCGGCGTCGCGCAGATCGGCGTCGGAGAGGTCGGCGGCGACGAGGAGCGCGCCGCGCATGCTGGCACCCCGCAGCTTCGCGCCGCGGAGGCGTGCGCCCATGAGGTTGGCGCCGCGGTGGTTCTTCTTGCGCCCGGGTACGGCGGCGCGCGCCAGTTCACTGGCGCGCAGCAGCAGCGGGTTCACCTCGCCGCGCAGCGCGTCCACGTCCACCTCGCGCACCGTCTCCGGGGTTTCCCGTGTCAGCCCGTCGATCAGGTCGTACGCGCGCCGCAGATCCCGGTGGGCGGGCCGGGCCGCGGGCAGGTCCAGGGCCTGGGCGGTGTACTTCAGGAGTTCGTGCAGCTGGCGCATGACCGGAAAGACCTCGTACATCGCACGCGCGGAGTCCGGGTTCTCGCGCCAGCCGATGCCCTTGAAGGTGACCTGGGAGACCTTCTGTCCGGCACCGAAGCAGTCGAAGACCGTGCAGCCGGTGTACCCCTTGTCGCGCAGCCGCTCGTGGATCCCGCAGCCGAAGTCCTCCTGGAGGTTGCCGCACGGCGTACCGGCCGCCTTGTCGACGGGGAAGTCCGACGAGCGCGAGAAGGGCAGCGCGACACAGCACAGCCCGAAGCAGCTGCCGCAGTCGGCCTGCAGTTCGGTGCGGTCGGCGTACGAGGTGCGCTCGGACAAGACGGTGACTCCTGGAGGTGCGGTGCGGTGCGGGTGAAGTGCGGGCGACGTGCGGGCTCTCGCGCTGGTCGTGCGCGTCCATGTGCCGGTGCGCGCGAGTGGCTGTCGGCGCTTGTCCATTGTCCCTGGGGTGCGGGGGTGCCCGTGCCGTGGGTGTACGACCACCCGGACGTCGCGCCGGGTGATCGACCCACACGGTGAGTGACGGGCCGGTGTGCGCGATCGGACGTGTTCCTGCCTGCGAAAGGGTCGGGATGTGCTCCTGCCTGCGAAAGGGGCGGATATGCTCCCGCCTGCGAAAAGGGAGTGCCGCGAGCTCCGCCCTTCGGATACGTTCGCGCTCGTGGACGAGTCAGCACTCCTCAAGCTTTCCGAAGGCCCCGTGACACGGCACCGTCTCGCCGACGACCTGGCGGCGCTCGGTCTGACCGCAGGCGACGCGGTGATGTTCCATACGCGGATGTCCGCCATCGGCTACGTGTCCGGTGGCCCGCAGACCCTCATCGGCGCCCTGCGGGACGTCGTGGGGGAGCGGGGGACCCTGATGGTGACCTGCGGCTGGAACGACGCCCCGCCCTACGACTTCACCGACTGGCCGGAGGCCTGGCAGGACACGCTCCGCCGTAACCATCCTGCGTACGATCCCGTCCTGAGCGAGGCCGACCACAGTTACGGCCGTCTCCCCGAGGCGCTGCGCCGCTGGCCGGGAGCCGTCCGCAGCAGGCATCCCGACGCGAGTTTCGCGGCGCTCGGTGCCCAGGCGGACGAGCTGATGGCGGAGCACCCCTGGGACGATCCGCACGGCCCCGACAGCCCGCTGGCCAGGCTGGTCGCCCGGGGTGGCAGGGTCCTCCTGCTCGGGGCCCCGCTCGATTCCCTGACGCTGCTGCACCACGCCGAGGCGCTGGCCGACGCTCCCGGCAAGCGCTTCGTCGACTACGAGCAACCGATCACCGTGGACGGGGAGCGGGTCTGGCGCCGCTTCCACGACATCGACTCCCAGGACGGGGCGTTCGACTACTCCGCGGTGGTGCCGGAGGGGCAGTGGCCCTTCGAGGTGATCGGCCGCGACATGGTCGATTCCGGTATCGGAACGACGGGTTTGGTCGGCGCCGCGGAGAGCCATCTGTTCGAGGCCGGGGACGTGGTCCGCTTCGGGGTGGCGTGGATCGAGGGGAAGCTCCGCGGGTAGCCGCACGTCCGGGCAGCCGCACAGCCGCACAGCCGGGCAGCCGCACGGCCGCACAGCCGGGCAGCCGCACGGCCGCACAGCCGGGCAGCCGCACGGCCGCACAGCCGGGCAGCCGCACGGTCGGGCAGCCGGGCTGGCCGGGGTGGGCCTGAACTGGATTGGATCAGGGTGGGTTCGGGGACGACCCTGATCGATGTCCGGGCCGTCCCTGATTGAGGGGGGCTCCGGCGGCTGGTGAGCTGTACGCATGAGAAAACGCCAGTCGTCGCGCCGCGTGGCCGCTGTCCTCACTGTGATCGGCGCGCTGACCGCCAGTGCCGCCCCGGCTCTCGCGGATGCGAGCCGCCCGGCCCCTCGACCGCACGCGAGAACGCAGGCAGTGCTGAACGCCATCGTGGAGCAGGGCACTCCCGGTGTCATCGCCCAGGTGAAGGACGCCCGAGGAACCGCCGGAACCGCCGGAACCGCCGGTTCCGGGGAAAGATGGAACGGCCGGGCGGGCGTCCGTGACCTCACCACCGGTCAACCGCGCACCGCACACGAGAGGTTCCGCGTCGCAAGCGTGACCAAGCCGTTCACGGCGACAGTGCTTCTCCGACTCGAAGCCATGGGGGAGCTGTCGCTGAACGACAGCGTGGAGAAGTGGCTGCCCGGAGTGGTGCGCGGCGAGGACTACCGCCCCCGGAACATCACCGTGCGGCACTTGCTCAACCACACGAGCGGCATCTTCGACTACAACATGGACGAGGGCTTCCGCGCCCAGTACGCCGGAGGCGAGTTCGACAAGAACCGACTGCACCGATGGACCCCGGAAGACCTGGTGTCCATAGCTCTCGCCCACCCGGCGAACTTCCAGCCGGAGCAAGGCAGTCGACCCGGCAGACCCGGAAAGTGGGACTACTCCGACACCAACTACATCCTGGCCGGAATGATTATCGAGAAGGTCACCGGCAGGTCGTACAAGAAGGCGGTGGAACGCCTGGTCATCAAGCCCCTGAAACTCCGCGGAACGACGGTGCCCGAGCTGTCACCCAAGGTGCCGGGACCGCACGCGAGGCACTACTCAACCCTCTTCGACGAAAGCCCGGACGCAAAGGTGCGCGACGTCACCGAGTTCAGCCCCACAGTGGCCTTCGCGGCCGGAGAGCTGATATCGACCGTCGGCGACGTGAACACCTTCATGTCCGAGCTGCTGAGCGGCCGGCTGCTCCCCGAAGCCCAGCAGCGGGAGCTGCTCGATGCCGTCCATGTCGACGGGGACAAGGGCCACGGCGGGCCCGACGACGTCTACGGCCTCGGCATACGGCACTTCAAGCTCAAGGAGGGCTGTTGGGCCTGGGGCCACGGCGGAATGGTCCCCGGCTCGGCCACCCGGACCGTGGCCACGCCGGACGGCCGGCAGGTGCTGACGATGAACCGCAACGGCGACTGGGGGGAACAGGCACTGGAAGACGCGGCTGTGGAGGCGGAGTTCTGCAAGAGCTGACGACCGGGAGGGCGGACGGGACCTGTCGACGAGGCCCTGATGACCAGGAGTTGACAGCCAGGTCCTGACCACCGGGTACGGCGCAACGTCCGAGGCCGCCAGGTCCTGACCACCGGGTACGGCGCAACATCCGAGACCGGGCGAGCGCGTCTTCTGCCCGGGAAAC
Organism: Streptomyces typhae; assembly: GCF_009755605.1. Lineage (GTDB taxonomy): Bacteria > Actinomycetota > Actinomycetes > Streptomycetales > Streptomycetaceae > Streptomyces > Streptomyces typhae. The sequence continues at coordinate 204,133 of NZ_WPNZ01000005.1, forward strand.
GCCAGGGCAAACGTCGACGCACGGCAGAACCCGCCGCATGCGCGGACCTCGCACCCCGTGGTTGACATCGGCGTAGCCCCAGAGCTGAACGAGGCGTTGCGCTGGACATGGACAGCGATGACGTTCCGGCCCAGATCCACGCCCAGCTCCTCGGAGCGTACTGGCTCGATTCCCCCTACATCGAGCAGTCGCCGTGCTGCTGCACCCTCAATCGCCCCGCACGCCCCCAGGCACTGGTGCTCCGCTCCACCCTGCTCGGACTCGCCTGCCTGGCCCTCACGCTCAGCGTGGCGGCGCTCTGGGCGTAGTGCCGCCCGGCAGAGCCCGTCGGGGCGCGACGCCTCGCCCCGCTGGGGCACCGGGCCTGGCCCCGGCCGACCGGGCCTGGCCTCCGGCCCGCTGTCGGGCTCGCTAGCCTGAGTGCGTGGACATCACGCGAACAGAGTGCCCGCAGTGCGGCTCGGAGGTGACCGGCCTCAACGGCCGCTACGCGTGCGCGCTGTGCGGGTGGGTGAACCACTGGTCACAGGGCACCGCGGACCTGCCGGGCGCCGAGGAGGACCCGGACGGGCCGGAGCCCGAGATCGTCCCCCCGGCTCCGCCCGTGCAAGGACCGCCGCACCGCCGGTGAACGGCCTCGCCGCCACTGTCTCGTCTCCCCACCGGCGCGGCGCCCCCTGCCCGGTCAGCGGCCGGCGAGGAGCTCCAGGGTGTCGATCACGCGGTTCGAGAAGCCCCACTCGTTGTCGTACCACGCGACCACCTTGACGTGGCGGCCGTCGACGCGGGTGAGGGCCGAGTCGAAGATCGACGACGCGGGGTTGCCCGTGATGTCGGAGGACACGAGCGGGTCCTCCGAGTACTCGAGGACACCGGCGAGCGGCCCCTCGGCGGCGGCGCGGTAGGTCGCGAGGACGTCGTCGCGCGTGACGTCGCGGGTGACGGTGGTGTTGAGTTCGACGATCGAGCCCACCGGTACGGGTACGCGGATCGAGTCGCCGGACAGCTTGCCGTCGAGGTTCGGCAGCACGAGGCCGATCGCCTTGGCGGCGCCGGTCGTGGTGGGCACGATGTTGACACCGGCGGCGCGGGCGCGACGGGGGTCGCGGTGCGGGCCGTCCTGGAGGTTCTGCTCCTGCGTGTAGGCGTGCACCGTCGTCATGAACCCGTGCTCGATACCGGCGAGTTCGTCGAGGACCGAGGCCAGCGGCGCGAGCGCGTTGGTGGTGCAGGAGGCGTTCGAGACGATCGTGTGGGCGGCCGGGTCGTAGGCGCCGTTGTTGACGCCGAACGCGAGTGTGACGTCGGCACCGTCCGACGGCGCGCTGACCAGCACCTTCTTCGCGCCCGCGGCGAGGTGCGCGCGGGCGGCCCCCGCCGCGGTGAAGCGGCCGGTGGCCTCGAGGACGATGTCGACGCCGAGTTCGGCCCACGGCAGCTGGGCCGGTTCGCGCTCGGCGAGCACCGTGATCCGGCGGCCGTCGACGACGAGGGCGTCCCCGTCGGCGGTCACCGGGCGCCCGAGCCGGCCGGCCGTGCTGTCGTAGGCGAGGAGCCGGGCGAGAGTGGCGGGCTCCGTCAGATCGTTGACGGCGACGACCTCAAGAGCGGTGTCGCGCTCCAGCAGGGCGCGCAGCACGTTGCGTCCGATGCGGCCGAATCCGTTGATGGCGATGCGAGTCATGAGTGAGATCCCTTCCCTTCGCCACCATGCTCTGCCGCGTCCGGCACCGCTGACAGTGGCGGTATCGCCACGGTTCAAAAGGATCCCGCCACACGGTCCAGGAGGGTCCAGCCACACGGTCCAGGAGGGTCCCGCCCTACAGTTCGGGGGATCCCGCGCAGGGTCACTCGCCCCGGGTGAAGGTGCGCCGGTACTCGCTCGGTGTGGTGCCGAGGATGTGCTGGAAGTGCAGGCGCAGGTTCGCGCCGGTGCCGAGGCCGACGTCGGCGGCGATCTGTTCGACGCTGCGCTGCGAGCGCTCCAGGAGTTCGCGGGCGAGGTCGATGCGGGCGCGCATCACCCACTGCATCGGCGTGCAGCCGGTCTCCTCGACGAAGCGCCGCGAGAACGTGCGCGGGGAGACGCCTGCCTGCCGCGCCAGCGTGTCGAGGGTGAGGGGATCGCCGAGCCGGTGCAGCGCCCACTCGCGGGTGGCCGCGAACCGCTCGCCGAGCGGCTCGGGCACGCTGCGCGGCACGTACTGGGCCTGCCCGCCGCTGCGGTAGGGGGCGGCGACGAGACGCCGGGCCGCGTGGTTGGACGCGGCCACGCCGAGGTCGCCGCGCAGGATGTGCAGGCACAGGTCGATGCCGGAGGCGGCACCGGCCGAGGTGAGCACGCTGCCCTCGTCGACGAACAGCACGTTCTCGTCGACCTTGACGAGCGGATGCCTGGCCGCGAGTGCCCGCGTGTAGTGCCAGTGCGTCGTGGCGCGCCTGCCGTCGAGCAGTCCCGTGGCGGCGAGAGCGAAGGCTCCCGTCGAGATGGCGGCGAGCCGCGCGCCCCGCTCATGGGCGGCGACCAGCGCGTCGACGACGGCCCCCGGCGGGTCGTCGCGGTCCGGGAACCGGTAGCCGGGCACGAAGACGATGTCGGCCCACGCGAGAGCGTCGAGACCGTGGCCGACGTGGTACGCGAGCCCGTCGCCACCGGTCACGAGACCCGGCGCCGCCCCGCACACCCGCACTTCGTACGGCATGCTCGCCCGGGTCGTGAACACCTGCGCGGGAATCCCGACATCGAGGGGCTTCGCCCCTTCGAGCACGAGGACGGCTGCGCGGTGTCGGCGGGTGGATGGCACGGGGAAAGGTTACGGGCCGAGCGCGGCCGGGCCGGTATCGAGCGGCGGCCGAGCGGACACCCCGAACCCCGCCGGGTCCTCAGTCACCGGCGGTGGCCGACCCGGGTGCGGCGTCGAGCGCGTCGAGCACCGCGTCGCCGTTCTGCCGCGCCCACTCGGTCAGCATGTGGATCGGGTCGATCAGGGTCGCCCCGAGCGGGGTGAGTTCGTACTCGACGCGGGGCGGTACCTCGGCGTAGGCGTGGCGGCGGACGAGGCCGTGTGCCTCCAGTCGGCGGAGTGTCCGGGTGAGCATCTTGCGGGAGATGCCGCCGATCAGGCCGGCCAACTCGCCATGGCGTACCGGGCCCTGGCTGAGGCCGTAGAGCACGACGACCGTCCACTTGTCGGCGATCAACTCGACCGCCATGCGGGCCGGGCAGTCGGCGAGAAAGGGAGCATCGGGACCGAATCCGCTCATGGCGCCAAAGGTACCCGGGGGTTCCTGTCGGAGACCTAGCCTGGATCTTCCCCCCCCGCCTTCCCGAGTCAGGAGAGTCATGCGAGTCATCACCCAACAGTCGCTCGGCGGCCCCGATGTGCTCACCGTCGTGGACGCGCCCGAGCCCCGGCCCCTCCCGACCGAGGTGCTCGTCCGCGTCAGGGCGATCGGGCTGAACCCGTTGGAGGCGCGCCTGCGTGCAGGAGAGTTCCCGCTGCTCGGCGAGGTGCCGTTCGTCCTCGGCTGGGACATCAGCGGGGTGGTCGCGGACGCGCGGGGGACATGACGGCTCAGGCCCGGCGACGAGGTGTTCGGGATGCCGCTGTTCCCGCGGGCCGCGGGCGCGTACGCCGAGGTCGTGGCGGCGCCGGCGCTGCACCTGGTGCGCAAGCCTGCGTCGCTCTCGCACGTCGAGGCGGCGGCGCTGCCGATCGTCGGCCTGACGGCGTGGCAGGGACTCGTCGACCTCGCCGGTGTGTCCGAGGGCGACCGCGTTTTGATCCACGGCGGTGGTGGCGGGGTCGGCCACGTCGCGATCCAGATCGCGAAGGCGCGCGGCGCGCACGTGATCGCGACCGCGAGTGCGGGCAAGCGGGCGTTCGTCGAGGGCTTCGGTGCCGACGAGGTGATCGACTACACGGCGGTCGACTTCACCGAGGCGGTCGGCGACGTCGACGTCGTACTCGACACGATCGGGGGCGACACCGCCGAGCGGTCCCTCAAGGTGCTCCGCGCGGGCGGCCATCTGGTGACGGCGGTCGCCGAGGACGATCCGGTGCTCGTCGCCAGGTACGAGACGGCGGGCATGCGTTTCAGCGGCATCGCGGTCGACCCCGATCCGGTCGCCCTGCGCGGCCTCGTCGCACTCGTCGAACAGGGCAGGCTCCGGGTCCACGTACAGGAGACGTTCCCATTCGAACGTGTCGCCGACGCCCATCGGCTGCTCGACGGCGGACACCTCCGGGGCAAGCTGGTCCTCACGGTCTGACGCCGTACCGGGGCGGGCCGCCTCAGGGCGCGCCGAGTCGGTCGGCCAGGTCGTCCAGGCCGTCGGCGTACAGGTCGAAGCGGTCCGTGCTGGTGGGCGGGTCGCCGACGGGGCGTGCGACGTAAGCGGTGCGCAGCCCGAGGGCTTGTGCTGCGCGCAGGTCCCAGGCGTGCGTGGCCACCATGAGCAAGCGCTCCGGGGGGCGTCCGGTGACGGTGACCGCCAGTTCGTAGACCGCCGGGTCCGGCTTGTAGGTGCGGGCGTCCTCGGCGGACAGGGCCTGGTGCCAGCGGAGGCCCGCGTGCGTGTTGACTTCCAGGAGCGCGGTGCGGCTCGCGTTGGAGAGCCCGATCAGCGAGAACCGTTCCGCGAGGCGGGCGAGTCCCGCCACGGTGTCGGGCCACGGCGGCAGTTTGCGCCCCGCCAGGGCGAGTTCCGCCACGGCGGCCGGATCGTCGACTCCGGCCGCCTCGGCTACCAGCCGGGCGGCCTCCCGGTCCAGTACGTCGCTGGTGGCGTAGGGCCGGGAGCCGTCGAGCATGCGGCGCTGCTCCGCGTCGATGTGCTGCTGCCACACCGACAGCAGCTTCGCGACGGTGGAGTCGTCGTACGGGGAAGGACGCGGGGCGGGCGAAGGGGCGCGGGCGGTGAGTGCACTGATGCCTGCCCGGATGCCCGCGGGTTCGTCCACGAGCGTGCCGAGCACGTCGAACACGAGGGCGTCGATCTGCAACTGCGAGCCGTTCTCCATACCCCCTGCAACCACACGCGCGTCAGGATGCTTCCCGCGTGGCCCGCGCAGCCCGGAGGAACCGGTCCGGACACCGGAGGCAAGCCGCCTGCGCCTCGGCGGAGCGCGCGTGCCCGGCCTGGCCTTCAACGCAGCGCGATCAAGCCCGCGTCCGTCGGTACGAAACCGCACGCCTCGAAGTAGAAGGGGCGCAGGTGCTCGTCGAAGTCGACGTGCAGCCACTCGCAGGACGCCTCCCGCGCTCCTCGTACCGCCGCCGCCACGAGTTCGGTGCCGATGCCGGACTTGCGCGCGTCCCCGGCGACCATCGTGTCGATGACGAAGGCGTGGACGCCGCCGTCCCAGGCGACGTTGACGAAACCGACGAGACTGCCGTCGGCCCCTCGCGCGCACACCCAGCCGAGGCTGTGGCGACGCAGTTGTGTCTGCCAGTCGATGGGCAGCAGGGGGTGCTCGAACGCCTCCGCGTGCAACACGTTGACGGCCTCGTTGTCGAAGTCGCCGCGCCACTCATATGTGATCGTCATGGGCCGCATGGTAGGGCGCGCGGCGACCGGCAGGACGGGTGACCGGCCACCGCCGACGGGTCGCCCGCCCGCGGTGGCCGGGACGGCGCACACGTCCTCAGCAGGGTGCGCCTCGGCTCGGCCGGTGCTTCGGTCCCTGCGGTCCCGGGATCAGGTCCTGCTCCCGTCCGACCGGCCGAAGAGCTCGATCTCGGAGATCGCCACCTGCTTCTTCGCGGACGCGGCGTGCGCCGACTCGATGGTGAACCGCACCTTGGTGACCTCCCCGACCCGGAAGGAGCGTCGCTGCCCGCCCGCGCCCGGGTCCAGGGTAAGTTCACGCGTCGCGGTGGCCCCGTCCTTCTTGGTGACCGTCGCCTTGATGCGGTGGGGCAGCGCGGACTTGCCGAGCTGGTCGGCGCGGGTCGACACGCCCGGTGTGATGATGACGTCGAGCAGCCGGACGGGACGGGCGAACTGCACCTCGATCCACTCGCCCTGGCCCGACTGCGCGACGCCGGGACCCCACCAGGTGTTGTTCAGCTTGTCGAAGGCCAGCTTCGGCCCGTGGTCGTCGTACGAGCGCGACGCGCGGATACGGTCCGGCTCGACCGGGGCACGCTTCGCGAAGTGGTCCCGCGTGGCCTGGTAGCCGTCGGGGATGTACACCAGGCCGAGGATGGACAGCGTCACCACGACGGCGATGGTGATCCAGGTGCCGATGTTGTCGAAGACCCGGCGCAGCCTGGGACGGTCGCCCGCCCACGGGGTCTCCTGCTGCCCGGGTCCCATGAGGCGGCGCCACCAGGGCCGGTGCGGGGGCGGGGCGTTGTCGCCCCGCTCGGCGAGCGGCATCGCGCAGCGGCTGCAGTAGTGGCGGTCGGGGTGGTTCGGGGTGGTGCACCAGGGGCAGGGCGCGCCGTGGGCTCCCAGCTGGGGTCCTGGGGTGCGGACGTGGGGCCGGGCGGTGTCGGGCCGGCCGGGCAGGACCGGGGCCACGGCCGGTGCGGGCGTCGGCGGGGCGGCCGAGGGGTCGGCCACGGGGACGACGAGGGAACGGGCGCGGTCGGAGACTGGCGCCGCACCGTACGGGGCTGCGGGCGCTGCGGGCGCGGTGGGCGCGGTGGGCGCGGTGGGCGTCGGGACGGTGGGTGTGGCGTCCGCCAGGTCCGGGGAGCCGCCCCCCGGCATGGGACCGCCCCCTGTCGTGGGGCCGCCCGCCGTCGTGGGGCCGCCCGCTGCGCCGGTCGCGCCGTGACCCGTGAAGTCGCCGTTGCCCGTGAAGTCGCCGTGGCCGGAGCCGCGTTCGCCGGTGCCGTCCGGGACCGCGCCCGAAGGGTGGCGCTGCGGCAGGCCGGAGGGAGCGGTGCCCGGTCCGGCGGCGGACGCGGGCACGGGTCCCGTGGCGGGGACGGGCGCCGGACCCGCGGCGTGTGCGTGCGCGACACCCCCGGCACCGTATCCGGCACCGGACGCCGAGGCACCCGCACCGGACGCCGAGGACGCCGAGGACGCCGAGGCACCCGCACCGGACGCCGAGGACGCCGAGGCACCCGAAGAAGGCGAGGAAACCGAGGAAACCGAGGAAACCGAGGGAACGGGGGAACCCGAGGAACCCGAAGCGCCCGCCCCGGAAGCCGCGGAGCCCGACGATGCCGCCGAGCCCGACGAAGCCGCGGAGCCCAACGATGCCGCCGAGCCCGACGAAGCCGCCGAGCCGCCGCGCGCCCCGGCCCGGTCCCAGCCGAGGACGGCACCGCAGGCATCGCAGAACGACTGCCCGGGTTCCACGCGGGTGTCGCACTCGGCGCAGTTCTGCGTGGTCATCTGTCGAGGTTCCTTTCGGCAGCCGTCACGGAGACGGTGTAGGGCATGTGCGCGGGACGTGCGGCGGCCACGAGCGCGTCCAGGCGCTGGGTGTCCGCCGGGGTGGGCTCGGGCAGCCGAAGAGCTACGTGGAGGTGGGGGTGGGGTGTGCCGGGGACGGGGCCGCGGGGGCGCGCGCTCCACGCGGCGCCACCGCTCTCCGTGATCTCCGGTTCGGTGCCGAACGCGAGGCGCACCGCTTCCGACAGGCCGCGCCGGGTACCCCGTACGCGGTGCAGTCCGGCCGCGGCGGCCACGGCGGCCCGCAGCCGCCGCTCGGGTTCGGTGCCGTCGGTCTCCGCCCCGACCCAGGTGCCGAGCCACTGGGCGAAGTCGAGCGGGGTGAGGGCGGGGTCGAAGTAGCGGTCCAGGCAGTCGAGGACGTTCAGGATCGGCGCGAGGACCTCGTCGAGGCCCGCGACGAAGCGCTGGGCGAGGTCGTCGTCGGCGAAGACGGCCGGGAGCATCGTGCCGATGGGCGCGGAGGAACCGAGGCCGTCGACGGACCCCCTCATCGCGGGTCTCCCGGGGGCGTCGGGCGGGGCGGGGTCGTCACGGGGCGTCTCCGATCACCCGTACGCGGTGGTCGAAGGAGAACACCAGGGCGGGCGGTTCCAGGTCGATGCGGTCGGTGCGGTCGCCGCGCTTGCCGGTCAGGGGGTCGGCGGGGTGCAGGACGACCTCGTCGACGAGTTCGACCCCCGGCACCCGCTGGAGGACGGCGAACACCTCGCCCGCCTGGACGGGGCGGCCGAAGGGCCAGCCTCGGCCGTCCGCGCCGCCGGTCAGAGGGTCGAGGTGGCGGTAGAGGGCGTCATGGGCGGCACGCCGTACGCGGTCGGTCCCGACGCCGCGGAACGCGTGCACCGTGGCCACCACGGTGACGCCCTGGTAGTAGGGCGGGCCCACGGCGAGTCTGGTGCCGATGAGGCGGCGTTCGTCGAGATGGCGGGTGATGCGGTCCAGGAGCGCGTCGCCGGGCACGAGTTGCTCGAAGCGCAGCCGGCCGCCGGGGTCCGGTACGGCCTGGGGGACGACCAGGACGCGTACGGCGTAGGCACCGTGCTCGTCCGGCTCGCCCTCCAGGCAGGTGATGCGGGCGGTCTCCGGGGCGGCACGCCGGGCGAGTTCCTCGTAGTCGCGCAGGGTGACCGCGCGCTCCTGGGCGCGGAGCGAGATCGGCGCCCGGACCTTGGCCTCCTCGACCGTCTCCCCTTCGACGCCGCCGCGGGCCGCTTCGAGGTTGACGACCTCGGTGATGTACGGGATGGAGGTGCGGAGGACACGGATCGCGCCGCGCGCCACGTTGCCCGCGCGGCCGCCGCCGGTGCGGTAGCGGCGGGCGCGGACGACCGCGCCCTTGGGTGCGACCAGGCCGTACTGGCGCAGGGAGCCGTCGGGTTCGCGGACCGCGGGGCCGAAGGCGATGTCGCCGGTGGCCGCGTCGAGGGTGATGTGCCGGTCGTCGGGGCGGGACTCCGCGAAGTGCGGGACCACCTGCCAGTCCTCCCAGCCGTTGTGCTCGGCGGTCTGGAGGAGCACCGGCGGGTCGTCGCCGACGACGGGCGCCTGGGCGAGCCGCAGCCGCTGACCGGGCAGTCCGGTGGCCTCGCCGAGCGCCTCGTCGTGCACCGTCTCGGCGTGCACGACCCGGGTGGTGCCGCCGATCGTGCAGACGTCGGCGGACCGCACGGTCGGTGAGGTGGTGTAGAAGGGCTGCCCGGGCAGCGGCTCGGTGACGCGGCAGCGCAGCCAGCCCGCCTCGTGGCCGCCGTTGCGGGACAGGATGTGGCCGCCGGGGACGTGCAGGACGACCTCGCCGGGCCGGTTGAGGCCGCCGGTCCCGTCGCGGTGCACCTCGCAGGGCGCCCAGCCGTCCGCGGTCCAGGCCTCCCACACGAGCGGCGGCTGCCGCGGGTCGACGCCGACGCCGTCGACACGGCTGTCCAGTTCGACGGCGACGGCGCAGTGCGGGACGGCCGCGGTCAGGCCGAACATCAGGCAGTCGCCGGGGTGCGGCGACTCGGTGAAGCACAGGACGTCGCGGTCCTCGGCGATCTCGGTGGTCCGGTCGGTGACGGGCTCACCCCGGTTCTGTACGAGGAGGTGCCGCAGCGCGCTGGACACGATGCCCAGGTCCCGTTCGGTGGCGAAGACGACCGCGTCCTCCTGCTCCGTGCGCAACGTGGTCACCTCGGTGCCCGCCGGTACCGCCACGGTCTCGTCGCGGGGCGCGGACAGCCAGAACGTGACGTCGGTGCGGGCGGCGGCCGGCGGGAACAGCGTGATGCCGACGAGGTCGAGGAAGGCCAGGTGGTTCTTGTCCGGGACCCGGTTGAGCCGGTAGACGATCTGGTCGGCGATGTGGGCGACCGTCTCGACGAGGGTGACGCCGGGGTCGGAGACGTTGTGGTCGGTCCACTCCGGGGCCCGTTGCTGGATGTAGCGCTTGGCGTCGTCGACGAACTCCTGGAAGCGGCGGTCGTCGAGGTTGGGGCTCTGCAGGGGCATCAGCGGTCGCTTTCGGGTGAGCCGGGGCCGCCGGACGAGGACGGGGCCCCGGGCTCGTCGTGGGAGGGAATGACGTAGAACGGGAAGACGAGGCTGCGCGGGTTGTTGGTGCCGCGGATCGCGTAGCGCACGTCGATGTACAGCACGGACTGGTCCTCGCCCGCGGTGACTTCGACGTCCTGGACCTCGATGCGCGGCTCCCAGCGGTCCAGGCTCAGATACACCTCGTGCTGGATGCGGCCCGCGGTCTGCTCGTTGACGGGCGCGAACACCAGGTCGTGGATGGCGCAGCCGAACTCCGGGCGCATCGGCCGCTCACCGGGCGCGGTCGCGAGGACGAGCCGGATGGCCTCCTCGACCTCGCGCTCCCCGCTGACCAGGGCGATGCCCCCGGTGGGGCCGATGCGCAGCGGGAACGCCCAGCCGGAGCCGACGAACTGTTCGGCCATCAGAGATCACCGGTCCTCATGGGAAGGGGAGATGGGAGTCGGAAGGGCAGCGCCGGAAGGGCGGCATCAGAAGGGCGGCATCAGAAGGGCAGTGGTTTGCGGTTGACCAGGACCGCGCCGGTCAGGTTGATGTTGGACGAGGTCAGCCCCACGCTGGCGGCCGAGGTGAGCATCAGGGGCCCGGCGGCGCTGACGGTCGCCAGGCCTGCCGCCCGCACGTTGATGAACGAGGTGTTGACGCTGAAGCCGCCGCCGCCCGCGTTGACGTTGACGGCGCTCGCGGCACGGATGTTGAGCAGTCCGCCGCTCTTGATGGAGACGTTGCGCTTGGCGCTCAGCGTGAGGTCGGTGCCCGCCTGGACGGACACCGAGCGGCTGCCCTTGATGGTCACCGAGCCCTTGCTGTCCACGGTGATCTCGGTCTTGGCGCGGTCCAGGTTGACGGTCAGCTTGCCGTCACCGGTGGTGACCCGTACGCCCCGGTCGCGGCCCACCCGCTGACTGAGCAGGTCGATACGGTTGCCGGTGCGGTCGGAGATGGTGTGACGGCTGGCCTGGTTCCGCGCCCCCGAGTACAGCGGGGACTTGTTCCTGGTCGGCTTGTCCTTGCCGTTGTAGAGCCCGCCGATCACGAAGGGGTGGTCGAGCGCCCCCCGGTCGAAGCCGACGAGGACCTCGTCGCCGACGTCCAGCGGGAAGATCCCGCCGCCGCGTTTCCCGCCGAGCTGCACACACCGCGTCCAGTCGCTGACGTAGGTGTCGTCCAGCCATGGGAACTTCAGCTTCACACGGGCCTGCTCGTCCTTCACGTCGACGTCCGTGACGACGGCGTTGGCGACGCCAGGCAGCCGCGGCTCGGTCTCCGCGCCGCCCGAGGTGAGCCCGTACAGGGACCGCCACTGGCGGCCGCTGACGGTGACCCAGGACTCGTAGCGCTGCCCGTTGCCGAACACGTGCCGCACCGACGTCGTCGTGTACTTGCCCTGGAAGGGCCAGCCGACCTCGGCGAGCGCCACGGGCACGCCCGGCCGCAGCTTGGGGTTGCCGTGGACGACGACCTCCAGTTCGGAGAACGAGGAGGACACGTCGTCGAACAGGGCGTCGGCGGCGTGCTTGACCTCGGGCCGCTTGTCGTAGGGCTGGGAGGTCTGCACGAGCTTGGTCTTCTTGAAGGCGCCCGCGGCCTTCTTCGGGGAGGTGCCGATGGAGAAGACGGGGTTGTTGGCACGGGTCGAGGTCTCCACGATCTCGCGTGCGGTGGCGACGTCGTAGCCGCGCACCTCGACCTCCGCCACCTGGTCGGCGGCGGTCACGGACGTGCGCAGGCGCAGGATGTCCTTGCCCGACTTCAGGACCAGCGGGTTCTTCTCGCTCTTCGGCGAGGGCGCGCCCGACGACGGCTTCGGCGAGACGAAGTTGAACTTGCCCTTGGCGTCGAGGGACATCACCATCTTGTTCTCGTCCGCGAGACGGGCGATGAAGTCCCAGTCCGTGACGTTGGCCTGGCTGATGAACTCGTAGCTCGCGCGGGAGGACTCGATGGTGCCGACGGGCACGCCCGCGAGCCCGGCCAGTTTCCTGACGATGGAGGACGCGGTCTCGTTCGTGTACGCGGCCACGCGGCGCCGGCGCAGGAAGCGGTGCCCGAGGTCGTAGCCGCGGATGACAGTGAACGACCCGGTGCCGTCGTAGTCGGCCTCCAGGGCGGTGACCTCACCGGTGAGGAGCGGATTACCGGCACCCTGCCCGTCGGCCACCGGCGTCAGCACCACCGGGGTGCCGAACTTGACGTTCAGCTCCTTGAGGAGCAGACGGTACGGGTCGCGGAAGGTGAGCCGGAACGCGGCCGGTACCCCGGCGCCCTGGTCGACCCAGCCGTCGACGAGCATCCGGGCGTACTTCTCGGGCAGCTCGGAGCCCCCGAGCTGCACCTTCATGATGCTGGAGAACGCTGTGCCGGCCATCAGCGGCCCACCTCCTGTGCTGCGGGCAGCACGAGTTCGGTGCCGGAGGCGAGGGTCGACGGGTCGTCGATCCCGTTGGCCTCGGCGATGGTCCGCCACACCGTGGCGTCGCCGTACTCGCGCCAGGCGAGGGACTGCAACGAGTCACCGGCGACGACCCGGTGCACGCGCTGCGCGGTCAGCGCGCCGGACGTCGGGTTCTGTCCGTCGGGCTCGCCCGGGATCTCGTGCAGCCGCAGCTGGCAGGTGGCCCGGATGGGCACGCCCGAGGTGCCGAAGAGGGTGTACGAGGCTTCGACGGAGGCGACGTAGGCGGTGAACCGGGCCGTGCCGAACGACCCCCACTGGAAGATCACCCACGGCGGCGACGGCTGGTCGGCGTCCCTGCTCCTGGCCGTCACCGCACAGCAGTCGAGCAGCGCCTTCACCTTCTTCATGACCGTGTTGCTCGTCGGCTGGTCGGAGGAGTCGAGGAAGATCTCCACGCCCATCTCGCGCGCCTCCGCACCCATGAACTCCGGCTGTGCGCCGTCCCGGTTGCTCGCGGTCGGGGTCACCGTCCAGGACGCGCGGCGGGCGATCGTGAGCGTCGACGGGTTGAAGTCGAAGTCGAACGTCTTCATCAGGCCACCGGGCGTGGTGCTGATACCGATGGGGGGTTCGTGGATGGCGAGGCTGGCTCGTACGAGGCTCTTGCCTGCGCCCTTGCTCTTAGCCATAAGGGGTCTCCCGCTCCTCTCTCCGGCTGCTGCGGCTCGTCCGGCGGTCAGTCCGTGAACCCGTGGTGGGCGATCTCCAGGACTTCCGTGGCGACGGCCGGGCTGCCGGGGTCGAGCCGGGGCCCCTGCCAGCTCACCGGAAGCACGTCGATGAGCCCCCAGCGGGCCACCTGTGAGCCGTCCGCGCGCAGCGCCGCGATCTCGGCGGTGGGCCGCTTGATCCCGGTCTGCACGGAGGAGATCCACTTGGCGACCTTCGTGGTGTCCGGGGTGAGCGGGCGGGTCAGCCGGATCGTGGAGAACGTGACGCGGGACGGCAGTTGCCACACGAAGCCGTTGTTGCCGCCCTCCTGCCGGTGCTCCACCTCCACCTGCGACGAGAGGCCCTCGCAGCCGTTGAAGTAACCGAGGCTCTCGCCGTCGATGGAGAGCCTGAACCAGATCGTGGAGCCCGGGTCCTTGCGGGACATCGTGCGGGGGCCTTTCTGTCGATACTGCGGTGACGCGGGACGGGGAACGGCCGCCGGTCGGCGCCGACGCCGGCGGGGGCGGGCAGGTCAGCGGCGGTCGTCGCGGAGCCTGCCGATCCGTTCGCGGTCCATGCGGAGCTCGGTGCGGACGAGCCGGGTGATCCGGCCGATCATCCGGTGCACCAGCTCGTCGATCTGGAAGTCGGTGAGGTCCTTCGGGTCGAACGTGCCTTTCGGCACCCGGCTGTACGCGGGCGGCGGAGCCTCGGCTGCGCCGCCCGGTACGGTCTCCGGATTCCTGTCGGGCGGAAACGGCAGCGGGTCGTCGACGAACTCCTCCTGCTCCTGCCGCCCCTGCGGGGCCTGCTGGCTCTGCCGCCCCTGGCTGCCCGTCCGGAACCGCTCCATGGTCTGCCCGACGGCGTTCGCCGCGGCGGCGGCGAGCGTTCCGGTCACCGAGCGGGTCGCGGAGCGCACACCGCGCTGGACGGGCAGGTCGTTGCTCGGGGTGCCCACTGTGCCGACGGCTGCGGGTGCTCCCACGGGGGCGATGATGCGGGCGACGGGGAGGGGCGACTGCGTCCTGGAGCGGCTGGTGCTGCTGGGGATGGTGCTGGGGGTGCTGAAGGGCGGTGTGAGGGAGGTGAGGGGGCGGAGGCGCACGGGTTTGGCGGGGGTGGTGCTGCGTTGCACGGTGGCCGGTGCTGGGGCGGGTGCTGCGGCGTGCGCCGGGTGGGTGGCGGCGGTGCTGGAGATGGTGGGGGAGTTCGGCATTCCGGGTGGGTTCAGTGTCGTGGGGAAGTCGGGTGGGGCGGGCGCTGACGCGGCGGCGGTTGCTGCCGCCGCGGGCGTCGCCGCTGCCGGGGGAGCTGTTGCTGGGGGAGCTGTTGCGGGGCTGAAAGCCGTTGCGGCGGTGGCGCGTTGGACCGGGGGTGGCGGTGCTGCGGCGGGGGTGGCGGGCCAGGTGGCTCGGTGGGCTTGTGCAGAGGCGTGCGAGCGCGTGCTTGTGGGCGTGTTCGTGGGCCTGGGCGTGGCTGTACGAGGGGTGGGCGAGGTCTGCTGGGGGGTGGCGGTACTGGTGGGTGCCCCGGCACTTCGCTGTGGGGCGGGCGCGGACGGTGAGGTGGGCGTGGCGGCACGCTGTACCGGCGGCACCGGTGGCGCCGACGCCACGGTCCGCGTCGGCGGGCCCTGGACCGGTGGCGTGCCGGGAGCGGTACGCGCGGTCGCCTCGGGTGCCTGGTGCGATGTGGCGGTGCGTGGTGCGGGGCGCGAGGGCGGTGTGACCGGGGCGGACGGGTCGGCTCGGAGGACCCGCTGTACCGGGGGAGCCGGTGGTGTCGCCGGTGCTGGCGGAACGTCCGGGCGCAAGGCGCCGGGCCTCCGCTCCGGGCTTTCGGGCGTGGGCGCGACCGTACGTGAGGTGGGCGGCGCGGGGGAGGACACCGCACGCTGCACCGGCGGCGCAGAGGCGTGACCGGCGCGGCTCGGCGCACCGGCCCTCTGATTCAGGGAGTCCGTGAGTGATACGGCCTCCGGGGGCGGGCCGGTGACCGGCGCACCCAGCGGGCTGCGGCCCCGTGGCGGCGGTGCGGCCCTGGTGACGGGAGCCGTGGCGCGCTGCACCGCAGGCACGGGTGGCGTGACGGCCGAAGTCGCCGTCTCCTTCCCGGGTACGGGCACCGGGGTCGTGGCAGGGGTGGCCGCCGGGGCGGGCTGCGTCGCGGGAGTCGGCGCGGCGGCGGGCGGTACGGGAGCCGGGGGCGGCGTCGCGTCGGCAGGGACCGGTGCGCCCAGCCCCGGGCGGGGCGACTTGCGGGTGACACTGCGCTGGACCGCCGGGGGACCGGCGCTGACGGACGGCGAGGGAGCAGGGGGCGGTGTACGGGGGGTGGGCGCCGCACCCGAGGGGGAGGGCTCGGCCGGGTTTCGGAGAGCACCCGTGGTGGCACGGGCATTTGACGCTGACGCTGACGCTGACGCTGACGCTGACGGCGAAGTCGGTGCCGACTGCAAAGCCGGTGCCGGTGCCGGTGCTGACGGCGAGGCCGGTGCCGGTGCCGACGCAGGAGGTGCCGCAGGGGAGTTGCTCCCCCGCGCGGGAGAGCCTTCCTTCGCTGTACGAGAGTCCGGCGCCGTCGCACGCGGTGTGGACGGAGCAGAGGCTATCGGGACACGCGCCGCACGCTGCGCCTCTGGCCCGGCACCGGACGGCTTCGTGCCGCTCGGCACAGTCGTACCGGTACCGGAAGCGACCGCAGGAGCGGTCGAGACAGGCGGTGGCGTGATACCGGCAGAGGAGCCTGCGGGTTCCGACACACCAGCGGAGCCCGGCGCGACCGAAGCGCTCGGCTCATCTGAGGCACTCGACCCGGCGGAACCATCCGAAGCCCCCAACAACGGCTGCGAGGGGGAAGGCGCTGGGCCTCCCCCTCGCTTCCCGCCGCCACCTCCCGGCGGAGCCGACCCCGTACGGGACCCGCTGCCCGCACCGGTCCGTACCGGAGCGGACGGCAGGACACGGCGCTGTACGGACGCCGGAGGCACCACCGGGGCCTTGGTGAGGGGCCGGGGCCGCGGAGCCGCCGCCGCGGGGGCGGGCGTCACCCGGACCCCGCCGACCGGGGCGGGCGGTGGCGTGGCCGGGCTCGGCACACGGGTCGGTGTGACGGCAGGCACCACGCTCCCCGGCGTCGGCGCGGCAGACGAGCGCCGCACGGCGGGAGCGACCGCGCTCTGCCCGCTGGAACGCTGGACTGCGGCGGATCGCGGAACTCCAGCGCTCTGCACGGCAGAAGTCCGAACTCCCCGCGCCTGAACCCCAGAAGCCGGAACCTCAGAAGCCGGAACCTCAGAAGCCGGAACCTCAGAAGCCGGAACCTCAGAAGCCGGAACCTCAGAAGCCGGAACCCCAGAACCCTGAACCCCAGAGCTTCGGCCCTCACGAACACCACCACCAACTGCCGCCGCAGCCGCAGCCGCACCCACCCTCCGGCCACCGCCGACTCCTGCACCCCGAGCACCAGATGAGGCCGCCCCCCGGTCACGGGATGCCGCCGCCCCCCGAGCCCCAGGCACCGCAGCACGCTGCACCGGCATGGGCGAGGCCGAGACCCCCTCGGCACCCCTCGCCGCCGCCCCCCGCCGCACCTCGCGCAGCGGCGCCGGGAGCGGCGACGGGGACGACGGGGAGAACAAGGGCGAAGACGACGGCGAGGGGGGCGAGGGAGGCGCAGGTGTCCACGGAGCCCCGCCCGTGGCCCCTTCGAGCCCCGTGGCAGGCCGTGCCGTGTCGCTCAGTGCGGCGGTCGACGAGGACGAGAGCAGGCTGCTGGACACCGCGTCGAGGACGCCCAGGCGGGACGATGTGTTGGTGAAGGAGGGGTTCTGCCAGGTGGGCAGCCGCATGCCGAACGCGGAGTCCGCGACACCGGCCCCGCGGCCCGCGGTGGACCGCTGGATCGGCGGCAGCCCGGACCACGCACCGGGGCCCGCCGCGGCCTCCTGCCCGGAGCCCACCACACTCGGGGTGGCGACGGCACCGGTGCGGTCACCACCGGCACCGGCAGCCGCCCCGGACACCTCACCGCTCCGCGGGCGCGGAGCCGAGTCGCCCGCGTCCCGCGCGGCCTGGCCCTTGCCCCGCAACCGATCCAGGAACCCCAAACCTCAGCCCTCCGCCGCGGCGCTCGCCACGAAGGCGGCGATCTGGTTCGTGTACCGGCGGCGGTCGTGGTGTTCCAGGTCCAGGATCGTCTCCAGGTTCCAGTGGAAGTGGTAGGCCACGTACGCGATCTCCTCGTGCAGCCGGTCGGTCGCGTACGTCACGATTCCCCCAGGCGGCTCCCGCCGAGCTCCACCTCGAACGGCTCGGAGCAGTGCGGGCACTCCACCGCGGCGCGGGTGTGTCCCTCGGCGTTGATCTGCCGGTAGAAGTCCTGGAGGAAGGCGAGGTCGGAGGCGAACATGTTCTCCACCGTCCCGTCGTGCACGCTCGGCAGTGTGCCGAGCCGCGTGATGACGCGGCCGAGCAGCACCACGGACAGGTACGCGGGGTTCTCCTGGACCCGCACGTCGCGCAGCGGGACCAGTTCGTCCCGTGCCGTGGACAGGCGCATCACGCCGTCCCGGTGCACGGTGCCCGCCTCGTCGACGTAGCCGCGGGGCAGTTGGAAGGGGAACTCGGTACGCAGAGCCCGGGGTGCGGTCCCGGCCCGAGCGGCGACGGAAGACGTAAGGGGGGACTCCGCTTCCGCCGCCGCGTTCTGGGGGGCCGGTGGCGCCGCGGCGGCGGTGCCCGCCTCCGGCGCACCGGCAGCCGTGCGCCGCATTATTCGATGACCAGTTCTTCGAAGACGATGGTCACGGTCTCGCTGAGCACGGCGGCCTCGCCGGCCTTGAGGGTGCTGGCGTCGATCTTGCTGCACCAGGCGTTGCGCAGGTTGTAGCGCTTCACCGGGTTGTCCTCGTAATCCATCATGATGATGGAGGCGTTCTTGCGGGCCGTGCTCATCCGGCCGTTGATCGAGTCGTTGATCCACGTCGTGAACGCGGCCGACTGGGTCATGCCGCGCACCACGGTGCACTGCCCGTTCTTCTGCACGCCCGGCAGCAGATTGATGTCGATCTTGCCCTGGGCGGTGTTCTGCGGGCTGACGATGACGTCCTGCTCGATGGTGAGGCCGCTGACCTCGGCGAGGTACTCGACCATCACACCGTCGATCTGCAGACCGAAGTTGTGTGAGGTGAGGGAGTCGCCCTGCATGAGACTCATGGGTTCGCTGTCTTTCTAGGCTTCTTGACGTGAGGTGACGCGACGGCGTACGGGATCGCCGCGGAGGCCGGGTGCTGCGGAGGCCGGGCGCCGCGGAGGCCTGGCGCTGTGGGGGCCGGGCGCTGCGGGGCCGGGGTCCGGCTACTCCTCCAGCTCCCCGCTGCCGCTGGAGAACTGCGAGAGCCGGAAGATCACGAACTCGGCCGGCTTCACCGGGGCGACACCGATCTCGCAGATGACCCGGCCGAGGTCGACGGACTCCGGCGGGTTGGTCTCCTCGTCGCACTTGACGTAGAAGGCCTCCTGGGGACGCTGGCCGAAGAGGGCGCCGCTGCGCCACTCGTTGACCAGGAACGCCGAGATGTTGCGGCGGATGCGGGCCCACAGCGCGTGGTCGTTCGGTTCGAACACCACCCACTGGGTGCCGATGAGTATCGACTCCTCCAGGTAGTTGAAGTACCTGCGGATGTTGAGGTAGCGCCACTCCGGGTCGGAGGACATGGTGCGTGCTCCCCAGACGCGGATGCCCCGGCCGGGGAAGGCGCGGATGCAGTTGACGCCGATGGGGTTGAGCAGGTCCTGCTCGCCGCGGGTGATCTGGATCTCCAGGTCGACGGCGCCGCGCACGACCTCGTTGGCGGGGGCCTTGTGCACACCGCGCTCGAAGTCGTTGCGGGCCCAGATGCCGGCGACGTGGCCGCTCGGCGGGACCATGCGGGCCTGGCCCGTGGCCGGGTCGAAGGACTTCAGCCAGGGGTAGTAGAGGGCCGCGTACTTGGAGTCGTACCCTGCCGTCTCCTGGCGCCAGACACGGATCTGACGGGCATTCATGCTCGGGGGTGGGTCGATGACGGCGACCCGGTCGCCCATCAGCTCGCAGTGGGCGATCAGGCCTAGCTGCACGGCCTTGACGGCCTCCAGGTCGATCGCGCCCCGCTGGTAGGCGGCCATGAGGTCGGGCACGGCCACCATGGAGATCTCGTCGACGGCCTCCAGGCCGCCGAAGCCGGTGCGGTCCGCCGAGTCGCCGAGGTACTGGGCAGGGCCGGGGTGGGCGGGCGCCTCCCGCTCCACCGGCGCCGGAGCGGGCGGTGCGACGGGCGGCGCGGCGAGAGTGACGGTCTGGTTCTCGGGGCGGGTGAGCTGCGCCGCCGAAGCGGCCTCCGTCACCGCGATGAGCTTGGAGCGCTCCTTGACCTGCGTGACGACGTAGGACCTGTTGCCCTTCTTGGCGCTCACGTCGAACGACTCGACGGCCTTGTCGCCGTCCTTGACGATCAGCTTGAAGCGCTCGGCGGGGCCCTCGCCCTCGGGGTCGGCGACCTCCACCGTCAAGGGGCCCGTGCTGCCCTGCGCGGTGGCCGTCACGGAGAACGCGCCGAGCAGCTTCGGCTCGGCGGCGGGCAGCGCCGCCGCCGGGGCCGTGCCGGTCACCGCGGCCGGGGCCGCGCCGTCACCGGAGACGCCATCGGCGGAGCCGCCGACCCGGATGACGTAGGCGGCGGAACCGCCGTTGTTGAAGAACCCGTACACGGAGTGGGCGAGGTAGTACCCGTCGGTGAAGTCGCCGAACGAGGTGACGTACTGGGTCCAGTTGGTCACCAGCGTGGGTTCGTTCAGCGGCCCGGTCGGCGCGAGCCCGACGAAGGCCGCCACGGAGGTGCCCACTCCCTCGATCGGGCGCGAACCGCTGGCCACCTCCTCGACGTAGACGCCGGGCGACAGGTAGGACGGCATGCTCTGCTCTCCTCGGGGTACGAAACGGGACGTCCTCACCCTGACGGGTGGGTGTCGGCGTCGAAACGTCTCCGGGTGCCGGTCACCGGGCAACGTCGGTGCCCGCAAGGGCACTCCACCAGGTATGCCTCCGCCAGGATCGGGTTCGCTCCACGGGGCGTCGGCGGCCGTGCGGACGCCCGCCGCGGGCCTGCCCGGCGGGGGCGCGGCGGCCCGCGGCGGAGCAGGGCACGGGGCTGCCCCGGGTGCGGGCGCCGGGCGGCGCACCGGAGGACATCGCGGCCGCCCCTGCGGGCAACCGTGCCTGCCCGGCGGTCCGGGGACCCCCCTTGCGCCCTCTCCTAGCGTCGTCGGGGTGAGCCTTTGGACCTCTTTGGAACCCGCCTCCGCGACCGTCGACCCCGGCAGCACCGCTTCGGTGCGGCTGCGGGTGCGCAACACCGGCGACATCGTCGACGAGTACCGCTTCGAACCCGTCGGTGATCTCGCGCCCTGGACCACGGTGGAGCCGCTGACGCTGCGGCTCTATCCGGGGACGACGGGCACGGTGGAGCTGACGTTCGCACCGCCCCGCACGCCCGACGCGACCGCGGGACCCCATCCGTACGCGGTACGGATCATCCCGACGGAACATCCGGACGCCGTCACCGTCCCCGAGGGAAACCTCACCGTCACGCCCTTCACCGAAGTACGCGCCGAACTGGTGCCGCCCACGGTGAAGGGCCGGTTCCGGGGACGGCCGCGGCTCGCGGTGGACAACCTCGGCAACACCGAGGTCACCGCCTCGCTCAGCGGCAGCGACACCGGCGACAAGCTGTCGTACGACCTCCGGTCGGGCAACGTCCAGATCGAGCCGGGCCGGGCAGCGTTCGTGAAGGCCACGCTGCGGCCCCGGCAGATCACCTGGTTCGGCTCCAAGCAGGAGCAGCCCTACGCGCTGGCCGTGAAGCGCTCCGGTACCGAACCGATGGACGTGGACGGCATGTTCGTACAGCGCGGCATCCTGCCGGGCTGGCTGGCCACCACGTTCGGGCTGCTGTGCGTGCTGACCATCGCGTTCGTGGTGATCTGGCTGTCGTACCGGCCGCAGGTGAAGAGCGTGGCACGGGAGAAGCCCGTGGAGGCCGGCGCGATCGCGCCGGTCAAGCCGTCCCCGCCGATCGTCGATCCGCCGCCGAAGCCCGACGGCGAGGAGGACGAGGGGTCCGGCAAGTCCGGTGACGGGGACGCGGACGGCGGCGAGGAGAAGGAGGAGCCCTCGGCGGCGACGGCGGTGGCGGTGGCGGAGGCGGCGGGGACGGCGGCTCCGAGGAGAAGAAGAAGCTCAGGAAGCAGACCGCGGCCACGGCCGTGCGCGAGCTCGCCGAACGCAGCGAGGGCCGCCACGTCTGCTACCGCGCCTACGTCCAGGGCGACGGCTGGCAGGACCCGGTGTGCGACGGGGCCGAGGCCGGGACCGTCGGCGAGGAGAGGCCGATACGGGCCCTGAACATCGCGGTGTCCGGCACCGACGGCGTGTCCGCCACCGCGGCCTATGTGCGCGAGCACTGGCGCGCGGGCGACCGGTGGAAGGCAGCGTTGGAACAGAAGGACCTCTACATCGGGGACAAAAGGACCTCTACATCGGGGACAAGAAGTCGAACCACCCGATGCAGGGCTTCAGCATCAGCATCCCCGGCGGCTCCGCGTGCTTCGAGGTCTACGCGAAGGACGTGGAGTGGATCCAGGAGGTGTGCACCCCCGAGGGCAAGGACTTCTACGCCGGTGCCCCGATGGAGAAGGACCTCCAGCTGGAGGCGGTCCGCCTCAAGGTCTGAGCCGACGCGACCAGCGTGGCGGGCGGAACCGGCGGTGGTCGGGGCACACGCTCCCGGGTGTGTGCCCGCCCCGGTTCACCAGCTCGCCTCGCCCGGCACCAGGCGGCCCGCCTTGCGGTACTCGCGGCGGGCGCCCTCCAGGAGGTCGCCCGCGCGCACCGGTTCGTCCCGGCCCGCGGCGAGGTAGGCGGCGGTGACCACCGCGCTGCGGATCCCGCCGCCCGCAAGCTCGAAGTCCCGGGCCAGCGCGGTGACGTCGATGCCCTCGGCGCGGGGGACGTGCGACAGGCCGTGCCGCCACAGCGCCAGGCGCTGCTCGGCGTCGGGGAAGGGGAAGTCGACCACCAGGTCGAGGCGGCGGGTGAACGCGTCGTCGATGTTGGCGCGCAGATTGGTGGTCAGGAGCGCGATGCCGTCGAACGACTCCAGGCGCTGCAGCAGATAGGCGCTCTCCAGGTTGGCGTACCTGTCGTGGGCGTCCTTGACCTCCGAGCGCTTGCCGAAGACGGCGTCGGCCTCGTCGAAGAGGAGTACGGCGTCCGTCCGGTCGGCCTCCGTGAAGATCCGCTCCAGGTTCTTCTCCGTCTCGCCGACGTACTTGTCCACGATCGAGGAGAGCTGGACGACGTAGAGGTCGACGCCCAGATCGGCGGCGATGACCTCCGCGGACAGCGTCTTGCCGGTTCCCGAGTCGCCAGCGAAGAGCCCGAGGACCCCACGGCCGCGGCCACCGCCCGCGCTGAGCCGCCAGTCGCCCAGGACCCGGTCGCGATGCCGGGCACGCAGGGAGAGCTCCCGCAGCTGCCCGAGGGGCCCCTCGGGCAGGACGAGGTCCTGCCAGTCCACCGCGGGCCGGATCCGGCGCGCGTGCCGTTCGAGGCCCGACGCCGACTGCTGCCGTGCGGCGAGGCGGACGTGGGCCGCGGTGAGCGGGGTCCCGTCGAAGGCGGCGAGCGCCGCGGCGGCGCGTGCGGCCCGCCCGATGCGCTCACCGCCGAGGTGGTACGGGGCCACGGTCGCGGCCAGGTCGAAGCCGTCGGCGCCCGGACCGAGCGCGTCCCGCCACGCCGGTGTGCCGCCGGGGGGCTGCCGGGGCGCGTGCAGGACCAGCGGGTCGTGCGCGGACCACTGCGGATCGTAGGGGCGGGGGTCGGCGAGCAGCACGGTCACGTCCGTGGCCGCGGTCAACTCGGCCACCATCGGGCCCGGTTCCTCCGGCAGGCCGCACACCACCACCGCCCGGTCGGTGAGCCGGGCCTCCCGCAGCAGTTCGGGGACCTGGTCCACGGAGCCGGAGAAGCGCAGCGCGTCGAGGCCCGCGGTGTGCAGGGCGGACGTGAGGGTGGTCAGGGCGTCGCCCTCGCGCTGCTCCCGGAGGTAGACGGCGCACACGCCTCCCCCGACGAGGTCGGCGAGGCGCTTGCCGAAGTTCTGGTCGTGCGCCGCGGCGGGCCGCGGTGCGGGCAGCGGACGCAGCCTGCCGAGGAGTGCGGCGTCGGGGGTGTCGTCGCCCATCAGATGGGCGGTGAGCCGGTCCGGCACCCGCAGCGAGCGGGTGAGCAGGGGGCGTTCGGTGTCCTCGACGGTCAGCAGGCCGAGCGTGCGCAGGGGCGCCGAGGGGTGGAAGCGGGCGCGGGCCTCGGGCAGGTGCGCGGGCACCCCGCACAGTTCCAGGGCGAGCCCCACGGTGGCGCGACGCCGGCTCACATCGTCGTTCAGGTAGCCGTAGAGCGGCTCGAAGGTGCGGTCGAGGTCGGGGGCGAGGGCGATGAGAAGGACGGCCGTGTCCAATTCGGTGAGGCGCATCCGGGCCGCGGTCCGGGCGAGCCGGTCGCCGGGGTCCGCAGGTTCCGGCGCGGGCTCGTCGGGCCGGGACCGCGTGTCGGGCACCGCGCGCGCCAGGTCCCCCGCGGGCAGCGCGCGCGGCCACTCGCGCAGCAGATGGCTCAGGGCCTCCGCGGACACGTACAGGCCCCGCAGCGGGTCGTCCGCGGTGGGATCGTCGGCGGAGCGCTGTTCGACGAGCGCGGTCACCGACTGCCGCAGGGCGACGAGCCGGTCGAGCAGGAAGCGGGCCGGGCCCGCCGCCGCGGTGACCCGCGGCCGGTCGGCCGCGGCGGAGGTGCCGTCCGGGGGCGGGGTGCTCATGGCTGCTCCGTGCGGCGGGCCACCGCTGGTCCGTGGTCCGACGGTGTACGGCGGGCCGCCGCCGGTCCCTGGTTCGACTGTGTGCGCGCGGCGCGGGCCGCCGCGACCTGGTGGGGTCGGTGGGAGCGTTCCTCCGACCTGGGCGGGCCGCCGTCGACACCGCGTACCCGGACCGTCGCGCCCTCGGTGACCGGGGGGCCCGCGTCGTAGTCGGGGTGGGCCGGGAACGGCACGGTCAGCACGACGTCCAGGGAGGGCTTGAGTTCGCCGCCGAGCGCGGACCAGATGTCGGCGAGGGAGCGGGCCTCGGACTGGTTGCTCGCCACCGTCATCGGCACCGAGAGGCCGAGTCGGCCGAGCGCGTCCGGGAGTTCCGCTGCGGACAGGAGTTCGTGCGGCAGCAGGGTCGCGAGGACGGCGGACAGCAGCCGGTGCTCGTCCTGCGGCGTCTTCGTCCAGGCCGTCACCAGGTAGGAGAGCCGGAACCAGCGCGGCGGCCTGCGGCGGCGCACGGCTGTGTCGCCGGTGGCATCGGGGGCGTCGCCGTCGCGCAGCTCGATGTGGCCGCGCTGGCGCCGGGTCACGTCCTCCCGGATGTCGTACAGATAGGCGTTGACGACGGGGGCGTTGCGCCGCGCCGCCCAGTCGCGGGAGGGCACGTCGAAGGACACGTCGATGCCGGAGTCGGCCAGTGCCCCGCCGCCGACGAGGCCCTTGAGTACCTCGTCCACCTCATGAATCACTCTTGCGCTTCCCCTCGCCGTCCACCGCACGGACGGGCTCCGAACCACCGCCCCGCTCCCGATCGTGCTGCCCGAGCCGCCCTGTGCGCAGGCACGGCGGGGACGACGGCGGGGCAGTGCCGGTGCCCCAAGGGGCGGCCGCCGCCGCCCTGTCGGCTCGGGTGCCACCGTTCTGCCGCCTCGGGTGCCGCCGTTCTGCCGCCTCGGATGCCACCGTTCTGTCGGCTCAGATGTAGCCCTCGCGGAGGGCGTAGGCCACCGCGTGCGAGCGGTTGCGCAGGTGCAGCCGGGTGGTGAGGCCGTGCATCACGTTCTTGACGGTGCGTTCGGAGTAGGACAGCTTGGTGGCGATCTCCGTGGTGTCGAGGCCCTCGGCGACCAGGCGCACGACGTCGACCTCGCGGGGGGTGAGCCCGCGGAAGGACGTCGGCTGGTCGGTGCCGGTCCGGTGCAGGCGCCCCACCTGGCTGATGAGTCTGCCGAGCAGGTCCGATGGCAGGTCGCCGCCGCCCTTGGCGGTGGTCATGACGGCCTGCACCAGGCGGTGCGCGGTGGCCTCGCGGCGCCACACGATGGCGCCGACCCCGCACTCGATGACGTCGAGGAGTTCGTTCTCGCGGACCGTGCCCACGACGAGGACGGCGCGCGAGCCCTCGCTGCGCACGGTGCGCCGCAGCCGGGCGAGCGCCGCCTCGTCGAGCACGTCCTCGATCAGGAGGGCGACGGTGGCGGGACCGGAGTCCTCGCACAGTTCGACCTCGGGGTGCCTGCGGAGTTGGCTGCGGACGCCCTCGCGGCTGATCGGGTCGGAGGCGTTGACGGCGACCCGCACCCGGCTGGCCGGGGGAGCGGAGGCCGCGGAGGGCGGAAGTGAGCTGGACACGCGATTTCCCTCTGGTTCAGGGGCGGGTGGTTCGGTGGCGGATCGACAGAATCGAACATGCTCCGGTGCCCGGTGGCTCCGCATCGGTAGAAATTACGTAGGTGTACGTACCTCGCCCGTACCTCCGGTGTTTTCGGTGCGGTGGGGCGGTTCGCGTCCCGCTGGGGTCACCGGATGCCGGGGCGGGGTCCGGCCGTCCGTGGTCGGGCCCGAGTGCTCGTGAGGGAGCCCGTGTGCTCGTGAGGGAGCCTGTGCGCTCGTGCGGGAGCCCGTGCGCTCGTGTTCGGCGATCCGGCCGCCGCCCGATGACCTCAGCGTGCGGTCGCCGCCCGGACACCTGGGGCCGGTGAGGCCGCTGAAGTCGGTGAAGCCGCGCAGGGAGCCGGTTTGACAAGCCTTGTGCCAACTCACACGATGAACGGCGTTAGAAGGTCTAACGAAATGACCGGAGGCCGGTTCGATGCAGTTCGTGGCCCGCGACGGTGAGCGGCGTGAGATCGCCCGGCTGACGGCGTCGGCAGCCGCCGGGCGTGGTGGGGCCGTCGTGGTGGCGGGCGAGGCGGGCATCGGCAAGTCGGCGCTCCTCGACACGGCGGTGGGGGCCCTCGACGGGTGGGAGGTGCTGCGCGCCGCGGGCACCGAGTTCGAACAGGACCTCCTGTACGCGGTCCTGCACCAGCTCTGCGCCCCCGTGATGGGCCACCGGGGCGCGCTGCCCGCGGTCCAACGGACGGCTCTCGAAGCCGTGTTCGGGCTCGGCGAGCAGACCTCTCCCGACCCGCTGACGGTCGGCCTCGCCGTCCTCGGGCTGCTGGCCGAGGCGGCCAGGAACAAGCCGGTGTGCTGCGTGGTCGACGACGCCCAGTGGATCGACGAGGCCTCCCGGCAGGTCCTCGTCTTCGTGGCGCGCCGAGTGGCCGCCGAGCGCGTCGCGCTGGTGTTCGCCGCCCGTGACGCATCCGCGGTGCCCGGCGTCGCCGACCTGCCGCGGCTGCCCCTCGGGGGCCTCCACGACGAGGCCGCCCGCAGTGTGCTCGGGGCGGTGACGCACACCGGCCTCGACGCGGAGGTCGTCGACCGGATCCTGGCCGAGGCGTGCGGCAACCCGCTGGCGCTCCTGGAGTTCGCGCACGACGCGGGCCCTTTCGGGGTGCCGAGGCTGCGCAGGCCGCGGGCCAGCCTGGTGCACGCCCTGGAGGAGAAGTTCGTGCACCGGTGGGCGCAGCTCCCGGCCGGCATCCGGCCCCTGGTGGTGCTCGCCGCGGCCGAACCCGTCGGTGACCTCGCCCTGCTGCGACGTGCGGCGGCCCTCATCGACCTCGACCCCGGTGACCTCGCCGTCGCGGAGGACGCCGGGCTCCTCGCCCTCGGGCCGCGGCTGCGCTTCCGCCATCCGCTGGTGCGCTCCGCGGTGTACGCGTCGGCGACGCCGGGCACGCGGCGGCGCGTGCACGGCGCCCTCGCCGAGGCCACCGACCCCGAGACGGACCTCGACCGCAGGGCCTGGCACCGCGCGCACGCGGTCGTCGACGCCGACGAGGACGTCGCGGCGGAGCTGGAGCGCTCCGCCGACCGGGCGCGGCTGCGCGGCGGCTTCGCCGCGGCCGCGGCCTTCATGGAGCGGGCGGGGCAGCTGACGCCCGCCACCGACCGGCAGGGCGAACGCCTGCTTGCCGCGGCCCGGCTGCGGCTCCAGGCCGGCGCGCCGTGCGCGGCCCGCGCGCTCGTCGCCCGCACCGAGCGCCGCCTCAAGGACGCGGGGCGGGCGGAGGCACGGCTGCTGCGCGCCCGCGTCGACTTCCAGCTCGCCCACAGCCCCCAGGCGACCTCCACCCTCATCGACATCGCCGCGGAACTGCCCCCGGACCAGGCCAGGGAGACCTACCTGGAGGCGTTCGCGTCGATCATGTACAACGACAACCACCCGGGCCTGCTCAAGGAACTCGGCGCCCACATCCGCGAGCGGGCGCCGCAGCGGGCGCCCGCCCGCCCCGTCGACCTGCTCCTGCACGCCCTCCTCGACCAGATCATGCTGCCCGTCGAACAGGCCGTGCCCACGATGCGCGACGCGGTGACGGCGTGCCGGGCGGCCACCTCCTCGTCCGACACGGGGCCCTGGCGGATGAACCTGGTCTGCCAGCTCGTCATCGACCTGCGCGACGACGAGATGCTCGAAGAGATGTCGGACCGCCAGGTGGAGGTGGCCCGCCGCCAGGGCGCCCTGTCCACCCTGCCGCAGGCACTGCGCTACCAGGCGATCACCCGGGTCTCCCTCGGACGCTTCGACGCGGCCGCGGCAAGCCTCGCCGAGGCCCGCGCGGTCGACGAGGCGGCGGGCACGGCCCCGCTCCTGGGCGCCGAGCTGGTCCTGGTCGGCTTCCGCGGCGACATCGACCGCTACCGCGAGCTGCAGCGCCAACTGGGCCACGGCGGGCGGCCGTTCGAAACCGTCGGCGAGCACTACGCCCGAGCGGTGCTCCACAACGGCCTCGGCAACTACGAGGCGGCCCTCGACGCCGCGCTCGCGGCCCAGCGCCGCCACCAGGCAGGCTCGTACTCGATCTGGGCCGGCTACACCGAACTGGTCGAGGCGGCCGTGCGCGCGGGACGCGGCGACGAGGCCACCGAGGCGCTGCGGCACCTGGAGGCCCTCGCCCGCGCGAACCCCGTCCCCTGGGCCGTCGCCGAGTGGCTCCAGGCCAGGGCCCTGCTCGGGCACGAGGAGGACTGCGAGGCGCTGTACCGGGAGGCCATCGACCGCTTCGCGCGCACCCGGGTCCGGGTCCTGTACGCCCGCGCCCGGCTGACGTACGGCGAGTGGCTGCGCCGCGAACACCGCCGCGCCGAGGCCCGGGTGGAGCTGCGGGCCGCCCACGACATGCTGTCCGCCATGGGGGCCCGCGGCTTCGCCGAGCGCGCGGCCCGGGAGTTGCAGGCCACCGGAGAACAGCCGCGGCGGGACGGCGAGGACCCGCTCGGCCGGCTCACCGCGCAGGAGCGCCTGATAGCCGGGAAGGTCGCCGCGGGGGCGACGTCCAAGGAAGTGGCCGCGATGCTGTTCCTCAGCCCGCGCACCATCGACGCGCACCTGCGCAACGTGTACCGCAAGCTGGGCATCTCCTCGCGCCGCCAGCTCCGCGACACGCCCCTGTGACCCCTTCGCCCGTGCTGGATTGCGTAGTCCCGCGCGCTACGTAGTTCTTGCCGACGCGGCGGCACCGGCGCGCACGGCACCGTCGGTTCCCACCGGTGCCGCGGACGCCGGGCCGGGGGCGCGCCGACGCAATCGCCCTCCCGGGCCGCGGCACCGGCACCCGCCACCCGAGAAGGACACCGGTACATGAACGTGGATGCCATCGTCGCGCCGGCCTTCCGGGTGCACGCGGCCCCGCCCGACGGGGGCGACGGCAGCGGCATCCACGGCGCCGAGGGGCTGGTCGAATGGATCGGGCAGCTCAGGTCGGTGATCCCCGACCTGCGCTTCACGGTCGAGGTCGGCCCGGTGGTGAACGGCCGCTACGCATCGGCCCGCTGGACCGCCACGGGCACGTACGCGGGCGGCTTCCCCGGTGCCAAGGCCGCACCGGGCACGGTGGTGACCTGGACCGGGACAGACACCCTGCGCATGGAGCACGGCCGGTTCGTGGAGTACTGGGTCAACGCCGACACGCTGTCCCTGCTCACGCAGCTCCGGGCGCTCTGAGCGCGCCCGGCGCTTCCTCAGCGCGTCGCCCAGACCAGCACGCCGGCGGCGACGAGGAGCAGGAAGACGGCGACATTGGTCCGCCGGTAGGCGTCGAGGATGGCCGCGAACTCGCGGATCATCGCGTTGGGCCAGAAGTAGGCCGCGGTGGGGGAGCCCACCACCTGGCCCCTGACCCCGACCCGCCGGGCGGTCAGCGCGGCCCGGAAGGCGTGGTAGTTGTTCGTGACGACGACGCACCGGTAGCCGGGGCCGGTCTTCTCCATGATGGCCTTGCTGAACCGCAGGTTCTCCTCGGTCGTCGTCGACCGGTCCTCCCGCTCGATCAGGTCGGCGGGGAACCCGCGGTCGGTCAAGTAGTCGGCCATGGCGTGGGATTCCGGCAGGTCCTCGTCCGGTCCCTGGCCGCCGGAGGTGATGAGCACGGTCGACCCGCCCCGCCGCACCATCCGCTCGTGCACCGCCTTCGCCCGGTCGAGTCGGCTCGCGAGCAGCGGCGGCACGGTGGACCCGCCGATCAGACCCGAGCCGAGGACGACCACGTAGTCGGCCTTGCGGCGGACCTGCAACCGGCCGTAGAGGAACGAGTAGCCGAGGAGGCTGAGGAACAGGAACGAGAGGTAGCAGGCCAGGCCGAGGGCCGTCGTGCCGAGGCCGAGCAGGACCGGGGAGCGCACCACCGCCGCCGCGGCGAGCAGGGCGATCAGGGCCAGCACGGACACTCCCGCGAGGAGCGAGAGGAGATTGGTGGGGCTCCTGCCTTCCTTGCGCACCATCTTCAGGCCATTGGAGAAGAGGAAGCAGACGAGCAGCAGCGTGCCGAGAGCGGCGAGCGCGAGCAGGCTGACGGCGATGACCTTCCCCGACGCCGAGCCGGAGCTGATCAGTTCGGAGATCCAGGCGACGAGGGCGCAGAGCGCGACGAGCCCCAGGAGTACGGCGTTGCTGAACTTGCGGCGTTCGCGCAGCACGCGCCAGCACAGGACGAGGAAGAGCAGCGCCGCCGGGGCGTAGACAAGCATGCGCACAGCCTAGGTCCTGCCCGCGGGGGCCGGATCGGCCGCCCGCCCTTGCCGAACAGGCTGTCCGCCGGACCGAACAGGCTGTCCGCCGAGACCGGACCGGCCGCCGGGTGTCCCGCGGCGGCCGGCCGGTGGTGAGCGCCGGTGGATCAGGCGCCGCTCTCCCTGAGCATGTCCGCACGCTCCACGAGCTTCACGCGCTCACGGCCCTGCGGCTCGCCGAGCGCCTTCTCGGCGGCGTCGAGGCGGTACCAGCCCTCCCACGTGGTGAAGCGGACGTTCCGCTCGGCGAGGAAGGCGTCCACGGCCTCGGGCGCGGGCGAGACGGGCGCGGGCAGCCGGTCGTTCGCGTGGTCGTCGAGGAGGCTAGCGACCGTTTCGTTGGCGTCGCCCTTGGTGTGCCCGATGAGGCCCACGGGCCCGCGCCGGATCCAGCCGGTGACGTACGTCGACGTCAGGTGCGCCCCGGTCTCCTCGATGACCCGGCCGCCCTCGTCCGGCACCGTGCCCGACTCGACGTCCCAGGGCAGCTTGGGCAGCTTGTCGGAGAGGTAGCCCACGGCGCGGTAGACCGCGGTGACGTCCCAGTCCTTGAAGGTGCCGGTGCCCTTGACGTTGCCGGTCCCGTCGAGCGCGGTGCGCTCGGTGCGCAGGCCGACGACCTTGCCGTCCTCGCCGAGGATCTCGGTCGGCGACTCGAAGAAGTGCAGGAACAGCCTGTGGGGGCGCTCGCCGACATCGCGAATCGCCCAGTTCTCCAGCGTCTTGGCGACCATGTCGGCCTGCTTGTTGCTGCGCCGCGTCGCGATGGAGCCCTCGTCGTAGTCGATGTCCTCGGGGTCGACGATGACCTCGATGGTGGGGGAGTGGTCCAGCTCCCGCAGCTCCATCGGGCTGAACTTGGCCTGGGCGGGGCCGCGGCGGCCGAAGACGTGGATCTCCTTGGCCCGGTTGGCCTTGAGACCGTCGTGGACGTTCGGCGGGATCTCCGTCGGCAGCAGTTCCGCGGCCGTCTTGGCGAGGACGCGCGCCACGTCGAGGGCGACGTTGCCGACGCCGAGGACGGCGACCTTCTCGGCCTCCAGCGGCCAGGTCCGCGGGACGTCGGGGTGGCCGTCGTACCAGGAGACGAAGTCGGCCGCGCCGTAGGAGCCGTCGAGCTGGACGCCCGGGATGTCCAGGGCGCGGTCGGCCGTGGCCCCGGTGGAGAAGATCACCGCGTCGTAGAAGGCCCGCAGGTCGTCCAGGTTGATGTCGCGCGGGTAGTCGACGTTGCCGAAGAGGCGGATCTGCGGCTTGTCGAGGACCTGGTGCAGGGCCGTGATGATGCCCTTGATGCGCGGGTGGTCGGGTGCCACGCCGTAACGGATCAGGCCGAACGGGGCGGGCATCCGCTCGAAGAGGTCGATGGAGACACCGGGGTCGGCGGCGGCATCGGACTTCAGGAGCGCGTCGGCGGCGTAGATCCCAGCGGGTCCGGCTCCGACGATGGCTACCCGCAGGGGGCGGTGCATGCTCAGATTCCCTTCGGCAGTGACAACTGACACGAAGGCAACCGTAAACTAAGGGGACCCTAACCTGGTACGCGGGTCCCGCCTATGACCTCATAAGTCTAACTTATGACTGATCAAACGAGATCGAGGTGAGGGTCTGTGGTGACCCGTCGTACGGTGATCAAGGCAGGCGGCGCGGGGGTGCTGGCGAGCGGTGCCGCCGCTTCCGCCACTTCCGCCACGGCGGCTCCGAGGGCGCGCGGGGCCGATGTGCTGGCGGTCGTGGAGAAGGGCGCTCACGCGGTCGGCTTCTACGACACCGCTTCCGGGCGGCGCCTGGAGACCGTTCCGCTGGCCGACTATCCCCACGAGATGGTCGTCGACGCGGGCAGGCGGTTCGCCTACGTCGGCCACTACGGGGTGCGCATGTCCTCCACGCCGGGCGCGGGCGGAGCCGCGGTCTTCGTCATCGACCTCGCCGGGCGGAGCCTGGCCCGGACCATCGACACCCGCCCCTTCAACCGGATCCACGGCATGGGGATCGACCGCCACGACCGGCTGTACGCGCTGAGCGAGGAGAAGGCGGTCCTGCTCGGCTTCGACGCGCCCGCCACCGACCCGGCGCCGGAGCGGGCGGTGCCCACCGGTGGGGTGAAGACCCACCTGTTCACGCTCACCCGCGACGGCGAACGGGCCTATGTCACCGGCCTGTTGTCGCACACGGTCAGCCTCGTGCGTCCCCACGACGCCGCTGTCGCGCCGATCCTGATGACGCCGGGGCGGCTGCCCGAGAGCAGCTGTCTGAGCCGGGACGAGAAGACCCTGTTCGTCGGGGCCCGCAAGAGCTCCTCCCTGGTCGCCGTCGACGCGCACACGATGAAGGTGCGGCGCGCCAAGAAGGTGCCCGGAGACCCGCTGCGGCTCTACGCCCTCGGCGGCGACCGGCTCCTGGTGACCGACATCGTCGGCAAGACCCTCACCGAGTACGACTACGACCTGCGCCCGGTGCGCTCCCTCGGGCTCGACGGCACCCCGTCCGCCGTGTCCTTCCATCCGGACAAGGCGCTGGCGTACGTGTCGCAGCTGGGCACCGACCGGATCGCCGTCGTCGACCTGGACCGGTTCACCGTCGTCGGCGACTTCGGCACCCGGCTGGAGCCGGACTCCTCGGTGCTGCTGCCGGCTGCTTCCTGAAACCTAGGCTCCTTAGGCTGAAGTTAGGGCCCCTAGGTATAACCTAGGGCTCCTAGGTGTAACCTAGGGGCCCTAGGAAACAGGAGGGGGCTCATGGTGCGTGCGGGGCTGTCCCAGGAGCGGGTCACGGGTGCGGCCGCCGAGCTGGCGGACGAGATCGGGCTCGAACGGGTGACGATGGCGCAGGTGGCGCGGCGGCTCGGCGTGAAGGACGCGAGTCTCTACTCGCACGTGCGCAACCTGGAGGACCTGCGCGGCCGGATCGCCCTCCTCGCGGCGGACGAGAAGACCATCCGCATCGCGGAGGCCACCGCGGGCCTCTCGGGCAGGGACGCGCTGGTCGCGTTCGCCGGTGCCTGGCGGGAGTACGCCCATCTGCACCCGGGCCGCTACCAGGCGACGCAGACCCCCGTCCCGATCGACCCCGACCTCGCCGCGAGCGCACCCGGGCCGCGGCGCGCGGTCGAGCTGACCTACGGGATGCTGCGCGGCTACGGCCTGGACGAGCCCGACCTGACCGACGCGGTCCGGCTGCTGCGCAGCACCTTCCACGGGTTCGTCGCCCTGGAGGCCGCGGGCGGATTCGCGCACGCGCGCTCCCCGCAGGACTCGTGGGTCCGCGCCCTGGACGCCCTGCACACCCTCCTGGAGAACTGGCCCCCGCGCGAAGACGGAGACTCCTGATGACCTGCCCCGCCACCGACGGCAGCCTGCGCGTGAACGGCGCGACCCTGCACTACGAAGTACGCGGCCGTGGCCCGCTCCTGCTCCTCGTGCCCGGCGGGTCGGGCGGAGCCGCCGCCTTCGACCAGATCGCCGACGGCCTCGCGACCGCGTACACCGTCGCCACCTACGACCCGCGCGGCATGTCCCGGAGCGTGCTGGACGACCCCGGCGCCGAGCAGCGGGTGGCCGAGCACGCCGACGACGCGCTGCGCCTGCTCGACCTGCTCTCACCCGGCGAACCGGCCCGGGTGTTCGGCGCCAGCTCGGGCGCCGTCGCCGCCCTGCGTCTGCTCACCGACCGCCCCGACCGGATCGAACGCCTCGTGGCCCACGAACCGCCGCTCGTCGAGGTCCTGCCGGACGCCCCCGCGCACCGCGCGCTCGTGGCCCGCGTGCAGGAGACGTTGCACGCCCAGGGCCTCATGCCGGCGATGGCGGTGTTCGCCGCGGGGCTGAGGAAGGACGACGGCGGGGCGGCGGAACCGAAGGCGGCGGCGGAGGCCTCACCGCAGGTGCGGGGGGTCGATCTGCGGGGGGCGGCGGCCGGGCCGCAGGCGGCGGTGCGGTTGCCGCGCCGGGCGGCGGCGCGCGCCGAACGGACCATGGCGAACCTGCCCTACTTCGTCGGGCGCATCGTGCCCGCCTTCATGTCCTACGTCCCGGACGTCCCCCGCCTCGCGACGCTCTCGGACCGGCTCGTGCTCGCCGGCGGAGAGGACTCGCGCGGCGAACTGCCCTACCGCCCCGCCGCCTTCCTGGCCGAGCGCCTCGGCACCGCGCTCCTGCACTTCCCCGGCGGTCACACCGGACTGACCACGCACCCGGCCGAGTTCGGCGAGCGGCTGCACAAGGCGCTGCTGAGCTGAGGCTGGCCGAAATTCTCCTTGCGGTCGGTGTGCAGGGGGGTCTGTTCCGCTGGTCGTAAGGTTAGGCTAACCTCTCCAGCGTGCATGTAGGCGAGAAGACCGCAGCGGCCGCGCCGCCCGAGGGTCATGAACTGTCGGCCACGGGCGTCACCGTGGCGTACGAAGGCGTCGATGTCGTACACGACGCCTCGATGACGCTGCGACCAGGCGAAGTGACCGTACTGGTGGGCCCGAACGGCAGCGGCAAGTCGACGCTCCTTCGGACGCTCGCCCGGCTTCAGCGGCCACGGACCGCCACCCTCCGCATCGACGGCGACACCGACGGCCTCGCCCTGAGCCCGCGCGAGTTCTCCCGCCGCGTGGCCCTGCTCACCCAAGGACGCCCCACACCCAGTGGCCTGACCGTGCGGGACGTGGTCGAATTCGGCCGCTACCCGCACCGGGGCCGTTGGGGCAAGGCCGACCCGGGCGGCCGGACCGCGGTGGACCGCGCGCTCGCCATGACCGGCGTCGCCGAGCTCGCCGAACGCGGGGCCGAGCACCTGTCCGGCGGCCAGCTCCAGCGCGTCTGGCTCGCCGGCTGCCTCGCCCAGGAGACGGGCGTGCTCCTCCTCGACGAGCCCACGACCTACCTCGACCTCCGCTACCAGGTCGAACTCCTCGACCTCATGCGGGACCTGGCGGACGATCACGGCATCGCCGTCGGCGCCGTCCTGCACGACCTCGACCAGGCAGCGGCCATAGCCGACCGGATCTTCCTGCTCGACGCGGGACGGATCGTCGCGGACGGCACCCCCGAGCACGTACTGACACCGCAGCGGCTGACCGACACGTACGGCATTCGCATCGAGGTCGAGACCGACCCCCTCACCGGCCTGCTGCGCACCCGCGCCGTCGGCCGCCACCACTCGCGAAGCGAAAGGCTCAGCACCACCCCATGAGACGCCTCCTGATCACCGCGGCGACCGCCACCGCCGCGGCCCTCGCCCTGTCCGCCTGCGGTACCACCGAGCCCTCCGCCGACGACAAGAAGAAGAGCGCGGAACCCCTCACCCTCACCGACGCCACCGGCGCGAAGGTGAAGCTGGACGGGCCCGCCCGGAAGGTCGTCGGCACCGAGTGGAACGCCGTCGAGAACCTGGTGTCGCTCGGCGTCGACCCCACCGGCGTCGCCGACGTCAAGGGCTACAAGACGTGGGACACCGCCGTCCCGCTGAAGAACGAGCCCAAGGACATCGGCACGCGCGGTGAGCCCAGCATGGACACCGTCGCGTCCCTGAAGCCCGACCTCGTCATCGCGACCACCGACCTGCCCGCGGCCGCCGTGAAGCAGCTCCGCAAGGTCGCCCCCGTCCTGACGCTGCGCGCCGCCGACGCCGCGGACCCGATCGGGCAGATGACGAAGAACCTCGACCTCATCGCCGAGGCCACCGGCACCACGCAGCAGGCCGAGAAGCTCAAGAAGGGCTTCGAGGCGAAGCTCGCCGAGGGCAGGAAGGCACTCGCGGGAGCCGGTCGCGACGGCGCGGAGTTCGCCTTCGCCGACGGCTACGTCACCGGCAACCAGACCTCCATCCGGCCCTACACCAGCGGCTCCCTCATCGGCGCCGTCAACGAGAAGCTGGGCCTGAAGAACAACTGGAAGGTCAAGGGCGACAAGAGCTACGGCCTCGGCGCCACCGACGTCGAAGGCCTCACCGAGCTCGACGACGACGTGCAGTTCGCCTACATCGGCAACGACGACGACAAGGGCAGCAACCCCTTCTCCGGCGTCCTGAAGAAGGACAAGGTCTGGACGTCGCTGCCGTTCGTCAAGAAGGGCAACGTCCACCGGCTGCCCGACGGCGTCTGGATGTTCGGCGGCCCCGAGTCGATGAACCAGTACGTCGACTCCGTCGTCAAGGCACTGAAGAAGTAGCACCATGGCCGTCACCGCAACCACCCCCGCCACCCGTCCGTCGACGACAGCGTCCCGTTCGGGCGCGGCCGCGGTGACGGCCGCACTGGTCCTCCTCGTCGCGGTCCTCGCGGTCGTGGACATCACCCAGGGCACGGCCGCCGTCGGCCCGCCCGAGGTGTGGAAGGCGCTCACCGGCCGGGCCGAGGCCGGTGACGCGTCCGTCGTCATCGCCTCCCGGCTGCCGCGCATGGCCGCGGGCCTCCTCGTCGGCGTGCTGCTCGGCATGGCGGGCGCCGCCCTTCAGGCCGTCAGCCGCAACGTCCTCGCCGCGCCCGACACGCTCGCCGTCAACGCGGGCTCCTACTTCGCCCTCGGCCTCGCCGCCGCCTCGGGCCTGTCCCTGCCGCTGCTCGCCTCCTCCGGCATCGCCTTCCTCGGCGGTCTCGCGGCGGCGGCCGTCGTCCTGTCCCTGTCCGGGCTCGGCACCGGCACCGTACGCCTCGTCCTCGCGGGCAGCGCCCTCACCTTCGGACTCACCGCCGTCACCGAGGGCCTGCTCCTGCTGTACCCCACGGAGACCGAGGGCCTCTACAAGTGGAACCAGGGCAGCATCGCGCAGAACGGCTTCGACGGCGTGCTCCAGATGGCGCCGCTCGGCCTGGTCGGCCTCGTCGGTCTCGTCCTGATCGCGCGCAGGGTCGACGCCCTGGCGCTCGGTGACGAGGCCGCCCGCGGCGTCGGCGTGCCCGTCCGCTCCACCCGTGTCACCGCCGTCGTCCTCGCCGCCCTGCTGTCCACGGCGGCCGTCACCCTCGCCGGACCCGTCGGCTTCGTCGGACTGTGCGCCCCCGCCCTCGTCCGTCCGCTCGCCCGCAGGTTCCACGCGTTCACCCGCGCCCGCGTCAGGCTGCCGTTCGCCGGGCTCACCGGCGCGGCCCTCGTGCTCGGCTCCGACGTGCTGCTGCGCTCCCTGGTGTCGTCGGACGTGTCGGTGGCCGTGCCGACCGGCGTCGTCACCAGCATGGTCGGTGCTGTCTTCCTCGTCGTCATGGCCGCCCGGCTCCGGGACACGGCGGGCACCGTCCCCGTCGACCGGCTGCGCATCCGCAGCAGAGCCGTCTTCCTCGTCACCACGGCCGTCCTTGCCGTCGCCCTCGTCGGCGTGACCATCGCCGCCGTGCTCATCGGCGACAGCAAGCTGCTCCTCGGCGACGTGGTGAACTGGGCGCAGGGCAGAGCCGGTCAGACCGTCACCTTCGTGCTCGACACCCGGATGCCCCGCGTCCTCGCCGCGCTGCTCGCGGGCGCCGCGCTCGCCCTGTCCGGGACCCTCATCCAGGCCGTGACCCGCAACCCCCTGGCCGAACCCGGCGTCCTCGGCGTGTCCAACGGCGCCGCGGCGGGTGCCGTCGTACTGGTGACGACGGTGCCCGTGGCCGGTTCGTGGAGCCTGGCGGGCGGCGCGTTCGCGGGCGCCGCGGTCAGCGCGGCCGTCGTCTTCGGACTCGCCGCGCGGGGCGGGTTCCAGCAGAACCGGCTCGTTCTCGTCGGCTTCGGCGTCGGCACCGGTGCCGCGGCCCTGATCAGCCTGCTCATCATCCTCACCGACCCGTTCAACGCGACGAAGGCCCTCACCTGGCTCTCCGGCTCGACGTACGGGCGGACCCTGCCCGACGTGGTGCCCCTCGCGATCGTCCTCGCCGTGGGCCTGACCTACGCGGTCGTGCGGCGCACCGAACTCGACCTCGTGTCGCTCGACGAGGACACCCCGCGCCTGCTCGGCCTCGACCTGAGCCGCGGCCGCCTCGCCTTCCTCGGCCTCGGCGTCCTGCTCAGCGCCACCGCCGTGGCCGCCGCGGGCACGATCGGCTTCGTCGGCCTGGTGGCACCGCACGCGGCCCGCGCCCTCGTGGGCCGCAAGCACGTCCGGGTGGTGCCGGTCGCTGTGCTCCTCGGGGCCCTCCTCGTGTGCGTCGCCGACCTGGTGGGCCGGACCGTGATCGCACCGGCCCAGCTCGGCGCCGGCCTCATGACGGCCGTGATCGGCACGCCGTACTTCCTGTATCTGCTCGTCCGCAGCCGCCGGTAGGGTCCCGGCTCACCGGGCCCGCCCACCCTCCTGGGCACTCCCTCCCGCCCGTTCGCCGGCGGCGTCCTCCGCGGATCTCGCGGAGGCCGCCGCCGCACGCGTGTTGACGTACGTGGTGAGCTGCCGCACCTGCCGTTCCAGGTTCCTGAGGCGGTCCAGGATGTCGTCGGGAAGATGCGCATCAGGGCCCCCAGGCCTTCGAGGAAGAGTGTTCTGTTGTGTGGCGAGTCGGTGCTCAAGCGCGGGTCAGGGGCGGACGAGGCCGGTCCGGTAGGCGAGGGCGACCAGTTGGGCGCGGTCGCGGGCGCCGAGTTTGGTCTTCGCGCGCTGGAGGTGGGTGCGCACGGTCAGCGGGCTCACGGACAGCTCCCCGGCGATCTCCCGGTCGGACCTCCCCTGCGCGGCCAGCGCGGTCACCTCGCGTTCGCGCGCGGTGAGGGAGGCGAGGTCCGCCGGGAGAGCCGGGGCGGCGTCGGGGTCCGGGGCGGCGAGGAAGCGGGCGATGAGCGCGCGCGTGGCGGTGGGGGACAGGAGCGCGTCGCTGGCGGCCACGGTGCGGATGCCGTCGAGGAGCGCGTCGGCGGAGACGTCCTTGCCGAGGAACCCACTGGCGCCCGCGCGCAGGGCACGGGCGACGTGCTGGTCGGTCTGGAACGTGGTGAGGACGAGCACCCGCGTCGCCCGGAGGCCGGGGTCGCCGCAGATGGCCTCGGTCGCGGCGAGGCCGTCGGTGCCGGGCATGCGGATGTCCATCAGGACGATGTCGGGGCGGTGCGCGCGGGCGAGCCCGACGGCCTCCGCGCCGTCGGCGGCCTCGCCGACGACCTCCATGTCCGCGCAGGAGTCGATCAGGAGCCGGAAGGTCTGCCGCAGCAGCGTCTGGTCGTCGGCGAGCAGCACACGAATGGTCATCGGGGCCTTCCGGGAGTCCGAGGGACAGGGGGCGCATGGCTGAGAGGTGCCGGGGTCAGGGGTGGAGGGGGAGTTCGGCGGTGACGGCGTACCCGCCCTCGGGGTGCCGGCCGGCGTCCAGGCGCCCCCCGGCGGCACGGGCGCGCTCGCGCATGCCGATGACGCCGAACCCGCCGCCCGCAGCCGACGGCCGCGATACGGCTCCGCCGTGGTCGCGGACCGTCAGGGTCAGCAGGTCCTGCGCGTAGGCGAGCCGCACCTGGGCGGTGTCGGCGGACGCGTGCTTGGCGACGTTGGTGAGTGCCTCCTGCACGATCCGGAAGGCGGCGAGGTCCGTCCCGGGGGAGAGCGTGCGCTCCTCGCCGTCGACGGTGACGACGACCCGGAGCCCGGCGGAGGCGAACGCGGACACCAGCTCGGGCAGCCGGGCGAGCCCCGGAGCCGGTTCCAGGACGTCCTCGGGTTCCTCGGGGCGGCGCAGGAGGCCCACGGTGGCCTGGAGTTCGCGCAGGGCGGCCGACGTGGTGCCGGTCAGCTCGCCGAGGATCCTCCCGGCCTCATCGGGCCGGGTGCGCGCGAGATGCGCGGCGGTGCCCGCCTGGGCATGGGCGAGAGCCATGTGGTGCGCGACGACGTCGTGCAGTTCCCGGGCGATGCGGACGCGCTCCTCGGCGACGCGGTGGCGCGCCTCGTCCTCGCGGGTGCGTTCGGCGTGTTCGGCGCGTGCGCGCACGGCGTCCAGATGGGCGCGCCGCGTCCGCACGTTCGTGCCCTGGACGACCGACAGGGAGATCCAGAACGC
The DNA here is from genome assembly GCF_009755605.1 of Streptomyces typhae. Classification (GTDB taxonomy): domain Bacteria; phylum Actinomycetota; class Actinomycetes; order Streptomycetales; family Streptomycetaceae; genus Streptomyces; species Streptomyces typhae. The sequence continues at coordinate 244,451 of NZ_WPNZ01000005.1, forward strand.
GGGTACGACGGTCTTGCCCTGCCAGGACTCGTCGTTCCTGTCCGACGAGAGGCCCGCGAGCGCCACCACGACGATGGCGGCGACGCAGTACACCCGCACGGTCCGCTGCGGGGCGACGACCGTCAGGGCGTACATCGCCACCATGAGAGGGAGCAGCAGCAGGACGTCGACCGGGTACCCCAGCGCGCCCAGGAGGGCCGCGGAGATCGCCGTGGACGCCACGACGGGCCCCGGACGGGTGTGCCGCCACAGCAGGGCGAGGCAGGACGTGGTGGTGATGAGCAGACCGGGCCACCAGCCGGGGCCCCGGTCGTTCTGCGCGCCGGTGGCGGCGCACAGCAGGGCGAGGAACGCGGTCTCGACGAGGCGGGGACAGCGGTCGGCGTACCGCCGCCAGCTGCTGAGCATGAGGTCCCCCCTCCGGGTCGGGGTGCGGGCCGATGCGGGTCGGGGTGCGGGCCCATGCGGGTCGGGGTGCGGGCCCATGAGGGGAGACGTGGTGGCCGGGTGGGGGGTTGCCGGGGCCTCGTGTCGACTGACCGCCGCTTTGCGGCCGCTGTACGCCGTACGCCGTACGCCGTACGGTGGCCGGGTGGCCGGGTGGCCGGGTGGCCGGGTGGCCGGGTGGCCGGGTGGCCGGGTGGCCGGGTGGCCGGGTGGCCGTGGTCGGTGCGGAGTGACGGCTCGTGCCGGGCCGGGCGGCGTGGCATCGCGCGACCGCCCCCCCGCGGGACGGCGTGCCGACCGTACGGCAGAGGCGTAACGTCCAGATATGGGCGAGCTCGGGCACGTCCGGCGTGCCCGTGCCGCACACGGTCGCCCCTGCGATGCTGGAGGTGCCTCGTGACCGGCACGGGTGACCCGGCCGCCGATGCCGACGGTGCTACCGACGCCGGGGTCGACAGCGACGCCGCGGTCGACGCCGATGCCGCGGTCGACGCCGACGAGCTGGACACCGCGTTCGCGGAGAGCGTGCGCGGAACCGGCGCGTCCATCGGCGCCCTGTACCTCCTCGCCCCGGACGGGCAACTGCTGCATCTGGACCTGCTGTGCGGGGCACCGGCGGAGTTCGCAGCCCCCTGGGCGCGGGTCCCGGTGGCCGCGCCCGCGCCCATCGCCGTGGCGGTCCGTGAGCGCCGCCTCGTGTGGGTGGGCAGCCAGGATGAGATGGCCCGCTCCTATCCGCGTACCGCGATGGTGCTGCCCTACCCGCTGGCGCTGGTGGCCGCGCCGGTCACCGGCAGCCGCATCTGGGGCGCGCTGCTCCTGGTGTGGCCCGCCACCCGGCCGCCGTACATGACCGACAGGGAGCGCGGGCACATCGAGTCACGTTGCCGCCGTCTGGCACGGATCCTGGAGGAAGGCGTCGAGCGCGGCGGTCCCCGGGGCCCGGGCGGGCGCCTGCGTGTCGTCGCCGCGGGCACCGGCCGCCGGTCCACCAGCCCGGCGATGGCCGCGGCCGACTTCGCCGAGCGCCTGCCCGGCGGCAGCTGCGCCCTGGACCTCGAAGGGCACTTCACCTACGTCAGCGCGGGCGCCTGCGAACTCCTCGGCCGCGAGGCCGGTCAGCTGCTCGGCACGCTGCCGTGGCAGTCCCTGCGCTGGCTGGACGATCCCACGTACGAGGACCGCTACCGGGCCGCGGTGCTCAGCCGGAGCCCCGTCTCGTTCACCGCGTGCCGCCCGCCCGACGGCTGGCTGGACATCCACCTCTACCCGGACGCCAGTGGCATCAGCGTCCGCGTCGTGCCCACCGGCACCCGGCCCCCGCCCGCCCCGGCGCCCGGAGCACCCCCTCGCACCGTCACACCGGCGCGGGCGGGCCGGCTGTACCAGCTCACGCACCTGGCCGCCGCGCTGACCGAGGTCGTCGGTGTCCAGGATGTCGTCGATCTCGTCGCCGACCAAATCATGCCCGCCTTCGGCGCCCAGGGCCTGGTCCTGTCCACCGCGGACTTCGGCAAGCTGCGGATCACCGGCACCCGCGGCTACACCCCCGAGACCGTCGAACGCCTCGACGCCCTGCCCCTCGACACCCGCTTCACCCCGGCCGGACACGCCCTCGGCAGCGGCATCCCCGCCTTCTTCTCCGACCCCGAGGAGATGCGGCGCCTGTACCCCGAGGCGCCGCATGTCAGCGGCAAGCAGGCGTGGGCCTTCCTGCCGCTGATCACCTCGGGTCGGCCCGTGGGGGTGTGCGTCCTGTCCTACGAGAGGCCGCACGCGTTCGCCGCCGAGGAACGCGCCGTCCTGACGTCACTCGCCGGGCTCATCGCCCAGGCCCTCGACCGCGCCCGCCTCTACGACACCAAGCACGAGCTCGCCCACGGCCTTCAGGAGGCGCTGCTCCCGCGCACCCTGCCCCAGGTCGGCGGCCTGCGGGTCGCCGCCCGCTATCTGCCCGCGACCCGGGGCATGGACATCGGCGGCGACTTCTACGACCTGATCCGGCTCGGCGACACCGCCGCCGCGGCGGTCATCGGCGACGTCCAGGGTCACAATGTCGCCGCCGCCGCGCTGATGGGCCAGGTGCGTACCGGCGTCTACGCCCACGCGGCCCTCGGCACACCCCCCGATGAGGTCCTCTCCCGCACCAACCGGCTCCTCATCGGCCTCGACCCCGGCCTGTTCACCAGTTGTCTCTACGCGCACCTGGACTTCGCCCGCCGCCGCGTGACGCTGGCCAGCGCCGGTCATCCGCCGCCCCTCCTGCGGCTCCCCGACCGGGGGACGCGGCCCGTCACCGTCCCGCCGGGCCCCCTCCTGGGCATCGACCCCGACGCCGTGTTCCCCCTGACCGAGATCCCCCTCACCCCGGGTCTGCTGCTCGCCTTCTACACCGATGGCCTCATCGAGACCCCCGGCGTCGACCTCGACGACTCCATCGCCCACCTCGCGCACCACCTCGCCCGCGCGGACGACCGGGACCTCGACCTCCTCGTCGACGACCTCCTCGGCGAGGTCAGCTCCACCGCGCAGCGCCCCGACGACATCGCGCTCCTCGTCCTTCAGAACGAGAGAGGTCGCCGTCCAGAGAACGAAATCTGACGTTGAAGCGGGCGCCGACGGGCGGATCTGCGGCGACTCCTCCAGTGGCGAGGCAAAAGATGCGTGCCTAGAACGGGATACACGCTCATGTCCGGGGCGCGAGGCGTCCCGGTGAAAGGGAGACGCGAAAACCTGGCGACCCCGGTGAAAGGGAGAAGCGAAGATGCCCGCTGAGTCATCCTCTGCCCCGTCCTCTGCCCCGTCCTCTGCTACGTCCTCCGCGACGACGAACGCGTCGGGCACCGCTCGGCTCGGAACCCGGCCTCCGGCCGCCGTCCGGCCCGCACCCTGGGTGCGGGGGGCCGACGAGCACCTCGATGCACACGTCGGCGACGAACCCCCGCGCCACACGGCGTACGACACCACGGACGGCCCCGCTCCGGAGCGGACGGCGCCGGGGGCCGGGCACGCGGAGGACGCCGCGGTGGAGGAGCTCATACGCGTCGCCGTGGTGACCCGGCCCCTGGACGACGTCGTCGACCTGGTCACCCGCTTGGAGCAGGCGCCGGGGAATCTGCCCACCGCCGTGTCGGTGCTGCGCCTCGCGGCCGTCGCCCGCTCCGTCGAGGACGTCTCCCGGCTCGTGGAACTCCTCGCCCCGCCGGAACACCCCGCGGAGCAGCTGGACGACGCCATCCGGCACGCCGCCGCGGAACGTCCCATTCCCGACGTGAGCCGACTCGTGCACCTGCTGTCCCGCCCGCCGCACGACCCGCACTCCGGCGCGGAGGCGGTGCACGCCGCCGCCACGACCAGGTCCGTGGACGACCTGATGCAGCTCATCGGCAGCCTCGGCGACCCGGGGGACCGCCGAGCGGACGCCGACCTGTCGCAGGCCCACTCTCTCGCGGCGCCGGGCAAGGACCGCGCCGAGTCCGCGGCGGCCGACCGCGAGTCGGCAGCGACCGCCGCTGACGCCCGCGCGGCTGGCCGGGGGCCCGCCACCGCGAAGGCCGCCCGTGGCCGGGATGCCCGTAGCCGGGACGCCGGTAGCCCGGACGCGCGCGCCCGGGACTCCCGCGCCCGGGACACCCGCGCCCGGGACAGCCGCGCCCGGGACATCCGGGCCCGGAGCGCTCAGGTCGGCGGTGCGCCCCTGGTGTGGCTGCGCCGCCTGGCAGGCGTGCTCGTGCTGCTCTGCGCGGTGGCTCACTTCCCGCTGCGCTGGGCGGACGCGTCCGCCTTCGCCCTGTCGGCCGCGTTCGGCGTCTCCGCCGTCTGCGCCGCGTCCGGCGTGGCCCTGTTCCTGAGCAGGTCACCGGTGGTGGCCGTGACGAGCACCCTGGTGGTAGGCGTGCTGGCGGTCAGTCATCTCGCGGACGACCGCGTCGACTCCAGGACGCTCGCCCACGTCCTGCGGCCCGACGGAGTGACACCGCCGCTCCCGGCACTCTCGGCGCTGGTCGCCACCCTGGCCTGTCTGCTGGTCGTCGCGCTGACGGTCGCGGGTCTCCGCGCCGCGGCGACGCCCCCGCGCACGCGCGCGCGTGGCTGAGGCGGCCCGTACAGCCGCAGGTACCGGTCCTCACGGCTCGGGCCTCAGGCGGCGGTGCGACGGGCCTCCCGCCGGTATCCGCCGGGCGCCTTCCCGTACTCGCGCCTGAAGGCCTTGGCGAAGGCGTGCGCCGAGCCGTAGCCGGTGCGGACGGCGACCGCCGTCAACGGACCGTCGGACTCACGCAGGAGCCGAGCGGCGGTCGTCATGCGCCAGCGCGCCAGATGGGCCAGGGGCGGCTCGCCGACCAGCGTCGTGAACCGGTGGGCGGAGGCCGCGCGGGACAGGCCCGCGCGGTCCGCGAGGGACTCGACGGTCCATCGCGCGCCCGGGTCCTGGTGCAGCGCGGCGAGCGCCGGGGCGACCAGCGGGGTCGCCGAGCGCGGCCGTCCAGCCGCGCCCCTTGCGGTGGACGCACGGTTCGAACACCTCGGCGTTCACCCGTACGCGGTGGAACCAGACCAGGAAGACAACACCGTTCGCCACCAGGGCCGTTGCCCCACGACAGCCCAGCCGAGGCCGACGGGCGAGCGCACCGGGCGGATGTTCACCTGACGCCTCGGGCCGCGGAGTGGCCTGGCTCGCTGCGATCTGGATGCAGACGTCGCAGTACCCCCCAGAGGTCGACGCCGTATGGAACTCACACATCGTGCACAGCATCGCTGAGCGCCCCCCACGGGTTCATGTGCCTGTTGGTGGTCGCTCCCGCTCCCCCCAGGGCGCATGGCGGCCACCGGACGACATCAGTGAGCTTCACGAATTCATCACAGGAGTGGGCGGGTTGAGACCGTTCCGAGGGGTCCCATGGTCCTGGTCGTGGTCAAGATCTTCTGGGTCACAGGTCTGTCCCAGCGGGCGGTCGGAGATGAACTGGTGCGCGAAAGTGCGGGAACCGCGGTCCCGGCCAGTCGGGGCGGGGCCGGGAACCGGGAGTGCGGTGCGTGCCCGGTGGGTGTGTGTAACAGCGGTGTATTAGCGCGGGGTTGATCGGAACGAGGGTTCGGGGCGGGGGCTCTTGGGGGGCAGCAGCGCTCGCTGGCGGCGGCCTCCGCCGAGTGGTCGGCGCCTCCCACCGACACCGACACCAGCACTGACACCAGCACTGACACTGACACCGACACCGACACCGGCACCGATTCCGACACCGATTCCGATACCGATTCCGATACCGATGCTGAGGAAGATTTCGATGCGTGTTCGCAAGCTCACCTTCGCCGCTCTGGCCGTTGCCGCGGGCCTTACGCTCACGGCGTGCAACGACGGTGACGACAAGGCGGGTACATCGCCGTCGGCCGAATCCAGCACGTCTTCCACGGGTGGCGGCTCGGGCGGTGCGGAGCAGGGCGGTGGCAAGGACTCCGCCGGGAAGGACTCCGCGGGCGAGGGCTCCGCCGAGGAGGGCACTGGCGGGCAGGGCACGGTCGCGGGGACCGGATCCAACGAAGGCGGAAAGATCGGCAAGTGCCGCACCGACGAACTCGACATCTCCGCGCAGGACAGCACGATCGACGGCGACTCCGAGGGCACCGTGGCGATCACGTTCAAGAACGGCGGCGGCCGTGACTGCGCCCTGTCCGGCTTCGCCGGCGTCGACCTGAAGACCAGCGAGGGCGCCCTGTCCGCCCAGCGCAAGGGTCAGGGCGCCGCCCCGATGACCCTCAAGGACGGCGAGTCGGTGTCCTTCGGCGTCACCTACCCGGTCAACGACTCGGGCGGCTCAGGCGTCAGCGTCAGCGGGCTCGTGGTGACCCCTCCCGGCGAGACGAAGTCGTTCTCCGTCGAGTGGCCGGGCGCCGCCACCCTGCCCGTCACGGACGGCGCGGGATCCCCGGTGAAGGTCGGCCCGATCGGCAGCGCCGGCCAGGGCGGGGCGAACTGACCCCCGGCCCCACCTGCCCAGTTGCCGAGTTGCCGGACCCGTTCGCAAGGGGATGGCACCGTCGGGCGTACGCGAGCGGGCCCGGACACATGACGTGTCCGGGCCCGCTCCGCGGCCTGTAGTGCGTACGCACCAGAACACCCGACGGCCTGGTCCGGGCGCACCAGCGGAGGACGGCGGCGGGGGACGATGCCCCGCAGGGGCGCCGGAAGGGAGTGTGGAGACGCGCGGATCCCGCGCGTTCCCCTTGCCCTAGCGGTGTCTGGAGTGATCAACAGGTGGCGACATTTCTTTACCGGATCGGACGGTGGGCCTTCCGGCGGCGCCGGCTCGTGGGCGGTCTGTGGCTGGGCGGCCTGCTCCTCGCCGTCGTCGCCGCGGCCGTCGCGCCGAGCGGCGAGGAAGAGGACATCTCCATGCCCGGCACCGAGTCGCAGAAGGCGTTCGACCTACTGGACGAGCGCTTCCCCGAGAGCAACTCCCAGGGCGCCGAGGCCCGCCTGGTGTTCCGGGCCCCGGACGGACAGCGGGTGACGGCCGGGAAGAACAAGGCCGCCGTCGAGAGGACGCTCGGCTCGCTGGACGGGAGCGACCAGGTCGCCTTGGCCACCGACCCGTACGGGACCGGAGCCGTCAGCAAGGACGGCACCGTCGCCTACTCCACGATCACCTACACTGCGGACGCCGTCGACTTGGAGGAGTCGGTGAAGAGCGCCCTGGAGGGTGCCGCGGACCGGGCCAGGGCCGCGGGCCTGACCGTGGAGATCGGCGGCTCCGCCCTGGACGCGGAGGAGTCACCGGGCGGCACCACGGAGATCGTCGGCGTGGCGGTCGCTGCGGTGGTCCTCGTCCTCGCCCTCGGCTCGCTCGTCGCGGCCGGGCTGTCGCTCCTGACCGCCTTCGTGGGCGTGGCCATCGCCTTCGGGCTGGTCTCCGCGCTCGCCGTGCCGCTGGGTCTGACCTCCACCGTGGCCATTCTGGCGCTGATGCTGGGCCTCGCCGTCGGCATCGACTACGCGCTGTTCATCACCTCCCGCTACCGCGACGAGCGCGCCCGGGGCCGCGAGCCGGAGGAGGCCGCGGGCCGGGCCGTGGGCACGGCCGGATCCGCCGTCGTCTTCGCCGGCGCGACCGTCTTCATCGCCCTGGTCGGCCTGGGAGTCGTCGGCATCCCCGAACTCACCAAGATGGGCATGGGCGGCGCGGGTGCCGTCGCCCTCGCCGTGCTCGTCGCCCTGACCCTCACCCCCGCGCTGTTCGGCTTCTTCGGCCGACGGGTGCTGTCCCGCGCCGTCCGCAAGGGCGGCAGGACCGCAAGCGCGCACCCGCACGCGGAGTCCGCCGAGGCCGGCCGCGGCGGACTCGGCACCCGCTGGGCGCGGTTCGTGCTGCGCCGCCCGGTGGCCGTGCTCCTCACTGCGGGACTCGGTCTCGGCGCCGTCGCCCTGCCGGCGCTGAGCCTCGAACTCGGCCTGCCCGGCGACGAGTCCAAGTCCGTGGAGACCACCCAGCGACGCGCCTACGATTTGCTGTCGGACGGTTTCGGCCCCGGCTTCAACGGCCCGCTCACCGTGGTCGTGGACACCTCGAAGTCCGCCGACGCCGCCCGCGCCACCACCGATCTCGTCGTCAAGACCGTACGAGGCGTGGACGGGGTCGCCTCGGTCGGTACTCCGGTGCTGAGCAAGAGCAAGGACACGGCCGTCCTCACCGCCGTCCCGAGGACGGCGCCGAACAGCGGCGAGACCAAGGACGTGGTGCAGGCGATCAGGGGCGCGGTCGCCGGCGTCGAGGCCGACACGGGCGCCGGCGTCTACGTCACCGGCACCACCGCGATGAACATCGACATCTCCGAAGCCATGTCCGACGCCCTCATCCCCTATCTGACCGTCGTCATCGGCCTGGCGGTGCTGCTCCTGACGGTGGTCTTCCGCTCGATCCTTGTCCCGGTCAAGGCCGCGCTCGGCTTCCTGCTGTCCGTGGGCGCCGCGTTCGGCGTGCTCGTCGCCGTCTTCCAGTGGGGCTGGGCGGCCGACCTGATCGGCATCGAGCAGACCGGTCCCGTCATGTCGCTGATGCCGATCCTCGTCATCGGCATAGTCTTCGGCCTCGCCATGGACTACGAGGTCTTCCTCCTCACCCGGATGCGGGAGGCCCACGTCCACGGCGCGTCCCCCGGTGAGGCGGTCGTCAACGGCTTCCGGCACAGCGGGCGGGTGGTGGCCGCCGCGGCGATCATCATGATCAGCGTGTTCGCCGGATTCATCGGGATGAGCAGCCCGACCATCCAGACGATGGGCGTCGGCCTGGCCGCCGCCGTCGCCTTCGACGCCTTCGTGGTCCGGATGGCGATCGTGCCCGCCGTCCTGGCACTGCTCGGCCACCGGGCCTGGTGGCTGCCCCGTATCCTGACCCGTGTGCTGCCGGACGTGGACATCGAGGGCGAGAAGCTGAGCCCGCATGTCCCGGCGCCCGCGACCGCGCCGGACGCGCCCGACGCGCCGGCGCCCCGGCATCCCGTCGGCCGGCACGGGCACCGGTACTGATCCGGTCATGACGGACAGAAGGAGCGGTGGCGGCCCGCGACCACGCGGCAGGTGGTGGCGGGAGGCAGCGATCACGGCGACGGCGTTCGCGCTCTGCCTGCTCGGCGGCGTGCTCCAGGACGACGGCAGCTCGTTGTCACCGCCGTCCGCCGCCGCCTGCTTCGTCGCCGTGGTGTCCTGTGCCGTGCTGCCGCTGCGGCACCGGGCGCCCCTGGTCGCCCTGGCGGTCACGACCGCGAGCGGCATGCTGGTGCCGCCCCTGGGCCTCCTGCTGAGCCCGCTCGTCGTGGCACCGGCTGTGATCACCGCGTACTCGTACTCGCGCGCCGCGCGCACCGAACGGCGCGCGGTTCTCGCGGTGGCGCTGACCTCCGCGGCGCTGCTCGTCGCCTCCACCCCCTTGTTCGGGGACCTGTCGTGGAAGGACGCGAGCAGGGTGGGGTCGGTGGCGGCGTTCCCGCTGGTGGCCGGTGTGCTCGGGCGCGCGGTGCACAACCGGCGGGCCTATCTGGCGGCGGTGGAGGAGCGTGCCCAGCGGGCCGAGCAGAGCCGGGACAGCGAGGCGCGCCGCAGAGTGGCCGAGGAACGGGTGCGCATCGCCCGGGAACTGCACGACCTGGTGGCCCATCAGATCACCCTCGCCAACGCGCAGGCCACGGTCGCGGCCCACTTCTTCGACACCCGCCCCGAACAGACCCGCAAGAGCCTGCGGGAACTCGTCGAGACCACCGGCGGCGCGCTCGACGAACTCCGCGCCACGGTCGGTCTGCTGCGGCAGACCGGGGACGCGCCGGGCCCCGACGAACCGGCGCCCGGCCTCTCCCGTCTCCCCACGCTCCTCGCATCCTTCCGCCGCGCGGGCCTGGAGGTCTCGCTGCACCAGGCGGGCACCACCCGCCCCCTGCCGCCGGGACTGGACCTCACCGCCTACCGCATCATCCAGGAAGCCCTGACCAACGTGACCAAGCACGCAGGAACCGGCAGCGCCCGGGTGCGCCTCACCTGGAACCGCGACCGAGTGACCATCACCGTCGCCGACGACGGAAAGGACCCCCGTACGGTGCCGAGCACAGCCACCGCCGGACCGCTCACACCCACGGGACCGCGTACGACCCCACCGCGTGTCACCCCACCGCGTGCGACCACACTGCCGGAACGCCCGCCCGGCTACGGGCTGATCGGAATGCGGGAACGGGCCACCGCGGTCGGGGGCCACCTCTCCGCGGGCAGGCGCCCGGAGGGCGGCTTCCTCGTCTCCACCGAACTGCCGCTGCCGCCCGTCAAGGGACCGGCGCAAGGAGCCGACGCGGAGAGGGAAGCGACGGGCGAGGCGGCGGCCACGGGGGAGACGAGGCACACAGGGGACACGAAGGACACGAAGAGCGCGATGAACACGAAGAACGCGAAGAACGCGAAGGGCACGGGGGAGACGACGGGCACCGGGGAGACGCCGTGACGCTCCGGGTGCTTCTCGCCGACGACCAGGCGCTGCTGCGCGGCGCCTTCCGCATGCTGCTCGACTCCGCCGACGACATCACGGTCGTCGGTGAGGCGGCCGACGGCAGGGAGGCGGTGCGCCTGACCCGGCAACTGCGCCCGGACGTCGTGATCATGGACATCCGCATGCCCGAGGTGGACGGCCTCGCCGCCACGTCCCGCGTCTGCGCGGACCCGGACCTGCGGGGCACCCGCATCCTGATCCTCACCACGTACGAGACCGACGAGTACGTCGCCCAGGCGCTGCGCGCGGGCGCCTCCGGCTTCATCGGCAAGGGCATCGGGGCCGGGGACCTGCTGGCCGCCGTACGGACGATCGCCGACGGCGACACCCTGCTGTCCCCGGCCGCGACCCGCTCCCTGGTCACCCGTTTCCTGGCCACACCGGAGGCCCCCGCCGCGCACGACACCGAACAGCTCGCCGTGCTCACCCCGCGCGAACGCGAGATGGTGGCACTGGTCGCGACCGGCCTGTCCAATCAGGAGATCGCCGACCAGATGTTCCTGAGCCCCTTCACCGTCCGCGCCCACGTGCAGCGCGCCATGACGAAGCTGGAGGCCCGCGACCGGGCGCAACTCGTCGTCATCGCCTATCGGACGGGCCTCGCCTGACGGACTCCTGGTAGACGTCCGCGTTGGTGCGCGAGTCCTTGACGAGGTCGTCGCAGAAGGCGGCGACGTCGCTGCCGACGAGTTCCAGGACACCCTTGCCGTCGGCCGCGCCCCCTTCGAAGAAGTCGACGATCCCCGGGAGCAGGGGACCGTCGGGCGGGTCGACCGGCCCGACCTTGAAGAGGTACTTCTGCATCTCCTTGTAGACGATCCGGTAGTCGGGCGGCAGCGCCTGGACGCGCGCCATGTGTGCCCGCCACTGCTTCTTGCCTTCGACGATGTCGTGGATGCCCATGTCAGCCCCCCTGACCGGCCAGTCGGCCGAGCTTCTTCGCGACGTTCCTGTTCAACTGCGCGCGCCACCGGTCGCGGTGCGTCCGGGCGCCTTCTCCGCCGGTCAGCGCCGCGCAGAAGCCCGCGATGTCGTCGCCGAGCACCTCGTGGGCGCTCTGCCCCTCCGCGGCTGTCTCTTCGAGCAGCCCCAGGGCGCCGTCCAGGATCGGCATGAGGTTGCGGCCGGTGAAGTCCCCGTAGGCGGACGTGTGGAAGGTGATCTGTTCCCACGCGGCCCGGTGGTCGGCGGGAAGGGCCGCGGCCCGGGTTTCGAACGCCTTCCACTCCCTGGTGAGGTCACTGCCCGTGACGGTCTCCCAGAAGGTCATCGTGCGCCCTCCTTGAGCTTGTCGATGCGTGCGGAGAGGTACTCCCACTTCGTCCAGAACGCGGTGAGTTCTTCGCGCCCCGCGTCGTTGAGCGCGAAGAACTTGCGCGGTGGGCCCAGGCCGGAGGGCCGTTTCGTCACCTGGACGAGGCCGTTGCGCTCCAGACGCAGCAGGATGGTGTAGATGGTCCCCTCGACGACGTCGGTGAAGCCGAGTTCGTTGAGCCGACGCGTGATGGCGTACCCATAGGTCTCCTCGCTGCCGATGATGTGCAGCACGCAGCCTTCGAGTGTGCCCTTCAGCATCTCCGTCAGGTCGTCCATCACGGGTCCTCTTCGGCCGCCCCGGTACTGGGTAGTACCGAGTACTGCTACACGGTATCACCGAGTAGCGGCGGAGTGAACGCGGGCAGCGTCAGGGCCGAGTGCGCGGGTCGTGCTGTCGCGGCGGGCAGGGTGACGAGGCCGCGCAGCATGGTGTCGCGTTGCTCCAGGGCCCGCGCCGTGGTGGGGAAGAGGGTGGCCCCGCCGTTGTCGACCAGGGCCTGGTTCATGGCGACGAACTCGCGCAGGCCGTGCTCGTACGCGGCGAAGGCCGCGGTGTGTTCCCGGTGCGTGGCAAGGGAGTCGGCGAGCACGTAGGCGCCGGCGAGTGCGAGGCTGGAGCCCTGGCCGGTGAGGAACGAGGGCGCGTACGCGGCGTCGCCGACGAGCGCGACGCGGCCCTGGGACCAGCGGGGCATACGGATCTGACCGGCCGTGTCGAAGAACAGGTCGTCCGCGTCGCGCAGGGCGTCGACCAGGCGCGGGACCTCCCACCCCGCGTCCGCGAAGGCCGCGGCGACCAGGTCCCGTTGGGCGTCGGGGTTCCTGAACGCGCCCAGCGGCGGTTCCGGCCGGTGGAAGGTGAGGAAGGCGTGCAGCTCGTCGTCGTCCCCGACGGCGTAGAGGGCCGCGGCCCTCCCCGGGGTGTTCCACAGCACGAGCTCGTGGGAGAGCCCGAAGGTGTTCGGCATGGTGAAGAGAGCGAAGCAGTAGCCGAGATGGCGGTGGAACCGTCCTTCGGGGCCGAACAGGGACTCTCTGGTGTACGAGTGCATGCCGTCGGCGCCGATCACCAGGTCGAACGTACGGTGTCCGCCACCGCGGAACGTGACGTCGACCCCGTGCCCGGACTGGACGAAGGTGTCGACGGAGTCGTCGAAGAGGAACTCCACGTCGTCACGTACCACTTCGTGGAGGGCCGCGGCCAGATCCCCGCGACGCACCTCCAGGTCCCGCCCCGCGACACCGCCGTCGACGGCACGCGGACTGAGCGCGGCCACGGTGGCGCCGTCGGCGTCGAGGAACGTACAGCGCCGCGAGTCGATGTGGGCGTCCCGCAGCCGCGGCAGGATGCCCATCCGCCGGACCACCTCGATCGCGGTACCGCGGATGTCGATCGGATAGCCCCCGGCGCGCGGCGCGCCGGCCTTCTCCACCACGGTGACCGCGAAGCCTGACCGGTGCAGCCAGTACGCGAGGGCGGGACCGGCGATGCTCGCTCCGGAGATCAGGACACTTCGCTTGGCGCGGGCGCGCACGCCCGTCGTCAGACCGTCGGATGTCGTCATGCCTGGGCTCCTCGGCTCTTCGTGAGGTGGTTCTGCGGGGGGGTCCTGCACGGTGTGGCCTTGCGGGGTGTGGTCGTGCACGGTGTGGTCGCGCCGGGTGTGGTCGGCCGCGGTGTGGTCGTGCACGGTGTGGTCCTGCCGGGTGTGGCTCGGTGTGGTGTGGCTCTTCGTGAGGCGGACGACGAGGAGGGAGAGTGTGGCGACGGCCCCGGCGACGGCGAAGCCGGTGGCGAAGGCCGGTTCGGTCGGCAGGCCCGTCGCCGCGTCGGACCCGGCGTCGAGGATCGCGCCGCCGATCTGCACACCGAGGGCGACGCCGATCACCCGCGTCACCACGAGCAGGCTGGTGGCGATGCCCGTGTCCCTGGTCTCGACGGCCGTCGCGGTGCGGGTGAGCAGCGCCGTGGAGGCGACACCCGCGGCCGCCGCGGTCAGCGCCTTGGCGACCATGAGCTGCCACGCCGCGGCGTGCAGCGTCGCCAGGGCGATCGTCGTGACCGCCGTGACGACGGCGCCCCCCACGAGCACGGCGCGCAGCCCGGCACGCCGCGCCACGACCCCGCCCACCGAGTCGCTCACCGCCCCTGCGACGGCACCGGGCAGCAGCAACAGGCCGATGTCGGTGGTGCCGAGTCCGAAGCCGTACCCGTCGGCCGAGATAGCGAACAGCTGCGGGAGCAGGAAGCTCACCATCCCGAAACTGGTGGTGACGACCAACGTGAGCGCGCACGAGTGCCACATCGCGGGCTTCGCCAGCATCCGCAGATCGACCATCGGTGCGGCCGCGCGCCGTTCGACGGCGACCCAGCAGGCCGCGAGCGCGGCCACGGCCACCGCGACGCCGCCCGCCGCGAGGGGGGAGAGGCCCGCACCCGTCACCCGTACGAGTCCGAGCATGAACACGAGCAGTGTGCCGCTCAGCAGGACCACGCCGGGCCAGTCGATCCTGTCGTCCGCGCGCACCGGCGGATCATGCGGCATGAGCCGGGCCACGACCGACGTCGTCACGACGACCACGAGCGTGGGGAGCGCGAACATCCAGTGCCACGACATGCCTTCCGCGAGCGGCCCGGCAACCAGCGTCCCCACCATGCCGCCGCCCGTGAACAGCGCCATGACCAGGCCGATCGCCACCCGTGACGCGGGCCCGGACAGGTGTTTGCGCACCAGGATGAAGGACAGGGGCAACGCCCCCACCATGACCCCTTGCAAGGTCTGGCCCACCAACAGGACCGGAAGGTTCGGCGCCACGGAGGCCAGCAGACCACCGGCCGAGACCACCGCCATCAGCAGGACGAGGACCCGTTTCCCGCCGTGGCGGTCGCCCAGCTTGCCCGCGACGGGTGCGACCACCGCGCCGGTGATGAGTAACGTGTTGCCGATCAGGGCCCCTTCGGCGGGACTGACTCCCAACTCGCGTTGCAACTGGGGGAGCGCGGGCTCCACCACCGACTGCAGGGTGCCGAGGGCCAGGGCCAGGATGCCGAGGGCACCGATCGACAACCTCCCGATGCGGGCAGGGGGAATCACAGCTACGGACATGGGCGTCCTCTTCGTCGTCGAGGTGCGCGCCTTCGTCGTCGGGGGTGCGCGCGCCTCCCACGCTCCCCGTCGGCGCCCCGCCCGGCATCGTCCGCCGCCGCCGTTTCCCCCTGGTGCGCCGGGACCAGCCGCGCACCCGCCCTGGTGCCTGCGCACTACCCCTGACCCGGGTTGCCCCGATGCGGGGTTGTCCGGTGACCAAGCGCGCGTGCCGGACATACTTGACGCGTGTCCGGGCCCGTCTCCCGCCCGCGCCCGGCACACGCACCGACCCACCCGCCCACGAGTGTCGAGGATGAGGACCACGCGATGAGTGAGAAGGCCCGGAAGCTGTTCAAGGCACTGGACCTCGACGAGAACGGAACGCTGAGCCGGGTGGAGGTGATCGTCGCGCTGCGGACGAAGGGGCCCTCCCTGGCCGCGTCGGGGGACCTGCCGTTCTGGGGCCTCGGGGACGCCGACGACTCCTCCGCGCTGTTCGACGCCGCCGACCAGAACGGGGACGCGGTCCTGACGATCGAGGAGTTCGAGGCGGTCGTCGACCGCCGCTTCGGCTGGCACTGACCACGGACGAGGGCACGACCGCCGGGCCGCCCACGAGGGCTCAGCCGAGCAGCGCGACCGCCGCCGCGAGCAGGTCCCTGTTCCGCCCGGTGACGTCGCGCCGGGTCAGCCGGTGCAGTTCGTCCGCCTGCACGCCGAGGTCCTCCAGGGGGACGTCGACGTTGCCGCGTGCTCGGGTGGCCCGCCGCAGCGCCACGCGGAACCCGGCGCCGCGCGGCAGCTGGCCGAGCAGCTCGGGCAGCCACACGCGCAGCAGCTCGTGCGTCCACACGTTGGCGCCGCCCGCGCCGGTGCGCCGGGCGGTGCCGAGGACGGGCCCGAGGGCGTTGTCCTGGAAACCGGCGGCGAAGATGTCGGCGGCCGAGTAGGACAGGGCGTCGGTGATCAGGACCTTCGGTCCGGTGTACCGCGGCAGACCGGCGGTGATCGCCTCGGGGTCGGTGAGCGGGAACGCCTGCGAGTACACCTCGCCGGTCTCCACCGCGTCCTGGATCGAGCGCGTCCACACCCGGAAGGCGGGGTTCGAGCGGGCGAGGGCGAGCGCGGCGCGCGTCGTGGGCAGGGAGAAGCTCACCGGCGCGACGGGCCGCGCGCTCAGGACCTGAAGGGCGGACTCGGCTGCCGGGACATGGCCTCCGGGGTTGCCGCGGACGTCCACGACGAGACCGCCCGCCGGGGCGTCCTCGACGATCCGCGCCACGTGCTCGGCGAACGACCGGGCGCCCGCGACGTTGAACGAGAAGACGCGCAGATACCCGTACGAGCGGCCACGGATCCGCAGCGTCCGGTGGCTGACGGCGCCGCGCGGCGCCCGCGCGGCCGAACGCCGCTCCCGGGGCGGCGCGAAGAGCGCGCGCTTCACCTGCCTGCGGACCTCGCTCCCCACGTCGATGCCGAGCCCGGTCGCCAGTGTGGGAACGGGATCCTGCACGCGCCCCGCGCGCTGTTCGACGGCCCGTACGCGCCACGGCACCCGTGTCTCGCGGTGGCGTCCACCGGGGGTGCGGTAGGCCAGGAGCACCTGGTGCTCGTCCGGCGGCGGACCCGTGCGCAGCGGGCGCAGCGTCAGCGATTCGAGGCCGCGGGCCAGGCGCGCGTCGGCGTTGGAGCCCGCCTGGGCGGCCGCGTTGCGCTCGATGGCCCGCTCGACGGGAACCCCGTTGAAGGCGAGGAGTTCGGCGCCGACGTCGAGGCCCGCGTGCACGAGCGAGCTGTCGATCTTGGAGACGATGTGGTGGGGCGTCCCGTCGGGGTCGGCGTAGCCCTCGACGAGGAAGCCCAGCGTCGCCACGTGTCCGCGGTAGGGATCGGGCAGCTGATAGCCGGTGTGCAGGTCGCGCAGGTCACGGAAGACGTCCGTCAGCTCGGCGTGGAACTGCGGCTCGCTGAGGGGCTGGAGGCGGCGCTCCAACAGGCGCAGGCGCTGCACCGGATCGGTGGCGTGCATGGCCCGCTTGAGCGGGAGGTGGACGTACAGCTCCTCCAGGAGCACACGGGCGGCGGCCACCAGCTGGTAGCGGGCGGCGAGCGGCAGCGGGTCGGCCTCGACCCGCTCCATGAACTCCTTGAGCCCGGTCGACTCCGGCAGGGTGCGGGCGGGTTCCGCGATCGCCGCGGTCGGGCTCATGACCGGATCACCACCGTAGGACTCATGACCGGATCACCACCGTCGAGCTCATGGGTAGTAGTCCGCGAGGTGCTGGAGCTGGGGCACGCCCGCGCGCGCGACCGCTGAGAAGAAGGCGGCGTCGTGCGTGAGCGGGTCCGGGCGCGGGACGACGAGGTCCAGCGGGACCTCGCCCGCGGCGGCGAACGCGCCCGTGTCGCCCTCGGGCATGTCGCCGAACAGGGCCAGCGGCGCCTCGGGGTCGTCGAGCGGTCCGCCCCAGTCCGCGAGCGCGTCCTGGGAAGCGCGCCAGGCGGCGACCGGGTCGCCGCGTACCTTCTCCAACGCCCTTCTGACGCCGGGCCAGTCGAGGGCGGCGTCGGTCCGTCCGGGTTCGCGCACCGCCACCCGGCGCCTGCTCCCGGCCACCGTGATGGCGTCGGTGTCCTCCGCCCCGGTGGCCTTCATCAGGGACGGCGTGCCGTAGAACGGCCTGCCGCGCACCATCACCAGACGTATGTGGCGCTCGGTGGCGTCGATGAGATTGCGGTAGGCGTCCTGTGCCGGCGTGTGGTGTTCGAGTACCAGCAGGTCGGCCGCGCTGCCACGCCGCAGACGGCCCACGTGCGGGCCCCAGGCGGTCGCCAGGGCGTCCCCGGGGTTGGCGGTGACCATGTCGCACAGCTCGCGGTCGCTGAAGCGCCCGCCCAGCTCGTGGCGGTTGACGGCGTCGGCGACCTTCAGCTCGCCGAGCACGTTCTTGGTGCCCGACGGCGACCAGTCGGAGCCGAGCGCGATGCGCAGGCCCTTCTTGTCCGCCTCGACCACGTCCGTCGTCTCGTGGTACAGCCAGTGGTTGGAGAACGGCGACCACACGACGGTGGCCTTCTCGGCCGCGTCGACGGCGGTCACCGCGCTCTGCCACTTCTTGAAGTCGGCCGCGGTCAGGGCGGTGGCGTGCACGCCGATCAGGCCGGGCCGCAGGCAGGGTTCGAGGTCCTCGAACTCGCGGCGGACGATCGTTCCGACCCTGCCCTCGGCGACGTGGTAGATCAGCAGCCGGGTGCCGTCGAGCTTGGGCGCCCGCTCCTCGCGCAGCACCTCGGCGTCGAGCTGGAGCGCCGCGGTCATCACCATGTCGGCGCCCGCGGGCAGCTTCTCGTTGTCGATGATCCGCAGCAGCCAGCCGTCGACGGGACGGGTCGACAGCGGGGCGCCCTGGATGGCAGTAGTCCCGCCGATCAGGGCTTTGACCTCGACGTATTTGAGGAGCGCCTCGGGTGCGGCCTGGCCGAGCACCTTGGCGGGCCAGGTGACCGACGTCGAGTAGTCCGGCGGATGCTTCTCGCCGACCCACCGGTCGTGGTGCTGATAGGGCACGCCGGGCGCCTCCCACAGCGGGAGCGTGTTGTAGAGCAGGTGGTTGTGCAGGTCGATCAGGCCCGGCAGGATCAGCCCGCCCGTGTCCGTCGACGGCGCCTGCGCGAACCCCGTGGGCGGTGCCTGCCCCGCCGCGCGCACCGCGGCGACCCGGCCGTCGTCACCGACGTACACGTCTCCGGGGTCCAGGATCCGGTGGTCCTCGTCGCAGGTGACCACCGTGCCCCGCAGCACGAGCGCCATCAGCCCGGCGCCTTCCACAGCAGCGTGTGCTTGTCGTCCGGCGACGGGCGGCTGACGGAGTTCTGCGGTCCGCCCGCGGTGGCCCGTACCCAGGCGTCGTCGCCGAGGAACTGCGGGGCGCCGAAGGGCAGATCGCGGCGGGGGACCGCGCTGTAGTCGGACTCGCGGAACTCGGTGCCGTAGGTGGGGCCGGTGTTGTCCCCGTCGTCGTCCGGGGTCACCACCTCCCGCAGCTCGGCGACGGCGTCGCGCCAGGCGTCGAGGAGGGCCACCGGATCGTGGCTGGAGGGGTGGGGGACCTCGACGAGCGGCACATGCGGGCGTGCGGCCCACAGCCGCACCGCCTCGCGTGCCATGAACCCCATGGCGACGACTGCCTGCAGGGTGGCGTCCGTGGCCCGGTCGAAGACGGCGTTGCGCCACTGCTTCTGCTCCGGGTCGTCGAGCCGTTCCTTCATGGCGAACGCCTGGCTCGGGTGGACCGCGTAGGCCCACGCGTTGAGACAGACGTAGGAGCGTGTCAGGCCGAGCTTGCTGAGGAAACCCTGGACGCGCTGGCCCGCGTTGCCGACGAGGCTGCGCCCGGCGATCCGCTCGGTCGGGCCCGGGTCCGATGCCACGATCAGCAGACGGGCCGAACCGTCGAGGCGGCCGCGGTAGAAGACCGGCCCCCAGTCGAACCAGAAGGCGTCCTCGACGGGCGGATCGGGCACCTGCGTCAGCAAGTCGGCGAACAGGGCCGTCGGCCCGCGGTCGAACTCCGGCATGGGTGAGCGCCTCCTCACCGGCGGGTTCGGCTCGCGCCCGCGAGCTGGGACAGGGGGCTCGGCGGCCGCAACCCGGCGTACACCATCAGTGCATCATTTACCTCCATCTGGTGCAAATGGAGCATGTTCGGTTGGCTCTTCAGAACCGTTGGGTTCCGAACCGAGGGGTTCCGAACCGAGGAGTTCGAGGAAGGCGGCGGCAGCGGGTGACGGCGGGAACCGGCTCCAGACGAGGTGTTCCACCCGTACGGGACCGTCGGTGACCGGAACGGTGCGCACGCCGTGCAGCTCCGCGGCGAACCTCCCGGGCAGCAGGGCGATGCCCAGGCCGTGCCGGACCATCCGCACCATGAGCTCGGCACCGGACACCTCGAAGGCGACCTCACGCCGCAGCCCGGCCGCCGCGAACGCCCGGTCCGACTGCGCGCGGGCGGCGCTGCCCTCGGCGAAGTCGACGAACGCCTCGTCGGCGAGCCGGCCCAGGTCCACCTCGGGGCGGGCGGCCAGCGGATGGTCCGGGGCGACGACGGCGACGTGCCGCCCGTGGGCGAGTTCCCGGTGGCGTACGCCCCGCGGCCGGAATCCGGGCAGCACGCCGAGGAAGGCCGCGTCGAGGAGACCGTCGCGCACCTGCTCGACGAGGCGCTCGCTGGAGCCCGCCCGCAGACTGATCCGCACCCGGGGGTAGCGCAGGCGGTAGTCCCGCAGCACGGCCGGCAGATCGACGGCCGTCACGGTGGGGATCGATCCGACGGTCAGCCCGCCCCGTATCTCACCGGTGGCCGCGGCCACTTCCGCGCGGGCCCGCTCGGCGGCCTCCAACGCCTGCCGGGCGGCGGGCAGGAAGGCCTCACCGGCGGCGGTCAGCCGCACCCGGCGACTGGTCCGCTCGAACAGCCGGGCACCCAGTTCCTTCTCCAGGCGGGCCACCTGATGACTCAGGGCGGACTGTACGACGTGGCACCGTTCGGCGGCACGGGTGAAGCTCGCCGTGTCCGCCACGGCGAGGACGTAACGCATCTGCTGGAGATCCATCGATCCATCGTGAAACACGATGGATACCGATGACAAACATGTGTTGGACCGATGGATGCCCGTAGGGCGATGCTGAAGTCGACGGCGGGCCGGGGCAGTCGAGAACCGGCCGCACCGCTGCACCACCAGTCCCGTACCCCTCAACCCGCGGAGATTCCCATGCGTGTGATCGCCTTCGACCACCTCGTCCTCAACACCGCCGACATCGAGCGCTCGCTCGCCTTCTACACCGGCCCGCTGGGGCTTGAACCCGTGCGCGTGGAGGAGTGGCGCGCCGGCGAGGCGCCCTTCCCGTCGGTGCGGGTGAGCCCCACCACGATCATCGACCTCGTCGAGTCGCCCGACGGCAGACCGGAGGGCACCAACGTCGACCACATCTGCCTGGTGGTGGAACCGCTCGACTGGCAGGAGGTCATCGACTCCGGTGTCTTCACGGTGGTGGACGGCCCCGGCAAGCGCTTCGGCGCGCGCGGCACCGCCATCTCCCTGTACGTGCGCGACCCGGACGGCAACACCGTGGAGCTGCGCTGGTACCCGGAGGCCTCCTGAGGTCCGGGCGCACGCGGACAACAGCCCGATGCCACAAGCGCGTTGACGACAAGTTCCGGGCACTGCTCAACCACGGTGCGTTTGTTCGCGGTCCTCATATGCGGTACCGCTCTGTGCAGACGATTGTGAGGAGTAGGGAGTGACGTCGATGACGTTACGGACGAGATCCAAGGCCGCCGTCGTGGGTTTCGCAGCGGTGGCGGTGGCGGCGACCGCCCTGGTGGCTCCCGCCGGGGCCGCGCCGGACACCGCCCTCCCGGCGACGGCAGCCGGCCACGAGGCGACGCAGCGCGCCATGGACGCGGCCGTCAAGTCGGGCACGCCCGGCGTCACGGCCGCGGCGCGGGACGCCAAGGGCGTCTGGAAGTCGGCGTCGGGGGTGGGCAACCTCAGGACGGGCCAGCCGCGCGGCAAGAACGACAAGTTCCGCGTCGGCAGCATCACCAAGACGTTCGTGTCGACGGTGCTGCTCCAGATGGAGGACGAGGGGAAGCTCAGCCTCGACGACACCGTGGACCGCCACCTGCCGGGCCTGGTACGGGGCAACGGCAACGACGGCCGCAAGATCTCCGTACGGCAGCTGCTCAACCACACCAGCGGCCTGTTCGACTACCTGGCCGACGAGGAGTACTCGGCCACCTACATGGAAGGCGACGGCTATCTCAAGCACCGCTACGACACCCTGCCGCCGCTCAAGCACGTCAAGGTGGCGCTCTCCCACGCACCGGAGTTCGAGCCCGGGGCCAAGCACGACTACTCCAACACCAACTACATCCTGGCCGGGCTGATCATCGAAGAGGTCGGCGGCCGGACGTACGAGGCGGAGGTGCGCGACCGCATCATCAAGCCGTTGGGTCTGAAGGCCACCACGAATCCGGGCAACGGCATCCACCTGCCGCAGCCGAGCAGCCGCGGCTACGCGAAGCTGTTCCGCGACCAGCCGGACCGGATCGACGACATCACCGAGATGAACGGCTCACAGGGCTGGGCCGACGGCGACATCATCTCCAGCGCCCACGACCTGAACCGGTTCTACAGCGCGTTGCTGCGCGGCAAGCTGCTCTCGCCCAAGCAGCTCAAGGCCATGAAGACCACTGTCACGAGCCCCGACTCGCCGGACACGTTCTACGGCCTCGGCCTGCAACGGTTCAGGACGAGCTGCGGCACGACGGTGTGGGGGCACGGCGGCGGCATGGTGGGGTGGCTCTCCTTCGCCACCAGCACCGAGGACGGCCGCCACCAGCTCGCCTTCAACTACAACGGCGACTGGGACGGGGGCACGATGCTCTCCCTCGTGAACGCCGAGTACTGCGGCACCCCCGCACGATAGGTGCCGGGCCGGTGACGGACCTCGCGTGTCACGGGGGCGCGAGGTCCGTCACCGGCCGCGACACTGCTCGTGGGCGCGTGAAGGCCACCGGCCCGCGACACGGTTCGCGAGCGCTCACACCGGAGTTGGTCACCGGTCCGCGACGCCGCCGGGCGTCAGCGGTCGATGACCAACTCCGGTGTGAGCGCCCGTGACACGCACGCGTAGACGCGGCTGTCGGAGGCGCCGATGTCGTCCCGGTGTTCCGGGGTGCCGGAGAGCACGGTGATTTCGCAACTGCCGCAGACCCCTTCGCGACACCCGGCGGCCACAGGGATCCCCGCGCGGTTCAGGGCGTTCAGGAGGGACTGGTCGGCGGGGACCGGGACGGTGCGTCCCGAGCGGGCGCACACCGCGTCGAACGGCTTGTTCTCGGCGAAGACCCGAGGGGCCGGGCGGAAGCGCTCCGTGTGCAGCCGATCGGCGGGGAACGCTGCCTGCGCGGCGGCGATCATCGGGGCGGGGCCGCAGCAGTAGACCAGGGTGTCCGGCGCTAGACCGGCGGCCAGGGCGGTCAGGTCCGGTCTGCCGTCCTCGCGGGTGGCGACGAGCCGCACCCGGTCGCCGTGGCGCGAGCGCAGCTCCTCGGCGAACGGCATGGCCGCGGCCGACCGGCCCGCGTACACCAGCGTCGCGGGGACGTCCGCCTCGACGGCCGCGGCCAGCATGGGCAACAGCGGGGTGATGCCGATCCCGCCCGCCAGGAAGAGGTACCGCGGCGCGGGCAGCAGCGGGAAGTGGTTGCGGGGCAGCGACACCTTCAGGGCGCGGCCCGCACGGATGTAGTGGTGGATGTACTCCGAACCGCCCCGGCTGAGCGGGTCGTGGCGTACCGCGACGCGGTAGTGCTCCGCGTCGGCGGGGTCGCCGCACAGCGAGTACGAGCGGGTGAGCCAGTTCGGCAGGGACAGGTCGATGTGGGCGCCCGGTTCCCAAGGCGCCAGGGAGCCGGTGGTGCCGCGCAGGAGGAGCGAGACGACGCCTTCGGCGATGTCTTCGGCGCGGTCGATCACGGTGTGCTGCTGCATAGCTGATTCACCTGGTTCGGAGTGGCGGCCTGAGGAGCCCGACTTGGAGGGCCCGGCCTGAAGAGCCCGGCCTGTAGATCCCGGCTTGGAGGGCCTGGCTCGGATGGCCCGGACGGGCGGAAGGCCCTCTCAGTAGAGGGTCTGGTAGGCCTCTTCGAGGCCCGCGTCGAGGTCCTTGGGGTCGATGGCCAGGTTGAGCTGCGCGGTCGTCATCTCGCCCACCGTGGGCATCTCGTCGGCGAGCGCCTGGCTCGCGGGGTCCCACAGCCGGGAGCGGACCAGCGCGCGGCCGCAGTGGAAGTAGGCCTCCGCGACCTCGATGACGAGGGCCAGTTCGGCCTCCCGGCCCTCGGTGTGCATGCGTGCGAGGACGTCGGGTTCGTCGGTGGCGTACGCGCTGCCGTTGACGCGCAGCGTCTCGCGCATGCCGGGGATGAGGAAGCACATCCCGATGCCGTCGTTCTCCGCCAGATTGCGGAAGGTGTCCGCGATCTTGTTGCCGGGCCGGTCGGGCATGGCGAGCGTGTGCTCGTCGAGGACCTTCACGAAGCCCGGGTAGTCGCCGCGGGGCGAGCAGTCGGCGCGGCCCGCCGCGTCCGCCGTCGCCAGCGTGAGGAAGGGGGAGTGGGCGATGAAGCGCCGGAAGTGCTCGTCGATGCGGTCGAGGACCTTGGCCTCGACCAGGGCGTCGGGTGCGCCGAGCCGCGCACGGACTTCGGCCGGTGAGACCCGCCGGGGGCGGACACTGGCATGCATCACAAGGGCTCCTCGGTTCCGCAAGGGGGCAACGGTCCCGACCGCGCGAAAGCGTCCGCCGCCTATCCCTCCGGCACCCGCCGGGTACCTCACCGGGATCTGCTCACGGCCTACTGCTTTCTGCTTTCCCGCAGGTCGTGGCACCATTGTGAGCAATTACTCGCATCTTGCGCTACTCGCTTTCGCCACGCTCCCAGGAGGTGCCACGGTGCCGGACCCGCAGTCGCTCCGAGCACGCAAACAACCGCGCCAGGCGCGGGCCGAGCTCACCCGGCAGCGCATCCTCGCCGCGGCTGCTCACGTTTTCGCCGAACACGGATACGCCGCAGGGACCACGAACCGCATCGCGGAGCAGGCGCGGATCTCGATCGGATCGCTGTACCAGTACTACCCGAACAAGGACGCGATCCTCCTGGAGCTGGTGGCACGGCACCTCGACGCCGGGGCGGTCTCGCTCAAGGCCCGTCAGGACGGCGACCAGCCCGAGTCCCTCGAAGCCATCATGCGTGCCTTCGTGCGCGCCGTGATCGACAACCACCTCGACGACCCGCGGCTCCTCCAGGTCATGGCGGAGCAGACGCCACGCGCCCCCGAACTCATCGAGAGGATCACCCGGAGCGAGCAGGACCAGGTGGATTTCACCCGGGACCTGCTCGCACGGCATCCGGAGGTCCACGTCACCGACATCGACACCGCTGCCCGCCTCGTCGTGTCGACGGAGCAACTCGTCCACCAGCTCGTGGCGGCGCCGCGCGCCCTGGACGCCCGCCGCCTGGAGGACGAACTCGTCGCCATGCTGACGCGCTATCTGACGGCCGCGCCCGCACCGGACTGACCTCGGCCGGGGGAGCCGCACCGACCTCTGTCAGGAGCACCGCGCCGACCTCGGCCGGTCTGGGGCGCGCGGCAACCTCCTTCAGACCGTAGAGGGCCATGGCGTGTCCGCCCACCGTCCCGCAGATACGCGAAGGCGTCCGCCGGGCCCGTCATTCCTGCCGAAGGCTCACCACCAGCTCCCGCGGCAGACCGTGGGTGTCGTGGA
Organism: Streptomyces typhae; assembly: GCF_009755605.1. Lineage (GTDB taxonomy): Bacteria > Actinomycetota > Actinomycetes > Streptomycetales > Streptomycetaceae > Streptomyces > Streptomyces typhae. The sequence continues at coordinate 269,683 of NZ_WPNZ01000005.1, forward strand.
GGTACAGAAAATCGTCGTCGTGCAGCGGCCCTTGGAACCGGGGGCGGGCGAGCACCCGCCGGCCGCGCTCCAGCAGCCCCCTGAACCGCCGCTCCTCCTCGACCAGCAGCCGGCGCACGTCGCCGGGCTCCGTCTCCTGCCGGAAGCGGTCCAGGGTGTGGAGCAGCAACTCGCCCGGCAGGTCGCACAGTTCACGCGACGGGTCGTCGCGCCACAGGGCGGTGAGGACGCGTCGTACGAGGCGGCGCAGCACGTACCCCCGTCCGGTGTTGGCCGGACGCACCCCGTCGCCGATCATCACGACGGCCGAACGCAGATGGTCCTGCACCAGGCGCAGGGACCGTCCGTCCAGGGTCCACAGCGGCGGTACGAGGCGGCGCCAGGGTTCGAAGGCATCGCCCTCGAAAACGGACGACTTGCCCTGGAGCAGGCCGGCGAGGCGCTCCAGGCCGAGCCCGGTGTCGATGTTGCGCTGCGGCAGCGGCACGAGGGAGCCGTCCTCCAGGCGGCGGTGGCGCATCATCACGTGGTTCCACACCTCCACCCAGCGGTCGTCGCGGGTCGGCGTCGACCGCGGCGGGGTGTCCCCGCTCCACAGGAAGATCTCCGAGTCGGGGCCGCACGGGCCGACAGGCCCGTTGGACCACCAGTTGTCGTCCTCCGTGCGTTCCACGGGGACACCGAGGTCCTGCCACACCCGCAGGGATTCGACGTCGGGCCCGGTCCGGTCGTCACCACCGTGCACAGTGGCATGCAGCAGCCCCGGGTCCACCCCGAGCCCCTCGGTGAGCAGCCGGTATCCCCAGTCGAGGCTCCGCGGCCCCTCGTAGTCGCCCAGCGACCACGTACCGAGCATCTCGAACACCGTCAGATGGGTGTCGTCCCCCACCTCGTCCAGGTCCGTGGTGCGCAGACAGCGCTGTACGTTGACCAGCCGCCTTCCCAGGGGATGCGGGCGTCCCTCCAGGTACGGCGTGAGCGGATGCATCCCCGAGGTGGTGAACAGGACCGGGTCGCCGGGCGGTGGCAGCAAGGTCGAGCCGGTGATCCGGCGATGCCCCCGCTCCTCGAAGTACTCGACGAACGTACGGACGATCTGTTCCGTGTGCATGAGAGTGGCTCCTTTGCGTCACAGCGAGGGAGGCACCGGACAACGGAACCGCGTCGGTCGTCACACCGGGGCTGAAGGCCGCAAGGCCGGATGGGGAGAAGCCACGGAACCACCGACGGGCCGTTTCCGGTCGCCGGTGGGAAGAGGAACGTCAGACGGCGGCAACCGGCGAGCTGGTCGCTCGCGCGGTCGCGGTGAGGCCTGGGCCGGTGACGTTCATGAGGGTCACTGTAGGCGGCTGGGCCGGCCGAGGCACGCGAATTGTTCGACTCGTCCGTGCCTCCGCCCGCCCGGCTCACCAGCGCAGAGCCGTGAAGTCGATCGGCTGGGGGCGCAGCAGGCGGGTGCGTTCCGTGAGGGACCGCAGGCGGCGGGACATCTCGTCGGCGGGGAGGCGGTGGCGGTCGCCGTGACCCGGCAGGAGCCATTCGAAGCGGAGCAGGCCTGCCGTCCGGGCCAGGGAGATGGCGAGTCCCCGGAGGCGCCTGGGGGGCGGTCCCGCCGGTGAGGTGACCACCGGGACCGCTCCTCCAGGGAAACCCGCCCGTATCCGGAATCGGTAGGCCCAGTCGCTCTTGTGCTTCCGACTCCGTGCCGCTCTCGCCCACCGCGACATGCGGGAGAGCGGCACAGCGGCGCCCCGCCGCGGCGCCGTCACGCACTCATGACTTGGCGAGCTGCCGCGGATCGACGGTGTCACCGGCCGACGGCTTCTCCGGCCGCACTTCCTTGTCGTAGTCGCTGAACGTGGTGGTGCTGGGGCGCTTCCCGCCCTCCGCCGTGGCGCGCAGGATGTACGGCTCGCCCTCGGTCGCCACGTACAGCTTCTGCGTCTCACCGGCCGACGACTTCTTGGTCAGTTCGATGGCCTCCTGACCGTCCACCGTGGTGGTGCCGCCCTTCTTCATGCTCTTGCGCGCGGACTTGTCCGAGTCCATCGCCCCGATCAGGTCCTGCTTGTCGCACAGCCCCTTGGTGACGGCGTCGTCGGCGGGCATCTTCGCCCACTTGTCCTGGAGCTTCGGAATCGCCTTCGCGGCGCCCGGCTGGCTCTTGAGCGCGGTCTTCCAGTACTGCTCGTCGCCACGCAGGTAGAAGGTGTCACCGATGTGCCGCACGTCGGCCCTGGAGCCCTGGATCTGCACGGTGCCGTCGCAGTTCTTCTGCTTGTCGACGGAGAGGTCGAGGGTGAGCGTCTTGCCGTCCGACTGTCGCGTATCACCCTTGACGTGCAGGGACTTGGCCTTCTTCGTGGCCGCCACGGCCTTGGCGGCGATCTGGTCGGCGCTCTCCCCCGAGAAGGGCTTCTCGGAACCACCCGAGTCGTTCCCGTCGTCCCCGCAGCCCGCCAGGAGCGCTCCCGAGACACCGACCACGGTCACCACGGCCAGCAGCTTGTTTCCACGCAAGGTGAACATCTCCCTCCCCTGGAACGCACCACCGCGTTCCGCACGGTCACGGCCGTGAAGTCGGCCGCTGGTTGTGCCGGATACCCACGAATGGGCCTTCTGCACAGACCAGGTGACGCTCAATCAGGGAAGGCTCTCATTCTCGTCAACGAGTGCCGTTGAAGGCAGTGGCGGCCGTCCGGGCCGACGGGGTCGGCCCGTCGGCCCGGACGGCCCGGGAGCCGGGTGGTCGTGCCGGTGCGCGGCGTGAGGCCCGCCCGGGGAGCGGAGGGCTGCTTCCGGATGTCGCTCGTGGGTCGCCGCCCCCTACCGCACCGTACGGACGAACACGTCCTCGACACCGTTGGTGTCGTCCGTGACGAACCCGGCGTCGTCGTGGCCGCCGAAGACGACGGTCCGCGCGCGGGCGTCCATCCGCGCGTCCACGGCGTTCGCCGGTCTGCCGTCCTTGTCGGGGGAGACCAGGATGTCGGCGCCGGTGCGCAGATCACGGAGGTACTCCGCGTCCTCGGTAGTGTGGACCGGCCAGGTGTCGAGCAGCAGCTTCGAGCCGTCGGCCGAGACGCCGTCCACGGACAGCACGCCTTCGGGGCCGGGCAGGACCGCGTCGATCCGGCGCACCTTCCCCGTGCGCAGGTCGCGCACGAACGGGTTGTAGCTGGAGTTCGGGTCGCGGCCGGGCACCAGGTTGGAGGCAGCGGAGTCGAAGGCGAGTGTGGAGCCGTCGAAGCTGAGCAGCGGGTGGGTGGCGGGGCCGTCCGCCGGGCTGCCGTCGTGCGGGGTGTCGGCCTGGGTCTCGCCGCCGGTGGCACGGTCGTGCACGTACACGTCGGACCAGTCGCCGCGCGGCGGGGTGCCGCGCACCTGCTGGTAGGCGACCTTCCTGCCGTCGGCGCTCAGCGACGGCGCGCGGAAACCGCGGTGGTCGTCGTCGGGGCTCACGGGGAAGCTCACCTGCTCGGGGTACTTGGCCCGCAGGTCCCGCAGGAAGACCGCCTGCGCCCCCACGGTGTCCGGGTCGGTGTCCTCGACGAGGAACGCGACGGTGCGGCCGTCCGCGGAGATCGCGGGCGAGCCGCCGTTCTCGTACCCGATGGGCAGATCGGCGTCGGCCCGCTCCGTCCCGCCGGTGTCGAGGTCCCGCACGACGACGGCGGTCGTGTCGCCGTCCTGCGCCGTGTACGCGAGATAGCGGCCCCCTGCGCTGAGCGCGGGGGAGCTGATCGGGCCCAGCGGATCCTCGACGCGCTGGACCTTGCCCGTACGCAGGTTCCGTACGAACACGTCGGCGCGGCCGTTGGTGTCTCCGGGGACCAGGTTGGTGGCCTGGGACGTGAACGCGACCACACGGCCGTCGGCGCTGACGACGGGGTTGCCGGACGCGCCGTCCGCCGGGCCGCCGTCGGCGGCGACGCTGATCAGCCGGGTGGTCCCGGTGCCCGGGGGCCGGTGCTCCGCATGCGCGTTCCCGTACGCGGATGCCGGTGCTTCGGCAGGGGTGGCCACGGCCGCGGGCAGGGCCGCGGCCGAGAGTAAGAGGGCCAGGGCGCCCACGCCCGCCGACCGGGACGCTCCGCCGCGTCTCTTCTTCCGCCCGGATCTCGCCATGCTTTCCTCCCGGAAGGCGTCCGTCCCGGCCCGGTGCCGGGGTCCAGCGGGGATGCAAGCGCACGCGGGCGGGCGGGTCAATCAGTTGGAACGCGTACAACCTGGACGGGCCGCCAAGCGTCCGCGACCGCTGCCGCGTGCCCCGCCTCTGCGTCCAGAGGCGTCCAGACGCAGCGGTCGCGGGGGAGCGCCTGGAGAGCGCCGGGGAAGGGCCGGGAGAGCGCGTATCGGTGGAACGACCGATGTGCGCGGGGTGGCGGCGCGGCCATAGTCCTCGGGAGATCGTTCACGGGCGGCCGTGCGGCGCCCGGCTTGGGAGAGGACCACGTGTGGACACGTATGCGGATCTGGTGTTTGTCGGCGGGCGAGTGGTCACGGTCGACGCGGAGTTCTCCGTCGCGTCGGCCCTGGCGGTCACCGGTGGACTCATCGGCGCCGTCGGCGGGCGGGACGACGTCGCCTCGCTCATCGGCCCCGACACCCGCGTCATCGACCTGCGGGGGGCGACGCTGCTTCCCGGCATCAACGACTCCCACCTGCACGGATGTGCCTTCGGCATGGCGACGCCGCCGCTGTCCCTGGACCTCGGCCACCCCGCCGTGTCGTCCCTCGCGGACGTGGCCGATGCGGTACGGGAGGCCGTCGGGCGGGCCCCCGGCGGGCAGTGGGTCACCGGGCACGGCTGGGACACGGGATACCTCGACGAGTGCGTCGCCGACCCGTCCCGGCTGCCCACCCGGCACGACCTCGACGCCGTCAGCCCGGACCACCCCGTCGTCCTGTACTCCTTCTCCGGGCACGCGACGTGGGTCAACTCCAAGGCCCTCGAACTCATCGGAATCGACCGTGACACGGTTGCCCCGCCCGGCGGCGCCATCGTCGCGGACGCGTCCGGAGAGCCGACCGGGCTGCTCCACGAAGGGGCCCAGGCCCTGATCCAGAACGCGCTGCCGCCGCTCAGCAGGCAGGAGCGGACCGACGCGATCCGTTCGAACCTCGCCGCGCTCGCCCGGCTCGGTGTGACCAGCTACACCGAGCCCGGTCTCGGCCCCGGCGGCGACGGCATCATGCGGGGCGCACTCGGCACGGAGACCCTGGACGTCTACCGTCAGCTCCTCGCCGACGGCGAACTGACCGCCCGCCTCGGCGTCCTGCTCCTGCCGACCGGCATGGCGAGCAGCGCCGAGGAGTTCGCCCACGTCCTCACCGGGCTCGGCGACCCGGGCGGCTCCGACCACTCCCGCGGGTCCGGTGCGTCCGGCGCACCTGGTACGTGCGGTGCGTCCCGTACGGGTGGTGCGTCCCGTACGGGTGGTGCGTCCCGTACGGATGGTGCGTCCGGCGGCGCCGACCCGCGCCGCCTCGCGATCCTCGGGGTGAAGATCTTCGCCGACGGCATCGTCCCCAACAAGACGTCCTGGATGCACGAGCCGTACTCCGGCGGCGGCTGCGGCTCGCTGTGCGTCGGCGGCGAGACCGACGCCGAGCGGGTCGCCGAGATCGGCGCCATGATCCGGCACGCCCACGCCGCCGGGTACCAGCTCGGCGTCCACGTCACCGGCGACCGCGCCTGCGACACCGTCGCGGACGCCTTCGCCGCAGCGCTCGCCGAGCACCCGCGGCCCGACGCCCGGCACTACCTCATCCACGGCGACTTCCTTACCCCGCACAGCATGAAGGTGCTGGCCGCGCACGGCCTCGGCGTCAACATGAACCCCACCATCAAGTGGACGGTCGCGGACATGGAGGAGGAGTTCGTGGGCGCCGAACGGGCCGCGTACGCGTGGCCCTACCGCGACGCCGTCGACGCAGGAGTGCGCGTCGCGAGCGGGTCGGACGCGCCCGTCACGTACCCGGACTGGCGCCAGGGCGTCGCCACGATGGTGCTGCGCGAGTCGAAGGCGGCGGGCCGGGTCAGCGGCCCCGAGCAGCGCATCGGCCTGGCCGAGGCGATCCGCACGTACACCGTCGACGCGGCCTGGCAGGACTTCGCCGACGACTGGAAGGGCTCCCTGGAGCCGGGCAAGGTCGCCGACCTCTGTGTACTCGACGGGGACCTGCTCGCCGCCGATCCCCACGACATACCGGGGATGCCCGTCGTCCTCACCGTCGTGGACGGACAGATCGTGCACGACACCCTTCGTGACGCACGACACCCTTCGTAATTCGCGACACCCTTCGTGATTGACGTATTCCGATCGCATGATCATCCTTGGGGGATGGAGCGAGGAGCTGCGGACATCCTGGACGCGGCCGTCCATGTCCGTGCGGCCGCCAGAAGCGCCACGGCAGGCGCGCTCGGCCTCGACGCGGTCCTGACGGCGCTGTCGGACGTGATGGAGTACGACCACGCCTCCCTGGCCCGGTGGGATCCGCGGCGCAAGTGCCACACCACCCTGGCCGGAAGCTATCCCGCCGACGCCACGGCCTACATCGAGACCCGCCTCCACCGGGACCCGGTGTTCCCCGTGCTCCGCAGCCCCGCCCGGGGCGGACTCTGGCTCGGCGACGTCCCCCCGCACCTCCTGGCGGCCTCCCCGGGCTTCCAGGAGGTGCTTTCGCCCCTCGGCATCGAGGGCGGCGTGGCACAGTGCCTGTTCGCCGCCGACGGCCGGTACGTCGGCATGCTGAACGTCAGCACGCGCGGGCCGCGGCGCGCGCCCGGTCCGGCGCGCGCCGTCGTCACGCTGCTCACCGAGACGCTCGCCGCGGCCCTGGCCGCCGCCGTCCCCGCCGCGCACCCGCGGCGGCCCGGCGGTCTCTCGCCACGGGAGGTCGAGGTCCTCGCGGAACTGACCGCGGGCCGCACCAACCGCGAGATCGCCGAACGGCTGTACATCACGCCGCGCACCGTGGGCACCCACATCGAGCACATCCTCGCCAAGCTCGACGTCCCCAACCGGGCGGCCGCCGCGGCCCGAGCGGCGGCCTGGGGGGTTGTGTCCTAGCAGTCACGTCCAAGGGGCTGCGACGTCGGCGTTCTTCGCCCGCATGTCCTTGCTGTCGAGCAGCTTCCTGCACAGCGCCCTGCCGAGGCCGGGCGCACGCATCAGGCGTCCCAGGCCCGCGCGCACGATCAGCTCCTTGCGGTCCTGCGGGGTGAACATCCGCCGCCCGGTGACCAGGGCGCTGTCCTGCTGGGTGCGGATGAACGGCCGCATCCGCGCCTCCCAGGCACGCAGCGCGCCGGGCACGTCGCCCACATGGCGCTGGAGCATGGTGCCGAGGAGCTCACCACCGGCGATTCCGCTGGAGACCCCCATGCCCGAGTACAGGGTCATGCACCAGGCCGCGTCCCCGATCAGCACGACACGGCCGCGGCGCCAACTGGGCATCCGCACCTGCTGCACCGAGTCGAAGAGGGCGTCAGAGGCCTGTTCGTAGCGGGTCAGCAGGCCTTCGAGGAGCGGACCTGCCGGCTCGGGTCCGAACGCGGCGCGCAGGGACGCGGCGGGCGGCCGGGCGAACTCGGCGTCGATGTCGCGGGTGCGGTACGAGAACAGCAGGCTCGGGGCCCGGTCGGCGAAGGGGAAGGCCCAGACCGAACGTCCCGGCTCGGCCAGGATCAGCCCGTCGGACAGACCGAATCCGTCGACCGGCCGGTCCAGGAGCGTGACGCCGATCATGTAGTCCAGCGGGCGCAGACACCGCCGGGCGTCGAAGGCGAGGCCGCGCACCGTGGAGCGCATGCCGTCGGCACCCACGACCAGGTCGAAACGTTCGTCCACGGTGGTGTCGGCCGCCGTGTCGCGCAGGGTCACGACCGCCCCGGAGCCGTCCTGGACGATGTGGGTCGGCACGGTGGAGAAGCGGATCTCCACGTCGTCGGGCAGCGCCGCGAACAGTCCCTGTTCCACATCGCCGCGCAGCAGCGGGCGGGGTCCGCCGTCGAAGGACCCGAGGTTCACCCTGGGCCGGCGGTTGCCGTTCCGGTCGACGTCGTACAGGGCGATCTGCGGGCCGCCGCGGTCGCCGATCCGCTCCAGTACGCCGAGCCGCCGCGCCGAGGCGACACCCGATCCGAACAGCGCGATGTAGTACCCGCCCGAGCGCCGGGCCGGCGCCCGCTCGACCACGACCGGGTCCCAGCCGACCTGCCGCAGCCGCACGGCGGCGGCCATGCCGGAGATCCCGAGACCGACCACGAGGGCCCGGCCTCCCTTGCGTATGTGAGACATGGGGATGCCCCTTCTGCGGCCTGTGTGGGCCGGCCGCTTCGGTGTCGTCGGCCGGTCCGACGCCAGGGTCCCGGCGTAACCGGCGCCCGCCAAGACGGTCTTCATGGTGACCTCCCGCATCGACATGGGGCCGCTCCCGCCAGGGGAGGTGTGCATGAAGTACGACGAGGCGGTCCCTGGAAGTGTGAGGTGACTTCTGGGGACTGTGCGGGGAGGGCACCGGACGCCGGACGCCAGGTGTCACGGGGCAGGGGCTGGGCGTCGGTTGTCAGAAGAACTTGCCGGGGTCCTCCCGGCCCGCGGGCGAAGCGCTTTCGAGGCGGCGCGTGCGGTAGCTGTCGGCGTCGATGGTGACGACCTCGGCGTGGTGGGCGAGGCGGTCCACGGTCGCGGAGGCCGTCGCGCTGTCGCCGAACACCTCGTCCCATCGGCTCAGCGGCCGGTTGCCGGTGACGATCAGCGAGCCCCGCTCGTAGCGGTGCGAGACGAGCTGGAACAGGAGCTGGGCGACTTCGGAGTCGAAGGGCACATAGCCGACCTCGTCGACGACGAGCACCGGGTACGCGTCGAGGCGGGCCAGCTCCTTGCGGAGCCGCCCCGCGGCCTTGGCGTCCGCGAGCCGTGCGCCCCACTCGGCAGCCGTCGCGAACAGCACCTGGTGGCCGGCCTGGCAGGCCCGTACGCCGAGGGCCACCGCCAGGTGCGTCTTGCCCGTGCCGGGGCCGCCGAGCAGCACCACGTTCGCCTTGCGGGTGACGAAGTCGGCCTTCCCCAGGCGGGCGACGACATGGGGCTCGGGTGCGCGCAGCCGTCCCTCGTCGAACATCTCGAGGACCTTCCTGGCCGGGAACCCGGCGGCCTCGATGCGCTCCTCGGCCCCTGCCGTTCCGGCACCGCCCGCCCCCGGCTCCGCCGTCTCCGCGCGCTCATCGGCGGCCCTGCGGTCCCGCTGCGCCGGAATGACCACGGTCTGCGGGGTCTCCTTCACGGGGCGCGCCTTGACCTCGTGCGCCGCCATGGGCCCGGACATGTAGGCGAGGATGGCTGCGGAGGCGATGAACGCCATGTGGATGACCGTCCCCCACAGCAGGTCGTGCTTGGGCGTGTGGTGCACGTCGACGAACATCTGGAGCAGATGCACCGACGAGATACCGACGATGGCGGTGGCCAGCTTCACCTTCAGCACGTTGGAATTGACGTGCGAAAGCCACTCCGGCTGGTCCCGGTGGCCCTGGAGGCCGATTCGCGAGACGAAGGTCTCGTACCCCCCGACGATCACCATGATGAGCAGGTTGGCGATCATCACCACGTCGACGAGCTTGAGGACCGCGAGCATGACGTGTGTCTCGTCCGCGTGTCCGCTGATGACGTGGTGGATGAGGTGCCACAACTCGTTGAAGAATTTGTAGACGTACACGCCCTGCGCGGCCACCAGGCCGAAGTACAAGGGGGCTTGGAGCCAGCGGGTCGCGAAGAGTGCGCACCCCAGGGTGGTCATGTTCGACGGGGACGAGGCGGAGCGGGACACAAGACCTCCAACGGCCGTAAGGCTCGTCATTCTTGTGGTCCGCCGCCGACAATCTGAATTCGAGCCACTCGTTGGGATTAATAGAAATCCAGTCGGACAGGTCCTCCCAGCCGAGCGGCCCCGCGCTACACGAGGGTGTACATGACCGATCGCTCGTGCTTGTGGCGCTGGATGCGCCCCTTGGCGACCAGGGACTCAAGGGTGTTCCGCACCACCTGCGGTGTCGGACGGCGATCCGGGTGCTTCTCCAGGAGCTCGTCCCGCAGCTCCTTCGCCAGCCGGGGCTCGGCGTGGCCGGTGAGCAGGTCGAGCAGCAGGTCGCCCAGGAGCGGCCCCTTGCCCGCGGAGGCTGCCTTGCCCGTCGGCGCCGCCTTGTTCGCAGGAGCCGCCTTGCCCGCCGTCGCACGCTGTGCGGCCGCCGCTCCCGTGCCGCTCTCCCGCTTCGCTCGCGTGGCCGCGGGCTCGTCCTGGGTCTGCTCGGGCAGCCGGGAGGCATCCGCGAAACCTTCGTACCGCTCGGCGAGGGCGAGTATGTCCGTCAGCAGGGTTTCCTCCTGCTTCAACAGCTCGACCTGCCTGGCCAACTCCTCCTGGCGCCTGCGGTTCTCCTCCAGTTCCGACGCGACCTGTTCCACGTACCGCGACCGGAGCTTGGCGGCTGACTGGCTGCTCACACCGTTCACTCCCTCGATATGGATGATGCTGCGCATGGTACCCATGCCGAGGGTGTCGTGCAGGTGGGTGTGTGACGTCCTACGGTCGGACGTACATGACACCCACCCCGTGACCACACGTGTGTCCACGGGTTATGGTCACACATGTGAGGTGGCGGGTACGCTCTTCTTCCGTGCCCGGTAGGCCGCGGCCTTGATCTTGTTGCCGCAGGACTCCATACCGCACCACTGGCGCCGCATGCCCCGGGAGCGGTCGATGTAGACGCGGGTGCACTCCGGGTTGCCGCACTCCTTGAGGAGCGGGACGTCGGGTCCGCTGAGCACCTCGACGGCCTGCCGGGCGACGGTGGCGAGGGCCTGCCCGGGGGTGGCCTCGTTGTGCCGTCCGGCCAGGGAGAGCTGCGGTGTCACGGGGGTCTCGCGGGCGGCGGCGTTCAGGACGGCCAGCGCCTCGCGGTCGAACTCCTCGCCGAGGCGGCGGTTGGTGATCAGCCGGTACACGGCCTCGCGGACGGTCGTGGCGTCACGGACGTCGTCCTCGCCGCCGGGCGTGATCGTGTCCACGAGCCCGGACTCGAGGTACCAGGCGTTGAGCCGCTCCGGGGTCACGAACATCTCGAACCGGGTCGAGCGCCGTGCGCGGAGCGTGGCCGCGAAGTCGAGGGCCGGATGTCCGCATACGAAAACATGGTCGAGATTCACATCACCATCCTGACAGGTGACCCGCAGGAGGTGCAAGAATCGTCACCGCTCAGGGTGGTGCCGCGCGCCTGGACCGGCGCGCAGCCGGTTCTCGCCGGTCATCGGTCGGCCTGGCCGACGTTCAGCCAAGTCGACGTTCAGTCGGGTCGACGTTCTGCCGGGTCGACGTTCAGCTGGGTCGATGCCCGCTAGGGTCGGCCCCCAGTCGGATCTCGCGGCCCCGCCACCGTCGGCGCAGCCAGCGGTCGTGGCTGGCCAGCACGATCGCACCCGGTCCGCTCCCCAGCGCCTCCTCCAGTTCGTCGCACAGGCGCGGGGAGAGATGGTTCGTGGGCTCGTCGAGCAGCAACAGCCGGGGCGGGCGGGCGACCAGCAGGGCGAGCGCGAGCCGTCGGCGCTGTCCGACGGACAGGTGGCCGACGGGTGTGTCCAGGTCCGCCGGGTGCAGCAGGCCGAGCGAGCCGAGCGGCACCTTCTCGGCGCGGGCCGGGCCCAGCGCCACGGCGTAGGTGTCGCGGACCGTGCGGTCGGGCCGGTCGAACACGGTGTCCTGGGCGAGGAGGCCCACCGTCAGGGCGTGCCGTCTGCGCACCACGCCCTCGGCGGCGACCTGCCCGGCGAGCACGGCGAGCAGCGTGGACTTGCCCGCTCCGTTGCCGCCCGTGACCAGCAGCCGATCGGTATCCGACACCTGGAGGAAGTCCACGGCGAGACGGCCGGGCACCCGTACGTCGCGCAGCGAGACCAGAGGCGGTGCGTCCTGCGCGGCTTCCTGCGCCGTCCACGTCGGCGGCCCGGCCGCGAACCGCAGCGGCCGGGGCGGCTCGGCGACCTGGGCGCGCTCCAGTTCTCCCAGGCGCCGCGTGGCGTTGCGCACCCGGCGGGAGATCTGGTTCTGCACCCGGCCCGCGCGGTGGCCGTAGCCCATCTTCTCGTTGTCGCGCGGCCCGCGGTCCGGTGCGACCTGATGCGCGGTGACACCTGCCGCGTACCGCAGTCCCCGCAGTTCCTCCTGCTCCTCGGCGTACCGCCGTTCCCAGCGTGCCCGCTCGGCGCGCTTCGCGCCCAGATAGGCGCTGTAGTTGCCGCCGTGGCGGACCGGGCCGTCCACGGCCGGGTCCAGGTCGATCAGGTCGGTGCAGACGGCGTCGAGGAACGCGCGGTCGTGGCTGGCGGCGACGACGGTTCCGGGCAGGTCGCGGATGTGCTGTTCCAGGAACGCGGCGGCACCGTCGTCGAGGTGGTTGGTCGGCTCGTCGAGGAGCAGCGCCGAGGGCCGCCGGACGAGCAGCGCGGCGAGGGCGAGCCTGCCGCGCTGTCCGCCGGACAGCGAGCCGAGTGCGCGGTCGTGGCCGAGCGCGCCCAGGCCGAGGCCGTCGAGGACGAGGGCCGCGCGGCGGTCGGCGTCCCAGGACTCGCGGTCCTGGGCCTGTTCGAGCCGCCTGCCGTAGGAGTCGAGCAGTTCCTGGTGGCCGGGGGCGTCCTCGGGGACACGGGCGAGTGCGTCGCTGAGCCGTTCGAGCTCCGCGAGGTCGGCACGGGCCTCGCGGAGGGCCTCGTCGAGGACCGCTGCGATGGTCTCCTGCGCGTCGAAGGGCATCTCCTGGTGCAGGAAGCCGAGGTCGCGGGGGTGCGAGACGCTGCCCCCGTCGGGTTCCTCCACACCGGCGAGCACCCGCAGGAGGGTGGACTTGCCGACGCCGTTCTCCCCGATCAGACCGATGCGGTGGCCGGGCGACGCGGTCAGGGAAACGCCGTCGAGGACGCGTCGGCCGCCGAGGTCGCGTACGACGTCATGGGCGAGCAGAGCGGGTTCGGGCACAGGGAACCGTCCCTCGTGGTCGGAGATCGTCGGAGATCGGCCCGCCGGGCGCACGGCCTCGGCGCGGGCCTCTGCACACGCCGGCGGTTCACACCGCGGGCGCTCCGGACTCCTTGAGCACCCCGTCGGCGAGCCGCAGCCGGCGGTTCACCCCGATCTCGGCGAGGAACCGCTCGTCGTGGCTGATCACCACGAAGGCGCCCTGGTAGGAGTTGAGGGCGCTCTCCAGCCGGCCCACGCTGACCAGGTCGAGGTTGTTCGTCGGCTCGTCGAGCAGGAGCAGCTGGGGCGCGGGTTCGGCACACAGCACGCAGGCCAGGGTGGCGCGCAGCCGCTCGCCGCCGGAGAGCACGCCGACCGGAAGGTGTGCCCGCGGGCCCCGGAAGAGGAAGCGGGCCAGCAGGTTCATCCGCTCCGCCTCGGGCCGCTCGGGGGCGAACGCGGCGAAGTTCTCCGCGACGGTGCGGTTCAGGTCCAGCAGGTCGAGGCGCTGGGAGAGATAGGCGATACGGCCGTCGCTGCGCTTGATCTCTCCGGTGTCCGGGGCGAGGTCGCCGGTGATCAGGCGAAGAAGCGTCGTCTTGCCCGCGCCGTTGGGCCCCGTCAGCGCGATGCGCTCGGGGCCGCGGACGGTGAGGCCGACGCCGCCGTCGGCGAACACGGGCTTGTCGCCGAGGTGAACCTGCAGTTCCGCGCCGAGGAAGAGGTTGCGTCCCGCGGGGACCTGGGTGTCGGGCAGTTCGAGCGTGATGCGCTGTTCGTCGCGCAGGGCGCGTCCGGCCTCGTCGAGCCGGGCCTTGGCCTCGCTGACCCGGGAGGCGTGCATCTGACCGGCCCGGCCCGCGGACTCCTGTGCTCCGCGCTTCATGTTGCCGGCGAAGATGCGGGGCAGCCCGGCGTTCTTGAGGTTGCGGGCGGCGTTGCTCTGGCGGCGTTCGGCGCGTTCGCGGGCCTGCTGCAGCTCTCGCTTCTCGCGCTTCAGCTCCTGCTCGGCGCTGCGGACGTTCTTCTCGGCGACTTCCCGTTCGGCGCGCACGGCCTCCTCGTACGCGGTGAAGTCGCCGCCGTACAGACGCAGTTCGTCGCTGCCCAGTTCGGCGATGCGTTCCATGCGGTCAAGGAGCGCGCGGTCGTGGCTGACGAGCAGCAGACAGCCGGTGAAGTCCGAAAGGACGTCGTAGAGCTTGTGCCGTGCCGTCAGGTCGAGGTTGTTGGTCGGCTCGTCGAGCAGCAGCACGTCGGGGCGCTTGAGCAGTTGGGCGGCGAGGCCGAGGGAGACGACCTGGCCGCCGCTGAGCGTGCTCAGGACCCGGTCGAGGGCGATGTCCGCCAGGCCGAGGCGGTCGAGCTGGGCGCGGGTGCGCTCCTCGATGTCCCAGTCGTCGCCGATGGTGGTGAAGTGTTCCTCGCTCACGTCGCCGGACTCGACGGCGTCGATGGCGCGGATCACCGCGGCGACACCGAGGACCTCGGCGACCGTGAGATCGCCGGTCAGGGGGAGGCTCTGGGGCAGGTAGCCGAGTGTGCCGCTCACCGACAGCGAGCCGGTGGCGGGCCTCAGCTCACCGGCGATCAGCTTGAGCAGGGTGCTCTTGCCGGAGCCGTTCGGGGCGACCAGGCCGGTACGGCCGGTGGGCACGGTGAACGTCAGGTCGTCGAAGACCGGAGTGTCGTCGGGCCAGGCGAAGGAGAGGTTCGAGCAGACGATCGCGGCGTCGGACATGGAGGTGACCTCGGAGGCTTGCGGGCAGACAGACCTCTGCCCTGGGCAGGGTGGGGAAAGGGAACGACGAAGCAGGCCACGGCGGCAACGCTCGTACAGCGTCGGCCGACGGCCCGTCACATCCGGATCTCATCCGGAGATGTCGTCTTCACCCACCACGTCTGCGACTCCTTGATCAAACGGATCAGGTCACTTGCAGCGTAGCAGGTGTCGAGCCGACCCGGCCCGCATGACCGGGAGCGGGCAAAGGTTGGGGATGAACATGTGTGTGGGTGTCCACATGTGTCGTACGGTGGCACCTCACCCGGCGCACACGTGTGAGTGTGGCCGGCTCAAGAGAAGAGAGAGGCGGACAGTTGTCCATACGTATGCCGGGGTGCCGGTCCCGGCACAGACCGGGCACCAGACGGGCGGGCGCTGTGGCGCAGGCCCTGTGCGTGGCGATGCTCGCCTCGCTCGTCACCTTGTTCGCGCCCGCGCCCGCACAGGCACTCGAAGCCGTCACCGAGTCCGCCATCACGTTCAACATGCAGGGCGGCACCTCGTGGTTCGACGTCAGGACGAAGCTGCTTCCCAACGCGGACGTCGTGGCGCTCCAGGAGGCCACGACGCCTCCCGACCAGAAGTTCCTGGAGGGCGCCAAGGTCATCGCCGACAACGCCGACGACACCACGAAGACCCCGTCGGGCCTCTCCGGTCTCAAGTACGAGCTGTACGCCAAGGAGTGGGGCGGACAGGGCCGACGGCAGCCGAACGGGGTCATGCTCTACCTGAAGATCAAGGACAAGGCCGCCTGGGGCCCCGACCCCGGTGCGCCCGCCCCCGGCACCCCCGCCGACCCCGCCGACGTGGAGGACAAGCCCGAGGGCGACGGGAAGCCGCCCACGAAGCCGCCCGCGCGCAACAACCAGAAGTCCATGGCGATCTGGCTGCGCCAGGTGCCCAAGGATCTCAGCGAGCTCAAGTCCCGCATCAAGATCTTCCCCGCCGACGACCCGAAGAACCAGTGGATCAGGACCCGCCCCGCGTTCGGTGTGGAGGTCGGCGACACCTGGTACTTCAACATCCACGCCGCGTCGATCCGCACGGAGAAGAAGCCGAATCCGCACACGTCCGCTCTGATCGACACGATCTCCCGGAAGATGGCCGGCAAGCGGTGGCGGGCCCTGGGCGACTTCAACAGCCTCGCGGAGACCAGTCGCGACACCTTCCCCCACACGTTCTACGCGGTGGAGAAGAACGAGAAGCCGGGCGGCGTCGCCGTCGAGACACAGCAGTCCGGCTACGCACTCGACTACATGATCGCCAGTGATCAGCTGGAGAACCTCACCGTCACACGGAGCGGGCAGAAGGGCGAGTCCGACCACTGGCCCGTGAGGTTCGCCTCGGAGGGCAGCCCCAAGTGCGACTCCGGGTGGCCGTTCGTGTACAAGACCACCTACAACCCCAAGCAGGCACAGCGTGCCGCGCGTGCGGCCGGGGACGCCTGCGGCCCGCCGACGGCGGTCGTCTCCATGGGCGACAGCTACATCTCCGGTGAGGGCGGGCGGTGGGCCGGTAACGCCGCCGCCTCCGCGACCGGATCGGCCCGGGGCACCGACCGTGCCGCCGTGAACTGCAACGGCGAGGAGAGCGTCTGCGACCACGACGTGTCCAAGGTTTATGGGGACACGTCGTACGACAAGGGCGGCAGCGCCTGCGACCGGTCCGACTCCGCGGAGATCAAGGGGGTGGACTTCGACGGCGTGCCCGCGGAGAGACGGTTCAACATCGCCTGCTCCGGGGCGACCACGGACAACGTCACGACGACGGGCTTCAAGGGGCAGCGCCCCCAGATCGACGACCTGCGCGACATCGCGCAGAACAACGACGTGCGTCTGGTGGTCCTGTCCGTCGGCGGCAACGACCTGAAGTTCGCCGACATCCTCCAGGACTGCGTCAAGGCGTACTTCTACCCCTCCCTGTTCAACAAGGGCTGCCGGGGCGCCAAGGAGAAGGAGTTCGCCGACGGCCTCGGCCCGGTGCGCGGCAAGGTGGTGCAGACGGTCGAGGCCGTCCGCAAGACGCTGCGCGAGGCGGGCCAGGAGGACGGCACGTACCAGATCGTGCTGCAGTCCTACGCCAACCCGCTGCCGCTCGGCCGCGACTACCGCGACCCGGAGAACGCGCCGGTCCCCCCGGCCAACTACAGCCGGTACCTGAGCGGCGGCTGCCCCTTCCTCGACGCGGACAGCGACTGGGCGCACACCTCCGTGGTGCCCCGGATCAGCGCCATGCTGCGCGGCGCCGCGAACGAGGCCGGGGTGTCCTTCCTGGACCTCCAGGACGCGTTCGCCGGACACGAGCTGTGCAGCAGGACCACGCGGCAGGCGGGCGCGGACCACAAGCTGTCGTCGCCGCTCCCGGCCGAGCACGCCGAGTGGGTGCGCTGGGTCCCGTACGTGGTCGACGGACTCAAGGACCTGCCCTGGCAGGCCCAGGGCAACCAACAGGAGGCCATCCACCCCAACCACTACGGCCAGCTGGCCCTGTCCGCCTGCCTGACGAAGATCGCGGGCAAGCTCGGCGACTCCCCAGTGGTGTCGTCCTGCGTGGGCAGGGCGACGAGCCCGCCCGGAGACGTCGACGGGTCCGTCGACAACAACACGGTGCTGAGCAGGAGCAACCGGCGCGCGCCCGTAGCGGGGCTGCCCGACTGGAGCCGGGCCGGATACCGCGCCGGTGAGGTGCTGCCGGGCGCCGGTTCCCGCAACTCCGACCCCACCTGCCACATCACCCCGTCCGCCCTCGACCAGCGGTTCAAGGTGCGTCCCGACGACGGGCAGGACGACACGGCGGGCCTGCAGGGCGCGATCGACCAGATCCGCGACTCCTGCTCGCCGAGCGCGAATCCCGGAAGGCTGTCGGTCATCGAGCTGCCCAAGGGTGTGCTCGACGTCCGCAAGCAGCTCGCCGTGGACGCCTCCTACCTCGTGATCCGGGGGCAGGGGTCGGACCCGGCGAACGGTTCACGGATCGTCTTCCGCCCCGACGAGAACACCCGGTACGACAAGCTGACGGAGAAGGGCGAGCGCTGGAACCAGACCGCCATGACCCACAAGTGCGAGTTCACGACGGGCAACAACGTCGGAACGGGCGGCTGGATCTGGCCGGGCCGCGGCCTCTTCCGGGTCCAGACCCGGGAGGCCGCCGAGAAGTACCTCAAGATCTGCGGTTTCCCCGACAAGATCCCGGAGAATCGCCGTGACCTCTTCGAGGGCTCGATCAACCAGCACTGGGAGTCGGGTGTCGCCGTGGGCGGATCCACCGCCGACGCGCACTACGCCGCGCGCAAGGGCGACCGGACCATCCAGCTGAACTCCAAGGCGAAGATGGACGCCTTCAAGCCTGGCGGCGACCTGTGGGTGGGGGCGGCGAACAGCCTGAAGTTCTACCAGACCCAGGAGGTCGCGGGAGCCTCTGCGGACGACGGCCGGCTGGAGAACCTCCACATGCGCCAGCAGGTGTTCACCATCGCCTCCGTGGACGCCGGCAAGCACACCGTCACCATCGACAAGCCGCTGGAGTACGACGTACCGGTCGACTCCACCTCCGACGGCTCCCCGCCCCTCGGTGTGGGCGGCAAGCCCTACGCCAGCAAGGTCACCGCGCTGAAGATGATCACCGATGTGGGGTTCGAGGACTTCTCCTTCACCCAGGACATCAACGGCCTGCCCAAGCTCAACGGGGGCACGTATCAGTTCACCCCGGCCAACGCCGTGCACAACTACGGCAACATGGCGCCCGAGTACGCCATGCACGGCATCGTCTTCAAGTGGGCCGCCGACTCCTGGGTGCGCGGTGTCCGCGCCGACATGGTCGGCTCACACCCGATCGTCACCGAGGTGGCAAGGAACATCCAGATCGAGCACAACGTGTTCGACGGCGCCTGGAACAAGGGCAAGGGCGGCAACGGATACCTGCGCGGCAGCCGCGTCTGGGACTCCCTGTACGCCTTCAACACCAGCCGCAACCTGCGGCACTTCACCTTCCAGTGGTCGTCCTCCGGCAACGTCGCCATCGGCAACGACTTCGACTCCGACCTGAACCTGCACGGCGGCTGGGAACGTCGCAACCTGTTCGAGAACAACACCGTGCACGTGCCCTACAACCACTCGTCGAGCGAGTGCGACACCAACTGCGGTGGCGAAGGCGGAGGCGGCGACAACGGCACCTGGTGGCCGATCTACTGGGCGGCCGGCAGCAAGGGCATCGGCTGGTCCGGGTCCAGCGGACAGCAGAACGTCTTCTTCAACAACACCCTGACCAAGCAGACCACCTCAGGAGGCCCGTACGAGCCCTATCGTCCCTATGCCGACACCTCCCGGCTGTTCCAGTTCGGGTCCGCCGCCGGTGACGCGGGTGCCTTCCAGCACCTGAGGACCTCGGGCGGCCCCATCCAGGACTGGGCGGACAACGAGCGCAACGACTACGGCGGGGGCAACGGCGTCGACGCCTCGCGCAGCGACCCCGCCACCTCGCTGTTCCTGCGCGACTACCGCTCCTGAGGTACGGCCTCCGCGCCCGTTCCCGGCGAACTCCGGTTCGCCGGGAACGGGCGTTCCGCGTGCGGTCAGGGATCACCTTCTCCTGTCGTCACCCTCTTAACCGGTGATACGGTCTGAGTGTGCGGCGCGAAGGGCACACATGTGTGCGCCTATGCACACCTACGTCTTCGCGCGCCCACCCACCTGGTCATCAGGCCATTCCCCGGAAGGAAGAACATGAGACGACTCCTGACCGCCCTCGCGGCAGGTGTGCCGCTGGCCGCAGCAGTGTGTCTGCCGACGGCATCGGCGGCGCCGAGGGCGGATACCGGCCCCGTGCGGGCGACTTGCTCCGTGCCGTCCGTGTCGGCTCCCGCCGGTACCGAAGTGGAGTCCGTGACGGCCGTCCGTCAGGAGGGCGGCACGGTCCACGGCAGCGGGATCCTGGGCGGCACGGTCACCGGGGTCCCCGCCTACTGCGAGGTGACGGTCACTCTCACCCACCCTGGCGCCGACGATCACGCCGCAGTACGGACCTGGCTTCCCGTGAGCGGCTGGAACGGGCGTTTCCAAGCGCTGGGCGGCAGTGCCTACGCGGCCGGGGACAACGGTGTCGGACTGGCCGGCGCGGTCAAGAACGGCTACGCCGCGACCACCACCGACGCGGGGCTCGGCGACGTGCTCGACACGGGCTGGGCGCTCGACCGCGCCGGACGGGTCAACACGCCTCTCCTGAAGAACTTCGCCTCCCGTTCCCAGCACGAGGCGGCGGCCGTCGGCAAGGACGTCGTCGACGACGTCTACGGCAGGCGCCCCTCCTTCTCGTACTTCAACGGCTGCTCCACGGGCGGACGGCAGGGCTACATGGAGGCCCAGCGGTACCCCGACGACTACGACGGCATCCTCGCCAACGCGCCCGCCGTCCACTGGGACGAGTTCGAGGTCGCCACCCTGTGGCCGCAGGTGGTCATGAACAACGAGAAGACCTATCCGTCCGCCTGCGAGTTCAAGGCCTTCACCGACGCCGCCGTCGAGGCCTGCGACCCGCTCGACGGCGTCGAGGACGGTCTGGTCGGCGACCCGGCACGGTGCGGCTTCGACCCGCGCCGCCTGATCGGCACCACGGTGCTGTGCGACGGGAGGAGGCTGACCCTCACGGCCGCCGACGCGGCCGTGGTCCGCAAGATATGGGACGGCCCGCGCACCACGTCGGGCAAGCGGCTGTGGGCCGGTGTCCCGGTCGGTGCCGACCTGTCCGGACTGGCCGGCGTGTCCGGGCCCGACGAGAGCGGCCAGGTGCGGGGCGAGCCGTTCCCCGTACCCCGGCTGTGGGTCACCACCTGGCTGAAGAAGCAGCCGTCGTTCGACGTGTCGACGATCACGTACGGCGAGTTCACCCAGTTGTTCAAGCAGTCCGAGGCCGAGTACGACAAGGTCGTCGGCACCGACGACCCCGACCTGTCCGCCTTCCGCGCGTCCGGCGGCAAGCTCCTCAGCTGGCACGGGCAGGCCGACCAGTACATTCCCAGCCACGGCACCGTCGAGTACCGCCGTCAGGTCGAGCGGGCCATGGGCGGCGCCCGGCGCGTCGACGGCTTCCACCGCCTCTTCCTCGCCCCCGGCACGGTGCACTGCGGACTCAACAAGGGCGACGGCACCACCGACGACCTCGGCGCGTTGCGGGCCTGGGTCGAGCAGGGCAAGGCCCCCCGGACGCTGCCCGCCACGCTCGTCAATGCCCACGGGAAGAACGTCACCCGTGACCTGTGCGGATACCCGCAGGTCTCCCGCTACAAGGGCCACGGCGACCCGTCCGCCGCGAGCAGCTTCCGCTGCGTGTCCACGCCCCGGCGCTGAACGGACCGCTTGCGGACTCCGGTGACCGGCGGCTGCGGTTCCTGGGAGGCCGGTGCGGAAGTCCGGTGCGGTGGGTGCCGGAAGTCCGGTGCGGGGGCCCGGAAGTCCGGTGCGGTGGGTGTCGGAAGTCCGGTGCGGTACCCCCGCCCGCGCACCGCTCGTGCCCCGGCCGGCGCCGTCACCGACGTACGCAGTCAGCCGGCGCGGCGGCGTGCGTCATCGACGCGGCAGCGCACCGGAAGTGACAACACCCCGCGAATGATCCCCGAACCGATCCATTCCAACGACTCCCGCGGAACGGCAAGTTCCAGGTCGTGTACGCGCGACAGCAGGATGCGAAGGGCGATGGTGGTCTCCAAGCGGGCGAGCGGGGCGCCCAGGCAGTAGTGGACGCCGTGTCCGAAGGCCAGATGGCGGGCACCGGAACGGGAGACGTCGAAGACGGGCGGGATGTCACCGGACGCCTGGGGAGCGTCGTGACCGGCCGAACCGAGGGCCACGACGATCATGCTTCCCCGGGGGATCGGCACCCCGCCCAGTTCGAGGTCCCGCGACGCGTAGCGGCTGGTCGAGCGCTCGACGGAAGTGTCGTGGCGCAGGAACTCCTCCACCGCGCCGGGCATCAGCTCGGGCCGCTCCCGCAACAGGCGCAGCTGGTCGGGGTGTTGCAGCAGGGACAGCACGGCGTTGCCCAGCAGGTTCACCGTGCTCTCGTGGCCCGCGACGACCAGCATCATCGCCGTGCCGACCAGCTCTTCCTCGGACAGCCGCCCGTCCTCCTGGTCGCGCACGGCCACCAGCGCGGACAGCAGGTCGTCCTGGGGGCGGCGGCGTTTGTCCGCGAGCAGCTCGGCGAGCAGGCCGTGCAGCGAGGCGAGCGCCGGGCGGTGCTCGGGGGACGCCACCTGGAGCGCCTGCCCCGACCAGCGCCGGAAGTCCAGATGGTGCTGGTCGGGGATGCCGAGAAGCTCGGCGACGACCGTGGCGGGCAGTGGCGCGTTGAACGCCTCGACCAGGTCGACCTCCCCCGACGGCGGCATCGCGTCGATGAGTTCGTGCGCGATCTGTTCGATGCGGGGCGCCATGTCGGCCGTACGGCGCGGGGTGAAGGCCGCCGCGGCGAGGCGGCGCAGCCGGGTGTGCTCGGGCGGGTCGGCCTCCATCATCTGCGCGCCGAGCCCGACCGACGGCTTGTGCAGGACATAGCCCGCGGCGGCCAGGGCCTCGGCGGCCGGCGCGGAGTCCTTGAGCAGGTGGGGGTGGGTCAGTGCCTCCCGGGCCAGGTCGTAGCCGACGACCACCCAGCCCTTCAGGCCGAGGTGGAACTCGGCCGGGTGCAGGGGGCCGAGTTCCCGGAGCCGGGCGTACCGTGCGGGCGCGTCCGCCTTGAAGGCGGGATCGAGGACCACCGTGCCGTTCCGGTGCGGACACTGCTCGTGCGGGCTCATGGAGCGCCTCCTGTTCGGGCCGTGCGGCGGTGCCCTGCCGTACCCGGCACCCTCGCACGGCGATCACGCTGTCGTCATGGGAACGATGCGAGGCCGGTGGTCGTTCTTGAATATGTCGTCCTTGGCTATGTCGTCCTTGAAGGGGTGTCCTTGCAGTGCCGGCTCCGCCTGGTGCTGGTTCCGTCAAGTGCCGGAAGGCGCGCGAGAGTCGTCGGGAGCTGCTCCGTCAGGCGTCGGTCGGCGTTCCCGGGCCCCCGGTCAACTCGTCGAGGAGTCCGTCCCAGTTCAGGACGTCCCACTCCGCCTCGGCCGAGACGATCCGGTAGGTGGCGTCGAGCCACCTCGCGAGCTGTGCCGTGGGCAGCTCGAACAGGGCTTCCACCTCCGGTGATTCGAGGAGCAGCCAGGACGAGGGCGGTCCGCCGGGCAGCGTCGGCCACATGCGTACCTCACCGAGACCGCTCATCGACGTCAGGCCGCGGTGCAGGAGTTCACGTCCGATGTTCCACGAGCGACTCGCTCCCCGCTCCACCAGGAATTCGACGCCGATCACGGCGGGCGTGCCCGGGTCGAAGCGGAACTCGGCCTGCAGGGGGCGCCGGGTGAACTCGTCGAGCATCAGGTCGAGGTCGACGAGCAGCGAAGGCACCTGCTCGGTCGCCGGGTGAGCCCGCAGGGGTGACTGGTCACGGTGCATGGCTGGGTTCCCCTTCGTGGTACGACGTCTGCCGCCCTCACCCTTCGCCAGGGGACGGGACGCGCACATCGGTCACCTGACTGTCACCTTTCAGCCGGGCGGACCGGCGGGGGGAGCGCGTCCCGCAGCGCCGTCCGGGACGCGATGCCGAGCTTCGGGTAGATCTGGTACAGGTGGGCGCCGACGGTGCGGTGCGAGATGAACAGGCGCTCGGCGATCTGCTTGTTCGTCAGTCCGGTGGCGGCGAGCTCCGCGATCTCCCGCTCCTGAGCGGTGAGGGACGACCCGGGCACGCCGTCGGCGGGCGGTACGGCACGGCCCGCGGCCCGCAGTTCCTTGCGGGCGCGCTCGGCCCAGCTCGCGGACCCCAACCGCTCGAAGGTCTCCAGGGCGGCCGCCAGGGGAGCCTTGGACTCCGACAGGGCCCGCGAGCGGCGCAGCCACTCGCCCTGGGCGAGCCGCACCCGCGCCACGGCGAACGGTGACCGTTCGGCCTCCGGCACGGCCAACGCTGCGGCGAACAGGCGGGCCGTCTGTGCCCCGTCCTCCGCTGCGAGGGCCTCGGCGCCGCCGGCGAGCAGGGCGAGGCGGGGCGAGAGCCCGGCCACGTTCGTTCCGCGCAGCGCGCGCACATGTGCGGACGCTTCCGCGCGCCGACCGGTGCGTACGGCGGATTCCACCAGGTCGAAGAACACCCATGCCGCGTGCGGTACATACGGGAGGATGGTCCCGGCGGGGCTGATGGTGTGCACACGTCCGAACGCCGCGTCGAAGTCGCCGTCTGCGATGTGTGCGAGGGCGTGGACGTGCTGCGCGCAGTGCACCGCTGCCTGGATGCCCCTGGGCGCCGCCCAGTTCGTCATCGCGCCGGCGAGCGCGTGCGCCGTGGCGGTGTCGCCCTGGGACGCGGTGACCAGGCCCTTGGTGTACTGGAAGAACCAGGTGCACACGGTGTACCCGGATGTCGAGCACAGCGTGAGGCCCTCCTCCGACAGCTCCCGGACCTCGGCCCACTCGCCGCGGTGGTAGTCGTCGAGGCCCAGGTGCAGCAGGGCGCCGATGTGCCTGCGTACGGGGCCGCCCTCGCGCCCCTGCCGGACCAGTCGCCAGGCCGCCTCGCGCACCGCGTGCAGCCGGTCCGGGTAGAGCGCGGCGGTCCCCACCCGTACGACGCGGGCGGGATCGGTCTCCTTCGTCGTGTCGTCGATGATCTCGTCGAGGGCGCGCAGCGTCGCCGCGTCCGCGTGGGCCGGATCGCCCCAGGTCCGGGCGGCGACCAGGAGCAGCGGCGGGGGAGCGGGCCGCAGCCGGGACACGGCCGCGCAGTACGGCGCCCACAGCTCCTCACGGGCCCCGTAGTTGCACAGCAGCAACAGGAAGTGCAGGGCGTCGACGAGCGCCGGGTCGTCGGCGTCGTAGCCGTGGCCGCCCTCCTCGATGGCGCCGACCAGGAGGCGGTGGGCGGTCACCAGGTCCCCGTCCCCGTTGAGCACGAGCTGGACCGCGGCGGTCGCGGACCGCAGTGACGCGCCGTGCCCGGGATCCGCCCGCCAGGCGTCCTCGAGGAGCTCCGATGCGCTGTGCAGCGCGCCGATCGCCTCGGCGCCCACATAGGCCGCCTCCGCGAGGCGGCGCGCGCGGTCGCCGCCCAGCGGGCTTAGGTCCGCGGCCCGGGTGAGCGCGGCGATCGCGGCGACGGCGTCCCCGCGGTCCAGGATGCGCCGCGCGGCCAGCTCCAGGAGGCACGCCACGTCCTCGTCGGGTTCGAGCGTGGCCTCTCCCAGATGCCAGGCCCGTTGTTCCGGGTTGTCGGCGAGCACGCGGGCGAGGGCGCGGTGTGCCGCCCGCCGCGCACTGCTGGTGGCGGCCTCGACGACGGCCGACATGATCAGTGGGTGGCGGAAGGCCAGGCGGCGCGGGGACTCCTCCACGCGTACGAGGCCGTCCTGTTCGGCCGGATCCAGGTCCCGCAGGTCGGCGTGGCCGCGGGTGTCCCGCGCGGCGGCCGACAGCACCCCGAGGTCGCCGGTCCCGTCCAGGGTGGCGAGCAGCAGCAGGGTGCGGGTGGCGGCAGGCAGGGAGCGGACCCGGGAGACGAACAGGGACTGGAGGCGTTCGCCCAGCGGCAGGACGGCGGGCAGGACCTCCCGCGCCCGGCGCTGGTCCGTGCGCAGTGCGCCGGGGAGTTCGAGCAGGGCCAGCGGATTGCCCTGCGCCGCGTCGAGGAGGCGACGGCGCACCGGATGCGCCAGGTCGGGGAAGTGCACGTCGACCAGGCGGGCGGCGGACGGCGCGTCCAGGGCGGGCAGCTCGTACGTGGGCAGTCCGCTGCCGTCGAAGAAGCTGTCCACGCCCGTACGGGAGGCGCCGAGGAAGCGGACGCGCTCACCGGACAGGCGGCGGGCGAGGAAGCCGAAGACGGCGGCGCTGGCCCGGTCGACCCAGGGGAGGTCGTCCACGATCAGCAGGACGGGGCCGTCCTCGGCCGCCGACCGCAGCAGGTGCAGGGCGGCGGTGCAGACGATCAGACGCTCGGGCGGCGGGCCGGCCCCGAAACCCAGGGCGACGCCCATCGCCTCCCGGCTGGGGGCACTCAGGCGGCTCAGGTTGCCGTGCAGCGGCAGCAGGATCTGGTGCAGGGCCGCGTAGCTGATGTCCGCCTCGAACTGGACGCCGGCCGCACGCAGCACCTGCGTGCCGCTCGCCATGGCTGCCGCGGCCACGGCGTCCAGGACGGCGGACTTGCCGACACCGGGGTCCCCGGACAGGAGTAGGGCGCCACCCGCTTCCCTGGAGAGCGCCGCGGAGACACGGTCCAGGTCCTGTTCGCGTCCCACCAGCCGCTCACTCGGAGCCGGAGCAGGTGTGAACGTTGTGAAGTGTGCCATCTGTGTCCCCCATCGGTGCCCCGCCATTGTAGAAGCACACGAGGGCTGAGGTGTGAGCGGTGAGGGCGGATGAGCACACACGTGTGAGTTGGCCAACTTTGGCCTTGTGTGTGTTTCTGACACCTGGTTGCCTGAGGGAACACACGGTCGCCGACTCTCCACACGGCTCCGACCGTCCTTTCCCTTCGAAGAGTTGCGAGACACGATGATCAATCGACGCCTTCTTCTGCGTACGAGCGGTGCCGCGGCGGCCGGTGCGCTGGGCACAGCCGCACTGTCGGTGCCCGCCGGTGCCACGGAGTCCGGCGGGCACACCGACCCCACCTCGGGTGTCACACGCACACTCCTCCAGGAACACCCTTCCCCCGCCAAGGGCTGGAAGGCCGTGCAGACACTCGTGCAGATACCCCGGCACAAGGAGTCGGGACGGCACAGCCACCCCGGCATCGAGGTCGGCTACATCATCCGCGGCGACGTCCTGATGGAGTTCGACGACAGGCCGCCGCTGCGCCTGCGCACGGGGGACCCGTTCTTCATCCCGACCGGTGCCATTCACAACGCGCGCAACGTCGGCAGGGTGACGACGATGATGCTGTCCACGTACACCGTCGACGAGACGAAGCCTCTCGTGACGACCTACTAGCGCCTGTCGAGCAGGGCCGCGGCAGTGACGTCCCAGTCGACTTCCGAGAGCTCACGGCCCGCGGGAACGAGGTCGTAGGTGTGCTCCAGCCACTCGGCGAGTGGCTGCGCCGGCAGTTCGAAGAGCGCCGCCATGTCCCCGGAGGCCAGTCGGAGCCACGCGGTCGGCCGGTTCTCCGAGGGCGACGGCCAGAGCTGGACGTCGCCGCTGCCGCTCCTCGTGTGCAAACCCCGCCGGAGCAGATCCCGGCCGATGCGCCACAGGACACAGGGTCCGCCCTGGATCTCGAACCGCGCACACACGGCCAGAGGGGTGTTCGGGTCGAAGGTGAACTCGGCCCTGATCGCCTGTCGTACGGAGACACCGAGGACACGCTCGACGTCCAGGGTCAGCTGAGGGCGACCGTGCCGTGCCGTCGATTCGGCCTGTACACCTGAGGGAAAGCCGCTCATGCCGCTGGGATCCTTCGCTGTGGGGGAGGTTGGCTCGACCTACTCTCGACCCCGGCGGCGCGGCGTACATAGGTAAGTTGACGGTCGAGATTCCGTCGGCGTGGCGGAATCCGGGCCGTGCGGCGGGCCGGGCACGTTGAGTCATTCGACTGTCGCCCCCGGACCGGGCTTGAACGATGCTGAAGCAGGTCACCGCCGTGCCGGTGCCGGATGGTCGTCATGCTCGGAGGAGCCAGCCGTGGAACGTACTCCCGTCGTGTTCATCCAAGGCGCGTGGATGCACGCGCGGTCCTGGGAGCGGTGGGCGGAGCGCTTCACGAGCCGGGGGTACCGTGCCGTCACTCCCGGGTGGCCGGGGGAGTCCGCCACCGCCCGGGACACGCGCGAGGCACCGGGTGCCCTCGGCCGTGTCGGTCTGGACGCGCTCACCGACCACTACGCCGGCATTGTGCGCTCCTTCGACACCGCGCCGGTGCTCGTCGGCCACTCCGTCGGCGGGCTCATCGCCCAGCACCTCATCACCTCAGGCGTCGGCCGCGCCGCGGTGGCCATCGCCCCCGCCCCGGTCAACGACGTCCCGCTGCCCGCGCCTCCCGCCCGGCTCCGGCTCCGCGCCCGGCCCGGTCCGGCCGCGGAGCCGGTGTCCCTGCACCCGGAGCAGTTCCGTCAGGTCTTCGCGAACACGGTCGCGGCGGAGGAGTCCCGCCGGCTCCACGAGCGCTACGCGGTACCGGTCCCCGTACGTGTGCTCACCGACCTGGGGTGCGGCGGCGCGGACCGCAGCCCGCGCGCCACTGCGGACGCCGGGAACACGGCCCGCGGCCCGCTCCTGCTCGTCTCGGGACAGGAGGACAGGCTCGTCCCGGACTCGGTCACGCGCGCGGTGTACAAGCTGTACGGCGACACCGCGGCGGTGACCGACCTGAAGCAGTTCGCGGACCGCGCCCACTCGCTCGTCATCGACAGCGGCTGGCGCCAGGTCGCCGACCACGTGCTCGGCTGGTTGCACGAGCGGGGTGTCCGCGCCCGGTCCGTGAAGGTGTGAGCGCGCTCGGCCGACGTCACACGCCCCGGTCGTCGGGCAGCGTGCCGAGGGCGTCGCGCAGGGCGGCGCGGGAGGTGATGCCGAGTTTGGGGAAGACCCGGTAGAGGTGGGAGCTGACGGTGCGCGGCGAGAGATGCATGCGTGCGCCGATCTCCTTGTTGGTGAGACCGCCCGCGGCGAGATCGGCGATCCGGTGTTCCTGCCACGTCAGGGTGGCGAGGCGCGCTGTGGAGGTGCGCGCGGGGGCACCGGTGGCGCGGAGCTCGGCTCGGGCCCGTTCGGCCCAGGCGGGTGTGGCGAGCCGTTCGAAGGTCTCGGCGGCGAGTGTCAGGGAAAGGTGTGCGGCCTTACGACCCTGGGTGTGACGCGGCCGGATGCCGTGGGCGAGGTGGATCCGGGCGAGTTCGAAGGGGAAATCCGCGGCGGCGGGGTGGGACACGGCGCGCTGGTACATGTCGTCGGCCTCGCCGGGGTCGGTGGCGGTCATGGCGAGGGCGCCGTACGTGACGAGGGCGAGCCGGGGCGAGACGGCGGGGAGCCCGGCGCGGTGTGCGGCGAGGGCGTGCCGGCGCGCCTGGTCGGTGCGGCCGGTGTGCAGAGCGGCTTCGACGAGGTCGAGGAGGGTGCGGGGGGCCTGGTGGGCGTACGGGGTGAAGGTGCCGGGAGGTGTGATGCCGATGGCATGGAGGTAGGCGGCTTCGTAGTCGCCGTCGGTGAGCGCGGCGGTGGTGCCGATGGCGTCGGCGATCTGGGTGAGGAAGCCGACGCCGCGCGGGCGGGCCCAGGCGTCGACGGTGACTTGGAGTTCCCGTGCCTGTTCGGTGTCGCCGCGCATCGCGGCGAGCAGACCGAGGTAGGCGCGGGTGTGGTGGGCGAACAGCGCGTGGTCGTGCGACGTCGTCAGGTCCAGGCTGCGCCGCCCGGTCCGTTCGGCCTCGTCCCAGTCGCCGGTCGCCATCTGGTCGAGCATGATCAGGTGCAGCATGGTCATGCCCGACGCGACGGCTCCGGTCTCCACCTCGCGGTCGACGATGCGCTGCAGCTGCGGCCGGTGGGGGCCGAGGGTGTCCACGTGGTAGGCGGCGACGCACAGCCGGGTGATCTCCCAGGGTTCGAGCCGGTGGAGGTCGGCGAGGGCGCCCTTCAGCCGCTCGTGCACGCCGGTGCCGCGCCGTACCACGTCGCCCCAGGCGTCCTCGTATATGCGGGAGTTCGGGGGCACCAGGTCACCCAGGGAGCCCAGGAGTTCGTGTGCCCGCTGCCACGAAGCCTCGTCGCTCGCGTACTGGTTGACGGCCAGGAGCAGGTTGACCAGACGTGTGAGCACCTCGTCCGGCTGCCGCACACCTTGGTCGCGGAGGTTCTCGATCGCGGCCAGGACGTGGCGCTGCGAGGACCGCACGTCGCCGTCCTCGTAGAGCGCGACGTAGGCCGAGGCGACCACCGCGGCCGGGGATTCGTCCGTGCCCGGCGCGGTGTCGGAACGGACCAGTTCCCGCGCCCGGTACAGGAGTCCGGCGTGACCGGCGACGAACGCGGCGCTGCCCAGCCTTCGGGACCGCGCCTCGTGGCTCTCGCTCAGCTCCGCCGCGCGGGTCAGCCAGGACACGGCGGCCAGCGAGCCGCCTCGCAGGGTGGCCGAGTCGGCGGCCGCCTCCAGGGCGGCCGCGACCTGCTCGTCGGGGTCGATGGTCGAAGCCGCCAGGTGCATGGCGCGCCGCTCCACGTCCTCGCGGTGCACGTGCGCGAGGGCGGCGTGTGCCGCGCGCCGCTGGTTGGGGGTCGCCTTCTGGACGACCGTCGACCGCACCAGGGGGTGCCGGAAGACGAAGTCCCCGGTGAGCGGATCGATGTCCAGCAGACCGGCCGCCGCGGCCTCGTCGGCGTCCCGCATGCGGTAGCGCGTGCCGGGGCCGTGCCCGGTCGCCGTGCCCGCTCCGACGCCGTCGAGGGCGCCCCGCAGGAGTTCCGCGCGGACGGCGTCGTCGAGCGCCGCGACCCGGGCGCCGTACACGTCCTGAAGACGCAGCGGCAGGGGGATGCCGGTGTATCCGGGCAGGGCCTCCCGCTCGCCCACCGCCCGGCCGCCGCGCAGCACATGTGGGGGCAGCTCCAGCAGAGCCAGCGGGTTTCCCTGCGCCTCGTCGAGGATCAGACGGCGGGTCCGGGGGTCGAGTCCGGGGTTGCGCAGATCCAGGAGGTGTGCGGCGGCCGCCTCCGACAGTGTGCACACGTCGAGTCGGGGCAGCGCGGCCGTGTCGAATCCGGAGGGCACGTCGGAGCGCAGCCCGACGACGAGCCTGACGGAGCTGCCGGTGAGCCGTCGCCCCACGAACCCGCACACCTCGATGCTTGCGGTGTCGAACCACTGGCCGTCGTCGAGCGCCAGCAGGAGCGGCTGCTGCGACGCGACGAGGGAGAGCAGGTCGAGGACGGCGATGCCGAGAGCCATGACCGAGGGAGGCGAGCCCTCGCCCCTGCCGAACACGACGTCGAAGGCCCTCCGGTGCTGGTCGTCGAGGCGCTCGATGGACGGCAGCAGCGGATACAGGAACTGGTGCAGGCCTGCGAACGGCAGCCCCGACTCGGCCTCGACCCCGGCTGCCCTGACCACCCGGTGCTGCTCGGCGGCGGAGAGGTCGACGACGTGGTCGAGGAGGGCGCTCTTGCCCACACCCGTGTCGCCCCGGAGGACCAGGGCCCGGCCCCCCGCGGCCGTGACGAAGCGCGACAGCTCCTCCAACTCGCGTTCACGGCCGACGATCCTCGCGTCGATCGACTCCATCGCCCCCACATCCTCCTGCGCTGAACCGGCCCTTACCGGCAGCGGTGTGAAACTCTTCAAGATCTTCAGCTGCCGAAGCAGGTGTGTCAGGACACCCCGAGGCCCCGGAGCAGGGTGTCGACGACGAGGTCCGCCGCCTGACCGGGGCTCAGCTCCGGCAGTCGGCGCGACACCAGGTGCATGAGCTGGGGCAGGAGCGCGTTCGCCCAGCCCTCGGGCTGGTCGTGGCGCAGGAGACCCTCGTCGGTGGCCCGTCGCAGGAAGCGGTCGACTTCCTGGACGGATGTGTCCCTGCGCCTGCGGACGGCGTCGTCGGTGAGCATGCGGGTGAGGTCGACGGGCCAGGTCCGGTTGACGGTGATGATGTTCTCGACGTAGCGGTGCAGGGCGACGGCGACGGGTGCTTCGCGCAGCCGGGCGTCCTCGATGGCCGCTTCGATGGCGGTGAGGCGGGCTTCGTAGATGGCGGCGAGGAGTTCGTCGCGGGAGGCGAAGCGCCGGTAGACGGTGCGCCGATCCACCCCCGCCTCGGCAGCGATGCTCGCGATGCTGGCTCCCGGGTCGGTGGCGAGCATGCGGGCTCCGGTGGCCAGGACCGTTTCCAGGTTGCGTGCTGCGTCGGCTCTCACCGCACCGAGTCTAGCCGTGGAATGTGGAGCCTGACGCTTCTAGCGCCACAAGAGTGTGAACACAAGTAGCACATGTGGCACACCTTCGTGACAGGTGTTGTTCAGCGGCCGAGGCCGGTGCTCACAGGTGGTCGGCGTCGACGACCGCCTGGGCGAAGGCCGTGGGTGCCTCCTGCGGCAGGTTGTGGCCGACATCCGCGAGGGTGCGGTGCTCGTAGGGGCCTGTGAAGTGGTCGCGGTAGGCCGAGCCGTCGCCGGGCAGCGTGAAGGGGTCGAGGGCCGCGTCGAGGGTGACGGTGGGTACGTGAATGGGTGGCCGCGCGGCGAGCTGCTTCTCGTACCGGTCGTAGCGGGGTTCGCCCTTGATGAGGCCGATGCGCCAGCGGTAGTTGTGGAGGACGATGGCGGCGTAGTCCGGGTTGCGGAAGGACCGGGCGGTGCGTTCGAACGTGGCGTCGTCGAAGTCCCAGGTGGGGGAGACGAGTGTCCACACGTGGCGGCACAGGGCGATCCGCTTTTCCACGTCCTCCATGGCCTTCTTGCCGCGCTCGGTGGCGAAGTACCACTGGTACCACCAGTTGTGCTCGACGGCCGCGGCTGCGGGCTCCGACTGCGCCTTGACGTCGGTGATGAGGTAACCGCCGGTCGAGACGAGGGCCTTGACGCGTTCGGGCCACAGGGCGGCGATGATGTCGGCGGTGCGCGAACCCCAGTCGAAGCCGGCGAGGACCGCCCGCTGGATCTTGAGAGCGTCCATCAGGGCGAGGATGTCGAGCGCGACGGCCGACTGTTCGGCGGTACGTGGGGTGCGCCCGGAGAGGAAGCGGGTGCCGCCGTGTCCGCGCAGGAAGGGGACGATCACGCGGTAGCCCTGGCGGGCGAGGAGCGGGGCGACGTCGACGTAGCTGTGGATGTCGTACGGCCAGCCGTGCAGACACAGGACGACGGGCCCGTGCGCCGGACCGGCCTCGGCGTAACCGACGTCGAGGACGCCCGCCTTGACCTGTTTCATCCTGGGGAAATGCGTGTGCGTGCCCGGGGTGGTGACGGGCACCGGGGGAGTGGTGCTGCCGCCAGGCCGGGGGCTGGCGGTCGCGGTCGCGGCGGACGCCTGGGCGTGCGGGCCGGGCAGGGAGACGGCAGCGGCGCCGGTGCTCAAGCCCAGGGCCTTGCTGAAAGTACGCCTGTTGATCATCTGAGACCTCCGTCATACGTGTGCGGCAGTGCGAAGCGGTGCGGTGCCGGCGCGAGGACTCTCGCACACCGTCAGTCACCGGTCAAGCAGGTGACGCACCTCCGATCGTTCGGCCAGTTTTATGTGGTAGTAAAACAAATAAATGCTACATTGCTGAGACAGTTAGCGAAGAACGATATGTCGAGGGAACCGGCACCTGCGGAAAGAAGAAAGAGGGAACAGGCATGATCACCTACGGGCACCTCTTCATCGGGGGTTCCTGGGTCGAGCCGAGCGACCCGGAGCTGCTCGACATCGCCTCACCGCACGACCGGTCGGTGGTGGGCCGCGCGGCCCAGGCGCAACCGGCGGACATCGACCGGGCGTTGTCCGCGGCTCGGGAGGCCTTCGAAGCGGGCACATGGCGGCTGACCCCGCCCGCGGACCGGATCGCCGCCTTGCGGCGGTTCAACGCGCTGCGGGAGGAGAGCGCGCAGGAGATCGCCCGCCTGATCTCGCTGGAGAACGGTTCGGCGGGCTGGTTCACCCACGCGGGACAGTCCGGTCTGACCCGGCAGGCGAACGCCTATCTGAGGGCGGCGGAGGACTTCGGCTGGGAGGAGACCCTCGCACCCTCCGACGCGGCGTCCCCGGTGCGCAGTGTGGTGCGCCGCGAGGCGATCGGTGTCGTGGCCGCCGTGATCCCGTGGAACTCACCGTTCTCCTCGGCCACGTCGAAACTCATCCCCGCCCTGGTCGCGGGCAACTCGGTGGTCCTCAAGGTGTCTCCGGAGAACTCGTTGAGCATGGGCTTCCTGGCCGGGCTCCTGGAGCGGGTGGGTCTGCCCGAGGGTGTGGTCAGTGTCCTGCCCGCGGACCGTGCGACCAGCGAGTACCTGGTGTCGCACGCGGGGGTCGACAAGATCGCCTTCACCGGCTCGACGCGGGCGGGCCGCCGCATCGCCTCGATCGCGGGCGAGCAGCTCAAGCGGGTCAGCCTGGAGCTCGGCGGCAAGTCCGCCGCGGTCCTCCTCCCCGACGCCGACATCGAGAAGGCCGTGGCGGGCGTGAAGTTCGGATCACTGCTCAACAACGGGGAGTCGTGCATCGCCCAGACCCGGATCCTGGCACCGCGCAGCCGCTACGAGGAGGTCGTCGACGCGCTGAAGGACCTGGTGGAGTCGTTGCGGGTCGGCGACCCGAACGACCGCGACACGTTCATCGGCCCGATGATCCGGCCCGACCAGCAGCAGCGCGTGCGCGACTACATCCGGCTCGGCATCGAGGAAGGTGCCCGGCTGGTCACCGGCGGCCCGCACGTCCCGGCAGGCCTGGAGAAGGGCAACTACGTCACCCCCACGGTCTTCGCCGACGTCGACAACTCCATGCGCGTCGCGCAGGAGGAGATCTTCGGCCCGGTCCTGGTCGTCATCGCCTACGACGAGGAGGACGACGCCGTCCGCATCGCCAACGACTCCGAGTACGGCCTCTCCGGAGGCGTCTGGTCCGCCGACGAGGAGCGTGCTCTGGCGGTCGCCCGCCGCATCCGCACCGGCACCGTCACGGTCAACGGCGCCCCGGTCGGATTCGACGGTCCCTTCGGCGGGGTCAAGGCCAGCGGGATCGGCCGCGAGTACGGCGCGGTCGGCCTCGGCACCTACACGGAGTACAAGACCATCACGGTGTGAGCCCTCGTACGGGGCAGTGGCGGACGGCGGATCGATCGTGAGGGGTGCGCCGACGGCGGGCAGGCACACTCGTTCCCCCGCCCGCCGCCGAGGTGTGCCGGACGCGGCCGCAGGGTGTCCGTGCCGGGCACACCCGAACGCTCGT
This sequence comes from Streptomyces typhae, assembly GCF_009755605.1. Taxonomy (GTDB): domain Bacteria; phylum Actinomycetota; class Actinomycetes; order Streptomycetales; family Streptomycetaceae; genus Streptomyces; species Streptomyces typhae. Next base: position 304,415 of record NZ_WPNZ01000005.1, read on the forward strand.
TATGCCGGCACCACGCGGTAGCTCAGCGCGGCCCAGGGAAGGTCGGACTGAGCGAGGGAACCGGAGGCCCACGCGGAGGCGCCGGTGCAGCCGCGCCCCGGGTACAGGACCACGGACGCGGAGCCGGAGACGACCTGCACGGAGCGGGCCGGCACGGACAGGGTGTGACATGTGCCGAAGTCGTTCAGGTCGGCTGTCGACACCGTTCCCGTCCCATGGGTGCCCGAGTAGAGGTGGGCGCCCTCCCGCAGAGGAGGCCAGTCGGCGGCGTTTGCCGCTCCGGCCCCGAGGCCGATCAGAGCCACTGTCATGGCGGCGGCAGCGGAGGCGCCGCGGAGCCTCGTCCTGGAGGTGAACATGCAACCACTCTTTCGTGTGTGGGAGTCACCGGTGGAGCACCGGTGCGACCGGCCCGAGAGCTGGACAGGTGTGCGGATCTTTACATGTTCAACCATATGTCGGCGAGGAGAAAACAAGTCACACGTACGTGTGGCTGGTTGGTGCCTCAAGGTGTGTCTCGCATGGCTGTGGGATGTCACTTGTCGAGTCGTCGTAACCTGTTAGTGTGGTGACGCCCTCTGTGGGTGAGTGCGATGCGCGCACGCCCCGGATCGAACCGAGGGCGCGAGAACGCGAGAACGCGAGGACGCGACATGCTCGACAGGCGGAAACTGACCCGGGCCAAGACGGCTGCGACGGCGGGAGCGGCAGTGACGATCGAGACCTCGGCCGCGAGGCCCGAACCTTCGGGGCCGGAGCGCTCGGGGCCCGAACGCGCAGGGCCGGAGCGCTCGGGGCCCGAACCGTCGGGGTATGCACTCGGCCCGGTGCGCAGAACCCGTACCGACATACTCGACATCGCCTACCACGACGTCGGGCCGACCCGCGGCAAACCGGTGATCCTCCTGCACGGCTGGCCCTTCAGTCCCGTCGGCTCCTACCGGGAGGTGGCCTCTGCCCTCGCCCTGCGCGGCTACCGCTGCTACATCCCCTACCTGCGAGGTCACGGGCGGACCCGCTTTCTGCGAGCGGACACCTTCCGGTCCGGTCAACAGGCGGCACTCGGCGTGGACCTGGTCGCGTTCATGGATGCCCTGCGTGTTCCCCGGGCCCTGTTCGCCGGGTACGACTGGGGCGGGCGGGCCGGAGGCGTCGCCGCCGCGCTGTGGCCGGAGCGCTGCACGGGCCTCGTCTCCGTCAACGGCTACCTCATCCAGAACCTCGCCGTCAGCCAGGGGCCGCTCGCCCCCGCGGTGGAGGAGGGCTGCTGGTACTTCTTCTACTTCCTGACCGAGCGCGGGCGGAAGGGGCTCCAGCGGGACAGGGAGGGCCTGGCCCGCGTCGTCTGGCGCCGCAACTCGCCCGAGTGGCGGTTCACCGAGGCCGAGTTCGCGGAGGCGGCGGCGCTGTGGGCCAACCCGGACTACGTCGACGTGGTGCTGCACAGCTACCGGCACCGGATGGGTGCCGCCCCCGGTGACCGCAGATACGCGGAACTGGAGCGGAGGCTCCTCGCCCAGCCGAAGATCACGGTTCCCGCGGTCACGCTCGACGGGCAGGCCGACGGCGTCGTCCCGCCGACCGACGGAAGCGGGCACGCCGAGCACTTCACGGGCCCCTGGACGCACCACCTCGTCCCGCGCGCCGGGCACAACCTGCCCCAGGAGCAGCCCGGGGCCTTCACCGAGGCGATCGTGGAGGCGGATGCGATGCATCACCGTCTTGACAGGTGATGGATGGCAGAGGCACGCTGATATCCGTCACCAGTGGCGATGAGGGCTCGGCGAGGGCTCGGCCAGGGCTTGGCGGGAGCACCCGGTACCAGCCGGCGAAGGCGACCTTCATGAGCGACGAAGGCACTCTTGCGGGCGATGAGCTCATGAAGTCACCTTCCTCATGAGCGACGAAGAAGTGGAGACCGGACATGCGTAAGGAACTCAGCAACGATGCCGCTGCGGCGGCGCGGTACGAGCGGTACGGCGCGCTTCCCGAGCGCATCCGCTTCGAGGACATGTCCGAGGAGGTGGAGGCCGGTCGCAGCAGCGGAGAGCACGGCTCGTACACCACCGAAGGCTCATGGAAGTACTACTCGTGCCTGGCGCTCGACCTGGGGTTGTAGTGGTACCTGCGGGCACACATGTGCACACGTATCTACTGCTAACATGTGCCTGCAAGTCACACGTAGCACCAGGAAGAGAGAAATCCATGAAGCTGAAATCGTTCAAGCTGACCGCCGCCGCCACCGCGAGTGCCCTTGCCGGGGCGGCCCTGCTCTTCTCGGCGGCACCCGCGTCCGCCGACAACGCGCCCTACAGCGGCTGCCCGGAATGGGCACTCTGCCTCTACCAGAACGGAGGCGGAACGGGCTCGAAGGTGATCGTCACCCCACCGGCGGCGGGCGGGAACTCCAAGATACAGAGACTCACGAACACCCACTTCCTGAACAAGGAACCGGCCGACAACCAGGTGTCCTCCTGGATCAACAACTCGCAGTGCCAGGTGGAGTTCTGGGACGACCCCAACGGGGAGCTGCACCCCTCCATCCTGGACGTCGCAGCGTCGTGGCACTGGGGCCTGAAGGGTGACTACGGCTACGGTGCCCCCGCCTCGTACAACAACGACAGGCTTTCCTCCCTGCGGTTCTACTGCCCGTAAGCATCCGGCTCGACGCGGGCTTCAGCTCCAGTCGCCGACTTCACCGCTCCCGTAGTGGTTCTCACCGCTCGCGTCGGGCTCCGTGGCCACCAGCTCCCACGGGCTCGGTCCGGTACCGTCGCTCCACGCCTGCAACTCCGTGCCGTCGATACAGACGATGCCGCAGGTCTGCGCGTATGCGAGAGCGGGGGCGGTGAAGTCGCTCGTCGTCACGAGAGCCGCGACGTCGGCTCCATGAACGGTGAAACACGTGCCGCCGAAGCGCTGCAGATCCTGTGAGCCGACCTTGTTGTCCTCGCCGTAAAGCTTGCACTGGATGACGATCCGGCGCCCGTCGGGGGCCACCGCGAGGACATCGGCGCCCAAGTCCCCCGCACCGCCCACGACTTCCACCTCCTGGCACGCGTCACGCACACAGAGGTCGGCTACGGCCCGCTCGAAGCCGTCGCTGTCGACGCCGTGGGTGTCGATATCGCCGCTGTCGACATCGCCGCTGTCGACATCGTGGCTGTCGGGTCCGTAGCCGTCGAGCCAATCGCCGTCGACTGCGGTGCCGTCGAGCACGGTGCGGTCGTCCGCCACGGTGTCGAGGCTCGCGGCAGCCCGCTCGGCCGCCTCCTCCAGGACCTCCGCCGCACGACGCGCACACCTCGCCGCGGAGAAGCGGCGCCACCTGGACCGGCCCAGGCAGGTGGCGCCCACACCCACGACGACGAGGGAGCCCACCCACAGCGGGCTGCTCTCGGCCATGTGTGCCACGGCACGCACCAGAAACACCGTGCCGGACAGGGCGATGGCCACAAGAACGAAGAACAGGGCGGTCGTGCGCAGATCGAAGCGCCGATCACGGTCCCTGCCGTGCACCGGGCGCGCGGGTACGGTCATTCCGCTCCTCAACGGTCGACGACGAAGATCATGTGTCTTCACGTGCCCGGGATCGCCGTCACCAAAAGGAAGTAGACAGCCCCCACCGAGTGGGGGACGGCGGGCCCGGACGGGATCGGCGCGTGCGCCGCCGAGTTGGACTTCGGCACGGCGGCCGGTACGTGTGCGACCTCGACGCGCTCGAACCGGCACGTGTCGTGTGAGTGTCGCTCGTACCGAAGTTGCGCGTCCCGCTCCACCGGAGCGGCGCGCCCGGCTGGCCCGGCTCGCCCCCGAGGCTGAGCATCCAGCCGCCGCGCCAAAGCGGCTCCCCCCACCGGCAACGGAAACGTCTCAGACGACGATGACCCGGCGCCCCCGCGTATGACCGGCCTGGCTGTCGGCGTGCGCGGCGGCGGCCTCGGTGAGCGTGTACGACTTCTCGACCGGGATGTGGAGCTCGCCCCGCGAGATGAGGTCGGCGGCCTCGGCGAGGGCGTCGGGCACGCTTCCGGCGACGCCGGAGAACCGGACGCCGAGGTCCGGCGCCCCGAGATCGGCTATGGAGATCACCCGCTGCGCGTCCCCGGTCAGCTCGACCAGCTCGCGGATCACACCCGATCCCGCGAGGTCGAGAGCGGCGTCGACACGGCCGAGCTGCCGGACCCGCTCGACCCAGCCGTCCCCGTACGTCGTCGCGAGGGCACCCAGGCTCCGCAGATAGTCCTGGTTCGCGGCCCCGGCCGTACCGATCACCTTGATGCCGCGCACGCGGGCGATCTGCAGCACCGCCGATCCCACGCCGCCGGACGCGCCGCTGACCAGCAGTGTCTGCCCGGTCCGTACGCCGACCTCGCGGATGACGCGCAGCGCGGTCTCCACCACGGAGGGGTACCCGGCGGCCTCTGCGAACGTGAGGCCCTCGGGCATGCGGGCCCAGGCCGACAGGACGGCGAACTCGGCGTAGGTGCTCGCGCCCTCGCCGAAGACGTGGTCGCCGACCTTGACGTCGTCGACGCCCTCGCCGACCTCGTCCACCACTCCGGCGGCGTCGATCCCGACTCCGGCGGGCAGCTGCGTGGGATGCGCGGACAGGACCTGGCCTTCGCGGACCCTCCAGTCGACGGGGTTCACTCCCGCCGCCCGTACGGCGACACGTATCCGACCCGGGCCCGTGCGGGGCTTCTCGGTGTCTATGAGGTGCAGGACTTCGGGGCCGCCGAACTCGGCGAAGCTCACTTTCTTCATGCCGAGGAACGTAACACTAACGGTTAGGGTTTAACAACGAGTTCAGTATTGGCCTTGATAGTGATCGGTCGGCCGCGACTGGCGCCCGGCCGGGGATAGGGCTAGCGGTTACGCTTCAGCAGCCGTTGCGGCTTTGCGCCTGGTAGCGTCAGAGCATGACCATGCCGCCGGGGCGCCGGGAGCGAAAGAAGGCCGCGACCCGTCAGAAGATCGCCGACACCGCGCTGCGGCTCTTCCTGGAGCACGGGTACGACGCGGTGGGCATCCGCGATGTGGCCAATGAGGCCGACGTGGCTGTGACCACGGTCTTCTCCCACTTCGCCGCAAAGGAGGCCTTGGTCTTCGAACAGGATCAGGACTTCGAGCGGCGCCTCACGGGAGCGGTCACCGGCCGGGCCCCGGGCGAGCCGCTCCTCCCCGGGTTGCGCCGCGAGACCCACGCCCTGGTGCGGCACTGCACGGGGAGCGGCGCCGCACCGATCTGGCGCATGATCGACGCTTCCCCCGCCCTGCGTGAGTACGAGGACTCCATGAGGCTGCGTCACGCGGAGTCGCTGGCGGCCGCCATCGCCGCAGACCCCGGCCTTTCGCAGACCGCGACCGCCGCCCGTGCGCTCGCGAGATTTGTGATCGACGCCTACTCGGTGGCCCGAGAGGCGGACGACCCGGAGGCCGCAGTGGACGAGATCTTCCACATGATCGAGGCGGCCTGGGAGGTCGCCGGCGCTGCCCCGGGCCCCCGAGGGGCTGTTCCCGCCGACGGCCGGTAGAGGCCGGCGGTCGTTTTCCGGTCTGAAGCAGTCTCTGCTTTCGGCCTGAAACAGCTTCTGCTTTGCGTCGAGTGCAGGAAATTAAGCAAGCTTGTTGGGTAAAGTCACGCGCTCCGACATGCGCTCCATCATGCGCTCCGTCACGCGCAACCATGCACAGCCATTCGCGGTCATTCGCAACTTGATGTGCGCTCGTGACGTATGGCATGCAGGCCGAATCGAGCCCTCCACATCTTCACGGCTCCGCCACCCGGCTGTCTGGATCGCGGCGCCTAGCGCCCCCTCCGTTTTAACCTTGATGTCCAAGTGAATCCCATATGACCTCAATGCCCTGCTGGACATGTGAACACTTTGTGGATTTGAATGGTCGCGTTCGCGTACTGGAAGCGCAGTAGGAGAAGTGGGGGCTCACTGCTGTCCTGACGGGCGTGCTCGGGCGGAATCGCTCAGCGAAACCTCTTTACGTGTGCGTCGCCCCGTGGCGAATAGATTCAAGGTGAATCAAGCCGGGCCGAATACGGCGACGCATGGCCGCGTCGCAGCACCTTGCGAACAACCGGTCGCAGCACGTTGCGAACAACCGAATGAGGACTTTCCCTGCGTGGCGCCGACCTCCCACGCGGGGCGAACAGCGCGCGCCCTCGACCAGGGCGACGGCGTGGGGGAGAGAGCAATGAAGATCGCGTTTCTGATCAACAACGCCTATGGCATAGGCGGGACGATCCGCGCCACCGTCAACCTCTCCCGTGCTCTGGCCGACCGGCACGACGTCGAGGTCGTGAGCGTGCACCAGGTGAACGACGAGCCCGAACTCGCCTTCGACGGGCGGGTTCGGCTCAGCGCCCTCATCGACATGCGCAGGGACAGCCCCACCTACGAGGGCGACCACCCGCTCACCGCGCAGCCGTGCACGATGTTCCCGGACACCGGCGCCGCCGCGAACTCCGCGCGCCTGCCCTACTCGGCGCTCCAGGACGAGCGCATCGGCGCCTGGCTGCGCGCCACGGACGCCGAAGTGGTGATCGCCACCCGGCCCGACCTCAACGGCTACCTCGCCCGCGACGGCCAGAGCAGGTATCTGCGCATCGGCCAGGAGCACCTGAGCCTGGACGCCCACAACGCCACGCTGCGCGCACACCAGAACAAGGCGATCGCGGGACTCGACGCCTTCGTGACCGTGTCCGACGCCGACGCCGCCCAGTACCGCCGGGCACTGCCGGACGTCACCGCCCGCATCCTGTGCATCCCCAACAGCGTCCCCGAGCCCGCCGTCGAACCCTCCGAGCAGCGCTCGGACGTCATCGTCGCCGCGGGCAGGCTCACCGGCGTCAAGCGCTACGACCGGCTGATCAGCGCCTTCGCGAAGGTCGCGGACAACCACCCCACGTGGACGCTGCGCCTCTACGGGCGCGGGCCCGAACGGCCGAAACTGCGCCGGCAGATCGACGAACTCGGCCTGTACAACCGCATCTCCCTCATGGGCCCCGTCTCCCCGATCGAGACGGAGTGGGCCAAGGGCTCCCTCGCCGCCGTCTCCTCCGACATGGAGTCCTTCGGCATGACCATCGTGGAGGCCATGCACTGCGGCGTCCCCGTGATCTCCACGGACTGCCCGCACGGCCCCGCGGAAATACTCGACGAGACCAACGGGGTCCTCGTCCCCCTGGACACCGGCGTGGACGGGTACGCCGCGGCCCTCGACCGCCTCATGGCCGACGCGCCCCTGCGTGCCCGCCTCGGCGCGGCGGCCCTCAAGCGGGCCGCGGCCTACGCGCCGCCCGCCATCGCCCGGCGGTACGAGACGCTGTTCCAGGAACTCTCCGGCCCGGCCCCCCGACGCTCGCCGAAGGCAGGGAACCTCGGCTCGTTGTGGACCCGGCTGAAAGCCTCGCTGCCGAGCAGGCCCGAGGCGCACAGCGAACCGTCGCCCGCGCAGGAGGCGGACCCCGGCACCGAGCCCGTCGTGCGCCCCGTCGTCTTCGCCAGGGCCACCGCCGGCGGCGGCATCACCCTCCGCCTCGACCCGGCGACCCTGCCGCCCGGCCCTCTCGACTTCCTGGCCCGCCTGCGCCGCGACCCCAAGGGGCGGCACGTTCGCGTCCCGATGGCGCCCGTGCCCGCCGCTTCCGGCCCGTACGACGTTCACGTCACGCTCGACCCGGCCGAGCACGCGTTGTCGGAAGGCCGCTGGGACTGCTACGTCGTCGGCGAGGGCACGGCCGGGAAGAGGGCGCGGCTCGTCTGCGCCATGGCGGAACGATCCCGCAGCGTCGGCCGTGACCCGCTGCTCCTCGACGGCGAGGTGTCGGCGTGGCTTCCCTACGCCACGGCCGACGGGTTCCTGGCCCTGCGCGTCTGGCAGCGCACCGCACACGCCGAAGTGACCGACATCGCCATCGGCGACGACCACGCCACCGTCACCGCCCGGCTCTTCGGGGCGGACGCCCCCGAATCCATGGACGGCGCCACGGTGATCGCCGTCTCGCGCGAGGGGGAGCCCCACGACTTCACGCTCCCCGTCACCCGATCCGCCGCGAGGGCCGGGGAGTTCTCCTTCACGCTGCCCTACTCCCGTGCGCTCGCCCTGCGCAACAGCAGCCACGACCTGTGGGACCTGCGCCTCCACCTGGGGCACACGAGCCCGCCGGTGACCATCGGCCGCATCGGCGGCGACATCGTCGACCGCAAGAAGACGGACGTCGTCCCGGCCGTGCTCCTGCAGCACGGCACGCGCGGCGAAACCCGCGCGAAGCCGTTCTTCACCGTGACCAACGACCTGGCGCTGAGCCTGCGGGACACGGAAGAGGCCCCGGAGCCCGGGACGCCGGAGCCCCGGGAGGCAGCGCCGGCACCCCAGGTGGTGATCCGGACGCCCGAGGCGGTGGCCCGAGAGGCCGAGGCGATGCCCCAGGCTCCGGAGGCGGACCAGCCCAGGGAGACGGTGGGCTGACCGGTAGCGGCAGCGGCAGCGGCGCGGGTACCGGCATCGTCGCCGGTGGCTCGGCGCCCGGCCGCCGGATGGATCACTCGGATCAGCCGAGTCGGTCGGAGCCGGTGGCTCGCGCCCGGCCGCCGGATGAATCACTCGGATCAGCGGACTCGGTCAGGTCAGCGGACTCGGTCGGGTCAGCGGACTCGGTCGGGTCAGCCGAGTCGGTCCGGTCAGCCGAGTCGGTCGGGTCAGCGGAGTCAGTCGGATCCCGTCCGCTCCCAGGCGGGATGCAGGCGGATCTCGATGTCGCCGGACGCCGTCTCGGGTGCCGGGTCGGCCGTGACGCGGACCCGTACAGGACGGCCGGTACCCGCCTCGGTGAACGCCAGCGGCGGGCGGCCGTCCTGCAGATGTTCGTCGCCCCATCGCATGAGTGACAGGAACACCGGCAGCAGGTCCTCGCCCGCCTCCGTCAGCCGGTACTCGTCGCGGGCCCGGCTGCCCGGCTCCCGGTAGAGCGCGGGCACGACGACCCCCGCGGCCTTGAGCTGCTTGAGCGCCCGCGAGACCGCCGGCGCCGAGGCCCCGATCCGCTGTACGAAGTCCTCGAACCGGGTGGTGCCGTAGAAGCACTCGCGGACCACGAGGAAAACCGTCTTGGTACTGAGCAGGTCGAGGACCCGGGCGGCCGAGCATCCGTCGCCGACCGACCAGGCGTCCCGGTCGCGCAGCCGTTCCTCGAAGTTCATCGCCACCCCGCCATAGTAACTAACGATTGCGTTACCCAGCTGGGCGTGATTCCCTCTACCTAATGATGCCGTTACTCAGATGGACGGCACCTTGCCCCCTCCCGCCCTGCCCTGCCCTGCCTTGTCTTGTCTTGTCTTGTGAGGAGTTGCGAACCGCCATGCCCTTGTGGACCGTTCATCACACGCCCGGCACCTTCACGGACGCGGATAAGCACCAACTCGCCGCGCGTGTCGCCGACCACTACGAAGAGGTCGGGCTGCCCCGGTTCTACGTGGTCACGCTGTTCCACGAGACCCGGCCCGAGGACTTCTTCGTCGGCGGGGAGCCCGCCCCGGCCGGGGTCCGCATCACCATCGACCACATCGCCCGCCACAACCCCGACCAGGAGAGCCGCCGCAGGACCGCCCAGTGGATCCGGGGCATGCTCCAGCCCCACCTGGAGCGGAACGCGGGGCTGCACTGGGAGTTCCACGTCGACGAGACCAGCGACGACCTCTGGATGATCAACGGGCTGGTGCCGCCGCCGGCAGGCTCCGGCGCGGAGAAGCTCTGGGCCAAGGACAACGCGACGTCACCCTACTGAGACGTCGGCGCGGCTACTGTGCGCAGATGTCGTACGAACTTGACGCCGTCGTAGGCGAATTCGACCGCCTGCGGTCCTGGGCCGAAGGCGTACCCGGGGCGGTGGTCGCCCCGCTCGGGCAACGCCTGGGACTCCTGCAACTCTCCGCCGATCTCCGCGGTGACCTGCCGCGCATCCTTGGCGATCTCTCACAGGCAGGACAGGTGGCCCATGTGGCAGCGGACTTCTGGGGCGGCGACGGGGAGCAGACCGCCGCGGTGTGGCGGGCCGGCGTACAGGAGTGGGGCCCGGTGCACACCTCGGACTTCGGTGAGCCGCGGGAGTCCTGGCCCATCAACGCGGCGCTCGCGCGACTCGGTGCGGCACCGCCCGGCCCCGGTGCGCCGGACCACCACGATCTGTTCGTGGAAGTGGGCCTCGGCCGAAGACGGGACGAGGAGGACTGGCGCGGGGCCGCACTGAAGGCCTCCGACGCGGCCGACTACGACGAGTGGCACGCACGTGATCAGGCCGAGCGGGAGTCCGAGCAGCGTGCCGCAGCCGAGCGCGCCCTCCACGAGCGGCTGCCCGACATCCCGGTGCCCCTCAACGGCAAGGACATCAGCGCCTTGCTCGACATCCCTGAAGGCCGGACGATAGGCGCGGCCATTCGCCACCTCCAGCAACTCCACATCGACCACGGCCCCCAGTCCCGCGAGGCGGCCGAGACGGCGCTGCGCGTCTGGGCGGCGGGGCAAGGCTTGCGTTCCGTCGCTGCGGGGCGGGCGGAGGGGGCGTGAGGGCACAGGCCGTGCGGTGAAGCGCTAGCCTCTGCCGTCTGCCGTCTGCCGTCTGCCGTCTGCCGTCTGCCGTCTGCCGTCTGCCGTCTGCCGTCTGCCCATGCCCGGCCCGCCGTGTCAGGTCCGCCGTGTCAGGTCCGGATCTGCCACTCCAAGCAGCGGTGGCCCGATCGTCGCGCTCACCCGGAAGGGGGCCTCCCGGCCGGGCCAACTCGCGCCCCATGCCCCCCTGTCCTAGACATAGACGATGGCCCTGCCCTCTTCCTCCGCCCCCTCATCCTCCTCTTCGCCCCCGTCCCCCTTCGATCCCGCAGCCGTCGACCACGTAGAACTCTTCACCCCAGATCTGCGGGCGTCGCAGAAGTGGCTGGAGCGGGGGTACGGCTTCCGGCCGGACGCGTCGGTCGGGGCTGCGGGCGGGGGAGGGGGCTGCCGTTCCGTGGGACTGCGGAGCCATGACATCTGCCTCGTGTTGACCGAGGCCACGGCGTCGGACCACCCCGCGGCGGCCTACACCGACCGGCACGGCGAGGGAGTCGGGTGCATCGCGCTGCGGGTCCGCAGCGCGACCGAGGCCTTCGAGGAGGCGGTCCGGCGTGGTGCACGGCCGGTGGCTGCGCCGACGGCGACGTCGATGCCGACGGGGACATCGACGCCGACGGGGACATCGATGCCGACGGGGACATCGTCGGCCATGTCGGCGGCGGCGACGTCGGCGGCGGACGGTGCCGCCACGGCGTCGATCATGGCCTTCGGCGATGTCGTGCACACCTTCGTGGAGCGTCCCCGGGGCGCCGGGATCTCTGGCACCGCCGAGATGCCTGGCGTCGGCGAGACCACCCACAAAAATCCTGGTGCCTCCACCACCGGGCTCACCGCCATCGACCACATCGCAGTCTGCCTCGAACCGGGGCACCTGGAACCGACCGTCGAGTTCTACCAGCGCGTCCTCGACTTCCAGGCCGTCTACAGCGAGCGCGTCGTCGTCGGTTCCCAGGCCATGGACTCCACCGTGGTCCGCAGCGCGTGCGGAGGCACCACCCTCACCCTGATCGAGCCGGACACCTCCCGCAGGCCCGGACAGATCGACGCGTACCTGAAGGAGCACCGCGGCTCCGGCGTCCAGCACATCGCCTTCGCCACGGACGACATCGTGCGCACCGTCTCCGCGACGCGGGCCGCCGGGGTGCGGTTCCTGTCCACTCCCCGGGCGTACTACGACGGCCTCGCGGCACGGATGCGACCGCTGCGCCACTCCGTCGACGAGCTCCGCGCAGGCGACGTACTCGCCGACGAGGACAGCGACGGCCAGCTCTTCCAGATCTTCACGCGGTCCGTCCACCCGCGCGGCACCTTCTTCCTCGAACTCATCGAGCGCCGAGGTGCCCGGACGTTCGGCAGCGGCAACATCAAGGCCCTGTACGAGGCGGTGGAACACCAGCAGGCGGAGGGGCAGCCGGTCATCGGTACGGGCGAGTGACCACGGGCAACGGTGACGGCTGCGGTGTCGGCGGGCCCGCCCGGGTAGGGGGCGAGCGGACGGACCCGCCCCGGACCCTCGCCGAGATCGAGCAGTCCGCCGCGGCGCGGCTGCCCGCCGACATCCATGACTTCGTCGCGGGCGGCAGCGGCGACGAACGCACCCTCACCGCGAACCGCACGGCCCTCGACCGAGTCACCCTGTACCCGAGGATGCTCACGGGGGCAGGCACACCCGACCCCGCCGGTAAGTTCCTCGGCGTGCGCTCGGCGCTGCCCGTCGCAGTCGCGCCCATGGCCTACCAGCGCCTCGTGCACCCGCACGGCGAACTCGCCCTCGTGTCGGCCGCACGCTCGGCCGGTGTGCCGTACACCGTCTCCACGCTCAGCAGCTGCCCGGTGGAGGAGATCGCCCGGGTCGGCGCGGACCTGTGGTTCCAGCTGTACTGGCTGCGCGACCGCGGTGTCCTGCTCGAACTGGTCCGACGCGCCGAGGACGCCGGTTGCCGGGCGCTGATGGTCACCGTCGACGTACCCGTGATGGCACGGCGGCCCCGCGACCTGCAGCACAGTTTCGCCCTGCCCGCCGGAGTGACCGCGGCCCACCTGAGTCCCCAGGAGCGCGGGCAGGCGTCCGTCCGGCGTCCTCACGCGTCGGCGGTCGCCGCCCACACCGGCGCGGTCGTCGACGGGTCCATCGGCTGGCGGGAGATCGCCTGGCTGCGCGCCCGCACCGCCCTGCCGCTGGTACTCAAGGGCGTCCTGCACCCCGACGACGCCCGGACGGCGGCAGCGGAAGGCGTCCGGGCCGTCGTGGTGTCGAACCACGGCGGCAGGCAGCTGGACGGCGCGCCCGCGAGCATCGACGCGCTGCCGCCCGTCGTCGACGCCCTGGCGGACGAGGGGAGCGGCTGCGAGGCTTGGCTGGACAGCGGCATCCGTACCGGAACGGATGTCCTCAGGGCGCTCGCGTCGGGGGCATCGGGCGTACTGGTGGGACGACCGCTGCTGTGGGGCCTGGCAGCCGACGGGGAGGCCGGTGCCGCTCTGGTCCTGGACCTGCTGCGGGCGGAGTTCGTCGAGGCGCTGACCCTGACGGGCTGCCCCGACGCGGCGGCGGCCGGCCGACTGCGCACCGGCGGAAACGGTGAGGAAGGCGACGCCATGCAGAGCAGTGCCGCACCGAAAGATTCGGGGGCGGGACCGGGCCCCGACCCCGACCACCCCCGCACCCCCTTGGAACCGTCCACCGAACCCCGCACCCCCTCGGAACCGTCCACCGAACCCCGCACCCCCTCGGAACCGTCCACCGACCCCCACACCCCCTTCGAACTCTCCACCGACACCCTCCACCCGTCCCTGACCGACCCCGTCCTCTCGTCCATGAACCTGCTGAACGAGGTGGCCCACCGCTTCCCGGACGCCATCTCCTTCGCCCCCGGCCGCCCCTGCGAGGACTTCTTCGCCGCCGAGGACATCCACCGCCACTTGCGCACCTTCTGCCGCTACCTCACCGAGGAGCGCGGCCTCACCACGGCCCAGGTGGACCGCACGCTCTGCCAGTACGGCCCCACCAACGGGATCATCCAGGAGCTGGTCGCCCGGAACCTCGCGGCCGACGAGGGCATGGACGTGGACCCCGCGACCGTGGTGATGACGGTCGGCTTCCAGGAGGCCCTCTTCCTCGTGCTGCGTGCGCTGCGCACCGACGAGCGGGACGTCCTGCTCGCGGTCGAACCCGCGTACGTGGGACTCACCGGCGCCGCCCGGCTCCTCGACCTGCCGGTACGGCCCGTCGCGGGTACCGCCGCGACCGGGGTCGACCTCGACGACCTGGTCGCGCAGGTGCGCCGGGCCAGAGCCGCGGGGTTGCGACCGCGGGCCTGCTATCTCGTGCCCGACTTCGCCAACCCGTCCGGTGCCGGCATCGGGCTGGACGACCGTCACCGCCTGCTCGCCCTCGCCGACGAACACGACATCCTCCTCCTGGAGGACAACCCCTACGGCCTCTTCCACGGCCACCGGGAACGACTGCCGACCCTCAAGGCTCTCGACCGCGCGCGCAGGGTGATCTACCTCGGCTCCTTCGCCAAGACGGTCCTGCCGGGCGCCCGCGTCGGATACGCCGTGGCCGACCAGCCCGTCAGGGATTCCGCGACGGGCCGGACCGCGCCGCTCGCCGCCCATCTGTCGAAGATCAAGAGCATGCTCACGGTCAACACCTCTCCCATCGCCCAGGCCGTCGTCGGGGGAAAGCTCATCGAGCACGGCTACGACCTGGCCGACGCCAACGCCCGCGCGCGGGAGCGGTACGCCCGCAACCTCGACCAGGTCCTCGACGGTCTCGCCCGGCGCTTTCGGTCCAGGGCCGGGGCGCCGCACACGGTCGGGATCGAGTGGAACACCCCGACCGGCGGCTTCTTCGTCGTGCTGACCGTGCCGTTCACCGTCGACGACGACCTTCTGGAGCACTCCGCCCGCCGGTACGGGGTGCTGTGGACGCCGATGTGCCACTTCTACAGCGGCGCCGGGGGAGACCGTCAACTGCGGCTGTCGGTCAGCCTGGTCACCGAGGACGAGATCGAGGAGGGGCTCGACCGGCTTGCGGCGCTGGTGGCGGAACGATGTTCGCGGCCGGGTGACCGTCCGGCCGCCCGCTCGACCCGCTGACTCGACCCGCCGGCTCGAACCGCCCGGTGACCCCCGTACGCCGCCCGGTGACCCCCGTACGCCGCCCGGTGACCCCGTACGGCGCAGGCCGGGCACGGTGATGTCCGCGCCCGGCCCGTCCTTGCGCTGCTACAGGTCGAGCTGGTGCTCGTGTGTCGTGTGCGTGGGTGTGTAGCCGAAGCCGTCGTTGATGTGCCGCATGTACGTGTTGCTCTCGGCGGTGTCGGTCAAGAGGCCGCCGAGGTGCGGGTAGTTGCTGTGGGCCTGTCGGATCGACTCGGCCTTCATCCAGGTGCCGAGGCCGTGTCCGCGGTGTTCGGGCAGGACACCGGTGCCGTAGTGCTGGGCGTCGCCGGTGCCGTCGCCGGGGACGACGAGTTCCGTGAACCCGGCGATCGAACCGTCCGATGTGTCGAGGGCGACGACGGTGTGCAGCTGGTCGCCGCGCTGTTCGACGGCCTTCGCCGCGGCCCGTACGCGGTCCACGTCCCAGGCCACGGTGCCGTGGTCGGTGTCGTCCATGGGCATGTCGTCCATGGCGCGGCGGGACGCGGCGAACGTCGGGGCGAGGTGGTCGGGGACGGTTCCCTGCCACGAGGCCAGCCGGTAGCCGGGACGCGGGCGGTCGACGATCTCGGCGAGGGCGGAGGTGTCCACGTCGGCCGACGACAGGCGCGCGTACCTCAGGGTGAGGACCTTGCGGAAGCCGTGCACGGCCAGGAACCGGTCACCGGGCGAACCGGCCTCGGACTGTGCGACCACGCAGCGCCGGGCGTCTTCCCGGGCGGCGGCCACGGCGGCGTCGAGAAGCCGCGAGCCGACGCTCTTGCGGCGCTCCGCGGGGTGGACCTGGAGGGTCAGTTCGGCCAGGTGCCTCTGTCCGGAGCCTGCGAACAGACGCAGGAAGGCCGAGCCGACCGGACTGGCGTCGGCGTCGGACGCCAGCCATGCGAGACGCTGCCCGTGCGGGTCGTGGGCGGGGTCGGTCAGTGGGGTGATACGAAGCGACAAGGTGTCTCCGTCGTCAGGAGGTGGCAAGGGTCTGTACGCGAGCTCAACTCCTGGGCAGTCCTGCGCATATGCTCCACACCTCCTCGTCGACGGCGCCGGTGGACGACACCGGCGGCTGGGTGAACCTAGCTGACCTGCCTGTTACCTGGCAACACCGAACCGCCCGCTCCCTGGCAAGCCGAACCGCCTGTCCCTTGGCAACAGGTTCCGCTCACCTGCCCGGACACCCGCCGGCCGCCGCTGACACCCGCTCGCTCGCACCCGCCGCCGCCCGTGGGCCCAAAGCTCACGTGCTCTCCATGGGGCTCTCCTCGATCACCAGCGTGAGGACCGAGCCGAGTTCCGCGGCGGCGCCGCGGTGCAGGGCGCGTTCGAAGGCGTCGTCTCCCACGGACGCCCTGGCCGTCTGCTGGCACACCTTGCGCAGATCGCTCAGCTCGGGCGTGCCCCGCTGCTCGTGCCCCACGGACGCCCAGCAGGTCTGTGCCGCCCCGGACACCAGCGCGGCCGTCTCGCCCTGGCCCCGCTTCGCGGCCGCCGCGGCGAGGACGTCCAGGCCCAGAGCGATGCCGAACGTGTCGGTGAGGCTGCGCATGCCGTCGAGCATGGCGCGCGCGTGCACGACCGCGAGGTCCGGCATGTCCGTGGCCAGGGCGATGAGCGCGATCTGGTAGTTGGCGTAGGCGCGGGTCCACCGCTCCCCGCGCGCCGCGCACCGGGCGCGGAGGGCGAGCGCCGCCTTCATGGCCTCGGGCATCCGGCCGAGCCCGGTCAGGGCGAAGACCTTCACCAGATGGCAGCGCAGGGAGAACGCCGAGGTGAAGACCGGCTCGGTGCTGTCGCCGAGCACCGCGTCGACGACCGACTCGGCCCGCGCGGCGTCACCCTGCAACAGGTGGGTGATACCGAGGAGATAGGCGGCCGCGAGCATGCCTTCCCGGTCGTCGGAGCGTTTCGCGACCCGCGCGCAGCGGCGTCCGATCCGCTCGGCCTGGTCGTGATCGCCCTGCAGCAGGACGACGATGCCGAGGACGCAGGTGGCCCGCTCGTGTACGAGGCTGTGGTTCGGGCTCGCCCGCAGGGCCTCTTCGAGGTACGCGCGTGCCTCCCGCAGATGGCCGCAGCACGACCAGATGAAGCCGATCCGTCCGGCGAGCTCCAGGGCGCGGCCGGGCTCGTGGCGTACGAAGTGGTCCATGGCCGCGCACAGGTCGGGGTGCGCGGCCGCGATCCTGCGGTACCACAGGGTCTGCCCCGGCCCGGTCCAGCCCTCGTCGGCGGAGCGGGCCAGGTCGAGGAAGTACCCGGCGTGCCGGGCCGCGTTCGGCGCCCCCTCCTCCAGCTCGGCGAGCCACATCTCCCCGTAGTCGCGTACCGCGTGGGGCAGTCGGAAGAGACCGGTCGTCGTCGCACGCACCACCGACTTCTCCAGGAGCCCCGTCAGCGCCGCGTCGAAAGCCACCCCGGCCAGGGGGCCCTCCGCGCACACCCCACGGGCGGCGGCCCGGTCGAAGTGCCCGGGGAACACCGACAGGCGCGCCCACAGGAGGCGTTCCAGCGGCGCGCACAGCTGATGGCTCCAGCCGATCGCCAGCCGCAGCGACGGGTGCCGGGAGGGCCACGTCGGAGCGGCGAGCAGATCGCGGTCCGTGCCGAGCTGCCCGGCGAGGCCGCCCAGCGTGGCGTACATGAGCTGGACCGCGGCCAGTTCGAGGCCCAGCGGCACGCCGTCGAGCAGACGGCAGATCGTCGACACGTGCTCGTCCTGCTGCTGTGTACGCGTGCGCAGCGCCGGGGCCACCGTCACGGCCCGGTCGGTGAACAGCTCGCGGGCCTCGTCGTGCGGCAGCGGCGGGACCTCCTGGCAGACCTCGCCCGGAACGGTGAGGGCCTGGCGGCTCGTGGCCAGGAAGGACAGACCCGGGCAAGCGTCGAGGAGTTGGGCGCACAGCTGCGCGCACGGGGAGACGAGGTGCTCGCACGCGTCGAGCACCAGCAGCATGCGCTTGCCGGAGAGCCAGCCGACGAGGGCGTCGAGCGCGACACCGTGGGTGTGGTCGGCGAAGCCCGCGGCACTGGCCACGGCCGACAGCAGGTTGTGCGCGCTGGACACCTGCCCCAGATCCACCCACCGCACGGTGCGCGAAGGGAGCGGCCGCGGTGCCCGCGCGTCGCGGAGCACGGCCTCGACGGCCAGCCGGGACTTGCCCACGCCCGCCATGCCGGTGAGCGTGACCATCCGGTGGGACGCGAGCGCGGAGCCGACTCGGTGGAGGTCAAGCGCACGACCCACGAAGGAGTTCGTCTGCTGTGGAATCTCGCCCAACATCCCGTCATTGTCACCCGGGGGACGGCCGTCGTCCGCCGAGTGGAGGGATACCGGCCCCCACGGAACCGGCCACCTTTGCCCAACGCCTGCGCCGGCTCCCGGCAAGTTCACCCTTTCCGGTGGGCCGGGGCGCGTGGGGGCGCGCCCCGGCCGGGAGTTGGATCGGGGAAGGTCAGGAGGTGGGCAGTTCGTTCCGGACGGTGCGGGCGGCGCTGACGAGGTTCTCCAGGGAGGCGCGGGTCTCGGGCCAGCCGCGGGTCTTCAGGCCGCAGTCGGGGTTGACCCAGAGCCGCTCGGCGGGAATGGCCTGAAGTCCCTTGCGGAGCAGGGCGGCGGCCTCGTCGGCGTCGGGCACGCGGGGGGAGTGGATGTCGTAGACACCGGGGCCCGCCTCGCGCGGGTAGCCGTGGGCGGCGAGTTCCCGGGCCACCTGCATGTGCGAGCGGGCCGCCTCCAGGCTGATGACGTCGGCGTCGAGGTCGTCGATGGCCTGGACGATGTCACCGAACTCGGCGTAGCACATGTGCGTGTGGATCTGTGTCTCCGGCCGGACTCCGCTGGTCGTGAGCCGGAAGGACTCGGTGGCCCAGGCCAGGTACGCGGCGTGGTCGGTGGCGCGCAGCGGCAGCGTCTCGCGCAGCGCGGGCTCGTCGACCTGGATGACCGAGGTCCCGGCCGCCTCCAGGTCGTTCACCTCGTCGCGCAGGGCGAGCGCGACCTGGCGTGCGGTGTCGCCGAGGGGCTGGTCGTCGCGGACGAAGGACCAGGCGAGCATCGTCACCGGGCCCGTCAGCATGCCCTTGACCGGACGCTCGGTGAGGGAGTTCGCGTACGCGGTCCAGCGCACCGTCATCGGCTCGGGCCGGGAGATGTCACCCGCGAGGACCGGCGGGCGGACGTAGCGGGTGCCGTACGACTGGACCCAGCCGTGCTGGGTGGCGAGGTAGCCGGTGAGCTGCTCGGCGAAGTACTGCACCATGTCGTTGCGCTCGGGTTCGCCGTGCACCAGGACGTCGATCCCTGCCTGCTCCTGGAAGGCGAGGACGTCGCGGATCTCGCTCTCGATGCGCTGCTCGTAACCGGCGTCGTCGATGCGTCCCGCGCGCAGGTCGGCGCGGGCGGCGCGCAGTTCCGCGGTCTGCGGGAACGAGCCGATGGTCGTCGTCGGAAGCAGCGGCAGCCTCAGGTGGGCCCGCTGGGCGGCGGTGCGCTGCGCGTACGGCTGGGAGCGGCGGCCGTCGGCGTCGGTGATCGCGGCGACCCTGGCCCGTACGGCCGTGTCGTGCGTGAGGGCGGAGTTCGCGCGGGAGGCCAGGTCGGCGCGGTTGGCGGCCAGTTCCGCGGTGATCGCCGAGGTGCCCTGGGCGAGGCCGCGGGCGAGCGTCACGATCTCGGCGGTCTTCTGCCGGGCGAAGGCGAGCCAGCGCAGGATCTGCGGGTCGATGTCGCGTTCGGCCGCGGCGTCGATCGGGACGTGCAGGAGGGAGCAGGAAGCGGCGACGTCGACCCGGTCGGCGAGGCCGAGGAGCGTGCCGAGGGTGGACAGCGAGGTCTCGAGGTTGTTGATCCAGATGTTGCGGCCGTTGACGACACCCGCGACCAGGCGCTTGCCGGGCAGTCCGCCGACCGCGGCGAGCGCGTCGAGGTTGGCGGCGGCGGCATCGGTGAAGTCCAGGGCGAGGCCTTCGACGGGAGCCTTCGCGAGGACGGGCAGCGCGTCGCCGAGCCGGTCGAAGTAGGTCGCCACGAGCAGCTTGGGCCGGTCGGTGAGGGCGCCGAGGTCGCGGTAGGCGCGGGTCGCGGCGTTGAGTTCGGCCGGGGTGCGGTCCTGCACCAGAGCGGGCTCGTCCAGCTGCACCCACTCGGCGCCGGCCGCGCGCAGGTCGGCGACGACCTCGGCGTATACGGGAAGGAGGCGGTCCAGGAGCGTCAGCGGCTCGAAGTCGGCGGCGACACCGGGCGCGGGCTTGGCCAGGAGGAGGTAGGTGACCGGGCCGACCAGGACGGGGCGGGCGGCGAGACCGAGCGCGAGGGCCTCCTTCAGCTCGGTGACCTGCTTGGCCGAGTCGGCCGTGAAGACGGTGTCGGGCCCCAACTCGGGCACCAGGTAGTGGTAGTTGGTGTCGAACCACTTGGTCATCTCCAGCGGCGCCACGTCCTGGGTGCCGCGGGCCATCGCGAAGTACCCGTCGAGCGCGTCGGCGTCGACGGCCGCACGGTGTCGTGGCGGGACGGCGCCGACCATGACACTGGTGTCCAGGACGTGGTCGTAGTACGAGAAATCACCGGTCGGCACCTCGTGGATGCCTGCGTCGGCCAGCTGCTGCCAGGCGGAGCGGCGCAGGTCCGCCGCGGTCCCCCGGAGGGCGTCCGCGGTGACGCGGCCCTTCCAGTAGCCCTCGACGGCCTTCTTTAGTTCACGGTTCTGACCCTGGCGGGGGTAGCCGTACACGGTGGCCCGTGCTGCCGCGGCTGCGGGCTTCGCTGTCACGGAAATCTCCTTCGCGAGATGACTCCTGAGGATCCCGGTGACGGGACACGGACGCGAAGGGATGACGAACCGGGCGGAGTGAACGCGCGTGCTCGTACTGACACGGTTCTCCGCCGGTATGTACGCCGACCCGCCCACGAGGTCACCGAGATGTCCGCACGCGATCGGTCACGTGCGGGCAACGGGCAGGTCTTCGGACTCGTGGACGCGCCTGCCGAAGCAGACTCCTACTGGCCGTCGCTTCCCAGACCCGGCCGGGTCCAGTGCGTATGACGGCGTTCGTTCCCACTCACCGCTGCGGGGCAGTCCCGGATTCCCACCGGGTTCCCTCTTACGACGCGTCTGCCTGGCGGACAGGGCGAACCAGCTGCACAGGTCACGTTAGAGGGTCCCCGGCTTCTTGGGCAGCGCTGTCCGCGGAGCGGAAGGTGATCTCGGACACGGTGCGGGCGGTTGCGTTCAACCCGGCTTGAGTTGGAACGGTTGCTTCACCGGCCGTCGGCCAGACGGCGTGTACGGGGAGGTGAACCATGGTCATGCGCACGGACAAGGACACGGGCACAGTCAGAGGGCGGGCGACGACCCTCACGGCGACTGCCGAGGCGCTGCGCGAGGGCAGGGTGACCAGCGTCGGACTCGTGGAGGCGGCCATCGCGGAGGCCGAACACGCGGACGCCGCGCTGGGCGTGTACCTCAGGCGCTTCGACGAGGAGGCCCGGTCCGCGGCCCGGCGCGCGGACGAGGAGTTGGCGCGCGGCCTGGACCGGGGACCGCTGCACGGCATTCCGTTCGGCGTGAAGGACACCGTCGCGGTCGCCGACGGGCCGACGACGGCACAGAGCCTGGTCCACGACGACAGTCGGTGGGCCGGACGCGACGCCCCCGTGGTGGCCCGGCTCCGCGCGGCGGGCGCGGTGCTCACGGGCAAGACCACGGCCATGGAGTTCGGCATCGGACTGCCGCAGGAGGACAAGCCGTTCCCTTTCCCGCGCAATCCCTGGCGGACCGACCGCTGGGCCGGGGGCTCCAGTTCGGGTTCGGCGAGCGGGGTGGCGGCCGGGATGTTCGCGGCGGCCCTGGGCGGCGACACCGGCGGCAGCATCCGGATGCCCGCCGCGTTCTGCGGTGTCACGGGACTCATGCCGACGTTCGGACGGGTTCCCGTGTCCGGCTGCGTACCTCTCGGGTACAGCCTTGACCGCGTGGGCCCGATCGCCCGCAGCGCACGGGACTGTTCGGCTGTCCTGGCGGCGCTGGCTCCCGTACGGGACGCCCGCTCCGGCACTCCGCACGCCTCGTACACCTCGTACGCCTTACGCGCCTCGCACCTCTCGCATATCTCGCACACCTGGTACGTCCCGTATACGGAACCGCGGTTCGACGCCGATCTCACAGGAGTACGGGTCGGTGTCGTCCGGGAGCACCACTTCCCCGCGGACGGGGACCCCGCCCTGCCCGGGGTGTTCGACGCGGCCGTGGGGGTGCTCACCGGGCTCGGCGCGCGCGTGGTGGAGGTGCGGTTGCCGTACTGGCGGGAACTGATCACCGCCACCTTCGTGACGGTGGCGGCCGAGGGCCTCGCCCAGCACCGCACCGATCTGTCCCGCCGCTGGGACGACTACTGCGTGGCCTCGCGCGGGCTGCTCGCCATGGGCGCCCTCGTGACCGGCGCGGACTACGTCCAGGCGCAGCGGGTGCGGACAGTGGCGCAGCACGCCGTGGACGCGCTGTTCGCGGACGTGGACGTCATCGTGTGCCCGACCGCGTCGATCGGGGCGCCGCTCTTCGACGCCCTCGCCGACGACGCGGGGCACCAGGACCACGCGGGCGTCTTCGGCAAGGTCCATACGCCGTACTGGAATCCGCTGGCCAACCCCGTCCTCGCGCTCCCCATGGGCTTCACGGAGGCCGGGCTTCCGCTGTCGTTGCACGTGGCGGGTCCGGTGGCGGCCGAGGCGACGGTCCTGCGGACCGGGGACGCCTTCCAGCGGGAAACGGACTGGCACCTGCGCACCCCCGACCGCACCGCGTACGCGCGGGAGCGGACGGGCGACCCGGCCCGCACGACGGACGAGGAGCCGCACGAATGAGCGGACCGCACGCCACCCCGGAGACGCCGCGCACCGCGCAGACCCCGGACACCCCGTGGACCCCGGAAAACCCGGAGAACCCGTGCACCCCTGAGACACCGAATAACTCGGACACCACGGAGGACGGGCACTGCCTGCCCCTGATCGTGCGCGGCCTTCTCGCCGGGGCACGGCTGCCCGCCGACGAGCACCAGTTCGCCGGGCTCGTGACGGCGTACGCCGCGCAGCGCCCGGCCCTGGACGCGCTCTACGACCTGCCGGAGGCGCGACACGCCCTGCCCGTGCTGCGCAGGGACGTTCAGGCGGACGGGCCAGTGGCCTGAGCGGGAGGGCGTACGCCGGGAACGGTGGCCCGGAAGTCGGGGCACCGCTCCAGGTCGGGCCCGTGGTCGCAGGAGAGCAGGTGGGTGAGGTAGGTGCGGGCCGCGCCGAGCCGGGCGATGTGGGCGTCGAGGGCCGCGACACGACCGAGGACGGTCTGGCGCCAGTCGGTGCCGGGGCTGGTGCCAGGGTCGGGGTTGGTGTCCGTGCCGGCACGGGGGCTCGGGCTGGGACCGGGGACGGGCCCGGCGTCCCCTTGGAGCAGCGTGCGGATCTCGCCGACGGACATCAGACCGGTCTCCCGCCACAGTTGGATCAGCGCGACGCGGTAGACCTGTTCCGAGTCGAAGTACCTCCGCCCCGACCGCCGGTGCGGCTCCACGAGCCCGCGCCGTTCCCAGTAGTGCAAGGTGGAGAGGGGAAGGCCGAAACGGTCCGCGACCTCGCGTATGGGTGTCAGCTCGTCCATGGGTCCATGACACCACCAGGCGGGGACGAGGGCCTGACGGCCGGGCTCGTCCAGGTGCGTGGCAGGCCGGTTGGGACTGTGTGACGCCGCACCGGTCGGTGACTTGCGACCAGTGCGGCGTTCGCCGGAGCGGTGCTGCTACACGTACACGACGCAGACGTTGGGAACGTAACCCACGGTGCCCCTGTAGTTGACCTTGCGCCAGCCGTTGTACTTGGCGATTCCGCAGGTGTTCTTGTACGTGCCGCCGAGAGTGCCCGAGATGTCGCAGCCCTTGGCCTTCTTCGGCCAGGTGCCGAGGATGGTGGACTTGGTGGTGGCTTTCTTGCGGATGTTGAGAGTGCTCAGCGACTTGAGGGCCTTGCACTTCGCCGCGGCGGCGGTGGCCACGGTGCCGCTCTGCGCGGCGGCCACGGTGCCGCCCTGGTGGGCGGTCGCGACGGTCGCGGCGGACGCCGGTACGAACCCCGTCAGCGACAGGGCCGCGACGACCGCGGGAACGATGAGACGCTTCTTCAAAGGGTGCTCCAGTTCTGCTGTGCCTGTGCTCACGCCCGAGGGCGCGTGATGATCGTACGTGTACCTGTCACCGAGATGGCGTGCGCGGTTCCGCTCGGCGGAGCAGCGCTCGCGCGCCGCACCACCGGTGCCTCCCGCTGACCTGATGCAGTCCGGAAGCCCCCGGAACGACCCCTGGGGGCGGGGCGGTCAGGCGGCTCGGCAGAGTGCGGCGGGGCCGGTCGGAGCCGGGGCGGCGGTCAGGGCCGCGGGCACGGGACGCGGGGTGCGGGCCGTGGCCGCGGCCTGCGAGCGGTGCCGGGCGAAGACGATCAGCCGCAGTACCGCGAACCGCACGACACCGGCGAGGGCGGACGCGGACAGATAGACGACCTGCTCCAGCATCGCTCCGGGCGCCGCCACCAACTGCTGGAGGGCGAACATCGCCACGCATGTCACCGCGTACGCGGCCGCCGCGGACCCGCCCGACTGGACGTGCTGGCGCCAGGTCGCGCGCCCGCCCGCGCCGAAGGTGAAGCGGGCGTGCAGTTCGGTGGCGAGGAGCGTGGAGACCACGGTGATCAGGGCGTTGGCGAGGACCCAGGGGATCCAGGAGGCGAGGGCCGCCACGGCGAAGCTGGAGGCGACTCCCACCCCGCCGCCGCAGAGCACGAAGCGGGCGAAAGCCACGAACGCGCCGGGCGCCGCCTGCTCCTGGCTCTGTGCTCTCTTCATGCCCTGCCCACCCCTTCGACGGCTCACTGCGCGGAACGCGCACCCCGCGATCGGTGAGACCAGGGGTGCGTTGTTCGTGATGCCATCATGGCACATGTATGGTGCCATGGCGAGCCATTTGTGATGCCATGCTTGGTGTCGCTGGCGCCCGGAGTGGTTCGATCTGTGGATATGTGCAGGTCAAGGGGTTGATGCTACTCGCGCGGCGGGTGGTGCCGCGAGGTAATTCATGGCGCCAGCAGGGGGCGCGGCAATCCCTCCTGGTGGTTCCGGTTGTTCCGGCTGTTCCGGTTGTTCCAGCCGATCTGATTGTTCCGGTCGATCTGGGCGTTCCGGTCGATGCGGGTGATGCCGCGGTGATTCCGTCGAGTCCTAGCCGTGGAATGTCGTCGTCGCCTCCAGCGCGGCGCGCCCGGTGGTCACCCGGTTCACCGCCGCGGTGTCATCGGCGTAGCCGAACGAGACCCCCACGAGCAGCTTCCCGCCGGTGATGCCGAGTTCGTCGCGCACGGTGTCGGCGTAGAAGCTCAGCAGACCCTGAGGGCAGCTGTCCACGCCATATCCCGTCATCGCGAGCAGCAGCGTCTGCATATAGGCGCCGACGTCCGCGGCCAGTCGTGCGTCGTCGCTGTCGGACACGAAGAGGAACGCCACGTGCGGCGCGCCGTAGAACCGCAGGCTCTCCGCGTCGTAGGCCGCGCGCGCCGCGTGGTCCGCGGGGGCGATGCCCAGGGTGCCGTACAGCTGGGCGCCGAACGCGGCCCGTCGCTCCTGTTGTGCGGGCGAGTACATGGCCTCTTCGTACGAGAAGTCGACGGAAGTGCGCTGAGTGGCGTGGGCTTCCCGCAGGGATTCCGCGAGGCGGTCGCGCACCGCGCCGCTGACCACCTCCACCCGCCACGGCTGCGCGTTGGAGTTCGACGGGGCCGCGCCCGCCAGCGAGAAGATCGCGCGCATCGTCTCGGGAGGTACGGCGGCATCGGGTCGGAAGGCGCGGACGGCGTGCCGGCTGCGGATCAGTTTCTCCGTGCTGCCGCTCAGCTCGGTGGGGCGGGGCAGGTCCATGTGCACTCCTCGGGTGGTCGCCGGGTGGTAAACGGTCACGTTTACTTCTGCGGTTTCCGACTCTAACCGCTTGCGTCGCCAGAAGTAAACGCGGCCGTATACTTGGCTGCATGGGTGCCGAGAAGGGAACAACGAAGGCCACAGGAGCGCGTGACGGGGAGCCGTCGCGGCGGGGGAACGGCGCGCGAGAGCGCATCCTGGCCGCCGCCGACCGGCTGTTCGCCTGCCAGGGCATCACCGCGACCGGCATGGAGCAGGTCGCGGAGGAGGCGCCGGTCTCCAAGCGCACGCTCTACGCCCACTTCCGGACCAAGAGCGACCTGGTGCTCGCCCATCTGCAAGCGCTCGCCTCGTCGGGAAGCACTCTGGGGGGCGTCCTGACTCGGGCCGACCTCGACCCTCGGGAGCGGATCCTGCGGCTGTTCGACGCGCCCCTCGCCGCCTCTCCGCCCGCCGCCTCTCCGCCCGCGGCCTCTTCGCTCGCAGCCTCTCCTCCCGCCGATGCGCCCGCCGTCGACGTGGCGGCCGTCGACTCGGCGGCCGTGCGGGGATGCCCCTTCATCGACGCCGCGGCGGAGTTCCCCGACCCGCGGAACCCGATCCACGTCTACGCCCGCGAACAGAAGCTGTTGATGGCGCAGCTGGTCACCGAGCTGGTTACCGAGCTGGGCTGCGCCGAACCAGGACCGCTCGCCGAGCAGTTGGTGACCCTCGCGGACGGGGCCGCCAGTCGCGCCATGGTCCTGAACGAGCCGGACTACGGCCGCCACGCGCGCGTGGCCGCGGAGTTCCTCCTCGAACGGGCGCTGGCCGAGGCGACCTGAGCGTCCCGGAGGGAGAGCGCCGCCGGCCGGGCCCGGTCAAGTACCCTGCGGCGCCTCGGCAGTCGGAGTTCCGGTGGAGGCGAGGAGCAGCGCCGCCGTCCGCTGCGGTTCCTCCAGGATGGGGGTGTGTCCGGCGTCCGGCAGGAAGTCGACTCTCGCACCCGGAACCACGCGGTAGTCAGCCGCGGAGGAGGGCCGCCAGCGGCGGTCGAGTTCGCCGAAGATCACGTGCAGTGGTCTGCCGAGAGCCGTCAGCCGATCGGGGAGCGGTTGCAGACGCAGGTAGTCGGTGGCGGCCTGCATCGCCGCGGCGACCGCGTGGAAGCTCATACCGCGCAACTCGTCGACGAGTTCCTGGGGGACCCGGAACCCCTCCCGGAAGCCGGTGCGTGCGAACACACGGATCTGCTCGTCGGTCGGCGGCCACTGTTCCGGGCTGAACGGAGGACGTTCCGGTGCGATGAAGGCGTCAAGTCCGGGGCCCGTGTTGATGAGTACGAGAGCGGTCACCAGGTCGGGTCGCTGCTCCGCGAGAGCGGTGACGGCGTAGCCGCCACTGGAGTGGCCGACGGCCACGACGTGCTCGACGCCCAGCCGGTCCAGCACCGCGCCGATCCTGCGGCCCTGCTCGGGAAGTGTGTAGTCGCCGCCCGGCGGTTCGGCGGAGCCGCCGTGTCCCGGCAGGTCGACGCGGATGACGCGATGGTGCGTGCACAGCAGCGGTGTCAGCGCGTCCCACGAGCGGCTCGACGCCGCGGATCCGTGGACGAGCAGGAGTACGGGGGCATCGAGGGGGCCGTCCCGCAGCACGCGGACGTCACCGTGCTCCATGGGCAGGACCGTCTCGTCGGTGGCGCCGAATGTGCCGTCCACCTGCGGGTGTTCGTCGGAAGGAGTCATGGGCCCACTGTCGCCAGGGACCCGCTCCGGCGGCTTGGACAAATGTTCCCCGCGCGGCCCGCTTAGCATGCGGACCATGGGGAGCGCAGCGCACGTGGTGGTGGTGAGTACGAGGACCGCGGCGAAACAGCTGAGGAAGCAGAGAGGGCACAGGGGGCAAGGCGAACAGGGGGAGCAAGGCGAACAGGGGGAGCAAGGCGAACAGGGGGAGCTAGGGGAACGGCGGGCGCAAGGGGAACAGGGGGCGCAGAGGGAACAGGACGAGCAAGGGGATCCCGCGCTGTGGGGTGTCGCGCGGCCACGGCGGCCGAGCCGGACACCCGGCGTCGACATGACCGGTTTCCAGGTCCCCGGCCTGCCCGTCGACAGCCTGCGGGTGATTCCTCACCCGGCCGTGATGCTGAT
Organism: Streptomyces typhae; assembly: GCF_009755605.1. Taxonomy (GTDB): domain Bacteria; phylum Actinomycetota; class Actinomycetes; order Streptomycetales; family Streptomycetaceae; genus Streptomyces; species Streptomyces typhae. The sequence continues at coordinate 332,283 of NZ_WPNZ01000005.1, forward strand.
CCTCGAGTTCGGGGCGGGCAGATCCACCCTGGACGACGGTGTCGGGCGGCGGCATCCGGGAAGTGTGGTCGCCGGGCCCGGATTCGGATCCGGTGGCGGGGTGCGGGCGTGGGGTGAACATGTCGCGTGTGTGCAGGTGCGTCTGTCCCCGGTGGTCGCCGGCGCGACTCTGGGGGTCTGCCCGGCAGACCTGGCCGGAAGCATGGTGTCGCTCGACGATCTGTGGGGCCGGGAGGCGGCCCGGATCCGCGAGCAACTGGGTGCGATCCCCACCTGGGAGGGGCGCTTCGCGTTCACGGACGCGCTGCTCGCCCGCCGCCGCGCGACGCGGTCGCCCGTGGACCCCGCGGTGGCCTGGGCCTGGCGGCGGATCACCGCGGGCAAGGGCCTCGTACGCGTGGACCACCTGGCAGCCGAACTCGGGTGGAGCCGCAAGCGACTGTGGTCGCGGTTCCACGCGCAGCTCGGCATCCCGCCCAAGCGTGCCGCGAAGCTGGTGCGCTTCGATCACGCCGTACACCGCTTGGTCGCGGGCGCGGGCGCGGCGCGAGTCGCCGCGGACGGCGGCTACTGCGACCAGTCCCATCTGCATCGGGACGTCATGACGTTCACGGGTAGGACCCCGGCGACCGTGGTGAGCGAACCGTTCCTGACGGTGGACGACGTGGCCTGGCCGAGCCTCGGGCCCCAGAGCAGCGAGCGCCCACGGCGCTAGCCCGCCACGACGTCAGCCCGCCACGGCCCCTCCCACGAAGCGCCGCAGCTGCGCACGCACCTCGTCGGGCCGTTCCAACCACGGCTCGTGCCCCGCCCCCTCGATCCGGGTCAGCGGAAGAGCGAGCCGCAGCGCCAGCGCTTCGAGGGCCGCGATCGGACGGGGGTCCTCGGTCCCGCCGAGTAGTTCGGTCCGGGCGGGCAGGCACGCGCGGAGGTCGGTGAGGTGCGCGTCGAGCGGGTCCGCACGGCCGTCCCTGCCGAGTTGCCTGTTCATGGACCAGTTGACCGGGCGCCGCCGCCGGGCGTCCTGGGCCGCCCAGTGCCATCCGCGCCCTGGATCGGCGTGATCGGTGAACCAGGACAGCGTGAGCAGCTCGACCTCCTGCTCCTCCGTACGCTGCGGCAGCTCCGCCAACGCGTCGAGCCGCTCCTGCTGCGCCGCGGACATGCGGCGGCGGCGCTCCGCCCGGTACCCGGTCCGCCAGTCACCCACGAACGGCCCGCACATCAGCAGCATCGCGGCGACGCGGTCGGAGTGCCGCAGGCAGAACCTGCTCGCCAGGTCGGTGCCGTAGGAGTGGCCGATGAGCACGGCCTTCGGCACGTCCCACGCGTCGAGCAGCTCGGCGAGATCGTCGACGTGCCGGGCGAGGGAGTGGGTGCCCGACCACGGGGATCCGCCCGTGCCACGCTGGTCGTACCGGTAGACGGGCGCGATGTCCGCGACCATGGGGGCGAGTTCGCCGAGGTAGTCCGGCAGCCCCGGACCGCCGTGGAGCAGCACCACGGCAGGGCGCCGAGCCGTGTCTCCCAGCGCCTCCCAGCGCAGAGCCTTCATGATCCGCTCCGATCCCGGTCCCGATCCCCACCGCGACCCCGACCCCGACCCCGACACCGACCCCAACCCCGACCCCGACCCCGACCCCAACCGTGCCCCTGTCCCCGCCCCCGATCTCCGACGATCCTAGGCGTGCGAGGTCAAGGAGTGCGGTACCCGCGGAAGGTCACCGCCGCGTGGTGGGTGAAACCGAGCCGTTCGTAGAGCGCGACGGCGCCGGTGTTCGCGTCTGCCACGTGCAGGAACGGCCGTTCGCCCCGGGACAGGATGCGTTCGACCAGAGCCCGCACCAGGCGGCCGGCGTGGCCCCGGCCGCGCGCCTCGGGTGCCGTGCACACGGCGCTGATCTCGGTCCAGCCCGGCGGCCGCAGCCGCTCGCCCGCCATCGCGACCAGGTCTCCCTGTACGCGTATGCCGACGTAGACGCCGAGTTCACAGGTGCGGGGCCCGAACGGTCCCGGCGCGGCCCGCGCGACGAGGTCGAGCATCTCGGGCACGTCGTCCGGGCCCAGCTCCACCGTCTCGGCGTCGGCCGCCGCCTCCCCGGCACCGGCGGGGAGCCCCTCGGGCCAGATCATCTGCCGCCCCTCGAGCTCGAACACCGGGTCCCAGTCCGGCGGCGGGACCGCAGGGTTGCTGAACATGTCGGCGAAGCCGCCGCTGCCGAGCAGCTCCGCCAGATCGGACCAGTCGGCCGCCTCGGGCTTGGTCGGCAGCGCACAGAAGGTCGAGACTCCCGGCAGGTACGTGGCAGCCTGCCCCAGTCGGCGGCCCAGAGGCGAGTGCGGCCCGAGCAGGGACTCGGCCACGGGGTTGTCGATCACGGCGATATCACTGTTCACGGGCCTGATCCTTGCACCACGGCGTCCCTCATCGGCAGCGGGGTGCAGCAGGGGGCCGTGCCGCGTGGGGCAGGGGCGCCGCGGAAGTGTGCCCGCAAGGGCGACTTGAGTGCCCTTGAGTACCTATGGCGGCACGTGTGCCGACGTTCCCCGTAATCTCTACTGTCTCCGGAGAACCACGCGTATCGAAGATCGCGTGTTACGGGAGATCTCATCGGCGAGCGCGCACGCGTACACGTACGCGTCAGCACGCTCGCCCACACATATAACGACACAGCAGCACACGTACACGCTCAAGGGACGGGCAATTCGGGTGACAGGCATAGCAAGGGTGGGGGCGGCGGCGATGGCCGTCGTGGTGTCCGGAGCGCTGCTCACGGGCGCGGCGGCAGCCGACGCCGGGGCACCGTCGGACCGCACCGCGGACACGGGCACGGCCGCGAGCACGGCCACTGGCAAGGGCGCGCCCGCGGGCACCGGCAGCGGGCGGCGCGCCGAGCACGGCAAGACGGCGACCGTCACACTCATCACCGGCGACCGAGTGGTGGTCGAAACAGGAGACGGTGCCGCACGCGGTCCGCAGGGCGGCCAGAAGGGCAGCGCAAAAGACGGCGCGAAGGGCAGCGCAAAAGACGGCGCGAAGGGCAGCGCAAAAGCCAGCGCGAACGGCAGCGCAAGCGACGGCGCAAAAGACGGCGCGAACGGCGTCGCGAACGGCGTCGCGCACGGCGGCGCGCACGGCGGCGCACAGAGCGGCAAAGTCGTCCGGATCCTCCGCGGCGAGGGCCGCGAGAAGGTCACGATCTCCGTGCGGCGCGAGGCCGGGCACACCTACGTCGTGCCGCAGGACGCCCAGGACCTGATCTCGGCGGGCAGGCTCGACCGGCGGCTCTTCGACGTCACGCAGCTCGTCGAGGACAAGTACGACGACGCGCACCGTGCGTCGCTCCCGCTGATCGTCGGATACCGGCCGGGACGGTCCGACCGCCTCAGGGCGGCCGACACCCTCCAGGGCCACGCCCGTGACCGCCGCGTCCTCCCCGCGCTGGGCGGCGAGGCGTTCGACACGCCCAAGTCCGGCGCGGCGGACCTGTGGTCGGCGCTCACCCGGGGCACGGGCGGCCGCACGAACGCCCGTGCCGCCGTCGTCCCGGAGGTCGCGCACGTCTGGCTGGACGCGAAGGTCCGCGCCACCCTCGACAAGAGCGTGCCGCAGATCGGCGCCCCCACCATGTGGCAGGCCGGATACACCGGCAAGGGCGTCAAGGTGGCCGTCCTGGACACCGGCGTGGACCAGACGCACCCGGACCTGAAGAACGTCGAGATCGCGGAGAAGAACCTCACCGAGTCCCCCGACGCCAAGGACCGCCTCGGCCACGGCACGCACGTCGCCTCGACGCTCGCGGGTTCCGGAGCCAAGTCCGGCGGCAAGTACAAGGGCGTGGCCCCCGGCGTCCGCGTCCTGGACGGCAAGGTCATCGCCGACGACGGCTACGGCACCGACTCCAGCATCGCCGCCGGCATGCAGTGGGCCGTCGACAACGACGCGAAGATCGTCAACATGAGCCTCGGCAGCCTGGACACGCCGGGGACCGAACCCCTGGAGGAGGCCGTCGACCGGCTCTCCGACAAGGCGCTCTTCGTCATCGCCGCGGGCAACGACGGCCCCGGCCCGCGGACGTTGAACGCGCCCGGCAGCGCCCCCGACGCCCTCACCGTCGGCTCGGTCGACAAGCGCGACAGGATGGCCGAGACCTCCAGCCGCGGCCCGACGGCCGACGGAGTCGCCAAGCCGGACCTCACCGCCCCCGGCGAGGACATCACCGCCGCCCGCTCCACCCACCTCGCCGACCAGGGCGACGGCGACGGCTACACCTCCATGTCGGGCACCTCGATGGCGACCCCGCACGTCGCGGGAGCCGCCGCCATGCTCCTCCAGGAGCACCCCACGTGGACCGGCCCGCAGCTCAAGGCCGCACTGACCGGCTCCGCCAAGCCCATCCGGACGCTCGACGCGTACCAGCAGGGAGCGGGCCGCGTGGATCTGACGCGCGCCGTCTCCGCGTCCGTCGTCTCCCAGCCCGGCACGCTCGGCTTCGGCACGCAGTCCTGGCCGCACACCGACGACAAGCCCGTACGCAAGACGCTCACCTACCGCAACCTGGGCACGAGGCCCGTCACGCTCGCGCTGTCCGCCACCGCGGTCGGCCCCGGCGGCCGCCCCGCTCCGGCAGGCATGTTCACCATCAAGGACGCCGAGCTGACCGTCCCGGCCGGTGGCACCGCGAAGACCACCGTCACCGTCGACACGAAGCTCGGCAGCACCGACGGCACCTTCGGCGGGACCGTTCTTGCGAGCGGCGACGGCCAGTCGGTGCGCACCGGGCTCGTCGTCGAGCGCGAGGCCGAGTCGTACGACGTCACGCTGAAGCACCTCAACATCAACGGGGCGAGCACCGGCAGCTTCGCCACCACGCTCACCGAACGCTCCACGCAGCAGAAGACCGAGGTCCCCACCACCGGCGGAACGGTCACCGTGCGCCTTCCCAAGGGCACCTACGTCCTGGAGAGTTCGATCCACGGCCCCGACAGCTTCGCGGTCTTCGTCCAGCCGAAACTGAAGGTGGCCGCGAGGACCACGCTCACGCTGGACTCCCGCAAGGCCGAGCCGGTCGCCGTCACCGCACCGGACCGGGCGGCGCGCCTCGTCACGTCGAACATCAGCTACGAGGACCCGCTCGTCGGGGTCGCCGCCAACTGGGACCTCGGCCCCGGCACCGTCGTCCGCACCGCCGGGCTCGGCTCGTCGTCGGCCACCTTCAACGCCCAGTACAACGGTGTCTGGAAGGTCCCTGGCACGGCGGGCAAGAAGGTCGACTACCGGCTGGCCTTCCCCCGTACCGGCAGCTGGTTCACCGGTCTGAAGCACGCCACGACCAAGGCCGAGGTCGCCGAGGTGAAGCTCGGTCTCGGCGCCTCCGCCGCCCGCCGCAAGGGCACTCTCTCCGCCGTCCCCGTCGGCGCGAACGACTTCGGCCCGAGCACTCAGCCGCTGACCACACTGAGCCTCCCCGCGTCCAGCACGAGTTACGTCAACACCGCGGGTGTGCGCTGGATCTGGTCCATGGCGCAGCTCGACGACGCGGGCGAGCCGCGCATCAGCTACGGCACCGACCCGACCACGTACAAGGCGGGCAAGCGCTACACGCTGAACTTCAACACCGGCGTCGTCGGTCCCGACCTCAAGGCCGACGACGGTCAGGGCGCGCGCCGTGCGGGCAACTCCATGGACGCGTACGTACGGCTGTTCAACGACGGGGCGGGGCACGCGGGCGACTCGCCCGTGACCGGGGGCTTCAGCCGCCTGGAGTCCGGCGGCCGCACCCTGGCGACGGGTGAACCCGGGGCGCTCTTCGCGGACCTTCCGAGCGCCCGTGCCTCCTACCGTCTGACCATGGAGGCGAGCCGCGCGGCGAAGGACACCAGGACCAGCACGAAGGTCTCCGTGGCCTGGACGTTCAGCTCGGCGAAGACCCCCGACGAGCCCACCGACCTGCCCCTGTCCACCGTCCGCCTCGCGCCGAAACTGGCGCTCGACGGCACGGCCCCGGCGGGTGGCACGCTGACCGTGCCGCTGAAGGTGGCCGGCGCCGCCGCGGGCAGCGGCAGGATCGACTCGCTGACGGTCAAGGTCTCCTACGACGGCGGCACCACCTGGAAGTCGGCCCCCGTCACGACCGGCGCCGAGGGCGCACGCTCGGCGAGCGTGCGCCACCCGGCGACGGCCAAGGCCGTGTCGTACCGCGTGAGTCTGAAGGACACGGCGGGCAACACCACGACCGAGACGATCACCAACGCGTACCGGCTCGCTCCCTGAGCGGGCACACGCACCCGTGCCGGACGGGCGTCGCCTCTCAGAGGCGGCGCCCGCCCGCGTGTTCAGCGCCGGGACCTGCGCAGGCGCTCCTCGATCAGGGGCACGATCCCGTCCAGTACGCCCGGTGTCACCATCGTGTGGTGCTTGGAGTCCACGAAGTGGCACGTGACGTCGCCGTCTATGTGGTCCCGCCAGGTGTCCGTGCCGAGGACCGAGAACGGCCGGTCGGTCGCGGCGAACAGGATCAGGTCGGTGGCGACCCGCCCGTGTTCATGGTCGCTGGTCAGGCGCAGGAAGTGCTGGTTGCGCCGCTGCAGAGCCAGCATCTCCGCTTCGGAGAGGGAGCCGAGGGCGGTGCCGGTGGTCCGGGCGACCTCGGCGAACTCCTCGTAGGTGCGGCACGGCTCCTCCAACTCGACCCCCATCGCCTCCAGGAGCACCTCGTAGGTCTGGCCGGGCCGGTTCACCTCGTCCCACTCCTCCTGCCGCAGGGCCCTGGCCGGCTCGGAGTCCAGGGCGAACACGACCTCGACCCGTTCCCCGGCGCGCTGGAGCTGCGCCGTCATGGCGTGGGCCACGATGCCGCCGAGCGAGTGGCCGAGCAGGTGGTACGGGCCCTCGGGCTGGACCTTCCGCATCGCCTCGACGCAGTCCGCGGCGATCTCCTCGACGCTCGCGGGCAGGTCGTCCGGGCTGCCCAGCATGCGGGACTGGAGTCCGTACACCGGGATGTCGGCGCTCAGCAGCGGTAGCAGGTTGGCGTAGCTCCAGCAGTCTCCGCTGCCCTGGTGCAGGCAGAACAGGGGCGGCATGTCGCCTGTCGTGCGCAGCGGCAGCAGGATGTCCACGGAGCTGTCGTCGGTGCCGTCGGCGAGGTGTCCGGCGAGCGAGGCGACGGTGGCGTGGGCGAAGACGGTCCGCAGGGGAACCTCGGCGCCCAGTGTCTCCCGGATGCGGCTGATGAGCGTGGTCGCGAGGAGCGAGTGCCCGCCCAGCTCGAAGAAGTTGTCATCGACACCGACCGTGCCGATCCCCAGAACCTCGGCGAACAGGGTGCACAGGACCTCCTCGCGCGGCGAGCGCGGTGGCCGCCCCGCGGTGCCGTCGGCGAGATCGGGTGCGGGCAGGGCGCGGTGGTCGATCTTTCCGTTGGGGGTGAGAGGGAGTTGGTCGAGAGTGATGAGGGTGGTGGGAACCATGTGCTCGGGGAGGCGCTCACGCAGGCCGGCGCGGATGTCGGCGGTGCTGAGCTGTGTGCCGAATCCGAATCCGAAGCTGAAGCCGCTCCCGGCGCCGGTGCCGATGCCGGGGGCCGGGACGAGGTAGGCGATGAGTCGTTGGTCGCCGGGTGCGGCCTCGTGGGTGGTGACGACGGCTTGGGAGATCTGGGGGAGTGCGGTGAGTGCGGTGTGGATTTCGGCGGGTTCGATGCGGAAGCCGCGGACCTTGATCTGGTTGTCGGTGCGGCCGAGGTGGTGGAGTTGGTGGTCGGTGTTCCAGCGGACGCGGTCGCCGGTGCGGTAGAGGCGGGAGCCGGGTTGTCCGTGGGGGTTGGCGACGAAGCGGTCGGCGGTGAGTGCGGGGCGGTCGAGGTAGCCGCGGGCCAGTCCGGAACCCTCGATGTACAACTCGCCGGGGGTCCCGGGCGGGGTGAGGCGCAGATGCTCGTCGAGGACGTAGAGGCGGGTGTTCGGCAGTGGCAGCCCGATGGGCACGTGCGGGGTGGTGAGGGGGTGGCTGATGGTGGTGAGCGCGGTCGCTTCGGTCGGGCCGTAGACGTTGTGGAAGTGGCGTTCGGGGGTGGCCCAGCGGGTGACGAGGTCGGGGGGGCAGGGTTCGGCGCCGACGAGGAGGGTGCGCAGGTCGGTGAGGGTGTGGGGGGCGTCCTCGGGGAGGGTGGCGAGGACCGAGGGCGGGATGAACGCGTGCGTGATGCGGCCGTCGGCCAGGACCCGGGCCAGTTCCCCACCGGCGAGGCGCGGTTGGTCGGGGACGACGAGGGCGGCACCGGAGCGGAAGGCCATCGCGTATTCGAGGATCGACGCGTCGAAGCTGGCCGAGGAGAGTTGCAGGACGCGGCTGTCGGCAGTGGTATGCCCCCGGTCGGTGAGGGCGGCGCCCAGACCGGTGAGGCCGTTGTGGGTGGCGGTGACGCCCTTGGGGCGGCCGGTGGAGCCCGAGGTGTAGATGATGTACGCGATGTGGTCGCAGGTCAGCGGGGCCGTGCGGTCGGCGTCCGTCGGATCGGTGACGGCTGCCCGCTCCCACTGCGCTTGCAGCTTCGGGCTGTCGACGGCGACCAGTGGCGCGGACACCTCCCGCGGCAGGCCCCGGGCCGTGGCCCGGCTCGTGAGGATCAGGGCGGGCGCGGCGTCCCCGGCGAGGTAGGCGATCCGCTCCGCCGGATAGTCGGGGTCGATGGGCAGGAACGCGGCGCCCGCCTTGGTGATGCCGAGGACGGCGGCGACCTGCTCGGACGAACGCGGCAGGGCCACGCCGACGAGGTCCTCGGGGCCGACGCCCTCGCCGATGAGCCAGTGCGCGATGCGGTTGGCCCGCTCGTTCAGCTCCCGGTAGGACCAGGCGTACCGGGAGTCCTCGACCGCGAGGGCGTCGGGGGCCGAGCGCACCGCGGTCTCGAAGAGAGCGGACAGAGTGGCGGGGGCCACCTGCTCGGTGACCTCCGCCCGCCGGGTCAGCAGCTCCCGTTCGGCCGTCGTGAGCAGGTCGGCGTCGCCGACGCGCAGCTCCGGGTCGGCGACCGCGGCGGCCAGGAACCGCCGCCAGCGGCCCACGAACGCCTCGACGGTCTCCGCGTCGAACAGTTCGGTGGAGTACTCGACGCCGAGGGCCATCCCCGCGGCCACGGGCCGGCTCCCGTCGGCCTCCGCGAAGGTTTCGGAGAGAGTGAACAAGAGGTCGTACCGGGACGTGCCGGTGCCGGTGCCCTCGGTGCGGATGCGCAGGCCCGGCAGGTCGAACTGGGCCTCCTCGTTGTTCTGCACGGCGAGGGCCACCTGGAACAGCGGATGCCGGGACGCGGAGCGCGGCGGGTTGAGCCGCTCGACCAGGCCGTCGAAGGGCACCTCCTGATGGGTGTAGGCGGCGAGGCTGGTCTCGCGCACCTGCCGCAGGAGGCCCGCGAAGGACGGGTTCCCCGAGGTGTCGGTACGCAGGACGAGAGTGTTCACGAAGAACCCGACGAGGCCGTCGAGGTTCGCGTCGGTGCGGCCCGCGATCGCGGTGCCGACGGGAATGTCGGTGCCCGCTCCCATGCGTGTCAGCACGGCGGCCAGCGCGGCCTGGAGCACCATCTGCACGGTCGCACCCGAGGCCCGCGCCAGGTCCGTGACGCCTTGGTGCAGCGCGGCGTCCAGCGTGTACTCGGCGAGGTCGCCGGTGTGGGCGGGCACGGCCGGGCGCGGCCGGTCGGTGGGCAGGGTGACCTGCTCGGGCAGGTCGGCGAGGTGGTGCGCCCAGTAGGCGTGCTGGCGGCTGAGGAGGCTGCGGGGGTCGGTGTCGGAGCCGAGCAGCTCGTGCTGCCACAGCGTGTAGTCGGCGTAGCTGACGGGCAGCGGCTCCCAGTCCGGCGCGGCGCCGTCCAGCCGTGCCGTGTAGGCGGCCGTCAGATCGCGGGTGAGCGGCGCCAGGGACCAGCCGTCGGCCGCGATGTGGTGGAAGACCAGGGACAGGACCGACCGGGTCGGGTCGAGCGTGAACAGCTGGGCGCGCAGCGGCACGTCGGTGGCCAGGTCGAAGGCGTGGCGTGCCGCGGCGGCCAGTGACGCGTCCAGGTCGTGCTCGTCGATGTGGCGTACGGGCAGGTCGAGCCGGGCTTCGTCCGGCGTCAGGAGGTGCTGGTGGGGCTTGCCGTCGGCGACGGCGAAGACGGTGCGCAGCGTCTCGTGCCGGGTGACGACGTCGTGCAGCGCCGCCTCCAGGGCCGCGACGTCGAGGTCACCGGTCAGACGCAGCACGAACGGCATGTTGTACGTGGCCGAAGGGCCCTCCAGACGGTGCAGGAACCACAGGCGCTGCTGCGCGAAGGACAGCGGCAGCCGCTCGGGCCGCTGCGCCGCCGGGACCAGTGGCGTCCGTGCCTGCTCGGCGTCGTCCAGGTGCGCGGCGATCCCGGCGACCGTGGGGTGCGCGAACAGCGTCCGCAGCAGGACCTCCACGCCCAGCGTGGCGCGGATGCGGCTGATCAGCTTCGTGGCGAGCAGTGAGTGTCCGCCCAGGTCGAAGAAGTTGTCGTCGACGGTGACGGGCGCGGGCAGCGCGAGGATCTCCGCGAACAGCGCGCACAGAGTCTCCTCGCGGGGCGTGCGCGGGGCACGGCCGGCACCGGGGGAGCGGTGTCCGGGGCCGGGCAGCGCGCGGAAGTTGACCTTGCCGTTCGGTGTGAGCGGGATCTCCGAGACGGGGATCAGCGCGGACGGTACGAGATGTCCCGGAAGCTGCTCCTTGAGGTGCTGCCGCACGTCGGTGAGGACGGCTGCCGTCGCCGTCGTGTTCGCGGGCGTGTTGGTGACCGCGGGCGGCACGGTGACGGAGTCGTACGTGCCGACGCAGACGCCGCCGCCTACGGGCGCAGGCAGGAGCACGGCGTCGAAGGTGTCCAGGGCGTGCGCGCTCCACGTGGTGCGGGCGTGCAGGCCGTTGGTCTCGGCCCAGATGTGGACGGTCTGCGGGTCGACGGCGGCGGGGTCGGGGCGGTCGAGGAGCCTGCGGATGTGCTCCAGCGGGGTGTTGTCCGTCGTGGCCCGGTGGGCGGCGACCTCGCGGGTCAGGCGCGCGTTGGGGATGCCGGTGACACGCAGCGGGCCGGCGGTGCCTGCGGTCAGGCGCGCCAGGACCGCGTCCGGGCTCTCGCCGGGGTGGTCGTGTCCGGGCCAGGGGACGGCGGGCAGGGTGCCGAGGTCGGCCGGGTCGGGTGCGGTGTGCAGGACCGCGTCGTAGCGGTGGCGGGTGAGTTCGTTGTGGGCCGTGCCGTGCTTGAGGCGGATGTCGACGCCGGTGGTGTCGGGGTGACGGCGTGCGAGGTCGGTGAAGTAGGCCGGATGGACGAGGAGTTCCTCCTCGCTGAGCACCGCGTGCTGGACGGCGTCGTAGAGGGCCGATGTCGTCGCGGCGGTGGCCGCGGTGGCCGCGGCGGCGGTGCGCAGGGAGGGCAGGAGGGCGTGGTGGCGGACGTCGCCGACGACGATCCGCCCGCCGGGCGCCAGGTGCCGCAGGGCCTGGTCGAGGACGTCGGTCAGATAGCGGCGGCCGGGGAAGTACTGGATCACCGAGTTGACGACGATCGTGTCGAAGTGCCCGGTCGGCAGGCCCGTGAAGTCGTGCGCGGGCTGATGCCGTACGTGGACGTGGTCCCAGTGCCGGGTCTGCTCCGCGAGGCGGTCCGCGGACGCGGCGGACAGGTCGGTGGCCCAGTACGACTCCACATGGGGTGCGAGCGGGCCGAGCAGCAGCCCCGAACCGGCGCCGATCTCCAGGAGGTTGCGGGGCTCGTGCTCCCGGATGAGGGCGACCGTGGCGTCCCGCCACTCCCGCATCTCCTCGACCGGGATGGGCTTTCCGGTGTACGTGCTGTTCCAGCCGTGGAAGTCGGTGCCGAGCGGCAGGGCGGGCACCTCCGTGTACACGGAGTCGTAGATGGTCTGCCATTCGGTGACGTGCTCGTGGCCCGTGGTGTCGTCGGTGGCGGGCACCACGTACGCGACGAGCTGCCGGTCGCCGCTGGCCGTGCCGGTGCCCGCGCCCGTGTCGTGGGTGGTGACGACGGCACGCGCGACGGCGGGATGGGCCGTCAGGGCGGCCTGGACCTCGCCGGGTTCCACGCGGAAGCCCCGGATCTTGATCTGCTCGTCGCTGCGGCCCAGGTACTCCAACTGCCCGTCGCCGCCCCACCGCACCAGGTCACCGGTGCGGTACATGCGGTCGCCCGGCGCGCCGTAGGGGTCGGCCGTGAAGCGCTCGGCGGTCAGCCCGGGCCGGTGCAGATAGCCGCGGGCCAGACCGGGGCCCACCACGTACAGCTCACCGGGGACGCCCGGCGGCACGAGGCGGAGGCGGGTGTCGAGGACGTAGAGCCGCGCGTTGACGGCGGGCACGCCGATCGGGATCCGAGAGGACCCGGTGAGCTGCGCCATCGAGGCGGCACACGTCGTCTCGGTGGGTCCGTAGCCGTTCACCAGGCGCCGCCCGGGTGCCCATCGCGCGGCCAGGTCGGGCGGGCAGGCCTCGCCCGCGAGGGTCAGCACCCGCAACCCGCCGAGGGTGCGCGGGGCGTCGTCGGGAAGCGTGCCGATGACGCTCGGCGGCAGGGTCACATGGCTGATCCGCAGATAAGCGAGGGCACCCGCCAGCTCGTCCCCCGCGACCCTGGCCTGCGCCGGAAGGACCAGCGTGGCGCCGGTGGTGAGGCTCGCCACCAGGTCCCACATCGACACGTCGAAGCTGAGCGACGCGAACTGAAGGACCCGTGCGCCGGGGCCGGGGCCGAGGTCACGGAGCTGGGTGGCGCGCACCGACGCGAGCCCCGCGTGGGTGAGCGAGACGCCCTTGGGGCGGCCGGTCGAGCCCGAGGTGTAGATCACGTACGAGGGGTGCGCCGAGGTGAGCGCGGTGGTGCGGTCGGCGTCGGCGGGGTCGGTGGCGGCGGCCCGCTCCCAGGCGGCCCGCACCTCGGGCGTGTCCACCGCGACCAGCGGGGCGGGCGCGGCGGCGGGCCACCGCTCCGCCAGGGCCGCGTCGGTGAGGACGAGCGCCGGGCGGGCGTCGTCCGCGAGGTAGGCGATGCGCTCGTCCGGGTAGTCCGGGTCGATGGGCAGATAGGCGGCGCCCGCCTTGGTGATGCCGAGGACGGTGGCCACCTGCGTGCACGAGCGCGGCAGGGCCACACCGACGACCTGCTCGGGGCCGATGCCCTCGCCGATGAGCCAGTGCGCGATCCGGTTCGCCCGCTCGTTCAACTCCCCGTACGTCCAGGACTGTTCGGTGTCCTCGACGGCGGGGTCGTCGGGCGCCGCGTGCGCGACGGCCTGGAACAGGGCGGGCCAGGTGTCCTGACGCACGTCCTGGTCGGCGCGGCCCCACCGCTCCAGGAGCTGCGCGCGCTCCGCGCCTGTAAGGAGTTCCGGAGCGCCGACGCGCAGCCCGGGGTCGGCCACCACGGCCCGCAGCAGTCGCTCCCAGCGGGCCACGAACGCCTCGACGGTCTCCGCGTCGAACAGCTCGGTGGAGTACTCCACCTCGACGGTCACCCCGTCCGGCGTGGTCCGTTCGCGGAAGGACTCCGACAGGCTGAGCAGCATGTCGTAGCGGGACGTGCCGGTGCCGACGTTCTCGGGGCGCACCGTCAGGCCCGGCAGGTCGAAGTGCGCCTGCTCGTTGTTCTGCAGCACCAGCGCGATCTGGAACAGCGGGTGGTGGGACGCGGAGCGCTGCGGGTTGAGCTTCTCCACCAGACCCTCGAAGGGGATGTCCTGGTGCGAGTAGGCGGCCAGGCTGGTCTCCCGCACCTGTGCGAGCAGCGCCGCGAACGTGGGGTCGCCCGAGGTGTCCGTCCGCATCACCAGGGTGTTCACGAACAGGCCGACCAGATCGCGCAGGTTGTCGTCGGTACGCCCGGCGACGCCGCTGCCGATGGGGATGTCCGTGCCCGCGCCGAGCCGCGTCAGGAGGGCGGCCATCGCGGCCTGGAGGACCATGAACGGCGTGGCGCCGTGGGCGGTCGCCAGCTCGGTGATGCCCTGGTGCAGTTCGGCGTCCAGGGGGAAGAGCGCGATGTCGCCGGTGTACGCGAGCTGCGCGGGGCGCGGCCGGTCCGCCGGGGCGGTCACCAGCTCGGGCAGGTCCGCGAGCTGCCGGGCCCAGTAGGCGTACTGGCGGCTGAGGCGGCTGTCCGGGTCGGTGTCGGAGCCGAGCAGGTCGTGCTGCCACAGCGTGTAGTCGGTGTAGCCGACGGGCAGCGGATCCCAGCCGGGTGCGGTGCCCGCGCGGCGCGCGGTGTAGGCGGTGGTGAGGTCCCGTACCAGCGGGACGAGGGACCAGCCGTCGGCCACGATGTGGTGGACCACGAGCGCGAGGACCGACTCGGTGGGGCCGGACCGGAACAGCCAGGCCCGCAGGGACACTTCGGCCGACAGGTCGAAGGGGTACCGGGCGGCCTCCTCCACCGCAGGCCACAGGTCCGCGGGCGACACCTGCCGCACCGTCAGCGCTGTCGGCGTCTGCTCCGGGTCCAGGACGTCCTGGTACGGGGACCCGTCCGCCGTACGGAAGACGGTGCGCAGCGTCTCGTGCCGGGCCACCAGGTCCTGCACGGCCGCCGTCATGGCGGCGACGTCCAGGTCACCGGTGAGACGCAGCACGAACGGCATGTTGTGGGCCGCCGACGGGCCCTCCAGGCGGTGCAGGAACCACAGGCGCTGCTGGGCGAAGGACAGCGGCAGCCGCTCGGGCCGCCGGGTGACGGGCACCAGTGGTGCCTGCGTGTCCGGCGCCGCGTCCAGGTGGGCGGCGAGCCCGGCCACCGTGGGATGCTCGAACAGCGTCCGCAACGGCACCTCGACCCCGAGCGCGGAACGGATGCGGCTGATGAGCTTCGTCGCGAGCAGCGAGTGCCCGCCCAGCTCGAAGAAGCCGTCGTCGATGGTCACCCCGGTCGCGTCGAGCGTGTCCGCGTACAGCGCGCACAGCGTCTCCTCCCGGGGCGTGCGCGGTGCCCGCCCGTCTCCGCCCGAGGCGCGGCCGGGCTCCGGCAGGGCGCGGTGGTCGACCTTTCCGTTGGGCGTGAGCGGGAGCTCGTCGAGCGTGACGAACGTCGTCGGAACCATGTGCTCGGGGAGCCGTTCGCGCAGGCTGGTGCGGATGTCGGCCGTGGTGGTCGCGGCGCCGGGGGCCGGGACGAGGTAGGCGATGAGTCGCTGGTCGCCGGGTGCGGCCTCGTGCGTGGTCACCACGGCTTGGGAGACCTGATCGAGTGCGGTGAGTGCGGTGTGGATTTCGGCGGGTTCGATGCGGAAGCCGCGGACCTTGATCTGGTTGTCGGTGCGGCCGAGGTGGTGGAGTTGGTGGTCGGTGTTCCAGCGGACGCGGTCGCCGGTGCGGTAGAGGCGGGAGCCGGGTTGTCCGTGGGGGTTGGCGACGAAGCGGTCGGCGGTGAGTGCGGGGCGGTCGAGGTAGCCGCGGGCCAGTCCGGAACCCTCGATGTACAACTCGCCGGGGGCCCCGGGCGGGGCGAGGCGCAGATGCTCGTCGAGCACGTACAGGTGCGTATGGGGGAGGGCGGTGCCGATGGGCACGTGCGGGGTGGTGAGAGGCCGGCTGATGGTGGTGAGCGCCGTGGACTCCGTGGGGCCGTAGACGTTGTGAAAGTGGCGTTCGGGGGTGGCCCAGCGGGTGACGAGGTCGGGTGGGCAGGGTTCGGCGCCGACGAGGAGAGTGCGCAGATCGGTCAGGGTGCGGGGGGCGTCCTCGGGGAGGGTGGCGAGGACCGAGGGCGGGATGAACGCGTGCGTGATGCGGCCGTCGGCCAGGACCCGGGCCAGCTCGGCGCCCGCGAGGCGCGGCTGATCCGGCAGCACCAGGGCGGCACCGGAGTGGAAGGCCATGGCGTATTCGAGGATGGACGCGTCGAAGCTGGCCGATGACAGCTGTACGACGCGGCTGCCGGGCGTCACACGGCCCCGGTCGGTGAGGTCGGCGCCCAGACCGGTGAGGCCGCTGTGGGTGGCGGTGACGCCCTTGGGGCGGCCGGTGGAGCCCGAGGTGTAGATGATGTACGCGGTGTGGTCGCAGGTGAGGGGCGCCGTGCGGTCGGCGTCCGTCGGATCGGTGACGGCTGCCCGCTCCCACTGGGCCCGCAGGTCGGGGTCGTCGACAGCGACCACCCGCGTGGGGAGGCCTGTCGGAAGCCGCTCCGCGCCGGACCGGGTCGACAGGAGCAGCACCGGGCGGGCGTCCTCCACCATGAGCCGCACACGCTCGGCCGGATAGTCGGCGTCCACGGGCAGGAACGCGGCGCCCGCCTTGGTGATGCCCAGGACGGCGGCGACCTGCTCGGACGAACGCGGCAGGGCCACGCCGACGAGGTCCTCGGGGCCGACGCCCTCGCCGATGAGCCAGTGCGCGATGCGGTTGGCCCGCTCGTTCAGCTCCCGGTAGGACCAGGCGTACCGGGAGTCCTCGACCGCGAGGGCGTCGGGTACCGAACCGGCCGCGGCCTCGAAGAGCGCCGCGAACGTCTCCGGGGCCGGGGCGGGCACACGATCGCCCGTCAGCAGCCACTCGCGCTCCGCCGCCGTGAGCAGGTCGACCTCCCCGACGCGACGGGCGGGATCGGCGATCACGGCGACGAGCAGGCGCCGCAGCCTGGCCACGAACGTCTCCACGGCCGCCGCGTCGAACATCTCCGTGGAGTACTCGACGTCGACGGTGACACCGGCGGCGCCGCCCCGGTCGTGGAAGGCCTCGGAGAGGCTGAGCAGCAGGTCGTAACGGGACGTCCCGGTGTGCAGGGCCTCGGTGCGCACGCGCAGGCCCGGCAGGTCGAACCGGGCCTCCTCGTTGTTCTGGAGGGCGAGGGCCACCTGGAACAGCGGGTGCCGGGACGCGGACCGGTGGGGGTTGATCTTCTCGACGAGCACGTCGAAGGGCACGTCGTGGGTGTACGCGGACAGACTGGTCTCCCGCACCCGCGCGAGCAGATCCGTGAACGCCGGGTCGTCCGAGGTGTCCGTGCGCAGCACCAGCATGTTGGTGAACATCCCGACGAGATCGCCGAGTTGTTCGTCCGTGCGCCCCGCGATGCCGCTGCCCACCGAGATGTCGCTCCCGGCGCCCATGCGCGTCAGGAGCGCCGCGAGGGCCGCCTGGAGCACCATGTGGACGGTGGCGCCCGCACTCCGGGCCAGCTCCACCAGCCCCTGGTGCACGGTGGCGTCGAGCGTGAACACCGCGGAAGCACCGGCGTGCGTGACGGTCGTCGGGCGCGGGCGGTCGGAGGGCAGGGTGACCTGGTCCGGCAGGCCGGCGAGATGGTCGGCCCAGTAGGCGTGCCGCCGGCTGAGGAGGCTCTCGGGGTCGCTGTCGGAGCCGAGCAGCTCGTGCTGCCACAGCGTGTAGTCGGCGTACTGCACCGGCAGCGGCGCCCACTGCGGCGCCCTCCCGGCGAGGCGCGCGGTGTAGGCGGTCGTCAGGTCGCGGGTGAGCGGGGCCAGGGACCAGCCGTCGGTGGCGATGTGGTGGATCACCAGGGAGAGCACGGAGCGGGACGGGCCGAACGTGAAGAGCCGCGCCCGCAGCGGGACCTCGCCCGCCAGGTCGAAGGCGTACCGGGCGGTGACGGCGAGAGACGCGTCGAGGTCCTCCTCGTCGATGTGCCGCACCGGCAGCTCGATCCGGGCCTCATCGGGGGGCAGGACGTGCTGGTACGGCTTGCCGTCGGCCATGGGGAACACGGTGCGCAGCGCCTCGTGCCGCGTGACGACGTCACCGAGTGCCGCCTCCAGGGCCGCGACGTCCAGATCGCCGTGCAGATGGAGGGCGTACGGCATGTTGTACGTGGCCGAAGGCCCCTCAAGGCGGTACAGGAACCACAGGCCCTGCTGGGCGTACGACAGCGGCAGCCGCTCGGGCCGGGGGGCGGCGGCGGTCAGGCGGGGCCGCGCGGTCGGCCCGGCCGCGGCGTCCGCGAGCGCGGCGTCGAGCCGCTCGACAGTGGGGTGGGCGAAGAGGGTGCGCAGCGGCACCTCCACGCCGAGCACCGTACGGATGCGGCTGATCAGCTTGGTGACGAGCAGCGAGTGCCCGCCCAGGTCGAAGAAGTCGTCGCCGATCCCGGCCCGCTCCACGCCGAGGACCTCGGCGAACAGCGCGCACAGCGTCTCCTCGCGCGGCGAGCGCGGCGCACGGTGGGCCGCGCCCGTGAACTCCGGCCGGGGCAGTGCCCCGCGGTCCACCTTGCCGTTGGGCGTCAGCGGCAGCCGGTCGAGGACCACGAACGCCGAGGGCACCATGTACTCGGGCAGCTTGGCGGACACGAAGTCCCGCAGTCCGCCGCCGTCCCGCAGTCCGCCCCCGTTCCGCGACCCGGCGACCTCCTCGGCACCGTCACGCAGGACTGCGTACGCCACCAGGCGCCGCCCGGCCGCGGAGCCGTCGTCCTGGGCGACCACCACCGCCCGATCGACGTCCGGGTGGTCCACGACGGCGGCCTCGACCTCGCCGGGCTCGATGCGGAAGCCCCGCACCTTGACCTGCGCGTCGGCCCGCCCCACATACTCAAGATCACCGTCGGCGTTCCAGCGGGCCAGGTCGCCGGTGCGGTACATGCGGGTCCCCGCCGGACCGAACGGGTCGGCGACGAAGCGGTCCGCGGTCGTGCCGGGACGGCCGAGATAGCCGCGCCCGATGCTCCCGGCGACATACAGCTCGCCCGCCACGCCCGGCGGCAGCGGGGTCAGGCCGGGGCCGAGCACATACGTCCGCATGTTGCCGAGCGGCGTGCCGATGGGGGTGCTGCCCACGCCCTGCCAGTCCCGGTCGGCGGACAGCCGGAAGGCGGTGGCGTAGAAGGTCTCGCTCTGGCCGTAGGCGTTGACGACCGTCACGCCCGGCAGCGCCTCGCGGGCGCGGCGCACCAGGGACGCGGGCAGCGCCTCACCGGCGAACACCAGGGTCCGGGGGCGGAAGTCGGCGGCGACCTGGTCCGTGAGTCCGGCGAAGACCGAGGGCACTGTGCTGACCACGTCCACCGCCGGGGCGCCGGGCTCGCCCAGGGCCAGCGCGTCGCGGACGACCTCGACGGTGCCGCCGGTGGACAGCGCCGTGACGATCTCGAACACCGACACGTCGAAGTTGACCGAGGTGCCCGCGAGGATCCGCATGCCGGAGCCCACGCGCTCCGCGAGCCGGGTCACGCCATTGACGACACCCGCGTGCTGGATGACGACACCCTTCGGGGTGCCGGTGGAGCCCGAGGTGTACATGACGTAGGCAGCGTGGTCGGGCCGGAGCCCGGCAGCCGGCGTGGTGTCCGGGACCGTGCCCGCCAGGTCGAGGTCGTCCAGGTACAGCTTCGGGACGTCCGTCTCCGGCAGCGCCGCCACCGTGTCCCGGTCCGTGAGGAGCAGCCGCGGCCGGGCCTCGCCGATGACGAAGTCCAGGCGGTGACTGGGGTACTTGGGGTCGATGGGCAGGTGGGCGGCGCCGGCGGCGAGGATGCCGAGCAGGCCGGTGACGAGGTCGGCGGAGCGCGGCAGGGCCAGGCCCACCACGGTCTCCGGGCCCGCGCCCCGGGCGGTCAGCTCGCGTGCAAGCCGGTTCACCCGCGTCCGCAGTTCGCGGTACGTGTACGAGACCGCGCCGCACGCCACGGCGACCGCGTCGGGGGTCGCCGCCGCCTGCCGCTCGATCAGACCGGGGACGGTCAGGGCGGGTGTGGGCGCCGCGGTGTCGTTGAGTTCGGTGACGACCCGCGCGCGCTCGGCGGGCGCGGTGAGCTCCACGTGCCCGACGAGGCGGGCCGGGTCCGCCGCCACCTGGCGCAGGACGAGGCCGAGGCGTGCGGCGAGGTCGTCGGCCGTGGCCTGGTCGAACACGGTGCGCTGGTACTGGATGTCGAGCCGCGGGTGGGGCCCGTCGGGGTACACGAACACGGTCACCGGATAGTGGCTCGCGGTGAACGCGCGGATGCCGGTGACGCCGATCCCCGCCGCCTCGCTCGCCTCGGCGATGCCGGAGCGGTCCATCGGGAACGACTCGAAGCCGATGATCGTGTCGAACAGCGCCTTGAGCCCGGTGTCCTCATGGATCTGCGGCAGGCCGCGGTGATGGTGGTCGAGCAGCGCCGCCTGCCGCCCCTGGAGCCCGGTCAGGAGCTGCGCGAGCGAGGCACCGGGCGCACACCGCACCCTGACCGGGACGGTGTTGAGGAACATGCCGACGACGGAGTCGACGCCCGGCAGCGCGGGCGGACGACCGGATACCGTCGCGGCGAGCACCACGTCCTGACGACCCGTCAACTGCCCGACGAGGATGCCCCAGGCGCCCTGCACCAGGGTGTTGAGGGTGACGCCGAGTTCGCCCGCCCGGCGGGCGAGGTCGCGGGCCTCGGCGGCGGGCAGCGGCACGTCGGCCTGGCCGATGCCGGTGCTGTCGGTGCCCGCTCCGGTGCCGGGCGCGAGCAGCGTGGGTTCGTCGACGCCGCTCAGCTCGTCCCGCCAGGCGCGCGCGGACCCGTCGTCGTCCTGCCGGGCCAGCCACTCCAGGTAGTCGCGGTAGGTGTGGGCGGGCGGCGCGGACGGGGCGCCGCCGTCGGCGTAGGCGCGCAGCAGGTCCCGCGCGATCAGTGGCAGCGACCAGCCGTCGAACAGCGCGTGGTGGGCCGTGAGGACCAGGTCGCTGTGGTCCGCGTCCCGCTTGACGAGGGACATCCGCAGCAGCGGCGGCCTCGCGGGGTCGAAGTGGGCTTCCAGGTCGTCGGCGAGGAACCGCTCGAACGCCGCGTCGCGCTCCGCGCCGGCCGCCTCGGCTGCCGCAGCCGACACGACCGCGTCAGCGGTCCCAGCCTTCTCGCCGACCCGGACGGTCCCAGCCCTCTCGCCGACCCGGACGGTCCCAGCCCTCTCGCCGACCCCGACGGTCCCAGCCCTCTCGCCGACCCCGACGGTCCCAGCCTTCTCGCCGACCCCGGCGGCCCCAGCCCTCTCGCCGACCCCGGCGGCCCCGCTCAGGTCGGCCTCCCGCCACGGCAGTTCGACGCCGTCCACGACCAGCTGGATCAGGTCGCCGCCGTCCGCCGCCCGGACGAACGCGGTACGCAGCGCCGGGTGCCGGTCCAGGACGGCCTGCCCGGCCGCGCGCAGCCGGGACGGGTCCACCGGTCCCGCCAGTTCGAGGACGTACTGCACCTGGTAGGCGTCGAACGCCGAGCCCGACTCGGCCGTCATCATCGAGTGGAAGAGCAGCCCGGCCTGGAGGGGCGAGGTGGGCCAGATGTCGGCGAGCCCCGGGAACTGCCGCTCCCAGGCCTCGATGTCGTCCTGGGTGACGTCGACGAGCGGCACGTCGGACGGCGTGAGGCCCCCCGTGCCCGGCCGGGTCGCATGCCGGACGAGGCCTTCGAGGGCCGCCACCCACAGGTCGGCGAGCTCCCGCACCTCGTCCCGCGCGAGCACCCCGGACGGCGCCGTGAACAGCGCGCCGAGGCGCGGCCCCTGCCCGGTGTCCGTCACCGAGGCATTGATGTCCACTTCCGCCAGGGCCGGCATGCGCCCGTCCTGCCCCGCATCCAGCGCCTCCAGTTCCCTGATGCCGGCGACCTGGGTGAAGCCGAGGCCGCGCAGGTCCTCGGGGAGGTCCTGGGCCGCGGAGAACCGGCCCAGGTAGTTGAAGCCGACCTGCCCGAGCCCGTACGCGGCCAGGACGCCGGAGGTCTCGGGGTTGAGGTGGCGCAGGAGCCCGTAGCCGATGCCCTTGTCCGGGACGGCCCGCAGCCGCTCCTTGACGGCCTTGAGCACCCGGGCGGCGGCGGGGCCGCCGCGGAAGGCGTCGTCCAGGTCGGCGCCGCCCAGGTCGAGGCGCACGGGGAAGACGCTGGTGAACCAGCCCACCGTGCGGGACAGATCGGCACCGGGAACGGCGGACTCCTCGCGGCCGTGGCCCTCCAGACGGATCAGGGAGGACTGCTCCCCGACCCCGCGGGCCCGCCGCCACGCGGCGATCGCCAGCGCGAGAGCCGCCAGCAGGCCGTCGTTGACCTCGCCGTGGAACGCGGCGGGGACAGTGGTCAGCAGGGCCTCCGTGGTGTCCGGCGACAGCTGGACACGGGTCTCCGTGAGGGTGGCGACGACGTCCACGGCCGGGTCGAGACGGCGGGTGCCGAGGACCGGGTCGGGCCCGTCGGCGATCGACGTCCACAGCTCAAGCTCGGCGACGCGCTTGTCGTCGGCCGCCTCGGCGGCCAGGGCGTGGGCCCACCGGCGCACGCTGGTGACCACCGGCGGCAGTTCCGGGGCCCGGCCCTGGCGGACGCTCTCCCAGGCCGCCGCGAGGTCCGGCATCAGGATGCGCCAGGAGACACCGTCGACGACCAGGTGGTGCAGGGCGACCAGCAGCCGTCCCGCGCGGCTGCCGTCCTCCGGGGCGAACCACACGAACTGCGCGACGACCCCCGCCCCGGGGTCGAGACGTCCCGCGGCCGCGTCCAGTTCGGCCCGCAGGCACTCCTGCCAGGCCTCGTCCCAGGGGTCGGCGTACGCGACACGGCGCACCAGGGCGGCCACGTCGACGGAACCGGCAGGGGCGACCTCCAGCGCGGCGGCGCCCTCCGCGCCCCCGGTGCCCTCGGTGCCCGGACCGTCGTCGTCCACGAGGCGGGCGCGCAGCAGGTCGTGCCGGTCGACGACGGCGCCGAGAGTGGCGGCCAGGCCTTCCTCGTCGATGCCGGCGGGCAGTTCGAGCACCATCGCCTGTAGGAACCGGTCGAACCCGGGGCCCCGGCCGCGCAGCATCCGTGCCACGGGCAGCAGCGGCATCCGTCCGACACCGCCGCCCTCCCACTCCTCCAGGACGGCCGCCGGTTCCGTACCCCGGCGGGCGGCCTCGGCCAGCCGGGCCACGGTACGGCACTCGAACACGTCCCGCGCGCTGACCTCCAGGCCCTCGGGCCGGACCCGGGAGACGAGCTGGATGGACTGGATGCTGTCACCGCCGGCGGCGAAGAAGTCGTCGTCGACACCGACCCGCTCCAGGCCGAGAACGGCGGCGAACGCGCCCGCGAGGATCTCCTCCTCCGGGGTGCGCGGAGCACGGTACACGCCGCCCTTGAACTCCGGCTCGGGCAGCCGCTTCTTGTCCACCTTGCCGTTCGGTGTCAACGGCAGCCCGTCGAGGACGAGCACCGTCGCCGGAACCATGAAGTCCGGCAGCCGCCGCGCCACGAACTCGCGTAACTCGCCCGGCGTGCAGCGCGCGCCGAGGTCCAGATAGCCGGTCCCACCGCCCTGCCCGCCCCGGTCGCCGCGCCCCGCGGTGTCCGGCGCCGCCGGGACGACGTACCCGACGAGCTGCTTGCCGGTGCCGCGGCCCTCGCGGGCGGTCACCACGGCCTGAGCCACCCGGGGGTGGGCCGTGAGCGCGGCCTCGATCTCGCCGACCTCGATGCGCAGGCCGCGCAGCTTGATCTGTTCGTCGGTGCGGCCGAGGTACTCCAGCTGCCCGTCGTCACCGAGGCGCACCAGGTCGCCGGTGCGGTACATACGGCTCCCCGGCTTGCCGAACGGGTCGGCGAGGAACCGCGTGGAGGACAGGCCGGGCCGCCCCAGATAGCCGCGGGCCACGCCGGGACCGGCGACGTACAGCTCACCGGGCGTCTCCGGGGGCACCGGGGCGAGGTGCTCGTCGAGGACGTACACATCGGTGCCGGGGATCGCGGTGCCGATGGGGACGCGGGGCGCCGGGGTGAGCCGGGCCACGGTGGCGGCACAGGTGATCTCGGTGGGTCCGTAGCCGTTCATGACCTGTCTGCCGGGCGCCCAGTCCCGGATCAGGTCGCGCGGCACCGCCTCCCCGGCGAGCGACAGGACACGCAGGTCGGTCAGGGTCCGCGGGGCGTGCGCCGGAAGCGTGCCGACGACGCTGGGCGGCAGCGTGGCATGGGTCACGCGCTCCTGCGCGAGGGCCTCGACGAGGTCGTCGCCGACCACGCGCTGCCGCTGGGGAAGAACGAGGGTGGCGCCCGTGGTCAGACCCATGATCAGGTCCCAGATCGCCACGTCGAAGCTGAGCGAGGCCGACTGCAGGACGCGGGAGCCCGGAGCGACACCGAACCGGGTCAGATGCACGCTGTTCAGGGCGCTGATGCCGGTGTGGGTGACGGTCACTCCCTTGGGGCGACCGGTGGAGCCCGAGGTGTAGACGACGTACGCGGGATGCGCGGGCAGCAGCGGGACGGTGCGGTCCGGGTCGGCGGGGTCGGTGGCGGGGGAGTGCGCGAACGCCGCGCGAACGTCGGGACTGTCGACGGCGACGAGCGCGGGGACTGCCGCTGTGCCGGTGGGCGCCGACGGCCCCGCCGCCGTCGGATCCACGGACAGCGGCCCCGCAGCCGTCAGGTTCGCGGACAGCGGCCCCGCCGCCTCCCGCGTGGTGAGGACGAGCGCGGGCGCGGCGTCCGTGACCATGTAGCGGATCCGCTCGCCCGGATAGTCGAGGTCGATCGGAAGGTAGGCGCCACCCGCCTTCAGGATGCCGAGGACGACCGCCACCTGCTCGGCGGAACGGGGCAGGGCCACACCCACCGGACGCTCCGGACCGATACCCCGGTCGATGAGCCAGTGAGCGATCTGGTTCGCCCGCGCGTTCAACTCGGCGTAGGACCACGAGAGGTCCCCCGAGGCGACGGCCGGCGCGTCCGGAGCCGACGCGACCTGCTCCTGGAAGAGGCTGGGAAAGGTGGTGAGGTCACGGGGCGTGCCCGTGGAGAGGCCGGCGGGGGAGGGGTCCTGAAGGTGCGACACAAAAGCTCCCGGAGCTGGGACGGTGCGTGTGGGTGGCAGGTGTGGGGGGCGTGACGGCGTACGGCGGCTCGTGCCGCAACGCCGCGTGCCGTCCGTGACCGCGGCGGGTCACGGACGGCGGGCGGTCCTGGACGACCGGACGTGGGGCTCGGTCAGACGACGCGGCGCTGCGGCCTGCTGAACGGGCAGGGCTGGGAGAAGAACTCGCGCCGCTCCTGCACGTCCTGGAAGTTGAGCTGGGTGGAGGCGCCCGTCGCGGCCAGGAGCATCCCGTCGGTGGAGTCGGGCCCGTCGAGGTAGGCGGCGAGGGGGCTGCCGGTGGCGCTCAGCGGGATGTGCGGACCCTTGTCGAGGCGCGCGGTCGGGTCGGCCTGGGCCGCGTTGTCCCGCATCTTGCGCACGGTGCGGATGGCGTCGGGGGCACCGGTGAGCGACTTGGTCTCCATGCCGCCGAGGTTGTTGCGCGGCAGGTGGAGGTGCATGTCGCGCCAGGCGAAGATGAACACCCGCAGGCCCACGCCGTGCCGTTCGAGGCGCGACAGGAACGGGTCCTCGCAGCCCTCGTCGCGCAGCCGCGCCAGCTCCTCGCCGAACTGGTCGAACAGGTCGGTGAAGAGGTGGAAGCGCATGCTGACCGAGTGACTGCCGCTGGTCAGGCCGAGGTTCTCACGGATCTGGTGGTAGTCGTGGGTGCTGAGGTTGTCGACGATCGGCGGGAGGCACACCTCGACCGGGTCGAACAGTTCGGCGGCGCCGTCCAGGACGTCGACGGCAAGGGCGATGTCGCCCTTGCGGGCGTGCAGGATCGCCGCCTCGATGCGGTCGTTGATCTCCCGCACGAGCAGTTCCGGTATCTGGTGCAGGGCGCGGAACTGCGTGAAGTAGGTGTCGCCTGCCAGATGGTGCTCGTGCACGGCGTACCGCAGCCGGTCGGCGGCGAGCAGTCGCTCCGGTACGGCTCCGGGCGCGGGGTGGGCGGACTTGGCGAGGTTGGCGCTCCACACACGTGCGTCGTGGTTGGCGACACGTACGCAGTGCAGCACTCCGAACCACGCGTCTTCGAGGCCGCGCTCGGCGATGACCGCGTCGACGTCGACGCGGCCCTGCTCGGCGAGCTCGGCAAGCTGCCGGTCGAAACGGCGCAGCGCCGGTTCGAACTCGGCGTACGCGGGTGTCGCCTCCACGTCCCAGCGCTCCGTGTCGGGGCGCAGACCGCCGCTGACGCGCAGGGCGGCGATGCTGAGCCGGACCAGGACCCGGTGGAAGCTGCGCACCCAGTGCAGGGCGGAGACGCAGCGGTCGACGTCCAGCGCCCGCAGGTGGCCGCTCGCGCGGTCGAGGAGGTCGGTCAGGTTGTACATGGCGATCTCGGCCGACTGGTAGAGCCCGACGAGCAGCGCCTCGGGTGTCACAGGTTCCGCGGTCGCCTCCGTACGGGCGTCCTCGATCGCGCGCAGGCTCTGGAGGGCGTAGTAGTGCTCGGCGATGACACCGCGTTCGTTCTCGGCGGCGGGTCGCCGGGTCTCGGGAATCCGGGTGTCAGGAAACTGGGCGGCAGGTTCGAGTGGCATGAGTCTCCCCTTAGCAATCGATTGACGTGCCGTCGGGCACCGGCCGGTCCGCTGTCGGACGGCGCCCGTCATAAGCCGTACGCGGGTTGACGCGCGCCGTACCGGCACCGCGTCGGAGGTGATCGAAGTGGTTCACACGTGTCCTGTCCGGTCGCCGGGACACGCGTTCTCGCGTGGTGGCCGACTGGACGCCCTGGGTGCCGACCGCGGGGTCCGCTCGACTGCTCGGCAGGCCAACTGGTCCTGCTCCCGCGCTGGTTGGCGAGATCAGGCTCGCCCAACCACGGAGCCGGGGGTATGGGTAAAAGTGCGTATCGACACTCGGGGGGTGCGTCAGGAACGCATCAGGAACACGTCAGGAACGCGTCAGAAACACGCTAGGAAAGGTGCGCCGCAGGCTGACCGGCAGCGCGCTGCCCGGCGCTGCGGACGGTCGGCCGATGCGTCGGGGCTTCTGGAGGCCGGATACGAGGTGTGGCGGTCGTCGCCGAACGAAAGCCCGAGGTGGTGCGCTCCGTGGACCAGCGGGTGAAGCCGACCGCCTGGCTGGAGCTGTTCGAGGAGCGCGGCGGACGCACCGAGTACCGGTACGTCGGCCCCTCGGACCCGGTGCCGCTCAGCCCAGGGTGCGGGCCCGCGCGAGGACCTCCGCCGGGGCCTTGGCCACCGAACCGGTGTCGAAGGGCGGCTGCGGGTCGTACTCGGTGTAGAGCTGGATGGCCTGCGCGGTCACCTCGTCGGTGAGCAGGGCGGCCAGCTGCACGGCCATGTCGATGCCGGAGGAGACCCCGGCCGAGGTGATCACCCGGTCGTGCCGGACGACCCGCTCGGCGGTGTAGACGGCGCCGTACGACTCCAGGGAGGCGACGGCGTCCCAGTGGGTGGTGGCGGTCAGGCCGTCGAGGATCCCGGCGGCGCCGAGCACCAGGGAGCCGGTGCACACCGAGGTGGTGAACCGGGTGCGGGCGTGGACGCGGCGGACCCAGTCGAGGAAGTCGGGGTCGTCCACCATGGTGAGGAAACTGCCCCCGCCCGGGATCAGCAGGACGTCGCAGCTCTCCACTTCGGAGTACGCGGTCGGGACATGCACCGGCAGGGAGCCCAGGACGTCCTGCACCAGGCCGGGCTCCGCCGTGACGAACCGTACGGTGGCGCCGGGAACGTAGCCGAGGATCTCGTACGGTCCGATCGCGTCGAGCGGCTCGAACCGGTCGAACAGCGGTATGACGATGTCCATGCGCCGCAGCATAACCGTTTGCCGCAGGTCAGCCCGGTCGGATGGAAAGCGTGGGGAGGGCGTGCCGCGGTCCTCGGCCTGGGGCGTCGGCGAGTTCATGGACGAGGTCCTGCTCGGGCTCCGGACGGAGGAGCGGAAGCCGGACGACAGGAGCCGGACTTCCGGCTGACGTAGACTCGGCGGGCTCCTCCCGTGGAACGAGACCGGCCCGCCGGCGGCCGGCAGACGGGGGCGGCGAGAGATGAGGAGCCGGAGTGGACACAGCGCGCCACGCCCTGTCGGCCGTTGCGGAACCCGCCGAGGTGTGGATGCTGGTGCGGCAGCGGCCCGCCGTGCTGCGCAGGTCGACCCGCGAACTCGCCACCGCGCTCGCCGACGTCCACGGCCCCCGCTTCGCGGTCTGGCACACCGACGAACTGCTCTTCGGCGTCCAGGGCGGGAAGCTGGTCCTGCGCACCCTGGGCGGCGCGGACCTGCCCGCCCCCGAGGTGGTGTGCGTACGCCAGGTGGCGGGACCCATGCGCAGCGACCGCGAGGTCACCCTGCTCCGGCACCTCGAACGCATGGGCAGCACCCTCGTCAACACCCTGGACGCCCAGCTCAGGTCCCGCAACAAGGTCTCGCAGCTCCAGGAGCTCGCCGTGGCCGGAGTGCCGGTGCCCGACACCCTCTCCTACGCCACCGCCCCCTTGGAGGGCGTCGTCCGCAGCCCCGACCTGCGCACGCCGTGCGTGGTGAAGTCCGTCAGCGGCGCCAAGGGCGGACAGGTCTTCCTCGCCCCCGACCCGTACCTGCTGCGCGAGGTGGCGGGCAGCCTCACCCGCGAGACGCCCTTCCTCTTCCAGGAGCACGTGGCCTCGTCGCACGGCCGGACCCTGCGCGTCGTCGTCGT
The DNA here is from genome assembly GCF_009755605.1 of Streptomyces typhae. GTDB lineage: Bacteria > Actinomycetota > Actinomycetes > Streptomycetales > Streptomycetaceae > Streptomyces > Streptomyces typhae. Next base: position 360,784 of record NZ_WPNZ01000005.1, read on the forward strand.
CGACGGCGAACCCGTGAGCGCGGTCCTGCACACCTCCCACGACGGCGGCCTCACCGCCAACATCGCCAAGGGCGGCTCCGCCACCGTGTGCACGGGCCGCTACCCGAAGGCGGACGAACTGGCCGTCCGCGCGGCCCGCGCCCTCGGCCTGGACATCGCCGGAGTGGACCTGTTGTTCACCTCCGACGACACCTACACCGTCTGCGAGGTCAACGCGGTCCCGGGCTGGCGCCCCGAGGCCGCCGCGACGATCCTTCCCGCCGTCACGGCATGCGTGGCGAAGAGGATGTCCGCCCGGCGGTGAGCGTGCGCGGCGCGGCCGCTGACGCGCACGCAGGCGTGGCCGCTGACGCAGACGCAGGCGCGGCCGCTGAGGCAGCCGCGCCGCAGCCGTTGAGGCAGGCGCCTCCGCGACCAGTGAACGTTTCCCGTCCCGGCCGCGTCCAAGGCCCGGAAGGGGCGACTGCCGCTGCCCCGTACGAGGGAGGCCATATGCGTACCAGGACCATGCCGCCCGGCAGTCCGCTCACCGGAGTTGCCGTGTCCGTCGTCGTCGCACTGGCGGCAGTCGCCGGTTGCGGCAGCGGCCAACAGGGGACCGGAAGCGACACGGATGCGCTCGCGGACCGTGCTCGGCGGGTCGCGGAGGCCTGGGACGGCGCCACCGCCGCCCCAGCGGCCGTGCCATCGATCGGATCGGCCGCCGACGTCCCCGGCCATCCGCTCCACCGACTGGTCCGAGCGGCCCCGGACGGGCGTTCGGTGACCGTGGTGGCCCTCCACGGGGCCTGCGACGCCGGTGCCTCGGTGGGCAGCCTGGAGACCGGCGGCAGCGTCGTGCTGTGGAGCTCCGTCAAGGGCCGCGAAGAGACCGGCGACTGCACCAAGCAGGTGCGGACGCAGCGAAAGACGGTGAAGTTGGACCGTCCCGTGGGTGGCCGTTCTCTGCTGGACGCGCGCACCGGCAGGCCGATCCCCCAGAGCCTGTCCGGCGCTGTCGAAAATGCTGTCGAGGAGGGCCTCCGCACGCCGTAGGCTGCTGCCATGCCGGACTCGGAGCTGCAGCGGATCATGTCCTTCCAGTCGGCCTTCGCCCGCCGTCAGGCGGCCCGTGTCGTCGACGTGCCGGGCGGGTTCGCCGTGTACGACGACGCCTTCGCCCACTCCCGGGGGAACAACCAGGTCTTCATCGACCTGACCGCAGGCGAGGGAACTGCCGGCGGAGGAGCTGCCGGTGTCGGCACCGTCGACTTCGACGCGGTGCCCGGCATCGCGGAGGAGGCGTTGGGGCATCTGCCGCACCGGCTCGTCACCGTCTTCGACGACGAAGCCGGAAGGGCGTGCGCGGATCCGCTGATCCGCGCCGGATACAGCCACTCCAGCTTCCTCGTCATGCTGCACGCGGGCCCGGTCCCGGTCCCGGACCAGGGCGCCGCCCAGGAGGTGGACCTCGACGTGCTGCGGGTCCCGCTCGCCCGACGGTGGCGCAGCCTCCTGCCGGATGTCGGCGAGGAAGTCATCCACCACCTCGTCGAGCGCCGCGAGGCCCGCCACCGCGGCGCCGACGTCGTCCAGTTCCTCGGTGCCCGGACGGAGGACGGCGAGATCGCCTCGTGGGCCGACCTCTACCTGGACCCGGCGACCGGCACGGCCCAGATAGAGGACCTGATCACCTCGGAGGCCCATCTCAGGCGCGGCCACGCCGACGCCGTCCTCTCCACCGCGCTGCGCCGGGCCGTCGACAAGGGCTGCACGACCCGCTTCCTGACGGCAGACGCGGACGACTGGCCGCGGCGGTGGTACGAGCGCCGCGGGTTCACCGCCATCGGCCGCTCCCACTGCTTCCAGCGCGGCTGACGGCCCCTCAGCCCTGCCTCTCTGCCCAGTCCCTCAGCCCTTTTCCCCTCAGTCCTCCGAGGGCCGCACGATCTGCCACTCCTGGTCGTCGGTGTTGGAGCAGGTGAACAGGGTCAGGTGGGCGCCCTCACCGCCGGTGCTGTAACCCGCCACGTCCAGGCACTCGTTGTTGCTGGCGTAGTTGCGGATCCAGTACTTGCCGCTCTTCTGCTTGTCGAGCCACCACATCTGGTTGTCGGCGGTCGTGCCCTCGCAGTCGTACTCCAGGATCGGCGACCTGGTGGGCTGCGCCCCGTAGTCCGGCAGGTCCACGCACTTGCGGTCCTCGCCGTTGCGGATCTGGAAGAGGGCCGTGCCGCCGGGACCCCGCTTGCGGTACTTGACCTCCAGGTCCCACCGCTGCCCGTCGGCGCTCTCGTCGCAGGCGGACTGCACCACCCGGCCCGCCGACTCGGAGTCGGCCGCGGGCAGGGCCGCGCACATCTTGGTGGTCGGATTGCGCAGCATGATGTCGGAGGCGGGCAGCAGCTTCCGGGGCTTCTTCTTCTTTTTCCGGGACTCCTCGCCTCCGCCGCCCCCGCCTCCGCCTCCGCCGCTGTCCTTCTTCTCGTCATCCTCGTCCGGCGGGTCCTCCTCGGTGGACTTCTCCGCCTCGGGGGACTTCGGCTCCTCGGGCTGCTCGGAGGGCTTGGGCGGCTTCAGCGACGGTGACGGCGGCAGGGCGTTGGCGGCGGCCTGCGGCTGCTCCCGGGCAGCGCTGGAGACCTTGGGTTTGTACGCGATCCACAGCATGACGAAGGTGAGGGCGAGCGCCAGGAAGACGCCGAGGAAGGTGGCGAGCCAGCGCGGCAGGAAGGTCCGCTGCACATAGGTGCCCTCGACGTCGAGCGGCGCCACGCCCGACCGCTTCACCGCGAGGGTGTACGGCCGCTCCTGCTTGGACCCGAACCAGATGATCTCCCGGGGCCGCAGCGTGGCCTTCACGAACGCGGCCCGGCCGGGCTCGATCTGCACGTTGCCCGGCTGGATGTCGTACGAGAGCTGCTCGCCGTTGTCGCTGCCGCTCAGCGACGCGGTCACCTTGGTGTTGCCGAGGTTGTCGACGGCCAGCTTCGGCCGGCCCCGGAGGCGGCCCTTGACCGTCGGCGGCACCAGCTCGGCCCGCACCTCGGTGAACGACGCGATCGTCAGGTTCCCCTCGGGGACGGTCACCGCGTCCGGGTGCTCGGTCGGGGTGATGCGTATCGCGTACGCGTTCGGGCCGGCCGTCGCGTCGGGCGTGCGGGGCGGGGCGAGGGTGAGTTCCACCGTTCCCGTCGTGCCCGGGTAGAGCCGTAGCGAGGGCGGCTCCACGGTGATCCACTGCGCGAGGGCGCCGACGGGCTCGAAGCGGTACTCGTCGACCACGTCACCGGTGTTGCGCAGACGCAGTCGCACGGTCGTGCTGCTGCCCGGCTCCACCGTGGCCGATGCTGGTTCAAGAGAGGTCCAAAGGCTCACTGCTCGACGCTATGGCAGCGGCGGGGGACGGGCAGCGGCCTTAGAGGCAGACCGGGTTGCCCCGGTGGGCAGGCCGGTCGCCCCGGAGTTCATCCGGTGCCTCGGGGTCTCGGCGCCGGTACGTGGACGCCGCCGGGTGCGCTCCGAGCCCTCGCAGGTCAGCGTGTGGTCTGGCGGATCGCTCCGGCGTCCAGGCCGCTGGGGTCGCCGGGGGTGGAGTCCAGGACATCGAGACCGAGGAGGTTGATCTCCAGGGCATCCTCACCGGCGGGCCGGCGGGTGCCGCTCGGCGTGGTGTCCGTCGCGCCGGTGAGGTCCGTCGCGGTGTCCCTCGCGGTGCCCGTCGTCGTGTCCGTCGCGCTGCCCGTCGTGGTGCTGGGGTCGGTGCTCTTGGGGACGTTCTGGTCGAGCTGCGGCGGCTTGAGGGAGTCGATGAGCTTGGTCACGACACCGGTGAGCCCGTTGAGGACACCGCCGAGGCCGTTCCCGGGGTCGGGTGCGGGGTCGGCGGGCTGCTCCTGAGCGGTGGCGGGAGCGGCGGGGGCCGCCGCGGCGGCGGTGCTGGTCCCCAGGACGGCGAGTGAGGCGATGAGGGCGGTCGCGGCGGCGCGAGGCAGAGCGGACATGGCAACGGTGCCTTTCGATAGCGGGTCGACAGCGGGCGTGTCCCTCAACAGGCTGGGTGCCGACCATCGCCTGTGCCACTCCGCGAGGGCCAGCCGGGTCCCGGGGTGCACGGCCGGTCCTCGTACCCGAGCCGCACGAAGCTGGTGTGGAGCCCGCGCCAAGGCCGCACGGGGGAGCTCCGGGGCCGCGCGCCGGAGGCACCGCCGGGGCCGGGCGCGCGGAGCAGTGGTCCGTGTCGAAACCAGTTCGCCCCCTGGCCGGTGTCCCCGCGTTTCGTGGGTATACGGTCCGGGTGAAACAGGACTGCTTGGGAAACAAGGCGGACCGCATGTACGAGATGGTGGCCATGGACGATCGGGAGTCGCTGGTCAGCGACGTCCTCTCGGTGTCGGCGGCGTTCGAGGACAGCGAGGACATCGGGGCTGCCCGGGATCTGTCCCGGGGCTTTCTGGCCGATGTGCAGGCCGTGCTGGGGCGGCCGGTGTCGGGCCGGGCGCTTGGCACGGTGCAGCTGGTGGTCAGCGAGCTGGTGACCAACGCCCGCAAGTACGCGCCGGGGCCGTGCCTGCTGTCGCTGGAGATCCAGGACGGCGCCGTCGCCGTGGCCGTGTGGGACAGCAGTACGGCGCTGCCCGCGATCCTGCCGCCGGATCCGGCGCGGGTCGGCCAGCACGGCCTGGAGATCGTCATAGCTGTCAGCCAGAGCTTCGCGGTGCGCCGCGAGCCGGTGGGCAAGCGCATCACCGCGGTCGTCGCGCTGGCCGACGGCCCCGCCGGCTGACCGGAGCGGCGTCCGGTCGGCCGGCGGGCCCGGGTCAGGCGGCGAGGAGGGAGTCGTCCTCGGTACGAGCGCCGGGAAGCTGGTGCCGGGCGGCGATCAGAGCGGCGTCGATGTCACGGGTGCCGGTCGACACGCACAGCGTGTAGGCGACGTCGTCCATCCGCTGCCGTGCTTCCGCGGTGCCCTTCTCAGCGTGCAGGGTGCGCAGCGTCTCGTACTGCTCGATCAGGTTCTTCAGCACGGCGGGGTGTGCCATGAGCATGGGGTATCTCCCTCTTCGCCTCTAATCGCACGGGTTCATGCAGGCACCTTGTGCCCGGGGTCCCCGCCGTCATTCCCCGGTCTTTCCGTGACCTCGGCAACACGCTCCGAAAGCTTCGGCGCCGTCCCCGAGGTGGTGCCGTGGCCCGCCAACGAGCCGCCGCCTGCGGTCCTGCACTCCTCGGCAGGCGGCCGACACGGGACCGGTGGACCGCATGCCGTCCTGACAACCCCGTCGCATAACCTCGTGCCGTACGACGTGGGGAGGTCGCCGGATGCCACACGTGTCCACGGTGAGGAGGCAAGGGTGCTCGGAAGCGGCACGCGGTTGCTCGGGGGCGCCATGGCCGTGGTGTGCCTGCTGCTCGTCGGCCCCAGCGCACCGAGCGGCGTCCTCTGGGCCAGGTCGCTGCCCGTCGGAGACGTCAAGGACGCCGTGCCGAACCGGGTCGCGACATGGAACATCTGCAACCCCTGCGACGAGAACAACGTCGGCAGGGCCGCGGAGATCGCCGCGTACGCGCCCCAGGTCGTCGGCCTCCAGGAAGCGTGCGTGCGGGACGTGGAGCGGATCCGGGACTACCTGAAGCACCTGCACGGGCTCGTCTACCACGTCGAGTACGGGTCGGTCCTGCGCAAGCGCAGCCGCTGCGGAGGCTGGCCGTGGAGCCCCGGCGCCTTCGGGCAGGCGATCCTCTCGGCGGCGCCGATGACGGACCGCGTGAACGTGGAGTACCCCGACGGCGGCTCCGAGGACCGTGGATACATGGCCGTCACCACCCGCGTGGGCGGAAAGCCCGTCCGCGTGTTCAACACCCACCTCGCCCAACGGCGCCAGGAAGCCGTCCGCGCGGGCCAGACCCGCGTTCTTGCCGCTGCGGTCGCACGCCACGAGCGTGCGATCGTCCTCGGCGACTTCAACGCCGTACCCGACACGCCTGAACTCGCACGGATGTGGGCCCTCGCCACCGACGCGGACCCCCAGTGCCTGCCCGCGCCCACCGGGTCCGGCACCGGCACCTGCGAACCGACCACCGACTGGCACCTGAAGTTCGACTACGTCTTCCTGCGGGACTTCACCGCGATCGAGCAAGGGGTGCGCCCGTCCGCGTACTCGGACCACCACTTGGTGCACACGGACGTGGCGCCCACGCGCCAGAGCCGTCGGCGCGGGGCGGGAGAGAGGGTGACGACACGCCCCACGCCTCCCGCCTCGGTCACCGCCCGCCGCCGCCGAACTGCGGCGGCATCCCGCCGTTGTCGGCCAGGTACTGCAGGACGGTGACGACGGCCGCTGCCTGGGCGAGGACCCACGCGAGCTGAACGGACATGTAACGCATCTGGTAGACGGACCGCAGCAGGCTCAGCCTGCCCCGCCAGTAGGGGTGTTCGCCGCGGAACGTTTCCAGGTCCATCATCAGGCCGGTCAGGGTGAGGACGAGAAGTATGGCCATCGCCCCGAAGGCCAGAGCGGTCTGCTCCTCGCCGAGACCCCAGTTGCCCAGGGCGAACACGCCGATGGGCGCGGCGTAGGCGAGGGCGAGCGGGATGGCCTTGACCGGGCCGCGCCGCCCGGGGAGTTCCTGCCAGAGCGCCCCGAACAGGAACCCGGCGGCCGCGTACCCCACCTGCCACAGCACGAGTTGGGTGAGGACGTCCGGCAGGCCGAGACGGTCGTACAGGGTGCCGGTCAGCGCCTCGCCGCGGAGCTGGTTCGTCCAGACGAGGCCCGCGCTGAGCGGCAGGGCGATCGGCTGGGTGAGGCGCGCCGCCTTGACGCCGTTCTCCCACCAGGTGCGGCAGGGCCCGAGCGCCAGCGCTGCGTCCACCACGGAGACACCGCTGGGGAGCCGGTCGGGCCGTCCGGCCGCCGTGCGCCAGCGGTGGAGTCGGCGCAGCCGCGTTTCCAGGTCCCGCCGCGACGTCCCTTCGTCGGGCTGTCCCTGGTCCAGGCGCCGCAACTGGGCGTGCAGCTCCCGGTGACGGCGCGCCCGGTCGAGCAGCCCGGCACGGTGGGACGCCGACAACGCGGTGCCGAGCGGCTCCCCCGACCTGTCGAGAGGCCGAGCCGCCACCGCGCGGCCGCGGGTCAGACGCAGGACGGACGCGAGCGCGACGAGGTAGAGGAAGAACCAGCACCACACGAACGCGCCGCTGGCTGTGTACACGCCGAGGTCCATGGCCGCCATGACGGGGAAGAGGAGCAGGAGCAGCAGCCGGTCGGCGCCCTGGGGGCCGCGGCGTGCGAGGCTGTCGGCCGCCGTGCCGGCCACACGGCTGCGCAGCACCGCGAGGACGGCAAGGCCGGTGGGAACCCACAGCATCGCGAACCACCACCAGCGCGCGTTGGGGGTGAACCACAGCAAGTTGTTGCGGAGGTCGGAGCGATGCCACCCCCCGTAGTCGGGCGCCCCCATGTGCGGCGAGAGCCAGCTGGCCCGGTTCCAGTCCCGTTCGGAGGCCACCAGGTAGCACACGCCGATGACCGCGACGACAGCGAGGACTCCACCGATCAGGGGCCACGGCCGCGGCCGCGCGCGCCGGTTCGGGCGCAGGCCCCCGTCGACCAGCAGGCGGCGCACGGCCGCCGCTCCGCCCAGCAGGGGAAGCGCGAACGAGCAGACCCCGGCGACCACCACTGCCGCCACGGTCCAGCCGCCGGGGGAGCCCGGCCGCACGAACCGCCCGGGGTCGAAACCCCCCACCGCCCACAGCACGGCGGGCACCACGGCACCCGCACCGAGCACACCGCCCGTCAGAGCGAGCCAGCGGGGCACCCGTGCGAAGTAGAGCAGCACGGCACCGGCCACCGCGGACGTCAGCCAGGCCCACGGGGCATGGACGGCTTGCGCGTCCCACTCCTCGGAGGCGTCACCGCCGAAGGCACCGATCGCGCCCAGGTAGATATCGGGACCTCGTACGACGACGCTGACGACCAGGAGCGCCAGACTCCAGCCGCGCAGGTTGGCGACGGCTCGCTGCTCGACCGGATCGGGTACGCCGTGCCGGGGCAGGACCCTCAGCGCGTACCACAGGGTCAGGACGAGGGCCACGGTCCACAGGAGGCCGCCGGCCGCGTCGAACGCCGCGTACGGCGACGAGTCGTCCTGCGCCGAGAAGGAGCGGGGCCACGAGGGCTCGACCCGGACGGCGACCGCCGGTGCTCCCACGGCGGTGTCGGACGGCCAGACCAGGACACTTCGGCCCTTGTCCGTGCCGGCTCGCGGCGCCGTGGCGCCGGTTCCCGGTGCCGTGTCCCCGTCCGGGTCCACGCCGTCCGCCGCGGCCGACAGGGCGCCCGGTCGGCCCGGGTCCACGGTGACCTGCTCCCACCAGGCGGACTTCAGAGCGGCGGGCGGCGTCAAGCGGAGCGTCCAATGGGCCTTGCCCACGTCCAGGGTCCAGGGGCCGACGGGGAAGGAGCCCTCCTGGTCGACCCAGGCATGGGCGACCAGGCGGACCCGCAGCCATTCGTCACGGGATGTCCGCACCCCGGTGGGATCCGCGGTGGGCGTCACCTCCGGCTCCGCGGACCGCCACTCCTCCCAGCGTGTGTCCAGGCCGCTCATGCTGCCGCGGGCCAGACACCGCATGGCCTTCCGGTAGGCGTCGGAGTCCTTGCTCAGCAGCAACTCGTCCGCGTACGTCCACGACATCGGCACCGTGAGCGTCACCGTGCTGAACACCTTGGAGTAGGTGCGGTCGTCGTGGTCGATACGTGCCTCCGCCTGGACGCGAGTCGCTCGCAGCCCGGCCGAAGCGCAGATGTCGTCGGACGCGGCAGCTGCGGGTGCCGCGAGGCACACACTCAGGAGCCACATGCAGGGCAGGGTGGTAAGAACGAGCCCAGGAAGCCTGCGGAGCCCGGGAAGCCCAGGAAGCCTGGGGCGTGCGCGCCACGTTCCTCGCCCACCGCCCTGCCATGAGATGAACCATCTGCACCATGCCGCCACCAGGCCCCCCGAGACACTCGCTCCACCTCAGCCGCTTGCTGCGCCTCAGCGTGCCCTCCGGTTTCTGACGGAGCCATACGTCAAAGGGGGTCGAACAATGATCGAATCCGGTGCGGCCAGTCACTCGTAGCAGGAGACGATCGCGGCGGCCCGTTGGCGCAGCGAGTCGCGCAACCACTGCGGGGCCAGGGCCTCCGCGCTCGTGGCGAGCTGCCACAGCGCCCACTCGGCGTGGCGCGCGTCCTGGAAGGTCGCTTCGAGGCGCAGCCGGCCGTCGGCACCGGGTACGTCGGCTTCTTCGGCGCGGACGGACAGCGCGGTGTCCGCCAGTTCCTGGCGCCGCGCCGGATCCACCCGTACCAGGACGGTGACCTGGTCGCCGCCGGCGCGGAAGCGCGTGCTGCGTTCCTGCCAGGTCCGGTCCAGGTCGACCCGGTCCGGCCGCTGCGCCGGTTCGGTGAGTTCCTCGGCGGCGGAGACGCGGGACAGCCGGTAGGTGCGGTCGGCGCCGGACCTCGTGGCCAGCAAGTAGCCCTGGCCGCGGACGGTGACCAAGCCGATGGGGTCCACCGTGCGCCACTTCGGGTCCTGGCCCACGGCGGCGTAGCGGATGCGCAGCTTGTGTCCGTCGAACACCGCGCGCAGGACCTCGGCCACGACGGCGTCAGGAACGTCCTCGGGGTCGAGGCGGCGCGAGAGGAGGTCGGTCTCCGGATCGACGAGCAGACGCTGGGCCGCACCGGCCGCCGTGGCCCGACAGCTCTCGGGCAGCGCGTCCACCACCTTGCGCATGGCCGAGGCGAGCGCCGCACCGAGGCCGAACGCCTGCGCGCCGCGCCGCGATCCGGCGACCAGCAGGGCGAGTGCCTCGTCGTGGTTCAGCCCCGTGAGTTCGGTCTGGAAGCCGGGCAGCAACGCGAACCCACCGTTGCGGCCGCGCTCGGCGAAGACCGGGACACCGGCGGCGGACAGCGCCTCGATGTCGCGCAGCACGGTGCGCGTGGACACCTCCAACTCGCGGGCCAGCGCGGCAGCGGACATCCGGCCGTGCTGCCGCAGCAGCAGCACCAGCGATACCAACCGGTCGGCGCGCATGGGAAAACTCTACTGGAATACGTGACAAAGGGTGTCGTGTATTGATTGGGAGGCTGGCCTGCATGACAACCAACAAAGCGGCCACCGAGCCGAACGATCTGGGCAGGTACTTCATCGAGCGCGCCAACGCGGGCGACGTCGACGGCCTTGTCGCGCTGTACGAGCCGGACGCCGTCCTGGCGTTCCCGCCGGGGCACATCGCGACCGGGCATGCGGAGATCCGCAAAGTGTACGAGCAGTTCGTCGCGGCGGCGCCGGTGCTCTCACCGGGCAGACAGCATCTCGCCCTGGTGAACGGCGGCGGCGACGTGGCCATCACCGCGGCCTCGCTGACCAACGGCGACGTGACCGTCGAGATCGCCCGGCGTCAGCCGGACGGGACGTGGCTGTGGGCCGTGGACCAGCCTGCACTCACCGCGTAGCGGGCGCCGGCGCGGGGTGGCGGTGGGTCGGTACGTCCCGGCCCGCCGCCGCCCGGCTGGCGGTGGCCCACGTGGGTCACCGCAGGTTTCGTTGTGGCTTGCCGGTTGCCCGGCCCGGAGTGACGGCCGGGATGACATGTGCGAGCCCCTTCGCCGCGAGGACGGCGCGGAACGGCTTCCAGAGGGCCGGGTCGGCGAGGTTGGTGAACAGCCCCGGGCAGGTGTTCGTGTCCCCGGTGACCAGGCCGTGGACGACTGCCTTGCCGGTGCGGTGGGCGACCGTACCGCCGGTGCCGTGGGCGACCGTCCCGCCGGGGGAGGGCGGGGCGAACAACGGCCCTCCGCTGTCCCCGGGCCCGACCCGCACCTCGGGGGTACCGGCGCACAGGAAGTTCTTGTCCCAGGTCCCGCCCTCGGTGTCGAACTCCGTGACCGGCAGCGCCGCCTCCTGGAGGCGCGTGGGCTTGGCCTCGCTGTTCAGGTCGGTGCGCCCCCAGCCCGCCGCCCGCAACACGCGGCCCACCTCCGGCCTCGCCCCCAGGGGCGGCAGGCTCGCGCTCTTCTGACGGGCGGGGGTGTCGAGCACGACGAGGCCGAGGTCGGTATTGGTCTCGGTCGAGAACGCGGGGTGGCTGTGCACGGTGAAATGTTTCCTGGTCACCACCGTCCCCTGACCGGTCCCCGAATCCGACCGCCCGAGGACGACCCTGATCGTCACCTTCCCCTGCTCGGCCCACTTGGCGCAGTGCGCCGCCGTGACGACGACCCGGCTGTCGACGAGTGCCCCGCCGCAGTAGTGCGACCAGGTTCCGTCGTCACCCCGCTGCTGGATCTGCACCACGAAGGGGCGTTCGCCGTCCCCGACCGGCTTCCCGCCGACGATGGCAGCGGCGGAGGGCATGCCGACCCACACCAGGCCCAACGCACCCGCGCCGGCCAGAACCGTGCCGGCGCGCAGGCTGATCGACTTACCTGACGTACGTGGCATACGCGATACACCCGACGTACGAGAGGTGTTTGACGTGCGCAAGAGTGCACTCCTTCGGTCTGCCGCCGGGGGCGAATCCGGCGAGCCCGTGCCGCGGTCGGCACCACCGCCGTCCGCGTTCGTCGCGACGATCCTGGGCCCGGAAGACTTCCGACCGGCAGCAGGCACGTATCAGGCACAACTCGGCGACAGCGCAGCCGCATCACGGAATGTCGACAAGGACCTTTCCGACCACCGCCCCTTCTTCGAGCGCGGTGTGGGCCTCGGCGGTCCGCTCCAACGGGAAGCGGTGCAACGGCAGTCCGGCCTCCTCGCCCACGCGCAGGGCGCCCGCGTGCACGGCTGCCGCGACATCGGCGCAGGCTCGCTGCTTCGCCTCGGTGGGCACGGTGTAGACGAAGACGCTCTGCCAGCGCAGGTTCGCCGACAGGGTGGTGAGCACCGGGACCGACAACTGCTCGTTCTCGCCTGCCGCGTAGTAGGCCACCACGGCACCCCGCGCGGCCACGGCGACGTCGAGGGCGGCGTTGACCCCCGGTGCGACCTCCACGACGATGTCGACGCCGCCCGGGGCGAAGGCCGAGATCGCCGCGGCAGCGTCCTGCGCGCGGTAGTCGACCACGTGGTGGGCTCCTGCGGCACGCGCCAGCGCCCCCTTCACGGGACCGCTGACGGTCGTCACGACACGCGCCCCGGCCCAGCGGGCGAGCTGGACGGCCGCGTTGGTCCGGCAGGGCGACGGCCTGTGCGTCGGGGACGAGCGTGTACTGCTGTGCCGTTCCCCAGGGCCGCTGCCACGCGGCCTCCCAGAGCCACACGCGCTGCCCGACCCGAGCGGGGTCGACCTGCGGGCCGACCGCGTCGATCACCCCGGCACCGTCCTGGTGGGGCACCTGTTCGTCCATGCCCGGCGGAAGCGCGCGCCTGCGGCTGCGCCAGTCGGTCGGGTTGACACCCGACACGTGCACCCGTACCCGCACCTCGCCCGGACCGGGCTCGGGAACCGGACGCTCCACGAACCGGAGGACCTCGGGACCGCCGCCTGCCGTACGGATCACGGACTTCATCGCTCACTCATCCTTTGTGCCGGGGATGTCCGATGAACCCGCTTACGGAGCCCGGTATTCCATGGCGGCGCCGGTCAACCGTGTGCCTCCTGGGCGTGCGTGGGCAACAGCCCCACCAGCAGGAACGCCGGGAAGCACAGCCCGGCTGTCCCTTGTTCGAGGCTGCTCGGTCCCTACCCGCCCGCAGGGGCAGGGCTGTCGCGCGGTTGACGTGAGCACGCTTCAAGCGGAGAGCCCTGTGACCAGCCAGATGTCACAACTCCCCTCCGCATACGCACTGTTGTGGTGCGTGCGTCGCGCGGACGACGCCCGCGCACGCCATCCGGAAGGGGAATGTGCGGCATGGATCCTGTGATCGTCGGAGCGGTGGCGACCGTGGCCGTCAGTATCGTCAACGGCATAGTGAAGGCCGTCAAAGGGCGCTGGGAAGCCGACGTGGAGATAGCGCGGATCACCGAGACCGGCCGGTCCGACCTGATCCGCCACGCGACGGCCCGCGACCTCCGCCCCGGTCCGTTCCGGTCCCTGCCAGCAGACCTGGACGGAGGTAGCCGCCGTGGAGGAAGCACTCAGCACTGACATCGACCCCGGCACCGACTACGGCCCCCACCCCGGCACCACTCCCGACATCGACCCTGACATCGACCCGGACCTCGACCCCGCCACCGGCCTCGTCGGCCAGGTCGGCATCGGCGCGGGCCCCCAGCCCGGCATCGCGCTGGCCGAGGCCCTGCACCACGAGCAGTACCCGGCACTGATCCGCTTCCTGCTCCTGCACGGCGCGTCCTGGGCGGAGGCCCAGGACGCCGCACAGGATGCCTTCACCCAGATGTGCGCGCCCGGCCTGTCCCTGACCCATCCCCGTGCCTGGCTGCGCACCGTGGCCTGGCGGTCGTGGGTGAGCCAGCAGGTGAAACCCGAAGAGGCCTGCGCCGACATCCCCGAGCCGCCGACCACGCTGCGCTGGCAGACCCCGGCCCACGCGGCCGAACTCGGCGAGGAGGAGCGCCGGGTGATCTCCCTGCTCCTGCAACTTCCCGCCAAGCAACGCGCCGCCATGGCCTGGCATCTCGACGGCTTCACCACCGGGGAGAGCGCTCGCGCGATGGGCACCACACAGGTGGCCGTGCGCCAGAACCTGACCCGGGCCAGAGCGGCTCTGCGGGAAGGGCTGCGCCTGGAAGGCCACGGCCACGGCTACGACGAGGGGAGGGCGACGTGACGGACCACGGCCACGACAACCGCAGCAACGAAAACAACCGCAGCAATGACAGTAACCGCACCAAGGACAGCAACCGTAGCAACGACAGCAACCGTAGTAACGACAACAACCACGGCAACGACAGCAACCACGGCAACGACAACCCCGAAGCCCTGCTGGCCAAAGCCCACAAGCACCTGGGCACCGCCGTCACCGACCGCGTCAGCGCCCAGGGCGGCCCGCCCGAGCTGCGCCCGCCGGACCTCGCCCTCGACCGGCTCCTTGCCGCCACCCACCGCTCCGTCGGCACCGCCGTCAGCCGCCGCCGGTCCCGTGAGGCACGCGCCGCCCTGGCGCAGCGGACCCTGGCTCTCGACGCGCACCCGGGAGAGCGGGGGCCGCTGTACGACCGGCCCTCGTCGGTGCGGGTCAAGTACCGGCAGCAGGCCCTGCGTCTCGCGGGCCGCTACTGGCCCTCCGACCTGCTTGAGAACATGCGGACAGCGGTCCACTCCGTCCACGCGCTCAGCGACCTCCTCGAAGAGGCCGCTCAGCCCGTCCACACCACCGAACAAGTCGTGGACCGGCTGAGGGAACAACTGCGGGCGGTGCTCCAGCTGCCCAAGCCGCAGCGATCCCCGGTGACCCTCACCGGACTCGACTACCTCGTGACGGTCGAGACCCTCCTCGCCGAACCCGCGGGTCGCCTCCTGGACGCCCTGCGCCACATCCGGCAACTGCTCGACGAGGAACTGGTACCGGCCATCGCCTCCCTGCGGACGTCCCCGCCCCTGCACCTGCTGGGCGTCGACACCGTCGCACAGGACCTCGTCGACGACCTGGCCCAGGGTTGCGACCAGGCCGACGCCCTGGCCAGAGCCGTCGCTGAAGTCCAGCGTGCCAGCAACGACTTCGTCGGGGCGGACCTCAGCGGCGCCAAGCTGGACGGCGTGCTCCTCGAAGGGGTCCTCTGGGACGCCACGACCATCTGGCCGGAGGAATGGGAAACCCTCGTCCGGCGTGCGTCGCTGCCCTCCGAGGACCACCGGGGAGTCCTCGTCGTTGCCGCGGAGCCCTCCGACAGGGTGCTGCGCGCCGAGGCGTGAACCCTGGGCACCGGAACGCCGGAACGCCGACACGCCGGAATACTCTGCTCACAGCGGAAGTTGCGCACGGCATGAAGGCGATTGGTGTCCATGAATTCGGCGGCCCCGAAGCATTGCGGGTCCTGGACCTGCCCGAACCGCAGGCGGGTCCGGGTGAGGTCCGCATCCGGGTGCACGCGGCGGCGGTGAGCCCCACCGATGTGATGCTGCGGACCGGTGGCCACGCCGTCCGCATGCCCGGCCGCCGGCCCCCGTTCGTGCCCGGCATGGACGCCGCAGGCGTGATCGACCAGCTCGGCCCCGATGCCGACCGCCGGCTCGTCGTGGGGCAACGCGTGGTCGCTATGGTGCTGTTCACGAGCGCGCACGGCGGTGCCTACGCCGAGCAGGTCGTGGTGCCCGCCGCGTCCGTGGTGCCCGCGCCCGAGGGAGCCGACTTCCCGGCGGCGTCCACTCTGCTCATGAACGCCCTCACCGCACGCATGTCCCTGGACGTCCTTGCCGTGCCGCCGGGCGGGACCGTCGCCGTGACGGGCGCGGCGGGCGCCGTCGGCGCGTACGCGGTGGAGCTGGCCGAGGCCGACGGGCTGACCGTGATCGCGGACGCAGGGCCGGACGACACCGAGCTGGTACGCGGCTTCGGCGCCGATCACGTCGTCGAGCGCGGCTCGGGCGTCGCCGACCGCATACGCGCGCTGGCCCCCGACGGTGTCCCCGGCCTCGTGGACGGTTCGGTGCAGACCACCGACGTGGTACCCGCGATCGCCGACGGCGGGACGCTCGCCGAACTGCGGGGCTGGCCGGGGCCGGCGGGGCGCGGCATCCGGGTGCGACCGGTGATGGTGCGGGACGGCATGACCGACACCGCGAAGCTGGACGCGCTCCGCCGCCTGGCGGAGGACGGCACTCTGACGCTGCGCGTCGCTGAGGTCCTGCCCGCCGAGGAGGCGCCCGAGGCCCACCGCATGCTGGAGGCCGGAGGCCTGCGTGGCCGCCTGGTCCTCGACTTCTCATGAAGCCGTGAGGCTACAAGTTCCTGTGGCCGCAAGTTCCTGAGGCCACAGGTTCAAGAGGCCACGAAGCTACGAGGCCAGGCAGCCCCGCAGCCGGTGATCGGCCGTCGGCGGCCGGCGCGGCGGACCTATCCTGTCGCCATGGATGCCTCAGCCGCGGGGGCGGCCAGACTCATGGCCGCGCTCAATGAAGCAGTGCGCGACTTCCAGTCCTACGGGTACGAGCAGCTCCTCACGCACCAGGGAGGCGTCTCCCCGCGCTACGGCGGGACCCTGACGCCCGCGGTCCACCCCACCGCGGTCGTCGGCGTCACCTTCGGCCTGCGGGGTGGCCCGCGGAGCGGCGAGGGCCGCGAGGCCTCCATCTCGGTGTCGGTGGCGCTGCGCGACGAGATGTTCGTCGTCGAGGGGGAGGCGGGCGCCGACCCGCTGCACCCCGGCGAGGCCGACGAACCCTGGGAGTACTTGCGGGAGTTGCCCGAGGTCGGCGTCTGGGACCTGGACGAGTGCATCGCCCTGATCCGTGACTACACCGCCCAACTCTGCGCCTACACGGGTTTCCTGGACGACCTCGGAGTTCCCCGCACCTCATGACGCCCCCGCGGGGTTCGTGTCAGGACAGTCTGGCGAGGAGCCCGAGCTCCGGTTCCAGTACTCCGGGCTGTCCGAGGGCGCGGAAGTCGGCCTCGACCTCCGCAAGGTCGAGGACTCCGGCGCGTACGGCGTGGTACCGGACCACCGACCACACGAAGACATCGAGGGTGTCGTACTGGGTGTCGGCCTCTATGACCTCCTCCTCGTGGAACCACACCGCGACACGGCCGTTGGTGAGCACGACGTAGTAGTTGCCTCCACCGTCGGCTCCGACGGACCACACGTCGTCGTCGGTGAGCTCCGTCTCGTGGTCGGAGTCGAGGATCCGGCAGTCGTTGCCCGCGAAGTCGAAGGCGTACGACCAGTCGTACAGGTCGAGCACCTCGGGCAGGGCCCCCGCTCGGGCCCTGCGGTCGAAGCCGGCCAGCGCGGCCGCGGCGTCGCGGGGGAGCCCGGTGAGGAACGGACCGACCGGGCGGGTCGACACCGGGAGTCGGGCCTTCGGCGCGTCGGTGAACCAGCGCGCCAGATCGGCGTCGAGGTCCCGCTCCACGTACCCGGTCAGTCGATCAACGGTGAGAGGCATGCGCCGAGATTAGCCCCTGGGTGTGTCAGTGGGCCCCCGGTCGCCGCCGCCCGGCCGCGGTCCCGCAGAGTACTCCGTATGACGAGTACGAGTACGAGCACGACGACCCCCGCGGAGCTGCTCCGCTCCTTCGCCCGCACCCGCGCCTCGCTCGACGGCGACGAGGTCACGTACTGGTGGACAGGGAACGTGTACTCCTGGGCCCCCGACGAGCCGTACCAGCTTCTCTTCGGCCTCGAAGGGCTCAACGTCGCCCGCCTGGTCCAGGACCCCGAGGCCGGCCCGCACGCCTACCGGCTCCTCACCCGCGAGGCCGCCTTCTACCTCGACCCGGCGAGCGGCGAGATACTGGAGACCTGGCAGGACCTGCCGGTGGTGCACATCTGGAACGACCCGGCGAACCAGAAGTGGCGTCCCTTCCCGATACCGACGACCGACCTCGGCGGGCAGGTCTGCTTCAGCCTGGAGATACCGCTCGCCTACCCCTCGCCCCTGCCCGTGGCGGAGTATCCCGTCCACTCGGCGGGCGACACCTACAAGGCCCTGGAACTCTTCCAGTTCTTCGCCGACCGCGCCGACCTGGACGGCTCCGCGCCCAGCGTCCCCGCCACCATGTCGTGGACCCGGATGTCGCCGTGGCTGCCCTGGATGGCCCGGGGGCAGCGGCCCGGCGGCCTCACCTTCCACTGCCGGGGCCGCAAGCTCGGCTCGTACACCGAGGTCCCCGAGCGCACCCGTGCCTACATAGCGGGCCACCACCCGGAGTTCGCCCACGCTCCGGAGCGGTGGAGCGAGCCGAACGAGACCAGCTGGACGTACTTCCGCAAGCTCGACCCGCCGAAGCAGACGCCGTCTCAGCCTGCTGAGGAGTAGCCGGAGGCTCAGCCCGCCGAGGGGTAGCCGGCAGCTCAGCCCGCCGAGGCAGCCGCGCGCCCGGGGCGCGTGCAGCCTCAGTAGGGGCCGTTGACGTTGTCGATCGAGCCGTAGCGGGCGGCCGCGTAGTTGCAGGCGGCGGTGATGTTGGCGACCGGGTCGAAGCTGTCGAGGGACGTGCCGGGCAGGCGGTAGGCGTTGAAGGTGGGGGCGATGACCTGCAGCAGCCCCTTGGACGGGGTTCCGGCGACGGCGTTGGAGTCCCAGTTGTTGATGGCCAGCGGGTTGCCGGAGGACTCGCGCATGATGTTGCGGTGGATGCCCTCGTAGGAGCCGGGGACGCCGTGCCGGGCCATGATGTCCAGGGACTCCCTGATCCAGCCGTCGAGGTCGTTGGTGTACGTCTTCTTCGCGGGGGCGGCGGCGGGCTCGGCGAGCGTGCCGGTGCGCTCGGAGCGGTCGGCCCGCTCGGCGGAGGCCTGGCCGAGGGTGAGCTCGATACCGGGCTGGATCACCTTGGGGTCGGCGCCGATGACGCGGCGGTTGTCCTGGTAGAGCTTGGTCCAGCCGCCGCTCAGGGAGTGCTCCCGGGCGATCGCGGAGAGGGAGTCGCCCGCGACGACCACGTAGGTCTTGGGTGCCGCCGCGGGCTTCGCGGCGGCGGCCTCGGCCGCGTTCGCGGTGGTCGCCCCGAGCACCGGGAGCGCGAGCACGGCTCCGCCCGTGCCTGCGGCGGCGATGCCGCGGGTGAGCGGGCTGGACTTGGGGCGGCGGTGCTTTCCCTTTGCGGGCATGACGCATTCCTCTCCGGCGCCTGCGAGGTGAGCTGTCGGGTTCGGACGGGAGCTGTCCGGTCGCGAGCTGTGCATGCGACTTCACCCCGAGCCGTGCCGGATTCCGGCAATGGCGTCTTACCTGGGTCCCCCGCTCCTGCCGTGCGTGCGTGAGTGAGTGGGCGTGTTTCCGGACAGCGGCAGGATTCGGCGTTCCATCCGGATTGACCGTGAGGTTAGGCGAGGAAGTCGGGCAGGAACAAGGCGGGAATTCACGGAGGGGAATGTGCGCGGTCCTTCTTCGATGATCGAATTCCCCGGCATTCTGTGATCGAAAAGCCCAATCCGCTGTGCGCGGAAGGGGAATGCGCCGGACGCCCCTCTCGGGCTCACGGTTCCTTGTTGTGACCTATTTCACGGAAAGTGTGCAGGTCGAAGTGTTGCTCGTCACATGTGGGGGTGCTTTATCTCGTGCGTGTGCCATGCAATACGGGAAAGGGTCTAGGTATCCCTTCAATGGCATTGAGAAGTAATCTTATGGTGCAAAACTGGACATAATGTCGAGGGGGTTCTTTTCGAGGTGGCGCCGCCTGCCCTGCTTAAGTGCAACAGGCTGCAACAGGCCGGGCCGGTAAGCGGAGTTCGCGTTGCCGTTGGGGTGACGCGCGCTTCAACTGCGCCTTTCGTCACGGGTATTGCATGGTTGTGGTGAGGAATGGGCGGTCGGGCGGCGCCAGCTGCTTTCGGCCGATTGATCAATTTATTGAGCTCTCATCTATCGTGGCGGTGAAGGGGTGTAATGGCCCGTCAGGCATGGCCGGGCGCCCGTGCTGTCGGCGCGGGGGACCTGTCGCGGTTCAAGCCAGCCTGAATGGGGGGTTGTTGTCGGCCGGTGAGCGCTTCCCTAGCGTCGGTGATCACCGTATGTCCGCATGTGGGCACATACGGTCCAGTCGCCTTCTATGGAGGACAGCCGAATGGCCACGAACGAAGAGCCACAGCCCGTGGAGCCGAGTGCGTACGTCACCCGGCAGAACCAGGACGCCGTCAAGAACCTGCCGGACGCCGGCCTTGCCTACGAGAACGCCGGCCGGTACCAGATCGCACCGCCCGACGAGCCTTTCGTGCCCTCACGCATCAGCAAGAGCGACAGCAAGGTGTGGGACTTCACCGCCTTCGACTTCCTGGAGCAGAGCCTCGACGAGGTACCCGGGTCGGTCGCGCCGGCGCTGTGGCGACAAGGGCAACTGAACTCCACCGCCGGGCTCTTCCAGGTCACTGATCGCGGGAACTGCCGGGTCCACCAGATACGCGGCTACGACCTCGCCAACATGACCGTCGTCGAAAGCGGCAGCGGTCTGGTCGTGATCGACCCGTTGGGCTCGTACGAGACGGCCCGTGCGGCGCTGGCGCGCTATCGCTCGGTCATCGAGCAGGACGGGCCCGCGCAGCCGGTGCGCGCGGTCATCCACACCCAGAGCGGCGTGGACCACTTCGGCGGTGTCCGCGGCCTGTTCGGCGACGCCTTGCCCAAGGACCTGAAGGTCTACGCCCCCGAGGGCTTTCTCGCGGACGCCCTGCTGCGGCAGGTCACCGAAGGCTCGCACACGGCCCGGCTGGTCGACTACGCCTACGGCACCCGCCTCGGGATCGCCCCGTCGCAACTCGTCGACTCCGATCTCGGGCACACCGTCTCGGTGGGCGACGCGACGTTCCTCGCGCCGACCGACACCGTCGGCGGTCTCCTCCCGGCGGCCACCGCCGAGTCCAAGTGGCCTTCCTGGACCGGCATCGGCTGGCGCGAGGGCCTGTACGCGCTGGAGATCGGCGGCGTCCGCATCGTCCTTCAGCCCGCCGGCGGCCACGCCTCCCCGGCCGAGATGAACCTCTACCTGCCCGCGGCCAGGACCGTCTACCTCGCGGGCCCCGGCCTCCTGGGCGGCCCCAGCAAGGCCCGCGCCACGTTCCTGGACGCCACCCTCACGGCTTTCGGCGCCGCCGCCGACGCCGGAGCCGGCGCCTACCTCGCACCGGTGTGGAGGACCCCCGAAGACGCGGGGCAGGAGCAAGGGACAGCGAACCGGATCACCGCATGGCTCACCGCCCACCGTGACGCCGCCACCACCGCCCCCGACGCGGGCGCCGCGGCCCCCCTCCTCGCCACCCCCGGCTACGCCGACACCCCCACCCGCACCGTACGAGAGGTCTGGTCCCGGCTGACCGGCACCGACCTCGGCGCACCCCGACTCGCCGTCACCGCCAAGGCCTCCCTGCTCGCCCAGGGCGGTTCGGCCAAGGCGCTCGAAGCCGCCCGTGGCGCGTACGGAGCCGGGAACCACGCCGAGGTCGCCGCACTCCTCGACCCCGTCATCTGCGCCGCCGCCATCCCGCTGGCCGTCAACTCCAAGAACGAACAACAGGCCCGCACCCTCCAGGCCGACGCCCTCAGGCAGCTCGCCCACCTCACCTCCCACGGCAGGCTCCGCAATGCCCTGCTCACCGCTGCTCAGGACGTCCGGGATCCGAAGGGCGTCCTCACGCGCTTCCCCCGGACCATCGCGGACCTCGCTGCGGCCGCCAGCCCCTTGGGGTTCTGAACCCGGCGGTGATCCCGAACCGGGCCGGGTTCGCCAACCGGGCCGGGTTCGCCGACGCTGCCCTCCCACGCACGAGGGCAGCGTGCCGCCCCGGCGCGCGCGCCCAGCGGATGCGAAGCAAGCGGCATCACCAGACCATGGGCTTATGGACGAAGGCCACAGCAGCACGACAGGGCGAAAGGACGCGGCAGGGCGAAGGGACGCGGCAGGGGCCGCCGGCATGCGGCAGGTGCGGCAGCCGGTTCACGACGCGCGCCGGGCCCTCGCCTCGACAGGCGCATGTCTGCTGGAGCCGCCTGCCGTCGCGCAGTGCCTCGGTGTGGACGAGACGGTATGGGGAGCCTTCGCCGCGCACTGGGAGGAGCTGGCGCCGGACGCGTACGCGGCCAGGTCCGGCACGCGGCGGCTGCGGCGCTACGGGCACCTCTGTCTGTCGAGGGAAGGCACAATCGACGCGAAGCCGCATGTCGCCTTCGTACAGCCGGAGGAGAGCAACCCGCTGTACGTGGACGTCGACCGCCACTTCGAACCGCTGACCGACGCGTTCATGGGCGAGCCCGTGCTCGCGGCGCTGATCCGCATGCTCGGCCAGGTCGCCGTGTGTCTGGAGGACGCGGACGCGTGGGACGTCAAGGTGCACCCGTTCCGGGTCGTGGCCGAGACCGGCAGCGAGGGACAGCCCACCCCCGAGGGCAGGCACCGCGACGGAGTCACCCTGGTGACCTCGCTGCTCATCGACCGCGTGAACGCCACCGGGGGCGAGAGCACGGTGTACGCCCCGGACGGGACGGAGCTGACCAGCACGACGCTCGACACCCCCGGCACGCTCCTGCTGAACGACGACCGTGCGACGCTGCACGGCGTCTCACCGATTCACCCGCTGGACGCCGCTCGACCCGCCCGCCGGGATGTCCTGGTCACCACGCTCGCACCCCGCGGCTGAACCGGCCGTCCGCGGCGGCCCCGGGTCCCGTCGTGGTGCGCCGAGCGTTCGTCGAGGCCGACTACGACCCGCCAGGAAGGCGCGCTCTCCGCCGTCGCGGGTGCACGGCTGCCGGCTCACGACGGAGCGGTGGACCCGTCCTCGCCCGGCGTGCGCTGCCGTGACGCGTGCTGGAGCTGGAGTGCCTCGTTCTTGGCCTCGTCCTGGGCGCGCCGGAAGGCGATGCTTCTGTCGCGCAGCCGTGCGCTCTGCCGTCGCAGTTGGCGGGAGCGCAGGATCTCCGGCCGCTCCGCGACGGCCACGCCTTCGAACTGCGGGCCCTCCGGCGCGGCGCCGGGGACGGACAGCGCGGCCACGGTCGCGAGGGCGGCATCGAGGGTGGTGTGCACGCACAAGCCCGGCAGGGGGGCGAGGGCGAAGACCTCGCGGACCATCGGCACGGCGGCCACGATCAGGACGGGTTCGTCCTCGAGGTGGCGCGTGTGGGTGTCCAGGACGCGCAGGGCGGCCGTGCTCATCAGGCGCAGGCCCGTCAGGTCGAGGACGAGGCGCCGACCGGTGTGCACGGCCTCCTGAAGCTGCTTCTTGAGATCTCTCGTCAGCGCCGGAACGCTGTGGCCGTCGAGGACGCCGGACAGGCACATGATCACGACGTGGTCGTCGGCTTGCTGCACCGTGAGGTGCCTCCCGCGCGGCACGCTGTCGGCATGGGCGGGCGCGAGGGGGGTGTCCGGCATCCGGCCATCCCTTTCCGTGGGTGGTGGGGCGTGTCGGGAGTGGCGCGATGGGTCGTCGCGTACGTCCGCTGTCCGTGCGGGGAGCGTTCTCGGACGGGTGGTCGGCGTCCGGTCGGCTGCCGGTGCCGGCGTGCTTCCGTCCTTCAGCGTCCTCTGGAGTCGAGTGTCGGCGCAAGGGACCGATGGCAGGCGCCTCCCATGCGGTCTCCGTGTCGACGAGCGCCCCTGGGCCGCGGGGCAGGCTTCATCATGCCTGCTC
Organism: Streptomyces typhae; assembly: GCF_009755605.1. Lineage (GTDB taxonomy): Bacteria > Actinomycetota > Actinomycetes > Streptomycetales > Streptomycetaceae > Streptomyces > Streptomyces typhae. The sequence continues at coordinate 384,017 of NZ_WPNZ01000005.1, forward strand.
GGAGTGGATCATGCTGCCCGCCGGGCACTCGGAGCGTCTGCCGCGACCCGTCGGCCAGGAGCGGCCGGTGGAGTTCTCCGGGACGCCTGGGCCGGTGGTCGCTCTTCCGGTGGCATTGAACGCTTCCGCGGCGGGGCAAGGGCCCCGATCGGTGGGGCAGCGGTCCTGCTCCGAGTGGATATCGCCGGGGCGGCGGTCCTGCTCCGAGTGGATACCCACGGGGCAGCGATCCTGCGCCGAGTAAATATCCCCATCTTGGGGACACGGTGCGTCCGTACGCCTACTCTGTGTGTCCGCCGGGTGGGAGAACCGGCGTCCCGGCCACTTCTCTCCCCCGTGCTCGCGGACACCCGCAAAGCCGGTGCGCCGCAGCGCACGACGCCGATGGGCGCCGCGAGTTCGCGCGGCGCCGGCCCGTACCGCACGGGCCGGTGCCGTCCGCCGCTGACATCCACCCTCGACGACCCTCGACCATCGCCGTACTTCCCCGCAGGGGCTCCCATGACTGCTACCGAACCACCCCCGGTCCCCACGACACCCCCGCCACCGCCACGCCCACCGCACCCTCCTGCGGTGCCGCCGGTGGTACCGGAGCCGGCACCCGGGCCGGGCTCCGGATGGTGGGCGCGGTGGCGCGAGCCCCTGATCGGCCCGCTCACGGTGGGTGTCCTGCTGGCGGCCACTCCCTTCGTCTGGGCCGAGGTCGCACGTCTGACGGACGAGGAGAACCCGCCGGGTGCCCGCACCGTGTCCACCAGCATCTTCCGCACCGGCAACCAGGGCGCGCGGCGGTGTGGACCCCCACGAATCGAACGTACAGGTGGTCGTGCAGGGGCTGCGGCCGGAGCCGGTGCGCATCACGGACATGGAGGTCGACGCCCACTGCACGGACCCCCTCACCGGCACGCTGATGTATTCGCCGCCCGCCGGCAACGACACGAGCCTGCGTATGGGCGTGGACCTGGACGAGGCCCGGCCCGTGCCCTACGTCCGCGACGGGCGTGGGGACATCGACGAGAGGAAGCCCTACTTCCCCGGGCGCACCATCTCCCTGGCCGAGAAGGAGCAGGTGGTTCTCGACATCCTTGCCACCACCGACCGGCACTACTGCACGTACACCTACCGCCTGAAGCTGATCACTCAGGACGGTGAGCAGCAGTTGGTCGTCGACGACCACGGCAAGCCCTTCAAGGTCACGGCCGTGCCCGCCGAGCGGATCGACGACGTGGCGACGGCCTACCCGGCGTTCCGGCGCATGTACATCGGAGGTGTCGCCAACTCCGACGGCGACGTGAACCCCTGGCCCGCCAAGAACCCGGCGACCTTCACCCCGTAGGCCGCACCGGCGGACGGGAGCCGTGACGGTGCTCGACGGCATCGGCCGTCAGGGCGCCGAGGCCTCCTCGGGGACCGCGCGCAGCGCCGGGCCCGCGAGGAGCGGGGCCAGCACCAGGGCGCCCGCGCCGACGAGCCAGGGGGCGCGCAGGCCGGAGGAGTCGACCAGGAGTGCGCCGAGTACCGCGCCCAGGGGGGCGGTTCCCGCCGATGTCAGGCGGAAGACGCTCATCACCCGGCCCTGGAGGTGCGCGGGAATGACGGCTTGGCGCAGGGTGATGGTGACGACGGTCCATACGGTGCCGCCGAACCCGATGAGGGCCAGCATCGCGGCTGCCAGCAGCGGACTGCTCGTCAGGCCGATGGCCAGGCACGCCACCGCCGGAACCCACAGGGACAGCAGGAGCAGCAACCGGGGGCTGCCGCGGCGCCAGGCGGTCCCGGTGAGGAGGCCCGCCACCACCCCGCCGACGGAGACGGCGCCCATCAGCAGTCCGTACCCGGCGTCGCCGACGTCCAGGAGCCGCAGGGCGAAGAGGGCGAAGGTGGCGAAGCATCCCGTGAGCACCGTGTTGATGAGCGCCCCCACCAGGGCCAGCGACCGGCACCCGGGGTCGGCGGCGAGCCAGCGCACACCGACTGCGATGTCTTTGGTGACGGAGGCGAGGGGCTCGCTGTCGGGGTGCCGGGCGCGACCGGCACCGAGGCCCGTGAGCAGCAGTCCCGCGGCGGCGAAGGTCGCGGCGTCCACCAGGAACGGCAGCGCGTGCACGGCACCGAACAGAACGCCCGCCAGCGGTACGGCAAGCAGCTGACCGGCGATGATGTCCGCGCCGGTGAGCCGTCCGTTGGCGGTGGCGAGAGCGGTGGCGGGGACGAGTTGGGGCACGAGCGCGGCGGCCGCGCTCTCCGTGAGCGTCTGGCAGCAGCCCAGGGCGAAGGCCACGGCGTACAGGACAGGCAGGCCGATGCCACCCGAGAGGACGGTGACGGCAAGGGCGGCGGCCAACGCGGCCTGGACGCCGTTGGTCACCGCGATGACGCGGCCCCGGTCGAGCCGGTCGACCAGGGCGCCCGCCGGAAGCGACACCAGGAGCCACGGCAGCGTCTGCGCCACGGTGACGCCCGCGAACGCGGTGGGGTCCGGCGTCACCGTCGCGGTGAGCAGCGGCAGCGCGGTCAGATGCAGGCCGTCCCCGAACCGGGACACCGCCGTGGCGGCGAGGAGACGCGTGAACCGGCGGCGCCGACCCGTCGTTCCGTCCTCCCGCGAGGTCGCCGCCGCCGGTCCGGGCTTCTTCGGCGTCACTCGGCGGAGCCGGCCTTCTCCCGGAGCGCGGGGTGGGTGCCGCGGGCGTCGAGGTCCTCCCGGGCGCGCCGCCACCGCTCGCGGGCCTCCCGGATGGACGCCCGCAGGACCGGCACGCCGCCGTTGTCCGCGGCCCAGGCCGTCACGTCCTCCGGCACGAACCGCCACGTCCCGTCGAAGAGGACGGTGGGCAGACCCCGCAGCATGATCAGCCAGTGCACTTCGTGGGACGACACCCCCCAGCGCTCCTGGAGGTCGTCGAGGGTCAGCAACCGGGCCTCCTGTTCCGCCAGTTGCGACGGCGTCAGGGTGTGCCACGCGATGGTCATCGTTGTTCTCCCATCCCGGTCGTCGAGGTCGTCGAGGTCGTCGTGTTCGTCATGTTCGTCCTGGTCCTCACGGTCCTCGGGCAGCCACGCCACCGTACTCAGCGCGTCCCCACGTGCAGGCCGTGGAAGAACGGCAGGTCGCCGAAGCGCTCGTAACCGCTGAATCCCGCCTCGCGGATCCAGGACTCGTACTCGGACCAGCTGTACAGGCGGCCCTGGCCGGAGGCCACGGCCAGGAAGTACGGCGCCGCCAGCATGGTGGTGGCCGGGCCGTCCTTGGTGTCGTTCTGCATCATGTTCAGGACGGCGACCTTGCCGCCCGGCGGCAGCGTGTCGTACGCCTTGCGCAGCAGCGTCACGCTGACCGGCGGGTCGAAGATGTTCAGTATGTGCGAGAACAGCACCGCGTCCACGCCGTCGGGGAACGTGTCGGTGAACATGTCGCCGCTGTGCACCCCCACGCGGTCGGTGAGACCGGCGCGTTCGATGTTCTGCCGGGCCAGCTCCGTCACGCTGGGCAGGTCGAACACCGTCACCCTGAGCCCGGGGTGCGCGCTCGCCAGCGCGATGGCGTTGGTGCCGTCCCCACCGCCGACGTCCACCACATGCCGGCTCCCGCCCAGTGCGCCGCTGGCGCTCAGGCCCTGGTTGGCCAGCGCGGACAGACCGCTCATCGCCTCGTGGAAGACGCCGCGCAACTCCGGGTGCACCGCGAGACGGTGGTAGAGCGTGTCCCCGGGGCCGGGGAAGTTGCGCAGGCCGACGCTGGTGCCTTCGCGCAGCGACGCCGTGAAGTCGCTCAGGCCTGGATAGACGATGTGCCGCTGCCAGCCCAGCATCGGCGTGTAGGAGCCGGGCCTGCCCGGTACGAGGTGTTCCTCGGCGAGCGGGGCGTTGCGCAGCCGGCCGTCGTGCTCCTCGACCAGACCCAGGCCGCGCAGCGCGCCGAGCAGGACCTCCAGGGAGGAGGCGGGGAGCCCGGTCTCCTTGGCCACCTCGTCGGCCGTGGCGTCCGGGTGCGCGGACAGATGCGGGAACACGCCCAGTTCGTGGGCCGCCCACAGCGCCTGGAAGGCGACGTGGCCCTGCATGATCAGACCCAGTTGGTCCTCCGTCATCGTGCCCGTGCCCGTGCCCGTGCTCGTTGCCGGGGTGGCGCCCGGCGCTGTCGTGGCCGTGGTCACGGGCGTGCTCGTGGTTGTGGTCGTGCCGGTGGTGGTGACGCCGTTCGTCATGGTGTTCCTCCGTGTGAGGGGGCTTGATCGGACTGAAGGGTCGAGGGGGCTGTCAGGCAGCGGTGATACCGCCGTGGTGGATCGGCAGCTCGGCGAGTCCCCGCATCGCCAGGCCGGGGCGGTACGTCAGGGGCCCGGCCGGTCGCTGCGGGTTCCGCACGCGCCGCGCGAACGCCCCCAGGGCCGACTCGCCCTCCACTCGGGCCAGCGCCGCACCGAGGCAGGCGTGCGGGCCGATGCCGAAGCCGAGATGGCGGTTGGCGCGCCGGTCGAGCCGGAAGACATCGGGTTCGTCGAAGCGGCGCGGGTCGCGGTTGGCCGCGGCGAGCAGCAGGACCAGCGTGGCGCCGCGGGGGACGACATGTCCGGCCACCTCGATGTCGGCGAGGGCGACACGGGTGCGGAAGTGCAGCGGCGGGTCGAACCGCAGCACCTCCTCCACCAGGGCCTTGGCAGCCTCCGGGGCGGCGGCGACCGTCTCGCGCAGCTGCGGGTCGGACGTCAGCGCGAGCACGCCGTTGGCGATCAGGTTGACGGTCGTCTCGTGGCCGGCGACGAGCAGCAGGGAGCAGACGGCGGCGACTTCGTCGGTGTCGGCCGCCCCCTGGTCCGCGAGGGCGACGAGCTGCGACACGACGTCGTCGCCGGGGCGGGCGCGGCGCTCGGGAATGAGCCGGTGGAAGTAGTCGAGGATCGCACCGCGCGCCTCGCGTCCGTCCCTGCGCGCCTCCTCGTCCAGGTTGAACGCCTGGTCCATGTTGCGGGCGAGGGCACCCGACCAGCGCCCCAGGCGCGGGAAGTCCGCCTGCGGCAGCGCGAGCAGCTCGCAGATGATCCGTACGGGCAGCGGGAAGGCGTAGTCACCGACGACATCGAGTGACTCCTGTGCGGCGGCGGTGTCGAGCAGCTCCGCCACGATGCGGGCGATGCGTTCGGGCAGCCCGTCGAAGGCCGGGATCAGACAGGTGTGGGCGAGCCTGCGCAACCGGGTGTGCTCGGGCGGGTCCAGGAGCATGAACGGCGCCTTCGCCAGGAGCGCGGCGTCCTTGTCGTCGAGGTCCCCGCGGCTGCGCATGGCCTCGAACATCGTCGAGCGGGTCTCGTCGCTGCCGCAGCGGGCGTCCCGCAACAGGGCGTGGCACTCGGCGTATCCGCTCACGACGTGCGCCCCGGAGGCGTCCGTCACCACCGGGTCGCCGTGCCGGTGCAGGCGCGCGTACAGCGGATAGGGATCGGTGACCGCCTCGGGGGTCATCAGCTCGCGCAGGGACACCGGGGACTCAGCCATGCCCCGCACCTCCCGCCAACTGCTCCAGGACGGGGCGGAGATGGCCGACGAGGGTGGTGGCGTGCAGGTGGTACAGGCGCGGCGGCGGATCGCTCATGTAGTAGTCGAAGTCGGGCAGCGGGACCTGGTCGAACCGCAGCGTCGCGTCGGTGACCGGCCGCAGGTGCGGGCCGAGGCCCTCCAGATGGCGGACGATGTCCGGCTTGGCCTCGAACAGCAGGTGGGGGCGTCCGCGCTCCAGGCACCAGTCGGCCGCTGCGTGCATGACCGCGGTGGCGGCGAACGGCGCGGTGGAGACCCAGCGGGTGATCTGGGCGGCGCGGTCGGGCGCGTAGCCGGGCGCGACCTCGACGGCGTCGCAGCCGTACATGCGGTGCAGCTCTGGCGGCACGTCCGCGGTGCCGAGGTCCACGCCGACGGTGGCCACGACGTCCGGGCCGTCGGCGGCGTACCACAGGGTGCCGGGCTCGCCCGGTTCGGTGTTGTAGACGCGCAGGTATTCACGGCGGACGAAGTCCATCGCCTGCCTGCGCTCGGCGGGCGAGGCGGCGCGTTTGAGGCTCAGTGCGGTGGGATGGCCGGAGGCGGCGAGGTTCATGAGGGCCGGTTCCTATTCCGTAGCGTCTGCTTCATGGGCGGCAGCGTCCGCTCGTCGGGCGGCGGCAGTGTCTGCTTGCTGCTCGGTGGCAGCGTCTGCTCGTCGGGCGGCGGCAGCGTCTGCCGCGTCGGCGGCGATGCCGTAGCGCCGGGGCGCGATGACGCCACCGGGGTCGAGCGCGCGTTTCAGGCGGGCGAGCGCCCGCGCACGGCCTGGGTCCGGGTAGCGCGTCAGATGACTGTCCAGGACGTTCTTCCGGTAGGGGAGTACGTCGATTCCCTCCATCTCCGCCACCAGGTGGCCGTAGCACGCATGGGCGCGCGCGACGTCCCGCGGGTCGTGCTTGTCGAAGGTGAGGCCGAGCACGCCCACCGCGCGGTCGGTGGTCGCCATGATGAAGCTGGCGGAGAACGCGAAGCCGTGCTCGCGGTAGACGGGTTCCGCGACGCGCACCACGTCCCGTACCCGTGCGCCGCGCGCCTCGATGCTGGGCGAGTACCAGATCAGGCCGAGCCGCTCCCAGCCCAGGCTCCGGCTGATGTGGTCGAACGCGGCGTCCGACGGGGTGCCCCGCATCAGGTCGTGGATGTCCTGGTGGTTGTCCAGGAGCTGGCGCAGCGCACCCGCCCGCGCGGACACGGCGCGGGGGAGGAGCGGGAGGCGCTGGAGACCGTGCAGGGTGTGGGCCGCGCGCCGCCTGCGGGCGAGACCGGCGTCGGTGAAGAACCGCACGGAGGCGATGCCGCGCAGGGCCCCGCGGATGCCGCGGCGCTGCGCGGCGACCTGGGCGCGGGAGCCGTACAGGGCGCCGTGCGCGCTCCAGGGCGCGGCGGGCCGGTAGGCGGTGGTGTCACGGGACTTGACGGAGCCGATGGCGCGCAGCGGGTTGGAGATGTGCGTCAGACAGTCCAGCTGCCCGTGCAGCCGTAACCGTACGAGTACGTCGATGAGTTGCTCCAGGTCCCGGTCGCGCGCCAGTTCCACACGGAAGGAGGCGTAGGCCTCGGGCCGCGGGACGAGTTCGACACGTGCGCAGGTGACGATGCCGAAGTTGGACTGGACGAACAGGCCGCTCAGGTCGGGGCCGGTGCCGGGGAAGACACCGGTGCGCAGCAGGGTGCCGTCGCCGAGGACGACCTCCAGGTCGGACAGGGTCTCGCGGTGGTGGCCCCGGCTGGTGTAGCCGAGGCCGCCCTCCAGGGCGTTCCCCAGCACGCTGGCCCCCGTGGCGGCGCCGGTCACGTCGGGGAAGAAGGGGGCACCGGAGTCCTTCAGGTGGGCGGACAGGTCGAGCTGGGTGACGCCGGGCTCGACGTACGCGTACCCGTGCTCGGTGTCGACGGAGCGGATGCGCGCGAGGCGGCCCAGCTCCACGAGCACCTGACCGTCCCCGGCGGGCAGCCGGGAGCCGTTGCCCACGTTCATGCCCCGGCTGACCGGGTACAGCGGCTGCCCGTGGGCGTTGGCCGCCCGGACCACGTCCTGTACCTCCTCGACGGAGCCGGGACGTACGACACCGGCGAGCGCGCGGGTGATGCCCAATGTGTTGTCGAGGCAGGCGGCGATCTCGTCGGGGGCGGTGGAGACGTGCTCCTTGCCCACCGCGCGGGCGAACGCCTCCCATACCTCACCGGGCGCGGCCGTCGCCGTTCCGGGGCCGGTCGCTGATGTCATGGCTGTGTCCCGTCGTTCGTGCCCTTCGCCGACGCACGGCACAGATAGTCCGTGAGCCGCCGCAGGGTGGGGTGGTCGTAGATGAGGGTGACGGGCAGCGGGACGCCGAGGGCGGCGCTGAGACGGCCGCGCAGCTCCGTGCCCAGGAGCGAGTCCACGCCCAGGTCGGACAGGGCGAGGTCGCCCTGGGTCCCGTCCCGTGCGTCGGGGACCGCGGAGGTGCCGAGCAGGTCGGTGAGGTGCTGGAGCAGGACGTCGTGCATGGATGCGGGGTTGGTGCCGGATGAGGCTCGGGCCGCTTCCGCGTCCGTGTCCGTGTCCGCTTTCGCCGATGCCGATGCCGATGCCGATGCCGATGCCGATATCGGTGGCGGTGGCGGTGGCGGTGATGGTGATGGTGCCGTTGGTGCTGAGGCGAGGTCACGGGCGTGCGGCAGGTGGAGTGTGCCGGTGGCGGCGTGCCAGTCCACGCGGGCGACGGCGCCGGCAGCGGGGCCGCCGGTGATCAGGCGGGCGGCGGCGGCCAGCGACTCGTGCGCGTGCTGGGGGAGCAGTCCGGTGCGGCGCAGCCGTTCCTGGGCGGGGCCGTGCAGCCTGCCCGCCATGCCGACGTTCCATGGGCCCCAGCCGACGCTGGTCGCGGGCAGCCCCTGTGACCTGCGGAGCTGGGCGAGGCCGTCGAGGAAGCCGTTCGCCGCGGCGTAGTTGCCCTGGCCTGCCGTGCCCAGGAGCGCGGCCAGGGAGGAGAAGCAGACGAAGAACTCCAGCGGGTCCGCACGGGTGGCCAGGTGCAGATTCCAGGCGCCGTCGGCCTTGGCGGCGAGCACCTTGGCGCAGCGCTCCCAGGTGAGGTGGGTGACCGGGGCGTCGTCGAGCACGCCCGCGGCGTGGACGATCCCGCGCAGCGGGGGCCCTTCCGTGCGGAGCCGGGCCATCAGCGCGTCGACCTGTGCGGGGTCGGCGACGTCGCAGGAGTAGCCGCGCACCCGGTCGTCGGCTTCGGCGGGTCCGGGCGGCGTGGCGTTCGCGCCGCCGCGGCTCACCAGGGCGACCCGCCCCGCACCGCGCGCAAGCAGCAGGTGGACGGTCAGCCGGCCGAGCGCTCCGGAGGCGCCGGTCACCAGGTAGGTCCCGGCGGCTTTCACGGGGATGTCCGGGACATCCGGGACGTCCGGGGGGTCCTGAAAGCCCGAGAGGCCCTGAAGGCCCGAGAGGCCCTGGAGATCCTGGAGGCCCTGGAGATCCTGGAGGTCCGGGGACCTGTGCTCCGGTGTGTCGAGCGCGTCCTCCACGGTGTCGATCCGGGTCGCGGTGGCACGGCCGTCGCGGATGACCACCTCGTCGTCGGCGCGGTCCGCCACCAGTTCCGCGGCCAGCGCCCCCAGGTCGCCCTCAATGTCGCCGATGTCCAGCCGCCGCGCGCCCAGGTCGCGGTGCTCCTGCGCGACCACCCGTGCGTACCCCCACAGGGAGGCACCCCGCGGATCGACGGTGTCACCGTCCCGCCGGGCGACGGCGCGCCGGGTGACGAACGTCAGACGGCGCGCACCGGTCGCCCCGTCGGCGAGCAGTCGCCGGCACGCTCCGACGGCCGCCCGCAGGGCGGTGTGGAGTCCGGCCTGTGCTGCTGACGCCACTGTGTTCGGTATCTCCGAGACACTCGCCGAGTTCGACGACACGGCATCCAGGCACACCACTTCCACGGGTCCCGCGGGCAGGGACTCCGGCAGAGCGGGCCGCGTCAGGCACGTGTGCCCGCGCTCGCGCAGCTCCCCGGCCAGGCGGCCTGCGACGTGCGGCTCGCCGCCCACCAACAGCCACGTGCGCGGGGACAGTTCCCGCGCGGCCTCGTCGAGGGCGCGGAAGCCCAGCTGGTACGTCCCCAACGGCGGCGAGCCGGTCGGCGACAAGCCGGACGAGGGGCGCTCGGCCAGGAAGGGGGCATGCCCTTCGCCGAGCAGGGTGGCACGCGGCGCGGGCCGCAGCACGACGCCCTCCAGGCGCAGCACCGGGCCCACGCCGTCCCTCCACAGGACGACGTCACCCCGCCCGGTGTGCGGGTCGTCCTCCGCGTCCTCGTGCGCGACGGCGTGCGCCCACATCGTTCCCCCGGGAACGCCGTAGGACGTCACGCGTTCCACCGCGACCGGCACGGTGGCGCGGCCGTCGGGCGCCGCGGCGAACGCCTGCGGCAGGGCGAAGACGAGCAACTGCAGCAGGGAGTCCAGCAGACCGGGATGGCAGCGGTAGTCGGCCAGGTGGTCGTGCGGCCCGTCGGCGCGAATACGCGCGAGGGACTCACCCGGCCCGCGCCGGACCTCCGCGATCCAGCGGAAGTCCGGACCGTAGGTGAGGGCGTGCCGGGAGAACCGCTCGTAGAAGGCGTCCTCGGTGACGACCTCGTGGCACCGCGACCGGATCTCTTCCGGACGACCGGGCTCCTGAGCGCCGCGCTCAATGGGGCCGGGTTTCCGCGGACCGGGCACGGCAGGAGCGGGTTTCTGCCGATCGGGCCCGGCAGGGCCGCTCTCCTGTCGACCGGGCTCACCAAGCCCGGGGCCCTGTCCGCCGGGCTCGGCAGGGTGGCGGGGCTCAGCAGGGTGGCGGGGCTCGGCAGGGTGGCGGGGCTCGGCAGGGTGGCCGGGCTCGACAGGGTGGCCGGGCTCGACAGGGTGGCCGGGCTTCCGCCGACCGGGCTCCTCGGGCCCGGTGCCCGCACGCAGTCGGCACTGCGCATGCAGCGTCCAGTCCGCGTCCATGGGCCGCCTCCCGGCGGCATCCCGGGCGTCACTGCTGGCCACCCGCACGTTCCAGGTGGACGCCGCTTCCGGCGCGGGCGTGCAGACGGTGTCCGTGCGCCGCGTCTCACCGGGTGCCAGCGTCAACGCCCGGGTGAACCCGGCCTGCTCGACCGTGACGGGACCGGGCCCGAGCAGCCGCTCCCCCGCGGCGAGGGCCCGCGCGAGATGCACCGCGCCGGGGACCACGACGCGGTCGTACACCTGGTGCGCGGCCAACAGCGGCGGCTGTGTGGTGCGGTGCTCGACGGTGAAGGCCGCGTGGTCGGTGAACGGGGACGGACCGCCGGTGCCGATGAGCGCGTCGTCACCGGTCGCGGTCGCGGGCGCGGGCGCGTTGCCGGGTGCGGCGGCCGACGCGCCCGCCTCCGCGATCCAGTGGCGCCTGCGGTCGTAGGGGTATCCGGGCAGCGACACCTTCGTACGCGGCCGTTCCCGGTGGACGGCGGACCAGTCCACGTCGACGCCGTGGGCGTGCAGCGCCGCGGCGCTGGAGAGCAACTGCCGGGAAGCCGGATGCTTGGGGTGGAGCGAAGGGAGCCAGCCCGCCACCGGCGCTTCCGGCAGGCACGCGCGGGCGAACTGGAGCAGGACCGGCGCCGGTCCGATCTCGACCAGATGCGTCGCGTCGGCGAGGTGGCGCACCCCTTCCCGGAACCGGACCGTGCCGCGGGCGTGCCGCGCCCAGTAGTCGCCGTCGAGGTCCGCGCCGTCGCGGACGATCTCGCCCGTCAGGTTGGAGACGAGGGAGATCTCGGGGGTGCGCGGGGTGACGGCGCGCGCCGCCGCCGACAGGTCGTCGAGCATGGGATCGAGGAGAGCCGAGTGGAAGGCGTGGGACACGTTCAGAGCCACCGTGCGGACGCCCTGCTCGCGCAGATGCCCGAGGAGCTTCTCCACCTCGGGGTGCGGACCCGAGACCACGACGTGGGAGGGTCCGTTGTCGGCGGCGACGGACAGCGCCCGCACCCCCGTGCGGTCCAGCGCTTCGGCGACCGTGTCCGGGGAGGCGAACACGGAGGCCATCGCCCCGCCCTCCGGCAGAGCGCCCATGAGCCGCCCGCGCCGCGCCAGCAGCCTCAGGGCGTCATCGAGACCGAGCGCACCGGCCGTGTGCGCCGCCGCGAACTCCCCGACGCTGTGCCCGATGACGACGTCCGGCCGCACCCCCCAGGACTCCCAGAGCCGCACCAGCGCGAACTGCACGGCGAAGAGCGCCGGCTGCGTGTACTGGGTGCGGTCCAGCAACTGCCTCTGCTCGGGGTCCAGGAGGACGGACAGCAGAGGGTGGGGGAGGAGCGGATCGAGCGTCCGGGCGCAGGTGTCGAGCGCTGCCCGCGCTGTCGGCCAGTGGGTGTACAACTCGCGTCCCATGCCCGCGTACTGGGACCCCTGGCCGGTGAACAGGAAGGCGACGCGGGCCGTCCCCCCGGAGGCCCGGCCGCCACTGACGAGCTGGGGATGGCGTGCGCCGCGTACGGCACTGCTGAGCGCGGCCCGCGCCTGCTCCTTGTCCTCCGCCAGCACCGCCAGCCGGTGCGGCAGGTGGGTGCGTCCGACGGCGCTGGTGCAGGCGATGTCGGGCAGGGTGTCGCGGGTCGTCCGCAGATGGGTGAGATAGCGGTCCGCGAGGGCGCGGAGCGCTTCGGCGCTGCGGGCCGACAGGAGCAGCGCATGGGTGCCGCCGGAGTCCGCGACCGCGGTCGGCCTGTCGAGTGCTGGTGGTGCTTGTTCGATGATGGTGTGGGCGTTGGTGCCGCTGATGCCGAAGGAGCTGAGGGTGGCGCGGCGGGGTGTGTGGGTGGTGATCCAGGGGGTGGGGGTGGTGGGGATGGTGATGTGGGCGTTGTCCCAGTCGGTGGCGGGATTGGGGTGAGTGAGGTTGCGGTGTGGGGGGATGAGTCCTTCGCGTACGGTCAGGGTGGTGGCGATGAGGCCTGCGATGCCTGCGGCTGCTTCGAGGTGTCCGATGTTGGTCTTGATGGATGTGACGGCCAGGTGCTGCCGGGCGGACCGGCGGCCGGTCACCGCGTGCGTCAGGGCGCTGAGTTCGAGTGGATCGCCCAGGGCGGTACCGGTTCCGTGCGCCTGGTGGTAGCCGATGTCGTCGGCGTTCAGGCCGCTCTGGGTCAGTGCGGCGTCCAGCAACTGCTGCTGGGCCCTGGCATTGGGTGCGGTGAGCCCCGCGCTGCGCCCGTCCTGGTTGATGGCCGTGCAACGGATGAGTGCGTGAATGGTGTCGTTCGCGGCGAGTGCGTCGGACAGCCGCTTCAAAACGACCACCCCCACCCCCTCGCCCCGGCCGAATCCGTCGGCGGACGCGTCGAAGGTCTTGCACCGGCCGTCGGCGGCGACGGCCTGCATGCCCGCGAGGGAGAGCGAGGCCTCCGGTGTCAGCATGAGGCTGGCTCCGCCCGCGAAGGCGATGTCGCTCTCCCCTTGCAGCAGGCTCTGCCGTGCCAGGTGCACCGCCACCAGGGACGAGGAGCACGCCGTGTCCACGACCAGGCTCGGCCCGCGCAGCCCGAGCAGGTAGGAGAGCCGCCCCGCTGCCAGGCTGTTGAGGTTGCCGAGCCCGGTGTGGGCGTCGTGCGAGCCGGCCCGCTCGGCGAGTCGCGCGTAGTCGTTGTAGTACAGGGAGAGGAAGACGCCGCCGCGGCTGCCCTTGAGCCCGTCGGGAGCGATCGCCGCGTCCGCGAGGGACTCCCACGCCGTCTCCAGGAGCAGCCGCTGCTGCGGGTCGAGACGGGCGGTCTCATGGTCGCTGAGGCCGAAGAACGCGGCGTCGAAGGTGTCCACGGGCTCGGTGAGGAAGCCGCCGCGGCGCAGTGACCCGGCGAGCGGCTCGCCGTCGCCGGACGCGAGGTCCTCCGTACGCCAACGGTCGGCCGGGACATCGGTGATGGCGTCGCGCCCCTCGCACAGCAACCGCCAGTACGCGTCGACGCCGTCGGCACCGCCCGGGAACCGGCACGCCATGCCGACGATCGCGACGACGTCCTCGTCCTCCTCCCTCGGGGCGGCCACCGAGGGGGTCCGCTCCACGGGGGCGTCGGCAGCCCGCACGGGCTGCCGGCCGGCCTCCGGCGCGGACCCGGCGGAGGCCGGCGCGCCTTGCGCACGGACGGCTGTGTCACCACCGTCCCTGAGGTGCTCCGCCAACTCCCCGACGGTCGGGAACTCGAAGGTCACCGTCGAGCTGAGCGGCACGTCCAGATCGGCCATGAGGCGATTGCGGAGCTCCACCGCGAGGCTGGAGTCCAGTCCCAGGTCCATGAAGGGACGGCCGGGGTCGACGGACGCCTCCGGGGGCAGGCGCAGGATGTCACGCAGTACGCGGTCGAGCACTTCGGCGGCGTCCTGGGCCGGTCGATCGGTGGTGTCCTTGACTGGTCGTGCGGTGGTGCCCCGGGCCGGTTGGTCGGCGGTGTCCCGGACCGGCCGCTCGGCGGTCTTTTGGACGGAACGGTCTGCGGCGTGCGGAGCGGAGCGGTGTTCCGGCTCCTCGGCCGTGCGCAGGCGGGCCGGTGTGCGGCCACCCAGGTGGCGACGGTACCGCTCCCAGTCCACGGCCAGGCATGTCGCGGTCGCCGCGTCGCCGCCGATGAGGCGCGCCAGTTCAGCCGTGGCGTCGGTCGGCGCGAGGAGAGAGATCCCGGCGGCGTCCCACAGCCGGCCGGCCGAGCGCGGGGCCCGGTCGGCCATGCCGCCGCCGGCCCACGGCCCCCAGGCGACACTCAGGGCGGGCAGCCCCTGGGCGCGCCCGTGCAGGGCGAGGCCGTCGAGGTAGGCGTTGGCTGCCGCGTACGCGCTCTGGCCCACGGTCCCCAGGAGGACAGCCTGGGAGGAGAAGTACACGACGAAGTCGAGTGTGTGACGCTGCTTCAGCGCGGCCCGGTGCACATTCCACCCGCCGGCCACCTTGGGTCGCAGCACCCGCTCGGCCTGTTCACGGGTGGCGTGCAGGATCAGGCTGTCGTCGAGCACGCCCGCCGCATGGACGATGCCCCGCAGGGGAGCGCCGTCGGCCGTCAGCTCGTCGAAGAGCCGCGTGCAGTCGTCCACGCGGGAGATGTCCGCCTGCGTGTACGACAGCTCGGCGCCGCCAGCGGTCAGCTCGGCGAGGGCGCGTGCGGTGGCCTCCGGCGGCCGGGGCGAGCGGCCGACGAGGAGCACACGCCCGGCGCCGTGCCCTACCAGCCACCGGGCGCAGTGCAGCCCGAGAGCTCCGCCACCGCCCGTGACCACGTACGTTCCGTCGCCGCGCGGCACGTACCCGGAGTACGCGGAGTGCACGGGATACTCGGCATGCCTGGAGTGCTCGGCGTGTTCGGAGCGCTCGGCGTGTTCGGAGCGCTCGGCGTGTTCGGATTTCTCCGCGTGCCGGGTGCCGGTGCGCTTCACCGTATCGTTCACGGCGTCCGGTGCCTCGTCGCTCAGGCGTAGGCCGTAACGTGTCCCGGCACGCAGAGCCGTGTCGTCCTCGGCGCCGCGCCCGCGGGGCCCGTCGGACGAGGATGCCGCGATGTCGTCGACGAGTCGGTCCCCCTCGTGCATGGCGGCCGGGCCCTCGTCGTTCCCCGCGTCGCCGGTGGGGTCGAGGTCGATGCGGCGGCAGCGCACCTCGGGGTGTTCACTGCTGATGACGCGGCCGATTCCCCACACGGCGGACTGCTGCGGTACGACGAGTTGGCCGGGCTCCGTCGCCTGGCCTCCCCGGGTGACGAGGGTCAGCCGTGCGGCGGGCAGCGAGCGGGCCAGGGCGCGGGTGACGTCCAGCACCGCCGTGGTCAGGCGGGTCACCTGGCTCAGCACCGCGTCGCCGTCGCACTCCGAAGTCGGCTGTGGCAGCGCATCAGTCCGCTGGGGGAGCGCTTCGTCCGCCAGGCACACGACCTCGTCGACGTCCTTGGCGGCAAGCGCGTCCCGTACCTCCGCCAGGGGCCATGGGTCCCCGCCGTCGGGATGTCCGACGACGGTGACGCGGACGCCGTCGCGCGCCAAGCGCTCGCGCAACACGTCGGCCGTGCCCCGGCTGTCGTCGAGCAACAGCCAGTGGCCGCGCGCGGGTACGCGTGCCGGGTGGGCGAGGGGGCGCCAGTGCGGGAAGTAACTGCGGGGCGCGCGTGCCACGGGCGAGGAGGTCTGCTCGGCGCCTGAGAAGGCCTGCGCGGTACCGCCGGAGCCCTTGGAGCCCTCGGAGCCCTCGGAGCCCTCGGAGTTCTGGGAGACCTGGGAGCTCTTTGATCCTTGGGAGTGTTCCGGCCACCAGTAGCGCTCCCTGGGCCCACGGGGCGGGCGCGGAACCGAGGGCTTGGGTGCCCTTTCCGGTGATGGTGCTTGTTCGATGATGGTGTGGGCGTTGGTGCCGCTGATGCCGAAGGAGCTGAGGGTGGCGCGGCGGGGGGTGTGGGTGGTGATCCAGGGGGTGGGGGTGGTGGGGATGGTGATGTGGGCGTTGTCCCAGTCGGTGGCGGGGTTGGGGTGGGTGAGGTTGCGGTGTGGGGGGATGAGTCCTTCGCGTACGGTCAGGGTGGTGGCGATGAGGCCTGCGATGCCTGCGGCTGCTTCGAGGTGTCCGATGTTGGTCTTGATGGACGTGACGGCCAGGTGCTGCCGGGCGGACCGGCGGCCCGTCACCGCGTGCATCAGAGCCGACACCTCAAGGGGGTCACCCAGGGCCGTACCGGTCCCATGGGCCTGGTGATAGCCGATGTCGTCCGCACTCAGGCCGCTCCGGGCCAACGTGGCCGCCAGCAACTGCTGCTGGGCCCTGGCACTGGGCGCGGTGAGCCCCACGCTGCGCCCGTCCTGATTGATGGCCGTGGCACGGATCAGCGCGTGAATGGTGTCGTTCGCGGCGAGTGCGTCGGACAGCCGCTTCAGGACGACCACCCCCACGCCCTCACCGCGTACGTAGCCGTCGGCGGACGCGTCGAAGGTGCGGCACTCGCCGCCCGGGGAGAGCGCCCCCGCCTGCTCGTACATCAGTGTGCTGTCGGGGTGCAGCAGCAGGTTGCCGCCACCGGCGAGAGCGACGTCGCACTCCTCAAGGAGCAGGCTCTGCCGGGCCAGATGCACCGCCACCAGGGATGAGGAGCACGCCGTGTTGACCGTGACGGCAGGCCCCCGCAGGTCGAACACATAGGCAAGACGGCCCGCGGCGAGACTGGAGTTGTTGCCTGTTACGTAGCGCCCGTCTATGTGTCCGCGCTCCGCGCCGATCCGGCCGTAGTCGTCGTGCATGAGGCCCACGAACGAGCCCACTCCGGTGCCGCCGACGGCTTCGGGCGGCATGCCCGCGTCGTACAGGGCGTCCAGGACGGTCTCCAGGAGCAGCCGCTGCTGCGGGTCCATGCTCTCCGCTTCGCGGGGCGAGATGCGGAAGGAGGCACTGTCGAAGCGGGTCACGTCTTCCAGATAGCCCGCTCGCCGGTCGCCGTGTCGGCCCGGCGGTGGCGTGCCGACCCCGGAGTACCCCGCGCACCACAGGTCCCAGAACTCGCCGATGCTCGCGGCACCGGGCAGTTGTGCGGCCATGCCGACGATGGCGATCGGCTCATCGGCTTTCCCGGACGGTTGTCGCTCCGTCCTGGCGCGGATGCGCGCGGCGAGGCGCGCCCGCTGCTCGGTGGTGAGATGGGGGAGTTTCTCCGCGGTCAGGGGGGTCAGCTGCTCTGCGCTCATGGGTATCAGACGTTCTCCTCGTCGGCCTGGGCGGCCAACAACGTGGTGAGTTCGGTGTCGAGGAGGCGGGCTGCCTCGTGCAGACCGAAGCGCTCGGTGAGCGAGCCGAGGACCGCGTCGAGGTCGTCGCCTCCCTGCTCCGGGCCCGGCGCGCCGCGCCGTAGGTCGCGGATGTGGTGACAGAGGGCGTCGATCGTGGGGTGCTCGTAGATCAGCGTGGGGGCCAGGTCGAGGCCGAGGCTGTCCATGAGGGCGTGCCGCAGCTCCAGTCCGGTCAGGGATCCGATGCCCGCGTCGGACAGAGGCAGGGAGGCATCGGGCACGTACCCGAGAACGCGTTCGACAGCGCCGGCGACGTGGCTCCGCACATCCTGGACCTCCTGGACCTCCTGGACCTCCTGGACCTCCTGGACCGCTTGGACCTCCTGGACCGCGTAGACCGTCTGAACGGCCTGGACGGCGTCCTTCGGATCGGCATGGGAGCGCACGGCGTCGCACCGGTCGGCCGTGCCAGCCGCGGTACTCGTGGCCGTCGCGGCAGTCGTGGCCGGTGTGACAGCAGCCAGGTCGGTCGCGGCGGATGCCCAGTAGCGGCCGTGGGTCCAGGGGTGCGCGGGCAGGCGTACGGTGCGGCCGGGGCGCAGCGTGTCGCTCCAGGCGATGTCCTCCCCCGCTTCGTAGCGGCGTACGAGTCGCGCCGCGGTGCCGGTGGTGTCGGACTCTCCGACTGCGTCCGGGGATCCGGTCGGGTCCCCGGCGAGGGCGCGGTCGAGGGCTTCGAGGAGGTCCTCGTGAGTGTGGGCGAGCAGCAGCAGACGGCAGGGGTGATGGTCCCGGCGGGCCCCTGCTGTCCAGGCGATGTCCCTGAGCGAGGGCGGCACTTCGGCGGCGGTCAACAGCCGCCGATAGTCGGCACACAGCTTGAGCAGCGCTTCCGGCGTACGGGCGGACAGCGCCACCGGCCAGGGCTCGGGGTCCCCCGGAGCGGCCATGTCCTGGGCTCCGTAGGCACCGCGACTCGTTCCGCCGCGACCCGTTCCCTCGTGATCGACTCTGTCCGGGGCTGTTCCGTCCGGGGCTGTTCCGTCCAGGGTCGTTCCGTCCGGGTCCGTTCCGCCCGGATCCGCGGCGGCGTACGGGCCCACGGGCGGCGCCAGCACGACGTGCCCGTTGGCGCCCATGAGCCCGAACGAGCTCACCCCCGCGTAGCCGACGACGCCCTCGCCCACGGGCCAGGGTGCGTGGCCTTCGGACAGCGCGAGGCCCTCGCTCTGCGCGTGCGGTGCGGGCGGGTGGCTGTGGAGGGTGGGGACGAGCTGCCGGTGCTCGATCATCAGGGCCACTTTGACCAGGCCGAGCAGACCGGCCGCCGCCTCGGTGTGCCCGACGTTGGTCTTCACCGAGCCGACGAGGAGGGGGGTGCCGCGGCGGGGGAGCGCGGCGAGGCCGGTCAGCTCCACCCGGTCCCCCACGGGTGTCCCCGTGCCGTGCGCCTCGACGTAGGTCAGCTCGTCGGCGGTGATGCCCGCGTCGGCACAGGCACGGTGGACGACGGCTTGTTGCGCGTGGTGGCTGGGGGCGAGGAAGTCGCCGCTGCGGGACGCGTCGTGGTTGAGCGCGCTGCCCGCGACGACGGCGTAGATCCGGTCGCCTGCCGCACGGGCGTCCGCCAGCCGCTTCAGGGCGACGACGACCACCGCCTCCGAGCGGGCGAAACCGTCGGCTGCCGCCGAGCCGAACTTGCAACGGCCGTCGGCGGCCAGCATCCCCGCGGCGCCGAACGCGGCCCCGGTCTCCTCGGCCAGAACGAGGTTGGCCGCCCCGGCCAGGGCCAGGTCGCACTCGCCGCTCCGCAGCCCGTGCAGCGCGAGATGCAGCGCGGTCAGGCCGGAGGACCGGTCGGTGTCCAGGACGACGCTTGGCCCGCAGCGCCGGAGATGATGACTGAGCCGCGCGGCGGCGGACGCACGGGCGCCACCGACGACCGTGAGCAGGTCGGGGCGCGCGGCGGGGTGTCCGAGGGCTGCGTAGTCGTTGCTGCTGGTGGCGATGTAGACGCCGGTGGTGTGCTCTTCGGGCGACACGGGCGACACGGGCGACACGGGCGACACGGGCGGCATGGACGGCCCGTACGACGCAGACGGCCCGGACGGCCCGGACGGCCCGGACGGCCCGGACGACACGGACGGCCCGGACAACACAGACGGCCCCGACGGCGCAGACGCCGCGGGAGTCAGGTGCAGCCCGCCGTCCTGCAGCGCCTCGCAGGCGACTTCGAGCAGCAGCCGGTGCTGCGGGTCCATGGTCGTGGCCTCGCGCGGTGCGATGCCGAAGAACTGGGCGTCGAACGCGTCGATGTCCCCGATGAGCCGGTCGCGGGGGTCGAGGTGTCCCGGCGACGGTCGGTCGGTCAGTCGGTGGTGCGGTATCTCCTGGCCTCCGGCGAGCAGCCGCCACAGGGCCGCGGGCCCTTGGACGCCGCCGGGAAGGCGGCATCCGATGCCCACGAGTGCGACAGCCGTGTCACCGTCAGCGGTGGCCGAACGCAATGATCCTCCCGATGTTGCTCGCGTCGAAGGCTTCGGCGGGGACGGTCTCCGGCCCGGCGAGATTGCCGAGCAGCGGGCCGGACAAGCGCACGTCCCGCTGTGCCGTCCGATTCCAGGAGCGGCGCCTGCGGCGTCCTTCGTCGCTGAATGTGCAGCGGAGTTCGGTGGCGATGTGCGCGCTGATGCGGAGCCTCCTCATGCGTTCCGAACGCTCCGCGTGATAGGGGTGGAAAATGTCCGGGGGCCAATTTCTGTCCGCCGTCAATGCCTCGGCGACCGAGCGGGCGTCCCTGAGGGCGATGGAAAGTCCTTGGCCGATGAGAGGGTCGCTCCATCCGGCCGCGTCACCTATGAGGACGAGTCCCGGAATGTTGACCCCTGTACCAATCCAGGAGTCATTCATGGGGAGAACGGCGCAGGGCCCTTTCGGGATCGCGCTCAGCGGGTCGCATCCGGCGGGGAGCGGCAGTTCCTTGAGCAATCCCAGATAGCGCTGTACCGCGTCGGGTCCACGGAGCTGGTTTCCGCGGGCCGCGGCCCAGAAGACGTAGGTGCGGACGAGTCCGGAGCGCCGGGGGAAGGCGAGGTAGTGGGCGTCGCCCTCGGTCGCGGCGGCGTTCTCCCCGGTGGGCCAGGGCAGTCCGCCGAGCAGCAGTCCGGCGCAGTAGGTGCGCGGTGTGGAGGTGGTCAGGGAGATGCCGGCCTGGCGGCGGGTCGTGGAGTGCCTGCCGTCGGCGCCGACGATCATCCGGCTCCGCACTTGGTGCCGCTCACCGGCTGCCTCGTAGGTGACCGCACCCGGCTCACCTGGATGAACGCGGATGTTCTGGGCTTCGCGGACGAGGTGCGCGCCGGAGGCGGCCGCGTGCTCCAGGAGGGCCGTCGAGGCGTCGGGGTGGCCGACGTTCAGGGGGCCGGGGATGCCAGGGATCGCGGTGGAGAGGTCGATGCCGGTGTCCCCGGCCTGGGCGTAGGACACGCCGTCGCCGCAGGCCACCATCGCGCCGGCGTAGCTTCCTCCGGCCCGCAGCAGCGTCTCTTCCAGGCCCAGTCGCCGGGCTTCGGCCACGCCCCAGGGCATGAGTGTCTCGCCTCGTACACGATCCCGGAAAAGCAGGGATTTTTCGAGGACGAGAACGTCGAGACCGTGGGCGGCGAGTTTGCCGGCCAGAGCGCTTCCCGCTATTCCTCCGCCGACGACAGTGACGTCGACGGCGGGCTGCGCGCGCGGCATCACGAAACGGTCGGGTCTGTTCCGCCTGTGTCGGATCCGTGGAATCTGTGGCGACGCGCGATCAAGGGCGTAAATGAGGGCGCGAAGAGGTCAGAGAAGCCTTTCATGGTATCCCCCGTAAAAAATACGTCGGTGCGCAGATTGACCTGTCACCCGTATATCTCAAGCTACGATCCGGCTCTACCGAGTGTCAATCAATTTCTGAAACAATCTTGAATATGTTGCCCCTGTGGCGTGTGTGACACGCCTGGTATGCAATAGATAAAAGCGGAATCCTGGCACGTGTCGACATCGGCCGCCCCTTCCCGGAACAGTCACCTTGGGCGTCATTCCGAGAAGGGGCGGGAAGGGGCGAGAAGGGGCGGGATGGGGAGGGAAGGGGCGCGTAGGGAACTACTTCGGGTCGGGGTTCGCCACGGAATTGTCATGCCCGCCGTGCCCCGCGTGCGGGCTGAGGGCGGTCACTTCGCGCGGCTGGACGATGAACGGCCGCATCATGTGGGCGTCCTCGTGCTCCAGTACGTGGCAGTGGTAGACGAACCGCCCCGAGCCGCCGGTGAACTGTCCGACGACCGAGACGCGTTGCTCGCCGTAGGCCTGGACGGTGTCCTTCCAGCCCTCCTCGTGCAC
The DNA here is from genome assembly GCF_009755605.1 of Streptomyces typhae. Classification (GTDB taxonomy): domain Bacteria; phylum Actinomycetota; class Actinomycetes; order Streptomycetales; family Streptomycetaceae; genus Streptomyces; species Streptomyces typhae. Next base: position 405,683 of record NZ_WPNZ01000005.1, read on the forward strand.
GCCGACCGGCAGCTTGCGCAGGGGGGCCACCGGTGTGACGGTCCCGCCCAGGGACGGGTCGAACCCCCGGATGTCGAAGGCGTCGCGGCTGATGACCTGGAAGGACGTCAGATGGATGTGCATGGGGTGCATCGGCGTGGCGGCGGCCATGGGCAGGTTGATCACGTTGGGTGCCAGGTTGAGGAACTCCCACTGCTCCCAGGCGTCCGACTCCACCGTGAACCCCGGGGTGTCGTCGAAGGTGCGGGCGATCCGCTCGTACGCCCGTATCCTGCCCGACGCGTTCGCTATCTCGATGATCCCGTCGCGGGCCTCGCCCACACGCTTCGTCTCGCGCATCTCCCAGATCTCCGGGTGCCCCCCGCCGCCCTTGGTCCCGGGCGGGGTCAGGACCACCAGGCGGTGGCCGTGGTGCGGGATGTTCTCGTGGGTGATGCGGCGGAAGGACGGCGAGAGGACCGCCGGCAGCAGGAACGGATCGTACTCGCGCTGCGGGCGGACCCGGAACTGCAGGACGTGTGGGAACGGCAGCCCGCTGCCCGGATCGGGCTTCCCCGGAGCGACCTTGTCCGTGGTGTTGACGAGGCGCAGCCTGCGGCCGCGGAACCGGGAGAAGTCGATCAGCAGGTCCACGCGCTCGGCGGGCGCGAGCGCCAGCGGACCGTCGACGGCGACCGGCCGGGGCAGGAGTCCGGCGTCCGTGCCGATCTGCTTGACCGCCCCGGTGACCGTCTCGCCGGTCGCCTCGTCGATGAGCGCGAGGCGGTACACCCGGGCGTTGGAGGCGTTGAGGACACGGAAGCGGTACCAGCGCGCCGCGACCTCCAGATGCGGCCAGACGGCCCCGTTGACCAGCGTGTACGGGCCGCTGAAGGGCAGGGTGACGTTCTTGCCGTGCTCGTCCCGCTGGATGATCTCCGTCTTGTGCAGCAGCCGGCCCGACAGCCGGCCCTCCCCGTCGGTGTCGAGGTTGCGGTCGGCGATCATCAGCGGGACCTCGTACGCCCCGCTCGGGAGCGCCAGCGCGTCCTCCTCGACGTCCCGTACGAGGTACATTCCCGCGAGGCCGCTCTGTACGTTGAAACGCGTGATGTGCATGGCGTGGTCGTGGTACCAGAGGCCGCAGGCCCGCTGGTCGTTCGGGTACGAGGCGTACTGCGCCTCGTTGCGGGAGGTGCCGTTCTCCGGCCACCCGTCGTTGTCCGCGCCGGTGACCGCGCCGTGCAGATGCGTCACCGACCACGGCGGCAGCGCGGAGACGCCCTTGACCTCCTCGGCGCCCGCTTCCGTCCTGCCGGGACGGTTGGACGCGGGCGGCTGTTCCATCGGTACCTCGTAGGCGAGGACCGGGTAGTCGCCCTTGGCGATGTGATTGCGCCAGACGACCGTCAACGGCCTGCCCCGGCGTACCTCGATGGTGGGGCCCGGGACGTGTCCTTCGTACCCCCAGGCGCGGGTGGGCGGCAGTTGGGAGTGGAGCTGGACCCAGGTCTCGCGCAGATGCACGGTGAGTTCCCCGGCGCCCGTGGTCGCCCCCTCCTTCGTCGTGACCGTCCCGCGGTGCGGTCGCAGGACCGGCGGGATCGGCAACGGATCAAGATGCGGTACCAGTTCCACGGGCCCGGTTTCGACGGCACCCGTGCCACCCGTGCCACCCGTGACACCCGTGCCGCGCCCGCTGGCACTCTCGCCACCGGCTGCGGCCTCGCCGCTGGCTCCAGCTCCATCTCCAGCTCCGGATCCGGTTCCGGCTTCGCTCCCGGATACGGCTCCGACGCCGGCTTCGGTTCCGGTTCCGGTTCCGGTTCCATCTTCAGTTCCGGTTCCGTCGCCGGTGTCCGGCGGACTACCGGCACTCTGATCGATTTCGGACACGTTCATCCCCCGTTTCGGCTGACGCCGCCACCTTCCTCTTGAACAGGTGGTCTGCAAGCGGCAGTTCTGCTGGGAGGACCGCGCATGGCTCGGAGTAGTTCCTACCGGCACCCACTACACGCCAACATCACCCGTACGGGTTGAGGGCCCGAACTGGTGCTCTCCCGGTGGGATCGGCATGTGCTTGCCATCACTCATGGTGACGACGGGACGGGCGGCACGCGATTCTGTCTTGTTCACCGGGGTGATGGATGACGACCACCTGTCGAGGAGGGATTGATTCCGGGCAGAGGGGTGGGCGCGGTGTGCCGCCTGGCCGCTTCTGCCCCGTGACTCTTGACCGCGCACCGCCGCCCGCTATGGTCCGGTCCAATAAGGGAAGGGGTTGTCATGCCCGCGAAAAAACCTACGAAGAAGGCCGCCAGAAGGGCGGTGGCCACCGCCTTGGTCCTGGGCCTCGCGCCACTCATTGTCATGAGCCTCCCTGCCACCCCCGCGCAGGCACACGGCTGGGTCACCTCGCCCGCAAGCCGCCAGGACCAGTGCTTCAACGGAAGTGTGGAGTGCGGCCCCATCAAGTGGGAGCCCGATGCCGTGGAAGGCCCCAAGGGCCTGAGGAGTTGCAGTGGCGGCAACGCCCAGTTCGCGGATCTGGACGACGACGGCAAGGGCTGGGCCGTCCACGACGTCGCCAGTTCGACCACGTTCACGTGGCGGTTGACCGCCCAGCACAGCACGAGCACCTGGCAGTACTTCGTCGGTTCCCGGAAGGTCGCGGAGTTCGACCAGGGCGGGGGACAACCACCTCAGTTCGTCCGCCACAAGGTCGACTTCGGGAACATCAGTGGCGGGCAGAAGGTTCTGGCGGTGTGGAACATCGCAGACACGGCGAATGCGTTCTATGCCTGTATCGACGTGAACATCCGTTGAGTGTTCCCGGTACCCGATCGGCAAGCCTCAAGGGGGCAGTGGCCGAGCCGGACTCCGCTCCGCCGTCGGGGACGCGCCGGGGAAGCGGCTGGTACCGGGGAGACTGCCATGTGCACTCCACGGTGTCGAGCGGCGGGGAGCTGACGCCGGGACAACTGGTGGCCGACGGCCGCGCGGCAGGGCTCGACTTCCTCGCGGCCACCGAGCACAACACGTCCGGGACACATGACGTATGGAGCCGACAGGCCGACGACGACCTGCTGGTGATCCTCGGCCAGGAGGTGGTCACCCGGACAGGGCACTGGCTCGCGGTGGGACTGCCTCCCGGGCACGTCGTCGACTGGCGCTACGGAGTGGGCGACGAAGCCATCGACCGGCGTCTGGACGAGGTGCACCGGGCCGGGGGGCTCTGCGTCGCGGCTCACCCGCACGCGCCGTACCCCTCCGGCACGTTCATGTACCCGTACCAGGGATTCGATGTGGTCGAGGTGTGGAACGGGCCGTGGAGTTCGCATGTGCCGTGGCAGGCGGACAACGAGGCGGCGCTGGCCGAGTGGGGGCGGAGCCTGGCTGCGGGCATCGGCCACGGAGGGTGGCGGCCGGCCATGGGCAACAGTGACACCCACCTCAAGGGGCAGATCGGTGTCCCGCACACCGTCGTGGCGGCCGAGGGCCTGAGTGCCGAACACATCCTCGCCGGGGTCCGCGCGGGCCGGACCTGGATCGCGGGATCAGCGGCTGTCGAGCTGGAGTTCACGGTCTCCGCCGGTGGTCGGAGCGCCGGGATCGGCGACCGTTTGGAGGCCGGTGCCGCGCCGGTCGTAGCGCGCGTGCACATACGCGGGGTGCCGTCGGGAACAGCCAGCTTCCACACCGAACGAGGCAAGGTGCACCAGGAGTCGTTGACGCGCACGGGAGCGGATGTCCTGGAGTGGCGCACCAGCGCGGCGGACGCGTCGTTCGTCCGGATCGAAGTACGCCGTCCCGACGGGCACATGGCCGTGCTCAGCAATCCGATCATTCTGATGTGAGCGGAACGGAAAGGAGCGACGAGGGCGGGCCGCACGTACCGGGCGACGAGGGCGGGCCGCACGTACGGAGCGGAGGGAGGAGGCCGAACGTACGGAGCAGTAAGAATGGCATGATCCGGCCATGAGCCTCACGACGCGACAGCTCACCCTGGCCACCTTGGACCGTCAGCTCCTGCTGGAACGCCGACGCCTCGAAGTGGCGGAGGCGGTCCGTCAGGTGTGCGCTCTGCAGGCGCAGACCCCGGCGTCACCGTACGTGGCCCTGTGGAACCGCGTACGGGACTTCGTGCCCGCGGACCTCGACGCGGCGTTCGCCGACGGCCGGATCGTGAAGGCGACCCTGATGCGGATCACGCTGCACGCCGTTCATGCCGACGACTACGGTCCCTACCGTGCCGCCCTGCTGACCGCTCTGCGGACGTCGCGGCTTGCCGACCGCCGTTTCCTCGCGACAGGACTGACTCCCGCGGACGCCGACGGGCTGCTCCCGGAGCTCGCCGGATTCCTGGCGCGGCCCCGCACGGGCGCGGAGGTGGAGAGCGAGGTCACGGGACGGTTCGGGGAACACGCGCACCGGCTGTGGTGGGCGCTGCGCGCGTACGCGCCCGTGCGGCACGCGCCGGTCGGCGGCCCGTGGTCGTTCACCCTGCCGAACTCCTACGTCGGCTCGTCGGCGGCCCCCGTGCCCCTGCCGGAGGAAGCGGACACCGGTGTCCAGTGGCTGCTGCGCTCCTATCTGCGGGCGTTCGGTCCCGCGACCGCCCAGGACTTCGCCCGCTTCACCCGGCTGGGGCGTCCTGCCGCGACCCGGGCGCTACAGGAACTCGGCGACCAGGTGGTACGCGTGACCGGCCCGGACGACACCACGCTGTTCGACCTGGCGGACGCCACCGTGCCCGCCGAGGACACCCCGGTGCCGCCGAGGCTGCTGCCCATGTGGGACAGCTCCCTCCTGGCCCACACCGTCCCCGGCCGGTTCATGCCCCAGGAGTACCGGCCGCTGGTCGTCCGGCGCAACGGCGACGTGCTGCCCTGTCTCCTCGTCGACGGGCGGGTCGCGGGGGTCTGGCGCACCACTGACGACGGCCTTGAACTGACCGCCTTCCGCAAGCTCGCCAAGGCCGAGTGGCAAGGCCTGACGGAGGAAGCGGAGAAACTGTCGGTGCTGCTCGCCGACCGGGAGCCGACTGTCTACCGGCGCTACCGGCACTGGTGGGAGAAGGGGTTCCCCCATGCCGAGAGAGTGACCGTCAGTGCGCGGCGAGCCGCTCCAGGAGCGCGGCGCTCCGTGCCAGCAACGCCTGCTCCTCGTCGGTGAGTTCCGCCTCGATGGCCTGCGCGAGCCAGCCGACCCGGCGGCCCCGCTCCGCTTCGAGTGCGGCACGGCCCGCGTCCGACAGCTCGACCAGGGACTTGCGGCCGTCCGTGGGGTGCGCGCGGCGCGTGATCAGGTTCTGCTCCATGAGGAGGCCCACCGCGCGGGCCATCGACTGGGGGCGTACGCGCTGATCGGCGGCGAGGTCGCTGGTGGTCATGGCGCCGTCGCGGTCGAGTGCGCCGAGCACGGCAACCTGGCCCATGGGGATGAGGTCCTCGTGCTTGACGCGTCGGGTGAGCTTGCCCATAGCGGTGCGCAGTTCGGCGGCGATGGCGGCGGCTTCCGAGGTGGGCATAGGGGATTTTACCCCGCTGGCCAGCAAAACTGTGCACCTGACCTGCACAGCGCTAATGCCCAGCGCTACTGCACAGCGAAGCTACGCAGTCATGCTGCACAGCGCTACTGCACAGCAAGGCTACACAGTCATGCTGCACAGCAAAACTGAACAGCAATGCTGTATGGTTTGGCTTCGTCGGGCTCAGCGCCAGCGTTGTCGCAGCCGGGGCCACGGCATACGACAACGGGGAGGACCTCCCATGTCCATACAGGCAGCCACACCCATCGACGCCGCCATCGAGACCGTCACCGCCCGCCGGATCATCGACAGCCGTGGCAATCCCACGGTCGAGGTCGATGTCGTCCTGGCGGACGGATCCCTGGGGCGCGCGGCTGTCCCCTCGGGTGCCTCCACCGGCGCCAGGGAGGCCGTGGAACTGCGTGACGGCGACTCCGCGCGCTGGCACGGCAAGGGCGTCGACCGCGCGGTCGCCCACGTCAACGGGGAGATCGCGGCGTCCGTACGCGGCCGGGACGCCGCGGACCAGGCGGGTCTCGACGCCGCCCTCGTCGCCCTCGACGGCACCGCCACGAAGTCCCGGCTCGGCGCCAACGCGATCCTCGGCGTCTCCCTCGCCACCGCCAAGGCCGCCGCGGCCGCCCACCGCCTGCCCCTCTACCGCTACCTCGGCGGCGCCGACGCCCACCTCCTGCCGCTGCCGATGATGAACATCGTCAACGGCGGCGCCCACGCCGACAATCCGCTGGACTTCCAGGAGTTCATGATCGCGCCGGTGGGCGCGGACACCTTCGCCGAGGCCGTCCGCATGGGCAGCGAGGTCTTCCACACCCTGCGCCGCGACCTGCTGGCCGCCGGGCACTCCACGGGCGTCGGCGACGAGGGCGGCTTCGCGCCCGCGCTGCGCACCGCCGAGGAAGCGCTCGACTTCGTGATGACCGCCATCGAGCGCACCGGCTACCGTCCGGGCACGGACATCGGCCTGATCATGGACCCGGCGTCGTCGGAGTTCTTCCGCGACGGGGTGTACGACTACGCGGGCGAGGGAGTGCGCCGCACCCCGTCCGAGAACGCCGACTACCTGGCCAAGCTCATCGACACGTACCCCATCGTGTCCATCGAGGACCCGATGGCGGAGAACGACCTGGACGGCTGGCGCGAGCTGACCGCCCGCGTCGGCGATCGCTGCCAGCTCACCGGGGACGACGTGTTCTGCACCAACGAGACGCTGCTCCGCGAGGGCATCCGGACCGACGTCGCCAACTCCATCCTGGTGAAGGTCAACCAGATCGGAACCCTGACCGAGGCACTCGCCGCGGTGGCCACGGCCCACCAGGCGGGCTGGACGGTCGTCATGTCGCACCGCTCGGGCGAGACGGAGGACACCACCATCGCGGATCTGGCGGTGGCGACCGGCTGCGGCCAGATCAAGACCGGCTCGCTCTCCCGCTCGGACCGCACGGCGAAGTACAACCAGCTGATCCGGATCGAGGAGGAACTGGGCGACTCGGCACGCTTCGCGGGCCACTCCGCACTGCGTCGGGCGTGAACAGCAGCGGGCAGCAGCGGGCAGCAGCGTGCAGCAGGGCGCGGCAGTGGGCAGCGGCGGGAAGTGCCACCGGGCATCGACGTCAGGGTTTGACGAGCGGCGTTGTCAGTGGCAGCTGGAAAGCTGAAGGTATGAACGGCGATGAGCAACTGCTGCGCGGCCGGGTGTACGGCCGTGACCACGACGACCCCGGCCCGCTGGCGGACCGGACGTATGCCGCGCTGACGGGCGGCCCGCTGGACGGACTGCTGCTGCACATCACGGGCTGGCTGCCGGAGGACATCGACGAGGGCGTCGCCCTCCCGACCGAGCTGGGCCGGTTCCCCGGCGGCCGGTCGCTGTACGGGCCGCGGCCCGACGAACCCCGCAGACCGGGTCCGGGCGTGATCTGCCGTTTCCACTACTCCGGCGACGTGCCCTGACCCGTGCGGGCCTGCGCCCCGCTCCCCGCACCGCGGCCACCACCGGCCAACCCGGCACGAAGGTGGTCCGGCCACGGAGCCGGGCGCCCGGCACCGTCGATGTGCACCACCGTGTGCCTGCCGCTGACACACGTCTCGCCCTCGCTGACCACCGTCCAGACGAAGGTGACGCTGCTGGTGCCCACGCGTTCGATGCCGAGACGCAGCTCGAACCGCTGGCCGAAGCGCAACGGCCGGTGGTACGTGGCCCTGGTCGAGCGCCGGGGAAAGGAACGCGCCTCCTCGGGCTGCCAGCCGAGCGTACGGAGATAGGTGTGCTCGGCGGCTTCTGCCCAGCGGCACACCACCGACCAGTGGATACGGCCTCCGGCGTCCGTGTCCGCCCAGACGACGTGCTGATGGTCAACGTGCACCGGCTCGATCATCGATCGCCGCCCAATCCCTCTCGGAGTCGGCCGAGTTCAGCGCGGAGGCGCTGCGGGCGGCACCCTGCGCTGCGGCACGCGTCCGCTCCCGGCACAGTTCGAGCACCCTGGCGATGATCCGGTGGCCGGTCCGGCCGGACGCGGTGAGGATCGACTCCGGATGGAACTGCAGCGCCCAGCGGCCCGCCGCCGGATCCTCGATCGCCATCGTCACCCTGTCGGACGTCGCTGCCGTCACCGTGAATCCGCCGTGGACCTCGTCGGGCGGCGCGTACAGCGAGTGGTACCGCCCGGCGGTGAACTCCGGACCGAGCCCGTCGAGGAGGGTGCCGCCGGACACCCGGACGAGGCCCGGCTTGCCGTGCTCGGGTTCGGGCAGGATCGCCAGGCGGCCGCCCGCGTGCTCCACCATCGCCTGCAGCCCCAGGCACACCCCGAACACCGGCAGCCCCCGCCCGTACACCTCGTCGAGCAGTGCGGCGCACGCGAAGTCCGACGGCAGCCCCGGCCCCGGCGAAAGGACCACCAGATCCGGCCCGTACTCGTCGAGGAGCGCGGGCGGGAACCCGTACCGCAGCGTGATCACCTCGGCGCCCTCCTGCCGGAAGTAGTCGCCCAGCGTGTGGACGAACGAGTCCTGGTGGTCGACCAGGAGCACCCGCGGCGCGGTGGCTCCCGCGGCGTCGGACCCCTTGCCCTCCCGGAGAGCGGCGGCGCCCGTCGGGTGCGATGCGGTGGCGGCGTCCGGCTCGTGCCCGGGGGCGGGACCCTGCGGGGAGGCCGCCTCCGCGAGCGTCTCCAGCAGAGCGCGGGCCTTGATGTGGGTTTCCTGCTCCTCGGCCTCCGCCACCGAGTCGTACAGCAGCGTCGCGCCGGTCCGCACCGCGGCGATACCGCCGGTGATGTGCGCGGTCCGCAGCGTGAGGCCGGTGTTCATCGAACCGTCGAAACCGATCTTCCCGACGGCGCCGCCGTACCACTGCCGAGGCGTGTCCTCGTGGTTCTCGATGAACTGCATCGCCCAGGCCTTGGGCGCCCCGGTCACGGTGACCGCCCACATATGGGTGAGGAACGCGTCCAGCGCGTCGAACTCCGGCCGCAACCGGCCCTCGATGTGGTCCACGGTGTGGATGAGGCGGCTGTACATCTCGATCTGCCGCCGCCCGAGCACCCGCACCGATCCCGGCACGCACACCCGGGCCTTGTCGTTGCGGTCCACGTCGGTGCACATGGTCAGCTCGGACTCCTCCTTCGCCGACCCGAGGAGCTCGGCGATGTTCGCCGCGTCCTCCAGCGGGCCCTCGCCACGCCTGATGGTGCCCGCGATCGGGCACGTCTCCACCCGGTCGCCCGTCACCCGCACGTACATCTCCGGTGACGCACCGACCAGGAACTCCCCGGCTCCCAGGTTGAACAGGAACTCATAGGGGGCGGGGTTGCGGCGGCGCAGCAACCCGTAGAAGGCGGCCGGTGAGGGGCACCGGCCGTGGAACGTGTGGCTGGGCACCACCTCGAACAGCTCGCCCCGGGCGAACCGCTGCCGTGCCTGCTCGACGAGTCGCGCGTACACCCCGGGCCGAGGACCGTCCAGCTCGGGACGGAGCTCGTCACTCCCGGGCCGAGTGCCGTCGTGCAGGAAACACGGCGGTGCTGTGCCCGGACGCGCCGGTCCGGTACCGCGCCGCAGGCCCGCCGTGGAGACGCCGTCCACCTCGAACTCGTACGCGTACCGGCTCGACACCTCCCGCTTGCGGTCCACCACCCAGATCTCGTCCGGCAGATGGAGGACCAGGTCCCGTTGCGTCTCCGGCCGGTGCAGGCGCCGGCGCAGCGGCTCGAACTGGAACGCCAGGTCGTACCCGAACGCGCCGTACAGGCCGAGATGCGGATCGTCGGTCCGGAACGCCGCCACGATCTCGCGCAGCGCGCTGAACACGGTCGGCCGCCGTGTCCGTTCTTCCTCGGGGACCATACGGTCCGGTTCCGGTACGACGACGGAGTGCTCGCCCGTCGGCCGGCCTGCCCGTCGCATGGCCGTGAGGACCACGGGCAGGATCAGGCGGCCGCGCTCGTTCAAGGCGCGTGCGGTGAGGCGCCGTCCGACGGCGACGATCTCGACGGGCGGGTCGACATAGGCCATGGCCCAGCGGCTGTACCGTCCCGGGTACTCCATCCCGGAACTGAGCACGCCGCCGCGCCGGAAGTCGACGAGGCCGGCGATCCGCTCGAGGTCGGCGGGGTCGAACGGCGTCACCGTGCAAGTGGTGTCCATGGTCGTCCTCCCGGTTCCGAACATGGCGCTTTCACGGAATCACGGATCGCGGATCACGGATCACGGATCACGATCACGGATCACGAACGCGGATCGCGGATCGCGAACGCGGATCACGGGATCACGGGATCAGGGGGCCAGGGGGTCAGGGCGAGAAGCCGCCGTCGATTCCGAGGACCTGGCCCGTGATGTAGGCGGCGCGCCCGGAGATCAGGAAGGACACCAGGTCGGCGACCTCGTCGGGGGTTCCGGGGCGGCGGAGCGGGATTCTTCTGACCTGTTCCTTGAGCTTATCCTCGCCGAGTCCATCGGTCATGTCCGTCGTGATCAGGCCGGGCGCGACACAGTTGGCCCGTACGCCGAACCGGCCGAGCTCCCTCGCGATGGACTTGGTGAAGCCGATGATCCCGGCCTTCGACGCCGCGTAGTTCGACTGGCCGACGTTGCCGTGGATGCCCGCCACGGAGGAGAGGGTCACGATGGCTCCGCTGCCGTGCCGCATCAACGACCGCGCCGCGGCACGGCAGATGTGATAGGTGCCGTCGAGATTCGTACGGAGCACCGTGTCCCACTCGTCGTCGGCCATCCCGGCGAGCGGCCGGTCCCGTACGACACCGGCGTTGGCCACCACCGCGGCCAGCGGGCCGAGTTCGGCCTCCGTCTCCGACACGAGTTCCGCGGCCCGGCCCGCGACCGAGACGTCGGTCTTGCGGGCGAGCACCCGCGCACCGGCGCGGCGCGCCTCGGCCGCCACCTCATCGGCCCGCTCCGGCCTGGAGAGACAGCAGAACGCCACGTCGAAGCCGTCGGCCGCCAGACGCAGTACGGTGGCCCGACCGATGCCGCGCGATCCGCCCGTCACCACCGCCACGGGCCTGCCCCCGTCGGTCATCGCGCCGTCTCGACCTTGGCGGAGACGAGCCGGTGGATGGTCGCCAGGGTGGTCAGCGACTTGATCTCCTCCTCGTCGATCTTGATGCGGTACTTCTTCTCCAGTTGCACGGCGACTTCCATGGCGGTGAGCGAGTCCACCGCCAGGTCGGTCTTGAGGTTGGCTTCGTCGGTGACTTCCTCGGTGGGCAGTTCGAGTTCCTCGGCGATCAGTGCGCGCAGATCCTCGCGGTTGACGCCGGCTGTCGGGTTGCCTGACACGATGCCGCTCTCCTTCGGTCTCGGTTCAGACGACGAGTGCTTCGCCGCCGTCGACTCCAATGACGTTTCCGGTGAGCCATGACGAGTCCGAGACGGACAGGGCGACGATCGCCTCGGCCACGTCCTCGGTACGTGTCAGGCGTCCGCCCGGGTTGATGTCCCGGCAGTGGTCGATCAGCTTCTGGTTGCCCGGAATCTTCTCCAGTGCCGGAGTGATGGTGGTGCCTGCGCGGATCGCGTTCACCGCCACGCCCCGAGGGGCGAGTTCCACCGCGAGGTTGCGGACGTGCGACTCCAGCGTGGCCTTCGCCGCCGCGACGGGCGCGTAACCGGAAAGGACCCGGGCTCCGCCCGCGCTGGTCATGGCGAAGACCTTCGCCCCGCGCGGCAGCAACGACGCCTGCACCAGGTCCTGGATCCAGTACACGAGGCTGTGGCCCATGACGTCCACCGTCATGGCGAGCTGCTTCGGCGTGACCTCCGGGAGCACGGCGTCCTGGTCCTGCCCGCCGCCCGGCGCGGACGGGAGCAGGGAGGTCAGCGTGCCGTAGGCGACCGAGTGCAGGACGACCCGTGGCCCGACGCCGGAGGTGAGGTCATGGATGACGGGGACCAGCTCCGCACGTGTCTTGGGGGCCGCGACGTTGCGGTTGAAGAAGTGGGCCTCGACGCCCAGCTCGCCCACGGTCTTGGCGTACTGCTCCGCTTGCTGCTGCCCCTCGGCCAGGTCGAAGTGCACACCGATGATGTGGCAGCCCGCCTCGGCCAGCGCTCGCGCGGTCTCCTTGCCCATGCCGCTGGAGACGCCGAATATCAGGGCCCAGGAACCTTCAAGGGGAACGAACATCGCTTTCCTCCCTGTTGCTCTTTGCCGAGCTGAGCTGAGCTGAGTATCCATGCCGAGCTGACCTGATCTGTGCCGAACTGTACTATATTGATATGTATTGATCTGTGCTGAGCTGATCTGTGACGAGCTGAGTCGATGGGTGTCTGGGTGGTCAGTCGGGTCAGTCGAGGGCCCGGAGTTCGGTGAGCACGTCCAGGGCCGGTGCCGGGCCTGTCTCCGGCTCCCAGCTGACGCACACGGTGGTGAACACGTCGCGGTAGCGGCGGTGGATCTCGCGGGCGGCTTCCGCAGGGCTGCCCGCGACCGCGAACGCCGCGAACACCTCGTCGTCGACGAGCCCGCCCATCTCCTTCCAGCGGCCCCGCAGCGACAGGGCGTGCAACTCGTCGTGCAACGCACCCCAGCCGTGCTGCTCCAGGACCTTGCGGTAGGCCGGCGTGGACCCGTAGAACGCGATCCGTTCCCGCACGCCACGGACGCTGCGCGCCAGTTCGTCCTCCGTGCGGCCGGTCGCGGTGAGGACGTTGCCGACGACCTCGAACGGCCGCTCCGTCCACGCGGCGCCCTGCGCCTCGGCCGCGGACCGGGCCTCGGCGATCGCCGGGAGCACCTGCTGCCGCACGTACTCGGCGGTGGTGAAGACATGGCTGACGAAGCCGTCGGCGACGGCCCCGGCGCTGCGCACCATCAGCGGGCCGACCCCGGCCAGGAGGATGGGCGGGACCGGGGCGGCCACCCGGGGCGGCGTGAAGGGCGGGGGCATCAGCGTGTGGCGGTAGAAGTCGCCGCGGAAGCGGAGCCTGTCGCCGGTCTGCCAGCTGTGCCAGATGGTGCGCACGGCCTGGACGAACTCCCGCATCCTCGCGGCCGGCTTGTCCCAGGGCATGCCGAAACGTCGCGTGATGTGGGCCTTGACCTGGGAGCCGAGGCCGAGCACCGCACGGCCGCCGGAGATCTCGTGCAGACCCCAGGCCTCGTACGCCATGGTCATCGGGGTGCGGGCGAAGGCGATCGCCACGCCGGAGCCGAGCTCGATGGACGAGGTGGTGTCGGCCGCGCGGGCCAGTTGCAGGAACGGGTTCCGCGCCGTCTCCGCCAGGGTGAACTGGTCGATGCCGCGCGCCTCGGCCTCGGCGGCGACCACCCGGACGTCCTGGAAATGCGCGGGACAGTTGAGGCCGAGCTTCATGCGGCGTCCGGAGGGGCGGGTGCCCGAGGGGCGAGTCATGGCCGTGACGCTCCCTCCGTGAACGCCCCGGACGACTCCGCCGCCGGGTACGGGACTCCGTCGTCGGCTTCCACGGCAGGGCGTGGTGCGACGGTCAGTTCGGCGTAGGCGAGCGTGCCCATGGCGGAGGCCGCCAGGACGGCGCGCCGGGTGGGGGCCGTGTGCTCCTGGGCGAACAGGCCCACGACGCGTTGCAAGGGGGTGAGACAGCCGGCCTGCGCGGGGGCCCCGACGACGACGACCTCGCACGCGCCGCCCGTGAGGCGGTCGAGCCACCGGGCGGCGGCCGTGCCCACCGCGGAGTCGTCGAGGACCGCGTCGATCCGGCCCGGCGGGTCGTCGCCCAACAGCGGTCCGAGGACGGCATCGGCGTCGCGCCCCGCCGACTCCGGGTCCAGGAAGGCACCGCGCGCCCCGCATGTGCCGTAGCGCGCGTATCCGCCCACCACGGGCTCGCAGTACAGCACGGCGGCGCCTGCTTCCGTTCCGTCGGCGGACGCCTGCGACGGTGGCCCGGTGGCGGCCGACGGCCCTGCGTCGGCGGCGGATGTCGGCCACGCCCCGGCAGTGGGCGGCGGCCACGCCCCGGCGGCGGACGGCGGCCGAGGTCCGCTCACCGGCGACCGCGGCTGCCGCCGCGACTGCGTCTGGGACGGCGAGAGGGCCTCCTCGACCGCCGCCACCAGGACCGCCCGCGCCCGGCCCGCCGCGACGGCGCGGGCCGCGATCTGCAACGCCTCGAGTCCCGCTGTGACGGGGGAGTTGACGGTGAGGTTGAAGCCGGTGATGCCGTGCTCCATCGAGAGTCGGCTGGCGAACGAACTCATGGCGATGAAGGGGCTGCTCGACGGAGACATCTCCTCGGCGCCCGCACGCATGATGGTGTGGTCCATCTCCTCCAGCAGGGCCGCGCCGGTGTTGTTGATGGCCACCGCCGCGCCCCGATGGTCACGTCCGGTCTGCGCGAGCCGGTCCCCGGCGTCGCCGACCGCCAGCCTCGACGCGGCGAGCAGGTACTTGCAGGCGTCGGGCAGCCGCCGGTATCCGCGTCCCGGCAGGGCGGACTCCGCCTCGAACCAGCCGGGAGCCACCGCCCCGGCCGGAGCCGGCGCGTCCGCGGGCCCGGACACGCCCGGAGCCACCAGACCCAGGCCGACGACGGCCAGTTGACCCGTACGCGCGGTACTCATGATGCCCGCGGTGCTCACGGTGACCACTGCGATGCCTCCCTGACGACGCCCTTGACGACGAGGGACGTGTTGTTGCCGCCGAACGCGTACGTATTGACCAGGACGGCGGGCGCGGCCAACGGCACGGGACGCTCCTGCGGAACCCATACGTCGCACTCCGGGTCCTGGTCGATGGGGATGTTCGCCGGGCTCTGCCGGTGGCGCAGCACGAGGGTCGCCGTGAGGCAGGCGAAGGCGCCCGCCGCACCGGTCGTGTGGCCGATCATCGCCTTGAGCGAGAAGAGCGGCAGCTCGCGCACGCGGGCGCCGAAGACTCTGCGCAGGGCCTGGCTCTCCACCACGTCGTTGAGCGGTGTCCCCGTCCCGTGCGGGATGACGCAGCCCACGTCGCTGCTGCTCAGCTTCGCGTCAGCCAGCGCGTCGGACATCGCCCGGACGATCTGGTCCCCCGAGGGGTCGGGGGCCGTCGCATGGTGGGCGTCACAGCTCCAGGCCGCACCGGCCAGTTCTGCGTACGGTTCGGCGCCGCGCCGCCGGGCGTGCTCGGCCGCTTCGAGCACGACCATGGCCGAGCCGTCGCCGAACATGGTCCCGGCCCGGTTCCGGTCGAAGGGCCGGCAGCGCAGCGGATCCGCGGCTCCCAGCCGGTTGAACGCCCCCATCCCGGCCCGCGTGGCTCCCTCGGCCCCGCCGACCAGGACCGTGCTCGCCTCGCCCGCGCGGATCATGTCGAGGCCGATCGTCAGCGCGTACCCGCTGGCCGAGCAGGCGTTCCCCACGCTGGTCTGTGCCGCCCGGGAGCCGATGGCCGCGCCCACGACAGCCGCCGCGGGGGTCAGCGTCGTCCATGTCGTCCGTCCCGCGCTGCGCTGGAGCTCCTGCATGTCCGAGTTGCCCAGCTCGACGCCGAGCACCACGGGGACGGCCGCGCGCGTCTCGTCCCGCACTCCTGCGTCGGCGAGCGCCTGCTCGGCCGCGGCGACCGCCAGGCGCGGGCTGCTTCCCAGCTCCACGCCGGCGTGGGAGGACGGCTCGGCGGGCACGTCGGCCCGGTCGACGAGATACATCTTCTTGGTCCGCATGTTGAGGTCCGGCAGCGGAATCGCCTGCGGCTCCCCGCCGCCGGCGAGCAGGCCGTCCCAGTAGGCGCCGACACCCGTGCCCAGGCAGGAGATCGCACCCAGGCCGGTGATCACGACACGCGGATCGCTGGCGAACGTGTTCATGTGTCCCTCCTACGAGGGGGCGTGGGGGCCGTTCCCTGAGGGGGAGTGGAGGCCCGTCCCTGAGGGGGTGTGGGGGCTGTTCCCCGAGGGGGAGTGGAGGCCCGTCCCTGAGGGGGCGTGGGGGCCGTTCCCCGAGGGGGCGTGAGGACCAGCGCCGAGACGGACGTCCCGTCGCACTCCCAGGCTCCAGCCCCGGACCAGGCTCCAGCCCCGCTGACATCCCCGGCTCCGGCCCGAGCCTCAGCCCCGCTGACATCTCCAGCCCCGGCCCGAGCCCCGCTTCCATCCCCGGCCGCCCCGGCCCCGGCCCCCGCGACAGCAAGCACCGCCTCGTCCCCCATCCGCTCCACAGCCATCGCGCACTGCATCACGCCGAGGGCCCCCGAGCAGCGCCCGAACCGCACGGTGGGCTCGGCGTCCAGGCGCCGCCGGATCGCCGTGGCACCCGCCGCCCGGACGGCGGACGGCTCGTCGGCGGCTCTGCCGTACCCGCCGATCTCCGCGCGGATCCGCGCCCCGCGGCTCTCGGCCTGCGGCACGGGTTCGAGCACCAGGCCCACGGCCCCGTCGAGCCACCTCGTGCCGCCGGTCTCCCGGTGCAGTCGGGCCACCGGCTCAGTGTCCGGTTCCACGCCGATCACCAGCGCCGCCGTGGCCCGGCCCGCCGCGATCAGGTTGCGTGCCGCGGCCACGGCGTCGAGCCCGCCCGAAGCACCGTTGCACAGCGTCAGATTCGGGCCGCGGATCCCGTGGTTGAGGGCGATCCACGCCGCTGAGACGGCGCTCGACAGATGGGGAACGCGCATCGGGCTGATGTCCCTGCTGCAACTGGTGGCGATCGTGGTGACGCAGTCGCACACCGCGTCCAGGTTGCCGAAGTTGCTGGAGACGACCACCGCCGCGCCGTCCAGTTCCGGCGCGCTCAGGAGCCCGGCGTCCTCCAGCGTCCACTGCGCCACCCGCACCGCGAACCGCGACGACCGGTCCTTGTGCCGCATGCCGCGCACGGCGAGGGCGACCGCCGGGTCGAAGCCGGGTCCCGCGACGGCCCAGCCCACACCGGTGATCGCGGTCCGCACGGCAGCCGCGGCGCTCACCGCGACGCCCCTTCCACGATCGCGACGGCGTTGATGCCGCCCATGCCGACGGCGTGCACCTGCGCGGTGCCGAACGGCCCCGGGGCGGGCGCGCCGATGACGAGGCGCAGGTCCTTCGCCTCCTCGATCGGGGCTGTGAGGTCGCTGATCGCGGGCAGGGCCCGGGTGCGGACCGATTCGAGGGCGACGACGAGGTTCAAAAGACCCGCCCCGCCGGAGATGTGGCCCATGCCGCCCTTGATCGCGGTGACGAGCGGGCCCGGGTCGGCGGCCTTGAAGACGTCCCGCAGGGCGACCGCTTCGGCCAGGTCGCTCTGCGGTGTGCCGCTGCCGTGCACGACGACGAGGTCGATGTCGTCGGGCGCGACCGCCGCACGCCGGTGCGCGTCCTCGATCGCCCGGACGATCCCGGCGGCATCGGGCGCCGTCGGATGCGAGGCGTCGCAGTTCATGCTCACGCCCCGGACCCGGCCGTGCACGCGGCCGAGGTGCGCCCCGGCGCGCCGCACCACCACCGCCACGGCACCCTCGCCCATGATCATGCCGCGGCGCGACCGGTCGAAGGCGCGGATGGTGTCCGGGGGCGGGAACTGGATCCGGTCGAACCCGCCGAAGGAACTCGCGGGGATCGCGTCGGTGCCCGCCACCACCACGGTGTCCGCCTCTCCGAGGGCGATGAGGTCGGTGGCCATGCCCAGTCCGTACAACGAGGCCGCGCAGGCGCTCGCGACCGTGTGCACGTGGTGCAGGCCGAGGGCGGTGTGCAGGGCGGAGGTGAAGTGCAGGTCGGTGGGGGAGAGGGGGCCTTCGTGCCGCCACCACAGTTCGGTGGTCCGCATCTCGCGGTGCGTGGTCCCGACCAGGACCGGCAGCCCGGGATCCGGTTCCGGCAGACCCGCGTCGGCCAGGGCCTCCCGGACCACGCGGACCAGCCAGCGGGTCGCCCGCAGCGGCTCCTCCACGCCCGGGTGCAGCCGGTCGGGAACCTCGTACGCCGCTCCCGCGCGGTACTTGGACGCGTCGAACGCCGACAGCGGCGCCGGGCCCGAGCGGCCGGAGCACAGGGCGCCGTGGATGTCGGCGACGGTGTCGCCCAGGGCGCACACCGCGCTCATTCCGGTGATCTCCCAGCTCATGCGCCGCCCTCCGGACTGCCGACGGGGCCGCCGGACCGGGGGCGGAGCCGGAAGCGGGCCAGCTTGCCGTTGGCGGTGACCGGGAGTTCGCCGATGAGCTCGATCCGGGAGGGCCTCTTGTACGGGGCCAGCTCCGCGCGCAGGGCCGACCTCACCGCCTTGCGGACCTGGTCCGGGTCGGCGGGATCCCGCGCCACGACGTACACGGTGGCCTGTTCGAGGCCGGTCCGGTCGGTGCTGCCCACGACCGCGCAGTCGGCGACCCCCGGGGCGTCCCTGACGACGCGCTCGATCTCGGCAGGTGCGATCTTGTAGCCGCCGAGCAGGAGCATGTCGTCGGCGCGGCCGACGTGGCAGAGCTCGCCGCCGGGCGTCCGGTAGGCGATGTCGCCGGTGTAGACGCCGCCGTCGGCGAAGGTACGGGCGGTGTCGTCGGGGCGGTTGAGGTAGCCGAGCGCGGCCGACCCGGTGACGAGGTGCAGCCGGCCGGGGATCTCGTCGCCCACCGGCCTGCCGGCGTCGTCGCGCACGGTCGCGGTCACCCCGGGGACGGGGAAGCCGATCGATCCGGGACCGGCGGCCCCGCGCCTGTGGGGACGGCGCTCGGGCGGCGTGCCACCGGACGCAGCCGGAGCACCGCGCGCGGTGTCCGGCCCCGCGAAAGCCGCCACCACGGTGTGCAGGACCTCGGTCGCCCCGAACCCGTTGAGCAGCGGCACGCCGAACACTTCGGTGATCCGGGCGGCCAGGGCGCCGGGCAGATGCTCCCCGGTGGCCACGGCCAGACGGAGCGAGCCGGTCCGCACCGCCTTGCCCCGTTCGGCGAGTTCGAGCAGACCGGCGTAGAGCCGGGGCACGGAGAACAGGACCGTCGGCCGGTGCTCGGCGAGGGCCGCCGCGACGCCGTACGGGTCCGCCTGCCCGTCGAGCAGCACCGAGCAGGCGCCCGCCGTGTACGGGTACAGCAGCGAGTTGCCGAATCCGTATCCGAAGGACAGTTTCGCCGTGGACAGCACGACGTCGTCGGGGGTGAGGCCGAGGAGGCTGCCGGCACCGCGCAGAACCGCGTGCACCGCCCGCAGGCAGTGCCGTACGCCCCGGGGTCTGCCGGTGCTGCCGGAGGTGTACTGCACCAGGAGTTCGTCGGTCGCGGCGAAACCGGCCGGTGGTGGCGTGGGCCCACCCGCCCGCAGCGGGCCGGGGCCGACGAGCAGCCCGGCTTGTCCGGCCGCTCTCCTCCCGGCGTCGATCGCTGCCAGTTCGGCCCGCAGGGCACCGGCTTGTTCCGGGGCGACGTTCAGCTCGGCGAACTCCGCCTCGCTGTCCCGGACGATGAAGGCGACCTCCGCGGTCCGGAGCATCGGGTGCAGCACAACGGGCACGCACCCGTGCCACCACAGGCCCAGTACGGCGGTGACCGCCGCGACGCAGTCGTCGGAGACGACGACCGCGCGGCAGCCGGGCCGCACCCCGGCAGCCCGCAGCCGTCCCGCGTAGTCCGTCACCGCGTCCCGCAGACCGCCGTAGGTGACCTCGCCCACCCGGCGGTCCACCCCGCAGCGCCAGCCGCCGGGGTGGCCGAGCAGCAGCGACTCGACCGGGTTCGCCGTGCCGGTGGCGGAGTTCATGTCACTCGGTGCCGATCGTGCAGCAGCCGCATCACATCACCGACGCTGTCCATCCGCGCGGCGTCCGCCGGGGCGAACTCCGCGCCGCAGGCACGCTCCAGGGCCACGATGAACTCCGCCTTGTGGAGCGAGTCCATCTCCAGGTCCACGTAGAAGGACTTGTCGATCCCGACGTCGGCAACGTCGATCTCCAGGACACCCGCCACCAGTTCCTGCACATCCCGGTCGGTTACCACGGGTGGTCACCTTCTGACTTTCCTGATCGCTTCGGTGACGAGCGACTCGCTCGTCACCCTTCCGGCTTGCGTCAGTGAGACACGTACGTCGGCGGAGCGCTCGTTCATCATGTGCAGCCTGGCCTCGGCGCGTACCTCTCCGGGGCGTGTCACCGTCAGGTACCGCACGTCCAGGCGGGTCGTCACGAACATCATGTCGTCCTCCAGGAGGCTGCACAGGACGAAGCCCGCGGCCTGGTCGTGGATGCCGGCGACATGGCCGCCGAAGGCGACGTCCGGTTCGACGCACAGGTCGTCGGGGATGCGGAAGGTGACCGCGACGAATCCAGCGTGCCATTCCATCGCGACGACCTGGAGCGCCAGGCGCGCCACATAGGCCGGAACCGGAGTGCCTCCGGCGGCGATCTCGTCGAGCATCTTCTGCCGCATCGTCAGGGCACCTGACGGCGAGGATCCGTCCACGTACGCTGCCACCTTCCTGGTCGTGGAGCCTTGGTGTGCGGCCTCGTCGCCGAGGCCCTGTCATGGGGCGGGACTGTGCCGGCCGGAGCGGCTGCGGCGGGCGATGAGCCAGACCAGGGCGGAGGCCAGCGCGAACGCCGTCACCACCACGACGAGGCCGAACATCATGTCGGTGCGCAGCGCCGGATAGTCCAGGGACGCCAGGTCCCCGCGGAAGCCCCGGAAGAACGCCACACCGATCACGGCCACGCCCAGCGACGAGCCGATCTGCTGCGCGGTGGACAGCGCCCCGGAGGCCGCCCCGGAGTCGTCGTGGCGGACCCGGGCCAGGACGAAGTTCAGCAGCGGCCCGAGCACCAGCCCGAGCCCGAGCCCTGTGAACACCATCGAGGGGACCATCGCCCACCCCAGATGCCGCCCCGAACCGCTGCCGCCGAGCGTGGCGATCATGAGTGCGCTGCCGACGACGCCTGTGACACACCCGGCGAGGATGGTGCGGGGCGCGTCGAAGCGGGACACGATCCGCGCCGACCACAGCGACGTGAGCGTGCTTCCCACCGCGTACGGTGCCATCGTCGCCGCCGCCGCGAGCGCGCCGTATCCGAGCCCGTACTGGAGGGTGACGGAGAAGTACAGGAAGAAGGGCACCACCGCGGAGAAGTACACGAGATACAGGGCCAGGGCCAGCCGGAACGTGGGATCCGTCCACAGTCCCGGCCGCAACAGCGGTGACTTCCCCTGCCGTTCGAGGGCCGCCTCGAGCCGGAGGAAGACGGCGAGCAGCACCGGCACGCAGAGCAGCAGCAGCCATCCCCACAGCGGCCAGCCCTGGTCACGGCCGATCGTGAGCGGTACGAGGAGCGCGACGAGGAGCAGGACGACGGTGAGCGAGCCCGCGTAGTCGAGACGCAGCCGCAGTCCCTTGTGCGCCGGCACCATCCGGGGCGCCAGCGCTGTCAGGACGATGCCGACGGGAATGTTGATCAGGAAGATCGGCCGCCATTGGAGCCCGGCGACATCCGCGGAGATGAGCAGCCCGGCGATGAGCGGTCCCGCGATGGTGGCGCAGCTCACCACCGCGCCGAGCAGGGCGAACGCGCGCCCTCGGCGTTCCGCGCCCACCGCGATGTGCAGGACCGCGATGACCTGCGGATACAGCACCGACGCCGAGAGGCCCTGCCACACCCGGGCGGCGATGAGCTGCTCCGGGCTCTGCGCCAGACCGCAGGCGAGGCTGGCCAGGGTGAAGGACACGGCGCCGATCATGAACATGCGCCGCCTGCCGTACAGGTCCCCCAGGCGGCCGCCGGTGATGAGCATCACCGCGTACGCGACCACGTAGCCCGCGACCACCAGCTGCACGTCGGGCACGTCGGCGCCGAGGTCCCGCTGCAGACTGGGCACGGCGACGTTCACGATCGAGGTGTCGGCGAGCAGCATGAAGGCGGCGCCGAGCACGAGCGCCGTGGCTCTTCTCTCCGCCGGCAGGAAGCGGGTGGGCGTCGACGCGGTCGGTGTCAGGGAGCCGCTCATCCGGGGGCTCCGTGCGGTAGGAGCCGGTGCCGGCGGACCTTCATCGTGCCGGTGAGCGGGAAGTCGTCCCACGGCCGATACTCGACCCTGGTGTTCCGCGGCAGCTCCGCCGCGTCGCGGGCCTGCTGCCAGCGGCCCTCGTCGACCGGTTTGCCGTCGGTGGTGGCCGCCACCGCGGTGACCGTCCCCTCCACGGAGACGATGACGACCTCCGCCAGCTCGGGGAGCTCGTCGAGCAGGACGTCCTCGGCGCGCAGGGTGCTGGGAACGCCGAGGACCTGGTCCACGTGCCGGTCGAGGAGTTCCACATGGCCGTCCGCGCCGAGCGCGCCGATGTCGCCCATGGGCCACCAGGTCTCACGTCCCGGCAGCGGCGCACGGCCGATCATCGACTCGGCGCGGGCGGGGGTGCGGACCTCGATGTGCCCGGGGGCACCGGCCGGGAGCGGCGACCCGGCGTCGTCCACGACGCGGATCTCCATGCCGGGGAACGCCGTACCCACGTCGCGGGAGTTGAGCCGCCCCCGCTCGTGGAGGTCGGAGCGGGTGGTCATCAGGATCGTCACCGGGCCGGTCTCGGTCTGTCCGTACGCCTGGATGAAGGTCGGGTCCGGGCGGTCCGACGCCTCCAGGAGGGTCCGCAGCGTCCGCGGGTGGATCGCGTCGAAGCTGCTGATGTACCGCTCGACCGTGCTGAACGGACTGGGTGTCTCGCGCGCCAGTGCTTCCCAGCGCAGGAACATGTTCGGCTGCGCCTCCAGTGCCTCCGGCCGGTACCGCAGCAGCGCCTCGCGCACCGACGGCAGGTCCGGGGAGGTGATGCCGAGGAACGGCAGCCCGGTGTTGAGCACGGTCAGGAGCCCGGACGACATCCGCACATGCACGAACGACAGGCACTTCGCGCTGATCCCGGCGCTGCCGAGGGACTGCACCACCCCTATCTGCGGGGCTACATGGGCGTACAGGGAGTCCACCGTGTGCACGAGGAGCTTGGGTTTCCCGGTGGTGCCGGAGGAGTGCGTGATGAGGGTCCGGTCCGAGCCGGAGCGGCGGGTGATCCGATGGGGCGCCGACTCGCCGAGCTCGACGGCGCCTGCCACCGCGGCCTCGGGGGTGAGTGCGAGGACCCGGGCGGCGACCTCGCCCCACTGCCCCTGCCAGGGACGCAGAACCGCGGCGCCGTCGGTGTCGATCAGGAGGTAGG
The DNA here is from genome assembly GCF_009755605.1 of Streptomyces typhae. Taxonomy (GTDB): domain Bacteria; phylum Actinomycetota; class Actinomycetes; order Streptomycetales; family Streptomycetaceae; genus Streptomyces; species Streptomyces typhae. The sequence goes on from NZ_WPNZ01000005.1 coordinate 428,799, forward strand.
GCCGCTGGAGTTCCTTGAGGCAGTACACGAGGTCGGCCGGCTCCATCGTCACCGAAAGCAGCGCGGGCAGCGCACCGATACGGGCGACGGCGCACTGGATCGCCTGGATGTCGAAGTGATTGGACTTGACCAGGGCGACCACCGCGCCCGGCCGCACTCCGGCACCCCACAACCGGTCGGCGTAGTCCGCGACGACCGCCGCGAAGTCGCCCACCGTCTCCGGGGAACGGCACGCCGAGATCCACGGCGTGTCCGCACACAGGGTGACCCCGCCATGGTCTTCGGCGGCGATTCCCGGCAGCAGGCCGAGATCTGCGCTAGGGAGCACGGCATCCTCCTCCGTCATGACCACTCTTCGAGATGGCACGGTCCGGTGTCCCGCGCAGGGCGAGCCAGGGCGAGTCCACCGTCGGCTGGTCGACGACGCACAGGTCCGCGCGCCCTGCCAGGACGATCGTGTCGACGTCGGACGCCGCGATCGATCCCGCCGCTATCACGGCGAACGCGCCCTTGCCCCCGGCCTGGTTGCGGAGCCGGTCCGCGTACACGTCCCGGTCGGCCCGCGTCCCGGCACAGACGTGGACCGCCGCCGCGCCGCGTGCCGCGAACTCGTTCGCGATCCCGGTGACCGCGTCGACGCCGTGGCCGCCCGGACACCACTGAGCGGGTGCGATGCGCAGGCTGACCGGCCGCTCGGCGGGCCACACGGCGCGGATCGCGGCGAAGACCTCCAGGGCGCGGCGGACCCGGTCGGCGGAGGGAGTCAGGGACATGCGGGACAGGAGCGCGGAGAGCGGACGGCCGTGGGCGCAGTCCAGTTCCAGCAGGTCGAATCCGGCGGCGGCGCGCCGGGCCGCGGCGGCGAACTCGCGTCGCAGTTCGCCGAGGGGCTTGGTGGCGCCGTCGGGGCCGTAGTAGCCGAGCCGCACACCGATCTTCGCCGGCGAGTGGGTGTGGACGAAATCCACCACCCGCCGCCACCCGGAGACCTGTTCACCGCTGAACAGCCCGGCACCGCCGCGGGCGTCCGTGCCCGCGGCGGACACGGACACCGGCCCGGTCATCACCAGACCGGCCCCGCCGAGGGCGGCACCGCCCAGGTACACGAGCTGAAGGTCACCCGGCACACCGTCGCGGGCGGGGAACACTCCGGCTGCCCCGCCGGGGGCGATCACGACACGGTTGACGACGTCGAGGCCGCCGAGCGTGAACGGCTGGAGCATGGGCGGGCTCGTCCCGTCGGATGCGCTGCCGTGGCCGGGCGCGCTCGCCGGGCCGGGGGCCACCGGGCCCCCCGCCGCGTCGGCGAACCACCGTTCCGCACGGGCGATGAACGTAGGATCCCTCCGGCGCAGACTGGCGTAGGACACCCGGCGGCTGCGGGTCAGGAGGTTGACCGCGAACTGCTGCGGTTCCTGGTGGGTGTAGCGGTCGACGTTCTCGAACCACTCCCGGCTGGCCTGCGCGGCGCGCTGGAGGGAGGCGACCGCCGGGCGGCGCTCGGCCTCGTACGCGGCCAGGGCCGCTCTCGTGCTCGGCTGCTCCTGGAGGCTCCTGGCCAGGGTCAGCGCGTCGTCCATCGCTATCTTGGTGCCCGAGCCGATGGAGAAGTGCGCGGTGTGCGCCGCGTCGCCGATCAGGACGACGTTGCGGTGCCGCCAGGTGTCGCACCGCACGGTGGGAAAGCGGAGCCAGCGCGAGTTGTTCCCGTACAGCTTGTGCCCGTCCAGGATCTCCTTGCACAGTTCGGCGATGATGCCGATCGAGCGTTCGTCGCTCTCTCCCGGGGAGAGCCGCGGGGGAGCGGCGGCCGCGAACCCGGCCGCGCGCCAGGAGGGTTCGGACAGCTCCAGGATCAGGGTGCTGGTGTGCCCGGAGTCGGGATAGGCGTGCACCTGTACGGCTCCGCCCGGTGTGTCCACGACGTAGAACTTGAACGAGTCGAGCTCCAGGTCGCTGCCCAGCCAGATGTACCGGCACTTCCCGGTCTCCACCGTGGGCCGGAAGGCGTCGGCGTACCGCTCACGGATCAGGGAGTTCGCGCCGTCGGCGGCCACCACTACGTCATGGTCGGCGGCGAGGGCGTCCACGTCGGTGATCTCGCTGCTGTAGCGCACCGGGACACCGAGTTGAGCGCAGCGCCGTTGCAGGGTCAGGAGCAGCGCCGCCCGGCTCATCGCGGCGAACCCGTTCCCGCCCGCCGTGAACGTGGTGCCGCGGAAGTGCACGGCGATGTCGTCCCACCGGGCGAGCATCGGCCGCATCCCGGATACCACGGCCGGATCCGCGTGCTCGATCCCGCCGAGCGCCTGGTCGGAGAGGACCACCCCGAACCCGAACGTCTCATCGGGCGCGTTCCGCTCCCAGACGGTGATCTCCCGCGCGGGGCCGAACTGCCGGGCCAGCAAGCTGAAGTACAGCCCACCGGGACCACCACCGATCACAGCGATCCGCACCTCGACCTCCCCCGCACCGGGCGCCCCTGCAGACGTTCATGACCTTTCATCACGTTCTGTGTACGCACCGCGCTCCGTGGACGACGCACCGCGCTCCGTGGACCGGGCCGTGGCGGCCGACGGCGCCAGGATGTCCTCGATCAGCTGTGGCGGGACCGTGGCGTCGTCGAACCACCGGCCGCCGAGCGGCCGGGGAACCGGCATGATCTGGTCGTTCGTGTAGGACAGGACCTTGCGGTTGTAGCGCAGGATCTCGTCCCGGAGGTCGGCGGGCAGCTCCTTGTCGAGCAGGAGGGCCTTCTCCATCTCCCCGAGCAGTTCCCGTGTCTCGTCGATCGTTCCGAGGACGGCCTTGCAGAACCCCGCGGGGAGGACTCCGTACTCACCCTTGATCTCCACCAGGCGTGTGATCGCCTCATAGGAGACGTCCTGGAGCTGCCGCCTGCTGAGCCAGTTCGTCTCGTAGTTCAGCCGCCGGTACCAGAGGGGTTCGATCATGGCCTGGCGGTGTTCTTCGAGTGTGCGGTGGTGGATACGGTAGCCGTGTTTCTCCGGCTCCTCGAAGAACTGTGACCCCGGGTCGAGGAAAGGCACCATGGGGCAGATGAGCGGAAGGGCGGCCCAGCCGCCGAATTTCCGGATGATGCGTTCCGAGTACGCGATCGTGTCCATGACCGATTGCCGGTCCTGATGGGGCATGCCGATGAAGAACCAGATCATGATGCCTTTCACACCGGCATCCAGAGCCCTCGGAATCCATTCCTCCATCTGCTCCATGGTGTAGTTCCCACGACCGGCGGCCTTGCTGATTCTCAGGTCGTGGGACTCGGGGGAGAGCATGATGTAGGAATCCGTCGACTCGCCCATTTTCTTGAGGATGTCGGGTGGCGTCAGGCTGAACTGCTCGAAGTGGACGCTCTTGTATCCGAGCTCTTTCACGGCGTCCAGGTACTGGTGCATCCGCGTTCTGTTCTCGGAATAGCACTGCAGCGCGTAGATCGAGGTGCGCTTCGCCGCCTCCCGCATGGTGCGCAGCTCTTCGACGACCAGATCGTTGTCCTTCTGCACCAGGGTCCTGCGGACGCCCATGATGTTGCGGTAGGCGAATCGGGAACCGCCGCACCAGCCGCAGTCGTGCGCGCAGCCGGTGTTGGGCAGGGTCATGATGAGCTTGGACGCCGACGGCCCGCCGTCGGCCGCCTCGCGGTAGTACGACCAGTCGTTGCGGACGTTGTTGTAGTTGTTGTCCGGCGTGTGCGAGAAACCCGTGGTCCGGACGGCGCCGTCGGCCTTGTACAGCAGGTTCGGGATGGCCCGGAAGTCCCTGCTGCCCTGCCGGACCCTGGTGACCAGCTCGGTGACCGGGTCGAGGGTGTCGTAGCCCTGGACGACGACATCGACGCTCGGGTACTCGATCAGTTCCTTGGCGTAGTACGTCGCCGAGATGCCGCCGAAGATCGTGAGCGCGTCGGGGTGCACTGCCTTCACGACGGCCGCGAGCTCGACCGAGCCGTGGCAGTGCGCCATCCAGTGCAGGTCGAACCCGAAGATCGGTGCCTCGAAGCGGGCGAGTAATCGCTCGACGTCCATTTCGGGATGCAGCAGCATCAACGAGGCGACATTCACTATCTTTGTGTCGAACCCGTGATCGGCCAGGCGCTGCTTTATGGAGAACCAGCCGATGGGGTAAATCTCGTAGACCGAGGTGACATTGACGCTGTCGCTGTCACTCAGATAAGCGAACAGCATGTCGTCGCGCTCGCGGAAGTCATAGACACTGGGCGCGTGCAGAAGAAAAAGATCCGCCTCGAGTCGCGACGTCGACGGCTGTTCCGTGATGGTCATTCACGGCCTCCCCTGGCTCTCTGCTCGCCAGTTCAAGATTCACCATCTTTTCCGCCACCCTAAAGGTTTGTCAAGGGCCGGTCGGCTAAAGGTTGCCCCACAGTGGATCTCCGCGCTTCGGCGTTAGTGGGACGGGTGAGTTCGGGAATGCGCTCTTCGGACCGGGGGTGGCCTGCGGGAACACAACGCCGCCTTGATCGCCCGGTGAACGGTGATCAATGCCGCCGCTCCGGGCGGCGGCCGACGACCGTGCGTCGCACACCTAATTCCCAGGACGGATGTCGGGTTCCCGGCAGCAGGTGCCGGCTGAGGAGGGAGTTTGACGACAGGCTCTAGTACGGAGTGTGCGTACGGTCTGTCACCGTGTGTACGTACGGATGCGATAGCGCAGCCCGGAAGTGGAGGTCAGCCAGCCGGAGTCCTCCGTGACCTGCCATCCCGCATCCGGGGTGGGGGCGTAGGTGTCGCCGTTGACGGTGGCGTCGACCTCCGTCACCGAGAGGGTCGTCGCGTGCTCCAGGGCGGCACGGTAGATCTGACCGCCTCCGATCACCCAGACCGCGGCGGGAGCTGCCGGTTCCACCGGTGCCGCGGCAGGAGCGGTCGCGGCGCCCGCCTCCGTCGGCCGGCCTGCGAGTTCCAGGGCCTCCGCGACGGAACCGGCGCGCTCCGCTCCCTCGGCCGCCCACCGCGGGTCACGCGTCACCACGATGTTGCGCCTGCCGGACAGCGGACGGAAGCGCGGCGGCAGCGAGTCCCACGTCTTGCGCCCCATCACCACCGGACGACCGAGAGTGGTGGCCTTGAAGTGAGCCATGTCCTCCGGCAGCCGCCACGGAATCGCGTTGTCCGCGCCGATCACACCACCGGAGGTCTGCGCCCAGATCAGCCCGACGCTCATACCGCGACCGGTGCCTTGATGGCCGGGTGGTGCTCGTAGCCGAGCACCTCCACGTCGGCGTAGGCGTAGTCGAAGAGCGAGACGGCGCGGCGCAGACGCAGCTCGGGGAACGCGTACGGGGTGCGCGAGAGCTGCTCGGTCACCTGCTCCACGTGGTTGTCATAGATGTGGCAGTCACCGCCGGTCCAGATGAAGTCACCCGGTTCGAGGCCGACCTGCTGCGCCACCATGTGCGTGAGCAGGGCGTAGCTGGCGATGTTGAACGGAACACCGAGGAACAGGTCCGCACTGCGCTGGTACAGCTGGCAGGAGAGCCTGCCGTCGGCGACGTAGAACTGGAAGAAGGCGTGACACGGCGCGAGAGCCATTTTGTCCAGCTCGGCGACATTCCAGGCGGAGACAATCATCCGACGGGAATCCGGGTCCTTGCGGAGTGTCTCCAGGACGTCGCTGATCTGGTCGATGTGCCTGCCATCCGGCGTGGGCCAGGAACGCCACTGGGCGCCGTAGACCGGCCCGAGGTCACCATTCGCGTCGGCCCACTCGTCCCAGATGGTGACGCCATGCTCCTGGAGCCAGCGCACGTTCGAGTCGCCGTTCAGGAACCACAGCAGCTCGTGCACGATGGACCTGAGATGCACCTTTTTGGTGGTGACCAGCGGAAACCCCTGCGAGAGGTCATAGCGTAGTTGGTGCCCGAACACACTTCGGGTGCCGGTGCCCGTCCGGTCGGCCTTGGCTGTTCCGGAGGTGAGTACCAGCTGCAACAAGTCTTCGTATTGGGTGTCCGCCACAGGCGCCGAGTCTACGCGCTGTGACCGGGTGGCCTGATCGCGGGCCTCGCGCGGCGCGGGCCGACGGCCGCGTCGCGCAGGCCGTGGGCCTGCGGAGGAGGCGGCGTACGGGCCGGGCGTGTTCCGCGCAGCGCCGGGTACGACCGCCGCGCAGCGTCGGGTACGACCGCCGTACAGCGTTGGTGGGTATGACGGCCGTGCAGCGTCGGGTATGACTGGTGCATGCATGAAGAGACCGCACAGTCCGCGATCGACACGTTCCTCTCCGCGTTCAACGCCTGAACGACAGCTATGTGGTTTCGCTGCTCTCCCAGGCGCTGACTCCTGACGTGGTGTTCTGGGGGCCGCTGGGCCGCGTCGACGGGATCGAGGCGGTCGAGCGGTTCGTCCTGGACATCCGGCGCCACCCGGCGGGCACGGGCACGATGGTGCGCTGTTCGGCAGTGGACATGCCGGGCGAGTGGGCCCGCTACCAGTGGGTCTTCACCACCCCGGACGGAGGCCCACGCCTCGCGGGAACGGATGTCGTCCACCTCCGGCAGAACCTCATCGACCAGGTCGTCGTCTTCGCTGGGGAAATCGGGGCGTCCGCTTCCTGAACGGTCTGGGCGGCTTGACCGGCTTGACCGGTCTGGGCGGCTCGGGCGGCCTGCGCGATCTGCGAGTGGACACCGACGACCGGCCCGCGGACGAGATCGCCGCAGAGGTTCTCCGGCGCAGCGGTCGGCCGACTGATAATCGGTTGTCCGCCCAGGCTGACGACGGATGCAATGTCCGGCATGATCAGCCAGGCGTACCCGTCACGACGGGAAGAGAAGAACGCATACCGACCGGCCTCGCCACTCCGCACTCCGGGCGAACGGCAGCCGCACCGTCGCAGGGGAGGCGGCACCGCATGAGTTCGCCAGCATCGTCGCCTGACGTGCGGCCCGCATCGCCTGAAACGCGGCCCGCGTCACCCGAGGAGCGGCCCACGTCACCTGAAGTGCTGCGCCCCGAAGGCCCGTCCATCCGGATCGGAGCCCTCGTTCCGCTGTCGCGGCCCGGCTGGGTCGAGGCGGGCCGACACCTGCTCGCAGGTCTGGAACTGGCCGTCGACGAGGTCAATGGCGCCGGTGGGATCGGCGGAGGCCCACTGGAGTTGGTGGTACGGGACACCGCGGCCGATCCGCAGCGCGCCGCGGCGGCCGTCGACGAACTGGCCGGTCTGGGCGTGGCCGCCGTGGTGGGGGAGTACCACAGCGTCGTCGCTCGCACCGCTGCCGCCAGGGCCGACGCGGTCGGACTGCCGTTCCTGTGCTCGTCGGCGGTCATCGACGCGCTCACCGGGCAGCCGACGGACCGGGTCGCACGGCTCGCACCGGCACAGTCCCACGGCTGGCGGATCTACGCGGACTTCCTGCTCGCCGCGGGGCACAGCCGTATCGCCGTGGCGTCCCAGCCGAGTGTCTACTGGGCGTCCGGGGCCCGCATCCTGCGGGACCACCTCACTCCGCGCGGCGGCACCGTCGTCGAACTCGACGTGAACGAACTCGACCCGGCGGCCGTGTGCGACGCCCTCGTCGAGCATCGCGCGACAGCTCTCCTTCTTCTCGCGGGGGTGCCGGAGCCGGCGGTGTCGATCGTCGGGGCCGTCCGCCGCGACCGGCGCCTCGCCGGGACCCTGATCGGTGCTCCGGCGGGACAGCCGGAGTTCGCCGGGTGGGCGTCGTCCCTGGGCGACGAGGGCGCCGCCGTCCCGTTCCTGCGCTATCTGCCCGAGCGGCTGGGCCCACTCGGCGTACGCGTCGAGCGCGCCCTCCGCCGACGACTGGCCGAAGCGCCCTCTTTCGTGGCCTTCGAGGGCTACGACGCGATCGTCGTCCTCACGGATGTGCTGCGGTCCCACGGAGCCGACCGGGCGAGCATCGCCCGAGCCTGGCCGAGCGTTGCCGTCGAAGGCACCCGCGGTCGGATCCAGTTCTCCCGCACGCCGGGCACCGGTGTCTGGCAGTGGACCTGGCCGCCGGTTCAAGTCGTCGATCGAGACCCGGCGGAACGCGACCGGTTCCGGGTCCTGCACACCGGCTGAGCGGGCTGACGCCCGCCGCCCTCGGCGGCCCGCACGGACCTCGCGCCAACAGGACGATCCACAGCGGGGAAGCAGCGGGGAAGCAGCGGGGAAGCAGCAGGGAAACGGCGAGGAATGAGCGGATGGGCCCCTGGTAGGGTGCGCCGATGTCTTCGATCAAGAAGTTCCAAGTCACCTTCGACTGCGCGGAACCCGAACGTGTGGCGCGCTTCTGGTGCGAGGTGCTGGGGTACGTGGCGCCGCCGCCTCCGGAGGGGTTCGCGACCTGGGACGGCTACAACGCATCCCTGGCGCCCGAGAACCGGGGCTCGTGGTTCGCGTGCAGCGATCCCACAGGTGTCGGCCCGCGACTGTTCTTCCAGCGCGTACCCGAAGGCAAGGCCGTCAAGAACCGGGTGCACCTCGATGTGCGGGTCGGCACGGGGCTCGTGGGAGAGGAGCGCCTCGCCGTGCTCGAAGCCGAGTGCGCGCGGCTTGTCGCGCTGGGTGCCGTACGCCTGCGCCTTCTGGCCGCCGATGAGGAGAACGAGTCGTGCCTGCTGATGCAGGACGTCGAGGGCAACGAGTTCTGCCTCGACTGAGAGGCTTGAGCGTGCGGTCCTGAGCGCCTTGCGTGAGTGACCCTTGACGCCGCGCGAGGGTCGGATTCCGGCACGGCACGCGGTCCGCCCCCGGGTCGATGGCCGACCCGGGGGCGGAGCAGTCCCGGTGCTGAACACCCGCGGACCCAGGGGGGCGACGGGAACAGGAGCGGTGTGCGAGCCCCTGGCCGAGGGATGTCAGAAGCGCACGTCGGAGCAGGCGTAGAAGGCGTTGCCGGTGTCGGCGATGGTCCAGACGCCGAGGATCAGGTGCCGGCCTGTCTTCTGGGGCAGGACGCCGGAGTGGGTGACCGTGGCGCCGGGCTGACGGCCGCCGAAGGGCACCGAGAGGAACGGCTGCGGGTCCAGGTCGGCCCTGGTCAGCGGCTTGGTCGCGTCCCAGCCGTCCTTGGTGATGTAGTAGCGGAAGTCGGTGGTGGCGTGCCGTGCCGTGATCCGCCAGACGAAGGTGTGGCTCTGGCCCGCGGTCAGCTTGGTGGTCGGCCAGTTCCCGCCGCGCGGGTCGTCCAGCTCGGAGAAGCGCCCGATGCCGCCCGCGCAGATGCGGCCGTCGGCGGGCCCGCGCGCGGGGAATCCCTTGGGTCCCTCGACGCTCGGCGGCTCCCACTGGATCTGCCCGCAGTTGCGGACGGTCCCGTTGCCGCACAACTGCTGGCGGCTGATGGGCGAGTCGGTGTAACCGTGGGCCTGGGCGCTGCCGCTGGTGGCGAGCATCGTCGACCCGGCGATGCCGAGGCCGACGAGTAACGAGGTGAGCTTCTTGCGCATGCGCATGGAGTGCTCCCGTGGTCCGGAGGTTGCGGAAGGGGGCGGACACCCACCTCGGTCGTACTGCCGGGGCTGACGGTGAGAACAAGGTGGCAGTACGGCAACAACCGGAGGGCGAGCGTCCGACGCGGTCTAGACCAAGTCTGAGAGTAGCTTGACGATTTGAGCATGTCCATACCAATGGTGGGTGCCGGTCAGGTCCGCTCCAGCGGATATTGAGTGGCCGTCGACGCGTCGGGTGGGCAGTCTTCATCCATGAACGCACAGGCCAATGACGTGCTGAGCCCCTCCTGGCTCGGGGCCCCGATCGACGCCCGCCGTCTGTTCGCCCCTGAACAGGCCGCGTTGATGGCCACATTGCGCGGCCTGGCGCCCGCCGACTGGGCCAGGGAAGCCGTACCGGACTGGACCGTCCGAGATCTCGCCGCCCACCTTCTCGGCGACTTCTACGGCCGCCTGGCCCGGGACCGCGACGGCCACCGGGAAGGTCCCTCCTTCGCGCCGGGTGAGCCCCTGGAAGCGTTCATCCACCGCGTCAACCACGAGTGGGTCGACGCCCATCGCAGGGTGAGTCCGGGCGCGCTCACCGCGACCCTCGATCTCATCGGCGGGCAGGTCGCCCGGTTCTTCGAGGCCACCGATCCCGACGCCCCGTCCCTCGGGGTGTCCTGGGCCGGGGTCGACCCGGCGCCGATGTGGCTGGACAGCGCCCGGGACCTCACCGAGTTCTGGACCCACCGCCAGCAGATCCGGCACGCGGTCGGCCAGGGCACCGACCCAGATCCGAGGTTCCTCTCCGTGGTTCTCGACACCTTCATGCGGGCCCTGCCGCACACCCTGCGCGGGGTCGCCGCGCGGGTCGGCACCCAGGTCCAGGTACGCGTCGACGGACCGGCCGGCGGCAACTGGTCGGCGACGGCCACCGGTTCCACCTGGTCGCTCGCCGAGCCGCCCGCCGAACGGCCCGCCGCGGTCGTCAGGATGGACGCGGAGACGGCCTGGCGCCTGTGCACCCGCGGGATCCAGCCGGAGGCCGCCCTGACCCGCGTCCGCGTCGACGGCGACCGTCAACTGGCGGAGGCGGCCTGCCGGATCGTGTCGATCGTCCACTGACCGCGACAGCGCCTGTCGACTGCGTTCATCTTCATGTCCCCGGCCGTGTCCCCGGCCGTGTCCCCGGCCATGTCCCCGGCCATGTCCCCGGCTGTGTCCATGGTCATGGCCACGGCCACAGTCATGACCACGGCCACGAGCATGACTACGACGTGGTCGTGGCGTGGCCGTGGTCCGCCGGGACGAGCGGGCGGCGCGATCCGTCTAGCGGGTGACCTTGGTGACCTGGCCCGCGCCGACCGTGCGGCCTCCTTCGCGGATGGTGAACCGCAGCCCCTCCTCCATGGCGACCGGCTGGATGAGCGAGACGTTCATGGTGGCGTTGTCACCGGGCATGACCATCTCGGTGCCCTTGGGGAGGGTCACGACGCCGGTCACGTCCGTCGTACGGAAGGAGAACTGGTCTTCTCGGCCTTGATGTCGACGGTCTCGTTGACCTTCAGGACACCGCGCTCGATCCGGCCGGTGACGACCGTGCCGCGGCCGGTGATGGTGAAGACGTCCTAGATCGGCATCAGGAACGGCTGGTCGACGTCGCGCTGCGGCTCCGGGACGTTCTCATCCACGGCCTTCATCAGTTCGACGACCGTCTTGGTCCACTCCGGGTCGCCCTCCAGCGCCTTGAGGGCGGAGACCTTGACGACCGGCAGGTCGTCGCCCGGGAACTCGCGGCGACGACGATGTACGGAACACTGGACTGGCGGGCCAGGAGCACGTGCTCCTTGGTCTGCGGCATCGGGCCGTCGGTGGCGGCGACCACGAGGATGGCGCCGTCCATCTGCGCGGCACCCGTGATCATGTTCTTGATGTAGTCCACGTGCCCGATCGTGCCGATGGTCGGAGCGGAGGTGCGTGCGCCCATGCCGGTTCTGGGCGTCGCCGTCAGGTTGACGCCCGGAGTCGCCGTCCGCCGATTTCAGGCCAGTTCGCTGCGGATCTGGGTGACGACGGCGCGGACCAGCTGGTCGAACTGCTCGTCGGCGGTGGGGAGGGGCAGCGCGGCGGCCTCACGGAGCGCGGGGAGGTCGAGGTCGGCGTGGCCCTCCAGCCAGGTGTCGGGCACGAGTGCGCTCCGGTCGGCTCCGGCGCGGGCCGCGGGCTGGTCCACCAGGAGGGCGAACGACAGGACGAGCAGGGAGAGATGGCGGTGGGCCGCGAGCGCCGCCGGGATGCCGAGGCCGATGTCCCGCAGGAGCGCGAGGAAGCGGTCCAGGTTGAGCAGGCGGTTGGGGTGCACCGAGGCCGGGGGAGTGTCCTCGTCGAGGGAGACGAGAAGGGCGCGGGGCCAGCGGCGGTACAGCTCGCGCAGCGAGCCGGCGTAGTCGGCGACGGACGCCTCCCACGTCGCGGCGCGCAGCGGCGGCGGGCTCCAGGAGCTGAGCATCAGATCGACGGCGAGGTGGACGACGTCCTGCCGGTCCTCGACGTAGTTGTACAGCGCCCGCACGGTGACACCGAGGTCGGCGGCCAGGGCGCGCATCGTGAGCGCCGGGAACCCCTCCGCGCCCGCCGTCTCCAGAGCCTTGGCGGCGATGATTTCGCGGGTCAGGACCGGGCGGCCCTTGCGCGTGGCGGGGCGGCGGCGGGAGGTGGCAGGCATGGCGTCAGCCTACGGTCCCACTTGAACTTCACACATGTTGACTTTAGTGGTCGGAGCCACCAGGCTGGCCGCGTACGCCAGATCACGCCCACTGACGCATGTGCCCGCGCACCTGCCCACGTGAGCTTGCGTGCGTGCCCGCGCATCTGCCTACGTGAGCTTGTGTGCGTGCCCGCGCACCTGCCCACGTGAGCTTGTGTGCGTGTGCGCACACCTGCCCGCGTGCGCCCGCACGCCTGCTCGCGCACGTCCACGCCCGGAGGTCGAATTCCGCATGCCTGCTCGTAGATCCCGTCGGCTCCCGCCACTGAGCGGGGTCCTGGTGCTCGTGATGGCGTCCACGGGCCTGGTGGTCGTCGACCTCACCATCGTGGCCATCGGGCTTCCACTGATCAGTACGGAGCTCGCGGACGGGGCGTCGGCCGAGTCCGTGGTGGTGACGTACATGGTCGCCATGGGCGCGCTCACCCAGGTCGTCGGAAGCCTGTCGGACCGGTGGGGCAGGCGGCCGCTGTTCCTCGCCGGGATCGCCGTGTTCACCGCGGCCTCACTGGCCGCGACGGTGGCGCCGGACCTGCTGTGGCTCGACGTCGCCCGCGTGGTCCAGGGCGCCGGCGCGGCGGCGATCATGGTGAACGGCATCCCCCTGCTCTCCGACCGCTACGAAGGCGAGGAGCGCGACCTCGCCATCGGAGCCTGGGGGTCCTTCGCGACCGCGGCCGGCCTGCTCGCCCCGACCCTCGGCGGGGTACTGGCCGACACCTTCGGGTGGCGGGCGGTCTTCGCGGTCAACCTGCCGCTCGGGGCGGCTGCCTGGGTGCTGGCCGTACGCGTGCTGCCCTCCGCGCCGCCCGCGCCGTCGGCACCGGACGCCGGGCGGCCGGACTGGACCGGCAGCCTGCTGCTCATGCTCGGCCTCGGCACGGCCACCCTGCTGATGCTCCGTGACGGCGACGCGTCGTGGTCCGGCCAGGACACCGCGGTGCTGCTGACCGCCTGCCTGGCGCTGGCCGCCTTCGCCTTCGTCCAGCTCCGCGTGCCCGCGCCCACGCTGGACCTGCGGATGTTCGGCCGCCCCGCGTTCTCCGGAGCCATGCTGGCCATCCTCCTCTCCCGCGTCCTGACCATCGGCGGCTCCGTCTACCTGGTGCTGTACTTCTCCGACGGCCTCAACCTGAGCCCGACCGCCGCGGGCCTCCTCATGACCCCGATCTTCCTCGCCCAGATCGCGATGGGCATGGTCGGCTCCAAACTGCTCAGCCACTGGGCCCCCGGCCTGGTGATCGGCTCCGGCTACCTGCTCAAAGGTGTCGGCCTCGCCGCTCTGGCGCTGCTCATCACCCCCGGCACGCCGTGGTGGGCCCTGCTTCTGCCGCTGCTCGCCTGGGGAGCGGGCGGTGGGATCGCCGGTGCGCCTGTCATGGCCGTCGCCGTACGCGTCACGGCCCCCGAACGGGTCGGCATGGTCGCGGGGACCGTCTCCACCCTCGCCTCCCTCGGCGCCGGCATCGGTACCGCGGCGCTCGGCGTGGTCTTCACCCTGCACGGCGGTGACGGCAGCCGGGCCGTGACCGACGGCGCCCGAGCCGTCATGGGCACGTCCGCGGCCCTCGCGGCCGTCGCCGTACTCAGCACGATCACACTCATCCACCCGCGCCGCGTGCCGCGCCCCGACCGGGGCGGAGTGCCCGTCTCCTGAGGGTCCGCGCCGGGACCGGTACTCCAGGACTGGCAGGCCAGGACCGGCAGGCCAGGACCGGCCTCGCTCGGCGACGGCTCACTATGCGCCATTGGTGAGCGCCCTCGGGCCAACCGGGTTGAGGCGGCGGGCTGTTGGGCACGGCTGTGCTCGACCGGGCACAGGTGTGCTCGACCGGGCACGGCTGTGCTCGACGGGGCACGGCAGCGGAAGGAGCCAGGGCGATGGGCGACATGGGCACGGCTGGTCGGCGGGCGGTGGACGGCGCCGAAGGTGTGGACGGTACGGACGGCACGGACGGCACGGACCGCGTGCGCGGCGGAGACGGGGGAGGCGCGGCACTCATCGATGCGGCGCTCGGCTTCGTGTTCCCTGCCGCGCTGAGGGCGGTGGCGCTCACACGCGTGGCGGACCACCTGTCCGACGGGCCGCGCACCCCTACCGCCCTGGCCGCCGCCACTGAGACGGATCCCGCGGCACTGACCCGGGTGCTGCGGCTGCTCGCCACGCGGGGCCTGCTCGCCGAGGACGAGCAAGGACGATTCCGCCTCGAGGCGTCCGGGCAGGCGCTGCGGTCCGATGTGCCCGGGTCGGTGCGGGACGGAATCCTCATGATCACCGACCGTACGTTCTGGCTCCCGGCAGGCAGGATGGACCAGTGCCTGCGTACCGGCGAGTCCGTCTTCGAGGACATCTTCACCCAGCCGTTCTTCGACCACTTCGCCCAGGACGCGAAGACCGCCGCCGTGTTCCACGACGGCATGGCGGCCATGTCCGGCGTGGAGAACGGGCCGATCGCCGCCGCCTACGACTTCCCGGAGACCGGCACCGTCGTGGACGTCGGCGGGGGCCAGGGCGGTTTCCTCGCCGCCGTGCTGCGCGCGGGACCGGGCCTCGACGGCGTCCTGTACGACCAGGCCCACGTCCTGGCGGGGCACGAGCTGGGGGACGACGCGGCGCTCGCCGGGCGGTGGTCCACGGCGGAGGGCGACTTCTTCACCGACGTACCCAAGGGCGACGTCCTCCTCCTCAAGCGCATCCTGCACGACTGGCAGGACGAGCAGTGCGTCCGTCTGCTGCGGGCCTGCCGCCGCGCGCTCGCTCCGGGAGGACGGGTCCTGGTGGTGGACGCGGTCATCGTGGCCGACAACCGCCCTCATCAGGCCAAGGACCTGGACCTCCTGATGATGACTTCGCTGGTCGGCCGCGAGCGCACGCACGAGAACTTCCGTGCCCTGTTCGCCGAGGCGGGTCTGCGTCTGACCCGGGTCCTGCCCACGCCCACGGTCCTGAGCGTCGTCGAGGCCCAGGCCATCGACGACGCGGCGGGAGCGGGCGGCTCCTGAGCTCCCTCAGGCCCGTGCGCGACGCGCGGTCAGAGGCTGCTACCGCTGCCGTAGGGCGCGTACAGATCCAGGAGCCGCGTGCGCGTCGCATGCAGCCTGAGGGCGACGACGCCCCCCACCCACTCGGCGATGTGCCGCCCGAACTCGGCGTCCTCCTGGCACATTCCCCGCACGGCGGCAGCGGGGAACTCGTAGGCGCGCAGCGGGGACGTCGTCTCGCCGCCGAGATGCCAGGTGTGCGGGGAGAACATCCAGGACCAGCCGACGAGTTGGTCGTGACCGAGGGTCTCGATCACGGCCGCGCGGCGTCCCGGAACGCGCAGGTCCAGTGCGACCGAGCCGGAGCGGATGATCCAGAACCGGTCGGCGTGCCCGCCTTCCTCGAAGAGTCGGCTGCCCATGGGGAACGACACCTCGCGAGCGGTGTCCATCAGACGGAGCTGATCTGCCGGAGGCAGCGAGCGGAGCGTGCTCGGCAGGGACGAGAGGGACATGGCGCCTCCAAGAGGGTGTGAGCGCTTGCCACTTCTCTCTCCATGATGTTCCGCGGCCGATCCGGGACCCAGGGTCCTTCGGCACCCTCGGGCGGGCCTTTCGGCACCGCGACGCGTACACCGGTGCCGGCTGTGCCCTGCGGCTCCCGCGCCGGGGGGCGGCCACGGGAGCCCACCGGCCGCCAAGGGGGGCGGGCGGCCGGCTCCCCCCAGGCTAGGTCCTTTCAGGCCGCACCGACCCCTACTGGTCCACACCAATTTGCCCCGCTGTCCGCGTTGTGTCCGCCGCGCCTCATGATTGACACCTCGCGGCGTTCGCCCGATCACGATCGGTGACGGGCACATCAAAACTGGCCGAATGATCTCGCGTTCGACGTACTGGCCCGGGGATGCCCGATCCCGGACTGCCGCGGTGGCGGGCGACCTCTGTCCGATCGGTCTCGGCGGGTCCGCAATGGACTGAACTGGGCGCGCTCGTGGTGAGCGGTCGTGTATTGCGTCGCCGGACCGCCCCGCTGGTCCGGCGCGCGGTCGACCGTCCGGCGCGCGGTGATCCGACTGGCGCGCTGTCGGCGCGCCAGCCGGTAGCGCTGCACCCCGAACGCAGGGAAACAGCAGGCCACTTGAGTCCCCCGCCCGCCTGCGCTCAGGGCAGCGGTCGTGTTCGGCAGGCCTGTGAGCGCGTGCCCGCGGACGTTCGTGCCGCGTCGGCGCGCCGAGTGAGCGCCGTCGGCCGACGGGTTCGGTCACGGATGGCGACGTTCGCCTACCGCATGGCCGAAACGTGCGTCTGAGCACCCGAACAATCTTGGGATTCTCTGGTCATGCGCCTCTTCAGGCACTTAAGTACCTGTCAGGCGTTCGCTATGGCCAAGGGCGACAGCCTTCGCAATGGCCAAGGGCGACGGCCACCGTACGGGTGATGCGCCGGCGGTAGTCTCCGCCCCGCGCCATCGGCCCTCCGCCGCTGTCTCCGCACGACCGTGCCACCTCGTCCCGACTGCCCGAAGGATCCTCCGCCTATGGCCGCCAGCGCACACCGTCCGGTGTCGTGCTCACATCCCCCGCTGGACCGCAGCGGCCGGCGACGCTGATGGCGAGTTCGAACCCGGCCGGCCGAGACAGAGACCTCTACGCGGCGGTGCAGGACATCCAGGCGGGTTACTGGATGCAGATGCGGCAGGTCCTTGCCCGGACGGGCAACTGGCCGCAGTGGACGTCCCGTACGCAGGTCCTCGGGGTGGTCGCCGCGCAGACCAACGTCGTGGAGCTGTGGCTGAAGGAGGAGCCGGAGAGCCTCGCCGCCCGGGTGATGTACGCCAGAGTCGCCACCGAACGGGTGTTGCAGGCCCACCGCGGACAGTGGGCGCAAGGCTCACCGCAGGCCCGGGACCTGGAGAAGCTGGCAGACCGGGCCCGGCAGGCGTGCCACAAGGCGGGGGAGGGGAATCCGCACGACGCGGTGCCCTGGATCTGCCGCCTCGCCCTGGCCGAAACGGACACGACGGGGCGCCACCCGGAGCACCACACGCCTCCGCCACCCCACGAGTACCTGCTGCCGAGCGGGCCGTGGGGACTGCTGGGGGAGGTGCACCAGCGGGATCCCTTCAACCGCGAGGCCTGGCACCGCATGTCCCAGGCGCTCCAGGCCCGCCCGGGTCCTGCGGGACGACAGGCCGTCGCGGTGGACTTCGCCCGCTGGACGGTCTCCTTCGCGCCGCCCGACTCGCCCCTGCTCCTGCTGCCCCTCTACGCCCGTGTGCAGGAGCACCGCGAGCGACGGGACAAAGGCAACGAGGTCACGCTGAACCTGCTGTGGACCAGGGAGGACACCACCCGGGCCGTCACGCAGGCCTTCGAGGGCTGGTTCCGGACGTGCGATCCGGCCACCAGTTCCCAGCTGGATCTCAACTATCTCGCCTACGCCCTGGCGCGGGGCGGCTTCCCCCAGTGGGCGACCGAGGTGTTCGACGCCATCGGCGACTTCGCCACGCCCGCCCCGTGGCAGTCCGACGCCCGGCACCCCAAGGACCAGTGGCGGAAGGCATTCGAGGAGGACCGTGACGCCTGCCTGAGATCCCACCCGCGGCACACGGGAGAACGCCCATGACCGCCGGCCGCGGCCCCCGTGCGGGCGCCACCGCGTCCCGCCGCCGGCCCTGCGGCCACCCCGCCTGCACCCCTCCTTCCAGCTTTCCTGTGCGGAGAACCCATGACCTCGGTACGAACGCAGCGCCAGCAGCCGAACCCGGCCCATGACGACGGGGAGGACGCGCGCATCCTCCAGTCGCTCGGCTACACCCAGCAACTGCACCGCAGGATGGGGGCGTTCGGCAACTTCTCCGCGTCCCTGTCGGTCATCTCGATCATGTCGGGGACCTTGCTGCTCTTCGGCTACGGCCTGAACTCGGGCGGCCCCGCCGTGATCACCTGGGGGTGGCTCGCCATCGGGCCGCTGGTGCTGTGCCTGGCCGCGGCCCTGGCCGAGATCACCTCCCGCTACCCGACCAGCGGTGGCCTGTACTACATGGCCCGCCAGCTCGGGGGCGAGCGGTGGAGCTGGTACACCGGCTGGCTCAACCTCCTCGGCCTGCTCGGCGGAATCGCCGCCCAGGACTACGGCATCGCGACGTTCACCGCCGCGTGGATGAACCTGCAGTTCGGCTACACGCCGACGCCGGGCTCCCTGCTCGCCCTGTACGCGGTCATCCTCGCGCTGCACGCGGTCCTGAACCTCTTCGGGACCCGGCTGATGAACATCCTGACGTCCGTGAGCGCGTGGTGGCACCTGGCAGGGGCCGTCGTCATCATCGGCTCCCTGGCGCTCGTGCCCTCCCACCACCAGTCGGCCGGCTTCGTCTTCACCGAGTTCACCAACAACACCGGTTGGAGCGCGCCGGTGTACGTGATCCTGCTGGGCATGCTGCTGCCCGTCTTCGCCCTGGCGGGCTACGACACCTCCGCCCACCTGAGCGAGGAGACCAACCACGCCTCCGTCGCCGCGGCCCGCGGGGTGTTCCGCTCGGTGGCGGTGTCCTGGATCGCGGGCGGCATCCTGCTGACCACGCTCCTCTTCGCCATCCAGGACTACGCCACGACCCTCGACGGCCCGACCGGCGTCCCGGTCGCGCAGATCCTGCTGGACGCGCTGGGCATGGCGGCGGCGAAGTCCCTCCTCCTCGTGATCATCGTGGCCCAGTTCCTGTGCGGCTACACCGTGACCGCCAGCGCCAGCCGGATGATCTACGCCTTCGCCCGGGACGGCGCCCTGCCCGGGTCGGCGCTCTGGAAGAAGGTCAGCCGCCGCACCGCCATCCCCGCCAACGCGGTCTGGCTCGCGGTCGCCGTGGCCTTCCTGCTCGCGCTGCCGTCCCTGTACTCCACGACGGCGTTCTCGGCGGTGACTGCGATCTCGGTCGTAGGATTCACCTCGGCGTACGCCATCCCGGTACTGCTGCGGCTCATCCACCGTGACCGGTTCTCCCCGGGCCCCTGGAACCTGGGCCGCTGGAGCCGGCCGATCGGGTGGGTGGCGGTGCTGTGGGCGGGCGCGGTCACGGTGCTGTTCCTGCTGCCGCAGAGCAGCCCGGTCACCGCCACCACCTTCAACTACACCCCCGTCGCCGTGGTGGTGGCCTTCCTCATCGCGGCCCTGTGGCGGCGCTTCGGACGCGGCTCGTACCATGTGCCCCGCTCCAGTTCTCCCAGCGAGGACAAGCAGTTCGAAGGCATCATCTGATGACAGCGACCCCGAAGGCCGTACCCGCGACGACTGCGACGTCTGCGCAGTCCGCGGCGACCGCTACGGTCCCGACGACCTTCAAGACCTCGACGCCCCAGGGGAGTACGGTGACTGTGACTGGCCTCACGGATTCCATCGAATCGGCGCGGCAGCTCGCCGTGGCCTGGCGGGCCTTGGTGCTCGACCGTGACGCGGACGCGGATGTGCGCGACCTGCCCGGCATCGCCGTCCGTTGGGCCGACTGCCGTTTCTCGTTCTACAACTGCCTCACGCTCACCGAGTCGGGAGCAGGCGCCGAACTCGTCGCGCGGCGTCTGGGCGAGGCGGCGGGCATCATGCGTACGAAGAAGCACCCGGGCTTCTTGTGGCTCTTCGAGGACCTCCTCGACGAGGAGGCACGCGCCGGGCTTGCCGCGGCGGCCGAACGGGCCGGCCTGGAGTACGCCTTCCCCGGCACGGGCATGGCGGGAGACCTGCTGCCCGTCCCCGACCCGGTCCACCCCGATCTGACGTTCGTGCGAGTGAGCACCGACGAGCACCTGACGGCCTATGCGGACCTCCAGTCGCGCGCATACGGGTTCCCCTTGGAGGAAGGCCGCGACGGCCTGGTCGGATCCGCGCACTGGAAGAGCGAGATGTACGCCTACCTGGGGCTGCGCGGCGACGTCCCGGTGGCGTCCGCCGCCACGGTCGAGGCGGAGGGGCGCCTCTTCGTCGCCTTCGTCGCCACCGACCCGGAGTGGCAGCGCAGAGGCTACGGCGAGGCCGTCACGCGCAAGGCACTGCACGAGGGCGCCCGCGCCACCGGCCTGACCCGCGCGACACTGCACGCGACGGTCGCCGGGGCTCCCGTGTACCCGCGTATCGGCTTCACGCCGAACTCGCCGATCCACTTCTACCAGTTGAAGGAGTGAGGCGAGGGGCGGGGAGCATGTTCCCCCTCCCGCGACGGCAAGGACACCGCCGGTGCGGGCCGCCCGGGTCAGCCGTCCGCCAGCTGGAGTGTCCCGACGCGGTCCCAGCCGCGGGCGGCGATCCGTTCGCGCAGCTTGAGTCCGGCGCCGCCGCGTACCAGCAGGTGTTGGGGCGGACTCAGGCGTATGGCGAGGAGGACGAGAGTTTCCAGGACACTGTTGGCCAGGAAGCGGACGTCGGTGAGGTCGATGACGATTTCCTCGGTGCGTGTGGCCTCGTCGGTGAGGGCGACGACGAGGGGCCCCCGGTGCGCGCTGAGGGCCTCGCCGTGCAGGCGCAGGCCGGGATGGTCGGCCAGGGGGAGCATGAGCAGTTGGTCGTCGGTGAAGTATCCGCGCATCGTCGGTCCAGGATGCTGGGGCGCACCGGTGGAGTAGCGGCGGCGGGGGAGTCGGCCGTGGCGATCGTCAACGCGGTGCTGTGTCGCGGGTGCAGGCTCCCGCTGGATGCAGCCGCTGGCGTAGGGGCCCCAACCCGGGCCCGAGAGGTCGCCGGTAGGTCGGCCGCCGCGCTAACAGCGACCCATCGACCACGGACTGCCACCAGTCTACTGTCACGCGCTCCTGCCACGAAAGGCTCTTGTCGGCAGGAGGCGTGCGCCGCCGGTTCGCCTGCCCCGCGTGCACTCCTCAGCCCTCCGTGTGCAGTCCTGCGACTCCCCGCATCGTGCCGCGGGCGCGGACGTCCTCACGGATACCCGCGCTACCACCCTTTCCGGGTGCTCACCGCGGCGCCCGGATGCGGGAGGATACGTGAGAAGGGTTTCTGGCAAGCCCGGACCGGTGTCCGTCATGAGGTGCCGGCGGGCAGAAGGGCGCTGCGGGCATGGCCATGGAGCAGGACGCCGAACCCCGGCTGGTGATCCGGCAAGTCCCGGTGGGCCGGTCTGCGGCGGTGATATGCCTGTCCGGCGAACTGGACTTCGACACCGTCACCTTGCTGCGTGAGGAGATCGTGCAGGTGGCGGCGCATCCGGAGAACCGCCGACGGCTGCTGCTCGAACTGTCCGCCGTCACCTACTGCGACAACGCCGGACTGTTCACGCTCCTCGGTATGTGCCGGGCGCTGGACGCGGTGGGGATCGCCGTCGGCATCATCGAGACCGGGGTCGTCGTCGATGCCGCCATCCACCGGGCCGGTCTGGAGAAGCAGTTGCCCTTGCGGCGAGCCGGGCCCTGGTGGATGTGACCTCGCCGGTCCGGCGTGAAAGCTTCACCCGCCATGGGCTTCTCCTGAGGCATCGTGGGCCCTGACCGCTCTCCATGAGCTGGGGAGGCATCATGCACGACGTACTTGAGCGGGTCGAGGGGGCCCGAGCGTTCGAGGAGTGCCAGCGGCTGCGCCTCACGGTGGAACAAGTGTGCGCCAGGGCCCGTGTCATGCGGACGAGGGCCGAGGAGATGCGCGTGCGCACGCGAGAGATGCGCGGGGCGGCGGCAGCGCGACGTGAGCGGCAGTGACCGCGAGGGCGAGGGCGAGGGCGAGGGCACGCGGCGGGCTGGGCGTGCCCTCTGCTCGGTGAGCCGGTGAGCCGGTGAGCCGGTGAGCCGATGAGTCGGTGAGGTGGTGAGCCGGTGGGTCGGTGATTCGGTGAGGTGGTGAGCCGGCGGGTCGGTGATTCGGTGAGGTGGTGAGTTGGATGGTCGGTGAGGCGGTGAGCGGGGGTGCGGTGAGCGGGGGCGCGCCGGGAGCGGCTTCGTGGCACGGGCGTCGCGCCCTCACCGCGACGGCCCGGCACATCCACGCATTCCGCCCACAGGTGTGAGCCGCGCCCCCTAGAATCACGGCAGTTGCCGGACGAGCAGGGAAGCGCCCATGGTCTGGTCCCAGCTGACTCCCGCCACCCACTTCTCCGTGACTCGCCGCCCGGCACCGGACGCGACCACCTTGCGCGTGGCCGGGGAACTCGACGCGGCGAGCCTGCCCGCCCTGGCCAAGACCTTGCTGCGGCCCGAGCACAGCACCGCGCACGTGAGACTCGACCTGAGCCGGGTCACCTTCTGCGCCCCCGCAGCCCTCGACATGCTCGGCTCCGCCTCCCGGCACCTGGGGACGCACGGCGGCGAACTGATCGTCGAGCGCGCGCACAGCCAGTTCCAGCGCCTCCTGCAACTGTGCGGCCCTCCGCCCGGGCTGCAGATCCGGCCCCCGCCCACGGTCGGCCTGGCCCCGGACGAGTACCGCCGCCGCGAAGCCCTTGTCAGCGAGACCCTCACGCTGGCGCGGCGCATCACAGGCGCCCCGATGGGCAACGCCCAACTTCTCGACCCCGCCACCCGCACGTTGCGCATCGTCGCGCACTACGGCTTCCAGCACCCCTTCCTCAGCTTCTTCGAAACCGTCCACGACCGCGACAGCGCCTGCGGGGTCGCCGCCGACGACCGCGACCCCGTCTATGTCGAAGAGGTGGCCGTTTCAGCGATCTTCCGCGGCACTCCCGCCCTCGACGTCCTGAACGACGCGCACGTCGGCGCCGTGTGCTCGCTGCCCATCACCTCCCGGGACGGCGCCCTGATCGGCGTGATCTCCACTCATCACTCCCAGCCGACCGCCTGGTCCCGCGAATTGCAGGACACCCTCAACCACCTGGCCCGCGCGGCCGGGCACATTCTCTGACCCTCCCCGTCCTCCGCCGGTCACACTTTGCCGCCGCCGTCCGTCAGGGCAGTGACAGCACCTTGCGGTGCCCTGAGGAAACAAGGAAGCAGGAGACGGTGATGGAAACACGTTCGATCACGGCTGAGGTCCCGATGGTCCCTCGTATGCAGGAAGACCCCGCGCAGCTCGTCCCCGAGCTGGCGGCGGTGTCGGCGGCGCTGTTCAAAGTCACCGGCAACGGTTCGGTGCCGCGCTCCACGATCAGCCTGGTCCAGCTGCGGGCGGGCCAGATCGTCGGCAGTACGTACCTGACCGTTCTGCACACCGGTTTCCTGCGCAAGGCGGGGGAGCCGGAGGAGCGGATCACGTCGGTGTCGTCCTGGCAGGACTCGCCGTACTTCTTCGGTGCGGAGCGCGCCGCCCTGGCGCTCGTGGAGGCGGTGCTGCGGCCGTCCGCGGACGGTGAGAGGGTCTCCGACGAGCTGTACGCCCAGGCTGCCGAGCACTATGAGGAGAAGGCGCTCGCCACCTTGATGTTCGCGATCGGGCAGGTCAACTTCTTCATCCCGGTGGCTCTCATCGCCAAGCCGGTGCCCGGCCGGTCGTTCACCGACCCGTGGAAGTAGGACGCGACAGGTCCTGGGAGGTCTAGGCAGGGCCTGCCAGGACCTGGCAGGCCCTCGCAGGAAGCCTGTTGCTGAAAGGGACCGCCGGTACCCGCCGGGCCGACGACACGATATGGCTCCGGACCCGCGGCGGCCCCTCTACCCCTATGCTCTTTCTACAGCCCTGTAGACAAGGGTTTCTGATCAGGCCTCACGGATCTTACGGATCCCACGGATCTCTATGAAGGAGCGGACGCCTCGATGGTGTTCAAACGACTGCTCGGTGCGCTCGGTGTCGGTGGCCCCTCAGTGGACACGGTCCTGGACCCCGGCGCCGTCAGGCCCGGCGGGACCCTGCGCGGGCAAGTCCACCTCCAGGGCGGAAACGCCGACGTCGACATCGAGCACATCACCCTGGAACTGGTGGCGCGCGTCGAGGCCGAGCACGAGGACGGCGAGCAGGAGGGGTACGTGGCCTTCGGCCGGTTCACGGTCGGTGGAGGCTTCCGCCTCGGTGAGGGACTGGGGCACAGCGTGCCGTTCGAGATCGCTCTTCCATGGGAGACACCCGTCACTGAGCTCTACGGGCAGGCGCTCGGCATCGTCCTGGGGGTGCGCACCGAACTGGCGGTGGCGGGCGCCAGGGACAAGGGCGACCTGGACGCCCTGGTGGTCTCCCCGCTGCCCGTCCAGGAGTCGATCCTCGAAGCCTGCGGGCAACTCGGCTTCGGCTTCAAGTCCGCGGACCTGGAGCTGGGCCGCATCGGCGGTACCGGCCAGCAACTGCCCTTCTACCAGGAGATCGAGCTCACGCCTGCCCCGCAGTACGCCCACGCACTCAACGAGGTCGAGATGACCTTCCTCGCCCATCCCGGCGGCACGGAGGTCGTCCTGGAGGCCGACAAACGCGGTGGCTTCTTCTCCGCCGGGCACGACGCGATCACCCGCTTCACCGTCTCCCACGACGACGCCCGCCAGCAGGACTGGAACGCCGTGGTCGACGGCTGGATGCAGCGGATGCTGGAGCACCGTGCCTCCTACGGACACGGTGACGCCTACGGCTCCGGCCACGACGGCCACGGCCACGGCATGCATGGCACACACGGCCACGGACACGACCGTCACGGACACGACAGTCACGGACACGGTGACCATCACCGCTCGGGGCCCGGCATGGGCACCGTGGTGGCGGCGGGGGCGGCCGGGCTCGCCGTGGGAGTCGTCGGCGGCATGGTCGCGGCCGAGGTCGTGGACGAGGTCGGCGACTTCTTCGAGGGGGACGACGAGGGGGACGAAGGCGGGGGTGACGAGTAGGGCGTAGGCAGTGAAAGGTCGCGACCAGGGCTGGAGCCCGGGTCGCGACCAGAGCCGGAGTCGGGCTTGCGAGAGGGTCGGAGTCGGGCTCGCGAGAGGGCCGGAGCCGAAGCCGGGACCGGGCCGGCATCGGGGCGCCGGCTCTTCGCCTCCTGTTTCCGCCGACTTGGCGGACGATCAACCGTCGGCCAGCAGGCTCTGGAGGCGGGGTTGTTGAGGCGCCACTCCGTACGAGATACTTCTACAGGCTTGTAGAGTCCGGCGCGTCGGGCGTCGGACACCACGTGTGTCCGGGAGTGAGTGAACCTGATGTTCGGCCTGAGTGAGCTGGCCCTGATCCTCCTCGTCGTCGTGGTCGTCCTCGCCGTGCGGAAGCTGCCCGAGCTGACGCGGTCGGCCGGGAAGGCGACGCGCATCCTCAAGAGCGAGAAGCGCGCGCTGAAGAACGACTCCGAGGGCTAGGGCCTGTCGTCAAACTCCCTCCGTTGCCCGGAGGGCAGCCACGTGGCGTCAGGTGCGTGCTCTCGGCGTGCCGGGCACAGGCCCTCGTACTGGACGTACTTGGGTCTGGGCCCGGTGCGGCGAGAGTGCGTGCATGGCGTCACGTGGCAGGAGGGAGTTTGACGACAGGCCCTAGGTCGTGTCTTCAATTGATCTCGTGTGCTGGATCATGGTCGGGTGATACGTCGCCATGAACTGTCCGATGCCGAGTGGGAGTTCGTCCGGCCGCTGCTGCCTGTGTCCTTGCGGGGGCG
>NZ_WPNZ01000050.1 GCF_009755605.1 Streptomyces typhae
TTCAACCGCCTCAAGCAGTGGCGCGGCATCGCGACCCGCTACGACAAGACCGCCGAGTCCTACCAGGCAGCCGTCACTCTCGCCTCGCTCCTGATGTGGGCGTGACATTTGAAGACAACTCCTAGGCGGGCGCAGCCCGTAGACGAGGGCGGTCGCCCCGGCGCCGAACAGCGCGCCGAACAGCATGACCATCACTGTGCGCCTCCCGGTTCGGTACCCGCCGCGGCGCGGGGAGCGCTCGACCTGATGAGACGGACCGGTTCCTCGATGCGGCCGATCGCGGTCAGGTAGGTGAAGCTCGCGGCGAACAGGGCGCCCACCACCGCGAGGACCACCTGCCCGGTCAGCGTGTCGAAGGGGTCCAGATAGGGGCGGTTGAAGACCACGAGCCCCACCACCATGCCCAAGGTGACGAGCACCGTGACACGCACTCCGGTGCGCACGCTCGCCCGTCCGGCGTCGATGCGCTGCCGCATGGCGACCTGCTCACGCACCGACTCCGCCAGTTCGCCCAGCAGTGGCGCGAGCTGGCTGGCCTGCTGCTCGGCAGCCATCACCAGCGCGGCCACCACCACATCGGCCAGCGGGTCATCGACATCCTCGGCGAACGTCCGCAGTGCCGCAGGCAAGGAGTGCCCCGACCTGACGGTGGCGGCAAGCTGCCGCATCTCGGGCTCCAGCGCGGCCGGGGCGATGTCCGCGGTCGCCAGCACCGCCTGCTCAAGACCGGCGGCCGCGGACAGGGTGTCGCGCAGCATCTCCGTCCACGTGGCCAGCGCCTCGATCCGCTCCGTGCGCCGTGCCGCCCGCCGGTCCGGGCCGAGCAGGCCCGGCAGGGTGAGCATCGAGACCGTGGTCAGCACCGCCGCCACCGGCCACCCCGTGAGCGCTTCCGTGACCACTCCGGCCATCAACGCGATCACTACGCGCCGTGTGGTCCAGTCCGCAGGCAGTCGCGCCACCAGGGCACGCCACAGGCCGGGCCGCTCCTCGCGTGCCGCGCGCCGGACCGCTCCATAGCCGATGGCCACCAGGCCGAGGCCGAACGCTGTCCCGCACGCCACCGCCACCCCTGTCCCCGTGCCGGGACCGACCACGGCGCTCAGCACGCCGCCCCCCACCGCTGGAACGCGGCACCCTGGGCATCCAGCCCGGCCGCCACCAGGTCATCGAGGGTCTCCGTGCGCAGCGGAGCAGCAGGCACGGCGCGCCCGTCGGGGCCGGGCCGCAAGACCTCGTTGGAGACGACCTGCGCCCCGTCCGCATCGACAACCTCGCGCACCGAGTCGATCACCCTGCGGCCTGCGCCATCCCAGCCCAGGTGAACGACGAAGTGCACCGCTGAGGCCACCATCAGGTTCGTCGCCTCCAGCGACAGCCGCTCCGGGGATTGCGCGGCGTAGGAGGCGAGCTTGGTGAACACCCCGCGCGAGGTCGAGGCGTGAATCGTGGACAGTGAGCCGTCGTTGCCCTGGCTCATGGCATTGCACATCGGGATCACCTCGGCCCCGCGGATCTCCCCGACGATGACCCGGTCGGGGGACATGCGCAGCCCCCAGCGCACCAGTTCTGCCTGATCGATGCCGCCCTGGCCCTCAATGTTCGGCTCCCGAGCCTGCATGGCCACGACGTTCGGGTGTGCCACCGGGTCGGCGTCGAGGCCGAGTTCGAAGGTGTCCTCGATTGTCACCAGCCGCTCCTCGGGTCCAATCTCGTGGGCGAAGGCCCGCAGCACGGTGGTCTTGCCGACATTGGTGCCGCCGCCGACCTCGATGTTTTTGCGCGCCCGCACCACCGCGCTCAGGAACGCGGCGAGCTGCTCGTCGCAGACGCCCAACCGCACCAGCTCACTCATCGACGCGACGGGAAAGCGGTGGCGGCGGATCGTCAGCGACACCCTGCCCGTCACCGCCATCACCGCGAACAACCGTGATCCGTCAGGCAGTTGCCGGTTCAGGCGGGGCAGGCCCCGGTCGAAGCGCCGCTCCTCCCCACCGACTCGGGCCGCGAGCGAGCGGACCAGTTCCACCAACTCGCCGTCCGAGGCTGCGACCGGTGCTTCGCGCCGCCATGAACCTGCCGCGTCCTTGACCCACACCACGTCGCAGCCGTTGACGCAGATGTTCTCGATCGCGCTGTCGGCAAGCAGGCGCTCCAGGCTGCCGGTGCCGAACAGCTCGTCCCTGACAGCCTGCGCGATCCGCTCCTCGGCCGCGGCATCGATCGACGCCCTGCCCTGGGGCCAGAGCCGAGCGCCGCTGTTCCCCCAGCTCCTCGGCCAGCAACCGCCCCACCGTGGCCCGCCGCGCCGTCTCCTCCTCCGTCGGCAATCCGGCCTGCTCGCGCTCGCCCGCGTACGCGGCCAACCGAGCCGCAACCCGCTGACGCACCAGATGTGCCAGCTCCCGCTCACCGCCCGGCACCGTACCCGGCGGCGTCAGCTGCTCGCTCACGATCCATCTCCTCGACTCCCAGTACCTGATCCAGCCCCCTCTCTCTCCGGCTCCACCCCCTCAGCCGCACCCCACCGCTCTCGGCGGCTACACCGCCGCTGCCCTGTCCGTGTCTGCCGCCCTCGTCCCGCTCGCCTGCGGCTCGACGAGCCGACGGGCCAGCTTCCGTGCGGCACTCATCAGCGGTGGCGGTCGAAACCCGGTCGTGCGCCGCCCGCTCTGCCCAGGGCGGTTCATCTCGGTCACGCTCTTGGCGTCCCAGGGCAGGAAGAGCACCCGCTCGACGCCAAGCGTCTTCTCGATCTCCTCCGCCGTGTACGGGCACGGCCCGACGACAGCTAACGTCAGCCGCCCGGCGTACGCACAGGCCTCCACTCCGTACGTGGCCACGTGGGTCAGTGGCTCCGCTCCGCCCCGTACCACCAACACGACCTGGTCGGCCGCCTCGAGCAGCGGCTCCACGTCCTGGCCGATGCGCCCCACGTCCAGCAGCACCGTGCCCCGGTCGGGGACGTCCCCGTGCAGCACACGGCGCCCCGCTTCACCGGCCAGCACACGCACGGCCTCCCGGCACGGGCCGCGACCAGGCACCGCGACCACCGCCCGCACCCCGAAGGGGAGTTCGCTCGCCGCCCCCAGCAGAGAGCCTGGGTGCGGCTGCCCGGCCGCCGCAGCTGCATCCAGCAGCGAGGGTGTCGCAGGCAGACCGAAGCGGATCATGAGGTCACCGCCGGAGGTGTCCGCCTCCACCGCCACCGGCCGCACCCCACCGTCTGCCTCCAACGGCCACGCGGCAGCCACTGCCAGCACCGTGGTGGTCACCCCCGGCGCACCCGTCACCGAGCCGACCACGACCAGCCGCCTCACGGAGCCTCACGCCCCTCGGCCGGAAGCACCACCACACGCGGATGCTCCAGCTGCGTCGCCCGCCGCACAGCTCCGGTCTCCACTAGGTCGTGTCTTCAATTGATCTCGTGTGCTGGATCATGGTCGGGTGATACGTCGCCATGAACTGTCCGATGCCGAGTGGGAGTTCGTCCGGCCGCTGCTGCCTGTGTCCTTGCGGGGGCGGAA
>NZ_WPNZ01000051.1 GCF_009755605.1 Streptomyces typhae
GTTTCAGAACCAACACAGTGGACGCGAGCAACTGAGGACAAGCCCTCGGCCTATTAGTACCAGTCAACTCCACCCCTCACAGGGCTTCCATATCTGGCCTATCAACCCAGTCGTCTACTGGGAGCCTTAACCCCTCAAAGGGGGAGGGAGTCCTCATCTCGAAGCAGGCTTCCCGCTTAGATGCTTTCAGCGGTTATCCTTTCCGAACGTAGCCAACCAGCCATGCCCTTGGCAGGACAACTGGCACACCAGAGGTTCGTCCGTCCCGGTCCTCTCGTACTAGGGACAGCCCTTCTCAAGACTCCTACGCGCACAGCGGATAGGGACCGAACTGTCTCACGACGTTCTAAACCCAGCTCGCGTACCGCTTTAATGGGCGAACAGCCCAACCCTTGGGACCGACTCCAGCCCCAGGATGCGACGAGCCGACATCGAGGTGCCAAACCATCCCGTCGATATGGACTCTTGGGGAAGATCAGCCTGTTATCCCCGGGGTACCTTTTATCCGTTGAGCGACGGCGCTTCCACAAGCCACCGCCGGATCACTAGTCCCGACTTTCGTCCCTGCTCGACCCGTCAGTCTCACAGTCAAGCTCCCTTGTGCACTTACACTCAACACCTGATTACCAACCAGGCTGAGGGAACCTTTGGGCGCCTCCGTTACTCTTTAGGAGGCAACCGCCCCAGTTAAACTACCCATCAGACACTGTCCCTGATCCGGATCACGGACCCAGGTTAGACATCCAGCACGACCAGAGTGGTATTTCAACGACGACTCCACACACACTGGCGTGCATGCTTCACAGTCTCCCACCTATCCTACACAAGCCGAACCGAACACCAATATCAAACTGTAGTAAAGGTCCCGGGGTCTTTCCGTCCTGCTGCGCGAAACGAGCATCTTTACTCGTAGTGCAATTTCACCGGGCCTATGGTTGAGACAGTCGAGAAGTCGTTACGCCATTCGTGCAGGTCGGAACTTACCCGACAAGGAATTTCGCTACCTTAGGATGGTTATAGTTACCACCGCCGTTTACTGGCGCTTAAGTTCTCAGCTTCGCACACCCGAAAGCGCACTAACCGGTCCCCTTAACGTTCCAGCACCGGGCAGGCGTCAGTCCGTATACATCGCCTTACGGCTTCGCACGGACCTGTGTTTTTAGTAAACAGTCGCTTCTCGCTGGTCTCTGCGGCCACCCCCAGCTCCGGAGGTAAACTCCATCACCAGGCGTGGCCCCCCTTCTCCCGAAGTTACGGGGGCATTTTGCCGAGTTCCTTAACCATAGTTCACCCGAACGCCTCGGTATTCTCTACCTGACCACCTGAGTCGGTTTAGGGTACGGGCCGCCATGAAACTCGCTAGAGGCTTTTCTCGACAGCATAGGATCATCCACTTCACCACAATCGGCTCGGCATCAGGTCTCAGACTATGTGCCAGGCGGATTTACCTACCTGACGTCCTACACCCTTACCCCGGGACAACCACCGCCCGGGCTGGACTACCTTCCTGCGTCACCCCATCACTCACCTACTACCAACTTGGACCGGCGGCTCCACCACTTTCCATTCCCCGAAGGGTCCGGAACGGCTTCACGGCCTTAGCATCACTGGATTCGATGTTTGACGCTTCACAGCGGGTACCGGAATATCAACCGGTTATCCATCGACTACGCCTGTCGGCCTCGCCTTAGGTCCCGACTTACCCTGGGCAGATCAGCTTGACCCAGGAACCCTTAGTCAATCGGCGCACACGTTTCTCACGTATGTATCGCTACTCATGCCTGCATTCTCACTCGTGAACCGTCCACCACTGCCTTCCGGCGCAGCTTCACCCGGCACACGACGCTCCCCTACCCATCCCAGCGGGCGTTGGCCCTCATGCTGGAATGACACGACTTCGGCGGTACGCTTGAGCCCCGCTACATTGTCGGCGCGGAATCACTAGACCAGTGAGCTATTACGCACTCTTTCAAGGGTGGCTGCTTCTAAGCCAACCTCCTGGTTGTCTCTGCGACTCCACATCCTTTCCCACTTAGCGTACGCTTAGGGGCCTTAGTCGATGCTCTGGGCTGTTTCCCTCTCGACCATGGAGCTTATCCCCCACAGTCTCACTGCCGCGCTCTCACTTACCGGCATTCGGAGTTTGGCTAAGGTCAGTAACCCGGTAGGGCCCATCGCCTATCCAGTGCTCTACCTCCGGCAAGAAACACACGACGCTGCACCTAAATGCATTTCGGGGAGAACCAGCTATCACGGAGTTTGATTGGCCTTTCACCCCTAACCACAGGTCATCCCCCAGGTTTTCAACCCTGGTGGGTTCGGCCCTCCACGAAGTCTTACCTCCGCTTCAGCCTGCCCATGGCTAGATCACTCCGCTTCGGGTCTTGAGCGCGCTACTATGTCGCCCTATTCGGACTCGCTTTCGCTACGGCTTCCCCACACGGGTTAACCTCGCAACACACCGCAAACTCGCAGGCTCATTCTTCAAAAGGCACGCAGTCACGACGTTGCATGCAAGCATGCAACGCGACGCTCCCACGGCTTGTAGGCACACGGTTTCAGGTACTATTTCACTCCGCTCCCGCGGTACTTTTCACCATTCCCTCACGGTACTATCCGCTATCGGTCACCAGGGAATATTTAGGCTTAACGGGTGGTCCCGCCAGATTCACACGGGATTTCTCGGGCCCCGTGCTACTTGGGTGTTTCTCAAACGAGCCGCTGATGTTTCGACTACGGGGGTCTTACCCTCTACGCCGGACCTTTCGCATGTCCTTCGCCTACATCAACGGTTTCTGACTCGCCGACCAGCCGGCAGACTGATCAAGAGAAATCCCACAACCCCGTATACGCAACCCCTGCCGGGTCTCACACGCATACGGTTTGGCCTCATCCAGTTTCGCTCGCCACTACTCCCGGAATCACGGTTGTTTTCTCTTCCTGCGGGTACTGAGATGTTTCACTTCCCCGCGTTCCCTCCACATACCCTATGAGTTCAGGTACGGGTGACAGCCCATGACGACTGCCGGGTTTCCCCATTCGGAAACCCCCGGATCAAAGTCTGGTTGACGACTCCCCGGGGACTATCGTGGCCTCCCACGTCCTTCATCGGTTCCTGGTGCCAAGGCATCCACCGTGCGCCCTTAAAAACTTGGCCACAGATGCTCGCGTCCACTGTGCAGTTCTCAAACAACGACCAACCACCC
>NZ_WPNZ01000052.1 GCF_009755605.1 Streptomyces typhae
ACGCTCCCGTCGAGCCCGCTCCTCGGCGGTGAGACCGCCACCATCCGGATACCTCATACCTACGGCATAGCGAACCCGCACTCACCCGTCACCAAGCCGAGAACACCCACCATTAATGATCTCTAGCGTCGTGCCCAGGCCGAGGTTCCAGCGTTCCAGCAGGTCGGCGACCGCGAGCCGGTCGTCGGGGTAGCGGTATTTCGCGGCGGCCAGCTTCCTGGCGAAGATCAGAGCGTCCTCGCTCAGCAGCATTCCAGCCGCTGGCGCATGCTCCCAGGTCAGGGCATGCCAGCAGCGGTCCGGGGCCCGAAAGTAGATCCGGGTGATGTCGTCGGGGTCGACCTGGAATGGCCAGCCGTTCTTGACCGGGCCATCGTACGGACTCCGGACATCGCTGAGGCCCTTGAGACCGGGCCCGTTGTAGCGGCGGCGGTTGATCTCGACGCCGTAGTGCTGGATCGTGCGCCATTCGGTCTTCAGGAACTCGTAGGCGAGGTTCGGGTCCCGGGGTGCTTCGATGTAGCCGGCCCGGGCCATGCCGTGCTCGAACATCTTCGCCGGGGACATCCGCAGCCCAGGCAATCCGGGGTCGACCAGGCTTGCGTGAGGTCGGTGGTGGTAAACCACCGCGACCCACTCCCGGATGATCGCCTCCAGCTCGTGCAGGAAGAAGAACGCGTCGCCCTCCGCGTGTTCGCCCCGGGAATGGATGTCTGGCCCCTTGTAGCCGGGCAGCGCTTGCAGCAGCCCCTCGCGCAGGGTGCGAAAGAACCTTTCCACGGGCCCTTTGTCCCGGCCCGTCCGCAGCCTCGCTGGCTGGATCGAGATCCCCATCCTCCGGCAGACGCTGGTCAGGTGCTCGGAGTCGTAGGGCTTGCCGTGGTCGATGACCAGGGTCTCCGGAACCAGGACGGGGCCCGAAGCGCCAGCTCCTTCGGCGACAGCCGTGTCGACCAGGACGGTCCGCGGGATGCCGTGCTCGGGCCAGACCGCGTAGCGCGGCCAGTTTCTTCCCGCTGGCGGTGGGCGGAACGACTGGTAGAGCACTGCGGCAATATCCACTGCCTTCGTCGACACCGGGGTGAGGCGGATCCCGGTGATGCAACGGGTGTACCAGTCCATGCCGACGCTCAGCTCGGCCTGCACCCACCGCAGCGTGAACGGGTCGAAGGCGAACACGTCCAGCCTGGTGGAGTCCATCAGCAAGTACTCGCCCGGCCTGGTCGGCCGCAGCTTGCCGTAGGGCCCGTCCGGCCGGTCGGCGATGTCCCGGTTCCGCTTCGTACTCATCCGGAACAGCG
The DNA here is from genome assembly GCF_009755605.1 of Streptomyces typhae. Classification (GTDB taxonomy): domain Bacteria; phylum Actinomycetota; class Actinomycetes; order Streptomycetales; family Streptomycetaceae; genus Streptomyces; species Streptomyces typhae. The sequence goes on from NZ_WPNZ01000052.1 coordinate 1,302, forward strand.
GGTGCTGGTCCTCCAGTTCCTCAAGGATCCGGAAGGCCGTGGCCCGACTAGGCTGCGGCACGACGTCCGGACCAAACCTCGCGATCACCCGGGCCCGGGTCCGTTCGATCACCATCGTGCGGGACGGCTTCGACTCTCCGGTATGTTCGACCATTACTTCCCTGGCTGTCTCCACCCACCGGTCGTCCACCTTGGTGGCCCGCCCCCGTGCCGGCCGTCCCGCGGCCGCCAGACCCGCCTCGCCGCCACGGCGGTAGTCCCGCACCCACCGCTCGATGGTGCGAACGGTGACGCCGATTTCAGCCGCCTTGCTCGCGTAACGGTCACCAAGCAAGACGTCAGGCAGGTATTCCGGCCTCGGCTCCCCGCCCGCCACCAATTCCGGCGTTCCCGACCGGTAGCCCGTCAGGACCTCACGAATGTGGGCTGCCCGCTCCCGTACTCCGTCTTGCTCAGCCTCCGACAGCTGGCTCAGCACGACACCGGCGATGTCTTCGTCATGGTCACCGGACGGCCCGGGACCCTCCGGGATCACGCGAGCCCGGTCAGACAGCAGCAGTTCCTTCACGCCCAGCCGAATCAACTTGCCCCGGCCGTCCTTGAGTACTGCCTCGTTGCCGTTCGAGGTGATCGCCAACTCGATCACCTCGACGGTCTCGCCGTCATAGCGGAACCGGGTGCCGACCCCCACCCGGGTTCCTGCCCGGCTCACTGCGGGACCTTCAGGACATGGCGGCTGCTGATCGGTGTGCTCAGGTCGGTGACCACCTCGCCGCCCCAGAGAAGATGCAGGGCCACGGAACGGATCTCCTCCGGCTCGCGCTCCGGAAGCAGTTCACCCAGCTCGCCAAGTGTCCGCCCGTCCAAGCCCATGGCCCGGACCTCATCAAGCAAGGCTCCATCGAAGAGCCAGTCACGGCGATACCCGGCAAGGAACCGCACGTTTTCCAGTACTGCCGGAGGTAGCTCGCTCCAGACGACGTACTGCCATCCCCGCGCTTCCACCACCCGCCGGGTCCAGGCGAAGGTGAACGCCACCTCCGGCTTCGTCACCCGATGCCTCGGCTTGACGTCCACAACGACCGGACCGTCTCCGGTGATCAGCAAGTAGTCAGGGATGTGCTTGCGCCGCTTCCCCTCGACATCGGCTTTGAGCAGGAACGGCTGTGCCAGGATGCGGCGAACAGACGGGGCGAAGTCATCGAACAGCAGCCGGGCCAGTTCGAGACGCGACTCGTAGATCACATGATCGCGCATGGTGGAGGACCAGTACGTACCCGAGTAGTGCTTCTGGCCCTTGTACCAACGGAAGGTCCTCCACGGTGTCACCGCCGCCAACGTGGCACTACCGGTGCTCTCCCACGGTTCGTCTTCAACCACCTGGTCCGGCGTACGGAAACTCACCACGGCCGACTCAACTGCCACCAGCCACCCCCGCCCCTGCAGCAGGCTCGATGCGATCAAGCAGTGGATGACAGCCTGGAGCAGACAGCCGCGCTTCCTCCAGAAAAGCCGGAGGTACTCACACGTTTGAGCGAAACAAGGGTCCGAGCTCTAGAGATCATTAATGGCGAGGGTTACGGGGGTGTGAGTCCGGTCTTGTCGATGTAGCCGCGGATGAGGCCGGGCCGGTACTGCATCTTTTTGAGCCGGGTCTTGATCAGGGCGGCCAGCTGGTCGA
>NZ_WPNZ01000053.1 GCF_009755605.1 Streptomyces typhae
GGGTGCCGCGCCGATCGGTGGGGCCATCAGGGACACGCGGGTGTATGTGCTGGACGACCGGCTCGTGCCGGTGGGTGTGGGGGTGGCGGGTGAGTTGTATGTGTCCGGTCCGGGTCTGGCGCGGGGCTATCTGGGCCGGTTCGCGCTGAGCAGTACCCGGTTCGTGGCCGATCCGTTCGACGGGGCGGGCGGGCGGATGTATCGCACGGGTGATGTGGTGCGGGTGGGTGCGGGTGGTGCGCTGGAGTACCTGGGGCGCAGTGATGACCAGGTGAAGGTGCGGGGGCTGCGGATCGAGACGGGTGAGGTGGAGGCGGCGCTCGCGGCGCATCCGCGGGTGCGGCAGGCCGTGGTCGTCGCTCATGAGGCCGCCGGGCGGGGCAGGCAGCTGGTCGGCTATGTGGTGGCGGTGCCCGATGAGGAGTCGCACGAGGCGCAGCGGGGCAGCGGGACGGGGCATCTGGCGCTGGGGGCGGGGTTCGGTGCGGCGGAGCTGCGGGCGTTCGCGGCGGCGCGGCTGCCGGAGTTCATGGTGCCGGGTGTGGTGATGGTGATCGATGAGGTGCCGTTGACGCCGAACGGGAAGGTGGACAAGAAGGCGCTGCCGGAGCCGGAGTTCCGTGGTGCCGCCTACCGGGCGCCGTCCTCGGCGGTGGAGGAGGTGCTGGCGGAGGCGTTCGCGCAGGTGCTGTCCGCGGGCCGGGTCGGCGTGGACGACGACTTCCTGGCGCTGGGCGGGGACAGTATCCAGTCGTTGCAGGTCGTGTCGCGGGCGCGTGCCAGGGGGGTGGAGGTGACCTCGCGGCAGGTGTTCGAGTTCCGTACGGTGGCGGCGCTGGCGGAGGCCGTCGCGGACGCGCGGGGCCGGGATGTGGTGGTCCTTGAGGAGCTGGACGGCGGCGGGGTGGGGTTCCTGCCGCACCTGCCGGTCACCCGGTTGTTGATGGAGCGGGGTCCGGGCTTCGAGCGGTTCTTGCAGGCGATGGTGCTGGAGCTGCCCTCGGGCATCGGGCAGGACCGGCTGGCCGCCACCCTCACCGCGGTGATCGACCGTCATGATCTCCTGCGGGCCCGCCTGACGGAGGCGGACGGCGGCGGTCTGGTCGTCGGCGCACCGGGCTCGGTGGACGCCGCGCGGCTGATACGGCACGTCGTCTGCGACGCCTTCTGGAACACGCCCAGTGATCAGGACGTGCAGGACGTGCAGGACGTGCAGGACGTGCAGGGCGTGCAGGGCGTGCAGGGCGTGCAGGGTGAGCCGGGCCAGGCGTGGCGGACGCTGCTGCTGGCCGAGCTGGATGCCGCGGCGGGCCGGCTGGACCCGGCGGCGGGTGTGGTGGCGCAGTTCGTGTGGTTCGACGCGGGCCCCGAGCAGGCCGGGCGTCTTCTGGTCGCGCTGCATCACCTGGTGGTGGACGGTGTGTCCTGGCGCGTCCTCATGCCGGACCTGGCCACCGCCTGGCGTCAGATCCGCGACGGCCAGACCCCCGACCTCGCCCCCGTCGGCACCTCCGTGCGCCGCTGGGCACACGCCCTCGTCGAGGAGGCCGCCCGCCCCGAGCGCACCGCCGAGCTGGAGCTGTGGCGCGGCGTCGTCGAGAGCCCCGACCCGGTCCTCGGCAGCCGCCGCCTGGATGCGGCCCTGGACGTGGTCGCCACCCTCTCCCACACCCGGGTGCAGTTGCCCGCCGACGTCACCGAGACCCTGCTGACCACCCTGCCCGCCGCGTTCCACGGCGGCGTCAACGACGGCCTCCTGGCCGCCCTGGCGATGGCCGTCACGCGGTGGCGTGCCGCCCGGGGTGTCCAGGAGCCGTCGTCCCTGATCCGTCTGGAGGGCCACGGCCGGGAGGAGGCCGCCGCGCCGGGCGCGGATCTGGCGCGCACGGTGGGCTGGTTCACCAGTGTCTTCCCGGTGCGTCTGGACGTGGCGGGCATCGATCTGGACGAGGCGTTCGCGGGCGGCCCGGCAGCAGGCACGGTCGTCAAGACCGTCAAGGAACAGCTGTTGTCCCTGCCCGACAAGGGCATCGGCTACGGCCTCCTGCGCCACCTCAACCCGCAGACCGCCGCGGTCCTCGGACAGCACGGCAGCGGGCAGATCTCCTTCAACTACCTGGGCCGGTTCTCCGCGGGCGCGGACATGCCCGCCGACCTGCGGGGTCTGGGCTTCACCCAGGACACGGGCGTGGCCGAGCTGGCGGAGCTGGACGCCGGGCACGACCCGCGGATGCCCGCACACGCCGAACTGGACATCAACGCCCACGTCACCGACACCCCCGAAGGCCCGCG
>NZ_WPNZ01000055.1 GCF_009755605.1 Streptomyces typhae
CTAGAGATCATTAATGGCGAGGGTTACGGGGGTGTGAGTCCGGTCTTGTCGATGTAGCCGCGGATGAGGCCGGGCCGGTACTGCATCTTTTTGAGCCGGGTCTTGATCAGGGCGGCCAGCTGGTCGATTCCTCGTTTGGTGAGGTTCGCCAGGGATCTCTTGAGGTGAGACCAGACACCTTCGACGGGGTTGAGTTCAGGGGCGTAGGGCGGCAGCTGGAAGACGCTCAGCCAGGCGCGGGCCGCGATGAACCGCCTCATCCGGGCGCTGACGTGTGTGTTGAGGTTGTCCCAGACGATCACCAATGGGCCGCCGAGCTGCTGGTGGGCGGCGTCCAGCAGGCGTGCGTAGTCGGTTTCTTTGAAGCCCTTCCGGCGGCCCTGGCGAGGGCCGCGATCCAGGTGGAGGCGGTAGATCAGCCGGGGCCTGTGACCGGGTTTGATGCAGATCAGCGCGGCCATCGAGACACGTTTGGTACCCGCGGCGGTGACCTTCACGATCGGCGTCCTGCCGCGCGGGCCCCAACTGCGGCCTCTGGGCGGCCTCATCCCCTGACCGGACTCGTCCTCGAAGCAGACCCAGGCACCCAGGTCTGCCGCCGTCCTTTTATGGCGGGCCACCGCTCACCCTTCCACTCGGTGATCCTCGCCTCGTCCCGTTCGGCGGCCCGGCGGGCGGGGACCTGCACACTCCAGCCGATCCGGTGCAGCAGCAGATCCACGCCAGGCAGCGTGTAGTGCACCCCGAACCGGCGGTGGATCACCTCGGCGATCCGCGCCAGCGTCCAGCACTGGTCCTCACCCCAGCCATGAGCGGCCGGACCGGCCAGTAACTCGGACCGGAGCTGGCGCAGCTGCCCGGGGCTGAGCTTGCAGCGGGCACCACCGGCCCCCTTCGAGACCAGCGCCTGGCGGCCGCCGGAAGCCAGAGCACGGCGCCAACGGTTCACCGACATCCGCGTGACCCGGAAACGCTGGGCCACCTCCTGGTCACTGACCCCCGCCTCGATTAACTCGGCCGCGGCGAACCGCACACGCTCCCGTCGAGCCCGCTCCTCGGCGGTGAGACCGCCACCATCCGGATACCTCATACCTACGGCATAGCGAACCCGCACTCACCCGTCACCAAGCCGAGAACACCCACCATTAATGATCTCTAG
>NZ_WPNZ01000056.1 GCF_009755605.1 Streptomyces typhae
CGTATCCAGGAGGGGGTGTCCGCGCTCGCCGGGTACGGCGGCATCTTCCAGCGCAACACCAGGGCCTCCGGCGTCATCCCGCAGATCTCGGTGATGCTGGGCCCGTGTGCGGGCGGCGCCGCCTACAGTCCGGCCCTGACCGACTTCGTGTTCATGGTGCGCGACACCTCGCAGATGTTCATCACCGGCCCGGACGTGGTGCGCGCGGTGACCGGTGAGGAGATCTCCCAGAACGGGCTCGGCGGCGCGGACGTGCACGCCGAGACCTCCGGGGTGTGCCACTTCGCCTACGACGACGAGGAGACCTGCCTGGCGGAGGTGCGCTATCTGCTGGGGCTGCTGCCGCAGAACAACCAGGAGGCGCCGCGCCCGCAGCCGTGCACCGACCCTGCCGGGCGCCGCGGCGAGGTCCTGCTCGACCTGGTGCCCGCCGATGGCAACCGCCCCTACGACATGGTTAAGGTCATCGAGGAGCTCGTCGACGACGGCGAGGTCCTGGAGGTGCACGAGCGCTGGGCGCGGAACATCATCTGCGCCCTGGCCCGTCTGGACGGCCAGGTCGTGGGCATCGTCGCCAACCAGCCCCAGGCGCTGGCCGGGGTCCTGGACATCGAGGCCTCGGAGAAGGCGGCCCGCTTCGTCCAGATGTGCGACGCCTTCAACATCCCCCTCATCACCCTCCTGGACGTCCCCGGGTTCCTCCCGGGCGTGGACCAGGAGCACGGCGGCATCATCCGCCACGGCGCGAAGCTCCTGTACGCCTACTGCAACGCGACCGTGCCGCGGATCTCGCTGATCCTGCGCAAGGCGTACGGGGGTGCGTACATCGTGATGGACAGCCAGTCCATCGGCGCCGACCTCACCTACGCCTGGCCCACCAACGAGATCGCGGTGATGGGCGCCGAGGGCGCGGCCAACGTCATCTTCCGCCGCCAGATCGCCGCCGCCGAGGACCCCGAGGCCATGCGGGCCCGCATGGTCAAGGAGTACAAGTCCGAGCTGATGCACCCCTACTACGCCGCCGAACGCGGCCTGGTCGACGACGTCATCGACCCCGCCGCCACCCGCGAAGTCCTCGTGAACTCGCTGGCCATGCT
>NZ_WPNZ01000057.1 GCF_009755605.1 Streptomyces typhae
CTGCACGTCCACACCCAGTACTCGCTCCTGGACGGTGCCGCGCGGCTGAAGGACATGTTCAAGGCGTGCAATGAGATGGGCATGACGCATATCGCGATGTCCGATCACGGCAATCTGCACGGGGCGTACGACTTCTTCCATTCGGCGAAGAAGGCGGGGGTGACGCCGATCATCGGGATCGAGGCGTATGTGGCGCCGGAGTCGCGGCGCAACAAGCGGAAGATCCAGTGGGGGCAGCCGCATCAGAAGCGTGACGACGTGTCGGGTTCGGGTGGTTATACGCACAAGACGATCTGGGCGGTGAACCGTACGGGTCTGCACAATCTGTTCCGTCTCTCCTCGGACGCGTATGCGGAGGGGTGGCTGCAGAAGTGGCCGCGGATGGACAAGGAGACCATCGCGCAGTGGTCGGAGGGCCTGATCGCGTCGACGGGGTGTCCTTCGGGTGAGTTGCAGACGCGGTTGCGTCTGGGGCAGTTCGACGAGGCGGTGAAGGCGGCTTCGGAGTACCAGGACATCTTCGGCAAGGACCGGTATTTCCTGGAGCTGATGGATCACGGGATCGACATCGAGCGGCGGGTCCGTGAGGATCTTCTGCGGGTGGGCAAGAAGCTGGGTATTCCGCCGCTGGTGACGAATGACTCGCATTACACGTATGCGCATGAGGCGACAGCGCACGATGCGCTGCTGTGTATTCAGACGGGCAAGAATCTTTCGGATCCGGATCGGTTCCGTTTCGACGGGACGGGTTATTACCTGAAGTCGACGGAGGAGATGTATGCCGTCGATTCGTCGGACGCCTGGCAGGAGGGGTGTGCGAACACGCTGCTCGTGGCGGAGCAGATCGACACGGACGGCATGTTCGAGAAGCGCGACCTGATGCCGAAGTTCGAGATCCCCGAGGGCTTCACCGAGGTCACCTGGTTCCAGGAGGAGGTCCGGGTCGGCATGGACCGCCGCTACCCGGGCGGCGTCCCCGAGGACCGCCAGAAGCAGGCCGAGTACGAGATGGACATCATCATCCAGATGGGGTTCCCGGGCTACTTCCTCGTGGTCGCCGACTTCATCATGTGGGCGAAGAACAACGGCATCGC
>NZ_WPNZ01000058.1 GCF_009755605.1 Streptomyces typhae
CGGCCTTCGCGCTCGGCCGCGGCCCAGTCGCGGGGGCGCAGCTGGTACTTCTCGGAGTCCAGGTACTCCTCGCTGCCGGGCCGGACCGGGGTGTTCTCGCACAGCTCGAAGCCGCTGTAGACGCCCCAGGTGGGCGACAGGGTGGCGGCGAGCACCGCGCGGACCTCGAAGGCGGGGCGGCCGCCGTGCTGGAGGTAGGCGTGCAGGATGTCGGGGGTGTTCACGAAGAAGTTCGGCCGCAGATAGTGCGCCGTCTGCGTCGACAGCTCCTGGAGGTAGTCGGTCAGTTCCTGCTTGGTGTTGCGCCAGGTGAAGTACGTGTACGACTGGTGGAAGCCGATCGCCGCGAGTGTGCTCAGCATCGCGGGGCGGGTGAAGGCCTCGGCGAGGAAGAGGACGTCGGGGTCGGTGCGGTGGATGTCGGCGAGGACCTGTTCCCAGAAGGCGACGGGTTTGGTGTGGGGGTTGTCGACGCGGAAGACGCGGACGCCGTGGCCCATCCAGAAGCGCAGCAGGCGGGTGGTCTCGGTGACCAGGCCGGGCAGGTCGCGGTCGAAGGCCAGGGGGTAGATGTCCTGGTACTTCTTGGGCGGGTTCTCGGCGTGGGCGATGGTGCCGTCGGCGCGGTGGGCGAACCAGTCGGGGTGCTTGTCCACCCAGGGGTGGTCGGGGGAGCACTGCAGGGCGAAGTCCAGGGCGACCTCCAGGCCCAGGCGGGCGGCCTCGGTCACGAAGGCGTCGAAGTCCTCCAGGGTGCCCAGGCCGGGGTGGACCGCGTCGTGGCCGCCCTCGGGGGAGCCGATGGCCCAGGGCACGCCCACGTCGTGGGGGCCCGCGGACAGGGTGTTGTTGGCGCCCTTGCGGTAGGTGGTGCCGATGGGGTGGACGGGCGGGAGGTAGACGATGTCGAAGCCCATCTCCGCGATCGCCGGAAGCCGCCGCGCCGCCGTGCGGAACGTTCCCGACACCGGCGCCGCCCCCTCCCGCACCACCGCGCCCTCCGAGCGGGGGAAGAACTCGTACCAGGAACCGAACAACGCCCGCGTACG
>NZ_WPNZ01000059.1 GCF_009755605.1 Streptomyces typhae
CCATCTGCTCGGCGATCTTCATGGCCTCGTCGATCAGGGTCTCCACGATCTTCGACTCCGGCACGGTCTTGATGACCTCGCCCTTCACGAAGATCTGCCCCTTGCCGTTGCCCGACGCCACACCCAGATCCGCCTCGCGCGCCTCACCCGGACCATTCACCACACAGCCCATCACCGCCACGCGCAGCGGCACCTCCATACCCTCAAGCCCCGCCGTCACCTCGTCCGCCAGCTTGTACACATCCACCTGCGCACGCCCGCACGAAGGACACGACACGATCTCCAGACGCCGCTGACGCAGATTCAGCGACTCCAGGATCTGGATACCGACCTTGACCTCCTCCGCCGGCGGCGCCGACAGCGACACCCGGATCGTGTCACCGATGCCCTCGCTCAGCAGCGCACCGAACGCCACCGCCGACTTGATCGTCCCCTGGAACGCAGGACCCGCCTCCGTCACCCCCAGATGCAGCGGATAGTCGCACTGCGCCGCCAGCTGACGGTAGGCATTCACCATCACCACCGGATCGTTGTGCTTCACCGAGATCTTGATGTCCCGGAAACCGTGCTCCTCGAACAGCGAGGCCTCCCACAGCGCGGACTCCACCAGCGCCTCCGGCGTCGCCTTCCCGTACTTCTGCAGCAGCCGCGCGTCCAGCGACCCCGCGTTCACCCCGATCCGGATCGGCGTCCCGTGATCCTTCGCCGCCCGCGCGATCTCCCTGACCTTGTCGTCGAACTGCTTGATGTTCCCCGGATTCACCCGGACCGCCGCACACCCCGCCTCGATCGCCGCGAACACATACTTCGGCTGGAAGTGAATATCCGCGATCACTGGAATCTGCGACTTCCGCGCGATCGTCGCCAACGCGTCCGCGTCGTCCTGCGTCGGACACGCCACCCGCACGATCTGACAACCCGACGCCGTCAACTCCGCGATCTGCTGCAACGTCGCCCCGATGTCCGACGTACGCGTCGTCGTCATCGACTGCACCGACACCGGCGCG
>NZ_WPNZ01000006.1 GCF_009755605.1 Streptomyces typhae
CGAAGGACACCTCCACTACCTCGGCCGCACCGACACCCAGACCAAGATCCGCGGCTACCGCATCGAACCCGCCGAGATCGAGACCGCCCTCACCACCCACCCCCACCTCACCCAAGCCGCCGTCCTCGCACACGACATCCACGGCACGGACCACCTCGTCGCCTACGTCGTCCCCGCCGACGACGCGACCCGGCCCGACCCCGACCGGCTGCGCGCCCACCTGGCGGGACAGCTGCCGGAGTACATGATCCCCAGCGCCTATGTGACGCTCGACCGGCTGCCCCTGTCCCCCCACGGCAAGCTCGACCGCAAGGCCCTGCCCGCCCCCGACCGCACCACCACCACGCCCTTCCGCGCGCCCGGAACGCCCCAGGAGGCGGAGCTGGCCGCCCTGTTCGCCGAGGTGCTCGGCGTGCCCGAGGTCGGCGTCGACGACGACTTCTTCGACCTGGGCGGGCAGTCGCTCCTGGCGATGCGCCTCACGGGGCGGATCCGTACCGCGCTCGGCGCCGAGGTCCCGATCCGCGCGGTCTTCGACCACCCCACGGTGGCGCGCCTGGCCGCGCACGTACGCACGGGCGGGACCGAGCGGACCGCGCTGCGGCGCCGCGCCGAACGCCCGGAGCGGGTGCCGCTGTCGTACGGCCAGCACCGGCTGTGGTTCATCGACCACTTCGAGGGCCCGTCGGCGACGTACAACATCCCGGTGGCCCTGCGGCTGCACGGCACGCTCGACGCCGACGCCCTGGCCGCGGCCGTCGCGGACGTGGTGGCCCGGCACGAGATCCTGCGCACGGTCTACCGGCAGGAACCGGACGGCACCCCTTACCAGCAGGTCCTGGACGTCACGCAGGCCCGTGCGCGACTGGAGGTGTCCGTAGGGGAGCTGTCCGCGGCCGCGGGCGACGACGAGGTCACGCGGCTCGCCCGGCACGAGTTCGACCTGGCCGCGGACGTCCCCGTGCGCGCGGCGGTCCTGCGCGTCGCCCCCGACGAGCACGTCCTCTGCCTCGTGATCCACCACATCGCCGCCGACGGGCAGTCGCTCGCGCCGCTGTTCCAGGACCTGTCCACCGCGTACGCGGCCCGGGCCGGCGGCCACGAGCCGCGCTTTCCCGAACTGCCCCTCCAGTACGCCGACTACGCGCTGTGGCAGCGGGACGTACTGGGTGACCCGGAGGACCCCGACAGCCTGCTCGCGCGGCAGGCCGCGTACTGGCAGCAGGAGCTGGCCGGGGTGCCGCAGCCGCTGCCGCTGCCCACCGACCGGCCCCGTCCCGCACGCGCCAGTCACCGCGGCCACGTCGTGGAGTTCACACTCGACACCGAACTGCTCGCAGCGGTGGCGGAGTTGGCGCGGCGCCATCACATGACCGTCTCCATGGTGCTCCAGGCGGCTCTGGCCGTGCTCCTGCACCGGTCGGGCGGCGGCGACGACATTCCGATAGGTACGCCCACAGCGGGCCGCACGGACGCCGCCGCGGACGGCATGATCGGGTTCTTCGTCAACACCTGGGTGCTGCGGGCCCGGGTCGGCGGACGGCACAGCTTCACCGAGCTCCTCACGCAGGTCCAGGAGAAGGCCCTGGCCGCGTACGACCACCAGGACGTCCCCTTCGAGCGCCTGGTGGAACTCCTCAACCCGGAGCGTTCCGGCGCGTACCATCCGCTGTTCCAGACCGTGCTCGGCTGGCAGAACACCGACCCTGCCGTGCTCGACCTGCCCGGCATCGAGCGCGTCGAGCAGTTCTGGGCCAGGACGGGAACGTCGCGGTTCGACCTGTCGCTGCACCTCGCGGAGGCCGAGGGCACGCACGGGACCGAGGGCCAGGGGCTGATCGAGTACGCCACCGACCTCTTCGACCGGGTGTCGGTGGAGCGGCTCGCGGAGCGCTTCGTCCGGGCCCTGCGCCGGCTGGTGGCCGCGCCGGAGGCCCCGGTGAACACCGTGGACCTCCTCGACCGGGCCGAACGGGAGCGGCTGCACACCGAGGGGAACGCCACCCGGACGGAGCTGCCCGCGCTGACCGTCGCCGAAGTGTTCGCGCTGCGGGCCGCCGAACAGCCGGCCGCCGTCGCCGTGCACGAGGGTGCGAACGTCCTGACCTACGCGGACCTCGACGCCCGCGCCGACCGGCTCGCCCGGGTGCTCGCCGCGCACGGCGTGGGCCGGGAGTCCGTCGTGGGTCTCGCGCTGCCGCGCTCCGCGCAGCAGGTCGTGGCGCTCCTCGCCGTCCTCAAGGCGGGCGGCGCCTATCTGCCCGTCGACACCGGCTACCCGGCCGAGCGGCTCACGTTCATGCTGTGCGCCACGCGACCCGTGCTGATCCTCACCGACACGGCGGGCGCCGCGGAACTGCCGCAGCACGACTGCCCGCTGCTGGTGCTCGACGATCCGGACACCGCCCGGGAGATCGCGCGGGCCTCGGCCCCGGCACCGGACGCCGTCCGTGCGGGTGACCCGCAGCAACTCGCGTACGTGATGTACACGTCCGGGTCGACCGGGCTGCCCAAGGGCGTCGGGGTGACCCAACGGGGCGTGGTGGGCCTGGCCCTCGACCGCCGCTTCGACGGCGACGCCCACGAACGCGTCCTGCTGCACTCGGCCCAGGCCTTCGACGCGAGCACCATGGAACTGTGGGTGGCGCTGCTGCGCGGCGGGGCGCTCGTGGTCGGCCCGGCCGGTCGCCCCGACCCGGCCGCCCTCGCCCGGGTCGTCGCCGAGCACCGGGTGACGTCCGTCGTCATGGCCGCGGGCCTGTTCCGGGTGGTCGCCGACGAGATGCCCGCCGCGTTCGCCGGTGTCCGCGAGGTGTGGTCGGGCGGCGACGTCGTGTCCCCGGAGTCCGTGGAGCGGATCATGGAGGCCTGCCCCGGCATCGTCGTCGTGAACGGGTACGGTCCGACCGAGGCGACGGTGGCCGCGTCCGCCCACACCATGGCGTCGCCCGCCGACGTCGAAGCGGTGGTACCGATGGGCGGGCCCCTGGACAACACCCGTCTGTACGTCCTGGACGAGGCGCTGCGGCCGGTGCCGTCCGGCGTGCCCGGCGAGCTGTACATCGCCGGTGACAAGCTCGCCCGGGGCTATCCGACGCGGCACGCCCTGACCTCCGAGCGGTTCGTCGCCTGCCCGTTCGGCGGCTTTGGCGAGCGCATGTACCGCACCGGTGACGTCGTCGTGCGCACGCACGACGGGCGGCTCCTCTTCCACGGCCGCGCCGACTCCCAGATCAAGATCCGCGGCTACCGCGTCGAGCCGGGCGAGGTGGAGGCCGCCCTGACCGGCCACCCGGGCGTCGCCCAGGCCGTGGTGACCGCGCGCGGGACGGAGGCCGGGGAGCGGCGGCTCGTGGCGCACGTGGTGCCGGTGGACCTGGGCGTGCGCGACGGCGCCGACAGCCTCGCCGATTTCGACATGGACCTCACGGGCGCGGTGTCGGCGCGTGAGCTGCGGAAGTTCCTCGCGGGGAAGCTGCCGGAGTTCATGGTGCCCGCGGCGTTCGTCCTCATCGACCGGCTGCCGCTGACACCGAACGGCAAGGTGGACCACCGGGCCCTGCCGGAGCCGGAGTTCGGCGGGGGCGCCTACCGTGCGCCGCGGACGGCCGTGGAGGAGGCGCTGGCCGCGGTCTACTCCGAGGTGCTCGGCGCGGACCGGGTCGGTGTGGACGACGACTTCTTCGTCGTCGGCGGCGACAGCATCCGGTCCATCCAGGTCGTCTCCCGCGCCCGCGCGCACGGCGTCGAGGTCACTCCCCGGCAGATCTTCGAGCAGCGCACCGTGGCCCGCCTCGCGGAGGTCGCGACGGCCGGACGCGAGGACGCGCTCCTCACCGAGGACGCGACCGGCGGTGTCGGCTTCATGCCGCTGCTGCCCGCGGCCCGGTTCGTGACGGCCCTCGGCGGCTACGACCGGTTCGCGATGTCCACGGTGGTGGACCTGCCCGCCGGCATCGACGCGGCCGGCCTGACCGCGACGCTGACCGCGGTGTTCGACCGGCACGACGTGCTCCGCTCGACCCTGGTGACCGGGGCCGCACCCGGTCTCGACGTGGCGCCGGCCGGCGCGGTCGACCCGGCGGGCCTGATCCGGCGGGTGCCGTGCGACGGCCGCTGGGACGAGGCGTGGCACGGTGTCGCCCAGGCCGAACTCGACGCCGCGGCGGGCCGCCTGGACCCGGCCGCCGGGGTGATGGCGCAGTTCGTGTGGTGCGACGCGGGGCCGGGCGCCGCGGGTCGTCTGATCGTCGTCCTGCACCACCTGGTGGTCGACGGCGTCTCCTGGCGCATCCTCCTGCCCGACCTCGCCGCCGCCTGGGAGCAGGTCCGCGAGGGCCACGCCCCGCGCCTCGCCGAGGTGGCCACGTCCGCGCGCCGCTGGGCCCACGCCCTGACGCGGGAGGCGGCGTCCGAGCGCCGCACCGGGGAACTCGCGCTGTGGCGCGGGATCCTCGCCGGGCCCGACCCGGACCTCGGCCCGCGCCCGTTCGACCCGGCCGTCGACGTGGCGGCCACCGTCCGGCACGTGCACCTGGAACTGCCCGCGTCCCTGACCCGGACCCTGCTCACCACGCTGCCCGGCGCCTTCCGCTGCGGCGTCAACGACGGGCTCCTGACCGCGCTCGCCCTCGCCGTGGGCCGGTGGCGGGCCCGCCGCGGCACCGACGAGAGCACGCTGCTGATGCGCGTCGAGGGCCACGGCCGGGAGGAGGCCGCAGCGCCGGGCGCGGACCTGTCCCGCACGGTGGGCTGGTTCACCAGCGTGTTCCCCGTACGGCTCGACGTGAGCGGGGTCGACGTGGAGGACGCCCTCGCGGGCGGCGCCGCCGCCGGAGCTGCCGTGCGGGCCGTCAAGGAACAGCTCGTCGCCGTCCCCGACAAGGGCGTCGGCTACGGCATGCTCCGCCACCTCAACCCCGGCACCGCTGACGTACTCGCCCGGCACTCCGCCGGGCAGATCTCCTTCAACTACCTGGGTCACTACGCGGCGTCCGGCAACATGCCCGAGCACCTGCGCGGCCTCGGCTTCACCTTCGCCGAGGGCACCGAGGCCCTCGTCCCCGAGCCGGACGCGGGCATGCCCGCCCTGGCGACCCTGGACATCAACGCGTACGTCACCGACGCCGCCGACGGACCCCGCCTCGGCGCCCGCCTCAGCCACCCCGACCAGCTGCTCCCCGGCGCCGACGTGGAAGAGCTCGCGCAGGCGTGGCGCACCGCCCTGGAAGCGCTCGCCCGGCACGCGGAGCAGCCCGGCGCGGGCTCCCTGACCCCCTCCGACACGCCCCTGGTCGACATCGACCAGACCGAACTGGACCTGTGGCAGCGCAGGTACCCCGGTCTCACGGACGTGTGGCCGCTCACGCCGATGCAGTCCGGTCTGCTGTTCCACAGCATGCTCACCGGGGTGTCCGCGGGCGCCGGTGCCCGTTCCGACGGCGCCCCGGGCCACGCGGGCGGTCCGCGGTCCGCCGGCAGCGGCCCTGGCGGTGACGGCGCCCCGGTGGACGCCTACCACATGCAGCTCGTCCTCCACCTGTCCGGGACGGTCGACCCGGAGCGCATGCGTACGGCCGGGCAGGCGCTGCTCGACCGGCACCCGAACCTGACGGTGGCGTTCGCGCAGGACCCGGCGGGCGGATGGCGGCAGCTGGTGTCCCAGCGGGTCGCGTTGCCCTGGCACCTCCTGGACCTCAGCGCGCTGGGCGACCAGGAGCGCGACGAGGAACTGCGGCGCTTCCTTGCCGCCGACAGCCGCGCCTACTTCGACCCGGCCGCGCCGCCGCTGCTGCGGCTCTCCCTGGTGAAGCTGGCCGCGGACCGCTGGGACCTCGTCCTCGCGGTGCACCACGTACTGATCGACGGCTGGTCGCTGCCGGTCCTGATGCGGGAACTGCCGCTACTGTACGCGGCGGAGGGCGACGGGGCAGCTCTGGCGGGCACCACGGGGTACCGCGACTTCCTGGCCTGGCTGGCGCGGCAGGACCAGGACGCGGCCGCGCGGGCCTGGGCCGCCGAGCTGGCCGGGGTCGAAGAGCCCACGCTGCTCGCTCCGGGCACGCCGGTGGACGGGCACAGCGACGGCACCGGCCTCGTCGACGTACCGCTGCCGCCCCGGACGGCACGTGCCCTCGCGCGGTCGGCGGCGGAGTGGGGGGTGACCCCGAGCACCCTGCTGCAGGGCGCGTGGGCGGTGCTCCTCGCGGGTCTCACCGGGCGTGCGGACGTCGTGTTCGGCACGACCGTGTCCGGCAGGCCGCCGCAGCTCCCGGGCGTGGACGCCATGGTCGGCCTGTTCATCAACGCCCTGCCGGTCCGGGTCCGCTGCGCGCCCGGACGGACCCTGCGGGAGGTCCTCACGGAGTTGCAGGAACGGCAGGCCGCGCTCCTCGACCACCATCACCACGGGCTGCTCGACATCCAGCAGGCCCTCGGCCTGAGCACCCTCTTCGACACGATGGTGGGCCTGGAGTCGTACCCGATCGACGGCGCGGGCATCGGCGAGGCGACCGACGCGGCGGGCGTGCGCATCACCGGGATCAGCCCGCTCAGCGGCACCCACTACCCGATGGGCGTCCTCGCGATGGCCGAGCCGCACCTCAAGGCGGTGATCCAGTACCAGCACCACCTCTTCCCGCGCGACCGGGTCACGGACATCGCGGCCGCGTACGCGCGGATCCTGCACCAGTTGGCCGTCGACCCCGACGTGCCGGTGGGCGGTGTCGCCGTCCTTCCCGACGCCCTGCGGGCACGCGTGCTGACCGACTGGAACGACTCCGCCGTGCCGCTGCCCGACCGCACCCTCGACGTGCTGTTCGCCGAGCAGGCCGCCGCGGCACCCGACGCGCCCGCCGTGGTCTTCGGGGAACAGCGGCTCACCTACCGGGACCTCGAAACGCGGGCCAACCGGCTCGCGCGGGTCGTCGCCGGGCGCGGCGTCGCCCGCGACACGCTCGTGGGCCTCGCCCTGCCCCGGTCGGCGGACCTGGTCGTGGCCCAGCTGGCGATCCTCAAGGCGGGCGGCGCGTACGTGCCGCTCGACCCGGACTACCCGGCCGAGCGCCTGGAGTTCATGCTGCGCGACTCCGCTCCCGTCCTGGTCCTCACCGACACGGAGTTCGCGGCCCGGCTCCCGCGGAGCGGCTGCCCGTACCTGCTCCTCGACGACCCGGACACCGCCCGGGAGATCGACCTGGCCGCGGACCGGGCCCCCGTACGCGAGCGGCACCCGGACGAACTGGCCTACGTGATGTACACGTCCGGCTCCACGGGGGTGCCCAAGGGCGTCGGCTGCACCCACCGCGCCGTCGCGGGCCTGGCCCTCGACCGGCGGCACGCGGGCCCCGCGCACCGGCGGATCCTGCTGCACTCCCCGCAGTCCTTCGACCCCTCGACCTATGAGCTGTGGACCCCGCTGCTGCACGGCGGCACGGTCGTGGTCGCGCCGCAGGGCCGCCTGGACGCGCGCGGTCTCGCGGGACTCGTCGCCGCGCACGGCGTGACCGCGGTGTGCGTGGCGGCGGGCCTGTTCAAGGTGGTCGTGCACGAGGACCCCACGGCGTTCGCCGGGCTCCTGGACGTGTGGGTCGGCGGCGACGTGGTCCCCGTGGCCGAGGTCGAGCAGGTCCTCAGGGCCTGCCCCGGGGTGTCCGTCGTGAACGGCTACGGACCCACCGAGATCACCACGGCGGGCGTGTACCACGTCGTCCCGCCCGTCCTGCCGGTGCAGGACCCGGTTCCGATCGGCCGGCCGATGGACGGCATGCGGACCTACATCCTCGACTCCGCCCTGCGGCCCGTGCCGCCGGGCGTGCCCGGGGAGCTGTACGTGGCGGGCAACGGCCTCGCCCGCGGCTATCTGGGCCGCTTCGCGCTGACGGCGGAACGCTTCGTGGCCTGCCCGTTCGGGGAGCCGGGCGAGCGCATGTACCGGACGGGGGACATCGCGGCGTGGACGGAGACGGACGCGGGCACGGGCGAGATCGCCTTCCTGGGGCGCGCCGACGCCCAGCTCAAGATCGGTGGATTCCGTGTCGAGCCCGGTGAGATCGAGGCCGCCCTCGACGCCCACCCGGGCGTCGCCCAGGCCGTGGTGTCGTTCGTCGAGGACCGCACCGGTGAGCGCCGCCTGGTCGGCTATGTGGTGCCGGGCACCGATCTGCCCGCAGCCGTGGCCGCGGAGCAGCAGGTCGAGGGCTGGGCGCGGATCTACGACCGGGTGTACGCCGACGCGCGCGCCCCGTGGGGGGAGGACTTCACCGGGTGGGACTCCAGCTACACCGGCCGCCCCGTCCCGCCGGCGGAGATGCGGGAGTGGCGGGACGCGACGGTGGCGCGGATCGCCGCCGAGCGGCCGTCCCGGGTGCTGGAACTCGGCGTCGGCACGGGACTGCTGATGGCGCGGCTCGTCGGCCGGGTGACGGAGTACTGGGGCACCGACCTGTCGGCGGAGGTCGTGGAACGCCTCGGCGGGGAGGTCGCCGAGGCCGGGTACGCGGACGTGGCCACGCTGCGCCACCAGGCCGCGGACGACGTGTCGGGGCTGCCGCACGGCCACTTCGACCTCGTCGTCCTGAACTCGGTGGCGCAGTACTTCCCCGACGCCGGCTATCTGGACCGCGTCCTCACCCGGGCGCTGCCGCTCCTCGCCCCGGGCGGCCGGATCCTCGTCGGTGACGTGCGCAACGCCGCCACCCTGCACCTGTTCCACTCCGGTGTGCAGCGCGCGCAGCGCCCCGAGGACACCCCGCAGGCGGCCCGCAACGCCGTGGCCCGCGCGCTGCTCCTGGAGCCGGAACTGGCCCTCGCCCCGGAGTGGTTCACCGACTGGGCCGCGCGCAACGGCGTCGCCGGGGTGAACGTGCGGATCAAGGCGGGCCGTGTCCACAACGAACTCACCCGGCACCGCTACGACGTCGTCCTGCACCCGGCTCCGCCCGCGGCCGCGCTCGACCCGGAGCGGCTCGACGAGGTGGTCTGGGGCCGCGACGCCGGTGACCTCGCCGAGCTGGCGGAGCTGTGCCGGGCCCGGCAGGACACGGGTCCGTTCCGTGTCACCGGCATCCCGAACGCACGGCTGACCGCCGAGGCGGCGACGGCCGCCCAACTGGGCCTGGGCGACGCCCCGGTGACCGGCGGCACGGCCCTGGACCCGCACGACCTGTGGGCGTGGGCGACCGGACAGGGCCTGACCGCGGAGCCCTCCTTCTCCCGGGCGGGGGTGGAGTGCTTCGACGCCGTGCTGACGCACGGGAAGGACGCCGTACCGCTGCACGGCGCGCAGGCCCCGGGCCGGGTCATGGCTCCCCTCCCCCTGCCGGGCTCGGGCCCGAGCGCCGCCCGGGTCACCGACCCCTCCGCCGCCCCCCGCATCGGCGCTCTGGTGGGCTCGCTGCGCGGGCACCTCGGCGAGCGGCTTCCCGCGCACATGGTGCCCGCGGCCGTCGTGGCCGTGGCCGAGGTGCCGCTGACGCCGAACGGGAAGCTGGACCGGCGGGCGCTGCCCGTACCGGACTTCGCCCCGGCGGCGACGGGCCGGGCGCCGCGCACGCCGCGGGAAGAGCTGCTGTGCGGCCTGTTCGCCGAGGTGCTCGGCCTGGACCGGGTCGGCGTCGACGACGACTTCTTCGCCCTCGGCGGCCACTCGCTCCTCGCGACCCGCCTCGTCAGCAGGATCCGCGCGGTCCTCGGGGTGGAGGTGCCGCTGCGGACCGTGTTCGCCGCGCCCACGGTCCTCGCCATGGCCGAGCAGTTGCCCACGGACTCCGTGACCCGGCTGCCGCTGCGGCGCGCGACCGTGCGCCCCGAGGCCGTGCCGCTGTCGTTCGCGCAGCGCCGCCTGTGGTTCCTGGACAAGTTCGAGGACGAGTCTGCCACGTACCACGCGCCGTTCCCGCTGCGCCTGACCGGCACGCTGGACGTGCCGGTGCTCGCCGCGGCGCTGCGGGACGTGGTCGTCCGCCACGAGAGCCTGCGCACGCTGTTCCCCGAGGACGCCGCGGGCGAGCCCCGCCAGCACGTCGTGGACGCCGCGGAGCTGCGCCTGGACCTGCCCGTGGTCGAGGTCGCCGCACAGGACCTCGACCGGGCCCTGAGCGAGGCGGCGGCGGCCCCCGTCGACCTGGCGTCCGAGATACCGGTCCGCGCCTGCCTGCTGCGCCTCGCCGAGCAGGACCACGTACTTCTCCTGATGATCCATCACATAGCCGGGGACGGCGAGTCGTTCGCGCCGCTCGCCCGGGACGTCTCCCTGGCCTACACGGCCCGGCTGCGCGGCCGGGCACCGCAGTGGTCCGAGCTGCCCGTGAGCTACATCGACTACACCCTGTGGCAGCGGGAGCTGCTCGGCGGCGAGGACGACCCCGACAGCCTGCTGTCCGCGCAGATCGCCTACTGGAAGGACGAGCTGCGGGACCTGCCGCAGCCCCTGCGCCTGCCCACCGACCGGCCCCGGCCGCCGGTCGCGAGCCACCGCGGCGACGTGGTGGAGTTCGCCCTCGACCAGCGCACCGCCGAAGCGGTGGAGACACTGGCCCGCGAGCGCGGCGCCACCTCTTCCATGGTGCTCCAGTCCGCGCTCACGGTCCTCCTGCACGCGCTCGGGGCCGGTGACGACATCGCGGTCGGCTCGCCCATCGCCAACCGCACCGACGAGAACCTCGCGGACCTGGTCGGGTTCTTCGTCAACACCTGGGTGCTGCGCGCCCGGCTCGCGGGCAACCCGACTTTCCTCGACCTGCTCGACCAGGTGCGCGCCAAGTCCCTGGCGGCGTACGAGCACCAGGACGTGCCCTTCGAGCGCCTGGTGGAGGTCCTCAACCCCGAGCGGTCGACCGCGTACGCCCCACTGGTCCAGGTGGTGCTCGCCTGGCAGAACTTCGCCCGCGAGGACTTCGCCCTGCCGGGCCTGCGGGCGGCCTTGGAGCCGCTGCGCGGCAGGACCGCGAAGTTCGACCTGTTCCTCAGCCTGGCGGCGCTGCCGGGGCACGGCGTCCTCGGACACCTGGAGTACGCGACCGACCTCTTCGACCGGGCCACGGCCGAAGAGTTCGCGGAGCGTTTCGTGCGGGTCGTGGAGCAGTTGGTGGCCGGGCCCGAGCGGCGCGTCGGCGCCGTGGACGTCCTCGCGCCGGAGGAGCGCGGGACCCTGGAGCGGTGGGCGCGGGCGGGCGGCCCCGGCGCCCCGGTGCCCGACCTCACCGTGGACCGTGCCTTCGAGGCGACCGTGAGCGCCCACCCGCTGCGGCCCGCCGTCACCGGCGACGGCCGGACCCTCGGCTACGCGGAGCTGAACGCGTCCGCGAACCGCCTCGCCCGGCTCCTGCGCGGGCACGGCGCCGGACCCGGCAGGTTCGTGGCCGTGGCGCTGCCCCGGTCGCCCGAACTCGTCGTCGCCGTCCTCGCGATCCTCAAGTCGGGGGCCGCGTACGTGCCGGTCGACCCGGGTCACCCGGCGGACCGGATCGCGTACACGCTCACCGACACGCGCCCCGAACTCGTCGTCACCGCCGCCGGGTTCGCAGACCGGCTGCCGGAAGGGCCGCGGGTCGTCCTCGGCACCCCGGCCACGGAGGCCGCGCTCGCCGGGCTTCCCGCCCACGACCTGACTCCGGCCGAGCGCGGCGGCACGCCCCACCCCGACGACGCCGCGTACGTCATCCACACCTCGGGTTCCACGGGCCGCCCCAAGGGTGTCCTCGTCACCCACCGCAACGTGATCGGTCTGATGACCCGCGCCCAGGACCTGTTCGCGTTCGGCGCCGACGACGTCTGGACGATGTTCCACTCCCCCGCCTTCGACTTCTCGGTGTGGGAGCTGTGGGGGCCGCTGCTGCGCGGCGGGCGGCTCGTGACCGTGCCGTACGAGGTCAGCCGGTCGCCGGAGGACTTCCTCGCCCTGCTGGTCCGCGAGGGGGTGACGGTGCTCAACCAGACGCCCTCGGCCTTCCACCAGCTCATCCGCGCCGACCGCGAGAACCCGGCGCTCGGGTCCGGGCTCGCGCTGCGCACCGTGGTGTTCGGCGGCGAGGCACTGGACCTGCCGCGGCTCACCGAGTGGTACGGGCGGCACGCCGACGACGCGCCGCGCCTGGTGAACATGTACGGCATCACGGAGACCACCGTGCATGTCACGTACGGCCCGCTGGACGCCGCCCTGGTGCGGGACGCGGTGGGCAGCGCGATCGGTGTGGGCCTGCCCGGCCTCGGGGTGCGGGTCCTGGACGCCGCGCTGCGGCCCGTGCCGCCCGGTGTCGTGGGCGAGATGTACGTGAGCGGCGACCAGGTGTCGCGGGGCTATCTGAACCGGCCGGGTCTGACCGCGGCGCGGTTCGTGGCCGACCCGTTCGGGACGCCCGGCGGCCGGCTGTACCGCTCGGGCGACCTGGCCCGCTGGACCCCGCTGGGGCGCCTCGAGTACGTGGGGCGCTCGGACGACCAGATCAAGCTCCGCGGCTTCCGCATCGAGCCCGGCGAGATCGAGGCGGCGCTGCTCGCGCGCCCCGACGTGGCCGACGCCCGCGTCGACGCCCGTGTGCACGCCGCCGGGGAGAAGGCACTGACGGCGTACGTCGTACCGGCGGCGTCCGGGGCCCTGCCCGCACCGGCGGCGCTGCGAGCCGCGCTGCGCACCGTCCTGCCCGACTACATGATCCCCGCGGCCTTCGTGCCGCTCGCCGCCATCCCGCTGACCGGCAACGGCAAGCTGGACCGCGCGGCCCTGCCCGCACCGGCGCGCGCCGCCTCGGCGCCCGCGGCCGACCGGGCCGCCGGCGCCCTCGAACTGCATGTCGTGCGGGCCTGGAGCGAGGTCCTCGACACCGACGTCGACGCGGTCGGTGTCGACGACGACTTCTTCGACGCCGGGGGCGACTCGTTCAAGGCGGTCGCGCTGGCCCGCGCCATCGGCCACGGCCTGCGCGTGGTGGAGGTCTTCAAGCACCCCACGCCGCGCCGCCTCGCCGCCCGCCTCGCCTCGACGGACACGGCCCAGGGCGCGCCCCGGCTCCTGCACCGCCTGACCCCCGACCGCCCGGCCGCCGCGGACGCCCCCCGCCACACCCTGGTCTGCGTCCCCTACGGCGGCGGCAACGCCACCGCCTACCAGGCCCTGGCCGGGCACCTCCCGGCGCACACGGACCTGTGGGCCGTCGAACTGCCGGGCCACGATCCGGTGCGCCCCGACGAACCGCTGCAGCCCTGGGCGGAGACCGTCGAACTCCTCGCCAAGGAGATCACCGACACCGTGCGCGGGGAGTACACCCTGTACGGGCACTGCGTCGGCACGCTCCTCGCCGTGGCCGTCGCCCGCGCCCTGGAGGACCGCGGCACGCCGGCCGCGCGGCTGGTACTCGGCGCGGCGTTCCCGCAGGGCGACGCGGCCACCGCGGTCGACCGCCTCGCGGCCGTCGAGGAGGACCGCCTGTACGCCGATCTGCACGCCGTCGGCGGCTTCTCCGGCGCCCTGGACGGCACCGACCGCCACCGCGTCCTGTCCGTCGTCCGCCACGACATGCTGGAGGGCGCGCGACTCCACCGCGACACCGCCACCACCTTCGACCGCCTGCGCACCCCGGTGCACGTACTGATCGGCGACGCGGACCCGCTCACCGCCGACTACACCACCGGCTACCGCGCCTGGGAGCACTACGCCCACGACGTGACCCTCGCGGTCGTCGAGGGCGGGGGCCACTACTTCGTCAAGGACCGCGCGCGGGAGGTGGCGGACCTGCTCACGGACTGACCCGCCCCGGGCACCGAGGGGGCACGCCGCGCACCGCGGCGTGCCCCCTCCGGGCTGCCCCGATCATCGCCCCCGTGGCGCCGGTCCTTGCGGCGGTCCCCCTTCATCCGCCGACCGGACCGGAACTGCCCTCACGCCGGCCGCACAAGCCCCGTGTCATAGGCGAAAATCACTGCCTGCACCCGGTCCCGCGCGCCGATCTTCCCCAGCACCCGGCTCACATGGGACTTGACCGTGGACTCCGCCAGGCACAGCCCCTCGGCGATCTCGGCGTTGCTCCAGCCCGTGGCCATCGCGGTGAGGACCTCGCGTTCGCGTTCGCTGAGCGCGGAGAGCCTGCGCTCCTGGTCGGGGGTGCGGCCCGGCAGGCGTTCGGTGTAGGCGTCGATGAGCTTGCGGGTCAGGCCGGGGGCGATGACGGCGTCCCCCGCTGCCACCGCCCGGATCCCGCCGACGAGTTCGTCGGGCAGGGCGTCCTTCAGGAGGAAACCGCTGGCACCGGCGCGCAGCGCCTCGTACGCGTACTCGTCCAGGTCGAACGTGGTCAGCACGAGGACCCGTGAGCGACCGCCGGAGCCGACGATGCGGCGGGTGGCCTCGATGCCGTCCATGCCGGGCATGCGGACGTCCATGAGCACGACGTCCGGGCGGAGTTCGGCGGTCATGCGGACCGCTTCGCCGCCGTGGGTGGCCTCGCCGACCACGCTCAGGTCGGCGTACTGCTCCATCAGCATGCTGAAGCCGAGCCGTTGCAGGGCCTGGTCGTCGACGATGAGGACGGTGGTCATACGAGTCGCTTCTCCGTGGGTGCGGGGGCGGTGGCGAGCAGGAAGTGGGCGCGGACGGTCCAGCCGCCGCGGTCGTTGAAGCCCGCGGTGACGCCGCCTCCGTACAGCGCGGCCCGTTCGCGCATGCCGACCAGGCCGCGGCTTTCGGTGTCGTCGCCGGGAGCGAGCGACGGTCCGGTGTCCTCGATCGTCAGGTCCACGGCCGCCTCGTCGACGGTGATCCTGATGCGCACGCTCGTGGTGGGCGCCGCGTACTTGAGGGTGTTGGTCAACGCCTCCTGGACAACGCGGTAGACGGCGAGCTGGAGGCCGGGCGGCAGGCCGGCCGGGGAGCCCTCGGTGTGCAGGGTGACGGCGGGGCCTGCGGCGCGCACCCGTTCCAGGAGCGCGTCGAGGTCGTCGAGACCCGGTTGCGGGGCGAGCGGGGCGTCCGCGGACGTGGCCTTCTCGTCGTCGCCGACGACGGCGAGCAGACGGCGCAGCTCGGCCAGGGCGCCCCGGCCGCTGTCGGCGATGATGCGCAGGGCCTGGGCGCCGCGTTCGGGTTTCGTGGTGGTCAGTCCGGCGGCGCCGTTCGCGAGGCCGACGATGACGGCGAGGGTGTGGCCGAGGATGTCGTGCATCTCGCGGGCGACACGGGAGCGCTCAGTGGCGGCGGCGAGGCGGGCGCGCTGGTCGCGTTCGACCTCCAGGCGGGCTGCGCGTTCCTTCAGCGCCACGACGTAGGCGTTGACGACGCGGCCGACCACGCCCGCCGCGGCGACCGCGGCCACCAGGAGCGCCTGGACGATCGCCACCACCGCGGTCTGCATGCCGGTGGTGTGGCTCTGGTTCTGGGCGAAGGCGGCCACGGACGTCTGCGTGATGGCCACCGCCACACAGACCGCCAGCTGTACGGGGCGGGCGCTGCGGCCCACGTTGAGCAGCGCCGCCACCCGGGCGGCCTCCGCGCCGGTGGCGGTGTCCAGGGCGAGGACGACCAGGGACGCGGCGGAGGTGATGGCGAAGGTCAGGATGGGCCGTCGGCACCGCCACAGCAGCGGCAGGCACAGGACGGCCGTCAGCACCAGCATCCACGGCAGGCCGGGGCTCGCGCCGTCCGCGGCCTGTTGCAGGGCCGGGACGGCGAACAGCGCGCAGATCACCGGCATCGTCCAGCGCCGGACCCAGGGATGGCTCAGATCCGCCTGCCGGACGCGCATGAGCCAGCGCAGGACCGCGGCGTCGGAGCGTCTCTCGACCCCGCCGAGCAGCGTTTCGGGCGTGCCGGAGGACGTCGGTGCCGATGGCCGGGCAGCGGTCGGTGCGGTCACGTCGTACACCTCGTACACCTTCTCGACGCGGGAGCCCCTGCCGGTCCCCGGGGGTAGGGCCGACAGGGGTGCTGTGGGGCGGCGGGGCGGCTCGGGCCCCGCTCCGGATCGTACGGTGCGGCGGCTCAGCCCTTCCTGACGGGCACGGGGGCGAGCTGGACCGTGTGCTCGGCGTCGTCGTCGAGCAGGTGGCGCAGCTTCTCGCCCTCCACGTCCACGTTCGGCAGCAGCCGGTCCAGCGGACCGGGGAGCGACCAGGCGCGGTCGCCGAGCAGGGCCATCACCGCGGGGACGATGGTCATCCGCACCACGAAGGCGTCCAGGAGAACGGCGGCGGCCAGGCCCAGGCCCATCGACTTGATCATCGTGGTGTCGCTGAAGACGAACCCGGCGAACACGGCGATCATGATGATCGCGGCGGCGGTGACCACCCGGGCCCCGTGCCGGAACCCGGCGACGACGGCTTCGCGCGGTCCGGCGCCGTGGACGTACTCCTCCCGCATCCGGGTCACGAGGAAGACCTCGTAGTCCATCGCGAGGCCGAACACCACACCGACCATGAAGATCGGCAGGATGCTGACGATCGGGGCAGTCTGGTCCACACCGAAGACGTCCGCGAACCAGCCCTTCTGGAAGACGGCGACGACGACTCCGAGCGTGGCGAGGACGCTCAGGAGGAATCCGGCGGCGGCCTTGACGGGGACCAGGAGCGAGCGGAACACCAGCATCAGCAGGACCAGCGCCAGGCCGACGACCACGCACAGGTAGGGGATCAGGGCCGCGTTCAGCTTGTCGGAGACGTCGATGTTGAGGGCGGTGGTGCCGGTGACCATGAGGTCGGCGCCGGTCTCGCCGTGGAGGGCCGCGCTGCGGTCGCGGATGGTGGACACCAGGTCGACCGTCTCCTCGCTGCTGGGCGAGGAGCCCGGGACGGCGCGGATCAGGGCCACGTCGCCGCCCTTGTTGAAGGTCGCCGGGCTCACCGAGGCGACGTCGGGCAGGTCCTTGAGCAGGGCTGCCGCGTCCTTCGCCGCGGCCTTGGGGGCCTCGCTGCCGCGGGCGTCGACGACGACCGTCAGGGGGCCGTTGAAGCCGGGGCCGAAGCCGTCACTGACGGTGTCGTAGGCGACGCGCTGGGTGCTGCCGGGCGCTGCCGTGGAGTCGTCGGGCATGGTGAGCTGGAGCGACAGGGCCGGAGCCGCCAGCAGGAGCAGACCGGCGACCGCGGTACCGAGCACCTTGACGGGGTTGCGCAGGACGAACTTCACCCAGCGCACCCCCATCGCCTCGCGGCGGCCGTCCTCGACGGCCCGCATCCGACGCGTCTTGTACCGTCCGCCCGCGACCCGCGCCCCGGCGAAGCCCAGCATGGCGGGCAGCAGCGTCAGCGCGATGAGTACGGCGATGACCACCGCGAACGCGGCGCCGAGCCCGATGTCAGTGAGGATCTTGATGCCGATGACGCCGAGGCCGACCAGAGCGATCACGACGGTCATACCGGCGAACACCACTGCCGAGCCCGCGGTGCCGAGCGCCCGCCCGGCGGCCTCCTCCGGGGCGCGGCCCGCCTGGAGTTCGCTCCGGTACCGGGAGACGATGAACAGGGCGTAGTCGATGGCGACGGCCAGGCCCAGCATCAGCGCGAGCGTGCTGGTGTTGGAGCTGAGGTCGATGAAGGCGGTCGCGACGGTGATCCCGGTGATCGCCATCCCGACGCCGAACAGGGCGGTCAGGAGCGGCAGTCCGGCCGCGACCAGCGAGCCGAAGGTGATGACCATGACGACCGCGGCGACCAGGATGCCGATCAGTTCGGACGCGCTCTGGTGCGTCTCCTCGGCGACGGCAGGTCCGCGCAGGCTGACATCGAGGCCCGCGCGCTCCCCCTTCGCGGCGATGTCCGCCAAGTCGTCGCGGGCCCGGTCGGTGACGTCGACCTGCGCGACCTTGTACGTCACCTGCGCGTAGGCGACGGTGCCGTCCCTGCTGACGGCGCCCTCGTCGTAGGGGTCGGCGACCCGTGCCACCTGGTGTGCCGTGCCGAGCCCGGAGACCAGGGACTCGATCTCGGACTTGGCGGCGCCGGACGTCAGCTTCTGTCCGTCGGCCGCCTTGAAGACGACCTGCGCGGTGGCCGCGTCGGCCGACGCCTGCGGGAACTCCTTCTTCAGCAGGTCCGTCGCCTGCTGGGACTGGGTGCCGGGGATGCTGAAGCTGTCCGTCGTACTGCTCGACACACTGGCCGCGCCGAGGCCGACGGCGGCCAGTACCGCGATCCAGAGCACGAGGACGAGCCGTCGTCGCCGGAAGGAGAACCGGCCCAGCCGGTAGAGGAAGGTTGCCACGGAGTACTCCCGGAAGGCATGCAGCGGGTGGTGCAGGCCGCGTTCCGGCCCACGACTCACGCTACGAACGCCTGGGCACCGCCCCTTGAGTCCACGGAGGTGAATACCGGGCCGGGCGGTGGTACCGCGGTGCCGGGGGGTCTCATCCCTGAGGATGAGGGCCCATGCGGCCGCGCGTTCCGCGGGCGGGTCTGCTCCTGCTCTGCTGCTGGGGTGGCCCGTACCAGTGCCGGGCTTGAGGGTGGTGCCCCGCCCGCGCCCGCATCGCCCTTGACGTCCGCACCGGAACCCGACTCCTTGTCGCCGGCCGCGGAGCTGCCCGAGCCCGAGCCGCCCTCCGACTTCGCGTCACCGTCCGAGGACGGAGTTGGAGCCGGAGAACGCGGAGCCCTGGGCGGATGTGTCCGTTCCGGAGTCGTCGCCCCCGCAGGCCGTGAGCGGGAGGGCGGTGGCGAGGCCGACAGCGCGGAACCTCCGGGCACCTGCCCGACCCGGACGAACGGCCACTCGCTCAGGCTCAGGACGACAGAGCGAGCAGTTCGTCGACCACTGACTCCGGGCCGCCCCAGGTGAGATGTGCGATCGCTGCCATGGGTGCGACGACTCGACTCCAGGCATACAGCCGGTCCTCGTCGAGCGCACACGCGGCCGCCACTTTCCGGCAGCGGGCTCCGACGCCTTCGTGTCCGGCTCCGGCCACCGTGTAGTCGACGGCGTCGAAGCAGGGGTCGCCGATGCATGCCTTGGGGTCGATCGCGGTGAGACCGCGCGAGGGGCCGCCGTCCAGGACGTTGCCGAGGTGCAGATCGCCGTGCAGCAACACGACCCCGGTCTGGCTGTCCAGCAATGTCTCGCAACGCCGTATCGTCCGCTGCCAGGTGGCGGGGGCGATCCGTGCGGCGATGGACGGCTCGGACAGCCGCCGGCCGATCCGGACGAAGGCCTCGTCGAACCGACCGCGCAGATCCAGCGGCCAGTGCGCGGGAGGAGGCACGGAGTGCAGGGCGGCCAGCAGTTCCCCCCACTGCTGCGGCAGTGACGCCCGCGGCAGGTCCTCAGCACCGGTGCCGGGCAGCACCTCCTCCAACACCATGGCCCCGGCCCCTGCATCGGCAGCCAGTACCGCCGGCACACGACCGGACGGTGCGAGTACGCGCAGCATCTCCACCTGCCTGGCCAGCAGGGCCCGGTCCGGACTGAGTTTCAGGACCGCTCGTGTTCCGTCGGGCCAGTCGCAGCGGAACACGAGCGAGGAGGCACCGCCCCCGAACGGCGCACCCAGCTCGCACCCCCAGCGCGCCGCCGACTGGGCGGCGAGGTGGGGAACCGAAGCGAGCCAGCCCCTCGCCCCGGGGCCGAATCGAGCCACCAGACGGGCGCCGACCTCACTCATGTCCACGCGGACAGCTTGCGGCCCCCGCAGCCGGGGATCCAACGGTTTTCCCGGCTGCGGGCGCGAGTTGGGGCTGCGGCCCTGTGGGGCTCGTGCTGCGGGGCGTGACCGGCCCGGGCGGGAGCGGGAGGCTGTCTCGGACCGACTGCCGCGGTCAGAGCCAGACGTTGTCGCTCACGGATCCCAGGGCGGTGCCGGACAGGCGGCGGTGCAGGGCGATGGCCTGGTCCTCGGTGAGCGAGGCGATGTGGTCGGCGGCGGCCCGCAGCGCGTCGCCGTGCAGTTCCAGCTCCTCGGCCCGGTCGGCGGGCAGCAGCCGCGGTGAGTCATGCGTCCAGCGCAGCAGTTCGGAGACGATGCGCCGCTTCCCGTGCTGCTGGGTGGCCAGGGCCGGACGGTCGATGACGTAGCACCAGACGAGTTCCTTGAGCAGCTCGCAGGCGGCCCGGCGCTCGGCAGGCACGACGAGCCGGGCGCCGTAGCGGATCGCCGCGGTGCCGGTGACCTCCAGCTCGATGTCTCGGGTGAAGTGGTCGATCAGCTTGGCGGTACGGGCGTTGACGGCCACGTCGTCCGCGTGCCGGCCGGAGTAGGGGCCCGCGATCGACAGCGCCTTGGCGATGTCCGCCAGCAGGTGCAGCGCCTCGTCGCGGTCGAAGCCCGCGCCCGTGCGGCGGCGTTTGGCCTCCACGTAGTCCAGGAAGCGCTGCGTCTCACGCTCGGTGTCGCCGCCCGCCGCCCCCGGCGGGGGGAACAGCGCCGCCAGCGGAATCAGCCCGGTGCGGTAGAAGTCCTCCACGTCGTGGCAGGCGTAGGTGACGTCGTCGGCCCAGTCCATCACCTGCTCCTCGACCGGCACCGCCTCGTCGGCGCGCCCCGCCCGCACCCACGCGAACGCCTGCCGGTCGACCGCGTAGACGCCCCACTTGGCGTGCCGGGCCCGGTCGGTGTCGCGCGGCGCGCGCTCCCAGGGGTACTTCGTGGCCGCGTCCAGGCACGCCCTGGTCAGGTGCAGACCGCGGTGGCCGCCGTGCTTGTGCGCGGCCAGGAAGGTGAGGATGTGCAGCGTCTGGGCGTTGCCCTCGAAGCTGTCGAGCACACCCGCCGCGAAGTGCAGCTCGTCCATCGTCGCGCGCAGCGCGGTCTCACCGGCGTGCCCGAAGGGCGGGTGGCCGATGTCGTGCGCCATGCACGCCGCCTCCACCAGTGCCGGGTTCGGGCCGCCGTAGCGCCGCTCCAGGCGCTCGGCCATCCGTCGGCCCAGCTGGGCGACCTTCATCGAGTGGGTCAGGCGGGTGTGGTAGGCGCCGAGTTCGGCGCTGGCGACGACCTGGCTCTTGCCTGCGAGCGCGCGCCACTGCGTCGAGTACAGGATCCGGTCCACGTCGTGCTCGAACCCCGAGCGCTGCCCGTCGTCCGCGACCCGTCGGCACAGGGAGTGCTGCTCCAGGTCTTCATCGCTGTAGTGGGCAGGGCGCATGAACGGGATGTTACTGGCTGGTGGCGCGGGCCAGCCAGCCCCGGCGGGGCCGCGGCCCCCTCTGCGGCGCGCCCGGTGGGCGGGCCGCGCGGCCTCGGAACCCCTCACGTCGGACCGATGCCCGCCACGGCAGTCCCGGCCGCGGGACGTCCACCGTCGCGGCCGACTGCGAACGGAGGCCCCGCCCGCGGCGGATCCGCACCGAACGGTGCAGGGCCCAGAACACGTCGCGCAGGGTCTCAAGAAGGCGGGCGATGTTCGCCTCGTCGCGGCGGTAGTAGCTCGACGTCGTCGGCCTCCTGGCCGGGGGCGCTCATCGGGTCCTTGAGCCAGACCAGCATCTGGCGGCGGGCCGGGGAACGGGTCCTCGTGCACGGCGGCGCGGGCGGGGTCGGCTCGGCCGCCGTCCAGGTTGCCGCTGCACTGGGAGCCGTCCTGCCGCCGGCCGACGTCGCGCAGGCGCACGCGCTGCTGGAAGGCGGTCCCGCCACTGGAGAGGGCCACCGACGGCGCCCCCGCGGCAAGATCGCCATCGCCGTGACAACGACGGCCTGATCGAGCGCCCTCCCATGGTGTCACTGTCGAGCGCCCTCCCCTCGTATCACTGTCGCGCACCCACCCCTCGTATCACTGATGACAGCGATCGGCTTCGAGGAGGCGAACATCCACGCCCTTGCACGCGAAGACCCACCGGTTCCCCTCCAGCGCGTCGTTCGGCGCGGGGAGGGGGCCCCGCCCGTGCCGGCGGGTGAAGTCGAAGGGCGTGTACATCGCGGTGGACCAGCCCTTGGCCGTCAGGTCGCCCGCCGAGTCGGGTCTTGGCCCCTTGTCGAAGAGGTGGAGCAGGTCGATGCCGGTCTGATCGCGCGTCGCTGTGTAGATCGCGCTGTCGTGGTACGCCAGCAGGTCCTTCTCCAGCTTGGCCTCGAAGGCCAGAGCGCTTCCCGGGCAGGTCAGCCCGTCCACCGTGTCGACGAGATACGTCTCGGCCGGGCCCGGAAGGTAGAAGAGGAGCCCCTCGGCCAGCCAGACGCTGGGAGCGCCCGCGTCGAAGCCGGCGGTGGTCAGCGCGCCGCCCCAGTCCGCGCGCAGGTCGGCCGGTACGGGGACGCGCTTCGCCTTCGGGGCGGCCGACAAGTCCTCGATCACCTGCTGTTTGAAGGCCAGCACGCCCGCCCTGTCGATCTCGAAGACGACGCAGCCGGTCGGCAGATCCAGCCGGAAGGCGCGGGTGTCGAGACCCGCTCCCAGCAGGACGGCCTGGCGGGCGCTCGTGTCGACCGACCGGAGGACGAAGTCGTCGAGGACTCTCGTCCGCAGACCGAAGTAGCGGGCGAACCTCCCCCACAGCGGGTTGTCGTCGCCGTCCGGGGCCTGCTCGACGCGCACCGGCCAGTGTGCACAGCCACGGGCCGCGCGCACGAAGTGTTCCGCGTAGGCGTCCTGGGCCAGACTGTCGTGGCGGTGGGTCTCGATCGCCCGTGCCGCGGCGACCAGGAGGGCGGTCGCGCCCACCCCCGCGTGCACGCTTTCCGTGTCCGTGTGCTGTGGCGTCGCGCCAGCCATGTGTCCTCCGTCGGCAGGAGTGGGGAGTGGGGGGTGCGGGTACTCGGTGGTGGCGTGTGCCTCGCTCATCGGCCGGTCCTTGCTCATCGGCCGGGCCTTGCTCACCGGCCGGGCCTTGGCGGGAGCAGGACGGGTTTGACCACACGGCCCGCGTCGCTGTCGCGTTCGGCGTCGTTGACGGCGGCCGGCGGATAGGTGCGGATCAGCTGGTCGAAAGGGAAGCGTCCGGCCCGCCACAGCCCGATCAGCCGGGGTATCAGCGCTGCGGGTACGGCGTCCCCTTCGCAGACGTGGCGGATGCTGCGGCCCCGGTCGAGCGTGCCCGGTTCGAGGTGCAGCGGGGTGTGCAGGCGTGCACCAGACCGAGGCTGCCGGTGGGACGCAGGGCGTGCAGCGCCTTGTTGATGAGTGATGGTGAGGCCGTGGTGTCCAGGGCGTGCTGGGCGCCACCGGCGGTCAGTCGCCGGATCCGTTCGTCCAGTCCGGACGCGGCGGCGTGGAGCGGGGTCGCGCCGAACCGTTCGGCCACAGCGAGCCGTTCAGGATGGCGGTCGACGGCGACGGTCGCCACGCCGGCGGCGGTGGCCGCCAGCACCGCGGCCAGGCCCACCGCTCCCGCGCCCAGAACCACGAGGGTGTCGCCGGGACCCGCGCCGAAGGTGTTCAGCACGGCTCCGGCGCCGGTGAGGAAACCGCGGCCGGAGCACGGCTCCGGCGCCGGTGAGGAAACCGCGGCCGAGGGGGCCGAGCAGTTCGAGCGGCAGCGCCGGGTCGACCCGTACGGCGTTGCGCGCCGCAACGAGTGCGTACTGGGCGAACGAGGACTGCCCGAACCACCGGGGGGCCAGTGCTGTGCCGGTCGTGTCGGTGAGCCGCGGCGGTTGCTCCTCGCGTCCCCCGAGGAGATTGAGGGAGGCGAAGGAGTCGCAGTGGGCGGGGGCCGCGCCGCGGCAGTTCGGGCAGTGTCCGCAGGAGTCGAAGCTCAGCACGACGTGGTCGCCCACGCTGATCGGGGTGTCCGGGTCGTCTCCCGTGCGCACCACGACCCCGGCGCCTTCGTGGCCGAGGACGGCCGGCAGGGGGCTGCGGCTGGTGGGTCGCCGGACCGCGAGATCGGTCCGGCACATCCCCGCGCCCGCGATCTCGACCAGGATCTCGCCGGGGGCGGGCTCCGTACGCAACTCCACCTCCTCGACCGTGAACGGGTCCTCGCGCGAGCGCACTACGGCCGCCTGGCGCCTCATCGTCGTCACACCTCCTGCGGGCGGTGGACGACGAACGGCCGGAGGTTGCCGTACAGCCCCCAGGGCCCGCCCGCGACGCCGACGCCGCTGTCCTTGACTCCGGCGAAGGGCTGGGCGAGGGAGAGTTCGGCGTGGTGGTTGATCCAGGCCGTGCCGCATTCGAGCCGCTCGGCGACCGCCTCGACCCGGTCGGGATCGGTGCCCCACACCGAGCCGCCCAGTCCGAAACCGGTGCTGTTGGCCGCCTCGACGGCTTCGTCGAGGTTCCGGTACGGCAGCACCGGCAGCACGGGGCCGAACTGTTCCCCGGTCACCACCGCGCTGCCGGGCTCGACGTCGGTGAGGATCGTGGGAACGAATAAGTAACCCGGCCCGTCGGGCGTCGTGCATCCGTAGAGGCCGACCTTGATGTACGTGGCCCGCGAGACGACCGCACCGAGCGCGGCCTGAGCCACCGTGCCGGGCTTGTACGGGACATCCCCCACGGTCGCGGACACGGGTTTGTCCGCCGGGACCGTGTCGCGGATCTCTCTGATGACCCAGGGGAAGTTCGCGCCGAGCGAGCCCTCGTCGGGCTTCTTGACGTCGACGACGTCGAGGTGCTCCGCCGCCTTCACGCAATCGCGGGCCTCTTCGATGCCGGCCGGGGAGATGAGAAGCAACACCATGACCTCCTTCGGCGCGGGTCCGCCCGGCCGAGCGGACGGGGGGCGCGGTTCACTTGGTTCATGTGCGGTGTGCTCGTCATTTCCGTCACCCCCAGGAACCGGGAGGGCGCGCAGAGTGCCCGTAGGGTGCTCTTGTCTCTTTACAGTGCGCCGTTCATATCGGAGCGAACGAGCCCCACTGGCAATGTCTCGTCGCAGCCCCTGGTGGGTCGCCGACCGACGGATGTCCGGTCGGTGCCCGGCGGTCGGGCTGCCGGGATGCCTCTCTCCACCGCCGGAGAGGGGCGGCGCATACTGCACTCTGTGAGCACCCAAGCACCGGACGGCCGCGGCGCGACGGAAGCGGCAGGGCACCCTGGCGGGCTTGTCGACGAGCGCGAGCTCGCCAGGAAGCGCGAGCGCATGGCCGATGAGCGCGACCGTGTCGCCGACGAGCGCGAAGAAGCCGCCGACCAGCGTGAACGGCTCGCCGATGCCCGGGAGGTCGCCGCCGATGAACGGGAGCGTGCCCTGGACATACGCGAGATCCACTCCGATCGCATGGCGCGCCAAGCGGGCGAGATGGCCGCCGGCCGCCGACAGCGCGCGCAGGAGGCGATCGGCCGGGCGCGGGCTCTGCTCGCGGCCAGTCAGGACCGTCTGAACCGCACCCAAGCGGCCCTCACCCGCGCGGAGGCCCGCGAGATACGCGAGCAGTACAGCGTCGAGCGTGAGATCGCCGCCTCATCACTCCACCTGCCCACCAGCAGCAGCCCGGCGCCGCAGAAGGCCGCCAACACCCCCTCCCGACAGGAGGCTCTGGAGTCCCTGGTCGTACGGTTGCACGCGCGTTTCGGGGCGGCCGCGGCCGCCCTGGCCGACGCCCATGAACTGCTGGCGGACCACTACGCCGACATCAGCAGCAACGACACAGCGATCGCAGCAGATCACCGCGACCTCGCCGCACACGCACGCCGCAAAGCCGCGCGGATCCGTCGAGCCGCACGCGATCTGCGCTGACGCCGGAGGCTCGCGGAGGTTCGCGCGGGCCGCCCACAATTCGGTGACGTCCGGAAGCACAGGCGGGCAGGCTCACGCGCATGGTTTCGATGGTGCAGAACGTGGCGATCGACTGTGCGGACGCTTTTGAGCTGGCCCGGTTCCCTTACGGGCCGGGCCGGTCGCCGGAGGAGGGCCGTTGCGGGACAGAGGTCCCGGAGATCCGGCCCGAGGCCCGGTGCTGCGCACCGTCGCCGTGCTCCAGGAGCTCTTCGACGGGGACGCGCGGCGGCGACCAGTGCTCCTTGAAGTCCGGATGGCCGTTCCAGCGTACGGCGACGTGGCGCAGCGCCAGGCCGATGCCGTCGAGGAACCCGGCGTCGCGGGCGCCGACCTCGCCGTGACTCAGGTGCCGCAACAGCGCACCGTAGACGCCTAGTTGTGCGTTGACTCCGGCGATGAGCGGCTCTTCCTGTGCAGGCGGCAGCTCGGCGATCCTGTCGGCGAGGAAGGCGAGCAGCGCGCGGCAGTCAGCGGCGGGCAGTGAGCGAGTGACCAGGGCCATGGGTGGTCCTTCCGGGAGGCCGGCGCCGGTCGGCGCGGGAGCGGACACGAGGGGTGCCCCGGCGGCCGGAGTGAGGTGGTCCGACAACTGGTCGTCTAAGGAGGGCAGTTCGGGGCAACCGAACGTCAGGCCGGTCGCCTGAAGACCGGAACCTGGAGCGACCGATCCGAAGGAGCGAGAGATGACCACGCCGTACGGTAACCAGCCCGTCGGGCAGCACCACGCCACGACCAGGAGCGGTGCCAGCGAGAACGTCCTCAGCATCATCGCGATCGTACTGGGCGCGATCGGCCTCCTCTTCCTGCCCATCGTGTTCGGACTGGGCGGGCTGATCCTGGCCGTCGTCGCCAAGTTCGCCCGACATGAGCGGCTCTCCACCATCGCGCTGATCGTCGGCGCGGTCGGACTGATCGGCGGAATGATCCTCGGTGCGATAGTGGCCGGCTAGCACCCGCCACCTCGCGCCTCCTGACACAGTGCAGTGACCAGCTTCACTTCCCTGACACAGTCACCTCCCTGACTCAGTGAGGTGTCACCTCGGCGGCCTGATCCCGCGTGCAGAGCGCGGGCTTCAGGCCGCCGAAGCCATGTCCGGGCCTCTCGCCGTCACCTTGTCCTCCCAGAAGGCCCGCACACGCGGCCCGGCCCCGGGCGCCGCAGGTGTCTGCGGCGCCCGGGGCCGGGCGAGAGCGGCGGGTACGGGCTATTCGGCGACGGCCAGGCCTGTGCGCAGTCTGCCGAGCAGCTTGCTGATCAGGCGGGAGACCTGCATCTGCGAGATGCCCAGTTCAGCGGCGATGTCGCTCTGCGTGCGCTCCTCGACGAAGCGCATATGGATCAGGCGGCGGTCGCGCTCGCCCAGGCCGGCGATCAGTGGTGCCAGCGAGTGGAAGTTCTCCACGAGCTCGAAGCGGTCGTCGTCGACGCCGATGAAGTCGGCGAGTATCGTCTCGGACTCGTCGTCCTTGCCGGAGGTGGCGGCGTCCAGGGAGACGCTGGCATAGCCGTTGGACGCCTTCTGCGCCTCGACGACCTCCGCCTGCTCCAGCTGCATGAGCTCCGCGAGCTCAGCGGTCGACGGGAAGCGCCCCAGGCGCGTGCGCAGCTCCTCCGTGGCCCTGGACAGCTCCGTCCGCGCCTCCTGGAGGCGGCGGGGTACGTGCACGGCCCAGGAGGTGTCGCGGAAGAACCGCTTGATCTCACCGGTGATGTAGGGCACGGCGAAGGAGGTGAACTCGACCTCGCGGGTCAGCTCGAACCGGTCGATGGCCTTGATCAGGCCGATCGTGCCGACCTGGACGATGTCCTCCATCTCCTGCGGCCCGCGGTGCTTGAAGCGGGAGGCCGCGTACTGGACGAGGGAGAGGTTCATCTCGATCAGGCAGTTGCGCACGTACTGGTACTCGTGCGTGCCCTCCTCCAGCCCGGCCAGCCGGTCGAAGAAGTGCCGTCCGATCTCGCGGGCATCCTTGGGGCGGATGGAGGAGGGCTCGGCGTAGGCGCGCGCGATCAGAGTGTTCTCGACTGTCCCGGTCGTCGCATGTCTGTGCTCCTCGACTGCCGCGGTCGCCATGGTGATCCGCTCCTGTCTGCTCGTCATGTGCTCGTCGTCCGTCGCCGTCGACGGACCTGCGTGCGTGCTGGTGCCCCCGGCTCGGAAGGGTATGCGTGCGGCGAGTGAGGAATTGCCCGGCCCGGGAAGACGCTTGGTCCGCCCCTCGGCCAGGGCCGTTCCACAGCTTCGGTCAGGGCAGTTCCACAGCTTCGGTCAAGGCAGTTCCACGGCCTCGGTCAGGGCAGTTCCAGGGCCGCGACGATCGTCTTGCCGTCCGGTTCGACCACGACGTCGAGGCGCGAGCACAGACGCTGGACGACCATCCAGCCGTGCCCTCCCGGCCTGCCCGGAGCCGCGGGCTGTCGGCGCGGCACTTCCGTGCTGGCGTCCCCCACGCGCAGCTCGATCTCGTCGCCCGTCAGGCGCGCGCTGAAATGAGTGAGGTGTCCGGCGTGCAGGAGGGCGTTGGCGGTCAGCTCGCTGGCGACGAGCAGCGCGTCGTCACGCAGGCGCTGCATCTGGGGCTGCGGCAGGCCGCGGGACATCTCCTTCAGCACCTCGCGGACCGCGGACCGTGCGTCCGCACAGCTGATGTCCTCTGTCTCCACCGTCTCCACTGTCGTCAGTGGTTCCACTGCCTCGGCAATGCGCATCGCACTGTTTTTCCTTTCCCGGCACAGCCCCGGATACCGCTCTGGTCTCGTGGGTCCCTTTTCGCCTGCCCGACGTGGCCCGAACCACACCCGTCCGGGCCTTGCCCGCCTGCTGAAGTCGGCCCGGCGTCGGGACCTCTCCCCGCACGGGGCACACCGTTGTCGACTTTCTCACGGGTCTGTCAGGACATCCTGTGATCACATGACGTGACCGGTGTGGGAAGGTCTGGGCATGGTTTCCGACAGACAGAGCATCGACGTGACCCGGCAACAACGGGTCGCCGTCGTCTCCTTCCGCGACGAGCTCGACCTCAAGGACACAGCCGAGGCCACGCTCGCGCTCTCCCGCGCGCTCACGGACACCAGCACCGCGGGGACCCTGCTCGATCTGTCCGGCCTCACCTTCGCCGACAGCACTCAGCTCAACGTGATCCTGCGCGCACACGCCGAGCACCAGGACGCGCTGCGCCCCTTCGTCCTCGCCGGCCCCTACCGGAGCGGCGTCGCGCGGCTTTTCGAAGTCACCGGCGTCACCGACGTCCTGGACCTGTCCGACACTGTCGAGGACGGTATCCGGCGCGTCCACCTGCTCTGCGACACCGCCCGAGCCTCCGCGCCGGAGGACACCCGGCACTGACCGGGCGCCGCGGCGGTCCGCGGTACGGGGGGCCGCCGCGGCGGCCCCCCGTACCGCGGTCATACACGTACACAGAAACAAGAGAGGTGGGCCCGGCCGTCCCAGGCCGGGCCCACCTCGTCACAGCCGGCACCGCGAACTCGCACCCACCAGGCGGTCAGGCGGTCGTCACCAGCGGTACCAGCGGCCCCTGCGGCCGCCGCTGGCCGCGGGCCGGATCACGAAGCCGAGCAGCCACACCGCCAACACGATGACTGCTATCCACCACAGCGCCTTGAGGGCGAAACCCGCGCCGAAGAGGAGCAGAGCCAGAAGAAGAACCACGAGCAGGGGAACCATTGTTATTACCTCCTGGCCATCGGATGCTCTTAACCCGCACCTACAAACAGCCAAAAGGGGCGTTACTTTCACTGGATACCGGGCATTCGGTCGCCCTTTCAAGTGCCCTCTCGCACGTCGTTCACGCAGCTGAGGACGGCGTGACCGCCATCGGCCGCCACGGCGGCACGGTCGGCCAGGTCGTGCCACGGGCGCGGAGCGATGACCGGCACCCCGGCCGCCCGCGCCCGCTCGGCGAGCCACCGGCCGTACAGCACACTGGCGCGTGCGCGCTGGCGCTGCGGCCCGGCCTCCGGCTCCCGGCGCAGATAGTTGGCCGTCACCTGCGCCGTGTCGTCCTCGTGGAGAAAGACGCCGCGTACGGGGCCTTCGGTCGTCGTGGGACCGGGCAGGACACCGGACAGTGCACCGGGCAGGACGTAGTCCCCTTCCAGGATCACCGGGGTGTCGGTGTCCACATGGTTGGACACCACCGCCTCAATCGCCGGCGCCAGCGCCTCGGCGACCGCGATCTGCCGCTCGACCACCGACTCCGGCGCCAGGCCCGCGGCCTGTGGGTGGGTGCGCCAGAAGTGGACGTCCGGCAGGTGCTCCGGCAGCGTCACCGCGAGGAGGGCCTCCACGATGTCGTCGACCTCCACGACGGGGACGTCGTACCGTCGCGCCAGCTCCCGGCTGACACCGGTCTTCCCCATCCCCGACGCACCCCCGACGACAAGCACCCGCCAGTCGGGAAGACCTCGCACCTCGTCCGTGACACTCATCCGGGCAGCGTAGGGGCCGGGGCGGGACACAGCCTCGGCGGGTCGCCCGCCCGTGGGCGCGACCGTTCAGGCCGCGGTGTCCTCGGGGCGTCGGCCCCAGGCCTGGAAGAGCAGCGGGTGGACGACCACGGTGCCGGGCTCGGCCAAGTGGCTCCGCAGCTCGGCGACGCAGCGGTCCAGCTCGCCGGAGGTGATCAGGCCGCGGTCCACGAGCGCGTCCCGGCACAGCTCGGCGCGCTCCACCAGCAGCGTCTGGTAGGGGTGGTCGGGCTGGAACACCCGGGCGGAGGCGTCCACCCGCACGTCCACGAGCCCGGCGTCGCGCAGCAGCCGCGGCAGTCGGCGGCCCAGATGTACGTCCATGCCGTTGAGCCGCCACAGTTCGGTGATGACCTCGACGAGCCGTTCCCACGCCGGGTGCGGCGGGTCGCACAGCCGGGTCACCCAGTCGACGTCCTGCACGGCGACGATCCCGCCGGGCCGTGCCAGCGCGATCATCTCCTTCAGGACGGCGTCGCAGTGGGGCACGTTCATCAGTACGAGACGGGTGTGTACGAAGTCGAAGGTGGCCGGCTGCTCCCCGCTCCTCGCGGCGTCGCCGTGCACCAGCCGTACGTTGCCCAGACCGCGCTCGGCCGCCTCCAGCCGGGCGCGCTCCACCATCTCTTCCTGTACGTCGAGCCCGACGACCTCGCCGTCCGCCCCGACGCGCCCGGCGAGCAGATCGACGATGCCGAGCGGACCGCAGCCGACATCGAGGGCTCGCGCGCCGGGCCCCGGGCCGCACCGCTCCAGGAGCCGCTCGGCCTCCGGGCGGAACAACTCGCCCTGGAACAGCATGCGGTCCAGCTCACTGGTGGAGGCACCCATGAGGTACCTGTCTGCCACGGTCACGGTGGGGCTCCTTGACATGTGAGGGTTCCAGCGCCTGTCGGCCACAAGAGCGTCGCGCCCAGGCCCGCTGAGGTCTCTTTCCGAGTACTGCGCGCCACGCCGCAGGTGGTCACTGGAGGCAAGCAAGTGCTGGCGGCGCCTGATCTCGATGCGAGGAACCCTGTCAGAACTCCTCCCTGCCCAGTAGCCGGTCTGACCAGCAACTCGTCTTTCTAACGGATCAGTTCGGGCCGCCGCCGCACGGGTCCTCGACGGCCGTCGGCCGTCCCGTCGGACCAGCTCAGGCAGGGGCCGCGGTGGCGTCCGCGCCACCTGTGAGCGGCCGTAAGATCGTCCGGAACCAGGCGTTGCAGATGAGCCACTCCGACGACGGACGCTGCCGCAGGCCGGGGCGACGGCTCCTCATGGGTGACGCGGAGGGACAGCCGGTGGGCGTCCGGCCGCCTGCCGACGCACTCTCAGCCAACTCGACCGCCTCGACCGCATCAGCCGGACGGCCGACGCTACGCTGACCGCGCGCAGGCACACGCGGGCCGCGCCACGCGTGCTGACCTCGACGCTCGATCGCTCGTTCCGATCCCTGGGGGTGCAGAGGTGCGTAGGCGAAGTGTGCTGGCCGGTGCCGTAGGAACGGCGGCGGTCGCCGCGTGGGGAGGCGGAACCGCGGACGCGGTCACGGGCGACGGAGCGGGCGGGCTGCTCGGGACAGACGGGCTGCTCGGGGCGGACGGGCGGCCGGACTGGGGCGCGGTGCGCGCGCAGTTCCGCCTCGACCCCGACTGGGTCCACCTCGCCACCTTCTACCTGGCCTCGCAGCCGCGTGCGGTACGCGAAGCCGTGGCACATCTGGCCCGGCAGCTCGACGCCGACCCCATGCTGCTGCCGACGCACCTGACGCTGCCCGACGGTCCGACGGGCTGGGACCGCGTACGTCAGTCCCTGGCCGGCTACCTGGGCGGCGAGCCCGAGCACCTCGCGCTCGCCGCAAGCACCACCATCGGCCTCGGCCTGGTCTACAACGGGGTGATCACCCGCCCCGGCCAGGAGTTCCTGCTCAGCGACGACGACCACGACGTGCACCGGGGCGCCGCCCGGCTCGCCGCGGAGAAGCATGGGGCGCGCCTGCGGCTCGTCCCCTCCTGGTTCGCCGACTCCGCGCAGGCCACGGCCGACGAAGTGGTGAGCGCGATCCGCGCCCAACTGCGCCCGACGACCCGCGTCCTCGGCGTCACCTGGGTGCAGTCGAGGACAGGAGTGCGGATGCCGGTCGCGCGCATCGCGGAGGTGGTGGCGGAGGCCAACCGGGGCCGCAAGGACACCGACCGCTGTCTGCTGGTGGTCGACGGGGTGCACGGCCTCGCCGCGGTGGACGCGGACGCCGCGCGCCTCGGCGCCGACGCGGTGGTCGCGGGCACCCACAAGTGGCTGCTCGGCCCGCGCGGCACCGGCGTGGTGTGGCTGGCGCCGTGGGCGACGGAGCAGGTACGGCCGACGTTCGCGAGCTTCATCGCGAGCGAGGGCACCCCCGCGCTGTCACCGGGCGGGTTCCTCGCCTTCGAGCACGCCTTCGCGCTGCCGGTGTCCGTCGCCTTCCAGCAGGCCCTGGGCCGCTCCCGGGTCGCCGCGCGGATCACCGAGCTGTCCACACGCGCCAAACGAGGGCTCGCCCGCATCCCCGGCGTGACCGTGCACACGCCCACGGCACCCGGCATGTCCGCGGGCATCACCTGCTTCAGCGTCCGCGACCACCGCGGCAGCGACGTGGTCACGATGGCCGCCGAACGCAAGGTGCGCCTGTCGTCCCTGTACCGCGACAGCCTGGGGTACGCCCGCATCGGCACCGGCATCATGAACTCCCCGCAGGACGTCGACGCGGCGCTGCGTGTCGTACGGGACATCGCGCGCGGGTAGTGCCGAACGGGCAGCGCCGGGTGGAGCGGCTAGACCTGCACCGTCAGTCGGGCCTGGTCGAATCGACGGGCGGCGAGGTCCTCGGAGCGGATGAGCCAGTAGAGGGTGCCCTCGTCGCCCCAGGCCGTCTTCGCGTCGCGGTCGGGGTCGGGGTCACTGTCGCTGCTGAACTGGGCGAGCAGAGCCCACTGTGCGGCTTCGCGGTCCAGCGGTGGGTCTCCCCAGGCGTGGGTGCCGTTGCTGAGGACCGCGTTCGCGATCTCGTACTCCACCGGGCCCTGGATCGGCACCGCGTGGCCGCCGATCTGGTGGCCGACGCGGGTGCGCAGTTGCCCGAAGGCGCGGACGAACGGTTTGAGCTCGGCCGGGGTGTCGCGTGGGTGGGGCCAGTGCCCACTGTCGCCGAGCAAGGCCTGGCGGGCCTGGGGCAGCCACAGGTCCGGGGCGCTTTGTCCGGTGGCCGCACCGAGGTCCACGCGCGGGAACGGCGCCAGGCCCGAGGGGGTGTCCGCCGGGACGACGGGGGTGTTCTCCGGGATGTACAGCACCTGGGCCCCTGGCCAGGTCTCGGGGTCGTCGGCGGACATGAAGGCGTCCTCCTCCGCCTGACCGTCGACGGAGAAGGAGAAGAAGAGCAGGGTCCCCTCCTGGGGGAACTCGGCGGCGAGTCCGCCTCGGGGCAGTGCGGCACACCGTACCGACGCGACGAAGGACAAGGGCCCGTACCCGGGCCACTCGGGCCAGGCGACCCCGGCCGGCAGTTCCGGGGTCCCGCCGAGGACGGCCACGACCTGCTCGTCGCCCTCGGCCCGGCGCAGGCGTACGCACGGGCGCAGGAGTGCTGTCCAGCGCCGGGCGAGCGCGTCGGGAAGGTGCTCGGCAGCAAGCCGGGAGTATGGCTCATCCGTCATGCGGCTCATCATTCACGACGCCACTGACATCAGCCGTACGCTTCAGACGCCACTGACATCAGCCGTACGCTTCAGCGGCGAGCCAACCGACGAGATCACCGGTCAGCAGCTCACCGTTGGCTTCGACGTCATGCTCGACGGCACCGAGCTCCAGGGCGTACACCGAGGTGCGGTCCCGGCCGTGGTGCCGCATGAACAACCCCCTCCCGCCGCTGTCATCGCCGACGAGCACCCAGTCCGGCGCGTACTCGCGGACTTCGTAGGTGTCGTTGCGTTCACGGATGACATGCGGCCCGTACACCGACACGCCGTTGGGGAGAAGGACGCCCGGCGTGGAACGCCAGAGACGGGCGATGGTGGGGTTCGGGCCCTCCCCGAGTCCGGAGTGGAGCGCCACTTGCACCGTCAGGAAACCCGCGAAGGAATCGGCGAACTCCTCGTCCTCCTCCCCGGTGAAGTGATCTCGCCGGACCACGGGATGCTCCTCACCGTCCCACTGGTCGAGCGCGAAGTGGAAGCTGCCGCCGCAGCCGTCGGACTCCCGGTAGAAACAGAGCCGCTCACCTTCGAGTTCGGTCGTGACGTCCACCGTGTCCGGTGTCGGCGGGGCGACGGAGGCGATCTCCGACCCGTTGAAGGCCCCCTCGCCGTACTCGGTCAGCCACCACCGGTACGACTGTGA
The DNA here is from genome assembly GCF_009755605.1 of Streptomyces typhae. Lineage (GTDB taxonomy): Bacteria > Actinomycetota > Actinomycetes > Streptomycetales > Streptomycetaceae > Streptomyces > Streptomyces typhae. The sequence continues at coordinate 34,428 of NZ_WPNZ01000006.1, forward strand.
CAGCGGCCCCACCACGCCTTCCGCGGCTTCGACGGCGGCCTCCGGCTTCCCGCTGCCGCGGGCGCGCGCGGTGGTGATCAAGGGGGACGTTTCGATCAGTTCGCGCAGGGGCGCGAAGTCAGCGCTCATGGACGCGAGTTTGGCAGAGGCGTTCAACGCGCTCCGGGCGGGCTTCCTTGCCCGGCTGGGGGTGGGGCCATCGCGGGGCGTGGCTCGAGAAGCTCGCTCCGCCCGGCCCGGAGTGGTCCCCCGGATGCGTCATGCGAACGCCGACCCACCAGGATGAGAACCATGGCTGATGGGACACGCGCGGGGAACCGACAGGGCACCGCAGAGAAGCGTCCGCTCGCCCTGGTCACAGGGGCAGGGCGTGCTGCGGGGATCGCGACGACCGTGGTACTGGGTCTGGCTCGGGCCGGATGGGACGTGGCCTTCACCTACTGGACTCCGTACGACGCACGGATGGAGTGGGGCAAGGAGCCCGGCGCGGCCGAGGAGCTGCGGAAGAAGGTCGTGTCCCTCGGCGCGAGGACACTGCCGATCGAGGCAGACCTGAGCGACCCCGCCGTGCCGGCACGGCTCTTCGACAGTGTCGAACGCGAGCTGGGGAACGTCACCGCACTCGTGCTCTGCCACTGCGAGTCGGTCGACTCCGGCCTGTTGGACACTACGGTGGAGAGCTTCGACCTGCACTTCGCAGTCAATGCGCGGGCGACCTGGCTGCTGATCCGGGAGTACGGACTGCGGTTCCGCGGGCAGCACGGCAGCGGGCGGATCATCAGCCTGACCAGCGATCACACCGCAGGCAATCTGCCGTACGGAGCGAGCAAGGGGGCGATGGACCGGATCACGCTTGCCGCCGCCCAGGAACTCGCCCACCTGGGGGTGACCTGCAACGCGATCAACCCCGGGCCGACCGACACCGGTTGGATGACCGAGGAGCAGAAGGCGGACATGATCCGCTCCACACCGCTGGGGCGCCTCGGGGTGCCGCGGGACTGCGCGAATCTCGTCACGTTCCTCTGCTCCGCGGAGGGCGGCTGGATCAACGGCCAGCTCCTGCGGAGCGACGGCGGTATCGGCTGAAGCGTGTCGCCGCAAGGCCCACGAGGGCTCGCGCGACACTCGTTCTCGTTGGTGACGGTCGGTCGACGCCGTGTGGCGCGGGGCCCGTTGCCTGCCTCGGAGGCTGTGTCCACGAGGGAGGCTGTGTCCACGAGGTCCGCCGGAGTTCGCCCCTCGCGGGGCGCCCCTCCGCGCCGATGAGTTTTCGGGACGGGGCCGGTCTGCACGGGTATGGAGACCTACACATGTGAAACGACCGGCGCCGACCTCGTCTACGACGTTCGTGGGCCGCTGCCGACCGCGGACGGACGCCCGCCACTGCTCATGATCGGGCAGCCCATGGACGCCGCGGGCTTCGCCGCGCTCGCCGCGCGCTTCCCCGAGCGGACCGTCGCCACCTACGACCCGCGCGGGCTCGGGCGCAGCACCCGTAAGGACGGGCGGGTCGACCACACACCGCAGACCCAGGCCGACGACGTGCACGCCGTCATCGAGGCGCTCGGGGCCGGGCCTGTCGAGATGTTCGCCAGCAGTGGCGGAGCGATCACCGCGCTCGCGGTGGTGGCGAAGTATCCCGGGGACGTGACCACTCTGGTCGCGCACGAGCCGCCGCTCATCACCCTCACGCCGGACGGCCAGGCGGCACTGCGGGCGCGGGCCGGGGTCCGGGACGCCTACGAAAAGCGGGGATGGGGCGCCGGGATGGCAGCGTTCGTGGCCATGACCTCGTGGGAGGGGGAATTCACCGACGCCTACTTCGCTCAGCCGGAGGCCGACCCCGCCGCGTTCGGAATGCCCACGGAGGACGACGGCCCACGTGACGACCCGCTGCTGTCCGACCGGTCCTGGGCCGTCAGCAGCTACCGGCCGGACACGGACGCGCTCGCCGCCGCACCGACCCGCGTCGTGATCGCTGTGGGCGAGGAGTCCGAGGGTGTGCAGACGGGGCGTACCTCCGTCGCGACCGCCGAACTGCTCGGGAAGCCGGTGACCGTGTTCCCGAGTCATCACGGCGGTTTCTGCGACGGGGAGTTCGGATATCCGGGGAAGCCGGACGAGTTCGCGCAGCGGCTGCGCCAGGTTCTCGCGGGCGCCTCGTAGGCCGACTTCAGGCCCGGCGTCGCCCGGACCGACCGCAGGCTCGACGCCTCACAGTCCGACCGCCGGCCCCGCACCTCATGGGCCGGCCGCCGACCGCCGACCGGCGGCCGCCGACCGGGCAGTTCTCCCACCTGAGGACGCCCGGACGGGTGCGGGCGGTGGCGGCGTCGGGCCGCCGCGCGGCAGCTTCTAAGATCCTCGGCATGGCAACACGACTCGTGCAGATCAACATGAAGGCCCATGACGACTCCGCGCTCGGCCGGTTCTGGGCGGAGGCGCTCGGTTGGGGTGTCGACAGCGAGGGCCCCGGGGTGACCAACCTCGAACCCGTGGGCTTCACCTACCCCGACCCGGCGGCCGTCTGCATCGACCTCGTCGCCCGCCCGGAACCCAAGACGGTGAAGAACCGCGTGCACCTCGATCTGGCCACCGTCTCGGCCGCCCATCAAGAGGAGCTGGTCACGCGCCTGAAGGATCTCGGCGCGACGCCTGCCGATGTGGGTCAGGGCGACGTCCCCTGGACGGTCCTGGCCGACCCGGAGGGCAACGAGTTCTGCGTCCTTGAGCCCCGTCCGATCTACCGGGACACCGGGCCGATCGCCGCGGTGGTGGTCGACTGCGCCGATCCCCGGGAGATGGCCCGGTTCTGGGGAGAGGCGATGGACTGGACGCTGCACGAGGTCACCGACGACCACGCGACCTTCCGCTCCGCCGCGGGTGTCGGCCCGTATCTGGAGTTCCTCCGTACCGGCGACGCCAAGAGCGGCTGGAACCGCGTCCACCTCGACGTCGCCCCCTACCTCGGTGACGACCTGGCCGCGGAGGAGGCCCGGCTGCGCGCCCTGGGCGCCGGTGACCCCGGTATCGACCAGTCCGCCATTTCCTGGACGATCCTGGCCGACCCGGAGGGCAACGAGTTCTGCCTGCTCACCCCTCGCTGACCCTCCGAAGGCACGTCTGCTGGCGGAAGCGTCTCTGACGCAGGCGCTGGGCTTCGGCTTCCCTCCCGAGCTGAAGGCCTTGTGGCAGGTGTGCGGCGGCGTCCAGTGGGGCGGGAGGCGGCCTCAGACCGCCCTGCGCAGGGTTCGGATCTTCTGTTGCGCCGCGCTGATCGCTGTCTTGAGTTCGATCCTGGCATGCTCCTGTTTCATGGCCTTCTCCAGTTGCAGGGTACGGCTCGCGGCCGACGCCTTGGCGGTGCCGGCGGCGGTGTGGAGTTCGGTGTTGAGGTAGCGTTCGAGCCGCTCGACGACACCGTGCAGCTCATGGCTGATCATCTCTGTTTCCTCCGCCGTGGCGCTCAAGAGGTTCAGCAAGCGGCGAAGCGGCGCGAACTCGGCTGCTCCGCAGGGCTTTTGTGCGTACTCGCACTGCTTCTCGAACAGCTCCCGCAGATAGGCGGCGGCGTCGTCGAGGTCCTTGGTGTCTTCGTCGGTCCTGCGGACCCGCTTCATCCAGGCCCACACCTGCTTGTGGTGACGCAGGCTCAGGACGGCGAGCAGCGTGGCGGCGGCGCCGACGAGTGCGCTGACCGTCATGGTGCGGGTACCGGAACCGGAAGCGAGAAGGGTCGAACTGAGCAACATCGTTGGTGTCCATTCATGGGAACGCGCACAGGGCCGTCCCGTGCCGGTGCCAACGGGAGGCCTTCAAAGCAGGCGGGGGGACCAGATGGGGCTACGGAGCTGTGGCGATGCCGCGGAGGACCGGGAGGTCCGTCACCGTGAGCTTCCGGTAGTGGCTGATGACCGCACCGTGCTCCTCGCGGAGGGTGCGAAGGGTGTTCTCGACGGTGGAGACGCCCATCATGAGTGCGTCCGCCAGGTCTTTCTGACTCAGGCCCGTCAAGGCGACGTGGCCGGGCCTGGTGCTCGCGCTGCTGGTGCCGGTGGTGTCGGCGAGGTGGGCGAGCAACCCGCTGACCCTCTGGATAGGGGTGCGGGTGGCGGTGCTGTAGATGGTCTCGTCACTACGGACGCGGTCTTCGAGGCTGCGCAGCAGCGCCTCTTGGATGGTGAGGTGCTTGCGCAGGAAGAAGTTCATGCGGGCGACCGGACAGGGCATGACCCAGGTAGGGGTCATGCAGGTGGTGCCGACCGACGCGGACGGCTCGATGAGCTTGGCCTCCCCTACGAGTTGGCCACGGCCACGGAACCGGATGATCTTCGGTGCGCCGTCCCGCGCACCGAAGGGAACGCGCTCCTGGCGCACATAGCCGCCGAGGATGATGTACACGTGCTCGTCCGCGGCTCCGATCGGCAGCGCCTCCTCGCGCTCGTAGATGCGTGCGTCGGAGCCCCAGGCGTGGACGAACAGCGGCCACATGTCGACGGGGAGGTACCGCAGGAAGCTGCCTTCCGGCATCGTCCGGCGACCGGCCAGGACGTCCGTCGTCTGGAAGGCCTCCATCTTGGGAACCACGGTGTCAGCCCCCGGTCGTGCGGGGCGGCTTCACACGCGTACGGCTGAGTGCTCGCCGGCGTGCGGGGACAGTCGCGCAGCCCAGCCAGGTCCCCTGCGGGAGATACGCAGGCTGCGGAGCGACAGCGCCATCGACGATGGCGGTCTTCATGGGTCTGAGGTCCTTCCGTCTCGCGGATGCGTTTTTCCGGGTGCGTCAGTGCAGCGGACGCACCCGGAGGTGGTGGGTCCAGCGCCCTCCCCGTCGCGTTGATGCCGGTGGTTATGCGGCTGCGCGGCGAAGTCGTCAGGGCGACAACGCTACCCCGCCGTACGAGCCAATCGCCAGCCGCGTTCCCAACATCAATTCCCTCGCCCGAGGGGTTGCCACACCAATCGCCTGCGCCGCACCGGCGAGCCCTCGCCCTTTCCGCGACCCCGACAGGATTTCCTTTCCACATACGGATCGCGTGATTCCTTTTCGCAATCTTCGGCACGCGGATCACGCGCCACCCTTTGGGGCCGTCAAAGCAAAAATGTTCGCATGGACGACAGGCGGCAAGGGCGGCACACGCAAAAAGGGCGGAGCCCCGGGTTACCACACCCAGAGCTCCACCCGAAAGGGCCTGGACCCACCAAGGTTCAGACCGACTTCCAGTAAACACCACGGACAGCGAAAAGGTCACACCGCAGTGCTATCGGATGCTCCCCATCCCCTACTGGCAGGGGTTTCACCGCGCGTCTTCGGGCATGACAGCACGCGCACCGAGACGTTCAGTCTCGTCGACCGATAGGGCCGGTTTGCGCAGAATGAGCAGATTTTTGATGCGGAATTCTCTGCTCCATTTTCATCACGGAGCGAGAGTGGCGAACAACGATCACGCCGGAGCGGAAGTCGACCACTACGCATTGGACACCCTGGCCAGTTCATCGTGGCGCGCAGGCGTTCGATCACTACCGGCGCGAGCGACCGGACGCATATATGCAACACATGTACGCCCCCAGAAAAGACGCCCAAGGAAATTCCCCGCACACAGGAAGCGAAGAAGACACTCATCCGCCGAGCGACTATTCAAGCGGTGACGTTTTTTCTCCTCAATAATTAATCGAAAAGGCAACGACATATGAAAGGCGTCTGCGGATGTGCCGCACGCACGGCTGTTCACTGACGCCGCCTCAGCGGCTTGCCGCGAGGGACGGGTGACACCCAGGTGTCCACTGCGTTTCCCCTCGACCACCGCCGGCGGCACGCGAGTCGGAGCCCGTAACGGACCCCGGCCCCGGAAGGCGCTCCAGCACCTCCTCCGGCCACCCGGAAATGCCTGTGACGTACGCCACTGTTGCGTTCCACGTACGCCACTGCCCTGCTTCGCGTATGTCGCCGCCTTGCTCGCTCCGGCGAGTCGTCGGCCACTCGCTGGTGTGGACCAAGGCCGTGACATGCCGCGGTCGTTGCGGCCGTCGAGAGCTCCGCCGTCGGGATCTCTGCCGTCGGGAGCTCCGCCGTCGGGGCTCCGCGCCACCGCTGGATTCGCCGCAGAACTCAAATGGGGCGACTATCGCGCGACTCGCCCGCGCATCGCCTCGCCTGCACATCGCCCGCACATCGCCCGCACACGAAAGCGGGCGGGCGTTGCCGCGGCCCGGAAAAGGGACCGATACGACGGAATCGTTTCCCGATATCCGGGCGGTTCGCCGAGCAGGGGCGCTCTCGACCGGTACCGCGGCCGAGCCCGCACGCGCTACGCCGGAAACAGGACCGCGCCGGTCCCCCGCACACCCCACCCGCCCCTAATCCGCGCAGGTCACGTCTCATCAGACCGACGTGGAATATGCCTGTCGGATAGGAGCGGTCCGCAGTACGGTGATAGCAGTCCGTGGTCGATCGGTTGCCGTTAGCGCGGCGGCCGACCTACCGGCGATCTCTCGGGCCCAGGTTGGGGCCCTCTTCGCCAGCGGCTGCATCCAGCGGGAGCCTGCGCCCGCCCACAGCGCCGCTCAGAAGCCGCCACGGCCTCCCCTGGCTCCACGTCGTCGCCCTCTTCTCAGCGGTGCGTCTCTCCCCCAGTCCACGGGAGCAGTCATGCGCAGCTATTTCGCCGACGAACTCCTCCTCATGCTGCCTCTGGCCGACGAGCCAGGCGTACGTCTGTGGGGCGAGGTCCTCAGCCCCCACCGCGGCCCCCTCGCCCTGGCCCTGGCCGACGAAGCCGCCGACACCGACGACACCGACGAGATCGTCCTCGACCTCACCGAGACCCGGTTCGTGTCCAACAGCGTCCTGGAGATCCTCACCGTCCTCGCCCGGCGCCTGACCCCGCCCCAGAGCCTGCTCGTGCGCGCCGGCCCCGAACTCGGGCTGCGGGAACGGATATCCGAGCACGGCTGGGACCACATCCAGGGGCTGCATCTGGTGGAGGTCTGACGCGGCCGCGTCACGGTGGAACGGGCGTCCGGGGCTGGTCTCGGTGGTGCCCCAGGCGGTGCCGGACCTCCTGGCGCGAGGCCGCCCCGAGCTTGCGCAGCACGTTGGCCACGTGTTCCTCGACGGTACGGCGGGACAGGAACATGGTCCGCGCGATCTCGCGGTTGGTGCGGCCCTCGGCCAGCCAGGTCGCCACCTCGCGTTCCCGGGGCGAGAGTTCGTTGCCGTAGCCGCGCCGCCCGCGCCGGGAGGGGGTCGCGGTGCCGGTGCCGCGGAGCAGGTGGCGGCAGCGGGCCGCGTCCACGGGCGCGTCCAGCTTCTCGTAGGTGCGCACCAGAGCGGTGAGCGTGGCGGTGTCGGCGGCGCGCGTCGCCGCCCACTCGGTGCACCGTGCTGCCCGGTAGGGGAGGTCGAGGGCCCGGAAGCGGACGACCGCGTCCTCGAAGAGGCGGGCCCCGGCGGCGCCGTCCCCGTCGGCATCCGCGAGCCACGCCCGGCAGGCGGTCAGGGCGGCGTCCGCCAGCGGGGCGTCGAAGCCCGCGATACCCGCCGCCAGTTCGTCGGCGAACGCGTGCGCGTCGTCGCGGCGCCCGGCGGCCAGGTACGCCTCCACGGCCTGGCAGGCCACCTCGCCCGCCCACACCCACAGGCCCTTGCGGCGCAGCAGCGCCGCGCCCCGGTCGGCGTACGCACAGGCCGCCGCGGTGTCGTCACGGTGGAGCAGCAGCGCGATCGTGCCGCCGGTGGCGGCGACGGCGACCGGGACGACGGCCGACTCGGGCTGGTCCATGCGGGTGTCCCGGAAGGCCGCCTCGGCGCCGTCCCAGTCGCCGCGCGCGGTGGCCAGCCAGCCCTTGACCAGGTGGAGTTCACTGGTGACCGGCAGCAGGTGTGCATAGGTGCGGGCGAGCCGGTCGGCGCGTTCCGCGAGGCCGTCCCAGGCACCGGAGTACCAGTCGAGGCGCACGCGGGTGGCCTCAGCGGTCCCCGCGATGTAGGACGCGCCGGCCCGCCCCGCCAGGCTCAGACCGCTGTGCAGGAAGTCCCGGGCCCGCCCGTAGTGCCCGGTCCAGGAACAGCCGTCGGCCAGATTGGAGTACACCCGGGCCAGGTCGTGCAACGCACCGGCGGCCTCCGCCTCGGACACCGAGGGCAGCAGACGGAGGCGCTCAGCCGCGCCCGGTGAGCCGGAGATCGTCCGGGCGCAGAGGGTGTTGGCGAGCAGCGCGGTGCGCAGCGAGCCCTGCGCCAGGGTGTCCACGGCCGCCTCCACCCGCTCGAGCCACATCAGGTCGGTGGTGAACGGGACGGTGCCCATGCACGGCACGGCCAGCACGGACATGCCGCGCAGCCGGCGTTCGGGCCGGCTGTGCAGCGCTTCGACGGCCAGCTCGATCTCGGCCCGGCCGCGGTCCAAGGCGCCGGTCTCCCGGATCAGCAGCAGCCCCAGCCACAGATGCATCTCGGCACGCACCTCGTCGGTGAGCCGGGCATCGCGGGACAACTGCTCGATCCGGTCGGTGACCTCCCGGTGGTGCAGGCCGATCAGCGCGCACTCGCACAGCTTGAGCGCGAGCCGGTTGACGTCCTCGGCCCGGACCGTCGGCTCGGCCACCGCGGCGCGCAGCAGTTCCATCGCGGTGGAGGTGTCGTTGGCGCGCACCGCCGCGTCGGCGGCCTCCTCGCTGTAGCGGAGCCAGTCCTCGGTCAGTCCCGCCCGCCGGGAGTGCGCGGCCAGCCGCACCAGCGGCCGCGGGGTGAGCCGGGCCAGCTCGTGGACGGCACGCAGGTGCAGCTCCTGGCGGCGGGGTCCGGGCAGCGTGTCGTACACCGCGCGCTGTGCGAGCGCGTGCCGGAAGCCGTAGGCGTTCTCGGCCGCCTCCACCAGTACGGCCCGCTCCAGCAGGGTGGCGACCTGCGCCCGCCCGTGGTCCGCCCCGGCGACCGCGCCGAGCAGTTCGACGGTGGCCGGCACGCCGAGCACCGCCGACGCCTCGGCAACGGCACGGGTGTCGCCGGGCAGCGCGTGCATGCGCTCGGCCATCGCCTCGCGCAGCAGTACGGGCACCCGTACGTCGTCCAGGAGCCTGCGCGCCGTCGTCCCGTCGGTGCGCAGCCGTCCCCGCAGGGCGCGCAGCGCGCAGGTGATCTCCTCCACGACGAACGGGATGCCGGCGGTGCGCTCCCGCACCGTCTCGGCGAACCCGGCCTCCACCGGACGGCCCAGGATCCCCTCGACCAGGCCGCGCACCCCGGCCGCGTCGAGGGGCGCGAGCGACAGATGCACCCCGGTGGTGCCCGGCGGCGGGCGGAACGTGCGGCCCAGCGGGGCGTCGCCCGGCAGGTCCTCGCGACGGTAGGTCATGACCAGCGACAGGCCGGGCGGCGGATCGGTCATCACGAAGCGCAGCAGCTGGCGGCTGCCCTCGTCCGCCCAGTGCACGTCCTCGATCACCAGCACCGTCGGCCCCAGTGCCGCCAGCAGGTCGCGGACGGCGCGGAAGACCTGGTGCCGTTCGGCGGCGGCGTCCCCCGGCCCCGGCGGGGCGGGCGGCAGCGCGTCGGCCAGCTCGGGCAGATGGCGGCGCAGCACCCCGGTGACCGGGCCGAGGCGCCCCCGCACCCGCTCCACCTGCTGCGCGCACAGGCGCAGGCACTCCAGGACGACGCCGTACGGGAAGGGGTCGCCCAGCGGCTGGCAGTACGCGACCGCGGTCCACGGAGGGTCGCCGCGCGGGCCGTCGTCCGGCTCGTCGACCAGCTCGGCGACCATCTCGGCGACCAGCCGGGTCTTGCCGACGCCCGCCTCGCCCTCGACGAACGCCACGGACGGGGCGGCGGCCACGGTGGCGGTCAGGGTCTCCAGTTCGCGGGAGCGGCCGATCAGTACCGGTGAGGTGGTGCGCGGCAGCGGTGCGGAGGTCCGCGCCGGGGTGGCCGAGGCGTGGGCAGGGGCGGGGGCGGTCCTGGCCGACTGGGTACCGCGCGTCATCGCTCTGCTCCCGCTGAGGTGCCCGGCATGGCCGTCGACTGCTGGCTGAGGTGTCCCGGGGTTCCCCCCCGGGGGGGCGAGGGTGCCGGGTGGTCGAGAGGTTCCGGGTGGTCGGGGCGCCCCGCGTGGTCGGGGTGTCCCGAGTGGTTGAGGTGTCCCGAGGATAGGCACCGCCGCGGCTTTCCGGAAGCCCGCGCTTCGCATAAATCCCGTACCCCTACGGGGAGTTGCCACGGTTGTTCGGGGGTGATCGCAGGACGGATCGTTGCCCCCCGAGTGGCCCTCCGTTCCCTTCCCCCCACCCGACGGCCACTTCTCGGGTCCGGTTCCGCCGGGCACCGAGCGGGAGACGGAGCAGTCATGCGGAACAGATCTCTGAGCGCGAGCCGGTACGCCCTCGCGGCGGCCTGCTGTGTCGCCGCCCTGACCATCGGTACCGTGACCACCGGTGGCGTGGCCACCGCCGACGACGACCACCGGCGCCCCGACGGCCGGGCCGGGGCCCGCGTCGTGCAGGCCGACAGGCCGGTCGCCGGGCAGTACGTCGTCGCGCTGAAGGACGACGCCCCCAAGGCCGCCCGCGGTCAGGCCGAGGCACTGGCCGACCGCTACGGCGCCGAGGTCACCAGGACGTTCTCGGCCACCTTCAACGGATTCGCGGTCCGCGGCGCGGATGAGCGGGAGGCCGCCCGGCTGGCGGCCGATCCGTCCGTGGCGGCGGTGTACGAGGACGGCACCACCCGGGCCGCGGGCGAGCAGCCCAACCCGCCCTCCTGGGGCCTCGACCAGGTCGACCAGCGCACCACCGCCCTCGACAAGAAGTACACCTATCCGAACACCGCCGACTCCCTCACCACCTACGTCGTCGACTCCGGGGTGAACAAGAACCACAGCGAGTTCGAGGGCCGGGCACAGTACGGCTACGACTTCGTGGACAACGACGCCGACGCCAGTGACTGCTACTGGCACGGCACCCACGTCAGCGGCACCATCGCCGGCAGGACCGTGGGCGTCGCGAAGAAGTCCAGGATCGTCGCGGTCCGGTCCTTGGGCTGCAACGGCTCCGGGCCCGACTCGGCCACCGTCAGCGCCCTCGAGTGGGTCGCCACCCACGGCAAGGCCCCGGCAGTGGTCAACATGAGCCTCGGCATGGACACCGTCGGCGTGGGCGACCAGCAGGTCAAGGCCCTGACCGCCAAGGGCTTCACGGTCGTGGTCTCGGCGGGCAACAGCGGGACCGACGCCTGCGGTGTCAGCCCGGCCCGGGTACCGGAGGCGATCACCGTCGGCTGGATCGACAAGGGCGGCAGCCGCAAGGGCAACTACGGCAGGTGCCTGGACCTGTTCGCACCGGGCGGCAACATCCACTCCGCCGACCACACCGGCCGCTACCGCACCGGCAGCGGCACCTCGATGGCCTCACCGCACGTCGCCGGGGCGGCGGCCCTGTATCTGGAGGCCCACAGGAGCGCCACACCGCAGCAGGTGCGGGACGCACTCGTCGGCGCCGCCACGCCGAACCTCGTCACCAGCCCCGGCACCGGCTCCCCGAACAAGCTCCTGTACACCGGCTCCCTCGGCGGCGGCCCGCAGCAGGTCTCCGGAACGAGGGCCGACGACGAGGAAGCGGCCGGCTGATCCATCGCCGCCCGCCCCCGTCCCCCGTCCCCGACCTCTGCGAGGAATCGACCATGAGAGCACGACACCTGATAGGAACCCTGGTCTGCGCGCTGGCGGTGGCCGTCGCACCGGCCGCCGTGCCGGCGGCGGCGGACCCCGCCCCCGTACCGGCACCGGCCACCGCGGCCACCCCCACCGACCAGCTGCGTCCGGGCCGCGGCTCCGACCCCCGGATGGTGGGCGGGGAGCGCACCACGGTCCGGGAGAACCCGTCCGTCATCACCGGCCTGCGGGTGGGCGGCGGCGGACCGCAGGGCGCCTCCTGCACCGCCTCGGTCGTCGGCAAGCGCACGATCCTCACCGCCGCGCACTGCATGATCGACGCGACCGGCGACAAGAGCTACCTGTACGGCGACGACGACCTCAACTCCCCCGGTGACGAGAGTTTCCGTACCGAGGTCACCTCGTACAAGGCACATCCGAAGTACTCCGGAGCCAACGGCTGGCGGCAGGGGTACGACGTCGCCGTGGTCACCACCGCGGACGACATCCCGGTACCCGAGAGCCAGTGGGCGAAGGTCGCCGGTTCCGCCGACGCCGCGCTCACCGAGCCCGGCAGGTCGGGGACGGCACTCGGCTACGGCAAGGTGGCCGCGGGCGGCTCCTCGGGAGTGCTGTACAAGGCCACGATGCCGGTCAACGACGCCGGTCGCTGCCAGGTGTTCGACATCAAGGTCAACCCCGACGTGATGGTCTGCGCGGGCTACGACGACGGCCGCACCGGGACCTGTTCGGGGGACAGCGGCGGACCGTTCACCGTGGACGGCGTCGTGGTGGGCGTGGTCTCGTGGGGGTCGAGCAAGTGCGACCGCTACAGCATCATGGCGCGGCTGACCAACGAGATGGGCGACTGGGCCAAGGCGCAGATCGACGGCCGGCCGGGGGACGGGAAGTTCGCCGTGGAGCTGAGCCCGTCCAGCGGGCGCGTCACCCCCGGCAAGCATGTGTCCACCACGCTGACCAGCAAGGCCGGGGACGCGGGCGCGGAGAGGATCGATCTGTCGGCCACCGGGCTTCCCACCGGTGCGAGCGCGGTGTTCCAGCCCCCGTCCCTCCAGTCCGGCGGCACGTCGAAGGTCACCTTCCAGACCTCGGCACAGACGCCTGCCGGTAGCCACACCGTCACCGTCCACGCCAAGGGCGACTCCGGCACCAGGTCCGCGACCTACACCCTCACGGTGGGCGACGCGGGCGGCGCCGAAGGGCCCCGGCCCACGGTCTCGCCCTCTTCGAGCACCGTCAGCGGAGGCCGGTATGTCAACGCCGACGTCACGGTGGCCGGCGGGCAGGGCGTCAGCAAGCTCAGCGCCACCGGGCTGCCGTCGGCGCCGACGTTCTCCCCGCGGTCGGTCCCGGCCGGCGGCACCTCGCGGATGACCGTCATGGCCCCCTACCAGGCGGGCACCTACAAGATCACCGTGACCGCCACCGACACGGCGGGCAGGACCGGCAGCGCGGACTACGCCCTGACCGTGCGCTGACCGGCTGATCCACCGCCTCGCGCGGGGCCCGCGAACGACTTCGTTCGCGGGCCCTCCGCGCGCGTCGCGTCCCGCGGCGCCGCGGGCCCGGGGGGGGGCGATCGGGCCCGCAGGAGGTTCCAGCAGACCAGCAGACGCCCCTCACCCGGCCCCAGCAGACGCCTCTCACCCGGCCTTCGTCTCGCATGCCAGGTGTCAGGCCAGCAGCCGTGCGAGCGCGGCCAATTCGGCCTCCGGGTCGTCCGTCACTGGCTGGACCACCAGTTCGTCGACCCCCGCCTTCTCCAGGGTGTCGATCCGCTCGGCGATCTCGCTCCTGGTGCCGACCAGGCCGAACCTGTCCACCAGGGAGGGCACGATGAGCTCGCGGTCCTCCGGGGAAGGACGGCCCAGGTAGTTGCGGTAGAGCGCCTGGTGGAACCGGGGATCGGTGGGGGTGGTGCCGCGCAGCTGGAGCAGCCGGTCGACCGCCGCGGCCTCCTCCGGAGGCAGGGCGGCGTAGAAGGCGGGGTTCTCCGCTCCGAGGATCAGTGCGGCCAGCGCGATGTGCCCCATCGTGTCCTTGACCGGATCGCCGTAGCGGTCCTCGCCGTCGGCGAGAACGTGGAGGGAGGACATGAGGTACGAGCGGGTCCTCCCGGCGCTGCCCGAGCCGTCTTCAGGCGTCGCCGCCTGCGGGGCCTCCGCTTCCCGCGCATCCGCCCGCGGGGCCTCCCCTTCACGCGGCGCAGCCCGCCGGGCCTCTGCCTCCCGCGACGCAGCCCGCCGGGCCTCCGCGTCCCGCGCCGCAGCCTGCCGGGCCTGGACGATGGCGGACCAGGCCGCGGGGTCGTGCAGCCCGAAGGAGATCAGTCCCGCGCCCAGCCGCCCGGCGACCGCGGCGGCCTTCACGCCGAACGCCGCCACGACGAACTCCACCGGAGCCTCGACGTCGACGTACGGTCCGACGTGCAGGAACCGCACGCGGCTCGACCGGTTCCCCTCGCGGTAGTCGGTCTCGCGGCCCGCGGTCAGATCCCGCAGGGCACTGGTGAACGACTCCAGCTCCGCGATCCTCGCGGGCCGCATGCCGAGGGTGCGGCGCGCCGTGTTGCCGGTGCCGACCCCGCAGACGACGCGCCCTGGGGCGAGGGCGTTGAGGCTGCTGATGGCCGCCGCCGCCGCGGGCGCGGAACGCAGGGCCGGTGAGGTGACACCGAGGCCGAGCCTGATCCGGTGGGTGGCCTTGGCGCACAGTGCGAGACTCACGAACGGATCGCCGTGGACCATCGGCGAGTCGTACACCCAGAAACTGTCGAAGCCGAGCTCTTCCGCGCGCGCGGCCAGGTGTTCCACACCCGGCCCCGCTGTCATGACGATACCGGTCCGCATGGCGACTCTCCCCGCCGTCGAGTGAGGTGGCTGCACCAATCCGGTTGCTGTTCGCTGTCGTTCCGTTGATGGCCAAGGGGCTGAGTGCGGAGGATCCGCGGGTGGTGGTCGACGAGAGTGGCCTTCCCGCCCCAGCCCGTTTCCACGCATCGGGTGCCCGTGCGCGATGTCGGCCGGTGGTCAGGCCGGTGAGAGGGAGACACCGCGTCCGTCCGTGTGCCACGCTGATCGCCGTGATCATACGAGTGAGTGAGGCGCGCGTACGCCCTGAACGCTTCGAGGCGTTCCGCGAAATGATCGTCTCCGCGGTACGCGAATTCCCCGCCCGCCATCCGGGCCTCGTGGACCACGAGGTACTGCTCGCGCCGCCCGACTCGCTGCTGTACGTCAGTCGTTGGCGCAGCGAGGAGGACCTGGCCGGTTACGCCGGTGAGCACTGGCGCGACCAGCCCGTGGTCCTGCCGGGCGAGGAGGAGTACCTCGTCGGGCCGCTTCAGGTACGGCACTTCGTACGCGCACCCCTGACCTGACGGACAGCCGGCAGTACTCACCTGCTCCGCGCCACCGCGGGACGGGCGGTGCGCCGCCCATGGCAACGGCGCCCTCCCGGCCTCCTCAGCGCAATTGCTCGGCCAGCCCGACGATGATGCCCTCCGGACCGCGGAGGTAGCAGAGCAGATAGCTGTCCTCGAACCGGGCGATCTCGCCGACGAGTTCGCCGCCGTGCGGGCGCAGGCGGGCAACGGTGTCCTTGATGTCGTCGACGGCGAACATGACGCGGTGCGTGCCCACGATGTTGTGCGGCCGGTCGCGCGGCCCGGCGCCGGCCGCTTCGGGGCTGCGGTACTTCGCCAGCTCGAGCCGGCTGTGACCGTCCGGGGTCCGCATCATCGCGATGTCGCAGCGGACGCCGTCGAGCCCGGTGCACTGGTCGGCGAAGAGGCCCTCGACCTCTCCCCTGCCCTCCAGTTCCATCCCGAGTTCCGCGAAGAACGCGATCGCGGCATCCATGTCCTCGACGACGATGCCGACGTTGTCCATCCGCTGGATCGCCATGCTGGTCTCTCCTTCTTCTCCGCGCGGCCGGTGGTGGCTGCTGCCGTCCCTGGGACGGAGCCGGTGTCGCGTTCTCGACATCCACAGACCACCGGGATCCGAAGAAGGGATCCGCATCGCGGCTCAGCACCGACTGGCAGCAGCCCGGCGGGCTACGAGGCGGCCAGCGCGTGCCGGGCCACGGGCAGGACCGATCGGTCCTGGCAAGCGCGCTCATGATCCGTCCGGCTGATCTCGGTCCAGACCGCGTCGAGGGAGAGCCCGAGCGTGTCGGCGATCGCCGCGATGGTCGGGAAGGCCGGGGTGGCCACACGGCCGGATTCGATCTTCCGGAGCGTCTCCGGCGAGATGCCGGAGGCGAGAGCGACGTCGAGCATCGAGCGGTGCCCCCGTGCCCTGCGGAGCAGGGCGCCGAGGCGCTGCCCGCGTTCGACCTCGGCGGGGGTGAGTGGCAACCTGACCATGCCCCCATTCTAATACCGGTACAGTTAGACCGGTATAGTTATTGGCACCAGATGAGGGGCCCTCATGATCGAGATCTTGAACTCCACCCGGCTCGACCGGGCGAAGGTGACCGGAGCGCTGGTCGGCGACATCCTGCACACGCTGAAGCGGCGCAGCACGGTCGGCACGAACCTGCTGGACATCGACCAGTGGGCCAAGGAAATGATCACCGATGCGGGTGCGCAGTCCTGCTACGTCGACTATGCGCCGTCCTTCGGCCGCGGCCCGTTCGGCCACTACATCTGTACGGCCGTCAACGATGCCGTGCTCCACGGGCGGCCCCACAACTACACGCTGGCCGACGGCGACCTCCTGACCCTGGACCTCGCCGTCTCCACGCGCGGAGTGGCGGCGGACGCCGCGATCAGCTTCCTCGTGGGCGAGGCCCGGCCCGCACAGAGCGTCGCGATGATCGAGACGACCGAACGCGCGCTCGCCGCGGGTATCGCCGCCGCCCGCCCGGGGGCGCGCATCGGTGACCTCTCCCACGCCATCGGCACCGTACTCAGCGAAGCCGGCTACCCCATCAACCTGGAGTTCGGCGGTCACGGCATCGGCTCGACCATGCACCAGGACCCGCACGTCGCGAACAACGGCCGACCCGGCCGCGGATACAAGCTGCGCCCGGGACTGCTGCTCGCGCTGGAGCCCTGGGTCATGGCAGACACCGCCCAGCTCGTCACCGACGCCGACGGCTGGACGCTGCGCAGCGCGACGGGCTGCCGGACGGCACACACCGAGCACACCATCGCCATCACCGACGACGGCGCCGACATCCTCACCCTGCCGACGCAGGCATGACCACCAAGGATGGCCGCACCCGCGGCAAGCCGGCCCCCACGAACGTCCACGCAACGGATACTCCTGCCCAGGTTGGCGGAACGGTGTGGACAGTCAGTCACGCGCCGCTTCCGTCGCACGGGCAGCGGCATCTTGCCGGCGTTGCAGTTCCCGCCAGCCGGCGAGGACATGCGCGTGCTTGTCCAGCCATGATTGCTGCGCCACGGCGAGCGTGGCGTAGGCGACGGGCAGATAGCCCGTTCGGCGTTTACAGCGCACATCCGCCCGCGTGGCGGAATGCTTGCGCACATCCACGTTCCGAGGCAGCTGTTGCAGCAGTTGGACAGGGTTCTTCGCCTTGACCCCGTCCTTGCGGACGCACTGTCGCCACCGCTCGTTCGCGGCGACGAACTCACGGTCCTGCGCCAGCTGTTCCCGCGACGCCTTCTCCCCCTCGCCCAGAAGCAGCCGAAGCCGCATGTGCCGTTTCCGTCCGTCGCCGAGCAGGCGGGTCTCCGCCTGCGCCTGACAGCCGGTAGCCGGCGCGGTCACCTCGTACAGTCTCCCCCGTACCGAGATCCGCCGGTCACGGTCGCCGTAGAGCGCCCGTCCGAAGGCCTTGCTCTGCGGCTTCTCGGCGGGTTCCGCTTCCTTAATGATTCGGCCCGGGTCGGACGGAGTGAGCGATTCGAGGCCGAAGGGAATCGCACGTGCCGCTGTCCCCTTCACGAGTGGCGCAGGCGTATAGCGGAATCCGAGTCTGGTCATACAGGCAGCGGTTAGGTGCCGCCGAGCACGCTCGATTCTCTCGTCCGCCGCGGTCCGCGTGTAGAGGATGTCGTGGAACGGCAGGCGTCTGCTCAGTGCCTCCGTGTCCGGCGCCCCACCCGGCCACGATTCCCGCGATTCCCCAGCCCGGTCGGTGGACATGCAGGTGACCGCTCCGGCCAGCAGTACGAGTGTGAGTACGGCCAACGAGAGGGCCCTGGCGTGTCGCGACATCTTTCCCCCCTGAGTCAGGCCCGGCGTCACTGCGTACGTGACACCGGGCCGTGGTCGTCGGATCGCTCCGGCGGACCGGATTCAGCCGATCAGTAGCAGTCGACCGATGTCGTACCGCGCACCCTCAGTGAGCTCGCCCTGTCCTGGTGAGCGTCCTTCAGGTAGTCGACCGTGCGACCGGGGTTCACACAGAAGATGAAGCCCTCCCAGTCGGTGCCGACGCCGGTGTAGTAGTGGCTTTCGTAGCCGCCGCTGCTGGAGTTGCTCACGGACACCACGTTGTTGTGCACGGTCTGACCGCCCCCTGCGCGTCCGGTCAGCTGGTTGAACGTGTCATTGCGGAAGTCGGAGTCCGTGTTGAAGTACGAGTGCCGGGCGGAGTCGTCTATGCCCAGGTAGAAGACGCAGTGGTACCCCGAAGCACAGTTCTCCCCCGCCGATGCCGGCGCCGCGCCGAACGCGACGGTTCCCGCCGCGACCAAGGCAGTCAGCCCGGTGGCGACGGCGAGCCTCTTCCGTAAGCCAGTACGTCTGGTCATGTTCCCAACCCACTCTCCTGTCGGTTTTTGCGAAAGCGCGCAGAAGAAGCTGTACGAAGCGCGCCCCATCCAGGCAAGATCACCGTTCAGGAGCCGCAAGTCTCTCCTTTGCGCCGGTGTGCCGAAGTACCGATGTGCCGGAACGAGAGGGAGTCAACACCAGCGCGCTCACCAGATGGCTTCTACGCGCTGTCCGCCCGATGGACGCGCCCACAGTAAGTCCCGCCCGTCCAAACGGCGTGGTCAGCTCCTTCGCGTGGCCACGCCGAAAGTGCGCAGTCGGACCTTCGGCCGGACTCTTCATCGGCAGAGACAGCGGTGACGGAATTCCGGTGGCTGGCTGCCAGCGATTGCGCCGTACGAGGTGTGTGAGTGCCGTGGTAGTTGTTCCAACGGGTGTTCACGGCCCGGAACGGCCTCGCGACTCAGCGCACATCCACCACCTGCCCCACCCACTGTCGACCACGGTTGCCCATGGCCTCGCGCCATGCGTGCTGGGCCCTGATGAATGAGCTGCCGTCGCTTCCTGCATGGGCATGGTTCTCCTTGCTTCGATCTGCCGACACCCGGTGCCTGCCTGATGTGATGCGCGTTCCTGCTGCGCCTTGCCTTCGGCGTCTGCCAGCGATCCGCTCGCCGACAGACAGCAGTTCACCGGCTGTCGAGTTGTTGAGCAGGCCCCTTTCGCCGCATTCATCAACTCAGGGAGTGATGGGCGACTCTGGGAGTGGTGGGCTAGAAGCGGCTCTTGCCGCGCCTTCGTTCCCGTTCATAGCCTGGCTCGCGCATGCGGCAGCCGTGACGGCATCCAGGGGGAGCGCATCCGATGGGTCGACCGGAAACGTCTCTGGACCCGGGCGCGGGACCAGTGCAGAATTTCGCGCACGCGTTACGGCAACTACGTCAGGACGCGGGCAGCCCTACGTACCGTCAGATGGCGCGCACCGCAAAACTACTCGGCGACGTCCCTCTCGCAGGCTGCCGCCGGCACGCACCTCCCCTCCCTCGCGGTCGCCCTGGCATACGTCCGCGCTTGTGGCGGAACCGAGCCGGACTGGGAACGCCGGTGGCAGGAAGCCCACGAGGCGAGCGTGCTCGCGGAACCACGCGATGCCACGATGCAACCGCCCTACCAAGGCCTGGCACGGTCCGAACCGGGCGATCACGACCGGTTCTTCGGGCGCGACACCCTGGTGGCGGACGTCCGGTCCCTGGTTGCGACACATCGGTTCGCAGCGGTGCTGGGCCCCTCCGGAAGCGGCAAGTCCTCACTGCTACGTGCTGGGCTGATCCCCGCGCTGCGGAACAAGACAGGCAGCTTGGCGGCGATCCGCATCCTCACCCCGGGCTCTCACCCGTCAAGCACCCACACCCGGGCCTTGGAGCCTGCCGACGGCGACGGTGACACGTCGTCGTCATCGACCAGTTCGAGGAAGTCTTCACCCTGTGCGCCGATCCGGAAGAACGTGCCGGATTCATCGAGCAGTTGCTCACAGCCCGTGATCCGGCCAGCAGGCTGCGCATCGTGATCGCCGTGCGGGCCGACTTCTACGGTCACTGCGCCGAACACCGCGCCCTGGCCGACGCGCTGACCGCAGCCACCCTCCTTGTCGGCCCGATGAATCCGGCGGAACTGCGAGCGGCCATCATCAAACCGGCCCAGGCGGCCGGGCTGATCGTGGAGCGCGACCTGACCGCGCAGTTGATCAGCGAAAGCAAGGATGAGCCGGGCGGGCTGCCACTGTTGTCACACGTGCTTCTGGAAACCTGGCGCCGCAGCCGTGGACGAGCCCTGACGAAGAAGGCCTACGAGGCGGCAGGCGGCCTGCACGGAGCGATCGCCCAGACCGCCGAGACCCTCTACACACAGCTCACCGCTGCGCAGGCGGATCTGGCCCGGACGTTGCTGCTCCGCCTCATCTCACCGGGCGACGGTTCTCAGGACACCCGCCGCCCCGTTCTCCGTTCCGAGCTCGACCTGGTCGAGGGCTCGGACGAGGTCGGTCAGGTCACGGACCGCTTGGTGCGGGCCCGCTTGATCACCATGGACGAGGACACCGTGGAACTCGCCCACGAGGCGCTCATCTCCGGCTGGCCTCGCCTGCACGCCTGCACGCCTGGGCGGCCGAGCGGGCGCGGGACTTCCGCGCAAGGAATGGAGGGCGTACCTGCCCGACACGCCCTACCGTTCCACATGCTGAAAGGTTGGCCCGCTCCTGCCTCCCGCGTCGGGTACGGGGATCCGGTTGAGCGCGAGCCGTATGCGAGTCCTGCTGGTCAACGTGGCATGGGGGATGCGGGAGAGGGCGAGCTGGTCCCGGGGCCCCTGGGGCGGGAGACACCCGCGTGAACCAGTAGGCACCAAGGAGGCATCCATGCTCATGGCACACCCGGCCGTGTTGAAGGACCTGGTCGAGCAGTACGAGACGCTGCGCACCCTGCACGCCGAAACGGGCACCGACCAAGCCCGTCGGCGCATGGACGACGCCGCTTACACCCTGTGCGTGTCCACCGGCACCCGCGATGTCGACACCGCGCTCAGCGCCGCCTATCAGCGGCTCCCTGGTCCGGGGGGCCGAACCAGGTGGCAAGGGCAGTGGCAAGGGTGACCGTTGATTGCGGGTCCGGCGTGGTGGAGATCCATGCGGTGTGCCCGTCGGGGCGGATCAGCAGTCCTTGGAGTTCGGGGTGGGCGGGGCAGTGGACGCGGTAGGTGTCCACGTTGTTCGCCCAGCCCTCGGGCAGGGTGTGGGAGCCGTGGTGGAGGAGGACGGGACGGCCGGGGGTGAGCAGTTCGGCGATGCTGGTGTGCTCGTCGCCGATGGTCAGCTCCAGGTTCGGGGTGAGCCTGCCCAGCCAGGGGTGGGTGCCGGGGACCTTCGGGTCGTACCGGGTGTCCAGGCCGGTGATCAGCTCGGTCAGGTAGGTGCCGACCGGTGCCAGGCCGATGAGTTCGGTGAACAGGTCCCGTGGCGGGGCGAGCCGGGGATCGCGGCGGGCGAGCAGCGTCTGCGCACGGGTGGTGCGCAGCACCCGTGCCCCGGCCGGGTGGCGTTCCTGGTGGTAGCTGGCGAGCAGACCCTCCGGTGCGTGTCCGCGTACGGTCGCCGCCAGTTTCCAGCCGAGGTTGACGGCGTCCGCCAGCGCCGCGTTCACCCCCACGGCCCCTGCGGGAGGGTGGATGTGCGCGGCGTCGCCGGCCAGCATGACCCGGCCGACGACATAGTGGTCGGCCTGCCGGGCGGCGTCGGAGAACCTGGTGAGCCAGCGCGGCTCGCGCAGGGCCACGGGGCGGCCGAGTGCCTGGTTCAACAGGTGCTGGAAGTAGTCCAGTCGCACCGGCTGGTCGCGGTCCGGGGGCGGTGTCGGCTCGTCGAGCACGATGCGTACGTGACCGGGCCGCGGGATGACGAACACCGAGCCCCGCTCGCCCTCGCTGCGGCCGGGCAGCAAGGTGGCCGGGTCGGCCAGTTCCACGTCCGCCAGGAGGCCGAACGCGGTCGCCTCCGTGCCGGGGAAGCCGATTCCGGCGTGTTTGCGGACGGTGCTGCGGCTGCCGTCGCAGCCCACGAGGTACTGCGCCCGCCATTTCGTACGACGGCCGCCGCTCCGCACGGCCACGTCCACCCCGTCGCCGTCCTGGACGAGGCCGACGACCTCGTGCCCCCAGGCCACGGGCACACCCAGTGCGGCCAGCCGCTCCTCAAGGAGTTCTTCGACGCGGGTCTGCGCGATGCCGAGCAGACAGGGGTGATCGGTGTCCATCGCGGTCAGGTCCAGCGGCCGATCCGGGTCGGCGAACATCGCGTAGGGCACCGTCGGGCCTTCAGCCAGGAAACGGTCCGCGAGGCCGCGTCGGTCCAGGAGTTCGAGACTGCGTGCGTTGAGGGTGAACCCCCGGCACACCGGCGAACGGTGCGGCGACCGGTCCACCACCTTCACCTCGACGCCCGCCAGGGCCAGTTCGGCGGCCACCATCAACCCGACCGGCCCGGCACCGGCCACCACGACCTGCATCAGCCCTCCCCCGGGTCTCCGCCTTGGTCTCCGTCCCCGTCCGTGTCTGTTTCTGTGCCTGTTTCTGTGTCTATGTCTGTTTCTGTGTCTGCGTCTGCGTCTGCGTCTTTGTCGTGGATCCAACCCGGACCGGCGGGCCCGGACCCCGATTCCGGCCAGGTCAGGCGGCCTTCCTCGATGTCGGCGACGATCTCCCTGATCCAGCCGAGCTCGGCTTCGTACATCCGCACCGCGTACTCGGTCTCCACCCCGAACAGTCGCGGCACCTCATCCGCGGCCAGTACGGCACGGTGCGCGGCGCGGATTTCTGCCAGCAGCGTGCGCAGCCGGCCGGTCCGCTCCCGCAGCGCCGCCACGGCGACGTGCGGGTCGAGCGCGCCCAAGTAGCTGGCGGCGGAGAGGAACTTCGGGTACTCGTCGGCGGCCGGGACGCGAATCAGCTCATCCACCCAGCTCACGAACTCCGCGCGTCCGAGTGCCGTGTGCTGGTAGACGGTCCGCTGCGGGCGAGCGCCGACGCGCAGGGTCTCCCGGGCCTCGATCCACTCGGCGCGTTCCAGGGCACGGACCACGTCGTACAGCGAGCCCGTGGTCAGTTTGAAGACGCGGTCCATACCGCGTTCCCGCAGGTGGGCGGCCATGGCGTGGGGGTGCATCGGGCACTCCATCAGCAGGCCCAGGACTGCGAGGCCCAGCGGGTTCGACACTCTGCCTCGACGACTCGTCATCAAGTAATCGCCCCCTACTACTCGGAACCGAGTATCGGGCCCCGAGCGGCGGCCGTCAATCCCGTCAACTCGCCCGGGGCGCAGGGAAGTTGGGGCATCGTCCGCACGCTTCCACCAGCCCCGGGGATCGTCGTGCCGCAGCGGCGCGCCGACCCCCCGGGGGGGGTTGGTTCAGCTTCGTACGGGGTCTGTCAGCGGGCCAGCACGCCGAACTCGTTGCCGGGGGTGACCTGCGGGTCGACCGGTGCCTTCACGACTCGGGTGGGCGAGGACCCGGCGACCTTGCCGCTCTTCGTGCCGACCGACCAGACCTCCGGCGTGGTCGAGCGGACCGGGATGGTGATCTCGGGCTGCTTGTCCTTGTTCAGGTCGGTGGTCTTGAGCTGCGTGGGGATGCGGTATGTGCCGGTGGGGCGGGGCAGGCCGGGGGCGTTGTAGGCGTAGAAGGTGGAGCCGGTGCCGGTGACGCCGCGGGATGAGCCCTTGAGCACGTAGAGGCCGCCGCCGGTGATGTAGCAGTGCTCGCAGGTGGACTTGCGCTCGCCGGGGGCGCCGACGACCAGGTCGGCGTAGCCGTCCCGGTTGAGGTCGGCCGCGGCGACGGCGGCACCGAAGCGGTCGCCCTTCTGCACGCCGCCCGGGACGCCGGGGGTGTCCTCGGTGAACATCCGCATGCTGCGGTTCTCGTCCACGCCGTTGGACGAGCCGTAGTTGATCCGCACCACGCCCGCGCCGGTCTCGGTGTCCAGCGTGGACGCCGCGTCGCCCACCGCGACGTCGCCGTAGCCGTCCTTGTCGAAGTCCGCGACCGTCACGCTGTTGCCGCCCCGGATGGTGACCGGGGTCAGGCGAAGGCCGGACGCCCCGCCGAGGAGCACCCGGCCCCGCATGCGCTCCTCGCCGAGGACGACCAGGTCGTCGATGGACCCCTTGTTGACGCGGCCCACCGCGATCCGGTCCTGCGCCCCCTCGCCGTAGACGGGGTAGTTGCGGCCGGTGTCCACCTCCTGTGTCGAGACGGGCGTGCCGTCCGCCTTGAAGGGGCCCTTGAAGAGGCGGAGCACGGTGCCGTAGCCGACGACCAGGTCGGTCTTCCCGTCGCCAGTGAAGTCACCGGCCTTCAGGACCGAGCCGAAGCCGGGCCAGTCGTAGGGGTCGGCCACCGAGGTGCCGCCCTTGAGGCCGGTACGGCTGCCCCAGAGCAGGCTGACCTGTTCCCGCCCGCCCACGGCGAGGTCCGCGTACCCGTCCGCGTTGTAGTCGCCGCTGGCGAGGACCTTCCCGAACCGGCCGCCCTGGACCGCCTCGCCCCCCACGCCGGGGCTGTTCTGGCTGAGGGCCTTCAGGCCGGTCTTCTGCGCGCCGTTCTTGCCGCCGTAGGAGACGGTGACGTAGCCCGCGCCGGTGAGCGTCGTGGTGGCCCCGTCCGTCCCGGTGACCTTCACCCCGGCGTCCGGGGAGCCGATGGCCAGGTCGTGGTAGCCGTCGCCGTTGAAGTCGTCGGCGTACCGGGTGGGCGCGGGGCCCGCGGCGGCCTCGGCCTGGCTGCCGGTGGAGACCAGCAGGCCTCCGGTGAGCGTGGTGGCCGCCGCGGCGATCGCGATGGCGTGACGGATGTGGCGTCGCACGTCCGCTTCCCCCTAGGAATCGGTGATTCGATCAGAAAGACGCCTCCAAGACCTCCGACGTACTGGAACGGTTGTACGGATATTTGCGCCGCTTCACACCTGACCGTCTCGGCGCCCACGTGGATCACCGAGATGGTGCGCCGTCAGCCTGCGAGCGCCGCGTACGTCCCCGGCTTCCAGCCGTACGACCGCCCCTTGACCCGGCCCGAGCCCGAGCCGGACCTGCGCGCGGCGCCCTGGCCGGTCTCCCAGGCGTAGGACCACTTCACGCCCTGCTCCGTCACGTCGAAGGTGACCTCCACGGTGACGCCGGAGTGCACCGCCTTGCCGAGGCGGGGCGCCGGTGCGCCGAGGGCCAGCCTCCGCCGGTCGCCGGAGAAGACGAAGAGGCGCAGGACCACGAAGCGGGCCACCCCGGCGAGTGCCGACGCGGAGAGGTAGACGATCTGCTCGTACACCGCGCCGGGCGCGCTCTGCACCGCGTGCAGGGCGATCATCGCGGCGGTCGTGACCACGTAGGCGGCCGCTGCCGTGCCCGCGGACTGGAGGTGGCCGCGCAGCCCGCACCGGCCGCCCTTGCCGAAGGTGAAGCGCGCGTGCAGTTCGGAGGCGAGGATCGTCGACACGACCGTGATCACCGCGTTCGCCGCCGCCCACGGCATCCAGTCCGCGAGCAGCACCACCGCGAAGCTGGACGCGAGGCCGATGCCGCCGCCGCAGAACACGAAGCGCGCGAACGCGGTGAGCGGCCCCGGCGGGTTCCCGGCGGCAGGCCTGGCGGGCGCGGCCCCGAACTCCGCGGGGGCCGGGACGGCCGAGCCCCACGCCAGGTCACGGGAGGGTCGTGCGTGACGTTCCATCGGGGCTCCTCTTCCCTCCCGTTCGGCGAGCCGGGTGCGACCGATCCGAACAGTGTGCGTCTTCTTGGAACACCGTACGGAATCCGCACAGCGTGCGCAAGTCGGCCAGCGTACGGCTGCTGCGTACGGTGTTCGTGCGTCCAGTGGGGCGAAGGAAGAGGGCCAGGGGCCGCCTGGCGCCGCTTCTGCGACTGCGGTGGGCGGTGGGCGTCCAACATCGGGCGTCGGGCGTGCCGCGTCCGGCATCGGGTGCCCGCCGTAACGCGTCCGGCATCGAGCGCCCGCCATGCCGCGTTCCCCGTCGGGCGTACCGCGTGCCGCGTCCCGCGCCCTCTGTCCCGCGCGCCCCGCACCCCGCGCCCCTCAGGCTCAGCCGGGGCTCGTCACCGAGACCACGTAGTCGACGACGTCGTGGAGGCTGGAGCGGCGCCGGAACGCGGCGCGCTGACGTTCGGCCCCGTTCCCCTCGGCACGCAGACGCGCCCACTGCTCCCGCGTCAGATCGAGGTCCCCGTGGCGGCGCAGCGCCGGGGCGACCCGGGCCAGGAGCCGCTCCACCAGTTCGGTCTGGGGCACCAGGCCACCGGTGACCGGGTCGATGCCGTCGCCGGTCAGGCCGTCGCGGGCCGCGCGCCAACAGGCGGCGCGCAGCATCTCGGGGGCCGGGCGCGGTGCGGGTTCGCCGGTCCGCACCGCGTGCAGGGCCGCGGTGGTCAGGGCGCGGACGAGGGCCGCGAGCAGGACGGTGTCCCCGGCGGTGAGGGCCGCGTCGGCGACGCGCACCTCCAGGGTGGGGACGTGGTGGGAGGGGCGGATGTCCCAGTACAGGCCGGAGCGGTCCATGACCGCCCCGGCCTCGACAAGACCGTGCACGAGTTCGTCGAAGTGGGCGGGCGACTCGAAGTAGGGCGGCGGACCGGCCACCGGCCACCGCCCCCAGCACGTGGCGCGCCAACTGTCGTACCCCGTGTCCTGCCCCGCCCAGTACGGCGAGTTCGCGGCGAGCGCGGTCAGCGTCGGCAGCCAGGGTCGCAGATGGTTGCTCACCTGCACCGCGTCCCGGGGGTCGGGGAGGCCGACGTGGATGTGGCAGGCGCAGGTGCTCTGCTCGTCGTCCAGGGCGCGGAAGGTGGCGACGCTGCGTGCGTAGCGCGGGCCCGGCGTGACCGGGAGCGGCGACGCCTGGCCGAATACAGGCGTCCCGGAGGAGGCGACGCGCAGGCCGTGGCGGGCGGCCGCGCGCACGAGGGCCGCCCGCGAAGCGCGGATCTGCTCGCCCGCCGCCGCCAGGCCGGTGTGCGGATCGGTCCGCAACTCCACCTGATAGCGGGTCAGTTCGGTGCCGACCCGGCCGCCGAGTTCACCGGCGACGCTGCGCGCCACCTCCGGTCCCCGCGGGCTCACGGCCCTGGACACGGGGTCGACCAGGAGGAGTTCCTCCTCGATGCCCACGGTGAGCGGGGCACGACCGCGCGCCGGGTCGGAGCTTCTGCTCGATGGTGCGGTGCCGCCGGCGGGGGCGAGGAGGTGGTTCGACGATGCCTCGTCAGGAGGTGGGGATGCCATGGTGATTGCATGGTCGCAGACAGTGGTCGTTCAGGTAGGGGCTGAACCGCGCCAGAGGCGGTGGCGATTCCGCGCAGGGGGCCACCGGACCTCGTGGGGGCGTGGCGGTTCCGGACGCGGGCGCGGCGGTTCCGGACGCGGGCGCGGCGGTTTCGGACGCGGGCATGGCCGTTGCCGTGCCCGCCGCCGTCGCCGTCGCCGTCGCCGTCGAAGGCATGGCGGTTCCGGACGCAGACATGACGGCTCGTCCGCGGGCGTCGGAATGGATCATGACGTGGCCGGGTTGCAGGGAGCGGGGAGCCGGACCCGGCGCCCCGGACACGCCGTCCCGGGCAGGACCGGCACGGCGGCCGACCTCCACGGAAAGGGCCCCGGCCATGACGCGCGACGGGCGTACGATCACCAACCCCGAAACCCTGCACGACCCCACGCCGTTCGGCTACAGCCATGCCGTCTCGGCCCCCGGGGAACTCGTCTTCATCGGCGGCCAGTACGCTTCGGACGCCACCGGCGCCCCGGTGCCTGGCGACTTCGCCGCGCAGGTCGACCTGGCCTTCGACCGGCTCGGGGCCGCCCTGGCGGCGGTGGGCCTCGGCTTCGAGCACGTGGTCCGGCTCGGCACGTACATCGTGGCGCACGACGTCGACAAGCTGGCGGTCCTCGGCAAGGCCCTGCACGCCCGCTTCGGCGACCGGCTGCCGGCGCAGACCCTGAGCGGCGTGGCGTCCCTCGCCCTGCCGGGGATGCTCTTCGAGGTCGACGCGGTCGCCGTGCGCCCTGCCTGACCCGCATGTGCTGCCGGAATGCCTACGCCACGTGGGGTACACGTGCACCTGGGCGGATGCCCGAACCGGCCGAAGAGGCAGGGTGAAGAGAGGCGGTGGCGGATGCGTACCGTGGGAGTGGAAGAGGAACTCCTCCTGTTCGACCGGCAGAGCGGGGAGCCGCGGGCCCTCTCCTCCGCGGTCATCGCCCGCGCGGCCAAGGACAGCGCGGAGGACGCCGCAGCGGGAACAGCGAGCAGCGGAGCCGACGGCGGGGAAGTCCCCGGGACGGACGGCCGCCCCGGCCGGTCCACGGACTACCGCGACCCCGAGGACGAGGCCTTCGAGAAGGAGCTGCACCGGCAGCAGATCGAGTTCGCGACCCAGCCGCACACCGACATGGGCGACCTCGCGGACGAGATCCGGCGGTGGCGTGCCGACGCCGCCCGGCACGCCGACGACGTGGGCGGCG
Organism: Streptomyces typhae; assembly: GCF_009755605.1. GTDB lineage: Bacteria > Actinomycetota > Actinomycetes > Streptomycetales > Streptomycetaceae > Streptomyces > Streptomyces typhae. The sequence continues at coordinate 62,859 of NZ_WPNZ01000006.1, forward strand.
CCGTCGCCGCTCTCGCCACCTCCCCCCTGCCGGCGAGTCCGGCGGTGAACGTGGGGCCGCGCTTCGCGTGGATGGAGCAGCAGTTCGGCCTCACCACCCGGGAGCAGCTCACGTGCGGCTGCCATGTGCACGTGGCGGTCGAGTCACGGGAGGAGGGTGTGGCGGTCGTCGACCGGATCCGTTCCTGGCTCGCGGTCCTGGTCGCGCTCAGTTGCAACTCGCCCTTCTGGCAGGGCAGGGACAGCAAGTACGCCAGTTACCGCAGCAGGGTGTGGGGGCGCTGGCCCATGGCGGGCCCCGCGGAGATCTTCGGCTCCGCGGAGCGCTACGACGAGCAGGTGGAGACGATGATCGCCACCGGCGTCCTGCGGGACGAGGGCATGGTGTACTTCGACGCCCGCCTCTCCCACCGCTACCCCACCGTGGAGATCCGTGTCGCGGACGTCTGCCTGGAGGCCGGCACCACCGTCCTCGTCGCCGCGCTCGCGCGGGCGTTGGTGGACACGGCCGTAGCGGAGTGGCGCGCGGGGACGCCGCCGCTCGGGCACGGCGTCAGTGTGCTGCGGCTCGCGGCGTGGCGTGCCGCGCGCTCCGGCCTGGAGGGCCCCCTGCTGCACCCGGTGACGATGCGGCCCGCCCCCGCGGAGGAGGTGGTGGCGGCGCTGCTCGACCACGCCCAGGGCGCCCTCGACGCGAACGGCGACCTCGGGATGGCGCGCAAGTCCGCGGCGGGCCTGTTCGAGCACGGCACGGGCGCCCGTGTGCAGCGTGACCTGCTCGACCGGACGGGCAGCCTCGGCGCGGTCGTCACGGAGTGCGTGCGGCGCACGCAGGCGTGAACCTGTCCTGAGGGCGACAGGGCGTCGAACGTACGCCGTACGGGACATGCACACTCGGCGCCCGCTACAACCACGCCCGGTGCTCCGCGAGTCGAATCCTGCGCCGGTACCTCCGGCAGGCAGCACCGGTACCTCCGGCGGGTGCACCCGCGCCACCAGGAGGAGGAGTCCCCGGCACCAAGGGGGCTCCTCCGCGCCCCCGGCGGGACCGGTACCGACTTCACCGCGATCTCGACGGAGTCCACGTGCACATGCGTCCGCCCTCACCGGTTGCGCGACTGGCCGCGACCGCCGCCCTCGCCCTCGCCACCCTCGCCTTCGGCCTGGCACCCGCCCACGGCGCGGACACCGCGTCCGTGCCCGGCGGCCCGCCCGAGCGCGCGTACACGGTGTCCGTCACCACCGACACCTCGTCGACCGACTTCGGCCGCCGCACGGTGGACGTCACCGGCTCCGTGACCCGTGCCGACGGCACCCCCGTGGCCGACGCGCCGGTGAAGCTCGGCAAGTCCGTCCTGTTCAACACCTGGAATCCGTGGGGCGACCCCATCGACCCGACCGAGCGTGAGTTCCTGAAGCTCGGCACCGTACGCACGGACGCCGAGGGGCGGTTCTCGCTTCCCGACGTGACGGCGGACCGCTGGGAGACCACGGACAGCGTGCATCTGTTCCCGCGCCATCAGGTGGAGTTCCAGGCCTCGTACGACCCGGGCCCGCCCGACGACAACGAGATCTACTTCGGTGACACCACGGTGCACGCCCAGGCCGTGCCGAGCACCATCACCTACAAGGTCAACCGCACCAAGGTCCGCGCCGGTGACACCCTCGTCGTCACCGGGAAGGTCACCTGGCCCACCGGGCACGGCCCGGTCGCGGGCACACGGGTCCTGCTGCGCACCTACTACGAGTCCGCCTACGACGCGAAGACCACCACGGACGCACGGGGCAACTTCACCGTCCGCGCCAAGATCCGCGGGTACGACCACGAGTTCGTGGTCTTCTCCGCTCCCCGGGACTACTACGTGGCGGGCGCGAGCGCGGACCTGCCCGTCAAGAACGTCACTCCCCGGCCGTAACCGGTACGTCACTCCCTGACGCACACCGGTACGTCACCCGCTGACGGACACCGGTACGTCACCCGCTGAACGGAACGCCGGCCGTCGGGCCCATGCACCCGTCGGCCGGCCACCCTCCCCCGCGACGCCCCGCGTCACGGCGCTCACACCTTGCGCCACCGCGCACACGCCCATGAGTAGAAGCCGAACGCCACGAGCGCGAGGGCCATCGCGACGAGCAGCCAGGGCCCCGCGGGTGTCTCGCGGAAGGAGCGCAGGACGTCGTCCATGCCCTTGGCCTCGCCGGGCTCGTGCCGTACGGCGGCCACGATGACGAACACACCCACGGCGGCGAAGAGACAGCCGCGGCCGCTGCCGCCCGTCACGCCGAGGACGTCCACGGTCCTGCGCACCGGCACGGACATCTCGCTCATCCGCAGGCGCTTGTGGTACTTGCGCAGCATGGCGCGCACGGCGATCACGCCGCCGGTCACCACCACGGCGGCGCCCGCCGCACCGACGATCCACTGCCCGGCGGGCCAGCCGAGCGCGGTCGCCGTGACGTCGTCGCTCTGCCGGTCGGTGGAGCCGCTGCCGCTGCCCTTGTCACCGGCGACATAGGCGAGGACCGAGTAGCTGACCACGCAGTAGAAGACGAACCGGGCGGCGGACGAGAGCCGCTTGCCCGCCTTGCGCCCGTCCGGTCCCGCCTGGCCGAACAGCGCCTCCGAGAGCCGCCACAGCGCCATGCCCGCGAGCGCGAGCCCGAGGAGCCACAGCAGGACGTTCCCGAACGGCTTGTCCGCAAGCTCCGTCAGAGCGCCGCCGCGGTCGGCCTGCTTGCCGCCGTCGTCGGAGAACGCGACACGCAGAGCGATGATCCCGACCAGCACGTACAGCACCCCGCGTGCCACGAATCCCGCCCGTGCCGCCGTCTCGATCGCGGGCCCTCTGGCCACTCTCCGCGCCTGCTTGGTCCCGCTGCGTACCGCACCGTCGAATCCCATGTGTCGGCGGATGCCCCCCTTCGGCCGCTGGATGCGCGCGGTATTCGGAAGCGCCGCTTCCGTCTCCGCCCCGACCTGCTCGTTCGGAACCGGCCCGTTGGAGCACGTCCGCGCGGGGTAGTCGGACGGCAGGCAGCCGCACGAACAGCAGCCGCACGAACAAGTGAGGGTGGTCATGTCGGAAGCATCGGTACGGGCCGTCGGCTGGGCCCAGTCCTTCCCCGTTGCCCGCGGGGTCAGGGCGGGACGGGAATGGGCGCGCGCCCACATGGATTCCCTGGGGTGGACGCACACGGACCCCGACGCGGTCGACTCCGTCGTCCTCGCGGTCTCCGAACTCGTCACCAACGCCCACCACCACGCCCGCACCGGCGCGCAGGTGGTGCTGACCTGGGACGGGCAGGCGCTGCACCTGAGCGTCCACGACTCGGGGCCCGGCGCGCCGGAGCCGCGCAAGGCGGACGAGGGCAGCCTCGGCGGCCGGGGTCTCGCCATCGTCGACGCCCTCGCGGACACGTGGAGCATCCACCCCACGGCGGACGGCAAGACCATCACGGCCTGCTTCAGGCTGCCGGGAGGGTCCAGTTGCCAGAAGAAGGACGACTCCTGAGGGCGGCCCGCCCCGGCCTCCCGGACCGCCCTGCCCGACCCGAACCGACCCGGCCTCCCGGGTCTACCCAGCCGCCTCGGCCGTCTCGCCGTCTCGTCGACCTGGGCCCGCTGCGTCCAACGGTCCTACGGCAGACACCGTAGGCCGCCTCCTCATGACGGGCCGTGCCGTCGATCGCCCGGTCGACCACCGAGTCGACCACCGATAGGGCCGACCGCCACGTCGTCCTCGACGGCGCCCGCCACGTCGTCCGCCCCGGCAACCGCGGGGCCAGGTATGGACTTGCCCGCAGGGTCTCTCTACGCTCTGCCGCACATCGATGAGAGCGCTCTCAGCAACTCTGGTCCACCCCATTCCTGTTGGCACGACGAGAGGTCCCCCACCGTGAGACGCACAGCCACTGCGAAACGCACGACTGGAGCACGCCTCGGCCTGTCCGCCCTGCTGCTCATGGCCACCTGCGCCGGCACCGCGCTCGTCCCCACCACTGCCGCCGCCGACCAGACGTCCCGACCGCCCGCCTCCCCGTCGCTGCTCGACGCCATGCAGCGCGACCTCGGGCTCACCCCCGCCGCCGCCCGCGAGCGGCTCGCCGACGAACAGCGGGCCGCGAGGACCGAGCGCGCGGCCCGCGCGGCCGCGGGTGCCGCGTACGGCGGCTCCTGGTTCGACGCCGAACGGGGCAGGCTCACCGTGGCCGTCACCGGACGGGAGGCCGCCGCGGAGGTGCGCGCGACCGGCGCCGCGGTGCGGCTGGTCGCGCGCGGCGCCGCGGAGCTCGACGCGGCGAAGGCACGCGTCGACAAGCTCGACGCACCCGCGGGGGTGGCGAGTTGGCGCGTCGACCCCGAGACGAACGGCGTCGTGGTGAGCGTGGTCGCCCGACACCGGACCGACAACGATGTCAGCACCTTCCTGGAGCGGGCCCGGGCGGTGGCCCCCGTCCGCGTGGCGACCGTCCCCGAAGGCCCCCGCACCTTCGCCGCCGGGACCGTGGGCGGCGACCCGTACTACACCGGCAACGTCCGCTGTTCCATCGGCTTCTCGGTGCACGGCGGCTTCGTGACGGCCGGGCACTGCGGGCGTGCGGGCGCGTCCGTGCGCGGCTGGGACGGCTCCGCCATGGGGACGTTCCAGGGCTCGTCGTTCCCCGGTGACGACTACGCGTACGTGTCCATCGGGCACGGCTGGTGGACCGTGCCCGTCGTCCTCGGCTGGGGCACCGTCCCGGACCAGTTGGTGCGCGGCTCGGCGGAGGCACCGGTCGGGTCCTCGATCTGCCGGTCCGGCTCGACCACCAAGTGGCACTGCGGCCGGGTGCTCGCCAAGAACGAGACCGTGAACTATTCGGACGGCACCGTGGTGCACCAGTTGACCAAGACCAGCGTGTGCGCCGAGGGCGGCGACTCGGGCGGCTCGTTCCTCAGCGGCGACCAGGCCCAGGGCGTCACGTCCGGCGGCTGGGGCAACTGCGGCAGCGGTGGCGAGACGTGGTACCAGCCGGTGAACGAGATCCTGAACCGGTACGGGTTGAGGCTGCACACCGCCTGATCCGGCCGGGCCCCGGCGGCCTCCGGTCCGGGGAGGCCGCCGGCGCGTGCGTCACGTCCGGCGCGCGGCAGGCTGGGCGAGTGCCCACAGTTCCAGGTAGGCGCGCTGGATGAAGGCGCCGTTGAGCGTGGGGCTCGTGTTGGCCAGGGCGGTCAGTGCCACGTCCCGCTGCGGGCTGAAGCCCGCGAACGTGGTGAAGCCCCTGGTGCCGCCGGAGTGGTGGAAGAGGTCGCGGTCATGTCTGGAACGGATGTTCCAGACCAGGGCGATGCGGTGGTGCGTGCGGGGCAGGGCGATCCGCGGGACGGTGACGTCGGCGAGTGCCGTGCGCAGCGTCCGGGGGACGTCGGCGGGCACCGCGTCGGGGTCGAGGAGGGCGTCCAGGGTGGTGAGCAGGTCACGGGCGCTGGAGCGGCCCGCTCCCGCGCCGGGCAGCCCGGGGATCTCCCAGGCGGGGCGTACCCTGCCGTGCCAGTAGCCGGTGGCTTGCGGCGGGTTCGCGGCGCAGTTGGTGCGGGTCAGGCCGAGCGGGTCGAGGACGCGGGCCGCGAGCAGCGGGGCGTAGGCGCCGTCACCCGGGCCGTGGGCGGCGCGGGCCAGCAGGTCCCCCAGCAGGGCGACGCCGAAGTTGGAGTAGCGCACGCGGGTGCCGGGGGCGGCTCGGGGCCGGGTGCGGGCCAGGGCGCGGTGGAACGCGTCGGCGGAGTAGGCCGCGTACGGATTGCTGTACCAGGCGGGCGCGCCGCTGCGCACCAGGCCGGGCGGCAGGCGCGGCAGGCCCGAGGTGTGCGTGGCCAGGTGGAGGAGGGTGATGGGGGCGCCGCGCACCGGCGGGGCCGCCGCGCGGGGCAGGAAGCGGGTGACCGGGTCGTCGTACGCCACTTCGCCGCGGGCGACCATCTCGGCGAGGAGCAGCGCGGTGAACGTCTTGGTGAGGGAGCCGATCTCGAAGCGCGTGTCGGGGTCGGCGGGCGTGCCGCCGCGCAGGGCCGTGCCGCCGGTGGCGAGCAGCGCGCGCCGGGGTCCGCGTCGGACGGCGACGGCCACCGCGCTCGCGCCGGGTGCGGCGGTGCGCAGGGCGGCGAGCAGGTCGTGGGCCCAGGCGGGATTCCCGGGGTCCCCCGGGCCGCAGCCCTCGGGCTCGCCGCCCTCGGGGACAGGACCGGCAGGGACGGGGCACCCGGGTCCGGAACACTCGGGTCCGGGGCCCTCGGAGCCGGGTCGCCCGCCGTCCCGGCTCACAGCCGCTGCCCCGTCCCGCCGAGCGTGCGGGACACCGCGAGGGTGCCCGCGACCGCGGCGACGACGGCGGTGTGCTGATGGTCGGCGAAGCGCTGGTCGGGGTCGTCGGCGACCGGGTCGCCGTCGCGCGGGACCAGACCGTCCGGGTGCTGGGCCGCGGCCAGGCGATCCCAGTCGGCCGCCGCGCAGTGGGGCTCCGGCAGGCAGCAGCCGACGATCATCAGCTCGGCGACCAGGTCCCACTGCTCGATCTCGGCCCAGATGTCGATCCACACCGGCAGCCAGGTGCTCACGTAGTCGGCGAGCTCCTCCGGCAGGCCGGTGGGGCGGGCGCCCCAGTCGGTGAGGTGGAAGACCGTGTGGGTGACGCAGTAGCCGGTCATCCAGTCGATGAGCCAGGGCTCGGGGGTCGCCGCGAGCCATGTGGCCCGGGTCAGCGCCGCCCAGTCGTAGACGCGTCCGTCCTGGTCGAGGCCCACGACGCGGGCGGCGTTGGCGACGGCGAGGCGCCGGTTGGGCAGCATCTCGGCGCCCCGGACGGAACGCAGTGCGCTGGTGTGGGCCAGCAGTCCGTCGAGGGCCGCGTGTCGCAGGCCGCTCCGCGCGAACGGGACGTATGTCTCCAGCGGGTCGGTCATCAGCGAGAACCGCAGTTGGCGCTCGTACAGCATGTCGCCGGCACGGAACTGGCTCCAGCAGAAGTCCAGCAGCTCGCGGGCCAGGCGCAGCTCCGTGCCGCCCGCGACCGACTCCCGCAGCACGAGCGAGGCGGCGAGGGCGCTCTCGCCCAGGGGTTTGTAGACGCCGTTGGGGTCACCGAGCTCGGCGGTCGCGTCGGCGGGCAGGCCGCCTCGCTCGCGGTGGGCGTGCAGCCAGGCGAGGGCCTGCGCGCTCACGTCGTGTGCGGTGCGTGTCACGGACGCCGTCATACGTCCTCCACTCCGAGCAGCCGCCGGGCGATCGCCACGTCGAGGGCGAGGCGCGGGCCACCGCCGTGCAGGCGGAGGTGTTCGACCAGGGGCGCGGGGTCGAGCGGCAGCGGCTCGCCCTCGGCGGCCAGCAGGGCGAGCCAGCGCGCGACGCGTGCGGCGGTGGGGAAGTCACGGCGCAGGACGGCGCGGGTGGCGCCGCGTGCGAGGGCCTGCGGGGCGGCGCGGGCCATGGCGTGCACGGGGCTTTCGAGTCCGGGCAGGGCGAGCGGGGAGAGCTGCCCCATGCGCGTGGACCAGGTCTGCCAGGTGGTTTCGGCCGGGTCGCTGCCTGCTTCCGCCAGCTGCGGGGCCCCGGTGGGCCGGGGTGCGAGCGCGCCGGCGACGCCCGCGGTGACGGGACCGTTCCTCTCCGTGCCCTCCGCGGCGGCGGGGATTCCGTCGGCGTCCGTGCCGACGGGCATCGCGCCCGTGTCCGTACCGGCGAACCGGGCGAGCAGCGACGCCGTGCCCCAGTCACGCCAGGCGGCCAGCCACGGCTCGGCAGCCCCGGCCGGGGGCGGGGCGGGGGTGCTCACCGGGGGCGGGAACACCGCGAAGGACTGGGCGACGGCTGCCGCGTCCGCGGGGTGGAGGCCCTCGCCCGCCAAGAGACAGGGGGCGAAGACATCGGCGCCGACAATGCGGATCGCGGCCAGCGCCGCCTTGGGGTCGTCCGTACGTTCGACATGGTCGGCGACCATGGCGGTGCCCCCGGCGCCCTGGAGGGCGTCGAGGGCACGAAGAGCCAGGTCAGCCGCCGACGCGGCATATGCGGCCTGCGACCGATCGGGGCTCACTTGCCCTTCGGCTCCTTCGGCTGCTTCGGCGAGATGAGAGCCAGGAGGAGCAGGGCAGCTGAGGCTTCCGGCGCATATGTCGGCGCGTCGCTCAGCACCGCCTCGGGCTCCACCATGGCCGCATCGAGTGCCGAGGTGTCCGTCGGAGTGATCAGAAGCGGTGTGTGCTGAGTAAGCATCAGTGCCTCCTCATATTGACGTCGCCACTCTGTCCAGTGGCGCCCACCCTCGGACTAGTTTAGGGCAATTTATCCATATTGTCTGTTTAGTTGTGAACTTGTCGGAGTCGGCCGCCACGGGCGGCGGCCCGCGGACGGAGTCAGCCGTTGCGCGGATGCGCCTTAGCCGTCCGCTCGTTGCCCCGCCGGTAGTTGGCCGTCCAACGGGCCATCGCCAGTTGGGCGTCGCCCGACTCCGCCTGCGCGACGAACTCCGCGGCGCGGGCACCGCGGAGCGTCGCCGCCCTGCGGGAGCCGTGTGTGATCACGACGGTTCCGTCGGCGCGCTGCTCGTACGTGAATCCCTGAGGTCTCGGCATGCAGCGGATGGTAGGTCGCGGCCCTGGTCAGCGGCATCGGATTAACGCTCCGCGCACGTTCCGCTCACGCTCCGGGCACCGCCCGTGCGGCAAGGGCCGCCAGCTCGTCCGGGGTGCGCGGCTCCTCGTCCGCCCCCGTCAGCAGCCCCCGGGTCCGCAGCAGTTCCGCCACGGCGACCCCCCACGGGAGGCCGAGGCCCGCCTGGGCGAGGAGGTCGCGCCGGGCGAGGGTCGCCGCCACCGGCCCGGTGCGCACCCCCTCGGGAGTGAGCAGCGCGGCGTCGTCGGCCCAGCGCAGGGCGAGGTCCACGTCGTGGGTCGCCATGAGGACGGTCGTGCCGGTGTCCCGCAGTCGGCCGAGGGTGGCGAGGAGCCGTTCCTGGCCGTCGGGGTCGAGCCCCGCGGTCGGCTCGTCGAGGATCAGCACACGGGGCCGCATGGCCACGGCCCCGGCGATGGCGGTCCGCTTGCGCTGGCCGTAGGAGAGCAGATGGGTGGGGCGGTCGGCCAGGTCGGCGATGTCGAGTGCGGCCAGCGCCTCCGCGACGCGGGAGCGGACATCGCCGTCGGGCAGCCCGAGGTTCAGCGGCCCGAAGGACACGTCCTGTGCGACGGAGGCGGCGAACAGCTGGTCGTCCGGGTCCTGCACGACCAGCTGCACCGTGGTGCGCAGCCGCGTCAGGCCCTTGCGGTCGTAGGTGACGGGGACGCCCTCGACGCCGAGGGTGCCGGTGCGGGGGCGCAGGCCGCCGCTGAGCAGCCGCATCAGCGTCGTCTTGCCGCTGCCGTTGCGGCCGAGCAGGGCGACGGCACGCCCCTCGACGACGTCGAAGTCCAGGCCGCTGAGCACGGTGGGCCCGTCCTCGTACGCGTAGGACGCGCCGCGCAGCGCGACCAGGGGTGCGGCCGCCCCGTACGGAGCGGCGCTCGGCTCGCTCATGGCAGAAACCTTTCCAGTACGAGAGTGAGGGCGACCAGGCCGGTGAGGAGCGTCGCGCTCGCCGCCACGAAGCCCCGCGAGACGCGGACATCGGGCACGAGCACACGCAGCGTCCCGTCGTAGCCGCGCCCGGCCAGCCCCGCCTGGAGCCGGCCCGCCCGGTCGAAGGCCCGCACGAACGCGGTGGCGCCGAGCCCGGCGAGGGAACGCCAGGCCGCCGCCCGGGTGGTGTGTCCGAGCCGGGCCGCCTGGGCCTGCCGGATGCGGCTCATGGAGTCCAGGAGCAGGAAACTCATCCGGTACGTCACCAGTGCCACGTCCACCACCGGTGCCGGCACACCCGCCTTCACCAGGCGGGGCAGCAGGTCCGACATCGGCGTGGTGAACGCGAGGAGCAGCACCCCGAGCGAGGCCGCCGACGTCCGCAGCAGCAGGCCGCCCGCGCGCGCGGGCCCCCCGTCGGCGAGGGTGACGAATCCGTCGGGGCCGCCGATCTGGACGAGCAGGGTCAGGGCACCGGTCACGCAGAACCCGAGCGGTACGCGGTAGGCCCGCCACAGTTGGCGGGCGCCCACCCCCGCCGGGCCGAGCAGCAGGACGAGCGCGGCAACCAGGACGAGGGCGGCGCCGGGCCAGGGCGGCAGGGAGATGGCGAGGACCGTGAGGCCGAGGCCCAGGACGGCCTTGTCCACGGGATGGCGGCGGCGCCAGCGACTGCTGTGCGCCGCCGCGTCGATGGGGAGCACTCCGGGTCAGACCTGTTCGGTCCGGGACCGGGTGTCCTTTGCCTCGCCGCCGCTTCGCGCCGCGTCGGCCTCCTGCGCCCGCGCGCGCTCGGCGCCCTGGCGGCGGCCCCTGCGCAGCCCGAAGTAGTACGCGAGCACACCCGCGCCGATGGCCGCCTGGAGGGCGAAGAGCGCGGACTCGACCTCGCCGGACGGCGGTTCGTACAGCGGCGTGAACCACGGCTCGTAGTCGGGCTCGATCTCCGTGATCGCCGTTTCCGCCTGGGCGTCGGCACCGGCGAACGGCTCGTCCTTGTGGTCGCCGAGGCCGAGGGCCAGGGGCAGCACCGCGAGGGCGACGACGATGACGACGAGGAGAATGTTGATCTTCGTGTTGCGGTTCATCAGGTGCTTGCCCCCGTCTCGGACGTCCGCGACGCCTCGCTCTTTGCCGGCTTGCCGGGCGCCCCGGCGTCCTCGGTCGCCTCGCTCTTCTCCGTACGCGTACCCGGCCGTGTGCCCTTGCTCTGCAGGAGCACGCCGAGCCGTGTCAGCTCGCCCTTGCTCGACTGCACCAGGAGGCGCATCACCAGGACGGTGAGCAGGCCCTCGCTGACGGCGAGGGGGATCTGCGTCACGGCGAAGATGCCGCCGAACTTGCCGAGGGCGCCGAGGAAACCGCTGCTCGGGTCGGGGAAGGCCAGGGCGAGCTGGACGCTGGTGACGCAGTACGTCGACAGGTCGGCGACGAAGGCGCCGAAGAACACGGCCACCATGAGCGGCACTTCGTACCGTTTGAGGAGTTTGTAGACGGCGTATCCGGCCCAGGGTCCGATGATCGCCATCGAGAAGACGTTGGCGCCCAGGGTGGTGAGCCCGCCGTGGGCGAGCAGCAGGGCCTGGAAGAGCAACGTGATGGTGCCGAGCACCGTCATGATCGGCGGCCGGAACAGGATGGCTCCGAGGCCCGTGCCCGTCGGGTGCGAGCAACTGCCCGTCACGGACGGGATCTTCAGGGCGGACAGGACGAACGTGAAGGCACCCGAGGCCCCCAGGAGCAGCGTGCTCTCCGGGTGTTCCTTGACCTCACGGGTGAGGGAGCGGACTCCGTGGACGACGAACGGCGCGGACGCTACGCCCCAGGCGATCGCGTGCGCCGGCGGGAGGAAACCCTCGGCTATGTGCATGGCTCAGCAGACCCTCTCCAGCACCTCGTGGATGGACAACGCGCCTTGGCCGGTCTCCTGGCTGACGGGTCGTACCGACCGGACTCCGCCTTCCCGGGCGCGTGCGCGCCCAGTGGCTGCCGTGAGGCTGGAGCCGGACTTCCCGATCACAGTGGCGAGGGCCGCACCGGCATCACACCGATTTCCCGTTCACCAAGGCGTGGTGACATTAGTGCGCGACAGAGAAGTCTGACAACTGGGGGCCGGTGGCAGTAGAGGTGCGGGCACGCGCGTGTCACCTTCGCGTACGCCCCTGGTCAAGCCGCGTCCGCCGGGTTCGGCGCCGCAGCACCCCGGCGCCTTCGGCACCTTCAGCGACCGGCCGCGTCCTTCGCCCACAGGGAGCGCACATGCCCCAGATGCCGCATCATGCACTTCTCGGCTCGCTTGGCCTCGCCCGCGATCATCAGATCGAGCAGTTCGAGGTGCTCCTCGGCGGAGGGGATCAGGCGGTTGCTCTCGTCCAGGGCCGTCAGACCGTACAGACGGGAGCGCTTGCGCAGGTCGCCGACGGTCTCGACGAGCCGGTCGTTGCCGCCGAGGGCGAGCAGCGAGAGGTGGAAGCGGCGGTCGGCCTCCAGATAGCCGATGAGGTCGTGCTCGCGGGCGGCCCGTACGATCTCCTCGGCTACGGGCCGCAGCGCCTGGAGGTCCTCGCGGGCGGCGCTGCGGGTGATCCGGCCGACCATCGGCACCTCGATCAGCATGCGGATCTCCGAGTACTGGTCGAGGTCGCGCTCGTCGACCTCGGTGACGCGGAAGCCCTTGTTGCGGACGGGCTCGACCAGGCCCTCGCGGGCGAGGTCGAGCATGGCCTCGCGCACGGGCGTCGCGGAGATGCCGAAGTCCTCGGCGAGGCCCGGCGCGGAGTAGACCTGCCCCGGCTGGAGTTCGCCGGAGATCAGCGCGGCGCGCAGGGCGTGTGCCACCTGGTCGCGCAGGCGCTCCCGGGTGGTGATGAGGTTGCGCTGCTTGAGGTGCCCCATGCCCGTGGTGTTCCCTTCGTCCCCCGCGCCACCGTGGCCGAGGGGATCACCAGCGTACAATGTCACGTTGCTTTCCCGGGCTCGTGCGCGGGGCCCAGGGTGTATGTGCGCCCCGAGGTGTAGAACTCCAGGGCCGCGCGGCCCTGTTCGCGCGGGCCGTGCCCTGATCCCTTGGTGCCGCCGAACGGCAGGTGGAAGTCGACGCCGGTGGAGGGCGCGTTGACGCGGATCATGCCGGTGTCGAGGTGGTCGAGGGCGCCGAGAGCCGTGTCGAGGGACGCCGTGTGGACCGAGGTGACCAGGCCGTGGGCGGCGGAGTTGGTGAGGCGGACGGCGTGGGTGAGGTCGTCGGCGGGCAGCAGGACGGCGAGCGGCCCGAAGACCTCCTCGCGCAGCAGCCGGTGGCCCGCCGGCACGTCGCTCACCAGGGCCGGTGCCGTGTACCAGCCGTCGCTGGCGGCCGTCGCCTGGCCGGTGGCGCCGGTGAGTTCGGTCAGGCCCGCGCGGGCCCCGAGGACGCGGTCGCGGGCGCGCTCGTCGATGAGCGGGCCGCAGACGGTGGCCGGGTCGGCCGGGTCCCCCACGCGCAGTGTCCGCAGCTGCGCGCCGAGGGCCTCGCGCAGGGGGCCGAGTGCGCCGCCGACGGCGATGACGCGGCTGGTCGCGGTGCACTTCTGGCCCGCGTAACCGGCGACCGCGGCGGCGATGTGCGCGGCGGCGGTGTCGATGTCCGCGTCGGGCAGCACGATCGCGGCGTTCAGGCCGCCCATCTCGGCCTGGACGGGGACGCCGCGCGCGGTGGCCGCGCGCACCACGGCCCGGCCGACCGGGGTGGAGCCGGTGAAGGACACGACGTCGGCGACGGACAGGAGGGCGTTGCCCTCGGTGGGGCCGCCGGGCAGGGCCGTGAACACCCCATCGGGCACGGCCCGGCGGACGATGTCCGCAAGGCGCCGCGCGCAGGCGGTGGCCTCGGGCGCAGGTTTGAGGACGACGGTGTTGCCCGCCGCCAGGGCGGGCGCCGCCTTCCAACTGGGGATGGCGAAGGGGAAGTTCCAGGGCGTGACGAGTCCGGCGACGCCGTGCGGGCGGCGCCGGGTGAACAGCAGCCCGGACCCGGCCGCCGGATCGTGGACGGCACCGGTCGGCTCGTAGGGCGCCTGCGCGTAGTACCGCCAGATCGCGACGGTACGGGCCACCTCGGCGCGGGCCTCCGTGACGGGTTTGCCCACTTCGCGCACGGCGAGGTCGGCGAGTTCGCCGGCGGCCGCCTCGACGGCGGCCGCGACGGCGGTGAGCGCCGCCGAGCGGGCCGCGGCGCCCTCGCGGTGCCAGCCGGGCTGCGCGTCGCGGGCGCGCTCCACGGTGTCGACGGCGGCGAACGCCCCCGGGGCGGGCACCTGGACGATCAGGTCGGCGGGGTCGGCCGGGTTGCGCGACTCCACCAGGGCCGGGGCGGCGGTCACAGGAGGAAACCTCCGGGGAAGGGGTCGTCGGGGTCGAGGAAGTACTGGGCGGTGCCGGTGATCCAGGCCCGGCCCGTGATGCGCGGTACGACGGCCGGGACCCCGGCGACCTCGGTCGCCCCGATCAGGCGGCCGGTGAACCGGGTGCCGATGAACGACTCGTTGACGAAGTCCTGGTGCAGGGGCAGTTCCCCGCGGGCGTGCAGCTGCGCCATCCGCGCGGAGGTGCCGGTGCCGCACGGGGACCGGTCGAACCAGCCGGGGTGGATCGCCATGGCGTGCCGTGAGTGCCGGGCGTCGGAGCCGGGGGCGGCGAGGTGGACGTGCTTGAGTCCGGCGATGTCGGACTGCGCGGGGTGGACCGGGCGCGCCGGGGACGCGTTGATCGCCTCCATGATCGCGAGCCCGGCGGCGAGCACGTCGTTCTTGCGGGCCCGGTCGAACGGCAGTCCCAGCTCCTCCAGTTGCACGAACGCGTAGAAGTTGCCGCCGAACGCCAGGTCGTAGGTGACGGTGCCGTATCCGGGCACCTCCACCTTGTGGTCGAGTCCCGCGGAGAAGGCGGGCACGTTGGTGAGGGTCGCCGCTTTCGCCGCGCCGTCCTCGACCTGCACGTCGACGGCGACGAGGCCCGCAGGCGTGTCGAGGCGGACGGTGGTGACCGGTTCGGTGACGGCGACCATGCCGGTCTCGACCAGGACGGTGGCCACGCCGAGGGTGCCGTGTCCGCACATCGGGAGCAGTCCTGAGACCTCGATGTACAGCACGCCGTAGTCGGCGTCGGGCCGGGTGGGCGGCTGGAGGACGGCACCGCTCATCGCGGCGTGCCCGCGCGGCTCGTACATGAGCAGGGTGCGCAGGTCGTCGCGGTGCTCGATGAAGTGCTGCCGGCGTTCGGCCATGGTGGCGCCGGGGAGCACCCCGACGCCGCCGGTGATGACGCGGGTGGGCATGCCCTCGGTGTGCGAGTCGACGGCGTGGTAGACGTGCCGGGTGCGCATGTCAGCGGTGCCCTTCCGCGAGTGCCTTCTCGGTGGCCGAGCGGACGGCCGCCTCCGCCGCTCCCGTGAGCGGGGCGCGGGGCGGGCGCGTCGGGCCGCCGCGCCGCCCCGCGATGTCCATGGACAACTTGATCGCCTGCACGAACTCCGTCCTGGAGTCCCAGCGCAGCAGTGGGTGCAGGGACCTGTACAGCGGCAGGGCCCGCGTCAGGTCGCCGTCGACGGCCGCGCGGTACAGCTCCGCGCAGGCGGCGGGGAACGCGTTCGGGTACCCGGCGATCCACCCGACGGCACCGGCGACGGCCAGTTCGAGGAGTACGTCGTCTGCGCCGATCAGCAGGTCGAGGTCCGGGGCGAGTTCGGCGATCTCGTAGGCGCGGCGCACGTCGCCGCTGAACTCCTTGACGGCCACGATGCTGCCGTCGCCGTGCAGCCGGGCGAGCAGGTCCGGGGTCAGGTCCACCTTGGTGTCGAAGGGGTTGTTGTAGCCGACGACCGGCACACCTGCCCGCGCGACCTCGGCGTAGTGGGCCCGGACGGCCGCGGCGTCGGCCCGGAAGGCGTTCGGCGGCAGCAACAGGACGCTGCCGCAGCCCTCTTCGGCCGCGTGCTCGGCCCAGCGGCGCGCCTCCGCGCTGCCGTACGCGCCGACGCCGGGCATCACCCGGGCGCCGTCGCCCGCCGCCTCGACGGCGGTGCGCACCACGCGGGCGCGCTCCTCGTCGGTGAGGGTCTGGTACTCGCCGAGCGAGCCGTTGGGGACGACGCCGTCGCAGCCGTCGGCGACGAGCCCGCGGACGTGCTCGGCGTACGCGTCGTGGTCGACGGAGAGGTCGGCGCGCAGGGGCAGCGCGGTGGCGACCATGATGCCGCGCCAGGGGCGGTCGGGCTGCCAGGTGGCGCCGGGGGTGGCAGGGGTCGTCATGAAGGGCCCTTCTGTGGGGTGTGACCTGAGGGGTGAGACCTGTCATTCGGGGGTGGGAGGGCCGCGAGCGCCGCCAGCGTCACGGGGACGGCCAGCGGGCGGCGCTCCGGCGAGGGCGGCAGCGCGGGCTGGCCCCCGCCCTCCTGCCCGGTCGGGGACGCGAGGCAGGCCACGGCCGCCCCGCAGATCCGGCCCTGGCACCAGCCCATGCCCGCGCGGGTGAGGAGCTTGACGCTACGGGCGTCCCGGGCGCCGTAGTCGCGGACGGCCTCACGGACGGTGCCTGCGGTGACCTCCTCGCAGCGACACACGTCGGTGGCGTCGTCGAGCCACGCGGTCCAGCCGGGTCCCGGGGCGTGCGCGCGGGCCATGGCGGTCGCGAAGGCCCGCATCCGGTCCCGTCTGCGCCGCAGCGCACGAGCGTGGCTCCCGCGGACGAGGGCTTCCCGCCCGCGTACCCGGGCGGCCACCGCGATCCCCGCCAGTTCCCCCTCCACGCGGGCCAGCGGGGCGCCGCCGACGCCGCCGGTCTCGCCCGCCGCCCACAGCCCGCGCACCGAGGTCTCCTGGAACGCGTCGAGGACGAGGGCGTGGGCGCCGTCGCGGGTGCGCCGGGTCGCGCAGCCGATGCCGGTGGCCAGCTCGATCTGCGGGACGAGTCCGTGGCCCACCGCCAGCGCGTCGCAGGCGATCCGGTCCGCCGTGTGCGGCAGCGGCCGCCAGTCGCGGTCGACGCGGCAGACGGTGACGCCCTCCACCCGGTCCCGGCCGTGGACTTCGGTGACCGCGCTGCGGGTGCGCAGGGGGATGCGATGCCGCAGCAGTGCCGTGCCGTACGCGGCGGCCTCGGCGAGTTTGCGGGGGTTCGCGGCGAGCGCCGCGGGGCTGCGCGCGTAGCCGAGGTAGCCGGACGCCTCGACGACGGCGGGGACGCGGGCGCCCGCGGCGGCGAGCGAGACGGCGACGGCCGGCAGGAGCGGCCCGCTGCCCGCCACCACGATCCGTCGGCCAGGCAGTGCGAGGCCGGACTTCAGCATGGCCTGGGCGCCGCCCGCGCCCACGACGCCCGGCAGCGTCCAGCCGGGGAAGGGGAGGTGGCGTTCGCTCGCACCGGTGGCGAACAGGACCGTGCGGGCCCGTACGCACACGGGCCGCTCGCCGTCGCCGTCCGCGCCGGTGACCGCGTGCGCGGCCCACAGCTCACCGTCCTGCGCGACCGTCCACACATGGTGCCCGGCGAGGTGGAGGACGCCACTGTCCGCGAGGCCGCGGCGCAGCCCGGCGAAGGCCTTCCAGTCGTGGTGCAGGGCTTCCGGGCGGACGGCGCCGAGGGCGGGCGCGGGGTGCCGGTAGAACTGGCCGCCCACCTCGCCGGAGGAGTCGAGGAGGGCGACGCGGAGCCCGAGCCGGTCGGCGGCCACGGCACCCGCGAGGCCCGCCGCTCCGGCGCCGATCACCGCCAGGTCGTACGAGGTGGCGTGACCCTCCTCAGACGGTGAGTCCGGCATGGCCGTCCCCCTCCTGCGTCGTGATCGCGTCGCCGGGCCGGGCGGGGACGAGGCAGGCCCTGCGGTTGGGGCGGCCGTTGATGGTGGCGAGGCAGTCGTAGCACTGCCCGATGGCGCAGAAGGCACCGCGCGGACGGCCGCCGACGCGGGTGGTGCGCCAGGCGAGGACACCGGCCGCCCAGAGCGCCGCGGCGACGGACTGACCGGGCAGGGCACTCAGCGTCCGGCCGTCGAAGGTGATCTCGAAGGCGGCCTCGGCGTCCGCGCCGACGAGGCCGAGGGGGCTGCGGTCACGCGTCATGACGCGGCTCCTTTCGGGGGCGAGGGGCACAGCGTGGAAGGCCGGTGCGGGCCGAGGCCGTCAGGGTGTGCCATGGAAGCGCTCCGGCCGGAACGCGTGCATGTCGGCGGCGTCCAGCGGCGGCTCGTCCCCCGCCACCAGTGCCGCGATCACCGCCCCCGTGGCGGGGGCGAGGCCGATCCCCGCTCCCTCGTGGCCGCAGGCGTGCAGCAGTCCGGGTGCGCGCGGGTCGGCTCCGACGGCGGGCAGGTGGTCGGGCAGGTAGGGGCGGAAGCCCGCGTACGTGCGCAGCACCCGTACGCGGGCGAGCACCGGGAACAGTCGCGCCGCCCCTTGGGCGAGGCGGCGCAGCACCTCGGTGGACAGGGTGCGGTCGAAGCCGACGCGCTCCCTGCTCGCGCCGATCAGGACCGGCCCCGCGGGGGTGCCCTCGACGACGGGGGACGTCTGGAGGGCGGCCGACCCGGACGCCACGTCCGCGACGTAGTCCGCCGCGTACACCTTGCGGCGCACCACGCGCGGCAGCGGCTCGGTGACGAGGACGAAGCCCCTTCGCGGCTGTACGGGAAGAGCGACCCCGGCGACGCGGGCGAACGCGCCGCCCCAGGTGCCGGCGGCGTTCACGACGTGCGGGGCGTGCAGCTCCCCCGCCGGTGTCCGCACCCCGCGCACGGTGCCGTCGGTCCGTGTCAGCACGCCCACGACCTCTTCGCCGAGCCGCAGGCGCACCCGCGTGCCCGCGGCGCGCAGCAGGTGGGCGGCGGCGAGAGCGGGCTGTACCTGGGCGTCCTGCGGGTAGTGGTAGCCGCCGGCGAGGCCCGGCGCGAGGTGCGGCTCCAGATCGTGGAGCCGCTCCCCCGCCACCTCCTCGGCCGTCACGCCTGCCCGCGCCTGCCGGTGGGCGAAGGCGCGCAGCGCGGTCAGGCCCGTCTCCCCGGAGGCGACGACCAGGCCGCCCTTCGCCTCGTACTCGACGCGGGCGGGCAGCACGTCGGAGAGTTCCCGCCACAACCTGCCGGAGAGCAGGGCCAGTCGGAGTTCGGGGCCCGGCTCCTTGTCGGAGACCAGGAGGTTGCCTTCGCCTGCGCCGGTGGTGCCGCCCGCGACGGGGCCGCGGTCGACCACGGTGATGTCGAGACCGCGCCGGGCGGCGTAGTGGGCACAGGCGGCGCCGACCACTCCGGCGCCGACGACGATGAGGTCCGAGGAGCTTCTCGTGGGCACCTCAGTAATATTTCACATGGCACATCGCTTGCCAAGGGATCCCACACACGCGGCCCGCGCCGCACGCAAACCGCAAACCGCACTCAAGCCGCACTCAACTTCCCTCTCTAAAACGAGCGTTCTACCGTCGCTCGGTCAACTCCCCCATCCATGCCTCGATCCCGACGGGCGTCCGCGGCAGGGCGCCGGACAGCAGACGCGCCCCCTCGGACGTGATCACGAGGTCGTCCTCGATCCGGACGCCGGTGCCCCGCAGTTCGGCCGGCAGCGTCTCGTCGTCGGGTTGCAGGTACAGGCCGGGCTCGACGGTGAGCATCTGGCCCGCTTCGAGGACTCCGTCGAGGTAGGCGTCCGCGCGCGCCTGCGCGCAGTCGTGCACGTCGAGGCCGAGCATGTGGCCGCTGCTGCACAGGGTGTAGCGCCGGTGCGCGTCTCCGTCGGGGCCCTTCAGGACACCCCATTCGGTGAGCCCCTCGGCGATCACGCGCATCGCCGCGCGGTGGAAGTCACGGAAGCACGCGCCCGGCCGCAGCGCGGCGATGCCCGCTTCCAGCGCGGCGAGGACCAGTTCGTACACCTGTCGCTGCACCGGCGTGAAGCGGCCGGACAGCGGCAGGGTGCGGGTGATGTCGGCCGTGTAGAGGCTGTCGGTCTCCACGCCCGCGTCGAGCAGCAGCAACTCACGCGCGTCCAGGGGGCCGTCGTTGCGGATCCAGTGCAGGGTGCAGGCGTGCGCGCCGGACGCGGCGATGGTCTCGTACCCGGTGCCGTTGCCCTCGGCGCGGGCGCGCAGGTTGAAGACCTCCTCGATCCAGCGCTCGCCCCGCGGGTGCGCGAGGGCACGCGGCAGGGCACGTACGACGTCCAGCGGCCGACCCAGAACCGGCTCCAGGACCAGCGGACGCGCAGCTCACCGGCGGGGACGAGGAGGCGCTCGCCGGGGAAGCGCGCGGACAGCCGGGCGAGGCGCCCGGGGGTGAGGGCCGCTGCGGGCAGCCGGATGTCGCCGGGCAGCGGTGTCGCGGCCCAGTCCCGGGTCATGGACTCCTCGAACTCCTCGGACATCGGCGGGTCGTGGCTGACCGTGCGGGGCGCGGCGGCGGGTTCGGTCACGGGAGCCCCTTCGGGCGCAGGGCACATTCCTCGGCACCAAGGGGTTGTCAGTGCAATTTCACATTACTACGTTACGCATCACATGGCGGAGCGGTCACTTAGCTGACGCATCCTCATATCGCCCTGTATCAGGGCGCGTTCGGTACCCGGTACGACTCTCTTCTCCCCCACGCTCTGGAGTGATCGGTGTCCCAGCCGAAGAAACCCTCAAGAACCCTGCGCAGATCGCTGCTCACGGCCGCCACGGCCGTCGTGCTGTGCGTCACGGCCACCGAGGCCGGTGTGGCGGCGGCGCAGAAGCCCGCGGCCCCCGCGGCCCCCAAGGCGCCGACCGTCGCCGCGGCGGCGCAGAAACCCGCCGCGGCCCCCGGCCCGAAGCCGCACGACACGGTGGACCGCAGGGCCACGGCACCCAGGCCCGCGGCCCGTGTCCTGCCCGCGCCCGGAGGCGTCACGGACGGTCGCGTTCCCGGCCCTCGCACGCCCGCCCCGAAGACCCACCAGGGCAAGGCGGCGCCGCGCGCTGTCATCGGCGGGACGGCCGTGCCCTGCACGCTCGACGGCGTCAAGGGCCTGTCGCCGGAGCGGTTCGCCGACTTCCTCGCCGCCGGCGAGGTCACCGCGGACGGCTGTCTGCGGACGCTGATATGGACCTGGGACCAGCGCCTGGCCCCCGTCATGTCCAAGGCGCACATCCAGGCCGTCGCCGACCGCGCGGAACGGCTCGCCGCCGGTCACGACGGGAGGAACGGCACGCACCTCCTGGAGATGTTCACCTATCTGCACGCCGTCGCCTACCACGCCTTCTCGCACGACGAGGTCGACATCTCCGACCCGGCGACACTGGCCGCCGTGCGCCGGTCGATCGACGCGTTCGGGGCGGCCGCCCGCTCCTTCGACGTCACCCGCAGCAACGCAGAGACCCTGCGCGAGGCCCTCACCACCGCCGGCGCCGAGGGCCTGCGCCAGCACCACCTCCCCCTGGTGAAGCGGGTCCTGACCACCATGGACGCCGCCCACCCCGACACCGCGAAGGACGCCTCCTGGGGCGGTGCGGCCCTCTCCGCGCTCACCCTCAACTACCTGGGCATCCACCCCGGCAACCAGGACGCCGCGTTCCGCGCCGCCGTGGCCGCCGACCCCTCCTACCGCGCCGCCTTCAAGGCGTTCGCCGACCACACCCACCTGAAGGGCTCGACCAACGCGTGGGTGGTGCGCGACGCGATCGGCGAGTACGGGCGGATGGGGCAGATCGACGCGCTCCGCGGTGAGATCGTCGCGGCGCTCGGCCCGCTCCTCGCCACCACGGCCCGCAACTTCGGCGACCTGAGCGCCCCCTGGGCGAGGGTGGCGACCTGGCTGAACGAGTTCGACGCGTGCGCGCCCCACCAGGTGTGCAGGACGGACATCGAGAAGCGCCTCTTCCCGCACACCTACGCGTACGGCAAGAAGGGCGCGAACGACCTGCGCGTACGCAGCGGCCTCTCCCGGGACACCGTCGACCAGCTGTACTACGCGAGCACCCAGGTCAAGGCCCAGTTCCACCGCGTGCTCGGCACCCTCGAACCGCTCTCCGGCGACACCAACTCCACCCTGAACATCGTCCTGTACGCCTCCCGCGCCGAGTACGAGAACTTCCAGCCGCTCCTGACCGGCCTGAGCACCGACAACGGCGGCATGTACATCGAGCGGGGCGCCACGTTCTACACCTACCAGCGGCGCGTCCCGCAGGACTCCTCGCTGACCCTGGAGGAGCTGTTCCGGCACGAGTACACGCACTACCTGAACGGACGCTGGGCGGTGCCCGGTTCGTTCGGCGAGGGCCCCTGGTACGAGCGTGACCGGACCACCGCGATGGACGAGGGCACGGCGGAGTTCTTCGACGGCGCGACGCGCGACGACGGCATCAAGGTCCGCAAGTCCCTCGTCAAGGGCATCATCGCCGACACCGCGGACGGCGGCCCGCGCATGACCGTCGACCAGCTCCTGCACGCCACCTACGACGGCGACGGGTTCCGCTTCTACGACTACGCGGGCACGTTCTTCGAGTTCCTGTGGACCGAACGGCCCGCCCTGCTCAAGGAGATGTACGGCCATCTGCGCGCCGACGCCCCGGCGGCGTTCGACGCCTGGCGCGACCGGCTCGGCAAGGACGCGGGGCTGCAGCGCGCCTACGACGCGTTCCTCGACCGGCAGATCGCCCACGTCGACGACCTGTTCGTGCCCGACACCTCCTACACGCCCCTGGACCAGCTGCGCGCCACGTCAGCAGACCAGGTCCGCGCCTCCTTCGCCGCCACCACCGGCATCACCCCGAAGTGCACGGCCACCGGGTCGCAGGACCGTCCCCGCTTCGTCTGCGACGGCCGCGTCACCGCGGCCCTCGGCGACTCGGGGAGCCCCGACCGCGTCTTCAAGGACATGTCCGAGACGGTGGACTACTTCGTCCTCGACCGGGCCGCGAAGGGCGACAACAACCTGACCGACATGAACTGCTCGTTCGGCACGGTGGACATCTGGACGGACGGCCGGGCGGGGACGTCCGCCTTCAGCTGCGAGGGTCCGCTGCGCCGCTGACGCGGCCGGGCCGTGCCCGGCACCGGTCGAGTACCCCGAAGGCGATCAGTACACGAAACTGAGTAGCCGGGACGGTCGGCAGCGCGGACGACGTGCGCGGGGCGCAGCGGGAAGCCTGGTCGGGTTCCCTCCCGTCCAGATGCGGAGTCCTTCCATGTCGACCTTTCTGTACCGTCTCGGCCTCGCCGCCTTCCGGTGGCGGGGCCGGGTGGCCCTGCTGTGGGTGGCCGTCCTCGCCGCCGTCGGTCTCGGCGCCCTGGGCGCCGGCGACGCGCCCGAGGACGAGGGCGCGATACCGGGCATCGAGTCCCGACGCGCCTTCGACCTGATCGACGAGCGGTTCCCCGGCTCCGCCGCCGACGGGGCGAGCGCCCGGATCGTCTTCGTCGCCCCCGGCGGCGAGCGGGTCACGGCGGCCGGCTACCGGGCGGCGGTCGGGGCCCTGGTGGCCGAGGTGGGCAGGGGCAGCCAGGTCGCCGACGTCACCGGGCCCTTGACCGGTTCCGGCGCCGGCACGGACGACGTCGGCAGGGACCAGGTCAGCGAGGACCGGTCGACGGCGTACGCCACCGTCACCTACAAGGTGACGGCCGACGACCTCACCGGCGCGTCCAAGGACGCTCTGGAGCGTGCGGTCGAGCGGGCCCGGGACTCGGGCCTCACCGTCGAGACCGGTGGTGACGCCGTGACGAGCGAGGCCGCGGGGGGCCTCGGCGAGATCCTCGGCTTCGTCGTCGCGGCGGGCGTTCTGCTGATCACCTTCGGATCCCTGGCCGCCGCGGGGCTGCCGCTCGTCTCCGCCGTGGTCGGCGTCGGTCTGAGCATGGCCGCGATCATGGCGTTGGGCGGCGTGCTCGGCCTGTCGTCGTCCACCGGTGAACTCGCCCTGATGATCGGCATCGCCGTCGGGGTGGACTACGCCCTGTTCGTCGTCTCCCGCTACCGGGAGGAGCGTGCCGGGGGCCACGATCCCCGGCGGGCGGCCGGCCTCGCCGTGGGCACCGCGGGTTCCGCGGTCGTCTTCGCCGGTCTCACGGTGGTCATCGCGCTCGCCGGTCTCTCCGTGATCGGCGTGCCGACGCTGACCAGGATGGGCCTGACCGCCGCGGGCGCCGTCGTGATCGCCGTGCTCGTCACGCTCACGCTCGTTCCCGCGCTCCTCGGCTTCTGGCCGGAGGCGGTCCGCGGCGGGCGGCGGGGCCGCGGCCGCACGGGTGGAACGGCGGGGCGCCGGTTCCGTACACGCTGGTTCCGTACGCGGGCATTCCGTACGCGTGAGTTCCGTACGCGCCGGACGCGTCGCGCCGAGGACCGGCGGATGGGTGTGCGGTGGGCCCGCTTCGTCCTGCGCCGCCCCGTGCCGGTCCTGCTCGCTTCGGTGGCCGCCCTCGGCGCACTCGCCGTACCGGCACTCGATCTGCGCCTCGGCATGCCCGGTGACGAGGCGAAGCCCACCTCCACCTCGGAGCGCCGCGCGTACGACGCTCTCGCGGACGGCTTCGGCCCCGGCTTCAACGGCCCGCTGACCGTCGTCGTGGACGCCCGGAACGCGGGCTCCCCCGAGGACGCGGCCGCGTCGGTCGGGGCGGTCGCCGACAGGATCGCGGCCACCGAGGGCGTCGTCGCCGTCTCCCCGCCCCGGTTCAACGCCGCCGAGGACACCGCCGTCCTGCGGGTCACCCCCGCCACCGCGCCCACCAGCGAACGCACGAAGGACCTCGTCCGCACGATCCGGGACGAGCGCCCCCGCACCGAGTCGGCCACCGGCGCCACCTTCGAGGTGACCGGCACCACGGCGCTGAACATCGACGTCGCCCAGAAGATGACGGCCGCTCTGATCCCCTACCTCCTCGTCGTGGTGGGCCTGGCCTTCCTCCTGCTGACGGTGGTGTTCCGTTCCCTGCTCGTCCCGCTGAAAGCGGCCCTCGGCTTCCTGCTGTCCGTCGCCGCGTCCTTCGGCGCGCTGGTCACGGTGTTCCAGAACGGGCACGGCGCCGCGCTCCTCGGTATCGACCAGACAGGACCGGTCATGAGCCAGATGCCGCTCGTCCTCGTCGGCATCGTGTTCGGCCTCGCCATGGACTACCAGGTGTTCCTGGTGTCCCGGATGCGGGAGGCATACGTGCGCGGCAGCGGGCCAGGGGACGCCGTCGTCGCCGGGTTCCGGCACAGCGGCCGGGTCGTGGTGGCGGCGGCGCTGATCATGACGTGTGTCTTCGCGGGCTTCATGACCGGCGGCGAGACGCTCCTCAAGATGGTCGGCTTCGGACTGGCCGTCGCGGTCCTGTTCGACGCCTTCGTCGTCCGGATGGCGTTGGTGCCCGCCGCCCTCGTCCTGCTCGGCGACCGCGCGTGGTGGCTGCCGCGCGCCGTCGGCCGGCTCCTGCCGCGGGTCGACGTGGAGGGCGAGGCGCTGACGCGGGCAGCGGTCCCCCGCCCCGCGGCCGACGCCCCCGCCCTCGCGGCGTCCTCGGCACGGCAGGACTCCCCCCGTGGCGCCGGCCAGGGGAACGACCGCGCATGACCACCCGCACCCTCATCCGCCGCTTCCTCGCCACCCCCGGCTCGGTGTCCGACGCCGTACGGCCCGAGCGGTGGGCCTCTCTGACGGCCCGTGAGCGCGAGGTGACGTCGTGGATCGCGGAGGGCCTGTCCGACGGGAGATCGCCGGGCAGCTGTTCTCAGCCCGCAACAGGGCGCGAGGGGAGCGCCTCAGCAGTTGGCCAGGGCCGCGTCCACCGGGGCCACCGCGTCCTCCGTCGCGAGGCGGGACGCCAGGGCGTGGGCGCGGGACCGGTGGGAGGGGTCCTCGGTGGCGCGGACCAGGGCGTCGGCGAGGCGGGCGGTGGTCAGCCCGCGCAGGGGCACCGCGCACGGCGCGACGCCGAGGGCGGTGAGCCGTTCGGCCCAGAACGTCTCGTCGAACTGGATGGGCACCGGCACGGCGGGCACCCCCGCGCGCAGCCCGGCGGCGGTCGTGCCCGCGCCCGCGTGGTGGACGACGGCGGCCATCCGCGGGAACAGGGCGCTGTGGGGCACGTCGCCGATGGTGAGGACGTCGTCGCCGGTGGCGGCGAGCCCGGCCCAGCCCCGCTGGACCACCCCGCGCAGGCCCGCCGCACGCAGCGCGCGCACCACCTGGGCGCTGAGGCGGTCGGGGTCGGGGACGGTGGCGCTGCCGAGGCCGACGTAGACGGGCGGCGGGCCCGCGGCCAGGAAGTCCTCCAGGTCGGCGGGCAGCCGACCCGTGTCGTGCGGCCACCAGTAACCCACGACGTCGAGGCCGGGGCGCCAGTCGTGGGGCCGGGGCACGATCCGCGGGCTGAAGCCGTGCAGGACCGGCCACCGCCGGTGTTCGTGGGCGCGGCGCGACGCCGCGAGGGTGCGGGGCGCCAGGCCGAGCTGCTTCCTGAGGTCGCGGGCGGTGTCGTGGAAGATCCGCTCGATGAGGGTGAGGACGGCGTGTCCGGCGAGGCGGTTGCCGGTCCGGCCCAGGGAGCGCGTCCCCGTCATCGGGGGCGGGAAGACACCGGTGGGGTAGAAGGGCTGGAGGTTCACGCCGACGCTCGGCAGGCCGAGCCCTTCGGCGATCGTGCAGCCGAGCGGCGCCACCGCGCCGGACACCACGAGCGCGTCGCTGTTCTCGGCGGCCGCGAGGAGCCCGGGGGCCATCTGCGCCGCCGCGTCCTTGGCCATCGTCATGACGCGCAGCAGCCTGCCGGGCCCGGTGCGGCTGCGGTGCAGGCTCCGGCCGCGCTCCGAGTGCAGTTCTGCCCGCGGGTCGACGGGCAGGGCGTGGAAGCGGACGCCGGAGCCCGCCGTCAGCTCCTCGAACCGGCCGTGCGTCACCAGGGTCACCTCGTGCCCCGC
Source organism: Streptomyces typhae (assembly GCF_009755605.1). GTDB lineage: Bacteria > Actinomycetota > Actinomycetes > Streptomycetales > Streptomycetaceae > Streptomyces > Streptomyces typhae. Next base: position 89,331 of record NZ_WPNZ01000006.1, read on the forward strand.
CGCGACGAGCCCCGCCCCGAGTCCGGTGAACGGGGCCACGTCACCTCGTGAACCGGCAGTCATGATCGCTACACGCACGGTGCCCAGTATGGCGACACCGGCACCTCGTAGTGGGAGGAACGCACGGACACGGCCGGACCGCCCCGCCCTCTCACGTCCGGCGGTGGCCCCGGGCTCCCTCAGGCGGTGAGCCCGAGCAGCGCCGCCCAGGCGTCCACGGCGGGCCGCTCGGCGAGGTCGGTCAGGGCCACCTCCACGCCGTACGTCTCCCGCCAGCGGCCGACCAGCGTCATCAGGCGTACGGAGTCGAGTCCGTAGTCGATGAGGTTCTCGTCGAGGGGGATGTCGCCGGGCTCCTCGCCGAGCACGTCGGCGATGTCCTTGCGCAGCTGATCCAGGGTCAGGGTCGCGCTCACGGTGGTCAGTTCCCTTCGAGGACGGTGTCGGTGGTGGTGACGACGGCGCAGCGTCCGGCGGCCCAGCGCAGCGCCATCGCGTGGTCGTCGGCGGAGAAGTCGGCCACGGCGTCGGCCACGACGAAGGCCTTCAGGTCCCGCATCCAGGCGTCGGCCGCCGTCATCAGGACGCCGATGTGGGCGTAGATCCCGGTGATCACGAGCTGGTCGCGGCCGAGGTCGCGCAGGTGCTCCTCCAGGCCCGTGCGGACGAACCCGCTGTACTTCCACTTCGTCAGGACCTTGTCGCCGGGGCCGGGGGCGACGGCGTCGGCGATGGCCGCGGCGTGCGCGTCGTCCGGTAGCCCCGCACCCCAGAAGTCCTGCTGGAGGCCGCGCTGTTCGGGTGTCTGGCCGCCGGGCTGCGCGGTGTAGAGCACCGGGATGCCGAGGGCGGCGGCACGTTCCTTGAGGGTGCGTACGTTGGCCAGGAGCTGCGGCACGGGCGCGGCGTCGGCCTCGTACGCCGACAGGAAGTAGTTCTGCAGGTCGTGCACGAGGAGCACGGCGCGCGCCGGGTCGACCTTCCAGTCGACGCGGTTGCGGGGCAGCTCGGCGGCGGCGGGCAGCGGGTAGGAGCTGATGGCGGGCAGGGCCATGGTGCGGGGAGTTCCGTTCGGGTGAGTCGGGGTGTCGGGGACTGTGCTGCCAGGGGCCCGGGGGCGCCGAGCCCTGGCGGGTCAGGGGGTGGCGGGCCGCGGGGGCGCGGGGTCGGCGGTGGCGGCGGAGCGGAGGTCCTTCTTCGAGATCTTGCCCACGCCGGTCTGCGGGAAGACGTCCACGAACTCCACGCGGTCGGGGACCTTGTAGGCGGCGAGGCCCCGTTCGCGGACGAAGCGCTTGACGGCGACGGGCTTGAGCGGTTCCGCGCCGGCCCGCAGGATCACATAGGCGCAGGTGCGCTCGCCGAGGTACGGGTCGGGTTCGCCGACGACGTTGGCGTCGTGGACGGCGGGGTGGGCCAGGAGGTGGTTCTCGATCTCCTCGGCGGCGATCTTCTCCCCGCCGCGGTTGATCTGGTCCTTGGCGCGGCCCTCGACGACCAGGTGGCCGGTCGGGGTGAGCCGGACGATGTCGCCGGTGCGGTAGAAGCCGTCGGCGGTGAAGGAACGCGCGTTGTGCTCGGGCGCGTTCCAGTAGCCGCGGATGGTGTAGGGGCCCCGGGTGAGGAGGTGGCCGGTGGAGCCGGGGGGCAGGTCGTTGTCCTCGTCGTCGACGACGCGTATCTCGTCGTCCGGCGAGATGGGCCGCCCCTGGGTGGTGACGATCGTCTCCTCGGGGTCGTCGAGCCGGGTGTAGTTGACGAGCCCCTCGGCCATCCCGAACACCTGCTGGAGCGTGCAGCCGAGCGCGGGCCTGACCCGGCGCGCCGCCTCCTCGCTGAACTTGGCGCCGCCCACGAGCAGGACCTGGAGGCTGCCGAGGTCGTGCGGCGTCGTCGCGGCGGCCTCGGTCCACACCAGGGCGAGCGGCGGGACGAGCCCGGTGATCGTCACGCCCTCGCGCTCGATCAGCGGGAACGCGGTCTCGGGCGCGGGCTGCGGGCAGAGCACGACCCTGGCGCCCGCGTACAGCGCGCCGAGGGAACCGGGCGAGGACAGCGGGAAGTTGTGGGCGGCGGGCAGCGCGCACAGATAGACGCTGTCCTCGTCGACGCCGCACAGCTCGTTGGAGCCCCACAGCGAGTACATGTAGTCGTCGTGGGTGCGCGGGATGAGCTTGGGCACGCCGGTGGAGCCGCCCGACAGTTGCAGGAACGCCAGGTCGTGCGGGGCGGGCCCCGGCAGGTCCACGGGCTCGGCGGGCACGTCGGCCAGCGCCTCGAACTCCCCCGGATCGCCCTGCGCCACCCACACGTGGCGCAGCGTGGGCACCTCGGCGCGGACCTGGGCGGCGAGCGCGCGGTAGTCGTAGCCGCCGTGCTCGGCGGCCACGACGTAGGCGGCGGCCTCGGTGAACCGGCAGAAGTAGGTGATCTCCGTCTCGCGGTGCGCCGGGAGCGCGAACACCGGCAGCGCGCCGATCCGGAACAGCGCGAAGATCACCTCGAAGAACTCGGCGATGTTGGGGAGTTGCACGACCACGCGGTCGCCCGCGGTGATGCCGCGCGCGGCCATGCCCGCGGCGAGCCGGTCGGCGCGCGCGTCGAGGGCGCCGTAGGTCCAGCGGCGGTCGGTGGCGGGGTCGACGATCGCGACGCGCTCGGGGTGGGCCGCCGCGCGCTCGCGCAGCATGCCGCCGAACGTCTCGCCGCGCCACCAGCCCGCGGCGCGGTAGCGCTCGGCGAACTCGGCAGGCCAGGTGGGGGCGGCGCCCGCGGGGCCGGTGGAGGCGCCCGCGGGGCCGGTGGAGGCGGTGCTCACAGCTCGGCCCCCACCGCGGCGAGGAAGGTCCGGAACTTGGCGGCGGTCTCCGCGGTCTCGGCCTCCGGCTCGGAGGCGGCCACGACGCCCGCGCCCGCGTACAGCCGCAGCGAGCTCGGCTCGGCCTCGGCGCAGCGGATGGTGACGACCCATTCGCCGTCGCCCGCCGCGTCGCCCCAGCCGACCATGCCGGTGAAGAAGCCGCGGTCGAAGGGCTCGCTGTCCCGGATGACGTCGCGGGCCGTCGCGGTCGGGGTGCCGCACACGGCGGGGGTCGGGTGCAGGGCGCAGGCCAGTTCGAGCGCGGAGGCGCCGGGGCCCGCGAGGGTGCCGGTGACGGTGGTGGACAGGTGCCACATGGCGGCGGTGCGGATCAGCGTGGGCTTCGCCGGGACGGTCATGTCCGTGCAGTGCGGTGCGAGTGCCTGGTGGACGGCGTGGACGACGACGGCGTGCTCGTGCAGGTCCTTGGCCGACTGGAGCAGCGCCGCGGCCCTGCGCACGTCCTCGGCGAGGTCGTCGCTGCGCGGAATGGAGCCGGCCAGCGGATTGGCGACCACGTGGCGGCCCCGGCGGGAGACCAGGAGTTCGGGGCTGGCGCCGATGAGGGTCCGTTCGGGCCCCGTGGGCAGGGCGAAGGTGTAGCCGCCGGGATCGCGGCGGGCCAGGCGCTGGAGCATGGCGGGGACGTCGAGGGGCTCGGCGCAGTCTAGTTCGAGGGTGCGGGCGAGCACGACCTTGCTGAAGTCGCCGCGCCACATGCGCTCGACGGCGGCGGCCACGGAGGCTCCGTACACCTCGGGGGCCGGCACCTGCCGGATGCGCCAGTCGGCGCGCCCCGGTGCCTCGGCGGGCAGGGCGATCAGCGGGTCCGCGGCGAGCGGCGGTGCGTCGCGCAGCGACTGCGGCACCGCGAGCGCGGCCGGTGCGCTCTGGTCGAACGGCACGGCTCCGACGACGACCGGGGACGCGGCGCCGTCGGCGCGGGCGCGGGTGAGGGTCTGGGCGACGCGCGCCGCCAAGGGTCTCTCGTCGTGCGGCACTTCGCTGTGCACTCCTTGGCCGAGCAGGGTGCGGGTGGGCGTGCCGAGGAAGCGCTCGCCGGGACGGTAGTCGGCGAGGAGTGCGGTCGCCGCGCCCACGGCGGGGTGGGCCGGGTCGGCGAGGGCGGGGACGTGTGTGGCGACATCGGGTGCCGTCGACACCGGGGGCTCCGTTTCTCTCCCGGCCCGTGCTCCAGGGGGAGGCACGGCCGCGAGTGCGGGGGTGGATGGGGTGCGCGTGCGGCCCGTCGGGTGTGGGCCGTGTGCGCGGGGCGGGGTGCGGGGCGTCACCGCAGGGTGGCGCCGCCGTCGACGTAGAGCTCCTGCATGGTGATGTGCCGCGCCCGGTCGGAGGCGAGGAAGAGGACGGCCTCGGCGATGTCGTCGGGTGCGGCGATACGGCCGAGCGGGATGCCGGTGCGGAACGTGGCGGGGTCGCCGTCGATGACGCGCTGCGGGGCGGCGGCGTCGGACCACAGGGCGCGTTGCATCGCGGTGTCGGTGGATCCGGGGGCGACGATGTTGCAGCGTACGCCGCTGCGGGCGAGTTCGAGGCCCAGGCACTTGGTGTACATGGCCGCGGCAGCCTTGGAGGCGGCGTACGCGGCCATGCCGGTGCGGGGCACTCCGGCGGCGTTGGAGCCGACGGTGACGATGCTGCCGCGGCCGCGTGCGGTCATGCGGGCCGCGACCGCGCGCGAGGTGTGGAAGACGCCGGTGGTGTTCACGGCGAAGGTGTCCGCCCAGTCCTCGTCGGTGAGTTCGGCGGCGGGCCCCGGGCGAAGGATTCCGGCCACATTGACGAGGATGTCGAGCGGGCCGTGGGCGCGCTCGACGTCGTTCACGACGGTGTCGACCGTCGCGGCGTCGGTGACGTCCATGACATGTGCGGTGATGGTGCCCGGCGGTGCCGTGTCGTGCGGCGCCGGTGCTTCAGGCCGGTCGGCGGCGCGGTCGGGGCCGGCGGCGATGCCGTCAAGTGCCTCGGCGGTGCGGTCGGTGGCCACGACATGGGCGCCCTCGGCGGCGAGGCACCTGGCCACGGCCGCGCCGATGCCCTGCCCGGCTCCGGTAACCAGGGCCGTTCTCCCGGCCAATTCGGCGCCTATGCCGGATATGTGTGCGGACATGAGCAGCTCCCCCCTCATTCTTAGGTAAGCCTAACCTAAATCAGACACGGCGTGTTCTGAACGCAGCCCCTGGCGGGGAATGTGTTTGGTTAGGCTAACCTCACCTCATGCAGTCGCAGCACACGGGTACACCGCAGCTCACCGCCGAAGAGGACGCGTCGGCGGGGCAGTTGGCCGCTCCGTCCTCGCAGGGGCGTGATTCGGCCAACTCCGCCTCGGCGGCCGAGGCCACCTCGGGGACCGAGGCCACCTCGGGGACCGAGGCCACCTCGGGGACCGAAACCACCTCGGCGGCCGAGACCACCTCAGCGGCCGGGATCACCTCCGCGGGCAACTCCACCCCGGCTCCGCCTCCGGCGGGCGTCCCGGACGCCGACGGGCGCAAGGTCCGCCTGCGCGTCCTCGTCCTCGCCGCGCTCCTCCTCGTGCTGTGCGCCGTGTCGCTGTCCGTGGGCGCCGGTGAGGTGGGGGCGTCGGGCGCGCTCGACTATCTCCTTGACCGCGGCGGTGCCCGCGCCGACTCCCGGCTGTCCCTCGTCATCGGCGATCTGCGGCTGCCGCGCACCCTGACCGCCGTCCTCGTCGGCACCGCCCTCGGCGTCGCCGGGTGCCTGCTCCAGGCCGTCACCCGCAACCCGCTGGCCGAGACCGGCCTGCTCGGCGTGAACGCGGGCGCCTCCCTGGGCGTGGTGGCCGGCATCGCGCTGCTCGGGCTCGACTCGGGGTTCGCCTATCTCGTCTGCGCGTTCGCCGGTGCCGTTCTCGCCAGCGGCCTGGTGCTCCTGATCGCCGGGCGGGGCGGCGGCTCGCCGATGCGCCTGGTGCTCGCGGGCTCCGCGCTCGGCGCCACCTTCGGCGGGCTCACCAGCGTGATCGTGGTGAACTCCGCCGAGACCTACGACCGCTTCCGGTTCTGGGTGCTCGGTTCGCTCGCGGGCGTCGAGGGGTACGGCGAACTGGCCCGGCTCGCACCGGTCGTCGGCGCCGGCCTCGTCGTCGCCGCGCTGGTCGTCCGACCGCTGTCGGCGCTCGCCCTAGGCGACGACCTGGCACGGGGCCTCGGCCACCGCCCGTCCGTCACCCGTACCGTCGTCGCCGTCGCGGTCACCCTGCTCACCGCCGCGGCCGTGGCGCTCGCGGGCCCCATCTCCTTCCTCGGCCTCGTCGCGGGCTTCGCGGCGCGCGGTCTCGCGGGGCCGCGGCTGCCCGCCCGCCTCGTGCTCGCCGGGCTCGTCGGCGCCGGTGTCCTCACCGCCGCGGACGTGGCCGCGCGGGTGGTGTCCCGCCCCTTCGAGGCACCGGTCTCCGTGATCGTCGCGCTCATCGGGGCGCCGGTCCTCATCGGCATCGTGCGGTCGCGGCAGCTCGCGACGATGGGCATGACCGACCCGGCCACGGAGGAGAGCCGGGGCAGCGGAAAGCGACGGTTCGCGCCCGTGCGGGCGGTGCTCCGCCCCGGCCTCGCATCCCGCGAGGACCGCGCCGCTCTCCGCTCCCGCGAGGACCGCGCCGCAGAGGCCCACCGCACCACCGGCACCGGAACCGGCCGCGTCGACGGGCTCATGGTCCTGCGCGGCGGCCCGGTCTCGCTGCTCGTCGCGCGCCGCCCCGCCTTCGCCGCGCTGGTACTCGCCGCCCTGCTCGCCGGTGCCGTCGTCCTGTCCGCGTACGCCGGGCAGAGCGACATGGGCATCTCGCGCACCTTCCACGCGGTCCTCGGCCAGGGCGACCGCTTCGACGTGCTGCTCGTACAGAAGTTCCGGCTCGGCCGGATCGTCGCAGGGCTCGTCGCGGGTGCCGCCCTCGGCCTCGCGGGCTGTCTCACCCAGACCCTGGCGCGCAACCGCCTCGCCACCCCCGAACTCCTCGGCGTCAACGACGGCGCCACCGCCGCCGTCCTGCTGTCCGCCACGCTCAGCGCCAGCGGCACGTTCGGCGCCTGGTGGGCAGGGCCGCTCGGCGCCCTGGTCGCCGTGGTCGTGGTGACCGCCGTGTCCGGCGGCGCCGGGCAGCGCGGCTACCGGGTCCTCGTCGTGGGCCTCGCGATGTCGGCACTCGCCTCCGCCGTCACCCAGGTGGTGCTCTCCCGGCGCTCCCTCAACTCCGCGAGCTCCCTGTACGTGTGGACCTCCGGCAGCCTCAACGGGCGCGGCTACTCCGTCGCCGTACCGGTCCTGATCGGCCTGGCCGTCCTGATCCCGGTCGCCCTGGCCGTCGCCAGGCACCTGGCGGTGCTCCGCTTCGACGACGACACCGCCGCGTCCCTCGGCGCGGGGCCCGCCCGCACCCGGGCCGTCTGCCTGCTGCTCGCGGTGGCCCTCGCGGGCCTCGCCGTCGGCGTCTGCGGGCCCGTCGGCTTCGTCGCCCTCGCCTCACCGGTGATCGCATCGCGGCTCGCCGGGCCGCTGCGGGTGCCGCTGATCGGCTCGATGCTCACCGGGGCGCTGCTCGTGGTCGTCGCCGACACCCTCGGGCGGATCGCGTTCTCCGGCTCCGAACTGCCCGTGGGCATCGTGACGACCGTCCTGGGCGGTCCCTTCCTGCTGTGGGTGCTGCTCGGCCGGTCCGCGGCGACCCGCGTCTAGGGCCACCCGGCACCGAGGGCCCCCGACCGCTCCGCTCCCCGAGAGGTACTCCAGCCATGCACGACGACTCCCCGAGCCCGCTCCTGCGCACCCTGCGCCAGGCCGTCCGCGCCCAGGTCCCCGCGGCGGAGGCCGAGTTCTGGCTGCGGGTGGGCCGCACCGGCGCCCCGCTCGTCGAACCGGACCCCGAGGGCGACCCGGACCACCGCCTCGTCACGTTCCTGTGGCGGGACGACCCGGAGCGTCCTGCCACCGACGTCCTGACCCTGCTGCACACCGTCACCGACAAGGACCGGCACGCCGGTGACCTGACCGGGCATCTGATGCGGCGCGTCGACGGCACGTCGGCGTGGGCGATCAGCCACCGCCTGCGCGCCGACCACCGTGCCTCCTACCAGTTCGTCACCGGACACGGCACCCGCGCCGACCTCCTGCGCACCGACCGCGCGTCCTGGGTCGCGACCCTCGACGCGGCCGTGCCGGACCCCCTGAACCCCGCCCCGGCCCTGCCCGCCCGCGAGGGCCGCTCCCCCGCCTCCGTGCTGTCCCTGCCGGACGCCCCGCCGCAGCCGCACACCGCCCGCAGGCCGGGCGTGCCCCGGGGCCGCGCGGTGACCGCCGACGTCGAGGGGCGCAAGGTCACCGCCCACCTTCCGCCCGGCCACACGCCGGAAGGCGGCCCGTACGCCGTCGCCGTGCTCCTGGACGGCGAGATGTGGGGGCCCGTGCTCGGCGTCGGCGACACCCTGGACAATCTGCACGCGGACGGCGCGCTGCCGCCGACCGTCGCCCTGCTCGTGGACACGATGAGCCGCAGGCCCAAGGACCTGTCGTGCAGCGGGGAGTTCGTGGACTGGCTCGCCGACGTGCTGCTGCCGTGGGCGGCGCTGCGGTTCGCGGTGGCGCCGCGGCCGGAGCGTACGGTCGTGGCGGGGCAGAGCGCGGGCGGCCTCACCGCCGCGTTCGCCGTGCACCGGCGCCCGGAGCGGTTCGGGCTCGCGCTCTCCCAGTCCGGGTCCTTCTGGTGGTCCGACGACGAGGAGATCGGCGCGGAGTGGCTCACCCGCCGGTACGCGGCCACGCCGCCGCGCGATGTACGGCTGCACCTCGAAGTCGGCGTCCAGGAGTGGATGCTCCTCGCCGAGAACCGCAGGTTCCACGACGTCCTCCAGGAACGCGGGTACGCCGTGTCGTACGAGGAGTTCAACGGCGGCCACGACTACGCCTGCTGGCGGGGCGGCCTCGCGTCGGGGCTCACGCGGCTGCTCGCGTGAGGGCGACGCCCGGCCGCTCCTCCCCTTGCGCGGTCCTGCCAGGTCCTACTCGGCGCGGCCCGTGGCCGCCACCGTCACCCCCAAGCTGATCATCGCGATCCCGCCCGTTCCGCCCACCAGCGAGAGGCGCCGGTCGGAACGGGCGAACCAGGAACGCGCCGCCGCCGCGCCCAGCCCCCACAGGGTGTCCGTGACCAGGCCGATGGTGATCGGCACCAGTCCGAGGACCAGCATCTGGAGCGGGACGTGCCCCGCCGCGTGGTCGACGAACTGCGGGAGCACCGCGGCGAAGAAGACGATGCCCTTCGGGTTGGTGACGCCCACGAAGATGCCGTCGAGGACCGTGCGCAGGTCCCCGCGCCGCTCGCCCGGCGGCGCCTGCATGTCCGCCGCCCGCAGGTCCTTGCGGTGCCGGAACGCCTGCACGCCGAGGTGGACGAGATAGGCCGCACCGGCCAGCTTCACGCCCATGAACACCGCGGCCGAGCGCTCCACCAGCGCACCGAGCCCCCACGCCACCGCGACCACCAGGGCGTAGGAGCCGATCACGTTGCCGAGGACCGTCGCCAGGGCCGTGCGACGGCCGTACGCGAGGGCCCTGCCGATCACGAACAGCACGCTCGGCCCCGGGATCACGATCACCAGGAGCGACATCGCCGCGAACGCGAGCAGGCTCTGCGCGGACACCATCCTTACGCCTCCTCCGTGGACCTTCCCCGTCCGTGCACCTTCGGGACCAGGAGCCGTACCCCCGTCCCCCCGGAAGCAGTGAACGTACACGGTCCGGCACGATGGGCACCCATGGCCGACCCCACTGGACCCGCCCCCACCGGACTCGACCTCCCCGGACCCGACCCCACCGGACCCGACCTGCCCGGACCCGACGTCCTCGACGCCTTCCGTCTCACGGGCACCCCCGCCCTCCTCCCCGGCGGTGCGGGGAACAGCGTCCGGGTGGGGGACGCGGTGCTCAAACCGGACGCCGGGGACCCCGAGTCCGCCGAGTGGCTGGGGGACGTCATGGCCCGCGTCCGGGAGGACGGCTTCCGTGTCGGCCGCCCGCTGCGGGCCCGCTCCGGCGCCTGGAGCCACGCGGGCTGGAGCGCCACCCGTTTCGTCGCCGGGGCCGAGCCCGACCACGCGGGCGCGCCCCGCTGGCTGGAGACCGTCGCGGCCGGACGCGCCTTCCACCGCGCGCTGGCCGGTGTGCCGCGCCCGGCCTTCCTGGACCGCCGCTCGGACTGGTGGGCCGTCGGTGACCGGGTCGCCTGGCAGGAGCGGGAGCCCGCCGTGGTGCCCGCGCTGCGCGAACCGTACGAGATGCTCAGCGCGTTGGCGGGGCCGCCGCCCTCCGCACCGCCACAGCTCGTCCACGGCGATCTGACGGGCAATGTGCTGTACGCCCCCGGACTGCCCCCGGCGGTCATCGACTTCTCGCCCTACTGGCGTCCACCGGCCTTCGCCGAGGCGGTGGTGGTGGGCGACGCGCTGCTGTGGCACGGCGCCGGCACCGGCCTGCTGCGCGCCGCCGTGTCCCTGAGCGGGCCCGAGTTCCTTCCGTATGTCGCCCGCGCCCTGGTCTTCCGCCTCGCCACGGACAGCGCCCGCGCCCGGGACCTCGGAGAGCACCGCGCCGCCGAAGTCGTCACGGGCGCCCGCTCCTTCGCGCGCGCCGCGCGGCTGCTCGGCGCGGTACGGCCGTCGGCAAACCCGTTCCCGGCGCCGTCCGGCTGACCGTACTTGCAAGCGCATCGCACCTGGTCACGTGCGGTAGGACGGCTGTAGCCGCAATCGGGTTCACCTGTCATGGTGACGCGCATGACAGCCAACCACCCCCACCCGCACGGTCGTCACCACGCGCGTCCGGAGCACCAGGGCCACGACCACGACGCTCACGGTCACCGTCACCGTCACGCGCGTGAGCCGGACCGGCACGGCGGACGGTGGGGGCGCCTGCGGCACCGGCTCGCGCACCTGGTCACGCCGCACAGCCATGAAGCCATGGACAAGGTCGACGCGGAGTTGGAGACCTCGCGCGAGGGGCTGCGCACGCTGTGGCTCTCCCTGGCGGTCCTCGGTGCGACGACCGCCGTCCAGGCGGTGATTGTCGCCCTGTCGGGTTCGGTGGCGCTCCTCGGCGACACGGTCCACAACGCGGCCGACGCCCTGACCGCGGTTCCGCTGGGCATCGCGTTCGTCCTGGGGCGGCGGGCGGCGAACCGCCGCTACACCTACGGCTACGGCCGCGCGGAGGACCTGGCGGGCGTCGCGATCGTCCTGACGATCGCGGCCTCCTGCGCCCTGGCCGCCTACGCGGCCGTCGACCGCATGCTCGACCCCCGTGACGTCACCCACTTGTGGGCGGTCGCCGCCGCGGCCGTGGTCGGGTTCGCCGGCAACGAGTGGGTGGCACGGTACCGCATCCGCACGGGCCGCAGGATCGGCTCGGCCGCCCTGGTCGCCGACGGCCTGCACGCCCGCACCGACGGCTTCACGTCGCTCGCCGTCCTCCTGGGCGCGGGGGGCGCCGCGCTCGGCTGGCGGCTCGCCGACCCCGTCGTGGGCCTGCTCATCACCGCCGCGATCGCGGTCGTCCTGTGCGACGCCGCGCGCGCCGTGCTCGGGCGGCTCATGGACTCCGTCGACCCCCGTCTCGTCGAGGCGGCCGAGGACGCCCTGCACGCGGTGGACGGCGTACGCGGCGTGGGGCAGGTCCGGATGCGCTGGATCGGGCACGCCCTGCGCGCCGAGGCCGACATCGTCGTCGACCCGCACCAGACCGTCGTCGAGGCCCACGCCGTGGCCGTCGCCGCCGAGCACGTCCTGATCCACGCCGTGCCCCGGCTGACCGCCGCCACCGTCCACACCGACCACACCCCCGCCGACACCGACCCGCACGCGGACCTCGCGCACCACCGCCGCCCCGTCCGGACGGCGAACAGCGCCCCCCGCAGCGCTCTCAAGGGCGTCCGGCCCGCGGCGCCGCCGCTGCCTGCCGCCGGGAACCGGGGCGCAGTTCGACGCGTACGGAGTCGTCGTCCTCGATGACGTACGTGGCGTCCCTGTCGTGCCGCCAGCCCAGCGGGAGGACGTAGTAGCGGTGGTCCCGCTCCACCAGGAGGCGCAGGCCGCTGTAGCGGTAGCGGTAGTGCAGGTCACGGCCCAGGTCCTCGACCGCGACACCGGGGCCCGTCATGCTCAGGCGTTCGGTGCTGAGGACGACGACGGCGACCCGGTTCATGAGGCGGTCCCCGGCGCGCCGCGCGTCCCTGCGGCCCAGGTCCCCCGCTTCGAGGGCCACGACCCACATCAGGAACACCCCGGCGACCAAGAGGGACAGCGCCCGCTCCCAGCCGCGTCGCCGCCGACGCCCGCGGGCCGCCGCGGAGGTCTGGCCGAGCAGCAGGCCCGCGGCCACGCACAGGGGCGCCAGCCAGGTGAAGGAGTGCAGATGGCGCCAGAGCGCCATGAGGACCACGCCGACGGCGATGAGCAGCGGACCCAGCCGGGCGAGCCGGTGGCCACGTTCCCGCACGGCCCGTACGCGCGGCTCGTCCACGCCGAGCAGCGACAGCAGCTCCGGAACGTGCGGTACGAGGAAGACGAGAGCAAGCGCCGCGAACACCGGCAGGGTGACCAGGCGCAGACTGCGCAGCGCGAACTCCAGGGAGTCGAACCCGACGGCGAACGTGCCGAGGTGGAAGTAGCTGTAGAACGCCGTGATGTAGAGGTAGCCCGCGTACAGCATGAGGGCCACGGCGAACGATCCCGTGCCGAGGACGGAGTTGGCGTAGTCGAGCCGCTCGGCCGCGCTGTCGGGCGGGGGCTCGGTGTCCGGCCGGAGGGAGGGCCGGGGGTGGCGGGGCGGTCGGCGGCGCACCGCCGGGGCCTGGGCGCGGACCCGGCGCGGGGGCGCGGGGCGGGGACGCGGGCGGGGACCCGCGCCCGGGGGCGGGTTCGTCCGGTGGGGCCCCGGCCGTCGCGGCGGTTCCGGCGCGGTCACCGGCGTCTCAGGGCCCGGCGCCCGGGGTGGGCGGGGCGACGGGGGTGCCTCCGGCGTCCGGGGAGCCCGCGGACTGCGATGTGCCCTCGGACGATGATGTGCCCGCAGACGAGGACGTGCCCCCGGACGAGGACGTGGGTGCGCAGGAGGACGGTCGTTCGGGGGTGCCGCCGCACGGTGGTGGCGGGGATTCGCTGGTGTCGTGCGGGCTCGGGGAGTCGGCGCCGCCGATGTCCCCTCCGGGATACACCCCGATCACGCCGTTGCTGTCGTCGCCGGAGTCGCCGGTGTCGACGGGCGGAGCGGATGCTCCCGGGATGTCGTCGCCGCCTTCGCCCCCTGCGCCACCGGACCCGCTGCCGCCGGTGCCACCGCCGCCGGGCCGTTCCGCGCCGCTCCCGCCGGAGTCCTGTGGCCCGCCCGTGTCGCCCGCGGTGTCCGCGCCGGGGCCGTCGGGCTGTGCCGTGCCGGACGGCGTGGCCGCGGTCCGCGAGGTGTCGCGCGGTCCTGCCGGGGCCGCTCCGCCGCCGCAGGCCGTCGTCCCGCCGACCGTGAGAACCGCCGCGAGAACCGCCGCTTCCGCGCACCTGACGCGCCGTGTGATCCGCATCGTTTCCCCCTGGACAGCCCGTGCGAGTGCTGTCTGGGGGAAGGATCCCACCGTGCCCAGGGCACCGCAGCACGGTCGTCGGCTGTCGTAGGGAATCCGGGCCGGGTGAGGGACGCCCCGATGCCCTCGGCCGCGGTACGGGCCCCGGTCCCGGCCCCCGTTCAGCGCGCCGCGGCGCTCTCCCCGATCGCCTGGTCCAGGATCGTCAGGCCGAGCGAGAGCTCCTCCTCGGTGGCGGTCAGCGGCGGTGCCATGCGCAGGACTCCGCCCATGCCGGCGAGCTGCACGATGTTCATGTGCAGGCCCAGTTCGAGGCAGCGCTGTGTGACGCGCGCGCCGAGGTCGCTGGAGCTGCGCCTGGTCTCCCGGTCCGTGACGAGTTCCAGTCCGGCGAGCAGGCCGCGGCCGCGGATGTCACCGACGACGTCGTGGCGTCCCGCGATCTCGTCGAGGCCCCGGCGCAGGAACGCGCCGAGGGACCGGGCACGCTCGTCGAGCCGGTCGCGGGTCAGGACGTCGAGCACGGTGTTGCCGACGGCGGCGACCAGCGGGTCGGCGGCGTGCGTGGTGAAGAAGAGGAAGCCGCGCTCGTACGCCTCCTGCTCGATCTCGGCGCTGGTGACGACCGCCGCGAGAGGCAGCCCGGCACCGAGGGTCTTGGAGAGCGTGAGGATGTCGGGCACGACACCGTCGCGCTCCAGGGCGTACCAGGTCCCGGTGCGGCACAGCCCGGTCTGCGCCTCGTCGAGGATCAGCAGCATGCCGCGCTCGCGGCACTTCTCCTTGAGGGCGGCGAAGTACCCGGCCGGGGGCTCGATGATGCCGCCGGAGCTGAGGATCGGCTCGACCAGGCACGCGGCGAGGCTGCCCGTCGACTGCGCGTCGATGAGGTCGAAGGCGAAGTCGAGCTGGCGGCGCCAGTCGAGCGCGCCGTCGGGCGTGGTGAAGTCGGGCCGGTAGGCGTTCGGCACCGGGATGGCGAAGTTGCCGGGCGCGCCCGGACCGTAGCCCTTGCGGCCCGCGCTGTACGTGGCGGAGGCGGCGGCCTGCGTCATGCCGTGCCAGGACCGTGCGAAGGAGACGATCTCGTGCTTGCCGGTGACGAGCTTGGCCATGCGGACGGCGGCCTCGTTGGACTCGGCGCCGGTGGTCAGGAGCAGCGCCTTCTCCAGCGGCGCGGGCAGCGTCTCGGCGAGCCGCCGGGCGAGGTCCACCACGGGGCGGCTGAGCATCCCGCTGAAGAGGTGGTCGAGGCTCGCGATCTGCCGCTGGACGGTCGCGACGATCTCCGGGTGGGAGTGGCCGAGGATGGCGCTCATCTGCCCGGACGTGAAGTCGAGGAGTTTCCGGCCGCCCGCGGTGTACACGAAGCTGCCTGCGGCGCTCTCGATGATCTCGGGGGTGAACGCGGGGCCGTAGCGGACGAGGTGCCGGTCGGCGTCGGCCCAGAAGGCCTCGTCGGAGCCGCGGACGGTACCGGCGGAACCCCAGGCGGTGTCGGCGGAGGCGGTGGACGGGACAGTCGTGGACGGGACGGTCGGAGACGAGGCGGTCGGAGACGAGGCGGTCGGGGCGGTGGTGTGGGAAGCAGCCATGCAGCCGACGGTAGGGCGCGGCCGAGCGACGCGTCCATCTCACAATTTCGGCTTTGCTGTTCGGTGGAACCGCACAAGAATAGGGGGATGATGAATCCCTGGAGGCTGCGGCTGCTGAGTCAGCTGGACACGCTCGGCACCGTGCGGGCGGTGGCCCAGGCCGCCAATCTGAGCCCGTCCAGCGTGTCCCAGCAGTTGGCCGCCCTGGAGTCCGAGACCCGCACCCAGCTCCTCGAACGCTCGGGGCGGCGGGTGCGGCTGACCTCCGCCGGCCTGATCCTGGCCCGCCGCGCGCGAGCGATCATCGACCACATGGAGGGCGTCGAGGCCGAGCTGCGCGGCTTCGGCGAGGAACCGGCGGGGCTCGTGCGCCTCGGGGCGTTCCAGAGCGCGATCCACACGATGGCCGTGCCCGCGGTGACCAGGCTCGCCCGCGAGTATCCGCACCTGGACGTGCAGCTCCTTCAGCAGGAGCCGCACGAGAGCATGCCCGCGCTGCGCGGCGGCGACGCGGACATCATCATCACGACGACGGACTTCGACGAGCTGCCCCTCGGCCCCGACATCGACCTCGTACCGCTGGCCACGGACTCGGTCCTGCTGGTGGTGCCGCCCGACCACCCGGCGGCGGGGCGCGGCTCCGTGGACCTCGCGCACTTCGCCGACGAGGCGTGGGCGTTCGACATGCCGCAGTCGTACATGGCGAACCTCGCGCTGCGCCTGTGCCGTCAGTCGGGGTTCGAGCCGCGGGTGGTGTGCCGGTTCAGCAACTACATGCTGGCCCTCCAGCACGTCGAGGCCGGGCTCTCGGTCATGCTCCTGCCCGACCTCGCCGTCGACCGCCGCTACCGCGTCGCGACCAGCGAGCTGGCGAGCCCCCTGACGCGCACGATCACGGCGGCCGTCCGGCGCGGCTCACCCCCGCGCGCGGCGGTACGGGTCGTGCTCGACGCCCTGCGCGACGGCCCGGGGGGACCGGAGAGCGGGTGAGCCGCTGTCACGCGCCGCTGGGCACCGCGTCACGCGTCACCGCACACCGCGTCACACGCCGCCGCGCACCGCGTCACGCATCACCGCGCACCGCGTCACACATCACCGCGCACCGGACGGCTCGTCGTCGTCCACCCGTCCCTCGGCCGCCTCGTCGTCGAACGACGGCCCGTGGGGGGACTCGTCCTCGAAAGGCGGCCCAGGCGGCCGCGCCGCCGCGGGCAGGCGCAGCGCCACCGCGGCGGCGACCGCGACGAGCCCCGCCGTTCCCCACACCGCCGCCCGGAACGGGCCCGGATCGGCGGCGCCGCCGTGGCCGCCGCCCCCGATCACCGCCGCGCAGACCGCGATCCCCGCGGCCCCGCCGAGGGTGCGCAGGATCTGGAAGAGGCCCATGGCCTGTCCCATGTCGGGCGGCGCGATCGAGTCGAAACCGGCGAGCTGGACGGTGAGGACCGCCGTGCCGAGGACCAGGCCGACCAGGAACATCAGGGCCCGTACGGCCCAGGCGTGATCAGCGACGCCGTCCACGGCGAGCAGCGCGAAGACGGCGGTCGCGAGCAGCAGGGCGGGCACGGCGAGGCGGCGGGGCCCGAGGCGGGGCAGGAGCCGGTCGACGACCTGCGAGGCGAGCATCAGGCCGAGCGCTTCGGGGAACACGCTCAGCCCCGCGTCGAGCGCGGAGGCGCCGAGCGCGGCCTGGTAGAGCAGCGGGAACACGAAGAGCACGCCCATCAGGCCCGCGGCGGTGAGCACCGCGAGCACCGACGCGGTGCCGTAGTCACGGTCCGCGAACAGGCGCAGGCGCAGCAGCGGTTCCTCGGTGCGCCGCAGGTGGACGACGGCGGCGACGAGCAGGACGGTACCGAGGACGGCGGCGGTGGCGACGGCGGGACGGGTCCAGCCGTGCGACGGCCCGTATCCGAGGGCGTAGGTGAGCAGGCCGAGCGCCGGTGTCGCGAGCCAGAAACCGGTGCGGTCGAAGCGGCCGGTGCCGCCCTCGACGTGCTCGCGCAGGCCGAGGGCGCCGATGAGGAGGGCGGCGGCGCCGACGGGCACGTTCACGAAGAACAGCCAGTGCCAGGAGGCGTGTTCGGTGAGCAGGCCGCCGAGGGGCGGGCCGAGCGCGGGCATGAGGGCGGTCGGGACGATCAGCGCCTTGGACAGCTTGCCGCGCTCGTGCGGGGCGAACGTACGGAACAGGAGTGTCATCCCGACCGGCGTGAGCAGGCCTCCGGCGAGGCCCTGGACCGCGCGGGCCGTGATGAGCGTGGGCAGGTTCTGGGCGAGGCCGCACAGGGCGGAGGCGGCGGTGAACACCGCGAGCGCGCCGAGGAACACCCTCTTGGTGCCGAGGCGGTCGCCGAGCCAGCCCGCGACGGGCAGGGCGAGGGCCAGTGCCACGAGGAAGGCCGTCTCCACGGCGTTGGCGGCCGAGACCGGGCGGCCGAAGTCCTCGGCGATGGTGAACAGGGCCGGGTTGACGATCGTGGAGTCCAGGCCGTTCATGCACATGGCGGCCACATAGACGGTGACGACGGCGGCTCTCGGGGACAGCGGGAGGGGCGAGGTCGTCACCGGGTCAGTGCTCCGGGGGTCAGTGCTCCGGGGTCCACGGCGCAGGTGGTGACCCACGTCAGGGCCTGGGTGCGCGAGCAGGGCCCGTACACCGTCGTCCAGCCCTCAGGCACGTCGGCGAACAGCGGCCACAAGGAGTACTGGCCGCGGTCGTTGACGAGCACGAGGAAGGTGCTGGACGGGGTGTCCGCGTCGAAGGGGTTGGCGGGGGCGTCGGCGGTCACGGCCATCGGTGTCACTTCTCCAGCTCGGTCAGTCGGTCGGCGACCACGCGGGCGATGTGCGCGATCGGCTCGGGCAGGGTCATGTCCTTGTGGGAGCAGGCGACGTCGGTGTTGTCGATGCGTCCGCTCACATGGGGTGCCCAAGTGTCGGGGGTGAGGGTGTCGTCGATGGTGTCGACGGTGGCGCGGAAGAACAGCACGTCACCCTCGAACCTGCGGTGGCCGTAGGCCCGTACGAGGTCGTTGGTGTTGAGGTAGATGTCGGCGAGCGCCTCGATGGTGGCGGTGGGCAGGGCGGCGAGGGGGCTGTTCTCGCGGTGCAGGACCTCGACGACGTTCTCCGTGTTCAGGGCCTTGCCGCCGAGGCTGTCGGGGCCGTAGCCGCCCATGGTGAGGAGCGACTCCAGGGCCTCGGCGTGGTCGGGGACGGGCAGGTCGCGGAAGCCCTCGGCGGGGTAGGCGTCGAGGATCGCGAGCAGTTCGACGTCCTGTCCCCCGGCCTGGAGGTGGGCCGCGACGGCGTGCGCGATGATGCCGCCCGTGGACCAGCCGAGCAGGCGGTAGGGGCCGGTGGGCTGTGCCTCGCGGATGCGGGCGGCGTAGTGCGCGGCGAGTTCTTCGAGGGTGGCGGGCAGCGGGTCGCCCGCGGTGTCCTGGCCCACGCCCTGGGCCTGTAGGCCGTAGACCGGCACGTCCGGCGGCAGATGCCGGATGAGGCCCGCGTAGCACCAGCTCAGGCCGCCCGCCGGGTGCACGCAGTGCAGGGGCGCGCGGTCGCCGTCGCGGGCGGGGCGCAGCGGGAGCAGCACGTCCAGCGGGTCGTCGTGCCGGTCGCCGTCGAGCACGGCGTCGAGGGCGGCGGCCGTGGGCGACTGGAAGACGGTGCCGATGGACACGTCGGTGCCGAACGCGGCCCGCACGCGGGCGGCGAGGCGCACGGCGAGCAGGGAGTGCCCGCCGAGGTCGAAGAAGTTGTCCTCGGCGCCGACCCGTTCGAGGCCGAGCACATCGGCGAGGATCGCGCAGAGCTGTTCCTCGCGCGGGGTGCGCGGGGCGCGTCCGCGGCCGGCCGCGGCGGGGGCGCCGGGCGCGGGCAGGGCCTTGCGGTCCAGTTTGCCGTTGCCGGTCAGCGGCAGCCGGTCGAGCAGGACGACCGCGGCGGGCACCATGTGCACGGGCAGCCGCCGTGCCGCGTGCTCGCGCAGGTCCGAGGGGTCGGGCGGCGTCGGCGTGGACGGCACGGCGTAGCCGACGAGCCGCTTGTCGCCGGGGGTGTCCTCGCGGACGACGACGGCGCAGTCGGCGATGTCGGGGTGGGTGGCGAGCGCGGCCTCGATCTCGCCGAGTTCGATCCTGAATCCGCGGATCTTCACCTGTTGGTCGGCGCGCCCGAAGTACTCCAGGGTGCCGTCGGAGCGGCGCCGCGCGAGGTCGCCCGAGCGGTACATGCGGGTGCCGCTCTCACCGAAGAGGTGCGCGTGGGGGTCGGCGACGAAGCGTGTCGCGGTCAGGTCGGGGCGGCCCAGATAGCCGAGGGCGACGCCCTCGCCCGCGACGTACATCTCCCCGGTGACGCCGGGCGGCACCGGCTGGAGGCGGTCGTCGAGGACGTACACGCGCAGGTCGGGGATGTTGACGCCGATGGTCGACGAGGTCGCGGCGGCGGCCGTGGCGCGGTCGAGCGGGAAATAGGTGACGTGGACGGTGGTCTCGGTGATGCCGTACATGTTCACCAGGGCCGGGGCGTCCTCGGCGTGCCGCTCGTACCAGTCGGCGAGCCGCCCGAGTTCGAGGGCCTCGCCGCCGAACACCACGTAGCGCAGGGAGAGTTCGTGTCCGGGCTCATCGCGGTCGGCGGCGGCGAGCTGGTAGAAGGCCGACGGGGTCTGGTTGAGGACGGTGACGCGCTCCGCTGCCAGGAGCCGCAGGAAGGCGCCGGGGTCGCGGCTGGTCAGATGGGGTACGACGACGACCTTGCCGCCGTACAGAAGCGCGCCCCACAGCTCCCAGACGGAGAAGTCGAAGGCGTAGGAGTGGAAGAGCGTCCACGCGTCGTCGGGTCCGAAGGCGAACCAGTGGTCGGTGGCGGTCAGGAGCCGGGTGACGTTGTGGTGGGAGACCACGACGCCCTTGGGGCGGCCGGTGGAGCCGGACGTGTAGATGACGTACGCGGGGTCCTGCGGAGCGAGCGGTCTGGTGCGGTCCTCCTGGCGCAGCGGTGTGTCGGCGTACGCGGCGGTCTCCGCACCGTCGACAGGGCTGTCGACGGTGATGACGGGCAGCGTGTGGGCGGGCAGCCGGGGCGCGGTGGCCGTGTCGGTGACGACGGCGGCGGGCCGGGCGTCGTCCAGCATGTACGCGAGGCGTTCCTGCGGGTAGTCCGGGTCGAGCGGCAGATAGGCGGCGCCGGACAGGGACACCGCGAGGAGGCCCGTGACGAGGGCGGCCGACCGGGGCAGGGCCAGGGCCACGACGGCGCCAGGGCCGATGTCGCGGGCGGCGAGCAGCCGGGCCAGGCGGTGGGCGCGGGCGGAGAGTTCGGCGTAGGTGAGCCGTTCCCCGTCGTGGCTGACGGCGATGCGGTCGGGGTGGCGGCGGGCGGCCTCCTCGTAGACCTCCGCCAGGGTGGTGGGCGTGGCCCGGCCGCCGGGCAGCGGTTGCGCGTTGCCGTCGACCAGGGCGCGGCGCACTTCGTCGTCGCCGAGCAGCGGAAGCAGCCCGAGCGGGGTGTCCGGGGTGTGCGCGGCGGCCGTGAGCAGCCGGGCGAGGCGGTCGGCGAGCGCCTGGGCGGTGGCGCGGTCGAACAGGTCGGTGCGGAACTCCAGGAAGCCGCCGATGCCGCCGCCGGTCAGCTCCCCGGCGTTCAGCGTGAGGTCGAACTTGGCGGTGCCGGACGGTACGGCGGTCATGCGGGCGCCGGTACCGGGGGCGAGCGCGAAGGCGGTGTCGGGGACGGACTGCCAGGCGAGCATCGTCTGGAAGAGGGGGTGCCGGGCCAGGGAGCGGGCCGGGTTGAGCGCTTCGACGAGGTGGTCGAAGGGCAGCGCGTCGTGCTCGTGGGCGGCGAGGGTGCCGGTGCGCACGCGCAGCAGCAGCTCACGGAAGGTGGGGTCGCCGGAGGTGTCCGTGCGCAGCACCACGGTGTTGGTGAAGAAGCCGACGAGGTCCGCGGTGGCGTCGTCGTCGCGCCCCGCCACGGGGGTGCCGAGCGGTATGTCGGTGCCGCAGCCGTGCCGGGTGAGCAGCGCGGCGAGTCCGGCCTGCACGGTCATGAAGACGCTGGTGCCGGTGGTGCGGGCGAGCCGGGTCAGGGCGGTGTGGGTGGCCTGGTCGAGTGCGAAGGGGACGGTGTCGCCCCGGTGCGAGGCGACCGGCGGCCGGGGCCGGTCCGTCGGCAGCTCCAGCTGGTCGGGCAGTCCGGCGAGGGCTTCCTTCCAGTACGCGAGGTGCCGTTCGGCGAGCGCGGTCGGGGCCTGCGCCGTGCCGAGGAGCCGCTGCTGGTGGGCGGCGTGGTCGGCGTACTGCACCGGAAGCGGCGCGAACGCGGGGGCGCCGCCCGCGACGCGGGCGGAGTAGGCGGTGGCGAGGTCGCGGGCGAGCGGGGTGGTGGAGGCGCCGTCACCGGCGATGTGGTGCAGGAGCAGCAGGAGGGTGTGGCGGTCGGGCGCGGTGCTGAACAGGGTGGCGCGCAGCGGGGGTTCGGCGCCGAGGTCGAAGCAGTGGCGGCAGGCTCCGGCGAGGTCCTCGCCCGGCCCCGCGAGGTGCAGGACCGGCCGGGCCGCGGGGTCGTCCGCGTCGAGGACGCGCTGGCGGGGCAGTTCGTCGGCGCCGTCCGTCGCCGGGTAGAGCGTGCGGAGCGTCTCGTGGCGCGCGGCCAGGTCGTGCAGGGCGAGGGTGAGGGCGCCGTGGTCGACGGGGCCTTCGAGGGTGAGGGCGAGGGGGATGTTGTAGGTGGCGCTCGGGCCCTCCAGGCGGTGCAGGAACCAGAGCCGCTGCTGGGCGGGCGACAGGGGGAGGTCGCCGGTGCGTGACATGCGGGCGACGGGGGTGAGGGGGATCGCGGGCTCCCCGGTGGCGGCGCGCTCCTGGGCGCGGACGAGGGCCGCGAGCCCGGCGGGCGTGGGGGTGCGGAAGACGTCGGCGAGGGAGACCTCGGCGGTGAACGCCTCGCGGACGCGGGCGGCGAGCCGGGCCGCGAGCAGGGAGTGGCCCCCGAGGTCTAGGAAGTTGGCGTCGGGGGCGACGGTGGCGTCCAGGCCGAGGAGGTCGGCGAAGAGCCCGCGCACGACTTCGGTGTACGGGTCGTCGGTGCTCACGGGTGTGCCCGTGACGACGGGTGTCTCCGGCTCGGGCAGGGCGCGGTGGTCCAGCTTGTCGTTGGCGGTACGGGGCAGCGCGTCGAGGAGGGTGACGGTGGCGGGGACCATGTGGGCGGGCAGCGCGGCGGCGAGGTGGTCGCGCAGCGCGACGGGGTCGGCCCCGGCTACCGCCGGAGTCCCCCCGCCGCCCCCGCCGTCGGCTCCGGCTCCGGCTCCGGCTCCGGCTCCGGCTCCGGCTCCGGCCAGCGGTACCGCGTACGCAAGGAGGCGCTTGCCGGTGGCGCCGTCGCGGGCGATGACGGCGGCGTGGGCCACGGCGGGGTGCGCGGCCAGGACGCTCTGGATCTCGCCGAGTTCGATGCGGAAACCGCGGATCTTCACCTGGTCGTCGGTGCGCCCGAGGAACTCCAGGGTGCCGTCGGCGCGGCGGGACACCAGGTCGCCGGTGCGGTACATGCGGCCGCCCGGCTCGCCGTGGAGGGCTCCGAAGGGGTCGGCGACGAACCGTTCGGCGGTGAGGTCGGGCCGTCCGAGGTAGCCGCGGGCCAGACAGGCGCCCGCGACGTACAGTTCACCGGCCACCCCGTCGGGGGCGGGGCGCAGGGCGGCGTCGAGCACGTACGCACGGCTGGCGCGCACGGGCCGTCCGGTGGCGTCGGCGCCGGTCCAGTAGTAGGCGTCGACGGTCGTCTCGGTCGGTCCGTACAGGTTGAGCGGGTGCAGGTCCGGCACCTCGCTCAGGCGCCGCCACAGCGGTTCGGGCACCGCCTCACCGCCGACGACGAGGACGGCGGGACGGTGTCGGCCCTCGTCGAGGAGCCCCTCGGCGATCAGGGCCTCGGCGTAGGAGGGCGTCACGTCGAGGTAGTCGACGCGGTGGGCGTCGACATAGGCGGTGAGGGCGGCGGGGTCGCGGTACGTGGCGTCGTCGAGCAGGTGCAGTTCGTGGCCGTGGACCATCCACAGGACGGGGTCCCAGGAGGCGTCGAAGGCGAACGAGGCACTGTGGGCGACGCGAAGACGGGGGCGGCCCGCGCGGGCGACGGCCGGGGCGATGTGGTCGGTGCCGTGGCCCGCGAGGAGGTTGGCCAGGGAGGCGTGGGTGACGACGACGCCCTTGGGGCGGCCGGTGGAGCCGGAGGTGTGGATGACGTAGGCGGCGTCCCCGGGGGCGGGTGCGGACGCGGGGGCGAGGCCGGGTCTCCCGGCGAGGGCGGCTCTCAGGTCCGGTGCGTCGAGGGCCAGTTCGGTGGCGGTGTGGGCGGGGAGCGCGGCCAGTGTGCCGGTGGTGCCGACGACGCAGACGGGGCGGGCGTCCGCGAGGACGGCGGCGGTCCTCGCGGCCGGGTGGCCGAGGTCCAGGGGCTGGCACACGCCGCCCGCCTTCAGGACGGCGAGCAGGGAGACGACCATGTCGGTGCCGCGCGGCAGGGCGAGCGCGACGGGCGTCTCGGCGCCGACGCCGTGGGCGGCCAGTTCGTGGGAGAGCCGGTTGGCGGCGGCGTCGAGTTCCGCGAACGTGAGCTGCGTCGTGCCGGAGCGCACGGCGACGGCGTCGGGGGTGCGGGCTGCCTGCGCGGCGAAGGCCGCGGGCAGCGTCTCCGTCGCGGGCCCTTCGGCGCGGCCCGCGGTCACCTCGCGCACGGTCTCCGCGTCGAGGAGGTCCAGGGTGCCGAGCGGGCGCTGCGGGTCGGCGCGGAGCAGCTCGGCGAAGGCTGCGACGAGGTGCTCGAACACCCGCTGGTGGCGGGCGAGTTCGTCGGCGCCGTAGCGGTCGGCCGCCGCTTCGAGGTCGAGGGCGAGGCTCCCGTCCGCGCCGGGCCGGGCACCGATCGCCAGGTCCTCGACGGGGCCCGCGGCGAGGTTGCGCACGGCGCCGGGCACGCCCGCGAAGTCGAGGGGTTCGGCGTCGAACGGCTTGATGTTCACCATGGGGCCGGTGAGGGGGGTGGCGGCGGAGCCGAGGCCGAGGTCGCGGCGCAGGTCCGCCTGGGGGTAGCGCTGGTGGCGGCGCACGGCGCGGATCTCCAGGACGACCCGGCGCAGCAGTTCGGCGACGCTGTCGCCGTGGCGTACGGCGACGCGGAGCGGCAGCACGTTCACGGTCATGGCGGGCGTGCGCAGGGCGGCGGGGCCGCGGCGGTTGGTGACGGGCAGCCCGAGCACCACCTCGGGCGCGCCGGTGACGCGGTGCAGATGGACGGCGGCCGCGGCGACGACGAGCTCCGCCCAGGTGGCCTTGGCGGTGGCCGCCGCGGCGGCGAGCCGGTCGAGGTCCGGCACTTCGCCGCTCGCCTTGCGCGGGGCCCGCGCGTTGCCGGTGGCGGGGCGGTTCGCCAGGGTCACCGGGGTGGGGGCGCCGGCCATGCGTCCGGACCAGAAGTCGCGGTCGGCGCGGTAGTGCTCGCCCGCGAGGTACGCGGTCTCGTCGTCGACGAGCGCGCGCAGCGGCGCGAAGCGGGCTTCGGGCGCCTGCTCCCCGCGGGTGAGGGCGGTGTAGAGCTCGGCGACGCGGCGGCCGACGAGCTGGAGGGCGTAGGCGTCGACGGCGATGTGGTGGACCCGCTGGTACCACCAGGTGCGGTCGTCGGCGACGCGGATGATCGCCTGGGTCATCAGGCCCTCGGCGTCGTCGGCGGTGGCCGGGCGGGCGAGGTCCTCGGCGATCCAGGCGTGGGCGGCCTCCTCGGGCCGGTCCGCGGTGCGCAGGTCGAGGCGGTGCACATGGACGGACGCGGTGTCCGCGGGCCACTGGTACGGCTCGCCGTCGCTCGCGCGCACCCGCAGCCGGAGCGTCTCGGCCTCGGCCACGGTCCGCAGCACGGCACGCTCCAGCGCGTCCCCGTCGACCCGTCCCTCGATCACGGTCAGGTCCGCGGTGTGGAAGACGGGGCTGCCGGGGTCGAGTTCCTGTGCGTAGTGAATGCCGGCCTGTGCGGCGAGCAGCGGGAACGCGCCGTCCGGACGCTGAAGCATACGTACAACTCCTCGATCAAGGCGCACCGGACCACCAGCGCGAAGTTAGGTAAGCCTAAGCTATGTTCTCCGGGTGCGATCACGCGAGCCCCGGTGCCCGTTACACGCGCCCGCACCCGCCCCGCACGACTCCGGAACCCGCCCTGCCCCAGCCCCGAGCCCGCCTCGTACGAACCCGAACCCGAAGAGGACCCATGCCCCGCACCACCGCCACCCCCGACGAGGACGTCAAGTCCGCCGTGCGGAAGGAGATAGCACGCCACCGCGACGACCTCCTGGCCCTCAGCCGCCGCATCCACGCCCACCCGGAGACGGCCTTCGCCGAGCACCGGGCGGCCGCCTGGTGCGCCGAGGCGCTGGGCACGGCGGGCTTCGCGGTGCGCTCCCCCGCGTACGGTCTGGACACCGCGTTCGAGGCGAGCGTCGGCTCGGGGCCCCGGACCGTGGCGATCGTGTGCGAGTACGACGCCCTGCCGGGCCTCGGGCACGCCTGCGGGCACAACCTGATCGCCGCCGCGGGCGTCGGCGCGGCCCTGGGTCTCGCCCCGTTCGCCGACCGACTGGGCCTGCGCGTACGGGTTCTCGGCACACCGGCGGAGGAGCGCGGCGCGGGCAAGGCCCTGATGCTGGAGCAGGGCGCCTTCGACGGGGTCGACGCGGCGATGATGGTGCACCCGTGCCCGTTCGAGATGTCCGACTTCGCGTCCTTCGCCCTCGGCACGCTGTCGGTCACGTACACCGGGCGCGCCGCGCACCCGAGCCTCAATCCGCACGAGGGACGCAACGCCGCCGACGCCCTGACCGTCGCGCAGGTCGCGCTCGGGCTGCTGCGTCAGCATCTGCCGCAGCAGTGGCGGGTGCACGGCATCACCACGGAGGCGGGCACGGCCCCGAACGCGATTCCGGACCGAACGACGGCCGCGTACGAACTGCGGGCGCTGGCCGCCGAGGACCTCACCGAACTGCGGGCCCGCGTGGAGGACTGCTTCCGCGCGGGCGCACTCGCGACCGGCTGCGAGGTGACCTTGGAGCGGCCGGAACCGGACTATCTGGACTTCCGCGGGGACCCGGCGCTCATCGCGCTGTGGACGGCGAACGCCCGCGCCGCCGGCAGGCCCGAGCCGGTCGAGCGTCCGCCGTTCGCCTGCACCGACATGGGCAACGTGTCCCATGCCGTGCCGTCCATCCACCCGGTGCTCGACATCAGCGGCGGGGCGTGCGGGCCGCACGAGCCGGAGTTCGCCGAGGCGGCCCTCTCACCCGCCGCCGAGCGGGCCCTCATGGAGGGGGCGACGGCGATGGCGTGGACGGCGGCCGACTTCGCGCGCGCCGGGTGAGACCCGCCGGGAGCCGGCCGGGTGCGGCCGGGTCCCCGGTCCGTGCGTCGTGACCGCACGGGCCGGGGACCCGGCGGGCGTCAGGAGGCGGACAGGGCCTTGGTGATGTCGTCCACGACGACATCACTGGCCAGCGGGCCGCCCCGAGTCGACCACACGGAGCCGTCGACGGTCACCGCGTGCTTCTTCTTCACGGCGTTCAGACCCTTGTAGGCGGGCTTGGACTGCACGTCCTTGAGGGCCTTCTCGCCGTCGGAGGTCAGCGTGGAGAGGAACAGCCAGTCGCCGTCGATCTGGTCGATCTTCTCCAGGCTCAGCGACGGGGTGTGCGCGTTGCCGTCCTTGTCCTGCGCCTTGGGCCGCTTGAGGCCCATCTCCAGGGCGACACCGCTGGCGAACTGCTTCTTCTCCATCCAGCTCGGGCCGTCCGGGTTCCAGCGGACGATGGAGACCTCGGCGCCCTTCGCCGCACCGAGCTTCGCGCCCGCCGCCTTTGCGGCGGTCTCGTGGTCGGAGATGACCTTGTTGGCCTTGTCGAGCTCGTTCACGGCGTTGCCGACACCACGGAAGGACAGCTTCCACTCGTCGGTGGGCGCCATCGTGACGAGCGTTGCCGGGGTGATCTCACGGAGCTGCTTGAGGACCTGCTCGTCCTGCATGTCACCGGCGAGGATCAGGTCCGGCTTGGCGGCGATGACCTTGTCCATGACCGGCTGGAGGAGGTTGCCGACGACGTCGACGCCCTCGACCTTGTCGGCGAGGTAGGCCGGGGGCTTGTTCATGCCCTGGCCGTTGGTGATGCCGACCGGCTTGATCCCGAGCGCGAGGACGGCGTCGAGGTCCTCCTGGGTGAGGGTGACGATGCGCTTGGGGTGCGCGGGCACCTTCACCGCCTTGCCCGTGGCGTCCTTGACCGTGCGGGTCGCCGCCGAACCGGCCTTGTCCGCGCCCCCCTTGCCGTCGTCCGAATCCTTGTCGGAGCCGCAGCCGGTGAGGAGCAGCGCGGCCGCCCCGAGGGCTGCGACTGCCTTGGCCGCACGGCGCGGCGCGAGGAGAGCGGATCTGTGGGGCTGGTTCATCGAAGGCTCCGTGATTCATGGGGACATGACGGTGCGCGGAAACAGGGCCCGGCATGCCGCACCCCTCGCACCGCGAGCTAAGGTTAGCCTTACCTTATAGCCATGGAGGAAGGGGGTTGTCTCGTTCCTCGGGGAGGACGAGGCACACAGTGGAACTGCGCGTGGAGAGACTGACCGCCGGATACGCCGGGCGCACGGTGGTCGACGAGGTCGACCTGACGATCGGATCCGGCCAGGTGGTGGCCGTCGTCGGACCGAACGGCTGCGGCAAGTCCACCCTGCTGCGGACCATGGCCAGGCTCCACGAACCCACATCGGGACGGGTCCTTGCCGGTGACGCCGACGTGTGGCGGATGCGGCAGCGGGAGGCCGCGCACCGCATCGCCCTGCTCCCCCAGTCCCCACAGGCACCGGAGGCCGTCTCCGTGGCGGGCCTGGTGCGGTACGGCCGCCATCCGCACCAGGGCCTGTTCCGCCAGTGGTCCCGCGACGACGAGCGTGCGGTCACCGAGGCACTGGACGCCACCGGCACGGCCGCCCTCGCCGACCGGCGGCTCGACGAGCTCTCCGGCGGGCAGCGCCAGCGCTGCTGGCTCGCCATGGCGCTGGCCCAGGAGACCCCCGTCGTCCTGCTCGACGAACCCACCAGCGCGCTGGACATCGGCCACGCCGTGGAGGTGCTCGACCTGGTGCGCGCCATCGCGGCGGGCGGCCGTACGGTCGTGATGGTCGTGCACGACCTCGCGGCCGCGGCGCGCTACGCCGACACCGTCGTGGCGATGCGGGACGGCCGCGTCGTCGCCTCCGGACCGCCGCGCGAGACCATCGACCCCGCGCTCGTCCGCGAGTTGTACGGCATCGACACCGAGATCCTCTTCGCGTCCTCCGACGGCGCGCCGGTGGTGGTGCCCACCGCGTCGCCGGTCACCTGACGCCGACGCGCCGAGACGCCGCCGAGCCCGTGCTCGCCTCCGTACCATGTGACGGAGCACTGTTCCGCTCGGTCGACGACGACCGGAACGAGCACGGGATCCGGAAGGAGAGCGCGGTGCCCGAAACGAGCCGCCCAGGGCAGAGGCAGGCCGGCCGGAGCGAGCGGGCCGACGCGCGGCGCAACGGACTGGCCCCGCTCGCCGCGGCCGCGGCGGTGTGCGTCACCTCCGGGGCCTCCGGGGCCTCCCGGGCCTCCGGGGTCGATGCGCCTGTCCGCCGGACCGCCACCGAGGCGGGCGCCGGGACGGGCACGTTCCACCGCCACTATCCGACGCGCGCCGGTCTCGTCGTCGCCGTCCACCGCCGCCAGGTCGCCGCCTGCGCCGGAGCGGTCCCGCGCCTCCTCGACAGCGCGACGCCCCCGCCGGCGGCGCTCCGTGCAGGGGCGGACCCGTTCGTCGACTTCCCGGTCACCGGGCACGGACTCGCCCACGCGCCGCGGTCGGACAGCGGCTGCTCCGAAGCACCGTACGACTCCTTCCCCGACCGGCTCGTGCCCGTCTGCGAGCAGTTGCTCGACGCGGGTGCCGGAGCCGGGGAGGCCGGCGTCGGCAACCGCGCCCGCGAACCGGTGCGAGGCGTCGGCACCCGCGCCCGCGAACCGGTGCGAGGCGTCGGCACCCGCGCCCGCGAACCGGTGCGAGGCGTCGGCACCCGCGCCCGCGAACTGGTGCGAGGCGTCGGCAACCTCCGCGTCGGGCATGGCAGCGACCCGCGCCACGACCCGCGCCGCCCCGTCGACCTGCTCCCCGGGGGCCTGCGGCACCAGGACTCCCGGGACGAGGGCCACCCGCGACCGCGGCCCACCACCACATGACCGCCCGCCCCGCCTCCGCCGAGAGTCCCGAGGCCGCGGCGTCCCGCCTCACCGGCCTTCCCGCCGTCCGTGCACGCCCACTCTCCGGAGCGCTCACCGAAGTCGTCCTGGACGGCGGGCGGGTGGTGGTCGTCAAGCACGACGAGAAGCCCGGCGCGATCCGGGCCGAGGCGGCGGGACTGCGCTGGCTCACCGCCACCGGGACGGTGCGCGTGCCCGTGGTGCACGGACACGACGAGCGCCGGCTGGTGATCGACCGGGTCCCGACGGGCCGGGCGGACGTGGACGCCGCGACACGGTTCGGCCGCGACCTGGCCGCCCTGCACGCCTGTGGCGCGCCCGCGTTCGGCGCCGCGCCGCCGGGCGGCCCCGAGGACGCGTACATCGGGCTCGCCCCCCTGCGCAACACGCCCGGCGACGACTGGCCGCACTGGTACGCGGAGCACCGGGTGCTGCCCTATCTGCGCCGCGCGGTCGACGAGGGCACGGTGCGGCCCGCCGAAGCGGCCCTGATCGAGGGCGTCTGCGCGCGGCTGCCCGACGTCGCCGGACCCGCCGAGCCGCCCGCGCGGCTGCACGGCGACCTGTGGAGCGGCAACGTCCTGTGGGGCGCCGACGGACACGTACGGCTGATCGACCCGGCCGCCCACGGCGGCCACCGCGAGACGGACCTCGCGATGCTCCGCCTCTTCGGCTGCCCCCACCTCGACCGCGTCCTGGACGGCTACCAGGAGACGGCGCCGCTCGCCGACGGCTGGCATGACCGCGTCGGCCTGCACCAGCTCTTCCCCCTGCTCGTGCACACGGTGCTGTTCGGCCGGGGCTACGCCGAGCAGGCCGTGGCGGCGGCGCGCTCCGTTCCGCAGGGGTGACGCGGGCGGTACGCCACCACGTGCGGCTCGGGCGAACCGGCTACGGCAGCGCGTCCGCGACCACGGACGCCGATTCGGCGATCAGCCGGTCGTCGGGCGCGGCGTCCTTGTCGGCGCGGTGCGACAGGATCGCCACGACGAGCGGGGCCGCGTCGGGGCGCCACACGACGGCGATGTCGTTGCGGGCGCCGTAGTAGGTACCGGTCCCCGTCTTGTCCCCGACCACCCAGTTCTTCGGCACTCCGGCCCTGATGACGTGGTCACCGGTGGTGTTGGTCTTCAGCCACCGGGTGAGCAGCGCGCGCTGCGGCTCGGCGAGCACGTCGCCGAGCACATAGGCCCGCAGGTCCTTCGCCAGGGCGCGCGGGGTGCTCGTGTCCCGCTTCTCGCCCGGGACCCACCGGCTCAGGAAGGGCTCGATACGCTCCACCCGTGTCACGTGGTCCCCGAGCCGCTCCAGGGCTGCGTCGAGGCCCTTGGGCCCGCCGAGCTCGTCGAACAGGAGGTTGGCCGCGGTGTTGTCGCTGTAGCGGACGGCCGCGTCGCACAGGGCGCGCAGACTCATGCCCGTGTCGACGTGCTTCTCGGTCACGGGCGAGTTGGCGAGCAGATCGTCCTTGGAGTACTTCACCACCCTGTCCATCCCCGCGAGGGTGTTCTTGCGCAGCACGGCACCGGCGGCGAGCGCCTTGAACGTGGAGTTGTACGCGAAGCGCCTGCCGTCGTTGTAGGCCACCTCGCGTCCGGTGCCGGTGTCGACGGCGTACACCCCGAGCCGCGCGTCGAACTTGCGCTCCAGTTGCTTGAACGCCTGGGCGTACGGCTTCGTGGCCGGCGTCGGCCGCCCGGAGACGGCCGAGGTGTGCGACGCCCCCGAGGTCCCCTGAGCCGTCCCGCCGGACGTCCTGGGGGACTTCGACGACGCCGCCGGGGATTCGTCCTGGCCGCAGGCGACGAGCGGGACGAGGGCGAGTGCGGTGAGCGCGCCGACGACGGCACGCCGGGCACGGGTGTACTGCATGGTCCAAACCTCCAGGGCGCCCCGCGCGCGGGGCACAGGGGGACGGCGCGGCACGGCCCGTCCCGGTGCGGTGATCAGTGCCGGAACCACCTTCGCCGCGGAGCTGCCATGCGGTCCAATACGCTTCCGCGCGGTTTCATGCCGTTCTGGCATAGGGTGCGGGCTGTGGATCTCGTGGGGGCGTGTCGCGCGTTCGTCAGCGTCAGTGAGCGCGGCAGTTTCACCGTCGGTGCCGCCGCGGCCCGGATGTCGCAGTCGGTGGCGAGCCGTCGGGTCGCCGCCCTTGAGGAGCGCTTCGGCGAGCCGCTGTTCGAGCGGACCTCGCGGCGGGCGGTCCTGACCCCCTTCGGCCGGGACCTGCTGCCGACGGCCCGGCAGCTGGTGCGGGCCGCCGATGTGCTGCTGCACGAGGCGGAGGCCGTCAGACACAAGCCGTGGCGGTTCGCGGTGCCCGGCGTCTGCTCCACCGCCGCCCTGGCCCGCCTCGTCGCCGACGCGCGCCACCAGGGCGTCACCCTCGACCTGCGCGTCGAGGGGCCCGCGCGGCGCAGGGAGCTCCTCGACGCCCAGCAGGTGCGGGCCGCGCTGCTCGCGGTGCCCGCCGACGAGGCCGCGTGGTCCGTGCCGCTCGGCCTCGCCACCGCCGAGGACCCCGGCGTGCAGCGCGTCTACGTGGAGACGCTGCGGCTCCGGCGCGGGTCGCCGGGCCCGGCCCGGCGCATCTGGATCCAGCCCGAGGACGACGTACCGCACATCAGGGACCCGCTGACCCGGCTGCGCGACGCGCTCGGCCTGCGCCCCGCCCAACTCGTCGCCGCCGAGCAGCTGACGACCGCCGCCGCGGAGGTCCTGTGCGGCGACGACCTGCTGCTGTGCTCCGCCGCGCAGGCCGCGGAGCTCGGCCTGACCTGGCGTCCCGTCGGCGAACTCGCGCTCGGCCGCGGGTACGCCGTCGAAGCCGCGGCGGACGGCAACCCCCGGCACGTCCGGGTGCGACTCGGTGCGGCCGTCGCCCGCTGCCTCGGCGCGGACACACGGGTGCCGGCCCAGGAGGCGACCGCGCCAGGTGCGACCGCGCAGAGGTCGACCGCGCCAGGTGCGACCGCACGGGAGGCGACCGCGCCAGGCGCGACCGCACAGGAAGGGACAGCGTGAGGGACA
The DNA here is from genome assembly GCF_009755605.1 of Streptomyces typhae. Classification (GTDB taxonomy): domain Bacteria; phylum Actinomycetota; class Actinomycetes; order Streptomycetales; family Streptomycetaceae; genus Streptomyces; species Streptomyces typhae. Next base: position 121,756 of record NZ_WPNZ01000006.1, read on the forward strand.
GCGTGAACGGCGGCATGAACAGCGGCAAGTACCGCGGCGTGACAGCGCTATGAACGGCGGCATCAACACCGAGGCGCTGCTGCGCGACCTGCGCGGCGAGTTGCACGACGGCGGACTGCGCTGCTGCGTCCTCGTACGCGACCTGGAATCGGGCGACGAGATCGGCCTCGAACCCGACACTCCGCTGCCCGTCGCCTCCCTCGTCAAGATTCCCCTGGCGCTCGCGACGGTGGAACGCATCCGGCGGGGCGAGATCGACGGGGCGACGGCGCTGGACGTGGAGCCCGGCAGGATCACCACGCCCGGACCCACCGGCGTGAGCCGCTTCCGCCACCCGGCCCGCATAGCCGTCGACGACCTGCTGTATCTGAGCACGTCGGTGAGCGACAACTCGGCGGGCGACGCGCTGTTCGACCTCACCCCGCCCGCGCGGGTCGCCGCCATCATCGAGGAGTTCGGGCTGCGCGGCCTCACCGTCCGGCACAGCCTGCGCGCGCTGTCCGACACCCCGACGGAGCGCTTCGCCGCCGAGCAGGTCCACCTCGCGCACTCCTTGGCCATCGACGCGGGCACCGGCGGCCGCGGCCACCGCATCCCCCAGCTCGACACCACCCGCGCCAACACCGGCAGCGCCCGCGCCTGCGTCGAACTGCTGCAGGCCCTGTGGACCCCCTCGAAGATCCCCCCGGAGGTGGCAGGGCGGGTCCGGGAGCTGATGGCCCACAACCTCATCCGGCACCGGCTGGCGCCGGACTTCAGTTCCGACGCGACGGCCTGGTCGTCCAAGACCGGCACGCTGCTCAACCTGCGCCACGAGATCGGCGTCGTCGAGCACGCGGACGGCCAGGCCTTCGCCGTCGCCGTGCTCACCGAGTCCCTGGTCCCCGCGAGCACCCAGTTCGGCGCGGACGCCCTCATGGCGTACGTGGCCCGCACCTTGCGGGACCATCTGCGACAGCTCTAGGCAGCGGGCTTCAGACGGTCGCGGTCAGTTCAGTGCGGACGTGATACGCGGAGCCCTGCGGGACTTCGGGGGCGAGGCCCTGGCGGATGTACCACTCGGTGCCGAGCAGGCGCTCCCGCGCGTCCTGCGGCAGGGCGGCGACCAGGCCCGGTACGGCTCCGCGTGCCACCTCCGTACGGTGCGCGAGCACGGCGGCGGTCTTCTGCTCCAGCCACGGGCGGACGTCGACGACCGTGGTGACCAGTTCGTCGGGAACGCTGTACACCGTCTTGTGCGCGCCCACCACCTCCGTCAGCGCCCGCACCGCCGAGTGCGGATGGGTGGCCAGATAGAGGGCGCCCGGCCGCCAGGGGGCACCGGCTTCCGGGCAGAGCTGTCCCAGCCCGGCCGCCTGGGCGGCGAGCGTGGTCACGCGGTGGGTGTGCACGTGGTCCTCGTGCCCGGAGACGCCGCCGTAGGCGTCATGCGTGACGACGACCTCCGGCCGGAACTCCCTGATGTGCGCCACGAGGCGCCGCACCGACTCGTCGAGGGGCGCGTCACGGAACCGCGCGCTGTCCGGGGCCGACCGCGGTGCGCGGGCGTCGGCGTAGCCGAGCATCCGGGGCGGTCCCGCGCCGAGGATCCGCAGCGCCTCGGCCAGCTCGGCGGCGCGCCGCGTGTCCGCGGCCCACGTCGCCGTGACGACCGCGGTGCGGGCGCCCGCGGCCGCGTGCCGGGCGAGCACCCCGCCCGCGGACAACGACTCGTCGTCCGGGTGGGCGAAGACCGCGAGCAGGCTCGGCACGGGCATGGACGGACCGCCTTCCAGCGTGGAGGGGTCGGATCATAGCCCCCGGGCGCCGGCCTCGACGGGCATCCGGCCGGCGTCGAAGAGGCACCCGTGCGGCTCCTCGTGCAGCGGCACCACGGCACGCACCGCGCCGAACGCCGCCGACGTGGCCCGCCGGGCGATCTCCGACGTGGTGCCGTCCGCCTCGGTCCACTGACAGGTGAGCGCGCGGTAGTCGTCGACGGCGGCCTCGACGGCCTTGGTCATGCGCCGGTGCAGCGCGATCTCGCGGTCGGCGGCGGGGCGGGCGTACAACGCCCTTATCGCGGCGCGGAGTTCGGCGGCCTCGTCGGGCAGCAGGGTGCCTCTCTCACCGCGGTCGACGAGGAGGAGCAGCTGGCGGAGAGCGTAGGGCTCGTTCATGGGTCGCCTCCTGGAGGGTGGGCCCGGCCGGGCGGGCCGCCGAGACTTTCGCCCGCCGTCGCGGTGCGGGGCGAGCGTGATCACCGCATACCCATCGATCACGTCCTCCCACCCCTTTCGGGCGATCTTCTGTGCGGATGTGCGGACACGGCGGGTGTCGGCACACGCGGGCGGCGGATGCCGGGATGACCGACGGCGGATGCCGGGACAACTGGACGGCGGATGCCGGCGGGCCGACGCGGCGGTGTCCCGGAGACCGGTGGCGCGTTGATCGGTCGACACTGCCGACTCGTCCCCTGTGCGGACCGGTTCGGGTACGGGCCCGCAGCCGTGAGCCCCCTGCGACCGGTGCCGCGGGAAGGAACCCCATGCGACGTCGTGTCGCGGCCTGCGGACTCACCGCCGCCGCCCTGATCCTGATGCCGGTCCTCGGCCAGGCGCAGGCGGGCCCCCGCCTCCCGGCCGCCGCCGCACGGGTGACGTCCGCGCCGCCGGCGTCCGCGCCGGTGGCGGCGGCCCCCGCCGACGGCCCCGTGCTCGACCGGAACTTCCCCGACCCCGACATCGTGAAGGTCGGCCCCACCTACCACGCGTACGCCACCAACGGCGCCGGACAGCACATCCAGCACGCCACGTCCACCGACCTCACCCACTGGCGCGCCGACACCGCCGACGTCCTGCCCGCGCTCGGCGCCTGGGCCGTGCCCGACCGCGGCCTCGTGTGGGCGCCTGAGGTGTACGACAACGGCTCCGGTTTCACCATGCACTACACGGCCCACGACCGCGCGAGCGACCGGCAGTGCGTCGGCGTCGCGCTGGCGCCGTCACCGGACGGGCCGTTCCGGCCGGTCGGCGACGGACCGCTGATCTGCCCGGCCGCGGAGGGCGGCGCCATCGACGCGGCCTCCTACACGGAGGCCGGGCAGCGGTACGTGCTGTGGAAGAACGACGGCAACTGCTGCGGCCTCGGCGCCGACACCTGGCTGCGCCTCCAGCCGACGTCGTGGGACGGCACCCGCCTCACGGGCGCCGCCACCCGCCTCGTCAAGCAGGACAGGGAGTGGGAGGGCCCGCTGGTGGAGGCGCCGACCCTCGTCCGGCGCGGCGGCCGTCATGTCCTGTTCTACTCGGCCCACTTCTACAGCCGCGACCAGTACCGCACCGGGTACGCGGTCGCGGAGCGGCTCACCGGCCCGTACACCAAGGCCGCCGGGCCGCTGATGACGACGGCCGGTTTCTCCGGAGCGGTCCGCGGCCCCGGCGGCCAGGACGTGGTGACCGGCCCCGACGGCCGCGACCGCATCGTCTTCCACGGCTGGAACGCCGACTACACCCAGCGGTTCCTGTACGCCGCCGACCTCGCCTTCGCGGACGGCCGTCCGGTGGTGCGGGGCAGCAAGAGGTTCCACGAGGCGGAGGACGCCCGCGTCGGGCACGCCGTCGTCCGGGACGCCCCCCTCGCCTCGGGCGGCAGGGCGGTCGGCGGGATCGACCACGCCGACAGCCACGTCGAGTTCCGGGTCTTCGCCGCGTCGGCGGGCACGCACACGCTGTTCGTGCGCTACGGCAACGGCTCCCTGGACGGCGCGGGCGCCCCGGTCGCCGCCGCCCACCGGCTCACGGTGAACGGCGCGGCGGCCGGCGTCGTCCCCTACCCGCACACCGGCTGGGACCGCTGGCGGTCGACGGCCGGAACTCCCCTGCTCCTGCGGGCGGGTTGGAACACCGTACGACTGGCCAAGGACGCCTACTACGCGGAACTGGACGGCGTGGACGTGGCCTGAGCGGGCATGCCACACCGCGTGATCTCGGCTGAAATCCGCCGGTAGGCAGGCAAACATCGCGCGGGCACGATCATCGTATCGAGTTAATGTCGTCAGTTTTCCTTGGCCCGGCGGGCGAAGTGGCCACTAGGGTTCCCGTGGATCTGGACGGATTCCCGTCCGTATACGCCTATATCTCGTTTACCCCTGTTCCTTCCGTTGCCGGTGACGCGCACCTACACGCGTCACTCCGCCGAGCAAGGAGAGCTCGCCCGATGACTGTTGACTCGAGCCCGGAAACGCGAGTGGAGCCGCCGCGGCAGACCAGCCTGGGCACGGCGGCCGCCCGCAACCTCGCCAGCACGACCAAGTCCGCCCCGCAGATGCAGGAGATCACCTCCCGCTGGCTGCTGCGGATGCTCCCCTGGGTGGAGACCAAGGGCGGGGTCTACCGCGTGAACCGCCGTCTGACCCACACCGTCGGCGACGGCACCGTGGAGTTCGTCCAGGACGGCTCCGACGTCCGTGTGATCCCCCGCGAACTCGGCGAACTGGCGCTGCTGCGCGGCTTCGACGACGTGGACGTGCTGACCGCCATCGCCGACCGGTGCGTGCAGCGCGACTTCCGGGTCGGCGAGACGCTGGCCGAGCGCGGGGCGCCCGCGGACCACCTGCATCTGATCGCCCACGGCCGCGTCAGCCAGACCTCGGCAGGCCCGTACGGCGAGGAGGTGGCCCTCGACGTGCTCGCCGACGGCGACCGGTTCGGCGAGCACGCCCTCCTGGACGAGGACGCCCGCTGGGACCAGACCGCCACCGCCGAGACCTCCGGCACCCTGCTGACCCTGTCCCGCGCCGACTTCGAGGCCGTGGTGTCCTCGGCCCCGGCCCTGCGGGGCCACCTGGAGGAGTTCAGGTCGCGCGCGCAGCGCCGGCAGAACCACCGCGGCGAGGCGGAGATCGCCATGTCCGCCGGTCACACCGGCGAACACGAACTGCCCGGCGCGTTCGTGGACTACGAACTGAAACCCCGCGAGTACGAACTCTCCGCCGCGCAGACCATCCTGCGCGTCCACACGCGGGTCGCCGACCTCTACAACGGCCCGATGAACCAGACGAAGGAGCAACTCCGGCTCACCATCGAGGCGCTGCGGGAGCGCCAGGAGCACGAGCTGGTCAACAACCGGGAGTTCGGCCTGCTCCACAACGCCGACTTCAAGCAGCGCATCCAGCCGCACTCGGGCACGCCGACCCCCGACGACCTGGACGAACTGCTCTGCCGCCGCCGCGGCTCCAAGCTCTTCCTCGCCCACCCGAAGACGATCGCCGCGATCGGGCGCGAGTTCAACTCCCGCGGGATCTACCCCGACCACGTCGACCTCGGCGGCCAGCTGGTGCCCGCCTGGCGCGGGGTCCCGATCCTGCCCTGCAACAAGATTCCCATCACCAAGGAGAAGACCAGCTCGATCCTGTGCATGCGCACCGGCGAGGACAACCAGGGCGTCATCGGTCTGCACCAGACCGGCCTGCCCGACGAGTACGAACCGGGGCTGTCGGTCCGCTTCATGGGCCTGAACGAGCAGGCGATCACCTCCTACCTCGTCACCACCTACTACTCCGCCGCGATCCTCGTGCCGGACGCGGTCGGCGTCCTGGAGAACGTGCAGATCGCCCGCTGGGGCAGGTAGTGGATCCGGCCGCCCGCCCCACCAGGGAGCCATGGATGCCCGCGGACGCGCCGCGGACACCCGCGCACGCGCCCGAGCCGACGCCTTCGCGGCAGGTGCCAGCACAGCCGGAGCCTCCACAGCAGGAATCTCCTCAGCAGGACTCTCCCCAGCTGGAATCCCGGCAGTCGGAACCCGCGGAGTCGCACCCTCCGCAGTCGCACCCCCCGGAGTCGATCCTGCCCGAGGTCGTCGCCCCCTTCGGGGCGCGTGTCCTCGCCGAGGCGGCGGCCCGTGCCTGCGACGTCAGAGCCGTCTTCGGGGATCCGGTCGGCGCGTCGTCGCCGCCCGCGCCGGAGCCCGACCTGGCCCGGATCCTGCGCGGCCCCAGCGGACTCGGCACGGCCGGTCTGCGCCTGGTCCCGAGGGAGGAACCGGCGCCGCCCGCCGAGGCCCCCGGGGAAGGGCCAGGGGAGGCCCCGCCCGCCGCGGCGGAGGGGACGCCGATCCCCGGGCTCTACCACCACCCGGTGCCCGACCCCGACCCGGTACGGGTCGAGGAGGTCAGCCGCAGGATCAAGTCCTGGGCGATCGACGAGGTCTCCCTGTATCCCGACGACTGGGAGGAGGAGTTCGACGGCTTCTCCGTGGGCCGCTACATGGTCGCCTGCCATCCGGACGCCCCCACCGTCGACCACCTGATGATCGCCACCCGTCTGATGGTGGCCGAGAACGCGGTGGACGACTGCTACTGCGAGGACCACGGAGGCTCACCCGACGGTCTCGGTGAACGCCTGCTCCTCGCGCACACGGCCCTCGACCCGCTGTACACGACGCAGGAGTACCAGCCGCAGTGGGCGCGGTCCCTGCACGCGGACGCGCCCCGGCGCGCCTACCGCTCCGCCATGGAGTACTTCGTCCAGGCGGGCAGCGCCTCCCAGGCCGACCGGTTCCGGCACGACATGGCCCGGCTGCACATGGGCTACCTCGCCGAGGCGGCCTGGGCCAAGGAGGACCGCGTACCCGAGGTGTGGGAGTACCTGGCGATGCGCCAGTTCAACAACTTCCGCCCCTGCCCCACCATCACCGACACCGTCGGCGGCTACGAACTCCCGGCGGACCTGCACGCACAGCCAGCCATGCAGCGGGTCATCGCACTCGCGGGCAACGCGACGACCATCGTGAACGACCTCTACTCGTACACCAAGGAACTCGACTCGCCGGGCCGGCACCTGAACCTGCCGGTCGTGATCGCCGACCGCGAGGGCCTCTCGGAGCGGGACGCCTATCTGAAGTCGGTCGAGGTCCACAACGACCTCATGCGCGAGTTCGAGACCGCGGCCGCGGAGCTGACCGCGGCCCTGCCCGTACCGAGTGCACAGCGCTTCCTGCGCGGCGTGGCCACGTGGGTCGACGGCAACCACTACTGGCACCGGACCAACACCTACCGCTACAGCCTGCCCGACTTCTGGTAAGAGAATGGATTCATCTGTGACAAGCACCGAACTCACCGCCACGTCGAGCGGCACCTCCGGCACCTCCCTGCGCATCCCGGGCCCCGCGACGCCCTACCAGGGCGACATCGCCCGGTACTGGGACGGCGAGGCCAGGCCCGTGAACCTGCGTCTCGGTGACGTCGACGGCCTCTACCACCACCACTACGGCATCGGGGAGGTGGACCACGCCGCGCTCGGTGACGCCGAGGACAGCGAGAGCGAGAAGAAGCTGATCGCCGAGCTGCACCGCCTGGAGTCGGCCCAGGCCGAGTTCCTCCTGGGCCACCTCGGGGACATCGGCCGTGACGACACCCTGGTGGACGCCGGCTGCGGCCGCGGCGGTTCGATGGTGATGGCGCACCAGCGCTTCGGCTGCAAGGTGGAGGGCGTGACGCTGTCCGCCAAGCAGGCCGCCTTCGCCAACAACCGGGCCCGCGAACTGCGCATCCAGGACCACGTCCGCGCCCGCGTGTGCAACATGCTCGCCATGCCGTTCGCGACCGGGGAGGCGGCGGCCTCGTGGAACAACGAGTCGAGCATGTACGTCGACCTGCAGGACCTGTTCGCCGAGCACGCGCGCGTCCTCGGCGTCGGCGGCCGCTATGTGACCATCACCGGCTGCTGGAACCCGCGGTACGGCCAGCCCTCGAAGTGGGTCTCGCAGATCAACGCGCACTTCGAGTGCAACATCCACTCGCGCCGTGAGTACCTGCGCGCCATGGCCGACAACCGCCTGGTGCCGCAGGCCGTCGTCGACCTCACGCCCGACACCCTGCCGTACTGGGAGCTGCGGGCCACGTCCTCGCTGGTCACGGGAATTGAGGACGCGTTCATCAACTCCTACAAGGACGGCTCCTTCCAGTACCTCCTGATCGCGGCCGACCGGGTCTGACCTCCTCGCCGGATGCGCGTACGGGGACCGCGTACGAGGACCGCACGCGGGGGCCCGCGCGCGGACTCCCGGGCACCGGGCACCTGGAGCGGCCACGCCCTCCAGGTGCCCGATCAGCCGTCTCGTACCGGCGTCCCCGGGGCCCGCTGCGCGCCGTCACCCGTAGAGGTGATTCGTGCGGCCCGTGATCCGAGGTTTCTCCGGGGCCCGCGCCCCCCTGCCACCGCGCGCCCCTTGCTTCCGGCAGGCCGTGATACATACATTCCCGACCTGCTGGGACATGTCCGTCCCGCACCAGGGAGCAGCGGGCCGTTCGCCGTTGCCGGCCAGCCAGGGAGCCGTTCTCGATGACCGACCGCGGACGAGGGGAACACACCGCGGCGGCGCGGCGGTTGGGCGGGGCGCTGCGTGCCCTGCAACAGCGTTCGGGGCGCACGCTGCGCAGCCTGGAGGAGCAGGTGCGGATCAGCGACTCGTCGCTCTCGCGCTACTTCCGCGGGGACACCGTGCCGCCCTGGCCCGTGGTGCGCGACGTGTGCCGGGCCCTCGGCGGTGACCCCACCGAGTACCGGGTCCTGTGGGAGGCGGCCGACCGCAGCCGGCCGGAGCCGCTGCCCGAACCCGCCGCCGCTCCCCCGCCCGCCGCTCCCCCGCCGCCCGCTGCCGTCCAGGGCGTCCGGGCCGCCCGCGCGTTCGTACGGGCCGGGCTCAACGGCCGGTGGACCTGCGCCGCGGCCGGTGCGGCGGCCGGTCTGCTCACCGGCGTCCTCGTCACCGTGCTCGTCCTCCCCCAGGACTCCCCGCCCGGCTCGCGCGCGGCAGCGCCCGCCTCGTCCACCGGACCCACCCTCCCGGTCCTGCCCGCGCACCCCTCGCAGACCTCCGCGCCCTTCCCGCCCGCCCGTCCCGCCGACACCCTCGCGAAGGCCCCGCCCGGGGACGGCCCCACGTACACCGAGAGCGCGGGAGCCACGAGGCCGCCCGAGGCCACGCGGATCTTCGTCAGCCGGGCCACGGGCAACTGCCTGGACGACAGCCTCGACAAGGGGCTGCGCTCCTACGCGTGCAACGGGATGCCGTACCAGTGGTGGACCGTCCGCCGGTACGCCGACGGCGCGCGCCAGCTCCGCAACCACGCCACGGGCAAGTGTCTCGACCACGACCCGGCCGACCTGCGCACCGCGCGGTGCGGGGCGGCGCCCTCGCAGAAGTGGGTGTTCGCTCCGGGGCACGACGAGGCGGTCGGCCTCAGGAACGCGGACACCGGACGGTGCCTGGAGGACGACGGGCGCGCCGGTCTGCGGGCCGTGCGCTGCTCGCCCACACGCCAGCAGAAGTGGGCGTGAGCGCCCGCCGTCCCGTCAGGGGGCGGCAGCGGCCATGCGGTCGTCCTCCTCGTGGTCGGCAGCGGCGGTACGGTCGGCCTCCCCGGGGTCGGCAGCGGCGGTACGGTCGGCCTCCCCGAAGTCGGCGGTGGTGCTGCGGAAGCGCGCCCGGTACACCGTGGGCGCGATGCCCAGCTGGTCCTTGAAGGCCCGGCGCAGTGACTCCGACGAACCGAATCCGGCGCGCCGGGCGACCTCTTCGACACTGTCGGACCCCGCCTCCAGGAGCGCCTGGGCGGCTTCGAGGCGCGCCGCCTCGACGTACTGTCCTGCCGTCGTGCCGGTCTCCGCGCGGAAGAGCCGCCCCAAGTGCCGTGCGCTCACACCTGCCCGGCGTGCCAGCGAGTCGACGCTGTGGTCCTCCGTGGGATCGGCGGTGACCGCGTCCATCGCCCGGCGCACCACCGACCCCTCGGCCGTCTCCGGCGCGAGCCGTCTGCTGAACTGCGACTGGCCGCCGGGCCGCGCCATGAAGACGACCAGTTCGCGGGCGACGCTCCGCGCGACGCGCGCGCCGTGGTCGTCCTCGACGAGGGCGAGGGCCAGGTCGATGCCCGCGGTCACCCCGGCCGAGGTCACCACGGGGCCGTCGCGCACGAACAGCGGGTCCTCGGCGACCCGCACCCGCGGGTAGGCGCCCGCCAGTTCCCCGGCCAGTTCCCAGTGCGTCGCCGCACGCCGGCCGTCCAGGAGCCCGGCCTCGGCGAGGACGAACGCCCCCGCGCACACGGAGGTGATCCGTGGCGTGCGGGCGGCGAGGGCCGCGGTCAGGCCCACCAGTTCGGTGTCGGCGACCGCGTGCCGCCAGTCCCGGCGGCCGGGCACGACCAGGGTGCCGATGCGGCGCGGCAGGTCGGACGGCGCGCCGTCCACCCCCACGCGCACGCCGGAGGAGGTGCGGACGTCGTGTCCGGTCGGGGAGACGACGCGCAGGTCGTAGCGGGCGCCGTGGGAGTTGGCGGTGGTGAGGACCTCGGCGGGGCCGCTCACGTCGAGGAGCTGGACGCCGTCGAAGGCGAGGAGAGCGACGACGTGCCGGGCCGCCCTGCCCGCACCCGGGCCGCCCGCTCGCAGCGCCCTGCCCCCTCGCGCCGTCCCGCCCCCGCGCGCCGTCCCGCCCGCGCGGCCCTGCCCGCTCACTCCGCCCACGGCGACTCCAGGATGGTGCGGACGAAGTCTCCGCGTTCGAAGCCGGGTACGTGGTGTTCCAGGACGTCGGCCTTCACGTTGCCGAACGTCGTCTCCGGCTTGCGGCGGACGCCCTCGGTGAACGCCTCCAGGATCCGCCGCTTGAAATCCGGGCGGGGGTGCAGGGCCACCACGGCGGCGCGGTCGGCCGCGGAGAGGTCGTCGTAGCCGATGCCGAGGACGTCGTACTCCACACCGGCGGTCACCAGGGCGACCTCGGGTTCCATGTACGCGGGGACACCGGGGGTGGTGTGCAGGGCGATGGCCGTCCACACCCGCCGGATGCTGTCCTCGGGCAGGTCGTGGCCGCGCAGGAACCGCTTCGCCTCCTCGGCGCCGTCGATCTCGAAGCGCCGCCCGCTGCCGTGGAAGTCCCGACCGAGCCCCACGTCGTGGAACATCGCGCCGACGTACAGCAGCTCCGGATCGAAGCTCAGGCCGCGGCCCGCGCCCTGCAGTGCGCCGAAGAAGTACACCCGGCGCGAGTGGTGGTAGATCAGTTCGCTCGTGGTGTCCCGGATCAGCTCCGTGGCCTCCCTGGCCACCTTCGTGTCCGGAACGGCGATGTCCGCGGCCTGCGCCCGCGTGCCCGTGTTCGTCATGGCTCGCTGCCTCACGTGGTCGATGGCTCCGTCTCCCCTGCACTTGAAGCATCGCGCCGCGCGGAGGGCGTCGCCATGGCGGTCCGGCCGTATGTCCCACAGATACGGACACACGGCCGGGCGGACCTCGGGTTCCGACGGGCCTCAGGAACCGGCAGACACAGGCCTCAGGAACCGGCAGACACGGGCGTCAGGAACTGGCAGACACGGGCGTCAGGAACTGGCGGGCCTCAGGAACTGGTGAGGATGACCAGTCGGCTGGTGGCCCTGGTCATCGCGACATAGCGGTCGACCGCTCCTTCGACGCCCTCGCCGAACGCGTCGGGGTCGACAAGGACGACCAGGTCGAATTCGAGCCCCTTCGACAGCTGGGGAGTCAGCGACCGGACCCGGGCGGTCTCCTGGAACGTGGGGTCGCCGATGACGCAGGCCGTCCCCTCGGCGTGCGCGGCCAGCCAGGTGTCGAGGACCGACGCCAGCTCCGTGACGGAGCCGTGCACGACGGGGACGTCGCCGCTGCGGATCGACGTCGGCACGTTGGCGTCGGGGAGCACGGCGCGGATGACGGGCTCGGCTTCCGCCATCACCTGCTCCGGGGTCCGGTAGTTGACGGTGAGGGACGCCACCTCGATCCGGTCGAGGCCGATCCGCTCCAGGCGCTCCCGCCACGACTCCGTGAAACCGTGCCTGGCCTGGGCCCGGTCCCCGACGATGGTGAAGCTCCGGGACGGGCAGCGCAGCAGCAGCATCTGCCACTCCGCGTCGGTCAGCTCCTGCGCCTCGTCCACGACGACGTGCGCGAACGGCCCGGCGAGCAGATCCGCGTCGGTGGTGGGGAGCTCGGCCTCGTCGACCAGGCTGACCTGGGCGTCCTGGCCGCGCAACATCGTCACCAGGCCTTCGCCATCGTCGCCGTCCGCGCCCGATGACGACGCCGCGTCGATCAGGTTGTCGACGACCTGCGCCATGCGTTCGCGCTGGGTGGCGAGGATCGCCTCCTGCCGGCGCTTGCGGCGGGTGGCCCCCGGGTCGCCGAGCCGCTGCCGTGCCGCGTCGAGAAGCGGCAAGTCGGACACCGTCCAGGCCTGCGGGGCGGCCTTGCGCTGGAGTCTGCGCACCTCGTCGGCCGTGAGCCAGGGGGCGCACAGCCGCAGATAGGCCGGTACCGTCCACAGGTCCGAGACCAGGTCGGCCGCTTCGAGGAGCGGCCAGGCGCGGTGCAGGGTGTCCAGGAGTTCCTCGTCGTAGCGCAGCGAGGCACGGAACTCGTGGATCGGGACGTCGCCGCCGAGCTTGTCGAGGAGGATCGCGACCAGTTCCTCCCAGATCTGCTCGCGCCCCTCGTTGTGGGGGGTGCCGGGGTCCGGTGCCTCGAACGCCTCGGCCCAGTCGTCGGCGCTCAGCCGGATGTCGCCCCAGTCGGTCGAGACCGTCATGCCCTTCGCCGGCGGCTCCTCGTAGATCGCGACGGCCTTCTCGATCGCCTTCACCATGTCCGCGGACGACTTCAGACGGGCGACTTCCGGTTCGCGCTCGTCCGGCGCCGTGGCGCCCTCGGCGACGAGGTCCCGTACGAGGCAGGTCTGCACGCCCTCCTCGCCGAGACTCGGCAGGACGTCGGCGACGTACGCCAGATAGGGCCGGTGCGGGCCGACGAACAGCACGCCGCCCTTGCGGTGGCCGAGGCGGGGGTCGGAGTAGAGCAGGTAGGCGGAGCGGTGCAGGGCGACCACGGTCTTGCCCGTGCCCGGCCCGCCGTCGACGACGAGGGCGCCACGGGAGCCCGCGCGGATGATGGCGTCCTGGTCGGACTGGATGGTGGCGAGCACGTCGCGCATCCGGTCCGACCTGCTGCTGCCGAGGCTCGCGACGAAAGCGGACTGGTCGTCGAGCGCGGCGCGCCGTTCAAGGCCGTCGGCGGTGAACACCTCGTCCCAGTAGTCGCTGATCCGGCCGCCCGTCCAGCGGTATCTGCGGCGGCTCACGAGGCCCATCGGGTGGGCGTGGGTCGCAGCGAAGAAGGGCTCCGCCGCGGGCGAGCGCCAGTCGACGAGGAGCCGGTTCCCGTCGCTGTCGGTGAGGCCGAGCCGGCCGATGTAGACGGGCTCGGGGCCGTCGGCGGTGACGACGCGCCCGAGGCACAGGTCGAGGCCGAAGCGGCGCAGGGCGCGCAGGCGGCCCGTGAGGCGGTGGACCTCCGCGTCCCGGTCCATCGCCTGCCTGCCGGTGCCGCCGGGAGCCTTGAGTTCGGCGTCGAGGCGGTCGGACAGTTCGGCGACGGCCTGCTCGACGCTCGCGGCGACGGCCGAGAAGTGCGTCTCGTCACCGGCGATCAGCGTCGGGTCGGCCTTGGCGGAGAGTCGGTCGGGCAGGTCGAAGACGCCGGTGTTCAGGGGGCTGGCTGACGGCAGCACGTGCACTTCGGGAGACTCCCATGTCCGCAGGTTCGGGGTGTGGCCTGCGATTTTGCGGTACGACGGGGGCCTTGCCGCAAGCCCCCCGGTGCGCTATAAGTTAAGAGTGGCAAGGAGCGCGTGCTCTCCTTGCCTCTTCTTGTGTCCGGGTTCTCGTGCCGCCTTCTCTTGCGTACGGGCTCTTGTGTACGGGTCCCTGTGGTTCTTGTGTACGCGTTCCTGTGTACGGGCCGAGTGGGCCTCACGTTCTAGGCTCAACGGCATGAACAGGCCACTGATAGCCCTCCTGAGCGGGGCGGGCATCTCCACCGACTCCGGGATCCCGGACTACCGCGGCCCGAACGGGCTGTGGCGGCGCGATCCCGAGGCCGAGAAGCTCGTGACGTACGACTACTACATGAGCGATCCGGAGATCCGCCGCAGATCCTGGCAGCTGCGGCGCGAGAACGAGACACTGCGGGCCCGCCCCAACGCGGCGCACGAGGCCGTGGCCGCCCTGGAGCGCTCCGGTGCGCCGGTGCGGGTCCTCACGCAGAACGTCGACGGCCTGCACCAGCTCGCCGGGATGCCGGAGCGCAAGGTCCTGGAGCTGCACGGCACCGCGCGTTCGGTGGTGTGCACCGGCTGCGGGGCGCGCGGACCGATGGCGGACGCCCTCGCCCGCGTCGAGGCGGGCGAGACGGATCCGCCGTGTCTGGCCTGCGGCGGCATCCTCAAGTCGGCAACGGTGATGTTCGGCGAGCACCTGGACCCGGAGGTCATCGGTGCGGCCGCCGCGATCGCCGAGGCCTGTCAGGTGTTCGTCGCGGTCGGTACGACCCTCCAGGTCCATCCCGCCGCCGGCCTGGCGGGCCTCGCCGCCGACCACGGCGCACGCCTCATCATCGTCAACGCCGAGGCGACGCCGTACGACGACCGGGCCGACGAGATCGTGCGCGAGCCGATCGGGACGGCGCTGCCCGCTCTCCTCGCGAGGCTGTCGGGTTAGGGCGCGCGCACCCGGGAAAGTTCGCAGCACATGTGCGGGAGCACGAGGGACGCGAGGAGTCCGCGATGCCGATCCATTACCGCAAGTCGTTCCGGATCCTGCCCGGGGTCAGGCTCAACATCAACGGCCGGTCTTGGTCGATCACGCTGGGCGGGAGGCACGGCCCCCGGCACACCGTCAGCTCCACAGGCCGGCGCACCTCGTCCATGGACCTGCCGGGGCCGTTCCGCTACCGCCGCAACCACCGGCGCTAGGGGAATCTCTGACGGGTCATCGGCACACGGTGGGCCCGTCGGGTCGTACCGTCACGCGCACCTCGGCGCCGCCGAACGCCCACACCGTCACCTGCCGCGCCCGTCCGGCGGGCACGTGCTCGGCGCCGGCCCCTGCCGTCCGGCCTGCGACGGTGATCCGCCAGCCGGTGGGGCTCGGCGGCAGGGACACCACGGTGGCGCCGGGAAGCGGCGTCGACCGGTAGGCGAGGCGGTACGTGCCGGTGTCCGGGGCGTACGTGTCGGAGCGCACGGTGCCCGCGACGGCGGGGGCGTACGGCGTGACGGTGCGTTCCTTGTTGGTGCGCAGTCGGCCCTCCCGGTCGAGGGCGCAGTAGCCGCCGCCGTAGCACCAGACGTACGCCGCCCACCCGGACGAGTACCGGGTGAAGGAGGCGAGGGCGTCGTCGTGGAACCTGCGCATGTTCGGCAGCCCGCTGTTCAGCGGGCCCCACTCGCCCACGACCACCGGGACCGACTGCGCGCGCGGGTAGGCGGTGACGGCTTTCTCGTACGCCTCGATCCAGCCGGCGGCCGGATCGTAGTCGGCACCCGCCTCCATCGCGGTGTTGTAGAAGTGCGGCGCGTACACGACGCGTTCGTCGGCCACCCGGCCGAGGCCGGTCGGCACGCCCTCGCCGACGATCGGGGTCGGCTCGACGAACAGCCAGTTGGTACGATCCTCGGCGCGGATCGCGGCGGCGAGGCGCCGGTACATCGGTGTGAGCTGGGTCGCCTCGATGCGGCGGGCCGCGGTCGCCAGGTCCTCGCCCTGCCGCAGCTCCCCCATCGGCTCGTTGATCAGGTCGTAGCCGAGGACCGCGGGGTGGCCGCCGAAGCGGTCGGCGAGCAGCCGCCACATGCGTGCCTGGGCGCGCCGCAGGTCCGCGTCTTCGTAAAGGTGGGTGAAGGCCCGCTGGACGGCGGGTTCGAAGTACTCGGCGAACCAGTCGCCGGGGTGCGACGTGAACGGGAGACCGTCGGTGCGTGTCGCCCACGCGGGGATCCCTCGATGGCCGAACGCGGGCCCGAAGACGTCCTGGTGGGCGTCGATGACGACGTGGACGCGGTGGGCCCGCGCCCAGTCGAGGATCCGCCGGATCTTGCGCAGGTATGCCTCGCTGTACTGCCCGCGCCGGGGCTCCAGATCGTCCCAGAAGATCAGCAGGCGGGCGAAGTTGAAGCCGTGGGCCCGCAGGTCGGCGAAGTGCCGCTCGGTGATCGCGCTCAGCGCGTCGGGGCCGTGGTGCGTCTTGTCCTCGACGTTCCAGCCGCGCAGGGTGAGGGCGCGGCCCCGGTCGTCGGTGAGACGGGGGATGCCGCCCGGGGCGCCGGGTCCGGTCGTTCTGCTTTCCGGGGTTCCGTCCTTGGGGGTTCCGGTCCTGGGGGATCCGTCCCTGGGGGTTTTGTCGCTGACGGTTCCGTCCCTGGGGGACGCCGGGGCGATGCCGCCGCCGAGCAGGGCGGTGACGAGGAGCGCCGTCACGGTGGCGAGGCTCAGGCGGTGCGTACGGCGCTTGCCCATGACGGACCTCCGGCGTTCGTCGGACGGCGTTCTCGTCGCGTGGGTATCAGGTATCCGTTGCAGGTACCAGTGAGCCGTCAGGGGCAGTTGCGTCACGCCCCTCGTGGTCCTCCAGGACCTCGCCCGGCACCCCTGGAACACAGCGGGCCGGGCGTACGCAGAGGGTGGGGGTGCTCAGGGCGGTCCAGGCGGCTTCCGCCGTGGAGTACACCGGTAGGCGCGCGGGCCGCGGAGACAGCCCCGCCAGTTCCTGTTCGAGGCGTCCGACGATCCGGTCCACCTGGGCCGAATGGAAGGCGCAGTCCACCGGGATCCGTCGTACCCGCATCCCCTCCGTCCCACAGGTCACCACCAGTCCGTCCAGCACCGCCGGTTCACCCGACACCGATGCATCGCCCGGACGGGCGCTCGGTTCCAGGCATCGCTCCTGCAACTTTGACAGAGCCCACTCGCAGTCAACTCGTACGTCAGCAGGGCCTCCGTACGTCCTGGGCGGCCCAGCCCCGCGGTAGCTTCGGGCCGTGCCGACCGGACCGAAGAAGCCAGAGAAGCCAGAGAAGCCACAGAAACCAAGGACGCAAGAGACGCCTGTGCAGGCAGAGGTGTTTGACAAAGCGGTGTCCGACAAGATCGAGCTCAGCGAAGAGGAACTGCGTGAGATCGCGGGCTTTGCCGCGCGGTGTGCGAGCAGAGTGCTGTCGATCTTCGAGCAGAGCCTCCCCGCCGACACCCGGCCCCGTGACGCCATCGACGCCGCTCACGCCTTCGCCGCGGGCGAGCGGCGCACGGGCGCCCTGCGGCAGAGCGCATGGGCCGCGTACCGCGCGGCCGGCGACGCCGCCGCACCGGAGCGCGTCGCCGAGCCCGCCGCCGCCGACGCGGCACGGGCCGCGAGCCACGCGGCAGCCGCCGCCTATCTTCACCCCAGAGCCAGCCCCCATCAGGTGAAACACATCCTCGGTGCACCGGCACACGCGGCGCGGGCCGAAGAGTTGCAATCGAAAGGCGGCGTGCAGGAACGGCGCGGGTCCTCCGACACGTTGGAGTGGGCGCGCCTACACGCTCCACCCGCCGTCGGCGCCGTACTCGGCAGACTGCCCGCCGCACCGGCAGGCGGAGGGCGCGTGGGTGAGCTGATCCGCGAACTGGACGCCGCTCTTCGCGAATAGACAGCTATAGACAGCCATAGAAGGCCGTAGACAGCCATAGAAGGCCACTTCCGCATCACCAGACGGCGCACTCCGCCAGCCGAATGCGCCTTGTGCGCCCTTTCACTGCCATCGCCCTGCCGTGCCTTGCGGAGCGCCTCCTGGGGTGCCGCTCCGGCTGCTAGCTTCACGAACTCAGCGGCGTGACGCATCGGGGGAGGCGGCGTTGATGACCGACGACACACCTGGCTCACACGTGCGGCCCCCGGACTCCGCTCCGTTCCGGCCGGCGGACACCGCTGCCGACGTCGCCGAACATCTGGCGGCGGCGATCGGCACGGAGGCGTGGTCGGTCGCCCATGCGGGAGCGGCCGCCCTGCTCGATCCGGGAGACGGCTCGGCGGTCGAGCGGATCCGGGCGTGGGCCGCGGAGGCCCAGCGTCGCGATGCCACCGGGCAGGACGAGTTCCTCCTTGACTCCGTTCCCTACGTGCAGCAGGAGTTGGCCTCCGCACTCGCCGCGCATCCGCAACAGGATTCGCAGGCACGGCAGTTGACGAACACCGTGCACGATCTGCTGACGACGGCGGACACGACAGGTCTGACGGGTACGGCCGATACGACGGGTACGCAGAGTACGACGGGAACGACGGGTACGCAGAGCACGAAGGGAACGACGGGTACGGCATCCGCGCAGATCGCGACCGCTGACGGGCATGGCACAGTCAACGCCGTACAGCACGGCAACATCTACCACCAAGTGGTCCTCGGCCACACCGAGCGGCCGCGCCGGATGAGCCGAGGCGCCGCGGGCGCGGTGGTCGGTGTCGCGGGTGCGGGTGCCGCAGTCGCCGGGACGGTGGCCGCCCCGCACCTCGCGGGCGCGGGGGACGACGCGGCAGCGGCAGATCTTCCGCAGGGGCCGCTGGCCGATCCCGCCGCCCCGGTCACCGCGCCCGGCCCGCCGCCCGCCGCTCCTCCTCCCCCGCCCGTGCCGCCCTCCGTTGGCGCCGGGGGGCCCGTGTCCGGTGGCGCGGCCGTCACCAAGACCACGACTGTCATCAGCAAGGCGGCGGGGGCGATGGGCGCGGGAGGCGCCGGTGTCGGCATGCCCGCCGTGATCACCATGGTCACCGTCGTGGCCGTCGCCGTCACCTCCGTGACCGTCGTCGTGTCCCGGACCGGCGAGCGCGCGTCGTGCGGATCCGCCGTCGACGGCCGTTCGGCCACCGCCGCGCTCGCGGAGGCCGCCCGCAGGACAGGGAACACGAGCTACCGCTTCACCGTTCACCGGGGTACGCACCGCGTCATGGGGGCGGCCGACCCGAGGTCCCGCTCCGCGTGGTTCACCCAACAGGTGGGCGACGGCCCTTCCGTGGCGGGGACCATCGCGCGGGGCAAGGTCATCCTGCCCAAGGGCACCGCCGTCCCCGCGGGGGCCGACAGGGGCCTGGTGCGGTCCGACGGCGCCTTCACCGACGCGGTCGACCCCACCGCCGCCGCACGGCTGCTGCGGTCGGTGATCACCGCTGAGCGCGACGGGTGCGACTTCGAGGGAACGCTGCGGCCCGCGGCGCCGCCGTCCGCGCCCTCAGCATCGAACCGTGGCGAGACGGTCGCCGATGCCGAGCCCAACGCGTGGCGACCGCAGCACGCCCCCGGCGCTCGGTCGAAGGCGCTGCGGGCCGATCCCGCGACCACTCGGAACGCGCTACGGGCCCCGTCCTGGAACGCTCTTCGCGCCGCCCCCTCCGCCCCCTCCGCCTCCCCCTCTCCTTCACCCTCGCTCTCGACCCGCCCCTCCCGTCCCTCCCGTCCGTCCGGCTCTGCCACCGCCTTCACCGCGCGGATCGACAAACGCGGGCGCCTCGTACGGCTCGACGTCGACGCGGTGTCCCAGCCGGGCGGTGCCGCCGCCGTGTCCGCCCGCTATTCGCACTTCGGACTCGCCGTCACCCCGTCCGTACCACCCACGCCTTCTGCCGGCGGGGGTTCCTCCGCACCAGCCTCCGACTCCGCCGTACAACTCGACGGGCGCTGGGCGGGCAACTGGTCCGTGATCGTGGTGAACGGCACATTCGACGCGAGCCTCAAAGAGGACGGCGGCCGCATAACCGGTGACCTCACCGTCAGCGGCATCGAAGGCTGCGACCTGAACGGAGCGCTCACCGGAACGCTCAACGGCGACCGGATCACCTTCGGCTCCGCGGGTGGCACGACGGCGATCACCTTCAGCGGCACCGTCAGCGGCGACTCCATGAAGGGTGAGTTCTCCACGGCCTGCCAGGGAGGCGCGAAGGGGGGGTGGGCTGCCAAACGCGTTCCCTGAACCCAACGCCGCACGCCGCACGACACACAGCACACAGCACACAGCACACAGCACACGAGACACGTCACACATACGGAACACATGCAACACCTACATGTGAGGAGGCGGACCACTTGACTCCCGAATGGCTGGCCACCCTGGCCGCCGCGGGCGCCGCCGGGCTCGTCGGCGCGGCGGCGGACGACGCCTGGCAGAGCACCCGCGACCGCTTCGTGCGGGTCCTCGGGCGAGGCGACCCCGAGCAGAGCCGGACAGCCGGGCGACGCCTCGACGCGCTGCGGGCCGTCGCACGGCGGCCCGGCGGTGAAGCCGAGTTGGCGCGGGCCCGCGGCACCTGGCACGTGCGGCTCCAGGACTTCCTGGAAGAGCACCCGGACGCGGCAGCGGAGCTCCAGGCGGCGATCGCCGCCTTCCCGCCGCCCGCGCCCGCGGCGTCGACCACATACCACCAGACCGGCACGGCCGACGGGCACGGGCGGGTGTTCATGAATCAGCACGGCGATCTGTCGGTGCGGGACACCCGGGACGGGCACGGCTGAGGCCGACGCAGGCGAACCGCACCCGAGCCCGCACCCACCCACATCCGCAGCCTCACCCGGCCCCGCAGCCTCACCCGGCCCCG
Organism: Streptomyces typhae; assembly: GCF_009755605.1. Taxonomy (GTDB): domain Bacteria; phylum Actinomycetota; class Actinomycetes; order Streptomycetales; family Streptomycetaceae; genus Streptomyces; species Streptomyces typhae. The sequence goes on from NZ_WPNZ01000006.1 coordinate 142,206, forward strand.
CAGCCTCACCCGGACCCGCAGCCCCACCCTGGCCCGCACCTCGGCACCCACCCGCTCCCGCTCAAGCGGAAAAGTGCGCGGCCAGTCTCTCCAGGAAGACCCGCTGGGCCGCCACGAGCTTCTCGGCGGCCCGGTCGACGGTCAGCCAGGCCACCCGGTCGAGTTCGGGAAACTCCCGCACACGGCCCGACCCGCGCGGCCACTCCATCTGGAAGGTGCCGGGCACGACCCTCTCCGGGTCGAGGTCGGCCTCGACGGCCCAGACCGCCACCGTCTTGCCGCCCGCCTGCCGTACGTCGCCCAACGACACATAGGGCCCGGCAGGGGCCGGCAGGCCGAGTTCCTCCTCGAACTCCCGCACCGCGGCGGCCAGCGGTTCCTCCTCGTCGCCGTGCTCGCCCTTGGGGATCGACCAGGCCGCGTGGTCGCGGCGGGCCCAGAACGGTCCGCCCATGTGGCCGACGAGCACCTCGGCCGCCGGGCCGGGGTCGCGGAAGAGGAGCAGTCCGGCGCTGCGGCGGCCGGTCATGACAGGGAGCGACGAGAGGGCTGCATGCCGTCGGACCCTACGCCCCGGGCGGCGCGGGAGGGCGGGACGCGCACGCGACGGCGCGTCCCGCCCGGCCCCTGCCACAGGCTTGCCCGGTCCACCAGGGCAGGTGGGCCTACAAGGGCTGGACCGAGATGTTCCGGTAGCGCACCGCGTTGCGGTGGTCCTGAAGCCGGACGGCGCCCGCCGCCGGACTCTCCGCGTCGCCCGCCCCCGTCGGCCCGTCGATCGCCACGTCGTCGTGGACCTTGACGCCGTTCCACACCACCGTGACACGGGCGTCCTGCGTCTTCGTGCCGCCGTCGTCGAAGCGGGCGGCGCGGAAGGTGATGTCGTACGTCTGCCAGGTCTCGGGTGGTTTGGCGGCGTTCTTGTCGGGGGCCTTCTTCGTGTAGATCGCGCCGGCTTCGTTGTCGGCGGGAGACGTGTCGTCGTACGAGTCCCTTCAGCGGCTGCTGCACGTCGTAGATGCGCTGGGTCACGCCGGGCTCCTGGGGCGGGAGTTCGACGAAGGGGCTCGGCTCCTCCTCGGCGCCCGCCGGGGCCGCCCAGGCGGCCCCGGCGAGGAAGGAGGCGACGAGGAGCAAGCCCAGACGGGCGCGGAATCTTCGGTGTCGGTACGGCCGTGCGCTCATTGCTGCTCCCGGCAGGTGACGAGGCGGAAGAACCTGGCGTGGCGCGTGCGGGTGACTTGGGGCGGGACGCTAGCCAGCTTTCGTCGTAGCGGGAACCCCTTGCGCGACAAGGAACACGACTTTTTCTCGCATCAGGACAAAGAGCGCTCGCGCGGGCAGCGGGTACGCGGGCCCCCGCGCACCCGGAGGTCGCGTCAGGGGGCGATACCCACCCCTGGGACGTGCCGCCACGCCCTCTCCGGCGCAGCCGTCATCGCGGGCCATATGTGACCGCCCGGCCGGGGGCGCACCCGTGTCGCGTACTCCTTCGGTACGAAGCGGGCGTCGTAGAAGCAGCCCGTGCGGTACGTGGCGTCGAAGGCGGGGCAGGACGCGGCGACGGAGGCCGGAGTGGGCTTCCTGCCCGTGCGCACCCAGGTGTCGAGGGCGGCCAGGGAGTTGGCGTACTCTGCCGCGCTCAGCCCGCTGTGCTCGTTCTCCCGTGTGAACGTCTGCACCAGATTCCGGTCCCGGCCCGCGCCGCGCAGCGTGGCGCGGTAGGCCGCCTCGTGCTCGACGAACGCGGTCGGGTCGTCGATGGCGTGCAGGGTGAGCACGGGGACCGGCACCTTGCCGGTGAGATCGCTGTCGTACGACAGGTCACGGGCCGCGGCGGGGTCGGCGGCGAACCGTGCGACGCCCGCGTTCAGGGCCTTGTCGTCGTGGGAGCCGGTGTAGCGCACGCCGCGGTTGCCGAAGGGGTTGCGGCCGTCGAGGCGTGCGTGGACGAGGTCGCGGAAGGTGAACGTCGCGAACCGCAGATGGGACTGCAGGGCGCGTTCCGGGATGCGGGTGACGGCGAGGATGTCGTCGAGGTTGCGCTGCTGGCGGGCGGTGCGGGCGGCGGGCGGGGACGCTGTGCCTGTGCACTCCTGCAGTCGGGCGTCGAGGTCGGCGCCGGTCATCGTCGAGCCCTGCGGCAGCCCGCTCCACAGGGGGTAGGCGGGCTCGGCGGGGCGGGGGTGGTTGCGGCAGTAGTACTGGTACACCACGCGCAGGTCCACGCGGTAGTCGTAGCCGCGTGAGCCGCCGCCGAGCACACCGTTGGTGAGGAGCACTCCGTCGTACGCCCCCTTGCCGCCCGAGCCGTAGGTCTCGGCGGCCTTGGCGGCCACGTTCCCGCCCCAGGACTGGCCGTGCAGGTAGGTCCGCGCGGGGGTGCGGAAGGCGCGTGTGAACAGCTTGCGCAGGTTCTCGGTGTCCTGCGCGGCCATGCGGGTGCCGTAGCCGCCGCGTCGGTACGAGGAACCCGCCCAGGCGTACCCCTGGTCCACCATCACCGCCCAGCGGCCGAGGTCCTCGGTGCTGCGCTCGGGGTCGGAGTGCGCGCCGAGGTCGGGGCCGCCGTGGGCGTGCAGGACGAGCGAGCCGTTCCAGTTCTCGGGCACGGCTATGGCGTAGTGGGCGCCCTTGTCGTCGCGGCCGGTGTAGCAGTCGGCTGCGGCGGTCACGGCTTTCGGGCAGTCCGCCGGACGCGGGCCTTGTGCGCCGGCGGGCGCGGCCGACGCGGGGGCCGCCAGGCCCGCCGCGACGGCCATGACGAGGCCACCGATGCGGGCGGCGGATCGGCCGCGACCTCCGAAGATGCCTGCGCGGAGGCGTGGTCGCCGTGCACTCAGCCAGTCGCCCATGTGTGTTCCTTCCCCGGGCTCTCCGGAATCTCCGGAATCCTCGCGCTCCCCGCACTCCCCGCACTCCCCGGATTTTCCGGACGCGGTCCTCGCGCGGAGGGCTCGATGCTAGGCAGCACGGAAGCGACATTCGACAGTTGCGCGATTGCGTTCATATTGATCAGGGCGGCACTGTCTCTTCGACGTGCCGCGCGCTGCTCAGGGCGCCACCCCGGCCTCCCCCGTCAGGCGCTCCGCCAGATACCGCTGGAACTGCCACAGCGGTCGCTCCAGGTGGGAGAAGCGGCCGCCCGAGGGGGCGGGGTCAGTGGCGAGGCCGCGCTGGACGCCGCGGATCGCCACCAGGTCCTCCGTCTGGATAACCTTGAACTGCTTCTTGGAGGCCGCCACGTACCCGTCGAAGTCGTGCTTGCGCCTGGCCTCGGCCGGGACGAGGACCGTGACGAGCGCGTCGTGCGTGACCGGCCCCGTCGGCACCCAGCGCACAAAGGTCACGCTGTCGGGCAGCAGCGCGAGGACCATGTTCGGGAACACGCCCGCGACGGTCATCCCGGAGAGCTGCCGCATCCCGAGACCAGGGATGAGCGTGCCCGCCAGGTCCGCGCCGTCCGGTCCCCGCGGGGGCTCCATGTCGGGGACGAAGGGGGTGTACATGCTGAACCCGCGCCCCTCGCACTCGTCCACGACGGTGTCCTTGCCGGGCAGGATCCGTTCGAGGGTGTCCGCGTGCGAACCCATGTGGTGGTAGTTCTCCGAGCCGTTCTCGAACGCCACTTTCCAGTTCGCCGGGACGCCGTCCCAGCGCTCGGTGTACGCGACGACGAGATCCGCGATGCCGTAGGGCGCGAGGGTGGCGTCGAGGTCGGCGAGCTGCGGGCCGAGCGGCGGCGCGTCGGGGTCGGCGCTCACCATGAGCAGGCCCTGCCACACCTCCAGACGGTGTTGGGGCAGTCTGCAGGCGGTGCGGTCGAACTCGACCTTGTTCATCAGGGGCGCGCCCGCGAGACGGCCCGCGAACTCGCCGTTCAGGCGGTAGGTCCAGGTGTGGTAGGGGCAGGTCAGGCGCTTGAGCGAGCCCTGGTCGGGGGTCGTCTCCGGCGGCAGGACGTCCATGAAGCGGTGCCTGCACACCCGGGACAGGGCGTGCAGGCCGCCGTCCTCGTCGCGCGTGATCACCAGCGGGGTGCCGAGGACGTCCGTGCGCAGATAGTCGCCCGGCCGTGCGACCTGGTCGACGTGGCCGACGCACACCCAGTCGCTGCCGAAGACGCGGTCCATTTCCAGCCGGTGGAAGTCCTCGCTGGTGTAGGCGCGGGCCGGGAGCGTCTCGCCGAGTTCCAGGGGCAGCGCGGCGAGCCGGGTCAGTTCGCCGAGCAAGGGGGCGAGCCCGTCGCGCGAGGGAGGGAGGTCGTCGCGCGCGGGAGCGAGACCGCCGTCCGAGGGAGGGAGGTCGTCGCGCGCGGGAGCGAGACCGCCGTTCGCGGGAGGGAGGTCGTCGCGCGCGGGAGGGGACCCGCCGTGCGAGGGAGGGAACCCCTCGCGCAGGGGGGAGAGCCCATCGCGCAGGTGAGAGAGTCCGTCGCGCAGGGGAGGGATTCCGTCGTGCAGCATGGTGCCACCGCCTTCAGTCCGGTAGTCCGGGATCTCCTTCCATGCTCCGGCCCGGTCCGCGGACGAGGATCGACAGACTGGACGACATTCGGGTACATCCTTCGGCTTAGTCGGCAATCCGGATGGATGACGCGGTCCTCCGTCACCACGCCCCAGACTGGAGAGCGATACCGGCCAGACTCCCCCGCCGATCACGCCAAACACCCCTCACGTGCAGCACATTTGACCGCACATCCCCCTACAACGACTCCTTGACACCACTGATTGGTATAGGCCAATATCCGGCTCGTTCCCACCGCTATCGCCGCGGCCGGCCGGGCCGCCGGTCCCGCACCCCGTTCACCCGGAGGTCCCTCATGGCAAGCGACAGCCACCCGCGTCTGACCCGGCTGGCCAACTCCGTGCTCCAACCGGGGTTCGTGGGCACCACCGCGCCGGACTGGGTGCGCCGCCGCATCGCCGACGGGCTCGCCTCCGTCGTGCTCTTCGGGCGCAACATCGAGAGCGCCGAGCAGGTCGCCGCCCTCACCGCGTCCCTGCGCGCCGAGAACCCCGACCTGATCGTCGCCATCGACGAGGAGGCCGGTGACGTCACCCGCATCGGCGCCCGCACCGGCGCCTCCTGGCCCGGCAACCTCGCGCTCGGCGCCATCGACGACACCGACCTCACCGAGCAGGTCGCCCGCGACATCGGCCACCAACTGCGGGCGATCGGCGTGTCGTTGGACTTCGCGCCCAGCGCCGACGTGAACTCCAACGCGATGAACCCGGTCATCGGGGTCCGCTCCTTCGGCGCGCTCACCGATGTCGTCGCCCGCCACACCGCCGCCTGGATCCGCGGTCTGCAGTCGGCCGGGGTGGCCGCCTGCGCCAAGCACTTCCCCGGCCACGGCGACACCGATGTCGACTCCCACCACGGCCTGCCGCGGTTCACCGCCGACGCCGAGGAGATCGTCCGCACCGCCCTGCCGCCGTTCACGTCCGCAATGGACGCGGGCGTCCGCGCCGTCATGACCGCGCACATGCTGGTGCCCGCGTACGACGAGGAGCTGCCCGCCACCCTCAGCGGCCCGGTCATCAACGGCCTGCTGCGCGAGCGGCTCGGCTTCACCGGCCTCGTCGTCACCGACGGCATCGAGATGAGCGCCGTGAGCGGTCCGTACGGCATCGGCGGCGCGACCGTGCGCGCGGTCACCGCCGGCGTGGACGCCGTGTGCGTCGGCGGCGAGAGCGCCGAGGAGTCCACGACCGTCGACCTCGCCGACGCCCTCGTGCGCGCGGTGCTCGACGGGACGCTGCCCGAGGAGCGGCTCACCGAGGCCGCGGCCCGCGTGGGCGAGTTCGCCACCTGGTCGGCGGCCCTGACCCGGGCGGCCGAGCCCGACGCCAAGCCGTCCGACATCGGCCTGGTCGCGGCCCGCCGCGCCGTCCGCGTGCACCGCAGCGGCACGGGCACCGAGCTGCCGCTCACGGCCGACCCGCACGTCGTCGAACTCTCCCCCACCATGAGCCTCGCCGTGGACGGCGCCACCCCGTGGGGCGTCGGCGAGCCCCTGCGCGCCCTGCGCCCCGGTACGACGTCCGTACGCCTCTCCGAGGCCCAGCTGAGCAGCGAGGAGGGCCTCCTCGACCGGCTCGCGCTCGCCCCTGCGACCGGCCGGGACCTGGTCGTCGTCGTCCGTGACGCGGCCCGGCACCCCTGGATGTCCGAGGCCCTCGCCGGTCTGGTGCGCCGCCGCCCCGACGCGCTGGTGGTCGAGATGGGCGTGCCCGCGGGCGAGCAGATCGGCGCGGTGCACCTGACGACGTACGGGGCCACGCGCGTCTCCGGCATCGCGGTCGCCGAGGTGCTCGTCGGCAGCGTCTGAGCGATCACGCCGCACTGCCGCCCCACCGCACCGCCGCCCCACCGCACCGCCGCACCGCCGCAGGGTGCGCACCGCTCGCCCCCCGCAGTGATGCGGCGCGGGCGACCGGCCACCCCCTGCGGCGAGTGCGGCGCGGGCGACCAGACCGCCCCGCGCTCGTCGCCCCGCACCCCCCGAAACCGGGCGACAACACACCGTGCCCATAGGTACATAAGCCCCAACACACCCTCATCGGGCGGGGGTTGACTTCAGCCTAGGTCTAGGCCATCTTGATGGAAAACCGCCCCTGGTCTAGTCCATTACGGGAGAGCAGCGCCGGAGTCAGGAACCGGCGCGGGCCCCCACCGGACGACGACCGGTCGGCACCGTGCGTCCACCGGAGCCCTCCGCCCCGGGAGCGGCGTCGAGCACCAGGTCGAGCACTAGGAGGTAGCACCACCGGCTCTGTCGACACCGAAACCCACGGCGTCCCGCGCCAGGAGCACCCCGGTGCCCCCGCGCCACCGGCACGACCGCGCCCCGTGGCCCGCGCGGGCCACGCCCCCGCACGCACGGAGACCCCGGATCCACCGGGGCACGTCGACATCCCGCGCCCCCGCGACCGGACAGCATCGTGCCGTCGCGGCGAGCGGCGCCCGGCCCCTTGACCGGCCCGGCGGGCAGTGCAGCCCCCGGACCGCGACGACGGCAGCGCTTCCGCCGTACTCGTCGCCGCCTCCCCGCGAGGCCTCCCCCCACGCGCCGAACCGCGGACCCGCGCCCTCCCCTGCCCTTTCGCACCGCTCCTGCCTTTCTCACCCTTCCTGCCTTTTCACTCTTCCTGCCTTTTCACCCTTCCCGGCTTCCCCTTAACACCCCCTTGACTGCTCCCTTTTCCCCCTTTCTCCTTTCTCCTTTCTCCTTTCTCCTTTCTCCTTTCTCCCCGGAGGATCCCGCATGTCCACCCACGAGTTCCTGCACCGCGCCGCCTCCGACCGGCCCTACTTCAGCTCAGACGGCGAGTCGTACCTCGCGCAGTTCCCGCTCAGGGAGATCGTGAAGTCCCGGCCCCTGCGCGTCCTGACGGAGGAGCAGTTCGCCTTCTGGCAGACCTACGGCTACGTGGTGGTGGAGGAGGCGATACCCGCCCCCGCCGCCCAGAGCCTGCTCGACTTCACCTGGGACTTCCAGGGACTCGACCGGTCCAGGCCCGACACCTGGTACGAGGAGCGGGAGTTCCGCACGGACCTGGACCGCGACCTGTACATCTACGGCTTCGTGGAGGCGTACCACCACCAGCTCATCTGGGACAGCCGGCAAACGCAGCGGGTCTATGACGCCTTCGTCGACGTATGGGACTGCGAAGAGCTGTGGGTGACCCTCGACCGGCTCAACCTCAACCCGCCGAACGTCAAGAACCGCGACCGCGCGCTGATCGCCCCCACCGAAGAGGGCTTCGACATCGAGCTGCACTGGGACGTCGACTCCACCCGCGAGGTGCTCCCGCAGCGCGTCCAGGGCATCATTGCGCTCCACGACACCCGCGCGGAGCTGGGCGGATTCCAGTGCTCGCCGGAACTCTTCCGCCAGTTCGACCGCTGGAAGCTGGACCAGCCCGAGGGCCGCGACCCCGTGCGCCCCAACACCGACCGGGCCGAATTCCCCGTAGTCCGACCCGAACTGAAGGCGGGCGACCTGCTGATCTGGAACGGCATGCTCGCCCACGGCGTCGCCCCGAACACCTCTGACAACGGTGTCCGCGCGGTGCAGTACCTCTCCATGATGCCCGCGCTCGAAGAGCACCAGGCGCTGCGCAAGTCCCGGATCGAGTCCTGGCGGCACCTGTCCACGCCCGACTGGAACGCCACGCTCGTCGGCGACGCCACCCGGCACGAGTCCCTGCGCTACGGCACGGCCGAGCTGAGCGACCTCGGCGAGAAACTCCTCGGCCTCAGCTCCTGGCACCCGGACAACGCCTAGTGGGGAAGCGGAGAACCGCCATGCGCAAGATCTGCCTGACCCTGCCCACCAACCGGGCCTGCGCCCCGATGGTCACAGCCCTGCTCCAGGAAGCCCAGTACGCGGTACGCACCTTCGCCGTCGAGGTGCACGTGCTGATCCTGGACTCCTCGGCGCCCGAGTCCTTCGCCGAGCACGCCCGCGCCGCTCGCGCCGCCGACGGCACGCCGCACCTCGTGGTCCACCACCTCGACGAGGACGCCCAGCGGACCTTCCTGCGGACCGTGATCCGCACGTCCGGCCTGCTCAAGCCGGACCTGCTGCTCGACCTGATGCTGCCCGACGCCGTGTCGTACGGAGCCTGCACCAATCGCGCCTTCCTCGTCGCCGCCGCTCTCGGCTGCGAGTCGGTGCACCGCAGGGACTCCGACAGCACCTACCAGGTCCTGGACGGGCAGCCCGTGTACCCCGTCCACCACGAGCTGATGTCGCTCGGCAAGCGCGCGGCCGACGCGGCTGACGGGGTCACCGGCAACACGCTCGACGCGCGGCACGCGGACAAGCCCGTGGCCCTCGTCGGCTCGTCGTTCATCGGCGAACTGTCCGTGGACATCGGCGAGATGTACGCCCTCGACCGCGACGCCTACCGCGAGGTCGTCGGCCTGTGGGCGCCGTTCGACTGGACCGACGAGCAGAAGCGCGCACTCGTCGACGAGTCCTTCCGCGGCGCCGGGCACGACCCGTTCACCGAGGACGAGGCGCTCCTCACCCTCGTCGACCCCATGCGCGTCGACATGTGCAACGTCAGCTTCCACCAGGTCCACGAGCGGGTGCCGTTGCCCCCGGCCACCGACACCATCGGCAGCGACTACTTCCTGCTGCACCTGGTGTACGACGCCACGCTTCCCGGCGTCGTACACAACCGCAACATCGTGAACTTCTACACGGGCGAGCGCAGGACCGACGCGGGCTTCGTCGCCTACCAGAACCGGTTCGTGAAGTTCTTCCTCTCCATGCTGTACCTGAACTTCGTCTACGGCGAGATGACGGCCGCGGGCCCCGCCCTGCTCGACGACGACCACCAGGTGCGGGCGGAGCGCGTCGCCGCCCTCGTCCGCGAGAGCACCCTCCTGGACACGGCGGAGAACACGGAGCGGCTGCGCGTCCTCGACCGCGCCTACCGGAAACTCGGCGGCAAGTACGCCGACTTCGCCGACGCCCTCACGCCGCGGCGCTCCCGGCTGCTCGACGAGGCGCGCCAGGACATGGAGGACTTCGCACTGCTCACCGAAGCCTGGGCGGCCCTCGTCGGGGCAGCGCGCACCACGCCCCTCAGCCGGCTGCACACGTAGCGGAACAGGGCATCCACCATGTACGACACGACCACACCCCAGCTCCGTGCGGCCCTGGTGGCCGCCACGGAGGACCTGCTCGTCTACGATCTGCCCGGCATCGCTGACCGCCACGACGCGCTGGTGGGCGAACTGCCCGGCGCGGCCGTACGGTTCGCGATGAAGGCCTGCCCGGTCGACGAGGTCCTGTCCTGTCTGGCCGGGCGGGGCGCCGGGTTCGACGCGGCGAGCCCGATGGAGATCCGGCAGGCGCTCGCGACCGGCACCCCGGCCGACCGGATCCACTACGGCAACACCATCAAGTCCGACCGGCAGATCGCCGAGGCCCACCGCCTCGGCATCAGGGACTTCGCGACCGACAGCGTCGAGGACGTCCGGGCGATCGCGGAGTTCGCCCCCGGATCCCGCGTGTTCTGCCGCCTCGCCACCGACGGCGGCGGCGCGCTGTGGGGGCTCAGCCACAAGTTCGGCTGCTCCCCCGCTGACGCGCTGCGCGTCATGGAGACGGCGCGCGCGGCGGGCCTGACCCCGGCGGGCCTCTCGGTGCACGTCGGCTCGCAGCAGATGACGGCCGAGGCCTGGTCCGCCGCGTGCGACCGGATGGCCGACGTGCTCGACGCCCTGCGGCGGCGCGGCATCGCCCTGGACCACATCAACCTCGGCGGCGGGCTGCCCGCCCTCGGCTACCGCGACCGGCTCGGCACGCCCCTGGAACCATCCCTGGACAAGATCTTCGCCGTGATCAGGGAGGGCATGCAGCGGCTCCGTGCCGTCGCCGGGACCCCGCTGGACTTCGTCATCGAACCCGGCCGCCATCTGGTGGCCGACCACGGCGCGGTGCGCGCCCACGTGTCCCGGCTCACCGCCCGCCGTCAGGCCGACGGCGAGCGCCGGTACTGGCTGTACCTGAGCTGCGGCAAGTTCAACGGCCTGTACGAGATGGACGCGCTCCAGTACACGCTGGTGTTCCCCGAGTACCGGGGCCACGACTTCGTCCCCGCCGTCGTCGCGGGGCCCACCTGCGACAGCGACGACGCGTACAGCCACGAGGGCAGCCCGGTCCAGGTCCCGCGGACGGCGGCGTCCGGCGATCCCGTGTGGATCCTCTCCTCCGGCGCCTACGCCACGAGTTACACCACGCGGGGCTTCAACGGCTTCGGCCCGCTGCCCCACGCCTTCATACGTGACGACCGCGCGCCCCTGCCCGCCGCCGCACCGGGAGGGGCGCGCTAGATGGTCCACGACGTACGCATCCGGCACATCGCCGACGACGACTGGGGCAGCATCACGGAGTTGGAGGCCGCGGTCTACACCGACCTCGGCCTCTGCGAGGGCCGCACGGCACTTCAGTCGCGGGCCCGTGCCTCCCCGAGCACCTGCTTCGTGCTCGACCGCGCCGGGGAGCCGGCGGGCTATCTGCTCGCCCTGCCCTACCCGCCGTTCCAGTCGCCGGATCTCGCGCGGGCCGAGGAGGCGGGCACGGCGGGCACCGCCCCGGTCCGCTCGGCGAACCTGCATCTGCACGACCTCGTCGTCGCCGAGGACTACCGGGGACACGGGCTCGCCAGGCGGCTCCTGCGCCATCTCGCCTCGACCGCGAGGGCGCAGACGTACGAACAGATTTCCCTGGTCGCCGTCGCCGGAAGCGAGACCTTCTGGGCGGCACAGGGATACCGGGCCCATCGGGAGATACCGCTCCCGGGGAGTTACGGCACCGACGCGGTGTACATGTCCGCGGCCGTGCCGGAAGGACGACGAGGCTGAAGAGACTGATGAACATGTTGCTCGTTCGCGATGAGTTCCGCCGCGCACAACTGGCCATCGCGGCGCTGTTCTGCGTCCTGGGATTCCAGTACGCCACGTGGGCGGCGCGGCTACCCGCGCTCAAGTCCGACCTCGGCCTCTCCGAGGCCCAGCTCGGACTGCTCCTGATGGCCTGCGGCGTGGGCGCGGCCGTCTCCTTCCCGCTGGTCGCCGCGCTCAGCAGACGCTGGGGGTCACGGCGCCTCTCGCTCCTGTCGGCCCTGTTCCTCGGCGTGCTCCTGCTCGCCCTCGCCGCCGCGCCCAACTATCCGGTGGCGCTGCTCGTCATGTGCGCCGACGGCGTGGGCGTCGGCTGTCTGAACGTGGCCATGAACGCGCAGGGCGCGGCCCTGGAGTCCCGGCACAAGCGCACCGCCATGTCGCAGCTCCACGCGACGTTCAGCGCCGGGTCGCTGGGGGCGGCGCTGCTCGCCTCCGGGATGAGCGCGCTCAGCCACTCGGCGGCGCTGCACTTCGGTGTCGCCACCGTGCTCGTCATCCTCCTGACGCTGTACGCGCAGCCCGCGCTGCTCCCCGAGGAGCAGCCCGCCCGCCCGTCGGCCGACGAGGCGGGCGCCGACACCGACGCCGGCACCGGGGACGCGCCGGAGAAAAAGAAGAAGCGCACCTGGTCCATCCCTTCCTCGGTCACCCTGTGGATGGGCGGCGCGATGGTCTTCGGCACCGTCGCGGAGGGCGCCATGAACGACTGGTCGGCGCTGTACATGAAGGAGGTCGCCGACGCGTCGGCGCGCCTCGCGCCCCTCGGCATCGCCGTCGTGTCCGTCATGATGGTCCTCGCCCGGCTGTTCGCCGACGGCTGGCGCACCCGCTGGGGTGACGCCCGCGTCGTACGCGTGGGCAGCATCCTGGCCACCGCGGGCCTGGCGTTCGCCCTCCTCGCGGGCGGTGTGGCGCCCGCCCTGATCGGTTTCGCCTGCATGGGTCTCGGTCTCGCGGCCGTGACGCCGTGCGTGTACGTGGCGGCGGCACGGCAGGGCTCCGACGCCCTCGCGCTCGTCGCGGCCATGGGCACGACGGGTCTCCTCGCGGGTCCGCCGGTCATCGGGTTCATCGCGAGCGGCAGCAGCCTGGTCTGGGGCATGGCCGCGGTGGCGGTGTCGGCGTCGCTGGTGTCGGTGTGCGCGGCCCGGATCCGCTGGACGGCGACCGCGGAGGCGGAGGTGGCCGAGGCGACCGAGGCGACCGAAGCGACCGAAGCGACCGAGGCGACCGAGGCGACCGAGGCAGCCGAGGCGGCCGAGGCGAAGGGGTGAGACGGCGTGCACGGCGGGCTCCCTCCTCGTGAGGGGGCCCGCCGTGCCGTTGCCGACGGGATCACCGCGCCGGCGCACGGCCGCCGACGGGACTAACGAGCCTGCCCGAGGACCTTCAGGGCCCTGTCGAAGGCCGAGTCCTTACGGTGCTCGAACTCCTCCTCCGTGAAGACGGGTTCACTCAGGTGCGGCGGGATCCCCGGCCCGTCGAAGGTGGTTCCCGACCGGGTCACGAACTCCTCGTTGGGCAGCCCGACCGCCATGCCGTTGGGCAGCCGGCGCCCCAGCACGTCGGAGAAGACGCCCTGGGTGTGCTGCCCGATCCGCACGGTCGTACCGGGCCGGTCGATCAGCGACTGGGTGAACGTCTCCCCCGCACTCACCGTCGACCCGCCGGTGAGGACGGCGACGGGCCCGGTGTAGCGGGGGCCGTGGGCGGGCGTGACCAGCGCGGGCTGCGGGCGGGTGTGCCTGGTGGGGTCGGCGGGGTCGTTGCGGGCCCGCTTGCGGTAGGCGACGTACCCGGTGTCGGTGAGGCGCCCGGCGATGCGCAGCCCGAGGACGTCCGAGCCGCCGCCGTTGATCCGAAGGTCGACGATCAGCCCGTCGAGGCGCCGGGTGCGCTTCTTGGTGAAGACGGCGGCGAGCGCCCGGTCGAGCTCGGCGCGGTGCGCGCTGAAGGGGGCGGTGTCCTCCGCGTACCCGCCGAATCCGGACACCCGCAGATATCCCTGTCCGCCGGGCAGGTCGGCGTAGGTGATCCGTCCCCTGGCGAAGTCCTGTACGTTCTCCGCCCCCTTCAGGTCGCGTTCGAGGATCAGCTTCTTCGCCCGGTCGTCCAGCTCCCGCGAAGGCATGACGGTCCCCGGCCGGACCATGGTGAAGTGCCGGTCGCCGTCCTGCACCATGACGTGGGCGTCGTCGAGCGGCGCCACCATCTCGGTGAACAGCGCGAAGAGTTCCTCGCGGGTGGTGTCCGCGTGCACCTTGGGCCGGTACCGGTCGCGCACGGCGTGCCAGTCGATGCCGCGGGCGGCGAAGAACGGGTAGTTCTCCTCGAACGACTGCCAGAAGACGTCGAAGGCGGCCACGGGTCCCTGCGGGGCCGGACGGGTGCAGGCGGCGGGAAGCTTCTTCAGGCGCCGCAGCTCCTGGTGGCCCACGGAGCTGTCCGTGCGCAGCGTCGCCCGGTCCCGTCCGGGTGCCGCCCGGACCGTGACCACGGAGCCGTACACGGTGTACTGCCCGGGGCCGGTCCGCTTCGCCGTATCGCCCCGCGCGCAGCTCACCGACGTGGTCTCGTACTCCTGCAACTCGCCCCGGCGAACCGACCAGATCGTGCCATAACCGTCCGCACGCCATAAACCGTGGATTCCCGACTCCGCCGACAGCCTCGCCGGTGGCGCTTTCGCGGAGGTCGCCGCGGTCGCCGTCCCCGCGGTGAGGGCCGCTCCCGCCGTCAGCGTCAGAACCGTCACCACGGCCGTCGCCATTCTCATGTCCGTGCCTCTCGTTGTCGGTGCTCGTCGTGCTCGGTGCTCGTCGTTCTCGTTGTTCGTCGTGCTCGGTGGCCGTCGTTCTCGTTGCTCGTCGTTCTCGGTGGCCGTCGTTCTCGGTGGTCGATGCCGGTGGCCGGAGCCGCTTCCACGATTCCGTACGCCGTCCCACGCGCCCATCCTGCTGCCCCGAGCCCCACGGTGGTGCCAGCCCCCGCAGCCGCGTGTAAACGTGACCCGGCTCTCATTGCCCTCTTCGAGCTTTCTGTTATCCCGCCGCAGCGCGCAGGATCTCCCAAACAGCAGGGGTCACACGGACACCAGGACAGGAGAAGCGTTGTGGAGCACGATCGGCGGACGCGCGGGCAGATCGACGACGTCGAGCTGACCGCTCTGGTCACCGCGGCTCGGGCCGGAAACGCGCAGGCACGGCACGATCTCGCCGCGTCCTTCCTGCCACTCGTGTACAACGTCGTCGGCCGGGCCCTCGGCGGTCACGCCGACGTCGACGACACCGTGCAGGACGTCATGGTGCGGATGCTCCGCGGGCTCCCCGGGCTGCGGGACCCCGCGTCGTTCCGGTCCTGGCTGGTGGCCATCGCGATGAACGAGACGCGCCGCCACCAGCGGCCGACGCCGGTGGACAGCGGCCTCCAGGACGCCTGCGACGTGCCCGACCCGGCCGGCGACTTCACCGACGTCACCATCCTGCGGCTCGGCCTGTCCGGCGAGCGCAAGCAGGTCGCGCAGGCGACCCGCTGGATGGACGACGACTACCGGGAGCTGCTCGCCCTGTGGTGGCTGGAGGCCGCAGGGGAACTCTCCCGGACCGAGATCGCCGAGGCCCTCGGCCTCACCACGGAGCACACGGCGGTGCGTGTCCAGCGCATGAAGGCCCAGCTGGTGTCGGCACGGACCGTGGTGCGCGCCCTCGCGGCGGCACCGCGCTGCCCCGGCCTCACTGACCTGACCGCGTCCTGGGACGGCGTCCCCTCAGCGCTGTGGCGCAAGCGGCTCGCGCGTCACACCCGCGCGTGCGCCGCGTGTACGGGGCACGGTGCGCGCCTCACTCCTGCCGAGGGACTGTTGGCGGGCCTCGCACTCGTACCGCCGCTGACGGCGGGCATTTCTCCCCTGACCGACCCGGCCGCGACCGCCCCCACAGCCCACGCACACCCCGTCCCACACCCGGACCACCAGCAGTACAGCCATCCGGCCGACGACACCGAGGCAATCCCCCACACCATGAACTCACAAGATCCGATGGACCCGCAGTCCCCCTCGCACCACTGGACGCCCGACGACGTCACGGCCATCACCCCGCCCAGTAGCGGTACACGTGGCTCGCGCGCCGAGCTGCGGCAGGGGCGGCGCACCTCGCGGCGCCGCAAGCAGGCGGTCGCGGCCGGTGCCGGCATCGCGGCGATAGCCACCCTGACCGCCGTCATGCAGCTCGGCACGGACGACTCCGACGCCCCGGACAAGAGCACGGCCGCGGCCATGCGGACGGACGAGCCCACGCCGGGTGACACGGAGCCGTCGCGCACGCCGGAGGGCGAGCGGTCGCCCTCCGCGTCCCCGTCAAAGTCGAAGGAGAAGCCGAAGGACAAGGAAAAGGAGAAGACGAAGCCGACAACCGCCGCGGAGAAGAAGGCGGCCGAGCCGGAGCGGAAGCCGCGGAGCACGACGAAGACCGGCTCGAAGAAGCCGAAGCCGCCCCCGGCACCCCCGAGGACGCAGCGCCCGAGCGCCACAGCGACACCGCGGACACCGACCGGATCGACGGAGCAGCAGGTCCTGCGGATCGTCAACGACGAGCGGCAGAAGGCCGGGTGCCGCCCGCTCACGTACAACAGCAAACTCGCCACGGCCGCCAAGCGGCACTCCACGGACATGAAGGCGCGCAACTACTTCGACCACACGTCGCCCGACGGCACCGACCCGGGCAAGCGCATCACGGCCGCCGGTTACCGGTGGAGCACCTACGGCGAGAACATCGCCCGCGGCCAGCAGAGCGCCTCCTCCGTCATGACGTCCTGGATGAACAGCGAGGGCCACCGCGCGAACATCCTCAACTGCTCGTTCAAGGAACTGGGCGTGGGCATCGAGCGGGGCTCCGGCGGCCCGTGGTGGACTCAGAACTTCGGCGCCCGCTGACCTCCCGCCGACCGTTCGGGGAGGCGCCGGGGGACACCCGGCGCGCCACGAGCTCCGCCGGAACCCGCTTCTGGGCAGCGATCAACGATCAGTCGGCCGATCCCTGGAACCGATCACCGGGCAGCTTCGGTCCGCCACCCCCGGCGGCGGGCCGGAGCACGGCGGCCCCGGCCGCCGTCACTGGCCCACTCGTCCGTCGACGCACTCGCGCAGCAGATCGGCGTGCCCGCAGTGCCGGGCGTACTCCTCGATTCTGTGCACCATGAGCTCCCGGACCGAGGTCTTGTCCTTCCCCAGTCGCTCGCCGAGGTCCGGGTGCTCCGCCAGTGCGGCGTCGGTCGCGGCCTGCTCGCGCTCCAGATCGGCGTACGCGGCGTCGACCACGGCCCGGTCGGCGACCGCGCCATGGAAGTCCGCGTCCTTCGGGCCGTACAGCTTCGGCTCCGGGTCGCCCTCGTGGAGCCAGTTGCGCCAGTCCCGCTCCACCTCGACGAGGTGGCGTACCAGGCCGAGCAGCGACATCGTCGACGGCGGGACGGAACGGCGGGCCAGTTGCTCCGCGTCCAGGCCCTCGCACTTCATCAGCAGGGTGAGGCGGTAGCTCTTCAGGAAGTCAAGCAGCGTCGCGAGCTCACCGTCCGGGCCGGCACCGTCACTGTCGCGCGGGTCGTCGTCGGGGTCCGCCCACATGTCGAGGTGGACGGTCGCCTGGGTCCATCGCTCGGGTTGATCATTCATGCGTGCCATCGTCGCCCGTACGCGTTCGTCCCTGCCACTGCTTTACCCGGCCCGTCCTGCCCCTGCCCCACCCGGCCCGTCGTCGCGTTCTCGAACGGTAGGGTGGCCTCCCGGCCTGGTCAGGGGCTTGCCGCCGGGAAGCGGCCGCCTCCACTCGGGTGACACCCGCGTACAGGTCGCCGTTCGGGGCAGGCGATCGATGTCCAAGAGCCTCAAAGCGACGGGAGATTGCCATGGTGCATCCCCCAGAGGAGCAGTTGGTGTTCCGCGAGTGGAAGCAGGAGGGACCGACGTCGGCGGCCCAGGCGCGTGCGATGGCGGAAGACTTCATGACAGTCGTCGGGTACGGGGACGAGAAGCAGCGGGAGGCGGTGCTTCTCGTCGTGTCCGAGCTGGTGACCAACGCGCTGCGGCACGCCCGCGGTGTGACCGCGTTCCGCCTCAGCCACGACGCGCAGGGCCTCACCGTGTCGGTGCTGGACGCCGACGACCGGCCGCCACAGGCGCAGCCGCTCGACCCCGGGCGGCCCGGCGGATTCGGCATGCACCTGGTGCGCAGCCTCACCGGCGGCGTGGAAGTGCTGCGGCGCCCCGGCGGCAAGAGCGTCCGGGCGACCGTACCGAACGCCTACGTCGGCAGTCTGTGAAGGCCCCGTACGGCTGCGACCGAGAGAGACACGGGCAGTCCGTGGTGGCGTCGCCCTGTGACGAAGCCGACACGATCGCGGCTGCCGGAGACCGGTAGAAATCGCGACACGGGGCAGGCGTGGTCCAGTGCGGTACCGACAGCCGGTACGGCACGGACAGGCTGAGTCGGGCGGTCGCCGCCCGGAGGGAGTGCGCAGATGGATGGTCGCTTCTCGGTCGTCGCCGTCAGCTCGGATTCCGAGGCGACGCGGAGCGTGTGGCGTCTCAAGGGGGAGCTGGACCTCGAAGGCGCACCCCTGATCGCCGAGACCGCCGGCGGCGGGCTCGACACCGGCGGGTGGACGGTCGTCCTGGACTGCCAGGACATCACCTTCTGCGACTCCAGCGGCCTCAACGTGCTGCTGCGGCTGCGCGAGCAGGCCTCCCGTTCGGGTGCCTCTCTCGTCATCGCCCGGCCCTCGGAGAACGTGCGGCACCTGTTCCGGCTGACCCACACCGACTCGGTGTTCGACATCGTGGACACCCCGGCCGAGGTATCTGTCCCTCGTGTCTGAGAGCGGCGAGGCGGCCAAGGAGCAGGAGATATCCGAACTCCGTACGGAAGTCGGCCAGCTCAAGCACGCGGTGCGCGCCCACGCGACCGTCGACCAGGCCATCGGCGCGCTCGCCGCGATCTCCAACATCCGCCCCGAACAGGCGTGGGACGTGCTCACGGAAGTCTCCCAGCACACCAACATCAAGCTCCGTCTGGTCGCCGAGCAGGTCGTCGAGTGGACCTGCGACGGCGAGCTGGCCGAAGAGGTGCGCCGGGAGCTGCAGCGGAGCCTCGCCCACCAGGAGCCGTGCGCTGCCCCGCCCAGCTGAAGCCCGCACAGCTGAAGCGTCTGTTCCCGTGAGACCTCTGTTCCCGTAAGACTTCTGTTTGTTTCCGTAAGACCTCTGTTCACGCGGTCACCGCGGTGACCGCGTGAACAGAGGGGGAGCTCACTGCCGAACTCTCCCGGGAGCAGATCGGTCGTGAACCCTCTGCGGCACCGGGTTTCCCGTATTGCTCGGATCTATCCCGTCCATCCCCTATGCGTTGGGAGCGTCGCCCGGGCCGGTGAGCCGTACCGCGAGGGCCAGGGTGTCGTCGGCGTGCAATATCACCGCGTGCATCTCCTTGGCGATCTCCCCGGTCAGCCGGGGCGCGGGCAGCCGTGCGTGGCGGCGCGCTGCCGCCGTGAGCCGGGACTCGCCCTCCAGGGGGTCCCGGCGGCTCTCGGTGAGACCGTCGGTGTACAGGAGCAGGAGGTCACCGGGGGCGAGGCGGGTCCTGCGGACCCGTTCACTGCCCGGCAGGGGGAAGCCGATGCCCCGGCCCGGGGTGTCGAGGAACGCGGCGTCGCCGTCGCGGCGGACCAGCAGCGCCGGCGGGTGGCTGCCGTTGGCGAGGTGGACGTCGCCGGTCGCGGGGTCGACGCGGGCCAGCAGGACCGTCGCCATGATGTCCGGGTCGAACGGCGTCAGGGCCTCGTTCGCGCGCGCCACGATCGACTCCAGCGCGTGGCCCTCCAGGGCGAGGGTGCGCACGGCGTGGGTCACGGTCAGGGCGCTGCGGGTGCTGCGGACACCGTGGCCCAGGGCGTCGACGACGGTGATGTGGACGGTGCCGTCGGGCAGCACGA
Organism: Streptomyces typhae; assembly: GCF_009755605.1. Lineage (GTDB taxonomy): Bacteria > Actinomycetota > Actinomycetes > Streptomycetales > Streptomycetaceae > Streptomyces > Streptomyces typhae. The sequence continues at coordinate 161,616 of NZ_WPNZ01000006.1, forward strand.
ACCAGTCGTACAGGTCGCCGCCGGTGGGGGCCTCGGTATCGGCGGGGGCGTAGTGCACGCCGAGTTCGACGCCGGGCACGTCGAGGACCGGCGGCCGCAGCGCGTCCTCCAGTTCGCGCAGGACCCGGCCGTGGGCGCGGCGCAGTTCCTGGTCGCGCTCGTCGAGCTGGACGTAGAGCGCGAGCACTCCGTTGTTGGTCTCGGACAGCTCGTGCTTCAGGAGGCGGTGCTCCGCCTTGAGAGCGTCGATCTGCGCGAGGGCGGCGCCGAGTTCCTTCAGGAGCAGGCCGGTCTCCCCCTCGTCCGTCAACTGCGCGGGGAGCTGCGCGGGCGCGGTACGTCCGCCGCGCGCGGAGCGGGGCCGTGGCGCACGGCCGGCCGGCGCCTTTCCGGCCCGGCCAGTCCGGTCGGCACGGTCCGCCCGCTCGGCACGGCTCGTCCGGTCTGCGCGGTCTGCGCGGTTGCTCCCTTCCAAGGGAATCCGCCAGGTGACCGTCCGTGGCGACGTGCTGTGGGCCGCCAGCGGCAGTTCGCCCGCCACGGGAGCGTCCACGGCACAGTCGGGCCGGTCGAGCGTGACGACGAGCACGCTCCGCTGCCCGTCGGCACCCTGCTCCGTGGTGGCGGTGAGGGCGACCGTCCGGTCCGCGGCGATGGCCGGTTCGGCGACGATGGTGGCGGCGAGCGCGAGCCGCGCCCGTACCTCGGTGTCGACGTGGTGATCGGCCGCGAGCGTGCGCACGGCCTGTCTGAGCGCGGGCAGCGTCCGCAGGTCGGTAGCGGTCATCGGGGCCTCTGCACGGGTTGTTCGACGAAGGGCTGTTTACTGAGGGACTGTTTGCCGACGGCCTGTTTGCCGAGGGCCTGTTTGCCGAGGGGTTGGCCGAGGGGCTGCCTGACGACGAGGACGGTCGCGTCGTCGCGGGAGCGCCGGTATCCGTGGACAAGTGCGGTGGCCAGCAGGGGCGGCGGCAGCCGCAGCAGGAACGGGTCGGGGGCCCGGGACCAGCGGGCGTCGATGCCGTCGGTGTGCAGCACGGCCGTGGCGCCGGGCGGCGCGGCGAGGCGGCGGACCTGCGGCGTCGGCATGTTCCAGCCGACGACGCCCGGCTGTCCTGTGAGGTGGTGGCCGACCTCGTCGGCGGAGAGCAGCACCGCGCGTACGTTGCCCACGCCGCAGTAGAGGACCTCGCCGCCCCGCAACCGCAGCACCCCGACAGCGGCGCCCCTGGAGTGGCGCAGAGCCCGGTTGGTGGCGGTGAGGAGGGCGGGCAGTTCGGCGTCGGGCGCGCGGTGGAAGCAGCGCAGGGCGAGTTGAGCGGCTTCCTGTGCCTGCGCTCCGTGGCCGAGGCCGTCGACGGCGAGGGCGGTCAGGCCGTGCTCGGTCGTGGCGATGGCGGAGGCGTCGCCACAGTGCTCCTCGCCCTGGGCGGCGAGGCGCAGCGAGCCGACGGGCCGGTCGGCGGCGCTCGCGGACCCCCCGGACCCTCCGGACACCCCGGGCCCTCCGGATACCCCGGACTCTCCAAACCCCCCGGACCCCGCGGACCCCCCAGACCCCGAGAGCCCGGCCAGGAGCCGGGCGCAGACGAGCGTCCCATGGCCCTGTCGGGTGCGGATGGTGAACGAGGTGGCGATGCGGCTGACGGCACCGAGGCCCGCGCCGAGCGAGTTGGTGGTGGTGTAGCCGTCGGCCAGACAGCGCTCCAGCTCCCCCATGCCGGGGCCGCGGTCGGCGGCGAGGATCTCGATGCCCTCGCCCGCGCCCAGCGGCTGGAGGTAGAGGCTGCCGCCGCTGGCGTGTTTGGCGATGTTGCTGGCGAGTTCGGAGGCGACGACGGCGGCCCGGTCGGGCAGGGCCCCGGGCAGCCCGCAGCGCCGCGCCAGGGTGCGGGCCGTGGCGGCGGCGAGGTGCACGGCACTGAAGTGGTCGATGGGGACGGCCCGGGTGGGCTCCGTGAGAAGGGTGCCCGCGGGGTCGAGGGTCATGGGGCTCGCCTGTTGTTCCAGCGGGTGGCGGTGACGACGGTGCCGCGCCCCGCGGTGGAGCTGAGCGTGAAGTCGTCCATGAGGCGGCGGGCGCCGCCCAGGCCGTGGCCGAGGCCCGCTCCGGTGGTGAAGCCGTCGGTGAAGGCCTCCTCGATGTCGGCGATGCCGGGCCCGTCGTCCTCGACGGTCAGCCGGATGCCGGTGGTGCCGAGCCTGCGGACGATGTCGAGGGTGAGGGTGCCGCCGCCCCCGTGGACGTAGGCGTTGCGGGCCAGTTCGCTCGCCGCGGTGACGACGCGGGTCTGGTCGACGATGCCGAAGCCGGCGTGCAGGGTCGCGGCCCGTACCGCGTGCCGGATGCTGAGCAGGTCCTCCTCGCTGGCCACCGGGTGGGTGCTGGACTCCGCGGAGTCGGATGCGGGCTCGACCGTCTCGGCGCGCTGCGGCGCCCGCGTCGTACCTGCGTGGGATCGGGTCACCGCGCCTCCCCTGCGGGCGTGCGGGCGGCCCTGTGCCAGCCGAGCGCGGTCAGGCCCTGCTCGGCGTTGAGGGACGTCTCGACACCGGACAGCTCGATGCCCAGCTCGACCAGTGTGATGGCGACGGGCGGCCGCATGCCCGCCACGATGACGCGGGCGCCGAGCAGCCGCGCGGTCGTGGTCAGCTGCATCAGCATGCGGGCGACGAAGGAGTCGATCAGTTCGAGGCGGGAGATGTCGATCAGTACGCCGCGGGCGCCGGTGGAGCTGATGGTCTCGGTGAGCTCCTCGGTGAACGCCAGCGCCGACTTGTCGTCGAGTTCGTTCAGGAGGCCGCTGACCAGGACGTCCCCGAGCTGGAGGATCGGGACACCGGCGGAGGGATGTCCGTTCACCGGCCGTCCGTTCCGTCGGGGCCCGGCGCGTCGGTGATCTTGATGGCGGCAGCGAGGGCGTCGGCCAGGGTCGCGCGGGTCAGGATGGTGGACAGGTCGATGCCGAGCTGGGCGATGGTCTGCGCGATGGGCGGCCGGATGCCGCTGATGACGCAGTCGGCGCCCATGAGCCGGACCGCCTTGACGGTCTGCATCAGATGCTGGGCGACGGCCGTGTCGACGGTGGGGACGCCGGTGATGTCGATGATGGCGACCAGCGCCTCGTCGTCCTGGATGGCCTGTAGCAGGTTCTCCATCACGACCTGGGTGCGCGCGGTGTCCAGGGTGCCGATGAGCGGGACGGCGAGGACCTGGCGCCACAGCCGGACGACGGGCGTGGACATCTCCAGGAGCTGGTGGCTCTGGCGGTGGATGATGGCCTCGCGGCCCTCGACGTACACCTCGAAGGAGAGCGCGCCCGCGGCGTCGAGGAGCTGGTTGATCAGGAGGGCGACGGCGAGCAGTCCATCGCTCTCCCCGGTGGTTCCGCGCACGCTCTCCAGGAGTGCCTGCTTGAGGGCGAGCACCGCGAGCGAGGTCACGGTCGGTGAGGCTCCGCCGCGCGCCCGGCGCAGCGAGAGATCGGTCACGATGCGGTTGAGGTCCTGGTCGCCGTGGGCGAGGCGCTGGACGGGGACGTCGCCGCCGAGGGCGGCAGCGAGGGCGGCCACGAGGGCGTCCGCCTCCTCGTGCAGTTCGCTCTCCGTCAGGTCGCTGCCCAGGACGGCCTGTTCCAGCTGGAGCTGCACCCATCGGTCCGCGATGGCGTCGGCGTTCGCACGCAGCACCTCGGTCACGCGGGCCCGTGCGACGGAGTCACTGGTAGTCGCGGTGTCGCTGGTAGTCACAGACCAACCTCTCGCATCCGGAGGCCCGTCCGTGCAGGCCTCGTGTCCTTGCTGTCACCGTGGGCCGGACCACTGGGAGGAGCACGCAGCGCCTCCTGCGACCGTCCGGGCGCCTTGTCCGGCCCCCAACAGTTTCCGCTCGGCAACTGTATCCGTACGGCAACAATCCTGCCCCCACCGGCCCCACGGTCCGCAAGTGCGTAGAGCGCTTTGGCACTTATGAGTGGTGTGGGAACGGGCGATCGAGAACATACGCGTGCTGTGAAGTGCGCCGGGACACCGGTGGGCACTCGACCCGCGGGTTCCCTCACGCCGTTCTGGCAGGCCCTTCCGTCTCCCCCGTCACGGGCGATGTATGCATCCGGGTTGTGTGCAGTTCGTCGGCACAGTCCCGGAAATCACTCAGGCCCTCGACCAGACAGGCGCGCGCGGGGCCCGACATCCCGGCGATCACGGCCGTCAGCGCCTCCTCGCGCCGGCCGCGCAGATCGGCGAGGTACGTTCGCCCGGGGCCGGTGAGGCGCAGTGTCAACTCGCGGCGGCTGACCCTGCTCTGGGTGCGCTCGACGAAACCGAGCGCCTGCAACCGGTCGCACAACCGGCTCACGGAGGACGGGGCCGCGCCGAGAATGCCCCCGAGGGTCCGCAGATTGATGCCGTCCTCGCGCTCCAGGACGTACAGGACCCGCAGCTGCGACGTCGAGACGGGGGCCGGCGAGACGGAGTCCCGGCCGCGCTCCCACAGCACCTCCAGGAGTTCGATCACTTCCCGTGCCGCGGATGCGGCATTCTGGGGGCGCCGCTGCGAGGATGCCGGGTTCACGCCCATGCCTTTACTCTCCGTATCGGCCTGGCCGGGCCGTATGGTCCGGCGAGGGGGTTGCTCCTTCTCATCCTCGTACTCGAGAAAGCGGACGTAAGTGGACAGATACGCGGCAGTCGGGCGCACTTTGCGCGGCGCGGCTCCTCACGAACTTCCGCAGGCGGCCCGCAAGGCGCTGACCGAGCACTTCACCGCGACGCAGGTCGAACTTCTGATGGCCGACTACGCGATGACCATACTCCAACCGGTCCCCGCTCTCCCTTACACCACGGAACGGATTCCCGTCCACGCCAGTGCCCCGGGGCGCGCGTTCGGCGCCCAGGAACCCTACGTCGAGAGCGGCGGCGCCGGTGGAACCGGTGGACTCGGCGGCGGCTCCGGCGCGGTCGTCATCCATCTTCCCGTCACGGTGCGGGGCGACCGCCTCGGTGTGCTGTCCGTCACCCTGCCCCCGGAGACGTACTCGCCGCAGGCACTGCGCGAACTCGTCCTGATCGCCGAGGCGCTCGGCCACGAGATCGTCGTCGCCGAACGCGACACGGACCTGTACGTGCAGGCCCGGCGCGTGGAGCGGCTGACCCTCGCCGCGGAGATGCAGTGGCAGCTCCTGCCGGGCCGCTCCTGCTCGCGCCGCGAGTACGACCTCGGGGGTCATCTGGAGCCCGCCTACGCCGTCTTCGGCGACAACTTCGACTGGTCGACGTCGGCCGACCACCTCACCCTCACCATCTCCAACGGCATGGGCCAGGGCATCTCGGCGGCGCTGCTCACCAATCTGACGGTGCACGCCCTGCGCAACGCCCGCCGCGCGGGCCTCGGCCTGGCCGACCAGGCGTGCCTCGCCGACCAGGCGGTCTACGGGCAGTACCGGGGCGCCGCGCACGTCTCGGCGCTGCTGCTCCGCTTCGACCTCGCCACCGGTGCGGTGCGGGTCATCGACGCGGGCTCGCCGAAGGTCTGGCGGCTGCGCTCGGGCAAGGTGGAACAGATCACCGGCCTGGAGGCACAGCTCCCGCTCGGCATGTTCGAGGACTCCCTCTACACCGAGCAGCCCTTCAAGGTCCTGCCCGGCGACCGGCTGCTGTTCGTCAGCGACGGGGTGTACGACGTGGCCTCGCCCGCGGGCGAGCGCTACAGCGAACGCGAGCTGGCCCGAGCGCTGACGAGCACCCGGCTCCTGCCGCCCGCGGAGGTGCCGCGTGCCGTGCTCGGGGAACTGGCAGGACACCGCGGCGAGACGCGGGCCGAGGACGACGCGACGGTGGTGTGCCTCGACTGGCACGGGCGGCCCTGACCTGCGTCGCCGACCTGGACGTGCGCGACGGGCCCGGACCGTGTGGTCCGGGCCCGTCGCGAGAAGGGTGCGGATGCCGGCACCACCCGGGGGTGGCGGGGCGGTCAGACGCCGGCCGGCACCAGACCCGCGCGCAGACGTCCGAGGATGCGCTTCAGGAGCCGGGAGACCTGCATCTGCGAGACGCCGAGCTTCTCGCCGATCTCGGCCTGCGTCAGCTCCTCCACGAACCGCATGTGAATGATCTCACGGTCGCGCTCGGAGAGTTCCCCGATGAGGGGCGCGAGGCTGTTGAAGTCCTCGACGAGTTCGAAGGCGGCGTCCTCCGCCCCGATGAAGTCGGCGAGCGCGGCCTCGCCCTCGTCGCTGCCGCCGCCCATGAGCAGCGCGGCGTTCAGGGACGCGGAGGTGTAGCCGTTGGAGGCCTTGCGGGCCTCGATGACCTCCTCCTCCGACAGCGACATCAGCTCGGCGAGCTCGGCAGTCGTCGGGTCCCGGTCGAGCCGGGTCGCCAGCTCCTCGGTCGCCTTGGCCAGCTCTATGCGCGCCTCCTGGAGGCGGCGCGGCACATGCACGGCCCACGAGGTGTCGCGGAAGAACCGCTTGATCTCACCGACGATGTACGGCACGGCGAAGGTGGCGAACTCGACCTCGCGCGACAGGTCGAACCGGTCGATCGCCTTGATCAGGCCGATCGTGCCGACCTGGACGATGTCCTCCATCTCGTCGCCACGGCCGCGGTAGCGGGATGCCGCGTAGCGCACGAGGGAGAGGTTCATCTCGATCAGGGTGTTGCGCACGTACTGATAGTCGTGCGTGCCCTCTTCGAGGACGGCGAGCCGGTCGAAGAACTGCTTCGAGAGGACGCGTGCGTTGTGCGGCTCCACGCTCGACGGTGCTTCGATCAGCGGCAGTTCCCCCTCCGCACAGGCCTTGGCCTTCGCCGACTGGACCTCGGACACTGCTCCCATCGCGGCAGCCACGCCATCCACCCTTCGCTTGACGACACCCCGTGTCACATACAGGGGACTCGAAACGCGTTTGCCCCTGCGTGACGATCTCACACCTGCCGATCCGAAACTTTTCTCAGGGGCGACCCGTACTGCCCCTCCCCTCCCCCGTGCCGGCCCCCGGGATCCGCCCCGCCGCGAACACGAGGCGGGCCAACTCGCGGTGGAACACGTCATCGTGCGCGCCCAGGGGCGGCGCCCCGCCGCGGACCACGGCCGAGGTGTCGACATTGACACAGCCCGAGCGGGGCAGGGCGTCCTCGGCGAGGGCGTCGGCGAGGGTGAGCGTCGGACACCCCTCGACGCCCTGCGCCCCGTCGTACCCGAGCGCCCCCCAGACCCGGCCCGCGCCCACCAGCGGCGGCGACTCGCCGAGCAGGCGGGACGCCAGCGGGAACAGCAGCCCCAGCTCCAGGTCGTGGTGCGAGTAGCCGCACACCACCGGCCCGGCGACACGGTGTGCCACCTCCGCGAGGCCACCGCCCCCGCGCAGCTGGTTCGGCAGATGCCCGGTGAACGCGAAGTGCGAGAAGGCGGCCTGCAACAGCGTCAGGGAGCCCACGCGGTGCGCGCCGCCCCCGAGGCCCCGGGCCGCGTACGCGACGAGTCGGGCGCCCGCGCCATGGCCGACGAGGTGGACGCGGGTGTCCGGCAGCGCTTCCGCGATCCTGCCGAGGGCGGGGGCGAGACCCCTCTCCCCGATCAGCGCGGCGCGCCGCCTGATCGCGTACGACACGGCCTGGCACAGGAACTGGTGCGCGCCGTCCCACAGCCGGTCGGGGTCCTCACCCACCTCCGTCACGCCGAAGGGGTGGATCCGGGGCCCGAGCGGTTCCGGCCGCGACAGCCATGCGGCCGGTGCGTCCGCCGGGCGCGGACCGGCCGTCTCCGACTCCGCCAGCGTCCCCGACTTCGACACCGCGGGCGCCTCGGCACCAGTGCTCGGCTGCTCGATCCGCTCCGGCCGCTGCGCTTCCCGCTCCGCTTCCTCGCCCGCCTGCTCCAGGGCGTGGGCGAACCCTTCGCACACCTGGACGGCGCTGTCGAAGAGCATCGCGGGATCGGACTGGGGCAGCAGTGCGTTGCTCATGTCCGTGGCGTAGGAGTTCACGTCCGACTGAAGCGGCGCCTCGACGAGACGGCGCAGCATCATGCCCACGTCGTCCACGGCGCCGTAGCGGACCGGCCGCTCGTCCAAGAGGGCCCGCAGTTCCCCGACGAGGCGCTCCGCGCCGGGGAACGTGCGGTTGAGGGCGGCCTCGGTGGTGTCGGTGAGCCGTGGCTCGGGCGGACATCGCATGCCCGGCCAGTGCACGCTCACGAAGCCGAGGCCCGTACGGCTCCAGTCGGCGGACTCGGCGGACTCGGCGCTCCCGACCGTCTCGGCGGACTCGGCGGGGCCGGCGGCCTCGGTGGCGAACAGGGCGTGGAAGCGGTCGTCCGTCCCGGCTGCCGTGTCCGCGTCGTTGTGGCCGGTGTGGGCGATGACCAGGAGGTCACGGACGCCTGCGGCGTGCGCCTCCTCCGCGATCCGCGCGCCCTGCTTCCCGTCGCCGTCGCCGCCCTCCGCGTCGAACGTGATCACCCAGCGCGGCAGGTCGCCTCCCCGGGTCTCTCCCCGGGCTTCCCTGGAACTGCGCATGCGCTCCCCCGAACCGGTGGCGGGCACTGTGCACGCAGCATCCTCGGTCCGGGCGACCGTGGCTAGAGGGGCGCGCGCCGACTTGGGAAGGGCTCCGGCGCGCGACCGCCTGTCGGTGCTGCCGGACTCACTCCCCCGGCCCGGGCGTCCGCAGGGCCTCGGCCGCCTGCCGGAGCATCGCGGTGGCCCGGGGGAAGTCGCGGACCTCGGCCCCCAGGATGTCCAGGGCGTGCAGCAGGGACTCCGTCGGTACGTGCCGGGCGGCGAGGATGTCGTTGGTCCAGCAAGCGAAAGCGGTGAACATGTCACCGTCGTCGACGTACAGGGCGGCGCCGAGGAAGGCGACGATGTGGGCGATGTCCTCCGCGGTGTGCTGCTGCGGCGGCGCGGTGTAGTCCCTCATGGCGGGGTAGCGGGCGCCGACGCCCTGCAGGGTGGCCCGGACCAGTTGCCCGGCCGCCCGGCTGATCAGTGTGTACTCCTGGTCGAGCAGATGCTTCAGCGATTCGTCCGTGAGCGGGTCCCCCGCGGGGCGCGGCGGCGGGCCCCCGGCGAGCCGGGCGGCGGCCGAGCGGGCGTCGGAGGCCCAGAGGTCGGCGCCGAGCAGTTCGGCGTGGCGCCCGCCAGGACCGAACGCGGCGCCGCCCGCTAGCACGGGGACACCCGCGGACCGGCACGCGGAGATCGCCGCGTGGGCCGTGGGCAGCCGCGTCGCGAGCGAGCCCGAGAGGGCCACCACGTCCGCGCCGGTGTGGTGCAGATGCGTGACGAGATGGGCGGTGGGGACCTGGGTGCCCAGGAAGTCGACGTGCCAGCCGCGCAGCGAGAGGACCTCGGCGAGGAGCCGGGCGGGCAGGGCGTGCCACTCGCCGTCGACACAGGAGACGGTGATCCGCGGTCGCGCGGGTCCGCCGGGCCCCGGGCGCGAACCGTCGGGGTACGGGCGTGCGGCTGCGGGATCGCGCCGCGAACTGACGGTGTCGTGGGAGCCCGGCGCGGCGGCCGGGGGTTCGGGGCTCCGCGGGGCGGGCGGGGCAGGGGCGCCGGGCGGGGCCTCGGAGCGTGCGAGCGCCGCGACCACACGTTCGTTGATGGCGGTGGCGGCGTGTTCCTGGGCCACGGTCATGCGGTTGTCCGCCCACTCCTTGCCGACGCGGCGCTGCACGGCGCCGATCACGTCCAGGAGGACGGTCTCCTTGTCGAGCCCCGCCCGCAGTGCGGCGAAGGCGGTCCAGGCAGCGGACGGCTCGTCGCCGGCCACCACCGTGTCCCACAGTTCGTCGGCCCAGTAGGCTGCCCGGCCGTCGGGAGCGGTGGCCGTCGATGTCATCCGGTGTACCTCCAGCGTGGGGGCCGCGTGCCCGGGGCCGCGTGGCTCCCGTGCCGCAGCCGGTCGCCGCGTCAGCCGCGGGGTGTCTTCCAAGTGACGCGTACGGTCTTTCCGCCCGCGTGCACAAATACGTCGAGCGTCGTCGCCAGTGAGGCGGCGAGCAGCATGCCCATGCCGCCGGTGCCGTCCCGGGTGTCGGGGGCCCGCGGCGCCGGGAGCCGCAGGCTGGCGTCGTCGACATCCGCGACCAGGCCGTCGCGGTGGCCGTGCATTCTGAGCCGCCACCATCCCGTGGCGTGCCGGAAGGAGTTGGTGCACAGCTCCGACACGACGAGGGCGACGTCGGTGGCGTCGACGGCGGGGCAGCGGACGGCCGCGAAGGCGTGGGCCGCCCGGCGGGCCGCCCCGATGCAGGAGTCCGCCGCCTCCACGACCAGGAGCGCGGGCCTGTCCCCGGGTACGGGCAGCCAGTCTTCCCGGACCGCCCCCCGGACACACAGCGAGCAGGCGTCGGTGACTCCGTGGGCAGCGGCGCGCGCTGCCACGTCCGGGAAGTGCGTCATGGCGCGCACGCCTCCTCCAGGGAGCCGCAGATCTGGAAGTGCCCGAGGGTCCCGGTCACCCGCAGCAGCTCGCGCAGCTGTTTGGGGATCGGGCCGAGGAGCCGCATGTCGTGTCTGCGACGCGTCCGGATGAGGATGTTGAGCATCGTGGAGTCCGCGAACTCCAGTCTCGTCACGTCCAGTACCAGGCGGAGCTTCAAAGGCCTTGTCTCCAGAGCAAGTTCGATGTCCGGCTCGTACTCGACATCCATCTCGCCGACCACGGCCACCACGCACACACCACGCCGGTCGTCGACGTGAACCTCCACCGAGCACTGGGCCGCCGCGTCACCCTGCGTCCACTGCATTGGCACAGTGTCGACCCACCGGGCCCTCCGTACCCCGACCATCCCCCCATGGGGGAGGCCTCGAATTCATGTCTGGCGGTATGGGCCCTTCCGTATAACCGGTCAGGGCTGCTCCTTCTCCGGTCGGAGCTGCCCTTCTCCGGTCGGAGCTACCCTTCTCCGGTCGGAGCTGCCCTTCTTCGATCAGGGCTGCCGTACGGTCGGCTCGGACTCGCGCAGCGCGCCCAGGTAGGCCGCCGTGCCCGTGCGGACGAGCAGGCGGTCGACGCGGGCGGGCCGCTCCCGCAGGATGAGCCGCGCTCCGTAGGCGTCGGCCCGCCGTCTTACGGAGATCAGCGTGGAGATGCCGCACAGGTCGCACTGCGTCACGTCCGCGCAGCACAGCACCAGTTCGGACACGTCGGGCCGGTCGGCGAGCGCCTCGGAGACGAGGACCACGAGGGCGGCGAGTTCGTGCGCCACGGTGTGGTCGAGGAGCCCGCGGAGGCGGACGGTCAACCGGTGCGGCGGGTCGTCGTCGCAGAGGTGCGCCGTGAGCACGTCGGGCGGGCTCTGCGTCACCGGTCCGCTCCCGGCCGCCGACCGTCACCGCCGGTACGGGGCGCGGCGATGACCATCAGGGCCATGTCGTCGTGCCGGCGCCCGCCGAGCCATTCGGCGACGAGTATCTGCACCCGCTCGGCCATGGCCTCCGGTGGCTTCCCCGCGTACTCGGAGAGGGCCGCGCGCAGCCGTTCCTCGCCGAACTGCTCGGTGCCGAGCGGTCCGCCCCTGGCCTCGGTGACACCGTCCGAGTACAGCAGGCAGGCCTCGCCGGGGCGCAGCGTGGTGCGGTGGGTGTCCGCGGTCACCTCCGGCAGGGCGCCGACCAGGGTGCCGTGCGTCGGAGCGGCGTCGACGCTGCCGTCGAGCCGGACGATGAGGGGCGGCGGATGGCCCGCGCTGGTGAGGCGGAGCGCGACGGTGTCGCCGCGGCGGCTCACGGAGGCGAGGACGAGGGTGGCGAAGCGGCTGTGCCGGGTGCTGAGCAGGGCGGAGTTCAGTACCCGCAGCAGCCTTCGGTGGTCGGGTTCGACGAGGTGCAGGGCGCGCAGGGTGCTGCGGATCTTGCCGGTGAGGACGGCGGCCTCCAGGCCCTTGCCGCACACGTCGCCGAGGACCACGTGGGTCTCCCCGCCGTCCTCGGCCGCGGGGCTGATGTCGAAGAAGTCGCCGCCCACCTCGAGTTCACCGTGCGCGGCACGGTGCCCGCCCGCGTACTCGACGCCGTCGATGCGCCGCAGCTCGGGCGGGAGCACGTCCTGCGTGAGCAGTTCGGCCACGGCCGCGTGTTCGGTGCGGAGCCTCGCGGTGTCCAGGGCGGCGCCCGCACGCGCGGCGAAGACGCGAGCGAAGGTTTCTTCGTCCTCGCTGAAGGGTTCCGCGCCTGCCGCGCGCAGCAGGACGAGGGCGCCGACGGGTCCGCCGCCGCCCGGCAGGGACACGACCATCATGGCTCCGGTGCGGTCGCGGGTCCCGGTGCTGTCACGGGTCCCGGTGCCGTCACAGATCCCGGTGCCCTCGTCGGTCCCGGTGTCGTCACGGGACCCGGTGCTGTCTCCGGTCCCGGTGCCCTCCTCGGCCCCGGTGCTGTCGCGGGTCCCGGTGCCACCGCCGGTCCCGGTGCCGTCACAGATCCCGGTGCCGTCTCCGGACCCGCTGCCCTCGTCGGCCCCGGTGCCGTCACGGGACCCGGTGCCGTCTCCGGACCCGGCGCCCTCGTCGGCCCCGGTGCCGTCACAGATCCCGGTGCCGTCACGGGTCCCGGTGCTGTCACCGGACCCAGCGCCCTCGCCAGTCCCAGCGCCCTCGCCGGTCCCGACGGCCCCGCTGCCACCGGCGACTTCACCGACCCCGGCCGCACTACTGCCACGGGCGACCCCGCCGACCCCGGCCGCACCACTGCCACCGGCGGTATCGCCCACCCCAGCCGAACCACCCCGACCGGCGCCTCCGCCCGCCCCACCGGCCGCCGCCCCGAAGAACCCCGGCGCCAGCCACTCCGGCAGCGCCCCCGGGTCCAGCCAGCGCGAGGGCACGGGCGGAAATCCCTCCAGCGCCTCCGCGAGGCCGGGTACCTCGGCGGCGTCGCCCGCGAGCCGCCCGTGGGTGACCTCGCCGTCGCGCACGGCGGCGGCGAAGGGCAGCCTCGCGCCCCGGGCGGCACCGACCACCACGACGGCGTCCGCGAGGTGCCGGGCGGCGAGCAGTGCCGCAGTCGCCCTGCATCCGCGCGGGTCGAGGGAGCCGGACAGCCGACGCGACGCGTCGGCGAGGAAGTGGGCCCGCTCCCGTTCCGTGCGCAGCGCACGGCGCACGGAACCCTGGCCGGTGTCGTCGCGCAGCCACCACAGCACCTCGTCCCGCTCGCCCGCGGCGACCCCGGAGGCCTCGGCGCGCAGGGCCCGGCCCGCCACGTTCCCCGCCGCCTCACGGTCGCGGCGGGCGTGCGCCTCCGCGAGCCACGGCGGTGCGTGCCGGGCCAGTTCGGCGCCGGCCGACACGCCGGGGAGCAGGGCCCTCGCCGCGGGGTTGGCCCACCGGACGCGCCCGTCGGCGCCCGCGAGCAGGAGGGGCCAGGGCGCGGACTGCAGGGCCGCGTTCACCGCCTGCGCGGTGCGCTGCCCGGACGGGATGCTGGTGGCTCGCCTCACATGCCGGAACGCCGTGCCTCCCGACACGGATCCCCTCACCCTCTCCCCTGTACGGACAGTCTCCGCGCCCGCCGCGCCGGGCCGGCCGGACCGGCCCCGCGCGCATGCGCCGTGCACGCCCGACGATCCTCCTGATGACGGCTCCGCACAACGCGTACGGCGGGCTTCGCGGCGTTCACCAGGCACGGCGCCACCGGAATCAACTATTCGGATGAAGTATCGAACCCCTCTTCGAGAGCAAGCACAGGACCAGGGCAAAGGGTTGTACGCGACACACGTGGCGATCAACACAACGATGGAGACTTCGTGAAGACGTAAGGTCATCGCGTTCACATCACTTGCCGGGCGGCGCTGCCGCCCCGGCGTCATCCCGTGGGGGGATTCATGCACCACCGCACCCGCATCGCCGTTCTCGGCTCGGCCCTGGCCGTGGCCGTCGCGGGCTTCGCCGCTCCCGTCGCCCTCGCCGCCCCGACCGAGGACGTCACGATCGACAAGGTCGTCGCGAACGGCGGCAAGCCGGTCGTGCTCGGCACCACCGCCGGCAAGACCTTCTCCGTCTCCGTGACGGCTTCGGACGACTCGGGCATCAAGAGCGCCGACATCACGCTGTACGGCCCCAACTCCGCCATCGCCCTCCCGACGGGCAACGTGACGTGCACGGTGGCCGGCACGGCGTCGACGTCGACGTGCACCGCGAAGTTCACCATCGACCCGGACACGGACTTCTACGACAACAGCCCGGCCGGCACGTGGTACGTCGACTCCACCGTGACGGCGAAGGACGACGACATCAAGTGGGCGGAGAAGTCCGGCAAGCTGAAGGTGCTGCGCCAGTCCAAGCTCACCGTGAACGCCTCGCCCGAGCCCATCAAGAAGGGCAAGACGCTCACCGTCACCGGTGCGCTGACCCGCGCCAACTGGGAGACCTACAAGTACGCGGGCTACACCAACCAGTCCGTGAAGCTGGAGTTCAAGAAGAAGGGCGCCTTGTCCTACGCCGCCGTGAAGACGGTGAAGAGTGACAACAAAGGCAACCTGAAGACCACGGTCAAGGCTTCCGTCGACGGCAGCTACCGCTGGGCCTTCGCCGAGAACTCCACGACCTCCGGTGTCAACGCGAGCGGCGACGCCGTCGACGTGCGCTGAACCACGGGCTGAATCAGCGACAAGGGCAGCAGCCCTCCTCGCACGACACGGCGCCGGCCGGGCCTTCGGGCACCGACCGGCGCCGCTTCCGCTCTCCGGCGGCGCACTCCCCTCGGCGCACGCCACCACGCACGTCACCCTGTACCTCGCCCCGTACATCACCCCGCACCTCGCCCCGTACGTCACAACACCCGTCGCAGCGGACTCCGTTCGACACTCTTGACGCGAACACGGCGATCGGTATGGTCTAGTCCAACGAAGCGGAATCTCATTGGCCGGCGGGCACAGGCGTGCCCACACCCACCGTCCGGCCCCTCACGGCCCGCGTCTCCGGCGCGCGGACCGCCCCCCCACCCAGCACCTCGCACCGCCGATTCCTCGGCGTCCCCCCATGGAGTGAGCCATGCGATCTCGCGTACTCGGCCTTGTGACCGCCGCCGTTTCCACGGCCGCGCTGCTGACCCTCGCCGCACCGGCGTCGGCAGAGAAGGCGGCGAAGTCCGAAAGCCCGGCCACGACGGCGTCCGGGAAGGCAGCCGCGGCCTTCGTCGTCAGTGAGTCCCAGTTCAACCAGATGTTCCCGAACCGGAATTCGTTCTACACGTACGGCGGCCTCATGGCGGCGCTCGGCGCGTACCCCGGCTTCGCCCAGACGGGCAGCGACACCGTGCGCAAGCAGGAGGCCGCGGCCTTCCTCGCCAACGTCAGCCACGAGACCGGCGGCCTGGTCCACGTCGTGGAGCAGAACACCGCGAACTACCCGCACTACTGCGACCGGACCCAGCCCTACGGCTGCCCCGCGGGACACGACAAGTACTACGGCCGCGGCCCGATCCAGCTGAGCTGGAACTTCAACTACAAGGCCGCGGGCGACGCCCTGGGCATCGACCTGCTGAACAACCCCGACCTGGTGCAGAAGGACTCGGCCGTCGCCTGGAAGACCGGCCTGTGGTACTGGAACACCCAGAAGGGCCCCGGCACCATGACGCCGCACGACGCCATGGTCGACGGCCGCGGCTTCGGCGAGACCATCCGCTCCATCAACGGCAGCCTGGAGTGCAACGGCGGCAATCCGGGCCAGGTGCAGAGCCGCATCGACAAGTACAAGCAGTTCACGCAGGCGCTCGGTGTCACCCCGGGCAACAATCTGAGCTGCTGACGGGGCGCGCGGCTCGGGACGCACGCCCCCGCGGCCCGCGGGCCGGTCTCTGTAACCTGCCTCACCTGCGCACCTCCGCGCTTCACGGAGGCCTCGCGGAGACCTCACGACAGGGCGTGTCCTCGTGGGGAGCGGGGTGGCCTGGCAGATCGTCATTTGAGATGGTGTGGCCAAAACCGGGTTCGGCATCAATCGACACGTGAACAGGGGTAGTTGGACGGGTGAAATCCGCGCGACGATGGCCCCATGACCGCGGCACAACGCGCCATGACCGCACTTGCGTCGTGGCCGAACCTGGTAAGCGGCGCCCCTCGGTGCGCTGTCGGACGCTCCTTCGGCATCGCCGGGGCGCCCGAAACCATGGCTTACGAACTCGTCCACTTCCACTCCGAGGCCGCGGCCGACGTGTGCCTGACGCGGGCGACCGTCGACCGGCTGCGCCCGCAGCTGGCCGACAGCACGGCGATCCGCATGCGCCCCGGCGCCTCCTGGATCACCGTGCTGCTCGACTGCGACGTCGACGTGGCGCTTCTGCTCACGCTCGTCAGCGTCGGGCTCAAGGCCCACGACGACGCCTGCGCGGCGGCGCTCAGGGCGGGCCGGGGCGGCACGTTCGCCCAGCGCCCGGCCCCGCCCTGCGACTGGGAACCGGCCGCCCTGCGCCGCCCGGTACCCAAGATCCCGGCGCCCGCCGGACCACCCGCCGTGGAGCGCCGCGGCTTCCTCGCCGCGGTCGGGCGGCTGATCCCGCACGGCCACTGAAAGTGGGCCGGGGCCTCGCCCCCGGCCCACGGACGGAGCATCGACTTCACGCCATCCGGCCCGCCCACGCCGTCGCGTCCGCCTCCGGTGCGACGGTTCCCGAGTCACCGGACCGGGTGATTCCCCGTTCGTATGATCACCGGTGACCTTTTGATCTGCTCGGCTGTTGGCCACGGAGAGCGCCGTGCCGCACTCGGCTGTAGAGCACTCGTCGGAGCGAGGATCAAGGAGCGGGCGATGAAGAGCAGTTGGAAACGTCAGACCATCCGTACGGCGCTGGCGGCGGCGGTGTGCGCGGTGCCGTTCACCCTGTCCGCCGGCGCCGCGCACGCCGACGAGACCCACCACAGCGGCTCGCACACCGGTCCGGTCGTGGCTCTGATCAACACCGGCCAGATCGACGACCCGCTGGAGGACGTCCTGGAGCACACCCTCCTCTTCGGCGACGGATACCGCTGGGGCTGAGTCACTTCCAGCCGTACGCGTACGCCGCGACCCAGGTGACCTCCAACTGCGCGCTGCTGCCCGGCGCGGCCGTCGGGCCCTCCAGGGCGCTCTCGTTCTGCAGGACCCAGGACAGGGGCCGGTTCGGCACGTCGCGCGTGTCGTGGCCGACCTGACGCCCGTCGACGAAGAAGCGGACCTGCCCGGGAGTCCACTCCGTCGACACCGTGTGCCACTCGGTCCAGTCGTCGGCGCCGTGGTACGAGCCCTGCTCACCACCGCCGCACGGATGGTGGAAGGCGCTGAGGGAGCCCGTCCACTCGCCCTCCGGATGGTCCATCTCGCAGCCGCCGCCGTAGTGCAGCCAGGCCGACTTGTAGCCGGGCGAGGCATCGGTGACCTTGATGCGCGCGCTGTACTTGCCGTACTTCATCTGCATCACGGCACGCGGTACGACGGCCGCCGCGTGCACGGGCCCGCCGTCGTCGGGCCGCCACATCCGTATGCGCATCCGGCCGTCGCCGTTCGCCGCAGGCCCGACGCTCACCGTGTCCTCCGGGTGGTAGACGCCCACCACGGAACGGCCGCGGTCGCCCGCGGTGTCGGGCCATCCGGTCGGATACGCCCACCAGTGGTCGCGGTACGCACCGCGCAGCCCGGCGCAGTACGCGGCGGACGTGTCGACGTGGTGGTCGCAGTCGCTGAACGAGCCGAGCGGCACCCGGTCACCGTCGAAGTCCTCGGCGAGGACCTGCCAGAACGGGCCGCAGTCACCACGCGGCAGAGCCGTGTCCGCGGTGCGGCAGGCATCGGCCGGGCGCGGGGCCCCGTCGGCCCGCGGGATGCCGAGCAGCGCCCCCAGCAGGGTCGCGCCGAGGGCGGCGAACAGTGTGGGTCTGCGGGTGCGTGGAGCCGCGTGTGTGCCCATCGCGGTGTCTTCCTCCCGTCCGACGGTGGTGCGGCGCCGTGCGCCGCCGCAGGACTCGGCATCCTCGCCGTACGGGAGAGGTGATCGCCATTCCCCTGCGTCTCTCACCTTCACGGGTGACTCCACATGGGCCCCGGCCGCCCGGGATCACCGCAGCCGGCTCCGGGGCCCCGGCACCTTCCACGAGCCCACTGCCCACGCCCTGCGCCGGAACGCGGACCCCGGGCTCGAAACCAGGCGGTGAGGCGGCACGGCAGCTGCGGGCCGCCCCACCGCCTGGTTCACGACCTGCACGCACGACGTCGCGGATCCGCCCGTCTTCCCCCACCTCGGCGAGATCGCGGCGCCGTGCGTGCCGGCCCTGGGCGAGCACGACCAGCCGGAAGGCGGCGCGACCGATGAGGACATGGCCGCTCGCCTCCCGGACCGCCGTCTCGTCCGGCTTGCCGGCTCCGGCGGACGCGGCGGTCCGGGTACGTCCGTCCGGACCGCCGCTCCGCCCCGGGGCGCCGGGTCAGTGGTCGCTGCGCGGTGGAGTCGGTGCGGGCGGGTTCAGACCGCGCGCCACAGCGACGCCGCCGACGACGGCTCCCAGCCCTGCTGGGCCGTGTGGGCCTGGAGGCAGACGTAGGAGACGCCGCCGTAGGTGACCCGGTCACCGACGTTGTAGCCGGTGCCCGCGGCCCAGGTGGTGCCGCCCGGCGGCTGGGTCGGGGGGTCGGTCGGGCCGGGGGTCTGCGGCACGTTCAGGACGAAGTCGAAGACGGCTTCCTTGGTGTTGCCGATGTCCCGTACGTTCATGAGCAGCCGCGGGTCGAACAGCGAGTCGGTGTTGTTGCGGGGCTCGTTCGGGAAGTAGAGCTGCGTGGTGAGGATCGGGCGTCCCGGCGCCTGGACCTTGACGTGCAGGTGGCGGGTGCGGCCCGGGTAGAGGCCGGGGAAGATCGTGGTGAGCTTGAACGCGCCGTTGGCGTCGGTGTACTGGTGCCCGCGCATCTTGAAGCCGACGTTGTCGTAGTTGCCGCGCGTGTCGGCCTGCCAGAAGTCGAGCAGCACCTTCGGGATCGGCTTGCAGGCGCGGCCGAAGACGTAGCCGGACACGGTGAGCCGGGTGCCCGTCGTGCCGGACTCGATGAGCGAGGCGCGCTGCGGGGAGTTCGGCTTGAAGTAGGGGCCCTCCATCTGCGGCGGCGTCGGGTCGTCGCCGTCGTCGCACTCCGGGGTGAGCTCCGGTTCCTGGCCGGTCTCGACGTTGGTGCGGGCCAGGGCCGGCACGCCGATCATCGCCACC
The DNA here is from genome assembly GCF_009755605.1 of Streptomyces typhae. Taxonomy (GTDB): domain Bacteria; phylum Actinomycetota; class Actinomycetes; order Streptomycetales; family Streptomycetaceae; genus Streptomyces; species Streptomyces typhae. Next base: position 180,801 of record NZ_WPNZ01000006.1, read on the forward strand.
GGTACCGCGGCGCCGACGGCCAGGGCGGCCCGGAGCACCGTTTTGCGGCTCGGACCCCTGCGGGTGTCCTCGGCCGACGGGTCGGCGGGTTCCGTGCCGTGACCGTTGACGTTCGTGTCGCCGTCCATCGCTCCTCCTGGGTGCGGGGGGTGGGGATCGGCTAAGAAGCTATGCGGCGGGCCCGGGGTGAGCGATGGACGCAATGCGGTGGTCGTGGTGAATATCGCCACCGCCGCGACGGAAGTCGCCGGGGGTCGTCCCGGTCTCGCGCCGGAAGAAGCGGCAGAAGTACGCGGGGTCGTTGAACCCCACCCGGTCCGCTATCTGACGCACGGTCAACTCCGTGCAGGCAAGCAGCCGTTTGGCCTCGTGCACGCGGGCCTCGCGGAGCAGCTCGCCGGGGGTGCGGCCCATCGCGGACTTCACCGCCTCGTTCAGATAGCTCACCGACACCCCCAGGTGTCCGGCGCACTCGCGCACCGACCACGACAGCGTCTGAGGTGTGCTCACCAGGGCCACGAACCGGGTCGCCATCGACGCGGGGCGGGCGACGGACCCGGGCACCTGCGCGGCCTTGCGGAGCAGCCGCCCCGGCGCCGGCAGACGGGCCGCGCGCACCACGAGGATGTGGAGCAGCGCCCGCAGGACGCCGCCGAAGCCCTCCGCCCCGGTGCGGTACTCGTGGTCCATCTCGGAGACGAGCCGCGCCGCCCAGGCCGCTTCCCGGTCCGGCAGCTCCAGCCAGGGCCTGCGGCCGAGGCGGCGCAACAGCGAGCGGTCGGTGGGGTGTTCCAGCAGGAAGTCGTCCGTGAACACGATGACGCAGCCCTCCAGGCCCCTGACCCCGTCCCAGTAGTGCACCTGCCCCGGCGCGATGAAGCACAGATGGGGCGGGCGCAGGGTGAACCGGTTCATGTCGACGACATGGCTGCCGGTGCCCCCGGTGACGTACACGATCTCGTGGAACGTGTGCCGGTGCGGAAAGGAGGCCCGGGACATCGGGCCGATGGTGTCGAAGGTGCCGATGGCGAAGGGCAGCGTGTTGGGCATGGGCACCTCGAGGCGGTGGATCGGCAGTCCTCCCGAGCCCGCTTCACTGCCGTTCCTCTTGTTCGTACCGGGCATGACCGTCGTCCCGCGCATGCGTAGGCTCCCCTCGCCGATCCCGTTCACGGCGCGCCACCGATCGGGCGGGCACCGTCACCGGTTGTCAGGTCCAGACCATTTGATGGCTCAACGATGGCATGGAAGCGGAAGCCCACCTATGGGTTCTTTGGCCAAGTTGGGCGGTGCATGAGGCCACCGGCGGGGCGGTGAGCGGCCGACGGTTCGTCCTGTCGACAGGATCCCGCCGTTTGGCATATGCGAAGGACACGTACCGGAGTTGATGACCACGGAGTCCGCCGGCGCCGCCTGCCGACCGGACGAACCGGGCGCGGGACAGGCGCGCGGGACAGGCGCGGGACAGGCGCGGTACGGCTGCCGCTCGACAGCGGGGAGCCGCCGCCCGATACGGGCGGCGGCTCCTGGGTGTCGTGCGCGGGCGGCCTCGGGACAGGGACCGGTCGGCTCGGATCTCTCCCGTGCTTCTCGTTCGTCACCTCTGTCGTGGCCGCACACGCACTTCGCTCATCCGGTCATGCGGGACGAGCGGTCAAGCTGTTCACACCTCCACTTCGAGGCACACCAGCCGCTTGTCCTTCCTGGCGGTGAGAGCGGCGTCCCACATGGGCTTGACGAAGGGAGGAATGAGCGACGCGTCGATCCGCTCCGGGGACGCGAAGCGGTACTCCCCCGCGCCGTCCTCCCGCAGGGTGATCGCCTGCCGCTGTTCGGCACTGATCTCCCCGGCATCGAAGATGTAGTAGACACGCGGCATCCAGCCGTCGGAGTCGACCCAGGCGACCACGAGCAGGTCCCCCATCTCGACGTCCAGACCGAGTTCCGCCTGAATCTCCCGGGCGCAGGCGGCGCTCGGGCTCTCCCCCGCCTCGACATGCCCCCCGGGCAGATTCCAGTAGGCCGTGTACATCGGGTTCACCATCAGTACATCGCCGTGCTCATCGGCGATGATGGCCCCTGCCGAGGCGGCGAGGGACGTAGCAGTAGCATCCATGGCATCTTCCTGAATTAGCCCCGTCTTGAGGTGAGCACGGCTCATCAGGATCGGGCGGCTCGGCGAGCGGGGTCCCCACCCCCGCCCAGTGGGAACGAGCACGGGCGTCGCTCGCTCCCCCCAGCGCCGTCGTCCTCCCGATCGAGGCGCCCCCGCGCCTCGAAGAGGACTCCGGCCACTGTCTTTCCATGGGCCGCACCACCAAGGAGCGCGCGGTGCCGAAAAATGTCGCCACCTCTAGCCTCGCTCCTCCCCGCCCCGTCGCGGCCCTGTTGCGCGGGCCGCGACGGTCCTGGCATCACCTGACGAAACGCTCGTTCCATTCGCAGGGGCCGACCAATCCCCGGGAACACCTCGGCAGCCGGGCGGGCGAGCCCGTCTCTGCTGTGGCACGGCAGTCTCACCGACCGGGGTCTGAGCAGGACCGATGACTGCATGCCGAGTGTCCCCCGCCCCCACGCGGGAACCCGCCAACAGGTCATACGGACGAATGGAACATCCGGGCAGGTTAACGTTCCGCCGTCAGAGTCGACCTGCCCCCCGGCTCTGGCGTGAGACAGATCCTGATGCACTATCACAGGCGGTGTCAACGATTGAGAACGACGCATGTCATGGGCATAGGGTGCGAATGAACCCACGGACGGCCCGGATCAGCCCCTTTCATGCACCACAACGCGCGTAGCGCACCACTCTCACGAGCGGTCCCGACCCCCCTCGCGGGCCTCTCCTGATTGCTTTCCCTGGATCACCTTGACCAGCTCGTCGAGAGCCGGCAGGAGGTCCCGCAGAGTGTCGATCTGCGCCACGTCGGCCGTGCCGCTCAAGGCGGCCGAGGGCGCCCCCAGTTCCTGGAGCACCGCCCGCGTCGCCAGCTTCGGCAGATCCTCGTTGACCAGCCGGCGCAGATACGCGATCAGGGCCGCGCCCTCGGTGCGGGAACAGAAGCCCTCCGGGACCCGGAAGAAGACTTCCAGGCGGGCCGCGTGGTCGTGGTTGGCGCCGCGCTCCCCGTTGAGCAGGTTCGACACGTGTTGCGCGGAGATGCCCGTCGCACGCGAGATCTCCCTCAGCCCGTACGGCTCCCTGCCCGCGAACGTCTCCTTGAGCCGGGTCCGCTGCAAGAAGCGCAGCCGCTCCTTGAACAGGGCCTTGCGGAAGAGTTCGCGCGCGTTCTTCTCCCGCGGCTCCTCCTCCGGGGGTTCGCCCGCGAGCAGTCCGCGTACGCGTTCGGGCTCGATGCCGGTCGCGAGAGAGATGAGGCCGACGTCCAGCAGGCGGGCGCGCGAGGTGCCGAGCCGGACGGCGTAGGCGTCGACGTCGTCGAGGAGACGGGCGATCTCGTGTCCGGGCGCCGGTTGGTGGTCGGCTGGGTTCACCTGAAGATCTCCATGGGCCACGGAACTCGTTGGGCGCCCGTAGGGTATCCGCCAGGACCGTCCCCGGCCAGCGTCGTCCTCAATCGTTGACACAGACCCGTCCGTACAGTGTTCGGATTCCGGTCGTGCCGGGGCGAACTCACGCTCCGTCAGCACATGGTGTCAAGGCGCGGCGCCCGCCGGTCCGTTGGGCGGCGCCGGAGCCCGGACACCTCCGGGCGGCGCGGCCGAGCCCTCGCCCCCCTCAACCTGCCGCCACCCCTGCGCAGGTCACCGGGCACACGTCCACAGGCGCCACCCACGCCCGCCGGGGGCCGCTCAGCGGCGCTCCACCGCCGCGTCCAGGAGCGGCCCGAGCTCGTGCGCCACCACCGTCAGGGCGCGGGTGTCCCGTTCGGCGCGGGCGATCAGGAGGGCGCCCTCCACCGCGCCCATCATCAGCGTCGCGAGCGCGTCGGCGCGGGCGGACGGCACGCCCATGTCCGTGAGCGCCCGGGACACCGGCGCGGCCCAGGCGGCGAACGCCGCCGCCGCGGCCGTCCGGGCGGCCTCGCCGGCGTCCGCGCAGTCGACCACCGCCGCCGCCACCGGGCAGCCGGCCGTGGCCCCCTGCGCCGCGAACTCGTCCGTCCACTGACGCACCATCGCGGCGAACAGGGCGCTCGGCTTCGGCTCGGGCAGCCCCGCGACGAAACGCCCGACGCGCCGCGCCGCGTACCGGCCCGCCCACTCCACGGCCTCGGCGACCAACTCCTCCTTGCCGCCGGGGAAGTAGTGCTGGAGCGAGCCGCGCGGCGCCCGCGCGTGTGCCGCGACGTCCCGCATGCCGGTGGCACCGACCCCGCCCCTGCGGATCAACTGGGCCGCGCTGAAGACCATCCGCTCCCGCGGCCCGCGCCCCGGCACCTCACCTGCCGCCGCCACGTCGCGGCCTCCTCCCTGCGGCGCACGCGGTGCGCGCCCGTGCGGACCCCTGTGCCGCGCGCCGCCCTCACCGCTACTATGACACTCGTCATAATCGCGGAGTCGACGGCCCGGTGGAACGGCCGCGGCCGCGCGGGACGGGGGTGCGTGGTGGACGTGGGGTTCGTGGGTCTGGGCGTCATGGGGCAGCCGATGGCTCTCCGCCTCGCGCGCTCCGGCGCCGGGTTGACGGTCTGGAACCGCACCGCGGCCCGGTGCGATCCGCTGCGCGCGGCCGGGGCGCGGCAGGCCGCGAGCGTCGACGAAGTGTTCGCGGCGGCCCCCGTGGTCGTCCTGATGCTGGCCGACGGCGCCGCGATCGACGCCGCGACCGGCCGGGGCACGCCCGCCTTCGCGACGCGCGTGGCGGGGCGCACGGTCGTCCACATGGGGACGACGTCCCCCGGCTACTCGCGCGGCCTCGGGGCCGACGTACGGGCGGCGGGCGGGGCCTATGTGGAGGCGCCGGTGTCGGGGTCGCGGGTGCCCGCCGAGACGGGGCGCCTGGTGGGGATGGTGGCGGGCGACGCGGCCGACGTGGCCCGGGTGCGGCCCCTCGTGGACGTCATGTGCCGGGAGACGTTCCTGTGCGGCGAGGTGCCGGGGGCGCTCCTGATGAAGCTCGCGGTGAACCTGTTCCTGATCACCACGGTCACCGGGCTCGCGGAGTCCTTCCACTTCGCCGAGCGCCAGGGCCTGGACACGAAGCTGTTCCTGGACGTGCTCGACGCGGGTCCGATGGCGAGCGACGTCTCCCGGATGAAGGCGCCCAAGCTGCTGTCCGGCGACTTCGCCGTCCAGGCCGCGGCGCTCGACGTCCTCATGAACAACCGGCTCGTCACGGAGGCGGCACGGGCCTCGGGCGTGGCCTCGCCGCTCCTCGACGTGTGCCACGCCCTGTTCGCCGACACCGTGCGCCTCGGCCACGGCGGCCTGGACATGGTGGCGGTCCTGCGGGCCGTCGAGGCCCGCACCGACGCGCTCGGCCGGGCGGGGCGGGAACCCGACGCGTGACCCGGCGACGGCGTGCCGCCCCGCGGCACGGGCACCCCACGCTCGACGCCGCGGACCGGGCGACCCTGAACGGCCTCCTGGAGCGCGTCTTCACGGCGCGGCCCGCCGACGGGGCACTGAACCCGCCGGGACCGGTGGGTGACGTCCCGGTTCACGGTCGAGGCGCTTCGGCCGCGAACCGGGAGGACCCGGCTCCCCGGGGCACATCGGAGGCGGGCGTACGCGTATAACGGGGGCATGAGCGATCACTCCCCCGGGGCCCCCGGAAACCTCCGGCGCCTGCTGCGCACGCTGGATCACACCGCGTTCGACAAGGTCGCGTCCCGCTCGTGGCCGGGCGCCGAACCCGTGCTGCCCCGGCTGAGCCGGAGCGCCAACCACGGACTGCTGTGGTTCGGCATCGCCGCGGGCATGTGGGCGGTCGGCGGCACCCGGGAGCGGCGGGCCGCCGTGCGCGGCGCGGCCTCGCTGGCCCTGGCCTCGGCGACCGTCAACACCCTCGGCAAGCGGGCGGTGCGGCGCTCGCGTCCGGCGCTCGACACGGTGCCGGTGATACGGCATCTGGCGCGCCAGCCGGTGACCAGTTCGTTCCCGTCCGGGCACGCCGCGTCCGCCGTGGCGTTCACGGTGGGCGCCGCCCTGGAGTCGCGCCGCTGGGGCACCGCGATCGCGCCCGTCGCCGCGTCGGTCGCCTTCTCGCGCGTCTACACGGGAGTGCACTATCCGAGCGATGTCCTGGTCGGCGCGAGCCTCGGCGCCGGTGCCGCCTTCGCCGTACGCGGACTCGTCCCCTCACGTTCGCAGCTGCCGCCCCCGGCCCGGCCCCGGGTCGACGCCCCCGCGCTGCCCGAGGGCGAGGGCCTGTACGTGGTCGTCAACCCCTCATCCGGCGCGCAGCCGCAACTCGCCGACCCCGTGCGGCAGTTGAAGATCGCCCTGCCGCGCGCCGAAGTGATCATCTATGAGCCCGACGCGGGGCCGCTGCCCGACGTGATCGCGGAGGCGGCGCGCGACGCGGCCCGCTGCGGCGGCGTCCTCGGCATCTGCGGCGGCGACGGCACCGTCAACGCGGCCGTGGAGCCCGCCCTGGAGTACGACGTGCCGCTGCTCGTGCTGCCCGGCGGCACCTTCAACCACTTCGCGGCCGACCTCGGCGCGGAGACCGTCACCGAGGCCTGCGCGGCCGTCGCGCGCGGCACCGCCGTCCGCGTGGACGTCGGCCGGGTCTCGCCGGTGGCCACGCCCCTCGCCCCCGCGCCCGCGGACGCGCGGCCCGCCTACTTCCTCAACACCTTCAGCCTCGGCTCCTATCCGGAACTCGTCCGGCTGCGGGAGCACTGGTCGCCGCGGATCGGCGGACCGGCCGCCACCCTGCTGTCCGTCGGCCGCGTCCTGCGTACGAGCGAGCCCTTGCGCGCCGTCGTGAACGGCCGGCGCCGCGCGATGTGGCTGCTGTTCGCGGGCAACGGCGCCTACCGCAACGTGGGCATCGCCCCGGTGCGCAGGCACGACCTCGCCGACGGCCTGCTCGACGTGCGGATCGCCCACGGCGGTCGCTTCGCCCGCACCCGCCTGCTCGCCACCGCCCTGGCCGGCGGGCTCGCCAGGACCCGCCTGTACGCGTCGGCGCACTCCCGGCGCCTCGTCGTGACGGGCCTGCCCGAGGGGACGCAGATGGCGTACGACGGTGAGGTGCGGGACGCGCCCACGGCGCTGCGCGTCGACAAGCTCCTGGAGGCGCTGACGGTGTACCGGCCGCTGGAGGAGCGGCCGACGCTGGACCACCGGTGAGCCCGGCCCCGCGGCGGCCCGGTCAGCGGAGCAGGTCGCCGAGGACGGCCACTCCCTCCCGTGCCGCCGTGGGGGTGCTCGCCGCGTAGCCGAGGACGAGTCCGGGCAGCCCCGGCCGCTGGGTGTGCCAGGACAGCGGCTGCACCTTGACGCCGCGCTCCAGCGCCGCCGCGGCCAGGGCGGTGTCGTCACGGCCGGGCGGCAGTGTCACCATCAGGTGCAGGCCCGCGGCGGCTCCGTGGACGACCGCATCCGGCATCGACTCCGCGATGGCCGCGATCATGGCGTCGCGCCGGGCGCGGTGGCGTCGGCGCAGGAACCGCAGGTGCCGTTCGAGGGCGCCGGACTCCATCAGCCGGGCCAGGACGAGCTGGGGCAGCGCCGCGTTGCCGAGGTCGGCGAAGCGTTTGGCGTCGACCAGCGCGTCGCGGTACCGGCGGGGCGCGAGGAGCCAGCCCACCCGGAGCGCCGGCGCGAGCAGCTTGGACACGCTGCCCGCGTAGGCCACGTGGTCGCTGAGGGTGGCGCGCAGCGCGGGCACCGGCGGCCGGTCGTAGCGGTGTTCGGCGTCGTAGTCGTCCTCGATGATCAGGCCGCCGGCCCGCGCCCAGTCGCCCAGTTCGCGGCGCCGTGCGCCGTCGAGGACCACTCCGGTCGGAAACTGGTGGGCGGGGGTGAGCAGCGCGACGCGGGCACCCGTGGCGCGCAGCGCGTCGACGCGGACGCCCCGCGCGTCGACGGGCACGGGCGGCGCGTCGAGGCCGGAGTTGTGCAGATGCTGCCGGATGCCCAGGGAACAGGGGTCCTCCAAGGCGACACGGGTGACCCCTTCGTCCCTGAGCACCAGGGCGAGCAGCCCGAGGGCCTGGGCGGTGCCCGCGACGACGAGGACCTCGTCGGGGTCGGCGGCGATCCCTCGGTTCAGGGCGAGCCAGCGCGCGACGGCGCGGCGCAGGGCCGGGGTGCCCCGCGGGTCCCCGTACCCGAAGTCCGCGGGTTCGAGCCCGGCGAGCACCGTCCGCTCCGCCCGCAGCCAGGCGGTGCGCGGGAACGAGGCGAGGTCGGGGAGGCCCGGCGAGAGGTCGATGCGGGCGGGGGCGGCCCGCAGCGCGTCGAAGACACCCGTGCCGGGCGGGACGGCGAAGAGGGCGGCCGGGGGCGGCAGTTCGCCGGGGGTGCTGGGTGCGGGGGGTGTGCCGGGGGCTTCGGGTGGGCCTGAGGTGCGGTGTTCGGCGGCTGCGTGAGGTCCTGTGGGTTCGGCGTATGCGGCTCGCGCGGTGGGTCCGGCGGGCGCGGCGGATGCGGCGGATGCGGCGGACACGCCTGGGGTGCCGGGCGTAGCGGGAGTGCCGGGCACACCGGACGCGCCGGGCACACCGGACGCAGCAGGTGCAGCAGGTGCAGCAGGCACACCGGATGCACCGGATGCACCGGATGCAGCAGGTGCTGTGTGTGCGGTGGCGCGGATCTGGATCTGTTCGCGGAACGACGCGACATGCGTCGGGGGCGTCGCCTGGACGATCGTTCCGGCCCTGCCGCGCCCGGCGACGTGGCCGTCCTCGGTCAGGCGCCGATAGGCCTCCGTCACCACACCGCGTGACACGCCGAGTTCGCCCGCCAGGACGCGCGTCGCGGGCAGCCTGCTCCCCGCGGGCAGCAGCCCCTCGGCGACCGCGCGCCGGATCTCCCGCGCCAGCCAGTCCGACAGGCCGCCCCGGGGGGCCTCGGCGGGGTTCAGCTGAAGGAAGTCGGACGCGGCCACGGCCCCCTTCCCCGCCAGCCCTGGGCGCGTTTCCGGTCCGGGACGCGTTATGGACCGGTCGGAAAGAGATCCATTGGACCTGTTCATGGAACCATTGTGGCGCCAGAGTCAAGGCATGGAGTTCCTGCTGACCTCGTTCGTGCTCACCGTGACGCCGGGAACCGGAGTGCTGTTCACCGTCGCCGCCGGGCTCTCGCGGGGCACCCGCGCCGGAGTGGTAGCGGCGGTGGGCTGCAGCATCGGCATCGTCCCGCACATGCTGGCCGCGATCACCGGACTCGCCGCGCTCCTGCACGCCGGCGCGGTCGCGTTCCAGACGCTCAAGTACCTGGGCGTGGCGTACCTCCTCTTCATGGCGTGGAGGACGCTGCGCGACAAGAGCGCCCTGGTGGCAGAGGAGGACGGTCCGCCACGCTCGGCCGGTGACGTGATCCTGTCGGCGGTGCTGATCAATCTGCTCAACCCGAAGCTGACACTGTTCTTCTTCGCGTTCCTGCCGCAGTTCGTCGACCAGGGCGACCCCCACGCCCCTCTGCGCATGACCGAACTCAGCGTGTACTTCATGCTGATGACCCTGGGCGTGTTCATCCTCTACGGGGTGTTCGCGGCGGCCGTACGCGACCACGTCGTCGGCAGGCCCCGGGTTCTGGCCTGGCTGCGGCGCGTCTTCGCGGGCGCGTTCGCCGCGCTCGGCGCGAAACTCGCCCTCCTCTGACGACGCCTCTCACTTCACCTGTTCACTGCCCCCGCGCACCCCGCGTCCGCCTCCTCTTCCACCACCGGCCCCAGTGTCTCCATCGATTCCATTGATCTCATCGACCCCCCGGCCCCCCCCCGACCCCCTCCTGATCGGAAACACCGTGCACTTCCAGCATGCGAACGACCTCTGGCAGGACTTCCCCCACCTCGTCCCCGGGGTGATCTCCACCCGGGGCATCACCCGTGACGCGTCGGTCGACCGGGCCGTGGCCGGGTTCGCCGCCACGGCCGCCGAGCGTCTCGCCGGGACGCCGGAGAGCTCCCTGCCCGAAGTACGGGCCTGGCGGCGGGCGTTCGCCTCCATGGGCCTGAAGCCGACGCAGTACCGCTGCGCCTCGGAGTCCCTGCTGCGCCGCTTCCGCAAGGAGGGTGTCCTGCCGCGCATCCACCCCCTGATCGACCTGTGCAACGCCGCGTCCCTCGCGTACGGCATCCCGGTGGGCGTCTTCGACATGTCCCGCATCGAGGGGAACCTCGAAGTCCGGTACGCCGACGGGGACGAGGCCTACGAGACGTTCTCCGGCGAGGTGGAGCGGCCCGCGCCGCGGGAGGTCGTCTTCGCCGACGACAGCCGCAGGGCGCACGCGCGGCGCTGGACCAACCGGCAGAGCGGCCACTCGGCCGTCCGCGACACCACATCGGACGTCCTGATCGTCGTGGAGGCCCTGCACGACTCCGCTCCCGCGGACGTCGCGAAGCTGATCGGGGCGCTCGCGGACGAGTTGCGCGCCGGCTGGGGTGTCGCCCCCGTGACGGCGGTCCTCTCGGCGACGGCACCCCGGTTCACGTACTGACCTCCGCTCCCCGGCGGGGCGTGTCGGGGTCGCCCGTCCGCCTGCGCGCGGAAATCCGGTTGCCCGGACCGGCCTGCGGGCAACACGCTCGGGGCATGCGCCTCGCCACCGTTCTCGTTCCCGCCACGCTGCCGTACGCCGACGCCGCCCGCCCGGCGCGGGGCGAGCAGCAGCGCGGCCGACCGCGGAGGCACGTGCTCCGCCGCCGGTGACCGGGCATCTGGTCGCGGGGCTCCTCGCCGGGTACGGGATCGCCGTACCGGTGGGCGCGGTCGCGGCCCATCTGGTGGCGCTCACCGCCCGCACCTCGCTGCGGACCGGCGTGTCGGCGGCGCTCGGGGTGGCGACGGCCGACGGCCTGTACGCCCTGCTCGCCGTGGTCGCGGGCACCACGGCCGCGGCTGCCGTCACACCACTCGTCGGACCGCTGCGCTGGGTCTCCGCCTGCGTGCTCGTCGCGCTGGCGGCACACTCGGCGGCGAAGGCGTTCGCGCGGTACCGCGGGGCGGGGGCCGGGTCGGCCTCACCGCCGGACGTCGGAGTACAGGTGTCGCCGGACGTCGGAGTACAGGTACCGCCGGACATCGGCGTACAGGTACCGCCGGACCCCCGAGCCGGGGTGACGCCGGACCCCGGAGCCGAGGCGACGCCGGACGCGCCGTCACCCGCCCGCGCCTACGTCAGCCTCCTCGGCATCACGCTGCTCAACCCCACCACCGTCATCTACTTCGCCGCGCTCGTCGTGGGCAGCCGCACCGACGTGCGGCCCGACCGCCTCGGGCAGGCGGTGTTCACCCTGGCTGCCTTCGCGGCGTCCGCCGGCTGGCAACTGCTGCTCGCCGGGGGCGGGGCGCTCCTGGGCCGCGCCCTCACCGGCCGCCGCGGCCGGCTGGGGACGGCTCTGGTCTCCGGCGCCCTGACGGTGGGGCTGGCCGTCCACATGGTGACGTCGGCGGGGTGAGCCGAAGGGACCAGCGCGCGCACACCGAGCCGCCCTCGTCCCGCGGGTCAGTGCGCGTGCGGCTCGCTGCGGTGGCGCGGGCCGTGGTCGCCCGCGCAGTGGGGGGACACCGTGGCCGCGGCCGGGTGGGGGGTGTGGTCCTCGTGGTCGATCTGGAGGGTGGTGTGCGTGAGGCCGTACGTGTCGGCGAGGAGGCGGTCGAGGTCGCGGCGTACGGCGTGGCAGTCACCGCCGGGGTGGACCATGACGTGGGCGGACAGGGCGGGTTCACCGGAGGTGATGGTCCAGATGTGCAGGTCGTGGACCTCGGCGACGTCGGGCGACGCGGCGAGGCGGTCGCCTATGGCGTCGGGGTCGAGGCCCGCGGGCGCGGCTTCGAGCAGGATGCGGCCCGAGTCGCGGAGCAGCCCGCAGCCCGCCTTGACCATGAGGGCGACGACGAACAGCGTGGCGATGGTGTCGGCGCGGGCGAAGCCCGTGGTCATGACGACGACGCCGGCCACGGCGGTGCCGATGAACGCGAACAGGTCGTTGAGGATGTGCTGGTAGGCGCCCTCGATGTTCAGCGAGGCCCGGTTGGCCCTGGACAGGCACCAGGTCGCCCCGAGGTTGACGGCGACACCGGTGAGGGCGGTGGCGAGGACCATCCAGCCGGTGACCTCCGGCGGGTGCAGGAGCCGCACCACGGCCTCGTACCCGAGCCAGACCGCCGCGAGCAGCAGGGTGAGGCCGTTGGCCTGCGCCGACAGTATCTCGACGCGCTTGAGCCCGAAGGTATAGGTGCCCTTGGCGGGCCGTTGGGCGAGCCGCATCGCGATCAGGGCGAGGATGATGGAGAAAGCGTCCGTGAGCATATGGACGGCGTCGGAGAGCAGTGCGAGGGAACCGGCCGCGAAGGCAATCACGGTCTCCACCGAAATGAAAACGCCAATCAATACGAGCGCCAGCGAAAGCCAGCGCCGGTCGGCGTCGACGGAGACACCGTGACTGTGTCCCCCGTGGCCACCTGCCCGGTGGCCATGGTCATGGTGCGAGTGAGCGTGCCCCACGTGCCCCACAGGAAATTCCCCCCAGCAATAGCGGCATCCGACGCGCGGCAGTCAAGCGCAATCCGGCGCCGCCCGCAAAGGCTGCATCGGTGACCGTTTTCAATGCCGGAAATGAAGTCCGGCGAGACCGCTCCGAATCGGCGGTAATCGACACTCGCGTCGCCCACGAGAACGGCCGATTACCGACGTTTTCCGTCTTCCCTTTCGGCCGCACCGCTATCGGGCGTCACTCGGCGTCACCCGGCGCCGGACGTGCAGATGCCCCGGCACGGGGAACGGCGGCCGGACCGGCAGGACCGCGTTCAGGCCGTAGCCGGCCTTCTCCGCGACACGGCACGACGCAGCGTTGTCGACCTGGTGCAGCAGATGCAGCCAATGCAGTCCGCCGCCGCCGAACGTCACGAACGCCCAGTCCGTGAGAGCGCCCAGGGCACGCGACGCGACACCTCGGCCGCGCGCCCCCGCCGCCGTCCAGTAGCCGACCTCGCCGACACCGGTGGAGGTGAGCGGCCCCTTCAGGGCGACGGTGGCGACGATCCTCGACGCCTCGCCGCCCTTACCGTGCGGGGGCTCCTCCACAGCGGCGAAGCTGAGATACTTCCCCGTCACCCACCCCTCGTGCCGCGCGGCCAGCCAGCGGGCGGCGTCCGCGGGGCCTTCGACCGGTACACGGGTCCACCGCCGCAGCACGGGATCTCGGTACACGTCGATCAGCGCCTCCGCGTCACCGTCCGACCAGGGACGCAGCAGCATGGCGGGCTGCCCGGCCGCCGCGGGCACGCGCAGGGTGACAGGGCCTGGCCCGGAGGCGGCGAGGGCGGGGGCGGACGGTGCGGGCTGCTGTGTCGTCATGCGGTCATCTCAGCAGAGGGGGCCTCGGCGGCGCGGGATGGCCGTGCCGGTCCGGTGTCCCTCCGGATTTACCAGTTGTCTCGACTGGTCATGTAACCACTTGTCGGTGCACGGAGGTGGCACGGGACCGGAGGTTCCACAGGCCTCGCCGTGCGCCCGCGAAATCCTCAACTCGCCGTTACTCGCCCGTAGTTGTCCGTACGCGCGTCCGACTCCTCTGGCTACACTTCACTTGACCAGCTGGGCGACGAGGCAGCGGGAACGACGACGTGACGGAGAGGGCGGCATGGAGACCGACGCACCGGGGACCATGCTCAAACGGGAGCGGGTGCGCGACTACGTGCTGGAACTGATCGAGTCACGCGGTGCCGGGGACGGCATCCCGTCCGAGCGTGCCCTCTGCGCCCACCTCGGTGTGTCCCGGCCGACGTTGCGGGCCGCGGTCGACGAACTCGTCGCCGCGGGCCTGCTCGTGCGCCAGCACGGGCGCGGCATGTTCGTCGCCCCCGCGAAGATCACCCAGGAGCTCGTCTCCGAGCGGGCCACGCTGACCGCGCCCCAGGCCGCGGGCGCCTGGTCGAGCAGGCTCCTGGAGTTCACCACGGTGCCCGCCGGGGCCCGCGTGGGCCGCAGGCTGCGGATGTCGCCGGCCGGGCGGATCGTGTACGTGGCGCGGCTGCGGCTCGTCGACGGCACCCCGATGGCCGTCGAGCACCTGCACCTGCGGGCCGACCTCGTGCCGGCCCTGTCCGCGCGGGAACTGGAGACCGGTGACCTGTACGCGCACCTGCGCGAGCGGCACAACGTACGGGTGCACGAGGCGACGCAGACGATCGAGCCGACCGTCGTCACCCGCTCCGAGGCCCGCCACCTTGACGTGCCCGACCTCTCCCCCGCCCTGCTCTTCGAACGCCTCACCACGGACACGTCGGGCCGACCCGTGGAGTACGTCCACTCCCTGTACCGCGGCGACCGCTACCGCATCGTCTCCCGTCTCACCCTCGGCCCGGCGGCGTCCGACGCCGCGCCCGGCCACCACCCCGGCATCCCGCCCGGCGACTTCACCTGCGGCGACCCCGTGGCCGCGGCCACCCTGGGCGACGTACAGGAGACGGACGGGCAGGTTCCCGGCCGGACGGACGGACAGGCCGCACCGGATCACCGGGAGCCGTGAACGGGCGGCCCCGGCGGCCCGCTTCCGCGCGCTGGCATAATCGTGATCCTCCACGCCACCGCGCCCCGCACCGCCGCGGCACCGCGCCCCCCGGCCCGCTCCGGGCCAGACACGCACGGGAGTCACCCATGACGGAGGATCCGTACGCCCTTGTGCGCACCCTGCCCGACGCCCTGCCGCCCGGCAGCCGGCTGATGTTCTCGCACGGCACCGTCCACGTGGGCGTCGTCGCCCGCGTCCCCGGGCGCACCGTAGGACGGGCCGGATGATCGTCAGGACCGCCCGCAAGCAGGACGTCCCCGGTCTTCTCGGCCTCGCCGCCGAGGTCGAGCACTGGTTCGGCCCGATGGTCGACGACCCCGGGTTCCACCGTGCCCTGGACGACCACATACACCGGGAGCTGGCGCTCGTCGCCGTCGAGGAGCGGGCGGGAGCGGCGGAGGTCGTCGGCGGACTGCTGTTCGGTGCGCGGCCCCCCGTCCATCACGTCCACTGGCTCGTGGTCTCGGGACGGCTGCGCGGCAAGGGGGTCGGCCGCGCACTGATGGACGAGGCGACGCGGGTGTTCGTCCGTGGCCCCGGCAGCATCGAGGTGATCACCTTCGGGGCCGATCATCCGGGAGCCGTGAGCAGCGGCGCACGCGTCTTCTACGAGAACCTGGGGTTCAGCCCGGCCGAGGCCGCCGAGCCGGGGCCGGAGGGCGGTTCGCGGCAGGTCTACCGCCGGCCCGTCGGCTGAACCGCCCACCGCCCTCGGACCCGTCTCACACTCCCGCGGTGTCCAGGACCGCGGACCCGTCTCACACTCCCGCGGTGTCCAGCCGGGCCAGCTGGTCCGCTGAGAGCGTGACGCTGAGCGCGGGCAGGGCGGCCTCGTACTGTTCCAGGGTGCGCGGGCCGACCAGGGGCACGGTCCGGGGAGACGTCTGGTGCAGGAGCCAGGCGAGGACCACCTGGTTGGGCGTCGCCCCCACTTCGGCGGCCACCTCCGCGAGCGCGGCGAGGCGGGCCTCGGCGTCGGGACCCGCGTACCGCTCCATCATCCAGTGGCCGCGGCGCTTGGCCTCGTCGTCGTAGATGCCGCGCAGGATCGGCGAGTAGGCGACGAGAGCGAGGTCGTCGTGGGCGCGCAGATAGTCGAGCTGGTCGGTGTCCACCACGCCGGCCGCGTCGAGTCCGGTGCGCGGGCGCAGATACGAGTGCTGCTGCTGGAGGGCGACCGGGGCGGGCCAGCCGTGGCGTTCGCACAGGCCGCGAACGCGCTCCACGCGCCAGGTGCGGACGTTGGACCAGCCGATGTACCGGGCCTTGCCCGCCCGCACGATCTCCGCGAGCGCCTCCAGGGTCTCCTCCAGGGGGGTGGCCCTGTCGTCGACGTGGACGTAGTAGAGGTCGACGTGGTCGGTGCCGAGCCTGCGGAGGCTGTCGTCGATCGACGTGTGCAGGGTCTTTGCCCCGGCTCCGTCGAACCGCACCCGGTCCCAGTCGGCGCTGCCGTCGGCGAGCCGCGCCTCGTCCGCGTTCAGGGGCAGGGCCGTCGCCTTGGTCGCGAGGAACACGCGGTCCCGCTGCTTCCCGGCGGCCAGCCAGCGGCCGAGCAGGGACTCGCTCTCGCCGCCGTCGCTGTCCGGACGCGACCACCAGGCATAGCAGTTCGCGGTGTCCAGGAACGTGCCGCCCGCCTCGGTGAAGCGGTCGAGCACGGCGACCGACGTCGCCTCGTCCGTCGTCGTGCCCATCAGCATGCAGCCGAGCCCGATCTGGCTGACCTTCTCCCCCGTGCGGCCGAGTTCGACGTGCTTCATGGTGCTCTCCCTCGCGGTCGGTCGGTGCGACAGCGCCAGACGCTAGGCGTTGAAGCGCACGCGAAGGCAAGGGCGTTCGGGTGCTTTCCCGTCCGTGTGCCTCACATCGGCGGGGTCGCCGGGGCCGGGCCGAGGGTCGTGGTGCCCGGGGCCGCTCGGTGGCCGAGGCCCGTGCGGTAGGCGTCCATGGCGGCCTCCACCCGGCCGGTGCGGCGCAGCAGGTCGCCGAGGAGGCGGCACAGGTCCGCCACGTCGCCCGCCGCGCTGGAGCGCTCCAGGAGGGACAGGGCCGCGCAGTAGTGCTCCTCGGCGCCCTCGGTGTCGCCGCGCTCCTCGGCGATGAGACCGAGAAGCCGGTGCGCGCCGCCCGCGTGCACGGCGCCGCGCTCGGCGCCCAGGGCGCCGGTGGCCTCGCCCGAGGTGAGCAGGGGCCGCAGGAGGGCCTCCGCCTCCTCGGCCTTGCCGCGCCGCCGCAGCACGTCGGCGAGTTCGACCTCGACCTGCCCGGTGAAGAGCGCGGCACGTTTGGAGGCGAGCATGTCGCGGGCCGTGCGCAGCTCGCTCTCGGCGCGCTCCAGGTCCCCGTCCTGGGCGCTGACGTAGCCGCGCATCCAGTGGCAGTGGGCGAGTTCGGTGCGGATGTGCAGGTGCCGGTAGAGCTCCTGGGCCTTGGCCAGGGAGGTGTCGGCCTCCGCGGTGCGGCCCTCGGCGATCAGGGTGCGGGCGACGCCGCGGTGCATGTGGGCGACCAGGGCCGGATCGCTGACGCTCGGGGCGAGGGCGAGGGCGAGTTCGGCGGCGTGGGCGGCGCGGGCGTGCGCTCCCATGTCCATGTACGGGGCGATGGACGCGGTGTAGAGGAGCAGCAGGGCGTCGGGGTCGTGCAGTCCGGCCGCGTTCAGCTCGTCGAGGGTGGACTCCAGGAGGTAGCAGGAGTAGCGCAGTTCGCCGGTGAGCAGATGGGCGGTGGCGCGGCCCCGGATGGCGGGGACGCGGCGGGGCAGGGGCTGGTCGGCGAGGAGGCCCTCGACGGCGGCGAAGCAGTCGCGGGCGTCGGTGAGTTCGCCGGATTCGAGCAGGCAGTCGCCGAGTCCCTGGAGGGCCGTGGCCTGCTCCTCGGTCAGTCCGTGCGCGACCGCCTCCTCGTGCAGCGTGCGGAAGAGGGCGGCGGCGTCCTCGGGGGCGCCGGTGGCGAGGGCCCGCCGTGCGTCGGTCAGGCGCAGGCGCAGGTCCGTGGCGAGACGGGCGGGCCGGCCCGTGAGCAGTT
The DNA here is from genome assembly GCF_009755605.1 of Streptomyces typhae. Classification (GTDB taxonomy): domain Bacteria; phylum Actinomycetota; class Actinomycetes; order Streptomycetales; family Streptomycetaceae; genus Streptomyces; species Streptomyces typhae. Next base: position 198,484 of record NZ_WPNZ01000006.1, read on the forward strand.
CCCCGTAGTCGACGCCGAGCCTGCCCGCGAGGTGGCGCAGCGCCGCCTCGGAGGGCCGCACCTTGCCGGACTCGAGCGTGGACACGTACGCGGCCGTGTAGGCGGGCTCGGCCACCTGCCGCTGGGTGAGTCCTCTTTCGGTCCGCAGCCGCAGCACACGGCGGCCGATGTCGGCCGGGTCCACCGCCCCGTCGGGACGCGCGCCCCCGGGATTGTTCTCCGCCACCTCTCCCCTTCCCTGGGTCAGGTCCCGAGCTAAGTCGATGACGGCGGTGCTGCATAGATGCCGACGGGAATTCCCACGCCCGCAGCCCGTGCGACGGCCGACAGGGGGCGCGTCGCCGCTCTGGAGCGCCGTTCGCACGGGCGTGCGCCGCTGGCGTGAACTCCGCTGTCCCAGAGGCACCTTGTGCCTCACCATTGCCTCGCACCCCCCGGAGCCTCTACGTTGAGCGACGCCTTAAGCGGGCTTAACTCGCCATTTACACGGCGGCTTTCGGAAGGACCCCCACCATGCGCAGACGCAAGTCCGGCATAGCCAGACGTACACCGCTGAAGATCGCCGCAGCCGCGGGCATCGCCCTGTCGGCGACGCTCGCCGCCACGGCGGGCGCCACCGCGGAACCCGGCCCCACCCGGTCCGACGACCGGCCCACCCAGCACGTCGAGTACTTCACGGGCCCCGGCGGCCACCCCCGGCACACCGAGGTGCCGGCCCCCGAACCGCTCTCGGACCGGGAGCGCGAGGCCGTCGCCGACGACGGGACCGTGGTGCCGATCGTGCAGAACGGCCCCACGAGCGCCAAGGCCGACGTCGTCTTCATCGGCGACGGCTACACCGCGGCCCAGCAGGAGGACTTCCACGCCGACGTGCGGAAGAAGTGGGCGGAGGTCTCCGCCGTCCAGCCGTCCGCCTCGTACAAGAACCTCTTCAACGTGTGGGCGGTGGACGCGCACTCGCGCCAGTCGGGTGTCTCGGGCGACCCGACCAGCACCGTCCGCAAGGACACCGCGCTCGGCTCGGCGTTCTACTGCGACGGCATCGAGCGGCTGCTGTGCGTCGACACCAACAAGGTGGAGGCGTACGCGAAGAGGGCCGCCGACCCCGACCTGGTGATCGTCCTGTCGAACTCCACGAAGTACGGCGGCGCGGGCTACAACGACATCACCTCGCCGTCCGGCTACGACGGCATCGCCACCGCCTCCTCCGACCACGCGCAGTCCTCGCAGGTCGTCGTGCACGAGACGGGGCACTCGCTGGGCAAGCTCGCGGACGAGTACTGGTACGACGAGTACGGCACGTACACCGGTGCCGAGCCGTGGGAGTCCAACACCAGCAAGCTCACCGCCGCGCAGCTCACCGCGCAGAAGAAGAAGTGGTACCGCTGGATCGGCCAGTCCTCGCCCGACGGCGGCACGGTCGGCGCGTACGAGGGCGGCGGCTACTACCCGCGCGGCCTGTACCGGCCCACGGACAACTCGATCATGCGCACGCTCGGCCGGGAGTTCAACTCGCCCGGCAGGGAAGCCATGATCGCGGGCTTCCACCGGCACGCCTCCGTCGTGTCGGCGCTCACGCCCACGGCCACCGAGGTGCGCCGGGGGCAGAAGCTGAAGGTGCAGGCGGCCGAGGGCGTCCGGCTGCGCTGGTCCGTCGACGGGAAGTCCGTGAAGAAGGGCGCCGACGCGCGGTCCGTCACCCCGAGGACCCTCGGCGTACCGGCGGACGGCCGCACGCACAAAGTCACCGTGCGGGCCACGGACCCGACGCGCGCGGTGCGCGACCCGGAGCTGCGCAAGCTGCTCAGCGGGTCGCTGACCTGGCGCGTCGCGCGCTGACGCGAGCGTAGGAACCGCGTCGGCCACCGCGCCGGTGCCGGCGTCCCCGCCCCGGACCGGGCGGGGACGCCGGCTTGTCGGAACCGGTGGGTGGCGGCCGGATCGGACGGCGGACGCCCAGGAGTCGCGCAGCCGGGTGCCGGGCGACCGGACGCCGGACAGCCGGACAGCCGGACAGCGGACGACCGGGCTCAGCCGTGCACGCGCAGCCGGGTGCCGGGCGACCGGACGCCGGACAGCGACGACCGGGCTCAGCCGTGCAGCGTGCCGGGCGTCGGACGAGCGCGCCGCAGCCGGTCGGGCGTCAGACGACCGCTCCCGTACCCCGCTGCCGCCGCGCCTCCAGCGGGCTCGTGCCCGGTGTCCTCCTGCCGCGCTCCCCGCCTGCGGGGCCGCGCGGCGGCGCGGGCTTGCGGTGTTCCAGGAGGACCGCGACGGGTACGGCGACCGACACCGTCGACAGGACGCCGAGGACGACGCCCGCGATGAGCGCCACGGAGAAGTCCGCGAGCGAGTCGCCGCCGAGCACGGCGAGCGCGCCGAGCACGAACAGGGCGCCCATGCCCGTGTTCACGGTGCGCGGCAGGGTCCGCACGACGGCCGTGTTGGCGGTCGCCGCGAGCGCCGCCCGCGGGTCGCGGCGGCGTGCCTCCCGGACGCGGTCGAAGACGACGACCGTGTCGTTGACCGAGTAGCCGACCACGGTGAGGACGGCGGCGAGGAAGACGCTGTCGACCGTCTTGCCGAGCCACGCGAACAGGCCCACCACCAGGAGCACGTCGTGCACCAGGGCGACGACGGCGGCGGAGGCGAAGGTCCAGCGGAACCGCACCGTCAGATAGATCAGCTGGGCGGCCACGGCGATGCCGAGGGCGATCAGCGCCTTCTGCCGCAGTTCGTCCCCGAGGCTCGGGCCGATCCGTTCGTCGCGTTCGACCTCGACCCGGCCGCCGCCGTGCTCGGCGAGCGTCTCCTTGATCCTGTGCTGTTCGGCGTCGCTCAGTTCACCGGTGCGGACGCTGATGTCGCCCGCGCCGGACTCCTGCACCACCGCGCGCGGGAACCCGGCGTCGGCGACGGCCTCGCGGGCCGTGTCGGCGTCCACCTGCTTGCTGGTGGAGTACTCGACGAGACGCCCGCCGGTGAACTCCACGCCCAGGTCGAGCCCGCGCACGACGATGCCCGCGACGGCGACGGCGACGAGCAGCGCGCTCGCGCCGAGCCAGCGGCGCCGGTGCTGCACGATGCGGGGTTCGCGGCGCGCGAGCAGGGCGCGGACCCGGCCGGTGGCGGCGAGTCCGGTGAGGCGGGGGCGGCGGCGCACGAAGCCGCGGCGCACCGCGGTCTCGGCGAGCACCCGTGAGACGACGAACGCGGAGACCATCGACACCAGGACGCCGATGGACAGCGTCACGCCGAAGCCCTTCACGGGTCCGGTGGCGAAGGTGAAGAGCAGGCCCGCGGCGAGCAGCGTGGTGACGTTGGAGTCGATCACGGCGCTCCAGGCCTTGGCGAAGCCCGTGTGCAGGGACTTGGGGAGGCTGCCGGTGCCGCGCGTGCCGAGGTACTCCTCCCGGGCGCGTTCGAAGACAAGGACGTTGGCGTCGACCGCCATACCGATCGCGAGGACGAACCCGGCGAGGCCGGGCAGCGTCAGCGTGGCGCCGATCGCCACCAGGGCCGCGTACGACATGAGCCCGTACAGCCCGAGCGCGACGGTCGCGAGGGCGCCGAGGAGGCGGTAGACGACGGTGATGAACAGCGCGGTCAGGGCCAGGCCGATGAGGGCGGCCTGGGTGCTCGCGGCGATGGCGTCGGCGCCGAGCGTCGGGCCGACGGTGCGCTGCTCGACGACGTCGACGGGCACGGGCAGGGCGCCGCCCTTGACGAGCGCCGCCAGGTCGCGGGCCTCGTCCTCGTCGAAGCCGCCGGTGATCTGGGTGGTGCCGCCCGTGATGCCGGTCCCGCACGCCACGTCGGCGTTCACGCCGGGCGCCGAGATGACCTTGCCGTCGAGCACGATGGCCACCCGCCGCTCGGGCGAACCCTGCGGTGCGCACGCCGCCTTGCCGGTCACGTCGGCCCAGTCGCCGCCCGCCTTGCCGCGGAAGTCGAGCGTCACGTACCAGCCGTTCATGGACTGCTGGTCGAGGGCGGCCTCGGCGTTCTTGACGCCGTCGCCGGTGAGCACGGTCGGCCCGAGCTCCAGGTGCCCGCCGGGGCGGTCGGGGTCGGGCAGGGTGCGGGAGCCGTCGGGCGCGGGCCGTGCGGGGCCCTTGCGGTCGGTCTCGGCCGCCACCGGGTGCACCGTCAGCTGCGCGGTGCGGCCGATCACTTCGGAGGCCTCCCGGGGGTCCCGCACCCCCGGCAGCTCCACGATGATCCTCCGGTCGCCGGCCTGCGCGAGGCTCGGTTCGGACACGCCGAGGGCGTCGACGCGCTGCCGCAGGACCTCGACGGCTCTGCGGGTGGCGTCGGCGTCGGCCTCGACGGTGGGTGAGTCCTTGGTCTCCAGGACGATCTGCGTGCCGCCCCGCAGGTCTAGCCCCAGGCGGGGCGACTGCGTGAGGGCGATGTACAGCGAGGCGGCGACGGCGACGAGCGCGACGAGCGCCCGCCACAGGGGTGCGCGGGGCATGGGGGTTCTCCACATCCACGAAGTTCCACGGAGGAAGTTCCACTGGGGAAGTTCCTCGAAGAAGGCATGACGAAGGCATGACGAAGGCGGACGGCGCGTACTGGTCCGCGGCGTCCGGTGGGTGGTGTCAGCTCCGTCGGGACGGGGGCCCGCGCGGCTCGGGTGCGGCGTCCGCGAACCGTGTGGGCGGCGTGGCGGGGTGGAGCCGGGCGTCGGGGCCGCCGAGGGCACGGTGCGGCACGTCGTGCGTGCCGCCGCCCGCGGTGCCGGGGCCCGGTGGGTGCGGGATCTGGAGGTGGTGCAGGTGCGCGGCAGTCGCGTGGACCGCGCGGGGGCCGTCCTTGCCGTACGAGGGGTGCGGGCCGTGGGCCGCCGGGCGCTGGCGGCCCGGGGACCCCGCGGTGGCGTCGGGCGCCGCGGCCACCCAGGCGCGGGCCGCCGCGGGACCGGCGGTGGCCACGGTCGACGCGCGGGAGGGCACGGCGAACGCGAGGACGGCGACGACCGCCGACAGCAGGGACGCGGCCAGGCGCGCCGACCGGGTGCGCTGCTGCACGCGGGGCCTCCTGGTCGGGTCGGTGTGCCGTCGCTCGACGGAGGGCGCCGGTGCGCCAATCGCTTCAACGTGCGGGGTGGTCCGCTGGGTTCCCCGGCCAGAGGGTCGAGCCTCGGGGGCCTCCCCGAAGGAAGCGGCATGGGGGCCGCTTCGCCGTCGGCAGAACGCCCTGTGCCGTCGGCGGAACACGCTACGCCGTCGGCAGAACGCGCTACGCCGTCGGCAGAACGCCGACCGCACGGAGATCACCGCTCCTACTCTGAAGCCGTGAGCAGCCACGCGACGAATTCGAAGCCTGCCGGGGCCGAGCCCGCGGACCTCCCGCCCACGGGAGGCCGGGCCGCCCGCGTCATCCCCCTGCGCCCGGCCCCGCGGGCCGCGGCCCCCGCCGCAGCGCCCGGATCCGCGCCCAGACAGCCTCTCTGGCGCGATCTCGTCGGGAACGTCCTGCGGCGTGAACGCCAGGCCCAGGAGCGGACGCTGAAGGACGTCGCGGACGCCGCGCGGATCTCGGTGCCGTATCTCTCCGAGGTCGAGCGCGGCCGCAAGGAGGCGTCATCCGAGGTGCTCGCCGCGGCGGCCGCCGCGCTCGGCCTCGACCTCGCCGACCTGCTGGCCCTCGCCCACGGCGACCTGCTGCTCGCCCTGCGCCGCCCGCGCGCCCGCGGTGGTGCGGCGCCGGTGCGCGGGCGCGCGGTGTCGACAGTCACCACTCCCCTCGCCGCCGCGCCCCTCGCGTCGTCCCGCGCCGCCACGGGCCGGGGCGGCGGCCCGCACCAGGCGCAGCTGCGGCTCGCCGCCTAGGGTGCCGAGCACGGACCAACTCCTCCACGTACGCCGCATCCACCTCGTCGAGGCCACCGCCCCGCCGGTGCCGCCCCGGGAGCGGGCGGCCATGGACCGGATCTGGGACGAGGCGGTCCGGGCCGGGCCGTCCCTCTTCGACGGCCCGGTGGCGGCGTGTGCGGGGCTGGCCGAGGACGGTTCGCGCGGTCTCGTGCTCACCTGGGTCAGGACGACGTACCGCCGCTACGGCCTGCGCCGTGTCCCCGGCGCGACCGCGTGCGTGGCGTCCCTCTACACCGACGTGCTCCAGCCGACCCCGGACGGGCGGCTGCTCGTGGGACGGATGGCCGCGTCGACGGCGGCGCCCGGCCGCTGGCAGCTGCCGGGCGGCGCCGTCGAACCGCCACCGGAGGGCGTGCCTCTCGACCTGGCCGCGCTGCGCCGCAACGCCACCCGGGAGCTGGCCGAGGAGACCGGTGTCACTCAGCTCCCCGAGGACCTCACCCTGTGGGGCGTGGCGCGCGGCCCGTACGGGAGCGCGGGCGTCCTGTTCCTCGCCCCGGCCCGGCCTCCGGCGCACCTGCGCGGGCGGTTCGCGGACCTCGCGTCCGCCGAGGAGGCACGGGGCCGCGAACCGGAGCTGGACCGGATCGCGTTCGTCGGCTCCCCGGCGGGGCTCGCACGCCTCGGCGGCGCGGGCGCCGACCACGCGGGCTGTCTGGAGCCGGTCGTCGCCCGGTTCGCGGCAGGCGTGGGCCTCAGCCGAGCGTCGCGCGACGGCGGCTGACGACCTCGTCGGCGAGCCCGTACGCGACCGCCTCGTGCGCGGTGAACACCTTGTCGCGGTCGGTGTCGGCCCGCAGCGTCGCCACGTCGTGGTGGGTGTGGCGGGCGAGGACCTCCTCCACCTGGCTGCGGATGCGCACCATCTCCTTGGCGTGCAGGCTCAGGTCCGACACGGTCCCCTGCTGCCCGCCGCTCGCCGGCTGTCCGAGCAGGACCCGGGCGTGTTCGAGGACGAACCGCCGCCCGGGGTCGCCGCCCGCGAGCAGCACCGCCGCGGTCGACGCGGCCTGGCCGACGCAGAACGTCGAGATGGGCGCGCCGACGAAGGTCATGGTGTCGTAGATGGCCATCAGGGAAGTGACGGAGCCGCCGGGCGAGTTGATGTACAGGGCGATCTCGTGTTCCGGCGCGGACGACTCCAGGTGGAGGAGCTGGGCGATGACGACGTTGGCGACGCCGTCGTCGATCTCGGTGCCGAGGAAGATGATCCGCTCGGACAGCAGCCGGCTGTAGACGTCGTAGGCGCGCTCACCCTGCGGGGTGCGCTCGACGACGGTCGGAATCGTGTACTGGCTCATGTCCATCGAGTAGTGACTCGTGTCCCTCGTGTACGGGCTCATCTCTACAGCCCCATCCGTCGCTTGGACGCGGCGGGCCGGACGTCGGGCAGGGACGCGACCACGTGGTCGACCATGCCGTACTCCTTGGCCTGCGCGGCGGTGAACCAGCGGTCCCTGTCGCCGTCACGCGCGATGGTCTCCGGGGTCTGCCCGGTGTGCTCGGCGGTGAGCCGCTCGATGGACCGCTTGGTGAACTCCAGGTTCTCCGCCTGGATCGCGATGTCCGCGGTGGTGCCGCCGACGCCCGCCGACGGCTGGTGCATCATGATGCGCGCGTTCGGCAGCGCGTGCCGCTTGCCCGGGGTGCCGACGGTCAGCAGGAACTGGCCCATGCTCGCGGCGAACCCCATCGCGAGCGTGGCCACGTCGTTGGGGATCAGCTGCATCGTGTCGTAGATGGCGAGACCTGCGTGCACCGAGCCGCCGGGGCTGTTGATGTAGAGGCTGATGTCGGTACGGGGGTCCTCCGCGGACAGCAGCAGGAGCTGGGCGCAGATCCGGTTCGCGGAGACCTCGTCGACCTGGGTGCCGAGGAACACGATGCGCTGGCCGAGCAGATGGGAGGCGAGCTGGTCGTCGAAGCGGGTGACGGGGGTGTCCCCGTCGGCGGCGCGCGGCGGCGCCCAGGCGGTGTGCGGCGGTGTCATGGCACGGCCTCCTCGTCGTGGAGCGAACGGCGGGACCGCTCGTGCGGTCCGCCCGGTCCACTGTGGGCCGCCCGGCGGCGCCGGAGCCGGTTTCTCGGCTTGCGGCAGATTCGCCCAGGGCAGAGGCGGGGCGCGGGCCCGGAGCAGAGACGGGTCACGGGCGCGGAGCGGAGGCGGGGCGCAGGCCCGGAGCAGCGGCGGAGGCCGAGGCTCCGGGAAGAGGCGGGGCCGGTACCCGTCCTGGCGTACCGGTCCCGCCGACGAAGGCAGCGGCTACGCCGTGGGCCACCACGGCGCACGGGCGTCCCGCAGCGTGTTGGTACCGCAGTGCACCTCACCCATGCCGAGGTGGTACGTGTACCAGTCGTCGATGTAGGTCGTGGTGAACCCCGCCTTCGCGTACACGGAGTTCACCGCCTCGGTGAAGACGTCCCGGCCACCGATGACAGGACCCCACTGCTTGGGTGCCAGATAGCGGGTCGGGCTCAGCAGGACGCCGTTGACCGCGCCGGGCACATAGGCGCTGTTCGGCCGGACGGCGGCGGCGCCGCTCGCGGGTCCGTCCGCGGCGTCCCGGCCGCCGCGGGCCCGGTCGGCGTCGCGCAGCTGGCTGAACTCCTGAAGGACGTCCGGTCCCATGCGGCGCAGCTTGCGGCTGCCGCTGAGGTCCGCGCGCTCGTCGGAGTCCCGCGTGTACAGGCCGGGCACCCGCACTATCTCCGCGTCGGTGACGCCGGTCTCGCGCTTGAGGACGTCCAGGTTCGCCTTGATGCGTTCGGCCGCCACCTTGTTGTCGGCGTGGAACGAGGCCTTGGCGAGGACCTGGTCGATGGTCTCCTTGGGCGCGGGGATGTCGCTGCCGCGCGGGACGGAGAACATCTTCGTCCCGCCGTGCCCGTCCCTCTTGGCCTTGCGGAGGAGCTCCACGCCCGCGGCGGGGTCGGCGACGCCGACGCGCCAGCCGCGCTCGGTGTCGGCGGGCAGGAACTGGACGAACTCGTCCACGTGCCCGACCGACAGCCACGACGTGTCGAGCAGCAGCGGCGCCTGCACTCCCTGCGAGGACAGGAACGTACGCATCGACTTGGCGGGCTTGGAGCCCGAGTCGGCGCGGTAGCCCTGGATGACGCGGCCCGCCGGGTAGCTCCTGCCGTTCAGGGTGTACGGCGGGATGGTCTCCAGGTTGCCCATGGAGTTGAGCGTCCACTCCTCGTTCGCCGTCGGCTTGCCGACCTGCACCACACCCACGTCCGGGCCGCGCAGCTTCTCGAACAGCTCGCGGCCCGCCTCCCGGTCGGGCTGCGCGGAGCGGATCATGACCCGCATGGTGCGCGGCTTGCCGCCGGTGCCGGGCATGCTCGCGTAGGCGGGCTCGACGAAGTCCTGCGCCCACGGGTCGCCGTACTTCGTGAAGGTCGTCAGCGGCTTGCCGATGCCGGCGTCCTTCACCTGCCTGGCCAGCTCCTTGACGAACTTGCGCTGGTCGCGGCCGTAGGCACCGGCGCCCTTCACCTTGGTGACGAGGACTTCCTCGGCACGCTGGAGGTGGTGGTGGGTGAGGACGGGGGCGGTGCGCAGTACGACGTCGTCGGAGCGGGACGTGCCGCCGCCGGTGACCGTGAACCGGACCTTGATCTCGCCGTTCCACTTGCGCGCGTCGCGCACCACGTCCGTGGCCTCGACGCCCAGTTCGACACCGGCGCGCAGCTCGGAGGCGGAGAGCCGGTCGGTGGGCCGCAGCAGGGACCACCGCCCGTCGCGCCTGACGAACAGGTGGGCCTTCTTGGCGCCGGGGCCGATCGCCTTGACGGTGCCGTGGCTCGTGGCGGAGGTCTCCGTCAGCGGCACGGTCTTCAGGCGGGCCAGGTCGGCGGCGTCGCGCGCGCCGTTGACCTTGGTGTCGGACGCGTCGTTGCACCGGGCCAGCTTCGCGTCCGACAGGGGTCTGCCGCGGGCGTCCTTGACCGGACAGCGCTTCGCGTCGTCGTCGACGTTCGGCAGCACGATCGCGCCGCGCCGCGCCGTCCAGGTGTTCTCGCCCGCCGTGTCGCTGGCGCCCTCGACGTCGACGTGTCCGTCACGGTTCACGTCGGCGCGCAGGTCGGGCACTCGGGGCGCCGCCGGGGTGCTGGTGTCGGCCATGGCCGTGGCCCCCGTGGCGGCGAGCACCCCGGCCATGCCGGTCGCGAGCGCGGTGTTTCTCCATCTGTGCGTACGCACAGTTCCCCTCCTTGTCCCCGGCCCTCCGGTCAGGTGGTCAGTCAGTCGGCGAGGGCCGTTGACCATAAGGAGGCACGGGGGACCGGGGAGGTTGTCAGGGCGTCGGGATTTGTCCAGGATCACAGGCCGCGTACGGGACGGCAGGCGTACGGGACAACTCGGCCGGGCCCCAGCGCCGTGACGGGAGCGGACGCGGGTGCGGACGTAGCAGAATTCGCCGGAATGCTTCTCCTGGTTCACACGCGGCTGGTGGGCTGACCGCGCTCAACCCAACGATCACAGGAGGCGTGCGTGAATCTGGTCGTCAACGGCGACGCGGAGAGCGGGGCGGGCGGCACCGCCGACCCCGTCACGGAGGTCCGCGGCTGGCAGGTCGCCCAGGGCGCCCCGGCGCTCATCGCCTACAGCCTGGGCGGCGGCTACCCGACGCCCTCGGACCCCGGCCCGGCCCGGCGCGGCAGCCGCTTCTTCTCGGGCGGCAACAGCGCGCGCACCGCCCTGGTCCAGGACGTCTCCCTGCCGAGGACCGGCCGGACCGGGCGCCGGGCCGTCGACGCGGGGCGGGTGCGCTACACCCTGTCCGCCTGGCTCGGGGGCTACGCCGGGCAGGAGGACGGCGCCAGGTTCTCCGTGGAGTTCCGCGACGCCGAGGGCACACCGGTCGCTCTCAGCGTCCTCGGCCCGGTCGGCGCCGGGGACCGGGAGGGCCGCACGGGCCTCGTGGAGCGCACCGCCGAGGCCGCGGTGCCGCCCACCGCCCGCTCGGCGCGGCTCCTCCTCGTCTTCACGCGCAGCGGCGGCGGCACCTCCAACGACGGCTACGCGGACGCCCTCTCCCTCACCCTCAGCGCCGACGGAGGCCACCGATGACCGTCAACCGCCGTGATCTGCTGAAGGCCGCCGCGGCCGCCGGCGCGCTGAACCTCGCCTGGCCGCTGGCCGCGGGCCTCACCCCGGCGCAGGCCCGTGAGGCCGCCGAGCGCCTCGGCGCCGAGTACGATCCGGCGCCGTTCACGCTCGGGGTGGCCTCCGGTGATCCGCAGCCGCACTCGGTGCTCCTGTGGACCAGACTCGCGCCGGAACCCCTCGCCGCCGAGCAGAGACTCCCCGAAGTCGTGGAAGTCGACTGGGTGGTGGCCAGGGACTCCCGGCTGCGGCACGTCGTCGCCCGCGGCACCGCGCCCGCGTCGGCGACGCTCGGCCACAGCGTGCACGTACCGGTGAGCGGTCTCGCGCCCGGACGTCACTACTGGTACGCGTTCAAGGCGCTCGGCAGGACAAGCCGCGTCGGCCGTACGAGGACCGCGCCGCGCGGCCGGGTCTCCAAGGTCACCTTCGCCGCCGCCAACTGCCAGGCCTTCCACGACGGCTTCTACGCGGCGCACCGGGGCATCGCCCGCGAGAACGTGGACTTCGTCATCCACCTCGGCGACTACATCTACGAGCACGGCCAGGTCGGCGGCGTACCGGAGAAGCACGTACGCGACCACGACGGGCCGGAGATCCTCACCCTCGCCGACTACCGCAAGCGGCACGCCCTGTACAAGGGCGACAAGTCGCTGCGCGAGGCGCACGCCGCCCATCCGTGGTTCCTGACCTGGGACGACCACGAGGTCGTGAACGACTACAGCGGCACCGGGGGCGGCGCCCCCTTCATGCGCCGCCGCGCGGCCGCCTACCAGGCGTGGTTCGAGCACATGCCGCACCGCGACTCCTTCGGCGGCATGGCCCTGCCCGACCCCGAGATCCACCGCGTGCGCCGCTGGGGCGACCTGCTCGAACTGAGCATCCTCGATCTGCGCTCGTACCGCTCCGCGCAGAACCTGCCCGACGGCACGATCCTCGGCGCCGAGCAGAAGGCCTGGCTCAAGCGCACCGTCGACCGCGCCCCGGACTCCTGGCACGTGTGGGCCAACTCGATCATGCTGAGCCAGCTGCGGGGCAGGCCGGGCGGCTCGTACATGTTCACCGACCAGTGGGACGGCTTCCTCGCCGAGCGCAAGGAGGTCCTCGGGCACGTCCACCAGAGCGGCCTCGAGGACCTGGTCGTCATCACCGGCGACTGGCACTCGGCGTTCGTCGACGACATCCGCACCGACTTCGACCAGCCCGGATCGCCGCTGATCGGCACGGAGTTCACCGCCCACTCGGTGACCTCCGGCGCCTACTCCCCCGAGTGGAACGCCGCCAACGGCCCCCTCATGGGCAAGGCCAACCCGCACCTGAAGTACTTCGAGGGCAACCGGTACGGCTACGACGTGTACGAGGTGACGCCCCGGCGCTTCACCACCCACATGCGCGTCGTCGGCGACCGCCGCGACCCGCGGTCCCCCGTGACCACGCTGACGAAGTTCCACGTGGACCGCGGCAAGGCCGGCTCGTACGAGGACGAGGGGACCAAGGGGTCGGCCGCGCAGTACCGCAGGGACTGACGCCCGGCTCCGGTCCCGGCCGGGTCCCTGCCGCCCCGGCCGGGACCCGCCCGGCTGCTCCCGGCCCGCCCCTCACCGGTGTTCTCCCGGTCGCGCGATCCCCACCTCGTACGCGAAGATGATCGCCTGGGCGCGGTCCCGCAGGGACAACTTGGCGAGCAGGGCGTTCATGTGGGACTTGACCGTGGCGCGGCCGATGCCCAGGGTCGCGGCGATCTCGGTGTTGCTGAGGCCGCGTGCGACCTCGCGCAGGACGTCACGCTCGCGGCCGGTCAGGGCGTCGAGGCGGCCGTCGGGGCGGGCCCGCGGGGCGACGGCGCCGGTGGCGAAGGCGTCGATGAGGCGCCGGGTGACCTCGGCGGCGAGGAGCGCCTCGCCCGCGGCCACCGTACGGATGGCGTCGACCAGTTCCTGCGGGTCGCAGTCCTTGAGCAGGAATCCGGAGGCGCCGCCGCGCAGCGCGCTGAACACGTACTCGTCGCGGCGGTACGTGGTGAGGACCAGGACGCGGACGGGCGGGTCCGCCGCCGTCAGCAGGCGCGTCGCCGTGAGGCCGTCCATGCCGGGCATGCGGATGTCCATGAGGACCACGTCCGGGCGGCTCGCGCGCGCCAGTTCGACGGCTTCGCCGCCGTCCGCCGCCTGGCCCGCCACGGTCAGGTCCGGCTCGTCCTCGATGACCGCCGCGAAACCGGCGCGGACCACGGCCTGGTCGTCCACGACGAGCACCCGTGTGGTCATGCGCCCGCCCCGTTCATGCGTCCGCCTCGTTCATACGTCCGCCCCATTCATGCGCCCGTGCCCTCCCCGTCCTGAGTCCGTCCCACCTCTGCCATGCGTCCGCTCCGCCTCCGTCATGTGTCCGCCCAGCCCCCGTCATGCGTCCGTCCGTCCCCGTCTGGATTCCCGCCCCCGTCATACGTCCGTCCCGCCCCCGTCCAGAGACCCGCCCCGCCATACGTCCGCTCCGCCCCCCGTCATGTGTCCGTCTCCGGGGATGCGCCGCGCTCCGTGCACGTGCCCGGTCTCCAGGGCTGCGCCGCGCTCCTCTCATGCGTCCTGCTCTTTCACGCGTCCGCCCCTCTCAGAGGGGAGGCGCTGGTCACGTGTCCGGGCGAGGTGATCGGCGCCGCCTCCCCCGGGTCCTCCAGGGCGTCCAGGAGCTCCCGCAGCCCCGCGAGCGCCGCGCGTGCCGCGTCCGTGGTCGCGGCGAGGGCCTTCCCCGGGTCGGCGGACGGGGCGAGGCCCGCCTCCGCGCGGCGTACCAGTGTCACCGTGCGGGCGACGACCGTCGCGTGCAGGCCCGTCGCGACGCGCCGCCGCTCGCCCGTCACGGCCTCGCCGACCCGCGCGGCGACGGCGTCGAGCAGCCGCCGCTCCCAGGGGCCGCCCTCGCCGCGCCGGGCACGGGCGAGCAGGCCGAGGGCCCACACGGGCAGCAGCCAGGGCACCGCGGCGAGTCCGAGGGCGGCGAGCAGCACCGTCGCGCCGGGGCCCGCCGACTCCGCGGGGTCGCCCGCCACCGCGAACCCCACCGCCAGGCCGCCCGCCAGGCCGACCGCCACCGGCGCGGGCCACGTCACGCGGGCCGGCCCGTACGCCCCGACCGCGTACAGGGCGATCAACTCCGCGGTCCACGCGAAGGCGAGCGGACCCAGCCAGTCGAAGTCGAGCAGCCCCACGGAGCAGGCGGCCGACCAGCCGAGCGTCGTCACGAGCAGCGCGGCCAGGACGGCGGCGGGCGCGCGCCGACGGAGGAGGAGCGGTGCCGCGTGGAACAGCAACAGAGCGGTGAGCAGCGCGAGATGACGGGGCGTCGGGTCCGGGAACAGGGCGTGCGGCACGGCGGTGGACAGCAGCAGGGGCACCGCCACGCAGAGCGCGAACACCGCCGCGTCCGCGAGCCTGGCCCGGGTCCGCGGGCCCGGTCCGGGAACCGGCAGGGACGCCTCGACGGCCCAGCCCCCGTCGCCCGTCGGCCCCGCGGCCAGCCGTCCGCCCACCTGGTCGGCCCGCTCCCGCATTCCCGCGAGCCCCCGGCCCGTGCCCAAGGGCGCGCCCGGGACCGCCGCCCCGGCCTCCCCCGGCGGTCGCCCGTTGACCACAGTGATCCGCAACTCCCCTTCCCCGTAGGGATCGTGGCGCAGGCGCACCGCGACGGGTGCGCCGGCCGCGTACCGCATCGCGTTCGTCAGGGACTCCTGCACGATGCGGTACGCGGCCACTGAGGTCTCGCCCGGCAGTGCGCGGGGGCGGCCCTCGGTGGTGAGGGTGACGGGGAAGCCGAGGCGTTCCAGGCCGGCACACAGGTGCGGGACGGATGTGTCGGGCGGGGTCCTGGAGGTTTCGTCACCCGCGACGGACGAGGCGGAGGTGACGGACGTGACGGACGTGACGGACGCGGTGGAAGCGGCGGACACGGTGGAAGCGGCAGACGCGGCAGACGCGGCAGACGCGGCAGACGCGGCAGACGCGGCAGACACACCCAACGAGGCAGACGTGACAGGCGCAGCCGACGTGACGGACACGACGGACACCACGCGGCCCAGAGCCGTGAGGACGCCCCGGCCGGTCGCCGCGGCGGCGGCCAGGGCGGGGGCGGCCAGTTCGGGCCGGGTGGCGGCCAGGCGGTGGGCGGCGGCACTCTGCACCGCGACGCCGGTCAGATGGTGGCCCACGGCGTCGTGCAGATCGCGGGCGAGACGTTCGCGCTCGGCGGCGACAGCGGCAGCGCGTTCGCGCTCAACCGCGGCGAGGCGGCCGAGGAGCCGGGCGCGGCGGGCGGTGCGGTGGTGGCGCAGGCGTCCGCCGAGCACGATCGCCAGGTGCAGCAGGGCGCCCGCGAGGAGGTCGTCGGGCAGCGGCCCCGGCGCCGGGTCGTCGATGCCGGGCAGCGGGACGCCGCGCAGCGGCAGGACGGCGGTGGCGAGGACGGCGGCGCCGAGCGCGCGGCGCGCGGCGTCGTGCGAGGCCAGGGAGTACAGGGCGATCCACAGCGCGCAGGCAGGCGCGGGCGTCACCACGGTCTGCGGCAGCAGCGCCTCCGTGACGCCGTCGGCGGCGAGGGCGACGGCGAACACCGGCCCCGGCGCCCTGCGGCGCCCCGTCAGGACGACCGCGACCACGGCCACCGCAAGGACGCCGAGCAGCGCCTGCCATCCGGCCGCGCCACCCACCTCGCTGGCGCCGCCCGCGCCAGTCGCAGAGCCCGCACCACTTGCGCCGCCCGCACCACTCGCATCGCCGGCGCCGCCCCCGTCGCCCGCCCCCGGAGCTCCGGGCTCCCAAGGCGCCCCCGTGAACGTGAACACGGGCGTCCCGTCCGTGAACGCCCCCGAGAGGAACACGACGAGGAACTGTCCCGCCAACAGCACCGCGGGCACCACCGCGTCGGCGCCGCCAAGGCCCCCACGCGTCGATGCGCCCGTCGGCGCGCCCGCCGCGCCCGGCCCCGCGCGCACCGCTCCCCGTCCCACGCCCCGACCCTACCGGCGGCGTCGTCCAACCGGCGGTCCTCCCCTCCCGACGGCGTTCCCCACCGGCGGCGTTCGTTCCGGCACCGGCGGCGCCCTCCACCCTCAGGTGGAGGCGCGATGGACCCCGTGGCCGGGGACAAGGCCCTGCCCGCGCAGGACGTGCCCGGGTCCTGGCCACGGTGTGCTGGACCCATGAGCATCGACCGACGCACAGCCGTCGCGGGCGGCCTCGCCGCGGGGCTCGCCCTGACGGCCACGGCCGCCACCGCGAGGACCGCGCCACCCGGCAACCGCCGCACCACCGGCGCACCCCCGCAGGGCGACACCTCCGCGACCACCCCGCACGAGGACACTGCCGCGGCCACCTCGCGGAACGGCACCTCCGACATCACCGTGCAGGGCGAGCAGACCGCCCGCACCACGATTCCCACGGCCCGCGACCCGCGGGCGAGAGGCGGCAGGCTCCTCGCTCTCGCCACCGCGAAACCGCCGCCCCCGCACGGCGGCTGGTACGCCACGTACACCGTGGACGTCCCGGCGGCGGGACCGTATCTGCTGCGGGCGGTCGCCACGGTGCCGGTGGAGCAGCCGCACGTCGAGGAGACCGGCTCGTACGTCAGGATCACCGTCAACGACGGCCCCGCGCGGCCCGTCTCCCGCTCCCAGCCGTACTGGTACGAGTCCCCGAAGGCCTGGGGCGACCTGTCGCGCGTCACCCTCGGCGACGTCGAACTGCGCCGGGGCGCCAACACGCTCACGTTCACCGTGGACGGGCCCACCGTCCTGGACGAGCGCACCGGATACCGCTTCCTCCTCGACGAGTTCACGCTCACACCCGTCCCCGTGGCGCTCACGTCCGTGCGGCTCGCGGGGCCGCCCGGCAACCTCGGGCACTACCGGGGCGACGACCGGGCGGCGCTGCGCCTCGGGCTGAACGCGGCGGCGCCGCGGGCCCTGACGGTGACGTACCGCGTCCACGACTACTTCGCCCGGGAGGTGGCGTCGGGGGCCGTGCGCGTCCCGGCCGGCGCCCGGGGCGCGGACGCCCCGCTGCCGGTCCTCGCGCCCGGCAACCACCGGGTGGTCGCCGCCCTGAGCCCGGGGCCCGACGACCGGGTCGTCGGGCACTTCGCGCACCTGCCCGCGCGCCGGGCCGTCCGCGGCGCCGCCAACCGCTTCGGTGTGAACGTCGCCACCCACGCCCTGGTGCCGCCGCCCCTGCTGCCCGCACTCGCGGCGGCGACCGCCGCCATGGGCGTGGGCCACGTACGCGACGGCAGTGCCTGGCCCGCCGCCCAGCGCCGCCCCAGCGGCCCGTTCGACAGCCATCTGCACGAAGCGGTCGTCGACGTCTTCCACGAGCACGGCCTCAAGGTCCTCGAAGTCGTCTCGGCGCCGCCCGCCTGGGCGATGACACCGACATCGGTGCCGCTTCCCGCCGATCTGCGGGACGCGTACCGCTACGCCCGGCACCTGGCGGGGCGGGGCAGACGGGTCACGGCGGACGCGCTCCAGCTGTCCAACGAGCCCGACGTGGACACCACCGCGAGCACCGGCGACCAGCACGCCGCGTACGTCAAGGCGGCGGCGCTCGGCATCGCGGACGAACCGGGCGGGCCGCCGGTGGTGCTTCCCGGGATCGCGCAGGAGGGCGTGTTCCAGGAGCTGATGCTGCAGAACGACGTGGCGCGGTACGCGGACGTGTGGAGCTTCCACGGCTATCCGCCGCTCGACGACACCGACCCCGAGTTCCCGTCGTCGGCGGACGACCAGCGGGAGCTGCGGGAGCGGTTCGGGGCGGCGACTCCGCTGTGGATGACGGAGTCGGGCACGTTCCTGCCTGCCGGGCACGGCACGGACCTCTCCCCAGCGATGCAGCGCACGCAGGCCCGCTATCTCGTCCTGTCGACGGTGGAGAGCCTCGCGGCGGGCACGGACCGGCAGTTCTGGTTCTGCGGGCCGCCGTGCACCGACGAGGGCGTGTCGTTCGCGCTGTTCAGCCGTGACTTCCAGCCGCTGCCCGCGTTCAGCGCGTACGCGGCCCTGACCGGGCTCCTCGGTGAGGCGAACCATGCCGGGTCGCTGCCGGAACTGCTGCCGCGCGCTGCGGGGTTCGTGTTCGGCGACGGCGCCGGGCGGACGGTGACGGTCGTGTGCGCGCCGAAGCCGCGGGACGTCGACGTGCCGGTGCCGGACGGGACGACGCGGGTGTACGACATCATGGGTGCGGCACGCGGCACCCCGCCCCGCTCGGCGCGCGGCACGGTCCGGGTCGCCGCGTCCCGGGACCCGCTGTACCTCGTCACCGACGCGCCGCCGCCGCGAGGCCCCCGGCCCGCGGCACACGACGCTCCGGTGCGGCGCCGTCCGTTCTCGGCCGCGGAGCACATCGTCCTCAGCCAGCGCTGGGCAGCGGCGAACGCCGCGCCCGGCAAGGCGGACGGGGACGCCGAACCCCCGCTCGGCCAGCGGCTCGGGGCCGCCACGCGCATGACGCTCGACGTCTACAACTTCAACGGCGGCCCGGAGAGCGTGACGGTCACCGCGCGGGCCTTCGGCGGCTGGTCGGTGACGCCGCGGCGGGCGCGGGTGCGGGTTCCCGCGCGGGGCCGGGTGGGCGTGGAGTTCACCGTCACCGCCGGGGACGCGGTCCGTCCGGGCGTCGATCTGCCGCTCGTCTTCGACGCCCTGCTCGGCGCCGAGCCCGTACCGCCGTCCGTCTCCCGCGTCCAGCGCCGCCCCCGTCCGGGCGGCCGTCCCGGCAGGCAGCCCGCTCTCGCCCCGGTGATCGACCGGGTGCTGCCCGCCGCGGGCGCCGCGGCCAGTGGCCCGGAGGTGCGGATCTCGGCGCGTGTCAGGGACGCGGTGTCCGGTGTGCGCGCGGAACGGATCACCGTCGAGGTGGACGGGGCGCGGATCCCGCACCGCTTCGATCCGGCCACCGGGCGGCTGACGGCGACGGCGCGGCTGCGGTCCGGGGGGCACACGGTTCTGATACGGGCGTTCAACCACGCGCACGCACCGGCGGCGCGCACGGTGACCTTCGGCGTCAAGGGCACCTGATGTAACGGTAGTTGCGGGGGCGGCGCGCCGCGGGGAGGGCTGGGCCACAATGTCGAGCGGCCCCGCCTCCCCCATCCTTCCCTCTCTCTTCCCTCTCTTCCTTCAGGACGCGTCATGAGGCTTCGTACGATCCTGCTCCAGACCCTCACCACCGCGCTGGCCGCGCTCACCCTCGCGGCCGCCCCGGCTGCGGGCGCCGCCCCCGCGGACCGGGCGGAACAGGGTCTCCTGCGCGGCGGCGACCGGCTCTTCGCCCCCGGCAACGCCCGCTGTTCGGTGGCCTTCAACGCGACCGACGGCAGCCGCTTCTACGGCCTCCTGCCCGGTCACTGCGGCGGTCGCGGAACCCGGTGGTTCGCCGACCCGGGCCTGACCGTGCCCGTCGGCGAGACCGAGGTGTCCCGGTTCCCCGGCAGCGACTACGCGCTCGTCCGCTACACCAATCCGGACTACTCCTACCCGAGCGAGGTCTCCGCGGGCGGGCAGAGCCACCGGATCGACCGGGCGGCACAGCCCACGGTCGGGCAGCGGGTGTGTCAGGTGGGCAGCGCGTCGGGCCACCGCTGCGGCACCGTGCAGGCGGTGAACGTCTCCGTCACCCACCCCGAGGGCGTCGTGCACGGTCTGTTCCGCTCGACCCTGTGCCTGGAGCCGGGCGACGCGGGCGCTCCGGCCTTCGGCGGCAACGCGGCGCTCGGCATCGCCGTCGGCGGCAGCGGCAACTGCCGGAACGGCGGCACGACCTATCACCAGCCGGTGGCGCCGGTCCTCGCCGCACACGGGCTGCGGGTCGGTTACTGACGCCGACGGCGGACGGCCATGGGGCCGCCCGGCTGCTGCCGGACGGCCCCGAGGGAGCAAGAACCCCCAGTGTCGGTCAGTGGTGCCCGCCGAAGTACTCCGGCTGCGTCTGGACGTTGAGCTCACGCAGCCGGACCCGCTCCGCGGGCTTGGTGCGCTTGTCGTTGAGCTTCAGCACGTCGAAGCCCTTGACCATGTCGTTCGAGTAGATGTGTCCGTTGTAGTAGTACGCCGACCAGGAGCCGCCGCCGACGAGCTTGTCGGCGGAGATCGGACCGCGCTCGAAGTACGCGATCTCCCTGGGCCTGGCGGAGTCGGTGAAGTCCCAGACGGAGACGCCGCCCTGGTACCAGGCCTGGACCATGAGGTCCTTGCCCTTGACGGGGATCAGCGAGCCGTTGTGGGCCACGCAGTTCTCGGTGTCCGCCTGGTGGCGCGGGATCTTGTAGTAGCTCTTGAAGACCAGCTTGGACTTGGTGCCCTTGCCCCTGATCTCGTAGATGCCGTCGGCGCCGCGGTTCGGGCCGATCTCGGCGTTGCAGGTGGCACCCCCGCCACCGCCGAGCTCGTCGGTGAACACGACCTTGTCGGCACGCTGGTTGAAGGTCGCCGAGTGCCAGAACGCGAAGTTCACGTTGTCCTGCACACGGTCGACGACCTTCGGGTTCTCGGGGTCCTTGATGGAGAACAGGATGCCGTCACCCATGCAGGCGCCCGCCGCGAGGTCCTTGGAGGGCAGCACGGTGATGTCGTGGCAGCCGGTGGTCTTGGAGACACCCGGGTTGGTGGGCCCGCCCGGGTTGCCGCCGCCGTCCGGGCCCTCGCCCGGGAACAGGACCGGGAAGCCGACGACCGCGGCCTTGTGCGGGGCCTCGCGCGGCACCTTGATGACGGAGATCCCGTCGTGCGGCGGCCGGCAGTCGGGGAACGCGGAGTTCGGCGCGTACGAGGAGACGTACACGTACACGTCGCGGCGCTCGGGGACCAGCGTGTGGGTGTGCGAGCCGCAGGCGGTCTCGACGGCGGCGACGTAGCGCGGGTTCCTCTTGTCGCTGATGTCGAAGACCTTCATGCCCTCCCAGGAGGACTTCTCCGTGGCGGGCTGGGTGGTGCTGGAGCAGGAGCTGTCGCTGCGCGAGGAGTCCGTCGACAGGAACAGCAGGTCGCCGGAGACCGAGACGTCGTTCTGCGATCCGGGGCACAGCACCTGCGAGACCGTCCTCGGCTTCTTCGGGTTGCTGATGTCGAAGATGCGGAAGCCGTCGTAGTTGCCCGCGAAGGCGTACTTGCCCTGGAAGGCGAGGTCCGAGTTGGTGTCGGACAGCGCGTCCTTGGGGATGTTGGCCAGGTGTTGGATGTTGTCGGAGTGGACGATCTCGTCCGGCGCGGGGATCCTGCCGTCGGCTATGGACTTCCTGGTCTCGGCCGCGTCGCTCTTGGAGACCTTCTTGGGGGCCTTGGGGGCGTCGCCCGGGTCCGGGGTCGCCGCGGCGGGCGCCGCCGTGAGCAGCGCGGCGAGCAGCCCGGCCGCGGCCGCCGCGACTCCCCACCGTCTGCGCCGTGTTCGGGGTTCGTTCAACAGGGTCACTGTGTCCTCCCTAGTGCCGTTCAAGGACGAACGGTGCACGGACACCCGCAGTATCGTGCCTTTCATGTACAGATCAACAGATCGGAAACAGGGTCGTATGGAACATGACTGATGACTGATGCCCGCCGCGTACGCACCGTGCGCACCTTGCACCAGACCGGACTCAACCGCCCCACGCGTCACAGGAGGTCACCGTGTCCCACCGCCGCATTCCCGCAAGCCGTACGTCCGTCCGCCGCGCCGGGGCCGTGACGGTGTCCCTCGCGGTCGCCGTCCTCACGCTGGGCGCCTGCGACTCGGGGTCGAGCTCCGGTGCGGGCTCCGGCTCCGGCGGCGAGGCCGGGTCGGCACCCTCGGCGGGGCCTTCGGTGATCGTGCCGGGGAAACCGGGCGAGACGGCGGCCACGCTGTCCGCGAAGGACGCACAGCAGCAGAGAACCGACGACGGCAGCCCCAACTCGGCCGATTTCGAGTACGTCGAGAAGATGATCCCGCACCACGGCCAAGCCCTGGAGATGACGGCCCTCGTACCCGCGCGCGCGAAGTCCACGAAGGTGAAACGCCTCGCGGACCGCATCACCGCCGCGCAGAAACCGGAGGTCGGCGCGATGGAGCGCTGGCTGAAGGCCCAGGGGAAGAAGGGCGAGCGAAGGGCCGGGAACGAGGGACACGGGCAGCACGACCACGCGGGCATGCCGGGCATGGCCACACCGGCCCAGCTGAAGCAGTTGCGGGCGGCCCGCGGCGAGGCCTTCGACGAGCTCTTCCTGAAACTGATGATCACCCACCACGGCGGGGCGGTGACGATGGCGTCCGACGCCCTCTCCGAGGGCAACAACGTCCTGGTCGAGGAGATGGCCAACGACGTCGTGGCGCAGCAGACGAGCGAGATCGACCGGATGCGCGCGATGGGCTGACCGCGGCCGGGGCCGCCCGCCCGGCGCGGACCGCGGCCCCCGCGCCCGCCAACACGCGCTGCGGCACGCCTCCCCCTGGACGCACAGTGGTGCGATGCTGACTTTCAGGCAGGCATCACCACACCTTCAGGCACCCCCCGGGGGATCTCGCGGAATCCCCGGGGACACCTCGCGGAAGGAGTGCCACCGTGCAGGTCGCCGTCGTGGGTTCGGGCCCGAGCGGGGTCTACACCGCACAGAGCCTTCTCCAGCAGGACGCCGTGCCGGGGCTGCGGGTCGATGTGCTCGACCGGCTGCCGTGCCCCTACGGCCTGGTGCGGTACGGCGTCGCCCCGGACCACGAGAAGATCAAATCCCTCCAGAACAATCTGCGCGCGGTCCTTGAGCACGAGCGCGTCCGGTTCTTCGGCGGGGTCGAGATCGGCCCCCGTGCCCTGTCGCCGGGGCGGCTGCTCGGCATGTACCACGCGGTGGTGTACTGCGTGGGCGCCGCGACCGACCGGCGCCTCGGGGTGCCCGGCGAGGATCTGCCGGGGAGCTGGTCCGCCACCGAGTTCGTGTCCTGGTACAGCGCCCACCCCGATGTCCCCGTCCACGGCGCGGGGCCGCCCGACCGGTTCGTGCGCGGGGTGGAGTCGGCGGTGGTCATCGGCGTCGGGAACGTCGCGGTGGACGTCGCCCGGATGCTGGCCCGCGGTGCCGCCGAACTCCTGCCGACCGACATTCCGCACGAGGCGCTCGACGTGCTCGCCCGCAGCCGGGTGCGGGAGGTGCACATGGTGGGCCGGCGCGGCCCCTCGCAGGCGCGGTTCACCACCAAGGAACTGCGGGAGCTGGGCTCGCTCCCGGACACCGAGATCCTGGTCGACCCGGCCGAGCTCGCCCTCGACCCCGCCTACCTCGACCCCTCGGGCCTGCCCGCGGCCGGGCGCCGCAACGTGGAGGTCCTGCGCGGCTGGGCGGGCAGGCCCGAGCGCGGCCTCGCGCGGCGCATCCGGCTGCGGTTCTTCCTGCGGCCGGTGGCCGTGCTCGACGCGGTGGGCCGGGCGGGCGGGGTGCGCTTCGAGCGGACGCTGCCCGCCGGATCGGGCTCGGTGACCGGCTCCGGGACGTACGAGGACATCCGCGGCCAGCTCGTCCTCAGGTCCGTCGGCTACCGCGGGGTGCCCCTGGACGGGCTGCCCTTCGACGGCGGCACGGGCACGGTGCCGCACGCGGCGGGCCGGGTCCTTCGCGAGGGCGCCGTCTCGCCCGGCGAGTACGTGGCGGGCTGGATCAAGCGCGGCCCGACCGGCGTCATCGGCACCAACCGTCCCTGTGCCAAGGAGACGGCCCTGTCCTTGCTCGCCGACGCCCCCGCCCTCGCCCTGCGGGACGTGCCCGGCGATCCGCTCACCGCGCTGCGGGCCGCCGGAACGCAGCCGGTCGAGTGGCCGGGGTGGCTGGCGATCGAACGGGCCGAGGCGGATCTCGGGCGGTCCCTCGGGCGCGGCCCGGTGAAGATCCCGGACTGGCCGGGGCTCCTGTCGGCGGCGCGGGGCGGGGCGTACGGCACGGCGGAGTGACGGACCGGCGGGTGAGGACGTGGAGGAACTCCCTCACATCGCCCGCAACTCCCCCCGTGTCAGGGCGTATCCGAAGGCGCCGAGCATGGAGAGCCCGGTGGCGACGAAGACGACCCGGCTCCCGCAGGCGTCGACCACGGCGCCCACCGCGACCACCGACAGCGGGAAGACAGCGAGGCCGCAGAAGGTGAGCGCTGCCATGACCCGGGCGAGCAGCGCGGGCGGGGTGTTCTGCTGGAGCCCGGTGATGATCAGGACGTTGAGAACCGTACTGGCGCCCCCCGCGACGCACAGCATCAGCACCGCGCCCCACAGCCCGGTGAACGGCACCAGGCCGACGGCCACCCCCATGAGCATGCCGCAGAGCACGGCCGGGCGACCGCGGGAGCGCGGGTCGCCGAGGCCCGCGGAGACCAGCCCGCCCAGCAACGCGCCGCCGGTGAACGCGGCGAGCAGGCCGCCGAGGCCGACTGCGCCGGTGCCGAGGTCGTGCGTGGCGAGGGACGGCAGCGCCACCCGTGTCATGCCGCCCATGGTGAGGTTCGCGGCCAAGGTGACCATGAGCACGATACGCAGCAGCCGGGACTCGCGGAGGAGCCCGGTGAGGTTCCGCGGGACGCGGGCGCGTTCGGCGACGTCCTTCGCCGGGACGACGCAGGGCCCTCGGCCGATCATCAGCAGGGCGACCGCCGAGGCGGCGAAGGTCAGTGCGTCGACGGTGAACGCCACGGCCGGACTCAGCCAGGCGACCGTGAGGCCGGCCACACCCGGGCCGATCAGGCCTGCGGCGAAGTTGACCGTCTGGTTGAGGGAGTTGCCCGCGTGCAGCTCCTCCTGGGGCAGGAGGCTCGGTGTGACGGCCCAGGCGGCGGGCAGGAACAGACCCGCGCCCACGCCGACCAGACCGGTGAGGACACCGATCAGGTGGAAGCTCTCGATCCGGCAGGCGGCCACCACGGCCAGGGCCCCGGTGGCGAGGAGGCGGCCGATGTCGGCGGCCAGCATCACCCGCCAGGCGCCGAAGCGGTCGGCGAGCACCCCGCCGAGGGGGGTGGCAGCGAGCCGGCACGCCCCGTACGAGGCGACCACCAGGCCGAGTACACGGGCGTCGCCCGCGTGCGAGTGGACAAGCAGCGGGAGCGCGACGATCTGGAAGGCGTTGCCGAACTCCGAGGTCCCCTGCCCGACGATCAGCAGCCGGTAGCCGCGGAAGCGCAGCGGGAGCAGGCTGATCCGGAGCCGGCAGCGGCCCCGCGGCCGGGAGGTCCTGGTGTGGTCAGCCATGCACCGACACCGGCAGCGACTCCAGGCCCCGCAGCATGATGGTGTTCCGCCAGGGCAGGGTCTTCTCGTCGGCGGCCGGCTCGATGTGCGGGAAGCGGTCGAGCAGTCCGCAGAGGGCGACCTCGCTCTCCAGCTTGCCGAGGAACGCGCCCAGGCACCGGTGCGGTCCCTGGCCGAACGCCAGATGGCCGGGGTCGTTCCGCTCCAGGATCAGCCGGTCGGGCTCGGGGAAGCGGTCCGGGTCGCGGTTGGCCGCGCCGAGGGACACCAGAACCAGCTCGTCCGCCGGGATCTCCACGCCGTCGACGGTCACCGGCTCCTTGGTGAACCGCAAGGTGGCCATGCTCACCGGTGACTCGTAGCGCAGGAACTCGTCCACGGCCATGGGCATCGCCTCCGGGTGGGCGCGCAGCCAGGCGAGCTGGTCGGGGTGGTGCAGCAGGGCGAGAGTCGCGGTGCCGAGCAGGTTGACGGTGGTCTCGTGTCCGCCGATCAGGAGCAGGAAGACCATGGAGAAGACCTCCTGCCCGGTGAGCTCCCTCCGGTCGCAGGCGCGCACCAGTTCGGTGAGGATGTCGTCCTTCGGTGCGGCCCTGCGGGCCGCCATCAGCTCCCGCAGATAGTCGTTCATCTCCGTCGTCGCCTCCTCGAAGGAGGTGTCGCCGCCGTGGGTGAGGATCGCCGTCGACCACGCGCGGTGGGAGTGCCGGTCCTCCGGGGGGAAGCCGAATCGCCCGCCCCTTGGAAGTACGACTTCTCGGAGAAGTAGGTGTAGGCGTCCAGGCCGAACCCGGCCCGCTCCGCCGCCCAGTCGGCGAAGTCCAGGTTGGCGTAGCGCACCTCGACGTCATGGCCGCGCTCGGCGGCGGCGGTGTGCAGGATGCCGAGCGCGAGTGACGGCATGTCGAGCGCCCCCCCACGGCATTTGCACCAGAACGATACGCATGAGTGGTCACTTCCGTTGTGGGGCTGCCGAACAGCGGCGGGCGTCCGGGGGTGGCCCGCCTTCCGGTGCCCGGTACTGCTCCGGGACACACGCCAAGCCCCGGAGCAGCAGGGCTCACTTCTCCTCGGCGGCCTTCGGCCGAGCCTGGGACGGCTTGACCGGGCGGCCTTCGTGATGTTGATCGTGAACGCGGTGACCACCGCGCCACGGTCGCGCTCCGGGGTGCTGATCGGGTCGTTCTGAACGCTGCGTCGCCTCATCGTTCCTCACCTCCTTCCCGGGACTCGTCGGGCACCCGGCCGTGGGACACGGCCGGGCGGTCGGGAGGGGGAGCCGGCTGCCAAGCGCTCTCGAGGAACCGGAGCATGGTGGTGAGCACCAGTGCGTGGTCCGCGCTGCGGCGGCCCCGGTGGCCGCCGTCGACCCAGACCACCTCGTGTCGCACCGCCAGGCTCCGGAGTTCCCCGGCGTACCGCTCCACCTGTTCCGGAGGGCAGCGGTCGTCGGTGGGCGACGCGACGAGCAGCACCGGGGCCCGTACCCGTGCCACGTACGTCAGCGGGCAGGCGGCGCGGTACCGCTCGGGGACCTCGTCCGGGCCGCCGCCGAAGAGCTCCCGGTCGACGGCGCGCAGGGCGGGGGTCGTCGCGTGGTGGGCCGCCACGTAGTCGGCGATCGGATGGGCCGCCATGCCCAGCGACCACAGCTCCGGCTGTGCGCCGAGGCGAGCAGAGCCAGATAGCCGCCCCAGGAGAAACCGCACAGGCCGGTGCGGTCCGCGTCCGCCACACCCTCGACGACGAGCGCGGCGCGCACCGCGGCCAGGTCCTCGATCTGTGCCAGGCCGACCCGGTTGCCCCAGTCGTGCTGCCAGCGTGCCCCGTAGCCGGTGGAGCCCCGGTAGTTGGTGCGGACCACCGCGCAGCCGGCACGGATGAGCAGGTCGATCCGCGGGTCGTGACTGTCGCGGTCGTGGGCCGCGGGGCCGCCGTGCACCAGGAACAGCGTGGGCCACGGGCCGGTGCCGGGGGGTGTGGTGACGAAGCTGTGGATGCGCCCGTACCGCCTGGGTGTCCACCACTCGGTGCGGCGCGGGCCGTTCGGAGGGGTGACTGCCGGTCCCGCCGCCGTGCCGGACGCGCCGGGCCTGAGGAGCAGGGTGCGAGGCGGCACCGACTCGCTGCTCCATACGCAGTGCAGGGTGCCGTCCGGCGCAGGCGACAGGTCGTGGAAGCTGCCGCCGGGCACGGGGACGTCCGTGACCCGGGCGCGGCCGGGCTCCGCCACGACGAGGCGGCTGCGCCCGGCGTGCTCGTGCTGGATGAGGACGCCCCGGCCGGTGCCGTGCCAGCGGGCGGAGATCTCCGAGCCGAACGACAAGCCGGCCAGGGGGCGGGGGCGAGGGTCCCTGGCGGGGCGCCAGGTCGCCACGGTGTACTCGTCGGCGCGTTCGACCACCAGGAGGAGCTCGGGCTCGCCGTAGGGGTCCGGCTGGAACTCCATGGGCCAGAGCCTCTCCTTCGGCCCGCCGGGCAGCCGGAGGGCTCCGGCACCCGCGGACGGCCACAGGACGACCGCGTCGGCTCCGCCGGGCTCCCCGGCCAGGGCGAGCAGCCGGCCGTCCGGGGTCATGTCGACCAAGCTCAGGAAACCGGGGGCGCGGCCCACCAGGCGCCCCGGGCCGCCCGGTGCTCCCACGTAGCATCGCGACGTGCCCCGGACGCCCACGCCGATCGCCGCCAGCGAGCCGGTGCGGTCGAAGGCGACCCCGTAGGCGCGGCCGCGTGGCACACCCCTGAGCGCCGAGGGCGCCGGTCCCGCGGTGAACGGCTGCCGGCGCCAGAGGCCCTCGCCCGTCCCGTCGGTGTCGAACCACCAGATGTGGCTGCCGTCCGGCTCGATCTCGCTCATGTCCACGCCGTCGGGCCGGGTCGTCAGGACCCGCCGCCGGTCCGCGACCATGTCCCAGGCGACCACCTGCAGCCGGCCGTCGACACGCTGCGTCTCGACCGCGCGGCCGGGGTGCAGCGTGGCGAAACCGGGCGCCTGGACAGCGTTCGACACAAACTCTTCCCCCGTCGGCGCACCGGAATTCATCATTTACCATTCACCGGGTGTGGCGATGGCCGCGAGTCGGCCGAGGGCTTATGCCGCCGCGCCATAAATGCCGCTTGCCATGCCACATCGCCGCACGAGATGCGACCGTTCCGCTCGCGCCTCTGCTCTCATCAAAAATAGACCAGGCGCTATTTTATGGCGGCACATCGACCAACAGAATGCTTGACGAACGATTGGCCAAAAGGACGGGGACACCCGTAATACCCTGCCCTCGTTCCGCTCGGGCAGCGGGTCGCCGATACCGGCCTCCCCCAGGACCGGCCCGACGCTGGCAGGCGTCACCGACGGCCGTGGCCTGCGGAGATCCCCGCACAGTTCCATATCCGAAAAGAGAGGGACTGATTCTGCCACCGCGTGGCTGAATCCTGACGCTGTCGAGAACCTTTCCCGAAGGGGTGATGGTGACTCTGGGCGGCGCGGTGTGGTGGTTGGCGCTATTCGGGCGGGGGTGGAGGTCCGGTGCGGATGGTGGGGCCGATGGGTGTCGCATTGCTATTACTGTTCGGGGAAGAAGGCTTGAGAGGCTGCGGAGTTTCACTCAGGCTGGTCGTCGCCACATTGGCCACGCAACCCCAGCCGCTGCGTCTGGCCCGGCGCCCGGCCCGCACCGGGCCCACACCCCCGGCCCGAACCCCCGGGCGCTACACCCCGGGATCACAGCACCCGTCCCGCCGCATCAGCCTCCCCACCTCCAGCCAGTCGCCGCCCCCGCGCTCGTGCCTCGGTGGGGCCGGGAACGCCGACACGAGGTCGGCGGTGTCGTAGGGGACGCCGCCGCGCAGCACCGACACCGTGCGGACCAGGGTGGCGAAGTCGGTGAACGGGTCGCCGTCCACCACCGTGAGGTCGGCGATCCTGCCGGGCTGCACGGTGCCCAGGTCGTCCGCGAGGCCGAAGAGGCGTGCGGGCAGCACGGTCGCGGTGCGCAGCGCCTCGACCGGGGAGAGACCGCCGCGGTGCAGGGCGCGCAGGCCGAGGTGCAGGGACAGGCCGACCGGCACCAGGGGCTGGTCCGTGCCGAGTGCGACGAGGCCGCCCGCGGCGAGGATGCGCCGGTAGACGTCGGTCTCCCGGCGCAGCGTGGCCAGTTGGTCCGGGGTCGGGGGCTCGCCCGCCCCCTTGCGCACCTGGGCGGCGTCCCACGGCGGCATCACGGCCGTGACCCGGGGGTCGTCGGCGAGTGCCGGGTCGGCTCCCAGGAGCGGCGAGGACGTGAACGGCGTGGCGATCATCGCGAAGCGTGCGCCCCGCGCGCTGTAGATCTCCAGGACGTCTTCGTAGGAACGCCCGGACGCGGTCGTGGCGTGTCCGAACTCGGCGCGCTGCGTTGCCTGCAGATGGGTCGTCAGGTCTTGCCCCGTCTGGATGCCGGGGGACAGGAAGTGGCTGCCCGCGCGCACACCGAGGCGTTCGTGGGCGAACCGGGCCGCTTCCTCCATCACCCATCCGGGCGCCCGCACATACGTCTTGACGAAGTCCCAGTCGAGCCGCTCGGCCCGCTCCAGGGAGCGGCGCAGACCCGCGCGGGTGCGGTGCGCGCGGCCCATGCTGTACGCGACGCGGCTGCCGTCGAGGAGCTCGCCGGTGCTCAGCAGGCGGGGCCCGGCGAGCTGCCCGGTGGCGACGGCCTCCCGGATGCGGGCCTGCTCGTAGGCGAAGCCGCCGAGGGAGACGGCTGTGGTGATCCCGTACGTGAGCTGGCCCGCGGTCTGGCGGCCGCCGTAGGTGCTCTGCCAGGGGTGGGTGTGGGTGTCCCACAGCCCCGGCAGGACCGTGCGGCCGGAGGCGTCGATGTGCCGGCGGCCGCCCCTGCGGGCGGCGCGGTGGGGTTCGACGGCGGCGACGCGGCCGCCGCGCACGACGATGTCGACGTCCTCCCTGACGGTGTCCCCGGTGCCGTCCCACAGCCGTCCCGCGTGCACGACCGTGTCGGCGGGCGCGGGCCTGCGCTGGTCGAGGGGGATGCGCACGGTGCGGGCGGAGCCGCCGTCGACGCCGATGAGGCGCAGCCGGGCACCCGACAGGTACAGGAGCGTCCGGGAGTCGCCCGACCAGGAGGGGTGGTCGGCCGGTTCCGTGGTGAGGGTGCGCAGGTCTCCGCGCGGGGAGCCGTCGGGCGCGACGGGCAGCACGCACAGCGCCGACTCGACGACCACGGCCATCCAGCGGCCGTCCGGCGACCAGACGGGTCCGGAGTCGTAGCGGTCGGCGACGGAGGTGTGCGGTGCGACGGCGTGCAGCCGGGCGGCGCCGGTGGTGGCGTCGACGACGCGGATGAGGTTGTAGCCCTCGCGGAAGCGCAGGTTCAGTCGGTTGCGGTCGCACAGCGCGATGCGGGTGCCGTCGGGCGACCAGCTCGGCCGTCCGGGCAGCCCGCCGCCGCCCATCGGGTCGGCGAGGACGCGTTCGGTGCCCGCGGCGAGGTCCCGTACGACGAGCCGTCCCGTCATGTCCAGACAGGCGAGCCGTTCGCCGTCGGGCGAGACGGCCGGGTGCACGCGGCCGCCCGTCGCGAGCGCGGTCTCCTTGCCGGTGGCGATGTCGCGGCGGTAGACGCCGAGCAGCCCGTCCCGGTCGTCGGCGTACACCAGGGAACGGCCGTCGCGGGCCCAGCTCGGCCCGAGGAGGTAGCCGGTGGGCTGCGCGCCGCGCAGTCGCCGCGGGGCCCCGCCGCCGGACGTGTCGGCGAGCCACAGCGTGTTGAGGGCGGCGAAGGCGACCCGGCTGCCGTCCGGGGACAGGGCGGGCAGGTGGATACCGCGGACCGGCCGCACCCGGCCCTCCGCGAGGCCGAGGTCGTACTCCTTGACCCGGTAGCGGGGCCGGTCGACGGTCAGCACGCCGGTGAAGGGCAGCTCGGTGCGCCGGCCGGGGTCGTCGGGGCGTACGAGGGTGAAGCGGCCGTCGACCGTGAGCAGCAGCTCGCCGTCCTTCGTCCAGCGCGGCGGCACCGGCGCGACGTCCCCCGCGACGTCGACGCGTCTGCCGTCGACGACGAGCGTGCAGGACGCCGTCGGCGCGGGGGTGGTCCGCAGATAGGCGACGCGGCGGCCGTCGGGGGCCGGGGCGGGCGTCATGACCTGGGCCTTCTCGGTCTCAGTGTGCTCCACCGCGACCGGGCCCGCGCCGTCGGCGGGGACGGCGGCGACGGTGCGGGCCTCCAGGGCCTGGCCGGTGGCCGTCGTGACCACCTTCGCCCGGACGAACAGGATCCGTCTGCCGTCCGGGGTGAAGGCCGGGTCGAAGTCCTCCCAGGGGCCGTCCTGCAGCGGCCCTTCCTGGCCGGGCAGTCCCGTCACCCGGGTCTGTTCGCCGGTGCGCAGGTCGAGGACGTGGATGCGGTAGGGGCTGCCCTGCACCGGGTCGCCGCCGCGTTCGGAGGCGTAGGCGAGGCGGGTGCCGTCGGGCGACCAGGCGGGGCCGCGGTCGTCCCAGGGGCCTTCGGTGCGCTGCCGTACGTCGGAGCCGTCCGGGCGCATGGTCCAGATGTGGAAGCCGCCGCCCTTGTAGGCGCAGAACGCGACGAGACGGCCGTCGGGCGCGTACACCGGCCGGTTGGGTTCCAGGCCCGGCTCCGTGAGCGGCTTCGCCGTGCCGCCCTTGCGCCCCGTGGACCACAGGACGTGCTGCACCTCGGCGATCAGGCGGTCACCGGCGGGCGAGAGGGTCGCCGAGCCGTTGGTCGCCGCAGTGAAGGACAGCGGCACCGCCGCGGGTTCCCGCGCCGCGGCGGCGGCCGGTGCGGCCGTCGCCGTCACCGCGCCGGCCGCACCGGCGGCGCCCGCGGCACCCGCAGCGCCCGCGGCGACGAGGAGCTGACGGCGCGACAGCCGCGGCAGGAGGGCGGACGACTCCAACGGCGCGGAGGGCGCGGACGGCCCGGCGGGCACGGGCGGCCCGGCGGGCGGTGCGGCAGGCACGGGCGGTGCGGCAGAAGCAGACCGTGCGTCGGGCGGAGATGCTACGCCGGGCACAGACCGTACGTCAGGCACAGACCGTACGGCGGGCACGGACGGCGCAGCAGGCGCGGACGACACGGCGAGCCCGGCGGGCCCGGCGGGCGCGGTAGGCGCGGTAGGCGCGGCAGGCACGGACGACACAGGCGGTGTGGACGGCGCAGGCGGTGTGGACGGCGTGGAGGGCCCGGACGACGCGGCGGGCGCTGCGGCCCCGGAGTCGGGGCGACGGGACGGGAGGGAGTCAGGGGCGTGGTCGTGGTCACGGTCCATGGCAGGAACACTCGCGCACCGCGCGGCACCCGGCAACACCGCCTGCGCCCCGGTCACCGTGGTCGCGGCGGCAACTGCTCCCCCACCCTAGGGACTTCCCTAGGTGCCGCACCGACGCGGCGCCGGGGACGCCGCTCCTACGCTGGTGGGCATCGTCACGCGACACGGCTCACGCCCTGGGCCGGCCCCCCGGGAGGCGTTGTGCGCTACGTCATCGAGGTGTACCGCGAACAGGATCACGTGTGCGGGAGCGTCGCGTCCGAGAGCTGCGCGAGCCCCCGGCCGTTCCACGGCTGGCTGGAGTTGCTCTCGTTGCTCGAACCGGCGCTCGCGGACGCCGCGGGCCCGGAAGTGGATCCGCGCCCGGAGCCCTCGCGCCCGGAGCCGCCGGGCGCCGACCGCACGCCGCCCTGACCCCGAATGCGCCACGGCGGCCGACAAGCGCGGGCGGAGGGCGGAATTCGCCTTGTGCGGAGCGCTGGTCGCCCAGCATCGTGGTGTCCTGGCCAGGTTCCATGCGTCCGGCACGGGTCACCGTCTCATTCCGGTCACCCGCGGCGGGTGCCGACGCGCGGGGGCAGCGATGACACCGGAGGACGCACCGCACGACCTCTTCCACTCCGCCGCGCCCGGCGACGCCTTCTGCGGCCGCGCCCGTGAACTGGCGTCCTTGCAGCAGGACTTCGCGGACGTGTGCACGGGCACACCCCGCCTCGTCCTGCTCGAAGGGCCCGGCGGGATCGGCAAGACGGCGCTCGTGCGCCGGTTCCTCGACTCGGTGCACGGCACCTGTGTGCTGCACGCGAGCGGTGAGGAGAACGAGAGCGCGCTGCCGTGCGGGGTGCTCGCCCAGCTCGTCGGGCAGAGCCCGCTGCCGGTGCCGGAGACCCTGGCCGGGCTGGTGCGGATACCGCAGTCGCTGCACGCGAACCTGCCGCCGCTCGCCGCCGGCTTCGGCCTGCTCGACCTGCTGAGCGAGGTGCAGGGCAAGGGCCCCGTGGTCCTGGTCGTCGACGACGCGCACTGGGCGGACCCCGAGTCCCTGAACGCGCTCACGTTCGCGCTGCGCCGGCTGCGCCACGACCGGGTCCTCGCGATCGTCGCGCTGCGCGACCCGCAGGTGCCCGAGCTGCCCGACGGCCTGCGCAGGCTGCTCACCGACGCCCGCACCCGCCGTCTCGCCCTGGACGGGCTGACCCCCGGCGAGCTGTCCGCGCTCAGCACCCGCCTCGGCGTGGCCCGGCTGCCCCACTCCGCGTCGCTGCGGCTGCACGACCACACCCACGGCAACCCGCTGCACGCCCGCGCCCTGCTGGACCAGGTGCCGTCCGCCGTGCTGCTCGACGTGACGACGCCGCTGCCCGCGCCGCGCTCGTACGCCATGCTGGTCCTCGCCAACCTCGCCGGGTGCGGTCCGAGCACCCAGCGCCTGGTGCAGGCGGTGAGCGTGCTCGGGATCGGCTGCCGGCTCGGCAGCGCCGCCCGGCTGGCCCGCGTGGCGCAGCCGCTGCCCGCACTCGAACGGGCCGTGCGGGCCGGTCTGCTGCGCGAGACGCCCGCGGGGGTGGCACCCGAGGTCGCCTTCCCGCATCCGCTGGTGCACGCGGCCGTCTATCAGGACATCGGGCCCGCCCAGCGCGCCGCCCTGCACACCCGGGCCGCCGAACTGGTCGACGACGAATACACCCGGCTGCGCCACCGCGTGCTCGCCGCCACCGGACCCGACGAGCAGCTCGCCGACGCCCTCGCCGCCTGCGCGCGCCGGGAGGCCGCCACCGGCCAGTGGGCCGTCGCGGGCACCCATCTGCGGCACGCGTCCCGCGCGGCCACGAGCCCCCGCGAGCGGGACCGCCTCGCCGTCGAGGCCGTGGAGGCGCTGCTGCTCGACGGCCGGGTCCAGGAGGCGGCGGAGCTCGCGGGCGGCCTCCCCGACTGCTCCGACCCGGCGCTGCGCGGCTACGTACGCGGCTATGTGGCGCGGGTGCAGGGCCGTACGGATGAGGCCTGGACGCTGCTCGTGGACGCCTGGGAGCAGTGCGACCGGGAGCAGGACCCGTCCCTCGCGGCGCGCGCCGCCGAGCAGTTGAGCTACGCCGCCGTGATGTGCGGGCGCGCGGCGGTTGCCGCGCAGTGGGCGGAGCGCGCGCAGCGCCTGTCCACCGCGCAGGGCCCGAGCCGCATGCTGCGCTTCAACCACCTCATCGCCCTCGGCCTCAGCGGCCGGGCCAAGGACGGCATCGCGCTCGCGGCCGGCCTGCCCGACCCGATGGTCGTGCCGCTGAAGAGCATCGATCTGCTGCTCGCCCGGGGGCAGTTGCGGCTGTGGTCGGACGATCTGCACGGCGCGCGCCGTGACCTCCTCGGCGCCGTCGCCAACTGCCGGACGACGACGGTGCCGCTGCGGCTGCTCTCCGCCTCCGCCCTTGCCCAGACGCTGCACCGGCTCGGCGAGTGGGACGAGGCGCTGATCCACGCCGAGTCGGCCGCCTCCATCGCCGACGACACCGACCAGTCGTGGCTGAAGCCGGTCACGCACGGCGTGGCCGCCCAGATCCTGGCCGCGCGCGGCGTCTGGGAGCGAGCGGCGGAGCATCTGCGGACCGCCCTCGACGTGCCCGGCGGCGCCGAGACGCCCGTCGCCTTCGCGTACGCGGTGCGCGCCCGCGGGTGCCTGGCCGACGCCCGCGGCGAGCCGCGGGAGGTCGTGGAGGCGGTGCGTCCGCTGCTGCGGTTCGCCGAGCAGGACGGGGTGAACGAGCCGGGCGTGGTGGACTGGCAGCCGCTGCTCGTCGACGCGCTGGTGCAGCTGGGCGAGCTCGACGAGGCGGAGGAGGTGCTCGCCCCGTTCGAGGAGCGGGCGCGGACGCGCGGCCGGCACGCCTCGCTCGCGGCGGCCGCGCGGGTCCGGGGCAACCTGGCCGCGGCGCGGCGCCACACGCAGCGCGCGCAGGCCGCGTTCGCGCGGGCGCAGGACCACGCGGCGCAGGCGCCGCTGCCGTTCGCGCGGGCCCGCGTCGAACTCGACCACGGCGCGTTCCTGCGCCGCATCGGCCGCAGGTCCCTGGCGATCGCCCAGTTGCAGGCCGCGTACACGACGATGACGGCGCTCGGCGCGCAGCCCTACCGGGCGCGGTGCGTACGGGAGCTGACCGCCTGCGGCCGTGCCGCCCCTGACCTGCCGGCCGACGAGCGGGACCGGCACGCCGGTGACGAGGGCCTGGACGGGGCGCTCACCCCGCAGGAACTCGCGGTGGCGCGCCTCGCCGCGCAGGGACTCACCAACCGCCAGATCGCCACCACGCTCGCGCTGAGCGTCAAGACCATCGAGTACCACCTGGGCCACACCTACGCGAAGCTCGGCATCAGCTCCCGGATCGGCCTAGTGCGGCGCCTCGGACCGCACACCGGGTCCCCGTCGGCGCCGTCCGCGGGCTGAGCGGGCACCCGGGGAAAACCCCGGTACGGCCCCCGAGGCGCACGGGCCGCGCCGCGCCTACCTTCGTGCCGGTAGGGGCAGGGCGAACGCGGGAGCCCACGGGAGGTGGCCCGATGGTCTGCATCATCCAGGGCACGGCCGGCGACGAACGGCCGGTGCTGCGGCTGCGGCTGCTCGGTGGTTTTCTTCTGACCAGGGAGAGCGCCGAGACCGCCTGCGGACCACCGGGTCCCGGCGGCGCGGGCGCGCGGGGGCGCTGCTCGGCCGACTGCCCGGACAACCCCGGCTGTCTCGACGCCCGCGCCGCCGAGCAGCTGGAAGTGCCCGCGAGCGGCCAGCAGATGCTCGCGCGGCTCGCGCTGTGCGGTGCCGCGACGCGCTCCGCACTCGCCGGCACGCTGTGGCCCGACGTCACCGAGACGCGCGCCCGCGCCAGCCTGCGCACCGCCATGTGGCGTCTGAACGGCGCGGGTTCGGCGATCACGGACGCGCGCGACGGGACGCTCTCGCTCAGCGGCAGGGTGCGCGTGGACGTGGCGGACCTCACCCTGGCCGCGCGCCAGGTCCTGGCCGCCGACCCGTCTCCGGCGGGGCGTTCCCGGATGCTGACGATCTACCAGGTCCTGCTGGGGGGCCGGGAGCTGCTGCCCGGGTGGCAGCAGGACTGGGTGGCCTTCGAGCGGGAGCGGCTGCATCAGCTACGGCTGCACGCCCTGGAGGCCCTGTCGGCCCGGCTCCTCGCCCGCGGCCAGTACGCGCCCGCCCTGGAGGCCGCCCTGGAGAGCACCCGCGTCGACCCGCTGCGCGAGAGCGCCCACCGCGCCGTCGTGTCCGTGCACCTCGCCGAGCACAATCTGACGGAGGCGGTACGGCAGTACGAGACGTTCCGCGAACTGCTGCTCGGGGAGCTGGGCGTGGAGCCGTCGGGCCAGTTCTCGGCGATGCTGCGGCACGCGCTGGTGTGACGGGGTGTGGGCTGGTGCGACAGGGTGTGCGCCAATACGGCACGGTATGCATTTACGCCCCCGGAAGGCGTGACGCTGCGGTGACGCCCGCCCGTCACGATGGGACGTGCCCCGTCCAGGATGCGGGGAGAAGGGGGAACTCCCCTGGTTGAGCGACGCGCTGGCTGTCGCGGCCACCACCTCAGCGATCGCTCACGCCCTGGACGGGGTGCCCGAGGAACGTTCGCGGGCCCGCCTCTCGTGCGGGCCCGCACGGCCACCCGTGCACGTCGAGGGGCCGCCGCCGCGCACGTCGAAGAGGCCGCCCGTGCACGTCGAGGAGGGGCCGGGCTCCCCCGAGCCGCCCGGCCCCTCCGCCTTCCCCTGGTAGTCCTGGTACTCCGGGGACTTGCCCTCGTTTCCTGGAGCCCGGGACGGCCCCGACGGGGCTCGCGACGGCCCCGGTCCCCGCGGGCCGGGCGAACCCCCGTTCCTCCCGGCCCCGGGGCGCTCTCACTCCGGCGCGCGCTCCGGCTCCCACGGCTCCCGCCCTGGGCCCGGCTCCGGCTCCGCCTCCGCCTTCCGCAGTTGCTCGATGGCCCGCTCGACCGGCTTGTGCGGCAGCCCGGTCCTGCGGCACAGCTCGTCCCGCGACACGTCCCGCAGGACCTCGCCCACGGGCTTGCCCGTCAGGTCCGCGATCTCGCGTACGTAGGCCTGGACGCGGCTCGCGGCGTCGGCGACCGGCGGCCGGGACCCGGACGTGTGCTCCCCCGCGCCCCACGTACCGGGCCCCCCGCGGTCCGCCGACACCGGCCGCCGCTCCTCCTCCAGCCAGGTCGTCCACACCCCGCGGCCCACCAGGTGCTCGGCGGCCTGCTCCGCCGGCGAACCGTCCTTGATCACTCCGGGGTCGGTGCCGTCCGCCCGGATGAGGAGCCGGCAGGAGGCGGCCAGCATCGGCGGCGACGCGACCTGCGCGGACGGCCCTTCCAGGAGGGTGCGCAGGGCGGCGACGTCCGGGTGGCCGGGCACATGGGGTGCGAGGCGGCGGACGAGTTCGTCCACGCGGCGCAGGTCGGGACGGTGGTCGAGCAGCATGGCGTGCGCGCCCACGATGCCGAGGAACGGGTCGATCCGCTCCGAGTCCAGCATCGGGAACAGCTGCTGGTCCGACGTCAGGTCCAGGCCCTGGCGCAGACCGGAGAACGCCGCCTCGCGGGCGAGGCTCAGCGTTTCGTCCGCCGGGCTCCAGCCGGTGCCGAGCGGAGTCATCTCCACCGTCGCGTGCTGCGGCTGCGGACCGTGCGGACCGCTGCTGACGAACACGAGCGTGCTCCAGCCCCGCGACACCCACAGCGCCTGGGCCAGCGGCAGACCGTCGCCGGCGGGCCCGCGCCGCCGCAGCCGGTAGCCGCCCGGCTGCACCCGGCCGCTCCAGGCGGCCCAGCCCTGCTGCGGGTCCACCTGCCAGCCGTCCTCGCCGCCGTCCACGGCCCCGCCGTCCGCGGCGGTGACCTCCAGGGCGTACGGGTCGAGCCGCCAGCCGCGCCGCAGGGTGCGCAGGAGCACCATCAGCGAGGGCTCGCCCCGCCGGTGGGTGGACTTCCTGCTCCACCGCAGCGCGGCCTCGCGGTGTGCCGCCTGCGCGGTGACCGTCCGCTCGACAGGTTCGGGCGCCGCGATGCGGGGCAGCGCGAGGCGCTCGGTGCGGGCGTCCTCGCCGACCTCGACGAAGCGCGAGCTCACCGCGCCCGCGAAGCGCTGCTCGATGCGGTAGATGCCGGGCGCCACGGTCGTCTCGATGGTGCCCATGCCGTGCGCGACCTCGTGCAGCGTCTCGTCGGTCACGGTGATGAGGACCGACGGGGTGTCCGGGATGACGACGAACGGCACTTCCTCCCGCCGCTCGGACCGCTCCTGCTCCTCTTGCGGCTCCGGCCGTGCCGCCTGCTCCCGCTGTTCCCGCCGCTGCTCAGAACTGGACAACGCTGCCACCCCCGGTCATGACCTCGAAGAATCCGCCGTCCGTGAAGTCCGGCGCCATGACGCTCTCGGGCACCGCCTTGTAGAACCCGGGCACGAGCGACTCCACATGGTCCGCGCCCTCGATCGTCACCCAGCGCGGACCGGTGATGCCGCGCCCCCGCAGCTCCACCCGGCCCCTGAACCCCGCCGGGAAGCGCAGCGTCACCGGATACGACCCGACGCCCCGCAGCCCCTCGGCGAGGACGATCGGCGTGCTGGTCTCGCGCAGGAACCGGGCCTCCTGGGGCACCGGTTCGTTCCGGGTGCGGTCGAGTACGTGCTGACGCACGTAGGGCGCGAGGCTGTCGGACGTCACCCGGCCCTCGGGCGTGACGGTGCCGCCGCCCGCCCCGCGCAGTCCTTCCAGGAGGGCCGAGGTGAAGTGGCCGCGGGACCGGTCCGGCGCGGACTCCTGCTGTTCGTAGGCCGGGTCGCCGAGCGCCGACGCGTAGCCGACGAAGCACTCCACCTTGTCGGGGGCCTCCGTCGTGTCGGTGAACGGCGGCCCGAAGGCGGCGACACCGCCGAAGCGGGTCCGGCAGCAGTCCGCGAAGATCACGATCTCGTGGAACGGCGACGCGGACTCGTACCACGCCAGGTACGGGCGCACGGCGATGTGGTTGCCGAGCAGGTCGAGCGCGGCGTTGGCCATGAGCAGCGCGGCGTCGCCGCCGAACGGGGCGATGCCGTGTCCCGCGAGGAAGACGTACAGACGGGTGTCGGCCCAGGCGGCCGCGTCGCCCTCGACAGCGGCGCGGACGGCCGTGTTGGTCCGGTACAGGGCCTGGTTGACGTTCTCGCGGGTCGGGACGGCGCTCAGGACGTCGGCTTTGCTCTCGTCGTGCTCGGTGGCGGTGACGAGCGCGACGTTCGCCTCCGGGACGCCGCCGCCCGCCGGGTCCACGAGCCAGTCGCGGAACCGGGTCGCGTCGCCACGGGCGCCTTGCAGGTCGGTGATCGCCGGATAGCGGTTGATGCCGACGACCACGGCGTAGTGCAGGTCGTTCATCGGGCTTCCCCCTTTGTGGGCCCGGCGGCGGCCGGGTGCGGCCGCGCGGGTCCGTCCGTGCCGACCCCGTCAGTCGGCGAGCATCCGGGCGAGACTGGCCAGCGTCGCGGGGTCGTGGTCGAACGCGATGTGCGAGCGGGCGCCCGAGTTCAGCCCGGGTTCGCCGCCCTCGACGGGCGACCAGACGGTGCGCCGCGCGTCGGACCCGAGGAAGGCCCGCAGGTCGGCGGAGTCCCGCTCACCGAAGGCGCCTTTGCTCGTGTACCAGTGCTGCATCCCGGCGATCGGGGCGAGCGCGGACCGCCCCTCGGGGCCGCGCTCCAGGACGCCGGAGATGAAGTAGAGGAGCGAGCGCGGGTACAGCACCGGAAGGAGCTGGTCGTCGCGCTCGGCCTCGTCGGTCATGGTGAACATCCGCAGCCGGTCGAAGAGGTCGCTCTGCTGCCGGACGGCGGGCACCAGGTGGGACACCGTGCAGGCGGGCGCGAGGAGCACGACGTCGCGGACGCGGAAGTCGGCGGGCAGCGGGTCGTCGGCGGCGGCGCGCCTGCGGGCGAGGTCGTCGAGGAGATTGCCGATGAAGACGGCGCCCGCGCTGTGCCCGACGACGGTCACCTGGGGCCGGGTGCCGGACGCGAGGAGCGCGCTGAAGCGGTCGAGGAAGTAGCGCCCGGCCCGCACCTCCGGGGCCTCGGCGAAGGTGTCGGCCGTCTGCCGCTTCATGGCGTCCCAGATGGCGGCGCCCACGTTGGCCAGGTAGAACTCCCGGAGGATCTCCTCGACGACGGTCGGGTAGAGCCCGTGGTCGGTGCGGTCGCGGAACCGCCTCACGACGGCGCCGATCACCCGCACCGTCTTGCGCACGAGGAGCGCGGAGGTCACCAGGGCCCGGCGGTTGCCGCCCGCCTCCGCCTCCGCGGCGAGTTCGGCCACCACGTCCGGTGACATGAGTGTGGCGACCGCCGCGCGCCCCCCGTCGATGTCACGCGCGGCGGTCGTCCCGGGTGCCGAACGCAGGACCGAGCCCACGATCTCCCGGTTGCGGTCGGCGAGTTCGGAGTCCGCCGACAGTTCGGCGGTGATGCGGACGCGTTCGCCGTCGCCGAGCGGCGGCACCTCCGCGGGCACGGGATGGCGGGCGTACGGTTCCTGTCCGGTGCGCAGCAGGGCCAGTTCGGCGGCGACGGCCTTCGCGGGCGGCGCGGACAGCGAGCCGGCCGTGCGCTGACCGGGCCGCTGGAGGACCAGCCCCGCGGCGTAGCGGGTGACGCGGCTCAGGAGGGTCTGGAAGACGCTCTCCTCGATGATGCGGGGCAGGTTGCCCGCCAGGGTCTCCAGGAGGCCGCTGCTCCACACGAAGAACACGGGCTCGGCCCCCGCGTCCTCGTACACCGGTGCCAGCCGCTCGGCGGTCGCGAACCCCAGCTGGTCGTCGATGAGTCCGCCGTGGAAGTGCAGGACGACCCGCGGCCGGTCCTTGAGCCCCGCCACGAGGGCGTCGATGTCGTCGGTGCTGGTCGAGGCGAGCCGTCCGCTCGTTCCGCTGTGGATGCAGCGCCTGCGGGAAGAATGCATGTCCGGACCTCCGGCCTGATAGCCGCTCGGCAGGAGCCCCCCTCGCAGAAGTCCCCCGACTCCTGCCGCTCCTGGCCGGGCCACCGTAGAACCCCGGCGCGCCCCGCGTCCCCGGGGGCGGTCCCGGGGATTACCCCAAGGAAGGCAACCGGGGGGCCGCGGTCCGCGTCCTTGCCGAGGACGACGCGTACGCGACGCACGCGCACGCGTAGGTCACACTTCAGCAGGACGCAACAGCACAACGCATGGCGAACAGAACGCGACGGCAACGGAGGGTGTGCAGTGGGAGTTTCCCTGTCCAAGGGCGGCAACGTTTCGCTGAGCAAGGAGGCGCCGGGTCTGACGGCCGTACTGGTGGGCCTCGGCTGGGACGTGCGGACCACGACGGGCACCGACTACGACCTGGACGCGTCGGCCCTGCTGGTCGGTGAGTCCGGGAAGGTCGTCGACGACCAGCACTTCATCTTCTACAACAACCTCACGAGCCCCGACGGCTCCGTCGAGCACACCGGTGACAACCTCACCGGTGAGGGCGAGGGCGACGACGAAGCCGTCAAGGTGAACCTCGCCGGTGTCCCGGCCAACATCACGAAGATCGTGTTCCCGGTCTCCATCCACGACGCGGAGAACCGCGGGCAGAGCTTCGGCCAGGTCCGCAACGCGTTCATCCGCGTGGTCAACCAGGCCGACAACCAGGAGATCGCCCGCTACGACCTCTCCGAGGACGCCTCCACCGAGACCGCGATGGTCTTCGGCGAGCTCTACCGGCACGGCGCCGAGTGGAAGTTCCGCGCCGTCGGCCAGGGCTACGCCAGCGGCCTGCGCGGCATCGCCTCGGACTTCGGCGTCAACGTCTGACACCCGTCGCGCGCCGTACCACCGGCCACCGGACCGGCTCATCCACCATCGGCTGAGCCGGTCCTCGCATGTCCGCCCCGCCCCGGCACACCCGCCCCGGAAGGAAGTCCCGTGCTCTCCCGCCCCTCCTTCATCGACGACACGGCGATCGCGCGGACCGTCGCCGCGCACTGGCTGCCCGCGGCCACCGAGGCCACCCATCTGCCCTGGGGGTTCGGCGCGTACCACTGGCGGGTGTCCGACGGCACCACGACCCTGTTCGTGACCCTCGACCGGCCGGGGCGCCGGCACACCGGGGATTCACTGGAGGCCGCGTACGCGGGGGCCGCCGCGCTGGCGGCCGCGGGCGTGGACGTGGTGTGCGCGCCGCTGCCCACCCGGTCCGGGCGCTTCACGGTGGACGTGAAGGGCGGGGAGGGCCGGGAGGACGGGGCCGGGTCGCTCTCCGTGACGCCCTGGCTAGAGGGCCGGACGCCGACCCAGGAGCAGGCGGGCGCGCCCGCCCACGTGCGCAAGGTCGTGGCGGCGCTGGCCGCGCTGCACCACGCCGTGCCGCCCGCCGGGCTGCGCGCCTGGGCGCCGCTGATCGGCCCCGGCTTCGCCGGCGAGCTGCGCGAGCGCACCGCACGCCCCTGGACGTCCGGGCCGCTGGCGGAGCGGGCGCGGCGCGCGCTCGCCGCGCGCGGGGACGCGATCGAGCGCTGGAGCAGCCGCTATCTGGAGCTCGCTGATGTCGCGCGGTCCCGGCACGACACCTGGGTGCCGACGCACGGCGAGCCGCACCACGCCAACCAGGTCCTGACGTCCGGTGGCCTGAAGCTGGTCGACTGGGAGTCCCTGGCCCTCGCGCCCCGCGAACGCGACCACCCCGACCTGCTCGCCGCGGGCGCGGGCGACCTGCTCCGCCCCGACCCCGCGATGATCGACCTCTTCGCGCTCGACTGGCGGCTCTCCGAGATCGCCGAGTACACGGACTGGTTCGCCGGACCGCACACCGGCACCGCCGACGACCACACCGCGCTGGCGGAGCTGTACGAGGAACTGGAGGAACCGCCCGACGTCCTGGGGCAGCGGCAGACGCCGCTGCGGTAGCGGTAGCGGTAGCGGTAGCGGTAGCGGTAGCGGTAGCGGGGGAACTCGGGCGGGATCAGAATCGTTGCATCGGCACAGACGATGCACGAGGAGCCACCCTTTGTCCGCCTCCCCGACGGACCCGGACCCCCCGGGGCACTGTCCCCG
The DNA here is from genome assembly GCF_009755605.1 of Streptomyces typhae. Taxonomy (GTDB): domain Bacteria; phylum Actinomycetota; class Actinomycetes; order Streptomycetales; family Streptomycetaceae; genus Streptomyces; species Streptomyces typhae. Next base: position 242,084 of record NZ_WPNZ01000006.1, read on the forward strand.
ACCACACCGACCACACCGTTGCTCTCCGGCCGGCAGCAGCCGCCCGGCCGCCCCGGCCGGAACCGCGCGCCGAGCCGGGACGGCGGGACCCGGCACCCGGCGGGGTGGTGTCCGATGAGTGCCGTGCTCGGCCTGCTCGCCGTTCTCGTCCTGACCGCGGGCACCGGCTATTTCGTCGCCCAGGAATTCGCCTACGTCTCCGCGGACCGCCTCGCGCTCGCCCGTGCGGCCGAGGCGGGCGACCGGCGCGCCGACCGCGCCCTGAAGGTCCTGGAGCGGCTCTCCTTCATGCTCTCCGGGGCCCAGCTCGGGATCACGGTCACCGGACTCGTCGTCGGCTTCCTTGCGGAGCCGTCCGTGTCCACGCTGCTCAAGCCGGTCCTGACCGGCATCGGCCTGCCCGCGGGCGCCGTCACCGGCGTCTCGGTCGTGCTCGCCTTCGTCCTCGCCACCGTGATCCAGATGGTCCTCGGCGAGCTGGCGCCGAAGAACCTCGCCATCGCCGTGCCCGAACGCCTCGCCATGTCCCTCGCCGCCTCCACGCTCGCCTATCTGAAGGTCGTCGGCCCGGTGGTGCGCATCTTCGACGGGGCCGCGAACCGGCTGCTCCGCCGCGTGGGCATCGAGCCCGTGGAGGAGCTGCACCACGGCGCGTCCCTGGAGGAGCTCGGCCACCTCATCGGCGAGTCCCACGAACGCGGCGAGCTGCCCAAGGACACCGCCGACCTCCTCGGCCACGCCCTGGAGTTCTCCGACCGCACCCTGGACGAGGTGATGGTGCCGCGCGTCGACACCGTCTTCGTACGCGAGGACGCGAGCGTCGCCGAAGCCGTCGGCCTCATCGCCCGGCACGGCCACTCCAACTACCCGGTGCTCGGCGACCACCCCGACGACGTCACCGGCGTCCTCGGCGTACGCGAGCTGATGCGGACGGGCGGGCACGACCTGCCGGACGTCACCGCCGCCGCCCTCGCCCGGCCGCCCTTGCTGCTCCCCGACACGCTGGAGCTGCCGGGGGCCGTCCGGCAGATGCGGGCGCGCGACGACGAGTTCGCCGTCGTCCTCGACGAGCACGGCGGGGTCGCGGGCATCGTCACGTACGAGGACATCGCCGAGGAGCTCGTCGGCGACATCGCCGACGAGAGCGACGAAGTGGTGCGGGTCGCCGTGCGCGACGGCGGCGGCTGGCTGGTGGACGCGGGCCGGCGCCTGGACGAAGTGGCCGGCGCCACCGGCATCCACCTGCCCGAGGAGGACGACTACGACACCGTGGCGGGCCTCGTCGTGGACCGGCTCGGCCGCTTCCCCGCCGTCGGCGACCGCCTCACGCTGCGCCCGGCCGACGGCTCCGGCACGGCCCGGGTGGCCATCGACGTGTGCGCCCTGGACCGGCACGTGCCCGCGCGGGTGCGCCTGGAGCTGCTGCCGGACGCGGAGCGGCACCCGGGCGCGCGAGCCCACGGAGACGACGGGCGGGCCCGTCGGGAGGACGCGCGGGCCGAAGGAGACGAGGACCGCTCGTGAGTTTCCCCCTTGCGGTGTTCGTCACCGTCCTGCTCCTGATCGGCAGCGGCTTCTTCGTCGCCGCCGAGTTCGCCCTCGTCGCCGCCCGCCGCCACCGCGTGGAGAAGGCGGCGGCCGAGGGCAGGCGCGGCGCCAAGGCGGTCCTCGCCGGTATGCGGGAGCTGTCCCTGATGCTGGCGGGCGCCCAACTCGGCATCACCGTCTGCACCCTCGGCCTGGGCTCCCTCTCCAAGCCCGCCATCTCCCACGAACTCGACCCGCTGCTGCACCGCCTGGGCCTGCCGACCGGTCTGAGCTACGGCGTCTCCTTCGCCGTCGCGATGATCGTCGTGGTGTTCCTGCACATGGTGCTCGGCGAGATGGCGCCCAAGTCGTGGGCCATCGCCCACCCGGAGCGGTCCGCGATGCTGCTCACCCCGGCCTTCCGTGCGACGGTGGCCGTCGTACGGCCGCTCATCGGGGTACTCAACCGGATGAGCAACGGCCTGGTGCGCCTGTGCCGGGTCGAGCCGCGCGACGAGCTGGCCTCCGTGCACAACCGCGAGCAGCTCACCCATCTCGTCGCCGAGTCCCGGCGCCTCGGCCTGATCAGCGAGGACGACTCCGAGCTGATCACCCGCTCCCTCACCGAGCCGCTCACGCCGGTGGGCGACCTCCAGACCCCGGCCACGGACATCGTCGGCGTCGAGGCGGACGCGTGCTCCGACGAGGTCCTGCGCACGGCGGCCGAGCACGACCGCACCCGGCTGCTCGTCCGCGACGGCGGCACCGTACTCGGCTCCGTGCACGCCCGGGACGCCCTGGTGGCCCGCGCCCGGGGCCGCGGCACCAGCGCCCGGGACCTGGCCCGCCCGCTGCCCGAACTCCCGGCGGACACCACGCTCGCCCACGCGGTCGAGCAACTGCGCCACCGGCGGGCCTCGCTCGCCCTGGTCTGCGACGACTCGGGCCGTCTGACCGGCATGGTCACCCTGGACGACCTCCTCGCCCGCTACCTCAGGACCGAGGCCTCCCCGGAGCGCCCCTGAGATGTCCCCCATCCGACCCTGAGATGTGTCAGGAACCTTTGACAGGTCTTCCGTGCCGCTGTCAGCCTTATCTGACAGGTATGAGGGAGAGGGGCGGCGATGGCCGAGGTCCCGCATCAGGGACCGACCGGTGACCAGCTTCTGAAGGTCCTGACGGCGCTGGGCAATCCGCACCGCATGCGGATCGTCGCGGCGCTGACGGCCCGTCGGAACTACGTCAGCGCGCTGGCCCGCGAGATCGGGATGGGGCGACCGCTGCTGCACATGCATCTGCAGCGCCTGGAGGCCGTCGGGCTCGTCATCGGGTCCCTGGAGACGGCGGCGGACGGCAGGACGGTCAAGTACTTCCACGTCGCCCCGTTCCTCTACGAGTTGACGCCGGACACCGTCGCGTCCGCCGTCGAGACGCTCACGGTCAAGCGGGTCGGGCCGGAGGAAGACGAGGACGCCGGGGACCGGCCGATGGCCGACGGTGCCGAGGACAAAGAGGTCATGAAGTGAACGGACAACAGGTGACGCTCGCCGACGCGGAGTGGGTCGGCGGCGTCGGCGCCGCCGGGTTCTTCCTGCTGGCGATCGTGTTCGTCTGGCAGCTCGCCGCCACCTGGCGGGCCCGGATGCTCGCGGCCCGCGAGGAGCAGTACAGAGAACTCGCCCTGCGGTACGGACAGTTGCTGGAGGACAATGTCGCGCTGCACAAGCGCTCCCTGGAGGAGTTGCAGCAGACCCGGGAGGAGCTGGCGCAGACCCGCCGCTCCGTCGGCTCGATGGAGAAGATGATGCGCGAGATCGAGTAGCACGCCCTCCACCCAGGTACGGCCGGGAGCGGCAACTCCCGGCCGTACCTGGGCGGACCAGCATCTTCCTGAGGCACCGCGCAGGCCAGGGACCGCGCGCCGCTGAGCGGCGCGACCCCGTCGGCGGCGAAGCCTCCGTCGGGGTGCCGCTTCCGTGCCCGCCGCCCCCGAGCGCGGGACGTGGCGACCGCAGGACGTGTGCGCGACGGCGGAGCCGCCGGTGTCCACGCCGGACGGCGAGGGTCGGCAGGCCGCCCGTCAGTTCCCGCTCACCGCGTCTCGGCTACCGTCAGGAGTATGAACGACGTGGCGAGCCCCGGGTCGGGGACCGGCGGGGGCGACGGGTTCGCCGCGGCCCTCGCCCGCGGCGCCCTGGTCCTCGACGGCGGCCTGTCCAACCAGTTGGAGGCCGCGGGCCACGACCTGTCCGACTCCCTGTGGTCGGCGCGGCTGCTCGCCGAGGAGCCCGACGCGGTACGGGCGGCGCACCGGACGTACTACGAGGCGGGCGCCGACGTCGTGACCACGGCGAGCTACCAGGCCACGTTCGAGGGCTTCGCACGCCACGGCGTCGACGTGGTCAGCACGGCGGAGCTGCTGCGGCTGAGCGTCACCCTCGCCCGCGAGGCCGCGGCGGCGACGGACGCGGACCGCCCCCTGTGGGTCGCTGCGTCGGCGGGTCCGTACGGGGCGATGCTCGCCGACGGCTCCGAGTACCGCGGCCGCTACGGCCTGTCGGTGGCCGACCTGGAGCGCTTCCACCGGCCCCGCCTGGAGATCCTGTCCGACGCGGCGCCCGACGTCCTCGCCCTGGAGACCGTGCCCGACACCGACGAGGCCCGTGCCCTGCTGCGGGCGGCGCGCGGCCTCGGTGTGCCCGTCTGGCTGTCGTACACCGTGGCCGGCTCCCGCACCCGTGCCGGTCAGCCGCTCACCGAGGCGTTCGCGCTCGCCGCCGAGGCCGACGAGGTCGTCGCGGTGGGAGTGAACTGCTGCGACCCGCGTGACGCGGAAGCCGCCGTCCCCCTGGCCGCCCGCGTCACGGGCAGGCCCGTCGTGGTCTATCCCAACTCGGGCGAGACGTGGGACGACGCGTCCCGCTCCTGGCGGGGCCCGGACCGCTTCGATCCGCGGCGGCTGGCCGCCCTGCGCGCCGAGGGGGCACGGCTCGTCGGCGGCTGCTGCCGGGTGCGGCCCGGGGCGATCGCCGACCTCGCCCGCGAGCTGCACGGCTGACCTGCGCCCTGACCTGCGCCCTGACCTGCGCGGACGCGGTTCAGGAGGGTCGTTGTCAGTGGCTGGGTGCAGACTGAGCCGTATTCGAGACAGCGCCGTCCGAGTCGTCCGAAAGGTGCAAGCCATGGCTGATGTCCTGCTCACCGTGGGAACCCGAAAAGGCCTGTTCGTCGCCCGCCGCACGCACGGCACGTGGCAGTTCGACGACGGTCCGTACTTCAACGCGCAGGCGATCTATTCGGTCGCCATCGACACCCGCGGCCCGGCCCCCCGCCTCCTCGTCGGCGGCGACAGCGCGCACTGGGGGCCGTCGGTGTTCCACTCCGACGACCTGGGGCGGACCTGGACGGAGCCGCGCAAACCCGCGGTGAAGTTCCCGAAGGACACCGGCGCCTCCCTGGAGCGGGTGTGGCAGCTCCACCCGGCCGCCGCGGAACCCGACGTGGTGTACGCGGGCACGGAGCCCGCCGCGCTGTACCGCTCCGAGGACCGCGGCGAGAGCTTCACGCTCGTCCGCCCGCTCTGGGAGCACCCGTCGCGCTCGCAGTGGCAGCCGGGAGGCGGCGGCGAGGGGCTGCACACCATCCTCACCGACGCCCGCGACCCGGCCGCCGTCACGGTGGCCGTGTCCGCGGCGGGCGTGTTCCGCACCGAGGACGGCGGCGCGAGCTGGCGGCCCTCCAACTCCGGCGTCTCCGCGGTGTTCATGCCGGATCCGGACCCGGAGCTCGGCCAGTGCGTGCACAAGGTCACCAGGGACGCGGCGGACCCGGACCGCCTGTATCTTCAGAACCACTGGGGGGTGTACCGCAGCGACGACTCCGGCGCCCACTGGACGGATATCGGCGAGGGTCTGCCATCGGACTTCGGCTTCGCGGCGGTCGCCCACCCGCACCGGGGCGACACGGCGTACGTGTTCCCGATCACCGCCGACGCGGACCGCGTCCCCGCCGACCGGCGCTGTCGCGTCTACCGCACGGCGGACGCGGGCAAGAGCTGGGAGCCGCTCACCGAAGGCCTGCCCCAGGGCGACCACTTCGGAGTGGTGCTCCGGGACGCCATGTGCACGGACGGCGCGGACCCGGCGGGCATCTACTTCGGCAACCGCAACGGCGAGGTGTACGCCTCCGCGGACGACGGCGACACCTGGGAGCAACTGACCTCACACCTGCCGGATGTCCTGTGCGTGCGCGCCGCCGTCCTGGAGTGACCCGTACCGCCGTCCCGGAGTGACCCGTGCCGCTCCGGGCGGCCCGTCCGGTGAAGGGCCGGGCGGCCCGTCCGGTGAAGGGGTTCGGCCATCGGTTGATCGGCGCGGTGCGTACGGCAGTAGAGTGACGCTCCGTGGCACCACGACCTTTGCATGAAATCGTCGAAGCCGGCTGGGCCAAGGCCCTGGAGCCGGTGGCCGAACAGATCGCCTCCATGGGTGACTTCCTGCGCGCGGAGATCGCCGCGGGCCGCACCTATCTGCCGTCCGGAGCGAATGTGCTGCGCGCCTTCCAGCAGCCGTTCGACGAGGTGCGCGTGCTGATCGTCGGACAGGACCCGTACCCCACACCCGGGCACGCGGTCGGTCTGTCCTTCTCGGTGGCGCCCGACGTCAGACCGCTGCCCGGCAGCCTGATCAACATCTATCGCGAGCTGAACAGCGACCTGGGCCTGCCCCAGCCGTCGAACGGCGATCTGACGCCGTGGACACGGCAGGGCGTGCTGCTGCTCAACAGGGCGCTCACGACCGCCCCGCGGAAGCCCGCGGCGCACCGCGGCAAGGGCTGGGAGCAGGTCACCGAACAGGCGATCAGGGCGCTCGCCGCGCGCGGCCGGCCGATGGTGTCGATCCTGTGGGGCCGCGACGCCCGGAATCTGCGGCCGCTGCTCGGCGAGCTGCCGTCGGTGGAGTCCTCGCACCCCTCGCCCATGTCGGCGGACCGCGGCTTCTTCGGGTCGCGGCCGTTCAGCCGCGTCAACGACCTGCTGGCGCGGCAGGGCGCCGAGCCGGTGGACTGGCGGCTGCCGTGACGGAGCGGGCGCTCGTCCTCGGTGTGGACTCCGGCGGTTCTGGGCTGCGGGCCGTCCTCGGCGGGGCGGACGGCGCCCTGCCGCCGTGCGCTCCGGTACGGTCGCAGGCTCCGGTGCGCACCGGAGCCGACGGCATCGACGCCAGCCACATGATGGAGCAACTCGCGCCCATGGTCCGGCAGTTGCTGGGCGCGACGGGCGGCGGGCGGATCGTCGCGGCGGCCGTCGGTGCGGCCGGCCTCGCGACGCTCGGCGACGACCTGCGCGCCCGGTTGCCCGGCGCGCTCGCCGAGGTGTTCGGGGTGCGGCGGGTGGCGCTCGCCGCCGACGCCGTGACCGGCTACGCGGGCGCCCTCGGCGCGCGGCCCGGCGCCGTCGTCGCCGCGGGCACCGGCCTGATCGCCATGGGCACCGATCTGACGGGCTGGCGGCGGGTCGACGGGTGGGGCCATCTGCTCGGCGACTGCGGCAGCGGCGCCTGGATCGGCCGGGCCGGCCTGGAGGCGGCGATGCGGGACCTCGACGGGCGCCGCGGCGGCTCGGCCGCGCTGCGCGCCCGCGCCGAGAAGGTATTCGGCGGCCCGCTGGCGGACCTGCCCGCGCAGGTGTATCCGCGGGCGGACCGGCCCGCCGTGCTCGCCTCGTTCGCACCCGAGGTGGGGCGGTGCGCGGCGGACGGCGACCCCGTGGCCGCCGGTGTCCTGCGGGAGGCCGCCGGACACATCGCGGACACGGCGGTCGCGGCCTGCCCGCCCGGCGGGGCCTGCGATATCTCCCTGACCGGCGGCCTGTTGAAACTCGGCGCCCCGCTCATGGAGCCGCTGGAGGCCCGCCTGACGGAACGTCTCCCGCACGCCCGCCGCGTCCCGGCCGCCGGCGACCCCCTCGACGGCGCCGTCCGCATCGCCACCGACCTCGCGGCGAACACCCTTGCGCTGCCCCGGGACCCGCGCCTGCTGTACGTGGCGGAGTGACCCGGCACCCGACGGGGGGCGGGGCGGTCGCGCGCACCGGCGTACGACCCCCGGGGCGCCCGGAGCACCGCGCACCGAAGCACGGATTCCGCCCGCTTCGCACGTCACGTACGACCACACCAAACACACAAATCACCTCGCGCCGCAGGGCCCTCTCCCCACCCACCCGACAAAGCGGACTAATACCGCTGACCTGCACCCTCCCCGAACAGCGGAGCCCCGCAAGCCAGTAGCATGCGGCGCCATGAGCTCCCCCACTGGGCCCGCATCGGGCCTGCCCGTACGAATGCCGCGCCCCCGTCAGCCGGGCCGGCACCGCCGCCCGGAGCCCGTCGCGGCTCCCGAGGGCGCGCCGGCGCTCGTCCTCGCCGTGCCGGGCGTCCCCAGCACCGGCACGCGCGGCCTCGCCGAGGAAGTCGCCTCCATCGCCCGCTCCGAGCTGCCCGGCCTCGACGCCAGGATCGGCTACGTCGACGGGACGGACGCCGACGCCGGCCCGTCGGCCGAGTTCCCCACGCTGCAGGCCGTGCTCGCGCGCACCGCCGCCGAGCGCACCGCGCGCTACGAGCAGGCGCTGGCCGCCGGCGTCGAGGACGCCCGCCGCCCCGAGGGTCCCGTCGCCGTCGTGGTGCCCCTGCTCGCGGGCCCCGACAACGCGCTGATGCGCCGCATCCGGCAGGCCGTGATGGACAGCCGCGCCGCGGCCGAGCTGACCGACGTCCTCGGCCCGCACCCGCTGCTCGCCGAGGCGCTGCACGTGCGCCTGTCCGAGGCGGGTCTGTCCCGCGCGGACCGGGCCCGACTGTTCACGGTCGCGACCGCGGCGGACGGCATCGTCCTCGCCACGGTCGGCGGCGACGAGGCCGTGCAGGCCGCCGGGATCACCGGCATGCTGCTCGCCGCCCGCCTCGCGGTGCCGGTGATGGCCGCCGCCCTGGACGAGGACGGCTCGGTCGCCGCGATCGCGGAGCAGCTGCGCGGCTCGGGCTCGGCCCAGCTGGCCCTCGCCCCGTACCTGATCGGCCCCGAGATCGACGCGAGCCTGCTTGAGACGGCAGCGAAGGAGGCGGGCTGCGCCGTCGCCGAGCCGCTCGGCGCCTACCCGGCGATCGGCAAGCTGGCCCTGTCGAAGTACACGACGGCGCTCGGCATCACGCCGCCGCAGCCCTCCGGGGTGCCGGTGCGCTGACGCACGCGGGCCGGACGCACCACGGCACCACCGCGCGATGTGAGAGGGCCCGCTCCGGATCCGGGGCGGGCTCTCGCGCGCAGGTGCGCGGGCGCCGGCCGCCGCGCGCTCAGGCGAAGACCACGCAGCTCGCCGCCGGGACCCCGATCGCCCCGGCGATCCGGGGCAGCCCGCTGTCCTCGTCCACGGCGAACCAGGTGACGTCCCCGGATCGCTCGTTGGCGGCGTACAGGAAGCGCCCTGAGGGGTCGACGGCCAGGTCACGGGGCCAGGCGCCGCCGCAGTCCACGGAGGCCGTCAGACGGGCGGTGGCGCCCGCGTCGTCCAGGGCGAACACGGAGATGACGTCCACGCCGCGGGTCGCCGTCCACAGGAAGCGGCCGTCGGGTGCGACGACCACCTCCGAGGGGTAGGCGTCGCCGTCGGGCTCCCCGGAGAGCACGGACGTCTCGGCGAGCGGCCGGAGCGTGCCGCCGTCAGGGTCCCAGGAGCACACGGTGAGGGTGGGCGTGAGCTCGTTCAGGACGTACGCGAAGCGGCCGCCGGGGTGGAAGGCGAGGTGCCGCGGCCCGGTGCCGGGCCGCAGCGCGACCTCGTGCCGCACGGTGAGCCCGGCGTCGCCCGGCGCGCAGACCCGCACGGAGTCGGTGCCGAGATCGACGCTCAGGATCCAGCGGCCGCTCGGGTCGGGCAGCACCTGGTGGGCGTGCGGGCCTTCCTGGCGGTCCGTGTCCGGCCCTGACCCCTGGTGCTCCACCACGCCCGCCGCCGCGGCGGCCAGGCTTCCGTCGTCGGCGACGGGCACGCTGGTGACGCTGCCGGAGCCGTAGTTCGCGGTGTGGACGAGGCCCTCGTGCACGGCGAGGTGGGTGGGCCCCGCGGCCCGCACGGACACCGGCGCGCCGAGCGGACGCACGGTGTCGCCCGCCGTACGGAACGCGGCGACAGCTCCCTCGGCGCTCTCGCTCACCGCGTAGAGGGTGCCGCCGTCCGCCGAGAGCGCCAGGTACGAGGGGTCGGCGACGGCGTCCGACGCCCCCAGGACGGTCAGCGCGCCGGACCCGGCGTCGAACGCCGCGGTGACGATGCCCGGCCCTCCCGCCTGCGTGAAGGACCCGATGTACGCCCGCCGCTCCTGCCCGACCACTGCATTCCCCTCTCGGTTCGCCCCTCGGGCGCCGCGTCCTGGCGGCGCCATGGAGGTGACGCTAGCAGCTGGTCTGGACCACTGGGAGGCGGTCGGGGCCGCCGGTTCCGGGGGCGGGCCTCAAATCTCCGGGGCCGGGCCTGGGTCTCCGGGGCCGCGCCTCGGACTCCCGGGCGGGCCCAGGGCTCCCGATCCGGGCCTCAGGCGCCGATGAGGCGTCTGCGCGGCGCGCTGCGCACCGGTGCGGCGAGTTCCAGCAGCGCGTGCTCCAGGCGGTGCATATGGGCGAGGGCGGGTTCGGTGACGCCCGCGTGCTTCACGGCGGCGGGGGCGGCGGGACCGACCAGCGCCTCCTCGGAGGCGATCAGGGCTTCCACGGCGGCTTCGACCCGCGCGCAGGCGGCGGCGAGCCGGTCGTCGTGGGCGGCCTCGGGGTCGGCGGCGATGGCGGTCAGGCTCCGTGCCTGCTCCGCGCACTCGTCGAGCAGCGCGATGACCTGGTGCGCACGGGCCCGCCGCGCGCGCAGCGGGCTGAGCGGGTGCACGAGGGGCGCGAGCGAGAGCCGTACCCGGGCGAGCGTCAGCTCCAGCTCGGCGACGTGCGGGGCCGGGTCCGCCGTGGCCGAGCCGGAGAGGCGCGCCGCGGCCTCCCGGGTGCAGGCGTGCACGGTGCGCACGGCTCGCTCGATCCAGGCGGTCGTCGTGTCGTGGGTGGTGACGGGCAGCACGAGCAGCACGGCGAGCACCGCGCCGAGCGCACCGGCCCCGGTCTCCAGGAGCCGCAGCGCGAGCAGCCCCGGGTCGAGGACGCCGAGCAGGCCGTAGAGGCCGCCCGCCATCACGGTCACCGACAGCATCATCCACGTGTACGAGACGGCGGCGGTGTAGAAGATCCCGAAGACGCAGACGGCGACGAGGACGGCGGTCGGCACCAGGGCACCGTGCAGCGGCAGCACCACGGCGGCGCCCACGGCGATGCCGATCAGCGTGCCGAGGACCCGGCGGAAGCCGCGGACCAGGGTCTCGCCGCGCGACACGGTGTTCACAAAGATCCACCAGGTGGCGCCGACGGCCCAGTACCAGCGGTCCCCGGAGAGCTGGTGGCCGACGACGAGGGCGACGGCACCGCCGAGGGTCGCCTGGACGGCCTGCCGGGTCGTGGCCCGCGCGAGCCCCCTGCGCGCGGCGAGCACCGGCACCACCGGGGCCGGCAGGCGCCGCTCGTAGCACCACAGCCCGAAGCGGACCGTGGACGACGCGAGCAGCGCGACGCCGATCGCTCCGTAGAGGTCGGGCAGTTGCGCGAACTCCGTGTGCAGGAACTGTGCCGCGAAGAAGGTCATGAACGCGAACACACCGAGGGAGTGGCCCCGCGGCCCCCAGCGGCGCGCGTACACACCGGCCCCCATGACCGCGAGGAACGTCAGGTCGCGCGCCACCGGGTGGTCGTGCAGGAGCGCGGCGAGCGCGAGGACGGGGAAGCCCACGACGGGCAGCAGCGCGGTGGTGACCGCCTGGGCGCGGACCGTCGTGTCGAGGACGGTGAAGAGCGCGAGCAGCGCGGCGAGCCCGGCGATGATCGCCGCGACCAGCGTGTGGCCGATCAGGGCGCAGACCGCGACCGCCAGCGAGATGCCGAGGACGGCTCGGGTGGCGCTGCGCAACCGCAGCCGCCCCGGGTCCGGAGCCACGAACATCGACTTCAGCAAAGCGTTGCCACCCCTCTGCGGTTCCGGCGGTCACGGCCCCACGCGGACACGCGTGCGCACATGAATAAGGCGCCGCGGAGATCCCGCAGCGCCATCGACAGAACCATCAGACCATTCAGAGGCCCGGTGGCTCAACCCGGGCTCGCACGACTGGGCCATTGGCCCAGTCCGGGGCCCGGGGGCCGGTGCGTCGTCGGGCCAACGGCCACGTCGACGCACCGGGTCCCCAGGGTCGGTCCGGGCGGATCTCCCGGAGTGCCCGGAGCTGCCGGAACCTCAGGTCCCGGGCTTGCGGCCGTAGACGAAGACGTCGTCGCCGTTGCGGAGCATGCTCCAGTACTTCTTGGCGACCGTCTTGGTCATGTTCACGCAGCCGTGCGATCCGGGCGGGGCCCAGACGCTGATGCCGACCGAGTGGAAGGCCTGGCCGCCGTCGAAGAACTGGCTGTAGGGCATCGGCACGTGGTACAGGCTCGACACGTGGTCGATGTCCCGCCAGTAGACCTTCTTCAGGCCGGTGCGGGTCTCGTATCCGTTGCGGCCGGTGCGCACCGGCACCGGGCCGTACTTGAGGGTCTTGCCGTCCTGGATCCAGCTGAGCTGCCGGGTCAGGTCGACACAGGCGATACGGCCCTTGTTGACGGGACACTTGCCCGCCTTGTTCGGGTTGCTGCCCGCCGCCTTCTGCTTGTTCATGAGATCCATGACGCCCCAGGTCACAGCTCCCGCATAGCCCGCGTTCGGGGTGATGGAGTGCTTCGTCTGGAAAGCCTTGACCGCCTTGCAGTCGGCGGTCGACTGCCGACCGTCCACCGGGCGGCCGAGGAACTTCTCGACCTTCTTCTGGTACGGGCCCGTCCCCGCCGAGCACGACGCGGCCTGTGCGGTGGTGCTCCCCAGGGCCACCGTGAGCGGGGCCACCAGCGCGGTGATCCCCAGGGCGACGATTCCTCGTCTGCGTATGTCCCCCACTGCGGTCCACTCCTCAATATGTCGACGTACGTCACTGTTCGCCTGCTAGACAGCGGAAGTGGACGACTCGTTGCAGTGAGAAGTGAAACAGGTGCGTAACAGCGGTCCAGCGGCGGTACCTGGCCGTTGGTACGGTCACCCGTGATCGACTCGCGTACCCGGGAGACCCGCACCATGGCCGTCGACGAACTCGACACCCGCATCCTGCGGCTCCTCCTGGAGCAGCCGCGCACCAGCGTGCGGGAGTACGCGCGCATCCTGGGCGTCGCCCGCGGCACGCTCCAGGCCCGCCTCGACCGCCTGGAGCGCGAGGGGGTCATCACGGGCACGGGGCCGAGGCTCTCCCCCGCGGCCCTCGGCCACCCCGTGCTCGCCTTCGTGCACATCGAGGTCACCCAGGGGCATCTGGACGAGGTGGGCGACGCGCTCGCGGCCGTCCCGGAGATCGTCGAGGCGTTCTCCATGACCGGCGGCGGCGACCTCCTGACCCGGGTCGTCGCCCGGGACAACGGCCACCTGGAGGACGTCATCCAGCGTCTGATCCAGCTGCCCGGGGTGGTGCGCACCCGGACCGAGATGGCTCTGCGCGAGCGGGTTCCGCACCGGCTGCTGCCGCTGGTCGAGTCGATGGGGCGGGCCGCGGCCGCGGAGAAGTGAGGCAAGGCCCCCGCCTCGGGGGCGGGGCCCGCGGTCTCAGCGGTGGCGGGTCAGGCGGCGCAGGAGGACCGGGAGCGCGGCGCCCGCCGCGAAGGCGGCGAGCGGCACGGCCGCATCCCACCAGGGGCTGCGCAGCGGCCGGTACGTGGCGGTCCCGTCCTTGATCTCGATGAAGCCGCGGGGCCGGGCCCGGACGCCGCCGCCCACGATGCCCGCACCCGTCTCCTCGCCCGCGTCCCCGCCCGCTGAGGCCGCGGGCCCCGCGCCGCCGCCGAAGCCGAAGCCCACCTCGGCGACGGGTACGACGGTCACGCCCCCGGCGGTGACGGGCTCGCCGTGGACGACGGTCGACGACCGGGTCCCCAGTTCCTCGGTCAGGCGCTCCATCAGGGCGACGGCGGCCTCGGCAGCGGGCGTCCCGGCCCACGGCATCTCCTGGCCCCGCGCCAACTGCCCTGCGCGGCCGGTCTTCTTCACACGACGCGATCTCATGGCCCACACGATAGGCACCGCCAGGCATGCTGGACACATGCGCACCCTGAACCACACCTCGGTCATCTTCGATCTCGACGGAACGCTCGTGGACAGCGAGCCGAACTACTTCGAAGCGGGTCGGCAACTGCTCGCCGAGCACGGCATCTCCGACTTCACGTGGGCGGCCCACGAGACGTACGTCGGCATCTCCACCCAGGAGACCGTCGCGCAGTGGAAGGAGCGGTACGGCCTGAGCGCGCCGCTCGCCGATCTGCTCGCGGAGAAGAACCAGCGCTATCTGGCCCTCGCGGGCGCGTCCACCCGCGTCTTCCCGCAGATGGCGAAGTTCGTGGAGGCGCTGGCCGAGGCGGGGGTGCCGATGGCGGTGGCGTCCGGGTCCTCGCGCGCGGCCATCGAGGCGATCCTCGCGGGCACCGGCCTGGACGCCCGCCTGACCACGCTCGTCTCGGCCGACGAGGTCGCCCGCGGCAAGCCCGCGCCCGACGTGTTCCTCGCGGCCGCCGCGCTCCTCGGCTCCGATCCCGCCGACTGCGTGGTCCTGGAGGACGCCGCGCCGGGCGCGCTCGCCGCACGGGCCGCGGGCATGCGGTGCGTCGCCGTTCCCTATGTCGCCGCACAGGCCGACGACCCGGCCTTCGCCTCGGCGGACCTGCTGTTCCGGGGCGGGCAGGAGGAGTTCACGGCACAGGCCGCGCTGGACTGGCTGGCCGCGGAGGCGTAGGCGGCGCCGGCCTGGGCGGCGGCGGGGGCGTCGACGCGGGGCCGGTAGCGGGAGCGGCGACGCGGAGCCGGCAGCGGGGGCGTCGACGCGGGAAACGACGCCTTCGCCGCGTCGCACCGCACCCCGCCGCACCGCACCCCGCCACACCGCACATAGCCACGCTGCACCACGCCACGCCACGCCACGCCGCACCGCACCCCGCCACGCCACGCCGCACCACAACGCGTCGCACGCCACGCCCACCCCGCACCGCCAAGTGCCTCAGCCCGCCACCACCCCCGGCAGCGCCAGCGCCCCCAGCACCGCCGCCCCCACGAGCAGCCAGGCCACGTAGTCGCCGACATGGCCGGAGTGCAGGCGGCGCAGCGGCCCGGCGAGGTCCCTCGTTCCCGGGCGGGCCGGGCGCAGGACGGCCGTGGCGGCGAGGGCTACGGCGAGGGCCGCGGGCAGGAGGCCGAGCAGGATGCCCGACGTGGTCCAGTGCGGTGCGGGCGTGGGCCCGGCGACGTGCGGCAGGGCCTGGTCGGCGGCGTGCGCGGCCCCGGCGGCGAGCGACGGCAGGAGGCCGGTCACGAGGGACGCGGCGAGCAGCGCGCACGGCACGGCGAGCATGGTGTCGGGGACCCGGCGCAGCAGCCCCCGCGTCTCCGGCTCCTCGTGCTCGCCGCTGGTCTCGTACGCGGAACCGTCCGCGGAACCGTCCGCGGGCCGCGGCCCGGCCCCGGCGAAGACCCGTGCGGCGACGCGCAGCAGCGCTCCCCCGGTCACCGCCGAGACCAGCACGAACACCACGGTGAGCGGGATGCCCGCCGCGTGCTCGGTGACCGCCTTGCCGAGGCCGGAGCCGAACGGCGGCAGCCCGGCGAGGGCCAGGGCGCCGGCGACGAAGAGGACGGCGACGGCGGGCAGTTCACCGGCGCGGCCGTGCAGTTCGTGCTCGTCGATGCTGCCGTAGCGGTCGAGCAGGATGCCCGCGCAGGCGAACAGCGCGGCCTTCACGCCCGCGTGTCCGAGGACGTACACGGCGACGCCCGACGTCGACTCCGGTGTGAGCACCCCGACGCCGACGAGGAAGAGGCCCGTGTGGGCGACCGTCGAGTACGCGAGGAGGCGCTTCACGTGCCGCTGCTGCCAGCACATCACGGCCCCCACGACCGCCGTCACCGCGCCGAGGGCCACCAGGGCCCGTTCGGCGTCGGCGGCAGGCACCCCGCCGGGGCCCGCGAACACCGTCCAGTACACCCGTCCCGCCCCGTACACGCCGAGTTCGACCATCACGCCCGAGAGCAGCATGCACACCGGGGTGGGCGCCACCGCGTGGGCGTCGGGCAGCCAGAAATGGAAGGGCACCGCCGCGGCCTTCACCAGCAGGCCCGTGAGGATCAGCACGAACGCCGCGAGGACCAGGGCGTCGGGCCCGCCCCGCGCGTCGAGCCGGGCGCCGATCGCCTCCATGCCCAGCTCCCCGGTGCGCGCGTACAGCAGGGCGATGCCCATCAGCGTCGCGTAGGCGCCGAGGGAGTTGACGACGCCGAAGGTCAGCGCGCCCTGCACGGCCTTGGCCTCCTCGACCCGGTAGCCCGTCAGGGCGTAGGCGATGACGCTCATCAGCTCGAAGAACACGAAGGCGTTGAAGAGGTCGCCGGTGAGGACGAAGCCGCACATGCCCGCTTCGAAGAGCAGCACGAGGGCCGGGAACGTCCCGGCCTGCCGCACGGGCGGCTCGTCGAAGTAACGCCACGAGTAGGCGAGCACGGCGACGACGAGGAGGGACACCAGCGCCGCGAGGCCGAGTGCCATGCGGTCGCCGCGCAGGACGATGCCCACGCTCGTGCCGTCGCGCGGCGTCCAGCCGCCCACCCAGGTGACGACGGGCGACGACGAGAGGGCGAGGGCGCCGAGGGCCAGGCCCGCGGTGGCCGCGGCGAACACGCAGCCCAGGATCTCGGCCCCGATCCGCGGCAGTCCCCGCCCGGCGGCGACGAGGACGGCGGCCCCGAACAGGGGCAGCGCCACGATCAGCGGCAGCAGACGGCTCATCCGCGCAGCTCGGACAGTTCGTCGGGGTCCACCGTGCCGTGCCGCTTGGCGACTTGGACGACCAGGGCGAGCAGCAGCGCGGTGACGGTGGCGCCGACGACGACGTCGGTGAGGGCGAGGGCCTGCACGACGGGGTCCACCAGGGGCCGGGAACCCGGTTCCAGGTCGGAGTGGACGGGTGCGGTGCCGCCGTCGCGGTAGCCGACGGCGAGGAGCAGGACGTACGTGGCCGACTGGCACACAACGAGGCAGCCCACGGCGTGGATGAGGTTGCGGCTGGTCGCGAGGCCGTAGCAGCCCACGAGGAAGATCCACGCCGCGACCAGGTACGGCAGGACGGACATCACGACGCATTCACTCCCTGGTTCCGGTGGTCGGCCGCCCGGCGGACGGCCCGTCCTCGATCTCCACCGCCTGGTCCAGGAATCCGGCGAGCAGGACCACCACCGCGGCGGCGACCTCCATGCCGATGGCCGCGTTCAGGAGGGGCACGGTCCCGCCGGAGGCGAGGGTGTTGAACTCGCCGTACGGCAGCAGGGTGTTGGCGAGGAAGGCGGAGCCGCCGAGCAGCGCGGCGGCGCCGACCACCACGAAGGCCGCTTCCCCGGCGGCGTCCACGACCGCGTAGAGGTGGACGGGACGGATCCGGCGCAGCGCACGGTAGTCCACGGCGATGTAGAGCAGGTGCAGTGCGGTGGCCGCCACGACGCCGCCCTGGAAGCCGCCGCCGGGGCTCAGCTGGCCGTGGGCGACGACGTACAGGCCGACCACGAGGGTGAGCGGCAGCGCGATGAGCGCGTAGCGGCGCACCGACGGCGAGACCCGGGCCGGGGCGGGTTCCACCTGCCGTTCGTCGCGGGTCTGCCGCAGCAGGACGACCGTGCCGAGCACCGCGCCGAACAGGATGCTCTCCTCGCCGAGGGTGTCGAAGGCCCGCAGGTCGAAGTTGACGGAGGACACCACGTTGGCGGTGTGCCGGGAGAGCGCGGCGCGCACCGCCCGGTCGCCGTAGGGGTGCCGCTCGCCGCCGAAGTCCGGGAGGTCGAGGCAGGCGGCGACGAGCAGCGCGCCCAGGCCCCCGAGGCCGAGGGCGAGGACCCACCCGCGCAGGCGGCGGCTCACTCGGACCGCCCCCGGGGCCCGCGGGCGCGTTCGTGCGGGCGCCTGCGCACCTTGCGGACCGCCAGGGTGATCAGCAGGGGTGTCAGGGCCGTGCCCACCGCGATCTGGGAGAGGGCCACGTCGGGGGCCTGCAACACCGTGAAGAGGGCGGCGAGGGTCAGGCCGAGCAGGGAGAGGACGAGTGCCTGGCGCACCGGGTCCCGGACGGCCACCGCAGCGGTCGCCGAGACGGCTACGAGCACGAGCGTGATCACCACGAGGGCGTCAGCCACGGACGCCCCCCGCCGGACCGCGCACCTCGCCGCCCCGGCCGTCCACGCCTCCCGCCCCGCCGAAGCCGCCCCCGCCGTCGGCGCCACCCGCACCGCCGGAGCCGCCGCCGTCCACGCCTCCCGCCCCGCCGAAGCCGCCCCCGCCGTCGGCGCCACCCGCACCGCCGAAGCCGCCGGGACCGTCGGAGCCGCCGACGCCACCCGCGCCACCCCCGTCGTCAGCGGGCCCCGCACCCCGCAGCGCCCGCGCCGCCACGACGTTGCCCGCCACCAGCAGCCCTCCGATGAACAGGAGCTTGAGCGCCGCCCTGCCCGGCCCCGCGGCCACGCACATCGGCACCACCACGAGCGGGGTGAGCGCGACGGCCGCCCAGGTGGCCGCGCGGCCCGAGGGGGGCTCCGCCCTGAGGTCGTCGGCGAGCAGCCGGGCGTACACCAGGGTGCCGACGGGCCCGAGGACCGCCAGCACGAGCGCCACATCCACGTAGGAGGGGCGTGCGTACCCCTGCGCGAGGAGCAGCGTGGCGAGGCAGACCAGCAGCGTGGCGGTGTTCTGGGCGACGACGCGACGTCGCACAGGGCCCGTGGCCACGCCCCACACGGTGGGCCCCACTCCGCCCGCGAGGAGGACGCCCGCGGCGGCCAGCCAGCCGTTCACCGGTCGTCCACCGCGTGCCGTGCGGCCCGCGCGGCCACCGCGCCGAGGAGGCCGACACCCGCACCGACCACCAGCTCCAAGCCGTCGACGGGCCCGACGAGGAGGAGCCAGAGGACTCCGAGCGCCAGCCACCACGCGGCGAACCCGAACACCGTGGCAGCCGTGTGCCGCACCCGTCACCTCCGCTCGCCCTGCGCGGAGTCACTACTCCGCTTGCCGCACTGTCGCGCTCCGCCCCGTACGTCACCTACGTGACTAGCCGGACTTTCCGTTATGAAACCACCGGCGTACTGCGCCCGGGTCCCGCCACGCTCGACGCGTGGCTCCGGTCGTGCCGGGTACCCGCGGGGCGCCCGCGCAACCGGCGCACCCTCGTGTGGCCGGATCACGGCAGCCGGTACACCGTGATCGGAGCGCAGGTGTCAAAGGCGGCAAAGGTGTCGGAGGTGTCACGGCGAACGGCGTGGGTACCTGCGCCCCGCGACCGGAGGCAGCCGCCTCCACCGAGGCGCGGCGTACGCCGACGAAGGCCACGCTGAGAAGACGTACGCCGGCGAAGGCCACGGCCACGCGAAGGAACGGAGGCAGCATCGTGAGCGAGCAGAACCCCCCGTCCGTCGGTGAGGACGGCCCGCCCGTGCCGCGGGACCTGCCCGATCAGCAGGCGCAGGACGGCGAGGACCCCTGGGACCCGGACGACGAGTCCGAGACCACGGGCAACGCGCCGGACACCGACGACGACGTGCCCGACACGGACGAGGCGGGCACCGGACGGCGCGGCGCCCCGCACGCGCACGGTCCGGGACCCGACCGTCCCGTGCCGGACGAGCCCGCGGACTAGGCGCGGCCGTGGACGCGCGCGCTCCGCTCCGCCGCCGGCCGGCCCACCCACGGCTCACCGGCTCCGACCGGCTGGGCCGGGGGCGGACCCCGGTGTCCGCGCGCACCACGAGCGCACGCACCACGAGTACCCGCACCACGAAAGGAATGATGAGCGGTGAGCGATACGGAACTGTCCTCGGCACCGGTCACGGTGGAGCTCAGCGACTGCTCCGCCGAGGACGCGGCCGCGGTCTTCGACCTCCTGCGGACGGCCTTCCCCCAGGGCGCTCCGGCGGACGCCCCCGCCGGGGCGAGCGGCGCGGACGGCGCGTCCGGTTCGACGGCGGGAGACGGCGGCGGGAAGGCCACGGTGTGGACCGAGACCTTCGACATCGCCGCGGCGGGCGAGGACGTCCCGCCCGGCTCGGCCGGCACCCTGTCCCGGCCGGTCTCCGCCGACGTGCAGGGCGGCTATGTGGGAGTGGACCGGATGCGCGCCTTCCTGGCCTCGGCGTTCTCCGTGAGCGACGAGGGCTCGGCCTTCGGGGACCAGGAGAAGGACGTCCACCTCTGCTTGTCGAACCGCTGACACGCCGCCAGGCCCGGCGCCGGTGGACGGTCAGCGGCCGAGGGGCAGCACCAGGTTGTTGATGAGCGGGCCCTCGACGGTGACCCCCTCGGTGATCAGCGACTCGGGCAGCGGCGGCAGCGGACTCGCCACCGAAGCCGGTGCCGCCCCGACGGCACCGGCGGCGGCCGGTGCGGCGAGCGCGGTCACAGCGGCGAGCGAGGCGACGACGAGGGCGACGGAGCGGCGTGGGGACGGCGTGCGGCGCATGGAACCACCTTGTTCACGTGCGGAGTTGGGCCCCCGAGGTGCTCACCGGGGGCTTACGGGCGGCGAGATGGCTGCCCGTACCGCTCCCCGGGTATGCGGGGTGTCCCTCGTACGGGGTCGATGTCCGGGTCCTCGGGAGCCTCAGCGGCCGCGGGAGCCTCGGGAGCCTCAGCGGCCGCAAGGACCGACGACGCGGGGCCGCGCGAAGTCCGAGTTGTCGATGACGACGTCCATCATCGGCAGCGGCCGGACCTCGTCGAGGTAGATGCGTTCGGCGACCAGGTAGCGGTTGCGGTGGATCGACTCGGCGTCGGAGCCCGCCCAGTCCTGGTCGCGTGCGGCGCCCCGCCGCACCGACGTCTCCCCGTCGACGTCCAGCCAGACGCGGAAGTCCCAGTAGTCGTTGATCTCCGGGCGGAACGCGAAGACGCCGTCCACGATCAGCACGGCGTCCGCGGGCACGGGGACGGTGTCCGCGGAGTGGTCCTCCTGGGTGAGCGGGTCGATGCCGCACAGGGCGCAGCGGGCCGGGCCCTCGGAGCGGCAGGGGTCGAGCAGGAGTCGCTTGGCGGACTCGTAGTCGTACGCGTTGCGGTAGTAGCCCTCGCCGCTCTCCCGGTCGTAGAGGTGCCGGTCCCGCCACGGCTTCTTGAAGTCGTCGAGGGTCGCCCGCAGCACGGGGCGCCCGGTGGCGCTGATCCGCTGCGCCAGTTCGTGGCCGAAGCTGGTCTTGCCCGCCGCCGTGAAGCCGTCGACCCCGACCAGGAGGCGGCCGGGGCCGGGCGCCGCGGCGCCGCGGGCGAGGACGCGCCCGGCCACCTCCTGGACCAGCGCGTCCCGCTCCGCCGACAGCGGCGGCGGGAGCGGCTGGCGCCAGGTGGAGGCCGACTCCTGCACGACTCCCCGTGGGGCGTCGCGGACTTCTCCCCGTTCGTTGGTCATCGCCCCAACCTACCTGTAGGGCGCACTCACCCCGACGGGGCCTCGCGCACCGCCAGTTCCGCGATGCCCGGGTGCTTCTCGGCGCCCGCCGCGCCGTGCACCGTCACCCGCGCGTACCGCACGAGCCGCGGCGTCTCCTCGTACCGCACCGGGTACCAGTGATGGCCGTCGGGGGACACCTCCGTCCTGTACGCCGCCGGCTTCACCTCGGTCCACGTCGGGGCGACTTCCTGGACCCGTACGGGCCTGCCGAGGTCGGCGGTCAGGGTGCCGGTGGCAGCGTCGGGGACCCACGAGGTGGCCGCGTTGCCGTCGACCGCGGCGCCCGCGTACATGCCGGGCTCCTCCGATGTCGCCTCGGCGGGCTTGCAGCGCGCCCTGTTGTCCGTCGGGGTGAGGTCGGGCCGGCGGGTCTTCAGGACGGCGGGTGAGCCCTCGCTGACGGTCTGCTCACCCTGCGGGGTGTCGAGGGTCATCGGCGCGCCGGAGGCGAGGCGGACGGTGGTGTGCTCGGCGCCGATCTCCACGTCGTACGTGCGGCCCTGCCAGGCCAGGCCGCGCAGCGTGACGCCGTCGGAGAGCTGCGGGGGCAGCATCGGGTCGAGGCGCAGCCGGTCCGCGCGCGGTCGCATGCCGGTGAGGCCGTGGGTGAAGGTCTGGAGGAAGCCGCCCTTGCCGGTGAGGAAGTCGTGCGCCGGGGACCCCGACAGCGGGTCGTCCGCGCCCGCCTTGTCGCCGCGGGCCTCCGAGAACTGTGCGAAGGGGCCACGGACGAACGGCCGAATCGAACGCTCCATGTAGGTGTACGTGGAGCAGCCCGGCTCGCCGATGCCCGCCGCGCCGACGGCGTGCACGGAGTCCGTCATGGCCGGTCCGTCCGGGTCGGTGCGTGCCGCGTAGTAGTCGAGCGTCGCGGCCCCGGCGCCCTCGGGCATGGGCCACTCCAGCGGGTACATGAGCAGGACCGTGTCGGCCTGTTTTATCCGGCTGCCCCGGTAGCCGTCGTACTGCTCGAAGACCTTGCGTCCGGCGTCGTACGGGATGCGGATCCTCTCGGCGATCGCGCTCCACTCGGCGGGTGCCCGCTCGCCGAGGAGCTGTGCGGCGCGGGTGGCGTTGCGCAGGGACGTGACGGCGCCCGCGTTGGTGAACACGGCGTCGTCGACGCCGTTGCTGTACTCGTCGGGTCCCGCGGTGTCCTTGATCGAGTAGCTGCCGTCGGTGTTGCGGCTGACGCGGCCCGCCCAGAACTCGGCGATGCCCTTCATCACCGGCCAGCCGCGTTCGCGCAGCCACGTGGTGTCCTTGGTGGCGAGGTAGTACTGCCAGGTGGCCAGCGAGATGTCGGACTGGAGGTGGATCTGGGTGCGGCAGTGCGGCGGGTCCACGCTGTGGCACTCCTTGGCGAGATCGCCGGAACTGCCGCTGTTCCAGGGGTAGAAGAGGCCCTCGTACCCGAAGTCGCGGGCGTTCTCGCGGGCCGCCGTGCGGGTGCGGTAACGGTAGTCGACCACGGACTTCGCGAGGGCGGGCCGGGTCGCGAGGAGCCCGGGGTACATCCACGTCTCGGCGTCCCAGAACACCAGGCCCGCGTAGTTGTCGCTGGTGAGGCCCGCGGGCGCGATGCTGTTCGCGGCGCCCTCGCGGGTACTGGCGAGCAGTCCGTACTGCGCGGAGCGCAGCCAGGTCTGGATGTCGCGGCGGCCGGGGACCTCGATGTCGCTGCGCCACAGACGTGCCCAGGCGGCGGTGTGGGACCGCAGGAGGGCGCCCCAGCCGCGGGCCGCGGCGCGCTGTGCCGCGGCGGTGGCGGCCCTGCGCGGGGACCGGGAGGTCAGGCCGGTGTCGACGCCGACGTACTTGGTGAGCTCGTAGGACCGTCCGCTGCGTACGGGCAGCGTGAGCGACTGCCGGTTGGAGAGCTTCGCCGCCCGGCCCGCCCGGTGCTCGCGGGCGCCGGTCACGCCGCGTCCGGCGCGCAGGGTGGAGGCGACGGCGCCGTCGACCTTCGTGCCGTCGGTGCGGAACGCGACGTCCATGGCGGGTCCGTGGCGGCCGTTCCGGTCCCCGCCGCCGGTCTGGGCCACGCGCCGCGCGCCGCGCCCGTCGACGAGGTCGGTGACGGTCGCGGCGCCGTTCCAGTGCGGTCGCATCGTCAGGCGGACGGCGCCCACGTGCGGGTCGGTGCGGTCGGCGAGCACGTCGAAGGCGAGGTCGGTGCGGCGGCCGTCGGACGCGGTCCAGGTGAGGCTGGTACGGACGATGCCGCAGTGCATCATGAGGCTCTGGCGGTAGGCGGAGACACGGCCCGGCGGTGTCGAAGAGTTGAAGGTCTCGCCGTCCGCGCCGCCGGTGGTGACGGTGAGCGGCGTCCAGGTGGGCAGCGCGGCGACGGCCTGCCGGTTCTCTGCGGTGTGCTGGTTGTGCGCGTACAGGCCGGACACGAAGGACCCGTCGTAGCGCGGCGTGAACAGCGGCCAGCCGGTCTTGGCCCCGCTCGCGTCGTAGCCGGTGCCGTTCGGCGGCACGCGCTGGCCCAGATAGCCGTTGCCGACGTAGGCGTGGTGGCTGTCCTCGGGGTCGGCGCGGGTGCTGTCGAGCGTCCAGCCGCCGCCCTTGCGGCACTCGGTGGCGGTGGGGGTGCGGTCCGCGGAGGCGGCGCCTGCCTGGGAGGCGGCCGGCGGTGGGACCGCCGCGACGAGCACTCCGGCGAGCAGCGCGGCGGGCAAGGAGTACGTCATTGTTCTCCGTCGTGGTGTGAGGGTCCACGGACCATAAATTTTGTGAACGAGTCACGTCAATAACCGGCACATGACTTTCAAGTATCGAAGGAAAGAGGTGGGAATTACGCCACGCGGCCGTACCCGGACACACCTGCCCCGTCCGCCACGATCGCCACGACCGGTTTGGGACCGTGCACCAAGTCGACGGCGGCACGGGTAAATTGACCTCGCCGCCCGCGGGGGCGCGCCTGGTCGGGGTCGGTGGGGTGGGGGATGCGGGGCACAGTCCTGGACGGTCGGTACGCGCTCACGGAGCGGATCGGCGCGGGGGGCATGGGGGCGGTCTGGCGGGCCAGGGACGCGCGCCTGGACCGTGAGGTGGCCGTGAAGCTGCTCGGCCTGCCGCCGGACACGTCGGCGGCGGAGCGCGACCGCATGCTGGCGCTGTTCGCCCGCGAGGGGCGGGCCGCGGCGGCGCTCGACAGCTCGTACATCGTGCCCGTCTTCGACCACGGCACGGACGGGGACATCCCGTATCTCGTGATGCCGCTGCTCTCCGGCCGTACGGTGACCGAACTCCTCGCGGGCGGGCACGGACTGCCGCCCCGGCGCGTGGCGCGCATAGCCGCGCAGGTGTGCCGTGCGCTCGCCGTCGCCCACCGGGCGGGCATCGTGCACCGGGACATCAAACCGGCCAACGTGATGGTCACCGACGAGGGGACCGCGAAGGTCCTCGACTTCGGCATCGCCAAGTTCCTCGACGCGGCGACCGGGGCCGGCGGCTATCTCACCCGCACCGCCGACTCCCCCATCGGCACGCTGCACTACATGGCCCCGGAGCGGTTCACGCGCGCTCCGGGCGACGGGCGCACCGATGTGTACGCGCTCGGCTGCATGGTCCACGAGATGCTCACCGGCAGCCCGCCCTTCGACGCGCCGTCGGCCGCCGCGCTGATGCACTGTCACGTCTACGAGATCCCGGACAGGCCCTCCGTACGGCGCCCGGAGCTCGCGCCCGCGTGGGACGAGCTCGTGGGCCGCATGCTGGCGAAGCCGCCCGCCGACAGGCCCGACGCGGAGCAGGCACGGATCGCCCTGGAAGCGCTGGCGGTGCCCGGCCCGTCCTCGTCGGCCCCCGACCTGCCGCGGCAGGCCCTGCCGGAGCACGATCTGCCGCGGCACGCCCTGCCGGAGCCCGGCCCGTCGAAACCTGGTGTGCCGGAGCCCGATTCGCCCAAGGCCGATTTGTCGAAGCCCGATTTGTCGGCGCCCGCGGCCTTCGGGCCCGCGCCCACGACCTCCGGGTTCCCCGCCCCGGGCGCCCTGGGCTCCCCTGGCTTTTCCCCGGCGCCCTCGGCCGCGACCGGCACGGGCTTCGGTACCGGCGCCGGCACCCCGCCCCGGCCCCCCACCTCGTACCCCCTCCCCCCGCCCAGACCTTCGGCTCCGCCGCCCGCGCCCACGGCGCCCCCGCACGCACCACCGCGACGACCCCTGTGGCGCACCTGGTGGATCCCGGGAGGCGCCGCCGTCACCGCCGCGGCGCTGGTCGCCGCGCTCACCCTCACCGACGCGTTCGGCGGAGGCGGAGGCGGCGACGGGGACGGCGGCGGAGGCGGGAAGGAGAAGGGCGGTGCGAGCAGCGCCCAACCCGTCGGCGCGCCCGGCACCGTGGCCGCGCGGGCCAGGACCGAGACACTGGTCGCGGGCACCGCGAAGGACGCGCGGGGGCCCGCGCCCGCCGTCACCGGCGCCCGCAGGGGCGGCGAGGTCACCGTCCTCGAACCCACCGAGCTGACGGACACCGACCCGGGAAAGATGTGGTCGGGCGCCGACCGGATCATGGCCCGCCTGGTGTACCGCAGCCTGACGGGCCTCAAGACGCTTCCCGACGGCACGGTCAGGCTCGTCGGCGACCTGGCGACGGACGCCGGGCGCGCCTCCGAGGGCGGCCGGGTCTGGACGTTCACGCTCAAGGACGGGGTGACGTACGAGGACGGGCGTCCCGTCCGGGCGCAGGACTTCGTCCACGCCGTCGAACGCACCCTCGCCAAGGACTTCGTCCTCGGTGACCGGACCCTGCACACCTGGATCCTGGGCCCCAAGACCGCCGCCGACCTCGGCACCAAGCAGATCGCACTGCCGCCCGGCGCCATCACGGCCCCCGACGACCGCACGGTCGTCTACCGTCTCGACCGGGCCCGGCCGGACTTCAACGTCGCCCTCGCGAGCCCAAGCGGCGTACCGGTGCCCGCGGGCGCGGGCGGCACCGGTGCCGCCCCGGGGGCACCGCCCGCCACCGGCCCGTACCGGGTCGGGGACCGCAAGCCCGGCAAGGACATCGTCCTGTCCCGCAACCCCGAGTGGGACGCGGGCTCCGACCCGCTGCGCACCGCCTACCCGGACTCGTACCGCATCGAGAGCAACGTCATGACGGAGCAGATCGCGCGGCGCACGGCCGGGGCGGGAGTTGACGCGGCCGTGATGTCGTTCAACGGTTCGCTCCGCAAGAACGACCTCGCCGGCGTCCCGGACAGCACCCGGCGCCTCTCCGCCCCCTCCCCGTTCGTGCAGGCCTACGTCATCAACACGAGCCGGGTTAAGGACCGCAGGGTGCGCCAGGCGATCGCCACCGCCATGCCCTCCGACGACGTCCTCAGGGCGAGCAACGAGGGCGGCACCGTGCACCACAACCTGCTGGCGCCGGGTGTGCGCGGCGCCCGCCCCTTCGATCTGTACGAGGCGGGCGCGCACGGCGACCCCGCCAAGGCGATGTCGCTCCTCCAGGAGGCGGGCAAGGTCGGCTACCGGCTGACGCTCGGGCACGCGGCGCCCACCGACGCCGACCGGGCCGAGGTGGTCGAGGCCGCCCTGGAGCGGGCCGGGTTCCGGGTCGAGACCGAGCAGGCCGACATCTCGAAGTTCTACGGCAACGCGGGCGCGGGCAAGTACGACCTGTTCCGCATCGGGGTGGGAGGCAGCCTGCCCGTCGCCTCCTCCTTCCTGCCGGACTACTTCGACGGCGCGTTCTCCTACCCGACGACGTCGAACTACTCGCGGTTGAAGAGCTCCGGCGTGGACACCGCCATGAAGGCCGCGGGGGCCGCAGGGACGGTGGAGTCCGCGGGCCGGCTGTGGTCGGCGGTCGACCGCCGCCTCATGGAGGAGGCGGCGGCCGTACCCGTCTATGTGCCGACGCGCACCCTGCTCTACTCCAAGGCCCTCGGCGGGCTCCAGATCGACCTGGACGGGGTGTCACCGCTGAACGCGTACGTACGGCGCCGGTGAGCGGGGCCCGCGCCGCGCGGCAGGGTCAGCAGGCGGCGTCGGCCAGCTCCTCGATCCGGGCCGCGAGGCGCTGGTCGGGGTGGTGGTACTGGGCGCCGTCGACCACGTCGACCTTCAGCCGGTCGACCGCCTTGCGCAGTTCCTCGGTGTGGCCGGCCAGGCGCTGGACGAACGGCGTCGGCGCCAGTTGCACGTCGGCGTCGAGGTCGAGGGCCTGGTGCGCCCAGTGGTCGGCGTCGCGGAGCTCGCCGCGGCGCAGATGGAGCAGGTGCAGGCAGTAGGCGGCGGTGGCGTTGCCCGCGCCCGCGGCGAACTGCCACCACCACAGGGCGCCTTCCGGGTGCCGGGCGAGGTCGAGCAGACAGCCGAAGCGCAGCGCGCCGTCGGCGTCGTCGGGCACGACCGCGATCCTGGCCAGGTGCGCGGCGGCGTCGCCGCTGTGGAGGAAGGCGGTGGACAGGGCCCGCAGATCCTCGTCGGCTCGGGCGAGGGCAGTGGGCAGTTGGCCGTCGGGGGTGGGGCCGATGCCGAACATCAGCACGGCGGTGACGTCACGGACGACCTCCTGTCGCAGGTCGTCCAGGTCCTCGTCGGCGAAGCCGTCCGAGACGGCGGCCCGGCGGAGGATCTCGTCGATGGTGCGCGGCACGGTCTTACTCCTTCTCCTCGTCGTCACCCAGGTCCGGGTCCAGGCCGAGTTTCGTGGCGATGCGCTTGCGCGCCTGGCGGCGGTGCGCCCGTACGGTGCTCGCGTGTATGCCCATGATGCTGGCGACGCGCCGAGCGGGGTAGCCGAGGACGTACTGGAGGATGATGACGTCGAATTGGCGTTCCGGCAGGGCGGCGATCGCGGTGTAGAGGCCGAGCGGCGAGTCCAGGGCCGCCAGTTGCGCGCGCATGGCGTTGAGCGTGGCGCGGACCGCCTCGTGGACGGCCGTGGTTCGGGCGTTGCCCGGCGCGGTGCTGCGTCCGTCGGCGGTGGGCCCGGGGTTCATGCGCAGATGGCTCTCGACGCGCAGTTTCAGCGCGCGCCAGGCGTACGCCTCCGGGCCGCCCTCCTGGAGCAGGATCACGGACCAGTTCAGGGCGAGGTGGGTGTAGAGACGGTGCACGACGGTCCGGGCCGCGTTCTTGTCGCCCAGCACGGTGGCCGCGTAGCGCAGTTGCGGCTTGGCGTACATGCGGAAGAAGGCGTCCAGGGACGTCGGCATCTCGTAGTGGATGCCGTGCAAGGCGTTCAGGTCCTCAACGGAGGTCGAAAGGGTGTGCTGTGCGTCGCTGTCCTCGGAGGCTGTCATCGTGACGGGCCCTCCTCCTCCCGGGGCGGGGGCGGGGAGGTGTGCAGCAGTTCGGCGACACCGACACGGGCACCGGCACGCAGCAGCCGGCGTACGCCCATGCCGATGTCGGGAAGGAAAACGCGCAGGGCGGTGGCGACCGCCAGCAGCATCAAGAGATCGTTCACGGTTCCGAGGACCTGTCCTCTCCTGCTCACGCAGCGTCACCTCGCCCTGCGCGTAGGGCGGTTGACGCTCAAGGACACCTCTCTGCGTCCTCGACGGCAGGATTTCGGATCGCGGGGGTCAAACGTGCACTCCGTTCCCGATCAGTTTCTGACTCAAGGTGACCACATCGCCACGCAGAGGCGTAGACCAATCCCTTAAGTTACCGTTCGGACACCGTACGTGAGCAGCCGTAACGTTCAACCGTCGCATCGACAGGGGGCGACCCACACCCCGGAGGGAACATCGAACAGGTGACGGAGGTCACATCGACCCGGCGACGGGCCGGGCCGCCTGGTGCCGGCAAACGTCCGTAATGCGTACACCAGGCGGCCGTCAGCGGAAATCCTCGTGTCGACGCCTCCCTCACCGGTGCCTGAAGCGCGGCTCCCGCTTCTCCGTGAACGCCGTCATGCCCTCCTTCTGGTCCTCCGTCGCGAACACCGCGTGGAACAGGCGGCGTTCGAAGCGGACACCCTCGGTGAGCGTGGTCTCGAAGGCCCTGTCGACCGACTCCTTGGCCATCATCGCCACCGGCAGGGACATGCCCGCCACGGTGTCGGCCACCGCGAGCGCCTCACCGAGGAGTTCACCGGCGGGGACCACACGCGAGACGAGTCCCGCGCGCTCCGCCTCCACCGCGTCCATGGTGCGTCCCGTCAGGCACAGCTCCATCGCCTTGGCCTTGCCGACCGCGCGGGTCAGCCGCTGGGAGCCGCCGATGCCGGGGATCACCCCGAGTTTGATCTCGGGCTGGCCGAAGACGGCGGTGTCGGAGGCGAGCAGGATGTCGCAGAGCATGGCGAGTTCGCAGCCGCCGCCGAGGGCGTAGCCGGACACGGCGGCGACCGTCGGCGTGCGCACCCGGCCGAGCCGGTCCCACGCCGCGAACCAGTCACTGAGGTACATGTCCAGATAGCCCTGGGGACACATCTCCTTGATGTCGGCGCCCGCCGCGAACGCCTTCGCGGAACCGGTGAGGACGACGCAGCCGACCTCCGGGTCCCGGTCCAGGTCCTCGGTGGCGGCCACGACCTCGTTCATGACCTGGAGGTTGAGGGCGTTGAGAGCCTTGGGGCGGTTGAGGGTGAGCAGGGCCACGCGGCCCTTGCGCTCCAGGAGGATGGTCTCGTACGGGCTGTCCGTCATCGCTTTCGCGCCTTCCTGTCGTGGGTGTCGGCGGCGGGTCGCCGCCCGGAGCGTTCCCTGATGGCGCGGACGATCCCGGAGAAGTCCTCGGCCGCGCCGCCGCCCTCGGCGAAGGCGGCGTACAGGGCCGCCGCGCGCAGGCCCAGTTCGGCGTCGACGCCGCCCTCGCGCGCGGCGTTCGCGGCCAGACCCAGGTCCTTAGCCATCAGAGGGGCGGCGAAGCCGGGGAGGTAGTCGCGGTTGGCGGGCGAGCCTGGGACGGGGCCCGGCACCGGGCAGTTGACGCTCAGCGCCCAGCACTGCCCGGACGCGGTGGAGGCCACGTCGTACAGCGCCTGGTGGGACAGGCCGAGGCTCTCGCCGAGGACGAACGCCTCGCTCACGGCGATCATCGAGACGCCGAGGATCATGTTGTTGCAGATCTTCGCGGCCTGTCCGGCGCCCGCCGCACCGCAGTGCACGGCCTTCTTGCCCATCGCCGTCAGGAGCGGCTCGGCCTGCGCGAAGGCCGTCGGGTCGCCGCCCACCATGAAGGTGAGCGTGGCCGCTTCGGCGCCCATCACGCCGCCGGAGACGGGCGCGTCCACGGCGCGGTGTCCCGCGGCCACGGTCGCCTGGTGGGCCGCGCGGGCGTCGGCGACATCGATGGTGGAGCAGTCGACGAACAGCGTGCCGGGCCGGGCCGCCGCGAGCAGGCCCTGCTCCTGGTAGAGGGCGAGGACATGCCGGCCCGCGGGCAGCATGGTCACGACGACGTCCGCGTCGGCGGCGGCCGCGGCGGCCGACGGCGCGGCCTCGACCCCGGCGGCCACGGCGGCCTCCAGGGCGTCGGGGACCAGGTCGTGGCCGATGACGCGGTGTCCCGCCTTGACCAGGTTGGCGGCCATGGGGCCGCCCATGTGGCCGAGGCCGACGAAGGCGATCACGGAGCTCACCAGGGCACCTCCTGTGCGGCGTGGCCGTCGGCGAGCGCGAGTTCGCGCGGGCCGAGCGGGGCGAAGTAGCGGGCGACGTCGTCGTCGGTGACGGCGGCGAGCGTGGCCGGGGACCAGCGGGGCGTGCGGTCCTTGTCCACGACCTGGGCGCGGATGCCCTCCACGAGGTCGGCGGAGCCGAGGGCCGCACACGACACCCGGTACTCCTGTTCGAGGACCCGCTCCAGCGGCCCGAGCAGCCGGGCCCGCCGCAGGGCCGCCAGTGTCACCTTCAGGGCCGTCGGGGACTTGGTGCCCAGCGTCCGCGCGGTCTCCTCGGCGGCCCGCGCTCCGTGCGACGCGAGGCGGGCCACGATGTCCTCGACCCGCTCCGCGGGATAGCAGGCGTCGATCCACTCCCGCTGCCCGGCGAGCACGCCGGGGGGCGCCTCGGACACGTACCGGGCGAGGACTTCGCGCACCGGATCGGCCGCCAGGTCCGCGACCAGGCGCGGCAGCAGCTCGGCGGGCACGAAGTGGTCGGCGAGTCCGCACAGCAGGGCGTCGTGGGCGCCCACCTGCTGCCCGGTGAGGGCGAGATGGGTGCCGAGCTCGCCCGGTGCGAGGCCGAGGAGGTAGGTGGAGCCGACATCGGGGACGAAGCCGATGCCCGTCTCCGGCAGGGCGATCCGGGAGCGTTCGGTGACGACGCGGACGCTGCCGTGCGCCGAGACGCCCACGCCGCCGCCCATGACGATGCCGTCGAGCACGGCCACGTACGGCTTCGGATAGCGCGCGATACGGGCGTTGAGGCGGTACTCGTCGCGCCAGAAGTCCGCGGAGGCCCGCCCGCCGGTGCGGGCGTCGTCGTGGATGGCGCGGATGTCACCGCCCGCGCACAGGCCGCGCTCCCCCGCGCCGGTGAGGACCACGGCCTCCACGGCGGGGTCCGTCTCCCACGCGGTCAGGGCCGAGTCGATGCGGCGGACCATGGCGTGGGTGAGGGCGTTCAGGGCGCGCGGCCGGTTGAGGACGATGTACGCGGCGCGGCCCTCGGTGCGCAGCAGCACGCAGTCGTCGGTGTCTGGGGGCGCGGTGGCGGTCCGTGGGGAGGTCATCGCAGTGCCCCCGTCAGACCGCGGGCCACGATGAGGCGCATGATCTCGTTCGTTCCTTCCAGGATGCGGTGGACCCGCAGGTCACGGACGAGCTTCTCGATGCCGTACTCGGTGAGGTAGCCGTAGCCGCCGTGGAGTTGCAGGGCGCGGTCGGCGACCGAGTGGCCGGTGTCGGTGGCGAACTGTTTGGCCATGGCGCACAGGTGCGGCGCCTGCGCGTCGCCCGCGTCCAGGGCGCGGGCGGCCTGGTGGACCAGGGCGCGGGCGGCGGCCAGTTCGGTCGCCATGTCGGCGAGCCGGAACTGCAGGGCCTGTGCGTCCAGGAGCCGGGCGCCGAACGCCTCGCGGTCGGCGAGGTGGGTGAGGCTGCGGTCGAGCGCGCTGCGGGCGCCGCCGAGGGAGCAGGCGGCGATGCCGAGGCGGCCGCCGTTGAGGCCGTTCATGGCGATGCGGAAGCCGTCGCCCTCGGCGCCGAGCAGCCGGTCGGCGGGCACCCGCACCTCGTCGAGGACGACCTGCCGGGTGGGCTGGGCGTTCCAGCCCATCTTGTGCTCGTTCGGGCCGAAGGAGAGGCCGGGGTCGTCGCGTTCGACGACGAAGGCGGAGATTCCGCCGGGCCCGCTCCCGCCGGTCCTGGCCATCACCACGTACACGTGGGCCGCGCCCGCGCCGGAGATGAACTGCTTGACGCCGCTGAGGACGTAGGTGTCGCGGTCGCGTGCGGCGCGGGTGCTGAGCGCGGCGGCGTCCGAGCCCGCGCCGGGCTCGGTGAGGCAGTAGCTGCCGAGGTGGTCCATGGAGGTCAGCGGGTGCAGCCAGCGGGCGCGCTGACTCTCGTCGCCGTAGCGGTCGATCATCCAGGCGACCATGTTGTGGATGGACAGATAGCCGGCGATGGACGGGCAGCCGGAGGCGAGTGCCTCGAAGACGAGTACGCCGTCGGCACGGGTGAGCCCGGAGCCGCCCGCGTCCTCGGCGACGTACATGCCGCCGAGGCCGAGGTCGGCGGCCTTGCGCAGGACGTCGAGGGGGAAGTGCTTGTCCTGGTCCCAGGCGAGGGCGTGCGGGGCGAGGTGTTCCTGGGCGAAGTCGAGCGTGGTCTCGACGATGGCGAGC
The DNA here is from genome assembly GCF_009755605.1 of Streptomyces typhae. Taxonomy (GTDB): domain Bacteria; phylum Actinomycetota; class Actinomycetes; order Streptomycetales; family Streptomycetaceae; genus Streptomyces; species Streptomyces typhae. Next base: position 275,059 of record NZ_WPNZ01000006.1, read on the forward strand.
TGGTCCTCGGTGAGCAGGGTGCCGGTGTTCGTACGTGTGCTGGTCATGCCGCTCACCGCATCGTCGGGATGGTGAAGCTCGCGCCCTCCTTGGCCCCGGAGGGCCAGCGCGAGGTGACGGTCTTGGTGCGGGTGTAGAAGCGGATGGAGTCCGGGCCGTGCTGGTTCAGGTCGCCGAAACCGGAGCGCTTCCAGCCGCCGAAGGTGTGGTACGCGACGGGGACCGGGATGGGGACGTTGACGCCGATCATGCCGGTGTCGACGCGGCGCGTGAAGTCGCGGGCGGTGTCGCCGTCCCGTGTGAACAGGGCGACGCCGTTGCCGTAGGGGTGCTCGGAGGGCAGCCGCAGCGCCTCCTCGTAGTCGGCGGCACGGACGACGGACAGGACCGGGCCGAAGATCTCCTCCTGATGGATCCGCATGTCGGGGGTGACGCGGTCGAAGAGCGAGGCCCCGGCGAAGAATCCGCCCTCGTGTCCGGGCAGGGAGAAGCCCCGGCCGTCCACGACGAGTTCGGCGCCCTCCTCGACGCCCAGGTCGACGTACGAGCGGACGCGGTCGACGGCTTCGCGGCCGACGAGGGGACCGAAGTCGGCCTCGGGGTCGTCGGAGCGGCCGATGCGCAGCGCGCCGACACGTTCCTTGAGGCGGGCCACGAGGGCGTCGCCGGTGGCCTCGCCGACCGGTACGGCCACGGAGATGGCCATGCAGCGCTCGCCCGCCGAGCCGTACCCGGCGCCGATCAGCGCGTCCACGGCCTGGTCCAGGTCGGCGTCCGGCATCACGATCATGTGGTTCTTGGCGCCGCCGAAGCACTGGGCGCGCTTGCCGTGGGCGGCGGCGGTGGCGTAGATGTGCGCGGCGACCGGGGTCGAGCCGACGAAGCCGAGCGCCTGGACGCGCGGGTCCTCCAAGAGAGTGTCGACGGCTTCCTTGCCGCCGTTGACGACGTTCAGGATCCCGGGCGGCAGGCCCGCTTCCAGGAAGAGCTCGGCAAGCCGCAGCGGGACGGACGGGTCGCGTTCGGAGGGCTTGAGGATGAAGGCGTTGCCGCAGGCGATGGCCGGTGCGGCCTTCCACAGCGGGATCATCGCGGGGAAGTTGAACGGGGTGATGCCCGCGGTGACGCCGACGGGGCGGCGCAGCGAGTGCACGTCGATGCCGGTTCCGGCGTTGTCCGTGAACTCGCCCTTGAGCAGGTGCGGGATGCCCGCGGCGAACTCCACGACCTCCAGGCCGCGCTGCAGGTCGCCGTGCGCGTCGGCGACGGTCTTGCCGTGCTCGGACGACAGCAGCCGTGCGAGCGAGTCGCGTTCGCCGTCGACGAGCTGGAGGAAGCGGAGCAGGACCCGGGCCCGGCGCTGCGGGTTCCACTCGCCCCACTCGTGCTGGGCCGCGGCCGCGTCGGCGACGGCCGCCTCGGTCTCGGCGCGGCTCGCGAGCGGGACGCGGGCCTGCACCTCGCCGGTGTTGGGGTCGTACACGTCGGCGAGCGCGCCCGAGGTTCCCGGGGTGTGCTCGCCGCCGATGAAGTGGGTCAGTTCACGGACCATGGAAGCCTGCTCTCTCGTCAGGTGCGGTCTCCGAGGACGGGCACGTCCGACCGCCCGTCGAGGCGTACGGGGGCATGCGCGGGCAGGTGCCGACACGCCGCGGGCGCGCGGCGGCACTCGCGCGGAGTGACGTCGACACGGACGCGGCGTGACGTCGACGCGCACACGGAGTGCATCGACGCGCACAGGGCGTGACGTCGACGCGCACACGGCATGACACGGCACGCGTGGGCGTGCCCGTACGTCAGGACAGGAAGGGGACGCGAACGGCGAAGTCGCCGTCAGACAGCGGGGGTTGCCGCTCGCATCGCGGGATCACCGGGGTCGTGGGTGCGCACCGGGGCCATGCGTGTCTGCTCCATCCTCGTGGACAACACGGAACACCCCGCGGCCGGTATCCTGACTCCCGGATCGGCGCACGCCCTCCCGCCTTCCCAACGGGCTTCCCCGTCAGTGGCGTTGTCTCACGCGAGAACGCACTCCCCGGTCACAGTGGCGGGACCGCGCCGGACTCACACCGGCTTCCCTGCACCGCGGGCTTCTCCACCGAAGATATACTTGGACTTCCTAGTAAGTCCACACCTGGCCGGAGCCCCGGTTTCCCCAAGGCTCCGGTCAGGTCTCCGCGCGTGTGGCGGGCGCTACTCCCCGAGGGATTCCCGTACGGCCCCCGCGAGCCCCGTCAGCGCCGCGTCGAGCTGTGCCGTCGGTACGCCACCGCCCTGCGCCACCTCGTCCGAGCCGCCGCCCCTGCCGCCGAGCAGCCGCTTGACGAGGGCGGACGCGGTGAGGCCCGCGGCGCGGCCCGGCTTGTTGACGGCCACGACGAGGACCGGCTTGTCGGTGGTCAGGGCGACGGCGGCCACGCCGGGGCGGTCCGCGGGGAGCCGGCCGCGGACCTCAAGGGCCAGCGTCCTGGCCGCGCCCGCGTCGCCGTCCGTCGTGGCGGTGACGACCCGCGCGCCCGCCACGTCGGTGGCCCGCGCGGCGAGGTCGGCCGCGCGCCCCGCGAGCGCGGCCTGGCGCAGCCGCTGGTTCTCGCGGTCGGCGGCCTTGAGCCGGTCGAGGAGGCCCGCGACGCGCTCGGGGAGTTCCGCGCGCGGGGCCTGCACCTGCTCGGCGATTCGGGCGACGAGGTCGCGTTCGCGGGCCAGGTAGCCGAAGCCCTCGATGCCGACCGCGGCCTCCAGGCGCCGCATACCAGCGCCGACGGACGACTCGGCGGTCAGCGCGACGAGGCCGACCTGCGCGGCGTGCGCGACGTGGGTGCCGCCGCACAGCTCGCGGGACCAGGCGCCGCCGATCTCGACGACCCGCACCTGCTCCCCGTACGTCTCGTCGAACAGGGCGAGCGCGCCGAGTTCCTTGGCCTCGGACAGCGTCATCCAGCGTACGTCGACGGGCAGGTCGCGGCGCAGGGCGCGGTTCGCCGCCTCCTCGACCTCGCTGCGGACGGTGGCGGACAGACCGCCGCGCCAGGGGAAGTCAAGACGGAGGTAGCCGGGGCGGTTGTAGGAGCCGGACTGAAGGGCGGTGGGACCGAGGATCTCGCGCAGCGCGGCGTGCAGGACGTGGGTGCCGGAGTGGGCCTGGCGGGCGCCCAGCCGCCACTCGGGGTCGACGGCCGCGTGCACGGCGTCGCCCACGGCGAGTTCGCCCGCGGTGACGCGCACCTGGTGGACGACGAGGCCGGGCAGCGGACGCTGCACGTCGAGCACCTCGGCCTCCACGGAGGGGCCGGAGAGGTGCCCGGCGTCGCTGTCCTGACCGCCGGACTCGGCGTAGAAGGGGGTGCGGTCCAGGACGGCGGTGACGATGTCCCCGGCGTGGGCGGCGGGCACCGGGCCCGCGGCGCCGAGGAGGGCGAGCACGCGGGCGTCGGCGGTCAGGGTGTCCCAGGCACGCCAGTCGGTGGGCCCGTGCTCGTCCAGGACGGACCGCAGGGCGGTGGTGTCGGTCGCGCCGCCGGACTTGCGGGCGCGGGCGTCGGCGCGGGCCCGTTCGCGCTGCTCGCGCATGAGGGCCGTGAACCCGTCGCGGTCGACCTCGACGCCCTGCTCGGCGGCCATCTCCAGGGTGAGGTCGATGGGGAAGCCGTAGGTGTCGTGCAGCAGGAAGGCCTGGGCCCCGGGCAGTTGGCGGCGGCCTTCGGCCTTGACCCGGGTGACGGCGGTGTCCAGGACGGTCGTGCCCTGCTTGAGGGTGGCGCGGAAGGCGTCCTCCTCACCTGCGGCCTGGTCGGCGATGCGGTCGAAGGCCTCGGCGACCTCGGGGTGACTCGGCGCCATGCAGGTGCGGGCGACCGCGAGGAGATCGGTCAGGGCGGGGTCCTCGTGGCCGAGTTGGCGCATCGAGCGGACGGCGCGGCGCAGGATGCGGCGCAGGACGTAGCCGCGGCCCTCGTTGCCGGGGGCGGAGCCGTCCGCGAGGAGCATCAAGGCGGTGCGGACGTGGTCGGCGACGACACGCAGGCGTACGTCGGCCGCCGGGTCGGCGCCGTAGCGGACACCCGCGAGTGCGGCGGCGCGGTCCAGGACGGGCCGGGTCTCGTCGATCTCGTAGAGGTTGTCGACGCCCTGAAGGAGGGTGGCCATGCGCTCCAGGCCCATGCCGGTGTCGATGTTGCGGCGCGGGAGTTCACCGAGGATCGGGTAGCCGCTCTTTCCGGTGCCCGCGCCCCGCTCGTACTGCATGAAGACGAGGTTCCAGAACTCCATGTACCGGTCCTCGTCGACGGCGGGACCGCCCGCGCGGCCGAGGGCGGGGCCCCGGTCGTAGTACAGCTCCGAGCAGGGACCGCACGGCCCGGGGACGCCCATGGACCAGAAGTTGTCCTCGTCGCCGCGCGCCACGATCCGCTCGTCGGGCAGGCCGGCGATCCGCCGCCACAGGGCGCGGGACTCGTCGTCGGAGTGGTGCACGGTCACCCAGATCCGCGCCGGGTCGAGTCCGTAGCCGCCGTCCGCGACGGAGCGGGTGCTCAGGTCCCAGGCGAAGGTGACGGCGTCTTCCTTGAAGTAGTCCCCGAAGGAGAAGTTGCCGTTCATCTGGAAGAAGGAGCCGTGCCGGGTCGTCCTGCCGACCTCCTCGATGTCGAGGGTGCGCACGCACTTCTGCACGCTGGTCGCCCGCGGCCACGGGGGCGCCGCCTCCCCGGTCAGATACGGCTTGAACGGCACCATGCCCGCGTTCACGAAGAGCAGCGTCGGGTCGGGCGTGGGAAGGGGGGCGCTGGGCACGACGGTGTGGCCGCGCTCGGCGAAGAAGTCCAGGAAACGGGTGCGGATGTCGGCGGTGCGCAAGGGGTGCTCCGGACGGTCTCGAAGGGCTGCGAGGGGGGAGAGCCGCGGCGGCTACAGGGGCAGGTCGGCGGTGGTCCGCGCGGGGTGGTGCGGGCCGAGGAAGACGGCGGTGCCGTATCCGTCCGGCGCGGGGCGGGTGGCCTGCCGCCAGCCGAGCCGCTCGTAGAAGCGGACGGTGGCGTCGGCGTGGACGGAGGTCAGCAGCCAGCTCCGGCCCTCGGGCGCGTCGCGGGTGACCGCTTCGAGGAGCGTACGGCCGAGACCGCGGCCGTGCGCGCCGGGAAGGACGGCGAGCTCGTCGACCTCCAGGCCGCCGCACAGCCACGCACCGGTGCGCACGGCGCCGAGGGCGGTGGTGACGCGGGGGTAGGCGCGGTTGCCGGGCAGCGGTGTGTCGGAGGTCCAGGAGGTGGCGAACCCGAGCACCTGGTCACCGTCGAGCGCCACCGCGCACGCGAACCCGGACCGGTGCACGTCGCCCGCGAGGCGGTCCAGATAGACGTCCGCGTCGGCGGGGACCGAGTGCCAGGGCGGTCCGGCGAACGCCGCGTCGTAGACGGCGCGTATGCCCTCGCGGTGGTCGAGCAGTCCGGGGCCCGGCAGGCGGTGGACGGCAGTGGTCATCAGGCGGCCCTCGCAAACGTGGTGGTCGGGTGCAGCGCCGCCTGCTCCAGGGGCGCCGAGGGGTCGATGGACACGTCCAGGGGCGCGGGCTCGGCGCCCGCGCGCACCAGCAGGTCCCCGACGGCGGCGATCATGGCGCCGTTGTCGGTGCACAGGCCGAGCGGCGGCACCCGCAGGGTGATCCCGGCGGCCCGGCAGCGCTCCTCGGCGAGGGCCCGCACCCGGGAGTTGGCGGCGACCCCGCCGACCACGACGAGGGTGCCGACACCGTGCGCGGTGCAGGCGGCGACGGCCTTGCGGGTCAGGACGTCGGCCACGGCCTCCTGGAGGGCGGCGGCGCCGTCGGCCACGGGCAGGGCCCCCTCGGCATGGCCCTCGGCCCAGCGGGCGGCGGCGGTCTTCAGGCCGGAGAAGGAGAAGGCGTACGGGTCGTCGCGGGGCCCGGTCAGCGGGCGCGGGAAGGAGACGGCGTCCGGGGAGCCGGTGCGGGCGGCACGGTCGACGGCGGGGCCGCCGGGGTAGGGCAGGCCGAAGACGCGGGCGACCTTGTCGAAGCACTCGCCGGCCGCGTCGTCCAGGGTGTCGCCGAGGTGGACGATCGGATCGCGGGCCAGGTCACGGACCAGGAGCAGGGAGGTGTGGCCGCCGGAGACGACGAGGACCACGCAGGGGTCGGGCAGCGGGCCGTGTTCGAGGGTGTCGGCGGCGACGTGCCCGGCGAGGTGGTGCACGCCGTACAGCGGCACGTCCAGGGCGTACGCGAGTCCCTTGGCGCCCGCGAGGCCGACCTGGAGGGCGCCGGAGAGGCCGGGTCCGGTGGTGACGGCGACCGCGCCGACGTCGCCGAGGCCGAGACCCGCGCGGTCCAGGGCGGTGCGGACGACCGGGCCGAGGGCGTGCACGTGCGCGCGGGCCGCGATCTCGGGGACGACGCCGCCGAAGCGGGCGTGCTCGTCCATGCTGGACGCCACCGCGTGCCCGAGCAGCTGTCCGTCCCGGACGAGGCCCGCGCCCGTCTCGTCGCAGGACGACTCGATTCCGAGCACGATCCGATGGGCGGTCATGACTGTTTCTCCCGTTTCTCCCGGCGCCGTTCGGCTCTCGGTCCTCCGAGGCCATTCGGCATGCCGGGCCGTTCGACACTTCGAGGCCGTTCGACTTGCCGAGGCCGTTCGGCCTTCCGAGGCCGTTCCGCTCTCCGCACCGTTCGGCTCTCCGCCGACTTTCCGTATTCTTTGCGGCCTTCCGCCTATCCATAGTAGTTGCAAGCCATGTGCAATAAGCCTCAGCCGTTCGGCCCCGTCCCCTCCCCCCGCCGAACCGGGGCGGCCCGTGCCGCCGCCCCGTCGACGGCGAGGCGGCGGCCGAGCGGCGGTACGCGCCCCCCGTAAGGGGCGCGGGGAACTGCGCGCTCAGCGCGCGACAAGCCGCAGACGCGTCTGCCGAGTGACCGAGCAGACGCGTCCGCGGCTGTTCCGTGGCCGGCCGCGCAGTTCCCCGCGCCCCTGACGGGGCGCCACCTCACCGCCCGGTGGACCGGTCGAGCGCCGACGCCACAAGGCGGCGGACATACTCCGCCGACAACCCGTCGGGCCGGAACAGGATCCGGTACATCACCGGCGCGACCACGTGGTCCATGACCGCCTCCCGCGCAGGGAACCCGCTCTCGCCGCGCTCCCGGGCCCGGTCGAGGACGAGGTCGACCTGGGCGGCGGCGTAGGCGGAGCACTGCCCCGCGTTGCCGCCGTCCGGGTCGCCGAGGAGCGCGTCGCGGATGTAGGCGCGCCCGGCGGTGGAGGACATCTCGTCGAGGAACTGCTCGGCCCACGCCGTCAGATCGGCGCGGAGCCCGCCGAGATCGGCGGGCTCCGTGTCGGGTCTGAGCCGCTCCACGGCGACGTCGGACAGGAGTTCCTGGAGGTCGCCCCAGCGCCGGTAGATCGTGGAGGGGGTCACGCCCGCCCGCGCGGCGACCAGCGGGACCGTCAGCGCCTCACGGCCCTGCTCGGCCTCCAGCTCCCGCACGGCGGCGTGCACGGACGCCTGCACGCGGGCGCTGCGCCCACCGGGTCGGGCCATGGGCTTCGGGCTCATTCGATCACCTTAACGCCGACTCGGGGCCGTCAACGGGGCTCGGGGGCGAGCCGCCCCGCGTCGGTCCGCGTCTCCTCGTACGCGCGGCCCACCCGCAGCACGGTCCGCTCCTCCAGGGGGCGCCCGATCAGCTGCATGCCGATGGGCAGCCCCGCCCCGTCCTGGCCGACGGGCACGGTCAGGGCGGGTGCGCCGGTGATGTTCGCGGGCGAGGAGAGCCGCACATAGCTGTCGGACACGCTCTCCACGGAGCCGTCGGCCCACTGCACGGAGTGCTGGTCCACCCGTGCGGCCGTGAGCGGCACGGTGGGCGCCGCGACGACGTCGACCCCTTCCATCATCCGGGCCCAGGCGCGCCGCATCAGGGTGCGGGCGCGCTGGGCGCGCAAGTAGTCCCCGGCGAGGACGAGTTCGCCCGCCTCCAGGAGCGCGCGCACGTCGGGGGCGTACAGCTCGGGTGTCGTACGGAGCGTGCGCTCGTGGTAGGCGGTGGCCTCCGGGATCATCAGGCCCCACTGCACCGCCTGGATGTAGCGGGTCAGCGGGATCTCCACGTCGACGAGTGCGGCGCCGAGGTCGCGGAGCCGCTCGGTCGCCTCCCGTACGGCGGCCTCGACGTCGGGGGCGACCCGGTCGAAGTAGTGGGTGCGCGGGACGCCGACGCGCAGGCCGGTCAGGTCGCCGTCGGAGTCGTACGGGACGCCACGGCCGGTCAGCGCGGCGAGGACGAGGTCCGCGTCCCGGACCGTGCGGGCGAGGGGGCCGACGTGGTCCAGGGACCACGAGAGCGAGGTCACGCCGTCCCTGGGTATCAGGCCGTAGGTCGGCTTGAGGCCGACGACGCCGTTCAGGGACGCGGGGACCCGGATCGAGCCGCCGGTGTCCGTGCCGAGCGCGAAGGTGGCCGCACCGGCCGCGACGGCGACCGCGGAGCCGCCGCTCGATCCGCCCGCGACCCGGCCCGTGTCCCAGGCGTTGCGGGACTGCGGGGTCGTCAGGCCGTACGCGAACTCGTGGGTGTGGGTCTTGCCGAGGAGCACCGCGCCCGCGTCCGCGAGCCGGGTGGCGACGGTGCTGTCCGCGTCGGCGACGTGCCCCTCGCGGACGGCCGAACTCGCCGTCGTGGGCAGCCCCTTGACGTCGACGAGGTCCTTGAGGCCCATCGGAATGCCGTGCAGCGGTCCGCGCGAGCGGCCCGCCGCGATCTCCTGTGCGGCGCGCGCCGCGTCGGCGCGCGCCCGTTCGGCCAGGACGCCGACGAAGGCGTGCAGCCGCCCCTCGACCTCCTCGGCGCGCGCCAGCACGGAGTCGGTGAGCTCGACGGGCGACAGGTCCTTCGCGCGGATCGCCGCGGCGGCGTCGGCGAGGGTCAGCTCAAAGGGCCTCATGGCGCGCCTCCGGGACGGACGGGGTGCCCGGCGCCTGCGGGGCGACCGGGACGAGAGGGGTGTCGAACGCGGGCGGGACGTCGCCGAAGTCCAGTTCCCGCAGGGTGGAGACGACGGCGTGGATGTGGTTCGCGGTGGCGGTCACGAGGTCCGTGCGGCCGGGCTCCAGCGGGAGTCCGGCGCGGCGCGCCCACTGGGCGGCCTGGTCAGGGGCGAGCTCGTCGGGGGCGACGTCTTCAGGGGCGAGGTCTTCGGAAGAGAGGTCTTCGGGGTCTTGGGAGGAGAGGTCTTCGGGGGCGAGGTCTTCGGGAGGCATGGGCGGGTCCTCGGGTTCGGTGATCGAGGGGCGGGCTGTTCGGCGGGCGACATAAAAGCTAATCGTTTGCGTTAGATGACCGTAGCCCCTAAGGTCACTTAACGCAAAGCAATAGCTTTTATTCGGCCGCTCCCCCGCCCCGTCCCCGGCTCAGCCCTGAAAGGCCCCGTCATGCCCTCTGCCACCTGGACGCTCGGCGGCATCACCGCACACCGCGTCGACGAAGTGCCCCTGCCGCCGGAGACCGGCCCCTGGCTGCTGCCCGCCGCCACCCCCGAGGTCGTCGCCGACGCCCCCTGGCTGCACCCCGACTTCGCCGACGAGGCGGGCACGCTGCGCCTGAGCAGCCACAGCTTCGCGATCGAGACCGGCGGGCACCGCGTCCTCGTCGACACCGGCATCGGCAACGGCAAGCCCCGCGCCAACCCGGCCTGGCACGACCTGGACACCGACTACCTCGCCCGGCTGACCGACGCCGGATTCCCGCCGGAGTCGGTCGACCTGGTCGTCCTGACGCATCTGCACGCCGACCACGTCGGCTGGAACACCCGCGCGGAGGGCGGCGCATGGGTGCCCACCTTCCCCAACGCCCGGCATCTCACGACCCGTACGGAGTGGGACCACTGGGCCGCCGCCGACATGGAGGAGCCCCGGCGCCAGATGTTCCGCGACTCCGTCCATCCGGTCAGGGACGCGGGCCTGCTCGACCTGGTGGACGTCGCGTCGGGCCCGGTCGAGGTCGCGCCCGGCCTGCGCCTGCTGCCGGCCCCCGGCCACACCCCGGGACAGGTGGCCGTCGAGCTGCGCGGCGACGACCGCACCGCCCTGATCACCGGCGACGCCGTCCACCACCCCGTCCAGCTGGCCCGGCCCGGCATCGGCTCCTGCGTGGACATCGACCCCGCACGCGCCGAACGGACCCGGCGGGCCCTGCTCGGCTCGGTGGCCGGCACCGAAACCCTGCTCCTCGGCAGCCACTTCGCCGCACCCACCGCGGGCCGGGTCACCGCGCGGGGTGACAGCTTCCGCTTCACCTCCGCATTGGCCCAGACCTATTGACGAAAGGTCTATACCTACTTACCGTCTTGGCGCATCACTTCCCATCCGTAGCAAGGCCTCCCGAGGGAGTACGCGATGATCGGTCGGACGGTACGTCTGTTGGGAGCGGCCCTCGCGCTGGCCTTCGCGGCTCAGCTGCCCGCCGCCGCGGTGCCGGACGCGGCAGGGCCGAAAGCGCCCGCCGCTCCACGGGCGGACACCTGTGAGGTGAAGTCGAAACCCGCGGGCAAGGTGCTCCAGGGGTACTGGGAGAACTGGGACGGCGCCGCCAACGGCGTGCACCCGCCGTTCGGTTGGACCAAGATCAACGATCCCCGTATCAAGCAGCACGGGTACAACGTCATCAACGCGGCGTTCCCCGTGATCCGTTCCGACGGCACCGTCCTCTGGGAGGACGGCATGGACGCGACGGTGAAGGTCTCCACGCCCGAGGAGATGTGTCAGGCCAAGGCCGACGGCGCCACGATCCTGATGTCCATCGGCGGCGCGGCGGCCGGTATCGACCTCAGCTCCGCCAAGGTCGCGGACCGCTTCGTCGAGACGGTCGTGCCGATCCTCAAGAAGTACAACTTCGACGGCATCGACATCGACATCGAGACCGGTCTCGTCGGCAGCGGCAACATCAACCAGCTGTCGCCGTCGCAGACCAACCTCATCCGCATCATCGACGGCGTCCTCGCCAAGATGCCGCCCAACTTCGGTCTGACGATGGCCCCGGAGACCGCGTACGTCACCGGCGGCAGCGTGGTGTACGGCTCCATCTGGGGCGCGTACCTGCCCATCGTCAAGAAGTACGCGGACAACGGCCGCCTGTGGTGGCTGAACATGCAGTACTACAACGGCAGCATGTACGGCTGCTCCGGCGACTCCTACTCGGCGGGCACCGTCCAGGGCTTCACCGCCCAGACGGACTGCCTCAACAAGGGCCTGGTCATCCAGGGCACGACCATCAAGGTCCCCTACGACAAGCAGGTTCCCGGACTGCCCGCGCAGCCCGGCGCGGGCGGCGGCCACATGTCGCCCGGCCTCGTGAGCCAGGCCTGGCGGAACTACAACGGCGCCCTCAAGGGCCTGATGACCTGGTCCATCAACTGGGACGGTTCGAGGAACTGGACGTTCGGCGACAACGTCAAGGCGCTGCAAGGACGGTGACGCCCCTCATGGGGGTGGCGGGTCCCCCGTCACCCCCATGAAGGCCACCCCAGTGCCGCCCGCCGTCGGGCCGCCGGGCGCCGGGTCGCCGGAGCGGAAGCGCTGCAGACGGCGGCGGGCCTCGGTGGCCTCGTCGGTGCGGCCGAGGGCGGTGAGCAGCAGGGCGTGGGTGTCCACGCCCTGCGCCAGTTGGTCCGCGTGCTCGCCGGACGTCGGTGCGAGCCACCACAGCAGGCCGACGGCCTCCTCGATCGCCTCCAGGGCCCGGGGCAGCTCCCAGCGCTCGACGAGGTGCATCCAGGCGATGGTGCGAAGGAGCCCGGCGAGGTCGGAGCGTTCGCGGTCGCCGCCCGTCGCGGCGAAGCGGCGCCGCAGCTCCACGGCCTCGTGCCACGCCGCGCCCGCCCGGCCGCGGCTGCCCGCGCGGAAGGACTCCAGGGCGAGGCTCTGCAACGCGGCGGCGAGGGCGGGCTCGAACTGCCGCGGCTGCCGGGCCGCGAGGCGGCGCCGTACGGCCACGGCCTCCTGAAGGACCCTGCACACCTCCGCCGTGGCACCGAGCGGTGCGAGACACGCGCCGAGGTTCACGAGGGCGGCGGCGAAGTCCTCGTCGAACGCGCCGGACCCCGTCTCGGCCAGGCCGCGCAGCACCGTCACCGCCTCGGCGGCCGCCCGGTGCGCCTCGGTGTGCCGTGCCACCCGGGTCAGGCGGCGGCTCAGGTTGACGAGCGCGGTCGCGAGGGCGGGTTCGTGGGTGTGGGGCCGGTCACGGGCCAGGTCCCGCCGGATGTGCACGGCCTCCTGCGCGGCGGCACAGGCTTCCTCCCGGCGCCCGGCCTGCGCCAGACAGATCGCCAGGTTCGCCAGCGCGGCGGCCAGGGGGGCCAGTTGGGCGTCCTGCGCCACGACGAGTACGGCCCCGTGCGCGGAACCCGGCGCACCACCTCCCTGCGGCCCCGCCGCGCCGACGAGCCGGCGCCGGATCTGCACGGCCTCCTGGACGGTGTGCAAAGCCTCCTCCCAGCGGTCCGCGGTCGCCAGGTCGGCGGCGTGGTTGGACAGGGCGAGGGCCAGTTCGTCGCCGTGGCGCCCCGGCTGTTCGTCGACCAGCCGGCGCAGCAGCCGCACCGCTTGTCCGCTCGCCGCGAGCGCGTCCGCGAACTGGCCGTCCTTGGCCAGGTAGACACCCACGTCGCCGAGCACGGCGGCGAACGACGGCTCCGGCGCGTCGGTGCGCGCGGCGTGCATGCCGCGGCGGATGGCCATCGCCCGCTGCCCCGACTTCAGGGCCTGGTCGTGCAGACCCGCGTGGGACTGGCGCTGGGCGAGGGCGTTCAGGACGCGTGCCTGCTCCTCCGGGTCCTCGGTGCGCGCGAGCCTGCGGTCGGCGAGGCGGTGGGCGAGGGCGGCGGCACCGGAGTTGAGGTCGGTGTGGGCGCCTTCGGGCAGATGGGACTCGATGGCCTCCAGGACGTCGGGGTCGAGGCCCTCGATGTCGCTGAGCGCGGCGAGCGTGGCACCGCCCGCGGCGACCCCGAGTCCGGGCCGCTCCCTGAGCAGCGGCTCGAGCTGCGCGGCGCGCACGTGGGGCCAGCGTGCCGCCGTCGCGACCAGCGTCGCGAGGACCCGGCGCAGACAGGGCAGCGGTTCGCCGTCGAGGAGCCGTCGGGGGGCGTCCAGGGCCCAGGGGTCCGGCGGGTGGGCGTCGATGCCGTGGCCGGTGACGCTCAGCGCGAGGAAGTCCTCGGCGAGCCGGTCGGGGTAGAGGGGTTCGAGAACGGTGCCGCCGGTGCCGCCGTCGGCGGGCGGATACGACAGGGCGTGGTCCTTGAGTATCTGGTCGGCGTGCTCGCCGGAGCCGACGGCGATCCGGTCCAGCACGCCGAGGGCCTCGCGATGGCTGAGCGCGCTCGTCATCGCGGCGGTGTAGACGGTCTGCCCGAAGGCGTCCGGGGTGATGCGGACGCGCGCGTTGCCGTGCAGCGACTCCCAGTGGGCGCGCTCACGGGCCAGCAGATAGGCGGAGACCGCCGCCGCGCCGTCGGGTGCCTGCTGCTGGCGCCGGTGGGCGTCGACGGCGGCGAGCGCGGCCATGTGGACGGCGAGGACCTGGTGGTACTCGGGGTCGCTCTCGAGGCCGTCCGGCGGGCCGACGGCGTCGACGTCGTGTACGTCCAGGGCGCGGGCGAAGCAGTCGCGTGCCGTGCGGAACAGCGTCTGCGGGACGACGTCGGCGTCGTCGGACAGGCCGGGAAGCGCCAGGTCGGCCACCGGGATGTCGAAGTCGCCGAGGCGGTGGACGAGGTGCTGCCACCAGGTGCCGCGGGGCCGGGCGACGAGGAGCACCCGGACGCGGCCGCCCTGGCGCACGGCGTCCAGGAGGAGTTCTATGAGGTCCGCCGTGGGCCAGCGTTCGGCGTAGTCCACGACCATCAGGACGGGTGCGTCGCCCTCCGTCCGGCCGGTGAACGGCACGGCGGGCGACAGGAGTCCCGCCGTCGCGTGCCGTGCCTGGAGCACGCGCCAGTTCTCCGTGTGGCTGCCGCGTGCGAACTGGGCGGCGATCCGCGACTTGCCCTGACCGCCGGGTCCGTGCACCAGGAGTGCGGAGACCCGGTCGGGGCTGTCGCGCCACGCGGCGAGCCGGGCCAGTTCGTCGTGGCGTCCGGTGAAGTCGACCAGCGCGTAGCGGGCGTCGAGCAGCCGGGCGGGCTGCTGCCGCACCCAGGTGGGCGACAGGGCGGGACTGGCAGGCGGGAAGGCGTCCACCGCGTACAGGGGGCGGTCCGCGCCCAGGTGGACGGAGCGGATCTCGTGTGCCTGGATCACGGACCCGTGGACCGTCCCGCCCTCGATCCACTGGCGGTGCATCGTCACTTCGGCCCCTGTCGTCCAGCCCGGCCCCACCCGGCCCGCATTCCATCCGGTCCCGCGCCCCACCCCGGTCCCGCGTCGCACGCCCCCACGCGTCACGATGTCCCACTGTCCCACGGCGGGGGCGCCACCCCGTGTGTGAACGGCGTGTGGCAGCGTCCCCACAACCCTTCGGGACCGTTGACGGAGCCAAAAGTACGGTGCTCAACTGTGCGCATGTTCCCTTCGCTGCCGCTGGTCTCCCGCGGCCACATCGACCTGTGTCGTGTGTGGTCCGCCGCGTGTCCGGCTTCCTGACCGCGCAGCCCGCCGCCTTCCGCGGCCGCTCTTCCCTTCGCACCGCCGGTAACTGACGCCTCGTCACGTCTGCCGGCGGCACCGGGGCCCTCCGCACCGCCGCGGCCGCCCCCCTACCGCGCCACCTGCACCGCGCCACCACCACCGCGTACGAAAGGGCCCCGTCATGCCCGTGGAGTTCCTCGGCATCGCCGCGACCAACGACGGCTCGGAGACCGCGCCGCGCTCCGGCGCCGCCTTCGACAAGGAGTACACGCTGCGGCTCGCCCGTGCCCACGAGGACCACGGCTGGGACCGGGTCCTGTTCGCCTACGGCTCCGGGTCGCCGATCCCCGCGGCGGCGGCCGGATACCTCGCGGCCAAGGTCGAGAAGCTCCAGATCCTGCTCGCGCACCGCCCCAACGTGTCGTACCCGACCTACGCGGCCCGCACGTTCGCGACCCTGGACCAGGTCAGCGACGGCCGCCTCACCGTGCACTTCATCACCGGCGGCAGCGACCACGAGCAGCGCCGCGAGGGCGACACGCTCACCAAGGACGAGCGCTACGCCCGCACCCGCGAGTACATCGAGATCGTCAAGAAGGTGTGGACGCGGCACGAGCCCTTCGACCACGAGGGCCCGCACTACCGTTTCCAGGACTTCGTCAGCGACGTCTTCCCCGTCCAGGAACCGCGTCCGGGCGTCTCGTTCGGCGGCTCCTCGCCCGCGGCGTACGCGGCGGGCGGCGCCGAGGCGGACGTGTACTGCCTGTGGGGCGAGCCGCTCGCCGAGACCGCCCAGCAGATCGAGGAGGTCACGCGGGCGGCACGCGCCGCCGGGCGCGACGACGTGCCGCGCGTCCAGGTCGCCTTCCGGCCGATCATCGCGCCCACGGAGGAGCTGGCCTGGGAGAAGGCGCGGCGCACGGTCGGCGCGATCCGGGAGCGCCGTGCGGACGGAAAGCCGCTCACCAGGCGGCACTCCGGCGACACGCCGGAGAACACCGGTTCGCGGCGGCTCATCGCCATCGCCGAGCAGGGCGAGCGCTTCGACCGCGCCCTGTGGACGCCGACCGCCGCCGCCACCGGGGGCGCGGGCAACTCCAACGCCCTCGTGGGCACCCCGGAGACGGTCGCGCAGGCGCTGCTCGACTACTACGACCTGGGCGTGGACATCCTGTCAGCGCGCGGCTACGACCTCCTCGACGACGCCGTCGACTTCGGCCGGTACGTCATCCCGCTCGTACGCGAAGAGGTCGCCAAGCGGGACCGGGAGCGGGCCGCGCGCGGACCGCAGACGCTGGAGCGCACACTCAGCTCCCTGGCGGTGGCCGGATGACGTCCGCTGCCCCCGCTTCTCCCGCCGGGACACCACCGGGGCCACCGACCGCCCCGCCCGGAGCCGCCCCGCCCGCGAAGGACGCCGCGCCCCGGAGCGGCACGGAGGACCTCACCGAGCCGAAGGTCGTCCCGGCCCGCCACTACGGCCGCTGGGCGGTCGGCGCCGCCGTCCTCGTCCTGGTCGCCCAGTTCACGCACGGCCTCGTCACCAACCCCGCCTGGGAGTGGGAGGTCTTCTTCCGCTATCTGCTCGCCGACAGCGTCCTGCGGGCGGTGTGGGTGACGCTCCAGCTGACGGCGTACGGCACGCTGATCGGCTTCGCGCTCGGCCTGGTCGTCGCCCTGATGCGGCTCTCGAAGAGCCCGCTGCTCGCCGGCGTGGCCTGGGCCTACGTCTGGGCGTTCCGCTCCATTCCGCTCATCGTGCAGCTCCTGTTCTGGTTCAACCTGGCCTATCTGTACGAGGAGCTGGGCGTCGGCATCCCCTTCGGTCCCGTCGTGTGGAGCTTCGGCACCATGCACCTGGTCGGGGCGATGTCGGCCGCCGTCATCGGTCTGGCGCTGCACCAGGCCGCGTACGCCGCCGAGATCCTGCGCGGCGGTTTCCTCGCCGTCGATCCGGGCCAGCTGGAGGCGGCCGCCGCGCTCGGCATCCCGCGGCTGCGGCAGCTGCGCCGGATCGTCCTGCCGCAGGCGATGCGCTCGATCCTGCCGAACGCCGCGAACGAGATCGTGTCGCTGTTCAAGGGCACGTCGATCGTGTCGGTGATGGCCATCGGCGAGCTCTTCTACCAGGTGCAGGTGATCTACGGCCGCAACGGCCGCGTGGTGCCGCTCCTCATGGTGGCGACCGTCTGGTACATCGTCCTGACCACGCTGCTCTCCATCGTCCAGTACTACGTGGAGCGGCACTTCGCGCGCGGCGCCGACCGCGCGCCCGCGCCCACCCCGGTGCAGCGCGCCCGCGCCTTCGTCCGCACCCTCACGTCCCGCCGCCCCCTCGCACCCCTTCCGGAGAAGCGATGAGCACCGCCCCCGTGATCGTCGACGTCCGCGGCATCCACAAGAGCTTCGGCGCCCACCCGGTCCTGCGCGGCATCGACCTCCAGGTACGGGCCGGTGAGGTGACGGTGGTCATCGGCCCCTCCGGTTCCGGCAAGTCGACGCTGCTGCGCGCCATCAACCACCTGGAGAAGCCGAACCGCGGCTCGGTGAGCATCGACGGCGAGCTGATCGGCTACCGCCGCCGCGGCGACAAGCTGTACGAGCTGAAGGAGCGCGAGATCCTGCGCCGGCGCACCCGCATCGGCTTCGTCTTCCAGAACTTCCATCTCTTCCCGCACCTCACGGTCGTCGAGAACATCGTCGAGGCCCCGATATCGGCGCTGCGCAGGCCGAGCGGCGAGGCCCGGGAGCGCGCGCACGCGCTGCTCGCCCGGGTGGGGCTCTCCGACAAGGCCGACGCCTATCCGCGGCAGCTCTCCGGCGGGCAGCAGCAGCGCGTCGCCATCGCCCGCGCCCTCGCCCTCGACCCGCAGGTGCTGCTCTTCGACGAGCCGACGTCCGCCCTCGACCCGGAGCTGGTCGGTGAGGTCCTCGACGTCATCAAGGACGTCGCCCGCGCGGGCACCACGATGATCGTCGTCACCCATGAGATCGGGTTCGCCCGCGAGGTCGCCGACACCGTGGTCTTCATGGACGACGGCGTGGTCGTCGAGCAGGGACCACCGGGCGACGTCCTCGACCACCCGCGCCACGAGCGCACCAAGGCCTTCCTGTCCAAGGTCCTGTGACCCCCGCCCCGGCCGCAAGGAGCAAGCACGTGTCCCCTCGCACCCCGTCCACCGCCGTGAGCCGCCGCACCGCCCTGACGCTGGCCCTCACCTCCGCCCTCGCCCTCACCGCCACGGCCTGCGGCACCCCGGACGACGAAGTCGGAGCCCCGGCAGGGCGCGCCGAGCCCGGCGGCGCGAAGGGCACGAAGATCAACCTGGGCCCGGACCAGAGACGCGTCCGAGCCAGAAAGGTCGACGCCATCGCCCGGCTCGTCCCCGAGAGGATCCGGGCCCGGGGCACGCTCGCCGTGGTGGGCTCCGCGGAATCGGCGCCGCCGCTGACGTTCTACGCCACCGACGACAAGACCGTCATCGGGGTGGAGACGGACATCGCCCAGATCGTCGCCGACGTCCTCGGGCTGCGGGTCCGCCTGCACGTCGTGGACTGGGCGAACATCTTCGTCGGCCTGGACAGCGGCAAGTACGACGTGGGCTTCAGCAACATCACCGTGACCGAGGAACGCAAGGAGAAGTACGACTTCGCCACCTACCGGCTCGACACCATCTCCTTCGAGGCGAGGACCGGCCGCGGCTGGAAGGTCGAGGGGCCGAAGGACGTGGCGGGCCGCACGGTCGGCGTGTCCTCCGGCACCAACCAGGAGAAGCTGCTCGTGGACTGGAGCAAGCAGAACGTGAAGGCGGGCCGCGAGGCCACGGAGATCAAGTACTTCCAGAACACCAGCGACTACTACCTCGCGCTCGGCTCCGGCCGCCTCGACGCCTATCTGGGGCCGAACCCGGTCGCCGCCTATCACGCCACCACCACCGGCAAGACGGAGATCGTCGGCACGTTCTCCGGTGCGGGCGACCGGCTCCAGGGCAAGATCGCCGCCACGACGAAGAAGGACAACGGCTTCGTCGAGGCGCTCCACGAGGCACTGGAGCACCTCATCGAGGAGGGGAGCTACGGCCGCGTCCTGGAGCGCTGGGGGCTCACGGCCGAGGCGGTGCCGTCCTCACAGGTGAACCCGCGGGGCCTGCCCAAGACCTGACCGGCCGCCGGAAGGCGCACGTCGCCTCCCGGAGCGCCGCCGCCCGGTCGGCAGCCTCCCGGAGCGCTGCCGCCCGGAGCGCTGCCGCCCGGAGCGCTGCCGCCCGGAGCGCTCAGGAGCCGTCGACACTGCGGGCGATCTTGCTGTAGAGCCGGGAGTGATGGGTCTTGACGTGATCGTGGATCTGGTCGACGAGCCCCATGGGGGCCTCGTCGAGCAGGCGTCCGAGGACGACCAGGGACTGCTCCGGACTGAGCTGGGGCAGATCCCGGTCGAGCAGGGCGATCAGAAGGGGCACGAGCCGCCGGACGACCCCCACCGACGGGGTGAGGACCCGGAAGGCCCCGCCGATCCGTGCGTACAGGTCCTGGATCTCCGTGACGGTCAGTTCGGAGCCGCCCTGCAACCACAGTCGCAGCAGGTCGTGGGCGGTCGAGGTGGCGGGCCGGGTCCCCTCGCCGCTGAACGTGGTCACCAGCGGCCCCAGTGCCTCGAACAGCGGCCGCAGCGCCTGGAGCGCCACCCCGTCGTTCGTCCCGGCGGACACGTCCATCTTGTGCCAGATCTCGTTCCAGTACGTGCGGTACCAGACGGTGTGCCCCTCCACCCGGGGGCCCCGGAAGAGCCAGTACGCGTCCACCGGCTCCGCCGGTCCGACCTCTTCCTGCGCGACGGCCACTTCGAGGTCCCGGTCGTCCCCCACCCTGACGCGCCGTACGCGCAGCGCGATCGCGAGGTCGGTCCACTGCGCCTCGTTCAGCGAGGACCGCCACAGCAGCACGTGCCGGTGCCAGGCGCCGCCCGCGTCACCCGTCGAGGGGAACAGCGCGCCGGCCGTCGTGCCGCCGGTCAGGAGGAGGGCGAGGACCACGAGGTTGGCGTTGTAGATCCCGTGCCGGGAAGCCACCCTGACGCGCCGCGGAAGATACGCCGCATACGGCAGCTCGGCCCGCAGCTCCCGCTCCCCCATGGCCCGTACGACGAGCAGCGCCAGCGTCTCACGCTCCGACGGCGACAGCCGTTCGACGCGGGCTCGGGCGAAGCGGAGCATCTGCCGGGAGGCGAGCGGCGCGAAGGAGAGCAGGGCGAACATCATGTCGTCGTTGAGGGGCTCGCCGCCCATCGACAGGGCCGGGCGGTGGGCGAGGAGCCCGGACAGCAGGCGCACCGCGAGCCGGACCGCCAGATACTCGCCGAAGGTCGCGTGCAGGAACTCGTACGTGGACAGCGTCCTGCCGTCCCTGATCGACTGGGCGCGCTGCACGAAGAAGAAGCGCCCGAGGGCGACCTCGGCCTGCCCGAGGGGCGAGCGCAGCCCGAAGGCGCGGGCCGGGGCCCGGCCGAGCAGCGCCGACAGGTCCTCGTCCAGCTCGGCCGTCGACACCCACTGGCGCCGCCGGTTCAACATGGCGAAGGCCACGAGGGAGAGCCGTTCCAGTTCCTCCTCGACCCGCTGCTCCACCTCGTGCGCGGGGATCCGGGTGTCCTTGCCCACCTCCCGCCGGGCGAAGGAGCCGAGCAGCGCCTCGTACAGCTCGGCCTCGTCCAGGGGGCGCAGGTCCTCGCCGCGCAGGTCGTTCCCCGCCGCCTGGTAGAGCGCGAGCATGGTGAGCAGCAGGGGCTGCCCGGCCAGGGCGCGGTGCGGCGCGACGGCGTCCCAGGTGAGCGGCGGCAGGCCGAGGGCCCGGAAGTTCAGGGCGTTGGTGAGGTTCCAGCGCTCGATCCAGACCTGGATCTGCTCCTTGCGGAACGGTTCGAGGCGCAGCGCGACGGTGCCCTGCGGGTAGCGCACCCGGTCGGCGACCGCGGTACGGCTGGTGACCACGGCCAGGACCGGACGCCCCTGCTCGGCCTCCCGCTCCTGGAAGCGGGCGACGCGTACGAGGAAGTCGTTCTGGTGCACCCCGGTGGTCTGGAGCAACTCGTCGAAGCCGTCGAGCAGGACGACGGGCACCGCCGCCCCCGCGGAGCGCACCAGATCGGTCCAGGTGGCCTGCTCCCCGGTGGCCTCGCGGACGGCCTGCTCGATCTGGTCCTGGATCTCGTCGTCGGCGCGGACGTCGCGCAGCGCCACCCGCACCGGCAGGAAGCCCGCCGACGGGAGCCTGGCCGCGAGGATGCGGATCAGGACGGACTTGCCCGCGCCCGGCTGGCCGAGCACGAGCAGCGGTGCCGCCGTCAGGCCCTCGGAGGTCAGCGCGCCCGTGAGGTACTCGGTGAGGTCCTGCCGCACCGGTGCGGGCGCCCACCACTCCTCGTCCGCCGGGCTGCGCTGCCCCTGCACCGCCCGGACCCGGAAGTCGGGGTCGAGATAGGCCTCGGCCAGGGCGGGCACCTGCATGCCCTCGGGGGTCTCCTGGGCGTCGAGGATGCGGTGCTCCAGGGCGGAGCGGTGCGCGCGGCAGAGGGCGCCCGCGACGTCCACCGGCGGGCTGTGCCCCGCCGCGCTCGCGGTCAGGAGCGACTCCAGGCCGGCGAGGGCCCTGCGCAGCTCGGCGCGGGTGGCCCGGTGCTCCATGCGGCCCGACCAGTAGCGGAACTCCGGCGCTTCGAGGACGAGGCGGGCGTACAGCGTCTCGTACTCGGCGAGGGCGAGGCGCGGCACCGTCGTGCACACGGTGGCCGTCGCCTCCTCGCGTGCCGTCTCGTCGAGGCGCTGCCACACGTCGAGGCCGTGCAGGAAGTCGTGCGTCCGAGTCGCCAGGTGCCGGTACCAGTCGTGGAGCCTGCCGACGTGGTCCTCGTAGGGGAGGTGCGGCGCGGGGTGCGGCGCGTCGACCTGCGCCAGGGTCTCCGTGAGGCCCGCGGCGGAGGGGGGCCGCCCGCCCGCCACGACGAGCTGCTCCCCGCGGGTGAGTTCCACCTCGTCCAGGGGGAAGGGCAGCTCCGCCCGCTCCAGGGAGTCGAAGAACGCGAGGACGACGATCACGGTGTGGGCCGCCTCCAGGACCCGGGTGCGCTCCACCCGTCCTTCGGTGCGGCGCAGCCGCTCGCCGAGGCCCCGTGCCGCATCGCGGCCGAGGCCGAGGACGCGGCCCCGCGCGTCGAACATGCCGACCACGCCGCTGCTCAGCCCGCCGGTCCCCAGATTCAGCGCCCCGCCCAGCACCCGGTCGAGCGCCGCCATCGCGGGCGGATCACCGCCGAGCAGCACGAGGGCGTCCCCGAACGACAGCAGCTTGCGGCGGCCCACAGTCCCCCCATGGCGTGTGCGGCACGGACTTGGCTGCCAGCCTGCCACGGACGGAGCAGCGAGGAGCCCGGTTCGCGGCGCGTCCGTGCGGTCCGCGCCGACGGGGCGCGGGGCTCGCGCGAGCCCTCTTGTTGCGGTTCGGGGCATCTGCTTGACTCCGCCGCCGGAACGCCACCTCATGGGCGGAGGAATCTGATGGACATCACCCGCAGACGTCTGCTCACCGCGCTGGCGGCGACGGGCCTGCCGGCCGTCGTCCCGGTCGGTCCGATGAGCGCGGCCAGGGCCGCGGGGGGCCTCGCGCGGCTGCGCGCCAACACGGAGGCGGTGTTCGCCGGGACGGCCGAGTCCAACGCCCGCCCCGAGGCCGCGACGAAGATCGCCGCCGTGGAGCGGCTCGCGCGGACGCATCTGGAGGCCATGGACACGGCGGGAGAAGGCGAGCTGTTCGCCGGTCTGCCGCTCGGCAGCGACGACGCGAACCTGAACACCGCCTACCGCCGTCTGTACGAGACCGCCCTCGCCACCCGCACACCCGGCGGCGGCCTGCACGGCGACACCGGTACCGCCCGCCGTGTCGTCGACGGCCTGGCCTGGCTCCACGAGCGGTACTACGGCGATCAGTCCAAGGGCTACTACGGCAACTGGTTCCACTGGGAGATCGGCATCTCCCAGCACGTCAGCAGGACCCTCGTGCTCCTGTACGACGAGGTGCGCGCCCACCGCCCTGACCTCGTGCGCACCTATGTGGCCTCGATGGACGCCTATCTGCGCAACGGCACCGACGGTGACGTGAACCTGGACTCGCGCTTCCACACCGGCGCGAACCTCGCGGACATCACGACGAACCGTGTCCTCCAGGGCGCGCTCCTCGACGACGGGGCCCGCGTCCGCAAGGCCCTCACGGACCAGCTCACGGTGTTCGTCACCGTCGACCCCTACCACCTGAACCACGGAGTCACGGACGGCCATTACGCCGACGGCTCCTTCATCCAGCACGCGTCCGTCGCCTACACCGGTTCCTACGGCAAGGGGCTTCTGACGCGCGTCGTGCAGACGTTGCGGATCCTGGACGGCACCGGGTTCACGCACGGCGAGAAGCTGGTTCCCGTCGTCCACGGGTGGGTGCGGGACGGATTCGCGCCACTGATCTTCGAGGGCTGGATGATGGAGATCGTCAAGGGCCGAGCGGTGTCGCGGACCGACTCCGGCTACACGGACACCGCGGCCGTGGCCGAGGCCGTCGTCGACCTCTCCTCACTCGCGGACGGTGCCGCCGCCACCGCCCTGAAGGGGTACGTCAAGCATCTGCGGGAGACCTCGCACGCACCGCTCGACCCGGCCCGCTTCGTCTCCCCCGTCAGTGTCGCCCGCTACGCCGACATCGTCGCCGACGCCTCCGTGCCCGCGGCCGACCTCAACCCCGCCGCGCGCAGTGTCGCCTTCAACGCCATGGAGCGGACCGTGCACCGCAGGCCCGGCCACGCGTTCGCGCTCGCCCGCAACTCGGCGCGGATCAGCAAGTACGAGTACATGAACGGCGAGAACCTCATGCCGTGGTTCCAGGGCGAGGGCGCGCACCACCTGTATCTGACCGGGCAGGACCAGACGGCCGCCCACGGCGTGGACTTCTACACCACGGTGTCGCCGTACGCGCTCGCCGGGGTGACGGCGCCCGTCGAACAGCGGCGCACGGTACCGGATCTGTACGGCAAGCCGTACTACGACAACCCCGGTCATCCGCTGCGCTTCACGTCGTCGTCGGAGTCCCAGAACCGCTATGTGTACTTCCCGCGCGGCACCCACGCGCACTCCGGGGGCGTGGTGCTCGGGGCGTACGGCACGGCCGCGATGGTGCAGTCCGACGACGCCGCCTTCGCCGACCGGGAGGTGCTGCCGGACGACTTCGTGGTGCACCGAGGCGCGTCGGCGACCAAGTCGTGGTTCCTGTTCGACGACGAGATCGTCGTGCTCGCCGCGGGGGTCGGCGACGCGGCGGGGCGCGCGGTGACGACGACGGTGGACACGCGGATCGCGGCACCGGACGACGAGATCCTGCTGACCGGTGTGCGCCGTGCCGGCGGCGCCTGGTCCGGCACGGGCTCCGCGGAACTGCTCTGGCTGCGGTACGCCAACCGCACGCGCGGCGAGGCCGTGGGCTATCTCTTCCTCGACACGCCCCCGGTGCGGGTGGGCCTGGAGCAGGTCACGCGCAGCCGCCGCGTGGTGCGCACCGCCAACCCGGACACGCCCGTGACGCGTCAGGTCTTCGGCGTGGGCGTCGACCGGGCGGCCGGGGCCGGGCCCGACAGGCTGGCGTACGCCCTGGTCCCGCACGCGACGGCGGCGCGACTGCGGGCCTACGCGGACGGGCCGCTCAGGGTCCTCGCGAACTCTCCGCGCACCCAGGCCGTCGCCCATCAGGGCCTCGGCCTCACCGCCGTCAACACCTTCGCCCCGGGGCCGCACGACGTGGGGGCGCTGCGCGTCACCGGTCCCGCGTGCGTCCTGGTGCACCGGCAGGAGCGGTCCAGGACCCTGCGGATCGCCGTGTCCGACCCGACCATGGGGCGGGACCGGGTCGGTGTCCTGGTGCGGGGGCGACGGCTGCGGGTGGTGACCGCGGACCCCGGGGTACGGGTGCGCGGTGTGGGCGGGGGCACGTGGGTCGACGCGGACACCCACCACGCGTACGGGCGGAGCCTCACGGTGACGCTGCGCGGCGGGCGGTGAGGCCCGGCGCCGCCGCCCACGGCCTCGGCGTCAGGCGGCCACCGTGTCGTGGTGGATGGGCGTGTGCGCGCCCCGCAGCGGCACCCCGGTGCCGCCGCGCCGGGTCGCGACGATCTCCGCGGCGATGGACAGGGCGGTCTCCTCGGGGGTGCGGGCGCCCAGGTCGAGGCCGATGGGCGAGTGCAGCCGGGCCAGCTCGGCGTCGGTGGCGCCCGCGTCGCGCAGCCTGCGGTCGCGGTCCTCGTGGGTGCGGCGCGAGCCCATCGCGCCGACGAACGCGACCGGCATCCGCAGCGCGCGCACCAGGACCGGCACGTCGAACTTGGCGTCGTGGGTGAGCACGCACAGGACGGTCCTCGCATCCGTCGCGGTGCGCTCCAGATAGCGGTGCGGCCACTCCACGACGACCTCGTCTGCCTCGGGGAAGCGCTGCGGGGTCGCGAACACCGGCCGGGCGTCGCACAGCGTCACGTGGTAGCCGAGGAACTTGCCCGCGCGCACCAGGGCCGCCGCGAAGTCGACGGCGCCGAACACGACCATGCGGGGCGGCGGCACGCTCGACTCGACCAGCAGGGTGAGTCCGCCGGGGCAGTGCGCGCCGTCCTCCGACACCTCGACGGTGCCCGTGCGGCCCGCGTCGAGCAGCGCCCGCGCCTCGGCCGCGGCGGTGCGGTCGAGGACGGGCGCGCCACCGAGCCGGCCCTCGACCGCGCCTGCGGGCCGTACGAGCAGTGACCTGCCGAGCAGGTCGCCGGGGCCGCGGACGACCCGTACGAGCGCCGCGGTCTCCCCGGCGGCGGCCGCGGCGAGCGCGGCCGTGTGCACCGGGCGGTCCGGGGTGTCCACGCCCACCGGGGTGACCAGGATGTCGATGACCCCGCCGCAGGTGAGGCCCACGGCGAAGGCGTCGTCGTCGCTGTAGCCGAAGCGTTCGACGACGCTTTCGCCGTCCTGGAGCGCCTGGGCGCACAGCTCGTACACGGCGCCCTCCACGCAGCCGCCGGAGACGGAGCCGATGACCGTGCCCGCACGGTCGACGGCGAGGGCCGCGCCGGGCGGGCGCGGGGCGCTGCCGCCGACCGCCACGACGGTGGCGACGGCGAACTCGCGGCCCTCCTCCGCCCACCGGCGCAGCTCGTCGGCGATGTCAAGCACGTGCGGTTCCTTCCGGTGCGGCGCCCGCCGCGAGCACCCGGTCCGGCCGGATCGGCAGGGCGCGGTGGCGTACGCCGGTGGCGTGCCGGACGGCGTTGGCGATCGCCGCGGCGGCGCCCACGATGCCGATCTCGCCGATGCCCTTGATGCCGACGGGGTCGTCGGGGTCCGGGTCGTGCACCCAGTCGGCCTCGATGACGGGCACGTCGGCGTTGGCGGCGAAGTGGTAACCCGCGAGGTCGCCGTTGGCGAGGCCGCCCGAGACCCGGTCCCTGAACGCCTCCTCGTGCAGGGCCATGGACAGTCCCCAGATCATGCCACCGACGAACTGGCTGCGCGCGGTGAGCGGATTGACGATCCGGCCCGCGGCGAAGATGCCGAGCATCCGGCGCACCCGCACCTCGCCGGTGCCGACGTCGACGGCGACCTCGGCGAACTGGGCGCCGTAGGAGTGCCGTTCGCGCTCGGCGAGGGCGCCGACGGCCTCCGTGGTGTCGGAGCGCACGGTGATGCCCTCCGGCGGCAGGTCCGCGGACAGGGCGAGGCGTTCGCGCAGCTCGGACGCGGCGGCCATGACCGCCCAGCCCCACGAGCGCGTGCCCATGGAGCCGCCGGACAGCCAGGCCCGGCCGAGGTCGCTGTCGCCGATGCGCACCCGGACCCGCTGCGGGTCCGCCGCGAGGGCGTCGGCGGCCACCTGGGCGATCGCGGTGCGGGCGCCGGTGCCGACGTCGGCGGCGTTGATCCGGACCGTGAAGCTGCCGTCGGCCTCGGCGGTGACGGCCGCCGTCGAGGGGGCGACGCCCGCCGGGAAGGTGGCCGCGGCGGTACCGGTGCCGAGCAGCCAGCGGCCCTCGCGCCGGACGCCGGGGCGCGGGTCCCTGCCGTCCCAGCCGAAGCGGCGGGCGCCCTCGCGGAAGCAGGTCAGCAGCTCGCGGTCCGCGAAGGGCAGTCCCGTGACGGGCCCGACGGCGGGTTCGTTGCGGGCCCGCAGCTCGATGGGGTCGATGCCGCACTTCTCGGCGAGCTCGTCGAGCGCGGACTCCAGGGCGAACGAGCCGGGTGCCTCCCCCGGTGCCCGCATGAACGTCGGCGTGGGCACGTCGAGCGCCACCACGTGGTTGGCGGTGCGCAGCGCCTCGGCCTCGTACATGGCGCGGCCGAAGGCGCCGGTCGCCTCGACGAACTCGGTGAGGGTCGAGGTGAGCGAGATCCCGTCGTGGTCGAGGGCGCGCAGCCGCCCGTCGGCGTCGGCGCCGAGCCGGACGCGCTGCGCCGTGGGGCTGCGGTAGCCGGTGAGCGAGAACACCTGCCGGCGGGTGAGGACCACGCGGACCGGGCGGCCGACGACGGTGGCCGCCATCACGGCGAGCACGTTGTGCGCGCGGACCCAGCCCTTGGAGCCGAAGCCGCCGCCGACGTGCTCGGAGCGCACGCGCACGGACTCCGGGTCGAGCTGGAAGAGCGCGGCGAGGTCGTTGGCCGTCATCATGGTGCCCTGGCTGGTGTCGACCACTTCGAGCCGGCCGCCGTCCCAGCGCGCCATCGCCGCGTGCGGCTCCATGGCGTTGTGGTGCTGCTCCGGGGTGGTGTAGAGCTCGTCGACGACCACCGCGGAGGCGGCGAGTCCGGCCTCCAGGTCGCCCTTCTCCGTGACGGCGGGACCTTGGACGGTCGCTTCGGGGGTGTAGCGTCCGGGGTGCTCCCGGTCGAAGGCGACGTCGTGGGGCTCGGTGTCGTACGCGACCACCAGTGCCTCGGCGGCCTCCCTGGCCTGTTCGGAGGTCTCGGCGACGACGAGCGCGACGGGCGCGCCGACGTGCGGCACCCGGTCCCGCTGGAGTATCTCCGCGACCGGGTCGGGCCCCATGGTGCCGACGAAGTTCTCCTGGAGGCGGGGCGCGTTGCCGTGGTGCAGCACGGCGAGCACGCCGGGCATCTCCCGTACGGGTGCGTCGTCGATGGAGCGGATACGGCCGCGGGCGACGGTGGACACCACGATCCAGCCGTGCGCGAGGTCGGCGAACGGCACCTCTCCGGCGTAGCGGGCCTTGCCGGTGACCTTGTCGAGGCCCTCCACGCGGGTGCGTGCGGTGCCGACGGCGCCCGTGGTCCTGGTCGTTCCGGTCGCGGTCGTCATCGCTGCGCCCCTTCGGTCGGCTCGGTCCGGTCCGCCAGTTCGCTCAGCAGGGCCACGGTCACGTTGCGCAGCAGCGGCACCTTGTACGCGTTGTCGGGCAGCGGTTCGGCCGCGGCCAGTTCGGCGTCCGCCGCGGCGGCGAAGGCGGCGGCCGTGGCGGGGCCGCCGGTCAGCGCGCGTTCGGCCGTCCGGGCCCGCCAGGGCCGCGACGCGACCGCGCCGAACGCCAGGCGCACCTCGTGCACGACGCCGTCCCTGACGTCGAGCGCCGCGGCGGCCGAACCGATGGCGAAGGCGTACGAGGCGCGCTCGCGGACCTTGCGGTAGCGGGAGCGGGCGGCGACGGGCGCGGGCGGCAGGGTGACGCCGGTGATGAGCGCGCCGGGCGGCAGCGCGGTCTCGCGGTGCGGGGTGTCGCCGACGGGGAGGTAGAAGTCCTCCCACGCCAACTCGCCGGTTCCTGACGCCGTTTCGTAGGAGACGACGGCGTCGAGGGCGGCGAGCGCCACCGCCATGTCGGAGGGGTGCGTGGCCACGCAGTGCGCGGACGCGCCGAGGATCGCGTGGTTGTGGTGCACGCCCTCGCGGGCGGAGCAACCGCTGCCGGGCGTGCGCTTGTTGCAGGGCCTCGCCGTGTCGGCGAAGTAGCCGCAGCGGGTGCGCTGGAGCAGGTTCCCGCCGACGGTGGCCATGTTGCGGAGCTGGCCGGACGCACCCGCGAGGACGGCCTCGGCCAGGGCCGGGTAGCGGCGCCTGACCTCGGGGTGCGCGGCCAGGTCGCTGTTGGTGGCGGTCGCGCCGACGCACAGGCCGCCGTCGGCCGTCACCTCGATGCCGTCCAGGGGCAGTTCGGTCACGTCGACGAGCAGCGCGGGGCGCTCGACGCCGGTCTTCATCAGGTCGACGAGGTTGGTGCCGCCGCCGAGGAAGCGCGCCTCGGGGGCTGCGTCGAGCAGGGCGACGGCGCCGGCGACGTCGTGGGCCCGCTGGTATCCGAACTCCCTCATGCCAGGGCCTCCTCGGTCGGGACGGCGTCGGCCCGCACCTCTTCGGTGGCGCGTGCGACCGCCCCCACGATGGCCACGTAGGCCCCGCAGCGGCACAGGTTGCCGCTCATGCGTTCGCGGATCTCGTCCGCGTCCAGCGGTGGCGGCCCCGCCTCGGGCCGTACGTCGGCGGTCGCGGCGCTCGGCCAGCCCGCCGCGTGTTCCTCGATCACCGCGATGGCCGAACAGATCTGGCCGGGCGTGCAGTAGCCGCACTGGTAGCCGTCGAGGTCGAGGAAGGCCTGCTGCACCGGGTGCAGCCGGTCGCCGTCGGCGACGCCTTCGATGGTGGTGATCTCCCGGCCCTCGGCGGCGACCGCGAACTTCAGACAGGACAGTGTGCGGCGGCCGTCGACGAGGACCGTGCAGGCACCGCACTGCCCTTGGTCGCAGCCCTTCTTCGTGCCCGTCAGATCGAGGCGCTCGCGCAGCGCGTCGAGCAGAGTGGTGCGGTGGTCGACGGGCAGCGTGTGCTTCTCGCCGTTGACGTTCAGGGTGATGCCGCTGGACGTCTCGGTGGCGCTGGACGTCGGTGGAACCATGGTCGGCCTTCTTTCGCGGTGTACGGCGGGCGCCGGGGGTGCGCGGGGCACCGTGGTGCGGGTGACGCGGAAGGAGAGCTGGTGCGAGCTGGTGTGGTGCGTGCCGGTGTGCGCTGGTGTGTGCCGGGCGGGCGCTGGTGCGAGAGGGCGTGCTGGTGTAACTCAACAGGTGGCGGGGGGTGGCGGCCGCATGCATTCGGCCAAATCTGCCGCTATGGTGGAGTGCACTCAAACGGACATCTGTCCGTTTATGGCTCAAGAACCTAGCGGACAGTTGTCCGCTTAGCAACCCCGGTCCGCCAGGGCCGGTCACCTGGCGAGCATCGGAGGCGACGCGTGCGGGAGAAGAGAGAGGGCCCCCTGCGCTCCGACGCGCAGCGCAACCGCGAGCGCATCCTCGCCGTGGCCCTGGAGGAGCTGACCCGCTCCGGCGACGCCGCGCTGAGCACCATCGCGAAGAAGGCCTGTGTCGGCCAGGGAACGTTCTACCGCCACTTCCCGAGCCGCGAGGCCCTCGTCCTCGAGGTGTACCGGCACGAGGTGCGACAGGTCGCCGACGCCGCTCCCCGGCTCCTCCAGGCCCATCCGCCCGAGCGGGCGCTGCGGGAGTGGATGGACCGCCTCGCCCGGTACGCCATGACCAAGGCCGGCCTGGCCGACGCGATGCGCGCGGCGACCACCAGCCACGGCACGCTCAAGAGCGTGGCGCAGGGCCCGCTCACGAGCGCCGTCGCCCTGCTCCTGGAGGCCAACGAGGAGGCCGGCACCATCCGCCCCGGGCTCACCCCCGACGACTTCATGCTGGCGATCGCCGGACTGTGGCAGATCGACCCGCGACAGGAGTGGCAGCAGCGCGCCGCCCGCCTCCTCGACCTGGTCATGGACGGCATGCGGGCCGGCGCGCCGGGCCGCTAGGTCCTGTCGTCGACCTCGCTTCGCTGCTCGCTCACCCGCAGGGCAAGGGCGGCGACGGTGGGGGCCTCGAAGACCGCCCGGATGCCGAGGGGCACGTCCAGCGCGGCGCGGACACGGGACACCAGCTTCACGGCGAGCAGGGAGTGCCCGCCGAGGTCGAAGAAGCCGTCGTCGACACCGACGTCCGGTACGCCGAGGGCGTCGGCGAACAGGGCGCACAGCGTGGCCTCGGTCGGGGTGCGCGGCGCGCGTCCCGGCTGCCGCCCGTCGGCGTCGGCGTCGTCGGGCGCGGGCAGGGCCCGCCGGTCGAGCTTGCCGTTGGGGCTCAGCGGCAGCCGCGCTAGGGGGACGAAGGCCGTGGGCACCATGTACGCGGGCAGCAGGCGCGCCAGATGGGCCCGCAGCTCGGCCTCGCCCGGGGCGGGTTCGGCCGGTGCCGCGGAGAGGGGTCCCGCGGCGCTCGCGGTGCCGTCCGCGGCGGGGACGCAGTACGCGACGAGCCTGCGGTCCCCCGGCCGGTCCTCGCGCACGACGACCGCGGCCTGCGCGAGGCCGGGGTGGGCCGCCAGGGCGGACTCCACCTCGCCCGGCTCGATCCGGAAGCCCCGGATCTTCACCTGGTCGTCGGCGCGCCCCAGGTACTCCAGGTGGCCGTCCGCGCGCCACCGGGTCACGTCGCCGGTGCGGTACATCCGCTCGCCCGGAGCGCCGAAGGGATCGGGGACGAACCGCTCCGCCGTGAGTCCGGGCCTGCGCACATAGCCGCGGGCGAGTCCGGCCCCGGCCACGTACAACTCGCCGGGCACGCCCACCGGTACGGGCTCAAGACACGCGTCGAGGACGTAGGCGCGGCTGTTGCGGACGGGACGGCCGATGGGCGGGGCATCGCCGTCGTCGGTGGAGCGTTCGCCGTGCCCGGCGAGGTCGTCGGAGAACCACGCCGTGGTGTAGACGGTCGCCTCGGTCGGCCCGTACACGTTGACGATGCGGGCGCCCGGCGCCGCGGCCCGGATCCCGGCCAGGGTGTGCGCGGACAGGGCCTCGCCGCCCAGCGCGACGACGGCCGCGCCCAGGGTGACGTCGTGGTGGCTCACCAGCTCCGCGAGGGCCGACGGCACGGCGCAGATGAGGCTGCCCCGCCACCGCCCGCCCGCGAGTTCGCCGAGGGCCAGCACATCGGGGACGATCTCGACGGCGCCACCGGACAGGAGCGGCCCGAAGAGCTCGAAGACGGAGACGTCGAAGGTGAGCGGGGTGGCGGCCAGGGCGTGGGACAGCTGCGGGCGGCCCAGGGCCTCGCGGCCCCACAGGACCAGGTCCACGACGTTGGTGTGCGGGACGAGGACGCCCTTGGGGCGGCCGGTGGAACCGGAGGTGTAGAGGACGTAGGCGCCGTTGGCCGGGGTCAGGGGCGCGGTCCGGTCGCTGTCGCGGGGGCTGCCGAGGGTTGCGGCGGTCCCGCCCACGGCGGCGTCCGGCCCCTCGTCCACGTACAGGCGCGGCACGTCGTCGGGCAGCGCGCAGTCGGCGTCGTGGGCCGTCACGACACAGCCGGGCGCGGCGTCGCCGAGCATGAAGGCGATGCGGTCGGCGGGGTGGCGGGGGTCCACCGGCAGATAGGCGGCGCCGCTCTTCAGGACGGCGACGAGGGCGACGATCAGCTCCGCCGAGCGGGGCAGGGCGAGGGCGACGACCTGCTCGGGTCCGGCGCCCGCGGCGATCAGCCGGTGGGCCAGCCGGTCGGCCCGGGTGTTCAGCTCCGCGTAGGTGAGCCGTACGTCGCCGCAAGAGACGGCGGGGGCGTCGGGCGTGCTCGCCACCTGCCGTTCGAAGAGGTCCGGCACCGTGAAGGGCGGCACGGGCCGTCCGGTGTCGTTCCACTCCTCGAACAGAAGCCGCCGCTCCTTGGCTCCGAGGACATCGAGCCGCCCGATCGGCAGCCCGGGATCGTCGGCCGCCGCGCCGAGGAGCCGGGCGAGGCGGGTCGCCACGGTGTCCACGCTCTCGGGGTCGAACAGGTCGGTGCTGTACTCGAAGAACCCCGTCAGGCCCGCGGGCGCCCCGTCGTCGGTGAAGCGCTCCTCGATGTTCAGGAGCAGGTCGAAGCGGGCCGAACCCGGGTGCAGGAGGTCGGTGGTGACCGTGAGGCCCGCGGTGTCGAGGCGCGGCGCAGGCGCGTTCTGCACGACCAGGGACACCTGGAAGAGCGGGTGCCTGCCGATCGCCCGGGGCGGGTTGAGGTCGTCGACGAGGTACTCGAAGGGCACGTCCTGGTGTTCGTAGGCGTTCAGGGACACCTCACGGACCCGGTCGAGCAGCTCCCGGAACGAGGGGTTGCCCGAGGTGTCGTTGCGGATGACGAGGGTGTTGACGAAGAAGCCGACGGACCGGTCGAGGCCCTGGTCGGTGCGGCCCGCGATCGGTGAGCCGACGGGGATGTCGGTACCGGCGCCGAGCCGGGTGAGCAGCGCGGAGAGCCCCGCCTGGAGCACCATGAACAGGCTGGTGCCGGTGTCCTTGGCGAGCGCGGCAAGGCGCCGGTGCAGCTCCGCGTCCCAGGCCACGGAGAGGGTCTCGCCGCCGTAGCCGGGTGCGGCGGGGCGCGTCCTCGCGAAGGGCAGGTCCACCTGGTCCGGCAGGTCCGCGAGGTGGCGCCGCCAGTAGGCGAGCTGGTGGGCGAGAGGGCTCGCCGGGTCGTCGGGGTCGCCCAGGAGCGCGCGCTGCCACAGGCCGTAGTCGGCGTACTGGACGGCGGGTTCGCGGGGGTGGAGCGCATCCGCCCCGGTGGTCCCCGGCGGCGTCCTGCGTGCCTCGTAGGCCGCCATGAGGTCCTCGGCCAGCGGCGCGAACGACCAGCCGTCGCAGGCGATGTGGTGGACGAGCAGGAGCAGCACGTGCTCGGTGGCGCCGACCCGGAACAGCGTCGTGCGGAGGGGGATGTCGGCGGCCAGGTCGAAGGGGTGGCCCGCGGCGGCGGCGAGCGCGCCGGGCAGTGCGGCCTCGGTCGTGACGGTGACGTCCAGCGGCGGCCTGGCCCGCTCCGGCGCCAGGATGTGCTGCCGGGGCTCGCCGTCGTGCTCGGGGAAGACGGTGCGCAGGGACTCGTGCCGGGCGACGAGATCGGCGACGGCCGCGCGCAGGGCGGGCACGTCGAGGTCGCCGGTGAGGCGCAGCGTCCAGGGCACGTGGTAGGCGCGGCTCGCGCCCTCCAGGCGGTGCAGGAACCACAGGCGGCGCTGGGCGTGGGACAGCGGCAGCGGGTCGGGGCGGGCACCGGCGCGCAGCGCGGGCCGGGGGCGCGGGGCGCCGGGTGCGCCGGAGGCGCCGGCTGCTTCCAGGTGGGCGGCGAGCGTGGCGACGGTGGGGTGCTCGAACAGGACGCGGATGGTGAGTTCCGCGCCGAGCCGGGTGCGGACGCGCGCCGCCAGGCGGGTGGCGAGGAGCGAGTGCCCGCCCAGCGCGAAGAAGTCGTCGTCGATGCCGATGCCGTCGACGCCGAGGATCTCCGCGAACAGGGCGCACAGGATCTCTTCGCGCTCGGTGCGCGCGGCGCGCGCCGACTGCGCCTCGACGACCGGCGCGGGCAGCGCCGCCCGGTCGAGTTTGCCGTTGACGGTCAGCGGAAGCCGCTCCAGGAGCACGACGGCCGACGGCATCATGTAGTCGGGCAGCCGCTCGCGCAGGTGCTCGCGCAGCGCCGCCGTGAGCTGTCCGCCGCGGCGTGCGGTCACCGGGCTGGTCGCGTACGTCAGCGGGTCGCCGGGCGTGCCGTCGGGCTCGTACGCCTCCAGGACGGCGTCCTGGTCACCGGCGCGGTCATCGCTGTCAGGACCGTCGGCGCGGCGTACGAACAAGGCGTCCACCGCGTCCGGGGCCGTGGCCGCCGGGGCGACCGCGACGCGGTAGCCGAGGTGCTCCCCGAGGCGGTGCAGATCCTCGGGTTCGACGCCGTGGGGCTCCTGCGCCAGGGCACGGTGGACATCGGCGACGGTGGCGCCGTTGTCGAAGGCGCGGGCGGCGGCGGTCTCCTGGGCGACGCGGCGGTTGGGGACGCCGAGCACCCGCAGCCGGGCCGGGACGTGGCCCTCCAGGTACGCGCGCAGGGCGCCGGTGTCGGGCACGTCGTCGCCGAACCGCAGCCGTGTGTCCGCCGCCGGGACCTTCTCGACGGGGTTCTTGTGCAGGACGGCGTCGTAGCGGTAGCGCGTCATCTCGTTGTGCCGGGTGCCGCGCCGCACCTGGATGTCCACCGCGCCGACCTTGTCCTCGCGGGCCGCGAAGGCGTGGAAGAACTCGGGGGCGAGCAGCAGTTCCTCCTCGCGTACGAGGGCCCGTTCGACGGCGTGACGCACGGCGGCGCGCTCGGCGTCCGGGGCGGCCCTGCGCAGCTGGACGGCGGTGCCGAACGCGCGCAGGGTGCGCAGGTCGCGTACGTCGCCGACGAAGACGGCGCCGCCGGGCGCGGTGAGCTCCAGGGCCTTGCCGAGGACGTCGAGGAGGTAGTCGGCGCTCGGGAAGTACTGGAGCACGGAGTTGATGACGACGGCGTCGAAGTGGCCGCCGGGCAGCCCGGTGGTGTCGTGCGCGGCCTGGTGCCGCAGGTGGACCCGGCCGCGCAGGCGGGTCCTGGCGGCGATGTCGCGGCGCAGGTCGGCCAGGGCGCGGCCGGAGATGTCGGTGCCCACGTACTCCTCGCAGTGCGGTGCGAGAGCGGCGAGCAGCAGGCCGGTGCCGGTGCCGATCTCCAGGACGCGGCGGGGGCGCAGGTCCCGGACACGGCGCACGGTGGCGTCGCGCCACTCCCTCATGTGGTCGGGCGCGATGGGCCTGCGGTCGGTGTAACTGTCGTACCAGCTGGCGAAGTTCTCGCCGAACGCGGGCCGCGGGGCCGCCCGCCGGGCACCCGTGCCCCGGGCGCCCGCCGCCTCGGCGCTGCCCCCGCCACCGCCCGCGTACTGCGCGTCGAACACCTGCTCCCAGTCCCCCACCTGCCGTGCCGCGGTGCCGTCCGCCGTCGCCGCGTCCGGCTCGCGGCGGAACTCCGGTACGACGTAGGCGACCAGGCGCCGGTCACCCGTCGTGTCCTCGCGGGCGACGACGGCGGCCTGGCGGGCGGCGGGGTGTCCGGTGAGGGCGGCCTCGATCTCGCCCGGCTCGATGCGGAAGCCTCTGATCTTGATCTGCTGGTCGGCGCGGCCGAGGAACTCCAGGTCGCCGTGGTCGGTGCGGCGCACGACGTCACCGCTGCGGTACATGCGGGCGCCGGGCGCGCCGAACGGGTCGGCGAGGAAGCGCTGGGCGGTCAGGTCCGGGCGGCCGAGGTAGCCGCGCGTGACGCCGTCCCCCGCGACGTACAGCTCCCCCGCCGTGCCGGGCGGCACGGGCCGCAGCGCCTCGTCGAGCACGTACAGGGCCAGGTCCCGGATGCCGGTGCCGACGCGGCTCGGGGCGCCCGGCACCGCGTCCGCGGCGGTGAGCCGGGTCACGGTGGTGTGGACGGTCGTCTCGGTGATGCCGTACATGTTCACGAGCACCGGGGCGTCGTCGCGGTGGCGCCCGTACCAGGGGGCCAGCTTGCCGAAGTCGAGTGCCTCGCCCGCGAACACCACCAGGCGCAGGGCGAGTGCACCGGCGTCCGCGCCGCTCGTCCGGTCGGCTTCGAGGAGCGGGTAGAACGCGGACGGCGTCTGGCTGAGGACGGTGACCCGTTCGGCGGCGAGCAGCGCCCGGAAGCGCTCGGGCGTCCGGCTCGTCTCGTACGGCACGACGACGAGCCGGCCGCCGTGCAGCAGGGCGCCCCAGATCTCCCACACGGACACGTCGAAGGCGTAGGAGTGGAACAGGCTCCACACGTCGTGCTCGTCGAAGGGCAACTCGTGCGCCGTCCCGGTGAACAGCCGGACGACGTTGTGGTGCGAGACGACCACGCCCTTGGGGCGGCCCGTGGACCCGGAGGTGTAGATGACGTACGCGGCGGTCCCGGGGGTGAGGGGCGCGAGGCGGTCGGCGTCGGTGGGGTCGGTGTCGGGGCGCACGGCCAGTTCCTCGGCGGTGCCGCGGGCACCGAGCACGAGGCGGGGGACGCCTGCGCCGACGTCCAGCGGGTCCTGGCTGACGAGGAGCACCGGGCGG
Source organism: Streptomyces typhae (assembly GCF_009755605.1). Classification (GTDB taxonomy): domain Bacteria; phylum Actinomycetota; class Actinomycetes; order Streptomycetales; family Streptomycetaceae; genus Streptomyces; species Streptomyces typhae. The sequence continues at coordinate 311,720 of NZ_WPNZ01000006.1, forward strand.
GCGTCGGCCAGCGTCCGGTCGACGCGCTCCCGCGGGTGGTCCAGGTCGAGCGGCAGATAGCCGGCGCCGGTCTTCAGGACGGCGAGGATCGCGACGACGGCGTCCAGCGAGCGCGGCAGGGCGAGCGCGACCAGGCGCTCGGGGCCGGCGCCGCGGGCGAGCAGCGCGTGCGCCAGGCGGTTGGCGCGGGCGTTGAGGGCGGCGTAGTCGAGATGGTCGCCGCCGAGGCTCAGGGCCGTGCGGTGCGGGTGCCGGGCCACCTGGGCCTGGAAGAGGTCCGTGAGCACCGCGGCCCGCTCGCGCGGGTCGTGGGCGACGGCCCGCCGCCGGTGGTCAGAGCGTGCGTCCTCCGCTCCCGTGCGAGCGCTGTCCGATCCGGTGATAGCCATTGCCCAGCCCCTTGGTCGCTCGCTCGCCGACGCCGTTGCGTTCTGTCGTGTCTGACCGCGCTCGTGCCGTGTGTGCCGTGGGTGTGCCGCCGGTCGCCGTCCGGGCCCGCGGGCCCGGGGTGTGTCAGACGGGCGGGCGGCTGCCCGGCGCGAGGACGCGCAGGAGGTTCTCGCGCAGCAGCAGCTCCCGGTCCGTCCTCGACACGCCCGCGAAGACCGTCGGCCCGTCGACGACCTCGGCGATCAGGCCTTTCAGACCGCCGTTCAGCCGGCCGAGCGGCCAGTCCGTACCGAAGATGATCTTGTGGTTGATGCCCGTCCTGAACAGCCGGTTCAGATGCTCGGGCCACGAGGCGAGGCTCGGGGCGCTGGCGAATCCGCCGGTGTCGACGTACACGTTGGGCCGGTACGCCGCGAGATAGGCGCTGGTCTCGACGTGGGTGAGCCCGCCGTGGCCGAGGACGAACGGGACGGTGGGGAAGTCCCGTGCCGCCCGGTCGACGCGCATCGGGTGCGCGGGGTTGTAGTCGAGGCTGCGGGCCGTGGGTCCGGTGTGCACGAACACCGGCAGCGCGCGGGCGGCACAGATCTCGTAGTACGGGTAGAGGCCGGGGTCCGACGGCGAGTAGCCGCACGGCGGGTACAGCTTCACGCCGTCGAGGCCGTAGGCGTCGACCATGTCCTCGAAGTCCCGCACGGCCTCGGGCCCGCGCCGCGGGTCCACGCCGATGTACACCCAGAACCGGCCGGGGTGGCGCTGTCTGATGTCGTGGTGCAGCCGTGCCGCCTCCGCCGGTTCGGCGGTCCCCGCCATCCGCAGGCCGAAGTCGGGCACGAGCAGCACGGCACGCTCGACCCCGGCCGCGTCCATCTCCTCGACCAGGCCGTCGGCGAGGTGGTCCGCGTGCTGCGCGGCGAGGCCGTCGGCGATCCGCCCCGGCTTCGGGGCGGCGCCCATCGAACCGAGGCGGCACGCCACGTTGCTCGCCACGTCCTCGACGAAGGCCCGCGGGATGAAGCGGCTCGACGCCACGTGGCAGTGGCCGTCGTACACCCCGGTCATCCGACGCAGTGCTTGATGAGGCCCTGGATGCTGACGCCGTGCGTGGGGTCGTAGGTGGCGAAGTCGAACTCGGCGTCCGCCTGTTCCTCCAGGTACGAGATGAGGCCGACGACGGCCATCGAGTCGAGCAGCCCGGTGTGGCTCAGGTTGGTGCGCGGCCCGATCACCGTCTCCGACTCCCCCTCGATCCACCGCTCGACCCACTCGACGAGCAGCTTCTCCAGCTCCGCCACATCCGCGCTCATGCCCGGCCTCCCCGGTCCGTGATGGTGTTGCTCTTCTTGTCGTCGCGCGCGTTCCCCACCAGGCGGAGGCTGTTGCCGCCCATGATCATCCGGCGGTCGGCCTCCTTGATCCCGGCCACCGCGGGCTGCCCCTTGGCGAAGGCGGCGACAAGCCCTGTCAGCGACTCGGAGAGCCGGTACGACGGCCAGCAGGTGCCGAAGAGGATCTTGTGGCCGAGGCCGAGCCGGAACAGCCGGTTCAGATGGGCCTGCCAGCCGTCCGCCGCGAGGACCGAGTGGAACTGGCTGATGTCCAGATGGACGTTGGGCCGGTGGGCGCACAGATACGTGGCCTCGTCGACATGGGTGACGCCGCCGTGCCCGAGGATGAAGTTCACCTCGGGGAAGTCCCTGGCCGCCTCGTCGAGCAGCAGCGGAAGGCCGTACGCGAAGTCGAGCGGCCCCCAGCCGGGCCCGGTGTGGCTCAGCACCGGCAGGCCGTGCGCGCGGGCCACCTCGAAGTACGGGTAGAGGCGGCGGTCGCTCGGCGAGTAGCCGCACAGCGGGTACAGCTTCAGACCGGCGAAGCCGTACTCGGTGACGCACCGCTCGAACAGGTCGATGCCGTCCTGCCCCCCGCGCGGGTCCACTCCCCAGAACACCCGGAAGCGGCCCGGGTGCCGGCGGTTCACCTTGTCCAGGTGTCCGGCGAGTTCGGGTGGTGTCAGGGCGCAGCGCGCCACGTGCGAGTAGTCGGGGACCACGAGGAACGCCTCGTCGACGCCCGCCTCGTCCAGCTCCGCGACGAGCCGGTCCGCGTCGTCGTCCTGGTGCACCGAGAGCACCCGGTCGAGCATCCGCTCGGGCCGCACCGTGTGGCCGTACGCGGTCAGGCGGTGGTGTGCGTTGGCCGCCTGGTGCTCCAGGAACTCGCGCGGGATGGCGAGTTGGCTGCCGAGCTGGACCTGTGCGTCCACGATCGGGTGCCCGGGAAGCACGGTCCCTGCGGCGCTCATCGGGTGCCTGCCGCCCCGGCGGCGGCGTCCGGGTCCGGGTTCCGGTCCGTGGCCGCCGCGATCCGCTCCGCGAAGTGCTCCGCCGCCCGTGCCCGGCTCAGCTTCATGTTGGCCGTCATGAAGGCCGGGTCGGCCCGCAGCGGCGTGGCGGAGAAGACCAGGGACATCACCCGCTCATGGGCGTCGAGCGCCGCGTTGACCTCGTCGATCCGCTTCTCTATGCGGGCGCGCAGCGCGGCGTCGTCGGGGTCGGACGGGGTGACGAGGGCGCCGAGCCGGTTCGACTGGGGCGTCGGCACCACGACGATCTCCGTGATGCCCTCGACACCGGCGAACGCGGCCTCGATCTCGGCCGGGTGCACCTTGCGTCCGCTGCCGAGCGCGATGACGTCCTTCTTGCGCCCGATCAGGGTGAGGAAGCCGTCCTCGTCCAGGCGGCCGTAGTCGCCGGTGAGGATGGAGCCGTCGGGGCGGAAGACGTCCGCGGCGGACGGATCGCCGTCGGTGTCGAAGTAGCCGCGGCCGAGCGGCGCGTCCCGGGTGATGATCACCTCGCCGTCGTCGAGGAACGTCACGGACTCCGGGTCCATCAACTGCCCCACGGTGCCCACGCGGTGGCGGTCGGGCGTGTTCCAGGCGACCATGCCGGTCTCGGTCAGGCCGTAGGCCTCCAGGAGCGCCACGTCGCGGCTCCAGTACCCGTCCAGGGTCTCGCGGCGGATCGGCGCCATGCCGGTGATCATGAAACGGATGCGGCCGCCCAGGAAGTCGGCGAGCGAGGCGTCGCCGCCGGACTTCACATACAGCTGGAGCGCGGTGTCGTAGAAGACGGGCGGGCCGATGAGGAAGGTCGGGCTCTCCTTCCGGACCGCCTGGAAGACCCGCTGATAGGGCGCGAGCACGAGGTCCGCGCCCAGCCACAGGCAGAGGTAGACCGACAGGCGCTGCTGGTTGTTGGCCAGCGGCAGGAAGATCAGGTGCCGGTCGCGCTCGGTCATGCCGAAGGCGTCGATGAAGCGGTTGATGACGTACTCGGTGCCCTTGACGCTGATCTCCACGCCCTTGAGCCGCCCGGAGGTGCCCGAGGAGTAGACCAGGCTGTGCACGTCGTCGACGTCGATCACCACGGCGCCGGGGGCCGCGGCGCCCGGTGCGGGGGCGCCGCCGGGGCGGACGACGGCGGGCGTGTCGGCGGGCACGGGCTCGTCCGCGATCAGCAGGGCGAGGCGGTGCTCGGCGATGAACGCGCGCGGGTCGTCGATCTCGGTGGCGTCCCCGAACGCCTTGAGCCGGGCGCCGGTGGCGAGGGCGGCGAGGTCCCAGGAGAGCCAGTCGAGGCTGTTGCCCGCGCGGATCCCGATCACGTGGCCGGGGCGCACGCCGGCCGCCGTGAGCTGGTCGGCCCGGGTGCGGGCGAGCGCGGTCAGCTCGGCCTGGGTCGTCTCGCGCCGCTTGCCGGAGATGTCGACGTCGACGACGCGGGCGGTCGTGTGGTGGCTGGAGCGGTCCAGGAGGCCTGCGAGGTTCATGCTCACGTGTCGGCCGACTTCCTTCCTTGGGCGGCCAGTTCGGCCGTGAGTGCGGTGATCAGTGCGTCGAGTCCGGAGCCCGCGAGGAACCCGATCCGGCCGCCGAGCAGGTCTTCGTACGATCCGCTGTCGGTGTCCCAGGTGACGCGCGCGTCGAGCCGGCTGCCGCCCGGCGCGGCCGTGACGGTGGCCCGGCGTTCGAGGGTGTGCCACAGCCAGTCCGCCTCGGCGCTCGCGCGCACGCCGTCGTCGAGGAGTTCGGTCCGGTCCGCCCAGACCACGGCGTCGCCGCCGAGCCGACCGGCGAACTCCGGTGCGCGGCCCGCCGCGGCCGGGGAGCCGCTGTCGGCCGCGAAGGGGTCGAGGAGCCGGGGCCGGGAGTGCAGGAGCTCCAGGACGTCGGCGGGCGGGTACGGCAGCAGCACGGTCCGCGTCACCGGTGACAGTTCTGCCGCGGGGAGGCCTTCGGCGGAGGCGGGCGCGGACGCGGTCCCGGTGCCGTCGGCCTCCGCGAGGATGCCTTCGAGCACCGAGAGCCCCTGGTCCAGGTCGGCCTCGGAGATCACCATGGGCGGCTGCACCCGCAGCACGTTCGCGTGGTAGAGCGAGTACGTGGAGGTGACGCCCTCTTCGAGGAGGCGGCCGAGGACGAACCCGGCGGTGGCGCCGTCGGTGAACTCCAGGCCGTGCATCATGCCGAGGCCGCGGTGTTCGGCGACGATGCCGCAGTGGCGCTCGGCGGCGGCGCTCAGGCGTTCGTCGATGGTGCGGGCCCGCTCCTTCACGCCGGTGAGGAAGGCCTCGTCGGAGGCGATGGCGATGCTCTCCAGGCCGACCCGGCACGACAGCGGGTTGCCGCCCAGGCTGGAGCCGAAGGTGGAGGGCAGCACCCGCAGGACCTCCCACACCTCCTTGGTGCCGAGGACCGCCGACAGGGGCAGCACGCCGCCGCCGAAGGCCTTGCCCACGCACACCAGGTCCGGGGTGACGCCGAACTGCTCGTACGCGAAGAAGGTGCCGCAGCGGCCGAACGCCGTCTGCATCTCGTCGAGGACGAGCAGCGCGCCCGCCTCGGTGCACAGCCTGCGCACCTCCTGGAGGTAGCCGGGCGGCGGCACGATCACCCCGGCCTCCGCCTGCACGGGTTCGAGGAGCACGGCGGCGACGGTGTCGTCGAGTGCCGCGGCGAGCTCGTCGAGGTCGCCGAAGTCGACCTGCCGGAAGTGCTCCATGAACGGGCCGAGCAGCTCCCGGTGTTCGGGCCGGTCGGAGGCGCTGAGCGTGGCGAAGGTCTTGCCGTGGAAGCAGCCGCGGGCGCTGATGACGCCGGGGCGGCCGGTCGCGGCGCGGGCCAGCTTGAGGGCGTTGTCGATGGTCTCGCCGCCGCCGTTGGCGAGGTAGGAGTACGGCAGGCGCTGGCCGGTGGCCTCCGCGAGGCGGGCGGAGAGCCGGATCTGCACCTCCTCGAACATGATCTTCGTGCTGTTCAGTACGCCGGTGTCGAGCTGTTCGCGCACGGCGGCGACGACGCGGGGGTGGGAGTAGCCGAAGGACTGGTTGCCGTACTGGTCGAACAGGGCGAGGTAGGGCGTTCCCCGCTCGTCGTCGACGACGCGGCTGCCCTTCCCCTCGCCCTGGACGCCGCAGCCCATGACGAAGGCCATTTTCGCGTAGGCGGGATGATTGTGGGCCGCCTTGGTCTCAGCCAGCTGCTGGCGCCGTGTCCGCATTCTCCGCCTCCTTGGCCGTGTAGCTGTCGTAGTCGCCGAAGAAGTACTGGAGCAGCCTGCTCTTCCGGCCTTCCTCCGTGCGGGCCCTGCGCACCGCTTCGGTGACGTCGAGCGCGGCGACGAGGCTGAGCGGCGCACCTTTGAACCGGGTGTCCTCGTACGGTTCGTGCAGGGCGAAGAAGCCGATTTCCTTGTAGAAACTGCGCAGCCCTTCGGAGTCGTCCACGAAGAAGTCCCCGAGTATGTGCGTCATGTCGTGCTCGCGGGCGCTGTGGATGACGGCCTCGCGCATCAGTGCCATGCCGATCTCGCGGTGGCGCATGGACGGCAGGGTCATCAAGTGCCCGAATTCCACGAGGCGGTTGCCCGCGCGCAGTTCCGAGATGTCCACGGTGTCGTCGCAGGGAAGTCCGGCCGCGGAGTCCGGCACCACCTTGACCGTTCCCGCGGCCGTGCCGTCGACATATCCGAGGATGTACTCGGCGTGCGCGTCGAACCGGTCGAACGTCGCCGCCGTGTCGCCTGCGTCGGCGAGACGGCCCTGGTCCGCGACGTAGACGGCCTCACGAAGCCGCAGCACATCGGCGTGTTCGGCCTCGGTGCGCGCCACTGCGAAGGTCAGCTCCACCTACTGCTCCTCTCACGGGACGGACGGTTCACCGGACAGGCGGTGCTCCGAAAGGACGGTGCTTCGGACGGGCGGCGCTCCGGCGCCCGCTCACTTGCGGAGCAGCTTTCCGAAGTATTCGAGATAGCCGCGGTTGTAGTAGCGGATGCGACCGCGCACCTCGCCGTGCAGATCGGGCAGCCGCTCCAGCGGCAGATTCGGCATCAGATGGTGCTCGACATGGTAATTGTTGCCGTTCGTGAACCACGTCAGGACGCGATTGGAGCGGATCGTACGGGTATTGGCGAACGGGTCCCGGTCCAATACCTCGCAGCCGAAGTGCTCGGGGAGTTCGATGAGGGCGTGCACGGGTCCCGCAACAAGCACCAGCGGAATCAGCCATACCCACAGAACGACCGCCGAACCCAGTGCGAAGGATATTCCGGTGAGCGCGAGCACGGCGGCCAACGCGATGAAATGGTCCCGCCGGATACGGCGTGACACCCGGACGCTCTCCCCCTCGAATTCCCGGCCGAGCAGCGACCGCCCGAGATTCTGCAGGAACAGCCAGTAGTGGTGGGCCATGGTGAATCTCACGGTCCAGTCCACCGCCGTGCCGAACGTCGACTTCTCCCTGTCGCCGTACTGGTCCCCGTAGTCGAAGAACTCCCGGTTCTCCGGCGTGCCGAGATCGCGGTGGTGGCGCATGTGCGCCGCTTTGTAGGCCGCGAAGGAGATCAGCATCGGAATTCCGAGGACGACGCCGGTGACGGTGTTCGCCCTGCGGCTGCGGTACGCGAGATTGTGGAGCGTCTCGTGCTGGAGTTCCGCGGCGTGCGCGAGCATGCATCCGATGAGGACGACACCGGTGATCCGGCACCACAGGACCGGTTGCAGGACAACGACGACTCCGACCGCGGTGAGGACCGCGCAGAGGGCGAATTTGAGGGTGAACACCCACCCGCGGGGCTCCGTGCGCAGGTGTTTCAGTGACGCTCTGAGAGCGGTGGCCTCCTGAGGATTCCGTACGGCCGGGTCGACGGCATCGCCCGCGGTCAGATCCATCGTGTTCCCTCGATTTCGCAGTAGCTTTCCCGGTGACCGTGCGACACCGCGCGCGGGCGCACGGCATGACGGAACCCGGCCATCGTGGCCTGGGCACGGCGCGGCACGGCATTGCGACGGCACACACGTGGCCCGGCAGGGTCCGCCGGGTGTGCCGCTCGGTTCGGTGCGGGTCGGTCAGTCGGCTGCCACGGGCGCCGGCCGGGGGAAGAGGTCGCGCACGGCGGTTTCCGGACGCGCGGTCCCGAGCGCGTCGAGCAGACCGAGGATCCCCTCCAGATGCGCGTCCGTCTCCTGGGCGGTGAACAGTTCGGGGTGCGCGTCGAGAATGACGTCCGTCGTCCCGTCCGCCGAGGTCTGGAAGAAATAGACGGTCATGTCGACCGTGAGGGGGATCGAGAGGGTGCGCATCGTCGCGGCCGACCCCCCGAAGTCCAGCTTGTAGTCGAACTTCATCACATTGACCATCGGCCCCCACAGCCGTCCGCCGCCCTCGCCGAGGACTTCCCTGGAGATCTCGGCGGTCGGATAGCGGGAGTGCAGCAGGACGTTTCTGATCGTGCGTGACACGCGCCGGGTGAAGGCGCCGAGGGGCAGGCCGGTGTCGACGGTGAGCCGCAGCGGCAGGATGTTCATGGTCATGCCGGGGACGTTGCGCACCTGTGGGCTCAGGCGTCCGCCGGTGGGCAGGCCGAGCAGCAGCTCGTCCGCGCCGGTGTGCTTCCCCACGTACGCCGCGATGGTGGAGACGGCCAGGTCGGACCAGGTCACGCCGAGGTCGGCGGCCGCTCGTTCCAGGTGCCCGACCCGGTCCGGGGCCAGCTCGACGGTGCGGCGGCGGCCGATGGCGAGCCCGCCGCGCCGACCGGAGAGACCGACCGGCTCGGGGTGTCCGGCGAGGGTGTCGAGCCAGTGCGCCCGGTCCCGGGGGAAGCTCCTGCTGTCGCGGTAGGCGGTCTCGGTCTCCACCAGGTGGGCGAAGGCGGGAAAGGCGCCGCCCTCGGCGGGGAGTTGCCGGGCGAGTGCCGAGTAGACGGCGGCGGTGCGGTTGAAGACGAGCGCAAGGCTGTAGCCGTCGACGACCGCGTGGTGCACGCGCCGGTACAGGACGAAGTGGTCGTCGGCGATTTTCAGCAGGGCGGCACGGCACAGCGCTTGCGGGTCGACGGGCCCTTCCGCGTCCTTCTCCATCCAGGCGCGGGCAGCCGCTTCGGGCGCGGGTCCGGTACTCAGGTCGACATAGGGCAGCGGCGCCGGATCGTCCTTCACGAATTGGCGGTGACCGCCGTCCGCGTCCTCGTCGGAAACGATGACGAGACGTAGGGCCTCGGCCTCGCGCTCCACTTGCTCGTGCGCCGCCCGCATGGTCTCCGGATCGACGGGGCCACGGATGTCCACATAGTCGCAAATACAGTAAACAGGGTTACCGAAATCTTCTGACTGAGCCATCCATGTGCGCAACTGCGCCGCCAGGAGCGGTAGTTCCGTTCTTTCGCGATTAAGCAACGTACACCCTCCTCAAGAGGACACTTGCTTAAATCGACGCCACATCGCACAGGCGTCACGAACACAATTTCTTGGTCGTGCGTACCTAATGGTGGGGAACAGTTGTGGAGTCCGGGAAGAGCGGGAGGATTGGTGGGGGGATAGGCAGGTCCCTGGACAACGCACGTAGCCTACCTGTCACTTGATCGGCCGTCCATACCTCTCTGCCTGCATGTGCCAATGTCACTGAATGCAAGGGCCAGCCACCCTGTTACCCGGGCGGCAATCACACAAAGCTACGTGCATTGGACCCGGCCAACTCGGCGCGAATTGACCGCACCTTGACGACCAGGGTTTACGCTGGCCTGCGAGTGCCGTCACGATCTTCGGGGCGGCACTTCGAACTCTCTTTGCCTACAGCCCGTTGAAACATGAAGCAGCAGTTCCGGAACTCTCGTGTACGCACGGTGAACGTGGAGGATGGATGGCGACGGACCCGACAGCTGCCCCACCCGGCGACCAGCGTGCCGCCACCCGGCGCGGCGTGGCCGTGGTGGCCGCCCTGATGCTGGGGGCGTTCGCCTTCAACACCACCGAGAACCTCCCGATCGGCGTCCTGAAACTCATGTCGGACGACTTGGACGTCTCACTGTCGGCCGTCGGCCTGCTGGTGTCCGGGTACGGCCTGACCGTCGCGGTCGTGTCGGTGCCCATCGCCCAGATGACCCGTTCGGTCCCACGCCGCGCAGTGCTGTGCGTACTCCTCGCCGCCCTGTTCCTCGCGAGCCTCGTGGCGGCCCTCGTCTCCTCGTACTGGGTCCTGATGGCCAGCCGGCTGGTGACGGCGGTCGCGCAGGCGCTGTTCTGGGCGGTGATGGGGCCGGTCGCGGTCGGGCTCTTCCCACCGCACGTGCGCGGGCGCGTCATAGGGGCGCTCTCGGTGGGCGGCTCGGCGGCGCTCGTCCTCGGTGTGCCCGGCGGCACCTGGCTCGGCCAGCACAGCAGTTGGCAGCTGCCGTTCCTGGTGGTCGGCGCGCTCGCCGTCCCGCCGCTCGTCCTCATCGCCCTGGCCCTGCCCGTCTCCCGCCCGGAGGAGAGCCACGCCGTGCGGGGCGTGGTCCCCGACACCCGCCGCTTCGCCGTCGTCCTGACCGTCACCGGCCTCACCGTCACGGGTGTCTTCGCGGGCTACACGTACATCTCCACGTTCCTGGTGGACGAGAGCCGCTTCACGGAGTCCACGGTGAGCACGCTGCTCCTGGTGCTCGGCGTCACCGGCATCGTCTCCGTCGCGGTCTACGGCCGCCTCCTGGACCGCTGTCCGCGCGCCACCCTCACCGTCCCCGTGGCCACCCAGGCCGCCGCGCTCCTCGGGCTGTACGCGGCGGGCGGCTCCAAGGCCGTCGCCGTGGCCATGATGGTGCTCCTCGGCGCGTCCCTCGGCCCGGTGTTCATGGCCACGCAGACCCAGGTCATGCACTTCGCGCCGGGCCGCACCGAGACGGCGGTCGCGGCGAACAGCGCCGCGTACAACCTCGGGGTCGCCGCTGGCGCGCTCGCGGGGAGCCTGCTCCTGCCGGCCATCGGCGTGCGCGGCACGTTCCTGGTGGGCGGCCTGATGACGGTGGCGGCCCTCGTGCTGCTCCTGGAGGAACAGTTCTTCCCCGTGGGGCGCGACGACCCCTGGGCCGCGGCAGCGGACCACCAGGCACCTGCGGGCCCCAAGGACCCGCAGGACCCGCAGGGACCGCCCGGCCCTCCGGCCGAGGACGTCTACTCCGAGAAGTGAGGCTCCGCGGGTCGCCGCGGGTCGATGCGGGTCGCCGCGGGTCGATGCGGGTCGCCGGGGATCGCCGCGGGTCGCCGCGGGTCGCCGAGCCTCAGCGCTCGGGTGCCGGGAACGCCACCGGGCTGCGCACTCCGGAGCGGCCGACCGCGCGGACGCCGAAGAAGACGTTGTCCTTGGAGAGTTCGACGGTGTGGCGGGTGACGTCGCCGACGTCGACGACCTCGGTCCAGTCCGTGTCGGTGGTCTCGCGCCACACCACTTCGTACCCGGCCAGGTCGGCGAGGTCGCTCTCGGGGCCGCGCTCCCACACGAGTTCGGTGTCGTTGGTCAGCTCGGCGGTACGGATCTTCGCGCCCCGCGGGGTGCCCGGCGCCTGGGCGAGGCTCCACAGGGCGGCGGCGTTCACGCGCGCCACCCGGGCGATGTAGGGGAAGTCGCAGAACTCCGGCAGGTCCCCGTACTGCTTGCCGTCGACCACGCGCACGTCCTGGTGCTGGTGGGCGTAGTCCTCGGCGGGCTCGGTGAACCGGGCCGCCGGATAGGCCCGTTCGAGGAAGGGGATGTGGTCGCCGCCGCGCAGATAGCGGTCGCGGCGGTGCACGACGCGCACCCTCATCCCGGTCGCGTCGTTGTCGGCGACATCGCGCACGAAGCGGGCGAGCTGGCGTGCCGGTGAGTCGTTCTCGCCGCCCACGGAGCGGCGTACGGCGGCCTCCTCGGGGGTCTCGGACGACGGCACGCCCTCGGCGAAGAGCCGGACGGTGCGGGGGTCGCGGGTGCCGTCGTCCGCGGTGGAGCTGCCGACGATGTCGTTGGTGAACATCGCCTGGACGTCCGCCTTCTGCCGCTTGTACTGCTCCGCCATGTGGGCCGCGCCGTACAGCCCCTGCTCCTCGCCCGCGACGGCCGCGAAGACGACCGTGGCGCCGAGTCGCCGGGTCGCCATGACCCGGGCGAGTTCCAGGACGACCGCGACCCCGGAGGCGTCGTCGTCCGCTCCGGGGGCGTCGCCGGTGGCGTCCATGACGTCGCTCGCCCGGGAGTCGTAGTGCCCCGACACGACGTAGATCCGGTCCGGGGACGCCGATCCCCGCAGGGTGGCCACGACGTTGGTGATCCGCGTCGGCTGTGGAATGCGCGGGCCCGGTTCTTGTACGTACGACTGGAGCTCCACGCTCATCCGGCCGCCCGACGCCCGCGCGTGCCGCCGCAGCTCGGCGAGGATCCAGTCGCGGGCGGCCCCGATGCCGCGTACGGGGTCGTCCTGCGCGGACAGCGTGTGCCGGGTCCCGAACGCGGCGAGCCGGCGCACGGTCGCCTCGACGCGGCGGTGGTCGATCTCCCGCAGGAGCGCGCGCAGGGCGCGCGGGGGTGGTTGCGCGGTGGCGCTCCCACCGGCAGGCGCGGTGGCGCTCGCACCGGCAGATGTGGTGGCGCTCGCACCGGCCGGGGCGTGTCGGCCGTCGCGTGCCGCGGCCGGTCCCGCCTGGCCGACGGCCTCGGCCGTACCGGCGACCGCGGCCGCCGCGAGGACGGTCCGCCGGGAAGTGCCCGTCTGCTCCGACATGCGGCCATAGTCATGGACACCACAACGGGACGCAAGGGGGCCGGGGGTGTGCCGCGGCGCCTTGGGGCGGGGGCGAAAGGCCGGGGGTTGCGGGGCCGCTACGACCTGCGGCGCGGCTTGCCCCGTTTGGCCTGGGGGCCGCCGCCTGCGCGACGCGCCGTGCGGCCGGGGGTCGGCTTTCCCGTCCTGCCGGAGGCGGACTTGCCCGAAGCGGATTTACCCGAGGCGGACTTGCCGGTCTTCCCGGAGGCCGGCTTCGCCGAGGCGGGCTTCCCCTGCGCCCCCTTGCGGGGCGAGCCCTTGGTCGCACCCCGCTTCTCGGTGGTCTGTGCCGCGGCCGGACCCCGGCCTCGGGTGCTGTTCACGGTCCGGCCACGGATGATGCCGATGAACTCCTCCACCAGGTCGGTCGTGGCGTCCTCCGGCCAGGACAGCACGACGCCCGACTGCGGTACGTCGGTGAGCGGCCGGTACGTGAGGTCCCTGCGGTGGTGCAGACGCGCCAGCGACTGCGGCACCGCGAGCACGCCGATGCCCGCCGCGACCAGCTCGACGGCGTCGGCCGTCGTCGCGGGGCGCTCCCTCGCGGGGCGGCCCGGCAGCTCCTCCCAGCCAAGGGTGTCGTCGAGAGGGTGGAGGACGATCTCGTCGGCAAGATCGGCGACGCCCACCTCGTCGGCAGCCGTCACGAGGTGGTCCTTGGGGACGACGACCACGGTCGTCTCCGTGTAGAGCGGGATGGCGCTGAGGACGGTCCGGTCGACGGGCAGCCGCACCAGGCCCGCGTCGACACCACCGCTCCGGAGCAGTTCGTCCGCGTCGGCGGGCGCCACCGGTACGAGCGTCAGCGGGACGTCGGGCAGCCGCTCGTTCCAGACACGCACCCACTTCGCGGGTGTCACCCCCGGGACATAGGCCAGCCGGAACGAAGAGGTGTTTTCCGAGCCTGTCACCACGCCAGGCTACCCGGCGTGGTCGGAGGCCGCTCAGGCGCTCGATACCCTGGTGACCATGACGTCGCACCAGACCACCCAGACCATGAAGCCCGCGACTGCGGCGAAGAAGCTGGGTGTGTACCTCGAGGCCACCCCCACCGAGTTCCAGGAGGGCGTGGTCTCCCGGGCCGAGTTCAACGCGCTGCAGGCCGACCCGCCCCAGTGGCTCCAGGACCTGCGCCGCACCGGCCCGCACCCGCGTCCCGTGGTCGCGGCGAGGCTCGGCGTCTCCATTTCCGGCCTCGCCCGCGGCGGTGTCACCGAGGCGCTGACCACCGAGCAGATCGACGCCCTGAAGACGGAGAACCCCGAGTGGCTGCGGCGGGAGCGCGCCACCCAGGCCGAGGTCCGCAAGGAGACCGCCCGCCTCAAGGAGAAGCAGCGCGAGGCCGCGGCCGAATCCGACTGAACGGGGCGATCCGAACCATCCGGCTGGTTCGCCGCGTCCCGGCCGGTTCGTTCCACCCGGCCGATACGGCTGGTCCGGCTGATCCGCCCGGTCCGCCCTGGTCTGCTCGGTCCGGCCGGGAGAGCGCGCCCCGCGGCCCGGCCGGGCCCGAGCGGTCCGGCCGGGAACGGTCCGGGCAGTCCGGGCAGTCCGGGCAGTCCGGGCAGTCCGGGCACGGGACCGTCACACGGGTGACCCTTCCGCCCCCGTCATGAGCGCGGTCTCCAGATCCCCCGCGATCTCGAACGTCGACATGAGACCGGCCAGGCGCAGGACCTTGCGGAAGAACGGGTTGTCCACGACCAGGACGACACCCGCCTCACGCCGCCGGGCCGCATCCCGGGCCCGGCACAGAAGCGTCAGTCCGCCGCAGTCGAGAAACGTCACTGCACTCAGGTCGAGCACGAGGTCGCGGCGGCTCTCCCGGGCGAGGCGCGCGAGCGGAGCGGCGAGGACCTCGTCCGCGAGTATGTCCAGCTCTCCCCAGAACGCGATGATCATCCGTTCCTGCCGCACATCCGCGCGGAGGCCGAACGCGGCGTGGTCCTCGAGCATCGTTCCCCCTCATGGCACCGTGAGTGCGGCTCCGGGGTGAGCCTGAGCTGATCAGCGGCGGGGTCTGTGCGATGAGCTGTCGCCACCGGGGACAGGGGTGGCACGTTCTTGCCCTTGGCATACCCGTCGGCGGGAGAATAATGCAACTGCCCTGCATTAAACAAGACTTGGCCGAATGTCAGCCCTTGGACCGCCCGGCGTGGACTTCTCCCCGCAGCGAGAGCGCGAGACACTTCGCACCGGCCCACAGCGCGTGCCCGGCGAGGACGAACGTCCAGATCTTCCCGCCGTCCTCCGGCACCCGGGCGAACCCGGACTCCTGCCCGCCGCCGTGCAGCAGCACGTCAGCGGTGTCCCCCGCGACGAGGTCGTGCAGCCACGAGAGCCCGAGGAGCAGCAGGACGACCTGTGCGAGGGCGTACGCGGCCGCGTGCAGGGCGAGCTCCCGGAGGATCTGCTGCCGCGACTTGGGCGGTTCGTCCTCAGGGGAGCCGTCCTTTGAGGGTTCGTCCTCAGGGGAGCCGTCCTTTGAGGGTTCGTCCTTAGGGGGGCCGTTCTTAGGGGGGCAGTTCTCAGAGGGCTCGTCCTTCGCCGGAACGGCCTTGCCCGCAACGGCCTTCTCCGAAGCGGCCTGCGCCCCGGAAGCGTCCCGCCGCGGCTCCGGCGGGGGCGGCGGCACGTCGGCGACACCGAGGCTCCGCACCGCGCGGGGCACGATCACCGCCCCGGCCAGGATCAGGACCGCCGCGCCGAGACAGGCCACGGTCCAGTCCGCGCCGTCGTAGAGCATCCCCGCGGCGAGGGCGCCGACCAGCGCGCCCAGGAGGTTCGCCGACTCGTACACGCCCATGCCGCGCCCGGCGTGGTCACCGGAGGCCTCCGCGATCACCGCCTGCTGGATCGGTATGACCGCCGCCCAGGCGAGGCCGCTGAGGATCCACAGGACGGCGATGACGGCGGGGTGCGGCGCCCACGCGAGGCCGGCCGCGAAGGCGGCGCTGGCGCACGACGCGTACATCAGGATCCGGGTGCGGCCGAAGCGGACGACGTAGGTGTGCAGGCGCTCCGCGGCGACGCTCATGACGATCGCCCCGGGCAGGAAGACGTACGCGACCTCGACGACCTCCAAGTCGAACTCCCGCTGGAGGTGCATCAGGAGCAGCAGCGAGATCGCGGCCTCGGCCGCCATGGTCACCACGACGGCGAGCAGCATGGGCCGGAGCCTGCGGCCGACGGCACCGAGCCCGGCGACGGCGGCCGCGGGCCCCGGCCCTGGCCCCAACGCCTTCTGCCCGCGGGGCGAGGACAGCAGCAGGACGGCGGCGAGGAGGCAGGCTCCGGCGCACGCCCAGAAGACGCCGTCGAAGCCGATCCCGCCGGTCAGGACCATCCCGGCGACGAAGGCCACCCAGGACCCCGTCTCCTGGGAGGCGAGCAGGCGCGGGAAGACCGCGGAGTCCTCCGCGAGGCGCTCGCTGATGATGGCGCGGACCGCCACCCACAGCAGGGCGCCGCCCACCCCGCCGACCGCGGCGGCGGCGTACGCGGAGGCGGCGTTTTGCGCGAGGGCGTACCCGGCGGCGGCGGCCGCGTACAGGAACGCGCCGGTCGCGGCGACGTAGCGGCGTTCGAAGAGGTCCGCGAGCACACCCGCGATCGGTCGCGCGATCACGGAGAGGGCCATCTCCACGGCCATCAGGATGCCGACCTCGGTGGCGGTCAGGCCGAGGGCCGCGCCCGCCCACAGGGGCAGGACGAAGTCGAACAGCTCGTTCGGGCCGTTGGTGAACGCCGCCGCGTACAGCGTGCGCTCCTCGCGGCGGCGGGAGGGCGACGGTTTCTCCGTGGCCGCTTCCGGGGCGCCCGTCTCCGGAGAGGCCGCCTCAGGGACACCCGCCTGAGAGGAGCCCGCTGTCCGGGTCTTCGCTGCCGGGGTTTTCGCTGCCGGGGCGTCCGCCTCCGGGCTGTCTCCGATCATGTGTCCGCCCCACTCCGAGCACTGTTCGGTTAACTCCGAACGGTATACTGAGTTGCGAGCTGATCGCAAAGAGTGAGCCGCGCGTGAGGGCGGCCGGCCCGTTGGAGGATGTCCCTGGTGACGGATCCACTGCCCGCTTCACCCACGGTGCCGACCTCCACCCCGCAGGAGCGCGCCCTCGCGCTGCTCTGGGGCGGGGACACCCGTGGCTCGCGCGGTCCCGCGCGCGGGCTCACCCGGGAGCGGATCGTCGAGGCCGCGATCGACGTGGTCGAGCGGGACGGCCCCGCGGCGATGTCGCTGCGCCGGGTCGCCGCGCAGCTCGGTGTCGGCGTCGCGTCGCTCTACACCTACGTCCCCGGCCGGGCCGAGCTGGAGGCCCTGATGCTCGACGCGGTCGCGGTGGGACCGACCCTGCCGCACGAGTGGCCGGGCGACTGGCGCGCCAAGCTCACCGCGCTCGCGCACGACGACTGGCGGCAGATCAGGCGGCACCCCTGGGTCCTCGAACTGGGCGCGGCCGAGCAGGTACCGGGGCCGAACATGCTGCGCTGGCTTGACTCCGCGCTGCGCGTCTTCGACGGCACCGGGCTCCGCGAGGCGGAGAAGCTGTCCGCCATCGAGACCGTCGACGCCTATGTGCGCGGCCTCGGACGGCTGCGCGGCGCCGAGGAGGCCGCGGCGGACGGCCCGGCGGGCAGGGGGGCCGCCACCGCCGAGGGCCGAGGGGACACCGAGGGCCGGGGGGAGACCGAGGGCCGGGGGGAGACCGAGGGCCGGGGGGAGACCGAGGGCCGGGGGGAGACCGAGGGCCGGGGGGAGACCGAGGGCCGGGAGGGCATGAGCACGCGGGAGCGTGACGACGTGCTCGGGCAGCTCGTGGACTTCGACCGCTATCCGGCACTGCGGCGGGCCCTCGCCGCCGGGGCGACACCGTACGCGGGCGCCCCCTTCGAGTTCGGACTCCAGCGGCTGCTCGACGGCATCGAGCAATTGGTGATCCGCCGCGCGACCTGAGCGCGCGGCATGGCGTCAGTCCGTACGGGGACTGTGTCCGTACGGGGACTGTGGGACGGTACGGGGAGGCAGTGATGGCACGTTCGGTTCTGGTCACGGGTGGCAACCGCGGCATCGGGCTCGCGGTGGCCCGGCGGCTTGCCGCGGGCGGCGACCGGGTGGCGGTCACGTTCCGGTCCGGCCGGCCGCCCGCGGGGCTCTTCGGGGTGCGGTGCGACGTCACGGACGGGGGGCAGGTGGACCGCG
Organism: Streptomyces typhae; assembly: GCF_009755605.1. Classification (GTDB taxonomy): domain Bacteria; phylum Actinomycetota; class Actinomycetes; order Streptomycetales; family Streptomycetaceae; genus Streptomyces; species Streptomyces typhae. The sequence goes on from NZ_WPNZ01000006.1 coordinate 329,423, forward strand.
CTTTCAAGGAGGTCGAGGCCGAGCAGGGCGCGGTGGAGGTCCTCGTCGCGAACGCGGGCATCGCACGTGACCGGCTGCTCGCGACGATGTCGGAGACGGACTTCGGGGCCGTCCTCGACACCAACCTCGTCGGCACCTTCCGGGTGGCCCGGCGGGCCGTGCGGCCCATGATGCGCGCACGCCGGGGCCGGATCGTCCTCATCTCCTCGGTCTCCGCGCTCCTCGGCACGGCGGGGCAGGCGAACTACGCGGCGTCCAAGGCGGGCCTCATCGGCTTCGGCCGCTCCCTCGCCCGGGAGCTGGCGCCGCGCGACATCACCGTGAACGTCATCGCCGCGGGTCTCGTCGACACGGACATGACCTCGTCCCTGACCGAGGCACGGATCGAGGCCATCACCGCGTCCGTGCCCCTGGGGCGCATGGGCACGGCGGAGGAGATCGCGGCGGCGGTCGACTTCCTCGCGGGGCCCGGGGCGGGGTACATCACGGGGGCCGTGATGGCGGTCGACGGAGGGTTGGGCATGGGGCATTGAGCCCGCGGGGAGCACCGGGCATCCTCCGGGTACTCCCGGGCGCCTCGGGCACGCCCCGGGCCTCGGGCACGGCGAGCGCCTCGGACACACTACGGGCACCCCGGACACCGCAGGCACCGCAGGCACCGCGCCGCGCCACCGGCGTGGCGAGCGCCTCAGGCACACCACCGGAACCCCGGGCACCGCAGACACCACAGGCACCGCCCCGCGCCACCGGCGTGGCGAGCGCCTCGGGCACACCACCGGAACCCCGGACACCGCAGACACCCCGCACACTCCAAGCAACACCTAGCCCCGGGCACCGCAGACACCACAGGCACCGCCCCGCGCCACCGGCGTGGCGAGCGCCTCAGGCACACCACCGGAACCCCGGACACCGCAGACACCCCGCACACTCCAAGCAACACCTAGCCCCGGGCACCGCAGACACCACAGGCACCGCCCCGCGCCACCGGCGTGGCGAGCGCCTCGGGCGCACCACGGGCACCCCGGGAACCCCGGGGTGCCCCCCTCACAGCCCCGGCGCAGCCCGCACCGCGATCCCATGGCGTTTCAGCAGGGCCGTCGTCACCCCGTCGCCCGTCCGCGACTCCCCCGTGAACGAACCGTCGTACACCTTGCCCCGACCGCACGAGGGGCTGCGCGGCATCAGCAGTGCCTCCGTGCAGCCGGCGTGCCGGGCCGCCGCGAGTGCGCGGTGGGCGCCGGCGACGAACTCCGCGGTGACGTCGCGTCCGGTGTCCTCGATCACCCGTGCCGTTCCGTCCAGGACGTCGTGGCCGTCGCCGCCCACCAGTTCCGCGGGCCGCCGCGGTGTCGTGAGGCCGCCCGCCACCTCCGGGCAGAAGGAGACGACGTCACGGCCGTCCACGGCGCGCGCCGACTCCGGCGAGGCCTTGTGCCGACCGTCGAAGCGGCACGGCACTCCGCGCAGACAGGCACTGACCAGGATTGCTTCCATGCCGGCAGGCTAGTCACCGCACGTGTGCGGGCAGCCGGGCGGGGGGCGCGCACAGGGGGCAGGTGTCACGTCCCCCGGAGCCGCGCCGCCCCCGCCCCCGCGGCGCGCTCCCGCGCGAGCGCTCCCACCGTGCGTACGAGACCTGCGTGCAGGGGCACGTGCGGGGACCAGCCCGTGGCTGCGCGGAACGCCGTCGCGTCGACCGTGAAGCTGTGGAAGTCGGCGGGGGTCGCGTGGTCAGGGGGTTCGACGGTGACCACCGGCACCGGCTGCCCGCCCGTGAAGTCGGCGGCCAGCCGGGACACGGCGCGGAAGAGATCGCCGAGGGCGGTCGTGCGGCCGGTGCCCACCGGCCAGTGCCGCCCAGCGAGTTCGTCGATCCGGTCGAGGCCGGTGACGAGGGCGTGCGCCGCGTCGTCGATGTGCAGCAGGTCCCGGCCGATGGTGCCGTCGCGCCACACCGTCAGCGGCTCGCCCGCCAGGGCGCGGCGGGCCATGGCGGTCACCACGCCGCCGTCGGCAGCGGTCGGCGTGCGGCTCTCGCCGTACACGGTCGGCAGCCTGAGCGAGACCGCGCGCAGCACCCCTTCGCGGGTGGCGTCGAGCAGGGCCCGCTCGGCCAGGACCTTGTGCCGGTCGTAGCGGCTCGCGGGGTGGTCCTCCTCGGTGCCGTCGATCCGGGTGCGGGCCGTGAGCCCCACCTGGCTCGCCGATCCGGCGAAGACGCACGCGGGGCGCGGCCCGCCGCCCCGAGCGGCGCGCAGGACGTCGACGAGGGCGTGCACCATGCCGACGTTGACCCACTCCCCCTGCGGGTCGTCGTCGGTACGCCAGGCGCGGGCGCCGGAGCGGTGGCACACCAGGTGGACGATCGCGTCGGCGCCGTCGACGGCGGCGGCCAGGCTCGCCGCGTCGGTGAGGTCCGCGGCGCGCACCTCCACCTCGGCCACCGGGCCGGCGGGGACGGCGCTCGGGCGGCGCGCCACCAGACGAAGCCGGAGCCGCCGCCGTGCGAGCGTCGCGGCGACGGCGGAGCCGAGAAAGCCGGAGGCCCCGAGCACGGCGACCCGGGGCACCCCCGCCCCCGGCCCCTCGGACCGCGGCACGTCAGCCATGACGCTCCCCCGCCGCGGCCAGAGCGGCTTCGTGCAGCCGGGCGTCGAGGCGGACGCACGTCTCGTACGCGGGAAGGAGCCCCGCGCGCTCGGCAGCCGCGAGCGTGGGAGCCACCCGGTCCCGGGGGGAGAGGAGGCGGGGCAGGTCGTCCCGCAGGGGCAGCGCGAGGGCCGGGTCGGTCGCCGAGACCGCCTTCTCGTCGTCGGCGGCGTACCCGCCCGACAGCAGATAGGCCATCACCGTGTCGTCCTCCAGGGCCTGGAAGGCGTGGCCGACCCCGACCGGCAGATGGACCGCGCGGAACGTCACGGCGTCCAGGACCAGGCGGTCCCAGCGGCCGAACGTAGGTGAGCCGAGGCGCAGATCGACGACGAAGTCGAGGGCGCTGCCGTGGGCGCAGTGCACGTAGGTGGCCATGCCGGGCGGGGTTCGGGTGAAGTGGACGCCGCGGACCACGCCACGGCGGGACCTGCTGTGCCCGGTCTGTGCCACCGGGAACAGCGGGCCGCCGAGCGCGCGGGTGAACGCGGGCTGCTGGTAGGGGGCGACGAACAGGCCCCGTTCGTCGGGGAAGACGTCGGGCGTGAACACGTGCGCGCCCCGTACTCCCAACTCGCGTGTCTGCACAGCACATGTCCTTTCAGCGGGGGCTCACAGTGGCGGCGGTGCCGCCAGGCAGGCGAGGAGGCTGCGCGCCTGGACGTTGACGTGCTGGCCGCGGACGACCAGCGCGCGCAGCTGAGGCACCGTCAGCCAGCGGTAGTCGGCCGGGAGTCGTGCGCCGTCGAGGAGGTCGTCGAGGGCGTCGTCGGCCTCGACGACGCGGTACCGGGTCGCCGCCCGGTGGAAGCGGCCGCCCTCCTCGGACAGCTCCGCGTCGAACCGTACGCGCGCCGTGTCGGCGGTCAGCGCCATGGCGTCGAAGGGCCCGGCCTCCTCGGGCGTCGCGGGCCCGGTGTCCGTGGTCCACTGGACGGTGGGGCCGATCTCGACGAGGTCGCCGAGGCCCGGTTCGGTGCGGGCGCGGACCAGGACCCGGGGCACGGGTCCGGCGGATCGGCACAGGAACGCGGCGAGGCCACGCCCGCCGGGCGCGAGCAGTGGCTGCGCCCACTGCCGTACCTCACGGGTGCCCGCCGCCACCCGGACCGCGATGATCCGGAAGGACCGGCCGGAGTCGGCGGCGATCTCCGTGTCCGTCCGGGTCCAGCCGCGCACGTCCGCCAGCGGGACGAGCCGGGTCCGCCACGGGCAGCTCTGTTTCGCGTCGATGAGCCAGCTGGTGAGGGACCGCGGCGCGGACGTGTCGGCCACGAACGCATCGGTCACGGACGTGTCGGCCACCGACGCATCGGCCACGGACGCGGACTCCGGCGGCAGGCAGCCGAGCACGGAGCGCGTGTCCATGTTGACGAGGTGGTCGACGCGCAGCAGCCGCCGTACGGTACGCAGCGCCACCCAGCGGTAGTCGGGGTGCTCGGCGACCTCGCCGACCGGTTCGACGACCATGTTCCTGTTGTGCTTGCGCCAGAACCACGCGCCCTGTTCCGACTGGAGCGAGTCGACGAGGACCCGGCCGCGGCCGGGTCCCGTGAAGTGCTCCAGGTACCGGGTCGCGCCGCCCCGGTGGACGCGTGTGTAGTTGCTGCGGGTCGCCTGCACGGTGGGCGAGAGCTGGATGCCGTCGATGTTGCCCGGCTCGGCCTTGGCCTGGAGCAGCACGTGCGGTTCGCCGTCCCGCTCCGCGACGAGCAGGCCGAGCACACCGATCTCCGGCTGCACGATCACCGGCTGGTCGCGCGGCGGCGGTCCGCCGGCTGCGGGGCCGTGCACCCGCAGCCCGGTGACGGCGAAGAAGCGCCCGCTGTCGTGGACGAGGTCGCCGTCCCGGGTGAAGGACCAGTGCGGCAGTTCGCGGAACGGGACGGGGGTGACGAAGAGGCGGGCCGCGCGGCGCCGTTCGGCCCACCAGGAGGCGAACCCGGAGTCCGGCTCCCCGTACGCGGACCCGCGCCCCTGCTCCGACGTGACGATGACGGCACCTCCCGTTGAACGCGGCGGCGACCCCTGGCACCGCGCGCGGTGGCCCCGGCGCTACAGCGCCGCGAGCACCTCGCGCAGCGCCTCCACCACCAGGTCCTGCTCGGCCTTGGTCAGCGAGGGGTACATGGGCAGCGAGAAGATCTCGTCGGCGGCCCGCTCGGTGGCCGGCAGGTCGCCCGTGCGGTGGCCGAGGCGGGCGAAGCCCTTCATGGTGTGGACCGGCCAGCGGTAGCTGACGTTGAGCGCGATGTCCCGCCGGGCCATCTCGGCGATTATCGTGTCGCGTTCCGGGTGGCGCACCACGTACAGGTAGTAGACGTGGTCGTTGCCCGGCGCCAGGGACGGCAGGACGAGGCCGGTGCCGGCGAGGCCCTCGGCGTAGCGGGCCGCGATCGCCCTGCGCGCGGCCAGATAGTCGTCGAGGCGGGTCAGTTTGCGGCGCAGGATCTCCGCTTGCACCTCGTCGAGGCGGCTGTTGTGGCCGGGGGTCGCCTCTACGTAGTAGCGGTCCTCCATGCCGTAGTAGCGCAGCCTGCGCAGGGCGGCGTCCACCGTCGCCGACGACGTGAGGACGGCGCCCGCGTCGCCGTACGCGCCGAGGACCTTGGTCGGGTAGAAGGAGAACGCCGCGGCGTCCCCCATGGTTCCCGCGGGCCTGCCGTGCCTGCGCGCGCCGTGCGCCTGGGCGCAGTCCTCCAGGACGGCGAGTCCGAAGGTGGCGGCGTGCGCGGTCAGCGCCGTCATGTCGACGCACTGGCCGTACAGGTGCACCGGCAGCAGGCACTTGGTGCGTTCGGTGACGACGTCGGGGATCCGCTCGACGTCCATCAGATACGTCTCGGGGTGCACGTCGACGAACACGGGTGTCGCGCCCACGGCGTCGATGGCGACCACCGTGGGCGCCGCGGTGTTGGCGACGGTGACGACCTCGTCACCGTCGCCGACGCCGAGCGCGCGCAGTCCGAGCACGAGGGCGTTGGTGCCGTTGTCGACGCCGACGCAGTGCGGGACGCCGTGCCGGTCGGCGAAGGCCCGCTCGAAGGCCTCGACGCAGGGGCCGAGGATCAGTCGGCCGGAGCGGAAGACGGTGTCCACGGCGTCGAGGACGTCCGCCCGCTCGGCGTCGTACTCCGCGAGGTAGTTCCAGACCTTGATGCTCATGGTCTCGGGCCCTTCGGTCGACTCGGGGTCGGCCGGTCACGCACGGACCGGCCGCGGTGCTGCGGAGCCGGGGCCGCCGGGGGCGGTCCGGCTCCAGTGCGGCGGCACCGTCACCACGGAGGGAGGTCCGGCCCCCGTGCGGCGACACCGTCACCCCCGAGGGAGGTCCGGCCCCCGTGCGGCGACACCGTCACCCCCGAGGGCGGCTCCGCCTCAGTGCCGCGGTGCCGACGCCTCCAGGGGACCGCGCCGCGCGTGCCCGGCCCCGCACTTCTCCAGCGCCGTGGCGGCCGCGTTCTCCGCCGCCGTGCGCACCGTGGCGGGCGCGCAGCGGTCGAGCACGGCGACGATCCACTCGGCGAGCGCCTGCCCCTGGTTGGCCGCCGCCTTCTGCCAGCGGATGTGCCGCTCCGTGGTGATCTTGAAGCGGATGGCCGCCGGCTTCCCGCCGGAGGACGGCCGCGCCGCCGCTTCCGCCACCGGCCTGCGTTCGCGTGCGCGCAGGCTGTGGCTGTTCTTGACGTGCCTGCGCATCTCGTTGCGCGACCAGCCGTGCCGCTCCGCCTGCTCCAGCCAGTGGTCCTGGACGCGCTCCTCCAGACCCGCGACCTCGGCGTGGTGCTGGAAGCTCAGCCGGTCGTGGCGGCGCGCGACCCCGAACCGGCCCGCCACCCAGGCGTAGTTGCGCAGCGTCTGGTAGCTCAGGGACGTGTCGGCGAGAGCGATCTTGTAGCGGTCGGGATAGTGGGCCTGACCGTAGATCAGCCAGTCGCCGAGCCACCAGCTGGAGGACTCCGCGATGACGGCGATGTGCTCGCCGAGGCTCCGCCACCGCTCCAGCGGGAGGTCGACCGGCAGGTCGAGCGAGGTGCGCCGGGCGACCACGGACGCGTTCACCGGTACCTGCGATCCGCGTTTCCGCTCCGGGGAATTCGGGGCACCGCGACTTCTCGGCAGCCCGCCCGCAAGGGTTCCGGGAATCGGATCGGTAATCGTTGTGGGATTCGAGTGCGCTAGCGGCCTCACGCCGGGAGGCATTCCCCCGTACCTCTTGCTTGGCAAGACATCCTCCGTGTGAGCGTGCTGTACTCTCACCTGTCCCGAGCGGTCCCGGGACTCCGGCAGTCTGCGGCAGGGTACGGGGCGGTGTCCAGGGGAATGAATGGCCGGTTGTTCCGGATGGGCCGACCGCGGGACCGGCCGGGGCATGTGGTTGATCGCATTCCGGCGCGGTCTGATTCGCGGCGTTTCGCCGCACCACCGTGTAATGCGGCGAGGAGGAGCGCGCCTGCGCTTTTCGCAACGCGGGAACCCTTCCGGGAGCACGCGTCCGCGGCCGCGGCCCCCTTCCGGATACGCCGGTCCGGGCATCGCGGCGGCCGCCTTCCGGCGCTGCGCGGCCCGTGCGCGGGGGCCCGGCGGGGCGTCCCGCCGGCGGGACGGAGACGGCCGGGACCGCGTCGTTCGGTTCCGGCAGTGGCCGTCGCCGTGCTGCCCGGGATGCGCGCCTATTCCCGTACGCCTACACGTGGACGTAGACGTACACGTACCGGAATAGCAGCGCACCGAACACGCGGCCTCGCATCGGAATTCGGAGGGCGAAGCTTCTGACCGGGCACGACGAACAACGCCCCCGAATGCGGTAATGAACGGTGCACGACGGCGCATTGACCGGTCGTGACCGCATGAATTAGAAGATGGGCATGGACGCACTCATGGACCAGAACAGCGCGCTTCGCTTTGTCGCGGAGGCGGTGGAAGAAGTATCCGGAATTCCGGCCGAAGAGGTGGCACCGGGCAAGTCGTTGGTGGACGATCTCGGCATCGATTCCCTCTCCATGGTGGAGATCGCCTTCACCTTGCAGCGGCAGGCCGGTGACGAGATACCGGACGAGTCGCTCTCCACGATCACGACGGTGCAGGATCTCGTCGACCTGGTGCGGGAGCGGGTCGGGAGGTGACCCGGTGAGCCGTCCCGAGCACCCCGAACTGACCCCGCGTGAGCTCCTGGCCGCGGGCCCCGCGGACCCCCGCGTCAACGACCGCCCCTGGCTGGTGCGGTGGGACCTGCTCGACAGGGACCCGGGGGGCGCGGAGGACCCCGGGGACCTGGTGCGCCGGCTCCTCCCGCCCGCCCTGGACTTCCACACGTCCGGCACGACGGGGCCCAGCGAGTGCTGGCGGCGCACCCGCGACCAGCTCTGGTCCGAGGCGGGCATGCTGGCCGACCTGCTGCGGCCCGAACGCCCCGAAGCGGTCCTGTCGTTCGCGCCGCCCCGGCATGTGTACGGGGCACTCGCCACCCTGCTCGTGCCGGCCAGGCTGCGGATCCCCGTCTGGTACCGGCCGCAGTACTTCGGCGCCCTGCCGCCCTCGCCCGGCGGCCGCTGGGCGGTGATCGCGGTGCCGTGGGCGTTCTCGGCGCTGCGCCGCAAACGCCCGTGGGTCGACGCCCGCGAGCACGTCGCCGTCCTCCACAGCACCGCGATGCTGCCCTCCGCCGCGCGTGACTTCGTCCAGGAGGCGGGCGCAGGGCGGGTGTCGGTGCGGGAGGTGTTCGGGTCCACGGAGACGGGCGGCATCGCCTGGCGGCGGTGGGGGCCCGACGAGCCGCCGTGGGAGCTGTTCGACGACGTCGAACTCGACTTCGGCGCGCCCGGGACCGGCTTCAAGGACGCCACCGCCCGCGACCCCGGCTCCACCGCCCGCGCCCCCGGCTCCACCACCTGCGGCCCCGGCACCACCGGCGACGGCCCCGGCACCACCGCCGAAGGAATCGACACCACCGCCGACCGACTCGGCACCGGCTCCGGCGTGCCCAGCGCCGACCCCGGCGACCGTCCCGACCGCCCCGGCCGCCCGGACCGCTCCGTCCCCCTGACGGTCCGCAGCCCCCGGCTCGCCGCAAGGCCGGGGCACGCGCCGCTCGGCCGGTGGCAGACCGACGACCTCGTACAGCCCTGCGGGGCCCGCGGGTTCCGGTTCACCGGCCGGCACGGACGCATCGTGAAGATCAACGGCCGCCGGGTGGACCTCGGCGCCCTCGAACGTGCGCTGCGTGCCGTCGTCGACTGCGCCGACCTCGCGTGCCTGCCCGTCGCCGACGCGCTCAGCGGCGAGCACCTGGAGCTGTACGTCGTCCCCTCGCCGGGCAGCCGCCTCGACCGGGCCCGCGTCCGCGCGCTCGTCGCGGCCCACGACCTCACCGTCCAGCCGCGCCAGGTGCACGTGGTGGACCTCATCGACCGCACGGCCGACACGACCGGCACGGTCCGTTCGGTTCGCACGGACCGAACCGACCGAACGGACCGCACCGACCGCACCGACCGCACCGACCGAACGGACCGAACCGACCTAACGGACCGCACGGACCGCACGGACCGCACGGACCGCGCCGGGACGGGACCGCCGCCCCGCACCCACCCCGCAAGCCCCGCCGACGCAGGAGCCGCCACATGATCACCGACGTAGCCGAGTCGCCGAAGGAACGTCTGGCGGACATCCTGCGCCAGGCCCGCCACGATGCCCGGCTGCGCCCGTGCAGCCCCCTGGAGGCGGAGCGCATGCGGGCGGGCGCCGACCGGCTCGCGCGGGCCCTCGTGGACGAGGAGCAGGTGTACGGGGTCACGCGCGGCTTCGGCCCCCTGGTCGAGTACGCGGCAGCCGCCTCGGACACGGTGCAGGGCAGCGGGCTCATCGCCCACCTCGGCAGCGGGCAGGGGCGGCCTCTGTCCCCGCGGGCGTGCCGGCTGGTGGTGTGGATCCGGCTCACCAGCATGCGGCTCGGCCACTCGGCCGTGGCGCCCGAGTTCTGGGACGGTGTCGCCGAGTTGTGGAACCGGGGCTTCACCCCGGTGATCCCCCGGGACGGCACGGTCAGCGCGAGCGGCGACCTGCAACCCCTCGCGCACGCGGCGCTCGCCCTCGCCGGACAGGGCGAGGCATGGGCGCGCGACGACGCGGGCGAGTGGCGGGTGCGCCCGGCCGCCGACGTCCTCGCCGCCCTCGGTGCCCGGCCGGTGGCGTGGCGGGCCCGGCAGGCCCTTTCCTTCGTCAACGGCACCAGCGTGAGCCTCGCCGTCACCCTGCTGAACCACCGCGAGGTGCTGCGCCTGGCCCGCGCGGTCGCCGCGCTCACCGCGCGGGCGGTCACCCTGCTCGGCGCGAGCCCGCAGGCGTACCACCCGGGGGTTGGTCATGTCCGCGGCCAGACGGGGCAGTCGGTCGCCGCCCGGTGGATCAGAGAGGACCTGCCGGACGGCCACCGCCGTGCTCCGGCACGCCCCTTGCAGGAGCCGTACAGCCTGCGGTGTGCGCCTCAGGTGATCGGTGCCGTCGTCGACCAGCTGTCCGTCCTGGAGGACATCCTGGTCCGCGAGGCGGTCGGCTGCACCGACAACCCGGTCTACTACGAGGGCGAGTTCCTGCACGCCGGCAACTTCCACGCGATGCCGGTGGGCCTGGCGTCGGACCAGATCGGCCTGTGCCTGCAACAGATCGCTTTCCTCGCCGAGCGTCAACTGGCCCTGCTGTGCCTGCCCGAGACCAACGGCGGTCTGCCGCCCATGCTCACGCCGACGCCCGGCAGCGGCAGCGGACTCGCCGGGGTACAGCTCAGCGCCACCTCGTTCGTCGCCCGCATCCGCCAGCTCGTCTATCCGTCGGGCCTGACCGCGCTGCCCAGCAACGGCCTGAACCAGGACCATGTGCCGATGGCGCTCAACGGCGCGAACGCCGTGAGTGACGCCGTCGAGCAGGCCTGGCTCGTCGTGGGTTCGCTGGGCGTCGCGCTCGCGCAGTACGCGGCGCTCTCGGGGGCCGCCGCCGAGCCGGGCGCCTGGGCCGAACTGGCCGCCGTCTCACCGGCGCTCGCCGCCGACCGGCCGCTGGCCCCCGAGGTGCGGGCGGCCCGCGACGTCCTCGCGCACCGGTCCGCGGAGCTCATCGAGCAGGAGGAGGAGAGCGCAGATGCTGGGTACGGTGCCTGAGGCGGCCCGCGAGCCGGACGCACGCGAGGAGCACGGCCCCGAACCGCCCGCGGAGACGGGACGGCCCGCGATCCTGCGGGCCGAGGCCTGGCGCGACATGCTCCGCTATCTGCGGCCGCAGCGCAGGCTCATCCTGGTCGGCGGCGGCCTGTCCCTGCTCGGCGGCTTCTCCGGTCTGATCCAGCCGGTGATCGCCAAGTCCGTGGTGGAGAACCTGGAGTCGCGCACGCCGGTCATGTCGGCGCTGATCGCCCTGACCGCCCTGGTGCTCGTGTCGGCCGTGGTGGGCGCCATCGGGACGTTCATCCTGATGCGGGTCTCCGAGTCGGTCGTCCTCAGCACGCGCCGCGAGGTCATCCGGCGGGTGCTGTGGCTGCGGGTGTCCGAGACGGACAAGATCCCGCCCGGCGACCTGATGTCGCGGGCCACCGCCGACACCACCCTGATGCGCAGCGCCGTGACGACCGCGATCGTGGAGACCGTCAACGGCTCGGTGATGCTGGTGGCGATCCTCGTCCTGATGGGCTTCATGGACTGGGTGCTGCTCCTGACGACGCTGGCCGTCGTGCTGCTCGGCGGCGTGCTCGTCGCCACCGGGCTGCCCCAGCTGGAGAACGCCGCCCGGCGCGCCCAGGAGGGCGTGGCCGAACTCAGCACCGCCCTGGAACGGGCGCTCGGCACCTTCCGCACCATCAAGGCGTCCGGCGCGGAGGAGGCCGAGGCGGAGATCGCCGAGCGGGGCGCGCGCCACGCCTGGCAGCACAGTCTCAAGGTGGCGCGGCTCGACTCCCTCGTCGGCGCCTTCATCACCGTGACCATCCAGGTGGCGTTCCTCGCCGTCCTCGGTGTCGGCGGTGCCCGTGTCGCGTCCGACGCGATGAGCCTGGGCAGCCTGATCGCCTTCCTGCTCTACCTCTTCTACCTCGTGCCGCCGCTGGGCGCGCTCGTCACCGCGATGATCCGGTTCAACGTGGTCGCCGCCGCGATGTCCCGGGTCGGCGAGCTGCTGCGGCTGCGGACCGAGCCGTACAGCCCGGCGCCGGTGCGGCCGGTGCCCGGACGGGACGCGGCGGCGGCCGGACGGGACGCTCCGGTGCCCGCCTCGGTCACGTTCGAGGACGTCGTGTTCCGCTACCCGGGCGAGGGGCCGGTGGTGCACCACGGCATCAGCTTCGAGGTGCCCGCCGCCGGCATGACCGCCTTCGTGGGGCCCTCCGGGGCCGGGAAGTCCACGGTGTTCTCCCTGATCGAGCGGTTCTACGAGCCGCAGGGCGGCACGGTGCGCCTGGACGGCCGGGACATCCGCGACCTCGACCTCGGCGAGCTGCGCGGCGCCATCGGCTACGTCGAGCAGGACGCGCCGGTCCTCGCCGGCACCATCCGCGACAACCTGTGCATCGGCATGCCGTACGTCGAGGAGGGCGAGCTGCGCCGCGTCGTCGGGCAGGCCCGGCTCGACGGACTCGTCGACCGGCTTCCGCACGGCCTCGACACCGAGGTCGGCCACCGGGGCACCAAGCTGTCGGGCGGTGAGCGCCAGCGCGTCGCCGTGGCCCGCGCGCTGCTGCGCCGCCCCCGGCTGCTGCTCCTGGACGAGGTCACCTCGCAGCTCGACGCCCGCAACGAGAACGCGCTCCGCGAAGTCATCACCGGCATCACGGCGCAGACCACCGTCGTGGTGGTCGCGCACCGGCTCTCCACGGTCAGCATGGCCGACCGGATCGTGGTGATGGACGGCGGCCGCATCCGGGCCGTCGGCACCCATGAGGAGCTCCTGAGCGAGGACGCCCTGTACCGCGAACTCGCCGCCACGCAGATGCTGCTGCCCGTGTCCGAGCCCGCGGCGACCACCGTCCGCGCGAACGACATCCTGGGAGAGGGCCCATGAGTATTCCGCCCATGAGCGCGGGCACGACCCGCACCGGGGACGCGTCGGCCACCGGCTCCGTGTCCGCGCACGCGTCGGCCACCGGTTCCGCCCCCGGGGACGCGTCGGCCACCGGCTTCGTACTCGACACGCTCGGGCCCGCCCCTGTCGGCCTGGAGTACCTGGCCGACACGGTGCGCCGGTTCGCCGTCGAGCGCGGCGACGCGCCCGCCCTGACGGTGCTCGGCGACCGCCGGGTGCGCGGCCGGACCCGGCGCACCGAGACCGTCGTGACGCTGACGTACCGGGAGGTGGACGAGCGGGCCCGCGCGGTCGCGGCCGAGTTGCAGGCGACGTGCCCGCCCGGGACGAGGGCGGCGGTCCTGTGCCCGCACGACGAGCACTATGTGACCGCGTTCCTCGGCTGTCTGTACGCGGGCGTGATCGCGGTGCCGCTGTACGCGCCGGAGCTGTTCCGCAGCCAGACGCGGCTGCGTGCGGTCCTGCGGGACAGCACGCCCGGCTGCGTCCTGACGACGGCACCCGTGCGGTCCGCGGTGCGCGCGGCCCTGGACGGCACGGGCCGCAGGTACGGTCCCGTACTGCATGTGGACGAAGCCCCCACGCACCGGGCGCAGAAGTGGCGGCGGCCGCCCGCGGCCCCCGACGACGTGGCGTACCTCCAGTACACGTCGGGTTCCACCGGGGCGCCCGCGGGGGTGCGGGTCACCCAGGCGAACCTGGCCGCGGCGGCCCACCAGATGCGCTCGCGCTTCATGCCGGCGCGCACGGCCGTGTCCTGGGTGCCGCTGTTCCACGACATGGGTCTGATCTGCGCCGTCGCGAGCCCCCTCAGCGCGGGCATGCACATGGTGCACCTCAGTCCGATGGGCTTCCTGCACCGCCCCCACCGCTGGCTGCGGGCGCTGTCCGACTATCGCGCCGACTGGACGGTCACCCCCAACTTCGGTCTCACCCACTGCGTGCGCCGCGTCGGAGCCGAGGAGGCGGCGACGCTGGACCTCAGCCGGCTGCGCGCCCTCGCCATCGGCGGCGAGCCGGTGCACGCGCAGGCGGTGGCGGCGTTCGTGGAGGCCTTCGCGGGAGCGGGGCTCGACCCGCGCGCACCGGTGCCGTGCTACGGCCTGGCGGAGGCCACGCTGTCCGTGACGATGACGCCCAACGGCACCGGCGCGCTGAGCCGGCACTTCGACCGTGCGGCCCTCACCGCGGGCCGGGTGCTGCCCGTACCGCCGGGGCCGGACTCCGTGCGCCTGGTGAGCAACGGCACGCCGGTGCCCGGGGTGTCCGTGCGGATCGTCGACCCGGCGACCGGCGAGGAGGCCCCGGGGCGGGTCGGCGAGATCCGTGTCAGCGGCCCCAACCGCACGGACGGGTACTGGGAGGCACCGGAGCGGACGGCGCGGGTGTTCGCCGACGGCTGGCTGCGGACCGGCGACTGGGGCTTCCGGCACGAGGGCGGGCTCTACGTCGTCGGGCGCTTGGACGACGTCATCATCGTCCGGGGCCGCAACCACTATCCGGAGGACATCGAGGCCACGGTCGAGTCGGTGGCGCCGGTCGCGGCGACGGCCGTCGGCGTGGCGGGCGATCCGACGGCGCGCCTCGTCGTCCTGATGGAGGCCGACACGGCGATGACGGTCCTGCCGGCGCCCGACCGGGCGTCCCTCGCGGAGCGCGTCCGGCAGACCGTGAGCCGTCAGCACGGGCTCGCCGTCCACGACGTGGTCGTCGTCCGCAGGGGGACGCTGCCGCGGACGACGAGCGGGAAGATCCAGCGCGGTCTGTGCAGACGGCGCTACCTGGCCGGGGACTTCGCATCGCCGCGCCCCTGAGAGGCGTGTCCGTACGCCGCGCCTTGAAAGACGTGTTCAGCGGGTGCGCCGCCAGTAGACACCGACCCCGTCGATCTCCTCGATGGGGTCGGTGATGCCGTGCTCCTTGCGGTACTGGTAGACGGCGACCCGGCAGGGAGGCAGCGCGCGGTAGTCGTCGACGATCACATAGCCGCCGATCGACAGCTTCGGGTAGAGGTGCACCAGGGCGTCCGTCGTGGACTCGAACAGGTCGCCGTCCATGCGGAGCACGGCGAGCCGCTCCACGGGGGCGCCGGGCAGCGAGTCGCGGAACCAGCCCGCAAGGAACCGCACTTGGTCGTCCAGGAGGTCGTAGCGGCGGAAGTTCTCGCGCACGGTGTCCTGCGAGACGCCGAAGACGTCGTTGAAGCGGTACAGCGGCGCGAGGTCGTCGCCCGGATACTTCTCCGGGTCCCCCTTGGGGATGCCCTCGAAGGAGTCGGCGACCCAGACCGTGCGGTCCTTCACGTCGTACGCCTTGAGGATCGCCCGCATGAAGATGGTGGCCCCGCCCCGCCAGACCCCCGTCTCGATGAGGTCGCCGGGGACGTCGTCCATGAGGACCCGCTCTACGCAGGCGTGCACGTTGTCGAGGCGCTTCCCGCCGATCATCGTGTGCGCCACACGGGGTATGTCCCGGCCGCCGGACCTGAGTTCCGCGCTGTACTCGATGCCGGGCAGTCCGGCGTCGAAATCCTTGTCGCGCACCCAGCCGTGCGCGTTGTCCTGGTAGATGGTGTTGGCGACGACCTTCTTCATGAGGTCCAGATACAGATCGCGGGAATGTGTGAGCACAGCGCCCCCTCGTCGATTCCTTCGATTCCGTCGATCCCCTGGATTCCGTACGGAGAATCGACAGCAGTGTGACACCGGCGCGTCCCGCCGGCGAGACAAAGCGCGGGGCCCCCGGCATACGGAGGCACCCGCAAACACGCAACCGCACCCGGAGGCACCCGGAGAGGCGGCCGGCGAAACGGAATCCGTGCGGATGGTTGACGGCCGTCGGACCCGGGGCAACGATGGCAGCACTCACCGGGAAAGCAGGAATTCATGACCATCGAGACGCCCGAGACGCCGGGGACGAGCAATCCCCTTCGCGTCGGTCGCCGTGTGGAGCTCGCGGCGGCGACCGCCGCCGATTACGAGCAATTCACCGAATGGCTGCGCCCCGACGGTGATGTCGCCGCACTGACCGGCGACGTCGCCGAGCGGGTCACCGTGGACGGACTGCGGGCCGACGCCGCGTCAGGGGCGCGCTTCTGCACGATCCGTGCCCTGGACGGCGAGCGTCTCGGCATGGTCAAGTTCCACCGCGTCGGGGCCGCCAGGGACACGACGTTCGAGCTCAGCGGCGCCATCGGGAGCAGCGGCCGCTGGGCGCGCGGCTATGGCGCCGAGGGCTTCGGCCTCGTCGTGGAACACCTCTTCGAGGATCTGGGCGCGCACCGGCTGCAGTTCTGGGTGGGCCTCTTCAACGAACCGATGCTGCGGATGGTGATGCGCACGCGGTTCTTCGTCCTCGAAGGCGTCCTCAGGGAACGCAAGTTCTTCGACGGCGAATATCACGACGTGGCCATGTGGTCCATGCTACGCCATGAGTACGAGGCGTTGTTCGTCCGCGGCGAATGGGAGGGCGGTCCCGGACCGCAAGCCTGGTTCGACACGGCCAGCGAATCGAAGAGCACGGCCCGGAAGTCGCTCGCGGAATATCTCAGGCGGGCTCCGGCAACGGCACTCACGCCCTTCGCGGAATGAACTGGGAGTTCGCTCCCCTCGTTCTTCCTTGATCGACCTTTCCTGATCGACCTTTCCTGATCGAACCAGCTCTGCGCGAACCATCTCGGAGCGAACCAGTTCCCAACGAACCAGTTCTGATCGAAACCTCCACGAGGCGATCACCACGACGGCCGCACGACCGCGGCGGCCCGCCGATCCCAGGAATTCCGCCGGAGGTGTTCCGTGTCCGTGGACTGGTCCATCTACACCCTGACGGACCCGGTGTTCTTCGAGACCCCGGCGCGGTCCGTAGCCGCCGAGCACCTGGTGCCTGCCGCCTTCGCACCGCTTCCCGACGGCTGGCGGCACACGGCCGCCCGCGTCTGGGACATGTACCGCCACGAGCGGTCCGCCGAGCCCGACCAGGGCTGGAAGATCCATGTCTCGGCGACGTACGACAACGCCGCTCAGGTCCTGGACACCGTCGCCGAGCACTGCCTGCGGGACCGCGTGGCCTTCAAGCACCTGCGCGGCCGGGCCCTGCTCGACGCCATGAACTCCAAGTACGCCCCGCGTCCCGCGGGCGGCAAGTTCATCGCCGTCTACCCGCGTGACGAGGACGCCTTCGAGAGCTGCGCACGCGCCCTCGACCGGAGCCTCGCGGGCAGCGCGGGACCGTACGTCCTCACCGACTGCCGCTGGGGGGAGGGACCCGTCCACTTCAGGTACGGCGCCTTCCGTGAGCGCTGGTGCTGGACGGACGACGGCGGGCTCGTGCTCGCCCGCGCCGGAGCCGGCGGACGCCTGGTGCCGGACCGCAGGCGGCCCGTGTTCGAGCTGCCCGAGGGCGTGCCGGTGCCGGAGTTCCTGCGTCCGCACATCGACCGGCGTTCGGCCCCGAGCGGTGAGTTCGGCTACGAGGTGCGGCAGGCGCTGCACTTCTCCCACGCCGGTGGCGTGTACGCGGCGGTGCGCCGCGACGACGGCCGCCGCGTGGTCCTCAAGGAGGCGCGGCCGCACACCGGCCGGGACGGCGCGGGCCGCGACGCCACGGCGCGCCTCGCGCACGAGAAGGACGTGCTCGACCGGCTCGCCGCCGTCCCCGGTGTCCCGCGCGCCCACGAGCTGTTCGACTTCGGCGGCCACGGCATGCTGGCGATGGAGCACCTGGACGGCATCCCGCTCCAGCGCTGGATGGTGCGGCACCATCCGCTGATCAACTGGGCCGCGCACTCCCCCGAAGGCCTGCGCGACTACGTCCGGCGCGCGGAGGCCCTGCACGCCGAAGTCGCCGCGCTGGTGCGGCGCGTGCACGCCGCGGGGTTCGTGTACGGCGATGTGCACCCGGGCAACGTGCTGGTGGAGGAGGGGGACTCCGGCGAGGAGGAGGACTCCGGCGAGCGGGACGACGCGGTCGACGTCGCCCCGAGGGTGCGGCTCGTCGACTTCGAGATGGCCTTCCCCGTCGGCGAGGACACCCGCCCCACGCTCGGCTACCCGGGGTTCACCGCGCGCCGCAAGACCGGCACTGCCGTCGACGAACACGCCCTGGCGGTGCTGCGCCTGTGGCTGTACCTGCCCCTCGTGACGTCGCTCGGCATGTGCCCCGACAAGGCGGGGCACTTCGCCGCCGTGGCGGCACACCGATTCCCGCTGCCTGTCGGCTTCGCCGCGTCGGTCACGGCGTCACTGGCAGAGCCGGGCGAGCCGGAGCCGGGCGGGGCGCCGGAACCGGGCGAGGTGCCGGGACCGGGTGGCGGAAGGAAGTCGCGCGACGGCCGCCCGGACACACCGGTGACACCGAGCCGCGTGGCCGCGGTCGCCGACGTCCCGCTCGACAACCACCCCGACGACTCCGCCGCCTGGGCGGCCGTCCGTGCGTCCATGGCGCGCGCCGTCCACGCCGCCGCCACGCCCGACCGCGACGACCGGCTCTTCCCCGGCGACCCGAGCCAGTTCACCGAGGCGCCCGGCGCCTTCGCCCACGGCGCGGCGGGCGTGCTGTGGGCCCTGTCCGTGGCGGGCGGCGAACGCGACACCGCGTACGAGGAGTGGCTGCTGCGGGCGGCCCGCGCCGACCACGTCCGGCCCGGCTTCCACGACGGCGCCCACGGCGTCGCCCATGTGCTCCACCACCTCGGGCACCACGACGCGGCTTTGGATCTGGTCGACCGCGCCCGCCCCGGTGTCGAGCAGGCGACCGACGTGTCGCTGTACGGCGGCCTCGCGGGCGTCGGCCTCAACCTGCTGCACTTCGCGGCGGGCGACCCGGAGCACCCCTGGCTCAAGGACGCCCACGAGCTGGCGACGCGCGTCACCGCCGCCCTCGACGACGGCGGGCCGCACGGCGTCGACCGGGCCCGTACCACGCCCGGCACCCAGGGCGGCCTGCTGCGCGGGTGGTCCGGCGTGGGCCTGTTCCTGCTGCGGATGTACGAGGCCACGGGCGAGGACGCGTACCTGCGGCACGCGCTGCGCGCCGTGCACCGCGACCTGGATCTGTGCGTCCCGCGCGAGGAGGGCGCGCTGCACGTCGACGGCGGCTTCCGCTCGCTGCCCTATCTCGACGTCGGGTCGGTGGGCATCGGCATCGTGGCCGACCTGCTGTGCGACCACACGGACGACGCCCGGCTCCGGGACGCGCTGCCGGGCCTCGCCCTCGCGACGCGCGCGCCGCTCACCGTCGAGAGCCAGCTGTTCAACGGGCGGGCCGGACTGCTGGCGGCGGCGCACGCGCTGCGGCGGCACCTGCCCGCGGCCGACGCGTCCGACGAGTCAGCGGCCGACGCGGCCGGCGAGCCCGCTGTCAACGAGCCCGCGGCCGACGCCGTGGCCGAGCATCTGCGCGCCCTCGACTGGCACGCCCTGGCCCACCGCGGGCACGTGGCGTTCCCCGGGCAGGGCGGGCTGCGGCTCTCCATGGATCTGGCGACCGGCAACGCGGGAGTGCTCGCGGCCCTGGCGTACGTCACGGCCGACGGGCCGCCCCCGCTGCCGTTCCTGCGCCGTGCGGCGGCGCCCACGCTTCCGGCGGACGACCGCCGCCGGTTCCGCGGCGATGGCCCGGAGGGGGGTGACACCGCATGAACGTTCTGGAGCTCCAGGAGCTGGAGACGTCGACCCTCGACGACGAGCTGCTCGGCAGCACCGGCAGCGTGGGTTGCTGACCCGGTCACGGGGCGGCGACCCGAGCGCGGCCACTGATGCGAGCGCGGTCACCGACCCGAGCGCCGACGGGACCCACCAGGACGCCGTGGGGCGGCGCCGCAGCTGCCGTACGCCACGACGGAGACGACACTTCCGGCGGACGTCCACCGCCGGTCCCCACGACCGTCAGGAAGGAGGTGACACCGCATGAACGTTCTGGAGCTCCAGGAGCTGGAGACGTCGACCCTCGACGACGAGCTGCTCGGCAGCACGGGCAGCGTGAACTGCTGACCCGTCGGGACACCGCACCCGGACCGAGAGGGCCGCAGCGGCAGTCCACCGCGGCCACCAGCCGGGCCGACTGACCCGGCGCCGGTGGGGGGTTCCCGGGTCCGGGAACCCCCCACTCACCGCACCGTACTCACTCCCTTCCCATGCCGCCCCCGTGCCGTTCGGTCAGCCGGACGAGCGCGGGGACGACATCGGCGGCGCTCGGCATGGCGTGCATGTCGGCACGCAGGCGCCGGGCGCCCTCGGTGAAGGAGGCATCCGTGAGCATCCGCAGGACCTCGCGGGCGACCCGTTCGCCGGTCGCCTCAGCCACCGGCACGTCCACCCCGGCCCCGTACGCGGCCAGGCCCCTCGCCAGGATCGGGGCGTCGATCTCCTCGGCGACGGCGAGTTGGGGCACCGCGTGCAGCGAGGTCGTCCCGATCGTGCCGAAGCCGCCGTGGTGGACCATCACCGCGCACGTCGGCGCCAACGCCGCGAGCGGCACGAACTCCTCCACCCGCACCCGCCCCGCCACCGCCCCCAACTCCCCACGGATCCCGTCCGCCCCCGCCACCGCCGCCACGACCTCCACATCCAGCTCCGCCAGCGCCCTGAGGATTTCCACCACCGACACCGCGTACCCGGCCAGCCGCTCCATCGCACTGAGCCCCAGCGTGAACCCCACCCGGGGCCGCACCGGCGCCTCCCACAACCACCGCGGCACCACCGACACACCGTTGTACACACCGAACCGCATCGGCATGCAGGCGACTTCGGTCCGCAGCCGGAACGCCTCGGGCAGTTGGTCGACCGTGAACTGCCCGGTCGTCAGCTCCTCGTCGAAGCCCACTCCGAAGCGCCCCGCACACGCCTCCAGCCACTCACCCAACGGATCGCCACCGGACCCGGCAGCAACAGCTGTTGAGACACCCTCCTCGGCCAGCAGCCGCACGAACTGCTCCCGCACCCGCCCGAAGAAATCCACCCCCCACGTCAACCGGCCGTGCGCCGCACCACAAGCCCGCGCCGCCACCGCCCCCGCGAAAGTCCCCGGCTCCCACACCACCAGATCAGGCCGCCACCACCGGCACAGACCCACCAGATCATCCACCATCGGCTCGTTCACCAACCGGAACCACCACGGCACCACATCCGCGTAACCCGACCGCAGATACGACAACGACAACGACTCACCCGCCACGTCCGCCACATCGAACGGCGGCAGCGCCGACCAGCGCGCGTCGCCGTGGCGGGACCTCAGGACCCGCCACAACTGGTGGTCGCGGCCGACCGCCACGGCGGTCAGCCCGGCCCGGGTGATCTCCGGGACCAGCTCCGGCTGACTCGCCACCCGCACCTCGTGACCGGCCGTGTCCAGGGCGTGTGCCAGCGAGACCATGCTGAAGAAATGCGTGCGCACGGCATAGGCAGTGAAAAGGATCCGCATGTGCCCGTCCTCCGAATATCGCGCAGGGTGCGCCGCGGTTCTGCAAGGCGGCCGCCATAATCCGATGCACAGCATGACCCAACGGGAGGAAAGGTGAAAGGGATAGTGCTCGCGGGAGGCACGGGCAGTCGCCTGCTGCCGATAACGGCCGGCACCTCGAAACAACTGCTTCCGATCTACGACAAGCCCATGATCTTCTACCCTCTTTCCGTTCTGATGCTGGCCGGGATCCGGGACGTACTGATCATCGCCGCACCCGCGTCCATGCCCGCCATGCGCGGGCTGCTGGGCGACGGAGCACGGCTCGGAATGAATCTCAGCTATGCGGAACAGCCCGAGCCGCGCGGTATCGCGGATGCCTACATCATGGGCGCGAAGCATGTCGGGAACGAGCGCTCCGCGCTTATACTCGGCGACAACCTGTTCCACGGGGCAGGTTTTCAGGATCTTTTGCGTGAGGCCCGGGAGAAGACCGGAGGATGTACGCTCTTCGGTTATCCGGTGGCCGATCCCGAACGCTACGCGGTCGCCGAGACCGATGCCCAGGGAAATCTGATCGGAATCGAGGAGAAGCCGTCCCGCCCGGTGTCCAACAATGCCATCACGGGACTCTATTTCTATGACAGCGACGTCGTGGAGCTGGCCCGCGGGCTGCGGCCGTCACACCGCGGCGAACTGGAGATCACGGATGTCAACAAGCTCTATCTGGAGGCCCACCGCGCCCGTCTCGTGCCTTTGGGGCGGGGCTTCACCTGGCTCGACGCAGGCACGTTCCGGTCCCTGCTCGACGCCAGCCAGTACGTCCAGGTCCTGATGGACCGCCAGGGCGTACGGGTGGCCTGCGTCGAGGAGATCGCGCTGCGGATGGGGTTCATCAGCGCCGCGCAGTGCCACGAACTGGGCCTGGCCATGGGCCATTCGGGTTACGGACGGTACGTCTGCGATGTCGCGGCATCCATGGCGTGACCGGCGAGGGGGAGGCTGCACATGCGGGTACTGGTGACCGGCGGCGCCGGATTCATCGGGTCGACCTTCGTACGGCGCATGCTCGCGGGCGCGTACGCGGGCTTCGAGGACGCCGAGATCACGGTCCTGGACAAGCTGACGTACGCGGGCAACCTGAGCAGTCTCGCCGGGGTCCTCGACCATCCGCGGCTGCGCTTCGTACGGGCCGACATCTGCGACCGTGACGCCGTGGAGCGGGCGGTGGCGGGCACGGCGACCGTGGTCCACTTCGCCGCGGAGTCCCACGTGGACCGCTCGCTCCTCGACGGGGACGCGTTCGTCTCCAGCAACATCGTCGGCACCTACGAACTGCTGCGTGCCGCGCGGGACGCCCGCGTCGGCCGCTTCGTGCTCGTCTCCACGGACGAGGTGTACGGCGAGACCGAGACGGCCTCCTGGGCCGAGGACTTCCCGCTGCGCCCCAACTCGCCCTACGCGGCGTCGAAGGCGTCGGCGGAACTGATCGCCCGGTCCTTCCACCGGACGTACGGCCTGCCGGTCTGCACCGCCCGCGCCTCCAACACCTACGGCCCCCGCCAGTTTCCCGAGAAGCTGATCCCGCTCTTCGTCACCAACCTCCTGGACGGTCTGACCGTGCCGCTGTACGGCGACGGCTCACAGGTGCGCGAGTGGATCCACGTCGACGACCACTGCCGGGGCATCGCCCTGATCGCCGACGCGGGCCGGCCCGGCGAGTCGTACAACGTGGGCGGCGGCACGGAGATCTCCAACGCCGCCCTCACCGGACTGCTCCTGGAGTCCCTCGGCGCCGACTGGTCCCGGGTGCGTTTCACCGAGGACCGCAAGGGCCACGACCAGCGCTACTCGATCGACTGCCGGAAGATCCGCGAGGAGCTCGGCCACCGACCGCGCGTCGCCTTCCGCGAGGGGCTGCTCGACACCGTGCGCTGGTACACGGACCACCGCGACTGGTGGCAGCCGCTCAAGCACGGCGGCAGCCCGGTAGCGGCCGCCCTGGCCGCGAAATCCCACTGAACCCACCCGTTCGAGCACGACCCGACACAGAAGGGGCCCACGGAGATGGACCGGGCAGCAGCCGTCAGGCAGGAGATCCAGACCTTCATGGATCAGTACTACGCGCGCGAGGAGGGCGCCACGGAGGGCGCGGAGATGTACGACATCGACTCCTTCACGATGGTGCAGCTCGTGCTGTACCTGGAGGACAAGTTCGACGTGGTGATCCTGGAGGAGCTGCACGACTTCGCGGGCGGCGACTTCGACGCCTTCGCCGCGTTCGTCGCCACCAGCGGCCGGGAGAACGATGCGGCGTGAGCCGGATCCTTTTCGTCCTCTACGCGGAGAAGACCCACCTCTTCATCCAGGTCCCGCTGGCAAGGGCCTTCGCGGCGGCCGGTCACGAGGTGCGGGTGGCGAGTCAGCCGGAGCTGGTCCCGGAGATCACCCGGGCCGGGCTGACCGCCGTGCCCGTCGGCCGCGACCACGCCATGGGGCGGCTGCTCACCCTGCGCCCGGAGTTCCGCAGCCGCTTCGGCGGCAGCGATCTGCCGCCGTTCGATGTGGCGGACGTGGCGGGTGAGTCGTTGTCGTTGTCGTATCTGCGGTCGGGTTACGCGGATGTGGTGCCGTGGTGGTTCCGGTTGGTGAATGAGCCGATGGTGGATGATCTGGTGGGTCTGTGCCGGTGGTGGCGGCCTGATCTGGTGGTGTGGGAGCCGGGGACTTTCGCGGGGGCGGTGGCGGCGCGGGCGTGTGGTGCGGCGCACGGCCGGTTGACGTGGGGGGTGGATTTCTTCGGGCGGGTGCGGGAGCAGTTCGTGCGGCTGCTGGCCGAGGAGGGTGCTGGAACGGCGGTTGCTGCCCGGCCCGGTGACGACCCGTTGGGTGAGTGGCTGGAGGCGTGTGCGGGGCGGTTCGGAGTGGGTTTCGACGAGGAGCTGACGACCGGGCAGTTCACGGCGGACCTGCTGCCCGCGCCCTTCCGGCTCGACACGTCGATCAACTACGTACCGGTCCGCTACGGCGTCTACAACGGTGTGTCGGTGGTGCCGCGATGGTTGTGGGAGGCGCCGGTGCGGCCCCGGGTGGGGTTCACGCTGGGGCTCAGTGCGATGGAGCGGCTGGCCGGGTACGCGGTGTCGGTGGTGGAGATCCTCAGGGCGCTGGCGGAACTGGATGTGGAGGTCGTGGCGGCGGTGGCGGGGGCGGACGGGATCCGTGGGGAGTTGGGGGCGGTGGCGGGGCGGGTGCGGGTGGAGGAGTTCGTGCCGCTCGCGGCGTTGGCGCCGACGTGCGCGGTGATGGTCCACCACGGCGGCTTCGGCACGATCGGGACGACCTCGCTGCACGCGGTGCCCCAACTCGCCGTCGCGGAACAGCTCGACGCGATCTGGCTCGCCCGCGGGGTGTCCCGGTACGGGGCCGGGGTGGACCTGCCGGTGGCTGAGGCGACCGGCGAACGGGTCGCCCGCGAGGTCCTGCGGATGCTCACGGATGCCTCCTTCACCGAGGGCGCCCGGCGCCTGCGTGCCGACCTGCACGCCATGCCGAGCCCCGCCGAAGCCGTACCGCACCTCATCCGTCTCGCCGACCGCCACCGGACGAAGAACGACCGAAGGCAGGCCTCATGACCACCGCACCCCGACACCGGGAAGACACGTACGCGCAAGCAGCGAACGCAGCAGTGCCGAACGCAGCAGTGCCGAACGCGGAAGCTGCGAACGCGGAAGTGCCGACCACGGAAGCAGCCACCGCGGAGGACGGGAGCGCACCGGACCGGCGCGTCGTCGTCACCGGCCGCGGCGTGGTCTCACCGCTCGCACCGAACTGGCCCGACACCTGGGCGGCCCTGCTCGCGGGCAGGAGCGGCATCGGCGACATCACCGGCTTCGACGTCCAGGACCTGCCGGTCCGCATCGGCGGCGAGGTCCCCGGCTTCGTACCGGAGGACCACATCGCCCGGCACGTCGTCCGGCGCACCGACTGGACCGTCCAGGCCGTCGTCGCCGCGGCCCGCATGGCGCTGCGGGAGGCGGACATCGAGATCGACGAGGTCCTCGCACCGCGGGTGGGTGTCGCCGTGGGCTCCATCATCGGCTCCACGCGTGTGGCGTCCCGCAACGCCATGGCCATGCGCGACGAGGGCTACGCCGCGGTCGGCCCGCAGGTGTTCCCCACGATGGGCATCAGCTCGGCGGCGGAGGTCTGCCTGGAACTCGGCTGCCGCGGCCCGTCCGCCGAACTGGTCGCCGCCTGCGCCACCGGGACGGTGTGCGTCGGGGAGGCCGCGGCCTGGATCCGCGAGGGCCGCGCCGACGTGGCGGTGGCAGGCGGCATGGACGCCTTCGACCGCCTCGAACTCGCGGCCGCCGCGCGGGCCCGGGTGCTCTCGCGCAGGACCGGGGACCCGGCGGCCGCGAGCCGCCCCTTCGACCGGGGCAGGGACGGCTTCGTCATGGGCGCGGGCGCCGGGGTCCTGGTCCTGGAGAGCGCCGCGCACGCCCGCCGCCGCGGCGCCACCGCCCTCGCCGAGGTGGCGGGCTACGCGTCCACCACCGACGCCCACCACCTCACGGCCCCCGCGCCCGACGCGGGCCAGGCTGCACGCGCGATGCGGGCCGCCCTCGCGGCCGCCCGCGCCGCACCGGCGGACGTCGGCTACATCAACGCGCACGGCACCGGCACCCGCCTCAACGACGACACGGAACTCACCGCGATCCGCCAGGTGTACGGCGACCACGCCCCGCGCGTCCCGGTGAGCTCGACGAAGAGCATGACCGGGCACATGCTGGCGGCGGGCGGCGCGGTCGAGGCCGCCGTCGTCACGGAGGTCCTGCGCACGGGTGCCGTGCCGCCCACCCTCAACTGCGACGACCCGGAGGATCCGGCGCTGAACTTCGTCGCGCACACCGCCCAGGAACACGACGTGGACCTCGGTGTCAGCCACTCGTTCGGCTTCGGCGGCCACAACGCGGTACTGGTCCTGCGCCGCCTGCGGGGCTGAGCCCTGCACGGTGCCGGGCCCGCCCCGCCCGCGGGGCGTGCTCAGTCCACCCGTACCCCGGGCACATACCGGATCCAGCGTCCGCCCGCCGCGCGGAACGCCTCCTCCTTCGCCATGATCTCCTCCGCGTGGTTCCACGCGAACAGCACCGCGTAGCGCGGACGGGCGTCGGCGAAGCGCTGGGGCGGCACGACGGGGATGTGGGATCCGGGGGTGAGCCGCCCCTGCTTGGCGGGCGTGCTGTCGGTGACGTACGCGATCAGGTCGGGGCCGATGCCGCAGTAGTTGAGCACGGTGGCGCTCTTGGCGGTGGCTCCGTAGCCGACGACCTCCTCGCCCCGGGCCCTCAGGTCGCGCAGGAGCCCGGTCAGGTCGGCGCGTGCCGTGCGGACACGGTCGGCGAACGCCTCCAGGGTGGGGCGGGCGGTCAGCTCGGCGGCCTCCTCGGCGGCCAGCAGGTCGCCCACGGCCGCGGAGCGCTCGCGGACGCCCTCACGGACGAGGGTGTAGCGCACTTCGCCGCCGTGCACGGGCAGGCGCTCGACGTCGACGAGTTCGAGTCCGTGGCCGCGCGCCATCGCCGCCACCGAGCGGGCGGTGAAGTAGTAGAAGTGCTCGTCATAGATCTGGTCGAACGACGTCTGCCGCACGATGTCGGCGAAGTACGGGTCCTCGAAGACGAACACCCCGTCCGGGGCGAGGAGTTCCCGTACGCCGTCGAGCACGGAGCCCATGTACGGGATGTGGCACAGGGTGTTGGCGGCGTAGATCACCGCGGCCCTGCCGTCCTCGGCGAGGATCGACCGCGCGGTGGCCTCCTCGAAGAAGTCCTTCCGCACCCGGATTCCGCGTGCCGCGGTGATGTCGGCGACCGAACCCGACGGTTCCACGCCCAGATGCCGGACACCGGCTTCCGCGATCGTCCTCAGCATGACGCCGTCATTGCAGCCGAGTTCGACGATGAACGCGTCGTCCGCGGTGAGTTCCGTCGCGAGGAAGTGTTCGGCGACCCGCCGGAAGTGTTCCCGCATATGGGCGGAGCCCGAGGAATGGTAGGGGTAATCCTCGTGGAACATGCGCGCACGCGCCACCTCGTGCAGGAGTTGGACCATCGTGCACGCGGAACAAGCACCGACGACCAGCCGGTAGAAATGTTCCGGTGCCGTCGATCCGGGCGGCAGGAAACAGTCCGACACCGGCTGTTCGCCGAAGTCCATGAAAGCGGTGACCTCACCGCCGCAGATGCGGCACACGGCAGACTCCGGCATGTCCCTCTCCTCCGTGAAAACGGCCGGGCGAGCTGAATCACTCAGAGGCTACGGACGGATCGGGAAGAGCGGAACGGTCCGCGTCGTCGACGGCTTCGGGGCCGAGCGCGGTGGCGGCGGCCTCGTCGACTTTTCTGATCATCCAGTCGTTGAGGTCGCTCGCCATGTGCTGCGCGGCCTTCTCCCAGCGGTCGCACTGTTCGGCGGACGCGGTCACCTGTACGTCCTCCGTGGCCACCGCGACGGCCCGCCCGCCGCGCGCGACCCGCAGGTGTCGTCGCAGCTCATTGCGGGACCAGGCGAGCATCTCGGCCCGCTCCAGCCAGCGGTCCTGCTCCTCCGCGGGCAGCGCGGCGACCTCGGCGTGGTGTTGCAGACTCAGTCCGTCCCGCCGGCGGGACGGCGGGAACTTACGGGCGATCCAGGCGTAGTTGCGCAAGGTCTGATAGTCGAGCGAGGTCTGCTCGATCGCGTCGCGATAGCGATTCGGATAGCTCTGCTGGCCGAACACGAGCCAGTCTCCCAGCCACCACGCGGACGAGTCGTTAATCGCGAAGATCTGCTCACCGATGGTTTTCCAGTGTTCCAATGGCAGATACTCGGGCAGGGAAAGCGAGGACCTTCGGGTGCGGGCCCGGTCGTCGACGGTCAACTTCTCTTGCGGACCATGGGTGTCGGAAGTGGGATGTCGCGTATTCGGCATCGTGCTGTCTCCCCCGGCGACGGCTCATCATGATGCGATTCGAGCGGTCAGTAAAGAAACAGTAATGAGCGGTCGCGAGGGACACAAGAGGAAGGGCGTGTTCTCGGCCGTGCCCCGTCGTGCCGTCAGATCGTCGCTCCGGTGGGAGAGGTCATGAACGAGGATCGCAGCGTTCCGCGGGCAGCCGTGTGCATCATCGGGGCGGGCCCGCGCGGCACATCGGTCCTGGAACGCATCGCGGCCAATGCGCCGGAGATCCTTGGCGACCGGGAATTCGCGATCCATCTCGTGGACCCGTTTCCCCCGGGCTCCGGCCGTACCTGGCGGACGACGCAGAGCGAACTGCTGTGGATGAACTCCGCCGCCGAGCAGGTGACGATGTTCCCCGGCACCTCCGTACGCTGCGCCGGGCCCGCCCGTCCGGGGCCCACCACGGGACGCTGGCTCCGGGAGAGCGGGCGCGGGCCGCTGCACGACGACCGGTACGCCTCACGCCCCGCGCAGGGCCGATATTTGCAGGAGTTTTTCCATCTCGTACGTGCCCGGCTGCCTCCGAACCTGCGTCTGCACGTGCACCGCGCCACCGCCGTGGACGTGCGCCACCCGGGCGCGGCCCACCAGTGCGTGGTCCTCGACGGCGGCCTCGCGGTGCCCGCGCCCCAACTCGTCCTCGCCCAGGGCCACACGGACGTCGAGACCGACCGCCCCCATGGCCTCGTGCGCATCGGCCCCGCGCGTGCCGACGAGGCCGAACTCGGCCGGATACCCGACGGCGCCCCCGTCGTCGTCCGCGGCCTCGGCCTGGTCTTCGTCGACTGTCTGCTGCTGCTCACCGAGGGCCGCGGCGGCCGCTTCGCGCGCTCCCGCCACGACGGCCGTCTCCACTACCGCCCCTCGGGCCGGGAACCCCTGCTGTACGCGGGCTCGCGCCGCGGCGTCCCCCCGTACCCCAAACCCGCCCACGACCTCACCGCGCCCGCTCCGCCCCCGCGCCACCTCACCGCCGCGGCCTGCCGCGCGCTGCTGCGCCGGCCCGGATTCGACTTCGACCGCGACGTGTGGCCCCTCGCCCTCCAGGAGCTGTGCCGGGCGTACTACCACGAGCTGTTCACGGCCCACCCCGAACGCACCCGCATGGACCGGGCCGCGTTCGCCGCGCAGTACGAGCACTTCGCGTGGCACGACGACCGGGCCGCCAAGCTCGTGCGCGCCGCCGTCCCCGACCCCGACGACCACTTCGACCCCGACCACCTCACCGATCCGCTCGCGGGGCTCCGCCGCGTGGGTCCGCTCGCGCTGCAACAGCGGGTGCGCGCGCACCTGCGCGACAGCGTGCGGCGGCGGCGCGATCCTCGGCACAGCGCGCACGTGGCCGTGGTCCGCGCGCTCGGCACGGTCGGCGGTGTCCTCGGGGAGCTGTACAACGGGGGCGAACTCCCGCCCGCGGCCGCCGCCGCCGCGCTGCGCCGCTTCTCCGTCGGTGCCTTCCTGAGCAGCGGCCCGCCGCCACTGCGGATGGAGCAGCTCATCGCGCTCAGCGAGGCGGGCGTCGTCACCTTCACCGGCCCCGGCACGACCGTGACCGCGGAGGCCGGACACGCGGGGGTGGCCCACGACGTGGACGATCACACCGAGGTGGCCCACGACGTGGACGCTCGGGCCGGGGAGGCCCGCACCGCTGCGGCGCACGCCGCAGCGGCCCGCGCCGTCTTCCGCGCGTCGAGCCCG
Organism: Streptomyces typhae; assembly: GCF_009755605.1. Lineage (GTDB taxonomy): Bacteria > Actinomycetota > Actinomycetes > Streptomycetales > Streptomycetaceae > Streptomyces > Streptomyces typhae. The sequence continues at coordinate 359,238 of NZ_WPNZ01000006.1, forward strand.
CGCGTGCGAGCCTCGTACACGGCCCGGATCCTGCTCGACGCCCGACTGCCCGACCCCGATCTCGCCCGCACCGCCGACCCCTTGCTGCGCCGGCTCCTCACGGCCGGCCACATCAGCGAGGAGACGGCCCCCGACGCCTCCGGCCGCCCCCGCGCCACCGGGGCCGTACGCGTGCGTGACGGGCACCCCGTCGACGCGGCAGGGCGCGCCCAGGGCACCTGGTACCTCGCGGGCCCCGAGCAGTTCCCGCACGCGGACACCGACGCGGGCTTCTTCCGGCGCAACGACGAGATCGCCCGCGCGGTCCTGCGGCACGCGGCGGGCGGAGGGCCGCGGCGAGTCAGCCGAGGAAGCTGAGGCGCACCTGGCGGTCCGGGTTGTCCTTGTTCGTGTCGACCAGGCACACCGACTGCCAGGTGCCTAGCTCCAGGGCGCCGCCGATCACCGGCAGCGTCGCGTGCGGGGCGATCAGGGCGGGCAGCACATGGTCGCGGCCGTGGCCGGGGCTGCCGTGGCGGTGCTGCCAGCGGTCGTCGGCGGGCAGCAGGGTGTGCAGCGCGGCGAGGAGGTCGGAGTCGCTGCCCGCGCCGGTCTCCAGGACGGCGACGCCGGCTGTGGCGTGCGGGACGAAGACGTTGAGCAGACCGTCGCGTCCACGGGCCGCGTCGCGCAGAAAGCTCTCGCACTCGTGGGTGAGGTCCACGACCGTCTCCGCGGAGCCGCTCTGGACGTTCAGGATCCGGGTGGTGAAGGCACCTGACGTGTCGTTCATGTCTCCCATCCTGCACCAGCCTGCACCGGTCCGGCGGCTCGGTCCTGCATGTGCGCAGCGTTCGGTCCTTGCCCGTTCCGGCGATCCGGTCCTGCACCGGTCCGGCGATCCGGTCCTGCACCGGTCCGGCGATCCGGTGCTGCTCCGGTCCAGCGATCCGGTCCGGCGATCCGGCGACTCCGCGCAGCGGAGCGGTGGTCCCATTCAGCGATACGGGATGTCCGCCGATCGAGACACCGTTGACCGTACGCGGACGAGATCGCTACGTTTCGGCGCATGTTGCGTTCAGCTCTGCTCACTTCGCGCGGTCACATCGACCTGCTGCGGGTGGCCTCCTCCGCGTGTCGCCGCGGCTGCTGACGCGCCTCCTTCTCCTCCCCCGCTTCCTCCGGTGCCTCCTTCGGCGGTGCATCCTCCGGGCCGTTTTCCGCCGTGCCCCGGTGCTCCGTCACGCCGTGCCGGGCACTGAAGCGTTTCCCCCACGCTGAGCACCCCTCTCGCGCCGCGTGCGCCGAGCGGCGCCGAGTCACTCTCCGCGTAACGCGTAACGCGTAACGCGTAACGCGTACCGCGTACCGCACGCACCCCGCCCTGCCCTGGAGCGCCATGAGCATCAGTCATGCCCCACCGCCATCCACCACACCCGACATATCACTGGAAAAGACCACCTCGCCTGCGCCTCCGCCCGCCCCCGACCTCGTTGCCCTGGTCGCGTCCTCGTCGCGCCGGACCCGCGTCCCCCGCTGGCTGCGCCGCACCACGGGACCCGTCCTGCTGCTCGGCCTGTGGCAACTCCTCAGCGCCACCGGGGTCCTCGCCCCCGACGTGCTCGCGCCGCCCGGGACCATCGCCCGTGTCGCGGGGGACCTGATCGAGGACGGTTCGCTGACCACCGCCATGGGCGTGTCGCTGCAGCGCGTCGCCGTCGGGCTGCTGCTCGGCACCCTCGTCGGCACCGGGCTCGCGCTCGTCTCCGGTCTCTTCCGCGTCGGTGAGGACCTGGTCGACGCCAGCGTGCAGATGCTGCGGACGGTGCCGTTCGTGGGGCTCATCCCGCTGTTCATCCTCTGGTTCGGCATCGGCGAGACACCCAAGATCGCCGTCATCACGCTCGGTGTGTCGTTCCCGCTCTATCTGAACGTGTACGCGGGCATCCGCGGCGTCGACTCCCAGCTCATCGAGGCCGGGGAGTCCCTCGGTCTGTCCCGGTGGGGCCTGGTCCGGCAGGTGATCCTGCCCGGCGCGCTCCCCGGCGCCATGACCGGACTGCGGTACTCCCTGGGCATCGCCTGGCTCGCCCTCGTCTTCGCCGAACAGATCAACGCCGACTCCGGCATCGGCTTCCTGATGGTCCAGGCACGGGACTTCCTGCGGACCGACGTCATCGTCGTCTGCCTGATCGTCTACGCCTTCCTCGGCCTGCTCGCCGACTTCGTGGTCCGCACTCTCGAAAGGCTGCTCCTGCAATGGCGACCGACGTTCACCGGCCGGTGACCGGCAACCCCTCGGGGCCCGACGCCGCCGGACACCCCCGCGAGACCGCCACCGCCGTACGCGTGGACGGCCTCACCCGCGCCTTCGACGGCCGGCCGGTCATCGACCGCCTCCACCTGGACGTGCGCGCCGGGGAGTTCGTCGCCCTGCTCGGCCGCAGCGGCTGCGGCAAGTCCACCCTGCTGCGCGTCCTCGCCGGGCTCGACCGCGACATCGAGGGCACCGTCCTCGTCCCGCGCCGCAAGGCCGTGGCGTTCCAGGCGCCCCGCCTCATGCCCTGGAAGCGGGTGTGGCGCAATGTCCTGCTCGGGCTGCCCGGCAAGCCGGAGCGGGCCCGCGCGGAGCAGGCCCTCGCGGAGGTCGGGCTCGGCCACCGCGCGCAGGCCTGGCCCAAGACCCTGTCCGGGGGCGAGGCCCAGCGTGCGTCGCTGGCCCGCGCGCTGGTGCGCGAACCGGATCTGCTGCTCCTCGACGAGCCGTTCGGCGCCCTGGACGCGCTGACCCGGGTCAAGGCCCAGCGCCTGGTCGACGAGTTGTGGCAGCGCCGCGGCTGCGCCGTGCTGCTCGTCACGCACGACGTGGAGGAGGCGGTGCTGCTCGCCGACCGCGTCCTCGTCATGGACGAGGGGGTCATCGCCCACGAGCAGCGGATCGACCTGCCGCGGCCCCGTGACATCGCCGACCCGCGGTTCGCCGCGCTCCGTGCGGGACTGCTCGAACGCCTCGGGGTGGAGGCACCGGCCGTCGCCTCCCCCGGCACCGAGGCCCACGCGGCCTGACACCGCCGTCCCGCCCTCCACCGTCCACCGCCCGCCACCCCCGCACTCCGCAAGAGCCGCACCCGACATCCCCGAGAACGGATCCGTGCCCATGCCTCGCCGCTCACGCCGACGCCTCGTCCCCCTGCTGCTCCTCCCCCTGGCCCTGCCGCTCGCCGCTTGCGCGGGGACCTCCTCCGCCCATTCCTCCAGTGGTGGCCTCGGCGGTGGCACCACCGACGGAAAGGGGTCCCTCACCCTCGACATCGGCGACCAGAAGGGCGGTTCGGAGGCGGTCCTGCGGGCCGCGGGAGAGCTCGACGACCTCACGTACAAGATCAAGTGGTCCACGTTCACGTCCGGGCCGCCGCTCCTCGAAGCGGTGAACGCCAAGGCCGTCGACATCGGCGCGGTCGGCAACACGCCTCCCGTGTTCGCCGCGGGCGCGGGCTCCAGGATCTCCGTGGTGGCGGCGACCCACGGCACCGCGCACGGCGAGGTGATCGCCGTACCGAAGGACTCGAAGCTGCGCGGCACCGCCGACCTCAAGGGCAGGTCCGTCGCGGTGGCGCAGGGCTCGTCCGCGCACTACCAGCTCATCGCGTCCCTCAAGAAGGCCGGCCTGACGCTCGAGGACGTACACGTCAAGTACCTCCAGCCCGCTGACGCGCTCGCGGCCTTCAGCGCCGGCAAGGTGGACGCCTGGGCGGTGTGGGACCCGTACACCTCCCAGGTCCTGCGCGGCGGCAAGGCACGGGTGCTCACCGACGGCGAGGGCCTGGTCAACGGGCTCAGCTTCCAGGTCGCCGCGCCCGGCGCGCTCCAGGACAAGGAGAAGTCGAAGGCGATCGACGACTATCTGCGGCGGCTGCGCAAGGCCCAGGACTGGGTCTTCGAGCACCCCGAGGCGTGGGCGAAGGTCTGGGCGAAGGACACAGGGCTGCCGTACGAGGTGGCGCTCGACGCCGTCAAGCGCACCAACGGCACCCGCGTCCCCGTCGCCGTGGACCGCGCCGCCATCGCCTCCGAGCAGCGCATCGTCGACACCTTCGCGGACCTGAAGCTCATTCCGCGCCGCGTCGACTTCGCCGAGTTCACCGACACCCGGTTCAACGGCTCGCTGCCGCCCTCCACCACCGCTCCCCGCACCTACAAGGAGTCCTGAGCATGACCGTCCACCTCCACTGGTTCCTGCCGACGGGCGGCGACGGCCGCACCCTCGTGGACCGGCACGCCTACACCGACGGCGGCATCAAGCGCTCCCGCGTCACACCGGTCAGCGGCGTGCGCGCCCCCGACATCGAGTATCTGGCCCAGATCGCCAAGGCCGCCGAGCAGTTGGGCTTCGAGGCGGTGCTCACCCCGACCGGCACCTGGTGCGAGGACGCCTGGCTGACCACCGTGGCGCTCGCGCAGCACACCGAGCGGCTGAAGTTCCTCGTGGCGTTCAGGCCCGGGGTGATCTCACCGGTGCTCGCGGCCCAGATGGCGGCGACCTACCAGCGCATCACCCGCGGGCGGCTGCTGCTCAACGTCGTCACCGGCGGCGACTCCACCGAACAGCGGCGCTTCGGCGACCACTTGGACCACGACCGCCGCTACGCCCGCACCGACGAGTTCCTCTCGGTGGTGCGCGGGGCGTGGAGCGGACGCCCGTACGACTTCGAGGGCGAGCACTACCGGATCGACGGCGGCCTGACCGCGCTGCCTCCCGAACCGCTGCCGGAGATCTTCTTCGGCGGCTCGTCGCCCGCCGCGGGCCCGGTCGCCGCCCGGCACAGCGACGTCTACCTCACCTGGGGCGAGCCGCCCGAGCAGGTGCAGAAGAAGATCGACTGGATCCGGGGCCTCGCCGAGGCCGAGGGCCGCACGGTGCGCTTCGGCATCCGGCTGCACACCATCTCCCGCGACTCCGCCGCCGAGGCCTGGGCCACCGCCGACCGGCTGCTCGCGGATCTCGACCCGGCCACCATCGCCGCCGCGCAGGAGGCACTCGGCCGCAGCGAGTCGGTGGGCCAGCAGCGCATGCTCGCGCTGCATGGCGGCACCCGCGACGACCTGGTGATCGCGCCGAACCTGTGGGCGGGCGTCGGCCTGGTCCGCGGCGGCGCGGGCACCGCCCTGGTGGGCAGCCACGCCGAGGTCGCCGACCGGATCGAGGAGTACCACGCGCTCGGCATCGACCACTTCGTGCTGTCCGGCTATCCGCATCTGGAGGAGGCGTACTGGTTCGGCGAGGGCGTGATCCCCGACCTCGCGGCGCGCGGGCTGCTGCCGCGCGTCCCGGCCTCGCCGCTCACCGGTGTCCCGGCGGCGAACGGCCGCCCTGCGTCGGCTCCCGGCGGCGCGCCGCTGCTGGTGGCAGGGGGGCGCTGAGCCCGCGGTGTACGCCTGTGGCAGGGGGCGGAACGGTCTCCCCCGAGGAGGGCGGGAAGATCCCGTCCCCTGCCGTAGTTAGTAGAAGCGTGAACGACATCGAGGTACGAGCCGCCGCCCCCACCGAGGTGGACGTGGTGGTGATCGGCGCCGGTCAGGCGGGCCTGGCCGCCGCCTACCACCTGCGGCGCAGGGGTTTCGAACCGGAGCGGGACTTCGTCGTCCTCGACCACGCGCCGCGCCCCGGGGGCGCGTGGCAGTTCCGGTGGCCGTCCCTGACGTACGGCAAGGTGCACGGCATGCACGCGCTGCCGGGCATGGAGCTGACGGGCGCGGACCCCGAGCGGCCCTCGTCGGAGGTCGTCGGGGAGTACTTCGACGCCTACGAACAGCGCTTCGACCTGCGCGTGCGGCGGCCCGTCGACGTGCACCGGGTCGTCGAGGGCGAGGGCGGGCGGCTCCTCGTCGAGACGGACGCGGGCACCTGGTCGACCCGGGCCCTGATCAACGCGACCGGCACCTGGGACCGGCCCTTCTGGCCGCGCTACCCCGGGCAGGAGACCTTCCGCGGCCGGCAGCTGCACACCGCGGTCTACCCGGGGCCCGAGGCGTTCCGAGGGCAGCGTGTGATCGTCGTGGGCGGCGGCGCGTCCGGCACCCAGCACCTGATGGAGATCGCGCCTTACGCCGCCGAGACCTGGTGGGTGACGCGGCGCCCGCCCGTCTTCGCCGAGGGCCCCTTCGACGAGGACCGCGGCCGGGCCGCCGTCGCGATGGTCGAGGAGCGGGTGCGGCAGGGGCTGCCCCCGCTGAGCGTGGTGTCGGTGACCGGCCTCCCGCTCAACGACGCGGTGCGCAAGGCGCGCGCCGACGGCGTCCTCGACCGGCTCCCGATGTTCGACCGGATCACGCCCGACGGTGTGACCTGGGCCGACGGACGCCATGTCGAGGCCGACGTCATCCTGTGGGCGACCGGTTTCCGCGCGGCGGTCGAGCATCTGGCCCCGCTGCGGCTGCGGGAGCCGGGCGGCGGCATCCGCATGGACGGCACCCGGTCGGCGGCCGACCCCCGGGTGCACCTGGTCGGATACGGCCCGTCGGCGAGCACCGTCGGCGCCAACCGGGCGGGGCGGGCGGCGGTGCGGGACATCGTGCGGCTGCTCGACGGGGTGCCGGCCGGGGTGTGACGCGGGCCCTCACCCCGCTTCGGCGTGCGGTACGGGTCGGGCCCGGACGGCGAGGGGTCTCCGGGACGCCGTCGAGCGGGGCGCCGGGCGGGCCGCCGGGGTGGTGAGGAGCCGGATGTGGTTGGTGAAGTCGGCGCAGGGCAGCGGGAGTTCGAGGTCGGGGTCCACATAGTCGACGGCGGACGCGACATAGTCCATGACGACGCGCACGACGGGCGGCCTGGCGTACGGATCGGACGAGCGGGCGTACGGATCGGCCGGCCCGTGGTGCGAATCGGCCGGCCTTGCGTACGGATCGGACGGCCGGGCGCAGTGATCGGACGACCGGATGTACGGGCCGGCCACCCGGTCGGAGACCTTGAGGCGGCCGAGCACCCGCAGCATGGTCGGCACGCTCCGGTCGGTGCGCACGGGCGGGTGGTCGCGCGGGAAGCCCGGCTCGGGCAGTTCTGCGTCCGGCCCGGAGCCGCCGGAGTGCCCCGAGGTGCCGGTGGCCCGCGAACCGCCGGAGTGCCCCGGGGCGCCGGGGGCCCCAGAGCCGCCGGAGTGCCCCGAGGTGTCGGGGGCCCCAGAGCCGCCGGAGTGCCCCGAGGTGTCGGGCGCCTCCGAGGCGCCAGGGGTCTGTGCCCGCCACCACGCCGCCTCATCCCGCTCTCCGAGGGAGGCGTGATGCAGATGGAGGCAGTACGAAGCGGCGGCGTCACCGGCGCCCGCCGCGTACTGCCACCAGAAGCGGGCCGACTCCTCCGCGCCGTTCAACTGCAGGATGCAGCCGATGACCCGGGCCCCGGGCGGCTCGGGCAGCACCCGGGTGAGGAAGACGCGCAGCGAGGCGAGGGACCCGGCGGTCACGACCGCCTCGCACAGGTTCCGCAGGTCGCGCACCGCGTCCTGGGAGGTACTGTCCGCTCCCCCGCTGCGGCCCGCCGCGGCCGTGGCACCCAAAGGGCCCGGCGGTCCCAGGGGTCCGGTGGCGGGCGCGGGGACGGCGGCGGCGCGGTGGGCGTGGCCCGCGACGGTGGACGGGCGCCGCCCGGGGGCCGCAGCGGTGCCGGGCCGGGGCATGCGGACGGGGTCGACCGGGGTGTCGGTCTCGTCCTGGAGCCGGGCGCGGGCGAGCAGTTCGTCAATCGTTCCGGTCACGGGGGTGTCCCTCCTGGAAGGCGGAGCGCAAGCGGCCGTCGAGGTGGCGCCGGGCGTGCCGGGCCGTGGAGCGCACCGTCGCGAGCGGCACGCCGAGCACCGCGGCGACGGCGGTCTCGTCCATGCCGCGCAGATGCAGCAGCACCATGACGTCGAGCTGACCCGCGGGCAGCCGCCGCAGCGCGTCGAAGAGACGCATGGACTCCTCGATCTGTGCGACGGGGTCGTCGGCCGTGCGCAGGGCGAGCGTGTCGAAGGCGGCTTCGAGGAGGGCGGGACTGCCGTCGGGGTGGGGTGTGCGCTCCATGACGGTCTGGCGCAGGATCTGCCAGGCGAACCGCTCGGGGTTGTCACCGGCGAGGGCCTCGTCCCAGAGGAACAGCAGCAGCATGAAGACGTCGTTCACGGCGCGCCGTGCGTCGGGGCGGCGGCGCAGGAAGGTGTGCGCGTACCCGGTGTAGGCGTCGCGGTACAGGTCCTGGAACGCGGCGAAGTGCAGGGGAAGGCGGTCGTCGGCGGACAGGCCGTCCCCCCGCAGGCAGCTGTTGATCCAGATGGTGCGCTTGTTGGCCTCGCGTGCGGCGAGGGCCCACAGGGCGCGCATGTACGCCATCGAAGGGGCGGGCCAGTGCAGCGCGGTGAGCAGGCTGCGGGTGAACTCCCAGCGCGGATAGCGCCCCGCCGCGCGCAGGAGCTCGGATATCTTCGACCGGGACCAGCCCGTCTCGCGCTCGAGATGGCCGATCGTCAGACCGCTGGCCAGATAGGACGCGCGCAGCGGTTCCAGCCAGGCGCGGTGGGCCGGACCGGTTCCGTCCGTGACCGGTCCGAGCTTACGGCCCCGCTTGCCGCGCGGGGAGCCCTCCGAGAACGGCGTCGACATGGGCTTGCCGGTCACCCGGCGCTCCCCTCACCTCGCCCGGCCGGTGGTGGGGCTTCCTCGCCGCCCTGCCCGCCGCGTGGATGTTTCCTGTCTCGCCTGTGCATCAGGCTCCTCATGTGCGTCCGCGTCCGTCTACGTCCGGAGCGGTTCCCTCCGGACGCCCGCGGACGCCCTGGTTTCGGAACCGGGAGCCAAGCATGGAACCTCCACGCGCCCACGGCGACTGAAACTGGCGATCGGGGAACAATCAACGGCGCTTGCTGACTCAAAATGAGGCATGCCAGGACCGGTTGCGGCGGTACGGGCCGACCCGGGTCAGAAGCCCCCCGGGTCCGGGTACAGGGTGTGGAGCAGCTTGTCGGGCACGACCGGCTGGTTGCCCTGGAGCACGCCCGTGGTGGCGTTGTCGACCAGGCCGCGCTTCACCTGCGCCGGTGTGTCCGCGGGGCGCAGGCCCAGGTGGAGCGCCGCCGCGCCCGCGGCGTGCGCGGTCGCCATCGACGTACCGCTGAGCGTGGCCGTGGCGTCGTCGCCGTCCTTCCATGCCGAGGTGATCTGGGCCCCCGGCGCGAACAGCGACACGCACTTGCCGTGGTTGGAGGACGACGTCACACGGTCGGAGCGGTCGCTTCCGCCGACGGTCACCGCTTCGGGCACACGCGCCGGGGAGCCGGCGCAGGCGCCACCCGACTGGCCCGAACTGCCCGCCGAGACGGTGTACGTGACGCCCGACGCGATGGACCCGCGCACGGCCCGGTCGATGATGTCGCTGGCTCCGCCGCCCAGACTCATGTTGGCCACGGCGGGCCGCACGGCGTTCGCCGTCACCCAGTCGACGCCCGCGACGACTCCGGATACGGTTCCCGACCCCTGGCAGCCGAGGACCCGCACCGCCACCAGCCTGGCTTGTTTCGCCACCCCGTAGGTGGTCCCCGCGGCGACCCCGCCGACGTGGGTGCCGTGGCCGTTGCAGTCGTCGCCGTCCTGTCCGTCGCCGACCGTGTCGACGCCCACGGAGGCCCGGACGCCGAACTCGCGGTGCGAGGTGCGCAGTCCGGTGTCGATGACGTACACGCCGACGTCCGGCGCGGTGGTCCGGTACGTGTACGTCGTGGAGAGCGGCAGCCGCCGCTGGTCGATGCGGTCGAGCCCCCAGGGGGCGTTCGGCTGCGTCCCGTCGACCGGGTGTGTCTCGCCGACCGGGTGCGTCCCGTCGACCGGCTCTGTTCCCTCGACCGGCTGCGTCCCGTCGACCGGCTGCGTCCCGGCTGCTTGCGGGGCGGGGGCGTGCCCGGGGGAGGTGCGGGCCCGCTCCCCCGGAGCGTCGAGGCGCACGCGGGTGTCCTGGCGTACGAGGGCCACGCGCGGGTCGGCAGCCGTGCGGGCCGCCTGCGCGCGGGTCATCCGGGCGGAGAACCCGTGCAGCGCGGCCCGGTACACATGTCCGAGCCGCGCGCCTTCGGCCCGCCCGACGAGTTCGCGCGCCACCGCGGGCACATCGGCGGGGGCGGCGCCCGCGGGCTCCTTCAGGACGACGATCCAGCCGTCCGGCACCGCCTCCCCGGCCTTGTCACCACCACCGGAACCGGTGCCGGAACCGGTGCCGGAACCCGTACCGGCATGCGCGCCCGCGCCCGGAGCGACGCCGAGCTGGAGACCCGCGGCGAGCAGCGCGGCGGACAGCGCCGCGCCTGCCGTCCTGCGGCGGGAGGACCTTCTCATCAGCGGTGCACCTGAACCTTTCCTGGACCGTGGGTGGGTCGGGATCATGTGCGGTGCGTGGTGCGTCCGTTGCCTGTGGTTCGGCACAGCGCACGCCAGGGTCTCGCGCGGACCGGGGCGGCACAAGGCCCGCCGCTCAGTGGGCGGCGGCCCGCTGTCCGTTGCGGTTGAACTCCGCCACGTTCCGCTGCTGTTCCTCGTACCGCGCGGTGAACCGCGTGTCCCCGCGCTTCACCGTCACGAAGTACAGCCAGTCCCCCGGTGCGGGGCTGGTCGCGGCGCGCATGGCGGCCTCGCCGGGGTTGCTGATCGGCGTCGGCGGCAGGCCCATGCGGGAATAGGTGTTGTAGGGGCTGCTGATCTTCGTATCGCGGTTGGTGGTCTTCAAGGTGGAGCGGTTGAGCGCGTAGTTGATGGTGGAGTCCATCTGCAGCGGCATGCCCCGGTCCAGGCGGTTGTAGATGACGCGGGCGACCTTGCCCATGTCCTTCTCGCTGTCCGCCTCGGCCTCGACCATGCTGGCGATGGTGACCGTCTGGTAGACGTTCACGGCGTTCCGGTCGGCCCCGGCGGTGACATGTCCCCCGCTGAACTTCTTGTTCGCGGTGTTGACCATGTACGACAGGACGGAGGCGGGCGTCGACTGGGAGCCGATGGGATACGTCGCGGGGAAGAGATAGCCCTCGGGGTTGCCGCCCGCGTCGCCCGGCAGCTTGAGGTCGGTCTTGGAGACGGTCTGCTTCGTGGTGCCGGGCCGTACCTTGAGGGCCTTGTCGACGGCCGCGTACACCTGGCCGGAGCGCCAGCCCTCGGGGACGGTCAGCGTCTTGGGCCGGGCCTCGTCGTCGGGCAGCAGCAGCGGCACCGCCACGGCGGTGGCCGCCGCCGCGGTACCGATGGCGATCACAGCGATCCAGCCCCGGCGCGTCAGCCGGATCGCGCTCCGTTTCGTTCCCCCTGGCGGGGTCGTGGTGTGCATGCGGGCACGCTAACCCGACATTCATCATATTTCCTGTACATATGGGTCCGGGTCCTGTACGGCTCGCCCCACTGCCCTACGTCACCGGCTCCAGTTGCGCGTCCCTGCGCACCAGGGCGGCGTACCGGCCCCCTCGGGCGAGCAGCTCGGCGTGGGTGCCGCGCTCGGCCATCCGGCCGGAGTCCAGGACCACGATCTGGTCGGCGTCGCGGACCGTCGACAGGCGGTGGGCGATGGTGAGCGTCGTCCGGTTGGCCGACAGGGCGTCGATGGCCTGCTGCACGGCGTGCTCCGTGCGGGTGTCGAGCGCGCTGGTCGCCTCGTCGAGGATGAGGACGGGCGGGTCGCGCAGGATCGTGCGGGCGATGGCGAGGCGCTGCTTCTCGCCGCCGGAGAAGCGGTGGCCGCGCTCCCCGACGACCGTGTCGTAGCCGTCGGGCAGGGCCGCGATGTGGTCGTGGATCTGGGCCGCGCGCGCCGCCGCCCGCATCTCCTCGTCCGTGGCGTCCGGCTTGGCGAAGCGCAGGTTGTCCGCGACCGAGGCGTGGAAGAGGTAGGTCTCCTGGGAGACGACGCCGACCGCGCGGGCGAGGGTGTCGAAGTCCAGGTCGCGCACGTCGACGCCGTCGAGCGTGACCCGGCCGCCGCTCACGTCGTACAGCCGGGGCACCAGGTGGCTGAGGGTGGACTTGCCGGATCCCGTGGGCCCGACGACCGCGAGGCTGCTGCCCGCGGGCACCGTGAGGTCGATGCCGTCGAGCACGGGGGCGCCCTGCTCGTCGTACCGGAAGTCCACGTTCTCGAACCGCACCTCGCCCTTGACCGTCTCCAGGCGGACGGGTCCGTCGCGTTCGGTGATGTCGATGGGCAGGTCGAGGTACTCGAAGATGCGCTGGAACAGGGCGAGTGACGTCTGGATCTGCACACCGGTGGACAGCAGGCTCACGGTCGGCCGGAACAGGCCCTGCTGGAGCGAGACGAAGGCGACGAGCGTGCCGATGGAGACGGTGGGGCCGCCGAGCTGGAGGGCGAGACCGGCGCTCCAGTAGATGACGGCGGGCATCGCCGCCATCACGATGCTGATCACGGCCATGCGCCAGCGCCCGGCCATGTTGGAGCGGACCTCCAGGTCCACGAGCCGCTCGGACTCCTCCCCGAAGGACCGTGTCAGGGAGTCGGAGCGGCCCATCGTGCGGCCGAGCAGGATGCCGCTGACCGACAGCGACTCCGTGACCGTGGCCGCCATCGCGGCCATCTGCTTCTGGCGTTCGGTGGCTATCTTCTTGCGCTCGCGGCCCACCCGCCGGCTGATCCACGCGAACACCGGGAGCAGCAGCAGCGAGACGACCGTGAGACGCCAGTCGAGGGCGAGCATCGCGACGACCGTGGCGACCACGCTCGTCAGGTTCGACACCAGGGACGTCGCCGTAAACGTGACGGTCGCCTGCATGCCGCCGATGTCGTTGGCGATGCGGGACTGGACCTCGCCCGTGCGGGTGCGCGTGAAGAAGGCGAGGGACATGTGCTGGAGGCGTCCGAACACGGCGGTGCGCAGATCGTGCATGACCTGCTGGCCGACGGTCGTGGAGATCAGCGTCTGAAGGACGCCGAAGACGCTGGTGACGACCGCGCTGAGGACCATGCCGAGGGCCAGCAGGCTCAGCAGCCCCGTGCGGCCCTCGGGGATGGCGGTGTCGAGGATCTCCTTGAGGAGGAAGGGCGTGGCCACCGAGACCAGGGACGCGGCACAGACCAGCAGGCCCACGAGGGCGAGGCGGCCGCGGTAGGGACGGAAGAGGCGGAGGATGCGACGCAGCTGGTGCGGCTGCTCGGGGTCGTCCGTGGCGCCGGGACCTGTGGCGCGTTCGTCGTGACGCATGGGCTCCTACGGGAAGGCGAGAGGGGCCGGGCGCGGCGGACCGGCGATGACTATAGGAGCATAGCTCATTGTTACCTATGCTCACAATGTACGAGGTCCTGATACCGTTCCCCCATGAGCACACCGGACACCGACGGACTGCTGGCCGAGCAGCTGCTGCGGCTCACCCGTCGGCTGCACCGCATCCAGAAGCGCCATCTGGAGCCCGTCGGTGTCACGCCGGCGCAGTCCCGCCTGCTGCGCACCCTGTCGTCCTACGACACACCGCCGCGCATGGCGGACCTCGCGCAGCGCCTGGAGGTCGTCCCGCGCGCCGTGACCAGCCTGGTCGACGGCCTGGAGGGGGCGGGCCTCGTGCGCCGCGTGCCCGACCCCACCAACCGCCGCGTCATCCGCATAGAGCTCACGGAGGGCGGGCGCGAGGCCCTCGGCCGACTGCGCGGCGCGCGCCGGGCCGCCGCGGAGGACATCCTGGCTCCGTTGGACGCCGCTCAGCGCGAGCAGCTGGGCGGGCTGCTCGACGCCCTGATCGACGCGCCGGATCAGCCGCACTGCTGAACGGGGGTCTCCGCCGGACCCACCGGACCCGCCCGAACTCGCCAAACCCGCCCGGACCCGCCGGACCCGCCGGACCCACCCGAACCCGCCGGACCCGCCTGAACCCGCTGAACCCGCCGGAACCCGCCGAACCCGTTGAGGAGAGGCCATGCCCCTGCTGGAGCCCGACCCCGAAGCCCTGCGCCCCGCCCCCGACGGCCGGGCGGCGTCCTCCGACCGGGTCCCCGACGCCCTGGCCGGCGGCACCCCCGCACCGCTGCGCGACGACCTGGCGGCGCTCCTCGGCCCCGGCAAGGTCCTGAGCAAGGTGTCCGACCTGGTCCGGTACGCGTCGGACGCGAGCCCCTACCGCTTCGTGCCCCAGGTCGTGGTCGTCGCCGAGGACATCGACGACGTGTCGGCGGTCCTGTCGTACGCACATGGCCGCGGCCGCGAGGTCGTCTTCCGCGCCGCGGGGACCTCCCTGAACGGCCAGGCGCAGGGCGAGGACATCCTCGTGGACGTACGGAAGCACTGGGCGGGCGTCGAGGTGCTCGACGGCTCACGGGGCGGGAGCGGGGACGGGGGCGGGCTGCTGGAGCGCACCGGGAGCGTCGACGATGCGGAAGGCGCCGCGGAGCCGCAGCGCACCAGGAGCATCGGCGGCGCGGAAGGCGCCGCGGAGCCGCAGCGCACCGGGAGCGTCGACGGTGCGGAAGGCGCCGAGGGGCCGGAGCGCACAGTCCGCGCGCGGATCGGCCCCGGCACGACGATCGTGCGCGCCAACGCCACCCTCGCCCGGCACGGCCGCGTCCTCGGCCCCGACCCGGCGAGCGCGATCGCCTGCACCGTCGGCGGCGTCGTCGCGAACAACGCCTCCGGCATGACCGCGGGCACCACCCGCAATTCCTACCGCACGGTCGCGTCCCTGACCTTCGTGCTGCCCTCCGGCACGGTCGTCGACACGGCGGACCCCGACGCCGACGAGCTCCTCGCGCACGCCGAACCCGCCCTGTGCGCGGGCCTTCTGGAGATCAAGCGCGAGATCGAGGCCGACCCGCGCCTCACCGCCCGCATCCGCGCGAAGTACGAGATCAAGAACACCAACGGCTACCGCCTGGACGCGTTCCTCGACGGCGCGACGCCCGTACAGATTTTGCGCGGCCTCATGGTCGGCTCCGAGGGTACGTTCGGCTTCATCTCCGAGGTCGTCTTCGACACCCTCCCACTGGACCGGCGGGTCTCCACGGCCCTGCTGTTCTTCCCGTCCCTGCCCGCCGCCGCGGCCGCCGTGCCCCGGTTCAACGACGCGGGCGCGCTCGCCGTGGAGCTGATGGACGGCAACACCCTGCGCGCGTCGGTCAGCGTCCGGGGCGTCCCGGCCGACTGGGCGCGGCTGCCCAAGGACACGGCCGCGCTCCTGGTGGAGTTCCGCGCGCCGGACGAGGCCCGGCAGACGGCCTACGAGGCGGCGGCCGCCGAGGCCCTCGACGGACTCGCCCTCGTGGCGCCCGTGGCCTCGGTGAGCAACGCGTTCACCCGCGACCCGAGGACGATCGCGGGCTACTGGACGGCCCGCAAGGCATTCGTGACGGCCGTCGGCGGCACCCGCCCCGCGGGCACGACACTGATCACCGAGGACTTCGCCGTCCCTCCGTCACGCCTCGCCGAGGCCTGCGAGGCACTCCTCGAACTCCAGACCCGGCACGGCTTCGACGCCGCCGTGGCCGGCCACGCCGCGCACGGCAACCTGCACTTCCTGCTCGCCTTCGACGCGGGCCTGCCCGCCGACGTGGACCGGTACGCCGCGTTCATGGACGAGTTCTGCCGGCTGACCGTCGAGCGCTTCGACGGCTCACTGAAGGCGGAGCACGCGACGGGCCGCAACATCGCGCCGTTCCTCGAACTCGAATGGGGACCGCGGGCGACGGAGCTGATGTGGCGCACGAAGCAGGTCATCGACCCGGACGGCGTGCTCGCGCCCCGCATCGTCCTCGACCGTGACCCGCGGGCCCATCTGCGCGGCCTGAAGACGATCCCGAAGGTCGAGGCGATCGCGGACCCGTGCATCGAGTGCGGCTTCTGCGAACCGACGTGCCCCAGCGAGGACCTGACGACCACACCGCGCCAACGCATCGTGCTGCGCCGCGAGATGATGCGCCAGGAACCCGGTTCACCGGTCGAGGACGAGCTCGTCGACGCGTACGGGTACGACGCCGTGGACACCTGCGCGGGCGACTCCACCTGCAAGCTCGCCTGCCCCGTAGGCATCGACACCGGCGCCCTGATGAAGGACTTCCGGCGAGCCAGGCACTCCCGGCGCGAGGAGCGGGTGGCCGCGCTCACCGCACGGCACTTCAAGGCGGTCGAGACCTCGGCGCGGCTCGCGGTGGCCGCGGCGGAGAAGCTGGGCACGGTCCTCGGCGGTGCCCGCGGGGCCCGTGAGGCCCGTGAGGCCCGTGAGGCCCGTGAGGCCCGTGAGGCCCGTGGCAACCGTGACGCCCGTGGCAACCGCGGGGACCGCGTCCTGACCGCCGTCACCCGCGCCGCCCGCAAAGTGGTGCGCCCCGATCTGGTCCCGGAGTGGCTGCCGGAGATCCCGGGGCCGGCCTCCGCCGCGCTCCCGCACACCGCGCGCGCAGGCGCGTCCGCCGTCTACTACCCGGCGTGCGTCAACCGCATCTTCGCCGGCCCCGGCGACGTCTCCCTCGCCCAGGCCGTCGTCGCGGTCTCGGCCCGCGCCGGGAAACCCGTGTGGATCCCGGGCGACGTCACGGGCACGTGCTGCGCCACGATCTGGCACTCCAAGGGGTACGAGGCGGGGAACGCGGTGATGGCCAATCGCATCGTCGAGGCCGCCTGGGCCTGGACCGCGGGCGGAACCCTCCCCCTGGTCGTGGACGCCTCGTCCTGCACGCTCGGCATCGCGCACGAGGTCGTGCCCCACCTCACCGCCGACAACCGCGCACTGCACCAGGAGCTGACGGTCGTCGACTCGGTGGTGTGGGCCGCCGAGGAGCTGCTGCCGCACCTCACGCCGCACCGCCGCGTCGGCTCCGCCGTCCTCCACCCCACCTGCTCCATGCGCCACTTGGGCGACGAGCCCCACCTCGTCGCCGTCGCCGAGGCCTGCGCGGACGAGGTCGTGGTGCCCGACGACACCGGCTGCTGCGCCTTCGCAGGAGACCGCGGGATGCTGCACGAGGAACTCACCCGGTCGGCGACCCGCAAGGAGGCCGCGGAGGTGACGTCCCGCCACTACGACGCGCATCTGTCGGCGAACCGGATGTGCGAGGTGGGGATGGACCATGCCACGGGGCGGCGCTACCGGTCCGTCCTGATGGAGCTGGAGTGGGCCACGCGGCCCGGCGAGCAGCACCGCGCCACCTGACGAAAAGTCCAACTCTCCGGCCGCTTCGATCTCTTGCGCCCCGCTCGTACCGCCATCAGGGTGGCTTCCGCCCACTGGTAGGCACCGCGATGACGGAGGTCCGATGCACGACGAGAACGCGACACCGGCAGCCGAAGAGTCCACCGACGAGTCCACCGACGGTCACTCACGGCGTACGGTCCTCCGCACGGCCGGACTCGCCGGGGCGGGCCTCGGCCTGGGTGCCCTCGGCTCCACCGCCGCCCACGCGGACGCCCCGGCCGGAGTTCCGGCCGGGACCGCGGCGACCACCGCCGAGGCCCCGGCAGCCCAGGGCAGGACGATGATCGGCGTACCGTTCCAGGCCCGCTCCACCGTGCGCGTCGGCATCGTCGGCCTCGGCAACCGCGGCGGCAGCATGATCGATCTGTTCCTCGCGCAGCCGGGCGTGCGCGTCGTCGCGGTCTGCGACCCGGTCAAGGACAAGACGGCCAAGGCCGCGAAGAAGGTCGTCGCCGCGGGGCAGCCCGCTCCCGCGACGTACTCCAACGGCGACCACGACTACGAGAAGCTGTGCCGCCGCGGGGACATCGACTTCGTGTACGTGGCGACGCCCTGGGACACGCACTTCGCCATGGCGAGGACGGCGATGCTGAACGGCAAGCACGTCGGCGTGGAGTGTCCCGCCGCGCTGCGCCTCGACGAGCTGTGGCAGCTCGTCGACCTGTCCGAGCGCACCCGCAGACACTGTATGCAGCTGGAGAACTGCTGTTACGGCAAGAACGAGATGCGGGTCCTGCGGATGGCGCACGCGGGCAAGTTCGGCGACCTGCTGCACGGCGCGGGCGCCTACAACCACGACCTGCGCGGCCTGATGTTCGACCCGAAGTACTACGAGGGCCCGTGGCGGCGGCTGTGGCACACGCGCCTGCGCGGCGACCTCTACCCGAACCACGGCTTCGGTCCCGTCGCCAACTACATGGACGTCAACCGCGGCGACCGCGCCACCCACATCTCCAGCTTCGGCACCCCCTCGCTCGGTCTCGCCGAGTACCGCAAGGAACACATGCCGCCCGGCGACCCGAGCTGGAAGGAGACGTACATCGAGAGCGACCGCACCATCAGCCTCGTCCAGACCGCCAAGGGCCGCGTGATCCGCCTGGAGCACGACGTGTCCACACCGCACCCCTACAGCCGCGTCAACAGCCTCGGAGGCACCAGGGGCGTCTTCGAGGACTACCCGGAACGCATCTACATCGAGCCCGACCACACGGACGACGCATGGGGCGACTTCGGCAAGTACGCCGCCGAGTTCGACCACTGGCTGTGGAAGGAGCACGCCAACCCGCCCGGCGGGCACGGCGGCATGGACTACCTCATGGTGTTCCGCCTGATGCAGTGCATGCGGCTCGGACTCGTACCGGACTTCGACGTGTACGACGCTGCCACCTGGACGGCGCCGGTCCCGCTCAGCCACGCCTCGATCAAGGCCAAGGGCGCGCCGCAGGCGATCCCGGACTTCACCCGCGGTCTGTGGCGGAAGGCACGGCCCGGCATGGACTCGGAGAAGCCGAAGGAGTCCTGACCGGGCGGGGTGGGGCCCCGGACCGTCCGGCCACCGGGGCCGCGCCCCACTCCCGCGGCGCAGTACCGCGGGGCCGTATCGCGGGGCGGCCTTCAGTCCCGCGGGGCAGTACCGCGGGGCAGCCTTCAGTCCCGCAGGGCCGCCTTGTCCCCCATCACCACGACCGGGTGCTGCTTCGGGTCCAGCGTGCGCAGCAGATACCGCATGCCGGACTTCGACAGGCTCACGCATCCCGACGTGCCGCCGCCGTGGTCCATGTGCAGCCAGATGCTGCCGCCCTTGGCCTGGCCCTGCGGGCGCGTGGGGTCGTTGGGCGGGGTGCCCTTGACGCGGTTGTAGTCGATGGCGATGACGTGGTCGAAATCGTGCCAATGCGTCTTCGGCCAGTAGCGCGGGGCCTGGAACGACGACGACTCGGTGTACGGCAGACCGGAGCCGCGGGAGGGGTCGGGGTCGGCGAGGACACCGCCCGCGTCGCTGAGCGTGAACACGCCCACGGGGCTGCGCTTGTCGTTCTCACGGTGGTCGAGGGCCCAGCCCCTCTTGCCGTTGTGTGCGGGCCAGCTGCGCTCCCTCTTCCAGGTGGCGGTCTTCCCGCCCGCACCTGCGGCGGCCCTCGTGTAGAGCACCACCGTCGCGTCCGGCAGGTTCCTGCTCCGGCCGTAGACGGCCACCACCTGACGGGAGTCGCGGGGGATCCGCGACTGCAGCCGGTCGCCCACATCGGGGATGCGCCGGAGATCGGTGGCGCGCGCGTCGGTGCCGTCCGCCCCCTCCCTGCCTCCTCTGCCGTCCTTGCGAACGCCACTGCCGTCGCCGAAGCCACAGGAGGCCAAGGATGTCAGCAGGACGGAGCAGACCGCTGTCGCTGCCGCCGTACGCACCACTCCTGCTATACGCACCACTCCTGCTATTCGCATGGGCCCCATGGTCGCACCGGGGCACGGGTGCGCCGTGCTCCGTGCCGCGCGCCGCTCCGGGTAATGGCCGACTCTTTGCCCGGTGCCGAAAATTCGTTTGCTTCGGGCCACCGTACGAGGCGAACCTTTCACGGTTTGTTACCTCCGTCCGCTCTTTCCGCTCCGTCCGCTGGGACATCATGCACATTCGCGACCTTCCGTACGCCGACCCGGGCGAGCCCGATGCCCGCTCCGGCCCCCGATTCCTGCTCTGGCTCGGCCGCAACCAGCTCGGTGGCCAGCTCAGGTCGCTGTGCTGGGGACTGCTGCACTTCCTCGGCATCGCGGCAATGCCGTACACGGTGGGACTCGCGGTGCAGGCCGTCGTCGACGGCTCCGGCACCCGCCTCGCCGTCTCCGGCGGTGTGATCCTGCTGGCCGGTGTCGCCGTCACGCTCGGCGACACCATGCTGCACCGCACCGCCGTCACCAACTGGATCACCGCGGCGGCCCGCACCCAGCAACTGCTCGCCCGCAAGACCTCGGTCCTCGGCGCCGCGCTCACCCGGCGGGTCGCCGCGGGTGAGGTCGTGGCCGTGTCCACGGGCGACGTCGAGAAGATCGGCTGGTTCGTGGAGGCGCTGTCACGGTTCGCGGCGGCCGCCCTCACCGTGCTCGCGGTCTGCGTCGGCCTGCTGGTGTACCAGCCCGCGCTCGGCGTCGTCGTCGCCGTCGGCATCCCGGTCCTGGCCCTCGCCGTCCTGCCGCTCCTTCCGCGCGCCACGCGCCGCGCCGACGTCCAGCGCGAGAAGGCCGGGCGCGCCACCGAACTGGCGGCGGACACCGTCGCCGGGCTACGGGTGCTGCGCGGCATCGGCGGCGAGGACCTGTTCCTCGACCGCTACCGGCGCGCCTCGCAGGAGGTGCGCACGGCCGCCGTGCGCAGCGCCCGCATGTGGGCGGTGATCTCGGCCACCCAAGTACTCCTCCCGGGACTGCTCCTGGTCGCTCTCGTCTGGTACGGGGTCCACCTCGCCGGCGAGGGCCGCATCACGGTCGGCGAACTCGTCACCGTCTACAGCGCCGTGATGCTGCTCAACTACCCGCTGCGGCACTTCGAGGAGATCGCGATGGCGTACTCCTTCTCCCGCCCCTCGGCGAAGCGCGCGGCACGGGTCCTTTCGTTGGAGCGGGTGGCGGAGCCGGCTCCTGCACGGGCCGACGACCTGTCGACGGGCGGCGCGCGGGACGGTCGACTCGTCGTGCCCTCCGGTGATCTCCAGGACCCCGCCACGGGTCTGCTCGCCCAGGCCGGACGCCTGACCGCCGTGGTGTGCGGCGACCCGGACGCGGCCGGGCGGCTCGCCGAACGGCTCGGCGGGCACCCGGCATGCGAAGAGGCCACGGGTCTGCCGTCCGTCCGTCTCGGCGGCGTACCGCTGGACGGCCTGCCTCTCGACACCGCCCGCACCGCCGTCCTCGTCCAGGACAAGGACCCGGTCCTGCTGTCCGGAACCCTGCGCTCCCTGCTCGACGTACCGGCGTCCGGAGCCGTGCGTCCACGGCAGGCCCTGGCCGCCGCGCAGTGCGGCGACGTGCTCGACGCACTCGTCCAGGGCTCGGTCGGGGACGACCCCATGGACGCGCACCTCACCGAGCGCGGGCGTTCCCTCTCCGGCGGCCAGCGCCAGCGCCTCGCGCTCGCCCGGTCGCTGGTCACCGACCCCGAGGCCCTGGTGCTCGACGAGCCGACGTCCGCCGTCGACTCCCACACCGAGGCACGCATCGCCGACGGCCTGCGCGCACTGCGCTCCGGCCGCACCACCGTGGTCCTCACCTCCTCTCCGCTGCTCCTCGACCGCGCCGACCGCGTGGTGTTCCTGCACGACGGCCAGGTCACCGCGGTCGGCGAACACCGCGACCTGATCGTCACCGAACCCCGGTACCGGGCCGTCGTGACGCGCGAGACGGACCACGAGACGGCCGCGGCAGCCACCGCGGTCGACAGCATCATCGACACCGCCCTCGGCACCGCCATAGGCGTGGACATGGGCGTCGACACGGGCGTCGACATGGGCGTCGACATCGACATCGAGGAGTCCGCATGATCGGCCTGGCGCCACCGGCGTACGATCCGGCCGCCCCCACCGCCGCGGAGACGCTGCCCGTCGGAGGGCCCGCCACCGTGCGGTCCTACGTACGTGAGCTGTTCCGCCGCCACCGGCGCGCCTTCCTGCTGCTCATCGGCGTGAACACGCTCGCGGTGACCGCGTCGATGGTGGGCCCCTACCTCCTCGGCGACGTCGTCGAGAACGTCTCGGACGGCTCCCGCGAGCTGCACCTGGAACGCACCGTCGCGCTGTTCGCCCTGGCGCTCGTCGTGCAGGCTCTCTTCGTGCACCAGGTACGGCTGCGCGGGGCGGTCCTTGGCGAGCGCATGCTGGCGGACCTGCGGGAGGACTTCCTGGTCCGGTCGGTCGGGCTGCCGCCGGGTGTCCTGGAGCGCGCGGGCACCGGTGACCTGCTGTCCCGGATCACCACGGACATCGACCGGCTCGCCAACGCGATGCGCGAGGCCGTGCCGCAGCTGGCCATCGGCGTGGTGTGGGCGGGTCTGCTGGTGGGCGGGCTCGCCGTGACCGCGCCACCGCTCGCCCCCGCGCTGCTGCTCGCCGTACCGCTCCTGGTCGTCGGCTGCCGCTGGTACTTCAAGCGGGCGCCGTCCGCATACCGCTCCGAGGCCGCCGGCTACGCCGCCGTGGCCGGAGCCCTCGCCGAGACCGTCGACGCGGGCCGGACCGTGGAGGCCCACCGCCTCGGGGCGCTCCGCGTCGAGCAGTCGGAGCAGCGCATCAGGGAGTGGACGGCCTGGGAACGCTACACGCTCTATCTGCGGTCGGTCCTCTTCCCCGTCATCAACGCCACCCACATCATCGTGCTCTGCTCGGTCCTGATGATCGGCGGCGTCTTCGTCCTGCGGGGCTGGATCGGCGTCGGCCAGCTGACGACGGGCGCGCTCATCGCGCAGATGCTCGTCGACCCGCTGAACATCATCCTGCGCTGGTACGACGAGATGCAGGTCGCGCACGTGTCCCTGGCGCGCCTCGTGGGCGTGCGGGACATCCAGCCCGAGGCGGGCGACGACTCCGTGCGGCCCGAGGGGCGTGACGTCCTCGCGGACGACGTGCACTTCGGCTACCTCGAGGGCGTCGACGTACTGCGTGAGGTGTCCCTCTCCGTCCGGCCCGGGTCGCGGGTCGCACTCGTCGGTCCGTCCGGCGCGGGCAAGTCCACCCTTGGCCGGCTGCTCGCGGGCATCTACGGACCCCGCACCGGCCGGGTCACACTCGGCGGCGCCGAGCTGGCGCGGATGCCGGCGGAGGACGTCCGCGCGCACGTGGCGCTCGTCAACCAGGAACACCACGTCTTCGTGGGTTCCCTCCGCGACAACCTGCTGCTCGCCCGGAACGGCGCGGACGACGCCGAGCTGTGGGCCGCCCTCGGCGCGGTCGACGCCGGGGACTGGGCGCGCGCCCTGGAGGACGAGCTCGACACCGAGGTCGGATCGGGCGGTGTGGCTCTCACCCCGGCGCAGGCGCAGCAGATCGCCCTGGCCCGACTGGTGCTCGCCGACCCGCACACCCTGGTCCTCGACGAGGCGACCTCGCTCCTCGACCCCCGTGCGGCACGCCACCTGGAGCGCTCGCTGGCCCGCGTCCTCGACGGCCGCACGGTGGTCGCCATCGCCCACCGCCTGCACACCGCCCACGACGCCGACGTCATCGCCGTCGTCGAGAACGGCCGCATCAGCGAACTCGGCAGCCACGACGAACTGGTAAGGGCCGACGGGGCGTACGCGGCATTGTGGAGGTCTTGGCACGGGTGAGGCGGGGCGCCGACGCTGTATCCCTGCGGGGCTCCGCCGCAGTGTCCCGGCGGTGCCCCGACGCGGTATCCCGGCGGGGCACCGACGCAGTGTCCCGGCGGGGCGCCCGCGCAAGGCGGAGGTGGGGCGCCGGGTTCCGGGTGCCCCACGGGCAGGATGGCCGTCATGGACATCCGGCAGCTCGAGTACTTCCTCGCGATCGTCGATCACGGTGGGTTCAACCGGGCGGCGACCGCCCTGTACGTCTCCCAGCCCGCGCTCTCCCAGGCCGTGCGGGCCCTGGAGCGGGACCTGGGCGACAGCCTGTTCCACCGCATCGGCCGCAGGGCGGTGCTCACCGAGGCGGGCACGGCGTTGATCGAACCGGCCCGTGCCGCCGTGCGCAGTCTGGCGACCGCCCGGTCCTGCGTCGCAGCCGTGCACGAACTGCGCGAGGGCCGGCTCGATGTCGCCGCGATGCCTTCCCAGGCTGTCGAGCCGCTCACCACGATGATCCGTGCCTTCAGCGACCGTCATCCCGGGGTGACGGTCAACGTCCGGGCCGCCTTCACCTGCCGTGACGTCGTCGACATGGTCCGCACCGGAGCCGCCGAACTGGGCCTGCTCGCCACATCGGGGCCGCTTCCCGACAAGGAGGTCGTCTCCCATGCCGCGGGCGAGCAGCGCTTCGTCCTGGTCACCCCGCCCGACGGCCCGTTTCCCGGGGTCCGGTCGATCGGCTGCGAGGAACTGGCCGGACAGCGACTGGTCGTCGGTCAGCGGGGCACCGGCATGCGCGCGTACGTCGAAGGGCTGCGCGAACGCGGAATCGACATCACCGTCGCGGCGGAGACCGAGCACCGGGTGGCGATCCTCCCCCTCGTCCTTGCCGGGGTCGGGCTCGCCGTGGTCACCGAGTCCTGGCGCACGATGGCCGCGCAGGCGGGAGCGCTGGTCGTGGACATCGAGCCGCGGACGACCTTGCGGATCGCACTGGTCAGCCGCCGCACAGGGCTGTCGCCTGCCGCCCGCACGTTCGTGACCCGCGCGCTGGACGCCATCAAGAGCTGAACGAGAAACCGACGGGCGCGACAGACACGACAGCCGTGGCAGGCATGACAGTCGTGGCAGGCGTGACAGCTGCGACAGGCAGACTGCTGATAAGCCTGCCTTATAAGGCAGATCGAGACGGCGACTTGGACGGTCCGGCGACCCGATTGCTGCAATCGGCGCATGACCCGCTACCACATCGCACTCGTCCCCGGCGACGGCATCGGCACCGAAGTCCTGCCGCCCGCCCAGCAGGTCCTCGACACCGTCGGCGCCCGTCACGGCGTCGCCTTCTCCTACACCTCCTACGACTGGTCCTGCTAGCGATACCTCCGTGAGGGCGCGATGATGCCCCCGGACGGCCTCGACCAGCTGCGCGAGAAGGACGCGATCCTCCTCGGTGCCGTCGGCTACCCGGGCGTGCCCGACCACGTCTCCCTGTGGGGGCTGCTGATCCCGATCCGGCGCGGCTTCCGCCAGTACGTCAATCTGCGGCCGATCCGGGTCTTCGAAGGAGTCGACAACCCGCTGCGCGGTGCCGCCGCCCACGAGGTGGAGTTCGTCGTCGTACGGGAGAACGTCGAGGGCGAGTACAGCGAGATCGGCGGACGGCTCAACCGTGGCACCCCCGAGGAGATCGCCGTTCAGGAAGCGGTCTTCACCCGCGCGGGAGTGACCCGCGTCCTCGACTTCGCCTTCGATCTCGCGGCGCGGCGCGGCGGAGTCCTCACCTCGGCGACCAAGTCCAACGGCATCGTGCACACCATGCCGTTCTGGGACGAACTCGTCGCCGAGCGCGCCACCGTCCATCCCCAGGTCTCCTGGGACCAGGAGCACATCGACGCGCTCGCGGCGAAGTTCGTCCTCGACCCCGCCCGCTTCGATGTCGTCGTCGCCTCGAACCTGTTCGGCGACATCCTCAGCGACCTCGCCGCCGCCGTCGCCGGCTCCATCGGGATCGCGCCGGCCGCCAACCTCAACCCGGAGCGCACCCACCCCTCGATGTTCGAACCGGTCCACGGCTCCGCCCCCGACATCGCGGGCCGCGGCATCGCCAACCCCCTCGGCGCCGTCTGGTCCGCGGCCATGATGCTCGACCATCTCGGACACCCGGCGGCGGCCAAGGACGTCACCGACGCGATCGCCGCGGTCCTCGCCAAGACCGACGTCCGCACACCCGACCTCGGCGGCACCGCGACCACCGCCGAATTCACCGACAAGCTCCTCGAACTGCTCTGACCGTTCCCACGTCCCGGCTGTGTCCACGTTCCCCGACGAGGAGAGACGAGGAGAAACGCCATGGCAGCGACCACGTCCCCCACCCCCGACCCCGCCTCGGGCCCGATGCCCGGACCCTCCCCCGCGCCGGCTTCCGTCCCCGTCCGCCCGCCGTCCAGGCCCTGGTACCGGCAGCTCTACTTCTGGGTCCTCACCGCGATCGTCTGCGGCATCCTGACCGGCTGGCTCCGGCCGGACGTCGGCGTCGGCCTGGAGCCGGTGGGCGCCACCTTCGTGTCCGCCATCAGGATGCTCATCACGCCGATCGTGTTTCTCACCGTCGTCGGCGGTATCGGAGGTGTCGACAGCCTGCGCCGCGCCGTCATGGTCCTCACGTCCAAGGGCTCGGGCGGCGTCACCGGCGCCGGGTTCATCGCCCTGGCCGCCACGCTCTCCAGCGTCGGCACCGTGCCCGCCGCCGGCATCATGCTGATCTTCGGCATCGACAAGTTCATGTCCGAGTGCCGCGCCCTGACCAACCTCGCCGGCAACAGCGCCGCCACCCTTCTCGTGGCCCGCTGGGAAGGCGCCCTCGACACCGCCCGCGTCAGCCGCGTCCTGCGCACCGGCGTCCCCGAACCAGCCGCGGACCCCGAACCGGAGCCCACCCCACCACCGGGCCACAGCGGCCACGACACCGGCTCCGCGCCGGCCCTGGCCAAGACATGACGGAGCGGCTGCGCCGGGTAGGCCCGGAGCGTCCCCGGACCGATCCCACCACCCCAGACACCCCAGACACCCCAGACACGCCAGACGCCTCAGACGCCTCAGATGAAGTTGAGCGCCGCCGCGCCTCCCACGCCGCCGAGCAGCATGAACACCGGCATCAGGACCTTCAGCTCGACCCAGCTCCCGGCCCGGAACCGCATCATGCGCGGCGGCCCGATGGGGTACCAGCGACGGCGTCCGATCGGGATGGGCCACAGGATCGGGCAGCCGGAGACCGTCAGCGCGTCCCCGATGTCGTGCACCAGCGCACCGAGCACGATCGGCAGCCCCAGCCACAGGTACTCCTGCCCCGGCGCCGTGAACAGCCAGTCCGACCCGTTGCCCGGCTTGTCCAGCACACCCGCCATGATCCATGCGCTGGTCGCGGCGAGGAGCCAGACGAGCACATCGCTGCTCGACCCGCGCGCGGCCCGCCACAGCAGCCCTTCGATGGCGAGCACCATGTGTACGAAGAGCAGTGCGAGCACCGCCCAGCGACCCCCGACCACCGCGAGCACCGACGCGCCCGCACCGATCAGCACCGCCCAGACCCAGGTGTGCGTGAGCGTGCGGTGACCGCCCGAACGGCGCGGGTCGCCCGGCTTGCGGGTCGACCGGTACACGGCGTACGAGAGCTTGTCGACGATCTCGCACAAGCCGCGCGAGAGCGGACCGAAGGCGCGCGAGATGGTCGCCGACTTGTGGTCGAGGTCCGGTGCCAGCGCCGCCCCGGCGCAGATGAGCGCTCCCACGAGGAGCACCGGCCAGGGCATCGAGTGCCCCGCGGCGGCCGCGGCGGCGCCGATTCCCAGCCAGGCCGCTGCCCCCGACAGAGAGTGTGCCGGTCCCATCATTGCTGCCGCCCGCCCCATTTCCGTTGTCCCTGAGCCCCGTTGGCGGACCAGCGTATCGTTCGTGATCTTCGTGCTGCCGTCCGGTTCCCTGATCGGGTCGGAAGGGAGGCAAGATGGGGGTGTGACCCTTATCGATCAGCTGCCGCAGGATGCCGACCCCGATGCCCTCTTCGAAGCCTTCTCGTCGTGGGCCGAAGGGCAGGGCATCACTCTCTACCCGGCCCAGGAGGAGGCGCTGATCGAGGTGGTCTCCGGCGCAAATGTGATCTTGTCGACACCCACCGGGTCGGGCAAGAGCCTGGTGGCCGCCGGAGCGCACTTCTCCGCGCTGGCCGCCGACAAGGTCACCTTCTACACCGCGCCCATCAAGGCACTGGTGTCGGAGAAGTTCTTCGATCTGTGCAAGCTCTTCGGAACCGAGAACGTCGGCATGCTCACCGGCGACGCCTCCGTGAACGCCGACGCGCCCGTGATCTGCTGCACCGCCGAGGTCCTCGCCTCCATCGCGCTGCGCGACGGCAAGGACGCCGACATCGGCCAGGTCGTGATGGACGAGTTCCACTTCTACGCGGAACCGGACCGCGGCTGGGCCTGGCAGATCCCGCTGCTCGAGCTGCCGCAGGCACAGTTCATCCTGATGTCGGCCACGCTCGGCGACGTCTCGATGTTCGAGAAGGACCTCACCCGCCGCACCGGCCGTCCCACGTCCGTGGTCCGCTCCGCGACCCGCCCGGTCCCTCTTTCGTACGAATACCGCCTCACCCCCATCACCGAGACCCTGACCGAGCTGCTCGAGACCAAGCAGGCGCCGGTCTACATCGTGCACTTCACGCAGGCGCAGGCCGTCGAGCGGGCGCAGTCGCTCATGAGTATCAACATGTGCACGCGCGCCGAGAAGGACCAGATCGCCGAGCTGATCGGAAACTTCCGCTTCACCACCAAGTTCGGCCGCAACCTCTCGCGCTACGTCCGGCACGGAATCGGCGTGCACCACGCAGGCATGCTGCCCAAGTACCGCCGTCTCGTGGAGAAGCTCGCCCAGGCCGGCCTCCTGAAGGTCATCTGCGGCACGGACACCCTCGGTGTCGGCGTGAACGTGCCCATCCGCACGGTGCTGTTCACGGCGCTCACCAAATACGACGGCAACCGTGTGCGCACCCTGCGCGCGCGTGAGTTCCACCAGATCGCCGGCCGCGCCGGTCGCGCGGGCTTCGACACGGCTGGCTTCGTCGTCGCCCAGGCGCCCGAACACGTCATCGAGAACGAGAAGGCGCTGGCCAAGGCCGGCGACGACGCGAAGAAGCGCCGCAAGGTGGTGCGCAAGAAGGCTCCCGAAGGCTTCGTGGGCTGGACCGAGACCACCTTCGAGAAGCTCATCGCCTCCGATCCCGAGCCGCTCACGTCGCGTTTCCGCGTCACGCACACGATGCTGCTCTCGGTGATCGCCCGGCCCGGCAACGCCTTCGAGGCGATGCGCCGCCTCCTTGAGGACAACCACGAGCCGCGCAAGCAGCAACTGCGCCACATCCGTCGCGCCATCGCGATCTACCGCTCGCTGCTCGACGGGGGCGTCGTCGAGAAGCTCGACGAGCCGGACGCCACCGGCCGCATCGTGCGCCTGACCGTCGACCTCCAGCAGGACTTCGCTCTCAACCAGCCACTGTCGACCTTCGCCCTCGCCGCGTTCGAACTGCTCGACCCCGAGTCGCCCTCGTACGCCCTCGACATGGTCTCCGTCGTCGAGTCCACCCTCGACGACCCGCGCCAGATCCTCGCAGCCCAACAGAACAAGGCGCGCGGCGAGGCCGTGGCGCTGATGAAGGCCGACGGCGTCGAGTACGAGGACCGGATGGAGCGACTTCAGGACATCACGTACCCGAAGCCCCTGGAAGAGGTCCTCTTCCACGCCTACAACACCTACCGCACCAGCCACCCGTGGGTCGGCGACCACCCGCTGTCCCCGAAGTCCGTGATCCGGGACATGTACGAACGAGCGCTGTCCTTTACGGAGTTCACGTCGTTCTACGAGCTGGCCCGCACCGAGGGCATCGTCCTGCGCTACCTCGCGAGCGCGTACAAGGCGCTGGAGCACACCATCCCGGACGACCTGAAGTCCGAGGATCTCGTGGACCTCATCGCCTGGCTCGGTGAGATGGTCCGCCAGGTCGACTCCAGCCTTCTGGACGAGTGGGAGCAGCTTGCCAACCCCGAGGTCATGACGGCCGAGGAAGCGCAGGAGAAGGCCGATCAGGTCAAGCCGGTCACGGCAAACGCCCGCGCCTTCCGCGTCCTGGTCCGCAACGCGCTCTTCCGCCGCGTCGAACTCGCCGCCCTGGACCACGTCGAGGAACTCGGCGAGCTGGACGCCGAGTCCGGGTGGGACGCGGACGCCTGGGGTACCGCCATGGACAAGTACTGGGACGAGTACGAGGACCTGGGCACCGGCCCCGACGCGCGCGGCCCCAAGCTGCTGCGGATCGAGGAGGACGCGGAGCACGGTCTGTGGCGCGTCCGGCAGACTTTCGCCGACCCGAACGGCGACCATGACTGGGGCATCAGCGCCGAGGTCGACCTCGCGGCCTCGGACGAAGAAGGCCGCGCCGTCGTCCGGGTCACGGACGTCGGCCAGCTCTGAGCTTGCCGATCCCCTGGACAGGAGTCGAAGGACCGCCATGAACAATCCCGCCGACCGCTTGGTCGACCTGCTGGACCTGGAACAGATCGAGGTCAACATCTTCCGCGGCCGCAGCCCGCAGGAGTCCCTCCAGCGTGTCTTCGGCGGGCAGGTCGCCGGGCAGGCACTGGTCGCGGCCGGGCGCACCACGGAGGGTGACCGGCCGGTCCACTCGCTGCACGCGTATTTCTTGCGGCCCGGCCGGCCGGGTGTGCCCATCGTGTACCAGGTGGAGCGGGTGCGCGACGGTCGTTCCTTCACCACGCGCCGTGTCACGGCGGTCCAGCAGGGTCGCACCATCTTCAACCTCACCGCTTCCTTCCATCAGCCCGAAGAGGGCGCTTTCGAACACCAGCTGCCGCCGCGCATCGACGCGCCCGACCCGGAGTCGCTGCCGACGGTCGCCGAGGAGATCAAGGACCACCTGGGCGCTCTCCCCGAGCAGTGGGAGCGGATGGCCAGGCGGCAGCCGTTCGACATCCGCTACGTGGACCGGCTGCGGTGGACAGCCGAGGAGGTCGAGAACGCCGAGCCGCGCAGCGCGGTGTGGATGCGCGCCGTCGGCCCGCTCGGCGACGATCCGCTGGTGCACACCTGCGCGCTCACCTACGCCAGCGACATGACTCTCCTCGACGCCGTCCGCATCCCGGTCGAGCCGCTGTGGGGCCCTCGCGGTTACGACATGGCCTCTCTGGACCACGCCATGTGGTTCCACCGGCCCTTCCGCGCCGACGAGTGGTTCCTGTACGACCAGGAGTCCCCGATCGCCACGGGCGGCCGCGGTCTCGCGCGAGGGCGCATCTACGACGTCGAGGGACAGCTCCTCGTCTCGGTCGTCCAGGAGGGGCTCTTCCGCCCGCATACTCCTCGCACCTAGGAGACTCCCGCTCCGAGCGCACGGCCGGCCTCACGAGCGGAGGGCGACTTTCCGCAGTCGACGGAGTGAAGGGGGCGGACGGTGTGGGCGGGCTGAATGGAAGGTTCGGTCGACAGGACATGGCTGCCTCGGGGGTCGGGACGGGTGCACCAGCCGGGACCGGCGCGGTGCCCAGGACGTATGGGAGCGGCTTCCTCGATCCGGGGAGGTCGGAGGTGATGGGAGCGCCACATGCAGGACAGCGACACGACGGGCTCGGGCTCGGGCAAGGACTCGGACAGGGACTCGGGCGGACAGAGGGACTTGCCCGCGGCAGCGGATGCGGTCACGGTCGCCGAGGACGAGTGCGGCCGGATACTCGCGGAGGCCGTACGCCTGCGTGAGAACGGCGACCGCGAGGAAGCACGAGGCCTTCTCGTACCGCTCAGCGAACGCTTCCCGGACGACGCCGAGGTCGCCTACCAGACCGCGTGGGTACATGACACCCTTGGCCTCGAAGCCGAGGCTCTGCCGTACTACCTGCGCGCGATCCAGCAGCCCGGTCTGTCGGACGACGACCGTCGCGGCGCGCTCCTCGGTCTCGGCAGCACGTACCGCGTCCTTGGCCGGTACGAAGAGGCCGTCGCTTCCCTGCGCGACGCGTCCGCCGAATATCCGGACGACGGCGCCTTGAAGACGTTCCTGGCCATGGCGCTCTACAACACGGGCCAACCCCACGAGGCGATGGGCATCTTGCTGCACCTGCTCGCCACGACGAGCCAGGACCCTGGCATCACCGCCTACAGCCCCGCCATCAAGCACTATGCGAAGGACCTCGACGAGACGGTGTAGGCGACGAGCCTGTGCGGGCGCGGCGCGGTCTCAGCGCGGGCGCGGTCGCCCGTCGCGGTCGCCGTAGACGGCGGTGGGGCGGTGGTGGTGCCCCGCCACGTGCAGGCCCGCGTGCCGCGTCGAGTTCCTCCGGCCGGGTTCAGTTCCGCCAGCGGCGGAACCACTTCCGCAACCCGCGTGGTTCGCCCGGATCCGTGCCTCGTACCTGCCCCAGGGGCTCCACGTCGTCCTGCGTGCGTTGTGTCGAGATGGCGCCGTCAGCGGGTGTGGCAAACCACGGCGGCAGGGCGGGCCATGGTGGTGGGGCGGGCATCGGCTCATGGACGGGGGCCAGGTGCGGGGCGAGCATCGAGCGCGGGTCGGGCGCCGGGGACGCGTCGGGCACCAAGCGTGGACGACGAGGTGAGGCCAGGATGGGCGGCCTGCCTGGCCGGGGTGCGGGTCGCAGCCTGCGGGCCTCCTCCAGCGTGAGGATCAGGTTCGCCCGCACCCAGCTGATCTCGTCGGGATCGTCGGCTGTCGTGATCCGTTCGACGAGGCGCCCCGTGGGGGATTCCGCAGCTGTCTGCGTGAATGGCTCAGGGCCGAGCCGGTTCAGATAGGCGCGTTCGTAGGGATCCCTCACCACCTCGGCAAGCTGCACCGGGTCGAGCAGGGACGCGCTGGCGGCGGCGCGTTCCCACGGGTCCTCCGACTGCCGCAGCAGGAACCCCGCGTGTCGGCCCCGCCAGTTCCGTGCCCGCAGGTCGCCCCCGTCCTCCAGCCGGTCGCGCACCGTATGCGGCGCGCGGCCGGTGAGCAGTGCGGCGTTCGCCGCCGAGGCCGCGAACTGTTCCAGTTCCTCCGCGAGATAGAGCCAGACGACCGCCCGATAACGATTGACGTACCACTTGACGGGCGTCAGAACGCCGGCGCGGGCCAGGCGTGAGAAGCGTGCGGGAGTGATTTCCATGAGCGCCGCGCCCGCTGCGGTTCCCACCGTCTTGATGTGCTTGCGCAAGGACTCCGGGTAGCCCGGTGTGTCCCGCACACGGTCGATCTCGTCGAGCCGCACCCGGCGCCTGCCGCCCTCGGGGTCCGCCACGGTGCGTACCCGGCCCAGCATCACGGCGAGGTCGAACTCGCCTCGCTTCAGTCCCAGTTCGCGTGCTGCCCGACTGCGGGCGACGGAGGGCGGCCAACTGCCCGATGAGGTGGGAGGGCGGTTCAAAGGGTCCGGCGTCGTTGGCGCCGGCGCGGGGGCGGCAACCGCCCGGGGGACACGGGCGGCCACGGGCGGGGTCACGAATGCCGCTGCGGACGTGGGTGCCGACGCGATGAATGTGGATGCAGGCGTCATGGATGCGGATGCGGGCGCCACGGATGCGGATGCGGATGTGGATGCGGATGCGGGCGCGATGGTCCTGATCTCGCCGGTCATGTCGGTTCTCCCCCGTGCGTGGTCATTGCTCGTGGAAAAACCGTAGCCCGCCCGGCCCTCATCCCGCTGGGCCTGTGGATAACTCTGAATCTTGCCGCGTTTCAGCAGGTCGGAGCGGATAAACGGCCAGCAGGCCAGAGCGGTGGGTCAGAGGTCCACGACCTGGGTCCGCTCCGGGTGGCGTGCGCCCACGCCCAGGTGTTCGCCGACGCGGTTCACCAGCAGCGTCATCTCGTATGCGACCTGTCCGATGTCGGCCTGCGCCGAACTGAGCACGCACAGACAGCTGCCTTCGCCCGCCGCGGTCACGAACAGGACGGCGTCGTCGAACTCGATCATGGTCTGCCGGACGTTGCCCGCGTGGAAGTGCCGGCCCGATCCCTTGGCCAGGCTGTGCAGGCCGGACGACACCGCGGCCAGGTGTTCGGCGTCCTCACGCTGGAGTTCCGCGCTCGCCGCCGTCACCAGGCCGTCGTTGGACAGCACCAGCGCGTGCCGCACGTGCTCCACACGCCTCGTCAGATCGTCGAGCAGCCAGCCGAGCCCCGTATTCTCCGCCATGGTCCCTTCTCCCCGTATGTCGCTCCCCCTGGCTGGAGGATCCGACCTGCCAGCCTTCCCCACCTCCAGCCTCCCGGCAAGCATGATGGGGACATGGCACAGAAGATGACCGACGAACAATGGCGAGGCTTCCTCTCTGACGGAACCCGCACCGGCAAGCTGTCGACCGTCCGAGCGGACGGAAGCCCGCACGTGGCACCGATCTGGTTCCTCCTGGACGGCGACGACCTGGTCTTCAACACCGGAAAGGACACAGTCAAGGGGCGCAATCTGGCGCGCGACGGGCGCGTGGCCCTGTGCGTGGACGACGACCGGCCCCCGTTCGCCTTCGTCGTCGTGCAGGGGAACGCCGAGCTGGTCGAGGACCTCGAGCAGGTACGGCATTGGGCCGCCCGCATCGGTGCTCGCTACATGGGTGAGGACCGGGCCGAGGAGTTCGGCGCGCGCAACGGCGTGCCCGGCGAACTGCTCGTCCGCGTCCGGATCTCCAAGGTGCTCGCGTACGACGCCGTCGCGGACTGAGGATCCGCCCCGGTCGACGGGGCGCCGCCTCTCGACCGCACCTCGTTCCGCGGGGCCGGTCACGCCGTCATAGCGAGTCGAGCAGCCGGGCGGTGTGCATCCGCCCGGCGTACTCGACGAGGCGTATGAGCACTTCCTTTCCCGAGTCGCGGTCGCGTGCGTCGCACAGCACCACTGGTGTCACCAGGCCGAGGTCGAGCGACCGGGACACGTCGTGGCCGTCCGTGCACCCCAGCGAGAAGCAGTTGACGGCCACGACGAACGGGATGCGGCGGTGCTCGAAGTAGTCCACGGCAGGGAAGCAGGCCTCAAGGCGTCGGGGGTCCGCAAGGACGACTGCGCCGAGGGCTCCCTTTGACAGTTCGTCCCACAGGAACCAGAACCGGTCCTGGCCGGGCATTCCGAAGAGATACAGCGACAGACGGGACCTGATGGCGATGCGCCCGAAGTCCAAGGCCACCGTCGTGGTCACCTTCCTGTCGGCTCCTTCGGTTCTCTCGGTTCGCCCGGCGCCGTCGATCGGCTGACCCTGCCCACTGAGGTGTTCGATCGGCTGGCCCTCCTCACTGAGGTGTTCGGTCGGCTGCCCCACCTCACTGAGGTGTTCGGTCGACTGACCAGCCTCACTGAGGTGTTCCTCGGTACGCAACGGCCGGATGTCACTGACAGCACCGACCAGGGTGGTCTTGCCGACGCCGCATCCCCCGGCGACCAGGATTTTCAACGCCGTCACGGTGCCCCCAGGCTCGTGGGACGCGGCGGTCACTGCGACCACGCACTCTGAGGAGCATCGTCCGGATGCCAATGCCGATGCCGAACGCAGAGGCAGCGGTGAGAAGCCGCTTGCGGCGCGTACGACAGCACGAGGGTGAGCCAACCGAAGGCGGCGTGGTCCAGGTGTCCCATGGCCCAGGGACGCTAGTCCCGCGCGGGGCGCACGACGGAGGCGCATTGCGAAAGCTGGTACGGAAATTTCGAATGTTGCCGAGATGCGTCCTCCGTTGTCCTCGGACGATCGGACCTCCCCTGGACGCGCATCACGGCGTTGCCCGGCGCATGCGGAATCATGAGGCG
The DNA here is from genome assembly GCF_009755605.1 of Streptomyces typhae. GTDB lineage: Bacteria > Actinomycetota > Actinomycetes > Streptomycetales > Streptomycetaceae > Streptomyces > Streptomyces typhae. The sequence continues at coordinate 394,536 of NZ_WPNZ01000006.1, forward strand.
CATGACCGACGACCACACGCGCGTCCAGGAGTTCTTCACGGCGCGCGCCGCCGACTGGGACAGCCGCTTCTCCGACGACGGCCCGGCGTATCGCGCGGCGGTGGCCGAGCTCGGCCTGGGCCCGGGTGATCGCGTCCTCGACGCAGGGTGCGGCACCGGGCGGGCGCTGTCGGCGCTGCGGGACGCCGTGGGGCCGAGGGGCACCGTGCTGGCGGCCGATCTCACCCCCGCGATGCTCGAGGCCGCGGTGCGGGCAGGCAGGACCGCGCACGGTCGGCTGCTGCTGGCCGACGTGGCCCGGCTGCCGCTGCGCACGGGGTCCCTGGACGCCGTGTTCGCCGCGGGATTGATCGCGCATCTGCCCGACCCGGCCGTGAATCTCCGGGAACTGAGGCGAGTGGTGCGCGCCGGTGGGCAACTCGCGCTGTTCCACCCCATCGGCCGGGCGGCGCTCGCCGCCCGGCAGGGGCGGCAGATCACACCGGACGATCTGCGCGCGGAGAACAACCTCCGGCCACTGCTCTCCGGTTCGGGCTGGCGTCTCACGTCGTACGTGGACGAGGACGCCCGGTTCCTCGCCCTCGCCGTGCGGGAGTACTGACGACCGGGGTGCGACGGACGGTCACGGTCGGCCGCGAGCCCACGGCACCCTCCGGTCAGCTCTTCCCGGCGACCGCCTCGGCGAAGGCTGCCGGGTTGTCCAGCATGACGTTGTGCCCCGCTTCGGGTACGACGACGACCCGCACCCCGGACGCCACCAATGCGTCATGTCCCGCCAGGTCGCCACTGAGCCCGCCCTGGAGATAGACGCGGTCCATCGGGAGCCGCATCAAGGTCGCGCGCAGGGTGGGGTCGGTGCCTCGGACGAGCCCGGTCGCACTTCGGTGGAGAGCCACCGGGTCGGCCAGCCGCATGGTCGCGGCCCACAGTGGCCCCGCCTGCTCCAGCACGCGCGCGTGCCCCTCCCCTACGAAATGCTCTTCTTCGTAGGCAGCGATACGGCTGCTGCCCGCCGTCCCGGGCGGGTGCGCGTCCAGGTTGGCCTCCGTGAGGACCAAGCGTGCCACCAGGTCGGGGCGCCGGTCGGCGAGGACGATGGCGACGGAGCCACCCATGCTGTGGGCGACGAGGTCTGCCTGCTGTACGGCGGCGGCGTCCAGGGCGGCCGCCACGGCATCCGCGTGGTCCTCGAGGGCATAGCCGAAGTCGGCGGGCCGGTCGCTCAGGCCGTGGCCCGGCAGATCCAGGAACAGTGACTTGCGCCCGGCCAGTTCGGGCCTGGCGGCGATGTGCGCGTGATAGGGCGCCGACGCCGCGCCCAGACCGTGAACGTACACCCGCGCGGGGCTGTGGCCCGCGCTCTCGGTCCAACGGATCAAGCTCCCCTTCTTGTCGAAGCGCGCTTCCCGTATGGACATGCCCGTCTCCTAGTCGTCGTTCCCGCACTCACGCGCTTCCGCGTTCAGGCTCGGAGACTATACATCGTCTACGAAGTACTACGGAGGCGATGTACACCGGGGATGGGGCAGAATGCAGGCATGCTGGAGCTCGCCATCCTCGGCTTCCTGTACGACCACTCGCTGCACGGCTACGAGCTGCGCAAGCGCATCACGGCTCTCACCGGTCACGTCCGCCCGGTCGCGGAGAGCACCCTCTATCCGGCCATCAAACGTCTGGAGAGGGCCGGCCTGCTCGTCCGTGAGACCCAGCCCGGTGCCGTTGCCGCGCCGCGCCACGTGCTGAGCCTCACCGCCACAGGCAGACGCGAACTGCGCCGTCGCCTGGCGGATCCCGCACGGACAGACATCACCGACGAGAACCGGTGGTTCACCGTGCTCGCCTTCCTGCGCCATCTGGACGATCCGGCAGCCCAGTCCGCTGTGCTGCGGCGCCGTCTCGACTTCCTCCAGGAACCGGCGAGCTTCTTCTACGAAGGCGACCGCCCGTTGCGCGCCGAGGAGCTCAAGGATCCTTTTCGGCAGGGCATCCTGACCATCGCCCGCGCCACGAGCCGCGCCGAACTCACCTGGCTGCGCAGGACACTGGCGGCCCTGGGCTGACGCCGAACGCTCCGGACGACTCAGTCAGACCGACTAAGACGGGTTCCGGCCGAACTGAACCAGCTCAGACCAGACCAGGCCAGACCAGCCGCCCCGGGCCGGTTTCGACCACCGGGCCGCCGCCCCCGTCAGTCCTGTCGTCGCGCCGCAGGCAGATCCATGTGGCGCACCGGGCAGCCACGCACACCGGGGACCGGGTGCGTGCCGAGTTCGTCCACGCGGTAGCCGTCCGGATAGCCCTTGATCTCAGGGTTCTGGCGTGCGTAGTGCGGGGCGGTGCGCGGCGGCAGCAGACGTACGGCGCGGCCGCGCAGCCACACCGCGCGCCGGACCAGGGCCTTGGAGAGGGGATGGGGTTCTTCGTAGCGGAAGGCTTTCAGGAGTGCGGGGTCGAGCAGGGCCACGGTGACCGCGCGCAGGGTCGGCGCCAGGGGGCGCGGGTACCAGGAGGCCATAAGGTCGATGGTCGCGTCGGAAACGGCGCGCGCGCCCTCGTCCCATCCGAAGTGAGCGTCTTCGTAGGAGTCGAGGCACTCGGCGAACTCTTCGTAGCAACCGGGGATGTCCCTGATGCCCAAATGCCGCCCCAGGGTGCGGTAGTACACGGCCGACGCCTCGGCCTCGTGACGTGAGAACCTGCGCCACCCGTAGGCGTCGATCCAGCGCTTGGGTGTCACCACGAACGTGCACAGCACGTACCGCATGTCGTCGTTGCTGATGTCGTAGCTGCGATGCATGTGGTTGATGCGTCGTACGGCCGCGCGCCCGGTGTCGCTGTCGAAGCCGTGCTCGACGATCGCGTCCAGCAGCAGGGCCGTGTCGTCGTACCGCTTCTGTGTACGTTCCGTCAGCTCCGCCGTCTGTGACAGGAGTCGGCCGATGCTCGGCACGGCGTACGTGCGGTAGAGGGCGAGTTCGAGGGCCCGGGTGAAGTCCCAGGGGAACTCGTACACGGCGGAAAGCCGGTAGATGGCCAGGAAGTCCTTCTCCGGGTCGAGGCTCCGGATCTGCCGCAGCCGCGCGTAACGCCTCTGCACTGGACCACCCTTCCGTCACCGATCTCCAACTCTACGGTGGAAACCGACAGTTGAGCCGCTCATGGGCGAGATCCATGCGAGTAAGGTGGTCCACATGTTCGACAAACTGCGCAGACTCCGGCACGGGCGCAAGCCTTCGGCTCCCTCGACCGAGGTGGCGAGCGGTGACAAGGCGCGCCCGCACAACCTCTTCGAGGCAGCCGCCGTCTACGTGGCGGCGGCTGCCGAGGACGATCAGGACCGGCTCGACGAGGCCGCGAGCTGGGTGTCGCCGGAGGCGCTGTCCTTCGGAGTCAACGAGCTCGCCTGCCGTGCCGTCATCGCCCTGGCCCGGGAGCGCGACGAGTCGCCGCGCGTCGTGGCGCGTACACTCCTCGGCCTGCCGTCCGCCTGACGTCGGTGTGGGTGGGGTCGGGGCATACGAGTGCCGCACCGGCCGGGATTCCCATGGCGTCGGCGAGAGCGAGGCGTTCACGTACCTCACGCGGCGTCCGGGGGCGGTAACCGGGGCCCCAGCCGCAGCAGTCCTGCCGGAAGCGCACTCCGGCGTTCAGGAGCACCGTGAGGGCACGCCATGCGGCGGTGTCCCGGCGCTTGGGCACCGCCAGGGCGGAGCCGGCGTTGAGGAGCTGATCTCCGCACTGCGGGCAGACGTCGCGGCGCACGCGCGCGTAGTCCGCCGGTTTCTTGAAGGACGCACGGCACGGCAGGCAGACGAAGTGTGAACTGGCCCTGGGCATGTCAGCCACCCTAGGTGGCGCCTCCAGCAACGCACGAGCGGATTTTCCCGGTCATCCACCCTCGACGGCACCGATGGCCAGTGGTTAGGGTGCGCCGACGGAGGATGAAGTGGCCAGTGATGGGGAGGCCGACATGGCCGGGACGGACGACGCTGCCGCCACCGACGACGACGCGCTGTACGTGCTGACGGCGGTACTGCTCACGCCCGCGAAGTTCCCCAGCGTGCTGGGCGACGACTACCCGGAGGCGTGCGCGGCCCTGGGGCTGCCTCCTCTTGCCGCCGGGTACGGCTTGGTCCTGGGTCAGGACGGTGCCGGCGCGCGCTGGACCGTCGTCACGGACGACGTGTCGCTCGTCGCCGTCGCCATCGCCGCCTGGGACTGCGGCATGGAGTACGACCTGTCGCCCGGCGAACGTACCGTGGTCACCGGGCTGCCCGGCTGGCCGCTCGCGGTGGCGGTGGCCGCCCCCGGAGTGCCCGCCCCTCACGATCCTGAACCGGACCCCGACCAGCCGGACCTGCTCCCCCTCGCTCCACCCCCGACGGACACGTGGGGCCCCGCCCAGCGTCGCCTCGGAGCCGACGAGATAGCCCTCCAGTGGGCCGTGTGGCGTGAGCAGATCGACGACGCGGACTTCACCGTCGCGGAGGATGACGCGGAGGGCCCCGAGCCGGGCGGTGCGGCGAGTCCGCGGTCCGAGTCGCTGACGGGTGTACGGCGCGTCCTCGCGGAGGCGCGCACCTACGTGGAGACGCCTCCGCCGCTCGGGCGGGTGCGGTCGTCCTTCGCCTCCGGTGAGGCACGCACGCTGCGTGCCGACGGCCCCGGCTGGTCCATGGTCGCCAGGACCGACGACATCGCGTTCGTGTTGATGGACGAGGAGCCCGGTGAAGTGCTGCCCGTCGGGCGTGGAGCGGAACTCCCCGAACTGCTCGACGCGCTCGACAAGATGGCGGTTCGCCCCGTCTGAGACCGGATCCGTGTCGTCCCGCTGCGGTTCACAGCGTCCAGCCGCATTCAGACAGTCAAATGCGCGGCTGTCTGCCTGGACGATCCACCTGTCGATGCCAGTGCTGGAGCGGTTCCGCCCGCGATACGGGGCGAAGTGGTCACAAGCCCGGTGTTTCCGCCGCCTGGCCTGACGCTCTCGGGGTCTGCCGTGACGGTCGTCCGAGCCGCTCAGCGGCCGAGCTCCTTGCGTGTGACGCGGCGCAGCCTGCGTCGCTGCTCGGTGTCGAGCGTCAGGTAGGCCGCCGCCGGGACACCGAGCACGATCAGGAATGCTGCCCACCAGGGCAGCCAGATCAGCAGGATGATCCCTGCCGCAACGCCCCCCGCGGCGATCTTCGCCTTCTTCGACATGTCCGTCGCCTCCTTCGCGGCTGCGCCGCCGCTCTCTGCTGTGCCGCTCTGCTATGAAAAACGGGTCGGGACCGCGTCCGGTTCCGGAGCGCGACCCTGACCGATCCCTGATGTGCGCCCCCTACTCGACCCTGAGCGGTTCGCCGACCTCGTACATGTGACGCAGCACTTGCCGGTAGGAGTCGACGAGCCCGGTCTGTGCGTAGGACATGCCCACAGCATGACAGTGCGCGCGGACCATGGGCTGGGCAAGGCGCAGATGCGGGCGGGGCATGCTCGGGAACAGATGGTGTTCGATCTGGTAGTTCAGACCTCCGAGGAACCAGTCGGTGAGAGCGCCGCCGCGGATGTTCCGCGAGGTGAGGACCTGTCGCTTCAGGTGGCCCCAGCGCTCGCCGTGCGGGTCGGGCATCTCCATGCCCTTGTGGTTGGGGGCGAAGGCCATCCCCAGGTGCAGCCCGAAGAGTGCCTGGTGCAGGGCGGCGAAGGCGAGGGCGTGCCCGAGGGGCATCGCCGTGAGCAGCAGCGTCACGTACCCCAAGAGGTGGATCACCAGCAGCGGCCCCTCGACGGCTCGCTCGCGGCGGCTCTGGCGGCGCAGGTCGCGGAAACCGTAGACCTTCATGGCGATGCCCTGCAGCAGCGTCAGCGGGAAGAAGAGCCATGCCTGATTGCGGGTGAGCCAGCGCCGGAAGCCGAGGCGGAACCTGGCCTGCCGTGCCGTGAACACCAGGACGTCGGCTGCGACGTCGGGATCCTTGCCGGTGTGGTTGGGGTTGGCGTGGTGGCGGTTGTGCTTGTCGTTCCACCAGCCGACGCTCATTCCCAGGAGCAGGTTGCCGTGGAAGAGGCCTATGAGGCGGGCGACAGTGCGGTTGCTCGTGATCTGGGAGTGCCCGGCGTCGTGCCCGATGAAGGCGGTGCGGGCACAGAACACGGAGAGCACCGGCGCGAGGAGCAGGACCCACCAGGAGTGCCCGATGGCGAAGAGTCCCGCGCCGACGGCAGCGAGGGCGGCGGCGTTGGCGGCGATGCTGCGCACGTACCAGCCGGTGCGCTGCTCCAGGAGCCCTCGCGCGCGGACGGCGCGCAGAAGCGGGGCGAAGTCGCTTCCGGAGGAATGCCGTGCGCTGACGTCGGTGGGGCGTACCGCGACGGCTGTGGCAGCCTGGGGCATGACAGGGTCTCCGGTCTCCATGAGGGTTCTCTGGCCTCGAGGGTTCTCTGACCTCAGGAAACGTACGGATCGACCACCTTCGGCGACCATGACGCCACCCCCCGCGTTTCCCCGGGTGCCAGCGCCCGGTCATAGGGGTGCTGAATACACCCGTAGGGGAAGTGACGGGGATCACGCGCCGACTGACGCCACATTCTTGCTATTGATGAGGTACTCTCAGCCGCTCGACTCCATTAGTCAAGTTTGAGGAATGCGTCATCTCTGTGCACAGACTGCCCGCTGTCACCCTCTCCGAGATCTCCGATCTCTCTCGATACTGCGTCGTCTTCGTGCCCGGCGATCCCGCGCGCACGGGTCACGTCGCGTTCTGGCATCCCGACGGCGACACCCCGCCCGACACGCAGGCAGGCACCGTCGGCGAACTCACTGTCGCCACACCCGGCGGAGCGAACATCGAGGTGGCGACCGTGCCCGCGTCGCTGCTCCCCGTCGGAGCCGCGCTGCCGGTGCTCACACGCGCGCGAACCATGACCGGCGCCCATCCCACAGCCGTCTTCTGGGGCACCGCGGCCGTCCTCGCCCTCCAACTGGCGGCCCGCGGACTGCTGTTGCCGGGGCTCTCCGAGAGCGACCACGACGCCTGGCGTGCGGGCCCGCTGAACACCGACGACCAGGAGCGGCTCCGCGACCTCGCGGCCGCGATGCCGCCGGCCGCCCACGCCGTCCACCTGGATGCCACCACGCCGCCTCGGCTGCCCGCTCCAGAGCAGCTGCTGCGCCACTTCCTCGACGCGGTCGCCGACACGCTGCCGCGCTCCCCTGCCGCCGTGTCGGCCGCCGGACACCCGGCGTACGCCGCGCCGGAGCCCCAGCACCTCCCCGCACAGCGCGCCTGGGCCTCCGACGTCGCCGCCGGGCACGACGCGGGAGTGCGGATCTCGCTGCGCGTCGAGGTGCCCGGACTGCGGTCGGACAACTCGGAGGAGAACGCACTGCCGTTCCGCGCCGTCGTCCAGGTCCACAGCGTCAGCGACCCGTCACTCGTCGCGGACGCCGCCGAGGTGTGGACCGGCGCGGGCGCCGCAGCGGAAACGTTCGGCCCGGCTGCCCGCATGGCCGCCCTGTTGGCGCTGCGGCGCGCCACGCGCGCGTGGACGCCGCTCGGCCCGCTGCTCTCGGCGGCGGTGCCGGACGCGATCGAACTCGCCGACGAAGAGGTCACCGAACTGCTCGGCGAAGGGGCGCGCATACTCGCCGTCGCCGGCGTGGACGTGCACTGGCCCCGGGAACTCGCGCGCAGTCTCACCGCCCGCGCGGTTATCGGCCCCGACGATTCCGAGGCGGGCGGGGGCGCCACCGACAGGGCCCGGGACACCTTCGGCTCCGACACGCCCTCGTACCTCTCGGCCGACGCGCTCCTCGCCTTCAACTGGCGTTTCGCTCTGGGCGACCAGGAGCTGAGCCGCGAGGAGCTCGACCGCCTCGCGGAGGCCAACCGCCCGGTGGTACGGCTGCGGGACCAGTGGGTCCTCGTCGACCCCGGCGAGGCACGCCGCGCCCGAGCACAGCACGACCGCAAGGTCACCCCGATCGACGCGCTGGGCGCGGCTCTGACCGGCACCACGGAGGTGGACGGCCGCCGCGTCGACGTCGAGCCCACGGGGTGGCTCGCAACCCTGCGTGAGCGCTTGGCGGACCCGGAGGGCATGGAGCCCGTGGGGCAACCGCCAGCACTCGCCGCCGAGCTGCGCGATTACCAGCTGAGGGGGCTCAACTGGCTGGCCCGCATGACGTCCTTGGGACTCGGCGGGTGCCTGGCCGACGACATGGGGCTCGGCAAGACCATCACCCTGATCTCGCTGCATCTGCACCGGCAGAGCCACGAAGAGACCGCGGGACCCACGCTCGTGGTGTGCCCGACCTCCCTGATGGGCAACTGGCAGCGCGAGATCGAGAAGTTCGCGCCCGGCACCTCCGTGCGCCGCTTCCATGGCGCCGGGAGGGCGCTGGACGACGTGGCTGACGGCGAGTTCGTGCTGACCACGTACGGCACGATGCGGCTCGACGCGGAGCGGCTCGACGCGATCGGCTGGGGCATGGTCGTGGCCGACGAGGCCCAGCACGTGAAGAACCCGTACTCGGCCACGGCCAAACAACTGCGCACCATCGGCGCCCGCGCGCGCGTGGCACTCACCGGCACCCCCGTGGAGAACAACCTCTCCGAGCTGTGGGCGATCCTCGACTGGACCACTCCGGGACTGCTCGGCAAGCTCGGCGCCTTCCGCACCCGCTACGCCCAGGCCGTCGAGGGCGGCGCCGACCCGGCGGCCGCCGAACGCCTCTCGCAGCTGGTGCGGCCCTTCCTGCTGCGCCGTCGCAAGTCCGACCCGGGCATCGCTCCGGAGCTCCCGCCCAAGACGGAGACCGACCGCGCCGTCGCCCTGAGCACCGAGCAGACGGGCCTCTACGAAGCAGTGGTCCGCGAGACGCTGGCCGAGATCTCCGGAGCCGACGGCTTCACCCGCCGCGGACTGATCGTCAAGCTGCTGACCGGCCTGAAGCAGATCTGCAACCACCCCGCCCAGTACCTCAAGGAGGACAAGCCGCGCATCACCGGCCGGTCCGGGAAACTGGAACTCCTGGACGAGTTGCTCGACACGATCCTCTCCGAGGAGGCGAGCGTCCTGGTCTTCACGCAGTACGTACAGATGGCACGGCTCATCGAGCAGCATCTCGCGTCGCGAGGCATCGCCTCGCAGTTCCTCCACGGGGGAACCCCGGTGGCCGCGCGGGAGGACATGGTCCGACGTTTCCAGGAAGGCGAAGTCCCCGTCTTCCTGCTGTCGTTGAAGGCAGCCGGCACCGGCCTCAACCTCACACGGGCCGAGCACGTCGTGCACTACGACCGGTGGTGGAACCCCGCCGTCGAGGCCCAGGCCACCGACCGGGCGTACCGCATCGGGCAGACGCGGCCCGTCCAGGTGCACCGGCTGATCGCGGAAGGCACCATCGAGGACCGCATCGCAGAGATGCTGCTGCGCAAGCGCGAACTCGCCGATGCCGTCCTCGGCTCCGGCGAGGCAGGCCTCACCGAGCTGACCGACGCCGAACTGTCCGACCTGGTCGAGCTGCGAGGGGGAACCTCGCGATGAGCGGAGCGTACGGCGCGCGGGCACTCTCGGCGCGGACGACCTGGAAGGTGTCCCGTACGGCGGGGCGGGCCGACGGGCGCATACGGACAGCAGAGACGGCAACAGCAGTGGTGGCGACGGGAGCGACGGCGTGATGGCGTACGACGACGAACGGACCTTCGAGGCGCTGCCCACCCCGCACGGGAGGGGGTTCGCCCAGACCTGGTGGGGACAGGCATGGATGAAGGCCCTGGAAGACACAGCACTGGATCTCGGGCAGCTCAAGAACGGCCGTCGGCTCGCGCGGGCGGGGGCGGTGGGCGCCGTCTCGGTGCGGCCGGGGCGCATCACCGCCATCGTGCAGGACAAGGACGGCACCCAGCGCCGCTCGGACGTGCTGCTGCAGGAGTTGAACGACGAGGGGTGGGATCGCTTCCTCGGCATGGCCGTGGAGCGGGCCGGACACGTCGCCGCACTGCTCGACCGGGACATGCCACCGCATCTCGTGGAGGACGCGGCGACCGCCGGAGTCGAACTGCTGCCCGGCATCGGCGACCTGGAGCCCGAGTGCGACTGCGAGGCATGGGACCACTGCGGGCACACGGCAGCCCTGTGCTACCAGGTGGCTCGCCTGCTCGACCAGGACCCGTTCGTGCTGTTCCTGATGCGTGGCCGGGGAGAACGTCGGCTTCTCGACGAGTTGCAGGTGCGCAGCGTCGCGCACCGGTCCGCGCCGGACACCGCGTGGACGGAAGCGCGAGAAGCTCCTCAGGAGGGCGTGGCGGCCTCTGAGGCGTACGCGGGCGGCTTCGTGCTGCCGCCGCTGCCCGAACTCCCCGCGCTGCCCGCACAGCCCGGTCTGCCGCCCTCCCTGGACACGGAGACGGCCCCGCCCCCGGGCGTGGACGCGGCGGCGCTCGAGTTCCTGGCGGACCGCGCGGCAGCCGAAGCCCACCGGCTGTTGGCCGAGGCGCTGGCCCCGAACCATGCACAGCAGCCCGTCGAGCCTCCGTTGACGCCGGATGAGGACGGGGTCCGGCTGGCGGCGGGCGCGCCGCCGACCGTCGTCGCCGACCGGCTGGCATCCGATACGGGGCGCGACCGTGGCGGGCTGAACCGTGCGGTGCGCGCGTGGGAGGTCGGGGGGCGTGCCGCCCTGGCCGTCCTGGAACAGGAGTGGGTCTTGGAGGCAGAGTCGCTGGCACGCGCGCGTGCCGCGCTGGATCAGGCCTGGGAGGAGGACGAGCGACCCGTCCTGCGCGCGGCCCGGAACCGCTGGACGGTGGTGGGTGCCGACGCCCAGCTGCGCCACGGCCGCGACGGTCGGTGGTGGCCCTACCGCAAGGAGCGCGGCCACTGGGTCCCGGCGGGCCCGGCCGCACACGACCCGGCGACCGCCCTGGCCGCCGTCACCGCGGGTGAGTGACATGTGCGACGTACGCGGCTGAAACACACTCAGCGGCCACCGGCGCGTCCGGAGTGGTGACACGTGCGCCGGGAACACCGGCGCATGCACTCCCCCTGGTCAGCGATTGAGCGAGGTCATGTCATCCCGGAACGTGGAACGCGGCGGTGCAGTTGTGCGGGTCCAGCCGCACGGGAGACGAGAGGGGCGTTGGGCCCCGCCACAGCGGACAGCCTCGGTGATGACGGCGCCTCCCGCCCCTCGCGGGAGGCGCCGCCGGTGTGTCATGCGGTGTTCATCCGGGTGACGGCTGGTGTTCGTGACGGCGGCGAAGGGTGGCGCCGTCACACACCCCCGCCCCAGGAGGCCCGATGTCCCCGCACGCCGCAGGCCGGCGCCGTGTCCGCCGTTCTCTCACCCTCGGCGCGCCGCTCGCCCTGCTGACCGCGGTCGCGGTGGCCGGTACGGCCGTAGGCGCCCAGACGGACACGTCCGGCGAGGGCCGCAGCAGGCAGGCCGCGCCTCGCGTGACCGCCACCGCGAAGCTGGGGACCATACCTCTGGGAGGCTTCAGCAACCGTCTGCTGCCGGGCACCGTGCGCGACGACCGTGGCGTGAACCTCGGCGGCATAGGCAGTGACATATATCCGGCCGGCCGCAAGGGTGAGTTCTGGACAGTCACCGACCGTGGACCCAACGGGCAGATCAAGGTCGACGGGAAGAAGCGGCGGACGTTCCCCGTGCCCGGCTTCGACCCGGCCGTCGTGAAGATCCGGGTGTCCGGACGCTCCGTCAAGGTCGTCGACGCGCTGCCCGTCACCACCCGCTCCGGGAAGGCCGTCACCGGTCTGCCGAACCAGAAGGAGCGCGACGAGGCCCCGTACGCGTACGACGCCCGTAAGCCTCTCCACTACGACCCGAACGGCCTGGACACCGAAGGCATCGTGCGGGCCAAGGACGGCAGCTTCTGGCTGGTCGACGAGTACGGACCTTCTCTGGTCCACGTCTCCGCGCGCGGCAAGGTCATCAAGCGCTATGTGCCCAAGGGGCTGAAGTTGCGGGGCGCGGACTATCCGGTGGCCGAGAAGCTGCCTGCCGTACTGCTGCACCGGAAGATAAACCGCGGCTTCGAAGGGCTCGCTCTCCTGCCGAGCGGCGACCTGATGATGGCGGTCCAGAGTCCGCTGTCCCTGCCGGACGGGGACGCGGGCGACAGCTCGCGTACGACGCGACTGCTGCGGTTCTCGCCCGAGAAGCAGGCGGTCACCGCCGAGTACGCGTACCGCTTCGACCCGGTCGGCATCGTCGACCCGGGCGAGGACGACACCTCCGAGCTCAAGATTTCCTCCCTGGTCGCCGTGGGCCGGGACCGGCTGCTCGTCGAGGAGCGCACCGACAAGGCGGCCCGGCTGCAGCTCGTACGCCTGACCAGGAGTGCCGACATCCTCGGTGACCGGTGGGACGACGCTGCGACCCGCCCCTCCCTGGAGCAGTTGGACGACCCGGCCGCGTCCGGGGTGCCCGTGCTGCCCAAGCGTTTGGCCGTCGATCTGCGCACTGTCGCCGGGGTACCGGGCAAGATCGAGGGCGTGGCCCGCGTGGACAGCCGCACGCTGGCACTGATCAACGACAACGACTTCGGGATGACCGACGGCCCGGAAGCCTTCGACAAGAACGGCCGCCTGGTGGACAGCGGCATCAGAACGACCGTGACCTACGTGAGGCTCCCCAAGGGTCTGTGAACACCCCTCCCACCGAGCCATGATCGATGTGACCGTCCTCTTCAGGAGGGCGGTCACACGCCTGTCAGGGCAGCTCGCCGGTGGCGGACGGGCCCGGCATGTCGAACCTGCCGTTCAGCTCTGTGGGCAGTGTCGGAAGGCCACTGGGGAGGCTGGTCGGCAAGTCGCTCGGCAGCCGGGTCCGGATGTCGCTGGGCAACCGGGTGCGGATGTCACTGGGCAACCTGGTCCGGATGTCGCTGGGCAGGTCTGTGGGGAACTCCGACGGGACGCTCAGCGTCGGCGTGGGCCTGGAACTGCTGCTTCTGCTGCTCTCAGAAGGGCTCTTCTTGTCCGGGGAGTCGTCGCCTCCGGTGACCAGCAGAACGACCGCGACGACGACTCCCACGGCCACGAGGGCGACGAGCAGGAGGAACAGGGGGCGGCGTCTTGGCGGGCCGCCCGGCGGGGGCTGCTGAGGCCCGCCGTCGTCCCCGGGAGGGGGTCCGTACCCGCCCGGAGGTGGGCCGTACCCACCGGGCGGCCCGTAGCCACCGGGTGGCGGGCCGAAGCCGCCACTTCCCGGTGGAGGCGCGTCACCCGGCGGACGAGGGGGCTGCGGTGGTTGCGGCGGCATGGCCATACCACTGAGAGTCGCCGCGAACCGACCAAGAAGCGACCCCTAAGGAGAAGTTGCTCTTCCTGCGTCGATCCTGCATCCAGTGGAGCGCCTGTACGAGTGCACGGCCGGACGGCGGCTGCCGGGTCCACCGTCGCCGCTCTCAGCCCCTGACGCCCAACAAGTGCTCCGTGGCCAACTGGTCGAGCCGCTCGAAGGCCATACCCCGCGCGGCGGCCCCCTCCACGTCGAAGGCTTCGAAAGCGCCCCGGTCGGCGAGCAGACCCGCGAGTCCGTCCTCCGCGGTCGGCCGTGCCAGCTCCGGCAGACGTGCCGCCCGTAGGGCTTCGACGACATCGGGGTCCGCGCGGAAGGCGGCCGCACGGTCACGCAGGATCAGGTAGTTGCGCATGCAGCCGGCCGCGGACGCCCACACTCCGCTGTGGTCCTCCGTACGAGGAGGCTTGAAGTCGAAGTGGCGCGGACCGTCGTAACCGCCCCTCTCCAGGAGGTCGACCAGCCAGAAGGCACCGCGCAGGTCGCCCGCGCCGAACCGCAGGTCCTGGTCGTACTTGATGCCGTTCTGCCCGTTGAGGTCGATGTGGAAGAGCTTGCCGGCCCACAGGGCCTGGGCGATGGCGTGCGGGAAGTTCAGTCCCGCCATCTGCTCGTGGCCCACTTCGGGGTTCACTCCGTACAATTCCGGCCTCTCCAGGCGTTCGATGAACGCGAGGGCGTGCCCGACGGTGGGGAGCAGGATGTCGCCGCGTGGCTCGTTCGGCTTGGGCTCGATGGCGAACCGCAGGTCGTAACCCTGCTCGGTGACGTAGGCACCCAGCAGGTCGAAGGCCTCCTTCATGCGCTCCAGGGCGTCGCGCACGTCCTTGGCGGCCCCGGACTCGGCGCCTTCCCGGCCGCCCCAGGCGACGTACGTGCGCGCACCGAGCTCCACCGCGAGGTCGATGTTGCGGATCGTCTTGCGCAGTGCGTAGCGCCGTACGTCGCGGTCGTTGGCTGTGAACGCGCCGTCCTTAAACACGGGGTGCGTGAACAGGTTGGTGGTCGCCATCGGCACGACGAGACCGGTCGCGTCCAGGGCCTGCCGGAAGCGCTTGACATGACCGTCGCGTTCGGTTTCCGACGTCCCGAACGGTATGAGGTCGTCGTCGTGGAAGGTCACTCCGTAGGCACCCAGTTCAGCCAGATGCCGTACGGAATCGGCGGGGTCCAGCGGGGCGCGGGTGGCGTCTCCGAATGGGTCCCTGCCCTGCCAGCCGACGGTCCACAGGCCGAAACTGAACTTGTCCTCACGGGTGGGCCGGTAGTTCATGTACGACTCCTCGCCGACGGTTCGACTATTTCGTCATGGCGATTGACAAATTAGTATCCCGGGACACCGCTGGGAAGGTCGAAGGAAGCACGTTCCCGGAACGCACGTCCGGGAGAGCCGCCAGAACGGAGTCGTCGATGTCATCAGCGCCATCAGGCCCCCTCGTCGTCGGTGTGGACAGTTCCACGCAGTCCACCAAGGCCCTCGTCGTCGACGCGGCCACCGGGGAGGTCGTGGCGAGCGGCCAGGCACCCCACACGGTCAGTCCGGGAACATTCCGGGAGAGTGACCCCGAGCAGTGGTGGGACGCCTTCCGCGAGGCGCTGCGCCAGTGCGGCGCCGCCGCCCGGGAGGCGGCTGCCGTGTCGGTGGGTGGTCAGCAGCACGGCCTCGTCACGTTGGACGCCGGGGGCAGGCCGGTGCGGCCGGCGCTGCTGTGGAACGACATGCGCTCCGCGCCGCAGGCCCGGAGGCTGGTCGAGGACCTGGGCGGCTCCGAGGTCTGGGCCGACCGGGTGGGAAGCGTGCCCACGCCCTCGTTCACGGTGACGAAGTGGGCCTGGCTCGCCGAGCACGAGCCCGCGTCGGCACAGGCCACGGACGCCGTGCTCCTCCCCCACGACTACCTCACGTACCGCCTCACCGGCTCCCGTACCACCGACCGCGGCGATGCCTCCGGCACGGGATGGTGGGCGTCCGCCACCGAGTCCTACGACGAGGAGATTCTGCGCCTGGCGGACCTGGACCCGGCGCTCCTGCCGCGCGTGGTGCGTTCGGGCGAGGTCGCGGGCACGGTGCACACCGACGGGGAGCTGCCCTTCTCCAAGGGCACGCTGGTGGCTCCCGGCACCGGCGACAACGCTGCCGCCGCCCTCGGCCTCGGCCTGCGCCCCGGCACACCGGTGCTCAGCCTGGGCACGTCCGGCACCGTCTACGCCGTTTCCGAACACCGCCCCGCGGATCCGACCGGAACGGTTGCCGGTTTCGCAGACGCGCGCAGCGCGTGGCTGCCGCTGGCCTGCACCCTCAACTGCACGCTCGCGATCGACCGGATGGCCGCCCTGATCGGCCTCGATCGGGATGCCGTGCGCCCCGGCGGGACGGTGACCGTGCTCCCGTACCTGGACGGCGAGCGCACACCGGACCTGCCTCACGCTTCTGGGATGCTGCACGGCCTGCGTCACGACACGACGCCAGGGCAGGTACTCCAAGGGGCGTACGACGGGGCCGTCCACGCTCTCCTGGGAGCCCTGGACGCCGTCCTGGACGCCGAGGCCGACCGCTCCGAACCATTGCTCCTCATCGGCGGCGGCGCCCGGGGCACGGCCTGGCAGGAGACGGTACGCCGCCTCTCCGGTAGGCCGGTGCAGATCCCTGAGGCCCGTGAACTCGTCGCCCTGGGGGCCGCGGCGCAGGCTGCCGGGCTGCTGGCCGGCGAGGACCCGGCCGCGGTGGCGCGGCGCTGGGGGACCGCGCGCGGCTCCGTACTCGACGCCGTGGAACGCGACGAGGAAGCCCTCTCCAGGATCACGTCCGTCCTCTCCGGTGCCGCGCCCTTGCTGAGCGGGGATCATAAGGTCGGCACAGTTCCCGGGGCCGGTGAGGTCTCTGAGGGTGATACGCGTCGCGGGGCGGACGGGGTTCATGGGGCTTGACGGTACGAGGCGCGGCGGCACGGGGCGGGAGGGTACGGCGCAGCACGGTACGGAGGGGGAGGGTACGGCGCAGGAGAGTACGGCGCAGCACGGTAGGGAGCAGCAGGACAAGGGCCGGGAGGGCGCGGGGCGGCAGGACATGGAGCGGGGCAGACCGCTCGGCGCCGCGCGGAGGGCAGGGCTGCCCGACACCCAGCAGGGGATGCGCCGCCGCAACCTGTCACGCGTCATGCACGCCGTCGCCGCCCACGGCCCGCTCTCCCGGGCGGCGGTGGCGGCTCGGATCGGCCTCACCCGTGCCGCCGTGTCCACGCTGGTGGACGAACTGACCCGCGCGGGGCTCCTGGAGGAGCTGGGCCCCGAACGCCCCGGCCGGGTGGGGCGTCCCGGCTCGGCCCTCGCCGTCAGCGCGCAAGGGCCCGCAGGCGTCGGAGCGGAGGTCGGTGTCGATCATCTGGCCGTATGCGTGGTCGATCTCCGTGGTGCGGTACGCGCGCGTGCAGGGCGGCGAGTCGACAACCGGGGGCGTGCCCCGCGCCCCGTGCTGTGCGATCTCATGTCACTGGTACGGCAGGTGATCGCCGAAGCCGAGCAGGAGGGCCTGCGGCCGGCGGGCCTGGCGATCGCCGTTCCGGGCTTGGTCGCTCGGGACTCGCACACCGTTGCCCGCGCGCCCAACCTCGGCTGGCGCGACACGGACGTCGGTGCGCTGCTGCCCACGGGACTGCCCCTCGTCGTGGACAACGAAGCGAACTTCGGCGCCCTCGCGGAGCTGTGGCTCGGTACGGCGCCGCCCGCCGACTTCCTGCACGTGTCGGCGGAGATCGGCATCGGTGCCGCACTGGTCGTCGACGGACGCCTGCTCCGCGGAACCCGCGGCTTCGCGGGAGAGTTGGGGCACGTCCCCGTGTGGCCGGACGGACCGAAGTGCCCGTGTGGAGGCAGAGGCTGCCTGGAGCAGTACGCGGGCGAGGAAGCCGTGCTGCGAGCGGCCGGCCTGGCACCGGGTACCGACCGCGTCGGGCTGCTCGCCACGCGTGCCGCAAAAGGGGACGAGAGCGTGCGGGGGGCTTTGCGGGAGGCCGGGACGGCACTGGGCATCGCCCTCACGGGCGCGGTGAATCTCCTGGATCCGCGCGCGGTGATACTCGGAGGAGCCCTGTCACGCCTCGCACCGTGGCTCCTCCCTTATTTGGAGGCCGAGTTGGGCCGACGCATCGCTGGCCCGGGTTGCACCGTCACCGTCTCCCGCCTCGGCCCGGACGGACCACTGCTCGGTGCGGCGCACGCGGTGATCGGCTCGGTGCTCGATGATCCTGTGGGAGTTGCCTGAGGGGGAGCAAGGCGAGGAGGACGGCAGTGCCGGGCGGCGACGGCCCGCCGTCGAAAGTCCTCCTAGAACTCCTCAGGCTCCTCAGGCTCCTCAGGCTCCTCAGGCTCCTCAGGCTCCTCAGGCTCCTCAGGCTCCTCAGGAGCTGAACACCAACGCCACTGGTCTGAACCTCTCATGAGTTCACATCGCCCGAACGAGTGACCGGTTTTTCCACAAGCGCCGTCGCGTCCACAGATGCGCGACAAGCCCTTCCACCTCAACGGACAGGCGCCGTAACGTAATTCGTGCGAGGCCGCCCCGGCCAAGGCGCGAACCGCATGTCTGGCTGATTCAGGGGCGCCGAATGCAGCAAGCAGAGTGCCGATCAGCTGCTCCCCCACCGAGAGGCAGACCAGCCATGGATCGAGCAAGAGACCGATCGAAGGGCATCGCTGAGAAGGATCGCACCACTGAGAACACGGGCAGCGCTGCGAGCACGGGCAGCATGGGAAACACGGGCAGCGCTGAGAACACGGAAGGCACTGAGAACAAGGGCAGCACTGGGAACAAGGACAGTACTGAAAACACGGGAAGCGCCGAGAACACGAACACCACTCAGAACTCGGCATCCGCACTCACAGCGATATCCACACCCGCACCTGTCCCCGCGCAGGTCCGTGCCTCTTCCTCCGCGCGCACTCGCACCCCCACGCTCAGGCCGAGCAGACGCCGCCTGCTCCGGGGCGCGGCACTCGCCGCGATCCCCGCTGCGCTTCTCACCACGAGGCCGCACCCCGCGGTCGCAAGGCCTCGCGCAGTCGACTACCCGGGGGCCGAGTCGGTCCCGGCCAGCACCTCCAACTACACGGCCTCGAACCGCCCCACCAGCTATCCGATCGACTACGTGGTCATTCACGTCACACAGGAGACGTACCTCGACACCCTCGCCATCTTCAAGAACCCGGCCAAGAAGGTCTCCGCCCACTACGTGGTCCGCTCTACGGACGGGCACATCGCGCAGTGCGTCCGCGAGCGCAACGTCGGCTGGCACGCCGGCAACTGGAGCTACAACACACGGAGCATCGGCATCGAGCACGAAGGGTGGGTGGACCGACCGGAATACTTCACTGACGCAATGTACAAACGGTCAGCCGCCCTGACCTCGGCCATTTGCGAAAAGTACGGCATCCCCAAGAACCGTGAGTACATCATCGGCCACTCCGAGGTGCCGGGCGCCACGCACACCGATCCCGGCCGGTACTGGGACTGGACACGCTATATACGCATGGTCAACGTGGCCTGATATACGCGTGGTCAACGTGGCATGACGGCTCCGTCCACCGTGACGGCAAGGCCGCCAGACCTGACCACGGCAGCATCGCCTACGCCAGGAGGGGTGCACCGCAGCGCGGATCAGCAGCCCACGACACAGCGCGAAAGGCAACTGCAGACAACGGCAGACAACGGCTCGACATCACCCGGAGCCTGTGCACGCACGCTTGTCGGCTTCTGTTCCCGGGGTGACGATGGCAGCACCGCATCGCCGTCCCGGGAGGCTCGACTTGACCGATCCATGGGTGGCCCTGGAGCCCGGCACCGACCCGGCCGAGCGGGTGCGCACCATCCGTGTCGCACACGAACGGTTCACGGCGGCGGGCACCGTGGAGCGGCCCGTGCGCTCGGTGGTGGCGGAGTCCTGGCGCCGCTCGGCACGGGCACGGGTCAGCCCCGAGGACACCGGAGCCGCGGTCGAGCTGACAGCCGGAGATCTGGGTGCGTACCGGGCGGAGCATCCGCTGTCGCGGGTGATGCCGTTGTTCCGTGAGCTGATGGGCGGCTTCGCCAAGGACGGAGAGCACCTGCTTGCGGTGTGCGACGGGCACGGCAGGCTGCTCTGGGTCGAAGGACATCCGGCGACAAGGGCGCTGGCGGGGCGGATGAACTTCGTGGCCGGGGCACGGTGGGCGGAGTCGGCCATGGGAACGAACGCACCGGGGACGGCGGTCGCCGTGGACCGGCCGGTGCAGGTGTTCGCGACAGAGCACTTCGTGCGCAGGGTCCAGCCGTGGACGTGCGCGGCGGCGCCGGTGCACGATCCCCGGTCGGGCCGCGTGATCGGTGCCGTGGACATCACCGGAGGGGATGGCCTGGCGCATCCGCACAGCCTGGCGTTCGTCCAGGCGGTCGCGCGAGCGGCGGAGTCGCACCTCGCCCTGCTGGCGCCGCCCGTGGCGGATGACGGAGCACTGGAGCTGACCGCGCTCGGGCGGGACGAGGCGACGCTCGTCGTCGGCGGCCGCAAGGTGCGGCTGAGCCGGCGGCACAGCGAGATCGTGGTGCTGCTGGCCCGGCACCCGGAGGGGCTGAGCGGTGACGAGTTGCTGTGCGCGCTGTACGAGGACGAGTCGGTGACGCCGGTGACGTTGCGGGCGGAGCTGGCGCGGCTGCGGCAGGTGCTCGGACCCGAGGTGCTGCGGTCGCGGCCCTACCGGCTCGGGGCGCCGGTCACGTCGGACGTGGTGACCGTCGAGCGGCGCCTGGGTTGCGGGGCGGTGACGGCGGCCGTGTCCGCGTACCCGGGGCCGTTGCTGCCGGGGTCGCAGGCACCCGCGGTGGCGCGGTTGCGGCGGAGGCTGACGGACCAGGTGCGGGCGGCGCTGATTGCGCGGGGGGACCCAGATCTCCTGTCGGACTGGGTGCATGCGCCGTGGGGCGAGGACGACGTGGAGGTGTGGCGGGCGCTCGCGGCGGTGCGGCCGACGGCGCCCGTCGTGGCACGGCTGTGCGCCCTGGACGACGAGTTGGCGGCCGAGGCCGTGCCCAGGAACGGCCGACGCTCCTGAGCCGAAGCGCCCTCGCCAGGCCGGTCAGCGGCTCCGTGCTCGTTGCCGCAGCCGAGCAGCCGAGCAGCCGAGCAGCCGAGCAGCCGAGCAGCCGACCGACAGTCCCCCCGCCCGCACCCAGCCCGCAGCCCAACCGCCAACCAACAAGCCACGGCCCCATGGCCCATAGCCAACGGCCCATAGCCATCCGACCACAGCCCACGACCCACGACCCACGACCCACAGCCCACGGCCCACGGCCCACGGCCCTCAGGCGACAACTCTCAGCCCGCGGCCCCGCGCTCGATGCGACCTAAGTACAGGCCCCAGACCTCAGACCCCAGGCCCCAGGCGCAGGACCGCAACGTACATGCAACCTCCGCGTTCCTAGCCTCCCTCGGAGAGCTGCCCAACGGCGGGCAGCGTGTCCGGGGAGGCAGTCAAGATGGCCCGTTACGCAGCGCCCGGTACGGAAGGCGCAGTCGTCTCCTATCAGGCCCGGTACGACCACTACATCGGTGGCGAGTACGTGGCACCGGCGCGTGGGCAGTACTTCGAGAACCCGAGCCCGGTCAACGGACAGCCGTTCACCGAGGTCGCCCGTGGCACGGCCGAGGACGTGGAGCGTGCTCTGGACGCGGCGCACGCCGCGGCGCCCGCGTGGGGTCGTACGTCACTGGGTGAGCGCGCGGCGGTGCTGCGGCAGATCGCCGACCGCATGGAGGCCAATCTCGAGACGCTCGCGGTGGCGGAGAGCTGGGAGAACGGCAAGCCGGTGCGGGAGACTCTGGCCGCCGACATCCCGCTGGCCATCGACCACTTCCGCTACTTCGCGGGTGTGATCCGCGCGCAGGAGGGGTCGCTCAGCCAGATCGACGACGACACCGTCGCCTACCACCTGCACGAGCCGCTCGGTGTGGTGGCGCAGATCATTCCGTGGAA
The DNA here is from genome assembly GCF_009755605.1 of Streptomyces typhae. Taxonomy (GTDB): domain Bacteria; phylum Actinomycetota; class Actinomycetes; order Streptomycetales; family Streptomycetaceae; genus Streptomyces; species Streptomyces typhae. The sequence continues at coordinate 415,852 of NZ_WPNZ01000006.1, forward strand.
CTTCCCGATCCTGATGGCCACGTGGAAGCTGGCGCCCGCGCTGGCGGCCGGGAACGCGGTCGTCCTGAAGCCCGCCGAACAGACGCCCGCCTCGATCCATGTCTGGCTGAGCCTGATCGGCGACCTGCTGCCGCCGGGCGTGGTCAACGTCGTGAACGGTTTCGGCGTGGAGGCGGGCAAGCCGCTGGCGTCCAGCCCACGGGTGGCGAAGGTTGCGTTCACCGGGGAGACGACGACGGGGCGGCTGATCATGCAGTACGCCTCGGAGAACATCAAACCCGTCACACTGGAGCTGGGCGGCAAGAGCCCGAACATCTTCTTCGACGACGTGTGGGCCGCCGACGACGACTTCCGCGACAAGGCGCTCGAAGGCTTCACCATGTTCGCGCTCAATCAGGGCGAGGTGTGCACGTGTCCGTCGCGGGCCCTGATCCAGCAGGGTCACTACAGCGAGTTCCTGGAGGCGGCGATCGCGCGGACCGAGGCGATCAAGCCGGGGCATCCCCTCGACACCGACACGATGATCGGCGCGCAGGCCTCCAACGACCAGTTGGAGAAGATCCTTTCGTACCTGGACATCGGCCAGCAGGAGGGCGCCAAGGTCCTCACGGGCGGACAGCGCATCGACTACGACGGTGAGTTGGCGGGCGGCTGGTACGTGCAGCCCACGATCTTCGAGGGCAACAATCGGATGCGGATCTTCCAGGAGGAGATCTTCGGTCCGGTCGTGTCCGTGGCATCGTTCAACGACTTCGACGACGCCATCAAGATCGCCAACGACACCCTGTACGGCCTGGGAGCCGGGGTCTGGACGCGGGACATCAACAACGCCTACCGCGCGGGCCGCGCCATCCAGGCGGGCCGCGTATGGACGAACTGCTACCACGCGTATCCGGCGCACGCGGCGTTCGGCGGGTACAAGCAGTCCGGCATCGGCCGCGAGACGCACAAGATGATGCTGGAGCACTACCAGCAGACGAAGAACCTCCTCGTATCGTATTCGCCGAAGAAGCTCGGCTTCTTCTAGGCGCGAGAAAAGGGCGCCTGACCAGGGCAGTTACCTGTCAGGCGCCCTTCACAGCGCTCTGCTAAGCGGTAAGGCGAAACACACCTATACTCCCGATATCTCTCACTGGTATCCCACCTCTGACCAGCTGTTCCGGGGCATTTCCGGGCCAGGATCGCTAAGAGGATGTCTCACGTGGTGTGTTTCGTGAGCTTCTTGTAGCAGGTCAGGGCGGCCGCGAGGCCGAGGAAGGCGAGTAAGTGCGATCCCTTGCGCTCGTATCGAACCGTGAGGCGGCGGTAGCCGAACAGCCAGGCAATCGACCGCTCGATCTTCCAGCGGTGACGGCCGAGCCGTTCGCTCGATTCCACTCCCGGGCGGGCGATGCGCGCGACGATGTTGCGCTCGCGGAGCCAGGCCAGGTGGGCTGGTCTTCGGCTGCTTCGACTTCGCCGTGGACCGCGAAGGCCGATGGGTCTTCCTGGAGTGCAACCCCTCGGGACAGTGGGCCTGGCTCGGTGCGACACGAAGTCGCGCATTACGAGTGAACTCGCAGATTGGAGACCGGATGTAGGCCGGATGCGTAGTTCCTGACCAGTGTTCGGGTCAGTCCCCGCCCTGGCGTGCTCTCGCAGGTCCTGCTTGCTGAGGGTGCGGAGCCCAGGGAAGAAGCCCAAGGGCCCCCGCTCCGTCCGGGGGAGCAACCGGGCAAGGGGAAGGCCGGACGGGCGAACGTAAGTGAACCCCTGTTGATGCCTCGTTAGCCCAAGCCTTGGGAGACGGGATGGAAACCAGGGTGCGAGCCTGGCCGCTGGAGGAGGCGGCGAGCGGCGACCGGATACTAGCCATCGGTCGTGAGGACACCGCTGGCCCCGGGGTATAAGGGGCGCCCAACCCGGCCGTTGCTCGTATGCGTGGAACGTGGAAACCCCGTCGAGGTCCGGGCCTTCCAGCCCGGTAGGCCGATCGTAAGAGGGGCGGAATCCCTCGGCGGGACAGGAAGCCCAAGAAGCAGATGCCGGCGGCCGAAAGGCAGCGGGACCCGGGAAGTATGACCACCCCTCCAGGCGGTCGTCGCGGGGAACCGGCCGGATGCCGGTCCTGACGGCCGGACCCGAAAGGGAGCTGACGTGGGCTGGTGAGCCTTTGAACGTCGAGGCCATGAGGTCTCACGAACCGAGGGGAAAGTTGGACACCGTAGAGGTGAACGGACCCAAGGACGTTTCCGAGTGGGACGCCATCGTTTGGCGGTATCACGAGGAAAGCGTAGTGAGGCTAAGGCGGAGGATCTTCAAGGCGACGCCGGAAGAGGACTGGGCTGCAGTTCGGTCCTTGCAGAAGTTGATGCTGAGATCATGGTCGAACACGCTGGTCAGCGTGCGGCAGGTGACCCAGCGCAATGCGGGACGCCGGACGGCCGGGATCGACGGAGAAACCGCTCTGTCGCCCGAGGCCAGGATGAGGGTGGCACTGCGGGTCCACCACACTCGTTCATCCTGGGACCCATTGCCGGTCCGGCGCGTGTACATTCCGAAGGCCAATGGAAAGCAACGTCCGCTCGGAATTCCGGTGATTATGGATCGATGCCACCAGGCGCGTGTCCGTAGTGCGCTGGAGCCTGAGTGGGAAGCGCGGTTCGAGCCGAGGTCATATGGGTTTCGGCCGGGTCGTGGTTGCGCGGACGCAATCGGTTCCCTCTATACCACGCTCAAGGGCTCCCGAGCCAGGCGGCTGTGGATTTTGGATGCCGATCTGTCCGCCGCGTTTGACAGGATCGGCCATGAACCGCTGCTGGAGGCGATCGGGTCCTTTCCCGCCAGGGACATGATCCGAGGATGGCTCAAGGCAGGGGTGGTCGAACAGGGCCTGCTCACGCCAACCGAAGAGGGCTCCCCTCAAGGCGGTGTGATCAGCCCGCTGCTGATGAACGTGGCACTTCATGGGTTGGAAGAAGCTGCCGGAGTTCGCTATCTGACAACTGGCGCCAGCGCCGGGGAAACAGTTCGAGGGGCTCCAATCTTGGTGCGATACGCCGACGACATGGTCGCTTGCTGCCACTCCCGGCAGCAAGCGGATGAGGTCAAGGCGCGGCTTGCAGCGTGGCTGGCACCCAGGGGATTGACCTTCAACGAGGAGAAAACGCGCATCGTTCACCTCTCTGAAGGGTTTGACTTCCTGGGCTTCACGTTACGCCGATTCCGCGACTGCAAACTGATCATCACGCCAAGCAGCAAGGCGGTAAAGCGGATACGGAAACGGCTCGCGGACGAGATGCGCAACCTTCGCGGATCGAACGCGACGGCGATCATCGCCAAGCTCAACCCGATCATTCGAGGATGGGCGGCCTATTACCGAGGGGTGGTGTCCAGCTGGATTTTCTCATCACTGGACTCCTATGTGTGGCGGCTCACCTATAAGTGGGCGAAGCACTCCCACCCCAACAAGCCGAAGAAGTGGATTGTGCGCCGCTACTACGGCAAGTTCAATAAGTTCAGAAACGACCAATGGGTATTTGGTGACCGCAGCGAGGTCGGTAGAAGCGGCGGCACTTTCCATGTGGTCAAGTTCGCCTGGACGAATATCGTCCGGCACCAGCTCGTCGCCGGTGGAGCATCACCTGATGACCCCGGTCTGAGCGATTACTGGGCCAAAAGGCGGAGGAAGGTCAAACCCCCGCTGGACAGCTACAACTTGAACCTGCTCGCCAGGCAGGACAATCGCTGTCCACTCTGCGGGGATCACATCCTCTCCGCCCACCAGCCGCCGCAATCCCCGCGTGAATGGGAACGTTGGTGGCTGAACATCGTCCGCAGAGCGATAGCTGCCAGCTATCTCACTCACCATGGACGGCGTGGCATGCCGGACGGACCGCAAACACGCCTCGTACATGACTCCTGCCGTCGAAGCCTCCGGGCCAGAAAACGCAGGAATCCCCCGGCTTCTGCACCACCACGCACGCCCTTGGGGCTTGCTTGAGCCGTGTGCCTGGAAAGCGGGCACGCACGGTTCTGAGGGGGGACCGCCGCAGCAATGCGGCGGTCCTACCCGACAGGCGGAAACCGGCCGGCCGATGGTCGCGACCATGGCCAATCTCCTGGAGAGGAAGACCGCGACATGAGCGAGGACAAGGCGCTCCGCCTGGCCCTGGCCGAAAAGATCGCCGCCAACTCGTCGTGGCGGGACGCTGTCGAGCGTGTGCCCCGGCACGAGTTCCTGCACGGCGGGTTCTTCGAGCGCGTCAACGGGCCATGAGCGACCCCGTGGAGCCCGGTGCTGCCGGAGAATCCTCGCTGGCTCAAGCGCTGCTACGACGACTCCCTGGTCACACAGATCGCCGGGACGATCGTGCCCGCGGACATCCGCGGCGAGATCCTGCGGGCCCCCACGTCATCCAGCACCATGCCGGGACTCGTCGTCCGAATGCTGGATGACCTGCACGTCACCGACGGGCACAAGGTGCTGGAGATCGGAACCGGTACCGGCTACTCCACCGGGCTCCTGTGCCACCGTCTCGACGACGACCAGGTGACCTCCGTCGAGGTCGACGCAGACGTGGCGAGCGCGGCCCGCATCGCGCTGGGACGAGCCGGTTTCCACCCGCACCTGGTGACCGGGGACGGCCTGAACGGCCACCCGGACGGGGCCCTGTACGACCGCACCATCGCCACCTGCGGCCTCACCAGCGTGCCGTACGCGTGGGTGGAACAGACCCGACCGGGAGGGCTGATCCTGGCCACCGTGAGCGGGTGGCTGTACTCCTCAGAACTGGCCCGCCTGACCGTGGGCGACGACGGAAGCGCCCGCGGGTCACTCCTCGGCGGTGGCATCTCGTTCATGCTCGCGCGGCCACAGCTCCCGCCGCCACTCGGCACCCTCCCCGACATGGACGCCGGGGACGAACTGCCCGCGGTCCTCGGTGCCGGTGTGCTGGAGGATTGGACGACGCGGTTCGTCGCGCAGATCGCCGCGCCAGGCGCCCAGCGCTTCACCTTGCAGCACAACGGAGGCACCGATCACGTCCTCTTGGACGTCGGGTCCGGGGCGTGGGCCGCGCTCACGCAGAAGGAGGGCGCCTGGACCGTCCGGCAAGGCGGCACAGAACGCCTGTGGGACGCAGTGGAAGAGCAGGTGGCTGCCTGGCGATCCGACGGTGCGCCGGGTCTCGAACACTTCGAGGTCACCGTTTCTCCCGAGGGTCAGACCATCACCTGGACTACGTAGATGGAGCGGACCCACCGTGCTGTGCACGGCTAGAGATCATTAATGGTGGGTGTTCTCGGCTTGGTGACGGGTGAGTGCGGGTTCGCTATGCCGTAGGTATGAGGTATCCGGATGGTGGCGGTCTCACCGCCGAGGAGCGGGCTCGACGGGAGCGTG
>NZ_WPNZ01000060.1 GCF_009755605.1 Streptomyces typhae
CAGGTCGGGGACCTGCATCTCCATGGCGACGAGGCGGGGCACGTCCTCACGCTTGTCGAGCCGGCCCTTGACGAACACCACCGCGTCCTCGACCAGTTGCGTCGACACCAGCTGATACGTCGCCGGGAAGAACATGCACTCGATGGAACCGGCGAGGTCCTCCACCGTCGCGATCGCCCACGCGTTGCCCTGCTTGGTCATCTTCCGCTGCAACCCCGAGATGATCCCGCCGATCGTCACCACCGCACCGTCGGAGAAGTCCCCGCCCGTCAGCTGCCCGATCCCCGCGTCCGCCTTGTCCGAGAGCACATGCTCAAGCCCGAACAGCGGATGGTCCGACACATACAGACCCAGCATCTCCCGCTCCTGCGCGAGCAGATACGTCTTGTCCCACTCGTCGTCGGAGAACTCCACATCCAGACCGAACCCCGGCTCGTCCGACTCGTCCTCCCCCATCCCCCCGAACAGGTCGAACTGCCCCTCGGCCTCCTTGCGCTTGACCGCCACCACATTGTCGATCATCGGCTCGTACTGCGCCGTCAGACCCTTGCGCGTGTGCCCCATCGTGTCGAACGCACCCGCCTTGATCAGCGACTCCGTCGTCCGCTTGTTGCACGCCGCCGCCTCCACCTTGTCCAGGTAGTCCGGGAACGAGGCGAACTTCCCCTTCGCCTTGCGCGAACGGATGATCGACTCCACCACGTTCGTCCCGACGTTGCGCACCGCCTCAAGACCGAACAGGATCACGTCGTCACCCTGCGCCGCGAAATTGTGCACCGACTCGTTCACATTCGGCGGCAGCACCTTGATACCCATCCGACGGCACTCGTTCAGATACACCGCCGACTTGTCCTTGTCGTCCTTCACCGACGTCAACAGCGCCGCCATGTACTCCGCCGGATAATTCGCCTTCAGATACGCCGTCCAGTA
>NZ_WPNZ01000061.1 GCF_009755605.1 Streptomyces typhae
ACTGTCCGATGCCGAGTGGGAGTTCGTCCGGCCGCTGCTGCCTGTGTCCTTGCGGGGGCGGAAGCGGCTGGACGACCGAAGGGTCCTGAACGGGATCGTGTGGAAGTTCCGCACCGGCACCGCCTGGCGGGATGTGCCCGAGCGGTACGGGCCGTGGCAGACACTGCACACCCGCTTCCGCCGGTGGGCCCTGGACGGGACCTTCGAGCGGATGCTGCGGGCCGCGCAGGCGAAAGCGGACGCGGCCGGGGACATCGACTGGCTGGTGTCGGTCGACTCCACAGTCGTGCGAGCCCACCAGCATGCCGCCGGGGCCCGAAAAGGGGGCTCTGCCCGCCGGCGCTCGGACGCTCCCGGGGCGGCCTGACCAGCAGGATCCACCTTGCCTGCGACACCTTCGGCCGCCCGCTGGCCTTCGTGGTCACGGGCGGGAACATCAACGACTGCACACAGTTCACCGCCGTGATGGACGCGATACGCGTGCCCCGCACCGGCCCGGGACGGCCCCGCAGCAGACCCGCCCACGTTCTGGGCGACAAGGGCTACAGCTCCAAAGCCATCCGCACCTGGCTGCGACGGCGCGGGATCAGCCATACCATCCCCGAGCGGTCCGACCAGGTCCGCAACCGGCTTCGGCGCGGCAGCCGGGGCGGACGCCCGCCGGCCTTCGACAAGCAGCTCTACAAGCGCCGCAATGTGGTGGAGCGGTGTTTCAACCGCCTCAAGCAGTGGCGCGGCATCGCGACCCGCTACGACAAGACCGCCGAGTCCTACCAGGCAGCCGTCACTCTCGCCTCGCTCCTGATGTGGGCGTGACATTTGAAGACAACTCCTAG
>NZ_WPNZ01000062.1 GCF_009755605.1 Streptomyces typhae
AGAGGTCATTTTCATCTGTAGTGCGGCGTTATCTATGCTATTGCGCCTACTGACGCCCTGATGCGAAGGGGGCTGTCGAGCTGGTCGGGCTCGTTGAGGCGGATGGTGTGGCATCCGGGGCAGGAGTGGGCTTGCGCCTGTCTCATTCCAGGACGCCCGGATGTGTTCCGTGCTTCAGCCAGGCTGAACACACACCTGGGCGCACGCCCTCGACCGGCGGTATGCCCAGGTCATGGCCGACCGTCGTGCGTATCCGAGTGCGTGGCGCTACGAGCGTCACGGCCGGGCCCTGGGCTTCGGCCGGCCGGCCGAGGTCGAGCTGCGCGAGATCATGAACGCGATCCTGTACGTGGACCGCACCGGGGTGCAGTGGCACTACCTGCCACATGATTTCCCGAACTGGAACACGGTCTACGGCTACTTCGCCAAATGGCAGTCTGACGGCATCTTTGCCCAGCTCAACGGCCTGCTGCGGAAGTTGGTACGCGAGCAGGAGGGCCGCAGTACGGAGCCCTAGG
>NZ_WPNZ01000007.1:0-206157 GCF_009755605.1 Streptomyces typhae
CAACATATCTGGCGTTGACTTTTGGCACGCTGTTGAGTTCTCAAGGAACGGACGCTTCCTTTGTACTCACCCGAGAGACTCTCTCAGGCTTTCCTCCGGGCGCTTCCCTTCGGTGTTTCTTTTTGTTTCTCTTGTTCCTGCGTTTCCCACTCTACCAGATCCGTTTTCCGTTCCGTTCCCGGTTCGGATTTCATTTCCGGTGGCCGTTGGAGGGCCTTTTGCCTTTCGGCGGTTCCGACTTTATCAGAAGTTTTCGGCCGGTCTGACCGGCTCAACTTTCCGAGTGATCGGGAGTGGCTTCTCGATGAATGAAATTCAAGAAGCAGGCAGATGTTAACTGCCGCCGCTGGAGCTGTCCAGCTCTAGGCAACTGTTCGAATCTACCTCCCCGGATCGGTCGTGTCAACGACTTTTCTGGGGCGACGAGGAGACTAGCAGGTCAGATGCGTCGTGCGCACATCACGCAGCGGTGGGGACCGTGGCGCTGCGCTCGGACTCGTCGACGTCGCCGGTCTCACCGGCGCGTGCGGCCCTGCCGCCGAGGACGTACACGTACGCGAGAAACGCCAGTTCCGCGACGACGCCGATGCCGATGCGCGCCCAGGTGGGAAGGCCCGAAGGGGTCACGAAGCCTTCGATGGCGCCGGAGATCAGCAGGACGAGGGCCAGGCCGATCGCCATGCCCAGGGCGGCGCGACCCTCTTCCGCCATCGCCGTGCGTCGCGTGCGCGGGCCCGGGTCTATGAGGGTCCAGCCGAGGCGCAGGCCCGTACCGGCCGCCACGAAGACCGCGGTCAGTTCCAGGAGGCCGTGCGGAAGGACGAGCCCCAGGAAGGTGTCCAGGCGTCCCGCGGAGGACATCAGGCCGATGCCGACGCCCAGGTTCAGCATGTTCTGGAAGAGGATCCAGATGACCGGGAAGCAGAGGAAGGCGCCAAGGACCAGGCACATCGCCGCCGCTTGCGCGTTGTTCGTCCACACCTGGGCGGCGAACGAAGCCGCCGGGTTGCTGGAGTAGTACGTCTCGTACTCGCCCCCGGGGCGCGTGAGGTCGCGCAACTGGGAGGGGGCGGCTATGGAGGACTGGACCTCCGGGTGCGTGCCTATCCACCAGCCGAGCACGGCGGCCAGCACCGCGGACAGCAACGCCGTCGGCACCCACCAATGGCGGGAGCGGTAGACCGCCGCGGGGAAACCGTGCGTCAGGAAGCGCGTCGCGTCCCTCCAGGAGGCGCGGCGCGCCCCCGTCACGGCACTACGCGCGCGTGCCACCAGCTGGGTGAGCCGCCCGGTCAGCTGGGGGTCCGGAGCACTGGACTGGATCAGCGAGAGATGGGTGGCCGTGCGCTGGTAGAGGGTGACAAGCTCGTCGGCCTCCGGGCCGGTGAGCCGGCGCTGGCGGCGCAGCAGGGCGTCTAGACGGTCCCATTCGGCCCGGTGGGCGGTCACGAAGACGTCGAGGTCCATCAGGTCGGCTGCTCCTCGGCTTCTCGGCTTCTCGTACTGCTGCTGCGATTGCTGGAATGACGCGATCCGCGGTCATTTTGGGCACCATCCATAGTCAGCTTGGCAGACTGGCTGTTCCGGGGCGGCTATGAGGATGGGCGGCAGGCGTGAACGATCTGGTGACGGGCGAGGCGGTGGCCCTGGAACTGCGGCCGGCGAAACTGCCGAGCCGTGCCCTTGCCGTGCTCATCGACATGGTCGTCGCCTGGTCGGCCTACCTTGCCGTGACGCTCGGTCTCCTCGCCGCGGCGGGATCGCTCGACGACGCGGCCGTCGCCGCGATCGCGGTGTCGACGTTCGTTCTGGTCCTCGTGGGCGTGCCGATCGCGGTGGAGACGCTCAGCCACGGGCGTTCGCTCGGGAAGCTGGCGTGCGGGCTGCGGGTGGTGCGGGACGACGGCGGGCCGATCCGGTTCCGCCACGCACTGGTGCGCGGGGCCGTCGGGGTCGTCGAGATCCTGCTGACTTTCGGAGTCGTCGCCTGCATCGCCTCGCTGGTGTCGGCGCGCGGGCGACGGCTCGGGGACGTTTTCGCGGGCACGCTCGTCGTGCGGGAGCGGGTGCCCACGAGCCGGACCGAGTACGTGCCCGCGCCGCCGCCGTGGCTGGTCGGACGGTTCGCGGAACTGGACCTGTCCGCGGTGCCGGACGGATTGTGGCTGGCCGTACGGCAGTACCTGACCCGGATGGGGCAGCTGGATCCCCAGGTCGGCTGGGCGATGGCCGAGCGGCTCGCGAACGACCTGGTGGCACGGACCGGGGCCCCGGCACCGGAAGGCGTGCCCCCGGCCGCCTTCCTCGCCGCGGTCGTGCAGGAACGGCAGGCCCGCGAGGCACGGCGCGCTTTCGGCGCCACGGGTACGCCGGGATTCACGGCAGCGCCTGGCTATCCGGCCGACCCCGGTGCCCCCGGTGCCCCCGCACCGGCGCCCACTCCATTTCTGGCACCTCCAGCCCAGCAAGCAGCTCAAGCACCCCAGTCCCCACAGGCACCTCAGGCACCACAGTCACCTCAAGCACCTTCAGAGGCTGAGCATCCCGGCCGCCCCGCCACTGGGTTCGTGCCGCCCGCCTAGGCCCGGCCTCGGCGGACGTCAGGCGAAGACCGACGGTGGTGACTCGAGGTTCTCCAACTCGATGCCGGGGGCCGCGAGGACCACGTCGCCGGTGAGGTGGACGGTGTGCTGCTCCCCCGTGTCCAGGGCTGTGACCTGGTATTCGTCCACGGTCAGAGGGCCGTTGTCAGTGGCGTGTGCTTCTCTCTTCAGCAGGGCCCAGGACTGGTCGAGGGTGCGGGGGGCGAGGACCGGGTCCGTGAAGGCGACCAGGCGTACGCGGGTCGCGGGGGAAGCGGGGGCGAGCCGCAGCAGCCGTGCCGTGGCGACGAGAAAGGCGGGGGATGTGCCGGTGAACGCGTGGGCGGGGGCGCTGTTCTCGGTGGCGTGCGCGCCGGAGGGGTCGGTGCGGACCCAGGTCACGCCGTCGAGGGCGGCCGCGCGCACCTGCCAGTCACCGGCGTGCAGTTCGAGACGGATGGGACGGCCGAGTTCGTCGAGGGCCAGATCGACGGAGCCCTGGTGATCGCCGGAGGGGGTGGTGCGCCGGGCGACATAGCGCCAGCCGGAGGGGCCGGGGGCGCACTGGAAGTGTTCTTCACCGAGGGGGGTGTGATCATGCGGATCGTGCAGCGAATAACGGCCGCGGGGCATGGTGCGTGGTCCTTGTCGGGGGACGTGGCGTAGGGCAGCCGGAGCCGGGGCCGCTACGGAGGCAGGCCCCCGCCGAGGTGGGCGAGGGCCTGCCGGAGCGACGGGTACGTCACCGTTGCCGGTGCCGCCGTCGGATCAGTAGCGGTAGTGGTCCGGCTTGTACGGGCCTTCGACCTCGACGCCGATGTACGAGGCCTGCTCGGGGCGGAGCGTCGTCAGCTTCACACCGAGGGAGTCCAGGTGCAGTCGGGCAACCTTCTCGTCGAGGTGCTTGGGCAGCACGTAGACGCCGATCGGGTACTCCTCCTGCTTGGTGAACAGCTCGATCTGGGCCAGGGTCTGGTCCGCGAAGGAGTTGGACATCACGAAGGACGGGTGACCGGTGGCGTTGCCCAGGTTCAGCAGGCGGCCCTCGGACAGGACGATGAGGACCTTGCCCTCGGGGAACTTCCAGGTGTGGACCTGCGGCTTGACCTCGTCCTTGACGATGCCGGGGATGGCGGCCAGGCCGGCCATGTCGATCTCGTTGTCGAAGTGGCCGATGTTGCCCACGATCGCCTGGTGCTTCATCTTGGCCATGTCCGAGGCCATGATGATGTCCTTGTTGCCGGTCGTGGTGATGAAGATGTCGGCCGTCTCGACGACCTCGTCGAGCGTGGTGACCTGGTAGCCGTCCATCGCCGCCTGAAGGGCGCAGATCGGGTCGATCTCGGTGACGATCACGCGGGCGCCCTGGCCGCGCAGGGACTCCGCGCAGCCCTTGCCCACGTCGCCGTAGCCGCAGATGACCGCGGTCTTGCCGCCGATGAGGACGTCGGTGGCGCGGTTGATGCCGTCGACGAGCGAGTGGCGGCAGCCGTACTTGTTGTCGAACTTCGACTTGGTGACGGCGTCGTTGACGTTGATCGCCGGGAACAGGAGGGTGCCCTCGCGCTGCATCTCGTACAGACGGTGCACGCCGGTCGTGGTCTCTTCGGTGACGCCGCGGATCTCCGAGGAGAGCTGGGTCCACTTCTGCGGGTTCTCGCCCAGCGTGCGGTGCAGGGTCTGGAGGATGACGCGGTGCTCGTCGGACTCGGCGGTCTCGACGGCGGGGACCTTGCCGTCCTTCTCGTACTGCACACCCAGGTGGACGAGGAGGGTGGCGTCGCCACCGTCGTCCAGGATCATGTTCGGGCCGCCGGTGGGCGTGTTCGGCCAGGTCAGGGCCTGCTCCGTGCACCACCAGTACTCCTCCAGGGTCTCGCCCTTCCAGGCGAAGACCGGGATGCCCTGGGGGTTGTCCGGGGTGCCGTTCGGGCCGACGGCGATGGCCGCGGCGGCGTGGTCCTGGGTCGAGAAGATGTTGCAGGAGACCCAGCGGACCTCGGCGCCGAGGGCGACCAGGGTCTCGATGAGGACGGCGGTCTGCACGGTCATGTGCAGCGAGCCCATGATGCGGGCGCCGGCCAGCGGCTGGCTGGCGGCGAATTCCTTGCGGATCGCCATCAGGCCGGGCATCTCGTGCTCGGCGAGGGTGATCTCCTTGCGACCGAAGTCGGCGAGGGAGAGGTCGGCGACCTTGAAGTCTTGGCCGTTGGCGGCAGTCATTCTGAGCTGCTCCTCGTGGTAGATCGAGGGTGGGCATGGCTGACCTGCGGCGTCGGGGCACAGAGCAGCACCGGCGCGCGCAGTGCAGTCCGTCGGAGGCCCTCTCTCCCTCGGCCGGTCCAGGAGCGAACCGCCCGACCGCCATCAGCAGCGACGTCTGGCACTGTCACGAATCTACACCGATTGGCCCAGTGAGCCCCAGCCCGCCTCGGCGGGGAGTGCGGCCGGATCGAGGTCTGCGCGGCGGTACGGAGACCTTGATGGGCCGGGATCTGCGCGCGTTGGGACCTGCTTGTGTCTGCTGCGGGAGGCCTGGATGTCGTGGGCGTGTGCGCGGTGGTGTTCGGCCGAGGTGTGAGCAGATCCACGTGACCGCGTGACCTGTCGGGCCGGGAGCTGGTGCGGGCCGGAGGCTGCCGCGGAGGCCGTGCTGGGCCGTGTTGGGGCTTCTGCGCGAGGTTCGGTGAGGTCGGTCGGGCTCGCCGTGCGGGCGAAGGGTCCCGGGTTTGTCGTGCGTGCGAGGGGCCCCGCACCTGTCTTGTCCGGTGCGGGGCCCTTCGTCTCGTACAGATTCCGGTTGCCGGGCGTCGGGGCTGTGACCGCCCGTTCCGTCCCTGGCGGGCCGGGTGCCCACGGGGACGGCCGGAAGTGGTGCTAGTGGTCGGTCTGCGGGGAGCCGCCCGGGGTCTTCGCCGGGGAGCCGCCCGGGGTCTTCGCCGGGTTGGTGCCTGCTGCTGCCGCTTCCTCGCTGTATATGTCCGGCTCGAGGTAGATGACGCGGGCGATGGGGACTGCATCGCGGATGCGGGCCTCCGCGGCGTTGATGGCGTCGGCGATCTCGCGGGCCGTGTCGTCGTGCTGGACGGCGACCTTGGCGGCGACGAGGAGTTCCTCGGGGCCGAGGTGGAGCGTGCGCATGTGGATCACGCCGGTGACGGTGTCGCCGTCGACGAGGGCCTTCTCGATCTCGGCGACCTCTTCGGTGCCCGCGGATTCGCCGAGCAGCAGCGACTTGGTCTCGGCCGCGAGGACGACCGCGATGAGGATGAGCAGCACACCGATGCAGAGGGTGCCGATGCCGTCCCAGACTCCGTCACCCGTGGCGAGCGCGAGGCCGACGCCGCCGAGCGCCAGGACCAGGCCGACGAGCGCGCCGAGGTCCTCCAGGAGCACGACCGGCAGCTCGGGCGCCTTGGCCCGGCGCACGAACTGCGTCCAGGAGAGCTTGCCGCGCAGGGCGTTGGACTCCTTGATGGCCGTACGGAAGGAGAAGGACTCCGCGATGATCGCGAAGACCAGGACGCCGACCGGCCAGTACCAGTGTTCGAGCTCGTGCGGGTGCTTGATCTTCTCGTAGCCCTCGTAGATGGCGAACATGCCACCGACCGAGAACAGCACGATGGAGACCAGGAACGCGTAGATGTAGCGCTCGCGGCCGTAGCCGAAGGGGTGTTGCGGGGTCGCCTCGCGCTGTGCCTTCTTGCCGCCGAGGAGCAGCAGCCCCTGGTTGCCGGAGTCGGCGAGCGAGTGCACGCTCTCGGCGAGCATCGACGACGAGCCACTGAAGAGGAACGCCACGAACTTCGCCACCGCGATCGCGAGGTTGGCGGCCAGTGCCGCCACGATCGCCCTTGTTCCGCCTGACGCACTCATGTGTGCCCGAATTCCCTTCGCCTGCGTCACTACTACTCGTTGCGCGCGACTGGTCGTTGCGCACGGCTGCCCGTTGCGCACGACTACCCGTTGCGCGCGGCCTGGCACTGCTTTGCCGGGCCTTTGCGGTGGGTCATTGTTGCAGTACGGGACGCGTGCGGGGGTTCAGGCCACCACAGTGGCGCGGAAAACCGTGCCGGTACCGGATACTTCGGCCTTTTCGCCCGCGGGGACGAACGCGGACTGTCCGGGCGTCAGGGCGATGTCGCCCGCGCGCACCGTGCCCGCGGTGCAGAGCAGGATCTGCGGGGTCCCGGCGGTGAGGTCGTGGGCGGCGCCGCCCTCGGCGAGGACGAAGCGGGAGAGGCGGAACTCGTCGATCGGGGTGTCGTAGACCTCCTCGCCGTCCGGGGAGGCCTCCGGGCGGAGGATGCCGGGGTCGGTGGCCTCGAAGCGGACGATGCGCAGGAGTTCGGGTACGTCGACGTGCTTCGGGGTCAGGCCGCAGCGCAGCACGTTGTCGGAGTTGGCCATGATCTCCACACCGAGGCCTTCGAGGTAGGCGTGCGGGACGCCGGCGCCGAGGAACAGGGCCTCGCCGGGCTGCAGCCGGACGTGGTTGAGGAGCATCGCGGCGATGACGCCGGGGTCGCCCGGGTAGTCGCGCGCGATGGCGGCGTACGGGGCGTAGGTGCCGCCGATGCGCTCGGCGGCGGCCGCGGCGTCGGCGACCGTCTTCGCCATGTCGTCCGGGTCGGCGGTGAGCACGGCTGTCAGGACCTCGCGCAGCGCGCCCTCTTCGGGCTTGGCGCGCAGCAGGTCCACGTACGGTTCGAGGGAGTCGACACCGAGGCCCGAAAGCAGTTCGGCGGCGGCGGCGGGCGCGCGGAAGCCGCACAGTCCGTCGAAGGGCGTGAGCGCGCAGATCAGTTCGGGCTTGTGGTTGGCGTCCTTGTAGTTGCGGTGCGGGGCGTCGATGGGGACGCCGCGGCGCCGCTCGTCCTCGTACCCGTCCCCGGCCTCCTCGCGGTTCGGGTGCACCTGGAGGGAGAGCGGGGCGCCCGCGGCGAGGATCTTCAGGAGGAACGGGAGGCGCGGACCGAACTTGGCGACGGCGCGCGGGCCCAGCTCGCGCGCCGGGTCCTCGTCGATCACCTCGTCGAGCGGGCCGCGCTCGGTGCGCGAGGGTGCGCCCGGGTGGGCGCCCATCCACATCTCGGCCTGCGGCTCGCCGGTCGGCTCGGTGCCGAGGAGCTCCGCGATGGCGGTGGTGGAGCCCCAGGCGTAGGGGCGGATGGTGTTGGTGAGGCGGTCCACGGAGAGGGTCTCCCTTATGGATACGTGCGGGGGCGCGGGGTGCGCGGCGCGCGGCTGTGTGGGGTGCGCGGCGTGCGCGGCCCGCGGCTGTGTGGGGTGCGCGGCGTGCGCGGCCCGCGGCTGTGTGGGGTGCGCGGCGCGCGGCTGTGGGGGGCTCGGGCGCGCGGGGCTCGGGCGTCCGGGTGGTGCCGCTTGTGCGTGCCGGTGGCTGTGGCGGGGGTGACAGCCGTGGCGGCGGTGTCGGCAGGGGCGGTGCTCGTGTCCCTGCCGGCGCCGGAGTTCAGGCCGATGTCGGTACCCGGGCCTGCGGCGGTGCCTAGGCTGATGTCGGTACCCAGGCCTGCGGCGGTGCTGTTGTTTGCGGTGGTGCCGAGGCCGGGGGCGGTGGCCCGGCCTGCGGCGGTGTCCTGGTTTGCGGTGGTGCCGAGGTCGGGGGCGGCGCCTCGGTCCGTGGCAGTGCCCTCGTTTGCGGCGGTGCTCGAACCGGAGGCTGCGCCCCGGCCCATAGCAGTGCCCTCGTCTGCGACGATGCCCGAACCGCAGGCTGCGCCCCGGCCCATAGCAGTGCCCTCGGTTGCGACGATGCCCGAACCGGGGGCTGCGCCCCGGCCCACGGCACTGGCGGTGCCCGTACCCGTGCCTGCGCGCTCGTCGGGCGACGGCGTGCAGGCCGGGTGGTGCGGCGTCGGCGCGTGGGATGCGTCGGTGCCGCCGGGCGGCGTCGTCGTCATGATCCGTCTCCGGAGGCGAGCGCCAGGTAAACGGCCGCGAAATCCGTGATGGCGATCAGTTCGGCGAGGCGTTCCAGGTCGCTGCCCTCGGCCGGTTCCAGCTCGCTGAGCGCCACGTCGTGGCCGTGGGCGAGTTCGCGCGCGGCGGGAGCCGCGGTCAGGCCGCCGAGGTCGGCGGGCTGTTCCCGGAGCAGGACCACGCGGGCGCGCAGCCGGGCCGGTTCCTCGACGCGGTCGCGGAAGAAGTCGTCGCTGTCGGCGGCGCCCGCCGGGCCGCCCGCAAGGAGCGCGGCGTGCGCGGGCAGCGCCTCGGGCAGCTCCGCGGCGAGCGCCGGGTGCCCCGCGAGCTCGGCGAGCGCGGCGGCGAAGCGGC
This sequence comes from Streptomyces typhae, assembly GCF_009755605.1. Classification (GTDB taxonomy): domain Bacteria; phylum Actinomycetota; class Actinomycetes; order Streptomycetales; family Streptomycetaceae; genus Streptomyces; species Streptomyces typhae. The sequence continues at coordinate 8,880 of NZ_WPNZ01000007.1, forward strand.
GGCCCGCCATGCCCGCGCTGTGGCCCTCGGTCCAGATCAGCGGCAGCGACTCGGAGAGTTCGGCGGCGAGGGTCTTCGCGGGGTTGCTGTACGTCGCGATGGCCGGGCCGCAGCGCTCGGCGGCGGCGTCCAGGCGGTCGGCGACCTTCTGCAGCGCCTCGACGGGGGCGGCGATCAGGCCGGTGCGGTCGAGGAGGACCAGCAGCGGCGTGAGCAGCGCCCACAGGGTCCCGGGGGCGGCCGCGGGGGCCTCCGGCGGGTCGTTGTGCGGGGAGGTCAGGGGGCCACGTTCGTCCGGCACACGGTGGGCCGCGCCGACCGTTGCGGGGCCTTGCGGGGCTGCGGGGTCCTGCCCGGGGCTGCCTGCCGGCGGGCTCTGCGGGGACTCCGGGCCCTGAGGGGACGCGGGGTCTCCCTGGGCGGAGCCTGCGGAGTCGTCGCGGGCGAGGAGGCGGCTGTCCGCTTCCCCGTACGTCGTCGTCCCTCCGTACGCCGTCACGCCCGGCGCCAGCGCCATCGGGACCGCCAGGCCGTGCGAACCGGTCACGCTCTCGGCCAGGGGCGAGCGGGCCGGGGCGATCGCGACGACGGTGCAGCCGCGGCGGTAGGCCTGCTCGGCGAGGAGCGTGAGCCCTGGTTCCGTGCCGTCCGGGGTGACGATGAGCAGCAGGTCCACGGGCCCCGTCCAGCCCGGCAGCGCCCAGCGCAGGGCGCCCGCGGCGGGGGCCACGCCCGTGGGGGCCAGGCGCACGACGGGACAGCCGGTGCCCGCGAGGGCGCCGACGAGGTCGGCGACGCCGGTGGCCGCGGTGCCCGGACCCGCGATCAGGACGGCGCGGGGGCGGCCGTCGGGCTTGAGCTCCGTGAGGCCGGACTCCGTGGCGTGCCGGACCGCGGTCCGTACGCGGGCGCCTGCTTCGGCGGCGCCGCGCAACAGGTCGTGCAGGTCCGCTCGGGCCAGGGCCTCGGGGGCGTCTAGGAGCGACTCGTCGAGCATGGGGCGGCCTCCGATCGCCGTGCGCGGCAGGGGTGTCCCTTCCAGGGTGCCCCTTCTCAGATCGTCATCCGGTTCTCCGGTCGGATCGACATCCGGTCCTCAGATCGACATCCGGTTCTCCGGTCGAATCGTCTTCCGGCTCTCAGACCGTCATCCGGTCCTCAGAGTCGTCATCCGGTTCAGAGCGTCATCCGGGGCGGCGGGCCTCGTCGACCAGGAGGACGGGGATGTCGTCGCGGATCGGGTAGGCCAGGCCGCACTCCGTGCCCTCAGCGGTGCAGATCAGCTCGGTGTCCGTCTCCTTCAGGGGGGCGTGGCAGGCCGGGCAGGCGAGGATCTCCAGGAGGCCGGCTTCGAGCGGCATGTGCGGGTCCCTTCGGGGTGGTGTGGGCGGGGGTTTGTGGCCTGGTCAGCGTACCGCCGGGGGCGGGGGTGGGCTCGGGTGAGGCCGGGCTGCGCCCTTGCCTGCCCCGGGGCGGGGCCGGGCCGGTGCGGCGGGTGCGGGCCGGTGGGTGTTTGTGCCCACCCGTTCCGCCGTGCGGAACGCCTGCCCACAAACGCGGCGGACAAGGGGTGCGCCCCAGCAGAACACGGGCCCACAAACACGGCGGACAAGGGGCGCCCCCAGCAGAACGCCCCCACAGCAGACATCCGGGCGTGCCCCAGCCCCTCTCGGGATCGGAGGTCAGCCCCTGATGATCTTCAGAGCCTCGTCGCGTACCCGGTGCATCGTGGGTTCGTCGCGGGCCTCGGCGTTGAGGCGGAGGAGGGGCTCCGTGTTCGAGGCGCGGACGTTGAACCACCAGTCGGTGGCGGTGACGGTGAGGCCGTCGAGTTCGTCGATGGTGACGCCGTCCTGGCCCTCGTACGCGGTCCTGATGGCGGCGAGGCGGGCCGTCTGGTCGTCGACCGTGGAGTTGATCTCGCCGGAGCCCGCGTACCGGTCGTACTGCTCGACGAGGGCGGAAAGCGGCCCCTCCTGACCGCCGAGCGCGGCCAGCACGTGCAGTGCCGCCAGCATGCCCGTGTCCGCGTTCCAGAAGTCGCGGAAGTAGTAGTGCGCGGAGTGCTCGCCGCCGAAGATGGCGCCCGTCTTGGCCATCTCCTCCTTGATGAAGGAGTGGCCCACGCGCGTGCGCACGGGCGTGCCGCCGTTCTCGCGGACGACCTCGGGCACCGACCAGGAGGTGATCAGGTTGTGGATGACCGTGCCCGAGCCGCCGTGCTTGGCGAGTTCGCGGGCGGCGACCAGGGCGGTGATCGCGGACGGCGAGACCGGGCCGCCGTCGCCGTCGACGACGAAGCAGCGGTCCGCGTCGCCGTCGAAGGCGATGCCGAGGTCGGCGCCCTCGGCGCGCACGCGCTCCTGGAGGTCGACGATGTTGGCCGGGTCGAGCGGGTTGGCCTCGTGGTTGGGGAAGGTGCCGTCGAGCTCGAAGTACATCGGTACGAGAGTGAGGGGCAGGCCTTCGAAGACCGTGGGTACGGTGTGGCCGCCCATGCCGTTGCCCGCGTCGACGACGACCTTCAGGGGGCGGATGGCGGTGAGGTCCACGAGGCCCCGCAGGTGCGCCGCGTAGTCCTGGAGGGTGTCGCGGCTGGTGAGCGTCCCCGCCGTCGCTGCGGGTGCGGGCGCGCCCTCCTCGGACCAGCGCTCCACCAGGGCGCGGATGTCCGCGAGACCGGTGTCCTGGCCGACCGGGGCGGCGCCCGCGCGGCACATCTTGATGCCGTTGTACTGGGCGGGGTTGTGCGACGCGGTGAACATCGCGCCCGGCAGGTCGAGGGCGCCGGAGGCGTAGTAGAGCTGGTCCGTCGAGCAGAGGCCGATCTCGGTGACGTCGACGCCGAGTGCCGCCGCTCCGCGCGCGAAGGCGCGGGACAGGCCGGGCGACGAGGGCCGCATGTCGTGGCCGACGACGATCGCCGTCGCGTCCGTCACCCGGACGAAGGCGGCGCCGAACAGTTCCGCGAGCGACTCGTCCCACTGGTCCGGGACCACCCCGCGCACGTCGTAGGCCTTCACGAGCTGGGACAGATCAGCAGTCACGGCCAACCCTCTCTGCAAAATTCTGGGAGCTCGGCAAGCCCTCGTCGATGGCAACGAACTTCGTCGGTGGCAACAAACTACCCGGAACACCGGAACGGAAGCCGCCCACCGGAACGGAAGCCGCCTCAGGGCAGCACCTTGCGCGGTACGTCGCCCTCCTTGCCGGCGAGTCCGACGGTCGCGCACCGCGCGAACTGCGTGAACTGCGCACACCGCGCGAACTACGTGAAATACGTGAACTACGCGAGGGAGGTAAGAGCACCGTACGCAGAGAGGGAGGAACGCCGTACGAGGCGTGTGAGGCGTGTGAGGCGTGTGCCTCAGTTGTCCGGTGAGCGCAGCACCCGCAGATGGCCGCGGCGCGCGACCTCCATGGGGTCCGCCCCGCGGGGCCCGCTCCCGCCGGCCTCCGCCGCCCGCTCCTGCGGACGCGCCGCCTCCCGCACCGCGTTGGCGAGTGCTTCGAGGTCGTCGCCGCTGGGGCGGGCGGGGCCCGAGCCGTCGGCGAGGCGGACGACCTCCCAGCCGCGCGGCGCGGTGAGGCGCTCGGAGTGCTCGGCGCACAGGTCGTAGCAGTGGGGTTCGGCGTAGGTGGCGAGCGGGCCGAGGACCGCGGTCGAGTCGGCGTAGACGTACGTCAGCGTCGCGACGGCGGGACGGCCGCAAGCGGTGCGCGAACAGCGACGTACAGGGCTCACGACGTTGGACGGTACCGCACTCTTGAGCGGGCCGCGACGACTCTCCCCGAGGTCACTCCCCCGTGTCGTGCTGTGATCCCGCACACAGGGACTTTCGAGGGTACGCCCGCTGACCTGCGCGGACGCAAGGGGCCAGAGGGGCGGGCGGTGTTGGACGCGATCACTACATGGTGCAAATCCTGCCAATCGGAGCGAGCTCGGCGGTCCCGGATAGATGCGCAATCGAGCCCGAGCTTGGCCGGAATGGTCAGGAAGCGACATGCCGCGCTCCGTACGGAAAGGGCGATCTCGGGGACTACGCTTCCCCAGTGATGGAAGACCCCGTACAACCCCGCCCCGCCGAGCCGAGGCCCCGCCGACGCGACCGCCACGGCAGGGGCATGCGCGGCCCCGTCGCGCCTCCCCAGGTGCCGCTGTCCGCGAGCCGCGCGGAGGCGTTCACGGACCTGGTGCAGGACTCCGTGGAGCGTCTTGAGCGGCGCTGGCCGCAGCTCACCGAGATCGACTTCCTGGTGCTCGACGTGCCGCCCACCGTGACCGAGGACTCCGGTGGCGCGGGTGCCGCCCCCGGCGACGAGGGCTGGGAGGCCGACGCCGTGCCGCTCGGCGGCACCATTTCGGCCTCCGACGGCAGGCCCGCGCGGGTCGTCATCTACCGGCGGCCCGTCGAGATCCGCACCAAGGGGCGCGACGAGCGCGCCGCCCTGGTCCACGAGGTGGTCGTGGAGCAGGTGGCGGAACTGCTCGGGCTCTCGCCGGAGTCGGTGGATCCGCGGTACGGCGAGGAGTAGGGCGGACCGGACCGCCCGTACCTGCTTCCGCCTTCTGTAAGACCCCGAAAAGACCCCGAAGCCCGCCTACTTCTGCAGCACCCCCAAGTCCTGCTCGGCCGTCGGCACCGACACCGTCCCCTTGTCGTCCGGCAGCGTCTGGACCGTGAACATGGGGATGCCGTTCTCTGGCAGCTCCAGCATGCGGGCGGCGTGCACCGGGCCGCCGGACTCCTGCTCAACAGTGAGGGCGTAGGACCCCTTGAGGCCGGACGGCACCGGCGGGTCGATGCCGAGCGTCGTGCCGCCCTTGACCGTGTACGACTTCGTGACGGGCTCCCCCGCCTCCGTGCCGGCCGACGCCGTGACCTTGACGCGGGCCGTCTCACCGGGGGCCACGAGGGAGAGCGTGGCGCCCTTGGCGCGGTTGTCGGCCGCGGTGGCCCGGTCGCCGACCGGGGCGGTCGCGGGGATGAACGCCGTCTCCTGCTTGTCGCCCTTGCCGCGGGTCACGCGCAGCGCGGCGACCACGGGGGCCGCCTCGTCGGCGGCGGTGGGCGTGAGGAGCAGCGAACCCGCCTCCCCCTTCGTGACGTCGTCCAGGTCGACGGCGGCCGTCATCCCGGCCTTCACATGCAGCGTCTCGTGCCCGGCCGGGGTGATCGGGCCCGTCGGCGAGGCCAGCCGCACCTTCAGGTCGGCGTCGGCCTCGCCGGGCGCGAAGGCGACCAGGCGCACGGACGTGGCGTCCTTGGGGATGCCGGGCAGGACCAGGTCGGGGGCGGGGTCGGCGGAGGCGGGCAGCCAGTCGCCGCCGAGATCGTCGTCCGCGGAGTGCACGGCGGCGGCCACGCGCCCGCTGCGCGCGACGACGTGCGTCGTGACGTCGTCGTACGGCTTGCCCGCGAGCGTGGAGAGCAGCACCGGGACGCTGGAGTGCGGCTGGATCTGGATGGACTGGCCGACGTCGGCCTTGATCGTGCCGTCGCGGCCGTACAGCTCGACGTCGACGACCGCCGCCGCGTCGTCCGGGTTGGTGAGGTGGATGTAGTCGCTGCGGCCCTTGGCGGTGCTGGTGCCGGGGAACCAGAACTCGCTGTCCGGGGCGACGCAGTGGGCGCCCAGGAGGCCGCGCCCGGCGCCGGCGCTCACCGTCGTGGTCTGCTGGACGGACCAGCCGGGCGCGAGGGCGCCGTCGGCGGCGCCGACGAGCGCGGGCGCGTCCGCCCCCGACTCCTCCCCGGTGACGGGCTTGCCCGGTGACTTCTGGGTCAGGAACGGCTTGACGTCCTTCGCCTTGCCCTCGTCGCCCTGGTGCGCGTCCGTCAGCGCCTTGGGAGCGGGGCGGAGCACGGCCGAACCGCCGCCCGCGGCACCCTGCGAGACGGGCGTGAAGGCCGTGTACGTGGTCTCGGCGAGGTCCGAGGTGCTGGGCTCGGGGCACAGCAGGCTGGTGCGCTCCACGGGTAGCCGCCTGGCCGTCTTCGCGGGGCCTTCGTCCTCGGAGCCGGTGACCGAGGCGAAGCCGGTGAGGGCGGCTAGGGCCGCCGCGACGGCGATCAGGGACACGGTGCTGCGGTTCACTGCCGGCTCCCGTCGGGGTGCTCACTGTCGGTGCCGTGCGGGGGCCGCTGCGGCATCGGCGGGGTCTCCTGCGTGTAGGGGGCGCCACCCGGGCTGCCGGGGGGCGCGGGAGGTACGGGCGGCACGGGAGCAGCAGGAGCCGAAGGAGTCCCAGGAGCGGCGGGGGCGCCCTGTCCGTAGGTCCCGGCCTCGTACGCCTGGCCGTAGCCCTGCTGGTCGCCGCCGTACATCCCGCCGTAGGCGTACGGGTCGTACTGGCCGCTGTGCGCCGGGCCGCCGGGGTCCGTGCGGTAGGGGTCGGCCTGGTACGGCTGCTGTCCGTAGGGGTCGTACTGGTCGGCCCCGCCGGGCTGGTCGGAGCCGTAGGGCTGGTCGGTGCCGTAGGGCTGGTCGGTGCCGTAGGGCTGGTCGGTGCCGTAGGGCTGGTCGGTGCCGTACGTGCCGTGGTCGGCGCCCGTCGGCGCGGGCTGCCACGGCTCGTGCCCCGGGGCCTCCGGGGTGTGCTGGGCGGGGACGGCGCTCACGCCGGGCTCATGGGAGTCCCCGCGCGCCCCATGCCCACGGTGTGCGCCGTGCGCCCCACGCCCTCCGTGCGCGCCGTGCGTCTCATGCGCCTCGTGTTCGCCGTACCCGCCGCCGTGTGCACCGGGCTCCCCGGGCTCCCCCGGTGTCCGGGGCGGGGCCTCCTGGGCGGCCTGCTCGCTCTGGGCGCGCAGCCTGCGGGCGCGGCGGCCCTCGCCCGCGACGGCCTGGGCGGGCACCACGGGCTCGTCGGGCAGGTCGTCGTCGACGTCGCGGCGGCGCCCCGGCAGGGCGAGGACCACCAGGACGACGGCGAGCGCGCCCTGCGCCCACAGCCAGGCCGTGTGCGCCATCGACCGCTCGTACGTGACGTCGAGGTGGCCGCCGGACGCGGGCAGCTCGAAGCCCTGGGCCCAGCCGTCCACGGTGGTGCGGGTCAGTGCGTGGCCGTCCAGGGTGGCCGTCCAGCCGGGGTCGGCCGCGTCGGCCAGGCGCAGGACGCGGCCCTCCTCGCCGTCAGGGATGGAGGTGTGCAGTTCGACCGGGCCCGCGGCGACCGGCTCCGGGTCGCCGGACTTCGGCACGACGGCGGCGCGCGCGACCTGCCGGTCCACGCGCCACAGGGCGCTGCCGTCCTCCTGGCTGAGCCGGGTCAGACCGGGGGTCGCGTCGAGGGTGCGGCTCAGGCCGCGCGCGGCTCCGTCGCGGACGAGGACGTAGCGCACCGCGTAGCCGCCGAGCTGGTCGGCCTGGTCGGCGCCGGAGCCCGCGAGGAGCCGGGCGACGATCCGGTCGAGCCGCCCGTGGGTGCCGTCCGCCGCGGCGATCTCGGCGTCGCCGAGGCGGGCGCCGGAGCCACGGACGAGCGTGTACGCCACCTCGGCGGGCGAGGCGCTGTCCAGGACGAGGGTGCGGGCCTGGTCCTCGGTGCCGCTCTCCTCGGCGACGAAGGCGGGCACCTGCACCGGGTCGCGCCGCTCCAGGGGCCCGTCGGCACCGGCGATCATCCACCCGGCGGCGGCGACCAGCGGTCCCAGGGCCGCGGCGAGGGCGATGAGCGCGGCCACCGGCTGCCGCCAGCCGAAGCTCAGCTCGGCCACGCGCGCGCGGGCACCGTCGGCGCCGAGCGCGGCGGCGGCGAGCAGTGCGATGCCGTACGCGAGCGTGGCGGGGCCCGCCCACACCGAGCCGTCGGCGAGGACCGCGAAGAGCAGGGCGACGAGGGCCGCCGCCCAGGCGGTGCGGACCGCCGTCTGCCGCTGGCCGCGGAGCAGCGCGCCGAGCGCGGCGAGGACGACGCCGAGAAGGAGCAGCCCGCTGACCGTGCCGGGCCCGCCGGGGCTGGCGCCGAGCAGGTCGAGCGGGGACGCGGCGCCCTTGCCGTACGCGAGTCCCGCCTCCTTGAAGAAGCCGGACGGCAGCAGGGAGAGCGACCAGGGCGCGAGGAGCAGCAACGGGGTACCGAGTGCGGCGAGGACCCGCAGGGCGTACGCGGTGATGTCGCGGCGCCGCACGGCGAGCAGGGCCAGGCCGAGGACGAGCGCGATGGGCCACACGATCGGCGTGAAGGCCGTGGCGACGGTCAGGAGCAGCGCGTACGCCCAGGTGGCGCGCCAGCTGCCGCGGGCGCCCTCCGGGGCGGCGAGGCCGCTTGCCGCGACGCCCGCGCGGGCGATGAGCGGCAGCAGGATCGCGAGCACGGCGGTGCCGATGTGCCCGCCCGCGAGCGCGCCGGTGGCTGCGGGCAGGAAGGCGTACGCGACGGCCGCCCAGGCGCGCAGCAGCCGGGACTCCACGAGCGGCCGGGAGGCGAAGTACGCGGCGATGCCCGCGAGCGGCACCGAGCCGACCAGGAGCACCGTGACGGCGAGTCCCGTGGACCCGAGGAGCAGGGAGGACAGGAGGGCGACGATCGCCACGTACGGCGGTGCGGCCTCGGTGCTTCCGATGCCGACCGGATGCCAGCCGTCCAGATGGCGCGACCAGAGCGCGGAGGCGTCGGCGGGCGCGGGGAGCAAGGCGCCGCCCGCGAGCGCGCCCCCGCCGAGCAGGGCGCGGCAGGCGACGAGGGAGATCAGGAGCAGGAGCAGGAAGAGCACGGGTCCCGGCTTGCGGGCGATGCGCTTCAGGCGGGCGAACTGCTCGATCTCCAGGAAGTCGGCGTCGTCGCCGCCGGGGCCCGACTCGACGGCGCCGTGCCGGCCCGCGGCGGACGCCTCGGTGTCGGAGTCGCCGACGAGATGGCCGGCGACCTGTTCCACGGTGGCGCGGACGGTGGCGCCGGGTGGCGGGAACAGCGGCCGCATCTCGCCCGCGTCGACGGCGGGCCTGCCGCGCTTCTTGCGTCCCACGAGGATCCGCTCGGGCCGCAGCAGCGTGCTGAAGAGGCCGGCGACTTCGTCGAGGGCCTGTCCGGGGGCCTTGCCGACGAGGTAGGCGAGCGTGCGCAGGACCGTGCCGACGACGAGTCTGACGAGGACCCAGGGGAGGACTGTCGTACGGGAGTTGACCAGGAGGGTGTAGGCCGCGCCTGCCTTGTCGACGCGGTGCGGCGAGGAGGCGGTGCGGCCGACGCAGTCGACGGTGCGGCGCTCGCGCGAGGCGGCCTCGGCGTGCCGGACGACGGCGTCGGGGGCGACCAGGACGCGGTACCCCTCGGCGTGCGCGCGCCAGCACAGGTCGACGTCGTCGCGCATGAGGGGCAGCCGCCGGTCGAAGCCGCCGAGCCGCTCGAAGGCCTCGCGCCGGATCAGCATGCCGGCCGTGGACACGGACAGGACGGGGCGCACGTGGTCGTGCTGGCCCTGGTCCTGCTCGCGCCGGTCGAGGCCGGTCCAGCGGCGGCCGGAGTGGGCGATGGAGACGCCCACTTCGAGCAGTTGCCTGCGGTCGTACCAGCCGCGGAGCTTGGGGCCGACGATGGCGATGTCCTGCGGGTCCTGGCCGAGTTCCCGCTCGTTCTCGACGGCGCGCAGGAGCTCGGCGAGGGCGCCGGGTTCGGGCGCGCAGTCGTCGTGGAGGAGCCACAGCCACTGCTCGGGCTCGCCGTGCGGCAGCTCCGGCATGTCGTACGTCTCGTCGCGCCAGCTGCGGCTCACCGGGTCCCAGCCGCTGGGGCGCTTGAGGTAGGGCAGGTCATCGGGCGTGAGCACGGCCGCCGTGCGGACGGCCTCGTCGACGGCGGTGCCGAAGCCGGAGCGGCGCGCGAGGTGCAGCACCCGGTCCTGGCCGAGGGCTTCGGTGAGCAGGCGGGCGGAGTCGTCCGCGCTGCCGGTGTCGGCCGCGACCGCGTTCTGGACGGGGCGGTCCTGGCCGAGGAGTCCGGCGACGGCGTCGGGCAGCCAGCGGGCACCGTCGTGGGAGACGAGCACGGCGGTCACGACATGCCGTGGGAACTCGGGCGGGTTCCCGGAGTCGAACCCGGCCGCGCGGGACGGGTCGAACCCGGCGGCAGCGCCTACGTGGCCTGCCGGGTGGCTGTGCACGGACATCGAGGTACGGGCCCCGGTTCGCTGGACTGCGGTGGACGCCCGCGCTCCGTGAGGAGGGTGTGGCGTCTCGGACGGGGCCCCACACTAACGGCTGGCACCACAACAGCCCGCCGCCTGTGGATAACCCTTGGGCGACGGGCTGTTCGTGGTGTGGGTGGTGCGGTGCTGCGGGGAAGGTGTGCTGTCGCGGGCCGGCCGTATGGTTTCCGGCCGAACGGCCCGCGGGCCGGGGGTCAGACCGCCGCCTTCTTCAGGCGGCGGCGTTCACGCTCCGACAGACCGCCCCAGATACCGAAGCGTTCGTCGTTCGCGAGTGCGTATTCAAGACATTCCGAGCGGACCTCGCAGGCGAGGCAGACCTTCTTGGCCTCGCGGGTGGAGCCGCCCTTTTCGGGAAAGAAGGACTCGGGGTCGGTCTGGGCGCACAGTGCGCGCTCCTGCCAGCCGAGTTCCTCGTCCGCGTCCTCGACCAGCAGTTCCTGAACCAGCTCGGTCATCTGCGCCCCTCGTCCGTCTTCGCGTCCCCGTCGTGCTGCCGTTACCGATTTCGGCTGAACGACACGAGTGAAATTACAAGTGCGCCGATCCGGGCCAGTCAAGCCGAGATCTGCTATTGGGCCCCTTATTCACTCTGCGGAACCAAGGCTTTGCGGAAAGTGTTCAAATCTACCTAAACCATGACATGCGTCGGCGACCCGTCCAGCACCTGCCCCGCAATGAGCTCTCCATGACAGGGACGCCACGACACTCACACCCGTTGCATCGGACGAAACCGAAGCGAACCGGATCACATTCGGATCACAGGATCACAACGGCGGTCGAGCGCCGGTTGACGCGCCGGTTGACGCGCCCGCGAGCGCCGGATCATGCGGCTTGTGTCCCCGGAACGACTGCACAAACCTTTCGCCGGGACGGGGAACCGGATGAGGTGAAACATGGTCCACATTTCGGACATAGAGTTGACAGCAGAGGTGTGAACCGCTGTCCTGGTGGGCATGCTCGCGAACTTGGCGCTTTCCGCGACCCGCCCCGGCGGGTCCTCCGGTGCTGCCCCCGCGCGCGGTCTGTGTAGCTGTCCCTGTATCTGCGCCTGTCCCAGCTGTTGAGGCCACCCGCCTCCGGCTGCTGAGCGCATCTCCTCCCTTTGCACCCCTCTGCTCCTCGCGCCCTCCACCGGGTCCTCGCGACCCCGCACAGGGCCCGTACGCCCCTTTCCTGCGACACCCCAGCACTCACACGTTGAGGAACCACCGCACCATGAACAGCGACAGCGACCTCCAGATCGCCGGCGACATCCTCGAGGTCCCGCACCTCCTCCAGCCCGCACGCGAGCACCCCGTCACCGTGGCCGAGTTCGTCGGCCTGGCCCGCGCCATCGCCGCCGACCGCTCCCAGTGGGAACACCTCGTCGAGTACGACGCCGCCAGCCGCTGGTACCACCGCCTGCGCAGCGGCCCCGGTTACGAGGTGTGGCTCCTGTCGTGGGTGCCCGGCCAGGGCAGCGGACGGCACGACCACGGGCGCTCCAGCGGCGTCCTCACCGTCCTCCAGGGCGAGTTGACGGAGCGTACGGACCGGGGCACGCGGGCGCTCGACGCCGGCGCGCAGCGCGTCTTCGCGCCCGGATACGTCCACGAGGTCGTCAACGACGCCCTGGAACCCGCCGTGAGCCTGCACGTGTACTACCCCGGCCTGACCGAAATGCCGATGCACACCGCCCGCTGCGAGGCGCGCGCGCCGCAGGATCCCGTGACCGCCTGACACGATGTCGTACCCGCCTGCGATGCTGGGCGCATGCGCATTGTGGTTCTGGCCGGCGGCATCGGCGGCGCCCGTTTCCTCCGCGGCCTCAAGAAGGCCGCGCCCGACGCGGCGATCACGGTCATCGGCAACACCGGTGACGACATCCACCTGTTCGGCCTGAAGGTCTGCCCCGACCTGGACACGGTGATGTACACGCTCGGGGGCGGCATCAACGAGGACCAGGGCTGGGGGCGGGCCGACGAGACCTTCAGGGTCAAGGAGGAACTCACGGCGTACGGCGTGGGACCCGGCTGGTTCGGGCTCGGGGACCGGGACTTCGCCACGCACATCGTGCGCACGCAGATGCTCGCGGCCGGCTATCCGCTGAGCGCCGTCACCGAGGCGCTGTGCGAGCGCTGGCAGCCCGGTGTGCGGCTCATCCCCATGTCCGACGACCGCGTCGAGACGCATGTCGCCGTCGAGGTCGACGGCGAGCGCAAGGCCGTGCACTTCCAGGAGTACTGGGTGCGGCTGCGGGCCTCCGTGGACGCGCACGCGATCGTGCCCGTCGGCGCCGAGCAGGCCAAGCCCGCGCCCGGCGTCCTGGAGGCCATCGCCGAGGCGGACATCGTGTTGTTCCCGCCGTCCAACCCCGTCGTGAGCGTCGGCACGATCCTCGCCGTCCCCGGCATCCGCGAGGCCATCGCCGAGGCCGGGGTGCCCGTCGTCGGCCTCTCTCCCATCGTCGGCGACGCGCCCGTGCGCGGCATGGCCGACAAGGTCCTCGCCGCCGTGGGCGTGGAGACCACCGCCGCCGCCGTCGCCGAGCACTACGGCAGCGGCCTCCTCGACGGCTGGCTCGTCGACACGGTCGACGCGGGCACCGTCGAGCGCATCGAGTCCGCCGGAATCCGGTGCCGTGCCATCCCCCTCCTGATGACGGACGAGGACACCGCCGCGGAGATGGCGCGCGAGGCGCTGACGCTGGCGGAGGAGGTACGGGCGTGAGCGGCGACGCGGGCGTTCCCGGCGACGCCCCGGCCCCGCGCGGGCGGCACGACGACGGGCCTCCCTCGTTCCGGGTGTGGGCGGTCGCGGGGATCCCCGAGGTGCGGCGCGGCGACGATCTCGCGAAGCTGATCGCCGCGGCCGAGCCCGGTCTCGCCGACGGCGACGTCGTGCTCGTCACCTCGAAGATAGTCAGCAAGGCCGAGGGGCGTGTCGTCGCCGCCGACGACCGGGAAGCGGCGATCGACGCGGAGACCGTGCGCGTGGTGGCCCGGCGCGGGACCCTGCGCATCGTCGAGAACCGGCAGGGCCTCGTCATGGCCGCGGCCGGCGTCGACGCCTCCAACACGCCCGCCGGGACGGTCCTGCTCCTCCCCGAGGATCCCGACGCGTCCGCCCGCGCCGTCCGCCAGGGGCTCAGGGACGCGCTCGGCGTGGACGTCGGCGTGCTCGTCACCGACACCTTCGGCCGCCCCTGGCGGGCCGGCCTCACGGATGTCGCCATCGGCGCCGCGGGGGTGCGGGTCCTCGACGACCTGCGCGGCGGCACGGACGCGTACGGCAACCCGCTGAGCGCGACGGTGGTCGCCACCGCCGACGAGCTGGCCGCCGCCGGCGATCTGGTGAAGGGGAAGGCCGCGGGGTTGCCGGTCGCCGTGGTGCGGGGGCTTCCGCATGTGGTCAGGGGCTTCGGCGGAGCGGGGGGTGGCACCGGTACTGGCTTCGCTGCCAGCACCAGAGCCGAAGCCAGTACCAGTACCGAAGCCAGTACCGGTGCCGCTGCCGGTACCGATGCCAATACCAGTACCGATGCCGGGGATCCGGGTGCGCGGGCCCTCGTGCGGGCGGCCCGGGACGACATGTTCCGGCTCGGGACCTCCGAGGCGGTGCGGGAGGCGCTGTCGCTGCGGCGGACCGTGCGCGAGTTCACCGACGAGCCCGTCGACCCCGGCGCCGTCCGGCGGGCCGTCGCGGCCGCCGTCACCGCGCCCGCGCCGCACCACACCACCCCCTGGCGCTTCGTCCTCCTGGAGTCCGCCGGGTCCCGCACCCGGCTGCTCGACGCCATGCGGGACGCGTGGGTCGCCGATCTGCGCCGGGACGGCAAGTCCGAGGAGTCGATCGCCCGGCGCGTGCGGCGCGGCGACGTCCTGCGCAACGCGCCCTACCTGGCCGTGCCCTGTCTCGTCATGGACGGCTCCCACACGTACGGGGACGAGCGGCGGGACGGCGCCGAGCGGGAGATGTTCGTCGTCGCCGCCGGGGCCGGGGTGCAGAACTTCCTCGTGGCGCTCGCCGGGGAGCGGCTCGGGTCCGCCTGGGTGTCGTCGACGATGTTCTGCCGGGATGTGGTGCGGGGCGTTCTCGGGCTGCCGCGGGAGTGGGATCCGATGGGGGCTGTGGCCGTCGGGCATCCGCTTGTGCCTCCGGCGGTTCGGGGGGAGCGGGAGGCGGAGGAGTTCCTGGTGGTGCGGTAGGGGGCGGTGGGGCCCTGCGCTCCGCGCCTCGTCCTCAAACGCCGGACGGGCTGAAACCCCCGCCGGGAGCGGTGCCGCACCGGTCTCGGCCTCACAGGAGGCCGATGTCCGTCCTCGGCATGCGTGGCTTGCGGCGCGGAGGGACCTGGCCGCTGAGGAGGATGAGGCGGGCCGCCCGGTGGCGCTGGCCCTCGTAGGGGGCGAGGAGTTCCAGCATGCGGGCGTCGTCGGCGGTGCGGTCGCCGTCCAGGGCGTAGCCGACGATGCCGGGGAGGTGGAGGTCCCCGACCGTCACCTCGTCGGGGGCGCCGTTGCTGCGCTGGACGGTCTCCGCGGAGGTCCAGGGGCCGATGCCGGGGATCACCTCCAGGCGGGCCCGCGCCGCCGGCGGGTCCATCGTCGCCGCTTCCTCCAGGCGGGCCGCCACCCGCACCGCCCGCAGGATCGTCGACGCGCGCTTGTTGTCGACGCCTGCCCTGTGCCACTCCCAGGACGGGATCAGGGACCACGTGCGCGGGTCGGGCATCACATGCATCCGGGCCTGCGCCGGGGTCGGCCCCGGGGCGGGCTCGCCGAACCCGCGGACCAGCAGCCGCCAGGCGCGGTACGCCTCGTCGGCGGTGACCTTCTGCTCCAGGACCGACGGGATCAGGGACTCCATGACCAGTCCCGTACGGGTCAGGCGCAGGCCGTGGCGGCGGCGCCAGGTGTGGGCGACCAGGCGGTGGCGGGGGGCGAAGTGCTCCGGGGTGTCGGTGGCGCCGAGGAGGTGCGGGAGGCGGTCCAGGAGCCAGTCGGCGCCCGCTCCCCAGGCCTCCGCCTCCGCTTCCGCCGTGCTCCGGCGGAGGGCTACGCGGAGGGTGGCCGGGCCTGCCGGGGTGCGGGTGGCTCGCCAGATCGCGCCGTCGGGGGTGGTGCGGAAGGTGGGGTCCGCGGGGCCCCTTCGCAGCGGGCCGAGGGTGAGGGCCAGGTCCACGGGGGCCTGGGGGGTCCATGTCCGGCGGATGCCCGTCGTGCGGGCGGTCGACCGGGGGGTTGCTGTCTCGCCGCCGCGCACGGTGGTGCGGGTGGGGCGGGGGGCGAAACGGGAGGACACCCCGTCGAGGGTACGGGGTGCCCTCGCGGGTGCGCCCCAGGCCCGCCCCTTTCCCGTAACCAGGGGCGCTGCGCCCCCTGGACCCCAGCTCTTGTCGGCGCTGCGCGCCTCGTCCTCAAACGCCGGACGGGCTGAAAACTTCGCCGGGGCGGGTGGGAGAGAAGGGTGGGTGGGTGGGGGAAGACCGCCGCGGAGTGGCGGCTCGTTGCGGGGTCTCCGCTGGGCGGCAAGGAACCCGGACGTGCGCTCAGAGCCGGTGCGGCGAGGGGAAGGGCGGGTGGGTGGGGAGAAAGGGTGCACCGGCAGGGTGCAGGGTGCGGGCTACTGGTCGGAGGAGAAGCGGACTGCCCCCGCCGGCAGTCTGGCTTCGCACCAGACCCGCGCCCCCGCCCGCAACTCGTTGTCGGCCCCGACCCGCGCCCCGTCGCCCACCACCGCGTCGGTGAGGACCGAGCGGGCGCCCACGGAGGCGCGGGCGCCGATGAGGGAGTCGGTGATGACGGCGCCGGGTTCGATGACCGCTCCGGACAGGACCGTGCTGCCGACCAGGCGGACGCCCTCGCCGACGACGGCGTCCTCGCCGACCACCGTGCCGCCGGTGAGCTTGGCGCCGGTGGCGACCCGGGCGGAGGGCAGGACGAGGCGGTCGCCGCAGCGGCCGGGGACCGCGGGGGACGGGGCGCGGCCGAGGACCAGGTCGGCGGAGCCGCGGACGAAGGCCTGGGGGGTGCCGAGGTCCAGCCAGTACGTCGAGTCGACCATGCCCTGGAGGTGGGCGCCGGAGGCGAGGAGGTCCGGGAACGTCTCGCGTTCCACGGAGACGGGGCGGCCCGCGGGGATGGTGTCGATGACCGAGCGGCGGAACACGTACGCGCCCGCGTTGATCTGGTCGGTGACGATCTCCGCGGGTGTCTGGGGCTTCTCCAGGAAGGCGGTGACGCGGCCGGTCGGATCGGTGGGGACCAGGCCGTACGCCCGCGGGTCGGACACCTTCGTCAGGTGCAGGGAGACGTCCGCGTCGACGC
The DNA here is from genome assembly GCF_009755605.1 of Streptomyces typhae. Taxonomy (GTDB): domain Bacteria; phylum Actinomycetota; class Actinomycetes; order Streptomycetales; family Streptomycetaceae; genus Streptomyces; species Streptomyces typhae. The sequence goes on from NZ_WPNZ01000007.1 coordinate 25,342, forward strand.
GCCGGTGCTCGGCGACCAGGGCGCGGATGTCCAGGCCCGTCAGGATGTCGCCGTTGAAGATCAGGACGGGGTCCTCGGGGCCCGAGTGCAGGCGGGCGGCGACGTTGCGGATGGCGCCGCCGGTGCCGAGGGGCTCCTCCTCGGTGACGTACTCGATGTGCAGGCCGAGCGCGGAGCCGTCGCCGAAGTACGGCTCGAAGACCTCGGCCAGATAGGACGTCGCGAGGACGATGTGGTCGACGCCCGCCGCCCGCGCGCGGGCCAGCTGGTGGGTGAGGAACGGGACGCCTGCCGCGGGGACCATCGGCTTGGGCGTGTTCACCGTGAGCGGCCGCAGCCGGGTGCCCTTGCCGCCGACCAGGAGGATCGCTTCTGTCACCTGTCGTCTCTGCTTCCTGCTGGGGCCGGCCGAGGTTTCGTTTCGGCCGGCCAGTGTATGCAGATGTCGTAGCGGACCGTGCAGGGCGACCGGACCTCAGCGGCCCTGGTAGCGAGCCGAAGCGGACCGAGCCGTTCCGAGCTTCTTGTACAGGCGGCGACCGGGGCACTCGGTACGGAAGCCGTCCCGGTGCCCGGAGATCACATTGAGCTTGACGGTGCTGCCCTTCTTGTACAGATTGCCACCGCCCGACTTCAAGTACGTCGTACCGCGCGGATTCGCTCCGAACAGGCCGAGCTTCCACGCGGTGAGTTTCGCCACGGCGGTCACCGCCGCCTTGGGCGGGACGGCGTTGGTGAACGACCCGAGGACGGCGATGCCCATGCTGTGGGAGTTGAAACCGAGAGTGTGCGCGCCCAGGACCGCCTTGGCCACACCGCCCGCGCGGCCTTCGTAGATGTTTCCGCACTTGTCGACGGCGAAGTTGTAGCCGAAGTCGCGCCAGCCGCTGCTCTTGACGTGGTAGCGGTAGATACTGCGCAGGACGGAGGGCGACTGGGAGCAGCGGTAGTTGTTGCCGGTGGCGCTGTGGTGCATGAAGGCCGCCTTGACGGTCCTGGTGTAGGCGAAGTTCCGCTCGCGCAGACTCTCGTCCGCGCCCCAGCCGCGCCGGGTGACGATGCGCGGGCGCGGGCCGATGTACGGCTTGGCCTTGGCGACGTCGGTGCCGTGGGCGGCCGGCAGGTCCGCCTGTGTCGCGGCCATGCTGAGCGCGGGGATGACGGCGGCACCCATCGGCGCCAGCTCGGCGTTCACCGCGGACGAGGCCGCGGCCTCCGCCGTCATCACGGTCGTACGGGCGGCCTCCGCGGACCCCGCCGGGGTGCCCGGTGCCGCGGCGTCGGCCTGGGCGCTCTGCAGGACGCCGTCGGCCGCCGCGTCGGCGGGCGGCGCCGGGTGCTCACCGGGGTCGACGAGTTCCAGGCGCAGACCCGTGGGCAGGTCGACGTCCTTGTCCACCTTGGTCACGGGCAGCGCGTGCGCCCCGTACGAGGGCAGCGCCCGCCCGGTGTCCGAGCGCACCCGCACCTCCACGCCGTCGGAGTCCCCCACCCACAGCGGCGCCGTCGAGCCGCGCACCCGGCCCGAGACGCGCTCGGCCGAGCCGGGGTCGGCCGCGTGCTCGTGGTTGTGGGTCTCGACCTCCTGCCAGGGGGACCAGGTGGTGGTGCCGGTGGCGCGGGTGCGGACCTGGACGCGCCCCTGCAGTTCGACGTCCGGGTCGTCCCAGACGACACCCACCAGGGAGAACGGCCGGACGTCGCGCCGGGTGAGCCCCTGGTCGCGCGACTCGGCCCGGCCGCCGCCGGCCCGGTCGCGGCCCGGACCGAGCGGCTCAAGGGGCAGTGACTCGGTGGAACCGGGCAGGGAGTCGGCCGCGGGCCGGGCGACGGCCGCGGAACCGGACGGCGTCAGGGCGAGGGGCAGGGCGAGCGCCGCGGCACAGGTGACACCGATCGACGAAGAAAGGAATCCACGCATACGACTGATAGTTGGCATACCGGTACATAGCTGTCCATCGGGAAAGTCCCTGACCTGACGGCCCGTCGACCGTTCCGCGGCCGAACCGGTGGCCCCAACTGGGCATCGCGCAGCGGCGGCACACCGTCGCCCGCGTACCCTTGCGGCCGTGAACGCCAACGACCGCACCCCTGCCGACCTGCTGCGATCCGCGCTGGCCGCGGACCCGGCCCGCCCGCTCGTCACGTACTACGACGACGCCACCGGTGAGCGCGTCGAATTGTCCGTGGCCACCTTCGCCAATTGGGTGGCCAAGACCGCCAATCTGCTCCAGGGCGAGCTGTCCGCCGAGCCCGGCGACCGGCTCGCGCTGCTCCTTCCCGCGCACTGGCAGACCGCGGTCTGGCTGCTCGCCTGCTCCTCGGTGGGCGTCGTCGCGGACGTCGGCGGCGACCCGGCGGCGGCCGACCTCGTCGTCAGCGGCCCCGAGACGCTGGCAGCGGCACGGTCCTGCTCCGGCGAGCGGGTCGCCCTCGCGCTGCGGCCCCTCGGCGGACGCTTCCCCCATGCTCCGGAGGGCTTCGCCGACTACGCCGTTGAGGTGCCGAGCCAGGGCGACCGGTTCGCCCCGTACGCGCCCGTGGACCCGGACGCGCCGGCGCTCGCCGTCGCCGGTCTGGAGCTGACCGGCGCCGCGCTGGTGGAGCGGGCCCGCGCCGACGCCGCCGAGCTCGGCCTCGCGCCCGGCTCCCGGCTGCTCTCCGGGCGCCCGTACGGCACCTGGGACGGCCTCAGCGCCGGTCTGTACGCGCCGCTGGCCGCGGGCGGTTCGGTGGTCCTGTGCCGCCACCTTGACCAGCTCGCCGAGGGCGGTCTGGCCAAGCGCATGGAGAGCGAGCGGGTCACGGCGACCGCCCGCTAGGGCCTGTCGTCAAACTCCCTTCGTCGCCCGGAGGGCGGCCACGTGGCGTCAGGTGCGTGCTCTCGGCGTGCCGGGCACAGGCCCTCGTACTGGACGTACTTGGGTCTGGGCCCGTGCGGCGAGAGGGGGCACCTCCCTGCTCGAGCGCAGCCGAGAGCTTGGGGGAGCGTGCATGGCGTCACGTGGCAGGGGGGAGTTTGACGACAGGCCCTAGGACGTGCCGGGCCGATCCGCCCGGGGGCCCCGGCCCCCGGGCCGGTCGTTCCCCCGTTCGGCCCAGCGCGGCCCCTGGCCCGCAGGCCCACCGGCGCGCGGCGGTCCATGGTCGTAGGAGCGAGCAGAGCGATCTGTGCACCGACCCGACCAGCCGTGAGGGGTGGACCGCCACGTGACCGACACCGCGCGCACGCCGTCCGAGCCGGGTGACCACCCGCGCTCGGACCCGTCCGGCGCGGCCGCGGACGCGGAAGCGCGGGACGGCACCGCAGAGGCTCCGGGCGGTACCGCGGAGGCGCCGGACGCTACCGCTGAGGCGCCGGACGGCACCGCGTACGCCCCGGGCGCGGGCGCGAGCCCCACGGGCCTCGGTTCGCGGCGGCGCAGGCTGCGCTGGCTGCGGTACGCGGCGGTGGTGACCGCCGTCCTGGTGCTCGCGGCGGGCGGCCTCGGCTGGGCCGCGTACACCAAGCTCCAGGGGAACATCACCAGGGACACCGGCACGGCCGCCGAGCTGGCCCGCTACGAGAAGGAGCGGCCGACGCCGCTGGTGCACGACGCGCAGAACATCCTGCTCATCGGCTCCGACTCGCGCTCGGGCCCCGGCAACCGCAAGTACGGCCGCGATCCCGGCACCCAGCGCTCGGACACCACGATCCTGCTGCACCTGGCCGCCGACCGGCAGAGCGCCACCGCGGTGTCGCTGCCGCGCGACCTGATGGTGGACATCCCCGGCTGCCGCCGTCCGGACGGCTCCCGCACCCGCGCCCAATTCGCCCAGTTCAACTGGGCGTTCGAATTCGGCGGCACGGCCTGCACGATCCGTACGGTGGAGAAGCTCACCGACATCCGCGTCGACCACCACATGGTGGTGGACTTCGCCGGGTTCAAGGGCATGGTGGACGCCGTCGACGGTGTCCAGGTCTGCCTGAAGGAGCCCATGGAGGACGCCGCCGCCAAGATCCGGCTGCCCGCCGGGCCGCAGACCCTCGACGGCGAGCAGGCCCTCGGCTACGTGCGCGCCCGCAAATCCCTCGGCGACGGCAGCGACACCGACCGCATGGACCGGCAGCAGGAGTTCCTGGCCGCGCTCGTCAACAAGGTGCGCAGCAATGACGTCCTGCTCAATCCGGCGAAGCTCTATCCCGTTCTCGACGCGGCCACGTCGTCCCTGACGACGGACCCCGGACTCGCGAGTTTGCGCGGTTTGTACGAACTGGTGCGCGGGATGCGCACTATCCCCACAGAGCGGGTGCAATTCCTCACCGTGCCCCGGCGTTCCTACACCTACGACGCGAATCGCGACGAGTTGGTCGAGCCCGCCGCCGACGCGCTGTTCTCCCGGCTGCGCAAGGACGAGCCGGTCGAGGTGGCGCGCGCGGCCGGCGCCGCGGACCGCGAGGGCGCGGCCGACGACCCGTACGGGGACGGCTCCGAAGACACGTACGAAGAAGGGGAGTCGGGCGCCGCGGACGGCGAGGACGGGGGCGGGTCCGGCGACTCGGGCGAGCCCGGCGACTCGGGCGACGACACGGACGAGAAGCCCGACGACCCCACCCATGTGCCGAGTCCGGCACCCACATTCCGGGGCAACACGGCCGACCGGTCCTCCTGCAAGTAAAGCGGGCATCTCCGGGGAAGGGCCGCTTCCCAAAGAAATTGCGTGGATTGCCCAGTTGTAGGGACCCGGATGGGCAGTGGAATTTGTCACCGGCGTCGTTGGACGCTGAACTGGGCGGATAGTGTGAGCCGATCCGGTGTTCCGGCCTCCTCGGCCGCGCACCGCTGTACGACTGACCGAGCGCCTTCTTGAGGGGGGTAAGGCGCCGCGTGGCCCTGACGGAGGACGCAAACAACCGTGGACGCGCAAGGCCGTGGGCGGGCCGATGACATCGACCCCGCAGACCAGTGGGTGCTCAACCCGCAGACCGGCGACTACGAACTGCGACTGAGTCCCTCCGCAGGGCAGTCGACGCCGCCCGGAGTTCCCGGCCCCCGTGGCCGCGGAGCGTCCCGTCCCGACCGGAACGGCGCGGGCCGCCCCGGTGGCAGGCGCGGCCGTGAGCCGGGCCCCGAGCAGGGGCGCGAGCGCGGTGGCGGCGCCCGTACCCGGGAGCAGGGTGGCGGGACCCGTGCCCGGGAGCAGGGCGGTGGCGGCCGGGGCCGGGAGCAGAGCCGCGGTCGTGAGCAGAGCGGCGGCCGGGAGCACGGTGGCCGGGGCCGCGAGCAGAGCGGCAGCCGGGAGCACGGTGGCCGGGAGCAGGTGCCGGGCCAGCGTCGGCGGCGAGCCGCGCCGCCGGAGGCGACGACGGGCGGGCGGCGCAAGCAGCGTCCCAAGAAGAAGACCACCGGAAAGCGGATCGCCGTCTGGTCGAGCGGCTCGGTGGCCTTCGTGGTCGTCGCCGCGGCCGTCGGTGGCTATCTGTACTACCAGCACCTCAACGGCAACATCACGTCCGTCTCCGACGACGGCGCCGGCACCGGCGGGTTCAGCAAGGACCGCGCCATCAACATCCTGCTCGTCGGTACGGACAAGCGCAGCGGCAAGGGCAACGCGGGCTACGGCGACGAGGGCAGCGCCGGGCACGCGGACACCACGCTCCTGCTGCACGTCTCCAAGGACCGCTCCAACGCGACCGCGCTGTCCATCCCGCGTGACATGATCACCGACATCCCGGACTGCCCCACCAAGCAGGACGACGGCTCCACCAAAGTCATCCCGGGCTCGCAGAACGTCCGCTTCAACGAGAGCCTCGGGCAGAACGACCGCACGCCGAGCTGCACGATGCGTACGGTCACGGAGATCACCGGCATAAAGCTGGACCACTTCATGGTGGCCGACTTCAACGCGGTCAAGACGCTGTCCAGCGCGGTCGACGGCGTGGACGTGTGTCTCGCCAAGGACATCGACGACCCTAAGTCGCATCTGAAGCTGCCCAAGGGCAAGCACACGATCGAGGGCGAGGAGGCGCTGGCGTTCGTCCGCACCCGGCACTCCGTGGGCACCGGCGGCGACCTGAGCCGGATCGAGCTGCAGCAGCAGTTCCTCAGCTCGCTGATGCGCAAGCTCAAGTCCGGGGGCACGCTGACCAGCCCGAAGAAGATGATAAGTCTGGCGGAGGCGGGCACGAAGGCGCTCACCGTCGACTCCAAGATCGCCGACATAATGAAACTCCGCGACCTGGGCATGGAGCTCGGCAAGCTCGACATGAAGAACCTGACCTTCGCGACCATGCCCGTGATCGACAACCCCGCCGAGAAGGTCCACACCACGGTCGTCCTGAACCAGTCCAAGGCCGACGAGCTGTTCTCGATGATGCGCGAGGACGTGTCGCTGACCGAGGTCAAGAAGAAGGCGAAGCAGGAGAAGGCGGCGGTGGCCGCCCGGCTCAAGGGGCCCAAGTCCGACCCCTCCGAGGTGCGTGTCGACATCTACAACGGCAGCGGGAAGACGGGTGCCGCTCAGGCAACTCTCAGCTGGCTGCAGAACAATGAAGGTGTGACGAAGTCCAGCCAGCAGGGGAATGCGCCGCAGAACCTGGGCAAGACGTCCCTGGAGTACGGCGCCGACCAGGCCGACCAGGCCCGGCGGCTCGCCGAACTCATGGGGTTGCCCGGGGCCGCGCTGAAACAGGGGGAGAGCGAGAAGAACGACCAGGGGCTGCCCGCGATGGTGCTGACCCTTGGTGCGGACTTCAAGGGCGCGGGGGTGCCCATCACCGCTCCGTCGAAGGCGCCGAACGGCATCCAGAAGGTCGAAGCCGACAAATCCGTATGCGCCAAGTGACCTGAGACAGTTGTTTCACGTCTCACATGACGCCCCGCGTGGCGGCGGACCGGCGACCGCCGCCGCGTGGGGCGGCGGCGCCACGCCGCACGTCGCCGCGGGGCGGCCGCACTCGGGAAGCAGGGCGGGGAGGGACTGGGATGGGGCAGAGCAGTGTCCAGGGGGAGGAGGCGTCCGGTGGGACGACGGCACCGCCAGGCGGGGCGAAGACACGTGACAGCGGGGGGACGCCGGGCCAGGGGGTAGCGGCGCCGCGCGACGGCCGCCGGAAGCGGGGCGTGGGCGCCGAGGCGCAGGCGGGCAGGGCGCAGGCCCGAGCCGGCAAGGCCGGAGCCAGGGCAAGCGGCACGGCCCGGCCCGACACGGCCCAGGCCGAGGCAGGCAACGCGCAGGCCCTGACAGGCGCGCCGCGAGCAGGCACGCCGCGAGCAGGCGCGGCCACCGCCGAGGCGAGCAGCGAGGCGCAGACGGGCAAAGCCGCAGCCAACACGAGCAGCAAGGCACAGACGAGCAAAGCCGCAGCCGAGGCGAGCAGCAAGGCACAGGCGGGCAAAGCCGCAGCCAACACGAGCAGCAAGGCACAGAGGCGCTTGGTCAAGGCCAAGGCCGGGAACGCGCAGGAGCAGGCCGACAAGCCCGACGCCCGGCCCGGAACCGCGCGGGACCACGTCGACAAGGCCCAGGCCGCGCCCGGTGAAGGCGGGCGGGCCGGTAAAGGGGGCCGGGCCGGGCCTCCCGGCGCGGGCGGAGGCGGCGGCGGGGGCGACGGCAAGCCGCAGCGGGGCCGCAAGCGCCGGATACTGCGGTGGTCGGCGACGGTCCTGTCGGTCCTGATACTCGGCACGGCCGCCGCCGGATACCTCTACTACCAGCACCTGAACGGCAACCTGGAGACGGACGACCTGAACCTGGGCGAGCACCGCGCGCCCGAGCCCACGCCGAACTCCGCCGGCCAGACCCCCCTGAACATCCTCCTGATCGGCTCCGACGCCCGCGACTCCAAGGAGAACCGGAAGCTCGGCGGCGCCAAGGACACCTTCGGCGGGCCCCCGCTCGCCGACGTGCAGATGCTCCTTCACCTCTCCGCGGACCGCAGCAACATGTCCGTCATCAGCATGCCGCGCGACACCCTCCTGACCATCCCCAAGTGCACGGACCCGGACGACGGCAAGGTCTACAAGGAGACCGGTCCGCGCATGATGACGAACGAGTCCCTGGGCCGCGGCGGCCCCGGCTGCACGGTCGCCACCTGGGAGAAGCTGACCAACATCCACATCAACCACTTCATGATGGTGGACTTCGCGGGCGTGGTGTCGATGGCGGACGCGATCGGCGGCGTACCCGTCTGCGTGGACAAGAACATCCACTCGCGCACCAGCGCGGGCAAGGGCTCGGGCCTGAAGCTGGAGAAGGGCACCACGAAGATCAAGGGCGAGCAGGCTCTGCAGTGGCTGCGCACCCGCTACGGCTTCGAGGACGGCAGCGACATAGCGCGCGCCAAGGCCCAGCACATGTACATGAACTCGCTGGTCCGCACGCTCCGCGAGAACACCGGCCTGACCAGCCCCAACCAGCTGCGCAAGCTCGCCGAGAACGCGACGCGGGCCCTGAAGGTCGACCCGGGTCTCGGCACCGTCATGAAGCTCTACGGCCTCGGCAACGAGCTGAAGAAGGTGTCGCCGGAGCGCACCACGATGACGACGATGCCGTTCGAGTACTCCGGTTCCCGGGTGGTGCCCAAGCCCGGCGACGCCGAGCAGCTCTTCCGTCTCGTACGGGACGACATCGCCCTGGACGGCAAGGACGAGCGCAAGCCCGCGAAGGAGAAGCTGTCGGACGACCCGGCGGCGCCGGACGACCGGATCGCGCTCCAGGTCCGCAACGGCACCCGCACGGCCACCGAGCCCCCGGTCAGCCGCCGTGCGAGCGATGTCGCCGAGCTGCTCGCCGAGAAGGGCTTCAAGCAGGCGGCCCCGGACCCGGCGTCGGCCCTGACCGAGGCCAGGACCGTCGTCCGCTATCCGAGCCTGGAGCTGGAGGGCGACGCGCAGCGCGTCGCCAAGTCCCTCGGGCTGCCGCTGAGCGCGGTGAAGAAGTCCACGGACGTCTCCGGCATCACGCTCGTCGTCGGCTCCGACTGGCGCGAGGGCGCCAAGCCGAAGAAGGCGAAGAAGGCGGACGACCGCACGCCCGAGTCGGCGGACGCCCTGAACGGCTCGGAGTCCAAGGCCTGCATGAAGGTGGATCCGAACTTCACCTGGTAGCCGAGCGGCTCAACCGGTGGCTGGGCGGCGCGGCGAGTGGCCGAGCGGCGCGGCGGCGCCCGGGAGGCCGTGCCGGTTCAGGCCTCCTGGGTCTCCCCCATGACCGCCGGGCGCCGCGAGGCGATGACCTTCCTGGCCAGCGAGCGCGGGCTGGTGAGGAAGCCCCAGCCCCACGACATGTGCATCGTCGCGAGTGCGAGGGGGATCTGGAACCGCGCCTTCAGGGGCAGCCCCCTGCCCGCGGGGACGGAGCCCGCGGCGATCGCGGCGAGATAGCCGCCGGGCACGACGAAGCCGAACGGCGTCACCAGGGCGCCGGCGACCACGCCCGCGGCGATCGCGCAGACGGCGACCGGCGGCGCGAGGTAGCGCAGGTTGATCGAGCCCTGGTGGTAGCGGGCCACGACGTGGCGCCAGCGGCCGTAGTCCTTGTACTGCTTGGCGAGCGCCTTGACGCTCGGCCGCGGCCGGTAGGAGACCTTCAGCTCGGGCGAGAACCAGATGAGGCCGCCGGCCTCCCTGATCCGGAAGTTCAGCTCCCAGTCCTGGGCGCGGATGAACTCCTCGTTGTACCCGCCCTGCTGTTCGAGGGCCTCGCGCCGGAACACGCCCAAATAGACCGTCTCGGCCTGCTGCGCGGCGCCGCCGGTGTGGAAGGCGGCGTTGCCCACGCCGATCTTCGACGTCATGGCGGCGGCGACCGCGTGCTCCCAGTCGTTCTGGCCCTCGGCGTGCATGATGCCGCCGACGTTCATCGCGCCGGTCTCCTGAAGGAGACGGACGGCGGTGGTGATGTAACCCGGCGAGAGCGCGGCGTGGCCGTCGACGCGTACCACGATCGGGTGACGTGAGGCCTTGATCGCGGCGTTCAGCGCGGCCGGTGTGCGGCCCGTGGGGTTGGGCACCGTGTGCACCCGGGAGTCCTCCGCGACCAGCGCGGCAGCGATCTCGTCCGTGCGGTCGGTGGAGGGGCCGAGCGCGACGACGACCTCCATCTCGCCCGCGTACTCCTGCTGGAGGATCGCGTGCACTGCTTCACGCAGGTGCCGCTCCTCGTTCAGGACCGGCATGATCACGGATACGGCGGGGGGATGCACGTCGGACTTCAACTGTGCGGCGTCCTTTTCATCGCTCGGCCGGGGGTCCAGGGGCTGTCTCCCGGGGAAATGCAGCACCGGGCGTCACGTTACCGCGAACGGGGGACATGGGCGCGCGCCGTCCTGGTCCTGCCCGGTGCGGAGATCGTATGGGCCTACGGTTCTGGGGTGCCCCGCCCAGGACGACGACCGCGGAGGTGTCCTCGCACGTGCCCACACCGCCCCGCCACCCCGCCGCCCCGCCGCGTCCTCCGCGCCCGCCGCAGCCTCAGGGCCCCCCGGCGGCTCAGCGGCCGGCGGGCCGGGTACGGCAGCGGCCGCGCTGGGCCTCGCGGGCCGTGACGGCGCTGTCCGTGGGGGTGCTCGCCGCCGCCGGCATCGGGCACTCCGTCGTCAACGGCCTGGAGACCGGCATCGGCCGTGTCGACGCCTTCAAGGACATGAAGAACAGGCCCGCGTCGGGCAACGGCATGAACGTCCTGCTCGTGGGCACCGACGGGCGCGAGAAGATCAGCCGCGAGGAGCGCGACAAGTACCGCCTGGGCGGCGCTCCCTGCCACTGCACGGACACGATCATGATCGTGCACATCTCGGAGGACCGGGACCGGGCGAGCGTCGTCAGCCTCCCCCGGGACAGCTACGCCGAGATGCCCGAGCACGTGGACCGCAACTCCCGCAAGCACCACCGGGCGCACCCCGTGAAGCTGAACGCGGCGTACGCGGAGGGCGGCCCGAATCTGACCGTGCGCACGGTCGAGAACATGACGAAGGTGAAGATCGACCACTATCTGGAGGTCGACTTCACCAGCTTCATGAAGACCGTGGACGTCCTCGGCGGTGTCGAGATCTGCACATCGCGCGCCCTGAAGGACCACAACACCGGCCTGGACCTGGCCGTCGGCACCCATGAGCTGAACGGCGGCCAGGCCCTCCAGTACGTGCGCTCTCGGTACGTCGACGCGGCCGCCGACCTGGGCCGGGTCCAGCGCCAGCAGCGCTTCCTCGCGGCGCTCATCGCGAAGACGACGAGCAGCGGCGTACTGCTGAATCCGGTCAAGTTCCGTGACGTCGCCGGGACCCTTCTGGAGTCGGTGCGGGCCGACGAGGGCTTCGGGACGACCGAGATGCTGACCCTCGGGCGTGCGATGCGGAACTTCTCGCCGTCGTCGTCGGAGTTCACGACCGTGCCGATCGGGAAGATGGGCTACCGCGTGCCGGGCATCGGCTCGACCCTGAAGTGGGACGAGGCGAAGTCCCGGAAGCTGTTCCAGGCGCTGCGCGACGACAAGCCGCTCGCCGGGCAGCGCGCCAGGCGCAAGGCCGTGAGCGTGCCGGTGTCGCCGCAGCAGATCCGGGTGCAGGTGGACAACGGGACGGCGACGCCGGACCTCGGCAAGCGGGTCGACGGGGCGCTGCGCGCCGCCGGGTTCCGTACGACGGGGACGCCGGGGCCCGTCGGGCTCGCGCCCGGGGCGCCGCCCGCCGCCCGGACCGTGGTCGCCTTCGACCCGCGCTGGGACCGCTCGGCGAAGTCCCTCGCGACGGCGCTCCCCGGCTGCGCGATGCGCCCTGTCTCCGGGCTCGGCCCGGTGCTCAAGGTCGTCGCCGGTACGGATTTCCGCTCCGTGCGGGCCGTACGCGCCGAGGACGCCTTCCAGGGGGAGTTCGGCGCCGTGACCGGCGACCAGGTGGTGTGCCCCTGACGGGGCGCCCCCCTGACGGGGCGGTCCGTCAGTCGTCGAAGCCCTCCGCGGCGCGGGACTCGCGGAGCTCCTTGATGGCGCGCCGCCTGGCAAGGCGGTGTGTGCGGCGGATCTGGGCCTCCTGGCTGCGCCGCCGGTCCCGGTCGGTCTCCGGCAGCACCGGCGGTACGAGCCGGGGCTTGCCGTCGGCGTCGACGGCGGCGAAGACCAGGTAGGCCGACCCCACCTGCTGGGCGGGCGTGGACTCGTTCCAGCGCTCGGCGAGGACCCGTACACCGACCTCCATGGAGGTCCGCCCGGTCCAGTTGACCTGGGCTTTCACATGGACGAGGTCACCCACGCGGACGGGCTCCAGGAAGGCCATCTCGTCCATGGAAGCGGTCACCGCGGGACCGCCGGAGTGGCGCCCGGCGACGGCTCCGGCCGCGTCGTCCACCAGTTTCATGATCACGCCGCCGTGCACCGTCCCGAGGAGGTTGGTGTCGGCGTGCGTCATGATGTGGCTCAAAGTGGTGCGGGACGCCGAGGTCGGCTTGCCCGGAATCGCTGATTCCGTGCCGGGGGCCAGGTCTGTCATGCACTCCACCTTATGTCGGCCCTTCCCCGAACCCCTGTCCGGCACTTTGCATCAGCTCTGCAACAGCACTGACCCGAAACAACGCCCTCCCTGTGAGGCGCGGGGTACGGCACTGCACACTAAGCCACATGAGCGATTGGCCAGACGCGCGGAACAGCAACGGCGACCGCCACGGGTACGGCAGCGGCAGCGCACAGCCCGAGGGCGCCCGTTCGATGCGCCATGTCCAGCGCGGCGGGCCCTCCGCTCCCGGACATCCCGGCTCGGTGCCGCGCCAGGGCGGCCCCTCGTACGACGACGACGTCTACGACGACCTGTACCGCGACCAGCGCGCCCAGGACCCCTACGCACAGCCCGGCGGCCAGGGGCACGGCCAGGACGGCTACGACAGCGGCTACAACACCGGCCAGGTCTACGGCACCCCGGGCGGCCCCGGCGGCCCCCAGGGCCGCCCGCCCGCGCCGCCGCGCGGGCCGAAGCCTCCGGTCAACTGGAAGAAGCGCGTCAAGTGGGGTCTGCTGACCTTCCTCGTGCTGCTGCTCGTGGTCTCCGTGAGCACGTACTTCTGGGCGGACTCCAAGCTCAAGCGCGAGGTCGACCTGTCGAAGGTCATCGAGCGGCCCGACGGCGGCAAGGGCACGAACTATCTGATCGTGGGCTCCGACAGCCGCGAGGGCATGTCCGACGAGGAGAAGAAGAAGCTCCACACCGGCTCCGCCGAGGGCAAGCGCACGGACTCGATGATGATCCTGCACGTCGCGGACGACGGCGGGAACACGATGGTCTCGCTGCCCCGCGACTCGAACGTCACGATCCCCTCCTTCAAGGGCGCGGACTCCGGCAAGCTCTACCCGGGCACGGGCCGCCAGACCAAGCTGAACGCCGCGTACGCCGAGGACGGCCCCGAGCTGCTCGTGCGGACCGTCGAGGCCAACACGGGCCTGCGCATCGACCACTACGCAGAAATCGGCTTCGGCGGCTTCGCCAAGATCGTGGACGCGGTCGGCGGCGTGGAGATGGACATCCCCAAGGCCTTCAAGGACAAGAAGTCCGGCGCCGACTTCGAGGCGGGCAAGCAGACGCTGAACGGCGAGGAGGCCCTGGCCTTCGTCCGTACGCGGTACGCGTTCGCGGGCAGCGACCTGGACCGCACCAAGAACCAGCAGAAGTTCCTCGCCGCGCTCGCCGGCCAGGCGGCGACGCCCGGGACGGTCATCAACCCGTTCAAGCTGTACCCGACGATGGGCGCCGGCCTGGACACGCTGATCGTCGACAAGGACATGGACCTGATGGACGTGGCGTCGATGTTCTGGGCCATGAAGGGCGTCACCGGTGGTGACGGCAAGTCCATGAACATGCCGATCTCGGGCACCGCGGGCGGCAACCTCGTCTGGGACAAGGCCAAGGTCAAGCAGTTGGTGTCGCAGCTCAACAACGACGAGAAGGTGACGGTGACCGGCAACTAGCCCGGTCCCCCGACCCCTGGGCGGCCCCGTCTCCCGCGCACCGGCGCGGGAGCCGGGGCCGCCGCCGTTCCCGCCGCCGTACGGGGCGGTGGCCGCGGTGTACCCCGAACGCCCCGTCCGCCGCGAAGCCGCGCGGGTGGCGTGGCACGGTGGTTCGACCACCACCGAGAAGCGCCCACCCGAAGAAGTTCCCCCGAGAAGCCCTTGAAGTGCCACCACGACCCGTGGAGCCCTGCCATGGCGGACCTGCAGGACGAACTCGACTCCCCCGCCGAAGCCGGGGAGAACGACGACGGGCACGTCGCCCCCCTGCCCCCGGGCGGCGGCCCCGCCCCGGGGGGCGCGGAGCCCGCGGAGCCGGAGCTCCGGGACGGCCCCGAGCGGGCCCGTGCCCTGCTCGCCGGGCACCCCGTCGCCGACGGCTACAGCGGTCTGCCAAACGCCCTGCGCGAACTCCCTTGGTACGACCTGGAGTTGGGGGACACCGGTCTGGAGACCGATCTGCCGCGGCTGCGGGCGGGCCGGGTCGGGGCGCAGTTCTGGTCGCTCCAGGTCCCGGACGACCGGCCCGCGGGCGATCGCTCCGTCAGTTCGGCCCTTGAGCAGCTCGACCTGGTCAAGCACGTCGTCGCCCGCTACTCGGGCGGTCTGCGGGTGACCCGCGACGCCTCCGAGACCACCGACGCCCGCAACTGCGGCCGCATCGCCACCCTGATCGGCCCGGCCGGCGCCCGCGCGATCGGCGACTCGCTGGGGGCACTGCGCTCGCTGCACGCCCTCGGCCTCAGCTGCCTCACGCTGTCCGGCACGTCATGGGCGGGCGAGAGGGGGCTCACCGCCTTCGGCGAGGAGGTGGTGCGGGAGATGAACCGGCTCGGTGTCCTCGCCGACCTGTCCGGCGCCTCGGCGGCCACCGCGCGCCGGGTCCTCGCCGTCTCCAAGGCGCCCGCGCTGTGGACCCGCTCCGGGGCCGCGGCCCTGCGCGAGCACCCGGCCAACCTCGACGACGGGCTCCTCGCGGCGGTGGGCGAGACGAAGGGCCTGTGCCTGGTGCCGCTCGCGGCGGACCGGACGGGGCCGACGCTCGGCGACGTCGCCGACCACCTGGAGCACGTGCGCCGGATCGCCGGGCCCGAGTGCGTCGGCCTCTCCGGGATGTACGACACCGGCTCCCCGCATCCCGGAGAGCTCGCCGACGCCTCGCGCTATCCGCGGCTGGTCGCCGAGCTGCTCGGACGCGGCTGGTCCGAGGCCGATGTCACCGCGCTCACCTGGGGAAACGTACAGCGCGTGCTGCGTGGCGCGGACTTCACCGCGCGGGCGGCGCGGGAGCGGCGCGGGGCCTCTACGGCGACGATCGCGCGGCTGGACGGCTGAGGCCCCCGGCGTCCGGGGCTCAGACGCACAGGCACAGGCAGAACGGGTGCCCGGCCGGGTCGGCGTACACCCGCCAGTCGCGCTTGCCGCCGTCGTCGTCCAGGTCGAGCGGGCGGGCGCCGAGGGCGAGCACGCGCTCGTGGGCCGCGTCCATCGCCTCCCAGGTCGAGCCGCCGTCGAGGTCCAGGTGGAACTGCTGGGGGTTGGTGTCGGCGCGGGGCCACTCGGGCGGGGTGTAGTCGGTGACGCGCTGGAAGGACACCTTCACGCGGCCGGGCGCGACCAGGTCGATCCACTCGCCGTCGCCCTCCTCGTCGTGGACGGTGCCGCCGATGACCTCGGCGTAGAACTCGGCGAGCAGACGGGGGTCGGGACAGTCGAGGACGACGCTGCGCAGGGGGGCGACGGGGGCGACGGGGGAAGTCATGGCCTCTCCTCACATGGGCTTCTTTTCACAACCTCTCCAGTTACCAGGTACCCCGTGAGCCCCTCCGGTACCGACACGCCGCGGAGCGCCCCCGGCGGCCGGGCGGGCAGGCGGCTGGACGGCTAGGCGGCCGGGCGCCCCATCGCCCGGTAGACCCACCCGGCGGCGCGCCACCGCTCCGGGTCCAGGGCGTTGCGGCCGTCCAGGATGACCCGGCGGCCGACCACCGCGCCGAGGGCCTCGGCGTCGAGCTCGCGGAACTCGCGCCACTCCGTGAGGTGCAGCACGACGTCGGCGCCGCGCACGGCCTCCTCGGCGGAGTCGGCGTACCCGAGGGTCGGGAAGAGGCGGCGGGCGTTGGCCATGCCCTTGGGGTCGTACACGGTGACTTGGCCGCCCTGGAGGTGGATCTGCCCGGCCACGTTCAGGGCGGGCGAGTCACGCACGTCGTCGGAGTCGGGCTTGAACGCGGCACCGAGCACCGCGACCCGCTTGCCGAGGAAGGAGCCGCCGCCCACGGCGTCGCGGGCCAGCTCCACCATGTGCCCGCGGCGCCGCATGTTGATCGAGTCGACCTCGCGCAGGAAGGTCAGGGCCTGGTCGGCGCCCAGCTCGCCGGCGCGGGCCATGAAGGCGCGGATGTCCTTGGGCAGGCAGCCGCCGCCGAAGCCGATCCCGGCGCGCAGGAACTTGGCGCCGATGCGGTCGTCGTACCCGAGGGCCTCCGCGAGCCGCACCACGTCGCCGCCCGCGGCCTCGCACACCTCGGCCATGGCGTTGATGAAGGAGATCTTCGTGGCCAGGAAGGAGTTCGCGGAGGTCTTGACCAGCTCGGCGGTCGGGAAGTCGGTGACGACGAAGGGCGAGCCCTCGGCGACCGGCGTCGCGTACACCTCGCGGAGGACCTTCTCGGCGTGCTCGCCGCGCACGCCGACCACGATCCGGTCGGGGTGCAGGGTGTCCTCGACGGCGAAGCCCTCGCGCAGGAACTCCGGGTTCCAGGCCAGCTCGACCGCCTCGCCCGCGGGCGCGAGCTCCCTGATCCTCGCGGCGATCCGGTCGGCGCTGCCCACCGGCACCGTCGACTTGCCGACGACCAGGGCGGGCCCGGTGAGGTGGACGGCGAGGGACTCCATGGCGGCGTCGACGTAGCTCATGTCGCAGGCGTACTCGCCGTGCTTCTGCGGGGTGTTCACGCACACGAAGTGCACGTCGCCGAAGTCGGCGGCCTCGGCGTAGTCCATGGTGAAGCGGAGCCGGCCGGTGGAGCCCTCGATGCCCGCGACGTGCCGGCGAAGGAGTTCCGCGAGGCCCGGCTCGTACATCGGCACCTCGCCGCGGCGGAGCAGCTCGATCTTCTCCGGCACCACGTCGAGGCCGAGGACCTCGAAACCGAGCTCGGCCATGGCCGCCGCGTGGGTGGCGCCGAGATAGCCGGTGCCGATCACGGTGATCTTGAGGGCCATGCGGTGCTCCAGTGCATCGGGGTCTGCCGCGAGCGTCGCCGCACGCGGTTGCCGAGCATAGTCCGGGCGTGACCGGGGCTTTCACCGGGCACGTCTTCCGCTGTCACCAAGCTCACCTATCCCTCGCGTGAGCGGGCCCCTAAAATTTGGGATATCCAACGGGTTACTTAACGGTAATTAGCATCTCTCAGCGTGCTTGGAGCGTGAGACATCTTGGCCGGATCGGCTGATTTCGACCTGTACCGCCCGTCCGAGGAGCACGACATGCTCCGCGACGCGATCCGCTCCCTCGCGGAGGCGAAGATCGCCCCGTTCGCCGCCGCGGTGGACGAGGAGGCCCGGTTCCCGCAGGAGGCCCTCGACGCCCTGGTCTCCTCGGACCTGCACGCGGTCCACGTCCCCGAGAGCTACGGCGGCGCGGGCGCGGACGCCCTCGCGACCGTCATCGTGATCGAGGAGGTCGCCCGCGCCTGCGCGTCCTCGTCCCTCATCCCGGCCGTGAACAAGCTCGGCTCGCTGCCGGTCATCCTCTCCGGCTCCGAGGAGCTGAAGAAGAAGTACATGACGCCGCTCGCCAAGGGCGACGCGATGTTCTCGTACTGTCTGAGCGAGCCGGACGCCGGTTCGGACGCGGCGGGCATGAAGACCAGGGCCGTGCGCGACGGCGACTTCTACGTCCTGAACGGCGTGAAGCGCTGGATCACCAACGCGGGCGTCTCGGAGTACTACACGGTGATGGCCGTCACCGACCCCGAGAAGCGCTCCAAGGGCATCTCCGCGTTCGTCGTGGAGAAGTCCGACGAGGGCGTGTCCTTCGGTGCCCCGGAGAAGAAGCTCGGCATCAAGGGCTCCCCCACCCGCGAGGTCTACCTCGACAACGTCCGCATCCCCGCCGACCGCATGATCGGCGCGGAGGGCACGGGCTTCGCCACGGCCATGAAGACCCTGGACCACACCCGCATCACCATCGCGGCCCAGGCCCTCGGCATCGCGCAGGGCGCCCTCGACTACGCCAAGGGCTACGTCCAGGAGCGCAAGCAGTTCGGCAAGCCGATCGCCGACTTCCAGGGCATCCAGTTCATGCTCGCCGACATGGCCATGAAGATCGAGGCCGCGCGGCAGCTGACGTACGCCGCCGCCGCCAAGTCCGAACGTGGCGACAGCGATCTCACCTTCCAGGGCGCCGCCGCCAAGTGCTTCGCCTCGGACGTCGCCATGGAGGTCACCACGGACGCCGTGCAGCTCCTCGGCGGCTACGGCTACACCCGTGACTACCCCGTCGAGCGGATGATGCGCGACGCGAAGATCACGCAGATCTACGAGGGCACGAACCAGGTCCAGCGCATCGTGATGGCGCGGAACCTGCCGTAAGCGGCGGCAGCGCGACCGTACGGCCGATGGGCGCCGTACCGTACGGGCGATGGCGCCGTACGGCCGATGGGCGCCGTACGGCCGGTGGGCGGTGAGTCCGCACACCGGCCGTACGTGTGCTCAGTTGAAGACGAGCACGTCCGTGCGCATCGGGATCGGGACGCCCGAGCCGATGTTGATCTTGAAGGTCACGACCCCGTTGCCGGGTGCCGTGTTCAGGACGTCGATCGGTGCCGGGCCGACGAACCTGTTGCCGTTGCCGTCGACCTGGGCAGCCGTGATGACGACGGTCGAGTTCGGGTTGATCACGTTCAAGGGGATCTGAAGGTCCCACGTCCCGTTCCCCGGGGTCCACGTCCTCCAGAACCGCCACGCCGCGACGAGGTTGCCGCCGATCTCCTGGGTCTCCTGACCGGCGCGGTCCGCTTCCTGCGCGGCCTCCTCGAGCTGCGGGACGACTATTTTTGCCGCATCGACTGTAGTCATTGCTGTTCTCCGCTTCGCACTTGTGATGCTTTCGCTACCAACGCCCCCGTACATCAGGCGAGTTGGGCCGCATGTGCCGTTCTGAATGCGACGCCTCCAGTGTTGCTCGCACTTTCCCGAACCCGCATATTCCGGTCCATCCAGCGGAACAACCGTGGAAATGCAGATATCAGGCCTTTCGAGCGCGGGGCAGCCGCGCCAGGTTGGCGCTGAGCATGCGGGCCGCGCGCCGGGCCGCGTCGGCAGCGGTGGCAGGCGGGTTGCGGTGGCCGGGGAAGCAGACGCCGATGGCCGCGACGGCCCTGCCGGTCGGGTCGTGGACCGGTGCCGCGAGACAGGACGTGGCCGCTCCGTTACCGCCGTCCCCGCCGTTGCCGTAGCGGTGCAGGTCCACCCCGCGTTCGCGCACCCTGCTCAGGCGCCGGGCCCACTCGGCCGCGGAGTACGCGGGCGGTGGCGCGGTCGCGGGACCCGACGCGGAGATGACGGCTTCGGCGCCGCTGCCGGGCGGCAGGATCAGCCCCGGCATCAGGGGGAACATCTCGTCCGAGGGACCGGGCAGGCCGCTGACGACCACCATGGAGCCTCCGACGGGGGCCACGACCGCCGCACTGGTCCCGGTCGCCGCCGAAAGGCCCCGCAGCGGCTGGGCGGCGGCCCTGCTCAGTGGGTGGGCGGTGCCCCACGACCGCGCCAGGTGGGCCACCGCGGCCCCGATGCGATAGCGGCCGGACCGGCGCTCCACCGCGCCGAGGGCGGCGAGCTGGTCGAGCAGGCGGTGTGCGGTGGCCTTGGGGAGGCCCGTGCCGGCCGCGAGGTCGGTCAGTCCGGCGTCGCCCCTGCGGGCGAGCTCCTCCAGGAGCAGGAACGCCCCCTCCAGTACGCTCCGGCCGGGCGGGGCCGCGGCCCCGCCCTCGTGCGGCGGCGTGTGTCCACGCTTCACGATGCCCCCCAACTCCCGCTGCCCGCGCGGTCGGCGTACGCTCCTCGATCCAGCCTGCACCACCGGACAGGTACGAGGATGTCCCGTAAATCAGAGGGTTTGCGCCGCCGGACAGGGCCGGCGGCGCCTAGTCGGCGTCAGCCGTCGAGCTGCTCCAGCGTGGCTATGGACGGGCCGCGGCGGCCCTGCTCGTCCCGGGCCACGTCCTCCGCTGCGCCCAGCACGCGCACCGCGTTCTGCCAGGTCAGCTTGGCGAGGTCGGCGTCCGACCAGCCGCGGTCCAGGAGCTCCGCGATCAGGTTCGGATAGCCCGCCACGTCGTCGAGGCCGTCGGGCGTGAACGCCGTGCCGTCGTAGTCGCCGCCGATGCCGATGTGGTCGATCCCGGCGGCCTCGCGCATGTGGTCGAGGTGGTCGGCGACCGTGGCGACGGTGGCGACCGGGCGCGGCCGGGACTCCTCGAAGGCGGCGTGCACCTTCATGGCGTCGGGGGTGGTGTCGAGGTGGTGGAAGCCGTGGGCGCGCATGTTCTCGTCGGCGGCCAGGGTCCAGTCGACCGCCTCCTGGAGGACGAACTTCGGTACGAAGGTCACCATCGCCACGCCGCCGTTCGCGGGCAGGCGCTCCAGGACGTCGTCCGGGATGTTGCGCGGGTGGTCGCACACCGCGCGCGCGGACGAGTGGGAGAAGATCACCGGCGCGACGGACGTGTCGAGCGCCGCCCGCATCGTCGTCGCCGCGACGTGGGAGAGGTCCACGAGCATGCCGAGGCGGTTCATCTCCCGGACCACCTCGTGGCCGAACGCCGAGAGCCCGCCGACGCCGGGCTCGTCCGTGGCAGAGTCGGCCCAGGCGATGTTGTCGTTGTGCGTGAGCGTCATATAGCGCACGCCCAGCGCGTACAGGGCCCGCAGGGTGGCCAGGGAGTTGTTGATCGAGTGGCCGCCCTCGGCGCCCATCAGGGAGGCGATGCGGCCCTCGCCCCGGGCCGCCGCCATGTCGGCGGCGGTCAGGGCGGCGCGCAGGTCCCCGGGGTAGCGGGCGAGCAACTGCCGTACGCAGTCGATCTGTTCGAGCGTGGCGCTGACCGCCGTGTCGCCCGCCATGTCCGTACGGACGTAGACCGACCAGAACTGCGCGCCGACCCCGCCCGCCCGCAGCCGCGCGATGTCCGTGTGCAGCAGACCGGTCTGGTCGGCGGCGATGTCGAGCCGGTCGATGTCGTATCCGGCCTTCTCGCGCAGCGCCCACGGCAGGTCGTTGTGACCGTCGACGACGGGGAACTCGGCGAGCAGGGCGCGGGCGCGGGCCAGGGAGTCGGGCAGCTTGGTCATGCGCTCACTTTCCCGAACCGAAGCCGAAACCGGAACCCGCGCCCTCGACCTTGGCGCGCAGCCGCTTGCCCTTCTCCGTCGCCTGGTCGTTCAGCTCCTGCTGGAACTCCCGCATCCGCGCGGCGAGTTCCTCGTCGTGCGCGGCCAGCATCCGGGTGGCGAGCAGGCCCGCGTTGCGCGCGCCGCCCACCGACACCGTGGCGACGGGCACGCCCGCGGGCATCTGCACGATGGACAGGAGGCTGTCCATGCCGTCGAGGTACTTCAGGGGTACGGGGACGCCGATCACCGGCAGCGTGGTGACCGAGGCGAGCATGCCGGGCAGGTGGGCGGCGCCGCCCGCGCCCGCGACGATCGCCTTCAGACCGCGGTCCGCGGCCTGCTCGCCGTACGCGATCATCTCGCGCGGCATGCGGTGCGCGGAGACCACGTCGACCTCGTAGGGCACCTCGAACTCGTCCAGGGCCTTGGCGGCGGCCTCCATCACGGGCCAGTCGGAGTCGGAGCCCATGACGATGCCGACCAGGGGCCCGGTCGCGGGAGAAGTCATTCGGTGATCGTCCCTCTGAGGTAGCCGGCCGCGTGACGGGCGCGCTCGAGCACGTCGTCAAGGTCGTCGCCGTAGGTGTTGACGTGACCGACCTTGCGGCCGGGCTTCACGTCCTTGCCGTACATGTGGATCTTCAGCTGCGGGTCACGGGCCATGCAGTGCAGGTACGCGCCGTACATGTCGGGGTAGTCGCCGCCCAGGACGTTCGCCATGACCGTCCACTTCGCGCGCGGGCGCGGGTCGCCGAGCGGCAGGTCGAGGACGGCGCGCACATGGTTGGCGAACTGGGAGGTGACCGCGCCGTCCTGGCTCCAGTGGCCGGAATTGTGCGGTCGCATGGCCAGCTCGTTGACCAGGACGCGGCCGTCGGCGGTCTCGAACAGCTCGACGGCGAGGTGCCCGACGACGTCCAGCTCCTTGGCGATGCGCAGGGCCAGCTCCTGGGCGTGGCCCGCGAGCTCCTCCGAGAGGCCGGGCGCGGGCGCGATCACCGTGTCGCAGACGCCGTCGACCTGGCGGGACTCCACGACCGGATACGCCACGGCCTGCCCGTGCGGGGAGCGGACGACGTTCGCCGCCAGCTCCCGTACGAAGGCGACCTTCTCCTCGGCGAGGACCGGCACCCCGGCGCGGAACGGCTCGGCGGCCTCCGCCGCGGAGCGCACCACCCACACGCCCTTGCCGTCGTACCCGCCGCGCACGGTCTTGAGGACGACGGGGAAGCCGTCACTGCCCGCGTCCGCGCCCGCCGCCGTCACCCCCTCGGCCGCGAAGGCGGCCACGTCGGCCGGGTCCGCCACGATCCGGTGGCGGGGGCAGGGCACCCCGAGCGCGTCGAGCCGCGCGCGCATCACCCCCTTGTCCTGGGCGTGCACCAGCGCGTCAGGCCCCGGGCGCACGGGGATGCCGTCCGCCTCCAGGGCCCGCAGATGCTCGGTGGGTACATGTTCGTGATCAAACGTGATCACGTCGCAGCCCCGCGCGAAGTCACGCAGCGTGTCCAGGTCGCGATAGTCGCCGATGACGACGTCGCCGACGACCTGCGCCGCGGAATCCTGCGGGGTGTCACTGAGGAGCTTGAACCTGATGCCGAGCGGGATGCCCGCCTCGTGTGTCATACGAGCGAGCTGCCCCCCGCCGACCATGCCGACTACCGGGAACGTCACACCCACAGGGTATCGGCCATCCGGAACGGACCCGGCGCCCCGCCCCGCCGCCGTTCCGTGCGGACACGGCGGAGCGGGACCGTGCACCGGTGTCACAGGGGCGCCACAGAGTTCCCGGCGCCCACGGGCGCCCACGGGGGCCGCTGGTTAGCATGGCTGGGTTGACGCGAGCGAAACGACGGATCCCGGGCAGCTACCGATACACATCGATTCACATCGATTCACCACACACCGCTCGATATCGATCATCGATCCCGTCGACGGGACCATACGAAATCGACGGGGGCTGGGGCGACCAACCATGACGGAACGCGGCGCACTGAGGGTGCGATTCGATCAAGTCGCGCGCGAAGTAGCCAAGTTCGGGGCCGTGGGGGCGGTCGGGACACTGGTGAACTTCGCCGTGTTCAACCTGGTCCGCCATGTCACGGACCTACAGGTGGTGCGGGCCAGCGTCATCGCCACGGCCGTCGCCATCTGCTGCAACTACCTGGGGTTCAGGTACTTCACCTACCGTGACCGCGACAAGAGCGGCCGCACCAAGGAGCTCACGCTCTTCCTGCTGTTCAGCCTGGTCGGCCTGGTGATCGAGAACGGCGTCCTGTACGTGGCGACGTACGGCTTCGACTGGGACAGCCGCCTCCAGTCCAACGTCTTCAAGTTCCTCGGCATGGCCATCGCCACGCTGTTCCGCTTCTGGTCCTACCGGACCTGGGTGTTCCGCGCGCTGCCCGCGCGGGAGACGGTGGCGCGTGCGGAATCGTTCCTGGACGGAGCCGAGGAACCCGGGGGCTCCGGGGGCTCCGGTGAGGGCTCCGTGCGCTCGGGGCGGGCGGCCTGAGGGAGGGCTGCTGCCGGGGCTGTGCGCTTGGGACTGCCGCAGTGGTCTCTGCTGCCGTGGTCTCTGCTGCCGTGGTCTAGCGGACCGTTTCCTCGTCCGCGCCGTCGTGGTCGCGGTCCCCGCCGTCCCGGTACGAGGGCGTACGTGACAGGAACAGGCCGAACACCGGGGGCTTCGCCTGGAGCATCTCCAGGCGGCCGCCGTCCGCCTCGGCCAGGTCCCGTGCCACCGCGAGGCCGATGCCCGTCGAGTTGCGGCCGGAGATGGCCCGCTCGAAGATCCGCGCCCCCAGGTCGGCGGGGACGCCGGGGCCGCTGTCGGTGACCTCGACGACGGCCTGGTTGCCGATGACGCGGGTGCGCAGGGCGACGGTGCCGCCGCCGTGCATGAGGGAGTTCTCGATCAGCGCGGCCAGGACCTGGGCGACCGCGCCCGGGGTCCCCACGGCGTGCAGATGCCGCTTGCCGGAGCTGACGATGGCACGGCCCGCGCTGCGGTAGGCCGGGCGCCACTCCTCCAGCTGCTGCTTGATCACCTCGTCCAGGTCGAAGGTGACCGCGGAGCCCGTGCTGGGGTCGCGGGAATTGGTGAGGAGCCGCTCGACGACGTCCGTGAGCCGCTCGACCTGTGTGAGCGCGACCGTGGCCTCCTCCTTCACGGTGTCCAGGTCCTCGGTGAGGGTGATCTCCTCCAGGCGCATGGACAGGGCCGTCAGGGGGGTGCGCAGCTGGTGGGAGGCGTCGGCGGCGAGGCGCCGCTCCGCGGTCAGCATCCGGGCGATGCGTTCGGCGCTGCCGTCCAGGACGTCGGCGACGCGGTCAAGCTCGGGGACGCCGTAGCGGCGGTGGCGGGGGCGCGGGTCGCCGGAGCCCAGGCGTTCGGCGGTCTCCGCGAGGTCGGTGAGGGGGGAGGCCAGACGGTTGGCCTGGCGTACGGCGAGCAGGACCGCCGCGACGATCGCGAGCAGGGCCACGCCGCCGATGATCAGGAGGGTGCGGCCGACCTCCTGGGTGACCGCGGTGCGCGGCTCCTCCACGGTGATCTTCTCGCCCTCGCCGCCGTCCCGGGTGGCGCGGATCACGTCGCCGCCGGGGCGGCTGCCGACCTCGATGGCGGGGCGGCCGGGGATCTCGATGCGGGCGTAGCGCTCGGTGTCGACCTGCTTGCGCAGTACGTCACCGCTGACGCGCTCGTCGCTGAGCAGCCTGCTGTCGACGATGCCGACCAGGCGGAGCGCCTCGGAGTCCACGCGTTCCTGGGCGCTGTTGCTGATCGTGCGGGTCTCGACGATCACCAGGGAGACGCCGAAGACGGCGATGACCACCAGGACTACGGCGAGGGTCGAGTTGATCAGGCGTCGGCGCATGTGCCCTCCGGGCGGGGTGTCGGACTCGACCAGTGTGCCCCCGGGCCGGGGTCCCGCACGCCCCGGCCGGCACCCGCCCCGCCGCTCCGCGGCAACATCCCCACCCGCCCGCCTGTGGCGGTCGGGCGGAGGGCGTCAGCTCTTCTCGAAGCGGAAACCCACACCCCGCACCGTGGCGATGTACCGAGGATTCGCGGCGTCGTCGCCGAGTTTCTTGCGCAGCCAGGAGATGTGCATGTCGAGGGTCTTGGTGGAGGACCACCAGGTGGTGTCCCAGACCTCGCGCATGAGCTGGTCCCGGGTCACGACGCGCCCCGCGTCGCGCACGAGGACCCGCAGGAGGTCGAACTCCTTGGCCGTGAGCTGGAGCTCCTCCTCCCCCATCCAGGCCCGGTGCGACTCCACGTCGATCCGCACCCCGTGCGTGGCGGGCGGCTGCGGCGGCTCCGAGGCGCCGCGCCGCAGCAGGGCCCGTACCCGGGCGAGCAGTTCGGCTAGGCGGAACGGCTTGGTCACATAGTCGTCGGCCCCGGCGTCGAGCCCGACCACCGTGTCCACCTCGTCGGCGCGGGCGGTCAGGATGAGGATCGGCACCGTGTGACCCTCCGCACGCAGCCGTCGGGCTACCTCCAGGCCGTCCATGCCGGGCAGGCCGAGGTCGAGCACGACGAGGTCCACGCTGCCCTGCAGTCCGGCGTCGAGGGCGGTGGGACCGTCCTCGCGCACTTCGACCTCGTAGCCCTCGCGGCGCAGTGCGCGGGCCAGCGGCTCCGAGATGGACGCGTCGTCCTCGGCGAGCAGTACACGGGTCATGAGGTGATGGTAGTCCGCACCGAACCAGCACAGGAGGCTGATCGCCGAGCGACCCACCGCCCTCGGCCACACCGGTCCCGCACCCGGGTCACACCCGACGCGCATCCGGGTCGCACCCGGGTCGCACCCGGGTCGCACCCGGGTCGCACCCGGGTCCCCGCCCGCCCCGCCGTCACCTCCACGTCACCGCCTCCCGGCGTTACGGGAACACGAACCCGGGTACCCAGGAGGTGCGATCCTCGGAATCACCGCGCGTACACCTTTGAATGTGCGAGATTGGTTCCAGCGTCACCTGTGATCCATCTCTCAAGTCCTTCCAAATCCCGCTCTGTCGTGGCGTATGGTGGCGAGACGCCTGTAGCACTACTCAAGGACCTTTGGCCCGCTATTGCGCGCCAAGGGTCTTTTCTGTGTGTCGGCCGGTGCTCGTTCACCGGCCTCGAAAGGAATGACCTGTGGTCGGGCCCCGCGCGCGAAGTTGCGTCCCGGGGTGTGGATCTCGGGGTCGTCGTCCCCGGTGCCCCACGGACCTCCGTGGCACCGCTCCCTCCTCAGGCGTGAGGGCCGGACGGCCGACACCGGTGCCGACCGCCCCCCACCGGGCGTGCCCGCGGCCCCCGCCGCCGGACGCGTCCCGAACCACGAGGATCGACCCATGGCGTCCAGCCTGACGAAGGACTCGGCCAGCACTCCTGGTTCCGAGAAGACCTTCTTCGGCCACCCCCGCGGCCTGGCCACTCTCTTCATGACCGAGATGTGGGAGCGCTTCAGCTTCTACGGCATGAAGGCCCTGCTCCCCCTGTATCTGGTCGCGCCCGGCGGCATGAACATGAATGCCGCGACCGCCACGGCGATCTTCTCGATCTACATGGCGATGGTGTACCTGCTCGCCATGCCGGGCGGCTGGTTCGCGGACCGCCTGTGGGGCCCGCGCAAGACGATCACGATCGCCGCACTGGTGATCATGGCAGGCCACGTGACGCTCGCCCTGCCCGGCAAGGGAGTCTTCTTCCTCGGCCTGGTCCTGGTGGCGATCGGCTCCGGCCTGCTGAAGGCCAACATCTCCACGATGGTCGGCCACCTCTACGACGGCCCGGACGACCCGCGCCGCGACGGTGGCTTCACGGTCTTCTACATCGGCATCAACCTCGGCGCCTTCTTCGCCCCGCTGGCCATCGGCACCGTCGGTGAGAAGGTCAACTGGCACCTGGGCTTCGCCCTCGCCGCGTTCGGCATGGCGCTCGGCCTGATCCAGTTCCTGCTCGGCGGCCGCCACCTGAGCGAGCGCAGCAACGTCGTCCCGAAGCCCGTGGACCGGCCGGAGCTGATGGGCCTGCTGCGCAAGGCCATGCTGTGGGTCATCGCCGCCGTGGTCTTCTACGGCGTCGCGATCGGCACCGGCGTCTACACCCTCAACTGGGCCATCGTCCCGATCACGGTCGCCGGTCTGGTCATCCCGATCTGGGTGCTCGCCCGCATCAAGCGGGACAAGGAGCTCGACCAGGTCGAGCAGTCCAGGATGACGGCCTACATCTGGTTCTTCGCAGCCGCCGCCGTCTTTTGGATGATCTACGACCAGGGCGCCTCCACCGTGGCCCTGTTCGGCAAGAACTCCACCGACACCTCGATCTTCGGCTTCGACTTCCCGGTCTCCTGGTACCAGTCGGTCAACCCGGTCCTGATCATGGCCCTGGCGCCGGTCGTCGCCGTCCTGTGGCTGGCGCTGAACCGCCGCGACAAGGAGCCGACCACGGTCGTGAAGTTCGCCGTGGGTCTGGTCATCACCGGTGCGTCCTTCTTCGTCTTCCTGATCCCGCTGGGCATGGCGAGCGGCGGCGAGAAGGTCGGCGCGTACTGGATGGTCGCGATCTACTTCATGCACACCGTCGGTGAGCTGTGCGTCTCCCCGGTCGGCCTGTCGGTCACCACGAAGATGGCGCCGGCGAAGTACGCCTCGCAGATGCTCGGTGTCTGGTTCCTCGCCGTCACCGCCGGTGACTGCACCACGGGCCTGCTGTCCATCGCGGGCGTCGACCTGAACAAGACCGGCGTGGTCGCGGCGGAGGCAGCCCTGGCCGTCTTCGCGGGCTTCGCGGTCTACATGTACCGCAAGAAGGTCAAGTCGCTCATGGGCGAGGTCAACTGACCCCCGCCCCCGCCTGACGCGTACGCCACGTACTCCTCGTACGCCACGTACTCCTCGTACGCCAAGTACGCCTTGTACGGACCGAGGGCCGCCGCACCACGAACGGTGCGGCGGCCCTCGGCGTTGCGGCGGGCACGGCGCCCGCGCCCGGCGTGACGTCAGGTGTCGCGGCTGTCACGGCGCCACCTCGGCCCCCGGCCCCCGAACCAGGGGAGCGACCGTGCGGGCGGCGCGGCGGGCGGGTCCGGTTCCTGCGGCAGGCGCGGCTTCGTCAGGGGCCGCTTCAGCCGGGACCGCTTCAGCCGGGACCGATTCGGCAGGGACCGATTCGGCAGGCGTACGGTCAGTGCGCGGACGCGGTCGGTGCGGTGGCGGCCCGGGGTGCGGCGGGCCCGGTCCCGGTCCGGGCGCAACCGGTCGACGATCACCATGCCGACGCGGAAGACGGCCGCGGGTACGACGACGCAGAGCAGCACCCAGAACAGCGTGACGCCCCAGGGTCGGCCCACGCCCCAGGGCTGCTCGGCGAGGACCTTCTCGCCGTACCGCAGCGAGACGAGGTAGTCGCCGTGTGCGCCCGCGGACAGCTCGACCGGCAGTTCGATCCGGGCCTTCCTGCCCGGCGCGATGGTGCCGCGCCACTGCTGTTCCTCCCACTGCGGGGCGAACACGCCGTGGGAGGCGCCCACTTGGAAGACCGGGTCCTTGACCGGGGTGGTGCCGACGTTGCCGACGGTGAAGGCGAGTCTGCGGGACGGCGGGGCGCCGAACCAGGTGAGGAGGCCGCTTGAACCGTCGAGCCGGGTGTCGGTCAGGACGGCGAGCCTGCTGCCCGTGCGCCGCGCGGGCAGCGGTTTCACGGGGTGCCCGGCGACCTCGAACTCCACGTCCGCGGCGGCCTTCGCGCCGGTCACCGTGGCGACGTGCACGACGCACGGGCAC
Source organism: Streptomyces typhae (assembly GCF_009755605.1). Taxonomy (GTDB): domain Bacteria; phylum Actinomycetota; class Actinomycetes; order Streptomycetales; family Streptomycetaceae; genus Streptomyces; species Streptomyces typhae. The sequence continues at coordinate 54,502 of NZ_WPNZ01000007.1, forward strand.
GGCTCCGGGGGTTCGGCGACGGGCAGCGCCTTGCGGAACGCGCCGTCGCCGTCGGCGGTGACGGCGCGCCCCTGGGAGTTGGCGCAGGAGTTGCTACCGCCAGGAACCCCGACGGCGGCCGTGGCCTGCCCGCAGACGAGCACCATCAGCAGGGCACCTGGCCGCCACCCCTTCCCCGTAACGGTGACGGAGCCGCCTGCTCCGGCTTGGCGGGTGGACAGGGTGAGGGTGGGCTTGCCGGCGGCGCGGGCGGCGGCGGGCGGCGTGAGGGCGCCGCCCGGGGATGCGGCGAAGGACCCGCCCCGAGGCGCGGCGGAGGGCCCGCCCGGGGGTGCGGCGGAGGCGGCGAGAGGTGTGGCGAGGGCGCCGCCGAGCAGGGCGACCAGGACCGCGAAGGCGAGGGCGGCTGCCAGGAAGGGGCCGCAGCGGCCTGCGCGCGGGCCCTGGGAGCGTGGACCCCAGACCTGTGAACCCCAAGCACATGAACCCCCAGCGGACAACCGGCACCCACATCCGCACACGCACACGCACCCGCAGTCGCACACGCACACCCCAACCGACCCACCCTTCACAGCTGACCTCCGCCCGCCGACGCCGACGTACCGCGACAACGCCTCCCGCGGTGAGGGCGGCTCACACGTCGGCCGTCAGCGGGGCCGCGCCGCCTGGTTCCGCCGGGTCAGCCAGAGCACGCCTGCCGCCCCCGCGAGCAGCACGGTGCCGCCGAGGGTGCCGAGGGCGATGGCGGAGTCCGCGGGCCCGGTCTGCGGCAGCTCGGCGCCGCCGCCACCGGAGCCCTGCGACCCGGCGGACGCGCCACCGGTTCCGGACCCGGTTCCGGTGCCGGAGTCGGACCCGGAACCCGAGTCGCCACCCGCCCCCTTGACGTCGAGCGTCAGGGACGGCTCGGGATTGTTCGCGGGCGTACACGTCGTGGTGGTGCCGAGCGCCTTGATGGTGAGCATTCCGGCCGTGAAGGTGACCTTCCCCGTCTTCTTCGGCGTGTACGTACCCGACAGGTCACTGATCTTGATGGGGGTGTTGGCCGGAATCGCCGCCGAGTTGGTGGGCCCGGAGACGGGAGCCGTTCCGCTCTCCGCGCCCCCGAGCTCGATCAGCGCGCTGGGCTTCATCGCACCCTTGCCGAGCTCGACGGGGCTGGAGGAGACGCCCTTCTGGAAGGACATGGTGAGCTTGTAGCCGCTGCCGCTCTTGACGCTCTTGATGTCGATCGGGGAGACCGCCCCCTTGTTGCCGATGGGCGTCTTGCACTCGTAGTCCACGTCCTGGACATCGGCCTGGGCGACGGGTGCGGCAAGGAGCAGAGCCGATCCGGCAAGGGCCGTGGCGAGGACGAGCGCGGCCGTCTGTTTCTGGTACGACACCTCGTTTTCCCCTCATGCCGTGGTGCGGGCGAGTCCGTGCCGCACATGCACTTTTACTGACGGCACATCAGATTGGGCGCTCAAGGTACGCCCGGGACCTTGGAGAGGGAAGACAAAGGACGCGCCGGATCCGTGGTGATCCGACGCGTGTGAGGTGGGTGGACCCTTCGACCGGGCGAGCACGGGGAAAGCCAAGCCTGTCCGGCGCTTGAGGGCGAGCGCGCAGCGAGAGCCTTGCCCACTCACGGTTGGGCACGGCGGAAATCAAGCCCGTCCGGCGCTTGAGGACGAGCGCGCAGCGCGATCGACGGCCCCACGCCCCCGGCGAGATGGAACCCCCGGCCGGAGAGGCCAAAGCGGCCAGGACCCCGGCCTAGCTGGGGGCGCCCAGTTCCGCCCAGACGGTCTTGCCCGCAGAATCGGACGTCCGTACGACACCCCAGTCGAGGCAGAGCCGCTGCACGATGAACATGCCGTGCCCGCCGGGCCGCCCCGCACGGTGCGGGGTTCGGGGGGCGGGCTGACCGGCGCCGCGGTCGGAGACCTCGACGCGCAGGACCTTCCCGTCACTGGAGAGCCACAGCTCGTCGGGGCCCTCCGCGTGCAGGCACGCGTTGGTGACCAGCTCGGAGACCACGAGCAGTACGTCCTCGGCGGCGGCGCGCCGGTCGGCACCCGACGCGGGCAGCCAGCCCCAGGCGTGCAGCGCCTCCCGGGTGAAGTCGCGTGAGAGCGGCACGACGCCGCTCTCCCCGTTCAGGCTCAGCCTGCGGACCTGACGGGCCCCGGACTCCGGGGCGGTCGCGGGCGCGGGAGCAGCGGCGACCGCGGCCTCCGGCTCCGGGCCACGATCGCCCGGCGAGCAAGGCCGGGTGGTGCTCATCAGCACTTCACCTCACCGACAAGAGGACTGGACAAAAGACGAGGGTGCGGGATCCCGGTGGGCCCCCGCCCACCGGCTGCCTCCTGGCCGCTTGCCGTTCCGACTTTTACTTTGCTGACTTTCTGGCTTACTGGCTTACTGGCCTACTGACGTACCGACTTGCTCACGTACTGCCGTACTGCCGAACCGACGTACCGACTCACTGCCGCACTCGCCGACCGACCACTGCCGCCACTGTTGCCGCTGCTGTTGCCTCTTCCGCTGCTGCTGCCGCGACCTGAACGCCGACAGATTCAGGGTGACTCCTGCCCGGCCGTTCCGTACGAACACCCATGGATTCGGCAGGAACCGTGTGACGCTGGTAACGCGTCGATCACACAGTGACAACTGACGCGTAACTCTTCGCGCCGCACGCGGGCCGCACACGGAGAGTCACCCGGCCTATTCGGCGAGTGCCGCTTCGAGCGTCTCGTGGACGGTGAAGACGGCGTCGGCGCCGGTGATCTCGAACACCCGGGCCACCACCGGCAGCATCCCGGCGAGATGAACTCCGCCTCCTGCGGCCTCGGCCTTGAGCCGTGCTCCGAGGAGCACATTCAGCCCCGTCGAGTCACAGAACTCCAGGCGCGAGCAGTCGACTACGAGCCGTGTGAAGCCGTCGTCGACGCAGGCCTCCAGCGGCTCGCGCAACAAATCGGCGGTGTGGTGATCCAACTCACCCGCCGGAGTCACGACGGCACTGCGGCCCTCTTTCCGGACTTCGACCAGAAGCCGGCCCCTATGTGCGCTGCCGACCGTCCCGCGGTCCATGCCGTCACTCTCTTCCCGACAAGTCGTGGGCTGTTCCTTGCGCGCTGTGAGGCGCGATGACGCCCCTGAACACTACGCCTTCCCTACGCCCAGGGGTACCCGAACATCCCCCCGAATTCGGACATTTCGGAACGGAACGCACTTGCGACTCCGACGCGGAAGCGGGTAGGGGTAGAAGAGACACCAATCGACACGGACGGCCATGGAGGCGCCGCACACCGCAGTGCACGTAGTGGCATCGGCAGCCATATGCCGAGAACGATGGAGGAGACCATGTCACCCCGGCTCGACGAATCGCATACTGACCAGGCGACGTCGACACCCCCGCCGCACCGCACCGAGACCGAGACCACAGTGGCCCCTGCGACCACGGTGATCCCGGCGCCCTCGGTCCCCGCCGACGAAGCCGTGCCGACCACGCAGGCCGACCCCCTGTTCGCCGGCGCCGGCGAGCTGCACGAGAGCCTGACCGGGCTCCCCGAGATCCCCCCTTACGACGAGGTGGGGCCGCTGGACGCGCGGGCCCTGTCGAAGACGCTCTTCGAACGGCTCGAGTCCCTCGAAGAGGGCACGCACGAGCACGCGTACGTCCGCAACACCCTCGTCGAACTCAACCTGGCCCTGGTCAAGTTCGCCGCCTCCCGGTTCCGCTCCCGCAGCGAGCCGATGGAGGACATCATCCAGGTCGGCACCATCGGCCTGATCAAAGCGATCGACCGGTTCGAACTCAGCCGCGGCGTCGAGTTCCCCACCTTCGCGATGCCGACGATCGTCGGCGAGATCAAGCGCTTCTTCCGCGACACGTCGTGGTCGGTGCGGGTGCCGCGCCGACTCCAGGAGCTCCGTCTCGACCTCGCGAAGGCGGGCGACGAGCTCGCCCAGCAGTTCGACCGCGCGCCGACAGTGGCCGAACTCGCCGAACGCCTCGGCATCACGAACGACGAGGTCGTCGAGGGCATGGCGGCGTCCAACGCCTACACCGCCAGCTCGCTGGACGCCCAGCCGGAGGAGGACGACTCCGAGGGCGCCCTCGCCGACCGCATCGGTTACGAGGACCACGGCCTGGAGGGCATCGAGTACGTCGAGTCCCTCAAGCCGCTGATCGCCGAGCTGCCGCCCCGGGACCGCAAGATCCTTTCGCTGCGCTTCGTCGCCAACATGACGCAGTCGGAGATAGGCGAGGAGCTCGGCATCTCGCAGATGCACGTGTCCCGCCTGCTGTCGCGCACCCTCGTACGCCTGCGCAAGGGCCTGACCCTGGAGGAGTAGGCCGACCACCGCGCCCGCGTTCCGCCCTTGTTCCTGTTCCTGTTCTTCGGGTGCCCAGACGCTCCGCGCGCAAACGACCGGAACGGTGCCGCATGCCGGAGACCGCCCGCCCGCAGCGGGTCGGCCCCCGACATGCGGCACCGCCGTCTCCTCCGTCTCCCCCAGTGCCGTACGACGACTCGTTAGCCTCGGACGATGATTACTTGCGTGGTCGAGTACGTGATCGACCCGGCGAAGACCGAGTCGTTCGAGCGTTTCGGGCGCCGCTGGATGGAGCTGGTGGACCGGCACGGCGGCACCCACCACGGGTACTTCCTCCCGGCGGAGGGCGCGAGCGACAAGGCGCTGGCCCTGTTCAGCTTCCCGAGCCTCGCCGCGTACGAGGAGTACAGGACGCTGTTCGGCAAGGACGCCGAGTTCATCGAGGCGGACCGGATCAGGGACGAGAGCGGGTGCGTGCTGCGCTACGAGCGCACGTTCATGCGCCCCCTGCTGCCTGGAACTCCCCCGTCAGCCCCGGCGGCCCCGACAGCCCCCTCTGACTAACCCTCAAGCTCGCACCACACCGTCTTGCTGTCGGCGCCCTGCTCCACGCCCCACCGCAGCGAGACGGCATCGACGAGAGCGAGCCCGCGCCCCGCCTCCTCGTCACGACCCGCTTCCCGGAGCACCGGCCAGACCCGCGGATCGGGGTCGGTGACGGCGACCCGGGTCCGCCCACCGCCCGCCCGAGTGAGGCGGACGGTGACGGGGGTCCCCTCCCCCAGGTGCCGGATCACGTTGCTGAGCAGCTCGGTGACGCAGAGCTGTACGTCGGGACGACCGCCCAGGCTCCGGCGCAGTTCGGGGACCGCTTTGGGTACGGCGAGGAGGGCCACCTCAAAGGTGGGGTACGAGTCCTGGTCGTGCATGGGGGTACGCCTTCTTCCGTGCGCTCTGTGACGTTCTGGTTCCACAGTGACGCTCGGGTGACGTAGCGTGACAGGGGTTCGGGTTCCACAGTGCGAAGCGTGGAAGGCGGTCACCACCTGTGGCAGCGCGCAAGGACATCGACGGTTCGGCGAGCGTTCCCGCCTTTTACGGCAAGGAGCTGCGCTGGAAGCGGGAGGCGGCGGGCCGCACGCTTCAGGAGACGGTGGAGGGGAGCTACTTCGGGGCGACATACCTCAGCGAAATCGAGCGGGGGCAGCGGCGCATCCCGCTGGAACTGGCCCGCCACGTGGACCGGCTCCTCGCGACTGACGGATTCTTCGAGCGGCGCTGCGCGGACGTACACAAGGCACGAAGGGTCAAGCACGCCGAGTACTTCGCCCACGTCGTGGAGCTGGAAGCGCGAGCGAAGGAGATCGAGGAGTGGAACCCCACCCTGATCCCGGGGCCCCTCCAACTGGAGCCGTACATCCGTGCAGTTGTTCATGCCGCATACCCTCGTGAGGCCGAAGAAACGGTCAAGGCGAAGGTCGAAGACCGGCGGGAGCGGGCATGGCTCTTCGAAGACGCGAAGGGGCCCGAGTGCTGGCTCGTGATGCACGAGTCGATCCTGCGGCAACCGATCATCGGCAATGCCGAGATGGCGGAGCAGCTCGCCCATATCGTCACCGTCATCGAACGGCGGCGCGTCATTCCACAGATCCTTCCGTGGAATGGGCAGGCGCACCCCTTCATGATGGGCGCGACCTGGCTCATGACCTTCGATGATTCCCCGCCGCTCATGTACACGGAGGGCATGTACAGCGGACAGGTCATCGACGAACCGGAACTCGTAGCGCAGTACACGAGCGCGTACGGTCGACTCAGAGCTGCGGCACTGCCGCCGGAGGACTCACTGAGGATGATCAAGAAAGCAGCGGAGGAATACGAGAATGGCATGTACGAGCGCTGACTTGGCCCTGCTCATCTGGCACAAGAGCAGCTACAGCAACGGCTCCGAGGGACTCTGCCTGGAGGTCGCCACCGGCCTCCCCGGCACCGTCCCCGTCCGGGACTCCAAGGCCCCGGACGGCCCCGCCCTGCTCGTCAACGCGACCGCGTGGGCACCCTTCATCGCCGCCGTCGCGGCAGGCGACCTGACCCTCTGAGAGAGGCACCCCGTGCTTCTGGACGGTGACAACTGGCGTCGCCTCTTCGACGCCTCCGAGCGGGAAGCGTGGCGCTTCGAGGCGCAGCCCACGTACACCATGCCCAAGGAGCGGGAGAACGTGGCCCGCTTCCTGCGGGGCGAGGCCAAGCCCGCCGAGCACAACGCACGTTGGCACGAGCGGGTGCGGGGGTACGTCGAGTCCGGCAGACGCATCGGCCGCGTCCGTGTCGTACGCCAGCCGCTCACTGACTACCAGCGGTACCAGTTCGCGTGGGGCATCCCGGGGAACATCGCGGCCGGGGAGGACATCCGCGTCCTGGACGTGACGCGGGACGACCACGGCCTGCCGCTCACCGGACGTGACTGGTGGATGTTCGACGAATCCCGCATCGCACACCTGAACTTCCGGCCGGACGGGACACAGATCAACCGCGAGGCGTACGAGGGCGATCCGGCACGCTACGTGACGTGGAAGCGCGTGGCTCTGGCGCACGCGGTGCCTTTCGAAGAGTACGCGGCAGACCTGGACGCCTGACCCGGTAGTTGCATGCCCCACAAAACACCCTTGAGGAGGTGGCCTGTGGCCCTGCACGGCACCCGCCCCGTACTGCTCGACGGCGACGCCTGGCAGGCGTACCTGCACGGCTTCGAGCGCTCCGCCTTCCGGCTCGAAGTGCACCAGACGTACACCATGCCCACCGAGACCGAGACGGTCCGTGGCTTCCTCGCCGGAGCCAGGAAGCCCGACGGATTCAACGCGTCATGGCACCGGACGATCAGGGACCACGCTGCCCGGGGCCGGACGATGACGCGCGCCAAGGTCGTGCGCCGACCTCTCACGCCGTACAGCAGATACCTGTTCGAGTGGTGCATCCCCGGAAATGTGGAGGCCGGGGAGAACTATCACATCGTGGAGCTGGGCGATCGACCGAACCCCGGACTGCCCGAACAGGATTTCTGGCTGTTCGACGAATCGACGGTCGTCCACCTCAATTACCGCCCTGACGGGACACAGATCAATCGTGAGCTGATCCAGGAACCGGACATGGACACGTATCTGGCGTGGCGGGATCTCGCCTTGCAAAACGCCACGCCCTTCAGAGCCTGAGGACAGTCTAGGCAGTTTCCCGTTCTCTCAACTCTGCCACCTTGACCCCTTGCCTCAGGGTCGCAAGGATCGAACAGGGAACGGGGCGAAGCCCCTACCGCCAACCTGAGCCAGGGGGTCAGCCGGTGAAACTCAAACAGCTTGCGAGCGAGTGCGACGAGGGGCCTTGTCCGACCGTTTGGGAGATCGACGGCACGGAGAACGTCCTGGTGCAGGGCTTCAAGGTGGACGACACGCAAGCACTGGCCACCATGCAGCTGCCGGTCGACGAAACCGCCGTCCGCATCCCTATGTCACTGATTCTGAAGGTGGCCCGTGAACATCTCGCCTGAGGAATTCGGAAAGCTCTTCTCGGGGTTTCGGCGCGAGGCCTTCCGGCTCGAAACCCTGGACGACTACAGCAAGTCGGGCGGGGTCGACGCCTACCGCGCGTTCTTGGCCGGCAGGCCACAGCCGGAAGAGTACAAGGCGGCCGGCTGGGTCACGACCGTACGGGACGCCACACAGGCCGGCAAGCGCATGTACCGCGTGCACATCCTGGCCCGCCCCTTGAGTGATTACCTGCGCTTCGAACTCGGATGGGGCTACGTCCGGAACCAGGAAGCCGGGGAAGAATTCTTCATTCTCGATACCACCGACCGGTCGAACCCACTGGCGGGTGTGCCGGACTTCTGGGCCTTCGATGAACGCTCGGTCGTGACCATGCAGTACGGCAACGGCGGAGAGTTCTTGGGCGCGGAGCTGATCCCCGAGGAACAGGCGCAGGAGTGGCTGAAGCTCCGAGACGTAGCCCTGGGTAGCGCTGTCCCTTTCCGCGGCTGGTGGGAGCGGCACAAGCCGCGGAGGACTAGCGAATTGTGAATGTGCGACGAGCAGACAGTCGCTCACTGCAGAGAAACAGAAGGAACCGGCGGAGACCCTCTGGGGGCCCCGCCGCGCTGCCGGGTCCTTCCCACGCTCATCGACGCATTGTTCCCGCGCAGTGCTGGGGATAGCGCGTGTGCTTGACCGAGAGCTGCGCGGACGTGAGAGCGGGCACAGCCATATCACCCGTGATCAGCACGTCATGATGTGCCCAGCTGGCGAGGCCGGCTCGGCGGCCGCCACCCTGTAGCTGCCACTTCTCGTCAGGCATCTTCACGACGAGGTCGGCCCCCACGATGACGGCACGTGTTGCCTGAGTCACGATCCAACGCGCTTTCTCGATGTCCTGTGCCGACAAGCGGCAACATCGATCCGCCATCTGCCAAAGGGTTTGCCATGGGACGCCCCGCGTCACCGGGCCGATGTAGGCGATCTGCTGATTCTCTACAAGCTTCGACGCATAGCCGAACGCAGGGCCGAACAGTCTGAAGACTGCGACTCGTCCCTGCCCTCCGTGGGCAGCTTCCGGCATGAGACTCTCCTATGGAGCCGACGGCGCCCGCAACTGCGGGCCCGGGGCACTGTCGAGCGATCGGCTAGCAGCAAGGGCCGTCGCCACAGCAGGTCGGTTCGTTGCACGCGGCGGACATCTGCCACAGCCGCCGGTCCACCTCGAATCCAGCCTTTTCGATGTGGTCCACGACCGAGACCATCAGGCCCCGAGTGCGCACCTTCGAGTTGGGCCTGTGATGCAGGAAGCGCCCGAAGTTCACACGGCACCATTCGGTGTACTCGACGCTGTGCAGCATGAAGGTGTGCCAGGCGGGATCGACTTCCTTGGACGGAGCGAGAATGCCTTCCGTGCGGGTCGTCCCCATGGTCCACAGGAACGCCAGACCCTGATCCATGATCCGGTCCGCCATGCTTCGCTCGTATCCGTATTCATCGGCGCAAAAATCCACCAAGCGCCGGAACAGATCCTGCGGAACAAGGTCCCGCCCGTGCCGTGTACCGACCGGGTGCCTCAGAGCGTAAGTCACGATGCTCCTTCTCTTCTGCGAATTCGGAGGGAGAGACATGTAGAGCATCGGGCCGCGTCGTCACGGGGCTCAACGAGTGTGCCGGAACTTGCCAATGATCACCCGAGCGCGTCAGTCGCCTTACTGATGAGCGCATGTGCGGCAGGACCGTACACAGCCATCCCCGCCAGCATGGCGAACGTCTCGGCGTACAGAGCGATCTCGTGCGGCTGGACGACGGTCAGGTGCGCCGAGACCAGTTCGACGTTTGCCTGTGCGTCGTCGAAGAGGAAGAACCCCTCGACGGGCCACAGAGCGGAGCGGTCGGCGTCGAGCGGAATGATTCCGAGGCTGACCGACGGCAGTGTGGAGACAGAGAGAAGATGCCGGAGCTGACCGGACATGGTCTCGGAGCCACCGATACGGTACTTGAGCGCCGCCTCTTCCAGGATCACCGAGAAACGGTGGTTACCCTCGTACACGATGTGCTGCTTGGCGACTCGGACGAGCACGGCTTCGTCCACGTCGTCGACGAGCCGCCGCCGGTCACGGATCGAGGACAGCAGCGCTCTGATGTACGCCTCTGTCTGCAGGGGACCTGGGACGAGCCACGAGGAATAGATGCGGTACCGAAGAGTGCGCTCCCAGATCGGGATCACTGATTCCTGAACCCGTCGAAGCCCAGAGCGTTCGATGCGACGCCATTCGACATACATGCCTTCGATGCCACGTGCGGTGGCGATCAGATCCTCAGCGAGTTGTGCTGCTCCGCAATGGCGCGTGTAGGCACGGATGTCTTCGAATGATGGAGTCCTGGAACCATTCTCGAGCCGCGAACACTTGGATTCGTGCCAGCCCGTAAGCACGGCGAGCGCCCGCGCGGAGAGTCCGGAGTCCTTCCGGATCTCGCGCAGGCGCCGTCCGAACGCAACACGCGCCTCCTGAACCGAGGAGGATGGCGTAGACATCGGGGATCAGCCTGTCCTGCCGGTCACACCAATCGGTACTGGTTGTGCGGCACCGTCTTCTCCCACACCGACTCGAAGGCCGCCGCGAGGAAGGACACGAGCTGCGTGTCCTCGGTGTACTCGTGCTCCAACGAGTCGCCGTCCCCGTCGAAGTGGTTGATCAGCGCGACCCGCCGGTCGAAGACCCAGAAATCGTTGCCCGGCAGGGCCAGAGAGGTCGCCTGCCGTCGCGGCAGCCAGCCGACTTCCTCCCCGGCCGCGATGTTGAGTCCCTCGGTGACCGAGTGCTCGAAGCGGATGTAGTCCGAGACCGGTTCGGAGACGATGCGCGCACGTCGTACGACGACGCCCCGGCCGGTGGCCTCCTGCACAGTGTTGAGCCAGTCGCTCCAACGTTCGACGGGTTCGATGGTCTTGCCCGCGCTCCAGTCGATGAACGCCGGGTCCGATCGCATGTAGCCGTCACGCGTCTCCAAGTGGACTGCTGCCTCTTGGCTGTGCTGGAACAGCTCGTCAAACGTCGGAGTCTTCGCCACGCTGCACCTCCAGGAAGAACCGCACCATCCGCCGCGGGATCTCGACGACCGTTTCGTGGTCGGGCAGCTCCATCACGGACAGACGCTCCGCGTCACCGACCTTCAGTCCTTGGACGAGGTAGGTGTCCTTGACGTCGTCGAGGTAGATCGTTGGAGACCCCCCGCTGGGGCTCTCGGGATCCTTGCCGAGCTTGCGCAGGGCCATGGTGTCCTCCTCGGTCAGAACCGACGATCTGTGTGCCCAACCGTGCACCGGTCCGCCCCTTCGGCACATCGAACTTGCCGAAACTTGCCCGCAGGTCCGCCCGACCACGCGGGGAGCGGTCCTCGTATCTCACCGGTTCACGCGGACACCCCGGCGCCACACCTCCGACACCAGCGGCACCCCCGGCCGGTACGCCAGATGCACATGGCTCGGCGCGTCCAGGAGGGCCAGGTCCGCGCGGGCGCCAGGGCCGAGGCGGCCCACGTCCGTGCGGCGCAGGGCCGCCGCGCCGCCCGCCGTCGCCGACCAGAGGGCTTCGTCCGGGGTCATGCCCATGTCGCGTACGGCGAGGGCGATGCAGAACGGGACCGAGGACGTGAAGGACGAGCCCGGGTTGCAGTCCGTGGACAGGGCCACCGTCGCGCCCGCGTCCAGGAGGCGGCGGGCGTCCGGCCACTCGGCGCGGGTGGAGAACTCCGCGCCCGGGAGGAGCGTTGCCACCGTGTCGCTGTTCGCGAGGGCGTCGACGTCCGCGTCGGTGAGGTGCGTGCAGTGGTCGGCCGACGCCGCGTCCAGTTCCACGGCCAGTTGGACGCCGGGGCCGTACGAGAGCTGGTTGGCGTGCACCCGGGGGTGCAGGCCCTTCGCCTTGCCCGCCGTCAGGATCGCCCGCGCCTGGTCGCCGTCGAAGGCCCCCTTCTCGCAGAACACGTCCACCCAGCGGGCGTGCGGCGCGCACGCCTCCAGCATCTCGCCGGTGACGAGGTCCACGTACGCCGCCGGGTCGTCGGCGAAGTCCGGGGACACGATGTGGGCGCCGAGGAACGTCACCTCGTCGGTGTGGCGGGCCGCGATGCGCAGGGCGCGGGCCTCGTCCCGCGTCGTCAGGCCGTAGCCCGACTTCGTCTCGAAGGTGGTGGTGCCCTGGCGCAGGGCCTCCCTGAGGTAGCGGGTGACATTCGCTTCGAGTTCTGCGTCCGTCGCCGCGCGCGTCGCCGCGACCGTGGTGCGGATGCCTCCCGCCTCGTACGGGCGGCCCTCCATGCGGGCGTTGAACTCCTTCGTGCGGTCGCCCGCGAAGAGCAGGTGGCTGTGGGAGTCCACGAAGCCCGGGACGGCCGCGCGGCCCGCCGCGTCGTACGTCTCGTCCGCCGCCGGGGCCTTGGCCGTCGGGCCCGCCCAGGCGACTGTCTCGCCCTCCAGGACGAGGGCCGCGTTCTCGACGATGCCGAGGGGGCCCTCTCCGAGGGCGGGGTCGTTGGTGACCAGGGTGGCGATGTTCGTGATGGCGGTCGTGGTGGTGGTCATCGTCCTGTCCGGGGGGGTGGGTGGGGGTGCGGGCCGGGGGCCTTGCCGGGGGCTCCCCAATCCCGCCCCTTCCCGAAACCAGGGGGCTCCGCCCCCTGGACCCCCGTATCGGCGCTTCGCGCCTCGTCCTCAAACGCCGGACGGGCTGAACACGTGCCGGTGAGTTCCAGCCCCTCCGGCGTTTGAGGAGCGGGGTCTGGGGCGGAGCCCCAGTTTCGGAGAAGGGGCGGGCCTGGGGCGCCCCGCGAGGGCAGCAGCAGGTCAGCGCAACGCCGCCACCGCCTCCCCCAGCGCCGCCCCCACATCCCCGATCACCGCGTGCGCCCCGTCGCGTACGACATGGCGGCCGCCGACCACGGTGTCCCGGACATCCGCGGCCGAGGCGGCGAAGACGGCCACCTCCGCGCCGAGCCGGGGCACCGCGCCCGCCGTGCGGACGGAGTCGAGGGCGATGGTGGTGAAGTCGGCGAGGGCGCCGGGTTCGAGGGTGCCGGCGTCGGGCCAGCCGAGGGCGGCGTGGCCGTCGGGGGAGGCGGCGCGCAGGAGGGCAGCGGCCGTCCAGTGGCCCCGGGTGTGGGACCGCAGGCGCTCGTCGAGCTCCATGGCGCGGGCCTCTTCGAAGAGGTCGATCACGGCGTGGCTGTCGCTGCCCAGGGAGAGCGGGCTGCCCGCGCGCTGGAGGGCGGGGGCCGGGCCGATGCCGTCGGCCAGGTCCCGTTCCGTGGTCGGGCACATGCAGGTGCCGGTGCCGGAGCCGCCGATGAGGGCGATGTCCTCGTCGGTGAGGTGCGTGGCGTGCACGGCGGTCGTGCGCGGGCCGAGGACGCCGTGGTCGGCGAGGAGCCGGGTGGGCGTGCGGCCGTGGGCGGCGACGCAGGCCTCGTTCTCCGCCTTCTGCTCGGAGAGGTGGACGTGCAGCGGCGCGCCGCGTACGGCGGCCCACTCGGCGACGGTCGGCAGCTGCCGTGCGGGGACGGCCCGTACGGAGTGGACCGCCGCGCCGACGCGGGCGTGGTCACGGTCCTTCAGCAGTGCGGCACGCTCGGCCCACGCCTCCGCCGTGCCGTCGGAGAAGCGGAGCTGGTGGCGGTTGGGGGCCACGCCCCGCGAGGCGTCGATGAGGCCCGCGGCCACGTACGCCGTGTCGAGGAGCGTAATGCGGATGCCCGCATCGGCCGCGGCGGCGATCAGCGCCTCGCCCATCGCGTTCGGGTCGGCGTAGGGGGTGCCGCCGGGCGCGTGGTGGAGGTAGTGGAACTCTCCCACTGCCGTGATCCCGGCCAGCGCCATCTCCGCGTACACCGCCCGTGCGAGCGCGTGGTACGTCTCCGGGGTGAGGCGGTCGGCCATGGAGTACATGACCTCCCGCCACGTCCAGAACGTGCCGCTGCCGACCTGGACGGTGGAGCGCAGCGCCCGGTGGAAGGCGTGCGAGTGGGCGTTGGCGAGGCCCGGCAGGGTCAGGCCGCGCAGGACGGTGGCGCCCGGGGGCGGGGACTCGACTCCCCTCCGGACGGCGACGATCCGGCCGTCCGCGCCGACGTCCAGGGCCACCCCGGGCTCGACGGTCGGGTCCAGCCAGGCGTGCTCCAGCCAGAACGTGGCCTTCGGCAGTTGCCGCGCCAGCGGCGCCTGCTGCGGCTCCTTCGGCTGCTGCGGCTGCGGCTGCTGCGTCATCGGCACGCCAGACCTTCCAGTACGTCCGCCAGTGCGCGCACCCCGGCCAGGCAGTCGTCCTCGTCCGCGTGCTCGGCGGGCGAGTGCGAGACGCCTGTGGGGTTGCGTACGAACAGCATGGCGGTCGGGATCGACTCGGACAAAATACCCGCGTCGTGTCCCGCGCCCGTGCCGAGCACCGGGAGCGTGCCGCCGGTGCGCTCCCGCAGGATCTCGCCCATCTCGTCGCGCAGCGCGTGCTGGAACTCGACGACCGGGGTGAAGGACTCCCGGACGACGTCGAGGTCGATGCCGTGGGCCTCCGCGTACTCGCGGGCCGCCTTCTCGATCGCCGTCACCACCGTGTCCAGGGTGTCCTGGTCGGCCGCGCGGGAGTCCAGCCAGCCGCGGACCAGGGACGGGATGGCGTTGACGCCGTTCGGCTCGACGGCGATCTTGCCGAACGTGGCGAGCGCGCCCGCGAGTTCGGCCTCACGGCGGGCGGCGAGCACCGTCTCGGCGTACGACAGCATCGGGTCCCTGCGGTCCACCAGACGGGTGGTGCCCGCGTGGTTGGCCTCGCCGCGGAAGTCGAAGCGCCAGCGGCCGTGCGGCCAGATGGCGCTGGCGATGCCCACCGGATCGCCGGACAGGTCGAGGGCCCGGCCCTGTTCCACGTGCAGTTCGACGAACGCGCCGACGCGGGCGAGGCGTTCGGGGTCGGGGCCGATGGCCTCCGGGTCGTACCCGGCCCGCTCCATGGCCTGCGGGAGGGTGACGCCGTCCGCGTCCCGCAGCTCGTACGCCGCCTCGCGGGTCAGCCTGCCCGCGGTGAGGCGGGAGCCCACGCAGGCCAGGCCGAAGCGGGCGCCCTCCTCGTCGCCGAAGTTGGTGAGGGCCAGGGGGCGGGTGAACTCCGCTCCCCTGGCGCGGAGTTCGTCGAGCGCCGCGAACGACGACACCACGCCCAGGGGGCCGTCGAACGCGCCGCCGTCGGGTACGGAGTCCAGGTGCGAGCCGGTGACGACGGCGTCCCCGGCGGCCGGGTCGCCGAGCCACGCCCACTGGTTGCCGTTGCGGTCCGTCTCGTACGTCAGGCCGCGGGCCTCCGCCTGCTCCTGGAACCAGGTCCGGCAGTCGGCGTCCGCGCCCGTCCAGGCGTAGCGGCGGTAGCCGCCGGTGTCGGCGTTCCGCCCGATGGGGCGCAGGTCGTGCCACATCTTTGTGAAGGAGGAAGGGTGCGTCGGCGACTGCCGCGCCGCCGTGGCCGGGCGCGCGGTTCCCCGCGTCCCGTCGGGGCGCTTCACTCGCCCTCCCGCATCGGGACGCGCACGCCCCGCTCGGCGGCGACCGCGTCCGCCGACTCGTACCCGGCGTCGACGTGCCGGACGACCCCCATCCCGGGGTCGTTCGTGAGCACGCGCCGCACCTTCTCGCCCGCGAGCTTCGTGCCGTCGGCCACCGACACCTGGCCCGCGTGGATCGAGCGGCCCATGCCGACGCCGCCGCCGTGGTGCAGGGACACCCACGAGGCGCCCGAGGCGACGTTCACCATGGCGTTGAGCAGGGGCCAGTCGGCGATCGCGTCGGAGCCGTCGAGCATGGCCTCGGTCTCGCGGTACGGAGAGGCGACGGAGCCGCAGTCCAGGTGGTCGCGGCCGATGGCGAGGGGGGCCTGGAGCTCGCCGGAGGCCACCATGTCGTTGAAGCGCTCGCCCGCGCGGTCGCGCTCGCCGTAGCCGAGCCAGCAGATGCGGGCGGGCAGGCCCTGGAAGTGGACGCGCTCCCCGGCCATCTTGATCCAGCGGGCCAGGGACTCGTTCTCCGGGAAGAGGTCGAGGATCGCCTTGTCCGTCTTGTGGATGTCGGAGGCCTCACCGGACAGGGCCGCCCAGCGGAAGGGGCCCTTGCCCTCGCAGAACAGGGGGCGGATGTAGGCGGGGACGAAGCCGGGGAACGCGAAGGCCCGGTCGTATCCGGCCAGTTGCGCCTCGCCGCGGATGGAGTTGCCGTAGTCGAAGACCTCGGCGCCCGCGTCCATGAAGCCGACCATGGCCTCGACGTGCGTGGCCATGGACTCGCGGGCGCGGGTGGTGAAGCCCGCCGGGTCCTTGGCCGCGTACGCGGCCATGTCGTCGAAGTCGACGCCCGACGGCAGATACGCCAGCGGGTCGTGGGCGGAGGTCTGGTCCGTCACGATGTCGATCGGGGCGCCCTCGGCGAGCATCCGCGGAAGGAGGTCGGCGGCGTTGCCGAGCAGGCCGATGGAGAGCGGGCGGCGGGCGTCACGGGCCTCGACGGCGAGCTGGAGGGCGTGCTCCAGGGAGTCGGCCCGCACGTCCAGGTACTTGTGCTCGATGCGGCGCTCGATGGCGCGCGGGTCGACGTCGATACAGATCGCGACGCCGTCGTTCATCGTCACGGCGAGGGGCTGGGCGCCGCCCATGCCGCCGAGCCCGGCGGTGAGGGTGATCGTGCCCGCCAGCGTGCCGCCGAACTTCTTCGCGGCCACCGCCGCGAAGGTCTCGTAGGTGCCCTGGAGGATGCCCTGGGTGCCGATGTAGATCCAGGAGCCCGCGGTCATCTGGCCGTACATGGTGAGGCCGAGCGCCTCCAGGCGGCGGAACTCCTCCCAGTTCGCCCAGTCGCCGACCAGGTTGGAGTTGGCGATGAGCACGCGCGGCGCCCACTCGTGGGTCTGCATGACGCCCACGGGGCGGCCGGACTGGACGAGCATCGTCTCGTCCTGCTTGAGCGTCCTCAGGGTGCGCACCATCGCGTCGAAGGAGCGCCAGTCGCGGGCCGCCTTGCCCGTGCCGCCGTAGACGACGAGTTTGTCGGGGTGCTCGGCGACCTCCGGGTCGAGGTTGTTCTGGAGCATGCGCAGGGCCGCTTCCTGCTGCCATCCCAGGGCGCTCAGTTCGGTGCCGCGCGGGGCCCTTACGGGGCGGGGTCCTGACATGGGGTGCCTCCTCGCACGCTGTCCTGCTGTGGCAGTTCGCCACTGTGACCTTGTTATTCACATCCTGCTTCCATGAATAGAGCTAGTCAATAGCGTCGGGTGGCAGCGGTCGCCGCGTGCGGGTGATTGTCTGGATCACATGGGCCCTGAAACGATTCCTTCCGCCGACTCCGCCGACTCCCCCGGCTCCGCCGCCCGCCGCGACCAGGCGGTCCGCGCCGCCGTCGAGCAGGGCCTCGTCGGCCCCGACCTGCCGCTCGCCGGGCTGCTCGACGTGGCCGGGATACGGGCCTCGGCCGCCGCGCTGCACGCCGCCTTCGACGAGGTCACCGCGGACGGCACCCCCGTCCTGCACGCCTTCGCGGTGAAGGCCGCCCCGCTGGTGCCGGTGCTCCGGCTGCTCGGCTCCGCCGGGGTCGGCGCCGAGGTGGCGAGCCCGGGTGAGCTGGCCCTCGCGCGCGCCGCGGGCACACCGCCGTCCCGCACCGTCCTCGACTCCCCCGCCAAGACCCCGGTCGAACTGCGCGAGGCCCTCGCGCTCGGCATCGCCGTCAACGCCGACAACGCGCAGGAACTCGACCGCATCGACGCCATGGTGCGCTCGGCGCCCACCCGCTCACCCCTCGGGATCCGGGTGAACCCGCAGGTCGGCGGCGGCACCATCGAGGCGCTCTCGACAGCGACCGCCACCTCCAAGTTCGGGGTGCCGCTGCGGGACGAGGGCGCGCGGGAGTGGCTCGTACGGGCCTACGTGGACCGCCCGTGGCTGACCCGGCTGCACACCCACTCCGGCTCGCAGGGCATGCCCCTGGAGCTGATGGCGAGCGGCGTCGCGGCGACGTACGCGCTCGCGGAGGAGATCAACGCCCGCGCCGGCCGCCAGCAGGTCGACACCCTCGACATCGGCGGCGGGCTGCCCCTCAACTTCTCCTCGGACGAACAGACACCGACGTACGCCGACTACGCGCGGCTGCTGCGGCGCGAGGTCCCCGGGCTCTTCGACGGGCGCTACGGCCTGGTCACCGAGTTCGGCCGGTCGCTGCTCGGCAAGCACGGGATGCTCCTTGCCCGCGTGGAGTACGTGAAGACGGCGGGCGGCCGGGGCATCGCGCTGACGCACGCGGGCGTGCAGGTGGCGACGCGCACGGTGTACATGCCCGAGTCCTGGCCGCTCAGGATCGCCGCGTACGACGCCAAGGGGCGCCCCAAGTCGGGCCCCGGCACCCGCCAGGACGTCGCGGGCCCGGCCTGCTTCGCCGGTGACCTGCTCGCCAGGGACCGGGAGTTGCCACCCCTCGAACAGGGCGACTACGTGGCCGTCCTGGACACCGGCGCCTACTACTTCGCTCACCACTACTCGTACAACAGCCTGGTCAGGCCCGGCATCCACGGCTACGTGGCCGATCCGCGGGAGGCGGGCGGCGCGGTGCGGTTCGGGGTGGTGCGGGAGCCGCAGAGCGTGGCGGAGGTCGTCGCGGAGGCGGGCGGCGGGGTGCGGGACGTCCTGGACGAGCTCTGAGATTGCTCAACTCCCGCTTCACCCGCGCCCGCGGCGGGCAGAAGGTCCTCCCCAGCCGGAAGCGGCTCACCGTCATCCTCGGGGGAGGCTCCTTTGACGACGTCAGGCACGAGCGGCACGAGCGGACCGAACGGCGCGAGCGGTCCGGGTGGAGCGCGCGGACCGAGCGGAACCACCGCGCCACCGGCCGCCGAGGATCCGGGCCTGCGGCGCGTGCTCGGCCCGAAGCTCCTCATTCTCTTCGTGATCGGCGACATCCTCGGCACCGGCATCTACGCCACCACGGGCAAGGTCGCGGGGAAGGTCGGCGGCGCGCTGTGGCTGCCGTTCGCGATCGGGTTCGTCGTGGCGATCCTGACGGCCGCGTCGTACGTCGAACTCGTCGGCAAGTACCCGAGGGCGGCGGGCGCGGCCCTCTACACGCAGAAGGCGTTCAAGGTCCCCTTCCTCACCTTCATCGTCGCGTTCATGGTGATGGCCTCCGGGCTCTCGTCGGCGAGCGCGGCGGCCCGCGCCTTCAGCGGGGACTACCTGGCCGAGCTGACCGGTGACGCGCTGCCGCCGACGCTGGTCGCCATCGCGTTCATCCTGGTGCTCGCGGCGCTGAACCTGCGCGGCGTCTCGGAGTCGGTGAAGACCAACGTCGTCCTGACACTGGTCGAGGTCACCGGCCTGGTGATCATCCTCGCCATCGGCGCGTGGGCGGTCCTCAACGGGGACGGCGAGGCGTCCCGGCTCACCGAGTTCGAGACCGACGGCTCCGGCTACGCCCTGATGACGGGGGTGCTCGGGGCCACGGCGCTCGGCTTCTTCGCCTTCGTCGGCTTCGAGGACTCGGTCAACATGGCCGAGGAGACCAAGGACCCGACGCGCACGTTCCCCAAGGCGATCTTCATCGGGGTCGCCGTCACCGGCACCGTCTACGTCCTGGTGGCCCTGGTCTCCTCCCTGCTCGTCGACCACAAGACCCTCGCCGGGTTCAGCGGGCCGCTCCTGGAGGTGGTGAAGGCAGGCGGCGTGGACTTCCCGCACAAGCTCTTCGCGCTCATCGCCCTGTTCGCGGTCACCAACTCGGCCCTCATCAACATCATGATGGCCTCGCGCCTCTGCTACGGCATGGCCAACGAACGCATCCTGCCGCGCGCGATGGCCCGTGTCCTGCCGCGCCGCCGCACCCCGATCGTCGGCATCGTCTTCGTCTCCCTGCTCGCCGTCGGCCTGGTCTCCACCGGCGAGATCGAGGGCCTCGGCGACACCACGGCGTTCCTGCTCCTGTGTGTGTTCGCGGTGGTCAACGTCGCGGTCCTGGTCCTGCGCCGCGACCCCGTCGACCACCACCACTTCCGCACCCCGACCGTCCTGCCGGTCCTCGGCGCCGTCACCGCCCTCGTCCTGGCCAGCCCCCTCGCCGACCGCCCGGCGGACGTCTACATCCGCGCGGGTGTGCTCGTCCTGATCGGCATCGGCCTGTGGGCGGTGAACAAGGTGGTCCTGCGGACTCGCGGCGAGGAGTGAGCCCCGGGGACGCCTCGACGACTCCGGGGACACCACGGCGACTCGGGGAACGCCCGGCGACTCGGGGGCCCCGGCGACTCGGGGGACGCCTCGATCATATGCCCGATACATACGGTCAGTGATGAGCCGTTCCCGAAGCCTCCAGCGCACCGATCTTGTCGAGCCAGGACATGTTCCCCTGGGAAATGCCCATTCGACACAGGGCCTCGGCTTTCCTGCGTAACTTCCTCCCACCGGGCGGCGGGGACCGCCCGGTGGGGTGGTGGGGACCACCCCGTTCCGCCCTGGGGAAGGGGAACCGCGTGCCCGGTATCGACGAGTGTCTGCTGGAGGCCATGACACTGCCCGGTGCACGCGGAGCAGCGATCGTCGACTGGACCAGCGGGCTCGCCCTCGGTGCGGTCGGCGACTCGCCGAACAAGGACCACGAGGCGACCGCCGCGGAGACCGCGGAGGTGGCCCGCGCCGCCGCCGAGTACCGGGCGTTCGCCGACGCGGACGACTCCTTCGACGCCTGCGGGTCCCACGGGTCGTACGGCTCCCTCGGCGCCGCGGACGGTACGGACGGCGCCGCCCGCGAGGGGCTCCCCGTCGAGGACCTCATGCTCAGCACCCGCAACGGATTCCACGTGATCCGCTTCGTGGAGACGACCTTCGACAGCAGCGTCTTCCTGTACCTCTGGCTCGACCGGCACACGGGCAATCTCGCTCTCGCCCGCATCCGGCTGCGGGACCTGTCCGAGCGGCTGGTGCTCGTGTGACGACCGCATCGGCGAGCGCGCGGGCCCCGTACGCGGCGCCCGCCACCTCACCCATGCTGATGCGCCTCGCCGACGAGCGGGCCACCGGGGCGTTCCTGCGCGACCAGGGCGTCCTCTATCTCGCCGAGGGCCGCGTCGTGCACGCGGAGAGCCCGTGCGCGCCCGGCCTCGAAGTGCTCCTGACGGTCGGCGGCGCGCTGCCCGAGTGCGGCTGGCAGGAGGCCCTGACGCGGGCGGGGGCCCGCCACGAGGTGGGCCGGGACCTGGTGGGAAGCGGCCGGCTCGCCGCGGGCGAGCTGGAGCTGTGCCACCTCGGCGCGGTGTTCGACGCCGCGTTCTTCGTCCTCGGCCCGGCGGGCGGGCCCGCGCACTTCCGCTACGGCGTCACGCACTGGTTCGGCCGGGTCAGGCCGGTGCCCGCGGCCGCCGTGGAGCGCGAGACCCGGCGGCGCAGAGCCCTCCTCGACAGCGTCTGGCCCTGCGCCGACGTGGACGCCGCCCCGGTGGTGCCCCGGACGCCGACGGCCGACCAGGCGGTGACCGGGCGTCAGCGCGCGCTGCTGCGGCTCGCCGACGGGATCCGTACGCCGACGGCCATCGCCTGGGCGCTCGGCCGGCCCGCCTTCCACACCCTGGTGGAGATCAGACGCATGGCCGCGGCCGGGCTCGTGGAGACGCCGAGGACGCCACGGACCCCGGCCGCGGCCCCGGCGGCCGCCCTGCCCGGACCCGCCGTGACGGACTGCGCGGAACCGGACATCGCCCTGCTGCGCCGGTTGCGCGACGCGCTGGAGGCCTCGCTGTGACGCCGACCGCCGCCCGCCGGACCCCCGCCGCCTGTCGGACCCGCCCCCCGATCCCATGAAGTTCACCGCTCTGTGGAAGCGCTCCGGAAGGACACAGCTGATGGCTGCCGAAGCCGATGTACTCGGCGAACTGAGACGACTGCGGACCCGGATACCCCAGCTCAGGGGCGCGCTGACCGCGAGCGTCGACGGTCTGGTGCTGGCCCAGGACGCCTCCGACGTCGAGCCGGAGGGCGTCTGCGCGCTCACCGCTGCGGCGCTCGGGGTGGCCCTGCGGCTGTCCGACGCGACCCACCAGGGCGACTTCAAGGAACTGCTCATCCGCGGCGAACAGGGCTATGTGGCCACGTACACGGCCGGTTCCACGGCAGTGCTCACCCTGCTCGCCGAGCCCCGCGTCAACGTGGGCCGCCTCCATCTGGAGGGCCGCCGTTCCAGCGTGCTCATCGGCGAGCTGGTCGACGCCGCCACCACGGGGGTGGCCACCACCGTACGGACGGAGGACCTCTGAGCATGCCCCCCACCACACCCTCGTCGCCCGTGTCCCGGGCGGCCGGCAGACGGAAAGGAAGTGCAGCAACCATGGCCAACACGGAGACAGCGCTCAAGGAAGCGAGCACCTCGATCGAAGGTGTCATCGGCGCCGCCCTGGTCGACTACACGAGCGGCATGGCCCTCGGCACGCTCGGAGGCAGCAAGGACCTGGACCTCTCGGTGGCCGCCGCGGGCAACACGGACGTCGTCCGCGCCAAGCTGCGCACGATGGAGATGCTGGGCCTGAAGGACGAGATCGAGGACATCCTGATCTCGCTCGGCTCCCAGTACCACCTCATCCGGCTGATCAAGGGCCGCAACAACAACGGCCTCTTCCTCTATCTGGCGCTCGACAAGGGCCGCGCCAACCTGGCCATGGCCCGCCACCAGCTCGCCCGCATCGAGGCGAACCTGGACGTGTGACCCGGCCCCCCGCTCCCCGGCCCCCGGGCGCTCCCCCCGGGGGCCGGGGTCACTCCACGAAGAGTCCGCGCTCCGCCGCCCCCACGTCGAACTCCTCCAGGCGGGCCTGGGCGTCCGGGAGGCCGTCGCACAGCGCTTCGAGGAGGACGCGGCCGAGGAGCATGGGGGCGCAGGCCGTGTCGAAGGCGAGGCCGGTGCCGACCGCCGCGGGCAGCAGCAGATCGGAGTGGGCGGCGACCGGGGCGAACGCGGAGTCCGCGACGGTGACCACGGTCAGCCCCGCCGCCCTGGCGTACTCCAGGGCCTCGACGACCTCGCGCGGATGGCGGGGCAGCGCGAAGCAGAGCAGGGCCGTGGCGCCCGCCCGCACCGCGGCGTCGATCCGGTCGGCCAGCATGGTGCCGCCCTCGTCGAGCAGGCGGACGTCGGGGTGGACCTTGGCGGCGAAGTACGAGAAGCCGTACGCCTGGGACGCGGCGGCCCGCAGGCCGAGCACGGGCAGCGGCCGGGAGGCGGCGAGCAGATGGCCCGCGCGCTCCACAGGACCGGGGTCGGCGAGCAGTTCCGCCAGGTGCCGCAGGTTCTCGATCTCCGCCTCGACCGCCTGCTGGTACTCGTTCAGATCGGCCTCGGTGCCCGGCTCCGCGGGGGTCACCTCGCGCAGGTGCCGGCGCAGCGCCGGATAGCCGTCGAAGCCGAGCGCGACCGCGAAGCGGGTGACGGAGGGCTGGCTGACGCCGGCCAGTTCGGCCAGCTCGACGCTGGAGAGGAAGGGGGCGTCGGCGGCCCGCCGCACCATGCAGTGCGCGATGCGCCGCTGGGTCGGCGTCAGCCGGTGCCCCTCGAAGAGCACCTGAAGCCGCGCCGCGGGACTGTCACTCATGCCGCACTCCTCATGACCCTCTTGACTCCTCACGGCTCCTCGTGCCGCCGCCAGAGATGTACGCCGAGGCATTGACAAATTATTCATGCAAGGAGAACTCTGCATGAGCATATACAGCCCGGCAAGGGACGCGCTCAAGGTCCGCGCCCACGGTACGGCCGACGCGGGTGACCCGTGTGTCCTGGAGGCAGCGCACGTAAGGGGTAGGCATGGCAGATTCCCTGGTGGAGCGGCGCTCCATCGACGTCGTCCCCGATGCGGAGCGGCACGGCACGGCGTTCAGCCAGTTCACGCTCTGGCTGGGCGCGAACCTCCAGATCACGGCCGTGGTCACGGGCGCCCTCTCGGTCGTGTTCGGCGGGGACGTGGTGTGGTCGGTCGTCGGGCTCGTGCTCGGCAACGTCCTCGGCGGCGCGGTGATGGCACTGCACTCCGCGCAGGGGCCCAAGCTGGGCCTGCCGCAGATGATCCAGTCCCGGGCGCAGTTCGGGGTGCGCGGCGCCGTGGTCCCGCTGCTCCTCGTCGTCCTCATGTACGTGGGCTTCTTCGCGAGCGGCAGCGTGCTCGCGGGCCAGGCGACGGCCGAGCTGACACACACCGACGACACCACCGGGATCGTGCTGTTCGCCGCGGTGACGGCGGTGACGGCGGCGGTCGGCTACCGCGTCATCCACGCGCTCGGCCGGGTCGCCAGCGTGATCTGCGCGGCCGCCTTCGTCTACCTCGGCATCCGTCTCCTGGACCGCGTCGACCTGTCCGCCCTGGTCTCCGACGCCCACTTCGACCTGCCGATGTTCCTCCTGGCGGTCTCCCTGTCGGCGTCGTGGCAGCTCGCCTTCGGCCCGTACGTCGCGGACTACTCGCGCTATCTGCCGCGGACGACCTCGGGGAAGGCCACGTTCTGGTGGACGCTCTCGGGTTCGGCGCTCGGCGCGCAGTGGTCGATGACGTTCGGGGTCCTGGTGGCGGCGAGCGCGGGCGGGGCGTTCATGGGCGACCAGGTCGCGTACGTGGTCGGGCTCGGCGGCACCGGCCTGGTCGCGTCCTTCCTGTACTTCGTGATCGCGCTCGGCAAGCTGACCATCAACGTCCTGAACACCTACGGCGGGTTCATGTCGATGGTGACGAGCGTCAGCGGCTTCCGCGGCCAGAAGGAGCTGTCGCCGCGCGGGCGGGCGGCGTACATCGCTCTGATCATGGTCGCGGGCACGGCCGTGGCGCTCCTCGGCAAGGACAGCTTCCTGTCCTCGTTCAAGGACTTCCTGCTCTTCCTGCTGACCTTCTTCACCCCCTGGTCGGCGATCAACCTCGTCGACTACTACCTGATCTCCAAGGAGCGGTACGACATCCCGGCGCTGTCCGACCCCCACGGCCGGTACGGGGCGTGGCGCTGGGACGCCCTGGCCGTGTACGCCGTCGGCCTGCTGGCCCAGCTGCCCTTCCTGGTCACGCACTTCTACACCGGCCCGCTGGTGGATCCGCTCGGTGGTGCGGACGTCTCCTGGATCGTGGGGCTCGTGGTGCCCGCTGCTTTGTACTGGACGCTGGCGCGCCGCAACACGGCGCACATCCCTTCCGAGACGATCCTCGCCCCTGCCCCCGAAGCCCTGGGGACCCCGGAGGCCCCGGAGGCGCCGGGGGGTCTGACCCAAGCAGGAATGGGGGGCTAGCCCCACTGTCGGCGGGCGTGGGGCTGCGTACCGTATGGGCTATGGAAGCCCCACGTGACGCCGAACTCAAGAAGGAACTCGACGCCGCCTTGCACGCGCGCAAGGACCTCGGCGAGGAGTACGAGTCCGCGCTGGTCGACTCCTTCCTGGAAAAGGTCGAACAGCGTCTGGACGGCACGATCGACCGGCGCATGCGCCGGCACATGGCGGAGCAGCAGATGGTCGTGGCGCGCGGCGCCCGCACGCCCGACAGCGGGGTCGACTCGTGGGGCGAGCGGTTCGGCTTCGGCATCGTCTCGTTGATCCTCGCCATCCCGCTGTCCGCGATCGGCGTGGTCAACGCGGGGCTCTCGGGGCTCTTCGTCACCTGGTTCGGCATCGTGGGCGTCAACGCGGTGCATGCCGCGCGGGGCACGGGAGTTCTCGCCGCCCTCCGCTCCCGCGACCGCAAACCCACCGCCTGGGACGACTGACCCCGCCCCCACCGGGCGCCACCCTCCATCACCGGCCGGGCTCTTCCCCCACCCACCCACCCGTTCCGCACTGCACGCGGCTTGCCCCTGCCCCGGGCCGGGGCACTGTGCCCGCCCCTGCGCGGCGGAGCATCCCCCGCCAGGCGGGGTATATCAGCCCGTCCGGCGGGGTATATCAGCCCGTCCGGCGTTTGAGGACGAGCGCGCCAGCGCGACAAACCACCCACCGGCCCGTGGTTCGATCCCGACCGGCGAGCGAGGACGAACGCGCCGGCGCGACAGTCCCCACAGCCGACGCCCCAGCCCACCCGGCGGCACCTCTCAGGCCGCCCCGCGGCCACCCCTCAACCCGCCCCGCGGGGCATATCAGCCCGTCCGGCGCTTGAGGACGAGCGCGCCAGCGCGACAAACCACCCACCGGCCCGTGGTCCAAGCCCGTCCGGCGAGCGAGGACGAACGCGCCGGCGCGACGACCCACCCACCAGCCGGTGGGGAAGGACCTGCGGGCCCGGTGGGTGGGCGCGGGGACCGCCAACACCTGCGGAGGGGGAACCCCCGGAGGGCGGGACGACGGCGGTCCCCGCGAGGGGCGCGGGCCGGGTCAGGGCCGGGCATCCGCGTCCACGGCGCCGGGGGAAGTCCGGGAGCCGCTCCGGAAGTTCCTGACGCCAACACCCCAACGCTCCCAGGCGAGTGTTAAGCAGGTACTGCGCGAACGTGTCACGTTCGTACCGCTTCCGCGAAGTTCCGCTTCCGCTTCCCCGCTCCGGCTTCCGTGGATCTCAGATCTCAGATCTCAGATCTCAGAAGCTCCGGCGATCCGGAAGTCCGGAGGCCCGGGGGCCGGGGAGCCCGGAGGCCCGAAACCCCCGGAGGCCCGGCGGCCCGCACCGGGGCGCAAGGCAGCGTCAGCGCCCCGCCTGCGGGGCCCCACCCTGCTGCACGGCCAGGAACGCCAGCAGGTCCTGACGGCTCACCACCCCGGTGGGCTTGCCATCGACCAGGACGATCGCCGCGTCGGCGCCGCCGAGGACGGACATCAGGTCACCGACGGGCTCGCCGGAGCCGACCTGCGGCAGCGGGTCGGACATGTGCTTCTCCAGCGGGTCACCGAGCGAGGCCCGCTGGGTGAACAGCGCGTCGAGCAGCTCGCGCTCCACGACGGAGCCGATGACCTCGGCGGCCATCACGTCGGGGTGCCCGGCGCCCGGCTTCACGATGGGCATCTGCGAGACGCCGTACTCGCGCAGGACCTCGATGGCCTCCCCGACGGTCTCCTCGGGGTGCATGTGGACGAGCGAGGGCAGCTCGCCGCCCTCCTTGGGGCGCAGCACGTCACCGACGCGCGGCTGATCCCCGGCCTCCTCCAGGAAGCCGTAGTCGTTCATCCACTCGTCGCTGAAGATCTTGCTCATGTAACCGCGGCCGGAGTCCGGCAGCAGGACGACCACCACGTCGTCGGGCCCGAGCCCCTCGGCGACCCGCAGCGCCGCGACGACCGCCATGCCGCAGGAGCCGCCGACGAGCAGCCCCTCCTCCTTGGCGAGGCGCCGCGTCATCTGGAAGGAGTCCTTGTCCGAGACGGCGACGATCTCGTCCGTCACGTTCCGGTCGTAGGCCGTCGGCCAGAAGTCCTCACCGACGCCCTCGACGAGGTAGGGCCGCCCGGAGCCCCCGGAGTACACCGACCCCTCCGGGTCGGCCCCGACGACCTTGACCTTGCCGCCGGAGATCTCCTTCAGATAGCCGCCGGTGCCGGAGATCGTGCCGCCGGTACCGATGCCCGTCACGAAGTGGGTGATCCGGCCCTCCGTCTGCTCCCACAGCTCGGGGCCGGTGGAGTGATAGTGCGACAGGGGGTTGTTGGGGTTCGAGTACTGGTCCGGCTTCCAGGCGTCGGGGATCTCCCGTACGAGCCGGTCGGAGACGTTGTAGTACGAGTCCGGGTGCTCCGGGTCGACGGCGGTCGGGCAGACGACCACCTCGGCGCCGTACGCGCGCAGCACATTGATCTTGTCCGTGGACACCTTGTCAGGGCAGACGAAGACGCACTTGTAGCCCTTCTGCTGGGCCACGATGGCCAGGCCGACGCCGGTGTTGCCGCTGGTCGGCTCGACGATCGTGCCGCCGGGGACGAGTGCGCCGCTCTCCTCCGCGGCTTCGATCATGCGCACCGCGATACGGTCCTTCACCGAGCCGCCCGGGTTGAAGTACTCGACCTTGGCAAGGACCGTGGCCTTGAGGCCCTTGGTCACGTTGTTGAGCCGCACCAGCGGGGTGTTGCCGACGAGGCTGATCATCGAGTCGTGGAAATGCACCGTTGTCTCCGTGTCTCCGGGCTGCGATGTCGTGGATGTCCCAGGAAGGGACGTCGTACGAGATATATGGGTGCGGTCAGACTACGGCTCCATCTCGCCGGTTCACCTCCCGTTGCGATTGGCCGCCCCGTCCGACGGGGCAATGAGTGGGTGTACGGGGCGTACGCCGGATGTGCGCCCGCTTGTACGGCTCAGGACGACGATGTACGGCTCGGGACGACTTTGCTGAGGTGACCACGGGGTGTCGAGGGCGAGGGTGGCGCGGCGCATCGCCGCGGGCGCGGCGTACGGCGGCGGAAGCATCGGGCTGCTCGGCGCGGCCACGGTAGGGCTCGTCCTCGCCGAGGTGCAGCTGGCCAAGCGATCGGTGGGCAACGGCGGTGTCGGGGCGCCGCCACGGGCGGACGGGCGGTACGGCGCCTCGCTCGCGGACCGCGCGGGCGGCGCCGAGCCGCTGCGGTTCGCGGTGCTCGGCGACTCCACGGCCGCGGGGCAGGGGGTGCGCCGGGTCCAGCAGACCCCGGCCGCGCTGCTCGCGTCCGGGCTCGCGGCGGTGGCGGAGCGGCCGGTGGACGTGCGGGTGGTCGCACAGCCCGGGGCGCAGTCGGACGACCTGGAGCGGCAGGTCTCGCTGGTCCTGTCGGACGAGACAGGCCCGGCGCCCGACGTCTGCGTGGTGATGATCGGGGCGAACGACGTGACGCACCGGATGCCGCCGACGCGGTCGGTGCGGATGCTGTCCGCCGCGGTGCGCAGGCTGCGGACCGCCGGGGCGGAGGTCGTGGTGGGCACGTGTCCCGACCTCGGCACCATCGAGCCCGTCTACCAGCCGCTGCGGTGGCTGGCCCGGCGCGTCTCGCGGCAGCTCGCCGCCGCGCAGACGATCGGCGTGGTGGAGCAGGGCGGGCGTACGGTGTCGCTCGGCGACCTGCTCGGCCCCGAGTTCCTCGCGAACCCCCGGGAGTTGTTCGGACCCGACAACTACCACCCCTCGGCGGAGGGGTACGCCACCGCGGCGATGGCCCTGCTGCCGACGCTGTGCGCGGCGCTCGGCCTGTGGCCGGAGGAGGAGCGTCCGGATGTCTCCCGGCGCGAGGGCTTCCTGCCCGTGGCGCGGGCGGCGGCGCAGGCGGCGGCGGAGGGCGGCACGGAGGTCACCGGCGCCATGCCCACGGGCCCCAGGGGGCCGTGGGCCCTGCTCAAGCGCCGCCGCCGCCGGCGCATCCAGGAACCGAACCCGTCACCGATCAGCTGAGGGCGCCCCGTCAGGGGCGCGAGGAACTGCGCGCGCAACCCACGAAAAGCCGCAGACGCACCCGGCGGGTCGGCGAGCAGTCGCGACCGCGGGTGCGTCGCGGCTGGCCGCGCAGTTCCCCGCGCCCCTACCGGGGCCCCCTCAGGGGCGCGAGGAACTGCGCGCGCAACCCACAAAAACCCGCAGCCGCGACCGGCAGGCCACCCAGCACACGCGACCGCAGGTACGCCGTGGCTGATCGCGCCGTTCCCCGCGCCCCTGACGGGGCCCCTCAGGGGCGCGGGGAACGGCGCGCGCAACCCACGAAAACCCGCAGCCGCGACCGGCGGGACGGCGAGCAGTCGCGACCGCGGGTGCGTCGCGGCTGGCCGCGCAGTTCCCCGCGCCCCTGACGGGGCGGAGCCCCGAGCACCCGGCCTGAGCACCCGCTTAGAAATGCGGCCCGCATCACAGCCCCCACCCGATGACCAACGCCGTTACGGGCAGGTAACTTCCAGGGAGTCCTGCCCTGCCGAGGGCGCCCCCGCCAGTAGGAGCCCGTGATGCCCGAAGCCGTGATCGTCTCCGCCGCCCGCTCCCCCATCGGCCGTGCGGGCAAGGGCTCCCTGAAGGAGCTGCGCCCCGACGACCTGACCGCCACGATCATCCAGGCCGCCCTGGCCAAGGTCCCGCAACTGGACCCGAAGGACATCGACGACCTGATGCTGGGCTGCGGCCTGCCCGGCGGCGAGCAGGGCCACAACCTCGGCCGGATCGTGGCCGTGCAGATGGGCATGGACCACCTCCCCGGCTGTACGGTCACGCGGTACTGCTCCTCGTCGCTCCAGACGTCCCGCATGGCCCTGCACGCCATCAAGGCGGGCGAGGGCGACGTCTTCATCTCGGCGGGCGTCGAGATGGTCTCGCGCTTCGGCAAGGGTTCGAGCGACGGCCTGCCCGACACCCACAACCCCCTGTTCGCCGACGCCGAGGCCCGCACCGCCGCCGTCGCCGGGTCCGAGGGCGCCGGGTGGCACGACCCGCGCGAGGACGGCCTGCTGCCCGACCCGTACATCGCGATGGGCCAGACCGCCGAGAACCTCGCCCGCCTCAAGGGCGTCACCCGCCAGGACATGGACGAGTTCGGCGTCCGCTCGCAGAACCTCGCCGAGGAAGCCCTCAAGAACGGCTTCTGGGAGCGCGAGATCACCCCGGTCACCACCCCCGACGGCACCGTCGTCAGCAAGGACGACGGCCCCCGCGCGGGCGTCACGATGGAGGGCGTCGCGGGCCTCAAGCCCGTCTTCCGCCCCGACGGCCTGGTCACGGCGGGCAACTGCTGCCCCCTGAACGACGGCGCAGCCGCCCTGGTGATCATGAGCGACACCAAGGCCCGCGAGCTCGGCCTGACCCCGCTGGCCCGGATCGTGTCCACCGGTGTCTCCGGCCTGTCCCCCGAGATCATGGGCTACGGCCCGGTCGAGGCCAGCAACCAGGCCCTGAAGCGCGCCGGGCTCACCATCGGGGACATCGACCTCGCCGAGATCAACGAGGCCTTCGCCGCCCAGGTGATCCCCTCCTACCGCGACCTCGGCATCCCGCTGGAGAAGCTGAACGTCAACGGCGGCGCGATCGCCGTCGGCCACCCCTTCGGCATGACCGGCGCCCGCATCACCGGCACGCTGATCAACAGCCTCCAGTTCCACGACAAGCAGTTCGGCCTGGAGACGATGTGCGTCGGCGGCGGCCAGGGCATGGCGATGGTCGTCGAGCGCCTGAGCTGACCGGGCTCCGAGCCTGCCGGTGTCCTGTCCGGCACCCTGAGTGGCCGCCCGTCTCGCACCGCGGGAGAACGGCGGCCTCTCAGGGCCCGCCACCCATTCGTGACCCAATCTCCCCCAGGATGTGACCAATCCCCTGAGAGAAGGGCAAGTGCCCAGGTCAGCGCGGTTCCACTGGTAAACACCGGGCCGAAAGTCCTGTCCAATTCGTGACGTAATGCACTGACAGCCGAATCGTGCAGGCTTCAAGCTGATGTAGGAAGTCGGGGGTCGACTTGAAACCGGGAGTACGTCAGTGAGCGCCACGCATCTTGCCTTGCTGCTCTGCGCGGCCGCCGCCACGGCCGCGGGCGCCGCCGCCCTGCACTCCGTGCGGGGCCTGCGGAAGCAGATCACCGACCTGCGCACCGAACTCGCCGAGAGCCGCCATGCCGCGGTCGGCCGCGCCTGCGTACCCGCCGCCCGCACCGCGGTGGACACCGAGGAGATACGCACGGCGGTCGCGGAGGCCCTCGCCGAGGAGCGGGAGCGCGAGCTCGCCGAGGCGCGCGCCTTCTGGGCCGCCCAGGAGGCGCGGGACATCGCCGACACGCCCTCGCTCCTGAGCGGGCTGCCCGAGGGCATGGCGGACGAGCTGTTCCTGCCGCGCCAGGCGGACCTCGCGGGCCTGGAGTCCGAGAGCCTGGAGCCGGTCGTCGAGCCGTTCGCCGACCAGGGCGGCGCCCCGGACGAGTTCGCCGCGGACTCCCCGGAGCTGGCCGCGGCCCGCCGCCGCCACCCCTCCCACCCCGACTTCGTCCCCGTGCAGTCCCCCGCGCACGCCGACCACGAGCGCACCGTGGCCTGCCTGGAGGAGCTCGCCGACGCCCGCACCGCGCTCGCCGACGTCCGCCCGGGACCGCTCGGCACCCTGGACGTCTACGTCTTCACGGACGGCACCACGCTGTGCATGACCCCGGGCCACCGCGAGACCGCGGAGCTCCTCGCGGCCGCCCTGCGCGACGGCGAGGCGCCGGTCCTGCTCGGCGGCTCCGGCGTCTCGGGCGCTTACGCCCTGACGTTCGCCTGCGGCAGCGAGAACGTCTACATCCTGGCGGACCGCGTCATCGCGTCGGTCTGAGCCCGGCCGCCGGGTCCGGGTCCTGCGATACGCGGATCCGCCCCGGCGCACTCACACCCCGGCTCGCGCCAGCGACTCCTCCACCAGGCGCACCGCCTCCTCCAGGTCCTTCTCGTCGCGCAGCACGACCGCCAAGTCCCGCCCCGCGACGGTGACCTGGTCGGCGGCGGCGAACATGCCCGCGTCGGGCATCAGGTGCGGTTCCGCTCCCGGGGCCTCCCGCTCCTGCGCACGCACGGCCAAGTCCCTGGCGAGCTCAAGGGCTTCGGCCGCCGCGCCGCGCTGGAGGCGGGACTGCGGGGCGGCGCGCAACCGGTCCGCGAAACGGTCAACTGCCGTGATCAAAGGCGTCGTATCGAGCACTGTGCGACCCTACGCGCCGAGCCGGGACTGTTGCCAATACCCGAACCCTCAGGCACGGTGGCGTGAAGGACTGACCACATCGAACGC
Organism: Streptomyces typhae; assembly: GCF_009755605.1. GTDB lineage: Bacteria > Actinomycetota > Actinomycetes > Streptomycetales > Streptomycetaceae > Streptomyces > Streptomyces typhae. Next base: position 87,042 of record NZ_WPNZ01000007.1, read on the forward strand.
GTCCGGAGGCGCCGATGTCCCAAGTCTTCTCCGAGGAGACCCACCGCAATCTGCTCGCCCGCATCCCCCATTGCACAGGTCGCGAAGTCTCCGACTGGCTGCGCACCGTCGACGAGGGCCCCTCTCTCTTCCGATTCGAGGAGAAGGTCAGCTGGCTCCGCGGCGAACACGACCTCGCGTACGGCCACGCCAAAGCGATCATCCACGAGTACGACCTCCGTCGTGCCGCACGCAAGCTGCTCTGACCCCGACCCCCGTTCCCCCGCAGAGACCAGACACACGGATCAGCCAGTACCCCGGCAACGGCGAAGGGCCCGCGGAATGGTTTCCGCGGGCCCTTCGGCCGTGATCGGGACGTCAGCCGCCCGGGGGCGGTCGTCAGTCGTTGCCCTGGAGGATCGCGATGATCCGCAGGAACTCCATGTAGATCCACACCAGCGTCATCGTGAGGCCGAAGGCGGCGAGCCAGGCCTCCTCGCGCGGGGCGCCGTACGCGATGCCGTCCTCGACCTGCTTGAAGTCCAGGGCCAGGAAGCAGGCACCGAGCAGGATGCCGATGATGCCGAACATGATGCCGAGGCCACCGCTGCGGAAGCCGAGGCCGTCACCGCCGCCGAAGGCCGCGAACAGCAGGTTCACGCCCATCAGCAGGATGAAGCCGAGGGCGGCCGCCATCACGAAGCCGTAGAAACGGCGGTTGACGCGGATCCAGCCCGCCTTGTACGCCACGAGGACGCCGAGGAAGACGGCCATCGTGCCGAGCACCGCCTGCATGGCGGCGCCGCTCGCGATGCGGTTGTCGACGACGCTGGAGACGACGCCGAGGAAGACACCTTCGAGCGCGGCGTACGCCAGGATCAGCGGCGGCGAGGCCTTGCGCTTGAAGGCCTGCACGAAGCCGAGGATCATCGCGATCAGACCGGCGCCGATCGCGATGCCGTACGACTTGCCGATGTTGGCGTCGTCCACCGGGAGCAGCGCCCAGGCGAGCGCCGCCGTCACGACGAGCGTGCCGAGCGTGGTGGCCGTGCGCATGACGACGTCGTCCATCGTCATGCGGCCGGTGGTCACCGGGGTCTGCGGCGGGGCGCCCTGGAGGTCCTGCTGGGCGTACGGATTGTTGGCGTAGGGGTTGGTGGGGGCCTGCTGGCCCGCGCCCGCGTACGGGTTGCCCTGCGCGTACGGATTGGCCTGCTGCGTCCCGACGGCGGCTCCCCCGGCCTGCGGCTGCGCGTTGAAGCCCGCATAGCCGTTGTCGCGGCTGAACCCCCGTCGCGAGAAGACCGGGTTACTGCTCCTCATCTCACTCCTCCATGGCCACCGTCATGGCCACCGTGTGTGGCTTTGGTACAAGAGTAATGGGCTGGCAAAGATCCGGCCCTAGTGCTCAGGGAGGATCTTTCCCCATTTGTGGAAAGAACGCGCAGGGAGCTCCGGGTGTTCCGTCCCGGCCCGCGCGCCCCGGGGGGAACGAATCGCCTCAGGGGAACGGAACCCCCGTATATCCCTCGGCGAGGTCGGTCTCGGCGGCCGCGCAGGTGGCGATCCGGTCGAGGCGGGCCCGGCGCAGCCGGTCGTCGAAGGGGGTGGCGTCGGGGTGGCGGTGCAGCAGGTCCGTCATCGCGTACGAGAAGTGCTCGGCCCCCCAGACCCGGCGCAGGCAGTCCGCGGAGTAGGCGTCGATCCCCGCGGGATCGCCGGTGTCACGGTGTGTGACAAGGGCACGGGCGAGAGTGACGACGTCGCCGACGGCGAGGTTGAGGCCCTTGGCGCCGGTGGGCGGCACGATGTGAGCGGCGTCCCCGGCGAGGAAGAGCCGGCCGTGCCGCATCGGCTCGTGGACCCAGGAGCGCATCGGGGTGACGGCCTTGGCCGTGATCGCCCCGCGTTCCAGGGGCCGCCCGCCGTCGGTCTCCACCCGCCGGTCCAGCTCGTCCCAGATCTCGGTGTCGCTCCAGGAGGCGGCTTCGGTGCTCGGCGGTACCTGGAGGTAGAGCCGGGAGACCGGGGCGTCCGCGCCCTCGGCCGGCGGCCTCATGCTTAGCAGGGCGAAGCCGCGGTCGTGGCGGGCGTACACCAGCTCGTGGTGCGAGGGCGGCGCGTCGGCGAGGATCCCGAGCCAGGCGTAGGGCCACGTGCGCTCGTAGGTCCGGGCGAGCGCGGGCGGCACCGCGGCCCGCGAGATCCCCCAGTAGCCGTCGCACCCGGCGACGTAGGAGCACTCCAGGACCTCCTCGCGGCCCCCGTGGCGGTAGCGCACCCGGGGCCGGTCGGTGTCGGCGTCCTCGACGGCCAGGGCGCGGGCGCCGAAGAGCAGCGGGCCGCCGGTGCGGAACCGCAGGGCGATCAGGTCCTTGCACACCTCGGTCTGGGCGTAGACGAGCACCGAGCGGCCGCCGGTGCGCGAGGGGAAGTCGACGCGGTGCCCGCGGCGGTCGAAGCGCAGCTCGATGCCGGTGTGCGGCAGGCCCTCGCGGTCCATGCGGGCGCCCGCGCCCGCCGCGCGCAGGGCGTCCGCCGTGCTCTGCTCCAGGATGCCGGCGCGCTGGCGCTGCTCGACGTGGGCCCGGTCGCGGCTCTCCAGGACGACGGAGTCGATGCCCGCCTCGTCGAGCAGGCGGGCGAGCAGCAGGCCCGCGGGCCCGGCTCCGATGATCGCTACAGTCGTCCGCATTCACGGGAGTGTCCGGGCGCCCCGGGCGGGTGTCAACGGGCGGCCGGTATTCGCGGGCACCGTTGTCGGTGACCGCTGCCATGCTGGGGGATGCGCACGTACACCGGGATCCGGGGTGCCGAGCCCGGATCCGGCACGGACCGAGGCCCGCCCCCGCCCCGGCGTGGCAGGCCCGGCCGCCGACCCTCGAAGGAAGGGCAGGGCAGGACCATGCTTTCCACCGACTTCGTCCCGGGCGCCCCGAACTGGCTGGACCTGGGGGTGCCGGACGCCGACGCGGCGGTGACCTACTACTCCGCCGTCTTCGGCTGGCAGTACCGTCCTGCCGGACCCGAGGGCGGGTACGGCTCCTTCGTCCAGGACGGCAGGAACGTGGCCGGGGTCGGCCCGCTGACCGAGGAGGGCGCGTCCGCCGCCTGGACGCTGTACTTCCACACGCCGGACGCGGACGCCTCCGCCAAGACCGTCGAGCAGGCGGGCGGCAGCGTCCGGGTGGAGCCGGGCGACGTGTTCGACTTCGGCCGCATGGGCCAGTTCACCGACCCGGCGGGCGCGGACTTCGCGGTCTGGCAGCCGACCGGCAGCAAGGGCGTGGAAGTGGCCGGTGCGCCGGGCTCGCTCGCGTGGGTGGAGCTGTTCACCACGGACGCCGCGATGGCGAAGGCGTTCTACCGCACGGTCTTCGACTGGCAGTGCACCGACGTGCCGATGGACCCCGGCCTGACGTACACCGTGTTGACACCGGCGGGCCGCGGCGAGGAGCACGCCCACGGCGGCCTGACGGAGCTGTCCCCGCAGAACGTGGCCGAGGGCGCGCGGCCGGAGTGGCACCCCTACTTCGAGGTGGCCGACTGCGACGCCTCACACGCGAAGGCCGTGGAGGCCGGGGGCGCGGCGCTCGTGCCGCCCACCGACGTCGAGGGCATCGGCAGGCTCGCGATCCTGGCGGACCCGTGGGGAGCGCCTTTCGCGGTCATCAAGAGCGTTGCCCCCGGGGCGAGTTGACCATCATTGGTTGAATGGTCGATGAACGTCTCGTACGGGGAACCGTGCGGGAGACGAGGCGGCGGAGGTGCCCGGAACCGGACTTGAACCGGTACGCCCGCTAGGGGCAGCGAGGTTTAAGCTCGCCGTGTCTGCATTCCACCATCCGGGCAGGCCGTGGGCTCCGCATCAAGGCTTCGACCCTATCGGGAGGCATCCCCCGAACAGCGGAACAACAGCCCGACGTTGTCTTATTTTATTGACGTCTGAGGGTGCATCAGCACCTGGTACGCGCCGGTGGTACATGCCATGGGCCTTGTGGGCCGGGCCCCTCGAAGGTGAGGGAATTGACGGAATTTAGCCGTCCCGGGCGAGACGTCCGCGCCCGGAGGTCTCCGGTGGGGTCCGGCGGGCCTGTGGTGGACCTCCGGTGGGGTTCCGGTGAGGGTCCGGTGCGGTCCGGCCCCGGCGGGCACACCCCCTACTTCGCGTAGGGGCACCCCCTCATCCCCAGGTATGACATGACCCCACCGAGTCCGACCCGAGTCGCCCCCAGGAACCGGAACAGCGGCTGACTCCACGGGACCGATCGGCCGCGACGATGGAGTACGTCCCCACTCGTCGTCCCGACAGGAGCACCCTCCCGTGACCACCCACACCAGCTACGCCGCCCGGTCGACCGCCGTGGCCGCGCGTGCCGCGGATCTCTCCAAGGTGTACGGCCAGGGCGAGACTCAGGTCGTCGCGCTCGACCGTGTCTCCGTGGACTTCGGGCAGGGCGAGTTCACCGCGATCATGGGCCCCTCCGGCTCCGGCAAGTCCACGCTGATGCACTGCGTGGCGGGCCTGGACAGCTTCAGCGGCGGCTCCGTGCGCATCGGTGACACCGAGCTGTCGACCCTCAAGGACAAGCAGCTCACCAAGCTCCGCCGGGACAAGATCGGTTTCATCTTCCAGGCGTTCAACCTGCTGCCGACACTGACCGCCCTTGAGAACATCACGCTTCCCATGGACATCGCGGGCCGCAAGCCCGACAAGCAGTGGCTGGAGCAGGTCATCTCCATGGTGGGCCTCGCGGGCCGCCTGTCGCACCGGCCCACCGAGCTCTCCGGCGGCCAGCAGCAGCGCGTCGCCGTGGCCCGCGCCCTCGCCTCCCGGCCGGAGATCATCTTCGGTGACGAGCCGACCGGCAACCTGGACTCGCGCTCGGGCGCCGAGGTCCTCGGCTTCCTGCGCAACTCGGTGCGGGAGCTGGGCCAGACCGTCGTGATGGTCACCCACGACCCGGTGGCCGCCTCGTACGCGGACCGCGTGATCTTCCTTGCCGACGGGCGGATCGTGGACGAGATGCATCAGCCGACGGCTGACGGGGTTCTGGACCGCATGAAGGACTTCGACGCGAAGGGCCGGACCAGCTAGCGCTGGTCGGCCCCGTTGTGGGCGGCCCCCCTCCTGCGCCGCTTCGGCTGAACACCCCCCGGGTCCACCGGACCGGCTGTGGCTGGTCGCGCAGTTCCCCGCGCCCCTGACGGGGCGCCCGCACCCGGGGCGGACCAGCTAGGGCTGGTCGGCCCCGCTGTGGGCGGCCCCCCTCCTGCGCCGCTTCGGCTGAACACTCCCCGGGCCCACCGGACCGGCTGTGGCTGGTCGCGCAGTTCCCCGCGCCCCTGACGGGGCGCCCGCACCCGGGCCCACCAGTTCTCGCCCGACCCTCACCCTGGACTGACTCCCATGTTCCGTACCGCCCTGCGCAACGTACTCGCGCACAAGGCCCGGCTGTTGATGACCGTGCTCGCCGTCATGCTCGGCGTCGCGTTCGTCTCCGGCACGCTGGTCTTCACCGACACCTTCGGCTCCGCCTACAAGAACAAATCGGCCAAGAGCTTCGACCACGTCTCCGTCGCCATCACTCCCGAAGGTGACGCCGACGACAGCGACACCAAGCGGCCGCCGCTGACGGACGGGCTGCTCGCCGAGGCCAGGAAGCTGCCCGGCGCCGAGTCCGCGCTCGGCAGCGTCTCCGGCTTCACCGCGCTCGCCGACAAGGACGGCAAGCTGGTCGGCGGCGAGTGGGGCACCACCGGCGCCAACTTCTTCCCGGGCAAGGACGGCAAGGACCCGCGTTACGACTTCACCGACGGCGCCGCCCCCAAGTCGGCCCGTGACATCGCCCTGGACAGCCGTACCGCCGACCGCACGGGCTACAAGGTGGGCGACACGGTCCGCTACTCCACCGACGGACCGGTGCGCACCGCCAAGGTCACCGGCATCTTCGACACCGACGACGGCAGCGTCGTCGCGGGCGGCAGCCTGGTCGTGTTCGACAACGACACGGCGCGCGAGGCCCTCGGCAAGAAGAACATGTCGTACGACGAGATCGACGTGAAGGCCGCCGCGGGCACCTCCGAGGGCGCCCTGAAGGCCTCCGTCGAGAAGATCCTGCCGAAGGACGCCGAGGCGGAGACCGGCGCCTCGCTCAAGGACGAGCAGGACCGCATGATCGAGCAGAACACCAGCTCCATGAGCCAGGTGCTGCTGATCTTCGCCGGCATCGCCCTGTTCGTCGGCATCTTCATCATCGCCAACACCTTCACGATGCTGGTCGCCCAGCGCACCAAGGAACTGGCCCTGATGCGCGCCGTCGGCGCCTCCCGCCGCCAGGTCACCCGCTCCGTGCTGATCGAGGCGTTCCTCGTGGGCCTCGTCGCCGCCGTCGCGGGCTTCGCGCTCGGCATCGGCGTGGCCGTCGGCCTGGAGGCCCTGATGAACGCGGGCGGCGCCTCGCTGCCCGACGGGCCCCTCGTCATCGCCCCGGCGACGATCGCCACCGCGCTGCTCATCGGCGTGGTCGTGACCATGCTCGCCGCCTGGCTGCCCGGTCGCCGCGCCGCGAAGATCCCGCCGGTCGCCGCGATGAACAGCGTGCACGCCACACCCACCACACGCGGCCTGGTCGTCCGCAACACCATCGGCTCGCTGATCGTCGCGCTCGGCGTGGTCATGATGTTCATGGAGGACAACTACGTGAAGTCCGGGGGCGCCGGGGTCATCCTCGTCGGCGTCATCGTCCTCACGCCGCTGCTGTCCCGTCCCTTCATCGCCGCCGCGGGACCGCTCCTGAAGCCGTTCGGGGTCACCGGCAAGCTGGCCCGACTGAACTCGGTCCGCAACCCGCGCCGCACCGCCTCCACCGCCTCGGCCCTGATGATCGGTCTGACCCTCATCACCGCCATGACCGTCGTGGCCGTCTCCATGGGCAACGCCATCAACAAGATGGCGACGGACTCCCTGAAGGCCGACTACGCCGTCTCCATGGCGAACTTCCAGCCCCTGACCCCCAAGGTCCACGACACGCTGGCGAAGCTGCCCGAGGTCGAGGCCAGCTCCGCCCTGCGCACCGCCTCCGGCAAGGCCGACGGCAGCTACACCGACATCACCGGCGTCGACGCGAAGTCCTTCGGCAAGCTCGTCGACCTGGACTTCACCAGCGGCTCCCTGGCCGGTCTGCACGGCAGGGCCACAGTGATCGACAAGGAGCTCGCCGACAACCAGGGCATCAAGACCGGTGACACCGTCCCGGTGAAGTTCGACCAGGACGACAAGACCGTGCGGCTGAAGGTCGTCGGCGTCTACCAGCAGAACGAGATGATCAACGGTCTGTTCACGCCGACCGCCAACGTCACCCCGCACCTGTCGAAGGTCGTCGACCAGCAGCTCCTCCTGAAGATGAAGGGCGGTACGTCCGACAAGGCCGAGGACGCCGTCGTGAAGGCGCTCGGCGACAACCCCGCCATCAAGATCCAGGACAAGGACGACATCAGCAACGAGGTCGGCGGCGCCATCAACATGCTCCTGAACATGCTGTACGGGCTGCTCGCCATGGCCATACTCGTCGCCGTCCTCGGGGTCATCAACACCCTGGCGATGTCCGTCTTCGAGCGGAAGCACGAGATCGGCATGCTCCGCGCGATCGGCCTGGACCGCGCGAAGATCAAGCAGATGGTGCGCCTGGAGTCGGTCGTCATCTCGCTGTTCGGCGCGGCGCTCGGGGTGGGACTCGGCCTCTTCCTCGGGTGGATCGCCGGTGACAGCATCGCCGACACCGTGCAGACGTACACCATGGAGGTCCCCGTGGGCCGGATCGTGGTCTTCCTCGCGATCGCGGCGGTGGTCGGTGTCCTCGCGGCCGTCTGGCCGGCGCGGTCCGCTGCGCGGCTCAACCCTTTGCAGGCGATCAAGTCGGAGTAACGCTTGCGCTGTGCTGAGCGGGGGGCTGGGGCCCGGGGTGCTGGTGCGCCCCGGGCCCCGTTCGTTTGGGGCTGCGCCCCTTGCCCCCCTGTCGCCGCTTCGCGGCTCGTCCTCAAACGCCGGACGGGCTGAGTTTCTCGTCCCCCGGGCTGAAATCCTCGCCGCCAGGCGGACCGGAGAGCCACTTCCTGGCGCGCAGGGGAAGGCCCGACGTCCCCTCCTCCGGGGTGCGGATCGCCAGGACCTGGTTGACGCCGATGCGGTTGTGTTCGAAGGCCAGGGCGCTCGCGGCCATGTAGAGGCGCCAGACGCGGGCGCGGCCGGGGCTGGTGAGGCGGACGCCCTCGGGCCAGTGGGCCTCCAGGTTGGCGACCCAGCGGCGCAGGGTGAGGGCGTAGTGCTCGCGGATGGACTCCACGTCGCGGACCTCGAAGCCGGCCCGCTCCAGGAGGCCGACGGTGGTGCCGAGGGGGGCGAGCTCGCCGTCGGGGAAGACATAGGCGTCGATGAACTCGTCGACCGTGTACGCGGACTCGTCGGCCTGCGGGCGGCGCGCGATCTGGTGGTTCAGGAGGCGCCCGCCGGGCTTCAGGAGTGCGCGCAGGTCGTTCGCGTACTCCAGGTACCGGTCGGCGCCCACGTGTTCGGCCATGCCGATGGAGGAGATCGCGTCGTAGGGGCCATCGCGCACGTCGCGGTAGTCCTGTACGCGGATCTCGATGCGGTCGGTGAGCCCTTCCTGGGCGATGCGCTTCCTCGCGTACGCGGCCTGCTCCTGCGAGAGCGTCACGCCGACGACGCTCACGCCGTGCTCGCGGGCGGCGTGCACGGCCATGGAGCCCCAGCCGCAGCCGACGTCGAGCAGCCGCATGCCGGGGCGCAGGCCGAGCTTGCGGGCGACGAGTTCGAGCTTGTCGCGCTGGGCGTCCTCCAGGGTCGCGTCCGGGGACTCCCAGTAGGCGCACGAGTAGACCATCGACGGGCCGAGGACCAGTTCGTAGAAGTCGTTGCCGACGTCGTAGTGGTGGCTGACGGCCTTCTTGTCGCTGCCCCTGGTGTGCCGGTGCAGCCTGCTCTGCCTGCGCGTCTCCTCGCGGGGCGCGGGCGGCGGCACGAAGGGCGCGGCGAGCCGGAACAGGGACCTGGCCGCGGATCTGACCTCCGGGTCGCGCAGGTTGTCGGCGAGGGTCCTGGCGTCCTCGCCGCGCTCCCAGATGTACTCGGCGAGCAGGTCGAGCACCACGTACAGATCGCCGTCGACATCGATGTCCCCCGCCACCCAGGCGCGGGCGAGGCCCAGCTCCCCCGGCTTCCACAACAGGCGGCGCAGGGCTCGGCGGTGGCGCACGACGAGGGTGGGCGCGCCGGGCGGTCCGGCCTCGGAACCGTCCCAGGCGCGGACTCGGATCGGCAGCTCGGCTCCCGTGAGCTGCTCGGCGAGGTTCTTGAGCCGCACCGCGGCATCCTGCATGGCGCACACCTCCGTGATCGCGTCGCGGAACGGAACGTCCGACACCACGTAAACACCAACGGAGTGCGTGCGCAGTCCCGTTGCCCCGTCACGAATGGGCAAAATACATGTACTGAGCACTAAGGGGATAGCGGGAACGCGGGAAACGCCGAAAGGGCCCCCGCACCACGGATGGCGGGGGCCCTTTCGGCGTACTGCGAGCGGTACCGGAGGTATCCGGCCTCAGGAAGCGTCGGTCTCCGTCAGGAGGCCTTGGCCTTCTCCTCGGTCTTCTCCGCGGCCGGAGCGGCCGCGGCGGCGGGCTTCGGGGCCGGCTTGGCGGCCTCGTAGAACTCCTCGCGGGGAGTCTCCATGGCGCCGAGCGAGACGACCTCGCGCTTGAGGAACATGCCGAGCGTCCAGTCCGCGAAGACACGGATCTTGCGGTTGAACGTCGGCATCGCCATGCCGTGGTACGCGCGGTGCATGTACCAGGCGAGACGGCCCTTGAGCTTGATCTTCATCTTGCCCATGACGATCATCGCGACGCCCTTGTGCAGGCCGAGGCCCGCGACCGCGCCCTTGTTGGCGTGGCTGTACTCCTTCTGCGGGAAGCCCCGCATGCCGGAGATCACGTTGTCGCCGAGGACCTTGGCCTGGCGCAGCGCGTGCTGGGCGTTGGGCGGGCACCAGGCGTTCTCGTTGCCGGCCTTGCGGCCGACGACGTCCGGCACCTGGGCGTTGTCGCCCGCGGCCCAGATGTAGTCGGTGCCCTGCACCTGGAGGGTCGTCCGGGTGTCCACGTGGCCGCGCGGGCCGAGCGGCAGACCGAAGCGCGCGAGGGCCGGGTTCGGCTTGACGCCCGCGGTCCACACGATGGTGTTGGAGTCGACCTCCAGGCCGTTGTTCAGGACCACGTGGCCGTCCACGCAGGAGTCCATGCCGGTCTTGAGGTAGACCTCGACGCCACGGCCCTCCAGGTGCTCCTTGCCGTAGGCACCGAGCTTGGGGCCGACCTCGGGGAGGATCTTGTCGGCGACGTCGACGAGGACGAAGCGCATGTCCTCGCGCTTGACGCTCTTGTAGTACTTGGCCGCGTCGCGGGCCATGTCCTCGACCTCGCCGATGGTCTCGGCACCGGCGAAGCCACCGCCGACGAAGACGAAGGTGAGTGCCTTGCGGCGGACTTCCTCGTCCGTCGTGGAGTCGGCCTTGTCGAGCTGCTCGAGCACGTGGTTGCGCAGGCCGATGGCCTCCTCGATGCCCTTCATGCCGATGCCCTGCTCGGCGAGGCCGGGGATCGGGAAGGTGCGGGAGACCGCGCCCATCGCGATGACCAGGTAGTCGAACGGCAGCTCGTACGCCTCGCCGACGAGCGGCGCGATCGTGGCGACCTTGCGGTCCTGGTCGATGGTGGTGACCCGGCCGGTGAGGACTTCCGCCTTGGGCAGCACGCGTCGCAGCGGGACGACGACGTGCCGAGGCGAGATGCTGCCGGCCGCGGCTTCGGGGAGGAAGGGCTGGTACGTCATGTACGAGCGCGGGTCGACGACCGTGACGGTCGCCTCTCCGTAGCGCATCTTCTTCAGAATGCGTCGAGCTGCGTACAGGCCTACGTACCCACCGCCTACTACGAGGATCCTGGGACGCTCCGTGGTGCTCATGCCATCGAGTATCCACCCCCTTCGCGGGGGTCGCTCGTGCGCCCCTTCACAAGCATGGGCAGGGCCTCTGCTACACTTCGCCGCCCACGTGACGGAGGTCATGGCGGTCCGGGGGAACCAGTACGCCTCACGAGTCGTTGTCAACCCCTCGTGAGCTGCCGCTCCTGTCGCCAGGACCCAGTGAACCACCCTCCTGTTCATACGGCCGAAACGCGCCGGAACCCCTCGGCGGACCTACCCCGCCCGGCTCTGATCGCTCCCGGACGGCCCCAAGACCGCAAAACCGCGCCCAACTGGGCCGATTTCCTTGTGAAGAACTTCACGAACTTTCCCGCCGGGCTGCCTCCGGGAGGCCTCCTAGCCCCTCTTTCGGCCGCTCAAACGTCTCTTTCGACGCTCAGGCGATCGCTCCGGCGATCGCTCGGGCGGCGCCGTCGAGCAGGCTCTCGGGGCCCGTGGCGCGACCGAGGTGCTGGGGCGGCTTCCGCGTCACAAGTCCCACGGCGTTCCGGGAGCGCGGAGCTGCTCCTCCCGGAGCGTGTGCCGGACATCCAGCCATGCGTCGTAGAGCACGGCCTCCTCCTCGGTGGCGACGCCGTCGATGAGCCTGTCCCGCCAGTGGTGGAGTTCGTGCTCGGGCATGAGGGCGACCCACTCGCAGTAACTGTGCAGAGTCTGCCCACTCTTGTGCGCGGCTGCTTCGAGGGTCGGCCTGTGCTGGGTCACGACGGACGAGTCGACCCTGTCCATGCGGAGTCGCCACCGGTGCTCCATTCCGTCTCCGTCGCCGGTGCCGCGCTCGACCCTCCAGCCGGCCTCGTCCTCATCCTTCTTGCGCTTGAACAGCCCCATCCGCGCCCCCTCCAAACACTGTCGTCGTCGGCAACGACGACAGTGTGACGCGGCACCTCTGTCGCCTTGCGCCGTTCCACAGGCTCTTCACGGCCGCAGGCTCTTCATGGCCGCAGGCTCTTCATGGCCGCAGGCTCTTGACGGCCGCAGGCTCTTCACGGCCGCAGGCTCTTCACGGCCGCAGGCTCTTGACGGCCGCAGGGCCGAAGCGGCGGTCAGGCGATGGAGACGCTGGCGCCGAATTCGAAGGTTCCGGTGTCTCCAGGCGCGACTTCCCCGATGACGCTTCCGCTGCAATCGGGGCCGTCGTGGACGACGGCGACGGTGTCGGTGCCGTTCTGCACGATCAGGGGCCAGATCTGGCCGTTGTAACAGCCACTGGGGTTCTCGTAGACCGTGGGCACGATGGTGAGCGTCCCCTGGGCAGCGACGGCGAAGCCGGGCACGGAGAGAGCCAGCACCCCGGCCGCCGCCAGGGATCCGAGTGTCAGTGCGATGCGCCGCATGCGTATTCCTCCTGTTCGCGGGAGCCGCCGAGCACGCCTCCTCACTTACAGAAAGTTCCCTTACGGACACACAACGTAGCGAGCGTACGGAAGTACACGCCCCGGCCACGGCGCGCGACGCGCTCCGTGACCACGCCACCGCGCACACAGCACGCCCTCCCCTTCCGCCTCCGCCCATGCGGACGGCCGTGGCGGGGCACCGAGCGAGCCGCCGGAGGGGCGCCCCGCCCGGAAACGGAGGGGCGGTGCCTTCCCGTCGTCGTCGATGATCCGCAGCCAAGACGAGCGGGTACCGTTCAGACGTCGAGTCGGACAGGAGCCTCCTCCGCGGACGCCTGCCCGATCAGGTCGTCGAGCAGGGTCGGCGCTGCGCCGCACCGACCAGGCAGGATCAAGCTGACGCATGCGCCCCCGCTCACCGGCACAAGCCGGTGAGCGGGGACAACTTGCGTTTCAACGACTACGCTGCGGCGACCAGTTCACGGGCCCGGTCGTTGAAGTCGGCGACCAGTCGATGCCCGCCGAACGGCTGCATGCGCTTCCGCAGATCCTGCACCGCCTCGACCGCCCGTGACGACTTGACCCGGCTCGACAGCTTGAGCGTCCGGATCCCCGCCGAGTACGCGGCCTCGAGGTCGCGACGCTGGAGGTGGGACACCGCGAGAGCGGCTTGCGACATCGCACCGCGACGGGCCCGTTTCTGGCCGGCGGCATGCTCGATGGACCGGCGGGCGTGCTCTTCGGCCGCCTCGGCATCGCCCAGGTCACGGAAGGTGTTCGCGTGCTCTCCGTGCAGGTACGCCGGGTCGATGAACGCCGCCCACTCCGGTTCACTGTCGAGGTCGACCCGTGCGTACTCCCGTTCCGAGCGGGTGACCGCGTGGGCTGCGGCCGACTTGTCACCCAGCAGCGCGAGCGCCCGGGCTTCGAGGCACCACAGGTCGGCCATGCAGGCCGACGACGCGGACCTCGGCAGCCCCTGACGGCCCGCCTGTGCCAGTCGGCGCCCCTCGACCGGGTCCCCGAGCAGGGTGGCTTGATCGGCCATTCCCGCGAGCACATGGGCGCCGAGCGCCGGATTCCGCGACTCCTCGGCCAGGCGCAGCGACTGGATCAAGTAGCGCTGCGCGATGCTCTGTTCGCCGTTGTCGTAGGCCATCCAGCCCAGCAGGTACGTCTGTTCCGCGGCGGCCTCGCACAGCGGGCGCCGCACGTCCTCGCTGTGGGCGCGGCGCAGGAGTGGATAGACGTGGGCGTTCATGTAGTCGGCCAGCACCAGTCGGCCCGAACCTCCGCCCTGGAAGATGTCCATGCGCTGGAAGGTCGTGAACATGTTGCGCACAGCGGTCACGTCCTCAAGACGCACCCGCGGCCCCGGTTCGGGTTCCTGATCGAGCGTGTTCAACAGCCAGTCCCGCGAGGGTCCGACCCCCGCGACGGCCACAAACGGTGCGGCTGCAAGGAACTTTCGTCGGTCCACGTCAGCTCTCCCCAAGTCTGCGACGACCTCCACCGTAGTTGCGTACGAGGAGTTGTACACGAGCGCAGCATCGGCCGCCCCGCCGTCGCCGAGCCCGAGATCGTACGTCGTGACCCGGAATCCGAGATGGTCGGAGAACACGGCGGCGATGATGTCCGGCAGCGGCGCACGCGGCGTCTCACCTTGGAGCCAGCACCGAACACGGGTCGCGTCCGGTGAGATATGTGGCTGCTTCCACTGGAGAGCCTTGGATCTCACGCGCCGCGCCAACTCACCCCGGCTCATCTTCGACTGGTCCAACCGCTGCGCGAGCTTGCCGTTCGGCGCCTTCATTTTCAGCCTTCCGCTACGGGGGGTAGCGAAAACAACACGCTTCGACACCCCTCCCGACGGTACCCCCCTTCTCCCCTCGCGTGTTGCCTGGTTCGAGGAACCACACGGTCCGCGAGCCGGGCCGTAACAGTCCGCCCTAAGGGGAGACGCATGATCGAACGACGGCGGGGCACCACATCCTCCTGCTGTGCCCCTCCCATCGGCCCGCCTCCTGTCCTGCTGTTGGAAGGCGAGCCCGCATCGGCCGGCGCGGCGCGCGCGTTCGTGCGCGAGTTCATCCGGCACCACGTCCCGGTTGCGTCCGGGGATCACATGGAGACGGTCGTCCTGGTGGCGTGCGAGCTGGTCACCAACGCGATCCGGTACGGCACGGAGCCCGGCGACTCGCTGCGGCTCACGCTCGAAGCCGACCACACCAGGACGAGGGTCGAGGTGCAGGACCCCGTGAGGCGCCGTCCGCGGCCCCGCCCGGAGTCCAGCGAACGCGACCGTGGTCGCGGGCTGATCATTCTTGACGCCTTGTGCCTGGAGTGGGGCGTGGCCGACGCACCGCTCGGCAAAACCGTGTGGGCGGAGGTGCCACGGTGACCATCCACCCCGTGTCACCGAACACGGTCCTCGCGAACGCACTCCACCACGCCGAGGACGTGCTCACGCCCCGAGTCCTCGACGCTGCGCCCGAACGGATCGTGTCCACCGGGGGGACGCAGATCAACGGGGCCCCACACATCGGGACCTCTCTCGTGCAGACCCTTGCGTTCGTCACCGCCGCCCGTCTCCGGGACAAGTTCGGCGTACCCGTCGAAGTCCGGTTCAGCGCCCTCGACAACGCTCCGTACACCATCGTCACCGACAACAAGTCCGGCCACCGCTATCAGCGGGCATACGCGCACGCCCTGGGTGAGCGGGGCATCGCCGATCAGGTCGACTCGCTGTACCGCCCCATGTTCACCGCGATGTCCGAGCGGTTGCGCGTCCCCCACTCCGTCGAGACCTACAGCCGACAGCAGGCGGCCGAGCACTTTCGCCGCACGTGGCTGCGGGTGCTGCCCCGCATGGACGCCGCCCGATGGCGGCTCGCGCCGTCCTTGAGCAGGACGCACCTCCGCGTTCCCTGCCCCCAGCCCGGTTGCGGGTGGGCCGAGAAATACGCCGAGCGCACCTATGTCCAGCACGTCAGCGCGGAGCGGGCGGTCGTGTCGGCGGTCTGCCTGCACCACGACTACTACGAGGTCGCCATCGCCCCCGTGGGTGCGAGGTACCTCGACCTCTCCACGCTGTATCGGAACCTGGTCACGGAAATCGCCGCTACCGGCACCCAGAAGACGACGGAGGTGCGGGTCAAGTGCCCGCATCTCGCCGACCTCGCCCCGGGCAACGTGATCCGCTTCCGGGTCAAGGGCACCGACGAGACCTGCGACGTGCGCGTACGCCAGGTGACGGACTATCCGGATTTCGGAGCCCTGCTCGACGGCGAGGGGGCGGCGAAGGTCAACCCGGTGGCGACTCGCGAGGAGCAGCTCGCCAGTATCCGCGCCATCTACCCGCCCGAGAAGGAGGCACTCGGCGTGCTGGCAGTCAGGATCGAACTACTCTGCCCCTGACCCTGCCTGCGCCTCTTCCGCCACGCTGAAGGCAATCCCGTCCAGGATGTCGTGCTCGCTCACGACGACCTCGTGGGCGCCCGTGCGTTCCATGATCGCGAGGAGTACGAGGGCGCCCGCGGCGATCACGTCGACGCGGCCCGGGTGCATCACGGAGATCGCCGCGCGTTCGGCGTGCGTGGAGTGCGCGAGGCGGTCGGTGATGTCCCGGACCCGCTCGTACGGGATGCGGGCGTGGTGGATCGCGGTCGAGTCGTAGGTGTCGAGGCCGAGGGCGATGGCGGCGACCGTGGTGACGGAGCCCGCGAGGCCCACCAGGGTGCGGGCCTCGCGCAGCGGGACCGTCTTCTCCGCGAGGTCGAGCGCCGCCGCCACGTCCGCGCGGACCGCGGCGAGCTGCGCCTCGGTGGGCGGGTCGGTGACGACGCCGTCGTGCACGAGGTGCCGCTCGGTCATCCGCACGCAGCCGACGTCCACGGAGCGGGCGGCGCGCACGTGGCCGTCGCCGACGACGAACTCCGTGGAGCCGCCACCGATGTCCACCACCAGGTACGGGCCTGGGACGTCGGCGCGGCCCGTGAGTTCCTTCGTGGCGCCGGTGAAGGAGAACTCGGCCTCCTGGTCGCCGCTGATCACCTCCGGCTCGACACCGAGGATGTCGAGGACCCCGCGGACGAACTCGTCGCGGTTCTCGGCGTCGCGCGAGGCGGAGGTGGCGACGAAGCGGAGGCGTTCGGCGCCGTGCTCCTTGATGATCGCCGCGTAGTCGCGGCAGGCCGCGAAGGTGCGGTCCAGGGCCTCCTGGGCGAGGCGGCCCGTCTTGTCGACGCCCTGGCCCAGGCGGACGATCTGCATCCGGCGGTCGAGGTCGACGAGTTCGCCCGTCACCGGGTCGGCGTCCGCCACCAGCAGGCGGATCGAGTTGGTGCCACAGTCGATGGCGGCCACGCGGGTCATGGTTCTCCTTGCTGCGGCAGGTGCGGAAGGCGGGGCGGGCCGCGTCGGCCCTGTGCCGGGTCGGGCCGGGTCAGGCGCGGTCGGCCGGGCTCACGCACGGGCCCTTGCGCCACCACTCCGGGAGCATCGCGATGGCCTCGTCGCCGAGGGGGTTCACACCGGGGCCCGCGGCCAGGGAGTGGGCCACCAGGACGTGCAGGCACTTCACGCGGTCCGGCATGCCCCCGGCCGAGGGGAAGTTCTCCAGGACCTCGATGGCGTCACGGCGCGCGAGGTAGTCCTCGTGCGCGGCCCGGTACGCGGCGGCGAGCTCGGGGTCGGAGGCGAGACGCTCCGTCATCTCCTTCATGACGCCGTTGGCTTCCAGAGTGCCGATCGCGGACGCCGCACGCGGGCAGCTCAGGTAGTACGTCGTCGGGAACGGCGTACCGTCGGGCAGCCGCGGCGCCGTCTCCACCACGTCCGGGTTGCCGCAGGGGCAGCGGTGCGCGATGGCGCGGAGCCCGCGCGGCGGGCGCCCGAGCTGCTCCTGGAACGCGGCGATGTCGGCGTCCGTGGGCGCGGTGGGCTCGGTCTGGGGCGGGGGCGTTTCCATGCCTGTCTTTCGGTTCGTGCGGAGAGGAGATGAGGAGATGACGGAAGGGAGACGGATGTACGGGGGCGAGTCGTGCACAGGGGACAGGGGACAGGGGACAGCGTGCGGCGTGGTCAGTCGTCGTCGGGCGTGTCCGCCCTGTCGGCCTTGTCGACGCCGTCCAGGACGTTGGCGTACCAGGGGCGGTCCGCCGCGCCCTCGTCACCGCGGTGGTCGTCGCCGGCCGCGGGGTCGATCACGGTGAACCCGGTCTCGCCCGGCAGGACGTAGTGAAGGCGGTCCCGGATGCGCTGCTCGGCGTACGCGTCGTCCTGCCAGCGGGCCTTCTCGTCGCGAAGGCGTTCGACGTTGTCCCGGTGCTCGGCCTGCTTCTGCCGCTGCTCGGCGATCTCGGCGCGCTGGGACACGTACTGCCGCATCGGATAGGCGAGCGCCACCACCAGCGTGCAGACGACGAGGACGAGCAGCGCGGCCCGGCCGGTCAGCCGGGAGCGGCGCGCCTGGCGCTTGGTCTGCGAGCGGTAGACGCGCTCCGCCGTCTGCTCGCCGAACAGCCGCAGCCGGGTCGCCGTGGAGAACCGGTCCTTGTTGTCCCGGACTTTCCCGGCCATGTGTCTCGCCTCCCCAGTACGCGCGTACGTCCCCGCACACGGTACGGGACCGAGTACGGGGACGTACGTACGACTGGCTAGGGCCCAGCCCATTGACCCCCGAGGGGGCCCGGTGCCTCAGCCCTCGAAGCGCCTCAGCCCTTGAAGCGGGGGAACGCGCTGCGGCCCGCGTACACGGCCGCGTCGTCGAGGATCTCCTCGATGCGCAGGAGCTGGTTGTACTTGGCGACGCGGTCCGAGCGGGCCGGGGCGCCGGTCTTGATCTGGCCGCAGTTCACGGCGACGGCGAGGTCGGCGATGGTGACGTCCTCGGTCTCGCCGGAGCGGTGCGACATCATGCACTTGAAGCCGTTGCGCTGGGCCAGCTCGACGGCGTCCAGGGTCTCGGTCAGCGAACCGATCTGGTTGACCTTCACCAGGAGGGCGTTGGCGGCGCTGTCGTCGATGCCGCGCTGCAGGCGCTCCGGGTTGGTGACGAACAGGTCGTCGCCGACGATCTGGACCTTCTCGCCCAGCTTCTCGGTGATGATCTGCCAGCCGTCCCAGTCGTCCTCGTACAGCGGGTCCTCGATGGAGACCAGCGGGTACGCGGAGACCAGCTCGGAGTAGTACTCGGTCATCTCGGCGGCCGAGCGGGACTTGCCCTCGAACTCGTAGCTGCCGTCCTTGTAGAACTCCGACGCGGCGACGTCGAGGGCGAGCGCGATCTGCTCACCGGGGACGTAACCGGCCTGCTTGATGGCCTCGACGATGAGGTCGAGGGCCGCGCGGTTCGACTCCAGGTTCGGCGCGAAGCCGCCCTCGTCGCCGAGGCCGGTGGACAGTCCCTTGGTCTTCAGGACCTTCTTCAGCGTGTGGTAGACCTCGGCGCCCCAGCGCAGCGCCTCGGAGAAGGACTCCGCGCCGATCGGGGCGATCATGAACTCCTGGATGTCGACGTTGGAGTCCGCGTGGGACCCGCCGTTCAGGATGTTCATCATGGGGACCGGCAGCAGGTGCGCGTTCGGGCCGCCCAGGTAGCGGAAGAGGGGGAGGTCGGAGGCCTCGGACGCGGCGTGCGCGACGGCGAGGGAGACGCCGAGGATGGCGTTCGCGCCGAGCGAGCCCTTGTTGTCGGTGGCGTCGAGGTCGAACATCGCCTGGTCGATCAGGCGCTGCTCGGTGGCGTCGTACCCGACGAGCTCCGGGCCGATCTGCTCGATGACGGCGAGAACGGCCTTCTCGACGCCCTTGCCGCCGTAGCGGTTGGCGTCTCCGTCACGCAGTTCGATGGCCTCGAAGGCGCCGGTGGAGGCGCCGGACGGAACCGCGGCGCGGCCGGTGGACCCGTCGTCGAGGCCGACCTCGACCTCGACCGTGGGGTTGCCTCGGGAGTCCAGGATTTCCCGGGCTACGACGACGTCGATGGACGGCACGAGCATCTCCTTCTGGGATGTGACGCTAGGGGCGCATGGCGTGCACCACTGTGGGCGCGGGCTTGCGCATGGCTTGCATGGTCTTCATCGGCCCTGCGTCTCCTGAGCCTAACGGGCCCGGGAGCTTCGGCCAGCCGACTGCCCGGACCGTGGGACGGGCGGAGCGCCGTTTCCCCGGCAATCAGGACGCGAGCCCGGCTCCTACTCGGCGGTAGCTTCGCGCTCGGCGTAGCCCGGTGGCATCCGGTGGCATCCGATGGCACCCGTACAGCACCTCGCCCCGGTGCGTACGGGGGATACGCGCACCGGGGCGAGGGGACCCGTGGGGACGGGGGCGCTCCGCGGGACCGGAGCGAGGCGCCCTGTCCGGACAGGGCGGGGGCCGTGGGTCAGCTGAGGTGCAGCTGCTGGCCCGGGTAGATGAAGTCGGCGTCGTCGATGATGTCGCCGTTGAGCTTGTAGACCTTCTGCCAGCCGCCCTTGACCTCGTGCGAGTCGGCGATCTTGGACAGGGTGTCGCCCGTCTTGACCTTGTACTCGCCGTCGCCCTTCTTCACGACCTTGCCGGTCGGGGTCTCGACGGTCTTCTTCTGCTCGGTCTGCGGAGCGGCCTGCGGGGCGGCCTGCGGCTTCGGCTGCGCCTGCTGCTGGGGCTGCGCCTGCTGGCGCGGCTGCTGCTGCGGCTTGGCCTGCTGCTGCGGCTTGGCCTGCTGGGTCTGGTGCTGCGGCTGCGACTGCTCGCCGCCGCCACCGCCACCGCCGCCGTTGTACGACGCGCCGGTCAGGCCCACGCCGCAGCTCGGCCAGGCACCCTTGCCCTGGCCCGCGAGGACCTTCTCGCCGATCGCGATCTGCTGCGACTTGGAGGCCTTGTCGGCGGTGGAGGCGTACTGCGTGCCGCCGTACGCGGCCCAGGTGGACGCCGAGAACTGCAGGCCGCCGTAGTAGCCGTTGCCGGTGTTGATGGACCAGTTGCCGCCGGCCTCGCACTGCGCGACGCGGTCCCACTGGTCGGCCGTGGCGGCGCTGGCCGTGCCGGTCGCCATCAGCGGGGCGGCGACAGCGGCGCCGGTGACGCCGACGACGGTGGCCGCGCGAGTGGCCTTGGACGGACGACGGTGCTTGCCCTTGCCGGAAAACAGCATGGATGGATCCCCTCACCGACGCCTGCGAGGTGAGCTGTCGGGTTCGGGCGGGTGAGTGCCCGGCCGCACAGACTGCGTGCGACTTAACCCCTAGCCGCTCCTGCCCCTCGCGCAACATCTCGCTGCGCAACGGACGGGCCCGGCGCTTACCTTGGGTCCCCCGCTCCTGCCTTCGGCGCTCGAAGCGACGACTGTTCCCGTCCGGCCGTTGGCAGGATTCGGCGTACCGACCGGCGGGGCCCGCTGTGGCGAGCGGTCACGACCGTAGACGGGCAATCAGCGGAATTTCAAAGACGATCAGGGCTTCTGAGACCCATCTCTCACTTGCCTCTCACCGTCTTTAAACCGGACATTCACCGCGAACTGCCGCTCAACTCTCGGCGTGTCGCGGCTATTTCCCGTCCGCTTCCGCGGCCTGCTTCTCCTTCAGCTCAAGCTCCTGACCGGGGAGAATGAGGTCCGGGTCGGCGCCGACGGTCTTCTTGTTGCCCGCGTAGAGGGAGGACCAGCCGCCGTCAAGGTCGTGTCGGTCCGCGATCCGCGAGAGGTTGTCGCCGGAGCGGACCGTGTAGGTGTCCGCGGCGCTGCCGGGGCCACGCGAGTCGCGGTCTCCCCCACGAGAGGCGTGCCGCCCCGCGGAGCCCGCGGCGGAGTCGCCGGCGGCGTCCTCGTCCGCGCTGGGGCCGCGGTGGCGTCCTGAGGTGCCTTCAGAGGATTCAGCGGCGTCCCCCGAGGCGTCGTCCGTCCCTTCGGAGCCCGAAGGCGTGCCGTCGGCGCCGGAGTCGTCCCCGGCACCGGGCGAAGTGGAGTCGCGGCCCTCGGACTTGCCGTCCCGGCCCGCGTCCTGACCGTCCTGGTCGCCGCCCTCGCCGCCCTCGCCGTTCCGCCCGTCGCTCTTCTCACCGCTCGGGCCCGAGGTGCCGGCCTCGCCGGTCGCGTCGCCGCTGCCCGGCTTGCGGTGCTTGCCGGTTCTCTCGTCCGAGGCACCCTCGCCGCTCTTGCCGTCGGCGTGGTCCTTGTCCCGGGCGTCGGTGGAACCCTTGGAGTCGGATGAGCCCTTGCCGTCCCGGCCCGTCCCGTCCGCGTCGTCGGAGGAGCCGGAGGAGCCCGAGGAGCCCGAGGGCTTGCTCGGCGTCACCGGCAGGCCCGGGTCGACATCGGCGGCCGCGTCGTCCTTGCTGAGGCCCGCGGCCGGGCCGCAGTTCGGCCAGGCGGCGGGGCCCTGGTCGGCGAGGACCGCGTCGGCGACGGCTATCTGCTGGGAGCGGCTGGCCTCGTCGGCGCTCGGCGCGTAGGCGAGGCCGCCGTAGTCCTCCCAGGTCTCCTGCGTCATCTGTAGTCCGCCGTAGTACCCGTCACCCTTGGCGCTCCAGGCGCCGCCGCTCTCGCACTCCGCGACCTTGTCCCACGTCGTGGCGTCCGCGGCGCTCGCGCCGGTGGCGCCGAGCAGCGGGATCGCGATGGCGGATCCGGTGACGCCGGCCGCGACGACGATCGCAGGGGCCTGGCGGGGGCGGCGGTGACGGCCTTGGCCGGAGAGCATGCACGTGCCTTTCGAGTGACGGCAGGGACTGCTGCGGCACGTGGTGCGCTGGGGTGCCGAGCCGTCGTGAAAGTAGCCGCAGTCGAACGTCAGTCACAAGTCGATGCAGCGCAGATCACGTGAAAGTCACAGCCTTGACGGGCCGTCAGTCACGTACCTGTCCGGCTGTCGGATCCGGGCGGCGTGAAGCGCACCGGCAGACTCCGCAGGCCACGCATGATGAGGCCGCCGCGCCACCGCAACTCCCCCGGCTGGGCGCCTAGTTGAAGGTCCGGCAGACGGCGCAGCAAAGTCGCGAGTGCCGTCTGTCCCTCCAGGCGGGCGAGCGGGGCACCGAGGCAGTAGTGAATGCCGTGCCCGTACCCGAGGTGCTGATTGTCGCGCCGGGACAGATCGAGGAGGTCGGGCTCCGCGAAACGGGCGGGGTCGCGGTCGGCGGCGGCGAGGACGACGAGCACCGGGTCGCCGGCGGCGATGTCCTGGCCGCCGATGCGCAGCGGCTCGGTGGCGAAGCGCCAGGTGGCCAGCTCGACGGGGCCGTCGTAGCGGAGCAGTTCCTCGACGCCCGTCTCCAGGAGGGCGGTGTCCCCCGCCGCGAGGGAGCGTTGCAGCCGCTCGCGCTGTTCGGGGTGGGTGAGCAGGGCGTAGGTACCGTTGCCGATCAGGTTCACGGTCGTCTCGAACCCGGCGAACAGCAGGATGAAGGCCATGGCGGCGGCCTCGTTCTCGGTGAGGTGCTCGCCGTGGTCGGAGGCGCGGATCAGGCCGGAGATCAGGTCGTCGCCGGGGTCGGCCCGCTTGCGGTGGATGAGCTCGGCGAGATAGCCGCGCATCTTCTTCACCGACCGCGCGACGCCGCCCCGGGGGCCTCCCCCGTGCCGGATCATCATGCCCGCCCAGTCCCGGAAGTCGTCCTGGTCCTCGCGGGGTACGCCGAGCAGGTCGCAGATGGCGTAGATGGGGAGCGGGAAGGCGAACTCGTGGATGAGGTCGGCTTCGCCCTTCTCCGCGAACCGGTCGATGAGCTGGTCCGTCAGCTCCTGCACGCGCGGCGCGAACGCGGCCACCCGGCGTGGGGTGAACGCCTTCGACACCAGGCGGCGCAGCCGGGTGTGGTCCGGCGGGTCGATGTTGAGCAGATGCGTCATCAGCTCGGCCTTGCGCTCGCCCGGGATCCCGGTCCTGCCCCTGGCGTGCGCGGGCTCGTCGTGGTGCGCCGGGTTCTTGCTCAGCCGCTGCTCGGCGAGCGCCTCCCGCGCGTCCGCGTACCGCGTCACCAGCCAGGCCTCCACCCCGCTCGGCAACTCGGTCCACCGCACCGGCGCGTACTCCCGCAGCCAGGCGTAGGCCGGATAGGGGTCGCTGGCGAACTCCCAGGTGAAGAGGTCGGGCTCGGGGGGTCGGGGTGGGGTGGGGGTGCTGTGGGGGCAGGCGGGGGGTGGCTGGTCTTGCATGGGTCGACGGTATCCGGGGCCGGGGCGGAGTTCTGCGTCCAGGGCCGAGCCCAGGGGGCGGGGCGGAGCCCCGGGGGCGGGGCGGAGCCCCGGGGGCGGGGCGGAGCCCCGGGGGCGGGGCGGAGCCCCGGGGGCGGGGCGGAGCCCCGGGGGCGGGGCGGAGCCCCGGGGGCGGGGCGGAGCCCCGGGGCAGCCCGGGTTCAGGAGGTGCCGGGTGGCGGGATCATCGACTGCGGCGACAGCGGGCCCTTGAGCCGGCTCAGGGCTTCGGGCTCACCCCGGTCGGCCGCCACCCACAGCCAGTGCGCGCAGCGGCGCTGGTAGAGGTCGGCGAGGACCGACGCGGCACCGTGCAGGCCCTTCGCGGCTGCGGCCTCCAGGTACGGGATCGCCTCGACCTCCGAGCGGTGCTCGGCCAGCAGCATGCCCAGCTCGAAGCCCGCCCGCGCGTCGCCGAGCCGGGCGGCCGCGCCGTACCACTCCATGGCCGCTTCCACGTCCTCCAGGTCCAGGGCGAGGGCGGCGAGCGCCGTCATCGCGTCGACGTCCCCTCTCTCCGCGCGCGCGAGGAGGATCCCGCGGAACGCCTCCGCCAGCGCGGTGAAGGGCAGCCCGGGGTCGCTCTTCGCCGCGTCGATGGCGAGGATCCACACGTCGTCGGGCACCGGCTCGCTCTCTGGCGACCGCGCCGCGTCCGCGACGAGGGAGCCGTACGGCCGCCATCTGGTGCTCGTGCTGCCGCGCACCAGGAGCCCGGTGACGTCGTGGCGCTTCTTGTACGCCCACAGCAGAGCCTCCCCGAACGGCTTCCCGGTGGGGACGGCCCCGTACACCTCGATCACGCCCCGCAGCAGTGACTGCGGGATGTCACCCTCGATGCCGCACCGGGCGAGGTCGACGGCTGCGCGCACGAGCCGGTGGCCGTGCGGGTGGGCCGCCGCGCGGCGTGCGCGGCGCCACTCGTCCCACAGCTCCGGGCCGAGCGCCAGGAACTCGGTGACGCCGCTGTCGCCGCGCCACCGCACCGCGTCCACCAGACGCGGGTCGTCGGCCGCCGCGAGCCGCGTGCGTTCGGCCTCGCTCCAGAGGCTGGTGAGCTCCACGGTGTCGGCTCCGCCGAGCAGTCTCGACGCCGGGTGGCGTCCGAAGCGGTGGGTGTCGTAGACCTCGTCGCGCATCGTGGCGATCACCGGTACGTGCAACGCCGTGAGCTGCGCGAGGAGGTTCACGTCGAGACCGTTCTCACCGATGTGCCCATCGAGTTCGTCCAGCCAGAGGGCGTACGACGACTTGTCTTCGGCGGCGCGCAGCAGGGCGGGCAGGGCCCGTAGGTCGGTGCCCGGCGACGGGGCGAAGATCCGGGTGTCCGTGGGGGTGTTGCGACGGACGGCCTCCCACGCGGTGCGGCTGGTGCCCGAGAGGGCGGGGCCGGTGACCACGAGGAGGCCGCCCATGACGTCCGCCGTGATGACAAGGGCGTCCAGCTTGCTGTCGACGTCCCGCCGCACGTACGGCGGCAGCCCCGTCTCGTTCCCGAACCGCCGTGAACGCCGCACCCCGAGGGCGACGGGGTCGACCTGGTCGGCGCGGGGCCAGTCGTGCGGAGCGGGCAGGGAGCCCGCGTGCGCCGGGTGGCCCGCGTGCAGGGTGAGGGAGTGCACCGTGCCGGTCTGGATGAGGTGGTGGACGGTGCCGCCTGCCATGGAGTTGTGGGTGGGGGCGGGGGTGGCACGCGGCGCCTCACCGGACGGTTCCTGGGGTGCCGGAGGGGGCCGGCTCCCGGGCGTCTCGGCGGACGCGCCCCCGGGAGCCCTGCTGGGCCGGCCTTGCAAAGTCCGGGGCACCCGAGGCGCGGTGGCCGCGGTGGGCCACCTTCCGGGCCTTGCCGGGGGCCACTCCTCGGACGCCGCGGTGGGCCGGCCTCCGGGCGACCCCGCCGGCAGGGGCGAAGCAGCCTGCGCGGGCGCCGTCGGTCCGGGCTCCGCGGTGGGGTCGGCCGGGTGATCGGCAAGCCAGCGCATCGACCAGTCGACGACGTTCCGCAGGGGGGTGGCAGCCGCCGAGTCGTGCTGAAGCACGTCGTCCAAGCGATGGATCCACCAAGTGTGGTACTGGACCAGGGACGCCGAAGCGGCAGGAGGTCTGTCGTCCTCCGCGAGATGCGTCTGCTGAGCCAGGAACGTGAGGAACCGGGGCTCGACCGTCTTCAGCTGTCCCAGGCGTGCCGCCGCCACCAGGACGCGCACTCCGGCCTTCGCCAGGTCCGTCTTCGCCAGGTCCGACAACTCCCGTACCACGCAAGCCCCCACCGGTCGTCCCGCCTGAGAGCAACGGTACTAACTCCGCCCCGCCCTCGCGGCCTCAGCGACCAGCACCGCGTCCCGATAGGCCCGCGCCGCCGCCCGCAGCGCCGCCTCCGGGTCCGTGCCCTCGGACTCCGCGCGGGCGGCGAGCGCGAGGAGTTCGTACCCGGGTCCGTCGCCCGTCGGGAGCGGCACCTCCAGGCCCGCCGTGCGGACGCGGGACGCCAGCTTGGCGGTGAGGGCGAGGGCGGGCTGACCGAGGGGGATGCCTTCGGTGACGGAGGTGCGCTGTTTCTCCTGGGCCTTGGTGCGCAGCCAGTGCGCCTTGACCTCCTCCGGAGTGGACGCGGTGTCCTCGCCGAAGACGTGCGGATGGCGGTGGATGAGCTTGTCGACGATGCCTGCGGCGACGTCGTCCACGGAGAAGGCGCCGTCCTCGGCCTCCTCCGCGATGCGTGCGTGGAAGACGACCTGGAGGAGGACGTCGCCCAGCTCCTCGCGCAGCTCGTCCGTGTCGCCCTCCTCGATGGCCTCGACGAGTTCGTACGCCTCCTCGATGGCGTACTTCGCGAGGCCCCGGTGGGTCTGACGCGAGGACCAGGGGCACTCGGCGCGGATGCGGTCCATGACCTGGACCAGGTCGAGGAGGCGGGCGCCCGGCAGGTCGTACGAGCCGGGGAGCAGCTCCAGGTCCGGCATCGGGACGCGGCCGGAACCCGCGAGCCGGGCCAGGCCGTCGGTGAGGGGGCGGTCGCCCTCGGCGGTGGCGACGACGAGCACCGTGCGGTCCCCGGCACACGCCCGCACCAGCTCCTCGGCGGTGGGCGCGGCCTGCTTGACGTCGACGCCCGCTTCCCGCAGATAGGGGAGCTGGGGGTGCGTGGCGTCGGCGCACAGGACCTCGTCCGCGCCGTGCAGCGCCTGCCAGGCCGGCCAGGACAGGAGTCCGGGCGCGACGCGGTGGCTGGTCGTGAGCAGGACGACTCGGCCCACGCCGTCCCCGCCGGTCTCGATCTCGTTCACACCCCGAACGTAGCTCACCCCCGCACACCGCCGGGACGCGCACCCGCCCCTGACGGGGCACCCCCCCAGACAACGGCGCCCCGCCAGACGGGGCGCCCCCCTCACATCTGCGTGGGCGCCGCCCCGCCCGGTGAAGACTCCCGGACCCAGGGAGTCCGCACGTCCGCGCGCTTGCTCCCCTTGACGTCCCAGGTGCCGTACCGCGGGTTCAGGTCGACGTCCAGCTTCTTGGAGGCCTTGGACATGGCGGCCCAGAAGGTGTTCTGGCCCTCGGGAGCGTTCATGTCGGCGCCGAGCGCGCGGGCGATCTTCTGTGCCTCGATCTCCGTGCGGATGCTGTCGTCGAGGCGGCCGGGCGCGACGCTGTAGCGCTGGAGCCACTCCGTCTCCAGGGCCTTGGGGCCGCCCGCCTGCTCCTCCAGGCCCGCGCGCATGGTCTGGATCTCCTTGCGCGTGACGCTCACGTCGGCGTCCCGCGCCGCCTGGTGCAGGACCTTGTCGAGCACCATCGTGTGCAGCGTGCTGCGGGCCAGGCCGCCGCTCTTGGCGATGACCTGCTCGTACTGCGTGTCGTCCGGGACGGCGGCCCGCTGGGCGGAGCGCACCTCGTTCACCCTGTTCTCCAGCTGGGCGACCGTGATGCGCTGGTCGCCGACGACGGCCGCGGCACCGGGATGCGCGTCGTTGCCGCAGCCGGTCAGGAGCGGCGCCGCGACGAGGGCGGCTGCGGAGAGGATGAGCGCGGAGCGACGGCGGCTGCTGCGGCGGTGCAAGTGGACCTCCCGGTGGAGAGATTGTGCTTCGCTGCACAAAGTCTTGCGGTGATCGATGGTAGGCAGTGGTGGTCGGCTCGGCCACCCATTCGACCAACGATTCGCGAGGAGTTCGGGCACTGCGGGATCACTGGCCCCGCATCTGTCCCAGCCAGTGCAGGGTGCGCCGGATCTCCGCGGGGAAGGGGTGGCCGACGCCGTGCACCCGCTCGGCGTCGAGGAGGAGGCGCCCCAGGATGTCGTGGGCGGCGGGGCGGTCACCGAGGGCGAGCAGGAGCTGGCCGACGCGGCGCCGGATCTCCAGGGACTGGCGGATGTCGGCGGTGGCGTACTGGTTCTCGTAATAGGGGAGGAGGGACCGGTACTCGGCGAGCGCCGCGGCCGGTTCGCCGAGCTGCTCCAGGCACTGCGCGGCCTCGTAGCGGAACTGGAGCGACTGCGGGTCGGCGTGCCCGGACTCGGCGGCGCGCTGGTCGGCGAGGCGGCGCAGCTCCGGCAGGGCGCGGCGGTACTGGCCGTCGTCCATGAGCGTGGCCGCGTACTGCTTGCGCAGGGTGCGGACGACGGGTGAGTGCTCGCCGTGCCGGGCGGCGGCGTCGGGCAGGATCGCGCCGAGGATGTCCACGGCCTGGGTGATGCGGCCCTCGCCGAGCAGCCGCTTGACCTCGTCGACGGCGGCGGCGACGCCCTGGGCGGGGCCGGGCGGCCGGGGCTGCGGGGCGGGCGTCGTGGCGCGGTCGGGCCAGGGCGCGGCCGGGCGCAGGAACGGGCGGGTCGGGTCGAGCGGGCGGCCGGTGGGCACGGCGCGCCCCGGCAGCAGCGGCGCGAGCTCCTCGTACACGTCCTGGGCGCTGGCGGGGCGGTGCTGCGGGTCCTTGGCGAGCAGCCGCAGGACGAGGGATTCGAGGGCGTCGGGCACCTCGGGGCGCAGCCTGCGCACCGGCACCGGCGGCTCGTACAGATGGCGGTGCAGCACGCCGAGCGCGGTCGAGCCGGAGAACGGCACGTCGCCGCTGAGGAGTTCGTGCAGGACGACGCCGAGCGCGTACAGGTCCGTGTACGGGCCGACGGCGCCGCTCATGGCCTGCTCGGGCGCCATGTACGAGGGGCTGCCGATCGGGGAACCGGTGTGGGTGAGGCGGGTGGTGTCGGTGTCCATGACCGAGGCGATGCCGAGGTCGAGGACGGTGACCGTGCCGTCCTGCTTCACCATCACGTTCCGCGGTTTGAGGTCGCGGTGCACGATCGGCACGGCGTGCACCGCGGACAGGACGGCGCACATCTGGGCGGCGACGGCGACCGCCCACTGCCAGGGGTAGGGGGCGTGCTCGGCGAGGTGGTCGCCGAGGTCGGACCCGTCGACGTAACTCATGACGAGGTACAGGTCGTCGCCGTCGCTGCCCGCGTCGTGGACCGTGACCAGGCCGGGGTGGTCGACCTGCGCGGTGACGCGGCACTCGCGGGTGAAGCGGCGCCGCAGCTCCTCGGTCTGGGCCTGGCCCGCGGGGCCCGCGACCCGGTCCGGGCGCAGCAGCTTCACCGCGACCCGGCGGTCGAGGCGCTGGTCGTAGGCCGCCCAGACCTGGCCCATGCCGCCCTGGCCGAGCAGCGTCGACAGCTCGTACCGCCCGGCGACCACGCGGTGGTCCGTGCCCCCCGCCACGGTCAGTTGCCGCCTTCCTGCTTGCGCAGGTAGTCGCTCAGCTCGTCGAGTTCGGCGCGGACCTGGTCGATGCGGGCGGGACCTGGCGGACTCGGCGGACCTGCCGGGCCGGGCCCAGGCGCCGGGTAGCCGTACGACGCCTGGGGCGCCTGCTGGGGCTGGGGCGGCTGGGGCTGGGGTGGTACGTAGCCGCCGCCGAACTGCGTCTGGCCGAACTGCGTCTGCTGGTACGGGGACGGGGCCTGCGTCTGCGCGAACGCCGCGGCCTGCGCCGCCCGCGTGAGCTGGGAGAAGTGCCGGATGTCCATGGTCAGGTAGTAGGCGATCACGGGGACGAGCGTGGAGAGCAGGATCGCCATGCCCGTGTTGCCGGACCCGGTGAACTCGTCGTCGCCCGGGTCCACCGCGATGAGGATGACGGCGGCGGCCTCCAGCACGACCACGGCCGTGAAGAGCAGCCAGTCCAGCGCCTTGCGCGTGACCAGGGCGAGCCGCAGCATCGCGGCCCACGCGAGGAACCCGCACGTGACGACGGCGAGCACGACGAACATCACGCGCAACGTCACATACGGCCCGGAAGGGGCCGGTGATACGTGCGGCCCATAGCCGTGGCCGTGCATGGCTGCTCCAGAGACCCGATGAACGAACAAATGCAGAACGAGCGTATAGGCCGACCAGCACAACCGGTCCCGGGTTGTACCGAACCGTTGCCGTACTGGTCACAAGGGCCCCACCCGTGCCGTCATCGCCCACGGCTCACGGCCGGCGGCTCACCGCAGGTGGCTCGTGGCTCGGAGCACGGCTTACGGCCGGCGGCTCACCGCAGGTGGCTCGTGGCTCGGAGCACGGCTCACGGCCGGCGGCTCAGAGCACGTGCCGCACCCACACGTTCGGTTCCACGTACACCGCGTAGCCGCGCGCGGGCGCGCAGTGCACCGGGACCAGGGCGCCGGGCACCTCGACGAGGCCCTCCGTGTCGAACGGCAGTCCCGTCCAGTCGCGCCACTGCGCCGTCGTGCCCGACACCGTCATGGACACCGGCGCCACCTTCTCGACGACACCGCCCGCGCGGACGTGCGTCCGCAGCCAGGGGTCGTGCGGCAGCCCGTCGTCCCGGGTGCGCCACGCGTACTCCTCCACGGGGGTGGCGGGCTCCAGGTGCTTGGCGTTCGGGCGCACGGGGGCGACGACCTCGCCGTAGCCGCGTCCGCGGGCGTTCTCCCGCAGGGCGGCGAGCATCCGCCCGGACAGGCCCCGGCCCTGCGCGTCGGGGGCCACCGTGATCTCGACCGCGCTGACGGTGTCCGTCTCCCGGCCGCGCTTGAGGTCCGAGAACGCCCACAGCACGACCTGGTCCCACCCGCCGTCCGGCAGTTCCCCGCGCCCCTCGGCCCGCAGCGCGAACGGCACGCTGAACGCGCGCGCCACCACCCGCCCCGCGTCGTCCGTGGCGATCAGGACGTACTCCGGCCACTCCACGGCGATCCGCACCATGTGCGACCACGCGACGAGGTCGTACTGCACGAACTCCGCCCACGTGTCGGGCATGGCCCACATCGCGCCGGTCAGTTCGGGGCGCTCGGCAAGGGTGGTGATCTTCAGGTTCACTCCTCGGACGTTAGCCGCGCGGGCGCGCCCCGGGGAAACGGTTTTCCGCGCCGGGCACCTGCCCGCTGCCCCGCTCCGCCCCACCGGGCCGCCATGCGTCGCGCCCACCGGGCCGCCATGCGCCACGCCCCACCGGGCCGCCACGCACCTCACCGCGCCCGGAACCGCCCCGGTGCCTCGGTCGGGCTGCCGCCGCCCGGCAGCTTCTCCTGCGGGCAGCGCGAGAGGACCCGGCGCATCGCGTCCCGCTCGGCGCCGGTCACCCACAGCCCGTACTTCTTCTTCACCGCGACCTGCCGCGCGACATACGCGCACCGGTAGGGCTTGTTCGCGGGCAGCCAGGTCGCCGTGTCGCCGTCGCCCTTGCCGCGGTTGGGGCCCGCGTCGACGGCGAGGAGGTTCAGGGGGTCGTTGGCCAGGGCTATGCGCTTGCTGGGGCTCCACTTGCCCGCGCCCTTCTGCCAGGCGTCGGAGAGGGCCACGACGTGGTCGATGTCGACCCGGCTGCGACCGCGCGTGAACGTCACGTCCTTGCCGGTGTACGGGTCGGGGGCGAGCCTGCCCGACACCACCGTGCAGTCGCCGCCGCGGAACCTCACGCCGTCCAGGTCCCGTTTGAGTATGTCGTCCCGGGTGCCGCACCCGTTGGAGTCGGTGTCGGCCCAGGGGCTGCCGAACCGCGCGCGGTCGTAACCGGTCTTGGGGGCGCGGCCCTTGACGGCGAGTGAGTCCACGGCCGCCAGCGCCGCTCCGGCCTTCGCTGCGGAGCCCGTGCCGCCGCTCGCGGCATCGCCCTTGCCGCTGTCGGTGTCGCTCTTGCAGCCCGCCGCCCCGCCGAGCAGGACCAGCAGGGCCGCCGCGCCCGCGGCCGTACGCCGCCCCGCCGCCCGGCCTCGCGCCGCCCGCCCTGCCGCCGCCCGTCCACGCGTCACGGTGCCCGCGAACCTCACAGTGTTCCCTCCCCAGAAACGGCCCGCTCAGGACCGGCACCCACCGTAGCGGCCGGGGCCGCCGCTCCCCCGTACGGGTGTTACCTGCGGCGTAATCGACCGGCCCGCCCCGGCGCGGCAAGCTGCCGGTATGGACACCATCAACGTCACCGCACCCACCGAGGCCGGAACGGAAACCCTGGCCGACGCCACCCGCGCCGACGCCACCCGCGCCACCGTCCGCGCCTTCCTCGCCGCCCGCATGGCCGGGGACACCGAGCGGCTCACGGCGCTGTTCGCGGACCGCGTCGACTGGCTGCTCGCCGAGAACCCGGCGTGCCCCTGGATCCGCCCGCGCGCCACCGCCGCCGAGTGCGCCGCCCAGGTCACGGACCTGGCCCGGTACACCGTGACGGAGGACGCGCGGGCCTCCGTGGACGCCTTCCTCGTCGACGGCCCCGACGCCGTCCTCATGGGGTATCTGTCAGGGACCGTACGCGCCACCGGCAAGTCCTTCGAGGGCCCCTTCGCCCTGCGCCTGACCGTCGAGGACGGCCGGATCACCCGGCACCACCTCTACGAGAACGGCCTGTCCATCGCGGCGGCCTGCACTCCCTGAGGCGGGGCCGGGGCCGGGACCGGGGCCGGGGCCGGGACCGGGGCCGGGACCGGGATGGCGCAGGGGCTACGAGCCGCGGGCTACAAGCCGCGGGCTACGAGCCGAGCACCGACGCCAGGAACTCCCCGACCCAGCCGAGCAGGTCCCGGCCGACCAGCGGCTTGCCGCCGACCTTCGCCGTCTTCGGGCGCGGGATGAGCACCTGCTGGCCCGTCGGCTTGATGACGGCGCCGGGGTAGAGCCGCTTGAGGCGCAGTTCCTGGGACTCGCGCAGCTCCACCGGCGCGAACCGGATGTTGCTGCCCTGGAGCACGATCTCGCCGACGCCGCAGGCCCGCGCCAGCATCCGCAGACCCGCCACGAGCAGCAGGTTCTCCACCGGCTCCGGCAGCTTGCCGTAGCGGTCGGTCAGCTCCTCGCGGACGGCCTTGACGTCCTCCTCCGTGTTCGCGGAGGCGATGGAGCGGTACGCCTGGAGGCGCAGCCGCTCGCCGGGCGCGTAGTCGTGCGGGACGTGCGCGTCCACCGGCAGCTCGATCTTGACCTCCAGCGGCGGCTCCTCCTCCACACCGCCCTCTAGGGACGCCCGGTAGTCGGCCACGGCCTCGCCGACCATACGGACGTACAGGTCGAAGCCGACGCCCGCGATGTGCCCGGACTGCTCGCCGCCGAGGAGGTTGCCCGCGCCGCGGATCTCCAGGTCCTTCATCGCCACGTACATGCCCGCGCCCATCTCCGTGTGCTGGGCGATCGTCGCCAGGCGCTCGTGGGCGGTCTCGGTCAGCGGCTTCTCCGGCGGGTACAGGAAGTAGGCGTAGCCGCGCTCGCGGCCGCGGCCCACCCGGCCGCGGAGCTGGTGCAGCTGGCTCAGGCCGAAGTTGTCGCCGCGCTCCACGATGAGGGTGTTGGCGTTGGAGATGTCGATGCCGGACTCGACGATCGTGGTCGAGACGAGCACGTCGAACTTCTTCTCCCAGAAGTCCACGACGACCTGCTCCAGGGCCTGCTCGGACATCTGGCCGTGGGCGGTCGCGATACGCGCCTCGGGGACGATGTCGCGCAGCCGGGCCGCGGCCCGGTCGATCGACTCGACGCGGTTGTGGATGTAGAAGACCTGGCCCTCGCGGAGCAGCTCACGGCGGACCGCCGCGCCGATCTGCTTCTCCTCGTACGGCCCGACGAAGGTCAGGACCGGGTGCCGCTCCTCGGGGGGCGTGGTGATCGTGGACATCTCGCGGATGCCGGTCACGGCCATTTCGAGCGTACGGGGGATGGGCGTCGCGGACATCGTGAGCACGTCGACGTTGGCGCGCAGCTTCTTCAGCTGCTCCTTGTGCTCGACGCCGAACCGCTGCTCCTCGTCGACGATGACCAGGCCGAGGTCCTTGAACCTGGTCTCGGAGGAGAACAGGCGGTGGGTGCCGATGACGACGTCCACGGAGCCCTCGCGCAGCCCTTCGAGGGTGGCCTTGGACTCGGTGTCGGTCTGGAAGCGGCTGAGGGCGCGCACGTTCACCGGGAACTGCGAGTACCGCTCGGAGAACGTGCCGAAGTGCTGCTGGACCAGGAGGGTGGTGGGGACGAGGACGGCGACCTGCTTGCCGTCCTGGACGGCCTTGAAGGCCGCGCGGACCGCGATCTCCGTCTTGCCGTAGCCGACGTCGCCGCAGATCAGCCGGTCCATCGGGACCGACTTCTCCATGTCCTCCTTGACCTCGGCGATGGTGGTGAGCTGGTCGGGCGTCTCCACGTAGGGGAAGGCGTCCTCCAGCTCGCGCTGCCAGGGCGTGTCGGGGCCGAAGACGTGGCCGGGCGCCGCCATCCGGGCGCTGTACAGCTTGATCAGGTCGGCGGCGATCTCCTTGACGGCCTTCTTCGCGCGCGCCTTGGTCTTGGTCCAGTCGGCGCCGCCGAGGCGGTGCAGCGTGGGGGCCTCGCCGCCCACGTACTTGGTGATCTGCTCCAGTTGGTCGGTGGGGATGTAAAGACGGTCGCCGGGCTGGCCGCGCTTGGCGGGGGCGTACTCCACGACCAGGTACTCGCGGGTCGCGCCCTGCACCGTGCGCTGCACCATCTCGATGTAGCGGCCGACGCCGTGCTGCTCGTGCACGATGTAGTCGCCCGCTTCGAGGGTGAGCGGGTCGATGGACTTGCGGCGCCGGGCGGGCATCCGGGCGCCGTCCTTGCCGGCCGCCTTCTGGCCGGTGAGGTCGGTCTCGGTGAGCACGGCGAGCTTCAGGGCGGGGTCGACGAAGCCGTAGTCGATGCAGCCGCACGCCACGTGCACCACGGACGGCGTGAGCGTCTCCAGGTCGGCGTCCAGGCGGGCGGCGATGCCCTCGCCGCCGAGCACCTCGGCGGTGCGGGCGGCGGGGCCGTGGCCCTCGGTGACGTACACCGTGCGCCAGCCGTCGGCGAGCCAGCCCTTGGTGTCGGCGAGGGCCTTCGCGGTGTCCCCGCGGTAGGTCTCCGGGGCGTGCATGCCGAGCTTGAGGGTGTCGGCGTCGCCGTCCAGCGCGCTCTCGCCGGCGGCGAAGGGGCTCACCGACCACCACATGACGCCCAGCTCGCGGGCCCGGTCGCGGACGTCCGCGATGCCCCACAGCGAGGCCGCGCCGACGTCGATCGGCGCCTCCCCTCCCCCGGCGGTCGCGGCCCAGCTGGCCTGGAGGAACTCCTGGCTGGTCGCCACCAGGTCGGCCGCGCGCGTACGGACCCGCTCCGGGTCGCAGACCAGCGTCATGGACCCGGCGGGGAGCACGTCGAGCAGCAGCTCCATGTCGTCCACGAGGACGGGGGCGAGGGACTCCATGCCCTCGACCGCGATGCCCTCGGCGATCTTGCCGAGCAGCTCGCCCAGCTCCGGGTGGGCCTCGGCGAGGGCGGCGGCGCGGCCCCTGACCTCGTCGGTGAGCAGCAGTTCGCGGCACGGCGGCGCCCACAGGCCGTGCTCGGCGACCTCCAGGGACCGCTGGTCGGCGACCTTGAAGTAGCGGATCTCCTCGACGTCGTCGCCCCAGAACTCCACCCGCAAGGGGTGCTCCTCGGTGGGCGGGAAGACGTCCAGGATGCCGCCGCGCACGGCGAACTCGCCGCGCTTCTCCACCAGCTCCACCCGCGCGTACGCCGCCGCTGCCAAGGCCTCGACGGTCTCGTTCAGGTCGGCCGACTCACCGGTGCGCAGCGCCACTGGCTCCAGGTCGCCGAGCCCCTTGACCTGCGGCTGGAGCACGGAGCGCACCGGGGCCACGACCACCGAGACCGGTCCCGTCTCCGGGTCCCCGGTCTCCGGCGCGCTGGGGTGCGCGAGGCGGCGCAGGACGGCGAGGCGGCGGCCGACGGTGTCCGAGCGCGGGGAGAGCCGCTCGTGCGGCAGCGTCTCCCACGACGGGTACTCCACGATCCCCTCGGGCGGCAGGATCGTGCGCAGCGCCGCCGCCAGGTCCTCGGCCTCGCGGCCGGTCGCCGTGACCGCGAGCACGGTGCGGCGGGCCTCACGGGCGAGTGCCGCCACGGCGAAGGGGCGGGCGGCGGGCGGGCCGACGAGGTCGATGTGGTGCCGGTTGCCGTCGGACGCGGCCTTCACCGCTTCGGCGAGGGCCGCGTCCTTGACGACGGCGTCCAGCAGTCCGTGCAGGCTCATGAAGAGGCATCCAGTCCGAGGCAAGAGAGACGGTGCGAACAACGCGAACACCCGACTCGTCGCACGGGCCGGGGGCCTCCAGGGTACGTCGGCGCCGCCCGTCACGCCGTTCGTCTCCGCCGCTCCCCTATCCGGCCGCGGCCTCGGCGCGCGCCAGGTTCCGGAAGCCGATCATGACGGGTCGGCTGGGGGTGATCGCGACCAGCAGGACGGAGTCCAGCGCCTCCGCTATCCGCTCAAGAACCGGAATGGTGGGCATGCATTTTCCGCGTTCGAGGCGGGATATGGCTCCTTGGGTCATCCCGGTGCGTTCCGCGAGTCCCACCTGCGTCATGCCGAACTCCTGCCGCCGCGCCCGCACCGCGCGCCCGACCGACTCCTCCAGTTTGCACTTGGCGCCCGCATCGCCGGGAAACGTCATCCCGAATCACCCCCGTGATTGGTCCCACTGCCTTGCTCCGGTGCGCCGCGGGCCTCTTCCCCGGTCGCTCCCGAGGCCGCTCCCGCGCGCCGGCGAAGCATCAGCGTAGGAGGGAACGTGCCAGGTCGTCAGGGAGTTGAGCCAAATTTGAGCTTGCCCGGAGAGCGCTCCACGCGCACCGTCGCCCGCCGTCCCGCGACACACGGGAACCCCCGCCGCCCACACCCCGCGACGTTAACGAGTGCACCGGCATAACACGGATGGCATATCGCAGGAGTGACATATCCGTGCCCCCCGGAAGGGAAAGCCCAAGCCAGAGAG
Organism: Streptomyces typhae; assembly: GCF_009755605.1. Taxonomy (GTDB): domain Bacteria; phylum Actinomycetota; class Actinomycetes; order Streptomycetales; family Streptomycetaceae; genus Streptomyces; species Streptomyces typhae. The sequence continues at coordinate 123,860 of NZ_WPNZ01000007.1, forward strand.
CATGGAATTAACCATTCCGTTTCCATTCGCCCACCGAGGCCTCTCAAGGGAGTTGCCAGAGATTGCCTGAGCATGTCATCTTCGCAGCGATCATCGACTGACGATCATCGAACGAGGGGACGCTTCGCCGTGAAGAATCTGTACAAGGCAATACCTGGTGCCGCCATCGCCGGACTCATGGTCGTCACGTCCATCACTCCGGCCGTCGCCGACTCCAAGGTCTCGTCCGAGCAGGTTTCCGCCCAGGTCAGCAAGAGCGCGAAGCTGAAGAAGATGAAGTCCATCACGTCGAACTCCAAGGCCTCCACGGCCCGCTGGTTCGACACCTACTCGAAGAAGAACAAGCCGTCCGTCAAGAAGTACAAGTTCAACTGGAAGACCGACGGCTGTTCCTGGGCCCCGGACAAGATCGCCGGCGGCTACGACTTCCACAACCCGTGCTGGCGCCACGACTTCGGCTACCGCAACTACAAGAAGACCGTCGGCAAGACCGCGTTCCGCCGGGACCACAAGCTCCGCATCGACAAGGCTTTCCTGACGGACATGCGGCAGGTCTGCAACTGGAAGCCCTGGGCCGACCCGTACACGCCCGCCATGCGGAAGAAGCTGAAGAAGTCCTGCAACAAGACGGCCAACAAGTACTACCAGGCCGTGCGCTCCTTCAACTGACACAACGCCATGGCCGCCCGGCCGTGAACCCGAAGCGTGGCCCCGTGCATTCCTTCCACGGGGCCACGCTTCCTTTTCCTGCACGTTTCCTACAGGACGCTATTCCGTCGCGATCGCATTCAGCACATTCATCCGTCCCGCCCGGAACGCGGGGATCAGGGCCGCGAACAGTCCCACGAACGCCGAGCCCACGAACACCGTGAGGATCGTCGGCCACGGGATCTCCAGGACCTTCAGCCCTTCGAGTGCCAGGAGCTTCTGAGCCGTGGCACCCCAGCCCATGCCGAGGCCGAGGCCGAGCAGGGCGCCGAAGAGGGCGATGACCACCGACTCCATGCGGATCATGCGGCGCAGCTGCCGCCGGGAGAGGCCGATGGCCCGCATCAGGCCGATCTCCCGGGTGCGCTCCACCACCGAGAGCGCCAGCGTGTTCACCACGCCCAGGACGGCCACGATGATGGCGAGCCCGAGCAGGCCGTAGACCATGTTGAGCATCTGCCCGACCTGGTCCTTCAGGTCGTCCTTGAAGTCGGCCTGGTTCATGACCTGCACGGCCGGGTCCTCGGCCACGGCGGCCTTCAGCGCCTTGTACGCCGCGTCCTGCTGACCCTTGTCCGCCGAGGCGAGCAGCATCGAGTCCAGCGGCATCCGGCCCGCGGGCACATAGCGCTCGGCCGTGGCGATGCTCGTGTACATCGCGCCCTTGTCGAACGCGGTGTCGTCCGACATGACGGCCGCGAGCGTCAGCTTCACCGTCCTGCCGTGGTCGAAGTCGACCGTCAGCTTGTCGCCCACCTTGAGGTGGTGCTTGTCGGCGAACTCCTCACCCACCGCCATCGCGTTCCCGCGGTAGGCCCCGGCCACGCTCCCGGAGACCGTCTCTCGGCGCAGGTCCTTCGTGTACGTCGGGTCCGTGGCGACCAGCGCCTCGCTCTCGGTCTTCCCCCCGGGGGTCGTGAGCTTCGTCTGGACCTCCTTCACGCGCGTGACGTGCCCGGTGTGCGGCGCCTCCCGCAGCTTGCGCACCGACTGCGGGGTGAGCGGCTTGCCGCTGTCACCGGCGGGCCGCACGATGAAGTCCGCACCCACCGACTTGTCGAGTTCGTCGGTGGCCGAGGCGACCATCGAGGAGCCGACCACGGAGAGGCAGGCGACCAGGGCGAGGCCGATCATCAGGGCCGCGCCGGTGGCGCCGGTGCGGCGCGGGTTGCGCAGGGCGTTGCGCTCGGCCATGCGGCCCACGGGGCCGAACATCCGCAGCAGCACCGCGCTGATCACCCGGACCACCAGGGACGCGAGGACCGGCCCGACCACCACGAAGCCGATGAGGGTCAGGACGACACCGCCGCCGAGGAACAGCGAGCCCTCGCTCGCCTTGTCCGCCTGCCCCGCGGTGTAGAGCGCGAAGGCGCCGGCGCCGGTGAGGACCAGGCCGATCAGCGCGCGCACCGCGCCCGCCTTGCCGTCGGCCGGTGTCCCCGCGTCGCGCAGCGCGGCCATCGGGGAGACCTTGCCGGCCCGGCGGGCCGGGAGATACGCGGCCAGGACGGTGACGATGATGCCGAGGGCGAGGCCCACCACGGGCGTCGTCCAGGCGATGGTGAGGTCCTTCGTGGACAGTTCCATGCCCACGCCGGACATCAGCTTCATCAGGCCGACCGCGAGGCCGATGCCCGCGCCGACACCGAGGACGGAGCCGACGACACCGAGGAGCAGCGCCTCCACCAGGACGGAGCGGTTGACCTGCTTGCGGCTGGAGCCGATGGCGCGCATCAGGCCGATCTCGCGGGTGCGCTGGGCCACCAGCATCGAGAAGGTGTTGATGATCAGGAAGATACCGACCAGGAAGGCGATCCCGGCGAAGCCGAGCATCGCGTACTTCATGACGTCCAGGAAGCTGCCGACGGACTTGCGGTCGTCGTCCGCGCTCTCCTTCTGCGTCTTGACCTTGTACGCGGCGGCGTCGCCCGCCAGGGTCCTGGTGACGTTCTGCTTCAGGGCGGCGTCGCTGACGCCGGTCGCCGCGGTGACGCTCAGATGGGTGAACCGGCCGCTCGCACCGAGGAGTTCACGCTGGGCGGTCTTGGTGTCGTAGTAGAAGACGGCCGCGCCCGGGTTGGTCACCTTGAAGGTGGCGATGCCGGAGATCCTGGCCTTGAAGTCGCCGTTGGCCGTGATGGTGCGCAGCTCTTCGCCGAGCTTCAGGTCGTGCTTGTCGGCCGTGTCGGCGTCGACCATCACCTCGGTGGGGCCGCGCGGGGCGTGGCCGGAGGTGATCTCCATGGACCGCAGTTCGTTCCTGGTCCAGTTGCCCGCGAGGGTGGGGCCGCCGCTGGTCGGGCCCATGTTCTTGTTCTTGGAGTCGGCGACCGTGACGCTGGTGCTGGTGATGCCGCCCTCTACGGACTTCACGCCGTCGGCCTTCTCGACCTGGGCTATCGCGGAGGCGGGCAGCGACTCGGGCCTGCCGTTCTTCGGCCCCTCCTCGTCGCCCTCCGGGGCGTTCTTCGGCTTGACCGTGACATCGGCGGACGTCGCCGCGAAGAGCTTGTCGAACGTGGTGGACATCGTGTCGGAGAAGACGAGCGTGCCGCAGACGAAGGCCACCGAGAGGACGACGGCGACCGCGGAGAGCGCCATGCGTCCCTTGTGCGCGAAGAAGTTGCGCATCGAGGTCCTGAGGACGGTCATGACGTGCGCCCCCGGGCGTCGAAGTGCTTCATGCGGTCGAGGACCTGCTCCGCGGTCGGGTTGTACATCTCGTCGACGATGCGGCCGTCCGCCAGATACAGCACCCGGTCGGCGTAGGAGGCGGCCACCGGGTCGTGGGTGACCATCACGATGGTCTGGCCGAGCTCGGTCACCGAACGGCGTAGGAAGCCGAGGACCTCGGCGCCGGCGCGGGAGTCCAGGTTCCCGGTCGGCTCGTCACCGAAGATGATCTCCGGCCGGGACGCGAGGGCGCGGGCCACGGCGACGCGCTGCTGCTGGCCGCCGGACAGCTCGGTGGGCCGGTGCTTGAGGCGGCCCGCGAGGCCGACGGTGTCCACGACCTGGTCCAGCCAGGCGCGGTCGGGCTTGCGGCCCGCTATGTCCATCGGGAGCGTGATGTTCTCGATGGCGTTCAGCGTCGGCAGCAGGTTGAACGCCTGGAAGATGAAGCCGATCCGGTCCCGGCGCAGCTGCGTGAGCTTCTTGTCCTTCAGGCCGGTGATCTCGGTCTCGTCCAGATGGATCTGCCCGGAGGAGACGTTGTCGAGGCCCGCGAGGCAGTGCATGAGCGTGGACTTGCCGGACCCGGAGGGGCCCATGATCGCGGTGAACTGGCCGCGGGCGATGTCCACGTCGATGTGGTCGAGGGCGACGACGCGGGTCTCGCCGGTGCCGTAGGCCTTGACGACCTGGCGTGCCCGAGCCGCCACGGCCGTACGCCCTCCAGTACCCCCGTGCCTGGGAGTGGTCACAGCCGTTGTCACGGTAAGTCTCCTATATCCGTTATGAGATGAGCCGGGTGTGCCGTGCCGTACGCGTTGCCGCTCGCTCACAGCCGCTGGTGTCGCCGCTCGCGCCGCACTCCGTGCCGCCGCTCGCGCCGCCGCTTGCTCACACTGAAGATTCTGGTCCGCCGGGGTGCCCCGGCGCCCTGGTGCGGAGCGCAGTCTTTCCCTGGGGAAAACCCCACCCCCGGGACTGCGGTTCGTCTCCTTGCCGCGCGTCCCCGCCCCCACCCAGCGGGCATAAAGCCAATCTAAGGACCAGGCCGGAGGGTCTCGTCCTCCGTCAGTACCAACGTCGCCCTGTCCGCAGTACGGAGGACCCCCTAGGGGTTCTCCACCCGGCGGTGGAGCGTTTCTCAGGGTCGCTCCACCCTTCAACCGAGCGATCTCCCGCCCCACCAGCCAAGAGAGCCTCCACCCCTGAAGGCGCGCCCTCCCCCGGAAGCCCTCCCGGTGAGAAGGTGACCCGAGGCAATAGGTGCAGGGGGAAGGAATCTTGGGGATGGCAGCGGGTGGAGGAACGCCGCACGGCGGAGCGGCACCACGGGCCGCCGACAGGCGCGGCGCCGTCGTCGCCGCGCTCATGCTCGTCATGGCGCTCGCCGCCCTCGACGCCACCATCGTCTCGACGGCGGTGCCGCAGATCGTCGGCGCGCTCGGCGGCTTCTCCGTCTTCTCCTGGCTGTTCTCCGGCTATCTGCTCGCCGCCACGGTCACGCTGCCGGTGTACGGCAAGCTCTCCGACACCTTCGGCCGCAAACCGGTCCTCGTCGTCGGCTGCGTCCTGTTCCTGCTCGGCTCGGCCCTGTGCGCCGTCGCCTGGAACATGGCCGCCCTGATCGCCTTCCGCGTCGTCCAGGGCCTCGGCGGCGGCGCCCTCCAGGGCACCGTCCAGACGCTCGCCGCCGACCTGTACCCCCTCAAGGAACGGCCGAGGATACAGGCCAAGCTGTCGACGGTATGGGCCACTTCGGCGGTCGCGGGACCCGCGGTGGGCGGCCTGATCACCGCGTACACCGACTGGCGCTGGATCTTCCTCATCAATCTGCCGGTGGGCGCGCTCGCCCTGTGGTTGATCGTCCGCCACCTCCACGAACCCGCGCGCGAGACCCCTGCGCCGGGCACCCGTGCCGGGGTGTGGAAACGCATCGACTGGCCCGGCGCGCTCGCCGTCTTCGCCGCGGGCGGCGTACTGCTCACCGCCCTCGTCCAGGGCGGCGTCGCCTGGGACTGGCTGTCGGCGCCGTCCCTCGCCCTGTTCGCGGCGGGGCTCGCGTGCGTCGCCGTGGTCGTGCTGGTCGAGCGGCGCGCCGCGGACCCGGTGATACCGGGCTGGGTGTGGCGGCGGCGCACCATCGCCGCCGTGAACCTGGCCCTCGGCGCGCTCGGCCTGGTGATGGTGGCGCCGACGGTGTTCCTGCCCACGTACGCCCAGTCGGTGCTGCGACTCGCGCCCGTGGCCGCCGGATTCGTGCTCTCCGTGATGACGCTGAGCTGGCCCGTCTCCGCGGCGCTCAGCCAGCACGTCTACCGGCGCATCGGCTTCCGCGACACCGCGATGCTCGGCATCGGCGCCGCCGCGTGCGTCCTGTTCGCCTTCCCCCTCCTCCCCTACCCCGGCTCCGCCTGGCAGCCCGCGCTGCTCATGCTGCTGCTCGGCGCCGCGCTCGGGATCTTCCAGCTCCCCCTGATCGTCGGCGTGCAGTCGACCGTCGGCTGGGCGGAGCGCGGTACGACCACCGCCTCCGTACTGTTCTGCCGCCAGATCGGGCAGACGGTGGGCGCCGCGCTGTTCGGGGCGGTGGCCAACGCGGTGCTCAGCGCCCGCCTCGGCGGGTCGGGCTCGCTCGACGCCGTGGCCGAGGCGCTCGACGACCCGGGCTCGGTGGCGGACGCGGACCGGCTGCGGCGCGCGGTGGACGCGGCCGTCGACGCGGTGTACCTGGGGGCGGCGTGCGCGGCGGTCGTGTGCCTGCTCGTGCTCCTGTTCCTCGCCCCGCGGCGCTTTCCCGTCATTCAGGAGGGGCCGGGCGCCCCCGCCGAACCGGGCACCCAGGAGATCGCTGGGGAGGACGGCTGGCGGGGCGAGCGGCGTGGCGACCTGCGCGGTGACCTGCGCGGCGAGCGAGCGGGCGACCAGCCGGGCACCCGGCGGGACGACCGGCAGGGCACGCGCCGGGACGCCCGGCGGGACGACCGGCGGGACGACCGGCAGGACGCGCAACCGGACGGCCGGCAGGGCGACCACCGGCAGAGCACCCAACCGGACGCCCGCCGGGACGACTGGCAGGACGCCCGGCGGGACGACTGGCAGGACGCCCGGCAGGATGACCGGCAGAGCACGCACCAGGACACCTGGCGGGACGACCGCCAGAGCACCCGCCAGAACGCCCGCCAGAACGACCGGCAGAGCACGCACCAGAACGCCCGCCAGAACACCCAGCAGAGCACACGCCAGAACGCCCGGCGGGACGACCGCCAGAGCACCCAGCAGGACACCCGCCAGAACGCCCGGCGGGACGACCGCCAGAGCACCCAGCAGGACACCCGGCAGGCGCCTGAAAAAGCACAGTTGACCCCCGCACCCCCCGAGCCAGCCGAGGAACCGCCCGCCTAGGCGCCCGCCTCCGGGGAGGGTCCGGGCACCCCGCGCGAGTTCTCGTCGTCCGGGGCGCCCCGCCCGGTCAACGCGGCCAGACTGCTCCGCACATGCTCCATGTGCGCCCGCACCTCGTCCCACCGCTCCCCGTGCTCCCGCAGCACCCGGTCCGTCTCCCGCCCGGTCCGCTCCTCCTGCATCCGCGCCCGCGCGAGCAGATCCGCGGCCCGCGCCTCGGCGTCCTCCTGCCCGTGCCGCGCGGCCTCCCTGGCCTGGGCCAGCTCCCGCTCGGCCTCCGCGAGCCGCGCCCCCGCGGCCTCGACGAGGGACGACTCGTGCGCCTGCGCCGCCGCCTCCCGCTCGGCGATCTCCCGCTCGGCGGCCTCCCCGCGCTCGGCGTGCTCCTTCTCCTGGTCGGCGAGGAGCCCACCGGCACGCTCCCGCGTCTCCCGCAGCACGGCGAGCGCCGCCCCGCGCCACTCCTCGGCGTCCGTCCGGGCGGCGGTCCGCAACTCGTCGGCGGCGGAACCAGCCGCGCCGAGCCGCTGCCGAGCCCGCTCCTCCGCCTCGCCGCACACCGAAGCGGCGTACGCCCGCGCGGACTCGCCGAGGGCCGCGCCCTCGGCTGCCGCCGCCTCCTCGGACTCGCGCGCCGAGGCGGCGGCCGCGTCGCGCACCGCGGCGGCCTCCTCCTCGGACAGCGCGAGGAGCTCCTGCGCGCGCCGCCCCAACTTCTCGTACGTCTGCGGGGCGAGCCGCGCGACCACCTCGCGCAGCCGCCCGGCCTCCGCGCCCATGTCCTTGGCGAGCACCGTGAGCCGGGCGGCACGCTCCCAGGCCGCGTCCCGGTCACGGGACAGCGCCTCGGCGTACGCCTCCACCTGTTCGGGCCGGTAGCCACGCCCGCGCACGGCGACGAAGCCATGAGGTGATACCGACACACTGCTGCCGCTCATCCTTGATCCCCTCTATCGCCCACACAGACTCTCGCCGTCGTGCCGACCACGTACAACGCGATTGGCGCACATCTTGATGGATCAAGCGGAAGTGGTCATAACGCGACACTCCGCCCATCCTGTCTGGTCAAGGATGCGTCAATTGGTGGCGGAAGTCGGAATCGGGTTGTCGTTCCGCAGTACGTCGAAGGCGTGAACGATCCCCGCGGGACACCTTGTGAGGCGGGTGAACGGGCGAGGCGCCCGCCCGGTATCCCGGGTCGGGCGCCTCGCTCTCGACCTCGCACGGCTCCGTACGGCCTCGTCGTAGGGCTTCGTCGTACGGCCTCGTCGTACGGCCTCGTCGTACGGCCTCGCGGCTACAGCAGGCCGTCCCACATCTGTTCGAGCAGGACGGACCACCAGCTCTCCGGTGACGCGAGGGCCGCCGGGTCGAGCGCGGCGAGCTGCGTCTGGAAGTCCACCGTCCAGCGGCCCGCCTGCTCCTGGTTGAGTCCGTACCGCAGCCGCCACATCCGGCCGAGCAGCCCCAGGCAGCGCGCGAACTCCGGCAGCCCGGTGTTCACGAACTGCGGCGGCACCGGGGTGCCGCCAGGACCGGCCTCCACGGGCACGGCGACGATGTTCGCCGTGCCGTACTGGACACAGATCGCCCGCCCGAAGTCGCTGCCCATCACGAGGTACGAACCGGCGTCGGACGCGGGCTGCACACCCCGCTCCTGCGCCATCTCCGCCAGCGTCGGCACCGGCCGCCCCGGCTGGGCCTGCGCCCAGAAGAACGGCCCGAAGTCGACGGGCAGGCCCGCCACGACGAGCGTGTGAGCCACCACGTCCGGCACGCCCTGACGCGACACCGACCGCTGGTCGAAGCGGAACACCCCGGGACCGAACGCCCCCGCGAGTTCCTGCGCCACGCCCTCCGGCGGCACCGCGGGCGCGGGCGGCACCTGCGGCAGCGGCGCCCGCACCGGCGCGGGGCGCGCCGGGCCGTCGGCGACCTGGTGCAGCTCGCCCTGGTGCGCGAGCAGTTGGTGCATGCCCTGCTGACGCGACGCGTGGTCCTTGCCGTACGGCGCGATCGAGGTGATACGTGCCTGCGGCCAGGTCTCGCGGATCATCCGCGCGCAGTACGCGCCGGGCAGCTCGCAGGACTCCAGCTCCGTGTGCAGCTCCAGGACCTGGTCCGGCGGAATGTTCATGCCGCGCAGCTCGTGGAAGATCTGCCACTCCGGGTGCGGCGTGCCCGGCGCCGAGCGACGGATGACCTGCTGCTCGGAGCCGTCGGGCGCGCGGTAGCGCAGCACGGCCTGGTAGCCGGGGCCCACGGTGGGCCGGCCGGCCGGCGGCTGCGGGTAGCCGTACGCCTGGCCCGGGAGGGGGCCGGGGGCCATGCCCGGGGCGGGGGCCATGCCCGGGGCGGGCGGGGGCATGCCCGGACCGCCGGGGGCACCTGGGGCGCCGGGAGCTCCAGGGGCTCCCGCGGCTCCCGCGGCTCCCGGGGGCATCGGTGCGCCAGGCGGCATGGGCGCGGCCGGGCCGCCGACGGCCGGGCCCGCGAGCATGGTGGCGGCGTGGTGGACACCACCGCCCGGTGCGCCCGGGGCGCCGGGGGGCTGCGGGGCTCCTGGGGGCTGCGCGGCACCCGGCGCGCCGGGCGGGCCGGGAGGCTGCGGAGCACCGGGGGCGCCCGGGGCTCCCGGGGGCTTCAGCCCGCCGCCGAGGCTCGGGTCGGCGAACATCGTCGCCGCGTGGTGCACACCGCCCGGAGGCGTACCCGGGGCGCCGGGCGCGCCGGGGGGACCAGGCGGACCGGGAGGCTGAGGGGCACCAGGCGCGCCAGGAGCACCAGGAGCACCAGGCGCCGCGGGCGTACCCGGAGCGCCCGGAGGCTTCAGCCCGCCCCCCAGGCTCGGATCGGCCAGCATCGTCGCCGCGTGGTGCACACCGCCCGGAGGCGTACCCGGAGAACCCGGGGCACCCGGGGCACCGGAAGGCTGCGGCGCACCCGGAGGCTGCTGCCCGGCCGGAGCACCGGGAGCCGCGGGCGCGCCGGGCTGCTGCCCCTCCGGGCCGAGGGGCGACATGAGCTGCGTCGGCACGTACCCGCCCGCGGGTACGCCCGGCGCACCGGACGGCGGCGGTGGCGTCGCGCCCGCCCCGGGGAACGGAGCCTGCGGCGCCCCGGGCGCACCCGTACCAGGAGCGGAAGCGGCGTCCACGCCCTGCGGATAGCCGTACGTCGGTGCCGGTGCCGGTGGCGGCGTGGCACCGGCCGGGGCCGAACCGGCGGGCGGCGGCGGCACGTTCGGACCGCCGACCGGCGAACCGGCGGGCGGCGGCGTATTCGTTCCGCCGACGGGCGAACCGGCGGGCGGCTGCGGCATCGCGGGACCACCCGGCGCCTGACCGGTGGGCGGCGGCGGGGCGCCGGGACCGCTCACCACGGCTCCCGGGGCGGGGGGCGGCAGCGGCGCGCCCGCGCCCTGCGCACCCTGCGCGCCCGCCTGCGGGTCGTCGAGGGCGGGGGCGACCGCCGTCCGCGGCAGTTGGCTGCCGCCCGACATCAGCGCGGTCTTGGCCTCCGGCGACACGGTGGGCGGCTGCTCGTCGCCGTCCGTGGCACCGTCCCCGCCGTCGAGGCGCAGGGGCGGCGAGAACACCGTCGCGGGCAGCGGCACCGCGACGTCCTCGTCGTCGACGCCCGTGTTCGTGTCGGTCCCGGCCCACGGCGTCGCCGACGCGGGCACGCCAGGCGAGCCCGCGCCACTCTCCTCGGCCCCCGCAGCCCCCGCCGCGGGAGCACCGGCGGCGGGCCAGGACGTGCCACCACCGGGCGCGGCGGGCTCCGCCGGGGGCATCGGCGCGGCGGCCGACCCGGGCGAACCAGCACCCCCGTACGGCCCGGAGCCCCCGGCCGCACCCGCACCGCCCGAGGCCCCGTACGCAGAGGAAGCCGCCGGCGCCGGAGCATCCGAAGGAGCGAAGGGAACCGCGGACGCGGAAGGGTCCCCCGGCGCGGAGAAACTCCCAGCCCCGGAAGGAGCCCCAGGCGCGAAAGGCCCCGCAACCGGGGGGGAACTCTCGGGGGCGGCGGGAACCGCGGACGCGGAGGAACCCGCATGCGCCGAGGAACCCCCGGCCGCAGACGGAACCTCCGACACAGAGGACCCCGCAGCCGCCGAAGAACTCCCAGGCACCGAAGAACCCCCAGGCCCGACAGCAGCACCGCTCCCCCCGGACGCCCCCGCATCCCCACCCCGGCGGTCCGGGATGCCCAGCTTGTCCGCTGCCTCCTGCAACCACTCCGGCGGAGTCAGCAGGAACGACGTCTGGTTCAGATCCATCCGCTGGGGCGCCGCCGGAGCAGGCTCGGGCGGCGTCTCCGGCACCCCGTACTCCTCCTCGTACCGGCGGATCACCTCGCCCACCGGCAGCGCGGGCCACAGCGTCGCCTCGCCGCTGTCCCGCGCGATCACGAGCCGCTGGCGGCCCCCGTCCGAACGGGGGCCGCCCTCACGGTCCTCCGCCCACACCACGAAGCCCAGCTCGAACTCCCGCACCCGCACCTCGCGGTGGCCGGGCCCGGGCACCTCGCCGTTGATCCACTCCTCGGCGCGCTCCTGCGCCTGCGCGAAAGTCACCACGGCCAGCTCACACTCCCACCGGGACGGCGTGCGCGAAGCCGCCGTCCACCATCAGGTTCGCCACGGTCTCCAGCTCCGGCGGGCTGCCCGCGAGCCGGGAGAGGAACGCGTCGAAGTCGTCGCCGCACGGCAGCAGCAGCCGCCGGACGCGCTCGGCGGGCGCCCAGGACGGGTCCACGTCCCGCGCGTCGTCGTACGCGCAGAACCACACCGAACCGATCCGGTCACCCTTGACCTTCACGGCGAGCAGACCCCCCTGGACGAAGCCCACGCCCAGATAGTCCTTGGTGAGATGGTCGCGCAGACACTTGTTGACGTACACCAGGTCGTTGACGGCCGCCTCCTCGCGGACCGTGAAGAACGGCTGGTCGACCAGGAGGCCGAGCTCCGCGTCGAGCGCCGTGCCCACCGGGGCGCAGCCGCCCGCCGCCTTCAGGAAGGAGCGGTAGGCGCCAGGCAGGCGGTACCCCAGGTCCTCCTCCACGTTCACGACCTGGCTCTCCGTGACGGCCACCGCCGCCTTCGGCAGGGCCAGATGCGCCGGACGGGTCTCCTGCAGCGGACGCGTACCGCGCTTGCCCTGGTCGACGCGCGCCGTGGCGATGCCGCCGTGGTGCCGCAGCAGCGCCTTCACCTCGACGGGGACCAGTTCCAGGCGGCGGCTGTTCGGTACGTGGTGCCAGGTCCAGCCGTGCGGCGTCGCGACCGGCGGGATCGTGTCCCACAGCTCGTGCCCCGACGCCGCGAGGACCGCGTTCGCCGACACGTAGTCCGTGAGCCGCAGCTCGTCCACGCCGAAGCCCTCCGGCGGCTCGGCGATCTCGGCGGCGGCCCGCGCGTACGGCGAGAAGTCCGGATGACCCACACCGTCGACGCGTACGCCTCTGGGATGCCGGGCGGCACGGACCGGGTCAGGGAAGTGCACCACCTGACCTGCGTAGGCCGCGTTCGGCGGCGCGGCCTGCTCCCCGAGCCGACCTGTCGTCATGGCGGTTGCCCCCTGCGGCACTGTGAGGTTCACGGACAGCGACAGCCTATGCGTAAGCACGACACCGGTCACCGGGCCACCGATTCCGTGACCACCCGCCACGGGCCCGTCACCCAGCGCCGAAACCTGGACCCGAACGAGGCGTGTCGGACAGCCCCAGCTTCCGCACCACGCGCCCCATTTGGCAGTCTGTTCCCGCAACGCGGGGGGCGCGGCACCGGCGGCTGACACCGCGGGGACGGGGAGGGAAACACCACATGCACACGGCACGAACCGGCATGCCCGGCAACACCGGCGCACCCGCCGCCGAACGGAGCGCCACGCACCCGGCCGCCGGCCGCACCGCCACCGGCCGCACCGCCACCGCCGAGGCCGGCGACCCACGCGTCGGCTGGAGCAGCGAGCCCGTCGGCGCCCCCGTCCTGCGCCACCGCCGCGACGGCATCCTGCCCACCGTCGCCGCCGCGCTCTCCGTACGCGGCACCACCCTCACGGGCACCCCGAGGCGCGGCGAGGACCTCCCCGAGCTGCACCCGCTCGTCCAGGACTTCCTCGACACCCTCACGAGCGGCCAGCGCGAACGATTCACCGGACGGTGCGCGGAAGCCGTCCTCATCTCCCGGCACATCGCGGCGGCCGACGCCGGCCGCTCCAAACGCGCGTCCCGCAAACCCATGACCAACGGCGAAGCCCGCAAGGCCCTCAAGCACGCCAAGCTCACCACCCGCCGCATCCGCGAGGACGGCGACCCCCTGCACGGCGCCTTCGCCCGGCCGTGCCGCTCCTGCACCGCCCTCACCGCGCACTTCGGGGTCCGCGTCGTCGACCCGACCGCCGCCGACGCGTGACGCGGGCCGCCCGCCGCCTGACGACCCCCGGCGCCCACCACCACGCCGGCCGCCGCCACCCGCACCCGCACCCGCACCCGCACCACGAGGGCCGAGCCATGCACACCGAGAACTCCACCCGCTTCCCCGTCCCCGTCGACGCCGCCCTGCGCACCGCAGGCTGGCTCCCGGGACGCTGGGACATCAAGCAGGCCGAGATCTGGGCCGACGTCCTGCGCCGGCACACCTCGCCCGCGGGCCACGAGCACTCCGTGTTCCCGGCCGCCGTCGAGGCCTGGGCGGAGTTCGGCGGACTGCACATCACCCCGACGGGGCCCGGCCGCCAGATCGCGCCCGCCACCCTGCACCTCGACCCTATGTACGGGCTCCATCTGGCCCGCACCCTCGGCGACCTGGGCCGGGCCCTCGGCACCGAGGTCTGCCCCATCGGCGAGGAGACCGAGACCCAGGCACTGCTCGCCGTCGACATGGAGGGCCGCGTGTACAGCCTCGACCACAGCGGCGACTGGTACCTGGGCCGCCACATCGACCAGGCCCTCACCACCCTCGTCGCGGGCACCCAGCCGGTACGGCTGACCACGACGGGCTGACCGCCACGACCCGGCGGTCACGGAGGGTGAGGAAGATCACTCCTCGGCGGCAGCCGGAAGCACCGCCGACACCCGGAAGCCCCCCGCGTCCGTCGGACCCGACACGAACACCCCGCCGAGCGCCGTCACCCGCTCCTTCATACCGACCAGGCCGTTGCCGCCGCTCGGCAGCCGCGCGTCGGCGGGGCCCGCCTCCGGGGGCGGACCGTTCTCCACCTGCATGGCGATCTCGTCCGGACGGTAGGCGAGCCGTACGAACGTCTTCGCGCCCGCCGCGTGCTTGTGGACATTCGTGAGCGCTTCCTGGACGACCCGGTACGCCGTCTCCTCCACGTCGGCCGCGCACGCCCGCGACTCGCCCTCCACCGACAGGTCCACGACCATGCCCGCGGCCCGCGACTGGTCCACCAGCTCCTCCAGCTCGGCCAGACACGGGCCGTCCACCGGCTCGGGCTCGGCCGCGGACCCGGCACGCGAGGCGGCCTGCGCGGCCGCCTTTCCGACGGCCGCGAGCGGCACCGGAACGGGCATGGGAGCGGGCGCGGGCTTCGGCGGCGCCTCGTCGGCCCGCAGCACACCCAGCATCTGCCGCAGCTCCGTCAGCGCCTGCCGCCCCATGTCACCGACCAGGGCGGCGTTCTTCACGGCCTTCTCCGGATCCTTGCGGGCCACGGCCTGCAACGCCGCCGCGTGCACCACCATCAGACTCACCCGGTGCGCCACCACGTCGTGCATGTCCCGGGCGATACGGGTGCGCTCCTCGCCCCGGGCCCACTCCGCACGCTCCTCGGCCCGCTCGGCGAGCAGCTGCAACTCGCGCTCCAGGCTGTCGGCGCGCTCCCGCAGCGACTCCATCAGACGGCGCCGCTGCCCCACGTACAGACCGAGCAGGACCGGCGGGGCGGTGACGCCGAGCGAGGTGGTGATGGCGATGAACGGTATGAACCCCTCGCCTATCGTCACGTCGCCGTCGGCCATGTCCTGATTGGCGCGGACCAGCGTCACGATCAGCGTGCCCGCGAGGGACATGCCCGCGAGGGCGCCGATGATGCGGCGCGGCAGCTCGGACGCGGCGAGGGTGTAGAGGCCGACGATGGCCATCAGGATGCCCATCCGGGCGGGGGTGATCGCGACGGAGATCAGCACGACCGCGATCGGCCAGCGGCGCCGCAGCACCAGGGTGGACCCCGCGAGCACCCCGAAGATCACGCCCACGGCGACCGGAATACCGGCGTCCGCGGCGAACTTCACGCCCTCGGCACCGCACTCCGCCGCCGACGCGAGGCCGAGGCCCACGTCGAGCACGGCACTGCGCCGCCGCTCCCACCACCACGGCCCGGTCCTGGCCGCCGCGTCACTGTCCCCCGTCGTGGTCATGCCTTCCAGCGTACGGGCGCCGGCGCTCCCTTTTCCGGTGAGTTTCGGGCTCCGTGATCCTGGGCACGGCGGGGCGGGATCCGGTACCGGGGCGGCCCTCGCGCAGCGAAACCACCCGGTAACGCTCGAACAGTTGAATCGCCCGAATTTTCGAGCTGGACGTCCGCATTCCGGACGAGGGTGACCGTATGACCGAGATCGTCGGCCGGTACGCCGATTACGAGACTCTGCGCGACCAGGCGGTCGCGCTCCGGCGCGCGGGCCACCGCCGCGGCGGGACCCCTCGGAGCAGGCCAAGCTGGCGGCCCGGAAGCGCTGGGAGCACGAGTCCGCGGTACGGGACGAGGAGCGGCGGCGCACGAAGGAGGTGGCCCGGCGCGAGATCGGGCGCATGTCGCAGCGCGAGCTGTTCCTGGTGGGCGTCGGCCTCTACTGGGCAGAAGGCGGCAAGGACAAGCCGTACGACCGCCGGGAGAACGTCGTGTTCGTCAACAGCGACCCCGGCATGATCATGGTCTTCCTCTCCTGGCTCGACCTGATGGGGGTGGAGCGCGACCGCCTGCGGTTCTGCGTGATGATCCACGAGACCGCCGACGTGCCGGGCGCCGAGCGCCACTGGGCCGAACTCGTCGGCGCGGACGCCGCCGCCTTCAACAAGACCACGATCAAGAAGCACAACCCGAAGACCGTCCGCAAGAACGTGGGAGACGCCTATCGTGGCTGCCTGGTGATCAAAGTCCGGCAGAGTGCCGACTTGTACCGTCGCATCGAAGGCGCCTGGTGCGGCATAGTGGAGGCCGCCAGCTCAACGGACTGATTATTTGTCCGTTTTGGAGGCGTTTGCTATCCCCTGTGGTGTAATAGGCAACACGGGTCACTTTGGATGATTTGTTCCAGGTTCGAGTCCTGGCAGGGGAGCCACGCAGCGCAAGGCTCCGGTTCGGGTCCTGACCGTATGGTCGGGACCCGCCCTCATTTCCGCCCCACTACGCCCCGGTATCCTGCGGATGTCCACCCCCAGAGCATCCGAAGCCGAAGGGCACCCCTGTGAGCGCCAATCGCCCGGCAGCCGTCGTCGTCCTTGCAGCGGGTGAGGGCACCCGTATGAAGTCGGCCACCCCGAAGGTCCTGCACGAGATCTGCGGCCGTTCCCTCGTCGGGCATGTGCTCGCCGCCTCCCGTGAGCTCTCGCCGGAGCGGCTCGTCGCCGTCGTCGGGCACGAGAGCGAGCGCGTCCGCGCGCATCTCGCCGCGATCGACCCCGAGGTCCTGACCGCCTACCAGGCCGAGCAGAACGGCACGGGCCACGCCGTGCGCATGGGCCTGGAGGAGCTGGGCGGCGGCGCCGGGAGCAGCGAGGGCCCCGACGGCACGGTCGTCGTGGTCTGCGGCGACACCCCGCTGCTCACGGGTGCGACGCTGGCCCGGCTCGCGGACACGCACACCGCCGACGGCAACGCCGTGACGGTCCTGACCGCCGAGGTGCCGGACGCGACGGGGTACGGCCGCATCATCCGGGACGCGTCCGGCGCGGTGACCGCGATCGTGGAGCACAAGGACGCGACGGACGCGCAGCGTGCCGTCCGGGAGATCAACTCGGGGGTGTTCGCCTTCGACGGGCGGCTCCTCGCGGACGCGCTCGGCAAGGTGCGGACGGACAACAGTCAGGGTGAGGAGTATCTGACGGACGTCCTCGGCATCCTGCGGGAGGCCGGGCACCGGGTCGGCGCGTGTGTGGCCGGTGACCACCGGGAGATCGCCGGGATCAACAACCGGGTGCAACTCGCCGACGCCCGCCGGGTCCTGAACGACCGGCTGCTGACCGAGGCGATGCTGGCCGGTGTCACCGTGGTCGATCCGGCGTCGACGTGGATCGACGCGACGGTCACGGTGGAGCGGGACGCGGTGGTGCATCCGGGCACGCAGCTCCAGGGGTCCACGCACCTGGGCGAGGGGTGCGAGGTCGGGCCGAACACGCGGCTGCGGGACACGCGGGTGGGCGCGGGCGCCCGGGTCGACAACACGGTGGCGAACGGTGCCGAGGTGGGGGAGCAGGCGAATGTCGGCCCGTACGCGTATCTGCGGCCGGGTACCCGGCTCGGGGTGAAGGCCAAGGCGGGTACGTACGTGGAGATGAAGAACGCGACGATCGGCGCGGGTACGAAGGTGCCGCATCTGAGTTATGTGGGCGACGCGACGATCGGTGAGCAGAGCAACATCGGTGCCGCGAGCGTGTTCGTGAACTACGACGGCGAGGCCAAGCACCACACGACGGTGGGGTCGCACTGCAAGACCGGTTCGGACAACATGTTTGTGGCTCCTGTCACGATCGGGGACGGTGCCTACACCGCCGCCGGGTCGGTGATCACCAAGGATGTGCCGGCCGGTTCGCTGGCCGTCGCGCGTGGCCAGCAGCGGAATATCGAGGGCTGGGTGGCCCGTAAGCGTCCGGGGAGTGCCGCGGCGAAGGCGGCCGAGGCGGCGGCGTCCGGGGCGGCGGAGGGCGCTGGGAAGCCGGTCGGCGAAAGCTGACCGGAAACAGGTGCGCCTGGCACCGCGTACCGTGATAGGTGCACGAAAGCTGCGTGATAGGTGCACGAAAGCTGATGGGTGCATGAAGATTCGGCTGGTTCGCGCGAGAGTCCTCGCGGCCAGGGAACACGTCTGAGGAGACTGTGCTGTGAGCGGGATCAAGACGACCGGCGAGAAGAAGATGATGTTCTTCTCCGGCCGCGCCCACCCCGAGCTGGCCGAGGAGGTCGCACATCAGCTGGGCATCGGTGTCGTACCGACGAAGGCCTTCGACTTCGCCAACGGCGAGATCTATGTGCGTTATCAGGAGTCGGCGCGCGGCGCCGACTGTTTCCTGATCCAGAGCCACACGGCTCCGATCAACAAGTGGATCATGGAACAGCTGATCATGATCGACGCGTTGAAGCGGGCCTCGGCGCGCAGCATCACGGTGATCGTGCCGTTCTACGGCTACGCGCGCCAGGACAAGAAGCACCGCGGGCGGGAGCCGATCTCGGCCCGTCTGGTGGCGGATCTGATGAAGACCGCGGGTGCGGACCGCATCGTGACGGTCGACCTGCACACGGACCAGATCGTCGGTTTCTTCGACGGTCCGGTGGACCACCTCTTCGCGCTGCCGATCCTCGCGGACTACGTGGGCACGAAGGTGGACCGGGACAAGCTCACGGTCGTCTCGCCGGACGCGGGCCGGGTGCGGGTCGCGGACCGCTGGTGCGACCGTCTGGGCGCGCCGCTGGCGATCGTGCACAAGCGCCGCGACAAGGACGTGGCCAATCAGGTCACCGTGCACGAGGTCGTCGGCAACGTCGAGGGCCGGGTCTGTGTCCTGGTGGACGACATGATCGACACCGGTGGCACGATCTGCGCGGCCGCCGACGCGCTGTTCGCGCACGGCGCGGAGGACGTCATCGTGACGGCGACGCACGGGGTGCTCTCCGGTCCCGCGGCGGACCGGCTGAAGAACTCGAAGGTGAGCGAGTTCGTGTTCACGAACACGCTGCCGACGCCGAACGAGCTGGAGCTCGACAAGATCACGGTGCTCTCGATCGCGCCGACGATCGCCAACGCGGTCCGGGAGATCTTCGAGGACGGCTCGGTGACCAGCCTCTTCGAGGAGCAGAGCGGCCCCGCGTAAGCACGGCCCGGAAGATCCTTTTGGTGCGGCCTCCGTCGCCGAGTAGACTGTCGAAGTTGCTCGGCGAGGGAGGCCGCATACGTGTCCGCAGGGACGCGGTGTGCGGCGGTCCGTTATCGACGCGCTCTTCGTAGCAGGCCAGTCGTGGCCGGGTGACTTCGTCAGTTCACCTTTTCTACGAGGAGTGCACCATGTCTGAGGTCAAGCTCGTCGCCGAGACCCGTACCGAGTTCGGCAAGGGCGCCGCCCGCCGCATCCGCCGCGAGGACAAGGTCCCCGGCGTTCTGTACGGCCACGGCACCGACCCGGTCCACGTCACGCTGCCCGGCCACGACCTGCTGATGGCCCTGCGTACGCCGAACGTCCTGATCTCCCTGGACATCGACGGCAAGTCCGAGCTGGCCATCCCGAAGGCCGTGCAGCGCGACGTCCTGCGTCAGGGCATCCTGACCCACGTCGACCTGCTCCTGGTCAAGCGCGGCGAGAAGGTCAACGTCGAGATCCCGGTGCACGCCGAGGGCGAGCTGGCTCCGGGCGCCAACCTCCTGGAGCACGTCCTGAACGCGCTTCCGGTCGAGGCCGAGGCCACCCACATCCCCGAGTCCGTCACGGTCTCCATCGCGGGCCTGGACGCCGGTGACTCCGTCCTCGCCAAGGACATCACGCTGCCTTCCGGTGTCTCCCTCGCCGTCGAGGACGACACCGTCGTGCTGCAGATCCTGGCCGCGCAGGCCGAGGAGGCCCCCGCCGAGGGCGAGGGCGACGAGGCCGCCGAGGCCTGATCCTCGCCGTTCGCAGTGCCGACCGCCGCTCAGCGCCCTGGCGCTGGGCGGCGGTCGGGCTGTGTAAGGTGCCAGGTGCCATGAAGGAGACACGCAGATGACGACGGATCCCAGCGCCCCCTGGCTGATCGTGGGCCTCGGCAACCCGGGACCGGGGTACGCCATGAACCGGCACAACGTGGGCTTCATGGTGGCCGACCTGATCGCGGACCGGATCGGCGGCGGCTTCAAGCGGGCCGGCAAGGCGCAGGCGCAGGTCCTGGAGGGCCGGATCGGCCCGATGGGCCCCGGCAGCCGCCGGGTCGTCCTCGTCAAGCCCATGTCGTACATGAACCTGTCGGGTGGCCCGGTGACCGCGCTGCGCGACTTCTACAAGGTGCCGACGGCGAACGTCGTCGCGGTCCACGACGAGCTGGACATCGACCACGGCACGCTGCGGCTGAAGCTCGGCGGGGGCGACAACGGGCACAACGGTCTGAAGTCGATGACGAAGGCGATGGGTCCCGACTACCACCGGGTGCGGTTCGGCATCGGGCGTCCGCCGGGCCGGATGCAGGTCGCCGACTTCGTTCTGAAGGACTTCTCGGCCGCGGAGCGCAAGGAGCTCGACTACTTCGTCGACCGGGCGGCGGATGCCGTGGAGTGCCTGGTCGCCGATGGTCTGGAGCGGGCGCAGAGCACGTACAACTCCTGAGGGCCCTGGCCACGGCTTCTGCACGGATCCGGCCCCGCCGTCACCACGAGTGACGGCGGGGCCGGAGTGCTGTGCGGTGGCGGTCAGCCGGTGTTGCGCAGGCCCGCGGCGACGCCGTTGACGGTGAGCAGCAGGGCGCGGGCGAGCAGCGGGTCGGGCTCCTCGTTCGCGGCGGCCGCGTCGCGCTGCCGCTTGAGCAGGGCGACCTGGAGGTAGGAGATCGGGTCCAGGTAGGCGTCGCGGATGGCGAAGGTCTGCTGGAGGACGGGGTTGGAGTCGAGCAGTTCCGTGCCGCCGGTGATGCGGAGCACCTCGGCGACGGTGAGGGCGTGCTCGGCCTCGATGACGGCGAAGATGTGCTTGAGGTCGTCGGACACGAGGGTGTCGACGTAGTGGCGGGCGATGCGCAGGTCCGTCTTCGCGAGCGTCATCTCGACGTTGGAGATGAAGTTGCGGAAGAAGTGCCAGTGCTCGTGCATCTCGTCGAGGACGGTGGCGTCTGTCGGCCGCAGACCGGCTTCGCGCAGGGCCTTCAGGCCCGATCCGACGCCGAACCAGCCGGGCACGATCTGCCGGGACTGGGTCCAGCCGAACACCCAGGGGATGGCGCGCAGTCCGTCGAGCGAGACGCCCGAGCCGGGGCGGCGGGAGGGCCGGGAGCCCAGGTGCAGGTCGGCGAGCTGGTCGACCGGCGTCGACGCGAGGAAGTACGTCGGCAGGTCGGGGTCCTCGACGAGCTTGCGGTACGCGGAGTGGGCGGCGTCGGAGACGACGTCCATGGCGGCGTCCCAGCGGGCGAGGGCCTCGTCGGACTGGCGGGGCGCGGTGTGCAGGGCGGAGGCCTGGAGGGTGGCGGCGACGGTCAGTTCGAGGTTCTCCCGGGCCAGGGACGGCACCAGGTACTTGTCGGAGATGACCTCGCCCTGCTCGGTCACCTTGATCTCGCCCTCCAGGGTGCCCCAGGGCTGGGCGAGGATGGCGTCGTGGGAGGGGCCGCCGCCGCGGCCGACGGTGCCGCCGCGGCCGTGGAAGAGGCGCAGGCGGACGCCGTAGCGGTGGGCGACGTCGCGCAGGCGGCGCTGGGCGCGGTGGATCTCCCACTGGGAGGTGGTGATGCCGCCGAACTTGGAGGAGTCGGAGTAGCCGAGCATGACCTCCTGGACGTCGCCGCGCAGGGAGACCAGGCGCCGGTAGGAGGGGTCGGCGAGCATCTCGTCGAGGATGACGTCGGCGGCGCGCAGTTCGTCGGTGGTCTCCAGGAGCGGCACGATGCCGATCTTGGCCCAGCCCGCGTGCAGGTCGAGGAGGCCTGCTTCGCGGGCGAGGACGGCGGCGGCGAACACGTCGTCGGCGCCCTGGCACATGGAGATGATGTACGACTCGATGACCTCGGGTCCGAAGACGTCGAGGGCGCGCTTGACGGTGCCGAACACGCCGAGGGTCTTCTCGCCGGCGGCGTCGAGGGGCGCGGGCGAGGGGGCGAGGGGGCGGCGGGAGCGCAGTTCCTTGGCGAGGAGCTTCTGCCGGTACTCGCGCGGCATGTCCGCGTACCGCCAGGATTCCTCGCCGAGGCGGTCGAAGAGCTGGCCGAGGGCGTGGTGGTGGGCGTCGGCGTGTTCGCGGACGTCCATGGTGGCGAGCTGGAGGCCGAAGGCGGCGAGGGTGCGGATGGTGCGGTTCATGCGGCCGTCGGCGAACAGGGCGCCCTTGTGGACGCGCAGCGACGACTGGATGAGCGTGAGGTCGTGCAGGAGCTCGGCGGTGCCGAGGTAGTCGCGGCCCGGCTCGTGGAGGGTGCCCTTGGCGAGGCGCTGCTTGGTGTTCTCCAGCTTCTGCCGGATGCAGGTGGCCTTGAGGCGGTAGGGCTCCTCGGCGTTGAGGCGCTTGTAGCGGGGGCTGATCTCGGGCAGCCGCTCCACGTCGCACTGGAGGGAGGTGAGGAGTTCCTCGGTGGCGCCGGTGTAGCGGATGGAGTTCGACAGGAAGCCGCGCAGCTCGTCGATGAGGTCGAGGGCGTCGTTGATGCCGTGCTCGTGCTGGAGGATCAGGACGTCCCAGGTGACCTCGGGGGTCACGTTGGGGTTGCCGTCGCGGTCGCCGCCGATCCAGGTGCCGAAGGTCAGGGGGCGGGTGTCGTGGGGCACCTCGACGCCGACGCGCTCCAGCTCGGCGGTGAGGTCCTCCAGGACGTCGCCGACGGCGTTCGCGTGCAGTTCGTCGAGGTAGTAGATGGCGTTGCGGGCCTCGTCGGCGGGCTCGGGGCGGACCACGCGGAGCTCGTCGGTCTGCCAGACGAGGTCGATGTTCTCGGCCAGTCGGGTGTCGTGGCGGCGCCGGTCGGACTCGATGACCGGGGTCTCCAGGAGCGCGGCGACGCGGCGGAGCTTGTTGAGCACGGAGCGCCGGGCGGCCTCGGTGGGGTGCGCGGTGAAGACCGGGCGCACGTTGAGGTGCTCGACGGTCTCACGCAGGTGTTCGGGGTCGGCGTCCTTGAGGCGGTCCGCGGTGCGGGAGAGGAGGCCGCCCTCGGCGGCGCGCTTGGCGCGCAGCTCACGGCCGCGGTGCACCTGCTCGGTGACGTTGGCGAGGTGGAAGTAGGTGGAGAAGGCGCGTACGAGCTTGGCGGCCGTCTCCAGCTCGGTACCGCCGAGGAGGCGGGCTGCGGCCTCGCCGTCCTCGCGGGTGAGGCGGCGGACCTTCTCCACCAGGTCGAGGAGCTCGGGGCCTTCCTGGCGTACGAGGGTCTCGCCGAGGAGGTCGCCGAGGCGACGGATGTCGGCGCGCAGCTCGCTGTTGGTGCCTGCCGACGCGGTGCTTGTGCTCGCGGCGGCCTGGCTTGCGGATCGGTCGTCGGCACTGCTCACAGGTGCGGCTCCTTGCGGTGTAGCCCGCCGTCTGCCGGTGACAGACGGGGGGTGGGCACGTCTGGGAGGGGTCCCGGCGGTGGAACCGGGGGAGATACAGAGCGGACCGCGCTGTCCGACCGATCCAAGGATAGGTGCCGATGCGATCCGGCCGTTTCGGGGTCTCGTGCCGCGCCCCCGCGCACTGCGAGGCTTACGTACCCGTAGGTTACGGTCGCGTAGGCGTCGGCATGCGCGGGCCGCCACACGGGCACTCGCCCGTGCGGGAGGTGCCGGTGCGGCACGTCCCGCCTCGCTCGTACCCGTCCGGTACGTGCCCTCACCCTCGACCCCCCAGGGGAATTCCCTATGACCACAAGCCCCGACGTCATCGACGAACCGAAGGGGGCGCCGGCGGGCGCCCCGCTCCCGTCCGCGACCCTCGGCGGTGAGCAGAAGCGCTCCCTGGAGCAGATCACGCTGCTGCTGTTCATCGTCGTCCCGTTCCTGGCCGTGCTGGCCGCGGTGCCGCTGGCCTGGGGCTGGGGCGTGAGCTGGCTCGACCTCGGCCTCCTTGTGTTCATGTACTACCTGGGCTGCCACGGCATCACGATCGGTTTCCACCGCTATTTCACCCATGGTTCCTTCAAGGCCAAGCGCCCGCTGCGGGTCGCGCTCGCCATCGCGGGTTCGATGGCGGTGGAGGGTCCGCTGGTGCGCTGGGTGGCGGATCACCGCAAGCACCACAAGTTCTCCGACGCGGAGGGCGACCCGCACTCGCCGTGGCGTTTCGGCGAGACGGTTCCCGCCCTGATGAAGGGCCTCTGGTGGGCCCATATCGGATGGATGTTCGACGAGGAGCAGACGCCGCAGGAGAAGTACGCCCCCGACCTGATCAAGGACCCGGCGATCCGTCGCGTCTCGCGTCAGTTCCTGCTCTGGACGATCGTCTCGCTGGCGATCCCGCCGCTGGTGGGCGGCCTCGTCACCATGTCCTGGTGGGGCGCGTGCACCGCGTTCTTCTGGGGCTCGCTGGTGCGTGTGGCGCTCCTGCACCACGTGACGTGGTCGATCAACTCCATCTGCCACGCCGTCGGCAAGCGCCCCTTCAAGTCCCGTGACCGCTCCGGGAACGTGTGGTGGCTCGCGGTCCTCTCCTGCGGCGAGTCCTGGCACAACCTGCACCACGCCGACCCGACGTCGGCGCGCCACGGTGTGCTGCGCGGCCAGCTCGACTCGTCCGCGCGGCTGATCCGCTGGTTCGAACAGCTCGGCTGGGCGTACGACGTGCGGTGGCCGTCCAAGTCCCGTGTCGAGGGCCGCCGCAAGGCCGTGGACGAGGGCGCCGCGGACGCCCCGGCCGCCTCCCCCGGCAAGCATCAGGCCGCAGACGCGGCATGATGGACCCCGTGGCGACCGACTCAAGCACACCGAGCACGACGCGCTCCGCGCGGTCCTCGCAGGGCCCCGCGAGTTCGAACACCGACAAGCCCCGGCGGGCCCGGCGGACCCGGATGACTGGTGCCGAGCGTCGCGAGCAGTTGCTCGACATCGGTCGTACCCTCTTCGCCGCCAAGGGCTTCGAAGGCACCTCGGTCGAGGAGATCGCGGCGAAGGCCGGCGTCTCCAAGCCCGTCGTGTACGAGCACTTCGGCGGCAAGGAGGGGCTCTACGCGGTCGTCGTGGACCGCGAGATGCGTCAGCTCCTCGGCATGGTGACCGGCTCCCTCACGGCCGGTCACCCCCGCGAGCTCTGCGAGCAGGCCGCCTTCGCCCTCCTCGACTACATCGAGGAGTACACCGACGGCTTCCGCATCCTCGTCCGCGACTCCCCCATCCCCCAGTCGACCGGCTCCTTCGCGTCCCTGATCTCCGACATCGCCACGCAGGTCGAGGACATCCTCGGCCAGGAGTTCAAGAACCGCGGCTTCGACGCGAAGCTCGCCCCTCTGTACGCGCAGGCCCTCGTCGGCAGCGTCGCCCTCACCGGCCAGTGGTGGCTCGACGTCCGCAAACCCAAGAAGGCGGAGGTGGCCGCTCACCTGGTCAACCTCGCCTGGCACGGCCTTGACGGGCTTGAGCCCAAGCCTCGGCTGATAGGGCATCGGAAGAACTGAGCCGACTGGCGGGGGCGCCCTTGGCGGCGGGGCCGGGGTTGCCGCCTTGGGCTGCCGCCGTGGGTTGCCGCCGGGCTGCGTTGCTCGGGCCCGCGCTGCGCGCCGCGCCCTGGCGACTCCGCAGGTGCCCTTGCGATAGGTGCGGGTGGGTGGCTGGTTTCCGCCACGCTGCGCGCGGCGAGTTCCCCACCCACCCACCCGTTACCCGGCGTCGTGGGGCGGGCCGGGGGGGGTGGTGTCGGTGGCCGGGGTTGGGCGGTGCGGCATGGCTGACCGTCCGCTGGCGGAGGCTGGGCGGTGCGGCGGGGACGACAGTCACGGGCGGGTGGGCGGGAGGCACCGCCGCGCAGCGGCGGGGACGGTTGCCGCCCGCGGTACGGCGAAGCTGGCCCGTCACGGACGCTGGCGGAGGCTGGGCGGCGCGACGGGGACGACAGTCACGGGCGGGTGGGCGGGAGACACCGCCGCGCAGCGGCAGGGACGGTTGCCGCCCGCGGTACGGCGGGTCCCACAGTCACAGGCAATCACGGCTGCCGCCCGCGGCACGGCGAGGCCGACAGTCACGGGTGGGTGGGTGGGAGACACCGCCGCGCAGCGGCGGAAGACGGTTGCCGCTACCGCAACCGGCCGCGCAGGGCGGCGGGGACGACGGTTACGGGCGGGTGGGTGGGTGGGGGTGAGCGCCGCGCAGCGGCGTGGGGGTTGCCGCCTGCGGGCAGGGGCGGGGCGCCGGGTCAGGGCTTGCGGGCCACGGCGAACAGGCGGCGGAAAGGGAAGACGGTGCCGTGCTCGTGGGCGGGATACGCTTCGCGGAGCCGCGCCCGGTAGGCCTCCAGGAACTCCTCCGTCGCCCCGGCATCACCCGCGAGCGCCGTGAGGACGGGCCGCAACCCCGTCCCCTTGACCCACTCCAGGACGGGATCGACCCCGGACAGGAGATGCAGGTAGGTGGTCTCCCAGACGTCCACCTCGCAGCCGAGCCCGGCGAGCAGCTCAAGATAGGCGGCGGGCGGCAACACGGCGTCGGCGTGCCGCAGCACCCCGCCGAGCCGCCCGCCCCACCTCTCCCCCGCACACAGCTCCCGCATCAGGACGTGGCTGGGAGCGTCGAAGTTGGCGGGCATCTGGACGCCGAGCACCCCGCCGGACCGCAGCCCCGCCACCCAGTCCGGGAAGCGGTCGGCGTGGCCGGGCACCCACTGGAGCGTGGCGTTGGAGAGGATCAGGTCGTACGCGTCCGGCGCGGGAGCCCAGGCCCCGGCGTCCGCGGCGGCGAACTCCAGGCGCCCGCCGCCCGCGGTGGGCCCCGCGAGCGCCTCGGCCTCGCGCAGCATCTGCGGGGAGTTGTCGAAGCCGGTGACATGGGCGTCCGGCCAGCGTTCGGTGAGCAGGACGGTGACGTTGCCCGGCCCGCACCCCACGTCGGCGATGCGGGGCGGACGGTCTCCGGGGAGCGCCGGCACCCGGGCGAGCAGGTCGAGGAAGGGGCGGGCACGCGGCCCCGAGTGGCGCAGGTACTGGTCCGGATCCCAGGCGGGGGACGACGCGGCGGACGGTACGGGCGCAGACGGCATGAGGACTCCTCCGTGACGGCAGAGCGACGGCCGGGCGACGCCCACGACGACACCGCACGGCGGCGCGGCACACCGCGCCCCCTCATCCTCGAACCCCAAGTATCTCGACGTCAAGAGACTTCATGTCGAGGGACCCCCTACACTGATCGACATGGAGGACGAGGTCGACCGGCTGGTCGCTGCATGGCGTCGGGAGCGCCCTGACCTCGACGTGGAACCGCTCGAGGTGCTGAGCCGCGTGAGCAGGCTGGCGCGCCACCTCGACCGCGCACGTCGGCTGGCGTTCGCCGAGCACGAACTGGAGCCCTGGGAGTTCGACGTCCTGACGTCGCTGCGCAGGGCGGGCGCGCCCTA
Organism: Streptomyces typhae; assembly: GCF_009755605.1. Lineage (GTDB taxonomy): Bacteria > Actinomycetota > Actinomycetes > Streptomycetales > Streptomycetaceae > Streptomyces > Streptomyces typhae. Next base: position 151,059 of record NZ_WPNZ01000007.1, read on the forward strand.
CCAGCTCTCGCCGGGCCAACTCCTCACGCAGACCCTCGTCACCTCCGGCACGATGACGAACCGCATCGACCGCCTCGCGAAGAAGGGCCTGGTGGAACGCCTGCCGGACCCCAGCGACCGCCGGGGCGTCCTGGTGCGCCTCACCGATGAGGGCCGCGACCGCGCGGACCAGGCACTGGCCGGCCTGCTCGACCAGGAACGGGCCATCCTGGTCGAGCTGTCCCGCGCCCAGCGCGGCGAACTCGCCGCGCTGCTACGCCAGCTGACCGCCCCGTTCGACAACGTCCCCGGCTAGGTCCACGGGCCCGACGCCGGCCCTGCGGGCGAGGGCGACGGCGGCGAGCGTGGAGTGCACGCCGAGCTTGCCTAGGACGTTCTGCATATGGGTGCGCACGGTGTGCGGCGAGAGGAAGAGCCGCTCCGCGACGGCCTTGCGGCCGAGCCCGGCCACCATGCAGCGCAGCACCTCGCGTTCGCGCGGGGTGAGCGACTCCACGAGGCGTTCGCTCTCCGTACGGTGCTTGCGGGCCGCGGTCAGTTCGCGCAGCACGCCGGTGAGCAGGGCGGGCGGCAGATGCGTCTCGTCGCGCAGGACACCGCGGATGACCGTGAGCAGCCGCGACAGCGAGCAGTCCTTGGCGACCCACCCGGAGGCCCCGGCCTGCAGGGCGAGGGCGGCGCGGCGCGGGTCGTCCTTCTCCGCGAGCACGACCGTACGCACGGCGGGCTGCCCCGAGCGCACCCCCGACACCAAAGAGATGCCGTCCACGAGCCCGTCGGCCTGGCCGTCGTGCACGGGTACGGCGGGGCGCACGCCCTGGAGGGCGGACGCGGTGCTGCCGAGGTCGGCGTCCACGAGCAGCACGTCGTATCTGCGGCCCTCGGCGGCCGCGCGGTCGAGGCAGCGCAGCGCCGCGGGCCCGCTGCCCGCGGCGGAGACGTCCACGTCGGGCTCGGCGGCGAGCGCCGCCGCGAGCGACTCGGCGAAGATGCGATGGTCGTCGACGACCAGGACTCGGATTCGAACCACGGAAACCCCCACAGGTCGGAGGACGCCCGACGCGGGTACGGCGCCCGGGTGGGGTCGCCGCAGCCCGCACGGCCGCCGCCGTGCCGTGACTGCCACCCCCACGCCGGGCGTCGTACCCGACTGTCTCGCCCCCTGATCGGCGCCGGCCCCCACCGGCGCTGCCCTTCAGAGTACGGACGGGGGCCCCGAGCGGAAGTGGATTTGCAGAACTGATTGGCCGACGCGTTTATGGTGAGCCGTATGTTTCGGATGGAGACAGGAGTCGACAAGGAACGTCATCGTCTGCTTCGCGCCAGGTTGCGGGCGGCCAACGCGGAGGCCTCGGCGGCTCTGCGGGAGATGCGGGGTACGCCCCTGGAGCAGGAGGAACCCCTCGGTGTGTGGGTCATCGGCGACGCCGGTGAGCTGGTCGGGGGGCTCACCGGGCACACGTGGGGGCGGTGGCTGCATGTGGGGTTGCTGTGGGTGGCCGAGGAGTTTCGGGGGGCGGGGGTCGGGGGGCGGTTGCTCGCCGAGGCGGAGCGGGTCGCTGTGGAGCGGGGGTGCCGTAACTCCCGTCTGGAGACCTGGGACTTCCAGGCGCCCGCCTTCTACCGGCAGCAGGGGTACGACGTCGTGTGCGTCATCCCCGACTACCCGGAGGGCCACAAGGAGTTCACGCTGACGAAGCGCCTGGGCTGAGCAGCGGTGCCCTCGCGGGACGCCCCGGACCCGCCCCTTCCCGAAACTGGGGCTCCGCCCCAGACCCCGCTCCTCAAACGCCGGAGAGGCTGAAAATTTCGCTGGTGCGGCAGAGTTCCAGCCCGCGCGGCGAAGTTTCAGCCCGTCCGGCGTTTGAGGACGAGGCGCGGAGCGCCGATACGGGGTCTGGGGCGGAGCCCCAGGATCGGAGAAGGGGCGGGTCCGGGGCGCCCCCGCGAGGCCTACAGCCTCCGTGCCCCCGCCGAAGCCTCCCCCACGAACACCCGCGGCTCCGCGAACCCCGCCCCCGCGAACGCCTCCCGCACGGCCTTGGCCACGGTCTCCGCCCCGGCGGCCTCGACGAGGACGACGGCGGAGCCGCCGAAGCCGCCCCCGGTCATCCGCGCCCCGAGCGCCCCACCCGCACAGGCGGCCTCGACCACGAGGTCCAACTCGGGGCAGGAGATGCGCAGATCGTCCCGCAGGGACAGATGACCCTCGGTGAGGACGGGCCCGGCGCTCCGTACGTCCCCGGCGTCGAGGAGGGCGATGACCCGTTCGACGCGGTGGTCGTCGGAGACGACGTGCCGGACGTAGCGGCGCACCTTCTCACCGTCGGGCCCGTCGCCCAGCTCGCCGTCGAGGCGCGCGAGCGCGGCGGGCAGCTCGGCGAAGGGAATGTCCCGCAGATGGGACACGCCGAGCGCCCGCGCCCCCGCCTCGCACCCGGCGCGCCGCTCCGCGTACGCGCCGTCGCCGAGTTCGTGCTTGACCCGGGTGTCGACGACGAGCAGGCACAGGCCGTGGGCGGACAGGTCGAAGGGGACCTGGCGCACGGACAGGTCGCGGCAGTCCAGGTGCAGGACGTGTCCGGCCTCGCAGGCGGCGGAGGCCATCTGGTCCATGACTCCGCAGGGCACGCCGACGAAGGCGTTCTCGGCGCGCTGGGCGAGCAGCGCCAACTCCCGCCGGGTGAGGCCGAGTTCGTACAGGTCGTTCAGGGCGAGGGCGGTGGCGACCTCCAGGGCGGCCGAGGAGGACAGGCCCGCGCCCGTCGGCACGGTGGACGCCAGGTGCACGTCCGCGCCGCCGACCGCGTGCCCCGCTTCGCGCAACGCCCAGACGACGCCCGCCGGGTACGCGGCCCAGCCGCCATGGGGGACCGGTGCCGGCGGTGCCAGCGGTGCCAGCGGTGCAAGGGGTGTCAGGGCGTCCGCCGCCAGTTCGACGACGGGGCCCGGCACGTCCGCCGAGTGCAGGCGCAGCACGCCGTCGTCGCGGCGGGCGACCGCGGCGACGACGGTGTGCGGCAGCGCGAGCGGCATCACGAAGCCCTCGTTGAAGTCCGTGTACTCGCCGATGAGGTTGACGCGGCCGGGCGCCGCCCAGACCCCGGCGGGCTCGTACCCGTACAGCGCGGTGAACGCGTCGGCGACCGCGGCGGCGGACTCCGCGGCGGACTCGGCGGACGCAGCGGACGCGGCGGACGCGGCAGGCTCAGCGGCGGCGGACATGGGCGGTTTACCCCCTTTGCTGGGCGAAGGCCCAGGCGTCGGCGACGATTCCCGCGAGGTCCGCGCGGGACGGATTCCAGCCGAGCTTCTCGCGGGCGGTGGCCGCGGAGGCGACGAGGACGGCCGGGTCGCCGCCGCGGCGGCCCGCGACGACCTCGGGGATCGGGTGTCCGGTGACCTGGCGGACGGTCTCGATGACTTCGCGCACGGAGAAGCCGTTGCCGTTGCCCAGGTTGCAGATGAGGTGGTCGCCGGGCGTCGCGGCGTCCAGGGCGAGGAGGTGGGCGTCGGCGAGGTCGGCGACGTGGATGTAGTCGCGTACGCAGGTGCCGTCGGGCGTCGGGTAGTCGTCGCCGAAGACGGAGATGGCCTCGCGCTTGCCCTGGGCGACCTGGAGGACGAGCGGGATGAGGTGGGACTCGGGGTCGTGGCGCTCGCCGAACGTGCCGTGCGCGGCCGTGGCGTAGGCGCCCGCCACGTTGAAGTAGCGAAGGGACACCGCGCCGAGCCCGTGGGCCGCCGCCTCGCCCGTGATCATGTGGTCGACGGCGAGCTTGGACGCCCCGTAGGGGGAGGTGGGGGCGGTCGGGTCGGACTCGGTGATGGGGCTGGCCACCGGTTCGCCGTAGGTCGCGGCGGTGGAGGAGAAGACGAGCTTGCGCACGCCGGCGTCCCGCATGGCGGCGAGCAGCGCCATGGTGCCGCCGACGTTGTTGTCCCAGTACTTCTCGGGCTTCACGACGGACTCGCCGACCTGGGAGAAGGCCGCGAAGTGGAGCACCGCGTCGTAGGAGGCGTCCAGCCATTTGGCGGCGTCGCGGATGTCGCCCTCGATGAACGCGGCGCCCGCGGGGACGCCCTCACGGAAGCCGGTGGAGAGGTTGTCGAGGACGGTGACCTCGTGCCCCGCCTCGACCAGGTGCTGCGCCACGACGCTCCCGACATAGCCGGCGCCACCCGTGACCAGGTACTTCCCACTCATCAACTCGCTACCTCTCGCAGTCGCTCGGCCGCGGTCTCCGGCGGCACGTCGTTGATGAACACACTCATGCCGGATTCGGAACCCGCAAGAAACTTCAGCTTGCCCGAAGTGCGGCGAATGGTGAAAAGCTCGAGGTGGAGCGCGAAGTCGTCCCGGTTGACGCCCTCGTACCCGTACGGCGCCGTGAACGGGGCCTGGTGCCAGGCCGCGATGTACGGCGTCGGCGGCTCGTCGCCGCCCTCGCGCTCACCGGGGCCGAAGATCCGGTCGAAGCGCCGCAGAAGTTCCAGATACACCTGGGGAAACTCTGTGCGAGCCGGCTCGTCGAGGGCGAGCAGGTCGGGGACGCGGCGCTTGGGGTGGAGGTGCACCTCGTAGGGCCAGTGCGCCGCGTACGGCACGAAGGCCGTCCAGTGCTCGGCGTCCAGGACGACGCGGTCACCGGCGCGCTCCGCGGCGAGGACGTCGTCGAAGAGGTTGCGGCCGGTCGTGGCGCGGTGCGCGGCGAGGTTGCGCAGCATCAGGTCCGTGCGCGGGGTGACGAAGGGGTAGGCGTAGATCTGGCCGTGCGGGTGGCCGAGGGTCACGCCGATCTCCGCGCCGCGGTTCTCGAAGCAGAACACCTGGGCGACGGACGGCAGGTGCGACAGTTCGGCGGTGCGGTCGGTCCAGGCCTCCAGGACGAGCGCGGCTTGCGCCTCGGTGAGGTCGGCGAAGGACGCCGTGTGGTCGCTGGTGAAGCAGACGACCTCGCAGCGGCCCGCGTCCCCGGCGAGGGAGGGGAAGCGGTTCTCGAAGACCACGACGTCGTACGAGGAGTCGGGGATCTCGGTGCGGCGGCCGCCGGTGGAGGGGCACAGCGGGCACTCGTCGGCCGGCGGGTGGTAGGTGCGGCCCTGCCGGTGCGAGGCGATCGCGACGGCGTCCCCGATGAGGGGGTCGCGGCGGATCTCGGAGGTGGTCGCGACGGGGTCCAGGGGCCTGGTGTCGGCCGCCGTGCGGACGGTGTCGTCGCGCGTGTCGTAGTAGATGAGCTCACGACCGTCGGCGAGACGAGTCGAGGTCTTCTTCACCTTCGGGGCTCCTTCACACCGCCCACCAACAGAACCGAACACAACAAATCACAAGCCAACATCATCGTCAATCCACGCGCTCGATCACAATCAAACAAAGAACATCAACAGAACTGTTCACTTACTGAAGCGTGGGGCGTAGGTTCCGGTCTGATCAGTTCGCGCGACGAAGCGAGTTCACATGCAGTCCCCCCCTTCTGCTATGCACACTGCTGCTCCGCACATCACCCTCGCCGAGGGGCTTCGGCTGCCCACCAACGGTCTCGACTACGCGATCCTGGCGATCTACTTCGTGGTCGTCCTCGGCATCGGATTCGCCGCCCGGCGGTCCGTGAAGACCAGCCTCGACTTCTTCCTCTCCGGGCGCTCCCTGCCCGCCTGGGTCACCGGCCTCGCCTTCGTCGCCGCCAACCTGGGCGCCACCGAGATCCTCGGCATGGCCGCGACCGGCGCACAGTACGGCGTCGCGGTCGTCCACTGGTACTGGATCGGTGCCATCCCGGCCATGGTCTTCCTCGGCCTGGTCATGATGCCCTTCTACTACCGCAGCAAGGTCCGCTCCGTGCCGGAGTACCTGCTCCAGCGCTTCGACAAGTCCGCGCACCTGCTCAGCTCGGCCCTGTTCGCCTTCGCCGCGGTGCTCATCGCGGGCGTGAACCTCTACGCCCTCGCGATCGTCGTGGAGGCGCTGCTCGGCTGGCCGCAGTGGGTCGCCATCGTCGTCGCCGGGTTCTTCGTGCTCGCCTACATCACCATCGGCGGCCTGTCCTCGGCGATCTACAACGAAGTGCTCCAGTTCTTCGTGATCCTCGCCGCGCTCATCCCGATCTGCGTCATCGGCCTGAAGAAGGTCGGCGGCTGGGACGGGCTCACCGGCTCCATCGAGAAGCAGCACGGCGACAACTTCATGACCGCCTGGGGCGGCACCGGCATCGGCGACCCCAACCCGCTCGGCGCCAACTGGCTCACCATCATCCTGGGCCTCGGCTTCGTGCTCTCCTTCGGCTACTGGACGACCAACTTCGCCGAGGTGCAGCGCGCCCTGTCCGCGAAGAACCTCTCCGCCGCGCAGCGCACCCCGCTCATCGCCGCCTTCCCGAAGATCTTCATCGTGTTCCTGGTGATGATCCCCGGCCTGGTCGCCGCCGTCCTCGTCCCGCAGATCGGCGCGGCGGGCTCCGGTCTGACGTACAACGACGCGATCCCCTATCTGATGCAGGAGCTGCTGCCCAACGGCGTCCTCGGCATCGCGGTCACCGGTCTGCTCGCCGCCTTCATGGCGGGCATGGCGGCGAACGTCTCCTCCTTCAACACCGTGTTCACGTACGACATCTGGGCCAAGTACGTGGTCAAGGACCGCGAGGACCGCTACTACCTGAGGTTCGGGCGGCTCATCACCGCGATCGGTGTGCTCGCCTCGATCGGCACGGCCTTCATCGCCTCGTCGTTCTCGAACATCATGAGCTACCTCCAGACGCTGTTCTCCTTCTTCAACGTCCCGATGTTCGTCGTCTTCATCATCGGCATGTTCTGGAAGCGGGCGTCCATGAAGTCCGGGGTGTGGGGCCTGGTCGCGGGCACCACCGCCGCGATGGTCAACTACTTCTGGATCTACAAGCAGGGCGTCATCGACATCCCCTCCGACCAGGGCGCCAACTTCGTCTCCGCGATCGTCGGCTTCGTGGCGGGCGCGGTGGTCATGGTGGCGGTCACCCTGTTCACGGCCCCCAAGCCGGACGCCGAGCTCGCCGGTCTCGTGTACGGGACGGAGCCGCCCGCCGACGACGAGGCCGAGGCCGCCGCGGCGGGCGACGACGCCTGGTACCGCAAGCCGGCGCTGCTCGGGTGGGGGGCGATGGTCCTGGCCACCGCCTGCTACATCCCGTACTCGTTCTGAACCGGCTCGCCCCCCTGACCCGAAGGTTCCGCACACATGTCTGATCTGCAGAAGGAAGTCTCCGATCTGGAGCGGAAGTCCGCGACGGCCGCGCGGCTCTTCGACATCCGGCTCATCATCGGTGGCCTGTTCACCCTCTACGGGGTCATCGTCACCATCGCCGGGCTCACCGCGTCCGACGCCGACCTCGAGAAGGCCGAGGACATCAACATCAACCTCTGGACCGGCCTCGGCATGCTCGCCCTCGGCCTGTTCTTCCTGGCCTGGCTGAAGCTGCGCCCGGCGAGCGCACCTGAGCCGGAGGAGTAGGCGCCGGCTGGGCCTCGCGGGTCCGGGGCGCCCCCGCGAGGCCTAGCGGTCCGCCGTCGAGTTCGCACCGTTGACGGAGTCCGGCCCCTGGCCGGGACGCTCCGCGCGGTCGAGGAGGCCCGTGCGGGCGGCCAGGGCGGCGGCCTCCAGGCGGGAGCCGACGCCGAGCTTCATCAGGACACGCTGGACATGCGTCCTGGCGGTACTGGGCGCGATCCCCATCCCGGCGGCGATGAGCCGCGTGTCCTCCCCGTCGGCGACCCGCACAAGCACCTCGACCTCACGCGGGGTGAGCATCTGAAGGAGTCGCTGCCCCTCGTCGTCGGGCTGGGCGGCGGGGTTGAGCAGCTCACTGAAGGCGCCTTGGAGCAATTGGGGTGCGACGGCGGCCTCACCGGCGCGCGCCTTCATGATGGCGCGCTCGACTCCTTCGATGCGCTCGTCATGGCGTACGTATCCGGAGGCGCCGGAGGCGAAGGCCGCCGCGATGCCCCGCGGCGACGGCACCGGGCCGAGGACCACCACGGCCACCTGCGGCCGCTCCCGTTTGATCCGCACCACCGGGTCGAACATGCCGGGCTCCGCCGGAGTGGCCGTGCCGAGCAGGCACACCTCCGGCGCACGGCTGATCACCAGATCCGCCGCGCCGGCGGCGGGCGCGGCCGCGGCGAGCACCCGGTGCCCCCGCAGTTTCAGCGCCGAGGCGAGTGCCTCGGCAAGCAATCGATGGTCGTCGACCACCATGAGCCGCACACCCACAGCGCAACCCCCCACAGTCCCCCACGGAATTCCCCCTCGGAATTCCCCCAATGATCCCCCCACGGATCGGGGGCCCCGGCCCTCCATCCCCCGGAAGCTACACGCTTGTTCGACGGAGCGCTGCCCCTACCGTCCAGAAGCGGCCCTGAATGCCTAAATCCCTGCCTTTCCGGGGGAGGGACTGCACGCGAGTACGGAGCGTGAATCGTACGGGCACAAAGCGGCCCCGCACTCGTTCGGGCGAGTGCGGGGCCGCTCGGCGGGCGCAGTCGGCGCGCCGCGCGCCGGGGCGCGGCGCCCGTGCTCACTGCGTGGTGAAGCCAAGCGCGATGTACTCCTTGTCGTCCTTGGAGTACGGCTTGCTGATCAGCTTCTTGCCCATGAACAGGTTGCCGTTGGTGTAGAGCAGTTCATTGGACTTCGGCACCATTCCGCTGATGGCGCTGCTGACCGATTCGGTCGCCGGCGTCTGAAGAAGGGTGGTTTCCTTCATGGTGCCGCCGTCGAGCGAGACGACCTTGGCGCCCTTGTTGTAGCCGCCGTTCTTGTACGCGAGGACATTGCCGCCGTCCATGCGCAGCGGGAACATCTCACCGTCGTCGCCCGCGTCCGCGCGGTCGCCGGTGGTCTTGCCGGTGGCCAGTGAGAACGCGATGATCTCGTTGGTGAAGCCGTAGTCGGAGCCGCCCGCGTCGTGCTGGCGCGTGGGCACGTACAGCTTGTCGTTGCCGACCGCGATGGCGCTGCAGCTGGCCCACTTGTTGACCTCGCAGTCGTGGGAGTACTTGCCGTCCTCCAGCTTGATGCGGGTCCGCAGCTTTCCGGCGTTGCTCAGCGAGAAGACGTCCGTGGCACCGCTCGCGGTGATCTCCCCGGTGTCCTGGCCGAAGACGATCGGGTTCGTCGAGATGATCTTTGCGTTGTCGACACCGGGCGACAGCGGGTAGGACCACTTCGCCTTGCCCGACTCGGGGTCGAGGAGCTGGATCTTGAGCTTCGGCGCGTCGTAGTCACCGCACTTGCGGACCGCGACGAGCTGGTCGCCGCCCGCGTAGCCGGCGTCCTTGCACTTGTCGCCGATCTGCGGCTTCCACCGCAGCTTGCCGGACATGTCCCAGGCCGCGCCGGTGCCGCCGGTGCCCGCGCCCGCGGCGACGGTGTCCCCGGAGATGGCGATCTCCTCGAACTCCACCTTCGAGCCGCTGACTTCGACGTTCTCCGTCCACAGCTTCTTGCCGGACTTCAGGTCGACCGCGGAGACCTCGCTGCAGTCGGGGTACTTGTCGGCCTTGGTGGACTTGGCGTCCTTGGAGACGACCGCGGCGATGCCCTCGTCGGTGACCTCCTTGGAGACCGCGCACGTCTCGCCGCTGAGCGGGATCGTCCACTTCTCCTTGCCGCTCGCCGGTTCGTACCCGATGAGCGCGTGGTCCTTGGCCTTGCCCACGTACCCGCTCTTCACGTACGTGTCGTCGGTCAGCCAGGAGCCCGCGACGCTCCAGATGTCGTCCTTCGGCACCTCGGGCGCGGGGACCTGGAAGCCGACCTTGGCGGTGGTGTTCGCCGGGGCCTTCTCCTTGGCGGGGCCGCCGCCCGCGGGCGGGTCGTTCTTGTCGCCGCCTGTGTCCTTGCCGTTCTCGCCGTCCTTGCCGCCCTTGCCGTCGTCGCCCTTGGCGCTGTTGTTCTTGTCGCCGTCCTTCGTGGAGGCGTAGAAGACCCCGCCGCCGACGATCAGGGCGATGGCGGCCACGGCCGCCACGATGATCGTCATCTGCTTGCTGGACTTCTTGCCACCGCCCGGCTGGGGCTGCGTCGGCATGGTCGGCGGCTGCGGATAGCCGTAGCCCTGGTGCGGACCGGGCTGGCCGGGCTGGCCCGGGTAGCCGTAGCCGGGGGGCTGGGAGCCCACGGCCGGGAAGGCGGCCTGGGTCGGCTGCGCGTACGCGGGCGGCGGGGTGCCGGGCGCGGCGGGCGGCGGGGTGCCCGGGGCCCCCGGCGCCTGCGGGTAGCCGTAGTTCGGCTGGCCCGGCGGGGGCGGCGGAGGCGACTGGGGGGCCGCGGGCGGGGCCCCCGGGGGCTGGGGAGCCCCCGGGGGCGGAGCCTGCGGGTAGCCGTAGCCCGGTTCGGGGGCCTTGCCGAAGCCCTGCGGCGGCGGGTCCTGGGGGGCGCCGAATCCGCCCTGCGGGGGCTGGTTGGGAGGCTGGGGCGGCTGAGTCATGACGTCTTTTCCTTGGGGACGGAAGGGCGGAACGAGGCGGTGGGGAGGGTCACTTGCCGTAGGCCAGCATCAGCTTCTCGCGGCCCTGCGCGGACCCGGAGAGGCGGGTGGTGGAGAGGTAGAAGCGCCCGTCCACGTAGTCGAACGCCTTCGAGAAGAAGCCGTTCTCGATCTTCGACGTGCCCGCCGGGTGCTTCAGCAGGGTCTTCGGCGTGTGCGAGCCGCTGGTCCCGAGGGACACCACCTGGCCGGCGGAGTCGTACGAGGGCTCGACGTACGCGAGCAGGTCACCGCCCTGGGTCTTCATCGGCAGCATCGAGGTGTCCTGCGGGGACTTCTGCCGCCAGGCCGCCTTGCCGCTGTCCAGGCTGATCGCCACGATCTCGTTGGCGCCGGTGGTCTTCTTGGTCGGCAGGTAGAGGTACTTGTCGTCGGCGGTCACACCGGCGCAGGCCTGGAGGTCACGGCCGAGGCCGCCCCAGCCGCACTCGGGCGCGAAGTCGTCGTTGACCTGGACCTCGGAACGGGTGGCGGAGCTGCCGGGCTTCAGCGTGGTGATGTTCCACTGCTTCTTGTCCTGGTTGGTGGCGTAGAGCACCGTGGGGCTGGTGGAGTAGACGTGTTCGAGGCGCCAGCCCTTGGGGAACTTCTTCGTCCACTTGGTCGAGCCGCTCTCGGGGTCGAGCTCCACGATCTCGTCGTGCTCGGTGGGCGTGCTCGCCCCGCACGACAGCGCCATCAGCATCCGGTCGCCGCCGGTGAACCCGGCCGGGAAGCAGGCGCCCTCGTCCTTCTTGCGCGCGACGAACTTCTCGTGGCCCCCGCTGACGCTGTACGCGGTGCCGGACTGGGAGCGGCCGACCATCAGGGTGTCGCCGGTGATGGACAGTTCGAGGCCGAGCGTGGAGTCGAAGAGACCTTCCTCCTTGATCTCCTTCTTCCAGCCCTTCTCGCCCGTCTTCAGGTCCACGATCTGAAGCTGGTTGCAGTCGGCGCCGCTCTTGATGCCGTTCTTGTACGCGACGGCGATCTTGCCGTCCTCGCTGTACTGCGGCGAAGCCGCGCAGATCTCCTGCGGGAACTCGATCGCGGACCAGGCGGGCTTGCCGCCGTCGACGTGGTAGGCGAGGAGTTCCTTGTACGCGGCCTTGACCGCGATGCCGTCCTTGACCCACATGCCGGGGGCGTCGGCGCCCTTGCCCGGGGCCTTGGGCGCCTCCTTGTACCAGAGGACCTTCGCCTCGTCGGCCTGGCGGCCCTCGTTGAGGTCCTCCTTGCCGGCGTAGCCGTCGCCGCTGCCGTCACCGGGGTTGGCCGGGGCGGAGGACTTCGGGTTCTTCTTCTTGCTCTCGGTCTTCTTGCCGTCGTCGTCACCGCCGCCGACGACGGCGTAGACGGCACCGCCCGCGACGAGCAGGGCGGCCACGGCCGCGGCGACGATCACCGCGGTCCTGCCCTTGAAGGGGCCCTTGCCGCCGCCACCGGCTCCGCCGGGCGGGGTGCCGGGGCCGCCGGGCTGACCCGGCCCCGGGTAGCCGTATCCGGGCTGCTGCCCGTAGGGGCCCGCCTGGCCGGGCTGCGTCGGCTGGCTGTACGGGCCCGGCTGCGCGGGCTGGCCGTAAGGGCCGGGCTGCTGCCCGTAGGGGCCCGGCTGCGCGGGCTGCTGCGGGGGCTGGCCTGGCTGCGCTGGCTGCCCGTAAGGGCCGGGCTGCGCGGGCTGCCCGTAGGGGCCGGGCTGCTGCGGATAGCCGTACGGGCCTGCCTGGCCCGGCTGTTGCTGCGGGTAGCCGTAGCCCCCGCCCTGCCCCGGGTCCTGTGGAGCTCCGAAGCCGCCGCCGTGCGGCGGCTGATTGGGCGGCTGAGTCATCAGCGCTTCCCCCTTCACTGATTTTTCGGCACGCCAAGTGGTGCTCAGGCCGCCCTTTCTATCACTCCTATCCGGCCATGTTCGGGGCCGGTCCCGCCCCTGTTCCCAAGGGAGGACCGGCCTGTAATGCGTCTGTTACGGGAAACTCACGCGTCCTCCGCGAGTTCCAGCCAACGCATTTCCAACTCCTCACGTTCGCCACCGAGTTCGCGCAACTCCGCGTCCAATTTCGCCACCTTTTCAAAGTCTGTGGCGTTATCGGCGATCTGTGCGTGGAGTTTGGTCTCCTTCTCGGAGATCTTGTCCAGTCGCCGTTCGATCTTCTGCAGTTCCTTCTTCGCCGCGCGGGCGTCCGCGGCGGACACCGTCCTCGTGCCGCCCGGGGCGGCGGCGGGCGCGGGGGCAGCCGGGGCCGCCGCCTCCGTCATGCGCTGCCTGCGCTCCAGGTACTCGTCGATGCCGCGCGGCAGCATCCGCATCGTCGCGTCCCCCATGAGGGCGAGCACCCGGTCGGTGGTGCGCTCGACGAAGAACCGGTCGTGGGAGATGACGACCATGGATCCGGGCCAGCCGTCGAGGACGTCCTCCAGCTGCGTCAGCGTCTCGATGTCGAGGTCGTTGGTGGGCTCGTCGAGGAAGAGGACGTTCGGCTCGTCCATGAGCAGGCGGAGCAGTTGCAGCCGCCGCCGCTCACCGCCGGACAGGTCCCCGACGGGCGTCCACTGCTTCTCCTTGCCGAACCCGAACGTCTCGCAGAGCTGTCCCGCGGTCATCTCCCGGCCCTTGCCGAGGTCCACGCGCTCACGCACCTGCTGCACGGCCTCCAGGACCCGGAGGGCCGGGTCCAGCTCGGCGACCTCCTGGGAGAGGTAGGCGAGCTTGACCGTCTTGCCGACGACGATCCGGCCCGCGGCGGGCTGCCGCTCGCCGCCGCTGCGGGCGGCCTCCGCCATGGCGCGCAGCAGGGAGGTCTTGCCCGCGCCGTTCACGCCGACCAGGCCGACCCGGTCGCCGGGCCCGAGCTGCCAGGTCAGGTGCTTGAGCAGCAGCTTGGGTCCGGCTTGGACGCTGACGTCCTCCAGGTCGAAGACCGTCTTGCCGAGCCGGGTGGTGGCGAACTTCATCAGCTCGCTGGTGTCGCGGGGCGGCGGCACGTCCTGGATCAGGGCGTTGGCGGCCTCGACGCGGAAGCGGGGCTTGGAGGTGCGGGCGGGGGCGCCGCGGCGCAGCCACGCCAGCTCCTTGCGGACCAGGTTCTGCCGCTTGGTCTCCTCGGTGGCGGCGATCCGCTCGCGCTCGGCGCGCGCGAAGACGTAGTCGGAGTAGCCGCCCTCGTACTCGTAGACGGAACCCTTCTGCACGTCCCACATCCGCGTGCACACCTGGTCGAGGAACCACCGGTCGTGGGTGACGCAGACGAGGGCCGAGCGGCGCTCGCGCAGATGCCGCGCCAGCCACGCGATGCCCTCGACGTCCAGGTGGTTGGTCGGCTCGTCGAGCACGATCAGGTCCTGCTCGGCGATCAGGAGCTTCGCGAGGGCGATGCGGCGCCGCTCGCCGCCGGACAGGGGTCCGATGACGGTGTCGAGGCCCTGCGGGAAGCCGGGCAGGTCGAGGCCGCCGAACAGGCCCGTGAGCACGTCCCGGATCTTGGCGTCGCCCGCCCACTCGTGGTCGGCGAGGTCACCGATGACCTCGCGCCGCACGGTGGCGTCCGGGTCGAGGGAGTCGTGCTGCGTGAGGACTTCGAGGCGCAGGCCGCCGCTGTGCGTGACGCGTCCGGTGTCGGCCTCCTCCAGCTTGGCGAGCATGCGGATGAGGGTCGTCTTCCCGTCACCGTTGCGCCCGACCACGCCGATCCGGTCCCCCTCGGACACACCGAGCGAGACACCGTCGAGCAGCGCGCGGGTGCCGTACACCTTGCTGACTGCCTCGACATTGACCAGGTTGACGGCCATTTCTCTCCTGACGACGGAATGCGATCGATCGTCCAGCGTAGTCGGGCCGCGGGACCCTGTGCGGCGGGCGTCCGGAGTGCTTGCCGTACGCGGGCGCGGGCGTCAGGCGCGCGGGCCGAGCACCGTCGCGCCGGGGGCGGGGGCCTCGGCGACACGGGCGGTGCGGCAGGTGCCGGAGGTGCGCAGGGTCTCGGCCACGTGGGCGGCGGCCTCGGCGTCCTTGGTGAGGAAGGCGGTGGTGGGTCCCGAGCCGGAGACGAGGGCGGCCAGGGCGCCCGCCGCCGTGCCGGTCGCCAGGGTGTCGGCGAGGGACGGGAAGAGGGACCGCGCGGCGGGCTGGAGGTCGTTGGCGAGGGTGGCCGCGAGGGCGGTGGCGTCGCCCGTGCGCAGGGCGGCGAGCAGGGGCTCAGACGCCTCGGGGGCGGGCGCGTCGGGCGTGAGGCGGTCGAACTCGCGGTAGACGGCGGGCGTGGACAGGCCGCCGTCGGCCACGGCGAAGACCCAGTGGAAGGTGCCCCCGACGGCCAGCTCCGTCAGCCGCTCGCCCCGCCCGGTGCCGAGCGCCGCGCCGCCGACGAGGCTGAACGGCACGTCGCTGCCGAGTTCCGCGCAGAGGTCGAGGAGCTCGGCGCGGGTGGCTCCGGTGCCCCAGAGCGCGTCGCAGGCCAGCAGGGCGCCCGCGGCGTCGGCGCTGCCGCCCGCCATGCCGCCCGCCACGGGGATGTCCTTGGCGATGTGCAGGTGCACGTCGGCGCGGCGGCCGTGCCGGGCGGCGAGGGCCTCGGCGGCGCGTGCCGCGAGGTTCGTGCGGTCCAGGGGGACCTGGTCGGCGCCGGGGCCCTCGCAGGTGATCCGCAGTGCGTCCGCGGGGGTGGCCGTGACCTCGTCGTACAGGCCGACGGCCAGGAAGACGTTGGCCAGGTCGTGGAACCCGTCGGCCCTGGCCGCGCCGACGGCGAGCTGGACGTTGACCTTGGCGGGGACGCGTACGGTGACGCTGCGCGGGACGGTCACTGGACGGGGCCTTCGGTGTCGGCGGCGGCGCGGGGCGCGGGCTGCTCGTGCGGCTGCGCCTGCTTGTCCTCGGCGGCGGCGCGAGGTGCTGGGTGCTTGCCCTCGGCTGCGGCGCCGGGCGCGGGCTGCTTGTCCCCGGCTGCGGCGCCGGGCGCGGGCTGCTTGTCCCCGGCCGCGGCGCCGGGCGCGGGCTGCTTGTCCCCGGCCGCGGCGCCGGGCGCGGGCTGCTTGTCCCCGGCCGCGGCGCCGGGCGCGGGCTGCTTGTCCCCGGCTGCGGCGCCGGGCGCGGGCTGCTTGTTCTCGGCGATCCGCGCGAACTCCTCCACCGTCAGGGCCTCACCGCGGGCCTGCGGCGAGACGCCCGCGGCTACCAGGGCCGCCTCGGCCGCGGCGGCGGAGCCCGCCCAGCCGGCGAGGGCGGCCCGCAGCGTCTTCCTGCGCTGTGCGAACGCCGCGTCGACGACGGCGAACACCTCCTGCCGCGACGCGGTGGTCCGCGGCGGCTCGGCGCGGCGCACCAGGGACACCAGGCCCGAGTCGACGTTCGGGGCGGGCCAGAAGACGTTGCGTCCGATCGCGCCCGCGCGCTTGACCTCGGCGTACCAGTTCGCCTTCACCGACGGGACGCCGTAGACCTTCGAGCCGGGGGCGGCGGCGAGCCGGTCGGCGACCTCCGCCTGCACCATCACCAGCGTGCGCTCGATGCTGGGGAAGGTGGCGAGCATGTGCAGCAGGACGGGTACGGCGACGTTGTACGGGAGGTTGGCGACCAGGGCGGTCGGTGCGGGGCCCGGGAGTTCCGTCACGAGCATGGCGTCGCTGTGGACCAGGTCGAAGGAGGCCTTCTTCGCGGGCAGCCGGGCCTCCACCGTCGCCGGGAGCGCCCCCGCGAGCACGTCGTCGATCTCCACGGCCGTGACGTGGGCGGCGGTCTCCAGGAGGGCCAGGGTCAGCGAGCCGAGGCCCGGACCCACCTCGACGACGGTGTCGTCCGGGCCGACCTCCGCGGTGCGGACGATGCGGCGGACGGTGTTCGCGTCGATGACGAAGTTCTGGCCGCGCTGCTTGGTCGGGCGTACGCCGAGGGTCGCGGCGAGGTCGCGGATGTCGGCGGGGCCGAGGAGGGGGCCGTACTCGGTGGTCACCGCCCCAGGGTAGCCCTGGGTGCGCAGCGCTCCTTCCCCTCGCCGGGGTGCCGGAGGGCTGATCCTCCCCACCGCGGTAACGGGTGGGCGCGTGGGAGAAAAGGGCAAGCGGAGTGTCAGAGGCGACCGCCGCAGTGGGGCCAAGGACTCGCCCCCCGCTGCACGTACAGCTTCTTCGCGCGGTGGGTCTGTTCGGCGGCGGGGGCGTCCTGGGGGCGTCCTGAGCCGCCGAGGCTCTGCCAGGTGCGGGTGTCGAACTGGTAGAGGCCGCCGTAGGTGCCGGAGGCGTCCACGGCTCCGGGGCGGCCGCCGGACTCGCACGCGGCGAGGGCACCCCAGTTCAGCCCCTCGGCACCGGCGACGGCGGTCGGCTGGACCTTGGTGCCGACCTTCACGATCCGGGTCTGCGGCTCCCGCACCACCTCGCTCCTGAGCCGCTTCGGCCGCTGCCGCACGCCGTTGACGGTGCGCACCGAGTACGTGATCCGGCGCGCCCCTTCCCGCCCGGCCTGCGCCACCACCTCCGTGCCGCGCGGCAGCGAGGCGTCGTCGGACTTGTGCACGGCGTACGGGATGGGCTCCTCCCGTACCTCCTCGCGGCCGGAGATCCGCATGACGGTGACGGTCTGCCCGTCGCGCGGGAAGCTGCTCGCGGGCACGGAGGTGGTGTCGGAGCCGCGCAGGGTCACGCCGGACTCCTCCACGACCTCCCCGACGGTCGCCGCGTTCGTCCGGATGGTGCGCGACCGGCCGTCCGCCATGACCGTGACGGTGCGTTCGGTGCGGACGTCGAGGTCGAGGCCCTCGCGGGCGATGCGCTTGCCGCGTGAGGCGGACAGATAGGCGCCCTCGGCCCGCACCCCGAGCTGCCGGAGCGCGCCGTCGACCGTGCGGGCGGTCGTCCACACGTTGCGGCGCTGCCCGTCGAGAGTGAGCTCGACGGGCCGTCCGTAGCGGACGGCGATCTCGTCGCCGCTGGTCAGGGCGGTCGCCGCGGCGGGGGCGACGATGTCGTGCGCGCCGATGTCCACGCCCTCGTCGGCGAGGAGTTCACCGACGTCGTCGGCGAAGGTGTGCAGGGTGCGGGACCTGCCGTCGACGCTGAGCTGGACGGCCTTGTCGTTGGCGACGAAGGCGGAGGTGCCGCCCGCCAGGAAGGCGACGACGAGTGCCTGCGGGACCAGCCGGCGCAGGCCGTCGGGCCGCTCACCGCCCCGTCTGCGCCGTGCGGCCCTGCGGGCCCCCGCCCGCCCGTCGGCGCGCCTCCCGTCGCCCCGCCGCGGCTGCGGGAGCGCCGTCCCGGCGGCCGGGACAGCCGTGGCGTCGGGCGTGGGCGTCCTCGGCGGGAACGCGTCCGGGGTGAACGCCCGGGTCGGCAGTTCGTCCACCGCTCCCGGCGCGAACGCCCGCGCCGGCGCAGGGCCGCCCGGGTACCCGCCGGCCCTGTCGTCCTGTCCGGCACCGCCGAACGCGCCGGCGGTGAACATCTGCGTGGCGGGCCCGTCCGCGGCGCCCACGGTGTCGTACCCGTACGCGGGCCGGTACGGGTCGTACCCGGCACCGGCGGCGCCGTACGGCTCGTACTGCGGCTGCTCGTACGTCTCGTACTGCGGTTTGCTCACGACGGCGCTCCAGCTGACAAGTGACCACTGACAAGCCAAGTGCAGATCGGCTTGCAGAACCTAGCGGAGGCTTCGTCACTCTCCAAAGCAGCGCGGCTACGCAGTGTCGCCGTTCAGGCCCAAACCGTCAGCCCTTGAACGGCTTCAGTCGTTATCGATCAGTAATCAAAGGCGCGGGCGGTGTTCGCCGAGATCGCCGCGGCCATGGTGTCCTCGTCGACGCCCCGCACCTCGGCCATCGCGCGCAGCGTGACCGGAATGAGATAGGGGGCGTTGGGCCGTCCGCGGTACGGCGCGGGGGTGAGGAAGGGCGCGTCCGTCTCGACGAGGACGAGCTCCAGCGGGGCGACGGCGAGCGCGGCGCGCAGCGGTGCCGCGTTCTTGAAGGTGACGTTGCCCGCGAAGGACATGAAGTAGCCGCGTTCCGCGCAGACTTCGGCCATCGCGGCGTCGCCGGAGTAGCAGTGGAAGACGGTACGCTCGGGCGCGCCCTCCTCCTTCAGGACGCGTAGCACATCGTCGTGGGCCTCGCGGTCGTGGATGACCAGGGCCTTGCCGTGCCGCTTGGCCATCTCGACGTGCGCGCGGAAGGACCGCTCCTGCGCCGCCTTGCCCTCGGGTCCGGTGCGGAAGTAGTCGAGTCCGGTCTCGCCGACGCCCTTGACGTGCGGCAGCGCGGCGAGGGCGTCGATCTCGGCGAGCGCCTCGTCCAGGGCCGCGTCGCCGCCCGCGGGGCGCGCGCCCTGCCGGGACCAGCCGTCGGGGTCGCCGTGGACGATGCGCGGGGCCTCGTTGGGGTGCAGGGCGACGGCCGCGTGCACGGCGGGGTGGGCGGCGGCGGTCGTGGCGGCCCAGCGCGAGCCCGCGACGTCGCAGCCGACCTGGACGACGGTGGTCACGCCCACCGCGGCGGCCTGTGCGAGGGCCTCGTCGACGGTGCCGGACTGCATGTCGAGGTGGGTGTGGGAGTCGGCGGCCGGCACCCGCAGCGGTGCGGGTGCCGGGGGCGGCGTGGTGTCGGCAGGCATGCCCCGATCCTACGAAGGCGTCGGCGTCCCGCGCGGGGGCCGGGGTGCCTGCCGCGGGCCCGCCGTGTGCGGGCGGGCCCGCCGTGTCCGCGGGAGTGCGGTTCAACCCGCCCGGCGGAAGGGGTGCAGCAGGTCGGACAAGTGCCAGTGGTGGTGCGCGGGGCGGGCCGCGGCGCCGTCCGCCGGGGCCGTGGCGGACGCGGGGTCCGGCACGGTCCCGGCCGGATCCGCGGCTCCCGGCGGGCCCGCGACGGACTGCGGGGGCTGCGCCGGGCGCCGCTGGTGCAGGGAGTCGAGGGCCGACCGCACCGAGGACACCTGGCCCGCGCGCATGATCCGTACGACGTGGCCACCGCAGTTCAGGCAGGTGGGCCGGGTCAGGGGCGACGGCACCCGGCTGCCGTGCGCCAGATAGGTCACGAATTCCTGGCCCTTGGCGTCGACGTGGTGCTCTATGTCGTACGACTCCTCCCAGCCGTGCCCGCATCGCATGCAGGCGAACGCATAGGACTCGTGGGCGACGCCGACCGCCGTGGCGCGGTGACCGGTGGCTGCGATCTCACTCATGCCAGCTCCTCTTGTCCGCTGGACAAGCGCCGTCGGCCGGAGTCTTTCCTGCCCCGGGGCGGCGGCGTGGGACGGGTGCGTCCCTGCACCCAGTGGACGCCTTTCCCGGAGCGGGCGCATCAGACCTGTCGACTGTTGGAACCGATTTGGTATTTCCATAGAAAAGCGGCCTGGTGCGCGGCCCGCGCTTTGCCTTTTACGATAGTCCTTTGCCTATTGATGGGCGCGTGCAGCTTCTGCGCGCCGGTGTTCCGGACCGTGCGCCGGGGCCGTGCCTCGCTTCACGCCCCGCGGTCGGCGTTCTTCGCCGCCACGACCGCGTCGAAGACGGCACGCTTGGGCAGGCCCGCCTCGGCCGCGACCGCCGCGATGGCCTCCTTGCGCCGCTCCCCCGCCTCCTCGCGCACCCGCACCCTGCGCACAAGCTCCTCGGGCCCGAGCTCCTCGGGGCCCTTCTCCGGGGCGCCCTCGACCACCACGGTGATCTCGCCGCGCACGCCGTCGGCCGCCCACGCGGCGAGCTCCTTCAGCGGGCCCCTGCGGACCTCCTCGTAGGTCTTGGTCAGCTCCCTGCACACCGCGGCGCGCCGCTCCGCGCCGAACGCCTCGGCCATCGCGGCGAGCGTGTCGTCCAGGCGGTGCGGTGCCTCGAAGTACACGAGGGTGCGCCGCTCACCGGCCACCTCGCGCAGCCGCGAGAGCCGCTCGCCCGCCTTGCGCGGCAGGAACCCCTCGAAGCAGAAGCGGTCCACGGGCAGGCCCGAGAGGGCCAGGGCGGTGAGCACCGCGGAGGGCCCCGGCACGGCGGTGACCCGGATGCCGCGCTCCACGGCCGCCGCCACCAGGCGGTAGCCGGGGTCCGACACCGACGGCATGCCCGCGTCCGTCACCAGGAGCACCCGGGCCCCGCCCGCGAGCGCCTCGACCAGCTCCGGGGTGCGCGCGGACTCGTTGCCCTCGAAGTACGACACGACCCGGCCGCCCACCTGCACGCCGAGCGCCTGCGTGAGGCGGCGCAGCCTGCGCGTGTCCTCGGCGGCGACGACGTCGGCGCCGGCCAGCTCGGCGGCGAGCCGCGGCGGGGCGTCCGCGACGTCGCCGATGGGCGTGCCCGCGAGGACGAGGACGCCCCCGGGCTCCGTGCCGCCGGCCGCTGCGGACGTGTTCACGACTGAATCTGCGCTTCCTGTCACCGATCCATCCTCGCAGGGGCCGGGCGCGGGACTGTCACCCTCTGGTTCCCTACGATGGCGCGGTGACCAGTACCGCGCCTTCCCCGGACACCCGCAAGGGCCAGGCAGCCGAGGAGCCACCGCCGTCGTCGTGGCAGCACCGGCTGCGCCGCTTCGGCTACGCGGCACGGACCAGAGGAGACGTGCGGACCCGGCTCGTCCCGCCGTACCCCGAGCCCGGCAGCCGGATCTGGGCGGTGCTCGGGGTGCCGAGGGACGCGACCCGGTGGCTGGTGCGGTGGTCGGGCTGGCTCGGCCCCATCGGTGTCGCCCTGGTGGCGGGGCTGCTGCGGTTCTGGAACCTCGGCAGCCCGAAGGCCGTGATATTCGACGAGACGTACTACGCCAAGGACGCCTGGGCCCTGCTCCACCGGGGCTACGAGCTGAGCTGGCCGGACAAGGTCAACGACGCCGTCATCGACCAGGGCGGCGGGATCGCGCTGCCCACGGATCCGGCGTACGTGGTGCATCCGCCGGTCGGCAAGTACGTGATCGGCGTCGGGGAGTGGCTCTTCGGCTTCGACCCGTTCGGCTGGCGGTTCATGACGGCCGTGCTCGGCACGCTGTCGGTCCTGATGCTGTGCCGGATCGGGCGGCGCCTGTTCCGCTCGACGTTCCTCGGCTGTCTCGCGGGCGCCCTGCTCACGGTGGACGGCCTGCACTTCGTGATGAGCCGCACCGCGCTCCTCGACCAGGTCCTGATGTTCTTCGTGCTGGCGGCGTTCGGCTGCTTCCTGGTCGACCGGGACCGGGCGCGGGCGCGGCTCGCGGCGGCGCTGCCGGTGGACGCGGACGGCGTCACCCGGCCGGACGCCTACGTCGCGCAGACGCTGCGCCTCGGCCCGCGGCCCTGGCGGTGGGCGGCCGGGGTCTGTCTCGGCCTGGCCTTCGCCACGAAGTGGAACGGCCTGTACATCATGGTCTTCTTCTGCCTGATGACCGTGTTGTGGGACGTGGGCGCGCGCCGCGTCGCCGGGGCGGACCGGCCGTACGCGGCGGCCCTGCGGCGGGACGTGCTGCCCGCGTTCGTGACGACGGTGCCGGTCGCGGTCGGCACCTATCTGCTGTCCTGGCTCGGCTGGATCCTGTCGCCGAGCGACGGCAACGGCGGCTACTACCGCGACTGGGCGGCGACCGCGGGCAAGAAGACCGACTGGGGCTGGCTGCCGGACTGGCTGCGCTCCCTGTGGCACTACGAGAACAAGGTCTACGACTTCCACGTGGGCCTGTCGTCGCCGCACACCTACCAGTCCAACCCGTGGAGCTGGATCGTCGACGGCCGTCCCGTCTCGTACTTCTACGAGTCGCCGATGCCGGGCCGGGACGGCTGCCCCGCCGACACCAAGGAGAAGTGCGCGCGCGAGGTCCTCGCGCTCGGCACGCCCCTGCTGTGGTGGGCGGCCGCGGCGGCGCTCCTGTACGTCCTGTGGCGGTGGGCCTTCCGCAGGGACTGGCGGGCCGGCGCCATCGTGTGCGGGATCGCGGCGGGCTATCTGCCGTGGTTCATGTACCAGGAACGGACGATCTTCTACTTCTACGCCGTGGTGTTCGTGCCGTTCCTGTGTCTGGGGCTCGCGATGCTGCTCGGCGCCGTTCTGGGGCCGCCGGGTTCCTCGGAGCGGCGCCGGGTGGTGGGCGCCGCGGCCGTGGGCGTCCTCGTTCTTTTGATCTTCTGGAATTTCATTTATTTCTGGCCGATCTACACCGGGCAGGCGATCCCGATCGACTCGTGGCGCTCCAGAATGTGGCTCGACACCTGGGTTTGACCGCGGTATCCGCAGCCGAATTCCGACCCCCCTCCCGCACCGGCCCCATAATGTTGGGGTAATTCCTGGGGAGGGGGCGCCGAATGCGCAAGGGAGTGAAGGCTGCTGTTGTCGGCGGGGTGTTCGCCGTCATGGTGGGGGGCGCCGGATACGGCGCGTACAACGTGGTGGACGCGCTGAGCGAGGACACCGCGCCGGCGGGGACCGCGCGTCCGAAGGGGCCGCCGACGCCCGCCGAGGTTCGCGGGACGGCGGCGAGGTTCCTCGCGGCCTGGGCGCGGGGCGACGCCGACGGCGCCGCGTCGTACACCGACAACGCGCAGGCCGCCGCACCCGCCCTGACCGGCTACCGCGAGGACGCGGGCATCGGCAGGGTGCGGCTGACGGCGGGCCGGATCAGCGGGACGCGGGTGCCGTTCACGGTCAGCGCCACGGTGACGTACGAGGGCAGGAGCAAACCGCTGCGGTACACGTCCGCCCTCGACGTCCGACGCGGCGTCAGCACCGGCAGGGCCCTGGTCGACTGGAAGCCGGGCGTGCTGCACCCGGGCCTCGGACGCGGGGACACCCTGGTGACCGGCGAGGGGGCGGCGCCGCCGATCCGGGCCGTCGACCGGCACGGCACGGTCCTGACCGCCGCGAAGTACCCGTCGCTCGCCCCGGTCCTGGAGCAGCTCCGGTCGAAGTACGGCGAGCGGGCGGGCGGGAGACCGGGGGTCGAGCTGTACATCCGGCGCGCCGGCGAGGACGCGGGCACCAAGACGCTGCTCACCCTCGCGAAGGGCCGTCCGGGCAGGCTGCCGACGACCCTGGACGCGTCGGCGCAGCGGGCCGCGGAGCGGGCGGTGGCCCGGTACGCCGAGTCGTCGGTGGTCGCCCTCAGACCGAGCACCGGCGAGGTCCTCGCGGTCGCCAACCACCGCGGGGACGGCTTCAACGCGGCCTTCGAGGGCAAGCTGGCGCCCGGCTCGACGATGAAGATCGTGACGGCGGCGATGCTCATCGACAAGGGCGTCGCGAAGGCGTCGGGGCCCGCGCCGTGCACGCCGGAGGCGACCTGGCAGAGCCAGACGTTCCACAATCTGCGGGGCATGGCGCCGAACGCGGACGCCACGCTCGCGGACAGCTTCGCGCGGTCCTGCAACACCGCGTTCGTGAAGCTGGTCGACGAGGAGCCGCTCACGGACGCCTCGTTGACGGAGGAGGCGCAGGAGCGCTTCGGGCTCGGCCGGGACGACTGGCGCACCGGCATCACCTCGTCGGACGGTTCGGTGCCCCCGTCGGTGGGGCCCGACCGCGCGGCCAACGCGATCGGGCAGGGGCAGGTGCAGCTGAACCCCCTGAACCTGGCGTCGGTGACGGCGACGGCGAAGACGGGCGCGTTCCGGCAGCCCCTCCTCGTGCCGCGGTCCCTCCTCGGCGGCGCACCGGCCACCGCGCGCGGCCTGTCCGCGGACACGGCGGCCCAGCTGCGGCAGATGATGCGGCGGACCGCGGTGTCCGGCACCGGCGCGCGGGCGATGGCGGGGCTCGGCGGCGACATCGGCGCGAAGACCGGTTCGGCCGAGGTCGACGGGCAGACGCAGCCCAACAGCTGGTTCACGGGCTACCACGGGGACGTGGCGGCGGCCGCGATGGCGCAGGAGGGCGGGCACGGCGGGGACACGGCGGGGCCGATCGTGGCGGCGGTGCTGCGCGCGGTCGGCTGACGCCGATGACTCCGCGTACGCCGACGACTCCATGTACGCCGGGGACTCCACGTACGCCGATGAGCGCACGCGGTCGTCCCGGCGGACGGGTGCCGTGGTCGGTGGGCGGTGTGCGTGCCGCTAGGTTGGGCTTCCGGTGACTGTGGTGTGACGGGGGCCGAAGGGGATTGCGGAGGGCTTGTGGGCAAGAGGAGACGCGCCACCGAGCGCAAGAAGGTGCACCCGGTGGTGCTCGGCGGCGCGGCGGTGGCCATCGTGTGCGGCGTGGGAGTCACCGCGTACGCCGTGGTGGGGAACGGCGGGAGCGGCCGCGACGGCGACGAGAAGTCGGTGGCGACGGGCCCGCCGACGGCCGCCGAAGTGCGCACCACCGCACGGGCGTTCCTCGCCGCGTGGGAGAAGGGCGACGCGGCCGGGGCCGCGGCCCTCACCGACGACCGGGAGTCGGCGCTGACCGCGCTCACCTCCTACCGCAAGGACGCCCGGATCTCCGAGGTCCGGCTGACCCCCGTCAAGCAGACCGCGCGCAAGGGCGCGAAAGTGCCCTTCAAGGCCGCGGCCACGGTCTCGTACGGGGGAAAGAAGAAGCCGTACGCGTACGAGACCGCGCTGACCGTGGTACGCCGGGCGGCCGACGGCCGGACCCTGGTCGACTGGCGGCCGACCGTGCTGCACCCCGAACTGCGGCCAGGCGACCGCCTGGTGACCGGCGCGGCGGGCGTACCGCCGATCAAGGCCGTGGACCGGGACGGCGCCCCGCTGACCGCCGCGAAGTACCCCTCGCTCGGCACGGTCCTCGACGGCCTGCGGGAGAAGTTCGGCAAGGAGGCGGGCGGCAAGGCGGGCGTGGAGCTGCGGGTGGTGCGCGCCGAGCCGGAGCAGGGCGGAAACGACAAGGACGGCAAGGACGGCAAGAACGGCGAGGGCTCGTCGGCGAAGAAGAGCGACGCCGAGGACACCCCTGACAAGACACTCCTCGACCTGTCCCCCGGTACCCCGGGCACGCTGAGGACGACGATCAGCGCACGCACGCAGGCGGCGGCGGAGAAGGAGACGGCCAAGCGCAAGCAGGCCTCGGTCGTGGTGGTCAAGCCGTCCACCGGGGAGATCCTGGCCGTCGCCAACTCCAACCCGGGCGGCTTCAACACGGCCATGCAGGGCTCCCTCGCGCCGGGCTCGACCATGAAGGTCATCACGGCGTCGATGCTCCTGGAGAAGGACCTGGCGGGCGTCGACAAGAAGCACCCCTGCCCGAAGTACGAGACGTACGGCGGCTGGAAGTTCCAGAACGACAACAAGTTCAAGATCAAGGGCGGTACGTTCCGGGCGAGCTTCGCGCGCTCCTGCAACACGGCCTTCATCAGCCAGGCCAAGGAGCTGAAGAACGACGACCTGACCCGGCAGGCCCAGGACGTCTTCGGCCTCGGCCGTGACAACTGGTCCGTCGGCGTCCCCACGTTCGACGGCGCGGTGCCCGTGCAGTCGCACGCGCAGATGGCGGCCTCCCTGATCGGCCAGGGCGGGGTGCGGATGAACCCCCTGAACATGGCGTCGGTCGCGGCCACCGTCGAGTCCGGCACGTTCCGCCAGCCCTATCTGGTCGCACCGGACATGGACGGCCGCAAGCTCGCCACCGCCCCGCGCAAGATGTCCAGCAGGACCGTCTCGGACCTGCGTGACCTGATGCACTTCACGGGCGTGTCCGGGACCGCCGCGGAACCCATGCGGGGGCTCGGCTCGGACTCCGGCGCGAAGACCGGCTCCGCGGAGGTCGACAACCAGAAGAAGCCCAACGGCTGGTTCACCGCGTACCGCGGCGACGTGGCCGCGGCGGCCGTCGTGCAGGCGGGCGGGCACGGCGGGGACACGGCGGGGCCCGTGGTGCGGGCGATGCTGCTGGCGGGGCGCTGAGCGGAGCCAGCGCGCGGCGCCGAGCCGAAGCCGTCGCGCGGCGCCGAGCCGAAGCCGTCGCGCGGCGCCGAGCCGAAGCCGTCGCGCGGCGCCGAGCGATGCCGCTCGCGCGGCGCTGAGTATCACGTCACGCTCATGTGGAAGACACTCGCGTGTCATACGCACGTACCGCTAGCGTGCAGCTCATGAGCACTACGGACATGGAACCGGGCGCCGTCGGCGCCCACCCCCGTCTCGTCGGGGCCCCGCGTGCCGCGGGCCCCGACGAGGTCACCCCCACCGTGGACGAGGCCGCCGGACCCGTTCAGTGACCCCGCTGGTCGCGGCGGCCGTCCTGCTCGCCGCCGTCACCCACGCCAGCTGGAACGCGATCGCCCACCACATCACCGACAAGCTGATCGGCTTCACCCTCATATCCGGCGGCGGCACCCTCATCGGCCTCGCCATGGCGCCCTTCGCGCCGTTCCCCGCGGCCGCCGCCTGGCCCTACCTGGCGCTGTCCGCCGTCCTGCACGTCGCCTACATGGTGCTGCTCATGCGGTCCTTCCGGCTCGGCGACTTCGGGCAGGCCTATCCCATCGCCCGCGGCTCCGCCCCGCTCGTGGTGACCGTGCTCGCCGCCGTGTTCGCCGGGGAGGTGCCCGGCGGGTGGCAGGCCGCCGGGGTCGCCGTCTGCTCGGCCGGGCTCACCGGGCTCGCCCTGTGGGGGATCCGGGGCACCGGGAAGCGGCCGGACTGGGCGGCGATCGGTGCCGCGCTCGCCACCGGTGTCGCCATCGCCTCCTACACCGTCGTCGACGGCCTCGGCGTACGCGCCTCCGGCTCCTCCCTCGGCTACATCGCCTGGCTGATGATCCTCGAAGGCATCGCCGTGCCCGTGTACGCCGTGTGGCGCTGGCGCGGGGGGCTCGGCGCCCGGCTGCGGCCCTTCGCCGCCGTCGGGCTCTTCGGGGCCGCGCTGTCCGTCGCCGCGTACGGGCTGGTCCTGTGGGCCCAGACCCGGGCCGACCTCGCGCCCATCTCCGCCCTCCGCGAGTCCTCGATCATCGTGGGGGCGGGGATCGGGGCCGTCTTCTTCAAGGAGCGGTTCGGGTGGTCGCGGATCGTGGCCGCCGGGGTGATGGTCGCGGGGATCGGGTTGATGCTGCACGCGGGGTGAGGTGCCTTCGCGGGGCGCCCCAGGCCCGCCCCTTCCCGAAACTGGGGCTCCGCCCCAGACCCCGCTCCTCAAACGCCGGAGGGGCTGGAACTCACCGGCACGTATTCAGCCCGTCCGGCGATTGAGGACGAGGCGCGGAGCGCCGATACGGGGTCTGGGGCGGAGCCCCAGGATCGGGAAGGGGCGGGATCGGGGGCTACGCAGCCGCGGCCCGTACCGCCCGCACCAGCCCCTGCGCCCGCACGTCCGCGGTCACCCCCTTGCTCATCCCGTTCGTGACGTAGCCGAAGGCGATCCCGGACTCGGGGTCGCCGAAGGCGAGGACGCCGCCCCGGCCGGGATGGCCGAAGGACGTGGGGGCGAGCAGGGGAGACGAGGGCCCGTGGAGCATGTAGCCGAGGCCTAGGCGGGTGGGGACGACGAGGACGCGGTCGGGCCCGGCGGACGCCTCGGTGCGGGCGAGGGCGAGGGTGGCGGAGGAGAAGAGCGGGGCGGCACCGTCCACGGGGCCGATGAGCGCGGCGTAGAAGCGGGCGAGCGCCCCGGCCGTGGCGATCCCGCTGGAGGCGGGCAGCACGGCCGCGTGATAGGCGGCGGAGTTCTCGTCGGGGAACGGCTCGACCACCCCGAAGGCCCGCCGGGTGAGCGACTCGGGGTCGCGGTGAGCGGCGGACACCTCCGGCTTGGCCCGTGCCCGGAGCCCCGTGGCGGCCGGCGGATCGAGCCGCCCGAGCCACCCCACCCGGCCCGTCTCCGCGTCGGGAAGACCGATCCACAGGTCGAGGCCGAGCGGCCCGGCGATCTCGTCGGCGACCACGTCCCGGATCGAGCGCCCGGTGACGCGCCGCACCAGCTCCCCCGTCAGCCAGCCGAAGGTGTGCGCGTGGTAGCCGTGGTCCGTGCCCGGCTCCCAGAAGGGCGCCTGGGCGGCGACCGCGGCGGCGGCCAGGTCGGGGTCGAGGGCCTGCGCGGGCGTCAGCGGCACGTCGAGGGCGGGCACCCCGGCCCGGTGCGCGAGGACGTGCCGGACGAGGACGCCGTCCTTGCCGCGCGCCTTGAACTCCGGCCAGTACGTGGAGACGGGGGCGTCCAGGTCGAGGTCGCCGCGCTGGTGCAGCAGGAGCAGGGCGGCGGCCGCGACGCCCTTGGTCGCGGAGCGGACGACCTGCGCGGTGCCGCGCTCCCAGGGCGCGGCCGGGGTCACCCCTGACCCGCCGCCCGGCACCCCGGGCCCGCCCGGCACCGCGGGCCCACCCAGCGCCCCGGCCCCGGCATCCGCCCCCGCACCGTCGAAGTCCCTCGCCCCGCCCCACAGATCCACCACCGGCCGCCCGTCGCGGTACACCACGACCGCGGCCCCGCGCTCCCCCGCCGCCGCGAAGTTGCGCACGAAGGCGTCCCTGACCGGCTCGAACCCGTCGGCCACGGTGCCGTGCACCCCGGCCGCCTCCACGTCACTGTTCATGTACAGCACAACGTGGTGCCGGCACCGAAGATTCCATCAGCCCTCGCGCGCCGCCGTCTTCGGATCGAAGCCGAAGGGCAGCTCCAGGCGGTGGCCGCTCATCAGGTCCTTGTCGGCGAGGAGTTCGCCGGTGGGGCCGTCCGCCGCGATCACGCCGTCGCTGAGGATCAGGGCCCGCGGGCACAGCTCCAGGGCGTACGGCAGGTCGTGCGTGACCATCAGGACCGTGACGTCCAAGGAGCGCAGGATGTCGGCCAGTTCGCGGCGCGACGCCGGGTCGAGGTTGGAGGACGGCTCGTCGAGTACCAGGATCTCCGGCTCCATGGCGAGGACGGTGGCGACGGCGACCCGGCGCCGCTGCCCGAAGGACAGGTGGTGCGGCGGGCGGTCCGCGTACGCGGCCATGCCGACCCGGCCGAGCGCCTTCAGGACCCGGGCCTCCAGTTCGGGACCGCGCACTCCGGCCGCGGCGGGCCCGAACGCCACGTCCTCGCGCACCGTCGGCATGAACAGCTGGTCGTCGGGGTCCTGGAAGACGATGCCGACCTTGCGGCGGATCTCCGCGAGGTGCCGCTTGCCCAGGGGAAGGCCTGCGACCGTGACGGTGCCCGCGCCCGCGGTGAGGATGCCGTTGAGGTGCAGGACGAGGGTGGTCTTGCCCGCACCGTTGGGCCCGAGCAGCGCGACGCGTTCGCCGCGGGCGATGCTCAGGTCCACGCCGAACAGGGCCTGGTGGCCGTCGGGGTAGGCGTAGGCGAGGCCCGCGACCTCCAGGGAGGGGGGCGCGGGACGTGTGGTGGTCACGTGAGGGTCCATCCCAACAGGCAGACGGCGAGGGCGGTGAGGGGCAGGGCGAGGGCGTACGTCCACTGGGCGCGGGACGCCGTCACCTCGTCGATGACCGGCATCGTGCCGGTGTAGCCACGGCTGACCATGGCGAGGTGCACCCGCTCGCCCCGTTCGTAGGAGCGGATGAACAGGGCGCCCGCGGACTTGGCGAGCACACCCCAGTGGCGCACTCCGCGCGCTTCGAAGCCGCGGGACTCGCGGGCGACGCGCATGCGCCGCATCTCGTCCGTGACGACGTCGCCGTAGCGCACCATGAAGGACGCGATCTGTACGAGGAGCGGCGGCAGCCGCAGGCGTTGCAGGCCGAGGAGCAGGTCGCGCAGCTCCGTCGTGGCGGCGAGCAGCACGGACGCGGCGACGCCGAGGGTGCCCTTGGCGAGCACGTTCCAGGCGCCCCAGAGCCCTTCGACGCTCAGTGAAAGGCCGAGGACGCCGGTCCGCTCGCCCTGCGCCACGAACGGCAGGAGCAGCGCGAACGCCACGAACGGCACCTCGATCAGGAGCCGCTTCAGCCAGAACGCGGGCGGTACGCGGGCCGCGTACGCCACCGACGCGAGCAGCAGCGCGTACACCGCGAACGCCCAGACCGCCTCGCGCGGTGTGGACACCACCACGAGGACGAAGCAGAGGACGGCGGTGAGCTTGGTGTGCGGGGGCAGGGCGTGCACCGGGGAGCGGGCGTGCCGGTACAGGCGGTGGGCGTGACCGGCCCCCACGTCAGGCGTCCTCGGCGGGCTGGGTCCTGGGGGCGGGCTCGGCCCTGGGGGCGGGCTCGGCCCTGGGGGCGGGCTCGGCCCCGACGGCACGGGGCGTCGGGGTACCTTCGACGGCCGTCGACGCGGGCCCGTCGTCACCACCGGTACGCCGTCGCCGTACCGCCCAGAACACCGCGCTGCCCGCGACCACCGTCACGCCGACGCCGATGACGCCCGCGAGGCCGCCCGACAGGCGGGTGTCGGCGATGTCCCCGACGCCGTAGTCGGCGAGCGGCGAGTCCGCGGCGGCGTGCTCCTTCTCGCCCTTGTCGAAGCCCTTGTCCGCGGCGACCTTCTCCAGGCCGTCGGGGTCCGTGGAGGCGTAGAAGGAGACGAAGCCCGCGAGGACGAGGGAGGCCAGGAGGCCCGCGGCCCAGAGTGTGCGGTGCGAGCGGGCGGGCGACGCGGAGGCGGCGGGGGCGGCCCGGGTGGCGGGCGCGGCCGGGGCGTCGACCAGCTCCCCGCCGACGCGCAGCTTGAGCGGAACGGTCAGACCGCGCGCTCCGTACACGAGGTCGGGCCGGACGGCGATCACCGCGCCGACCGTGAGGGCGGTGATGGCGGCCTCGCCGACGCCGATCAGGACATGGACGCCGATCATGGCGGTGGCGACCTTGCCGAGCGGCACGTCCGTGGTGCCGCCGACGGCGTAGACGAGGGTGAAGGCGGCGGCCGCGGCAGGTACGGAGACGAGCGCGGCGGTGAACGCCGCGGCCGTCACCGAGCGGCGCCCGCGCGGCAGCACCTTCACCAGGCCGCGGAAGACCGCGTACCCCACGACGGTCGTGACGACCGCCATGACGAGGACGTTCACGCCGAGCGCGGTCAGGCCGCCGTCGGCGAAGAGCAGCCCCTGCATGAGCAGGACGACGGCGACGCACAGGACGCCGGTGCAGGGGCCGACGAGTATCGCCGCGAGCGCGCCGCCGAGGAGATGACCGCTGGTCCCGGCGGCGACCGGGAAGTTCAGCATCTGCACGGCGAAGATGAAGGCGGCGACGAGCCCGGCGAGCGGCGCGGTGCGCTCGCCTCCGTCCGCCACCGCGCCCGCCGGGGACAGGGCCGCCTGTTCTCTGCGCGCGCCGCGCAGGCACACGGCGATCGCGCCGGCGGCGAGGGCTCCGGCGGCGGCGGAAACGGGCGCATTGATGAAGCCATCGGGGACATGCATGCGCGTGCTCCTGGAAAGGCGCATGTCGTGAGGGTGGGGAGGCACTCACGACGAGAGCGGTTCGCTCCGAGCGGGTCGCTCGTGAACCTTTCAATGATGGGCGTTGTTGCAAATCGCTAGCAAGAGCGGGCCGCCAACGATTGCGCGCCCGTCCGGCACACCGGGCGCCCCCTGTCCCGGCAGCGTACGCGAGTAACATTTACGTACATATGGGACATTAGGGAGTGGCCATCAGACGTGGGCCGGAACGATGACGAGGAGTAGGGCGCATGTCCGCAGTCGAGCAGTACACCCGGGCCCTTTTGGTCACCGACTCCCCGGACGAACACGTCGTCGTTCCCGTCGCGCTCCGCTACGACGCGGAGGCCGACCCGCAGTCGGTGCGGGTCGGCCTCCCGGGCAATCAGGGCAGTCGCCTGGTGGGGCTGCCCGGCGGAGCCGAGTGGGTGGTGGCGCGCGAGCTCCTGGAGCGGGGGCTGCGGACCCCCGCGCGCAGCGGTGACGTGACCGTCTGGCCGTGCGGCCGGGTACAGGCGGTGGTGGAGTTCCACTCACCGGCGGGGGTGGCCGTCATGCAGTTCGACTCGTCGGCGCTGATCCGCTTCCTGCGCCGTACGCGGACGGCCGCCGCCTCGCCCGTCGGCCGCTGACCCGGGGAAGGCTCCGGACCGGGGGCCACGGGCGCGGACCGGCCGCCGGTCCCGGACCCGCGGCCGGTCCCGGACCCGCGGCCCGGTGCGTCAGGCGTTCACCAGCTCCCGCTTGCCGTCGGAGTCGCCCTGGCCCGCCGTGTCGCGCAGGCCCTCGCCCTCGACGTCCACGTTCGGCATCGTGCGGTCCAGCCACTTCGGCAGCCACCAGGCCTTGCGGCCGAGCAGCGCGAGGACCGCCGGGACCAGCGCCATGCGCACGATGAACGCGTCGAAGAAGACCGCGATCGCGAGGCCGAAGCCGATCATCTTGACCATCTGCTCGCTGGAGCCGATGAACCCGGCGAACACCGCGATCATGATGACCGCCGCCGCGGACACGACCCGCGCCCCGTGCTTGAAGCCGGTGACGATGGCCTCGTGCGGGCTCTCGCCGTGCACGTACGCCTCCCGCATCCGGGTCACGAGGAACACCTCGTAGTCCATCGCGAGGCCGAAGACCACACCGACCATGAAGATCGGCATCATGCTCATGATCGGGCCGGTCTGTTCGACGCCGAACAGCGAGCCGAGCCAGCCCCACTGGAAGACCGCGACCACGGCGCCGAGCGCGGCGAGCACCGAGAGCAGGAAGCCGAGCGCCGCCTTGAGCGGGACCAGGATCGAGCGGAAGACGACGATCAGGAGGAGGAAGGCGAGCCCGACGACCAGCGCCAGATACGGCAGCAGGGCGTCGTTGAGCTTCTGCGAGACGTCGATGTTCATGGCGGTGCTGCCCGTGACCATGACGTCGGCGCCGCTGTCGGCCTTGACGTCCTTCGCCTCGGCACGGATCGCGTGCACCAGGTCCTCGGTCTCGGTGCCGCTGGGCTTGGACGACGGCACGACGGTGATCATCGCCGTGTCGCCCGCCTTGTTGAACTGCGGGGGGCTCGCCGAGAGGACGTCGTCCATGCCGGCGATCTTCTTCTGGACGGCGGCCGCCTCGCCCTTCGGGTCGTCGACGCCCTTGAGGTCGGTGACCGTCATCAGGGGGCCGTTGAAGCCGGGGCCGAAGTTGTCCGCGATCAGGTCGTAGGCCTTGCGCTGGGTCGTGGACGTGGGCTGCGCGCCGTCGTCGGGCAGGCCGAGTTCGAGCTGGGCGACCGGTACGGCGGCGGCGCCGAGGCCGAGGACGCCGAGCAGCAGGACGGCGACAGGGCGGCGGACCACGAAGCGGGCCCAGCGGGTGCCGAGGTTCTCCTTGGCGGGGCGCTCCGCGCCACCACCGGCCCCGGCCGCCGCCCTGCGGCCGCCGAGGAGCTTGCTCTTCTCGCCCGCGGGCTTGACCTTCCTGCCCGCGTAGCCGAGCAGCGCCGGGATCATGGTGAGCGCGATCAGGACCGCGATGGCGACCGTACCGGCGGCGGCCGTGCCCATCTTGGTGAGCATCGGGATGTTGACCACGGCGAGGCCGACGAGGGCGATCACGACGGTGAGGCCCGCGAAGACGACGGCCGACCCGGCGGTGCCGACGGCGCGTCCGGCCGCGTCCTCGCGCTCGCGGCCCTCGGCGAGTTCGGCGCGGTAGCGGGAGACGATGAAGAGCGCGTAGTCGATGCCGACGGCGAGGCCGATCATCATCGCGAGCGTCGAGGTGGTCGACCCCAGGTCGAGCGCGCTGGCGAGCGCGGTGATCGAGGAGACCCCGATGCCGACGCCGATCAGCGCGGTGAGCAGCGGAAGACCGGCCGCGACGAGCGAGCCGAAGGTGATGACGAGGACGACGGCCGCCACGGCTATGCCGATGATCTCGGTGGCGCCGGTGTGCGGCATGGCCTGCAGCGCGTCACCGCCGACCTCGACGGTCATGCCGTCGGTGCGGGCCTCGTCGGTGGTCTTCTCCAGGGCGTCGCGGCTGTCGTCGGTCAGCTCCATGGAGGTGACCTTGTACGTCACGGACGCGTAGGCGGTCGTGCCGTCCTTGGAGACGGCCTTGGCCGCGAACGGGTCGGCGGCAGCGGCGACCTGGTCCGAGCCGGAGCCGAGCGCGGCGACCGTCTTCTCGATGGCGGCCTTGCGGTCGGGGTCGGTGACCTTCGCGCCGTCCGGTGCCTTGAAGACGACCCGGGCGCTCGCGCCGTCGGCACTGGCCTCGGGGGCGCGCTGCTCCAGGAGGTCGAAGGCCCGCTGGGCCTCCGTGCCCGGAATGGAGAAGGAGTTGGAGGCGGCGGTGGGCGCGGACGCGGCACCGACACCGGCGAGGGTGAGCAGCGCCACCCAGATCAGGGCGACGAAGTGCCGTCGCCGGAAGGCGAGTCGGCCGAGTTTGTAGAGGAATGTGGCCACGAGGGCGTACTCCCGGTCAGGTCGTGGTGAGGGCAGGGCAGGGGCACTGCGGCGCAGGGGGCTGCGGGCAGCAGGTATCGGCCCGACGACGTGAGCGGTCGCGTCAGGTGAAGGGGGGTGTGCTGGTCAGACGCCGAGGGCGGGGAGAAGCACGGCGTCGATGTAGGAAGCGAGGAACGCGCCGTCGACCGGGCGGTCCTCGATGAGGTCGCGGGCGGCGAAGCCGCCGATCAGGACGTGGACGGCGTACTGCAACGCCGGGTTGTCCGCGGCGACCTCACCGCGTTCCACGGCTCTGCGCAACACGGTGTTCAAGCCGGTGATCTCCGGCTCGATCAGCAGGTTCCGCAGCGCCTCGTGCAGGTCGGGGTTCTCGTGGACGGCGTGGAGCAGACCCCGCATCAGCGCGGCGTCCCGCTGCATCTGGCAGTCGTCCGAGCGGATGACCATCTGGTGCAGGTCCCCGCGCAGGGACCCGGTGTCGATGTCGTCCAGGGACACCGGCTTGTTGTGTCTGAGGGCCCGCGCGACCAGCTCCGGCTTGCTGCCCCACTGGCGGTAGAGCGTGGCCTTGCTGGACCGCGTACGGGTGGCCACCGCGTCCATCGTGAGGCCGTCGTACCCGACCTCGCGGAGCAGGTCGAGAACGGCCTCGTACAGCTCGGCCGCGCGCTCGGGGGTGATACGGCTCCGCCGTGCCGACACCGTCGTGCCGGCCACCGTCTCGGCCATGTGCCGACTCCCTCCGCGATGGGACCGCTGTTCTGCTCCGTATCGTATGCCCCGCAATAACGAAACGAAACGGTTTCGTACGTGTCTTGGAACACACCGTTCCGCGCGGCCGCCCGCGGAGTCCGCCTCCAGCCCGTCCGGCGCTCGAGGACGCGGCGCGGAGCGCCGACAGGGGGAAAGGGGCAAAGCCCCATAAGTTGCCACGCCAAGGAGTACGGAAAAGCATGGGGAGGGTGACCCAGGCCTACCTGCGCTTCCCGCACGTGAGCGGCGACCACCTGTGCTTCGTGACAGAGGACGACCTCTGGGTGGCACCCCTGACCGAGGAGAGCGCGCCCGCACAACGGGCGTACCGCCTCACCGCGGACCGCACCAAGCTGGGCCACCCGAGGTTCTCCCCCGACGGCCGCCACATCGCGTACACGAGCTGGCGCAGCCTCGACCCGGAGGTCCATCTGGCGCCGGTGGACGGCGGGCCCGCGCGGCGCCTGACCTACTGGGGGTCCACCGACACCCGGGTCTGCGGCTGGACGCCGGACGGCGACATCCTCGCCGTGTCCTCGCACGGCCAGCCGTTCTCGCACTTCTGCTGGGCCTACAGCGTGCCCACCGACGGCTCGCCCGGCGGCAAGCTGCCGTGGGGTCCCGTCCACGACATCGCCGTCCTCGACACGGCCGGCGACGGCGGCGCGGCCGAGGGCGAGTGCGACCGCAGGACGCTGCTGCTCACCGGCAAGCCGCCGCACGAACCGGCCGCCTGGAAGCGGTACCGCGGCGGTGCCACCGGCCGTCTCTGGCTGCACGGCGAGCGGCTGCTCGAAGACCTCGGGGGGCACCTGGACTCCCCGATGTTCGTGTCCGGGCGCATCGCGTTCCTCTCCGACCACGAGGGCGTCGGCAACCTCTACTCCTGCCGGCACGACGGCACGGACCTGCGGCGCCACACCGACCACGACGCCTGCTACGCGCGGCACGCCGCGAGCGACGGCACCCGCGTCGTCTACCAGTGCGCGGGCGAGATCTGGCTGGTGGACGACCTGGCGGCCGACTCCGTACCGCGCCGCGTCGACATCGAGATCGGCGGTCCGCGGCCGGGCCGCCGCGTCTACCAGGTACCGGCCTCGCGCCACCTCGACGCGCTGTCCGTGGACACCACGGGCCGCGCGAGCGCCGTCGTCGTCCGCGGCAGCCTGTACTGGCTCACCCACCGCGACGGACCCGCCCGCACCGTCGCCGACACCCCGGGCGTACGGGTACGGCTCCCGGAGATGCTCGGCACCGGCGGGAAGGTCGCCTACGTCACGGACGCGGAGGGCGAGGACGCCATCGAGATCGCCTGTCTGCCGCGGGCCAGCGGCACCCGGGAGACGACCCGCCTTGCGGGCGGGCGGCTCGGGCGGGTGCACGAGCTGGTGTCCGACCCGGACGGCGAGCGCCTCGCGGTCGCCTCGCACGACGGGCGGCTGCTCCTCGTCACGGTGCCGGAGGACGGCGCGGACGGCCTGGACGGCGCGGACGGCCCGGGGGCGCCGGGCGGGGTGCGCACCGTCGTCGTGGGGAGGACGGTGACGGGGGCGCCGGTGCTCGGGACCGCGCCGGAGGCGCCTCCGGAGGCGGAAGGGCAGGCAGAAGGGAAGGCGGAAGGGGAAGGGGAAGCCGCCCCCGACTGCGAAGTCACCGAGTTGATCCGTTCCGTCAACGGGCCGGTGCGCGATCTCGCGTTCTCGCCGGACGGGGCGTGGCTCACCTGGTCGCACCCGGGCATCGGCAGGTCCCTGCGGCAGATCAAGCTGGCGCGGATCGCGGGGCCGGGCGCCCCCACGGTCATCGACGTGACCAACGGCCGGTTCGAGGACGAGAACCCGGTCTTCACCCGGGACGGCCGCTATCTGGCCTTCCTGTCGTGGCGCGGCTTCGACCCGGTCTACGACGTGCACACCGGCGACCTGTCCTTCCCGCTCGGCTGCCGCCCCTACCTCGTGCCGCTGTCGTCCGCGACACCGTCGCCGTTCGCGCTGCTGCCCGACGGGCGGCCCGCGGCGGGCGGCCTTGACCCGGCCCCCGAGGACCGGGGCGGCGGCCCCGGCGAGGGCACGGTGACGGTGGAGGCGGAGGGCCTGGCCAGCCGCGTGACACCGTTCCCGGTGGCGGCGTCGAAGTACTCCGCGCTGTGCCCCGTCAGCGGCGGCGGCCTGGTCTGGCTGCGCTGGCCCATCTCGGGCGCGCTCGGCGAGACCTTCGCCAACCCGGCGGACATGTCGGGGCGTCCGACGCTGGAGTACTTCGACATCACCAAGGCCAAGAAGTACGAACTCGTCGACCACCTGGACTGGTTCGCTCCGAGCGGGGACGGCTCGCGGCTCGTGGTCGTGGATGAGGGCGACCTGCGGGCCGTGCCGTCCACCGAGTCCGGCGACCTCGACACGACCGTCTGGATCGATCTGCGGCGCGTCCTGCACGACGTCGACCCGGCCGCCGAGTGGCGGCAGTCCTTCGAGGAGGCGGGCCGCCTCATCCGGGCCTACTTCTGGGAGCCGGGGATGTGCGGCATCGACTGGGACGCGGTGCTCGACCAGTACCGGCCGCTCGTGGCCCGCGTCGCGTCCCCCGACGAGTTCGCCGACCTGCTCCGGGAGGTCCTCGGCGAACTGGGCACCTCGCACGCCTACGTCACCGCCGCCCGCCGCAACGAGGGGCCGCCGCACTACCAGCGGGCGATGGGCCTGCTCGGCGCCAACCTCGTGCACCGGGACGAGGGCTGGGTGGTGAAGCGGATCCTGCCCGGCGAGTCCTCCGACTCCAAGGCGCGGTCGCCGCTCGCCGGCGCCGGCATCCGGGACGGCGCGGTGCTCACCCACGTCGACGGGCGGCCCGTGGACCCGGTGACGGGCCCCTACCCGCTGCTCGCGGCGGCGGGCGGCACGACGGTCGAGCTGACCTTCCGGCCCGCGGAGGGCGGCGGCCGGGCGCGCCGGGTGGCGATCGTGCCGCTGGTCGACGAGCGGCCGCTGCGGTACCAGGACTGGGTGGCCAAGCGCCGTGACGTCGTACAGGAGTTGAGCGGCGGCCGGTGCGGCTATCTGCACATCCCCGACATGGGCGGTTCGGGGTGGGCGCAGTTCAACCGGGACCTGCGGCTCGCGATGTCGCGGCCCGCGCTGCTCGTGGACGTGCGGGGCAACGCGGGCGGCCACATCAGCGAGCTGGTGGTGGAGAAGCTGACCCGGAAGATCATCGGCTGGGACCTCACCCGGGACGCCCAGCCCGTGTCGTACGCGTCGAACGCCCCCCGGGGCCCGGTCGTCGCCCTCGCCGACGAGGCGACCTCCTCCGACGGCGACATGATCACGGCGGTGTTCAAGCTGCTCGGGCTCGGCCCCGTGGTGGGGCAGCGGACGTGGGGCGGGGTGGTCGGGATGACCGGGCGGCACCCGCTCGGGGACGGCACGGTCATCACGGTGCCGATGAACGCGGCGTGGTTCGACGCCTACGGCTGGTCCGTGGAGAACCACGGCGTGGAGCCCGACCTCGCGGTGGTGCGGACGCCCCTGGACTGGGCGGAGGGGCGGCACGCGCAGCTCGCTGACGCGGTGTACCTCGCCCTGGACCTCCTGGAGCGGCAGCCGCCCGCCGTGCCGCCCGGCTACTCGGACGTGCCCGACCGGCGCCGCCCGCCGCTGCCGCCCCGCAACGCAGAGTGACTGATCGACATGCGGCCCGCGCGCCGGCGTGTGAGTCTGGTCGAGCCCCGATCCCCTCACCCATCACGGGAGTGAACTCCATGGGCATCAAGGACCAGTTCCAGGACAAGGCCAACCAGATGCGCGACAAGGCGCAGGACTCCATGGGCAAGGCGAAGGAGGAGGGCAGCGAGCGTGCCTCGCAGGCCCGCGACCGCGCCTCCAAGGCCTCCAAGGCCTCCAAGGACACGAACGACACCGACCGGGCCTCCCAGGAAGCCCAGGACAAGTTCAATCAGGACTACGACGCCTAGTCACTGTCACTGTCACTGGAACTGAGCGGTGGCGGTACCGCGCTGCCGCGCAGCACAGAAGCGGGGCCCACCCGGTGCACGGGCGGGGCCCCGCTTCCGCTGCCTCACCCGCCGCCGCGCTCCGAGCGGGCCACCTCGTCGGCGGCCCCTCCGGCCCCGACGAGCCCCACCCGCACCCCGTCGAGGCGGGGTGCGAGCCGCCGCACCTCGCGCTGCCCCACAGTGGCGATGACCCCCGGCAGATACGGCCTGAGGCCCTGCATGCCCCGCAGCCACCACTGCGCGTACACGTGCGCGGAGCGCCGCTCGATGCCCGCGACGATCCGGTCCACCGCGGGCCCCAGCGGATACGTCTTGTTGGACGGCCACGGCAGCCGCTGCCGCATGTCGCGCATCACGTCGTCGGCGTCGGCGCCGCGCACCATGTCGGTGTCGGTCCAGGACAGATAGCCGACGCCCACCTTCACGCCCTTGTAGCCGACCTCGGCCCGCAGCGCGTGCGCGTACGCCTCGACGCCCGACTTGGACGCGCAGTACGCGGTCATCATCGGTGCGGGCGTGATCGCGGCGAGCGAGGCGATCTGGAGGAGATAGCCGCGGCTCTCCATCAGGAGGGGCAGGAACGCCCGCGCCGTCACCGCGCTGCCTATCAGGTTGACCTCGATCACCCGCCGCCAGGCGACCGGGTCGGACGTCAGGAACGGACCCCCGCTCGCCACCCCGGCGTTGGCGACGACGATGTCGACCTTGCCGAACCGCTCCTTGACCTCCTGGGCGACGCGCGCCATCGCCTCGTGGTCGGTGACGTCGGCGTGCCAGTGGTCGGCGTCGCCGTGCAGCCGCGCGGCGACCTGCTTCAGCTCGTCCGGTTCGAGTCCGACGAGCGCCACGTGCGCGCCGCGCGCCGACAGTTTGCGGGCGAGGAGTTCACCGACTCCGCGCGCCGCTCCCGTGACGACGGCGACCTGTCCCTCAAGGCTGACCCTGCTCACGCGTCCTCCCTCTCCCGTTGCTGTCCCTGGTGCTGCTGCCCCTGGTGGCCCCGCGCTCCTTGGGGCACGACGTACGCCTCGGCCAGTTCCGCGATCCGGTCCGTGACCGCCTCCGGTGCCTCGATCGGGGTCATGTGGCCGACGCCCGTCAGCTCGGTCAGGCCGACGCAGTGCGGCAGCGCGTCCGCGATCCGGCGGGCGTGCACCACGGGCGTGAGCCGGTCCACCGCGCCCGCGAGCACCGCCGTGGGCGCCGTCAGTTCGCCGACACCGGCGTCCAGGTGCAGCTCGCCGAGGACGTGCGCCCAGCGGTAGCGCACCACCCGCGGGCACGCGTGCACGATCCGCGCGCACGCCTCCACCCGCTCCCGGGGCGAACCGGCGCCCATCGTGCCGTACCTGAGGACGCGCATGGCCAGCGGCGTGACCGGCCCGAGGGGCGCCCGCGCGCCCAGGACGCGGTGCGTGATCCGGGTCCGCAGCGGCCCGGCGCGCAGCGGCACCACCGTGGACTCGGCGACGAGCCGCGAACTGCCCGTGCTGCACAGCAGGACGGCCGCCGCGTGCTCCCGCACCCCCGGCCTGTCCGCCGCCGCGAGCAGGGTCATCGCGCCCATGGAGTGCCCGGCGAGCACGGCGGGTTCACCGGGCGCGAGAGTCGCGGCGAGCACGGCCTCCAGGTCGTCGGCGAGCGCCCGGGTGCTGTACCCGGCGGGCTCCAGGGGCGCCTCGCTGCGGCCGTGCCCGCGCAGGTCGTAGGCGATCACGCGGTACGTGTCCGAAAGGGCCCGCACCTGCGCCGCCCAGAAAGCCGTCGAGCAGGTCCAGCCGTGCACGAGGACGACGGCGGGCGCGTGCTCGGGCCCGTGCACCTCCACGTGCACGCGGGCGCCGTCGGCGGACACGGCCGTCAGCTCGTGCCCGGGGACGGGCGGCGCGTACGGTCCGCTGCGGACGTGCGTGAGCCTGCTCATGCGGTGGCCCCCGCCCGCGCGCCCCCGGCCCTGCCCGCCGCGGCCGGCCGTGCGGCCCCGGGGGCGCGCAGGACCTCGTACTCGGAGAGGTCCACGCGCCGTGTCGCCGCGCGGAACTCCGTCGTCGTACCGGGCCACACCGTCGTGTTGACGCCGTTGTCGTCCAGGTACCAGCTGGTGCAGCCGCCGGTGTTCCACACGGTGCGCTTCATGCGCTCCTGGACCCGGTCGTTCCAGGCGTCGACGGACCGGGGCCGGGGGTCGAGCGCGGTCCTGCCGCCGATGACGTTCAACTGGCGCATGTAGTCGGCGAGATAGTTGAGCTGGGACTCGATCATCAGGATCATCGAGGAGTTGCCGAGGCCGGTGTTCGGGCCGATGACGGTGAAGAAGTTGGGGAAGCCCGCGGCGGTCGCGCCGCGCAGCGACTTCATGCCGTCCTTCCAGCTCTCCATCAGCGTCACGCCGTCCGCGCCGACGACGCGCTCGGCGATCGGCATGTCCGTGACGTGGAAGCCGGTGCCGAAGACGATCGCGTCGACCTCGGCCGCGCTGCCGTCGGCGGCGACGACGGTCGATCCGCGCACCTCGGCGAGGCCGCTCGCGACGACGTCCACGTTGGGCTTCGCGAGCGCCGGATAGTAGGCGTTGGACAGCAGGATGCGCTTGCAGCCGATGCGGTACGTCGGCGTCAGCTTGGCCCGCAGCTCCGGGTCCTTCACGGACCGCATCATGTTGCGCTTGGCGATCCGCTCGATCAGGCCCAGCTCGTCGGGCCGCTTGGTGAACGCCTGCACCTGGAGCTCCCTGATGCCCCACAGGATGCCCCGGCGCGCCAGCGTCGTGAACGGCAGCTGCCGGTGCAGCCAGCGCTCCGCGCCGCTGATGGCCCGGTCCGCGCGCGGCAGGACCCACGGCGGGGTGCGCTGGAACAGCGTGAGCCGGGACACCTCGCGCTGGATCTCCGGCACGATCTGGATCGCGGAGGCCCCGGTGCCGACCATGGCGACGCGCTTGCCGCGCAGGTCGTAGTCGTGGTCCCAGCGGGCGGAGTGGAAGACCTTGCCGGGGAAGGTGTCGAGGCCGGGGATGTCCGGGGTCTTCGGGTCCGAGAGCGGTCCGGTGGCGGAGACCACGACGTCGGCGGAGAGCTTGCCGTCGCTGGTCTCGATCAGCCAGTGCAACGCGTCGCCGTCCCAGGTCAGCTTCAGGACCTCGGTGTTCAGGCGGATGTGCGGGCGCAGCCGGAAGGTGTCCGCCACCCCCTCCAGGTAGTCCCGGATGTGCTCCTGCCCGGAGAAGGCGCGCGGCCAGTCCGGGTTGGGCGCGAAGGAGAACGAGTAGAGGTGGGAGGGCACGTCGCAGGCGCAGCCCGGGTAGCTGTTGTCGCGCCAGGTGCCGCCCACCGCGGCGGCCCGCTCCAGGACCACGAAGTCCGTGACCCCCTCCCTGCGCAGCCGGACGGCGGCCCCGATCCCGCCGAACCCGGAGCCGATCACCGCCACCCGTACGTGTTCCACACGTTCGCTCCCGGCCATGCCGACGCCTCCCGATGCGTGACTCTGCCAGTAAGCACTGGCGCAATGGGGAGCGTAGAACAGCCTCGTACTCATGGGTAGGGGGTGGACGGGGAAAGTTACCGGCGGTACGGCTCCGGCGCCCCGGGGCCGCGCCGACATAGGCTGCACGCGTGGCAGACGAAGCGGCGGACGGAACGGCAGGCGGCGCGGGCGTACGCGAGTACCGCATGGAGGAGCTGGCCAAGGAGGCGGGCATCACCGTGCGCACCGTCCGCTTCTACCGCGAGCGCGGGCTGATCCCGCCGCCGCGCCGCGAGGGCCGCATCGCCTGGTACGACGAGCACCACCTGGCCCGGCTCCGCACCATCGCCGCCCTCCTGGAGCGCGGCCACACCCTGAGCGGCATCGCGGAGCTCGCCGACGCCTTCGAGCACGGCAGGGACGTCGCCGAACTCCTCGGCATGGAAGGACCGTCGGAGGAGACCCCGGTCCGCCTCACCCCGCAGGAGCTGGCCGACCGGTTCGCCGGCGAGGTCACCCCGGAGAATCTGTCGGCCGCCCTCGACCTCGGCTATCTCGGCACCGACGGCGACGACATCGTGCACATCAGCCGCCGCCTCCTGGACGCGTCGGCCACCCTGGTCCGCCAGGGGATACCGCTCGCCGCCGTCCTGGAGGCGGGTCAGCGCGTACGCGAACACGCCGACGCGCTCGCGGAGTTGTTCGTGACCGTCGTGCGCACGCACGCCCCTGAGAACACGGACGACCCGGCGGACACAGCCGTCAGCGTCGAGATGCTGCGGCCGGTCGCGAAGAGCGTGGTGGAGGCGGAGCTGTCGCTGGCGCTCGACCGGCGGATCGCGGACGAGAAACCGGCGCGGTAGACCGCGTCCCGGCGGGCGGGATCAGTGCGGGCAGACCGCGTCCCGGCGAGCGGGATCAGCGCGGGCAGACCGCGTCCCGGCGGGCGGGATCAGCGCGGCAGCCACCAGCGGGCCTTGTAGATGCCGCCCTTCACCAGCGTGTACGCGGCCGTGGGCCGGTGCACGGTGACCTGCGTCGTCCACCAGGTCTGTTCAAGTCCCTTCTCGGGGACGGTACTGAGGACCTGGCCGGTGCGCGGGTCGTTGCCGACGGCCTTCACGGAGGCGCGGTCGACGAGTTCGTGCCCCGCG
This sequence comes from Streptomyces typhae, assembly GCF_009755605.1. Taxonomy (GTDB): domain Bacteria; phylum Actinomycetota; class Actinomycetes; order Streptomycetales; family Streptomycetaceae; genus Streptomyces; species Streptomyces typhae. The sequence goes on from NZ_WPNZ01000007.1 coordinate 195,105, forward strand.
TAGTCGCGGACGAAGCCCCCGGTGCGCTTGTCGTACTGGAGGACGCCCGCGTTGGTCGTCACCCACAGCCGCCCCGGCCGCCCCGCCACCGGGAACAGGTCGTGCCCGCCCGCCGTCCTGCCGGGCACCGCGACGGGCAGCGCCACCGCGGACGTCCGCGTCAGCGCGGGCCGCGCCGCCGTGCCGCCGACCGCGTACGCCACCAGTTCGTCGTCGCCGAGCGCCCACAGGACCCGCCGGGCGCGGTCCCAGTGCAGGCCGTGGGCGCCCTTGAGGTGGTCCTCCGCGTACCGGCCGGCGTCGGGGCCGAGCGAGGCCGCGTACACGCGCACGAGCGCGCCCGTGCTGCACGCCACCGCCACATTGCCGTCCGGCAGCAGCTCCGCGCTGTGCGGGTTGAACAGGTCGTCGCCGGGGCCGAGCGCCGTGCCCCAGTAGCGCCGGCCCGACGGGTACTCGACGGCGGCCACGAACCCGAACGACGCCGTGGTCAGGACCAGCGTCCGCTTGCGGTGCAGCCGCACCTTCGCCTCGCACGGGTACACCCAGCTCACGTCGGGGCGCAGGTCCTGGTAGCGCGGGTCGCCGAGGGGCGAGAACTGCCAGCGCACGACGGCCGGGTCCGCCGCCGGGTCCCAGACGCGGCGGCGCGGGTCGAGCAGGAGCAGGCGCTTGCTCGCCTGCTCGGTGACCAGGACGGGCGGGGTGCCCGGAGGGACGCCCGGGGCGGCGGGGCGGGCGGCGGCGGTCGCGGTCACGTCCGCCGCCGCGGGGTGCGCGCCCGCGAGCGCGGCCCCCGCGGCACCGGCCGCCGCCCCGATCAGCAGCCCTCGTCTGGAAAGACCAGCAGACATGACGTACCCCCGCGTGACCGGCCGGCGCCGCGACATGTGTCGCGTACGTTTGTCGCGTACGCGTCCGCAATCTGCCACGCGGCAGGGGACGGGGACAGACCTCGACCGGACTTTTCGCCGCGTCTTGGCCTGCCGGTCGCCGGGTGTCCTACTCGTAGACGACGGTCACCGGCGCGTGGTCCGACCAGCGCTCGGCGTGGGTGGCCGCCCGCTCCACGTACCCCTTGACGGCGCGCCCGGCGAGGCCCGGCGTCGCCACGTGGTAGTCGATGCGCCAGCCCGTGTCGTTGTCGAAGGCGCGGCCGCGGTAGGACCACCAGGAGTAGGGGCCTTCGACGTCCGGGTGCAGCGCCCGCACGACGTCCTCGAACTCCGCGAAGACCTCGGTCATCCAGGCCCGCTCCTCGGGCAGGAAGCCGGAGTTCTTCTTGTTGCCCCGCCAGTTCTTGAGGTCGGCCTCCTGGTGGGCGATGTTCCAGTCGCCGCAGACGAGGACCTCACGCCCGTCGGCGGCGGCCTTCTCCTTGAGCTCCTTCAGATACACGAGGAACTCGTCCATGAACCGGACCTTCTCGTCCTGGCGCTCGGTGCCCACCTCGCCCGAGGGCAGATACAGGCTGGCGACGGTGACTCCGGGCAGGTCGGCCTCCACATAGCGGCCGCTGCCGTCGAACTCCGCGGACCCGAAGCCCACCCGCACCCGCTCCGGCTCGCGCCGCGTGTACAGGGACACCCCGGCGCGGCCCTTGGCGGCGGCCGGGGCGTGCGTGACGTACCAGCCCTCGGGGGCGCGCACCTCGTCGGGCAGCTGCTGCGGCTCGGCCCGCACCTCCTGGAGACACAGCACGTCCGCACCGGTCCCGGCGAGCCACTCCACGAAGCCCTTCTTGGCCGCGGCACGCAGGCCGTTTACATTCACGCTGGTCACTGTGAGCATCCCGGCACGATACCGGCACACTGGAGGCCGCCCGGAATTCCACCGCCGCGTGCCATCCGGCCCGCAGCCTGCATAGAAGTACGATGGAGCGCATGAATATACAGACCGTCGCCTTCGACCACCCCGACGCGATCAAGCTGAACGACCGCGTCCAGCTCGAATACGCCGAGCGCTACGGCGACGAGGGCGACGTGACGTACCTGGACCCGACCATGTTCAAGACCCCCGTCGGTCTGTATCTGATCGCCTACGACGACGCGGGCACCCCGCTGGCCACGGGCGGCTGGCGCACCATGGACGCGAACGGCGAGGGGTACACGGACGGCGACGCGGAGATCAAGCGCATGTACGTCACCCCGGAGGCCCGGGGGCTCGGCATCGCCCGCCGCATCCTGGCCGCTCTGGAGGACGACGCGCGCGCGGCGGGCCGCCACCGCATGGTCCTGGAGACCGGCACCAAGCAGCCGGAGGCCATCGCCCTGTACACGTCGAGCGGCTACGCCCTCTGCCCGAAGTTCGGCTACTACCGGAACCACGACCTCAGCCGCTGCTACGCCAAGCCGCTGCGGTAGTCACCGCCGGTCCCCGTGCCGGGCCCCGTCAGCTCCCGGCGAGCCCGGCAGGCCCGGCCGCAGCTTCCTGGGCCACCGCCTCCCTGGCCACCGCCTCCCTGGCCACCGCGAGGGAGGCGTCCGCGGCGTCCTGGAAGGCGGCGAGCCCGGGGATGTCCCGGGCCCGGGTCAGCTCGGCCCGCACCACGTGCAGCCGCTCCGCCGCCACCCCGAGCCGCGTGAAGTACGCCCGCAGGTAGGGCACCTGGAAGTCGCAGGCGGCCAGTGGCGCCCCGGGCCCGTACCCGCCGCCGCACGCCGCGACCACCACGACCCGCACCTCCCCGAGCAGCGCCCGCCCGCTGTCCGGATCGGTGAAGACCCCGGGGAAGGACACCCGGTCGATCCACGCCTTCAGGGCCGCGGGCACCCCGAAGTTGTACATGGGCGCACCGACGAGCAGCGTCCCCGCCGCCGCGCCCACCGCCCGCACCTCCGCCACCAGCGGCAGCGTCAGCGCCCACTCCCGCTCCTCCTCGGCGCCCTCCGCCAGCGCGGCCACCTTCTCCGGCGGCACGACCCCCTGCCGCTCCACCCGCGTCCCGAGCCCTACGTACCCGGAGCCCACCAGCGGCACCGGCTCCCCGGCCAGGTCCCGGTACCGGTATCCGGCACCTTCGTGCCGCTCCCGCCAGATCCGCGCGAACTCCCCGGTGAGCCGCCGGGTCACCGAGCTCCCCCGCCGGTCGGCACTGGAATCCAGATGCAGCAGAAATCCGCCCTGCCCCACACCACTCACGGCACCCGCTCCTTGTCACTTCCGTACGGTCGGCTACGTCAAGGAGGTGACGGAGCACGACGGGGAAAGGTGACCGATGGACGACCAGGGCGGCCTCGCCGACCGTTTCGAGGCGCACCGCGGGCGGCTGCGTGCCGTGGCGTACCGGATGCTCGGCTCGGCGGCCGAGGCGGACGACGCCGTGCAGGAGACCTGGCTGCGGCTGAGCCGCACGGACCCGGGCACCCTCGCGCGGGTGGCGAACCTCCCGGCGTGGCTGACGACGGTGCTCTCCCGCATCTGCCTCGACCTGCTGCGGATCCGCGCCTCCCGCCGGGAGGACCTGGTGGGCGGCCACGTCCCCGACCACGTCACCCGGACCGCGGCCGCCGTCGCCGCCTCCGCCGCCGAGGCCGATGCCCGCGGCCCGGAGGAGGAGGCCCTCCTGGCCGAGTCGGTGGGCCGCGCCCTCCTTGTGGTGCTGGACACGCTCACCCCCACCGAACGCGTCGCCTTCGTCCTGCACGACTCGTTCGCGGTGCCCTTCGACCGCATCGCCCCCCTCGTGGAGCGGTCCCCGGTCGCCACGAAGAAGCTGGCGAGCCGCGCCCGCGGCAAGGTGCGCGGCACCCCGGCCCTGCCCGCGGCGGAACTGGCCCGGCACCGGCACGTCGTCGAGGCGTTCCTCGCCGCGGCCCGCGGCGGCGACCTCGACGCCCTGCTCGCCGTCCTCGCCCCGGACGTCGTACGCCGCGCCGACCCCGCCGCGCTGCCCCCGGGCGCCGCCGCCGAGATCCACGGCGCGGACGCCGTCGCCCGCGAGACGGTCCTGCTCACCGCGAACGCCCGGCACGCCGCGCTCGCCCTGGTCGACGGCGCCCCCGGCATCGTGGTGGCTCCCCGCGGCCGGCTCGTCCTCGCCCTGCGGGTCGCGGTGGCCGCGGGCAGGGTCACCTCGTACGAGGTGATCGCGGGACACACCCGCCTGCGGCGCCTCGCCCTGGCGGTCGTCCCCGACTGAGCGGCACGGGCGCGAGCGCGGGCAACGCAAAGATCCCGCCCGATCTTTCGATCGGACGGGATCTTCATGTGCAGTGGACCTGTGGGGATTTGAACCCCAGACCCCCTCGATGCGAACGAGGTGCGCTACCAGACTGCGCCACAGGCCCTTGCAACGAGTGAAACTCTAGCATCCCCATCCGGGTGCTCGGAAATCCGTCCCCGCGCTGCTCCTGCTGGTCAGGACGGCGGGTCGGGCGGGGCCGCCGGACGTCACTCGTTGGCCGCGCGCGGGCGCCCGCCGCCCTCGTCGTCGTACTGGTCGAAGAGCGGGGTGCGGCCGCGCTCGCGGGAGCGGCGGGCGGAGGCGGCTCGGCGGGCGTCGCTGCGGCCGCCGTCGGCGCCGCCCTCGCCCCCGTCGGGGCGCCGCTCGTCGGCGGGCGCGGGGTCGGCTCCCCGCGCGGCCTCCCGGGCTTCGCCCGCTGCCGCGTCGGCCGGCTGGGCGGCGCTCGACCGGGCCGAGCTCCAGGTGTCGGGCGCGCCCAGGTCGATGCTGCCGGTGGCGCGGGGGGCGACCGGCGCCGTCACGTAGGTGGGCAGCGGCACGGGCACCGGGTCCCAGCTGTCGGCGCGGCCGGGTCCGTGCTGCCGCTCGCGCTGCTGGTCGACCCACTCGGCGTGGTCGGTCTGCTCGACGAGGGCGCGCCGGTCGGCCGCGAGGGCGGAGAGCCCGGGGTCGGGCTCCGGCGCGGGCTCCTCGGCCTCGGGCTCGGCGTCCACCGGGCGCCCGCGGCGCTGCCGCTCGCGCAACTGCCGTGCGGCGGCCTCGGCGCGGCGCCGGTCCATCGTGTACGTGAACCTGCGGCGTTCCTGGCGGCGCAGATAGACGATGTACGCGCTCAGGAGCGCGGCCGGGGCCGCGGGCGCCCACAGGAAGGCGAGGCCGCCGACCGCGGCGACGACCGCGCCGAGCGTGAAGGCCACGAACAGCATGACGGTCGTACGGCGACGGCGGGCGAGGACCTTGGTGCGCCGGGCCCGCGCGGCGGCGTCCGCCGCGGCGGCGCGCCGGGCCGCCTGGGACGGGCCCTTGGCCTGGGCCTGGGACGGGTCCTTGGCCTGGCCCTTGGTGCGGTTCGCGCCGGGGCCGCGGTGCGCGGCGGCGTTCGCGCCGGGGCCCCCGACGGGCCGCGCGCCCTGTCCCGTACCGGGTTTGGCGCCGGGCCCCGGCCTGGCGCCGAGCCGCGCCCGGACGGCGGGGGGCCCGGCCTGCGCGGTGGGTGCCGGGCGGGCGTGCGGGTCCCGTTCCTCCTCCGGGGGCACGGCGAAGGCCCGTACGTCCACCGAGTCGGTGACGACGTCCGGGTCGCTGCGCGACTCCTCCTCCTCTTCAGGCGAGCGCGCTTGCAGGTCCTTGGCGTACCGGCGCTCCATCCCCGCCCGTCCGGACAGCAGTCGGATGGCGGTGCTGAAGCGTTCCGTCGGACGGGCTTCGTTGAGCTCGTCCTGCCTACGGAGCCACATCGGCACCAAGTAGGCGGCCCAGGCCCCGACGATGACTGCGTAGATGAGGCCGCTGCTGCTCACGCCTCACACGGTAGAGGGGTTTTGTCGAGGCCATCCGCCAATTGAGCCGGTGTGTCGCACGATCTGGCTGATATCTCGAACTTTTTTTGTGACTGATGCGATCAACACGCCGTCAGAACCCCGAATTTAACGGTCTCTCAGCAGCCAATTTCGAACAGGTATTTCATTTATGAGAGTCAGCATTGTGTCCACCCGGACTTCCGGGGGACGCGCGACGGCGCCAGCGCCGCACCAGGCCCTCCGGCACCTCCTCCTCGGTGAGCGCGAACACGAGGTGGTCGCGCCACGCCCCGTCGATGTGCAGATAGCGGGGCCGCAGCCCCTCCTCGCGGAAGCCGAGTTTCTCCACCACGCGGCGGCTCGGCGCGTTCTCGGGCCGAATGCAGACCTCGACGCGGTGCAGGCCCACGGTCCGGAAGCAGTGGTCGACGGCGAGCGCCACGGCCGTCGGCATCACGCCGCGCCCCGCCACCGACTCGTCGACCCAGTAGCCCACGTGCGCGGAGCACATCGAGCCCCAGGTGATGCCGGCGACCGTCAACTGTCCGACGAGGCGGCCCTGGTACTCGATGACGAACGGCAGCATGCGGCCCGCGCTCGCCTCGGCGCGCAGGTGCCGGACCATCTGCCGGTAGGTGGGGCGGTGGGTGACCGGGCCGCTCGGCGTCGGCGGCGGGATGGTGGCCTCCCAGGGGCGCAGCCAGTCCCGGTTGCGCCGGTTGACCTCGCGCCAGGCGCGCTGGTCGCGGAGTTTTATCGGCCGCAGGACGACGTCGCCGTCCGCCAGCTCGACGGGCCAGCCGGCGCTGTTCAGCTCGCACCCCCGTCGCCTCGCGGATGGTCCCCGCCGCGCAGCTGGTCGACGGCGTGCACCAACAGGGGCGACAGGACGGCGATTCCGTCGCGCACGCCGCCGCTGGAGCCCGGCAGGTTCACGATGAGGGTGCGTCCCGCGACGCCCGCGAGGCCCCGGGACAGGGCCGCCGTCGGGACCTTCGCGCGGCCGTGGGCGCGGATCGACTCCGCGATCCCCGGCACCTCGTGGTCGATGACGCGGCGGGTGGCCTCGGGCGTCGCGTCGGTGGGCGAGATGCCGGTGCCGCCGGTGGTGAGGATGACGTCGTAGCCCGCGGCGACGCCCTCGCGCAGGGCCTGCTCGACGGGGTCGCCGTCCGGTACGACCCGGGGGCCGTCGACGGCGAAGCCGAGCGCGCCGAGCCCTTCGACGAGGATCGGGCCGCCCTTGTCGGCGTAGACGCCCGCGGCGGCGCGGTTGGAGGCGGTGACGACGAGCGCGCGGTACGTCATGCTCCGGCCTCCTGCGCGCCTTCGGCGTCCTGGATGTCCTCGGCCTCCCGGGTGCCCTCGGCTTCCCGACCGGCCCCGGTGTCCCGGCTGCCCTCGCCCGTGGCTGCCGCGGCCCCGGCCCCGGTCCCCGGGGCGCTCCCCCGGTGCCAGTCCCCCGACTTCCCGCCGGTCTTCTCCTCGACCCGTACGTCCGTGATGACGGCGGCCTTGTCGACGGCCTTGACCATGTCGACGACCGTGAGGGCGGCGACGGTGACCGCCGTGAGGGCTTCCATCTCGACGCCCGTGCGGTCGGTCGTCTTCACGGTGGCGAGGATCTCCACGGCGTCGTCGGCGACCGTGAGGTCCACCTTGACGCCGGAGACGGCCAGCGGATGGCAGAGCGGGATCAGGTCGGGGGTGCGTTTGGCGCCCATGATGCCGGCGATGCGGGCCGTCGCGAGAGCGTCGCCCTTGGGCACGCCCGCACCGCGCAGCAACTCGATCACGCGGGGCGAGACGAGGACCCGGCCGCGGGCGCGTGCCGTGCGGGCGGTCACGTCCTTCTCGGAGACGTCGACCATGCGGGCGGCGCCCGCCTCGTCGATGTGCGTCAGTCGCTGCTGCGTGCTCATGTGCTGTGGCGCTCCCGGTCCGGGCTCCGCGCGGTGCGGTGCGCGGGCCTGCTGTGCGCGACACAGTACCGCCCCGCCGCCGCGCCGCCCGAGCACGTCGCCCCTGCCCCGCGGCGCCCGCGGCCCCGGCCCACGGGGGCGGGGGAGGTCCGGGTGCGGGCGGCTGGTGAAGGGGCTGCGGCGCCGGGCGCCCGCGCGGACGCGGCGGCGTCCGGAACGGCCCCGCCGTCGTCGCCCGCGCGGACGTCAGCCGAGCAGGACCACCTCGACCTCCGTGCCGGGCTCCACCGACGTCGTGGCCTCGGGGACGACGATCAGCGCGTCCGCCTGGGCGAGCGCGGCGACGAGGTGCGAGCCGGAGCCGCCGACCGGCGTGACCGTGCCCGCGTCGGCGTCGTGGCGCCCGCGCAGGAACTGGCGCCGCCCCGACGGCGAGGTCAGTGCCCCGTCGGCGGTCAGCCGCGCGCGGACGGTGGTCCTGTGCAGGTCGGAGAGGCCCATCAGGGCGCGCACGGCGGGCCGTACGAAGATCTCGAAGGAGACGTACGAGGAGACGGGGTTGCCCGGCAGGGCGAGCAGCGGGGTGTGGTCGGGGCCGATGGCGCCGAAGCCCTGCGGCTTGCCGGGCTGCATGGCGAGCTTGCGGAAGTCCACGCCCCCGCCCGCGCCGAGCCCCTCGTCGTCGTCCGGGTCGCCGATCGAGTCGAGCGCCTCCTTGACGACGTCGTACGCCCCCACGCTGACGCCGCCCGTGGTGACCACCAGGTCGGCGCGGATCAGCTGGTCCTCGATGGTGGAGCGCAGGACCTCCACGTCGTCGGTGACCGCGCCGACGCGGTAGGCGATCGCCCCGGCGTCGCGGGCGGCGGCGGTGAGGGCGAAGCTGTTGGAGTCGAAGATCTGGCCGGGGGCCAACTCCTCGCCCGGCTGGATCAGTTCGCTGCCGGTGGACAGGACGACCACGCGCGGGCGCGGGCGCACCTTGACCGTGCCCCGGCCGATCGCGGCGAGCAGGGCGATCTGTGGGGGGCCGAGGATGGTGCCCGCCGCCAGGGCGCGGTCACCGGCGCGGACGTCGCTGCCCCGGTCCCGCACGTGTGCCCGCGCCTCCGCGGGCCGGTACACACGGACCTCGCCGGAGGCGCCCTCGGGGGCCGTGCTGTGCGCCCGCATCCCGGCGGCGGGCCCCTCGCCGAGCCCGCCGTCGGTCCACTCCACGGGCACCACGGCCTCGGCGCCGGGCGGCAGCGGGGCGCCGGTCATGATGCGGGCCGCCTCGCCCGCGCCGACCGTGGGCTGCTCGCCCTGGCCCGCGGCGACGTCCCCGATGACCGTGAGCACGGCGGGGAACTCCTCGCCCGCGCCCGCCACGTCGGCCACCCGGACCGCGTACCCGTCCATGGAGCTGTTGTCGAAGGGCGGCAGCGACACGGGCACCGTGACGTCCTCGACGAGGACGCAGCCCTGGGCGTCGAGCAGTTGCAGCACGATCGGTTCGAGCGGGCGGACGGTCGCGAGGATGTCGTCCAGATGCTCGTCCACCGACCACAGCCGGCCGGCGCCCGGGGACGCGTCGTGGCCGTGGTCCGGCGCGACGGGGGCGGTGGTGCCGTCCGGGGCCTCGGAGCCGTCCGTGGCGTGGTGCGTCGTCGTGCCGCTGCTGCTCAAGTGCTACATCTCCTCGGTGACGTAACTGCGAAGCCAGGCCTTGAAGTCCGGGCCCAGGTCTTCACGTTCGCACGCGAGTCTGACAATGGCACGCAGATAGTCACCGCGGTCGCCGGTGTCATAGCGGCGGCCCTGGAAGACCACGCCGTGCACCGGGCCGCCGATCTTCCCCGCGGCGTCAGCCGCTGATTGGTACGTCGCGGCGAGTTGCTGGAGCGCGTCGGTGAGCTGGATCTCGCCGCCGCGGCCCGGCTCGGTCTTGCGCAGTATGTCGAAAATGTGCGGGTCCAGGACGTATCGGCCGATGATCGCATAGTTGCTGGGCGCGTCGGCGGGCTCCGGCTTCTCGACCAGACCGGTGACCTCCACCACGTCGCTGTCCCCCGTGGGCTTCACCGCCGCGCAGCCGTAGAGGTGGACCTGCTCGGGCGCGACCTCCATGAGCGCGACGACGCTGCCGCCGTGCTGCTCCTGGATCTCGACCATGCGCTGGAGCAGCGGGTCGCGCGGGTCGATCAGGTCGTCGCCGAGGAGGACGGCGAACGGCTCGCGACCGACGTGGGGGGCGGCGCACAGGACCGCGTGACCGAGACCTCGGGGGTCGCCCTGGCGGACGTAGTGCATGGTCGCCAGGTCGCTGGACTCCTGGACCTTGGCGAGCCGGGACTCGTCGCCCTTCCTGGCGAGGGCCGACTCCAGCTCGTAGTTGCGGTCGAAGTGGTCCTCCAGGGGACGCTTGTTGCGTCCCGTGATCATGAGGACGTCGTTCAGGCCCGCGCCGACCGCCTCCTCGACCACGTACTGGATCGCCGGCTTGTCGACGACCGGCAGCATCTCCTTGGGCGTGGCCTTCGTGGCGGGCAGGAAGCGCGTGCCGAGACCCGCTGCTGGAATGACAGCCTTCGTGATCTTGGGGTGAGACTCAGTCATGGGCGACACCCTAACCGGTGCCTATGTGAACAATCTGTGGCTTCGGAATATTGGCCCACATGTGAGCTCAATAGGAAGGATTTGTGAGTTGACCATGGCGCAAACCGGCTCCGGCAAGGGAAACAAGCGCACGTTGCGGGGAGAGATCCTGGCGGTGAGACGCGGGTTGACGGCGGGTGACGCGCAGAAGGCCGCCGCCGCGCTCGCCGAGCACGCGCTCGAACTGTCCGAACTCTCCACCGCCCGCGCGGTCGCCGCCTATGTCTCCGTGGGCACCGAACCGGGCACGCACGCCCTCCTGGACGCCCTGCACGCGCGCGGGACCCGGGTCCTGCTGCCCGTCCTGCTCCCGGACAACGACCTGGACTGGGCGGCGTACGACGGGCCCGACTCCCTCGTCGAGGTGCAGCACCCCGGCCGCATGACCCTCCTGGAACCGGCGGGCGAACGGCTCGGCCCCGACGCGGTCCTGGAGGCGGACGCCGTGCTGCTCCCGGGACTCGCGGTGGACGAACGGGGGACGCGGCTCGGGCGCGGCGGCGGTTCCTACGACCGCGTGCTCACCCGTCTTGAGCGCGCGGCCGTGCCGTCCGCCCTCGTCGTGCTCCTGTACGACTCCGAAGTGGTCGCGCACGTCCCCGGAGAGGCGCACGACCGACCGGTGCACGCCGTGGTGACGCCGTCGGGCACGCGCCGCTTCGTCCGACACGGCGTCTGACACGACGTCAGCGTACGAAGAAGCGGAGGGGACCGCCCCGCGCGCGGGGGGGGGCCCACCCCGATTTTTACGATCCCCCCGCGCCAACCCCAACTTTGGTTTGTACACC
>NZ_WPNZ01000007.1:206167-416222 GCF_009755605.1 Streptomyces typhae
GCGCGGCGTCGCCCCCCCCGGCGTCTGACCCGCCGTCAGCGTCCTACCCAGCGGAGGGGACCGCCACGCGCGCGTGGCGGTCCCCTCCGCTTTTCAGCCGTCCCCGGCGCTACAGCCCGTCAGGGCTTGAGCACCAGGGTGTCGTTCGTGCTGTCGTCGACGGCCTTCTTGGAGTAGGCCCACGGCAGCAGCTCGCCCTTGATCCACTTGTTGGTCTGGTCCGTGTAGTGGTCGCTGTAGGCGTGTCCGGACGCGCCGGTCAGGTTGATCCAGCGGGACTTGTCGAGGTCCTTCAGGTTCACGACCATCCGCATGGAGGGCACCCAGATCACTCCGTAGCCGCCCGCCGCGTTCCAGCCGGTGGCGTTGACCGTCGCCTCGCCGCCGCCCAGCTTGAAGGGGCCGCGGTTGAGGACCCACTGGAGCCAGCCGGGTCCATCGGTGCCGAGCGTCTGGTTCTTCAGCGTGAGGCGGTGCAGCCGGCCCCAGCTCCAGGTGTCGATGTCCTTGCCGAGCTTGGCCGTGAGGTCCCAGCGGGCGTCCTCCATGGCCCGCGCGAGCAGCTGGTCGCGGTTCTTGGTCTCCGCGTCCGTGCGCGTGCCCGGCGACTTCCACCAGTCGCTGTCCTTATTGTCGAGGTTCTTGCGGATGACCTCGAAGTAGCGGTCGCCGCCGTCGGGCTGCGCGGAGTCCGCGTCCCGCTCGCCGCACTCGCGCACCCGGTTCTCCTCGTCGGCGGGACGGGTGTTCCCGGCCGGCTCGACGGACAGGCACTGGCCCTTGACCCGCAGTTCCTTGGGCAGCTTGTTGCCGATGGAGAGCTGGAGGACGCTGCGCCAGACGGCGTTGAAGTACGCGGCGGCTGCCGAGTCGGCGTCCTGGGTGTAGTCCCAGCCCTCCAGGAGCTTCTGCGCCTCACGGACGTGCTTGTCGGCGATGTCAATCTTGAGCAGCTTGGGCACGAGCAGCCGGGCGATCTCGCTGCTGTTGTCCGTCTGCATCAGCCGCATGTCCTCCGTGGAGATCTTGCCGCCGTTCTTCGTCTTCGCCTTGATGAGGTCGTCGATGCGCTGGCTGCGCGCCCCGTAGCCCCAGTCCGCGGTGAGCTTGTACGGGTACTTCTTGCCGTCGCCGTCGTCGATCACGGCCTGGTTGGCGGTGACGATGTAGCCGCGCTTGGGGTTGTACTCGTACGGCAGGGCGTCCTGCGGGACGGGGTCGCCCCAGCGGTAGTCCGGGTCCCAGCCCGGCGAGGGCAGCGAGCCGTCGCCCTTGCCGCGGGTGGGGATCTTTCCGGGCGCCTGGTAGCCGATGTTGCCCTCGGTGTCGGCGTAGATCAGGTTCTGCGAGGGCACCTCGAAGGACGCGGCCGCCTCGCGGAACTCCTTGAAGTCCTTGGCCCGGTTCAGCTCGAAGACGGCGTCCATGGACTTGCCGGGTTCGAGGGCGGTCCAGCGCAGCGCGATGCCGTAGCCGTCGCCGCGGTCCGGGGCCGCCGCGTCCACCTGGGCCTTCTTGCCGACCTTGACCAGTTCGTCGTCGCGGTCGGAGATCAGCGGGCCGTTGTTGGTCTCGCGGACCGTGATGGTCTTGGTCTTGCCGCCCGCGACCTTGATCTTCTCCTCGCGGGACCGGAAGGGCTTGATCTTGCCGTCGTACTGGTAGCCGTCGGCGGTGAACTTCTCCAGGTAGAGGTCGGTGACGTCGGCACCGAGGTTCGTCATGCCCCAGGCGATGTCCTTGTTGTGGCCGATGACGACGCCGGGCAGGCCGGAGAAGGTGTAGCCGCTGACGTCGTACTGGCACTTCGACGACACCGACCGGCAGTGCAGGCCCATCTGGTACCAGACGGAGGGCAGCTGCGGCGCCAGGTGCGGGTCGTTGGCGAGCAGGGGCTTGCCGGTGATGGTGTGCGCGCCGGAGACGACCCAGGAGTTGGATCCGATGCCGTTGCCGTTCGAGCCGAGGCCCGCGTCCGGGATCTTGTCCAGGACGTCGGAGAGGCCGGAGAGCTGGGACTGCAGGCCGGTGCCCGCGGTCTGGGTGTTCCCGGCGACGCCGGTGCCCGCCGTGCCGGTGCCGGTTCCGGTGCCGGTTCCGGTGCCGCCCGTGCCCGTGCCGCCGCTGCCGGTACCCGTACCGCCCGTGCCGGTACCCGTACCGCCGGTACCGGTGCCCGTGCCGCCTGTACCGGTGCCCGTGCCCGTGCCGCCGGTACCGGTGCCGGTACCCGTGCCCGTGCCGCCGCCCGACGCGTCCTCGTCGCCGTCGAACTCCTTGGTGAGCTCGTTGTAGCGGCCCTCCTGGACGATGGGCTTGTGCAGGTCGTACGGGTAGTCCGGGTACAGGTCCTTGATCTGCGACGGGCCGAGGCGGCTCGTCATCAGGGAGCGGTCGATCTCGTCCTGCATGTTGCCGCGCAGGTCCCAGGCCATGGCCTTGAGCCAGGCCACGGAGTCGACGGGCGTCCACTCCTGCGGCTGGTAATCGTTCTTGAAGGAGAGCGCCGCGTACTCGACGGAGATCTCCTTGCCGTCCTTGCCGTCGAGATAGGCGTTGACCCCCTTGGCGTACGCCTGGAGGTACTTCTTCGTCCGCGGCGAGAGCTTGGAGTCGTACTCCTTCTCTGCGACGCGGTGCCAACCGAGGGTGCGCAGGAACTCATCGGTCTTGACCTGGCTCTTTCCGAACATCTCGGAGAGCCGACCGGAGGTCATATGGCGGCGTACGTCCATCTCCCAGAAGCGGTCCTGCGCCTGCACGAAGCCCTGTGCCATGAACAGGTCCTCGTCGGTCTCGGCGTAGATCTGCGGAATCCCGTTCCCGTCCCGTTTGACGTCGACGGGGCCCGAGAGGCCCTTGATGTCGATGGTGCCCTTGGTCTGCGGGAAGGAGGCGCGAACCGTGCTGATGCTCCAGTACGCGCCGAAGCCGATGCCTCCTACGACGGCCAGGACCAGGACGATCACGATCAGTCGGGCTCGGCGCCCCTTCTTCCTACCGGACTTGCGACCGGAAGAGGCGTTGGTGTTGGAGGGCATCGCTGTCCTTGCTGTCCTTCGCGCGCGGCAGGGCGGGGCGTGTGCGGGTCCTGGAGTGCTGGAGCAACCATAGGCGCAGGGCGATACGGCCTCGGACGCGGAGTCGGAAACCGATGTCGAACACAAGTTCGGAGGACAAGTTCAAAGGAGGGGTGCGGCGCGAGGGCGCCCGTCAAGGGAGCGTTAAAAGTTAGGTAAAGTAACGAAGCGTCTCGGCTCGCACGACGCCTCCCGGCCCTCGCCCGAGGCGTCCTGACCCGCACGAAGCGTCTCGGCTCGCACGACGGAAGGAACGCCCCTGTCTGTCCACGACCTCAACCAGCTCCTGCTCATCAGCTCGCTCGTCCTGCTCGTCGCCGTCGTCGCGGTGCGGCTCTCCTCGCGGAGCGGGTTGCCCAGCCTGTTGCTGTACCTCGGCATCGGCGTCGCCATGGGCCAGGACGGCATCGGCAACGTCTCCTTCAACAACGCCCAGCTGACGCAGGTCATCGGCTATGCGGCGCTGGTCGTGATCCTGGCCGAGGGCGGCCTCGGCACCAAGTGGAACGAGATCAAACCGGCGTTGCCCATGGCCGCGTGCCTGGCCACCGTCGGCGTCGCGGCCAGCGTCGGCGTGACGGCGGCGGGCGCGCACTATCTGGTCGGGCTCGAGTGGCGGCAGGCCCTCATCATCGGCGCGGTGGTGTCGTCGACGGACGCGGCCGCGGTCTTCTCCGTGCTGCGCAGGGTCCCGCTGCCCTCCCGTGTGACAGGTGTCCTGGAGGCGGAGTCCGGGTTCAACGACGCCCCGGTGGTCATCCTGGTCGTGGCCTTCTCCACCGCGGGACCCGTGCACCACTGGTACGTCCTCGTCGGCGAGATAGCCCTGGAGCTGGCCATCGGCGCGGCCATCGGCCTCGCGGTGGGCTGGCTCGGCGCGTACGGGCTGCGACACGTGGCGCTGCCCGCGTCCGGTCTCTATCCGATCGCGGTGATGGCCATCGCCGTCGCCGCCTACGCCGCCGGAGCCATGGCCCACGGCAGCGGATTCCTCGCCGTGTACCTGGCCGCGATGGTGCTCGGCAACGCCAGGCTGCCGCACTGGGCCGCCACCCGCGGCTTCGCCGAGGGCGTCGGCTGGATCGCCCAGATCGGCATGTTCGTGCTGCTCGGCCTGCTAGTCACCCCGCACCGGCTGCTCGACGACATCTGGCCCGCCGTGATCATCGGGCTCTTCCTGACGATGGTCGCGAGGCCCGTGTCCGTCGTGGTCGGCCTGCTGCCCTTCCGGATGCCCTGGCAGGAGAAGGCGCTGATGTCCTGGGCCGGCCTGCGCGGCGCGGTGCCCATCATCCTGGCGACCATCCCGATGGTGAACGGCGTCGAGAACAACGAGGAGATCTTCAACATCGTCTTCGTCCTGGTCGTCGTCTACACCCTGGTGCAGGGGCCGACCCTGCCCGGACTCGCCCGCGTCCTCGGCCTCGGCAAGGGCGGCGGCGCCGACGACCTCGGCATCGAGTCGGCGCCCCTGGAGCGGCTGCGGGGCCACCTCCTGTCCGTGTCCGTGCCCGAGGACTCCAAGCTGCACGGCGTCGAGGTGGGCGAGCTGCGGCTGCCCGCGGGCTCCGCCGTGACGCTCGTCGTGCGCGACGAGAAGTCCTTCGTACCGAGCCCCACGACCGTGCTGCGGCAGCACGACGAGCTCCTGGTGGTGGCGACGGACCCGGTGCGCGACGCCGCCGAGCAGCGGCTGCGGGCGGTCGCCCAGGGCGGCAAGCTCGTGGGCTGGCTGGGGGTGCCGGACTCGTGATCCCGGGAGTACGGGGCTCGTGACCCCGGCGGCGGCGGGCTCGTGATCCCGGGAGTACCGGGCTCGTGACCCCGGCGGCATCGGGCTCGCGATCCCGGGAGCACCGGGCTCGTAATCACAGGCTCCTCTTGCGCAGCACCTGTACTATGAAGGCACACTTCCTTACGCACATGTGAGTACTCGAACCAACTCTGTCTGACGCAGAGCTGGCGCGACCGTATGGCGGCCGCGGCGCCACGCAGTGGGCGACCCGGTATCTACCGCAGTTCTGCGCAAGAGGACAGCTCTCGGCGCCCCCGCACGGGCGCGCTACCAGGCAGCAGAAAGGCATGGGCCGTGGCGTCCACGGTCACCGAGACCCGACCGGGCTACGGACAGTTGCTGCGCACCCCGCGCGCCTGGACCTTCCTGCTTCCGGGCTTCGCCGCGCGGCAGCCGTTCGCGATGCTGACCATCTCCATCGTGCTGCTCGTGCAGCACACCACGGGCTCCTACGGAGCCGCCGGTGCCGTCTCTGCCGTCACCGGCGTCTCCATGGCCCTCTTCGCCCCCTTCGTGGGCAAGCTCGCCGACCGCTTCGGGCAGCGCGCCGTGCTCCTGCCGGGCGTCCTCGTGCACAGCGCGTCCGGCGTCGCCCTGACCGTGCTCGCCCTGTCCGGCGCGCCCCTGTGGACGCTGTTCGCGGCCGCGGTGCCCACCGGCGCCTCCACACCGCAGATCGGGCCGATGGTGCGGGCCCGCTGGGGCGCACAGCTCCAGGGCACCCCGCTCGCGCAGACCGCGGCGGCCTTCGAGTCCGTCACCGACGAGCTGACCTTCGTCCTCGGACCGCTGCTCGCCACCGCTCTGTGCACGGGCATCGACCCGGCGGCGGGGCTGCTCACCGAAGCGGGCCTGACCCTCGTCGGCGGCCTCCTCTTCGCCGCGCAGAAGAGCACCCAGCCGCAGCCGTCCGCAACCGGCGCCCACGCGCGCGTACGGCACGATTCGGCGCTCCGGGTGCCCGGCGTGCGCGTCCTGATCGTCACGTTCCTCGGCATCGGCACCGTCTTCGGAGGCATGCAGGTCTCGCTGGCCGCCTTCACGGAGTCCATCGGCAGGCCCGGCCTGAACGGCGTCCTGTACGGCACGTTCGCCGCCGGCAACATGCTCTCCGGAGTGGCCTGCGGCGCCATCGCCTGGAAGATCACCCCGCAGCGGCGGCTCGTCGTCGGGTACGTAGGCCTGACCCTGATGGCGGCCGGACTGTGGGCGGCGCACTCCGTGCCGCTGCTCGCCGGGCTCGGCCTGCTGGTCGGCGTCTGCATCGCGCCCGCCCTGATCACCGGCTACACGCTGGTGGACAGCCTCGTGGCGCCGACCGCGCGGACGGAGGCCTTCACCTGGCTCACCGGCGCCGTCGCGCTCGGCCAGGCGGCGGCCGTCACGGTCGCGGGACAGCTCGAGGACCGCTTCTGGGACGGTGCCGGATTCCTCGTGCCGCTCGGCGGCACGGCCCTCGCGCTGACCGTGCTCCTGGCCCTGCGCTCCCGGCTCACCCCGAAGTCCTCGGGGCGGACCGTGGCACGTGGCGTGGGTCACCGCGTACCGGCCACGGTGGACTGATCCCGCGGAATACGTCACTATGGACCGTCGTTAGCACTCATCGAGTGAGAGTGCCAGGAGGAAGCAAGTGCCGACGTACCAGTACCAGTGCACCGAATGCGGCGAGGGCCTCGAGGCGGTGCAGAAGTTCACCGACGACGCCCTGACCGTATGCCCGAACTGCGACGGACGCCTCAAGAAGGTGTTCTCGGCCGTCGGCATCGTCTTCAAGGGCTCCGGCTTCTACCGCAACGACAGCCGCGGTTCGTCGTCGAGCAGCGCGCCCGCCTCCGCCTCGTCGCCGTCCGGCTCGAAGTCCTCGTCCTCGTCCTCGGACAGCAAGCCGTCCTCCACGTCCTCGTCGGCGTCCTCTTCCTCGTCGGCGTCTTCCTCGTCGGGGTCTTCTTCGGGGTCCTCCTCGTCGTCCAGCACGTCGTCGACGAGCTCCTCGGCCGCCTGACCCGGCACCTCACAGGCACCGCTGCCCTCGCGGGCGCACAGCTCCTCCAGGACCCCGCTGTCGTACGACGGCGGGGTCCTCGGCGTATCGGCGTCCGGCTACTGTGCCGACCATGGTGAACACGGCGAACGCGACTCAGGCCGAGATCGGCGTCATCGGCGGCTCCGGCTTCTACTCCTTCCTCGACGACGTCACCGAGGTGCACGTCGACACCCCTTACGGCTCCCCCAGCGACTCCCTGTTCCTCGGTGAGCTCGCCGGGCGGCGCGTGGCGTTCCTGCCGCGCCACGGCCGCGACCACCGCCTCCCGCCGCACCGCATCAACTACCGCGCCAACCTGTGGGCCCTGCGCTCCGTCGGCGTGCGCCAAGTGCTCGCCCCGTGCGCCGTGGGCGGTCTCCGCCCCGAGTACGGGCCCGGGACGCTGCTGGTCCCCGACCAGCTCGTGGACCGCACCAAGAGCCGCCCCGCGACCTACTTCGACGGCATACCGTTGCCCGACGGCACCACCCCGCTCGTCGTCCACGTGTCGCTGGCCGACCCCTACTGCCCGGCGGGGCGCACGGCCGCGCTCAAGGCCGCGCGGGGCCGGGACTGGGAACCGGTGGACGGCGGCACGCTCGTGGTGATCGAGGGGCCGCAGTTCTCGACCCGCGCCGAGTCGCGCTGGTACGCCGCGCAGGGCTGGTCCGTGGTGGGCATGACCGGCCACCCCGAGGCGCCCCTGGCCCGTGAACTGGAGCTCTGCTACTCCTCGCTGACCCTGGTCACCGACCTGGACGCGGGCGCCGAGACCGGCGAGGGCGTCTCCCACGAGGAGGTCCTCCGGGTCTTCTCCGCGAACGTGGACCGGCTGCGCACGGTGCTGTTCGACGCGGTGGCGGGGCTGCCGGAGAACGACGGACGGGACTGTGCGTGTGCGGGGGCGCTGGGCGGGATGGAGCCGGGGATACGGCTGCCGTAGGGCGCGCGCGGCTTCCCCTCGGGGGCGCCTGGCCCTCCATCGGGTGAGGGAGTTGTCCACAACCGGTGAGTAGTCCACGGGGCTCAGCGGGGTGGGGCGCGAACCCGCATCGTGAGAACGGAGTCCGGCCCCGGAACGGGCCTCGGAACCAGCCCCGGATCCGGCGTCGGATCCGGATCCGTGCACTTCTCACGACAGGTGGTGGCCGTCATGGCTCGCGCTTCTTCCCAGGTCTCTCAGCGGGACGCCGCCGTGCGCCTGGACGGTGCCCCGGGGCGGGGCGGCGGCAGTGACGCGCCGCCGCCCTGCCGGATGCCGCACTTCTCGCCGCTCCATGTGCGCGGCGGACGCGGGCGCCTGCGGCGGCTGGTGCGGCATCGGCGGCGGGCGCTGGCGGCGGGGCTCGCGATGACGGCCGCCGCGCTCGCGGCCTCGGGTCCGTCGGGTGTCGGCGGTGCGGGTGGGCCGGGCGCCGCGGAGTCCGCCGAGTCCGCGCGTGCGGAGTCCGCCCGCGCCGGGGCCGCCCGGCCCGGCCCGTCGACCGGCGTGGACGGTGACGGCGAAGCCCGCCACAGGGCGCGGCGGGCGGCCCGGTTGGTGACGGCGCCGGTGCGGATCGCGGACGCGGCGACGGTGCGTCTGCTGCGGCCCGGTGCCCGTGTGGACGTGGTGGCGGCCGAGGGGCCCGGAGCGGGCCCTGCTGCGAGTGCGGTGGGCGGGGACGCGCCGCGCGTGGTCGCCGAGGGCGCCAGGGTGGCGCACGTGCCCCGGACGTCCGACGCGGAGACCGGGGGCGGAGCCTTGGTCGTCCTGTCCGTGCCGCGTGCGACGGCGGCACGGCTCGCCGGGGCGAGTGCGACGGCCCGGCTCGCGGTGACGCTGCGATGAGCGGGTACAGGACCATGTCAAGTCGCTCGTTCGCGTTACCGAACTGGACAGAGCTGCCACGCGCTGCCGTAGGTTGCGGAGCGATTTGCCGCACGATCAGCACATGCAACGAAAGGCCCAGTGGTGAGCGAGAAGAAGGAACCGGGCATCTGGCAGGGCTTCAAGGCCTTCCTGATGCGCGGCAATGTCGTCGATCTGGCGGTCGCGGTGGTCATCGGCGCCGCGTTCACGAACATCGTGAACTCGGTGGTGAAGGGCGTCATCAACCCCGTGGTCGGCGCCTTCGGCACGAAGGATCTCGACCACTACAGCTCTTGCCTGAAGTCACCGTGCGTGGTGAAGAACGGCGAGGCGGTCGAGGGCATCCCGATCATGTGGGGCACGGTGCTCAGCGCGACGCTCAGCTTCGTGATCACCGCGGCCGTCGTCTACTTCCTGATGGTCATGCCGATGGCGAAATACCTGGCCAAGCAGACCGCCCGCAGGGAGGCGAAGGAAGGCACCCAGGAGGTCATCGAGATCTCGGAGCTGGAGGTGCTCAAGGAGATCCGCGACGTGCTGGTCGCGCAGCACGGCGCCGGGGGCGCGGGCGGCCCCGGGCTCACCGGAGGTGCGGAGGGGCCTGGCGGCGGGTCCGCGCCGGGTGGCGGAACCGGCCCCGGGGCCTCGCCGCAGTACTAGTCCGAGGTTGTTGGGAGGAAAGAGGCCCGGAAGAGAGGGGCCTGCCCGGGGTGCCGGGCGGGGTCCCCGCTCGGGCCCTCGTGTCCGGTGGGGCCGGGCTCAGATGTGGTGGGGCGGCTTCTCGTCGAGGAAGCGGGCGAGATCGGCGGCGCTGTCGCCGGAGGACGTCGGCCGCTCGCCCCACCCGCGGTCCGTATCGTCCGAGGACTGCTGGGCCAGCGGGTCGTCGAAGACGAGCGCGCTCGCCGGCTTCTCGGCCTTCTGCCGGGGCTTCGGCTCGGCGTCCTTCGGATCGCGCGGTTCGGGGGCGGGGGCGGTGCTCATGCCTCAAGCGTACGTCGGCGGGCTTGCGCACGGCAGGGTGGCGGGCGGAACACGAGGGGCACGCGGGGCTCGGCGGCGCGGGGGGCCGCGCGGCGGTGCGAGTGGCGCAGGGCGGTGCGAGGGGCCGCGCGGCCGGACAGCCGGGGGGAGCGCTGAGCGCGCGCGGCGCGGGGCGGGGTGGTGCGGGCGGCCCGACCGGTCCGTACGGCCGCGCGCGGCGCGGGGCGGTGGGGCGGTGCGGCCGGCCCGACCGGTCCGTGTAGCCCAGGCGGCCCGGACCGGGGGCGGCGAACGACCGGTCCGCACGGCCCAGACCGACCGGACCGAGGACGGCGAACGACCGGTCCGCACGGCCCAGGCCGCCCGGACCGGGGGCGGCGAACGGCCGTGGTACGCATGGCGCATGACGACACGTGACGTACCTGCGGAAGCCGGACGGGCCGGGGCGCTGACCGATGTGGCCGGGTTGCGGGTCGGGCACGCCGGGCGGGCCGGGGACGGCTGGCTCACCGGCACCACCGTCGTCCTCGCGCCGGAGGGCGGGGCGGTCGCCGCCGTGGACGTGCGGGGCGGCGGTCCGGGCACCCGGGAGACCGACGCGCTCGACCCGAGGAACCTGGTGCGGCGGGTCGAGGCGGTCGTCCTGACCGGCGGCAGCGCGTACGGGCTCGTCGCGGCGGGCGGGGTGATGGCGTGGTTGGAGGAGCAGGGCCGCGGGGTGCGGGTCGGCCCCGGTCCGGGGCACGTGGTGCCGGTGGTGCCCGCCGCGTGCGTGTTCGACCTGGGGCGCGGGGGCGACTTCGGGGCGCGGCCGGACGCCGGGACCGGGCGGGCGGCGATCCTCGACGCGGCGGCGCGGGAGAGCGGCCACGCGGTGGCCGAGGGGAGCGTCGGCGCCGGGACCGGGGCGGTGGTGGGTCAGGTCAAGGGCGGCATCGGGACGGCGGGCACGGTGCTCGGGTCGGGAGTCACGGTGGCCGCGCTCGTGGTGGCGAACGCGGCGGGGTCGGGGATGGATCCGCGGACGGGGGTGCTGTACGGACGGTATTTCGGTGCCGAGGACGTGCGGCCGCCGTCGGCCGGGGTGCACGCCCTGGCGCGGGAGCGGCTCGCCGCGGCGGCGGCGCGGAACGTGGCGCCCCCGCTGAACACGACGCTGGCCGTGGTGGCCACCGACGCGGCGTTGACCAAGGCGCAGGCGCAGAAACTCGCGGGCACCTCGCACGACGGTATGGCGCGCGCGGTGCGGCCGGTGCACCTGCTGAACGACGGTGACACGGTGTTCGCCCTGTCGACCGGTGACCGGGCCCTGGACGAGGCGGACCCGCTGGCTCTGAACGAGGTCCTGGCGGCCGGCGCGGACATGGTGACGCGGGCGATCGTCAGGGCGCTGCTCGCGGCGGAGTCGGTGGAGACACCGGCAGGATCATTCCTCGCATACCGGGACCTTTACCAGGAATGACGTGAAGGCGATGAGAAGGCAGTAGAGCCCCTTCAACGCATGGCTATTGGCGTGGCACGGCGGTCGGGTGTGCCGGTCTTCACATCGGCTGGCGGAACCATTCCCTCGCCCGCTCTCTCTTTACTCGTACTGGATCGGACGACGTACTTGGAGCAGCTCGTGACAACGCCGGACTTCGCAGCGCAGCCTCGGCCCCGTCGCCGTCGGCGCGTTCTGCTGGCGACCGCCGCGCTGGCGGCCGTCGGCGCACTGACGCTCTCGGCCTGCGGCGGTGACGCCGACGCCAAGGACGACAAGAAGTCCGGTGGCGGCAAGGACGCGTCCGGCGCGCGGATATCCATCTCCTCCAAGGACGGCGCCACCGACGCCTCCATCAACGCCACCGGCGTGAAGGTCAAGGACGGCAAGCTCTCGAAGGTCGAGATGACGGACGTGACCTCCGGCAAGGCCGTCGAGGGCGCCATATCCGCCGACGGTGGCACATGGAAGCCGAAGGAGCAGCTGGAGCGCGGCACCAAGTACAAGGTCACCGCGGACGCAAAGGACTCCGAGGGCCGCCCGGCCACGGAGAACGCGACGTTCACGACCGTTTCGAACGCGAACAGCTTCATCGGCAGCTACACCCCCGACGGCGGCACCACGGTGGGCGTCGGCATGCCGGTCTCCTTCAACTTCGACAAGGCGATCACCGACAAGAAGGCCGTGCAGTCGCACATCACGGTCAGCTCCAGCAGCGGTCAGAAGGTCGTGGGCCACTGGTTCGGCAACCAGCGCCTGGACTTCCGGCCGCAGGAGTACTGGAAGGCCGGCTCCAAGGTCACCATGAAGATCGCCCTCGACGGCGTGAAGGGCGCGGGGAACGCGACCGGTGTGCAGGACAAGACGGTCACGTTCACCGTCGGCCGCAAGCAGGTCTCCACCGTCGACGTGAACGCCAAGAAGATGACGGTCGAGCGCGACGGCCAGGTCATCAAGACCGTGCCGATCTCCGCGGGCAGCCCCTCCAACCCGACGTACAACGGGCAGATGGTGATCTCGGAGAAGTTCACGCAGACGCGGATGAACGGCTCCACCGTCGGATTCGGTGGGGAGTACGACATCAAGGATGTACCGCACGCCATGCGTCTTTCGACGTCCGGCACGTTCATCCACGGCAACTACTGGAGCTCACCCTCCATCTTCGGAAGCTCGAACACCAGCCACGGCTGTGTGGGGCTCCAGGACGCCCAGGGTGCGCAGGGCGACACCATGGGCAAGTGGTTCTTCGACAAGACCCTCATCGGTGACGTCGTCACGGTGAAGGGTTCCCCGGACAAGACGATTGCCCCGGACAACGGCCTGAACGGCTGGAACATGTCCTGGAGCGAGTGGACGGCGGGCAGCGCCGTCTGACGGTCCCACAACGCAGCGAGCCGCACGGGAACTTGCCGTGCGGCTCGATCGTTTTCCCGTTCCCGGACATGATGTCGGACCCAGGGGCTACGGTATGCACGCACAAGGTGACATGCAGCAACGCCGGAAGCATCCGGGAGTATCCGTGAGCGTCCCGTACGAGGCAGCGTACGAACCACCCGAGTCGCCCGAGCCCGCCTCCCCCGAGGAGCACCTCGAGCGACTGCTCAGCCGCGCCCTGAACTCCTTCGACCTGCCGGACGAGGCCATAAGGAGCCTGGAACGGTCCCTGGCGTACGACAGTTCGCTGCACTCCGCGCACCACAGCGCGGGCATGCACCGCGAGACGTACCGCCACACCTGGCTGCTCGCCGACGGCCAGGCGGTGACCCTCTGGGAGCTCGTGCACAACACCGGCCCCGGCAGCGCGGCCCAGTACGAGCTGTATCTGGACGAGGAGGAGGCCGGCGTCGCCACCGCCCGCCTGCCGCTGCCGCCCGACACCCCCGCGGGCGAGCTGTCCGTCGTCCTCCAGCAGATCCCCGCGCCCGAGCCGCGGCACGCCTATGTGCCGGACGACTCCGCCGACCACGCCCGCCGGCTGCTGCGCCGCGCGGAGAACCCGGCGGGCGCCGACCGGCCGGGCGACGACTTCGCCCGCCTGCTGCGCTCCGCGTTCGCGCACCAGATCACGCAGGCCTTCGGCAAGTCCGGGATCAGCGGCGAGACCCGTCTCGGCTTCTCGCTGTACGAGCACGCGTTCCTGCTCTTCGACGGCTCCGAGGTCAGCCTCTGGGAGGTCGAGCACACGGCGACCACCGACGGCAGGCACATGTGCGAGGTGTACACGAGCGAGCACGCGGCACGCGCGGCGATGGCCCGCAGAGCCCGCGCGTTCCCCACACTCCGCGCCCGCTAGGGCCCGCCGGTCCGGGACCTGGAGCCGGGGCCCTCAGGGCCTGCCGCCGCCGAACTGCCGTGCCAGGCGGGCGAACGCGGCGCGCTCGTCCGGGGTCAGCTCCACCGTCTCCGCGCGCGGCGGGCCCGACTGCACGGGCAGGGAGCGCAGTGCGGGCCCGCCCGGCGCGGGGAGTTCGGCCGCGCGGCGGCGCTGCACGCGCAGGAACGTGACGGCCCAGATCGCGGTCACCGCGGCGAGCAGGGCCACGCCTGTCTGCTGAACGATCGATGCACCCTGGAACATGCGCCCAGTAGACAACAGCGGCCAGATCTACAACAGAGGCGCCAATGACCCTTTGAGCCCGAAGTGACGCATCTCGCACTTGTCACGCTTGTGTCACCCTTGCCGGTGTTGTGAAACGCCCGGCGCGCTCACCGCCCGCACCCGCCGGACCCGAGGCCTTCCGCGCGCCCTTGAGGAGGACGACCACGGCCGTCGCCACCGCGACACCCGCGGCGATCGCGACCAGGTACAGCAGCGGCTGCCCGATCAGCGGGACCACGAACACGCCGCCGTGCGGGGCGCGCAGGGTGCAGCCGAACGCCATCGACAGGGCGCCGGTGACGGCGCCGCCCGCCATCGAGGCGGGAATGACCCGCAGCGGGTCGGCGGCGGCGAACGGAATCGCGCCCTCCGTGATGAAGGAGGCGCCGAGGAACCAGGCCGCCTTGCCGTTCTCGCGCTCGGTCCTGGTGAACAGGCGCCCTCGTACGGTGGTGGCGAGGGCCATCGCGAGCGGCGGCACCATGCCCGCCGCCATCGTCGCGGCCATGACCTTCAGGGAGCCGTCCGTCGGGTGGGCGAGGCCGCCGACCGCGAAGGCGTACGCGACCTTGTTGAGCGGCCCGCCGAGGTCGAAGCACATCATCAGGCCGAGGACGACGCCGAGGACGACCGCGTTGGCTCCGGTGAGGCCCTCCAGCCAGTCGGTCAGGGCGCTCTGCAGCGAGGCGATGGGCTTGCCGACGACGAGGAACATCAGGAAGCCCACGACCGCCGCCGAGAGCAGCGGGATCACCACCACCGGCATGATCCCGCGCAGCACCGCCGGGATCCGGACCCGCTGGATGCCGAGGACCACCCCGCCCGCGAGCAGCCCGGCCGCGAGGCCGCCGAGGAAGCCCGCGTCGATGGTGACGGCGACGGAGCCGCCGACGAAGCCGGGTACGAGGCCGGGGCGGTCGGCCATCCCGTACGCGATGTAGCCCGCGAGCACCGGGACCAGGAAGGCGAAGGCGAGTCCGCCGGTCTGGAAGAGGAGCGCCGCCCAGCTCGTGTGGTCGGTCCACACGAAGTGCTCGGCCACGGACGGGGCCTTGTCGATCTTCCAGCCGCCGATGGCGAAGCCCAGGGCGATCAGGAGGCCGCCCGCGGCCACGAAGGGCACCATGTAACTCACGCCCGACATGAGCCAGGTGCGGAGCTTGGTGCCGTAGCTGTCGCCGGTGTCGCCCGCGCTGTCCACGGGTGTGGGGCCGGTGGGGGCGGCCGTCGTCTCGCCGCGGGCGGCCTTGTCCCTGACCTCCGCGATGAGTTCGGCGGGCCGGTTGATGGCTGCCTTCACCCCCACGTCGACGGTGGGCTTGCCCGCGAAGCGGGGCTTCTCCCGTACGGGGACGTCGTGGGCGAGGATCACCGCGTCGGCGGCGGCGATCGTCGCCGGGTCGAGTCGGGTGAAGCCTGCCGAGCCCTGTGGCTCGACCGTCAGCTCCACGCCGGCCTCGTGGGCGGCCCGCTCCAGGGACTCGGCCGCCATGTAGGTGTGGGCGATGCCCGTGGGGCAGGAGGTCACGGCCACCACCCGGAACGGGCGTTCCGGGCCGGGCGGCGGTCCCGCCGCGGGGGACGCGAGGTCACCGGTACCGGGGGCCGCGGCCGGTGGGTCCTCGCCCTGGATCAGGGCCGCAGCCGACTCCGCGTCCGGCGCCGCCCGCAGGGCCGCTGTGAAGCCCTCGTCCAGCAACTGGCGGGCCAGGGCCGACAGGATGGTGAGGTGGGCGTCGTCGGCGCCCGCGGGGGCGGCGATGAGGAAGACGAGGTCGGCGGGTCCGTCGGGGGCGCCGAAGTCGATGCCGGTCGCGGAGCGGCCGAACGCCAGGGTCGGCTCGGTGACATGGGCGCTGCGGCAGTGCGGGATGCCGATACCACCGTCGAGACCGGTCGGCATCTGGGCCTCGCGGGCGGCGACGTCGGCGAGGAAGCCTTCGAGGTCGGTGACGCGGCCGAGGTCCACCATGCGCAGAGCCAGGGTGCGGGCCGCGGCTTCCTTGGTGTCGGCGGACCGGTCGAGTTCGAGGTCGACCAGGTCCGCGGTGATCATTGCACTGCTCATCGCGGGCTCCTACGCGGGTTCTGTCAGGGGGCGGTCGAGGGGGATCCCGGTCGTGCCGGTGACGGCGTCCGGGGACAGGTCGGCCGGGGTGGGCATGGCGCTGCCGGGGAGCTGGACGGCGGCGGCGCCGTGCGCCACGGCCGAGGCGAGGGCGCGGGGGCCGCTGCCCCCCGCGATCAGGAAACCGGCCAGGGAGCTGTCACCGGCGCCGACGTTGCTGCGTACGACGTCGACGCGGGCGCTCGCGAAGTGGGTGCCCCCGGCGTCGACGAGGAGCTGGCCGTCGGCGCCGAGGCTGGCGAGGACGGCGCGGGCGCCGCGTGCGCGCAGTTCCTCGGCGGCCTCGACGGCGTCGCCGACGGTGGCGAGGGGGCGGCCGACGGCACCGGCGAGCTCCTCGGCGTTCGGCTTGACGACGTCGGGGCGTTCCGCGAGGGCGGCGAGCAGGGCGGGTCCCGAGGTGTCGAGGGCGATCCGGGCGCCCGCGGCGTGGCAGCGGGCGACCAGCTCGGCGTACCAGGAGGGCGCGAGGCCGCGCGGGAGGCTGCCGCAGCAGGCGATCCAGTCGGCGTGCGCCGAGTGGGCGCCGACGGCGTCGAGCAGGGACTCGCTCTCGGCTGGCGTCAGTTCGGGCCCGGGGGCGTTGATCTTCGTGAGGGTGCCGTCCGGTTCGGCGACGGCGATGTTCGAGCGGGTCCTGCCGGATACGGGGACGGGGCTGACCTCGATGCCCTGCTCGTGCAGGAGCCGGGCGACCAGGGCGCCGGGGGCACCGCCGAGCGGGAGCACGGCGAGGGTGCGCACGCCCGCGGCGGCGACGGCCCGGGAGACGTTGACGCCCTTGCCGCCGGGGTCCATGCGCTCGCCGGTGGCGCGGACGACCTCGCCGCGGTCGAGGGCGGGGACCTCGTAGGTGCGGTCGAGGGAGGGGTTGGGGGTGACGGTGAGGATCATCGGCGTGTCCGGGTGGTTCTCGGCGGTGACGGGGTTGCTGCGCGTACGACCGGGGCTCTTCTGCGTACGTTTCCGGGGCTCATACGCGTACGACCCGCGTGCCCGCCTTCTCGACGGCGGTGGCGTCGGCGTCCGTGAGGCCGGTGTCCGTGATGAGCAGGTCGACGTCGGTGAGGTCGGCGAAGCGGGCGAAGTGCTCCTGGCCGTGCTTGGCGGAGTCGGCGAGCAGGACGACCCGGCGGGCGGCGGCGACGGCGGCGCGCTTCACGGCGGCCTCGGCCAGGTCGGGGGTGGTCAGGCCGTGGGCGGCGGAGAAGCCGTTGGCGGCGAGGAAGAGGACGTCGGCGCGGATCTCTCCGTAGGCGCGCAGGGACCAGGCGTCGACGGCCGCCCGCGTACGGTGCCGGACGCGGCCGCCGACCAGGTGGAGCTGGATGCCGGGGTGGTCGGCGAGGCGGGCGGCGGTGGGGAGGCTGTGGGTGACCGCCGTCAGTTCCGCGTCCAGCGGGAGGGCGGCGGCCAGGCGGGCCACCGTCGATCCCGCGTCGAGGATGACGCTGCCCTCGGGCGGGAGTTCGGCGAGGGCCGCGCTCGCGATGCGGTCCTTCTCGTCGGCGGCGGTGCTCTCGCGTTCGGCGAGGTCGGGTTCGAAGTCCAGGCGGCCCGCCGGGATGGCGCCGCCGTGCACCCGGCGGAGGAGGCCCGCGCGGTCCAGGGCCTTCAGGTCGCGGCGGATGGTCTCCGCGGTGACCTGGAACTCGGCGGCGAGGGTGGGGACGTCGACGCGGCCTCCCTCGCGGGCGAGGCGCAGGATCTCCTGCTGGCGCTCTGGGCCGTACATGGCTGGGGGCCTCCTGCTCTATGCCCGATCGTGTGGGTTGCCCTGCACCCTAAGGCCGAACTATGGCTTAAGTAAACACACACGGGCTCGAAGCAGACATAAACAGGCATCGCCAGGCTGGGGGCTGTGCCCACCCGTTCCGCCCCTGGCGGACCAGTTGCCCACAGAGAGAACCCCACCCGCCCCCCGGGGTGAACGGGTGGGTGGGTGGGGCGTCCCGCCGCGGAGCGGCGGGTTACAGCAGGGCAGCCTTGCGGGACTCCGCAGCGTCCGAGGCGTCTGGGGCCTCCAGGGAGGCCACCGCCCCGGCCTCCGGGGAGGCCTCCGCTCCCTCGATGTGCTGGGCGGGCCGCTTCGGCAGCGTGAGCATCAGCAGGAAGATGGCGACGAGGATGCCGACGACCCACCACAGCGCGCTCTCGAAGGCGTTCACGAACTCGGTCGGGACCTGCTGCGGCGCCGCCTTCTCGTCGATGACGCCGAAGAACACCACGGACACCAGGCCGAGCCCGAGCGCGTTGCCCATCTGCTGGACGGTGTTGATCAGCCCGGAGGCCGAACCTGCGTGCTCGCGCGGCACTTCGGAGAGCACGGCGTCGGTGAGCGGCGCGACGATCAGGCCCATGCCGACGCCCATGACGACCAGCGGGAGCGCCATCTGCCAGGAGGCGATGGAGGCGCCGTACCGGTCGGCCTCCCAGATGTAGATCAGCACGCCCGCCGCCATGGTCAGGGCCCCGGCCTGGAGCACCTTGCGTCCGAAGCGCGGCACCAGCTGCTGCACGGAGAGCCCGGCCGCGGCGGACACCGCGATGGAGAACGGGATGCCGGTCGTCCCGGCCCTGAGCGCGGACCAGCCGAGGCCGACCTGCATGTAGAGGGTCCACACCAGGAAGAAGATGCCGAGCGAGATGCCGAAGACGGTCTGCACGGCGATGCCGCCGGCGAAGCTCTTCACCTTGAACAGGGACAGCTCGATGAGCGGGGAGCCGTCCCGCTCCGCCTTCCGCTTCTCGTACGCGACCAGGGCGCCGAAGACGACGATGCCGCCCGCCATCATCACGTACCCCCACACCGGCCAGTCCAGCTCGTGGCCGCGGGTCAGCGGGTAGAGCAGCATCAGCAGGCCCGCCGTGACCAGGACGACGCCGACGAGGTCGAGCTTGAGCGCCCGCGGCGCCCTGGACTCCTCGATGTACTTGCGGCCGAGGAGCAGTCCGGCGACGCCGACCGGGAGGTTGATGAGGAAGATGGGGCGCCATTCCAGGCCGAGGATGTTCCACTCCGTCAGGAGCGCGCCGAGCAGCGGCCCGGAGACCGCGCCCAGACCGACGATCATGCCGAACAGACCGAAGACCTTACCGCGCTCGTGCGCCGGGAAGGTGGCGTGCACGATCGACAGGACCTGCGGCACCATCAGCGCGGCCATCGCACCCTGGAGGATGCGGGACGCCACCAGCATCTCCGGGTTCGCCGCGAACCCGCAGAGCGCGGAGGCGACGGTGAAGCCGGCGATGCCGACGAGGAATATCTTCTTGCGGCCGTAGATGTCACCGAGCCGGCCACCGGTGATCAGACCTGCGCCGAGCGCGAGCGCGTACCCCGCGGTGATCCACTGGATCTGGCTGAACGTGGCGCCCGCGTCCCGCTGGATGGACGGGATCGCGATGTTCACGATCGTCACGTCCACCAGGTCCATGAACGCGGCGGTCATCACGATCGCGAGGGCGAACCAGCGCCGCCGGTCCGATCCCTGTGACGTGTCCGATCCCTGTGCCGCAGGGGTGCTGATGGGAGAAGTCATGCCGTAAGGCTAGGGGTCGTATAGGTCAGATCGTGTCCTAGTTGTACGGCATCCTGGATTCGGCAGGGCGGGACGGCGACGGGAGGCCTCATGGGCGCGAGTACGGGCACGAGTACGGGCACGAGTACGGACACACCGGCGCGGCTGTTGCAGTTGTTGTCCTTGTTGCAGACGCCGCGCGAGTGGCCCGGCGGTGAGCTGGCCGAACGGCTGAACGTCTCGCGGCGCACGGTGCGGCGGGACGTGGACCGGCTGCGGGAGCTCGGCTATCCGGTGCAGGCGACGCAGGGCGCGAGCGGCGGGTACCGGCTCGTCGCCGGGAAGGCGATGCCGCCCCTGGTCCTCGACGACGAGGAGGCGGTGGCCATCGCGGTGGGGCTGCGGGCCGGGGCCGGGCACGCGGTCGACGGGGTCGAGGAGGCGTCCGTGCGGGCGCTCGCCAAACTGGAGCAGGTGCTGCCGTCGCGGCTGCGGCACCGCGTGTCGGCGCTCGGCGCCGCGACGATGTCGCTCGCCGTCGGGGACGGTGCCCGGATCGCGCCCGAGACACTGACGGTGATGGCGTCGGCGACGACCGCGCACGAGCAACTGCGGTTCGCCTACGAGGCGAAGGACGGGACGCCGTCGCGACGGCTCGCCGAGCCGCACCGCCTCGTGTCCACGGGGCGGCGCTGGTATCTGGTCGCGTTCGACCTGGAGCGGCAGGACTGGCGCACGTTCCGGGTGGACCGGGTGTCGGAGCCGTTCGCCACGGGGGTGCGGTTCGCTCCGCGGATGCTGCCCGGGGGCAGCGCGGAGGCGTATGTCCGGCGGAGCGTGCTCGCGCGGCGGCAGGAGTCCGCCGCGTACGAGGTCGACGTGGAGTTCCGGGCCCCCCTCGACCGCGTGGGCGGGCGGCTCCCCGCCTCCCTCGGCGAACTGGTCGCCACCGGCGCCGACCGCTGCCGGCTGCGCGGCACGGCCACCGAGCCCGTGGAGTGGGTGGCGGCCCGCCTCCTCTGGGTGGAGTGCGACTTCACCGTCCACGGGCCGCGGGATCTCATCCTCCGGGTACGGGACCTGGGGCGCCGCCTTACCGCTGCGGCGGGCGCGGGCGATGCCTGATCCCCGCGCTCCGCGCGGGATCCCCTTTCCCACCCACCCACCCGTACACCGGCGGTCGAGACCTCCGCGTCGCCCGACCGCCGCGAGGGCTGGGCCCGCTCCCGGGCCGCCGCTCAAACCGACGGCTCGGAGCGCCCGCTCCAGCCCGTCCGGCGTTTGAGGACAAGGCGCGGAGCGCCGATATCGGGAACCGGAACCACAGCGAACGGAATGTCGAACAACGGGGCCGGGGGGGCACGAGCCCCCCTGCTCGCCCGGCCGGCCTCAGGCCGCCGCGTCGAAGCCGGTGTCGTGCGCCAGCTTCTTCAGCTCCAGAAGCGCGTGCTTCTCGATCTGCCGAATGCGCTCGCGCGTGAGGCCGTGCTCCTTGCCGACCTCCGTCAGCGTGCGCTCCCTGCCGTCCTCGATGCCGTACCGCATCTTGATGATGGACGCCGTGCGCTGGTCGAGGCGGCCGATGAGGTCGTCGAGCTCCTCGCTGCGCAGCAGCGTCAGGACGGACTGCTCGGGGGAGACGGCGGAGGTGTCCTCCAGGAGGTCACCGAACTGGGTCTCGCCCTCGTCGTCCACCGACATGTTCAGCGAGACCGGGTCGCGGGCCCAGTCGAGGACGTCCACCACGCGCTCGGGCGTGGAGGCCAGCTCGGCGGCGATCTCCGCGGGCTCCGGCTCCCGGCCGTGCTCGCGGTTGAACTCGCGCTGCACGCGGCGGATCCGGCCCAGCTCCTCCACCAGGTGCACGGGCAGCCGGATGGTGCGGGACTGGTCGGCTATGGAGCGCGTGATGGCCTGGCGGATCCACCACGTCGCGTACGTGGAGAACTTGAAGCCCTTGGCGTAGTCGAACTTCTCGACGGCGCGGACCAGGCCCGCGTTGCCCTCCTGGATGAGGTCGAGGAGCGGCAGGCCGCTGCGCGGATAGCGCCGGGCGACCGCCACGACCAGGCGGAGGTTGGAGCGGATGAAGATGTCCTTCGCGCGCTCGCCGTCGGCGACGAGGGCTTCGAGCTCCTCGCGCGAGGCGGACGCGGTGGCGTCGGCGCGCTCCACCTGGCCGTCCAGGATCTGCCGGGCGTAGACGCCCGCCTCGATGATCTGGGACAGCTCCACTTCCTTGGCGGCGTCCAGCAGGGGTGTGCGTGCGATCTCGTCGAGGTACATGCCGACCAGGTCGCGGTCGGCGATCTCGCCGCCTACGGCGCGAACACTGCGTGCCGCGTCGGTCTCGCCGGTGTCGGCGGACTTGCGACGGGCGACGGCACGGGTTGCCATGCGTGCTCCCTTGCGTGGTTGTCACTGGTCGGACCGGCGTGCGGGCCGGGTCCTCGGGGCGGTCCGGGGCTGGACCTGTGGTGGACGGCACACCTTCCCAGGTGCCCTGCATCCGATGGAAACAACGACTGGAATCCGGACAGAATTCCCAAGCCGCTCTCTCAATTTCGTGATCATGCAGTACCCTGTGCGGCTCCCGGCCGGGGGCCGCTGCTGTGGGTGACTACAGATACGCAGGTCAGGGCAGAGACCGCAGGTGTTCGGGTGCCCATGACGGACTGCCGCAATCGTCCGCTCCTGAGATCGCCGTCACATTCGGCAGAACCTCTTTCACGCCGTCACCGCAACCGCCCCGCGGGCACCCCCTGCGGGAGAGTGCCGCCGTTGCCGCTCTTCCACCCCAGGAGACGGCCAGGACCGCGCGATGGTTGCGCAGCGGTACAAAGCAGGCATTCTTCTGTGCTCGGGTCTGCTGTGCTCGGGTCTGCCTTCTGTGCTTCGGTCCCCGGGCCTAGGCCCCGCGACCGTTACGGCCGGTCATGGGCCCCGCCTAGCGTGCCGCCCATGAACGCCAACGCCACGAGCGACACCAGCGGCATCCTCGACGAAGCCCTCCAGCGTCTGCACGCCTTCGGTCCCGAGCGTCTCGGGCGCCTCACCAACCACGGGCCGATGGCCGTCGAGGCCCTCGTCCACGGCGGTCGGGCCGCCGTCGTGCACCGCTGGCTCGACCACTACCGGGCCAAGCTGGAGGACATGCCCGCCCGTGTCGCCCCCGTCACGGACGGCGACTGGCGTACGGCGCTCGGCGATCCGCGGCGTGCCGCCGACTGGATCGACCACTTCGAGCGGGCCCTCGCCGAGCGCCCCTGGCAGGAGGTGCTCGCCGCCTGGTGGCCGGTGCTGCTCCCCGGCATCGCGGGCGGCTCCACGCACCCGGTGATCCGGGTGGGCCACGCCGTGCGCACCCTGCTCGGGCCCGGCGGCCAGGCCCCGCCCCGCGTCGCCGAGCTGGCCCACGGCCTCGGCTACTGGGCCGCCCGCCACACCCCGCTGCCCGACCGCACCCCCGTCGCCCTGCCGTCGCCGGCCGACGCGGCGGTCGCGCTCGACGCGGTGGCGCGCATCCCGGACCAGGACGGACCCCTGCCGGCGCGCTTCGCCCAACTCACCACGGTCCCGACATGGCCCGCGCCCGCGCCCGGGAACGCGCCCGGAAAAAAGGCGCCCGCGCCCGGAAAGGCCCCCGGGACCGGACCTGACGCCGCCCCGCCCGAGCCGGCCCCCGACGCCGCCCGCGACCGCCTCGGCGATCTCGTCGCCGCCGCCGTCCACCGCTACGCGGCCCTCGGCCACGGCGATCCGATCATGCTGGTGCACGCCGCGACCGCCCCGAACGCGGTCCTGCGTACGCTGCCCGCGCTCCCCCGCGCGCTCTGGGCGCCCTCGCTCGACGCGGCCTGGGCGGCGAGCGCCGCGGTCACCGCGGCCTACGCGCCCGCGACCCCGGTGACGTACGAGAACGCGTACGCCGAGGCCGGCAGCAGCACCTTCGACGAGGTCTTCGCGCGGGCCGCCGCGCACGGCGACGACCATACGATCAAGTTCGCGGACACCGCCCTCGACGTGGGCGGCCGTACGGCGCGGGCGGCGGCGCTGCGTGGCGTGGAGCTGAACCCTCCCGCCCGGTGAGGACCGCCCCGTGAGGACCGCCGGGGGGCGCGCCGAAAGACACAGGAAAGGCTCGTACAGTGGGATACATGGACACGCCATCCACTGCGTCGGTGGACTCCGCAGGACCGCACTGGCTCGATGCGGAGGAGCAGCGCACCTGGCTGTCGTACATACACGCCGCCACGCTCCTGGAGGACTTCCTCGACCGCCAGCTCCAGCGTGACGCGGGCATGCCCCACGTCTACTACGGGCTGCTCGTGCAGTTGTCCGCGGCGCCGCGGCGGCGGCTGCGCATGACCGAGCTCGCGAAGGGCTCGAAGATCACCCGGTCCCGGCTCTCGCACGCGGTCGCGCGCCTGGAGAAGAGCGGCTGGGTGCGGCGCGAGGACTGCCCGACCGACAAGCGGGGGCAGTTCGCGATCCTCACGGACGAGGGTTTCGAGGTTCTGCGCGCCACCGCGCCGGGGCATGTGCGGGCGGTGCGGCAGGCCCTCTTCGACCGGCTCAGCCCGGAACAGCAGAAGTCCCTCGGCGAGATCATGCGGATCGTCGCCGAGGGACTACAGCCGAAGGACGCGGGGGCGGACCTGCCCTGGCTCCGTTAGGAGCGCCGGACGGGTCGGCCCCCGCCGCACCGCACGGTGCGGCAGGGGCGTGACGTCAGTGCGCCACGACCGGGATCTTCAGGGCGTCCTCGACACCCTCACCGTCACCGGAGGCCACCGGAGTGCCGCTGTCGGCACCGGTGTTGACCAGGACGGCGGCGATCGCCGACGCCACGACCAGGATGCCGACCGCCCACCAGATGGCGGCGGTGTAGCCCTCCACCATGGACTGGGCGGCGAGCAGCTTCTGCGCCGCCGGGGTGGTGGCGGAGGCCGCGTGGTCGGTGATGTACGCGGTGGTCGCGGAGGCCGCGATGGTGTTGAGCAGGGCCGTACCGATGGCGCCGCCGACCTGCTGCGAGGTGTTGACCATCGCGGAGGCGACACCGGCGTCACGCGGCTCGACACCGTGGGTGGCGAGCGACATGGCGGGCATGAACGCCGTACCCATGCCGAGGCCCAGCATCAGCTGCGCGGGCAGGATCAGACCGGCGTACGAGGTGTCGATCTCCAGCTGCGTCAGGAGCAGCATGCCGACGGCGGCGAGCAGGAAGCCCGGGGCCATGAGCAGGCGCGGCGCGACGCGGGTCATCAGGCGGGTGCCGATCTGCGTGGAACCCACGATCATGCCGAAGATCATCGGCAGGAACGCGAAGCCGGTCTTGACCGGCGAGTAGCCCTTGACGATCTGGAGGTAGTACGTGAGGAACAGGAACAGGCCGAACATCGCGATGATGGCGAGGCCGAGCGAGAGGTAGACGCCACCGCGGTTGCGCTCGGTCAGGACGCGCAGCGGGAGCAGCGGCGACTTGACCTTGGCCTCGGTGACGACGAACGCGGCGAGCAGCACGGCGGAGGCGATGAACATCGTCACGGTGACCGCGTCGGACCAGCCGTCGGACTCGGCGCGCGTGAAGCCGTAGACGAGCGCGACCAGACCGAGGGTGGAGAGGACCACGCCGGGGATGTCGAGCGGCGAGCGGTTGCGGCCCTCGGAGGGCTCACGGATCACGAAGTACGCACCGGCGGCGGCGATGATCGCGAACGGGATGTTCACGAAGAACGTCCAGCGCCAGTTCAGGTACTCGGTGAGGAAGCCGCCGAGGATCAGGCCGACGGCGCCACCGCCACCGGCGATCGCACCGTAGATGCCGAACGCCTTGGCGCGCTCCTTGGCCTCGGTGAACATCACCGCGAGCAGCGAGAGCGCGGCGGGCGCGAGCAGCGCGCCGAAGACGCCCTGGAGGGCGCGGGCGCCGAGCATCATGGCCTCGTTGCCCGCGGCACCGCCGAGCGCGGAGGCCGCGGCGAAGCCGATGAGGCCGGTCACGAAGGTGCGCTTGCGGCCCCACAGGTCGGCGATGCGGCCGCCGAACAGGAGCAGACCGCCGAAGGCCAGGGCGTAGGCGGTGATGACCCACTGCTTGTTGCCCTCGGATATCCCGAGGTCTTCCTGGGCGGAGGGCAGCGCGATGTTCACGATGGTCGCGTCCAGGACGACCATCAGCTGGGCCAGGGCGATGAAGACGAGTGCTCTCCACCGCTTCGGGTCGGGGGCGAGTGAGGTGACGGGTGACTGAGACATGGGTGTATCCACCTAGGAAGACAAAGAGGTAAGTACGGGGTGAACGAGACACCGTTCAGGCGTGCGTGCGCATGCGCCCCTGGTCCTGGGGGCGGGTCCTACTTTTGACCCAGGCCCTCCTCGCTGCGGCGCGCACGCCGCTGCCCCCGTTCGTCATGGTCGCGGCGCAGCTCTTCCAAGGTCGCGGCGTGCCCGGGGAGTTCGGAGCGTGCCGGTGCCGTCAGTCCGTCCAGGAACAGCTGGAGGTGACGGTGGACGAACTGGTCGAAGTCCACCAGGCAGCCGGCGCCGGGCAGCGGCCTGGTCAGTTGGGAGAGGGCGACCATCAGATCCCCGACGGCGATGTCGGTGCGCAGCTGGCCCGCGGCGCGTGCGCGTGCCATCAGCCCCTCGACGGCATCCTCCAAGCGGATGCGGGCGGCGCGGAGATCGGGATGGTAGGGGTCGACGGCCTCGGAGAGGATCGGGCAGAGCGCGCCGATGCGCTCGTCCACCGCCGCGTGGACGAAGCCCCGCAGCGCCTCGAACGGGGAGCCGGACTCGGCGTCGGCGGCCTCGATGGCCCGCGCCGCCAGCTCCGTGACCCGGTCGGTGACGTACAGGACGACGTGGTGCACGAGCTCTCCGCGGTCGGCGAAGTGGCGGTACACCGTGGCGTTGCCGACTCCGGCGCGGCGCGCGATCTCGTCGAGCGGCGCCTCGGAGCCCTGCTGGACGAACATCTCGCGGGCGGCGGTGACGATCCGCTCCCGGTTGCGCAGGGCGTCGGCCCGCGGGCGGGTGACGCGGCGCTGCGCTGCGGTGGCGGTTTCCACGGTGGACACTCCTCGATGCGGTCAAAGGCCTCAGATTCGCAGGGCCCGCGGTGGCGGGTCCACCGAATTTCCCGCCGGGAGCCTTGACGTCCCGGCGGGAGCCTGGGGTGGGCGATCCGGGGAGTGGATCCCCGTTTCGCTCGGACACCGGTTAAACGGGGAGCCGATCCCCGCTTATTTCCCCCCTCGGATGTGACCTGTATCACAAACCGATGAAGCGCTCTTCTCGCGTGCCGTTCCCGTACGTGCCCCGCCTCCGGTCCTCCCGGAGGAGGGTCCGCACGCACTCGAAAGACCCTCGATCGGCCGCGAGACCCTCGATCGGTCGCGCTCAGCGAGCGCCCGCGCACCCCCCGACACAGGGTGATCGAACAGGGTGCAGCTCGGGACCGCGGGCTGCCGCGGAGCGGAAGGCGCGTGGATGCAGCAGCCGACCTGGAAGCCGATAGCCCGCTCCCGCCGAGCCGCCCAGGGCCCGCCGCGCCCCGGCAGGCGGGACCGACGCTCCTTCCGGACGCTCCGGCGGCTGCCGCCGCGCACCACCGCGCTCGCCGGGCTCACCGTGCTCGCCCTCGCCCTCACCGCGTCGGCGAGCACCGGCCGGCTCCTCGCCGAGCCGCCCACCGCCGCGGGGCCCAGCGCACAGGCCAGGGCGACGACCCTCGGCCGCTGCCTGATCGGCGGGGACCTCGGGGTGCAGATGTCGGAGGGCATCCCCACCGGGCCCGGCTACTCCCGCTCCACGGGCACGGTCCGCGCCCTGAACCTGATGGTCGACTTCTCCGACGCCCCCGGCGAGGGCCGGGCCCAGGACCGGCTCGGGGAGTTCTTCCCGCAGACCACCGACTGGTTCCGCACCAGCTCCTACGGCCGCGTCGACTACCGGCCCGAGGCTCCGCTCCAGGACTGGCTGCGCATGCCCAAGCCGTTCAAGGCGTACGGGATAGAGCGCGGCGCCCCCTTCGACCCCGGCTACCGGGAGCTGGTCGACGACATCGTCGCCGCCGCCGACCCGGACGTGGACTTCGCGGCGTACGACCTGGTGAACATCCTCGTCACCCCGAACGCGGGCCCCTCCGCCCTGGACACCGTCCTGTCGGTGACGTTCGCGGGCAATCACGAGGCGCCGGTCGCCGACGGCGTGCCGATCTCCAACGCTTCCTTCGTCTACAGCCGCCAGGACGACGGCTCGGGCAACTACGACCAGACCGGCTACCGGGTGCTCCCGCACGAGAACGGCCATGTCTTCGGCCTGCCGGACCTGTACACGCAGGACGGCGGGGGCGCGGTCGGCCACTGGGACATCATGAGCGAGGACTGGGGCGCCAACAACGACCTCCTCGCCTGGCACAAGTGGAAGCTGGGCTGGATCGACGACAAGCAGGTCGACTGCGCGTCGGCGCCGGGCACCACGGAGCACCTGCTCACCCCGCTGGCCCGCACCGGCGGCACCAAGCTCGCCTTCGTCCCGCTGACCAAGGAGACCGGGTTCGCGGTGGAGGTGCGCACCCGCGCGGGCAACGACGAGGTGGTGTGCCGTCCCGGCGTCCTCGTCTACCGCATCGACGCGGACGTCGACACCGGCCACGGCCCGGTCACGGTCTTCGACTCCACCCGTGACAGCGGCGGCTGCACCCGCAGCCCGAACGTGCACACCGAGCTGTCGGACGCGCCGTTCACTCCCGGGGAGACGTTCACCGACCGCTCGTCGGGAGTGCGGGTGACGGTCGCGGGCGCGGACCTGGACGGCAACTACCGGGTGCACATCACCCGCCGCTGACGCCCCCGGCTGCCCCGGCCGCCCTGACTGCCCCGCCCGACCGGGGCGCCCCGCCCGCTCAGGCCGCGAGCGCACTGGCACCCGGCACGGTCTGCCGGACCTG
Source organism: Streptomyces typhae (assembly GCF_009755605.1). GTDB lineage: Bacteria > Actinomycetota > Actinomycetes > Streptomycetales > Streptomycetaceae > Streptomyces > Streptomyces typhae. The sequence continues at coordinate 234,586 of NZ_WPNZ01000007.1, forward strand.
CCGCAGGAACGCCGCGTTGTCCGGCGTACGGCGGATCTGGTCAAGCAGCGCTTCGAGGCCGCTCGACCCCTCACGCGGCTCGCGCTGGTCCCGGGGGTCGCGGGCATCACGGCCGTCCCGGGAGTCCCGCAGATCGAGGGCGCGGCGCAGCCCGCGCAGGGCCGTCAACTCGGCTGTCGGTACGAGGAGTTCCTCGCGGCGCGTGCCGGAGGGCGTGATGTCGACGGCGGGGAAGACGCGCCGGTCGGCGAGCCTGCGGTCGAGGCGCAGCTCCATGTTGCCGGTGGACTTGAGCTCTTCGAAGTAGTAGTCGTCGGCGCGCGATCCGGTCTCCACGAGGACGGTCGCGAGCATCGTCAGGGAGCCGCCCTCCTCGGCGAGCCGCGCGGCGCCGAAGAGGCGCTTGGGTCCCTGTACGGAGCCCGCGTCCACGCCGCCGCTGAGCGTACGGCCGCCGGAGGACGCGGAGTTGTTGTAGGCGCGGCACAGCCGGGTCAGCGAGTCGAGGAGCAGCACGACGTCGCGGCCTTCCTCGACGAGCCGCTTGGCGCGCTCCACGGCGAGTTCGGCGAGCGCGATGTGCGCCTTCGGGGGCCGGTCGAAGGTGGAGGCGAGCACTTCGCCGCGTACGGAGCGCCGCATGTCGGTGACCTCCTCGGGGCGTTCGTCGAGCAGGACGACCATGAGGTGGCACTCGGGGTGGTTGTCGGCGACGGCGGCGGCGAGCTGCTTGAGCAGGACGGTCTTGCCGGTGCGCGGGGGCGCGACGATCAGGCCGCGCTGCCCCTTGCCGATGGGCGCGACGAGGTCGACGACGCGGGTCGCGACCCGGTCGGCGGTGGTCTCCAGGCGCAGCCTCTCCCGCGGGTGCAGCGGGGTGAGGTCGCCGAACCGGGCCCGGGAGCCCGCCTCCTGGGGGGCGTGGCCGTTGACGCGGGCGACGTCGGCGAGGACGCGCGGCTTGTCGCCGGGGACGCCTTCGACGAGGTCGCCGGCGCGCAGGCCATACCGCCGGACGAGGGCGGCGGGGACGAGGAGGTCGTCCGGGCTCGGGACGCAGCCCTCGACGCGGAGGTGTCCGTGCGGGGCGGTGCGGTCGGTGCGGCCGTCCTTGGTGGTGGTGACGGTGTCCTTGAGGTCGAGGACACCGCTCTGAAGGGTGTGGCTCGACTGGCTGTTCATGGGTGGGGTCATGGGTGGGGGTCCTTTCGCGGACAAGCGGGTGCGGAGCCCGGCGAGGCGGCGTGGTCACGCCTCGTACGGCGGGCGGAACGGCTCCGGGCCACGCGGCACTTACGGGCCGCGGTCAGGCCGCCGAGCGGATACCCGCGGCGGGAGCGGAACGAGAACGAGAGCCCCGGAGCGGGAAGCGAAACGCACGGGAAAGCGATGAATGCAAAGCCTCAGAAGAATTCCGAGGAGAAGAAGCACGGCGCCCAGATGGGGCGTACACAGGTGCCGAACGCACAGTAGCACACCGTGCGGCGTGAACGGCGCAGTGCGAGGGGGATCTTGAGCTTCCGCACGCCCGGTGACGCAGTGTGCGCAATCCCGTACGGTGAGTTGCCATGGGTGTCCGTCCGGCCCCAGCTGACCCCTCTGCCCGGCTGCGGCCCCCATGGGCAACCGGCCAGGGTGTGGGTGCGGGCGGCGAGAGGGAGGCGCGCGTCGACGGCCACGGCGCGCGCGGCCCTGACTGCGGGGCTCGCGAAGCCCGAGCCCCGCAGTCATCAACCTGTTTGCCCTGCCGTGTCGCCCCCGCTCCGCCGTACCGTTCTCCCATGCCCGAACTCCAGCGCCTGCGCCCCGACCACGCTCCGGCCCTGCTCGCCTTCGAGCGGGAGAACCGCGCCTACTTCGCCGCGTCGGTGCCGGACCGGGGTGACGACTACTTCACCGGGTTCGACGTGCGCCACGCGGCGCTCCTGGCCGAGCAGGAGAGCGGCGCGTGCCACTTCCATGTGCTCGCGGGCGGGGACGGCGAGATCCTCGGCCGTGTCAACCTCGTGGACGTGGCGGGGGGTTCGGCCGCTCTCGGATACCGCATCGCGGAGAAGGCGGCCCGGCGGGGGCTCGCCACCTCCGCCGTGGAGAAGGTGTGCCTCCTCGCGGCCACCGAGTACGGACTGACGTCGCTGCGGGCCGAGACGACGCTGGACAACCCCGGCTCCCAGGCGGTCCTGGCCCGCGCCGGTTTCGTCGCCACCGGCGAGACCGAACTCGACGGCCGCCCCGGGATCGCGTACGTCCGGGACCTGACGGGCCGCCCCCGCCGCACGGACACGGTGTCCGGGCGACGGTACACGGCGTAACCACTGCCTGCGGACACGTGACGGGTCACCTGGGGGTACGCGACGGTCACCTGGGGGTACGCGACGGTCAGAGGAAGCTGACGTTCTGCGCGAGCGACAGCCGCCCCGAGTAGTTCACGGTGTTCGTCGCGGACCTCATGTACGCGCGCCACGCGTCGGAGCCGGACTCACGGCCGCCCCCGGTCTCCTTCTCGCCGCCGAAGGCGCCGCCGATCTCCGCGCCCGACGTGCCGATGTTGACGTTGGCGATGCCGCAGTCGGAGCCCTCGGCGGACAGGAACAGCTCCGCCTCGCCCTGGTCGCGGGTGAAGATGCTGGAGGACAGGCCCTGCGGCACGTCGTTGTGCAGGGCGACGGCCTCCTCGAACGTGTCGTAGGTCAGGACGTACAGGATCGGCGCGAAGGTCTCCTCGCGGACCACGGCGGTCCCCGCGCGGACGCGGACCAGGACCGGCTCGACGTACGCGGCGTCGGGTGCCAGGTCCGCGAGGCGGCGGCCACCGCCCGCGAGGACCTTCCCGCCCTCGGCCCGGGCGCGGGCGACGGCCTGCCGCATCCGGTCCAGCGCGGCTACGGAGATCAGCGGCCCGACGAGCGTCGCCTCGTCGAAGGGGTCGCCCACGGGCAGCTTCGCGTACGCGGCGGTGAGCCGGGCGACGAGCGGGTCGACGATGTCGCGGTGCGCGATGAGGCGGCGCAGCGTCGTGCAGCGCTGCCCGGCCGTGCCCGCCGCCGCGAACACGATTCCCTGGACGGCGAGGTCCAGGTCGGCGGAGGGCGCGACGACCGCGCCGTTGTTGCCGCCGAGTTCGAGCAGGGTCCGCCCGAACCGGGCGGCGACGCGCGGCCCGACCTCGCGCCCCATGCGGGTGGACCCGGTGGCGCTGACGAGCGCGACCCGGGCGTCGTCGACGAGCAGTTCCCCGACGGCCTTGTCCCCGATGAGCAGCCGGTGCACCCCGTCGGGGGCGCCGACGTCCGCGGCGGCACGGTCGAGGAGGTGCGCGCACGCCAGCGAGATCAGCGGGGTCAGCTCGGACGGCTTCCAGACGACGGTGTCACCGCAGGCCAGGGCCACGGCGGTGTTCCAGGACCAGACGGCGCAGGGGAAGTTGAAGGCCGAGACGACACCGACGACGCCCAGCGGGTGCCAGGTCTCGGCGAGCCGGTGCCCCGGCCGCTCGGAGGCGATGGTCCGCCCGTACAGCTGCCGGGAGAGACCGACCGCGAAGTCGCAGATGTCGATCATCTCCCGGACCTCGCCGAGCGCCTCCGAGCGGATCTTGCCCGCTTCGACGGTGACGAGGTCGGCGAGGTCGCTCTGGTGCTCGCGCAGCAACTCGCCCAGGCGGCGCACCAGTTCACCGCGGACCGGGGCGGGGGTGGAGCGCCAGGCGCGGAAGGCCCGGTGCGCGTCGGCGACGGCGCGGTCGGCGGCGGCCGGGGTGGCGGCGGGCACGGGGAAGAGGGCCTCGCCGGTGACGGGGGTTCTGGCGTGGCACACCGGCCCCGCGCCGGCGCCCTCCGGGAGGGTGAGACCGACCCGGTCGAGGGCGGTGCGGGCGCGGGTGCGGAGGTCTTCGGTGGTGGGAAGGGGGGTGGGGTGCGGGTGAGGCATGGGGGCTCCTCGGGGGTGGGGTTGGGGTTCGGCGTCCGGTGCCCGGGGGCCGGGGGCCCGGGGGCCCGGGGGCCGGGGGGGCAGGCGCCCAGGGTTGTCAGCCGTCGGCGGGCGGGGGTGGCGGAATCGGGTGTTCCAGGCGCAGCTCGCGTGCGGCCCGCGCCAGGGAGAGGGACTGCTGCTGCTCGTACAGGGCGAAGGGGTCGAGCACGTCGCGGCCGACGGCACCGGAGAGCCAGTCGCTGTCGTACGCGACACCTGCTTGCCCCGCCTCGCCCGCCTCGCCTCCCCTACGGGTGCCGGATTCCTCCAGGTTCGACTGGAAGATTCCGGCGGCGGACCGGGGCAGGAAGTCCTCGTACACGATCGGTTCGGCGCGTATCCAGCCCTCGCGGAGGAGCCCCGGGAGGTCCGGGGGCGGGGTGCGGCCGTCGCGGGCCCGGTCGGTGACGGCGTGGTACGTGAAGTGGGCGAGACCGCGGGCGGCGAGGGCGTGTTCGGTGGCGGGGAAGCGGGTGGGCCAGAGGGAGCGGAGGCGGTCGGCGCGGGTGGGGGTCCCGGCGGGGGCCTCGGCGGCGTCGTGGGTTCCGGCGGTGGCGCGGACCCGGGCGGCGTCGCGGCCCCCGGCAGTGGCATGCACCTCCGCCGCCTCCCGGCCCGCCGGGACCGCCCGGTCCGCTCGGTCCTCCCGGTCCGCTCGGTCCTCCCGGTCCGCCCGGTCGAGCAGTTCGTCGTAGCAGGCCCGCCCGCGCCGCGTGAGGGCGATGCCGCGTGCCTCCACCTCGCCGAACCGCACCCGCAGGGACCCGGCGGTGACGGTCCCGTCCGCGAGCCGCAGCGCGCGCGGCTCGTCGAGGGCGCGGAACGAGGTCTGGCGGAGCAGCACGTCAGGGCCGACCCCCCGCGGCGGGCCCTGAATGGTGTCGATCATCTCGATGCCGCGGCCGGTCATCCGCCGGTACAGCTCGTCGATGTCGAGGACGCGGGGCGTGAGGTGGTTGATGTGGGTGCTGCGCACACCGCCGATGTCGGCGGCCACGGCCGACACCCGCTCCAGCGTCTCGTACCAGGTCTTGTCGACGGGTTCCGACGACAGCTCGAAGGCGCCCACGGCCAGGCGCAGGAACCGCTCGGCGTCGCCCTCGGACAACCCCTGCTCGGCCTCGGCGCGGTCGGCGAGGGCGAGCAGCTCCGGCGGGAACAGCTCCCGCCCGGCGAGGAAGCGTTCGAGGCGCTGCCGCAGCTCGGGTTCGAAGAAGCGGGGGTCGGCCGGGGTGAGCAGGGACGTGAAGACGCGGAAGGGGTTGCGGGCGAGTTCGTCGCCGTCGACGGGCCGGAAGGCGGTGGACACGACGGGCACGGCGCTCGCGGCGGCCTCCCGCAGGTCGTAGAAGCCGACGGGCCGCATGCCGAGGGCCCCGAAGACGCGTCCGACCTGCTCCAGCTCCGCCGGGGTGCCGACCCGGATGGCGCCGTGCCGCTCGGCGGTGACCCGCGCGATCGCCCCGAGCCGCTCCGCGTCGCCACCGCGTGCGCGCAGGACGTCCTCGTTCACTTCGCGCGTCACGTCGACGAGGGTGTCGTACGCGGGGACCTCGCGCCCGTACATGGCGGAGAGCCTGACGGCGAAGGCGGCGCGGAGCTGCCAGGGCTCGAGACGGGTCGCCGGTCTGTTCATGAATGCGCCTCCTGCACCACGTGGTCTCGGGGACATGGGCCTCGGTTCACACGACGTGGACCTCGGGACGGCCGCCGGTGACGGGGCCGTCGGCGAACCGTCCGGCGCTCAGGGGTGAGACGTCGACGAAGGGCTCGCGTCCCAGGTACAGGTCCCGTACGACTTCGCCGACGGCCGGGGCCTGCAGGAACCCGTGCCCGGAAAACCCGGTGGCGTAAAGGAAGTTGGAAACATCCCCCGCCCGTCCGATGAGGGCGTTGCAGTCGGGTGTCACCTCGTACAGACCGGCCCACCCGTCGACGACCTCCAGGTCGGCGATGTCGGGCGCACGCACCCGGGCCACGTCCCGGAACGACTCGACCCAGTCCTCGGTCCACGTCGTGTCGAACCCTTCCTGCTGTCCCGGGTCGGCGAGCCCGAGGAGCAGCCCACCGCCGTCGGCGTTGTGGAAGTAGGCGGTGGAGGAGAAGTCGATGGTGAAGGGGATGCGGGGAGCGGGCGGCCGGGGTGGGCGCGGGGGGCGGGTCAGGGCGATCTGGCGGCGCAGCGGCCGTACGGGGAGCGGCACCCCGACGGCGTCGCCGATGCCGGCCGACCAGGCGCCGGCCGCGCACACGAGGGCGGAGCAGGGGATGACGCCCCGGTCGGTGCGCACGGCGGTGACGCGTCCGCCGCCGGTGGTGCCGGTTTCGACGTCCACGCCGGTGACCGTGGTCCCCGTACGGAGGCGCGCCCCGGCCCGTGCGGCGGCGCGCGCGTACCCCTGGACGACGAGCCCCGGCCGGGCGTGCCCGTCGTCCGGCGAGTACACGGCGCCGACGAGGCCTTCGGTCCGTACGTACGGACACAGCTCACGGGCCCGCGCCGGTCCGACGACCCTGCTGGGCACGCCCATGCGGTTCTGCACGGCGACGCTCGCCCCGAACGCGGCGAGGTCCGCGGGGTCGCTCAGCAGGAACAGATAACCCACCCGGTCGAGCCGGATGTCGCCCCCCGGCCGCGCGGCGAAGCCCTCGTACGCCCGCAGGCTCCGCAGCCCGAGAGCGATGTTCACCGGATCGGAGAACTGCGCCCGCACCCCGCCGATCGGCTTCCCCGAACTCCCGCCCCCGAGCGTGCCGCGCTCGACGACGACGAGGTCGCGTACGCCGGCTTCGGCGAGATGGAAGGCGACGGAGAGGCCGATGACGCCGCCGCCGACGATGACGACGGAACCGGCCGTACGGGAGGTTGCGGACACGGCGAGACCCTCCGACTCAACGGGAGTTGAGCAGTTTCCGCTGCGGGAGCCGCTGCGGGAGCTGCCGCAGCTGTTGCTGCGGGAGTTGCTGACGGGCGGGCGATCCACCGGTCATGGTCCAGCAGGACGACCACCACCGTCCACGACCACGCCCAGCCACACCAGCCCCCAGACCGATTCCCGCCCCTCCCCGCTCCTCCCCCCTCCTGCCCGCCCCCCACTCCAGCCCAGCCCTCGGCTCCGGCCCAGCCCCGCACACGCACGCCGGCCGGGCCGACGAGGCCCCCGGCACCTATCCGCTACGCTGTCCTTGGTCACGCCTTCGTAGCTCAGGGGATAGAGCACCGCTCTCCTAAAGCGGGTGTCGCAGGTTCGAATCCTGCCGGGGGCACAGAGAAGTAGCTGTGCAGGGGCCCTTCCGTCCGACAGGTGGAAGGGCCCCCGCTGGCGGCGTACAGGGTGTGCGCCAGGGCTGATGAGCTGCTGTGCGTCAGCTTTCCAGCAGAAACGGCGTGGATTCGGTACGCAAGTCTGTAACTTCTTCTTCTCGGAAAAACTCTGGGTGCCTCAGTGGCAGGATGGCGCCATGGTGCTTCAGGTGGGGGTCAGAGCGCTCCAGAAGAGACGAGATCAGCTACGCGACTCCGCCGAGTCGGTGGACTCGGACGACGCGCTCGGAGACGTGGCCACGGTCTGCCTTCTCTTATTTTATGCCGCTGAGTGCGGGCTCAAGGAGCGGTTACTGGTCCGGCAGGGACGCCGGGACTCTGCCGCCATGGAGGCCACACACGACCTGCGCAAGCTTGCCAAGGAACTACGGCTGCCTCGGGTGATGGGTGCACGCCTCGACCGCCTCCAGAGTTGCAGAATGAACCCGCCCATGCGTGGCTCCGTTGCTCTGGCCGATCTCCATCAGGCATGGCGCTATGGTGCAAAGCTCGACTCAGCGGATGAAAAGGAAGCCCAAGAGGCACTTCGCGCTCTGATCAGTTGGTGTGAGCAGGACTAAGGGTAGGAGTACGTGGTCATGGCCGAGCTGACTGACCTGGAAGGACTCGCTCCACCCGAGCATCTCTTCACTTGGGTGGATGTGGAAGAGCACCTGGCTCTCCTGGCGGCATCGGACCGGTGGCCCCGCTGGCTGCAAGCAGCGGATGGCTGGTGGGACGGGTTGGAGCTCGTCATCTCACCCGGCACCGATGCCGAGAAAGTGAAGCAATGGTTGGACGAAGCTTTCGGAGCTGGTTCGACCGAATGGCACGACGGTACGCTGGTGCTGGCGCTCGACGATCCAAGGACCACAGAATTCGTTGGCCTGCCCGTCATGCTGAGCCCGGCCTCAGACAATGCGAACCAGCCACGACGTATCCCACTACTACGCGAGAAGCACATCACTCCGCAGCTGGCACTCCCGCTGGAAAGGCCCGCCGACGAGTCCTTTGCCGACGATGTACAACTGGTGGCGTTCCATTCATTCAAAGGCGGTGTCGGGCGTACGGTCCACGCGGTTGCCATGGCTGACACTATTGCCCAGCGTGGTGGAAGCGTCCTGTTGATTGACGCCGATCTTGAGGCTCCCGGCATCACGTGGATGCACAGAGCCCAAGGGGGTCAACTCGACTTCTGCTACGAGGATCTGCTCGCTCTGCTGCAGGGGGCCGATGACGGCAGTTGGTCGGGGGCCGTGGACATCGCCGCCGCCTACTTGCCCAACCAGCAGGTCGGGCGATACGCCAGCGGCGGGCGGGTGACCGTGGTCCCGACCAGCCGGAGGCCACTGCTCGGCCCGCCCCGGATCGACCCGGCGGATCTGCTGACGCCGAACCGCTCCCCGTATTTTCTGACCGAAGCACTCTCGGCGCTCGCCGCACGCGTGAAGGCAGACACCCTCGTCGTGGACCTGCGAGCAGGAGCGACCGAGTTGTCTGCCCCTGTATTGCTCGACCCCCGAGTCCAGCGTGTGTTCGTCACCACCTTGAGCCACCAGTCACTCGCTGGAACCGAAAGGCTGCTGCGACAACTGGGACACCGGGCCCCGTCGCTGCAGCATGTCGATCCGGCCAGCGCCGTGATCATTACGCAGTACCGACAGGACGTCCACGAGGATCAGGTGGAACGTGCACGCAATGAACTGGGCAGCGCTCTCTTCGCGTCGCTCAGGCAGTCGGCCCAAGAACCCGGCGCCGAGGTCGACGACACCGGTGAAGTAGACACCGGCCTCCTCTCCCAGCCACTACTCAGTCCGTTCCGGGAAGAGCTGCTTGCACTCCCTTCGGCTTGGGACGCAGTAATGCGAGTGCTGGAGAGCAGCAAGGTAGCCGAAGCCCTGGAACCGATCGTGCCCACTCTGGTTTCTCCGGCTTCCCCCGAAGCAAAGGAACTACTGGAAACGATCGATCACACCACGCTGCGCAGTCGACTGGCGGAGACCGCTCGACGGTTCATTTACGCCGAACGAGAAGGCATGTCGTCAGCCAGCGGCTTCCTGGTAACCGATCCGCTGCGCAGGCTACTGGGTGATCACCGTACAGAACCGCCTTTGGCTCTCGTGGTGGGCGCCAAGGGCGCCGGCAAGACCTTCCTGTACGCGAAGGCATGCGCGGCACAGACATGGGACAGGTTCGCCCAGCAGTCCGAAATCGAAGGCGTTGAACTATCCATTCCCGTGGTTCCCGTACTCGAGTCGGACAATCTTGAGTATGACGCCCTGACAACGCAGGACTTGCGCTCTGCATTCATTGCGGGGCACAGCGGAGAGTCAGGGCAAGGCGCTGCCTCGCAGGAGATCAAAGACCGACTGAAGGCAGGGCTAGCGACGCTCGACGCACAGGACGAGCTTCAGTGGCGACAATTGTGGCTCGAATGCCTAGCTATCGCGGCAGGTGTTCGGCCGCCTGACAGCCGGAGCGCGGAAACCGTTCTCACCGAGCTGGGCAAGCGGGCGCGGGCTGTGTTCGTCATTGATGGCCTTGAGGACCTGCTGCAGTCACTCGACAGCGAATCCAAGCGCACGGCGCTGCGCGTTCTGTTGATCGACGTCCTCGCCTGGCTGCGGTCGCTACGAGGCCGCCCCCTGGGATTGGTGGTTTTCGTCCGTCAGGATCTGGTGGCACGGGCAGTGCGCCAGAACAGCGGGCAGCTCTTGGCTCGATACGATCCCTATGCACTGCGCTGGGACAAAGAGGAGGCTCTGCGGCTCGCACTGTGGGTAACTGCTCACGCAGGCGCGCTTCCCGCGCCCGTGGATCAGTCCCAGATCGCCGAGCTGCCCTACGACGAACTCGTAGACACGCTCATCCCGGTGTGGGGCTGGAAGATGGGAACAGAGAAGTCCAAAGAAGCGCGTTCCCACCTCTGGGTGCCTGCCGCCCTTGGGGATTTCAATGATCAAGTGCAAGCCAGGGACGTGGTTGTTTTCCTCTCCGAGGCAGCGCATCTGTCAATTCCTCAGACCGCGTGGGAAGATCGCTTGCTGATCCCTGGGGCCATGCGCAAGGCACTGCTCGCGTGCAGCACGAACAAGATCGACTCAATTCAGCAGGAGAATCAGGAAGTCGGCGATCTGTTGAGTCGACTGCAGCAGGTGCGCCAACAAGTGACGGTTCCTTTTGATTTGGAGGAAGTGGGCATCTCGGTGAAGGACGCGGACTTCCTCGTGGACTCCGGGGTCTTCGCTCGAGGCCCTGACGGCCGCTATTGGGTGGCTGAAATCTACCGCCACGGTCTGGGGTACGGAAGCGAACGCAGGGCCAAGGTGCTATGGCGGAGATGACAGGCGAGGGCGTCCCTCTGGCCGGTGACCGAAAGCTGTCCTGAAGAATTTCCCGTACGCGAGCCGAATACCTCCCCCCTGGATGCACGTTGTATAACTCCGGGCCGAGGGCCGGGACACCGCACAAGGTCATGGTCGGCTGGCGTCAGGGTCGGCCGGCCGCGCCATGAGGGCTTTTTTCGTCACGCTCGCGGCGTGCAGGCTTGGGGTTCCGAGGGGCAGGGGATGGAGTGCCCCCCGGAGGCGGCTGCGCCCTCGGGGGCGTGCTTCCCGTCGCCGCCTTCGCCGCCGCCGTCACGGCTGCGATCCGGCTGCGTACGCCTTGCGGCAGCGCCTCTCCCCTGACGGTGGTCGTCGTGTTCACCACGTCCTCCGCCAGGGAGTACAGCTTGGTGTTGGTGTTCTGCGACGCCGAGACCAGGACGTCCCAGGCGCTCTCCGGACTCAGGCCGAAGCTCGACATCAGGATGCCGCGGGCCAGGTCGATGGTCGGGCGCGTCTGCATGGCCCGGCGCAGCTGGGTGATCGTGGTCCGCAGGTCCTCCGGGGATTCCGGGGCCTTGGAGGATTCCGGGGGGTCGGGGGATACCGGGGCCTCGGGGGAATCAGGGCCCTCGGGGGACTTCCGCTTCCCGGAGGGCTCCCGCCCCTCGGGGGACTCCTCCGCCTCGTCCGGAGGCGCGTACAAGAAGACCGCCCCGGTCAGGTCGAGGAGTCGCTCCACGGACGGGCTCAGGGAACGGATCGTCACCGCCTTGCCCCGCCTGATGGCCTCCTGGCGCAGGCTGAGCAGCAGATTCAGGCCCGAGCAGTCGCAGAAGCCCACGCCGGTCAGGTCCAGGGTGAGGCCGCGGGGCGCGTCGCCGAGGGTTCGGAACAGGTCGGGGCGCAGGCGTCGGGTGGAATCGAGGTCCAGCTCACCCCTGATGGTCACGGCGACAAGGCCCACAGGGTCCACAGGGTCCACAGGGTCCATAAGGCCCCGGTCGGGGGCGGACCCAGCGCCGTCCGCAGGACGAGGGCCCGGCTCCGAATCAGCACCGTCCGCAGGACGAGAGCCCGGCTCCTGATCAGTGCCGTCCGCAGGTGGAGGGCCCGGCTCCGCCTGAGTGCCGTCCGCAGGGCCGGACTCCACACCCTTCACCCACAGCACCGCGCCCCTCCCACCCGCCGGCACCCGCACCGGCGCAGGCGCTATCGAGGGAACGTCGTTCGGCGCGTACTCGGTGCACCCGTTGCTTCCTCCTGTGAGGGGCTGCTCAGAGTATGCGGGCTCCGGCATGGCCTCTCCCTCTCGCATCTCCGCCTACCGCCGCTTCCGCCCCTAGGCTGCCCCGCCCCGCCCACACCAGTCAACTAATACATGAAACGTAGTACGTGTTTTTGAAAGCGTGTGACTCTCCCCCTAGAGTTGGCGCCATGGATGGAGTGCCCGAGCCGCATACCGGGTGGACGTTTCTGACGAATCACGCACGGGTGCTTGCAGCGATCGCGGACAATCACAACGCGCGTATCCGTGACATCGCCGCGCACTGCCGTCTCACCGAGCGTGCCGTCCAGAAGATCATTGCCGACCTGGAGCAGGACGGATATCTGTCCCACACCCGTGAGGGCCGCTCCAACACCTACCGGATCGATCCGGCCAAGGTCCTGCGGCACCCGGCCGAGTCCGGCCTCGCGGTGGCCTCGCTGCTCTCCCTGCTCGTCCGCGACGAAGCCGACCGCACCGGCTCACCGGCCACCGGGGTCGAGCACAGATGACGCGGAGAGCCCAGCACGGGTGACCCGGAGAGCCCAGCACAGGTGACCCGGAGAGCCGACCGCCCGACGCCCGAGGAGCCGACCGCCCGACGACCGGCGGGCCGACCGCCGATGACCGGCGAACCCACCGCCGCCGGCCACCGAGCGATCAGGGACCGCAAGAACCTCCTCAGCGTCCCCCCGACTCCGACTCCGCCGGCGCGGAGTCGGAGCCTCCCGTACGCACCCTCCCCACCGTCTTGAGCAGCCGGTCCGCCTGCTTGCGCAGACCGGGGTGGGCGAGGACGGTGTTCCGCAGACCGCGCACCGGTCGTCGCCACAGGCGGTGGGCCGTCGCCACCGGGTGCGGCCGGGTCACGAAGCCCTCGGCCACGCGCAGTTCGCGGGTCTTGAGCCAGTCCTTGTACTCCTTGTCGCCGCGCCCCAGGTCCAGGACGCGGACGCCCGCACGGCCCGCCGCCTCCGCCATCCGCAGATGCATGATCAGGCCGGGTGAGTAGTAGCGCAGGTCGGGGTCGTACGTGGTGAACCAGGCCGCGAAGACCGTGCTCGACATCGGGCCGAAGTGCGCGGCGACCGGACGGTCACCGGCGTAGACCACCGAGAGGACGCCGGTGAACTGCTCCTCCCTGACCTGGAAGAGCTGTTCCACCAGGTCCACTATCCACGGTCGCGCGAAGCGGTCCATGCGGGACGTCCTGCGGTACTGGGCGGACTTCCACCGCATGAGCCGGCGCAGCACGGCCGGATCGCGCTCGTCGAAGACGAAGCGCAGCTCCCCCAGGTCGCGCCCGAGGCGCCGTTCCTTCTTCAGGGTCGTCTTGGCGAGGCCCGGGTAGGTGGCGCGCAGCCACTCCGCGTATCCGTCGGACCCGACGGACCGGAGGGACCCGCCGGACCGGACGGACCCGCCGGACCCCACGGACCCGACGCCGGCCTCGGTGTCGGCGCCGCCGCCGTCCTTCAGGTCGATCACCGGCGAGGCGAACGTGCCGGTGACATAGCGGCCGAACGGCTCCTGCTCCTCCACGAGATGATCGAACTCGAAGACGGACAGGCCGCAGGCCCGCAGCAGTTCCCTGGCGTCCCAGGAGACTCCGGGCCGGTGCACGAGGGCCTGGCAGTCGGAGAGGCCGAGGCCGACGGCCCGGCCGACACCGAAAGCGGTGCGCTCGTACGGGAAGAAGCCGACGGGCTCCCCGCCCTCGTGCAGGACCGCCACATGGGCCCCGCCGCGGCACCTGCCGACGCCCGCCGCGAACTCCGGTGCCAGAAACGGGTTTCCGTAGTCGGGCGACTCCTGCATCGTCCGGTGCCAGGCATCGAGGAGCGGGGTGCTCAGCTCCTCGGCCCTGTGGTTGGTTATCTTCACTCAGATCGACCGCCTCTCCGCGGACTCCGCGAGGGGCGCAGTCGCGGTACGGGCCGGTAAGGCGTATCGATCGTTGTCCTTGGATCGCATGGGCGACCCTCCCCCCAATATTTCAGCCGACGCGCTCTTCGCGTCCTGGTCCTCTGCTGGCTCTACCTGTCTTTCCGACGTGCTGGCTTCTTGCGTCTGTGCTGGTCAGCGCCTTGTACGTGGTTCTCGCACCGTCAACGGTCGCACATCGGACGGCCCTGCGCGGCCAAACCCCGCGAAGCCGCGCACCAGTTGTCCAGACCATCGATGTGCCGTGCCCGGGAGTTACTCGCGGGTCCGTGCGCCCCACCACGGCATCGGCCGCGGGTCACCTCGCCCTGCCCGCACGGGCAGCGCTCCGGTTTCCTCGCGCAGTACCCGCTGCCCCTTCTGTTACGCACCGCTGACAGCCCTCCGCCCAACCGCCGCGCGCACCGCCGCCCTCTTTTCGATCATGCGGACACACGCGCGGCGCGAAAGCGCACCCCTGCCCGAAGGGGCCCCCGTGCCCGAAGGGACCCCCACGCCCGAAGGGGCCCCCGTGCCCGAAGGGACCCCCACGCCCGAAGGGGCGACGGCAGCGAGGCAGCGGGCCACCGCCCGGCGGCGGCGAAGGCGGCGTCTCGTCGACTACCCGCGGCGGGGGCGGCGGGGCCTGCGGCGCTGGCTGCCGTCGTGGCGGCAGTGGCTCGGCGGCCTCCTGCTCGGCCTCGGCGCGGTCGCGGGCCTCTTCGGGTACGTGTACGCCACCGTGGACATCCCCGACGAGAACGCCGCGGCCCGGCGCGAGGCCAACGTGTACTACTGGGCGGACGGCACCCAGATGGTGAGCATCGGCGCCGTGAACCGGCAGAACGTACCGCTCGACGAGATCCCGCGGTCCGTGCGGAACGCGGTCATCGCGGCGGAGAACGACAGCTTCTACAGCGACTCCGGCGTCGACCCGCAAGGGCTCGGGCGGGCCCTGGTGAACATGGTGAAGGGCCAGGAGACCCAGGGTGGTTCCACCATCACGCAGCAGTACGTGAAGAACACCTACCTGTCGCAGGACCAGACCGTGACGCGCAAGGTGCGGGAGTTCGTGATCTCGCTGAAGGTGGACCGCAGCAAGAGCAAGGACGAGATCCTCCAGGGGTATCTGAACAGCAGCTGGTTCGGGCGGGGCGCCAACGGCGTGGAGGCCGCCGCGCACGCCTACTACGGCATCCCCGCCCGGCGCCTGGACGCGAGCCAGGGCGCGCTCCTCGCCGCGCTCCTGAAGGGCGCCGAGCTGTACGACCCGTCGGTGAGCGCCGCCAACCACCGCCGCGCCGCGGCCCGCTGGGCCTGGATCCTGGACCGGCAGGTCGCCGTGGGGCGGATGAGCGCGAAGGAGCGGGCCCGGTACGACAAGTTCCCCGAACCGCTGAAGGAGTCCCGGTCCACCAGCCTGAGCGGGGACTACGGACAGACCGGCTACCTCGTCGACGCCGCCGACAAGTACGTGCGCCAGCGCACCGGGCTCACCGGCAAGGAGCTCGCCCAGGGCGGCTACCGCATCCACACCACCTTCGACAAGCGCCGCGTGCACCGGCTCGCCCGCGCCGCCCGCGACGTCCTCGCCCGGGACCTCCGGCCGCGCGAGCGCGCCGACGACAAGGGCGTCCAGGTCGGCGCGGCCTCCGTGCGCACCCAGGACGGCGCGGTGCTCGCCCTGTACGGCGGCGCGGACGCCACCCGGCACTTCAGCAGCAACGCCGACACCTCGGGCGTCCCCGCCGGCTCGGCGTTCAAGCCGTTCGTGCTCGCCGCCGCCCTCCAGGACGGGCTGCGCGCCGACCGCGAGGGGCCCGCGGGGATGACGCCGGGCGAAGCGCTCGTCGAGGGCGGCAACGCCACGTACCGCGAACTCGGCAAGGAGGTCGGACACCGGCGGGTACGGCAGGTCGCGGTGGACGCGGGCATGCTGGAGCGGAGCATGGCGCGCCCCGACGCGTCGTTCCCGCTCGGCACGTCCACGCCGAGCGCCATCCGGCTCGCGGGCGCCTACGGCACGTTCGCGCGCGGCGGCCTCCAGCACGACCCGTACTCGGTGACGTCGGTGACCAAGGACGGCGAGGCCGTCGGGGGCCTGGAGCCGCCGCGCACCCGGCGCGCCCTGGACACCCGCGTCGCCGGGCAGGTCGGCGCCGTGCTGCGGGACGCCGCCGAGGACAGCCTCGGCCGGGTCGTCTCCCGCGACGGGCGGCCCGTCGCGGCCGGGCGCACCACCGGCCAGGACCGCTTCCGGTCCGCCTGGTTCGCCGGGTACACGCCTCAGGTGTCGACGGCGGTGACCCTGTTCCGCACCCGCCCGCGCGATCCGCTGCTCCAGCCGCTGTCCGGCGTCGGCGGGAAGAAGTCCCGGTACGGCAACGCCCTCACCGAGCGCATCTGGCGGGACGCGCTGCTCGGCATCGACCTTGCCCCTGGGGCAGGGTCCAAGGTCGCCGCACCGGAGGCAGCCGCCTCCGGTGACCGGTGAACCGCCGGTCACGGAGGATGACCTCGTGGACGACGCACCCGGCAGCACCCAAGGCCCCCGCCCCGGCCCCCGCACGGACCCCTCGCTCCTGAGCATCGGCGCCTTCGCCGCCCGCACCCGGCTCTCCGCCAAGGCCCTGCGCCTGTACGACCGGCAGGGGCTGCTGCCCCCGGCGCACGTGGACGCCGCGACCGGCTACCGGTACTACCGGCCCGAGCAGGTCGAGCAGGCCCGCACCGTGGTGCTGCTGCGCCGCCTCGACATGCCGCTCGCGGACATCGCGGAGGTCGTCGGCCTCGACGGCGAGCGGGCGGCCGAGGCCGTCGCGGAGCACTGGGCACGGATCGAGGAACGGTACGCCGCCCAGCGCACCCTCGTGGACTACCTCCGCGGCCGCCTGTCCCGAAGGAGCCCCGCCGTGTACGGAACCTTCGAGATCCACACCGCCGACATCCCCGAGACGTTCGTCCTCAGCGAGCGCCGGCACGTCGTCTCCGACGCCCTTCCCGCCTGGCTCGACGCCTCCTTCGGGCGCCTGGAGCAGGCCGCCGAGCGCTCCTGCGGCGGCGTCACGGAGTCGCCGTTCGTGATCTACCACGCCGAGATCACGGAGGACAGCGACGGCCCCGCGGAGGTGTGCGTGCCCGTCGCGGACCCGGCGGCGGCCCGCGCATGGGCCGACAGGCACGGGCGGCGGTGGGGCGTCCGGGCCCGCGTCGAGCCCGCGCACCGGCTCGCGTACACCCGCATCACCAAGGCGCAGGTCGTCTATCCGCAGATCGTCGCCGCGTACGACGCCGTGGAGGAGTGGCTGGCCCGCGAGGGACTCACGCGGGCGGGGGCCTGCCGCGAGGTGTACTTCACGGACTGGGACGCGGCGGGGCCCGGGGACGAGGTGTGCGACGTGGCGTACCCGGTGCTGCCGGCGGCGGCCGGCACCGGCTGCGCCGGCGGGTGAGGAGTAGTCAAGTCCGTTTTCCGCTGCGGGATTTCTCCTGCCTACCGGCTGGAGTCAACGTACTCGTACCGGTTTATCCTGATGCGCCATGGAGTCCCGTGGAGACAGCGGCGACTCGTCCCTGCCGCCGCTGTTCGTCGCCCGGCCGCCGCAGCGCCCCGCCCGCGTGGTGCTGCCGCCGGAGAGCCCCGACCCCACCGTCCTGCCGGAGATCACCCTCCTCGACCGTGCGGTCTCGCGCGGCGACGACCCCGAGGCCCTGGACGGTCTGCCGCTGCCCCCTGACCGGCTGCTCGCCCGCCAGTACCGGGTGGTGCGGCCGCTCGGGTACGGCGGCATGGGCGAGGTCTACCTAGCGCACGACACGAGGGTCGGCGGGCGCGAGGTCGCCATCAAGATCCTGCGCCCGGAGAACGGCGGCCCGGAAGGACCCGCGCCCGACACCGCGCCGCGGCCAGCGCACGACCCCGCCGACCATCCGCTCGCCCGCGAACGGCAGGAGCTCGTCGAGCTCAACCACGACGACATCATCCGGGTCTTCAACTACGGGCACCATCCGGGCGTAGGCGACTTCCTCGTCCTTCAGTACGTCGACGGGCCCACCCTCGAGGAGGTCCGCACCCGCGCCCGGCTGCGCCCCGAGGAGTTCGGGGGCGCCCGCTTCTACGAGTTCGTGCTGGCGTACGGGGTGCGGTTCCTGGCCGGGCTCGCCTATCTGCACGCCCCGGAGCGCGGCAAGGTGTACGGCGACCTGAAGCCGTCGAACGTCATGCACGACGGGTCCACCACGAAGTTCATCGACGTCGGCAGCGTCCGGCGGGCGGGCGCGCCGGGCCTCACCTCCGCGGACTACCGCGCCCCGACGGTCGGCCCGCACGGCGAGTCCACCAGCGGCGACGACCTGTTCAGCCTCGGCGAGACGCTGCGCCACCTGTGCGGGCTCCACGACCTCGACGCGCTCGCCGACCTCTCCCGGCTCGCCGACCTCTCCCCGCTCGCCGGTGCCGACGCCGCGGCGGACGCGCGGTCCCCGCAGGGCCGGGCCGCCCGGCGGACGACGGTGCCGCTGCCGCCCGACGGGCTCGGGCTCGGCCTCTTCTCCCTCGCGCGGGTACTGCGCCGCGCCACCCGGCCCGAACGCGCCGACCGGTTCGCCACGGCCCGCGAGATGGACGAGCAGCTGCGCGGGGTGTTCCGCGAGCTGCGCTCGCTGCGGCTGCGCACGGAGACCTTCGAACCGTCACCGCTGTTCCTCCAGTCCGCGTACGCCCTCGACGGCGGCCTCGGCGCGCCACCGGCACCGGGACGGCGGGCGGAGGCGGAGTCGGCGGGTCCGGACGGCGGAGGTGGCGAGAGCGGGGGCGCGGGCGGGCGGTATCCGGCTCCCGCGCCCACCGCCACCGCGCAGGAGCTGCCCGTACCGCGCCCCGACCCCGGCGACGGCCTCCACACCGCTCTGAGCCGGCTCGGCGACGACGACCCGGCCGCGCTCCTCCAGCGCACGGAGGACTGGCCGGGCACCCCCGAGGTGGAGCTCCTGCGCTGCCGTCTGACCATGCGGCTCGCGCTGCGCCCCTGCGCCCGGACGCCGCCGCAACTGCACTACGCCGGCGCCGCCCTGGTCCGCGCCGAGGACGCCATCGGCGCCGCCGCGGCCCCCTACGACTGGCGGCTCGACTGGCACCGCGGCCTGCTCGCGCTCGCCGACGGCGACGTACGGCGCGCCCGCGGCCACTTCGACCGGGTGTACGCGGCCATTCCCGGCGAGTACGCGCCGAAGCTCGCCCTCGGCCACTGCGCCGAGCGGCTCGGAAGGTGGCGGGAGGCGCTCACCCTGTACGAGGGGGTGCGGGTGCGCAATCCGTCGCTCGGCGGGGCGGCGTTCGGGGCGGCGCGGGCGCGGCTCGCACTCGGCGGGCCGCAGGCGCTCGCCCACGCCGTGGAGGCGCTCGACGCGGTCGCGCAGCACTCCCGGCACCGCACGGCGGCGCGGGTCGCCGCGGTGCGGGTGTGCGCGGACCACGCGCGGGGCGGGGACGATCTGGCGGAGGTCGTGCGGCGGCTCAGGCGGCTGTTCTCCGCGCACGGGCTCACCGACGAGCAGGCGCAGCTGCGGATGCGGGCGCAGGTCTGGGAGGTGGCGCACTCCCTGGTCGCCTCCGGCGCGGTGGACGAGGGGCGGCTGGCCGGGATCGCCGCCGAGGACGACGACGAAGAGCTGGGGTTTCCCGCCTCCATGCGGCTGTTGCGGGACGAGCTGTCGGGGTTCTGGCTCGACCTCGCCCGGCAGGCCGCGCGGGAGCCCCGCGGGGCCGGTGCCGCCGAGCTGCTGCTCGACCGGGCCTACGGCATCCGGACCTTGCAGTGGCGCCATGCCCGGAAGACGGAGAAGGCACGGAAGGCGGAGGCGGCGCGGAGGTCGGGGAAGGCGGGGAAGGCGTCTCACCGGCCAGGTGGTCGCGGCGGGGGCGGAACCGCGTGAAGGGCGTTCGGTTCTGGCAGTGGGTGTGGACCCCGGGAGGGCGGGGGAGCCGGAACCATGCCTATCTGCGGGAGCGGCTCGTGGTGCTTCCGCTGCTGACCGCGCTCGCCTTCACCCCCTTCGCCTGGGCGTACTCCTCGGTGCGCGGGGGCGCCGCGTACGTACAGGAGCGGGTCGCGCCCGCGCTCGGGAACCTGGCGGAAGCCCGGGTGTCGTTGCAGATCGCCGATCAGGAGGCGAGCGACAGCCTGCGGGCGGGGCGGGCCGTCGAGCTGAGCGGGCTCAGTGAGCGGTACCGGATCCTGAGCACGCGGGCCACGCAGCGCCTCAACCAGGTGGCGCGCGGCGGCGCCCTGTCGATGGCCGAGCGGCAGGACCTCGACGTGGTCGCGGGCCTGGTGGCCGACTACGGCACCTGGACCGCTTGGGCGCAGGCCAACGCCGACGACCCCGCGCTGCGCAAGGCCGCCCTCGCGTACGCGCGCAGCATCCTGTGCTCGGCCCGGGAGAAGCCCAGCACCAGCAGCGGCCCCGATGAGCACCTCGGCTGCCGCCACAACACCGGCTCCGACGCCACCGCCGTCGTGGACCGCGTCACCGCCCTGGAGCGCGCCCTCCAGAAGCGGCTCGCGAGCCGGGTGGCCGTCGGCGCGGACGTGCTCGCCGCGTTCCTGGTCTCCGGGGTCGCGTTCCTGCTCCTGGTGCGCGGGTACTGGCGCACCCAGGTGTTCCTGCACCGGCGCTTCCGGCTCCACGCCAGCCTGCCGCTGCTCGGCGCCGCCGTGCCGCTGCTCGCGCTGCCGCTGCTCGCGGTCGACGCCGTGCTCGTCCAGAGAGCGCAGAGCGATGCCACGGCCACCGCCCGCGCGCTGTCGGGCCGGACCACCCCCGCTGACAAGAGCACCGCCGAGATCGCCGATCTGGAGGACTCCGTGGACCGGGAGCTGGCGGAGGGCCGCCTCGCCTACCTCGACGGCGTGTCCGTGTGGGTGCTGCCCGCGGGCCTCCTGAGCGCCGCCGTCACCGGTGGCACCCTGCACGCCTACCGGCGCGAGTACGTCCGTCTCACCCCCGCGGGAGCCACCCCGTGAGCGGCCGCGGGAACCGCCCGGCGCACGTCGCGGCCCGGCGCCGCCCCGGGGCCCTGCGGCGGCCGGTGCGCACCGCCCTCGGCTGCTGCCTGCTCCTGCTCGCCACCACCCTCACCGGCGGCTGCGCCGACGACCGCCGCGACACCCTGGTCGTCCTCGGACCGTGGACGGGGCCCGAGGGCACGGCGTTCGAGGCGATGCTGCGGCGGCTCGACGACGGCACCGGTGAGACGTACACGTACAAGGGCACCCGCTCGCTGCGCGAGACCCTGGTGGCGCAGCTGGAGGCCGAGGATCCGCCCGACGTGGCGGTGCTCAACAGCGTGGGCGAGCTGACCGAGTACGCCCGCGACAGCCTGTTGCAGCCCCTGGACGCCCCGGAACGGCCGCCGTGGGCGCCCCGCGTCGAGGTGTCCGGCGCCCGGCGCACGTACTGGGTGCCGCTGAAGGTGGACCTGAAGAGCCTGGTGTGGAGCGAGGCGGGCGCGGGCGGCGGGGACCGGGGCGGCGGGCGGCCGCGGTGGTGCCTGGGGATGGCCTCGCAGGCCACGTCGGGCTGGCCGGGAACGGACTGGATCGAGGACCTCGTCCTGCACCGCTCGGGCCCCGGCACGTACGCGCGCTGGGCCACGGGCGGGCTGAGCTGGAGCAGCCCCGAGGTGCGGGGCGCCTGGACGGCTTGGGCGCGGCTGCTCGGCGAGCGGTCGCGGAAGTGGGTGGACCTCGCGCTGACCACGTCGTACGAGGGCGTGCCCGACACCGCCGACGGAGACGCCCGCGAGGCCACCCGGGGCCTGCTGAACTCGCCGCAGCTGAACTGCACACACGAACACCAGAGCGCCTTCGTCCGCTATCTGTACACGAACGCAAAGGGTGAAGGGGGCTTGCAGGACGGCCGGGGCAGGCCTGTACGGGTCGATCCGTCCGCCCGCTTCCTGCCAGGACCCGCCGCCCACGACGGCGCGTACGAGGTCGCGGGCGACATGGCGGCGGCCTTCGGCGACCGTCCCGCCGCCCGCGACCTGGTCGAACGCCTGTCCGGTTCCGAGGCGCGGCGGCTGTGGCACGCGGCGGCCGAACCGGCGCTGCGGCCGTTCTTCCCCGGCGCCGGCGACCCGCAGCCCACCGACCCCGGCGGGGACCGGGCCGCCGGCATCCTCACCGGCGGGGCCGAGACGCTGTGCTTCGACGCCTCGGACGCGATGCCGCCCGCGCTGCGGGACACCTTCCACCGCGCGGTCCTGCACTATCTGCGGGACTCGTCGGCCGCCCACCTCGACGCGCTCCTCGGCGAGCTGGACAATGTCCGCACGAAGACCGGCAGGAGCACCCTGCCGCCCGGCGACCTGTGCGCGCCCCCCGCGGGCGGGTGAGCGGAAAATCGAGCTGCGCCTGCCGCCGTACGGCCGCATACTGGCGGAGACCTGGCCTCCCGGGGTCGCTGTCTGCCAACCATTCCGCAGCGGTTAGCGTCTACTCCGAAGGAGTTGCCCCAGCCAGCCGAACGGATCGCCGACCGTGGCCTCTGCCGACCTGTCCTCCCCGTCACTCAGCCGAGCCGACCGGGGCAGCGGCATGCGCGAACCCTGGTACCAGCGGCACCGCATGGCGTTGCTCATCACCGCGGGCCTGCTACCGCTGTATCTGCTGTGGTGGACGGTGTTCGCGACCGGCGGCGGCGACCTCGCCGCGCAGCAGGCCTGGGCGGGCTTCGCCCGGCGCTATCCGGGTTCCGCGTACAGCCTGTTCTGGTACGGCGGCCTGCACACCGCCAACTACAGCGTCATCTCGCCCTATCTGATGGCCGCCTTCGGCGTGCGCACCGTGGCCGCCGCCTCGGGGCTCGCCGCCACCTTCATGGGCGTCTCCATCATCATGCGGAGCTCCATCCGCAAGCCCCTGTGGCCCGCGCTCGTGGTCGGCTTCTCCATGTGGTGCCAGGTCGTGTGCGGGCGGGCGACGTTCATGCTGGGCGTCGCCTTCGGCGTCGGGGCGGTGCTCGCGGCCGTCGGCGGCAACAGCCGCCGCCGGATCGTGGCCGCCACGCTGTGCGCGGCCCTCGCCACCATGGGCAGCCCGGTGGCTGGCCTGTTCCTCGTCGTGGTGGGCGCCGCCTATCTCCTGTTGCGCCAGTGGGGCCGGGCGCTCGCCCTGATCCTGCCGCCGTTCGTCGTGGTGGGCCTCACGACGTGGCTGTTCCCCTTCGAGGGCGAGCAGCCCATGGCGTTCGTCCGGATCTTCCCGCCGGTGCTGCTGTGCGGCGTCGTGATGCTGGCGGCCCCGCGGTCCTGGAAGCTGCTGAAGTTCGGCGCCGGGGTGTACGCGGTGGGCGTCGTCCTGACCTGGCTGATCCCCACCCCGATCGGGACGAACGTCGAGCGCTTCGCCGAGATCGCGGCCCCGCCGATACTGCTCGCCGCCGTCCTCAACCGGGACTTCACGCTCCCCAGGTCACTGCGGCCCCTGCGCCCCGCCCGGGTCCTTCAGACCCTGCGCCGCCTCGGCTCCTTCCGGCCGGTGTGGTCGGGCGTCAAGCGGCACCACATCTGGCAGCGCGCCATCCTCGTCACCGCCGTCGTGCTGTCCCTGACCTGGGTGTCCATCAAGACGACCGCCGACATAGTGGCCTATACGAAGGTGCCCACCTGGGCCGTCGAGACGGACGGCGTCGTCAAGGAGCTGAACCGCCTGGGCGCCGACCGCACCCGCGTCGAGGTGGTCCCGGCCCGCGACCACCGCGAGGCCGCCGTGCTCGCGCCGTACATCAACATGGCGCGCGGCTGGAACCGGCAGGCCGACGTGGAGCGCGGCCGCCTCTTCTACGAGGGCCGCCCGGTGTCCGAGGTGGAGGAGGTCGCCTTCACGTCGTCCTCGTACCGCGCCTGGCTGAACCAGTGGGCCGTCGGCTTCGTGGTGCTCTACAAGGGCGACGGCAAGCCGGACGGTGCCGCCGAGCGCGAGCACGACCTGGTGACCAGCGAGCCCGACTATCTGGAGCAGGTCTGGCACGACGACAACTGGCGGATCTACCGCGTGCAGGACCCCGTGCCGCTCGTCGACAAGCCCGGTTCCGTGGTGACCGCCGACGGCGCCCACCTCACCGTCCGCATGTCCGAGCCCGGCTCCGTCATCGTGCGTGTGGCCTACTCGCCGTGGCTGTGGGCCGAGGGCGGCTGCCTGTACAAGGAGGGCGACTTCACCCGGCTCACGGTGAAGAAGGCGGGCGACGTACGCATCGGGTCCAACTACGCGGGCCCCTCGGGGCCGCAGCCGCGGTGCGCGCCCGACAAGGGCAAGGACTAGAAGCGCGCCGCCGGGGCCCGGACGCAGGGCCCCGGCGCGGCGCACGGCAGAGGGGTGGGGCGCGCCGCAACACCGGCTCGCCCCACCCCTTTGTCGTGCGCTGTGCCCCGCGCCAGGGGACCGTCAGCCGATCCGGGTGAGCTTCGCGCCGAAGCCCGGCTCGGTGAGGTCCTTCTGAAGGGCCACCGGGACCTTGATCGCCCCGCTGGTGGTGCCGTCCCCGACGGTGAGCCTGCCGACGACCGTGCCCGCCTTCGCGGAGTGCGGCGGGGTCTTGCCCGCGTCGTCGATCTCGACCTTCGAGGTCAGTCCGGACCAGCCGACGGCGGTGACGTCCTTGGTGGCGACGACCGGCGTGGTCCCGCCGAGACCGTCGTCGATCTCGCCGACGACCTGGCCCTTCTTCACCACGGTCGTGGCCTTCAGGGCGTCCTGGCCGGCCGCGATCAGGTCCTTGGTGACATCGGTGACCTTGTCGATGTTGGCCACGCCCTGCGAACCGAACTGGGCCAGGGCCGCACCGATGATCACGTGGGTCTTGCCGCCGACCTTCTTCTCCGCGGCGAAGAGGATGTTGCCGCCCGCTGCGGTGGTGGTGCCGGTCTTGATGCCGATGGCGACGGTCGGGACGAGACCGAAGAAGTTGTCCTGCCGGTCGCCGTTGAGGTCCTTGTAGTTGGGCTGCCCCGCGATCTCCTTGAAGATCGGGTCCTCCATGGCGACACGGCCGAGCTTCACCAGGTCCTCGGCGGTCGAGACGGTGGTCTTGTCCAGGCCGCTCGGGTCCGTGTAGTGCGTGTTCTTCATGCCGAGTTCCTTGGCGGTCTTGTTCATCTTGGCGACGAACTTGTCCTCGGAACCGTTGCTGTCCCAGCGCGCGAGCATCCGGGCCACGTTGTTGGCCGACGGCAGCATCACGGCCTGGAGGGCCTCGTACTGGGTGATCTTCTGGCCCTCGGACACCTTGACCACGGACTCGCGCTCCGCCTTGCCCTTCTCGTAGTGCTGCTCCGCCTTGGCGTCGACGGTGAGGGTCTTGCCGTTCTCACCCTTCTTGATCGGGTGGTCGCGCAGGATCAGGTAGGTCGTCATCACCTTGGCGATGCTGGCGATCGGCACGGGCTTCTGGTCACCGGCCTTGCCGAAGGAGCCGATGCCGTCGACGTCCATGGCCGCCTGGCCCTTGTCGGGCCAGGGGATCGACGGCTCGCCGCCCTTGAACGTGTACGACGACGCGCTCGTCAGCGTCAGCTTCGGCTCGGGAAGAGGACGCAGCGCCTGTGCGACTGCGAACACCACGACGAGCAGCAGTACGAGGGGCGTCCAGATCTTGAACCGGCGTACGAGGGTGCGTACGCGGGTCTCCGGGGGCGGCGGCGTGTTGGTCAGCTCGGCGAGCAGGTCGATCGGGGGCTTGGGCGGCAGGGGCTGCTGCCGGGTGGCCTCCGGGGAGACGTCCTGCGGGGGCGTCTGGGGGGCACCGGTCCCGGCGGGGCCTGCCTTCGCGGGGCTGCTCTGGGCGGGGCTGCTCTGGGCGGGGCCGCTCTGCACGGGCAGGGGGGCGGCGCCCGGGGCGGCGCCGGGCTTGGCGCCCGGCTTCGTCAGGGACCTGGTCCGGTGCTCGTCGAGCGGCTTGAGCGCGACGAACTTGCTGGTCCGCTCGGACTCGGACTCGGACTCGGTCTTGGCCTCGGTCTCGGATTCGGTCTCCGGCTTGCCCTCGGGCTTCCCCTCGGCTTTCCCCCCGGCCTTCTCGCCGGGCTTCTCCCCCGGCTTGGGCACGTCGCCGAGCTTGAGCATCGTGGTGGGCTGGTCCACGCCCGAGGACGCGGGGCGGGGGGCCTTGAAGACGGCGGTGGCCTGGTCGAGCGGTCGGTCGTCGGAGCCGGGCCCTGCGGAGTCGTCCTTCGCGCTGCCGGGCTTCGCACTGCCGGGCTCGGGCTCGGCGCCGGGCTCGGGCTCGGCGGTGGGCTTGGACCCGGCGGCGGGCTTCGACCCGGCGGCGGCCTTCGACGACCCGGCGGCGGGCTTCGCAGGCTCGGCCTCGGTGTCGTCCTCCGGCTTCGCGGCGGCGGCCCAGGACGGGGTCTTCGCGGCCTTGCGGACAGTGGTGAACACAGCGGTGGCCCGGTCGACCCGGGGATCCTCGGGCCGGGTCCCGCCGCCGTCGCCCTGGGGCTCGCCCTCGCCCTCGGCGCGGTCGTCGGAGTCACCCTCGGAGTCGCTGTCGGAGTTGTCCTCGGCCTCGGAGCCGCCCTTGGCCTCGCCCTCGGTGTCCGCCTTCGCGGCAGGCGGCCGAGCGGCTTCCGCCTTCGCGGCAGGCGGCCGGGCGGCCGTGAACACGGCGGTGGCCATGTCGACCGCGGACCCCGGGGCGTCCTCGCCGCCCCCCTCCGACGCGTCCCCCGAAGAGTTCTCCTGCCCCGCGCTCACGTCCTCGCGTACGTCGTCGCGTACGTCATCGCGCACAGCGGCGCCGTCCGCGCCCGCAGCGGAGCCGTCCGTACCCTCAGGGGCATCGTCCGCCCCCTCGGGGGCGCCGTCCGCCTCGCCCTCCGGGGAGGATTCGCCGTCACCCGCGACCCACGCGACAACCGCAGCGCGCAGTCGTGCGTCTCCATTGGCGTCGCCCGGCTTGGAGCCGGACGCAGCATCGGACGCCGCATCGGACGCCGGAGCAGCGTCACCCGCACCGTCCGAGGCGCCCCCGCCAGAAACCGTCTTCGACCTGTCGGGGAACTCGCCCGCCACCGATGCCTCCTCGTTCGCCGTACTCGCCGTACTTGCCGTACTCGCCGCACTTACCACGCAAAACCACCGCCCGGACCCACTGTCCGAACCGTGTACCAGTGTCCTGTGTGAGGGCTTAACCCCCGTGGTAGACGAGAACGACATACCTACTGGTTCCCGTACGTACCGCCCACGCGCTCTCGACAGACCAATGTGAGAGGGGTCACCCTGTCATTCATCCACGCGGGGAGGCATGGATGGGCAGGAGCCGCAGAACAATTCCGGAGGAGCTTCTGCTGCTCGCTTTGGACCCGGCCACGGGTACCACAGCGCAGCCGCAGTCGCTCGACCTCGGTCTGGCCGGAGCACAGCTAGTGGAGCTGGCGCTGGCCGGACGGATAGCCCCTGACGGGGATCGTATCGCCGTGGTGATGCCACGGCCGACCGGAGATCCGACACTGGACTCCGCACTGGAACTGCTGCGCAGGCGCGGCAGCCCGGTACGGGCGGTCCACTGGATCGGCGGGCCCCGACTGGGGCTGCGCCAGATCTACCTCTCGCATCTGGAGCGGTGCGGCATGGTGCATGCCGTGGCGGGCCAGATGTGCGGAGTGCTGCCGACGACTCGCTACCAGGCGACGGACACGGCGATCAGCCGGGACATCAGGGCCCGGCTCGATTCAGCGATCCGCACCGGTGTACCACCGGACCCGCGGACCGCGGCGCTCGCCGCCCTGGCCCACGCGGTCGGACTCGGCAAGCACCTGTATCCGGGCAACGAGGGCCGCTCGTCCCGTTCCCGGCTGCGGGATCTGATCAGGCACGACCCGATGGGCGGCCTCGTGGCGCACGCCGTGATGGACGTCCAGAACGGTGTGGCGGCGCAGCCGCGCCGCAGTCCCGCGACCGCGGGGCAGGGCGGGCGTCAGCCCGCGCAGGCGGCACGGGCCGTACCGGAACCCGGCAGGGTGCCGATGCAGCCACACCGAGGTGCGGGAGCCATGGCCCGCGCCGTGGCCCACTGAGCCAGCAGGCCACGCACCACGTGTGCACCGTGCACACGCGCACCGTGCACACGCGCACTGGGCACACGCGCACCGCGCACAAGCGCACTGCGCGCAAGGCGCACAAGGCGCACAAGCACGCCGCGCACATCCCGGCACCAGGGGTCACCCAAGAGCACCGCCAGCACCATCGGACCCCACCAGCAACACTCGCAACAACAGAGACACCGGCAGTATCAGCACCACCAGCAATGCGAGCACCACCAGCAACGCGAGCATCACCAGCACGACAAGCACCGCCAGCAGCACACGCATGATCGGCACCATCAGCACCACCCGCACCCCGGGGTGCACCCAGCGCCGCACCGCAGTCCCCAGACCCGGTTCGGGAGCCGCTGGTCCGCGCGGGCGGGGCGCCGGACGTCCAGGAACGGACGCCGGTGTCCCGGCCCGCGCGGCCGCAACCGCCGCATCTTGCACGCGCGTTGCGAAACCGCGCACGGTGAACGCCGCGCCGGCCCCGCACCTACCGCTGTTCTGCTGTTTTCCAGCGCCGAGTTGACCCGTGGTGGCACTCTGCATGGCAGCAGACACGCAAAGTAGAGGCATAGTGCCGGAGGTGCACGTCCCGTGGCGTCCAACGTCAATCCCACTGTCAGGCGACGCCGGCTCGGACAGGAGCTGCGTCGGCTGCGCGAGCTGAAAGGCATGACGGCCGAAGAGGTGGCGGAGCGGCTGCTCGTCTCGCAGTCGAAGATCAGCCGCCTGGAGAACGGCCGTCGCTCCATCAGCCAGCGCGACGTCCGCGACCTCTGCGGGGTGTACGAGGTCGAGGACCACCGCATCGTCGACTCGCTGATGCAGATGGCCAAGGATTCGCGCCAGCAGGGCTGGTGGCACTCCTTCGGCGACATCCCGTACAGCGTGTACATCGGCCTGGAGACGGATGCCGCCTCCTTGCGGGTGTACGACCCGCAGGTCGTCCCCGGCCTGCTGCAGACCCGTCCGTACGCGGAAGCCCTGATCACCGGCGCGTTGCCGGAGACGACACCGACGGACATCGAGAAACGGGTGCAGGTCCGGATGCGCCGCCAGGAGCGCATCGCGGCGCCGGAGAACCCGCTGCGCCTGTGGACCGTCCTCGACGAGTCCGCGCTGCGCCGCGTGGTCGGCAACCGCGCGCTGATGCGCGAACAACTGGAATACCTGGTGGAGCAGTCGCAACTGCCGCACGTGACGGTCCAGGTGATCCCGTTCGAGATGGGCGCGCACCCGGGCCTGAACGGCCAGTACGCCATTCTGGAGTTCCCGGACGCCTCGGATTCCAGCGTGGTCTACATCGAGGGCGTCACCAGCGACCTCTATCTGGAAAAAGCGAACGACGTCCAGCAATACAGCGTCATGTACGAGCATCTGCGGGCGCAGGCGCTGAATGTGGAGCAATCCCGTCAGCTGATCGCGGACATCGCCAAGGAGTACGCCCGCTGACCTCGGCGATCCGCCGTGATCCCGCTCGGCACTCCGAGGCCCACCCGGCGGCCTGCCGGAGCCTCGATCGATGAAGGCGCCGCACAGTACACCTTCGCCTCATCGCGGCGGAAGACCCCTCTGGAATATGCCATCCGGTTGAGTGAACGACCCATCCGCCGATCGATGTTGGCGAGTAGCGTCATTCACGCCAACAGCACCACGTTGGCGATTACCGCACTACAGCGGTCACAGCAATTCACCAACTGGGCAAAACGGAGCGAACATGGCTATTCAGCAGGGTGCGTCGCACGCGTGGACCAAGTCTTCCTACTCCACCGGGAACGGCGCTTGCGTCGAGGTCAAGTCACCGGTCACGCACGCGATCTCCGTGCGCGACTCGAAGGTCTCGGACGGCCCCGTCCTCGCCTTTCCGGCCGAGTCCTGGAACGTCTTCGTGTCCGAGGTCCGAGGCGGGGACCACGACCGCGGGTGATACGTGCCAATACCGAGACACAACGACATAAGCATCACCGCACCACCGCACCACCGCACCACCGCACCACCGCACTACCGCTTCACCGCACCATCGCATGAGCCCTCTCGACTGGTCCGCCGTCCTGGCCGAGAGGGCTCGGCCTTTTTCCGCGCCGCTAGGCGCCGCTAGCGGAGCTGGTCGACGTAGCGGTCCGTGCCGGGCACGGTCGGGATGAACGGGGCGACCAGTTCCACCCGCCCGGGACCGGAGGCCGCCGCCGGGTCGGCGAGCGGGGCGAAGTGCTCCGCCCAGCAGTCGCGCGGGTCGCACTCCAGGAACCACAGCAGGGTCAGCCGGGTGTCGACGCCCTCGACCTGCTTCACATAGGTCATCCGGTCCCCCGGCAGCGGTGTCGGCCGGAAGATCACCACCATGGCGGCGGGTGACCCCTCAAGGGCCCGTGGCAGCCGCCGCGCCACCAGCCACTCCAGGAGTTCCGCTCGCCGTTCCGGTTCTGCCGCGTCGACGACTTCGAGGACGAGCCCCCGGTAGGGGTGGTCGAGGGCGTGGAAGTCACGCGGTCCGGCGGCGCCGTCCCGGTACACGGTGGCCTCGTGGTCCTGGAACGCCGTGAAGACATGGGTGCGGGCGTGGTGGACACGGCTGTCGCGGTTCAGCCGCTTGTTGATGCCGACGGTCCACTTCATGTGGTCGGCGTAGCGGCCCTCGGTGATCCAGTACGTGGAGAGGTAGCAGCCGGCCGTCACGGGCCGGGCGACGGCCGACTCCGCCGGGAAGCGCAGGAGCTGGAGGTCCCGGGTGGCCACCCAGCGGCGCCCCGCGTACATCCAGGGCATCGCCATCGCGCCCGCGTAGTAGTGGTCGTCCTCGTACCAGCGGTTGTAGGCGTACTCCTGACCGGGATGCGGCTCGACCATGGTGATCAGCGCATGGCCCGGCCGCACTCCGTAGGGCCCGACGGCAGCGAGCTCGCCGTAGACGTCACCGCGGGCCCGTGTACCGCTTCCGCTTCCGCTTCTGCTCCCGTGCCCGCTTCCTCTCGGCTCGCCCATGGCGCACGCACCCCTTCCCGTCTCTTCCTTCCACCCCCGGACGCCCATACTCTGACGCCCCGTCAGACAATGCACCAGAGAACGACCCGGAGGAATCGTGTCGCTGCTCACCGGCAAGACCGTCGTCGTCTCGGGAGTGGGTGCGGGTCTCGGCCACGAGGTCGCCGCCGCAGTCGTACGGGACGGAGGGTGCGCCGTGCTCGGCGCCCGCACCGAGGAGAACCTCGCCAAGTCGGCCGCGGCGCGGTGGCGCGTGCGGCGGAGTCGGCGCCGACCGCGCCGGGCTCGTCGCCGCGCGGGTCACCACGGTCGTCTTCCTCGGCCTCTCCATGGCGGTGACCACGCAGGTCCACTCCCCCGCCCTCAAGGACATCATCACCGTCGTCATCAAGTGGGTCGCCGGCCTCATGGGGCCCATCGCCATCCCGATGATGCTGGGGCTGCTGCGGCAGTTCCGCCGCTCCGGCCCCACCCGGGGGCCCGTGGCCGGGGCTGCAACCGTAGCCCGCCGCTCCGCGTCGGGCCTCTCCCACCCACCCGTTACTGCCGTATCAGCCGCACCGGCAGGGGGGGTTGGGTGCGGCGGGGCGCAGACGCCGACGGGGGTCTGCCACAGGGGGAGGCCAGCATCCGGCTGCTTGGGCGGAAACGGGCGGGCGGGTGGGAAGCAACCCGCCGCGGTAGCGGCGGGGATGGGGCGGCGGGCCGCAGACGCCAACACGGGCCCGCCACAACGAGAGGCCAGCACCCGGCCACTTGGGCGGAAACGGGCGGGCGGGCGGGAGAGTGGGAGAGGAACCGGGTGGGTGAGGCAGGAGTGGCTGAGGAACCCGGCGGGGGGCAGGAGTGGCTGAGGATGGGGGGATGCTGACCGCGAGACGCGTACTGATCGTGGCGTACGACAACACGCAGATCCTCGACATCGCCTGCCCGAGCAGCGCCCTGGACATAGCCAACCGCTGCGGAGCGAACCCCCCGTACCGCATAGAACTGGGCACAGTGTCCCGCCGCCCGGCCCACAGCTCGGCGGGCATCGCCCTGACCGCGGGGCAGAGCCTGGAGACGGTCGCAGGGCCCCTGGACACCCTCCTGGTGGCGGGCGGCGCCGGGTACGAGGAGGCCGCCGCCGACCCCCGCCTGGTCACCCAGATCCGCCGCCTCGCCCCCCACAGCCGCCGCGTGGCCTCCGTCTGCACCGGCGCCTACGTGCTCGCCGCCGCGGGCCTCCTCGACCACCGCCGCGCCACCACCCACTGGGGGTACGGCGACCGCCTCGCCGCCCGCCACCCGACGGTGGCCGTCGACACGAGGCCCCTGTACGTGCGCGACGGCAACGTCTACACCGCCGCGGGCGTCACCAGCGCCCTGGACCTCACCCTGTCCCTGATCGAGGACGACCACGGCCCGACCCTGGCCCGCGCGGTCGCCCGTGAGCTGGTCTCCTACCTCCACCGCCCCGCCGACCAGGCCCAGATCAGCATGTTCCTGGCGGCGCCCCCGCCGGGCGACCGCCTGGTCCGCGACCTCCGCGGCCACATCGGCGCGCACCTCGCCGACGACCTCTCCCCCGCCGCCCTGGCCGCCCGCGCGGGCGTGAGCACCCGGCACCTGACCCGCCTGTTCACCACCCATCTGGGCACCACACCGGCCCGCGCGGTCCGCGCCGCCCGCACCGAGGCCGCCGCCCATCTGGTGCGCTCCAGCGCGCTCTCCCTCGCGGCCGTCGGGCGCCGCTGCGGCTTCCGCTCCGCGCAGACGCTGCGGCAGGCGTTCCTGGACCACTATGGCGCGGGCGGGGACACGATTCGCAGGATGCCGGACATGCCCCGGCCACGGGCACGGCCGGGCCGGGAGACTCCCGTGCCATGACGGACATCCACCCGGGCCGCCGTGCCCTCCTGCGCGGCACCACCGCCACCGCGGCCACCGCGGTCCTCGCCGGCACGGGCCTCGCCGGCGCCTCCGAGGCCGCCGCGACCCCGTACCCGTACGCCTCCGAGAAGCGCGGCGGGGGCAGCGGCCCCCGCATCGGCATCCTCCTGTACGACGGCTACAGCCTGCTCGACCCGACGGGCCCCGCCGAGGTCCTGTCCCGGCTGCCCGGTGCGAGCGTCACGATGCTTGCCGAGCGGCGCGGGCCCGTGCGGACGGACACCGGTGACGTGGCCGTCGTGGCGGAGCGCGCCCTGGAGGAGGCGGGCCGCCTCGACGTGCTCCTCGTACCCGGCGCGGGCAACCGCGGGACGGTCGGCGCGATGGAGAACCGGCGGCTGCTGCGGTGGATCCGCGAGACGGACCGGCACACCCGCTTCACCACGTCCGTGTGCACGGGCTCCCTGATCCTGGCCGCCGCCGGGCTCCTGGACGGGCGGCGCGCGACGACGTACTGGGCGTCGGGCCCGTACCTGGAGCAGAACTTCGACGTCACCTACGTACCCGAACGGTATGTGCGCTCCGGGAAGTTCCTCACAGGGGCGGGCGTCTCCGCGGGCCTGGACATGGCCCTGTACCTGGCGGCGCTGCTCACCGACGACGAGACGGCGAGGGCGGTGCAGCTGGCCGTCGAGTACGACCCGCGGCCGCCGTTCGACGCCGGGAACGCCCAGCGGGCGAGCGCGGAGGAGAAGGCGCGGGCCCTGAAGCTCCTGGCGGACTCCCAGGTATGAGGCCGCCCCCCAGGACCCGCGGAACCCTCAAATGAACCCGCGGAACCCTCAGGCCCGCGGGTACCGCGCCAGCCACCCCGGCGCCGCCCCCGCGGGACTGTGCAGCGCCGGGCCCTGCGTCATCTCCATGGCGAAGTCGTCCGCGAGTTCCAGGACGGTGGCCCGGCCCTCCAGTTCGGTGAGCCAGCCCGGCGGGAGCGCCGTCTCGCCGTGCAGGGCGCCGAGGAGGGCGCCGCACAGCGCGCCGGACGCGGCCGACGAACCGCTGTGGTTGACGGCGAGCCGCAGCCCGTGCCGGATGTCCTCGCCGACGAGGGCGCAGTACACGGCGGCGGCGAGCGCGCCGACCGCCTCGCCATCGCCGACGAGTTCGGTGACGCGGGACGCGGTGGGCATGCCCTGCCGGACGGCGCCGAGCGCGTGCCGCAGCGCGTCGGTGACGGGCTGGTGGCCCGGCCGGGCGGCGAGCAGGGCGAGGGCGCGCTGGATGGCGCCGTCCAGGGACTCGCCGCGGGCGAGGCCGTGCACGAGGACGG
This sequence comes from Streptomyces typhae, assembly GCF_009755605.1. Classification (GTDB taxonomy): domain Bacteria; phylum Actinomycetota; class Actinomycetes; order Streptomycetales; family Streptomycetaceae; genus Streptomyces; species Streptomyces typhae. The sequence goes on from NZ_WPNZ01000007.1 coordinate 268,660, forward strand.
TGTGGGCGCCCGCGGCGAGGTGGGCCGTGGGGTGGCCGTGCGTCTGCACGGCGCACTCGACGGCGAGTTGCAGCACCAGCTGCGGCTCCCACCCGACGAGCAGCCCGATGGGCGTCGACCGGGTGGCGGCCTCCGGGCCCTTCTCGCCGGGGTTCTTCGGTACGTCGAGGGTGCCCATGCGGTCGTCGGCGAGCCCGGTGAGGCAGGCTCGGGACGGCGCGCGGCGCGCGTACAGCCACTCCTCGCGGGCCAGCCAGCCGTCCTCCGCGCGACGTTCGTCGGGACCCCAGTCGCGCTGGGTCGCCGCCCAGCGGCGGTAGGCGCGGTGCAGGTCGGTGGGCGGGTGCCAGGCGCCGGTGTCGCGCCGCACCTGGGCGCGTATCAGCCCGTCGACGGTGAACAGCATCAGCTGGGTCGCGGCGGTGACGGCCCCGCGCCGCCCGTGCGCCGGCGCGAGTTCCGTGAGTCCCTCGCCGCCGTGGGCCTCGCGGATCGCGTCGAGGGTGAGCCCGTCGACGGGCGCCCCGAGGGCGTCGCCGACGGCGGCCCCGAGCAGCGCGCCGCGTACCCGGCTGCGGAAGTCCTGCTGCTCGGTGCGGCCCCACACCCCGGTCGCTGCTGCAGTGCTCACCGAACCCCCTTTCCCGTGCCCCGGCGTCCGACTCCGCAGCACTGTAATCGAACGGGAACGGTGGGTTCAGGGCCCAAGGTTTTTGTACGGAGGTGCCCTTACGGCGGCATTTGCAGGCCCTGGTCCTTCTCGGGTGTGGGGCGGTGTTCCGCGTACTCGATCACGGTTCCGTCGGGGTGCCTGGCGGTGGATCCCGCCCCCGTCGGCACCCGGTGCAGCGGTTCGACGACTTCGGCGCCCTCGGCCTCCAGGCGGGCGGGATACGCGTCGGCGGAGTCGACGAGGAGCGTTCCGTCGGTGGCGCGGAAGGGCGCGAGGACCGCGAGGACCTCCTCGGTGCCCTCGACGAGCAGAAAACTTCCCAGGACGGCGAGGGTCGGTTCCCGCTGCGGACACGTGAAGTACATGTCCCGTTCGGTGCCTTGGAGCCGCTCGTAGAAGGCCGTCACGGCGTCCCCCGATCTCGGCGCCCGGTGGGCCCGCCGCTCGGCGGCTACCCCTCCCGCAGCCGGTCGAGTTGCTCCCGTGCCCACCCGTACCCGGGGTCGAGGTCCAGGGCCCGCTCCAGGTCGGCCACGGCCTGGGCGGTCCTGCCGAGGGCCTCGTGGGCGAGGGCGCGGCTGCCCAGGGCCCAGGTGTAGCCGGGGTCGAGGGCGAGGGCGCGGTCGTAGGCGGCGAGGGCCTCCTCGTGGCGGCCCGCGAGGCGCAGGACGTCGCCGCGCTCCCCGGCGATGCCGCTGCCGTCGGGGGCGAGCCGCTCCGCGCGGTCGAGGTCGGCCAGGGCGGCCGGGATGTCGCCGAGCACGGAGCGTACGTGGGCGCGGCGCGTGAGGGCCCAGGTGTAGTCGGGCCACAGGGCGAGGGCGTGGTCGAAGTCGGCGAGGGCTTCCTGCGGGCGGCCGAGGACGTACTTCACCTGGGCGCGGCTGCCCAGCGTCAAGGGCTCGTCCGGGCCCAGGTCGTGGGCCCGGTCCAGTTCGGTGAGCGCTTCCTCGTGGCGGCCCGCCCTGCGGTACGTCTCGCCGCGTTCGCGCGCCACCAGGGCGGCTTCGGGCAGCAGTTCGCCGCAGCGGTCGATGTGCCGCAGGGCCGCCTCGTGGTCGCCGGCCCCGCCCCGGGCGCGCAGCGTGACGGCGAGGCCGTGGTGTCCCCACGGGTCGTCCGGGGCGAGTCCGACGGCGCGCGTGTGGTCCTCCAGGGCCCGCTCGGGCATGCCCGCGCCGAAGTAGCACCAGCCGCGCGCGTTGTACGCGGCCACGCGGCCCTCGTCGTCGAGGCCGCCGCGGGCCAGGAGCAGATCCACCACGCGGGCCGGGCCGAGGCGTGCGTCGGCGAGGGCCGTCAGGCACTCCTCGCCCCAGCGCCGCAGCCGGTCGTCCCCGGCGTCCTCGCCCGCGTCCACGAGGACGCGGGCCCACGCGCGGGCCACGGCCTCGTACCGGGTCTGCGCGTGGCAGGCGTCGACGCCCTGCCGCAGGGCGTCGGCGAGCGCGGCGCCGGGGCGTGCGCACAGCCGGTGGTACAGCTCCTCCACGCGCAGGACCCGCCACCCCGGGTCGCTCCACGGGCGGCCCGCCGCCCAGCCGCGGCTCGCCCCGCCCCGGCCGGACCGGCCCTGTCCGCCGGGGGGCCCGCCGCCGGTCTCCTGCTCGTACGTCCGCAGCCTGGCCGCGAACGCCTCCGCGAGGCGGGTGTGGCCCGCGGTCCACTTCTGCGGGGCCGAGCTGCGGCGCAGGCGCAGCATGGGGGTGCGGACGACGTCGTGGTAGCGGGCGCCGCCCTCGCCCCGGTCGGTGACGAAGGGGAGGGTGCGCAGCCAGGCGTACGCCTCGGCCGCCGCGGTTCCCGGGGCGGAACCGGCACGGGGGTCGGGGCCCGTCACGGGGCCTGGCCCGGCGCCGAACGCGGAGTCCGGGCCGGACCTGGAACCCGACCCTGAGCCCGCCCCGGACCCGGAACCCGACCCGGCCCCGGAGTCAGAGCCAAACCGGGTACCCGACCAGGACCCGGACCCGGAACCCGACCCGGACCCGGAGCCGGAGCCGGGGCCGGAGCCGAGGCCGGAGCCAAACCCGGAACCCGACCCGGAACCCGACCCGGTCCCGGCCCCGGAACCCGACCCGGCCCCGAATCCCGACCCGCAGCCGGGTCCCGAGGCCGTCGCCGTGGCCTCATCGGCCGCCCCGGTCGCGACCCCCACCACCTCCTCGTCCAGGCGGCGCGGCAGCGCGCAGTCCAGAGCCGCCGCCCGCCGCACCGGATCCGGCTCCCAGCGCAGGAAGCGCTCGACGGCGCCCGCGCTCGGGTCGCTCACGTCGGCCGGGACGCGGGCGCCGGGTTCGGCGAGCGTCGAGACCAGGACGGGCAGCCGCCCGGACAGCCTGAGGACCTCCGCCACCACGGGCTCCTCGGTGACGCCCTTGGCGGCGAGCAGCCCGCGCGCCTCGTCCTCGGTGAACGGGGACAGCGGCAGGTCGCGGGCGAAGTCCCGCAGGTCCGGCCAGAGCTGGGGGTCCGGGGGGCGCTGCCCGGAGACGACCACGACGGTGTTCGCGGGCAGTTCGCCGTACCGGTCGGTGGTCATCAGGTCCCGCAGCCAGCGGTCGAGGACCGGTGCCGTCCGTTCGTAGGTGTCGAAGAACAGGACCAGCCAGGGCGCATCGTCCGCCGCGGCGGCCAGGTCGGCGGTGAAGGCGGGCGTCAGGGTGCGCTCGGGTTCCAGGAGGGACCCGAGCGCACCGGCGCCGCCGCCCGGTTCGCCGTTCCCGGCACCGGTGCCGAACCGGTGCCCGAAGCGTTCCCGCAGGCCGTCGGCGCCGCGCTCCAGCTGGGCCGGGTCCACCGCGGCCGCCGCGAAGGGGCCGACCACCGGCACCATGCCGAGTCCCGCGACGCCCGCCCTGACGGCGAGTCGGCTGCCGGCCGACGCCGCTCCGCCCGTGCCGGGGTCGGCGGACGGCGCGGCCGCGGCCTCGCGGGCGCGCTGCCGGTAGGCGGCGAGCGCCCGCTCCAGGGATTTGAGGCGCCGCTCCTGCCGCTCGAACTGGTCGGCGACCTCGGTGAGCACCCGCGGCAGGGAGTCCACCGTCTCGTCGACGTGGGCGACCAGGGCTCCGCGGTCACACGCGAGCTGGCGCAACTCCCCCACCAGGGACGTCTTGCCCACGCCCGCGGGGCCGTGCACGCAGAACAGGAAACGGTGCCGGTCGTCCTCCGGCGGCACGTCGAAGTTCTCCCGGAACAGGCGCAGTTCGTGCCGCCTGCCCACGAAGCCCGAGCGCCCGCGGCGCCGGATCAGCTCCTGCATCGACGGCCGGCCCGGCCCTCGTGATACCCACCCCATGCCCCGCACCCCTCTCGCCCGCCCGCCCGCACACCCGCACACCCGTGCCGGGTGCGTCCCGCCCTGCGCTTGCCGTCGGCTACCGACAGTACGGCGAGCACGGTCCCGCGGAGGGGATGGAGACGCTTACCCGCAAGTAGGCTCCAGTTCGGCCCACACGGTCTTGCAGCCGGCCGGAGCCGGGACGACGCCCCAGCGTTCCGAGTACGCCGCCACGAGCAACATCCCGCGCCCCGACTCGGCCCACCCCGCCCCCGGGCCGTCGACGCGCGGAATCCGGTCACCCCGCGCGTCGGTCACCTCGACGCGGAGCGCCCCGGCGGGATCGAGCCGGAGCGCAAGGCGGAAGTCGCGGCCGGGAACGCGGCCGTGCAGCACAGCGTTCGCGGCGAGCTCGGCGACCACCTGCCGGGCATCCCCGGAGGGGACACCCCAGTCGCGCAGTTGACGCACCGTGAGCAGCCCGGCGAGCCGCGCACCGCTGCGAGTGGCGCTCAACTGGACCGAGAACTGGCGGGCGCCGACGGCGGCCTGAGTCATTTCACTGTTCACATCACTCAGCGTGGCCGCTCGCCTCTACCCTGAACAGCGAGTGAGCCGGTACGCAGAGCGACTGTACGGGTACCTTCCGGAGTCGTCCGGCTCGTACGCGGAAGGCGGGGCGGCGTGGAGGACGAGGAAGCGGCGGCGGTACTCAAGGCCGTGGGCCGCCAGATCAAGGCCTGGCGGGAGACAGCGGGCCTGCGACAGGCGGAGTTGGGCGCGGCCATCGGGTACAGCGAGGAGATGGTCTCCTCGGTGGAACGGGGACGACGCGTCCCGAAGCCGGACCTCCTGGACCTGGCGGACGAGGTGCTGGGGGCGGCCGGGAAGATCTCTGCGATGAAGGGGGACGTGGAGGAGGCGCGGTACCCCCGCTCGGTACGGGACTTGGCGAAGCTGGAGGCCGAGTGCGTCGAGCTCGGCGCGTACGCCAGCCACCACGTCCACGGCCTGCTCCAGACTCCTGAGTACGCGCAAGCGCTGTACGCGATGCGTCGGCCGTCCTACACGGAGGACGAGATCGAGCGCCATGTCGGTGCACGCATGGCGAGAAAGGCCATTTTTGAACACACCCCTCGACCTCAGATCACCTTTGTCCAGGAGGAGGTGACATTGAGCAGGCCGATCGGGGGCAGGATGGTGCTGCGGCAGCAGCTTGAACACCTGTTGAACGTCGCTCAGCTGCGGCATGTGGCCATCCAGGTGATGCCTACGGACCGTGAGGATCATGCCGGTATGGCGGGCTCCCTCCAGTTGCTGAAACTACGGGACGGCAAAGCGCTGGGGCACACGGAGAGCCAGCTCTCCAACCGGCTGATCAGTGACGCCCGGGAAGTCCAGATCGTTGAAATGCGCTATGGAATGATCCGGGCGCAGGCTCTCGCGCCAAAGGAGTCCCTGGCCTTCATCGAGCAAGTACTGGGAGAGACATGAACCCCGACAGCGGCCTCGCGCAACCCACGTTGCGATGGTTCAAGAGCAGCCACAGCAGCAACGACGGTCCCGAATGCGTCGAGGTAGCCATACCCCCCATCCGCACCACCGTCCACATACGCGACTCCAAGAACACATGCGGCCCATGCCTCACTGTCCAAGGCGCGGCGTGGGCCGAGTTCGTAGGCTTCGCGGCCCGGCGCTGAGAGGCCCGGGCCTATGCGTCCAGGACCGGAAGCAGCTCCGGCAGGTGGCCGTCCGACGCGGTGGCTGCCCGCTGCCGGTCCTCGGGGACCTCGCCGTACAGCGTCGTGCGCGGGCGCGACGGGCGGCCCGCCGCGTCCGCGATGGCGACGAGGTCCTTGACGGAGCGGTACGAGCCGTAGCTGGAGCCCGCCATGCGGGAGATGGTCTCCTCCATCAGGGTGCCGCCCAGGTCGTTCGCGCCGGAGCGGAGCATCTCGGCGGCGCCCTCCGTGCCGAGCTTCACCCAGCTCGTCTGGATGTTGGGAATGTGGGGGTGCAGGAGGAGCCGGGCCATGGCGGTCACGGCGCGGTTGTCGCGGGTGGTGGGGCCGGGGCGGGCGATGCCCGCCAGGTACACGGGCGCGTTGGTGTGGATGAAGGGGAGGGTCACGAACTCCGTGAAGCCGCCCGTCTCCTGCTGTACGGCCGCGAGGGTGCGGAAGTGGCCGAGCCAGTGGCGGGGCTGGTCCACGTGCCCGTACATCATCGTGGAGGAGGAGCGCAGGCCCAGCTCGTGGGCCGTCCTCACGACCTCGATCCAGGTCGCGGCGGGCAGCTTGCCCTTGGTGAGGATCCAGCGGACCTCGTCGTCGAGGATCTCGGCGGCCGTGCCGGGGATGGAGTCGAGACCGGATTCCTTGGCCTGCTGAAGCCACTCGCGGATCGAGAGGCCCGTGCGGGTCGCGCCGTTGACGACCTCCATCGGGGAGAAGGCGTGCACGTGCATGCCGGGCACGCGCTCCTTCACCGCCTTCGCGATGTCGAAGTACGCCGTGCCGGGCAGGTCGGGGTGGATGCCGCCCTGCATGCACACCTCCACCGCGCCGACGTCCCAGGCCTGCTCGGCGCGGTCGGCGACCTGCGACAGGGACAGGGTGTAGGCGTCGGCGTCGGTGCGGCGCTGGGCGAAGGCGCAGAAGCGGCAGCCGGTGTAGCAGACGTTGGTGAAGTTGATGTTGCGGGTGACGATGTACGTGACGTCGTCGCCGACCACGGACTTGCGGACGTCGTCGGCGACGGAGCAGAGCGCGTCGAGCGCGGGCCCGTCGGCGTGCAGCAGGGCGAGGGCCTCGCCGTCGGTGAGGCGGGTCGGGTCGTCGGCGGCCGTCGCGAGGGCCGCGCGCACGTCGCCGTCGATGCGGGAGGGCACCATGCCGGGCGCGGCCTGCTCGCGCAGCGCCTCCCAGTCCCCGTACACCTCGTCGAAGTCGTCGCGCCGGTCGGCGGTGCGGCCCGTGGTGTCGATGGTGCGGTGCAGGTCGGTGCGGCCGGAGGCGGCGACGTACCCCTCGTCGGGCTCCTGCCAGGGCAGGCCCCGGACGGGCGCGTCGGGGTCGGCGAGGCCGGTCTCGGGGTCGGCGAGGGCCCGTACGTGCGGCAGCAGGCGCGGGTCGAGCCAGGGCTCGCCGCGGCGCACGAACTCCGGGTAGACGCAGAGGCGTTCGCGGAGCGTGAAGCCCTCCGCCGCCGCCCGCTCGGCCAGCTCCTCGATCTGCGGCCACGGCTTCTCGGGGTTCACGTGGTCGATGGTGACGGGTGAGACGCCGCCCCAGTCGTCGATCCCGGCCCGGATCAGGCGGCCGTACTCGCCGTCGACGAGGTTCGGCGGGGCCTGGACGCAGCCCGCGGGGCCCATGATGAGCCGGGCGACCGCGACCGTCGCCACCAGGTCGTCGATCTCGGCGTCCGGCATGCCGCGCATCGCCGTGTCCGGCTTGGCGCGGAAGTTCTGGATGATCAGTTCCTGGATGCCGTGGTAGGACCGGGCGACGCGGCGCAGCGCGAACAGCGAGTCGGCCCGCTCCTCGTACGTCTCGCCGATGCCGATGAGCAGCCCGCTGGTGAAGGGGACCGAGGAGCGGCCCGCGTCCTCCAGGACCCGCAGGCGGACCGCGGGCTCCTTGTCGGGCGAGCCGTGGTGGGGGCCGCCGGGCTCGCTCCACAGCCGTTCGGCGGTGGTCTCCAGCATCATGCCCATGCTGGGCGCGACCGGCTTGAGCCGCTGGAAGTCGGTCCAGGTCAGGACGCCCGGGTTGAGGTGCGGGAGCAGGCCGGTCTCTTCCAGGATGCGGATCGCTATGGCGCGGACGTAGGCGATCGTGTCGTCGTACCCGTGCGCGTCGAGCCACTCGCGGGCCTCGGGCCAGCGGTCCTCCGGCTTGTCGCCGAGGGTGATGAGGGCTTCCTTGCAGCCGAGCGCGGCGCCTCGGCGGGCGATGTCGAGGACCTCGTCCGGGGACATGAACATGCCGTGCCCGGCGCGGCGGAGTTTGCCGGGGACGGTCACGAAGGTGCAGTAGTGGCACTTGTCCCTGCACAGCCGGGTGAGCGGGACGAAGACGCTCTTGGAGTACGTGATGACGCCTTCGCGGCCCTCGGCGGCGAGGCCCGCGTCCCGGACCCGGCCGGCCGTCGCCGCGAGGTCCTCCAGGTCCTCGCCGCGCGCCTGGAGCAGCACCGCGGCCTCCGCGACGTCGAGGGCGACACCGTCCCTGGCACGTTTCAACGCCCGCCGCATGGCGTTGGCGGTCGGCCGGTCCTGTGCCTTCTCGGGATCCTGCGGCGCGCTACTGGTCATGGCACCGAGCATACGAGCGCCCTCCTCGGCCCCGGTCGCCCCGGTGGCCGGAAGGCGGTGCCCCGTAAGGGGCGCGGGGAGTTGCGCGCTCAGCGTGCGACGGGCCAGTTGCGCGCTCAGCGCGCGACGGGCCGCAGACGCATCTGCCTCATCGCCCCGCAGACGCGACTGCGAACCCGCCGTGGCGGGCCGCGCAGTTCCCCGCGCCCCTACGGGGGCCCTGCCCAGGGGCGCGGGGAACTGCGCGCGCAACCAGCAACAACCCGCAGACGCAACTGCCACCTCACCCCGCAGACGCGACCGCGAACCCGCCGTGGCCGATCGCGCAGATCCCCGCGCCCCCAAGGAAAACCCCGCCAGGGGCGCGGGGAACTGCGCGCGCAACCAGTGGCAAGCCGCAGACGCGTCTGCCCACCACCCCGCAAACGCGACTGCGAATACGCCGTGGCTGGTCGCGCAGTTCCCCGCGCCCCCTACGGGGGCCCTGCCCAGGGACGGGCGCGCACCTTACGGGTCGCGTGGGGGAAACCCCCCGATCCCCTTCCCTTGCAGGGGAGTTCACGGCTCAATACCAGAGTTGCCCGCACCACCAAAACTCAGGGGAGCCGCAGCATGTGCGAGGACGAACGCCACCTGAACAGACGCGCGCTGCTCGTGACGGGGGCGGCGACCGCCCTTACGTTGGGCAGTGTGAGCTTCGCCAGTGACGCCGGGGCCGGGGAACGGCCGGACGGCGGGGGTACCGGCAGGGAGCGGACCGGCAAGGAGACGAAGACGGTCCGGGGCACGCTGCCCACCGGGTCGCCGGACTTCGTGTACCTGCCGGTCGAGGTCCCGCGCGGGGTGCGGGAGCTGCGCGTCGCGTACACCTACGAGAAGCCGTCCGTCCCAGCGGGCACCGTCGGCAACGCCCTGGACATCGGCGTCTTCGACGAGCGCGGCACGGACCTCGGCGGCAGGGGCTTCCGCGGCTGGTCGGGCGGCGCCCGCTCGGAGTTCTTCATCCGGGCCGACGAGGCGACGCCCGGGTACATCCCGGGCCCGGTGCGCGCAGGGACCTGGAACATCGCGCTCGGCCCGTACACCGTGGCCCCGCAGGGACTGCCGTACGAGGTGACGATCACCCTCACCTACGGCGCGCCCGGCACCACGCCGAAACCCGTGTACCCGCCGGAGCGGGCCAAGGGCCGCGGCCGTGCCTGGTACCGGGGCGACTGCCATCTGCACAGCTGGTACTCGGACGGCCGCCGCACCCCCGCGGAGCTGGGCGCCCTCGCCCGCGCCGCGGGCCTGGACTTCATCAACACCTCCGAGCACAACACGCACTCCGCGCACGCCCACTTCTCGGACGTGGCCGGTGACGACCTGCTGGTGCTGCTCGGCGAGGAGGTCACCACCCGCAACGGCCACGTCCTCGCGGTCGGCACCGAGCCCGGCACCTTCGTCGACTGGCGCTACCGCGCCCGCGACAACCGCTTCGGCCAGTACGCCCGGCACATCCGCCGCGCCGGCGGCCTGGTCGTGCCCGCCCACCCGCACGCCACCTGCGTGGGCTGCAACTGGAAGTTCGGGTTCGGCGAGGCGGACGCGGTGGAGGTGTGGAACGGGGCGTTCTCGCCGGAGGACGAGGTGGCGATCTCCGAGTGGGACAACGCGCTGGTCGCCGCCGCCCGCGGGGGCCACCGCTGGACGCCCGCGATGGGCAACAGCGACGCCCACCGCGACCCCGACCCCGTGGGCCGCCCGCAGACCGTCGTCCTCGCCGACGACCTGACCCGCGAGGCGATCCTCGACGGCATCCGCGCGGGGCGCTCCTACCTCGCGGAGTCCAAGGACATCGAGGTCGCCTTCTCCGCGGCCGGTGGCAAGGGGCGGCGCGCGGGCATCGGCGAGCGCCTGCGCGTCGACGCCACCGCCCCGGTGACCGTCCGCCTCGACGTCGAGGGCGTGCCCGGCACCATCGTCCGCTTCATCACCGACCAGGGGGTTCTCTTCACCGGTCCGGTGGTCCCGGAGTCGGGCACGGCGACCGTGGAGTGGCGTACGACGCCCTCGTACGCCGCCTATGTACGCGCCGAGGTGCGCGCACCCTCGACGACCCCGGGCGTGCCCGGCCCCATGAAGGCCCTCACCAATCCCATCTTCCTCGGGCGTTGAGACCGGCCCCGTAAGGGGCGCGGGGAACTGCGCGAGCGGCCACGAAACAGCCGCAGACGCGTCTGCGGGGATCTCAGCAGACGCATCTGCGGCTTTTCGCGGGCTGAGCGCGCAGTTCCCCGCGCCCCTTACGGGGCGCCCCCAGGCCAGACCAGGGACTGCACCTCGCTGTACGCGCCCAGTGCGAACGACCCGCAGTCGCGCCCCACCCCGCTCTGTTTGAACCCCCCGAAGGGGGCCTCCATGTTGCGGCCGACGGTGTTCACGCCGACGCCGCCGGCGCGGAGCCGCCCCGCGACCCGGAAGGCGCGGGCCACGTCGCCCGACCAGACGTAGCTGAGCAGGCCGTACTCGCTGTCGTCGGCCAGGGCGACGGCCGTGTCCTCGGCGGCTTCGCCGGTGCCGTCGAAGGGGACGACCACGACGACCGGGCCGAAGATCTCCTCGCGGACCACCCGCATCCCGGGGGCGCAGTCGGCCAGGAGGGCGGGGGCGACGTAGAAGCCCCGGCCAGTGGCGACCGGGGGGCGTTCGCCGCCCGTCACGACCCGCGCCCCCTCCTTGCGGCCGAGTTCCACGTACGACTCGACGCGCTCGCGGTGCGCGGCGGAGATCACCGGCCCGACGACGGTGTCCCGCTCCCTGGGGTCCCCCACCCTGAGCCGCCCCGCGTACCGCGCCAGCTTCCCGAGCAGGGGCTCGTACACCGGCCGCTGCACGATGACGCGCGTCGGCGCGGTGCAGATCTGGCCGCTGTAGAAGGAGAACGTGGTGCCGATGCCCGCCACCGCCGCGTCCAGGTCCGCGTCCTCGAAGACGATCGCCGCGCCCTTCCCGCCCAACTCCATGAGCTGGCGTTTCATGGTGCGTCCGCAGATCTCGCCGATGCGCCTGCCGACCGCCGTCGAGCCGGTGAAGCTCACCATGTCGACGTCGGGCGAGTCGACGGCGGCAGCCCCGACGTCGGTGTCCCGGCCCGACACGACGTTGACCACGCCGGGCGGCGCGCCCGCCTCGGCGAGGGCCGCCGCGAGCCGGTACACCGACAGCGGGTCCTGCGGCGCGGGCTTGACGACGACCGTGTTGCCCAGGGCCAGGGCCGGGGCGATCTTGCCCGCCGGGTTCGCCCAGGGGTTGTTGTACGAGGTGACGCAGGTGACGACGCCGACGGGGCGGCGGACGGCGACGGCCCCGAGCACGGCGGCCCCGCCCATCGGGCCCGCCTCGTGCACCTGCGGCGGAAGGCCCGTCTCGACGGGCTCCAGGGCGCCGCGCGCGTACCGGCGCAGCCGTGCCGCGGCGACCGCCACCTGCATGCCGCGGGCCGTCGCGGTGGTCGCGCCCGTCTCGGCCCGCGCGAGCTCGACGTGGGCTGCGAGGTCCCGCTGGATCACGTCGGCCGCGCGGTCCAGGACGGCCGCCCGCTCCTGCGGGGAGGTGCGCGACCAGGGCCCGAAGGCGGCCCGCGCCGCCGCTGCCGCCTGCCACACCTGGTTCCGGCTCGCCTCCGGGGCGAGGCCCACGACGCCTTCGGTGGCCGGGTCGATCACCTCGTAGTGCCCGCCGTCGGGCGCGACCCACTCCCCGTCGACGTACAGCCGCTGCGGCCCGCCCGGCTCCCGCCCCGCCGCCGCGCTCACCTCGTGCTCACCGTCCTGGTGTCCCGCCCCGACCGCAGCACCGTCCCCGGTACGGCGCCGCTGACCACGTCGTCGCGGATCACCTCGACGCCGTTGACCCACACGGCGTTCACCCCGATCGCCTCGGAGTCCAGGCGCGGGCTGTCGCCGGGCAGGTCGTGGACGAGGGTGGCCTTGCCCGCGTCGACGCGCTCGGGGTCGAAGAGGACGAGGTCCGCGTGGTACCCCTCGGCGATCCGGCCCCGCTCGCGCAGGCCGAAGAGGCGTGCCGGGTCGTCGGTGAGCATCTTCACCGCCTGCTCCAGACCCACGAGCTTCCGGCCGCGCAGACAGTCCCCGAGGAACCGGGTGGTGTAGGGGGCGCCGCACATGCGGTCCAGGTGCGCGCCCGCGTCCGAGCCGCCGAGCAGGACGTCCTCGTGGTCCCAGGTCGCGGCGCGCAGCGCCCAGGAGTCCGGGTCGTTGTCGGTCGGCATGGGCCACAGGACCGTGCGCAGTCCGTCGTTGGCGCAGATCTCGACCAGGCACGCGAAGGGCTCCTGGCCGCGCTCGGCCGCGATGTCGCCGACCACCCGGCCGGTCAGGCCCTCGTTCGCGGCGGAGTAGGTGTCCCCGATGACGTACCGGTCGAAGTGGGTGAGGCGCCGGAACACCCCGGCCTCCTCGCCGGTGGCCCGCCGCAGCATCTCCGCCCGCACACCCGGGTCCCGGAGCTTCGCGATCCGCTCGGGCACCGGCAGGCCGAGGACGTCGCCCCAGCCGGGGACGAGGTTGAGCGCGCAGAACGTACCGAGCGACATGTTCATGGGCGTGAGGATCGGCATGGTGAGGGCGACGACCCGGCCGCCGGCCCTGCGGGCCCGCTCGCTCGGCACCAGTTGCCGCTCCACCCGCTCGGGCACGGCGGCGTCGATGGTCAGCACGTTCCAGTTCAGCGGCCGGCCCGCGACCGCGCTCATCTCCACGAGCAGGTCGATCTCGGCGTCGCTGAACCGGTCGAGGCACCCGGCGACGATCGCCTCCAGCTGCGTTCCCTCGTGCTCGGCGACCGCCCTGGACAGCGCGAGCAGTTCCTCGGGGCCCGCGTGCCGGGACGCCACGGGCGCCCCGTCGCCGTCGGAGTGCGTGGAGGACTGCGTGGTGGAGAGCCCCCAGGCGCCCGCGTCCATCGCCTCGTGGAACAGTTCGAGCATCCGCTCCAGCTGCCCGGCCGACGGCTGTCCGCCGACCGCGTCGGGCCCCATCACGTACCGCCGCAGCGCGCAGTGCCCCAGCATGAACCCGGCGTTGACGGTGATCCGCCCTTCCAGCGCGTCCAGGTACTCCCCGAACGAGTGCCACGACCAGGGCGCGCCCTCCTCCAACGCCGCCAGCGACATGCCCTCGACCCTGGACATCATCCGCCGCGTGTAGTCGGCGTCCTCGGGCCGCTCCGGGTTGAGCGGCGCGAGCGTGAACCCGCAGTTCCCGCCCGCGACCGTGGTCACCCCGTGGTTCAGGGACGGGGTGGCGCAGGGGTCCCAGAACAACTGGGCGTCGTAGTGCGTGTGCGGGTCCACGAACCCGGGCGCGAGGATCAGGCCGTGGGCCTCCTCACGGGTACGGGCCTCCTCCGTGACGGCGGGGGCGACCACGGCCACCCGTCCGTCCCGGACACCGACGTCGGCGACACGGCCGGGCGCCCCCGTCCCGTCGACGACGGTCACTCCCTCGATGAGGTGGTCGAGCATGACGACAGGTCCTCCCCTGCTTCGATGACCTACGCGGAAGCCGACCCGCGGAATCGACTCGTCCGGTGCACGGGGTCGGTGTCGATCCTCGGGATCACGTGCTCCCCGATCAGCCGGATCGTGTTCAAGGTGTCCGCGTACGAGATGCCGATCGGCAGCCCGAAGGACAACTGGTCGGCCCCGGCCTGCTCCCAGCGCTTGCACTGCCGCGTGACCTCGTCGGGATCCCCGCAGATCATCAGCTCCTCGGCGATGAGCAGCTCGATGATCTCCTCGGTGTAGTCGGGCAGGACCTCGGGCCACTCGGGGATGCCCTCGGGCCGCGGGAAGGTGTCGTGGTAGCGGAAGACGAGGGACTGGAGGTAGTTGAGCCCGCCGTGCACGGCGATCTCGACGGCCTTCTCGTGCGTCTCGGCACAGATCGCCGTCGACGTGACCATGACGTTGTCGTTGACGAAGTCACCGATGGGCTCGGCGTCGCGGACCGCGGTCTTGTACTGCTCCAGGACCCACTCCATGTCGGAGACCTTCTGCACGCTGAAGCCGAGCACCCCGAGGCCCTTCCTCGCGGCCATGGCGTACGAGGACGGGGACCCAGCCGCGTACCACATGGCGGGGTGCGAGGCGCCGTACGGCTTGGGGAGGACCTTGCGCGGCGGCAGCTGCCAGTGCTTGCCGTGGAACCCCTCGTACTCCTCCTGGAGCCACATCTTGGGGAACTCCGCGATGGTCTCCTCCCAGATCTCCTTGGTGTGGTCCATGTCGGTGATGCCGGGCAGGAAGCCGAGGATCTCGTGGGACCCGGCGCCGCGCCCGCTGCCGAACTCGAACCGCCCCTGTGACAGGTGGTCGAGCATCGCGACCTTCTCGGCGACCTTCACGGGGTGGTTGACCTGGGCGAGGGGGTTGAAGATCCCGGAGCCGAGGTGGATGCGTTCCGTCGCGTGCGCGAGGTAGCCGAGGAAGACGTCGTTGGCGGAGAGGTGCGAGTACTCCTCCAGGAAGTGGTGCTCCGACGCCCAGGCGTACTTGAAGCCCGACTTGTCCGCCTGGATGACGTACTCGGTCTCCTCCATCAGTGCCTTGTGCTCGGCCAGCGGGTCCGTCTTCGCCCGCTTGCCGACGTATCCCTGTACGAAGAGTCCGAATTCCACGGAGGTTCACCGTCCTCGTCAGTGTCCTCGCCAGCTTTCCCGTTTCTGACGAGCCGTCAGATCTACTGGACCGACTGTTCCACCGGCGTCAGGGAGCGTCAATACCGCCGATACCGTCAGAGCACGCTGGCCCCGGCCAGCCACCCGCCGTCGATCACGAACGGCTGCCCGGTGATGTACGAGGAGTCCTCCTCGGCGGTCAGGAACAGGGCGAGCCGGGCCACCTCCTCCGGCCTGCCGACCCGGCCGAGCGGCACCAGCTTGCGGTAGAGGGAGTCCAGGCCCCGGGAGCCGAGCTGCGCCGGATTGCTCATCGCGGTGTCGATGGCGCCGGGGCAGACCGCGTTGACCCGGATGCGCCGCTTGGCCAGCTCCAGGGCGGCGACCCTGGTGAGGCCGATGACGGCGTGCTTGGTCGCGCTGTACGCCCCGACGTACGCCATGCCCGTCATCCCCGCGTACGAGGCGGTGTTCACGATCGAACCGCCGCCGGCCGCCGCGATCTCGGGCGCGGTCGTCTTGATGCCGAGGAAGACACCGACCTGGTTGACCTGCACGATCTGCTGGAACTCGGCGAGCGGCGTCTTGGCGAGCTCGCCGAAGCGCAGGATGCCCGCGTTGTTGACGAGTCCGTCCAGCTTGCCGAAGGCGTCCTTCGTGGCGGCGACCGCGGCCGCCCAGTCCGCCTCCCGGCCCACGTCGAGATGGACGTAGCGGGCGCTCTCGGACCCCAGTTCCTTCGCCAGCGCCTCCCCCTGCTCGTCGAGCACGTCGCCGACTACGACGCGCGCGCCCTCCGCGACGAAGAGCCGCGCCTCCTGCTCGCCCTGCCCGCGCGCGCCGCCGGTGACGATGACGACGCGTCCGTCGAGCTTGCCCATGCCGGCCTCCCTGTTCACTTCTTCTCTTTGGAACGAGCGTTCTATCCAAAGTGTGGTGCGACCTCGGCGCCGAACGCCGCCATCTGGTCGCAGAGTTCCTCCCGGCTGCGGCTGCGGAACCGCACCTGGATCTGGTGCACGCCCATCGCCGCGTACGCGCGCAGCGACTCGGCGAGGGCTTCGGGCCCACCGCTGAGGGTGTGCCGCCCCACCGGCCAGGAGGGCGCGCCCACGTACAGCGGTTCGGTGATCGCGCCGATGGTGAGGGGCCCATCGACGCCCGCCTCCGCCCGCAGCCGCCGCAGCGTGGCGATCTTCTCCGGGAGCCGGTCGCGCGGGTCGCCCTGCGGCAGCCAGCCGTCACCGCGCGTCGCGGCCCTGCGGACCGCCGCGGGCGACGAACCGCCGACCCAGACCGGCACCCGCTCCTGCGCCGGACGAGGGCGCTGGCCGAGCCCTTCGAAGGCGAAGAACGCGCCGCGGTGCTCGGGGTACTCCTCGGGGCCGAGGGCGGCGCGCAGCGCGTCCACGGTCTCGTCGAGGAGGGGGCCACGCCGGTCGAAGTCGACCCCGAGGGCCGCGAACTCCTCCGGTACGTGCCCCGCGCCGACGCCGAGGATCAGACGGCCGCCGCTGAGGTGGTCGAGGGTCGCATAGCTCTTGGCGCTCAGGAGCGGGTGGCGCAGGCCGACGATCGCGACATGGCTCAGGAGACGGACGCGTTCGGTGAGGCCCGCCAGCCAGGAGAGGGTGGCGACGGGGTCGTACCAGGTGGTGCCCATGGCGTCGGCGAGCCGGCGCGGGATCGCGACGTGATCGCAGCTCGCGAGGTACGCGAACCCCGCCCGCTCCGCCGTCCGGGCCACCTCGGCCAGGCCCCCCGGCCCGGCACCCGCCTCCCACCCCTCGGCGAACAGCCCACTCTGCGCCTGCACCGGAAGCTGCATCCCATACACCATCCGCCCTGCCACAACGCCCCCTGCCGGCCACCCCATCAGCTCCACTGAATGCCACCACATCGTCGTATCTGACACCCCATCAGGCAAGGCCCCCGTAAGGGGCGAACCCTTACCCCACCTCATAGCCGAGGGCGGCGGCGATCACCTCCGCCTGCACGGAGTCGATCCTCGCCCCGGCGGCCCGGACGGCCAGCGGATCGAGCCCCGAAAGATCGCTACCGCGCAGATCGGCCCCGGCCAGGTCGGCCCCCCGCCACCGCGCGCCGGAGAGATCGCAGAGAGTGACCTCCGCCTCGCCGAGGCGGACCCCCGCGAGGTCCGCCTCGCGCAACCGCACCCCGTCGAACACGGCCTTGCGCAGATCGGCCCCGGAGAGCGCGGTGAACGACCAGTCACCGCCGCGCACCTCGAAGGCCGTGAACGTGCACCCCTGGAAGAGGCTGCCCACGGCCTTGCACTGCTCGAAGCGGGTGTCGAAGAACGTGCATCTTCTGAAGGTGCAGTTGGTGAACGCCGACGAGGCGAAGCGCGCGGCGTTGAACCTGGCCCCCGCGAACGTGCACCCAGCGAACTCGACGCCCTCCGCCTCGGCCTCCGTCAGGTCGGTGTCGAAGAACGTACAGTCCTCGAACACCTGCCCGGACAGATCCCGCCCGTACCAGTCCTCGCCCCGGAACACCTCTGCGCTCGCCATGGATCCGATTGAACAGGGAGGCACTGACAGTCACCCGGGCCCCGGCCAGAGACCCTCCTCCGTCAGGCCGAGCAGGCCGATCGCGTTGCCGCGGACGATGCGGTCGACCACGTCCGGGGCCAGGTGGCCCATCTGTTCCTCGCCGACCTGGCGGGATTTCGGCCAGGTGGAGTCGGAGTGGGGGTAGTCGGTCTCGTACAGGACGTTGGGAACGCCGATGGCGTCGAGGTTGCGCAGACCGAAGGCGTCGTCGAAGAAGCAGCCGAAGACGTGCTCGGCGAAGAGCTCGGACGGCGGCCGGTGGACCTTGTCGGCGACACCGCCCCAGCCCCGGTTCTCCGCCCAGACGACGTCGGCGCGCTCCAGGATGTAGGGGATCCAGCCGATCTGCCCCTCCGCATACATGACCTTGAGGCGGGGAAAGCGCTCGAACTTGCCGCTCATCAGCCAGTCGACCATGGAGAAGCAGCAGTTGGCGAAGGTGACGGTGGAGCCGACGGCGGGCGGGGCGTCCGCGGACGTGGACGGCATCCGGCTGGAGGAGCCGATGTGCATGGCGACGACTGTGCCGGTCTCGTCGCAGGCGGCGAGGAACGGGTCCCAGTAGTCGGTATGGATGGAGGGAAGTCCGAGATAGGGGGGTATTTCGGAGAACGCGACGGCACGGACGCCGCGGGCGGCGTTGCGCCGCACCTCCGCGGCGGCCAGTCCGGCGTCCCACAGCGGGACGAGGGTGAGCGGTATCAGCCGACCTTGCGCGTCGGCGCCGCACCACTCCTCGACCATCCAGTCGTTGTACGCCCGCACCGAGAGAAGGCCCAGGTCGCGATCGCCCGCTTCGGTGAAGGTCTGGCCACAGAAGCGGGGGAAGGTGGGGAAGCACAGGGCGGACTGGACGTGGTTGACGTCCATGTCGGCGAGCCGCTCGGGGACGCTGAAGGAACCGCGGCGCATCTGCTCGTACGTGATGACCTCGAGCTTGATCTCGTCGCGGGCGTAGCCGACGGCCGTGTCGAGCCGGGTGAGCGGGCGGTGCAGATCCTCGTACACCCACCAGTCCCCTATGGGCCCGTCGTCCCCTTTCTCCCCCATCACGGGCGCGAACTTTCCGCCCATAAAGGTCATTTCCTTGAGCGGGGCCCGGACGATGCGCGGCCCGCGGTCCAGATACCTCGCCGGGAGGCGGTCCCGCCAGACGCGCGGAGGCTCCACCGTGTGGTCGTCCACCGAGATGATCCTCGGGAACGGCGGCGCGGCGGGGGCGGCGTCCTGAGTGCTCTCCATGGTCTCCATGCGGTTCACCGTAGCGCCGATCTGACGATCCGTCAGTTGTCCGGATTCGGTCACTGCTGCGGGAACCCTGTGAGAGCCGTCTCCCACGGCTGACGCATCCGCTCCGGACAAGGCAAACTGTGCTCCGGCAGAAAGTCCCACGGGCAGGGCAGGCCCGTCGCGGGCACAAACCAGGCACAGCCGGGCACAGTCGGGCTTATGTGAACAGTCTTCAGCAACTGCGTGCGGCGGGGCAGCAGGGGGAGCGATGGACGGACTACCGCGAGTGCCGGAGCAGCGGCGTTCGACGGCGGAAAGCGACCCTGGGACACCTGAGACATCGGGGCCGGAGTCGATCACGACGGACCAGGGACAGGAGGGGGCGGCGCAGCCTGCCCGCTTCAGCGTCCTCGGCCCCGTACGCGCCTGGCTCGGCGCGGACCAACTGCTCACCGGTTCACCGCAGCAACGCGCCCTGCTCGCCGCCCTGCTGCTGCGCGACGGCCGCACGGCCACCGCTTCGGAGCTGATCGACGCCATCTGGGGTGAGGAACCGCCCTCCCAGGCGCTCGCCGCCATCCGGACCTACGCGTCCCGGCTGCGCAAGGTGCTGCCGCCCGGCACGCTGCTCAGCGAGTCCGGCGGCTATGCGGTACGGGCCGCCGAGGGCGCCCTCGACCTGGCCGAGGCGGAGTCCCTGTGGGCGGAGGCCGAGCGCGCCCGCGGGCTCGGCGATCTGCACCAGGCGCGGTCCCTGGTCAACAAGGCCCTGTCGCTCTGGGACGGCGAACCCCTCGCCAACGTCCCGGGCCCCTACGCGGACGCCCAGCGCACCCGCCTGGAGGAGTGGCGGCTGCAACTCCTCGAATCCCGCCTCGACATGGACCTGGAGCAGGGCTGCCACGCCGAGTCCGTCTCCGAGCTGACCGCGCTGACCGCCGCCCATCCGCTGCGCGAGCGGCTGCGCGAACTGCTGATGCTGGCCCTCTACCGCTCCGGACGCCAGGCGGAGGCCCTCGCCGTGTACGCCGACACCCGCCGACTGCTCGCCGACGAACTGGGCGTCGACCCGCGCCCCGGCCTCCAGGAGCTCCAGCAGCGCATCCTCCAGGCCGACCCGGCGCTCGCCGAGCCGTCCGCGCCCGCCGCCGAGCAGGCCGCGGGCGTCGTGCGGCCCGCGCAGCTGCCCGCCACCGTGCAGGACTTCACCGGCCGCGCCGCCTTCGTCAAGGAGCTCAGCGACATCCTCTCCACCGCCGAGGGCCGCGTCATGGCCGTCTCGGCCCTCGCGGGCATCGGCGGCGTGGGCAAGACCACCCTCGCGGTGCACGTCGCCCACGCGGCCCGCACGCACTTCCCCGACGGGCAGCTCTACGTCGACCTCCAGGGCGCCGGGCCGCGCGCCGCCGAGCCGGAGACGGTGCTCGGCGCGTTCCTGCGGGCACTCGGCACGGCGGACTCCGCCATTCCGGACTCCCTGGAGGAGCGGGCCGCCCTGTTCCGCTCCGTCCTCGACGGCCGCCGCGTCCTCGTCCTGCTCGACAACGCCCGGGACGCCGCGCAGGTGCGGCCGCTCCTTCCCGGCATGGAGGGCTGCGCCGCCCTGGTCACCAGCCGGATGCGGATGGTGGACCTGGCGGGCGCGCACCTCGTCGACCTCGACGTGATGTCGCCCGACGAGGCGCTCCAGCTCTTCACGAAGATCGTCGGCGAGGAGCGGGTGGCGTCCGAGCGGGAGGCCGCGCTCGACGTCGTGGCCGCCTGCGGGTTCCTGCCGCTCGCCATCCGCATCGCCGCGTCCCGGCTCTCGGCGCGCCGCACCTGGACCGTGTCGACGCTCGCCGCCAAGCTCGCGGACGAGCGGCGCCGCCTCGACGAGCTACAGGCGGGCGACCTCGCGGTCGCGGCCACCTTCGAGCTCGGCTACGGCCAGCTGGAGCCGGCCCAGGCCCGCGCCTTCCGCCTGCTCGGCCTCGCCGACGGCCCCGACATCTCCCTCGCGGCCGCCGCCGCGATGCTCGGCCTGCCCCTGGAGGACGCCGAGGACCTCCTGGAGTCCCTGGTCGACACCTCCCTCCTGGAGTCCGCGGCACCGGGCCGCTACCGGTACCACGACCTCCTGCGCCTGTACGCACGCGCCTGCGCGGAGCGCGACGAACTCCCGCCGACCGAACGGGCGGCGGCGCTCTCGCGGCTCCTCGACTTCTACTTGGCGTCGGCCGTACGGGTATACGCGGTGGAGCGTCCCGGCGACCGGACCGTGGACCACCTCGCCGGCCCGGACCGCCCCGGCCTCGACTTCGTCGACGCGGCCACGGCCCTGGACTGGCTGCACGCGGAGGCGGCCTGCATCCTGGCCTGCGTCCAGCAGTCGCTGCGGGCGGACGGTCTGAGGCGGGCGGTGGATCTGCTGCTCGCGGCCAAGGACCTGGCGGAGTCGGGAGCGAGCTCGCACCGGTACGAGGTGGCGACGCGTGCTGCCCGCGACGCGGCGGCGGCAGCGGAGGACCCCCGAGCCGAAGGCAGGGCCCGGGTGAGCCTCGCCCAGGTGCTGTGCAAGTTCGGTCACTTCGAGGACGCCACCGCGGAACTCGAGAAGGCCGCCGCCCTCGGCCAGGAGTCGGGTGACCTCTGGACCCAGGGCAACGCCGCGAACGAACTGGGGATCAACGCCTACTGCCTGAACCGGCACGCTGTGAGCGAGGCCCACCTGCTGCGGGCGATCGAGATCTTCCGGCTCGACGGCAACCGGCCCCACGAGGCGAGTGCTCTGTGCAACTGGTCCCGCGTACTGATTTCCTTGGGGCGTACGGCCCAGGCGATCGACCTCGCTCGCCAGGGCGTGGCCCTCTACAGCGATCTGGGGCTCACCTTCCGGATCGCCAATGCCAAGTCGGCCCTGGGGATCGGTCTGAGTCACGCGGGCCGGCACGCGGAGGCACTCGAACAACTCTCGGACGCCCTGGGCCTGTTCGTCGAGAGCCGTCAGCGCCTCTGGGAAGGCACCTCGCACTACCGGATCGCCCAGGTGCACCTCACGGCCCGGCGGCCCGCCCAGGCAGCCCAGCACGCCGAGCAGGCACTGGCCACGGGCTGCGTCGGTGGCGACTGGATGCGGGCGAACGTCCTCGTCCTGCTCGGCAGGTCACTCGACGCGCTCGGCCAGCTGGACCGCGCGCGGGCGTGCTGGCAGAAGGCGCTCGCCCTGCACACGGAGGCAGACGCTCCGGAAGCCGCCGAGGTACGGCGACTGCTCCGTCCTGTAGCGGCGGCGTGACACGTTCGTCGGGCGCGTTCATCGAACGTTTATGAGTGGCTGTCACTCTCTCTTTATCGACCCGTCGCGTCGGGGGGCAGACGGGTCGCGTGGGCCCCACAGCTATGGTGAGCGGCCCGATCGCCCGTTCAGCGACCCTCGGGGGAGTTGCTGAGCGGGCGGTCCAGTCCCGGAGCCCCGCGCATCGTCAGGAGTTGCCACCATGAGCGAAGCCCAGAAGAAGAAGGCACCGAACCTCGGCCCGCTGGGCGAGGGGCACATCCCCGCCCCGCCGGAGGACGGTCCCGCCGTCCCGCCCGGCGAGGGCCACATCCCGGTGCCGCCCAAGGGCGG
Organism: Streptomyces typhae; assembly: GCF_009755605.1. Classification (GTDB taxonomy): domain Bacteria; phylum Actinomycetota; class Actinomycetes; order Streptomycetales; family Streptomycetaceae; genus Streptomyces; species Streptomyces typhae. The sequence continues at coordinate 291,031 of NZ_WPNZ01000007.1, forward strand.
CATCACCACCAAGGGCGAGGGACACATCCCGGCACCGCCCAAGGACTGAGACCTTTATCCCGACGGGGATCGGCCGCGGCGGCGCGGAGGGGGAGCCGCCGCGGCCGATGTTTTTCCGGTACGGGTCTCCGCGCGTCGACCGCGCTCCGCAAGCGCTTCAACTCCGCGCGATTTAGCGTGAATTGTTCGAACTTTTGCTCTTATGTGCGGCTAGAGTCACTTGTTGAAAGTCTGCCCCCTCCAAGGAGTTGGAATGACGCGAACCAGGAAGATCTTCGTGACGCTTGCCGTGATGGCTGCGGCGACGGCAGGGGCGGCGTCCCCGGCTCTCGCCGACAGCCACATGCCTTCGCCTCCCGGCGAGGGCCACCTTCCCGTGGTGTCGCCGCGCGGCGAGGGACACCTGCCCTCCAGCCCGCAGGGCGAGGGGCATCTGCCCTCGGGGCCGCAGGGCGAGGGACACCTGCCCAGTTCTCCGCAGGGCGAGGGCCATCTGCCGGCGCCTCCCGGTGAGGGCCACCTCCCGCTGCCCAAGCCGTACGGCGAGGGGCACCTCCCCGCCCCGCCGCAGGGCTGACCACGGCACCGCACGGCCGGGGCCGAGCCGCCGCTCGGCCCCGGTTCAGCGCGCCCGCGCACGCCTGTGCGAAAGTCACCCCATGTCCAGCACCCGGCTCCGTCACCTCTTCCGGCCCGCGCGCCCGACGTCCGCCGCTGTCGCCGTCCTGCTCGGCGCGGTCCTGCTGACCGCGTGCGGCGAGGAGCACAAGGGCGCCGCCGACGGCGTGGACGCGCCCGCCGCGTCGGCGCCGAAGCGCCAGGAAGCGGCCGGAACGTCCGGCACCCCCGGCACGCCCGGCACGTCCCGAGGCGGGAGCCCGCCGGAGCGCACCGCTCCGGCCACGAGCGGCCCCTACGTCGAGCCGGGCGCGGGCGACGGCGCCCCGCACTACCGCGAGAACAACGCCCACCGCTTCCCCGGCAGGATGTCCGCCGCGAGCGAGAAGGCCGCCGACGCCCAGAGGGAGCGCGTCGAGCGGGTGCTCAAGCGGCTCTGGGAGAAGGGGACATGGGACCCGGGCCCGGTGCGCGCGGCGCTCCGCGCGGAACTCGGCGCCGACGCCGAGGAGAAGCTCGTCGTACAGAGCATGTACGCGCGCTGGGAGGGCGACCGCAACGTCACCCCGGAGGGCGCGATGATCGGGCTGCGGGTGCGGGACGACGCCTGCGTGACGGCGTTCGTGCAGAAGACGAACTACGGGGCGAAGACGGACGGCCCGTTCCCGGAGACGGGCTGCATGGAGCCTCCGGTCGGCCACTGAGGCCGCGGGACGGACACCGGGCGCCGGACACCGGGCACAGACCAGACACCGGGCACAGGCCGGGGACACCGGGCACAGGCCAGACACCGGACGCGGGACAGCCACCGGGCGCAGGCCCGCGGCGGGGGGAGCCTGCGCCCCGCGGGGAGGGGAAATCCGTTGGACCGCGACCGCCCCGCCGACCGATAGTGCGCCCATGACAACTCTCGTGCGCCACATCACGTTCGACTGTTCCGACGCCCACACCCTTGCGACCTTCTGGGCCGGGGTCCTTGAGGGCTCGCTGGCGGACGACGATCTCCCCGGGGACCCCGAGGCCCTGGTGACCACGCCCGGCGGGCCGACGCTGCTGTTCGTGACGGTGCCGGAGAAGAAGTCCGCGAAGAATCGCGTGCACTTCGACCTCCAGCCGCAGGACCGCACGCGCGACGAGGAGGTGGAGCGCGTCCGCGCCCTCGGCGCGACCCTCGTCGGCGACCACCGGCTGCAGGACGGCCGCGGCTGGGTGACCCTCGCCGACCCGGAGGGCAACGAGTTCTGCGTGGAGCGCAGCGCGGCCGAACGCGCCGCGACGGACGGCTGACCCTCACCGGCCGAGCCCCCGCGGCCCCCGCATCCCCCGCAGCCCCCGCAACTCCCCCTTCACCACCTTGCCGCTCGCGTTCCGTGGCAGCCCGTCCACGAACTCCACCTGCCGCGGCACCTTGTAGTTGGCCATCTCGCGGCGCGCCCAGGCGATCAGGTCGTCAGCGGTGAGGACGGCCGCCGCGGGCCCGGACGGGGCGCGGCGCACCACGTACGCCTTGCCGACCTCGCCGAGCCGGGCGTCGGGCACGCCGATGACTGCGACGTCGGCGACGGCCGGGTGCGCGCCGATGAGCTGCTCTATCTCGGCGGGGTAGGCGTTGAAGCCGCCGACGACGTACATGTCCTTGATGCGGTCGGTGATGCGCAGGTTGCCCGCCGCGTCCAGGACGCCGACGTCGCCGGTGCGCAGCCAGCCGTCCGCCGTGAGCACCTGGGCGGTGCCTGCCGGGTCCTCGTGGTAGCCGCGCATGACGTGGTGGCCGCGGACGAGGATCTCACCGGGCGAGCCCGGGGGCAGGTCCGTGCCCGCCGCCGACACCACCTTCACCTCCGTGCCGGGGATCGCGCGCCCGGAGGTGGTGGCGACGATGTCCGCGGGGTCGCCGCGGCGGCACATCGTGACGATGCCACTGGCCTCGGAGAGCCCGTACGCGGTGAGGACCGTGGCGATGCGCAGCTCCGTGCGGAGGCGTTCGACGAGGCGCAGCGGGACGACGGCGGCGCCGGTCACCACGAGCCGCAGCGCCGACAGGTCGTGGCTGTCGCGGGCCGGGTGGTCGAGGAGGGACTGGTGCAGGGTGGGCGGTCCCGGCAGGACGGAGACGCGCTCGGCGGCGATGTTGGCGAGGACGGTGTCCACGTCGAAGACCGGCTGCGGGATCATCGTGGCGCCGCGCATGAGGCAGGCGACGATGCCGGCCTTGTAGCCGAAGGTGTGGAAGAACGGGTTCACGATCAGATAGCGGTCGCCCTCGCGCAGCCCGGCGAGTTCGCTCCAGATCGCGTAGCAGCGCAGGGTCTGGGCGTGGGTGATGACGGCACCCTTGGGGCGGCCGGTGGTGCCCGAGGTGTAGATGATGTCGGAGGGGTCGTCGCCGCGTACGGAGTCCGCTCGCGCCCGCACCCGCTCCCGCTCCACCCCGTCGCCGCCCGCGAGGAAGTCCTTCCAGGTGCGGAAGGACTCCGGGGCGTCGTCGGCGAGGACCACGACGTCCTCCAGGTGCGGCAGTCCGGGCAGCGGCCCGCGCCCGGGGCCGTCCGCCCCGCTCCCCGCGGCCCTGCGCAGCGAGGCGACGTACGACGTCCCCAGGAACGTACCGGTGACGAACAGCAGCCGTGCCCGCGAACGGGCGAGGACGCCGGCCGCCTCGGCGCCCTTGAAGCGGGTGTTGAGGGGGACGAGGACCGCGCCCGCGCCGACGGCGCCGAGGGCGCAGACGATCCAGTCGAGGGTGTTGGGCGCCCAGACGGCGACCCGGTCGCCGCGCTCGACGCCGCTCGCGACACAGGCGGCGGTGGCCCGCTCGACGCGCGCGCCGAGTTCCCGGTACGAGATGCGGGTGCGGCCCTCGACGACCGCCTCCCGGTCCCCGTACCGCGTCGCCGCCGCCCGGACCAGGCCCGGCACGCTGCCCCACTCCAGGTCGCCGCGCATCCCTGACCTCCGCCGCCGTCTCGTATGCGCAAGGGCTAGCTGACACTCCGTCAGATTAGCGGTAGCCTGCCGCACTGTCAGCAGCGAGGACCGGGTACGGCGAGGACCGCAGGCAACGACGCGCGCGGAGGTTCCGCATGGCTTCACTCAAGGACGCCACGGCGATAGTCGGCATCGGACAGACGCCCTTCGCCAAGCAACTTCCGGAGAGCGAGAAGGCGTTGGCGTGCCGGGCGATCCTGTCCGCCCTCGACGACGCGGGCATCGCGCCCGCCGAGGTGGACGCGTTCGCCTCGTACACGATGGAGGAGACCGACGAGGTCGAGGTGGCCAAGGCGGTCGGCGCCGGTGACGTCACCTTCTTCAGCAAGGTCGGGTACGGCGGCGGGGGTTCCTGCGCCACCGTCGGACACCTGGCCGCCGCCGTCGCCACCGGGCAGGCGAGCGTCGGCGTCGCCTGGCGCTCACGCAAACGGGGCAGCGGACCGCGCCCCTGGCGGAACACCGCCGTCCAGCTCCCCACGCCCGCGCAGTGGACCCGGCCCTTCGGGCTGCTGCGCCCCGCCGACGAGATCGCGATGCTGACCCGCCGCTATCTGCACGAGTACGGCGCCACCCGCGACCACCTCTTCAACGTCGCGCTCGCCTGCCGCAACCGCGCCAACCAGAACCCGGCCGCGATCATGTACGAGCGTCCGCTGACCCGGGACATGTATATGACCTCGCGCTGGATCAGCGAGCCGCTGTGCCTGTTCGACAACTGCCTGGAGACGGACGGCGCCCTCGCCTGCGTGGTCGTCTCCGCCGAGCGGGCCCGCGACTGCCGCCGGGTGCCGGTGTATGTGCACTCCGTCGCGCAGGGCCTGCCCGCGCAGCACCACGGAATGGTCAACTACTGGAACGACGACCCCCTCTCCGGTCCCGCCTGGACGGCCGCCCGCCAGCTCTGGAAACAGTCCGACGTCGCCCCCGAGGACGTCGACGTGGCCCAGATCTACGACGCGTTCACCGCCCTGATCCCCCTCTCCCTGGAGGGCTACGGCTTCTGCGCCCGCGGCGAGGGCGGCGCCTTCACCGAGGGCGGCGCCCTGGAGATCGGCGGCCGTCTGCCCCTCAACACCGCGGGCGGCGGCCTCAGCGAGGCCTACGTCCACGGCTTCAACCTGATCACCGAGGGCGTGAAGCAACTCCGTGGCACGTCGACGGCACAGGTGCCGGACGCGGCGACATGCTTGGTGACGGCGGGCGAGGGAGTCCCGACATCGGCCTTGCTGCTCCGCACTACGTGAGCAGGCGCCCCGTAAGGGGCGCGGGGAACTGCGCGAGCAACCCCACCGAACCCGCACCCGCGAAGGACGAGAACATGGCAGACGCCCCCGCGAAACAGGAACCCCTCCTGACCCCGGTCGTCGACGACGACGCCACCCCGTACTGGGAGTACGCCGCCCAAGGCGAACTCCGCGTACAAGAGTGCGCCACCTGTGGCGAACCCCGCTTCCCCCCACGCCCCTGCTGCCCGCACTGCGCGAGCTTCACCACCACCTGGCGCAGGACCAGCGGCCGGGGCCGCGTCTGGTCCTACGTGGTCCCCCACCCCCCGCTCCTGCCCGCCTACGCGGCCCGCGCCCCCTACCCCGTGGTCCTGGTGGAACTCACCGACGCCCCCCGCGTCCGCCTGGTCGGCAACCTGGTCGCGCGGGCGGGCGCGGCGCTCGACTCCGTCCCCCTGGAGCGGGTACGGATCGGGGCGCGGGTGCAGGCGGTCTTCGCCGACCAGGGCGGGGTCGTGGTGCCGCAGTGGATCCTGGAGCGGCCGTGACGGGGGCGAGCGGTCTGCGGGTCGAGCGGGACGCGGCGACCGGGGTCGCCGTGGTCACACTGGACCGCCCGGAGCGGCACAACGCGCTCGACCTTGCCACGGCCACCGAACTCGGCTCGTGCTGGCGGGAGTTCCGCTACGACAACACGGTACGGGCGGTCGTCCTCACCGGCGCGGGCGAGCAGGCGTTCTGTACCGGCGTCGACCGCGCCGCCGAGGTCCCGCAGCCGTCGTCGCCGTACTCGATCGACGATCCGCTCCTGACCGTCGGCCCCAAGGCCAACGACCTGTGGAAGCCGGTCCTCGCCGCCGTCAACGGCATGGCGTGCGGCGGGGCCTTCTATCTGATCGGCGAGTGCGAGTTCGTGCTCGCCGCGGAGCACGCCACGTTCTTCGACCCGCATACGACGTACGGGATGGTCAGCGCGTACGAGGCCGTCGCCATGGCGCAGCGGATGCCGTTCGGGGAGGTGGCCCGGATGGCGCTCATGGGGACGGCGGAACGGGTGTCCGCGCGGCGGGCGTACGAGGTGGGGCTCGTGTCGGAGGTGGTGGCGGGGGCCGGGGTGCGGGCCGCGGCGGTGGCTGCCGCCGAGACGGTGGCGTCCTTCCCCACGGCGGCGGTGCAGGGGACGGTGCGTGCCGTCTGGTCGGCCCGCGAGGCCGCCCGCGCGCAGGCCATGGCGCACGCGCCGCACCTGATCGCCCTGGGCAACGCACCGCCCGCCGACCAGTCGGCGCTCTTCGCATCGCGCGAGCGGGGGGCACCCTTCCGCATCCGCTAGGGCGAGCCTGCGCGGGGGCGTGCCCCGCATGGCGGGGAGCACGCAGCCGGCGTAGCGTCAAGGCGACGGCCGCCGTTCGAGCCCCTTCCGTGCCCGCTACGACGGCCGTCCCGCTCTTCTCCCACCCACGGGCCTTTCCCCCTGCGGGGGGCTTCTCCCACCCACCCCTTTCCCTGCGGGGAGCCACCGGAGCGGGCTGCCGGGCCCAGGCCCAGGCCCAGGGCTACGGGCCTAGCGGGCGGTGGCCGTGCCCCGTTCCGCGTCGAGGGCGTAGACGCAGCGGTCCTTGCTGCACGCGTAGACCACCCCGTCCCGCACCACCGGCGCCCCGGTGATCTCGCCGCCGGTGGCGAGCTTCCAGCGGAGGCGGCCGTCGTCGGCCTTGAGGGTGTAGAGGAGGTGGTCGGTGGCGCCGAAGTGGATGCGGCGGTCGGCGACCACGGGCGAGCCGACGACCTCGCCACCGGCCTGGAAGCGCCACTTCGGGGTGCCGGTGACGGCGTCGAGGGTGTACAGGCCCTTGCCGCTGCCCACGTGGACGTGGCCGTCGGCGACGAGCACGGGGTCGACGGAGGACCGGGACTCGGTGGCGATGCGCCAGCGGTCGCGGCCGTCGGTGGCGTCCAGGGCGTACACGGTGCCGAGGTAGTCGGCGAGGTAGACACCGCCGCCGGTGACGGCGGGCCCCGGTGCGAAGGTGGGCGGCGAGAGGAACACCGCGGGTGCCTCGAAGTGCCAGCGGACATGCCCCGCGGCCACGTCCACCGCGAGGACGCGGGTGCCCGCGGCCACGTACACGTACCCGTCCGCCGCCTGGGTGACCCGTACGGGAACGCCCCCGCAGGACGCGGCGTCCCCGACGGGGTAGGACCAGCGCTCGATGCCTGTACGGGCGTCGACGGCGCGCAGCCGGGCGTCCTTCCAGACGTACACGGTGCCGTCGACGATGACGGGCGCGGCCTCGGGCGTCTCGAAGTCGGTCTGGGCGTTCGTGATCTCCCAGAGCTTCTCGCCGTTCGCGGCCTCCCAGCCCTGGACGCCGCCGCCGCGCGTCGCGGTGACGACGGTGCCCCGGTCGGCCTGGAGCGCGTACACCCAGGCGTCGGTCTGGATCCGCCACAGGTCGGAGCCGTCGGCGCCGTCCAGCGCGTACAGGGTGGGGCCGTCGGAGGCGTGGATGCGGCCGTCGGCGACCGCCATGGACCAGGCGACGTCCCGTGTCTTGAAGCTGCGCCGGCCGGTGCCGACGTCCAGGGCGTGCACCTCGAAGGACGTGACGTACACGAGGTTCCCGGCGACGGCGGGCGTGCCCCACACGTCGTTGGACATCCGGAACCGCCAGGGCCGCCAGGAGGCCGGGGCCCCGGCGGCGGGTGCGGCGCCCGCGCCGTGGCCGGTGGGGGCGGCGTGCCCCTGCCGGTCCGGCGCGGCGGCCGGGGCGGGCGCGGGCGCCGACCGGGACCAGGACCCGGCGAGCCCGGAGTCCACCGGCGGCAGGGCGGCCCGCGCCTCGGCGACCCGCGGTCCGGGCCCGATCGGCACCTGCGCCCCGGCGAGCTGCACGGGCCCGGCGTCGGGCACACCGCCGAGCGGTGCGTGGAACGGCTGGGACGCCGCGACGGACGGCGCCTGGGAGGGCACCGCGGGCGGCGCGGCGGCGTGCGAGGGCATGGCGGGGGCGGGCGCCGGAGGGGCGTGGGCCGGGGCCTGCCGTGGCGGCGGCGGTACGGCAGGGACGGGCCCCGCGGGGCGCCCGCCGCGGCCCCCGGACCCGCCACCGGCCCCGGACGCGACCCGTACCGGCGGCCGCCCGCCCCGGCGGGACTCGATGAGCGCGACGGCCCGCTCGGGCAGCCAGGCGGACGCGGTGCCGCTGTCGTCCCCGTTGCCCTCGGAGGCGAACAGGTGCGGGGCGAGCTGGGACTGGAGGTCGTTGGGGGTGGGCCTGCGCACGGCCTCCATCTGCATGCAGGACTCGATCAGGGGCCGCAGCTCGGCGGGCAGGCCCTCCAGGTCGGGGCCCTCGCGCAGCAGCATGAAGACGGTCTCGACGGGGTTGGCGCCGTGGAAGGGGGCGTGTCCCGTGGCGGCGAAGACGAGGGTCGAGCCGAGCGAGAAGACGTCGCTGGCGCCGGTGACGCTGCGGGAGTCCTTGGCCTGTTCGGGCGACATGTAGGCGGGCGTACCGACGGCGACGTTGGTCATGGTCAGCCGGGTGTTGGAGACGCCCGACGCGATACCGAAGTCGATCACGCGCGGGCCGTCCTCGACCACCAGCACGTTGGACGGCTTCAGGTCGCGGTGGACGAGCCCGGCACCGTGGATGGACTCCAGGGCCTCCGCGACGCCCGCGGCCAGCCACCGCACGGCCTGCGTGGGCAGCGGCCCGTGCTCGTTCACTATTTCCTCGAGGGAGGGGGCCGGTACGTACGCGGTGGCGAGCCAGGGCACCGCGGCCCGCGGGTCGGCGTCGACCACGGCCGCCGTGTAGAAGCCGGACACGGCCCTGGCCGCCTCGACCTCGCGCGTGAAGCGGACCCGGAACAGCTGGTCCTCGGCGAGCTCGGTCCGCACCGTCTTGATCGCCACGCGCCGCCCGGACGCGGAACGCGCGAGATAGACGAGCCCCATGCCACCGGCACCGAGCCGTCCAAGGACCTCGAACGGGCCGATCCGCCGCGGATCGTGCTGCGTCAGCTGGTCCACCACTTGCCTGCCACCTCCCCGTACGCGACCGCCGCTTGGAGCAGCCCCGTGCAGCGTCTCACCACCGAGCCGCTACGGCGGCACGCACCCTGATTCTTCCTGGCCCGGCCCCCGGTTGCGAACCCGGGGCAACATCGGGCCGTTTCAGGGCAAAGGGTACGTATGGGGACATCAGCCGGAACGTCGGTCCGGCTCCTGGAGGACCGCGAAGGCGGCGCCCTGGTTGTCCACGAGGGCACCGATGCGCCCGTACGGCGTGTCCACCGGCTCGTCGCGCACGCGCCCGCCGAGCCGCCGTGCCGTGGCGATCGCCGCGTCGCAGTCGGCGACGACGAAGTAGTTGAGGAAGTGCGGGGGCATCTCGGGCGGGAAGCCGTCCGCCATGACGGCCCGGCCGCCGAACGCGGTCCCCGGCCCCGCCTCGGTTCCGGCGGGCGACCAGATGCGGAAGTCCTCACCGCCGTCCCCCAGCTCGTCCTCCAGGTCCAGGCTGCCGTAGCCGAAGACGCCCTCGTAGAAGAGGTCGACCTCCGTGGAGCGGGCGTACACCTCGGTCCAGCAGAAGCTGCCGGGCTCGCGCTGCCTGCCGAAGCCCGGGTGCGTGCCCGCCTGCCAGAGCCCGAAGACCGCGCCCTCGGGGTCGGCGGCGAGCCCCACCGTCCCGTACGGGCCGACCGGCACCGGGTCCGTGATCATCTGCCCGCCCGCCCCCTTGACGCGGACGGCGAGCGCGGCGGCGTCCGGCGTCGCGAGATAGACGGTCCAGGAGGTGGGCATGCGGCCGTCCGACTTGGGCGCGAGGCCGGCGACGGGCTCGCCGCCGAGGAACGCCCGGGTGTACTGCACGCCCGGCCCGCTCCGCCCGCCCGGCCCGCTCCACCCGCTCTGCCCGCTCCAGCCGCCCGGCCGGCTCCCCCCGCCCTGGCCGCTCCCCCCGTCCGGCTCGCACTCCGCGGGCGAACCGTCCTCGAAGGTCCAGCCGAAGAGCTCGCCGTAGAAGCGCTTGCCGCCCTCGACGTCCGGGAGCGTCGCGTCCACCCAGCACGGGACGCCTTCCGCGAAATCCATGAGACCGTTCCCTCGGTTCGCCGCGGAGGACCCTCCTGTGGCCTCCGTCACAGCCAAGCTAGCCGCACGTCCGGGCACCCGCAGCCCAGCGACTCGAACATGTGGTCAATTCCAGCGGGGCGCCGATGCTACCCACCCGCGCGGGCACGGGGTGCCACGCCCCCGCTCGCGACGACGCTTTCCGGACGGCGCACACCCCCCTCCCGGGCGTCGCTCCCCGCACCCCCGCGACCCCCTGCGACCCCCCTCTGGCACCCCTTCAACCCCATTTGCACTCGGCCGAATCGCGCTCCGATCACCCCTCGGTAAGCTGACGGCATGACAGGACAGGTACGTACCGTCGACGGCCGCGTGGCCGGTCGGCGCGGTCAGGCGACACGTCAGAAACTCCTTGAGTGCCTGAGCGAGATGCTCAGCTCCTCGCCCTACCGGGACGTCAAAGTCATCGACGTCGCCCGGAAGGCGGGCACTTCGCCGGCGACGTTCTACCAGTACTTCCCGGACGTCGAGGGCGCCGTCCTGGAGATCGCCGAGCAAATGGCCGTGGAGGGCGCCCAGTTGACGCAGCTCCTGGAGGGCCGCTCCTGGGTCGGCAAGGCCGGCTGGCAGACCTCGCAGGACCTGGTGGACGGGTTCCTCGACTTCTGGCGGAAGAACGACGCGATCCTGCGGGTCGTCGACCTCGGCGCGGCCGAGGGCGACAAGCGGTTCTACAAGATCCGGATGAAGATCCTGAACTCGGTGAACAACTCCCTTACGGACACCGTCAAGGAACTGAAGGCCAAGGGCAAGATCGACAAGGACGTGAGCCCGGCGGCCCTGGCCGGTTCGCTGGTCGCCATGCTCGCCGCGGTGGCCTCGCACCAGCGCGGCTTCCAGACCTGGGGCGTCAAGCAGGCCGAACTGAAGCCGAACCTGGCCATGTTGGTACATATGGGCGTGACGGGCAAGAAGCCGACGAAGTAGGCGTACGTACCCGAAGTCGCGCAGCACCGAAGTCCTGTCACCACGGCGGCGGATCACTCCGAGTGATCCGCCACTGTGCTCTCTGTGCCCACTGCGCGCACTGTGCCCGCTGTGCCCACTGCACTCGCTGCGCTTGCTGTGCCCGCTGCGCTTGCTGCGCTCCCTGTGCTCCCTGTGCTCCCTGTGCTCTCCGTGCCTTCCGCGCCTTCCGCGCCTTCCGCGCCCTCTACGTGCCGACGCCCGGGGGCCGCCGCTCGATCCGGAACAGCCGGATCTCGCGCTCCACGCGGGCCTGGTAGCCGGCGTACGGAGGCCAGAACGCGACGGCCGCCCGCCATGCCGCGGCCCGCTCGGCGCCCGCCAGCAACCGCGCCCGCACCGGGACGTCCGTGCCGCGCAGGCTGATCGAGGCGTCCGGATGGGCCAGCAGGTTGGCCGTCCACGCCGGATGTCCGGGTCGCCCGAAGTTGGACCCGACGAGCAGCCAGGTCCCGGCCTCCTCCGGCACGCAGGCCAACGGTGTGCGCCGCTCGACGCCACTGCGCGCGCCCCGCGCGGTGAGGATCACGCCGGGCAGCATCTGGGCGCTGAGCAGCACCTTTCCCCGGGTGAGCCGATGCACGGCACGGTCGAGGGCAGGCACGACGCGGGGTGCGACGCGGGCGAAGGCGCGGGTCGCCGACACCTTCTGCACCAGCTCGCGCACCGGCCGCCGCCCACGTCGGGCGCCCATCAGACGCCCGCCCCGGCCACTCGAACGGCGGGCGCGCCCCGCTTCCGCGCCCCGGCGCCCCCTGGGGAGCCCGTTCCGCCGAAGAGCCCGGCGCGTTCGGCCGCGTGCGCCCGCAGCCGGTGCACGGGCCCGAAGAGCAGTTCGTCCCCGGCCGCCCGTTTGACGTACAGATGGGCGTCGTGCTCCCAGGTGAAGCCGATGCCGCCGTGGAACTGGACGGCTTCGGCGGCGGCGCGGCGCAGGGCGTCGAGGCCGTGGGCGAGCGCGAGCCCGCCGACGCCCTCGCCGCCCCCCTCCGGCTGCCCGCCTTCCTCCTGCTGCCCGCACCCCTCCTGCCGCCCGCCTTCTTCCGGCTGCCCGCACCCCTCCTGCCGCCCGGCTCCGGCCGCCCAGGCGGCGTAGTACGCGGCCGAGCGCGCCGCCTGCACGGCCACGTACACGTCCGCGAGGCGGTGCTTCACGGCCTGGAAGGAGCCGATGGGGCGACCGAACTGCTCGCGCTCCTTGACGTGGGCGACGGTGCGGGCGAGGGCGTGGTCGGCGGCGCCGACGGCTTCGGCGGCGAGCAGCACGGCGGCCTGGTCGCCGACCCGCCCGAGCGCGGCGGCCCCGCCCCCGTCCGCCGTGTCCTCGCCCACCAACTCGGCGCCGACGTCCCGCAGTTCCAGCCGCGCGCGGGGCCGGGTCTCGTCGAGGGCGGTCTGGCGTACGCGTACGAGCCCGGGGGCACAGCCGCGTACGAGGAAGAGGAGGGTGCGGGAGCGGGCGTAGCCGCCGGTGTGCGCGGCCACGAGGACCAGCTCGGCGGTGTGCCCGTCGAGCACTTGGTCCACCTGCCCGTACAGCCGCCACCCGGCGCCCTCGGCCCGCGCCTGCACACCCCCCGCGAGGCCGCCGCCCGCCCAGTCGCCGGGGCCGCCGCCGACGAGGCCGAGGGCGGTGGCGAGGGCGGCGCCGGGGACGGCGAGGGTGGCGGTGAGGTCGCCGGCGGCGATGCGGGGGAGGTGGTCCGCCTGCTGGCGGGGGGTGCCGTGGGCGAGGAGCACGGGCGCGGCGAGGCCCGCGGTCGCGAGGAGCGGTGTCGGGGCGAGCGCCCGCCCGAGTTCCTCCGCGGCGAGCGCCGAATCGACCGGCCCGCAGCCGACCCCTCCGTACCGCTCGGGCAGCGCGAGTCCGGGCAGCCCGAGCCGCTTCGCGAGGACGGCCCACAGGGCGCCGTCGTACCCGGCGGGAGTGCGGACGGCGGCCTTGACGTCGTCAGGTCCGCAGCGCTCGGCGAGGGCGGCGCGCAGGGTGCGGCGGATCTCGTCCTGTTCGGCGGTGCAGGCGGCGTCCATCGCCGGGCTCCTCCCCCGGGCCCGCGAGGGACCCGCGTCACCGGGCCCTCGGGGGAACGAGGACCCGAACCTGACGCCTCGTCACATCCGATGCCGAGCGGACATACTAGGCCCCGACACCTGGCATTCCCACCCCCGCGACACGAGCCCGCCCCTACCTGCCCCCACCTGCCCCTACCTGCCACCCGACTAGCTGATATACCGTCAGATTCATGACGACGCAGCCGCGCTCGAGTATCCGGCAGCCGCACGGGGCCGCGCCCCGCCGTGCCGGGCGGAAGGTCGCCGTCGTAGGGGTGGCGCTGTCGGACTGCGGCCGGGTGGACGACGCGACGGCGTACGCGCTGCACGCGCAGGCGGCCCGGCGCGCGCTCGCGGACTCCGGGCTCGGCCGCGAGGTGATCGACGGGATCGCGTCGGCGGGGCTCGGGGTGCTTGCGCCGGTGGAGGTCGCGGAGTATCTGGGCCTGCGCCCGCGCTGGGTGGACTCCACGTCCGTGGGCGGGGCGACCTGGGAGGTGATGGCGGGGCACGCGGCCGACGCGATCGCGGCGGGGCACGCGAACGCGGTGCTGCTCGTCTACGGTTCGACGGCGCGGGCCGACCTCAAGGCGGGCCGGCGCACGGCGAACCTGTCGTTCGGGGCGGGGGGCCCGCTCCAGTTCGAGGCGCCCTACGGCCACACGCTGATCGCCAAGTACGCGATGGCGGCGCGTCGCCACATGCACGAGTACGGCACGACGCTGGCGCAACTCGCGGAGGTGGCGGTGCAGGCGCGGGCGAACGCGGCGGGCAACCCCGAGGCGATGTACCGCGACTCGATCACGGTGGACGACGTCCTGACGGGCCCCATGATCGCGGACCCGTTCACGAAGCTGCACTGCTGCATACGGTCCGACGGGGGCTGCGCGGTGCTCCTCGCCGCCGAGGAGTACGTGCCGGACTGCGCGTCCACGCCGGTGTGGGTCCTCGGCGCGGGCGAGCACGTCTCCCACACGACGATGTCCGAGTGGCAGGACTTCACGGTCTCCCCCGCAGCGATCAGCGGCCGCCTAGCCTTCGAACGCGCGGGGGTGCGTCCCGCGGACGTCGACATCGCCGAGGTCTACGACGCGTTCACGTACATGACGCTGGTGACCCTGGAGGACCTGGGCTTCTGCGGGAAGGGCGAGGGGGGTGCGTTCGTGGAGGGCGGCCGCTTGCGCCTGGACGGCGCGTTGCCCACGAACACGGACGGGGGCGGGCTTTCCGCGCAGCATCCTGGGATGCGGGGGCTTTTTCTGGTGGTGGAGGCGGTTCGGCAGTTGCGGGGGTGTGCGGTGGCCCCTGGGGTCGCCGGGGCCACCGGGTCCGCCGGGTCCACCGGGGCCGCGGGAGCCGCCGGGCCCCCGAGAGCGGCCAAGGCTGCCGGGCCAGCGGGGCGGCAGGTGTGGAAGGCCGGGGGGCGGTTGCCGGAGGTGGCGGTGGTTTCGGGGACCGGGGGGTGGTTCTGCTCTTCGGGGACTTTGGTGTTGGGGCGGTAGGGGGTGGGCCGGGCCGGCGACTCACCCCCGCAAGGACGGCGCCTCGGCGAGACTGTCAGGTGCTACGCCCACCCCTCCAGAGACACCTGCGGCCCATCCGCGAGATAGCGGTGGAGGGCGCTGGCGGTGGTGTCGACGAAGGCTTCGGGGATGGCGGTGGCGTCGGCCCAGCGGACCTGGGAGTGCTTGTGGGGTTCGCGGTTCTCGGGTTCGCCGGTCCATTCGTGGGCGGCGAAGACAACGGTGAGAAAGCCGTTGGGGGCTTCGACACCCCAGGCGCCGTGGATGATGTGGGCGACCTTGAGGGACTCGGGCTTCACCGTGAGGCCGGTCTCCTCGTAGAGCTCGCGGACCGCGGTTTCCGTGATGGGTTCGCCCGGTTCGCTCTTGCCGACAGGCAGGTCCCACATCCCCTGGGCGAACTTCGCGTTCTCGCTGCGCTGGAGAAGGACGACGCGGTTGGTGTCCTTGTCGTGGACGATGACCGCGGCGACCAGCAGGGTCATCGATTCGAGCGCCGGCTTGAGGGCCTTCGGCTGGTCGTCGGTCTGCTGGACCACGGTGTTCCCTTCGTCGGGCGGGTTGTGGGGCATGTTAGGCGAGGGTCTCGCGGGCGCGGCGGGCGAGATCGGTGGCACCGGGCACTTTGCGTCTTTGGTAGATCGCGAGTGTGGAGCGGATCGAGGTGATGGCCTTGCGGGTGCGGTCCGAGGTCATGCCCTCCATCAGGACCATGGCTTGGGCCCAGGCCGCGACGGCTTCGTCGGCCCGGGCCTGGGCGGCGAGGCTGTCGCCGAGGTCGGCGTGGGTGAGGGCGTGGACGCGCTTGTACTTCTCCGGGTCCCAGCGAGTGAGGGCGTCCCGGTGCTGATGTTCGGTGCCGGTGTGGTCGGCGAGGTCGGTCAGGGTGCGGGCAGTGTGGCTGGCCACGGTCCCGGCGGCCGGGCCGCTCACGTGGGAGTAGCTGGGCTGGGGACCGTCGACCCGCAGGAGGGCGTCCTCGGCGGCGAGCAGGGCGCGGGCGGCCGACGGGTGTTCGGCGGTGGCGGCAAAGGCGCGGGCATGAGTGATGTGAAGGAGGGCCTCGGTCTGGCCGTCGACGTGGCCGAGACCTTTGCGTAGGGCACCTTCGACGAGGTCGACGCAGTGGTGGGGCTGCTTGAGGCTCAGTGCCTGATGGGCGAGGGCACGCATCATCCAGGCGGCATGGCCGTGGGGGTCCGCTTCGCAGGCGAGCTTGTAGCCGACCTGGTAGTAGCGCTGGGCGGCGCCTTCCTGACCGAGGTCGTGGTGCTTCCATCCGGCTAGGTAGGCGAGTTCGGCGACTGCGCCGAAGGCGGCTCGACGCAACGCTTCGCCGGGGAAGCGGCCGCGCAGCATGGGGGCGGCTGTGTCGGCGAGGTACGCGGTGACGGTGGTCAGGCCGTGCCCGCCACCGAGGCGCTCGTCGGCTGCGCTGAACGCTGCGGTGATCTGGCGTACGACGTCGATGTCCTCTCCGCCGACCAGGGACGTGCCGGTGCGGGCGCGGAGCATGCGGGCGGTGGCCTCGTGGTCGTAACCAATCGGCATGGCGACGCCGGCGGTGGTGAAGGCCGCGACGGCGAGGAAGCGGCGGCGTTCGACGTCGGCGCGGCCCAGGTCGGTGGCCGCGAGGACGGGGTCGGATTCCGTCGGCTCTTCGTCATCACTGGTCCGGAGGCCGATCTCGGTCTGGGTGACGGTGCGCCCCACTCGGCGGGAAAGCGCCTCGGCGAGGTATTGACCCACCCGGCCCGACGGTGCGCGGGTGCCATTCACCCAGTGCGAGATGGCCGACTTGTTGGTCTGGAGGATCTCGCCGTTCTCGGCGGCGACACGTCGTACGTCTCGGGCAAGGGCCTCGTAGGTGCAACCGACCGCCGCGATGACGTCGCACAGACGGGGATTGGGGTCTCTCTGCGTCGCCACGCTCGCCTCCGTCCCGGAGCTGTAAACCGCGTATACCGCTCCAACTACCTGCCACCGTACCCACTGAGCGTGACTGCCGGTTCACTTGTCAGTAGCCGCCCGGAACGGCGCAACCCACATCCAGGCTCCCCCTGGTCCGGGCGGCACCCCGAAGTTCCGCACGCCCCCACCGGGTTCGGGCACTCCTGTGCCCGAACCCGGACGATCAGAGACGGAGACACGGTGACCACCACCGACATCACCGACATCACGGCCGTCACGGTTGAGCTGCCCGAGGCGTTCGACCCACGCTGGAGCCGCCTGCCCGGCATCCAGGTCGACGGCCGACGCATCACCATCGCCCCGGCCGAGTACTTCTTCCGCTTCGAGTCCAACACGTGGCTCGTCGCCGACTGGGAGCTGGTCAAGGTCCAGCTCCTGCACGTGGACGAGACGACCGAGAGTGCCGTCGAGCAGCTCGCGCTCGACTTCATCAAGCAGCACGGCGAGTCGACCTCCGACGCGGCCCGCGTCCTGGCCACCGCGTACGAGGTGTACGCCCACCTCTTCCGCGACGAGCACCTGACCGGCCTCGGACTCCCGCAGATCACCGCCGAGCACCTTCGGATGCTGCGCGAGGCGGCCACGCTCATGGCGCTCAACAAGGTCGAGCCGGACGGGCACATCTCCAACGTCGGCCCGTGCTGGTTCTTCCCCGCCGCCACCTCCGTCGTCTTCGACCTGGACGACGAGACGGGCGGGATGCTCGACGAGGTCTACCACGGCGGCTGGTTCAACGAGCACCGCCGGATCGAGTCCATCAAGGCCCACGCCGCCCTCGGCGGCCGCCTCGTGCACGGCTGCCAGTCCGTACCGGACCAGTCCGGCGGAGTCGTCGCACCCTACGGTGCCTCGATGGCCAACTTCCGCAACGACCTCGCCGCGTTCAAGGCGGGCTGGATCGAGCAGGTCCACGCCCACCGCGTGCCCCCCGCGGCATAACCCACCACCCCGATCGGGCCCCGGGGCGGGCCGGTATCCGTCGCCCGCCCCGGACGCCACCACCCCACCCCGGAGCCCTCCTGTGATCACGAACCCCAGCGCCGAACTCCTCGACAACCTGCTCACCGCGACCGGCCGGACCACCGCCGTACGCGAGGAGGTACGCGTGTGGTCCATGTCCGGCGTCGAACGCGTGACCTTCCCCGATGGCGCCACGGCCGTCTTCAAGTACGCCAAAAGGCCCTTCGACAGCGAGGACCAGGCCCTCCGCCTGGCCCGCACCCTCGGCGTACCCGTCCCCGAGATCCGCGCCTCCGCCGCCCTGGACGGCTGGCTCGGCATGCTCATGGAGGACCTCGGACCGTCCGTCCGTGAGGCCGACGACCTCGACGGTGCCGCCGCGGCCGTGGTCCTGCACGGAACCCGTACGGCGCCGCCCTTGCCCGTCCTCGACCAGGACCGGCTGCGGACGCTCCCGCCCAGGGCCCTTGAGCACCTCGAACGGCTGCGCAAGGCCGACCGGTGGCAGGACGCCGACGACGTCGAAGACGCGCTCAACCGGATCGCCCAGGCCGCCGAAGCCCGCTCAGCCGGAGCGATCCTTGCGCCGTTCGGCTGGGTGCACTCCGAGTTCCACCCCACCAGCCTCCACATCGGGGAGCGCGGCTGGCGGCTGCTCGACTTCGCCCGCGCCTTCACCGGCCCCGGCCTGCTCGACCTCGCCAGCTGGCACGGCACCGTCGAACCCCCGCACCCCGCGCGCCTGCGCCTCTTCCTGGAGCAGTACGTCACCGCCGGTGGCACCCCCGACGCCCTGGCCTCGCGCGGCGGGCTGACCGCCGAGAACTGGGCCCTGGGCTGGCACCGCATGTGGGCCGTCGAATGGTTCATGGAGCAGTCCGTCCGCTGGATCGACGACCCGGCCACCGACCCCGCCCACATCGACGCCGTCCGCCGCCACCTCTCCGACGTCGTGCGCCTCCTGGAGGTCTGACGTGCCTGCCCAGGCATCCCCATGGCTCGCTCACGCCGTTCAGCGCACCGCCGCCGGACGCGCCGAGCCTCTCTCCGTACCCGCCCGGATGGAGTGGACCACGAGACCCGGCCAAGGCCCTGGAGCCGATGTCCTCGGCCCCGACCTGCGCGGCAAGAGACTCCTGGAACTGGGCTGCGGCCCCGGCCACAATGCAGCCCACCTCGCCACCCGACACGGCGCCCACGTCACCGGCGTCGATCTGGTCGGCCTCCAGGTCCGCCGCGCCCGCTCCCACTACGGGCGGCTGAACAACCTCACCTTCGTCGCCGGGCACGCCCTGCACCACCTGCACGCCTCCGACGAGCAGTTCGACGCGATCTACTCCGTCTTCGGCGCAGTAGGGCTCGCCGCCCCCGAACTCCTGCTCCCGGCCATCGCCCGACGCCTCACGCCCGGCCGGGTGCTCGCCTTCTCCGTCCCCCACCCGCAGCGCGGCGGCCGCAGCCCGTCCGGCGACGACCGTCCCCGCCGCGACCACGTCACTCTCCCCGACCGCTCCCGGCTCCCCGTCGCCCGGTGGGAGTTCTCCACGGACCGCTGGGAGAAGCACCTCGGTCGAACGGGTTTCCGGATCACCTCTGCCAAGGAGTTCCACGATCCCCGCGCGGGCCACTGGCCCACCACCCTGCTGATCCGCGCCCGCAGGCTCTGACAGCCGCGACCGTCCGGCCCGTGGAGGACCGATGCGCCCGCCCTACCTGCTTCTCGACGTCGACGGCGTCCTCGTACCCTTCCCCGACGAGCACGGCTCGACCCCGGCCACCCACGCCCGCCACGACGTCGCCCCGACCGGCCGCAGCACCGACGACCCGGTCGCCGTCTGGCTCAACCCCGACCACGGCCACCTGCTCATGGACGTCATCCGCACCGGCCTGGTCACCCCCGTCTGGTGCACCAGCTGGCGCCAGGACGCCACCACCCTCATCGGGCCACTCCTGGGCCTCCCGACGCTGCCGTACGTCGACCTGCCGCGCCCGCAGATCACCACCAGCCACCCCAACGGCTACCTGTGGAAACGCGACCACGTCGACACCTGGCTCGGCGACGCCGCCGCCGTCTGGATCGACGACGACTTCACCGCTCTCGACCATGCCTGGGCGAGAGAGCGCACCGCCCACGGAACGGCTACCCTCCTCGTTCAGCCCGATCCCCACCTCGGGCTGCAGTCCGAGCATCTGACCGAAGTCGCAACGTGGGTCGCGCGCTTACCCACAGCCCAAGCCCGCGCCGTCTGACGGCAGGTGCGCTGTGGGACCTACTGCCGCGGATCGGCCGGTGCGGGCCACCCCCGACCCAGCAGCTCGCGTCAAGGGGTGACCCACAGTCCGAGCACCGCGGCCGGACCCCCGCTCAGGGGGCGGGCAGCCGGGTACGGCTGTTCAGTCCTGGTGGAGTTCGTTGCGCCCCGGCCCCCCGGACAGCTTGTCCCTGCCAGTGCCGCCCCACAGGACGTCGTCGCCGCTGTTGCCCCACAGGGTGTCGTTCCCGGCCTCGCCGTACAGCTTGTCGTTGCCCTTGCCGCCGAAGAGGACGTCGGCGCCGCCCTTGCCGTGCAGGACGTCGTTGCCGTCCTCGCCGTGCAGGGTGTTCTCCTCGCCGGTGCCGGTCAGGGAGTCGTTGCCGGGGCCGCCGAAGCAGTCCTGGCTACAGCGCGTGAGGGTGTCGTTCCCGGCGTCGCCGAACGGGCCGAAGCCCATCGGGCCGCCGCCGCCGTCGAGGCGGTCGTCGCCGTCGCCGCCGTGCAGGATCGCGGACTGCGACGCCTTGATGACATCGTTGCCCTTGCCGCCGTAGACGCCGGCCCAAGCGCTGCTGTCGAGCGGGAGGGTCGCGGTGTCGCTCTTGTCGCCGAGGTCGATGCGGTAGGTGTCGGAGTCGTCCGAGTTCTCCGGGATCTTGAACGCGCAGCGTACGGCGGTGCGGTCGCCCTCCTCGGGGTACACGCACTCGTCCCACTCCGCCGCGTCGGCGGAGATGGTGATGTCGTACTTGTCGTGGAAGGTGATGAGGTAGTAGTCGTCGTGCTCGCCGCGGTGCTCGATCCTCTCGTCGACCGTCACCTTGTTTACCTGGCCGGGCGCCGCCTTGTAGTAGAGCTCGTCGCCGTCGTGGACGACGGACGCCGTGGCCCGCGCGGCGGTCGGCGCGGCCGGCGCCGCCTGGGCGTTCGACGCCGTTAAGGCGGCCGTGCCGAGGGTCAGGGCGAGCGTGGCGGTGGCTGCGACGGTCCGGTGAATGCGCATGCGGAAGTAACCCTTCAGGGTGTGCGGATGTGCGGCTGTGCGGGTGTGCTCGTTCGTGTGCGTGCGGCTGTTGGTGTCGTGGTGCTTCTGGTCATTCAGTTAGACAGGAGGCCCGGGAGCCGCGTTGCCCCGCGGCTCATGAACAGCGGCGGACGGCACGGTGACCGGTACGTGACCCTCGTCCTGGCAGCCGTGCCCCGCCCAGGGGGAGAGAATCTCCCCCATGACCACACCCGACCCCGCTGCCGCCCCCGCCCCACCCCCCACGGAGTTCCAACGGCTCCTGCGCGCCCAGAAGGTGTGGGACATCGACCTGCCGGAGTTCGACCCCGCGGTGGCCCCGCCCGTCCCCGTGGCCCTGTTCCACCGCTGGTTCGCCGAAGCGGTCGACGCGGGCCAGCCCGAGCCGCACACCATGGCGCTGGCGACGGTCGACGAGACCGGCGAGGACGGCAAGGACCGCGCCCCGGACGTCAGGACCGTGATGCTGCACGACGCCGACGACGCCGGCTGGCACTTCGCGACCCACGCGACAAGCGCCAAGGGCAGGCAGCTCGCCGCCCACCCGCGAGGGGCCCTGCACTTCTACTGGCCCGCACAGGCCCGCCAGATCAGGCTGCGCGGCCCCGTGCGGACGGCTCCGCACCGCGAGGCGCTCGCCGATCTGCACGCCCGCTCGACGGGGGCCCTCGCGGCGGCGCTCGTCGGTCGTCAGAGCGAAGTGCTGACCTCGTACGCGGAGTTGACGCGTGCCTCGGAGGCCGCGTGGGAACGTGCCCACACAGAACCTGACGCCGACGCGCCGGGCTGGACGCTGTACGTACTGGTGCCGCAAGAGGTGGAATTCTTCCAGGGGGACGCGCGGAGGCGGCATGTGCGACTGCGCTACCGCGCGACGCCGAACGAGGGCTGGGTGAGGGAGTTGATGTGGCCGTGACGACCCACGAGGAACCCGCGCTGCGTCCGGCGACGCTGGACGACGCGGCAGACGTCGCCCGGATCTGGCACGAGGGCTGGGCCGACGGCCACCTCGGCAACGTGCCCGCCGCGCTGCTCGCGGTGCGCACCCCGCACTCCTTCGGGCTGCGCGCCCCGCAGCGGGTCACGGACACCGTCGTCGCCGTGGTGGGCGGCGCGGTCGCCGGCTTCGTGATGGTGGTCGACGACGAGGTCGAGCAGGTGTACGTCGCGGCGGACCACCGCGGTACCCGGGTCGCGAAGGCCCTCCTCACCGCCGCCGAACAGCGGGTGGCGGGCAAGGGGTACGCGCGGGCCTGGCTCGCCGTCGTCAACGGCAACGCCCGCGCCCGCAGATTCTACGAACGCAACGGCTGGACCGACGAGGGCCTCTTCGAGTACCTGGCGGCGAGCGACAACGGTCCCATCCGCGTACCGTGCCATCGGTACGCGAAGCGGGTCGCGGCGGTCGGCTGAGCGGGCGTTGCGGCAGCCGGTCGCGGATGCGCCGTCCGGCTGCCGGTGTGGCATCCGGGTGCGGCAACCGGTCGTGGATGTGGCATCCGGGTGCGGCAACCGGTCGTGGATGTGGCCTCCGGGTGCGGCAGTCGGTCGCGGATGCGGCATCCGGGTGCGGCAGTCGGTCGCGGATGCGGCATCCGGGTGCGGCAACCGGTCGCGGTTTCGGCATCCGGGTGCGGCAACCGGTCGCGGATTCGGCATCCGGCTGCGTCCCACGCGTACGTGTGGCCCCACGCGCACAGGCATGCGGACGAGTGGCCCCATGCGTACGCATGCCTGTGCGCGTACGCGCATGCCTGTGCGCGTACGCGCACCCCTGCCCCCGTACGCATGCCCGCGCCCGTACGCGCACACTCAAGCGCCCGCCCCCACACACCGCCGGAACACCGGCACCACCGGACCCCCCGGCGCCCGCACACGGAAGACCACCTCCAGGGGCAGACCCGGACGCAGCCCCGCGCCCGCGACGGACGCGGCGGCCTCGACGAGTTCTGTCATCATGCGCGGGCCCTCGGCCAGGTCGACGACCGCGGCCGTGTACGGGACGCGGGTCGCGAAGGGCGGCAGGTCGTTCCGGTGGACGACGGACCAGGTGTAGAGGGTGGCCCGGCCGCTCGCCCGCTCCCAGGTGACGTCCTCGCTCCAGCAGTGCGGACAGAACTCGCGGGGGTAGTGGTGCGCGCGCCCGCAGGCGGGGGCGTGGCATCGGCGGATCAGGAGCCGCCCCTCGGCGGCGGCGTCCCAGTAGGGGCGGGTGAAGGCGTCGGGCTCGGGGAGATCGTGCCGCGCGCCCCCTGCCCGGCCACGCGGCACCTGCTCCTCCAGCGGAACCTCCCCCTTCACCGGGCACCCCCCGCAGCCCCGTCCGAACTCACCCCGCCCGGACCCACCTCACCTGGACCCGCCCCGCCCGGACCCGCCCCGCCCTCATCCCCTACGGCGCACAAGACGGCCCACAAGCCCCCCGCACGCCCCTCAAACCAGCCCTTTTCGCCCCACCGGCCCCGACTCCCCGACCGCACACCGCCCCGGGAGCGGTGCATCGTGCACCGACCGCCGCCGCCGTACCCGAACGCCTCCACGCCGCGCCCCCTCTTCCCGCCTCTTCCCGCCTCGGGCCGCCGCCCCGCCCCACCCCGCCAGGGATGTTCCGGGCACCGACACCTCCTCGACCTGACGGTATGTCAGTTCAATGCGAAGGGCGACAGGACGACAGAAGCGTCACGGGAGTACAGGAAAGGGTGCGCGCGCGTCCGTACGCGTGATCGGATCGCAACCGGTTTCGGACTTGACCGTCACCCATCAAGTGACGGCGTGGTTACGCTCCAGAACATGGCCGACTCCACCACCTCCCGCGCGCGCCGCGCCGAGCGCCCCGCGACCAGGCGCCCGGCCGACGACCGCCCGGTCTACGTCATCGGCGGCGGCCCCGGCGGGCTCGCCACCGCGGCCGCGCTGCGCGCCCGCGGCGTACGCGCCGTCGTCCTGGAGAAGTCCGACCGGGTCGGCGACTCCTGGCGCGCGCACTACGACCGCCTCCGGCTGCACACCACCCGCCGCCTCTCCGGCCTGCCGGGCCTCGCGATACCGCGCTCCTTCGGGCGCTGGGTCGCGCGCGACGACGTGGTCCGCTATCTGGAGAAGTACGCCGAGCACCACGGCCTGGAGGTCGTCACCGGCGTGGAGGTCTCCCGCCTGGAGCGGACGGCCGACGACGCCGGCTGGCTCCTCCGCGCCACCGGCGGCCGCGAGCTCACCGGCAGCGCCGTCGTGATCGCCACCGGCCACAACCACACCCCGCGCCTGCCGGACTGGCCCGGCCGTGAGGCCTACACCGGCGACCTGCTGCACGCGAGCGCCTACCGCAACCCCGCCCCGTACGCAGGCAAGGACGTCCTGGTCGTCGGCGTCGGCAACACCGGTGCGGAGATCGCCGTCGACCTCGTCGAGGGCGGCGCCGCCCGGGTGCGGCTCGCGGTGCGCACGACGCCGCACATCGTGCGCCGGTCCACGGCCGGGTGGCCCGCGCAGCGCTCCGGCATCCTGTGCCGCCGACTGCCACTGCCCGTGGTCGACCGCCTCGCCCGCGTGGTGGCGCGGGTGAGCGTGCCCGACCTGTCCGCGCGGGGGCTGCCGCGCCCGCGGACCGGCCTCTACTCCCGGGTCCGGCAGGGCGCCATCCCGGTGCAGGACGTCGGCCTGATCGACGCCGTGCGCGCGGGCCGCGTCGAGCCGGTGGCAGCCGTGGAGTCCTTCGAGCAGGACAAGGTCGTCCTCGCGGACGGCAGCCGCGTGGGCCCGGACGCCGTCATCGCCGCCACCGGCTACCACCGCGCCCTGGAACCACTGCTCGGCCACCTCGGCGTGCTCGACGACCGCGGGCGCCCCCGGGCGCACGGCCCGCGCACCGCGCCGGGCGCCCCCGACCTGTACTTCACCGGCTTCACCAACCCCATCAGCGGGATGCTGCGCGAACTGGCCAGGGACGCCGGACGGATCGCGGGGGCGGTGGCGAAAGCACAGGCACGGGCGCAGGCACGGGCGCAGGCACAGGCGCGCGCGAAGGCTCGCGCACAGGCGCGCGCCGAGGCTCGCGGGTGAGGGGCTACGGCCCCCCGGGGCCTACCGACCCGTAAGTAACCGGCCAGTTCGCCCGCGCGCCCTTGGCAGCGGCCGGTTTCTGCGGTTCCGTGGTGTTACCGGGCGTACGCAGCTGTCGCACCCTCCCCGGGCGACTCCTCCGTACCCGGCCGCGCCCCGACACACCACGACTCCTCCGTACCGGTACGACGACCTCCCCGCACCGTCGTCAAATACACGCAGCCCCATTCCTGACGCAACGTCAGTTCAGTAATCTGACTATGCGTCAGTTATGTTGCTGTCACACAGGAGCGGGCGGACCGATGCTTGGATCGACATACGGCACCTTCACCTCCGACCCCCGCCGCGCCCGCGCGGTGGCCTGCGGCAGCCTTCCCGCCGCCACCGTCCACGGCCGCGCCGCGGCAGCCGGCGACCTGGACGTCGGCGGCCGGCCGCTGTACGCCGACGTACCCGACCTCGACCGGTTCTTCCACCCCGAGTCCGTCGCCGTCATCGGCGCGTCCGACGCCGAGGGACGGCCCAACACGGGCATCACGCGCCGCCTGCTCGACTGGTCCGAGCGGGTCGGCGCGCGGCTGCACCCCGTGCATCCGACCCGTGACGCCGTCTTCGGCCGGCCGTGCGTCCGCTCGGTCGGGGAGCTGTCCGAGACAGTCGACCTGGCCGTGCTCCTGGTCGGCGATCCGCTGCCGGTCGTCGAGGAACTCGCGGAGGCCAAGGTGAAGTTCGCCGTGGCGTTCGCGGCCGGGTTCGCGGAGTCCGGCGACGCGGGCGCCGCCGAGCAGGAGCGGCTCGCCGCGGCGGCCGGCCGCGCGGGGGTGCGCCTCCTCGGCCCGAACACCAACCTCAACGCCTTCGAGGAGTTCCGCGACGACCTGGAAGGCCCCGCCATCGCGCTGATCACCCAGTCCGGCCACCAGGGCCGTCCCGTCTTCACCCTCCAGGAGCTCGGGGTGCGCCTCTCCCACTGGGCACCGACCGGCAACGAGGCCGATCTGGAGACCGCGGACTTCATCTCGTACTTCGCCGAGCAGCCCGAGGTCGGCGCGATCGCCGCGTACGTGGAGGGGCTGAAGGACGGTCGCGCCTTCCTGCTGGCCGCCGACCGGGCGGCCCGGCGCGGGGTGCCGGTGGTCGCGGTCAAGGTGGGGCGCACCGAGACCGGGGCGCGCACGGCCGCGTCGCACACCGGCAAGCTGACCGGGTCCGACGCCGTCGTGGACGCGGCGATGCGGCAGTTCGGGGTGATCCGTGTCGACGGGCTCGACGAACTCCAGGACACGGCCGCGCTGTTGGCGCGGGCGCGGCCACCGCGGTCGGACGGGGTCGTCGTGTACTCGATCTCGGGCGGCACCGGCGCCCACTTCGCCGACCTCGCCACCGGGGCGGGCCTGCGCCTGCCGACGCTGTCCGCCGCCAAGCAGGCCGAACTCCACGACTGGATCCCCCACTACCTGAACGTCGCCAACCCGGTGGACAACGGCGGCCACCCGGTCGGGGACTGGCGCGGCCGGAAGATCATCGACGCGATCCTGGCCGACCCCGACGTCGGCGTCCTCATCTGCCCGATCACCGGCCCCTTCCCCCCGATGAGCGACAAGCTCGCCGAGGACCTGGTGGCGGCGGCCGAGGAGACGGACAAGCTGGTGTGCGTGGTGTGGGGGTCGCCGGTGGGCACGGAGGCCGCGTACCGCCAGACGCTGCTCGGCTCGTCGCGGGTCGCCACCTTCCGTACGTTCGCCAACTGCATCGGCGCGGTACGGGCGTACGTCGACCACCACCGGTTCACGTCCTCCTACCGCTCCCCCTTCGACGAGGCCCCGCGCACCGTCTCGCCGTCCTTCCGCAAGGCCCAGGCCCTCCTCGAACCGGGCCACCGCCTGAGCGAACACGCGGCGAAGCAACTCCTGCGGGCGTACGGGATCCGCGTACCGCGCGAGCAACTGGTCACCAGCGCGGCGGCTGCCGTACGGGCGGCGGGCCTGGTCGGCTACCCCGTCGTCATGAAGGCGTCCGGCGCCGGCATCGCCCACAAGACCGAGCTCGGCCTGGTCAGGGTCGGCCTCACCTCCGCCAGCCAGGTCCGCGACGCCTACCGGGACCTCACCGACATCGCCCGCTACGAGGGCGTCGGCCTCGACGGCGTCCTGGTCTGCCAACTGGTACCCGTCGGCGTCGAGATGGTCGTCGGCGTCGCCCCCGACCCGCTCTTCGGGCCGACGGTCACGGTCGGGCTCGGCGGGGTGCTCGTGGAGGTGCTGCGGGACGTCGCGGTACGGGTGCCGCCGTTCGGCGAGGAGGAGGCCCGCCGCATGGTCGCCGCCCTGCGCGGGCGCGCCCTCCTCGACGGGGTCCGGGGCGCGGCCCCCGCCGACGTCGACGCCCTGGTCGAGGTCGTCCTGCGCGTCCAGCGCATGGCCCTCGAACTCGGGGACTCCCTCGCCGAGCTCGACATCAACCCGCTGGTCGTGCTGGACCGGGGGCAGGGGGCTGTGGCCCTGGACGCCTTGGCCGTCTGCCACTGAGGGGGCACCCGCCCTTCCACCCGCCCTCCACCCGCACCGGGGTCGAGGGGCCACACCCACCCCGTCCGGCGACGGCCCCGCAACGAGCCGCCGCTCCGCGGCGGTCTTCCCCCACCCACCCACCCTTCTCTCCCACCCGCCCCGGCGTATTTCCAGCCCGTCCAGCGTTTGAGGACGAGGCGCGCAGCGCCGACAAGAGCTGGGGTCCAGGGGGCGCAGCGCCCCTGGTTACGGGAAGGGGGCGGGACTGGGGCGCCCCGCGAGGCCACATCCACCCACCCACCCACCCACCCACACCGAAACGGACCCCACATGCCCACCCCCGACCCAACCTCCGCCCCCGCCCTCCTCCACACCCTCGACGCCCAAGGCATCTCCTGGATCACCCTCAACCGCCCGGACGTCCTGAACGCCCTCACCCCCACCCAACGCGACGACCTGATCACCCTCCTGGAGGGAGCGACCACCGACCCGACGGTGCGAGCCGTCGTCCTCACAGCCACCGGCAAGGGCTTCTGCGCCGGCGCGGACCTCCGGGTCGGCACCGGCACCCCGCCCCCCACCGCGGAACGCCAGGCGGGCGACATCTCCCGCACCCTCAGACAGGGCGCCCAGCGCCTGATCACCGCGGTCCTGGACTGCGAGAAACCGGTCCTCGCGGCGGTGAACGGCACGGCGGCGGGCCTGGGCGCCCACCTGGCCCTGGCCTGCGACCTGGTCCTGGCGGCGGAGTCGGCCCGCTTCATCGAGGTGTTCGCCCGCAGGGGCCTGGTCCCGGACGGCGGGGGCGCCTATCTGCTCCCCCGACTGATCGGCCCCCAGCGCGCCAAGGAACTGATGTTCTTCGGCGACGCGATCGACGCCACGGAGGCGGCCCGCCTGGGCCTGGTCAACCGTGTCGTCCCGGACGCCGACCTGGAGAAGACGACCCGCGCCTGGGCGGACCGCCTGGCCGCGGCCCCCACCCGCGCCCTCGCCCTCACCAAGCAGCTCGTGAACGCCTCCCTGGAGTCGGACCGCACCACCGCCCTCGCCGCGGAGGCCGCCGCACAGGAGATCAACATGACGACGCGGGACGCGCAGGAGGGAGTGCGAGCGTTCGTGGAACGCAGGCAGCCCGCGTACCGGGGCCACTGAGCTCGATCATCCCGCGGCTATCCCACGGACCGGGACCTGGACCACAGCTCCTCGGCATGCTCGGAGAAGCGATCGAACATGCCGCCCTCGCCGACCCGCCGCAGGTGCAGCAGGGGCGAGTCGTGGCCGACCAGCCTGGCCAGGTGGGGGGTCACCAACGCGTCGCCGTCGAACCGGAAGACTGACAGGGACACATGGTTGATGGCGTCCTCGGGTGCGCTGAAGCGCACCTCCAGCCCCTCCACCGGGTCGAGCCGCGCCAGTTCTTCCAAGGTCATGTTGATGCGCGTGGAGACCGAGAGAGCAATGTCCTCGACGGCTTCCCGCTGCCGGGTGACCTCGCCTCCCGGATCACCGAGCAGAAAGCGGACCCGAACGCCGTCACGCGTCTTGCGCCGGAGTACCTGCGAGAACGCCGGAACCAGCGTCCAGAAGAAGTAGTTGGTGTAGCCGCTCAGGAACAGCTCTTCCCGGGTCTCTTCGGACAAGGAGCCCCAGAGTGTCGACGGGGCCGCGGAACGGTAGGGGTAACTCTGGACGATCTCCAGGTCCCCACCTGTCTTCAGCCGCTCCTTGACGGCTTTGGGCCAGAGCATGTCTTCATCCACTCCCAACGCGTGCAGCCAAACGTCGGGGTGACTGGTTGGCAGCGTCCATAGCGTGCCTCAGCGATGTATTCAAGGTCTCCCCCACGGACATTTGGACCTTTTGCAAGGTAGCGCCCCGATGCGTCAACTGTCCGTAGAAATGGCTCAGATACGTCCGTCCGGGTCGGCAATCCTGCGGTGGTAGCCGAGCGGATGGAGTCAGTCATGGGAAACGCGGCAGCCGAGGGCGCCCGGGCCGCAGTACGCGAGGGGCCCGTGGACGCAGTCATGATGCGCCGGACCACGTCGCGTCTGCTGTCGCCGGGAGCGGAGGTGGTGACCGATCCCAAGGAACTGAACGATCTGACTCTCCTCCTGCGGGGGCACATCATGCTCCTGATCCCGGAGGTGGAGGCCGCCACCGCATGGTTCCCCGACGATGACGTACCGGCCACGTGCGCGCGGGCATGCCTGGGCGAAGCACGCATGAAACTCAACGTGGCACCTCCTGCGGGACCGGCCGCAGGGATCGCTCACTCGCAGAAGCTCGCCCGCGTACTGAACGCGCTCCTGGACCACCAGGAGAATCTCTCTGACGCGCCGCCACGCCGCTGGTCCCGGAAGGTGTCCTGAGTGGACAGGCAGGCGATCCATGTGGGCATGGTCGTGTACGACCGGAGCTACGAGATGCCCGCCCGCGTGACCGGGTTCGACGGATCCAGGGTCGCCCTGGTCCGCCCGGCGGGGCTCACCTGGTCGGTACCGCCGGGGGCGATCCGCCCGGCGACAGCGGCCGAGCGGCGGCAACTCCGCGCGCTTGCCGCCCTCCACAAGGTCAAGACCAGAGGGACCCACCGGGCCTCACCCCTTCCGAACTGACGCACCGTCAGGTTCAATGGAGCCATGATGGGACACGCAGGCATGGCGGCCACCGTCGTCCGATATCTCCGGTCCGTCGGGGCGCCGACCTCGGCGGGGCCGGAGGTCGAGGCGTTGCCGCCGCCCCATCTGCGGGCCGTCCGCGAGGACGAGCGGGCGCCGGTCGACGGGGCCGAGTTCCGCCGCGTACTGGGGCACTTCGCGACCGGCGTGACGGTCGTGACGGCACCGGCAGGGGACCCGGAACCCACAGGGAACCCAGGAACGGCAGGGGACCTGGTGCCCGCAGGGAACCTGGGAACCCGAGGGCACCCGGGACCCCCGGGTGCCGCCCCCGGCCCCGCAGGCTTCGCCTGCCAGTCCTTTTCCTCCCTCTCCCTCGACCCGCCCCTCATCTCCTTCATGGTCGCCAGGTCGTCCACCACCTGGCCCCGCATCGCCCGCGCCGGCGTCTTCTGCGTGAACGTCCTCGGTGCCGGCCAGGGCCCGCTGTGCCGCGCCTTCGCGGTCAGCGGGGCGGGCGGGGCGGACAAGTTCGCGGGGGTCGCGTACGACGTCGCGCCGGTCACCGGGTCGCCGCGGCTCGCGGGGGTGCCCGCCTGGATCGACTGCACCGTGCACGCCGTGCACACCGGCGGCGACCACCTCATCGTCGTGGGGCGCGTGGAAGCGCTCGGCGCCGAGGCCGGGGCCGCCGCGCCGCTGCTCTTCCACCGCGGCGCCTTCGGCGACTTCACGCCCCGCGCGTGACGCTCACGCCGCCGACGCCGCCACCTCCGGCACATTGCGCCGGATCACCAGCGCCATCAGCGCCGCCGCCGCGCACAGCGCCCCGGACGCGTACCAGACCACGTCGTACGACCCGAAGACGTCCCGCGCGACACCGCCGAGGAAGGCGACCACCGCCGCCCCCACCTGGTGCGAGGCGAGGACCCAGCCGAAGACGATGGCGCTGTCGGCACCGTAGTGCTCACGGCACAGGGCCAGCGTGGGCGGGACCGTCGCCACCCAGTCGAGGCCGTAGAAGACGATGAAGAAGATCATCGGGATGTGCACGGTCGGTGCCAGGAGCATCGGCAGGAAGAGCAGCGAGACGCCCCGCAGCGCGTAGTAGACCGCGAGCAGGCGGCGCGCCTCGAAGCGGTCAGTCAGCCAGCCGGACGCGATCGTGCCCACGACGTCGAAGACGCCGATGACGGCGAGCAGCGACGCAGCCGCGGTGATCTGCATGCCGTGGTCGTGCGCGGAGGGCACGAAGTGCGTGCGGATCAGGCCGTTAGTGGAGGCACCGCAGATTGCGAACGAGCCCGCGAGCAGCCAGAAAGGGCCCGTGCGCGCGGCGTCCAGGAGCACACGTACCGTCCTGCGCGCCGCGCCCCGCGCCGGTTCCGGCTTCGGTACGTACTCCCCGCCGTACGGGGCGAGTCCCACGTCCGCCGGATGGTCGCGCAGCAGCAGCCACACGAACGGGACCACGACCAGCGCCGCCAGCGCCACCGTCACCGACGCGGGCCGCCAGCCGTGCTCGTCCACGATCCACGCGCACAGCGGCAGGAACACCAGCTGCCCGGAGGCGCCTGCCGCCGTCAGGATGCCCGTGACCAGGCCGCGGCGCCGAACGAACCAGCGGTTGGTGACCGTCGCCGAGAAGGCGAGCGCCATCGATCCGGTGCCGAGGCCCACGAGCAGGCCCCAGTAGAGCATCAGCTGCCAGCTCGCCGTCATCCATACGCTGAGCAGGTCGCCGGCCGCGACCAGGCCGAGGGCGGCCACGACGACCTTGCGGATGCCGAAGCGGTCCATGAGCGCCGCGGCGAACGGCGCGGTCAGGCCGTACAGCGCCATGTCGATGGACACCGCGAAGCCGATCTCGCCCCGGGACCAGCCGAACTCGTCGTGCAGCGGGTCGATGAGCAGGCCCGGCAGCGAGTTGAAGGCGGCGCCGCCGATGATCGTCACGAAGGCGACAGCGGCGACGAACCAGGCCCGGTGCACGCGGCGGACGCGGCGGACGCGGACGGTTCGCCGGCCCTTGCGCCCTGGGCGCGGCGACCCGCTCGGCTCGACCGGCCCGGCCGTCTCGTCCCCCACTTCCGCCTGGAGTGTTCCCGGCGTCCGCGGCGACTGCGGCGGCTGCTGCGGCTGCTGCGGCTGCTGCGGCTGCGGCTGCGGCTGCGGCTGCGGATTCATTGTCTCGCTCACGTCAGACAGCTTCCGTGGCGCCGATCACCGCCGACGAGTGGCCCGAGGGACAGCCTTCGCTAGGATCGGGCCATGGATCGAGCCGTGCAGGAATCCCGTAAGGAACTCGGCAAGCAGCACCGGGTCGTCGTCCTCGCCCTCGACGGCGTCATCCCCTTCGAACTCGGCATCCCGCAGCGGATCTTCGGGCGGGCCAGGAACGCCGCGGGCCGGCCGCTGTACTCCGTCGTGACCTGCTCGGTCCGGCCGCCGGGGCCGGTCCGTACGGACGCCGACTTCGCGATCCTCACCGAGCACGGGCCGGAGGCGCTCGCCGCCGCGGACACCCTCGTCGTGCCCGCCTCCTACGAACTGGGGCCCGTGTACGAGGAGGGCCGCCTCACGGACGAGCTGGCGGCCGCCCTCGCCCACCTGCGGCCCGGCACCCGGCTCGTGTCCATCTGCACCGGCGGCTACGTCCTCGCGGCGGCCGGATATCTGGACGGGCGTCCCGCCACCACGCACTGGTCGTCGGCCGAACACTTCCAGCGGCTCTTCCCCGCGGTCGACGTGGACGCGGACGTGCTGTTCATCGACGACGGCGACGTGCTGACGTCGGCGGGGGTCGCCGCCGGCCTCGACCTGTGTCTGCATCTGGTACGCCGGGACCACGGCACGGCCGTCGCCAACGAGGTCGCCCGCCGCACCGTGGTGCCGCCCCACCGTGACGGCGGGCAGGCCCAGTACATCCGGCGGCCCGTGCCCGAACCGCAGGTCGCGACGACGACCACGGCGCGGGCGTGGGCGCTCGGGCGGCTGCACGAGCCGATCCAGCTGCGGGACATGGCCGAGCAGGAGGCGATGTCCGTGCGGACCTTCACCCGCCGGTTCCGCGAGGAGGCCGGGGTCAGCCCCGGGCAGTGGCTGACGCGGCAGCGGGTGGAGCGGGCCCGGCACCTCCTCGAATCCAGCGACCTGTCGGTCGACCAGGTCGCCCGGGACGCGGGCTTCGGCACCGCCCAGTCCATGCGCCAGCACCTGCAGACGGCCCTCGGGGTGACCCCCACCACCTACCGGCGGACGTTCCGCGCCGCGGACGCCGACCGATAATGATCCCGCAGCCGCGGTGACGTACGCCGCGGTGGACGGGGAGGATCCCGATGAGGACGCCGATGTACGCGATATCCCTCGGTGCCGACGGCGCGGAGCTGCGCCCGTTGGAGCCCTGGCAGGCCGACGAGTTCCTGGCCCACATCGACCGGGGGCGGGAGTTCATCGGGCAGCACAACGGGCTGCCCGACGTCGTCACCGACCTGGCGTCGAGCCGGGCCTACCTACAGGCCTACGCCGACAAGGCCGCCACCGACACCGGCCGGATCTGCGGCATCCACCTGGACGGCGCGCTCGTCGGCGCGGTCATCCTGCGCACCATGGACGTCGCCCAGGGCACCGCCGAGGCGGGCTGCTGGCTGGAGCCCGCCGCGGCCGGCAAGGGGCTCGTCACCCGGGCGTGCCGGGTCCTCATCGACTGGGCCGTCGAGGAACGCGGGATCCACCGCGTCGACTGGTGGGTCTCCTCCGGCAACGCGCCCAGCATCGCCGTGGCACGGCGGCTCGGCATGTCCCGCGAGGGCGTGCTGCGGGACAGCTACCTCTACCGGGGGCAGCGGCACGACCAGGAGATCTGGTCGGTCCTCGCCCCGGAGTGGCGCGCGGGGCGCTGAGCCCCGCAGACCAGCCCGTCCGGCGTTTGAGGACGAGCGCGCAGCGCGACTGGGCGTCCACCTCAACTCGGCCGTGCCACAGAGTTCGACGGAGCCGGAACATCCGGTGCCGTGGCCGGTGCCGGGGCCGGGCGGACCTCCGCCAGCGTGCCCACCAGCGTCAGGACCACCGTCATGGCCACCCCGGCCAGGATCGCCGTGGAGGGCGTGGTGACGCTGAGGAGGGCGCCCGCCAGGGAGCCGCTCGCCGCGTAACCGGCACCCACGGCCGCGTACATCACCGAGTAGCCCGCGGCGAGCGCGCTCGGGGGCAGGACCTCGCGGAGGGTCAGATGCCGGGTGAGCATCGCACCGGCCTGGAGGAAACCCGCGCAGACGAGGACCACCGCGAGCCATGGCGCCGTCGGCAGCACGGCGATCACGGCGAGGCAGCCGCAGACGCCGAGCATGCACACCAGGCTCTGTCTGCGCAGGCGCCCCGGCCAGGTCCGCAGCCCGTACACGAAGGAGCCGGCCGCGGAGCCGACCGCGAGTCCCGCGAGCAGCGGGCCCGACATGCCGACGGATATCTCCCGCTGCTCCAGGAGCGCGGGCAGGATCAGCTCGGCGAGGGCCAGGAGCGAGAGTCCTGCCGCACCCGTCACGTACACCGGCCAGGCGCGGGCCATGATGCGCAGCATCGACTCGCCTTCCCGGTCGGACTCGTCCGCCTTCCAGCCCGCGGGCAGCGTCCACAGGCCCGGCACGGACAGCGCCATCAGGACGGCGGCGAGGAGCAGCGGCAGGCCCGGCGCGACCCCGAGCGCGAGCCCCGCCACCGTCGCGGGGGCCGCCGCCCAGATCATGAAGACCAGGATCGACTCGGCGGACATCGCCTGCGCCACGGCCCGCTCCGGGACCATGCCGTTGAGCAGGGCACGCAGACCGCCGGGAGCGGCGGCGGGCGCGGCACCGGCGACGAACGCGCACACCGCGAGCACCGCGGCGGGCGCTCCGGGCAGCGCTCCGAGCGCCCCGAAGCCCACCGCGCCGGCGGCCAGGCCCGCGGCCAGCTGCGGCCTGGCCCGCTCGGCCCGCATCCGCATGCCGAGGAAGGGGGCGCCTGCGATCTCACCGATGACGTAGGCCGCGGCGAGCATCGCACCCAGTGTGTAACCCCCGTCCCGTTCGCGAACGAGGAAGACCAGGGCGAGGGGCGCCATGGCCACGGGCATCCGGGCGCCCACGGACACGGCCGCCCAGGCCAGGGTCTGCCGCGAGGCGATGTCGCGATAGCTCATGGGAACGACGGTAGGACACACCACTGACAACGCCCCAGGAGTTTTCTCAGAACACCAGCGCCCCCGCGAGCTTTCGCAGAACACCAGCGCCCCCCCGCGAGCCTTCTCAGAACACCAGCACCCCCCGCGCCACCTTCCCCGCCTCCGCGTCCGCCCGCGCCGCCGCGAACTCCTCCACCGGATACGTCCGCGTCACCAGTTCGTCGAGCAGCAGGCGCCCCGCCAGGTACAGGTCGGCGTACAGCGCGAAGTCCCGTTGCGGGCGGGCCGATCCGTAGCGGCAGCCGAGGATCGACTTGTCCAGGAACAGGGAGGAGACGAGGAACGACGCCTCGGCCTGCGCGGGTGGCACGCCGAGCAGGACGGCCTGGCCGTGCCGGTCGAGTACGTCGACGGCCTGCCGGATCAGCTCCACGCGGCCCACGCATTCGAAGGCGTGGTCCGCGCCGGTCGGCAGGATCTGTGGGACGGCGTCCGCCGTGGGAAGGAAGTGGGTGGCGCCGAACTGCCGGGCCATCGCCTCCTTGGCGGGGTCGCAGTCCACGGCCACGATCGTCGTGGCACCGGCGACGCGGGCGCCCTGGAGGACGTTCAGGCCGATGCCGCCCGTGCCGATGACGACGACGGAGTCGCCGTACGCGACCCGCGCGCGGTTGAGGACCGCGCCGACGCCGGTGACCACGCCGCAGCCGATGAGCGCCGCGGACGTCAGCGGGATCTCCTCGGGGATCCGCACGGCCTGGACGGCCTTGACGACGGTGCGTTCGGCGAACGCGGAGTTCGCGGCGAACTGGTGGAGCGGCTTCCCGGCCCGCGCGAAGGGCTGTTGCGGCCTGCCGATGGCCTTGCGGCACATCGTGGGGCGGCCCCGGCCGCACTCGGCGCAGGCCCCGCAGCTCGCGATGGTGGACAGGGCCACGTGGTCGCCGGGCGCGACGTGCGCGACGCCCGCTCCGACGGCCTCGACGACGCCCGCGCCCTCGTGGCCGAGCACCACGGGCCGCGGGAAGGGAATCGTCCCGTCGAGGACCGACAGGTCGCTGTGGCACAGGCCGGCCGCCGCGACGGCCACCAGGACCTCCCCGGGCCCCGGGTCCCGTACCTCCAGGTCGTCGACGACCTGGACGCGCTCCCCGTCGCACACCACGCCTCTCATGGGGTACCCCTCACCGGCCCCTTGGCCTCTTTCGGCAGGCCGAGCACCCGCTCGGCGATGATGTTCCGCTGGATCTCGTCGGAGCCGCCGTACACGGTGTCGGCACGGGAGAAGAGGAACAGGCGCTGCGCGGCGTCCAG
The DNA here is from genome assembly GCF_009755605.1 of Streptomyces typhae. GTDB lineage: Bacteria > Actinomycetota > Actinomycetes > Streptomycetales > Streptomycetaceae > Streptomyces > Streptomyces typhae. The sequence goes on from NZ_WPNZ01000007.1 coordinate 327,434, forward strand.
TTCGTACGGGGCGTCGGCGCGCCAGTCCGTGGGGCCGACGGCGGCCGCCGTGCCGCGTACGGCAAGCGCCAGTTCCCCCAGGCGCTGGTGCCAGCCGCCCCACAGCAGCTTGGCCACGCTGGGCGCGCCCGCGTCGTCCCCCGGTCCGCCGGTGCTCCCCAGCGTGCGGAGCGCGTTCCAGCGCATGACGCGCAGCTCCGCCCACTGCCGCACCAGGCGGTCGCGGTACACCGGGTCGGCCGCGCCGTCGCCGCGCAGCGCCGCGCGCACGACGTCCTCCAACTCCCGCGCGAAACCGATCTGCTGGGCCAGCGTGGCCACCCCGCGCTCGAAGCCGAGCAGACCCATGGCGACCCGCCAGCCGTTGCCCGCGCCGCCCACCACGTGGTCGCCGCGCGCGCGGGCGCCGTCGAAGAAGACCTCGTTGAACTCGCTGGTCCCGGTGAGCTGCCTGATCGGGCGGACCTCCACGCGTCCGGGCTGGTCCATGGGCAGCAGGAGCAGGGAGAGCCCCTGGTGCCGGTGGGAGCCCGGCTCCGTGCGGGCGAGCACGAAGCACCAGTCCGCCTCGTGCGCGAGGGACGTCCAGATCTTCTGGCCGGTCACGCGGTACGTCCCGTCGCCGTCCCGAACGGCGGCGGTGCGCACGCCCGCCAGGTCGGACCCGGCGCCCGGTTCGCTGTAGCCCTGGCACCACAGGGCCTCCCCGCGCGCGATGGTCGGCAGGAACGTGTCCTGCTGCTGCTTGCTGCCGTACGCGAGGAGGGTGGGCGCCAGCAGGTTCTCGCCTACGTGCCCGCAGCGGCCCGGCGCGCGCACGCGCGCGTACTCCTCGGCCCACACGACCTGCTGCGTCAGGGAGGCCCGCCGCACCCCGTACCCACCTCTGCCGCCTCCGGTACCTTCGCCGCCGCACCCACCTCTGCCGCACCCGGTACCTTCGCCGCCGCCCCCGACCCCCCACCCGATCCCGATCCACCCACCCCGCCCCAGCTCCCGCTCCCAGGCCCGCCGCACGCCCCCGCGCTCGTGCTCGCTGCCGGGCCCGCCCCGCCCGGCCGCCGCCGCGAACTCCCCCACGAGGTGTTCCTCCAGCCAGCCCCGCGCCTCCCGCCGGAAGGCCTCGTCCGCGGCCCCGAATGCGAAGTCCACGGCGTGGCCTAGGCGTTGGGGCCGGGGGCGGGAGAGGTTCCGGACCCGGCGGCGGAAGCGGTTCCGGACCCGGGGGCGGGCCCAGGGCGCTTCCCGGGGGACGGCGGCGCCGCGTTGGGCCGCTCCTCGGCCCCGGCGGCCCGAGCCATCTCCTCCAGCCTGCCCAGCATCGGCATCGGGTCGGTGCCCACGGTCCCCGGCAGGAAGTCCGCGATCCTCCGGGGTGTCCAGCCGCCCTCCGCGTACCCGGCGCGCAGCTCGCGCGGCTGGGCCCAGACGGCGATCTTCGGGCCTGCGACGGTGTACACCTGGCCGGTGATCCTCTCCTGCCGGGCCCGGTCGCTGAGGAGGTAGACGACGAGGGCGGCGACGTCCTCGGGTTCGCCGATCTCCGTGAGTTCCATGGGGACGTTCGCGGACATCCGGGTGCGGGCGACGGGGGCGACGGCGTTGGCGGTGACCCCGTACTTGTGCAGGCCGAGCGCGGCGCTGCGGACCAGGGAGATGATGCCGCCCTTGGCGGCGCTGTAGTTGGCCTGGGCCACGGAGCCCTGGTGGTTGCCGCTGGTGAAGCCGACGAGGGTGCCGGAGCGCTGCTCGCGCATGACGGCGGACGCGGCCCTGAAGACGGTGAAGGTGCCCTTCAGATGGGTGGCGACGACGGGGTCCCACTCCTGCTCGGACATGTTGAACAGCATGCGCTCGCGCAGGATGCCCGCCACGCACACGACGCCGTCCACGCGCCCGTACTCGGCGAGGGCCACGTCGACGATCCGCTGTCCGCCCGCCATCGTGGAGACGTCGTCGGCGACGGCGACCGCCGTGCCGCCCGCCGACTCGATCTCCTTGACGACGGCGGCGGCGACCTCGCTCGTGGGCTCACCGCCCTCGATCGACACGCCGTAGTCGTTGACGACGACCTTCGCGCCCTCGGCCGCCGCGGCGAGGGCGACCGCCCGGCCGATGCCCCGCCCGGCGCCGGTCACGGCGATGACCTTGCCTGCCAAGAAGTTCCCCACACCGGCCCCTTCCCGCGGTTTCTGACGACCCGTTAGATTTTATGGCCCGCCGGACACGGGAAGACAAGCCCCGGGGAGCGTCCATGTCAGCGCCGAGCCCGCCGGACCCGCCCGCCGCGCCGTCCTTGCCGCCGCCGTACCCCGATCTCGCCGCGCGCGTGAACAACTGGGGGCGCTGGGGCGCCGACGACGAGATCGGCACCCTGAACCTGATCACCGACGCGGTGGTGCGCGCGGCCGCCGCGACGGTGCGGACGGGGCTGCGGGTACCGCTCGCGCTGCCGCTGCGCCAGGACGGCGTCCAGTCCGGCGCGATCCCGGGCCGGGTCAATCCGCTGCACACGATGGTGCAGATCAACCGACGACTCTTCGGCCCGGACTCCGTCGCCACCAGCGACGACACCGTGACGATGGGCCTACAGGCGGCCACTCACTGGGACGCCCTGCCGCACGCCTCGCACTCGGGCCTGCTCTACAACGGCCGCCCCGCCGACACGATCACCGCGCACGGGGGTGCCCGCTTCAGCTCCATCGCCACGGCCACCCATGTCGTCTCGCGCGGCGTCCTGCTCGACGTCGCCGCCGCCAAGGGCCTGCCGCGGCTGGCCACCGGCCACGCGGTGACGCCCGAAGACCTGGACGTGGCCGAGGAGTTCGGGCGCGTCACGGTCGGCGCGGGCGACATCGTCCTCGTACGGACGGGCCAGCTCCAGGTGTATCTGGCGGGCGACAGGGCGGCCTACGCGTATCCGTCGCCGGGTCTGTCGGTGCGGACGCCGGAGTGGTTCCACGCGCGGGACGTGGCGGCCGTCGCCAACGACACGCTCACCTTCGAGATCTGCCCGCCGGAGATCGAGAACCTGTGGCTGCCGGTGCACGCCCTCGACCTGGTCGAGATGGGCATGCCGCAGGGCCAGAACTGGAATCTGGAGGACTTGTCCACAGCCTGTGGAGAGACGGGTCGGTACGCCTTCCTGCTGTCGGCGACGCCCGAGCCCTTCCTGGGGGCGACGGGCTCTCCGGTGGCGCCGGTCGCGATTCTGTGACCCCGGCACCGGCCCACCGGGAGGGTCGGGTGGCGGCGCGTCCGCGCCCGCCCCGAGCGCTGTACGGCGCGCCGCCATCCGGCTCCGGCGCACGGGCCCCGCCCCCCTTGCCGCCCTGGAGGAGCACCACGCCGAATCACGAACCGCACCTCGCCGAGGGCCGGGCCACAGGCACCAGCGCCCCTCGGCGTCCCCTCGCGACGGATCGCTGCGACCAGCGTGATCAATTGGTCACGGTACGTCAACACCGAGTCGAGGATTTACGGGGTTTGCCGGATTTACCCGCGCCCGCGCACGGCCGCGCATCGAGGCACGGGACGGCGCATACGACGGCACGGCGGGCGGCTCGGGGGCGCGGGGCGCGCGTCGTGGGGCGCGGGGACACAGGAGGGCGTGGGAGCGGCCGGGGGTCCACACTGCTCCGCGGGGGAAGCCGGGGGCTCGCGCGGCCCCGTACGGGAAGCCGGGGTTTCGCACGGCTCCGCAGAGGAAACCGGGGGTCCGCACCGCTTCACACGGCTTCGTACGCGACGTCCTGGTGGTTCGTGCCCGCGAACTTCTGGCGGGGGGCGCCGGTGAAGTCCTGGTGGGTGGTGCCGGCGAACGTGTCGGCGGGGGTGGACGCGTCGCAGCGGTCGACCTCGCACCAGATGCTCTTGCCGCCGCCCTCGTGCCGCCAGCCCCAGCGGTCGGCGAGGCCGTCGACGAGTTCCAGGCCGCGGCCGTTGGTGTCGTCGCCGTCCGCGTGCCGGGGCCGGGGCGGGCGGGCGCTGCGGTCGGCGACCTCCACCCGGACGGTGCCGGGCTCGTCGGTACCGGGCTCGTCGGTGCCGGGCTCGTCGGCGGGCGGTCCGGGGAGCAGCATGCGCAGGACCGCCGGACAGCCCGTGTGCACCACGGCGTTGGTGACGAGTTCCGAGATCAGCAGGATCAGCGTCTCGGCCACCGGCTCGTCGGCAGCTATACCCGACCCGGCAAGCCGGGAACGGGCCCATCTGCGCGCCCGGCCCACCTCCGCGGGATCCGGCCCGACTTCCAGCTGAACATGAAGCACCTGCACCGCTCACACCATCCGAACCGGCGGACACATCGCCTCGTGGCTCCAGGGGATCACCGACCGTGATCCCCTTGGGAGACAGCATGGTTGACGTTCAGTCACCCCAACAAGCGCTTCGGGCATATTCCAGCGCGAAGGAGTACGCGTGCGGCATACTGTGCGACGCACACTGCGGGTGGTCGAACAGGCGGGCGCTCGGCCTCGTCCTGCGCGGCGAGAAACGCGCGTCACCAGGCACGGAGCCGCCTCGGGGGCAACACCGGCACGGCTCGGCCTCAGGACCACTCGCATCTCACACAAGGTACCGGAGCCGGGCACCGACTCCGCGTCGTGACGAGTCGCGCGTAGGACACAACCCGATATCGACGCTCAGTAGCCTTACCGGCTTTTCACCGGCACACAAGTCGATCATGTGGTGCTCACGGGGCGCAATCGGCGACGTCCTGTCGCCCCTCGGTCCGGGCGCCCTTCAGAGAGCCGCGGCAAGGTCTTCCTCCGCGCGCCGGGCACCGGCGCCGAGCCCGGCCCGTACCCAGGCCCGCTTGAGGTGCAGATGGACGTCCGACTCCCAGGTGAAGCCCATGCCGCCGTGCACCTGAAGGCAGTCGCGGGCGTTGCGCACGGCGGCGTCGTCGGCGAGCAGCCGGGCCCCCGCGGCCTCCAGGCGGTCCCCGGTGACGGCGGCGGCGTACACGGCGACCCGGGCCAGTTCCGCCCGGACCAGCATGTCGGCGCACAGGTGCTGCACGGCCTGGAAGCGGCCGACGGGCCCGCCGAACTGCTCCCGGGTGCGGGCGTATCGCACGGCTGTCTCACACGTACGCGTGGCGGAGCCGAGCTGTTCGGCGGCGCGCAGGAGAGAGGCGGTCGCACCGGGGCCCAGGGTGTCCGGGCCCTGCGCACCGGAGCCCAGGGGGGCCGGGCGCCGCGTCCCGGTGTCCGGTGCCTCCGGTACGCGGTGCAGCGGCGTCAGGGGATCCACGGACCGCACGGCGACGGCGCCGCCGGTGTCGCCTCGCACCACGTCGGCCCCCGCAAGCCAGGGCACGAGCGCCCCCTCGGCGGCGGTGACGACGGTCTCGCCCGCCGCGGCGCCCTCGATTTCACCGGCGGCGAGGAAGGTGGCGACGGCGGGCCCCGGGAGCAGCACCCGGCCCGCCTCCTCGAAGGCGAGCACGGCCTCGGGCAGGCCGAGGCCGACGCCGCCCGCGTCCTCGGGCAGGCACAGGGCGAAGAACCCGGCGTCGCCGAGGGCCCGCCACAGCTCCCGGTCCAGGGCGGGGGCTTCGACCGCGGCACGCAGCGCCTCCGGCCCGAACCGGGCCTCCAGGACCTCCCTGATGCCGTGCCGCAACGCCTGTTGGTCCTCGCTCGGCCGGAAGTCCACGCGTGGCTCACCGCCCCTTCGGCAGGCCGAGGACGCGCTCGGCGACGATGTTGCGCTGGATCTGCGAGGTGCCCGCGGCGATGGTGTACGACAGCGCCGACAGCCGCTCCAGGACCCAGGGGCGATCCAGGTCCAGGGCGTCGGGGCCGAGCACGTCGGCCGCCGCCTCGTACAGCTCCTGGCGGGCGTGCGAGTAGCGCAGCTTGAAGACGGAGCCGCCGGAGCCGGGCACGCCGCCGGTGCGCCGGGCCCCGGAGACGTTCCACTGGGTCAGCCGCCACAGGGCGGTGAACTCCGCGCTCAGCCGCCCGATGCGGCGGCGCAGCACCGCGTCGTCCCAGCTCCCGTTGGCGCGCGCCCGCGCGGCGAGTTCACCGAGCAGCCGCCGGCAGGCCACGACCTCCCCGACGAAGGCGGTGCCGCGCTCGAACGACAGCGTCACCATGGACACGCGCCACCCGTCGTCCTGCGCGCCCACCCTGTTGGCGACGGGCACCCGCACCTCGTCCAGGAACACCTCGGCGAACTCCGTGGTGCCCGCGAGGGTGCGCAGCGGCCGCACGGTGACGCCCGCGGCGTCCATCGGCAGGGCGAGCCAGGTGATGCCGCGGTGCTTGGGCACGTCGGCACTCACCGGTGTCGTGCGCACGAGCAGCTCGCACCAGTCGGCGACCTCGGCGTGCGAGGTCCAGATCTTGGCACCGCTCACCACGTAGCAGTCGCCGTCCCGGCACGCGCGCGTGCGCAAGGACGCGAGGTCGGACCCGGCGTCCGGTTCGCTGAAGCCCTGGCACCACACCTCGTCGCCGCGCAGCACGGGCGGCAGCCAGCGTGCGCGCTGCTCGGGGGTGCCCTCGGCGGCGATGGTGGGGCCCGCGTGCAGCAGACCGACGAAGTTGGCGCCCACGTAAGGGGCTCCTGCCTTCTCCGTCTCCTCCAGGAAGATCAGCCGGAGGGTCGGGGACGCGTCCCAGTGCACCTCGCCGTACCCGGCGTCGTACAGCGTCCGCTGCCACCCGGTGTCGTACGCCCGCCGCCCCGGCCAGTCGTCGGGCGCCGGCCGGTCGGGCAGTTCGGGCAGCACCCGGGCGAGCCAGTCCCGCAGCCCGGCCCTGAAGGCCTCCTCCTCGGGTGTGTACGTCAGGTCCATGAGGCAGGGCCCCCGTCTCCGGCACTACGTTTCTGACGGTACGTCAGCTCGAAGGCTAACCCCGCCCCTCTGGACCGGCAAGGAGTCGCGCCCTACGCTCTGCACCTAACTGACGGAACGTCAGAACCCGTTCGCGGAGCCGCCGAGGGGGACGCCGTGCACGACGACACCGCCCACGCCCTGAGCGCCTGTGCCACGCTCTGGGAACTCATCGAGCGCCGCGCCGCCCTCACCCCGGACGCCCCCGCCCTGATCCAGGCCACCGCCGACCCCGCCGCCGACCGGACGCTGACGTTCGGCGGGCTGCGGGACCGCTGCGAGCGGGTCGCTGCGGGCCTGTACGGCATGGGAGTGCGTCCCGGCACGGTCGTCGCGTGGCAACTCCCCACGCGCGTCGAGACGGCCGTCCTGTCCTTCGCCCTCGCCAGGATCGGCGCCGTCCAGTCCCCCCTGATCCCCTTCCACCGGGACCGCGAAGTCGGCTTCGCGCTCCGGGAGACCGAGGCCGAGTTCTTCGCCGTACCGGGCGTGTGGCGCGGCTTCGACCACACGGAGATGGCGCGGCGGCTCGGGGCGCGCGGCGTGTTCACCGCGTACGACGACCTGCCCGAAGGCGACCCGGGGCTGCTGCCCGCGCCGCCCTCCGACGGGCGGGCGGTGCGCTGGATCTACTGGACGTCCGGCACCACGTCGGACCCCAAGGGCGTGCTGCACACCGACCGCTCCCTGCTCGCGGGCGGCTCCTGCCTGGCGCACGCGCTGCGCCTCACCCCGGACGACGTGGGCTCGATGGCCTTCCCCTTCGCACATGTCGCGGGCCCCGACTACACGGTGATGCTGCTCCTGTGCGGCTTCCCCGCCGTCATGTTCGAGCACTTCGCGCTGCCCGACGCGCTGGCCGGATACCGGCGGCACGGAGTGACGGTCGCGGGCGGCTCGACGGCGTTCTACTCGATGTTCCTCACCGAGCAGCGCAAGCAGCCGGGGCGCAGGCTGCTCCCCACGCTCCGGCTGCTCGCGGGCGGCGGGGCGCCCAAGCCGCCCGAGATCCACCACGCCGTGGTCCGCGAGCTGGGCTGTCGCCTCGCCCACGGCTACGGCATGACCGAAGTACCGATGATCACGATGGGCGACCCCGACGACACCCCTGAGAACCTCGCCACCACGGAGGGCCGCCCGCCCGCCGGCATGGAGATCCGGATCACCGGCGCCGACGGCGGGGTGCTGCCCCCGGGCACGGACGGCGAGGTGCGGCTGCGCGGCGAGGCGGTCTGCCGGGGCTATCTGGACGAGGCCGCCACGCGCGCGGCGTTCGACGCGGACGGGTTCCTCGTCACCGGCGACCTCGGACACGTACGGGAGTCCGGGCACCTCGTGCTCACCGGCCGGGCCAAGGACACCATCATCCGCAAGGGCGAGAACGTCTCCGCCAAGGAGATCGAGGACCTGCTGCACACCCACCCGGCGGTCGCCGACGTGGCGGTGGTCGGGCTGCCCGACCCCGAGCGCGGGGAACGCGTCTGCGCGGTCGTCGAAGGCGCTCCCGGAGTCCCCGAGTTGACGCTCCCGGAGGCGTCGGCGTTCCTGCGGGCGCGGGGCCTCGCGGTGTACAAGGTGCCGGAGCAGGTGGAGGTGGTGGGCGCGCTGCCCCGCAACGAGGCCTTGCGGAAGGTTCTCAAGTACAAGTTGCGGGAGCAGTTCTCCGGGTGAGCGGTCCGCTGCTCCGTGCGAGCGGTCCCGCCACTCCGGGCGAGCGGACCCGCTACTCGGGGACGGTGAAGTACTCCGCGAAGGCCGTGACCACCTGGTCCTCCGTCACCGGGCCGAGCGCGGCGGCGGACTGCTCGGCGAGGTCGGACTCCACGCCCAGGGCCCGCAGGGCGCGCTGGACCTCCGCGGGGGTCACGGAGGCGTCGCCGTCGCCGTCCGCCAGGGCGATCACCGCGTGCAGGAACGGCCGGGCGATCTCCGCGAACCGCGCGGGGTTGTCGCGCAGCCGCTTCACGGCTCCGCCCACGAACTCGTCCCGGGTGATGCGCTGGTCGCCGTCCCGGTCGGCGATTCCCGCCATGCCCTGCCAGAACGCCTCGGCCCCGATGTACAGGGACTGGCCCTTCTCGGACCGTGCGGTCACCCCGAACTCCGCGAGCAGCACCTTGGCCGCCGTGCTGAAGTCCTCACGGGAGATGTAGCCGTTGCCGTCCTGGTCGAAGGTGGCGAAACGGGCCGCGATCCTGCGTTCGTACTCGGCACTGTCCATGGTCTTCGGGCCGCCTCACTTCTCATGCGGTTGGGGGGTCCGGCCGCCGCGACCGCCGCCGCGTGAGCCGTCCTACAGGTATCTGTCCAGGAGCGTACGACGCCGTCGGCCGCCAGGAGGCGGAAAAGCAACGCCTGTGCCAAGACCGCGGGAAATCCGCGACAAAGGTGTGTCACGGACATCCGTGCGACCTCTGTGCGACCTTGCGGGCGCAGCGACGACGAGGGCCGTCCGGGACGGTTGTATCAGGAATCCGATCTTGACCGGGACACAGGGTTCCGCTTGGCGTCCGCCCGCGCTCCGCCCGGCCCTCCGCTCGGCCTTCCCTCCATGGGCGGAGCGCTACGCCGTCAGCGGTTCGGCGCCGTCGTCGACCGCCGACGCCGCGTCCGGATAGACCTCGAACAGCCGCCGCACACCGAGCGCGGCGAGCACCCGGTTGACGTGCGAGCCGTCGACCGCGCCCTGCGCGGGCAGGATCAGCCGCAGCCGGCCGCGACAGGACCGCATCAGACGGCGCGTGGTGATCAGTACGCCGACGCCGCTGGAGTCGCAGAAGAACACGTCGGACAGGTCGAGCACCAGGCTGCGGCGGCCGTCGGCCACGGCGTCGTGCACGCGCTGGCGCAGCACAGGTGACGCCAGGAGGTCCATCTCCCCCGACACCCGCAGCACGACCCAGTCGCCCTGCTCACCCACGGCCACCTTCAACGACACGCGCCAGCCCCTCGTCCACCGATCCGGAAGCAGCTCCTTCGTTTCTTCTCCTCGCGGCTGCCCCACAGCGGTTCCATGAAACACCAGGGCCCCATCCGTCCCGAAAGCGGGCTTTGCGCGCCCGGATCCGGGCACCCGGGACGACGGGCGGCGTTCAATATCATCCGTGGCCGCGCACGGCCCCGCTTTGCCGCAAAGAACATGAAAGCGAGGGGAAAGGGCGGTGCGCTGTCAGTGCCGCCGACTACATTCGAAGCAACCGAAGCAACCGAAGCAACGGGCCGGTGACGACGGCGAGCGCAGAGGGGGCCGCATGCCGAAGGACGCGCCACGCCGCTGGGACCGCCGCATGCAGCAGCGCCTGGCGCACGGCGAAGCAGCCGCGCTGGGCGAGCTGTACGACCACTTCGCCTCGCTGGTGCACGGCCTCGCGCACCGTGTGCTCGGCGACGTGGCGGCGGCCGACCGCATCACGCGCGAGGTGTTCACGCACATCTGGGAGAACCCCGAGGCGTACGACCCCAAGCAGGGCCCGCTGCGCTCGTGGATCGCCATGCTCGCCCACCAGCAGGCCGTGCGCCGCCTGCGGCACACGGAGTCGGCGGCCCTCGCCGACGGCGAGGGCACCCCGGAGGACCTGGAGCGCAAGGTGCACCGCGCCTCGGCCGCCGCCCGCGCCGACTACATCGTCACGGCCATGCCCGCCCCGCTGCGCGCCGCCCTGGAGCTGGCCTACTTCCAGCGCCGCGACTACCGCCAGACAGCCGCCGACCTCGGCGTCACGGAGGACGAGGCCCGCCGCAGGCTCCGCCTGGGCCTCCAGCTGCTCGCCACCGCCCACGACATCCCCGCCCACACCGAAGGACCGACCGGGACCACGGGCTACGGGAGAGCACTGTGAACAGGCCCGACCAGCCGGACCCCCACGACGGCGAGGAACCGGGCCGAGGCCCCCGCGACGGCGACCGGCAGGGCGACCACCGGACGCCGCGGATACCGGCACCGCGGTCACCGGTGGAGGACGGCGGCCTGCCGCTGCCGCAGGTGCCCGGCGCCCCGCCGCATCACGTACAGGACGCGCGTGACAACGGTGACGGCGGCAGCCGCGGCGACGGCTTGGACCACCACGTGCTGAAGTCATTACTCGGCGCTTGGGCGCTGTCCGCCTGTTCGGCACCGGAGGCGACGGCCGTCGAGGAGCATCTGGGCACGTGCGGGCCGTGCGCGGAGGAGGCGCTGCGGCTGCGGGACGCGGTCGGCCTGCTGCACCCCGAGGAGAGCCTCGACCTGGACCCGGGGCTGCGCACCCGCGTCCTGGAGAGCTGCCTCGGCCGCCGCCCGCCGCGCATCCCGCTGCCGGAGTGGGCCGCTCCGTACGACGCCGAGACGGCGCGGCTCGACGCGCTGCTGCGAGACATCGGGGACGCCGAGTGGCACGCCCCGGTCCGCCTGCGGTGGTTCGAGGACGACGTGCCGGTGAACCGCAAGACGACGGTCGCCGGGGTGATCGCCCATCTGCTCGCCGTGGACGGCCTGGTGGGCGCGGCGCTCGGCCTCACCGATCCGCTGGGGGTCGACGCGCCGCCGGTGCCGGATCCCACGCGGCGCACGGAGACGTTCTGGGGCGCGTCGCGCTTCCCGCCCACGCGGGCGGTGCGCGAGCCCTGGCGGGACCAGACGCACGAACTGATCAGGACGGTGTCGTTCGCGGGCGGCGGCTCGGGGCGGCTCGGCGTGGAGTACGGCGTGGCGGGTGCCCGGGGCGCGGAGGGGTGCCGGACCTTCACGGTGCCGCTGCGGGACTCCATGGTGGAGCGGGCCTTCGAGTGCTGGATCCATGCGGAGGACATCGCGGAGGCGGTGGACTACCCCTACGAACCGCCCTCGCCGCGGCACTTGCACCACATGATCGACCTGGCGGCGCGGATGCTGCCGGTGACGCTGGCCGAGCGGCGGCGGGCCGGGCGGGCGGCGCCGTCGCGGGAGCTGGTGGCCGCGGGGGCGCCGGGGCGCAGCCTGCGTCTTGAGGTGGAGGGGGTCGGCGGCGGGGAATGGTTCATTCCGCTGGACTCGCCCGGGGCCAGCGGGTCCGCCGAGTGCGAGGTCGCGCACATCGCGCTCGACGGGGTCGAGTTCTGCCGCCTCGCGGCGGGGCACGTCGCCCCCGAGGAGGCGGCCGCCGGCCAGATGGGCGACCGCGAGGCCATCCGCGACGTCCTGTTCGCGGCAGCTTCACTGAGCCGCCTGTAGCTGCGCGAGGCGCGGACGCCGACGGCGGGTGCGCCCCACAGGGGGCGTTCACCGGGCAGCCGGGGAGAAACGGGCGGGCGGGTGGGAGAGATTCCGACCGCGAAGCGGGCGGGCCAGGACGCGAGGGGCGGACGCCGACGGGGCGGGCCAGGACGCGAGAGGCGGACGCGTGGCGGGCCAGGCCGGGGGTCAGGCGAAGACGACGGTTCGGTGACCGTTCAGGAGGATGCGCCGCTCCGCATGCCACTTAACGGCCCGCGCCAGCGCCTGGCACTCGACATCCCGCCCGACGGCGACAAGCTGATCGGGAGTGACCCCGTGCCCCACCCGCTCGACCTCCTGCTCGATGATCGGCCCCTCGTCGAGATCGGCGGTCACATAGTGCGCCGTCGCACCGATCAGCTTCACACCCCGGGCATGCGCCTGGTGATAGGGCCGCGCCCCCTTGAAGCTGGGCAGGAACGAGTGGTGGATGTTGATGATCCGCCCGCTGAGCTGCTTGCACAGGTCGTCGGAGAGCACCTGCATGTACCGGGCGAGGACGACCAGCTCGACGTTCTCCTCGCGCACGATCTCCAGGAGCCGCGCCTCGGCCTCGGACTTGGTGTCCCGGGTGACCGGAATGTGGTGGAAGGGCACGTCGTACGAGGCGGCCAGCTCGGCGAAGTCGGTGTGGTTGGAGACGACCGCCGCGATCTCCACCGGCAGCGCCCCGATGCGCGAGCGGAACAGCAGGTCGTTCAGGCAGTGCCCGAACTTCGACACCAGGAGCACGACGCGCATCCGGTCGTCGGCCCGGTGGAGCTGCCAGTCCATCTGGAAGGAGTCACCGATCGCGGCGAAGCTCGCCCGCAGCTTGTCGAGCGTGACGGGCGCCCCGGCCGAGAAGTGCACCCGCATGAAGAAGAGCCCGGTGTCGTGGTCGCCGAACTGCTGACTGTCCTCGATGTTGCAGCCGGTCATGAAGAGGTAGCTCGACACGGCGTGCACGATGCCCTGTTTGTCGGGGCAGGACAGCGTGAGGACGTACTGCTCGGCGCGGTCGGCGCGCGGGGCACTGGCGACGGCGGACTGCTCGTTCATCCGCCCAGGGTCCCATATCCCCGCGGTCAGCCCGACCGGGTGAGGATCCGCAGGACCTCCAGGGTGCGGGGCGCCCCGTCCGGGTCGTCGCCGTCCCCGGAGGCGAGCCGCACGTGCGCCTCCCGCGCCGCGTGCACCGCCTCCGTCCAGCCCGGGTGGTCCAGGTACACGGACACCGCCGCGTCCGGGCCGACCTCGTGCATGATCCGCAGCACCCGCAGCACGGCGGCGTCGACGAGTGCTGCCTCCTGCTGGTCGCGGAAGATCGTCCCCACGTACTTCTCCGCCGACCAGTTGTCCAGCCACGTGTCCTCGACCAGGCGGTACACGGCGTCGGTCACATCCCCGTACTCCTCGCGCCCGGCGAGCCAGCACTCCCGCTGGAAGACCGGGTCCGAGAGCATGTGCAGCGCGGAGCGCACATTGCTGCGCCAGCGCCACCACGGCATGTCGTTCGTTGGCATGCCGCCTATGGTCGTCGACCGACGGCCACGACGGGAAGACTTCTCCGTTCCTTGCACGGTCATCGATCGTACGTTCCCACATCCTCCACGCGTCTATGACCCCACCAGTTCACGCGTCCGTCACCATTCGTTGCGTACGCGTCACTCCGCGGTTGGCCCGCTGCCGGAATCGTGCGTGTCCATGACCGCCTTGCGACGCGTCTTCCCTCCCCGTCCCGTCGAGTCCGCGCGCCGAGCGCGAAAAGCGCTGGTGGGCGCGGCGGCCGTGACGGCGTGTGCGTCCCTGGCCGTCGGCTGCGGGGTCATCCCCGGTACCACGGGGGGTGCCGAGGATGACCCCGTCAGGGTCATGACCTGGGCGCCGGACCACACCCGGGCGACCAACAAGCCCGGTATGCCCGCGATGGCCGAGGCCTACGCCCGCTGGATCAACGCCAACGGCGGCCTCGACGGCCGCAAACTCGAAGTCGTCACCTGCAACGAGCGCAACGACCCGGTCAGCGCGGGCAACTGCGCCCGCGAGGCCGTCAAACAGGACGTGGCCGCCGTCGTCGGCTCCTACAGCCAGCACGGCCGCGCCTTCATGGGCCCCCTGGAGTCGGCGGGCATCCCGTACATCGGCGGCTACGGCCTGACCGACGAGGAGTTCTCCAGCCCGCTGTCGTACCCCGTCAACGGCGGGCAGCCCGCGCTGCTCGCGGGCAACGGACGGCAGCTCGCCGGGGTCTGCGAGCGGGTCTCCCTGGTGCGGCCCGACACCATCGCGGGCGACAGCCTCTCCAAGCTCCTCGACTCCGGCCTCGCCCAGGACCACCGCGGCGCGTCCGCGGACATCCGGGCCCCCGAGGACGGTACGGACTACACGGCGCAGGCCGAGCAGGCGCTCGACCGCGCGTCGCGGGGCACCGGCGACGGCATCACCGCGGCCTCCGTCTCCGGCGGCAAGCGCTCCGGGCAGAGCAGGGGGTGCGTCGCGGCCGCGCTCGGCACCCGCACGGACACGTTCTTCGACTCGTTCCGGCGCACCGAGGACAACTATCCGCCGGTGCGCACCGCCTCCGTGCTCGGCAGCGTCGACCAGTCCCTGATCGACCGCACGGGCGGCGCGGAAGGCCCGTACGAAGGCGCGTACGTCACCGGCTGGTACCCCGACGGCGGCGACCGGCGCTGGTCCAAGATGCGCGAGGTCATCCGCGCGCAGGCGTTCGGGGACAACCGGGTCGACGCGGCGGACGCGGGCGTGCAGACGACCTGGATCGCGTTCACCGTCCTGAAGCAGGCCGTCGAGTCGCTGAACGGCGACGCCGTCACCGCCCGCTCCCTGCGGCGCACCCTCGACCAGGGCCTGCGGATCGACACGGGCGGGCTCACGCCGATGCTGAGCTGGCGCTTCGACGACATGCTCGCGGCGGGCGACTACCCGCGTCTGGTGAACGCGGGCGTCACCTTCCAGGTGGTGCGGGACGGCCGCCTCGTCCTCGCCCGCAAGGCGTTCGTCGACGTGGAGAAGACGCTGGAATCGGCCCGCTGAGAGGCCCGCTACAGCTGTGCCTTGTCCCGCTTCGTCAGGCCGTGCTTCTGGGCGATCGCGTTCCACAGGGTCGCGGCCTGCTGCTTGGCCTGGGTGGCCTCGCCGCTCGCGCGGTTGCCCGCGGCCGAGTGGCCGGTCTGGCGGGCGTGGCCCTTGCGGCAGCCCTTCTTGCGGGCGACCTGGTCGGCCCACGCGGCGTAGTGGTTGTCGGCCGAGGCGGAGGCCTTCCACGCCTTGTTGAGCGCCGCGGTCAGGCGGGTGTTCGCGGGCAGCTCGTCGACGGTCAGGCCGGACAGGCGGCCGACGAGGCCGTTGCGCTGCCTGGCCGCGGCCCGCAGGTCGGTGGCCGCCTGCTTGAGGTTCGTGCACTTGCCCACGTCGCGCACGGCGCCGATCACGCTCTCGCGGCTGTTGTTGCTGTCCGCGAGCAGCTTGTCCAGGGCGACGGCCTGCTTCTTGGCCGGGTCCGCGGTCGGTGTGGGCTTCTTGCTCTCGGGCGAGGCGGACGAGGCGAGCGGCTGGCTGTCGTCCTTGGCCTCCTCGCCGTCGCTCCCGCCTCCGCCGCCGCTGAGCAGCGCGCCCGCGCCCACACCGAGTACGGCGATGCCCACGCCGACGGCCGCGAGCAACGGCATCTTGGAGCCGCCGCGCCCGCGCCGGTTCCGCCCGGCGTCGGGCTCCGGCACGCCGCCCATCGGCGCCGGCTCGGGCACGGGGCCGGGCCCCGGCGCCTGGATGCGGGGCATCTGCTGCGTGGACGCGGGCCCCTCGGGCTCCGGCTCCCTGCGGAACAGGCTGTCGAACTCGGCGGGCGGCTGCCGGTCGCCGGGCGCCCCGGGGCGCACACCGTACGCGGCGGCGGGGGACGCGGCGGCAGGGCCCGAGGGGGCGCCGCTGTCCGTGATGGGCGCGATGAACTGAGTGGGCGCGTTGTCGTCCGGCACGCCGGGCGCCGCTCCCGGGAGCACGTCACCGGCGCGGCCGAGGAACTGCGTGGCACCGTCGGCGGGCCGCTCGGGCGGCAGCGCGCCCGGCACCTCGGCGGGGATCGGCGCGATGAACTGGGTGGCTTCGGCGTCGGGCCCGGTGGGCATCGGTCCTGACGCGGCGTGTCGGCCGCCGCCGGTGCCGGCCCCGCCGGGATAGCCGGGATCGGGCTGCCCGCCCGGGTACGCGGCGTGCGCGGGGCCCGCGTGCGCGGGGCCGGGGCTGCCGTACGCGGCGTCGTACTGTCCCGCCGACGGGAGGTGGCCGCCGCGCGGGGCGCCCTGGTCGACGGGCGGCAGCGGCTGACTGGGGTTGACCGGCGGCAGCGGTCGGCTCGGGGCCTGGGCGTGGGGCCCCGGCTGGGGCTGGTAGGGCTGCTCGTACGGTTGCTGCTGAGCGTGCTGGTGCTGCTGCTGAGCGTGCTGGTGCTGCTGGTACGGCTGGTGCTCCTGCTGGGCGTGCGGCTGCTCGTAGGCCTGCGGCTGATGCGGCTGATGCGGCTGATGATTCTGATACTGCTGATGCATCTGCTGCGCCTGCGGGGGCTGCGCCTGCGGCGGCTGTGCCTGCGGCTGCGGCTGGTAGGTGCCGCCCGCCACGGGTATCTGCCCCTGGCCGGGTATCTGCCCCGGCGTCGGGGCGTACCCCTCAGGCGGCAGCGGTGCCCCCGTCGACGGCGGCTGCGTGCCCTCGGGCGGCAGCGGCATTCCGGCCCCCGGCTGGGCGGAGGGAGCGGCGGACTCCTGGTAGGGGGCGCCCCAGGCCTCGCCCGCTCCCGGTGCCGGAGGCGGCGCCGGGGTCGAGGGGGCGGGGCCCCACGGGTCGCCCCAGGGGCTGCCCACGGGCGGGGCGGCGTGGTCGCCGGTGGTGCCCGGCATCAGGGGCGCACTGCCGTCCGCGGGCAGCACGATGCCCTCGTGCGCGTGTCGCGCCGAGGGCTGCTGCGGTTCGGAGGAAGCAGCGCCTTGCCCGCTCTGCTGCGTCACCGGGACTCCTACGAATGGGGGACCTTCGGAACGTCGGCTCACGCTACCGGGTCCCCGCGGCGCTCTGCCACGCAGCTCAGAGCCCGCCGCACGCCACCCCTGTCACAGACGGCACACGAGTAACAGAAGTCCAAGGGGAGACGCTGTTGAGGGGGTCGAGGGTTGACGGGGTACGAGGGGCAGGCGCCGGACGGGGTCCGAAAGGCCACGGCACCAGGGGTGGTGGGGGGGGGGGGGGGGCCGCACCCCCCCCCCCCCCCCCCCCCCCCCCACCCCTGGTGCCGTGGCGGCCGTCACGCCGCCTGGAGGTCGAGCCTGGCCCCGAACTCCCGTACCACCGGCTCCTCCCGGAACGGTTCGAGCCGCTGCTGGAAGTCGTCCAGGTACTCGGCGCCGCGGTTGGAGCGCAGGGTGCCGAGGAGTTCGACGGCCTTCATGCCGGTGTGGCAGGCCTGTTCGACCTCGCGCCGCTGGACCTGGGCGGTGGCGAGCAGGACGAGACCGATGGCGCGACGGCGCGCCCGCGTCGGCGGATGCCCGGCCAGGGACTCCTCCGCGCGCCGTGCGGCGGCGTCCGCCTGGCCCAGGTCGCGGTGGCAGTGGGCCAGTTCGTCGGCCAGATACGCCTGGTCGAAGTGGCGGATCCACACCGGGTCGTCGCCGGAGTCCTCCTCACCCGTGGCCCGTTCCATCGCCTCGACCGCGCGGCCCGCGACGGCCTGCGTGGACCGGGCGTCGCCGAGCAGCGCGTGGCCCCGCGCCTCCGCGGCGTAGAACATGGACTCGGCGCGCGGGGTGACGCGCCCCCGCGCCCCTTCCTGCGCCGCCCGTGCGAGCTGCGAGATCTCGCGGGGGTTGCCCAACTGCGCGGCGAGATGGCTCATCGACGCCGCGAGGACATAGCCGCCGTACGCCCGGTCGCCCGCCGCCTGGGCCAGGCGCAGCGCCTGGATGTAGTAGCGCTGGGCGAGGCCGGGCTGGCCCGTGTCCACGGCCATGTACCCGGCGAGTTCCGTCAACCGGGCCACGGCGGCGAACAGTTCACGGCCCACCGACTCCCGGTACGAGCCCGCGAGCAGCCCGGAGACCACCGAGTTCAGGTAGTGCACGACGACGGGGCGCACATGCCCGCTGCCGTACTGGTGGTCGAGCTGGGTGAGGGCCTCCGTCATCGCCTTGACGGCGGCGACGTCCGAGAGCCCGACACGCGGCCCGGCCGTCCGGCCGACCTGCGCGTCCGGCGAGGAGATCAGCCAGTCCCTGCTCGGCTCCACCAGGGCGGACGCGGCGACGGACGAGCCGGACAGGAAGTCCCGCCGGCCCACGTCGCTGCGCCACAGCTCGCAGACCTGCTCGATGGCGCCGAGAACGGTGGGCGAGAACTGCAGTCCCACGCCGGAGGCGAGGTTCTTGCCGTTCGCCATGCCGATCTCGTCGATCGTGACCGTGCGTCCCAGTTTGCGGCCGAGCGCCTCGGCGATGATGCCCGGCGCACGCCCGCGCGGCTGCTGGCCGCGCAGCCAGCGAGCGACCGACGTCTTGTCGTAGCGAAGATCGAGACCGTGCTCCGCGCCGCACATGTTCACGCGACGGGCCAGGCCGGCGTTGGAACAGCCGGCTTCCTGAATGAGCGCCTGCAGCCGTTCGTTGGGCTGCCGCGCGACGAGAGGCCTGGCGGCCATGGCGTACCCCCTGATGTGCACCGTGGACCATCTGGAACTTCGGATGTCGTGTGGAACGAGGAACGGTCCGGGCCGGATTGCCCGCATCGCCCAGATGATCAATGCCCTGGGAACAACTGGAAGATGCACCACAATCACCACAGATACGCAGCAACCTGTCGAGTTACCATGTTTGTTGGACTCTTGCGGCAGAACGCAGCGCATGTCAGCGAGCTGGGTGAAGACGGGTGAACTCCGACTGCCCCTGACCTGGCTACCCGCACCGGACGCCCCTTGCCCATGCGCGCCCCCACCTGTGCACCCATGCGCCCCGCGGGGGGAACGATGCTCCTCCCCCGCGCACATGACAGCCCGTAACCCCTGCTCACGCGCGCAGTTGAGACGTTCGTGGAAGAGACCATCGGAGTCACGTCAGCCGCCCAGATCCCGAAGCAGCGCGGAGAGGCCCTGCCCGACACGGCCGTACGGTACGCGGAGGAGCGGCACTGGGATGTCTTCCCCGGCGCCTGGCTCGAATCCGTCGAGGGAACGTGGCGCTGCTCGTGCGGTGAGGCCGCCTGCCCCGCGCCCGGCGCACACCCGGCGCGCGACGACTGGGCGACGCAGGCCACCGGCAGTGCGACGGTCGCCCGGCGGATGTGGGCGAAGCAGCCGAACGCCTCCATCCTGCTTCCCACCGGCCGTACGTTCGACGCGATCGACGTTCCCGAGACCGCCGGGTTCCTCGCTCTCGCCCGCATGGAGCGCATGGAGCTCACCCTCGGACCGGTGACGTGCACACCGGACCGGCGCATGCACTTCTTCGTGCTTCCCGGTGCCGCGGCGAAGGTTCCCGATCTCCTGCGGAAGTTGGGCTGGCCGCCCGCCGCGCTCGACCTCGTCACCCTCGGTGAAGGCAGCTACGTCGCCGCGCCCCCGACCCGTTTCGGCGCGTCCGGCGCCGTCCAGTGGGCCTGCCGGCCCACCGCCGCCAACCGCTGGCTGCCCGACGCCGAGGAAATCATCTCCCCCCTGTCGTACGCCTGCGGCAGGGAGTCCCGCCGCAAGTAGTTTCTCCCACCCACCCTGCCCTCTTCCTCCCGCGGAGCACCCGCCCGCGCTGTGGGCAACTGGGCCGCCGTCGAAGCCCCCGGTCACGGAGCCCCACGTAGGGTTCACGGACGGCCTACGGCAACAAAAAGGGGCACCGGTGACCGAGCCAGCAGTACACGTACACAACCTGTGGAAGGCCTTCGGCCAGCAACTCGCCGTGGCGGGCGTCGACCTCACCCTCCCCGCGGGCAAGTTCATCGGCCTGGTGGGCCCCAACGGAGCGGGCAAGACCACCACCCTCTCCATGGTCACCGGCCTGCTCCGCCCCGACCAGGGCACCGTCGAAGTCGTCGGCCACGACGTCTGGAAGGACCCCGCCGAGGTCAAGGCCCGCATCGGCGTGCTCCCGGAGGGCCTGCGCCTGTTCGACCGGCTCTCGGGCCGGGAACTCCTCGCGTACACGGGCAGGCTGCGGGGCCTGCCCGGCACGGAGGTCGACAAGCGCGCCACCCAGCTCCTGGACGTCCTCGACCTCGCGGGCGCCCAGCACAAACTGGTCGTCGACTACTCCACCGGCATGCGCAAGAAGATCGGCCTCGCGGCAGCGCTCCTGCACAACCCCGAAGTGCTGTTCCTCGACGAGCCCTTCGAGGGCGTCGACCCGGTCTCCGCCCAGACGATCCGCGGCGTCCTCGAGCGCTACACCGGCTCCGGCGCGACCGTCGTCTTCTCCAGCCACGTCATGGAACTGGTGGAGTCCCTGTGCGACTGGGTCGCCGTCATCGCGGCGGGCCGCATCCGCGCGCAGGGCCCCCTCGCCGAGGTCCGCGGCGACGCCGCCACGCTCCAGGAGGCCTTCCTCGAACTCGTCGGCGCGCACGGGCGCGACGCGGCCACGGACCTGGACTGGCTCGGCGGCGGGAGCACCCGGTGACGGCCCCGGCAGCAGCGCCCGCCGCCCCCGCCGCGGCACCGTCCCTGACCCCCGTCTTCGTACGTCTGAAACTGTCCCTCCTGCGCAACGGCCTGCGCCAGTCCTCCGGCCGCCGCGCCGCCTACGTGGCGTCCGCCGTCGTCGCGCTGCTGTTCGCCGCGCTCCAACTGCTCGGCCTGATCCTGCTGCGCGGCGACGAGCACGCCGCGACGGTGACGGTCATCCTCGTCGCGGTGCTCGCGCTCGGCTGGGCCGTCATGCCGCTGTTCTTCCCCAGCGGCGACGAGACGCTCGACCCGACCCGCCTGGTGATGCTGCCGCTGCGGCCGCGCCCCCTCGTCCGCGCCCTCCTCGTCGCCTCCCTCGTGGGCATCGGGCCGCTCTTCACGCTCTGCCTGGCTCTCGGCGCGGTGATCGCGGTGGCACGGGGCGGGGCGGCGGTCGCGGTGGGCGCCGTGGCCGTACCGCTGACGCTGCTCCTGTGCGTGGCGCTCGCGCGGGCCGTCGCCACCGCCAACGTCCGCCTGCTCACCAGCCGCAGGGGCCGGGACCTCGCCGTGCTCAGCGGACTCGTCATCGCCGTCGGGGCGCAGCTGGTGAACTTCGGCGCGCAGCGCATCGGTTCGTCGGCGGAAGGTCTCGGCGAGCTGGAACCGGCCGCGGACGTCCTCGGCTGGATCCCGCCGTCGTCCGCGCTGTCGGCGGTGCACGCGACGGGCGAGGCCCGCTACGCCACCGCGGCGGCCCAGCTCATCCTGTCCTTCGCCGCCCTGCTGCTGCTCCTGCACCTCTGGCAGCGCAGCCTGACCCGGCTCATGACCTCGCCCGACGGCTCGACGCTCGCGGCGGCGGAACCGGACCGCAGGCAACGCGGCGGCGGCCTCTTCGCCCGGCTGCCCGCCGGCCGCACCGGACCCGTCATGGAGCGCACGCTGCGCTACGTGTGGCGCGACCCGAAGACCAAGGCGGCCTGGGTGACGTCCCTCGCCATCGGCTTGATCGTGCCGGTGTTCAACGCCCTCCAGGACACCGGTTCCGTGTACTTCGCGTGCTTCGCCGCGGGAATGCTCGGCATCCAGATGTACAACCAGTTCGGGCAGGACACGTCGGCGTTCTGGATGGTCGCCATGACGGTCGCCTCCACCCGGGACGCGTACGAGGAACTGCGCGCCCGCGCGCTCGCCCTGCTCGTGATCACCCTGCCGTACGCGGCACTCGTCACCGTCCTGACCACGGCCCTGCTCGGCGAGTGGCACGCGCTCCCGGAGACCCTCGGTCTGTCCTTCGCGCTCCTGGGCGCCATGCTGGCCACCGGCGCCTGGTCGTCGGCCCGCTATCCGTACTCGATCCCGCAGCAGGGCCACAAGAACGTCGCCCCCGGCCAGGCGGGCCTCGCCTGGATCTCCATCTTCGGCGGCATGCTCGCCGCCGCCGTCCTGTGCGCCCCGGTCCTCGCTCTCACGATCTGGCTGCACACCGCGGGCCACGGCTCCTGGACGTGGCTGCTGCTGCCCGTGGGGACGCTGTACGGCGTCGCGGTCACCGGTGCGGGGCTGCGGATCGCGGCACCGCGGGTGGCGCGGCGGCTGCCGGAGATCCTCGCCGCGGTGAGCAAGGGCTGAGCGAGGCGTGCGCGAGGCGTGTGCGAGCTGCCCGCGAGGTGCGCGGGCTGAGCGCGCAGCGACCCGCGAGCCGTGGTTCCTCCGCCGTGCGGCGGGGGAAGCCGGCCGGACGTACCGGCGGCTCGCGGGTCGGGTGACTGCCTGAGATTAGGGCCGGCTGCGCGCCTGTCACACGCGCTGGTCCGGCACCGCACTGAGTGTGGTGGCGGGCCGCTAGCCCGCAGTCACCTCTTCCGTCCGGTTTCCATACATCTGCCGAACCACCTCCTCTCTGAAGTAACACTCACCCTAGGAAGGCCGCGGCGGCCGTTCAACTGTTTTTCGGGGATGCTGGTCCGGCAACGATTTGCCTCAACTTCCGGGAACT
This sequence comes from Streptomyces typhae, assembly GCF_009755605.1. Classification (GTDB taxonomy): domain Bacteria; phylum Actinomycetota; class Actinomycetes; order Streptomycetales; family Streptomycetaceae; genus Streptomyces; species Streptomyces typhae. The sequence continues at coordinate 350,160 of NZ_WPNZ01000007.1, forward strand.
TACTGTGTGCTGGGTCACGTTCAAGTTGAATGATCTGACGTGCGGTAGGACTACGCGCGGTAGGAAGACGTGCAGTACACGGCGTGCAGGGGGGACCGGGTGAGTGCTTCCCGACAGAGCGGAACCACCGACGAACTGGGTCCCGAGGAGCCGGAGTCCGGCGGGGCGGAGCTGCTCGCGGCGCTCCTCGACGGGATGGACGCGGCGCTGTGCGCGTTCGACGCCGACGGGGTCGTGACGCACTGGAACCGCGAGGCCGAGCGCGTCCTCGGCTGGAGTGCCGACGAGGCCGTCGGGCGGCGCGGGTTCGCGGGCTGGGCGGTGCGCACCGCCGACGCGGCGGAGGTCGAGGGGCGGCTGCTCTCCGCCATGCACGCCCCGGGGCGGCGGGTCGACGAGTTCGCCCTGCTCACCAAGGACGGCGGGCGGGTCCTCGTGCGCACCCAGTCCGCCTCCGTGCGCGGCGGCGACGGCAAGCCCAGCGGGGTGTACTGCGCCTTCAGCGAGGTGCACGCCCAGATCGACCTGGAGCGGTCGATCGCGCTGAGCGAGGCCCTCTTCGACAACGCCTCGTGGGGCGTCGTCCTCGTCGACGCCGACCTGCGGCCCGCCGTGGTGAACGAGCACGCGGCCCGCGCCCTGCGCATGGGCCGCACGGCGCTGCTCGGACGCCCGCTCGGCGAGGTGCTCTCCCAGGGCGTCGAGGAGCTGGAGAGCGCCCTCACGCACGTCCTCGCCGAGGGGGCGCCGCCCGCGCCGGCCGAGATGTGGGTGGCCGTGCGCGGTGAGAGCGGCGAGCCGGAGCGCCGGTGCTGGCGCAGCGGCTTCCTGCGGCTCGGCTCGCCGCTGGCCGAGGAACCGGTGCCGCTCGGCGTGGGCTGGCTCTTCCTCGACGTCACGGAGGCCAAGCACACCGAGCAGGAGGCGGCACAGCTCCGCTTCCGGTCCCAGCAGCTGCACCGCGCCGCCCGCGCCGCCGCCGAGTGCGAGGACCCGATGGAGGCGGCCACCGTCCAGCTCGACTTCGCCCTGGCCGGGTTCGCCGACCACGCCCTGATCGACGTGGTCGTCGGCGAGGACCCCGAGCTGCGGCTCGTGCGCACGGTCGCGTCCCCGGCGGGGACCCCGGGGCCGCGGGTGCCCGGTGGCAAGTCGCAGCTGCCCGTGCGCTACCCGGAGGGGCATCCGGCGCCGCAGTGCGTGGAGCGGGTGGGGTCGGTGCGGGCCAGCGCCGGGCCGGGGACCGCTCCCGAGCGGGGCCGGGAGTGGGCCCTGGCCCGGCAGTGGCCGGAGTCCACGGTGCACGCCCTGTGCGCGGTGCTGCGCAGCCGGGGGCGGACCCTGGGCGTGGTGACCTTCCTTCGGGGATCCGCTCGGGCGCAGTTCGAGCGGGCGGACGCGGTGTACGCGGAGAGCGTCGCCGCGCGGGTCGCGGGCTGCCTCGACCTCGCGGGGCGCGGCAGGGAGTGAGCCGCCGCGCTCGCGCCGCGTGCCCCCGGCGAGGCCCTCAGTGCCGGTAGAAGATCCGGTCGCCGTACTCGGCGAAGATCCGCCCGTTCCAGTCGTGCCCCCCGTCCACGTTCCCGGAGCGCAGCAGGGGCGGCTGGATACCTCGGCTCCCGAGGGCGGCGACCGCGGTGGCCGTGACGGCCTGCATGAGCGCGCTGGTGACAGCGGTGGAAGCGGGTCCGAACGGAGCGTCGACGGAGTCGACGGAGAGCTCCGCGTCACCGATGGCGATCTTGGAGTCGAGCACGACGTCGCAGTGGTCCTTGAGGAAGGTCCCGGACACGTGCCGCGACTTCGTCTCCGTCGCGTACACCACCGAGGTCACGCCGATGACCTTCAGGCCGAGCGCGCGGGCGTTCATGGCCATCTCCACCGGCAGCGCGTTGCGCCCGGACAGGGAGATGATCACGAGGACGTCGCCGGGGCGGACCGGGCTGGAGTCCAGGACGGCGGCGGCGAGGCCGTCCACGCGCTCCAGGGCCGAGCCGAGCGTCGCGGGCATCACGTCCACGCCGACGGCGCCGGGCACGGCGAGCAGGTTCATCAGGGCGAGGCCGCCCGCGCGGTAGACGACGTCCTGGGCGGCGAGGGAGGAGTGGCCCGCGCCGAAGGCGAAGAGGCGGCCGTCCGCGGCCACCGCGTCGGCGATCAGCTCGCCCGCGGCCGTGATCGCCGGTGTCTCCTCGTCCCGCACCCGGCGCAGCAGGTCGATCGTGGCGTCGAGGTAGCGCTCGGCGACTGGCGCCGTGGCACCGGAACGGTCACCGCCCGTGCCGGACGCGCCCTCGCCACCGCCGGGTACGCCACCGCTCCCGCCGGGCGACGCGCCCGCCCCCGTCGCGTCTTTCACCGGGGTCGCTCCGCCCTCACGGACCCCCTCGGACCCGCCTGCCGCCATGCCGTGGCTCATCCGCGAAACCCCTTCGTCCCGCCGTCGTCCCGTCGTGTCGCGGATCACGGTGCGGTCTGGACCAGGGCCCTGTCAATACGGCCTCCGACCGCCTCTTTTCCCGGCGCAACCCGGTTGTCAGCGGTATGCGTCAGAATTGGAGACAGGGCCAGCGCACGAGCGAATTCTGAGGGGCACCCATGTCGGGGCTGATTGACACCACTGAGATGTATTTGCGCACCATCCTCGAGCTGGAGGAGGAGGGTGTCGTCCCCATGCGCGCCAGGATCGCCGAGCGGCTCGACCAGAGCGGCCCGACGGTGAGCCAGACGGTGGCGCGGATGGAGCGTGACGGCCTGGTGGCCGTCGCAAGCGACCGGCACCTGGAGCTGACCGAGGAGGGCCGCCGTCTCGCCACCCGCGTGATGCGCAAGCACCGCCTCGCCGAATGTCTCCTGGTCGACGTGATCGGCCTGGAGTGGGAGCAGGTGCACGCCGAGGCCTGCCGCTGGGAGCACGTGATGAGCGAGGCGGTGGAGCGCCGCGTCCTCGAGCTCCTGCGCCATCCCACCGAGTCGCCGTACGGCAACCCCATCCCGGGCCTGGAAGAGCTCGGCGAGAAGGACGGCGCCGACCCGTTCCTGGACGAGGGCATGGTCTCCCTGATCGACCTCGACCCCGGCACGGACGGCAAGACGGTCGTGGTGCGCCGCATCGGCGAGCCGATCCAGACGGATGCCCAGCTGATGTACACGCTCCGGCGCGCGGGCGTGCAGCCCGGCTCGGTCGTGAGCGTCACGGAGTCCGCGGGCGGCGTGCTCGTCGGCAGCAGCGGCGAGGCCGCCGAGCTCGCGGCGGACGTCGCGTCGCACGTGTTCGTGGCCAAGCGCTGACGGCGCCCGGCCCCGGGCCGGGTGCCGAACCGGCTGTTCCGGTCAACTCCTGTGAGCACAGAGGCGGTTGGGACAAGACCGAGACCGGCCGGAGTGGAAGATCCAGTGTGCCGAATCGCAGCGGCGGAACGCATTGCGTGCGAGGCTGTCGCGAGAGGCATATGACCCGATGATTCTCGACCCGGCGCCGTCCGGGCCCCCGGAGGACGGGACCCGGCGGGCGGTCGGCCAGGGCGGTCACCGGGTCCTGCACCGGGTCCTTGCCGCACGGCGGGAGAGGGGGCGGACGATGAGCCCGGCTGGTGATCAGGCGTGCGCGAACCGCAGAGCACCCCGCGTCGCCCGCGGCATGCCCCGCGCCGCCCGCGCAGAGGGCCCCGGCGCCCTTGGGCGCCGGGGCCTGTCCTCCCCTGTGCTGACCCGGAGCCCCGAGCTCTCAGGGTCATTCCCCACGGGCCGGTTTCCCCGAGCGGCCCGCCCCCCGATGAAGATCTCCCCTCGGCGGCGGCGGTCAATCCTTGAGCACGGTCACCCGAACGAGGGGTGTTGGCGGCAAGACGGCCGAGATCGAATGAGGGTTCGATAGCGTGCCGGGGTGCGTGAGCGAACGACACGTCCGGATCCAAGGGGGGTGCCTGGGACCATGGTGCGACGCATCGACGTGACCGGCGCGGGTGGCGTGGGCCTCGCCGCCTGGGAGTACGCGGACCCTCCCAAATCCAGGGAGGCCGAGGCGTCCCCGGGCGGAGTCCTGCTGCTGCACGGCCTGATGGGCCGTGCCTCGCACTGGGCGGGCACGGCCCGCTGGCTCGCCGAGCGGCACCGCGCGGTCGCCCTCGACCAGCGCGGGCACGGCCAGAGCGACAAGCCGGCCGACGGCCCCTACCACCGCGAGGCGTACGTGGACGACGCCGAGGCCGCCCTGGAACAGCTAGGCCTCGCCCCCGCCGTCCTCATCGGCCACTCCATGGGCGCGCTCACCGGATGGCAGCTCGCCGCGCGCCGCCCCGACCTGGTGCGGGGCCTGGTCGTCTGCGACATGCGCGCCTCGGCGCTCGGAGCCGCCTCGCAGCGGGAGTGGGCGGACTGGTTCAAGTCCTGGCCGGTGCCGTTCGCGACGCTCGCCGACGTCCGCAAGTGGTTCGGCGAGGACGACCCCTGGGTGGAGCGGCCCAACCCCTCGCGGGGCAACTTCTTCGCGGAGGTGATGACCGAGGGCGACGACGGCTGGCGCCCCGTCTTCGACCCGGCGCACATGCTGAAGTCCCGCGAGACCTGGGTGTACGACGCGCACTGGGAGGAGCTGATCCAGGTCCAGTGCCCCGCCCTCGTCGTCCGCGGCCTGGACGGCGAGCTGGGCCGCGCCGAGGCCCAGGAGATGGTGCGCGTCCTGCCCCGCGGGGCCTACGCGGAGGTCCCCGACGCCGGCCACCTCGTGCACTACGACCAGCCGGCGGGCTGGCGAGAGGCGATCGAGCCGTTCCTGGACGGCGTCCTGACGGGCTCCTAGGCCCGCCCGGCCCGCAGGAACTCAGGAACTCAGGGGCTGAGGCGCTGGAGCGTCCACGGCGCGGAGGCGTCCTCGCGGACGTAGCGCAGCCTGTCGTGCAGGCGATCGGCGCGGCCCTGCCAGAACTCGACCGCGTCCGGGACGACGCGGTAGCCGCCCCAGTGCGGCGGCGCGGGCACCTGCTCGCCCTCCGGATGGCGCGCGGCCAACTCCGCGTACGCGGCGTCGAGTTCCGCGCGGGAGCCGATGACGGACGACTGGGCGCTCGCCCAGGCCCCGAGCTGGGAGCCGTGCGGGCGGCTGCGGAAGTAGCGGACGGTCTCGTCCCTGCCGGTCCGCTCCGCCGTGCCGGTCACGATCACCTGGCGGGCCATCGGGTGCCAGGGGAAGAGCAGCGAGACATGCGGGTTGGCGTCGATGTCCCGCGCCTTGCCGGACTCGTAGTTCGTGTAGAAGACGAAGCCGCGGGTGTCGTAGCCCTTCAGGAGCACCGTGCGGGAACTGGGCCGCCCCTGGGCGTCCGCCGTGGACACGACCATCGCGTTGGGCTCGTGGATCACCCCGGCGGGGTCCGCGGCCTCGGCGGCCGCTCGGGCGAACCAGTGCCCGAACTGTTCGAAGGGATCGGCGGGGAAGTCGGCTTCGGCGATGCCCTCGGCGACGTAGTGGGCACGCATGGCGGCCAGGTCGGCGGCGCCCGCGGGGGAGCCCGCGGTGGGGCCGCTCTCGTCGGGGTCGGTGGCACGGGAGTCGGTCACCCGGTCATCTTGCCGTATCCGAACACCGCGGCACGCGGCGGCAGTCGGCGGTGTTCAAGTCCCCCTTGAGGTGATGTGTGGCACTGAGTGCCGCAGTCCATCGCCAAGGGTGGCACCAAGGGCTATCGTTCCCAATCCGTGTCGGTTGGGTGACCTCCGGCCGCGCGGGGCATCACCGGGTTACCCCGGATCCCGGAGACCGGGTTCCGGGTCGCATCCACCCCGTCGTACACATCCCGAGGAGCCGCCTGATGTCCGACTTCGTACCCGGACTTGAAGGAGTCGTCGCTTTCGAGACGGAGATCGCCGAACCGGACAAGGAAGGCGGTGCCCTGCGTTACCGGGGCGTCGACATCGAGGACCTGGTCGGTCACGTCTCCTTCGGCAACGTCTGGGGCCTGCTCGTGGACGGCGCCTTCGACCCCGGTCTGCCGCCCGCCGAGCCGTTCCCCATTCCCGTGCACTCCGGTGACATCCGCGTCGACGTGCAGTCGGCGCTCGCCATGCTCGCCCCCGTGTGGGGCCTGCGCCCGCTGCTCGACATCGACGAGTCCCAGGCCCGCGACGACCTCGCGCGTGCCGCCGTCATGGCGCTGTCGTACGTGGCGCAGTCCGCGCGCGGCCAGGGCCTGCCGATGGTCCCGCAGCGTGAGATCGACAAGGCCCAGACCGTCGTGGAGCGCTTCATGCGGCGCTGGCGCGGCGAGCCCGACCCGCGCCACGTCCGGGCCGTCGACGCCTACTGGACGTCCGCCGCCGAGCACGGCATGAACGCCTCCACCTTCACCGCCCGCGTCATCGCCTCCACCGGCGCCGACGTGGCCGCCGCCCTGTCCGGCGCGGTCGGCGCCATGTCGGGCCCGCTGCACGGCGGCGCGCCCTCCCGCGTCCTCGGCATGATCGAGGAGATCGAGCGCACCGGTGACGCCGTCGCCTACGTCAAACAGGCCCTCGACAAGGGCGAGCGGCTGATGGGATTCGGGCACCGCGTCTACCGCGCCGAGGACCCGCGCGCCCGCGTCCTGCGCCGCACCGCCCGCGAGCTGGGCGCCCCCCGCTTCGAGGTCGCCGAGGCCCTGGAGAAGGCCGCCCTCGACGAGTTGCACGCCCGCCGTCCCGACCGGGTCCTCGCCACCAACGTGGAGTTCTGGGCGGCGATCGTCCTGGACTTCGCCGAGGTCCCGGCGCACATGTTCACGTCCATGTTCACCTGTGCCCGCACCGCCGGCTGGTCGGCGCACATCCTGGAGCAGAAGCGCACCGGCCGCCTGGTGCGCCCGTCGGCGCGGTACGTGGGCCCCGCCGCGCGCAGCCCCCGGGACATCCCCGGGTACGGAGACCTGAAGGGCTGAGGCCCCGCGCCACCGGGGTGGGGGCGCCGGGCCGGAGCCGAGCAGGTCAGCCCAGTGCCTCGTCCACCAGGCGCCCCCACTGCGCCACGACCCGCTCGCGGCGGGCCCCGTCGTCCGTGAGGAGGTTCGCGAGGCCGAGGCCGCGCGCCATGTCGAGCAGGCCCTGCACGGTCTCGCGGACGCCGGGCCCGCGCTCGTCGGCGCCGAGCAGCTCCACCGCGATGCGGTGCGTCTCCCGGCCCACGCGCGCCTCCAGCTCGGCCACGCGCGGGCTCAGCTGCTCCTCGTTGGAGGCGGCGACCCACAGTTGCAGGGCGGCCCGGAACAGCGGGCCCGTGTACAGGTCGACGAGGGCGGCGACCACCGCGGTCCGGTCGGCCCCGGCCGCGCGCCGACCGCCTCGCGGGGTCGTGCCCCGGCCGCCTCGCGGGGCCGTGGGGAAGAGGCCGCGCAGTGCGGCCGACCGCTCCTCGGCGACGTACTCGACCGCCGCCGTGAACAGTTCCTCGCGGGTGCGGAAGTGGTGCTGGGCCGCGCCGCGCGACACCCCCGCGCGTTCGGCGACCACGGACACCGTCGACCCCGCCCAGCCGTGCTCGGCGAGGCAGGCGACCGCCGCCTCCAGGAGCCGCTGCCGGGTGACCCGGCTGCGGTCCTGCTTGGGGGCGCGGTCGGCCTCGGTCACAGCGCCCATGAACGCTCCCGTCGTTCCAGGAACGCCTCCATCCCCTCCCTGGCCTCGGCGGAACCGAAACGGCGTGCGGAAAGGGCGACGAGGGCGTCCGCTTCCTTGTCGAATGCGTCAAGCACCCTAGCCGCCACGAGTTCCTTCGCGTCCGCCAGCGCCCCCGGGGCCGCCTTGCGCAACCCTTCGAGCACCGGCGCCAGGACCGTGTCGACGTCCCCGCCGTCCTGCGCGCACGCCGTGAGCAGGCCGATCCTGGCCGCCTCCGGCGCATCGAAGCGTTCCCCGGTGAGGTAGTAGCGGGCGGCGGCGCGCGGCTGAAGGCGTGGCAGCAGGGTCAGTGAGATCACCGCGGGGACGACACCGATGTGCACCTCGGTGAGCGCGAACGACGCGTCCGTGCCGCCCGCCACCGCGATGTCGCAGGCCCCGAGCAGACCGAGCCCACCCGCACGTACATGCCCCGTCACGCGTGCCACCACCGGCTTCGGCAGCGCGACGAGCTGCCTCAGCAGCGCCACGAACGCCCCCGGGTCCGGCGGTTCGCGCAGGTCGGCGCCCGCGCAGAACGTCGAGCCGGTGTGGGTGAGGACGACGGCGCGCACGGCGTCGTCCGCGCCCGCCGCCGTCAGCGCGGCGGCCAGCTCACCCACGAGGGCGGCCGAGAGCGCGTTGCGGTTCGCGGGCGCGTCCAGGGTGAGCGTGAGGACACCCCGGTCGGGCCCGGCCACCAGAACCGATGCCATGAGAACTTCCTCTGCTCTAAAACGACCGTTCTATTTATTGCTGAGCTAGTACGACTTGGGCAGGCCCAGGGTCTGATGGGACACGAAGTTCAGGATCATCTCGCGGCTGACCGGCGCGATCCGCGCCACCCGGGACGCCACGATCAGCGAGGCGAGCCCGTACTCCTTGGACAGGCCGTTGCCGCCGAGGGTGTGCACGGCCTGGTCGACGGCCTTCACACAGGCGTCGGCCGCCGCGAACTTCGCCATGTTCGCGGCTTCGCCCGCGCCCATGTCGTCGCCCTCGTCGTACAGGCGCGCCGCCTTCTGCATCATCAGGCGGGCCAGTTCGATCTCGATGTGCGACTGGGCCAGCGGGTGCGCGACGGCCTGGTGGGCGCCGATCGGGGACTTCCACACCGCGCGTTCCTTGGCGTACTCGACGGCCCGCTCAAGGGCGAAGCGGGCCATGCCGACGGAGAACGCGGCCGTCATGATGCGTTCGGGGTTGAGCCCGGCGAACAGCTGGAGCAGGCCCGCGTCCTCGTCGCCGACCAGCGCGTCCGCGGGCAGCCGGACGTCGTCGAGCACCAGCTCGAACTGCTTCTCCGGTGCCTGCACCTCCATGTCGATGCGGTTCCGCGCGAAGCCCGGGGCGTCGCGCGGAACGATGAACAGACACGGCTTGAGACGGCCGGTGCGGGCGTCCTCGGTGCGGCCGACGATCAGTGTGGCGTCGGCGATGTCGACGCCGGAGATGAAGACCTTGCGGCCGGTCAGGAGCCAGTCGTCGCCGTCCCTGCGGGCGGTGGTGGTGATGCGGTGCGAGTTGGAGCCGGCGTCGGGCTCGGTGATGCCGAACGCCATGGTGCGGCTGCCGTCGGCGAGGCCGGGCAGCCACTGCCGCTTCTGCTCGTCGGTGCCGAAGCGGGCGATGACCGTGCCGCAGATCGCCGGGGACACCACCAGCATCAGCAGCGGGCTGCCCGCGGCGCCCAGCTCCTCCAGGACGATGGAGAGCTCGGCTATGCCGCCGCCCCCGCCGCCGTACTCCTCGGGCAGGTTAACGCCCAGGTAGCCGAGTTTCGCGGCGTCGGCCCACAGCTCGTCCGGGTGGCCCTCCTCCGCGACGACGCGGGTCATGTAGTCGCGGCCGTAGCGCCTGCCGAGCGCGGCGACGGCGGCGCGCAGTGCCTGGTGTTCCTCGGTCTCCAGAACGGGAGCGTTCACAGTTCTTCCTCCTGTACGTCTTCCTCGACCCCGGTGAGCTGTACGTCTTCCTGGACCACGGCGAGCAGCGCGCCCACCTCGACCTGCCTGCCGGGCACCGCGTGCAGCGCGGTGAGCCGCCCGGCCGCCGGGGCCACCACGCGGTGCTCCATCTTCATGGCCTCCAGCCACACGACCGGCTGGCCCGCGGTGACGTGGGCGCCCTCCACCAGGCCTTCGGCGACCCGCAGCACCGTTCCCGGCATCGGCGCGAGCAGCGAGCCAGGCTCCTGGCGCACGGTCGGCTCGGGCAGCAGCGGCAGCGCGGTGAGCGGTACGTTCCCGACGTACACGCGGTCGTCCCCGTACCGGGCCACGGGGAACTCCCTGCGCACGCCGTCCACTTCGAGCACGACGAGGCCGGGGGCGGCGGCGAGGACGCGTACGCCCTCCGCGACCGGACCTCCACGGGTGTGCGTGTAGCGGACCTCGTGCTCGACGCCGTCCGCCTCGGTCCGGTACCGCTTGGTCTGCGGCTGCGAGCGCAGGTTGCGCCAGCCGCCGAAGCGGGAGCGCCCGCAGGCGTCGGCGAGGGCGGCGGCCAGCGGCGCGTACCGGACGTCCGGGCCCGCGTCGGTGCCGGTGCCGGTCAGCCCGGCCAGGTGCCGGTCGTAGAAGGACGTGGTCATGCGCCCGGCGGTGAACTCGGGGTGGCGCAGCGAGCGGACCAGGAGTTCCCGGTTGGTGACCGGTCCGTGGACGGTGGTCCGCTCCAGGGCGCCCGCCAGTTTGCGCAGGGCCTCCGCGCGGGTCGGCGCGTGGGCGACGACCTTGGCCAGCATCGCGTCGTAGTGCACGCCGACCGCGTCGCCGTCGACGTACCCCGTGTCGAGGCGCACGCCCTCCGGTACGGAGAGCCGGTGCAGCGTCCCGGTCTGCGGGGCCCATCCGGCCGCCGGGTCCTCCGCGTACAGACGGGCCTCGATCGCGTGGCCGCGGGCGGGCGGCGGTTCGGTGCCGGGCAGCGGCTCACCCTCCGCGATCCGGATCTGGAGGGCGACCAGGTCGAGCCCGGACACGGCCTCCGTCACGGGGTGCTCGACCTGGAGGCGGGTGTTCATCTCCAGGAAGTGCGCGGTGCCGTCGGCGGCGAGGAGGAACTCGACGGTGCCCGCGCCTCGGTAGCCGGTGGCGCGGGCCGCCCGGACCGCCAGGTCGTGCAGCTCCCGCACCTGGTCCCCGGTGAGCCCTGGCGCCGGGGCCTCCTCGACGACCTTCTGGTGGCGGCGCTGGAGCGTGCAGTCGCGCGTCCCGAGCGCCCACACCGCCCCGTGCCCGTCGGCCATGACCTGCACCTCGACGTGGCGCCCGCCCTCGACGTACGGCTCGACGAACACCTCGCCGTCCCCGAAGGCGCTCGTGGCCTCGGCACGGGCCGCCGCCAGCTCGCCCCGCAACGCGTCCAGTTCGCGTACGACGCGCATGCCGCGCCCGCCGCCACCGGCCGCCGCCTTCACCAGGACGGGCAGGTCGGCCTCCGTGACCGTGTCCGCGTCCAGGGGCGCGAGCCCCATCAGCTCCTTCGCGCGCGTCTTGGACGCCATCGCCTCGATGGCCTCGGGCGGCGGCCCGATCCATACGAGGCCCGCGTCGACGACGGCCCGCGCGAACTCGGCGTTCTCCGAAAGGAATCCGTACCCGGGGTGGATCGCGTCCGCGCCGGCTGTCTGCGCGGCCTTCACGATCAGGTCGCCGCGCAGGTACGTGTCCGACGGCGCGGCTCCCGGCAGCCGTACCGCCTCGTCGGCCTCGCGTACGTGCAGGGCGTCCGCGTCGGGGTCGGAGTGCACGGCGACGGTGGCGATGCCGAGGTCACGGCAGGTGCGGAAGACGCGGCAGGCGATCTCGCCCCGGTTGGCGACGAGGAGTTTGGAAAGCATCAGCGTGTCTCACATCCTGAAGACGCCGAAGCCGCCGCGGGCGCCTTCGACGGGGGCCGTGTGCAGCGCGGACAGGCAGATGCCGAGGATCGTGCGGGTGTCGCGCGGGTCGATGACGCCGTCGTCGTACAGCCGCCCGGACAGGAACATCGGCAGCGACTCGGACTCGATCTGCTGCTCCACCATGGCGCGCAGCGCCGCGTCGGCCTCGTCGTCGTAGGGCCGGCCCTTCGCGGCGGCCGACTGCCGGGCGACGATCGACAGGACGCCCGCGAGCTGCTGCGGGCCCATGACGGCGGACTTGGCGCTCGGCCAGGCGAACAGGAAGCGGGGGTCGTAGGCGCGTCCGCACATGCCGTAGTGCCCGGCGCCGTAGGAGGCGCCCACGAGGACGGACAGGTGCGGGACCTTCGAGTTCGAGACCGCGTTGATCATCATGGCGCCGTGTTTGATGATGCCGCCCTGCTCGTACTCCTTGCCGACCATGTAGCCGGTGGTGTTGTGCAGGAAGAGCAGCGGGATGTCGCGCTGGTTGGCGAGCTGGATGAACTGGGCGGCCTTCTGCGACTCGGCGGAGAAGAGCACGCCCTGGGCGTTGGCGAGGATGCCGACGGGATAGCCGTGCAGCGCCGCCCAGCCGGTGACCAGGCTCGTCCCGTACAGGGGCTTGAACTCGTCGAAGTCGGAGGCGTCGACGACGCGGGCGATGACCTCGCGCGGGTCGAAGGGGGTGCGCAGATCGCCGGGGACGACGCCGAGGAGTTCGTCCGGGTCGTACTTCGGCGGTTCGGCGGGGGCCGGATCGGGGTGCGCCTTGCGCCAGTTGAGGCGGGAGACGACGCGGCGGGTCCGGCGCAGGGCGTCCCGCTCGTCCTCGGCGAGATGGTCGGCGAGGCCGGAGGTGCGGGCGTGCATCTCGGCGCCGCCGAGGGACTCGTCGTCGCTCTCCTCGCCGGTGGCCATCCGCACCAGCGGCGGTCCGCCGAGGAACACCTTCGCGCGCTCCTTGACCATGATCACGTGGTCGCACAGGCCGGGCACGTAGGCGCCGCCCGCCGTGGAGTTGCCGAACACGACGGCGATGGTGGGTATCCCGGCGGCGGAGGACTGGGTGAGGTGCTTGAACAGCGCACCGCCGGGGATGAAGATCTCCTTCTGGGAGGGCAGGTCGGCGCCGCCGGACTCCACGAGGTGGATCGACGGCAGCCGGTTGGCGTACCCGATCTCGTGTGCGCGGAAGGCCTTCTTCAGCGTCCAGGGGTTGCTGGCGCCGCCGCGTACCGTCGGATCGTTGGCCGTGATCAGGCACTCGACGCCCGCGACGACGCCGATGCCGGTGACCATGGACGCCCCGACCGGGTACTCGCTGCCCCAGGCGGCGAGCGGCGACAGCTCCAGGAACGGGGTGTCGGGGTCGAGCAGCAGCTCGATGCGCTCCCGGACGAGCAGCTTGCCGCGGTCGCGGTGGCGCGCGACGTATTTCTCACCGCCGCCTTCGAGGGCCTTGGCCTGTTCGGTGTCGAGCTCCGCCAGCTTGGCGAGCATGGCTTCGCGGTGGGCGGCGTACTCGGTGCTCGCGGGGTCGAGCGCCGAGGCGAGGACGGTCACAGGAGTACCTCCGGTGGGGCAGGCGGGGCGGGGGCGGTCACAGGAGTTCCTCCGGCAGGTCGACGTGGCGGGAGCGCAGCCACTCGCCGAGTGCCTTGGCCTGCGGGTCGAAGCGGGCCTGCGAGGCGACACCGGCGCCGAGGACGCCCTCGACGACGAAGTTCAGGGCGCGCAGGCCGGGAAGGAGGTGCCGGGTGACGTCGAGGCCCCGGCTCTCCGGGATCAGCTCCCGGAACCGCTCCACCGTCAGCTCGTGCGCGAGCCACCGCCAGGCGTCGTCCGTGCGGACCCACACCCCGACGTTGGCGTCGCCGCCCTTGTCGCCGCTGCGGGCACCGGCGATCAGGCCGAGGGGGGCGCGGCGGACGCGGTCGCGGTCGTACGGCAGGGGCTCGGGGAGGGGCGGCGGGGGGACGTCGGTGAGGTCCAGGGTGGTGCCCGGCGCGGGGATGTCCAGGCGCCGCCCGTCGTGCAGGACGACGACGTGCGGGACGTCGGCGGCGGGCACGTACACCGCCTCGAAGACTCCGTACGGTGTGCCCTTGCCGGGGGGAGCGGTGACGTGGAAGCCGGGGTAGCTGCCGAGGGCGAGTTCGACGGCGGCACCGGTCAGCGGCCGCCCCACCGCCTCCGGGTCCGGGTCGCGCACGACGAGCCGCAGCAGGGCGCTCGCGGTCTCCTCGGTGTCCGCGTCGTCGCGATCGGTGCGGGCGAGCTCCCAGCACACCTCGCCGGGGCGGGAGTCGGCGCGGTCCAGGGCGTCCTCGATCTGGGCGCGCGCGAGGGCGGCCTTCGCCTCGATGTCGAGGCCGGTGAGGACGAACACGACCTCGTTGCGGTGGCCGCCGACGCGGGTGAGTCCGGCCTTGAGGGTGGGGGGCGGCGGCTCGCCCCGTACGCCGTGGACGCGGACGCGGTCGGGGCTCTCCTGGGTGAGGCGGACGGTGTCGAGGCGGGTGGTGACGTCGGGTCCCGGGTAGCGGGCGCCGGACGTCTCGTACAGCAGTTGCGCGGTGAGGGTGCCGACGTCGACGACGCCGCCGGTCCCGTCGTGCTTGGTGATGACGCAGGACCCGTCGTCGTGGATCTCGGCGAGCGGGAAACCGGGCCGGAGCAGGGCGGCGGGCTCGTGCTCGGTGAAGAAGGCGTAGTTGCCGCCGGTGGCCTGGGTGCCGCACTCCAGGAGGTGACCGGCGACGACGGCGCCCGCGATCCGGTCGTGGTCGTGCGGGCCCCAGCCGAAGTGGGCGGCGGCGGGACCGGTGACGAGGGCGGCGTCGGTGACGCGTCCGGTGACGACGACGTCGGCGCCGGCGCGCAGGGCCTCGGCGATGCCGGTGCCGCCGAGGTAGGCGTGGGCGGTGAGGGCGTCGGGGTGGCGGGGGCCGAGGTCGTCGCCCTCGACGTGGGCGACGCGCACGCCGTCGAGCCCGAGCTTGCCCGCCAGTTCCCGGACGGCGGTGGCGAGTCCGGCGGGGTGGAGTCCCCCCGCGTTGGTGACGATGCGCACGCCCCGGTCGACGGCCTCCCCGAGGCACTCCTCCAGCTGCCGCAGAAAGGTCTTCGCGTACCCGCGGGCGGGGTCCTTCAGGCGGTCCCGGCCGAGGATGAGCATGGTCAGCTCGGCGAGGTAGTCGCCGGTGAGGACGTCCAGGGGGCCGCCGGTGAGCATCTCCCGCACGGCGGAGTGGCGGTCGCCGTAGAACCCGGAGGCGTTGCCGACGCGCAGGGGCCGCGGGGCGTCACCCGCACGCCCCCGCTCCGGGGCGGGGCGGGGACGGGGCCGCCGGACGCCCGCGCCGCCCCGCGCTCCGCTCACGCCTCTCCCGCCTTCGGCTGCCGCGCGCCCGCCTCGCGTCCCCGCCCCGGCGGTCCGGCGAACGCCTGGGCGATGTCGAGCCACCGGTCGGCGTCGGGGCCGTCGGCGCGCAGGGCGAGGTCGGCGCGGTGGGCCCGCTGGGTGGCGAGGAGACAGAAGTCGAGGGCGGGGCCGGTCACGCGCTGGGCGGCGTCCGCGGGCCCGTACGTCCACACCGCGCCGGAGGGCGCGGTCAGCTCCACCCGGAACTCCTCCTCCGGCGCGCTCAGCCCCCGCACGAAGTAGGCGTAGTCGCGGGCCCGTACGCCGATGCGGGCCACGTGCCGCAGCCGGTCCGTGGGGACGCGCCGCACCCCGAGGGCGTCCGCGACGTCCTGGGCGTGGGCCCAGGTCTCCATCAGGCGCGCGGTGGCGACGGACGCGGCGGACATGGGCGGCCCGTACCAGGGGAAGCGGGCCCCGGCGGGAGCCGCGCGCAGCACCCGCTGCAACTCCTCACGCCCGGCGCGCCACTGGGCGAGGAGTGCGGCGGGCGGCAGCGCGGCCCCTTCGCGGGCACCGTCGTCGACGAAGGTGCCGGCCGCCTTCAGGGCGTCGGCGGCGTGCGCGGCGAAGGCGTCGGGGTCGGTCGCCGCGAGCAGCGCCGCCCGGTCGGTCCAGGCGAGGTGGGCGATCTGGTGGGCGACGGTCCAGCCGGGCGCGGGGGTGTCGAGCGCCCAGCTCCCCTCCCCCGTATCTCCGACGAGCCGGTCGAGTTCACCGCTCTCGGCACGCAGGTCGTCGAGCACGGCGACGACGGTGGCGGCGGGCGCGGCGGGGGTGGCGGCGGGCGCAGCGACGGTGGCGGCTGGCGCAGCGGCGGCGGCGTTGGCGGCGGCGGCGTTGGCGGCGGATGTGGGTACGTCGGACACGGGGCGCTCCCCTCGGGGCACGGCGGTGTGCCCTGGAGCATGGCAGCGCGACAGGAAACAATCAAGCGCGCTTGGTTATTTTCGCCCTACCTGCGTCCGCACCGCCCCCATGCTCGCCGCGACGACCAGCGCGATCGCCAGGGACTCCAGGAGCGTCAGGGCCTGGTCGAGTACGAGGAGACCGGCGATGGCGGCGATGGCCGGTTCGAGGCTCATCATGACGGCGAAGGTCGACGCGGGCAGGCGGCGCAGGGCGAGGAGTTCGAGGGTGTAGGGCAGCACGGAGGACATGACGGCCACGGCCGCGGCGAGGCCGAGCGTGCTGGGGACCGTCAGCTTCGTACCGGACTCCACGATGCCGAGGGGCAGCATCAGGACCGCCCCGAACGCCATGGCGAGGGCGAGCCCGTCGGCCTGCGGGAAGCGGCGGCCCGTGCGGGCGCTGAAGACGATGTACAGCGCCCACATCGCCCCCGCGGCCAGCGCGAAGGCCACGCCGGCCTTGTCCAGCGCGCCGAAGCCCCCGGCCCCGCCGCCGCCGAGCAGGAAGACACCGCAGAGGGCGAGACCCGCCCAGACCACGTTCACCGCGCGGCGGGAGGCGATGACGGACAGGGCCAGCGGGCCGAGGACCTCCAGGGTGACGGCGGGGCCCAGCGGGATCCGGGCCACGGCCTGGTAGAAGAGGCCGTTCATCGCGGCCATCGTGGCGCCGAAGGCGAGGACCGTGCCCCAGTCCGCCCGCGAGTGCCCGCGCAGGCGGGGGCGGCAGACGACGAGCAGCACCAGGGCGGCGAACACCAGGCGCAGGGTGACGATGCCCAGCGCGCCGGCGCGCGGCATCAGGCTCACGGCGATGGCGCCGCCGAACTGCACGGAGACGCAGCCCGCGAGGACGAGGCCGACGGGCCCGAGGGCCGCCCGGCGGCGGCCGGCTCCGGGCCCGCCCGGCCCCACACCGGACCCACCCGGCCCCACGCCGGACCGGACCGGCCCCACGCCGGACCGGCCCGGCCCCACGCCGGACCCACCCGCGGCCGCCGCGCCCGCCACCTCCGGCACCCCCACCGTGGCGGGCGCCTCCACCGCGGCGGGGACTCCCACGCCTCCCCCAGGACCGCCGGGGCCGCCCCGGCCCGCCGTCGCACCGTCCGCCGTACGCGAGCTGTTCACGCCACGCCTTTCCCGTCGCCACCAGCACGGCGACCCTGCCCACAGTTCATCTTCATGCACTCTCAAGTCCAAGCTAATGGACCATGTCAGGGTTGTGAAACCCTTTTGCCACTGTACGAGGGGTCCGAGGGGGGCCTGGCGGCGTCAGGTCCGGTCCAGTGCCTCCGCCAGGACCTCGGCCAGATGTCGCCCCCGCAGCCCGCCCAGCTGCTCCAGCTGGGTCCGGCAGGAGTAGCCGTCCGCCAGAATCTGCGCGCCCTCGGGGGCCGACCGCACCGCGGGCAGGAGCTGGTCCTCCGCGCAGGCCGACGACACGTCGTAGTGACCTTTCTCGAAGCCGAAGTTGCCCGCGAGGCCGCAGCAGCCGCCGCTCAGCTCGCCGTCCAGGCCCGCCCGCGCGCGCAGCCGCTGTTCGGCCGCGTCGCCGAGCACGGCGTGCTGGTGGCAGTGGGTCTGGCCGGTCACGGGCCGGTTCACGCGCGGCGGCTCCCAGTGGGGGGCGTACTCCTCCAGGGTCTGCGCGAAGGTGCGCACGGACGCGGCGAGCACGCGCGCGTCCGGGGCCCCGGAGGGTGCCAGCTCCACCAGGTCCGTCCTCAGCGCCGCCGCGCAGCTCGGTTCGAGGACGACGAGGGGCGTGCCCGCCGCGAGCAGTGGAAGCATCCGCTTCATCCGCTCCAGGGTGCGGCGCTGCACCGCGCGCGCCTGGTCGAGCTGCCCCGTGGAGACGTAGGTGAGCCCGCAGCACACGCCGTCGGGCGGCAGCAGGACCGTCAGACCCGCGGCTTCGAGCACGCGTACGGCGGCGCGTGCGACGGAGGGCGAGAGGTGGTCGGTGAAGGTGTCGGGCCACAGGACGACCGTGCGGCCACCTCCATGCCCGCTCACCACCGCCCGACTCCCCCACCACCGCCGGAACGTCCGCGGCGCCACCCGCGGCAGCGCACGCCGCGGCTCGATGCCGCCGAGGCGCTTCGCGAGCGCGGCCAGCGGTGGGACGGACGTGAGGAGGTTGACGAGGCGGGCGGTGCGGGTGGCGGCGACGGCCCGCAGCCAGCGCGGGAGGCGGCCCATGACGTAGTGCGCGGCGGGCCTGCGCCGCCCCGCGTAGTGGTGGTGCAGGAACTCGGCCTTGTACGTGGCCATGTCGACGCCGACCGGGCAGTCGGAGCGGCAGCCCTTGCAGGACAGGCAGAGGTCGAGCGCGTCCCGCACCTCCACCGAGCGCCAGCCGTCCTCGACGACCTCGCCCGCCAGCATCTCGTGCAGGAGCCGGGCCCGGCCGCGCGTGGAGTGCTCCTCCTCGCCGGTGGCGCGGAAGGAGGGGCACATCACGCCGCCGCCGGAAGCGGCGCTCGGCGTACGGCACTTGGCGACGCCCACGCATCTGCGGACCGCCGCCGAGAAGTCCCCGCCGTCGTGCGGGTAGCCGAAGGCGACGTCGACGGGTTCGCGGGGCAGGGGCGCGAAGCGCAGATGGGAGTCGAGGGGGTGGGGGCGGACGAGGATGCCGGGGTTGAGGAGACCGGTCGGGTCCCAGAGGTCCTTGACCCGCGCGAAGAGCCCGACGAGGTCGGGCCCGTACATCTTCGGCAGCAGTTCCGCGCGGGCCTGGCCGTCGCCGTGTTCCCCGGACAGCGAGCCGCCGTGGGCGACGACGAGTTCCGCCAGGTCCTCGGAGAAGCGGCGGAAGCGGGCCACGCCCGGCGCGGTCAGGAGGTCGAAGTCGATGCGTACGTGGATGCAGCCGTCGCCGAAGTGCCCGTACGGGGTGCCCCGCAGGCCGTGTTCGGCGAGCAGCGCGCGGAAGTCCCGCAGATAGGGGCCGAGCCGGGCGGGCGGCACGGCGCAGTCCTCCCAGCCCGGCCAGGCCTCGCTGCCGTCCGGCATCCGGGTGGCCGTGCCGGAGGCGTCCTCGCGGACCCGCCACAGCGTGCGCTGCCGCGCCGGGTCCGCCACGACGGCGGCGTCCAGGCAGTCCGCCGCGCGCACGATCGCGGTGGCGTGCGCCTGCGCATCGGCGGCCGTCGCACCGCCCGTCTCCACGAACAGCCAGGCACCGCCCCGGGGCAGACCGTGCGTGTCGCGTACGAGGTCGGCGGCCATGCCTTCGACGGTGAGCGGGTGGTGCGGGAGCAGCCCGGGGGCGGCTTCGGCGGCGGCGCTCTCGTCGGTGTACCCGAGGACCGCGAGGGCGCGGGCGCGGGGTGCCTCGACGAGCCGGACCGTGGCCTCGGTGAGGACGCCGAGGGTGCCTTCGCTGCCGCAGAGGAGACGGGTGAGGTCGGGGCCCCGTTCCGGCAGGAGGGCGTCGAGCGCGTAGCCGGAGATGCGGCGGGGCAGGTCGGGGAAGCCGGTGCGGAGCAGGGCCAGGTCCCGTTCGACCAGGTCCTTCAGGCCTTCCGGGGCTCCGGTCCAGGTGCCGGGGCGCAGGGTGCGGGGCGCTTCCGCGCCCGGGGCGGCGGCCGTCAGGACGGTCAGCTCGCGCACGTTGTCGGCGGTGGTGCCCCAGGCCACGGAGTGGGCGCCGCAGGAGTTGTTGCCGATCATGCCGCCGAGGGTGCAGCGGCTGTGGGTGGAGGGGTCGGGGCCGAAGGTGAGGTGGTGCGGCGCGGCGGCGCTCCGCAGGGTGTCCAGGACGAGGCCGGGCTGCACGCGGGCCGTGCGGGTGCCGGGGTCCAGGTCGAGGAGCCCGTTCATGTACCGGGTGAAGTCCAGGACCACGCCGGTTCCTGTGGCCTGGCCCGCGATGGAGGTGGCGGCGCCTCTGGGGACGACGGGAGTGCCGTGTTCCCGGCACACGGCGAGGGCCGCGGCGACGTCGGCCGCGTCTCGCGGGGCGATCGTTCCTCGCGGGACGCGGCGGTAGTTGGACGCGTCCATGGTCGCCAGCGCGCGGGCCGTCCGCGTGAAGTCCACGTCCCCCCGCACCGCGCGGCGCAGGGCCCGCTCCAGCTCATCTCCATTACCCATGCCTCAGAGGCTGCCCAGGCGGCGCCCCGCTCACCACCGCCCACAGCGGGAACGGGGTGACGGGCGGGACGTCGGCCGTCTCGCGAGGTGGACGAGGGGCAGCCCGGATCCACCGGAGAGGCTAGGCTCGGCCCGTGGCTGAGATCCGGATTCCCGCTGACATCAAGCCCGCCGACGGCCGTTTCGGCGCGGGCCCCTCCAAGGTGCGGACGGAGGCGCTGGACGCCCTGGCCGCCACCGGCACCTCGCTCCTCGGCACGTCCCACCGCCAGGCGCCGGTGAAGAACCTCGTGGGCCGCGTCCGCGAGGGCGTACGCGAGCTGTTCCAGTTCCCCGAGGGCTACGAGGTGGTCCTCGGCAACGGCGGCTCCACCGCGTTCTGGGACGTCGCGACCCACGGCCTGATCGAGAACAAGTCGCAGCACCTCACGTTCGGCGAGTTCAGCTCCAAGTTCGCGAAGGCGGCGAAGCTCGCCCCCTGGCTCGCGGAGCCGACGGTCGTCTCCGCCGACCCGGGCACGCACCCCGTCCCCGAGGCCGAGCAGGGCGTGGACGTGTACGCCCTCACGCACAACGAGACCTCCACCGGAGTGGCCGCCCCCATCGAGCGGGTGGCGGGCGCCGACGAGAACGCCCTGGTCCTCGTGGACGCCACCTCCGGCGCGGGCGGCCTGCCCGTCGACATCGCGCAGAGCGACGTCTACTACTTCGCTCCGCAGAAGTCGTTCGCGTCGGACGGCGGCCTGTGGGTGGCGGCGTTCTCCCCGGCGGCCCTGGAGCGCGCCGAGCGCGTGCACGCGAGCGGCCGTCACGTACCGGAGTTCTTCAGCCTGCCGACGGCGATCGACAACTCCCGCAAGAACCAGACGTACAACACCCCGGCCCTCGCCACCCTGTTCCTGCTCGGTGAGCAGCTCGACTGGATCAACGGCCAGGGCGGCCTCGACTGGTCGGTGCGCCGCACGGCGACGTCCGCGCGCACGCTCTACGGCTGGGCGGAGGAGTCGAAGTACGCGACGCCGTTCGTCTCGGACGCGGCCAAGCGCTCGCAGGTCATCGGCACCATCGACTTCGACGACGAGATCGACGCGGCCGCCGTGGCCAAGGTCCTGCGCGCCAACGGCATCGTGGACACCGAGCCGTACCGCAAGCTGGGCCGCAACCAGCTCCGCGTCGCGATGTTCCCGGCGATCGACCCGAAGGACGTCGAGGCGCTCACCAAGTGCGTCGACTATGTGATCGAGCAGCTCTGACTCCGACGTACGCCAGGGTCACGGGTACGCGGTCCGCGTACCCGTGACCCTGGCGGCGTTCAGCGGCTGAGTCGCTTGAACCTCCGCACCGCCAGCGGCAGGAACACCGCCGTCACCACCAGCGGCCACACCACCCCCATGAGCACGGCGTTCTGCTCCACCCAGCTGGAGCCGCCCGCGCCGGGGTTGCCGAAGAGTTCCCGGGCGGCCGTGCCCGTGGACGACACCGGGTTCCAGGCGGCGATCGGCGCCAGCCAGTCCGGCATCAGGGACGGCGCCACGAACACGCTGGAGATCATGGTGAGCGGGAACGCGACGGCGTAGAGGCCGCCCGCCGCCTCCGGGCTCGGGACCACGAGGCCGAGCCACACACCCACCCAGATCAGGCTGAAGCGGAGCAGGAGCAGCAGCGCGAACGCGGCGACCGCGTTCAGGACGCCGTTGTCCGGGCGCCAGCCGATCGCCACGGCCGTCAGCGCGAGGATCGTCAACTCGGCGCAGGCCACGACGAGGTCGGAGAGGCCGCGCCCCGCCGACACCGCGGACGGCGCCATGGGCATGGAGCGGAAGCGGTCGATGACGCCCTTGGAGGCGTCCGTGACGACGCCCATCGCGGTGTTCATGAAGCCGAAGGCCATCGTCATCACGAACATGCCGGGCATCAGGAAGTCCTTGTAGTCGCCCTCGCCGCCCGGCACCTTCATGGCCTCGCCGAAGACGAACCCGTACAGGAGCACGCTGATGATGGGGAAGCCGAGCTGCCAGGCGATGTTGATGGGCTGGCGCCTGAAGTGCGTGAGGTAGCGGCGGGTGACGTTGAGGGTGTCGGCGACCGCCCAGTACGCCCGCCCGTGCGGTACGGGGGCCATCGGGACGGTCCCGCCGGTCGTGGTGATGTCGCTCATGCTGCGGCTCCCGTCTTCTCGCCGGCGGACTTCTCGGCGGGCCTGTCCCCCGTGAGCCGCAGGAACACGTCGTCCAGGCTCGGGCGGCGCAGGCCGATGTCCTCGACGGCGACGCCCTCGTCCTGGAGGGTGCGGGCGACGTCGGTCAGCGCCGCCACGCGGTCGGTGACGGCGGCCTGCACGCGGCGCTCCGCCTCGACCGTCTCCGGCTCGCCGTCCGCGACCCGCGCGACGGCCTTCACGACGGCCGGCAGGTCCGCGGCCTCCGAGACGACGACCTCCAGATGGCTGCCGCCGACGGTGGCCTTCAGGCCGTCGGGGGTGTCGTCGGCGATGGCGCGGCCCTGGTCGATGACGGTGACGCGGGAGGCGAGCTTGTCGGCCTCCTCCAGATACTGTGTAGTGAGTAGAACGCTCGTTCCACTGGCTACGAGGGAACGGACGGAGTCCCAGACCTCGCTGCGGCTGCGCGGGTCGAGGCCGGTCGTCGGCTCGTCCAGGAACAGCACGGACGGGGCGAGGATCATCGAAGCGGCGAGGTCGAGGCGGCGCCGCATGCCGCCGCTGTACTGGCCCGCGCCCTTGTCGGCGGCGGCCGTCAGGTCGAACTGCTCCAGGAGCTCGGCCGCGCGCCGGGCCGCCCGGTCGCCCCCGAGGTGGAAGAGGCGGCCGAACATCTCCAGGTTCTGCCGGCCGGTGAGGATCTCGTCCACCGCCGCGTACTGACCCGTGAGGCCGATACGGCCGCGGACGACGCGGGCGTCGCGCACCACGTCCGCCCCGCCGACCTCGGCCCGGCCGCCGTCGAGCCTGAGCAGCGTCGCCAGGATGCGCACCGCCGTCGTCTTGCCCGCGCCGTTCGGACCGAGCAGGCCGTGCACCGTGCCGTGCTCCACGGTCAGGTCGAAGCCGTCGAGGGCTCTCTTGTCGCCGTACTTCTTCACCAGGCCGCGGGCCCGGACCGCGTGCTCTGCGCCGTTCATTGCCCCTCCGCTGTTCACTGCCCCTCCACCCCTCCTATGAGTACACCGTACTCAGATAAGAGTACATCGTACTCAGTTTTCGCCCAAGGGATTATCGTGAGTGCCATGGCGACCACGGAGACCAGCGGCAGCGGCGATGTCACCCGCAGCCTGGAACTGTTGTGGGGCAGCGGCGAGCGCCCCACGCGCGGGCCCAAGCCCGCCCTGACACTGGAGCGGATCACCGAGGCCGCCGTGCGCCTCGCGGACGCGGAGGGCATCGCCGCGGTCTCCATGCGCCGCCTGTCGACGGAGCTGGGCGCGGGCACGATGTCGCTGTACCGCTACGTCCCCGGCAAGGCCGAGCTGCTCGACCTGATGCTCAATCACGTGCAGGCGCCCACCGACGACGAGGAGTCCTTCCGCGGCGGCTGGCGCGCGGCCGTGGAGGCGTACGGGCGCGAGACCCTCCAGCAGTACCGCGACCACCCCTGGCTGCTCCAGGTCAACCAGACGCGCCCGGTGCTCGGCCCGAGCGCGCTCGGCGGCCTGGAGAAGCTCCTGACGTACATCAAACCGATGGGTCTGCGCGACCCCGAGCTGATCTCGGTCCTCGTGATGGTCGAGGGGTATGTGTCCGGGGTCGCCCGCACCCAGGTGCAGGCGGCGCAGGCGGCCAAGGAGTCACAGCTGTCGGACGAGGCGTTCTGGAAGGCGCAGATCCCGGTCCTGGAGCGGGCCATGGAGAGCGGCCGCTATCCGCTGATAGCGGGGCTCTCCGACGACGCGTTCGGCATGGACTTCGATCACTTCGAGTTCGGGTTGCAGCGCATCCTGGACGGGCTCGACGTGCTGGTGGCGGAGCGCGGGCGGGACGCGGGGCCCGAGGTGACGCCGTAGCGCAGGAACGGCCGCACGGGCGCTATCCCCCCGAGCGCCGGAACACCCGCTTGAGGCCGATGACGGCCAGCAGCGCGACGCCCGCCACGAGGATGCCCTTCTTGTAGTTGCCGCTGATGCCGTCGTTCTCCCCGTCGCTGTCGCCGCCCCCGTCGTCCGAGGCGCCCGCCGGCCGCCCCGCGCCCTTGACCTCGACCGGCTCGACGTCGCTCGCCTCGCCCTCGGTGCCGTACATCAGGCGGGTGCCGTCCGGGCTGTAGGCGACGGACTCGCCCTGACGCTGGAGGGGCACGCTCAGCCGGCCCTCGCGCTCGATCTTCCCGCCGCCCTGCCACAGGTAGGAGACGCCGCCGAAGTAGCCGCGCAGGGCGAGCTGTTTGCCGTTGGGCGAGAAGGCGCCGTCGGTGACCCACAGGTCGGTGGCGGCGCCGCGCTTGAAGATGTTGGGCTTGGAGGTCGACATCTGGGCGATCGGCGGCCCTTCGTAGAGATGGCCGCCGTCCTCCTGCTTGTCGGCGATGTAGATGCGCCCGGTCTTCGGGTGGACCATCAGGGCCTCGGCGTCGCGCGGCCCGTCGGAGTACTTCACGACGTACTGCGTGGCGCGGATCCTCTGGTCCTTCAACTCCTTCGGCTCGGGCAGCTTGTAGACCCACACGAAGGACCACTTGCCGTGGAAGTTGTCGCCGATGTCGCCGACGTACAGGTTGCCGTCGGGGCCCATGGAGATCGCCTCGACGTCGCGCGGGGTGCCGACGCCGGTCATGGTGATCGTGGCGACGGTCTTGCCGGTCCTGCTGTCGACCGCGTACAGGAAGGCGCCCTTGTCCTGGTCGTTGTGGGTCCAGTAGACGCCGGGGTGGGCACGGGAGGCGACGAGCCCGCTGGACTCCGTGATGCGGGGGTCCTCGATGGTGAACCCGTCGTTGCCGGGCTTGCCGTCGGCGTGGGCCGCGGGGGCGGACAGGGCGAGCACCGTGCACAGGGCGACGGCGGTGGCGGCACCGGGGACGACCGGCGGAAGCGAGCGCATGGCGTCAAGCGTGCCATCCGCGGGGCGGTACCGGCCGGGCGGCCGCGGGGCGTGCTCATCCTCACACCCTGCGGGGCGTCCCGCGCCCGGCCACGCACGCGATGATGAGCGGATGCTCAGGTTCATGTTCGTCGGCGACTCGATGACCATCGGAAGCGCCGGTGAGCACACCTGGCGCTACTGGATGTGGCGGCATCTGTGTGCCGCGCACGGCGCCCCCTTCAAGATCGTCGGCCCGCGGGAGGCCCTGCACGACAAGGCCACGGACGACGCGACGTCGTACGAGTACGCCCAACCGGACTTCCCGCGGCGGCACTTGGCGGGCTGGGGCGAGGGCTGGTCGCACATGACCCCGCTGATCGCCGACGCGGTCACCGCGCACCGCGCGGACGTCCTGATGGTCTCCCTCGGCCTGATCGACCTCGGCTTCTACACGAACGCCGAGCAGACGGCGGAGAACGTGCGCCGCTTCGTCGCCGAGGCCCGCTCGGCCAACCCGCGGATCGCCGTCGCCGTCCTGCCGGTGATACCGAACGCGCGCGCCGAGACGGAGCCCGCTTTCGCCGCCGAAGTCACCCGCTTCAACGAACTCCTGGCCAAGACGGTCGCCGACCTGGACACGGCGTCCTCCGCCCTCCTCCTGGCCTCGCCGCCGCCCGAGTACGACATCCATCTGGACACGTACGACGGAACCCACCCCAACGAACAGGGCGAACGGAAGCTGGCGGCGGCGTTCGCGGGGGCGATGTGGGAGGCGTGGGGCGTGGGGGGACCGCTGGAGCTCTAGGGTCTGCCTGTCTGCTGCCCAGGCCGGCCAAGGCCCGCGCCCCGCGAAATTGCGTTGCCCCGGACGTCGTGACCCCGGAGCAGGAGGCCCGCCTCACGGCAGCGAGCGAGCGTCCGCTGCCGCACCCGTACGACGTCCTGGCCCGCCCCAGGGAGCGCTCGCGCCCCGACGGGCGGTGACGCCAAGAGCGCGCGGCAACCCGGCCACGGCCTGTCAGCCGCCGATGCCCTGACCGAACCCTCCGTCCACGGGCAGTTCCACACCGGTGGTGAAGGTGGCGTCGACGGCCAGATACAGCGCGGCGGCAGCGATCTCCGCCACCGTTCCCCCTCGCCCCATCGGCGTGGAGGCGTTGCCCTGCTCGATGAACTCGGCGCGCTGCTTGTCGGTCAGCTCCGCGACGCCCATGGTGGGGGTGAGGATGAACCCGGGAGCGATCGCGTTCACACGGATCTTCCGGGGAAGCAACTCGGCGGCGAGCACCTTGGTGAAGGCGGCGACGGCCTCTTTCGCTCCGGAGTAGGCGCTGAGACCGGGGAAGATCTGGTCGTTGGATACGGTCGTGAACACGATCGAACCGCCCTCGGACACCAGCGGCGCCAGCCGCTGCACGGTGAAGAAGGCGCCCTTGGCGTTGACGTCGAAGACGCGGTCCCACGCTTCCTCGGTGACCTCTTCGAGCGTCTGGAACTCGGCTGTGCCCTGATTCACGAACAGGTAGTCGATCGTGCCGAGACGGTCGGCGACCTGGTCGCGCAGGGCGGCCAGGGCGGCGACGTCGGTGGCGTCGGAGTGCACCGCGTGGGCCAGCGGCGTGCCGAGCGCCGCCTGGGCCTCTGCGAGCCGCCGCTCGTTGCGGCCGGTGTAGATCACTTCGGCGCCGCGGTCGGTCAGGGCCTGGACGATGGCCAGCCCCATGCCGATGGTGCCGCCGGTGACGACGGCCTTCCTGCCCGCCAGGGCCTTGGACTCGACGGTGGACGATTGCCTGGCACTGGCACTGGCACTGGTACTGGTGCTGGTACTGATGCTGTGGCTCGTTGTCATGCCGCGTACGCTAAAGCTTGACATTGACGTCAGAGTCAACCTTGCATGGCGGGGGTCACATGTTCATCGGCGAACTGTCGAGGCGTACCGGCGTCAGCGCCCGGGGCCTGCGGTACTACGAGCAGCAAGGGCTGCTGCGACCGCAGCGACGACCCAGCGGCTACCGCGAGTTCGACGAGTCCGAGGTGGCCACCGTGCGCCGCATCCGGGTCCTGCTGGCGGCCGGGCTGAACACCGATCTGATCCGTGAGGTGCTGCCCTGCATGGCCGACGAGGGGGCCATCCTGGCGCCGACCTGCGAGGAGATGGCCCAGGAGCTGGAGCGCGAACGTGAGCGCCTGAGCAGCTCCATCGAACAGCTCAGGGCAGCCCACGCCATGCTCGACGCGATCATCCACGCGGGCGCACCCCTCACCGCGGGGCCGCGGGCCGCAGTACCGTAAGGGCCCATGGGGGAGAACCACGTCTCCGGGGGACGTCAGGGAAATCTCGTACAGGCCGACTCCATCGGGCAGTTGACGATCACGACGGCGAACGCCGGCGGGGCGGACGACGGAGCGCGCGGACCGCTGCCGCGCCCGCGTCCCTTCTCCGACCCCGAGCGCTGGCACCGCATGTCCGACTGGGACGCCCTCGCCGCCGGAGCGCACCGTGCCCGGCCCGGCGAGGGCGGCACCAAGCTGCCGCCGTACGTCTCCCGGGACGTCGACGCCGAGCTGCGGGACCGCGTGCGGGAGGCCGCCGACCTCGGCGGGTTCGTGCTGGTCGTGGGCGATTCCACGGCCGGGAAGACACGCGCCGCGTACGAGGCCGTACGGGATGTCCTGCCGGAGTACCGGGTACTCGCCCCGCCCGCGGGCGCGCGGCTCCGGTGCGCCCCTGAAGCAGTCGAGGCCTGCGGGTACGGGCCGTGCGTGGTGGTGTGGCTCGACGACCTGGAACGGCACCTCGGGCCCGACGGCCTGACCCCCGACGTGCTCGACGACTTCGCGCGGCTGCGCGTCCCTGTCGTCGCCACGATGCGGCTGAAGCCGTACGAGGCCTTCGGCTCGGGGGACGACGCGGGCACCGGCGGCGACAGCGGCGAGCAGCGGTGGGCGGGGGTCGGTTCGCGGGTGCTCAGGGCCGCCGACGTGGTGGACCTCGACCGGCTCTGGAGCGCCGGTGAGCTGTCCCGCGCCGGTGACTGCGACGACTCCCGGATCACGGAGGCGCTGACCCATCACGGAACGTACGGAATCGCCGAGTACATGGCCGCGGGCCCCGTCCTGCTGCGCACCTGGCGGCACGCCTGGCGCGCGGGCGGCCACCCCCGCGGGGCGGCCCTCGTCGCGGCGGCCGTCGACCTGACGCGGGCGGGCCTGCGCGGGCCGTACTCCCGGGAGCTGCTGGTCGAGGTGCACCAGCGGCGGCTCGCGGACGCGGGCGGTCCGGTCCTGCGCCCGGAAGGCGTCGACGAGGCCTTCGCGTGGGCCTCCCGGGTACGGCACGGGGTGACGAGCCTCCTCGTTCCCGTGGCCGGGGAGCTGTGGGCCCCCTTCGACTACCTCGTGGACGCGGAGGACTCGCCGGTGCCGGAGTGGGTGCGGGAGGCCGCGCTGGCGCACGCGGGCGACGACGACGTCCGCTTCGCCGTCGCGACGAGCGCGTACGAGGCCGGGGCCTTCGGCGTCGCCGAGAAAGCCATGCGGCCACTCGCCGACGCGGGCAACCGCAACGCCCTCTTCAACCTCGCCGTCGTCATGGGCAGGACCGGCCGCACCGGCGAAGCCGAAGCGCTCTACGGGCAGGCCCACAGCCGCGGCAGCCTCAACGCCACCGTCAACCTCGGCATCCTCCTCGCCGAGGCCGGGCGGACCGAGGAGGCGGAGGCCCTGCTGCGGTCCGCCCACGCCCAGGGCGTCGGCCACGCCGCCGACAACCTCGCCGTCCTGCTGCGCCGCACCGGCCGCGCGGAGGAGGCCGCGACGCTCCAGGCACAGCCCCCGGCCGGCACTCCGCCGGGCTGACCGTCCGCGCCCCCGTTCACCCGGCCACCCGATCCACCACCTGCCGCAGCAACTCCCCCTCCACGAAGGGAACCTCCCCCGTGGGCCGTGACTGCCAGCTCAGGGGCCAGGTGTTGCCGTCGAGCGCCGGTACGCCCACGAACGCCACGCCCCGGCCGTCGCGGCCCAGCGCCCGCGCGCCGCCCCGCCACACGTGCAGCGCGGCGGTGCCTGCCCTGAGCAGGAAGTACATGTTCCGGCCGCCGACGGCCTCGCGGACGATGGGCCCCGCACGGAAGTCCGTGAACTGAAGGATCTCGTACGCGACTTGGTCACCGAGGGTGCCCGGGACGCGGATGGCGTCGAAGTGGACACCCGTGTGCCGCAGGGCGTGCCCGTAGGTGGGGATCCAGGGGTGGACCAGGGTGGGGGGAGTTTCCAGGTTCATGAACCGTATGTTGGCGATCACTTACATACTGTGACCAGGTCCTGGTGCCAGGGGTGCGAAGTTGTGCACCCGAGGAGGTCGCTGTGCAATCCGGTGAGCGAGGCTCGGAGTCCTTCGGCGCGATGTTGCGGTTCTTCCGCGAGCGGGCCGGGCTGACGCAGGAAGGGCTCGGCAATCACGTCAAGTACTCGAAGTCACAGGTGGCGATGGTCGAGCGTGGGGAGCGTGCGCCCAAGGGGTGCCTGGTCGGCATCGCGGACGACGTCCTGGGTGCACAGGGTGCACTGTCGCTGCTGGCCAAGAAGGAGTTCAAGGACAACGGCCTGCGGCCGTGGACCGAGGACTACCTCGCCGAGGAACGCAAGGCCGCCTCGATCCTCTCGTACCAGAACCACGTGATCCCCGGGCTGCTGCAAACCGAGGCGTACGCGCGGGCGGTCTACAGCTGCAACTTCTGCCCCGCGATCGACGACGAGGAGTTGGAGACACGAGTGGCCGACCGCCTTGCGCGTCAGCAGATCTTCGAGCGCAAGCCCTTGCCCACCCTGGGGTTCATCGTGGAGCAGAGCGTCCTGACCAGGCCACTCGGTGGCAGGAAGGTACTGAAGGAGCAACTGCTCCACATGCTCGATGTCGGAAGGCGCCGCCACGTTCACCTGCAAGTCATGCCTCACGACCGGGAATCCCACGCCTCGCTCATGGGGCCGTTGATCCTGCTGGAGACCGCGGAGCGCACTCAGCTCGCCTACATCGAAGGCCACAAGGGCGGCTACTTCGTAAGTGAGCAACCTGACTTGGGAAACCTGATCGGCAAGTATGGAATTCTGCGGGCACACGCCTTGTCGCCCGAGAAGTCCGCGACGCTGATCGAGAAGGTGGCACACGAACTATGAGCGAGCGCCTCACCTGGTTCAAGAGCAGCTACAGCGGCGAGGAGGGCGAATGCCTGGAGGTAGCCCCCAGTTCCAGCCCCGCAGGGAATCCCACCATCCACATACGCGACTCCAAGTCCCCCCACGGTCCAACCCTCCACATAGCCCAGGCCACCTGGACCACCTTCCTCACCGCACTCTCTCCTTTGGGTAGCGATACATAGCCGATCGGATGACGCCCACCCCCGGGTGGGATTCCTAGCGTTGATGGCATGACGGTCGACGCCGGCGCCAACCGGCAACCCCACGCAGAGGCCCCAGGCCCGACAAGCATCCGCGCAGCGGAACGCGCCCTCGCCCCAGACCTGGGCCGCGGGCTCATGCTCCTGTTCATCGCGATGTCGAACACGGCCTTCCACCTGTGGAACTCCGACTACGGCCCGTCGGGCTGGCAGCCGGTGAACGGGAACTGGGCGGACCACACGGTGCAGTTCGCGATGATCGTGGGCCTGGACCTCCGGATATACCCCCTCTTCGCGTTCCTGTTCGGCTACGGCATGATGCAGCTGTTCCTGCGCCAGAAGGCCTCCGGCCAGGACGAGCGCGCGGTGGTGCGGCTGCTGCGCAGGCGCAGCCTGTGGATGATCGTCATAGGCTTCGCGCACGCGTCACTCCTGATGGCGGGAGACATCGTCGGCTTCTACGGGCTGGTCAGCCTGGTGCTGGGCTGGCTGTTCCTGCGCCGGAGCGACCGCGCCCTGAAGTGGTGGATCGGGACAGCGGCGACAGTGCTCGTGGTCCTGGCGGCACAGCCGGTCGTCACGACGGTGCTGACCGGTGGCGACCTCGGGTCGATAGGGGACGCGGACGCGACGGAACCGGGCAGCGAGGCGTACGCGGCGGACAAGGAGAACTGGCTCGCGGCGGCAGGCACGCGCATGACGACGGGACTGTTCCTGATAGGCGTGGCGGCACCGCTGGTCCTGGTCTCCGGGGGCTTCGTGATCTTCCTGGTCGGGTACTGGGCGGCAAGGCGCCGCATCCTGGAGGAACCGGGCAAGCACCTGAAGCTGCTGCGCCGCACGGCTGTCACAGGGATAGCGATCGGCTGGCTGGGCGCCCTGCCCGCGGCCCTGGCGCACGTGGGCGCGCTCGACGTGTCGGCGGACGCGCAGAGCGACTCGGGCCCACTGTTCACGCTGCGGGACGTCACGGGCAACGTGGCCGGTCTCGGCTACATCGCGGCGGTCGCCCTGTTCGTGCACTGGTGGACGCGGCACCCGCACCGCCGCGGCGCGCGGGCGATCACGGCCGTGTCGGCGGTCGGCAAGCGCTCCCTGTCCTGCTATCTGACCCACTCCCTGCTCTTCGCGCCCCTCCTCGCGGCCTGGGGCCTCGGCCTCGGCGAGCATCTGACCAGCGCGAGCATGGTCCTGGTGGCGCTGGCGGTGTGGCTGGTGACGGTCGCGGGGGCGTATGCCCTGGAGTTGAGGGGGAAGCGCGGTCCCGCCGAGGCCGTGCTGCGGCGCCTGATGTACGCGAAAAGAACATGAGCGTTTCTCGGCCGATTGCGCTTATCATCTGGCTGAATTTGAAAATTTGATCTTTTGGCGGATTTCCCGGCCCGCCCGGCTCCCGGGCGGGACCGGGGCCGCCGGAGGAAGTGGGGGGACCACACATGCGCCACAGAGCGCTCATCACGACCGCCGTCTGCGCGGCCACCCTGGCCGGTACGACGGGGCTGGCATCCGGGGCCCTGGCGGCACCGGCAGGCCCGAAAGCACCCGTGTCGGCGGCGGCAGCGGCGAAGGCGGGCAAGGGCGCCGACTTCAACGGCGACGGCTTCCAGGACCTCGCCGTCGGCGCGCACACGGCGACGGTCGGAGACGTCAAGCGCGCCGGTGTGGTGACCGTCGCGTACGGCTCGGCCACGGGCCTGAAGTACGAGACGTCGCAGATCCTCAGCAAGGCCACCCCGGGCGTCCCCGGGGACCCCGAGGCGGACGGCAAGTGGCGCGAGGTCCGGGCCGCGGGCGACCTGGACGGCGACGGCTACGACGACCTGCTCCTGCACTACCTGGAGCGGAACATGGTCCTGTGGGGAGGCAAGGACGGCATCACCGGCGAGGGCACCGCCCTGCCGCCCGGCAACTACACCAAGGACTCGCCGAAGCTCCTCGGCGGCGGCATGGGCGTGGGCGACGTCAACGGCGACGGCGTCGCCGACATCGTCACCCGCGCCCACCACGGCATGGAGTTCGGCGTCTCGGCCCTCATCGGCCCGCTGAACCGCACCACGGGCAGGCCGGCCGCCGTCTGGAACCGCGCGACCGCCACTGAGGACAAGGTCGTCATCGGCACCGTGTACGTGGGCGACCTCACGGGCGACGGCATCGACGACGTCGTGGCCAGCGGCGGCGTCGTCCTCGGCAACGGCAAGCCGGGTGGCGTGGTCCTCAAGGGCTCCCCCGGCGGCTGGGTCAAGGGCAGCGCCTTCCCCGGCCCGTACAGCTCCGAGAACCCCTCCGCGTTCGGCGACCTGAACAAGGACGGCTACCAGGACCTGGTGTCCGGCCACCCCGAGAAGAACTCCGTGTTCGTCACCTACGGCGGCGAGAACGGCGTCTCCACCACCCTCAAGTCCCGCGCCTACACCCAGGCGAGCGCCGGGGTGCCGGGCGTCGACGAGGCGGGCGACAAGTTCGGCTCCGCCGTGGCCGTCGGCGACATTGACCGCGATGGGTACGCGGACCTCGTCATAGGCGCCTCGTACGAGACCGGCTCGGACGCCGCCACCACCTCGAAGTCCGGCGCGATCACGGTCCTGCGCGGCAGCGCCGACGGCATCACCACGACCGGCGCGAAGTCGTTCACGCAGAACGCCCGGGGCATACCGAGCACGTCCGAGAACAACGACCACTTCGGCGCCTCGGCGGCCCTGGTCACCACGGGCACGGACGGCGCCACTGACCTCTACGTCGGCGGCAACGGCGAGGACGGCTACAAGGGCCGCGTCTGGAAGCTCGCCACCGGCACCTCCGGCGTGACCGGCGAGGGCGCCACCAGCTTCCACCTGGGCACGGTCGGCGGGCCTGCCGGGGGTGGCAACTTCGGCTACCGCATGGCCGGCTGAGCCCACGGAACACCACACACGACGGACGGGTCCGCCCGCCCAGCGGGCCAGTCCGCCCGGCGGCCCGTCCACCCGGCGGCCCGTCCACCCGGCGGGCCCGCCCATCCGGGGGGGCCAGTCCACCCAGCGGACCAGTCCACCCGGCGGGCCAGTCCACCCGGCGGGCCAGACCGCCCAGCGGGCCAGTCGACCCAGCGGGCCAGACGACCCAGCGGCCCAGCCCACCCGGCGGGCCCACTCACCCGGCGGGCCAGTCCGCCCGGCGGTCCCGTCCACCCAGCGGTCCCGTCACGCAGCGGGCCAGCCCACCCGGCGACCCCGCCCACCCAGCGGTCCCGTCCACCCACCCACCCGTCCTTCCACCACCACACACCAGCCCGGGGGGCCTTCCACACATGACCACCACCGACCACTCCAGACCGACAGCACACCGTTCCCGCCAGGCCCGCACCCTCGCGGGCGGCGCGCTCGCCTCCGCCCTCGCCCTCGGCATCGCCGCACCGTACGCAGCGGCGACCACGGCCCCCGCATCCACGGGGCGGACGGGGTCCGCGGCCCCCGCCGAGGCGCACGCGGCCGCGGTGCCCACCGCGCTCGGCCCCTGGACCGCGCCGAAGGAACTGCCCGGCGTCACCGGCGTCGTCGACGTGAAGGCGACGAGCGGCGGCACCGTCGCGGGCCTCTTCACCCAGGACGGCCAGGGAGGCCAGGGAGGCCAGAACGGCCAGGGCCGCAAGACGGTCCTCGCCCTGCGCCCGGCGGGCGCCACCACCTGGGGGGCGCCCGCACCCGCACCGGCGGACGCCGCCACGCTCCACCGCACCGACGACGGCGCCCTCTCGCTGCTGTGGTGGACGGACCCGGCGGACGACGGCACGCGGACGCTGAAGGTGTCCCGCCTCACCCCGGAGGGGACCGCGTTCGGCCCCGCGGAGGACATCGCCACCGGCACCCTCGCGGCCAACGGATACCACCCGCGCGTGCAGCGCACGGCGCTCGCCACCAACGCCGCGGGCCACCGCGCCGTGGCGTGGATGGACGACGAGCACCGGCTGACCGTCGTCGAGCAGAGCGGCCCGAGCGGCGCCTGGTCCGCGCCGAAGACCCTCGACCGGCTGCCCGACCCCATCGTCCGCGACGACAACGTCTACGACTACAAGCTCTGGGACCTGCGCCTCGCCGTCGACAAGGCGGGCACCGTCGGCGTGCTCTGGGGCGGCAACAGCTACTACACGGGCGACGGCGTGGACCCGGACCCGACCGCCTACAAGTGGCACTACAAGTACGTCGAGAAGCCCGCCGCCGCGTCCACGGGCCAGGCCGCCTCGTGGACCGAGCCGGGCGACCTGCCGCTGCTCGGCGAGAAGCCGAAGCTGGTCGCGCTCGCCGCCCACCCGCAAGGAGGCTTCCACCTCCTTTCGGGCGGCACGTACGCGCGCAAGGCGGCCGGGGCGACGCAGTGGGGACCGGCCGAGCAGACGGGCGTCGGGTCCCGGCCCTACGCGCCCGCAGAGCTGCTCACCGCCGCGAACGGCGACGTCACGGCGGTCGGCATGACCGGCTCCGACACGGCCGGCACCGCGCTCCGCCGTGCCGGTGGCGGCAGTTGGGGCGGCGCACGCAAGCTCGCCTCGTACGTGGAAGGCGACTCGCTGGGCGCGGCGGCCACCGCGGACGGCACGGTCGTCGTCACGTACACGCAGAAGCGTTTCGAAGCGAGCCGTACCGTCCGCAAGGACTTCGTGGCGCAGACCGTCCGGGGCGGCGACCCGGCCAAGCCGCGCACGCTCAGCGCGCAGGTGAAGGGCACCTGGAGCACGGGCCGTGCGGCCGTCGACGCCAAGGGCCGCCCGGTGGCGGTGTGGACGCAGGAGGACCCGGCCGTCGGCGGCGGCCCGAGCACGTCGTACACCGCGACCACCGGGCCCCGGGCGAAGCCGCAGTGGCACGACTACGCCGACGACACCCGTGGGGACGTCCTCGGCATGAAGGCCGGCAGCTCGATGAATCTGTACACCGGGGACACCACGAACCCCACGACCACCTTCTCCGCCGCCCCCTGGGACGAGAAGGCGCGCGTGGTCCCCTTCGGCGACTTCGACGGCGACCGTGCCAACGACCTGGTGGTGCGGCTGCCCGGCGGCGAGGCCCGGCTCTACACCCCGGTCGCCGGGGGCCTGCCGACGGCCACCTCGCCGTACAAGCGGCTCGCCCGGGACTGGAGCCGCTACGACACGCTGTTCGCGAGCGGCGACCAGACCGGCGACGGCCGCCCCGACCTGCTGGCCCGCGACAAGGCCACGGGAGACGTGTATCTGTACGCGCACGACGGCGCCGACGGCTTCAAGGCGCGGGTGAAGGTGCGCTCGGCCTGGACCGGGTACACCCGGGTCATCGGCGCCGGCGACCTGAACGGCGACGGCACCGGGGACGTCCTCGCCCTGGACAAGTCCGGTGAGCTGTGGCGCTACGACGGCCTGCGCACCGGCAAGTTCAAGGACCGCGTCCGCGTCTTCAAGGACTGGGGCGCCTCCTACAAGGACGTCGTCGGCGCCGGTGACGTGAACGGCGACGGCAAGCACGACCTGCTGTCCCGGGACACCGGGGGCCGCCTGTGGCTCAACGCGGGCAAGGGGAACGGGACGTTCGGCAACCGGACCGCCTTCGGTGCGGCGGGGTATTGGAAGGAGTGGGCGTCCCTGGGCTGACCCCGGGCACCGGGCTCAGCCGGTAGTGGGGGGGGGTGGGGCCGACCGCCGCTCAGCCCGTGGCGGGGCCGACCGCCGCCTTGACGAGTGCGCCGATGCGCGCCTCGTCGGCGGCGGTCAGCTCGGTCGTCAGCGCGTAGCTGGTCGCCCACATGGTGCCGTCGTCGAGGCCCTTCGCCTCGTCGCTGAAGCCGAGGGTGGCGTAGCGCGCCTTGAACTTCTGCGCGCTCTGGAAGAAGCACAGGACCTTGCCGTCCCTGGCGTACGCGGGCATCCCGTACCAGAGCTTCGGCGCGAGTTCCGGCGCGTTGGCCTTCACGAGGGCGTGCACGCGTTCGGCGAGGACGCGGTCGGCGTCCGCCATCTCGGCGATCTTCGCGAGGACGTCGCCCTCGGCGTCCGCCTTCGCCTTCGCGCCGCGCGCGCTCCGGCGGGCGTCCTGCTTCAGCTCCTTGGCGCGCTCCTTCATGGCGCTGCGCTCGTCGTCGGTGAATCCGTCGTAGCTCGTCACTGCGGTCTGCTCTGCGGACTGCGCCGCAGTCTGTGCCGTGGTCTGCGCCGCAGTCTGTGCCGCAGTCTGTGCCGTGTTCTGTGCTGCCGCGTTCTTCTCCGTGGTCTTCATGCCTTTCACGCTAGCCGCGCCGCTGTGACCGGCGCTTCTCCGATCCTGACCGGTTGCGGGGGCCGGTCCGGCGGCCCGTGTCAGGCGGTCCGCGTCAGGCCGCCCGCGTCAGCCGGTTCGCGAGGGTGGACAGTGTGTACGTACCGATGCCCATGACGACCTCCAGGGCGTTCCGCTCACTGAAGCCGTGGTCCAGGAAGGCCCGTACATCGGCGTCGTCGACGCCGCCCGCGCACGCGAGGACCCGGACGGCGAACGTCCGCACGGCGTCGAGCCGTTCGTGCCCCTCGGGCAGTCCCCGCCCCTCCCGGAGCGCGGCCACCAGGCCGTCGTCGGCCCCGAGACCGCGCAGCTTGGCGGTGTGCATCTCGACGCACACGTGGCAGTCGTTGCGCACGGCGACGGTCATGACGACGGTCTCGCGGGCCAGCGGGTCCAGGGTCGTGCGTTCGAACTTCCGGCTCAGCTCCAGGAACCCGGTGAGCAGCTCCGGTGACGCGGCGAGCCGCGCGACGGCGTCGGGCAGCGCGCCGAAGGCACGGGTGGCGCCTTCCATGGCGGCGCGGGACGCCTCCGGCGCGGAGTCCAAGGTGTGTGCGGCGAACATGACGTCCCACCCCTAAAATCGACAACATGGTTGACGAAGAAAAGGTAAACCAGGTTGTCGAGAAAGAGAAGCGGGAGAGGAAGGGCGCACGGAGCCCGGAGAGCCCGGACACCCCGGGCTACGAGCTGCCCCTCCTCCTCTTCGCCGGTTTCCGCACCCTCATCGACCGCCTGCACACCGAACTGGCCCGCCAGGGCCACCCGGACGTCCGTCCGGCACACGGCTTCGCGATGCAGGCCATCGGGGCGGCGGGGGCGAGCGCCAGCGACGTCGGGCGGCGCCTCGGCGTCACCAAGCAGGCCGCGGGCAAGACGGTCGACCGCCTCCTCACCCTCGGCTACGCCGAACGCGCCGACGACCCGGCCGACGCCCGCCGCAAACTGGTCCGCCTCACCCCGCACGGCCTGGACGCCCTGACCCGCTCGGCGGCGGTCTTCGACAACCTGCGGGCGGAGTGGGCCCGGGAGCTGGGCCCGGACCGCGTCCGCGCCCTGGAGTCGGACCTGCGCGCGGTCGTGCCGCCGGAGTCGTTCCGGTTGGACGCGGCGGGGTGGTTGGGCGGGGCGTGACCCGGTATCCGTCCTATCGTTGTACTGCGCGGCCGCAGGAACCGATGAGCGGCCGGGGAGGAGCGCCACAGTGACTGTTCTCGAAGACAGGATCGAGATGGCCGAGACCACCAACGAGCAGGCTCTGGACGAGATGTTCGAGGCGCTTGAGCGGGAGCCCTTCCTCGAGGGATACAAGATTGAGATCGTCGAGGGGGCCGTCCATATGACGCCGCAGCGGGACGTCCATTGGGCGATCATCCGCAAGCTTCTTCATGCCCTGGAGGACAAGTTCGGCAGAGACGTACGGGTGCTGTCGGACGTACGCATCGACTTCCCCGGCAAGCGCAACGGCCTCTGCCCCGATGTCGCCAAGCTGCGTGACGGCGCGGAGCGCGACGACCGGGAGCGCTGGCGCCCCGAGGACATCGAGTTCGTCGCCGAGGTGATCTCCCAGTCGACCGCCGTCAACAACTACGGCCCCAAGAAGGGGCTGTACGCCAAGGCTCGCATCCCCGTCTACGTGATCGCCGACCCGTACCAGGGCCAAGTCCACATCTACACCCAGCCCAAGCAGGGCGAGTACCACGTCGAGACGAAGGCCGACTTCGGCACGGAGATCGACCTCACCCACACCCTCCTCGGACTCACTCTCGACACCACCGGCTTTCCTCGGGGCTGACACCCCACCGGCCCCCACACCCTCTTGCCTAAAGCTCTTCCACCCCGTTGGCTGATCCCATGAGGTACACGCAGCTGGGACGCACTGGAGTCAGGGTCAGCCGCCTCACTCTCGGCACGATGAACTTCGGGCCGCACACCGGGGAGGCGGAGAGTCACGGGATCATGGATGCCGCGCTCGACGCGGGGATCAACTTCTTCGACACCTCGAACACATACGGCGCGCCCGAGAAGAAAGGCCGCACCGAAGAGATCATCGGGACCTGGTTCGCAGGGGGCGGTGAGCGCCGCGACAAGGTCGTGCTCGCCACCAAGGTCTACGGGAACATGTCGCCGCACGGCGTCGCGCCCTGGCCCAACCACGACAAGCTCTCCGCGGTGAACATCCGCCGCTCGGTGGAGGCCTCGCTCCGGCGCCTCCAGACCGACTACATCGACGTCTACCAGTTCCATCACATCGACCGGAACACGCCCGCCGAGGAGATCTGGCAGGCCGTGGACGTCCTGATCCAGCAGGGCAAGATCCTGTACGCGGGCTCCAGCAACTTCCCCGGCTACAAGATCGCCCAGGCCAACGAGGTGGCCGCCCGCCGCGGCAGCTACGGCCTGGTCACCGAGCAGTGCCTGTACAACCTCGCGGAGCGCCGCGCCGAGATGGAGGTCCTGCCCGCGGCGCGCGAGTACGGCCTCGGTGTCATCCCCTGGTCCCCGCTGCACGGCGGACTGCTCGGCGGCGTCCTGAAGAAGGAGGTCGAGGGCGGCCGGCGCGCCTCGGGACGGTCGGCGTCCGCGCTCGCCGACCCCGCGACACGCGACCGCGTCCAGGCGTACGAGGACCTGCTCGACAAGCACGGCCTCGAACCCGGCGAGGTGGCGCTGGCCTGGCTGCTCGGCCGCCCCGGCATCACCGGGCCGATCGTGGGCCCGCGCACCCCGGAGCAGCTCGCGTCCGCCGTGCGCGCCGTCGACCTGAAGCTCGGCAAGGACGTCCTGCTGTCGCTCGACGAGATCTTCCCCGGCCCCGGACCGACCCCGGAGGCCTTCGCCTGGTAGGCGCACGGCAGTCGCCCGGTCCTCGTCCGGTCCTCGTCCGGCAGTCGTCCGGTCGTCGTCCAGTCGTCTCCGGTGATCGTCTGATGACCGCCTGGCGGCGGTGCTCCCGGTTACTTCCCGAGCGCCGCCGCCAGCGCCACGACGACGAACATCAGCACGAGCACACCGGCCATGATCCGGTTCCTGGTCCTTGGGTCCACACCATCGAGGTTAACCGGCCTCGTCTCCGTCCCCACCGGCGCCTCCCAGCGCCCACCGGCCGACGACCTCGTACCGGGGCTGCTCCCCCGGCACCCCGCTCCTCGGCAGGTTGCTGCGGACGAGCGCGAGATCGGCCACCGTCCACGGTGTGCCCTCGAACGCGGCGAGCGCCTCCATGTAGGGGATGAGGTCCGTCTCGCCCCGCGACCGCGCGAGCGTCAGGTGCGGGCGGTAGGCGCGGTGCTCCTCCATCGTGACGCCCGCCTTCCGCGCGGCCGCCCCGGCCCGGCCCGCCAGGATCCTCAGCTCCGGCACCGCGCCGCCCGCCCCCACCCACAGCGCCCGGCCCCCGAAGTGCCCACCGCCGCGCAGCGAGAGCCGGAACGGCGCCGTACGCCGTGCCGACCTCCGCAGTCGTCCGGCCAGGTCCGGCACCGACTCGTCGGGCACCTCGGCCATGAACGCCAGGGTGAAGTGCCAGTTCGCGCGGTCCGTCCAGCGCACCGCGTCCGGGTCCACGCCCCGCACGGTGTGCAACGCGCCCGCGAACCGGGCCAGTTCGTCCGCGATCGGCTCCGGGGGCAGTACCGCCGCAAAGAGTCTCATGTGTCCAGCGTGCCTCGATTAGCCTGCCTCCATGGACGACTTTGATCACATGGACGGCTTGGATCACACTGGCATACGTATCCGCGCGGCGGGCCCGGCCGACATCCCCGCCTACCTCGGCATCCTCGACAGTGCCGTCGCCTGGCTGGTCTCGCAGGGGCGTACGGAGCAGTGGGGTACGGAGCCGCTGTCGCGGAGTCCGCGGACCGTCGAGCTGATC
Organism: Streptomyces typhae; assembly: GCF_009755605.1. Lineage (GTDB taxonomy): Bacteria > Actinomycetota > Actinomycetes > Streptomycetales > Streptomycetaceae > Streptomyces > Streptomyces typhae. The sequence continues at coordinate 390,688 of NZ_WPNZ01000007.1, forward strand.
GAGAAGTATGTGACGACCGGGTGGCCGTGGATCGCCGAGGTCGGTGGGGAGCCCGCCGGGATGCTCCTCCTCAGCGACGGACCCGCCTCCTATGTCCCCGCCGTCGACGAGCCCGAGCGCTACGTCCACTTCCTCGCCACGGATTCGCGGTTCGCGGGGCTGGGTGTGGGGCGCGCGCTCCTCGGCCACGCCGTCGCCGAGGCCCGTGCCGCGGGGGTCTCTCTGCTGCGCGTCGACTGCTTCGCGGGGTACGAGGGGAAGCTCGTCGCGTACTACGAGAGCAACGGGTTTCGGCGGGCCCAGTCCTTCACGGCGAAGGACGGGACGTGGCCCGGTCAGGTCCTGGAGCAGCGGGTCTGACCCGGGGGCTCCGTTCCTGGGGCTCCGCCCCAGACCCCGCTCCTCAAACGCCGGAGGGGCTGTAAATATCGCCGCAGACCCGGCCGGGCCCCGTCAGGGGCGCGGGGAACTGCGCGACCAGCCCCCACGCACCCGCACCCGAACCGCCCGGCCGCAGGCCCGCCTCACGCCACCGGAGCCAGGTCCCGCTCGGGGACGGGCTCCGGAACCCGCCGGCGCGGTACGAAGCGCACATGGCGGCGCCCCCGGCGGAGATCCACCCGCAGGCGGAGGTTCGCGGCGCGGGCCAGCATCAGGCCGACGCCCAGGGAGGCGAGGGCGACGATCAGCCCGCCGAGGGCGAAGCTGACGCGGACGCCGTAGGCGTCGGTGAGCCAGCCGAAGAGCGGCCCGCCGAAGGGCGTACCGCCCACGAACACCATCATGAAGAGGCTCATGACGCGCCCCCGCATCTCGGGGTCGGTGGCCATCTGCACCGAGGAGTTCGCGGTGACGTTGACGGTGAGACCGATCGCGCCGACCGGCAGCAGCAGGGCGGCGAACAGGTAGGGGTTCGGCACCGCGGCGACCGCGACGAGGAGCACGCCGAACAGCCCCGCCGCGCCCGCGAGCATCCGCAGCCGCGAGGACGGCCGCCGCGCGGCGAGCAGCGCGCCGATCAGCGACCCTGCCGCCATCAGCGTGGTGAACGCCGCGTACAGACCGGACCCGCCGTGGAAGACGTCGTCGGCGTACGCGCTCAGCCAGATCGGGAAGTTGAAGCCGAACGTGCCGATGAAGCCGATGAGCACGATCGGCCAGATCAGCTCCGGGTGCCGGGAGACATAGGAGAGGCCGTCGCGCAGCTGCCCCTTGCCGCGGCGCGGCGCGAGCGGCGTGGGCGTCAGCTCACGGGTGCGCATCAGCGCGAGGCCCACCAGGGGCGCGACGAACGACAGGCCGTTGGCGAGGAACGCGTAGCCGGGTCCGACGGCGGCCGTGAGGACACCGGCGACGGCGGGTCCGACCAGCCGCGCCGACTGGAAGTTCGCGGAGTTCAGGGAGACGGCGTTGCGGACCTGGTCAGGGCCGACCAGCTCGGACACGAAGGACTGCCGGGTCGGGTTGTCGACGACGGTCACGAGGCCCGTGAAGAACGCCGTGACGTAGACGTGCCAGACCTCCACATGGCCGGAGAGCGTCATCGCGGCCAGGAACAGACCGCCGAGGCCCATGGCGCCCTGGGTGACGAAGAGCAGGTTCCGCTTGGCGAAGCGGTCGGCGATGACGCCGCCGTACAGGCCGAAGAGCAGCATCGGCAGGAACTGCATGGCGGTGGTGACACCGACGGCGGCGGAGGAGCCGGTCAGGCTGAGCACCAGCCAGTCCTGGGTGATGCGGGCCATCCAGGTACCGGTGTTGGAGACGACGGCTCCGGCGGCGAAGAGCCGGTAGTTCCGGATCTTCAGGGAGCTGAACATCGAGGTCTTGGGGGGACGGACGGTCTTGTCGAGGGCGGTTGGTGCGGGGGCGGAGTCTGCTCCGGATCCCGTACTCAAAGGGGTTCGCCTCCTTGGCACGGCAGGTGTGCGGGTTGTGCGTGTGTGCGGAGTGATGGAGGTGGGAGAGGGCGGGGCCCTTGAGGGCCCGAGGGCCCGAGGGCCCGCCCCGGGGTACGTCAGAGGTGAGCCAGCTTCTCCAGGACCGGCGCGGCGGCGCGCAGGCGCTCCCACTCGTCCTCGTCCAGGTCCGCCGCCAGGCCCGCCAGCCAGGCGTTCCGCTTGCGGCGGCTCTGTTCGAGCATCGCTTCGGCCCGCTCCGTCTGGGTCACCACCTTCTGGCGGCGGTCCTCCGGGTGCGGATCGAGCCTGACCAGGCCCTTCGCTTCCAGGAGCGCGACGATGCGGGTCATCGACGGCGGCTGCACATGCTCCTTGCGGGCGAGTTCGCCCGGGGTGGCACTGCCGCAGCGGGCGAGGGTGCCGAGCACCGACATCTCGGTGGGGCTCAGCGACTCGTCGACCCGCTGGTGCTTGAGTCGACGGGAGAGGCGCATCACGGCGGAGCGCAGCGAGTTCACGGCGGCAGCATCGTCGCCATGGGAGAGGTCCGGCATGTTCTTTAGCTTAACTCATTACTCTCGCTAAAGACCACCCGGTATCCCGGTACGGACGCCAAGTCGGCCGTGATCCGGCACACAGGCCCCGGCGACCCCACTCGCACCCCACTCGCACCCCACTCGCACCCCACTCGCACACCACTCGCACGAGTGAGCCCGCACCGAAAAGCCGGGCACCCCCCGTACGGGGAGGCCCGGCTGCGATGTTCGGCCCGCCCCTACGTGAGGCCGAGCCCCGGCATCAGGTAGTAGAAGGCGAAGACCGCCGACACCGCGTACATCGCCACCGGCACCTCGCGGCCCCGTCCGGCCGCGAGCCGCAGCACGGTGAAGGTGATGAAGCCCATGCCGATGCCGTTGGTGATCGAGTACGTGAACGGCATCATCAGCATCGTGACGAACGCCGGGATGGCGATGGTGTAGTCGCTCCAGTCGATGTGCCCGATGGAGCCGGACAGGATCAGGAAGCCGACCGCGAGCAGCGCGGGCGTGGCCGCCTGCGAGGGCACCATGGTGGCGAGCGGCGTGAGGAAGAGCGCCACGGCGAAGAGGCCGCCGGTGACGACGTTCGCGAAGCCGGTACGGGCGCCCTCGCCGACGCCCGCCGTGGACTCCACGAAGCAGGTGGTGGCGGAGGAGGACGAGGCGCCGCCGGCGGCGACCGCGATGCCGTCGACGAACAGGACCTTGTTCATGCCGGGCATGTTGCCCTTGTCGTCGGTCAGGTGGGCCTCGTCGCCGACGCCCATGATCGTGCCCATCGCGTCGAAGAAGCACGAGAGCAGCACGGTGAAGACGAAGAGGACGCCGGTGAGGATGCCGACCTTCTCGAAGCCGCCGAACAGGCTGATCTCGCCGATCAGGCCGAAGTCGGGCGTCGAGACGGGGTTGCCGGGCCACTCGGGCGTGGTCAGGCCCCACGAGGGCACGTCCGCGACCGCGTGGATGACCATGGCGACGACGGTCATCACGACGATCGAGAGCAGGATCGCGCCCGGCACCTTGCGCACCAGGAGCGCGAGGGTGAGCAGCACGCCGAGGACGAAGACGAGGACCGGCCAGCCGTTGAGGTGGCCGTCGCCGCCGAGCTGGAGCGGCACGGTGGTGTGGGCGGCGTCCGGGATGCGCGAGACGAAACCGGCGTCGACGAGGCCGATCAGCATGATGAACAGGCCGATGCCGATGGCGATGCCCTTGCGCAGGCCGAGCGGCACGGCGCTCATGACGCGCTCCCGCAGCCCGGTGGCGACGAGCAGCATCACCACGAAACCGGCGAGCACCACCATGCCCATGGCGTCCGGCCAGGACATCCGGGGGGCGAGCTGGAGGGCCACCACGGTGTTCACGCCGAGGCCGGCGGCCAGGGCGATCGGCACGTTGCCGATGACGCCCATGAGCAGCGTGGTGAACGCGGCGGTCAGGACGGTGGCGGTGACGAGCTGCTTGTTGTCGAGCTGATGGCCGTACATGTCCTTGGCACTGCCGAGGATGATCGGGTTCAGGACGATGATGTAGGCCATCGCGAAGAAGGTGGCGAAGCCGCCACGGATCTCCCGCGCCAGGGTCGAGCCCCGCTCCGTGATCTTGAAGAAGCCGTCAAGGCCTCCCTGCGGGGAGCCGGACGGCTGCTTGGCGTCGACCGGGGTGGGGGTCGAGGGGGACATGCGAGACCTCATGACCTCTGTGGATCGGGAATGACCTCTGTGGAACTGGATAGACCAGGCTTGAGCGAATTTGTATCTTCGTACGAAAGCAACCGGCCATTAAGAAGCCGTTTCAGTATGAATACATGAGCGAGAAATGGCCATCTCCGCGCGTAGACCACGCGTAGATCACGCGTAGACCCAGGTGACGCAAGCCTTCCCGGGCCCTACCGGCCCCGACCGGGCGCCCGACTAAGCTGGTCACATGGCGAAGTGGACCCCCAAGCACGAGGCGCCGGAGCCCCTGGAGGGCCCCGTCGTCGCCACCATCACCGGCGGCACGATCCTCTGGTTCGTCCTCTTCCTCGTACAGCTGCCGTTCTACGGCTGGTTCGACGACCGCGACGCCACCTGGTGGGTGTGGACGTGCCTGGCCGGGGCGGGCCTCGGCCTGATCGGTATCTGGTACGTGCGCGGGCGCGACGCGGCGATCAAGCGCGCGGCGGCGGGGGCGGACTCCGGCCACGTGTAGTCCGTCGGCTAGTCCGTCGGCGGTACGGCATACAACTTGAGGGCAAACCCCGTCCTACCGTGGTCGGATCTTTCCGGTACTCAAGGGGTGAAGGCCCCACTCCCCCCGTACCGTCGATGCCATGACGCATATCGACGCGGGCGCCGAGCTGGACCCGGTCCACCCGGTGGCGCCCCCTGCGGGACGGGCCACCGGTCTCACGGCGGCGGAGGTCGCCGAGCGGGTCGCCCGCGGCGAGGTCAACGACGTACCCCTGCGGAGCAGCCGGTCCACCTCGGAGATCGTCCGGGGCAACGTCTTCACGCGCTTCAACGCGATCATCGGCGTGCTCTGGGTGATCATGCTGTTCGTCGCGCCGATCCAGGACAGCCTCTTCGGCTTCGTGATCGTCGCTAACACCGGCATCGGCATCATCCAGGAGCTGCGGGCCAAGAAGACCCTCGACGGGCTCGCGGTGATAGGCGAGGCCAAGCCGACGGTGCGGCGCGACGGGGTCGCGGCGGAGATCTCCACCTCCGAGATCGTCCTCGGCGACCTGGTGGAGCTGGGTCCCGGCGACAAGATCGTGGTGGACGGCGAGACGGTCGAGGCCGACAGCCTGGAGGTCGACGAGTCCCTGCTCACCGGTGAGGCCGACCCGGTCCTGAAGAAGCCCGGCGACAAGCTGATGTCGGGGTCGTTCGTGGTGGCGGGCGGGGGCGCGTTCACGGCGACGAAGGTGGGGCGCGAGGCGTACGCGGCGCAGCTCGCGGAGGAGGCGAGCCGCTTCACGCTCGTCCACTCCGAGCTGCGCTCCGGTATCTCCACGATCCTGAAGTACGTGACGTGGCTGATGGTCCCGACGTCGATCGGCCTGATCATCTCCCAGCTGGTCGTCAAGGACGACAACTTCAAGGAGTCGATCGCGTACACGGTCGGGGGCATCGTCCCGATGATCCCCGAGGGTCTGGTCCTGCTCACCTCCGTGGCCTTCGCGATCGGCGTGATCCGGCTGGGCCGCAAGCAGTGCCTGGTGCAGGAGCTGCCCGCCATCGAGGGCCTGGCCCGTGTCGACACGGTCTGCCTGGACAAGACGGGCACGCTCACCGAGGGCGGCATGGACGTCACGGAGCTGCGGCCGCTGAACGGCGCGGACGAGACGTACGTGCGCAAGGTGCTCGGCGCGCTCGGCGCGTCGGACCCGCGGCCCAACGCGTCGCTCCAGGCGATCATCGACGCCTACCCCGACAACGGGGAGTGGCGCTGCACGCAGGCGCTGCCGTTCTCCTCCGCCCGCAAGTACAGCGGGGCGAGCTTCAGCGAGGGCGCGGGCGACGGCGAGGGCAGCGGCAACAGCAACAGCAGCGGCAACGGCAGGGGCGAGAGCTCGACGTGGCTGCTCGGCGCGCCGGACGTGCTGCTCCCGTCCGGTGACCCGGTGCTCGACGAGATCGAGCAGCTCAACCACGACGGGCTGCGCGTCCTGCTGCTCGCCCGCGCGGCCGGGGACCTGGACGCCCCCGAGATCGCCCGGGACGCCCGCGCGACGGCCCTGGTGGTCCTGGAGCAGCGCCTGCGCCCCGACGCCGCAGACACGCTGCGGTACTTCGAGGAGCAGAACGTCCAGGCGAAGGTCATCTCCGGTGACAACGCCGTCTCGGTGGGCGCGGTCGCGGGCAAGCTGGGCCTGCCCGGCGCGGCGAACACGGTCGACGCCCGGCAGCTCCCCGCCGACCAGGCGGAGATGGCCGAGGCCCTGGACGCCAACTCGGTCTTCGGCCGCGTGACCCCGCAGCAGAAGCGGGACATGGTCGGCGCGCTCCAGTCCAAGGGCCACACGGTCGCGATGACCGGCGACGGCGTGAACGACGTCCTGGCCCTGAAGGACGCGGACATCGGCGTGTCGATGGGCTCGGGCTCGGAGGCGACGCGGGCGGTGGCCCAGATCGTGCTCCTGAACAACAGCTTCGCGACGCTGCCGTCGGTGGTGGCGGAGGGCCGCCGCGTGATCGGCAACATCACGCGCGTGGCCACCCTCTTCCTCGTCAAGACCGTCTACTCGGTGGTCATCGCCCTGCTGGTGGTCTGCTCGCAGGTGGAGTACCTCTTCCTGCCGCGCCACCTGACCCTGCTGTCCACCCTCACGATCGGTGTCCCGGCGTTCTTCCTGGCGCTCGCGCCCAACAAGGAGCGCGCGAAACCCCACTTCGTGCGCCGCGTCATGCGGTACGCCCTCCCCGGTGGCATCATCGCGGCCCTGGCGACCTTCGCGACGTACCTCCTGGCCCGCCACCACTACACCGGCGAGGGCGCCCGCGAGGCGGAGACCAGCGCGGCCACCCTCGCGCTCTTCCTGGTCTCCCTCTGGGTCCTGGCGATCATCGCCCGCCCCTACACCTGGTGGCGCGTCGGCCTGGTGGCCGCCATGGGCCTCGGCTTCCTGCTGGTCCTCGTCGTCCCCTGGCTCCAGGACTTCTTCGCCCTGAAGCTGGTGGGGACGACGATGCCGTGGGCGGCGGTGGCGATCGCGGCGGTCGCGTCAGCGGTCATCGAAGTCGCCTTCCGCTGGGTGGACCGCCGCTTCGCGGCCTAGGCTTCACCGCCTAGGCCCGGCCCCGGGGCCGTCAGCGGACGTCGACGGCGTCGCCCGAGGACGTGACGGCGGGGGTCGTGGACGTCCCCGCGAAGACGTACCGGAAGGTGCCGTCCACGGAAGCCTTCACCGTGGTCTTGAGGTTGCCCTTGCGGTCGGTCTTCACCGTCTTGACGGTGGTGTAGGCCGAGGCGCCCTTCTTCTTGAACTGGAGCTTCACGGACTGCTGGGTGTAGCCCGCGTACTTGTGGGTGTCCCAGTTGGCACGGGTGAGGGCGCCCGCGACGGTGATCGTCCTGCCCTTCTTCACCGGCTCCGGGGACGCGTTCACCGTGAGGCGGGCGGCGCGCTGGAGGCGGACGTCCGTCTTGAGCTGGCGCTTGAGGACGACGTCCTCGTCCTTGGCGGTCGCGAGGCCGAACACGTTCCAGCCGCCGCCCGCCAGGTGGTTGGCGAGGCCGTTCTTGTCGAGGGACCTCTTCGGGTCCACGGTGACGGGCATCGTGCACGTCGACGTGGTCGCGTTCAGCCTGGTGCACGTGGGACGGGCGTCGTCGGGGGACTGGAGGACGCCGTCGACCGATCCCTCGGTGAACTTCTTGCCGTGCCACAGGAACCCGGCCGCGCCCTCGATGCCCGAGGGGTCGGTGGCGGTGACGGCCACGGTGAACTTCTTCTTGGCGGTGGTGCCGACCACGATGTTCTTGCCGCCGTTGACGACGACCTTCGTGAACTTGATGTCGCCCACCTGGATGTCCTCGTTCGGCAGCTCGTCGTCACCGGCGCGCGCGGAGGCGAACGACGGGACGTCCGGGACGTCCACCGCCTGCGCGGCCGGGACCGCGAAGGTGGACAGGGCGACGGCGCCGGAGACGGCGGCCACGGTGGTGCGGATGCGCATGGGTTCGGTTCCTCGGGGGTGTGGGTGGTGCTGGGGGGGCGTCGGTGACGCTCGGGGGCGTGGGTGGTGAAGGACGCAGGTGCGGGAGGACGTCGGCGGGTGTCAGCGGACGTCAACGGACGTCAACGTCAGCGGACGTCAACGGACGTCAACGTCAGCGGACGTCAACGGCGTCGCCCGCCGACGTCACCGCCGGGGTCGTGGACGTGCCCGCGAAGACGTAGCGGAAGGTGCCGTCCACCGACGCCTTCACCGTGGTCCTCAGGTTGCCCTTGGTGTCGGTCTTGACCGTCTTGACGGTGGTGTAGGCCGACGTGCCCTTCTTCTTGAACTGGAGCTTCACGGACTGCTTCGTGTAGCCCGCGTACTTCTTCGTGTCCCAGTTGGCACGGGTCAGGGCGCCCGAAACAGTGATCGTCTTCCCCTTCTTCACCGGCTCCGGGGACGCGTTGACCGTCAGCCGGGAGGCCCGCTGGAGGCGCACGTCCGACTTCAGGTCCTCCAGCTCGACCTGCTTGCCCTCGTTGTCGGTCACCGCCGCCCAGGCGTTCCAGCGCACCCCCGCGCCGGAGTTGCGCAGCCGCGAGGGGTCCGCGGTGACGTACAGCGTGCAGGTGGAGGTGGTGGCGTTCACGTCGACGCAGGTGGGGTTGTACTCCGCCGGGGTCGCCGGGGTGATGAGGGCGGCGGAGTCGACGTCACGGCCCAGCCAGAGGAAGCCGCTGGTGACGTCGATGCCGGACGGGGCGGTCGCGGTGAAGGCGAGCTTGAACCTCTTCTTCGCCGTCGTACCGATCGAGACGTCCTTGCCGTCGTTCACGGTGACCTTGGTGACCTTGATGTCGCCCGCGGCGGCGGCACGCTGCCCGCCCGCGGCCTCGGAGCCACCGGCGACGGACGCGGCGAGGCGGGGAGCGGCCGGCCCGTCACCCGCGTGCGCGGCGGGAACAGCGAGAGCGGACAGAGCCAGGGTGCCGGAGAGAGCGGCTACGGTGGCACGGATGCGCATGGTGTTTCCCCATGGGGAGAAGGGGGCCCCGCGGTGCTGACGCCCGCGCACGAGGCCCCGATGATCTAGGAGTCTGTTGACTCGGCAGGTCAGACCCCTAGCTGTGGCCATGGGTTGTACGCGCTGTGAAAGTTTTGCACCGGACCTCCGGCCAGGATGTCCAGACCGTTTCAGGACTCCTTGCGGCAGCCGGGCCGGAGGGTCCGCCCGCCCTGGCCGGAGGGCCTGCGCACCCTGGCCGGAGAGCCCGCCCGCCCTGGCCGGAGGGTCCGTCCACCCTGGCCGGAGCCCTAGTCGAACCAGCGGTCCCTCGCCAGCTCCTCCGTCCGCGACGGGTCCTCCAGGAGCGCCGCCACCTCGAACCGCCGCGGCCACTGACGCGCGGCCCAGGCCAGGCCCGCGGCGACGCCCTCCAGGGTGGCCGCGTGCACCACGCCGTCGTCGGTGCGCCGCCACTCCAGGTCGACGCCGTCGACGACCAGTTCGTCGTACTCGCGGTACGTGGCTGGAGTCGCCGCCCCGAGCAGCACCCGCACCGGCTCCGGCACCTCGTGCTCGACCCCGTCCCCCGACGCGACGGCACCCGCCGCGGCGAACCGCTCGCTCAGGCGCCGCACCTGGAACAGCTCGGCCAGGTCCGCCGCCCGCGAGGGGGCGACGGGAAGCAGCGGCACCCCGTCGCGGACGGCGAACGGCAGCAGATCCGGCGCGTCGGCGACGACCGCGTCCGCAGCGTCCACGACGACGACCTCGCCGTCCACCACGGCCCGCACGTCGTCCGGCAGCGTCACCTGGTCCGGGTCGAGGTCCGCGAGCGCCCCGTACAGGGCGTGCAACTGCGCCGCGGAAACGGTCCGCTCCGGATCGGCGAGCCGGTCGAGCAGCTCCGCGGCGCCGCCCGGCTCCGCGAGCAGCGAACCCACCGAGGTCCGCACCCCGAGCGCCCGCAGCACCTGCTCGTCCTCGAACCCGCTCGCGTCGGCGTCGTCGTAGAGCCCGTCGAGCAGCGGGTCACCGCCCGCGGCCCGCAGCCCCGCGGGCCTGCGCCCGCCGAGGACCGGATGCCCGCGCAGCCACCACGCGGTGTAGGACCGCACGCTCTCCGTCGTACCGTCCGGCAGCAGCACCCGCACCGGATGGACGACGGCGTCGCGCAGCGGCGGCCGGGACAGCATCGCGAGGACCTGCGGCCAGTGCGCGTCGTCGACGAGGTCGAGGTCGCGCACGGCGACAAGCTCCGTCGCGACCGGCGGCACCGGCGTGTCCGGCAGCCGGTCGAGCACGTCCTCGCACCACACGTCGACGGCGTCGAGCAGGCCCGCGTCGTCGGGCTCGGCGAAGTCGCTGTCGCGCGGCTCCAGGTCGTCCGGGTCGAGGACGACGTCGGTGGCGCGGACCAGGGCGAAGGACGCGAGCACTCCGCACGCGGCGAGCGGCTGCTCTCCCCATCGCGCGGCCGTCTCCGCGTCCACCCCGGCCAGCTCCCCCTCCCGCATGACCTGCGCGAACGGGCTCCCCGGCAGCACCAGTTCCCCTGCGGGAGCCAGCTCACCGTCCTCGTCGGGCAGCGCGAGGGCACCCAGCCAGGGCTCGTCGCCGGGGGCGAGTTCCGCGTCGCGTACGAGGGTCAGGACGACGTCGGCGAGCGCGTCGGCGCCCATCCCCGCCCCGCTCCCGCCATCTCCGTCCTGTTCCCCGAGGTCGTCCTCGTACCAGCTGTCGTCGTCGAGGGACGCGGCGACCGCGGCCCGTACCTGCGGGGTCGTCAGGACGGCGCGGGGCGTCGCGGGCAGGGCGCCCAGCTTCTCCAGGAGCGGATGGGCGGCGTCGGCGTGCGCGACCTTCAGGCCGAGCCGGGCCAGGGTGGCGGGCGCGGCGCCGCCGCTCTCGCCGGGCGCGGGCAGCAGGACCTGGCGGGGCCCGATGGTGGTGCGCCCGTTCGCCAGCGGCACCGGCAGCCCCGAGAGCCGGTCGGGGTCGACGCCCGCGAGGGTGTCGTACAGCCTCCGCCACCAGGCCGGTTCGCGTTCGAGACCGGCAAGACGGTCGACGGCGTCGGTCAGCGGGAGCCGGGCGACGCCGAGCGTGCGCAGTTCACCGCGCCGTTCGAGCCCTGCGGGCAGCAGATGGGGCAGCACCTCGGCGAGCACGCGGACGGTGTCGACGCCGGCGCCTTCGACGACTTCGGCGTCGCGGGGGCGGAGGGCGACGGGGGCCTCGGAGCCGATGGGCAGGTCCACGTCGCCGTCGGCGCCTGCTCGTGCGTCCGCGTCAGCACCTGCTCGTGCTCGTGCGTCCGCGTCAGCACCTGCTCGTGCTCGTGCGTCCGCGTCAGCACCTGCTCGTGCTCCTGCTCCCGCGTCGGGCCAGCCGTCGAGGCCGGGGCCTGCATCGGTGCCGGGCGCGGAGGGCGGGGCGGCGGGCGGCAGGAACGCGGTGCGCGGCAGCCGGTCGAGGACGGCCTGGCGCAGCGCCCCGTCGAGCTCGCTCCTGCCGAGCGGCCCCGGTACGAGACCGATGATGCCCTCGCCCACCGGGCGCCACCCGGCGAGCAGCGCGGCGTACGCGTCCGCGGCACGCTCCACCAGGAAGTCGGTGAGCGGCCCCGGCGCGGCGTGCCGGCGGCTGGTGTCCAGCGGGAAGGAGGCGATGAGCAGCGCGGGCACGCCGAGGGGCTCGTCGCTGGGTGTCGGCGCGTGCAGGACCGCGCTCGTACGGGGCCGCTCCGGGGCCCCGTCGGGTCCTGCGGGCACGGCCCAGGTGAGGTGCCAGTAGGGCCGCTGCCGCTCCTCGACGGGCCGATCGGCGAGCAGTTCGGCGGCCAGCACGCCCTCGTCGCTGACGGTGCGCCAGCGCGTGGTGCCGTCGCGGCTGTCCTCGACGACGGTGTACGGGCCTTCGGCGGACCTGCGCAGGGTGCGGGGCTCGGCGCCCGGGACGGTGACGGTGACCTCGTCGAGGCCGGGCAGGGCGAGCAGCAGCGCGTCGTCGACTCCGTCGAGGAGGCGGGTCACCAGGTCCTCGGCCGCGGCGTCGCGCAGCGGCAGGATGACGACGGTGTCGTACCCCTGCGGAGCGGAACCTTCCGCTGCCAGCGGGAGGCGGAGCAGGGGTACGTGGCCCTCGCGGCGGCGGATCTCGTCGCCGAGGGTCGGGCTGAAGCGGGCCGTTTCGGCGGCGAGTTCGCGGGCCTCGGCGAGGGACCAGCGGACGCCGCCGGTGCGGCCGACGACCGCGGGTTCGTCGCAGACGGCGAGGACGGCGGCGAAGCCCACGCCGAAGCGGCCGGTCGTCCGCCTCGCGGCGGGGTCCTCCGCTCGGCTCGGGCGGTCCTGCCCGGCCGGGGCGCGCTTGGCCGAGGCCCGCAGGGTGGAGAGGGATTCGACGCCCGTCGCGTCGATGGGGGCGCCTGTGTTGGCCGCGGCGAGCACTCCGTCCCGGAGAGTGAGGGCCAGGCGGCCCGGTACGCCCGCGCGGGCGGCGGCGTCGGAGGCGTTCTGGGCGAGTTCGACGACCAGGCGGTCGCGGTAGCCGCCGAGCGCGAGGTCTTCCTCGGCGTTGGCGTCCTCCCGGAACCGGGCCGGGCTCGCCGCCCACGTCTCCAGGACGGAGCGGCGCAGGCGGGCGGTGCCGAACGGGTCGCTTCCCTCGGCGGCCGGCCGCACGAACTTGCTCACGGTTGCTCGCTCTCCCTCTGCCTCTGCGTGCGCCCTCGCTCGGCTGCTTTTGCCTGCGGCAGGCTGCGCGGGGGCGGTGGTCTCGGTTTTGGTTTCGATTTCAGTGTCGGCGTCGGTGTCGGCGTCCGTGTCGGTGGGTCGGGGAGCGACGGTACCGCGTTCGGGGGGTGGGGGGATCGGCGGTGTTGGCTGGCTGCTGTTGGGGGGAGGTGGGTGCGGGTGTGGGCGCGGTCCGGTGGGTGGTTTTCGCCGCGCTACCGCGCGCCGGGTTCGCCCACCCGCCCGCCCGTTACCCCCCGTCTTGGGCCTCGGGCACTTCGGGTGGGCAGTAATGGGCGGGCGGGTGGGAAACCGACGCGCGACAGCGCGGCGAACACCCACCACCCAGCCGCACCCGAAATCCCCGACACCTGAGATGGGCAGCAACGGGCGGGCGGGTGGGAAACCCGACGCGCGACGGCGCGGCGCACACCCACCACCGGGCCGCACCCGAAGCCCCCGACACCCGAGGCGGGCAGCAACGGCCGGGCAGGCGGGGCCCACGCACCGGAGCCCCAGGAACCGTAGAGGCTAGGAGTGGCCGAGGTCCTCGCCGACCCCCGCCGGCGACACCGACCCCGAGTCGGGATCGGGCCGCAGCGGCAGCACGTCGACCTTGGTCTCGTCGAGGACGGGCGGCGCCGGCCGAGGCGGCTTCGGCATGACGGCGGCCTCGGAGTGCCCCCCGCAGCCGTAGGCGAGGGACACGACGTGCCCGTCGGCGGGCCCGAACTCATTGCCGCAGACCCCGAACGCCTGCCCGAGCGACCCCCCGATGGGCACGAGGAACCCGCAGCTCACACACGCGGCTGGCGCGGCCTGCGCCATCGCGGTCTTGGCGCCGTACGCCTCGTCCCACCGGTCGGCGGCGGTGTGCAGCCCGTACCGCGAGAGCACCCGCGCGCGCCGCATGCCGAGCTCGTCGGCGATCGAGGCGAGGGACCCGCGGGCGGGCGCGACGGTCAGCTCGGCGGGCGGGACGGCGGTGACGTCGGCGTCCTCCGCGTCGGCCCGGTCGACAAGCTCGTGGGAGATGCCGGGGACCCCGGAGACCCCGGAGGCACCAGAGGCGCCGGAGCCACCGGAGGCAGCGGACACACCGGCGGAGTCGGGGGCACCCGCGGACCCGGCGGCGGCGGAGGCGGCGACGGAGTTGGGCGGCGGCTCGTCCTCGCCGGAGTAGCCGGGTTCGAGGCGCAGATCCTCGGCGTCCGTGGGCAGCAGGTCGCCGGGCCCCATGTCACCGGGGCGCAGCCGCTCGCTCCACGGCACCCACTCGGGGGCGAGCAGCGCGTCGGGCCCGGGAAGCAGCACCGTCTCGTCGAGGGTGACGAACTTCGCGCGGGACGCGCGGGCCACCGTCACGGCCCACCGCCAGCCGCGGTAGCCCAGCTCCTTGCACTCGAAGAGATGCGTGACCACGCGGTCGCCCTCGACGACGACCTCGACGTGCTCGCCGACCACCCCCGGCGCGGCGGCCTCCTCGGCCGCGGTGCGGGCGAGGCCTACCGCCTCGGCGCAGAGACGGTCGGGGGTACGCGGGGTGCGCTGGGTACGGCTTCGCGTTGTCGCTGCGCTCACAGGTATCGCTTCTCTCCTACGCCGTCTCACGAGTGCGCCACCCTGACGCGGAGGCACGGACGGAGCGGACCTGGGGGCCGCGTCGACGTCCGCGCCCGACGTCACCGGGCGCGCCTTCGCCATCCATTCTGCGGGATGACCGTGAGGCGCGCGGCCGAGGACAACCGCCGTAGCGCGTTACGCACGCTACCTTCTTCTGGCCCCTGGGCCCACACCGGCGTACCGGGTGGCTATGGGGGCTGCGCCCCCGTTCCCCCCGCTTTCGGGCCTGCGGCCCTTGTCCTCAAACGCCGGACGGGCTGAATGACAAGCGCCGAACGGGCTGATTGACAAGCGCCGCGCGGGCTGATTGGTGGACGCCGGACGGACTGATCACCGAGCGCCGCACGGGCTGATTGCCCAGCGCCGCACGAGCTGATCGGTCCCCCGTCCAGACCGTTGCCGTCGGACCCGCTAGTCCCGGCCCGATCGGGGCACTATGACTGCGTGACTGGCGTCAAGTGGTCGTCGTCCCGCCCCACCGGGCGGGCGGGTGCGGGTACCCGGAGTGTCCGGGCGCTGGGCCGTGCCCTGCGGTGGCCGTTCACGCGGACGGCGCGCGGGATCCGCAAGGCCACGCACGCGCACGGCGCGGGCGAGTCGGGGCTCGGCAAGCTGATCGAGTTGCACGCGGTGAACGGCGCGGGTGACGTCATGGTCACCATCGCGCTCGCGTCGACGGTGTTCTTCTCCGTGCCTACGGACGAGGCCCGCGGCCGTGTCGCCCTGTATCTGGCGATCACGATGGCGCCGTTCACGCTCCTCGCTCCCGTCATCGGCCCCCTCCTTGACCGCCTGCCGCACGGCCGCCGCGCCGCGATGGCGGGCGCGATGCTGGCGCGCGCCCTGCTCGCCCTGATGCTGTCGGGTGCCGTCGTCACCGGCGGCCTGGAGCTGTATCCGGCCGCGCTCGGTGTGCTCGTCGCCTCGAAGGCGTACGGCGTCGTGCGCAGCGCCGTCGTGCCCCGGCTGCTGCCCATGGGCTTCTCCCTGGTGAAGGCGAACTCGCGGGTGACGCTGAGCGGGCTGCTCGCCACGGGGGTGGCCGCGCCCGTCGGCGCGGGGTTGCAGGCGCTCGGGTCGCGCTGGCCGCTGTACGGGGCGTTCGCGCTGTTCATCGCGGGGACGGTGCTGTCCTTCACACTGCCCCACAAGGTGGACTCGTCCAAGGGCGAGAGCAAGGCGCTGCTCGCCGCCGACGAGGACCACCTCCACCTGCACCGCAAGCGCACCCGGGACCGGGGTCAGGGCAAGGCCCCGGACCGGGACGACGACATCGCGCGGCGGGGGCGGCTCGGGCTGCGTACCGTCGGGCCGTCCGTGACGCACGGGCTCGTCGTGAACGCGGCGCAGCGCGGGCTCTCCGGGTTCCTCATCTTCTTCCTCGCCTTCCTGCTGCGCGAGCATCCGATGGGCGGGCAGAGCGCGGCGGTGTCCCTGGGGATCGTGGGCGTGGCGGCGGGCACCGGCAACGCGCTCGGCACGGCCGTCGGCGCGTGGCTGAAGGCACGGGCCCCGGAGCTGATCATCGTGACCGTGGTGGCGGTGGTGCTCGGGGTGGCCGTGTGCGCGACGGTGTTCTACGGACCCGTCGGCATCGCCTCCCTCGCCGCCGTCGCGGGTTTCGCGCAGGCCCTTTCGAAGCTGTCCCTGGACGCCGTGATCCAGCGGGACGTGCCGGAGGAGGTCCGTACGTCGGCGTTCGCCCGGTCCGAGACGCTGCTTCAGATGGCGTGGGTGGTGGGTGGTGGGATCGGTATCGCGCTGCCCCTCAACGGGACGCTCGGGCTCTCCGTGGCCGCGGCGATCGTGGCGGCGGGGTGGCTCCCCACCGCCAAGGGGCTCCTCGCGGCTTCCCGCCGCGGCGGGGGCCTGGGCCGCCCCCGCGTCGTCTGACCCCCCCGGACCAGGGGGCGCCCCGTCAGGGGCGCGGCACGCCGCACCCCCCGCCTGGAGGGCGTCGGGCCTTGGCCCGATAACCTTCGGCCATGACCTCCCTGGTACTCCGCTCGGCGCGTCGCCGCCGCACCGTCGCCGCCTTCGGCGCCGTCTCCGCCGGACTTCTCGTCCTGTCGGCCTGTGACAAGCCGACGCCGCTGGCCACCGTGACGGTCGGCAGCAAGTCCGTGCACTCCGAGGCCGCCTGCTACAACGACGGCAAGGAGCTGAAGCCGTCCGAGGTGCAGGAGTGCCTGAAGGACAAGACGGACATCAAGTCCATCACGATCGACCCGGACGAGAAGGTCCGCTTCGGCGTGGACCCGGAGGTCGCCGACAAGGGCTGGACGCTCCTGATGAACGGTCAGCCGCTGACGGAGGCCAGCAAGAAGACGTACGTCGTCATCCCGGGCAGCGTGTTCTTCAACCAGCAGTACGGGGGCGGCGGCAAGTCGACCACGGTGAGCCTGCTCGAAGGCGGCAAGGCCGAGGGCGGCGCCAAGGCGACCGGTCTGTGGTCGTTCAAGTTCAAGAAGGACTCGGACGCCTGACCGGGACCGCACCCCTGACCCGGCCCCCGGGCCCGCGTGTCTTGATCGCCACCGCGGTCCCCGCCGAGCGGGACGCGGTGGCGTCCGGCGTGCACGGCCCCGACGGCACCCCTGCGGGCCCCGCGGACGCCAGAGGTTCCGCACGCCCCGTGAGCCCCGGGAGCCCCGCGAGCCCCGCCGCCGAGATCCTCGTCGCCGGTGTCGGACCGGCCGCCGCAGCCGCCGCGACGGCCCGTGCCCTCGCCCTCGCCGAGGCCGCGGGCACCCCGTACGACCTGGTGGTCTCCGCCGGGATCGGCGGCGGTTTCCCGCCGGACGCGCCCGTCGGCTCGCTCGTCGTCGCCGACGCCGTCACCGCGGCCGACCTGGGCGCCGAGACACCCGACGGCTTCCTGCCCGTCACCGGGCTCGGCTTCGGCCGGGTCACCCACGAGCCCCCGCCCGCCCTCGTCGCCGCCCTGGCCGCCGCCACGGGCGCCGCGGCCGGCACCGTCCTCACCGTCTCCACGGTGACCGGCACCGCCGAGCGCGCCGCCGCGCTGCGGGCCCGCCACCCGGGAGCCCTCGCGGAGGCCATGGAGGGCTTCGGCGTCGCCGAGGCCGCCGCCGCGCACGGTCTGCCCGTACTGGAACTCCGGGCGGTCTCCAACCCGGTGGGCCCGCGCGACCGCGCCGCCTGGCGCATCGGGGACGCCCTGGCCGCGCTCACCGAGGCGTTCGGGAAGCTCGCGCCCGTACTGGAGAGTTGGAACAGGCATGACTGAAGACCCAGCCGGATCCCCGGCCGCATCCCCAACTGCATCCCCAACTGCATCCCCGAATGCATCCCCGGCTGCGTACCCAGCCGCGTTCCCCGACCGGCCCCTGAAGATCGCGTACTCGCCCTGCCCGAACGACACCTTCGTCTTCGACGCGTGGGCGCACGGCCGGGTGCCGGGCGCCCCCGAGCTGGACGTGACCTTCGCCGACATCGACATCACGAACGGCATCGCGGAGGCCGCCGCGAGCGGCGCGGGCGAGGGCGCGGACGACAGCGCGCGCGCCGGGTTCGACGTGCTGAAGGTGTCGTACGCCGTGCTCCCCTACGTCCTCGACGAGTACGCCCTGCTGCCCTGCGGCGGTGCCCTCGGGCGCGGTTGCGGGCCGCTGGTCCTCACCCGGGAGGCCGGGGTCGACCTCACCGGCGGGACGGTCGCCGTGCCCAGCGAGAAGTCGACCGCCTATCTGCTGTTCCGGCTGTGGGCCGCCGATGTGCTGCCGGGCGGGGTCGGCGAGATCGTGGTGCTGCCGTTCGACCAGATCATGCCCGCCGTGCGGGACGGGAAGGTCGACGGCGGGCTCGTCATCCACGAGGCGCGGTTCACCTATCAGAACTACGGGCTGCACAAGCTGGCCGACATGGGCGAGCACTGGGAGGCGACGACCGGGCTGCCCATTCCGCTCGGGGCGATCATCGCGCGGCGGGGGCTCGGGGAGGGCGCGTTGCGGGGGCTCGCCGACGCGGCCCGTGCTTCCGTCCGGATGGCCTGGGACGACCCCGAGGCCTCTCGGGGCTATGTCCTGGAGCACGCCCAGGAGATGGATCCCGCCGTTGCCGATCAGCACATCGGGTTGTACGTGAACGAGTTCACGGCGGATCTGGGCGAGGCGGGGTATGCGGCCGTACGCGGCCTCCTCACCAGGGCCGCGGCGGAGGGCCTCGTCCCGGCCCTGCGCCCCGGCGCGCTGGAGTTCCCCTGAGGTCCTGGGGCTCCGCCCCAGACCCCGCTCCTCAATCGCCGGAGGGGCTGAAATCTCCGCCGCACCGGCGCAGATCCAGCCCGTCCGGCGAACGTGGCGGCGTTCAGACGTCCAGCTGGTCAGCAACCGCGCGCAGCAGCCCCGCGATCTTCGCCCCCGACGCCTTGTCGGGGTAACGCCCCTTTTCCAGCATGGGCGTAATGTTTTCGAGCAGGGTCGTCAAATCCTGGACGATGGACGCCAGTTCGTCCGGCTTACGGCGCTGGGCCGCGGCGACCGACGGGGTCGGGTCGAGAAGGGTCACGGAAAGAGCCTGGTCCCCGCGCTGGCCCGCCACCACACCGAATTCGACGCGCTGGCCGGGCTTGAGTGTGTCGACGCCGTCGGGCAGTACGGAGGAATGCACGAAGACGTCGCCGCCGTCGTCGCGGGAGAGAAAGCCAAAGCCCTTCTCGCTGTTGAACCACTTGACCTTGCCGGTAGGCACGTGAAGTCCTCGTCCTCGTACTCGTCGTCGTACACGCGGGTGTACACGTGGGTGCCGCGACGCCGCCCGGCGGGCCCTACGGCCCGCCGGGCATGCGTAAACGGCTCTGGATAGCAGTACAGCGGGTCGCCCGACCCGCCGGCTCCAAGACTATGGGTCCCTGCGCCGGTGACAAGACGTCCCCGGTTTCTTCCTTCGCGCTGGGAACTACCCTGGTCCGGTGCGTGACAAAACCCAAGCGAATTCCACCGGGCCGGGCGACGGACTCGTCCGGATTGGCGCGATCGTTTTCTTCGTCGGCGCCGTGGCCACTCTGGTCACGGTGGCCCCGCTGTTCCTCGGCGGAGACCCATTCCCACCCGTCGCTTATGCCGTGTGCATGCTGATGGGCATCGGTTTCCTCATCGCGGGCGGAGGTGTGCTGCGCTCCATCGCGTACCAGCGCCGTCAGGCCAGGTCAGCGGCGGGTCCCTCGGCGCCCTAGACGGCGCCCTGGGCGGCGCCCCCGGCGTGCGCGGCGAGCCAGTCCGGGAATCCGTTCAGGTCGTCGAGTACGACGTCGGCGCCCGCGGCGCGCAGTTCGGCTGCGTCGCACGGACCGGTCGGCACCGCTACGGACAGCGCGCCCGCCGTACGCGCGCCGCGTACGTCACCGGTGTGGTCGCCGACGTACACGCCGGCCCCGTACTCCCGCAGGGCCTGCGCCTTCTGCTCCGCCCACAGGTTGCCGACGACGACCACGTCGAAGCCCAGGTGCTTCATGTGGAGCTTGGCGTTCGGCTCGTACTTGGCGGTGACGACCAGGGGGCGCCCGCCCGCCGCCCGTACCGCCGCGACGGCCTCGCGGGCGCCGGGCATCGCGGGCGTCGCCTCGATCGCGTACGCGGGGTACAGCTCGCGGTAGAGCGTGGCCATCGGCGCCACGTGATCGGCTGGAAACCAGTGCTTCAGCTCCTCCTCCAGGGGAGGGCCGAGCCGGGTGATCGCGAGGTCGGCGTCTATGTATGTACCGGTGCGCGCGGAAAGCTCCAGGTAGCAGGCGTGGATGCCGGGGCGGGAGTCGATCAGGGTCATGTCGAGGTCGAAGCCGACGGTGAGTGCGCCGGGTGCCCGGTCGGTCCGTGAAGTCATGGTTCCATTCTGCCGACGGCCCCCGGACCTCCCCGACCTCCCCCTACGATCCCGGGATCTTTCCCGACGACCCCGGGATCTCCCCTTACGGCCCCGGGACCGCCCCCGACGGCCCCGGGATCTTCCCCGAGGGCCCCGACTCCGGGGCGGGCGCCGCTTCCCGCCCCTAGACTTATCCGATGTCCGTCAGACGCGTCGTCGCGATGACGGCGGCCGTGCTGGCCCTGTTGCTCGCGGTCCTGTTCAGCCTCGCCGTCGGTGCCCGCGCGATCGCGCCGTCCGACGTCCTCGCCGCCCTCCTCGGCGACGGGCACGGCGACGCCGCCGCAGCCGAGGTGGTCCGGGAGATGCGGGTGCCCCGCACCCTCGTCGGCGTGATGGTGGGCGCCGCCCTCGCTGTCGCCGGTACGGCCCTTCAGGGCATCACCCGCAACCCCATCGCCGACCCCGGCGTCCTCGGCATCAGCCAGGGCGCGTCCGTCGGCGTCGTCCTCGCCATCGCGTACGCAGGCGCGCACACGCTGACGGGCTACGTCGGGTACGCCTTCGCGGGCGCGGGGATCGCCTCCGTCGTGGTGTACGGCGTCGCCAACAGCGGGCGCGGCGGGGCCACCCCCGTGAAGCTCGCCCTCGCCGGCGCCGCCGTCAACGCCCTGCTCGTCTCCGTCACCACCGCCGTCCTGACCACCAAGGCCTCCGCGCTCGACGAGTTCCGCTTCTGGCAGGTCGGCTCGCTGTCCGGGCGCGACGCCGACATCGCCGCCCGGATCTGGCCGTTCCTCCTGGTGGGGCTCCTCCTCGTGCTGTCCGTCGCCCGGGGGCTCGACGCGCTGGCCCTCGGCGAGGACGTGGCGAAGGGGCTCGGGCAGCGGGTCGCGACGGTACGGGTGGTGGGCGGGCTCGGGGCGACCGTCCTCACCGCCGTGGGCGTCGCCGCCGCCGGGCCCCTCGCCTTCATCGGCCTCGCCGTCCCCCACATCGCCCGCGCCCTCGTCGGCACCGCCCACCGCTGGGTCCTCCCCCTCGCCGCCCTCCTCGGCCCCGTCATGCTCCTCACCTCCGACACCCTCGGCCGCGTGCTCTTCCCCCCGAGCGAGGTCCCGGCGGGGGTCATGACGTCCCTGATAGGCGTCCCGTTCCTGGTGACGCTGGTCCGCAGAAGGGCGGTGGCGGCGTGAGGCCCCACCGCTGTGGGCAGCTGGGCCGCCCAGAGGGCGGAACGGGTGGGCACAGCCCATGTTCCGGCCCACCGTTACGCATGCGCCCACCCGGCTACACGGTCCTCAGGCTCCACAAGGCCACCTTCCTGACCCACCGCCGCAGCGGCGCGATCGCCACGGCCCTGGCCGTACTACTGGCGGCGACCTGCCTGGCGTACCTCTGCATAGGCGAAACCTACGTACCCCCCACCGAAGCCCTGAAGGTGGTCCTAGGCCACCCCTCCCCCCACGACCTGGTCGTAGGCACCCTCCGCGAACCGCGGATGGTGGTGGCCCTCCTGGTGGGCGCAGCCTTCGGCACCGCGGGCGCCCTCATCCAGACGGTCGCCCGCAACCCCCTGGCCAGCCCGGACATCATCGGCATCAGCCAGGGCGCGAGCGCCCTCACGGTGGGCGCGATGACCTACGGCCTCACCTCGTACGCGGTGCTCCCGTACCTCTCGGTCGCGGGCGGCATCCTCGCCGCCGCCCTGGTGTACGTGTTCGCCTGGCGGGGCGGCCTGCACGCCACCCGCTTCGTCCTCATCGGCATCGGCTTCGCGGTCGCGCTCCGCTCGGTGACCACGCTGTTCATGACGGAGGGCGACTACCTGGTCGCGCAGCAGGCGCAGATCTGGATGACGGGCTCCCTGAACGGCCGCGGCTGGGCGGAGGCCGAGCCCCTCGCCCTGGCCCTCCTCGCGCTGCTCCCGTTCGTGGCCTGGGCGGCCCGAGCCCAGCGCGCGGTGACGATGGACGACGACACGGCGACGGCGCTCGGCACCCGCCTGGGCCGCGTCCGCCTCGGCCTGGTCCTGCTCGGCGTCGTCCTGGCCTCGCTCGCGACCGGCGCCGCGGGGCCCGTCGAGTTCGTGGCGCTGCTCTCCCCGCAGATCGCCCGCCGTCTCACGCGCACCGCGCAGATCCCGCTGCTCTCCTCGGCCCTGCTCGGCGCCCTCGTCGTGGTCCTCGCCGACCTCCTCGCCCGCAGGCTGTTCGCGCCGACGGAACTGCCGGTGGGCGTCCTGACGGCGGCCGTCGGAGCCCCGTACCTGATCTGGCTGATCGTACGGAGCCACGGCACCCGCAGCCGCACCACGCGCCCCGCCCGCGCATCCCGTACCGACCACGCATCCCGCACCGCCCGCACCGGAGGCACCGCTTGACCGCACCCACACCCACACCCGCACCCGTTCCCACCGGCGCGCACGCCCCCTCCCGTCTCGCGGCCCGCGCGCTGACCCTCGCCTACGAGGACCGCACGGTCGTGCACGACCTGGACCTCGCGGTCCCCGACGGCCGGGTCACCGTCGTCGTCGGCCCGAACGCCTGCGGCAAGTCCACGACGCTGCGCGCGCTCGGCCGCCTCCTCAGACCCAGCGGCGGGGCGGTACTCCTCGACGGCGAAGCCCTCGCCAAGCTGCCCACCCGGCAGGTCGCCCGGCGCATCGGGCTGCTCCCGCAGTCCCCGGTCGCCCCCGAGGCGATCACGGTCGCCGACCTGGTGGCGCGCGGCAGGCAGCCGCACCAGCGCTGGTGGCAGCAGTGGTCCGACGCCGACGAGACGGCGGTGACGGAGGCGATGGAGCGCACCGACGTGACCGCGCTCGCCGAGCGGCCCGTGGACGAGCTGTCGGGCGGGCAGCGGCAGCGTGTGTGGATCGCCATGGCCCTCGCCCAGGAGACGGAGCTGCTGCTCCTGGACGAGCCGACGACGTATCTCGACATCGCCCACCAGGTCGAGGTCCTCGACCTGGTGCGGCAGCTCAACCACGACCGGGGGCGGACCGTCGTGGTCGTCCTGCACGACCTGAACCAGGCCGCCCGGTACGCCGACCACCTCGTCGCCATGAAGAACGGGCGGATCGTCGCCACCGGCACGCCCTCGGAGGTCGTCACCGAGGAACTCGTCCGCGAGGTGTTCGGCCTCCAGTGCGTGGTGATCCCCGATCCGGTGACCGGGTCGCCGCTGGTGGTGCCCGGTACGCCGTGGCGGCCCCCGCCCGCTCCTCCGCCCGCCACCGATTCCCCGGCCCGGAAGCCCCCTCCCAGCGAGCCCTCTCCGAACGAGCCCTCTCCCAGCGAGCCCTCTCCCAGCGCGCCTTCTCCGAACGAGTCCACTTCCAGCGAGCCCTCTCCGAACGAAAGGCCTGCCTCATGACCGGATCTCCCCGCCGTCGTCCCCTCGCCCTGTCCGGCGCCCTCGTCCTGTCCTGCGTGCTCGCGACACTGTCGGCGTGCGGTTCCTCCGACGACTCGGACGACTCCGGGTCGGGGTCGGGGTCCGGTTCCGGGTCGGGAAAGACGCACACCGTGCAGACCGCCATGGGGGATGTCGAGGTCAAGGAGAAGCCCGAGCGGGTCGTCGTGCTCGACACCGCAGAGCTGGACTCGGCGATCACCCTCGGGGTGAAGCCGGTCGGTGCCACGCACGTCGAGGCGTCCGGCGGGTTCCTGAGCTATCTGCCGAAGGACGAGGTCACGGGCATCAAGGACGTCGGCGAGATGACGAACCCGAACATGGAGGCCATCGCCGCGCTCAAGCCCGATCTGATCCTCACCTCGAAGATCCGGCACGCGGCGCAGTACGACCAGTTGAAAAAGATCGCCCCGACGGTGATGACGGAGACGACCGGCCACCCCTGGAAGGAGAACTTCCGGACGCACGCGGACGCGCTCGGCAGGAACGCCGAGGCGAAGAAGGCCGTCGCCGACTACACCGCCCACGCCAAGAAGGTCACAGCGGCGCTCGGCGGGCCCGCGAAGGCCGAGGCGACCGAGGTGAACGTCCTGCGCTTCATCGAGGGCGCGGACATCCGCATCTACGGCGAGCAGACCTACATCGCCACCATCCTCAAGGACGTCGGGCTCGGCCGGGCGCCGATCTCCGCGAAGGCCAAGGACGGCTTCTCCTACGACGTGTCGCCCGAGAAGATCGACCTGGCGGACACCGACGTCATCTTCCGGTCCACGTACGGCGATCCGAAGAAGGCCAAGCAGACGCAGACCGTGGGCAGCGGCCTGTGGAAGAACATGAAGGCCGTGAAGTCCGGCAACGTGCACGTCGTCGACGACGAGCTGTGGATCCAGGGCATCGGCTACACGGCCGCCGCGAAGATCCTGGACGAGTTGCAGGCGGACCTCACGGAGAAGTAGGCCCGCCCCGGCCTACAGGCGCCGCGCTACTCCTCCGCCGCCGGGCCCCGCCGCTGCGACCGCCACAGCAGGAAGAGGGCGGACGCGACAGCGGCGCCCCGCACCACCCACGGCCAGGTCTCGGCCACGGCTTCGTTCATGTGGCCCTCGACGACGGGGTCGCCCCACTTGCCCTGGGAGCGGCCCCACAGCCAGCCGACGCCCGCCCCGATCGAGAGCAGGGGCACGACGAACACGCCGACCTTCTTCTCGGCGCCGCTGAGCTTGCGCGAGAACCAGGCGACGACCCACCCGGCGGTCAGCGCGAACCAGTTGCCGATGACCGCGCCCGTGACGAGCGTGGCCGCGGCGAGCAGCACCATGGGGCTGCTGAGGGACACGGCCCGGACGGCGACCGCGGCCTTGGCGGCGCCGTCCCCGGCCTTCCCGGCGGCGCTCTTCGGCGCGGGTTCCGGTACGGCGGGGCGCTTCGCGGGCGGCTTCGCGGCGGGGGGAAGCGGCCGGAACCGGCGCCGCGGGCCCGCCGCCTCGACGGCACCGCCCTCGCCTCCCTCGCCGTCCGCGCCGTCCGCGCCGTTCTCGTCTTCGTCGTACGAGTCCTCGTCTTCGTCGGCCCCCGCGGGCTTGGTGGCTCCCGGGGGCCCGCCCGGTCCGGCCTTGTCCATGCGTACGGAGGGCGGGCGCTGGAGCATCTCCGGGATCTCCACGCCGCCCGTGAAGCCGTGCACGGTGTCCCGGTCCGGGGAGGGCCCCGATCCTTCACCGCCCACGCGCCACCAGTCGGGCGGGAGTTCGGCGTGGTCGCCCAGCTCCTCGGTGCTCGCGAGGTGCGGCGGGGCGGGGGCGGGCTGCTGCGGCGGGGGCGGGGGTGCCTGCGCGGCG
>NZ_WPNZ01000008.1 GCF_009755605.1 Streptomyces typhae
CGTGCCCACGGTCCGCAGGACGGTGGCTCGGGCGGAGCCGCGGTGCGTGAGGTCGCGGTAGGTGCTCATCGCGCCGATTCTGCCTCACGCTCGCGGGGGCGCGCACAACGGGGACCAACGTTCCCCGCGCCCCCTACGGGGCGCCCCCACAGGGGCGCGAGGAACTGCGCGGCCAACCACAAAAACGCCGCAGACGCGACTGCGCAGTACTCAGCAGACGCGACTGCGGATCCGATCGGGCTGAGCGCGCCGTTCCCCGCGCCCCCTACGGGGCGCCCCCCACAGGGGCGCGAGGAACTGCGCGGCCAACCACAAAAACGCCGCAGACGCGACTGCGCAGTACTCAGCAGACGCGACTGCGGATCCGATCGGGCTGAGCGCGCCGTTCCCCGCGCCCCTTGCGGGGCCGGGCCCGCTGCTCCCCGCGCCCCCTACGGGGCGCCTCCGCCCAGGTCGGGCTCGGGGGTGCGCTCCAGTTCGTGGCGAAGGTCGTCGAGCTCGGAGCCCCCCGCCATCTGGCGGGTCAGCTCGTCGAGGGTGATCTCGGCGCGGGTGTGGGCGCCGGACATCGCACCGCGCTTGAGGAGCACGAAGCGGTCGCCGACGAGGTAGGCGTGGTGCGGGTTGTGGGTGATCAGGACGACGCCGAGCCCGGCGTCCCGCGCGGCGGCGACGTACTTGAGGACGACGCCGGACTGCTTCACACCGAGCGCGGCGGTGGGCTCGTCCAGGACGAGCACCTTCGCGCCGAAGTACACGGCACGGGCGATCGCCACACACTGGCGCTCACCGCCGGACAGCGTACCGATGGGCTGGTCGACGTCGCGCAGGTCGATGCCCATGCGGAGCAGTTCGGCGTGGGTGGTCCTGCGCATGGCATCCACGTCCAGGCGCTTGAACGGGCCCGCCCCCTTCGTCGGCTCGGAGCCGAGGAAGAAGTTCCGCCAGACCGGCATCAGCGGCACGACGGCCAGGTCCTGGTAGACGGTGGCGATGCCGCGGTCGAGCGCCTCGCGGGGGCTGGCGAGCCGGGCCTCCTCGCCCTCGATGCGGAAGGTGCCCGCGTCGTGCTGGTGCAGCCCCGCGATGATCTTGATCAGCGTGGACTTGCCCGCGCCGTTGTCACCGAGGACACACGAGATCTCCCCCGCGTGCACCTCCAGGGAGACCCCTTCGAGGGCCCGGATGTTGCCGTAGTACTTGCTGACGCCGTCGAGCTCGACCAGCGGGGTGCGCTCGGGAGCGGCCGTCGCGCCCTCGGGGGCGGCCTCAGTGGTCATTTCGTCGCCTCCGCGCGCTTGCGGACCCACGCGTTCAGCAGGGTCGCGAGGAGCAGCATCGCTCCGAGGAAGAACTTGAACCAGTCCGGGTTCCACTCGGCGTACACGATGCCCTTGCTGGTCATACCGAAGATCAGCGCGCCCACCGCGGCACCGACCGCCGAGCCGTACCCCCCGGTGATCAGGCAGCCTCCGATGACGGCCGCGATGATGTAGATCAGCTCGTTGCCGACGCCCTCGCCCGACTGGACGACGTCGTAGTTGAAGAGCAGGTGCTGCCCGGAGACCCAGGCGCCGAAGGCGACACCCATGTACAGGCCGATCTTGGTCCGGCCGACGGGCACGCCCACCGCGCGGGCCGCCTGCTCACCGCCGCCGACCGCGAAGATCCAGTTGCCCGCGCGGGTGCGCAGCAGGATCCAGGTCGCCACCGCGATCATCGCGAGCCACCACACGATGGTGATCTTGAAGTCGACGCCGCCGATGGTGATCGTCGAGGCGAACACGTCCTTGGCGGACGAGAAGCCCTCCATGTCGGAGATCGACTTGGTGGAGACGGTGCCGCTGATCAGCTTGGTGAAGCCCAGGTTCATGCCCGTGAGCATCAGGAAGGTGCCGAGCGTGATGATGAAGCTCGGCGGGTCGGTGCGGATGAGCATGACGCCGTTGAAGACGCCGATGGCGAGAGTGGCCAGGAGGGACACCCCGACGCCGACCCAGATGTTCGCGGTCATCTGGTAGCTGAACATCGACGAGATCAGCGCGGACGTCGTGACCATGACGCCCGCCGACAGGTCGAACTCGCCGCCGATCATCAGCAGCGCCACCGGCACCGCCATGATGCCGATGGTGGAGGCCGCGTACAGGACCGTGGCCAGGCTCGCGGTGCGCAGGAAGCTGTCGGCGACGACCGCGAAGAACAGGAACACCGCCACGGCGCCCACGACGGAGCCCAGCTCGGGCCGGCCGAGGAACTTCTTCAGGGGCGAGGTCTTGAGCAGCCGCTCGTCGGCCGCCGGCTTCCCCGGCGCGGGTGCGGTCGTGCTCATCGGGTGCCCCGCTTCGCGTATTCCTCCAGCTCGGAAGCCTGATCCTTGGTGATGATCTGCGGACCGGTGAGCACGGGCTTGCCGCCGCCGAGCACGTCGGCGTTGTAGCGGTACAGCCAGAGCAGGTCCACGGCCTCGTACCCCTGGAGGTAGGGCTGCTGGTCGACGGCGAAGCCGAGCTTGCCGGACTTCAGGCCGCCCGCGACCTTCTCGTTCAGGTCGAAGGTGTCGATCTCCGCCTTGCTGTTCGCGCCCTCCTTGGCCTTCACGGCCGTGTCGGCGAACGGCGCGCCGAGGGTGAGGACCGCGTCGATGTCCTGGTCGGACTGGAGCTTGGCCTCGATGGCGGACTGCACGTCGGGCATGTTGGTGCCCTCGACGTACAGGTTCTTCATGTCGCCCTTGAATGTCTTCCGCGCGCCGTCGCAGCGCTGCTCGTGGCCGACGTTGCCCTGCTCGTGCAGGACGCACAGGGCCTTCTTCCTGCCACGCTCGTTCAGCTCGTCGCCGACGGCCTCGCCCGCGATCGTCTCGTCCTGGCCGATGTGGGTCAGGGCGCCGAACCTCTTGGACTCCTCCGAGCCCGAGTTCACCGTCACCACCGGGATCCCGGCCTTGCGGGCCCGCGCCACGGCGGCCTTCATCGCGTCCGGCTTGGCCAGCGTCACGATGATGCCGTCGACCTTCTTGTCGACGGCGGCGTCGACGAGCTGTGCCTGCTGCTGCGCCTCGTCGTGGTGCGAGTACAAGAAGTTGATGTTGTCCTTGCGCGCCGCCTCCTTGGCGCCGTTCTGGACGATGTCCCAGAACGTGTCGCCGTCACCCGAGTGCGTGATCATCGCGAAGGTCCACTCGGGCGTGCTCACCGCCGCCTTGCCCCGCGCCTGCTCCGCCTTGCGCGCGTCCTCGGCCCGCTTGCCCCCGGTGCTGCTGCATCCCACGAGGGACGCTCCGAGTACCGCCACAAGCACGGCACCCACTGCACGTACTCCAGTACCAACCCTTGCCACGTCCCCGTGCCCTTCTCGCTTCGCAGTGTCTGCCGTGTCCGCGGTGCCTGCGGTGTTCGCAGTGCGTGCGGCGCTTGTCGGTGCGGCCGGGTCCGGCTTGCGGACCCGGCCGCCCAAGTATCGGTCACGCGGATCACCGGTGCGGCCATCGGGTGCCGTCGCGGTGAACTCTGCCAGTCGGCTTGAGGAGTTCTAACGGCGAGATCAGGGCAGCGTCAATGACTTTGTCATAACATTCTTACGGGCGCACGAGGCAGTCTCACGGCCGCACGAGACATTCCTACGGCCGTACGAGGAGCTGGAACTCGAAGGAGTACCGCGAGGCGCGATAGATGTGCGAGCCGAACTCGACCGCGCGCCCGGTGTCGTCGAAGGTCGTGCGCTCCATGGTGAGCAGCGGCGCGCCCTCGGCCTCGGCGAGCAGCCCGGCCTCCTCGGCCCCGGCGGCGCGGGCGCCCACGGACTGGCGCGCGCTGTGCAGGGTGATGCCCGCGGCCCGCATCAGGCGGTAGAGCCCGGTGGCCTCCAGGCGCTCCGTGTCGAGCGGGAGCAGTCCCGCCGGGATGCGGTTGCGCAGATGGGCCATCGGTTCGCCGTGCGCGAGCCGGAGCCGCTCCACCAGATGGACGTCGCTGCCCTCGGCCACACCGAGGGCCGCCGCGGTCTCGGCGGACGCGGGCTCGACGACGTTGCGGAGCACCCGGGTCTGCGGCCGCTGCCCGGCCGCCTCCAGGTCGTCGTAGAGGCTGCTGAGCTCCAGGGGGCGCTTGACCTGGCTGTGCACGACCTGGGTGCCGACGCCCCTGCGGCGCACCAGGAGGCCTTTGTCGACGAGCGACTGGATGGCCTGGCGCACGGTGGGCCGGGACAGACCGAGCCGCCCCGCGAGGTCGATCTCGTTGCCGAGGAGGCTGCCCGGCGTCAGCGCGCCGCGCTCGATCGCCGCCTCCAGTTGCTGGGCGAGCTGGAAGTACAGCGGGACCGGACTGCTGCGGTCGACGCCGAGGTGCAGGGCCACCGTGGGGTCCACGGCCGGTTTGGCGGCTTTGGCTGCTGCTGGTTCGGTCACGGGGCGAGCGTAGTCCGGGGAGATGATGACGGGAAGTTCGGAAGTTCTGTTGTCAGGACAAACCATTGACAGGGGTGCGGGCGCGTGGCGATGGTGGGCCCCATGCGCATCGGACTGATCGGCACCGGACGTATCGGCACCTTCCACTCGGCGGTCCTCGCCCGCCATCCGGACGTGGAGTCGCTCGTGGTCGCGGACGTGGACGCCGCGCGGGCGGCGGACCTCGCGGGCCGGGTGGGGGCGGTGACGGCGCCTTCGGTGGACGCCCTCTTCGAGGCGGGCGCTCCGGGCGGGTCGCCCGCGGGTCCCCCGCTGGACGCCCTGGTGATCACTGCGGCCACCGCGGCGCACGCGGAGCTGATCGGCCGCGCGGCGCGGGCGGGCCTGCCGGTGTTCTGCGAGAAGCCCATCGCGCTCGACCTGCCGGGCACCCTGGCCGCGCTCGCCGAGGTCGAGGCCGCGGGCACCGTGCTCCAGCTCGGCTTCCAGCGGCGCTTCGACGCCGGCTACGCGGCGGCGCGCGCGGCGGTGCGGGCCGGGCGGCTCGGCCGGCTGCACACGGTGCGGGCCATGACGTCGGACCCGGCGCCGCCGCCCGCCGCCTATCTGCCGCTCTCCGGCGGCCTCTACCGCGACTGCCTCGTGCACGACTTCGACGTCGTGCGCTGGGTGACGGGGCGCGAGGTCGAGGAGGTGTACGCGATGGGTTCCGACGCGGGGCCCCTGATGTTCCGCACGGCGGGCGACGTCGACACGGCCGCGGTCCTTCTCACCCTCGACGACGGCACCCTCGTCACGGCGACGGCCACCCGCTGCAACGGCGCCGGGTACGACGTGCGCATGGAACTCGCGGGCGAGGCCGACCAGCTGGCCGTCGGCCTCGACGACCGCACCCCGATCACCTCCGCCGAGCCGGACGGGCCCACCGCCCCCGACAAGCCGTGGCCGGGTTTCCTGGAGCGGTTCGCGCCCGCGTACGAGGCGGAGCTCGCCGCGTTCGTGGAGGTCGTACGGGGGGAGCGGGCGAACCCGTGCGACGGGCGGGAGGCGTTGCAGGCCCTGCGGATCGCCGAGGCGTGCGAGTTGTCACGCGCCGAGCGGCGCGTTGTCCGCCTCTCGGAGATACAGGGCTGAGCCTGCGGCTGCCCCCCTGCGGGGGGCCGCAGGGGGCGTGGGCCTCGTCAAGCTCCGTTCAACAGCCCCGCGTCGTGGACCAGCAGGGCGATCTGCACCCGGTTGTTCAGGTCCAGCTTGGTGAGGATGCGGGAGACGTGGGCCTTGACGGTGGCGACGCTCAGATAGAGCTCCGCGGCGATGTCGGCGTTGGACGCCCCCTTGCCCACGGCCACGGCGACCTCCCGTTCCCGCTCCCCAAGACCCGCGAGGCGCCCGAGCGCCCGCTGCCGCCGGTCGAGCTCGGGTCCGCCCCCCGCCACCTGCGAGATCAACTGCTGGGTCACCGAGGGCGACAGGACGGGGTCCCCGGCGGCCACCGCCCGTACCGCCGCCACGATCTCGGCGGGCGCGGTGTCCTTGAGGACGAACCCCGCTGCCCCGGCGCGCAGCGCCCGCAGCACCTGTTCGTCGGCGTGGAAGGTGGTGAGGACGACGACCTCGGGGGCGTCGGGCCGCTTGCGCAGCGTCTCGGTGGCCGCGAGGCCGTCCATCGTCGGCATCCGGATGTCCATCAGGACGACGTCGGGCCGTACCTCGCCGACCAGCGCGGCGACCTCGCTGCCGTCACCCGCCTCCCCCACGATCTCGATGTCGTCCGCGCCGCCGAGCATGAAGGAGAGCCCGGCGCGGACCAGCGGGTCGTCGTCGACGAGCAGCAGCCTGATCGGTTTCATGCGCATACCGTAACCAGCGCCCGGACCCGTCACGGCACCGTCGGTCCCGGTCACGACGGCAGCCTGAGACGCAGCGGCCCGCACCCGAGCCGGTCGGCCTCCAGGGCGGCGTACCGGGGCAGCAGCCGCCGGACGTCGGCGGCCCTGCCCCCGTCCGCCGCCCGGACCAGGAAGGTGACCTCGCCGGTCTGGCAGGACGCCTGGAAGAGCCCCATGTCGTCGCGCAGGAACCCGCGCCCGCGCACCTGGTCCCCGGTGTCCCCCGCGGCCGTGACCCGGCGCCCGCCGTCGTACGAGAGCCCCTTGTAGATCAGCGCGAGCCGGGGGTCCTCGACGGTCATCAGACGCAGTCGGGGGTGGCCGAACAGCACGTCCCGGTCGCAGGTCCGCACCGGTGCGGCCGTGCCCCCGGTGACCAGCGGCCGCTCGAAGCGGCTCTCCCGGTCCCTGCCGGGCAGCCGCAGGCCCTGGACGCCGCAGATCGCGTCCCGCTTCTCGTCGAGGAAGCGGGCGGGTGCGGCCAGGCGCGCGGTGGGGTCGGGGATGGGGCTGTCGCAGCCGCGTCCCGCCATGTAGTCGTTGACGAGGGTGACCACGGCGCGGGCGAGGCGGGCCCGTTCGCCGGTGTCGACGACGTCGTCGTACGTCGTCCAGCCCGCCTCCATGTCGAAGACCAGGGGCCCTTCGCGGTCGCTGTTGCGGCCGACGCAGCCCTCGGGGACCGCGAGCCACGCGCGCGTGTCCGACACCATGCCGAGGAATCCGCCGCCGATCGGCGTCATGCGGGCGGACAGGAACTCGTCCGCCCACTTGTCGCCCGCGCCCGCGAAGCGGACGTCGAGCTGGTGCAGCCGGGCGCGGACGCGGTGGCCGCGCGGCGAGAGCAGTTCGCAGGCCCCGGAGGGTCCGTCCGAGGCGATGCGGTCGTAACTGACGCCCACCTCCGACGACTTGATGTCTCGCTTGCCGTGGAAGAGGTCCGCGACGTCGTCCTCGTCGAACGCGCCCCAGCACGCCCGCTCCCGCCCGAACGGACCGGCCTCGGCCTGCCAGGCGACCCCCGTGCCGCCGAGCAGCGCCCCCACGACGGCGGCGGCGAGCGCGGGCCGCCACCGCCCCCGGGTCAGCCGCCGCCAGTGCCACCAGGGCCGCGGGGCCGCGGCGGCCCCGTCCCCGCTCACGGCGGCTCCGTTCGCACGCACGGCGGCCCCGCCCACGCTCACGGCGGTCACGCCCTCGTTCACAGCGGTCACGTCTTCGCTCACGGCGGCCTCACCCCCGCTCACCGCGTCGCCCTCCGGCTTCCCGTGCGTACTCATCGACCGCTCCCCCTGTCGTCCGCGCCCGGCGCGACAGGCGCGCAACCGAGCCGTCGCGCCACCGCGTTGCTGAACGTGGCGAAGTACTCGTCCGCCGAACCCGTCGACGTACCGAAGGTCAGGAACGCCGTCGGGCGTCCCGCGCACCCGGCGCGTACGAGCGCGTAGCCCTTGCCGGACACGCCGGTGCCGCGCCAGCCCTTGCCGAGCGTCCCGCCCGGGGGCCTGCCGGACGCCCTGCCGTCGTCCGCGCCGTCGAGGAGCGCCGTGAGGCGGGGCTCGCGCACCATCACGGCGTCGAAGAGCTGCTGGTCCGAGCGCTCGCCGAGGCGCAGCGAGCGGCCGATGCGGACCGAGCAGGACTGGAGTTCGTCGTTGACCGCGCCGACCTGGTACTGGACGCGCAGCGCGGTCTCCTTGTCGAGGTCGCCCTCGATGTCGAGGCCCGGTATGCGGCAGGCGCCGCCCCTGGCGAAGGTCTCCGCGCGTTCCGGCAGCGTCGGCACGGGCCCGCTGACCAGCAGCGGCTCCGCGCCGGCGCAACCGGCGGACTCCATCCCCTTGTTCGCGGCGGCGACGAGGAGTTCGGCGACGGCCCGGGAGCCGCCGAGGTCGGGAACGCGGGCGAGGACGGCGTCCGCCTCGGCCTGTTCGCGCGCGTCGAGGGTGACGGCGGTGGGCCGCCCGTCGCGGGTGTCGCAGCGCTTCGGCAGGACGAGCAGGCCGTGGTGGCCGTCGGCGACGCCGGGCAGACCGTCCGGCAGGGGCATCGCGCGGTCACCGAGGTAGCCGCCGAGCCAGCCGACGCGGTCGCCGACGGACGCGGGCGCGGGGCCGTACTTCACGGTGACGGTGGTGCGCTGCCGCTTCTCGTCGCCGTCGCCGTACCGGTCGTGGGAGCTGACCGTGAGCCGGCACTCGCCGCGCCGCGTGTCCGCGGTCGGGGCGGACCCGGTGGCCGTGCGGCTGCGGCCGTCGTCGCCGCCGAAGGCCTCGTCGCCGAGGATGCCGGGGCCGCTGTCCTGTTCCCAGGCGCCCCAGCAGTAGCGGTCACGGCCGTCGAAGGGCCAGGTGTCCGTGGCCCAGGTGCCGGCACCGGAGGCGAGCAGGGCGAGGACCAGACCGCCGGCCGCGGCCCCGCGTCCCGTCCTCACCAACCCCCGTACGCGTGCGAGCCGTTGTGTGCCCCCGGGCGCGTCCCCCGGGCTCTCCCCCGTCACGATCTCCACCTCTCTGCAGGTGGCGGAGATCGTACAGAAGGTGTGCGGAAGCGAATTCAGCAGGCCGTGAAGATCACGGAGGCCGTTACCGTCACGCCCAGGGCAGCCAGGCGTCGACCGCGAAGCTCCCGTCGGGGCCGCCGCCGTGGGTGAGCCGCCCGCCGGCCAGCGAGGCGCGTTCGGTGAGGCCGATGAGGCCCTGCCCGGAGCCGGGCACGTCCGGTACGTCGCCGGGCGGCGGGGGGTTGCGGACGGACAGGGTGAGGCCCTCGCCGGGCCCGCCCGCGACGGTGACCGTCACCTCGGCGCCGGGCGCGTGCTTGCGGGCGTTGGTCAGGCCTTCCTGGGCGATGCGGTAGGCGGTGCGGCCGATCGCCGCGGGTACGGCGTCGGGGTCGGGCACGCGCAGGTCGAGCACCACCTTCATGTCCGCCTCGCGGGACTCCGCGACCAGCGCGTCGAGGGCGGAGAGCGTGGGCTGCGGCCGTCCCGACGCGTCCGTGTCGCCGCCCCGCAGCACCCCGATGACCTGGCGCAGGTCCTGGAGCGCCTCGTGCGCGCTCTCCCGGATGACGCCTGCCGCGCGGGCGATCTCCTCCTGGGGCGCGTCCGGCCGGAACTCCAGGGCGCCCGCGTGCACGCTGAGCAGGGTGAGCCGGTGGGCGAGGACGTCGTGCATCTCGCGGGCGATGGCCTCCCGGGCGAGCTGCTGGGCCTTCTCGGCGCGCAGGGCGGCCTCGTTCTCGGCGCGCCGCGCCCGGTCGCGCAGCGCGAGCAGGAGCTGGCGCCGGGAGCGTACGAACATGCCCCAGCCGATGGCGGTCGCGGTGAGCAGCGTGGTGAGGACGATCGACACCGCGTAGGGCAGATCGGGGTCGGGCCGCCAGGCGTAGAAGGGGATCATCAGGGCCACGGCCGCGGCGCCGAACCACGCCGGGTACTTCCACGGGCGGTGCACGGCGAGCGTGAAGTAGGCGACGAGCGCGGCGCCGCCCGCCGTGTTCGAGACGACGCTGACAGCCAGCATCGCGGCGGCGAACCCCACCGGCCAGCGCCTGCGCAGCCACACCCCGGCGCAGGCGAGCGCGCCGAGCAGATGGTCGAGCGCGGCGAGCCCGTCGGGGACGCCGGGGTCGTTCGCCACCTCGTCGCTGATGATCAGGCCGAGGAAGACCGCGATCAGGAAGCAGGCGAAGTCGACGAGCCAGTCGCGCACGGTCCGCTTGTGCCGCCCGGTCCTGCCGGTGGCCCGGTCCGGGTCCAGCTCGGCGGCGACAGCGGACGGCAGGAACCACTGCCGCCGGGCCACGGGGTCCACGTCGCGCCCGGCCCCCTCCGGGTCCACGTGCTCCGCGACAGGAGCCCGGCCCGCCCGACCTGCCCGGTTCGCCTTGCTCGACCAGCTCGTCCAGCTCTTCACAATCGACAAATCTACGCACCTCCGGGTCCGCCACCCGCTCCCCGGCCGTGATCATCGACGAAAGTCGGGGGCCGCGAGACTTTCGGCGGGGCACGACCGTGCCGGGGAACGCCCTGCGGCGGGAACGGCGCCGCCCCGTGGCCGATGTGCGCGGGGGGTCCACGGGGCGACGCTCGGTGCCATGAAGCAGATGTTGGAATACCTCGGCGTGCTCCTGCTGATCCAGGGTGTGGTCAGTCTGACGAGCGAACTCACCGGCCGGCTGCACGGCTGGGGCGTCGTGCACCGCATCGCGATCGCCGACGGTCACGAGCTGTATCTGAGCATCGCGCTCATCGCCCTCGCGATCGCGGTGTTCGCGGCGGCGGAGAGCCGCAGGTTCGGCTGACCCCGCGGCCGGGCCGCGGGCCCGGCAGCCGTGGACCGTTCAGCGCCCGCGGCCCGTAGCGGCAGCCGCGGCCCGTTCAGCAGCCGTGGTCGACGAGGTCGAACGAGCGGTAGTGGTCGGCGGTGTAGTAGTCCTCCTGGCTGCGGTCGCCGGTGACGATGCGGCGCGCGCCGCGGTGGGAGGAGCCGGGCGTCTTGACGGTGTACTCGTGGTAGTAGCCGTTGCTCTGCTTGGGCAGGATGCCTTCCCGGTTCTGGAAGACGGTGCCGTCCTGCGGGTACGGGTACGGGCCGCCCCTGTCGATCAGCTTGAGCGTGTCGTGGGCCTGGGAGGGCAGGGCGGAGTAGCAGATCTCGCCGACGGCGGCGGCCTGGAGCGAGGCCGGCGCGACGGCCGCCACCGACTGCTGGGGCGCGGCGTTCGCGGTGCCGGTGACGGAGCCGCCGACGAGCAGGGCGGCGGCGAGGGCGGTGACGCTGATGATCCGTGGGGGGATTCGCATGGAGCAAGCATGACGCGCGTAGAGGTTGATGTGTCAACGTCAAGTGCGGCGAATTCTCCGGAAGTTAACCGCCTCCCCGGAGCCCTCACGTATCCGGCAGCCCCCGCACGGCACCTCCGCGTCCATTTACCGCCAGCCCTCCTCGCCCCCCGTCGCTTTGATTGAACCCGTAAGCACTTAGTCCCACACAGCCCCACACAGCCCCACTCAGCCTTACGGCGAAACAAGGAAGCGAATCGACATGTCTCCTCTTACCGGCAAGAAGGCCCTGGTCACCGGCGGCAGCCGTGGCATCGGCGCGGCGACGGCCCTGCGGCTCGCACAGGAGGGCGCCGATGTGGCGATCACCTATGTGCGGAGCGAGGACGCCGCCCGTGAGGTCGTCGCCAAGATCGAGTCGATGGGACGGCGCGGGTACGCGATCCGGGCGGACGCCGCCGACGCGGGGGACGCCGTCGGCGCGGTCGAGCGGGCCGCGGACGATCTGGGCGGCCTGGACATCCTCGTCAACAACGCGGGCGTCGGGGTCCTCGGCCCCGTCGGCGACCTGGCCCTCGCCGACGTCGACCGGGTGCTCGACGTCAACGTCCGCGGGGTGTTCCTGACCGCTCAGGCCGCTGCCGGGCGGATGGGGCGCGGCGGGCGCATCGTCTCCGTCGGGTCCTGCATGGTCCAGCGGGTGCCCGGTCCCGGCGGCTCCCTGTACGCCACGAGCAAGGCCGCGCTCGTCGGGCTCACCAAGGCGCTCGCCCGGGAGCTCGGTGAGCGCGGGGTCACCGTGAACCTGGTGCACCCCGGGCCGATCGACACCGACATGAACCCCGCCGACGGTCCCTACGCCGAGGCCCAGTCCGCCGGGACGGCGCTCGGGCGCTACGGCTCCGCCGGGGAGGTGGCGTCCGCGGTGGCCTTTCTCGCCGGGGAGGAGGCCTCCTATGTGACGGGGGCGGAGTTCTCCGTGGACGGGGGGCATGCGGCGTAGCGGCGGCGCGCGCGGCTGCGGAGCCCCCAGGCCCGCCCCCTCTCCGGTCCTGGGGCTCCGCCCCGGACCCCGCTCCTCGAACGCCGGAGGGGCTCATTCGTTCGCCGGTGCGGCGGAGTTCCAGCGCGCGACGAAGTTTCCAGCGCGCGCGGCGAATTCTTCAGCCCGTCCGGCGTTTGAGGACGAGGCGCGCAGCGCCGACAGGGCGGGGGTCCAGGGGGCGCAGCGCCCCTGGTTACGGAGAAGGGGCGGGCCCGGGGCGCCCTGCGAGTGCCTCTGCCCTAGCCCCCGAGCTCCCGGTACCGAGCCGTCAGCCCCTCGGCCCCGCCCGGGGTGAGCGCCCCGTACAGCCGCAGCCGCGAGATCCCCCCGTCGGGAAAGATGTCCACGCGCGCGTGGGTGCCGACGGCCGCCGCGTCGAGGACGAAGCGGTGGTTGGTGTCGGGCTGGAGCCGGGTCCGGGGCAGGACCTCGACCCACTCGCCGGACTCCCCGTCCCGTACGGACACCGAGGCCCACCCGGCGGAGTTCCCCTTGAGATACGCGGTGTCGATCTCGACGGCGCGGATCGAGGACTGCGCGGCGAGCCGGTAGCGGATCCAGTCGTGCCCCTGGTCCCGCCGCCGCCGCGTCTCCCAGCCGTCGTCCATCTTGCGGGAGCGGCCGGGCTGGATGGTGTTGGTGGCGGGCGAGTAGAACCGGTCGGAGGCGTCCTCGACCAGGCCGCCGTGTTCCAGGGCGACGACGTCGAGGGTGCCGAGGGCGGTGAGCCAGGCGGGGTCGGCGAGGACTTCGCCGTACACGCGCAGGCGGGCGATGCCCCCGTCGGGGTGCTGGTTGACGCGCAGGTGCGTGAACCGCCGCGATACGTCCACGGCGAACCCGTTGGCGGCGTGGCCGCCGACGGGGGTGCGGGGCACGAGGGTGGTCCACTTGACGTCGTCGGCGAGGAGTTCCCCGGGCGTGGGCGAGCCCTCGACGCTGGTGCCCTCGACCGACACCGCCTGCGGATAGTTGCCGCGGAAGTGCGCGGTGTCGACGACGATGCCGTGGACGACGCCGGGCGCGCCGAGCCGTACGAGCGCCCAGTCGTGGTCGTCCTCGGTGGGCCAGGGGTGCTCGGCCGAGGCGCCGCGCCGCCGCCGGGTCTCCCAGCCGTCCATGACCTTGCCCTTGTGGCCGAAGTGCTCGGGGTCGAACTCGGCGTCGTTCGGCAGCAGCAGGTTCTCGCGCATCGCGAAGAACTCGTCGTTGGCGGCGACGACACCGGCACCGAGCCGGCGGTCCGCGAGGTTCGCGTACCGGGTGAAGGGGAAGTCGGCGGTGCGGTAGTCGGCGTAGGGGTCGCCGCCGCCGTAGGGGCTCGCGTCGCCGGTGAAGCCGGATATCGGTGTCGCCGTCACGGTGATCAGTTCTTCCTTTCCAGAAGTCGGCCCGCCGGCGCGGTGAACTCGCCGTCGGACACGATGCGTTGGCCGCGCAGCCAGGTGGACTTCACTACGCCGCTGAGCGTCTTGCCCGCGTAGGCGGTGACGCGGTTGCGGTGCTGGAGCCGCGCGGGGTCCACGGTGAAGGTCTCGTCGGGCGCGAGGACCGCGAAGTCGGCGTCGCGGCCGGCCTCGATGGCGCCCTTCTGTTCCAGGCCGACCAGGCGCGCCGTGCGCGTGGACATCCAGCGCGCGACGTCCTCCAAGCCGTGTCCGCGGGCGCGGGCGGCGGTCCACACGGCGGGCAGGCTGAGCTGGAGCCCGGAGATGCCGCCCCACGCGGTGGCGAAGTCGGCCGTCTTGAGGTCGGCGGTGGACGGGGAGTGGTCGGTCACGACGCAGTCGATGGTGCCGTCGGCGAGCGCCTGCCACAGCAGGTCCTGGTTGGCGGCCTCGCGGATCGGCGGGCAGCACTTGAACTCGCTGGCGCCGTCGGGCACTTCCTCGGCGGTGAGGGTGAGGTAGTGCGGGCAGGTCTCCACGGTGACCCCGACGCCCTCGCGCTTGGCGGCGGCGATCAGCGGCAGGGCGTCGGAGGACGACAGGTGCAGGACGTGCACGCGGGCGCCGATGCGCCTGGCGAGGGCTATCAGGCCCTCGATCGCGGTGTTCTCGCTGACGCGGGGCCGCGTGCCGAGGAAGTCCGCGTACCGGGGGCCGCCCTTCCCGGCGGCGGAGGCGGCGGCCAGCTCGTGCGGGTCCTCGGCGTGCACGATGAGCAGCCCGCCGAACCCGGCGATCTCACCCATCGACACCGCGAGCTGCTCCTGGTTCAGCTCGTGGAACTCCTCCACCCCCGAGGGCGACAGGAAGCACTTGAACCCGAAGACGCCCGCGTCGTGCAGCGGCCGCAGGTCCTTGACGTTGTCGGGCAGCGCCCCGCCCCAGAAGCCGACGTCGATGTGCGCCTTGGCGGCGGCGACGGCCTGCTTCGTACGGAGACGGTCGACCGACGTGGTCGGCGGCAGGGAGTTGAGGGGCATGTCGACGAGCGTCGTGATGCCGCCGGCCGCCGCGGCGCGGGTGGCGGTCCAGAAGCCCTCCCACTCGGCGCGGCCCGGGTCGTTGACGTGGACGTGGGTGTCGACGAGTCCCGGCAGCAGCACGTCGTCGCCGAAGTCCTCGACGCGGGCGTGCGTGGGCACCGCCGCGTCGATGTCGCGCACCGCGACGATCGTGCCGCCCGAGACGGCCACGGACGCGGCACGCGTCCCCTCCGGGGTGATGACGCGCGTCGAGCGCAGCACCAGATCCACGTCGGCCACCGCGACCCCTCTCTGTTCGGTTTCCCGGCCTTCCGGCCAGCGGAATTCAACGTTCTGTTGAAGGAGTTTTCCCTTCGGGGCGCGCCTCGTCAAGGGTCTATACGTTTCCACAAAGTGGAAGTAGAATTCCGCACACCAGAACGTAGCTACGCACAACGCGGACCGTCGAGGGACGCCCCCGGCCCGCCCGGAAGACCGGACAAACACCCACCGAAACCCCCGCCGGCCGCCACCCTGACCGGCACCGACGTGCCGACGGCAGCGGGGCTCCCCCGGAAGGTGCCCGGTAGGCTGCTGCCTTGCCTGCCCTCCTGTAAGGCCCTGAAAGGAACGCGCCGTGCCGACGTCAAGCGCCAGCACCACCGACGCCGCGAAGTCCTCCGCGACCCCCGCGAGCGGAGGCGTCCAGTCCCTCGAGCGTGCCTTCGACCTCCTGGAGCGGATGGCGGACGCGGGCGGCGAGGTCGGCCTGAGCGAGCTGTCCGCGAGCAGCGGGCTGCCGCTGCCGACGATCCACCGGCTGATGCGCACGCTCGTCGCCTGCGGCTACGTACGCCAGCAGCCCAACCGCCGGTACGCGCTCGGCCCGCGCCTGATCCGCCTCGGCGAGTCCGCGTCCCGGCTGCTCGGCACCTGGGCGCGGCCCTATCTGGCCCGCCTCGTCGAGGAGACCGGCGAGACCGCGAACATGGCCCTGCTCGACGGCGACGAGATCGTGTACGTGGCGCAGGTGCCGTCCAAGCACTCCATGCGGATGTTCACCGAGGTGGGGCGGCGGGTCCTTCCGCACTCCACCGGCGTCGGCAAGGCGCTGCTCGCGCACACCCCGCCGGAGGAGGTGCGCGCCCTCCTCTCCCGTACGGGGATGCCCGCCGCCACCGAGAAGACCATCACCACCCCCGACGGCTTCCTCGACGCCCTCGAAGAGGTACGCCGGGCGGGGTTCGCCGTCGACGACAACGAGCAGGAGATCGGCGTGCGGTGCCTCGCCGTGCCCGTCCCCGACTCCCCCACCGCCGCGGCCATCTCCATCTCCGGGCCCGCGGGGCGCGTCACCGAGGCCGCCACGGAGAAGATCGTGCCGATCCTTCAGCAGGTCGCCGCCGAACTCTCCGAGGCCTTGGCCACGTCCACTCCGTCGGCCTGACCCCCCGCCCGCCCCCCGGGGCTCCGCCCCGGACCCCGTGTCGGCGCTCCGCGCCTCGTCCTCAATCGCCGGACGGGCTGAAAACCCGCACCGCGCACCGGCAGACTTCCGCCACACCGGAGAAGACCTGAGCCCGCCCGGCAACCTCCGGGTCCGTCCGGCAACCTCTCAGCCCGTCCGGCGTTTGAGGACGAGCGCGAAGCGCGATCCCAGCCCGTCCGGCGCTTGAGGACGAGGCGCGGAGCGCCGACAAAGCGGGACGGGGCAGGGCAGGGCGGGGCGGCACCCCAGGGGACGCGAGGCTCACCCAGAGGGAAGCGGCGGTTCCCCGAACAGCTCAACTGCTCCCCGGACACCCGCAAGGGCAACGGTCAACGAACTGACCGAACCGATCGCCCCCGCGACAAGCAGCAGCGACCGCCGCAGCCGACGAGGCTCGGGATCACCCTGCGCGGCCATGGCGGCCAGTGCCGCTAACTCGTCCTCGGCGATCGCCCTGTCGGGGAACTCCCCGGGGTGCGCGGCGAGTTGACGGCGCAGCCGGGACACGGCCGCCCGCAGCTCCGCCACCCGCGGGTCCCCGGAACTCTCCGTCACCGCTCTCTGCCCAACGCTCCGCAACACAGCTCTCCCCCTCGCACGTCGTTGTGCGCCTGTCACGCGTGCGGGCCCCGGACGGGCCCGCCGCGGCGTCGGCCGGACACCGAAGGGGCGCGGACAGCGTGCGGCCACGCGGCCACGCACACGTCACTTTCGGCCACACCCCCGGCCGGAACAGGGTCCTAAGAACCCATGCGGTAAGCAAGAGTCATGACCGAATCATCGACTGAATCACCGAGCGAATCACTGACATCTTCCGCCCCCTCGACCTCGTCCGAGATCGTCGGCCTGCTGCTCGCGGCGGGCGGCGGGCGGCGTCTCGGCGGCTGCCCGAAGGCGCTCCTCGAGCACCGGGGCGAGCTGTTCGTGGAGCGTGCGGCGCGGGCGCTGCGGGGCGGCGGCTGCACCCGGGTGCACATCGTGCTCGGCGCCACCGCCGACGTCGTACGGGAACAGGCGAAGCTGCCGGGGTGCACGCTCGTGGACAACCCGCACTGGCACGAGGGCATGGGGTCCTCGCTGCGGGCGGGCCTGGCGTCGCTTCGCGGGTCGGGGGCGGGGGCGGCGCTCGTGTGCCTGGTGGACCAGCCGGGCATCGGCGCGGCGGCGGTGTCGCGGGTGCGGGCCGCCTTCCGCACCACGGCGACGCTCGCGGCGGCGACGTACGGGGGCGAGCGCGGCCATCCGGTCCTGTTCGGCGCGGACCACTGGGACGGCATCGCGGTGAGCGCGACGGGCGACCGGGGCGCCCGCGCCTACCTCGAGGAGTTCGCGGCCACGCTCACGACGGTGGAGTGTGGCGACGTGGCGGACCCGTACGACATCGACACGATGTCGGACCTGGAACGCCTGGAGTGAGCGCCTGGAGGGAGCGCCGGGGGTGGACGCCGACGTCCACGTGGAGTGACTGGCGTGGCACCCAGCGCCATGTTCTGTCGATGAAGAGAATCTCGACATCAACAATCCATTGAACTTCCACCATGAGGAAACTAGTATCCACTGTTCAGAAGCGCCCGACCCGGTGGACGGCGCCCGCAGCCGTATCCCGGCCCCGCGGCACCGAGTGCCGTGCCGACCGCCCGGCGGCCCGCGGCGCGCCGCTCCCGCCCGTGATGCAAGCTCGCTGAAGGAAGTGACAGCTCATGTCCGCACCAGCGCCGTCCCCGCTGGCCATCGTCGACGCCGAGCCCCTGCCCCGGCAGGAAGAGGTCCTCACCCCCGCGGCCCTCGCCTTCGTGGCCGAGCTGCACCGGCGGTTCACACCGCGGCGTGACGAACTCCTCGCCCGCCGCGCGGAGCGCCGCGTCGAGATCGCCCGCACCTCGACCCTGGACTTCCTGCCGGAGACCGCCGCGATCCGCGCGGACGACTCCTGGAAGGTCGCTCCCGCCCCGGCCGCCCTGACCGACCGCCGGGTGGAGATCACCGGCCCCACGGACCGCAAGATGACCATCAACGCGCTGAACTCCGGCGCGAGGGTCTGGCTCGCCGACTTCGAGGACGCCTCGGCTCCCACCTGGGAGAACGTGATCCTCGGCCAGCGCAACCTCACCGACGCCTACGAGCGCCGCATCGACTTCACCGACGAGCGCACCGGCAAGTCGTACGCCCTCAAGGACGCCGCCGAACTCGCCACCGTCGTGATGCGTCCGCGCGGCTGGCACCTGGACGAGCGGCACCTCACCGACGAGGCGGGACGCCCGGTGCCGGGCGCGCTCGTCGACTTCGGCCTGTACTTCTTCCACAACGCCCAGCGCCTGCTCGACCTCGGCAAGGGCCCGTACTTCTACCTGCCGAAGACGGAGTCGCACCTGGAGGCGCGCCTGTGGAACGACGTCTTCGTCTTCGCGCAGGACCACCTCGGCATCCCCCAGGGCACCGTCCGCGCCACCGTCCTCATCGAGACGATCACGGCCGCGTACGAGATGGAGGAGATCCTGTACGAGCTGCGGGACCACGCCTCCGGTCTGAACGCGGGGCGCTGGGACTACCTCTTCTCCATCGTCAAGAACTTCCGTGACGGCGGCCGGAAGTTCGTCCTGCCGGACCGCAACGCGGTCACGATGACGGCGCCGTTCATGCGCGCCTACACCGAACTCCTCGTCCGCACCTGCCACAAGCGCGGCGCGCACGCGATCGGCGGCATGGCGGCGTTCATCCCCTCCCGCAGGGACGCCGAGGTCAACAAGGTCGCCTTCGAGAAGGTCCGCGCCGACAAGGACCGCGAGGCGGGCGACGGCTTCGACGGCTCCTGGGTGGCCCACCCCGACCTCGTCCCCATCGCCATGGAGTCCTTCGACAAGGTCCTCGGCGACCGGCCGAACCAGAAGGACCGCCTGCGCGAGGACGTCTCCGTGGCCGCCGGCGAGCTGATCGCCGTCGACTCCCTCGCCGCGAGCCCCACCTACGACGGTCTCGTCAACGCCGTCCAGGTCGGCATCCGCTACATCGAGGCCTGGCTGCGCGGCCTCGGCGCCGTCGCCATCTTCAACCTCATGGAGGACGCGGCCACCGCCGAGATCTCCCGTTCCCAGATCTGGCAGTGGATCAACGCGGGCGTCGTCTTCGAGGACGGCAGGCCAGCGACGGCGGACCTCACCCGTGAGATCGCCGCGGCCGAACTCGACGCCATCCGCACCGAGATCGGCGCGGACGCCTTCGCGGCGGGCAAGTGGCAGGAGGCGCACGACCTGCTGCTCCAGGTGTCCCTGGACGAGGACTACGCGGACTTCCTGACGCTGCCCGCCTACGAGCGGCTGCGCTGACGTCAGCTCCCCGGATCCGAGTGGCCCAGGCTC
The DNA here is from genome assembly GCF_009755605.1 of Streptomyces typhae. Lineage (GTDB taxonomy): Bacteria > Actinomycetota > Actinomycetes > Streptomycetales > Streptomycetaceae > Streptomyces > Streptomyces typhae. Next base: position 19,387 of record NZ_WPNZ01000008.1, read on the forward strand.
CGGCCCGGTGCCACTCGGTCGCGCACCAGGCGCTTGACGGCCGCCGGCTCCGGGAAGCCCTGCTCCTTGCGGTCCCACACCGGCTCGCCGTCCACCCGTACGACGAACACCCCGCCCGTGCCCGGCTTCAGGGCCAGCTCGGTGAGTTCCGTCTCGAAGGTGGTCAGGAGTTCCTGGGCCAGCCAGGCCGCGCGGGGCAGCCAGCGGCACTGGGTGCAGTACTCGATCTCCACGCGATGCGGCGGGCGGCTTCCGGTGGTCATGGGTACCTCTTCGCGGGGCGCGGGTCGGGTTTGCCGTGCAGGTCGGGGACCCGCTTCAGCCAGGCGGGGCGGGCGGCCTCGGTGGCCCGTGCGCGGCGGGTGTCCTCGGCGGCGAGTTCCGCGCGGGACGGGAAGTCGGTGGGGAGCCAGGCCGCGGAGGCGCGGGCGCGGGCCGTCAGGTAGGTGACGTAGGCCTCGCGGAGTTCGTCGGGCGAGGTGAAGCCGGGCTCGTCGGCGAGCCAGGCGTCGGGGACGTCCGCCGTGACGGCGCGCAGCAGCTCCTCGGTGACCAGCGGCGCGAGCTCCGCGTCGGCCGCCCGCGTGTCGGGCCCGTAGCGGCCGAGGGCGTGCCCGCGGAAGTCGTACGCCTTCTCGGCGGTGGCGAGGACCGACGCGGCGTCCCAGCGGTGGTGGAAGACCAGGGCGGCGCCGTGGTCGATGAGCCACAGGCGCGGCGGCCGGACCCCGAACGTGGGCCACACCATGAGGTTCGAGCTGTGCACCGTGCGGTCGACGTTCGCGGTGAGCGCGTCGAGCCAGACGACCTTGCCCGCTTCCTCCGGGCCCACGTCGAGTGCGGTGTCCGGGGTGAAGTCGTGCGCCCCCGGCAGATAGTCCATGCCGAGGTTGAGGCCCGCGCTGGCCCGCAGCAGGTCCTGGACCTCCTGGTGCGGCTCGTGCGCGGCTACCGCCGGGTCGAAGTGGGCGAGCACGAGCTGGGGCACGCGCAGGCCGAGGCGGCGCGCCAGCTCGCCGACGACGATCTCGGCGACGAGCGCCTTGCGGCCCTGCGCGGAGCCGGTGAACTTCAGGACGTAGGTCCCGAGGTCGTCGGCCTCGACGACTCCGGGTACCGACCCGCCCGCCCGCAGCGGCTCGACATAGCGGGTCGCGGTGACTTCTCTCAGCATTCTCCCAGCCCAGCGGCCGGTTCGAGGCTGCGGCCGAGCCGGACCGCCATGCCGTCGAGGACGATGCCGAGACCGAACTCGAACGCGTCGGTGCGCGCGGTGCGCGGATCGGCGTTCAGGCGGGCCTGGTCCGCCACCCGTGCCTGTAGCCGGGGGAACTGGGCCACGATCTGGTCGGCGCTGGCCGCGGCCTCCTGCAACCGCTTCCGCACCGCCTCGCCGTCCTGCCGGCCCTTCAGCAGCCGGGCCTGCGCGGAGTCCTGGTAGGCGGCACCGATCACCAGCGTGAACAGGGTGTTGACCGCCCAGTCGAGGTCGACGCCGGTGAACCCCGCGGCCTCGAAGATCGCATAGCTGTGGTCCTGGTAGCGGGCCATCCCGACGCCGTAGGCCAGACAGCTGGGGATCGCGGGGATCAGCCAGTGATGGGTCACCCCGAGGTCGTAGGTGCTGCGCGCCAGCTCGGTGGCGGCCCGCCGCCACCCCGCCTCCGCGGGATCCAGTACGGAGATCCTGCCCCAGATGCGGTCACTGGCCAGAACTATCAGGTTCTCCTTGCTCTGCACGTGCCAGTACACCGACGTCGCGGCCGAGCCGAGGCTCTGACCGAGGCGGCGCATGCTGAGGCCGTCGAGGCCTTCCTCGTCGAGCAGCGCGATGGCGGCACTCACGATGTGCCCCTGGTTCAGGGTTCGGCGGGTCATGGGCCCACCTTAACTTGAACAGTGTCCGAGACTCACTTGCGTGCCGTTCAGAGCCTCCCGTACGGTGTTCAAGTACGCACTTGAACAGTGTACGAGGAGTGGCTGACGAATGACTGAGGCGACGGTCGCCCCCGCGGTGCGGGTGCGCGGGCTGCACAAGTCCTACGGCTCGAAGCAGGTCCTCGCGGGCGTGGATCTCGACGTGCCCCCCGGCACCGTCTTCGCCCTGCTCGGGCCGAACGGCGCCGGCAAGACCACCACGGTGCACGTCCTGAGCACCCTGGTGCAGGCCGACGGCGGCGAGGTCCAGGTGGCCGGGCACGACCTGCGGAAGGATCCCGACGCCGTCCGCTCGGCCATCGGGCTCACCGGCCAGTTCGCGGCGGTGGACAAGGTGCTCACCGGCGCGGAGAACATGCGCCTGATCGCCAGGCTCCGGCACCTCGACCGCGCGGCGGCCCGGCGCCGGATCGCCGACCTGCTGGAGCTGTTCGAACTCGGCGAGGCGGCGGACGAACCGCTGCACACCTACTCCGGCGGCATGCGCCGCAAGCTCGACCTGGCGCTGACCCTGCTGGACCGGCCGCAGATCATCTTCCTGGACGAGCCCACGACCGGACTCGACCCGCGCAGCCGGCAGGCGATGTGGGACATCGTCCGCGACGTCGTCGCCCAGGGGACCACGGTCCTCCTCACCACGCAGTATCTGGAGGAGGCCGACCAGCTCGCCGACCGGATCGCCGTCCTGGACGGCGGCAGGCTCGTCGCCGACGGCACCTCGGAGCAGCTCAAGGCCCGGATCGGCGGAGGGCGGATCGAGCTGCGCTTCGACACCGCCGCCACCCTCGACGCCGCGGCCCTGGCGGTGCCGGGATCGACGCGGGAGGACGAGACCCTCACCCTCACCGCCCCGATGGACGCCCTCGGCACCCGCTCGATCCGCACGGTCCTCGGCCAGCTGGACCGCGCGCGGATCGAACCGCTCTCCCTGGGCGTGCAGACCCCCAACCTCGACGACGTGTTCCTCGCTCTGACGGGCGCGACCGGCAAGAAGGAAGAGAGCGTGACCCGATGAGCACCACCCTCGCCCCCGCGCCGCGCAGCACGGCCACGCACCCGTTCACCGACACCCTCACCATGCTGGGACGCAACCTCAAGCGGATGCAGCGCAACCCGACGCAGGTGATCGTCGTGATCGCCGTGCCGGTGATCTTCCTGGTGCTGTTCGTCCACGTCTTCGGCAACACGATCGGCGCGGGCATCGGGGCCCACGGGACCGACCGGTATCTGGCCTACGTCGTCCCCGGCGTCCTGGTCCTCGGCATCTCCGCCGGCTCCCAGACGACCTCCGTCACGGTGAACACCGACATGACGGAGGGAATCATCGCACGCTTCCGCACCATGGCCATCGCCCGCGGCGCCGTACTGACCGGCCATGTGCTGGGCTCCATGATCCAGACGCTGCTCGGCATGGCCGGTGTCACGGGCATCGCGCTGCTGCTCGGCTACCGGCCCGACGCGAGCGCCGTGGACTGGCTGGGCACGGCCGCGGTGGTCACCATGATCGCCTTCGCCCTGAGCTGGCTGGCCGTCGCCCTCGGAACCTCCGCGGGCTCCGCGTCGGTCGCGAGCAACCTGCCCATGCCCTTGGTGCTGCTGCCGTTCCTCGGCAGCGGCTTCGTGCCCGCCGACACGATGCCCGACGGACTGCGCTGGTTCTCCGAGCACCAGCCCTTCACTCCGTTCATCGACGCCGTCAGGGGCCTGCTCGACGGCAGGCCCGCGGGCGAGGACATCGTGCTCACCGCCGTCTGGTGCGGCGCGATCGCCGTCGTCGGCTACGCCTGGGCACTGGCCCAGTACAACCGGAAATCCGTCCGGTGAGAAAAAGCGCCGACGAGCGCCGCCGCGAGCATCATCCCCCTCGGCCGGATGTAATCCAGCACGGACAGTGATTGCGAAAGGAAATAACCACGTCGACCTTGGTAAAGGCACGGCGAATGCAGCGCGCGATAAAGTTCTCACGATGAGAACAGGTCGCTCAATTCCACCGTGAATGCGGCTTGATTTTCGCCCCCGTCCCGTCAACGAGACGAAAGCCCATTCGCCGTGCGGCGCCATTCAGTTGATACGCCGCCATGGGCTCACTACCGTGGGCGACGGTTTCGGACGACGTCGGTATGCCTGGTCACAAGGACCACGTCGGATTTCCCGGGCGGTATGTCGACGCCCCGTACCGCCGCGAGCCCCCGGTGCCCCTCCTCCTGGAGTCCTCCTGGAGCCGGCGCGCCGGGCCTGTCGCAGGCATCGAACGCGAAGGGAGCAGGGACATGTCCGATGGCACGCCCGAGTGGAGTGCCGGCCAGGAGGAGCAGCGGGACTGGCCGTGTGTGCACGAACTGGTCGGCGAGCGCGCCCGGTCGGCCCCCGAGGCGGTCGCCGTGGTCGCGGGGCCGGAGACCATGACGTACGGGCAGTTGGACGACCGGTCCGGCCGGCTCGCGAACCTGCTGGTCGACGCCGGGGTACGGCGGGGCGACGTGGTCGCGGTGTGCTTGCCGCGCGGCCCGGAACTCGTCACCGCGCTGCTCGCCGTGGCGCGGGCCGGCGGTGCCTACCTGCCGCTCGACCCCGGGTATCCGACGGAGCGGCTCGGCTTCATGCTGGCCGACGCCGACGTGTCGGTGTGCGTGACGCGGAGTTCCCTGGCGGGGAAGGTGCGCGGGGCGACCGGTGCCGCCTTCCTGGTCCTGGACGAGCAGGAGCAGGCCCTGGCCGCCCGGCCCGCCGAACCTCCGGCCGTCCCGGTCGGCGGGCGGGACGCGGCGTACGTGATCTACACGTCGGGCTCGACCGGCAGGCCGAAGGGCACGGTGATCGAGCACCGGTCGATCACCGCGCTGCTCCACGGCGCCGACTACATCCCGCTGCGGGACGACGACGTCGTCGCCCAGGGCGCCGACGCGACGTTCGACGCGGCGACCTTCGAGATCTGGGCGCCACTGGCCGCGGGCGCCCGGATGGTGGTCGTCGACAAGGACACGATGCTCGACCCGAAGGCCCTCACCGAGGCGCTGACCAGGTACGGCGTCAGCACCCTCGTGCTCACCACGGCGGTGTTCAACCAGGTCGTCGCCGTCCGGCCCGACGCGTTCGCCTCGCTGCGCCATCTGCTCTTCGGCGGTGAGGCGGTGCATCCGGACCGGGTGGCACAGGCCCTGGCGGGGAGTCCGCCGCAGCGCCTCGTCCACAGCTACGGGCCCACGGAGACGACCACCTTCGCCACCTGGCACCTGGTGTCGCGGGCCGACGGGCACCGCACGGTGCCCATCGGCCGTCCGGTCGTGAACACCAGCGTCCATGTGCTCGACGACCGGCTGAGCGAGGTCCCCGCGGGGGTCACCGGTGAGCTGTTCATCGGCGGGCCGGGGGTGGCGAGGGGGTATCTGGCCCGCCCCGGTCTCACCGCGGAGCGCTTCCTGCCCGATCCCTTCGCGACCGCGCCGGGCGAGCGGCTGTACCGCACCGGTGATCTGGTGCGACGGTCCCCGGCGGGGGCGCTGGAGTACGTCGGGCGGATCGACCGCCAGGTCAAGGTCCGCGGGTTCCGGATCGAGCCGAACGAGATCGAGCTCGTCCTCCAGCAGCACCCGGACGTCGACGCCGCCGTGGTGGTCGCCCGCGACGAGGGTGACCACAAGCGACTCGTCGGCTATGTGCGCCCGCTGCCCGGCCACCGTCCGGACCCGGCCGCCCTGCGCGACTTCGCCGCGGAGCGGCTGCCGGACTTCATGGTGCCCGCGGCCGTCGTCCCGCTCGACGGGTTCCCGCTCACCCCGAGCGGCAAGGTCGACCGGGCCGCGCTCCCCGCACCGCAGCTCGGTGCGGACAGCGAGGACTACGTCGCGCCCCGCACGGACGACGAGCGGGTGCTCGCCACGATCTGGGCCGAGGTGCTCGACCTCGACCGCGTCGGGGTGACGGACAACTTCTACGAGCTCGGCGGCGACTCCGTCCTCGGGATCAAGGTGGTCGCCGAGGCTCGGGCCGCGGGCGTGGCGATCTCGGCCAAGTCCCTGTTCCGCCTCCAGACCATCGCGGCGCTGAGCGCCGCGGCGCACGCCGCGGCAGCCGGCTGATCTCTCGACCGTTCCCTATGCGTGGAGGGCGTAGTGCGTACCCAACGACCTGGCCTCAAGGGGCGTCTGGTCCCCGAGAACCGTTATCTGTGGCGTGCGCGGCGGCCGGACGCGGAGCACCGGATCATCTGCTTCCCGCACGCGGGCGGTGGCGCCAACGCGTACGCGCACTGGGCGCGTGCCCTGCCGGAGGCCGTCGAACTGGCGACCGTGCAGCTCCCGGGCCGGCAGAACCGCATCGGTGAGGCCCCGGCCACGGACGTCGGGCGGCTGGTGCAGGAGATCATCGCTGATCTGCGTCCGGCGCTGAGCGGCCCGTTCTCCTTCTTCGGCCACTCCTGCGGCTCGCTCCTCGCCTTCGAGGTGGCGCGGGCGCTGCAACGCCTGGGCGGCCCCCGCCCGGCCCGTCTCTTCCTGTCCGCCCAGTCCACGCCCGATGTGATCTGGGCCGGGCCCAAGCTGCACGAACTGCCGGAGCAGGAGTTCCACGCCGCCGTGCTCAGCCTCGGGGGCTTCGACGGAGAGGTGAGCGCGGACCAGGAGGTCATGGACGAGCTGGTGCCGGTCGTCCTCGCCGACTTCCAGCTCTGGGAGCGGCACCGCATCGCGCGCGTGCCCGCCCTCGACTGCCCGGTCACCGCGCTGGTCGGGGCGTCCGACTGGCGGGCCCCTCAGGAGACCATGGCGGGCTGGAGCGCGTACACGTCGGCTCCGTTCACCACTCAGGTCTTCCCGGGCGGCCACTTCTACCTGACGGAGGAGGGCAACGACGTCCCGGGGTTCGTCGGCCGGGCCCTGCTGGGGGCGTAGCGGGGCCGCCGCAGCGCTGCGGGGACACGAAGGGGGCCGCAACGGCGTCTGCGCCGTGCGGCCCCCTCTGCGCGCTCGTGGGCGGCGGTCAGGGCATCAGCAGCAGCTTGCCGACGGTGCGACGCTGCTGGAGGTCCGACTGCGCGGTGCCCGCGTCGGCGAGCGCGTAGCGCCGGCCTATGCGGACGTGCAGGTTGTCACGGAGCATCCAGGCGAACACCGCGGCGCTCCGCGTCCGCAGCTCGTCGGGGGTGGCGATGAAGTCCGGCAGGAAGGGGCGGGTCAGCTTGATGGAGCCGCGGGTGCCGGTGCTCAGATCAATGGGCGGCACCTTGCCGCTGGACTGCCCGTACAGGACGAAGGTGCCGCGGGGGCGCAGCGAGGCGATGCTGCCCCGGAACGTCGTGCCGCCCACCGCGTCGTAGACGACGTCCACGCCGTCGCCGCCGGTCAGGCGGCCGACCTCGGTGGCGAAGTCGACTTCCGTGTAGCGGACGACCTCGTCCGCCCCGGCCTGCCGGGCGGCCTCCTCCTTCTCCGCGGTGGACACGGTCCCGATGACGCGGACTCCGAGCGAGCGCAGCACCTGGGTGAGGATCAGTCCGACGCCGCCGGCCGCCGCGTGCACCAGAGCGGTCTCGCCGGCCCGTACGGGGTGGCTGTCCTGAGTGAGGGCGTGGACGGTGAGCCCCTGGAGCAGCACCGCCGCGGCCTGCTCGGCGCTCACTCCCCCGGGGACCCTGACGACGCGGTCGGCGGGCAGGACGGCCTGCTCGGCGTAGGCGCCGGGGGCGGGGGTGTCGGCCGTGGCGACCAGGTCACCGACCGCGAGCCCGGTGACGTCGGCACCGAGGGCCGCCACGACCCCCGCGAGCTCGCGTCCGGGGACATAGGGCAGCGCCCGCGGGTAGAGCCCGCTGCGCTCGTAGGTCTCGTGATAGTTGACACCGATGGCGGCGACGTCGACGAGAACGTCACCGGGACCGGGGGCCGGCGCGGCCCATTCGGTGGGTGTCAGCACCTCGGGACCGCCGTGCCGGTATACCGCGACCGCACGCATGACGGCCTCCTTCGGGGGATGGGGCGGGAATGGGGGAGCCGGGGAGTCTCCGACGGATCTCCGTGGCGGGGCTCCTGCCTCCACGGAGATCCATCAGGGACCCCTAGATGGTGCCGACCTCGTCGATGACGCCCGGCAGGCGCTCTCCCGCCCTGATGCGCCGCAGGATGTCCTGCTCGGTGCGTCCGGTGGCGGTGGCGGCGGACAGCACCTCGTGCAGCCGGGCCGACGGCACCACCACCGTGCCGTTGCCGTCGGAGAAGACCCAGTCGCCGGTGTGCACGAGGACGTGGTCGATCAGGCACGTGGTGCCGGCCGACTCGACCCGGTAGGCGCCCTGGGTGTCGGTCGGCACGAAGTTGCTCGCGACGACCGGCCGGACACTCTGCTCGACGACGTCCCGGTCGCGGATGGCGCCGCCCAGAACCATGCCCTCGAACTGCACTTGTTCGAGCAGGTAGGTCGTGGAGAGACCGCCCGCCAGCGCGGCGTCGGTGACCAGTGGTCCGGAGCCCGCGACATAGACCATCCCGCGCCCGTCGGCGACCTCGGGCAGCAGGAAGTCGCGGACCTCGTGCCAGGTGCTGGGCGAGGCGGCGACGATGCTGGGGCCCTTGCGCACCGCCACCCAGCTGACCGTGTACGCGGTGCCGAAGAACATCCGGCCGGCGCCCGAGACGCGGTGCAGCCGCGAGTTCAGCACGCGGTTGGTGACGCCCAGCGCGTCGAGCACGTCCGCGAGCGCCGGAGTGGAGAGGTTGTGGTCGTACACCGTCTGCGCGACCAGGTCGTAGGTCTCGTCGAGCGGCGCTCTCGGACCGGCAGGGCGGACGTCGGTCCCGCCGGTCACAGCGCGGCCTCGTGCGGCACGTGGATGCTGAAGCCCATCCGCACCGGGCCGAAGTCCTCGATGATCTCCAGGCCGTTCGCCTCGGCGGCGACGCTCGTCGTGATGCACGCGTCGGCCCCGCCGGCGGCGCACTCCAGAGCGGCCGCCGCGTTGCTGGTCACATGCTGGACGGCGTAGCCGCGGTCCTCGATGAGGTCGACCGGGGCGGGGTGGCTCAGCACGGTCCGCACCGCGCCCTTGCCGGGGGCGGCGAGCACCATGCGGTAGGTCGACATCATGAAGCACTCGTCGAGCGACATCGACTTGAGGTTGCGAAAGACGATCTCGTTCAGTTTCGGATAGACGACGCAGCCGAGCAGGACGCTCTCGGCCGGGTTCTTCAGGACGCCGTCGACCGCGTTCTCCAGGGTGTCGTAGAGCACCACGCTGCCCCGGCCGACGTTGCGCCGCTCCAGGTAGTGGCGCGCTGCCGCCTCGCAGTTCGTGCCGGTCGGCCCCAGGGTGTGGACCTGCAGGTGACGGTTCTTCTCGGACACAGACATGTGCTTCCCTTCAGCGTCGGTAGTCCTCGCGTACCGGGTGGAAGACATCGATCCCTCGGGCGGCCGTCCGCGCGTGAGCCGCGTGCTCGACGCCGCCGGGGATGATCACGGAGTCACCGGACTCCAGCACGACGGCCTCGCCGTCGACGGTCACCTCGAAAATGCCTTCGAGGCAGTGCACGATCTGCTCGTGCGGATGCCGGTGGGACGGGACGTCGCCACCCTGCTCGAACTGCCACAGGGTGACCGTCATCGAGTCGCCGTGAAGGAACTCGACCTGCCCCTTCGGGAACATGTCGGCGATGACCGACGTCCCCGAGCGATACTTTTTCGCTGCCATTTTGATGCTCCTTCGGTCGGTGCACAGCAATACCGGCGGAGTGAAGTGGGCAAAAAATGTCGATCCGGAGCACGAGCCCGGATGATCGCAAAGGCTTCTGCCATCTGCGGAACCCGGAAGAAAGCGTAGCGCCGGGTGTCCCGGTAACAGGACACCCGGCCAGCTTTCCGGACGCAACTGCCGTTCGTCGAACGGGATTCGACACGTTCCTTGACAGTCCGAGCGGTCGTCTTCATACGCTGGGCAATCCGGGTCCGGCGGCCGACACACGCTGTTATGCGTTCGCTCACCACTGCCGCGCGTCGACCGGAAATCTGCAGGGATCGCCGGCTGCATCGAGCCGCATCGATTGGGGAGGCACCGTGGTGGAAGGGCCGGGCACCGGGGCTGACGACGGAACACGCTCATTTCCGGGACTCTTCGGCCGCCGGGTCGAGGCGGCGCCCGACGCGGTGGCCGTGGAGTCCGCCACCGCCTCGATGACCTACCGGGAGCTGGACGAGCGAGCCGATGAGGTGGCCCGCGGACTGCTCGCCGCCGGAGTCGGCGCCGAAGCGGTAGTCGCCGTCGCCGCACGCCGGACGCCGGAGTGGGTGGCCACGCTGCTCGGGATCCTTCGCGCGGGCGCGGTCTATCTGCCGCTGGACACCGCGCACCCGGCCGAGCGCCTCGCGTACATGGTCGAGGACTCCGGGTGCGTCCTGGTCCTCGCGGACGGGAAGGGCGGCACCGAACTGCCCGGCAGCTCGGTGCCCGCGGCCGGCTTCGGGGAACTGCGCGGGGACGCCCCGGTGCCGAATTGCCCGTCGCCCGACCGGAGCGCCTACGTCATCTACACCTCGGGGTCCACCGGCCGGCCGAAGGGTGTGGTGGTCACCCACGGCGGCTTCGCCGGACTCGCCGAGGCCCACGCCGGGCAACTCGGTGCCGCCCGGGGCAGCCGCGTGCTCCAGTTCGCCTCCCCGGGCTTCGACGCCTCGGTGTGGGAGCTGTGCATGGCCCTGCTGTGCGGCGCGACGCTGGTGCTCGCCGACGACGCGGACCTGGCCCCCGGGGACCCGCTCGCCGCCACTCTGTCGAACCGCCGCATCACGCATGTGACGCTGCCGCCACCCGTCCTCGCGACGCTCCCCGCCGACGCCATGCCCGCCGTCGAGTGCCTGGTCGTCGCCGGGGACGCGACCGCGCCGAGCCTCGTCGAGGCCTGGGCCGGGGGCCGGACCATGGTCAACGCCTACGGGCCGACCGAGACCACCGTGTGCGCCACCATGAGCGGCCCGCTGGTCGCCGACGGCCGGACGCCGGCCATCGGCCGCGCCGTCACGGGTGCGCGGGTCCATGTCCTCGACGCGGAGCTGCGCCCCGTCCCGCACGGCACCGTGGGCGAGTTGTACGTGTCCGGTCCCCTGCTGGCCCGCGGCTACGCGGGCGACCCGAGCCGGACCGCGGCCCGGTTCGTCGCGGACGTGGCGGGACCGCCGGGCGCCCGGATGTACCGCACCGGGGACCTGGCCACCGCGTCGGCCGACGGCACGCTCACGTTCCGCGGCCGGGCCGACACCCAGGTCAAGATCCACGGCGTGCGCATCGAGACCCAGGAGGTGGCGGCCGTCCTCACCGCGCACCCCGACGTCGTGGACGCGGTGGTCACCGTCCGCGAGACGCGGTCGAGCAGGCAACTCGTCGCGTACGTCGTGTCGAAGGAGCGGGAACGGCGGCAGTCGGGTGTGTCGAGCGGGAACTACGGCTCCCTCTCCTTGACACCGGCGGGTTCACCGGTCGACGACCTGCGCGCCTTCGCGGCTCGGACGCTGCCCACGGCCATGGTCCCGGCGGAGTTCGTACCACTGGAGCGGATCCCGCTCACCCCCAACGGCAAGCCCGACCTCGCGGCGCTCGCCGCGCCCCGGCCGCGGCAGGTCGACTACCGGGCTCCGCGCAGCGCGACCGAGGCGCTGCTCGTCGAGCAGTTCGCTCAGGTGCTGGGGTCGGGGCCGGAACTGGTCGGTGTCGACGACGACTTCTTCGCCATCGGCGGCGACAGCATCCAGTCCATCCAGGTGGTCTCCCGCGTGCGCGAGCACGGCGTGCGGATCAGCGCCCGGGACGTCTTCGAGCGGCGGACGGCGGCCGCGCTGGCCGAACTCGCCGCGACGCGCCCGGCGGCAGCGGCCACCGTACCGGCCGAACTGGACGGGGGCGGCACCGGCGCGATGCCGTTGACGCCGGTCGCCCGGTGGATCCGGGGCTGGGGCCCCGGATTCGACCGGTTCCTGCAAGCCATGGTGGTCGCCCTGCCCGAGGGGATCGACGAGGAGGACCTGACGGCGACCCTGGGGGCGGTGCTGGACCACCACGACGTGCTGCGGTCCCGTCTGCGGGAGGACGAGGTCGTGGTGGCGCCCGCGGGCACCGTCGCCCTCGCCCTGGACCGGGTCGAGGGCGTCGTCGACCCGTCCGACCCGGCCTGGCACCGGGTCCTGGAGGGGGAACTGGACCGGGCGGCCGCGAGCCTGGACCCGTCCTCGGGGAACGTCGCCCGCTTCGTCTGGTTCGACGGCCGGCCCGGCGCGCTGCTCATCGTCCTGCACCACCTGACCGTCGACGGGGTGTCCTGGCGCGTCCTCCAGTCCGACCTCGCCGACGCGTGGACGGCCGTCCGTGCGGGGCGCAAGCCGCGCCTGCCCGACGTGGGCACCTCGATGCGCCGGTGGACGCACGCGCTGGCCGAAGAGGCGCACCACCCGCGCCGCCTTGCCGAACTCCCGATGTGGCGCTCGATCCAGGCGGGCCCCGACCCGCTGCTCGGCGCCCGGCGACTCGACAGCACGACGGACGTGGTCGCCACGGTGGCCCACGTCCCGGTGACCGTGCCCGCACCGGTCACCGAGGCGCTGCTGACCACCGTGCCCGCCGCGTTCCGCGGTGACGTCATGGACGGCCTGCTCGCCGCGCTGGCACTGGCGCTGGTCGCGCGGCGCCGGGCCCGGGGGGAGAGCGAATCGTCGGTCCTGATCCGGGTGGAGGGGCACGGCCGGGAGGAGGGCGTCCTGCCGGGAGCGGACCTCGCCCGGACCCTGGGCTGGTTCACCACCGTCTACCCGGTACGTCTCGACCTCGCCGGGATCGACCTCACCGAAGCGCTCGCGGGCGGCCCCGCCGCGGGCCGGGCCGTCCTTCAGGCCAAGCACCGGCTGCGCGCCATCCCCGACAGGGGCATCGGATACGGGCTGCTGCGCCATCTGAACGAGGACACCGCCGCGCTGCTCGGCGCGCAGCCGACCGCGCAGGTGGGTTTCAACTACCTCGGCCGGTTCGCCCCGGCGGACGGCACCGCCTGGAGCCGGATCGAGGTGCCCCAGCTCGCCCAGCTGGACGCCGGCCAGGACCCGGGGATGCCCGCGCCGGCGGAGCTGGACATCAACGCGAGCCTCGTCGACACCGCACAAGGGCCGCGGCTGCACGCCGTGTTCAGCGCCCCCTCGGGTGTGCTGGCACGCGACGAGGTGGCTCGGTTCGCGGAGCTGTGGGGTGCCGCGCTGGCCGCGCTCGCCCGGCACGCGGCCACCCCCGGCGCCGGTGGTCTCGTACCCTCGGACGTGCCGTTGGTGCCGGTCGCACAGTACCTCCTCGACGAGTGGACGCGGCGCCACCCGGATCTGGTCGACGTCTGGCCGTTGACGCCCCTTCAGTCGGGTCTGCTGTTCCACAGCATGGCGAACGACTCGGGCTTCGACGCCTACCAGGTGCAGTACGTGCTGCGGCTGGAGGGCCCCGCCGATCCGGAGCGGCTGCGCGCCGCCGGGCAGCGGCTGCTGGCCCGGCACCCGGCACTGCGGTCGGTGTTCGCGCCCGACGGCAGCGGGGAGATGGTGCAGCTCGTCCTCGGCGACGCCGAACTGCCGTGGCGGGTCGCGGACTTCAGCGACCTGGACGAGAGCGCGCGCACGCGCGCCATGGAGCGGCTGCTGGCCGACGACCTCCGCGAGCACTTCGACCCGGCCGTGCCGCCGCTGGTGCGGATGACGTTCGTCCGCGGCGCGCCCGACGTGGCGGACCTCGTGCTCACCGCTCATCACGCGGTCGTGGACGGCTGGTCGATCCCCCTGATGGTGCGGGAGTTGCTGCTGCACTACGGCTCCGGCTCCCCGCCGCTGCCGGAGGTGCGCAGCCAGCGGGACTTCCTCGCCTGGCGTGCCGCACAGGACCCGAACGAGTCGGCGACGGCCTGGGCGGGCGAACTGGAGGGCGTCGACGGGCCGACGCCGATCGCGGACGGACCGCGCGAGGACGGACCGCGCGAGGACGGACCGCGCGAGGACGGACCGCGCGAGGACGGACCGCGCGAGGACGGACCGCGCGAGAACGGACCGCGCGAGGACGGCGGTGCGGGGATCGGGCAGGTCGACGCCCCGCTCTCGGCGGCACAGTCCGAGGCGGTCGCCGCGTGCGCCGCGCGGCTCGGGGTGACGGTGAACACTCTCGTGCAGACCGCGTGGGCGCTGCTCCTGTCCAAGCTGACCGGGCGGCGGGACGTCCTGTTCGGAGCTGTCGTCTCCGGGCGCCCGCCCGCGGTGCCCGGCGTGGACGCGATCGTGGGCATGCTGCTCAACACGGTGCCGGTCCGCCTGGACTGCGATCCGGGCCGCTCCCTCGCCCACCTGGTGACCGACTTGCAGAGCAGGCAGGCCGCCCTGCTCGACTACCATCACCACGGGCTCAGCGAACTGCACCGGGCGACCGGCGTGTCCGAGCTGTTCGACACGGTGGTCGGCTTCCAGTCGTTCCCGCTCGACCGGACCGGCATCACCGACGCGGGCCGGGAGGCCGGGCTGCGGGTGCTGGGCATCCGTTCCTTCACGGTGAGCCACTACCCGCTGGCCCTCATGGTGTTCGCCGAGCCCGGCAGTCCGCTGCGCCCCTGCGTCCAGTACCGGCGGGACGCGTTCGACGACGCGGCGGCGGCCGGGATCGCCGCCCGGTTCGCCCGGATACTGAGCCTGGTCGCGCAGGACCCGGAGCAGCGGGCCGGCACGCTCGACGCCCTCTCCCCCGGCGAGCGGACGAGAAGGGACGCCGAGCCTCCCGCGTCCGCCGGGCAGACGGTCGACGAGCTGCTCGCCGCGCGCGCACGGTCAGCGCCGGACGCCGTGGCGGTGCGGGGCGCCGGGGGCCTGCTGACCTACCGGGAGCTCGACCGCAGGGCCACGGCGGTGGCCCTGGCCCTGACCGAGGACGGGTTCCGGCCCGGGTCCACGGTGTCGGTGCGGCTGCCGGCCGCACCGGAGCTCGTGATCGCGACGGTCGCGGTGCTGCGCGCAGGCTGCTGCCTGGTGGCGCCGGACGACGACGCGGACCGGGTGCTCGGCGACCTGCCGGCACAGCGGGCGGGAGCGGGCGCCCCGGATCCGGTGCACCCGGGTCGTTCGGTGCGTCCGGCCCGTCCGGTGCAACCAGGCCGTACCGCCGCGCTCCTTGCGACCTGGGGGCATGCGGACGGACGCCGCGTCGTCGCGCTCAGCCACGCGGCCCTCGCCGCGCGCGTCGAGCAGGCCGCGACGCCCGCGCCGCTGCGCACCGCCTGCGACGGTGAGTTCGGGCGGTGGCTCGTCGACGTGCTCGCGGCGGTGAGCGTCGGCGGCGGCCTGGAGATCGCCACCGGCTCCGGCGGACCGCGACCCCCGGCCGAGGACGGGGCCGGGCAGGCCGAGGACAGGGCCGGGCAGGCCGAGGACCGGGCCGGGCAGGCCGCGGGCGAGGCCGCGTGCTCGCACACCGAGACCGGACACCCACGCCTGTCGCCGCCGCACGGTGGCGAGGGCGCGGACCGGCGCGGCTCGCTCTTCGCACCGCGGCCCGGCCTGCGGCTGAACGTACTCGACCACAGCCTGCAACCCGCGCCCGAAGGGGCGGTCGGCGAACTGTACGTCGCGGGCCCGGCGCTCGGGCTCGGCTACCACGAGCAGTCCGCGACCACCTCGGCGTACTTCGTCGCCGACCCCTTCGGTCCTGCCGGGGCCCGCATGTTCCGTACGGGCGAGCGGGTGCGTCGTCGGCCGGACGGCACGCTGCAGCTGATCGGCCGGGCCGACGGGCAGGTGACGGTCCGCGGTGTCCGGGTCGGCCCGCGCGCGGTCGAAGCGGTCCTGACGCAGCACCCCGAGGTGGCGGAGGCCGCCGTGGTGGCGGAACCCGCCGGCACGGCACGGGGCACGGACGGCCGTCCGCTCCTGACCGCGTACGTGGTCGGCGCCGGTGCCGCCCCCGGCCTGCTGGCCGCGTTCGCCGCCGGGCGGTTGCCGCGCGACGTGGTCCCGGACAGCGTCGTCCCGCTCGCGTACCTCCCCCGGCGGCCCGACGGCAGGGTCGATGTGCCGGCTCTGGCCTCGGCGCGGCGCGCCGAGCGGGTCCGCCGTGAGCCGCGCGACGAGCGCGAGGCGAAGCTGTGCGCGCTGTTCGCGGACGTCCTTGAGGTGGACGGCGTCGGCCCCGACGACAACTTCTTCGAGCTGGGCGGGACATCGCTGACGGCGACCCGGCTCAGCAGCCGGATCCGCCAGGAACTCGGTGTCACCGTCTCGATCCGGACCATCTTCCAAACCACCGCCATCGCCGACCTGGCGCGCGCGGTCGAGGAGACAAGCGCGTCCACCAGACCAGCTCTGCGCCGGATGAACAGGAGTGGCCAATCGTGATCCCTTTGTCGTTCGCCCAGCGCCGGTTGTGGTTCGTCGACAAGTTCGAGGGCCCGTCGGCGACGTACAACGTGCCGTTCCGTCTGAACCTTCAGGGGCGTCTCGATGTCGCGGCCCTGCATGCCGCCCTCCAGGACGTCGTGGCCAGGCACGAGAGCCTGCGCACCCTGATCGTGACGGACGAGGACGGCGTGCCGTGCCAGGACGTGCTGCCCCCCGGCCGGGCGGTGGTGGACATGCCCGTGACCGATGTGGCCGAGGCGGACCTGCGGGCGGCCGTGGAGTCGGCCGCCGGGCAGGCCATGGACATCGCGGTGGACCTGCCGCTGCGGGCCACGCTGTTCCGGGTCCGCCCGGACCTGCATGTGCTGGTCCTGCTGATGCACCACATCGCCAGTGACGGCGAGTCGATGGCGCCGCTGGCCCGCGACCTGGCCACCGCCTACACCGCCCGGGTCCGTGCCGAGGCACCCGACTGGCCCGAACTCCCGGTGCAGTACGTCGACTACACGCTGTGGCAGCGGCAGACCCTGGGCGACGAGAGCGACCCGGACAGTCTGCTGTCGAAGCAGGCCGGTTACTGGAGCCGGGAGTTGGCCGGGGTCCCGCAGCCGATCAGGCTCCCGCTCGACCGGCCGCGGCCGCCGGCACCCAGCCACCGCGGCGACGTCGTCGGCGCCGTGCTGAGCCGCGGCGACCTGGCCGCGGTCGAGGCACTGGCCCAGGCGCACTGGGTGACCGTGCCCATGGTGATGCAGGCCGGTCTGCTGGCCCTGCTGCAACACCTCGGGGCGGGCACCGACGTCGCCATCGGCTCGACGATCGCCGGGCGTACCGACCACAACCTCCGCGACCTGGTCGGGTTCTTCGTCAACTCCTGGGTGCTGCGCGCCGACCTGTCCGGCGTCCCGTCGTTCGACCGGTTGCTGACGCTGGTCAAGGACAAGGCCCTCAGTGCCTACGACAACGAGGACGCCCCCTTCGAACGCCTGGTGGAGCTGATCAACCCGGAGCGGTCGACGGCGTACCACCCGCTGTTCCAGGTGATGTTCACCTGGGAGGACGACTTCAGGATCGACCTCGAACTGCCGGACCTGACGGCTCGCCTTGAGGTGCTCGACACCCGGACGGCCAAGTTCGACCTGGAGTTCAACCTCTTCCCCGACCCCGACACGGGTGGGCTGCGCTGCTATCTGGAGTACGCCACCGACCTGTTCGACCGTACGACCGCGACCGGCATCCTGGAGCGGTACCTGCGCCTGGTGGGGCAGTTGGCGCGCGAACCGCAGTTGCCGCCCGCCCGCGCGGACATCCTGACCGCGACCGAGCGCGACCTGGTGCTCGAACGGTTCGCGGGCAGCACACCGGCCGTCCCCGCGCTCACCGTCGCCGGGCTGGTCGACGCGCGGGCCGACGCCGATCCGCACGCGGTCGCCGTGGTGAGCGAGGGCGTCTCGCTCACCTACGGCGAACTGCGGACACGTGCCGATCAGGTGGCGCACGCCCTGGCCGGCCGGGGCGTCGGGCCGGAGGACCTGGTGGGGCTCGCGCTGCCGCGGACCGCGGAGCTCGTGGTCGGCATGCTCGGCATTCTCAAATCCGGTGCCGCCTATGTGCCCGTCGACCCCCGGTACCCGAGCAGGCGCCTCGGCTCCGTGCTCGCCGACGCCCGGCCGCGCCTTGTCCTCACCGACAGCGCGACCGCGCCGTCGATACCCGCGACGGACGTCCCGCTGCTGCTGCTCGACCAGGACGTCCGCACGGCGCAGGACGGGCCGTACGACGCGGCGGCACCGGACAACGCCGCGTACGTCATGTTCACCTCGGGTTCGACCGGTACCCCCAAGGGTGTCGTGATCACCCATGCGGGGGTGGTCAACGGCGTCCGCAGGCTCGCCGAGGTCGTCGGCATACGCGCGGGCTCGCGCGTCCTGGCCGCCACGTCGGTCAACTTCGACGTGTCGGTGTTCGAGATCATCACCCCTCTCTCCGTCGGCGGCTGCGTCGAGATCGTGCGCGACGGGCTCGTCCTCGCGGAGCGCGGCGGCTGGTCCGGCGATGTCGTCAGCACGGTGCCCTCGGTCCTCGCCGAGGTCCTCGACCAGGTGGGCGACGGCCTCGACGCGTCGGCCGTCGTGCTGGCCGGGGAGCCGCTGCCGGACTCCCTGGTGCGGCGGATCCGTTCGGCGGCGCCCGGGGCGCGGGTGATCAACGCCTACGGCCAGACCGAGAGCTTCTACGCCACGACATGCACCGCGGCCGACGGCCCCGACGCCCGCCCCGCCGTTCCCATCGGCACCCCGCTCGGCAACATGCGCTGCTACGTCCTGGGCCCGGGGCTGCGTCCGGTGCCCCCCGGTGTCGTCGGTGAGCTGTACGTCGCGGGTCTCGTCGGCCGCGGCTATCACGGCCACGGCGCCCTGACCGCCGACCGGTTCGTCGCCGACCCCTTCGGCCCGCCCGGGGCCCGGATGTACCGGACCGGCGACCTCGTCCGGTCCGGCCACGACGGTGTACACGAGTACGTCGGCCGCGACGACGCCCAGGTCAAGATCCGCGGGGTGCGCATCGAGACCGGTGAGGTCGAGGCCGTGCTCACCGCGCACCCCGGGGTGGCGCAGGCCGTGGTCACCCCGCGCACGAGCGGCGCGGGGAAGCACCTGGTGGGCTACGTCGTCCCGGTCGCCGCCGGCGACCAGGGCTTCGGCGACGTGGACAGCCTCGGCGACCTGAACGTGGACCTGACGGCCACGCTGTCGGCGCGGGACCTGCGCCGGTTCGCCGCCGAGCGGCTGCCCGAGTACATGGTCCCGTCCGTCTTCGTCCTCCTGAACCGTCTGCCGCTGGCCCCCAACGGCAAGCTCGACCGGGCGGCGCTGCCGGAGCCCGAGTCCGGCACCGGGGAGTACCGCGCGCCGCGCACACCGGGCGAGGAGATCCTCACCGGTCTGTACGGAGAGGTGCTCGGGCTGGAACGGGTCGGCGTGGACGACGACTTCTTCGCGCTCGGCGGGGACAGCATCCGTTCGATCCAGATCGTCTCCCGCGCCAAGGGCCTCGGTCTGGACATCGCGCCGCGGGACGTCTTCGAGTGCCGGACGGCGGCCGAACTCGCGGCGCGGGCGGCGGGCGCGGCACCGCGGGAGCGGTCCGTGCTGCCCGAGCTTGAGGGCGGCGGCACCGGCCGGCTGCCGCTGTCGCCGGTGGCGCGGCACGTGCTGCGGCTCGGCGGGGACGTGAACCGTTTCGCCATGTCGATGGTCGTCGACCTGCCGGCCGGTATCGACCGGGACGGCCTGCTGGCCACGCTCACCGCGGTCCTCGACCACCACGACCTGCTGCGGTCACGGCTCGTACCGGACGGCCTCGTCGTCCCCGCCCCCGGTGAGGTCGAGGTGGCGCCGCTGCTCCGCGAGGTCGACTGCGACGGCCGCTGGGACCAGGAGTGGCACGGGCGCGCGGTCACGGAACTCGACGCCGCCACGGCCGGACTCGCCCCGGCCGAGGGGCGCATGGCCCAGTTCGTCTGGTTCGCCCCGCCCCAAGGCCCCGGGCGGCTGCTGATCGTCCTGCACCACCTCGTCGTGGACGGTGTGTCCTGGCGGGTGCTGCTGCCGGACCTGGCCGTCGCCTGGCAGCAGGTGCGGGACGGCGAGCCCGTCTCGTTGCCGCCGGTGGCCACCTCTGCGCGCAGGTGGGCCCACGCGATGGCGGCGGAGGCCCGCTCCCCGCAGCGCGTCGCGGAGCTGCCGGCCTGGCGCGCGGTCCTGGGGGCGCGGGAGACCCCCCTCGGCCCGCGCGCGCTGGACCCGGAGACCGACGTGATGTCGACCGTGGACCATGTGTGGCAGCGGGTCCCCGCCTCGGTCACCGAACATCTGCTGACCACGCTCCCCACCGCCTACCACGGCGATGTGCAGGACGGGCTGCTCACCGCGCTGGCGATGGCGGTCGCCCAGTGGCGCCGGGACCGCGGCGAGGCGGCGGACGCCCCATTGCTGACCAACGTCGAGGGGCACGGCCGCGAGGAGCAGATCGTCCCGGGCGCCGACCTGTCCCGCACGGTCGGCTGGTTCACCGTGATGCGCCCGGCCCGGCTCGACCTCGGCCCCGTCGACCTGCGCGGCGCGTTCGCCGGCGCGCGGCCCGCGGGCGACGCGCTCCGGGCGGTGAAGGAGCAACTGCGTGCCGTGCCGGACCGGGGCGTCGGATACGGGCTGCTGCGGTATCTGAACCCGGACACCGAGTCGGTGCTGCGGCGCTATCCCTCGCCCCAGGTCGGGTTCAACTACCTGGGCCGCTACTCCCCCACCGACATGCCCAAGGACCTGCGCGACCTCGGCTGGCAGCAGGCCGAGGGCACCACGGACCTGGTGGCGGCCCCCGATCCCGCCATGCGCGCGCTGTCGGTGCTTGACGTGCACGCCCTGGTCACCGAGACCCCCGAGGGCCCGGCTCTGCTGGCACGCTTCGACTACGCCTCGCGGATCCTCACCCGGGACGACGCGCGGGAGCTGGCCAGGCTCTGGGAGCTGGCGCTGCACGGCCTGGCACGCCACGCGGTCGAACCCGGCGCGGGCGGGCTCACGCCGTCGGACCTGCCGCTGGTGCCGGCGAGCCAGCAGGAGATCACCGCCTGGGAACAGGGCTATCCCGGGCTGCGCGACGTCTGGCCGCTGACGCCGATGCAAGCGGGCCTGCTGTTCCACGCCCAGCTCGCGGGTGCCGGCTTCGACGCCTACCAGATGCGTCTGGTGTTCCACGTCGACGGCGCTGTCGACCCGGCGCGGATGCGCCGTGCCGGGCAGGCGCTGCTCGACCGGCACCGCAATCTGCGCGTCGCGTTCACGCGCGACGCGGCGGGCGACCGGGTGCAGGTGGTGCCGGGCCGGGTCGGCCTGCCGTGGCGGCACGTCGACATGAGCGCACTCGCCGAGTCCGAGCGCGGGGCCGCCCTCGACGCCCTGCTCGACGAGGAGCACGCCACGCACTTCGACCTCACGGCGGCCCCGCTGCTGCGGCTCACCCTCGTCACCCTCGGCCCCGACCGGTCCGAACTGGTGCTCACCGCGCACCACGTGCTCTTCGACGGCTGGTCCGTGCCGCTCCTGATGCAGGACCTGCTGCACCTCTACGCCTTCGACGGGGACGGCTCACGGCTGCCCCGGGTGCGCGGATACCGCGACTTCCTGCGGTGGCTGGGCGCTCAGGACCACGAGGCGGGCGCCGCGGCCTGGGCCCGTGAACTGGCCGGCGTCGAGGAGGCGACGCTCCTGGCCCCGCACCGGTCCGACGAGGCCGCCGGGTCCGGCATCGGTCAGATCGACGTGCCGCTCGACGCGGACTCGGCGCGGGCCCTGGAGCGGCTGGCGAGCGAGCTGGGCCTGACGGTGAACACGGTGGTGCAGGGCGCCTGGGCGATGGTGCTCTCCTATCTGACCGGGCGCTCCGACGTGGTCTTCGGCGCCGCGGTGTCCGGCCGCACCCCCGAGGTGGACGGCATGGACTCGATGATCGGGCTGTTCATCAACACCTTGCCCGTACGGGTGGACTGCCACCCGGCGCAGACCCTGCGGACGCTGTTGACGGAGTTGCAGCGCCGTCAGGGCGCGCTCCTCGCGCACCAGCATCACGGGCTGCTCGACCTGCACCGGGCGACCGGTCTCAACGTGCTGTTCGACACGCTGGTCGGCTACGAGTCGTACCCCGTCGACTCGGTCGCCCTCGCCGACGCCGGGGACGCCGCGGGCCTGCGGATCAGCGGCGTGAGCCCGCTCAGCGGCGCGCACTATCCGCTCGTCGTGATGGCCTTCGGCGACCCGAGGCTGCGCGTCGGTCTGCAGTACCGCCACGACGTGTTCGAGCGCCCGGCCGTGGAGGAGTTCGCGGCGCTCATGTCCCGGGCCCTGGGGCAGCTCGTCGACGATCCGGACACCCGGGTGGGCCAGGTCGACTTCGCCGTGACCACGGGGACCACGGGGACCACGGGGCCCACGGAGACCACGGGGACCACGCGGACCACGGGGCACGCTCCCGTGGCGGGCGGGGGCACCGGCTCGGCCGGAGCGGGGCAGTCGATCACGCGGCGGTTCGCCACGCAGGTCGCCGCGACCCCGGACGCCGTCGCCCTCGCCTTCGGCGGCACGGAGCTGAGCTACGCCGAAGTGGACGCGAGGGCCGCCCGGCTCGCCGCGGTGCTCGCCGCGCAGGGCGTGGACCGCGAGACCGTGGTCGGCGTCGCGCTGCCGCGCTCGCCCGACCTGGTGGTGGCCCTGCTGGCCGTGCTCAAGGCGGGCGGCGCGTATCTGCCGGTGGACCCCGGCTATCCGGCCGACCGCCTGGCCTTCATGCTGGCCGACGCCCGGCCGGCGCTCGTGGTCACCGTGGCCGAGTTCGCGGGGCTGTTCACCGGCCGGGACCGCCCCGCGCTGCTGCTCGACGATCCAGCCGTGGTGCGGCGGATCGCGGCGGCCGCACCGCGGGCCGACCGGGAAGGACACGGGGACCAGCAGGCGTACATCATGTACACGTCCGGGTCCAGTGGTGTCCCCAAGGGCGTCGCCGTGCCGCACCGGGCCGTGGTGGGTCTCGCCGACGACCGGCGCTACCGCGGCGGTGCCCACGAGCGGGTGCTCGTGCACTCGCCGCAGGCCTTCGACGCCTCGACCTACGAGTTGTGGGTCCCGCTCCTGAACGGCGGGCAAGTCGTGGTGGCGCCCCCCGGCAGGCTGGACACCGCCGTCCTCGCGGCGCTGGTGGCCGAGCACGGGATCACCGGGCTGTGGCTGACCGCGGGACTCTTCAGCGTCGTCGCGGAGGAGCACCCGGCCTGCCTCACGGGCGTACGGGAGGTCTGGACGGGCGGGGACGTGGTCCGGCCCGCGGCGGTGGAGCGGGTCCTGCGGGCCTGCCCGGACCTGACCGTCGTGGACGGCTACGGCCCCACCGAGACGACCACCTTCGCCACCTGCCACCCGATGGCCTCGCCGGCCGACGTCGGGGACCCGGTGCCCATCGGCGGCCCGATGGACGGGATGCGGGTGCACGTCCTGGATGCCGCGCTGCGCCCGGTGCCGCCCGGCGTACCCGGCGAGCTGTACATCGGCGGCACCGGCCTCGCCCGCGGGTACCACCACCGTTCCGGCCTGACCGCCGGACGGTTCGTCGCCTGTCCGTTCGGCGCGCCCGGCGAGCGGATGTACCGGACCGGCGACATCGTCGCCGAGGACGCCCGCGGCGAGCTGGTCTTCCGGGGCCGGGGGGACGCGCAGGTCAAGATCCGCGGGTTCCGCGTCGAGCCCGGCGAGGTGGAAGGGGCGATGCTCGCCCACGGCGAGGTCGCCCAGGCCGTCGTGGTCTGGAGCGGGGAGCAGGACGGCGACCGGCGCCTGGTCGGCTACCTCGTTCCCGGTGACGGCGCGGGAAGCGCCGACGCCGACGGCGGCGACCAGGTCGGCGAGTGGCGACAGCTCTACGACGACCTCTACGCGGACGCGGACGTCGTCTGGGGCGAGGACTTCAACGGCTGGAACTCCAGCTACGACGGAGCGCCCATCCCGCTGCCGCAGATGCGGGAGTGGCGTGCCGCCGCCGTGGACCAGATCCTGGCGTGGTCGCCGCGCCGGGTACTGGAGATCGGTGTCGGATCCGGCCTGCTGATGTCGCAACTCCTGACGGAGGTCGATGAGTTCTGGGGCACCGACCTGTCGGCACCGGTCATCGACCGGCTGACCGAACAGGTCCGCCACCTGGGCCTCGCCGAGCGGGTACGGCTGCGGACGGCGGCCGCCGACCGGCTCGACGGGATGCCCGCCCGCCACTTCGACACGATCGTGCTGAACTCGGTCGTCCAGTACTTCCCGGACGCCGGGTACCTCGACGCCGTCCTCACCCGGGCGCTGGACCTGACCGCTCCCGGCGGGCGCGTCGTCGTGGGGGACGTCCGGTCGGCGGCGTCGCTGTCCCTGTTCCACACCGGTGTGCGGTACGCCCGCCACCCCCAGGAGCGGCTCGCCGCCCGCCGCGCGGCCGTCGCCCGCGCGGTGCTGCTCGACGAGGAGCTGGTGCTCGACCCCGAGTGGTTCCACGTCTGGGCCGCCCGGCACGGCGCCGTCGCCGACATCCGGCTCAAGCGCGGGTCGGCGCACAACGAGCTGACCCGGCACCGCTACGAGGTCACCCTGCACAAGGCAGCCGAGGACACGGTCGACGTCGGTGCCGCACCGGTGCTGCGGTGGGGCCACCAGGTGGACCGGCTCGACGAACTCGCCCGGCTGTACGACGGGAGCCCGCTGCGGATCAGCGGCATCCCGAACGCCCGGCTCGCCGGGGACGCCGAGGCGTCGGGCCTGCCCGTCGCGCCGGGCGTGGACCCCGAACACCTCGTGCGGTGGGCGGACGAGCACGACCTGGACGTGGTGGCGGCCCCGGGCGGCGCGCCGGAGTGCTTCGACGCGGTCCTGGTCCCCCGCGGCCTCGCCCGCGGGCACGTCCTCGCCGGCGGCTACGTGCCCGTCGGCCGCACGAACCTGGCGGGCAACCCGGCTCGGGCACGCCGGATCGGCGCGCTCGTCGCCGAGGTGCACGAACACCTGCGGGAGCGGCTGCCCGAGTACATGGTGCCCGCCACCCTGATCGCGGTGGGCGAGATCCCGCTGACCGCCCACGGCAAGGTCGACCGCCGGGCCCTGCCCGTGCCCGACCAGGCCGTCGAGGCGTCCGGCCGCGGTCCCCGCAACCCGCGCGAGCAGCTCCTGTGCGGGCTGTTCGCGGACGTCCTGGGCCTGGACCGGGTGGGCATCGACGACGACTTCTTCGAGCTCGGCGGCCACTCCCTGATGGCGACCCGGCTGATCAGCCGGATCCGTACCGCGTTCGGTGCGGAGATACCGATCTCCACGGTCTTCCACGCCCCCACGGTCGCCGGGCTGACCGGCCACCTCTCCTCTGACACCCGGGTCCGCTCCGCCCTGCGCCGGGCCGCGAGCAGGCCCGAGCGGGTGCCGCTGTCGTACGCCCAGCAGCGGCTGTGGTTCATCGACCGGTTCGAGGGTCCCTCGGCCACCTACAACGCTCCGCTGCCGCTGCGGCTGACCGGTGAGCTGGTGCCCGCGGCCCTGCGGTCCGCGGTGCACGACGTGGTCCTGCGCCACGAGAGCCTGCGCACCGTCTTCGTGGAGGACGCGGACGGCGTCCCCTGGCAGCGGGTGCTCCCCCCGTCGCAGGTCCGTGTCGACCTGCCCGTCGTCGACGTCCTGGCCGAGGACGTCGAGGACGCCGTCGTGGCGGGCGCCGGCCACCGCTTCGACCTGGCGGGGCACATACCGGTGACGGCCCGGCTGCTGCGGTCCGCGCCGGACGAACACGTGCTCGTGCTCGTGATCCACCACATCGCCACCGACGGTTCGTCGATGGCACCGCTGGCCCGCGACCTGGCCACGGCCTACGCGGCCCGGCTGCGGGGCGAGGCACCGGACTGGCAGGAGCTGCCGGTCCAGTACGTCGACTACACGCTGTGGCAACGGGATCTGCTCGGCGACGAGTCGGATCCGGACAGCCTGATGGCGGCGCAGAGCTCCTACTGGCGCGCCGAACTGGCCGGCGTCCCGCAGCCCGTGCCCCTGCCCGCGGACCGGCCGCGCCCGCCCAGGGCGAGCCACCGCGGCGACGTCGTCGAGTTCGCGGTGGACGCGGACACGATGCGCGGGGTGGAGGCGCTGGCGCGGGCCGCCGACGCCACCGTGGCGATGACGTTGCAGGGTGCGCTGGCGGTGCTGCTGTCCCGGCTCGGCGGCGGGGACGACCTGACGATCGGTTCGCCGATCGCCAACCGCACCGACGAACAGCTCACGGACCTGGTCGGCTTCTTCGTCAACACCTGGGTGCTGCGCGCCGACCTGTCCGGCAACCCGGCCTTCGTCGACCTGCTGCGCCAGGTGCGGGACCGCGCCCTGGCCGCGTACGAGAACCAGGACATCCCCTTCGAGCGGCTGGTGGAGCTCCTGAAGCCGGAGCGGTCCACCGCCCATACGCCGCTGTTCCAGGTGATGTTCGCCTGGCAGAACTTCGCCCGCGAGGACTTCGCCTTCCCCGGGCTCACCGTGGGCTTCGACCACGTCCGGACCGGCACCGCCAAGTTCGACCTGTTCTTCAGCATGGCCGACCTGCCGGGCCGCGGTGTCCTCGGCGCCCTCGAGTACGCGACCGACCTGTTCGACCACGGCACCGCCCAGCGCATCGCGGACTGCTTCGTGCAGCTCCTCTCCCGTCTCGTTGCCGCCCCCGAGCGGCCGGTCGGCGCCGTCGACCTGATGGCACCCGCGGAACGGGAGCGCGTCCTCGACGCCTTCAACGACACCTCGGTGCCGGTGGTGGACCTGACCGCCGCGCAACTGGTGGAACAGCGGGCGGCGCTCACCCCCGAGGCCGTCGCCGTGGAATGCGACGAGGTCCTGCTGACCTACCGGGACCTGGACGGCCTCGCGAGCCGGCTCGCGGCCGAGCTGGCCGCCCGCGGCGCCGGTCCCGAGACCGTCGTCGGCGTGGCGCTCCCCCGGTCCGCGGACCTGGTCGTCGCGCTGCTCGCGGTGTGGAAGGCGGGCGCCGCCTACCTCCCGATCGACCCCCGGTACCCGAGCGGGCGCCTGGAGCTGATCCTCGGTGCCGCCCGACCGGCCTTGTTGATCACCGACACGGCGACCGAGGAGGTGCTGCCCGCCGTCGAGTGCCCCCGCGTCCACCTGGACAAGGCGCGCGCGGGCCACGCCCTCGCGCCGACGGCGGCACGGCCCGACAACACCGCGTACGTCATGTACACCTCGGGCTCCACGGGTGTTCCCAAGGGCGTCGCCGTCACGCAGCGGGGCGTGGTCAACGGCCTGAGCCGACTCGTCGACGCCGTCGGCATCGACTCCACCACCCGCACCCTCGCCTCGACGTCGGTGAACTTCGACGTCTCGGTGTTCGAGATCTTCGCCACCCTGGTCGCCGGCGGCACCGTGGAGGTCGCCCGCGACGTGCTGGTGATCGCCGAGCGCGGCGGGTGGACGGGCGGGATCGTCAGCTCCGTGCCGTCGGTCTTCGCCGAACTCCTCGACCAGGTGCCGGAGAAGATCCGTGCGAGTGCCGTCGTCTTCGCCGGCGAGGCGCTGTCGGAGGCCCTGGTCGACAAGGTGCGCACGGCGATCCCGGGCGTCCGGGTGGTGAACACCTACGGGCAGACGGAGAGCTTCTACGCCACCGCGTTCCCCGTACCGGGTGACACGGTGCGCATCGGGTCGCCGCTCGGCAACATGCGGACGTACGTGCTCGGCGACGGCCTGCGCCCGGTGCCGGTCGGGGTGGTCGGCGAACTGTACGTGGCCGGGGACATCGCCCGCGGCTACCACGGCCGTCCTGAGCCGACCGCCCACAGGTTCGTGGCCGACCCCTTCGGTCCGCCGGGCGGCCGGATGTACCGCACCGGCGACTTCGCGCGCTGGGACGAGCACGGTGTCCTGGAGTACGTCGGCCGCGGCGACGCCCAGATGAAGATCCGCGGTATCCGCATCGAACCCGGCGAGGTGGAGGCCGCGCTGGCCGCCCATCCCGCCGTGGCGCAGGCCGCGGTCACCGTGCGCGGTGCCGACGAGGGCCTGCCGCGGCTGGTCGGCTACGTCGTGCCGGAGGGCGCGCGGCAGGAGGACCCCGACGCCGATGTCGACCTGGTCTCCGGTGTCTCGCGCGACGAGGTGCGCCGGTTCGTCGCCGCCCGGCTGCCGGAGTACATGGTGCCCGCCGTCGTCATGGTCGTGGACCGGTTCCCGGTGGGCCCCAGCGGCAAGCTCGACCGCGGCGCCCTGCCGGAGCCCGGGTTCGTCGCCGCCGAGTACCGCGGGCCGCGCACATCCGACGAGGAGATCCTCGTCAAGGTGTACGCCGAGGTCCTCGGGCTCGGACAGGTCGGCACCGAGGACGACTTCTTCGCCGTCGGCGGCGACAGCATCCGGTCGATCCAGGTGGTCGCGCAGGCGGGCGCGCTCGGTGTGGAGATCACCCCGCGGGACGTCTTCGAGTGCCGTACGGTCGCCGAACTCGCCGTCGCCGCCGCGGCCCGGCGCAGCAAGGGCCGACGGCCCGTGCTCGCCGAGCTGGAGGGCGGCGCGAGCGGCCCGCTGCCGCTGCCGCCGGTGGCCAGGTACATCGAGGAACTCGGCGGTATGCGCGGCAGGTTCGCGATGTCGGCCGTCCTCGACCTGCCCGCCGGTGTGGTGGCGGACGAGCTGGTCGCGGCGGTGCGCGCGGTACTGGACCGGCACGACGTCCTGCGGTCCCGGCTGGCCGGCGAGGCCCTGGTGATCGGCGAGCCGGGCTCGGTGGACCCGGTGCCGCTGCTGCGCCGGGTGCCGTGCGCGTCCGCGTGGGACTCCGCGGACTGGCGGGCGAGCGCCGCGGCCGAACTCGATGCCGCCACCGGGCAGCTCGACCCTGCCGCGGGCGACATGGCCCGCTTCGTGTGGTTCGACCGTGCGGACGGCGCGGGCCGGTTGCTGATCGTCCTGCACCACCTGGTGGTCGACGGCGTGTCCTGGCGCATTCTCGTGCCGGACCTCGCCACGGCGTGGCAGACCGCGCACACGGGGCGCACCCCGGTGCTCGCCAGGGTCGGTACGTCGGTACGCCGCTGGGCGCACGTCCTGACCGACACCGCGGCCGAGCGGGCCGCGGAGCTGCCGCTGTGGCGGGAGATCCTCGACGGCCCCGACCCGCTCGTCGGCGCCCGCCCGCTGGACCCGGCCGTGGACACCATGGCCACCGTGGACCAGGTGCAGGTCGAGCTTCCGGCACCGGTCACCGAAGCGGTCCTGAACCGGGTGCCCGCCGCCTTCCACGGCGGCGTCAACGACGGGCTGCTCGCCACGCTCGCCCTGGCCCTTGCCAGGTGGCGGGCCGATCGCGGGGAGCCGGAGCCGTCCGCCCTGATCCGCCTGGAGGGGCACGGACGGGAGGAGCAGATCGTCCCGGGCGCCGACCTGTCCCGCACCGTGGGCTGGTTCACCAGCGTCTTCCCCGTCCGGCTCGACCTCGCCGGTGTCGACATCGCCGACGCCTTCGCCGGCGGTCCTGCGGCCGGTGTACTGGTCAAGGCGGTGAAGGAGCGGTTGGTCGCGCTGCCGGACAAGGGTGTCGGGTTCGGCATGCTGCGCTATCTGCACCCCGACACGCGGCGGGAGCTGAGCGCGCTGCCGACCGGGCAGATCGCCTTCAACTACCTCGGCAGGGTGGCCGCGGACAGCGAGATGTCCGGCACCGGCTGGACCGTGGCGGGCGACGCGCTCGGGCTGCTCGCCGACCCCGACCCCGACCAGCCGGCGATGGCCGCGGTGGACATCAGCGCCTACGTGGTGGACACCGCGGCGGGACCGACGCTCGCCGCCCGGTTCTCGTTCCCCACGGGACTGCTCCGCCGGGCCGAGGTGGCGGCGCTCGCCGACCTGTGGACGCGGGCCCTTGCCGGGCTCGCCCACCATGTCGCCGCTCCCGCGGCAGGCGGACTCACACCGTCGGACCTGCCGCTCGTCCCGCTGGACCAGCCCGCGATCGACCTGCTCGAACGGCGCTACCCGGCGTTGCGCGACGTGTGGCCGCTGACGCCGATGCAGTCGGGGCTGCTGTTCCACAGCGTTCTCGCGCAATCGACGTTCGACGCCTACCACATGCAGCTGGTGTTCCACCTCGCCGGACCCGTCGACGCCGAACGGCTGCGCCGGGCCGGGCAGGCGCTCCTGGACAGGTACCCGAACCTGCGGGCCGCCTTCGTGCCGCACGCGGACGACGGCTGGCTCCAGCTCGCCGTCGACGGCGTCGAACTGCCGTGGACCGAGACCGATCTGAGCGGGCTCGGCGCCGACGAACGGCACGAGGCGTTCGAGAGGTTCCTGGCCGAGGACCACGCCACCCGGTTCGACCCGGCACGGCCGCCCCTGCTGCGCATGTCCCTGGTGCGGATGGAGCCCGAGCGCGCGGAGCTGGTGTTCACCGCCAACCACGTGCTCTACGACGGATGGTCGCTGCCGCTGCTGATGCGCGACCTGCTGCGGCTGTACGAGTCCGCGGGCGACGCCGGGGTGCTCGACCGGGTCCGGCCCTTCCGTGACTTCCTCGCCTGGTACGCCGCCCGGGACCGCGAAGAGGCGGCCCTGCGGTGGGCCGAGGAGATGGCGGGGGTCACCGAGCCCACGCTCCTCGCCGCGGGCGACGGCCACACGCAGTCCGGACTCGGCCAGGTCGAGGTGGAGCTCGGGACGGAGCGGGCACGGAAGCTGGCCCGTCGCGCCGCCGAGCTGGGCGTCACGATGAACACCCTGGTGCAGGGCGCCTGGGCGGTGCTGCTCTCGGCGCTGACCGGCCGCGACGACGTCGTCTTCGGTGCCACGGTGTCGGGCCGGCCGCCCGAGGTGGGGGGTGTGGACTCCATGGTGGGCCTCTTCGTCAACACCATCCCGGTTCGGGTGCGGACCGCCCGCACGGACACGCTCGCCGGTGTGCTGACCACGCTCCAGGAGCGGCAGACGGCGCTGATGGACCATCACCACCACGGCCTCGCGGACATCCACCGCGCCACCGGGGTCGGCACGCTGTTCGACACCCTGGTGCTGTTCGAGTCGTATCCGATCGACCGTGCGGGCATCAGCGAGGCCACCGACGCCGCGGGCATCGTCGTCACCGGTATCCGCCCGCTCAGCGGCACCCACTACCCGATGGTCGTCGTGGCGTCCGCCGATCCCGTGCTGCGGGTGGGCCTTCAGTACCAGGACGGCGCGTTCGGCGGCGACGCGGCCGCCGACATCGCGGCCCGGCTCGGCCGTGTGCTCGCGCAGCTGGCCGACGCGCCGAAGGCGCCCCTGCGGTCGCTGGACCTGCTGGCACCTCAGGAGCGGGAACTGCTGCTGCGGAGCCACAGCGCCACCGAACGGCCCGTGCCCGAGCTCACCCTGCCCGCCCTGTTCGCGCGGCAGGCCGAGACGACGCCGGACGCCGTCGCGGTCGTCTTCGGCACGTCCACGCTCACCTACCGCGAACTCGACGAGCGCGCCAACCGGATGGCGCACCATCTGATCCGCAACGGGGCGGGCCCCGAACGCCGCGTCGTCGTGATGCTGCCGCGGTCGCTCGACCTGCCGGTGGCGCTGCTCGCCGTGCTCAAGTCCGGGGCCGGGTACGTCCCGGTCGACCCGGCGCACCCGGCGGCCCGCGTCGAGCACGTCCTCGCCGACTGCGAGCCGGTCCTCGTCGTCGACGCCGACACCGTCGCGCTGGATCTCAGCGGATGTCCCGGCACCGCGCCCGATGTCGACCCGGCGCCGGACAGCACCGCCTACGTCATCTACACCTCCGGCTCCACGGGGACGCCGAAGGGTGTGGTCGTCCCCCACGCGGCGCTGGTGAACTTCCTGGCGGCGATGGCGGACGAGTTCCCGCTGGGGGCGGACGACCGGCTGCTCGCGGTCACCACCGCCGCCTTCGACATCGCCGCTCTGGAGATGTACCTGCCACTGCTCGCCGGGGCCGCCGTCGTGGTGGCGCCGACCGGTTCGGTGGCCGATCCGAGCGCGCTGGCAGAGCTCCTCGACCGGCATCGGATCACCATCATGCAGGCGACCCCGTCCCTGTGGCAGACGCTCGTCGCGCACGATCCCGGGGCGCTGCGCGGCCTGCGGCTGCTGGTCGGCGGCGAGGCGCTGCCGCCCGCCCTCGCGGAGGTGCTGCGCACCGCGGGCAGCGGCGCCACCAACCTGTACGGCCCGACGGAGACCACCATCTGGTCGACCAGTGCGGCGGTCACCGACGCGCGGCCCTCGATCGGCCTCCCCGTCGCCAACACCCGGGTCCATGTGCTCGACCGGTTCCTGCGGCCGGTGCCGCCGGGTGTGGTCGGCGAGCTGTACATCGCCGGACTCGGCCTGGCCCGGGGCTATCTGGGCCGGCCGGAACTGACCGCGGAACGGTTCGTCGCCGATCCCTTCACCGCCGGGGCACGCATGTACCGCACCGGTGACCTGGTCCGCAGGCGGGTGGCGGGGGAACTGGAGTACGTCAGCCGCGCCGACTTCCAGGTCAAGATCCGCGGTTTCCGGATCGAGCCGGGCGAGATCGAGGCGGTGCTGACCGCGCACCCCGGTGTCGCGCGTGCCGCCGTGATCGCCCGGGAGGACCGGCCGGGCGACCGTCGCCTGGTCGGCTACGTCGTCCCGGACGACACGGTCCGGGCGGCGGCGGGCGCGGCGGAGCAGGTGGAGGAGTGGCGGCAGGTCTACGACCGGGCGTACACCGAGACGGATTCGGTCCGGGCCGAGTGGGGCGAGGACTTCGCTCTCTGGAAGTCGGCCTACACCGGTGAGCCGATCCCGGTCGCCGAGATGTCCGCGTGGAGGGACGCCGCGGTCGCTCAGGTGCTGCGGTCGTCGCCGCGCCGGGTCCTGGAGATCGGTGTCGGTTCGGCGCTGCTGCTGTCCCGTGTCGCGCCCCGCGTCGACGAGTTCTGGGGCACGGACCTGTCCGCCGAGGTGATCGACCGTCTCCGTGCGCAGTGTGCCGGTGCCGGACTCGACGACCGTGTGCGGTTGCTGGCACGGGCCGCCGACGAGACCGACGGGCTGCCCCTGGCGCACTTCGACGTGGTGGTGCTGAACTCGGTGGTGCAGTACTTCCCCACCGTCGAGTACCTGCGGACCGTGCTCGACAAGGTGGTGGGGCTGCTGCGTCCGGGCGGCCGGATCGTGGTCGGCGACGTGCGCAACGCGGACTCGCTGCGCGCCCTGCACACCGAGGTGGCGCGGCTGCGCACCGTCCCGGGGGCCGCCGAGCCCGCGTTGCGCACCGCCGTGGACCGGGCCGTGCTGACCGAGCGGGAACTCGTCGTCGCCCCCGACTGGTTCGACGCGTGGTCCCGTGACCGCGGGCTGGGCGCCGACATCCGGCTGAAGCCCGGCCACCACCACAACGAGCTGACGCGCCACCGCTACGAGGTCGTACTGCACACGGAGCGGGCCCAGGACGTGGCCGCCGTCCCCGGCAGGACCTGGCGCGGCTTCGCCGACGCCGAGCGGTTCCGCCGGGAGCAGGGCGCGGGGCCGGTGCGGATCACCGGCCTTTCGAACGCCCGCTTCGGCGGCGAGGTCGACCCGGCGGAAGTGGACGCCTGGGCCGCCGCCCGCGGCTGGGACGCGCTGGCGGTACCCACCGCCGTGCCGGAGCGCTTCGACGTGGTCCTGTTCGCCGGGCGGGAGGCGGGCCGGGCGGTGTCCGGCACCGTCGTCGCCGACGGCCCGCACCGGGCCCTGCACAACGACCCGGTGCGCGCGAGGCAGCTCCTGTCCCTCGTCGCGACGCTGCGGGAGGAGGTGCGCGAGCGGCTGCCCGAGTACATGGTGCCCGCCGCCGTGCTGGCCGTGGAGGCCCTGCCGCTGACACCCAACGGCAAGCTCGACCGCAGGATGCTCCCGGCGCCCGACTACGGCGCGGCGGGAACCGGGCGGGCTCCGTCCACTCCGTGGCAGGAAGCCCTCGCCGGTCTGTTCGCCGAGGTGCTGGGCCTGCCCGCGGTGGGGGCCGACGACGACTTCTTCGCCCTCGGCGGTCACTCGTTGCTCGCGACCCGGCTGATCGGCAGGATCCGGGCCGCGCTCGGCGTGGAACTGCCCATCCACGCGCTCTTCCAGGCACCGACCGTCGCCGGTCTGGCGGAGCAGCTCAGTTCCGGCACCACCGGTGACGGCCACAGCGACCCCTTCGACCTCGTGCTTCCCATGCGCACCACGGGTGACCGCGAGCCGCTGTGGTTCGTCCATCCCGGGATCGGCCTGTCGTGGGCGTATCTCGGTTACGTCGGCCATCTGCCCGCGGACCGGCCGGTCTACGGGATCCAGGCCAGGGGGTTCACCGGCACCGCGGTGCCCGCGTCGATCGAGGAGATGGTCGACGACTACGTACGCCAGATCCTGCGCGTGCAGCCGGCCGGGCCCATCACGCTGGTAGGGCTCTCGCTCGGCGGCACCCTGGCCCATGCGATGGCCGCCGAACTTCAGCGCAAGGGGCATCGGGTGGCCGCCCTCGTCCTGCTCGACTCCGTGCCCGCCTCGTGGTTCGCCGACAACGCGATCCCCGACGTGGACGAGGCCAGGTACTTCTTCGGCCGCCATCTGCCCGCGCTGGCGGGGCTGCCGAACGGCGACGAGAAGTCCCTGGTGGACACCGCTTCGTCGATCATGGTCCAGCACATGCGGATGCTGCGGGACTTCGAGTCCCCGGTCTTCCGGGGCGACGTGGTGTTCTGCAACGCCACCGAGGACAAGGACGAGTCCTACGCCGGACTGTGGGCGGCCCACGTCACCGGGACGGTGCGCGACCACGACATCCCCTGCGGCCACGTCGACATGCATCTGCCGGGCCCGGCCGCAGCCGTCGGCCGTGTGATCACAGCGGCGCTGGCAGCCAGCGATTCCGCCCGAGCCACCGAGGAGAACCGATGACCTTGCTCGCCGACCAGTGGGCCGGAAACAGCAAGCACTTCTGGATGCGCGGGGAGCCGCCGCGGGAGCCGGTCGTGCTGGACGAGGCCTCCGGCATCTGGCACGTCTACGGATATCCGGAGGCACTCGAGGTCCTCGGCGACACGGGGGTCTACTCGTCCGAGACGGCCCGCCGGTTCGCGCCCTCGGGCGGCGAGGAGTTCGCCGAGGGCAACCTGTTCCAGCTCGACCCGCCGGACCACCGCGAGCTGCGCAGGCTGACGGCGCAGGCGTTCACCCCCCGCGTGGTCGCCGATCTGGAACCCCGCGTCGCCGAGATCACCCACGAGCTGATCGACCGGCTCCAGGGTCGGGACGGCTTCGATCTGGTGGCCGAGCTGGCCTATCCGCTGCCGATCGTCGTGATCTCCGAGCTGCTCGGCGTTCCCGCCGGCGACTACCCGCTGTTCAAGGGGTGGGTCGACGCCATGATGGCCGCGAACGGGCAGTACGACCCGTCCGACGACCCGGAGAAACAGGCCGAGGACGCCCGCCCCCAGCTGGAGGCGTCCGACCGGATCACGGACTACCTCCTGGAGCACACGCGCGAGCGCCGCAAGCGGGGGCGCGAGGACCTGCTCACGCGCTTCGTCCAGGCCGAGGTCGACGGACAGCGGCTGACCGACCACCAGATCGCCAAGATCGGCAATCTGCTGCTGGTCGCGGGGCACACGACCACGGCGATGCTCCTGGCCAACGCGGTGCTGTGTCTCGATGCCTGCCCCGACCAGCAGGCCCTGGTCCGGGCCGACCGCTCGCTGGTGCCCACCATGTTCGAGGAGGTGCACCGGTTCATGACGCCGGTCTCCGCCGTCTACCGGGCCACCGGCACGGACACCGAGCTGGCGGGCCGGCACATCCCCGCCGAGCGGATGGTGATGGTCTGGTGCGCCGCGGCCAACCGGGACGCCCGCCAGTTCACCGACCCGCACACCTTCGACGTCACGCGCGATCCCAACCCGCATCTGGGTTTCGGCCGTGGCATCCACTTCTGCATCGGTGCCCCGCTGGCCCGCCTCGAGGGCCGCGTCGCCCTCGACATCCTCCTCGACCGCTACCCCGTGCTCGGCCTCGACCCGCACAGGCCGCCGACGTTCATCCCCTCGCACGACCTGATCGGCGTCCAGGACCTGCATGTCGTGGCCGAGCCGGCCGAAGGCCGCGGCGGAGCACGCTGACCGCGCTCGCCGCACGACGGACACCCGCCACCCCATCTCCGGGTCACAGCCCGAGCGGACCCGAGCAAACCCGAGCGACTTCCGAGCGAACCCGAGCGAACCCGAGCGCCTTCCGAGCGAACCCGAGCGAACCCGAGCGCCTTCCGAGCGAAAGAGAATCCATGAACGCGATCACCGACTTGTGGAACGTCCACCCGCGCCACACCTGGCTGCGCGGTGAGCGACCGAGCGAGCCCGTCGAATTCGACAAGGAAACGGGCATGTGGCACGTCTACGGGTACCCCGAGGCGGTCACCGTGCTGGGGGACCCGGCGACGTACTCCTCCGACGTGGCACGCAGGTTCGTGCCCGGTTCCGACCAGTGGGACTTCGACGGCAATCTGACCCAGCTCGACCCGCCGGAGCACAAGAAGCTGCGCGCGCTGGTCAGCCGGGCGTTCACGCCGAAGATGGTGGCCGATCTCGAACCGAGCATCGCCAAGGTGACCGACGAGCTGATCGACGAGCTGGAGAGCGACGAGTTCGACCTGGTGGACGCCCTCGCGTACCCCCTGCCCATGATCGTCATAGCCGATCTGCTCGGGACGCCCCGGGAGGACCGCGACCTGATCAAGAAGTGGGCGGACGACAGCCTCGCCGAACGCGGTCAGATCAAGACCACGGACGAGGACGGCGAGCAGGCCCGCTCGATCGCCAGCCAGAGCGACGACCAGCGCAAGATGAACGACTATCTGCTGGAACACGTCATCGACCGGCGCAGGAATCCGAAGAACGACCTGCTGACCCGCCTGGTCCAGGCCGAGGTCGACGGTGACCGGCTCACCGACAACCAGGTGGTCAACTTCACCAGCCTGCTGTTCTTCGCCGGCCACGTCACCACCACCATGCTGCTGGGCAACACGCTCCTGTGCCTGGACGCGTACCCGGAGCAGATGGCGCGGGTCCGTGCGGACCGCGGTCTGGTGCCCGCCGCGATTGAGGAGTCGCTGCGCTGCCTCAGCCCGCTGGCCTCCGCCTACCGTGCCACCGACGCCGACGTGGAACTCGGCGGTACGCGCATCCCCAAGGACCAGATGGTGGAGGTGTGGCTCTCCGCCGCCAACCGGGATCCCCGCCGCTTCCCCGATCCGGACACCTTCGACATCACCCGGAACCCCAATCCGCACCTCGGGTTCAGCCAGGGCGTCCACTTCTGCCTCGGCGCCCCGCTGGCCCGGCTGGAAGGACGGGTCGCCCTGAACATCCTGCTCGACCGGTTCACCGAGGTGCGCGTCGACCACGAGCGCACACCGCGGTTCCTCACCTCGCCCGACTTCACCGGGGTGTGGACGTTGCCGCTGCGCACCCGCAGGTAGACGGCCGCGATGGACGACACCTACGACGTCGTCGTGGTGGGCGCCCGCGTCGCCGGAGCCCCGACCGCCATGCTGCTGGCACGGGCGGGCTACCGGGTCCTGCTCCTGGAGCGCGGGCGCTTCCCCCGGGACACCCTGTCCACGCTGCTCATCCACCAGCCCGGGTGCGCGTTGCTCAAGCGGTGGGGCGTGCTGCCCCGGGTGGCCGCCACCGGGTGCCCGCCGATCGACCGGGTCAGCTACACCGTGGCGGATGTCCGTCTGGAGGGTTCCTCGTGGGCCGTCGACGGGGTGCGGACCGCCTTCGCGCCCCGCCGTCATCTCCTCGACTCCCTCCTGGCCCAGGCCGCGGTCGACGCCGGGGCCGAGTTCCGCGACGAGTCCACCGTGGTCGACGTGGTCTTCGAGGAGGAGCGGGCGACGGGGGTGCGGGTGCGCTCGGGCGGAACCGAGTACACCGTGCGTGCCGCTCTGGTCGTCGGCGCGGACGGGATGCGGTCGACGGTCGCGGCCAAGGTGGGCGCGCCCGTCGAGATCGAGGACCGCAAGATGAGCTGCGCCTACTACACCTTCTGGTCGGGGCTGCCGCAGCGGTTCCGGCTGCACGAGGCGGCCGGGAGCTGGGTGGGGGCCATCCCCACCAACGACGGTGCCACGCTGGTCGGCGCGTACTTCCCGCAGCACCGGTTCGGTCAGTTGCGCGGCAACGCGCTCGGGGCGTTGCTCGACGCGGTCGGCGAGACCGCGCCGGAGCTGCGCGAGCAGATGGCCGACGGTCATATGGTCGAGCGGCTGCACGGCACGGGCGACCAGCGGAACTTCTTCCGGAAGGCCGCAGGACCCGGCTGGGTGCTGGTGGGGGATGCCGGGCACCACAAGGACTCCATCACCGCACGGGGTATCACGGACGCTTTCCGGCAGGTCCAGTTGCTCGTCGACTGCGTCGGCGACGGACTGCACGACCCGCGGCTGCTCGGCGGTGCGCTCGACAGCTTCGCCGTGCTCCGCGACGACATGCTGATCACCGACTACCGCAACACGCTCACCACCGCCGCGCTCGCCGCGAGCAGACATCAGATCGATCTGCTCCGGGTGATCGCCGGCAGCGCCGAACTCACCGACCGCTACTTCTCGGCGATGTCCGGGGCCTGCCCGGCGGACGAGTTCGTCACGCCCGAGCTGCTCGACCTGCTGGCATCGGGGTGAGAAGGGGCCCGGCCCTCCGGGAGCCGGGCCCCTCCTGCCGCAGGAGGCAGGAGGGGCGCGGGGAGCAGCGCCCCTGTCGGCGCCAACGGCCCGGACCGGCGTCCCCGACACCCTTTTTTGGAGCGGACGGACCTTGATCCATAGGATCCGCTGATGATCACCAGAAAACGGTTCGCGGTGGGGCTCAGTGCCCTCGTCGCGGCCCTGAGCATGGGGCTCGCGCCCGCGGCGGCGTACGCGGCCGACACCCCCGACGACTCCGAGACCGCCGAGGGCGGGGCGAAGCCCAAGGTCGAGCTCGTGCTCGACGTGAGCGGTTCGATGCGGGCCCGCGACATCGACGGCAAGAGCCGGATGGCCGCGGCGAAGCAGGCCTTCAACGAGGTGCTCGACGCCACCCCCGAGGACGTCGATCTTGGCATCCGCACCCTCGGCGCCAACTACCGCGGCGAGGACCGCAGGACCGGCTGCAAGGACACCGAGCAGCTCTACCCGGTGGGCCCGCTGGACCGCGGGGACGCCAAGACGGCCGTGGCCACGCTGTCGCCCACCGGCTTCACGCCGATCGGCCCGGCGCTGCTGAAGGCCGCC
The DNA here is from genome assembly GCF_009755605.1 of Streptomyces typhae. Classification (GTDB taxonomy): domain Bacteria; phylum Actinomycetota; class Actinomycetes; order Streptomycetales; family Streptomycetaceae; genus Streptomyces; species Streptomyces typhae. Next base: position 58,579 of record NZ_WPNZ01000008.1, read on the forward strand.
GACGACCTGAAGGGCGGCGAGGGCTCCCGCCGCATCGTCCTCATCAGCGACGGCGAGGACACCTGCCAGCCCCTCGACCCGTGCGAGGTGGCGCGGGAGATCGCCGCCAAGGGCATCAACCTCACCATCGACACCCTCGGCCTGGTCCCGAACACCAAGATGCGCGCCCAGCTGAGCTGCATCGCCGAGGCCACCGGCGGCACCTACACCTCCGTCCGGCACACCGACGAACTCACCGACCGGGTGGGCCAGTTGGTGGACCGGGCGGCCGACCCGGCCGTCAACCCCGTCGCCGTGACGGGCGCCGACCGGTGCTCCGCGGCTCCGCAGCTGAAGCCGGGCCTGTACACCGACCGCGCCGGGTTCGGCGAGCACCGCTGGTACCGCGTGGACGTGGCGCCCGGCGAGGAGCTGCGTGCCTCGGTCAGCGTCGGCGCCGACCGGGCCGTGAACAACGACTACGGCGTGCTGTTGCGCGCGGTCACCCGGCACGACCGCGAGATCGTACGCGGCTCCGCGGCGGGCGACGGCCGGACGGACGTCCTCTCGACGGGCCTGCGCTACCCGAAGCCGGAGCGCGACGACGACAACGACTCGGGCGGCTCGGGCGACGACAAGGAGATCGTCTGCCTCCAGGTGTCCCACTCCTACTCGCCCGCCGCGGGAGCCGCCGCCAAGGGCAAGCCCGGCCTCCCCGTCGAGCTGGCCGTCGACATCGTGGACGCCCCCGACGGCCCCTCCGACGTGGCGGCCTTCGGCCTCGGCCGCGGCTGGTGGCTGCTCGGCGCCCTGGTGCTCACCGGTTTCGTGGGCGGTCTGCTGTGGGGCTGGCTCTCGCGCTGGCGCTTCGCTGTCTGGAGGACGAACTGATGCGTACCACACGTCTCGCGGCGCTGGCCGGGCTGCTCGGCCTCGGCGCGCTGCTCACCTCCGGTGCGGCGTTCGCGGCCCCCGGCGACGGGGACGGCAAGGACGGCAAGCGCGCCGACGCGGGCACGTCCTTCCGTACGGCGACCGGCATCGAGCAGGGCCAGAAGGGCACGGCGAGCGCCTCCACCGGCGACTACCTGTACTGGTCCTTCCCCGCGGACGCCGGCCGGCGGCCCACCGTCGAGGCGACGGTGAAGCTCCCCGAGTCCGCGTCGGGCGCGTCCGGCGCGAAGTGGCGGATCGACGTGTACGACGGCCTGAGGCGCCGTCAGCCCTGCATGTACGGCATGCAGGCGCGCACGGCCACCGGCTCGGGACCGGTGGAGCTGGCCTGCACCCTGCGCACGGTGCGCGCCTGGTCGGACACGTGGGCCGACGACCCGCTGCCCGGCACGTACTACATCCGCCTGACGGCGACCGGTCTGCGCACCGCGGACCTCGGCCAGCCGGTCACCGCCGAGGTCGAGGCGACGTCCAAGGACATCGGCGGCTCGGCGGCGGTGGACGGCACCCTGGGCGCCCCGCTCGTGCCGGGCTCCCAGCCGTCGGCCGGTGAGCCCGAGGACGGCTGGGCCTCCGGCTGGTGGACGGACCGCTGGATCTGGACGGGAGCCGGCGGCGTACTCGCCGCCCTGGCGGGCGTCGGGGGCTACACCCTGACCCGGGGCAGGGGCCAGGTCTCCAGCCCGTCCGGCGCTTGAGGCCGAGCGGGACAGGCCGCCGCTCCGCGGCGGTCTTTCCCCACCCACCCACCCTTCTCTCCCGCCCGTCGAAATCCCAGCCTGTCCGGCGCTTGAGGACGAGCGCGAAGCGCAATTCCAGCCCGTCCGGCGCCTGAGGACGAGGCGCGGAGCGCCGACAAGAGCGGGGGTCCAGGGGGCGCGGCGCCCCTGGTTACGGTGAAGGGGTGGGCCCGGGGCGCCCCGCGAGGGCACAGGCCCACCCCTTCACCCCGCCCGCAGCACCTTGGCCAACGCACTGTCCCCGCTGACAGCGATCCGCCCGCCGCGAACCCCCTCGGCCACCCCCAGAACGCCACGCCCGAGCTCGACGGCGGTCCCCGCGTCCAGGACCATCCGCGCGTCGGGCACCTCGGGCGCGGGCCCGTCCCCGTACGAGACGGCCCCGTCGCCCCCCACCCGCACATGGAACTCCCCCTCCGGCAGGTGCACCTCCAGCACACCGGCCTCCAGGCCGACGACGCCGAGGAGCGGCAGCGCGAACCAGTGCGCCCGCACCGCGTCCGTAGGGGTGCGCTCCCCGAGACCCTCGGCCCCCCACTCGGCGAGCGCCCGCAGCACGGGCAGCAACTCCCGCCCGCGCGGGGTGAGTTCGTACACGTACGCGGAGACGGGCGCGGGCATGCGCCGCCGCTCGGCGAGACCCCCCTGCTCCATGTCCTTGAGCCGCGAGGCGAGCACGTCCGTGCTGACGCCGGGCAGATCGGCGTGCAGATCCGAGTAGCGGCGCGGCCCGGCGAGCAGCTCCCGGACGATCAGCAGGGTCCAGCGGTCGCCGACGGCGTCGAGGGCGCGGGCGGCGGCGCAGTACTGGTCGTAGCTTCGGCGCTGTCGAGGTGGCATGCGTCGCAGTCTAGACAAGTTGTTGGACTTTCCAAGCGGCAGCTTGGTAAAACCAAGTAACGCACGCCACGGGAGGCACACCGCATGGAGTTCCGGCAGTCGAGCAAGCTCAGCGAGGTCTGTTACGAGATCCGGGGCCCGGTCATCGAGCACGCGGACGCCCTGGAGGAGGCGGGCCACAGCGTCCTGCGCCTCAACACGGGCAACCCCGCGCTCTTCGGCTTCGAGGCGCCCGAGGAGATCGTCCAGGACATGATCCGGATGCTGCCGGGCGCGCACGGCTACACGGACTCGCGCGGCGTCCTCTCCGCCCGCCGCGCCGTCGCCCAGCGCTATCAGGCGCTCGGCATCGAGGACGTCTCCGTGGACGACGTCTTCCTCGGCAACGGCGTGTCCGAGCTGGTCACGATGGCCGTGCAGGCGCTCCTCGAAGACGGTGACGAAGTCCTGATCCCGGCGCCGGACTTCCCGCTGTGGACGGCCGTGACGACCCTCTCCGGAGGGAAGGCCGTGCACTACCTGTGCGACGAGCAGGCCGACTGGTACCCGGACCTCGACGACATGGCGTCGAAGATCACCGACCGCACCAAGGCCGTCGTGATCATCAACCCGAACAACCCGACCGGCGCGGTCTATCCGCGCGAGATCCTCGAAGGCATCCTCGACCTCGCCCGCAGGCACGGCCTGATGGTGTTCGCCGACGAGATCTACGACCAGATCCTGTACGACGACGCGGTGCACCACAGCGTCGCCTCGCTGGCGCCGGACCTGGTGGTCCTGACCTTCTGCGGCCTCTCCAAGACGTACCGGGTCGCGGGCTTCCGCTCCGGCTGGCTGGTGGTCACGGGCCCCAAGCAGCACGCGCGCGACTATCTGGAGGGCCTGACGATGCTGGCCTCCATGCGCCTGTGCCCCAACGCGCCCGCCCAGTACGCGATCCAGGCGGCCCTCGGCGGCCGCCAGTCCATCCACGAGCTGACGGCCCCCGGCGGCCGCCTGTACGAGCAGCGCGACCGCGCCTGGCAGAAGCTCAACGAGATCCCGGGCGTCTCCTGCGTGAAGCCGCGGGGCGCGCTCTACGCCTTCGCGCGCCTGGACCCGAAGGTGCACCCGATCCACGACGACGAGAAGTTCGTCCTCGACCTCCTGCTCCGGGAGAAGATCCAGGTCGTCCAGGGCACGGGCTTCAACTGGCCGCGCCCCGACCACTTCCGCATCCTCACCCTCCCGTACGCTGACGACCTGGACGCGGCGATCAGCCGCATCGGCCGCTTCCTGAGCGGATACCGCCAGTAGCCCGGCCCACGGTCCGGCCGGTGGCGCCGCCCGCCGGTCCCGGCCGTCACGTCGGCAGTCGAGGAGTGCGCGAGTGACCCCCTGCACCACCTGTCACGCCCCGTCCCTGACCCAGTTCGCCTCGCCGGACCTGGTCGGGAGGATCGTGTACGAGGGCCACGACCCGGCCGACGACCCGGCCTGGCGGGAGTCGGGCGCGGCCACTTCGGAGGACTACGCGCGCTGGTGCAGCCATCTGTGCGGACTCACCTGTCTGCGGATGGCGCTCGGCCCGTCGGCGCCCTCGCTGTTCGAGCTGCGGGACGGCGCCCTGAAGTACGGGGCCTACACCGAAGACGCAGCGGACACCGCGGACGCCGGGGGCACGATCCGCGGGCTGATCTACGCGCCGTTCGCCGAGTACGTGCGCGAGGTGCACGCCGTGGACGCGACCGTGCACCGCCACCTCACCGTCGAGGAGATCGCCGAACTCCTGGACGCGGGCCGGACGGTGATCGCGTCCGTGCACTTCGAGATCCGCCGCCCTGAGCACCCCGCGCCCGGCAGGGGCGGGCACCTGGTCCTCCTCACGGGGCGCACGGCGGACGGCGCCCTGCACTTCCACAACCCCTCGGGCATCGATGCGCGCTCCCGCACGGCGGACCTCTCCCCGGCCGCCTTCGAGCCGTTCTTCGCCGGTCGGGGCGTGTCCATGGCGGTCGGGGGCGCACCGGGCACGCGCTGAAATGTGCTCATGACAGAACGTCACCGGTCCTGTCAGGATGGCGCGATGATGCATTCGGGCAGGGTCGCCGTCGTCGGCGGCAGCGTCGCGGGCTGCGCCATGGCGCTGGCGGCGCACCGCGGCGGCGCGGACGAGATCACGGTGTACGAGCGGGCCTCGGGCCGCCTCACGGAACGCGGCGTCGGCCTCGGGGTGCACAACTCCCGCTACGCGGAGCTGGAGTCGGCGGGGTACATGGACGCGGACATGCCGTGGGTGCAGCTCGTCAGACGCCGCTGGTACGTCCGCGACGAGCGCGCCGCGGGCCCGCTGGGACGCGAGATCGGCACGCTGCCGTTCCCGTTCCGCACCTACAACTGGGGGCCGCTCTGGGGCGAGCTGCGGCGCCGGTTGCCGGAGTCCGTGGAGTTCCGCACCGGCACCTGTGTCGAGGCCGTGCGCGCCGGGGCCGCGGGCGCGGAGGTGGACACCGCCGCGGGCACCGAGCGGTACGACGTCGTGATCGGCGCGGACGGCTACCGCTCCGTGGTCCGCGCCGCCGCCCACCCAGGCCTCGACGCGCGGTACGCGGGCTATCTGGCCTGGCGCGGCGCGTATCCGCACGACCGGCTCGCCGATCCGCACCTGTGGGCCGAGGAGGACTGCGTGTACGTCGTCTTCGACGGCGGGCACGCGGTCGTGTACCGCATCCCGGACGGCGCGGGCGGCCACCGCGTGAACTGGATCCTGTACACCGCGCCGCCCGAGGGCCCGGACGCGGGCCTCGGCTTCACAAGACCCACGAGCCTGCCCCCGGGCGGTCTCACGGACGCCCTCGCCGCCCACCTCGCCCATGTCGCCGACGCCCTGATGCCGCCCTACTGGGGCGCCCTGGTGCGCGCGACCCGGCCGGAGGAGCTGTTCCTCCAGCCGATGTACGACTTCACGGCGCCGCGGTACGCCCGGGACCGGGTGCTGCTCGCGGGCGACGCGGCGACCGTCGCGCGGCCGCACACCGGTGCGGGCGCGGTGAAGGCCCTCCAGGACGCCACGGTCCTGGAGTCCGCCATCGTCACGGCGACGACCTGGCCCGAGGCCCTCCAGGCCTACGACACCGACCGCACGGTGGCCGGACGCGCCATGGTCGACCTGGGCCGCCGCCTCGGCCACGCCCTGGTCGAGGACACCCCGCGCTGGCGCGGCCTGGACCAGGCGGGCCTGGAGTCCTGGTGGAAGCAGGCGGACGGTACGGGCGCGTTCGGGGGCCGGGAACTGCGGCCGGCCTGAGGGGTGCGGGGCGGCCGGAGCGCCGAGGCTGTCGGCGCCGCCCCGGCGCTCCGGCCGGCCGTCAGGCGGTACCGCCGCCCCGGCGGTAGTGGAGGATGCCCCACGTGATGTGCCCGTCGCGTCCGGCGGCGACCCAGCGGGCGAGGCCGAGCTTCATCTGGGTGAGGTAGTCGTGGCTGACGAGCCGGGCGAGCCCGTCGGCCTCCTGGCGCTCGGTCTCCTCCAGGACCCGCGCGTAGTGCGTGACCAGCTCCGCGCGGTGCTCCTCGAACCCCTCGCCCGCCGGTGCGAACCCGAGCCGGGCCAGCTCGCGCGCGTAGAACCCCGGTGACCCCATGTCGTCCAGGTGGATGCGGTCGAGGATCGGCTGAAGGACTCCGGGCGGGCAGTCGTCGTCGGCCATCGGGTCGGTGAAGATCACCTGCCCGTCGGGCCGCAGCACCCGGGAGACCTCCTCCAGGACCCGCGCCCGGTTGCCGCTGTGCAGGAACGCGTCCTGCGACCAGACCACGTCGACCGCGGCGTCCGGATAGGGGATGTCCTCGAAGGACCCGTCGACGACCTCGATCAGCCCGGACAGGGACCGGCGCCGGTTCAGCTCCTTGTGCCGCTGGTTCTCCACCTCGCTGAGGTTGAGCGCGAGGACCCGGCAGCCGTACGTCGACGCCAGGTACCGGGCGGAGCCGCCGTACCCGGAGCCGAGGTCGAGGACGACGGAGTCCTCGGTGAGGTTCAGCTTGGCGGCCATCGCCTCGACGGTGCGCCGGCTGGCGTCGGCGATGGGCTCGCCGGGGCGCTCGTACAGGCCGATGTGGATGTCCTCGCCGCCCCACACCTCGGCGTAGAAGGCGTCGGCGTCGGCGGAGTTGTAGTAGGTGCGGGCGACACCGACCGCGCCCGAGTAGCGCTCGTCCTGCTGCTCGTCGTCGCGGTACTCCTTCTCCGCGACGTGGACGAAGAAGTCGGGCTGCTCCCCCCGGTAGGTGTGCTGGAAGTCGCCGTAGGTCTCCACGTTCTGGAAGCCGACCTCGGACATCAGTCTGCGTGTGTAGTCCTTGCGCAGCGGGAACATGTTGAGGTGGTAGACGGAGTCGTCCGGGAAGCTGTACCGCATCCGGACGAGTCCCTCGTCGACGTACTCGGGTTCCACGGAGACGTCTTCGCCGCAGTAGTAGTACGTGTGCTTGCTGGTGTAGCCGTCGTCGAGGATCGCGTCGTAGTTGCGCTGGTCCAGGACGAGGATGCCGTCGTGCTTGAGCATCGCGTAGAACTCGGCGAGCGCCCTGCGGCGGTCGCGCTCCGAGAACAGGTGCGTGAAGGAGTTGCCGAGGCAGACGATGGCGTCGTACTCGCCGTGCACGTCGCGGTTGAGCCAGCGCCAGTCCGCCTGGACGACCCGCATCACGTGGCCGTCCTCCATGCCGTTGGCGAAGGCCGCCGCCAGCATGTCGGCGCTGCCGTCCGCGCTGACGGTGTCGAACCCGGCGGCCAGCAGCCGCACCGAGTGGAACCCGGTGCCGGTCGCGACGTCGAGCACGCTCTTCACGCCCCGCTTGCGCAGCAGGTCGATGAAGAAGTTTCCCTCGCTCTGCGCCCTCCTCTCCCAATCTATGAGTGAGTCCCACTTTTCGACGAAGCTTGGTACGTATTCCTCCGTGTAGTGGCCGGTTTCTCGTACTTCGACAGGGTTGTCGCCGAATTTCTGAGCCGGATGCACGATGAACACCCTTCGACTTCAATGAGGGATGGCCAGAGGTGGCCTGGGCACATCGCTATCCAAAGCCGGGGACCGCCATACATGCGAATCTCGTATACATACGCGGAACTGACGTTCCGCCCGTCAGAACAGGACCGTCGACACCATGGGTGATCTTCTCCTCGTCCGGCACGGCGAGACCGAGTGGTCGCTGTCCGGGCAGCACACCGGCTGGTCGGACATCCCCCTCACCGACCGGGGCCGGGAGCAGGCCCGTTCCATCGCCTCGCTCATCGGGAAGTACCGTGTCGACGCCGCCTTCACCAGTCCGCGGTCGCGGGCGCGGGAGACGGCGGAGCTGGCCGGCTGCGGGGACGCGCGCGTGGACCCCGACCTCGCCGAGTGGGACTACGGGGCGTACGAGGGGGTCACCACCGTGGAGATCCACCGGGCCCGTCCGGACTGGTTCCTGTTCACGGACGGCGTGGCTCCCGGGCCGTCCGAACACCCCGGTGAGTCGCCCGAGCAGGTCGGGGAGCGGGCCGACCGGATGCTCGCCAAGGTCGACGCGGCGCTCGCCAACACCGAGGGCAGCGTCGTCCTCTTCGCCCACGGCCACTTCCTCCGCGTCCTCGCCGCCCGCCGCCTCGGCTTCCCCCCTGCGGCGGGCGCCCACTTCCAACTGGCCACCGGCACGGTGAGCCGCCTCGGCTACGAGCACGGCCGCCCGGTCCTGGCCACGTGGAACCTGCGGCCGTGAGGGCGCTTTTCAGCCCCTCCGGCGTTTGAGGAGCGGGGTCCGGGGCGGAGCCCCGGTTCGGGAAGGGGCGGGACCGGGGCGCACCGCGAGGCACCCCGCCCACCCCCCACCCCCATCCACCCGCTCACCGATCAGGAACACTGACCCGCATGCGATACGGCGTCAACCTCCTGAACTTCGGCCCCGGCACCACCCCGGAAACCCTCACCGCCCAGGCGAGAACGGCCCGCCACCTGGGCTTCACCTTCGCGATGATCAGCGACCACATCGCGGTGACCCCGGACGTCCACGAGGCGTACCCGGCCCCGTTCTACGACCAGTTCCTCCTGGCGGCCCACCTCGCGGGCAGGGTCCCGGGCCTCCGCCTGGGCACCACGGTCACGGTGATCCCGTACCGCCACCCCCTCCAGACGGCCCGCCTCGCGGCGAACATCGACCGGATGCACCCGGAGGGGTTCGTCCTGGGTGCGGGCGTCGGCTGGTCGAGGCCGGAGTACGAGGCGCTGGGCATCCCCTTCGAGGAGCGCGGCGCGATCACGGATGAGTACCTGGCGGCGATACGCGCGGCGTGGACGGACGACCCGACGACGTACCACGGCCGGTACGTGTCGTACGCGGACGTCCGCACGGCCCCCGCCCCGGCGACGAAGCCCCACCCCCCGGTGTGGGTGGGCGGCAACTCCCCGGCGGCGGTGCGCAGGGCGGCCCGCCTCGGCGAGGGCTGGCACCCGTTCATGCCGACGCTCGCGCACCTGCGCAAGGCACTCCCCCACCTCGCCGCCGCGGCCGACGCGGCGGGCCGGGCCGTCCCGGACCTGGTGCCGCGCCTCCAGATCAGGCTCGCCCCGCACCCGGACACTCCCGAGCGTCCGCTCGGCCACGGCGACGCGGACCAGCTCCGCGCCGACCTGAGCGCCCTGGAGGAGCTCGGCGCCACGCACGTGCTGCTCGACACCTACCCGGGTGATCCGGCGGAGCGGCAGGACGCCGACGCGGACCGTGCGGTGCTCGCGCGGATCGCGGAGAAGGTCGTGGACCTGGCGTCGGGCGAGGTCCGCTGACCGACGCCGGACCGACGGCACGGCGGGTTGCCCTCGGGGCACCCCTCGGCTGCCCCGAGGGGTGCCTCAACGGCACTGCCGCTCCCCGCCGGGGGCGGATAGAACGGCTGGAGGCCCGTATCGGGTTCGGGCCCTGCCGACCGGACGGGACGAACCATGCGGGCTCACGAGGAAGCACCCGGCGAGCGGGCCGGGGACGGCGCCGGACGGGTGCCGCGCGCCCTGCGGCCCGCCACCGCGTCGCACGGCGCGGACCGCGCGGCCCTTCCCCCGCGGCCGGTGGCGGGTCCGCGGCCGGGCCCCCTGGCGAGCCCCTCGGCCGTCACCGCGCTCCAGCGTTCCGTCGGCAACCAGGCCGTCGCCCGCTTCCTCAAGGAGGACGGGGGCCCGGACCAGCACGTCCACGGTGCCGGCTGCGGGCACGGCGGCCTCCCGGACACCGCGCCGGAGGCGCGGAGCGCCCTCGTGGCCGACGCCATCGGATCGTCGCACCGTCCGCTGCCGGACTCGATGCGCAAGAAGGCCGAGCCGTTCTACCAGACCAATCTGTCGGCGGGCCGCCTGCACGACGACGCGGTGGCGCAGCGGGCCATGGCGGCGATGGGCGCGGAGGCCATGACGATCGGCCACCACGTCTTCCTGCCGCCGGGCGCGAGCGAGAAACTCATCGGCCACGAACTGGACCATCTCAGGAACAACCTCCAGGGCGTCCCCGAGACGGCCAAGGACAACGGCCCCGGGCCGCGCACGACCGACCCCGGCCAGAAGTCGGAGGTCCAGGCGGGGATCAACGGCGACGCCTACGCCGCGGGGCACGAGCTCGCGCCGTCCATCGTCGCGCAGCGCGCGGCGGCGGGGACGGCCGAGCGCGAGCACGAGGACCGGCCGGAGGGTTCCTGATCCGGACGGCTCCCGATCCGGGCCGCTTCCGATCCGGGCGACACAGTGCCGTTGTCAGTGGCGCGAGGCACTATCGGAGCATGGCGAAGCCGACGACACCCGCGCAGCGGCGGATCATCGCGGCGGCCGACCCGGTCACGGGCCGCCTGGCCGGGACGGAGGCGCAGCTTGCCGCCCTGGTCCGGTTGCGGCTCGCGTTCCGGCACCCGCGCCCGCCGCACGCGTATTTCCTGACCCCGGCGGGACACCGGGTCCGTGACGAGCCCCAGGGGGCCGCTCCGGAGACGGCCCCGGTGGAGCCGGTGCCCGGCGTGTTCGCCGCCCGCACCGGCACCGAGGAGTTCCCGTCCGGCGGTGCGGGGCCCGCGCGGGCGCGGGAGGTGCGGGACGCCTGGCTGGGCCTGGTCGAGATGCGCCGCATGACGAACGCGGACGGCGACCGGGAGCGGCCCTGCGGCTGGGAGCGCACGCATCTGGTGCAGGCGGCGGCGATAGCCCTGGAGGCGGCGGGACGCGTCCCGGCCGAGCCCGGCCGCGAGGGGTATCGCGTGGCCGTGACGCCGCAGCCCGACGCGGTCGAGGTGCGCGAGCCGACGGCCGAGGGCGTGCGTGCCTGCGGCGCGGTCCTGGAGCGCGCCGGCTGGCAGGTCAGTGAGCACGGCGACGCCCGTACGGCCGCGCGGTACGTCCTGGCGTCGCCGCGAAGATCCTGAGGGCTGGAATGCCGTTGATCACCGGACGGTTGAGGGTTGCGGCACCAGTGTGCCGCTGTGCAGCCGCTGTGCAGCGTCGTCGTCGAAAGGGAAACCGTGTCCGAGCCGTTCGCCGTGAGCATCACCGTCCGTGGGTACGAGACGGACACGCAGGGCCATCTCAACCAGGCCGTCTACCTCCAGTACGCGGAGCACGCGCGCTGGTCGATGCTGCGGGCGGCGGGCATCGAGCAGCGCGCCCTGATAGACAGCGGTGTCGGTCCGGTCGCCCTGGAGAACACCCTGCGCTACTTCCGCGAGCTGCACGCGGGCGACGAGGTCACGGTGTCCTGCGCCTTCGTGTGGGGCGAGGGCAAGTCCTTCAAGGTCGAGCAGTCGGTCACGAAGGCGGACGGCACGGTGGCGGCGACGCTCACGGGCGTCGCGGGTCTGCTGGACCTCACGGAGCGCCGGATGGTCGCGGACCCGCGCGAGCGCTTCAAGGCTCTCGCGTCGGAACCGGGTGTGCTGGGCCTCTGACTTCGTCCAGGACATCGTCCGAGACGTCGTCCGGCCGTTCCGGCGGAGCCACCAGCGCCCACACCGTCTTCCCGACCGCCCGCGACTCGACTCCCCACCGTGCCGCCAGCGCCGCCACCAGGACGAGCCCCCGCCCCGACTCGGCCTCGTCCGGGGGCGGTTCGGGGCGCTGCGGCGGCCCGCACTCCGTGCGCGTGTCGCTCACCTCGACCCGCACGCCGTCCGCCCGCAGCAGCAGGCGCAGCTGGAAGTCGCGGCCCGGTACGCGTCCGTGCGTCGCCGCGTTGGCCGCCAGCTCGGCGGCGATCTGGGCGACCGTGTCGGAGAGTTCACTGCCGTACGGGACGCCCCACCCGTCGAGGTGGTACCGCACCAGCCTGCGGGCGAGGCGGGCCCCGCGCGGGGAGGCGCTGATGCGCTGCGTGAACGTGTGTGCTGATGTGGGGGTTTGTACCTGGTGTGGCATGGGCCCCACGGTGACCTGCGGGCCCGCGGGGCGGGAGGGACGAAACTCGTACGCTCGGTAATTGTACGAGTACGAAGTGTGGACGGTACGGGTCACTGTCCGTGAGCATGGGCGCGTGACGTCGTCAAGCGCGCCCGGCACGAACGAGCCGGAGCCGAGCGAGGGCCTCAAAGCCTTCGGTGCGGCTTTGAAGAGCTTCCGCAAGCGGGCCGGGTACACGCAAGAGGCCCTGGCTCCGGAGATCGGCTACTCGACGCATTTCCTCGCGTCGATCGAGCAGGGGAGACGGTTCCCGCCGCCGCGGTTCGTCGACCAGGCGGAGGCCGCGCTCGATGCGTTCGGGACGCTGCGGTTGATTGTGCACCAGGTCTCTCGGCAGCGGGGGTTGGCCACTTGGTTCAAGCGGTGGGCCCAGCTTGAGCGGGAGGCGATCAACCTCTACGCGTATGAGTGCCGGTTGATGCCGGGGCTGTTGCAGACACCCGAGTACGCGCAGGCCGTGTTTGCCAATAGGTTGCCGCCACTGCACGACGATGAGATCCAGGCACGGCTTGCGGCGCGCGTGGAACGCCAGAAGCTGCTCACTGAGCGCCCCAACACGGCGTTCAGCTTCATCCTGGAGGAGCACCTGTTCCTGCGCGGCGTGGGCGGGACGGCAGTCACCCTGGCGGTCATCGACCGGGTTCTCGAACTCGCCGAGCGCCGGAACATCGAGCTGCAAATCATGCCGCTCCAGCGGGAGTCCCACGCCGGACTGGACGGCCCCATAAGGCTGCTGGAGACTCCGAGCAACAAGTGGTTCGCGTACTGCGAAGGGCAGGAGAGCGGTCAGCTCATCTCTGACCCAAAGGTGGTCAGCATGCTCCAGATGCGGTATGCCAGGATGCGCTCACAGGCTCTCTCCTTCGATGAGTCGGTGAGCCTCTTGGAGCGGATGCGAGGAGCATGATGAGCACCCCCGAACTGTCCTGGCACACAAGCCGCTACAGCAGCAGCGGAGACGGCGACTGCGTGGAAGTGGCCCTCTCCTGGCGCAAGTCCAGCTACAGCGGCAGCGCCGGCGACGACTGCGTAGAGGTCGCGTCCGCCTGGCACAAGTCCACCCACAGCAGCGGCACCGACGGCGACTGCGTAGAAGTCTCGCCTGCGTGGAACAAGTCCAGCCACAGCGGCGGGGACGGCGACGACTGCGTGGAAATCGCGTCGGCCTGGCGCAAGTCCGGGCACAGCGGCGGGTCCGGCGACGACTGCGCAGAAGTCGCTTTCACGTGGCACAAGTCCAGCCACAGCAGCGGGAGCGGCGACGACTGCATAGAGGTCGCCCCCGTCCCCGCCGCCATCCACGTCCGCGACTCCAAGCGTCCCGACGGGGCCCGGCTGACTATGAACCCGACCCCCTGGTCAGAATTCCTCACGCTCGTGCGAGCGGCACCGTAATCTCCTTCAGCCACGCGCGGCGAGCGAAGTCCCTGGCCTTGATGACGACCTTGTCCCAGTGGACCTCCACCTGGAGGCCCTGGTTGAAGGAGCCGCCCACGGACACCTCGCCGCCCTTGCCGTCGTCGCGGAAGCCCGTCTGGATGGCGCCGGTGTTGACGACGGTGAAGCCACTCAGGTTCGCCGTGCCGGGGACGACGCGGCGGACCACCCAGTCGGACAGGTCCAGGTCCCAGTGGGTGTGGCCGGAGAAGAGGAAGACGTCGGGGTGGCGGCCGAGGAGAGCGAGGAGCCGGTCGGCCTGGAGGTAGTCGCTCATGTAGAGCTTGTTGCGGGTGCCGGAGACGGTGTTGGGCAGCGGGTGGTGGGTGACGACCATGACCGGCTTGCGGCGGCGCGACCAGTACCGCAGCCGGTCCTCGAGCCAGGTGAACTGGGCGTCGCTGATCCACACTTCGTCCCAGAGCTTCGGGTCGTGGAAGTGGGAGTACCGCTCGGTGCCGAGGGTGAGGACGGGCACGCCGCCGAAGGACGTCTCCGCGTGGACGGAGCCGCGCTTGGCGAAGCGGTAGAAGCTGCGGAAGAGGGAGTCCTCGGTGGTGCCGTTGGGCCAGGTGTCCTGGGCGAGGGTGTCGGGGTCGCGCCACTTCGGGACGTAGAACTCGTGGTTGCCGATGGCCCAGGCGACGTTGCGGGGATGGGTGTGGCGCCGGAGTTCGGTGCTGACCTGCGCGTACTCGAAGTCGTACCCGCGCGGGGTGATGTCGCCGGCGACGGCGAGACCGGTGCTGCGGGGGTTGACGGCCGCCATGTCGTCCAGGGCGCGGCCGAAGTCGGCGAGGTCGCCCTGGATGTCGCTGATGACGTTGAAGCGGTTGACGCCCCACTCGTGGCCGCGCGTGGACGCCTGGTCGGGGGCGGCGTGGGCCTGCGGGGCGGCGGCGACGGCGGCGGTCGCGAGGGCGCCGCCGCTCGCGGCGAGGAGGGATCTGCGGTCCATGGGACGGCTCCGGTACGTGAGGTGCGGGTGCTGCATGGGGTGCCGTCGTGAAGATCGCGGCACCGGGCGGCGTCGGCCCCACCGGGAGCGGGCGCGTATGTGTACACGGCATGAACACGCACGGCTCGCCGGAGAGCCGCCGCGGCGCACCCGTAATGGCCCGTTCGGTCCAGAACTCGTACGATGAGGACATGGCCCGCCCTCGCAAGTTCGACGAAGACCACGTACTGCTCGCCGTTCGCGACGAGTTCTGGGACAAGGGCTACGCGGCGACGTCCCTGGAGGACCTGCTGCGCGTCAGCGGTCTCGGCAAGGGCAGCCTGTACGGCGCGTTCGGGGACAAGCAGAAGCTGTTCCTGCGGGTGCTGCGCGACTACGACGACACGAACCTGCTGATGCTGCGCGAGCGCCTGGAGTCCTCGGCGCGGGGGGCCGACCTGGTACGCGAGTTCGTACTCGGCCCGGCCTCCGACCCGACGGGGGCGGCTGCGCGCCGGGGGTGCCTGCTGGCCAACAGCAACGCCGAACTCGCGATCAGCACCCCGGAGGTGGCCGCCGAGGCGCGCCGCAGCTACGACGCGATCACCGCCATCCTCACCGAGGCACTGGAGCGCGCCCGGCGCGAAGGCGACCTCGCCCCGGACGCGGATCCCGCCGAGACCGCCCGCGCCACCCTCGTCGCCCAGCTCGGCCTCGTCGCCCTCGGGCGCACCGGCGTGGACATCGGCACCCTCACCGCGGCGGCCCAGGCCGTCCTGGCGCGGTTCCTGCCCGCCATCGCGCCGCGGTAACAGCCGCCCGACACAGGCAGCGGAGCCCCTCCCCGACCTAGTTCTTGACTGTACGGTCCATATCGAGGATGGTTATTGACGTAACGGTCCATAATCGTGGAGGGGGACGGCATGCCCGTCTTGGCAGACAAAGTCGCAGTGATCACCGGCGGCAGCAGCGGCATAGGGTTCGCCACGGCCCGCGCGTTCCTTGACGAGGGCGCCCAGGTGTTCATCACCGGTCGCCGCAAGGACGCGCTGGACGCCGCGGTCACCGAACTCGGAAGCGGCGTGACCGGTGTGGTGTGCGACGTTTCGGTGCTCTCGGAGCTCGATGCGCTCTACCAGGCTGTGCGTGCGCAGGCCGGTCGTATCGACGTGCTGGTCGCCAACGCCGGCATCGGCACCGCGGCGCCGCTCGGCGAGGTGACGGAGGAGGTGATCGACTCCCTGTTCGCCACCAACGTCAAGGGAACGATCCTCACGTTCCAGCAGGCGCTGCCGCATCTGAACACCGGTGCGTCGGTGGTCCTGACGGGCTCGACCGCCGCGACGCGGCCCGATGAAGGGCTTGAGGTCTATGGGTCGTCGAAGGCCGCGGTGCGCAGTCTCGCCCGCGGCTGGGCCCGCGGCTCACGCGCGCGCGGCTTCCGGGTCAACGTCGTGTCGCCCGGCGGCACCCGCACTCCGGGCCTGCTGGAGCTGCTCCCGGCCGACGTGCTCAAGCAGGCCGAGGAGGCCATTCCGCTGGGCCGCCTCGCCGAGCCCGCGGAGATCGCCGCGGTGACGACGTTCCTCGCCTCGGACGCCGCGAGCTACGTCA
The DNA here is from genome assembly GCF_009755605.1 of Streptomyces typhae. GTDB lineage: Bacteria > Actinomycetota > Actinomycetes > Streptomycetales > Streptomycetaceae > Streptomyces > Streptomyces typhae. Next base: position 74,523 of record NZ_WPNZ01000008.1, read on the forward strand.
ACGGCGCCGAGTTCTTCGCCGACGGCGGATACGCGCAGGTGTGACCGGCTCCTGACGGCACGCTCAACGGGCGAACGTCGCGACGGCCTCCTGTGTGCGCCGACCGTGCCTCCGCCGCGGAGTCGGCCCAGTTCTGAAGCAGTCGATTCAGAACATGCTAACGTCCGCGTTATGAAGCACTCGCTCCAAAACCATGCCCCGGACCCCGCTCCCGCACGCACCGGCACGCCGGGCACACCGGGCACACCGGGCACACCGGGCACCCGCATACCCCTCGCCGTGTACGTCCTGGCGCTCGGCATCTTCACCCAGGGCACCTCGGAGTTCATGCTGTCCGGCCTGCTGCCCGGCATGGCCGACGACCTCGGGGTGTCCGTCCCGGACGCCGGTCTGCTGATCTCGGCCTTCGCGATCGGCATGGTCGTGGGCGCCCCGCTGCTCGCCGTCGCCACCCTGAACTGGCCACGCCGGACCGCGCTCGTCGGCCTCCAGGCCGTCTTCGTCGCCGGACACGTGGTGGGCGCGCTCGCGCCGGGCTACGCCGTCCTGTTCGTCACCCGGGTGCTCAGCGCGCTCGCGTACGCCGGGTTCTGGGGCGTCGCCGTGGCCACGGCCGTGGCGCTCGTGCCCGCCGACGCCAAGAGCAGGGCCGTCGCCCTCGTCGCGGGCGGCCTGACCCTGGCCACCATCGTCGGCGTACCGGCGGGCACCGTGCTCAGCCAGTCGGCGGGCTGGCGGGCCGCGTTCTGGGCCGTGGCCGCCGCGACCGCCGTCAGCCTGGTGTGCACCGCCTGGGCCGTGCCCGCGGGCGGGGACGGCGGCGATGAGCCGCGTTCGGTGCGCGCCGAACTGCGCGGCATGAGGCGCCCGCAGCTCTGGCTCTCGTACGCCGTCACGGCCTTCGCCTTCGGCGCGGTGATCGTCACCTTCAGCTATCTCGCGTCCTTCCTGACCGAGGAGAGCGGACTCGCCGAGGGCACGGTGCCCGCCGTCCTCGCGCTGTTCGGCGCGGGCGGGACGGCCGGGCTCGTGATCGGCGGGCGCACCGCGCAGTCGCACGCCGTCGGGACGCTCGCGGCGGGGCTCGGCGCGCTCGCCGCCGTCTCCGCGGCGCTCGCGCTCACCGCGCACACCGCGCCCGTCGTCATCGGCCTCACCTTCCTGCTCGGCCTCGCCGGGTACGTCACCAACCCCGCGCTCCAGTCGCGCGTGTTCACCCTCGCGCCGGACGCGCCCACCCTGGTCGGCGCCACCAACACCGCCGCCTTCAACGTAGGCAACACCCTGGCCCCGATGCTCGGCGGCCTGACCATCGCGGCCGGACACGGCTACGCCTCCGTCGCCTGGGTCGGTGCCGCCCTCGCCGCCCTCGGGTGCGCGGGCGCGCTGTGGGCGGCCCGCCTGGAGCGCGCGGCGCGACGGCAGCCTCGACCGGGTTTTGAAGAGGTTTTCCAGAACGTTTAGTGTGGGTCCATGGCCAGGCCACGACAGTTCGACGAGGACCGTGTCATCACCGCGGCCATGGACACCTTCTGGCGCCACGGGTACGAGGGCACGTCCACCCGCGACCTGTGCGAGAGCACCGGACTCGGCCCGTCGAGCCTCTACAACACCTTCGGCGGCAAGCGCGAGCTGTATCTGCGCGCCCTTGAGCGCTACTACGAGACGGTCACCGCCGAACAGATCGCGCTCCTGAACGCGCCCGGCTCCGCGAAGGAGCGGCTGCGGGCCATGATGCTGCACTCCCTGGACAGCGACCTCGACGCGGCCGAGGGGCGGCGCGGCTGCTTCGCGATGAACGCCGCCGTCGAGGTCGCCGCACTCGACCCGGACGTCAAGCGCTCCGTGCGGCGCACGTTCGACCGGGTCGAGGACGAGTTGTGCGCGGTCGTGGGGGCGGGCCAGGCGACCGGCGAGATCGCGGCGGGGCGCGACGCCCGCGCCCTGGCCCGGCTTGTGCAGAGCACGTACTACGGGCTGCGCGTACTGAGCCGGGTCCAGGACGACCGGACGGTCCTCCTCTCCACGGTGGACAGCACGCTCGCGGCACTCTGACCCACTCGCCCCTCGGACTCCGCCGGGCTCACGCGTCCGCCGCAGGACCCGAAGAAGCGTCCGCCGCGGAACCCTGAGCGTCCGCCGCGGAACCCGAGCCCGGCGATCCGGCGAGCGCGGAGCCCACGAGCGCGACCACCTCCTCGTCCGACATCCCGGCCCGGCGCGCCTCGGTGACGAGCTGACAGGTCATGGTCCACAGCCCCGCCCGGCGTGGTGCGGCCACCACCACCGCGCCACGCCCGGCCCGCAGGTCGATCAGACCCTCCGCCTTCAGGGCCTGGTAACCCCGCAGCACCGTGTGCATGTTCACCCCGAGGAGCCGCGCGGCCTCCCTGGCGCTCGGCAGCTTGTCGCCGATGCGCAGCGTCCCCTCGCCGAGGGCGCGGCGCACCGACGCGGCGACCTGTTCGGCCAGGGGCTGCGCCGACGAGGGGTCGATGCGGATCAGCATGTCAGCGCTCGCCCTCCGCCGAGGAGGCGACGAGGTCATTGAGCAGCCCCGCGGCCGACTCCGCGTCCTCGACGACGATCAGGAACTCGCGGTCCCCGGTCAGCTCCAGGCACAGCCCCTCGCCCGAGTGGAAGGCGAGCCCCCGGCGGCCGCCCATCGAGCGGTAGCCCCAGCCGCCGAGGTCGCGCACCGGCCTGACGAGGCGCACACGGGCCTGCCTTATGTCCGCCAGCGGGACGCTCACCCGGGGGAACGGCAGCAGCGGCAGCCCGAGAGCGAACCCCTTCGGGCCCGCACTGGCCCGCAGCAGGGACATCACGAGCCCGATCACACCGATCGGCAGCCCCACCCACGCGAGTTCCCCGACGTCGAACAGCAGCCCCGCCGCGCCCGCCGCGATCAGCACGGTGAACACGCCCTTGATCCAGGCGGGCGCCGCGGACCGGCTCCACACCGCGGTCTCCCCCGCCCTCAGGCCCACCGACAGCGGGGCGTCCCCGCCGACCGCCCCGGAGGCCTCGCCCCCGGCCGCGGACGCCGGGGCGAGCAGCGCGCCGACGGCCGCCCCCGCCAGGGCCGCGCCGGCCGGGAAGAGGATCTGCCAATTCGGCAGTTCGGCGTCGTGGGCGTCGGCGACGTCGGCGTTGGCCAGCAGGGTCATCACGAAGGCGCACGCCAGGAGCGCCGGGACCGCGAACGCCGTCGCGTACATCGAACGGGCCGCCGGACACCGCCGGGCGACCGCGGCGAACACGACGGCCGCCAAGGCGCAGATCCCGGCCATGACGAGGACTCCGGTCGTCCGGGACGCGAATCCGTCGGCACTGTCGCCGCCGAAGTGGATCGCCACGGGATCCGGCAGCGCGTCCCACCGCGCCGCGGCGAGCGCCAGCACCCCCGCACAGGCGGCCACCCCGGGCAACGCGGCCAGGACGGCCCGGCCCGTCGGACCGAGCGCCGGGACCGGGCCGTTCGTCGAGGTCGTCGAGGTCATCGAGGTTCCTCCTCCCCTCACGGCAGGTCCATGCACAGCACACGAGTTCGCGTCCGCTCCGACCCAACCGTTCGCATCATGCTAGAACAATGGCGCGCCCGTACGGAAGGGCACATGGCAGGAGCCCAGGACGGGGCGCACGGAAGGGCACCCGGCAGGGCGCACCTCGGCGGCGATCCGTTCCCCTGGGTTCACCAGGCCGAGGGTTACGGGACGGACCCGCGCCGGGCATGACAATCTTCGGTACCGTCGCCGCTGCCGCCCTGCCTCCCCCGGAGCCCCGCATGCCGCATCCGCCCCGCCGCCGCACCGTCCTGACGGCCGCCCTCACCGGCGCGGCCGGTGCCGCCGCGGCCTGTTCGGCCTGTTCGCCCGAGCCGTCGCGCGGCGCGCCGGGGGCGGCGGCCGGGGCGCCGGACCGGGCGCGCACGGGCCACGACGCCGCCGCCGCGGCCACCGCCGCCGCCCGGCGGCTGCTCCCCGACCACGGGGACCAGATCACGTTCAGGACCGTGCGGGGCGAGGGCGACACCTTCCGGGTGTCGGGGCGGGCCGGACGCGTCCTCGTCACGGGCCCCACCGCCGCCGTCCAGCTCACCGGCCTGCGCCACTACCTCAAGCACGCCGCGCACGCCACCCTCACCTGGGCGGGCGACCAGGTGGACCTGCCCGCGGTCCTGCCCGCCCCGGGCCCGCCCGTGCGCAGACGCGCGAACGTCCCGCACCGCTTCGTCCTCAACGACACCAACGACGGCTACACCAACGCGTACGCCGACTGGGACTACTGGGAGCGCGAACTCGACGTCCTCGCGCTGCACGGCTACAACGAGGTCCTCGTGTACGCCGGCGCCGACGCCGTCTACCACCGCCTCTTCCAGGAGTTCGGGTACGGCGACGAGGAACTGCGGGCCTGGGTGCCGGGGCCCGCGCACCAGCCGTGGTGGCTGCTCCAGAACATGCAGAACACGCAGAACTCGCAGGACTTGCAGAACTTGCAGGACTTGTCGGCGTGCCCGCACCCCTTGTCCCGGCAACTGCTCGACAAGCGCGCCCGCCTGGGCCGCCGCATCGCCGACCGGGTGCGCGAGCTGGGCATGACACCTGTGTTCCCGGGCTACTTCGGCACCGTCCCGGACGGTTTCGCGGGGCGCAATCCCGGGGCGCGGACCGTGCCGCAGGGCACCTGGACGGGGCTCGCGCGCCCGGACTGGCTGGACCCGCGAACCGAGGCGTTCGCCCGTGTCGCCGCCGCGTTCTACCGGGTGCAGGACGAGCTGTTCGGGCCCTCGACGATGTACAAGATGGATCTGCTGCACGAGGGCGGCAAGCCCGGTGACGTACCGGTCGGGGACGCGGCGAAAGCCGTCGAGAAGGCCCTGCGGACCGCGCACCCGGACGCCGTCTGGGTGATCCTCGGCTGGCAGCACAATCCTCCGAAGGCCCTCGTCGACGCCGTCGACACCTCCCGCATGCTCGTCGTCGACGGCCTCTCCGACCGCTACCCGACGGTCACCGACCGGGAGTCCGACTGGGGCTCCACGCCGTACGCCTTCGGGTCGATCTGGAACTTCGGCGGGCACACGGCCCTCGGCGCGAACACCCCGGACTGGGCCGATCTGTACGAGAAGTGGCGCACCAAGGACGGCAGCACCCTGCGCGGCGTCGCGCTCATGCCGGAGGCCGCCGACAACAACCCGGCCGCCTTCGCGCTCTTCTCCGAACTGGCCTGGCGCGACGCCGAGTCGGACGGGCACCTCGACCTGAAGGCGTGGTTCGGCGACTGGGCCGTGGTGCGTTACGGCGGGACCGATACGCATGCCGGGGCCGCCTGGGACGTACTGCGCCGCACCGTCTACGGCACCACCCGTGCCGACGAGTGGGCCGAGGGCGCCGACGGGCTCTTCGGTGCCCGGCCGGGGCTCGCCGTGCGGTCGGCCGCGTCCTGGTCGCCGAAGGAGCTGCGCTACGACCCGGCGGACTTCGAGCCCGCCCTCGACCACCTCCTCTCCGTACGGCGACAGCTGCGGAGGTCGTCCGCGTACCGCAGGGACCTGCTCGACGTGGCGCGGCAGGCCCTGTCCAACCGGAGCCGGGTCCTGCTGCCGCGCATCAAGGACGCCTACGACGCCCGGGACACCGGCCGCTTCGACGACCTCACCCGCACCTGGCTGCGCCTGCTCGACCTCCTCGACCGGCTCGTGGCCACCGACGCACGGCATCTGCTCGGCCGCCATCTCGCCGACGCCCGCGCCTGGGGCGCCGACGCCCGCGAACGGGACCGGCTCGGCCACGACCAGCTGTCGCTCCTCACCGTGTGGGGCCCGCGCGCCGGAGCCGAGAAAGGCCTCCGGGACTACGCGAACCGGGAGTGGGCGGGCCTGGTCGGCGGGCTCTACCGGCTGCGCTGGAAGACCTTCTTCGGCGCGCTGCGCGCCGCACTCGACGACAACGACCGCGAGGACGCCGACGTGGACGCCGACGTGGACATCGACTGGTTCGCCCTGGAGGACCGGTGGACGCGGAACCCGGGCCGCCTCGCCGTACGACCCACCGGAGACACGTACGCGATCGCGAAGCAGGTGCGTGACACGCTGGCCGAGAGCGGATGAGGTGCCGGGCCCACGGCAGGACGGCGACGAACCGCCGCGGGCGCGACCCCCTCAGGGCCCGTGGGCCTGGTCAGTCCTCAACGCGACGGATCAGGCCGGGTTCAGCTCGGGTCCTCCCGCGGGCACTCCTTCCACTTCACGCGGTAGATGGTGCTGATGTCCCCGTCGGTGGAGTCCATCGTCATGAAGCTGGTCTTGTTGCGGTCGGAGCTGCCGAGGTCGACGCGCAGCTCGGTGTTGATGTTGAAGTTGCGCTGTTTGCCGCAGGGCGCCCAGACCAGCTGGGTGACCTCGGTCTCGTCGGTGGCCTGCCAGTTGTCGGCCACCGGGCCGCTGAAGACGTGCGACTTGGCGCCCGTGTCCGGGGAGCCCTGGAAGTAGTACGACGCCTTCTCGGTGCCCTTGGCGCCCCGTTCGAGGGAGGCGAAGCCGCGGTAGTCGGCACTCGCGATCGCGTAGGTGAAGCCGTGCGGCACGTACACCTTCAGGCTGAGCTGACAGTTCTTCCGGAACGCGGTGGGCGAGGAGTTGCCGCCCGCCTGTGCCAGATAGTCGCTGTAGGTCACGGTGAAGGCCGTGTTGTCGTCCGAGACGGAGACGGCGGCGGTGCCTCTGGGGCAGCCCGATCCGTTCACGGTGGCAACTTCGATCACAATCTTGTCCGGCGGCGGATCGGCGATCTCCGACGGATCCTGCGCGGGCAGTCCCGCGGCGAGCAGGACGGCGAGCGAGCCGCCTGCCAGGAGTGCAGCGGTCATGGTTCTCCCATTCGTTGCTCGGCTCACGACGGCATCCGCGCAGGGCGGACCGAGGTGAGGTGGGGGATACAGCTGTGCTGGGAGGAACTGACTCAGCCCTCGCCCGCGGTGATGAGCGGGCCCGCGAGCGATGAGCGGAGGCTGAGGGTGCTGGGATAGTACGGACCAGCGTGAGCAGCGACTAGAGCGATGTCCGGCCATGTACGGGCGACGCCGCGCCCCCCGTGGGACCCCCGGGAAAGCCGTCGCGCCGCGGTACCGGTCCGCGCTCGACGGGTGTACGCCATCCCCAATCTCTGGTAGGAAACCTTCCTAACAGACAGCGGAACACAGAACTCCCCCACCTGGAGGACCCGTTGTACGCTCCCCGCACCCCCCGCTCACGCACGTCACGACGTGCGGTCATCGGTCTGGTCGGCGCCGCCCTGATCGCCGGGCCGCTGGTGGTCACCCAGACCGCCGGCGCGGCCCCCGCGCCGAAGCCCGCGAGCGCCGCCCCCGGGCAGCTCGCCGCCGGGCTCGACGACCCGGCGAAGAAGGAGATCGCCATGAAGCTCGTCTCCAGCGCGGAGAACTCCTCATTGGACTGGAAGGCGCAGTACAAGTACATCGAGGACATAGACGACGAGCGCGGCTACACGGCGGGCATCATCGGCTTCTGTTCCGGCACCGGCGACATGCTCGACCTCGTCGAGCTGTACACCGAGCGCAAGCCCGGCAACGTCCTCGCGAAGTACCTGCCCGCGCTGCGCCGCGTCAACGGCACCCCCTCGCACGCGGGTCTCGACCCGAACTTCACCAAGGACTGGGCGAAGGCCGCACGGGACACCGACTTCCAGAAGGCGCAGAACGACGAGCGCGACCGGGTCTACTTCAACCCGGCCGTCAAGCAGGGCAAGGCCGACGGCATCGGCACGCTCGGGCAGTTCACGTACTACGACGCGATCGTCATGCACGGCAACGGCGGCGACAGCACCAGCTTCAAGAACATCCGCAAGCGCGCCCTGACCAAGGCCAAGCCCCCGGCGCAGGGCGGCGACGAGGTCAAGTACCTGCACGCCTTCCTCGACGCCCGGGTGTGGGCGATGAAGCAGGAGGCGGCCCACGAGGACACCAGCCGCGTGGACACCGCGCAGCGCGTGTTCCTCAACAAGAAGAACCTGAACCTGAACCCGCCGCTGGACTGGAAGGTGTACGGGGACTCGTTCCACATCGGGTGACGGCCCGCTCCCCCTGGCCCCCTAGGGGCCGCATCGGGGTGATCCCCGCCTCCGTGCGGCCCGTCGGGAGGATGTGACGGACGGGGCGGCCGAGCCAGGATCTTCGCATGACGAAGCCCAAGCGCCTTACGCCGAAGGCCAAGCGCCATCGCACCGCGCTCCTGCTCGCCGCCTCGGCCGCCGTCCTCGGCGGCCTCGTCCCGCCCGCCACCGCGACGGCCGCGCCCGCCACCGGGACGGCCGCGCTCGACTGGCGGCCGTGCGCCGGAGGGGGCGGCGGCGGGGGCCGGGCGCTCGACGCGCGGCAGGAGTGCGCCACCGTCGAGGTCCCCGTGGACCACGCCGACCCCGGCGGCGCGCGGACCACGATCGCCGTCTCCCGCATCCCCGCCGAGAAGCCCTCGGCCCGCCGGGGCGTGCTGCTCCTGGCCCCCGGCGGCCCCGGCGGTTCAGGTCTGGACAACCCGTCCGGCAAGGGGCAGCGGCTCCCCCAGGAGATCCGCGACCGCTACGACCTCATCGGCATCGACCCGCGCGGCATGGGGCGCTCCGCCCCCGTCGACTGCGGCTTCGACCCCGCCGACCTCGGCACGTCGAAGCAGCGGCCCTGGCCCGCCGCCGACGGATCGGTCACCGCCACCATGGAGACGGCGCGCCGCATGTCCGCCGCCTGCGCCCGCCACGGCGGCGACCTGATCCGCCACATCAGCACCGCGAACAACGCCCGTGACCTCGACCTCGTCCGGGCGGCGCTCGGCGAGCGGAAACTCTCCGTGTGGGCGGTGTCGTACGGGACCTACGCGACCGCCGTCTACGCGCAGTTGTTCCCGCACCGCACCGACCGCGTCGTCCTCGACAGCGTCGACGACCCCGACCCGGAGCGGGTCGGCAGGGGCTGGCTCGCCGCGCACGAGCGGGGCGTGGAGGACGCCTTCCCCGAGTTCGCCGCGTGGGCGTCCGCCCCCGGCACGGCCGATCGCCTCGCCGGGACGCCGGCCGGGGTGCGCGCCCTGGTCCTCGGGCTCGCCGCCCGTCTCGACCGCGCGCCGATCCCGTGGCCGGGCGCGAACCCCGCCGAGCTGAACGGCGACGTCCTGCGCCAGTCCGTGCTGACCGCGCTGTACGACCCCGACGACTTCCCCCGGCTCGCCGAGCTGATCCGGGCCGCCCGGGAGGGCAGGACTCCGCCCGCGCCGCCGTCCCCGCCCGCGGCGGTCCTGCGGAACTCCGTGACCGTCGGCGCCGGGACGCTCTGCAACGACATCGCCTGGCCGAGGTCGGCCGCCGTGTACGCGAAGGGGGTCGCCGCGAGCCGCGCCGCGTTCCCGCTGACCGCGGGCATGCCGCGGAACGCGATGCTGTGCGCGGCCTGGCCCTACCGGCCCCAGGAGGCACCCGTGCGCATCACGGACGACGGTCCCTCCAACGTCCTCCTCGTCCAGAACGAACGCGACCCCGCGACGCCCCTCGCCGGTGCCCGCAGGATGCGCGAGGCGCTCGGCGACCGGGCCAGGATGGTGGTCGTGGACGCCACGGGCCACGACTCCTACCTGGACAACGGCAACGCCTGCGGCGACCGGACGGTCAGCCGCTTCCTGGCGACGGGCGAGCGGCCCGCCGGGGACACGTACTGCGGCTAGAAACCCCGCCGGGGGCGCGCGGCCCCGGACACCTCGGAGGGTGACCGGGGCCGCGGGACGGTGCGTGACCAGGGCCGCGGGACGGTGCGTGGCCGCGGGCCCCGGCCGGAAACCTGTTGCCGCGCCGCCTCCCCGCCCCCTACGTTCGCGGGCATGACCGCCTACGTACTGGTGCACGGCAGTCACGGCTCGGGGGCCTTCTGGGCGCCGATCGCCCGCGAACTGGCCCTGCGTGAACACCACGTCGTCGCGGTGGACCAGCCGTGGCACGGCACGGAGGCCCATCTGCCCACCGCCTACCAGACCCAGGACCTGTACGCGCTCGCGACCGAGCCGTCGCCGCTCGCCGGCATCGGCCTGGACGACTTCGAGCGGCGCGTCACCGGTGCGGTGCGCCGGGTCGCGCGGGCCGCGCCGGACGGGCGTGTGGTGCTCGTCGGCCACAGTATGGGCGGCTGCTCCGTCAGCCGGGTGGCGAACGCCGTGCCCGAACTCCTCGCGCACCTGGTCTATATGACGGCGTGCTGCTTCAGTCCCGGCGTGCCGAGCATCGACGCCGTGATGACCAGGCCCGAGGCCGCCACCGCGGTCGTGCCCGCCGGGCAGGTCGTCGGCGATCCGCGGGAACTCGGGGTGCTGCGCCTCAACTTCCGCAGCGAGGACCCCGAGGACCTCGCGGTGTTCAGGGAGATGTTCTGCGCCGACCACGCGGAACCCGATTTCCTGCGCGTTCTGGCCGGGCTCCAGCCGGACGAGGCCGTCGACGTGAACGGCGACCACGCCGTCGGCGAGATCGCGACCTGGGGCCGGATCCCGCGCACGTATCTGCGCTTCGGCGCGGACCGCCTGCTTCCCCCGGCGCTCCAGGACCTCATGATCCGCCTGGCGGACGAGCGGACCCCCGACAACCCCTTCCGGGTCCGGGACTTCCCCGCGGCGCCCCACATGGGGCCGCGGGACCCGGACCCGGTCGTGGCGGCGCTGACCGGCCTCGACGACGGGCCCTAGTGTGCCGCTGCCTGTTTCGGGACGCGGCTCTCGGAGATCTCCCCGCCCGGTTCCATCGGGGCGGTGACCTCGTCGTCCTCGCGGTGCCTGCCGGTGTGGTTGAACAGCAGATTCAGGACGACCGCGGCGACGCAGCCGGTGGAGATGCCCGAGTCCAGGATGATCTTCGCGGTCTCCGGGAAGGCGTGGTAGAACGCCGGCGCGGAGATGGGGATCAGGCCGACCGCGAGCGAGACGGCCACGATCAGGACGTTGTTGTCCCGGTCGAGTCCCGCCTTGACCAGGGTCTGGATGCCGCTCGCGGCGACCGAGCCGAACAGGACGACGCCCGCGCCGCCGAGCACCGGGCGCGGCACGACCGCGATGAGCGAGGCGGCCATCGGGCACAGGCCCATCAGGACGAGGAAGCCGCCACCGGTGGCGACGACGTACCGGCTGCGGATCCGCGTCATCGCGACGAGGCCGATGTTCTGCGCGAAGGCGCTGCACATGAAGCCGTTGAAGAGCGGGCTGACGGCGGAGCCGAGGGTGTCGGCGCGCAGGCCCGCGGCGATGGTCTTCTCGTCGGCGGGGCGGTCCACGATCTCGCCGAGGGCGAGCATGTCGGCCGTCGACTCGGTCATGGAGACGACCATGACGACGCAGAGGGAGACGATCGCGGCGGCGGCGAACTGCGGTGCGCCGAAGTGGAACGGCGTCGGGAACCCGACCACGTCCGCGTCCGCGACCGGGCCGAAGTCCGTGACGTCGAAGGGGATCGCGACCAGCGTGCCGAGCACCAGGCCGAGCAGTACGGCGATCTGCTTCACGAAGCCGCGCGTGAAGCGGCGGAGCAGCAGCACGATGAGGAGCGTGATGCCCGCGAGGGACAGGTACTTCGTCGAGCCGTAGTCGTCGGCCCCCGGGTTGGGGCCCTGCATCCAGCCGAAGGCGACCGGCATCAGGGATATGCCTATGAGGGTGATGACCGTGCCCGTGACGACGGGCGGGAAGAAGCGGACCATCTTCGAGAAGAACGGGGCCGCGACGAAGCCGAGCAGCCCCGCCACGATCACCGCGCCGAAGATGATCGGCAGCGCGTCGTCCTTGTCCTTGGTGGAGTCGACGACCGCGAGCATGGGCGCGACACCGGCGAAGGTGACACCGTTGACGAACGGGAGCCGGGCGCCGATCTTCCAGACGCCGAGCGTCTGGAGGAAGGTCGCGAGTCCGGCCGTGAACAGACAGGCGCCGGTGAGGAAGGTGAGTTCCTTCGGCGAGAGGCCGACCGCCGCGCCCACGATGAGCGGCGGTGCGACGACGCCCGCGTACATGGCGGCGACGTGCTGGAGGCCGGTGGTGGCCATCTTCAGGGGCGGCAGCTTCTCGTCGACGGGATGCAACGTCCCCTCGCGGTGCGCGGACCCTTCGGGATCGGGGGTGGTGGTGCCTTGCTTGGTGAACCTGGGCTCGGTCGCCACTGCGGCTCCTCCGGTTGTTTTCCTGTGCCGGCCGCTGACCGGCACGCGCTTCTGGGAGGTGGTGCGTGATGCAAGGACTTGCTCGGTATGGAGTTGTTCTGCGCCCAGGTAGTGCTGACCGCCCCGGGCACGTGAGGCTTTGGGCCACGTGCCCGGGGCGGCACCCGAGCAGCCCGCTCGGCTGCTCGGGTCCGGTCGGGGGCCGTCCCCCCCGACCGGACGTCCAGGGGTCAGCTCCCGGCGGCGATGCGCGCGAGTCGCTGTGCCTCGTCCCGCGTGGCGCGGGCGACGGCGTCCTCGTCGACGTGCAGCAGGCGGCCGTTCTCGACGACCGGCTCGCCGTTGACGAGGGAGAGGGTGACCGGTGCCGCGGCGCCGAGGACGAGCGCGGTGACCGGGTCGGCGATCGAGGCGTGTCCGATGCCGTCGACCTTCCAGAGCACCAGGTCGGCGAGCTTGCCCGGCTCCAGGGAGCCGATCTGGCTCGCCCGGCCGAGGACCTGGGCACCGCCGTACGTCCCGAGGCGCAGGGCCTGCCGGGCGTTCAGGGCGGCTTCCTTGTGGGCGCCCAGGCGGTTGATGAGGAGCGCGTTGCGCAGTTCGGTGTGCAGTTCGCCGGACTCGTTGGAGGCGGTTCCGTCCACGCCGAGGCCGACGGGGACGCCCGCGGCGAGCAGGTCGGGCACGCGGGCGATGCCGGCGGCGAGGCGGGCGTTGGAGGACGGGCAGTGGGCGACGCCGGTGCCGGTGCGGGCGAACGCGGCGATGTCGGAGTCGTTCATGTGGACGCAGTGCGCCATCCACACGTCGTCACCGAGCCAGCCGGTGGACTCGAAGTAGTCGGTCGGGCCCATGCCGAACAGCTCGTGGCAGAACTTCTCCTCCTCCACCGTCTCGCTGCCGTGGGTGTGCAGGCGCACCCCGAGGCGGCGGGCGAGTTCGGCGCCCTGCCTCATCAGGTCGGTGGAGACGGAGAACGGCGAGCAGGGGGCGATCGCGACCTGCGTCATCGCGTCGAAGGACGCGTCGTGGTGCTGCTTGACGGTCTCCTCGGTGGCGGCGAGCGCGTCCTCCAGGCTCTCCACGGCGAAGTCCGGGGGCAGCCCGCCGTCCTTCTCGCCGCGGTCCATCGAGCCGCGCGCCAGGGTGAAGCGCACACCCGTCTCGCGGGCCGCGCCGATGACGGCGCCGGACAGGTCGCCGGAGCCCCGGGGGTAGACGTAGTGGTGGTCCATGGCGGTGGTGACACCGCCGCGGGCCATCATGGCGAGGGAGCCCTGCGCGGCGGCGCGGACCATCGGCTCGTCGATGCGCGCCCACGTCGGGTAGAGCGCCACCAGCCAGTCGAAGAGGTTGTGGTCGGTGGCCAGACCCCGGGATATCCACTGGTAGAAGTGGTGATGCGTGTTGATGAGGCCGGGTGTCAGCAGGTGGCCGGTGCCGTCGACGCGGCGCCCGACGTTCTGAAGGCCCTCGGGAGCCTTCCCCGCGCCGACCGACTCGATCCGGTTGCCCGCGACGACGACATGTCCGGACGCGTACTCGGTGTCGTTCGCGTCCACGGTCGCGATGGCGCAGTTCTCGATGACGGTGCGCGTACCGGCGCCGTCGTGGGTTGCCGATGCTGCCATGGTGCTTCCTTACGTGAGTGGCGAGATGCTGGGCACGGCATGACCCTAGGAAGATTTGAGTGCCGCGACGGCTTCTGCGTGCTGCGTGCCGCCGCGGGTGCCGAGGTGGTGGAAGAACAGATTGAGCGTGACCGCGGTGAGCGCGCCGGCGCTGATGCCGGAGCCGAGCACGGTCTGGGCCCACGCGGGGAAGTCCGCGTAGAAGGCGGGCGCGGCGAGCGGGATGATGCCCGCTCCGAGCGACACGGCCACCAGGATGATGTTGGAGCTGTCGTCCAGGCCCGCCTCGGAGAGCGTACGGATGCCGCTGACCGCGATGGACCCGAAGAGGACGATGCCCGCGCCGCCGAGCACCGGCATCGGTACGAGGCTGACGACCGCGCCGAGCACCGGGAAGGCGCCGAGGACAAGCAGCGTCCCGCCCGCGACGGCGACGACATAGCGGCTGCGTACACGTGTCAGGGAGACGACGCCGACGTTCTGCGCGAAGGCGGAGGTCGGGAAGCCGCCGAAGACCGGCCCGATCAGGGTGGCGAGGCCGTCGGTGCGCAGGCCCCGGGTGATGGTCCTGCCGTCGGTGCGGCGCTCGCAGATCTCGCCGAGGGCGAGCATCCCGGCGCTGGACTCGGTCATCAGGACGAGCATCACGATGCACAGGGACAGGATCGCGGCGGGGTGGAACTCGGGGGCGCCGAACGCGAACGGCTCGGGCACGGCGGCCACGGGCGCGGACCTCAGCGCGGCGAAGTCGGCGAGGCCGAACGGTATCGCGGCGAGCGTACCGATGGACAGGCCCATGAGCAGGGCGACTTGCTTGAGGAAGCCGCTGCCGAAGCGCTGGAAGAGCAGGATGACGACGAGCGTGAACGCGGCGAGCGCGAGGTAGCGCATGTCGCCGAAGTCCGCGGCCTCCTTGTCGCCGCCCTGCGCCCAGGCGACGGGGACGGGCATCAGGGTGACGCCGATGAGCGTGATGACGACGCCGGTGACCAGCGGCGGGAAGAAGCGCAGGAGGCGGCCGAAGAAGGGTCCGACGGCCAGGCAGAAGACGCCGGCGACCATCACCGCGCCGTAGATGGCGGGGAGTTGGTGCCCGGTGGCGCTGTTCTCCGCGATGGCGAGGATCGGGGCGATGCCCGCGGAGGAAGCGGCGTTCACGAACGGCAGCCGGTTGCCGACGAACCCTTTGACGCCGAGGGTCTGGAGGATGGTGGCGAGTCCGGCGATGAGCAGGCCGGCCGCGATGAGCCTCGTCTGGGCGGCGGTGTCGAGGCCGACGGCCTGCCCGATGATGAGCGGAGGGGTGACGACGCCCGCGTACATGGCGGCGATGTGCTGGAGCGCGGCGGGGACGAGCCGCGAGGGGTGGAGCTTCTCATCCACTGGATGACACCCGGGATCTGACGTCCCGTCGGGTATTGCGGGCTGTGCCATAGCTGTCGTTCCCTCCGGTGTGGCGCGCCCAGGCGCATCGGCGGCGGGGCGCGCGTCCCGCGTCAGAGGTTGGTCATGTCGACCGGGATCCTCGCCTCGGCGCCGTCGCGCAGGATGGTGGCCTCGATGAGGCCGTAGGGACGGTCGGCGGCGTAGTAGACCGCGCCGTCCTTCGCCTCGTTGTCGAGGCCGCAGAAGGACAGGTCCTGGCGGAAGTGGTGCTTGTTCGGGGCGGAGAAGCGGATCTCGTCTATCTCGCTGCGGTTGTTGATGACCCGCGAACCCATTTGGTACAGCGTCTGCTGGAGGGAGAGGGAGTAGGTCTCCACGAAGGCCTGGAGGATGTGCTTCCTGGACTGCTCGTAGGACTTCTCCCAGCCGGGCATGCGCTGCTCGTCGCTGGTCCAGTTGTGCCGCCACCACGTCGAGAGGGACGTGGCGAGGATGCGGTCGTAGTCTTCCTTGAGCGTCGTGTACTTGTCCTTGATGTAGCCCCAGAACTCGGAGTTCGTGGAGTTCATCACGGTCAGGTCCTTCAGGCCGCTCAGGACCTCGAACTCCGCTCCCCCGTCACCGTCGGCGGAGTAGGTGATCTGGGCGAGCCGGGTCTCCTGGCCCTTGCGCACGAAGGAGTGCTTGACCTCGTCGGCGCCGATGAACCGCGAGTTGGCGTCGGAGGCGGCGATGCGCTCCCAGGCGTACTCCTCGATGCGGATGCGGGCCCGGTGGATGGAGGGCTGGCTGTCCACGAAGTGCCGCGCGAGGTGGATGCCGTACTGCTCCGCGGACTCGATGCCGTACTCCTTGGCGAACGCGAAGCAGGTGTTCTTCGTCGTGTCCGTCGGCAGGCAGTTGGCGTTCGAGCCGTTGTAGTGGACGTCGTCCAGGTCGCCGGAGAGCGCGACGGAGACGTTCAGGTCCTTGATGTGATGGGTGTCGCCGTCCCGCGTGATCTTGACGACCCGGTTCTCAGCCTTGCCGTACTGGTTCTGTCCCAGAATGGTGGGCATCTTCGCTAGCTCCCTCGGTAAACGGAGTAGCCGAACGGGTTGAGCAGCAGCGGTACGTGGTAGTGCTCGCCCGGTACGACGGCGAAGGTGATCGCCACTTCGGGGAAGAACACTCCGTTCGCACCGCTGTCCCGATTCGCGGGGGCGTCCTGCTGTGCCTCGGCTTGCTGGTCCTGCGTCTTCAGGAAGTACGGCTCGACGGCGAAGTCGAGACGTACGTGGGTGGTGCCCTCCGGCAGCGCCGGCAGGTCCTTGCAGCGCCCGTCCGCGTCGGTCCTGCTGCCGCCGAGCGCCTTCCAGTCACCGCCGCCGCGGGCCGACAGGGAGACGGCGACGCCCTCGGCGGGGCGTCCGACGCTGGTGTCCAGGATGTGGGTGGACACGGAAGCCGTGGTTTCGGTGCTCATGCGGTCCCCTCCTCCAACAGGCGGGTCAGACGGATGCGGTTGATCTTGCCGAGTTCGGAGCGGACGGTCTCCCGCTCCTGTTCGGGCGAGTTGCCGATCCGTTCCTCGACCGCGTCCCGCATCTGCTCGCCGGTACGACCGGTGGCGCAGATCAGGAAGACGTGGCCGAACTTCTCCTGGTAGGCCAGGTTCAGTTCGAGCATCTCGGCCTTGAGCTCTTCGGAGGCGCCCGCCATGCCCCGCTGCTCGCGGGCGGAGGTGGGGTCGCCGGGCTTGGGGCGGCCGATCGGCGGGTGCCCCGCCATCGCTTCGGCCAGGTCGCCCGCGGTGAGGTCGGCCATGGCGGCGTCGCTCGCGGCGAAGAGGGCGTCGGCGGTGGCGTACGGGCGCTGGGCGAGCAGCTTGCTCCCCCAGGCCGAGGAGGCGCAGGCCTCGTGGAGCGCGGCGGTGGCCGCGGCCTCCGGCAAGGCGTTGAACCGGGCGATGCCCGGCGTCGTACGGGAAGTCACGGGAGCCTCCGTGGCCTTGTGCTGAACGGGCTGCGGAACAGCTAAGACCGTCAACAACAGCGCGTCAACAGTTTGTTGAAATCATTTGAACAAAGAAGCCGCCACCCCGGGGAACGGGTGACGGCTCGACCGCGCTGTGTGACGCCGCGCACGTTCCGGACGCGTCGCCGCCGCGTCCTGGACGTCGCGCTATTTGCCTTTCGCGGCGTTCTCCCTGTTCAGGTAGTTGTAGACGGTGAAGCGTGACACCCCGAGGGCGCCCGCCACGGTCTCCACGCCATGGCGCACGGAGAACGCGCCCCGGGCCTCCAATATCCGCACGACCTCCTGCTTGGCCTTGCGGTCGAGCTCCGCGAGGGGCTTGCCGCGCTGGCGCTCCAGGCCGAGCAGGATGTGGTCGAGGGAGTCGGCGAGCTGCGGCAGCCGCACCGCGACCACGTCCTCGCCCTCCCAGGCGAGCACGACGTCGTCGGGCCCGGCCTGGTCCGGCGCCACCATCTCGCCGCCCATCGCGTCCACGAGGGGCTTGACCGCGGCCGCGAAGGGGACGTCCCCGAATCCGGTCACCTGGCCACCTCCCCCGGCGCGGTCCGCCCGCCGGGCTCCGCGATCACATTGACCTGGAGCGAGACGCGGGTGGCGCCGGCGCCGAGGGACCGGCGCAGCATGGCGTCGACGGCCGTGAGGACCGCGTCGACGTCCCCCTCGGCGGTGTTTCCGAAGGGCCCCACGTCGACGGCGTCGAGGTCGGCGCCCTGGATGACCTCACGGGCGGCCACGGCGTGCGGCGGGGCCTCGTCGAGGTCGAAGGGCTCGGTCGTGAACTCCACTCTCAATCGCACGGCGCCAACTTAACGCGGCCTCTTGATTTTCCGGCAGCCCCTCTTGACAGCTTCCGCGGATCGGATGCAGTCTTCCATCAAGCAGAAATGAACTTCCGCAATACGGAAGGAGCGCGGAAGCCCCCATGGGATACTCCGACCAGCGCTTCAATGTGAACCTGTCGATCCTCTTCACCGAGCTCCCGCTCCTGGAGCGGCCCGCGGCCGCCGCCGCGGCCGGCTTCGGCGCGGTCGAGCTGTGGTGGCCCTGGGTCGACGCCCCCACCCCCGAGCGGTCCGAGCTCGACGCCTTGAAGAAGGCGATCGAGGACGCGGGCGTGCGGCTCGTGGGCCTGAACTTCTACGCGGGACAGCTGCCGGGCCCCGACCGCGGGGCGCTGTCGATCCCCGGCGAGGAGAGCGCGAGGTTCCGCGCGAACCTCGCGGTGGCGGCGGACTTCGCCGAGTCGCTCGGCTGCAAGGCCCTGAACGCCCTGTACGGCAACCGCGTCGACGGCGTGGACCCGGCCGCGCAGGACGCACTCGCCCTGGAGAACCTGGTGCTTGCGGCCCGCGAGGCCGACCGCGTGGGCGCGGTCCTGCTGATCGAGGCGCTGAACGCCCCCGAGTCGCCCAGGTGCCCGATCGTGAGCGCGCCCAAGGCGATCGAGGTCGTCGACAAGGTGAACGCCGCGACCGGCCTCGGCAACGCGAAGTTCCTCATGGACCTGTACCACCTCTCCATGAACGGCGAGGACCTGCCCGCCGTCATCGAGCGGTACGCGGCTAAGACCGGGCACGTGCAGATCGCCGACAACCCCGGCCGCGGGGCTCCCGGAACCGGGGCCCTGCCTCTTGAGGACCTTCTCGACCAGCTGCGGAAGGCCGGGTACGACGGGTGGGTCGGCCTGGAGTACAAGGCCGGGGACCGGGCTAGCGCAGAGTCGTTCGGCTGGCTGCCGTCTGCGGACTAGACCGCCGCTTCGCGGCGGATGTCTCCCACCCACCCGCCCGTCACCCCGCACCACACAGCCGATGTACCACAACGGCAGTCATCGAGAGAGGTTCCCCATGAGCACCACCCTCCCCAAGGTCGCCTGGATCGGACTCGGGATCATGGGCTCGCCCATGTCCGAGAACCTGATCAAGGCGGGGTACTCCGTCACCGGTTTCACCCTGGAGCAGGACAAGCTGGACCGCCTCGCCGCGGCGGGCGGCACCGCCGCCCGGTCGATCGCCGAGGCCGTCGGGGACGCCGACGTGATCGTCACGATGGTGCCCGCGTCGCCGCACGTCGAGGCCATCGCGTACGGGCCCGACGGCATCCTGGAGAACGCCCGCTCCGGCGCGCTGCTCGTCGACATGTCGTCGATCACCCCGCAGACCTCCGTCGACCTGGCGAAGGCCGCGAAGGCCAAGGGCATCCGCGTCCTCGACGCCCCGGTGTCCGGCGGCGAGGCCGGTGCCGTCGAGGCCGTGCTCTCCATCATGGTCGGCGGCGAGCAGGCCGACTTCGACGCGGCCAAGCCGCTCCTCGACGCGCTCGGCAGGACCATCGTGCTGTGCGGCCCGCACGGCTCCGGTCAGACCGTGAAGGCAGCCAACCAGCTCATCGTCGCCGTGAACATCCAGGCGTGCGCCGAGGCCGTGGTCTTCCTGGAGAAGTCCGGTGTGGACCTCAAGGCCGCCCTGGACGTGCTCAACGGCGGCCTCGCCGGGTCGACCGTCCTGACCCGCAAGAAGGACAACTTCCTGAACCGGGACTTCAAGCCGGGCTTCCGCATCGACCTGCACCACAAGGACATGGGCATCGTCACGGACGCCGCCCGCAACGTCGGCGCGGCCCTGCCCGTCGGCGGCGTGGTCGCCCAGCTCGTCGCCAGCCTGCGCGCCCAGGGCGACGGCGGCCTCGACCACTCGGCGCTGCTCCGCTCCGTCGAGCGCCTGTCGGGCAGCCCGGTCGCCTGACACCCGGCCGCCCGGCACCCCCGGCACCCGAGCCCTTCCGGCCCCGGGTGCCCCGGACTTCCGGGCCGCGGCGTCGCTGACACCTGTCCTGTCGCGCCCAAGCGCCGCCGCGGTCCGGAACCCCACCCCCAACTTCAACAAACTGTTGACGCGGTTGTTCGGAGGTCCTTACGCTCCGGTGCACCGTCAGCAGTCCCAGCAGTCCGTACGGAAGGTCAACCTCGCCACCATGTCGAAGCGTGTGCTCACGACCGAGTCCGGCGCTCCCGTCGCCGACAACCAGAACTCCGCCACCGCCGGCGTCGGCGGCCCGATCCTCCTCCAGGACCAGCACCTGCTGGAGAAGCTGGCCCGCTTCAACCGTGAGCGCATCCCGGAGCGCGTCGTGCACGCCCGCGGCTCGGGCGCCTACGGCTGGTTCGAAGTGACCGACGACGTCACCGCGTACACCTCCGCGGCCTTCCTCGGCGAGGTCGGCAAGCGCACCGAGACCTTCGTGCGCTTCTCCACCGTGGCCGACAGCCTCGGCGGCGCGGACGCCGTGCGCGACCCGCGCGGCTTCGCGGTGAAGTTCTACACCGAGGAGGGCAACTACGACCTCGTCGGCAACAACACCCCGGTCTTCTTCATCAAGGACCCGCTGAAGTTCCCCGACTTCATCCACTCCCAGAAGCGCGACCCGTTCACGGGCAAGCAGGAGCCGGACAACGTCTGGGACTTCTGGGCACACGCCCCCGAGGCCACGCACCAGGTGACATGGCTGATGGGCGACCGCGGCATCCCCGCCTCGTACCGGCACATGAACGGCTACGGCTCGCACACCTACCAGTGGACGAACGCGCAGGGCGAGGCGTTCTTCGTGAAATACCACTTCAAGACGGGCCAGGGTGTGCGCTCCCTCTCCGCCGAGCAGGGCGCCGAACTCGCGGGCAAGGACGCCAACTCGCACCAGACGGACCTGCTCCAGGCCATCGAGCGGGGCGTGAACCCGTCCTGGACCCTGCACGTGCAGATCATGCCCGCGGCCGACGCGGCGAACTACCGCTTCAACCCGTTCGACCTCACCAAGGTGTGGCCGCACGGCGACTACCCGCTGCGGCGCGTGGGCCGCCTCGTCCTCGACCGCAACCCGGACAACGTCTTCGCCGAGGTCGAGCAGGCCGCGTTCTCGCCGAACAACTTCGTGCCCGGCATCGGCCCCTCCCCCGACAAGATGCTCCAGGGCCGCCTGTTCGCCTACGCGGACGCGCACCGCTACCGCCTGGGCGTCAACCACACCCAGCTCGCCGTGAACGCGCCGAAGGCGACCAAGGTGAGCAACTACGGCCGTGACGGCCTGATGGCGTCCCACGCCTACGGCCGCGACCGCAAGAACTACGAGCCGAACTCGTACGACGGCCCCGCCGAGACCGGTGTCCCGCTGTCGGCGCCGCTCGCCGTCAGCGGCCACACCGGCACCCACGAGGCCCCGGCCCACACCAAGGACGACGACTTCTTCCAGGCCGGCGAGCTGTACCGGCTGATGTCGGAGGAGGAGAAGTCCCGCCTGGTGGCGAACATCGCGGGCGGCCTCTCGCAGGTCTCCCGCGACGACGTCATCGAGAAGAACCTCGCCCACTTCCACGCCGCCGACCCCGACTACGGCAAGCGCGTTCAGGAGGCGGTCCGCGCCCTGCGCGAGGACTGAGACCGGCCGAGGCACTCGGCCCACCGACTGCACCAACTGCGCGAGGCATTTGACGGGAGGTCGGTGCCCTCGCGCGAAGACCCGCACCGCCGCGGACCCGGATGAGGGGTGCTCACCCGGCGGGCGGGACGACGAGGACCGCGGCGGCTCGGACGAGCCAGTGCGGTGGTGAAGGTCTCCCGGCCCCCTTTTCGACCTGAGGAAGGGCGGCCGGGGACCGTCGCCCGGCCGCCGCGGTCCCGGTCGTGCCCCACGGATTCCGCCCGGCGGCGCGTACGCATGTTCCGCCAGTCGCGCGCCGTCGGGCGGCAGCAGTCTCCAGGCACCCAGTACGCCGTGCGTACTGGGTGCCTCGGCGTGTACGGGCCCTCCCCCGCACGGCGGAGGCGGTTCACCGTCACGGCTGACGATCCGCGCCCCGGCGCGCGGGAGAGTCGGTGCCGTGACGACGACCTCCGCTCACCGACAAGTCCGTACCCCCGAGGCGAGCGACACGGGCTGGGACACCGGCACCCGCCGCCGGGCGGTGAGGTACGGGACGCCAACCGGCCCCCGCTCCACGAGGAGCGGGGGCCGGGCGAGAGTACGGGGTGGCCGGCTCAGACCTTGAGGGTCTTGATGGAGCTGGGGGCGTGCCAGGGCTCCGTGGCGATCTCCTCGAACTCGGTGACGTCGCTGATGTCCGCCGTACGACTCATGGAGATGTTGGTGACGCGCTCCAGGATCGCCTCGACGACGACCGGCACGCGGTACTCCTGCGCGAGCTTCTTGGCCTGCTCGAAGGCGGCGCCCAGCTCGTTCGGGTCGGTCACGCGGATCGCCTTGCAGCCGAGGCCCTCGGCGACCTTGACGTGGTCGACGCCGTACACGCCGAGCTCCGGCGAGTTGATGTTCTCGAACTCCAGGTTCACCTGGAAGTCGATGTCCAGGCCGAGCTGGGCCTGGCGGATCAGGCCCAGGTAGGAGTTGTTCACGAGGACGTGGACGTAGGGGATGCGGTGCTGGGCGCCGACGGCCAGTTCCTCGATCATGAACTGGAAGTCGTAGTCCCCGGAGAGGGCGACGACCTGGGCGTCCGGGTCGGCCGTGGCGACGCCCAGGGCGGCCGGGACGGTCCAGCCGAGGGGGCCCGCCTGGCCGCAGTTGATCCAGTGCCGCGGCTTGTAGACGTGCAGCATCTGGGCGCCCGCGATCTGGGACAGGCCGATCGTGGAGACGTACCGGGTCTCCGGGCCGAAGGCCTTGTTCATCTCCTCGTACACGCGCTGCGGCTTGATGGGGATGTCGTCGAAGTGCGTGCGGCGCAGGAGCGTGGACCTGTGCTCCTGGCCGCGGGCGATCCACGCGCCGCGGTCGGGCAGGCGGCCCGCCGCCTTCAGCTCCTGCGCGACCTCGACGAAGAGCTCCAGGGCCGCCTTGGCGTCGGACGCGATGCCGTAGTCCGGCGCGAAGATCTTGCCGATCTGGGTGGGCTCGACGTCGACGTGCACGAACGTGCGGCCCTCGCGGTACACGTCCAGCTTGTAGCCGGTGTGGCGGTTGGCCCAGCGGTTGCCGATGCCGAGGACGAAGTCGGACTCCAGGAACGTGGCGTTGCCGTAGCGGTGCGAGGTCTGGAGGCCGACCATCCCGGCGTTCAGCTCGTGGTCGTCGGGCAGGATGCCCCAGCCCATCAGGGTGGGGACGACCGGAGTGCCCGTCAGTTCGGCGAATTCCACGAGCAGTTCGCAGGCGTCGGCGTTGATGATGCCGCCGCCCGCGACGATCAGCGGCCGCTCGGACTCGATGAGCATGCCGACGGCCTTCTCGACCTGCGCGCGGCTCGCGGCTGGCTTGTAGACCGGCAGCGGCTGGTACGTCTCCGGGTCGAACTCGATCTCGGTGAGCTGGACGTCGATGGGCAGGTCGATGAGGACCGGGCCCGGACGGCCGGAGCGCATCAGATGGAAGGCCTGCTGGAAGACGCCGGGGACCTGCGCGGCCTCCAGGACCGTGACGGCCATCTTGGTGACCGGCTTGGCGATGGCGGCGATGTCGACGGCCTGGAAGTCCTCCTTGTGGATCACATGGGTGGGCGCCTGGCCCGTGATGCACAGGATCGGGATCGAGTCGCCGATGGCGGAGTACAGGCCGGTGATCATGTCGGTGCCCGCGGGGCCCGAAGTGCCGATGCAGACACCGATGTTGCCCGCCTCGGTACGCGTGTACCCCTCGGCCATGTGCGAGGCGCCCTCGACGTGGCGGGCGAGCGTGTGGGCGATGCCCCCGCCTTCCTTGAGCGCCTTGTAGAAGGGGTTGATCGCGGCCCCCGGCACGCCGAACGCGTCGGTGACGCCCTCGCGCTTGAGGATCTCGACTGCCGCGCGGGCAGCGGTCATACGAGCCATGGAGTTCTCCTGCTTCGGCCGGCGAATTCGGCTCCCGTCGCGCCCCGCGGTGAGCTGTGAATTCCGCATCTGAGTTCCGCATCTGCGTTCCGCACGTACTTTCCGCATTACGGAAACTATGTTCTGCTATATGGAAGCAATGTAAGGGGGTGCGCCGGGACCGTCAAGGGACTCCGGGTTCGGCGCAGCTCAAAATGGCGTATCGGCGCGGTTGCGTTCCGTATGACGATGGGCTCCGGCAGGCTGGTGGCCGAAAGTCCGCCCACGGCCGCCATGGACGCGCCGCCCGCGGGGTAGGACACGCGGGCGGCGGAGTACGGACGGCGGGGGTGTGGACGATGGCGGGGTACGACGTCCTGGTGCGGTGCCCGGTGTGCCGGCACGAACAGATCTACGCGCCCCCGGCCTTCCCCTGCGCCTGTGGCGCCCCCGTGGTCCCGCCCGTCACGCACGGCGCCGCCGTCGCGCTGACCCACCGGACCCCGGCCGACGCCTGGGTGACGGTGCGGTGCGCGACCTGCGGGCGCGGCACGGACTGGCCGCGGCCGGAGCTGGGCTGCGCGTGCGGGACGGTGCTGCGGGTTCCGGTGACATCAGAAGAGGGGGCGGAGGGGGCAGAGCGCGCGGAGGGTGCGGGCGCCGGGGGCGGCGCGCGCGAGCCGGACCCCGGGGACGGGACCTGCGCGCTGTGCGCGCCGGAGGGGGACGAGGGGGCCGCGCCCTGCGCGTCGTGCGCGCCGTGCGCGCCGAAGAGCCGTCCCTCCCTCACGCCGCCGCACATCCCCCTGCCGCGGACGGCGCCGACCCCGCGGTACGCCTTCCGTCCGCTGCCCGTCCGCAGCGCACGGGACGCGGTGGCCACCTGCGCCCTGTTCCTGCGCTGGCTCGGCTACGAGGACGTGCGCGAGGCGTACCCCGCCGAGGAGCGGCCCCCGTCGGGCACCCGGCTCACGGCCCTCGGGGTGCTCGCGCAGATCGAGCCGACCGCGCGCCCCGCCTCCCTGCGGGACGTGGAGTGCGCCTGGCTGACGGCGATGACGCACACGGTGACCTGCGCGTGCTTCGCACTGTCCGGCTTCACCCCGGCGGCCCGCTCCCGCGCCGACGAACTGGACGTGGCCCTGTTCCGCATCGAACTCTCGGGCACACCGGAGCCCCTGAACGGCGCGGCGGACGAACTGACGGCGACGGGGGCGTGACGGGGCGCCCGCCACGCCGTGGGGGGCCGGGCGCGACGCCCGCCGCGACACCTGCCCCCTCCCGGACACCCCCCGGACACCGCCCGCCCGGCGAGGGCCCGGCTCAGCCGAACTTCTCCCGCAGCTCCACCTTGCGCACCTTGCCCGACACCGTCATCGGGAAGCTCTCCAGGACGCGCAGGGCCACCGGGACCTTGTAGCGGGCGAGCCGCCCCTCGCAGAACTCCTGGAGTTCCGCGAGCGTCAGGGCGTCCTCGGGGTCGCGCGGGATGACGCAGGCGAGCGGGACCTCCCCGTACCGCTCGTCGGGCACTCCGACCACCTGTACGTCGGCGATCTTCGGATGCCCGTACAGGAACTCCTCGATCTCGCGCGGATAGACGTTCTCGCCACCACGGATGATCATGTCCTTGATGCGGCCGACGATCCGCACGTACCCGTCGTCGCGCATGACGGCGAGGTCCCCGGTGTGCATCCAGCGCCCGGAGTCGATGACCTCGGCGGTCCGTTCGGGGTCGTTCCAGTAGCCGAGCATCACGCTGTACCCGCGGGTGCACAGCTCGCCGGACGCGCCGCGCGGCAGCGTCACCCCGGTCGCCGGGTCGACGACCTTGACCTCGATGTGCGGCAGGACCCGGCCGACGGTCCCGGTGCGCCGCTCCAGGTCGTCGTCCATCCGGGTCTGCAGGGAGACCGGCGAGGTCTCGGTCATGCCGTAGCAGATGGAGACCTCCGCCATGTGCATCTCGGCGACGACGCGCTTCATGACCTCGACGGGACAGGGCGATCCGGCCATGATCCCCGTACGCAGACTGCTCAGGTCGTACGTGGCGAAGTCGGCGAGGTTGCGTTCGGCGATGAACATCGTCGGCACCCCGTACAGCGAGGTGCACTGCTCGCGCTCCACGGCGCGCAGCGTGGCCACCGGGTCGAACGACGGCGCGGGGATGACGACGCACGCGCCGTGCGAGGTGGCGCCGAGGTTCCCCATCACCATGCCGAAGCAGTGGTAGAAGGGCACGGGCAGACACACCCGGTCCTGCTCGGTGTAGCCGATGGTGCGGCCCACCCAGTAGCCGTTGTTGAGGATGTTGTGGTGGGAGAGCGTGGCTCCTTTGGGGAAGCCGGTGGTGCCCGAGGTGTACTGGATGTTGACGGGGTCGTCGCAGCTCAACTCCGCTTCACGGGAGCCGAGTTCGTCGGCCCCGACCGACCGGGCGGCGTCCAGGAGCGCCCCCCACGACACGTCGTTCCCGATGTAGTGGACGGCCCGCAGCTCGGGGCAGGTGCCCCGGACCTCCTCGATCATGGCCCGGTAGTCGCTGGTCCTGTGCCGCTCGGTGGCGACGAGCAGCGAGACGCCCGACTGCCGCAGCACGTAGGCGAGTTCGTGGGAGCGGTAGGCCGGGTTGATGTTCACCATGATCGCGCCGATGCGGGCGGTGGCGTACTGCACGAGCACCCACTCGGCGCAGTTGACGGCCCAGATGCCGACCCGGTCGCCCTTGCCGACCCCGGAGCCGAGCAGCGCGAGCGCCAACCGCTCGACGTCGGCGCCGAACTCGGCGTACGTCCAGCGGGTCCCGGCGGCGACATCGACGAGGGCGTCCCGGTCCGGCCAGGCGGCGACGGCGCGGGCGAGGTTCTGCCCGATGGTGTCGCCGAGCAGCGGGGTCGTGCTGGTGCCGTGCGCGTAGGACAGCTCCGCACGCTCCGCACGCCCGGTCGGCGCCGCGGTCCCGCTCACCGGAAGTCCTCCTCGCGGTACTCGGCGTCGGACCCCTTGGCCGTGGCCTCGCGCAGCTCGACGCGGCGGATCTTGCCGGACACCGTCTTGGGCAGCGCGCCGAACTCCAGACGGCGGACGCGCTTGTACGGGGCGAGCGTCGCCCGTGAGTGCTCGAAGAGCAGCTTCGCCGTGTCGGGGCCCGGTTCGTGGCCCGCGGCGAGCACCACGTACGCCTTGGGGACGGCGAGCCGCACCGGGTCGGGGGCGGGCACGACCGCGGCCTCGGCGACGGCCTCGTGCTCCAGGAGCGCGCTCTCCAGCTCGAACGGCGAGATCTTGTAGTCGGATGCCTTGAAGACGTCGTCGCTCCGGCCGACGTAGGTCAGACAGCCGTCGGCGTCGCGCGCGCCGATGTCACCGGTGCGGTAGTAGCCGCCCGCCGTGGCCTCGGCGGTGCGCTCCGGGTCGCCGTGGTAGCCGGCCATCAGGCCGACGGGACGCGCCGACAGGTCGAGCGCGATCTCGCCCTCCGCGGCCCCCGGCTCGCCTGTCACGGGGTCGAGCAGTTCGACGACGAAGCCGGGCGTGGGCCGCCCCATCGAGCCCGGCTTCAGCTCCTGGCCGGGGCTGTTGGCGACCTGCACGGCGGTCTCGGTCTGCCCGAAACCGTCCCGGATGGTCACTCCCCAGTCGCGCCGGACCTGCTCGATGACCTCCGGGTTCAGGGGTTCGCCCGCCGCGACGACCTCCCGTGGCGGCGTCCGCAGCTGGGTGAGGTCGGCCTGGATGAGCATGCGCCACACGGTGGGCGGCGCACAGAAGCTGGTGACGCCCACCCGGTCCATCTCGGCCATCAGCCGCGCCGCGTCGAACCGGGTGTAGTTGTAGAGGAACACGGTCGCCTCCGCGTTCCACGGCGCGAAGAGGTTGGACCAGGCGTGCTTGGCCCAGCCGGGCGAGGAGATGTTCAGATGCACGTCGCCGGGCTTGAGCCCGATCCAGTACATGGTCGCCAGATGCCCCACCGGATAGGAGACATGGGTGTGCTCCACGAGCTTGGGCCGGGCGGTGGTGCCGGAGGTGAAGTACAGCATCAGCGGGTCGTCGGCGAGGGTGGGGCCGTCGGGGGTGAAGTCGGCCGGGGCGGTGCCGACCCCGCCGACCCCGCCGACACCGTCGTACGCGATCCACTCGGGTCCGGCCGGGGCCTCCGCGCTCGCACGGTCCCCGACCACGATCCGGGTGTACTCCCCCGGCACACCGGCGAACTTGGCGGTGTCCTCGCCGCGCACGACGACGTGCCGCGCCCGGCCGCGCTCGATGCGGTCGCGCAGGTCGGCGGCGCCGAGCAGCGGCGTCGCCGGGATCACCACGGCCCGCAGCTTCATCGCGGCGAGCGCGACCTCCCACAGCTCGGCCTGGTTGCCGAGCATCACGACGAGGCGGTCCCCGGCGCGCACGCCGAGGCCGCGCAGCCAGTTGGCGGCCTGCGCGGAGCGCCGCGACAGGTCGGCGAAGGTCAGCCGGGTCTCGGCCCCGTCCTCCTCCACGATGTGCAGGGCCGTGCGGTCGTTGCCCGCCGCGATGGTGTCGAACCAGTC
Organism: Streptomyces typhae; assembly: GCF_009755605.1. Lineage (GTDB taxonomy): Bacteria > Actinomycetota > Actinomycetes > Streptomycetales > Streptomycetaceae > Streptomyces > Streptomyces typhae. The sequence continues at coordinate 103,104 of NZ_WPNZ01000008.1, forward strand.
GAGGGCCCAGTTGAAATGGGTGGGCCGCGGCCAGGCGAAGCCCTCGTACGCGGTCCGGTAGTCCTCCCGGTGGCGCAACAGGAAGTCCCGCGCCTCCCGGAAGCCCTCCGTGCCGCCACCCGCTCCGGTCGCCGTCATCTGCACCCCTCGCATTCCGCGTGCCGCCGCTCGTCCGTACCATCGTGTAATCCGTGACGCAGGTCTCACTACCCCCGTACGGGGGTGGTGTCCCGCTCGGGCGGGGTGACACGGGGCGGTACGGGGCTCGCGTGCCGCGCGGGCGCTGGGCGACACGGGACGATACGGAACTCGTGTCCCACGCGGGCGCTGGGCGACACGGGACGATACGGAACTCGTGTCCCACGCGGGCGCTGGGCGACACGGGACGGCACGGAGCCCGGAGGCGGAAAGGGCGGACGCGTGACGGTTGCGGACGGCGTCGAGGCGGCGGAGGTGCGGGCCGCGCTGCAACGGCTGCGCCGGGGCACGGGCCTGGAGGTGGCCTTCGGCGGCCTGGTCGACGACGCCTCCTGCGTACGGATAGCCGAACTGAACGGCACCGCCACGCGCTCCCTGAGCGGCCTGGCGATCCGCGCGGGCAACGGGCTCGGCGGCAAGGCGGTGGCCCTGGCCCGCCCCTGCACGGTCACGGACTACAGCACGTCGCGGCAGATCAGCCACGAGTACGACGCCGTGGTCGCCCCCGAGGGCCTGCGCGCGGTGCTCGCCGTACCGCTGGTGGTACGCCGCCGGGTGCGCGGCCTGCTGTACGGGGCGCTGCGCACCGCGCTGCCGCTGGGCGACCGGACGCTCGCCGCCGCCGTGGCGGCGGCGCGGGACGTGGAGCAGGCGCTGGTGGTACGGGACGAGGCGGCGGCGCTGGTGGCCGCGGCGCGGGAGGCGGCGTCGGGGCTGCCGCCGAGGCACGGCGCCGGGCTGCCGCCGGGGCACGGCACCGGGCTGCCGCCAGGGCACAGCGGGGCGTGGGAGCAGGTTCGGGAGGCGCGGGAGGCGCTGCGTGCGCTGGCTCCGCGCATCGATGATCCCGCGTTGCGGGAGGAGCTGCTTGCGGAGTGCGCGAGGCTGATGTCCGCGACACCGACGTCCGCGACACCGATGACCGCGATACCGGCTCCCGCCCCGGCCGCGATGTCGGCGGCCCCGCGGCTCGCCCCGCGCGAGCTGGACGTACTGGTCTGCCTGACGGACGGCGTGACCAACGCGGTGGCGGCGGAGCGCCTGGGCCTGCGCCCCGAGACGGTGAAGAGCTATCTGCGGTCGGCGATGCGGAAGCTGGGGGCGCGGACGCGGTGGGAGGCGGTGGTGGTGGCGCGCAGGTCGGGGCTGCTGCCGTAGGCCCACGGGGCGTGGCTGTCTCGCGACGGCCACGGGCGGGGCCTCCACACGGGCAAGGCCTGTCACGGGCGAGGCCCTTGGACCACCGTCCCGAACGCGACATCGCAAGAGCGGGCGTGGTCGCCCATGAGAACCCGGGCCGTGCGCTCGGCCTCGGCGGCGACTTCGGCGCGCTGCCGCCGGGTCAGCTCCACGAACGGCTCGACGACGACCCGCCCGGCACCGTCCGGGGACGCGTCCTCGGCCGCACTCCCGGGCTCCTCGAAACGCCAGACGCCCGCGAGGAAACCGTCCACGAGGAAGGTGCAGTGGGGCTGGTTCCCGGTCCAGGTGCGGTCCTTGTGCGCGGGGGCCACGACGCGGGTGCGGTCGGCGTGGGAGAGGAGCAGGTTGTCGTACTCGGGCAGGAAGCGGGCCGGGGCCGGGGTGTCGGGGTCGGGCCGGGGCGCGCCGGGCAGGTCGAACAGCTCGACGCCGTGCTCGTCGCGGAACGTGAGCAGCCGGGGCCGCAGCCGCTCGAAGGCGTCGCGCAGCCGGGTCAGGCCCGCCCAGGCCTGCATGTCCTTGACGGAGGCGGGCCCGAACGCGCCGAGATAGCGCAGCACGATGTCGTCCGGGGCGGGGTCCTCGGCGCACGGCCGGCCGAGCCAGTGCTCGGCGGTGGTGAGCGCGACCTGCCCGCTGCGGCGCCACAGTCCGCGCGGGGTGACCTGGAGCAGCGGCAGCCGGGCGCGGGCGGCGATGCCGAGGGACTGCGGGTCGGCGTCCGGCCAGTGCCGCCGCAGCTCGGCACGGATCGCGGCGGGCGTACGGGGCGCGTCCTCGACGTGGGCGCGGGCGAGCGCGGCGAGCCGGTCCAGGTCCACCCCGTCGAGGCCGTGCCGGAACATCCGTAGCTCGCGGTCGATCGCGCTCTGGCTGAAGGGCCGCAGGAGGAGGGCGTCGGCGGCGGTGAGAGTGTGCACGGTGGACCGCATGGTGACGATGCGCACCGCCGCACGTGAGTCCATCAGCCCGGACAGCTCCATCGGATCGAACTCCGCGAGACGGGCGGCGAGAGCGAGGTAGGGCGGCTTCACGTTCTGCGCCTGGAGCCCGACGAGGTGGGTGAGGGCCGCTTCGGCGGACATCGCGGCACGCTCCAGGAGGAGTTGCCGGGCGAGGGTGGCGCGGTTGAGTGCGCGGGGGCCGAGGAGCGGGGCGGCCGGGGTGTTCGTCATGTGCCGCACGCTAGCCCCGATCGCGGACAGATCCGGTCCGCGAGGGCGACGCGACCGGTGGCGCGCCGCTGTTCATCAGGCGCATATACCCTGATCCGGGATGTAGGGAACCGAACGACCACGGGAGGGGCACAGGTGACCCCCGAGCGACGCGCACACCGCCCGCAGCAGGCTCGCAAGCACTCATGGCGGCGGGCCGCGTCCCAGTCGACGCAGGACGGAATGCCACCGGCGGACGCGCCGCAGCACCACGAGAAGCTCCGGTCGGAGGACGGGTGGCGGCGGCCCGCGCCGACGGAGGGCGGGAGCGGGAGCAGCGGCGGCGGCGCCAACACCACCACCAGCCCGAGCGTGGTGCAGGCGTCGCTGTACCGCGACGGCGTGCAGGTGGCGTCGCCGGGCTCCCTGGCCGCCACCTTCCGCGCGCTGCGGGCAGAGCCCGACGGCATGGCGTGGATCGGCCTCGCCCGCCCGACGGAACAGGAACTCCTGTCGCTGGCGGCCGAGTTCGACCTGCACGAGCTGGCCGTCGAGGACGCGATGGAGGCGCACCAGCGCCCGAAGCTGGAGCGGTACGGCGAGACCCTCTTCGTGGTCCTCCGCGCGGCGCGCTACCTGGACGCCCCCGAGGAGGTCGACTTCGGTGAGCTGCACATCTTCGTGGGCGCGGACTTCGTGATCACGGTGCGGCACGGCGCGGCCCCCGACCTGTCGGCGGTGCGCCGCCGGATGGAGGAGAGCCCGGAACTGCTGCGCCTCGGCCCGGAGGCGGTCCTGTACGCCATCCTGGACGCGGTGGTCGACGGCTACGCGCCCGTGGTCTCCGGCGTCCAGAACGACATCGACGAGATCGAGACGGAGGTCTTCGGCGGCGACCCGTCCGTCTCCCGCCGCATCTACGAACTCTCCCGCGAAGTGGTGGAGTTCCAGCGGGCCACACGCCCCCTGGTGGGCATGTTGCACGGCCTGATGGCGGGCTTCGCGAAGTACGGCACGGACGAGGAGCTCCAGCGCTACCTCCGCGACGTGGCCGACCACGTGACCCACACCAGCGAACGCGTCGACAGCTTCCGCCAGGCCCTGACCGACATCCTCACCGTCAACGCCACCCTCGTCACCCAGCAGCAGAACGCGGAGATGCGGGCTCTGGCGGAGGCGGGTTTCGAACAGAACGAGGAGATCAAGAAGATCTCCAGCTGGGCCGCCATCCTCTTCGCCCCCACCCTGGTGGGCACGATCTACGGCATGAACTTCGACACCATGCCGGAGCTGAGCTGGACCTTCGGCTATCCGTTCGCGATCGGTCTGATGGGTGTGGTGTGTGTGAGCCTGTACTTCATCTTCAAGAGGCGGGACTGGTTGTAGCGGGAACCGAGGAGCTTGATCTACTTCGCGTACGCGGATGGCTTTGAACTACATCGAGGTCGATACTGCGGTCTCCGGGCCCGCGCTGTCACCGCAGCTCGCGCGTCGCCGCGCCTGTGGGATGCCGTATCGGTGGCGACGGTGCTGATGTCGCGGTTGAACAGTTGGCCGCTGTCAGCGCCCGGGAGCCAGGTCGGCGAAAGATGTCGAAGACGGGCCGACTCCCCAGCTTCAGCGGCCACCGCCCGTCGCACGGACACGGACAGATCCCCACAAGGGATCACGCGAGCCGAGAGAACCGCCGGTAGCTGTGAAGGCGGTCTCGCGCCCCGAGGTGAAGACCCTCCCGAGCGCGGGGAGGAACGACCACGCCTGTTGGTCCCATGCCCCGCCGGCCAGCCCCCGTCATCGGGCCTCGTGCGGGACAGCACGGGCATGGCGCAGCTGACGCACAAGCGCGACGACGGCCCGCTGGAAGCACAGCTCGAAGCCCTGACCACCGAGTCCGCCGTATGCGTCACCGGCCGCGTCGTGGACGCCGCCCAGGTGAAGCTGGGCGGCCTGGAGATCGTCCCGGAGTCGGTCGAGGCCCTCAACCCGGCCGCCACGCCCCTGCCGATCGACGAGCACACCGGCCTGGAACAGCGCCTCGGCTGGCGCTTCCTCGACGTACGCCGACGCCCCGCCACCCAGCTGATGTTCGCCGTGCAGACCACCCTGGAGCCTGGGATGCGCGAGTACGCCTACGCGCAGGGCGCCACCGAGATGCACACGCCCAAGCTCATGGGCACCGCCTCGGAGTCCGGCGCGGAGGTCTTCAAGCACGGGTACTTCGACCGCTCCGCCTACCTGGCACAGTCGCCGCAGTTCTACAAGCAGATGGCGATCGCGGCCGGGATCGACAAGGTCTTCGAGATCGGCCCGGTCTTCCGCGCCGAGCCGTCCTTCACCTCCCGGCACGCCACCGAGTTCACCGGCGTCGACGCGGAGCTGGCCTGGATCGACGGCGTCGAGGACGTGATGGTGTTCGAGGAGCAGATGCTTGCGCACGCCATCGCCAAGGTCGCCGACGCGCACGGTGAGGCGATCGCCGAGCACTTCGGGGTCGAAGTCTCCGTCCCGACCACGCCACCCGGGCGTGACCCTGAGCTTTGACCTGCTGTGGAAGGGGTTGGAGGTCACCACCGGCGCCCAGCGCGAGCACCGGTACGAGGTGCTGCTCAAGCAGGCCGCAGAGAAGGGCATGAGCACCGAGCCGTTGCAGGACTACCTGAACGCATTCCGGTACGGGTGCCCGCCGCACGGTGGTCTCGGCATGGGCCTCGGAAGGGTGCTGATGGTGATGCTCGGCCTGGACTCGATCTGCGAGGCGACCTTCCTCTTCCGCGGGCCCAAACGGCTCACCCCGTGAGAGGTGAGAGCCGCAACCGTCGACCGCGGAGGACCGACAGCGGCCCCGAGCTTGCCGTGAGGTGAGCGTGGCGCAGGCCGTGCGTCTGCGCCACACCGGGGCTTCTGTCCGGGTCCTGCTGTGTTCGCCGAGTCGGCCATGGCGTGAGTTGTGCCGGTGCTACGGTCGCCCGCATGACGCTCTCGGCCCCTTCGGCGCGCGCCGTCGACCTGCGAGTTGAATCGGTGGACATCGTTCTCGATCACGTAGAGCGATGCCTGCAAGTCGAGCTGGACCGGGAGACGGTGCTACGCAAACGCCGCTCGGTCGGCGCGCGTACGGACCGGCGTACATGGATCCGCATCGAGAGGCGCCGGCTCGACAAGATCGGTGTGCAGGGCTGGAACGGCACTGAGTGCGCCGCACGTCTGGAAGGCATTGCCCAGCCCGTCTGGCGTGGGTGCGTGGTCTGGCGGGACGCGGACGAACCCGTGATGTGGCGGGCCGACGAGACCGAGCTCCTGCCGGGTCCCCCCATCGGCAACGCGATCCTCAGCGAGGACCCGAGGCTCCAGGACTCGTGGTGGCAGGCGTTCAACGCCTCGCTCGACGCGCTCTCGGCCCAGGAAACGCGGCGCGTCGCCACCCCGGACACCATCACCGTCACGCAGGCTCTTGTCACTGAAGCCGTCCGCAGCGTCGCCCCCGCCCACGACCTCGACACCACCATCGAGCGCTGGGTGCCCGCCCACGCGGACCTGAACTGGGCCAACATGACCGCACCGACGTTCTCGCTCTTCGACTGGGAGGACTGGGGCAACGCGCCGCGCGGCTTGGATGCCGCTTCGCTGTGGGGCAGCTCGCTCGCCGTCCCTGCCCTGGTCGATCGCGTGTGGCACGAGCGACGCCACGACTTCGAGAGCCGGGACGGCAAGCTGATGACGCTCTTCGCGTGTTCGAAGATCCTTGGGCCGCACGCACACCCACAGGACCCCCGGCTGGAGCCCGCGCGCCGGATGGTGGAGCGGGTCGTCGCGGAGCTTCAAGCAGGCTGATCACGCGACCGTGATCGGATGAGGTCCCGGTACTCGCGAACGGCCCGCTCGTCCACCTTGCTGGCCAGGGCGCCCATCAGTTCGCCCAGGTGAGCGGGCTCATCCGTGCCCACGGCGATGGTGCTGACCTGCGGAAGGTCGTACGCCACCCGGAAGGCCGCCTGCACCCGGGTTACGCGGTCGCCGCTCCGGAGAAAGACACCAGGGTTGATCCGGTCCCACACCGGAGCACGGGTGCTGCCCCCGAAGGGGCTCATCCCCCAGACCCTTTCGCTGCCGAGGCCCCATGCCGCGGCCACGACATCGGCTGCGTCGAGTGTCCTGGTCCCGACCAGGAGACCGGCGCGGACCATGAGGACCGAGGGCCGCGGCAGGGCTACGTCGACCAGGTCCACCAGCGGGGCGGGATCCCAGGACGCGATGCCCCAGGCACCGCACAGCCCCTTCGACGCGGCTACGTCGAGCGCGGCGCACGCTTGGGCCAGTGTGTATCGGTCGCGGGACGCGGCTCCCGTGAGGGTGTGTTCCGGGTTGTGCAGGAAGATCAGGTCCGGCTCCCGCCCGAGGCCCTTGACCGCTTGTTCCACGGCTACGTGCAGCCGCGCCGGGTCGAGGGAGTGCTCCGCCCTGTCTGCCCCCGGGAAATAGCCGACCTTGGTGGAAAGCGTGAATCTCGGCAGCAGATCCCCGGCCACGCGCGCCAGAACCTCGTGCGAGCGAAAGCCGAGGTAATTGGAGCTGGTGTCGAGCGCGGTGACGCCGAGGTCCAGCGCGCCGGTCAGGAGACGGCGTTCGTGACGAGACCGGTGTAACCCGAGGACAACTCGGGGGTCAGCGTCGCGCACATCTCCTCCTTCACCAAGATCTCGGCGACCTCGGCCACTTCGGCTCCGACGGTGGCCGCCGCCTGGTCGAGCGGGACCGGCCGGCCGCTGAGCAGAAGACGCAGCGCGGGCAGGGCCTTGGACGCAAAGGTGAGCTTCTTGCCCGAGGCCAGGACGTCGACGGTGTCGCCGTTCTCCTTGATCTCGGGGCGGAAGCGGGTGGTGCACACCGCGGCCTCCAGGGGGCCGAGGATGTCCAGGTAGGGCACATGGCGGGGCAGCGTCGTCTGCTGCTCGTAGACGGCCAGGAAGTCGGCGGGTGAGCGCTCGCCGATCAGTTGTACGGCGGCCTCGCGCAGGGCTTCGCTGCTGGCTCCGGGACTGCGGTCCAGGTCACGCCGGAAGATCTCCTGCTCGCGGCACCAGTCGGCCATCCATGCCAGCCAGCTCGCCCCCGTGCGCTGGGTGATGCCGAAGGTCACGTGGAGGCTCTTCCCTGAGCCGGTGCCGACCCGGGTCGCCCGGTGCCAATGCCCTCGGGGGATGTGCATGATGTCGCCGGTCCGCATGACGCCGGACCAGACGATCTCCTCGCTCGGGGTGGTGTTGGGGTCGGCGTCCCGGTACAGGGGAGCCGCGCGGGAAGTCCCGCGTACTTCCCACTCCTTCTCGCCCGCGAGCTGGACGATCACCACATCGTGGTCGTCCCAGTGCAGCGGGAAGCCGGAGGCGTCGTTCGTCGTCAGGTAGGCGTTGACCTGTACCCGCTCGTGGGACCACCACTGCAGTGCCCGGCAGGCGACCTCCATGGTCGGGTCGAAGACGTTGAGCTGGTCGAGGATGAGCGTGGCGCCTTCTTCGAGCAGCCTGCCCAGGCTGCGCATGTTGACCGTGGGGATGCTCTGGCCACGGGGGCTGACAACGTCGGTGTAGTAGATGGCTGGGTGGACTTCCTCGCCCTTCTGGAAGCACCGGAACTGCGGGCGGTTCAGGCTCCTGCGCATCGCGACGTCGAGCAGGCGGTTCGGCGTCAAGATGCGAGCGGCGAGGCCCACGTCGCCCATGCGTCCCCGGGCGAATCCCTTGCCGAGTTCACCGGGCCCGTTCCACCCGAGCGCCGCCTCGATGGCATTGATCAACTGGTGTTCCATTACTGCCTCCTCATGCGTTCTTCCATGTGGTGCAGATGCGGCAGGGCGAGCACGAAGCACCGAGCTCGCCCTGCCGCCTGGCGCTATGCGACCTCGGTCAAATTGCCGTCACCGCCGGGCCACGGGGCGTCTCCGGAGCTCCCCTGGTTGTCGGACCGGAGGCTGTCGTACCGGTCGTGGACGGCGGTCAGCTCCTCGACCGCCACCAGAAGGCCGCTCCTCGTGGGAAGCGGTGCAATGGTCTGTGCCACCTCTTGCTCCTTCCTGTTCGGATCCCTCGCCAGGACACCGGCGAGGGTTCAAAGGCCGCTCCCACGCCCGTGGGAGATGTTGGTTACGTGAGAGCGGCGGTCAGTGGGCAGCCTGAAGCTGGCAGAGCGCAACGCGGCGCTCACATACAGACCCGGCTGCTCTGCTGTGGGGCCTGATAGGTCTGGGGCGCATGAATGGGAGGTTGCTCAGGCCGCCGTTCGGGCCAGTGGCTGGAGTACAGGTCCGGTCCCACTCCGTAGTCGGGCCGCGAAGCAGTCCACCAATGCGAGTCCACGCCCGCACGAGTCAAGAGCCCTGTGACGGGCGGGAGATGCCTCGTTCTCCGCACCAGTGAGGGCGAAGCATGCGACGAGCACAGGCATGGCGGACGGCCGCTGGACGGGTGGGGAGCGGCTCCATCTCCGACGGGGGACGGTGATGGAGCCGCCTTGCGTGATGGTCGTACAGGAGCGGCACCTTCTCGCTGCTCCGGTGGGGCTCTCACAGTCAACTGCCGCGGCGTGCAGACCCGGAACGTTTCTTGGGGGTTTCTCTCGGGGACACCCTTCCGCGGGCCTGTACGCGCAGTAGCCTCCGGACCACGCTGTGAGGGGATGACGGGAGTGATGACGTGCCCGGTGAACCGTTAGCAGTTCACCCGCTGACCTTCGTGCGCCAGTCGCATGGATGGGGAAAGGCCGAGTTCGCCCGCCGCATGCGGTCACATGGCACGCTGCTCGGCATCTCCCTGGCGACCAACCGGACGACGGTGTGGAAGTGGGAGCAGGGACAAGAGCCGGACGGGGATGCTCAGCGCGTGCTCGCCGATCTCCTCCGTGTCCCCTACACGCGGATCCAGGCGGAGCAATGGCCACAGTGGCTGCCCGTATGGGAAGTGACAGGGCTTACTGCCCCATGGACGGAGGCGGGAACCGTCGAGGCGTTGGCTGACCTGGTGGGCAGCGGTCGTTTGGACCGCCGGGGCTTCCTCACCATCACCGGAGCCGCCCTGACAGGGCTCGCGGCGAGCTGGGTCGAGGCACCGCCGGCGTTCGCCTCTGCGCTCAACGGCGATCAAGTCACCGACAAGATGGTCTCGACGCTCGAGCAACGGATCAGCACGCTCCGCACGCTCGACGACCAGCTCGGCGGCGCCCGGCTTCTGGAGCAAGCACGCGGTGACTTCAGCCTGATCAGCGGTCTCCTCAGCGCCGGCCGGTACACAGACAGCGTCCGCCTCCGGCTGTACGCGCTCGCGGCCCGGGTGTCGCACCTGTCCGGCTGGATGGCCTACGACTCAGGGCTGCGGTCGGCCGGGCAGCAGTACTACGTCGGAGCCCTGCGTAGCGCCCGTACGGCCGGTGACGATGCCTTCGGCGCCTTCGTCCTGGCGGAGATGGGCGTGCACGTCTCCGAGGCCGGCCGCACCGCCGAGCGGGTCGACCTCATCTCAACCGCCCTGGACAACGCACCTCGAACGCTCTCGCCCTACACCCAGTCCTTCCTCTACCTGCACAAGGCCGAAGCGCTGTCCCGCGACGGCGATCACCAAAGGGCCGGTACGGCGCTGAATCGTGCCGCTTCCCTCTGGGAGCGCCACACGGTGGAGGACACCCCGGACTGGCTCGCCTGGTTCGGCGAGGCACAGCTGAGGTCGACCGAGGGCAAGGTCCTGCTGCGCTCGGGCCAAGTGGAGCGCGCTACGCGCTCCCTGGAAGACTCCATCAACAAGGCGGCTCCCCGGGACAAAGCCGTGCGCTCCAGCCGTCTGGCCGAGGCCCGCCTTGCCGGTGGCGATCTCGACGGAGCGCTCGACGCAGCGAACTACGGCGCCGGGCTCCTCGAAGACAAGGTCACCTCCGTCCGGGCCCTGGACCGGCTGAAGGAGTTCTCCGCGCGGCTCGAACCACGCAAGTCAGATCCCGCTATCCGCGAGTTCCGCGAGCGGCTCCAGGCGCTGCCTGTTACAGCGTGACCGAGAACACCGCATGCTCCGAGTGCGGTGCGGGCGGAGCCCTTCGCCCAGGCGGCCGGAGTGCCACGATGGTCCGTATGACGACGATCAACGGTGAAGTCGCGGCCGAATTCGAGCCCGTACGCGCGGCGTTCGCGGCCAACTTCGCGCACCACGGGGACATCGGCGCGGCGGTGTGCGTGTACCAGCACGGCCGGCCAGTGGTGGACCTGTGGGGTGGGGTCGCCGATCCCGACACCGGCCGCCCGTGGCAACGCGACACTCTTCAACTGGTCTACTCGGCAACCAAAGGGGCAACTGCGAGCGCCGCGCATCTGCTGGTCCAGCGCGGCGAGCTGGACCTGGACGCGCCGGTGGCCAAGTACTGGCCGGAGTTCGCCGCGAACGGCAAGGCAGACATCCCGGTGCGCTGGCTCCTGTCCCACCAGGCCGGTCTGGTCACACTGGACCAACCGATGCCGTTGAACCAGGCGTTGGCCTGGCATCCAATGGCCGCCGCACTGGCCGCGCAACGCCCCGTGTGGGCTCCAGGAACCGCCCACGGATATCACGGGCGGACGTGGGGCTGGCTGGTCGGCGAGGTGATCCGCCGAGTGTCCGGCCGCTCACCCGGCCGCTTCTTCGCCGACGAGTTCGCCACCCCGCTCGGACTGGACTTCTTCATCGGGCTGCCGACGAGCGAACGCGGCCGGGTCAGCCGCATGGTGCACCGGAAGCCGGACGTCGACTTCACCACCCTGCCAGCGGAGTCGATCCCCGAAGACCTCCGCGAACAGGTCGCGGCCTGGAGCGACCCGAACTCCTTCAGCAATAGGGCGTACATGGTCACTGACCCGGCGGCGATCGACTTCGACTCCCCCGAGGTGCAGGCCGCAGAACTGCCGGCCTCCAACGGCATCGGCACCGCGCGGGGGCTGGCGCGCATGTACGCGGCACTGATCGGGGAAGTGGACGGCGTGCGCCTGCTCACCCCACAGACGATCGCAGCGGCCACCAAAGAGCAGTCGAGCGGAATGGACCAGGTACTGGTGGCGCCCAGCCGCTTCAGCTCCGGATACATGCTGCCCACCGAGGGCAACCCCATGACCGGGCCGCAGTCCTTCGGCCACACCGGACGGGGCGGCTCCTTCGGATTCGCCGACCCGGAGCACGGCATCACCTTCGGCTACGTGATGAACCACATCATCAGCGGCTCCGACGACGTGCGGGCGGCATCACTGGTCGAAGCAGTGCGCACATCACTGTCGTGACGAGCCCTGCACACTGTCGTGACGAGCACTGCCTGACGAGCTCATCCTTCGCGGCGAAAGAGCCTCTGCGACGGCAATTGCCGACGCCGGATGGTCTGAACAGTACGACGAGAGTGTCAAAGCGGTCTGGAGGACAGCGCGCCCATGGGCACCCGAAGGCGCGCATTTTCGCGTATGAATTCTTTCACTCTGTCTGGAGAAGCCCGGAGCCCACCGCGGAGAATCGGCCACGCGGAAAGACAGCAGGGCGAAGGAACGGGAAATGCGCATCGCCCCAGCTCCAAGCGGGTCACCAGCAAGTTTCCGCAGATCAGCGCTACCGGGACGACGACTTCAAGAAGATCTCCAGCCGGGCCGCCATCCTCTTCGTCCCCACCCCGGTGGGCACGATCAGCTGATGGGGGTGGTGCGTGTAAGTCTGTGCTTCATCTGCAAGAGGCAGGACTGGCTGTAGCGGGTAACGCAGCTGACCTCATCAGCAGTCCGGACAGGCCCAAGGACATCGCATGCGTCGCGTCACTCCCCTCGGCTTGTCCGGCAGCTTCGCCGGTGAGGACCGCTTCCGGCGCGACGCGGAGACGATCACGACGCTCGCGGGCCTGATACCCGCTCATGAGAGCTCACGCGTGGCGCGGTACCTGAGAGCAGTGACGGCGTCCACTACCGGCGCGCGACACGGCGGAGTACGTGGAGACCCACGGCACCGGCCTCCCGTCCGGCTTCATGGCGCACGGCGGGTGGGCGGGGTGGAGCGTGCCCTCGCTGATCGACGAGGAGATCATGGAGGTCGACGACTTCTTCATGTCCCTTCGCGCGCAAGGCTGAGCAGCTCCTACGATCACGGTCATGGACTGGCTGGAGCGCGTCGCGAAGCTGCGGCAGTGGAGTCGGGGTGGTGTGCGGGCGCCGCACAAACCCTTGCTGCTGCTGTACGCGCTGGGGCGGTATCAGGTCGATGCCGAGGGCGAGTTGGCGTACACGGCGGTGGAGGCCGATCTCAAGGGGCTGCTGGCCGAGTACGGGCCCGTGCGTGGGACCACGCCCGCCTATCCCTTTCACCATCTGGTCAGTGACGGGGTGTGGGAGGTACGGACCGACCGCGGTGCCGGCAGCCCCGGCTCCGGCGTGCGGGAGTTGCGGGCGAGCGGCGCCGCCGGGCGGCTGGTGCCGGAGCTGCGGGCGGTGCTCCGACAGGATCCTTCGCTGCTGGGGCGCATGGCAAGGGTCCTGCTGGATCTGCACTTCCCGCCCTCGCTGCACCAGGACCTGTGCGACGCCGTGGGTCTCGAACTGGAGTTGGCGGAGACCGCGACCCTGACGGCGCCCGGGCGTCGGCAACGGGACCGCCGTATGCGGGACGCGGTCCTCACCGCCTACGAGTACCAGTGCGCCTTCTGCGGCTACGACGGCATGCTCGGCACCGTGCCGGTCGGACTCGAGGCCGCGCACGTGCGCTGGTGGGCCTTCGACGGGCCCGACGACGTCGACAACGGGCTGTGCCTGTGCTCCCTGCACCACAAGCTCTTCGACAGAGGCGTCCTCGGCATAGGTGGGACGGAGGGTGCGGGTGGCTCGGGGCGCGGGCATCGCGTCCTCGTGTCCCCGCACTTCGCCGGCCGCAGCCACGCCGCCCGCGAGCACGTCACCACCCTCGCGGGCCGTCCCCTCATCGGGCCCCGGCCCGGCGCCCGCCCCGTCGCCGCCCCCCACCGCTCCTGGCACACCAGCCAGGTCTTCAAGGGCTCCACCCGGCCGGACCGGCTCGTCAGCGGAGTTTGACGGAGCCGCCGTCCGCCATCACCGTCTGGCCCGTCATGTACCGCGCGTCGTCGCTCGCCAGGAAGGCCACCACGGGGGCGACGTCCCGGTCCGGGTCGCCGAAGCGGCCCAGCGGGACCGAGGCCGCGGACCGCTCGTACTGCTCCGGGCGGGCCTCGGCCCACGCGGCCACTCCCGCCGTCAGAGCCATCGGGCAGACCACGTTGACCCGGATGTTGAAGGACGCCCACTCATTGGCCGCCACCCGGCTCAGGCCCCTGATCGCCTCCTTCGCCGCCGCGTACGACGCCTGGTTCGGCTGGCCGTTCAGTCCCGCGCCCGAACCGAAGTTGACGACACTGGCGTTGCCCGTCCTCTTCAGTTCCGGCAGCGCCGCCAGCATGAAGTTGCGCGTCGCGTACAGGCCGGTGTCCATCGCGAGGGCCCAGTCCTCGTCCGTCTGCTCCTCGAACGGCTTCTGCCGCGACACACTCGCGTTGTTGACCAGGACGTCGAGGGAACCGAACCGCTCCACCGCCGTGGCCACCGCCCGCTCCGCCACGTCGCGGTCGGAGACGTCGCCCGGCACGAAGGCCACCGCGTCCCCCGACCCGTCGGCGAGCGCCCGCCCCGCGTCCTCCTGAAGGTCGACCACGACCACGCGGGCGCCGCGCGCGACGAACAGTTTCGTGATGGCGCCGCCGATGCCCGAGGCTCCCCCGGTGACGACGGCCGACTTGCCCTCCAGGGTGCGGGGGTGGTGGTGGGAGTGGGTCATGGTGCGTTTCCCTTCTTGGTTCGGGTGTGACGATCCTCGGTGGCCGTCACGGAGGTGCCCTCGGGCGCGGAGGTGGACGCGGGCGCGGGCGCAGACGCGGACGCGGGCACAGACGTGGGTGCGGGCGCGGGCGCTTCGGCTCCCCCGCCCGGACGGCGCACCCCTCCCCCCGGAATCGCCAGCGTGAGCAGCAGCCCCACCCCCGCGGCCGCCATCGCCACCACGTACGTCATCCGGAAACCGTGCTCGGTCGGTATCTCCGCCGGACCCAGGCGCGTCGTCATGTTCGCCAGGATCGCCGCCGTCACCGCGCTCGACGTCGAGGTGCCGATCGAGCGCATGAGCGCGTTGACCCCGTTGGCCGACGCCGTCTCGGTCACCGGTACGGCGCCCATGATCAGGGCGGGCATCGCGGCGTAGGCGATGCCCACACCCGCGCTGATGATCATCGAGGCGAGGACGATCTGCCACATCTCGGACATCAGGAGGAGGCCGATCCCGTAGCCGACGCCGAGGACCGCCACGCCGACCAGCAGGGCCGTGCGGGCGCCTGACCTGGCCGTGATGCGGGCGGACACGGGTGACAGGGCCATCATCACCAGTCCGCCCGGCGCGAGCGCGAGGCCCGCGGCCAGCGTGGACTGACCCAGGCCGTACCCCGTCGCGGCGGGCGACTGGAGCAGTTGCGGCAGGGTCAGCGACATCGCGTACATCGAGAAGCCGACGAGGACGGACGCCAGGTTGGTGAACAGCACCGGTCGGCGCACGGTGATGCGCAGGTCGACCAGCGGCTGCGCGACGCGCGTCTCGTGGAAGCCCCAGACGACGAGGACGAGGGCACCCGCCGCGAACAGCCACAGAGTGGCGGCGCTGGTCCAGCCCCAGTCCCCGCCCTTGGTGACCGGCAGCAGCAGACACACCAGACCGGCCGCGAGACCGAGAGCACCCGGTACGTCGAAACGCCCCTGCGCGCGCACCGGCGACTCGGGCAGCAGCGCGACGACGAGGGCGAGGCAGACCACGCCCAGTGCGGCGGCGAGCCAGAACAGCACATGCCAGTCGGCGTACTCGACGATGGCCGCGGCGACCGGCAGACCGATCGCGCCGCCGACGCCGAGCGTCGCGCTCACCAGGGACACCGCACCGCCGACCCGCGCGGGCGGCAGTTCGTCCCGCAGCATGCTGATACCCACGGGGATGACGCCCGTGGCCAGTCCCTGGAGCGCCCGCCCGACGATCACCGGGACCAGGCTGTCGGTCACGGCACAGACCACCGAACCCGCCACAAGCGCGGCCAGGCTCGCGACGAGGATCCTGCGCTTGCCGTACATGTCGCCGAGCCGCCCGGCGATCGGGGTCACGACCGCCGCGGCGAGGAGCGTCGCGGTGATCACCCAGGACGTGTCGGACGGCGCCGCGTGCAGCAGCCGCGGCAGCTCGGGGATGATCGGCACGACGAGGGTCTGCATGAGCGACACCACGACTCCGGCCAGCGCGATCACGGGGGTGATCGCGCCCGGTCGCGGCGTGCGCCGGGGGGCGGATGTGCTGGGCACGTAGGTGCTCCTCAAGGGGCGAGGGACAGGTGACAGGCGGGGGCGGAGGCGGCCCTCAGGAGGGGAGTTGCGCCCTTCGCCCCGGCGCGGCCGACGACTGCATCGTCATCCCGCCGTCCACGACGAGGAGTTGCCCGGTGAGGTACCGGGACTCGTCCGAGGCGAGGAACACCATGGTGTGGCCGATGTCCTCGGGTGCGCCGAGTCGGGGCAGGGCGTTGCCCTTCCGCAGACTGTCGATGACGCTCTCCGGCAGGTTGTTCTCCAGGGCCGGTGTCATGACGGCGCCGGGGGCGATCGCGTTGCAGCGCACGTTGTGGGGCCCGTACTGGACGGCCGTCGACTTGGTGATGCTGACCACGGCGGCCTTGACGGCCCCGTACGACGTCTGGAGCACGTCGCCGACCAGCGCGGCGACGGAAGCGGTGTTGATGATCGAACCGCCGCCCGCCCGGATCATGAGGGGCAGCGCGTGCCGGGTGCCGAGGATCGTGCTGGTCATGTTGCGGGCGACGGCCCGGTGGAACTCGTCCATGTCCATGCACAGGAGGTCCAGGTCGGTACGCGGATCGGTGCCGCCCACGTGGTTGCAGAGCACGTTCAGGGAGCCGAACTCCCTGACGGTCGCGGCGATCATGTCCACGATCGAGCTCTCGTCGGTGACGTCCACCGTGACGGGCAGGGCCTGGCCGCCCGCCTTCTCGATGAGCGCCGCCGTCTCCGTCGCGGCGCCGGTGTCGTAGTCGGCGACCACGACCCGCGCGCCCTGCCCGCTCATCAGCTCCGCGGCGGAGCGGCCGATGCCGCTGCCCGCACCGGTGATGACGGCGACCTTGTCCTTGAGGCGTTCCATGAGGGTTTCCTTCGCTGTGTACGGGGGTGTCGGTACGGGGGTGGGTGTGGGTGTGGGTACGGAGATGCCCGTACGGGTACGCGTACGGAGCCGAGCCGCGCGGCGGTTCAGGAGGACGCGCTCGCCGCAGGCACCGCGGCGGTGTCCTGACCGCCGGCGGGCCGGGGCGCCCTGGGAATGAGCAGAGTGACGGCGACCGCCGCGGCCGCGGCGAGCATCGCCACGACGTAGGTCATGCGGAAGCCGTGCTCGGTCGGTACGGAGACGGGCCCGAGCTGTGTGCTCATGGTGGCGAGCATCGCCGCCATGACCGCGCTGGACGAGGACGTGCCGATGGAGCGCATCAGGGAGTTGAGGCCGTTGGCGGACGCGGTCTCGGTCAGCGGTACGGCGCCCATGATCAGGGCGGGGCTCGCGGCGTAGGCGATGCCCACACCGGCGCTGACGATCATCGACATGACGATGATCTGCCAGACCTCCGCCATGAGCAGCAGGCCGACGCCGTACCCGGCGCCGATCACGCACAGTCCGGTCAGTAGCGTCACGCGGGCGCCGTGGCGGGCGGTGATGCGGGCGGAGAGGGGCGCGAAGGCCATCATGACCAGGCCGCTGGGCGCGAGGGCGAGGCCGGCGGCGAGCGTGGACTGACCCAGGCCGTACCCCGTGGCGGCGGGCGACTGCAGCAGCTGCGGCAGGACCAGCGACGTCGCGTACATCGAGAAGCCGACCAGGAGCGAGGCCAGGTTGGTGAAGAGCACGGGGCGGCGCGCGGTGACGCGCAGGTCGACCAGTGGCTGCGCGACGCGCAGCTCGTACACGCCCCAGAGAAGCAGGATCACGACGCCGCCCGCGAACAGGCCGAGGGTCGAGCCGCTCGTCCAGCCCCAGCTCGCGCCCTTGGTGGCGGGCAGGAGCAGGCACACCAGACCGGCGGCGAGCCCGATCGCGCCGAGCACGTCGAACCGTCCCGGGGACTGGTTCGGGGACTCCCGCAGCAGGGTCACGACGAGGGCGAGGCAGACCGCGCCGAGTGCGGCGGCGAGCCAGAACAGCACGTGCCAGTCGGCGTACTCGACGATGGCGGCCGACGCGGGCAGGCCCACCGCGCCGCCGACGCCGAGGGCGGCGCTGACCAGGGCGACGGCGCCACCGACGCGTTCGGCGGGCAGCACGTCGCGCAGGAAGCTGATGCCGACCGGGATGACTCCGGTGGCGAGCCCCTGGAGCGCCCGCCCCGTGATCACCGGCACCAGGCTGTCGGACACCGCGCACAGCACGGACCCTGCGACGACCAGGACCAGGCTCGCGACGATGACCCTGCGCTTGCCGTACATGTCGCCTAGCCGCCCGGCGATCGGCGTGACCACGGCCGCCGCCAGGAGCGTGGCCGTCACCGCCCAGGAGGCGTTCGAAGGACCCGTGTGCAGGAGCTGGGGCAGCTTCGGGATGATCGGCACGATCAAGGTCTGCATGAGCGATATCACGACGCAGCTCAGCGTGATCACCACGGTGACCGGCCCCGATGCCGCGGTGCGGCTGCCGACCGCCCTGGCTGACGACGAAGACATCGAAGCGCTCCTTGATGAGGCAGAGGGGTATGCATGTTACATACGATGTGCATGTTACATACATACGATGCCTCGAACAATGGCCCGGACAACGGCTCGGGGATGAGACGGTTGGGGCCGGACACGGCACACGAGGACATGCGGAAGGGAACACAGCTCAGATGAAGGAGACAGAGGGGGCGCAGGAGTCGAAGGGGGCTCAGGGGTCGCAGGAGTCCAGCGAGCAGGAGCGCCGCCTGGGTGACCTGGAACGCGAGCTGACCCTGCTGTCCCGGCACTTCATCGCCTCACGCGGGCCACGCATCGGCCAGAGCCTGGACCGCTCCGCCTACGTGCTGCTCACCCGCCTCGAAACGGGCGAGCCGCTCACGCTCAAGGAGTTGGCGCACACCTTCCAGGCGGATGTGTCCACCATCCACCGTCAGGTCAACGCCATGCTCCGGCACGGCCTCGTCGAGCGCGTCGGCGACCCCGCGGGCGGGGTCGCCCGCAGGTTCCGCCCCACCCCTCTGGGCCTGGAGCGGCTGGAGGCGGACCGGGCCATCAGCCGGGCGGGAGCGGCCCGGCTGATCGCCGCGGCGGGATGGAGCGGGGAGCGGACGCAGCAGTTCCTCACCCTGCTCGTCGAGTTCAACCACGGCATCGAGGAACTCGAAGGGCTCGCCTGGGTCGGCGCGGGGGGCCGCGCGAAAGACTCGTCCGGCACGAAGTGAGCGCGGGTCCGCGGCCGCGCCCCGCACGTTCTCACCTGCGGACCACGGCCCCGGCCACAGCACGTCGCGAGCCCGCGCCATCGCCACGAACAGGCGGCTGCGGAGCAGCTCTTCGCGTTCGTCGGCCGTTTCCCCGTGCGGGGAGGGCCGTGGGGGCCGGGGGCGGTGTCACCGTGCCGTTGCGCAGGGGGGTGTCGTACTCGGGCAGTGCGTGCGCGCGATCACCGCGGATGCCGATGCCCGCGTCGGCGCGACGGATGCCCGCCGGGGTGGACGGCTGTCGGCCGTCGCCCGCGCTCGCGGCCTCCCACCGGCGGGCCCGGTGACGCGTGGCCTGCCCGCACGAGGGGCACCCCGCGTGCCTAGGTCACCCTGCGGTACGCCGCCCGCGCGTTCACCACCCGCGCCACCACCGTCCCCCCGACCGTCGCCGCCAGCAGGCAGGCCAGCCACGCCGTGTCGCGGTGGCCGGCCCAGGTGAGCCGGCCCGCCGGTGGGATGCCGAAGGTGTTGAGGAACAGCCAGCACAGGACGGCGGTGCCGGGGGCCGCGGTGAAGCGGGCGCAGAGGCCCAGCAGGGCCGCGAGGAGGGAGAGGGCGACCAGGGCCGCCGTGGGTTCTCCGTGGCCGCCGAGGTGGTTGGAGACGGAGACCAGGAGCAGGGCACCGACGAACGCCGCCGACCAGACGAAGGGCGTGGCGACGGGCTGTGGAACGGCCCTCGCGCCCGTGCTGAGCCGCACCCACTCAATCATGCTCGCGGTCCTCTCGTCGGTCTCCGCCTGCCGCTCCCTCCCGCACGGGCGGCACCGGCAGGCGTTCGCGCCGGTCCTGGGAGCGGATGAATTCTTCCACCGGACGGCCCTCCCGCGCCCCCTCCGGCAGAGGCCGGGACGGGATCACGGACGGTGTCCGCGGCGCTGCGGGAGCGACGCGGCGGGCGAGCGGCTCGGTGAAGCGGGCGGTGAGCGGGCCGAGTACGACGAGGATCAGGACGTACGCGGTGGCCAGCGGGCCGATGCGGGGTTCCACGCCGACGGCGAGGCCCGCGATGACGATGGAGAACTCACCGCGGGCGACCAGCGTGCCGCCCGCGCGCCAGCGGCCCGCTCGGCCCACCCCCGCCCGGTGGGCCGCGTACCAGCCGGTGGCGATCTTCGTCAGGGCCGTGACGACGGCCAGGGCGAGCGCGGGCAGCAGGACCGGCGGGATGTCCGCCGGGTCGGTGGACAGACCGAAGAAGACGAAGAAGACGGCGGCGAACAGGTCCCGCAGGGGCGTGAGGAGGGTGCTCGCGCCCTCGGCCACCTCGCCGGAGAGCGCGATGCCGACGAGGAACGCCCCCACCGCCGCCGAGACCTGCAACTCCTGGGCGATGCCCGCGACGAGCAGGGCCAGGCCGAGGACCACCAGGAGCAGCATCTCGGCGTTGTCGGAGGACACCGCGCGGCTGATGAGGCGGCCGTGGCGCAGGGCCAGGTAGAGGACGGCGCCGACGGTGCCCAGGGAGATCAGCAGGGTCAGGGCACCGCCCGCCAGGCTCACGCCCGCGAGCAGTGCCGTGAGTATCGGCAGGTAGAGGGCCATGGCCAGGTCCTCGATCACCAGCACGCCGAGGATCACCGGGGTTTCGCGGTTGCCGAGGCGGCCCAGGTCGCCCAGGACCTTCGCAATCACT
This sequence comes from Streptomyces typhae, assembly GCF_009755605.1. Classification (GTDB taxonomy): domain Bacteria; phylum Actinomycetota; class Actinomycetes; order Streptomycetales; family Streptomycetaceae; genus Streptomyces; species Streptomyces typhae. Next base: position 123,846 of record NZ_WPNZ01000008.1, read on the forward strand.
CCGGACGACGAGATCCAGGTGACTCCGGCCAGGGCCACGGCCGCGACCGGCCCCCACCCGAGGATCAGGGCCGCGACGGCCCCCGGCACCGCGTTGAGGACGAAGTCGACGGCCCCCGACGGGTACTGCGTCTTGAGGTTGTCGACCAGTTCGGACGCGCTGTACTCCAGGCCAAGGAGCAGCAGGAGCAGGATGACGCCTATCTCCGCGCCGGTGGCGGTGAACTCCTCGCTGGCCCGCAGCGGCAGGATGCCGCCGTGGCCGAAGGCGAGCCCGGCCAGCAGATACAGGGGTATCGGCGAGAAGCCCACCCGTCCCGCGAGGCGCCCGAGGACGCCGAGGCCGAGAATGATGGCCCCGAGCTCGATCAACATGGCAGTGGTGTCGTGCACGGGTTCTGTGTCCTCCGGTGGTGAGTTCGGCGACGGCGTCCACGCCTTCCCGGGTGGCGCTCAGCGTGCGGCCCGCGTACGGGGACCGCTTGGTGGCCGGGACGCGCGAGGCGAGGACGCGCCTGCCGTCCTACTGGTGGACGACGCCCCCGGCGGACGACGACCGGCGGATGCCGGTCCGCTTCCGTCCGCGGGTCGTGGCGCGTACCGACCCCGGGTACGCCTCGGCGGGGCGGGCAGGACGGCAGCGGGAACCGCTGAGGCGACCGGAACCCGGACGCGTCAGCGGCGGCGCTCGCCGAAACCGCTACCGCGGGCGTCGGGTTCAGGCACGCCGTCGCGAGCGGCGTTGTCGGCACGCACCGCCCGGGGAGTCCGCACCGCGGGGCGGCGGACCGTGCGGGTGGGCACGGGCACGACGCTCAGGACAGGGAGATGTGTCCCCATCGTGCCCCCCTCTTCCCGCTCGTGCGGCGTGTCCACGTGGTAGCTGCGCCGGAGTACATATGCAGCGTACAACTAAAGAAACGCACGCAAAATGAGCACACGCCCGCTCAATGGAGCGTAATGACTCAGTAAAGAATACCAGCGCCGTGCTCGAGGGGCTGTGGGATCCTGCTGGGGTGACATCCCTGGAGGACCTCGTCCGGCTGCGTCGGGCCCGTGACCGCATGGACCGCGACTACGCGCAGCCGCTCGACGTGCCGGCCCTCGCGCGGGGCGCGCTGATGTCGTCCGGTCACTTCTCCCGCAGCTTCCGCGCCGCCTTCGGGGAGACGCCGTACAACTACCTGATGACGCGGCGCATCGAGCGGGCCAAGGCGCTGCTGCGCCGCGGCGACCTGTCGGTCACGGAGGTCTGCTTCGCGGTCGGGTGTACGTCGCTGGGGTCGTTCAGCTCACGCTTCACCGAGCTGGTCGGCGAGAGCCCGAGCGCCTACCGGGCCCGCGACCACGGTGACGGCGCCGGCATCCCGGCCTGCGTGGCCAAGATCTACACCCGGCCGGTCAGGATCGGAGAAGCGCCCTCCGCCCCGCCGCCCGTAGCGTGAGATCCATGGACATCAAGCTTTCGCAGTGTTTCATCGCCGTCGACGACCACGACAAGGCGCTCGGCTTCTACCGTGACGTGCTCGGTCTGGAGGTGCGCAACGACGTGGGGTTCGAGGGCATGCGGTGGGTGACCGTCGGCTCCCCGGCGCAGCCCGACGTGAACATCGTGCTCGAACCGCCGCTCGCGGACCCGAACGCGTCCGCCGCCGACAAGCAGGCCATGGCCGAGCTCCTCGCCAAGGGCCTGCTGCGCGGGGTCATCTTCCACACCGAGGACTGCGACGCCACCTTCGAGCGCGTCCGCGCCGGTGGCGGCGAGGTCCTCCAGGAGCCGGTCGACCAGCCGTACGGCGTCCGCGACTGCGCGTTCCGCGACCCCTCCGGCAACATGCTGCGCTTCACCCAGCCGCGCAAGCAGTGACGCGGCCGGCTCCACCGAGTCACCGCAGTATCAAGGCGACTCGGTGAAGCCGTGGTTCCGGACATTCGAGATCGGCACCACGCCCACCCGTTTGCACCGCATGACGACGGGCAGGCGATCATCGTGCTTCGGACAGGAGGCGCGTTCGCGGGACGGTTCCCACCGGTCGCGTACCGCCCTCTGTCGGGCCGTGCGCCCGGTCGTGCCGCGACACCACATCGTCGACACGGCCGAGGAGCGATCATCCATGCCCAGCACGAAGCCCACCGGCACAGCGAGGCCCACCGGCACAGCCACGCGGCACGCGTACGAAGGCCGCCGGCACGCGCACGACGACCGTCCGGAGACGGAGAAGGCCTTCGAGCACCTGGCGGGGCTGCCCGAGGGCCGCGAGCGCGCGCTGCTCTGCGAGGAACTCGTCGCCGCCTGGCTGCCGATGGCCCACCGCATCGCTCACAAGTTCCGCAACCGCGGCGAGAACCTCGACGACCTCCGCCAGGTCGCCGCCATGGGCCTGGTCAAGGCCGTCAACCGCTACGAGCCGGGACGCGGCGCCTTCGAGAGCTACGCCGTGCCGACCATCACCGGTGAGCTGCGCCGCCACTTCCGCGACCACACCTGGGACGTCCGGGTCCCCCGCCGCGTGCAGGACCTGCGCAACCGCGTCCGCTACGCACGCCGCGAGCTGACCCAGACCCCCGGCAGCCCCGAACCCACCGTCGCCCAGCTCGCCGAGCACACCGAACTCGCCCCCCAGGAGGTCCGCGACGGCCTCGAAGCCCTGGACGCCTACCGGTCCCTGTCCCTGGACGCCGAGATGACCGTCGCCGGGGACGACGGCTACCAGCTCGCCGACACTCTCGGCGAGGCCGACCCCGGCTACGACCTGGTCGTCGACCGCCAGGGCGCGAAGGACGGCCTGCGCCGTCTGCCCGAACGCGAGCAGACCATTCTCTACCTGCGGTTCTTCCGCGACATGACACAGAGCAGCATCGCCGAGGAACTCGGGCTCTCCCAGATGCACGTCTCCCGCCTCATCACCAAGTCGTGCCGTCAGGTGCGCGCCGAGGCCCTGGGGGTCGCCTCCTGACGTGACGGGAACCTGTCGACGGGGACGCCGGGGAGGATGACGGCGGGGCCGCGTCGGGCCGAGGGGCCCGCCGCGGCCCCGGCTATACACTCTGTGTATAGTTCACGCATGCTCGCCATACACAAGATGCGGAAGCCCGTGCCGAGGTTGCACCGCCGTACGACCTTCCTCGGGCTCTCCGCGCTCGCCGCGACCGTGGCCCTGACCGGCTGCACCAAGCTGGACACGGTGTCCCCCAGCACCGTCCGCAAGGACGCGGCGAACGCCGAGGCCGCCGACCAGGGCGCTTTCGGCACGGTGGACTGCCGCAAGGCCAAGTGCATCGCGCTGACCTTCGACGCGGGCCCGAGCGAGAACACCCCCCGGCTGCTGAAGATCCTCAAGCAGAAGGCCGTCCCCGCCACGTTCTTCACGCTCGGCAAGAACCACATCGTGAAGTACCCCGAGCTGGTCAAGCAGATGGACGCGGAGGGGCACGAGGTCGCGAGCCACACCTGGTCGCACAAGATCCTCACCAAGATCGAGCCGGCGGAGGCACGCGCCGAGCTGGAGCGCCCCAACAAGGCGATCGAGAAGCTCATCGGCAAGAAGCCCACGCTGATGCGCCCGCCGCAGGGCCGCACCAACGACACCGTGAACAAGATCTCGCGCGACCTCGGGCTCTCCGAGATCCTGTGGACGGTCACGGCGAAGGACTACACGACGAACGACTCGGCGCTGATACAGAAGCGCGTCCTCGAACAGTCGAGCCGCGACGGCATCATCCTGCTGCACGACATCTACAAGGGCACGGTGCCCGCGGTGCCGGGCATCATCGACGAACTCAAGAAACGCGGGTACGTCTTCGTGACCGTTCCGCAGCTGCTCGCCCCCGGCAAGGCCGAGGCGGGCAAGGTCTACCGCTGAGCGGAGCGGAGACGGGCCCGCGCCCGCCGCTCACCACGTCACGTACAGCGCCTCCGGCGACCGGTGGATCAGCGTCGGCCGCATCCGCACCGCCGCCCCGTCCCCGGCGAGCCGCAGCCCCGGGAAGCGCCGGGTGAACAGCTCCAGGGTCAGCCGCAGCTGCTCGCGGGCGAGCAGGGCGCCGGGGCAGGCGTGCGCGCCGAGGCCGAAGGCGATGTGCCGGGCGACCGGGGTGCGGGTGATGTCGAAGACGTCGGGGCGCGCGTACCGGCCTTCGTCGCGGCCCGCCGCGCCGAAGCCGACGAGGACCTCGGCGCCCGCGGGCAGTTCGGTGCCCGCGAGGGTGACGGCCCGGGTGGTGACGCGGCGGAAGCCCTGCAACGCGGTGTCGAAGCGGGCCGCCTCCTCGATGGCCGCGGGGATCCGCTCGGGCTCCTCGCACACCAGCTTCCACTGCGCGGGGTGGCGCAGCAGGTGCAGCAGGGTCGTGCCGATCAGGGCCGTGGTGGTGAGGTGCCCGGCGAGCAGGAAGTTCTGCAGGTGCGAGACGAGTTCGCCGCGCTGGCCGACGGTGAGTTCGTGCGGGCACCCGGCCGCGTGCCCGGCGTCGTCGCCCGCCGGGTCGGCCTCGTCGGGCTCGCCGTCGTCGGGTGCGAGCGAGGCGACCATCTCGCTGCACAGGTCGTCACGCGGGGCGGTGTGGCGGTCGCGTACATAGCCCTCCAGGAGGCGCTGGAGGGCGACCATGTCGTGGGCGGCGGCGATCTGCTCGTCCTCGGGCAGCGGCCGGAACAGCAGGCGCTCGATGCTGTGGCCACCGCGCACGATCAGCGGCACGTCCGCCGGGTCGAAGCCCAGGATGTGCCCGATCACCTGGCCGGGCAGATGCATCGCGTACGCGCCCATGACGTCCGTGCGCCGCCCGTGCCCCGGTGCGGCGAAGGCGTCGGCCAGGGCGGCGGCCCGTTCGGCGGCGTACGGGAGGACCGCGGCGACACGGGCCGGGGTGAGGCCGCGGACGATGGGGGTGCGCAGGCGCTGGTGGGCCGGGCCGTCCGCGGTGATGACGACGCGGCGGCGGGCTCCGGTGCCGAGGCCGAGGACGGCCTGGGCGGCGGCTGACGGGGTGGCGTCCGCGCGCACGGCGTTCGCCGACGAGAAGACGTTCGGCCGGCGCAGCACCTCTCGGACGTCGGCGTCCCTGGCGACCAGCCAGGCGCCGAACTCCGGTACGTAGGTGAGCCCTTCGGCGCGCCGGGCGCGGGCGTACAGCGGATACGGGTCGCGCATCAACTCGTCGAGCCTGGCGTGCTGTTGCCGGTCCACCCTCCTCATGGTGCCCGACCTCCGCCTCCGGGCGGAAGGGCACGTGCGGGCCCCACCGGGGCGCTCGTGGCTCAGGCGTCCCGCCCGGCGCGGGCGTCGAGCGCCGGTGCGACGACGGCGAACGCCCGGTCGGTCAGTGCCGCGGGATCCTCGGCGCAGCCGTCGGCGCTCCACCGGTGCAGCACGGCGTCGAAGGCGTCCAGGGCCATGGCGGCGGCCAGGCGCGGATACAGCTCCGTACCGGCGTCGAGACCGAGGCGGTGCGCCAGTTCCGCCGCGAGGTCGTCGCGCCACGCGGCCTGACGCTCCAGGAAGCGGGCGTGCAGCGCGGGCGTCCGCAGGATGAGGCGGACCACGCGCAGCGCCCGCTCGCCGTGGTCGGCGCACTGCCCGAGGGGCACCCAGACCGCGTGCCGCAGCGCCTGCGACGGGCGCTCCGCCGCGGGGCGCGCCGCCAGTGCGTCGCGGATGTCTGCGCCCATCCCCGCCAGGAACTGGACGACCACGTCCTCCTTGGACGCGAAGTACCGGAAGAACGTCCGCTTGGAGACGCCCGCCGCGGTCGCGATCTCGTCGACCGTGACGGCGTCGAACCCCTTCTGGGCGAGTGCCTGTAGCGCGGCCTCGGTCAGCTCGTCCGCGACGAGCTGCCGCTTGCGCTCGGCGAGGGTGGTCGCGCGCCGGGGTTCCCGGCGGGCTTCCGGGCGGCTTCCGGGGCGGCTGTCAGGGCTGGGGGTCGCAGTCACCCCGCCATGCTACACACCATGCCTTGTATGACACTCAATGCCATGTTGACACTTGGTGACACAAAGAGCAGAGTGTGGCGCATGACGCCACAGCACCAGAGCTGGACCGCCGACCGCATACCTGACCTGACCGGCCGGATCTGCGTCGTCACCGGAGCCAACAGCGGCCTCGGTCTGGCGACCACCCGGGCACTCGCACGCCGGGGCGCGCACGTGATCCTCGCGGTGCGCGACGAGGCGAAGGGGTGGGACGCGGTCGCCGCGCTCACGGCCGAGCGACCGGAAGCACGCGCCGGGAGCCGCCCCGGAGACGGCAGCGGGGTCGGCCGCGACGACAGCGGGGACGGCATCGGGGACCGCCTTGAGGTGCGCCGCCTGGACCTCGCCGACCTCGACTCGGTCCGCGCGTTCGCCGCCGGGCTGCGCGCCGACCGGCCCCGCGTCGACGTCCTCGTCAACAACGCGGGCGTGATGGCTCCCCCGCGCACGCTCACCGCCCGGGGCCAGGAGCTCCAGTTCGCCGCCAACCACCTGGGCCACTTCGCGCTCACGGGCCTGCTGCTCGGCCTCCTGCCGCCCGGACCCGGCTCCCGCGTGGTCACGGTGACGTCGGCCAACCACCGCCGGGCCCGCCTGTTCTTCGACGACCTCACCGGCGCGCGCTCGTACGGACCGATGGCGTTCTACGACCAGTCCAAGCTGGCCAACGCGGTCTTCGGCCACGAGCTGCACCACCGTCTGACGGCGGCGGGCAGCCCGGTCCGCAGCGTCCTGGCCCACCCGGGGTACACGGCGACCAACCTCCAGACGAGCGCCCCCACGGGCCTGCCAAAGCTGCTCTTCGGCACGCTCCTCAAGCCCCTGGCTCAACGGCCCGCGCAGGGCGCGCTCCCCCAGCTGTACGCGGCGACCGCCCCGGAGGCGACGGGCGGCGACCTCTACGGCCCCGACGGCGCGGGGGAACTCCGTGGCGCCCCGAAGCGGGTGGCCCTGGCGGCACGGGCGACGGACCCGGAGACCGCCCGCCGCCTGTGGGAGCTGTCGGAGGAACTGACGGACGTACGCTACGAGTTGCCGACCGCCACCCCGGAACGCACGCCCGGCCCGCCCGGCGATTGAGGACGGGCGGGCAGCGCGAGCAGCGCACCGCCCTCGTGGTGGATGGGCGTGTGCCCCCCGGCGAGGGAGCGCCCCTGCCCGCCCCGCCGGACGGCGACGATCTCCGCGGCGATGGACAGCGCCGTCTCCTCAGGCGTCCGCGCTCCGAGGTCCAGCCCGATGGGCGACCGGAGGCATGCCAACTCCCGCTCGGTGACGCCGACTTCGCGGAGCCTGCGGTTGCGGTCCAGGTGGGTGCGCCGGGAGCCCATCGCGCCCACGTACGCCACGGGCAGCCGCAGCGCGAGCCGCAGCAGCGGCACGTCGAACTTGGCGTCGTGGGTCAGGACGCACAGGACGGTGCGGCCGTCGACCTCGGTGCGCTCCAGGTACTCGTGCGGCCACTCGACGACGATCTCGTCCGCGTCGGGGAAGCGGACGGGTGTGGCGAAGACGGGCCGGGCGTCGCACACGGTCACGTGGTAGCCGAGGAACCTGCCCGCCCGTACCAGCGCGGACGCGAAGTCGATGGCCCCGAAGACGATCATGCGGGGCGGCGGTACGGAGGACTCGACGAGGACGGTCAGGGGCTGTCCGCAGCGCGATCCCTCCGCGCCGATCCCGACCGTCCCGGTGCGCCCGGCGTCGAGGAGGGCGCGGGCCTCGGCGGCCACGGTCCGGTCCAGCTCGGGATGCCCCCCGAACCCGCCCTCGTACCCGGAAGCGCCTCCCCCGGCCCCCGCACCGCCGTCCGCACGGACCAGCAGCGCCCGGCCGAGGAGCTCCGCGGGCCCCTCGGCCACCCGCGCCACCGCCGCCGCCTCCCCACGGGCGGCGGCGGCGAGCGCGGCGCCGAACACCGGCCGCGCGGGACCGTCCGCGCGGACCGGTGTGACCAGGATGTCGATGACGCCGCCGCAGGTCAGGCCCACGGCGAAGGCGTCGTCGTCGCTGTAGCCGAAGCGTTCGAGCACGGTCTCGCCGTCGTCGAGCGCCTGCCGGCACAGCTCGTACACCGCCCCTTCCACACAGCCCCCGGAGACCGAGCCGATCGCCGTGCCCGCGCTGTCCACGGCGAGGGCGGCGCCGGGCTGCCGGGGCGCGCTGCCGCCGACGGCCACCACGGTGGCGACGGCGAACTCGCGTCCCTGCTCGACCCACCGGTGCAGTTCTTCGGCGATGTCCAGCATGTCGGTCTCCTCAAGGGCTCTGCCGGGCCGGTGCTGCCTGTGGCTGCGCGGCTGCGGGGCGGGGGGCGCCTCGGCGGACGCCTCCGTGGACGCCTCAGTGGACGCCCATCCAGCTTTCGATGGGGCTGAGGGCGAAGTACACGAGGAAGATCAGCGTCAGGCCCCACATGAAGGCCCCGATCTCCCGTGCCCTGCCCTGCGCGATCTTGATGGCGACCCAGGCGATGACGCCGGCCGCGACACCGGTGGTGATGGTGTACGTGAAGGGCATCAGGACCACGGTCAGGAAGACCGGGATCGCGGTGCCGCGGTCCGCCCAGTCGACGTGCCGGGCGTTCATCATCATCATCGCTCCGATGACGACGAGCGCGGCGGACGCGACCTCCTGCGGGACGATCGCGGTGACGGGCGTGAAGAACAGGCAGGCCGCGAAGAACAGGCCGGTCACGACGGAGGCGAGACCCGTACGGGCGCCCTCGCCGACGCCGGTCGCCGACTCGACGAACACGGTCTGTCCCGAGCCGCCGGCGACGCCGCCGATGGCGCCGCCCGCGCCGTCGATGAACAGGGCCTTGGACAGGCCGGGCATGCGGCCCTTGTCGTCGGCGAGGTCGGCCTCGGTGCCGACGCCGATGATCGTCGCCATGGCGTCGAAGAAGCCCGCGAGGACGAGCGTGAAGACGATCATGCCGACCGTCATCGCGCCGACCTCGCCCCAGCCGCCGAACTCGACGTCCCCGAAGAGCGAGAAGTCGGGCGAGGAGACCGCGCCGCCGTGCAGTTCGGGCGCTCCGTTGGCCCACTGCTTCGGGTCGATGACGTCCATCGCGTTCAGGGCGACGGCGACGACGGTGCCGGTGACGATGCCGATCAGGATGGCGCCGGGGATGTCCCGGGCCTGAAGCATGAAGATCAGGAGCAGGGTGCCCGCGAAGAGCAGCACGGGCCAGCCTTGGAGCTCGCCGCCGGGGCCGAGGGTGAGCGCGGTGGCCTTGCCCTGGTGCACGAAGCCGCCCTTGACCAGGCCGATGAGGGCGATGAACAGGCCGATGCCCATCGTGATGCCGTGCTTGAGCGCGAGCGGGATCGCATTCATGATCATCTCGCGTAGGCCGGTGACGACCAGCAGCATGATCACGACGCCGTACATCACACACATGCCCATGGCCTGCGGCCAGGTCATCTCGGGCGCGACCTGCGAGGCGATGACGCCGGACACGGAGAGCCCGGCGGCCAGGGCCAGCGGCACCTTGCCGACGAAGCCCATGAGCAGGGTGGTGACGGCGGCGGCGAACGCCGTCGCCGTGATGAGGGCCTTCTGCCCCATCGTGTCGCCCGCGGCGTCCTTGCCGGACAGAATCAGCGGGTTGAGCAGGACGATGTACGCCATCGCCATGAAGGTGGTGATGCCGCCGCGCACCTCACGCGCGACCGTCGATCCTCTGCGGGATATGTGGAAGTACCGGTCGAGCCAAGACCGTCCGGCGGGGACGCGTGAGCCGGGGCCCGCGTCCTCCGCGGTGGTCCTCGGCTCCAGTGACTGCTGGGTCATGGTGCCTACTCCCAAGGTTCATAGGGGCACCCGCGGCAGCCGCGCTCGGGCGCGCCTGCGGAAGCTGCGGGATTTGGGATGGTGCGTGGGCTGCACGACCCGGGGGACGGCCCGAGACGAACGGAACGTGGTACTGGACTTCGGCTGACCGGGGTGACCGTCGGAACCTCCGTCGCCCGGCGCCGGGGTGCTGTCGCGGTGGGCAGGCGTCCCGGCCTGCGGGACGCCTGCCCACAGCGACAGCGGCGGTTACACGGTTCCCGTGAGGTGTTCGGGACGTACCGGTGTCCTGTTGAGTTCCAGGCCCGTCGCGTCGCGGATCGCCGCGAGGACGGCCGGGGTGGACGACAGGGTGGGGGCCTCGCCGATGCCGCGGAGCCCGTACGGGGCGTGCTCGTCGGCGAGTTCGAGCACGTCGACGGGGATGGTCGGCGTGTCGAGGATGGTGGGGATCAGATAGTCCGTGAAGGAGGGGTTCTTCACCTTCGCGGTCTCCGGGTCGACGATGATCTCCTCCATGACCGCGACGCCCAGGCCCTGGGTGGTGCCACCCTGGATCTGGCCGAGCACGGACAGCGGGTTGAGGGCCTTGCCGACGTCCTGGGCGACGGCCAGCTCGATGACCTTGACCAGGCCGAGTTCGGTGTCGACCTCGACGACCGCGCGGTGCGCGGCGAACGAGTACTGGACATGGCCGTTGCCCTGTCCTGTGCGCAGGTCGAAGGGCTCGGTGGGGCGGTGCCGCCACTCGGCCTCGACCTCGACGCTCTCGCCCTGGAGGACGTCGACGAGGTCGCCGAGGACCTCGCCGCCGTCGGTGACGACCTTGCCGCCCTCCAGGAGGAGTTCGGCCGTGGCCCACGCGGGGTGGTAGGTGCCGAACTTGCGGCGGCCGAGCTCCAGGACCTGCTCGCGCACCAGCTCGCAGGAGTTCTTGACGGCGCCGCCGGTGACGTACGTCTGCCGCGACGCGGACGACGAACCGGCGCTGCCCACCTGGGTGTCGGCGGGGTGGATCGTCACCTGGGTGACGCCCAGCTCGGTCCGCGCGATCTGCGCGTGCACCGTGACACCGCCCTGGCCGACCTCCGCCATCGCGGTGTGCACGGTCGCCACGGGCTCGCCGTTGATGACCTCCATGCGCACCTTGGCGGTGGAGTAGTCGTCGAAGCCCTCGGAGAAGCCGACGTTCTTGATGCCGACCGCGTAGCCCACACCCCGTACGACGCCCTCGCCGTGCGTGGTGTTGGACAGGCCGCCGGGGAGCTGACGGACGTCCGCGCCCTCGGAGCTCTCCCACTGGCGCTCGGGCGGCAGCGGGCGGGCCTTGACGCGGCGCAGGATCTCGGCGACGGGCGCCGGGGAGTCCACGACCTGCCCGGTCGGCAGGAGCGTGCCCTGCTCCATGGCGTTCAGCTGCCGGAACTCGACCGGGTCCATGCCGAGCCGCGCGGCCAGCTTGTCCATCTGGGCCTCGTAGGCGAAGCACGCCTGGACCGCGCCGAAGCCGCGCATGGCGCCGCAGGGCGGGTTGTTGGTGTAGAGGGCGACGGCCTCGATGTCGACGTCGTCGATCACGTAGGGGCCGACGCTCAGCGAGGACGCGTTGCCGACGACCGCTGGGGACGCGGACGCGTAGGCGCCGCCGTCCAGGACGATCCTGCACTTCATGTGCGTGAGCTTGCCGTCCTTGGTGGCGCCGTGCTCGTAGGTGAGCTTCGCCGGATGGCGGTGGACGTGCCCGAAGAAGGACTCGAAGCGGTTGTAGACGATCTTCACCGGCTTGCCGGTGCGCAGCGCGAGCAGGCAGGCGTGGATCTGCATCGAGATGTCCTCGCGGCCGCCGAACGCGCCGCCGACGCCGGAGAGCGTCATGCGCACCTTCTCCTCGGGCAGGCCGAGGACGGGGGCGATCTGCTCCAGGTCCGAGTGCAGCCACTGGGTGGCGACGTACAGGTCGACGCCGCCGTCCTCCGCGGGCACGGCGAGGCCGGACTCGGGGCCGAGGAAGGCCTGGTCCTGCATGCCGAAGGTGTACTCGCCCCGGACGACGACGTCGGCCCTCTTCGCGGCCTCGGCGGCGTCGCCCCTGACGATGGGCTGGCGGTGCACGATGTTGGGGTGCGGGACGTGCTTGATGTACTCGTCGTCGCGGCCCTCGTGCACGAGGACGGCGTCGGCGGCGGTCGCAGACGCCTCGTCGGTGACGAGGGGCAGCTCCCGGTACTCGATTCTGATCTTCGCGGCGGCGCGGCGGGCGGTCTCCGGGTGGTCGGCGGCCACGAGCGCGACCGGCTCGCCGTGGTGGCGGACCTTGCCGTGCGCGAGCACCGGGGTGTCCTGGAGCTCCAGGCCGTACTTCTTCGTCGCGGCGGGAAGGTCGTCGTACGTCAGGACGGCGTACACGCCGGGCTGCGCGAGGGCCTCGGAGGTGTCGATGGACACGATCTCGGCGTGCGCCACGGTGGAGCGGAGCGTCTGGCCCCAGAGCATGTCCTCGTGCCACATGTCCGAGGAGTAGGCGAACTCGCCGGTGACCTTCAGGGTGCCGTCGGGCCGCAGCGTCGACTCGCCGATGCCGCCCTTGGTCCCCGAACCCTGGGTGATCTTGGTGGGTGCGCCGGTCGTCCGTGTGGATGCCATGGTCAGACCGCCCCTTCCTGGAGTCCTCGACGGTCCTGGCGGGCGGCCGCGAGGCGGACGGCGTCCAGGATCTTCTCGTAGCCCGTGCAGCGGCACAGGTTGCCGGACAGCGCCTCGCGGATGTCGGCGTCGGTCGGCTGCGGGTTGCGCTCCAGCATCTCGTCGGCGGCGATCAGGAGGCCGGGGGTGCAGAAGCCGCACTGGACGGCGCCGGCGTCGATGAACGCCTCCTGCACCGGGGAGAGCCTGCCGCCCTCACCGGTCCCCGAGTCGGTGCCCTTGGCCTGCCACCGCTGCGCGTCCTGGAGCGGGACGCCGCACGCGCCGGAGGCGCAGCCGCCGCCCGGATGGGCCTGCTCGCGGTGCTCGGCGTAGTCGGCGAGGCCCTCGACGGTGGTGACCTCGCGGCCCTCCACCTGCCCGGCGGCCACCAGGCACGAACAGACCGGGACGCCGTCCAGCCGGACCGTGCAGGAACCGCACTCGCCCTGCTCGCAGGCGTTCTTGGAGCCCGGCAGGCCCATGCGCTCACGCAGCACGTACAGCAGGGACTCGCCCTCCCACACGTCGTCCGCTTCCTGCGGACGGCCGTTGACCGTGAAGTTGACACGCATTACGCGACTCCCTCCGTGGTGCGGCCGGTGCCGCGGTAGGACTCCCACGTCCAGCCGAGCGTGCGGCGGGCCATGATGCCGACGGCGTGGCGGCGGTAGCTCGCGGTGCCGCGGACGTCGTCGATCGGGTTGGCGGCGCCGGAGGCGAGGTCGGCGAACTGCTTGGCGATGGACGGGGTGATGATCTTCCTGCTGTCCCAGAAGCCGCCCTCTTCGAGCGCCGCGTTCAGGAACTCCTCGGCGGCCTTCGCCCGGATCGGCGTCGGAGCGGCCGAGCCGATGCCGGTGCGCACGGTACGGGTCTCGGGGTGCAGCGCGATGCCGAAGGCGCACACGGCGATGACCATCGCGTTGCGCGTGCCCACCTTCGAGTACTGCTGCGGCCCGTCGGCCTTCTTGATGTGCACGGCCCTGATCAGCTCGTCCGCGGCGAGGGCGTTGCGCTTCACACCGGTGTAGAACGCGTCGATCGGGATCAGCCGGGAGCCGCGTACGGACTCCACCTCGACCTCGCAGCCGGCGGCGAGCAGCGCCGGGTGGGCGTCCCCGGCGGGCGAGGCGGTGCCGAGGTTGCCGCCGACGCCGCCGCGGTTGCGGATCTGGGGGGACGCGACCGTGTGCGAGGCGAGGGCGAGGCCGGGCAGTTCGGCGCGCAGGTTCTCCATGATGTCGGTGTACGGAACGGAGGCCCCGAGCCGGACCGTGTCCGCACCTGCCTCCCACTCCCGCAGCTCACCGATGCGGTTGAGGTCGAGGAGGTACTCCGGGCGGCGGTGGTCGAAGTTGATCTCGACCATGACGTCGGTGCCACCCGCAATCGGCACAGCGGTGGGGTGCTCGGCCTTCGCGGCGAGCGCCTCCTCCCAGCTGGCGGGGCGAAGGAAGTCCATGAGGGGCTCTCTCTTCGTGATCGTGCCTGACGGCCGGTTCCCGCTGGGAATCCGGCCGGGGCTTACTGGGCTGACGAGCCGGGGCGATCGTTCCGGCCGACGTGTCCGGCCGGTGTTCCGGCCAAGTCGGCCCTTCGCCTCTCGACTACTCGTTCATGTGCTGTTAACGCGGAGTGGGGCAAGTACACCGCTCGCTCCGCCAATGGGGTCAGTCACCGAAACCATGAAGGAGTTGGCTGGCCAAGCCGCGAGTCTTGTAGATTCGTATGAAGAACGGGTCCCGGTAACCTCGCGGCTTCCCCCCGGAAACCGCCGCGCACCCCCGGGCCACGGCGGCCCCGGATCGACCGGGCCCCCGGCCACACGTGAAATCGAGACAGATCGGCGGCGACGACCCCATGCGGCTGCGCGCACTCCTTGACACCGACGCCCTCGGCCTCAGGCTGCTCGGCGGCGAGGACGAGCTCGACCGCACGGTGCGTGGCGTGATGACCACGGACCTGCGCGACCCCAGCCGCTATCTCACGGGCGGCGAACTGGTGCTCACCGGCCTCGCCTGGCGCCGGGACGCCGCGGACAGCGAGCCCTTCGTCCGCATCCTCGCCGCGGCCGGGGTCGCGGCGCTCGCCGCCGGTGAGGCGGAGCTCGGCGCCGTCCCCGACGACCTCGTGCGGTCGTGCGCCCGGCACCGCCTGCCGCTGTTCGCCGTCAACGAGTCGGTGGCGTTCGCGACCATCACCGAGCACGTGGTCCGGCAGGTGTCCGGCGAGCGCGCCGGTGACCTCGCGGCCGTGGTGGACCGGCACCGCCGCCTGATGACCTCGGGGCCCGCGGGCGGCGGGCCCGACGTGGTCCTGGACCTGCTCGGCTCGGACCTGGACCTGCGGGCCTGGGTGCTGTCCCCCGCGGGCCGCCCCATCGCCGGGGCGAGCACGGCGGGGCCCGTGCTGCCCGCGGCCGTCTGCGCCCGGCTCTCCGGGGAGCACCTGGCCGCCGCCCGCACCGGCCGCCGGGGACCGCACCGGGTGACCGTGGACGGCGTGACGTACTCGCTGTTCCCCATCCGGTCCAGCGGCCGGGGCGCGGTGAACGCCTCCCGCGACGTGCGCGAGACGGTCCTCTCGGACTGGCTGCTCGCCGTCGAGGCGGACGCGGGCGACTGGCCCGAGGAGCGCCTCGACCTGCTCCAGGGCGTCACCCAGCTCATCGCGGTCGAGCGGGACCGCAGGGACGCGGCGCGCACGGTGCGCAGGCGGCTCGCCCAGGAGGTCCTCGAACTGGTCCAGACGGGCGCCGCGCCCGCCGAGATCGCGGCCCGCCTCCGGGTCGCCGCGCCGGTGCTGCTCCCCGGCCTCGGGGCGGCACCGCACTGGCAGGTGGTCGTGGCGCGGGTCGAGTGGGACGGCGGGAGCACGGGTGAGGTCGCGGGCGGCCCCGTGGCCCAGTCGCTCCTGGAGGAGATCCTCGTCGACCCGGAGACGGCGGGGCCCGACCCCTTGGACCGCATCGCCGTCGCCCACACCGGCGACGAGGCCATCGCGCTCGTGCCGCTGCCCGCGATGTCCGCCGACGCCGAGGGGCCCGAGCCGGGGCTGCTCGCCGACGCGCTGCTCGCCGCCGTGCGGGAGCCGCTCTCGGCGGGCCTCGCCGACGACGGGCGCCTCACCCTCGGCGTGAGCGCCTCCGTGCACTCGGCGGAGGGGCTGCGGGGCGCCCTGGAGGAGGCTCGGCACGCCCGCCGGGTCGCCGCCGCCCGGCCGGGGCGGGTCTGCGCCGCGGGCCACCAAGAGCTGGCCTCGCACGTGCTGCTGCTGCCGTTCGTCCCCGACGACGTGCGCCGCGCGTTCACCGCCCGGCTCCTCGACCCGCTGCGCGAGTACGACCGCAGGCACCGCGCCGAACTCATCCCGACCCTGGAGGCGTTCCTCGACTGCGACGGCTCCTGGACGCGGTGTGCGGCGCGGCTGCACCTGCACGTCAACACACTGCGTTACCGGGTCGGGCGTATCGAGCAGTTGACGGGCCGTGACCTTTCGCGCCTGGAGGACAAGTTGGACTTCTTCCTGGCCCTGCGCATGAGCTGAGGCCGCGAGGGCCCGCCCACGGGCCCCGGGGGTCGCGGGCGTCCCGCGGTCCCCCCTTCTTCCCTTCCCCCTCGTTTGTGAAATCTTTCACCCATCCCCTTGGCCGGGCCCGCCGATCCGTGCTGAGATTCGCCCACGACTCACAGCTCGATGGCGCGCTAGGGGAGGGCAACGTGGCGCATACCGCCATGTCTGGTACCGGAACGCACTCAGGGATCGATCCACTCCAGACCGCGGTATGGCGGCTGCGCTCGCGCGGCTGCTGGACCGACGCGGCAGCGCTGCTCGCCACCCGGGAGGGTGCGGACGCCGCCGTACAGAGAACCTCGCTCCTCGTCGAGCGCTGCCTGTTCACCGGGGACGGCTGGGACGAGGCCGAGGACAGCCTGCGGACGGCCGAGGCGGTCGCCGACAACGACGAGGCGCGCGGGGCCGCGGCCTGCGAGCGCGGTCAACTCGCCTACTCCTCCACCGTGTTGGGGGTACGGGACCGGGCCGACGAGGCGCGCACCGCGCTCGGCAGGGCCGCCGCGCTGCTCGCTCCCGGGTCGGCCGGGCGGCCGCTCCTGGACTTCCGGCGCGGCCTTATCGCCGAGCACCTCGCGGACTCGCCGCAGGCCGCGCGGGCCGCGTACCGGCGCGCCCACGCGGGCGCCACCGC
Organism: Streptomyces typhae; assembly: GCF_009755605.1. Taxonomy (GTDB): domain Bacteria; phylum Actinomycetota; class Actinomycetes; order Streptomycetales; family Streptomycetaceae; genus Streptomyces; species Streptomyces typhae. Next base: position 140,512 of record NZ_WPNZ01000008.1, read on the forward strand.
CCACGACGATCCGCTCCTGCTCTCCTTCACGTGGCGCCATCTGGCCGGGATCGCCCTGCGCGAGGGCGAGTTGGCCGAGGCCCGGCACGGCTTCACCGAGTCCCTGCGGCTCCGCGAGGAACTGGGGTTCCTGGTGGGCACGGCCCCGGCCCTCGCCGCTCTCGCGGACGCCGAGCCCGAGCCGGAGGCGTCCCGGCTGCGGGCGGAGGCCACCCGGCTCTTCCGGCTCCTCGGCGGGGTCCCCGCCTGGCTCGCCGCTCAGCTCACGCCGCCCGCGCCGGCGGCCTGACGGCTCCGGCGGGCCGGACCCGGGCCGGTACTCTCAGGCCTCTCAGGCCTCTCAGGCCTCTCAGCCCTCGCCGCCCGCGAAGTGCTCCCGCACCAGGGACTGCACCACCGGCAGGTCGCGGGCGACGAGGGCCTCCAGGAGGGCCAGGTGCTCCGCGGCGTCGGCCACCAGGTCGGCGCGGCGGCCGCTCACGGGTCCGGTGACCAGGGGCCACTGGGAGCGCCGGTGCAGGTCGTCGGCGACGGTCACGAGCTGCTCGTTGCCGGAGAGGCCGAGCAGCGCTCCGTGGAAGGCCCGGTCCGCCTCCGCGTATCCGGCCAGGTCGCCCACCGCCGCGGCGGCGACCGTGGCCTCCGCGAGGGGGCGCAGCCGCACCCACTCCCCCGCGGGCACGCTCCGCGCGAGCCGCAGCATCACCGGGACCTCGATGAGCGCCCGCACCTCCGCCAGCTCCGCCAGCTCCCGCGCCCCGCGCCGCAGCACCCGGAACCCCCGGTTCGGCACCACCTCCACCGCCCCCTCCAGGGCGAGCTGCTGCATCGCCTCCCGCACCGGCGTGGCGGAAACCCCGAACCGCTCCCCCAGGGCCGGCGCCGAGTACACCTCCCCCGGCACGAGCTCACCCCCGACGAGGGCCGCACGCAGGGCGTCGAGCACCTGCGCCCGGACGGAGGCGCGGCGGAGGGTGCGGCGCGGGGCCGGGATGCCGCGGTGGGCGGGAGTGCTGCCGCGGCCTCGGCTCCGCGGGGCCGGGACGCCGCCGGGAGCGGGGCCGCCGGAGGCCGGGCCGCCAGGGGGTGTGCCGTCACCGGCGGGGGTCGCGGCCCGGCGGCTCGCGCGCCCACCGGCGGGGGCCCCACTGCCAGGATTCGAACCTCCGACGGGAGCGCTCCCGCCGCAGGCCGCTCCGGCGGAGGCCGCACCGCCCGGAACCGAGTCCGCCCCACCCGCGGCGGGTGCCGGGCCCGCCGGGGAGGCCGAGCCCGCCGGAGTCGCGGTGCCCGCCGGGGACGCCGGACCCGCCGGAGTCGCGGCGCCAGCCGGGGACGCCGAGCCCACCGGAGTCGCGGTGCCCGCCGGGGACGCCGGACCCGCCGGAGTCGCGGCGCCAGCCGCCAGGCGGGCCGCCGGCCCGCGGTCGACCCGCTCCACCCGCGGCTGCTCCGGCACGCGCACGGGGGCGCAGCCCACGGCACCGTCCGCCGCTCGTGCGCTCGTCCGCTCCACCTTCGCCTCCTGTGACTCCGCGCCCCGTCGGCCCGAAACGTACGAGAAGCACCATAGGCGGACAGGACCCCAGTTGAAACCTCGATCAACTTGGGTAAGGTTAGGCTTACCTGCAATCGATCGTGATTCGGTGGTCCCCGCGCATGTCCGTTCCCACCCTGGAAAGCGGCACCCGACGTGCGGAGCGCGCCCAGAGCTCCGTCACCGCCGCCTACGCCCGCCTCACCGAGGTGTTCCCCGGGCTGCGCATCCAGGAGCTGGCGGAGGACGAACAGCCGCCGCGCGGCGGTGGCTGGGTGAGCGCGGACCGGCTCGCGGAGGCGGGGCCCGAGTTCGACGAGTTCCTCGCCTGGGACGACGCGCAGGTCCTCAAGGACTACGGCCAACAGGCCCGCCCTGACGTCGTCGCCAGCTTCGCCCTGCACCGCTACGCCTGGCCCGCTACCCTCCTGTTCACGGTGCCGTGGTTCCTCCAGCGCCGCGTACCCCGCTACCCCGTCCAGAACGTCGCCTTCCAGCGCGCCCTCGGCAAGTTCGCCGTCCGCCCCGGCTCCTTCGCCTGCCTGCCCGACGACCCGGCGGCCGGCCTGCCCGGTGCCCGCGTCGTGCCGGACGAGGAGGCGCTGCGCGGCGAGGTGCGGGCCGCGGTGGCGGAGCACATGGGCCCGCTGCTCGACGGCTTCGGGCCACGCATGCGCCGCCGGGGCCGCGCCCTGTGGGCCGTCGCCACGGACGAGATCGTGGAGGGGCTCTGGTACGTGGCCCATCTGCTCGGCGAGGAGCAGCGCGCGACGACCGAGCTGGAGCGCCTGCTCCCGGGCGCCACGAAGCCGTACGTGGGCACGGCGGCCTTCCGCAAGCTCTCCGGCCCGAACGGCGAGGAACTGCCCACCCGGGACCGGGCGAGCTGCTGCATGTTCTACACCCTGCGCCCCGCCGACACCTGCGTCACCTGCCCGCGGATGTGCGACGCGGACCGGGTCGCCCGCCTGACGGCCGACACCGCGACAGCGGCGGCGAGCTGACCGAGGGCCCGCTGCGGACGGCCGCACGAGGTCACCCCCGGGCCCCTCCCTCCCCACCCCCGCGCACCGAACCACCCGTTCGTGCGCGTTTAATCGAACTCAGCTCCTGTCCCTCTGCCATGAGTTCGAGGTATCCGGCGCTCGGTGCGGCATTCACCACCCCCTTGGCGGCCTCTTGCCCGAAAACCGCCGTGGGCGCCGTGCGGCGTGGGTCACTATGGCGCCCGAAAACGCCCTACCGCGACGCAAGGGACGCCAGATGAGACTGACCGACATATCGCTGGACTGGCTGCTGCCCGGCGGCATTCTTCTTCTGGGCATGGCAGTGGCGGTGGCGGTGCTCGCGCGGGGCAAGAAGGCCCAGGCGAAGGCGGCCGCCGCGAGTGACGATTCATGGGAGCGCAGCGAGGAGCGCCGCAGGCGCAAGGAAGCCGTGTACGGCACCGCCTCCTACGTCCTGCTCTTCTGCTGCGCGGCGGTCGCCGCCGCACTCTCCTTCCACGGCCTGGTCGGCTTCGGCCGGCAGAACCTGAACCTCTACGGCGGCTGGGAGTACCTGGTCCCCTTCGGCCTCGACGGCGCGGCCATGTTCTGCTCCGTCCTCGCGGTGCGCGAGGCCAGCCACGGTGACGCGGCGCTCGGCTCGCGCCTGCTCGTGTGGACGTTCGCGGGGGCCGCCGCCTGGTTCAACTGGGTGCACGCGCCGCGCGGCATCGGGCACGCGGGCGCCCCGCAGTTCTTCGCCGGGATGTCGCTCTCGGCGGCGGTCCTCTTCGACCGCGCGCTGAAGCAGACCCGCAGGGCGGCGCTGCGCGAGCAGGGACTCGTACCGCGGCCGCTGCCGCAGATCCGCATCGTGCGGTGGCTGCGGGCGCCGAGGGAGACCTTCGGCGCCTGGTCCCTGATGCTGCTCGAAGGCGTGCGCACCCTCGACGAGGCCGTCGAGGAGGTCCGCGAGGACCGGCGCGAGAAGGAGCAGGCGCGGACGCGGCGACGCGACCAGGAGAAGCTGGAGCGGGCACAGCTCAAGGCCATCAGCCGGGGGCATCGCGGCTACCACCGCGGCGGGCGCCAGGTGGACATGCCGGCCGTCGCGTCGCCCACGGGGTCCGCGCAGGTCGGCGCGGACCCTGCCATAGGTACGCCGCCGCCGTCGCCGTCACCGCAGGAACAGCTGCCCGCCCGGTCCAGGCCCTCCCTGCAGGCCGTACCGACTGAACCGGCGGGTCCGGTGACCGTCGACCTCACCGCCGAGGACGACACCCAGACCCTGCCCCGCCTCGACTCACTGGAGCGGAAGCTCAAGGATCTGGAACAGCAGTTCGGCTGACTCCTCCCCCCCACCCGCTGCCCGTGCGGCGAGCAGGAAGAGCGGGTGGGGCAACAAGCCCCAGCGGAGCTCACCCCGCGTCGAGTTCGAACCAGACCACCTTGCCCACGCCCTGCGCCCGCACGCCCCAGGCGTCCGCCAGGGACTGGACGAGGACGAGTCCCCGGCCATGGGTGTCCTCGCCCTCCTCGGCGGAGCGCACCCGCGGGCGCCGGGCCATGAAGTCGCGGACCTCGACGCGCAGCCGCCCCGGCCCCACCGCGGCGGTCACGACCGCGTCCCTGTCGGTGTGCACCAGGGCGTTCGTGACCAGCTCGCTGGTGAGCAGCTCCGCCGTGTCCGCGCGCCCCGGCGGCCCCCAGTGCCGCAGCAGTTCCCGCAGCGCGCCGCGGACCTCGGACACCGCCCGCAGATCGCGGCGGTCGAGCCTGCGAAGCAGCTGCGGCGGTCCGGTGCCGGCTGAGTGCCCGGACGTCCCGCCCGGTCGTTTCGGAATGGAAGCCTCCGTGTCGATGGTCCCCATGGCTTCCATGGATTCCATGGACCCCACGGAATCCATGGGCCCCGCGGACCCGATGAACCCCGTGGTTTCTATGGAGGCACCTCGTAAGTGTCTCGTCATGACCCCCGCCACCCGATGGTCGAGCCCCCCGCCCGGCCCTACGTGTCGAACATGCTCACGGAATGCATGCCCGCCTCACCCGGCCGCAACTCATGTCCATTCGTCAACCAGTGACGAGGATGGGCCGATGACTCGGGGGGAAGTGAAGCCCCGTACCGCCGATCATCGATCGACCACGCGAAGGAGCCGCCGTGCACGACGACCGACTGCTGGTGGAGGAGCGCCTGGAACGCGCGCTGCGGCAGTTCATCCGGCCCGCCCAGTACGCCGCCCGGGTCCCGCTCGCCCTGTCCGTGTGGCACGCGCCCGGTGAGCCGGTGCCCGTGGGCGAGGCCCTCGCGGAGTCGTACGAGCCCTTCGCGACCGGTGCGGAGTGGGGGAAGCCCTGGTCGACGAGCTGGTTCCGCCTGGAGGGCGAGGTGCCGCGGGAGTGGGAGGGGCGGCACGTCGAAGCGGTGATCGACCCCGGGTTCACCGGGGACGGGCCCGGGTTCCAGGCCGAAGGACTCGTGTACGACGCCTCCGGTGTGCCCCTCAAGGGCATCCACCCGCGCAACCGGCACGTACCGGTGGCGGCGCGGGCGCGGGGCGGGGAGCCGGTGCGCCTGCTGCTGGAGGCGGCGGCCAACCCCGCCGTCCTGCACGACTTCGAGCCGACCCCGCTCGGAGACGTCCTGACGGCGGGCGATCGGCCCATCTACCGATTCGCCGCTGCCGACCTCGCCGTACTCGACGAAGACGTCTGGCAGCTCACGCTGGACATCGAGGTCCTTATGGAACTCATGCGGGAACTGGACGCGGCGCGACCGCGGCGGCACGAGATCCTGCGCGCCCTGGAGGACATGCTCGACACCCTCGATCTGCACGACGTGCCCGGCACCGCCGCCGCGGCCCGCGCCGCGCTCGCCGGGGTGCTCGCCCGGCCCGCCCACGCCAGCGCCCACCGCGTCTCGGCCACGGGACACGCGCACATCGACTCGGCCTGGCTGTGGCCGCTGCGCGAGACCGTGCGCAAGGCCTCCCGCACGTTCGCCAACGTGACGGCGCTCGCGCGGGACTACCCGGAGCTGGTGTTCGCGTGCTCGCAGGCGCAGCAGTACGCCTGGGTGAAGGAGCACCAGCCGCACATCTGGGAACGCATCAAGAAGGCCGTCGCGGACGGGAACTGGGTGCCCGTGGGCTCGATGTGGGTGGAGTCGGACGCCAACATGCCGGGTGGTGAGGCGCTGGCCCGGCAGATCGTGCACGGCAAGCGCTTCTTCCAGGAGGAGTTCGGCATCGAGACGGAGGAGATCTGGCTGCCGGACTCCTTCGGCTACACCGCCGCGTTCCCGCAGCTCGCGCGGCTCGCGGGCGCACGGTGGTTCCTCACCCAGAAGCTCAGCTGGAACCAGTCCAACAAGATGCCGCACCACACCTTCTGGTGGGAGGGCATCGACGGGACCCGCGTCTTCACCCACTTCCCGCCCGTGGACACCTACAACTCCCAGCTCCACGGCGCCGAACTCGCCCACGCCGAGCAGAACTTCGCGGACAAGGGGCGCGCCACGCGCTCCCTGGTGCCGTTCGGCTGGGGCGACGGCGGCGGCGGTCCCACCCGCGAGATGCTGGAGCGGGCCCGCAGGCTGCGCTCCCTGGAGGGCTCACCGCGCGTCGAGGTCGAGAAGCCGTCGGCGTTCTTCGCGGCGGCCAAGGAGGAGTACGGCGAGCGGGCCCCCGTCTGGTCCGGCGAGCTGTACCTGGAGCTGCACCGCGCCACGTACACGTCGCAGGCCGCCACCAAGCGCGGCAACCGCCGCAGTGAGCACGCACTGCGCGAGGCCGAGTTGTGGTGCACGGCGGCCGCGGTGAAGGACGCCGCCTACGCCTACCCGTACGACGACCTGGACCGCCTGTGGAAGACGGTCCTGCTCCACCAGTTCCACGACATCCTGCCGGGCTCCTCCATCGCCTGGGTGCACCGCGAGGCCCGTGACACCTACGCGCGGGTGCTCGCCGAGCTGGACTCGCTCACCGCGGAGGCGGTGCGGCACCTCGGCGCCGGCGAGGCGTCGGTGCTCAACGCGTCGCCGTACGCCCGCAGCGAGGTCGTCGAGCACGAGGGGCACCTGGTGCACGTGGACGTCGGCGGCCTCGGCGCCCGCGGCCTCGCGGAGGCGGCCGGGCAGGAGCGGGAGACGGGCGCCGTGACGTCGGCGACCCGCACCGGCCAGGAGATCGTCCTGACCAACGAGCACCTGCGGGTCACCATCGACTCCGACGGGCTGCTCGCCTCCGTCGTCGACCGCGCCGCCGACCGCGAGGTCCTCGCCCCCGGCAGCCGCGGCAACCTCCTCCAGCTGCACCCCGACCACCCCACTCACTACGACGCCTGGGACCTCGACAAGCACTACCGCCACCGCCGCACCGACCTCACCCGGGCGGAGTCGGTGGAGCTGGTCGAGGACGGACCACTGCGGGCGTCCGTACGCGTCGTACGGGTCTTCGGCGCCGGGTCGCGGATCACGCAGGAGCTGCGGCTCGCCGCGGGCAGCCGCCGTGTCGACGTGGTGACGGAGGTGGAGTGGCGCGAGTCCGAGAAGGTCCTGAAGGCGGCCTTCCCGCTGGACGTGCAGGCCGAGAGGTCCGCCGCGGAGATCCAGTTCGGGCATGTGCACCGGCCCACGCACGCCAACACCACCTGGGACGCGGCGCGCTTCGAGATCTGCGCGCACCGGTGGCTTCGGGTGGCGGAGGAGGGCTACGGCGTCGCCGTCCTCAACGACTCCACCTACGGCCACGACGTGACCCGCACCCCCCACCCGGAGGGGCTCGGCACCACCGTCCGCCTCACCCTCCTGCGCGCGCCGCACAGCCCCGACCCGGACACCGACGTCGGCACCCACCACTTCACGTACGCGCTGCTGCCCGGCGCGGAGACGGGCGACGCGGTCGCCGAGGGCCTCGCCCTCAATCTGCCCCTGCGGGTCGCCGCCGCCCCGGCGGTGGCGCCCGTCGTGCGGGTCGACCACCCCGGGGTGACCGTCGAGTCGGTCAAGCTCGCGGAGGACCGCAGCGGGGACGTGGTGGTACGCCTCTACGAATCCCTCGGCGGCCGTGCCCGCACCACCCTCACCACGTCCTTCCCCGTCACCCACGCCGACGTCACGGACCTCCTGGAACGCCCCCTCCACCCGGCCGGCACCTCCGGCGCGGGTCTGCCCCTCTCGCTGCGCCCGTTCCAGATCCTGACCCTGCGGCTGACTCCGGCGTAGGTGCCGAGGTCGCGCTCCTCGCGTCAGGGCCTCGGCACGTTGCGCAGGTTGGAGCGGGCCATCTGGAGCATCCGCCCCACTCCCCCATCGAGAACGATCTTGCTGGCGGAGAGCGCGAACCCGGTCACCATGTCGGAGCTGATCCTGGGTGGGATGGAGAGGGCGTTGGGGTCGGTGACGACGTCGACGAGGGCGGGGCCCTTGTGGGCGAAGGCGTCCTTCAGGGCGCCCGCGAGCTGCTTGGGCTTCTCGACGCGGACGCCGTAGGCCCCGGCGGCCCGCGCGACGGCGGCGAAGTCGGGGTTGTGGTTGCCGGTCCCGTACGAGGGCAGCCCGGCGACCAGCATCTCCAGCTCCACCATGCCCAGGGAGGAGTTGTTGAAGAGGATCACCTTCACCGGCAGGTCGTACTGCACGAGAGTGAGGAAGTCCCCCATCAGCATGGTGAAACCGCCGTCGCCCGACATCGACACGACCTGCCGCTCGCGGTCGGTGAACTGCGCGCCGATGGCCTGCGGCAGCGCGTTGGCCATCGACCCGTGGCTGAAGGAGCCGATGATGCGCCGCTTGCCGTTGGGCGAGAGATAGCGGGCGGCCCAGACGTTGCACATGCCGGTGTCGACGGTGAAGACGGCGTCGTCGGCGGCGAGGTCGTCGAGGACGGAGGCGACGTACTCGGGGTGGATCGGGATGTGCTTCTCGACCTTGCGGGTGTAGGCCTTCACCACGCCTTCGAGCGCGTCCGCGTGCTTCTTCAGCATCTTGTCGAGGAACTTGCGGTGCGACTTCGGCGAGACGCGCGGCGTCAGACAGCGCAGGGTCTCGCGTACGTCGCCCCAGACGGCGAGGTCGAGCCGGGAGCGGCGGCCGAGGTTCTCGGGGCGCACGTCGACCTGGGCGATCTTCACGTCGTCGGGCAGGAAGGCGTTGTACGGGAAGTCCGTACCCAGCATGATCAGGAGATCGCACTCGTGGGTCGCCTCGTACGCGGCGCCGTAGCCGAGCAGACCACTCATGCCCACGTCATAGGGGTTGTCGTACTGGATCCACTCCTTGCCCCGCAGCGCGTGCCCCACCGGGGACTTGATCTTCTCGGCGAACTCCATCACCTCGGCGTGCGCGCCCGCGGTGCCGCTGCCGCAGAAGAGGGTGACCTTGTCGGCCTCGTCGATCATCGCCACGAGCTTGTCGATCTCGGCGTCGCCGGGCCGCACGCTGGGGCGCGACGTCACCAGGGCGGTCTCCGCGGCCTTGTCCGGCGCGGCCTCGGAGGCCACGTCGCCGGGGAGGGAGACCACGCTGACGCCCGACTGGCCGACGGCGTGCTGGATGGCCGTCTGGAGCAGGCGCGGCATCTGCTGGGGGCTGGAGATCAGCTCGCAGTAGTGGCTGCACTCGCGGAACAGCCGGTCGGGGTGGGTCTCCTGGAAGAAGCCGAGGCCGATCTCGCTGGAGGGGATCTGGGAGGCGAGGGCGAGGACCGGGGCCATGGAGCGGTGGGCGTCGTACAGGCCGTTGATGAGGTGCAGGTTGCCCGGACCGCAGGAGCCCGCGCAGGCCGCGAGGGAGCCGGTGATCTGGGCCTCCGCGCCCGCCGCGAACGCGGCGGTCTCCTCGTGCCGCACCTGGATCCACTCGATGCCCTTGGTGCGCCGGATCGCGTCCACCACGGGGTTCAGGCTGTCGCCGACGACGCCGTAGAGGCGTTTGACTCCGGCGCGGACGAGGATGTCGACGAACTGCTCGGCGACCTTCTGCTTGGCCATCTCTTCATGCACCCCTTCGCTCTCTTTGGGTCCATGAATTCACAGCGGGGCCGCTCACGCCTCCCAAACGGCGGCGGCCGTGCGGTCGTCCGCGTACCCCTTGACCCGTACCTGCGTGTCGGCGAGGAACGCGGTGAGGCCCGGTGGGCCGCCCCCCGCCCACCGGCGGGTGAGGTGGCGGGCGAGTTCCGGCTCGCCGCGCAGGGGTTCGGCGAGGCCGCCGCTGCACAGCAGGAGCGTGTCACCCGGGCGGGCGACGGAGGCCCGGAACCGGAAGGGCTCCCGGGCGGGGTCGCGGCCCGGCCCGCCCGCGCCGGCGCCGCCCGTGGCCCCCGCGGGGGCTGGTTCGTACGGGCTCGGGGGTGTCGGTATGCCCAGGTCCATGGTGAGGCGGTCGCCGTCGGGGGTCTCGGCGGGCGGTGAGCCGAAGCCGACGACGGGTTCGCCCGCGGTCCTCGCCACGCGCGGCTCGATGTCCTGCCACTCGCCGCCGCGCAGCCGGAACAGGCCGCCCGCACCGACACCGAAGAACACCCGGGTGCGGCACTCGGGGTCGGCGGGCAGCAGCAGGCAGCGCAGCGACGCCGTGTACTCGTCGGGCTCCAGGCCCAGTTCGGCGGCGCGGGCGCGGAGCTTGCCGAGGCTGCGGTCGGTGAGGCGGTGCAGGCCCGACTTCAGGTCGCCGCGGCGGGCGGCGCGGATGTCCTGGGCGAGGCGGAGGTGGCTGCGGCCCACCGCGCGGCCGATCCAGGCGCAGGCGTCGGCCGCCGCCCGGTGGGCGCCCGCGGTGGCGCGGGCGCCCGTGGCCATGGCGACCAGGACCAGGGCCTCGTCGCCGCTGCCGAAGCGGGCCGTGAGCAGCGCGTCGCGGCGCGGCTCGCCCCGGTACCGGGCCGAGTCGCCCCGTGCGGAGACCGCCCGCAGGGTGCTGCTGCCGTAGCGGGCGCCGTCGAGCACCGTGTCGGCGACCAGCTCGCCGAGAGCGTCCGGGTCGGCGACGGGCAGCCCCGTCGGTTCCGCCTCGTACGTCGGCGGCCCGTCCCCCACGTACGCGGGCGCTCCCGGAGCCCCGTAGCCGCCCCCGCCCGCCTGCCCTTCCTCCGCCGGAAGGCCGGACGCGTCGGTGCTCCGGCCCCCCGGGAAGGTCGTCGGGCGGGTCGGGGCGTGGGAGGGGGCCCAGGGAGCGGGGGCGCGATAGGAGGGGACACCGGACCCGCCCGGGGCCCGGGGCCCTTCGGCGGCCCCGGCCGGGGTGGCCGGCTTGCCGGGCCGCCCGGTGAGGCCCTGGGCCGAGGGGCCGGGGTCCTGTGGACCCGCGGCAGTGGTGAAGCGAGGTGCCGCCGCTCCGGGCTCCCCTGGCGTGGACCACGGCGCGGGTGACGCGGGGCGTGAGGGCTCACTGCGGGAGGAGGCCGGGGGCTGCGCCTCGGCATGGGCCCGCGCGAGGAAGGGGGTCGCCAACGGCAAGGGCGTGGCTGCGCCGCCCCCTGCCTCGCCCCCTGCGGGTGCCTCTGGGGTTGGCTCCGGGGCTGGGGCTGGGTGTGCGTGTGGCTCGGGCTTGGGGGGCTTTGCCTCGGGCGGGGGTGGGGGTTGGGGTGCGTCGGCTGCCGGGTCGGGCCGGGGGGCCTTTGTCTCGGGCCGGGGTGGGGTGGGAGTGGCCTCGGGCCTGGGCGGGGGTGGAGCGGCTGTCGGCTCCGGCCGGGAGGCCTCTGCCGCGGGCCGAGGCGGAGCGGGAGTGGCCTCGGGCCTGGGCGGAGCTGTGTCGGCCGCCTGCTCCTGCCGGGAGGCCTCCGCCGCGGGCCGGGGCGGGGTCGGAGCAGCCGGGGGCCTGGGCGGGGGTGGAGCTGCCGCCGGTGGCGGTGGGGTGGCCGGGCGGCGCGGCGAGGGCGGTTCGGATGAGGGGCCGGGTGCCTCCGCGGGCGGGCGCGGGGGTGGCTGGGGGCCCGGGGTCGCCGGGGTGCGGGGGTGCGCTGCCGGTGGGGCCGGGACGTCCTGGGCGGGGCCGGAAGATTGCGGTCCTGCGGTGGGGGGTCCTGGGGGCGGGGGTTCCGGGGGCAAGTGTGGCGGGGCTGAGGCTGGGGCTGGGGGTTCTGGGGTCAGGGCCGAGTGTCCCGGGGTCGGGGCCGAGTGTCCCGGTGCAAGGGCCGAGTGTCCCGGTGCCAGGTGGTCCGGGTGTCGGGGCTCCGGGGTCGAGGCTGGGGGTGGGGCCGCAGGTTCCGAGGCTGGGGCAGGTGCCGAGGCTTGGTATCCCTGGGCCGGGCGATCCGAGGCCGGGCGATCCGAGGCCGGGCGGTCCGAGGCCGGGCGATCCGAGGCTGGGGTCCAGGGAGGCGCGGGCGCCGGTGGTTCGGCGGGTTGGGGTGGCTCGGTGGCGGGAGGGGGCGGACGGTGCCTCGGAGTCGTCAGCCAGTCCGGGAGGGCTTCCCGCCGGGCAGGGGCCGGGTCCCTCCGGTGCGTGTCGGGCTCCGCCTGGCCCTGGCCGGAGAGGGCGGGGTCCTCGCTTCCCGGGGCTGGGTCGCGGGGGCCCGGCGCGGTGTCCCGGTGGGCCTGGACGACGTCGCGCGGTCCCTGCTCTGCGTCCCGGCGCCCCGAGGCGGTGTCGCGCGGCGGTCCCAGCTCCGAGTCATCGCGCCCGGAGGCCGGACCACGGCGCTCCTGCGCGGAGTCCTGACGACCTGAGAGGGCGTCGCGCGGCCCCGGCACGGAATCCCGGCGCCCCAAGGCAGGGTCAAGGGGCCCCGGCGCGGGGTTCTGACGGCCCAGCTCGGCGTCCTCGCGGCTCGGCGCAGCACCCTGGCGGCCCGGCTCGGCGTCCTGACGGCCCGGCCCGGCGTCCTCGCGGCTCGGCGCAGCATCCTGGCGGCCCGGCGCAGCGTCCTCGCGGCTCGGCGCGGGATCCCGGCGCCCCGACGCGGCGTCACGCGGTCCCGGCCCCGCGTCGCCCCGATCCGGGGCAGCCGCGCCGCTCCCACCCGAAGCAGCGTCACGAGCACCGGGCACCGGATCCCGACCGTACCGGGCGGTGTCACGACGACCGGGCTCGGAGGCCTGACGGTCGCCGTCCGGGGAAGCGTCGCGGCCGCCCGGACCGGAGTCCTGACGTCGGCGTTCCGGGACGGAATCCGCCGGCCCCGGCGCCCCGGAAGCAGCCGCGTCGCGCCCACCCGGCGCGGCCCCCCGCGCGGCCGGAGCGTCCTCGCCGCTGCGCTGCGGCGGAACCCCGTACGACGACGCGGTGTCGGCAGCCGGATCGTCGCCCCCGGAGGAGACGGCGTTCGCGGCCGAGGTGAAGCGGTCGTCCAGGGTGTCCGGCGCGACGGCGGGGCCCGTGTCGCCCTCGGACTCGTCGTACAACTGGCCCCACCAGTCGTCCTCCTGGCCGGACTGGCCGGACTGACCGGAGCCGTGTGAGCGGTCCGCGCGGTGTGAGCGGTCCGGGCCGTCCGAGGTGCCGGACTGGCCGGAATCGGCTCCGTGACCCGTGTGCCTCTCCCCCTGCTGGCTCATCCCCCCATTGTCCACCGCGCAGCCCGTACGAAAACGGTGCATCCGGAAATCCACGGCGGAGCGGGGCCGGTGCGCAGCACGCCGGGCGGCCCCACCCCCCACGGGAGGACCGCCCGGCACCTGGGCACCTTGGCAGACCGCCGGGTCCAGCGGGGATGATGTTCACGGCGGGTTTACGCCGTGGCTCTTTCCCGCCACAGGCACGCGAACGCGCCATGACGATCGGAAGGCCGCGCCCACGGGAGGGCCATCGGGGAGGGACGGCTGCGCATGCTGGCAGCGATAGGGCTGGACGAGACGCACGAGGCGGCGTACCGCGCACTGGTGTCGGTGGGCGCGGCCGACGTGCCCGACCTGGCGCGCAGGCTCACCCTGGCCGAGCCGGAGACGGAGCGCGCGCTGCGCCGCCTGGAGCGGCACGGCCTGGCCGCGCAGGCCTCGGGCCGGGCGGGCCGCTGGGTGGCGGCGCCCCCGGGAGTGGCCCTCGGCGCGCTCCTCACCCAGCACCGGCACGAGCTGGAGAAGGCCGAGCTCGCGGCGACCCTCCTCGCGGAGGAGTACCGGGCCGGCGCGGCCGAACCCACCGTGCACGACCTGGTCGAGGTGGTGACGGGCGGCGCCGCGGTCGCCCAGCGCTTCCTGCAGTTGCAGCTCGGCGCGAGCCGCGAGGTGTGCGCCCTGGTGACGGGCAGACCGGTCGCGGTCACGGGCGTCGAGAACGACGCCGAGGAGCAGGCCGCGAACCGGGGCGTGCGCTACCGGGTCGTGATCGAGCGGGAGGTGCTCACGGCGTCCACCGGCCTCCTGGAGGTGTCGGCGGCGATGCGGCGTGAGGAGCGGATCCGGGTCGCCGACCGCGTACCGACCAAGCTGGTGGTCGCGGACGGCACCCTCGCGATGGTGCCGCTGACGTCGCGCACCGCGGAACCCGCGGCGCTCGTGGTGCACGCGAGCGGCCTGCTCGAATCCCTCACGGGCCTGTTCGAGGCGGTGTGGCGCACCGCCCTTCCGCTGCGTCTCGGCGAGGGCGGCGCGGTGCGCGAGAGCGGCGCCGAGGGTCCGGACGGCACGGATCTGGAGGTGCTCTCGCTGCTGCTCGCCGGGATGACGGACGCGAGCGTCGCGAAACAGCTCGACCTGGGCCTGCGCACCGTACAGCGCCGGGTGAAGCGGCTGATGGAGCTGACCGGCGTGACGACCCGGCTCCAGCTCGGCTGGCACGCCTACGAACGGGGCTGGGTGGCCCGGGAGGCGGCCGGTGCGGGGCGCGCCCCCACGGCCTCCGTGGGGGCGGCGGACTGACGCCGACCTGCGGTTCCGAATCCGCTCCTGCACCCTGAACAGATGGGAGCGTGGGAACTCCTGCTGGTCGGCGTGGTGATGCTGCTCGGCCTGTGCGGAGTGCTTGTGCCCGGCGTGCCGGGGTCCTGGCTCGTGTGGGCCGGGGTCCTGTGGTGGGCGCTCCAGGAGCCGAACGGGCTCGCCTGGAGCGTCCTGGTGGGCGCGACGGTGGTGCTGCTCCTTTCCCAGGCCGTGCGCTGGCAGCTGCCCCCGCGGCGGCTGCGGGAGTCGGGCGCGACCCACCGCATGGCCGCCTTCGCGGGCGGCGGCGCGCTGCTCGGGTTCTGCCTGGTGCCGGTGGTCGGCGCGCTGCCGGGGTTCCTCGGCGGCCTGTACCTGTCCGAGCGGGCGCGGCTCGGGGGGCGCGGGGAGGCCGTGACGGCGGTGCGGACGGCGCTGCGGGCCGGGGGGTGGAACGTGTTCGCGGAGCTGTTCGCGTGTCTGCTGATCGTGGGGGCGTGGGTGGGGGCGGTGGTCGCGGGCGGCGGGTGAGACGCCCGTACCCGCAGGGACGCCGGCAGACGGCCGGGACCACCGCGACCGCTTGCGGCAGACGGGAGCACGGCGACCTTCGCGGCGGACGGGAGCATCGTGACCGCTTGCGACACCCGTGCCGGGAGTGGGGATGTCCTCGGCGAGCGGCGCGTGCCAGCCTCGCCCCATGACCGAATTCAGCGCGGCCGAGCGCGCGTACCTCTCGTCCCGGCGTCTGGGCAGGCTCGCCACCGTCGACCCGCACGGGCAGCCGCAGGCCAACCCCGTGGGCTTCCACCCGCAGGACGACGGCACCATCCTCATCGGCGGCCAGGCGATGGGCACCACGAAGAAGTGGCGGAACCTGCTGGCCAACCCGAAGGTCGCGCTCGTCGTCGACGACATCGTGAGCGAACGGCCGTGGCGGGTGCGCGGCGTCGACATCCGCGGCGACGCCGAACTGCTCACTGGGCCGCACCAGTTGGGCCCGCACTTCAGCGAGGAGGTCATCCGCATCCATCCGCGGCGCATCCACAGCTGGGGGCTGGAGGGCCCCGGGGCGGGCGGGGTGTGAGGCGCCGGAGGGGGCGGCGTTGACACCGCAAGCCAGAGCGACTTAGGTATGCCTTACCTAAGTGGAGATCCGCTCCGGCGTGTCTCCCCCTGACACCCAGAGAGGTGCCGTCACCCATGCCCACCCGCACTCGCACCCGCGCCTGTGTCACCGTCCTCGCCGCCGCCGCGCTCACGGCCGCGTTCGCCGGTACGGCCGCCGCCGCCGACGTCACCGTCGAGCGCACCATCAGCGACGGCGGCAAAACGTACCGGCTCCAGCTCACCGGCCCCGACTCCGCCGCGGCCGCGGGCGCCAACGTCACGGTGTCCGGCAAGGGGTACAACACCGGGCAGGGCGTGTACGTCGGTCTCTGCGCGGTCTCCGGTGCGCCCGGCGCCAACAAGCCGACGCCGTGTCTGGGCGGCCAGGACCAGTCCGGCACGACCGGCGCCTCGCACTGGGTGTCCAACGTCGGCGGCGGCACGGTGCCGAACAGCTCCAGGTTCAAGGCGGGCGGCGCCTTCTCCGTGAAAATCCATGTGAAGGCGGACCTGGGCAACGGCCAGGTGTGCGGCGAGACGGTGGAGTGCGCGATCGTGACACGCGCCGACCACTTCGACTCCGGCGACCGCAAGTACGACGTGCACATCCCGGTCACCTTCCAGTAGGCGGGACGGCCACGCATGAGACGCAGCACGCCACGGACCGCGTCGGTGCCGGCCCTTGCCGTGCTGACCGCGCTCGCCGCGCTCTCCACCGGCTTCGTGCCCGGGGGCGCGGGACCGTCCGCCGGTTCCGGCGGGCACTCGTCCGCCGCCTCCGGTGACCACGCCTCCGAAGGCGACGGCGGCGGCGGTGACGGCGGCGACGGCGATCGCGCACACGCCGTCACCGCCACCGACTCCGACTCCGGCTCCGACTTCGGCTCCGACTCCGGCTCCGACTCCGGCTCCGACTCCGGCTCCGACTCCGGTACGGGCAAGCTCGGTTACCGCCGCACGGACGACTTCGCCACCGCGGGCAAACCCCTCGACGTCCTGCTCCACCCGGAGTCGCGGAAGCTGTACGTCGGCTCCGACAACGACCCGGCGACGCCGGACGTCAACGAGATGGGCCTGTACGTCCTGGACCGTACCCGCGGCACGGTGCGCGGCCACACCGCGACGGCGCCCAGCTCCACCGGCGAGCAGCGCCCGTCGGCCGTGCGCCGGATCGCGGCCCCGCTGCCGGGCGACGGCGTCGTCTTCCACTATCCGCTCAAGGGCCTCGGCACCGCCAAGGACGGCGACACCGCGGCGCGGGGCGTCTGGCTCACGGGCCCGACGGTGACCGACGTGGGCCCCGGCCCCGCCCCCGGCGCCGGCGGGACCGTCCTGGTCGCCCAGGGTGCCGCGCTCACGGAGGTCGAGACGGCCACCGGCACCGCCCGGCGGTCGTTGACCCTGCCGGGCGGGGGCCGGTTCGCCGTCGATGCCGCACGGGGGTCGGTGTGGTCGGCGGACCTGGCCGGGAACAAGCTGTACCGCGTCGACACCGCCTCCTTCACGGTGCGGCAGACCGTCCGACTCCCCGTGCGGGAAGGGTCGGAGGGCTTCACCGCCGTCGACCCGGCGACCGGTTCGGTGTGGGTCGGGCGGCAGGACGAGGTGACGGTGTTCGGTCCCGACGGTGCCGTGCGCGGGACCGTGGGCGGCCCCGACCTGGCAAGGGACGTGGCGTTCGACGGCCCGCGCGCGTACGTGGCACGCCAGGACGTCGGCGACCCGGACGCGCCGGACTACGACGGCCGGGGTTCCCTGACCGTCCTCGACACCACCACCTTGAAGCCGGTGGCCGAGCCGGTCCCGCTGCCGGGGAACGAGGCCCAGCTCGGGTCGGCGGCCGTCGCCGTCGCGCCGGGCGGGGCCGAGGTGTTCGTGACGAGCCCGGCCGAGGGCCTCGTCTCCCGGATCGAGCGCAACACCCCGCCGAAGGTCACCGAGTCCCCCGCCGACGCGACCGCCGACACCGGGGACCGCGTCACGTTCACCGCGCGGGCAGAGGGCGCGCCGGAGCCCTCCGTGCGGTGGCTGCGGAGCACGGACAGCGGACGCTCCTGGCAGCCGGTGGCGGGCGCGACCTCACCCTCGTACACCTTCAAGGCGCGCGCGGAGCAGGACGGGCAGCGCTTCCGCGCCGAGTTCACGAACGACGCGGGCACGGCCCGGTCGGAGCCGGCGACGCTGACGGTGCGCGCGGGTTCCGGCGGCACGGGCTCCGCGACCGGCCCCCAGGGGCAGCGCCTCACCGTCGCACCGGCGCGCGACCTGGCGGTGCGCAAGCAGAGGCTGACCGTGTCCGGCACCGGCTACGACCGGGGCAAGGGCGTCTACGCGGCCCTGTGCGTCGACAACGGGCCGGGCAGGACGCCGACGCCGTGCGTCGGCGGCGCGGCCACGGACGGCGCGTCGAAGGCGTCGGCGTGGATCACCGACGACCCGCCGCCGCAGGGAGCGGACCTCACCACGCCCTACGGCGAGAACGGTTCCTTCGAGGTCGTCCTGACGGTCGACGCGCGGGACGGCTCCACGGACTGCCGCAGGACGCGCTGCGTCCTCGCCACCCGTGCGGACCACACCCGCCCGGACGACCGTTCGCAGGACGTACGGGTGCCGGTGACGTTCGCGGACACCGGCGGGCCCGGCGACGGCGGGCCGGGGGACGACGCCCCGGGCGACGGCCGACCCGGCGACGAGGGCCCCGGGGACGACGGCGGCAGCCCCGACGGCGGTTCCGCAGGGCCCGGCTCGGGCGGTGCCGACGGCGGTGGAGCGGCCGGGGGCGGGGGCGCCTCCGACACGGCCGGTGACCCGAACTCCCCCGGACCGCAGGCGGGTTCGGACCCCGGCCCCGGTCCGGGCGGCAGCCTGGCGTCCACGGGCCAGACCGTCACCGGCGCCGCGGCGCTCGCCGCGGCCCTGACGGCCGCGGGCTGGTACGCGCTCCGCCGGGCGCGGCGGAACGCCAGGAGCCCGTCCGGCGCCTGAGGACGAGGCGCGGGGCACCAAGCCCGAGGCACCAGGCAGGAGACACCAGGCAGGAGACACCAGGCAGGAGGCATCAGGCGCAAGGCCCGGGGCGCGAGACACGATGCACGAAGCCCAGGGCCCGGAGCGCCAGGCCCGAAGCGCCAGGCCCAAGGCGCCGGTTCAGGCCGAGAGGGGGTGAGGGTCAGCGATCCGAGCCCCCTCTTCCGCCGCACGCCGGAGGTGCCGCAGCGCGTACGACCGCCACGGCCGCCACCCGTCGGACGACACCTCGCCGGGCACGGCGACGTCCGGGTCCCCGAGGGCCCGCATCCGGATGAGCGCGGCCACCGCCGGGCCGACGCCGGGCACCGCCAGGAGCTGACGCTCCGCGTCGTCGCGGTCCGCGCCCGCGTCGAGGCGCACGGCCCCCTCGGCGAGGGCGGCGGCGAGGGGAACCCGTCCCGCGAGGGCCTCGGGGGCGGGGAAGACATGGGTGAGGGTGGAGCACGGCGACGGCAGCGGCGTGCCGAACTCGACGACGAGACGGCGGGCCGCCGCGGGCCCGACCGCCGCCCGCACGGCGAACTCCTCCGGGTCGGCGGCGCCCGGTGAGCGCAGGCCGGGGCGGGCCCGGACGAGCGGGGCGAGGCGGGGGTCGGCGGCCAGGCGCTCGTCCACGGCGTACGGGTCGGCGTCCAGGTCGAAGAGCCCGCGCAGCCGCTGCACGGCGGTGGTCAGGTCGCGCAGGTCGCTCAGGTGCAGGCGGGCGTCGAGCCAGCCGCAGCGGTGGGTGTCGCCGCCGCGGCGCGGGTCGCGCTCCTCGACGGCGACGATCCCGGAGGCGTACGGCAGCCGCAGCGTGCGCCGGTAGGTCCGGGTGCCGCGCTCGCCGATGACGTCCTCGACGCCGGGCAGGGCCTCTTCGGCGAGCAGGTCGAAGACCGCGGTGGCCTGGTAGGGGCCGCGGTGGGCGAGGCGCAGCGGGATGCCCGCGGCGGGGGTGGCGCGGCCGCCCCCGCGTGTGGGCGCGGCGGCGCGCAGTGCGGTGGGCGTCAGGTCGTACACGGCCCGGATGGTGTCGTTGAACTGCCGTACGCTGGCGAATCCGGCGGCGAAGGCGATCTCCGTGACCGGCAGGCCGGTGGTCTGGAGCAGCACGCGGGCGGTGTGGGCGCGCTGGGCGCGGGCGAGCGCGACGGGGCCCGCGCCGAGTTCGGCGGTGAGCTGGCGCTGGACCTGGCGGGCGCTGTAGCCGAGGCGGACGGCGAGGCCGCCGACGCCCTCGCGGTCGACGACGCCGTCCCCGATCATCCGCATGGCCCGGCCGACGACGTCGGCGCGGACGTTCCAGTCGGCGGAGCCGGGTACGGCGTCGGGGCGGCAGCGGCGGCAGGCGCGGTAGCCGTTGCTCTGCGCGGCCGCGGCCGTCGCGTAGTAGCGGACGTTCTGGCGCTTGGGGGTGACGGCCGGGCAGCTCGGCCGGCAGTAGATGCCGGTCGTCGCGACGGCGAAGAAGAACTCGCCGTCGAAACGGGCGTCGCGGCTGCGCACGGCCTCGTACCTGGTGTCGGAGAAGGTGCTGTCGCCCCGGGAGCCCCTGGTGTCCTGATCGCTCACGCGTCCAGTGTGGGTCGGGCCCGGCGCCGGGGCCAGCGGAAATCGGACGTCACGTTCGTTCCCGCCGCCCCGGCGCCGCGGGTCAGCGCAGCCGGCCCCGCTTGGCCGCCATGGCCGCCCGGCCCTCGGCGCCGCGCCGCTTGTACTCGCGGCGCAGGTCGGCGCGGACGCGGGCGTCGGTCTTGGCGACGATGCGCTGGTTCTCGCGGATCAGCTTGCGGTAGCTGTCGAGGCGGCGCTCGGGCAGGGTGCCGTCGTCGAGGGCGGCGAGGACGGCGCAGCCGGGCTCCGCGACGTGCGCGCAGTCCTGGAAGCGGCAGTTCTCGGCGAGTTCCTCGATCTCGGAGAAGACCTGCCCGACGCCGGTGCCCGCGTCGTACAGGCCGACGCCGCGCAGTCCCGGCGTGTCGATGAGGACGCCGCCGCCGGGCAGGACCAGGAGGTTGCGGGTCGTGGTGGTGTGCCGGCCCTTGCCGTCGACGTCACGGATGGCCTGGACCTCCATGACGTCGGCGCCCGCGAGGGCGTTGGCGAGGGTGGACTTGCCCGCGCCGGACTGGCCGAGCAGCACCGACGTGCCACCGGAGACGACGGCGGCGAGCACGTCGACGCCCTCTCCGGTGGCGGCGCTGACGGGCAGCACCTGGACGCCGGGGGCGCTCGTCTCGACGTCCTCGACGAGGTAGGACAGGGCGGTGGCGTCCGGCACGAGGTCGGCCTTGGTGAGGACGACGACGGGCTGGGCGCCGGACTCCCAGCCGAGCGCGAGGAACCGCTCGATGCGGCCGAGGTCGAGCTCGGCCGCCAGGGACACCGCGATCACGGCGTGGTCCACGTTGGCCGCGAGGATCTGCCCCTCGGACCGCTTGGAGGAGGTGGAGCGCACGAACGACGTGCGCCGCGGCAGATAGTCCCGGACGTAGCGCGGGTCGCCGCCGGCCGGGTCCACGGCCGCCCAGTCGCCGGTGCAGATGACCCTGAGCGGGTCGTGCGGGGTGACGTAGGTGGTGTCGGCGCGGACGACGCCTTCTTCGGTGACGACCAGGTCGCAGCTGCCGCGGTCGACGCGGACGACCCGTCCGGGCAGCAGTCCGCGCTCCGCGTACGGGGCGAAGGCGGCGGCCCACTCCTCGTCCCAGCCGTAGGCGGCGAGGGCGGAGAGGCGGGAAGAGGCGGAGCACGCGGAAGCGGCGGAAGAAGCGGAGAACTGGGAGGAAGCGGAGGAAGTCAAGGGGAACCCTTCACAAGGGTGGCCCCGGCGTGCGCGCCGGACGGGCGCGGCCAAGAAGGCAGGAAGAGGAGGAGTCAGCCGGAGACCACGGAGGTGATGTGGACGGACGTCTGGATGCGGGCAGCACCCTTCGCAACGACAGCCATGAACCACACCTCCCGAAAATTCCGCTCGACCGGCCACGGCGGTCGTGCACCGCCGTGGAACGATCAGAACTGTAGCCCTCGCCTCCGAGGGCCCGCCACCCATTTGTTCGCCGTTCCGGCCACCGGTGTCACCCGAACGCGCCACCGTCCACGCTTCCGTCCCATCAGTTCATCAAGAATCCAACAACCCTCCGACGCAAAGAATTGAGCGGCACCGCCCGCACACGTTCTGATGGAGTCATGGAGCTCCCCTACCACGAGGACGTGTCCCCCGGCACCGGTGGTCTGCCGCCGCGAGCCTGGTGCGCCGGTTCGGACGCCGCCTCCCTGTCCCTGAACGGAAGCTGGCGGTTCCGCCTTTCGCCCGGCGCCTGCGGTCCTGACGAGTCGTTCGCCGCGGACGGGTTCGACGCCGCCGCGTGGGACGAGGTCGTCGTGCCCGGCCACTGGGTGCTGCAGGGCCATGGCGCGCCCCACTACACGAATCAGCAGTACCCGTTCCCCGTGGACCCGCCGCGGGTGCCGACGGAGAACCCGACCGGTGACCATCTGCGCTGTTTCGACCTGCCGGCGGACTGGCCCGCGGACGGCACCGCGGTGCTGCGGTTCGACGGGGTGGAGTCGTGCGCGCGGGTGTGGCTGAACGGGACGCCGCTCGGCGACTTCAAGGGCTCGCGGCTGCCGCACGAGTTCGCGGTCGGGCACCTGCTGCGCCCCGTCGACAACGTCGTCGCCGTACGGGTGCACCAGTGGTCGTCGGGGTCGTACCTGGAGGACCAGGACCAGTGGTGGCTGCCGGGGATCTTCCGGGACGTGACGCTGCTGCACCGGCCCGCGGGCGCCGCGGGGGACTTCTTCACGCACGCCTCGTACGACCACGAGGAGGGCACCGGCACGCTGCGCGTGGACTGCGACGTGCCGGGCAGGGTCACGGTGCCGGAGCTCGGCGTGGACGTCGCGACCGGCGAGGGCGTGACCGTGCCGGTCGAGCCGTGGACGGCGGAGCGGCCGCGTCTCTACGACGCGGTGCTCAGCACGCCGGGCGAGCGGATCGCGCTGCGCGTGGGCTTCCGCACGGTCGCGCTGACCGACGGGCTCATCACCGTCAACGGGCGCCCGCTGCTCTTCCGCGGCGTGAACCGGCACGAGTTCCACCCCGACCACGGCCGCGCCCTGGACCTCGCGACGATGCGCGCCGACGTGATGCTGATGAAGCAGCACAACATCAACGCCGTGCGCACCGCCCACTACCCGCCGCACCCGGCCTTCCTCGACCTGTGCGACGAGCTCGGCCTGTGGGTGATCGACGAGTGCGACCTGGAGACGCACGGCTTCACGGCGCTCGGCCGGGGCGGCAACCCCGTCGACGACGACCGCTGGACCCCGGCCCTCCTGGACCGTGCGGCGCGTACCGTCGAGCGGGACAAGAACCATCCGTCGGTGATCGTGTGGTCCCTCGGCAACGAGTGCGGCACCGGCCGCGGTCTGCGCGCGATGGCCGCGTGGATCCGCGAACGCGACCCGGACCGGCTGCTGCACTACGAGGGCGACCCGTCCTGCCAGGACACCGACATGTACTCGCGGATGTACGCCGACCACGCCGAGGTGGAACGCATCGGCCGGGGCGAGGACGGGGGCCCCGAGGAGCGGCGGCGGCTGCCGTTCGTGCTCTGCGAGTACGCGCACGCCATGGGCAACGGTCCGGGCGGGCTGCGCGAGTACCAGGACCTGTTCGAGCGCTACGACCGGTTGCAGGGCGGCTTCGTCTGGGAGTGGATCGACCACGGCCTGCGGCACCCGGAGTTCGGCTACGCCTACGGCGGGGACTTCGGCGAGCGGCCGCACGACGGGAACTTCGTCTGCGACGGCCTGTGCTTCCCCGACCGCACGCCCTCCCCCGGCCTCCTCGACTACATGCAGGTGATCCAGCCGGTGCGGTTCACCTACGACCCGGTGTCCGGCACGGTGTCGGTGACCAACCTGTACGACTTCGCGGACCTGTCGGAGCTCGCCTTCGAGTGGACGTACCTCATGGACGGCCCGGACCGGGCGGTGTCGGGCCCCCTCGACGTGCCGCCGGAGCTCGGCCCCGGCGAGAGCGTCGAGCTGAAGCTGCCGGAGCCGCCCCCGGCCGCGCGCGGCGCCGAGACCCGGCTGCACGTGAGCGCGATGATCTGCGAGGAGACCAACTGGACCGCGCTCGACCACGTGGTGGCGCGGGCCGACTTCGCCGTCACACCGCGCCCGCCCGTGCCCGTCGCCACCGGCGCGCGCCCGCGCCCCTGCGGCTACGACCTGGCTCTCGGCCCCGGCCGCTTCGACGTCCGCACCGGTGAGCTGCGGGCCATCGGCGACGTCACCCTGAGGGCGGCACCGCGCCTCGACGTGTGGCGGGCGACCACGGACAACGACGACGGCGCACCCTGGCAGCCCGACACCCGCTACGGCCCCCTCTGGCGCGATCTGGGCCTGGACCGGATGCAGCACCGCCTGAACGACGTGGAGTCGGGCGACGGCGCGCTCACCGTCCGCACCAGGGTCGCGCCCGCGGCCCGCGATCTGGCGCTGCGCGCCGTCCACCGCTGGACGTCCGACGGCGAGGCGCTGCGGCTCACGGTGTCGGTGACGCCGGAGGGCGACTGGCAGGTGCCGCTGCCCCGGCTCGGCATCCGGCTCGGGCTGCCCGCCGCCCTGGGGTACGCGCACTGGTTCGGCGGCGGCCCCGGGGAGGCGTACCCGGACACCGGCTCCGCCTCGTGCGTGAGCCGGTGGCACAGGGACGTCGGCGGCATGCAGACGCCCTACGTCCGCCCGCAGGAGAACGGGGCCCGCGCCGACGTGCGCTGGGCCGAACTGCGCACGCGCTCCGACGGCGAGGGGGTGCGGATCGTCGGCGACCCCGCGTTCTGGTTCACCGCCCGCCCCTGGAGCACCGAGCAGCTGGACGCGGCGGCCCACCGCACGGACCTGGTGCCGGGCGACACGGTATGGGTGCACCTCGACCACGGGCAGCGCGGCATCGGCACCCAGTCGTGCGGCCCCGGCGTGCTGCCGCAGCACGAACTGCGGGTGGCACCGGCGGAGTTCGCCTTCACCTTCACCACGGTCGCGCGGGAGCGGTGAGGGCCGCGCGACGGGGCCGCGCGGACCGCGGGACGCCCCGTCGCGGACCCTTCCTGACCCGGAGGAACACCGTGGTGGCCCCCTAGACTGGGAGGGACGGAGAACCACGCGGCGCCCTGGGGGGAGGGAACATTCCGTGTCACAGCAGCAGCTCCGCCGCACCCCCGTCCGGCCGGATCCGGGACCGCCGCCCCCGGACACCTCGCGGCAGGGGAGATTCGTGGGCTGGCTCGGCGGCTTCGGCTGCGTCGCCGCGGGCTACGCCGTGTTCCAGTCCCTGGTCGGGGTGTTGCCGCAGGAACTCTCCGCGGACGCGGCACGGTACGGCATCGCGGCGGTCAGCGGCGTCGGCACGAGCGCCGCAGCCTGGCTGGCCGCGGCGCTGCTGCGCGCCAGGGCGGTCGGCGACGACACCGGCACGGCGGGGCCGGCGGGCTCGCGGTGGACGACGGCCGCACGGCGGACGGCGGCGGGGCCCGGCGGCCCCGGCACCGCCCCCGACACCGGCCCGGGACCGTTCCCGGCGCTGGCCGCCGCGACGCACCGCACGCTCCTCGCGGACCTCGCCGTCCTCGACGATCCCGACCGCGGGCTCCTCACGGGCTGGCCGCACGCCCTCGACGAGCCCACCCTGCCGGTGCGGCCCACGCCCACGGGCACCGCGTACGGACTGCATCTGGTCCTCGAACTCGGCGTGCAGGACGGCCGTCTGAACCCCGCGGACCTGGTCGGGACGCTGTGGCGGCTGCGGCTGCCCGACGGCGGCTGGGCCGCCCGTTCGCAGGGGTCCGTGCCGAGGCCGGAGGTGACGGCCCTGGTGCTCGGCGCGCTCGCCCGCGCGGGCGCGGACCCGGACCGGCTCGCGGACGAGGCGGCGCGCTGCGCGGCCCGCTTCACGGCCGACCTGGAGCCGTCCGGCCTGGCCAGGACGCATGTGGTGACGACCGTCCTGCGGGGCCTGCTGCGCGCGGCGCCCGCATCGCCCGCCATCGCCCGGCTGCGCGACGAACTGGTCGACAGGACCATCACCGACCCCGCCCGGGAGAGCCGGCGCTGCTGGGGACCGACGCTGCGCCCGACCTCGGCGCATCCGACGCGGCCCTCGCCCGCGCACACCGCGCAGGCCGTCGTCGCCCTGGACCGGACGGCCCGCGTCCTCGGCGACGAGGACGTCAACAGCCGCTCCGCGCGCGAGGACGGCATCCGCTGGCTGCTGTCCTGCCCGATGCCGGCGCACGAGGGCTGCGCGGACCTGCTCAACACGCAGGAGGAGGTGCGCAGGCCGCATCCGCAGGACTCCTGGCGTCAGGAGGTCCTGTTCGTACGGCACTTCACCGCGGCGTGGATGGTGCGGGCGCTGCTCACCCGGGGCGCCTGGGACATCGCCGTCGCCGAGGGCCGCGAGGAGGCCTGGCGGGCGCTGCTGGCCGATGCCGTGGCGGGTGTGCTGCGCCAGCAGGACGAGGGCATCTGGAACTGGGACGGGCACGATCTCGGCCGTCCGCTGTGGATGACCTATCAGGGCCTTTCGGCGCTGCGCGCCCATGCCGTATGGATGTATCAGCCGGGCGCCTGAGCTCCGGCCTCGCGCCCCGGCGGGCGGGACGACCGAAAGGCGGCGGCACTGCATGGGTGGTCGGCACGTCCTGCGGGCCCGGACACTGCTCGAAGGGGCCCTGGACGGCCTGGCCGATGAGGCACTGGTGCGGACGGCGCGGACGGTCGTCGCCGAACTGGGCGACCCGGGACGCCTCTCCGCGCTCGTGGCGGAGCTCGCGGCGGGCACCGGCGACCCCTCGGGGTGTGCGCGGCTCTCGTACCGGCACGTCCTCGGCTTCGACAAGCTGCTCCTGATCGACGTCGGCACCCGGCACATGCTGCGCGCCCACGTGTGGCACCCCGGCGCGCACCGCGCGGCACGCGAGGACATCCACAACCACCGCTCGCCGCTCGCCTCCTACGTGGTGCGGGGCACCCTGGGCATGGAGCTGTACGAGACGGCGGGCGACGGCCCGCTCGCGGCGGCGCGTTTTCGCGAGTCGCTGTCGGAGGAGGTGCGGGACTGGCTCCTGGAGCCCGCCGGCCGTGCCCGGCTGCGGCTGACGCAGACGGCCGAGTACACGGCGGGCAGTGGCTACGCCCTGCCGTCGTACGCCCTGCACCGCGCCTGGTGCGCCTCGCCGGAGGCGGCGGTGACGCTGTTCCTGGAGACGGGGGCGGGCAGGCGCCGCTACACGGACGTGTTCACGCACACGGACGCGCATCCGGGGGCTGATGTGTACACGGGCGGTGGCGTGCCGGGGCGGCGCACACGGGCGATCTCCAAGAAGCCCTTGGAGGAGGCGGAGTACCTGGAGGAACTGCGGAGCCTGAGCGAACTCATCGACGGGAGGGATGAGTTGGCGCGCCCATGAGAGGGGGCGCGGGGTGTCGCGGTGGCGGGTCAGCGGCCTCGGAGCCTGTTGACGGCCTGTCGCACGATCTCGTTGTTGTAGTCGTCGATCTCCACCGTGCCCAGTTCCTCGGGGGTGAGCCAGCGGTAGTCCTGATCGGGGTGGGGCAGCGTCACGTCGAGGCTGAGGGGACGCACCAGGAAGTTGTCCTGCCAGTTCTTGACCTCGCGGCCCTTGTACCGGCTGACGAAGGACGACTCGCCGACCTTGCGGACGACGTGGCCGAGCAGGCCGGTCTCTTCCTTCAGCTCCCGCAGTACGCCGTCGCGTGGGCTCTCGCCCGGTTCGAGCTTTCCACAGGGCACCCCCCACACACAGGGCAGGAACCGCTCCGTCTCACTGCGGCGCACGAGCAGCACCCTGCCCCGGTGGGCGACGACGGCTGCTGCCAGATGGTTCTCGCCAGGGATACCCATGACACCACCGTAGCGAGGATTCGGGGCCCGGGACAGCCACGGACACCGCCCGCGCCCCGTCCGCGCGCCGGCGCGCGTCCGATTCCTTCAAGACCGCGTGCCGCCCGGCTGCCTACGCTCACGGCATGAACAGCAACGACACGCACCCCACCGCCGCCCCGTCCCCGGTCGCGCCCCGCCTCGACATGGTGGGCGTCGTCACGTCCGACCTGGCGGCGTCGCTCGCCTTCTACCGCAGGCTCGGCCTGGACTTCCCCGCCGGGTCCGAGGACCTGCCGCACGCCGAGGCCACCCTGGCGAACGGCCTGCGCTTCGCTCTCGACACCGAGGAGACCGTCCGCTCCTTCCACCCCGACTGGCGGTCGGTGCCCGGCGCCGGGCGGATCGGGCTCGCCTTCCACTGCGGTACGCCCGCCGGGGTGGACGCGGTGCACGAGGAGCTGGTGGCCGCCGGGTACCGCTCGGAGCTGAAGCCGTTCGACGCGGTCTGGGGGCAGCGGTACGCGACCGTGCTCGACCCCGACGGCAACGGCGCCGACCTGTTCGCGCCGCTCCCCTGACCTTCCCGGTGCCTCATCGCGCGGGCGGGGAGAGCAGGTCCGAAAGGCGCATGCCCGTCAACTCCTTGACGTCGCGGGCCAGGTGGGCCTGGTCGGCGAAGCCCGCCGCGGCAGCCGTGTCCGCGTACGGCCGTCCGGCGCGGGCCAGCGCGAGCGCCCGCTGGAGCCGCAGCACCCGGGCGAGGGTCTTGGGCCCGTACCCGAACGCGGGCAGGGAGCGCCGGTGCAGCAGGCGGGCGCCGATACCGGCGGCGTCGGCGGTCTCGGCGACCGAGTGCCCCGCGTTCAGGTACCGCACCACGCGGGCCAGGAGCGGATCGGGCGGCGTCCGGTCCGCGGCGCGCTCGGCGGCGACGGCCTCCAGGGCGGCGAGGGGATCGTCGGCCGCGTCGACGCGGGCGGTGAGGCGGCGGACCTCGGGGGCCCGCCACAGGTCCGCCAACTCCACACGCAGGTCCCGCAGTTCGTGCGCGGGGACGCCGAGGACGGCGGGGGCCGCGCCCGGGGCGAAGCGGACGCCCGCGTACCGTCGCGCGGCGTCACCGTCCGGGGGTTTCGTGAGGTGGGCGCGGGTGTCCGGGCCCGCGACGAACAGCCTGCCCTCGGTCCACAGCAGGTCCATGCAGCCGTCGGGCAGGACGGCCGCGCCCGCCGCCGACGCGGTGGCCGGGGCCGTCTTCGACCACACGACGGCGCCGGGCAGCACGCGGGAGGGCCGCTCGGCGTACGAGGCGCCGGGCGGGTCGTGGCGCGCGCGTGCCTCGCCCTTCATACCGCCAGGCTACGACGCGCCCGCGCGGTGGTCCTGCGGGCTGACCCCGTACACCCGCTTGAAGGCGCCGGACAGGGCGAAGGCACTGCCGTAGCCGACCTTGCGGGCGATGGCCGCGATGGTCAGTGCGCTGTCGCGCAGCAGGTCGGCGGCCAGCGCGAGCCGCCAGCCGGTCAGATACGTCATCGGCGGCTCGCCCACCAGGTCGTTGAAGCGCCGGGCGAGCGCGGCCCGGGACACGCCCGCCTCGGCGGCGAGGGAGGCCACGGTCCAGGGGCGCGCCGGATCGTCCTGGAGCAGCCGCAGGACGGGGCCCACGACAGGGTCGCCCATCGCCCGGTACCAGGCGGGCGCCGCCGCCTCCGGCCGCGAGAACCAGGCCCGCAGCGCCGCGATGAGCAGCAGGTCGAGGAGCCGGTCGAGGACGACGTCCTGGCCCGGCTCGTCCTTGCCGATCTCCTCGGCGAGGAACGGCGTCAGGGGGCAGTCCCACACGTCCGTGGGCAGGACGAGCAGCGGCGGCAGCGCGTCGAGGAGCCGTCCGGTGATCTCCCCGCGCATCTGGTACGTCCCGATCAGCATCTGCGCGGATCCGCCGCGCTGCCCCCACGCGCGCATGCCGAGGCCCGCGTAGTGGCCGTCGGGCGCGCCGTTGAGCGGGGTGCAGACCTGGCCCGGTCCGATCTCGGCGTACGGTTCGGTCCGCCGGTCGTCCGCCACGAGGTAGTGGCCGGGACCGCGGGCGACGGCCACGTCGCCGGGCCGGACGAGCCGGGGCTCGGCCCCGTGCCCGGCCTGCTCGCCCTGCTTGCCCTCCGGCACGATCCACGCCTCGCCCCGCACCATGATCATGACGGAGACGGGCGCCTCGTCCGCGATGCGGACCGCCCATGGCGGCTCGAAGCATGCGCGGATCATGAAGGCTCCGCGTGCTCGGGGGCCCTCGAGGAGGCCGGCGAGTACGTCCATGGGGGCAGCGTAGACGTACGCGTATGGGAGTGAGTCCTTCGAGGATGGCTCCTGGGCCGGGGCGGCAGTTGACTGGGGCCATGACCGACAACAGGACGCGTGAGACGACGCGTGACACGACGCGTGACACGACGCGTGAGACGACGCGTGAGACGACACGTGAGACGCCAGAGAACACGATGACGGTGCTGGTCACCGGGGCGACGGGGCGGGTGGGGAGCCGGGTCGCCGAGGCGGCGCGGGACGCCGGGCACGAGGTGCGGGCCGCGGCGCGTTCCGGCCCGGTCCTCTTCGACTGGACCGACCCGGCCACCTGGACGGACGCCCTGCGCGGCGCCGACGCCGCCTTCCTCGCCCACCAGCCCGACGTGGGCTCGCCCGGCGCCGCCGAGGCGGTGGGCGCGTTCGCCCGCCGTGCCGGTGAGCTCGGGGTGCGCCATCTCGTGCTGCTGTCGGCGCGCGGTGAGCACCAGGCGCACGCGACGGAGGACGCGCTCGCGGCGGCCGGGGTGCGCTGGACCGTCGTGCGGGCCGCGTGGTTCGCGCAGAACTTCAGCGAGGGGCCGCTGGCCGACGCCATGCGGGAGGGCGGGGAGCTCGTCTTTCCCGGGGGTGAGGTGCTGGAGCCGTTCATCGACGTGCGGGACGTCGCGGAGGTGGTCGTCGCGGTGCTCGGGGCCGGGGAGCGGTATGCCGGGCGGGTGCTGGAGGTGAGCGGGGGGCGGTTGTTGTCCTTCCGGGACGCGGTGGCCGAGATATCCCGTGCGGGTGGGCGGGAGTTCTCCTATGTGCCGGTGGCGGCGGTGGAGTACGGGGCGGCGCTTCGTGGATTCGGGGTTCCCGAAGGGGAGGTGGAATTCCTGATCGACCTTTTCGAGACGAATCTCGACGGTCGTAACGCGTATGTCTCCGACGGGGTGCGGGAGGTACTCGGGCGGGGCCCGAGGGAATTCTCCCGCTTCGTCGACGAGGGGGTGGCCGGGGCCGCCTGGAAGCGCTGAGCCTCTCCCCCACCCGCCCACCCTTCCCACGCTGCGCGCTCGCCCTCAAACACCGGACAGGATTTCCCCCACCCACCCGCCCTTTCCCGGCCTGACGGCCTTGTCCTCAATCGCCGGACGGGCTATTTCCCACCCACCCACCCCTTCAGCCTCAATCGCCGCACGAGCCGATTCCAGCCCGTCCAGTACTTGCGCACGAGCGCGCAGCGCGACGACGCAGGAACGACGCGCAGAAGACCGCACCCACTCCACCCAACTCACCGCACCCGCCCCACACCACCCAGCCCGTCCGGCGCCTGAGGACAAAGGGGCGGGCGGGTGGGAGGAAGCCCGTCCGGCGATTGAGGACAAGGCCGCCAGGCCGGGGAAAGGGCGGGTGGGTGGGGGAAAGCCTGTTCGGGGAGCTAAGGCGAGGGCGGCAGGCCGCGGAAAGGGAGGAAGGGAGGGGGCTGAGGCGGGGATCGGGGGTGTCCCCGGAGGTTCAGGGGGTGGGGCCCTCGTCGTGGCGCTTGGCGTGGTGGTGGGTGCGGAGACGGGACGTGACGTCGTCGGGGGGCAGAAAGCGGGACCAGCGTTCGGGGAACTCCGAGGGCATGTCGGGGTCCTCGGGATCCTCCGAGGCGCGCGCAGCGGCGGCACGGGCGACGAACTCGGCGGCCCGAGCCTCCCGCACCCGCTCATTGGCCTCCCGGGCGGAGGCGGTGGCAAGAGAGGGCCACACCCGGTCTATGGCGGCGTTCACCGCGGCACCGACGAGCACCGCGAACGCCGACACCCCGATCCACAGCAGCACGGCGACGGGCGCGGCGAGCGACCCGTAGATGGTGGGACCCTCCACGGTGCTGGTGAGGTAGATGCGCAGCAGGAAACTGCCGAGCACCCACATGCCGAGGGCGATCAGCGCTCCCGGCATGTCCTCCACCCAGGGTGAACGCACGGGCACCGACACGTGGTACAGCGTGGTCAGGAAGACGACGGACAGGATGATGACCACCGGCCAGTACAGGACCTGCACCACCGTCGCCGAACCCGGCACCAGCTTCACCACCGCGTCGGGCCCCGCCACCATCAGCGGCAGCGCCACGGAGCCGATGACGAGGGCGACGAGGAAGAGGCCGAAGGCGAGCAGCCGGGTGCGCACGATGCCCCGGGCGCCGTCGAGCCCGTACATGACGGTGATGGTGTCGATGAAGACGTTGACGGCGCGCGACCCCGACCAGAGGGCGAAGAGGAACCCTATCGAGATCACGTCGGGGCGTCCGACCTTCATGACGTCCTCCAGGATCGGCTGTGCGATCTCACGGACGCCCTTGTCGGACAGGATGGTGCGGGACGCCTCCAGGATGTTGTTCTGGACGCTGGAGATGGTGTCGGTGCCGGTCCACCGGTCCACGTACGCGAGCAGCCCGATGAGGCTCAGGAGCAGCGGCGGCACGGACAGGAGCGTGAAGAACGCCGCTTCGGCCGCAAGCCCGAGGACGCGGTACTCGATGCAGGAGTTGACGGTGTCCTTCAGCAGCAGCCAGGCGGTCCTGCGCTTGGAGACGTTGCGGTAGAGAGCGCGGGCCCGTTTCCAGCGGCCGTGTGGCCGCCCGGGTGTTTCTTTTGCCTGGTGCACCTCCTTACCGTAGCGGCATGGCAGCCACCACCCACACAGTGACCAACCAGGCTCCGCCCCTGGTGGGATATGACGTCTTCACGTGCGACCGTGCCCTCGTGGAGGGTGTCGAGCGGCACCTGGAGCCGGACCTGCTCGACGGGGCGCGTGGGGAGCTCTCCCTCCTCGGCCGCACCGCGGGTTCCGCGCAGGCCCAGGAGTGGGGAGCGCTCGCCAACGACAACCCGCCGGTCCTGCACACGCACGACCGGTACGGCAACCGCGTCGACGAGGTGACGTTCCACCCCGCCTGGCACCGGCTGCTCGGCAAGGCGGTGGCCGCGGGCCTCACCTCCGCCTGGAACCGGCCCGGCGGGCATGTGCGGCGCGCTGCGGGCTTCCTGGTGTGGACGCAGGCCGAGGGCGGCCACGGCTGCCCGGTGTCGATGACGCACGCGGCGGTGCCCGCCCTGCGCGCGGACCCCGACCTCGCCGCCGAGTGGGAGCCGAGGCTCACCTCGACGGTGTACGACGAGGGGCTGCGGCCCGCCGCGCGGAAAGCGGGCGCGCTCTTCGGCATGGGGATGACGGAGAAACAGGGCGGCAGCGACGTCCGTGCGAATACGACGCGGGCGCGGGCGCTCGCCGACGACGGCGCCTATGAACTCGTCGGGCACAAGTGGTTCTGTTCCGCGCCGATGTCCGACGGATTTCTCGTGCTCGCACAGGCCGAGGCCGGACTCACCTGCTTTCTGGTACCACGGGTCCTGGACGACGGAACGCGGAACGCTTTTGCCATCCAGCGGCTCAAGGACAAACTCGGGAACAAGTCGAACGCTTCCAGCGAGGTCGAATTCGACGGCACCTGGGCGCGCCGGGTCGGTGACGAGGGGCGCGGGGTGCGCACCATCATCGACATGGTGGCGGCGACCCGGCTCGACTGCGTCATCGGCTCCGCCGCCCTGATGCGGCAGGCGGTCGCGCAGGCCGTGCACCACGCCACGTACCGCGAGGCGTTCGGCGGCAGGCTCGTCGACAAGCCGCTGATGCGCAACGTCCTGGCCGACCTGGCCCTGGAGTCGGAGGCCGCGACGACGCTCGCGCTGCGCCTCGCGGCCGCGTACGACGACGGGGGCGAGCGGGAGCGGGCGTTCCTGCGGCTCGCCGTTCCGGCCGCGAAGTACTGGGTGACCAAGCGGTGCACCCCGCTGGTGGCGGAGGCCCTGGAGTGCCTCGGCGGCAACGGTTACGTGGAGGAGTCCGGGATGCCGC
The DNA here is from genome assembly GCF_009755605.1 of Streptomyces typhae. GTDB lineage: Bacteria > Actinomycetota > Actinomycetes > Streptomycetales > Streptomycetaceae > Streptomyces > Streptomyces typhae. Next base: position 174,068 of record NZ_WPNZ01000008.1, read on the forward strand.
GGCTGCTGCGCGAGGCGCCGCTGAACTCGATCTGGGAGGGTTCGGGCAACGTGCAGGCGCTCGATGTGCTGCGTGCCCTGCAGCGGGAGCCGGCGGCCCTCGACGCCTTCCTCCAGGAGGTGGGCGCGGCGCGCGGCGCGGACCACCGTCTCGACGGTGCGATCAAGGCCCTCCTGACCGAACTCGCGGACCTCGACGGCATCGAGGCGCGGGCCCGGCGGCTCGTGGAGCGGATGGCGCTGGTGCTCCAGGGTGCACTGCTGGTGCGGTACGCGCCGCCCGCGGTGGCGGACGCGTTCTGCGCCTCGCGGCTCGGCGGCGACTGGGGCGCGGCGTTCGGCACGCTGCCGCACAGCCTGGATCTGGGAGCCGTGGTGGAACGGGCCGCCGTACATCTGTGAGGCGCCGGGGCCATCTGTGATGCGCCGGGGCGTCTCGGGTCCTGTCATGGCCACTGAGGCGGGCCGAGCGCTGTCACGGGAGTGGGGGCCTGCTGCTGTCACAGGGGTGGTGCCGCGCCGACACGGCACCACCCCCGGTTTTCAGGTCCCGACGGGACGCACGCCACGCGGAGCGGCGCACGGCCAAGTTTCAAACACCGCACGACTGTTCGCCAGAGTTGCAGAAGGTTGCAACCCTGCACGATGCACGTGAACTCTGCACGATGCACGTGGTCCGGGTTTGCACCACCTGAGGCAAGCACGTCCTTCCGCGCGCCGGGGAAGGGCACGATGGACGACGTGTCCCCCTCTGTCGGCGGGCTCGGAGCGGGAGGAACCGGTGATGAACACGCATGCGACGTTCGATCTCGAACGCCTGACGGCGGTGAACGCCGCGCAGGCCGCACGGCTGCTGCGTGAGGTGCGGGACGCGAGGATCGCGGGGCGGCATCCGCGGGTCGGCCCGCGGCCGGTGATCGGCGCGTCCTGGGACCGCATGCTGGCGAGCGGCGTCGACCCCGAACACGACTACCGCGCGGGCATGCTGAGCACCGACGAGGTGGAGCGGCGGCGGCAGTCGTCACCGCTGCGGCACGTCCTGCCGGTGCTGCGCGAGGGGCTCCTGTCGGTCGCGGACGTCGCGCAGCACATCATGGTCGTCGCGGACGCCGAGGGGCGGCTGCTGTGGCGCGAGGGCAACAGGTCGGTGCTGCGGATGGCCGACGGGCACGGCTTCGAGGTGGGCGCCGACTGGCGCGAGAGCATCGTCGGCACGAACGGCATCGGCACGCCCCTGGTGGCCCGGCGGCCCCTCCAGGTCTTCTCCGCCGAGCACTTCGTCCGCTCCCACCACCTGTGGACCTGCACCGGCGCCCCGATCACCGACCCGAGGGACGGGCAGTTGCTCGGCGTCGTGGACATCAGCGGGCCCCTGGACACCATGCACCCGGCGACTCTCGCCCTGGTCGGCTCGGTCGCCAAGCTCGCCGAGGCGCGGTTGCGGGAGCAGCATCTGACGGCCCTCGACCGGCTGCGTTCGGTGGCCGCGCCGGTCCTCGCCCGCCTCGACGGGCGGGCGGTCGCGGTGGACACGCACGGCTGGACGGCCGCGGTCACCGGCATGCCGCCGCCGGGGCGGCTCACGCTGCCCAAGTCCCTGGCGGACGGGCGGGCCTGGCTGCCCGCGCTCGGCAGGTGTTCGGTGGCGCCGCTGCCCGGCGGGTGGCTGCTGCGCTTCGACGACGGCGGCGGCGCCGGGTCGACCGAGCCGCACGGGGCGGCGCTGCCCGTCGCCACCCGGGTCGTGGTGGACGTCGGCGGTTCGCACCGCTGGACGGTCACGGTCACCGGCAGCGCGGGGTGCTGGACGCACGAGCTGACTCCCCGGCACGCCGAGTTGCTCTACCTCCTCGCGGTGAGCCGGTCCGGGCGGACGGCGGCCGGGCTCGCCGAGGATCTGTTCGGCGATCCGGGGCGCACGGTGACGGTCCGCGCGGAGCTTTCCCGCGTCCGCCGCTATCTGGGCGGGCTGCTCGCGCACCGCCCGTACCGCTTCCACGAGGACGCCGACGTCGAGCTCGTCCTGCCCGCCGATCCGTCCCGACTGCTTCCGCAGTCCCTGGCTCCCGCGGTGCTGCGGGCGCGGGCGGCTGCGGTGCCTTGACGGGGTGGGGTGCCCCTGGCCGACTGACACGAGTCACACCGTTCCGTACTGGCCCGTACTGGTCCATTCCGGTCCGTACTGGCCCGTGCCGGTCCATGTCGGTCCATGCCAGTCCGTGCCGGTCCGTGCTGATGGGCACCTTCCTCCCTTGGCCGGGTGGTGGCGCCCATGATTGCCTGACCGGCATGAGCATCACTGTCACCACCTGGTCCCTCGAACAGACCTCGCCCGCGGACCTGCGGCCGGCCGCCGCCCCTGACGGCGACGTACGGATCGTCCGGGCCGAGGTGCCCTCTCCGGAGTTCAGCCGGTTCCTCTACTCCGCGGTCGGCGGCGACATCACCTGGGTGGACCGGCTCTCCCTGAGCCACGGGCAGTGGCTCGAACATCTCGCGCGGCCCGGCGTGGAGACGTGGGTCGCGTACGACCGGGGCACGCCCGCGGGGTACGTGGAGCTGGACGCCCAGGACGACGGTGTCGTCGAGATCGTCTACTTCGGGCTGATCCCCGCGTTCCGGGGGCGGCGCATCGGGGGGCATCTTCTGTCGTACGGGGTGGCGCGTGCGTGGGATCTCGCTGAGCGGTGGCCCGGGCGGGCGGTCACCAAGCGGGTGTGGCTGCACACGTGCAGCCTCGACGGGGAGTTCGCCATGGACAACTACCTGCGGCGCGGGTTCCGTCTCTTCGACACGGAAGTCTCCCAGCAGCAGGAGCAGCCCACTCCCGGGCCGTGGCCCAACGCCCACCACGCCTGACGGCCCCCCGTCGCCCCGCCCCTCACCCTGCGGGCCTCCCCCCTCAATCGCCGGACGGACTCTTCCCCCACCCACCCGCCCATACCCGGCCTGACGGCCTTGTCCTCAAGCGCCGGACGGGCTGATTCAGCCCGTCCGGCGCTTGAGGACAGGGGGGCGGGCGGGTGGGGAAGAGCCCGTCCGGCGATTGAGGACGAGCGCGCGGCGCGACGCGGGAACGCGCGGAGCATCGCGTCCCGCCCGACCCAGCCCGTCCGGCGCTTGAGGACAAGGGGGCGGGCGGGTGGGGAAGAGCCCGTCCGGCGATTGAGGACAAAGGGGCGGGCGGGTGGGGGAAAGCCTGGCCGGCGATTGAGGACGAGGCCCGGAGGGGCGATAAAGGAGGAAAGGGGGCGTAGCCGCCAGGAGGGGAGCGGGGAGAAGGGCGGGCACGCCCACGATGCGGGACGGTTTGGTCCACACTGTGGACGGAGGTGGACTGCGCCGAAAGGCGCGTGACACGCTTCCGTCATGTCTCGAGCTGGAACCGCCCTGGTGAGTCGACGCCACGTCGACCTCGGCCGCATGTCCAGCGCCATGTGTCCGGCAAGCTGAGAAACCCAGCACCGCCGCTTCCCCCCTTTGTCTGACCCTCCCCGCACACCCCCGCGCCCTCTTCGCGAGTGTGCAGGTCAGAGCCGCTTTCAGCCCGCTGTGAAGGACATACACCCATGGCTGCCAACCCTGAGAACCCCGCGACCGCCGCCCCTCGCGCGCCTGGGCGCAAGGCGAGCCGCCACCGTGGCGAGGGCCAGTGGGCTGCCGGTCACTTCACCCCGCTCAACGGCAACGAACAGTTCAAGAAGGACGACGACGGTCTCAATGTGCGGACACGCATTGAGACGATCTACTCCAAGCGCGGCTTCCACTCGATCGACCCCAACGACCTGCGCGGCCGTATGCGCTGGTGGGGGCTGTACACCCAGCGCAAGCCCGGGATCGACGGCGGCAAGACCGCGATCCTGGAGCCGGAGGAGCTGGACGACGAGTACTTCATGCTCCGGGTGCGCATCGACGGCGGCAGGCTCACCACCGCCCAACTGCGTGTGATCGGCGAGATCTCGCAGGAGTTCGCCCGCGGCACCGCCGACATCACCGACCGGCAGAACATCCAGTACCACTGGATCCGCATCGAGGACATGCCGGAGATCTGGCGGCGCCTGGAGGGCGTGGGCCTGTCCACGACGGAGGCGTGCGGCGACACCCCGCGCGTCATCCTCGGCTCCCCCGTCGCCGGGATCGCCGAGGACGAGATCATCGACGGCACGCCCGCCGTCGAGGAGATCAACCGCCGTTTCATCGGCAACCCGGCGTTCTCGAACCTGCCGCGCAAGTTCAAGACCGCGATCTCCGGCTCGCCGCTCCTGGACGTGGCGCACGAGATCAACGACGTCGCGTTCGTCGGCGTGGTGCACCCCGACCTCGGCCCCGGCTTCGACCTGTGGGTCGGCGGCGGTCTGTCCACCAACCCCAAGATCGGCCAGCGGCTCGGCGCCTGGGTGCCGCTGGAGGACGTACCGGACGTCTTCGAGGGCGTCATCTCGATCTTCCGTGACTACGGCTACCGCCGTCTGCGCAACCGGGCCCGTCTGAAGTTCCTCCTCGCCGACTGGGGCACGGCCAAGTTCCGTCAGGTCCTTCAGGACGAGTACCTGCTGCGCAAGCTCGCCGACGGGCCCGCGCCCGAGCAGCCGGTGCAGCGCTGGCGCGACCACATCGGGGTGCACCGGCAGCGGGACGGCCGGTTCTACGTCGGGTTCGCCCCGCGCGTCGGCCGTGTCGACGGCACCGTACTGACGAAGATCGCCGACCTGGCCGCCGCGCACGGCTCGGGCCGGCTCAGCACCACCGTCGAGCAGAAGATGATCGTGCTCGACGTCGCGGAGGACCAGGTGGACTCGCTGGTCGAGGGCCTGGAGGCGCTCGATCTGACGGCGCGCCCCTCCTCGTTCCGGCGCGGCACCATGGCCTGCACGGGCATCGAGTTCTGCAAGCTCGCGATCGTCGAGACGAAGGCGCGCGGTGCCTCGCTCATCGACGAACTGGAGCGCCGCATCCCGGACTTCGACGAGCCCATCACCATCAACATCAACGGCTGCCCGAACGCCTGCGCGCGGATCCAGGTGGCCGACATCGGCCTGAAGGGCCAGCTCGTCCTGGACGCCGACGGCAACCAGGTCGAGGGCTACCAGGTGCACCTGGGCGGCGCGCTCGGCCTTCAGGCCGGGTTCGGCCGCAAGGTGCGCGGCCTGAAGGTCACCGCCGCCGAGCTGCCCGACTACGTGGAGCGCGTGCTCAAGCGGTTCCAGGCCGAGCGCGCCGACGGCGAGCGGTTCGCCACCTGGGCGGGCCGCGCCTCCGAGGAGGCCCTTTCGTGAGCGAGCGCGCGGCCCCCTTCTACTGCCCCTACTGCGGTGACGAGGACCTGCGGCCGAACGACCAGGGCCATGGCGCGTGGGAATGCGCGGCATGCAACCGAGCCTTCCAGTTGAAGTTCCTCGGGTTGCTGACCCGTGGACTTCAGCGCGACGACACTGGAGGGGAACAGATATGACGACGGCTCAGGAGCCGGGCACGGCCACTCCGGCCGGGCTGCGGGCACTCGCCGAGCAGGCCGGGCGCGACCTGGAGGACGCCTCCGCGCTCGACATCCTCACGTGGGCGACGGACACCTTCGGCGAGCGGTTCTGCGTGACCTCGTCGATGGAGGACGCGGTGGTCGCCCACCTCGCCGCCCGCGTCCGCCCCGGTGTGGACGTGGTCTTCCTCGACACCGGCTACCACTTCCCGGAGACCATCGGCACCCGTGACGCCGTCGAAGCCGTCATGGACGTCAACGTCATCACGCTCACGCCGCGGCTGACCGTGGCCGAGCAGGACGCCGAGCACGGCCCGCGGCTGCACGACCGCGACCCCGACCTGTGCTGCGCGATGCGCAAGGTCGAGCCCCTCGAAGAGGGCCTTCGCGGCTACGCCGCATGGGCGACGGGCCTGCGCCGCGACGAGTCGCCGACCCGTGCGGACACCCCGGTCGTCGGCTGGGACGAGAAGCGGCAGAAGGTCAAGGTCTCGCCGATCGCCCGCTGGACGCAGGACGACGTGGACGCCTACGTCACCGAGCACGGCGTCCTCACCAACCCGCTGCTCATGGACGGCTACGGCTCCGTGGGCTGCGCGCCGTGCACCCGGCGCCTCCTCGACGGCGAGGACGCGCGTGCCGGACGGTGGGCGGGCCGCACCAAGACCGAGTGCGGGCTGCACGGATGACCGCCCCTCAGAGCATTCAGGAGACACTTGTGACCGGAGCCACCGTCTGGCTCACGGGCCTGCCCAGCGCCGGCAAGACCACCGTCGCGCACGAGCTCGCGCGGACCCTGCGGGCCGAGGGCCGGGCCGTGGAGGTGCTCGACGGCGACGAGATCCGCGAGTTCCTCTCCGCGGGCCTCGGCTTCAGCCGCACCGACCGCGACACCAACGTGCAGCGCATCGGCTTCGTCGCCGAACTCCTCGCCCGCAACGGCGTGCTGACCCTCGTACCGGTCATCGCGCCGTTCGCGGACAGCCGCGAGGCGGTGCGCAAGCGCCACCAGGCGGGCGGCACCCCCTACCTGGAGGTGCACGTGGCCACGCCGGTGGAGGTCTGCTCCGTACGCGACGTGAAGGGCCTGTACGCCAAGCAGGCCGCGGGGGAGATCTCCGGGCTCACGGGCGTCGACGACCCGTACGAGGAGCCCGAGTCGCCGGATCTGCGCGTCGAGTCGCAGGACCAGACCGTGCAGGAGTCCGCCGCAGCCGTGTACGCGCTGCTCACCGAGAGGGGTCTGGCATGACGACCGCCGCGAGCGTCGAGGCCTCCGGTGACTCCGGGGGCTCCGAGGGGAGTCACGGGGGCGACGACAGCCCGTACGCGCTGTCGCACCTGGACGCCCTGGAGTCCGAGGCCGTGCACATCTTCCGTGAGGTCGCGGGCGAGTTCGAGCGGCCGGTGATCCTGTTCTCCGGCGGCAAGGACTCCATCGTCATGCTGCATCTGGCGCTGAAGGCGTTCGCGCCCGCGCCGGTGCCGTTCTCGCTCCTGCACGTCGACACCGGGCACAACTTCCCGGAGGTCATCGACTACCGGGACCGGACGGTGGCGCGGCACGGCCTGCGGTTGCACGTGGCCTCCGTACAGGACTACATCGACCGCGGTGTCCTGCGTGAACGTCCCGACGGCACCCGCAACCCGCTCCAGACGCTGCCGCTCACGGAGAAGATCCAGGCCGAGCGGTTCGACGCGGTCTTCGGCGGCGGGCGGCGCGACGAGGAGAAGGCGCGCGCCAAAGAGCGGGTGTTCTCGCTGCGCGACGAGTTCTCGCAGTGGGACCCGCGCCGGCAGCGCCCGGAGCTGTGGCAGCTCTACAACGGGCGGCACGCGCCCGGCGAGCACGTGCGGGTGTTCCCGCTGTCCAACTGGACCGAGCTGGACGTGTGGCAGTACATCGCCCGTGAGGGGATCGAGCTGCCGGAGATCTACTTCGCGCACGAGCGGGACGTCTTCAAGCGCTCGGGCATGTGGCTGACCGCGGGCGACTGGGGCGGTCCGAAGGAGGGCGAGGACGTCGAGCGGCGCCAGGTGCGCTATCGCACGGTCGGCGACATGTCGTGCACCGGCGCCGTCGAGTCCGACGCGACGACGCTCGCCGACGTGATCACCGAGATCGCCGCGTCCCGGCTCACCGAGCGCGGGGCGACCCGCGCCGACGACAAGCTCTCCGAGGCCGCGATGGAAGACCGCAAGCGCGAGGGGTACTTCTAGCCATGACCAGCACCACCGACACCGCCGCCGCGGAACTCGCCGGTCTGTCCGCGACCACCCTGCTGCGGTTCGCCACCGCGGGCTCCGTCGACGACGGCAAGTCCACCCTCGTGGGCCGGCTCCTGCACGACTCCAAGTCGGTCCTCGCCGACCAGCTGGAGGCCGTCGAGCACGCCTCGCGCAGCCGCGGCGCCGAGGGCCCCGACCTGGCGCTGCTCACCGACGGCCTGCGGGCCGAGCGGGAGCAGGGCATCACCATCGACGTGGCGTACCGCTACTTCGCCACACCCCGGCGCCGCTTCATCCTCGCGGACACCCCGGGCCATGTGCAGTACACCCGGAACATGGTCACGGGCGCCTCCACGGCCGACCTCGCGGTGGTCCTGGTGGACGCCCGCAACGGCGTCATCGAGCAGACCCGCAGGCACGCCGCGGTGGCCGCGCTGCTGCGGGTGCCGCACGTGGTGCTCGCCGTGAACAAGATGGACCTCGTCGAGTACGCGGAGCCGGTGTTCGCGCGGATCGCGGAGGAGTTCACCGCGTACGCGGGCGAGCTGGGCGTCCCCGAGATCACCGCGATCCCGATCTCGGCGCTCGCCGGGGACAACGTGGTGGAGCCGTCGTCGAACATGGACTGGTACGGCGGCCCCACGGTCCTTGAGCACCTGGAGACCGTGCCCGTCAGCCACGACCTGACGAGCTGCCACGCGCGTCTTCCGGTGCAGTACGTGATCCGGCCGGGGACCGCCGAGCACCCCGACTACCGGGGCTACGCGGGCCAGATCGCCGCGGGCACCTTCCGGGTCGGCGAGTCGGTCACCGTCCTGCCGTCGGGGCGGACGTCGAAGGTCGCGGGCATCGATCTGCTCGGGAAGCCGGTGGACGTGGCGTGGACCCCGCAGTCGGTGACCGTGCTCCTGGAGGACGACATCGACGTCTCGCGGGGCGACCTGATCGTCCCGAGCAGTGACACGCCGTCGACGGCCCAGGACATCGCGGCCACCGTCTGCCACGTCGCCGACCAGCCGCTCACGGTGGGCCAGCGGGTGCTGCTCAAGCACACCACCCGTACGGTCAAGGCGATCGTGAAGCAGATCCCGTCCCGGCTGACCCTGGACGACCTCTCCCAGCACCCGAACCCGGAGCAGCTCGTCGCCAACGACATCGGACGGGTCCTGGTGCGCACGGCGGAGCCGCTCGCGCTCGACGCGTACGCCGACTCGCGGCGCACCGGTTCCTTCCTCCTGATCGACCCGGCGGACGGTACGACGCTCGCGGCCGGCATGGCCGGTGAGGCCTTCGCCAAGCCCGTCGACACCGCGCCGCCCGCGGACGACGAGGGGTGGGACTTCTGACCATGGCCTCGATCAATGTGTACGCGACGTTCGCCAAGGAGGGCGGCCGGGTCGGCAGCGGCGCCCTCGGGGCGGGTTCGGGCGGCGTGACGCGATGTGTGCGATGACGTACGCGCACCGCTCGCGCGCCCTCACCCCCCGCCGTCCCTTCGCACGCAGACGAAGATCCGCCGACATCCACCCGGCCGCACCCTGACGGTGCCGAGCACCGGGCCAACGAGAGGAACACCTCCCGTGCCTGCCATCCGTATCCCTGGCATTCCCGCTCGACGTAAGACCCGCGCGCACCGCAGAGGCCGCACGGCCGCGGCAGCCGCCCTCCCCCTGCTCGCTCTGACACTTTCCGCCTGCGGATACGGCTCGGACTCCGACAAGGACGACGACGGCAAGGCGAAGATCGCCGCCGACGCGAAGAAGATCGAAGGCCTGGACCAGGTGAAGATCGGGTACTTCCCGAACCTGACCCACGGCACCGCGCTCGTCGGCGACCAGGAAGGCCTGTTCCAGAAGGAGCTGGGCGCCACCAAGGCGACGTACTCCCAGTTCAACGCGGGCCCCTCGGCGATCGAGGCGCTGAACTCGAAGTCCATCGACATCAGCTGGATCGGCCCGTCGCCCGCGATCAACGGCTACACCAAGTCCGACGGCAAGAACCTGCGGATCATCGGCGGCTCGGCGTCCGGCGGCGTCAAGCTCGTCGTGAACCCGAAGAAGATCAAGTCCCTCGACGACGTCAAGGGCAAGAAGATCGCGACGCCTCAGCTCGGCAACACCCAGGACGTGGCCTTCCTCAACTGGATCAAGACCAAGGGCTGGAAGGTCGACGCCCAGAGCGGCAAGGGCGACGTCTCCGTGGTCCGCACCGACAACAAGATCACCCCGGACGCCTACAGGTCCGGTTCGATCGACGGCGCCTGGGTGCCGGAGCCGACCGCGTCCAAGCTGGTCTCGGAGGGCGCGAAGGTGCTGCTCGACGAGGCCGACCTGTGGCCGGACAAGAAGTTCGTGATCACCAACATCATCGTGCGGCAGGAGTTCCTGAAGGAGCACCCGAAGGTCGTCGAGGCCGTGCTCAGGGGCGCGGTGAAGACGAACCAGTTCATCGAGGACAACCCGGAGAAGGCGAAGGCCGCCGCCAACGCCAAGCTGAAGCAGCACTCCGGCAAGGCACTGCCCGCGAACGTCATCGACCCGGCCTGGAAGTCGATCCAGTTCATCAACGACCCGCTGGCGGCGACGCTCGACACCGAGGCCGAGCACGCCGTGAAGGCGGGCCTCCTGGAGCAGCCCGACCTCAAGGGCATCTACGACCTCGGACCGCTCAACAAGGTCCTGAAGGCGGCGGGCGAGCCCGCGGTCGAGGACGCCGGTCTCGGCGTCAAGTAGTCGGATCACGCCCACAGTTCAGGTTCTCAGGAGGTGACGACCATGGGCACGACGCTCACCAAGGCACCCGAAAGCGCCGCACACACCGTGGACGCGGCCGGGCTCGCCGCACGCATCGAGCACGTCTCGAAGTCCTTCGCGACACCGGCGGGACAGCAGCTCGTCCTCGACGACATCACGCTGGACGTGGCCCAGGGGGAGTTCGTCACCCTCCTGGGGGCCTCGGGCTGTGGCAAGTCGACCCTGCTCAACCTGGTGGCCGGGCTCGACAAGCCGTCCGTGGGCGCCATCGCCACGGACGGCCGCCCGGCCCTGATGTTCCAGGAGCACGCCCTGTTCCCGTGGCTGACCGCGGGCAAGAACATCGAGCTCGCCCTGAAGCTGAGCGGTCTGCCCAAGGCCGAACGGCGCCCGCGGGCCGAGGAGTTGCTGGCCCTGGTCCGGCTCGAGGGCGCGTACGGCAAGCGGGTGCACGAGCTGTCCGGCGGCATGCGCCAGCGCGTCGCGCTGGCCCGCGCGCTCGCCCAGGACAGCAAGCTGCTCCTGATGGACGAGCCGTTCGCCGCGCTCGACGCCATCACGCGGGACGTGCTGCACGACGAGCTGACCCGGATCTGGCGCGAGACCGGCGTCTCCGTCCTGTTCGTCACGCACAACGTCCGTGAGGCGGTACGGCTCGCCCAGCGCGTGGTCCTGCTGTCCTCGCGGCCCGGCCGGGTGGCGCGCGAGTGGACCGTCGACATCGAGCAGCCGCGTCGCATCGACGACACGGCGGTGGCGGAGCTGTCCGTCGAGATCACCGAAGAACTGCGTGGGGAGATCCGCCGCCATGGGCAGCACTGAGACGACGCCCGCTCCACGCAAGGGCGAGGGGCACGACACCGACACCACCGATACCACGGCCACCACCGACGCCGTACCCCACAGCAAGGACACCCAGGACCTGGCGGGTCTGGAGGCGGGCCTCGACGCCCTGGACACCGTGCAGACGCGGCGCACGCCGCTGCGCCAGACACTCGTGCAGAAGGTCCTGCCGCCGATCACGGCCGTCGTGCTCGTCCTCGTGGTGTGGCAGGTCCTGGTCTGGGCGGAGGTGACCGACAGCTACAAGCTGCCGGCGCCGGACGCCGTGTGGCAGGAGGTCGAGAACGCCTGGCGGCAGGGCACGCTCCTGGAGTACATCTGGACGTCCGTCTCGCGCGGCATGTTCGGCTTCCTGATGGCGCTCGCCATCGGCACGCCGCTCGGTCTGATCGTCGCGCGGGTCAAGTTCGTGCGGGCGGCGATCGGCCCGATCCTGTCCGGCCTCCAGTCGCTGCCGTCGGTGGCGTGGGTGCCGCCCGCGGTGATCTGGCTCGGGCTCAACGACAAGATGATGTACGCGGTGATCCTGCTCGGCGCGGTGCCGTCGATCGCCAACGGCCTGGTGGCGGGCGTGGACCAGGTGCCGCCGCTGTTCCTGCGGGCGGGCCGCACCCTGGGCGCGACCGGTCTGCGCGGGACCTGGCACATCGTCATGCCCGCGGCCCTGCCCGGCTATCTCGCGGGCCTGAAGCAGGGCTGGGCGTTCTCCTGGCGGTCGTTGATGGCCGCCGAGATCATCGCGCAGTCCCCCGACCTCGGGATGGGTCTCGGCCAGCTCCTGGAAGCGGGCCGCACCAACAGCAGCATGTCCCAGGTCTTCCTCGCCATCCTGCTCATCCTGATCGTCGGCATCGCCATCGACCTGATCGTCTTCAGTCCCCTGGAGCGGTGGGTCCTGCGCAGCCGCGGCCTGCTGGTGAAGAGCTGATCCCATGTACCACCGCACATCGCCGTCCCGGCCCGGCCACCGCGGCCGGGGCCCGGTCCTCCTCGCGGTCGCGCACGGCAGCCGCGATCCACGGCACGCCGCGACCGTCCGGGCGCTGCTGCGCACGGTGCGCGCGCGGCGGCCCGGACTGCGGGTGGAGGTGGGCTTCCTGGACTTCGACACCCCGTCGGTCCCGGCCGTCCTCGCCCGCCTCGACGAGGAGGGCGTGCGGGACGTCGTCGCCCTGCCCCTCCTCCTCACCCGCGCCTTCCACGCCAAGGCCGACATCCCGGCGGTCCTGAAGCAGGCTCCGCCGGGCCTCCGGGTCCGGCAGGCGGGGGTCCTCGGTCCGGCGCCGCTGCTCCTGGCCGCCTTGGAGAGGCGGCTGTACGAGGCGGGGCTCGACCCCGCCGACAAGGCCACGACCGGGGTCGTCCTGGCCTCGGCGGGGTCCACCGATCCGGAGGCGGGCGCAGTGATCGCTGACATCGCGCGGGAGTGGCGGCACACCGGTTGGTGCGCCGTGCGGCCTGCGTTCGCCTCCGCCACCTCGGCCTCCGCCGCCGCCTCCGTCACCTCGGCCTCCGCCCCTTCCTTCGAGGGTTTTCCGCCCACGGCGGAGGCGGTGCGCCTGCTGCGGGCCGAGCCCGGAGTGCGGCGGGTGGCGGTCGCCCCCTATGTCCTCGCGCCGGGTTTCCTGCCCGACCGGATCGCCCGGGGCGCCGCGGAGGCGGGCGCCGACGTCCTGGCCGGCGTGCTCGGTGACTCACCGCTCGTGGCCCGGGTGCTGCTCGACCGCTTCGACGCCTGCCGCCGCTTCACCGCGGGCCGCTCCCCGGCGTCCGCCGGGGCCGGGAACGCCCTGTCGCGCCCGGCCTGATCTTGTCCCGGGCGTCGGCCGGAAACCGCTTGCGGGGCCGCGCGCGGCCCCCTTAGCGTCTCGCGGATGACCCCCGAGCCGTTCGCCCCCGAACTGCGGTCCGAGCGACTGGTGCTCTCCGCGTACGTCGCCGCAGACGAGGCGGAGTTCGTCGCGCTGTTCCAGGACGACGCCGTGGGGCGCTGGTTCGGCGAGGGCATGCAGAGCGCCGAGGAGAACAGGGCGCTGTTCGCGCGGCTGTTCAGCATCGTGTACGCGGAGCGGCGCTTCCCGGTGTGGGCGGTGCGCCACAACGGGCGGTACGCGGGCCACGCCGAGATCAAGCCGTCCCCCGAGCCCTGGCTCGACGGCCACGAGATCGTCTACGGCCTGTCCCGGGACAGCTGGGGCCTCGGCCTCGGCACGGAGCTCGCGGGCCTGCTCACGGACTACGGCCACCGGACGCTCGGGCTCGCCGAGGTGCACGCCACCGTGGACGCCCAGAACACGCCGTCCATCACCGTCCTCAAGCGCCTCGGCTACACGCAGGGCCGCGAGGTGCGCGAGGACCACGGGGGGACGACGCTCCAGTTCACGTCACGGGCCGAGGCTCCTCGCCCCTGACCCGTTCGACGTGGGCGACCAGCTCCGCCACCGGCATCGACCCCGCCGCCCTGCGCTCCTGCGCGAAGGTGTTCGCGAGCCGCTGGAGCGCGTCGTTCACCGGCGTCGGCACCCCGTGCTCCCGGCCGAGCAGCGCGATCTCACCGTTGAGGTAGTCGACCTCGACGGTGCCGGTGCCACGGGTGAGGCTCTGCCAGGTGGAGCCGCCGCGCGGGCCGCCCGCGCCGTTGGCGCCGCTCTCCATGGGCTCGAGGACGAGGCGCCCGGCGCGGGCCGCGACGTGCTCCCGCTCGCCGACCGCCGCGATCCCGGCCGCGGCGAGCACGGCCTCGCCCTCGGCGCGGGCGCGGCGGTTCACCGCGAGGGCGGCCTCCTCGACGAGGGGACCCGTCAGCGCCTCGACGGCGTTGGCGAGGTTGGCGAGGAGCTTGCCGTACTTCCAGCGCATCACGTCCCCGACGACGGGCGCGAGCAGCTTGGCGTCCTGAAGGCCGGCGGCGACGCGCCGGGCGGTGTCGTCGGTCCCCGACGGGTACCGGCCGATGTGCAGGATGCCGGTGTAGGGGGCACCGGCGGCGGCGACGGTGCCGGGCTCGACGTACGTCGCGGGCAGCCACACGCACATGCCGTACACGCGGGCGAAGCGGCGCAGGGCCATCCGTTCGCTGTCGACGCCGTTCTGCGCGCAGACCACGGGCAGCGACTCGGCGGCCGTCGTGCCGCCCGCGACGGGCCGGGTGCTCCAGGCGCCCAGGGCGGCCTCGGAGTCCTGGGTCTTGACGGCGAGGACGAGCACGTCGTCCGGGCGCAGGGTGCCGAGTTCGGCGGGCTCCGACACGACGGGCGGCCGGTGGGTGCGGGTGCCGTCGGGTGTCGTGAGGGTGAGCCCGCGCTCCCGCAGGGCCCGCAGGTGCGCGCCCCGGGCGACCAGGACGACGTCGTGCCCCGCCTCGGCGAGGCGCCCGCCGACGCTGCCGCCGACGGCCCCCGCTCCGATGATGATGTATCGCATGGGGCGAGCCTCGCACAGGTGATCGGTCAAGGGTCAGGGAAACGGGAGCACTTGCCCGGAGTCACAGCGCTGGACCTTGCCCCTGGGGCAGACCCCACGCTCCCGCCATGGACAGCGACTATCTGACCCAGAGCCCGTACAGCGACCCCGGGCCCCGCCTCGACGCCCTGCTCGGCGGCGCCCCGCTCCCCCGCGACCCGGCCGCGCTCGCCGCTGTCGTACGCGGTCTGCTGATGCACCGCGAGGAGCGTGGCGCCTTCGGTTACGAGGTGCCGGTGGACCGGCTGCACGGGGACGCGGAGACGCGGTACGCGGGCGAGATCCTGCGCATCGTCGGCGAGCGCGGCAGCACGGTGCTCACCGAGCCCCGGGAGCCCGGCGCGCGGTTCGTGGCGACCTGCCGGGACTTCGCGGTGCTGCTGTGCTCGCTGCTGCGGGCCACCGGCACTCCGGCGCGGGTGCGGGCGGGGTACGGGGCGTACTTCGAGACGGGCCTGTACGACAACCACTGGGTGACGGAGTACTGGCGGTCCGGGCGCGGCTGGGTCCTCAGCGACGTGCAACTGCTCGGTGGTTCGTACGACGTGTCCTTCGACCCCATGGACGTTCCCCGGGACCAGTTCCTGGTCGCCGGTGACGCCTGGCGGGCGTGCCGGGAGGGCCGCGCCGACCCGGACACGTTCACGGTGGCGACGGTCCCGGAGATCAAGGGGCTCGCCCTGGTGCGTGCCGATGTGGTGGCCGACCTCGCCGCGCTCGGCGGCGTGGAGGTGCTGCCGTGGGACGGCTGGGGCCTGATGGAGAAGGACGACGCGGACGTCACGGACGACGACCTGGCGCTGCTCGACACGGTGGCCGCCCTCACGTCGGCGGCCCATCTGACGGCGCGGCCCGTGCGTCCCGGGGGTGTCCGGCGGCTCCTGGCCGACGCGCGCCTGGCCGTGCCGCGCGAGATCGTCTCGCACGCCACCTACCTCGGGACCCGCACGGTCACCCTCGCGGCGCCGGCCGGGCCGTGAACGGCGTGCCCTGATGGAACCAGAGGCGCCAGCCGTCGCCGGTGCGCCGCCACAGGGAACTGCGGTGCGCCAGGCGGCCGTTGGTGTCGGTGTCGAAGGTGAGGTGCACCAGGTCGTCGGCGAGTTGGACGCCGCGCATGCGGGAGGTGGTGGCGGGCCGGTCGCCCGGTCCGGGCCGCTCGGTGAGGACCTTGACGATCGACGCGCGGTCCCAGCGGGCCCCGGACGCGCCGAACTCGGTGAAGTCGGGGTGCAGCAGGGCGCCGAACAGCTCCGGCGACGCCCGTACCTCGGGGTCGAGGAGGCGCAGTTCGTTCTCGATGGCCGCCTGGACGGCGGGCGAGCGCCCGGAGAGCGCGGCGGCGTCGGCCGTGTCAGACATCGGTCATCTCCACGAGCTTGGTGACGGTGTTCCAGTTGCGGCTGGTGGCGATGAGGCCCTTGGTGATCGACGGGCGGGCGAGGGCACCGGCGAGCCGGGAGGTTCCGAGGCCGTCGGGCACGTACAGATACAGGGCGCGGTCGCCGAGCCTGAACTCCTCCGGGAGGTAGGCCGCTTGGTCGACGGCCGCGAACCGGTCGGCGTCGACGGGCGCCGAGAAGTACGTGACGTGCAGCTGCCTGCCCTCCAGCGTCGCCGCGGGGAAGGGGCAGGCGGCCGCCACCGCCTTCAGGTACGCCGCGTCGCGCACCAGGACGTCGACGGTGAACCCGTACTCCCGCTCCAGGGCCGCGGTCACCCCTGCGGCCAGGGACTCCTCGTCGCCGTGGTCCGCGGTGAAGACGGCGTTGCCGCTCTGCAGGTGGGTCCGTACGTCGCCGTGCCCGAGCCCTTCGAGGAGCGCGCGCAGGCGCGGCATCGCCACTTTCCGCATCCTCACGCTGCCGCCCACATTGATGCCGCGCAGCAGCGCCGCGTAGATCTTCGTCGCCATGCGCACACGATAAGGCGGCCGCCGTGCCCCGTGGGGGTGGGCACGACGGCCGCCGGCTTCAGTGGGCCGTGGCGGTGCCTACTCGACGACCTTCAGGAGCTTGTTGGGGGTGCCCTCGCTCGGGTTGGAGATCTTGTCGGCGGTGGCGCCGTCGGTCAGGGCCTTGGCGACGGCGTCGGGGGCGGCGTCCTTGTGGGCACCGAGGTAGACGGCGGCGGCGCCCACGACGTGCGGGGTCGCCATCGAGGTGCCGGAGATGGTCTTGGTGGCGTCGTCACCGGTGTTCCAGGCCGACGTGATGTCCGAGCCGGGGGCGTAGATGTCCACGGAGGAGCCGAAGTTGGAGAAGTCCGACTGCTGGTCGTCCTTGGTGGAGGAGGCGACCGTGATGGCCTCCTTGACGCGGGCCGGGGAGCCCTGGCTCGCGTCGGTCGACTCGTTGCCCGCGGCCACGCCGAAGGTGACGCCGGCGGCGACGGCCTTGCGGACGGCCTCGTCGAGGGCCTCGTCGGCGCCGCCACCGAGGCTCATGTTGGCGACGGAGGGGCCCTGGTGGTTCTTGGTGACCCAGTCGATGCCCGCGACGACCTGCTCGGTGGTGCCGGAACCCTGGTCGTCCAGGACGCGGACGGCGACGACCTTCGCCTTCTTGGCGACACCGTGCGCGGCACCGGCGATGGTGCCCGCGACGTGGGTGCCGTGGCCGTTGCCGTCGTCGGCGTTGTCGTCGTTGTCGACGGCGTCGAAGCCGGAGGTGGCACGGCCGCCGAAGTCCTTGTGGCTGACGCGGACGCCGGTGTCGATGACGTACGCGGTGACGCCCTCGCCCGCGGCGTCGGGGTACGTGTACTTCTTGTCGCCGGCCGTGTCCGCCTGGTCGATGCGGTCCAGGCCCCACGACGGCGGGTTGTCCTGGGTGGCGTCGATGGTGAACTTCTTGTTCTGCACGACCTTGCCGACGGCCGGGTCGGCAGCGAGGCGCTTGGCCTCGGTCTCCGTCAGGCTCTTGGCGGCGAAGCCGTTGACGGCCGAGGAGTAGGCGCGGCTGAGCTTGCCGCCGTACTCCTTCGCGAGGTCGGACTTGGCCGACTTGTCGGCCTTCTCGTCGAGCAGCACGATGTAGCTGCCGTCGACGGCGCCCTTGGCGTCCGCGCCGTAGATCTTGCCCTCGGCGGGGGTCGAGGCCCCGGCGAACGATCCGGCGAAGACGGTCACACCCACCGCGGTGGCGGCGGTGGCTATCGCAGCGGTGAGCTTCATCGTGCGAGCGCGCTTGTGGGTTGCCATGAAGAGGGGTCTCCTCGTGGTTCTGTGGGGGGATGTGGGGGGTTTCAAAGCCTTTGTGCTGTTGTGCAGCCATGACTGCGACACCCGGTCGCCTCCGAAAGAACTGAAGATCTCCGGGCGTTGGGACGAAACCTTGTCTGAATGACGCGCGCAGATCAATACCTTCCTGCGCCTGTGACTTGTTCAACAAGGTTCTGTAATAACAAAAAGGGGACGTGGTCACACTTCGGACACCTCGCAGGTACGAGACCTCCTGGACCGGGTCCACCCGGACCCGTGTAGGTGCCAGAACCCGATGGGTGTAAGGGGCTTGGGACGCCGGGGTCCTCCCTCAGGCGGGCGCCGGGTTCACCTGCGCGCAGGACGCCGCCCCCCGAGTACCGCCCTAGCTTCGAGAGTCAGGGGAGGCGGCGCGGCGCCGCCGCCACACGACGGGGGGCGACTCCATGACAGGCAGCGACAGGAGCGGCGGCACACCCGTGCGGGAGGGCGGGACTTCCCCGCGGGACGGCGGCGCACCGGTGGGGGACGGCGTGCCACCCGTGCGGGGCTTCGCGGCGCGCGCCGGGGTCTGGAGCGCACGCCACCGGTGGGCCGCGGTCGGCATCTGGATCCTCTTCGTCGTCCTGGCCATGGGCGCCGGTTCGGCGACGGGCCGGACCGACGCCCCGGAGAACGACCTGAAGGGCGAGATCAACCAGGCGCGGCAGATCACCGACGACGCGGGCATCGAGGAGCCGACGGGCGAGCGGGTCCTCGTGCAGACCCGCGGGGACGGCGGTCCGAGGACCACCGACCCGCGCTTCCGCGCCGCCGTCGACGACGTCGTGCGGGCGCTCCGTGACACCGGCGAGGCGTCGGCCGTCGTCTCCCCCTACACCTCGGGCACGCTCTCGAAGGACGGCCGCAGCGCCCTGGTCACGATGGACCTGCGCGGCGACCCGGACACCGCCACCGACCGGGTCGGGCCAGTCCTGAAGGCCGTCGGACGGGTGGCGGAGCGGCACGAGGACGCGGGGCTGCGGATCGAGCAGATCGGCGGCGCCAGCATGGAGAAGACGTTCGACGACGCCTTCGGCAACGACTTCCGGCAGGCCGAGTACTCGGCGGTGCCGGTGGCGTTCGGCATCCTGCTGATCGCGTTCGGCGCGCTGGTGGCGGCGCTCCTGCCGGTGCTGCTCGCGATCTCCGCAATCGTGGCGACGATGGGCCTGATGGCCCTGGTGAGCCATGTGCAGCCGATGGGCGACGTGGCGGACTCGGTGATGCTGCTGGTGGGCCTCGCCGTCGGCGTCGACTACTGCCTGTTCTATCTGCGGCGCGAGCGCGAGGAGCGCGCCCGGGGCCGGGACCCGCGGACGGCGCTGCGGATCGCGGCGGCGACCAGCGGCCGGGCCGTGGTCGTCTCCGGCATCACGGTGTGCGTGGCGATGGCCGGCATGCTCTTCACCGGCATCACCGACTTCGAGGCGATGGGGCTCGCCTCGCTGATCGTGGTCGCGGTGGCGATGGTCGGCTCGGTGACGGTGCTGCCCGCGCTGCTCTCGCTGCTCGGCGAGCGGGTGGAGAAGGGGCGGCTGCCGCTGCCGCGGCGGACGCGGACCCGGCGGGCCGGGGCTCGCGCCGGGTCCGGGCCCGGCGCCGGAGCTGGGCCCGGAACAGGATCCGGGGCCGGGCCCGAAACAGGACCCGGAGCCGGGTCCGGATCCGGGTCCGGTCGGCCGGACAGCAGGGAGAGCAGGCTGTGGCGGGCCGTCGTCGGTGCCGTCCTGCGGCGGCCGCTGCTGTGGACCGTGGTGGCGGCGGGCACCCTCGCCGCCATCGCCCTGCCCGCTCTCGGCATGAGGACACAGCAGCTCACCCTCGACCAGGAGTTCGGCGACTCGCTGCCGATCGTGGCGACGTACGAGCGGGTCAACGAGGCGTTCCCCGGTGGCGCGGACCCCGCGGAGGTCGTCGTCGAGGCGGACGACATCGGCTCCCCCGCGGTCACCGAGGCGCTCGCCGACTTCCGTACGCGGGCGGTCTCGTCCGGCGCGTCGAAGGGGCCGGTGGAGCTGAAGCGGTACGAGAAGCAGAACGTGGCCGTGCTCAGCGTGCCCCTGGTGGGCGGCGCCGACCAGGACCGGGCGGAGAAGAGCCTCGCGCTGCTGCGCGACGAGGTGCGCCCGGCGACGCTCGGGAAGGTGTCCGGCGTGTCCGCTCCCGTGACCGGGCAGGTCGCCGCGTCCAGGGACTTCAACGCGCAGCTCACCTCCGCGGTGCTGCCCGTCTTCGGTTTCGTGGTCGCCTTCGCCTTCGTCCTGATGCTGCTCTCGTTCCGCTCGCTGGCGGTCGCGGTCACCTCGATCCTGCTCAACCTCCTGTCGGTCGGCGCGGCGTACGGCGCCCTCGTCATGGTCTTCCAGCACGGCTGGGGCGCGTCCCTGGTCGGCGCGGAGGGCGTGGGCGCGGTCGTCGCGTGGCTGCCCCTGTTCCTCTTCGTGATCCTGTTCGGCCTCTCGATGGACTACCACGTGTTCGTCGTCTCCCGGATCCGCGAGGCGCGGCTCCAGGGGCGCACGACGAAGGACGCGATCGCGCACGGCGTCATCACCACGGCGGGCGTGGTGACGAGCGCGGCCGTCATCATGGTGGCGGTGTTCTCGATCTTCGGGACGCTGTCCATGCAGTCGATGAAGCAGATGGGCGTCGGCCTCGCGGCCGCGGTCCTCATCGACGCGACCGTGATCCGCGGGGTGCTGCTGCCGGCCGTGATGGCGCTGCTCGGGGAGCGCAACTGGTATCTGCCGCGGTGGCTGCGCCGGCTGCCCGACCTCACGCACGACGAGGCGACACCTCAGGAGTCCCTGCCGCCGTCGCCGGAGTCCTCGCGTACGCGAACCGGGGCAGGAAGTACTGGGTGACCGGCCCCATCGCGAGCGCGTACAGCACGGTGCCCGCCCCCACGCTCCCGCCGAGCAGCCATCCCGCGGCGAGCACGACGACCTCGACGAGGGTACGCACCAGGCGCAGGGAACGCCCGGTGAGCGCGGCGAGTCCCGTCGTCAGGCCGTCCCGGGGGCCGGGGCCGAGGCGCGCGCCGACGTACACGGCGACGGAAAGACCGTTGGCGAGGACCCCGCCGAGCAGCAGCGCGGTCCTCGCGGCGAGCCCGAGGTCCTGCGGTACGAGCCACAGACCGGCGTCGGAGGCGTAGGCCACGACGACGACGTTGGCCGCGGTGCCGAACGCCGGCCGCTGCTTCAGGGGGATCCACAGCAGCAGGACGAGGACGCCGACGAGGGCGCTCACGGTGCCGAAGCTCAGCGGGGTGTGCCGCTCGACGCCCTGGTTGAGCACGCTCCAGGGGCTGTTGCCGAGCCCCGCGCCGACCATCACGCCGATGCTGAGGCCGTACAGGGCGAGCCCGGCGAAGAGCTGCGGCAGCCGTCTGAGGGGGCGCTCGCGCAGCGGTACGCGGGTGAGGGTGAGAGGTCCGGCGTTCTGCCGCATCGGGGGCTGCCTCCAGGTGCTCGCGTGCGCGCCGGGGTCCCGCCGCGGGCTCGCTGGGAACCACCGGGCGGCTCCAGTCCAATGAACGCGAGTCTGTACCGTCATTGGCCTGCCTCCACATGGCCAATCCGGGGAGAATGGTATGGAAGAGCGGGAGCCTGAGGGCCGGACCCTGGGGAGCCGCGGTCTGGCCGCCCTGCTGCCCGATCCGGCGGCGGCCCGGCCCGCCTACCGCCATCTGGCCCGTGCCATCGGCGCGCTGATCCTCGACGGCAGGGTCGCGCTGCACGCCAGGCTCCCCGCCGAGCGGGAGCTCGCCGCCGCCCTGAACGTCAGCAGGGCCACCGTCACGGCCGTGTACGACCTGCTGCGGGAGGGCGGCTACGCCCGCAGCAGGCAGGGCTCGGGAACCTGGACGGCGCTGCCCGAGGGGCGGACACCGCGCGGTGTCACCCGGCTGCTGCGGCCGCAGGACAGCGCGATCGACCTGGCGCGGGCCGCGCCCGCGCTGCCCGAGCAGGCGCTCGCCGACGCCCTCGCCGAGGTCGCGCCCCAGCTCGCCGAGCACGCGCACACCCCCGGCTACCACCCCTACGGGCTCCCGGAGTTGCGGGCCGCCGTCGCGGAGCGCTACACCCTGCGGGGCCTCGCCACCACGCCGGAGCAGATCCTGGTGACGTCCGGCGCGCAGCACGCGCTCACGCTCGTCCTCGGCCTCCTGAGCGGCCCCGGCGACCGGGTCGTGGTCGAGAACCCGTCGTACCCGAACGCCCTGGAGGCGATGCGCCGCGCCCGGCTGCGCACCGTGCCGGTGCCGGTCACCGACACCGGCTGGGACGTGGAGATCCTGGAGTCGGCGCTGCGCCGGGCGGTGCCGCGCCTCGCCTACCTCATCCCCGACTTCCACAACCCGACGGGCTGCCTCATGCCCGCCGCCGAGCGGTCCCGGGTGCTGCGCGCCGCGCACCGCTCAGGGACCTGGCTGGTCGTCGACGAGACACTGGTCGACCTCGCCCTCGACGTGGCCGCCCCGGCGCCGTTCGCCGCGCACGGGACGCCCGACGCGGTCGGCAAGGTCATCACCGTGGGTTCGATGAGCAAGTCGTACTGGGGCGGGCTGCGCGTCGGCTGGCTGCGGGCGCCGTCCCGGCTCGTCACCGAGCTCGCGGGGCAGCGGGTCGCCACCGACATGGGCGGCTCGGTCCTCGACCAGCTCCTGGCGCTCGCCCTGCTCGCACGGGAGGACGCGCTCCTGCCGCCCCGCCTCGACCGGCTCCGCGAGCAGCGCGCCGCGCTCGCCGCCGCCCTCACCGACCAACTGCCCGGGTGGACCTGGCGGCTGCCTCCCGGCGGCCTCTCCCTCTGGGTCGACCTCGGCGAACCCGTCGCCTCCGCCCTCG
The DNA here is from genome assembly GCF_009755605.1 of Streptomyces typhae. Taxonomy (GTDB): domain Bacteria; phylum Actinomycetota; class Actinomycetes; order Streptomycetales; family Streptomycetaceae; genus Streptomyces; species Streptomyces typhae. Next base: position 196,927 of record NZ_WPNZ01000008.1, read on the forward strand.
CGGAGCGGGCCCTCGACTACGGCGTCCGGATCGAGGGCGGCGCCTTCTTCGCCCCCGACCCCGGCCTGTTCGAACGGCGTCTGCGCATCCCGTACACCACCGGCCCCGCCGTCCTGCGCGAAGCGGTCCAGCGGATGGCGGCCACCCTCGCCGACGGCCTGCCGCCGTCCCGCGGGGACCGGGGGCCGCGCTGGATCGCCTAGGCGCCGGGCGGCGGACTACGCGGCGGCGGCCGCCCTGCGCTCCTCGAAGGATGCGAGGGTACGGCCGAAGTCGCGGGTGGACAGCAGGAGCTTGTAGATGATGGCGAGCTCGAAGACGAGCAGCAGCACCCCGGAGACGATGGTGGCGGGAACCACCACGTCGAAGAGCGGCCCGATGATGAAGACACCCATCTGGAACTCGATGCCGCTCACCAGGTGGGTGCGGATGCGGTGCCGCAGGAGGAAGGAGCGGGCCCGCAGGTACGCCGGGAACTTGCCGCGGAACTCCTGGTGCAGGTCGATGACTTGCGGTTTCTTGAGCGCCGCGGCGGGCAGCTGTCCCGGGAGGTGCTCGGAGGTGGCGGGTGCGCCCGCCGCCTCCGCCTTCGCGCGCTCCAGGTCCTGCTCCACGTCCGCCTCGGGGTTGTCCCGCAGCAGGTCCTCCATGAAGGCCAGCTCGGCGGCGTTCTCGGCCCGGCGGGCGGCCCGCATGTGGGCCTTGATCTGCTTGCGCATGGTGTGCCGGATCTTGAAGATCTCCAGCGAGTTGATGTAGCGGAGGGTGTCGAGGAAGACGACGGCGACCGCGAGCCAGATGTAGATCGCGTCGTCCGTGCGCGCGTACTGACCGCCCATCAGGGCGACCCCGCACACCATCACCCGGATCCGGTCGAAGACGAAGTCGAGCCAGGCGCCGAAGACGGAACCCCGGCCCGTCAGCCGGGCGACCTTGCCGTCCATGCAGTCCAGGACGAAGCTGCAGTGGTAGACCACGGCGCCGACGACGAGCCAGCGCCAGTCCCCGAACGCGAAGAACACCGACGAGACGAGCCCGAGCAGGAACGCGCCCCAGGTGATCTGGTTCGGCGTGATCCGGGTGCGCAGCGCGGTCTGGCGGACGAGTGGCGTGGCGACGGGGTCGACGAGCAGCACCGTCCACCAGGCGTCGCGCTTCTTCTCGGTGATGCGGCGCACCTCGGCGAGCGGCGGTATCTCCGGCCGCTCGCCGCTGCGCGCGGACTGGTCGGGCAGGGACCGTGGCATGGACGGCATGGGGCAACTTCCTGGCGTTTGAATGAAGTTCATCTCACGCTAGGAAGTCGTTCACCGGAGGAACAAGAGGCGCCCGGGGCAACCTTTCGCGCAGGGCAATGGTCCAACAGGCACATCAGGTCCATGGGTCATCCAGGGCGGGTTCGCGCCGTCGGCGCGCTACCGGCGGACCTTCACATCAGCGTCACCCGCGGCCCGCACGATCTCCTCCTGGATCAGGTCGGCCGCCATGGCCGTGCCGCCCTCGCCCGCCATGCCCGCGCGCACCTCCTGGAGGCGGCGCGCCACCTCCGGGTCGTCGACGAGCGCGAGGACGGCGGCGCGCAGCGACTCGGCGTCGGCCTCCGCCATCGGCAGGTGCCGGGCGACGCCGAGGGCCTGGAGCATGTCCGCGTTGCCGAACTGGTCGACGGCCTGCGGCACCGCCACCATCGGTGTCGCGGTGGCGAGGCCCTCCTGGCTGCCGCCGGCCCCGGCGTGCGTGACGAAGGCGTCGGCCTGCCGGAGGATCGCGAGCTGCGGGACCCAGCTGCGCACCTCCACGTTCGCGGGGATGTCGCCGAGCTCGGCGGGGTCCACGTGCCTGCCGACCTGGAGGACCAGATGCCAGCCGGGCAGGTCACCGAAGGCCTTGACGCACTCCCGGTAGAAGGCGGGCTGCTTGGTGAACGACGAACCGAGCGAGACGAGCACCACCTTCTCGGCGCCCGCGGGCCGCTCCCAGTCGCCCTGCGCGGCCCGGTCGCCCTGGCAGGCGCCCACGAAGGTGTGCACGCGCTCGTCGACCCGGTCGGCGTTCGGCTGGAGCGCCTTGGGGATGAGGACGAGCGAGCGCGGCGGGCGGCCCACGAACGGGTCCGGGTGCTGGTCGATCCCGTTCTCCTTGAGCCAGGCCGTGAAGCGCGCGTAGTACGCCTGCCCGCGCTCGGTCGCGAGCAGCGGCTCGTACAGGGGTGCCGCGACCTCCTCCTCGTACCCGTCCCACGCCACCAGGTTCGGCGACAGGGAGATCTCCGGGACGCCCCACTGGCGGGCGAGGACGCGGGCGGGATAGGACGTGATGTCGTGCAGGACGAGGTCCGGTTCGTCGCCCTCGTACGCGGCGCGCAGGTGCGGCAGCGCGTTGATGGCGTCCGCCAGGAACGGTTCGATGTTGTCGATCAGGGTGTCGCCCCAGGCCTCCGGGTCGTCGTCGGCGCCCGGCAGCGTCGTGGGGTAGAGCACGGGTTCGGCTCCCGTCTCGGCGACCTTCTCCTCGAACGCGGGCGGGATCGCGTACGTGACGCGGTGCCCGCGGGCGACGAGCTCCCGGATCACTTCGAGACTCGGGTTCACGTGCCCGTGGGCCGCGATGGAGAACATGGCGATGTGGGCACGCTTGCGTGTGGTCATACGCCCACCTTAAACGAGACGATACGTCTCGTACAACTCTCTGGCAGGGCGCCTTCTGCGCACGGTCCCGCCAAGGCCCCCCTAAGGGGCGCGGGGAACGGCGCGACCAGCCACAACAAACCCGCAGACGCGCCTGCACAGCCGCTCAGCAGACGCGACAGCGACACGTCCTCGGCTGAGCGCGCAGTTCCCCGCGCCCCTGACGGGGCACGACCAAGGCCTCCCCAGGGGCGCGGGGAACGGCGCGACCAGCCACGACAAACCCGCAGACGCATCTGCACAGCTGCTCGGCAGACGCGACTGTGACACGTCCTTGGCTGAGCGCGCAGTTCCCCGCGCCCCTGACGGGGCACGACCACAGCCCCCCCCCGGGGACGCGGGGACGGGGCGCGTCAGCGCTGGTAGCGCTTGAGGACCAGGTTGCCGTCCTCCACCAGCCGATCGCGCAGCGCATCGGCGTCGATCGCGCCGCTGTAGTACTCCTGGAGCGCCGGAGTGGCGATCTTGTCCATCCACTCCGGGTAGCCGCGCACGGACTGGGCGGGAGCGGGACGCAGGTACCGGGCGAGGGCCGTGCCCGTCGCCCAGTCGTCCTTCCGCGTGCGCAGCGCGGGATCCCCCAGGGCCGCGCGGCCAGTAGGAAGCATCCAGTCGCCAAGAGCGAGCCGCACCATGTTGTCCGGCCGCAGGAAGAAGTCGATGAACGCGGCGGCCTCCTTCTTGTGCGGGCTGTCCTCGGCGACGGACAGCGTCTGCGGACTGACGCCCTGGGCGAGCCCGTCCCGCCCGGCGGGCGCGGGAAGCACCTGCCAGTCGAAGCCCTCCGGCGCCTGCTGGACGATCTGCTGACGGTAGGAGAACCCGAGCGGCACCATCGCGTACTTGCCGCCGAAGAAGCCGGGCAGCGTGTCCGAGCCGCCCATCCCGAGCGTGGAACCCGAGGCGCTCCCGTCCACGTTGACCTGGTCGTGGACGGTGCGCGGCACCACAGCGTCGCCCTCCTCGAAGCGGATGTCGACCTTGCCGTCGGCACCCCGGTGGAAGAGCTTCCCGCCGGCCGACAGGGACAGGTTCAGGGTCGCCGACACAGGCTCCTTCAGCGGCCAGGCCACCCCGAACCTGTCCTTGCCGCCGCTGCTCAGTTCCTTCGTCACCGAACGGAACTCCGCCCAGCTCCACGGCTCTTGCGGGGTCGGGATGCGCACCCCCGACTCCTTGAGCCACTTGGCGTTGGCGATCAGGACGCGCGGCTCCTGGAGGAACGGCACGCCGTACACCTTGCCGCCGAACGTCGTCGTCTCCCAGCTCGCCTGCGGGATGTCCGCCTTGAGGCGGCGCGGCAGGAGCTCCCCGAGGTCCGCGAGGTAGCCCCCGTACGCGAAGTCAGCGAGATCGTCGGACGCGTCATGGATGATGTCGGGCGCCTCACCGCCCTCGAAGGACGTCAGGAGCTGGTCGTGGATGCTCGTCCAGCTGCCCTGGACGTACTCGACCCGCACGTCGGGGTGGGTGGCGTTCCACTCCGCCACCAGCTCCTCGTTGGCCTCGACCGACTCCTGCTGCCAGGCCAGGGACTGGAAGCGCAGCGTGACCCGGCCCCCCGTGTCCCCGTCGTCGCCGCCGGAGCACCCGGACAGGAGCAGCACGAGCGCGGCGGCGACGGCGACGAGCGCGCGCACCCGGGCGGCCATCAGCCCTTCACCGCCCCGGCCAGCATCCCGCCGGTGATCCGCTTCTGGATGATCGCGAACAGGACGAGGGACGGGAGCGTCGCGAGGAACGCCGCGGCGGCGAGCGGGCCGAGGTCGGCCGTGCCCTCCGCGCCGAGGAAGTGCGTGAGGACGACCGGCAAGGTCTGCTTCTCCGGGGTCTTGAGCAGGACGAGCGCGAAGAAGAACTCGTTCCACGCGGTGATGAAGGCGAACAGGGCCGTCGCCACGATGCCGGGCGCGAGCAGCGGTACGGTCACCGAGACCAGCGTGCGCAGCCTGCTCGCGCCGTCGACCGCCGCGGCCTCCTCCAGCTCGGCCGGTACGGCACGGACGTACCCGACGAGCATCCACAGCGCGAAGGGCAGCGCCCACACCACGTACACCATGATCAGGCCGGGCAGCGAGTTGATCAGGTGCAGGTTCTTCAGGACCAGGAACAGCGGAATGATCACCAGGACGAACGGGAACGCCTGGCTGACCACGACCCAGCCGGTCGCGGCCCGCGCGAGCAGCGTGCGGTGCCGCGCCATGACGTACGCCATCGGGGTCGCGACGACGACGGCGACGACTGCCGCGCTCAGGGCGGCGACCAGCGAGTTGCCCGCGGCTTGCAGGAGCGGCTGCTCGTCGAAGGCCTGGCGGTAGTTGGCGAGGGTCGGGTCCTTCGGGATCCAGGTGGGGTGCAGGCTGCCCAGTTCGGTGGCCGGCTTGAAGGAGGTGGAGATCAGCCAGAGGAAGGGGAAGGCGAGGAAGACGAGGTAGGCGAGGAGCGCGAGGTACTGTCCCGCGCGGGCGGGCCCGCCGGTGCGGCTCGCCCGGCGGGGGCGGTCCGCGCGGCGGGGGCGGGTCACGCGACCAGGGCGGTTCGCGCGGCCCGCCCGGAAGGTGCGGCTCGTGCGGCTCGTGCGGGTCATCGTTCGTCGGCCCCCCTCAGGCGGCCCACGAGATACACGGCGAGGAGCACCGAGATCACCGCGACCATCACACAGCCCATCGCCGCCGCGTAGCCGAACTGGCCGTAGCGGAAAGCCTCTTCGTACGCGAACAGCATCGGCAGCCGGGTACGGCCGCCGGGGCCGCCGTTGGTCAGGACGTAGACCAGGGCGAAGGAGTTGAAGTTCCAGATGAAGTTGAGTGCCGTGATGGCGAGCGCGACGGGCTTCAGGGCCGGCCAGGTGACGGTGCGGAAGCGGCGCCAGGCTCCCGCGCCGTCCATCTCGGCGGCCTCGTGCAGTTCGCGCGGCACGTTCTGCAGTCCGGCCAGCAGCGCGACCGTGGTCTGCGGCATGCCCGCCCAGATGCCCACGACGATGACGGCGGGCAGCGCGGAGCCGATGCCGGTGAGCCAGTCCCGGCCGTCACCGAGGCCCAGGTCGCGGATCGTCTCGTTGAGGATGCCCGCGTCCGGGTTGTAGACCAGGCGCCACATGATGCCGACGACCACCTCCGGCATGGCCCACGGGATGATCGCGAGCGACCGGGCCAGCCCCCGGAAGCGGAGGTTCTGGTTGAGCAGCAGCGCGAGGCCGAGGGCCAGCAGGAACTGCGGCACGGTCACACCGACCGCCCACACCAGGCCGATCCGGAAGGAGTCCCAGAACAGGGTGTCGTGCAGCAGGTCCTGGAAGTTGAGCAGCCCGATCCACTCGGTGGGCTCGGTGCGGCCCGACTGGGAGTCGGTGAAGGCGAGCGAGATGCCGTAGAGCAGGGGACCGACGCTCAGCACGAGGATCGGCAGGAGAGCGGGCAGGACCAGGAACCAGGCACCGTGATCGAGCATCCCGGCGGGCGGGGCACCTCTTCCCTCGCCCTTGCCGGACCGCTTCTTCGCGGTCGCCAATGTCACGGGATCGGCTCCTTTGGGCGGCTGATCGGGTTGCGGCCGCCCAGGCGGCCCCCGTCATCGTGCTGATGTGACCTGGATACGTCAAGCAACCGCGCACGCCGGAAGTCGGGTCTGGCCTGTGCGAATGCGAGACTTGTGCGGCGGCCGCACGGCCCCGGCCGCGAGTGGGCCACAGGGTGCGGGAGTGCGGAGGCGACGGATGGACGAGGCAGGGGCGCGGGACGTCCTGGACGCGGCGGGCCTGGGGGCGGCCGCCCGGGACCGCGCCGAGTTGCTCGCGCTAGGCGAGAACGCGGTGTTCGCCGTGGAGGACCTCGTCGTGAAGGTCGGCAGGGACGCGCCGGAGCTGCTCGACCGGGCGCGGCGCGAGCTCGCCGTCGCACAGTGGCTGCGGGACCGCGGTGTGCCGGCCGTGCGGGCCGCGGAGCCGGAGCCCCGGTTCGTCGCCGGGCATCCGGTGACGCTGTGGCACCGGCTGCCCGCGGCGGTGCGGCCCGCCACCGCGGAGGATCTGGCGGGGCTTCTGCGCCTTGTGCACGCGCTGCCCGCGCCTCCCTTCGCGCTGCCGCGGCGGGAGTTGCTCGGGGGTGTCGAGCGGTGGCTGCGGCTTGCCGGGGACGCGGTGGACATCGAGGACGCGGACTATCTGCGGGAGCGGCGGGACGGGTTCGCCGCCGCCGCGGAGGCGTTGGTGCCCTGGCTCGCGCCCGGCCCCGTGCACGGGGACGCATTGCCGCGCAATGTCCTCGTCGGGGCCGAGGGGCCCGTCCTCGTGGACCTGGAGACGTTCTCCTTCGACCTGCGGGAGCACGATCTGGTGGTCATGGCGCTGTCCCGGGATCGGTACGGGCTCGGGGGCGAGGCCTATGACGCGTTCGTGCGGGGGTACGGGTGGGACGTTCGGGAGTGGGAGGGGTGTGGGGTGTTGCGGGGCGCGCGGGAGACTGCCAGCTGTGCGTGGGTTGCCCAGCATGCGCCGGGCAACCCTGCTGCTCTGGTCGAGTTCCGCCGCCGCGTCGCGTCCCTCCGGGACGGGGACCCCACCGTGCGCTGGCACCCCTTCTGACCGGCCTCTCCCCCACCCGCCCGCCCTCCCCGCGCTGTCGCGTCCCGCGCTGTCGCGCGCGTCCTCAATCGCCGGACGGGCTCCTTGTCGCGCTCCGCGCTCGTCCTCAAACGCCGGACGGGCTTTTACCCCCACCCGCCCGCCCTTTCCTCTCCCTCCGGGCGGGCAGAAGCGGGCAGAGTCAGCCCGTCCGGCGTTTGAGGACGAGGCCGTTCAGGCCGATCGGGGGGCGCGCCCCGGCGTGGGGCGAGCCGGAGGGCGGGGTGAGGAGGGGCAGGCTTCGTGCAAGCGGGGTCACACGCTCGCGTTCGCGTTCTCGCGGAGGGGCCAGGTGCCGTCCACCACGGCGTCGGCGTCGCCCTTGCGGCGCAGGAAGGACTGGAAGTCGGCCGCCCACTCGGCGTACCAGTGGACCTGCCGCCGATGGAGTTCGGCGACGCCGAGCTCAGCGACCTTGGGGTGCCGGGCACCGATCGCGCAGGCGAGGAGCGCGGCGGCGAGGGCGTCGGACGAGGCGTCGTGGGCCGACTCCAGGACCACGCCGTACTCCGTGCAGACCGCTTCGAGGTTGCGCTTGCCGCGGCGGTACCGGTCGACGGAGCGGTCGATGGTGTACGGGTCGATGACCGGGGCGGGCTCCGCGCCGCCGAGCCGCTCGCGCAGCGAGGCGAGGCCGTGCCGCCGCAGCTCGGCGGAGAGCAGGCTCAGGTCGAACGCGGCGTTGTACGCGACGACCGGCACGCCGGACTGCCAGGCGGACACCAGGACCCCGGCGATCGCGTCGGCGACCTCCGCGGCGGGCCTGCCCTCGGCGGCGGCCCGCTCGTCGGTGATGCCGTGCACGGCGACCGCGTCCGGCGGGATCGGCACGCCGGGATCGGCGAGCCACTCGCGGCGCCCCAGCTCCTGCCCGGCCCTGACCTCGATCACCGCCCCGGTGACGATGCGCGCCTCCAGCGGATCCGTGCCCGTCGTCTCCAGGTCGAAGCCGATCAGCAGCTCCCGGTGCCAGCCCATGGCCGCCCCCTTCGTCGTGGTGCTTTCCCCCAGTGACCACCACGATCCCATGCGCCACTGACAATCCGATGGCCGGATTCCGTTTCTCCCCGGGCCGGGTCCGGGGGACGCCGTTCACGACACCGGCCGCGAGTCGGCCCACGCCGTCTCGAATTCCTCCCGATAGGTGGGGAAGAGACCATGTTCGCCCTGATCGCCCGGTTTCAGTACGCGACCGCCGCCGCGGAGTACCAGGACGGGCGCCTCCATGCCGCGCGTGCGGCGCAGATACGACTGCACGACGGCGATGCCGTCCGCGCCGTCGCCGTCCACGAGGTAGGCGGTGAAGCGCGGGGTCTCGTCGAAGACCTGGATCTCGAAGGCGCCGGGGTCCCGCAGCCGGGCCCGCACCCGCCGCATGTGCAGGATGTTGGACTCGACGGCCCGGCTCAGCTCGCCCCGCTTCATGCCCAGTTCGCGCTCGCGCCGCTTGACCGCGCTGCTCGCGGGGTTCAGGAAGAGCAGCCGCGTCCGGCAGCCCGACTCGGCGAGCCGTACCAGGCGCCGCCCGGAGAAGTTCTGGACGAGGAGGTTCAGGCCTATCCCGATGGCGTCGACGCGCCGGGCCTCGCCGAACAGGTCCTCGGCGGGGAACTGCCGCAGCAGGCGCACCCGGTCGGTGTGCACGCCGACCACGTCCGCGTACCGGTCGCCGACGAGTTCCTCCACGGCGTCGACGGGCAGCCGGCGCGCGGAGGGGGTGTCGGAGGCCGCGCCGAGTATCTCCAGGAGCCGGGCCGAGGCGCGTTCGGCCTGGGCCAGGACCGTCGGGGACAGGGCGCGGTTGCGGGAGACCACGTTGCGCGTGACCTCCAGTTCGTCCAGGGCCAGCTCGACGTCGCGCCGGTCGTCCAGATACGGCTCGAAGCACGGCCAGTGCTGGACCATCAGCTCGCGCAGCTGCGGCAGCGTCAGGAAGCTCAGGACGTTGTCGTCGGCGGGGTCGAGGAGGTAGCCCTTGCGGCGGCTCACCTCGCGGACCGCGACCGCGCGCTGCACCCACTCCTGGCCCGCGGGGCCCGCCGCGGCGACGACCCAGTCGTCGGCGTGGACGGGCTCGTAGACGGGACGCAGAACAGCGGCCACGACCGCCCGCAGCCGCTGCTCCACCAGATTCAGCCAGATGTAGGCACGCCCGGCGCGCTGGGCGCGCGTGCGCACCTCGCGCCAGGCGTCGGCCCCCCAGTCCAGCTCGGGACCGATCTGGGATCCCGTGTCCATCGGCCGTGCCAGCGACACGGCCGACGCCGGGACATCGGCGGAGCCCTCCTCGTGACTCTCGTCACCAGGGGGCAGTTCCCGCCCACCCGAGCTCACCCACGCACCGCCTTCCGCTCCCCCCGGACTCTCCCCCGGTCAACGATCAAGGAAGGGTACTCCGGGAGCGGCGGGCGGTGCAGCCGGATGGGCAGGGTCGTCGCTCAACCGCCCAGCGGCGGCTTGCCGTTCTGCGCGGCGAGGTCACTCGGTGTGAGCGGGCTCATGGCGGTGACGTCACGCGGAGCCATGGAGAAGCCCTGCCAGTGGACCGGCATGGGCTGCTGGTCCTCGTCCCTCGCGATGTGGTGGAAACCGATGTTCACCCAGGTGATGGGGTGCGTGAGGGTCTGGCCGTCGACCCACTTGTCGACGCTCGTGGGCACGTTGTTGCCGCACGAGGGGTTGTTGCTCGCGTACTGCTCGCACTTCTTGTACTGGGTGAAGAACACGTCGTGCTTGGTGTACGGCCGGCCGGCGTGCTTCTGGCTGGGACCGGGCACGATCTCGTACGACCGTGGATGACCGTCCTTGTTCTTTCCTGCCGTCGACACCACACGCCACCACCGCATGTCCTTGCGGTCGCCCGCGAGCTCCTTGGTGACCGGGGTGCGGGTGGTCTTCGTGGTGGGGCTGCCGCCGTTCGCGGGCGGCGGGGTGACCTTGGAGTCGTACTGCTCGACCTTGGCCTTCGGCGAGCCGTCGAGGCCGAAGTTCATCCGCCAGAAGACGTTGTGGGAGTGGCTCTCGGCCTTGGCCTGGTCGCCCTTGCCGATGGGCCAGCCACGGCTGTCGCCGCCGTCGAAGTCGTACGGGGAGAGGCTGCCGGTGGCGCCCACGTTGGAGGAGATGGTGCCGTCCGAGGAGAACCGCCACTCGGTGATGTACTCGTACCAGGAGGCCTTGTTCACGGTGTACACGAGCAGGTCCCGGCCCTGACCGGTGTAGACCTTGCCGGTGCCGCCGGTGCTCGCGTCGTTGTTGAGGCGGTAGGCGTGGCCCCGCGCGCGCGTGGTCACGCACAGACCGGAGACGTTGCCCCGGTCGGGCACCTTGACGGTCTTGATGGTGCCGCCGGGACACTCGCTGGTCTTCAGCTTCTGCAGGGCCCGGCCGAAGTCGGTGCCCGTGATGTCGTCGAACTCGGCCTGGCCGTCGTCGTAGGGGACGTGCACCTGCGCGAGCCGGGCGCTGGTGAGGACCGGGATGGGCTTGGCCTCGCCCTTGGGCTGGTAGCTGATGTTGTCGAGGATCAGGCCCGACAGCGTGTTGTAGTGCCAGCACATGCGCCAGGTCGTACCGCCGTCGACGGTCTTCTCGATCTTGTAGGCGTCACTGCAATCGGCCGCGGCCGTCGCCGCTGCCTTGGGCGCGGCCTTCGCGGCCGCCTTGTCGGTGGCCGAGGCGGGGCTCGACGCCGCTATCGCGGCACCGAGCAGCGCGGTCACCGCGAGGGCCGTACCGGCCCCCCTGCGGGCGCGCGTGAGTCTCTTGCCGTGCGAGACATGCATACGGAAATGGCTCCTTCAAGGAGAGTGGCTCTCGGGGAGAGCGGGTGGGTGCCCTGCCGGGCGGTCAGCCGAGACGGCCCACGCTGCGCGCGCTGAGGTCGACGACGAAGGCCCTGGTGTCGATCCACGGTCCGCTCTTGACCTTCGCCACGACCTGGAGACACCGGTGCTTGCCGCACTCGGTCAGGTCGGACGGCACGCTCTTGATCGTCTCCTTGCGGAAGACGAAGCCGCTCAGCTCCAGGTCGCCGGGGCCCGCGAGCGCCTTGCCGGTGGCCTTCTTGAAGTCCTGCTTGAGGCCCTTGCCGTGCTTGTCGGCGATGAGCAGGCTCGCGGCCTCGGTGAGCTCCTCCGCGCTGGGCGGCGACTGGACGTTCTGGGCCTGGTCCGTCGTCTCGACCTTGCCCGTGTCCAGGTTGACCGTCTTGGTGATGACGGTGTCCTTCTTGTAGTCGTAGTAGACGACCTGGGCGCGGCGCGGTGCGCCGGCGCCGCCCTCACCCGGCTCGCTCTCGGCGAGGTTCGTCGAGAGCCGCTGCGGTCCCCTGTCCCCCTCGACGTCCCGCGCGCTGGAGCGCAGGCCGTTGCTGTCCAGGGCCGACTTCTGGGCCCTTTCGGTCTCGGCGTCGGTCAGCGGGTCGCTGCCTATGCCCCGGTCCTTCTCCTCGGGGGCGTCCTCCACCACGCCCTCGCGCCCCACCGCGTCCCCGGCGGCCGCGCCCGCGGCGGTGCTCCGGTTACCGGAATCCCCGGCTCCTGCCTGGTCGGGCAGGGTGACGGCCACCATGGTCGCGGTGACGGCCACGGCCAGGGCGCCGCCGGCGACCACCTTCCCCAGGTGTCGTCTGACTAGCTTGCGCACATCCTCCCCCTATCTCCCCGTTCAAGCCCCAATTTGGGGCATGTCGAGTATGTGGACAGTCGGTTAGACGGCTCCAACTCCTTGGTGGTTGCCCGCACTTTCGAGCAGACTCCGGGACAACTCAGGTCATGATCGGCGTCGATCGTGGAAGAGTCTTAGACATGCAGGTGTGGCCTGGGCAGGCGTACCCCCTGGGTGCCACGTACGACGGCGCCGGGACGAACTTCGCGGTCTTCTCCGAGGCCGCCGACCGAATGGAGCTGTGTCTGCTGCACGACGACGGTTCGGAGACCGCCGTCGAGCTGCGCGAATCCGACGCCTTTGTGCGCCACGCCTACCTCCCCGGCATCATGCCGGGGCAGCGGTACGGCTTTCGCGCACACGGCCCCTACGACCCCGGGCGCGGGCTGCGCGGCAACTCCGCGAAGCTGCTGCTCGACCCCTACGCGCACGCGGTGAGCGGCCGGATCGACTGGGGCGAGGAGGTCTACGGCTACCACTTCGGGTCCCCGCAGCGGCGCAACGACCTGGACTCGGCGCCGCACATGATGACGTCGGTGGTGGTGAACCCCTACTTCGACTGGGGCGACGACCGTCCGCCGCGCACTCCGTACAACGAAACGGTCATCTACGAAGCCCACGTCAAGGGCCTCACGATGCTGCATCCGGAGCTGCCGGACGAGCTGCGGGGCACCTACGCGGCCCTCGCGCACCCGGCGGTCATCGACCATCTGACCGAGCTGGGCGTCACGGCCCTGGAGCTGATGCCGGTCCACCAGTTCGTGAACGACCACCGCCTCGTCGACATGGGCCTGAACAACTACTGGGGCTACAACACCATCGGCTTCTTCGCCCCGCACAACGCGTACGCCTCCTGGGGCGACCGGGGCGAGCAGGTCCTGGAGTTCAAGTCGGCGGTGCGGGCGCTGCACGCGGCCGGCATCGAGGTGATCCTGGACGTGGTCTACAACCACACGGCCGAGGGCAACCACCTAGGCCCCACGCTGTCCTTCCGGGGCCTGGACAACGCCTCGTACTACCGGCTCACCGACGACCCGCAGTACTACATGGACACCACGGGCACCGGCAACTCACTGCTGATGCGCAGCCCCCACGTCCTCCAGCTGATCATGGACTCGCTGCGGCACTGGGTCACCGAGATGCATGTGGACGGCTTCCGCTTCGACCTCGCGGCGACGCTCGCGCGCCAGTTCCACGAGGTGGACCGGCTCTCGTCGTTCTTCGACCTGGTGCAGCAGGACCCCGTGGTCAGCCAGGTGAAGCTGATCGCCGAGCCCTGGGACGTCGGCGAGGGCGGCTATCAGGTGGGGAACTTCCCGCCGCTGTGGACGGAGTGGAACGGCAAGTACCGCGACACGGTACGGGACCTGTGGCGGGGTGAGCCGCGCACGCTCGCGGAGTTCGCCTCCCGGCTCACCGGCTCCTCCGACCTGTACCAGGGAGACGGCAGGCGCCCGCTCGCCTCGATCAACTTCGTCACGTGTCACGACGGCTTCACGCTGCACGACCTGGTCTCCTACAACGAGAAGCACAACGAGGCCAACGGCGAGGACAACCAGGACGGCGAGAGCCACAACCGCTCCTGGAACTGCGGCGCGGAGGGAGAAACCGACGATCAGGACGTCCTCGCGCTGCGCGCCCGGCAGCTGCGCAACTTCGTCGCCACGCTGATGCTGTCCCAGGGCGTGCCGATGCTCAGCCACGGCGACGAGTTCGCCCGCACGCAGGGCGGCAACAACAACGCCTACTGCCAGGACAACGAGGTCGCCTGGGTGCACTGGCCCGACGGCGAGACCACGCTCCTCGCGTTCACACGCGCGATGGCGTGGCTGCGCCGCGACCACCCGGTGTTCCGGCGGCGCCGCTTCTTCCACGGCCGTCCCGTCGAGGGCACGCACGACGAGCTGTCCGACATCTCCTGGTTCACACCCGAGGGCGAGGAGATGACGCAGGAGGACTGGGACGCCGCGCAGGCGCGGGCGCTGACCGTGTTCCTCAACGGCAACGCGATCTCCGAACCCGGCGAGCGCGGCGAGCGCATCTCCGACGACTCGTTCCTGCTGATGTTCAACGCCTCGGCCGAACCCCTGGACTTCGTGGTGCCCGTCAACCAGGGCGCCCAGTGGCAGGTGGTGGTGGACACCGCCCGGGAGGACGGGGTGCCTCCGGGTACGGGGACGAAGGTACGGGCCGGTGAGCGGGTCACGCTCGTGGACCGGAGCCTGACGGTGTTGCAGCGTCCCGCCTGAGCCCGCGCGGGCGGCGGGCGCCCGGGGGTCCGGGGGTCGCGCCGCTCCTGGGTCCCGGTGGTCCCGGGCGGGCGGTGAGGGCGACGGCGAAGGCCGCCGCGGCGGCCGTGCTGCCGAGCGCGAACGCGGCGCCCGCGCCGTGCGTCTCGGCGAGGCGGCCCGCCACCGCGAGGGTGACGGCCTGCCCGCCGACGAAGGCACTCGCCGCGCACGTCATGCCCTCGGCGAGCCGCGCCCGCGGGACGGCGCGTTCGGTGAGGGCGAAGCCGGTGACGAGGTTCGGGGCGTAGACGGCTCCGAAGACGGTGACGACGGCCTACAGCACCGCCGTGCTGTGGGTCCACACCAGCGGCAGGGAGAGCAGCGCGGCGGCGGCCGTCGCAACCGCCGGCGCGCGTGCAGCCCGAAGCGGTCCGGCAGCGCGGCCGTCGCGAGGCCCGTGACCGCGCTCATCACCCCCACCAGACCGGCCTGGCCGGGCGCCCCCCGTTTCTCGGTGAGCGCGGTGATGCCGGCCCCGCAGGCGCCGAGCAGCACACCGAGGAAGGCCAGGCCGGTCCGGACGACGTACACCTCGCGCGGCAGCCGGGCGCGCGCCGTGCGGGTGTGCCCGCGGTGTCCGCTGCTCCGTGCCGGGGTCCGGCGCCCCGTCCCGTGCGCGCCGTCGGGTGCAGCGCGAAGGCCGTGCCGCAGACCGCGACCAGGAGCACCGCGACGGCGAACGCGTACGCCGGGTGGCCCGCGAGGGCGGTGAGCCCCACCAGGGCGGGGCCGAGCACGAAGGACAGCTCGTCCGTCGTGGACTCCAGGGACAGCGCGGTGCCGACGAGCCCGGCGTCGGCGCCCCGGTCCCGGGCCAGGCGCACGACGCGGGCGCGGGCGAGCGGCCCGATGCCGGGGACGCCGGCGCCCGCGAGGACGCCGAGGAGCAGCAGCGCGGGAGTGGGCAGCTCCAGGAGCGCGCCGAGCGTGTACGCGGCGACGCAGACCGCGTTGGGGCCGCGCACGCGAGGACCACGGGCCGCTGGCCGCGCCGGTCCGCGAGCCGCCCGACGAAGGGGCCCGCGGTCACCTGCCCGAGCGCGAGCGCGCACGCGACGGCACCGCCGGTCGCCGGCGACCCGCTGGTCCTGCTCACCAGGAGCACACTGCCGAACTGGATGACGGCGACGGGCAGGCGCCCGAGGAACGAGACCACGGGGAGGGCGACGCCGGTGAGCGCGACCGCGTGCCGGTACGCGGCGAGCACGCCGCGCGCGCCCCGCGCGTCCGGCCCACCCGGCGCCTCGACGCCTCCGGGGGCATCCGCACCGCCGCACCGCGCACCCGCCCCGCGCGTGCTCGCGTCGCGCGCCCCGTCGTCCCGGGGGTCGCCGTCGCGTACCTTCTCAGCCATCGTTGGACGCCAACGGCGGGCCCGCCGGGGCGCGCATGCGCCGAAGGCACGAAAGACCGCCAGGAGGGTACGTACGTTCGCATGACGCCACAGCGCCCCGAACCCGTGGTTCCGCCGCCGCCGACCGCCACCTACCGGCTGCAGCTCCAGCCGGACTTCCCGTTCGCGGCGGCCGCCCGCACGGTGCCGTATCTGGCCGCGCTCGGCGTCTCGCACCTGCATCTGTCGCCGATCCTCGAAGCGGTCCCGGGATCGACGCACGGGTACGACGTCGTGGACCACGGGAGCGTCCGCGCCGAGCTGGGCGGTGAGGAGGGGCTGCGGGCCCTTTCGGACACGGCGCGCGCCGCCGGGCTCGGCCTGGTCGTGGACATCGTGCCGAACCACATAGCGGCCTCGCCGCGCCACAACCGGGCGCTGTGGGAGGTGCTCCGCGAGGGACCGCACTCGCCGTACGCCCGCTGGTTCGACATCGACTGGGAGGCGGGCGGCGGCAAGGTGCTGCTCCCCGTCCTCGGCGGGCCGGTCGGCGGCGAGCTGGCGCACCTGCGCGTCGAGGACGGGGAGCTGCGCTACTTCGACCATGCGTTCCCGCTGCGCGAGGGCACCGGGGAGCTGCCGCTCGACCGCCTCCTGGACGCCCAGTGGTACCGGCCCGCCTGGTGGCGCCTGGCCCGCACCGAGATCAACTACCGCCGCTTCTTCACCATCTCGGACCTGATCGCCGTACGGATCGAGGACCCCGAGGTGTTCGACGCGACGCACGCGACGGTGCTGCGGCTGCTGCGCGAGGGCGTCGTGGAGGGCCTGCGCGTCGACCACCCCGACGGTCTCGCCGACCCCGGGGCGTATCTGCGCCGGCTGCACGAGGCGACCGGTGGGCGCTGGACGGTCGTGGAGAAGATCCTCGCCGACGGCGAGCGGCTGCCCGCCGCCTGGCAGGTGGCGGGCACCACGGGCTACGACGCGCTGCGGCACGTCGACGGCGTCCTCGCCGACGACTCCGGCAGCGGGGATCTCCTCGGCCAGTACCGCAGGTTCGCGGCGCCGCCCGCCGACCGGGGCGGCGACTGGGGGGCCACGCTGCGGCGCGCCGCGTACAAGGTGGTCACGCACGAACTCGCCGCCGAGATCGACCGGCTCACCCGCGAGGCGACAGCCCTGTGCGCGGCGGACCCGGCACTGCGCGACCACGCCCCGTGGGCGCTGCGGGCCGCGCTGCGGGAGCTGCTCGTACGCCTGGAGGTCTACCGTCCGTACGCCGCCGGGGGCGCCGACCCCGGGACGGTCCTGACGGCCGAGGCGGCGGCGGACGCGAAGGCGGTGTTCGCGGTCCGTGAGGAGGGCGGGGCGGTGGACGCCGTGCGAGGGCTCGTGCTCGGGGGCGCGGGAAGCGCCGGTGGCGCGGGGTATGAGGGTGGCTTGGGCGGCGCGGACGGTGTGGGGGGCGTGGGCGGCACGGGGGGCGCAGGTGGCCTGAGTGGCACGGGTGTCCTGAGCGGTACGAGGGGCCTGAGCGGCGCGGGTGGGGTGTCCGGCGTGGGTGCCGTCGAAGCGGCTCGGAGCGCCTTCCGGGCGCGGTTCGCGCAGACGGCGGCGGCGCTGCGGGCCAAGTCCCTGGAGGACACGGCGTTCTACCGGCACGCGCCGCTCCTGTCGGCCGCCGAGGTGGGCGGCTCGCCGGACCGCCCCGCCGTGGACGTGGCGGAGTTCCACGCGTACTGCGCGCGCGTGCAGCGCGACTGGCCGTACTCGGGCACCGTCATGACGACGCACGACACCAAGCGCAGCGCGGACGTGCGGGCGGGCGTGAGCGTCCTGTCGCAGGCGCCCGCGCGGTGGGCTGCGCTGCTCGCGGAGGTGACACGCCGGACCGAGGCGGGCGGCCGGCGCGCGCCCGACCCGCAGCTGGCGTGGGCGGCGTGGCAGACGGCCGTGGGGTTCGCCCCGGCCGCGCTGTCGGCGGGGGCGACGGGAGCCACCACGGCGGGGACCACCACGACGGGGGCCACCACGGCGGGTGCCGCTTCCGGGACCGATGCCGACGCCGAGGCCGGGGCCGCCTCCGGGACCGATGCCGACGCCGAGGCCGGGGCCGCCTCTGGCACGGGCGCCACCTCCGAGACCGGGGCCACCGCCGCAACCGGTCCCACCACCGAGACCGGTCCCACCACCGATGCCGACGCCGTCTCCGGAACCGGCGCCACCGGCTCCGGCTCCGGCTCCGGCTCCGCGGGACCGTACGCGCAGCGCCTGCGGGGCGCCCTCCTCAAGCACGTCCGCGAGGCGGGCCTGCACACCAACTGGACAGAGCCCGACGAGGCGTACGAGCAGGCGGTGGCGGCCTTCCTGGAGGCCGGGCCGTGCGGGCCGCCGCTGCACGCGGTGACGGACTTCGCGGCCGAACTGGCCCCGCACGTCCGGGCGAACGTGCTCGGCGGGGCGCTGCTGCACCTCACGATGCCCGGGGTGCCGGACCTCTACCAGGGCACGGAGCGCGAGTACCACGCCCTGGTCGACCCGGACAACCGGCACCGCGTCGGCTTCGACCCGGCCCTCCTGGAGCGGCTCGACGGGCCGAGGGAGGGCTGGGGGCTCTCCGACGAGAAGCTCGCGGTGACGGCGGCGGCGCTGCGGCTGCGCGCGCGGCGGCCGGAACTCTTCGGTGGCGCGGGCACCTACGAGCCGCTGCCCGCGGTGGGCTCCAAGGCCGGGCACTGCCTGGCCCACCGGCGTTCGGGGGCCGTGGTCGTAGCCGTGACCCGGCTGTCCCTGCGGCTCGCCGACGCGGGCGGCTGGGGGGACACCGCGCTGCCGCTCGGCGGGGACGGCTGGCGCGATCTGCTCGTACCGGGGCGGGAGTTCAGCGGCGACGCGCGCGTGGCGGAGCTGTTCGCGGAGCTGCCGGTGGTGCTCCTGGAACGCGTGTGACGGCTCCCGCGCGTGTCCTGGGGAACTCGGGTCCCGAGTGCTTGACACGTGTACCGCCCCGTGGGGTACTGCGGGTTGTGTCAGCGGGCCGACCAAGCGGGGGTGAGTCGACTGGCGCAGGGCCGCTATCCCACCGTTCCCGAACTCCATTCGGCCGCCCGGGAGCTGGCTGCCCGCCGCCCGGAGCTGAGCGTGCTGCGCCGCGTCGGCACGTCGCGCGGCGGACGGCCCCTGTACCTGCTGTCGGTGGGCGAGTCCCCGTACGCGGTGCTCGTGGTGGCGGGTGCGCACGCCAACGAACCCACCGGCGGTGCCACGCTGCTCGCGCTCGCCGAACGCGCCGTCACCGACCGGCGGTTGCGGGCCGACACCTCCTGGCACTTCCTGCTGTGCGCGGACCCGGACGGCGCGAGCCTGCACCGGACACCGGCGCCGCGGTCCCTCCTCGACTACCACCGCCACTTCTTCCGGCCCGCGGGCCCCGAGCAGCCGGAGTGGTCGCCTTCCGTCCTGCCGCCGGACCGGCTGCCGCCGGAGACCCTTGCCCTCAAGGGCGTCATCGACGAGCTGCGGCCGTTCCTTCAGGTGACCCTGCACTGCACCGACCTCGGCGGCAGCTGGGTGCAGCTCACCCGGGACATCCCCGGCCTCGCCGGGCCCTTCGCCGAGTCCGCCGCGCGCCTCGGCATCCCGGTGGAGGCGGGCGCCTCGGACGCGGCGGGGTGGCCGGTGTCGGGGCCCGGCGTGCACGTCCTTCCGGGGCCCGGGTCCGCGGCGGCCTACCCGAGCCTGCCGGAGGACGCCCGGCACACGACGTGGCACCACGTGCACCGCTACGGCGGCACCACCGCCATCGTGGAGGTGCCGATGTGGGCGAGCGACACGGTGGGCGACGCCGTGGCGCACCCCGCGCCCAGGACGGCGATGCGGTCCTTCGCGACGCGGCTGCTGCGTGACGCGCGCCTGGTGGAGGACGTGCTCCGGGACGCGGGGCCGCGCCTTCCGCGGGCGCAGGGGCCGTTGCAGCGGGCGGCCCTGTGGGCGCTGGCCCTGGTCCCCGGGCTCGCCGACGACTGGCGGCGGCTGCCGCCCGCGGGCACGTCGAGGGCGTACGTCGGGAGCGTCGACGCCTTCGGGCGGCGCCTGCCGCTGCGTGCGGCGGCGATGCTGCTGCGGGTTCTCGACGGCACCGGCGACGGCACGGGCGGTGGCGGTGGCGGCTTCCGCGGTCCCGGCGGCACGGCCGGTTCCGGAGGCGGGGATTCCGTGGACGGTCGGGCGGTGCGGCGCCTGGAGGGTCTGGTGCGGACCTGGAGCGAGGACTTCGCCGACCGGTTCGGTGCGCGCTGGGTGCCGCTGGAGCACCAGGTGGAACACCAGGCCCGTACGACTCTGGAGGCGGCGCTGCACGCCCGCGCGGCGCTCCGCAGGGGCTGAGCCGGAAGCCGCGTGCCCCGCTCGGCGAGGCAGCCGTGCCTCGTTGTGCCAGGAAGCAGCGTGCCCCGCTCAGCGCAGAAGCCGCGTGCCCCGCTCAGCGCAGAAGCCGCGTGCCCGCTCAGCTGGTCGCGAGGCAGAACGAGATGCTGCCGAAGGCGACCTGGTCGCCGGACTGGACGACGGCGGCGCCGATCACCCGGCGGCCGTTCACCGCCGTGCCGTTGGTCGAGCCCAGGTCGCGCAGGACCCACAGGCCGCCCTGGAAGGTCAGTTCGGCGTGCACGCGCGAGACGGTGTCGTGGCTGAGCCGCAGGCCGTTCGCCGGGTCGCGCCCTATCCGCAGGGGGTACGCGCCGGGGGCGGGAAGCAGCAGCTTGGGCAGCCGCTCGGACTGCCAGGCCCTGCGCAACCGCACCGTGAACCCGGACACCGCGCCGACCGAACCGAACACGAACCTCGACCAGCGGCTCTCCGTGCGCAGGTCGGCGGTGAGCGCCGCCAGTTCGTCCTGGTGCCGGGCGGCGAGCGCCAGTTCCATGCGGCGCACGAACGTGTCGTGGGAGAGCCTGCCCAGTGCCGCGCCCTCCCTGAGGACCGCGAGGGCCCGCTCCCGCTCGGCGTCGGTGAGCCGTGCCGGAACGGCTTCGGGCTCGGAGGGGAGCGGCAAGGACGAGGTCACGCCGCAATTGTCGGCCAGGTCCGGCCGGGTGTCCAGAAAGCCGCACGCCGCCGGGGACGGGGCAACCGGGCGACGGTTTCACTGCCGGACACGCGCGTGGGGTACGGGTGCCTCGTGGAGCGATCCGCAGGACGGACGACGTGGGACGGACGAAGGGACAGCCGTGAGGTTCGAGGTGTGGGCGCCGCAAGCGGAGCGGGTGGATCTGGTGCTCGGGGACGGCGCGCGGGCGATGGCTCGTGCCGAGGAGCGCCCGGGGTGGTGGTCGGCGACGGCGGAGGGCGCGGACGGCACGCGGTACGGCTTCTCGCTGGACGGCGGGCCGACGCTGCCCGACCCCCGTTCGGCCCGGCAGCCGGAGGGGCCGGACGGGCCCAGCGCGGTCGTCGACCACGGGCGGTTCGCGTGGCGGGAGCCGTGGGCGGGGCGCGCGCTGCGGGACGCCGTGCTGTACGAGCTGCACGTGGGGACGTACACCGAGGAGGGCACCCTGGACGCGGCGGCGGAGCGCCTCGGCCACCTCGCCGCCCTCGGTGTCAGCCATGTCGAGCTGATGCCGCTGTGCCCCTTCCCCGGGCGGCACGGCTGGGGGTACGAGGGCGTGTCGCTGTGGGCCGTGCACGAGCCGTACGGCGGGCCCGAGGCACTGAAACGATTCGTCGACGCGGCGCACGCGCACGGCCTCGGCGTCGTCCTCGACGTGGTGCACAACCACCTCGGCCCGTCCGGGAACCATCTGCCCGCGTTCGGCCCCTACTTCACGGAGACCCATCACACGCCGTGGGGGGCGGCCGTGAATTTGGACGCGCCCGGTTCCGACGAGGTGCGGGCGTACCTGGTGGGCAGTGCGCTCGCCTGGCTGCGCGACTACCGGATCGACGGGTTGCGTCTGGACGCCGTGCACGCCCTCCGGGACACCCGTGCGCTGCACTTCCTGGAGGAGCTCGCGGTGGCCGTGGACGGGCTCGCGGAGGAGCTGGGCAGGCCGCTCGCCCTGATCGCCGAGTCCGACCTCAACGACCCACGTCTGATCGCTCCGCGCGGGAACGGCGGACATGCCGGGAGCGCCGGAGGTGGCAGGAGCGGCGGGCACCGTGGGAGCGACGGCGGGGGCGGGAGCGGCGGGCTCGGGCTGCACGCGCAGTGGAACGACGACTTCCACCACTGTCTGCACACCGCCCTCACCGGCGAGGCCCAGGGCTACTACGCGGACTTCGCGGCGGCGCCGCTCGCCGCGCTCGCCAAGACGCTGACCCATGGCTTCTTCCACGACGGAACGTACTCCAGCTTCCGCGGGCGCGGCCACGGGCGGCCCGTCGACCGCACCCGCACGCCCGCGTACCGCCTGGTCGGCTACGCCCAGACGCACGACCAGATCGGCAACCGCGCCCAGGGCGACCGGCTCTCGGCGACGCTGTCCCCGGGACTCCTCGCGTGCGGGGCCGCGCTCACGCTCACCGCTCCGTTCACGCCGATGCTGTTCATGGGCGAGGAGTGGGCGGCCGGCACGCCCTGGCAGTTCTTCACCGACCACACGGACCGGGATCTCGCGGAGGCCGTACGCCGGGGCAGGAGACGGGAGTTCGCCGCGCACGGCTGGGCGGAGGACGACATTCCCGACCCGCAGGACCCGGCGACCCGGGCGCGCTCCTGCCTCGACTGGTCGGAGCCCGACCGCGCGCCCCACGCGCGCGTGCTCGCCTGGTACCGCGACCTGATCGCGCTGCGCCGCTCCCGCCCCGACCTGACCGACCCCGATCTGGCCGCGGTGCGGGTCGTCCACGACGAGGCCGCGCGCTGGTGCGTGGTGCGGCGCGGGGATCTGCGGATCGCCGTGAACCTGGGCGGGGCCGCGGCCTCGGTCCCGGCGGGGGCGCCGCACGCGCGCGTGCTCGCGGCGTGGGAGCCGGTCGAGGCACCGGGGGCGGACGGGGCGCTGCGGCTGCCCGCGGAGTCGTGCGCGGTGCTGTTGGCCGCGGGGTGAGGGGCAGGGCCGCCCGTGTCGGGGGGCCGGGCCTCGACTTCGACGGCCGAGCCTCGACTTCGATGGCCGGGCCTTGACTTCAACCGTGGTTCACCTTCTGGCGTGCCGGGCGGCGGACCTTATGAGGAGGACGGTGTGATGGAGCAGCGGTACCTGGGGCGGACCGGGCTGCGGGTGAGTGAGCTGTGTTTCGGCGCCATGATGTTCGGCGGCGGCGAGAGCGGCGCGGACGAGGCGACGGCGCACCGCATGCTGGACGCGTTCACGGCGGCGGGCGGCACGTTCGTCGACACGGCCGACGCGTACGGCGGGGGCGTGTCCGAGGAGGTGCTCGGCCGCTGGCTCAAGGGCCGCCGCCGCGACGACCTGGTGATCGCGACCAAGGTGTTCCTGCCGACGGGCGAGGGCCCCAACGCGCGCGGCCTGAGCCGCAAGCACATCCTGTCGGCGGTGGACGCGAGCCTGCGCCGCCTAGGCACGGACTACGTCGACCTGTACCAGACCCACGTGTGGGACGCCCGTACGCCGCTCGCGGAGACGCTGGGCACGCTCGACGGCCTGGTGCGCGCCGGGAAGGTCCGCTACCTGGGCACGAGCAACGTCAGCCCCGCCCAGCTCCAGAAGGCCCTCGACCTGTCCGCGGCCCGCGCCTTCGAGCCGTACGTGTCCCTCCAGCCGCGCTACAACCTGCTCGCCCGCGAGGTCGAGTGGGAGCTGCTTCCGCTCAGCGCGGCGGAAGGGGTGGGTGTCATTCCGTACAGCCCGCTCCAGGCGGGCTGGCTGTCGGGGAAGTTCCGGCGGGGCATGGCGGCGCCGCCCGCCGGGGCGCGGGGCGGCGGCGACTGGGGGACGCGGGCCACCGAGGAGACCTGGCGGGTCGTGGACGCGGTGGCCGCCGTCGCCGAGGAGACCGGACGCACGCCCGCGCAGGTGGCGCTGCGCTGGCTGCTCCAGCGGCCGGGAGTGACCGCGCCCATCGTGGGCGCGCGCTCCGTGGAGCAGCTCACCGACAATCTGGGCGCGGTGGGCTGGGAGCTGACGGCGGAGCAGGAGCAGCGCCTGACGGAGGCGAGCGCGCGACCTGTGCCCTATCCGTACGACCTGCTCGCGCACTTCACGGACGAGCGCCCGCACGGCTGACGCACCACCCGACACCCGTGCCCGCACGGCTGACGCACCACCCGACACCCGTGCCCGCACGGCCGACGCACCACCCGACACCCGTGCCGCACGGCTGACACACCACCCGACACCCGTGCCGCACGGCCGACGCGCCGCACGGCCGACGCGCCGCACGGCCGACGCGCCGCCCGGGTGCCCCTGTCTGGGCACCCGGGCACGGGCCGCCGGAGTACCCGGCTCAGTCGACGATCGCCAACTCGCGCGCGGTGGTGTTGAAGCGGCGGCCACCGGTCTCCGTGACCGTGACGATGTCCTCGATGCGGACGCCGAAGCGGCCCGGCAGATAGATGCCGGGTTCCACGGAGAAGCACATGCCGGGCACGAGCGGCTGCTCCTCGCCCTCGATCATGTAGGGCGGCTCGTGCGTGGTGACGCCGATGCCGTGGCCGGTGCGGTGGATGAAGTGTTCGCCGTACCCGGCGTCGGTGATGACGGCGCGGGCCACGCGGTCGACCTCCTGGCAGGCGATGCCGGGGCGCACCGCGCGGCACGCGGCGTCCTGGGCCTCGCGGACCACGTCGTGGACGCGCTGCTCCTCGGCGGAGGGCTCACCGACGTGCACCGTGCGGGAGGTGTCGGAGCCGTACCCGTGCCGCAGGCCGCCGAAGTCGAGGACGACCATGTCGCCCCGCTCGATGACGCGGTCGCCCGCCTCGTGGTGGGGGCTCGCGCCGTTGGGCCCGGAGCCGACGACCGTGAAGTCCACCTGCTCGTGCCCGAACCGGCGCAGCAGGTCCGCGAGATCACCGGCGACGTCGGTCTCCTTGCGGCCCGCGAACGGCACCTTCCGGATCTCCTCGTACGCGGCGTCGGCGGCGGCACCGGCGGCCGCGAGGCGCTCCAGCTCGGCGGCGTCCTTGACCGCCCGGAGCATCGGCAGGGCGTCGGTGAGCGCGGTGTAGGAGCTGCCCGGCAACTGCCGCTGAAGGCCGAGCAGATGCAGGGCCCAGGCGTTGTCGCTGACGCCGAACCGGCCGTCCGCGGCGAGGAGCGGCGCGGTCACGGCGTAGGGGTCCACGCCGTCCGTCCAGTCCCGCAGGGTCAGCGCGGGCGCCCCGGTGGCGCGCTCGGCGTCGGGCGCCTCCAGCTTCGGCACCACCAGGACCGGGTCCTGTCCCGGGGCCAGGACGAGCAGGGTCAGCCGCTCCGTGTCGGCCGGCACCCGGTAGCCGGTGAGCCACACCAGGTCGGGGCCGGGTGCGACGAGGACGCCCGCGAGACCGGCGTCGGCGGCGGCGCGCGCGGCGCGGTCCATGCGGGCACGGTAGTCGTCGGCGGTGAACGGGGCCGGCGCGGGCGTGGTCATGAGGCCTCCTGAGCCTGGTGCGTACGGAACAACGGTGCAACGGAGTACGGGGATCTCCCATCGGCATCCTGCCCCTCCGGCCCCGGCTCGCGCGAGCGCGTATCGCCGGGCCGTCACCAGGCCACTGGCGCCCGAGTGGCCGTTCCCCACACCACCTTCTAATGGTTGGATGCGTTCCATCCATTAGGAGAGATCCACCGGAAGAAGGCGGAGGGGCACACGCCATGCTGGTACTCGCACAGATCAGTGACCTGCACCTGGACGGGACGGACCGGGCCACGGAGCGGGCCGAGCGGGTCGTCGCCCACCTGCGGGCACTGCCGGGCCCGCTCGACGCGCTCCTGGTGACCGGCGACATCGCCGACCACGGCGAGGAGGCCGAGTACAAGGAGGCCGCGCGCCTGCTGTTCACCGACGCGCCGTGGCCGGTCCTGACCTGTCCCGGCAACCACGACGTGCGCGGGCCCTACCGCAGCGCGCTGCTCGGCGAGAGCGGGACCTCCGCGTCGGGCCCGGCCGCGTCGGAGGCCGCGATCAACCGTGCCCACCGCGTCGGCGGCACCGAGATCCTGATGCTCGACTCCAGCCTTCCCGGCAGCGACGAGGGGCTGTTGGACGAGGAGACGTACGCCTGGCTGGAGGAGCGCCTCGCCCGGCTCGCCGGGGCCGTGCCGGTCCTGCTCTCCTTCCACCACCACCCCGTCCCGATGCACCACCCGCGCCTGGACACCTGGCGGCTGCGGTCGCCGGAGCCGCTGGCCGCGCTCGTGCGGCGGCACCCGGAGATCGCGGGCCTGATCATCGGGCACGCGCACACCCCGGCGGCCACCACCTTCGCCGGACGGCCCCTGGTCGTCGGCCCCGGAGTGGTCTCGACGCTGCGCCTGCCCTGGGAGGGCGAGGGCCTGGTCGACCTGGACTCCCCCGCCGGGCTCGCCTTCCACGTCCTGGACGACGAGCGGCGGCTGACGACGCACTTCCGCGTGGTCACGTGACAAGACCCGGCTTCACTGTCAACGTCTGCCGCGTTCCACTGGCATGACGTACCGTCAGCGACACGGTCCTGCCCGGCCTGGCGGTCGCCACCGCCTTCGCCAGGTCACCGGCCGAACGCACCCGGGTGCCGCCGAACGCGAGCAGGACGTCGCCGCGGACCAGACCCGCCGCGTCACCGGGGCCCGGCCGGCGCACTCCGGTGAGCTGGGCACCGTCGCGGCCGGGCGCGTCGACGGCTTCGACGCCGAGGGCGGGGCGGGGGCCGCGCGGCCCGGGTCCGGCGGGGGCGGCACCCTCGCCGGAGCTCCGGCCGGACCCCTCCGCGGCAGCGACACCGACGGAAGCGCCCTTTCCCGAGGACCCCTCCAGGGCCTCCCCCGCGGCCGTGGCACCACCTTGCCCCTCGCCGGGCGGCACGGCGGCCCCCTGCACACCCCGCGCGGCCTGAGCGCCTCGCGCGCCGGCCTGCTTCTGCATCTCCGCGAGCTTGCTCATGCTGATGACGGCCGTCCCCACCGTGCCAAGACCCACGCCCACGAGCACCAAAACCGTCGCGCAGAACAGGCCGAGGAGGAGCATGAGGAGCCGTCTGCCGCGGCGGCGTGCCGCGTGCGGGTGGGAATCCGTTCCGGACGCACGGGACCCGGACTTACGGAAACCGGACGTACGGGACCCGGACGCACGGGATGTGTCGGACGTGGCGGGTGATCGGCCGGGGCCGGACTCGTGCCCCGGCATGGGCTTCGGACGCAACGCGGTCTGTTCCATGGCTCGCCTCCGGCCACAGCTCTACCCGGCGTGACCCCGAGCGACGATTCACGAACGGGTGACGTCCAGGCGTGCGACGAACGCGGCGGCGGGTCCGGACAGGGCCGCGGTGTGCAGCAGTTCGGTGCGGTGGACGACCCGCGGGGCGGTGAGCGGGACCGCGACCGTGCCGGGCGCGCGGGCGGCCGACGCGGGCAGCAGGGCGAGGCCGTGACCGGCCCCGGCGAGCGCGGTGAGGGTGCGTACGTCGGTGCCTTCGTACCGCAGGGACGGGCGGAAGGCGCCGGTGCCGTGGACCGCCCGCAGCTGCGCGAGGGGCAGGCCCGCGCCGGGCGCGTCGAGCCAGCGGGCGTCGGCCAGGTCGTCCAGGCGCAGGCCCGGACGCCCGGCCAGCGGATGTCCCGCGGGCAGCAGGACGTGCACGGGCTCCTCGCCTGCGCCGCGGGTGCGCAGGGGCGCGGCGCCGGTCAGGCGCAGCGGGTCGCTGGGCGCGGCCAGGCCGTCGACGAGGCCGAGGCGGGCGGCGCCCGTCGCGACGGCTTCGGGGACGTCCGCGCGGGGCAGCACGCGCAGCGTGACACCGGACGGCGGCAGGGCCCCGAGCGTACGGGGCGTGAGCGCCGTGGGCGCGGCGGCGAGGACGAGCCGCCCGTCGGCCGCGCCCGCCACGGCCGCGACCTCCGCGCGTGCCGCGTCGAGCCGCAGGAGCAGCGGCGCCGCGTGCTCCAGGAGACGCTCGCCCGCGCGGGTCGGCGCGACGGGGCGGCGGGTCAGGAGCGGGGTGCCGAGGTCCTGTTCCAGGGCGGCGATGTGCTGGGAGACCGCGGACTGGGTGTAGCCGAGTTCGCGTGCGGCGGCGGAGAACGAGGCGAGGCGGGTCACGGTGACGTACGTGCGCAGGAGGTGCGGGTCCATGCCGTCAAGCATCGTCGGCGCTCCGGGCCGCACGGCACCCGGCACCCTCGTGACGCGGCAGGCCGGGACGGCGGGCGGGCAGCCACGGAGGGCGGTCGCGGGGCCCATCAGGAACGCTGATGGGGCGTGCGGATTTCGTCGTTGGACGGGAACCGGCGGGCCGCTGAGGATGGCCGCCATGAGCAATGTTCCCGCAGCCAGGCTCGCCCTCGTCGGCGACCGCTCCCCCACCGTCACCTCGCACACCCGCGTCCCGCTGCTCCTGGACGCGCTGGCCGCCCGGGACGGTCTCGTCCTCGACGCGTACTGGATCCCGACCGCCGACGCCGTCGAACCGGGAGCGGTGCGCGGCTTCGACGCGGTGTGGATGCTGCCCGGCAGCCCGTACCGCAGCGAGGCGGGCGCCCTCGCCGCGATCCGCACGGCGCGCGAGGACGGCGTCCCGTTCCTCGGCACCTGCGGCGGCTTCCAGCACGCCGTGCTCGAATTCGCGCGGAACGTCTGCGGCCTGACCCGGGCCGCGCACGCCGAGAACGACCCGGGCGCCGAGGACCCGCTGATCGCGCCGCTCGCCTGCTCGCTCGTCGGGCACGAGGGCGTGGTGACCCTGACGCCGGGTTCGCTCGCCGAGTCGGTGCTCGGCGCCGACCGCACCGTGGAGCGCTACCACTGCCGGTACGGCCCCGCCGACGGCACCGGCACCGGCACCGAAGGCACCGAAGGCACCCAAGGCACCCAAGGCACCAACAGGCTCGCCCTCCTGCGCTCGCACGGCCTGCGCTTCACCGGCACGGACGAGCGGGGCGCGGTGCGCGTGGCCGAACTCCCCGGTCATCCCTTCTTCCTGGCCACTCTCTTCCAGCCGGAGCTGTACGGGGACGGCGAGCGCCCGCACCCCATCGTGCGGGCGCTCGCCCGCGCCGCGGTGGAGCACGCGGCGCGAAGGTCGCTCACTGCTTCTCAGTGACCGACGCCGTGGCCCCCGTGGCCGCCGTGGCCGTGGTCGAACTTGAGGGCTTCCTTCGGTGCCACGACGAACGGCCGCATCATGCCCATGTCCTCGTGTTCGAGGAGGTGGCAGTGGTACATGAAGCGGCCGTACGCCCCGTCGAACTTGCCGATGATGCGCAGCATCTGGCCGCCCGGCACGCGGTACACGTCCTTCCAGCCGCGTTCGTTCGGGGCCGTCGGGATGGGCTTCGGGTCGAAGGCGATCGGGGCGTCGCGACGGGTGCCGCCGATCGCCGTGTCGAACCCGGACGCGTTGTACGTGTCGCGGCCGAGGAGCTGGAAGTCGGCCAGGTGGACGTGCATCGGGTGCATCACGTTCGGGTTCACCGCGAGGTTCAGGAAGCTCCACTGCTCGTGGTCGCCCTCGGCGACGGTGAACCCCAGGCCGTCGTTGAACGTGCGGGCGATGCGTCGGTACGTCTTCGTGACGCCGTCAGCGCCGCGGACCTGGATGACGCCGTCGGAGGGGATCGGGACGGAGCCGTCCTTGACCTCCTCCATCTCCCACATCTCCGGGTGCCCGCCGGCGCCCTTGGTCGCGGGCGGGGTGAGCACCACCAGGCGGTGGCCGTGCGGAACGCCGTGGCCGATGGTCCGGAAGGAGCCGGACAGGACCTCCGGCAGCCGGAAGGTCTCCGGGGCGCCGCCGCCCCGGCCGACCCGGAACTCCATGACGTGCGGATAGGCCACGTCACCCGCCGGGTCGGGCACACCGGGCGCCGCGTTCGGGCCCTTGTTCACCAGGCGCACGCGCTTGCCCGCGAGCTTGCGGAAGTCGACGAGCAGGTCGAAGCGCTCGGCGGACGCCACCGGCAGCGTGGGCATGGCCGCGTCGAAGTCGAGGGGCACGGGCCGCGGCAGCAGCCCCCCGTCGCTGCCGATCTGGTGCATGACACCCGGCACCGGGGTGTTGTCCTCGTCGACGAGCACCAGCTCGTACGTACGGGCGTTGGAGGCGTTGACCAGGCGGAAGCGGTACCAGCCCGGCGCGACCTCGGCGTACGGCCAGATGCCGCCGTTCACCGTGGTGTACGGGCCGGTGAAGGGCAGGGAGACCGGCTTGCCCGTCTCCGCGTTCTTCGGGTCGACGATGGTGGTCTTGTGCAGGAGGCGGCCGGTGAGTCGTCCTTCCTCGTCGGTGTCCAGGTTCCGGTCGGCGAGGAGCAGGGGGATCTCCCGCTTGCCGGAGGGGAGTTGGAGTGCGTCCTCCTCGTCGTCGCGGACCAGGTAGGTGCCGTACAGACCCGCGAAGACGTTCCAGCGGGTGATGTTCATGGCGTGGTCGTGATACCACCAGTGGACCGCCTGGTGGTCGTTCGGATACTCGGAGAGCTGGGCGTCGCCGTAGCCCACGGCGTTGTCCGTCCAGCCGTCGTTGCCGCCGCCCGTCTGCGCGCCGTGCACATGCGTCACCGTCCACGCGGGCAGCGCGGCGACGTCCTTGTTCGGCTCGACGCCCTCCCGGCCCGGCCGGGTGCTCGGCGCCGGGGCCGGCGGCGGTGCCGTACGCGGCACCTCGACGGCCGTGACGGGGAACTCGCTCTCCTTGGGCACGCGGTTGGTCCACGCGATACGGACGCGTTCGCCTCGGCGCACCTCGATGGTGGGGCCCGGCACGCAGCCCTCGTACCCCCACATGAGGGTGGGCGGGAGCTGCGGGTGCAGGCGCACCCAGGCCGGGCGGATCGCGATCTCGGTCTCCTCGCGGACGTCGCCGCCGGCGGGACGCAGGACCGGCGGGACGGTCAAGGGCGCCGCGTACGGCACGAGTTCGCGGGTGTCGAGCCCGGCCGCTTCGGACGCGCCGACGGCTAAGTCCCCGCCTGCGCCTCTCTCCGCGCCCGCCTCTTTGTCGGTTCGGATGTCGGTCATGGTCGAACACCCCCGTGTTCCACTGCTTCCACTGCATTACATCCTTCACCTGGAAGGACTCCCCGCATCGCACCAGAGTTCCGTGAATGCCCTATTCCGGATAAATAGTGCATGGTGCCTCCGGTACGGGTGAGAGATCCGGGTTTTCCGGTGCCCGGACCGGCACCGCATCTAGGCTGCGGAAACCCGGCCACCACCTGCCGTCGTCTGACAGGAACCGCATCCATGAACCCGATGGACCTGCCGGAGCCCGCCGCCCCGGCCCCCGGCCCCAGCCCCGACCCCGACCCCGACGTCCCGTACGCGGCTGCCGCGCTCGCCGCGTACGAGGGCTCCAAGGCGCTCGCCGCCCGCGACACCGCGCACCGCGCGCACATCGAGCGCCTGCTCCTGCTGTGCGCGGACACCCTGGACGCCTGCGGGCGGCTGCTCGCGGGCGGGCCCCGCCGGGACCCGGCGGCCCAGCACCACGCTCTCGACCTCGTCGCCCGGCAACTTCAGACGGCGGTGTCCGCCGAGGGCCTGGAGGCGTTCGGCTGCGTCGGGGAGCGCGCGGCCCCGGCCACGCACCAGATCGTGGAGGCGCGCCCGGCGCCCTCCGGAGCCGCGGACGACGAGGTCCTCGAAGTGGTGCGGCGCGGATACCGCTACCAGGGGCAGGTGCTGCGCGCCGCCCGGGTGGTGGTCGCCTCGACCGGCGGCGCCGAGGAAGGATTGCGAACGGACCCCGCCGGACCGCCTTCCGGCGACGGGACCACGTCCGCACCAGGGCCGCCGGTGCCGCCGCCCGCGTGAGGACCGCCGGGGCCACCCGCCCGCACATGAACCGCCGGGACCGCCGGGACCATCCGCCCGCACACGGACCGCCGGGTGCCGCCCCGGCACCACTCGCGCGGCCCCACGCGGCCTTGCGCGGCCCGCGCGGTGCGGCCATCGTGGCCGTCGTGACCTCCTTCATCCTGCCGCACGAACTGGTGGGCGACGGCACGCACAAGGTGCTCGCCGTGCACGGCTGGTTCGCGGACCGCTCGGCGTACGCGCCCCTGCTCCACGACCTCGACACCGGCGCCCTCCAGTACGCCCTGGTGGACCTGCGCGGGTACGGCGAGGCGAAGGCCGCCGCCGGCTCGTACACCACCGCCGAGGCCGCGGCGGACCTCCTCGACCTCGCCGACCGGCTCGGCTGGGAACGGTTCTCGCTGGTGGGGCACTCCATGGGCGGCAGCGTGGCGCAGCGCGTGACGGCGCTCGCACCGCACCGGGTGCGGCGGCTCGTGGGCGTCTCGCCGGTGCCCGCGTCGGGCCTGCCGCTGGAACCGGAGGCGTGGGAGCTGTTCTCCTCGGCCGCGCACCGGCCGGAGAACCGGCGCGCGATCATCGACATGACGACGGGCGGCGTGCGCCCCGCCGCCTGGCTCGACCGTATGGTGGCCCGCTCCCTCGCGTGCAGCGACGCGAAGGCGTTCCGCGCGTGGCTCGACTCCTGGGCGGGGGGTGACTTCCACGAGCGGCTCCAGGACTGCCGGGTGCCCGCGCTCGCCGTCACGGGCGCGCTCGACCCGGCGCTCTCGGCGGAGCTGATGCGGCGGACATGGCTGACGTGGTTCACGCGCGGCGACCTCGTGGACCTGCCGGGCGCCGGGCACTACGCGATGGACGAGGCTCCGCTGGACCTGATCCGCACGGTCGAGGACTTCCTGCGGGCGGACGACGGCACGCCGGAGACCGCGCCGGCGCGACACGACGCCTGACCGGCCGACCGACCACCCGTGCCCGCACCCGCCGAGGACGCCACGCCCGCTCCCGCACCCGACGAAGACGCCACGCCGGCCCCCGCACCCGACGAAGACGCCACGCCAGGTGCACCCGGCGCCCCGGACATCCTCGACGTCTTCGACCCGCGCGTCTACGCCCGCTCCGTCCCGTACGACCGCTACCGCGTCCTGCGCGACCACCACCCGGTCGCCCGGCAGGAGGAGCCGGCCGTGCTCGGCTGGCCGGCCGGGCCCGGCTTCTGGGCGGTGACGCGGCACGCGGACGTGACGGCGGTGCTCAGGGACGCGGCCACGTACTCCTCGTACCTGGGCGCCACCCAGATCCGCGACCCGGACCCGGCGGACCTGCCGTTCATCCGCCGCATGATGCTCAATCAGGACCCCTGCCCCCGGGCGCGGTCCGGCGCCCGCGGCGGGGACGCCACCGGCCACCATCGGCTGCGCACCCTGCTCGGCGGGGCGTTCACGCCGCGCCGCGTGGCCCGCTTCGCGGACGTGGCGCGCGAGCGGGCCGGGGCCCTGCTGGCGGCGGCCGTCGCCGAGGCCCGCGCCGGGGACGGCACCTGCGATCTCGTCGCCGCCGTCACCGACGACTACGCGCTCCTGAACCTCGCGGACCTGCTGGGCGTACCGGAGAGCGACCGTGGCCTGCTGCTGCACTGGACGCGCCGCGTCATCGGCTACCAGGACCCCGACGAGGCGGGCGAGAAGGTGCTCGGCTCCGACGGGCAGCCGGTGAATCCGCGGTCGCCCGCGCTGCTCGCCGACATGTTCGCGTACGCGGCCCGCCTCGCCGCGTACAAACGGCGCCACCCGGGCGACGACGTCATGACGACGCTGGCGACGACGCCCGGCCTGACCACCGCCGAACTGGAGATGTTCTTCTTCCTCCTGACGGTGGCGGGCAACGACACGGTGCGCAGCGCGGCGCCCGGCGGCGTCCTCGCGCTCGCCGGGCACCAGGGCGAGCTGCGCAGGCTGCGCGCGGGCGCGGCCCCGCTGCCCGGCGCCGTCGAGGGACTCCTCCGCTGGCACCCCCCGGTGCTGAGCTTCCGGCGGACGGCGGCCAGGGACACAAAGCTCGGCGGTATCCGGATCCGGCGCGGCGACAAGGTCGTGGTCCTCCACGGCGCGGCGAACCGGGACGAGCGGGTGTTCGCGGAGCCGGACCGCCTGGACCTGACGCGCGCCCCCAACCCGCATGTGTCGTTCGGCGACGGCCCGCACCTGTGCCTGGGAGCCCACTTCGCCCGCCTGCAACTGACGGTCCTGTACGAGGAGTTGCTTGCGGCGACACCCGTCCTGCGGCTCGCGGGGGCGCCGCCGCGCCGACTGGTCTCGCACTTCGTCAACGGCCTCAAGTCGCTGCCCGTACGGCTGTCCGACTGACCGGACGACGTGTTCCCGGTCGTCCCGGCGCCGCAGGACGGCTCCCGTCGGCGGGCGCCCCCGCCGGCCTGGAGGAGCACCTGTACGAGCTGGCCGAGTACGAGTACGTGACGCTGGGCAGCCTGGCCCGGTCCTGGCCCGAGGACGTCGACGTCCTGGTGGTCAACACGCGGACGCCGTGCGAGCGGTACTGCCCGACGACGCCGCAGGAGCGGCGGGTCCGGGCCGGCCTGCACGACGGCCACCACCGGCCCGGCCGGACCGGCGACCGCGTGGTCACCCGCCGCACGGGCGCGCCGGAGGGTCTCGTGCTGCACGGCCTGGCCTGCGGCGCCCATCTGTGCTTCGCCAACGGCGACGCCTGGAACACCCGGCGGACGGGTCCGGCGCTGACGACGGACCCGGACAGCCCTCGGGCGGCGGTGCCCTTCCGCTGACCGCGCGGCTCCCCGGGTGCGGAGGAAGGGTCCGCAAGGGCGCGGACGCGCCTGTTTGCGTCGCTTTCGCGGCGGTGTGTGCTGTCCCGCGGATACCGGTCAGCCGCACGGAAAGGATGACCTGTCGGAGGGCCGGTTCGCGCGGAGCCGGCTCGGGGGCCGGGAGGGGTGCTCGGTGCGGGGGCAGGAGCAGGGCAGCCACAACGACATGAGCGGGACGGTGTACGGCCCTGCCGTACAGGCGCACACCGTGTACGGCGGTGTCCATGTGCGGGCGCAGGAGCCCGCCCCGCGGAGGCCCTGGCAGTTGCCCGCGTCCGCCCCCATCACCAACCGCTCCGCGGAACTCGATGTGCTGGAGGAGCGGCGGCTGCGCGCCGGGCAGGGAGGTCACCACACCCTGGTCTCGCTGTCCGGCCTCGGCGGCGTCGGCAAGACCGCGCTCGCCCTGGCGTGGCTGCACCGGCTGCGCGCGGACTTCCCCGACGGTCAGCTGTACGCGGACCTCGGCGCGCAGTCGCCCGCCGGGCCGACGGACCCGGCCGAGGTCGTCGGCCGGTTCCTGCGCGCGCTCGGCGTCGCGGCCGCCCAGGTCCCCGCGGCGTTCGCCGAGCGCGGCACGCTGTACCGCTCGCTGACGGCCGGGCTCAAGCTGGTGGTGCTCCTGGACGACGCCGCCTCCGCCGCCCAGGTCCGTCCGCTGCTGCCGGGCGGGGCCGGGGTGACCGCCGTCACCAGCAGATGGCGGCTGCCGGGGCTGACCGTCGACGGCTGCCACCTGGTGCAGTTGGAGCCGCTCGGCGTGGAGGACGGCGTGGAGCTGCTGGCCGCCACGCTCGCCGACGGCCGCGTGGACGCGCAGCCCGAGCAGGCACGGGCGCTGGTGACCCTGTGCGCGGGCCTGCCGCTGGCGGTGCGGGTCGCGGGGGCGCGGCTCGCGGCCCGGCCACGACGCGGGATCACCACCATGGTGCGTGCCCTCGCCAAGGAGCACGAGCGGTTGGAGGGGTTGGCGATCGAAGGCGACCACAACGTACGAGCCGCGCTCGACCAGACGTACCAGGAGCTGCCGGAGGGCGCGGCACGCCTGTACCGGCTGCTCGGACTGCATCCCGGTACGGAGTTCGGCGACGCGGTGGCGATCGCCGTCCTGGCCCGGCCGGGCCCGGGGGACGCCGCCTCGGCTCCCGCTCCCGCGGCCGAGTCCCCCGCCGCCGCCGACGCCCTGGCCTCGCTCGACCTGCTGCACGACGCGAACCTGCTCACCGACACCGACGAGGACCGGCACCGCCTCCACGACCTCGTACGGCTACACGCGGCGGCGAAGGCCGCGCAGGACGAGCCGCCGCGGGAACGCGCGGCGGCGCTCCGCAGGATCGCCGACCACTACCTCGCGACGGCCACCGCGGCGGAGTACGCGGTGGACCCCCAGCACCGCACGATGGCCCGGGACTACGGCCCCGGCCCCGTGCTCACGGACGAGTTGGGGACCGGCCCCGAGGCGGCGCTGGACTGGCAGGAGCGCGAACTGCCCACGCTCATGGCGGTGGTGCGGCTGGCCCGCGGCGCCTTCCCCGAGGTCGCGTGGCAGCTCGCCGACGCGCTGTGGCCGCTGTTCCTGCGCCGCAAGTTCTACGAGGAGTGGCGGACCGCGCATCAGGAGGGCCTGGCCGCCGCCGAGGAACTGCGCGACACGGCGGCACAGTGCCGGATGCTCACGTCCGGCGGCGTGGGCGTGCTGGGTCTCGGCGAGCACACGCGCGCCCTGGAGATGTTCGAGCGCGCCGCGCGTCAGTTCCAGGCCGACGGCGACGCGCTCGGTCACGCCCGCACCCTCAACTACCGGGGTCTCGCCCTCCAGCGCCTGGGCCGTCTCGACGAGGCCACTCGCTGCTTCCGCCTGGCCGCGCGGGAACTGCCCGGCGTCGGCGACGTCCGCGCGGGCGGCCTGGCCCGCCTGAACCTCGCCGACGTGGCCCTCGCCCTGGGCCGTCCCGACGAGGCCGTCGTGCACGCGACCGCCGCGCACACGACGCTCCTCGGGGCGGGCGACACCTACAACGCCGCCCGCGCGGACATCCTGCTGGGCCGCGCGCACCTGGCCCGCGGCGCCGCCGACCTCGCCGAGGGCCGTCTGACGGCCGCGCTCACCGTGCTGCGCGCCATGTCCGCCGCGTACGAGACGGCCCGCGCGCTGCACGCCCTCGCCGAGCTCGCCGAGCACCGCGGCCTCCCCGGCCCGGCCCGAGCCGCCTACCTGGAGGCGCTCACCTCGTACGACACGGCGGGCCGGGCCGCCTCACCGGACGCGCGGTCGGCCCGCGCCCGCTTCGAGGCCCTGTCCGCGACACCCGACGGCGGCCCGGCGTGATGCGGGGTGCCGCACCCGGACCCCGGCCAGTGCCTCCGCGGGCAGGGCGGCGACGGTGACCGCGTGGGCGAGCGACGCCCACACCGGCCACGGCACCGACGGGCGGCGCCACCGGGCGGAGCGCAGCGCCACGGAACTCCCCCGGCGGCCGACGACCAGGCGGCACCAGCAGCCGTGATGGACGGCCACGACGAGCGCGCCGGGGTGCCGTGCCGCCAGCCGGACGGCGCGCGCCGCAGCGGTGGCCCCGGCGGCGGACTCCTCGTGGAGCACGTCACCGGCCCCCGCCCACGCCCCGGACGCGGGCAGCGCCACCCGCAGGTGCTCGTCCACGAGGACGCCGCCGGGCAGCGCCGGGCCGCGCAGGGCCACCCGGACGTGTTCGACGCCCCGCGCCCGGGGGACGCAGGTCACCGTCGCGGTGACGGCCTCCCGCACGTCGGCGGCCCTTCCGGCCGTCATGACGCCACGCTGCCCGGCTGTTCGTACTCGACGACCCGCGGGAGCCCCGCCGGTCCGGTGACCGGTACGGCGCCCGGGGCCCGCAGCCGCAGTCCGCGGTAGAGGAGCGCCCGCATCTTCCGTGTGAAGCGGCCGGGTTCGGAGGATATCCGCGCGGCCACCTGCTCGTGGAGGTCCGCCCGGTAGGTGGCGGCGGCCCGCGCCAGCTGGCGGCGCACCGGCTTGGCTCCGTGCAACCGCGGGACGAACGAGGCGAGTTCGGCCAGGGGCGAGCGGGGGTCCACGTCGGCTTCGGGCCAACTCGCGAGCAGCACCGGTCTGCCCGTCATGGCCCCGTACAGGGACACCGAGCCGTGGTCCCCGACGACGAAGTCGGCGGCGACGAGGGCGCCGACCCAGTCCGCACGGTGGCTGACGACGGCGAGCCCACCGCGGCCGAGGTCGGCGAACCAGCTCCGGACCTGCCATTCGCTGTGGGTGTGCCACACGTGGGGATGGAGCAGCACGGCCACCCGGTACTCCGGCGGCGGCAGCTCGGCCACCACCCGGTCGATCAGCTCCCGACCGCAGCGTCCCAGCAACGAGCCGGGCCCCC
The DNA here is from genome assembly GCF_009755605.1 of Streptomyces typhae. Lineage (GTDB taxonomy): Bacteria > Actinomycetota > Actinomycetes > Streptomycetales > Streptomycetaceae > Streptomyces > Streptomyces typhae. The sequence goes on from NZ_WPNZ01000008.1 coordinate 234,661, forward strand.
AGGTCGAGCAGAGCAGGACGAGCTGCTGCCCGGCCCGCGTGCGGAGTGCCTGCCGGTACAGCGCTCGCGCGGGTCGGCTCGCGGCGACCCGGTCGAAGCAGGGGTCGCCGACCACCTCGGCCACCGGCAGCGCCTCGGGGCACTCCGCGCCGAGCCGCTCGCGTTCGTCCCGGTGCGCGAGCACGATGGCCGCGGGGACGACCGAGCCGTCCCGGACCAGGCGCTGCCTGCTGAACCCGTAGATCCCGCGGGCCGCGACGGCCTCGCCCCCGCGCGCCGGTACGAACTTGTTGTGCCCGGCCCCGTGCGGCAGCACGACGACGGGAGCGTGCAGTTCGTGCAGGCCTCCGTATCCGGCGGCGACGGCCAGGTCGAAGACCGTCTGCACCGCCTGCCCCCACGGCAGCACCAGGGCCCCGAGCCCCTCCAGGAAGTCGGCCACTCCGCCGCTGAACACGTCGGGTGCCGAGGTGAAGAACACCTGCACGCGCCAGTCGCCCTCCAGGAGCCGCACGACGTCGAGGAGCCGCTGCCCCGACGTCACCGTGTGCACCACGGCGAGTACCCGTCTGCGCACCGGGCGGGTGGCCCAGCGTTCCACGTCCGGGCGCACGGGCACGGGCTGCCCGTGCGCCTCGGTCAAGGTCATGCCCATCTGTCGCTTCCCCCGTTCTGAGCGCCGTCCGTCCCGCGGAGCCGCTCGGTCTCGCTCGGCGTCACCGGGCGTCGTCCGATGTGTCCCGACCGCCGAGCCGGATGCCGGTCAGCGTGCCCGAGCGCCCTGGATGACCGGATTGCAGGAATCCTGCACTCCACCGCAGACGCCAACTTGCCTACTGCGTAAGGGAGTTGTGGACGCCTCGACGGCTGGGAGAAGGTTCCGGCCAGTGCGTGCACCATGCGCCCGCCACGCACCCGTGCGCCTCTGCCCGCTCCCCCTGACACCACGACAACAGTTGAAGGGAGTCCCGCACACCTGTGCGTGGCGGCCGACGGCGGGGGCGTGGGGCACCCGACGGGCGCGCACCCATCGGGGGCGATGATGGATCTGCTGGCTCTGGGGCCTCTCGAACTCTGGCAGGACGGACGGCGGCACGAGCTCGGTTCGCCGAAGGAGCGCTGCGTACTCGCCGTCCTGGTGCACGCGCACGGCGAGCCGGTCTCCCTCGACACCCTCATGGACCGCGTCTGGGACGACGAGCCGCCCCGCACGGCGCAGGACACGCTGCAGAGCTATCTGTCCCGGCTGCGTTCCCGCCTCGCGAGGGCGGCGGGCGAGCAGGCCCGCCTGGAGCGGTACGCACCCCGGCTGTACCGGCTACAGGTCGCTCCGGACGCTCTCGACCTGCAACGTCACCGGCGGCTCCGGGCCGGGGCCGCGGTGAACTCCCGCCGCGGGGAGCGGCACCGGGCCGTCGAACTGCTCCGCGCCGCCGAAGCGCTCTGGCGGGGCGAACCGCTGACGGAGTTCACCGGCGCCTGGGCGCGCTCGGCCCGCACCCGGCTCCTGGAGGACCACCGCCGGGTGCGGGAGGAACGGATCCGCCTGGAGCTCGAACTCGGGCGGCACGCGGACCTGATCGGCGAGCTGCACGAGCTGGCGACCCAGAATCCCCTGGCCCAGCGGGTGATCGCCGCCCTGATGCTGGCCCTGTACCGCTCGGGCCGCGACGACGAGGCGCTGGGCCTGTACCGCGCGACGCGCGCCCGGCTCCACGACGACCAGGGCATCGAGCCCGGCACCGACCTCCAGGAACTGCACCTGCGCATCCTCGGACAGGACCGGGGCCTTCGGACGACCGCCGCCCGGGGCCCCGGCCTGGGCGCGGACCCGGATCCGCCCGACGCCGCCCGGCCCGCGGCGGCCGTCGGCAGACGCGTCCCTGACCGCGAGCCCTCGCCCAGCAATCTGCCGCGGGACATCAGGGACTTCACCGGCCGAAGGAGCGAACTGCGCATCCTCCTGCGCGAGTCCGCGACGCCCAGGACGGAACCCGTCGACTTCACGGCGCCCCCGTCGGACTCCACGGCGACACCCCCGGGCCCCGCGCCGGCCCCCTCAGCTCTTTCGGCCCTTTCAGCCCCGACGGCCCCGACGGCTCCCTCCGGCTCCCCCGGGGACACTGCGAAGACCACCGGCTCCGGCTCCCTCGGGGACGCCGCGAAGACCACCGGCTCCGGCTCCCTCGGGCTCACCGCCCTCCCCCTCGTCGTCATCCACGGCATGCCCGGCGTCGGCAAGACCGCGCTCGCGCTGCACGCGGCCCACCGTCTGACGTCGGTCTGCCACGACGGCCAGTTCTACGTCGACCTGCGCGGGTACGGCGCCCTGCCCCCGTACGACCCCGCCGAGGCGCTCGCCGTCCTGCTGCACGCCGCCGGGGTCGCCTCGGTCGCCGAGGACCTGCCCCGGTCGCTCGACGACCGCGTCACGCTCTGGCGCGAGTGGACGGCCCGCCGTCACGTCCTGGTCGTCCTCGACAACGCCCGCGACGCGGATCAGGTCCGTCCGCTGCTGCCCGGCACCGCGTCCTGCCGCGCCATCGTGACGAGCCGGAACCGGCTCACCGGACTGACCGGCGCGACCCCGCTGTGCCTGGAGGCGCTGTCCACCGCGGAGGCCACCGCGCTGTTCACGCGGGTGGCAGGAGCGGGCCGGCTCGCCTCCGACACCGCGGCGCTCGCGCGCGCCGTCGCCGCGTGCGGCCGCCACCCTCTGGCGCTGCAACTCCTCGCGAGCCAGTTCCGGCACCGCGACTCCTGGAGCCTGGAGCACCTCACCAACCGCCTCGTGCAGGCCGCCGACCCGCTCGACGAGTTCGACGACGACGCGGTGGCCTCGGCCTTCACCCTGTCGTACACCGAACTGGCGCCGGAAAGCGCACGGTTGCTGCGCCGCCTCGCGCTGCACCCTGGCCCCGACATCACGTTGCGCGCGGCGACGGCGCTCGCCGCGGACGAGGGCGCCGACGCGCCGCCGACCGCCCCCGCCACGCTCGCGGTCCGCACCCGCAGAACCCTCGACCGGCTCATCGAACGCAACCTCGTCGAGGAGCCGGTGGCCGACCGCTACCGGCTGCACGACCTCACCCGCGCTTTCGGACTGCGGATGTGCCTGCGCGACGAGCCGCGGACGGTGCGGCGCGCGGCGCTCGAACGGCTGGTCCACTGCTATCTGACCGGGGCGTACCGCGCCGCCGTTCGCGCCGGTCCGCCGCACCGCGTCCTGCTGCCCGGCCCCGCACCGGCTTGCCCGTACGCACCCGACTTCCGCGACGCGGACGAGGCCACGGCATGGCTGAGCGTCGAGCGCGGAAACCTGCTGGCCCTGGCGCGTGCCGCGGCCACCGGGCCGGGGGCGCACGCGGTGCTGTTCCCGCACGTCCTGGCGACGTCGCTGCGCCTGTGGGGAGCGTGGGACCTGGCCGCCGACCTGTTCGAGTCGGCGGTGGCGGCGGCCCGCGGCCGCGACAACCCGCCGGAGCTGGCGCGGGCCCTGGTCGAGCACGCGAACGTCCTCACGCAGAAGGGGTCCGGCAAGGCGCTGCACCGGGCCACCGAGGCCCTGCTGCTCTTTCAGGAGTTGAACGACGACCGAGGCCACGCGGACGCGCTGCTCCAGTCCGGACGCGCCCACTTCGCGGCCGGGCAGAGCAGCATGTGCCTGCGGGTCCTGCGGGCGGCGCAGTCGCTGTACCGGCGCGTGCGGGACCCCTACGGGCAGGCCGAAGTGGCCAACATGGCGGGGGTGGCACTGCACGCGGCGGGCCGTCACCAGGAGGCGCTGGAGCAGTTCCGCACGATGCTCCGCATCCACGAGGGCACCGGGTATCTCTACGGCCAGTTGCGCGCCCTCAACAACGTGGGCGAGGTCCACCGCCTCGACGGGCGCCACGAGGAGGCCCGCGCCCACTACGAACGTTCCCTGCGCCTGGCCCACACCGTCGGTGGCCGCCAGGAGCTCGCGAACCTGCTGACGAACCTGGGCAACGTCTGCCGGGAGACCGGCCAGGTGGAGCAGGCCCTGGCCTACTTCCGCCGCGCCCTCACCAGTTACCGCGCCGCGGGGGACGCGCGCGGGGAGGCGGACACCCTGATCAGCCTCGGTTCCACCTGCGCCGCCGGGAGACAGCCCGACGAGGCGCTCCTGGCCTTCACCGAGGCGGCCCGCATCGCCCGCGGCATCGGCAGCCCCCTCGATCTGCAGGCCGCGCTCCTCGGCACCGGTACGGCGCTGCGTCTGCTCGGCCGGTACGAGGCAGCCCGCGACACCCACCGCGAAGCCCTGCGCCTGGCCCGCGAGGTCGGCCACCCGCTCGGCGCGGCGCGGGCCCTCGACGGCCTGGCCCGCACGGCCCTGCGGACACAGGACGCGCCCTCCGCTCGGGGTTGCGCGGAGGGCGCCCTTGAACTCTACGAACGGCTCGGCTGCGAGGGCCGGTCACGGGATCTCCGGCGGGCCTTGGCCGAGGCCGGGACGGCTAGCGGCCCGGCCACCACCACATGAAGATGCGCTGCACGCCGGGCTGCGGCGTGGGCTCGATGGTGCTGCTGAGGCCATTGTTGCGACGTGCCAAGCGCACTGGCGTTCCTCTGTTTCTTGAAAGAACCGGACCCCCGCCTTCGACAAGAACCGTAGCGATGTAAACCCGTGAGCGGAACCGGTTGATCACAAAAAGCCGGGCGTCATTCCGACAGCCGCAGCGAGATCGAGTTGATGCAGTACCGCTGGTCGGTAGGCGTCGGATACCCCTCGCCCTCGAAGACATGGCCGAGGTGCGAGCCGCAGCGCGCGCAGCGGACCTCCGTGCGGACCATGCCGTGCGAGCGGTCCTCGATCAGTTCGACGGCGTCGGAGTCCTTCGGGTCGTAGAAGCTCGGCCAGCCGCAGTGGGAGGCGAACTTCTCCTCGGAGGTGAAGAGCTCCGCACCGCAGGCGCGGCAGGAGTAGACACCCTTGGTCGTGGTGTCGGTGTACTCGCCGCGGAACGCGGGCTCCGTGCCGGCCTGGCGCAGGACCTGGTACTCGGCGGGGGTCAGTTCCGCACGCCACTGCTCGTCGGGCTTCTCGACGTCGTACGACATGGGTGGCATCCCCTTCTGGTGCGGTCCCGGCCCCGGCGGGGGCCGGGACGGTTCACTTCGGCGGTTCGGCGCTCACTTCGACAGTTCGGCCAGGATCAGCGGGCCGAGGTCGGTGACGTCGCCCGCTCCCATGGTGAGAACGAGATCACCGGGCTCCGCCATTCCCGCGATCACCGCGGGCGCCGTCTCCTTGTCGTGCACGGCACGCACGTCGGCACCGGCCGCGTGGGCGGCGTCGATGATGAGGCCGCTGGTCACGCCGGGGATCGGGTCCTCGCGGGCCGGATAGATGTCGAGGACCACGGAGGCGTCGGCGAGCGCGAGCGCCTGGCCCATCTCGGTGCCCAGCTCCTGGGTGCGCGAGAACAGGTGCGGCTGGAAGAGCACGAGCAGGCGGGCGTGCCCGGCACCGGCGGCCGCGGCGCGCATGGCCTCCAGGTCGGCGGTCATCTCCGTCGGGTGGTGCGCGTAGGAGTCGACGACCTGGACGCCCGCGGCCTCGCCCTTGAGCTGGAGGCGGCGCTTCACACCCGTGTACGAGGCCAGGGCCGGGGCCAGCTCGGCGGCCGGGACGCCGAGGGCGACACCGGCGGCGAGCGCGGCGACGGCGTTGTGCGCGTAGTGGCGGCCGGGGACCGAGACGGCGAAGCGCAGCTCGGTGCCGTCGATGACGGCGGTGACCTCGCTCTTGAGGCCCTGCGGCGTCACGCCGGTGATCCGCACGTCGGCGTCGGGGGACTCGCCGTAGGTCACGACGCGCAGCTCGGGCCTGCTCTTCGCGATCCGCCGCGTGAGCTCCCGCGCGCCCTCCTGGTCGGCGGCGACGACCAGCGTCCCGCCGGGCACGATCTTGTCGGCGAAGGTCTGGAAGGACTCGTGGATCTCGTCCATCGAGGCGTAGTTGGCGTGGTGGTCCAGCTCCACGTTGAGGACGATCGCGACCTCGGGCGCGTACTTGTGGAAGCTGCGGTCGCTCTCGTCGGCCTCGGCCACGAAGATCTCACCGGTGCCGTGGTCGGCGTTGGAGCCGGGCACGTCCAGGTCGCCGCCGATCGCGTACGACGGGTGCAGACCGAGGGAGGCGAGACTGACCGCGAGCATCGACGTGGTGGTCGTCTTGCCGTGGGTGCCGGCGACGGCGATCGGGCGCAGGCCGTCCATGAGGGAGGCGAGGGCGTCCGAGCGGTGCACGACCGGGATGCCGAGCTCCTCGGCGCGCGCCAGCTCCGGGTTGTCGGCGCGGATCGCGGAGGAGACGACGACGCTGGTCGCGTCGTCCGCGAGGTGGTCCGCGGCGTGCCCGATGTGGACCCGGGCGCCGAGGGCGCGCAGCGCGTCGGCGGTCGCGGAGTCCTTGGCGTCGCTGCCCGCGACCTTCGCGCCGCGCTGCGCGAGGATCTTCGCGATGCCCGACATTCCGGCGCCGCCGATGCCGATGAAGTGCGGTCGGTCCATGGCGGTGGGAAGGCCGGGGGCCATGTTTCTCTCCCGAGAGGGTGTGACGGTACGTACCGGGCCCACCCTAGCGGGGCCCGCCCCCGGCGCCTCGCCCGACCGTTTCCCTCGTGCTCACGTACTGTGGGCGAACAGCTTCAGGACCGGCACGCCCACCTTGTGCCGCGCCCGCGAGGCCCAGTCGCGGTGGAAGAACTCCTCCACCAGATGGGGCTCGGTGAGCACGATGACCTCGTCCGCCCCCACCTCGTCGACCAGTTCCTGGAGCACGTCCAGGGGGTGCCGCTCGATCAGGCGGCCCTCCGCGGCGCTGCCCGTCGCCCGCAGCGCCATGAGGGACACCTGCAACGCCTGCCCGGCGGGCCCCAGGGCGTCCTTCCCCTCGGGCACCTCGCCCTCGCGGACCGCTTCGTCGAATTCGCCGAGCGCCACGTCGTCGATGGCGCGCAGCAGCCGGTCCGCCTGGTCGCCGCGCGGCTGGAGGAGCACATGGAAAGTGACCGGCTCGTCGCCGTGCAAGGTGCTGACGAACTCCACGTCGGCGGACGTGAGGGCCTTCTCGATCATCAATACGCTGGTGAACACGACAGGCGACCGTCCTTCTCTTCCGTGGGCCGTGCGACCGGCACCCTGCGGAAACCATCCTTCCCCCGCCCGAGACGGGGTCGCGAGACTTAGTGTGCCCCGCGGAAGCGAAACGGAACGGGATATTCCGCTGATTGTCGGTGCGATTGTCAGATGCCGCGCCGGTAGCGCGTGTACAGGAACCCGGCCTCTTCGAGCACGGACGTCAGTACGAATCGCTCGGGCACCGCGAGCCCCGGTCCGCCCGCGATCCGCTGGGCGCTCCCCGCGGTCAGGAGCGGCGACACCGACAGGCACAGCTCGTCGAGCGCGCCGGCCGCGACGAACTGTCCGAGCAGCCGCGGCCCGCCCTCGGTGAGCAGCCGCGTCAGGCCCCGCGCGCCCAGCTCCCGCACGACCCGCCCGGGGTCCGCCCCCGCGCCCTCGCCCGCGATCACCACCTCCGCCCCCGCCTGCCGCGCCGCCTCCATCCGGTCGGCGGGCGCGGCGGCGCCGGTCACCACGAGGGTGGGCGTGCGCGGGGCCGTGAACAGGGGCAGGGAGAAGTCCAGGTCGAGGCCCGCGCTCACGACCGCGATCGCGGGGACCACGGCCTGGCCCGCCGCCGCCCTGCGGGCCGCGAAGGCGTCCCGCGACCTGGCGGGCCGGTACCCCTCCTGGCGTACCGTTTCCGCACCGACGACCACGGCGTCCGCGAGGGAGCGCAACGTACCGAAGACGCGCATGTCGGTGTCGCTGGACAGGGGCTGGGAACGGCCGTCGTGCTGGGCCGCGCCGTCGAGGGACGAGACCATGTTGGCGCGCAGCCAGGCGGTGGGGCCGGACCCGCACAGCTCCGGGTAGGCGTAGGCGTCGGCGAGCTCGTCCAGGGTCCACTCCCGGTCCGCCCCCTGTGGCGCACCGTCCGGAACGCTCTTCACCGAGGTCGGCGCTGGTGTGTGGTCGGTCACAGGGAACAGGCGTCGCATGCCGGGCAGTCTTACACGGCGCCGATACGGCTCTACAGTGGAGAACCGTGTCAGCCACCACCCCCGCCGGGCAGAGCCCGATACCCGCAGCGGCCCCCGCATCCCTGAGCACCCGCGAGCCGCAGGTGCCCGCGGACCGTCTCGTCGCCGAGATGGTGCCGCCGCCGCGGTTCGACTCGGCCCGCTTCGCCACGTACATCCCGGACCCGGGTCAGCCGAGCCAGGCCGAGGCCGTGCGCGTCCTCAGCGGCTTCGCGGAGGGGCTCGGCGGGGCGCACGCCACGGGCGCGGGCAAGCGCCGCTGGTTCGCACGGGCGAAGCAGCCGGCTCCGGCAGGGCCGCGCGGCGTCTACCTCGACGGCGGGTACGGCGTCGGCAAGACCCACCTCCTGGCGTCCCTGTGGCACGCCACTCCCGCGGAGCCCGCGCTCAAGGCCTTCGGCACCTTCGTGGAGCTGACCAACCTCGTCGGCGCGCTCGGCTTCCAGCAGACGGTGCGGACGCTCAGCGGTCACCGCCTGCTGTGCATCGACGAGTTCGAACTGGACGACCCGGGCGACACCGTCCTGGTGTCGTCCCTGCTCGGCAAGCTCGTGGAGGCGGGCGTCGCGCTCGCCGCGACCTCCAACACGCTGCCCGGCAAGCTGGGCGAGGGCCGGTTCGCCGCCGCCGACTTCCTGCGCGAGATCCAGGGCCTGTCGGCGCACTTCAAGGCCCTGCGCATCGACGGCGAGGACTACCGCCACCGCGGCCTGCCCGAGGCCCCGGCCCCGTACTCCGACGAGCAGGTCACCAAGGCCGCGTACGCGACGCCGGGCGCGAGCCTCGACGACTTCCCGCAGCTGCTCGGGCACCTGGCGCGCGTGCACCCCAGCCGCTACGGCGCCCTCACCGACGACCTCACCGCCGTGTGCCTCACGGACGTCACGCCGGTGCCCGACCAGTCGACGGCGCTGCGCCTGGTCGTCCTCGCCGACCGCCTCTACGACCGCGAGGTGCCCGTGCTCGCCTCCGGAGTGCCGTTCGACGCGCTCTTCAGCGAGGAGATGCTGGCCGGCGGCTACCGGAAGAAGTACTTCCGTGCGATCTCCCGGCTGACCGCGCTGGCACGCGACGCGAAGCCGCTGGTGGCGGGCTGAGGGTCCGGCCCCAGGCCCCGTCAGGGGCGCGGGGAACTGCGCGACCAGCCACGACGCGTCCGCGGTCGAAGGATCCGCCCCGGGGACGGAGCCGCCGCCCGCGAGGCGGACCGGGCCCGCGTTCAAACTCTCGTGCGAGGCAGCCCTGCGTGATACACACATGCGGGTCAGTTCCTGTCCGCCAGCAGGAGGTTGCCATGCCCGACACCGAGATGTCCGCAGCCGAGACACCCGCGACCGAGATATCCGCGACCGAGACACCCGCGACCAGACGCCAGATACTCGCCCGCACCGGAGCCCTGGGGGCGTCCATCGCCTTCACCGGCGCCCTGTCGGAACTCTTCGCGGGCACCGCCACCGCGGCCGCGCGGGGCAGGAGCGGCTACGGCCCGCTCGTGCCCGATCCGGACGGTCTGCTCGATCTGCCGAAAGGTTTCCGCTATCGGGTCCTCTCGCGTGAGGGGGACGATCTGCGCTCGGGCGAGGGCAAGGTGCCGAGCAACCACGACGGGATGGCCGCGTTCGGGGGCCGGCGCGGCGGGGTGCACCTGGTGCGCAACCACGAGAACCGCCCGACGGCGCCGCTCGGCGTCCCGACGGTCGAGGGCCTGACCTACGACCCGGCGGCCAAGGGCGGCTGTACGGCGCTCGCGCTCGACCGGCGCGGCCGGGTGGTGGACGAGCGCGTCGCCATCGCCGGTACCGCCGTCAACTGCGCGGGTGGGCCCACCCCGTGGGGCACCTGGCTGACCTGCGAGGAGACCGAGGACAAGGCCGGTACGAACGGCTACACCAAGGATCACGGCTTCATATTCGAGGTCGACCCGGTGGACCCGCGGCGCTCCGGTGCCGTCCCGCTGACCGCCATGGGCCGCTTCCAGCACGAGGCGATCGCCGTCGACCCGTGGCGCGGCGTCGTCTATGAGACGGAGGACGCCTTCCAGCGGCCCTTCGGCCTCTTCTACCGCTTCCTGCCGGACAGGCCCGAGGGCGGCCGGGGCTCGCTGCGCGCGGGCGGGCGGCTCCAGGCGATGCGGGTGCCGGGCGTGCCGGACCTGTCCGCCGTGCAGGAGCCGGGCGCGTCCTTCGACCGCGTGGAGTGGGCCGACGTACCCGACCCGCTGGCGGCCCGCACGCCCGTACGCCACCAGGACTTCGGCCCGAAGGGGATCACCCACGCGCAGAAGCTGGAGGGCTGCTACTGGGGCGGCCGCTGCGTCTACTTCGTCTCCAGCTACGCGCGCGGCGCGGAGGGCTCGGCCGCCGACCACCACGGCCAGGTGTGGCGGTACGACCCGGCGCGGCGCCGCCTCACGCTGGTGATCGTGTTCGGCCCCGGCACCGACGTGCAGCTGCCCGGCGAGTCCCCCGACAACATCTGCCTCGCGCCGAGCGGCGGCCTGATGGTGTGCGAGGACGGCGGCGGCCTCCAGCACGTGTACGGCGTGACGCGCGGCGGCGAGGTCTACGCGATGGCGCGCAACGCCCAGAACACGGGCACCCCCGACAAGCCGGAGTGGGGCGAGTTCGCGGGCGTCGCCTTCTCGCCCGACCACGACACGATGTACGTGAACTGCTACACCCCCGGCACGACGTTCGCCGTGACGGGGCCCTGGCACAGGTAGCGCCCGCCCGCGGCCGCCCCGTTCCGTCGTCCGGGTACGGGGCGGTGGCGGCAGGGCGGTGGCACGGCGGGGCCGGTGGCTCAGGTGGCCGGGGCGAGCCGCCACAGGGAGGTGACCTCGGCGGCGCGAGCCGTGTGCAGCGGGTCCGAGGCGTCGCTCGCACGGGGGTGGCGGGGCTTGGCGTCGAGCCGGTCGACGACGCGCAGACCGGCCGCGGCGAAGGCCTCGTCGAGTGCGTCGCGGGTGCGCAGGCCCAGGTGTTCGGCGAGGTCGGAGAGGATCAGCCAGCCCTCGCCGCCCGGCTGGAGATGGCCTGCGAGCCCGTCGAGGAAGGCCCGCAGCATCGCGCTGTCGGGGTCGTACACGCCCTGCTCCACGGCGGAGGTCGGGCGTGCCGGGAGCCACGGCGGGTTGCACACGACGAGGGCGGCGCGGCCCTCCGGGTAGAGGTCGCCGCTGTCCATGACCTGCACGCGGTCGCCGATGCCGAGGCGCTCGACGTTGTCGCGCGCGCACGCGAGGGCGCGGGGGCTGCTGTCCGTGGCGACGGTCCGGCCGAGACCCCGGCGGGCGAGGACCGCGGCGAGGACGCCGGTCCCGGTGCCGAGGTCGAAGGCGGTGGCGTCCGCGGGGGCGCCGTGGACGGCGGCGGGCAGCGGGGCGGCGGCGACCAGGTCGACGTACTCGCCCCGGACGGGCGAGAACACTCCGTAGTGCGGATGGATGCTGCCGCCGACCGCCGGGACCGGCACACCCTTGCGGCGCCACTCGTGGGCGCCGATCACGCCGAGGAGTTCGCGCAGCGACACGACCGTGCGCCGCCGGGGCGGGCCGTAGGCCTCCGTGCAGGCCGCCCGCACGTCGGGGGCGCGGCGCAGCGCGAGGGAGTGGTCGTCCTCCAGGACGACGAGCAGCATGCCGAGCACCCTGGCCCGGTGGCCGCGGGCCTGCCGGTGCCGGTGGAACGTCTCGGCCGGGGTGGCGCCCGGCTTCGGCGCGAGCCGGTCGAGACGGCTTCCGAGGGCGCGGAGCAGTTGCCGGGCACCCTGGTAGTCGCCCCGCCACAGCAGCGCGGTGCCCTCACAGGCGAGGCGGTAGGCCACGGCGGCCTTCGTCCGGTCGTCGGCGACGATCACACGCCGGGGCGCGGGCAGGCCGCTCTCGGAGTGCCAGTGGGCCGTGTACGTCAGCGGGGCGGGGACGGGGCCGGACGTCGGCGCGGCCCCTGAGGCGGCTCCACCGCCGCCCGGGGCGCCGCCTCGCCTCGACCGCGCCGGTGACCGGACTTCTTCGGTCCAGGTGACGTCCGGGGCGTCGGCGATGTCGGGGGCACCCTGGGTGTGGGGGTTGCCGGTGTCACCGGTGTCACCGGTCCTGCCGGAGGGGTTGGCGGGCTCGGACATCGACGGCTCGTCAACTCCTCGGTGGTCGCGATGCGCGGATTCCCGGAGACGTGCGGCGACCGGGAAGCGCCTCAGGACGATTCCACAGCCCGTGCCCCCTGGCAAACCCGGCCCCTCGGCACGAATGCCCAGGCGGCGGGCCCTGCGTCGCTCGCGCAGCCGGGTGAGTCCAGAGACCCGCCTACCCCATTAGTCCTATTTACCCATATATCGTCGCTCCGTGATCATTCGCGCACGGACCCGGAACACCCGCACCGCCCTGACGCTCCTCGCCGCGGCCACCCTCTCCCTGACGGCCTGCACCGCGTCCCCCGCCCCCGCGCCCCACCAGCGCCCCGCGGCCCTCAAGGACCGGAACCCGGCCGCCGCGCGCCAGGCGCCGCCGACCCTGGCCCCCGGACCCCAGGGCCTGACCCCGGTCTTCACCAGCGCGCCGCGCGCCGTGCAGGCACCCCGCGGCGCGGCGAAGGCCGCGCCCACCGTCGCCCTCACCTTCGACGCCGACATGACGGCGGACCAGGGTCGGCGCGCCGCTGCGGGCGAACACTTCGACAATCCGCCTCTCGTCGACACCCTGCGCCGCCTGAAGGTCCCGGCGACGTTCTTCATGACGGGCCGCTGGGCCGAGCAGTACCCGGCGCAGACCCGGGACATCGGCCGGGATCCGCTCTTCGAGGTCGCGAACCACTCGTACAGCCACTACGCCTTCACCCCCCGCTGCTACGGCCTGCCCACCGTCGCCCCGCACCGCATGCGCGCCGAGGTGGAGCGCGCCTTCACCGCCCTGCGCGAGTCGGGGGTCGAGCGCCCGGTGCCGTACTTCCGCTTCCCGGGCGGCTGTTACGACCAGCGGGCGCTGCGGGCCATCGCGCCGGCCGGTGTGACGGCGGTGCAGTGGGACGTGGTGGGCGGCGACGCGTTCGCCAAGGACCCCGACGCGGTGGCACGGCAGGTCCTGCAAGGGGTGCGGCCCGGTTCGGTCGTCGTCCTGCACTGCACGCGCAGCGCGGCGCCCGCGACCGAGCGCGCCGTCCGCACGATCGTCCCCGCGCTGCGCGAGCGCGGCTTCCGCTTCGTGCGGGTGTCGGAGCAGATCGGCGCCGCGCGTGGTGCGCGCGATGCGCGGCGGGACGGGGCTCGGCCCGCCGGAGCCCGGCCGGACGGGGCCTGGCCCGACGACACCCGGGCCAGCGGCACCCGACCCGACGGGGCACGACCCGACGACAACGGGGCCAGCGGCACCCGACCCGACGGGGCACGACCCGACGACACCGGGGCCAGCGGAGCCCGACCCGAAGACACCCGGGCCAGCGGCTCCAGGCCCGACGGCCCCCGGGCTGCCGGGGCCGCCCCGAACTAGGCTGGCCGTCATGGCCGACGCCCCCGACACCCCCGACGCACTCGACGCACCCGACGCACCCGACATGCCCGCCCCCGCCCCGGCCCGCCACGCCTCCGGCAGCCCCGAAGCCGCCCCCGGCGCCGTCGACGGCTACTGCGCGCCGGGGCCGTCCGCACCTCCCCCGGGCGCGGGCGGCCCGCCCTTCGCCGAGTGCGTCCTGTGCCGGAAGCCCACGGAGTACCCGGAGTCGCACAAGGGCATCACCCTGTGCCCGGTCTGCGAGTGGCAGGAGGCGCAGCGCACGGCGTGCTCGGGCTGACGCATGACGCCTGACGCCTGACATCCCACGCCGGACGCCTGACGCCTCACATCCGACGCGTGGCATCCGACGCATGACGCATGACCGGCGCAGGAGGAACCGGCAGCCGGGGGGCCGGGCGCACGGGGCCGTCCGGCAGCCGCCCCGCAGCCGGCGCTCGCCCCCTGGCAGACTGGACGCGTGACCAGCAACGAGTACCGCTCCACCGCCTCCGAGGCGGCCGACTCGCGCGACGAGGCCCCGCAGTTCGTCCTGCCCCTGGTGGCCCGCATCGAGCGCGCGGCACCCCCGGCCCGTACGGACGCCCTGGAGACGGCGGCCCGCGCGGTCCTCACGATCCTGAGCGACGAGCGGTCCCTCGGCGACGGCGAGTGGGCGCGGGCCGTGCGGGACTGGCAGGACGCGCGCATCCGCAAGGTGGTGCGCAGGGCGCGCGGCGCGGAGTGGCGCCGCGCGGAGGCGCTGCCCGGCATCACGGTCACCGGCAAGTCGGCCGAGGTCCGCGTCCACCCGCCGGTGCCCCTGGACGGCTGGCCCAAGGACCTGGCCCGCCTCCAGGTCTCCGGCACCGAGCTGGACGACCCGGATCCCGTACCGGACCCCGACCCGGCGGCGCCCGTCCTGTGGCTGAACCCCCACGTCTCGATGTCGGCGGGCAAGACGATGGCCCAGGCGGGGCACGCCGCCCAACTGGCGTGGTGGGAGCTGTCCGAGCCGGACCGCGCGGCCTGGCGCGAGGCGGGCTTCGCCCTGTCCGTCCGCACCGCCTCCCCGTCCCGCTGGGCCGAACTGGTCGCCTCCGGGCTGCCGTTGGTGCGGGACGCGGGCTTCACGGAGATCGCCCCCGGGGAGACCGTCGTGGCCGAGGGAGGCAGCCACGTCTGCCCGCTCCCGCGGAAGGACCCCGCCTGAAACGGCGCGCACCCCCGCGACAGCGTGCCACCCCTCCCCGGGCGAAGCCTTCAGCCCCGCAGCGCCCCCTCCACCGGCCATGTCCGCAGCGTCTCGTCCAGGCGCTCGTACGCCTCGTCGAACCACTCGTCCGTGAGCGTGACCGTCGCCGTCACCGAGGTCAGGGACATCGAGTGGTCGGCGATCGTGACGTGGGCCAGCTCGCCGTCCGGGTCGAGTTCCACGGAGAGTTCCGGGTCCCGGCGGCCGGCGCGCCAGGTGCGGTCCTCGCCGCCGTCCAGGGCGTCGAGGGTCTCCCGCCACTCGGTGAGGTCCTCCGGGGACACCGACGTGGCCAGCGAACCCCGGACGAAGGCGGTGTCGACGAGGATCTCGCCGACGAGCACTTCGACTCCGGAGCGGCCCGGCGCCGGGCGCTTCCCCGTGATGCGGACCGTCACGCTGTTGTCCTCGCCCTCCAGGCTGATCAGGTCGATCGACTCCGCTGACGCCATGGCCCCTCCGTGTTCCCCGTGTTGCCTGCGATACCTGTTGTTGCCCGTACTGCCCGTACTGCCCGTACTGCCCGCACTGCCCGCACTGCCCGTGTTGCCCGTACTGCCCGTGCGCACTGCAATCCTCGGCGCACCGCCCGCGATTGCCTGCCCTTCGGACCCTAGACGACGGCACTGACAACGCCGCGGTTCCGGACGTGCCGCCTCTCGTACCGCGCGACGTGACCCCCGTCACAGAACCTTCACGGTGCTGAACACCGCCGCCACCCCTCCCGTACCTTCCCGTACCACCAAGCAGCCCGGCCCCCGGCCGGGTTGCGGCTCGGGAGGCACCTTGCAGCGCATCAGGCACGTCGGGCGCGTGAACGGCACCGCCCTGATCATCGCGGCCCTCGTCGTCACCGTCGGCGCGCTCGCCTTCCCGGTGTGGTCCTACGCCGACCGCTCCGGCACCGGCGAGGCCAACCTGAACGCCGGGAGCGTGGCGACGCGTTGGGGGCCCCTGTCGGCCACCGACCGGGACTTCCTCGTGAAGGTGCGGCTCGCCGGGCTGTGGGAGATCCCCGCCGGGCAGCAGGCCGTGGAGCGCGCGCCCAGCAAGGCCGTCAAGGACGCGGGCGACCACCTGATCGTCGGCCACACCGACCTCGACCAGCGGGTGCGGGGCGTCTCCGCGCAGCTCGGCGTCGAGCTGCCGAACCAGCCGAGCGACCAGCAACAGGGCTGGCTGCGGGAGTTGACGGCGGCCTCCGGCGAGACGTACCAGCGCAAGTTCGCCAATCTGCTGCGCGTCTCGCACGGCAAGGTCTTCGCCCTGATCGCCCAGGTCCGCGACACCACCCGCAACTCGCTCGTGCGCCAGCTCGCGTCCGACGCCAACCAGACCGTCCTCGACCACATCACCATGCTCGAAGGCACCGGGTACGTCGACTTCGACGCCATCGCGAACGGCTCCGCGGCCACCTCGACCGCGAGCCCCACCGGACCGCCCGCCCCCGGCCGCGACGCGCCCCCCGACCCCGCTCCCGCCGGCCCCACCGGTGACGTCTCCGGCACCTCACGGCCCTCTCCCGCCCCGCCGGGCACCGTCGACACCAACCGTCCGGAACCTCAAATGTAGCTCTGAAACCGCTGATCAGAAGGTTCGGTGCAGACTGTCGGGGTCAAGACTCCCGCTACGGAACGGGCGGGGAGGAACGTCGGCAGGCACACGGAACCGAGGGGGAACCATGACTGCACGGGGGACGACGGTACGAGGTACGGCGGCAGAGAGCACGGTGGCAGGGAGCACGGCGGGAAGTACGGCGGCGGGAGGCGCGGCGGAGCCGGGCGCGGGGCGGGCACCGCGCCTGGGGACCGGGATCGGATGGCGGCCCGAGATCGCGGACGCGGTCGAGCGCATGCCCGGCATCGACTGGGTCGAGGCCGTCGCCGAGAACCTCTGCCCCGGCCATCTGCCGGACTCGCTCCTGCGGCTGCGCGAGCGCGGCGTCACGGTCGTGCCGCACGGTGTCGCGCTGGGGCTCGGCGGCGCGGACCGCCCGGACCCGGCGCGGCTCAGGGCCCTCGCGGAGCGCGCGGAGGCACTCGGTTCGCCGCTGGTCACCGAGCACATCGCGTTCGTGCGGGCCGGGGGCGCGCTCACCGCGTCCCAGGTGCTCGAAGCCGGGCATCTGCTTCCCGTGCCGCGCACCCGGGACGCGCTCGCCGTGCTCTGCGAGAACGTCCGCATCGCGCAGGACGCGCTGCCGGTGCCGCTCGCCGTCGAGAACATCGCCGCGCTGATCTCCTGGCCCGGCGAGGAGCTGACGGAGGGGCAGTTCCTGTACGAGCTGGTCGAGCGCACCGGCGTACGGCTGCTCATCGACGTCGCCAATCTGCACACCAACCACGTCAACCGGGGCGAGGACCCGGCCCGCGCCCTGTCCGAGCTGCCCGTCGAGGCCATCGCGTACGTCCATGTGGCGGGCGGGTTCGAGCGGGACGGCGTCTGGCACGACAGCCACGCACACGCGGTGCCGCGGCCCGTGCTCGACATTCTCGCCGACCTCGCCGCGCGCACGCGCCCGCCGGGCGTGCTCCTGGAACGGGACGAGAACTTCCCGGAGGCCGACGAGCTGGAGCGGGAGCTGGACGCCATCCGGAAGACGGTGGCAGGGGCAGGGGCAGGGACAGGGGCGGCCAGGGCGACTTTCCCACCCGTCGCACCCGCCACCCCCTCGGCCCCCACCGCCGACACCCCCACCCCCACCCCCACCGCCACCGCCACCCCCACCGCCACCGCCACCCGCCAACGCGTGGCGCTCTCCCAGGCCGCCCTGCTCTCCGCCCTCGTCGCGGGCACTCCCGCCCCGGAGGGCTTCGACGGGGCCAGGCTGCGGGTGCAGAGCCGGGCGCTGAGCGCCAAGCGGGCGGACGTCGTGGCGAAGGTCGCGCCGGAGCTGCCGCGGATCGTCGGCCCTGCGTACCGCGCGGCCTTCGTCGCGTACGCCCGTTCGCGGCCCATGACGGACGGCTACCGCAAGGACGCCCTGGACTTCGCCGCCCACCTGCTGCTCGGGGAGGACCCGGACGCCCCCCTCGGTGAGGAGGCGCGCGGTGAGCTGCGGACCTGGTGGCTGGAGCGCTCGGGTCCGAAACCGCCGGGCCGGGGGCCGCTGACGCGCTGGCTGCGGACCCGGACCGGGCGCCGGGCGCTGCGCAGGGCACAGCGCCTCGCGTAACGGGGCCGGCGGACCGCTCCGTACAGACGTCGACGTACTCCTGCCGATACGCCCGCCGCCGCGCCGGGCCGCGCACTAGCGTGCGGTGGCGCACCAGGAGGCGTCATGCGATCCCGACACACCGGCGGCCACGGACCCGTGCGCGGCGACGGCCCCGTACGCACCATCGAATTCAAGCGTCGCGAGGGATTCACGCGTCGCGGCAGATTCACGCGTCGCGACGGACCCGTGCGCGGCGGCGGACTCGGCAGCAGACTCGTCAGCGGCACCGGACTCCTCCTGACGGGGCTCATCGCCACCCTGGTCGCGCTGGTCTGTCCCGTGTGGTCGTACGAGGACCGCTCGGGCACCGGCCTCGACACGCTGACCTCGCAGTCCGTGGCGACGGAGTTCGGGCCGCTGTCCGCGCTCGACCGCGACTTCGTCACCAAGGTGCGGCGCGCGGGCCTGTGGGAGCTGCCCGCGGGCCAGCAGGCACAGGAGCGCGGCACCACGACCGCCGTGCACACGGCGGGCAAGCACCTGGTCGAGGGGCACACCTTCCTCGACGCCCGGGTGCGCGAGGTCGGCGCCGCGCTGCGCCTGGAACTGCCCAGCCAGCCCGACGCCCAGCAGCGGCGCCGCCTCGACGAACTGAGCGCGGCCCGCGGCCCCGCGTACGACGCGAGGTTCGCGAACGTCCTGCGGCGCGCCCACGGCCAGGTCTTCACGCTGGTGGCACAGGTCCGCGCCACCACCCGCAACTCCCTGGTGCGGGCCCTCGCCGACGACGCGAACACCACGGTCCTCGACCACATCAAGGTCCTGGAGGCCACCGGTCTCGTCGACTTCGACGGGCTGGCCCGCGAGGCCGCCACGGCCGCCCCGGGGCCCGTCACCCGCTCCCCCGCCCCGCCGGGCCCCCAGGCCTCGCCCCCGTCCGCCGCCCCCGCGCCCGGCGCGGCGCGGGCCCCGGCACCGCCGACGCCGCCGCTGCCCCCGGCGGTCTCCCGGCCCGACCCCGACCCGGACGGCTGAACCGCGTACGGGGCGGACGTGCCCGTGCCCGAACCGCGGACAGCCGACCGTCCACATCGTGGAATTCCGGTGGCGGGGGCACAGCACCTTCACATAGAAAACCGGCATGTTCTGGGTTCCGTTGCTGCTGCTCGCCTGCGCCCTCTCCCTGCTCACGTGTGCCCGGCTGTGCCTCGCCGCGGTGCGTGCCGCGGCGAGCGAGGCCAGGGGCGCGCATCAGGGGCGCGGGCTCACGCTTTACGAGGCCGCGTTCCTGTCGGGCGGCCCCGGGCGGGTCGTCGACGTGGCCCTCCTGTCGATGGCGCGCAGGCAGCGGCTGCTGCTCGCGCACACCGGGTGGGCGACGGTCGTGGACCCGGTGGCCAAGGACGACATGGAGCGCTCGGTGCTCGGCGCGATCGGGCCCGCGGGGCAGTCGCGGATCGCCCCGGTCCGCAGGACCGCCGCGGCGGCCGACGCCGTGCGGTCGCTTGCGGACCGTCTCGTCGCGGCGGGCCTCGCGGTGCCGGACGGGGCGTGGACGGGCATCGCGGGCGCGGCACGGCAGGTGCGGGCCGCGGCGGTCGCGGTGGTGGCCCTGGGGGTGTGCGCGACGCTGCTGCCCGCGCAGGGGCGCGAGGGGCAGACGCCGGTCGCGGTGTGGTTCGCGCTGCCGTTCTTCCTGACGCTCAGCTCGCTCGCCATCGCGCGGTTCGAGGTGCCGACCACGCGCTGGGCCTCGCCGGCCGGGCAGCGGCTGCTCGGGACGCTGCCCTCGCGGGACGACCTGACGTCGGTCGCCGTGCGTGGCCTGCGCGCCCTGGAGGACCCGGCGCTGCGTGCCGCGCTCTCCCACCGGGACCCGAACCTCGACGGGTACCGCGAGTCGCGTCTCTGACGTCCGTGGGGCTGTGAGGGGGCTTTGGGCCGACACCCGCGAGCCGGTGCTTTACTTCGCCGACCGTCGAACTGAGTATCCCTTTCGATGCGGTTTATCCGATTAAACGACTTGGTGACTCACCGACGCCGACTTCGGGTGGACCGCACGGCCGATCGAGCCGCGCGAAAGGGACACGGAACAGCGATGAGAGCACCTGGAACCCCTCTGTACGGAAGAGCCGTCCGGTACGGAACCGTCGGATCCCTCGTCCTGAGCGCCCTCGCCGCAGCTCCCGCAGCCGGAACCGGGCCGGGCCCCGCGCCCGGTCCCGTCGCCGAGACCCTCGGCACCGGCCTCGCCGTCCAGCGCGCCCACGCCGCAGGCATCCGCTTCGGCGCCTGTGCCGAGGCGGAGAACCTGCCGCCGTCCGTGCGCTGCGGCACGGTCACCGTCCCCCTCGACTACGCCCGCCCCGACGGCAAGCAGATCCGGCTGACGGTCAGCCGGGTCGCGGCCACGCGGAAGGCGGACGGCGAGCGGGTCGACCGGCAGGGCGCGCTCGTCTTCAACCCCGGCGGCCCCGGGGCCTCCGGGATGTACTTCCCGATGGTCGGCCCGATGCCGGAGTGGCGGCGCCTGGCGGCGGCGTACGACCTCGTCGGCTACGCCCCGCGCGGTGTCGGCAGGTCCGCCCCCCTGACCTGCCTAAAGCCCGAGCGGTTCACCGAGGCCCCCACCAACTCGCCGAGCCACCCCGACGCCTCGTACAAGGCGGAACGCGTCGCGCGGGCGAAGGCCTACGTCCGCGGCTGCGCCCGGCACGCGGGCGCCGGCCTGCGCCACTACACCTCCGTGAACAACGCCCGTGACCTGGAGGTGCTGCGCGCCGCCCTCGGCGAGCGGAAGCTGACGTTCATGGGCGCCTCGTACGGCACCTACCTCGGTGCCGTGTACGCGACGCTGTTCCCCGGGCACGTGCGCCGCATGGTCTTCGACTCGGCCGTCAACCCGGACCCGGAGCGGATCTGGTACGGCAACAACCTCGACCAGTCCTTCGCCTTCGAGCGGCGCTGGGCGGACTTCCGCGCATGGGTCGCGAGGCACCACAAGACCTACCTGCTCGGCGCGACGCCCGAGGAGGTGCAGCGCTCCTACGAGACGGTCCGCGCGCGGCTCACGCACGAACCGGCCGGCGGGCGGGTCGGCTCGGCCCAGTTGCAGGCGGCGTTCCTGAAGGCCGCGTACTACGACGACTACTGGCCGATGCGGGCGACGGCCCTGTCGCAGTACCTGAAGGGCAACGCGAAGCCGCTCGTCGAGCAGGCCGCGCCGCACCCGGAGGCGGCCGCCGAGGAGGAGAACGGCAACGCCGTCTACACCGCCGTGCAGTGCAACGACGCCCCTTGGCCCACCGACTTCGCCGTCTGGGACCGCGACAACACGCGCCTCGCCCGCGTCGCCCCCTTCGAGACCTGGGACAACGCCTGGATGAACCTGCCGTGCGCGTACTGGCCCGAGCCGCGCCAGGAGCCGGTGGACGTGGGCGCCACCGCGGACGCGCTGCCGCCGACCCTGATCCTGGCCGCCGAACGGGATGCCGCCACGCCGTACGCGGGCGCCCTCGAACTGCGCCGCAGGC
Source organism: Streptomyces typhae (assembly GCF_009755605.1). Classification (GTDB taxonomy): domain Bacteria; phylum Actinomycetota; class Actinomycetes; order Streptomycetales; family Streptomycetaceae; genus Streptomyces; species Streptomyces typhae. Next base: position 256,226 of record NZ_WPNZ01000008.1, read on the forward strand.
TCGGCGGTTCGGCCCTGGTGACCGAGCGGGACGCGGGTACGCACGGCATCGGGGGCGGCCCGAACGCCTGCGTCAACGGCCACTTGGAGGCGTACCTCCTGAAGGGGCGCCTCCCCGCCGGGCGCGCGGCGTGCGCTCCGCGCCGGGCACCGGAGCCCCTGGTGGGGCCGCGCGCGGCGGCGCGGCCCCACGTGGTCTAGCCACGGCACGGTCCGCGCCGTCCTGCCGTGACACGGTCCCACCGCGGCGCAGGGGCGGCTACAGCGCGCCGAGCCGCTCCAGCGGGAACGGCGGCTGCGCCAGCGGGCGCACCGCGAGCCGGGTCAGCGGCAGCGCGTTGTCGTCGCCCGCGGTGCGGTTGGCGTGCAGGACGCCGCAGTGGGTGCAGCGGTGGACGAGGACCCATTCGCCGTCGCCGCGTACGGATATGGCGAGGGGTTCCATCCGGGCGCCGCAGTCCGCCGCCCGGTCGCCGGGGGTGTCGTCGACGTGACGGCTCCACAGGCAGTTCGGGCAGTGGTTGCGGTGCTGGGTGCCGGGTGCGGTCGTCGAGACGTCGAGGCCGCACTGGAGGCAGCGGAAGGACTGGACGCGTGCTTCAGCGCGCGCCCGCCGGGAGGTGTTGCGTGACATGGGAGAGATGACTCCTGAGCGATGCGGAAGGGGATGAGCTGAAGGAGTTCCGCAGGGCCCTGGGCATACAACACCGGCTTTCCGTGGGGAGGGTCTCGACGGGAGGGTGCGAACTCCCCGACGGATCACGCGTGATCCGTCAGAGGGCCGCCCTCTCGATGAAACCCCCCGCGCGGCGGGCGCGGCAACCGAATATCGGCGCTGCCGGCTCAGGCGAGGGTCGCCACCAGCTCCGCCACGGACTTGCGGCGGCCGGTGTAGAACGGCACCTCCTCGCGGACGTGCATCCGGGCCTCGGAGGCGCGCAGGTGCCGCATGAGGTCGACGATGCGGTACAGCTCGTCGGCCTCGAAGGCGAGCAGCCACTCGTAGTCGCCGAGGGAGAACGAGGCGACGGTGTTGGCGCGCACGTCGGGGTAGCCCCGGGCCATCTTGCCGTGGTCGGCGAGCATGCGGCGGCGGTCCTCGTCGGGCAGCAGGTACCAGTCGTAGGAGCGCACGAAGGGGTACACCGAGACGTAGTCGCGGGGCGTCTCGTCGGCGAGGAACGCCGGGATGTGCGACTTGTTGAACTCGGCGGGGCGGTGCAGCGCCATGTTCGACCACACCGGCTCCAGGGCGCGCCCGAGCCGGGTGCGGCGGAAGAGGTTGTAGGCCTCCTGGAGCTCGTCCGCGGTCTCGGCGTGCCACCAGATCATGACGTCGGCGTCGGCGCGGAGGCCGGACACGTCGTAGGTGCCGCGGACGGTGACGTCCCGGGCGGCGAGCTTGTCGAACAGCTCCTGGACCTCGTCCGCGTACCCGGCGCGGTCCTCGGGCAGGACGTCGCGGAGCTTGAAGACGGACCACAGCGTGTAGCGGATGACCTCGTTGAGGTCCTTCGCCTTCTTGCCCGCGTTCGGGATCTTGGCGGAAGCTTCGTCACTCATGGGCCTATTCTCCCGCGCCGCCGTGGAGGCTCTGCACCGGGTCGGCGGTGAGTCCGCGCACTCCGGAGAGGTCCCCGAAGAGCTGGTCGACGGCGGCGTGCGCACCGGCGACACAGGCCGGGATGCCCACTCCGTCGTACGCCGCTCCGCAGACCACGAGGCCCGGCACCCGCGCCACGTGCTCCCGGACGCGGGCCACGCGCGCGTGGTGGCCGACCGGGTACTGCGGCAGGCCCTCGTACCAGCGGGTGACGGCCGAGTCGACGGGGGCGGCGGCCAGGCCGGTGGCCGTGCGCAGGTCCTGCCGGGCGACGTCGACGAGTTCCTCGTCGGGGCGGCCGAGGTCCTTCTCGTCGCCGTGCCGGCCGACGGAGGCGCGCAGCACGAACAGGTCGGGGTCCTGGTCCGCGATCCAGCCCCACTTCTGGGTCGCGAAGGTGGAGGCCTTGATGGTGCGTCCGTCCACGGGCGGCACCAGGAACCCGCTCCCGGCGGGCAGCACGGCCGTGTCGGAGCGCCGGTAGGCGAGGGTGATCAGGGCCATGGAGGCGTACTCGACGGCGCGCAGCTCGGCGGCGGCGCCGGGTACCTCGCGGTCGAGGAGCCGGGCGGCGGCGGGGGCGGGCAGAGCGACGACGACGGCGTCGGCACGCTCGACGCGCCCGCCGTCGCCCCGGCCGCCCCGATTCCCTTGACCGCCCCGGTCGCCCTGGTCCCTCCGGTCGCTCCGGTCGCTCCGGTCGCTCCGGTCGCTCCGGTCGCTCCGGCCATCATCGTCGCCCCGGCCCCCGCCGTGGCCGCCGTGGCCACCATCGCCACCGTCGCCGCCCACGCGCACCTCCCAGCATCCGCCTCCACCTGAGCCGTCGCCGTCGCCGTCGCCTTCGGCGACGCGGCGCAGGCCGTGCACGGGGGCGTCGAGCACGATCGTCCCGCCGCGTGCCCGGACGGCGTCCGCGACCGCGAGCGGGAGGGTGCCGACGCCGCCGTCGATGCCCATGAACACGGGGCCGGTCTGCTGGTGCCGCGCCGCGCGGGCCTGGAGGGCGCGGACGCCTTCGGTGAGCGAGGTGTGGCCGCGGGCGGCCTCGAAGAGCTGCGGTACCGCCGCGCGCATCGAGATGCGGTAGGCGTCGCCCGCGTACACCCCGCCGAGCAGGGGTTCCACCATGCGGTCGACGACCTCGCGGCCGAGGCGCGCCGCGACGTACTCGCCGACCGCGACGTCGTCGCCGACCTCCGTGCGCGGCAGTTCGCGGTCCTGCGCGATACGGCGGAGCCCGTCGTCGGAGAGGATGCCCGCGAGGGCGGCGGCGTCGCCCGGCACGCCCATGACGGTGCCCTTGGGCAGTGGCCGGAGCGCGTCCCGGGTCCACAGGGCGGCGCCCGCCGTGGCGGGCGGCTGGAGCCGGTCGGCGAGGCCCACCTGGCGGGCCAGGGCGACGGCCTCCGGCCTGCGGGCGAGCATCGACTCGGCGCCGAGGTCGACGCGGACGCCGGCGATCTCACCGGCGTGCAGCTTTCCGCCGAGCCGTGCGGAGGCCTCGTACAGGGTGACGCGCGCGCCGGTGTCCAGCAGCCGGTGCGCGGCGGCGAGCCCCGCGATACCGCCGCCGACGACCACGACGTGCAGGGGACCGCTCCTGCCGCTGCCGCCGATGCCACCGCCCGGTCCGGGGGAGCCGCCGCCGTCCGTACCGGGGAAACTGTCCGCTGCGCGCATGCCCCCACTCTCTCAGACCCCTCTGATCCCCCCGACACCCGGACGAGTCCGCTCCGTGACCCTGCCGGGACCGGTCCGGGACCGGCAGGGTCGAACACACGGGGGCGCCCCGGCGTCGTAGGAGCACACTCGCCACGACCCTCGGGGGTACGCAGATGCACTCGTCAAGCACGACCGGCAGGACCGGCACGCACGGCACGTCCAGGCGGCGCCGAGCCGCGCCCGCCGCCCTGCTGCTCGCGCTCGCGCTGGCTCTCGCCGGGTGCGGTGGCGCGGACGACGCCGACTCGGGCGGGGACGCGGCGGCGGCACGGCAGGACACGGCGAAGGGGCCCGCCGGACCCGGCGGCGGCCAGGCGGACGCGGACCAGGAAGGAGGCCACGCCGGGGACCGTGCCGGAGGCCATGCCGGGGAGGCCGGTGCCGCCAAGGGCCGTGAGGGCGGCAAGCCCCGGCGGCCCGGCGGGGTGACGGTGACGCGGCCCTCGGCGGCACCGGCCTCCCACGTGATCCGTACCGCCTCCCTGACGGTGCGCGTCAAGGACGTGCCCCGCGCCGTGGAGCGGGCGCGCACGGTGGCCGAGGACGCGGGCGGACTGGTCGGCGACGAGTCCACGGACCGCGGCCGGCACGGCGACGACCGCTCGCGCGTCGTGCTCCGCGTCCCGCAGGACCGCTACGGCCAGGTGCTCTCCGAACTCGCGGGCGCGGGCCGCCTCGTCAGCCGGTCCGCGAAGGCGGAGGACGTCACCGAGCAGGTCGTGGACGTCGAGAGCCGGATCAGGACGCAGCGGGCGAGCGTGGCGCGGGTGCGGGCGCTGATGGACAGGGCCACCAGGATCGGCGACATCGTGTCCCTGGAGGGCGAGTTGAGCAGCCGTCAGTCGGACCTGGAGTCCCTGCTCGCCCAGCAGGCGTCGCTGAAGGACCGTACCGCGATGGCGACGATCACCCTCACGCTCACCGAGTCGCCGCGCCCGTCGACGGCTGGCGGCGATGACGACGGCACGTCGTTCGCCGACGCGCTGTCCGGCGGGTGGGGGGCCTTCGTGACGCTGCTGGGGTGGGTGGCGGTCGCCCTGGCGGCGGCCCTGCCGTTCGTCGCGGTCGTGGCGCTGCTCGCGCTGCTGTGGCTGCGGGTGGCGCGGCCCCGGCTCACGCGGCGGGGACCCGCGGAATCCGCCGGACCGGAGGCCGCCCGCGCCACCGGGACTCCCGGCGGTCCGGGCAGCGCCTGACGGTGCGGGGGCCCGTAGCGTGGGCGCATGAGCGAACGACTGGTGATCATCGGAGGGGACGCGGCCGGGATGTCGGCCGCGTCCCAGGCACGCAGGCTCAAGGGCCCGCGGGAGCTGGAGATCGTGGCCTTCGAGCGGGGGAACTTCACCTCGTTCTCGGCCTGCGGCATCCCCTACTGGGTGGCAGGCGACGTCGACGAGCGCGACGCGCTGATCGCGCGGACGCCGCAGGAGCACCAGCAGCGCGACATCGACCTGCGGATGCGCACCGAGGTCCTGGAGATCGACCCGCGGGAGCGCCGGGTGCGCGCGCGGGACCTCGCGTCGGGCGCCGAGGAGTGGACCTCGTACGACAAGCTCGTGATCGCCACCGGCGCCCGGCCGCTGCGGCCCGACCTGCCGGGCATCGACGCGCCGGGCGTGCACGGCGTGCAGACCCTCGACGACGGCCAGGCACTCCTGGACACGCTCGGCGACACGGAGGGCCGCCGGGCGGTGGTGGTCGGCGCCGGCTACATCGGCGTGGAGATGGCGGAGGCGCTGCTCCGGCGCGGTTACGAGGTCACGGTCGTCAACCGGTCCGCGGAGCCCATGGCCACCCTCGACCCGGACATGGGCCGCCTGGTGCACGAGGCGATGACCGGCATGGGCATCACGATGGTCAACGACGCCGAGGTCACCGCGGTCCGCACCGGCGACGACGGCCGGGCGCGCGCGGTCGCCACCGAGGACGACGAGTTCCCCGCGGACGTGGTGGTGCTCGGCATGGGCGTGCGGCCCGAGACGGAGCTGGCCCGCGCCGCGGGGCTGCCGCTCGGTGACCACGGCGGGCTGCTCACGGACCTGTCGATGCGCGTACGGGGTCCCGTGGCGGACGGCGCGATCTGGGCGGGCGGCGACTGCGTGGAGGTGCTCGACCTGGTGTGGGGCCGCGAGCGGCACATCGCGCTCGGCACCCACGCCAACAAGCACGGGCAGGTCATCGGCGCGAACGTGGGCGGGGGCTACGCGACGTTCCCGGGTGTCGTCGGCACGGCCGTGAGCAAGGTGTGCGACCTGGAGATCGCCCGCACGGGCCTGCGCGAGAAGGACGCGCGCTCGGCGGGGCTTCAGTACGAGGCGGTGACCATCGAGTCGACGAGCCGCGCCGGTTACTTCCCCGGGGCGGCCTCGATGGCGGTGAAGATGCTCGCCGAGCGGCGCACGGGCCGCCTCCTCGGCACCCAGATCGTGGGCCGCGAGGGCGCGGGCAAGCGGGTCGACGTGGCGGCGGTCGCGCTCACCGCCCGGATGACGGTGGAGCAGATGACCGCCCTCGACCTGGGCTACGCGCCGCCGTTCTCACCCGTGTGGGACCCGGTCCTGGTGGCCGCGCGCAAGGCGGTTGCGGCGGTACGGGCGGGCTCCGCCGCGTAGGGGCGGCGGGACACGGGGGGCGAGCGGGGCGCCGGGCGGGGCTTGATACGCCCGGCGCCAGGCCCTGCCGGTACGCGTCAGGCGCGCAGGTCAGAACGCGCTTTCCGGCGTTCCGGCGGGCCCTGCGACAGTGACACGGCATGGCTGATTTCCTTCGTAGACCCGAAGCCCCTCCCCCACCCGAACACGCCGGGCGCACCCCCTATACATGCATATGCCACGCACTACGTCGACGAGGCAGGCCGACCCCTGTTGAGCGGCCACGCCGCCGCGCCCCCCGCGCCACCCACCCCCACCCGGGCGCATCCGCCTCCCCTCGCGCACCGCATGACACACCTCTTCGCAGGTCCCAGCTCTTTTCCGCCACTTTTCACAGAATCAGCACAGGCACCACAACCTGGACGCACTATGTGACGCGTCAGAGCGATCCGGACACACACCGCGACGTGTGGGCCCGGACGTAGGGGGGCGGTCACGGCGCCGGTGACGACGCCGCGGCCCGATCGTGGAGGGGACCACGACTCCCACCCGCCGGGGGGCGGGTGGGAGCAAGGGGCGGTGCCGCCCCCCGCCCGGCGCCCCGCAGCCCGATCACACGGAGACGCAGATGACCTCGGCACCACTCGCCGCACCCGTGCGGATACTCGTCCTCGGCTCCACCGGCTTCCTGGGCGGGCACATCACCGAGCGGCTGCGGGCCCTGCCGGGCGCGCAGGTCCTCACCGGCGGCCGTGCCCCGGATTCCGACGTGCGCTGCGACCTCGCCACCGACCGGCCGGACGCCCTCGCGGAGGTCCTCGCGGGGATCGCGCCGGACGCGGTCGTCAACTGCGCGGGGGTGGTCGGCGGCAGCGCCCTGACCCTCGCGGAGGTCAACGCCCGCGGCCCGGCCGCCCTGTGCGCGGCGGTGCGGGCCGCCGCGCCCGGCGCGCGCCTGGTCCACCTCGGCTCGGCCGCCGAGTACGGGCCGTGCCCGGGTGGGGAGCGGACACCCGAGGAGGCCCCGGCACGGCCGCCGGCCCCGTACGGCGCGACCAAGCTCGCGGGGACCCTCGCCGTCACGGCGTCGGGCCTGGACGCGGTCGTCCTGCGGGTGACCAACCCGGTCGGCGCGGGCGCGGCCACCGCGGGCCTGCCCGGCCGGCTCGCCGCCGAGCTGCGGCACGCCACCGCGCAGACGCCGCACGGCACGGTCCGCGTCGGCGACCTGTCGGTCCACCGCGACTTCGTCGACGTCCGCGACGTGGCGCGGGCGGTGGCCCTGGCCGCGACGGCCCCGGGTCCGCTCCCGCCGGTGCTCAACGTCGGCAGCGGCCGGGCGATCCCGGTGCGCGACCTGGCCCACGGCCTGGTCCGCACGGCGGGGTTCCGCGGCCGCCTGGAGGAGTCCCTCAACGGCTCGGGGCGCTCGGCGGCGGTGCCCTGGCAGTGCGCGGACATCACCGCCGCGGCCCGCGAACTGCGCTGGCACCCCGAGTACACGCTGGCGGAGTCGTTGACGGCGCTGTGGGGGGCGGCCCCTGGCGCACCGGCCCCCTCGCCCGCCCGCCAGGACGCCTGAGGGGGTTCAGGAAGCGGTGCGCGTGTGGACGTACTCCACGAGCCGGGTCAGCGCGTCCGGGTCGGTGGTGGGGAGCACGCCGTGGCCGAGGTTGAAGATGTGCCCCTCCAGGCCCGCGGCCGCGGCGAGCACGTCGTCGGCCTTGGCCTCGATCGCCTCGCGCGTGGCGAAGAGGACGGCCGGGTCGATGTTGCCCTGGAGCGCCTTGCCGGGCCCGACCCGGCGGGCGGCCTCGTCGAGCGGCACCCGCCAGTCGACGCCGACCACGTCGGCACCGGCCTCGCCGAGCAGCCCGAGCAGTTCGCCCGTACCGACGCCGAAGTGGATGCGCGGCACCCCGTACCCGGCGACGGCTTCGAAGACCTTGCGGGAGGCGGGCATCACGGAGCGGCGGTAGTCGGCGGGCGCGAGCGCGCCGACCCAGGAGTCGAACAGCTGCACGGCGCTGGCGCCGGCCTCGATCTGCACCTTCAGGAAGGCACCGGTGATCTCCGCGAGCCGGTCCACGAGGTCGGCCCACAGCTGCGGGTCGCCGTACATCATGGCCTTGGTGTGCTCGTGGTTGCGGCTCGGACCGCCCTCGACGAGATAGCTCGCGAGGGTGAAGGGGGCGCCCGCGAATCCGATGAGCGGCGTCCCGCCCAGCTCACGGGTGAGCATCCCGATGGCTTCGGTGACGTACGGGACGTCCTCCGGGGTCAGGTCCCGCAGCCGCGCGAGGTCCGCGCGGGAACGGATCGGCTGCTCCACGACGGGTCCGACGCCCGGCTTGATGTCGAGGTCGATGCCGATGGCCTTGAGCGGTACGACGATGTCGCTGAAGTAGATCGCGGCGTCCACGCGGTGGCGACGCACCGGCTGCAGCGTGATCTCCGTGACGAGCTCCGGCATCATGCAGGACTCCAGCATGGCGGTGCCCGCACGGGCCTTGCGGTACTCGGGCAGTGAGCGCCCTGCCTGCCGCATGAACCACACCGGCGTGTGCGGCACGGGCTCGCGCCTGCACGCCTTCAGGAAGGCGGAGTCGTACGTCGCTGCGGTCTGCTGGCCGACGGCCTCGTCATTGACACTCACCCGCAAAGTCTCGCACGGTCGGCCCCCCGCGGATCGCGGGCCCCGACACTCGGCAAGACCCGCGAAGCACGAACAGAGGCCCGCCCCGCACCCGGCGGGGCTTGAGCACCCCCCGAAGAAGACCGAGAGGCGCGATACGGCCCCCGCCCGGCACCGGACGACGAGCACGCGGCGCAGCATGAAGCCCGTCCGGCACCCGACGACGAGCACGCAGCGCAGCATGAAGCCCGTCCGGCGCTTGAGGACGAGCGCGCAGCGCAATACCGCAGCCCGCCCGGCACCCGACGACAAGCACGCAGCGCAGCATGAAGCCCGTCCGGCGCTTGAGGACGAGCGCGCAGCGCAATACCGCAGCCCGCCCGGCACCCGACGACAAGCACGCAGCGCAGCATGAAGCCCGTCCGGCACCCGACGACAAGCGCACAGCGCAATGTGGACAGCCCGTCCGGCGCTTGAGGACGAGCGCGCAGCGCGACAACCCCCCACCGCGCCCCCCACACACCCCGAAACACCCACCCCCACAGGGTCAAGGAAGGAGCGAAGCGCGCCCCGAAAGGGGCGCCTCCCTGCACGGAGGCGCAGTTCCCCTTAACCTTCCCCGCATGGCTGCGGCTCAAGGACAACGGTCGGACGGCGCCGACGAGATGGACGGCGCACAGGGGGTGGCGGACACCGGTCCGCCGCCGTTTCGCGCTGCGGTCGAGGCGCTGCGCGGGGCACGGCTGCGGCCGCAGATCGAAATCGATCCGACACCGCCCCCGAAACGGCTCGCCCCGTACGCGTACGCCCTGGAGGCGGCGGTGGTCGAGGGCGACGAGGACCTGGCGGACGGACGCCTCGTGCTGCTGCACGACCCGGCGGGCCACGACGCCTGGAAGGGGACGTTCCGTCTGGTGACCCTGGTGCGGGCGGAGCTGGAGCCGGAGATGGCGGCGGACCCGCTGCTGCCGGAGGTGTGCTGGTCCTGGCTGACCGGGGCGCTGGGCGCGCGGGGCCTCGCGTGCGGGGAGCCGAGCGGGACGGTGACGCGGGCGGGCTCGCACTACTTCGGCGGGCTCGCCGAGCGCCCGCCCGCCTCGCAGATCGAGATCCGCGCGTCGTGGACGCCGCGCGAGTCGGCGGGCGGGGTGCCGGACACGGGGGCGCACCTGGTGGCGTGGTGCGATCTGCTGTGCCAGATCGCCGGGCTGCCGCCGGCCGCGGCGGCCGACGGCTCGGTGGTCTCGCTGCCGCAGCGGCGCGGCCCGCGCCCCACCTGAAGGCCGCACAGGCCACGCCCCCTGAGGGTGGTACAAGCTGCGCCCCCGGAGGGTGGTACAAGCCGCGCCCCCCTAGAGGGCGATACGGACCGCGCCCCAGCGCGGGCGCGGCACGGCGGTGACCCCCGGGGTTGACGCAGCCGGGGGGAACGGCGCACAAGGAGCGGGGAGATGCGCCTGGTGAGAGGTTTTGATCGTCGAATGATCGATCACATGTCCGACTCGTCCGAATTGTTACTCACCAAATCGTGATCATTCCCTAAAGGCGGGTGGCTTTGGTGCCGAAGAGGTTTGTGACCTTGAAACGCACGGTTCGTCCCGGCTTCATCCCCGCGCCGGCCGCGTTCCGCCACCCCAGGAGGCCTGGTGTCCGTTCTTCTCGAGCAGCCCGCAAGCCTGGTCGCCTACCGCCCGAACAAGCCGACCGCCATGGTCGTCGTGGCCGACCCCCGCGTCCGCTCCACCGTGACCCGCCATCTGTGGGCCCTCGGTGTACGTGACGTCATCGAGGCCTCGTCGATCGCGGAGGCTCGTCCCCGCATCGGCAACCCCCGCGACATCTGCGTCGCGGACGTCCACCTTCCCGACGGCTCCGGCCTGACCCTCCTGTCCGAGACCCGCGCGGCGGGCTGGCCCAACGGGCTCGCGCTCTCCGCCGCCGACGACATCGGCGCCGTGCGCAACGCCCTCGCCGGCGGCGTCAAGGGCTACGTCGTCACCGGCACCCGTACCAACGTGGGGCTCCCCACCCGTCCCGGCGCCGCCCCCATCGGCTCCGCCGCCGCCCGTATGCACCGGCGCCCGCCGGGCACCCCGAGCCACCCGGGCGGCTACCGCGAGTTGTCGGGGCGCGAGGTGGAGGTGCTCCGCCTCGTCGCCGAGGGCCAGTCCAACAAGGCCATCGGCGTCTCGATGGGCCTGTCCGCACTGACCGTAAAGAGCCATCTCGCCCGCATCGCCCGCAAGCTCGGCACCGGCGACCGCGCGGGAATGGTCGCGGTGGCCCTGCGCACGGGCATCATCCACTGACTGATTTACACCCCCTCGCCGCCCGTCGACGTAACGTTCCGTCGACGGGCGCCGTGCGTTCACAGATACCCTTGACAGGTGACCGACGCCCAAGAGACCGCAGCAGACAGCTCACTGCGAACCACCGGAGGCGCTCCTCCGGACGAAGGCGTCACAGGCGTCTCCGTCGAAGGGACACCGACCCCTCTCCTCGAACCGCGTGATGGCATCCCGCCGGTCGTCGCGGACCCCGATGCCCTCGCGCAGGTCATCGCGGCATTTGCCGCCGGTACGGGACCGGTGGCCGTGGACGCCGAGCGGGCCTCCGGGTACCGCTACGGACAGCGCGCGTATCTCGTCCAGCTCCGCCGCGAGGGCGCCGGCTCCGCGCTGATCGACCCCGTCGCCTGCCCCGACCTCTCCGGACTCGGCGAGGCGCTCGCCGGTGCCGAGTGGGTGCTGCACGCGGCCACCCAGGACCTGCCGTGCCTGCGGGAAATAGGCATGGTGCCGTCCGCCGTCTTCGACACCGAGCTGGCCGGACGGCTCGCCGGATTCCCGCGGGTCGGCCTCGGCGCCATGGTCGAGAGCGTCCTCGGGTACGTCCTGGAGAAGGGCCACTCCGCGGTCGACTGGTCCACGCGCCCGCTCCCCGAGCCCTGGCTGCGCTACGCCGCGCTCGACGTCGAGCTCCTCGTCGACCTGCGGGACGCCCTGGAGAAGGAGCTGGACCGGCAGGGGAAGCTGGAGTGGGCCCGCGAGGAGTTCGACGCGATCGCCTCGGCGCCGCCCGCCCCGCCCCGCAAGGACCCCTGGCGGCGCACGTCCGGCATGCACAAGGTGCGGCGACGGCGGCAGCTCGCCGTGGTGCGGGAGCTGTGGACGGCCCGGGACCGGATCGCCCAGCGGCGGGACGTCTCCCCCGGCAAGGTGCTCAGCGACGGGGCGATCGTGGAGGCCGCCCTGTCCCTGCCCCCGAACGTGCACGCGCTCACCGCGCTGCCCGGCTTCGGGCACCGGATGGGGCGGCGTCAGCTGGAGCAGTGGCAGGCCGCGGTCGAGCGCGCGAAGGCGCTGCCGGACGCGGAGCTGCCGCAGCCAGGACAGGCCGTGGCGGGCCCGCCGCCGCCGCGCTCGTGGGCCGACCGGGACCCGGCCGCCGCGGCCCGGCTCTCCGCCGCGCGGGCGGCGGTGTCGGCGCTCGCCGAGCAGCTCGGCATGCCGCAGGAGAACCTGATCACGCCGGACACGGTCCGGCGCGTCTGCTGGGAGCCCCCGGGCGACCTCTCCGCCGACTCCGTCGCCGGCGCGCTCGCCGCCCACGGCGCCCGCCCGTGGCAGATCACCCAGGTGACCCCGGTCCTCGCCAGGGCCCTCACGACTCCGGCCCCGTAGGCGGGCGGCCCGAGTGCGCCCGCGCCCCCGGTGACCCGCGCGACCACCGGGGGCGCCGTCGTCCCGCCGTCCTCATACCGTCCGCACGCCGTCGTCGAGGGGCGCGCGGACGTGTGACGTGCGCCTCTCCCGGGGGACCCTTGGCCTCATAGTTACCGACAAGTAGCATGGGCCGAGGAAGCGCGCCGCAGGCGCACCGCACCCTGGAGGAGAGCCATCGTGCCTCGTACCGTCAGGGACGTCGTCTTCGTCGACGGCGTCCGCACCCCGTTCGGCAAGGCGGGCCCCAAGGGCATCTACCACGAGACCCGCGCCGACGACATGATCGTCAAGGCGATCCGGGAGCTCCTTCGCCGCAACCCGGCCCTGGACCCCGCGAAGATCGACGAGGTCGCGGTGGCCGCGACCACGCAGATCGGCGACCAGGGGCTCACCATCGGCCGCACGGCCGGCATCCTCGCCGGACTCCCGCAGTCCGTGCCGGGCTACTCGGTGGACCGCATGTGCGCGGGCGCCCTGACGGCCGTCACCACCACGGCGGGGTCCATCGCCTTCGGCGCGTACGACGCCGTGATCGCCGGCGGTGTCGAGCACATGGGCCGCCACCCCATGGGTGAGGGCGTCGACCCCAACCCCCGCTTCGTGAGCGAGAAGCTGGTCGACGAGTCCGCCCTGTTCATGGGCATGACGGCGGAGAACCTGCACGACCGCTACCCCTCCATCACCAAGCGGCGCGCCGACGAGTACGCGGTGCGCTCGCAGGAGAAGGCCGCCAAGGCGTACGCCAACGGCAAGATCCAGCAGGACCTGGTGCCGATCTCCGTACGCCGTACCAGCGACGAGGCGGGAGAGACGGGCTGGGGCCTCGCCACCCAGGACGAGCCCATGCGGCCCGGCACCACCCTGGAGAACCTCGCGGGTCTGAAGACGCCGTTCCGTACCCACGGCCGCGTCACCGCGGGCAACGCCGCCGGTCTCAACGACGGCGCCACCGCCTCGATCATCGCGTCCGAGGACTTCGCCCGCGAGCACGGCCTGCCCGTCAGGATGCGCCTGGTCTCCTACTCCTTCGCCGGGGTCGAGCCGGAGGTCATGGGCTACGGCCCCATCCCGGCCACGGAGAAGGCCCTGGCCCAGGCCGGTCTCTCCATCTCCGACATCGGTCTGTTCGAGATCAACGAGGCCTTCGCCGTACAGGTCCTCGCCTTCCTGGAGCACTACGGCATCGCCGACGACGACGCCCGCGTCAACCAGTACGGCGGCGCCATCGCCTTCGGCCACCCCCTCGCCTCCTCCGGTGTCCGCCTGATGACGCAGCTCGCGCGGCAGTTCGAGGAGCAGCCCGAGGTCCGCTACGGCCTGACCACGATGTGCGTCGGCTTCGGCATGGGCGCCACGGTCATCTGGGAGAACCCGCACCACAAGGACGCCGGAGGCGACAAGTGAGCACCACCACCGAGCTGTTGAAGGGTGCGGCCCAGCTGTTCCCCGACGAGGTCGTCACGCAGGCGCACGTACGCCACCTGGACCTCCCCGCGGGCGCGGGACGCTTCGCCCTGATCACCCTGGACAACGGCTTCGACCACACGAAGCCGACGACCTTCGGGCCGGGCTCGCTCGCGAACCTGAACGCCGCTCTCGACCAGGTCGAGAAGGAGGCGGCCGAGGGCACGATCGTCGGTGTCGGCATCACCGGCAAGCCGTTCATCTTCGCCGTCGGCGCCGACCTCAAGGGCGTCGAGATCCTCAAGCGCCACGAGGACGCGCTGGCCATCGGCAAGAGCGGCCACGACGTCTTCAAGCGCCTCGCGGGCCTGGCTGTGCCGACGTTCGCGTACTACAACGGCGCCGCCATGGGCGGTGGCGTCGAGGTCGGCCTGCACTGCACGTACCGGACCGTGTCGAAGGCCCTCCCGGCCTTCTCTCTCCCCGAGGTCTTCCTCGGCCTCGTCCCGGGCTGGGGCGGCTGCACGCTGCTGCCGAACCTGATCGGCGCGGACCGTGCGGTTTCGGTCATCATCGAGAACTCGCTGAACCAGAACAAGCAGCTCAAGGGCAAGCAGGTCTTCGAGCTCGGCATCGCCGACGCGCTGTTCGAGGGCGCGGACTTCCTGGAGCAGTCGCTGGTGTGGACGGCGTCCGTCCTGAAGGGCGACGTCGAGGTCGAGCGGCCCGAGGTCGACCGCGGCGAGGCCTGGGACGCGGCGGTCGCCCGCGGCCGGGCCGTAGCGGACTCCAAGGTGCACGGCGCCGCCCCGGCCGCGTACCGCGCCCTGGAGATCGTCGCTGCCGCGAAGGACGGCGACCTCCAGAAGGGCTTCGACGCGGAGGACACCGCGCTCGCCGACCTCATCATGAGCGGTGAACTGCGCAGCGGCATCTACGCCTTCAACCTCGTGCAGAAGCGGGCCAAGCGCCCCGCGGGCGCCCCGGACAAGAACCTGGCGCGGCCGGTCACCAAGGTCGGCGTCGTGGGTGCCGGTCTGATGGCCTCGCAGCTCGCGCTCCTCTTCCTGCGCCGCCTGGAGGTGCCGGTCGTCCTGACCGACATCGACCAGGAGCGTGTCGACAAGGGCGTGGGCTACGTCCACGAGGAGATCGACAAGCTGCTCCTCAAGGGCCGCGTCAACCAGGACAAGGCCAACCGTCTGAAGGCGCTGGTCTCCGGTGTCCTGGACAAGGCGGAGGGCTTCTCCGACGCGGACTTCGTCATCGAGGCGGTCTTCGAGGAGATCGGCGTCAAGCAGCAGGTGTTCGCGGAGGTGGAGGCGGTCGCCCCGGCGCACGCGATCTTCGCCACGAACACCTCGTCCCTCTCCGTCACGGAGATGGCATCGAAGCTGGCCCACCCCGAGCGGGTCGTCGGCTTCCACTTCTTCAACCCGGTCGCGATCCTGCCCCTCCTGGAGATCGTGCGCGGCGAGCAGACCGACGACGCCTCGCTGGCCACGGCCTTCGGTGTCGCCAAGAAGCTGAAGAAGACCGCGGTCCTGGTGAAGGACGCCCCGGCGTTCGTCGTGAACCGCGTCCTCACCCGCTTCATGGGCGAGATCCAGAACGTCATCGACGAGGGCACCCCGGTGCCGGTGGCTGAGAAGGCCGTCGAGCCGCTCGGCCTGCCGATGTCGCCCCTGGTCCTGCTCGAACTGGTCGGACCGGCCATCGGCCTGCACGTCTCGGAGACCCTCAACCGGTCCTTCCCGGACCGCTTCACGGTCTCCCCGAACCTGAAGGCCGTCGTCGAGGCGGGCAAGCGCGGCTTCTACGTGTACGACTCCGGCAAGCCGGAGCTCGACCCGGAGGTCGCCGCGCTCCTGAAGCAGGGCGACTCCGTCCTGACCGAGGAGCAGGTGCGGGCCCGCGTGCTCGACGCGGTCGCCCAGGAGATCGGGCTCATGCTGGAGGAAGGTGTCGTCGCCGAGGCGCAGGACATCGACCTGTGCCTGATCACCGGTGCGGGCTGGCCCTTCCACCTGGGCGGTGTCACGCCGTACCTGGACCGTGAGGGCGTCAGCGAGCGCGTCAACGGCAAGCGGTTCCTGGAGCAGGGTGTGGCGAGCGTGCCCGCGTAGGCGGTCGTATGAGCGTGGGGTGCCCGGTACGTCGTACGCGACGACGTACCGGGCACCTTCGCGTACTCAGACGGTGGCGGCCTGTTCCCAGGGCCTGAGGGCGAGGCCGGGTTCGTCCTTGCGGTGGGTGAGGCGCAGGGCGCCGGTGCCGGGGACGAAGGTCGCCGCGACCACCCGGCCCGCCGGGTCGCTCGCGAGCGAGACCCGTGCGTCGATCGGCAGGGCGGGGCCCGACTCGGTCCACCAGGCTCCGGCCGACTCCAGTTCGGTCGGATACGCGGCGAAGGCGACGCGGCCGCTCTCGGCGCGCTGGGCCAGCAAGGTGCAGTCGTGGCCGTCGAGTTCGCAGCGCAGCGCGGACACCGGGCCGGGCCCTGCCGCCGTCAGGAGGCGGACGGGTCCGTCGGCGGCGGGTCCGCGCCACGCGCACAGCCGGCCGCTCTCGTCCGTGAAGTAGAGGGTGGTGTGTTCGGCGGACGTGGCGAGGGCGCGCAGGGTGCCGGGGCGGGCGCGGACCGCGAGCGGGTCGCCGTCCAGGGCGGGGATCGCGCCGGGCGAGGCCTGGCGCCAGCGCAGGATGCCGTCGGGGGTGGCCGCGTACGCCGTGACGAGGCCGGACTCCCCCGTGACCGCGGTGACGGGGCCCTCCACGCCCTTGCCCTTGAGGTCGCGCCACGGCCCCCAGCCGCCCTTCTCCTTCTGGCCGCGCATGCTGAGGCCGCCGCCGCGGTTGGGGACGAAGACGTGGGCGCGGCCCTGGGCGTCGACGGTCACGGCGGGCACGCCGGTGCTCTCGCCCTTCTTGTTCGGGTGGCCGAGCGGGTTCCAGTCGAGGGCGGTGAGGTGCGGCTGGAAGTGCGTGGAGTGCACGAGGCCGGACTCGCCGGGGACGGTGGGGCGCCACGACACGAGGTGGACGTAGGCGTCGGTGCCCTGGCCCACGGCGAGGACGGGGTGCACGCGCTGGTCGCCGCCGACGGGGCGGGGGGCCGTCCAGGGCCCGCCGGGCCGCCGCTGGGTGCGGCAGACCACGGCGTCGTTCTCGCACGCGTACACGGCGAGCCTGCCGTCGCGTGCGCGTATGAGCCAGTCGCCGTTCACGGTCGGTGGGGGGAGGGCTGGGGGCATGCGGCGTTCCGGGGGCGGGGCCAGTGAGGTCAGGTCACTGCAACTCTAATGGGCGTGGTGGGGGTGGGTGCACCCGGGCGTGCGAGGCTTGGCCACATGGAGACTGTGACCCTTGTCGTGGACGGCGCCAATGTGGTGGGTTCCGTGCCCGACGGGTGGTGGCGGGACCGGCGGGGGGCGGCGGAGCGGCTGCGGGACCGGCTCGTTCCGCTCGCCTCGCTCGGGCTGCCGCCGGAGCTTCCCGGGCCGCTCGACGTCGTGCTCGTCGTGGAGGGGCAGGCGCGCGGGGTCGACTCCGTCGAGGGGGTACGGGTGGACTCCGCGCCCGCGAGCGGGGACGACCGCATCGTGGAACTCGTCGCCGGGGTCCCCGGACCCTGCGTGGTCGCCACGGCGGACCGTGAACTCCGGCGGCGGGTGGGGGCGCTGGGCGCCGAGTGCGTGGGCCCCCGGGCGGTACGGGGCTGACCCCACGGCCCGGGGACCGGCGGCCGTGCCCTGTGCCCACCCGTGCCGCTTCTGGCGGCCCGGTTGCCCACAGGGGGGTGGGTGTCCGCCGCGGCGGGCACCCACCCGGCAGGGTCAGAGCCGCTTGGCGCTGCGCAGAGCGGACGCGTAGTACCCGTTCCCGTCCAGACGGGACGTACCGCTCTTGTCGCCGATGGTCGGACCGTCGACCTCCTCGCGGCTGGAGATGAAGATCTTGTGCCCCTCGCCGTCGTGGCCGAGGAAGATCCCCACGTGGTCGAGCCGCTGCTTGGTGCGCGCGTCGAGCTTGAAGAAGACCAGGTCGCCGGGCTGGACGACGTCGATGGTCTTCGGCCGGTCCGCAGGCGTGACGCCCTTGAGGGGGATGACCGGCGCGCCGACCTTGCCACGGGCCATGCCGTTGGCGGTGCGGGGCAGCCCGTCACCCGAGAGGTCGTTGGCCATCAGCGGGAACCGGGCGCGGTAGCCGAACACGGTCCGCACGAAGCCGGAGCAGTCGATGGCGCGCGCCCGCTTGGCCTCGGGCTGGATCGTGGTGCCGTCGCGGAAGGTGTACGGGATGCCGAGGTAGTCGAAGAAGTCGGACTCCTCCTCGCGCAGGTCGTTGCCCTCGCTGCCGTTGGGGTTCAGCGGCCCGAAGCTGGCGTCACCGGCGTAGGCGATGCCCTCGTCGTCCTTCTTGACCGGCGCGCCCTCCACGTACTGGAACGCGAAGGCGAAGATGTCGTCCTCCTCGCTGCCGGCGTACTGCTTGAACCAGTCCTTGAACCACTTCTCCTTCTCGGCTCCCTGGCGCCAGTTCTCCGGCATGAGCCGCACCCAGTTGTCCGTGACGACCTTGGACTTGGTGTTGGTGGGCTCGGCGAAGGTACGGCTCGGACCGGACAGCGTCGCCGTGCGGGCACCGTCGGTGAAGGTGGCGATCACCTTGCCGCCCTCGGTGCGCAGGACGGAGCGGTCGGGGTTGCGCAGCCGCTCCCACTTCTGCTTCCCGTCGGCCTGCCCGGTGCCGTTGGTGAGGTCGGGCGTGTCGGTGACGGCCTGCACGGTGGGCGTCTTGTCCTGCTCGTCCTTGCGCAGTTCGACGGTCAGGTAGGTGCTGCCCGCGAGCAGGGCGAGAACGGTGACGGCGTGGAGTGCGGGGCGCTTCTTCTTGAGCGGCATGAGTGGCTCCGGAGTCAGGCGGACGGCATGAAGCCGAGGAGGATCCCGGCCGTGAGGACGACATAGGCCATGAGGGTCACCGAGCCCGTGGCGAGCAGGGTGGGGCCCTTGGGCTGGCGCACCAGCTGGTAGGCGATCAGGCCCGGCACGATGAAGCCGAGGGTCTGGTTGCTGTACATGAGCGGGAACTCGATCGACAGGACGATCATCACGGTGGCCTGGAGCACCACACCGGTCAGCACGACGGCGGCGAACAGGCGCTTGCCGTAGAGGATCACGAAGCGCTGCATCAGCAGCACGCAGACGTAGGTCAGGACGGTGACGCCGACCACCATGGCGGCACGCTGGAGGTCCTCGACCAGGGTCAGCGCCAGCCAGCCCGGCGTGATCATGCCGCCGGGCGAGAGGTTCGTCGTCAGATAGCAGACGAGCGAGAACAGCAGCCCGAGCGCGATGCCGACCGCGGCGATCTCGGGGGTGAGGACGGACGGGATCAACGCTGCTCTCCTGGGCTGTGCCACTGCTGGGTTTCATCCGCGGCGGGCGGGGCGGGCTGGACTCGCGGCTCGAACAGGCCGCGCGGTGCGGGAGGTTGCTGCTGTGCGGACCGGCCCGACTGTGCAGACGAGTCCTGGTGTGCCTGTGGTTGCGTCTCGTGCGGTGCCTGATACGCCTGGTGCTGTGCGTACGGGTCGTGCTGGGTGTGCTGGCCGTGCTGGCCGTGCTGGCCGTGCTGGGCATACGAGTCGTACGACCCCTGGTTGCCGTAGCCACCGTGGTTGTCGTACGGAGCCTGGGCTCCCTGCCCCGCGTACGGGTCGTGGGCCGCGTACTGCCCCTGACCCTGACCGTGGTGCTGGTGCTGGTCCTGGTGGTGCTGGCCCTGGTACGCGTCCTGGTAGGAGCCCTGCGCCGCGTACGGGTCCTGTGCGGCGTGGGTGTGGGCGTACTGCGCCGGGATCTGGTGCGACGCCGTGTTGTACCGGCTCTCGTACGCCTCCGGGTAGTGCTGGTACGGGTCGAGGTGCGGCTCGTACAGATGGTGGCTGCCGGTCGTCTCGCCCGCCGATTCGGCGGCCGGGGCGTCCGGGGACGCCGGGTCCTCGCTCTCGTCGGGCGGCAGCTCCGCGAGGTGCTCCAGGAGCAGCTCGCCCTGGCCGTGGATGTTGCCGATGGCCACGAGGGAGGAGTCGGCGCCGAGCTGGCCGAGCAGCTGGCCCATGAACTCCTCCGGGTCGCGCTTGTCGCCGCCGAGGTCCACGGCGCGCGAGCGCCACTCGGAGGGGATGGCGTCGATGGCGGACTTGGCGGGGTGGCCGATGACGAAGACCTTGTCCGGCTTGAGGTCCGGGATGATCTCGCCCATCTGGCCGTTGCGCTCGACACGGTCGGGGCGGCAGTTGATGACCACGTTCAGCGGCCGGTTGATGGCGCCGAGGTCGAGGAGCTGGTTGATGTTCATCAGCGTCGACTCGGGGTCGTTGGCCGCGAAGACGTTGGCGAAGCGGAGCTTCTTGCCCTCCTCGGTGACATACCGCTCGACGGAGAGCACACCGGGGTCCGGCGGCGCGTCGTACATGCCCTGGAGGGCGACGTCGCGCCCCACGCCGAGGAGCTCGGCGACCTTCAGGGCGATCGCCACGTTCTCCTTGAAGGTGAACCAGCTGAAGCCGCGCAGCTCCTCGTCGGAGACCGTCTCGGGGTCCGCGTAGATCAGCTCGCAGCTGCGGGAGTCCGCCTCCTCCTTGAGGATGTCGAAGCGGTCCTTCTCAGCCGTCACGCAGATGCCGTTCTCCGGCATGGAGCGGGACAGCGAGCGCGCCACGTCGTCCAGGGTGGGGCCCATCTCGGCGAGGTGGTCCTCACGGACGTTGCAGAGCACGCCGATGGTGGAGCGGATCAGCTTGGACTGGTTGATCTCCTGGAGCGCGGGCATGACCGCCATGCACTCGATGACCAGGGCGTCCGGGTTGTACGCGGCGGCGCGCCGGACGATGCCGATCTGCTCGACGACGTTGGCGATGCCGAACTTGCGGTAGACCGGCTCCTCGGTGGCGTCGGGGTGGATGAAGCGGGCGGCGGTGCCGGTGGTCTTGGCGACCGTGGTCAGGTCGCCGCCGCGCAGGGCCCCGGCGCAGAGCCGGGTGATGGAGCTCTTGCCGCGGATGCCGTTGACCAGCACCCGCGACGGTATGTGTTCCAGGTTGGTGAAGTGCCGCCGCTGCTCGATCACTCCCGCGGCCAGCAGGACGGCACAGCACACCACCAGGACGGTGAAGAGGAAGAGCACGGCGGTTCAGTTCCTTCCGGCGAGACCGGCCGACGCGCCGTCCCGCTTGCGCTGCGCGCCGGACGGCAGCTGCTGCCTGATCAGTTCGAGGCTACGGGTCACGGCACCCACCTCGTCGTGATGGACCGGATACAGGACGGTCTTGCGGTCACCATCGGCCAGTGCCTCCGACTGCTCCATGAGTTTGCGCAGCGGCCGCACCACGATGATGTGCAGCCAGCCGAGGCAGGCCGCGGCCGCCGTGACACCGAGCATGCCCGCGAGGACCGTGCGGTTCTGAAGGGTGTACTCGGGGATGGCGAGGGCGGACGCGGGCTGCCAGCTCACGACGGTCCAGCCGAGCTGCTCGGCCACACCGCCACCGGCGAACGGGGCGGCGGCGGCGATCTGGATGTCGTCGCCGTCGCGGTACAGCACACCGCTGGGCCGCGGCTTGTTGCCGACCTTCTGGCTGGTGCCCCGCACGAGCCCGTCCAGGCGTCCGCTCGGCAGCCCCTGGAACTCGCGGTAGCCGGTGTTGCCACCGATGATCTTGCGGTCCTTGTCGACGACCCGGACCTCGCCGAGGCCGGGGCGCTTGAGCAGCGAGTTGAGGAACTCGATACGGAACTCGCCCACCACCGCGGCGCCCTGGCGGCCCGACAGCTCGGCCGTGCCGATGATCACCGGCTCCTTGCCGTCCTCGTCTAGCACCCGGACCTGCTGGTCGGACGGCTTGTCACCGGCGCCGCGCGGGTCCCCGCCGGCCTCGGCGAGCACCTCGCCCTTGTGGTCGAGGACGTAAAGGGACCGGTAGCGCGAGTGCTGGTTCAGGGTGGAGTCGAGGACCTTCTCCATGTCCGAGGCCTCGGTCTTGGTGCCGATCAGCGAGGCCACCGAGGTGAGGTCGGCGTGGCCCTCGTTGAGGGCGCGGCGGACCCGGTCGGAGAGCGTGTCGGTGCGCTCCCGCTGGTCGTTGATCATCTGCTGGGGCACCTGGACGCTGTCACCGGCGCGGTTGAGCAGGAGCAGCAGCGGCCCCGCCCAGACGAGCAGCAGCACTCCGGCGACCGCGACCAGGGTGCGGGTGCCGAACCTGCTGCGCCTGGGGGTGGCCTTCGCGGCCGGTTCGCCGAGGAGCTGGCGGCGCAGGCGCTCCAGGGCGGCGCCGATGCGACGGGCCTCGCCGTGTTTGGGCACGGAGACCGGACGGTTGAGGTCGCCGCGCGTGAGCCTGCGGCTCTCCAGGAACAGCTGAATCAGCGGGCGCTGCACGGTGCGAAGCAGCCAGAAGACCGTCAGACCGCCGATGAGCAGCAGCGCGCCCGCGGCGAGCAGACCGAAGGCGGAACTCGTGGTGCGCTTGGAGTCCTCGGCCACCGGGACCATGGCGACGACGCTGAGGCCGAGCCGGGTGGCCACGGTGGACTCGCCGGCCTCGGGGGCGGCGAGCGAGGCGTAGCCGGCGACGGCACGCTCACCGTCGTGGCGGTCGCCGATCAGATGGCCGCTGACGCCGAGGTAGCCGCCGGAGCCGGGTTCCTTGGAGAGGATCGGGTGGCTGCGGGACTTCTTCGCCGCGGTCTCCGCGAACGCCTTCAGCTGGTTGTTGGAGGCCTTGACCTCGGCCTGCTCCTCGTCGGTGCTGACCTGCTCGGGCTCCGGGATGCCGTCGGTGCTGAGCACCTTGCCGTCCTCACCGACGACCGCGATGGAGCGGAAGTTGCCGAGGCTGATGCCGGGGAAGCGCAGGCTGCTCGAGGCGACCAGGAGCTGCTGCGGCTGGCCCTTCCAGGCGAGTACGGAGAAGGTGAGCAGCCGGGTCTCGCCGTTCTCCAGGCGGACCATGCGGGGATCGAGTCCGTGGTCGTCGCTGAGCTTGCTGCGGTCGATCGCGGCCAGCGGCACGTTCTCACCACGTGCGGCCATCAGCTTGCCGGAGCGGATCTCGACGACGGCGGTGCCCATCCACTTCTGGTAGACGCTGCCGATCTTGTCGAGTACGGCGTCGGCGGGCACCGGCTCGGCCGCGTTGAACAGATCCGCGGTCCGGGTGAGGTCGGTGACGCTCTCGTCGATGGAGGCTCTCAGGGCGATCGCGCCGTCCTCGGCGAAGTGCTGCTGGGACGACTTGACGGCCTTGGGGACGGCCTCCTGGCCGACGCGGCCGAGGGTGAGGGCGGTGACGCCCGCCAGGGCAAGGAGCAGAACCGACAGCACGGCTATCGGAGGGCGTATGCCTCCGATCAGTGACATGTCGGTCCTTCGGCGGACCTTGTGCCGCCGCTTCGTGGGCGAAGCGGCCAAGGGGGAGCTCCTCTCCTGGAGTGACACAATGTGACACTGTGGTGACGCGGGCAAGGGGTTGCGTTACTGCGCGCGTAGGCGCACGGGTGCGACTCGGAATGTCATGACCCATGACGGGTCCGGATGGATGTACGAACTCGGCGAGATGTGAGCCAGATCAAAGATCCACTTTGTTTGAACGCCTCGAAGAGCGCCAGTCATACCGCCGGGTGTTCTTCGGAATTTCTCAGTCCGGCAACTTCTCCAGGGGCTCGAGGCCGTCCTTGCCGCCGCCGCGGTTGAGCAGGGTGCCCTCCGTGCGCTCGAAGGCGAGGCGGTAGCGGGCGCGCTGCTGGTCGCTGAGCTTGTCACCGTTGCGCAGCGCGTCGGTGACGGTGAGCAGCCGGTTGTTCTGCACGGCGCCCTTGGGAATCTGGTCGGACTCGTCGGGGTCCGGCGGGAGTTCGGTGAAGGTGGGCACGTACTTGGCGTCGACGTCCCACTTGCCGCCGCGCTTGTGGAACTCGAACCAGCCGATCACGCCCTCCTCGGTCAGTCCGCTGGGCGCGTCGTGCCGGGCGATCTGGTTGCCGAGGCCGTACGCGATCCAGGTGCCGTCGACCTTCTCCATCGGCTGCACCACGTGCGCGTGGTGGCCGACGACGAGGTCGATGCCGGTCTCCTTGGCGATCCTGCGGCCGAGTTCGACCTGCTGGGCCGCGGCGTTGGGCTGGTGCTCCTTGCCCCAGTGGATGCTCAGGATCACGACGTCGGCACCGGCGGCGCGGGCCTTCTTCTCGGCGGCGGCGATCCGGTCGAAGTCGGTCAGATTGGCGAGCCAGGGCTTGTCCTTCGGGACTTCGCGCCCGTTGAAGCCGAGGGCGAAGGCGATCTGGCCGACCTTGACCCCCTTCACATTGGTGATGAGGGGCTTGTCCGCCTCTGCCTGGTTCCGTGCCGTTCCGGTGTGCCGCAGCCCCACCTTGTCCAGGGCGTTCAGGGTCCGGGTGACCCCTTCGGGGCCGTGGTCGAGGCTGTGGTTGGAGACGCTGGAGCACTGGTCGTAGCCGACGCCCTTGACCGCCGTGGTGATCTGCGGCGGCACCACGAAGTCCGGGAAGCCCTGGAACGGCCCGCCGGGCTCACCCACCACCGGCTCGAAGTGGCAGATGGCGAGGTCCGCCTTGCTGATCACCGGCTTGATGCCGGCCAGCATCGGGGCGAAGTCGATCCCCTGCTCTCCCTTGCCCGTCGCCTTCGCGTCCTTGCGCGCCTGCTCGGTGAGCTTGGGGTGGATGAGGATGTCGCCCGCGGCGGCGACGGTGAAGGCCGGGCCGCCGTCGTCGGCGGCCTTCCCGTCGTCGCCGAAGGGGCCGCAGGCGGTGGCCGCGAGCAGGACGAGCGAGGCGGCGCAGGCCGGTATGAGCCCGCGAGAAGGACGTGTCATCACGAGGCTATCTTTATACAACCATGACTCAGCCTCCAATTCGGTCAATCACAAAAGCAAAGCGTCAGAGGACCCTTGCTGTGCTTGCGCTGGCTCTCGCCGGTGTGCTGAGTCTCACGCAGTGCGGCTCGTCGGACGACGGCTCCGAAGGGCGGCGCGGCTCCTTCGGCGAGCGCGACCTGCCCGCCGACGCCGGTGTCGAGGAGCTGATCACTGCCTACACGTCGAGCTTCTCCGAGGACAGCGGCTACGACCGCCCCACCCGCGACGAGCGGCGCGCCGTAGCCGACGGCGTGGCCCTCCTCCTGGACCGGCACCGCTCCCGCGCCGAACGCCGTCTGGCCGATGTCGACTTCCGTGTCCGCACGGTCACCGAGCCGTCCACCGGGCGGCGCTACGCCGAGGTCTCCGACCGGCTCGACGTCGACGGGGACTCGGAGGCCCCGCGCGGCTGGGGCCGGGCGTACATCGATCTCGACTCCCCGATCCGCTGGTCGGTGCAGGTTCCGCACCCGGTCGCCGACCGCAGTACCGAGCATCTCGGCGCCGCGCTGCTCAGCCGCTCACCCGGCGGTGTCCTCGTCATTGCTGGGGCACATCGCAAAGCTGGGCGCGGCGACGAGGCGGACGTGGCGCACCGCCGGAAGAGCGTGTTCCACGCGATCTGCGACGAGTTGGCGAAGCGCGGGGTGCCCGGTATCCAGGTGCACGGGATGGCGGACGACTCCGCCCCCCGGTACGACGTGGTCGCCTCCACGGGCCGGGGCCGCGAGGCGGTGGCGGAGGGCCGGGACCTGGCGGACGCGCTGCGGCGGCGCGGCTACGAGGTGTGCCGCGCCTGGGCCCGCTCCTGTCCCCTGGAGGGGCGCCGCAATGTGCAGGGGCGTACGGCCTGGGCCGAGGAGACGGAGTTCCTGCACGTCGAGTTCGGCGCGGGAATCCGGGACAGCCGGGCGGGGCGGCGCAAGGCCGTGGCGGCCATGGCCGCGGTGACGCGGGACTGGCGGCGCATGTAGGCACCGCCCGTTGCCCCGGCGGCCCGGGGTCGGCTTCCCTTTCGTACCCGCCTCGACGCGACTCGTACCTGCCTTGACGCGACTCGTACCTGCCTTTACACGACGGGGGCTCCGCCTCTGGACCTCCGTACCGGCGCTCCGCGCCTCGTCCTCAAACGCCGGACGGGCTGCACCTCACCGGCACCATTGCTCGGCGCCCCGCGCGTACACCACCGCACCCCCCACCACCCCCACCCGCACATACCCCCCACCCCTCAGCACCCGCCGGAACCCCACCACCCGCTCGGGCCCGAAGGGCTTCCCGCGGGAGTCGTCGACGACGATCGCGGGCGGGCGGGCGGCCAGTTCGGCGCGGAAGACGTCCCAGGACCCTTCCACCGCGTACTCCTCCCCCACCTGGGGACCGTCACGGCCCCCGCTGTAGTTGGTGAGGAGGCCCGCGGTCAGATAGCGGCTGGCCGGGGTGCGGTCGGCGAGCCAGTACGTCTCGGGGTGCATGCCCCACACCAGGACGCGGTCGCCGGGGGCCGTGCGGCCGCGGACGGAGGCGGCGACGTGCTCGGCGTGCGCGAGGTCGGTGCGGGGCGCGAGGAGCCCCCAGGACACGAACAGCGAGCAGGCGCACGCGGAGGTGAGGACTGCCCTCACGGTGCGCTCCCCGGGCAGGATTTGCAGGGCAACTGTGCCCAGAAGGGCCAGCGGCGGTGTGAGCTGGAGGAAGTAGTGGCCGAAGAAGTGGAAGCCGAGCACGACCGCGCCCGCCGACGAGCCGAGCCACAGCCACAGGTCCGCGGCCCCGGTCCTCGCCACGCGCAGCACCCGCAGCACCGGCGGCAGGAACCCCGCGCAGGCCGCGCCGAGCAGCGCGGTGTTCGCGAGGCCGCGGGAGAGCACATGGAGTTCCGAGCCGGTGAAGGACGCGTAGGCACCCGACCCCGTGACCGTCCAGAACACGAAGCCCCCCGGGTCGGTCAGCAAGGCCGCCGCGAGCACGGGCCCCGCCACCCCGGCGGCGAACCGCACCCCTTCGTGCCAGGCACCGGCGGCGAACCGCACCCCTACCCGCCGCGTCCCGCCCGCGAACCGCACCCCCTCGTGCCGCGCCCCGCCCGCGAACCCCGCCCCGGCGCCCTCCGCCCCCGACCGCCACAGCAGCCACACCACCGGCACCAGCACCGCTCCCCCGGTCTGCTTGGCGAGGAAGGCGCACGCCACCGCCGCCCCCGCCGGCCCCCAACGCCGCCTGTCCGCGCTCCACATGGCGGCGGCCGTGCAGGGCAGCATGAAGATCTCGAAGGTGGCGGCCTGGGCGTCCTCGGGGTTCAGGCCGACGGAGGCCAGAAGGTACAGGACACCGGCGGTGCGCCCCGCCCGGTCCCCCCAGCGGCGGCGGGCCAGGGAGGCGAGCAGCACGGCGGTGAGCAGTTGCGCGCCGATCGCGAGGACCCGTACGGAGGTCAGCGACTGGTCCCCCGCCACGGCGAAAGCGGCCCGGTACAGCCAGGGCACGAGGGGCGGCTTGCGGTCGACCACCGTCTCGTACAGCTCGCCCCCGTCCGCGAGGAGCCGCGCCTGGACGGCGAGGAAGCCCTCGTCGGGGTTCCACAGCGGCCGGGTGAACGAGGGCAGGCGCGTCGCACAGGCCAGCAGGGCGAGGGCGGGCAGCAGCCGGGGCCAATAGGTCCGGTGTCCGGGTACGGTCCCGGTGGTCCCGGCGGCCACGATGGATACGGAGCGTGAGGGAGCGAGAGGCTCGACGGGCATGGCCCGCACGCTATCCGGCCCTGCGGTTCCACCAAAATGGAACGTACAGGGCCGAAACGATCGCGGAGGCAGTCACTCCGTGTGAGGGGAAGTCGACTTCTCCTGGCGTCCGAGCATGCTGTGCGAGCGGCCGTAGAGGAAGTAGACGACGACGCCCACGGCCATCCAGCCGGCGAAGCGGACCCAGGTCTCGGCGGGCAGGTTGAGCATCAGCCACAGCGAGGCGCACACCGACAGGATCGGGAGGAGCGGAACCCAGGGGGTGCGGAAGGAGCGGGGCAGGTCCGGGCGGGTGCGGCGCAGGATGATCACGCTGATCGCGACGATCACAAAGGCGAACAGGGTGCCGATGTTCACGAGCTCGGCGAGTTCGCTCAGCGGGGTGAACCCGGCCACGACGGCGATGATCACACCGAGGAGGACGGTCGGCCGGTGCGGGGTACGGAAGCGCGGGTGGACGCGGGAGAAGAAGCGCGGCAGGAGCCCGTCGCGGCTCATCGCGAAGAACACCCGGGTCTGGCCGAGCAGCAGGATCATGCAGACCGTGGTGAGGCCGACGGCGGCGCCGAAGCTGATGAAGCCCGCGAACCAGGGGTGCCCGGTGGCCTTGAAGGCGTCGGCGAGCGGGGCGTCCACGGAGAGCTTGCTGTAGTGCTGCATACCGGTCACGACGATCGACACGGCGACATAGAGCGTGGTGCAGATGAGGAGCGAGCCGAGGATGCCGCGCGGCATGTCCCGCTGCGGGTTCCTGGTCTCCTCGGCGGCGGTGGCGACGATGTCGAAGCCGATGAAGGCGAAGAAGACGACCGAGGCGGCGGTGAAGATGCCCATGACGCCGAAGTTGGCGGGCGCCCAGCCGAACATGAGCTGGATGAGGGGCGAGTGCAGGCCGCCGCCCGCCTCCACCGGCTGCGAGTCCGGGATGAACGGGTCGTAGTTCTCCGACTTGACGAAGAAGGCGCCCGCGACGATCACAACGAGGACGACCGCCACCTTGATCGCGACGACGAGCGAGGTGATCCGCGCGGACAGCTTCATGCCGAGGACGAGGATGCAGGTGAGGACCAGGACGAGGAGCGCGGCGAGGATGTCGAAGCCGAAGCCGTCGGCGCCGTCCCGCCCGCTCAGCGCCTCGGGCAGCTGCCAGCCCGCGTTGTCGAGCAGCGAGGCGATGTACCCGGACCAGCCGACGGCGACCACCGCCGTGCCGAGCGCGAACTCCAGGACGAGGTCCCAGCCGATGATCCAGGCGGGCAGTTCGCCGAGCGACGCGTACGAGAACGTGTACGCGGATCCGGCGACCGGGAGCGTGGAGGCGAACTCGGCGTAGCAGAGCGCGGCGAGCGCGCAGACGACCCCGGCGACCACGAAGGCGAGGGCGACGGAGGGGCCCGCGTTGTTCTTGGCGACCGTGCCGGTGAGGACGAAGATGCCGGTGCCGATGATGACACCGACGCCGAAGACGGTCAGGTCGAGCGCGGACAAGGATTTCTTGAGCGCGTGCTCCGGCTCCTCGGTGTCGCGGATGGACTGCTCGACCTTCTTCGTCCGGAAGAGGGTGCTGCTCACGGCGTACCTCCCACGCTTGTCGTCCTCGACATGATCGAGAGGGGGCGGAGAGGTGATGCCCCGACGCGGGTGCATTCACGCAGATGGGCCGGTTTCACCACTCTTGACGGTGGCGGAACCGGCCCATCCGGATACCTGTGAGGCGCTGCGGCCATCAGTCGCGCGCGGGCTCCACGGAGTCCACGTGCGCACCGGCGCGCTCGAAGCGGCCGTCCAGCTTGGCGACCAGGCCGGTCACCTGCCGGGCGATGTCCGGCGCGGTGAGCCCGATCTCGGCCATGACCTCCTTGCGCGAGGCGTGGTCGAGGAAGCGCGGCGGGATGCCGAAGTCGCGCAGCGGTACGTCGACGCCCGCGTCCCTGAGGGCCTGGGCGACGGCCGAGCCGACGCCGCCCGCGCGGGAGTTGTCCTCGACGGTGACCACGACGCGGTGCTGCTCGGCGAGCGGCGCCATCGCCTCGTCGACCGGCTTGACCCAGCGGGGGTCGACGACGGTCGTGGAGATGCCCTGCTTGTCGAGCAGACCGGCGATCTCCAGGCACATCGGGGCGAGCGCGCCCACGGAGACGAGGAGGACATCGGGCCTGTCGGTGTCGGCACGGCGCAGCACGTCCATGCCGCCGACCTTCGCGACGGCCTTGACGGCGGGGCCGACGGCGCCCTTGGAGTAGCGCACGACGGTCGGCGCGTCGTCGACCTCGACGGCCTCGCGGAGCTGGAGGCGGACCTGGTCGGCGTCGCGCGGGGCGGCGATCCGCACCCCCGGCACACACTGGAGGATCGACATGTCCCACATGCCGTTGTGCGAGGCGCCGTCCGTGCCGGTGACTCCGGCCCGGTCCAGGACGAAGGTGACGCCGCACTTGTGCAGGGCCACGTCCATCAGGAGCTGGTCGAAGGCCCGGTTGAGGAAGGTGGCGTACACGGCGAAGACGGGGTGCAGGCCGCCGGTGGCGAGGCCCGCCGCGCTCACCGCGGCGTGCTGCTCGGCGATGCCGACGTCGTAGACCCGGCCGGGGAACTCCTCGGCGAACTTCTTCAGGCCGACCGGCTGGAGCATCGCGGCGGTGATCGCGACGATGTCCTCGCGCTCCCGGCCGAGCTTGACCATCTCCTCGCCGAAGACGGACGTCCAGTCCATGCCGCCGGCGGCGATGGGCAGGCCGGTGTCGGGGTGGATCGGGCCGATGCCGTGGAAGTGGTCGGCCTCGTCCTCCTCGGCGGGCTGGTAGCCGCGGCCCTTCTCGGTGATGCAGTGCACGATGACCGGGCCGCCGAAGCGCTTGGCGCGCTGAAGGGCGGACTCCAGGGCCTCGATGTCGTGGCCGTCGATCGGCCCGACGTACTTCAGGCCGAGGTCCTCGAACATGCCCTGCGGGGCGATGAAGTCCTTCAGGCCCTTCTTGGCGCCGTGCAGCGTCTCGTACAGCGGCCTGCCGACGACCGGGGTGCGCTCCAGGATGTCCTTGCCGCGGGCCAGGAAGCGTTCGTAGCCGTCGGTGGTGCGCAGGGTCGCGAGGTGGTTGGCGAGGCCGCCGATGGTGGGGGCGTACGACCGCTCGTTGTCGTTGACCACGATGACCAGGGGGCGGTCCTTGGCGGCGGCGATGTTGTTCAGCGCCTCCCAGGCCATGCCGCCGGTGAGCGCGCCGTCACCGATGACGGCGACCACGTGGTCGTCCTTGCCGCGCACCTCGTTGGCCTTGGCGAGGCCGTCGGCCCAGCCGAGGACCGTGGAGGCGTGGCTGTTCTCGATCACGTCGTGGTCGGACTCGGCGCGCGCGGGGTAGCCGGACAGGCCGCCCTTGGCGCGCAGCGCGGAGAAGTCCTTGCGGCCGGTGAGCAGCTTGTGCACGTAGGCCTGGTGTCCGGTGTCCCAGAGGACCTTGTCCCTGGGCGACTCGAAGACGCGGTGCAGGGCGATGGTCAGCTCGACGACGCCGAGGTTGGGGCCGAGGTGGCCGCCGGTCTTGGCGACTGCGTCGACGAGGAAGCCGCGGATCTCGGTCGCCAGCTCGTTGAGCTGTTCCGGGCCGAGCGGGTCGAGATCGCGCGGTCCCGTGATGCGGGTCAGCAGCGGCACCCGTGCCTCCTTGCAGTAGAGCGTGTAGCGCTGTTCGAGCATTGCCGGGCCTGTCGATTCTAATGTTCCGCCGCTGACGGCGGAGTCCGGCCCGGGAGTCGTACGTCACGCGATCGGCTGTAAATCGACTGGTACGACCGGTAGGACCCACCAGTACCCGGCACACCAGGGGAACACACGTTCCTATTTTTGAACGGTCGCGGACGCGGCCGTGCCCGGCGCCGGGGGGACCGGTGCCGGGCACGGACCTGCGGGTTCAGGCGCGGCCCGCGGACTTCTGGGTGCGCCGGGAGACCGAGTCGATCACGACGGCGGCGAGCAGCACCGCACCGGTGATCATGTACTGGATCTCGCTGGCCATGCCCTCCAGGTTCAGGCCCTGCTGGATCGACTGGATCACGAGCATGCCGAGCATGGCGGACCAGATCTTGCCGCGGCCGCCGAAGAGGCTGGTGCCGCCGATGACGGCCGCCGCGATCACGATCATCAGGGTGTTGCCGCTGCCGAGGCTCTTGGTCGCGCCGCCGGACAGGCTCGCGATGAAGAGTCCGCCGAAGGCGGCGAGCATGCCGGAGATCGCGAACACGGTGATCCGCACCCGGTCGACGTTGATGCCCGCGCGGCGGGCCGCCTCCGCGTTGCCGCCGACCGCGAAGACCTGGCGGCCGAAGGTGGTGCGCCGGGCCACGAAGTCCGCGATCACCAGGACGGCCAGGAACAGGACCAGGGCGAGCGGCAGGCCGCGGGCGCCCTTGGGCTCGTTCAGGAAGTACGCGACCACGAAGGCGAGCACCGCGAGGACGCCGGTGCGCAGCAGGACCTCGCTGAGCGGGCGCGAGGGCAGCTCCGCTTCCTTGCGGCGCCGGGAGTCCCAGAGCTGGGAGCCCGCGTAGGCGAGCACCGCGACCAGGGCGAGCCCGTAGGCGGCGGCCTTGTCGGCGAAGAAGTGCGTGGTCAGGTCCTCGACGACGGAGCCGGTGGGCGTGTTGATGCTGCCCTCCTTGCCCATCATCCAGATCTGCAGACCGCTCCAGCCGAGGAAGCCCGCCAGGGTGACCACGAAGGCCGGTACGCCGATCTTGGCGAAGAAGAAGCCGTGCAGGACGCCGATCACCAGACCGGAGGCGATCGCCACGAACACCGACAGCCAGTCGCCCCAGCCGTGGTTGACGCTGAGTACCGCCCAGACGGCGGCGCCGACACCCGCCACGGAGCCGACGGACAGGTCGATCTCGCCGAGCAGCAGCACGAAGACGATGCCGACCGACATGATGCCGACGCCGGAGGTGAACACCGCGATGTTGGCGAGGCTGCTCGCGGACAGGAACTTGTCGTTCTGGAGCTGGAAGACCAGACCGATGACGATCAGGCCGATGACGACGGGCAGGGAGCCGAGCTCACCGCCGCGCACCTTGCGGACGAACTCCGTCCAGTACCCGGCGAAGCCCTGCTCGCGCACGAGCAGGCGCGGATCGACCGGCGCGGCGGCCGCCGCGGGGGCGGCGGACTGCTCGGCGTCCACGGCGTCGCCCGGGGCCGTGCGGTCCGTGCGGTCCGCGGGGCCCTTCGTGGGCTCGGGGGTCTTGGCGAGGTCGCTCACTTCGCGTCCTCCTTCAGTGCCGTGGCCGTGCGCGCCCTGCGGCGGGTGACGGCGTTGTCCGTGGCGCCGGTGATCGCGGCGATGACTTCCTCGGGCGAGGTCTGCGCGACGTCGAAGACGCCGTTGTTGCGGCCGAGCCGCAGGACCGCGACCCGGTCGGCGACGGCCTGCACGTCGGCCATGTTGTGGCTGATGAGGATCACGCCGTGGCCGCGCTCGCGCAACCGCTCCACGAGGTCGAGGACCTGCGCGGTCTGCTCGACGCCGAGGGCGGCGGTGGGCTCGTCGAGGATGACGACCTTGGGGTCGCCGACCAGGGCGCGGGCGATGGCGACGACCTGCCGCTGACCGCCGGAGAGCGCGGCGACGGGGATGCGGACGCTCGGGATGCGGATGGACAGGGTGTCCAGGAGCTCCCGGGCGCGCTTCTCCATCCTGATCTCGTCGAGGACGGAGGCGCTCCTCAGCTCGCTGCCGAGGAAGAGGTTGGCGACGACGTCGAGGTTGTCGCAGAGCGCGAGGTCCTGGTAGACGGTGGCGACGCCGAGGTTCTGGGCGTCGTGCGGCCGGCCGATGTCGACCTTGGTGCCCTCCCACTCGATGGCACCGTCGTCGATGGGGTGGACCCCGGAAATGGTCTTGACGAGCGTGGACTTTCCGGCGCCGTTGTCGCCGACGAGGGCGACCACCTCACCGGTGTGGATCTCGAGGTCTACGTCCGTGAGCGCCTGGACGGCACCGAATCGCTTGGAGACCCCGCGCAACGCCAGCACGGGCGTAGCGGACACGTGAATCATCTCCTTCGCCGCCTGGCCGGCGGGGATGGTGAAGAGCTGCGGGAGCAGGGGGGAACGGGCGGAGCGAGGTGGCCGGTGCCCGCCCTCCGGCTGCGGGGCGGGATGTGGCTCGGGCGGGCACCGGACCGCTGGGGAAGGTGTCTCGCGGCTCTCGGGCCGCGTCAACACCCGGGCAGGGCGGGAGTTACTTGATCCCGGCCTCTTCGCAGGCCTTCTTGAACTCCTTGGTGCAGATCTCGCTGACCTTGTACACCTTGTCCTTGACGATGGTGTCGGCCACCTCGTCCTTGGTGATCGCCTGCGCGTCGTACAGCTTCGCGGGGATGCCCTTGTAGTCGCCGCTGAGCGAGTTCACCTTGCGGTCGGTGATGTCGTCGATCTTCTTGCCCTTGAGGAGGCGGACCGCGATCTCGGCGGTGGTCTCGGCCTCGGGCTTGATCTGCTTGTAGATCGTGAAGGCCTGGTCGCCGGTCAGCAGGCGCTGAAGGCCCGCGAGCTCCGCGTCCTGGCCGCCGACGGGGACGTCGATGCCGCGCTGCTTGAGGGCGGTGATGATGCCGCCCGCCATGCCGTCGTTGGCGGAGTAGACGCCGTCGATGCCGTCCTTGCCGAGCTTGTCGATGGCGGTGGCCATCTTCTTGTTGGCCTCGTCCGGGGACCAGTCCGGGATGTCCTGCTCGTACGCGATCTTCTTGACGTTCTTGTCGAGCACCGAGTGGGCGCCCTTCTTGAAGAAGGGGGCGTTCGGGTCGGTCGGCGAACCATTGATCATGACAACGTTGGCGCTCTTGGCCTTCGAGCCGAGCGCCTTGACCAGGGCGCCGCCCTGGAGCCGGCCGATCTTCTCGTTGTCGTAGCTGACGTAGGCCGACAGCGGGCCCTCGGCGAGCCGGTCGTACGCGACGACCTGCACGCCCTCCTTCTTGGCGCGCTCGACCCAGCCCTTGGTGGACTTGTAGTCCACCGAGTCCAGGATGATCACCTTGACGCCCTGCGTGATCAGGGCGTCGAACTGCTTCTTCTGCGTCTCGATGTCCTGCGCGGCGTTGTTGTACTTGACCTCGCAGTCGCCGCAGAGCGACTCGATCTTCGACTCCATGATGGGACGGTCGAAGGTCTCGTAGCGCGTGGTCTTGTTCTCCGGCAGCAGCAGACCGATGGTCTTGCCGTCGCCGCCGCCGCCCTTGTCCTCGCCGTCACCGGCTTCGCCGCACGCGGCCAAGGCCAGCGCCATGGAAACGGTGACGGTGCCTATGCCGACGCGGCGCGTCAATGCGTTCATTGGGGGTGCCTCCCTGACGTGGCCGCGTCGTTGCGGCCGAGGTGCTCGAAGTCAACTCGGCCGCTTGACACGCGTCAAGGAGTAAATCCTTAACGAGATGACAACGGTGCCATGCGTTATCTAAGTGAAGGCGGGCGTGGCGGAAGGCAGGCTTCCATCCAAAAGGGTTGAATCCCCCATCTCGCTGAGCGCGAGGGCGAGCGCCCCGAGCACCTCGGCGCGCGAGCCGAGTGCCCCCGGCAGAACGGACAGTTGGCGCGCGGCGCTCGGGATCGCGTACCGCCCCACCGACTCCCTGATCGGGCCGAGCACCAGCTCCCCGGCCTCCGCCAGGGCGCCGCCGAGGACCACCCTGCTCGGGTTGAGCAGGTTGCACAGGTTCGCGACACCGCTGCCGATGTGCCGCCCGACGTCGGCGATCACCCGGCGGCAGCCCGGGTCCCCGTCCCTGGCGAGGGCGACCACGCGCTCCATGGTCAGGTCGCTGCCGTGGCTGGAGTGGAGCAGCGGCAGGACGTAGCGGGCGGCGGCGAAGGTCTCCAGGCAGCCGCGGTTGCCGCAGCGGCAGACGGGCCCCGACTCGTCCAGGGTGATGTGCCCGATCTCCCCCGCCGTGCCGCCGGGGCCCCGGTAGATCCGGCCGCTGATCACGAGTCCGGCGCCGACACCGCTCGCGACCTTGATGTACGCGAGGTCCCTGACCCCGCGCCCGCCGCCCCAGACCAGCTCGCCGAGCGCGCCCAGGTTGGCGTCGTTGTCGACGTGCACGGGCACCCCGAGCCGGTCCTTCATCTCCTCGGCGGGCCTGGTGCCCGTCCAGCCCGGCAGGATGGACGTGGAGCCGAGCGTGCCGGACTCCACGTCGATGGGCCCCGGTACGCCGAGGCCGACGCCCGCGACCTTGGCGCGGTCCACGCCGGCGGCCTCGATCAGGCGTCCGACCAGGCGTTCCGCGCGGTCGAAGCCCTGTGCCGCGGAGGCGTCCACGTCCAGCGGCTCGGACTCCTCCGCGAGCACCTTGTGGGCCAGGTTGCCGAGCGCGACGCGCAGGTGGGTATGGCCGAAATCGATGCCGATGACCATGCCCGCGTCACCGCTCAGGGAGACGCTGCGGGCCCGGCGGCCGCCCGCGGACGTGGGGGTGACCTCGACGGTGCCGCCGTCCTTCAGCTCCCGGACGATGTTGGATACCGTCGCGGCGGACAGGCCCGTCGTCCTGGCGATCTCCGCCTGCGTGAGCGAACCGGCGAGCCGTACCGCGCGCACGACCCGCTCCAGATTTGCTCGGTGCAGTGACGACTGCGACCCCGGAGTCTCCATCGACTCATCCACTCCCGCCTATGGCGGGCGGCGTCGTCGCCGCCCGTACAAGTTGTGAACTCCAAGCTCTGCTGAAGGGGTTGCCGCAGTCAAGTCCTTGACGGAAATCCAGGCCGCCGCACCGCACACACGAAACGCCCCGCGTACGGGGCGCTTCCTGTGGGTGATCGCGTTCGACTACTTGATCGTGTCCACGTCTACTTGATCGTGTCCACTTCTTGATCGTTACCGTCGATACCGTCGTTACTTGATCGTGGCCGCCGTGAGACCGGACTGGACCTGCCGCTGGAAGGACAGGTACACCACGAGCACCGGGATCATGGAGATGGTCATGCCCGCGTACAGGGCGGGCAGGTCCGTCTCGTAGTTCCCCTGGTTCATCAGGCTGACCAGGCCCTGGGCGAGCATGGAGCGGTCCGCGTCGCCGCCGCTCTGCTTCTGCATCAGGGTGAGCGGCAGGATGTACTGGTTCCACTGGCCCAGGACGTTGAAGATTCCCACGCTGATCAGGCCCGGCTTCGCCATCGGCACCATGATCTGGAAGAACACCCGGGTGTGCGACGCACCGTCGATCACGGCGGCCTCGTGCACGGCCGTGGGCAGCGTCCGGAAGAACGAGTGCAGATAGAACACGGTGAACGGCAGCGAGTACGCCACGTACACCAGGATCAACCCTTGATAGGTGTTGAGCATGCCGAGCCGGTCGACCATGAAGTACAGCGGCACGAGCGCGAGGAACACCGGGAACATCGCCCCGGCGACGAAGAAGTAGTACACGAACCGGTTGCCGACGAAGTCGTAGCGGGCCAGGACGTAGGCCGCCATGGCGCCGAGCAGCATCGTCAGGGGCACCGAGACGACCATGACGATCAGGGTGTTGAGCAGATAGTCGCCCACGCCCTTCTCCCAGCCGCGCTGGAAGGCGTCGAAGGTCCACTCGGTCGGCCAGGTCCAGGCGCTGGACTTGATCTGGGAGTCGGTCTTGAAGTTGCCGAGCAGGATCCAGATCAGGGGCAGCACGATCATGACCGCCCACAGCACCAGGAAGCCGTGCGAGAAGGCGTTGAGGGTCTTGCCCTCCATGCCGTCCCGGCCGGGGCCGCTGCCGACGCCGCGCCGGGGCGGCTCCTTGGCCGGGGTGAGCGGCGGTTGAGTCGCGGGAGCCGTCATCGCTCGCGCCTCCCTCAGTACTCGATGCGGTCACGGCGGCTGAGCCGCAGCGTGACGATGGACACGATCAGGGTGAGCAGCAGCATCACCACACCCATGGCGCAGGCGTACCCGCTCTTGCTGTACGTCTGGAAGTTGCGCATCAGGTACGTCGAGATGACCTCGCTGCTGTGGTCGGGGCCACCGCCGAAGTCCTGCGACGTGAGGGTGGAGATGAGCAGGAACGCGTCCATGGAGAGGATGGCCAGGAACACCCAGGCCGTCTGGATCGTCTCCCAGAGCAGCGGCAGCGTGACCCGGAAGAAGGTCTGGAACCGCCCGGCGCCGTCCAGCAGCGCCGCCTCGTAGACGTCCCTCGGGATGGACTGCATGGCGGCGGAGAACAGCACCATGTAGAAGCCCGCCCCGGCCCAGATCATCACGAAGACGATGCACCAGAGCACCAGGTCCGGGTCGTTCAGCCACTCCGTGGGGTGGTTCTTGTCCCCGAGGCCGACGGCCTGGAGCGTGCCGTTGATCAGGCCGGAGTCGTCGCCGCGGTAGACCGCCTTGAAGAGGATGGCGAGGATGGCGATGGACAGGACCTGCGGGAAGAAGAAGATCACGCGGTAGAAACCGGAACCCTTGACGCCGGACACTCCGCCGGCTCCGCCGCGGCCGCCGACATTCACCATGAAGGCGAAGAACAGCGAGAGCAGAATGGTCAGGGTCGGCACCAGGACAAGCAGCAGGGCATTGTGCTGCAGCGCCTTGACGAAGACGTCGTCTTTCGCCAGGTCCTTGTAGTTGTCGAGGCCGACGAAATTGAAGTTCTGGGAGGCGCCGCTCCAGTCGGTGAAGGAGTAGCTGATGGTCTGGATGTAGGGCCAGATGACCAGCAATACATAGAGCCCGACGGGAAGAATGAGGAATCCCGCGATGAACGGGTACTTTTTCCGATGCATAACACCCTGCTCCTGGCCTTGCCGTGGCCGTGCCGCGGCCGCGCCGCACCGCCGGCCGGCCCCTGGGCGGAGCCGGGCCCGGCCGCGCCGCCCGGTCCCGGCCGGCGGATGACGACGACTAGTTCCGCTTCTTGTCGGGGTTCTTCGCGGCTTCCTTGTCGACTGCCTTCTGGCAGCGCTGGAGCCACTGCTTGGGCGTGATGCGCTTGGCCATCAGCTCACCGGTGGCGTTCTGGATCTCGACGTCCAGCTCGCCGTACCACTCCGAGTAGCGGAAGTTGAAGCGCTCGTCGACCGGGCACGCGCCGACGGCGGCGAGGGCCGTCTTGATGCCGGGGCGCAGTTCGACGCTGCTGTCGACGTACTCGGGGCCGAGCACGGACAGCGAGCTGGCCTCCTTGGCGAAGGCGGTGGCGCCCTCCTTGGAGAGCATCCGGCGCAGGAACTCCAGGCCGCCGGGCACGTTCTTGGCCTTGGACGGCACGATGAAGGGCTCGTCGGCGCCGGTGCGCACGGCGTGCAGCTTCATCTTGGAGTCGGGCAGCAGGGGCAGCGGCAGGAACGTCATCTCGAAGTCGGCGGGCGTCTGCTTGGCCTGCTCGTTCTCCAGCCAGGAACCGGACGGGATGAAGACCGCCTTGTACTCGTTCCACTTGGTCTGGGCCTCGGTGTGCTCCAGGGAGTTGGTGCCCGGCATCAGCAGGCCCTTCTCCACGATCTCGTACACCGCCTCGATGGCGCGCTCGGCGGCCGGGTTGCCGACGAAGGCCTTCTTGTCGAGGTTGTCGATCGCCTTCACGGCGTCCATACCGCCGGTCTTGGCGATCAGGTCCATGATGACGATGTTCATGTAGTACGGGTACTTGCCCTGGTGGGCGAGGCCGCCGATGCCCTTGGACTTGGCGTCCTTCATGATGTCCAGGAGCTCGTCCCAGGTCTTCGGCACCTTCCAACCGTGCTTCTTGAAGAGCTTGTTGGAGTACCACAGACCCCACGCCGCGTAGACGTAGAACAGCGCGTGGAACTTGCCGCCGAAGGTGCCCTGCTCGATGGTGCCGGGCAGCATGATGTCGCGGATCTTCTTGCTCGGGTCGTCGATCGACGGCGCGTCGAGAAGCTGCGTGAGGTCGGTCAGATGACCTTCCTTGTGCAGGGTGTCCAGCTTCATCTTCTTGGAGCCGGAGTCGTCGACGACGTCCGGCGGGTTGCCCTTGTTGAAGCGGGGCTGGAGCTTGCCGGTGACGTCCTGCTCACCGCTGTGCGCGACCGAGCCGCCGTACTTCTTCTCGTACGACGACTCCCAGACCTTGGCGTACTCGTCGCCGTAGCCGCCCTTGAAGATGAAGACGTCGAGGTCGTTGTCCTTGGCCACGCCGAAGGGGTTCTCCTTCGACTTCTTGACCGTCTTGGCCTTGTCGTTGTCGTCACCGCCGCCGGAGGCGCAGGCCGACAGAAAACTCATCGTCGGTACGGAGATGATGCCGAGCGCGGCAGCACGCTTGATCAGGTCACGGCGGCCGACACCGCTCGCGTCGGGCCTGCCGGAGGTCCCAGGGGTGGATCCCATGCTCAAGTCCTCGCCTTCTTCCAGGACTCAGGCGGTGAACCGGATCCTCCCCGGCACCGCGGAGTTGTGAAGCTGGGGTCGTGCGATGGTGCGGGATGTGTCCGCCGCCGGTGAACGACCGAAACGGGCCCGCGGTCGGTCGTTCCGGGGGCTGGTCGATCCGGCTCAGTGCGGACGCCGACAGGTATAGTCCACTTGAGGTCTGGCAAGCAAGATCGAATGCAGGTTTGGGCTGCGGTCTTTTCCGAGTTGAGACCTCACGGAGGCGTGCCGCTTCCCCGTTCCGGCCGCGGTTACGGCGGTGGTTCCAGCCGTGGTTCCGGCCGTGGTTCCGGCGCCATATAAGTCCGTACCAATGCGGAATCGGACCGGGCCATTTCAAGCGCCCTCGGCCCCGCTCGCCTTTCCGGGCAGTCCACCTTCGGGGCGCTCCGCCTTCCGGGCCCTCCGCCTTCCGGGACACGCCGCCTTCCGATCCCTTCACCTTCCGGGTACTTCGGCGAACTTCGCTCGCAGAACAGCCGGTTCGGGCACCATGAGCGGTATGCCGCTGACAATCGGTCACCGTGGCTGATTCGTCGTGGCGCATGGGGGGGCTCATGCTGCTGACCGACAACCCGATCCCGGACGCGGACGGGGACCGCTTCGGGTTCCGGGCACACGCCGACGTACTCTGCGAGGCCATCGCCGCCACCGAGGACCTGCCGCTCACCGTCGGGGTCTTCGGACCCTGGGGCATGGGCAAGTCCAGCTTCATGAAGGTCTGCCAGGACCTCCTTGCCAAGCGCGGCCTGCCGACCGTCTGGTTCAACCCGTGGAAGTACGACCAGAAGGACGAGATCTGGCACGCCCTGATCCAGAGCGTGCTCACCGAGATCGCCCAGAAGCTGGAGGAGCGGCGCCTCGCCGGCGACCTCGCCCTGCGCGAGCGGATGGCCGGCGCCCTGGACACCGTCCGCCGCCTCAGCCAGGCCGCCGCCTGGCTCCTGGCCCGCCGGGCCGCCGGGCCGCTCACCGCGGGCATCCTCACCGCCGACGACGTGAACGCCGCGCAGGACGCCCTCACCGAACCGGGCACGGAGACATATCTGCACGTCAACCGCTTCGAGCAGGACTTCGCCGAGGTGGTCGGCACCTACACCGACGGCGGCCGGCTCGTGCTGTTCGTCGACGACCTCGACCGCTGCACCCCGGACGCGGCCATCACCGTCCTCGACTCCCTCAAACTGTTCCTCGGCGAGGCGTCCTGCGTGTTCGTCCTGGCCATGGACTACCAGGTGGTCGCGGAGGCCGCCGCCCGGCGGTTCAACGCCGAGCACCCGGACGAGGCGCGTGGCCGTCAGTACCTGGAAAAACTCATCCACTTCCCGTACCACCTGCCAGGTGTCTCCTTCGAGGCCATCGTCCGCCACCTCCAGGGAAAGATCACCGACTCCCAGCTCTCGGGCTCGCGCGAACTGTGGGAGCTGATCGAGGTCGCCTTCGAGGCCAACCCGCGCCGCGTCCGCCGCTTCGTCAACGGGCTGAACCTGACGGCCGTGACCCTGCGCCTCAACCCCGACGACCCGCCCTCGCGCCGTCTCCTGCTGCACGCGGGCACCCTGCTCGCGCTGCGCATGAAGCACCCGGGATTCTTCGCCGCGCTGCGGGCCGACCCCGGGGTCTGGCGGCGCTACGACGACGCCGAGTTCTACAAGTCGGACCTCAGCGGCCAGGATGCCGCCCTCTCCCAGGAGAACCCGGGGGTGCGGCGGCTGCTCGCGGCCGTCGCCCACCGACGCGAGGGCTTCGACTTCCCCGACCCGCCGACCCCGACCGAGATCAGACTGCTCACGCAGGTGCTCACGGTCACGGGCGGCCCGCCGAACGGCGGTGCGGCGCCCGCCCCGGCCTTCACGCCCGCAGGCGCCACCGGAGAGGGACAGGGCCAGTGACGGAGGCCATGGAACACGCGGACGGCACGGAGCACACCGGCGGCACGGAGCACACGGGCGACACGGGACGCACGGACGACATGGAACGCGACGTCCGGTACGCGGTCGGCCTCGACCTCGGAGACGGCGAGAGCTCCCTGTGCTGGCTGCCGACGGCCGGGCGCGACCAGGCGGAGGTGCACCGCCGCGGCACCGAGGGACCCTCGGTCGTCACCGCGCTCGGGCGCGTGCCCGCGCCGGACCTCGGCCAGAGCGTCCACACCGTCGTCATCGGCGAGGACGCCGTCCTCGCCAGGAACTGCGTGCACTTCAGCGTCAACTTCAAGAACCGCCACGGCCACACCGACCTCCAGGCGGTGCAGTTCGCCCAGGTGTTCCTCGCGGAGTTCTTCGCCGCCCACCCCGAGGTCCGCGAGGACTGCGTCCTGTACGTCGGCCACCCCGCGGGCTGGGACCGGGCCTCCGTACGGGCCTACCAGCGCCAGCTCGGCGTCATGGACGTGCCGGTGCGCCTGGTGGCCGAGTCCCAGTCGGCCCTGGTGCACGTCCGGGACCGCAGGGCGGAGCGCAGGGACCGGACCGGGCTCGACCGTGTCCTCGTCGTCGACGTGGGCTCCTCCACCACCGACCTCACCGTCGTGGAGGACCTGATCCCGAAGAACCTGCCCGTGGGCGCCGAACTGGGCTGCCGGGAGATCGACGCCACCCTGGCCGGGCTGCTGCGCAGGGACTTCGCACAGGACCCGGAGTTCACCAGGGCCCTGAAGCGGGACGGCGGCGCCGACATGCTGGCGCTGGTCTGCCGCCGCGCGAAGGAGGCCCAGTTCACCGGCAAGGACCTGCGGCTTCAGGAACTGCGGTCCGGCTGCGCCCCCGAACTGGTCGCCCTGGTCTCCCTCAGCGTGGAGCGCCTGCGGCAGATCGACGTCCGCGAGCGCGTCGTCAGGGCGCCCGGCGGCTGGGCGGACCGCTTCGCGGCGATGCTCACGGAGGTGCGCGGCCACCTCGGGCCGCCGGGGCCCGAGCTGGTCGTCCTCACCGGCGGCGGCTCCCGCATGCCCGTGGTCCGCGAGTTGTGCGCCGCGGCGTTCCCCGAGGCCACCGTGGAGAACGACACGGAGCCCTCCCTGTCGGTGACCCGGGGGCTCGCCAGCATCGGGCGGCACAGCGTCAACGTGGCCCGGTTCCGCCGCGACATCCTCGCGCTG
Source organism: Streptomyces typhae (assembly GCF_009755605.1). Lineage (GTDB taxonomy): Bacteria > Actinomycetota > Actinomycetes > Streptomycetales > Streptomycetaceae > Streptomyces > Streptomyces typhae. The sequence continues at coordinate 299,074 of NZ_WPNZ01000008.1, forward strand.
AAGGACCGCACGGAGTTCGAGGAGGCCATCCGCGCGGGGCTGCTCACCGCGTTCGACCAGGCCAAGGGCACCCTCCTCGCGCACCTCCTGGAGCGGGCGGCGCGCGAGGACACGGGCGGCGAGCAGAATCTGGACGAGCTCATCCGCGAACTCACCGGTATGGACTCGGTCCTGGCCGATCTGCGCGGCACGCTGGAGGAGACGCTGATCCCGCTCGTGCTCGGCATCTGCCGCTCGTACGGCATCCGTGACGACCAGTTCACGCTGGACATCACCCTGCCCGAGATCATCGGTACGACCATCAGCCGCCGCATCCGGGCCCTGTGGATCATGCTGCGCGGCTCCCAGACGGTGCTCGCCGCGGCCACGCGGGTGCCGCAGGTCGGCATGATGTTCCTCAAGCGCATGCTGCGCGGCGGCGTGACCCCGGCGAAGGTGGGCACCGCCGCGGCCACGGCGGCCGTCGCCCTCGCCCTCCCCAAGGGCGCCGAACTCGGCGCCCGCCAGCTCATCAAGACCACCCTGCACCACGCGGCCCTCGACCCCGCCGACGTCGACCGCCTCGTCACGGACGTCGCCGAGGGGATCGCGAAGCAGATGGACCAGCGCGCGCAGGAGGTGGAGCGCTTCCTGGTCTGACCGTGTCGCATCAGTCATCGGGCACCAGGCACCGAGCACCGAGCACCGAGCACCGAGCACCGAGCATCAAGCGTCAGACATCGGGCGGCGCGGGCTTCGGTTCCGGAGAACGTGACGGGTTAACGCCTTCTCAACCTCTCAGTCTGCTCAGAGGATGACCCCCGTCAAACCTCTTCCGTCGAACCCCTTCGGAAGGGCAGACGACGTCCACGGAGCGGAGCAACGATGCTGAAGCAGTTGATGGCGAGTGCGACCGTCATCGTGACGGCCGCTCTGGGGCCGGCCGTGGGGCCGACGGCTGCCGACGCGGCCGCGGAACCGTGTCCCCCCGGGAACCTGTGCGCGTACACGGAGCGCGGTTACGGAGGCAAGCCCGGTCTGGCCGACCGGAACATGGAGGATCTGCTGCGCATCCACGAGTTCGCCAACGCGGTCTCGGTGTACAACTCAGGCACCCATTGCGCCGTGACCCTCTACACCAAGAAGCACTACACCGGACCCTCCCTGACCCTCCAGCCCGGTCACGGGATCGGCGACCTCACAAGTCCCGTTCCACAAGAACGTGGCCTCTGCCCGGCGGTGCTGAGCGAGGTGGCCAGTTATTGGCTGGCGCATGGCTGCTGCTTTGCCCATGATTGCCCTGTTCTGTCCGCCAGCCGGGCCGGAAGCCCGGTGGAAGACGGGAGAAGGAGCATGCTCAAGAAGCTGACGGCGAGCGGAGCCGCGATCGCTGCGGTCGCCATGGGCCTGGCCGTGGGATCGGCCACGCCGGCCACCGCCGACCCGTGCCCCTCGGGTGCGCTCTGCGCGTACCTGAGCACGAACTATTCCGGTGACCCGGGCACGGTGTACGGCAACAACAACAACCTGCTCCAGTACAACAAGTTCAACAACGCGGTGTCGGTGTCCAACAGCGGCACCCAGTGCACCGTGACGATCTACAGCGGCCTCGGCAGGTCCGGCAGCGACGTGGACATCCGCCGCGGCTACGGAATCGGCAACCTCTCCGGGACCCCGTACTACAAGAACGTCGCCTCCAACCACTGGTGTTGAGCACGTGCGCGCCCAGCCGGCGGTCGTGATCGCTCTGTGTCTGCTGGTGGTGGGCGGGTGCTCCCGAGCACCCGCCCACCGGGGCGACGACCCGCCACCCGCGCCGTTCGACGGAGCGACCGTGGTCCCCGCGGAGCAGGCGAAGTCCCTGCACGCCTCCGAGGAGCGCGCCGTCGCCGCCTGCATGCGGCAGCGGGGCTTCGCCTACCGTCCGGTCCCCGCCGGTCGCACGGTGGCGGAGAGCCCGTACGGACTGCTGAGCGAGACGCAGGCCGCAGCGGACGGGTACGGCCTCACCGCCGACCTTCTGGCCGGGCCGCCCGACGATCCCAACGCGCGTGTCCTCGCCCGCCTGGACCCCGAACGCCGCGGCGCCTGGCGCGCAGCGCTGACGGGAACAGGCAGGCACGAGCGCATCCTCAGGGCGCCGGGCAGTCCCGACCTGCGCATCAACACGGACGGCTGCGTCCACCTCGGACGGCGTGTGCTGTACGGCAGTGCGTGGGAGCAGACCGAACTCACCGTCGCGGGACTGACCGCACGAGTGATCGACCGAGTCCTCGCCGATCCGGCGTTCCGCGGCGCGCAGCGGACGTGGGCCGACTGCCTGCGGGCCAAGGGCGAGCCGTTCGCGACCCTTCAGGATGCGCGCGGCGCCGTCCAAAGGGCCGCGCACAAGGCCGGAGACGACCGTGCGGCCCTCCGGGCCGTCGGCCGCCGCGAACTCCAGCTCGCCCGGCGGGACGCCGCCTGCCAGCGGCAGAGCGGTCTCGCCGAGGCCGTGCGCGCCGCCCAGGGACGAGTCGAGGCGGCCTTGCCCGCGTCGTCCCGCCGCCAGGTGACGACATTGACCGATCTGCGGAAGCGAGCACTCGACGCCTCCTCGTGAACCCCCTCACCATGAGGCCCTCCGGCTATGGCCGTCACGCTCTCCCCCTGTGCTCGCCCTGCCACCGGGCGACGCGGCATTCGGCCTCCGTCAACCCCCTTGACACCACGGCCCACTTAAAGCCCTACTGGACCCTGCGCAACCGCTGACAACGTTGTCCAGATCGTTGCTTGGAGGGGACTCAGGGGATGGCACACAGACCTCGACACAGAGGCCGAGGGGTGAATCGGCACGGCGGCCGGGCGGGGGCGGGGCGCCGCGCCCCGGTCGCCGTCGGCCTCACCGCGCTCGCGGTGCTCGCGGCCTCGCAGGGCGTCGCCGTGGCCGGGCCGGAGCGGACTCCGAAGGCGGAGCGGGAGTTCAGTTCCTCGTTCGAGAAGGACGACGCGCAGCCGGACTGGCTGAGCACGGTCGAGACGGGGCCCGACGGCAGGAAGAAGGCCGCCGGGGTCAACGGCGGCTTCTCCTCCGGGATTCCGGGGAGCGTCAACGACCACGTCGTGGACGTGCGGGCGAGCGGTGAGAACGCCGGTGCCGGGGAGACCAAGGAGATGCTGGTCGACGGCGAGCAGTCGACGAAGTGGCTCACCTTCAAGCCCACCGGCTGGGTGGAGTTCGAGCTCGACGCGCCCGCGAAGGTGGTGCGGTACGCGCTGACCTCCGCCAACGACCACCCGGAGCGCGACCCGAAGGATTTCAAGCTCCAGGGGTCGAGCGACGGCAAGGACTGGAAGGACCTCGACAGCCGTACGGGCGAGAAGTTCGCCAGCCCCTTCACGACGAAGAAGTACGAGTTCGACAACGCGACGGCCTACCGGCACTACCGCCTGGAGATCACCGCCAACAACGGCGCGGGCGACGCCCTGCAACTCGCCGACGTGCAGCTCTCCATAGGCGGCAGCGACACCCCGGCCCCGCCGGACGACATGCTGAGCCTGATCGACCGCGGCCCCGCAGGGTCCCCGACGGCCAAGGCGCGCGCCGGGTTCACCGGCAGGCAGGCGCTGCGGTACGCGGGCACGCACACCGCCGAGCAGCGTGGCTACTCGTACAACAAGGTCTTCGACGTGAACGTCGACGTGCGGCGCGACACGGAGCTGTCGTACCGCGTGTTCCCGTCGATGGCGGACGGTGACCTCGACTACGACGCCACGAACGTCGCCGTCGACCTGGCGTTTACGGACGGCACCTATCTGAGCGACCTCAAGGCCACCGACCAGCACGGCTTCCCGCTGACGCCGCGCGGGCAGGGCGACGCGAAGGTCCTGTACGTCAACCAGTGGAACGACGTCGCCGGACGCATCGGTGAGGTCGCCGCGGGCAGGACGGTGGACCGGATCCTGGTCGGCTACGACTCCCCCAAGGGCCCGGCGAAGTTCCGCGGCTGGCTGGACGACGTGTCGCTGAAGGAGACCCCGCCCGCGAAGCCGAAGGCGCGCCCCTCCGACTACGCCTCGACGACACGCGGCACGAACTCCAGCGGCGGCTTCTCGCGCGGCAACACCTTCCCGGCGACGGCGGTCCCGCACGGCTTCAACTTCTGGACGCCGGTGACCAACGCGGGCTCCGTCAGCTGGCTGTACGACTACGCGCGCGGCAACAACGACGACAACCTGCCCACGGTGCAGGCGTTCAGCGCGAGCCACGAGCCGAGCCCGTGGATGGGCGACCGACAGACCTTCCAGGTGATGCCGTCGGCGGCGAAGGGCACCCCGGACGCGGACCGCGCCAAGCGGGCGCTGCCGTTCCGGCACGAGAAGGAGACGGCGAGGCCGCACTACTACGGCGTGACGTTCGAGAACGGCCTGAAGGCCGAGATGACGCCGACCGATCACGCGGCCATGTTCAAGTTCACCTATCCCGGTGACGACGCGAGCATGATTTTCGACAACATCGAGGTCACGGGCAACACCAAGCACGACGTCGGCCTGACCCTGGACAAGGAGAGGGGGGTCGTGACGGGCTACTCCGACGTGAAGTCGGGTCTGTCCACGGGCGCGACGCGCATGTTCGTGTACGGCACCTTCGACCGCCCGGTCACGGACGGCGGCAAGCTGAAGGGCGGCGGCACCACCGACGCCACCGGCTATCTCCGCTTCTCCCCCGGTGCGGACCGCAGCGTCTCGCTGCGCCTGGCGACCTCGCTGATCAGCGTCGACCAGGCGAAGGCCAACCTGGACGCGGAGATACCCGCGGGCACGTCCTTCGGCCGGGTCGAGGAGCGGGCGCAGGACAAGTGGGACGACATCCTCGGCCGGGTGGAGGTGGAGGGCGCGAGCGAGAGCCAGAAGACGTCCCTGTACTCCAGCCTGTACCGCCTCTACCTCTACCCCAACTCGGGTTTCGAGAAGGTCGGCTCGACGTACAAGTACGCGTCGCCGTTCTCCCCGGCGACCGGCGCCGACACCCCCACCCGCACCGGCGCGAAGATCGTCGAGGGCAAGCCGTACGTGAACAACGGCTTCTGGGACACCTACCGCACGACGTGGCCCGCGTACTCGCTCCTCACCCCGGAGAAGGCGGGTGAGCTGGTCGACGGCTTCGTGCAGCACTACAAGGACGGCGGCTGGACGTCGCGCTGGTCCTCGCCCGGCTATGCGGACCTGATGACCGGCACGTCCTCCGACGTGGCGTTCGCCGACGCGTACGTGAAGGGCGTCAAGGGCTTCGACGCGAAGGCCGCGTACGACGCGGCGGTGAAGAACGCGACGGTCGCGCCCGACAAGTCGGGCTACGGCCGCAAGGGCATGGGAACGTCGCCGTTCCTCGGCTACACGCCGTCCGAGACCCACGAAGGCCTGTCGTGGGCGCTTGAGGGCTACCTCAACGACTACGGCATCGCGAAGATGGGCGAGGCCCTCCACAAGAAGACGGGCAAGAAGCGCTACAAGGAGGAGGCCTCCTACTTCCTGAACCGCGCCCGCGACTACGTCAACCTCTTCGACGCCAAGGCCGGTTTCTTCCAGGGCAGGAACAAGAAGGGCGACTGGCGCGTCCCCTCGGAGAAGTTCGACCCGCGCGTCTGGGGCCACGACTACACCGAGACCAACGCGTGGGGCTACGCCTTCACCGCGCCGCAGGACTCGCGTGGCCTCGCCAACCTGTACGGGGGCCGGAAGGGCCTGGCGAAGAAGCTCGACACGTACTTCGCGACTCCGGAGACGGCTTCCCCCGAGTTCGCCGGTTCCTACAACGGCGTCATCCACGAGATGACGGAGGCCCGTGACGTCCGGATGGGCATGTACGGCCACTCCAACCAGGTCGCGCACCACGCCGCGTACATGTACGACGCGGCCGGGCAGCCCCACAAGACGCAGGAGAAGGTCCGCGAGGTCCTCTCCCGCCTCTACACCGGCAGCGAGATCGGCCAGGGCTACCACGGCGACGAGGACAACGGCGAGCAGTCCGCCTGGTACCTCTTCTCGTCCCTCGGCTTCTACCCGCTGGTCATGGGCAGCGGCGAGTACGCGATCGGCTCGCCGCAGTTCAAGAAGATGACCGTGCACCTGGACAACGGCCGGGACCTGGTCGTGAGGGCTCCCAAGAACAGCGCGAAGAACGTGTACGTCCAGGGCCTGAAGGTCAACGGCAAGAAGTGGAACTCCACCGCCCTGCCGCACAGTGCCATCGCCAAGGGCGGGGTCCTCGAATTCGACATGGGGCCGAAGCCGTCCGCTTGGGGCGCGGGGCCCGGAGCCCAGCCCGTCTCCGTCACGGACGACGACAAGGTGCCGTCTCCTCGCGTGGACGCGACGCGGGTGGAGGGGGAGCTGTTCGACAACTCATCCGCCACGTACGCCGACGCGGCCTCCGTCGTCCTGCCGGTCGAGGGCCGCACCAAGGCCGTGCAGTACACCCTCACGTCGGCCGACAAGGCGTCCGCGCCGCGCGGGTGGGTCCTCCAGGGTTCCCGCGACGGCGAGGAGTGGTCGACCGTCGACAAGCGGTCCGGCGAGTCGTTCGCCTGGGACAGGCAGACCCGCCCGTTCACGGTGGGCAAGCCCGGCTCGTTCAAGAAGTACCGGCTTGTGTTCACCGGGGGCCGGGCGACCCTTGCGGAGGTGGAGCTGCTCCGGTGACCTGGGCGAACTCGGCCCACACGACCTTTCCCGGGTCGCGTGGTTCGACGCCCCACTTGTCGGCGAGCGCCGACACGATGAGCAGGCCGCGCCCCGACTCGCCCACTCCCCCCTTGGCGGGCCGGGGCCGGCCGCCGCCGCTGTCGTGCACCTCCACACGTACGGCGGCACCGTCCCGCCGGAGCCGCAGCAGGAAGCCGCGGCCCGGCGGGACTCCGTGCGTCAGGGCGTTTGTCGTCAGCTCGCTGACCGCCAGGAGGATGTCCGCTGCGGCGGGGCCGGTGACGCCCCAGCCGCAGAGGGCCATCTGCGCGTAGGCGCGGGCTGCGGGGACGGAGCGGCGTTCCCGCTGGTAGAACCGGGCGTAGGCGAGTTCGGGGGAAGTTTCGTCGTTCACGTGATGAGGGTCACAATATGTGCCCAAGATGGTGCAGTAAGTGAGGTCGTACGGACCTGCTGTACGGGCTCACACCGGTGGATGGACCAGTTCCGGTGGGGAGTTGTACTCGCATGATCGGCTCGCGACGACGGCCACAGAAGAACGCTTCGGCGCGAAAGCTGGTGGGGGCGCTACTGGCCCTCCACCGGGAGGCGGCGGGGTTCACGCAGAGAACCTTGGCTGATCGCGTCGCCGCCAGCGAGGACCACATCGCTTCCATCGAACAGGGGCGGCGCGCCCTGAAGATGGATATGGCGGTGCTGCTGGACGAAATCCTGAGCACCCGCCGGACGTTGGAGACTGCGGTCGACAATATGCCGGAGGTCGATCTGGTACCCAGGTTCGCTGAGGAGTACCTGGACCGGGAGAGAGAAGCCCTCTCGATTTCCTGGTACGAAGCCTTCGTCGTGCCCGGACTGCTGCAAACGGAAGCGTATGCCCGGGCTGTGTTCCGCAGCCGCGTGCCGGTGTACGACGAGGACAGCATCGAGCAGCTTGTCGCGATGCGCATCGAGCGACGGGAGATCCTGCATCGCAAGCAGCCGCCGATGGCGAACTTCGTGATCTGGGAAGCAATGCTGTCCGACCGATTGGGTGGCCCCAACGTGCACGTTGAGCAAGTACGCCATCTGCGCAAGTGTGCCGACCTTCCCGGCGTCTCCCTGCAGATCCTGCCTCTGGGCCGCACCACGCACGCCGCCCTCGATGGCCCGTTCATCCTGCTGGAGACACCTGACCATCAGCGGCTCGCCTACACCGAGACTCAGCGCGGCAGCCATCTGATCGCCGACCTCGACGAGGTGGCGATCCTGAATCAGAAGTATGCGATGCTGCGGACCCATGCCCGAGATCCCGAGGAGACCAAGGGCCTGTTGGACCGACTGCTAGGAGAGTAATGGGTGGCAGCACCGCACTTGATTGGTACAAGTCCAGCTACAGCGGCAGCGAGGGCGGCGCCTGCCTGGAAGCCGCTTACCAGTGGCATAAGTCGAGCTACAGCAGCGGCGAAGGCGGCGCCTGCTTGGAGGTCACGCGCAACTGTCGCAAGTCCAGCCACAGTGGCAGCGACGGCGGCAACTGTGTGCAGGTAGCGGCAACCGTCGCCACCGTGCACATCCGCGACTCCAAGAACCCGCGCGGAGCGCACCTCATCATCTCCCCCGCCACCTGGACCGCGTTCCTCACGCTTCCCCAGGAAACTCGCGGCTGACCTCACTGCGTGCGCAACCGCTCTGCGATGCCTCGCCATGTCGTCGTAAGCCACCTCATCGCCGGCCCCGACGATGTGGCGATCCTGACCTACAGGTATGGGAGGCTGCGGTCCATGACCCCTACCGCTCACAACTCAGCAGGGAATACGCGCCTGTTGACTGTTGCCAGGAGAGAGATGGGTAACGGCACCGCGCCCGAGTGGTTCAAGTCCAGCTACAGCGACGACGAAGGGCAGGCCTGCCTGGAGATAGCCGAAGCCCCCGCCGTCGTCCACATCCGGGACTCCAAAACCCCAGAGGCCCCGCACCTCACTGTCACGTGCACCGCCTGGACCGCCTTCCTGGCGCACCGGCAAGCCTGACCGGCACATGCGCTACTACATCTACCTCTCCACCGCCAAGGTGGACATGCTGTACGAGCAGATCCCGCCCAAGCTGCTCAAACGCCTCGCCGTCGAGGCCAAGGTCGACCTGAAGGTGCTCAGCCTCGCCGTACAGTCCCCGCGCACCGAGGCGACCATGTACGACCGGCTGAACATCGTCGAGTCGTACCTGGAGCGGGAGTTCGACGTCAGCTGGATGTCGGAGCCCACCGCCTGGTTCCGAGGGGACCTCGGGCTGCGCGTCGCCGGGTACGGCAGCGTGGCGAGCCCGACGTTCATGGCGGGCCGCGACGGTGACACGCTCGTCGCGCTGATCGGGTCGGCCCACCACCTGATCGGGTACGAGCCCGCACCGGACATGCACCGGGTCGGCTGGTCCGGGCTGCCCGCGATGTTCCAGCTTCTTCAGGAGGACGCGGGTCGGCGCGAGGAACACCCAGGTCGACACACCGTGTTCGACGAGGTCCTCTACTTCTCCGAGAAAATGGAGGTGCCGCCCGTGTACTGCGAGTTCCTCGCGCGTCGGCTGATGCACGGTGCCTTGACGTTGGACGACGGCCGGGAGCTGACCATCGTCATCGGCACGCCGCTCTACGTGGCGATGGCGGACGGACATGGATGAGTTCCCGCCGGTCGGTGAGCTGATGGACATGCGCCTTGACGGGGATGTGGCGGGCCTGTGCCGGGTGGCACGGGCCGAGGACCACCGTCGCGCCGTACAGGCCGTGGATCTGCTGGGCGGCATGGCGGCTCCCGAAGCGGCGGACGCGCTGATCGACTGCTGCGGACGGGAGGGTGAACGGTACCGGGGGGTGCGGATGTCGGCCGTGCGCGCCCTGGGGAAGCGGGGCGAGCGCCGCGCGGTGCCCGTACTGGTCGGGCTCCTGAACCGGGGGCGGCCGGTCGACGATCCCCACACCAACCGCAGCCTGTACCGGGCCTTGACGACCATCGGCGGCCCGGAAGCCGTGGCCGGACTCCTCGACGCCCTGGAGGCATCGCAGACGGACGGCCACCGAGCGGAGCAGATCGTCGACGCTCTCGCCGACCTGCGGTCACCCGAGGCCGTCCCAGGGCTCCTCGCCGCGCTCTGGCAGTTCCTGCCGATCGACCCCCTGCCCGTGGTCCGGGCACTCGGCGCGATCGGCGACCCGCGTGCGGGGGCCGCGCTGCTGGTCGTGGCGGACGCCGCCGGAACACGACCGGACGTGCGCCGTGCCGCTGTCGAGGCCCTGCACTTGCTGCCGTGGCCGCCACCCGTCCAGACGACGGTCCCCGAGAGGCTGCTGAGCCGGGCCCTTCGCGACCAGGACCCCGGCACAGTGCACCTCGCGGCCGAGCTGCTCTCCCAGACCTTCGAGGGTCGGACCCACTTGTTCGTAGTCCTGAAGAGGGCTGCCGAGCAACCACATCACCCCGAGTGTCCACCCCACACCGTCGTCGCCGCTTGCGACCGGGTGGCGGAACTCCCCACGGGCTTCGCCTACGACGAGCAACACCTGAAGTACCCCTACGTCTCCCTGCTCACCTCCCATCTGCGGGAGTCCGCCGTCCCGGCCGTGCGCCGGGCGGCGGCCCACGCGCTGGGTGCCCTCGCGGGCGGGACCGCGACCGCCGACCTCCTCGACGCACTGGACGACCCGCAGGCCACCGAGGCCGTGGCGCACGTCCTCGCAGGCCTCCCCGAACCACCCGTCCACGATTTGCTGGCGCGGCTCACCGATGCCACCCGGAGCGTCCCTCAACGCCGGGGGTCCGCGCTGGCGCTGAGCCTCACCGGTCCCCCCGAGGCCGCCGCCCCACTCCTGGCCGTCCTGGCGGACGACGCGGCCCCGACGGCGGTGCGCGCGTCCGCCGCCGACGCACTGGGCACCCTGCGGCACACGGGGGCCGCCGGGTCCCTCGCGGCTGTCACCGCCGACGAGGAGCAGCCCGGCGCACTGCGCGCCCGCGCCGTACGCGCCCTGGGCCTGATCGGCGCACCGGACACGCTGCCGCTCGTCCTTGCCTGCGTCCGGTCGCCGCACGAGACGGTAAGGGAACGGGCCGTGCAGGCACTGGGCTCGTTCCCCGTGCCCGAGGCCGCCGCCGCACTAGGGGAGCTCGTCGACTCCCGTGACTCCCGTACGGAGGACGACGACGGTGTCGCGCTGGCCGCGCTGTATGCCCTGGACCGGATGGGCGGCCCCGCACTGCCCGTCCTGACAGCCCTGGTCGACCGCGTGCCCCCGGACCTCGCCGGCTACCTCGTCGGGGCACTCGCCGACCGCCCCGAACCCGAGGCGACCGCCGCCCTGGGGCGGCTGGCCACGACCCGTGCGCGCGAGACGTACCCATCCCAGGTGTATGCCGCCGAGGCACTGAGCGAGCGCCGTTCCCCGGAGGCCGTCGCATCCCTGCGGGCACTCGTCGTCAACGACGGCTACTACGGACCGACCTACGCTGCCGGGCTCCGCGGACTGACAGCGATCGGCACCGAGGAGGCCGTCGAGCACGTCCTGGCGTACTGCCGCGAGGCGCGGTACCTGCACGAGGGGCATCTCGACGCGCTGACCGCCATCGCCAACGCCCGCGCCGCCGCCCGCGCCGAGAAGGACGTCTCCTGACCTCATGCGCTACTACCTCTACGTCTCGTCCGCCAAAGTGGACATGCTGTACGAGCAGATCCCGCCCAAGCTGCTCAAACGCCTCGCCGTCGAGGCGAAGGTCGACCTGAAGGTGCTCAGCCTCGCCGTACAGTCCCCGCGTACCGAAGCGACCACGTACGACCGGCTGAACATCGTCGAGTCGTACCTGGAGCGGGAGTTCGACGTCAGCTGGATGTCGGAGCCCACCGCCTGGTTCCGAGGGGACCTCGGGCTGCGCGTCGCCGGGTACGGCGAGGTGAACAGGCCGACGCTGATGACGGGCCAGGACGGGGACACGGTCGTCGCGCTCATCGGGTCCGCGCACCACCTGGTGGGCTATCAGGCGCCGCCGGAGATGGGCCGCATCGGCTTCTCCGGGCTGCCGTCGCTCTTCCGGCTGTTGCGGGACACGCCTCCGGAGTGGGAGGACCACTTCAACGTGCGCTCGCGCGGCGGCCGGATGCCGAGTCGGGGTGGCGTCGCCCAGGATGTGCTGCGGGCCGCCGAGACGCTGACGGTGCCGCCGATGTACTGCGAGTTCCTGGCGCGGCAGTTGATGTGTTCCACGGTGACGCGGGAGGACGGCAAGGAGCTGACGATTCTCGTCGGGACACCGCTGTACGTGGCGATGTCAGACGAGGCGCACGTGGTCGAGGGGGTCTGAGTGGCGGCGGCGGAGGCTGCGTCGGTCGCCGATCTGGTGCGGATGCGGATGGACGGTGATGTCCAGGGGCTGTGCCGGGCCACGCGGTCCGGGGAGCATGCGGTCCGGCTGCACGCCACCGAACTGCTCGGCAGCAGCACGGGTTCGCCGGAAGTCGTCGAGACGCTGCTCACGTGCCTGCGGCGGCGGGGCGACCCCTATCCCGGGGTGCGCTGGCAGGCGGCCAGGGCGCTGGGGCGGCTGCGGGTGCGCCGGGCGGTGCCCGAGCTGCTGGTGCTGCTCGGCGAGTCACGCGACGACCGCGATCAGCTGGACGGGCCCGTGGTCGAGGCCCTGGTCGCCATCGGCGGGCCGGAGGCCGTGCGGGGACTCGTCGGGCTGTGCGGCGAGTTGGCGACCGGCCATGGGTACTGGACGATACGTGTGCTGGACGCGCTGGCCGTGCTGCGGCCGCCGGAGGCCGTGCACCCGCTGCTCGTCGCGCTCTGGGAGTACCTGCCCGAGCGGGCGGAGCCCGTGGTGCGGACGCTCGGCGCGATCGGGGACCCGCGCGCCACCTCCGCCCTCCTGAACCTCGCGCACACCCCCTCCCCCGGTACCCATCTGCGACTCGCCGCCGTCAGGGCGCTGCACGCGCTGCCCGACATCGACTGGCCGTCGGCTCACTGGTGGCCGCCCGCCGAGACCCTGCTGCACGCCCCGCAGCGCGACCCGGACCCGGAGACGGCCCGCCTCGCGACGGCGCTCCTTTCCAGGACGGAGGACGGCAGGGCCCATCTGTGGGACGTGCTCCGCCGAGCGGCGGGGTCGCGGGACCCCGAGTGCCCGCCCCACGCCGTGGCCGCGGCCTGCGACGGCATCGCGGCGGAGCCCGCCCTCTTCGCCGTACCGGAACGGGACGAACACATCGCCCTGCTGCGGCACCACCTGCGCGAGGCGCCGGCACCGCCCGTGCGCCGGGCCGCCGCCGAGGCCCTCGCCGCGTACGCGGGAACGGAGGCGGCCGGTCCACTCCTGGCGGCGCTGGGGGACGCGCATATCGGTGACGCGGTGGCGGACCTGGTCGCAGGCCTGCCGGGGCCGCTGCCCGAGCTGGTGGACCTGTGCACCCGGCCGGACGGGCCCGCAGCTCGACGGGCGGGCGCGGCACGGGTGTCGGGCCTGCGCGGGTGCGCGGACGCCGCCCCGGCCCTCCTGTCCGTCCTGACGGACGACACGGCCCCGACCCGGGTCCGCGCGTCCGCCGCCGACGCGCTCGGTGCTCTGCGGTACGCGCGGGCGGCCACGCCCCTCGCCGCCCTGGCCGCGGACGAGGAGCAGCCCGGCACGCTGCGTGCCCACGCCGTGCGGGCGCTCGGCCGGATCGGCGCGCCGGACACACTGCCGACCGTGCTCGCCTGCGCACGCTCACCGCACGAGGCGGTGCGGGGGCGGGCGGTCGCGGCCCTGGGCGGGTTCCCGGTGCCGGAGGCCGTCCGCGCGCTCGGGGCCTCGGTGACCCCGGACACCGAGCCGGACCTCGCCCGCACCGCCCTGCGGGCCCTGGTGCGGATCGGCACCCCGGCCCTGCCCGTCCTCCTCGCGCTCACGGACGACGTGGACGCCCTGCCCGAGGACCTGGGCGAGCGCCTCGTCGCAGCTCTCGCCGCCCACCCCGAGGACGAGGCGACCGCCGCCCTGTCACGGATCGCGGCGGCACCGGCTCCGGACCGGGGGACCTTGTACGCCACGGCGGGCGAGGGACGGCTCACCACGGCGCGCCCGGCACACGAAGCCGCGTCCCTGGCCCTGCCCGCCCGGGCCACAGCCGGGGACCTCACCCCCGCGACGGCACTCCTCGCCCCCGACACCTGGACCGGCGCCCACGAGCCCGCCGCACACGCCCTGCTGAAGATCGGCACAAAGGAGGCCCACGACCACGTCCTCACCCACTGCCTCACCGGGACGTACCTGCGCGACTGGCAGGTAGCAGCCCTGGACGCGATCGCCGAGGCCCGCGGGGTCCGGCTCGGGCCGTAGCCGGACGACAGCACCCAGGGGGGAAGCGATGACCGCACACCGGCAAGGCCTGGCCACCGAAGAGACCTGGATGCTTCCGCCGGCCGACGGTTGGACCTTCGACCAGGTCGAGCACCTGGAACTGCCCTGCGGCTGGGAACTCGTGGACGGAGTGATTGCGCCTCGTGGGCAGACCAGGTTCTGGCACAACCGAGTACGGGACGGCATCGCGGACGCGTTGAAGGCAGCTCGCTGCGAGCCGTACTCCGTGGTCCTGGAGCAGTGCGTCATGGTCGACGACCAGAACGTCCCGAAGCCCGACGTGATCGTGTTCGACCCCCGGGGACTCGACTTCTTCGAGGTCGAGTGCGTGCCGGTCGACCGGGTCTCCCTGGTCGTCGAGGTGGTCTCTCCGGGCTCACGTCAGGACGACCGCGTCCGCAAGCCCGCGCTGTTCGCCGAGGCCGAGGTGGCGTGCTACTGGCGCGTGGAACTGGACCGGGACAACCGTCTCGGCGTGCACGAGTACTGGCAGCACGCCGAGACCCGGGCATACATCCCCGCCCCCATGCACCCCGTGCACCACGACAAGCTGAGCACCGAGCTGCCCTTCCCCGTCGAGATCGACCTCGCGGCGCTGCTGGAGTTCTGAGGCGCGGCGGCTCGACCGAGGTGTCACGGCTCCTCGGACGGCTCCTCGGGGCGTTCCGGCCAGGTGAGGCCGGAGACCAGTGCGCGGAAAGCCGTGCGGTAGGTGGTGGGGCTGGTGCCCGTCGCGCGCTGGAAGTGGTGGCGCAGGTTCGCGGGGGTGCCGAGGCCGCTGCGGGCCGCGATGCGTTCCACCGGGTCGTCGGTGCGCTCCAGGAGCCGCTGGGCGCGCTGGATGCGCGTGCGGAGCAGGTACTGGAGCGGAGTGAGGCCCGTCTCGGCGCGGAAGCGGCGGGTCAGGCTGCGGATGCCGAGCCGCGCCCGGCCCGCGATGTCGTCGAGGGTGAGCGGGCGGTGGAGGTTGTCCTCCATCCACCGCGTCACCGGTTCGAGGCCGCTGCCGGGTGGGGTGACGGCGTTGTACGCGGCCTCGGCGGCGGCGCCCCGGTCGGAGCGCGAGCCGTCCCGGGGCGGTGTCCCGCCGGTGTCCTCCGGTTCCGCGTGGAGGTGCAGGAAGAGCTGTCGTTCCGTCTCGATGGCCACGGATTCGCCGTGGTCCAGGGTGATCAGGTGCAGACACAGGTCGACGCCCCCGAGCACCCCGGCCGCGCTGTGGAAGGGGGCGTCGGCCACCGCGGCCCCTTCGGGGTCCACGTCGACGCGCGGGTGCAGGCGCGCCAGTTCCCGCGTGTGCCGCCGGCTGGTGGCCGCCCGGCGTCCGTCCAGGAGGCCGGTGGCCGCGAGGGTGAACGTGCCGGTGCCGACGGCGCCGATGCGGGCCCCGCGTGCCGCCGCGGCCAGCAGGGCGTCCACGACGCCGGGCGGGGGCGCGGCACGGAAGCCCTCGTGTCCGGGCAGGAGCACCGTGTCGGCGTCGTCGAGACCCTCCAGGCCCCAGGGCGTGTCGATCCCGAAGGGCGCGGGCCCGCCCGTGCCGCGGAACCCCAGCCCCGCGCAGACCCGCACCTCGTACGCGACCGGGTGGTGGTGCCTGGCGGCCGTGGCGAAGGCCAGTCCGGGGGCGGTGAGCTGGTGCCCCGGGACCCCGTCGAGGGCGAGGACGGCGATCACTGACATGTCCAGAATTTAGCCCAGGGTGACATCACAGCCGCTGTTGGCGGAGGCCGCCCGCGAAGGAGGATCGCAGGGCGGAGGGACGAAGGCGGACAGACGCCTCACCCCCCGCGCAGCACCGCCACTCTCTGCGAACTTTGCGAAAGGCACGTTCATGCACGTCACGGACACCTCTCCCGTCCCCGGGACCCCTTCTTCCGACCTCGCCGCCCCCTCCCGGCGGAGCTCGCGCCGACTGCTCGCCCGGGGCGCCGCGGCGCTCGGCGCGACCGCGCTTCTCGGCGTCACGGTCATGACAGGCAGCGCGAGCGCCATCGTCAACGGAGAGGACGCCACGCAGCACTACTCGTACATGGCGACGGTGCCGGTCAAGGAGTTCGGCGCCCAGTGCGGGGCGACACTGGTCGACTCCCGGTGGGTCCTCACGGCAGCGCACTGCGTCAACCCCGAGCTGGCCACGTTGACCGGCAAGATCCGCGTCGGCAGCGACCACCGGACGACCGGTGGGTCCGTCCGGAACATCGACAAGATCGTCACCGCGCCCGGCTATGTGCAGGACATGACGGGCACCACGCACAACAAGAACGACCTCGCGCTGATCCGCCTGGACCGTCCCGTCTCCCAGAAGCCCGTCCGCATCGCCGACAAGGCGGGGCCGGTCGGCACGCCGACCCGCATCCTCGGCTACGGCACGGTCGTCGAGGCGCCGTCCCTGGAGGACGCGAAGTTCCCGAACCGCCTCCAGCAACTGGACACGCGCCGGGGCGCGGCGAGCGAGTGCGCCCCCGGCTGGGCGGACAAGACGCGGCTGTGCACCATCAGCCAGAAGCCGAAGGCCATGGCGTGCAACGGCGACTCCGGCGGCCCGCAGCTCCAACGCGCGAAGAACGGCCGCTGGGAGCTGATCGGTGCCACGTCCGGTCCCGGCAGCCCCCGCGAGGGCTGCGCGACGGGGCCGGGCCTCTACTCCAACGTGCCCGCCTTCAAGAGCTGGATCCACAAGACGATCCACAAGGACGGCTGACCGGCCGACTGCCGACACCGGCCGGTGTCCCGGATGGTTGGATTCCCGACATGTCAGTGATCGCGGTCCTCGCGCTCGACGGGGCCCCGGGCCATCACCTCACCACGCCCGGCCTCGTCCTCGGTACCGCCTGTCGCGGGTTCCCCGAGGTGTCCTACGAGGTCAGGCTCTGCACGGCACCCGGGTTCCGGGGGACCGGCGGCCCGGGTCCCGCGCTCGCCCTCCGTCCGCCGTACGGCCTTGACGGAGTGGCGGACGCCGACGTCGTCCTGGTTCCCGGGCACGGCGGCCCCCGTGCCGGGCAGCCCCCCGAGGGCGTCACCGCCGCGCTGCGTGCGGTGGCGGCCCGGGGCGGCCGTCTCGCCGCCGTCGGCACCGGTACGTTCACGCTCGCGGCCACCGGCCTCCTCGACGGCCGCCGGGCCACGACCGGCTGGCGGCACGTGGAGGAACTGGCCGCGCTGTACCCGCGTATCGACGTCGATCCGGTCGGTACGGTCGTCGAGGACGGGCCGTTCTGCACGGCGGCCGGGGTCTTCGGGGGCATGGACGTCTGTCTGCGGCTGCTGGCCCGCGACCACGGCCGACGGGTCGCCGGGGAGACGTCACGGGAACTGATCACTCCGCTGCACGGGGACGCGGACAGCGTCCAGGAGGCCATCGACCGCACAGTCGCCGAGAGCGCGGGACTCGACCCGACCCTGCGGTGGATCGACACGCGTCTGCACCTCCCCCTCACGCTCCCCGAGATCGCCGCCCACGCGCGCACGAGCACCAGCGGCGTGACGCGCCGCTTCCGCGCCCACACCGGGCTCAGCCCGCTCCAGTACGTGCTGCGGGCGCGCCTGCACGAGGCGATGCGGCTGCTGCGGGAGACGGACACCCCCGTCGAAGGTGTCGCGGACGCCACGGGCTTCACCTCGCCCGCCGCCCTGCGCCGCCACTTCCGCGCACTCACCGGGACCACCCCCAGCGCCTACCGGCGATCCCACACCCCGTGAGCGGGCCCGAGGCGCAGGAAGTCTCCGGCTGGCGGAGGAACGGCATCGCTCACTAAGATCCCGGCAGCATCGCGTGCCGGTCACCGTCCGGGTGAGGCATGGAGGTGCGGGAGATGCCCTCGGAGGCATTCCTTGGCAGTACAGCTCAATCACACGATCGTCCACGCCCGGGACAACCGGGAGTCCGCCGCCTTCTTCGCGGAGCTCCTGGGAGTCGTTGTCACCGCCGAATGGGGCCCGTTCATCGCGGTCGAACTCGCGAACGGCGTCACGCTCGACTTCGCCACCATCCCCGCGGACAGGATCACGCCGCAGCACTACGCCTTCCTCGTGTCCGAGGAGGAGTTCGACGCTGCGTACGAGAAGATCACGGCGCGCGGCACCGAACACTGGGCCGACCCGCACATGAAGCAGCCCGGACAGATCAACCGCAATGACGGCGGCAAGGGGGTCTACTTCACGGACCCCGCGGGCCACTACTTGGAGTTGATCACCGTGCCGTACGGCGGCTGGCCGGAGCGGTAGCGGGCACGGGCGGGTTGCACTCCCCCCACAGGTAGTGCAACCCCCCGGCTCCTCGCCCTCCCATCCCTCACAAAAGGGCGAGGGGATCGATGGGGACTCCGAAGAGTACGAGTCCGAGTCCGTCGCCGAGCTTAGGCGGAGCCTCGCATGCTCCGGTATGACCGTCCGGACAAGCGTTATGCCGCCGCGCGGGGGCGATCGGGGCAAGGAGCCGGGCCGCCCGCTCGCGCCGGGCCCCGTCAACACACCAGCACGCCGCTGGGCCGCATCCGGTTTCCGACGGCACCACTTTTTAGATTGTGTCTCGTTTAGGTAAAGGTCTCGGATGAGGTGAGCACCCGCCGCGATCCGCCCCGTATGACACGGCGAACGGTCAACTGACCCTGAAAACAAGGAGATTGACATGGCTCGCAAGACCAGCGACAGCACCCGCCGGGGCGCCACCTCTCTGTTCGTCACCCTCGTCGCGGCGAGCGTGCTCGCCGTGCCCGCGGTGGCCTCCGCGGCGCAGCCGGGCGGTGCGGATGCTTCCGGCGAGCGGGTGGGGAGCGGACAGCGGGGCGCCACGGCCAGCGCCGTCCTCTTCGACGACCGGAACTTCTCGGACAACGGCCCCTCCCAGGGCGTCGCGGGCCCGGGCTGCCAGAACGTGGCGCGTCCGAAGGTGACGTCCTCGATCCGCACCAGCAACAAGCTCAAGGTCTGGGCGGGCCGCAACTGCTCCGGTGCCTCCAAGGTCATCAACGGTGACATCGCGAACCTGGCCACGATCGGCTTCGACAACCGGATCGTCTCCCTGCGCTTCCTCTGACGAGTACCCGCTGCGCCAACGCGACGTGCCCCGCACGGCCCGTGCCGTGCGGGGCACCCTCACAGCTGCCGCCGGCAGGTCATGCCCGAGCCGAAGCCCGACTCCGGCGGCAGGCACTCCCGCTCACAGTTCGCCGCCCGTCACCTTCCGCCGGGCCAGGTAGCCGACCCCCCAGATGGCGGCGAAGAGCGCCACAAGGCCGAGGCCCGCCGGTTTCCCGGCGAAGGTCAGGGCCAGACCGACGCCCGCGCCGCACACCAGGAGCACCGTGGCGAGCGTGAAGAGCAGGGAGGACGTCTTCTTTCTCCCGAAGTAGTCATCCGGCATGTTCCGCACTCCTCCGCTTGCTGGTTCTCGCCGCCCGGCCCCGTGGTCCCGGTCAGCCGACGGCGGAGTTGAAGGTGTTGGAGGCCACCTGTCCGGCGGCCCACGATCCGGCGAAGCACACGGCCTGGCCCCCGACGGCCGAAGCCCCGGCCGTCGCCACGGAACCGCCCAGCATGACGGACTCGCACGCGAGACCGAAGCCTGCGCCCGCCACGAACCCGACGACGTCGCCCCAGAGCCCCTTGGTGTCGCCCTGGAGCACCTTCGCTCCGGCGCCTATGACGTCACCGACGGCTCCCAGGCTGTCCCACGGTGCCAGGCCGCTCGGGTCGATCCGGTTGACCGGGTCGCCCTCCGCGTACAGGTACGGGTTCTTCTCCTGGCCCGAGGGATCGGGCTGGGTGAAGCGGCCGATGTTCGGGTCGTAGTAGCGGGCCGCGAAGTGGTACAGGCCCGTCGGGTCCTGGTAGCCGCCCGCGAAGCGGTAGGGCTGGGAGACCTTCTCGGACGTGCCCGCGCGCTCCACTCCACGGGGGCTGTAGCTGTAGGAGTTGACCCTCGTACCCGACTCGTCGGCGAGCGCGACGACCGAACCGAGCGCGTCGGTGAGGTAGTAGTACGCCTTGCCCCCGGTCGTCATGGAGTTCAGGGTGCCCCCGGGCTCCCGGTTGAATCCCGTGTCGACGCCGGCCGTGCTCTTCGCCGAGAGGCCCAGCGGGCCGTTGTGGAAGAAGGTGTCCCCCAGGCGGACGCGTTCGCTCTGGTCGGTGGAACCGTACTGCCCGTCGTAGGTCTTGCCGCCCACGGTCAGGGACGTCAACTGGCTGAAGTCCGACCAGGTTTCCTTCGTGCGGGTGCCCTCCGGGGTCGAGGCCGCGGCGGTCTCGTTGCCGGACGCGTCGTAGGACCAGTTGGTGGAGTCACCGTTCTTCGCGGTGATCTCCTGGGCGTCGTTGACGGTGTATGTCGTGCCGCGCGGGCACCCTTCCTCCACACCTTGCGAGGTGAGGTTCCCGGCCTGGTCGTAGCAGTACTGCCAGGAGGATGTGAGCGTGGAACCCTTCTCTTCCTTGGCGTAGGAGAAGCGGCCCGCGCTGTCGTAGGTGTAGCTGGTCCTCAGACCGGCGACCGCGTCCGTGCGGGTGCGAATCTTCGTGCTGTCCTTGCCCGCGTTCTTGTAGTCGTAGGTCAGGTCGACCAGGGTGCCCTTGGGCGAGGTGGCTTTGATCTTCTCGGGGCGGCTGGACTTGTCCGGCGTGACCGTCTGCACCGTGCCGCCGGGGTAGGTGGTCCTGGTGCGGATGTCGTTGTTGTCGTACTCGTACGCCGTGGTCCTGCCCGTCGGGTCCTTCAGCTTGGTCAGCTTGTTGACCTTGTTCCAGGTGTAGTCCGTGACCCCGGCCGGGTCCTGGTAGGTGTCCACGTTGCCCGCGGGGGTGTAGGTGAGCTTGGTCTGGGAGCCGTTCTGGAGCGTGCGGACGGTCTCGCGGGACAGCGGGTCGAAGGCGTACTTGATCACGCCGGTGCCGTCCGAGCGCTGGGTGAGGTTGCCGTCGCCGTCGTAGGAGTACGTCACCGTCGTCGCCGGCGCGGACACCTTCACGATCCGGTCCCGCTCGTCGTACGCGTACACCGACTTGACTCCACGCCCGTCCGTGACCGCCACCGGGCGGCCGAGGGCGTCGTAGGTGTACGTGGTGGGCTTGAGCGGGGCGGGCGGGGTGGCCTTGAGCAGGTTGCCCTTGTCGTCGTAACGGAACGACGTGGACACCGACTTGGTGTCGCTCATCGTCGTCGTGACCTTGCAGCGCTGGCCCTCGAAGCCGCCGCACTCCGGGCTCGCGCCGTTGTAGTCGTAGCTGCGCTTGCCGCCGCCGGTGCCGGTGACCGCGACGGACTTGGTGTTGCCCGCCGTGTCGTAGGTGAAGTCGGTCTTCTCGTCGTCCGCGCTGGTGAAGGACTTCGGCAGGTCCGTGCCCGCGATGGTCTGGTAGCCCGACAGGGACGCCGTCGCGCCGGTGGGCAGCTTGGCGGATGTCGGGTTGTTGCGGCCGTCCCAGCCGTAGGCGGTCACGTTCCCGGCGCCGCCGCCCACGCCCATCGCGTCCGTCGCCGTGTCGACGTTGTGGTTCGCGTCGAACGTCCGCGAACGGGAGTGGCCGAGCGCGTCGGTGACCTTGGTGACCCCGCCGTCGCCGTTGTGCTCGTACTTCGTGGCGTGCTGCTCGGGGTCGGTGACCGTCGTCGTCCCGGCGGCGTTCGGGCCCTCGGCGGAGTAGGCGTAGGTGTACGTGGGGCCCGTGTGGCCGGAGCCGCCCAGTTCCGTGGCGCGGAGCATGGACGTGACGCGGTTCTCGCCGTCATAGGTGAAGACCGTGACCCGGCCCTGGGGGGTGGTGACCTTCGTCAGGCGGCGCGAGGAGTCGTACCCGAAGCGGGTCGTCTTGCCCTCCGTGTCGGTCGTCTTCGCCAGATCGCCCGCCTCGTTCAGGTCGAAGACGGCCGTGCGGCCGGTGTGGTCCTTCGCCTGCCACTGGTTGCCGTACGCCTTGACCAGGTCGATCCAGCGGCCCGAGCGCGTCTCGGTCAGCTTGAAGCCCTTGTGCTCCTCGCCCTCGTCGTGCTGGTCGACGGTGATGGTGCCCTTGTTCTTGTCGGCCACCTTGGTCAGGGTGCCGTTGCCGTCGTAGGTGTCCTTCACGCCCGACTTGCGGCTCGTGAGGGTGTAGGTGCCGTCGGCGTTCTTCTTCAGGTCCTTGGAGTAGCCCTTGGGCGTGGTGAAGGTCCCGTCGGCCTTCTCGGCGAAACGCACCGCGTCACCGGTGGCGTCGTACACCACCACCTCGCTCGTGAACACGTGCAGATAGCGCTCGTACTCCTGCCACCACCGCTGGGACACCTTGCCGTACGGCGCGTCCAGCGAGTTGTACGTGCGGGCCAGACGCAGCTTCTGGCCCACCCCGGCGACGTCGAAGTCCGTCGCGGCGAGCATCAGGTTGCCGTTGGACAGATTGACCCGCGCCACCAGGGAGTCGGTGACGCGGAAGTCGGATATCTCGTGCCAGGGCACCGCGCCCTGCCCCTCGGGTACATGGACGCGGCTGTCCGCGCGGGACTTGGGGGCCTTCGCCGTCGTCTCGCCGGTGCGCGCCCGCTCCTTCTGCCCGGCCCGCCACGCCGCCTGCTCCGGCGTGGGCTCCGCCTCGGCGACCGGTGCCACCGGATCGGTCACGCCCACCTTCACCGGCGGGACGTCGAAGGGCTTCTTCGGCTTGCCCCACACCGAAGTGGGCCCGGGATCCGGTGCGTCCGGGGCCGCGAGGGCCGCCGTTCCCGACGCGGCGAGCGCCAGCGCCGCCACCGCTGCCACCAGGCCGTATCGGGTCGATCTGCGGGCACGCCGAAGGGGCGTGCCCGAGGCACGTCTGGACATGTCTTCCCCCACAAGAAGAGACGTCACAGTGACCACAGCGATCACTGGAGGCGCACACGCTGCCACAGTCCCTTCACAGAACGGTGGGCCGTTCCCCTGAATTTGCACGCTATGCACACAGAAACTGGTCAAGTATTGGATTGTTTGCCAGGTGCGGATGGGTGACGCCCGAGAGCTTCTCGCGCCCGGCGCAGGGCTGTTGTACTGGTCTTTCTGCCGCAAGCGGCGTGGTCCGCCCCGGCCGGGGGCGGTGGCGTGCCGGTGTCCGCTACGCACCGCACAAGCGGAATGGCGCAAACGCACGCCCTTGGATGCGGGCGCAAACAGTGGCAAAGCCCTTGCGTCAATCCCCCAGATCTCGGGATACCGGCCGCCCGCCCGGCCCTGCGAACTTTGCAGCACGATCCACTACAGCGGGAGGACCACGACATGGGGCGATGGACGGCCAGACGCGTGGCGGGACCGGTGCTCACCGTCGTACTCGGTGCGGGTGCCTTCGTGGGCACGGGCGACCCGGCTTCGGCGGAGGGGACCACGGGCGGCGCCGCGGCCTCCGGGTATCTGAACCTGCACCAGTGCTCGTACTACGCGAGCACCCTCGACGACCACTTCAGTACGTTCGTGACCCCGAGTGCCGACAACCGGTACGCCACCGGCACCAAGCGCTCCGACTCCGCCGACACCACGGCCAGTTGTGGGCCCGGCAACGGCAATCACGTACCGATCCCGATCCTGCACGGCGTGAAGGCGCTGAACCTCGGCTCCGGCCGCTACCTCAACCTCCAGCAGTGCGACTACTACCGGAGCGCGAGCACCGACCGCTTCACCACCCTGGTGACGCCGAGCGGTGACGGCAGGTACTCGACCGGGACGAAGGTCTCCAACTCCCCCGAGACCAGCCCCACCTGCGGGCCCGGCAACGGCAGCCACGTGCCCAACCCCGGGCTCTCGGGCGTCAAGGCCCTCGACCTGAACGCGGGACGCTACCTCAACCTGCACCAGTGCGTGTACTACTCGGAGCGGCTCAAGAGCCACCTCACGAGCGTGGTGACGGCTCCCGACACCCGGTACTCGACCGGGACGAAGGTCTCCGCCACCGCCGACACCAGGCCCGTCTGCGGGCCCGGCAACGGCGACTACGTGCAGATCCCGATCCTGTCGGGCGTCAGGAGCGTGCCGCTCGGCTGACGGCCCGCACGGCCGAGGGCCGCACCCCTGCCCCGGGGTGCGGCCCTCCTCTGCTGCCTGTGCTGCCTGTACTGCCTGTGCTGCCGGCCTCGCGGCCTCGCGGCTACTTGCGGATCAGCGAGCGCAGCACGTACTGCATGATGCCGCCGTTGCGGTAGTAGTCCGCCTCACCGGGGGTGTCGATGCGGACGACCGCGTCGAACTCCACACCGGTGTCGGTGGTGACCTTGACGGTGCGCGGCGTGGTGCCGTTGTTCAGCTCCTCGACACCGGTGAAGGAGAAGGTCTCCTCGCCGGTCAGACCGAGGGACTCGGCGGACGCGCCCTCGGGGAACTGCAGCGGCAGGACGCCCATGCCGATGAGGTTCGAGCGGTGGATGCGCTCGTACGACTCGGTGATGACGGCCTTGACGCCGAGGAGCGCGGTGCCCTTGGCGGCCCAGTCGCGGGACGATCCGGAGCCGTACTCCTTGCCGCCCAGGATGACCAGCGGGGTGCCCTGCTCGATGTAGTTGCGCGAGGCGTCGTAGATGAAGGAGACGGGCGCGTCCTCCTTCGTGAAGTCGCGGGTGTAGCCGCCCTCGGTGCCCGGCGCCAGCTGGTTGCGCAGGCGGATGTTGGCGAACGTGCCGCGGATCATGACCTCGTGGTTGCCGCGGCGCGAGCCGTAGCTGTTGAAGTCGCGGCGGGCGACGCCGTGCTCCGTGAGGTACTGGCCGGCCGGGGTGTCGGCCTTGATGGCACCGGCCGGGGAGATGTGGTCGGTGGTGACCGAGTCGCCCAGCTTGGCCAGGACGCGGGCGCCCGTGATGTCGGAGACCGGGGAGGTCTCCATCGTCATGCCCTCGAAGTACGGGGGCTTGCGGACGTAGGTGGACTCGCTGTCCCACTCGAAGGTGTTGCCGGTCGGGATCGGCAGGGCCTGCCACTGGGCGTCGCCCGCGAACACGTCCTGGTAGGACTTGTTGAACATGTCCTCGCCGATGGCGTTCGCCACGACGTCGTTGACCTCGGCCTCGGTCGGCCAGATGTCCTTCAGGTACACCGGCTTGCCGTCCTGGTCGATGCCCAGGGCCTCGGTGGTGATGTCCACCTTCATGGAACCGGCGAGAGCGTACGCGACGACCAGCGGCGGGGACGCCAGGTAGTTCATCTTGACGTCGGGGTTGATGCGGCCCTCGAAGTTCCGGTTGCCGGAGAGGACCGAGGTGACCGCGAGGTCGTGGTCGTTGACGGCCTTCGAGACCTCCTCGGGCAGCGGGCCCGAGTTGCCGATGCAGGTGGTGCAGCCGTAGCCGACGAGGTTGAAGCCGACCTTGTCCAGGTACGGGGTGAGACCCGCCTTGTCGAAGTAGTCGGTGACGACCTTCGACCCCGGGGCGAGGGTGGTCTTGACCCACGGCTTGCGGGACAGGCCCTTCTCGACGGCCTTCTTCGCGACGAGCGCGGCGGCGACCATCACGTACGGGTTCGACGTGTTGGTGCAGGAGGTGATGGCGGCGACGGTGACGGCGCCGTGGTCGAGCTCGTACGTCGAGCCGTCGGGGGCGGTCACGGTGACCGGGTTCGACGGGGCGCCGTTCGGCGCGACGGCCGGGGCGTCGGAGGCCGGGAAGGACTCCTTGCCCGCCTCGTCCACGACGTCGACGTAGTTGAGGACGTCCTGCTTGAACTGCTCGGCGGCGTTCGCGAGGACGATGCGGTCCTGCGGGCGCTTGGGGCCGGCGATCGACGGCACGACCGTGGAGAGGTCCAGCTCCAGCTTCTCGGAGAAGTCGGGCTCGGCGGCCGGGTCCAGCCAGAGGCCCTGCTCCTTGGCGTACGCCTCGACGAGCGCGACCTGCTGCTCGGAGCGGCCGGTCAGCTTCAGGTAGTTCAGGGTCTCGCCGTCGATCGGGAAGATCGCGGCGGTGGAGCCGAACTCCGGCGACATGTTGCCGATGGTGGCGCGGTTGGCGAGGCTCGTGGCGGCGACGCCCTCGCCGTAGAACTCGACGAACTTGCCGACGACGCCGTGCTTGCGCAGCATCTCGGTGATCGTGAGCACGAGGTCCGTGGCGGTCGTGCCCGGCTTCAGCTCGCCGGTCAGCTTGAAGCCGACGACGCGCGGGATCAGCATGGAGACGGGCTGGCCGAGCATCGCGGCCTCGGCCTCGATGCCGCCGACGCCCCAGCCGAGCACACCGAGGCCGTTGACCATCGTGGTGTGCGAGTCGGTGCCGACGAGGGTGTCGGGGTAGGCCTGGCCGTTCCGGACCATGACCGTGCGGGCCAGGTGCTCGATGTTGACCTGGTGGACGATGCCGGTGCCCGGGGGGACGACCTTGAACTCGTCGAAGGCGGTCTGGCCCCAGCGCAGGAACTGGTAGCGCTCCTTGTTGCGGCCGTACTCCAGCTCCACGTTCTGCGTGAAGGCGTCGTTCGTGCCGAACTTGTCGGCGATCACGGAGTGGTCGATGACCAGCTCGGCGGGGGCCAGCGGGTTGATCTTCGCCGGGTCGCCGCCGAGCTCCTTCACGGCCTCACGCATCGTGGCGAGGTCCACGACGCAGGGGACGCCGGTGAAGTCCTGCATGATCACGCGGGCCGGCGTGAACTGGATCTCCTGGCTGGGCTGGGCCTGCGAGTCCCAGTTGCCGAGGGCACGGATGTGGTCGGCGGTGATGTTCGCGCCGTCCTCGGTGCGGAGCAGGTTCTCCAGGAGGACCTTCAGGCTGTAGGGAAGGCGTGCGGAGCCCTCGACCTTGTCCAGCTTGAAGATCTCGTACGACTCGTCGCCCACGCTCAGCGTGGTGCGGGCGTCGAAGCTGTTCGCCGACACGACAGTCTCCTTCATATATGTGCGCGTTCCACCGCATCCTGCCGTCACGACTTCCGGCCGATCCGCTAAGGTAAGGCTAAGTTAGGTAACCCTTACCGCCGGATTGGCGATGCGTACGGCTGCGGTGCGCCTCGGCAGATATCTCGATGTCGAGATAACTCTAGTACATCACCACGCGTCGCGACGAGGCGCGCCTGTGCTGTACGCCATATCGCCGCGCCCGCGTGCCCGCCTTCGTCGGGTACCCCTCCAGCATGTGCCGTACCGGCGCGGGCGGCGAACCGTCGGATGTTCCGCGTCCGGTTCGCCGGATGGCCGAATACCGACGCTCCGGGAATGCGTCACGCTCCGGGCGGATGCACAGTGGAGCGCGGCGCCGACGCGTCGGCGAGGCAGCGCGGCGCCGCCCGGGTGACGCGGGCGGCGCGCGCCGCGAGCGAACTCCCGCGTGCGCGGGGGCGCCTGAGGCGCACTCGGGTTGAACGCGCGGGACTGGAACCGGTCACTCCACCAATGGCCTACCCCAGCGCGTGCGTCATCTCATATCTGAGATAGCCTGCGCCCATGGCAGACGACTACCTCGTACGTATCGGCAAGCTCATCCGTGACGCCCGGCAGCACCGTGGCTGGACCCAGTCGCAGCTGGCCGAGGCGCTCAACACCAGCCAGAGCGCCGTCAATCGCATCGAGCGCGGCAACCAGAACATCAGCCTTGAGATGATCGCCCGGATCGGCGAGGCGCTCGACAGCGAGATCGTCTCGCTCGGTTACGCAGGTCCGATGCATCTGCGGGTCGTCGGTGGCCGTCGGCTCTCCGGCTCCATCGACGTCAAGACGAGCAAGAACGCGTGCGTGGCGCTGCTGTGCGCGTCGCTGCTCAACAAGGGCCGCACGGTGCTGCGGCGCGTCGCCCGCATCGAGGAGGTCTACCGCCTCCTGGAGGTGCTCAACTCCATCGGCGTGCGCACCCGCTGGATCAACGACGGCGTCGACCTGGAGATCGTGCCGCCCGCCCGGCTCGACATGGACGCCATGGACGCGGAGGCCGCCCGCCGCACCCGCTCGATCATCATGTTCCTCGGCCCGCTCCTGCACCGCCTGGACCACTTCCGGCTGCCCTACGCGGGCGGCTGCGACCTCGGCACCCGCACGATCGAGCCACACATGATCGCGCTGCGCCGCTTCGGCCTGGACATCGCCGCCACCGAGGGCCTCTACCACGCGGAGGTCGCCCGCGACGTCACGCCCGACCGCCCGATCGTGCTGACCGAGCGCGGCGACACGGTGACGGAGAACGCCCTGCTGGCCGCCGCGCGCAGCGCCGGCACGACGGTCATCCGCAACGCCTCCTCGAACTACATGGTCCAGGACCTGTGCTTCTTCCTGGAGGCGCTCGGCGTCGAGGTCGAGGGCATCGGCACCACGACGCTGACCGTGCACGGCGTGCCGACCATCGACGTGGACGTGGACTACTCGCCGTCCGAGGACCCGGTCGAGGCGATGAGCCTGCTGGCCGCCGCCGTCGTCACCGAGTCCGAACTGACCGTCAAGCGGGTGCCGATCGAGTTCTTGGAGATCGAGCTGGCGGTCCTGGAGGAGATGGGCCTCGACCACGACCGCACGCCCGAGTACGCGGCGGACAACGGCCGGACCCGGCTCATCGACCTCACCGTGCGCCCCTCCAAGCTGGAGGCGCCCATCGACAAGATCCACCCGATGCCGTTCCCGGGCCTGAACATCGACAACGTCCCGTTCTTCGCGGCGATCGCCGCGGCGGCCCAGGGCAAGACCCTCATCCACGACTGGGTCTACGACAACCGCGCGATCTACCTCACGGACCTCAACCGCCTCGGCGGCCGCCTCCAGCTCCTGGACCCGCACCGCGTCCTGGTGGAGGGCCCGACCCGCTGGCGCGCCGCCGAGATGATGTGCCCGCCGGCCCTGCGGCCCGCCGTGGTCGTCCTGCTCGCGATGATGGCGGCCGAGGGCACCTCCGTGCTGCGCAACGTCTACGTCATCAACCGCGGTTACGAGGACCTGGCGGAGCGGCTCAACTCCGTGGGGGCGCAGATCGAGACGTTCCGGGACATCTAGGTCCGACCGGGCCGGCCGGGTCCGCTCCGGCCCGGTCGGCCCGGACGAACGGTTCTCACGGCAGCACCGCGAACCCGTCCAGTTCCACCAGGCACTCCTCGTCCCACAGCCGCACCGTGCCGATCACCGCCATCGCGGGATAGTCGCGGCCCGCGAGGTCCTTCCAGATACGGCCGAGGTCCCGGGCGTGGGTGCGGTAGTCGGCGACGTCGGTGGCGTAGACGGTGACACGGGCGAGATCCGCCGGGGTGCCGCCCGCCGCGTGCAGGGCGGCGAGGAGATTGGTCAGGGCCTTCTCGAACTGCTCGGGCAGAGTGGCGCCGACGACCTTGCCGTCGGTGTCCAGGGCGGTCTGCCCGGCGAGGAAGACCAGGCGCCCACCGGTGGCGACGACGGCGTGCGAGAAGCCGGTGGGCGGGGAGAGGTCGGCGGGGTTGAGACGGTCGAGGCTCATGCGGAGGGGGTTCCCTTCTCCAGGTTCTCCTGGTTCTCGTGGTTCTCGTGGTTCTCGTGGTTCTCCTGGTGCGGCTCCTTGGCCGGTGCCGTGGACGACTCCTGGGCCTTGTACAGCTCTTTGGCGATGACGGTCCGCTGGACCTCGCTCGCGCCCTCGTAGATGCGCGGCGCCCGCACCTCGCGGTAGAGGTGCTCCAGGAGGTGCCCGTGCAGCAGGCCCCGGGCGCCGTGCAGCTGGACCGCGGTGTCGACGACGAACTGGGCGGTCTCCGTCGCGAACAGCTTCGCCATCGCCGCGCGCCCGGCGATGTCCGGCTCGCCGCGGTCGTACGCCGCCGCGGCCGCGTACACGAGCAGGCGGGCCGCCTCCGTGCGCGTGGCCATCTCCGCCACCTGGTGGGACACCGCCTGGAGGTCCTTCAGCTTGCCGCCGAAGGCGTCCCGGGCCGCTGTGTGGGCGAGGGTCGCGTCCAGGGCGGCCTGCGCCATGCCGACGGCGAAGGCGCCGACGCTCGGGCGGAAGCGGTTGAGGGTCGTCATGGCGACCCGGAAGCCGCGGTCGACCTCGCCGAGGACGTCGTCGGCGCCGACGCGGACGCCGTCGAAGGAGAGCGTCCCGATGGGGTGCGGCGAGAGCATCGCGAGGGGCGCGCCCGTGAGGCCCGCGCGGTCGGCGGGCACCAGGAAGGCAGTGACGCCGCGGGCGCCCGCGTCCGGTGAGGTGCGGGCGAAGACGGTGTAGAAGTCGGCCTCCGGCGCGTTCGAGATCCAGGACTTCTCGCCCGTCAGGCGCCACGCGGAGGGCCCGTCCGGGGCGGCGCTCAGGGCCAGGGCCGCCGCGTCGGACCCGGCGCCCGGCTCGGACAGCGCGAAGGCGGCGACCGCGCGCCCCGCCCCCACGGCCGGCAGCCAGCGCCCGCGCTGCGCGGGGGTGCCGTACGCGTGCACGGGATGCCCGCCGAGGCCCTGAAGGGCGAGGGCGGTCTCGGCCTCCGTGCAGACCCGGGCGAGGGACTCGCGCATCAGGCAGAGGTCGAGGGCGCCGGAGGTGAACAGGTCCTCCAGGAGGCCGAGTTCGCCGAGGGCGGCGACCAGCGGCCGGTTCACACGCGCGGCTCCCGGGAGCCCCTCCGCCCCCGCCACCCCCTTCTCGGCCAAGGGCCGCAACCGCTCCGCGGCCTGTTCCCGCAGCCGGTCGCAACGGGCGATCTGTTCAGGATTGAGCGAGAATGCCGTCATCCCGGGCCTCTTCCCTCGTGCGGGTTTATCGCGCACCGTTGACTGTCGTCACCATCACGATACGCTCGTCGGGCCGGCCATCACCACGCCCGACCGGCGCGTACGCCCGACCGGCGAGGGGGCGAAGCACCATGGAGCGTTCAGGTCACGTCGACACCTTCGCGCGCGACCATCTCCCACCCCGCGAGCAGTGGCCGGTGATGGTGCGCGACCGGCCCGAGCTGCACTATCCGGACCGCCTGAACTGCGGCGGCGAACTGCTCGACCGCTCGGCGGACCGGTTCGGCACGGACCGGCCGGCGTTCCGCGCGGGCGACGGCGGCGTCTGGACGTACGGCGGGCTCCAGGAGCGGGTCGACCGGATCGCGCACGTGCTGACCGGCGAGCTCGGCGTGGTCCCCGGCAACCGCGTGCTGCTGCGCGGCGCCACCTCGCCCTGGCTCGCGGCCTGCTGGCTCGCGGTGATGAAGGCGGGCGCGGTCGCCGTGACCG
Source organism: Streptomyces typhae (assembly GCF_009755605.1). Taxonomy (GTDB): domain Bacteria; phylum Actinomycetota; class Actinomycetes; order Streptomycetales; family Streptomycetaceae; genus Streptomyces; species Streptomyces typhae. The sequence goes on from NZ_WPNZ01000008.1 coordinate 330,189, forward strand.
TCCTGGCCCAGCAGCGCACCCAGGAGCTGGCCACCATCTGCGAGATCGCGCAGGTCTCGCACGCGCTGTGCGACGCCCGCGCGGTCGACGACCTGACCAAGGCCGGGGTGCCGGGGCTGCGCGTGACGACGTACGGGGGCGAGGGCCCCGACGACCTGTCCGCCCGTACGCGGACGGCTCCGAAGGACGCGTACGAGGCCGTGGACACGGCGGCCGACGACGTCGCGCTGATCGCGTTCACCTCGGGCACGACGGGCCGCCCCAAGGGCTGTATGCACTTCCACCGGGACGTGCTCGCGATCGCGGACACCTTCGGGCGGCACGTCCTCAAGGCGGGCCCGGACGACGTGTTCGCGGGCAGTCCCCCGCTGGGCTTCACGTTCGGCCTCGGCGGTCTGGTCGTCTTCCCGCTGCGGGTGGGCGCTTCCTCGCTGCTCCTCGAACAGGCCGGGCCCAAGCAGCTGCTGCCCGCGATCGCCGAGCACGGTGTGAGCGTGCTGTTCACGGCGCCGACCGCGTACCGGGCGATCCTCGACGCCCTGGAGCGGTCCGCGCCCGCCCCGGACATCTCCTCGCTGCGGCGCTGCGTCTCCGCGGGCGAGAACCTGCCCGCGGCGACCTGGCAGGCCTGGCACGACCGGACGGGTCTGCGCGTCATCAACGGCATCGGCGCGACGGAGCTCCTGCACATCTTCATCTCCGCCGCCGACGACGCGATCCGCCCCGGCACGACCGGCCTGCCCGTACCCGGCTGGCACGCGCGCGTGGTCGACGGATCCGGCGCGCCGGTGCCGGACGGCGAGCCCGGTCTGCTCGCGGTGCGCGGGCCGATCGGCTGCCGGTACCTGGCCGACCCGCGGCAGCGGGAGTACGTACGCCACGGCTGGAACATGACCGGCGACACCTACGTACGGGACGCCGACGGCTACTTCCGCTATCTGGCGCGCGCCGACGACATGATCATCTCGGCGGGGTACAACATCGCGGGCCCGGAGGTGGAGGAGGCCCTGCTCCGCCACCCGGACGTGGTGGAGACGGCCGTCGTGGGCCGCCCCGACGAGCGGCGGGGGCAGGTGGCGGTGGCGTACGTGGTGCTGCGCGCGGGCGCGGTGGCGGACGCCGAGCGGCTGCGGGAGTTCGTCAAGGCGGAGCTGGTGCCGTACAAGTGCCCGCGCGAGGTGGTGTTCCTGAAGGCGCTGCCGCGGACGGCGACGGGCAAGCTCCAGCGGTTCCGGCTGCGGGAGCCGGGGCCCGCCGCGGGGGCCTAGAGTGATCACGTGTCCGAGCAGCACACGCAGCACACTCCCAGGTCCCTGATCGTCAGTTTCTACGGCGCGTACGGGCGGGCCGCGCCCGGCCCCGTCGCGGTGGCCGAACTCGTCCGCCTCCTCGCGCCGGTGGGCGTGGACGCGCCGTCCGTGCGCTCGTCGGTGTCGCGGCTCAAGCGCAGGGGGCTGCTGCTTCCGGCACGCACGGCGACGGGCGGCGCGGGGTACGCCCTGTCCGGCGAGGCCCGCAAGGTCCTCCAGGACGGCGACCGCCGCATCTACGCCCCGCGCGCGGACCGGCCGGAGTCCGGCTGGGTCCTCGCCGTCTTCTCGGTGCCCGAGGCCGAACGCAGCAAGCGGCACGTCCTGCGCTCCCGCCTCGCGGGCCTCGGCTTCGGCTCGGCGGCGCCGGGCGTGTGGATCGCCCCCGCCCACCTGTACGAGGAGACCCGCCACACCCTGGACCGGCTGCGCCTTGCCCCCTACGTCGACCTGTTCCGCGGCGAGCACCTGGGCTTCACCCCCACCTCCGAGGCCGTCGCCCGCTGGTGGGACCTCGCCGCCCTCGCCAAGCAGCACGAGGCCTTCCTCGACCGCCACGAACCGGCCCTGCGCGCCTGGCAGTCCCGCTCCGACACCCCGCCCGAAGAGGCCTACCGCGACCACCTCCTGGCCCTGGACTCCTGGCGCCACCTCCCCTACGCCGACCCCGGCCTGCCCGCGGCGCTGCTGCCGGAGGGGTGGCCGGGGGCGCGGGCGGCGGAGGTGTTCCGGGGGCTCGACGGGCGGTTGCGGGAGGCGGCCGGAATCTTTGTGACGTCGGCGTGAGGTCTCAGCCCGTCCGGCGTTTGAGGACGAGGCGCGGAGCGCCGATAAGCGGGGGTCCAGGGGGCGGCAGCCCCCTGGTTACGGGGAAGGGGCGGGCCTGGGGCGCCCCGCGAGGGCCCGGCCCTCACCCTCCCAGCGAGAGCCGGGGCTTGGGCCCGTCCGTGCGGCCCGTCTGCGGCCGCCGGCTCCCGGCCCGGTACTGGACGGGCCAGGAGACCCCAGGGCCCGCATAGCCCTGCTCCGCCGCCGCGTGCAGCGTCCAGTGCGGGTCGTACAGGTGCGGACGGGCGAGCGCGCAGAGGTCCGTGCGGCCCGCCAGGATCAGGGAGTTGACGTCGTCCCAGGAGGAGATGGCGCCGACGGCGACGACGGGGACGTGCGTCTCGTTGCGGATGCGGTCGGCGAACGGGGTCTGGTAGGAGCGGCCGTGGGCGGGGCGTTCGCCGGGGACGACCTGGCCGGTGGAGACGTCGATGGCGTCGGCGCCGTGCGCGGCGAAGGCACGGGCCACGGCGACCGCGTCGTCCGCCGTGGTGCCGCCTTCCGCCCAGTCCGTCGCGGAGATCCGGACGGTCATGGGGCGGGACGCGGGCCACACGTCGCGTACGGCGTCGAAGACCTCCAGGGGGAAGCGGAGCCGGGCGTCGAGCGAGCCGCCGTAGGCGTCGGTGCGGTGGTTGGTGAGCGGGGAGAGGAAGCTGGAGAGGAGATAGCCGTGGGCGCAGTGGAGTTCGAGGAGGTCGAAGCCGCAGTCTGCGGCCCGCCGGGCCGCGGCGGTGAACTCCTCGCGCACGGCGGCGAGCCCGGCCGCGTCCAGGGCCTCGGGGATCTGGCTCGTGGGCCCGTACGGGAGGGCCGAGGGGGCGACGAGCGGCCAGTTGCCGGTGGGCAGGGGCTCGTCGATGCCGTCCCACATCAGCTTCGTGGAACCCTTGCGGCCGGAGTGGCCGAGCTGGACGCCGAGGGCCGTGCCGGGCGCCCGGGTGTGTGCGAAGTCGACGATCCGGGTCCAGGCGGCGGCCTGTTCGTCGGTGTAGAGGCCCGCGCAGCCGGGGGTGATGCGGCCGTGGCTGCTCACGCAGACCATCTCCGTCATGACGAGGCCCGCCCCGCCGAGTGCCCGCGCGCCCAGGTGCACCAGGTGGAAGTCGCCGGGCACGCCGTCCTCGGCGGAGTACATGTCCATGGGGGACACGACGACGCGGTTGCGCAGTTCCAGGTCGCGCAGGCGGAAGGGCGTGAACATGGGGGGCGTCCCGGGCAGGCAGCCGAAGTCCCGCTCCACGGCTTCGGTGAAGTGCGCGTCGCGCAGGCGCAGGTTGTCGTGCGTGACCCGGCGGCTGCGGGTGAGCAGGTTGAACGCGAACTGCCGGGGCGGCTGGTCCAGGTACAGCGGGAGTTCCTCGAACCACTGGAGGCTGGCGTGGGCCGCGCGCTGCGTGGAGGCGACGACGGGGCGGCGCTCGGCCTCGTACGCGGTGATGGCCGCGGGCAGGTCCGGCTGCTCCTGGAGGCAGGCGACGAGGGCGAGGGCGTCCTCCACGGCGAGCTTGGTGCCGGAGCCGATGGAGAAGTGCGCGGTGTGGGCGGCGTCGCCAAGCAGGACGGTGTTGCCGTGCGACCAGCGGTCGTTGACGACCGTGCGGAAGGTGAGCCAGGAGGAGTTGTTGGAGCGCAGCGGACGGCCGCCGAGGGTGTCCGTGAAGAGTTTGGCGCAGCGCTCCACGGACTGCGCGGGGTCCAGGTCCGCGAACCCGGCCGCCCGCCACACCTCCTCGCGCATCTCGACGATGACGGTGGACGCGCCGGGGCCGGCTTCCGTGGCCGCCTCGTACGGGTAGCCGTGCAGCTGCATCACGCCGTGCTCGGTCTCGGCGATCTCGAAGCGGAAGGCGTCGAAGGCGAAGTCCGCGGCGAGCCAGATGTAGCGGCAGCGGTGCGGGGTGACGGTGGGGCCGAAGACGTCGGCGTGCGTCCCGCGGGTCGCGCTGTGCACGCCGTCCGCGGCGATCACCAGGTCGTACGCCGTGGCCAGTTCGGCGGCGGGCGGGGCCTCGGTGCGGAAGCGGAGGTCGACGCCGAGGTCGCGGCAGCGCTCGTGCAGTACCGCGAGCAGGGTGCGCCGCCCGAGCGCGGCGAAGCCGTGGCCGCCCGATGTGTGGCGGGTGCCGCGGTGCACGATGTCGATGTCGTCCCAGCGGACGAACTCCCGGCGCAGCGCGGCGTACACCACCGGGTCGGCGTGCTCGATGCCGCCGAGGGTCTCGTCGGAGAGGACCACGCCGAAGCCGAAGGTGTCGTCGGGGGCGTTCCGCTCCCAGACGGTGACCTCCCGCTCCGGGCCGAGCCGCTTGAGCAGGGCGGCGGCGTACAGCCCGCCGGGTCCGCCCCCGATGACGGCGACGCGGCGGGCGGCCCGCTCCGCGCCCGGCTCGGCGCGACCTTCCGCACCCGGCTCGGGGCGGCGCTCCCCGCCCGGCTCGGGGCGGCGCTCCCCGCCCGGCTCGGCGCGGTTCCCCGCACTCGGCTCGGCGTGCAGACCGGCACCGGACTCGGCGCGACGACCGCCGCCCGGCGCGGCGCGACGACCGGCACCGGACTCGGCGCGACGACCGACACCAGGCGCGGCGCGACGCCCAGCGCCGGGCTCGGCGCGACGCTCAGCACCCGACTCGGCCCCACGGCCGACACCAGGCTCGGCGCGGTCCCCCGCACTCGGCTCGGCGTGCAGACCGGCACCGGACTCGGCGCGACGACCGCCGCCCGGCGCGGCGCGACGACCGGCACCGGACTCGGCGCGACGGCCAACACCCGACTCGGCCCCACGGCCGACACCAGGCTCGGCGCGACGCTCAGCACCCGACTCGGCGCCACGGCCGACACCAGGCTCGGCGCGACGCCCCGCGTCCACGCTCACCGCCCCCGCCACTTCGGCGCTCGCTTGGCGGTGAACGCCGCGTGGAACTCGGCGTAGTCCTCGCCGTTCATCAGGAGCGCCTGGGTGGCGGCGTCCATCTCGACGGCCGCCGCGAGCGGCATGTCGAGTTCGGCGGTGAGCAGTGCCTTGGTCTGGGCGTACGCGAGGGCGGGGCCCTGGGCGAGGCGGCGGGCCAGGGCGGCGGCGGACTCGGCCGCCCTGCCCTCGTCCGTCAGCTCGCTGATCAGGCCGATCCGCTCGGCCTCGGGCGCCCGCACCGGCTCCCCGAGCATCAGAAGCCGGGTGGCGTGACCGAGCCCGACGACGCGCGGCAGCAGATAGGCGGCGCCCATGTCGCCGCCGGAGAGCCCGACCTTCGTGAACAGGAACGCGAACCGCGCCGAGGGGTCGGCGACCCGGAAGTCCGCGGCGAGCGCGAGGACCGCGCCCGCGCCCGCGGCCACCCCGTGCACCGCGGCCACCACCGGGAACGGGCACTCGCGCAGGGCCCGCACGACCTGCCCCGTCATCCGGTTGAAGTCGAGCAGCCGCGCGGTGTCCATGGCGAGCGTCGCGCCGATGATCTCGTCCACGTCCCCGCCGGAGCAGAAGCCGCGCCCCTCGCCGCCGAGGACGAGCGCCCGCACGGACCGCTCCCGCGACAGCTCGGCGAGCAGGTCGCGCAGGTCGGCGTACGCGCCGAAGGTGAGCGCGTTCAGTTTCTCGGGGCGGGCGAGGGTGACGGTCGCGACGCCGTCGTCGACCGTCAGGTCCAGATGTCGCCACTCGGGGGTGCGGGCGGCGGAGCCGGTGAAGGGACTCATACGTGCGGCCTCCTCGGGCGGGGGCGGCGGTGCCGACGGGGACGGAGCCGTACGCCCCGCCTCCCCCATGAAGTTATCACCCATCCATGACTGTCGTCATGAGTGCGCGATACGCCCGGTTCCCAGAGGCACAAGTCACCTCATTCGGCCGCATCGGCCGCGAAACCGGCCGCCGGTGGTCCCTGTTCCCGCTCCGCTTAGGATTTGTACGGTTGAAAGCAGGACCGCAGGACCGCAGGACCACACAGGAACCCCTGCCGGACCGCCTGCCCGCTGAACGGACCCGCCTTGCCCGAAGCCCACTCCCCCGCCTCGTGGCGCATCACCCTGCCGCACACCACGGCAGCGGTGCCGATCGCCCGCGCCCTGGTCCGCACGGCCCTCACGGACATCGGCTCCACGGCGGACACCGACACCGCGGAGTTGCTCACCGCCGAACTCGTCGCCAACGCCGTCGAGCACACGGCGGGCCACGACCCGATAGAGCTGGTCATCGAGTTGCTGCCGACGCTCTGCCAGGTCGAGGTGCGCGACTCCAGCCCCGTACCGCCGTACGACCTGACCGACCCGGCGACGGACGGCGCGCCGGACCCCTGGCAGGAGCACGGGCGCGGCCTGCTCCTGATCCGCACCCTCAGCTCGTCCTGCGGGCACCGCCCCACCGAGTCCGGCAAGGCGGTCTGGTTCACCCTCTCCGCGCCGGCGGACCGCTGAGCGCCACCACCGCCGCCGGCTCACCGGCGCCCTCGGTGACCTCGGTGACCTCGGTGTCCTCGGTGTCCTGGGTGTCCTGAGCGCCCTGCTCGCGCCCGAGCCGCGAGTGCCCCCGCCCGTACAGCGCGTACACGCCCGCCCCCACCGCGAGGAACACCGCGAACTGCGTCCAGGTGGACCAGCCCGTACCCCAGATCAGGTAGAGGCAGAAGCCCACGCCGAGGAGCGGGCTCAGCGGGTACAGCGGCACCCGGAACGTCCGCTTGAGCCCGGGGTGCGCACGCCGCAGCGCGAGCACCGCCACATTGACCACGGCCATGACCGCGAGCGTGCCGATGGTGGTCAGGCCGACGACCACGTCCAGGGACGAGAAGGCGGCAGGGACGGCGACGGCGGCCGCCACGATCCAGGTGCCCGCGGCGGGCGTCGCGGTCCGCGGCGAGACCCGTTCGAAGACCCGCGGCATCAGGCCGTCCCGGGACATCGACATCAGGATGCGGGTCTGGCCGTACATGACCGCGAGGACCACGGACGCGATCGCCACGACCGCGCCGAAGGCGATGACGCCGCCGCCCACGGCGGACCCGGTGACCTGGTCGACGATCAGGGAGAGCGCCGCGGGCCGGGCGGCGACCTCACCGGCGCCGAGCGCGCCGACGGCCGCGAGCGCCACGGCGACGTACAGCAGGGTCACCACGCCGATGCAGATCAGAATGGCGAGGGGGATGTTCCTGCGCGGCTCGCGCACCTCCTCGCCCGCCGTCGTCACCGCGTCGAAGCCGATGAACGAGAAGAACGCGAGCGAGGCGCCCGCCGTGACGCCGGAGGCTCCGGCGCCCGCGAACGGCGTGAGGTTGCCGTCCCGGAACGCCGTGAAGGCGACGGCGAGGAACAGCAGCAGGATGCCGATCTTCAGGACCGCCATGGCGGCGGTGGCCCGCGCGCTCTCCCGCACCCCGCGCGCGAGCAGCACCGCGGCGAGGAGGATCACCACGACCGCCGGGAGGTTGACGGCGCCGCCCTCGCCGGGGCCCGCGGACAGGGCCGCGGGGAGCCGCCATCCGGTGAGGCTGTCGAGGAGTTCGTTCAGGTACTGGCTCCAGCCGACCGCCACGGCCGACACCGAGACCCCGTACTCCAGGAGCAGGCACCAGCCGACGAGGAACGCGGTGCGTTCGCCGAGTGCCGCGTACGCGAACGAGTACGAGCTGCCCGACACGGGGATCGCACCGCCCAGCTCCGCGAACGAGAACGCGGTGAAGACGCAGGTCACGGCCGCGAGGACGTAGGAGACGGCGACCGCGGGACCGGCTTCGGCGACGCTGTCGGACAGGCCGACGAAGATGCCGGTGCCGACGATCGCGCCGACACCGAAGCAGACGAGCTGGAACAGGCCCATCGTGCGCTTGAGGCCGTGCCCCTCCAGGTCCGCGCCGGAATCGGCGACGAGGCGGGCGGGGGACTTGAGGCGGCGTCCCGGGAGGGAGCGGGAGACGGCCGGCGGGCGGTTGGGGCCCATGGGGTGGTACTCGATTCTGGTGGTGCAGGCGGTGCAGGCGGTGCGAGGTCACGCGGGTGACGCGGGTGACGCGGGTGACGCGGGTGACGCGGGTGACGCGGGAGGAGGCTAGGCGAGTGTCGCCACGAGGACCGCCTTGATCGTGTGCATCCGGTTCTCCGCCTCGTCGAAGACGACCGAGTACTCCGACTCGAAGACCTCGTCGGTCACCTCCAGGGAGGACAGGCCGTGGCGCTCGCAGACCTCGCGGCCCACCTGGGTGGACAGGTCGTGGAAGGCGGGCAGGCAGTGCAGGAACTTCACGTCGGTGTTGCCGGTGGCGCGCAGCACGTCCATCGTCACCGCGTACGGCGCGAGGTCCGCGACGCGCTCGTCCCACACCTCGGCGGGCTCCCCCATCGACACCCAGACGTCGGTGGCGACGAAGTCGGCACCCACGACGCCTTCGGAGATGTCCTCGGTGAGCGTGATCCGCGCCCCGCTGGCCTCGGCGAGCGCGCGGGCGCGGGCCACGACGCCCTCGGCGGGCCAGTACGCGCGGGGCGCCACGATCCGGACGTCCATGCCGAGCAGGGCGCCGGTGACCAGGTAGGAGTTGCCCATGTTCAGCCGGGCGTCGCCGAGGTAGGCGAAGGCGATGCGCTCCAGGGGCTCGGCGCAGTGCTCGGTCATCGTCAGGATGTCGGCGAGCATCTGCGTGGGGTGCCAGTCGTCGGTCAGGCCGTTGTAGACGGGCACCCCGGCGTGGGCGGCGAGCGCCTCGACGGTCGTGTGGGCGTCCCCGCGGAACTGGATGGCGTCGAACATCCGGCCGAGCACCCGGGCGGTGTCCCGTACGGACTCCTTCTTGCCGATGTGTGCCCCGGTGGGGTCGATGTACGTCGTGGTGGCACCCTGGTCGGCGGCGGCCACCTCGAAGGAGCAGCGGGTGCGGGTGGAGGCCTTCTCGAAGATCAGCGCGATGTTCCGCCCGCTCAGGCGCCGTGTCTCCGTGCCGGCCCGCTTGGCCGCCTTCAGCTCGGCGGCCAGGGCGAGCAGGCCGCGGAACTCTTCGGCGGTGAAGTCCAGCTCCTTGAGGAAGTGGCGGCCGGTGAGGCCGGTCGTGGCAGTCGCCATCATGGGGCGCTCCTGAGGTACACATGCGGAGAGGCGGGCGGGGGAACCCTTGAAAGTCTATACGACCTTTCACATTTATATGCAGACCTCATCCGTCCCGTATCCCGCCGGACCTCACCCGGCCGTATCCCGTATCCCGTATCCCACCGGACCTCACCCGGGCCGTATCCCGTCCCGTATCCCTCTCAGCCGACCGGCCCCCGCTCCACCGGGCAGCTCATGCACCTGGGCCCGCCCCGGCCGCGGCCCAGCTCGCTGCCGGGGATCTCGATCACTTCGAGGCCCTGCTTGCGCAGATAGGTGTTGGTGGTCGCGTTCCGCTCGTAGGCGACGACCACGCCCGGCTCGACGGCGAGCACGTTGCAGCCGTCGTCCCACTGCTCGCGCTCGGCGGCGTGCACGTCCTGGGTGGCCGTGAGGACGCGGATGCCGCCGAGGCCGAGCGCGGCGGCGATGGCGCGGTGCATGTGCTCCGGCGGGTGGTCGGTGACCTTCAACTCGCGCTCGTCGACGCCCGGCTCGATGGTGTACGAGCGCAGCATGCCGAGGCCCGCGTACTGCGTGAACGTGTCGCCGTCGACCATCGTCATGACCGTGTCCAGGTGCATGAAGGCGCGGCGCTTGGGCATGTCCAGGGCCACGATCGAGGTCGCGGACCCGGCGGCGAACAGCTTGTGCGCCAGCATCTCGACGGCCTGCGGCGTGGTGCGCTCGCTCATGCCGATGAGCACCGCGCCGTTGCCGAGGACCAGGACGTCGCCGCCCTCGATGGTGGAGGGGTAGTCGGACTGGCCCTGCGACCAGAGGTGGAAGCCCTGGCCGTGGAAGAGCGGGTGGTGCTGGTAGATCGCCTCGAAGTGGACGGTCTCGCGCTGCCGCGCCGGCCAGCGCATGGCGTTGATGGACACGCCGTCGTAGATCCACGCGGAGGTGTCCCGTGTGAACAGGTGGTTGGGCAGCGGGCGGAGCAGGAAGTCGTCCATGTCCATGCAGTGGAAGCGCACGGACGTCGGCTCGGGGTGCCGGTCCAGGTACTCGCGCTTCGTCATGCCGCCGATCAGCGCCTCGGCGAGCTCCGCCGACGGCAGCGGGTCGAAGGAGGCCCGCAGGTGGTCGGTGGCCAGCGGGCCGTACTCCTTCTCGTCGAAGACGCGGTCGAGGACCAGGAGCCGGGCCGCCGGCACGTCCAGGGCCTCGGCGAGCAGATCACCGAAGAGGTGCACCGTGACGCCGCGGTCGCGCAGCACGTCGGCGAAGCCGTCGTGCTCCTGTCTCGCCCTGCGCACCCACAGGACGTCGTCGAAGAGCAGCGCGTCCTTGTTGGTGGGCGTGAGCCGTTTCAGCTCCAGATCGGGGCGGTGCAGTATGACGCGGCGCAGCCGCCCGGCCTCGGAGTCGACGTGGAATGCCATGCCTCCATCCTCACCTGCCCGGGGCCCCGGCACGCGTGGAACTCCGACAAGTGGCGGCCGAGTGACGCCCCGCACGCGTCGTGCGGGGCGCCCCGGGCGGCGAGCGCACCGGGCCGCGGCCGTCCTGCCCGCCGGGACAGGCCCTCGGGACGGGCCCGGGAGCAGGACGGCCGCACGACCTCAGAGCCTCGGAGACCTCAGAGCCGCGGATCCACCGGCTCCGACTCCAGGGCGAGGACCGCGAACACCGCCTCGTGCACCCGCCACAGCGGCTCCCCGTCCGCGAGCCGGTCGAGGGCCTCCAGGCCGAGCGCGTACTCCCGCACGGCGAGCGAGCGCTTGTGGCCGAGGGAACGCCCGCGGAGCTTCTCCAGGTTCTCCGGCCGGGTGTACTCCGGGCCGTAGATGATCCGCAGGTACTCGCGGCCCCGGCACTTGATGCCGGGCTGTACGAGGCGTCCCTTGCCGTCGCGCACCAGCGCGCCGACGGGCTTGACGACCATGCCCTCGCCGCCGCGCCCGGTCATCTCCAGCCACCAGTCGACACCGGCGCGCACCGACTCCTCGTCGCCGGTGTCGACGTACAGGCGGCGCGTGGTGCGAAGCAGGCCCGAGCCGTCGTGCTCCACCATGCGGTCGATCAACGCCAGTTGCTCGTCGTGCGGCAGCGCGGCGAGGCTCCTGCCCTGGGCCGCGAGGATCTGGAACGGCGCGAGGTGCACGCCGTCGAGACCGTCCGTCGGCCAGCAGTAGCGGCGGTAGGCGTCGGTGAACGCGGACGCGTCCGCGGCACGTTCCCGCTGCTTGTCGAGCAGGTCCTGGACGTCGACGCCCCGCGCCGCGGCGGCCTCCAGGGCGGCGAGCGCCCCCGGGAAGACCGTGCGGGCTGCGGCGCCCACGGCGGCGTACTGCGTGCGCAGCAGGCCCTTGGCCTTCAGGGACCACGGCATCAGCTCGGCGTCGAGCAGCAGCCAGTCGGTGCCGAGTTCCGCCCACAGCCCGGCCGCGTCGACGGCGGCCCGCACCCGGGCGAGCACCTCGTCGGTGAGCGCCGCATCGTCGAGGAAGGGGCGTCCGGTGCGGGTGCAGAGCGCACCCGTGGGGCCGTCCACGCCGAAGCGGGTCCGGGCCGCGTCCGCGTCCTTGCACACCAGGACCACGGCGCGGGAGCCCATGTGCTTCTCCTCGCACACGACGCGCTCCACGCCGTCCGCCCGGTACTGCGCGAAGGCCTCCTCCGGGTGCTCCAGATAGCCCTCGCGCCGGGACGTGGCCGTCGGTGCCATGGTCGGCGGCAGATACGGCACGAGGCGCGGGTCGGCGGCGAAGCGGCTCATGACCTCCAGGGCCGCCGCCGCGTTCTCCTCGCGGACGGTGACGCGTCCGGCGTGCCGGGTCTCCACGACGCGGCGGCCGTGCACGTCGCCGAGGTCGAGCGGGCGGCCGTCGTGACCGCCGGGCGCGTCCGAGCGCAGCGGCTTCACCGGTTCGTACCAGACGCGCTCCGCGGGGACGTCGACGAGCTCGCGCTCCGGCCAGCGCAGCGCGGTCAGCCTGCCGCCGAAGACGGCGCCGGTGTCCAGGCAGATGGTGTTGTTCAGCCAGGTCGCCGCGGGCACCGGCGTGTGGCCGTAGACCACGGCGGCCTTGCCGCGGTAGTCCTCGGCCCACGGGTAGCGCACGGGCAGGCCGAACTCGTCGGTCTCGCCGGTGGTGTCGCCGTACAGGGCGTGCGAGCGCACCCGGCCCGACGTGCGGCCGTGGTACTTCTCGGGCAGGCCCGCGTGGCACACCACCAGCCTGCCGCCGTCGAGGACGTAGTGGCTGACGAGCCCGTCCACGAACTCCCGCACCCGGGTGCGGAAGTCCGGGTCGCGGGCGTCCTCCGCCTCCAGCTGCGCGATGGTCTCGGCGAGGCCGTGGGTGGGCTGGACGCCGCGGCCCTTCAGATAGCGGCCGAGCTTGTTCTCGTGGTTGCCCGGTACGCACAGGGCGGTGCCGTTCGCGACCATGCTCATGACGCGGCGCAGGACGCCGGGGCTGTCCGGGCCGCGGTCGACGAGGTCGCCGACGAACACGGCGGTGCGGCCCTCGGGGTGCGCCCCGTCGACGTAGCCGAGCTTGCCGAGCAGGGTCTCCAGCTCGCTCGCGCAGCCGTGGATGTCGCCGACGATGTCGAAGGGGCCGGTGAGGTGTCTGAGGTCGTTGTGGCGCCGTTCGGTGACGATCTCGGCGCGGTCGATCTCGGCGACGCCCCGCAGGACGTGCACCTTGCGGAAGCCCTCGCGCTCCAGGTGCTTGAGGGAGCGGCGCAGTTCGCGCTGGTGGCGCTGGATGACGCGGCGCGGCAGGCCCGCGCGGTCGGGGCGCGCGGCGTTCCGCTCGGCGCACACCTCCTCGGGCACGTCGAGGACGATGGCGACGGGCAGCACGTCGTGCCGCCTGGCCAGCTCGATGAGCTGCTTGCGGCTGTCGGACTGCACGCTGGTCGCGTCGACGACGGTGCGGCGCCCGGCGGCGAGCCGCTTGCCCGCGATGTAGTTGAGGACGTCGAAGGCGTCGCCGCTCGCGCCCTGGTCGTTCTCGTCGTCGGCGACGAGCCCGCGGCAGAAGTCGCTGGACAGGACCTCGGTGGGCTTGAAGTGCCGCCGGGCGAACGTGGACTTGCCCGAGCCGGTGGCGCCGACGAGCACGACGAGGGAGAGGTCGGTGACGGCGAGGCGGCGGGGCGGGGCGGGCGTGCCCGGGGCCGCGGTGCGAGCACCGCGCTCTCCGGATTCCACCCTGGTGGCCGCCGCGGCTATGGCTGCGGCGGCTCTGTCCGCGCCGGCTGTGTCCGCGCCGCCGGTCGCCGTGTCTGTCATAGCCACCGAGGTCGTCGAGGTCGTCATGGCCGCGTGTGCGTCGTTGCGGTCGTTCGTCATGCGGCCCGCACTTCCTTCCCGTTTCCCGTGCTGTTGCCCGTACCGTTGCCCGTGCCGTCGCTCATACCGCTGTCCGTACGCGTGAAGACCGCCATCTGCGTCGGCGGCCCCACCTCGGGGTCGTCGGGGCCGACCGGGGTGAACTCCACCGTGTACGCGTGGCCGCGGGCGACCCCGTCCGCCCAGGCCCGGAACTCCTCGCGGGTCCACTCGAAGCGGTGGTCGCTGTGCCGGACGTGGCCCGCGGGGAGGGATTCCCAGCGGACGTTGTACTCGGCGTTCGGCGTCGTCACGAGAACGGTGCGGGGGCGCGCCGAGCCGAACACCGCGTGCTCCAGGGCGGAGAGGCGGTCCGGGTCGACGTGCTCGACGACCTCGCTGAGCACCGCCGCGTCGTACCCCTTGAGGCGCTTGTCGGTGTACGCGAGCGAGCCCTGGAAGAGCGCCACGCGCTCCGCCTGGCGCTCGCCCATGCGCTCCAGCTTCAGCCGCCGGGCGGCGTCGGTCAGGGCGCGCACCGACACGTCGACACCCACGACGCGGGTGTACCGCGTGTCCTTCAGGAGCGCCTGCACCAACTGGCCCTGCCCGCAGCCGAGGTCGAGGACCCGGGTGGCCCCCGAGGCACCGAGCACGGCGAGGATCGCCTCGCGGCGCCGCACGGCGAGCGGTACGGACGGCTCCGCTTCCGGGGCGGCGTCGGTGGTAACGCTCTCGGCGACAGCCGCGTCGGTGGCGTCGTCCATGATGGCCGCGTCGTCGTCGGTGACCGCGTTGTCGATCTCGTCGACGTCCGTGTCGTCGGCGTCGGCGAGCCTGACCAGTTCGAGCCGCTCCATGGCCGTACGCGTGAGGGACCAGCGGCGCGCGAGATAGCGGCTCGTGATGAGGCGCTGCTCGGGGTGGCCCGCGAGCCAGCCCGCCCCGGCGCGCAGGAGCTTGTCGACCTCGTCGGCCGAGACCCAGTAGTGCTTGGCGTCGTCGAGCACCGGGAGCAGCACGTACAGGTGGCGCAGCGCGGCGCCGAGGGTCAGGACGCCGTCCGGCACCTCGAGCACGAGGCGCACGTACCGCGAGTCGCCCCAGTCGGGGAACCGCTTGTCGAGCGGCACCGGATCGGCCGCGACCGTCCAGCCCAGCGGCTCGAACAGCGCCCGCACCAGATCGGGTCCGCCGCGCGCGGGCAGCACGGGCACCTCCACGCGCAGCGGCAGCGGCTGCCCGGCCCGCTCGGGCAGGGCCTTGCAGAGATCGCGCAGCGCGCTGGAGAACACCGCGCCGAGAGCGACGGCGAGCAGCGAGGACGCGGCGTACGGCCGGTCGTTCACGTACTGCGCGAGCGCCGCGTCCGGGGCGCCGCCGCGGCCCTTGCCCCCACCGCCCTTGCCCTGCCGCACCAGTGCCACGGGATCCACTTCGAGCAGGAGCGCCGCCGTGCAGCGCTCCTCGGTCGCCTCGGGGTAGAAGACGTGCGCCTGCCCGTAGGACGTGGAGAACGCCTGCGCCTTGCCGGGATGCTTGTGCAGCAGGAACCCGAGGTCGGTGGCGGGGTGTTCGGGGGAACCGGTGGTGGTGAGGGTCAGGAACACGGTGGTATGCCTCGATACCTGCTCTGGGGGTGTGGTGGGTCGCGCCAAGGCCGGCGCCGACTCCTTCCGGAGCCGTGCCCAGGTCCTTCGCCAACCTGTGGGACTGCCGTGTACGCCGTGGCGCGGCCCTCTCGCAGCTGACCGTCCTCCCCCGGCGCACCTGCACAAACGTACAACGAACACCCCGAAAGCACTCATGGATTTCTCGGCGCCCGCCGCCACTCGGTCCGAGCGATTCGCTCGCAAGCCGACCCATCCGCTCGCCGGTCGCGTGCGAACTACTGGCGACGGCGGTGTTGCCGCCGCTCGCCCCGCACGCCTCCAACGAAAGGAAAGCCCGTGAGCCGAACAACCGTCCCGGCGCCCAAGGCACTCTTGGCGGCGGTACTCCTCGCGCTCGTCGCGGTGGTCGGGGCCTTCGCCCCCCAGTCGCACGCGTCGGAGCCGGCCGCGCGCAACTCGCCGGCAGCGCACATGGCGCAAACCACCACGGCGCTCGGAACGACGACCCGAGCCGCGGTCGCCTCCGACTTCGTCATCACGTCCCTCATGTGTTCCGCGAATCGGACACAGGGCGGCCCGGGACAGATCACCTGTACGGTCAGGTGGACCGGTGGCGAGCCCAATTTCGACCCGGTGTTCAGGGCCGATCCTGGGGGAAGCACGCCGGTGACGAGCTCCAGCAACGCCAACCGGTTCGCGACATTCACCTTCGGCTGCGTCCGCAGCATCGAATACACCGTGACCGTGTTCATCCGCGACCGGAACGGCATCGAGACCCCGCCCCAGACGCGTCCCTACATCCCGTGCGGCAACTTCTGACACCACTTTCCGGCACCAGTACTGACAGCCTGTCGCCGCACGCAGGGTGAGGCAGCGGCGCGGGCATGATCCCGGTGAGGGCGAGGTGGTGCGGACGGGCGCGGGCGTGCTCGACGCCTGCGCCAGGTCGTGGGCGGTCGCCGGGCGCGGTGGCCGCCCACGACGCGGGGAACCGGCTCGCGCGGTCAGGCGAGCTGGGACTGGACCTGCGCCGAGATCAGCTCCAGGTGGTCCAGGTCGGACAGGTCCAGGCACTGGAGGTAGACGCGGCTCGCGCCGATCTCCGCGTACCGGCCGATCTTGTCGACGACCTCGGCGGGGGAACCGGCGAGGCCGTTGGCCTTCAGCTCCTCCACGTCGCGGCCGATGACCGCCGCGCGGCGCGCGACCTCGGCGTCGTCCTTGCCGACGCACGCCACCAGGGCGTTGGAGTACACCAGGTCGTCGGGCTCGCGTCCGGCCTGCTCGGCCGCGGCCCGCACCCGGCCGAACTGCCGCTCGCTGTCCTCGACCGAGGCGAACGGGATGTTGAACTCGTCCGCGTACTGCGCGGCGAGCCGGGGCGTGCGCGTCGCGCCGTGGCCGCCGATCAGGACCGGCACCTTGGCCTGCGCGGGCTTGGGGAGCGCGGGCGAGTCGGTGAGCTGGTAGTGGGTGCCCTCGTACGAGAACGTGCTGCCGGGCTCCGTCGCCCACAGCCCGGTGACGATCGCGAGCTGCTCCTCCAGGCGCGCGAACTTCTCCTTCGGGAACGGGATGCCGTACGCCTTGTGCTCCTCCTCGAACCAGCCCGCGCCGAGTCCGAGTTCGATCCGGCCGCCGGACATCTGGTCGACCTGGGCCACCTGGATGGCGAGCACACCGGGCAGCCGGAAGGTGCCGGCCGTCATGAGCGTCCCGAGCCTGATCCGCCGCGTCTCACGCGCGAGGCCCGCAAGGGTGATCCAGGCGTCCGTGGGCCCCGGCAGGCCGTCGGCCGATCCCATGCGCAGATAGTGGTCGGAGCGGAAGAAGGCGTCGAAGCCCAGGTCCTCGGTGGCCTTGGCGACGGTGAGCAGCGTGTCATAAGTGGCCCCCTGCTGGGGCTCGGTGAAGATGCGAAGATCCATGGGTCCATCCTGCACGCTCGAACGCCCGTCAACCTTCCCCGTACGGGCCGGGCGCCGCCGCCCCGGTCGGGTGAAATCCGCGCGCTCGACGGCCGGGGCGGGGCCGTCGCAGTGACTGGGCCGCACGGGAGATCGTTGGCCGGGGCGGAGCCGGGCCGCCCGGCGCCCGCGCCGGCGGCCTCGCCGGGGCGCCCCCGCATCCACCGCCTTGCCCGGCCGGGGCGCGTCCCCGGACCGGCGGGGCGCGGGCCGAGGAGGCCGTCATGTCCCAGGAAGCCGTGCCCGAGCAGACGCACGATCCGCGCGCGCCGGAGCAGTCACGCCGCGAGGTCGTGCCGGAACCGGCCCGCGGGCAGGCCCGTGCCGCGCGGCAGGGCGCGCCCAGAGGTCTGTTGCAGCAGATGGAGGAGCTGATGGCCGCGCTGAACGCGGATCTGACGCGCCTGGACGCCGATCTTCAGCAGTCCGCCCTCCAGCAGCCCGATGTGCAACGGCCTTGCCCTCAGCAGCCCGTTCTCCAGCCGCCCGGCTCACCGCAGCCCGGCCCCTCGCAGGTCGGCTCTTCACTGATCGACGCCCCGCAGTCCCACCCTCCGCGGTTCCACTCCCCGCAGTCCGTGCGCCCCGGTGCGGGCACGCCGGTGCGTCCGCCGGTGGACGGCGGTCCCGGCGGCGTCTGAGGAGCGGTCCGGGCTGTCCGGCTCAGCACATCGGCCGGGTCCCCGAGGGCTCCGGCGCGTCGCGCGCTCTGGCCGCGAGTCTGCGGAGCATCTCCAGGACGCGGTCCCGGGCCTCGTCGGCCGCGTCGATGGCCTCCATGCACTGCCAGTACACCCCCTCGTCGTCGGCGCCCATCGCTACCGTGACCAGGGCGATGCCCACTTCACCCAGGAGCACGCCGAGGCCGAGGAGGGTGTCGTGGGCATCGCCTATCGTCGTCAGCTTCGCCGCCCGTATCTCCTGGGGCTCGGGCGGGGGATGACTCAGGACCGCGCAGCCCCTGCCGCTCAGTTCGCTGAGGCCCAGCGCCTCGCCCCGTAACTCCGGGGGTCCCGCGACCGCCAGGCGGCTGCCGATCGCCTGCGCCAGAGCCTGGGACTGCCACACCTCCGCCACGAGGGAGGCGGACTCCTGACTTCGCGCCAGGGCGCACCTGCTCGCCTCGATGAGCCGCATCGCATCCATGCGCCGTCCCCATTCATTCCGCGCCCATACACAGCACGTGCAACCAAACTCCTCTATCCACTACCCACAGTGAGCGCCTTCAGGACGAAAAGCCAGAGGAAGCCTGAAATCTGTGGACAAAAAATCGCCAATGGACAATGCATCCACTTCGGAGAGTGACGATGAGGTGTCTTTGGGGGGCTTTCGGCATGTCCAACGGGTGGTGACGGCACAGGACTTGAGGGGCGGGGGTGCGCGCCGTGTGCGCCGTGAATGCCGGGGGCTCAGCACCGGTTGTGCGGTGGAGCGGCTCGGCGCCGGACGGCGGGGCCGCTCCCTCGGAGAGCCGCCGGGCGGCACGGCCGCTCCATCGAAGGTCCGCCGGGCGGCACGGCCGCTTCACCGGAGAGCCGCCGGGCGACGGGGGGCGTACTGAGGGAGTGCGGCGCTGCCCTAGGGCGCCGGGAAGCGATGCTCGTTCCGGTCGATCTTCGCGGCGAGCGCCGTGAGCGGATCGATTCCGAGGCGGCTGCAGAACTGCAGCAGATAGGCGAGGACGTCGGCGACCTCGTCGGTGACGCGGTGCGCCGACTCCGGTTCGTCCATGATCCGGGCCGACTGCTCGGGAGTCAGCCACTGGAAGATCTCCACGAGTTCGGCCGCCTCCACGCTGAGCGCGGCGGCCAGGTTCTTGGGGGTGTGGTACTGCTCCCAGTCGCGCGCCGCCGCGAACTCGGCCAGCCTGCGCTGCAGTCCCGCTACGTCATGATCTGTCACGGCCCCAAGTCAACTACATCCCGGCAGGTCCGGGGCGCCCCAGGTCCACCACGGTCACCCCGTCCGCCGCCGCGGCCCAGGCCGCGTCGGCGACGGCGCCGATCAGCCGCAGATGCCCGCGGGCGCACATCCGGGCGGCGAGGTCGGCGAGGGCCCGCTTCTGGCGCTGGTCCAGGCAGCGGTCGAAGCCGTCGGCGAGGACCGTGAGGCTCTGGTAGGCCTCCGGGACCTCCGCCACCGGGTCGACCTCCAGGACCCGGGGGCCGGTGAGCAGGACCAGGGCGAGGGCCAGATAGCGCAGTTCGCCGTCGCCGAGGCGGCCCATGGAGGTGCGTACGCCGTCACCGCGGTCGAGCACCCCGAGGAGCGCGCCGTCCCGTGTCTCCTCGGCCCGCACGTCGGCCACCGGCCCCGCGCAGCCGGCCCGCACCGCCGTCACCAGCTGGGCGTGCCGGGTGCCGCACTCGGCGCGGGTGCGCCACAGGACTTCCGCGAGGTTGTCGCAGCCCGTCAGGAGGCGGCCGGTGCCGACGAGGCCGGGCGGCACCGGCTCGCGCATGCGGGCGGGGCGCGGGTCGCAGGCGAACACCGACCGCAGGGCGACGACGACCTGCTCGGCGGCGGCGAGCACCAGCCGCTGGCCGTCGGTCTTGCCCGCGACGCGCAGCGGCAGCAGGGCCGTGCCCAGACGGTCGTCGGGCAGCGGGGCGCGGGTGACCGGCGCGGCGCCCGCCGTGTGCCAGGCCGCCTGGACGGCGCGCCGGCCCGGGTCGCGCAGGGCGGTCTCCAGGAGCGTGAGCCCGTCGCGCGTCAACCGTTCGCCCGCGATGCGCAGTTCCGGCTCGGCCTGCACGGCCACGTCCAGGCGTACGGGTCCCGCGGGGCCGTCGACCGTGCAGCCGATGCGGAAGCCGCGGCGGGCCTGGCCGTCGGCCCGTGCCCGCTCGGGCACGCAGCGGCCGGGCTGCGGGAAGACGTCGATCAGCTCGGCTCCCGCGCCGAGCAGCGCCAGCGCCTCGTACGCCCGGAGCGCGCTGGTCTTCCCGCTGCCGCTCGGCCCCGCGAAGAGAGTGAGCGGACCGAGCGGGAACGCGGCGCCCCGATGCCCCTCGAAGGCGGAAAGACGCAGCTCGGTGACGCGCGGCCGGACGCGGGCCGCCGTCCGGTCCTGCGCGAGCGCCCGGCGGGAGTGCACACTCATGACCGGACGTTATGGCCACCGATCCAGCCGAACCGTTCCGCCCGGCGGACCTTCGCACGAATGGGGGATCACGGGCCGAAGTTCCCCGGGGCGGGGGCCGATGCCGGGCCGGCGCCGGGGCGGGGGCCGGGGCGAGCGCCGGGCCGGGGCGGGCGGGGCTGCGGGCGGTCCGGTCGTCGGGCCGCGGGTCGGCGCCCGACCAGGGGTGGGCGCCGGGGCAGGCGTGCCACCGGGGCGGCGATGTCGCCAGGGCGGGCTTCTTCAGGCCGAGGCTGCCCCAGGGCGGAGCTTCAGCCGGGCTGCTGTGGACGGGCGCTGGGCTGCGCTGCGCGGCTGCTCGTCGGCTCCGGGTGGCTCCCGGTGGCTCCGGCCAGCGTCTGTCAGATACCTGACGGCGGCGCCTGCCAGATTGGGGGGCGCCGCCAGGTATCGCCGGTCGGCCGCCGGGCGGCGGTCGCCGGATGCCGAACAGCGCGCGTCCGACACCAGACAGCGCCCGCCCGAAGCCGGACAGCGGCAGGCGACGCCGGACAGCGGCAGGCAACGCCGGGCAAGGCATCCCAGATGCCGCACAGCACCCGCCCGGCGCCGGGCAACCCCGGTCAGATGCCCGTCGCCGCCTCCACCAGACCCTGGACCTCCGTGTCGGGCGGGGAGAGCAGGAAGACGTTCTTCTCCACGCGGTGCATACCGCAGCCGAGGCCGAAGACCACGCCGCTGCTGAAGTCCAGGACCCGTTTGGCGACTTCGGTCTCGGCGCCCGACAGGTCGAGGAGGACCGGCGTCTGCGCCATCAGGTACTCGGCGACGTCACGGGCGTCCGCGAAGATGTTCACGCGCGTGACGATGAAGCGCCGCCGCGCCTCCGTCTCCGCGTCGGGCAGGGCACTGTGGCCGGGCCACGACGGCCATTCGTTGCGGCCGCGCAGCGGTACGACCTGGGCGAGCCCCTCCCACTGTTCGTCGGTGGCTTCGTGGCTGGTCACAGAGCAACCCCGTCCTGGCTCGTCCTCAACGTCTGCACCTGGCAATTCTTACGCAACTCACCCGATCGGCCCAACCACGACACGGTCGCATGGCACGTGTCACATGTGCGGGCGGCGCGGGAACACCGCGAGAACACCCGGGAACCCGCCGCCCCAGCCGCACGACCACCTGCCCGGTGCCGGGTGTCCGCAGCCCCGTACCGCCAAACCAGTTCACGGGAGCGTCGATGGCAGACGAGCGTTCAACCCCCGCGCGCACGCCGGGTTCCGGCGGCGCACCGGACGGCGCGCGGAGGTGGCGGCCGCCGCCCGCGCTGCTCGGATTCCTCGTGCTGCTCGTCGTCGTCTTCGCCGTCGCGTACCAAGTCGGCTCGTCGGTGGGGCCGGTGGCGCCGGGCATGCGGTCGTCGGACCCCGGCGGCGACACGGGCCCCGAGGGCGGCACCGGTGGTGCCGGTGGCACCGGAAGGGACGAGGGCGGGCACGGCGGTTCGCACGGGGGGCACGGCCGGTGACCGCGGAGACCACTGCGGAGACCACCGCCGAGGACTCGGCAGGTGCCGGGACCTCGGCCCCGGCACCTGCGCCTGCCCCGGCACCTGCCGAAGGCACGGTCACCGACCTGCTCGTGGGCGGCATGACCTGTGCCGCCTGTGTGAACCGGGTCGAGAAGAAGCTGGGGCGGCTCCCCGGCGTCAGCGCCACCGTGAACCTCGCCACCGGCCGGGCCCGGGTTCACCACCCCCCGGACATCCCGCCGGACGAACTCGTCGCCGTCGTGGTCAAGGCCGGGTACACCGCCGAACTGCCGCCCCCGGCGGCCTCTCCCGCCTCTCCCGCCTCGCCCACGGGACCGGAACCGGAACCTCAGGGAGCCGGTACGGAGAGGGAGGCGACGGAGCGGTATGCCGAGCGGCAGCGGCTGCTCGTCACCGCCGCGCTCTCGCTGCCCGTGCTCGTCCTGTCCATGGTGCCCGCCTGGCAGTTCCGTAACTGGCAGTGGCTGTGTTTCGTGCTCACGGCGCCGGTGGCGGTGTGGGGTGCGTGGCCGTTCCACCGGCGGGCGCTGCGCGGCCTGCGGCACGGCGCCGCGACCATGGACACGCTGGTGTCGCTCGGTGTCGCGGCCTCCTTCTCGTGGTCGGTGTACGCCCTGTTCCTCGGCGGCGCGGGCGAGCCGGGGATGCGGATGGCGTTCGAGGTGCTGCCGTCCGCGGGTGACGGCGCCCACCACGTGTACCTGGAGGCGGCGGTCGGGGTGCCGCTGTCCGTGCTCGCGGGGCGCTTCCTGGAGTCGCGGGCGCGGCACGGCACGGGCGCGGCGCTGCGTTCCCTCGCTTCGCTGGCCGTCAAGGACGTCGCGGTGCGCGACGCGGACGGCACGGAGCGGCGGATCCCGGCCGGACGGCTGCGGGTGGGGCAGGAGTTCGTGGTGCGGCCCGGGGAGCGGGTGGCCACGGACGGCGTGGTGGTGGCCGGGGCGTCGGCGCTCGACCTGTCGCTCGTCACGGGGGAGAGCGAGCCGGTGGAGGTCGGCCCCGGCGGGGCCGTCGTCGGCGCCGCCGTGAACGCGGGCGGGCTCCTCACCGTCCGCGCGACAGCGGTGGGCGCCGACACGCAACTCGCCCGCATCACGCGCATGGTGACGGAAGCCCAGGCGGGCAAGGCGCGCGCCCAGCGGCTCGCGGACGCCGCGGCGGGCGTCTTCGTCCCCGTGGTCCTGACGCTCGCCGTGACCGTCCTCGGGTTCTGGCTGGGCGCGGGCGCCGCGCCGGAGGCCGCGATCACCGCGTCCGTGGCGGTCCTCGTCGTCGCCTGCCCCTGCGCGCTCGGCCTCGCGACGCCCACCGCGCTGCTCGCCGCCACGGGGCGCGGCGCCCGGCTCGGCGTGCTGATCAGCGGGCCCCGCGCCCTGGATACGCTGCGCCGTGTCGACACCGTCGTCCTCGACAAGACCGGCACGCTGACGACGGGTCACATGACCGTCACCGACGTCACCGCCGCACCGGGAGGGCCCGGTCGCGACGCGGTGCTGCGGCTCGCCGCGGCGGTCGAGGGCGGCTCCGAGCACCCGCTGGGGCGCGCCGTCGTCGCGTACGCGCGGAAGGAACTGACGGCGGAGCAGCTGCCACAGGTCACGGACTTCCGTGCGACGCCGGGGCGGGGTGTCAGGGGTGTGGTGGAGGGGCGCGAGGTGGAGGTGTGCTCGCCGGGCACGGGCCTGGGCGGCTCGGTTCCGGACTCGGGCTCGGTTCCGGACTCGGGCTCGGTTCCGGACTCGGGCTCGGGCTCGGGCACTAACCCGAGCGGAGCCCAGGGCGCGGTCCTGGAAGCGGCCCCGGGCGCGGCCCCGCACGCAGACCCGGGCACCGTGCTGCCCGACGTGCTCGGCCGCGCCCTCGCCGAGGCCGAGTCGGCCGCGCGGACCGTGGTCCTGGTACGGGTGGACGGCGTCGTCCGAGCCGTGGTGGCCGTGGGCGACGTGCTGCGGCCGGAGAGCTACCGCGCGGTGGACCGGCTGCGGCGGCTCGGGGTGCGGCCGGTGCTCGCCACCGGGGACCGGCCCGCGGTCGCGCACGCCGTGGCCGCCGAGCTCGGGATCGACGAGGTGCACGCGGGCTGCACACCGCAGGACAAGGCCGCGCTCGTCGGGCGACTGCGGGCCGCGGGCCGCCGGGTCGCCGTGCTCGGCGACGGCGTGAACGACGCGGCGGCGCTCGCCCGTGCCGACCTGGGCATCGCCATGGGCTGCGGCAGCGACGCCGCGATCGGCGCGGCCGACGTGACGCTGGCCACCGGGGACATCGGCGCGGCGGCCGTCGCGGTGCGGCTCGCCCGCCGCACCCTGGCCACCATCCGCACCAACCTGGTCTGGGCGTTCGGCTACAACGCCCTCGCCGTGCCACTCGCCGCGGTCGGCCGCCTCGGACCCATGACGGCGGCCGTCGCGATGTCCCTCAGCTCCCTGCTCGTGGTCGGGAACAGCTTGCGGCTGCGTACGTGGGAACCGGCGCCGCGGGCCGCGACGGGACGCGGACGGGCGGGCGTCGGGGGTCGGGGCCGGTGAGCGAGGTGGAGCAGGTGGGTTCGGTGGGTGCGGGTGCGGTGGGCGTCGGTGCGGTGGGTGCGGGCGGAGGCGGTGAACGTCCCGGGGCCGGGGGCGATGTCGGGGCCGGAGTCGATCCCCGGGCCGAAGCCGGTCCCGAGGCCCGAGTCGACACCGAGGCCGGAGTCGACACCCGAGCCGGAGTCGATACCGAGGCCGGAGTCGGGATCGATCCCGGAGTCGGGGTCAGTTCCGGAGCCAGCGCTGATGCCGGGGTCGGCGGCGCTGATGCCGCACTCGGCGGCTCAGGTGCCGGAGTCGGCAGCTCAGGAGCCGGACTCAGCGGCTCAGGAGCCGGACTCGGCGGCGCTGATGCCGGACTCGGCGCTGGTGCCGGGGCCGTGTTCGCGTGGGGACGGCGCGCCCTGCCCGGCGTGCTCGCGCCCGTGCTCGCGCCCGTCGTCGCCTGCGCCGTGGCCCTCTCCGGCCTCTCGGCCTGGGTCGCCGCCGGGGCCGCAGGCGGGCCCGCGCGGATCGCCGTCGGTGACGCCCGGGTGTTCCTGCCGTACGGCGGCAAGACGGAGACGGCGGCGTTCTTCCGGATCACCAACAGCGGGGAGTCCGGCGACACCCTGCTGTCCGTCGCCTCGCCCGAGGCGGACGACGTGATGCTGAGCCGGACCGTGGAACGGGCCGGGAACGTGGAGTCGATGCGGATGGTCGACTCCGCGGCGGTGCCCGCGCGTTCCGTGGTGCGGATGACGCCCGAGGGCCTGGACGTGATGCTGAGCCCCCGGCGGCCCCTGCGGCTCGGTGACGAGGTGCCCTTCGTGCTGCGGTTCCGGCACGGCGGGGACGTACGCGTACGGGCGGTGGTGGTGAGGCCGGGCAGCTGAGCCGCACGTACCCCCGGGGGCCCCTGGGGGAACTCCCGGTGCCCGTACGGGAACTCCCCGGGCCCGCCGTGCGACTACTGGCGCGCGAGCAGCGGAGCGGGTGCCGGAAAGGGGCGCGGGCAGCGGATGGGCGGACTTGACGTACGCATGCGTGAGGTGACCTGCGGTCATGGGCGCGTGGTCGCCGTCGACAGCGTGGATCTCGACATCGCAGCCGGGGAGCGCGTGGCGCTCACCGGGACGAACGGCTCCGGCAAGTCCACGCTGCTGCGGGCCGTCCTCGGGCTGCACCGGCAGCACACGGGCAGCATCCTCGTCGGCGGCCGCGGTACCGCGTCGGCGGTGGACCGGGCGTGGCGGCGGCAGGCCTGCGCCTGGGTGCCGCAGAAGCCCGCGGCCGGGCGGTTCCCGCTGCTCGCGGGCGAACTCCTGGACTCCGCGGGCGCGCCCGAGCAGACGGCGGAGGCGGCTCACGACCTCGGCGTCGGCGAGTTGCGGCGGCGGCCCCTGGACGCGCTGTCCGGGGGCCAGTTGCAGCGCGTGTACCTGGCCCGCGCCATCGGGTGCGTGGCCGCGGGGGCGGGGGTGGTGCTGGCGGACGAGCCGACCGCCGCCCTCGACTTCGCGGGCCAGGAGGAGGCCGCCGCGGCCCTCACAGCGCTCCCCGTCACGCTCGTCGTCGTCACCCACGACCGCGAACTCGCCGCCCGCTGCGACCGGGTCCTGGACATGGCGGCGGGACGGCTGCGGGAGGTGACGCCGTGACGTACGAGGTGTCGCGGGCGCCG
The DNA here is from genome assembly GCF_009755605.1 of Streptomyces typhae. Lineage (GTDB taxonomy): Bacteria > Actinomycetota > Actinomycetes > Streptomycetales > Streptomycetaceae > Streptomyces > Streptomyces typhae. Next base: position 356,089 of record NZ_WPNZ01000008.1, read on the forward strand.
GCGGGGCGTGGTGTCGCCCCCGGGCCAGGGTCCGGGTCCCGCCCCGGGGCCGGGCCGAGGGCGGGATCCGGGTCCGGCTCCGGTGCCACCGCCGGCGCCACCGCCACTCCCCCGCCGCCGGAGGCCCCCCGATGACCCTTGCCATCGCCACCACGGACGTCGGCGCGCTGCTGCAACTCGTACCGGTGCAGCGGGCCGGCTGGGCGCTGCTGCTCGCCGCCGTGGGGCTGCCGATCGTCGGGGTCGTGATCGTGGGGCTCGACATCATGCCGGTGCGGTTCGCGATGATGCATGTCGCGCTGCTCGGCATCGCCGTCGGGCTGCTCACGGGGCTCGACCCGATGCTGTGCGCCCTGGTGGCGTGCGCGCTCGCCGGTGCCGGTGTCGCACCGCTGGCCCGGTCCCCCGCCGGGCTCTCGGGGGCGATGGGGCTCCTGATGAGCATGGCGATCGCGGCCGCGCTGCTCGTCCTGTCCGTGTCCGGGGTCAACGCGTCCGGTGCGTTCGCGCTGCTGTGGGGGTCGATCCTGTCCGTGGGCAGCGCCGACCTCGTGGTGGTCGGGGTGCTCGCGGGGGTCGTCCCCGCGCTGTTCTGGTGGCGCCGCCGCGACCTCGCGCTGCTCCTGTACGACCGTGAACTCGCCCAGTGCTCCGGCGTTCCCGTCGGCGCGCTCACCCTCGTCCTGCTGGTCCTCGTCTCCGTGGCGGTGGCCGGTGCGATCAAGCTGACGGGGGCGTTGCTGGTGGACGCGCTCACCCTGCTGCCCGCGCTCGCCGCGCGCCGTCTCGGCAAGCGGCTCACCACCATCGCGCTGTGGGCCGTGGCCATCGGCGTCGCCGTGAACACCACGGGCTTCCTCATCGCCCTCTGGCTGGACTGGCCGCCCGGCCCCGTCCTCGTCCTGACCGCGGGGGCCGTCGTCCTCGCCGTCCATCTCCTCCCCGAACGGAGCATCACCACATGGCGCGCACAGGCGTCCCCACCGTCCCCTCCCCTCCCTTCCGTTCCTTCTGTTCCTCCCGGCGCTCCCGGCGCTCCCGGCGCTCCGCCCGCGTCCCGCTCCTCGCGCTGAGCGCCGCGCTCGCCCTGACGGCCGCGGGCTGCTCCGACGACTCCTCCGGTGGCGGTTCCGACGGCTCGGGCGGTTCCGGCGGCAAGAAGGGCGGGCCGGTCGTCGTCGCCACGACCACGTGGGAGGGCGCGTTCGCGAAGGCGGCGGGCGCGGAGGACGTCACGGTCCTGGTCCCGCCCTCCACGCAGCACGCGCCGGACTACGACCCCAAGCCGTCCGACCTCGCGGCGGTCACCAAGGCGGACTTCGTGCTGTACGCGCCGTTCGAACCGTACGCGGGCAAGATCAAGGACGCGGCGGGTTCGAAGGCCGACCTGGTGCGGGTGGACCTGGACAACGACGCCGCGAAGGTGCGCGGCGAAGTGGCCCGGCTCGGCAAGCTCTTCGGTACCGAGAAGGCGGCGGCGGACTGGCGCAAGACCTTCGACCGCGAGTACGCGCGTCTGTCGGCGGACCTCAAGGCGGCCTGGCCGGACGGGAGGAGCCCGGCCGTCGTCAGCCAGGTGTTCACCACGTGGTCGGCCCGCATGGCGGGCGCCCGGACCGTCGGCACGTACGGCCCGGAGGCCGTGACCGCCTCCCAGCTCGCGGGCCTCTCCGCGAAGAAGCCCGCGCTCGTCCTCGACAACGCGCACATGTCCACAGGCGAGGTCCTGCCGGACTCCGGCGCCCGGCAGGTGAAGATCGTCAACTATCCGGGGAAGGACATGGATCTGCTGCCGGTGTACCGGGGGGCCGCGGAGCAGCTCAAGAAGGCGATGAAGGGCGCCTGAGCGCCCCGTTCGGCCGTGCCCGGAGCCGGCCGGACGGCCGACCCGGGTCCGGGCTCGGGCTCGGGCCGGGGCTCGGCCCGGCACCGGCCTCGTCGTGGCCGCTGTGCGTTCCCTCGCGGAGCGCACGGCGGCCGTGCGGAGCGCACGGCGGCCGTGTCGGTCGGGGCCAGATGGGGCCAGACGGGGCCATACAGGATCAGACGGGGTCAGTCTGGAGCAGCCGCGGGCGCCCGGGGCGCCCGCGGTGGCCGGACGGTCAGGCGTGGGTGGCGCGTTCGCGCAGGGTCGTACGGTCCGGCTTGCCCGCCGGGGTCAGGGGCAGTGCGGGGAGCAGCAGGAGCCTTTCGGGGTGCTTGGCGCGTGCCAGGCCGCGTGCGGTGAGGTGGCGTACCAGGTCCTCCAGGGTCGGCGCCCCGGCGCCCGCCGCCCGCCCGGACGACGGCACCACGCAGGCCGCGAGGCGCTCCCCCATCAGCGGGTCGGGCACGCCCACGCACACCACGTCACGTACCGAAGGATGCGCGCTCAGCTCCCGCTCGACCTCCGCCGGGCTGATGTTCGCGCCGCCCCGGATCACCACGTCCTTGAGCCGTCCCACGACGTGCAGCACACCGTCCTCGTCCAGGAGACCGAGGTCGCCGGTGCGCACCCAGCCGCCGGGAGCGCGGTAGCGGGCGTCCAGTTCGGGGGCGCCCACGTAGCAGAGCGGACTCATCGGGCCGCGCGCCACGATCTCGCCGATCTCGCAGGCGGGCAGGGGCTCGTGGGTGGAGGGGTCGGCCACCCGGATGTCGGCGACGCGCGGGTCCGGGCGGCCCGCGACGATGCCGTGGTCCGTGGCGCGATCCGCTGAGGCGCGGGCGGGGCCGTCGGTGCGGGGGTGCGGGCCGCCCGGGGTGCCTTCGGTTCCGAGCCCCGTGTGGCAGTTGACGCCGTCCGCGGAGCCGTACAGGTTCACGACGGCGCAGCCGAACGCGCGGCGCGCCTCGGCGGCCGTGGTGGCGTCCAGCGGGGCGCCGCCGAGGACCAGGGCCGTCGGCGCGGGCAGCTTCCCCGCGTGCGGGTGCTGTTCGCGCTGCTCCTGTTCCAGGAGGTCGAGGATCATGCGGGCCATCGTCGGTACGCCGAGGATGTGGGTGGGTTCGTGTTCCCTGATGGCGTCGACCGCGGCCCGTGGGGTGAAGTGGTCGAGCAGGACGAGGGTGCCGCCGTGCCGGGCGAGGGCGACGGCGGTGCCGTTGGACCCGAACGCGGAGGCCAGCGGTACGAGGAAGAGGCAGCGGGGCGGGGTGGCCGGGTCCGGCATCAGCGAGGCGAAGAAGTTTCCCCGGCCGCCGGCCAGGGCGTTGTGCGAGTACGCGACCATCTTCGGCTCGGCCTCGGACCCCGAGGAGACGAGGATGCGGGCCGCTTCGTCCGGGTCCGGTCTCGCGGCCACGAACGCCGTGGGGTCGCTGCGGCGCAGCAACTCCGCGAAGGGGACGGCCCCTTCGGGGGCCGGGCCGGGGCCCGCGGCTATGACGTGGCGGAGGGCGGGGCCGCCCGTGGGCGGGGCGAGGCCCGCCACGAGGTCCGCGGCGGGGTGCGCGCCGCGGTGTTCGGTGGCGGCGACGACCGCCACCGCCGCGGCCCTGCGCAGCAGGCTCGCCGCCTCCGCCGCGCCTCGGCCCACCGGGAACGGCAGCGCGACCGCGCCGACGGCGGCCAGCGCCAGGTCCGTGATCACGGCGTTGCGTCCGTTGGGCAGTTGGACGCCGACGACGTCACCGGCTCCGACGCCGAGCTCCGCGAGCCCGACGGCCAGACATCGGACCTTGCGGTCGAGCGCCGTGTAGCAGAGCTTGCCCTTGGCGTCGACGACCGCGGTGCGGTGCAGGTCGCTGATCTGCCGCGCCCGGAACAGGCTGTAGAGGTCGAGATCGGGACAGGTGCCGTCGAGCGCCCACGCGCGCCGGAGGGAGGCGGGAAGGAGGTCGGGCAGGGGGAGGGGCGTGCGGGGCTCGCTGGGGGTGCGGGGCATGAAGGGCTCCTGAGGCTGGGGTGGGGTGAGGTTGGGGTGAGGTGCCGAGGGTGTGGGGTGAGGCCCGTGGGGAGGGCGGCGGGTGCCGGTGCCGGTGCCGGTGCCGCTGGTCCGCGGGTGGGGCGGGACGACGGGTGAGCGGCCCTCGGCCGGGCGGGGCGGGTTCGCGGCCACGTCGGGGGCGACCGGCCCTCGGTCGGGTGGGGTCGGTCGGCACGGGTTCGCGGCCTCGTCGGGTTGGGGCTCGGGGGTGTCGGGCGGAGCTTCAGGGGCGGCGGGCGCGGCCCGCGGGTCGTCGGGCGGAGCCGGGACACCCTCGGACGGGGCCCAGGAGCCGTCAGGCGGAGCCCGGACAGCCTCAGGCGAAGCCTCAGGGCGTGTGGGCAGGGGGGCATGGTTGTCAGGGGGAGCCTGGGCCTCGACAAGTGGCGCCCGGAGGCCCGGGGCCCGGGTGCCGGAGGTCCGGAGACCCGGAGCATGGAAGCCGGGAGCCCGGAGACCGAAGGCCCGGAAACCGGGAGCCCAGGTCCCGGAGGCCCAGAGACCCGGGGCCCGGGGGCCGGAGGCCCAGAGGCCCGGAGCATGGAAGCCGGGAGCCCGGAGACCGAAGGCCCGGAAACCGGGAGCCCAGGTCCCGGAGGCCCAGAGACCCGGGGCCCGGGTGCCGGAGGCCCAGAGGCCCGGAGCATGGAAGCCGGGAGCCCGGAGACCGAAGGCCCGGAAACCGGGAGCCCAGGTCCCGGAGGCCCGAAAGCTGGAGGCCCAAGGACCGGGAGCCCACCTACCGAAGGCCCGGAAGCCGGGACCCCACGTGCCGGGACCCCACCTACCGAAGGCCCAGAACCCGGAAGCCCACGTGCCGGGACCCCACGTGCCAGAGGCCCAGAGACCCGGGGCCGGGGGCCGGACGCCCGGGGACTGGGGGCCTGGAAGCCGGGGGCCCGGAGGCCGAAGGCCGGGAAACCGGGAGCCCAGGTGCCGAGGGCGCGAAAGCCGGGAGCCAGGATGCCGAGAGCCCAGGTGCCGGAGGCCCAGAGACCCGGGTCCCAGGTTCCGGAGACCCGGGTCCCAGGTGCCGCAGGCCCGGAGGTCGGGGGCTGTCAGGTGAAGGTCCATGGGGTCGGGACCTTCGGTGCCCCGTGCGTGTCGCGGTCGAGCGTCCCGGCGAAGCGCGCGTCACCGTGCAGGGACGCGAGATCCGTGGTGACGGCCGTCGCCGCCAGGCCGTGGGTGCCGAGCAGGCGCAGCGCCTGCGGCGTGGGCAGCCCGGTCAGGTCGTACGCCGCCGCTGCGGCCGCGCACCGGTCGGCCGGGGCCACCCAGCCGTCGGCCGTGCGCAGCGGACGGCGGAATCCCGCCGGACGCCGGGGCTCGGCGCCCCGGGCCGCACGGCGCAGGGCGGGCGCGGTGAGCGCGTCGGCGGCGGCGAGGAGGGAGGAGTCCACCCGCACGCCGCGGCCTCCGTTCCGCTCGCGCAGAAGCAGCCCCGCGAGCACCGCCTCCGCACCGAGCAGGCCGCCGAGTACGTCGAGGAGGGTCATCAGGGACGGCGCGGGCGGCTCGTCGGCGGGCCGCACCGCCGCGCCGACGCCGGCGCGCGCCTGCACCATGAAGTCCGTCCCCATGGGGGCGGGGTCCAGACGACCGGCCCAGCCGCTGGTGTACGCGTACACGATGCCGGGGTTCACGGCCGAGAGGTCGGCCGCGTCGAGGCCGAGCTGGGCGGCCTTGCCCGGCGCCCAGTTGTGCAGGAACACGTCCGCCTCCGCGACGAGTTCGCGCAGCCTGCGGCGCCCCGAGGGCGACTTGATGTCGGCCTCGACGGCACGCTTGCCCCGGTTGAGGGCGAGCCAGCGCGCCGAGACGCCGCCGCAGGCGGGCGGCATGCCGCGGAGCGGGTCGCCGCCCGGGGGCTCGATGCGGACGACGTCGGCGCCGAGGAGCCGCAACAGGTGGGCGGCGAGCGGCGCCTGGATGCGGCGGCCCGCCTCCAGGACGGTGACTCCGGCGAGCGGGCGGCCGGGCGTGGCCGGGTGGGAGCCGGGGCGGCCCGCAGGGACGGCGGCGGGGCCCAGCCGGGACAGCGTCCAGGGCGCCGCCCCGTCGTGTTCCGCGGCGCGCTCGGCGAGGGTGCGCAGCGCGCACACCTCCGCGCCGGAGGCCGCGGCGGCCTCCAGGACGCGGGTCCAGCGGTGGCCGCGGGCGGTGGTGTGCAGTGCGTCGGGGAAGGGCGCACAGGCGGTCGCGTACCGGAACTGGAAGGGTCGCCACCCCGCGCGTATCGCCTCGGCGGGGGCGCCGAGGGCCCGCCAGAACGCCGCCCAGGCGCCTGGGTCGAGGGTCTCCAGCTCGAAGAGGGTCCCGTCGGCGGAGGTGAACGGGGGTCCGCCGGGGACGAGTTCGGTCGCCTCGGTCTCGTCGGCTCCGGTCGCGGCGAAGTACTGGGACACGGAGAGGAGTCCGGCGCGGGCCGCGCTGACGTCCACCGCTCGTCCGTGGGCGGTGTCGGGGGCCGCGCCCCTGGCCCGTGCGAAGAGTTGGGCCAGCAGGCCCTGTACGGCGAGGACGCCCGCGGCGGTGGCGGTGTAGTCGGCGGCGAGGCCCCGCGGGGCGCCGTCGCGGCGGCCGTGCACGGCCATGACGCCGGTGGCCGCCTGCGCGGTGGCCTCGTCGTGGACCCCCGCGTACGTGCCGGACGGCGCCGGGTCCGCCCAGCGCACGTTCGCCGTGACCGGCCCGAACCCGGCGCCGCCGAGTGCTATGCGACCGCCGGCCGGACCGTCCGCACCCTGGCCGCGCCCGCGCCCCGTTCCGCCGTTACTCTCCGCGCCCGCCCGGGGCACGGCACCGAGCAGCCGCAGATGTTCGGCGGCGAGCCACGTCAACTCCGGCGGCCCGTCGACGTCGCAGCGGAGCGCGTCCAGGGGGCGGGCGGCGGCCTGTGCCGTGGTGAGGGCTGGTGACGTCATGTCGGGCGTGTCTCCTCTCCCCGCGCGAGGCAGCCCCCGCCGGGGTCGTTCCGAACGGGAACCCGGAGCCGTCGGCAGCCGACCAGTTCCCTGGAGAGACAGTCGGGCGCCCGTGCCCGCGGGTTCCCGGCGAATGGGAGGAACTGGTGGATCTGGTGGATCTGGTGGATCGGATGGAAGAGGCAACGGGAGCGGGGACGGAGACTGGTGCTGGGGAGGCCGGGGCCGGGGCCGGTCCCGGGGGCGGCCTCGATTCCGGGCTGCTTCGGAAGCGCGTCGTCGGCTTTCTGCGCGAGCACGTCCTACCGTGCGAGGACGTACTCGACGCCGGAGGGCCGAAGGCCGACACGGTGCTGCGAGGAGTACAGGAGCAGGCCCGGCGGGAAGGGCTGTGGGCGGTGCCGCTGCCGGTCGAACTGGGCGGTCAGGGGCTCGACCTGGCGCGCTACGCCGCGTACGCGGAGGCCGAGGGCGCCAGCGACCACGGGCCCGCCGCGCTCGGCTCCGCGCCGCTCCTCGACGTCCTGATGCTGCGCCGCCACGGCACTCCACGGGTCCGCGAGGAGTGGCTCCCCCGCGTCGTCGCGGGCGACCTCCGCACGTGCTACGCCATGACCGAACCCGGCGTACCCGGCACGGACCCCGTCGCCACCACGACCCGCGCGGACCTCCGCCCGGACGGGAGCTGGCGCCTCACCGGCCGCAAGTGGTTCACCTCCGGCGCGGCGGGCGCCGACCTCGTCACCGTGCTCGCCCGCACCGACGGCGCGTCCCCCGACCGCGACGGCCTGTCCCTCTTCGTGGTGCCCACCACCGCGCCCGGATTCCGTGTCGTACGGGAACTACCCGTCCTGGGGGCGAGCGGCGCGGGCGGGCAGTGGGAGATCGCGTTCGAGGGCGTACGGGTGCCCGGCGACGGACTCGTGGGCGAGCGCGGTGCCGCTCTCACCGTCGCCGGGGAGCGGCTGCAACTCGGCAGGACGCTGCGGTGCCTGCGGTGGCTGGGGCAGGCGCAGCGGGCCTTCGACCTGATGGCCGCCCGCGCGGTGACCCGCACCGGGTCGCGTGGCCCGCTCGCCTCCCACCAACTCGTGCAGGCCCATGTCTTCGAGTCGCTCCTCGCGCTGCGTACGGCGCGGCCGCTGGTGCACGAGGCGGTGGCGCTGCTCGCCGCGGGCGCCGACGCGCACGTCGAGGTGGGGCTCGCCAAGGTCGCGGCGGCACGCACCCTCCAGCAGGTCGTGGACGCCGCGATCCAGGTGCACGGCGCGGCCGGGCTCGGCCCCGACACCGCGCTGCCCGCGCTGCTGCGCACCGGGCGGGCGGCCCGCATCCTCGACGGTCCCGACGAGCTGCACATCACGTCGGTGGCGCGGCGGGTGCTGCGCGGGTACGCCTAGACCCTGTCGACGACCCCGGGCGGTACCGCGCCTGCCTGTGCCTCCGCTGCACACGACTGCCTCCGCTGCGCAAGACGTACGCCGCACCACGTATACCGCACCGCGTAAGCCGCACCACGTACACCGCACCACGTAAGCCGTACGTCGTGCTTCATACGTCGCGGAGGTCCACCAGGCCCGTGAGCGCGGCCAGGCCGAGGGCCAGGAAGAAGTCGCCCCAGACCAGTTCGTGCCGGACGGCGGTGCCGGTGGCGGCGTCGTGGCACCCGTCGAGCAGCATGCCGGACGGCGGCCGTCCGCCACCGCCGCCGCCGTCACCGCTCAGGTGCGCGGTGACCAGACGCCGGAGGACGGCTTCCGCCCGGCGCCCGCAGGCCTCGCCGCCGGGCAGGGCCGCGAGCTTGAGCAGGGCGACGGCGGTGATGGCGGCGGCGGAGGTGTCCGAAGGGCCGTCGGGGCGGGCTTCGTCCGCGGGCGGGACGAGGGGACGGGGCGGGGCGGATGCCGTGTCGGCGCCGGGCGCCGGAGTGGTGGCCAGGGGTGCGCCCAAGTGTCGCGCCACCGCGCGCAGCCGCGCGGGGGCACCGGCGGGGCCGCCGGGCAGGGTCAGCGCGTCCGCCACGGCGAGCAGCAGCCACGCCCGGCCGCGGCTCCAGCCCGCGGGCGGGTCCGCGAGCGGGCGCCAGCCGGTGCCGGGCTCGTGCCGCCACGCTGCCGCGCGCAGCGGTACCGGGGCGGATCCCCCGTCCGGCCCGGCCACGGGCGGCGGTGTCTCCCCGTCCGGCCCGGCCACAGGCGGCGGCGTCTCCTCGACTGCGCCCAGGCAGAGGTCCACGTGCCGTTCCAGATGGGACGTCGCCGCCTCCCTGCCCCGCGGGCCCGCCGACGCGAGGAGCGGTACCAGGCCCGGTACGGCGTCCGCGCGGGCCAGCGCGCGAGGGCCGCCGAACGCGTCGCCCCAGGGCACGAGGCCCAGTCGGGGGTCGTACGCGGTGAGGCACGTGCCCGCCGCGCGCGCCCGGAGCCGCGTCGCGGGAACCGAGTCCGGGGCGAGTGCGGTGCCGTACCAGAGAATCAGGCCGCGCGTCGCGGTGTCGGCGCCGGCCCAGTCGGCGAGACGGACCGTGCACGCCTCGGCGGCGGCCCGGTCGGCCGCCGCACCCGTGTGCCGCGCCCGCAGCCACAGCAGCCCCGCCCAGAACCCGCCGGTCCAGGAACCGCGCCGGGTGGTCGTCCACGTACCGGTGTCCGGATCGGCGGACAGCGGGAACCGCGCCCCCACGTCGGCCAGTCCGACGGCGACCCGCCCGAGCACCGCGTCCAGCGCCACCCCGGCCCACCCGTCGAACCCGGCCGTTCCTGCCTCATGGGCACCGTGCGTCACCGGCCCTCGGGCCGTCGCCTCCCCCGCACCGCCCATCCCACCCCCACCGCGCTCGCCGCGGCGAACTCCGCCGCCACCAGGGCCCAGCCCCACCCGTAGTGGCCCGCCGACGCGAGCAGGCCGAACAGAGGCGGACCCACCGCGAAACCGGTGAAGAAGCCCGCCGAGACCAGGGCGGAGTCCTGGCCCGCGCGGCCCGGGGCGGCGCGTTGCATGACGAGGACCATGGACACCGCGTTGGCCGACACCGCGAACACGCCCACCGCCACCGCCCCGGGCCACACCAGGGGCCCCACCGCCGCGGCCCCCGCGAGGAGCACCGCCGCGCCGACCGCGCCCGCCGCGAGCCCGCCGGGCAGCCACTCGGCGCGGTCGGGCGTGGCCGCCCGCGACCAGGCGACACGGCCCACCACCCCGGCCACGCCGAGCACCGCGACCAGCGCGCCCGCCGCACCGGGCCCCAGATCGAGGCGGTGCGCGCCGTACAGCGCGAGGTAGGTGTTCACGGACGCGATACCGCAGCCCAGGAACAGGGAGAAGACCGTGAGCCACGCGATCGCACCCCGCGGGACCACGGCGGCACCTGGCCCGGCGCCGGGCCGCGCGGGCGGATCCGCGGGCAGCGCGCGCAGCGCCCACCCGGCGGTCGCCACCGCCGCGCCCGCCGCCGTCCACACCGCTCCCCGCCAGCCGATCCCGCCCGCGAGGGCCGCGAGCGGCAGGCCCGCTGCGAACGCGCCCAGTTGGACGCCGGACTGCTTCATCCCGGTGACCGCGCCCCGGCGCGCGGGTTCCACGGCGGCCAGGATCGCCTTGTTCGTCGCCGGGTTGGCGAGCGCCTGCGGGAGCCCGCCGAGGGCCACCGCCGCCAGCAGGAACCCCGCGCCGGGGGCCGCGCCGATCAGCCCGAGCGCCACCGCCGAGAGCAGCAGCAGCGCGGCCAGGGCCCGGCGCGGACCCACCCGGTCGACGATCCGGCCGCCCACCGGTGAGAGGACCGCCGCCGTGCCGAAGCCGATCGTCGTGGTCAGGCCGAGAACGGTGGGTGAGATATCCAACTCGTCCACCAGGCGTGGCCCGAGCGCCCCGAGGAGGAACAACTGGAGCATGGAGAAGGCCATCGCGGACGTGAGGAGGGCAGTGGGCACCGGCATTCCCGGCGCCGCGCCCTTCGCCGCCGCGCCCGTCGCCGCCGAACTCTTCGCCGCCGCGCCCGTCGCCGCCGCGTCCCTCGCCGTTGCGTCCTTCGCCGTTGCGCCCGTCACCGGTGGCGTCGACGTCCCGGTCGCCCGCGTGTCCGGCCCGTCGCCGCCCTCACGCTCCGGCTCCGGCTCCGGCCCCATGCACCCGCCCCCCCACTAAGTCCCGTACCGAGTCCCGTACCGAGTCCGCGCTGCGTCCTGTCGCCGAGTCCCGTACGGGGTCCCGTACGCGCGGATACGGCCCAGCGGCCGAACAGGCCGTCGCAGGAGTCGGATCCGCGGTCCCCCTGGTTCCCGGCGATCTCCGTGACCCGGGCCACACGGCCGTCGCAGCGGCGGAACATTCCGGACCCGGGCGCTGCCGTCGCGGGACGGGTGCCATGATGAGCCCGCCATGACTGGGGGCCGAAGCTGTCGCACGGTACGGGCTGCGGTGTTCGCGGCCTCCTGCGTGCTGCTCGCGGCCACCGGCCACGCGCTCATGTCGAGCACGCCGCTGCCCTGGTGGGCGCTGCCCGGCGCGGCCGGCACGACCTTCGCGGGCGCCTGGCTCCTGGCCGGGCGCGAACGCGGCATCCTCGTCGTCACCTCCGCGTCCGTCGTGGCCCAGGCGGCGCTGCACACCTGGTTCTCGCTGGCCCAGGCCCTGCACCAGGCGCCGTCCGGCGGTGCGTCGCTGGCCCAGCAGTGGGCACGTCATCTGCTCTGCGGAGCGGGGGGCGCGGGGACCATGCCGGAGGCGGACGCGGTGCGCGCCGTCACCGACGCGGGCCTCGCGGACCGCCTGAACGGGCCTCCGCCCGGACACACCCGGCACTCCATGGGCATGCAGGAGACGCTCGCCTCCGGCGGCGCCTCCGACGTGCCCGGGTCGGCGGGCGGATCCGGCGCGGGCGCGCACGCGTTCGGCGGCCACGACATGGCGGGCATGCACTCCGGCCACGACATGGGCGGCATGTCCCCGTTCGGCATGCTCGCCGCGCACCTCCTTGCCGCGCTCCTGTGCGGCCTGTGGCTCGCGTACGGCGAACGTGCCGCGTTCCGCGTGGGCCGTGCCGTCGCCGGGTGGATCGCCGCGCCCCTGCGGCTCGTGCTGCGGCTGCCGCAGCCCCCGCACCGGCCGCGGCCGCGCCCGCGCCGGGACTTCGGCGTCCGCGGCGCGCGGCGTCTGCTGCTCGTGTACGCCATCACGTCCAGGGGTCCGCCCCTCGGGATCGCTGCCGGCTGACAGGAACCGCTGTCCGCCGGCAGCCGGTACTTCCCCGGCCCGCCACGGCACCGCTCGGCGCTCGCACGGCTCGGTACGGCTCTCCTCCCACGCACACGGCACGGCGCCACGGGCCCGTGCCCCGTGGTCGTGTTCCCGTACCCGGCTGCCGCTCCGCGCCCCGCCGTACGTCGGCGCGCCGGGCTCGACACCGCCCCGGCCACGCCCGCGCGCGGGCGGCCGGATCCCGAGCTCCTCCGGATTCCAGAAGGACACCAGGCGATGACTCCTGCCCTGACGGCACCCCCTGCCCAGAAGAACGGCGCCCCGGCGCGCACCCGCCGCACCGACGCCGCCGACGAACCCGTGACCCGCCTCGCCCTCGCCGCCCGCGACGGCGATCCCGAAGCCGTGGAGCGCTTCGTGCGCGCCCTGCACCGCGACGTACTGCGCTACGTCGCGCACCTCAGCGCCGACCCGCAGGCCGCCGACGACCTCGCGCAGGACACGTTCCTGCGTGCGCTCGGCAGCCTGCACCGGTTCGAGGGGCGGTCGTCGGCGCGGACCTGGCTCCTCTCCATCGCACGGCGCACCGTCGTCGACAGCCTGCGGCACGCCGCCGCGCGGCCCCGCCTTTCGGACCGCGACGACTGGCAGACCGCCGCCGAGCAGGCGCAGCCGCGCGGTCTGCCGGGCTTCGACGACGGGATCGCGCTCGCCGAACTCCTCGACGCGATACCGGCCGAGCGGCGCGAGGCGTTCGTCCTCACGCAGGTGCTCCAGCAGCCCTACGCGGAGGCGGCTGCTGCGATCGGCTGTCCCGTCGGCACCGTGCGCTCCCGCGTGGCGCGGGCGCGGGCCACCCTCCTGGAGGCCCTCGCCGCCGCGTGATCAACGCCCCCGCAAGGGGCGCGGGGAACTGCGCGACCAGCCACGAAAAAGCCGCAGACGCGTCTGCACTGTTGCTCGGCAGACGCGTCTGCGGCTTGTCGTGCGCTGAGCGCGCAGTTCCCCGCGCCCCTGACGGGGCGCCCCTCACATGGGCGAACCGTAACGGTGGAAGCCTCCGCCGGACTTGCGGCCGAGTCGCCCCTCAGCCACCATCCCCCGCAGCAGCCCGCAGGGCACGAAGCGTTGGTCGCCCGTGCACTCCAGGAGCACCTCCAAGGTGTCGACGATGGTGTCCAGGCCGATGAGGTCACCGGTGGCGAGCGGGCCCATGGTGTGGCCGAAGCACTCCTGGAAGACACGGTCGACGGTGGCGGCGTCCGCGGTGCCCTGCTCCACCACGGTGGCCGCCTCGTTGACGGTGAGCATCAGGACCCGGTTGGAGACGAAGCCGGGCGCGTCCGAGACGACGATGCCCGTCTTGCCGATGCCCGCGAGCAGGGCGAGGGCGGTGTCGAGGGTCTCGTCCGCGGTCCGCGGTCCGCGGACGACCTCCACCGCCTCCTTCAGCGGCGCCGGGTTCATGAAGTGCATGCCGAGCACCTGCCGCGGCCTGCCCGTGTGCGCGGCGAGCCGCTCCACGGGGATCGCCGAGGTCACCGTGGCGAACACGGCGTCGGCCCCGCACACGTCGTCGAGTTCCCGGAACACCTTCTCCTTCAGCGGGATGCGCTCCGGCGCGCATTCGAGCACGAACCGCGCGTCGGCCAGGTCCTGTGTGCGGCGCGTCCACGTGACGGCCTGAAGGGCCGCGTCCATGGGGACGGCCGCGGGCTGCTCGCGGAACATGCGGGCCAGACGGATGCCGTCGCGCAGCCGGGCCGGCGCGGTGGCGAGGGCCTGCTCCCCGGGGTCGACCACGACCACGCGGTGTCCGGCCTCGGCGAGGCACTGGGCGATGCCGGTGCCCATCGTGCCTGCGCCCACGACACCGATCACGTCCCCGGCGCCACCGTGGACGCCGCCTTGGACGCCCTCGGTGGCACTGCTCGGCTCGTTCATCTGCTGCTCCCTGTTCTGTGCTCGTCGGGGGTCGGCTCGTCGGGGACCGGCTCGTCGGCGGTCGGCTCGTCGGGGCCCGTCACGCGGTCACCACTCGGACGGGGTGCTTGCGGGCGGGCGGCGGTCTCTCCGGGTCGATGGCCAGGGTCACGCGCCCGCCGGTGTCCTCGACGACCGAGAAGCCGCTGAAGCGCAGCGTCACCAGCATCTGCCGGTTGACGTCGGTGGGGACGAACTCGGCGACCGGACGGCGACCCGCGGCCAGGGACTCGGCGACGATGTGGTCGATGAGGACGGCTCCGGCGCCGCGCGACATCACCCGGCAGGACATCAGGAGCAGTTCGAGCACCGTCGCCCCGTCGCGGAGCGCGGTGACCGCGAGGCCGATGGTGCCGTACGAGCCGAAGCGGTCCTCCAGGCTCGCGACGATCACCTCGTGGCCGGGGTCCGCGCACAGCCGCCGCAGCTCCTCCAGGTCGAAGGTGCGCCCCGTGGTGTTGAGCTGGTGCGTGCGCACCGTCAGCTCGTGCGCCCGCGCGAGGTCGGTCTCCGTGGCCCTGCGGACCGTGAGGACCAGGTCGAGGGAGGCGAGGAACTCGGCGGGCGGGCCGCTGTGCCCGGTCTCCGCCTCCTTGCGGCGGCGCTCGGTGCGGTAGAGGCGGCGGCGCTGCGCCGACTCGTCCGTGACGAACTCCGGCGTGAACTCCTCGTACGTGTCCAACTCCGCCACCGCGTCGGCGGCGTAGCAGCGTACGTCGGGCAGTGCCGCGGCCACCTCGGCCCGCTCCACCGCGTCGTTGTCGACGAAGGCGACGGTGTCGATGCCGATGTTCAGCTCCGCCGCGATCCGCTCGACGGCCGCCGACTTGGCGCCCCAGCTCACCTCCAGGACGGTGAACAGGTCGTCGAGGCCCTGCGCGGCCAGATGGCCCGCGGCGATGTGGTGCTCACCGCGGCTGGCGACCGCGTGCAGGATGCCCCGCCGGTCCAGGGTGTGCAGGGCCTTCACCGCTGTCGCGAAGGGGAGCGGCTCGTCGCCTTCGAGGACGACGCCGTCCCACAAGGTGTCGTCGAGGTCCCACACCAGGCACTTCACCTTCTGCTGCTTCTGTTTCCGCTTCCGGGCCGTCATCGCGGGTCTCCCTGTCCTCGTGCGGCTCCCCGAGGCCGCCGCACGGTCTGCCGGTGGCCGTGCGAGCGCAGCAGGTGGTCGGCGATGTGCAGCTCGGACACCTGTGCCGAGCCCTCGATGATCTCCATGATCTTGGCGTCCCGGTAGAACCGGCCCACCGCGCTGTCCGGGGCGCAGCCGGACGCGCCGAGGACCTGCACGGCGCTGCCCGCCACCGAGGACGCCGCGGCGGCCGCCGCGTACTTGGCGGCGACGGTCTCCGCGATGGCGTCGGGGTCGCCCGCGGCCCGCAGCCGCGCGGCCCGCAGGCACAGTTCGCGTGCCGCCCTGCTGTCCACCACCGCGCGGGCGAGCAGCGAGCGCACCTGCTGGTGCTCGGCGAGCGCCACCCCGCCCTGGCTGCGCCGCACGGCGTGCCCGGCGGCCTCGTGCAGACAGGCCTCGGCCATCCCGACGCAGCCCCAGGCGACCGTGAACCGGCCGTGGTCGAGGGCCCCGGCCGCCACGTGCGACAGGCCGAACCCCGGCGGGGCCACCGCGTTCGCCCGCGGCACCCGCACCCGGTCGAACGTCACGTGCGCCAACTGGGCCGCCCGCATGCCGAGCTGGCCCCGCACCGGCTCCCGTACGACACCGGGGCGGTCCCCCTCCACGAGCACCGCGGCCGGGCGGCCGTCCGAGGTGCCGGACACCCCGAGGACCAGGAACACGTCCGCGATCTCGCCGAAGGTGATCCAGCGCTTCCCGCCGGTCACGGTGAGCTCGTCGCCGTGCTCGCCGTGCTCCTCGACGGCCGTGGCGACCGCCGCCAGGTCGCTGCCCGCCTCCGTCTCGGTGGCGGCGAACGCGGCGAGCAGCTCGCCGCGGGCCAGAGCGGGCAGCCACCGCCCGCGCTGCTCGGCGGTGCCCCAGCGCAGCAGTGCCGCCGCCACCATGCTCTGTACGGTGACCAGGCCGCGCAGCGACGAGCAGACGCCGCCCAGCCGGGCGCACAGCTCGCCCAGTTGGGCGGGCGAGGCGCCGAGTCCGCCGTGGGCGTGCGGCAGCTCGGCCGCGAGCAGCCCGGCCCGCGCCACCGCGAGCCTGACCTCGGCGGGCAGCTCGCCACGGGCGTCCCAGGCGGCGGCTTCCTCACGCAGGGATGCGGCGAGGTCCGCGCCCAGGGCGTCCAGGGCGACGGAGGTGTCGGGGGCGCCCGGGGTGCCCCGAGTATCCGGAGTGTCCGGGGTCGTGGCGGGCGGCCGCGCGGTGGTGCTCACGCCGCAGCGCCGCGGTGCGCGGTCTTGGCAAGGACGAAGTCGCGCAGCCTGCCGAGGGTGCGGAAGTTGTCCAGGTCGAGGTCGTCGACCTGGACCTCGATGGCGTACTGCCGCTCGACGAACGTCACCAGTTCCATCGCGAACAGGGAGTTCACGAGGCCGAGCGTGAAGTAGTCGTCGTCGGGCGCGAGTTCCTGGCCGAGGTTCGCGGTCAGGAACTCGCTCAGCTCCTTGGTGACGACCGGCGCGGTGAGCACGTCGGCCTTGTTCGGTGTTCCCATGCGATCTCCCCTACAGATCTACGGCTCTCAGCTCTACGGCTCTACGGCTCTACGGCTCTACGGCTCTACAGGTAGTGGGTCGGGGTGGTGGCGCCCTCGCCCGACTCCACGAGCAGCAGGCTCCAGGCGGCGACCGGGCTCGCGCTCAGGAGCACCGCGCGGCTGCCGTCCCGGAGGCCGCCGCGTTCCTGTTCGGTGCGCAGGTTCAGCAGGACGTCGTTCGGGCCGAGGTGCCCGTACTGCCGGAGGTTGTCGTAGCAGGACGGAGCGATCTTGATGTCGAGGGCCTCCTCGGTGAACCGGAAGGCGCCGACGGACAGGTTGTGGCTGAGGTGGCAGTCGATGTCCTGCGGTCGCAGACCGTTGCGCTCCAGGAGGCCGCGGTACAGGTCGCGCAGGCGGTTGCGGGTCTCCACGGCGAGCCGGAAGGAGTAGCCGGGGATGTCCCGGCACTCCTCGCGCCACTCGGCGGTGGGCCGGTCCCGGTAGTCGACGTGGAAGAGGTCCCAGTAGTCGCCGTTGGTCTCCTGGACGATGTCGAGGATCCGTACGGGCCCGCTGCGGGAGACGATCGCGGCCGCGCCGCCGTCGCCGCTCACGGTCACCGGGTGCCGGTAGCGCAGCGGTGTCGGCGGTTTGCTGCCGTGCGCGACCAGGACGTGGTCCAGGCCCGGGTCGGCGGCGAGCAGTCCGCGGGCGGCGAGCAGCGCCGGCGTCAGGGAGACGCAGCCGAGGCCGCCCACGGAGAACGTCACCGCTCGCCGCGCGCCGAGGAACGCCTGCAACCGGGTGGCCGCCGACGTCATCAGCGTCTCCGGCGCGCGGGCGTCGACGAGCACGATCGCGCCGAGGTCGGCCGCGGTGAGCCCCGCGTCGGCGAGGGCCCGCTGGGCGGCGCGGGCCGCGAGGTCGAACGCCGACAGCGAGTCGTCCGCACGGACCTCGTCGATCCCGAGCTGCGCGCAGCTCTCCCGTTCGGCGTCACCGAGACCCCCGAGCCCCGGCAGCCCGGCGACGCGCAGCACGCCCTCGGGCTGGTGACACGCGACCGCCTTGAGCGCGGTGGGCGTGGCCATTCAGCGGCCTCCGTCGGTGTCCGTGCCGCTGCCGGTGACGCTCTCGGCGTTGGTGGCTTCGGCATGAGTGCCGGTGGCTTCGGCTGCGGGCTCGGTGGCTTCGGCCGCGGGCTCGGTGACTTCGCTCGCGGGCTCGATGGCTTCGGTCGCGGGCTCTGTGGCCGCTCCGGCCGCCCGGCCCGTCGCGTACTCGGCGAACGCCTCGACGAGGTGGTCGGCGAAGGCCTCCATGTCCGCGGTGGCGAACGAACCGCGGTGCACCACGCCCAGTTCGAGCACCCCGGCCCGCACATGCGTCTCGACGACGATCGGGACCTGGCCGAGCATGGAGTCCGGCAGGGTCACCAGGGTCATCGGGCGGGGCCTGATCGAGGCGCCGCCCAGCTTGGTGAGGCCGTCGTTGCCGCTGGCCACGTGCTCGACCAGGACCTGCGGCTCCGGCAGCGCGCGGAGCGCGTCGACCTGCGGGGCGGGCGGGCTGAGATGGCGCAGGACGCCGTACCCGATGCCGTCGTTGGGCACGGACCGCAGCGCCGCGGCGGCGACGGGCAGCGTCTCGGCCGTCCCGGCGCCGGAGGGCACCCGCACGTACGACGGGAACACGTGCGTGAACCAGCCCATCGACTCGGTCCGGTCGCCGTTCCACAGCGCGTTCGGCGCGGAACCCATGCCGACGGTGCTCAGGAAGGCGCCCGGCTCGCCGCGCCACCGCGACCACGCCACGGCGACGGCGGCCAAGGCCGCGTGCTGGCCCGCCGGGCCGTTCTCGGTGAGCTGCGCGCCGACCAGGCTGCCGTCGAGGGTACGGCGCACGAGCCCGGCCGGTGCCCCGTCGGCGCCGTCCTCGGGCACGGGCCGCGCGCCGGCGGCGGCGCCCAGGATGCCCTTCCAGTAGGGGAGTTCGCCCGCGACCTCGTCGGAGGTGGCCATGGCGCGCAGCAGGTGCGTCCACTCCCGCCAGGCGGCCCTGCGCGGCGCGGTCGGGGCCTCGCCCGCGAGGGCTGCGTCGAGGTCCTCCAGCAGCGGGACCAGTGACGTCGAGTCGGAGACGAAGTGGTGGACGACCAGGAGGACGAGGCCCGGCAGGTCGGCGCCCCGGTCGTAGAACCGGGCCCGCAGGACGGGGCCGCGGTCGAGGTCGACGGCGGCGACCAGCTCGTCCAGGTCGCCGGTGAGCCAGGCTTGCAGCGCCTCCTCGTCGAGGGGCGGCAGGACCGTGGCGTCGACGATCCGGGCGCTCTCCCGCTCCACGCAGTCGATGCGCCAGCCGAGGCTGTTCTGCCGGAACCGGTAGCGCAGCGGCTCCTGGAGCTCGACGAGGCGCTCGAACGCCGCCCGGACCGCGTCCGCGCGGATGCCGGGCGCCGTCTCCAGGATCAGCGGGGTGACGAAGTCCTTCGCGCCGTCCGGCGATCCGGTGAGCAGGGCGTGCACCAGCGGGGCGGGCGGGACGGGCTCGCCGGGAACCGTCGCCGACACGGTCGCCGGGGCGGTCGCGGGTGCGGTGCCGGGCGTCGCCGCCCCGGCGATGGGCGCGGGCCGCCGCACGGTGCCCGCCGACCCGGCGGTCCCGGCTGCCCCGGCTACCCCGGAGGCCCCGGAGGCCCCGGTGGCTCCCGCGGCTGCCGCAGCTCCCGCAGCCAGGAGGGCGAGTTCGCGCAGCGTCGGGTGGCTCAGCACGTCGTGCGGAGTGAGGGGCAGCCCGGCGCGGGTGGCGCGGGAGGCGATGCCCACGCTCAGGAGCGAGTCGCCGCCGATCCGGAAGAAGTTGTCGCCCGGTGCCACCCGGTCCACGCCGAGGAGTTCGGCCCAGATGCCGCCGAGGACGCGCTCGGCCTCGCGCCCGGCGTCGTCGACCACGGCCGCCGACGTCACGGCGGTCGTGACCGCCGCCATCTCCGCCGCCCCCGCCGCCGTCTCCCCCACCGCCACCGTCGCCGTCCCCGCCATCCCCGTAGCCCCCGTAGCCCGCGTAGCCCCCGTAGTCCCCACCATCTCCACCGTCTCCGCAGTCGTCGCGTGCTTCGTGTCGCGGTCGAGCATCTCCCTCTTCCTCATCCGCTTGCGGTCGAGCTTCCCGTTGCTCGTCCTGGGCAGGTCGTCGTGGTGCCGTACACGGCCGGGGACCATGTGGTCCGGCAGCTCCCGGGCCGCCCACGCGGTCAGCTCGGCCTCGGCGGGCGCGTCCGCGCCCGCGACGTGGGCCACGAGGAGCGGTGCCCCGGACGGCTGCCGCTCGGCGAGGACGAGGGCCTCACGGACGCCCGGGTGTGCCATCAGGACCCGCTCGATCTCGGCCGGTTCCACCCGGTGGCCGCGGAGTTCGAGCTGGTCGTCGGTGCGCCCCCGGAAGTCGATGGTGCCGTCGGCGCGGACGGCGGCCAGGTCGCCGGTGCGGTACATCCGGGCCCCCGGCTCGTCCGCGTACGGGTCGGCGACGAACCGCGACGCGGTCAGGCCCGGCCTGCCGTGGTAGCCGCGGCCCGTCGCCGTCCCGCCGAGGTACACCTCGCCCTCCTCGCCGCGCGGCACCGGCCGTCCCGCGGCGTCGAGGAGGTACACGCGGACGTTGGGGAAGGGCCGCCCGATGTCCGGCAGCCGGTCCGTCCCGGCGCCCCCGGCCACGGCCACCCGGCCCCCGGTGACGCAGACCGCGCACTCCGTGGGCCCGTATGCGTTGAGCAGCGCGAACGGCGTCCGGCGCAAGGGCCTGACCCGGAGCAGATCGCCGCCGGTGAGGAGGAACCGCAGGGCGAGCCCCGGCACCTCGGGGAGGTCGGTGAGCAGCGTCTCGGCGAGCAGCGTCGGGAGCCCGGCCACGGTGACGCGGTGCTCGGCGAGCGCGCCGAGGAGCGCCTCGGGGGTCTGGAGGAGGTCCTGCACGAAGCAGAGCGTCGCCCCGTGCAGGAGCGCCGACATGACTTCGAGCAGCGCCAGGTCGAAGCCGGGGGCGGCCATCTGGGCGATCCGGTCCGCGGTCGTGAGGCCCGCTTCCTCGCCGAACCAGTGCAGCAGGTTGAGCAGGCTCCTGTGCTCGACCTCGCAGCCGTGCGGGTGTCCGGTGGAGCCCGAGGTGTGCGTGACATAGGCGAGGTCGCGGGCGCGGGCCCGCTGCGGGGGCGGGGTGTCGCCGTACGCGGCCCCGTCGGCCCCGGCGGCCCCGGCGGCCCCGCCGTCGCTCCCGCCACCGGCACCGGCGACCGCGTCGGCGATCCGGACGACCGGGACGTCCGGGTCCGCGCCCGCCATGCCGGCCGTCATGCCCTCGCCGAGGACGAGGACGGCCGCGGTGATCCCGGACACGATGCTGTGCAGTCGCCCCGCGGGGAGGGCCGGGTCGAGCGTGGCGACGGCGCCGCCCGCCTTCAGGACGCCGAGCCAGCCGACGACGAGTTCGGCGCCGCGGGCCGCGAGCACCGGTACGGCCCTGTCGGGGCCGACGCCGTGCGCGAGGAGCCGGTGCGCGAGGCGGTTCGCGCGCCGGTCGAGCTCCGCGAAGGTGTGCTCGCCCGCCGCGTCGACGACGGCGACCTCGTCGGGGCGCCGTGCCGCGTGCTCCTGGAAGACCTCGGTGACCAGGCGGTTCTCCCCGGCCCACGTGCGCCGCTCACCGACCAGGAGGGAGGGGGCAGAGGGGTCAGAGGGGCCGGTCGAGCCGGAGGAGCCGCTCGGCGCCGGGGCCGTGCCGAGTTCCGCGAGGGGCCGGTCCGGTGTGCTCGTCGCGGCGGCGGCGATCTCCTGGAAGAGGTCGACGAGCCGGCGCGCGGTGGCCTCCTCGAACAGGTCGACCGCGTACTCCAGATAGCCGGTCATCGGGCCGCCGTCCTGGTCGTACAGGCCGAAGGTGAGGTCGAACTTGGAGGTGCCGGGGGCGACACCGGACACCCCGGAGAGGTCGTCGCCGACGCTCTCGGGGGTGAGGCCCGCGAGGTCGAGGGAGGCCGACACGGTGTTCTGGTGGGTGTAGCAGACCGTGAACACCGGGTGCCGTGACGGGTCGCGGTGGTCCGTGTCGGCGACGATCTTCGCGAAGGGGATCTCCTCGTGGTCGAGGACCCCGGTGGCGGTGGCCGCGCACCGGGCCACCAGGTCCCGGAAGCCGAGGCCCGGATCGACCTTCGTACGGAACGGCAGGAGATTGTTGAAGTAGCCGATCAGGCCGTGGGTCGCGGGGTTGAACCGGCCGGTGGTCGCCGCGCCCACGACGACGTCCGACTGTCCGGCCCACAGGTGCAGGACCGCGTCGACCACGGCGAGCATGGTGACGAAGCTGGTCGTGCTCTCGCCGACGCTGAACTGCCTGATGCGGTCGGAGAGGTCCTGGTCGAGGGCGAACTTCACATAGGCGCCGCGGTAGGACTGCGCCGCGGGGCGCGGATGGTCGGTCGGCAGCTCCGGGGCCGTGAGGCCGCTCAGCTGTCCGCGCCAGTAGGCGAGGCCGCGCTCGATCCGTCCGGCGTCCAGCCACTCGCGCTGCCAGGCCGCGAAGTCCGCGTACTGCACGGGCAGTTCGGGCAGCTCCGCGGTGCGGCCCGTGCGGCGGGCGGTGTAGCAGGCGGAGAGCTCGCCGTAGAACACGGCCGGGGCCCAGCCGTCGAAGACGATGTGGTGCCAGGTGTGCAGGACGACGTGGTCCCGCGCGCCGGTCCGCACGACGACGGTGCGGAACAGCGGGCCGCTGCCCAGGTCGAAGGGCTCCGTGGCCTCCGCGGTCATGACCCGGGAGAGCTCCGCGGCGCGTGCGGCGTCCGGCAGGGCCGCGAGGTCGAGGAAGGTGAACCGGGGCTCGGTCACGTCGGCGAGGGCGTAGGGCCTGCCGTCGTTGTCCAGGATGCGGGTGCGCAGCACCTCGTGCCGGTCCACGACGTCGCGCAGCGCGCCGCGGAACGCGGCGAGGTCGAAGTCGCCGACGTAGCGCGTGTTGGTGGGGATGTTGTAGAGCGGGGTGCCCGGCTGCAGCCGGTCCAGGTACCAGAGCTGCTCCTGGTTGAAGGAGAGCGGCAGCCGCCCCGGGCGGGTGACCGGCGTGATCGTCCAGTCGTCCTGTTCCCGGCCGGTCGAGCGCAGCGCGTCGATCCGGGCGGCGAGATCCCTGAGCACGGGGTACTGGTGCAGGTCGGCGAAGGTGAGGTGCACGCCGAAGTGGGTCTCGGCCTCGCGCAGCACGGTGATGCCGGCGATCGACGTGCCCCCCAGCATGAAGTAGTTGGCGTCGGGCCCGACCTCGTCGGCCTTCAGGACCCGCTCCCAGATGTCCGCGAGGCGCTTCTCGGTGTCGCCCGGTCCGCCCGCCGTCCCCGGCGCGCTCGCGGCGCGCCCGGCCACCGTGCCGGCGGACACCCCGGCCGCCGCGGTGAGCAGCGGCGCGCCCGGCGGCCTGCACCAGCAGGACACCTCGTCGGCGTCGAAGGGGTAGGTGGGCAGCTCGACGCGGCGCGGGCGCCGCTCGGCGTAGTAGCGGCTCCAGTCGATGTCGACGCCGTACGAGTAGAGCGCGCCCAGCGCGCCGAGCACGCCCTCGCGCGAGGGGTCGGCGAAGAGGCGTACGAGGGGCAGTTCGGGGGCGACGCGGGAGATCTCCCGGGCCAGGGTGCCGTCGGCGCCCATCTCCACCAGGACGGCGCCCTCGTCGGCGAGGCTGCGCACCGCACGGCGCAGCCCGGCCTCGTCGACCTGCCCGGTCAGCGGGGCCGTCGCCGCGGCCCGGCGGGACGCGTCGGCCGTCGCCGGGTTCTGGATGCCGCGTACGACGAGATTGCCGATGCCGGAGCCGACGAGCCGGGCCTCGGTCAGGCCGAGGGAGCGCGCGAGGCGGTACGCCGCGTGCTGCCGGGCGAGGAGGCGGGCACCGGGGGAGGCGTCGGCGGCGGCGTGCTCGGGGGCGGGGGCGGTGAGCCGGGGGAAGGCCTCGCCCAGTGCCGTCCAGGTGTCGTCGCCCAGGTCGGCGTCGCCGGAGAACAGCAGGACCAGCGGTGCGGCGGCGGCCGGGGCGCGCTCGCCGGGGCGGGCGGCGCGCAGCAGGTCCGCGAGGTCCCGGGTGTCGCGCGCGGTGCCCGCCCAGCGGTGCGGGTGGTCGTCGCGGCCGCGGTTCAGGGCGTGCGCGACCTGCGCGAGGGGGTGCCCGGTCCGGTCGAGGAAGGCGGCGACGCGCTCGGCGTACACGGCCAGTGCCTTCGGGGACTTCGCGGACAGGGTGACCAGTTCGGCGGCCGGTGCCGCGGCCTCCGCGGCACCCGGGGCCTCCGGGGCCCCCGGTTCCTGCACGGCCGGGGCGGGCGGCTCCTCGACGACGGCGTGCACATTGGTGCCCGTCAGGCCGAACGAGCTGACGCCCGCGCGCCGCGTGCCGCCCTCGGTGCGCGGCCACGGCGTGGCGTCGACGTCGACGCGGACGGGTCCGGTGAAGTCGATGAGCGGGTTGGGCGTCTCGAAGTTGGGGTTGGGGTACCGCGTGCCGTGGCGGAGCCCGGCGAGGACCTTGAAGAGGCCCGCGACACCGGCGGCGTGGTTGAGGTGCCCGATGTTGCCCTTGATGCCGCTGATCCCGGTCGGGGCACCGGACCCGGCCCCACCGCTTCCGGTCCCACCGTTCCCGGCACCGCCGTCCCCGGACGCGTCGCTCCCGGACGCGTCGGCGCCCACGACTGCGCCCACGTCGGCGCCCGCGTCCGCGCCCACGTCGGCGAAGGCCTGCCGCAGCCCCTCGGCCTCGATGACGTCGCCGAGCCGGGTGCCCGAGCCGTGGCACTCGATGTGGTCGAGCCGGGGCGTACCCGCCTGCCGCCAGGCCTCGACGATCACTTCGGCCTGGCCGCGGGCGCTGGGCGCGCTCATGCTGGTGGCGCGGAACCCGTTGTGGTTCAGGGCGATGCCCGTCAGGACCCCGTGGACGTGGTCCCCGTCGGCGAGCGCGTCGGACAGCCGCTTGAGGACGACGAGGCCGCCGCCCTCGCCGCCGGTGGAGCCGTCCGCGCGGGCGTCGAAGGGACGGCAGACGCCGTCGGGGGACTCCAGGCCGAGCATCGGCACCCGGTCCCGCTCGGGGATCATGACCGGGTAGAGGCTGAGGCCGCCCGCGAGCGCCAGGTCGGCCTGCCCGTTGCGCAGGTTCTCCACGGCCACGGCGATCGCCGTGAGGCTGCTGCTGCACGCGGTGTCCACGACGAGCGAGGGCCCGGCGAGGTCGAGGAGATAGGCGATGCGCGCGGCCACCGCGGACGGGTGCGCGCCGAGGAGCTGCTGCGGGTCGTCCCCCGTGTACAGGCTCGCGTAGTGCGGTTCGGGCGTGCTCAGGACGACGGCGGTACGGGAGCCCTTCAGCGCGCCGGGTGCGTAGCAGGCGTTCTCGAAGGCCCGGTGGGCGAGTTGCGCGGCCATGCGCTGGTGCGGGTCCATCAGCTCGGCCTCGCGCAGCGACAGGCCGAAGAACCGGTGGTCGAACAGGTCGATCCGGCTCAGGTAGCCCATCCTGAGGTAGTCGACGTCCGCGGGCGCCCCGGCGTAGTGCACCCGGTCCTTGCCGGGCTCGCGGATGCTGCTCCGCCCGTCGAGCAGGTTCTCGTGCAGGGTGTCCAGGTCGTCGGCGTCGGGCAGGGCCAGGGCCACCCCGATGATCGCCACGGCCTCCGGGCCGGGATGGCTCGGGTGTGTCATAGCTCGAACCCCATTTCGTCAGTGGTGTCTGCGGCGGTCGCGTCGTCGACCAGACGGGCCATCGCCTCGACCGTGGTGTGCTCGAAGAGCGCGCTGAGCGGGAGCTTGTGTCCGCCCAGTTCGGTCAGGCGGCCGCTCAGCGCGAGGAGGGAGAGCGAGGTGCCGCCGGCCTCGAAGAACTTCTCGTGCACGCCGATGCCGTCCCGGTCGAGCAGCTCCGCCCAGATCGCGGCGACCGCGCGTTCGGTGGGAGTGCGCGGGGCCGCCCCGGCGGTGCCGGTGCGGGCCGCCGGGCCGCGCGGGTCCGGCAGGGCACGGCGGTCGACCTTGCCGTTCCTGGTCAGCGGCAGGTCGTCGAGCCCTACGAAGACGGAGGGCACCAGGTACGGCGGGAGGCGCCGCGCCAGGTGGGCGCGCAGGCTCCCGGACACGTCGGCGGAGAGGATCTCCCCGGCAGGGGGCGCTTCCCTGGCAGGCGCTTCCCCGGCAGGCGCTTCCCCGGCAGAGGGCACCTCCCCGGCAGAGGGCACTTCCCCGGCACGGGACGCTTCCCCGACACGGGACGCTTCCCCGGCATCGCGGGCTCCCCCGCCACCGGCCGCCGCAGAGCCCCCGGCCACCGCCACCGGTACCACGTACGCCACCAGTTGGCGCCCCCCGGTCCCGCCCGGACTCTCCCGGGCGACCACGGCCGCCCGTGCCACGCCGGGATGCGTCGCCAGGGCCGCCTCCACCTCGGCGGGTTCCACCCGGTGCCCGCGGATCTTCACCTGGTCGTCGGCGCGTGCCTTGAACACGAGGTCGCCGTCCTTCGTCCACACCACCACGTCCCCCGTCCGGTACATCCGTTCCCCGGGCCCGCCGAACGGGCAGGCCACGAACCGTTCAGCGGTGAGCTCGGGCCGGTGCGCGTAGCCGCGCGCCAGGCCGGGGCCCGCGAGGTACAGCTCGCCCGCCACGCCCCTCGGCACCGGCCGCAACCGGTCGTCGAGTACGTACACGCGCGTGTTGTCCATGGGCCGCCCCACCGGCACCTCCTCGCCGATCGCGGTGGCGTCGGCGATGCGGTGCGTGGTGGCGAAGACGGTCGCCTCGGTCGGCCCGTACGCGTTGACCACCGTGGTGCCGGGACAGGCCCGCAGTACCCGCGCCACCGCGTCCGCGGGCACCAGCTCACCGCCGGTCAGCGCCTCCCGCACACCGGCGAAGCTCTCCGGGCGGGCGTCGGCGAGCACGGCGAAGAGCCCCGCCGACATGCACAGCGCGGTCACGCGCTGCTCGGCCACGACGGCGGCGAGCGCGTCGACGTCGAGGGCGCCGGGCGGCGCCACCACGATCCGGCCGCCGTTCAGGAGCGGCACCCACAGCTCGTAGCCGGAGATGTCGAACGTCGGCGCCGAGTGCAGCAGGACCCGGTCATGGGCGCCGCCGGACCAGCTCCGGTCCGCGGCGAGACCGACGACGGCCCGGTGGCTCACCCCCGCGCCCTTGGGCAGGCCCGTCGATCCTGAGGTGTAGATGACGTACGCGAGCTGATCGGGCCGCGCTGCGGCAGGCACCGCGCCGGTGGCCTCCTCCGCGTCCCAGCCCGGTTCGTCGACGAGGTCCCCGCCCTGTTCGTCGACGAGCAGCCGCGGGCAGCCGCCCGCGGGCAGGCCGGCCGCGACCTCCGACGCCGTGACGAGCAGCGCGGGACGCGCGTCGCGCAGCAGGAACTCCAGGCGTTCGGCCGGGTGGTCGTGGGCCAGCGGCACATACACGCCGCCCGCCTTCAGGACGGCGAGGACGGCCACGACGTACGCGGGCGACCTCGGTACGGCCACGGCGACGGGCGACTCCGGGCGCACCCCGTGTCGCACGAGGCGCCGGGCGAGCCGGTCGGCGCGGGCGTCGAGGTCCCGGTAGGTCAGTGTCTCCGCGCCGCTCACCACCGCGACGGCGTCGGGCGTCGCGGCGACCCGTCGCGCGAACAGCTCGGGCACCGTCAGGTCCGGTGCGGGCACAGCCGTGTCGTTGACGTCGCGGAGCAGCCGTTCCCGCTCGGCGGGCAGCAGGGCGTCCACGCCGTCGATACGGGCCGCCGGGCCTGCCGCCAACTCCCCCACCAGGCGTACGAATCGCTCCGCGAACTCCTCCGCGGTGTCGCGGTCGAACAGGTCGGTGGCGTACTCGACGAGCCCGGTGAGCCCCTGCCCGCCCCGCCGCGCCGGCTCCCCGGCCTGGAGGAGCAGGTCGAACTTGGCGGTGCCGGTGACGACGGGCTCGGGCACGGCCTCGACGCCGGGCAGTTCGAGGCCGTCGGCGGCACCCTGTTGCCAGGAGAACGCGACCTGGAACAGCGGGTGGTGGGCGGCGGACCGCTCCGGGTTCAGGGTCTCCACGAGCCGCTCGAACGGCACGTCCTGATGGTCGTAGGCCGCCAGCGCCTTGCCCCGCACCTGCCGCACCACCTGCGCGAACGACGGATTGCCCGACAGGTCCGCACGCAGCACCCACGTGTTGACGAAGAACCCGACCAGGTCCGCGAGGCCCTCGTCCGTGCGCCCCGCGATGGAGGACCCGACCGCCACGTCGTCACCGCCACCCATGAGCCGCAGCAGCACGACCAGGGCGGACTGGAGCACCATCGGCACCGTGGCGCCCTGGGCCCGCGCCATCTCCTCGACGGCGGCGAGGAGCCCGGGCTCGATGACGAACTCGACGGTGTCCCCGCGATGCCCGGCCACCGGCGGCCGCGGCCGGTCAAGGGGCAGCCGCAACGGCTGCGGGACACCCGCCAACTCATCCCGCCAGTACGCCAACTGCCCCGCGAGCACACTGCCCGGATCGGCCTCGTCCCCGAGCAGCTCCCGCTGCCACAGCGCATAATCCGCGTACTGCACCGCGAGCGGCTCCCACGAAGGCGGGGCGCCGTGCGTCCGGGCGGCATAGGCGGTGCTCAGGTCGCGGGCCAGCGGCCCCATGGACTCGCCGTCGGCGGCGATGTGGTGCATCAGGAGGACCAGTACGTGCTCGTCCGGGGCGCACCGCAGCAGACACGCCCGCACGGGTATCTCCACCGACAGGTCGAAGCGGCGGGCGACCTCCCGGGACACCTCGGCGGTCACCGCGTCCGGCGCCACGTCCCGCACCGGTACGTCCAGGGCGACGTCCCGCGCGGGCACCACGACCTGCGCGACGACGCCCGTGGCGTCCGGTACGAACAGCGTCCGCAGACTCTCGTGCCGCCCCACCACGTCCCGCACCGCCGCCGCGAGGGCGCCCGTGTCCAGGGCACCGCCGAGGCGTACGGCGAACGGGAGGTGGTAGGTCGGCAGCGGCTCCAGCTCGTCGAGGAACTTCAGGCGCTGCTGCGCGAAGGACAGCGGGACCCGCTCCGGCCGCGCCCCGGCCGCCCGCAGCACCGGGCGTGCCGAGCGGGCCTGCGCCCCCAACCGCTCCGCGAGCCCCGCCACCGTCACCGCCTCGAACACCACCCGTACCGGAACCTCCACCCCCAACTCCGCACGCACCCGGTTCACCAGACGCGTCGCCAGCAGCGAATGCCCGCCCAGGTCGAAGAAGCTGTCGTCGATCCCGACCTCCTCGACGCCCAGGACGGCCGCGAACAGATCGGCGAGACGGGCCTCCTGAGGGGTGCGGGGGCCGCGGACGGGCGTGTTGGTGGTGCGGTCGGGGGCGGGCAGGGCCTTGTGGTCGAGCTTGCCGTTCGGTGAGAGCGGCAGCCTCGGCAGGGCGACGAACGCAGTGGGGATCATGTACTCGGGCAGCTGCGCGGCCAGGTGGGCGCGCAGCCGCGCGGGTTCGGGGCAGGGGTGGCCGTCGGCGGGGACGACATAGGCGGCCAGGTAGGGGGTGGTGGCGTCGTCGCTCCTGGTGAGGACGGCGGCTTGGGTGAGGTGGGGGTGGGTGGTGAGGGCGGTCTCGATCTCGGCGGGTTCGATGCGGTAGCCGCGGATCTTGGTCTGGGTGTCGGTGCGGCCGAGGTAGTGGAGGTGTCCTTCGGGGGTGAGGCGGGCCAGGTCGCCGGTGCGGTACATGCGGGCGCCGGGGGGTCCGTAGGGGTCGGGGAGAAAGCGGGTGACGGTGGTGGCGGGCTGGTGGTGGTAGCCGCGGCCGACGCCGGTTCCGGCGAGGTAGAGCTCGCCGGCGGTGCCGGGGGGCAGGGGGGTGAGGCCGGGGCTGAGGATGTGGGCGCGCAGGCCCGGCAGGGGGTGTCCGATGGGGACGCCGGTGGGGTAGGGCTGGTGGGGGTCGAGTCGGTGGGCGGTGGCGTAGAAGGTCTCGCTGGGGCCGTAGCCGTTGACGATGCGGGCGTCGGGCCAGTGGGAGCGGATCTTGTCGACCAGGGCCGGGGGCAGTGCTTCGCCGGCGAAGACCAGGGCGGTGGGGTGGAGGCGGTCGCCGAGGTGGTCGACGAGTTCGGCGAAGGCGGAGGGGACGGTGCTGATGACGTCCACGTCCCAGTGGTCGCGCTCGGCGAGCGCCAGCACGTCCCGGACCACTTCCAGGGTCGCGCCGGTGGTGAGGG
>NZ_WPNZ01000009.1 GCF_009755605.1 Streptomyces typhae
CGGGGGTGCCGCGGGCTCCGCTGCGGGTGCCTCGGATTCCGCCGGGGGTGCCTCGGGCTCCGCCGGGGCCTCGGATTCCGGCTTCGCCGGGAGGTCGGACGGGGAGCCCTCGTCGTTGGCGGTGCCGTCGGCCGTGGCTGTGCCCACCCGTTCCGCCCCCTGGGCGGCCCAGGTGCCCACAGGGGAGGCGGCGGGCTCCGCTGCGGGTGCCTCGGGCTCCGCCGGGGCCTCGGATTCCGGCTTCGCCGGGGGGTCGGACGGGGAGCGCTCGTCGTTGGCGGTGCCGGCGGCCGTGGCTGTGCCCACCCGTTCCGCCCCCTGGGCGGCCCAGGTGCCCACAGGGGAGGCGGCGGGCTCGGTGCCCGCGGCGTCGGGTGCCGTGCGGGCTGCGGGGATGTCGGCCAGGGGGTCCTCGGTGGCCGGAGCCGGGGCGGGAGCCTCCGGCGCCGCAGTGGCTTCTGCGGACGGTGCCGGGGCTTCCGGCGCCGTAGCAGCACCCGGCTGTTCGGGGTCACGGGTGGGCGGGTGGGAGTCCTCCGCCGCGGAGCGGCGGGCCTCGGGCACGCGTACCGTCACGTTGTCGAAGGCCTGGGCCACGAGCGCCTCCGCGGCGGCGGACCCGACGGAGGTCACGGCGGGAGCGGCACTGAGCCCGCCGTCGGCGGCAGCACCGGAGCCCTCCCGTGCCGAGGGGACGGAGCCCCCCTCGGCGTCCCGCGGGGACGAGGCGCCCCGAGCGGGAGCGGCCGAGGCTCCCTCGGAATCCCCTGCCGGGGGGTCGGCAGGTTCGGGGGACGCCGACGGGCCCCCCGTGGACGCGGCAGCGGCTTCGTTGCGGGACCGTCGGAAGACAGCCCGCAGGCGGTTCCAAATGCCCATGTGCGCAACCCTTCACGTGACTTGTGTCCCGGTGACCCCGGAGCCCCCCTCTGGCCAAGAGGGACACGTAAGGTTAGCGGCCCCCGCCGGAACCGCACCGGCGGCCCACGACCGACGACGGATTCACCCTCCGTTCACCCGCAGTCCCCCGTCGTGCAGGTCACCACCCCTAGCCTCCAGCCGGAATCACCGGCAAAAAGAAGCCAAAGCGCCGCCAACCGGCCACTTCATGGAGGACCCCGTGCCCAAGCTGCTGCCTCTGATCACCTCACACCCGGGCGGCTCCGGCGGCCGCTCGGCCATGACGTGCCGGTTCCGCTGTGGCGACGCCTGCTTCCACCCGGTGCCCAACACCAGCGACAACGCGTACATGGGCGACGTCATAGCGGGCGCGCTGAGCCGCCGCTCGATGATGCGCGCCGCGGCGGTCGTGACCGTCGCGACGGCCGCCACCGGCGGTCTCGCCCTCGGTCCTGGCGCGGCGGAGGCCCAGGCGGCGTCCGGCTCCGCGGAGGCGCGGGCGGCGGCCGCGGCGGCCAAACGCAGAGGGAAAGCCGCCCGGGGGCTCCGCTTCACGCCGGTCGCCCCGAACACCGCCGACACGGTCACCGTCCCCACCGGCTACGGCCAGAACGTGGTGATCCGCTGGGGCGAGCCCATCCTGCGCGGCGCGCCGGCCTTCGACCCGGACAGGCAGACGGCCAAGGCGCAGGCGGGCCAGTTCGGCTACAACAACGACTTCCTGAGCCTGCTCCCGCTGCCCGGTGAGAAGCACGGCGAGCACCACGGCCGTCAGGTCCTCGTGGCCAACCACGAGTACACGGACGAGATCCTGATGTTCAAGGGGTACGACGCGAAGAACCCCACCCGTGAGCAGGTCGAGATCGCCTGGGCCGCGCACGGCCTCTCGGTGGTCGTGGTGGAGGGCGAGCGCAGGAGTGGCGCGCTGCGTGCCGTACCGCGCCACCAGCTGAACCGCCGGCTGACCGTCACCAGCAAGTTCCACCTGACCGGGCCCGCCGCCCGCAGCGAGTACGTGCGCACCAAGGCCGACCCGCGGGGCGTCACCGTCCTCGGCACCCTCAACAACTGCGCGGGCGGCACCACGCCGTGGGGCACGACCCTGCACGGCGAGGAGAACTTCAACCAGTACTTCGCGAACGCGGAGAAGGTCACCGACCCCACGCAGGCGGCGCGCCTGAAGCGGTACGGCGTCGCGGGCGGTGAGTCGGAGCGCAAGTGGGAGCGTTTCGACGAGCGCTTCGACCTCACCAAGGAGCCCAACGAGGCCAACCGCTTCGGCTGGGTCGTCGAACTCGACCCGTACGACCCCGACTCGGTGCCGCGCAAGCGCACCGCGCTCGGGCGCTTCAAGCACGAGGGCGCCCAGCCGCGTCTGACCAGTGACGGCCGCCCGGTCGTCTACATGGGCGACGACGAGCGCTTCGACTACGTCTACAAGTTCGTCGGCAGCAAGCGGATGGCGAAGGGCAGCTCCCGCTGGGCCCGTGAGCACAACCTCACGCTGCTCGACGAGGGCACCCTGTACGTCGCGAAGTTCACCGGCGACTCCCCGGCGGCGGAGATCGACGGCACGGGCAAGCTCCCCTCCGACGGCGAGTTCGACGGCAGCGGCACGTGGATTCCGCTGGCGACCTCGTACGCGGGCGGGAAGGCCGTCTCGCACGTCGAGGGCATGTCCGCCGACGAGGTGTACGTCTTCACGCGCCTCGCGGGCGACAAGGTCGGTGCCACGAAGATGGACCGCCCCGAGGACATCGAGCCCTCCCCGCAGTCCGGCAAGGTGTACATCGCCCTGACGAACAACACCGACCGCGGCAAGCCCGGCAAGGCCGGCGCCGACGAGGCCAACCCGCGCAACCTCAACAAGCACGGCCAGATCCTGGAGCTGACGGAGTCCCGCAACCGCCCGGAGTCCACCCGCTTCGCCTGGAACCTCTTCCTCGTCGCGGGCGACCCGAACGACCCGGCCACGTACTTCGCGGGCTTCCCGAAGGACAAGGTCAGCCCCATCTCCTGCCCGGACAACGTCACCTTCGACCCGCACGGCAACCTGTGGATCTCCACGGACGGCGCGCAGCTCGGCTCCCACGACGGCCTGTTCGGCGTCGCCACCAAGGGTGACCGGCGCGGTGAGCTGAAGCAGTTCCTGACGATGCCCAAGGGCGCGGAGACCTGCGGCCCGCTCGTGCAGGAGCGGCGCGTGCTCGTCGCCGTGCAGCACCCGGGCGAGATCGACGGCGCGTCCGTCGAGAAGCCCGCGAGCGTCTGGCCCGACGGGCCCGGCCGGATCGTGCGCCCGGCGGTCGTGTCGGTGTGGCGCAAGGACGGCTCCGACGTCGGCGTCTGAGCGCCCCACGCGCATCGCACCGCGATCCAGGTGCCCTTCCCGGTCCGCGCGCCGCGCGGGCGGGGAGGGGCGCCCGCCCGTGGGGCGGGCGGGGTCAGAGCGGGGTGGGGCGGAGGTCCTGGGCCGCTGCGGGGCCGAGGTCCGGCGGGGGGACACGGCCGGTGGCGAGGCGCGGGAGGCGGGCCGGCGCGGGGGCCTGCTCGATGGGCGGGACCGGGGTCGGGATCCGGTCGAGGGTCGGACAGGGGGGCGGGGCGGTGCCTCTCGTGCCGAGCAGCCAGTCCTGGTACGAGGGGGCTTCCGCGGCGGCCTCCCAGTACGCGGACTCCAGTTCGCCGTAGACCGCGTCCAGCTCCGCGTCCGTGCGGGCCGCGACGAGCAGTCGTACCCCGAGTGGATCGCCGTACAGGGGTCTGACCGCCATGTCGGGTCTCGCCGCCGACGTCGGCTGACAGACCGTGACGACCTCGCCGGTGGCGACGAGGGTGGCGGCGGTGAGGTAGTCCCCGTGCAGGACGCGCGGGGAGAGCCCCGCTTCGCG
The DNA here is from genome assembly GCF_009755605.1 of Streptomyces typhae. Lineage (GTDB taxonomy): Bacteria > Actinomycetota > Actinomycetes > Streptomycetales > Streptomycetaceae > Streptomyces > Streptomyces typhae. The sequence continues at coordinate 3,792 of NZ_WPNZ01000009.1, forward strand.
CAGCACTCTTTGCAGTCCGTCCCATTCGCCGTCGACGGTCGGGTCCACCATCCAGCGGTCGGACGCGAGGTCGGTGAGGTGGACGACGGGTTTGCGGGCCGCGGGATGGTCGGCGGCGAGGGAGACGAACTGCGGTTCGCGTTCGACGAGCACCCGTTGGCGCAGCCCTTCGGGGAGGCGCAGCGGGCTGCCCTCCACTTCGTGCACGAAGGCGATGTCAAGCTGTCCCGCGGCCACCATTTGCAGGAGCGCGTTCGCGGAGACGTCCATCTGGAGCGAGGTGTCGGCCTCCGGCATGCGGTGCCGCAGCCGGCGCAGCCACCCCGGTATGGCGCGGCTCGCGGTGGAGCCGATGCGCAGCTGCGGGGCGCCGTCGGCGGCGCGGGCCGCCACCGCGCGGGCCTCGGTGATCAGGGCGCGCATCTCCACGACGAGGGGGCGGGCGCGGCTGAGGACGGTGCGGCCGAGCGGCGTCGGCCGGCAGCCGGTGCGCTCGCGGGCGAAGAGCTGACCGCCGACGGCGTACTCGATGCGGCGCAGCTGGGTGGTCAGCGAGGGCTGGCTCATGCCGAGTTGGCGGGCGGCCTTGTGCAGGCTGCCCGTATCGGCGATGGCACAGAGTGCGCGGAGGTGCCTGACCTCAAGCTCCATGGCCGTTGAGACTAGAGCGGCGGACGGCCTCACACCAGCCTCCCAAACCCCTACGGACCCCCATGAGTTGGTACGTATGAGCGGTGTCCTGATGTGCGGCGATAGGGCGGTGCTATCGCCATCTGCCATCATCCGCACGCGGCGTGGCTCCCCGACACTCTCGGGTACCGAAACGTTCACCTTTCACCGAACGAGCAGGGAGCCCCCCACATGCACAAGCGTTACCTGTCTGTCGCCGCCGCCCTCGGCCTCGCCGCCGCCGCCCTCGGGACCTCGTCCGTCGCGTCGGCCTCCGACTCCCCCCGGGCCGCCGCCGGTACCGCGTCGGTGTCCACGCCCGCGTCCATCGCCAAGTACGCGGGATCGGGTGAGGAGGCCGCCGCCAACAAGGCCTTCTTCGAGGCCGTCGTGAAGGCCGTCGCCGAGAAGCGCGCCGCCAACCCCGGCGCCCAGGCCGTCACCGTGACGTACAACCCCTCGGGGGCGCCGCGGTTCCAGCAGCAGATAGCCGCGTCCACCTCGATCTGGAACGCCGCCGTCACCAACGTCAAGCTCCGCGCGGGCACCACCGGCGCGAGCTTCTCGTACCGCGAGGGCAACGACTCGCGTGGTTCGTACGCGAGCACCGACGGCCACGGCCGCGGCTACATCTTCCTCGACTATCGGCAGAACCAGCAGTACAACTCCACCCGGGTGACCACCCACGAGACGGGCCACGTGCTCGGCCTCCCCGACAACTACCGCGGCCCGTGCTCCGAGCTGATGTCCGGTGGCGGCCCCGGCCCGTCCTGCACCAACGCCCAGCCCGACGCGCGGGAGCGGGCCCGCGTCAACCAGCTGTGGGCCAACGGCCTCGCCAAGGCCATGAAGCAGGTCCAGAAGTAGGTCCAGAAGCAAGCCCGGAAGCAAGCCCGGAAGCAGGTCCAGAAGTAGCAGGCCCGGCTCTCACGTCAGGACAGCCGCCCGCCCGGTGACGCCACCGCGCGGGCCGCTGTCACTTCCTGACGGAGCGGGCCGAGCACACCGTCGTCGGTCCCGGTGAACTCCACCGGGACCGGCACCAGGACCACCACCTCGCGCAGGCCCCCGGCCAGCTCCCGCAACTGCCGGGATACCTCGGCCACTTCCCCGGGGCCGGGCGGCGGGGCACCGTGCCGCACCCGTACCCGCGCGGCGGTCGTCGCGTCGACGATCCGCTCGACGGCCACCACGAGCGGCCACCACGCGGCGGCCCGCGCCCCGGTGGGCGGCGGCTCGGTGAGGGCGCGCTGGAACTCGGTGCGGATGTCGGACAGGTCGCGGTAGAGGCGGCGCCGCATCCGGGCGCGGGACGCGGGCGCCTGCTCGGACTCGGCGGCCCCGGCGGCCCCTGCGGTCTCCGTGCCGAAGGCGCACTCGACGTACCGGGCGGTGTCGGAGACGGCGTCGGCGAGCCGGTCGCCGATGCGGGTGTGCCAGCTCTCCGGCCAGAGCAGATACCCGGCGACGAGCGCGATGGCGCAGCCCACGAGGCTGTCGACGAGTCGCGGGACGACGAGCCCGAAGCCCTGGTGGTTGAGGACGTCGGACAGGAGCAGGATGACCGGGGTGATGGCGGCCGTCTGGTAGCCGTAGCCGCGGGGGGTGAGCGCCGGCACGAGCGCGGCGAACACGAGCACCACCGGCACGTCCCACCAGCCGCGTTCGACGGAGGCGAGGACGGGGGCGGCCACCACGAGCCCGGCGACGGTGCCGAGCGCCCGCAGGACGGCGCGCGAGAACACCGACCCGAAGTCGGGCTTCAGGACGAACGTGATGGTCAGGGCCACCCAGTACGAGCGCGGTACGTCGATGAGCGACACCAGCGCCTGGGCGATGCCGATGCACAGGGCCAGGCGGAGGCCGTAGCGCCAGGAGGCCCCGGAGAGGACGACGTTGCGGGTGGCGCGGCGGACGCGGACCCGGAGCGCGGCCGGGCGGCCGAGGCGGTCCTCCGCGCGCACCACCGTGAGCGGGTCGGGGTCGGCGAGGGTGTCGGCGGCGTGCCGCAGGGCGTGGTGGACGGCGCGGGCCGCGGGACCGTACGGCGGGGCCGGTTCCTCGGGCAGGCCGATGTCGGTGTACGCCGCGTCGCCGGGACGTTCGCCGCGGACGACGGCCGCGGCGAGGGCACGCAGGGCGGCGGGCAGTTCGGGCGGCAGTTCCTCGCCGTACCGGTGGGCGGTGGGCGCGGCCTCCACCACGGGCGTGACGGCGTTGAGCTCGGCGACGAGGCGGACCAGGTCCGGGCTGCGGCCGTGGTCGCGGGTACGGCGGGCGAGGACCAGGTCGTAGGCCTTGTTGAGGGCGGCGGTGACGTCGGCGCGCGCCTTGTCGTACGCCTCGTGCCGGTCGGTGGCGCCCTCGCCACGGCCCGCCGCCTCCAGGAGCGCGGCCGCGCTGCGGTACGTCGCCGCGACGGCGGCCCGTTCGGGTACGCCGGAGCGCAGGGGCCAGGAGAGCAGGGCCAGGGCCAGGACGAGGAGGCCGCCGCCGGTCATCAGGGCGGGGGCGAGCCACCACTGGCCCGGCAGCGGGAGGCCCGCCCCGATCACGCTGTTGAGCAGGAGCAGCAGCCCCGACACGGAGGCGACGGCACCGATCGTCGACATCATCCCGGAGACCAGCGCGACGGCCGTGACCGCGGCGACGGCTGTCCAGCCGTGGCCGAAGACCAGGGCGCCGAGGGTGACGCCCAGGGCGCCGAAGAGTTGGGGTACGGCGATGTTGAGGACGCGCATGCGGTACGCGTCCGCGGTGTCGCCGATGACGCCCGAGAGGGCGCCCATCGACGCCAGGGCGCCGTACTCCGGGTGTCCGGCCGCGGTGCCCACCGCCAGGGGGAGGCTCATCGCGATGGCCGCGCGGGTCACTGCTGCCCAGGGGGTGGGGGCAGCTTGTGGCTTCAGCGAGCGGACCAGCCAGTCGGGCGGGGTGAGGGGCCGGAGTGTGCTGTTCCGCATGCGCTCATTATCGCTGCCGCGCGCGTGCGTTCCCTCGCGGGGCGCCCCAGTCCCGCCCCTTCTCCGATCCTGGGGCTCCGCCCCAGACCCCGTATCGGCGCTGCGCGCCTCGTCCTCAAACGCCGGACGGGCTCGAATTTCCGCCGGGGCGGGCGAGAAGGGTGGGCGAGCGAGAAGGGTGCGTGGGCGAGAAGGGCGGGTGGGCGAGAAGGGTGGGTGGGTGGGGGAAAAGATCGCCGCGTAGCGGCGGCTTGTCGCGCTGGCGCGCTCGTCCTCAATCGCCGGACGGGCTGAAAACTTCGCCGGGGCGGGCGAGAAGGGTGCGTGGGAGAGAAGGGGGGTGGGAGAGAAGGGTGGGTGGGGGAGCAGATCGCCGCGTAGCGGCGGCTTGTCGCGCCGGCGCGCTCGTCCTCAAACGCCGGACGGGCTGAATCCCCCGCCCGGAGGGCGTAAGCGCCGGTGCGCGAGCGGTCACCCCGCCGCGCGGTGCAGCGTCAGATCGATGAGGAGCGCCCGGTGATCGGTGTCACCGATCTCCAGAAAGCGGGCGTCGCGCGCGGCGAAGTCCTTCGTGGTCAGGACGTGGTCGATCTGCGTCCCGAAGGGCCGGGGCACGGCGGTGGGCCAACTGGGAGTGCGGGCGGAGCCCGCGATCCGCGCGCCGTCGCGCAGCCCGGCCCCGAGGATCCGCCGGAAGGCGGCGTGGTCCTGGGTGGCGTTGAAGTCCCCGGCGAGAATGGTGGCCTGCCCGCCGCCCGAGGCGGCGAAGTCGCGCAGCCGCCCCAGCTCGGTGCGCCACCGCGCGACGTCACCGGGCGTCGGCGGCATGGGGTGGGCGAGCTGGAGGCGTACGGGAATGCCCTTCACGTCGGCGACGGCGCCGGGCATGCCGAGCGTGCCGCGCACCCCTTCGGCCGGTTTCAGCGGCAGGTTGCTGAGGATGACGGATCCGTCGGCACCGTTCCCGGCGACGGCGGCCCGGTAGGGGTAGGCGGACCGGGGCAGACCGGCCCGCAGCTCGGCGTCGCACGCCCGGTCGCACTCGGAGGCGAAGACGAGGTCGGGCCTGCGTTCCCGCACCGTCTCGACGAGCCCCCGCACCCCCCGCCCGAACTCGACGTTCGAGGCGAGGACCCGTACCTCGGCGACCGGCGGCCCCTCGGGGTCGCCCACCGTCCCGTACGGCTGGACGAACCACGCGAGCCCGCCGAGCACGGCCACCGCCCACACCAGACCGACCCGCCACCGCCCGAGCGCCGCGAGCAGCAGCGCCACCACGGCGGGCACGAGCAGCCACGGCAGGAACGCGAGGATCTGCGGCACGGGCGTGAAGGCGTCCGTGTCGGCGACGCGGCACCCGAGCACGGCGCTCACCGCGGCGAGCAGCAGCCCGGCGACCCAGGCGGCGACGCGGCGGCTCTGCGGCCGCCGTACGGCAAGGTGTTCGGCACCGGCGGCGTGGCCGTCGGCGCCCGCCTCGGGAGGCGGGGACGGTGCCGTCACGTGCTTCAAGGCATGCCCTTTCGTCTCGCAGATCCTCCCTCAGGGACGCGAACGGGCGGTGGGCGGGTTGCCGGTGACGGGGGCGGGGTCGGCGGCGGCAGCCGACCGCCCAGGCTCCGCACCCCGCCCGGCCCGCCGGAACGGTCCTGTCAGGCGGGACAACCGGGACCCCGGATTCACCTGGTCCTCCGGGGACAACCGGGACCCCGGAGTCCCCTGGTCCCCCCGGGACGACCGGGGCAGACGTCGGCTCACCCACACCCCGAGCGCCACGGCGAGCCCCACGGCGACGATGATCCAGGACGCGGTGCGCAGGGTGTCGGTCAGCGCGTCGTACACGGCGCCCGCCGCGTCCCGGGACACGTCCGGGGGCAGGTCGTCCAGGGTGAGGCCGCGGCCCACGGCGACGGCGGCGGCGAGCGCGCCCGCTCCCGCGGCAGCGCCGAGGGCGGTCGCGATGACGGCCCGGCGGCGGCGCACCGCGAGGAGGACGCCGCCCGCGGCGAGCAGCACGGCGGCGACGGGCAGCCAGAGCCCCGCGACCTGGAGCATGCGGAACCCCTTACGGAAGTCGCTGAGGTCCTGGGCCTGCATGACCGTGACCTCGGTGTGCCGCACCGGGATGCGGTTCGCGAACGGTGTGCCCTCTTCGGTGAGCTGACGCTTGACCTGCTGGGTGATGGGCGCGAGGTCGATGGTGACGGCGCCGTCGGAGTCATGGGTGAGCGCCGACTGGACGGCGTCGTGGGCGGCGCGGTTGGCGGCGTTCCACGCGGCCTGGAAGGCGCCGGTCTCGGTGAAGGAGTGCACCGCGTCCCGGACGAAGGAGGTGACCACCGACTGGAGCGGGCCCGCGTCGATCTCGTTCATCGCCGACTCGGTGACGGCGTCGCTGACGGCGGCGCGCACCGCCGGGTCGGAGGCGAGCGGCGCCATCGTGGCGACGTACGCGCTCGCGTCCTCGATCTCGTACTTCGCCCAGGTCGAGACCGTGCCGAGCGGTACGAGCAGGCAGGCGAGGACCAGCAGCACGGCGGACAGGGCGGCGCGAGGGCGTCTGGGCACGCCCCCCAGGCAAGACCCCGGCCACACACCGCGCGACCGGGGTCACTGCATATGGGGGCAGGAATGCCCGCCTTGGTGGGACGCCGCCCGCGAGCCGCCGACGCCTGGCCCTGCTCGCGGTTGTACAGCCGCCGGCGCCGGGTCCTACTTGCGGTTGTACAGCCGCATCGTCACCGGCCCGAACACCGCCACGAGCAGCCCCGCCCAGCCGAGGCTCCAGGCGACGTCGGCGGCGGGCCAGTCGCCCTCCATCAGGCCGCGCACGGCGGAGGCGACGTGCGTGACGGGGTTGTTGTTCACGAACGCCTGGAGCCAGCCCGGCATCGTCTCCGGCTTCACGAAGATGTCGCTGAGGAACGTCAGCGGGAAGAGCACCATCATGCTGACGCCCATCACGGACTTCTCCGTACGCAGGAGCAGCCCGAACATGGTCCACACCCAGGAGAAGGCGAACGAGAACACGAGCAGGAGCAGCACCCCGGCGAGCACGCCGAGGGCGCTGTCCGGGCGGAAGCCCAGGATGATGCCGACGGTCAGCATCACCGCGGACGCCATCGCGTACCGCAGGGCGTCGCCGAGGAGATAGCCCACCAGCGTCGAGGGCCGCCAGATCGGCAGCGAGCGGAAGCGGTCGAAGACGCCCTTCTCGATGTCGGTGTTCACCGAGACGCCCGTGTACATCGTGATCATGACGACCGACATCACCAGGATGCCGGGGAGCAGGTACTGGATGTACTCGCGCGGGGAACCGGCGAGGGCGCCTCCGAAGAGGTACGTGTACATCAGCACCATCATGATCGGGAACGCCGTGACGTCGAAGAGCTGCTCCGGCACGTGCTTGATCTTGAGGATGGCGCGCCAGCCGAAGGTCAGGGACGCGGACAGGGCGCTGGGTCGCTGCGGGCGCTCCTTGGCGATGAGCAGTTCGGCGAGGGACTCCGTGCGGACGGGTGCGAGGTCCTGGGCGTCGGTGGTGGCGGTGCTCATGCTGTCGCCTCTTCCTTGCGGAGGTCCGCTTCCTTGCGGAGGTCCGCGTCCTGCGGGGGCTCGGGTTCGCTGGGATGGCCGGTGAGGGCCAGGAAAACCTCGTCGAGGCTGGGCTGGCCCAGGGAGAAGTTGTCGACGGTGATGCCGGTGCGGGCCAGCTCGGCGAGGGCGCGCGAGGCCTGCTCGGCGGCGCCCGCTGCGCCCGCGGCGCTCTCGCCGACGCGGGCGGTGAGCGCGACCGGGTCGGCCTCCAGCTGGATCCGGGCGTCGTCGAGTGCGCGCCGCAGCACCTCCTCGGCCTGCGCGCGCTGCTCGGCGTGGCGCAGCCTGACGTGCACGGAGCCCGCGCCGACGGACGCCTTCAGCTCGCCCTTGGTGCCCTCGGCGATGACGCGGCCCTTGTCGATGACGGCGATGCGGGAGGCGAGCTGGTCGGCCTCGTCCAGATACTGCGTGGTCAGGAGCACCGTCGTGCCGTGGCCGACGACGGCGCGGACGATGTCCCAGACCTGGTTGCGGCTGCGCGGGTCGAGGCCGGTCGTCGGCTCGTCGAGGAAGAGCAGGTCGGGGGTGTTGAGGATGGACGCGGCGATGTCGATGCGGCGCCGCATGCCACCGGAGTAGTTCTTCACCTGCCGGGACGCGGCCTCGCCGAGGCCGAAGGCGTCGAGGAGCTGTTCGGCGCGGGCGTACGCGGCCTTCTTGCCGTGGCCGGTGAGGCGGGCGAGGAGCACCAGGTTCTCGGTGCCGGTGAGGTCCTCGTCCACCGAGGCGTACTGCCCGGTGAGGCTGACGAGGCCGCGGACCGTGTCGGCCTCGCGGACCACGTCGTGGCCGAACACATGCGCCTGGCCGCCGTCCGGGCGCAACAGCGTGGCCAGCATCTTCACGGTCGTCGTCTTGCCCGCGCCGTTCGGCCCGAGGACGCCGTAGACCGTGCCGGCCGGGACGGTCAGGTCGACGCCGTCGACCGCGCGGTTGTCGCCGAACGTCTTGACCAGGCCCGCGGTCTCGATGGCCGGACCACCGGAGCCCGGACTCCGGTGCGGCTGCTTGCTGCTCATGTCCCTGTGCCCTCCGCTGTGCGGTTCGTACGGCTGTTCGTCGTGAGGGGAGACCGGTCCCGCGGCGGAAACTCATCGCCGCGGGGCCGGGGCAGCGGGTCGCTGAGGTTCAGCGTGGCACGGGCTCCGGTGGAGCATGGGGTCGAACGGGTGTTTCCTTGAGCTGGGGACAGGACGCCACTGGGCGTGACTGAGCAGAGAGGAGCCGTCATGGCTCACATCGCACCCACCGCACCCACCGGCCACGGCGCGCACACCGGCCCCGGCGGGCATGGAGCGCACGGGGGTCTCCGCACGCTCTCGGCCGTCGGGGCGGTGCCCGCCCTCCTCGCCGTCGTCTACGGCCTCTGGGCCGCCGCCAACCACCGCGACGGCGGCCCGATCACCGGCGGGAACGTCCTCCTGGGCGTGGTCTCGGGACTGGTCTTCGGAGCGCTGTACGCGGGTCTGCGCCAGGCAGCCCCCACGCTCCCGCGCGAGCTGCGCGCGGGAGCGTGGGCGGTGTTCGCCGGGCTGTCCTTCGGCTTCCTGTGCGGCCTCACGGACGCGAGTGTCCTGCGGACGGCGGCGATGGCCGCCGCGGTCGCCGCTGCCGTCTTCGCGACGGTGTTCTACCGGTACTACACACGGGAGTGACGTCCCCTCCGCGGTGACTCAGAGGGTCCCGAGGTCGACGGCCCGCGCCATGGCCCGGTACCCCGCGTCGTTCGGGTGCAGGTGGTCCCCGCTGTCGTAGGCGGGCCGCAGCCGCTCCGGGTCCGCCGGATCGGCGAGCGCCCGGTCGAGGTCGACGTACCCGTCGTACTCGCCGGACGTCCGCACCCACGTGTTGAACGCGTCGCTGACGGCCGCGGCCCGCGGACCGTAGTGGTCGGATCCGCCGAGCGGCAGCAGCGTCGCCCCGATCACCTTCAGGCCCTTGTCGTGCGCGGCCCGGATCAGCTTGCGGTGCCCGGCGACGAGTTCGTCGGCGCTGACGACGGGCGCGGGCTTGTAGGTGGGCTTGTCGGTCTCGCTGAAGCCGATGTCGTTGACGCCTTCGAGGACGACGACGGTCTTGGCGCCCGGCAGGTCGAGCGCGTCCCGCAGGAAACGCCCGGTGCCCTTGTCGCCGTACCAGGCCGAGTCGTTGAGGACCATGTTCCCGCCGATGCCGGAGTTCAGGACGGGCCGGGGCGCGCCGGACTTCGCGAGGCGCTCGGCGAGGGCGTCGGACCAGCGCCGGTTGGCGTCGGTGGTGGAGGCGAAACCGTCCGTGATGGAGTCGCCGAAGAGGACGACCCCGCCGCGCCCTGACGACCGGGAGCCGTGCCCGGACGACGGGGATCCGTGCCCGGACGACCGGGGTCCGTGCCCGGACGACCGGGCCCCATGCCTGCCCGCCTCCCTGGTGGCGTGCGGTTTCGCGTCGCGTACGTCCACGCCGGACAGGTAGTACCAGGACTCGGTCGACTCCTTGAAGGCGCCCGCGCCGGTGTCGGCGGTGTGGTCGCCCTGCGCGCGGTAGCTGGTGGCGAACGACTGGGCGTGGAACGTGGCGGGGCCCGTGGTGCCCGCCAGGTGCAGAGTGACGGTCACGGACTCGAACCGGCCGAGGTCGAGGCCGACTTCGTCGCTGGTGAGCTGTCCGCCCGCCGGGACGGTTGCGGTTCTCCCGCCGCCGAAGGCGAGCCGCCGCACGGAGCCCCGCTCGACGCCCGCGCCCTTGGTGCCGTCGGTGCGGGCGACGGTGGCGCCCGCGATGTGCAGCGGGGACGCCCCGTACCGGTTGGAGAGGCGGACGCGGGCTCTGTCACCCCCTTCCGTCACCCGCACGACCTGCCGGAGGGTCTGGTGGTCGAAGCCCGCTTCGGACCAGTTGGGCCTGAACCCGGCGCTCGGGCGCTGCGGGGCCGCGGCCCATGCCGCGGTCCAGGCCGCCGCGCGGGCGTCGTGGCCGGTGGCGGGCGCGTCGGAGGCCCGCGCCACGGTGACGGCGGCTCCGGCGGTGACGGCGAGGGCGACGGCGACGGCGGTCGTACGGGCACGCGAAATCATCACAGGCTCCAGGGGGTTGGACGTGGGGGGCCGGGAGTGCCCCGGCCCCGGGGTGGTCCGGCACGCTGCCGTGCCGACTCCTCAAAGATCCGCCGACGGCGCGGGGCCAGCAACGCCGATCTGTGGAACGATCACCACGCTCAGGCTTATCGATCCAGGTCACAGGGGGAGCGCGCCATGGAGCGACAGGAACTTCAGACCTTCCTGACTCTCGCCGAGGAGCTGCACTTCGGCCGTACCGCCGAGCGGCTGCTGCTCTCGCAGGCCCGGGTCAGCCAGACCGTGAAGAAGCTGGAGCGGAAGATCGGCGCGCCGCTGTTCGAGCGCACCAGCAGGGTCGTGCGGATGTCGCCGCTGGGACGGCAGTTGTACGACGACCTGGCGCCGCTGCACGACCGGATGGAGGCGGCGGTGGCCCGCGCCAAGGACGTGGCGCGCGGGGTGGAGGGTGAGCTGGGGGTCGGCTTCCTCGGGTCCGGGGCCGGGTCGCTCACGCAGCCGGTCCTGAAGCTGTTCCGTGAGCGCTGCCCCGGGTGCGCGGTGCGGCTGCGCGAGACGCAGTTCCAGGACCCGCTCGGCGCGCTGCGCTCGGGCGAGGTGGACGTCCTCTTCACCTGCCTGCCGGTGCAGGAGCCCGATCTGACGGTGGGCCCGGTCGTCATCAACGAGTCCCGGGCCCTCGCGGTGCCGCTCGGCCACCGCTTCGCGGGCCGCTCCTCGCTGTCCTTCGAGGAGCTCGCGGGCGAGACGTTCTTCGGCGTGGCCGGTGGCGCGCCCGCGTACTGGTGGGACTTCCATGTGCCGCCGCGCACGCCGAGCGGCCGGGAGATCGGGCGCGGGCAGGACGTGGCGACGTTCCAGGAACTGATGACGCTGGTCGCCACGGGGCAGGGCGTGTCCCCGGTGATCGCCTCCGTGGGGACGTACTACTCCCGGCCGGACGTCGTCTTCGTCCCCGTGCACGACCTGCCGACGGCGGACGTCGGCCTGATCTGGCGCACCGGCGGCACCAACGCCCGCACAGAGGCGTTCATCCGCGCCGTACGGGACGTCGTCGCCGCCAACGGCGGGCCCGCCGCGTTCTAGACCGCCGCCGGGTTCTTCCCGGGAGCCGTGCACAGCGCCCAGATCACGAAGGCGCCGAGCGCGAGCGAGACGAGGGCCCACAGCGGGGTGTACGGCAGCCACAGGAACTGCGCGACCATGCCGAGGGCGGCGAGCGCGACGCCCGCGCCCCGCGCCCACTCGGCGCCCTTGAGGATGCCCCAGCCGGTCACGGCGATGAGCAGGCCGAGCACGAGGTGGATCCAGCCCCAGGTGGTGAGGTTGAACTTGTAGACGTAGTCGCCGAGACGGGCGTACACGTCGTCCTCCGCGATGCCCGCGATCCCGGCCAGGACACCGAGGACGCCGTTCACCAGCATCAGGACACCGGCGAACACCGTGCCGCCGGAGACCCAGGTGCCTTCTCCGCGATGGCTGTGGTGGCCCTGGGGGCCGGGCCCTCCGGGCCGGTCGTGCTGTGTGGAGTCCATGGACCGAGCGTCCGACCGGCGGGGCGGCACGGCGAACGGGGGTGGGCCGTTCGGGTGCGTCCGGCCGGTCGGACGCTCGGGCGGGGCAGGCTGGTGCGATGCGGGGGCGGCTCAGGCGCCGCGCTGGGCCTCCAGGCCGTCCAGGATGACGTCGAGGCCCACGTCGAAGTTGCTGCGGCGGGTCTGGTCGGCGGCGCCCGCGCCCTGTTCCGCGTAGAGCTGCCGCAGCCGCGGGAAGGGCTCCATGGCCTGCTCGGAGACGGCGGCGACGCGCTCCGCCCACTCCTGCTCGTCCTGGCCGCTGCGGGCCAGCATGGTCAGCCACGCGGCCTCCGTGGCGGCGGTGCCGATGACGTACGCCCAGATCGTCTTCAGGGCGACCTCGGCGCGCTGGGGGCTGAAGCCGCCGCTCTCGAAGAGCTCCAGGGTGTCCTCGGTGAGCCGCATCATGTTCGGCCCGAGGTGGGCCATGCCCACCTCGCCGAGCACGGAGGCGATCCAGGGGTGCCGCAGGATCGCGGCGCGCACGTTGTTCCCGCACTCCACGGCGGCCGCACGCCACTCGGTGCCGGATTCCGGCCGGGGCACTCGAATCTCGCCATACACCTCGTCGACGACGAGTTCGATCAGCTCGTCCTTGTTGGAGACATGGGTGTAGAGCGAGGTGGCGCCGGCGTTCAGGCGGGTGCCGAGCTTGCGCATGCTCAAGGCCTCGATGCCGTCGGTGTCGAGGAGGGCGACGGCCTCGGCCACGATCTGGTCGCGGCTGAGTGTGGGCTGGTCCCGGCGCGGACGCTGGGGCCGGGTCCACACCGAGCCGATCGCGTCGAGGGCCGGTTCCTTGCGCGAGGACTTCGACGGCCTGGCCGACGACCCGGCCGACGGGCCGGTCGACGGATTGGTCGGCTGCGCGGCGCGCGGCATGCGGCCACCCCTTTTCTGCTCGTCGTTCGCGTTGTGGTCGTTTCCAGCCTACCGCAGGGGCGCACGCCGTTCGGGGTTTGCGATCAGTGTTCGGCGGGCGTACAGTGTTCGGCGGAAGCGAACGCCGTACCGTTGCACTTGCTCTGGAGGTCCGTCATGGACGATGTGGGAACGAAGACCGCGGCCGGGGAGGCGGGCGAGCGCGATCCGAAGCGCTGGCTGATTCTGATCGTGCTCTGCCTCAGCACGCTCGTCCTCGTGATCGACAACATGGTCCTCACCGTGGCGGTGCCGCCGATCGCCGAGGACCTGAACGCGAGCGCGTCGGATCTCCAGTGGATCCTCGACTCCTACATGCTGGTGTTCGCCGGCCTGCTGCTCACCACCGGATCGCTCTCCGACCGGTTCGGCCGCCGCAAGGTGATGCTCATCGGGTTGCTGCTCTTCGGCGTGGCCTCCCTGATCGCGACCATCGCGGAGAGTCCCGAGCAGCTCATCGGGGCCCGCATCCTGATGGGTGTCGGCGGCGCGCTGATCATGCCGAGCACCCTGTCGATCGTGATCACCGTCTTCGACGACGAGGAGCGCCCCAAGGCCATCGCCGCCTGGTCCAGCGTGACCATGGTCGGCCTCGTCGGCGGGCCCCTGTTCGGCGGTGTGCTGCTCGACCACTTCTGGTGGGGCTCGATCTTCCTGATCAACGTGCCGATCGCCGCTGTCGCCTTCCTCGCCGCGATCGTCCTGATGAAGGAGTCCAAGGGACCCTGGCGCAAGGCCGACCCGGTCGGCATGGTCCTGTCGATGGTCGGCATGGTCTCGCTGGTCTGGACGATCACCGAGTGGCCCAAGGAGGGCTTCGGCGACCCGAAGGTCTATGTGGCCGCGATCCTGTCGGTGCTCTGCCTCGTGGGCTTCGGCATCTGGGAGACCCGCGTCGACGAGCCGATGGTGCCGCTCGCCCTGTTCCGCAACCGTGTCTTCACCGGCGCCAGCTTCTCCATCGTCCTGCTGACGTTCGCCAACGGCGGTCTGATGCTGGTCCTGAGCCAGTACCTCCAGTTCGTCCTGGAGTACACGCCGACGAAGACCGGCTGGGCCTTCGCGCCCCTCGCGCTCGCCTCGCTCGTCTTCAACGCCCTCAGCGCCGTGCTCGGCCCGAAGATCGGCAACCGCTTCATGGCGGCGCTCGGCCTCGCGGTCATCGCCTCCGGCTTCTTCACCCTCACCACCCTGGAGCCCGGTGACGGCTTCGGCATCGTGACCGTGGCCATGGTCCTCATGGGTGCCGGTGGCGGTCTGGCGATGCCGGCCGCGCAGGCGGCCATGATGGGCGCGGTCCCGCACGAGCACGCCGGTGTCGGCTCCGCCATGAACGACACGGTGCAGCAGGCGGGCGCCGCCCTCGGTGTCGCGGTCCTCGGCTCCATCCTGTCGAGCACCTACGGCAGCAAGATGCCCGACGACGCCCCCGGCAAGTCCGACGAGTCCATCGTCGAGGCCTTCGCGGAGGCCGCCCGCACCGGCAACGAGGCCCTCGTCCGCACGGCCCGCGACGCCTTCACCGAAGCGATGTCCTCGGCCTTCGTCGTCGGCGCGATCGGCGTCCTGGTCGCGGCGGCCCTGTCCCTGGTCCTGATGCGCACCCGCGGCGACGACGCGCAGCCCACGGCCGCGGTGCCGGGTGCGGCGCAGCCGGGCGACGGCGAGTCCGCCGAGAGTCCGGCGGACGTCAAGACCGGTCGCTGACCGCGGGTACGGCGGTACGCGACACCACGGCCGCTCGGTTTCCCCCCTACGGGGGCCCGGGCGGCCGTTGCCGTGTGTGGGGGGGGCGCCCCGTGAGGGGCGCGGGGAACTGCGCGCTCGGCGCGCGATGAGCCGCAGACGCGTCTGCTGAGTGGCCGTGCAGATGCGTCTGCGGTTTTTCTTGGGCTGGGCGCGCAGTTCCTCGCGCCCCTGATGGGGCGCGCCCGCGGGGTCACCAGGTGGAGCGGGCGCTGACGCCGTCGTTTGTGGGGGGATCTGTTCCGGTGTCCACTCCGCCCCTGACGGGGCGCCCCCCCCGGGTCACCAAGTGGAGCGGGCGCTCACCCCGCCGTCCACGAGGAGATCCGTCCCGGTGATCCACTCCGCCGCGTCGGACGCGAGGAACACACAGGCGGACCCGATGTCATCGGGCCGCCCGAGGCGGGTCAGCGGTGCGGCCCGCGTCCACCGCTCCACGCCCTCGGGCCACGCCTCCGCGAGGCCGGGGTGCCCGATGAGGCCGGGGGAGACGCTGTTGACCCGGACCCCGCGCGGCCCGTACTCCACGGCCGCGGCGCGCGCGTGCATGAGCAGGGCGGCCTTGGAGGCGCTGTAGTGGGCGTGCCCCGGCGCGGGCTGGTGTCCCTCGATGGACGCGATGTGGGTGACGCTGCCGCCTTGCTCCTGGCCGGACATCCGCTCGGCGGCGGCCTGGGTGCACCCGAACGCGCTGGTCACGTTGGCTTCCTGGAGCCGGCGCCAGTCGTCGGCCGTCATCCCGGACAGCTCCTGCACGGGCTGGATGCCCGCGTTGTTGACGAGGGCGTCAAGGCGCCCGCGCCAGGCGTACGCCTCCTCGACGAGCCGCCGGCACTCGCTCTCCCGCCCCAGGTCCGCGGCGACGACGAGGGCGGCGCCGCCGTCCTCGCCGATCCCGGCCGCGACCTCGTCGGCCCGCTCCGTGTTGCGGTGGCAGTGCACCACCACGGCGGCGCCCGCCCGCGCGAACCGCCGGGCGATGCCGCCGCCGATGAGCCCGCTGGCGCCGGTCACGAGTGCCACGCGCCCCTCCAGGGTGGGCAGGTGGGGATCAGTCACGGCACAGCCTCCGGATCAGTTCGGCCTGCTGCGGATAGCGGGCGGCCAGCACGTCCGCGGCACCGCCCTCGTAGTCCGACTCCAGGAACCCCGGAGCCATCGTCGTACCGAACAGGGACCACTCGCCGCCGTCCCGCACCCGTGCGCCCATCCACGTCCCCGCGCGCACGACCAACTGGAACTCCTCGCCGTCCCCGTCGCCCAGTATGCGCAGCTCGTCCGTACCGTCCGGGTAAAGAAGCAGCAGGTCCAGCGGGTCGCCCTGGTAGAAGTGCCACACCTCGTCCGTGGGCAGCCGGTGCAGCGCCGAGAAGTCGCCCGCCGCGGAGGTGAGCAGCATGACGATCGCCGTGCCCACGGGGTGCCCCGTGGCGTCCGGGGGCCCCGCCCAGGTCTGGCGGAAACGGCCCCCCTCGAAGGGCAGGGGCTCCAGGCCGTGACGGGCGATCAGCTGCTCGGCGGTGACAGGGCGCTTCGCCATGCGCTGTCCACGTCCTCTCCGTCGTCGCGGTCGAACCGGTACCCGTACCCGTGCTCCGGCAGCACGGTAGCCCCAGGCGTGGCGGCGAGGAATATCGCTGTCCCGGCCACCCACCCGGCACCTAATCTCAACGATCATGAACCGTCGCAAGCGGAAGAAACTCGACGCGCGTCTTTTCGGCGTGATCTGGTGGGGCGGCACCACCCGTGTGCGGGCACTGCTGCGCGCGGGCGCCGACCCGTCCCGGCCGGACCGCGAGGGCGTCACGCCGCTGTACGAGGCGTCCGTGAACGGACGGGCGGAGGTGGCGCGCCTGCTGCTCGCGGCCGGGGCCGCCCCCGACACCGAGAGCAGGGGGCTCGGCGCCGAAGGCACCCCGCTGTGCGCGGCCGCCTGCTGGGGCCACACCGAGACGGTGCGCGTCCTCCTCGAACACGGCGCCGACCCGAACCTCCGCGAGGAGGACGGCACCGGCTCGACCCCGTTGCACTGGGCGAACCAGGGGCCGCACCCCGAGACGGCCGCGCTCCTCGTCGCGGCGGGCGCCACGGCCTGACCGGAGCCCTGCGCCGAAGCCGACGCCGACGCCGAAGCCGGAGCCGTACGGTGGACAGCGGTCGACGATCCGTGCCAAGTGCATTGCCCCACGGTGCGCAGCGGCGTCACGATGCCGTCATGCGCTTCTCGATCAACATTCCGAACTTCGGGGACTTCGCGGACGCCAGGACCATCGCCCGGGTCGCGGCGCGGCCGAACTCGCGGGCTGGGACGGCCTGTTCGTCTGGGATCACGTGGTGCACGACAAGCGGGCCCAGCGCGGCAAGCCGTTCGGCGGCCCGTGGATGCTCCTCACGGCGGCGGCGCTCGCGACCGAGCGGATCAAGCTGGGCACCCTCGTCACACCGGTGGCCCGGCGGCGCCCGCACCAGCTGGCGCGGCAGGTGGCCACCCTCGACGAGGTGAGCGCGGGCCGGGTGGTCTTCGGCGCGGGACTCGGCGGGCCCATCGAGGACGAGTACGCGAGCTTCGGCGAGCCCACCGAGCCCAAGGTCCTCGCCGAACGCCTCGACGAGGGCCTCGGCCTCCTGGACCGCTACTGGTCGGGCGAGCCGGTGACGCACCGCGGCACGCACTTCCACGTCGACGACGTGCAACTCCTGCCCGCCACCGCGCAGCGGCCCCGGCCGCCGGTGTGGATCGCGGGCTTCTGGCCCAACCGCCCGCCGATGCGCCGCGCGGCCCGCTGGGACGGCGCCGTCCCGCTGTTCAAGTCGGCCGAGCACGGCGAGATCCCGCCCCTGGAGGAGTTCCGCGAACTCGTCGCGTACGTGCGCGCGCACCGCGAGGACGGCGGGTCGGGCGCCCCCTTCGACTTCGTCGTCGGCGGTGCGAGCCCGACCGATCCCGCAAGGGCCCGGGACCTGATCGGCCCCTTGCGTGACGCGGGCGCCACCTGGTGGGACGAACGCCAACTCCAGACGGCGACGTCCCTCGACCGCCTCGACCCGGTCCTGCGCCGCATCGAACAGGGCCCGCCCCGGCTCTGACGCCACCGGGTGACGTGCGCCGCTACGCGACCGGGTGGCGTGCGCCGGTACGCGACCGGGTGGCGTGCGCCGCTACGCGACCGGGTGACGCGCGCCGCTACGCGACCACCCCGACGGCCAGCGCCGCCCCGGCGAGCAGCGCCACCCCCGCCAGGCACCACGCGAACGTCCGCCGCCGGAGCGCCCGGTAGGCCTCCTCGTACTCGGCGCGCAGCTCGCGCGCCCGGTGCGCGGTGCGGCCCCAGGCGCGGCGGGCGAGCACCAGGTGCTCCTCGGTGTACTGCCGCTCCACCTCCGCGCGCTGGCTCTCGGTGAGCCAGGGCAGGCGGCGGGCGAAACGCTCGGCGGCCGCGCGGCC
Source organism: Streptomyces typhae (assembly GCF_009755605.1). Lineage (GTDB taxonomy): Bacteria > Actinomycetota > Actinomycetes > Streptomycetales > Streptomycetaceae > Streptomyces > Streptomyces typhae. Next base: position 21,769 of record NZ_WPNZ01000009.1, read on the forward strand.
CTCGGATCGCGCGGCCTCGATCAGGAGCAGTCCCTCAAGGTCCCTGACCAGGGCCCGCGCATCGGCTCCGCGTTCGTCCATGGCGGTCATGCGGACACCTCCGCGGGCCGGGGCCCCGGCTCGACGGGGAGGTCGCCGGCCTCGACCTCCGGGTGGTGCAGGTCGAAGGCGGGCGACTCGCTGCGGATGCGGGGCAGGGAGACGAAGTTGTGCCGGGGCGGCGGGCAGGTCGTGGCCCACTCCAGGGAGCGGCCGTGGCCCCACGGGTCGTCGACCTCGACCTTCTCGCCGTACTTGGCGGTCTTCCAGATGTTGTGGAAGAACGGCAGCAGCGACATGCCGAGCAGGAAGGAGAAGATCGTCGAGACGGTGTTCAGGGCGGTGAAGCCCTCCACCGCGAGATAGTCCGGGACGCGGCGCTGCATGCCCGCCGTACCGAGCCAGTGCTGGACGAGGAAGGTGCCGTGGAAGCCCACGAACAGCGTCCAGAAGGTGATCTTCCCGAGGCGTTCGTCGAGCATCTTGCCGGTGAACTTCGGCCACCAGAAGTGGAAGCCCGCGAACATCGCGAACACGACCGTGCCGAAGATGACGTAGTGGAAGTGCGCGACCACGAAGTACGAGTCCGACGCGTGGAAGTCCATCGCCGGTGAGGCGAGGATGACGCCGGTCAGACCGCCGAAGACGAATGTGACGAGGAAGCCGGTCGCCCACAGCATCGGCGTCTCGAAGGACAGCGAGCCCCGCCACATCGTTCCGATCCAGTTGAAGAACTTCACGCCCGTCGGCACGGCGATGAGGAACGTCATGAAGGAGAAGAAGGGCAGCAGCACCCCGCCCGTCACATACATGTGGTGCGCCCACACCGTCACCGACAGACCGGCGATCGCGATGGTCGCGCCGATCAGGCCCATGTAGCCGAACATCGGCTTCCGCGAGAAGACCGGGACGACCTCCGAGATGATGCCGAAGAACGGCAGCGCGATGATGTACACCTCGGGGTGGCCGAAGAACCAGAACAGGTGCTGCCACAGCAGCGCCCCGCCGTTCGCCGCGTCGAAGATCTGCGCCCCGAACTGGCGGTCCGCCTCCAGGGCGAACAGCGCGGCGGCGAGCACCGGGAACGCGAGCAGCGCGAGCACGGCCGTCAGCAGCACGTTCCACACGAAGATCGGCATGCGGAACATCGTCATGCCGGGCGCGCGCATGCAGATGATGGTGGTGATGAAGTTGACCGAGCCGAGGATCGTGCCGAAGCCGGAGAACGCGAGCCCCATGATCCACATGTCGCTGCCGACGCCCGGCGAGTTCACCGCCCCGGACAGCGGGACGTACGCGGTCCAGCCGAAGTCGGCCGCCCCCTGCGGGGTCATGAAGCCGCCCACCGCGATCAGCGAGCCGAACAGGTACAGCCAGTAGGCGAACATGTTCAGACGTGGGAAGGCCACGTCGGGGGCGCCGATCTGGAGCGGCATGATCCAGTTCGCGAAGCCCGCGAACAGCGGCGTCGCGAACATCAGCAGCATGATCGTGCCGTGCATCGTGAACGCCTGGTTGAACTGCTCGTTCGACATGATCTGCGTACCCGGCCGGGCCAGCTCGGCGCGCATGAAGAGCGCCATCACGCCGCCGACGCAGAAGAACGCGAACGACGTGACCAGATACAGCGTGCCGATTCTCTTGTGGTCCGTCGTCGTCAGCCACTTCACGATTTCCCTCATGGACCGTAGGTGTCCGGCAGCCGCTCGGACATCACCGCGCACACCCGTCGTCCCCCGCCGAACCCCGCCGCGAAAGTCACAGCGATCAGGTGTGACGATCGAGGGCATGCCGGACACCTACGGTCCATGAGCACGGACGATTCCTTCGCGGCCGCCTACCGCGAGCACTACTGGGCGGTGAGCCGGTTCGTCGCGCGGCGGCTCGACGCGGGGGAGGCGCACGAGGTCGAGGAGGTCGTGGCGGACGTCTTCTCCATAGCCTGGCGGCGCCGCGCGGAACTCCCCGAGGCGCCGCTGCCCTGGCTGTACGCCGTGGCCCGCAACTGCCTGGCCAACACGGTGCGCGGACTCGGCCGCAGGCGGCGGCTGCTGCACCGGCTCGGCCACCACGAGACCGTGGGCGGCCGCCAGATCGCGCCGAGCCCGGACACCGAGAGCCCCGGCTCCTGGGTGCACGAGGCACTGGCCCGGCTCTCGCCCGCCGACCAGGAGGCCCTGCGCCTGACCACCTGGGAGGAACTCGGCGTCGAGGAGCTCGCGGTGGCCCTGGAGTGCAGCGCCGGTGCCGCCGCGATGCGGTTGCACCGGGCCCGGCGCAGGCTCCGTACGGAGATCGACCGGATGCGGATGAACGTACGAGCGGGGCAGGCAGGCCGGGCGGAACAGGCACACCGGGCAGGCCGGGCAGGCCAGGCGGAACAGGCACGCCGGGCAGGCCAGGCAGAACGAGCAGAACAAGCGGGACGAGCGGGAGCTGACAGCCGTGACTGACCACCACCTGGGCCACGACGACGGCCGCGACCTGGAGCTTGGCCACGACCTGGAGCTCGGCCGCGACCTGGACCTGCTGCGCGCCGCCAACCCGGTGTCCGCGACCGCCGGGCCCTGGCGTGACCGGCCCCTGGACGCCGTCGCCGAGCGGGGCCTGAACCAGCTCCTGCACACCACCCGTGTCCGCCGCGTCCGCCGTGCCCGGCGCCGCGTCGTGCTCTGGGCGGAGGCCGCCGCCGTCGCCCTCGCCGCCGTGCTCGCCCTGACCGTGCCCGACCTCGGAGCCGCCACCGCGACCGCCGCGCCGAGCGCCCTGCACCCGCGCGCCGGCTCCGCCGCGATGCCCCTTGAGCGGATCGCCGACCGCGCCGAGGCGCTCGCCCGCGACGGCGGACCGCGGCTGCGCAAGGGCGCCCACGTACAGAGCTGGAGCCTCGCCATGGACTCCGGACCGGACGCCGAGCGGCCCGTCACCCTGCCCGAGGAGCGCGAGGTCCGCTGGCGGCCCGACGGCAGCCGCACCGAGCGCGTCGAGTCCGACGGCAAGCTCCTGAGCGACCGCCTCTACCCGCCGAGCCGGTCCGACGCGCCGCCCTGGGCCCGCCCCCCGGGCACCCCCGCCGCCCTGCGCGCCTACCTCACCGAGGTCGACCAGCCGGGCTTCCCGCGCCGCACCGGACCCGTCAGCATCCGGCAGCTCCTCGACACGCTGCCGCAGCTCCTGGACAACTGGACGCTCGGCGCCCGCGAGAGCGCCGCGCTCGCCCGGGTCCTCGCGGACACCGGCGGCCTGCGCGCCGAGGGCACCGTCACCGACCGCCTCGGCCGCACCGGCCAGGCGTACGTGTACGACACCCCGGACGAGCACCTGCGGTACATGGTGATCCTCGACCCGGACAGCGGCGAGGTGCTCGGCCTGGAGGTCCTCTTCACCGAGGACCAGCCGGACTTCGCCGTCCGCGCCGGGGACGTGATGTCGTACGACGCCTGGCGCCGCTAGGTCCTGACCGCCGCTAGGCCCTGACCGCCACTAGGTCCCGTCCCCCCGGTGCTGCGCCCCCACCGTGTCGGTGATCGCCTGCCCGATGCGCCGGATGCCCGGCGAGCGCACCGGGCAGGGCCGGGACTTGGCGGTCGTCGGGGCCAGGCAGAAGTGCAGCAGGTCGTCGGGGCGGTGCAGGGCGGTGCGGCCGCGCTCCCGCTCGGTGCAGTACGCGGGGTGCGCGCGCTCGTACGCCGTGCAGGGGAGGTCCTCCGCCCAGGTGTAGCGGGCGGAGGCGGGGCTGACGGCCCTGCCCGCGTCGGAGACCACGTCGCCGGTGGCCGCGGCCTGCTGCCGGTACAGCGCGTTCACGCGGCGCACCCGGTCCGGGGTCATCGCGTCCGGGCCCTGCGCCACCCACACCACCTTCGGCCGTTCACCGCCCGCGTCCCGCGCCGCCTCGCCGATCTGCCGCGTCAGCCGGCGCGCGTCGGCCGCGTACCGCGAGAAGTACGTCCCGCGCGCCTTGTCGTACGTGATGCCGTCCATGCACGGCGTGTAGCCCCAGGCGTTCCCCCAGAACTGGAGCACCACGTAGTCGGGCCGCACCTCGCGCACCAGGGTCGCCGCCTTGTGCCGGTCCGGTACGAGGGAGTCCTCGCCGGTGCCCTCCAGGTAGTCGCAGAGGGTGGTGCCCGAGTAGGGGGCGCTGGTGTAGCGGGCGGCGAGCTGGTCGCGGAGGAGGTCGCCGAGGACGTCCTGGTTCTCCATGGCGAGGGAGTCGCCGAGGTAGAGGACTCGGGGGCCGGGGCCGGGGCCGGAGGCGTGGCCGGGGGGCTTTTCGGCGCCGCGGGGTGCGCGGTTCTTGGCACGGGTGCCGGGGTTCCCGGTGGCCCGGTCGGCGTTCCGGTCGGCTTGGGGGCGTGGGCTCGCCGTGTCCGCACCGGTGGGATCTTCGGGGGTGGCCGCGGGGGGTGCGTCCTCGGGGGCGGAGCCGGGGTCTCCGCAGCCGCCGAGCAGCAGCGCGCCCAGGAGTGCTCCCGCCCACCACGTCCTGCGCGTCCTGCGCATCCGCAACTCCCTCCCCGACTGGCGGAATTGGGTCACCAGGCAAGCACAGTCGGGGGTGCGGTGGAAGTCCCCCGCCCTGTGGGCGGCTGGTCCGCCCAGGGGGCGGAACGGGCGGGCACAGGGCGGACCCCGCAGCGCCGGGCAACGCACACCGCCCTGACCCGCATTACCTCGCGCGTAATCGCCCCCCACCCGCCCGCCCGGCAGTCTTGGAGTCACCGGAGCCCGGGCGGCGCACTCCGCCCGGGCTCCGGGAAGGAAGCCCGATCCGCGGCCTGACGATCCGCGACCCCACAACCCCGCAGGAGGCGAACCCCATGCCCGCACAGGACGTTCACGAGACCGCCGTCGCCCGCTACTTCGAGGCCTGGAACACCGCCGACGCCGCCGCCCTGCCGAAGGCCGTGGCCGCCGCGTGGACCGAGGACGGCACGTACACCGACCCGCTGGCCGACGTCGCGGGACACGAGGGCGTCGCGGCGGTCATCTCCGGGGCCAGGCAGCAGTTCCCCGGCTTCTCGTTCCGCCACACGGGGGAGGTCGACGGCCACCACAACCTCGCCCGCTTCACCTGGGAGCTGGTGTCCGACGCGGACGGCTCCGCCCCGGTCGCCGGGTTCGACGTGATCGAGCTCGCCGACGACGGCCGCATCCGCTCGGTGCACGGCTTCCTCGACCGGCTCCCGGCCGCCTGAGCCCGAGGCCGCCTCCCCGCACGCACAGGTGCCCCGGACCGCGCCGGTCCGGGGCACCTGTGCGTGCGTACGCGATCAGGCCTCGCGCGGCGCGACCTCGCCCATCTCGCCCCACCCGGACATGCCGGGGATGTCGGTGCTGACGATCTGCGGGACGGTGGCGATGGCGTACGACATGGTGTCCATGGCGGCCGCGAAGTGCGCGGACTCCACGTGCGCCGCGCCCGCCTCGCCGTCGCGGAAGCCCTCGACCAGGACGAACTGGTGCGGGTCGTCGACGCTGCGGGACCACTCGAAGAACAGGTTGCCCGGCTCCTCGCGGGTGGCGCGGGTGAAGTCGTCGACGAGGTCGAGCCACTCGTCGCTGCGCTCGGGGCGGACGGTGAACTTAACGGTGATGAAGATCATGGGGGGTCGTTCCCTGTTCGTTGTGCAGTGCACCCATGAACGTACCCCGTGGCTAGGACACGGACTACTCGGGACGGCCGGGCCCGCTCCTACCTGGCCACGAACTGGGTGAGGATCGCCTGCACCTCGTAGATGTCCACACCCTTGGTGAAGGTCTTCTCGATCGGCACGGGGTTGCTGGATATCCAGATCTTCAGCTCCGCGTCGAGGTCGAAGTGACCGGCGGTCTCGACCGCGAAGTGCGTGATGCTGCGGTAGGGCACCGAGTGGTACTCGACCTTCTTGCCGGTCATGCCCTGCTTGTCGATGAAGATCATGCGACGGTCGGTGAGCAGGATCGTGTCGCGGATGAGCCGGTACGCCGCGTACACCTGCTCGCCGTGCCCCATGAGGCGTGCGTAGTCCTGCTGCGCCGACGCCGGGTCGACGGTGTGAGCGTTTCCGAACAGCGCCATGGTCAGGACCCCCAAGTGTGACGACTCTTCCGGCCTTCCGGACTTCAGGCCGGACTTTCACCGTACGTGACGAGACAACCGAACGACGATGCGATCCGGAGGTCTCGGCCGACCGGGCACCGAGGACGAGCGCGGAGTCCCAAGCCCGTCCGGCGCTTGAGGACGAGCCCGGGGTTTCAAGCCCGTCCGGCGCTTGAGGACGAGCGCGCAGCGCGACACCCCCGCACGCAGCCCGCAGCTACCCGCGTTGGCGAGCCCGCCGCACCGGCCGGTCCCCCTCCGCCGGAACGGCAAGGTGCCCCTCGACCAGCTGCCCGAGAACCCGCAACAGCACAGCCCGATCCCCCTCGGGGAGCGACCCGAGCGCCTCCCGGTGCACCCGGTCCACGATCTCCTGGCTCCGCAAGGCCAGTTCCGCGCCCGCCGCGGTGACCGCGACGATCCGGGCCCGCCGGTCGTGCCCGGCGGGCCGCCGCTCGGCGAGCCCGGCCTGTTCGAGGGCGTCCACGGTGACGACCATCGTCGTCTTGTCCATGTCCCCGAGCTCGGCGAGCCGCGCCTGGGTGCGCTCCTCCTCCAGGGCGTGCACCAGGACGCAGTGCATACGGGCTGTCAGGCCGACCTCGGCGAGTGCCGCCGCCATGTGCGTGCGCAGGACATGGCTCGTGTGGTCGAGGAGGAAGGACAGGTCCGGCTGCGTGCGGGTGGGCGCCATGGCGGTCATGGCGGCCAGCGTAACCGAGCGGCCCAAGATGCGACCGAGGTAGATAGTCTGCAACAAAACTATCTGCTACGGTCCTGGTTATGGAGAACAAGCCCGGCACCGGCCCCGCCCCCCGTGTCCTCGCACCCGACGAACTCGACCGGATCCTGAGCGAGCAGCGCTTCGGCGTCCTGGCCGCCGTCCGCTCGACCGGCCACCCGCATCTGTCGACCGTCGTCCACCAGTGGGACCGCGAGGCCCGAGTGCTGCGGATCCCCAGCACGGCCGACCGCCTGAAACCCCGCATACTGGCGCGCGACCCGCACGCGGCCCTGCATGTGTCGCCGGACCCCTTCTCGTTCGCCGTGGCCGAGGGCGAGGCGGAGGTGTCGGAGCCCTCGACGGTGCCCGGGGACGCGGTCGGGCGTGAACTGCTCGCCATGACGCCGGGGTTCGACGACCCCGCGGACGAGGCCGCGTATCTGGAACAGATGGTGGCCGACCGCAGAGTGGTCGTCCGGATCCGGGTGTCCCGCGTGTACGGCACGGCACTTGGCGTGTAAGCAGGAGGCTCACGTACTCCTGAGGAGATCGATGATGGCTCTGAACCGTGAAGAACGCGAACAGTTCCTTGCCGAGCCGCACATCGCGGCGCTCGCCGTGGACTCCGGCGAGGAGGGGCGGGCACCTCTCACCGTCCCCATCTGGTACCAGTACGAGCCCGGCGGCGATGTGTGGATCATGACGGGGCGCGACTCGCGCAAGGCGAAGCTGATCGGTGCGGCGGGCCGCTTCTCGCTCATGGTGGAGCGCCTCGATCCGACGATCCGCTACGTCTCCGTAGAGGGCCCCGTCGTCGCCACCGAGGCGGCGACCCGCGAGCAGCTCCAGGAGATGGCCGCCCGCTATCTTCCGGCCGAGAAGGTCGACGGCTACGTGGAGATGGCCTGGAAGGAGCACGGCGAGCAGGTGGTCGTGCGGCTCAGCCCCGCGCGGTGGGTCTCGTCGGACCTCGGCTCGATCTGAGGGGTCCGGGCGGCCCGGGTGCCTCCGGCGGCCCGGACGGTGCGGGCAGGCCGGGCTTCCTGAACTCGCCGGGCCTGCGCCGCTCCTGGAACACCGCGCAGGCAGCGACGCAGGCCACGGCGACCAGGTGTTCGCGTCCGGCCAGGTTCGGCTCCAGGACCGAGCCCACGACCGTCGGGACGACGAACGCCAGGCACAGCACCGGTGCCCGCAGCCGCACCGACAGACAGGTGAAGAGCCCGACGACGGCGGCGGACGCCCCGGTGTCGACGTCGTGGGCGTACGCGGTCGGCACCCCAGCGAAGTGGTCGGGCCCGATGGCCACCATGACCCGCGCGCCGAGGGTGCCGGCCAGCGTCGCGCCGTACCCGACGAGCAGCGCCCGCCGCGGCCCGAGCAGGAGCTGGGCCAGGCCGAGGGACAGCACGAGGCGCGGGAGCCCGCCCCACACCGGCTGGTCCCGGGTGGGCACGAGCACGGACACGGGCGTGCGCAGGAGGGACACCCACAGCGGCTGATCGGCGCGCACCTCGCCGACGAGGCGTACGACGCGGTCGCTCGCCGGGAACTGCTGAAGCTCGTGCAGGCAGATCATGGCGAGGCTCGCCGCCAGCGCGAGCCGGACGCCGAGCAGCCCCCGCTCCCGCAGCTGTCGCCAGGCCACGAGCGCCAGACACCGCCACTCCGCCCGCAGCGCGCCCCGGACCCTCCGCACGATCCGCGGCATCGGTCGACCGTCCCTCTTCCCCCACCGCGTCGCGCCGCCGGCACTTCGCACCCATATGTCCCGTCGGGGGGCAAGGCTACTTGGCGGCGAAGCCGTACACCATCGCAGGCGGGGAGCGCTCGGTCAGCCCCGTCAGGGGGCGCAGGAGCGGGCGAACTGCGGCACCCGCAGCACCCGCAGCACCCGCTCCATGGCCTCCGCGCCCCGCACGGCCGCGTCCCCGCAGCAGTTGTTGAACAGCACGTGCACCCGCTCCGCCCGCTCCGCGAGCAGCCGGACCCGCGGCACCCACTCGGCCAGTTCGGCGTCCCCGTACGTGTACCGGAACCGGTCCTCCTTGCTGCCGGACCCCCAGGACCTGCTGCGGCCGTGGAACCGCACGATGGCGAGCGAGGACGAAGTGACGGTGGTGACCGGCGGGACGGAGGAGGGCAGCCCCTGCGCCATGTCCACGGCCACGGAGGCGAAGCCGTGGTGGGCGAGCAGCGCCGAGGTCTCCCGCTCCCGTTCCTGCCGCCACCACCCGGGGTGCCGGAACTCGACGGCGACGGGCAGGCCCGCGGTGAGCCGGGCGCACTGCTCGACGAGTTCCTCGCCGCGCCCTCCGGGCCCGAGCCAGGGCGGGAACTGGAACAGCACACTGCCGAGCCGCCCGGCCGCCCGCAGCGGCTCGATCCCCGCGGCGAACCGCGCCCACACCTCCTCGACGAGGCCGCGCCCGCGGGGCCGGTCGCGCAGGTCGGCGGGGAGGGCGGCCCGCTTCGTCGGATGGCCGGTCAGCAAGGAGAAGGCCTTCACGTCGAACACGAACCCCTCCGGTGTCCGCTCGACCCACAGCGCGCTGTTCCGCGCGCTCGGCAGCGCGTAGTAGCCCGCGTCGACCTCGACGACCGGGAAGCGCTCGGCGTAGTGGCGCAGCCTGCCCTCCGCGTCGCGCCGCCCCGGTGGATACCAGCCGCTGCGCACCAGTGCGGGATCCGTCCACGAACACGAACCGACGAGAATCTCACCCATGTACGCCCGGGTACCCGCACGGGGTGGTTCCAGCGGGCGCCGCGCGGCCCCTGGTGCGGGCGGCATGCCGGTGGCGCCCGGCTGCCCCATAGAATCCTCTGTCATGTCGAAGCCTGACGAGCTGCTCGTCAACATCTCCGCCAAGGTGGAGTCGGAGAACACCAATCAGATGTCGCTGACCGTCGTGGTCGCAGGCGCGGTCGTCACCGGTCGCCTGGCCCCCGAAAGGGTGTGGCGGGAGCGGGTGTCGGAAGTCCTGAAGGACTCGGCCCGCCTCGGTCCGTTCGCGGACGTCTTCGGGGAGAGCCGGGGCGGGGGCCCGCCGGACGACACGGCCGGCGCCCCGCGCGAGGACGGCGAGGCCGACGCGCCGCGCCAGGACGGCGAGGGCGGCGCGGCACCCGCGCGACCCACGCATCTGCACTTCCACCTCGCCCGCATCCTCCAGGGCAACGTGGGCATCCCCGAGACCGGCGGCATGTACCGCGTCGCGATCGCGGACGTCAGCGCCTGGACCGTGGGGGACTTCAGCTACTCGGACCAGTAGAACTCGTACCGCACAGCCGACTCGTTGCCGACCGCACGGACTCCACTCGTGCCGACCGCACGGCCCGGCCCGTGCCGACCCGCTGCACGCGGGTCGGCACGAGCCCGGGGGATCCGTCGTACGAGTCGTACAGGCCGTACAGGCCGTGCGACTCGTACGACTCATACGGCTCGTGGCGAGCCGTACGGGTCAGAGACCGAACTCCTGCGGGGACACGCCAAGCGCCTGGCAGGCCTCGCGCAGCACCTGCTCCTCGGCCGGCGCGATGTACCCGTCGGCTCCGGCGACGACGAAGCCGGTCTGGACGACCGCCTTGGCCTCCGTCTGCTTCTTCGACGCCTTGGCGATCTCCTGCATGGCTTCGGCCTTGCCGTGCTGGAAGTTCGCGGACAGCTGGTCGACGTGCTTGTTGAAGCGCTGCCGCAACTGCTCCGGCGGGAAGTTCTGCAGGACGTCGTTCTGCAGGATCAGATTCTCCACGTGCTGGCGCTCCGCCGGGTCGACGTTCCCGTCGGCGGCGGCGACCAGGGCGCACATGGCCATGCTGGCGTCGCGGTAGGCGCCGCTCTTCAGCTCCGTCTTCAGGGACGTGAGCTGGGACTTGAGCATGCCCACCAGCTGGGCCTTCGATCCCCGGGACCCCGAGGACCCCGATGATCCGGACGAACCCAGCGGTCCCTGGTGCCCGTGACCGCCGGAGCTCCGGGACCCCTGCGACTGCTGCAGGCCCTTTGCCTGGTCCTTGATCCGGTCCCACATCGCCATGCGTGCCACCTCGGCTGCCATGTCATTGACGTTCGCTCGTCCACGGGGGCTCCCGCGGGTATTCCTGCCAACGCCTTCCCCCGCCGGTAAGTTCCAGCCCCGGAACGCCCGGTGTGGCTCAGTAACCGGTGAGGCTGACCGCGAGATCGGTGACGGGCAGCGGGAACTGGCCTATGGACGTCGCCTCGCCGGTGAGGAGGTTCACTCCGTAGAGGGACGAGGTACGCGCACCGGCGGGCGTGAGGGTGGCGAAGGCGGTGTTGTTGACCGTCTTGCCCTTCGACAGTTCGCTGTAGATGTCCAGCCCGGCGTCCGCGCCCGCGTCGACGGTGAGAGCGCCGGTGGCGTTCAGGAAGCCGTTGTTGGGGGGCGCCTGGATGAAGAGCTGGTCGTTCGCGGGGTTGATGTCGAAGAGGGTGGTCGCGGTGGTCCCGTTGAGGTCGTTGTTGGTGTAGGCGGCGGCGCTGACACCGCGGGTCGGCCCGGTGATGGGCGGGGTGGTCAGGACGGTGTCCTCGACGGTGGTGTGATCGCCGAGGTTGTGCCGCAGGTTCTGCCCCCGGTCGCTGACCACGCGGAGCCGGTCGGCAGCGGGGTTGAAGTCGACGCCGAAGTTAGTGCCTTCGAGGGGCTCCTTGAGCTGGGAGACCTTGACGGCGACCGGTTCCTGGACGTCCGGCGGGAGCTGGAACGTGTAGATGCCGCCCTTGTCGCCGACGCCGTACAGCGTGTTGTTCTGGACCCGGAAGTCGAGGCCGATGAGGCGCTTGTCACCACTGAGGCCGTTGATGGCTCGTACCCACTTGAGGACGTCCGGCCGGTCGGTGGAGAAGTAGACCATCAGGGCCCCGTCACCGGCGAGCCCGTAGGTCGACAGGCTCGGTACGGCGGCGGCATCGCGCGTGGCAGGAGCGTCGGGAGCGGCGGAGCTGCTGCCCGGAACGGCCACGAGGAGCGCGGCGGACGCGGCCGTGGCCGCTGCCGCCGCCATGATTCTCTTACGGATCGATCTGTTCATGGTGCGAAACCCCCTTGGCTGCTGATGAAGAATCCCCATTAGCCCAGGGGGCCGGGATCCCCACAAGCGGCCAGAAGGGCCGGAGGCGCCCGGGACTGCAAACTTTGCACCCCATGACAAATTAACTCCGGGCGACGTCGGAGAATAATCGCGCGGCTTTACCCGGAGTGATAAAGCCCGTCCGGATTTCATCTGTCGATGCTTACGCCCGCGCTGGCATCCTCGACGCCCATGGGCAGCCTCTTCGCGGAGCTGGCCCGGCGGGCACCGGCCTCCGCACGCCGGGAAGTGGAGACGTACACACGTGAAATACCGGAGTTCGGGGTCCTTGCCGTGGATCCCCGGGCACGGGCCGAGACGCTGGAGTCCGCGGTGTGGTTGCGGCGCCGCGCCATCGAACTCTCCCCTGCCGATCTCACGCTGACGAAAAAGGATCTCGACCACATAGCGTCGATGGGGGAATCCCGCGGCCGCGGGGGAATGTCCCTCGAATCCCGCCAGCGGGTCCTAGGACTGCACACCGCGTTGATGCTCCGCGAGATCAATGAGGCGACGGACACGCTCCGCGGGGGCGGCGTCGACGAACTCATCCGCATGATGAGCTGGTTCGCCTCCCAGGGCGAACGCGGTATCGGGGCGTACTGCCGGGGCTTCGTACGGGGCCTGCGCCACCGCCTGCCGTACGTGGAGCAGGTTGCCCTGCTCGCCAGGGCGCTGCTCGTCGCCGACCCCATGGCCGCCGAGCTGGCGTCGGCGGTGGGGCTGACCGAGGAGGCGGAGCACTGGGCGGTGACGGTGGTACGGGTACCGGGCGGGCGGCCCGCGCGGGACGACCGCCGCGACGACCGCGACGGTACACCGGCTCGCGACGTCGAACTGGACGGCGAGTTGGAGGCGCTGGTGAAGGCGTACCAGGTACCGCTGGTGTGGCAGCGCGCACAGACACCGCCGGGGGACGACGAGGGCGGCGGCGAGCTGATCGCCCTGACTCCGAGCGCGCCACCCATGGCGTCGGCCGTGCCGCTGCCGCCGTCGGCGGCCGGTGACCTCGTACGGGACTTCGCCGGGGCCCTGGGCCTGCCCTGCGCCGCGGGCACCGCGATGGGGGCGAGACCGGAGCTCGCCGCGGCACTCGACCGCGCCCGCCGCATCAGCAGGACGGCTCCGCTGCACCGCACACCGCGACGCCTCGGTACGCACACCATGGCGGATGTCTTCGTCGAACTGGCCGTGGCCGACGTCCCGTTCGTGGACGACTGGCTGCACACCCTGGCCCGCCGCCTGGCCCCGGGCCCGGACCTCCTGGTCACCCTGGACGCGTACTACCACCACGACATGAACCGCACAGCCACGGCGACGGCCCTCAACGTCCACCCCCGCACCCTGGACTACCGGCTGCGCCGGGTACGCGAACTCACCGGCATTGCGCCCGCGTCGACGCACGGGGTGCGGGTACTGAGCGCGGTGGTGACGCGGAGGCTGTCGAATTCGTGGCACTGACGAACTCGTGGCACTGACCTCAGCGCAGCACCACCCGAGCAGGCCCCGCCGACGGCAGGAAGGCGCTCCGGATGGTGCCGCCCGCCTCGACCGAGATCCAGGGGTGGCTCACGAAGGTCTGCTGGACGTAGGACTCGGCGGGGGCGAGGACGCGGTAGAGCTGGGCCTGGCCCTGGTAGTCGAGCCAGTACAGGCGCAGGGGCTGTGCGCAGGCGTTGGAGAACTCGATGTGGGTGCTCTGTTCGGCGCGCACCGACTTGAGGGTGCCGGTCATGGAGGCGGGCAGCGGTAGGAGTTCGGGCCAGTCGGCGGGTCTGCCGGACGGCGGGGTCCGGGCGGGCCAGACGGCGGGGGAGGCGAGCGCGGTCTCGGCCCAGTGCTTGACGCCGCGCTGGGCGGCTTCGGTGGTGGGGTGGCCGGGGGCGAGCAGCCGGGTGCAGCCGTGCACGATGACCGCGTACAGCCGAGAAGCGCTCGCCGGGTCCCCGGCGATCCCGGTCCAGTCGGCGTAGCTCTGCCGCAGGCGCAGCGTGTACGGGTGGCCGGGCCCGAGCCGTGCGGCGGACTTCTCGGCGAGGGCCGCGAAGGCGTGCAGGGCCTTGCGCGGCCGGCCCGTCCGACCGGCCACGTCCGCGTCCTCCGCGTCCCGGATCAGGCCGGCCAGGTCGTCGCGGGAGGTGCCGGACGCCCCGGATACCTTGGACGTCGCGGGTGCCCCGGACACCTCGGGTGCCCCGGACACCTCGGACGTCCCGGACGCCCCGGACGCTCCCGGGCCCGTGCCGCTCGCCGCCGTACGCAGGTGTGCCCGGTTGCGGGCGATGCAGATCAGGCCCGCCGTGTTCCGGTTCCGGATCTGCGGCAGCGGGCGGGACTTGACGACGAGACGGGTGTGGATCTCCGCGTAGAGCGAGTTCATGTCCAGGAACGCGGGGGCGCCCTCCACACCGTCCCGCACCACGGAGACCAGCTCCCCGGTGAAGGCCGTGAACTCCTCGTCCGGCGGAGCGAGCGCCTTCGCCGTCTCGGAGGACGCCGTCAGCAGGCAGGACCCCTCCACCACGACCTGGTCGGCGAGTTGGGACCGGCCGCCCATCGTCCCGATGAGCGCGCGCCCGCTCCAGCAGCAGTCCAGGATGATCAGCTTGCGGCGCGCCGGGTAGGAGTGCGTCGCGATGATCCTGCGTACGTACTCGTAGCGCAGCGCGGTGTGGCTCCGCCCCGGACGTGAGTCGGGCAGGGAGAGATAGAGCTCTTCGGTGTACGGGTCCACGAGGCCGTGGCCCGCGTAGTAGAAGACCAGGGTGTCCTCGGCGACGGCCGCCGCGTCCTCCAGCGCGTCCAGAACGACGCCGGGATCGTCGGGCTGCTCGACGACCGTGCACTGCTCGGACGGAACACCCCAGGTCAGGGGCGCCTGGAACAGCTCGGCCAGGGTTTGCACGTTCCTGCTGACCGAGGGGAGCTGCTCCTGGTGCGCGTAGGTGTGCACCCCGACCAGGACGACCCGGGACTTGCGCGGGTCCGAGAGCGGCCCCGAAAGCGGCCCCGAAAGCGGCCCCGAGGGTCCGGCGGTCGTCACCGGGCGTCTCCGGCGGCGGGGGGTTCCGCGTCGGCGCCGGTGGGAGGCGCAGCGGAGGTGACGTCTGCCCGCAAGCGGTCGATGGTGCTCTGGTCGACGGTCAGCGTCCGCCCGTCGACCAGGATCACGCGGATCTCGGGTGCGGCCGGGCGGGACTGGCGCCAGTTCAGGACCGACGTCAGTACGGAGACGAGGGCGAGCGAGTTCGAGACGACGAGGTTGATGATTTCGAGGGCGTCTCCCATGTGGCCAGTGGGGTCGGCGCCCGTACCCGGGCTCGTACGTGACTCCGTACCCGGGCTCGTACGTGACTCCGTACCCGGGCTCGTACGTGACTCCGTACCCGGGCCCGTACGTGACTCCGTACCCGAGTCCGTCCTGACGGCCCCGGACAGTTCCGGGTCCGCGCCGAGCCAGCGCGCCAGCGAACTCAGGCCTCCGCCGGCACCAGCACCAGCACCAGCACCAGGACCAACACCTGTACCGGTACCGGCACTGGTACTCCCGGACTCCCCGACACGCACCAACTGGACACGCTGCACGGCCTCCGCACCAGCCATGTTCCAACCCCCGTCGACCCCGTGACCTCCGTACCGCACACCTGCTGCGGGCACGGCCCCGGCTCTGCCCGCGCCCAGATTAGGCCTGCGGCACCCGTGTGCGCAGGGTGCTCGCGAAGTCCGTACGCGTGACGGATCAGCGCGCGAGGTCGCCGAGGCCGCGCAGCCCGGCGAGGACGTCGGCGGCGCTCGGCGCGGTGGCCGGATCGCTGAGGTGCTGGATCATCACGCCGGACATCAGGGCGAGTTGCACGCTGCCGACGGTGCGGACGGAGGCCTCCGCCACCTCGCCCTCGGGGACGCCGTCCAGGATCGCCGCGAGGCCACGGCGCCCCTCCGCCGTACCGGCGGCCAGGGCGGCACGCAGCTCCGGCTGCCGCTGGGCCTGCATGAACAGCTCCATCGAGGCCAGCCAGAGGTCCGGGTGGGCGGTGAAGTCCGCGATGAGGCTGTCCCACATCTCCTCGAAGTGCCGCTTCGAGGAGCCGTCCGCGTCGGGTATGAGGGCCCGCCCCATGGAGTCGCCCCACTCGTCGAGGATCTCGAACAGGGCCTTGTTGAGCAGGGCTTCGCGGGAGCCGTAGTGGTAGCCGATGGCGGCCATGCTGACACCGGCCGTGGTCGCGATGTCGCGGACGCTGGTGCGGTCGTACCCCTTGTCGCGCAGGCACTGCTTGGCGCCCACGAGGAGGGCTTCACGGTTCCCCATGGGTGCAGCGTAGCAGCGGCTTCAGGCGTACGCCTTAGGCGATCGCATGGGGCGTGCGAATTGCGCGATCGCATTGCGCGATCGCCCAATTCTGCTTACTGTCTCCTCCATGAGACTCGCCAGAAGCGTCCCGAAGTGGCTTGCCGCAGCCTCGGTATGGGGGCTGGCCTTGGGTTTTGCCCCGATGGCCCCGGGTTGGCCGGGCCCCGCAGCGGCATCGGCCCACGCGGCGGTCACGACGGCTGACGCCCCCGGCGGCCCGGTGGTCCGCACGACGCACGGACTGGTGCGCGGCACGGAGCGCGGCGCCCTCCGCACCTTCCAGGGCATCCCGTACGCGGCCCCGCCGGTCGGCAAGCTCCGCTGGGCCCCGCCGAAACCGGCGCCGGGGTGGGACGGGGTGCGCGCGGCGACCCGGCCGGGCGCACCCTGCGCGCAGCCCGAGGGCCTCCCCATCGGAGTGCCCAGCAAGAAGGAGGACTGCCTCTACCTCAACGTCACCGCACCGATCACGCCAAAAGCCGCGGCCCGATCCGCGCCACCGGCCGAAGCCGCCGCCTCCCGCGGCGAACGACCGGTGATCGTATGGATCCACGGCGGCAGCATGATGTACGGCACCGGTGACATGTACGGCCCCGACCGCCTCGCGGCGCAGGGCGCGGTGGTCGTGTCGATGAACTACCGCCTCGGCGTCATGGGTTTCCTGGGCGACCCGGCGCTCAAGGGCGCGGAGGGGCTCGGCCTTGAGGACCAGCAGGCGGCCCTGCGCTGGGTGCGCGCCAACGCGCGGGCCTTCGGCGGCGACGCGGACAACGTGACGATCATGGGCCAGTCGGGCGGCGGCTACGGCGTCTGCGGACACCTCGTGTCCCCCGCGTCGGCGGGCCTCTTCGACCGTGCCGTCGTCCAGAGCGCCCCGTGCGCGACGGGCGGCTCCCGCACCCGGGCCGAGGCGAGGGCGGAGGCCGCGCGGGTCGCCGAGGCGGTGGGCTGCGGGGCACGCGCACACAGGGCGTCGTGCCTGCGCCGGAAACCGGTGACGGCGCTCCTGAAGGCGTACGGCCCCTTCAACGAGCCCCGCCCGGTGGCCGGTACGGACCTCATGCCGATGGCTCCCGCGCAGGCACTGCGCACGGGACGCTTCCACCGCGTGCCGGTGCTCGTCGGGGTGACGCACGACGAGGAGCGCGGCATGGTCCTCGGGCAGGAACTCGCTCCGGGCGGCGCCCCCATGAAGCCGTCGCAGTACGAGCCCGCGCTCCGCGCCCGGTTCGGACCCGCGGCCGACGACGTCCTGCGCCGCTACCCGCTGCGCGCCCACCCCTCGGCGGGCGAGGCCCTCGCGACGATCCTCACGGACGCGAACTGGTCGGCCCCGACGCTCGACACGGCCCGGCTCCTGTCACGGTGGACACCGACCCGCGTGTACGAGTTCGGCGAGCGCGACACCCCTTGGTTCAAGGGGTACGCGAAGCCCAGCTTCGACCAGCGCGCCCAGCACATGTCCGAGCTGGCCTACCTGTTCGACCTCAACCACCTGTTCGAGGACGTACCGGCGGCGCAGACCCGGTTCCGGGACCGCATGACCCGTACGTGGGTGGACTTCGCCAGGTCGGGCCGTACGGACTGGCCGGCGTTCGGGGCGGGCACCGACGGATACGTACAGACGCTGGAGGCGGGCGGATGGAGGCGGGCGGACTTCGCAAGGGATCACCAGTACGGGTTCTGGAAGTCCCGTGGCGCGTACGGCCCGACGACGAGTGGCTGACGGCAGGACGCGCACGCGGGCGCACCGCAGCAGGGAGGAGTGCTGCGGTGCGCCCTGAACTCAACGACGGTTACGGCCGTCTACTGACCAGCACCGACCAGCACCGACCAGCACCGCCCGCCACTGTCCGCCCGTGACCGATCGCTGCTGTCCGGTCCGCCCGTGACCGATCAACGCAGCCTGAGGGCCTCGCGCACGGTGTGGAACAGGTCGGTCTGGTTGGTGACGCCCTGGACGCGGTAGGCCTGCGGGCCCTGCGCGGCGATGCGCACCTGGGTGCCGGTGTGCTCCTGGGACTTGCCCGGGGTGTTGGTCGAGTAGTTGACCTTGAGCTGCTGCCCCTCGTCGGTGACGAGGGTGGAGGACAGGCCGGGCGGCTGCGCCTCCAGGGGCACGATCTGGCTGGTGTGCGCGTGGTCGGCGGTGGTGACGACCAGGGTGTCCGGGTGCTTGGCGGCGTAGTCGCGGGCGACCTTGACGGCGCGGTCGAAGGCGGCGGTCTCGCCGATCTGGCCGCACGGGTCGGCGGCGTGGTCCTGCTTGTCGATCGAGGCGCCCTCGATCTGGAGGAAGAAGCCCTGCTTGCTCTTGGCGTGCTTCTGCTTGGCCTCCAGGAGCTTGATGGCCTTGGTGGCCTGGTCCTTCAGCTCGGGGGTGCCGGCCGGGCGGCCGGGGTTGGAGGTGGTGCAGCGCTGCGGGTCGGTGCCGCCCTTGGCGGCGGCCTTGCCGGTCCACTCGACGGGCACGTTGCCGGGGGCGAAGAGCCCGAGGACGGGCTTGCCGCCCTTGACGGACTTGACCTTCTTCAGCTCGCGGTCGTTGGTGACGACCTGGTACCCGAGCTTCTTGGCCTGCTCGGTGACGGTGAGCCCCTTGTACTTGCCGTCGGTGACCTTCTGGTCGAAGCGCTGCTTGCCGCCGCCGAGGAGGACGTCGACCTTGTGGTTGACGCTCTGCTCGGCGATGGAGCCGGGCCCGCCCTTGGCGATGGTGTCGGTGGGGCACTTGGCCATGTCGGCCGGGCCCTGGCAGCTGCGGTCGGTGGCGTGCGAGGCGAGGACGGCCGGGGTGGCGTCGGTCAGCTCGGCGGTGGTGACCGAGCCGGTGGCGTACCCCTTCTTCTGCGCGAGCTCCAGAATCGTGGGCACGGCCTTGTCGCTGCCCGGGGTCTTCGAGATCCGCCCGTTGACGGTCTTCACGCCGGTGGCCCAGCCGGAGCCGCTCGCTGCGGAGTCGGTGACGTAGTCGGGGGTGCCGTCGGCGTGCACGGCGTACGTCGTGTAGGCGCCGGTCAGCGGGAACTTGTCCATGTTCAGCCGCCCGTTGGCGCCCACGGTGTAGTCCCGGGCGAGGGTGATCTCGGAGTCACCCATGCCGTCACCGATCAGCAGGATGACGTTCTTGGCCTTGCCGCCCTGGATCGCCCGCCGGGCCTGGTCCTTGGTGTCGGAGGCCCCGGCCGTGGCGGTGAGCGTCACCGCCACCGCGGTGGCGGCACCCACGGATGCGGCGGCTATGAGTCGGCGACGGCTGAGACGGGGGTGGCGGGGCATGGGAACTCCTTGGACGTGCGGGCGCTGACGCGCGTGCCGGTGCGTGATCTCGTACCGGTCCGTGATGTCGTACCGGTGGATGCCGCACCGATGTCTGTCGCACCGGTGTTTGTACGATGCAGCCACCTCACCAGGGCTAACTGAACCGGGTGGGGCTTGTGGGTGCCTTTTTAGTGTCTTGGGGGCGACTTCGGTTTCCTGGGCGGCTTTGTGGTCTTGGGGGCGGACGGGCCCGCACCGTGGCGGCGAGGGGTTCCCGGTCCGTGGGGGTGGCGGGGCGCATCACGTGCACGGGGGGCGTCTCCTGGAGGGCTGGAGCCGCCGTCCCGTGCCGGGCCTGGAACGGGCATGCCAGAGTGGGGAGTTGAAAGCCTTGAGTTCCAGGTGGGGCACCGTCGCATTTTCCGGGAGGCGCCAACCTTGGTGACCGGATGCACGCCCAGCGACCCCTCGCGGCGCTCGATACTGGGAGCCGTCGGCGTCTTCTCCGCTGCCGTGGCCATGAACGTCCCCGCGTACGCCGAGGCCGCGGACCGGATCGAGACCGTCAAGCGCGACCCGCACACCCGGATCGGGCAGGGCGAGGTCGACGCCTTGGCGGCCATGACCGAGAAGATCAGCGACCTGGACGACCAGTTCGGCGGCCGCACCGCCCGCCCCCTGGCTGCCGCGTTCCTGGTCAACACCATCGCCCCCCACCTGAAGGCCGACGCTCCCGAGGACGTACGCAGGGCGATGCTGTCCGCCGCGGCCGACCATCTCTACCTGACCGGCTACATGGCCATGGACGAGCGCCGGGACGGACTCGCCCAGAGCTACTACCTCAAGGCCCTGGAACTGGCTCAAGAAGCGCGAGACCACCTCACGTACTGCACGACCCTGCGTGGCATGAGCGTGATGGCCGTGGACCTCGGGCACAGCCGGGTGTCCCTCCGCCTCGCGGAGTCCGCCTCCGCCGCCGCGCCGCAGGCAGGCCCCCGGATGGTCGCCTTCCTGGCCGGGCAGCAGGCCCACGCCGCAGCGCGGAACGGGGACCGCGGCACCGCCCTTGCCAAGATCGGGGAGGCCGAACGCGCGATGGAGCGGGCCGAGTCCAAGGCGAAGGCGTTCGGCTCGTACGACCCTTCGAGCCTCGCCTACCACGTGGCACAGGTCCGCTACGAACTCGGCGACAAGGAGGCCGCGATCGATCTCCTGGAGGAATCCGACCGGCTCAGGCACTCCGTCTACCGACGCGGCCGCGTACGCCACCTCGGCCTGCTCGCCGAACGAAAGCTGGAAGTCGGCCGTCTGGAGGAGGCCTGCGGCCACTGGCGGCAGATGCTGGACGAGTACCCGCACGTCCAGTCCGGCCGCTGCGACGACCGCTTCAAGTCGATGCTCGTGGCCCTGTCTCCCTTCCGCCGCCATCCGCATGCCCGGGACCTGTACGACCGGGGGCGCGCGACGAGGGCGAACGCGCCGGCTCGTCGCCGAGCCGGTGGCACGTCGGTTTGATGCTTGACGATGAGGCCCGAGCGCCGGGGCATGAGCGAGGCCGAGATCATCCGCCAGGGCATCCACCTCGCCGCCATGGCGAATCGCGTCTGGGACGAGCCGCTGTTCCCGCGCACCTTCGAGGGGCCGGGACGTACGACGTCCGAGGCCGAGGCCCGTGACGCGGTCGCCGCCTATTCGGGGACGTACGAGTAAGGGCCCGTACTGGACCCGTACAGCGCTCGTACAGCGGACACGACCCGAGTCCAAGCCCACATCCCAGTCCGCGTCAGCCGGCGGTGGGGGCAGCCAAGGCCGGGTCCTGGCCGGAGCGGCGCAGCGCCTCGGCGACGAACCCGGACGCCACCAGCTCGGCCACGAGTTCCCGGAGGAACCGCACGGTCGTCGAACTCCGCTCCCTCGTCGTACCCACGGCTTGCCGGATCGTCATGAACGCGGGCTCCAGCAGTCGCAGTTCGGCATGCTGGTGCACGTGGGCGGTCAGCGGCTGGCGAATACCGGCTGCGACGTCCAGTCCCTCGGCGTGGAACACATCGATTCCGCCGACGCCGCGTACGACGGTGGCGTGCCGGAGGGCGCGGCTCAGGTGGAGGTCGTACGCGGAGCCCTTCTTGACCCCGACGCGGACCCCGTCGCGATCGACATCCTCGGCGGAGGTGAACGACGAGCCCACGGGCGCCGCGTACACCCCCTCGATGTGCACGTACGGCGCACTGAACGCGACGTCCTTCTCCCTGTCCGGATCCACGGCCAGGAAGCACAGGTCGGCGTCGCCCTCGGCCATCGCGGCGTACGACTTGCGAGCCGCGTCGAAACAGACGAACCGCACCGGCACCGCCAGCCGCGCGGCAACCTCCCGCGCAAGCGCGACGGTGACCCCGGCCGGCTCGTCGGGCGTCCCCTGGGCGAGCACCGGATTCCCGAGATTGATGGAGGCCCGAAGCACCCCGGTGGGCGCCAGGTCCTGCGCGATCTCTGCGTCTATGGGCGTCATGATCCCGAGCCTAGGCGGCTGCTGCTCAATGGTGCGTCGAGCCTTGCGTTGCCACAGGGCCAAGCCCCACACCAGTCATAGCCAGCACGACGCCCGCTCTGGCATCAGCCCGTCCGTGGCGCGGCAAGGACAGGCGGCGGGTGAGGGGGAGTGGAGCGGGCAGCAAAAAGGCCCGGGTCGATGACCTGGGCCTCAATGTGCAAATCCGTGGAGCGGGTGACGAGAATCGAACTCGCGCTCTCAGCTTGGGAAGCTCGGGTCTTTCGGACAGATTGCCGGGCTGAGCTGCGGCGAAGCAGCCAGGTCACTGGTCAGGCTGGCGAGCTGCTCCCCGTCATTCCCCGTGGTTCCCCGCACGACCTGGCACATGAGTGGCACGCGCCCGCAGCCTTGCAACGTCCTGGGGACGTGACTCGTCGGAGTGCCTGAGCCGCAACCGACGAAAGTCAACCACGATGGCGGGTGCGTCGGCCGACCAGGCGCGCGTGTGCCACCGCCACCCACCACCGGGCCTCAGCCACGCTGCTCGGTAACGTCCGTCAGAGTGAGCCGCGACGGGGGACGCGTGGTGCTAAGGCCACTCAGGGGCCCACCCGGGGGCGTGAGGGAGGGCCGCATGGGGGAGTCCCGTGAGGAGTCGCTTAGTGCGCGACGGAGGTTCACCTACAACCAGGCGAGACTTGTAGGTGAACTTGTAGATGAGCTGGCACTCGCGAGACTTGGAGCCGCAGAGTGTTGACTCTCTGTAGCGGCCGAGCGAAGTGAGTGGTGCTCCTGGCGATACGCTCCGTTGCTACGCTGCACCTCCGGTGACGGAGCGTATCGCCAGGAGCCCAGAACCCCAGCAAGTTTGACCAAGTTTTGGTTGAAAGGTGATCTTTTTGTTATCTTGAGTGCAAGGGGGCTGGAGGTTGTGGGTCTGGTAGACCTACAACCTCTCCTTGTAGGTTTGCCTTGTGGACACAGCTGAGCTGACAACGATCATCGCTGACCTGCGTAGCGAGGGAAGCGATATTGCAGAAGTAGAGGTAAAGCTCGCCGCGGGCGGATTCCCTCAAACGCTGGCACCTACATTGTCGGCATTTGCTAACACTCCTGGGGGTGGCACGCTAATCTTCGGGCTGGATGAATCTGATACCTTCTCCGCAGTCGGTGTATACGACGTTGTAGCCTGCAAGGCAGCGCTCGCCAATCTTGCTCGGACGGGCATGGAGCCCCCATTGAACGCTCGGTCCTGGAGCTTCGATTTTGAAGGGCGTTCAGTAGTCGCTGCGCAGGTCGATGAATTGTCCACTTCGCTCAAACCGTGCCGCGTGAAGGGTACGGGAAAGGCTTATCTGCGCTCATACGACGGAGACTATGAGCTATCGATTCTGGAGGAGCAGGCGTTCATTGCGAACCGAGATACTCCGCGGTTCGATCAGGAAGCAGTATCTTCTGCCTCCTTCGAGGATCTCGATCAAACTCTGCTGTCGTCTTACCTTGAAACGTGTAAGTCATCGTCGGCCGCCCTGGAGCGAATGCAGGACACGGAAGTTCTTTTCCGTACCGGTGTTGTGGTGGAACGAGGCGGGCCGCCCACTGTAGCGGGCCTATTGGCGCTGGGTTTGTATCCACAGCAGTACTTTCCCAACCTGGTGATTCAAGCCAGCGTAGCTCCAGGACCGAATGATCCAGTAGGCACGCGCGCTGTGGACTCCAAAAGGTTCGATGGGCCGATCCCGCTAATTCTCGATCAGGCGCTGAGATGGGTGCAGCGTAATACGAGAAGCCGTGTGCGTTTCGGTCGAGATGGGCACGGCCGGGACGAGCCGGAGTACCCCATTGAGGCAGTTCGTGAGTTGCTTTCCAATGCGCTAATGCATCGTGACCTTGGCCCCTATGCGCTTGGGGAAGCCATCACGCTGAAGTTGGAGAGCGGTCAACTCATTCTCAGCAATCCGGGGGGCCTATGGGGTCTTACAGTCGACCGTTTGGGAAAGACGGGGGTTACCTCCGCCCGTAATGGATACCTAACCCGTATCTGTCAGAATGTTCGTTACTCGCGCGATCAGCGCGTTGTCGAAGCTATGGCGTCGGGGATTCCCACTGTTCTGAGAAGCCTCAGAGAGGCTGGGATGGTGCCTCCTCGTTTTCACGATCAAGGTGTTCGTTTCACGGTTCGTGTGCCAAACCACACGCTCTTGGCGCCCGAGGATTTGGAGTGGTTGGCCTCCCTGCGGCCAGCGGTACCGTTGAATGATATCCAGAGACATGCGGCAGTAGCCATGCGTCATGGAGTGAAGTGGACGAATAAGACCCTCAGAGATGCATTCCCTATGGACTCCTTGGAAGCTAGGAACGTCCTGGCTGGCTTGGTGGATGCAAGAGTGGCAGAGGCGGTTGGTGAGCGTGGCGGACGTGTTTACCAGTTGTCCGAAATGCTCAATTCTGAAGATTCACCACAGCAGCAGAGACTGCCTATGGAGCCCGACACGTCGGCCGATAGTGAAGCCTTGGCTTCGCACGTACCCGGTTCCGGTGCTGCTGCATCGTCACCTCGGAGAGCGCCAGGCGCGAGGCGGGTGAATGCCGACAATATCGCAGCTTTGCTGTCTGGTGGACCTGCGAATATGAGTGCAATCCAGGAATCGACGGGGCTTACTGAGCGCCAGGCCCTGTACGCCTTGCATTTGTTGAAAGATGAGGGCCGGGTAGTTCTCCAGGGTGGTCAAGGCGACAGGAAGAGTAAATGGGCTCTCATCTATGAGGGGAAACCAGTAGCCGAATAGGTTGACGGAGCTGCTTTGGGCTGGAGCTGCTTTGGAGCGAGTTATCTTGGCCCCGTAAGCTTCCGGCGCGTCGGGCAGTCTGTGGACCTGCCCGGTAAAGCACGACGTTGGGGCCAAGATCTTAGAGGCTCGCCCCAAAGTGGCTGCCTAAAGCCGTGGAGCCGACCGTCCCAGCCACGAGGTACCTCTTATCTCTGGCATCAAGTGGCTGCATGCTTTGAGCGCGGCACGGGCGTCGGCCGGGCTGGAGCGGGGCGGAGACAGGAGCGCAGGCCCGGCCGGGGGCCGGGCCGCGCGCGGTGAGCGGAGCGAGCCGCCTTGAACCAGTAGAGAAAGTTGTAACTCAGCCCGTCTGCCAGGGCTTGAAGTCGTGTGCGCAGGCTGGGAGTTCTGCCGCCTGACGGTGGGCGAGCGGTAGGAAGAGGACTGGTCGTATCGTCCAGGTGATGCGTGTGTCCGCGTGAGTCACTGAGACCGTGCAGGGCTGCATCTGGAGAAGAGCTCTGCGGGTGCGGACGCGACCCTCGTACAGCCACTCCCAGGCTTCGACTGAGGCGTGAGTGTTCAGAGCCGGTGAGATCGTGCGGAGTGCCACCGCTACCCATCGATCCGCCTGCGGTGCCGAGTAGGCGTCGAAGGATGCTCGTAGCCGCAGCCCGGCCTGATCGTTCGTGATGGGTTCCGTCCAGCACTCGCACCAGTAGCCGCGACGGCACTCGGTCAGCCGCATAGTTGGCCTCCCCTGCCGGCCTCGGTGAAGAAAGCCGCGGTGACCGTGTGGCCGTGGTCGCTGTCGTTGACGATGACGCGGTGCGCGATGGCGCTGACCATGTCCAGGCCCCGGCCGTGTTCAGCCTCTTCGTCCTGGTGCTCGGCCTTGGGGGCGGTTCCCGTGCCTCCGCTGTCGGTGACCGACAGCGCGACCATCTGCGGGGATACCTCGATGGCCAGGGAGAAGCTGCCGGACTGACGCCCGCTGGCTGTGTGCAGGATCGCGTTCGCGCTCAGCTCGCTCACGATCAGTTCGGCGTCATCCGCCAGGGGCGAGTCACGAAGGATGTCCCGCGTCCAGCGTCGGGCCCGGCTGACCTCTTCTGGGAAACCTGGGCAAGTGAGGCCCCAGGCTCGGATAGTGCTCGTATACTCGTGCATACAAGTTCCTTCGTGCTGGTAGGCCGCCATGTGCAGCGGGTTCGAGCTAGACGAGTTTCACGCCGTCGTGGGCGCGAATGGCCGGCGGGGATGCCGCGCCGAGTGCGTCCAGGACGCGGATCGCGTAGGCCTCGTCGGCGAGTTCGGTGACTTCTTCGCGGGTCGCCCAGCGCAGAGCTCGGGTCTCGTCGCCGGTGGTGGGCGTACCGTCGGCGGCCTCGCAGCGGAAGACCATGGAGACGATCAAGCCCGTCATGTTCTTGTAGATGCCGGTGAGGGTCGCCGGAAGCACGATCTTGATTCCGGTCTCTTCGAGGACCTCGCGTTGCAAGGCCTCGGGGATCGTCTCCTCGCGTTCGAGGATTCCGCCCGGGGGCTCCCACTTGCCGTTGTCCTGGCGCTTGATCAGGAGGGCACGATCCTGATCGTCGACGATGACTCCGGCAACACTCACGGAGTGCGGACGGTCAGTGCTCACGGTCCTCGACCCTCTCGGATGGCTAGGCTTTCCACCGTAGCAACAACACTCGCCCACTCGTCTAGATACCTAAAGGAGTACACGTGACGTCACTCCCGAGCCTGCTCGGCGACATCGACCCCACGAGTGATCGTGCGGTCTTTCGGCAGATCGCCGACCAGCTGCGCGAGGCCATCGACCGTGGGCGATTCAAGGAGAGCGAAAAGCTGCCTTCGGAGGCCGAACTCGTCGAGCACTACGGCGTATCCCGGATGACCGTTCGGAACTCCTTCTCCGTGTTGCAGGGTGAGGGCCTGGTCCATGCCGAGCATGGCAAGGGCGTCTTCGTACGACCGCGGCCTCCCGTGCGACGGCTCGCCTCCGACCGCTTCGCTCGGCGCCACCGAGAGCAGGGCAAGTCTGCCTTCATCGTCGAGGCCGACGCTGCGGGCAGTCACCCCCAGGTGGACAGCCTGGAGGTCAAGGAGGCGAAGGCCAGTCAGGACATCTCCACCCGCCTTGGCTCGGTGCGGCGCGTGCTCGCTCGTCGGCGTCGGTATCTGCTCGACGGCCGGCCGGTCGAGTTCGCCACCTCTTACCTCCCGCTCGACATCGCACGCGGTACGCAGATCGCCGAACCCAATCCCGGCCCCGGCGGCATCTACGCCCGCCTCGAAGAACTGGGCCACCACCTCGACCACTTCGACGAGGAGATCCGGGCGCGGATGCCCGCACCGTCCGAGGTGAAGACGCTCCGGCTGGCCTCCGGTGTACCCGTGATCCACCTGGTCCGCACCGCGTACGACACGGAAGGGCGGGCCGTGGAGGTCTGCGACACCGTCATGGCGGCGGACGCCTACGTCCTGTCGTACCAGCTCCCGGCCACGTGACGGCCTGACGACTGTGGCGCGCGGTGGTCCGCACCCCGAACTCGTATACGCCAACAGGCCTACTCGTATAGACGAGTTGGCAAGTTGTGTGGCACAGTGGACGGCGTTCCCGGAGATCGGGTTCCAACGTCGCATCTTGTATAGACGAGTAGATGGGAAGAACCTTGCGAACCATTCGCGTGGAGACCTCGGCCGCGACGATCCTGCTCACTGAGGCGCCCGAGCCCAAGGTCCGCAACCGCCAGACCGGCGAGATCGCCAAGGACGCCACCAGCGGTGAATCGCTGATGACGATCGGCGTCGTCTACATCGAGGAGGGCGAGTCGTCCCTGATCAAGGTGACCATCCCGGAGAGCGGAGTGTCCGAGGGGCTGACGCTCGGTGCGCCGGTCTCGCTGCCGGGACTCGTCGCCCGACCGTGGGAGAGCGTCTTCAACGGCCAGCAACGGCACGGCATCGCCTACCGCTGCGCCGCCGTCACTCCGGCCGCCTTCCCGGCCGCCATGGGGGCCTTGGCCTGATGACCGACCTGACGACGCTTCTGGAGGTGGGTGGTCCTGTCGCCGCACTCGGCGGTGGGGCTGCCTACATCCGGGCCAAGCACCCCGGGGTCTACTGGTCTGCGGTCGGCCTGCCGATGTCCACGGCCCGGCTGCTCAGCTCGTACGGTTCGGTCATGGAGGCCTGCGGCCTGTCCGTGACGCCGTCCCGACTGCGTGTCTTGGCGGTCAAGGCCACGACCCGTGGGGAAATCCGTCCCGTACCGCCTCGGCGCGGAATCATCCGCCCGACCACGACCGGCTTACGGCTCCGTCTGCGGCTCGCACCGGGCCAGGAACCCGCCGACGTGGCCGCCTCGACCGAACGGTTGCGGCACACCTGGGGAGTTCACGCCGTCTACGTGACCACGGTCAAGCCTGGCGTGGTCGACCTGCGACTCGTCGGCTATGACGTGCTGCGAGAGGTCCGTATGCCGCGCAAAGCGGTGGGCGGATTCCTGAAAGTGCCCGTAGCGCTGCGGGAAGACGCCACACCGTTCGTACGCGACTACCGCGTGGTGCCGCACGGCCTCTCCCTGGGCGCCACCCTGTCGGGCAAGTCCATGTACCTGCGGCATCTCGTTGCCGGACTCGCACCGCAGCCCGTCGCCTTGGTCGGCATCGACTGCAAGCGCGGTGTGGAGCTGGCGCCCTTCGCCTCGCGGCTGTCGGCGCTCGCCACCGATCCCGAGCAGGCTGCCGAGTTGTTGCCTGTGCTCATCAAGGAGATGGAGGACCGGTACGACCTGATCAAGGCACGCCAGAGGATCGCACCGGGCACGCCGAACGAGGAGATCACCTCCGACATCTGGGGGCTTCCCGAGCAGGAACGACCCGTGCCCGTAGTCCTGTTCGTCGACGAAGTGGCGGAACTCTTCCTGGTCGCCACGAGGAAGGAGGAAGAGCGGCGGGACGAGATGGTCACTCAGCTCATCCGGCTTGCCCAACTCGGTCGTGCGGCCGGTATCTACCTGGAGGTGTGCGGGCAGCGGTTCGGCGCCGAGCTCGGCAAGGGCGCCACGATGCTCCGGGCCCAGTTGACCGGCCGCGTCTGCCACCGCGTGAACGACGAAGCCTCCGCGAAAATGGCGCTCGGCGACATCGCCCCCGAAGCCGTCTCGGCTGCCTGTGCCATCCCTGCCGAACGACCTGGTCTCGCCGTCGCCGGTGACACCTCGGGCGGCTGGTCCCGCATCCGTACGCCGTATCTCTCGCTGTCCGACGCTGCCGAGACCTGCCGCACGTCGGCCCACATGGTCCCCGACCTGCCCGCGCTGAAGCCCTTCCGGCCCTCCGCGCCCGCGCAGCCGGTCGAGTCCCCGGCTTCGGTTGTACGGCCGCGACCGGTCACCGGCTGAGCCGCACTCTCCTGCACCCCGGTCGGCGTGACCGTCTCGCGCCAAGTCCCTACCCCTGCCATGCCTGAAACCCGGAAGGAGCCGCAGCATGCGCGCCCAACTGGCCCGTATCGATGCGGTACTCGTCCAAGCCGTCATCGCCGCTGCCCTGTCCTTCGCCCACCTGCACGACGTCGCCTCGGCGGCCGGACAGGACGGGTGGAAAGCGTGGGCCTATCCGATCTCGGTCGACCTGCTGCTCGTCGCCGCCTGGCGTCGGCTACGGGCCGGTGACGCCAAAGCCGCGGGCTGGTGCTGGTTCGTCATCGCGCTCGCGGCTTCCCTCGGCGCGAACGTCGCCACCGCCGGACTGCTCGACATGAACCACGTGCCGGCCTGGCTCCGCATCCTCGTCGCGGGCTGGCCTGCGGTCGCCTTCCTCGGCGGGACGCTCCTCGCGCACTCGACGCCGACACCGCCCGACGAGGTCCGGGAGCAAGACCCCGAGGGCGTCGACGACCAGGAGGACGCGCCCGATCTCATTCCGGTGCTTCCGCCGCCACCGGCCGCCGAGCCCACCCCCACCTCGACCCCTCCGCCCACCGTTGCCGTCCCGGCCGCCCTCGTCGACCACGCCCGCAAAGTCGCCACCGAACACCACACCCGCACCGGCACTGCCATCGACACCACGATCCTGCGTGCCCGCCTCGGCGTCCCGATGCCTATGGCCGACGCCATCGCCGCTCAGCTCTGAACGCCCGAAAGCTCTGAACGTCCTGAAGGGAGATCCACATGAGCGCCAACCGCCGTTTCCGCTCCGTCGCCCGTACCGGTCCCGTCCAGGTCGGCACGTCGTACGACGGCCGTGGCCGTGAGAAGCACACCGCCGCCTGCACGGCCCCGCGCTGCGGCTTCTCCACCGACTACGACAGCCGCGCTGCCGCCGAACTGGCCGCCCGGACCCACCGCTGCCCCGTCCGCTGAAAGGACCGATCACCGTGACCGTCAGCCTGCCGCTCGTCTTCGTCCTTGGTCTCTTCGCCTGGGGAGCCGTCAAGTTCCTCGGCGTCCGCACGTGGATCGTCGTCGTGATCGCTCTGTTCGGCTTCTGGCTCTCGCACACCTTCATGGCCCCGGCACTCGGTCCGGTGCGACCCTGAAGGACACGATGGTCCGCGCCGGCCAGTCGTCCGAGAAGGCGGCGATGATCTACCAGCACTCCGAGGAGGAGCGTCAGCAAGAGGTCGCGGGGATGCTCGATCGGAGTGTTCGGAAGGCTCGCCGGGCTGTGGCACGGAAGCCGGACGATCAGGCATCTGGCACGGATGTGGCACGCGACGGCTGAGCGGAAGCGGACAGCAGAAAGGCCCGGGTCGATGACCTGGGCCTTCGTCGTGGAGCGGGTGACGAGAATCGAACTCGCGCTCTCAGCTTGGGAAGCTGATGTTCTACCATTAAACTACACCCGCGCAGTACCCCGGTTGACCCGGTTTCGTACCGTCGCACACTCTACCTCATCGCACGCCCCGGGCGCCCCCGCCCCGGGGCCCGGCTGCGCTGCGTGGGGTCGGTGTGACTACGGGCGAAGGGAGTTGGGGCGTACGGTGGGGGCCGCCTCGGGGTGACTCGGGGGCGGTTCGGAGGGTGGCCGGAGACGGGCCCCGCCGGGGTGTGCGCAGGGGTTCCGTGAGGGGTCCGTGCGAGGCCCGTGCGAGGGGGCACGCGAACGGAGTGCCGCCTGGAGTGGCGTCCCTTTCATCCCGTAATGTGGCTTTCGCCGTCGGCCGGATGCGGCCCCCGTTCGCGGGAGGACGGCTCTCTTTACGGCTCTGGGGAAGGGACTCGAGGACTTGATGGAGCGCACCGTCGTCCGTTGTGCCGAAGGGCACGTGTTCAGCACCGCTTCGTTCCCGATGCAGCAGGCCGACCGGCTCGGTCCCGGCCGGCTCATCCGGTGTCCCCGCTGCGCCCGGCTCCGGCACGCTGTGCCGGTGACCTTGGCGAAGCGGTAGACGGGAACGACCAGGGGCGACTGACGCAGTCGCGGCGCGCACGGCGTGCCGTGACCGTGGCGCGCGGGGCCCGTCCGATTGGGGCGGCCCCGCGCGCTCTGCGTATCCTCGGTGCGTGCTTCTCTCAGACAAGGACATCCGGGCCGAGATCGACGCCGGACGGGTGCGGATCGATCCGTACGACGAATCCATGGTGCAGCCGTCGAGCATCGACGTGCGCCTCGACCGCTACTTCCGGGTGTTCGAGAACCACCGCTACCCGCACATCGACCCCTCCGTCGAGCAGGCGGATCTGACCCGGCTCGTCGAGCCGGAGGGGGACGAGCCGTTCATCCTCCACCCCGGGGAGTTCGTGCTCGCCTCGACGTACGAGGTCATCACGTTGCCCGACGACCTCGCCTCCCGCCTCGAGGGCAAGTCGAGCCTCGGCAGGCTCGGGCTCGTCACCCACTCCACCGCCGGGTTCATCGACCCGGGCTTCAGCGGCCACGTGACCCTGGAGCTGTCCAACCTCGCCACCCTGCCCATCAAGCTGTGGCCTGGCATGAAGATCGGGCAGCTCTGCATGTTCCGGCTGAGCTCCGCCGCCGAGGCCCCCTACGGGTCCGAGCGGTACGGGTCCCGCTACCAGAACCAGCGCGGCCCCACCGCCTCCCGTTCCTTCCTCAACTTCCATCGGACCCAGGTGTGAGCCCTTCCATGAGTGACGTCCGCGAGAATCTTTCGTACGAGAAGTTCGGCGGCGCCGTGCGCGAACTCGCGCAGACCATCGCCGACGACGGGTACGAGCCCGACATCGTGCTCAGCATCGCGCGCGGCGGCGTCTTCGTCGCCGGTGGCCTCGCGTACGCCCTCGACTGCAAGAACATCCACCTCGTGAACGTGGAGTTCTACACGGGCGTCGGGACGACCCTGGACATGCCCGTCATGCTCGCCCCGGTGCCCAACGCCATCGACTTCACCGACAAGAAGGTGCTCATCGCCGACGACGTCGCCGACACCGGCAAGACGCTGAAGCTGGTGCACGACTTCTGCCTCGACGCCGTCGCCGAGGTGCGCTCCGCCGTCATCTATGAGAAGTCCCACTCGCTCGTGAAGTGCGAGTACGTGTGGAAGCGCACCGACGAGTGGATCAACTTCCCGTGGAGCGTCGAGCCGCCCGTCGTGCGGCGGCAGGGGCAGGTTCTCGACGCCTGACCCCGTACGGGGACCGAGGGCCGCCATGTGCGAGGGCCCCGGTGAGCTTGTGCTCACCGGAGCCCTTTCTCGTATGCCTCGTACGTCTTGTACGTCTCGTATGCCTCGTACGTCTCCTACACCTCGTACGCCTCGGACGTCTCGTACGGAAGCGCGTCAGAACGTACCCAGTTTGATGATCGACAGGATCGCCAGGAGCTGGATCGCCGACGCCCCGAGCGCCCGCGGCCACGGCAGGTCGTGGGACTTGCTCACCATGAGGGTGAGCAGCGCGCCCGCCGCCAGCCAGGTGGCCCAGCCGAGGAGCTGGACGAAGTTGTTGCCGCCGCCGAGGAACAGGGCGACGATGACGCGCGGCGCGTCCGTGATCGCCATGATCAGCATGGAGAGACCGACCGTCGGCTGCCAGGCGCCGTCGCCGCCGAACTGGCGGGCGAGGGAGTGCGTGACGATGCCGAGGATGAACGCGCTGAGGGAGATCGCCACGCCCGTGGTGAGCACGTAGGGGATCGCCGTGGACAGCGTGGCGTTCAGTACGTCCTCACGGGCCTCGTCGAAGCCGAAGACGGCGAGCAGGCCGTAGAGGAACGTGACGACGACCGCCGGGACCCACATCGCGTAGTCCCGCATCTGCAGGAAGGTCGGGACCGGGCGCAGGACGATGCCGCGCAGCAGGTCCTTCCAGTGCAGCTTCGGGCCGATGGGGCCGGGCGGGGCCTGGCCCGCGCGGTAGGTGTCCGCGTCGTTGTACGGGTCCTCGCCGAGGGAGAAGGCCTGGGTGTTGCCCGGGTTGTTGGCGGCGTACGGGTCGTGCCCGCCGTGGCCGCCTTGTCCGCCTCCCTGGCCTCCCTGGCCACCGTGGCCCCCGTGCCCTCCGTGCCCCGCGGGGTGGCCGCCCTGGCCGCCGAAGTACTCCGGCTCGCCGTGGCCCCCCGGAGGCTGCGGCCACTGCTGCGCGCCCCCGTGGTGCTGGCCGCCGCCCTGGGGGTTTCTCTGCGGGCCGCCGCCGTACTGGCCGGGGCCCGGCCCCCCGTAGGGAGGTTGGCCTCCGTACGGCGGTTGGGCCGGGCGGCCGCCGCCGTGCGCGGGCGGGTACCCGTACGGGGCCTGGCCGCCCTGGGGGGCCTGCTGTCCGTACGGGTCCTGCCGGGGCCCCTGCTGACCGCCGCCCTGGCCCGGGTGCCCCCCTTGGTGCGGTCCCTGTCGGGGTCCTTGCTGTGCGCGGTTGTCCCGGCCGCCGCGTCCGCTCCTGAATCCAGCCACGGAATCGAACGTACCTGGTCTGGCGGGGCGGGGTCGTCCCTCCTGTGGAGGAGAGCGGGTTTGCGGCCGACCTGTGACAACCCCTAGGGGGACCCGGAGGGGACAACCCCAGGTCAGCGCCTCAGCCACCGGGTTGTGCACGGCTCGGCTACTGGAGGATGCCGCCGGTGATCCCGCCGGTGATCCGACCGGGCGGAGACGTCGCTCCGGACGCCTTGGGTCCTGACGCCGAGCCCGGCAGGCGGACCTCGCCCCAGGCGCCGTCCACGTACAGGTCGGCGTAACCGTCGAGGTCGGTGTCGCGCAGCCGCACCGTGGCGCCGAAGCCGTCGCCCTCGCTGACGGGGCCGGGGATGCCGCGGGTGTCGCGGGCGAACCACCGCGAGCCCGTGCCCGTGAGCCCGCCGCCGCTGCGGCTGCCGTTTCCGCTGCCGCGCAGGACGTGGACGCCGCCCGCCCTGTCCTTGCCGTCGATGTCCTCGCCGTCGACGCCGACCGCGAGGTCCGGGTACTCGTCGTCGTTGACGTCGTCCGCGGAGAGGGAGGCGCCGAAGCGGTCCCCCTTCTCCGGTGTGCCGGCGAGGCCGCGCGTGGCCTGGGTGACGCGGGCGGAGGTGCCGGGCCCGCTGCTGCCCCCGCGCCACACCGTGACGGCGCCCCGGTAGCCGGAGTCGGCCTGGTTGCCGATGGCGATGTCCCCGTACCCGTTCCTGTCGAAGTCGGCGATCACCGCGCTCGTGCTGTCGACCGCGTACGCGCCGAGGCGCAGCGTCCTGCCCGGGGCGAGGGTACGGCCGCCCTTCACGAACCAGGCGTCGGCGACCTCCTCGTCGTTCTTGAGCACGCTGCCGACGATCACGAGGTCCGTGGCGGAGTCCTTGGTGACCCGGCCCGCGACCAGGTCGTCGGCGGTCAGGCCGCTCCTGTGCAGGCGGCGCACGGAACCATCCACCCCGCTACGGGAGATGCCGCCCTTGTACACGTAGGCGTCCCCGCCGTTGACGGCCGCGAGGTCCTGTCTGCCGTCGCCGTCGAAGTCGCCGACGGCCAGGTCGCTGCCGAAGGCGTGCTGGGCGCGGGCCGCCTCGTTGGGGACGGAGGTGCCGCCCGTAAGGCCGGTGGACGAGCCCCAGAGGACGGTCACCGTGCCCTGGCCGCGGTTGCGGCCGACCTTCTCGCCGACGGCGGAGACGACGAGGTCCCCGTATCCGTCGCGGTTGAAGTCGGCGGCGACCCGGGTCCGCTCGCCCCACGCGTCGCCGCGCTCGTCGGCGCCGGGGACCCCCGGGCTGCGCTGGTCGACGACCTGGGAACGGGGACCCGGGCCGGTGCCCGTACCGAAGGTGACGCGGACTGCGCCGCCCTTGTTGGAGCCGTTCGACTCCTGGGTGACGTAGTCCCGGAAGCCGTCGCCGTTGAAGTCGTCCGCCCACTTGGCCGGGGCGGCGGCGGCCGGGGCGGCTCCGGCGAGCGGGGCGAGGGTGGCGGCGGCCAGGGCGGTGGTGAGGGTGAGGAGGGCGGGGGTGGGGCGCAGGCGCATGGTCGGTTCCCGGTTCCTGGGGGTGGGCCGGCCCCCGCCCGGGGGTGTGGCGGGGGCCGGCGGTCTTGGTCCGGCGGTGGCCGGTGGTCTCGGTCCGGCGGTGGCCGGTGGTTGTTGCGGGGGAGGGGCGGGTGGTCCGTCGGCGAAGTCGGCGCCGAGGGGCGGGTGGTCCGTCGGCGAAGTTGGCGCCGAGGGGCGGGTGGTCGGTCGGCGAAGTTGGCGCCGAGGGGCGGGTGGTCGGTCGGCGAAGTTGGCGCCGAGGGGCGGGTGGTCCGTCGGCGAAGTTGGCGCCGAGGGGCGGGTGGTCCGTCGGCGAAGTTGGCGCCGCGGGGCGGGTGGTCAGTCGGCGAAGTTGGCGCCGAGGCGCGGGGTGCCGCTCGCGGAGAGGCCCGCCGTGGAGAGGTAGACCCCCGAGGTGCCCCGCAGCGTGCCGTCGGTGCGGGCGAGCAGGGGGTACACCGCGCCGTTGCCGCCGTTCTCCCCGTGCGCGCCCACGATCACATCGCCGCGGCCGTCGCCGTTCAGGTCGTCGATGTGGACGTCCGTGCCGAGGAAGTCGTACTTCTCGTCGGAGTCGGGGACGCCCGGGGTGTTCTGCGTGAACAGCTTCGCGCCGCGCGTGGTGATGCCGGAGCCGTCGGCGGCGCCGTAGAGGACCGTCACCGCGCCGGAGTCCGCCACGCCGTCGATGGTCTCGCCCGGGGCGCCGACCGCGAGGTCGAGGTTGCCGTCGCCGTCGATGTCCCCGAGGTCGAACTCGTGGCCGAAGCTGTCGCCCTTCTCTCCGCTGCCCGGGACGCCGGAGGTGTTCTGCGTGAACTTCTCCCACTCGCCGTACGCCGGGCCGGTCGCCGCGCCGTGCAGGATGTGCACCGCGCCGCCGCGGGCCGAGCCGGGGATGCCGGAGTCCCAGGCGTTGCCGATGACGACGTCCTCGTAGCCGTCCTTGTCGGTGTCACCGAGGTCGGTGATGACACCCGCGGGGAGCTTCTGGGCGCGCGACGCGCGGGGGCCCGAAGCGGACCCGGGAAGCCAGAAGTTGGCGTTGTAGCCCTGCGGTGTGTCCCGCTCGTAGCCGTTGACGATCAGGTCTTCCTTGCCGTCGCCGTCGGCGTCGCCGGAGTGCAGCTGCCGTACGCCGTTCTGGCCCTCGCTGTGTACGGGCGCCTTGACGGTGGAGTGCCCGCCGGTCCGCCCGGAGCGGGTGAAGCCGCCGCGGAAGACGTCGACGACCGCTGTCGTACCGGTGGCGAGGGCCAGGTCGTCCTTGCCGTCGCCGTTGAAGTCACCGGCCTGGAGGATCTCGCTGAACCCGTCGTGCTGCGCCGGGCGCGGGTCCTTCAGGACGGTGCCGCCCTTGAGGCCGCTCGGGGAGCCCCACAGGACGGTGGCCATGCCGCCGTCCTTGTCGCTGCCGACGTCCTCGCCGCCCGCGCTGGCCACGAGGTCGTCGTAGCCGTCGCCGTCGAAGTCCCCGTACGCCGTTTCGTTGCCGAAGATGTCGCCCTTCTCGGCGCTGCCCGGCACGCCGGGGCTGTTCTGCGTGTACGCCACGCTGCGA
This sequence comes from Streptomyces typhae, assembly GCF_009755605.1. Taxonomy (GTDB): domain Bacteria; phylum Actinomycetota; class Actinomycetes; order Streptomycetales; family Streptomycetaceae; genus Streptomyces; species Streptomyces typhae. The sequence continues at coordinate 58,554 of NZ_WPNZ01000009.1, forward strand.
CCGGTACCGCCCGTCTTGCCGTACGTGACGACGACGGCGCCCGCGTGCTTCTTGCCGCCCACGTAGGTGAAGGCGGCGGACGCGGCGATGTCCGCGCGGCCGTCGCCGTTGAAGTCGGCGTCGGAGGCGGGGAGGGCGGGGTTGGGAGCGGGTGCGGTGGACGCGGTGAGCGCGGCGGGCGTGGTCGGTGTGCGGGGGGCCGCGGTCGCCGGGGTCGCGTTGACTGTGAGCAGGCCGCCTGACAGCGCCGCGGCCACCGCGGTCGCCGCGACGAGGCGGAGTCGGCCTGATCTGTGGGGGCGGGATTCGCCGGAGGCGGTGCGCTTGAGCTGAGCCATGCGGTGGTCTTCTCCTGCGGTGCCGGTGGATGTGTTCACGTTCGCCAGGGCTTGGCCTCGGGTTCAGATGCGCGTCGGACTGGACCGTGGCGCAGGGGAGACCGGCGACGGGGTGTGAAGGTTGCGTGGCGGAGGTGGGGAGTTGCCGTGTTGTGACCTTGAGGGTCCGGAGATCTGCAAGGGGGCGTATTCGGCGTAACTTCCGTTGAAATCCGGCCGGATGGGGCGGGGTGGCGAGTGACGGGAGCGGCGCGGCACATGCTCTGGGCATGAACGGAAGACGCGATGGCCGACAAGGGACGTCGTCGGAACCGCCGGGGCCTTGGTCTCGGACGGGCCGTGACAGGGGGAGCGAGCTGCGCTGAGGCCCCGCTCCGGTGGTGCGTTCGCCGGGCGGTCACGGGGGAGCACGGGGGACAACGGGGGCACGGGGGAGCACGGGGGAACGGGGGAAAGGGTGCGGGCCCGCGCCGGGAGGTGCGGGCCCGTGGTCCTTGTGGGCGGGGGCTTGTGCTTGTGCGTGTGGGGGAGTTGAGGGAGTGGGGAGGGGCCCGGGGGGGGCGGACTGTGACGTGGTGGGCGGTGGCCTGGTCCGGCGTGCACCGCTTCTCGGCGAATCCGCGTACGCCTGAGCCCGCGCCTGCGGCAGCGTCTGCTCCCGTACCCGCGCCGGTGTCGGAGCCCGTCCGGCCGAGGACGCGGGTGCCCTGGATCTCGCCGCCGCCGCCGTACGACACGGCGAGGTCGTCGCCGTCGAAGTCGGCGCTCGTCACCGCGCGGGGGCGGCTGAAGTGCCACGTGGCGATCGACCGCACCTCGGAAGGTGCCCCCGCCCTGAATGGCCCGCGCCGCACCGCGGCGCACCACACCGCACCGCACCACACCGCACCGCACCACACCGCACCGCGCCGCACCGCACCGCGCCGCACCGCACCGCGCCGCACCACACCGCACCGCGCCGCCCCCGACCAGACATGACCGGATACCGGTCACCAGTCACCGGTCGGGTGTGGGTACGCCTACCTTCATGGAAGTGACACCGATCACCGTGAAGTCGAGGGTGCCCCGATGACCACGCTCAACGGCAACAAGCAACTGCTCTCCGCCTGGCTCGCGGGAGCCGACCCGGTTCCGGACGCGGTTCATGCCGCGTGGGCGGAGCGGGGGATGGCCCTGCTCCCTCTGGGGCGGCGCTTCGACGCCATCCGCGTATCCGCCGAACGCATACATGCCGCCGTCAACAGCAGTGAACCCGGGACGGTGGCCGACTTTCTGGGGGGCTGGCTCGCGGGGCCGGTCATCCGTGACATCCGCAGCGGGCTCGGGCCGTACTACGTCCTCATTGCCACCGGCGCCCCGTGGAACGGGGCCGAGGAGCGGCTCAGCACCAACACGTTCCTCGGTGTGCCGCGCCTCGGGCGGCCGGTGTCGATGCTGACGCGCTGGGTCGTACCGCCGTCGGCCCCCGGCGCGCTGTGCGACCCGGCCCATCTGCGCGCCCTGCTCCTCACGGCCGAGGCCCTGCGGGTGGTGGAGCCGTGAGCACTGACCGCTTCGGGCTGGGCAGGGTCGCGCCCTGAACCCCGGCGGGGGCCCTTCAGCCGGAGGGGGCCCTTCAGGGCGTTGCCGGGTGTCGCGCCGCGCGCTCGTCGTCGGACGCCGGACGGGCTGAAGCACCCAGCGCGGACAGCGGAGGGCCGGTCCCGCTCTCAGACACTGAGGCGGGACCGGCCCCCACGCTGTGCATGGGCCAACGGCTCCGGCTTCCTACTGCAACGGCTCCGGCTTCCTACTTCACCGGCTCCGGCTCCGGCGCGTCCGCCGACGCCGTCTCGCCCGCCGGGTCCACCGGCGTCTTCACCGAGTCGAGGAGCAGTTGGGCGACGTCCACGACTTGGAGCGACTCCTTCGCCGCACCGTCGTTCTTCTTGCCGTTGACCGAGTCGGTGAGCATGACCAGGCAGAAGGGGCAGGCGGTCGAGACGATGTCCGGGTTGAGGGAGAGGGCCTCGTCGACGCGCTCGTTGTTGACGCGCTTGCCGATGCGCTCCTCCATCCACATCCGCGCGCCGCCGGCGCCGCAGCAGAAGCCGCGCTCCTTGTGGCGGTGCATCTCCTGCTGGCGCAGGCCCGGGACCTTGTCCATGATCTCGCGCGGCGGCGTGTAGATCTTGTTGTGGCGGCCCAGGTAGCACGGGTCGTGGTACGTGATCAGGCCCTCGACGGGGGTCACCGGGATCAGCTTGCCCTCGTCGATGAGGTGCTGGAGCAGCTGGGTGTGGTGGATGACCTCGTAGTCGCCGCCGAGCTGCGGGTACTCGTTGCCGAGGGTGTTGAGGCAGTGCGGGCAGGTCGCGACGATCTTCTTCGCGGACTGCGGCTTCCGCGACTCGTCGGTGACCTTGCCGTCGTCGTCGAGCTCCTCGCCGAAGGCGGCGTTCAGGGACATCACGTTCTCCGCGCCGAGCTGCTGGAACAGCGGCTCGTTGCCGAGGCGGCGGGCGGAGTCGCCGGTGCACTTCTCGTCGCCGCCCATGATCGCGAACTTCACGCCCGCCATGTGCAGGAGTTCGGCGAAGGCCTTCGTGGTCTTCTTCGCGCGGTCCTCCAGGGCGCCCGCGCAGCCGACCCAGTAGAGGTACTCGACCTCGGTGAGGTCCTCGATGTCCTTGCCGACGACCGGGACGTCGAAGTCGACCTCCTTCGTCCACTCCAGGCGCTGCTTCTTCGCCAGGCCCCAGGGGTTGCCCTTCTTCTCCAGGTTCTTGAGCATCGTGCCCGCCTCGGACGGGAACGCGGACTCGATCATCACCTGGTAGCGGCGCATGTCGACGATGTGGTCGATGTGCTCGATGTCGACCGGGCACTGCTCGACGCAGGCGCCGCAGGTGGTGCACGACCACAGGACGTCCGGGTCGATGACGCCGTTCTCCTCCAGGGTGCCGATCAGCGGGCGCTCGGCCTCCGCGAGGGCGGCGGCGGGGACGTCGGCGAGCTGCTCGGCGGTGGCCTTCTCCTCGCCCTCCATCGACTTGCCGCCGCCCGCGAGCAGGTACGGGGCCTTGGCGTGCGCGTGGTCGCGCAGCGACATGATGAGGAGCTTGGGGGAGAGCGGCTTGCCGGTGTTCCAGGCGGGGCACTGCGACTGGCAGCGGCCGCACTCGGTGCAGGTGGAGAAGTCGAGCAGGCCCTTCCAGGAGAACTGCTCGACCTGGGAGACGCCGAAGACGGTGTCCTCGTCCGGGTCCTCCCAGTCGATCTCCTTGCCCTCGGACGTCATCGGCAGCAGCGCGCCGAGCGAGGTGGCGCCGTCGGCGTTGCGCTTGAACCAGATGTTGGGGAAGGCCAGGAAGCGGTGCCAGGCCACCCCCATGTCGGTCTTCAGGGCGACCGTGATCATCCAGATGAAGGACGTGGCGATCTTCAGGCCCGCGAAGAAGTAGGTGAGGTTCTGGAGGGTCGTGACGTCCAGGTTCTGGAACGCCGACACCAAGGGGTACGAGAGGAAGAACGAGGCCTCGTAGCCGTCCACGTGGTGCTGGGCGCCCTCCAGGGCGTGCAGCGTGAAGATACAGACGCCGACGATGAGGATGACCGACTCGACGAAGTACGCCTGGCCGGTGTTGGAGCCCGCGAAGCGGGACTTGCGGCCCGGCCGGTCCGGCCTGTTCAGCTGCCGGATCACGATGAGGGTGAGGATGCCGAGCACGGTCATCGTGCCGAGGAACTCGACGAAGACGTTGTACGGCGCCCAGTCGCCGACGAGCGGCAGCATCCAGTCGGCCTGGAAGAGCTGGCCGATGGCGTTCACGATCGTGAGCAGCAGCGAGAAGAAGCCCACCGCCACGAACCAGTGCGCGACACCGACGACGCCCCAGCGGTTCATCCGGGTGTGGCCGAGGAACTCCCTGGCCACGGTGAGGGTCCGCAGTACGGGATCGTCGCTCCTGGACCCGGCGGGCACCGGCCTGCCGAGCATCATGAAGCGGAAGATCTGCAGGATGGCACGGCCGAACAGGGCGACGCCGACTGCGATGAGGACCAGCGACACGATGATCGCGGCGAGTTGCATTTCGGGGCTCCTCGGGCCTGCGAGGGTGGGCAGTCCCAGCGGTCGGGGGCAGGGCTGGGGGGCGGGCTGTTACTAAGCGGTAACTTATGCAGTCCGTCTGAGACTACCCACTTACCCCGCCGCACTGTAGCCAGCGATGCGGTGATCTGCGTCGCTCAGGGGACCCTTGCCCGCGTCGCGGGCGGGCACGCGCGGTGGTGCGTCCCCGTGGTGCGCCCCCCGGCGCGGACCCCGCGCAACCGTTCCCCGTACCGCTGCGTCTCCCCCGCCGAAGCGCTTGGTTGCGCGTAAGGAGCGGATAAGAGTTGAGTCGAGGCGACTCAGCTCTGTTGACTCGGCGGGACGGGTGAGGCACCCTTGAGTCAGATCCACTCAAGAAGTTATCTGGAGGCATTGAAATGGCACGTGCGGTCGGCATCGACCTGGGCACGACTAACTCCGTCGTCAGCGTTCTGGAGGGCGGCGAGCCCACCGTCATCACCAACGCCGAGGGTGCCAGGACCACGCCGTCCGTCGTCGCCTTCGCGAAGAACGGTGAGGTGCTGGTCGGCGAGGTCGCCAAGCGCCAGGCGGTCACCAACGTCGACAGGACCATCCGCTCGGTCAAGCGCCACATGGGCACTGACTGGAAGGTGGACATCGACGACAAGAACTTCAACCCCCAGCAGATCAGCGCCTTCATCCTGCAGAAGCTGAAGCGCGACGCCGAGTCGTACCTGGGCGAGAAGGTCGCGGACGCCGTCATCACCGTCCCGGCGTACTTCAACGACTCCGAGCGCCAGGCCACCAAGGAGGCCGGCGAGATCGCGGGCCTGAACGTCCTGCGCATCGTCAACGAGCCGACCGCGGCCGCCCTGGCCTACGGCCTCGACAAGGACGACCAGACGATCCTCGTCTTCGACCTCGGTGGCGGCACCTTCGACGTCTCGCTCCTGGAGATCGGCGACGGCGTCGTCGAGGTGAAGGCCACCAACGGCGACAACCACCTCGGTGGTGACGACTGGGACCAGCGCGTCGTCGACTACCTGGTCAAGCAGTTCAACAACGGCCACGGCGTGGACCTCTCCAAGGACAAGATGGCGCTCCAGCGCCTGCGCGAGGCCGCCGAGAAGGCGAAGATCGAGCTCTCGTCCTCGACCGAGACCACGATCAACCTGCCCTACATCACGGCCTCCGCCGAGGGCCCGCTGCACCTGGACGAGAAGCTCACGCGCGCCCAGTTCCAGCAGCTCACGTCCGACCTCCTGGAGCGCTGCAAGACGCCGTTCCACAACGTCATCAAGGACGCGGGCATCGCCCTCTCCGAGATCGACCACGTCGTTCTCGTCGGTGGCTCCACCCGTATGCCGGCCGTCGCCGAGCTCGTCAAGGAGCTGACCGGCGGCAAGGAGGCCAACAAGGGTGTGAACCCGGACGAGGTCGTCGCCATCGGCGCCTCGCTCCAGGCCGGTGTCCTCAAGGGTGAGGTCAAGGACGTCCTGCTCCTCGACGTGACCCCGCTGTCCCTCGGCATCGAGACCAAGGGCGGCATCATGACCAAGCTGATCGAGCGGAACACGACGATCCCGACGAAGCGCTCGGAGATCTTCACCACCGCCGAGGACAACCAGCCCTCCGTGCAGATCCAGGTCTACCAGGGCGAGCGCGAGATCGCGGCGTACAACAAGAAGCTCGGCATGTTCGAGCTGACCGGTCTGCCCCCGGCGCCCCGCGGCGTCCCGCAGATCGAGGTCTCCTTCGACATCGACGCCAACGGCATCATGCACGTGACCGCGAAGGACCTCGGCACGGGCAAGGAGCAGAAGATGACCGTCACCGGTGGCTCCTCGCTGCCGAAGGACGAGGTCAACCGGATGCGCGAAGAGGCCGAGAAGTACGCGGACGAGGACCACGCCCGCCGCGAGGCCGCCGAGTCCCGCAACCAGGGCGAGCAGCTCGTCTACCAGACCGAGAAGTTCCTCAAGGACAACGAGGACAAGGTCCCCGGTGACGTCAGGACCGAGGTCGAGACCGCCGTCGGCGAGCTGAAGGAGAAGCTCAAGGGCGAGGACACCGCGGAGATCCGCACGGCCACGGAGAAGGTCGCGGCCGTCTCCCAGAAGCTGGGCCAGGCCATGTACGCCGACGCCCAGGCCGCGCAGGGCGCCCCCGGTGCCGAAGGTGCCGCTCCCGGCGCCGAGGCCCCGAACATGTCCAAGGACGACGACGTCGTCGACGCCGAGATCGTCGACGACGAGAAGCCCGGTGACGCGAAGGGCGGCGCTGCCTGATGACGGAGGAGACCCCGGGTTTCGGCGAGGGCGCCGAGCAGCCGGACGTCCCCTCCGCCGGCGCCACCCCTGACGAGAAGGCGGCGCAGGCCGACGGGCCCTCCACCGAGGAGGGCCCGGCGGCCCCGGCCGGGGACGCAAGCCAGGCAGCGGGCCTGACCGCCCAGCTGGACCAGGTCCGCACCGCGCTCAACGAGCGCACCGCAGACCTCCAGCGGCTGCAGGCCGAGTACCAGAACTACCGGCGGCGCGTCGAGCGCGACAAGGTGACGGTGAAGGAGATCGCCGCGGCGAACCTCCTGACCGAGCTGCTGCCCACGCTCGACGACGTCGGCCGCGCGCGGGAGCACGGCGAGCTGGTCGGCGGCTTCAAGTCGGTCGCCGAGTCGCTGGAGACCGTCGTCGCCAAGATGGGCCTCCAGCAGTTCGGCAAGGAGGGCGAGCCCTTCGACCCGACGATCCACGAAGCGCTGATGCACAGCTATGCGCCGGACGTCACGGAGACGACGTGCGTCGCGATTCTCCAGCCGGGGTATCGCATCGGCGAGCGGGTCGTGCGTCCCGCGCGGGTCGCGGTCGCCGAGCCGCAGCCCGGCGCGCAGACGGTGAAGTCCGAGGAGTCCGAGGGCGGCGAGAGCAAGCCCGCGGAGGCCGCGGCCAAGGACGAGACCGCGTCGGAGGGCACCGGCGGCAAGGACGTGCAGGACGGCAAGGAGAGCGGTGGCCCGGACGAGGGCTGACGCCGAGACGGACGGCGGCTCCGGCGCCGAGGGCGACCTCGGCGCCGGTGCCCGCCGGATGACAAGGAAGGAGGGGCGTCGGGGATGAGCACCAAGGACTTCATCGAGAAGGACTACTACAAGGTCCTCGGCGTCCCCAAGGACGCCACCGAAGCCGAGATCAAGAAGGCGTACCGGAAGCTCGCCCGCGAGAACCACCCGGACGCCAACAAGGGCAACGTCAAGGCCGAGGAGCGCTTCAAGGAGATCTCCGAGGCGAACGACGTCCTCGGCGACCCGAAGAAGCGCAAGGAGTACGACGAGGCCCGCGCGCTCTTCGGCAACGGCGGTTTCAGGCCGGGCCCGGGAGGCGCCGGCGGCGGATCGTTCAACTTCGACCTGGGCGACCTCTTCGGAGGCGGCGCCCCGGGCGGGGGTTCGGCCGGCGCGGGCGGCTTCGGGGGCGGCCTCGGTGACGTCTTCGGGGGCCTGTTCAACCGCGGCGGCGCGACCGCCGGCGGGCGCACCCAGCCACGGCGCGGCCAGGACGTCGAGTCCGAGGTCACCCTGAGCTTCACGGAGGCGGTGGACGGCGCGACGGTCCCGCTGCGCATGTCCTCCCAGGCCCCGTGCAAGGCGTGCTCGGGCACCGGCGACAAGAACGGCTCCCCGCGCGTCTGCCCGACGTGCGTGGGCACCGGACAGGTCTCGCGCGGCGGTGGCGGCGGCTTCTCGCTGACCGACCCCTGCGTGGACTGCAAGGGCCGCGGCCTCATCGCGCAGGACCCCTGCGAGGTGTGCAAGGGCTCGGGCCGCGCGAAGTCCTCGCGCACGATGCAGGTGCGCATCCCCGCGGGCGTCTCCGACGGCCAGCGGATCCGGCTGCGCGGCAAGGGCGGACCCGGTGAGCGGGGCGGCCCGGCGGGCGACCTGTATGTGGTCGTGCACGTCGACGCCCACCCGGTCTTCGGCCGCAAGGGCGACAACCTGACGGTGACCGTGCCGGTGACGTACGCGGAAGCGGCGCTCGGCGGCGAGGTCAGGGTCCCCACCCTGGGCGGCCCGCCCGTCACCCTGAAGCTGCCCCCGGGCACCCCCAACGGGCGCACGATGCGGGCCCGCGGCAAGGGCGCGGTCCGTAAGGACGGCACCCGCGGCGATCTGCTCGTGACGGTGGAGGTGGCGGTGCCGACCACGCTGTCGTCCGCCGCGCAGGAGGCCCTGGAGGCGTACCGCGACGCGACTGCGGACACCGATCCGCGGGCAGAACTGTTCAAGGCCGCGAAGGGAGCGTGACCTCATGGAGCGGGACGGCCGCCGACGCAACCCGTATCAACTGACGGACGAGACCCCGGTGTACGTCATCTCGGTGGCGGCCCAGCTCTCCGGCCTGCATCCGCAGACCCTGAGGCAGTACGACCGCCTGGGCCTGGTGTCCCCCGACCGCACCGCGGGCCGGGGCCGGCGGTACTCCGCCCGTGACATCGAACTGCTCCGCACGGTGCAGCAGCTCTCCCAGGACGAAGGCATCAACCTCGCGGGCATCAAGCGCATCATCGAGCTGGAGAACCAGGTCGCGGCGCTCAAGGCCCGGGTGGCCGAGCTGACGTCGGCCGTCGAGGGCGCCGCCGCGGCGATGCAGCAGCGCGAGGCCGCGGTGCACGCCTCGTACCGCAGGGACCTGGTGCCCTACCAGGACGTCCAGCAGGCGAGCGCGCTCGTGGTGTGGCGTCCCAAGAGGTCGCCGGAGGCGTGAGCGGCGCTTCGCGCGCTCCTGAGGCAGGTGACGACAGGGCCGGGAACTCCCGCGAGGGAGTTCCCGGCCCTGTGTCGTGCGACTAGTTCACGGTCTCCCACTGCGAGGCCTCGGACACGTTCCCTGCGGCGTCGGTACCGGTCACGTAGTAGATGTACGGCCGGTCCTCCTCCAGCTGCCCGAGGTCGCGGAACGACGTCGCGGTCGTGGTGCCCAGCTTCGTCGACGGCTGGGTGGGCGACGTGGTCCGGTAGATCGTGTACGACACGGCGTCCGAGCCGCCGCTCCGCCAGACCAGGGGTATGCCCGGCCCCTCACCCTTGCGGGCGGTGAGGTCCAGAGGAGGCAGCGGGGCGAGGGTGTCGCGGGTCGCGCGGGCGACGGAGGAGTACGGCGAGACCTCCGAGGACGTGCGCACGGCCCGCACCTTGTAGGCGTACGCCACGTCGGGCACGGCCTTGCTGTCGGTGTACTTGGTCGACGCGACCGTGCTGATACGGGAGTACGAGCCGCCCTCCGCCGCGGCCCGGTACACCTCGTACTTCCGTGCGCCCGTGGACGCCGACCACGACAGGGAGTTGGCGTCCCGGCCGGACTTGGCCGTGAACTTCGCGGGAGCCTTGGGCGCCGCCGCGGCGGCGCCCGTGGAGGAGGCGGTGGCCGGGGAGCCGAGGGTGGTGGTGAGCCCCGCGGCGGCGACGACGGCTGCCGCGGCGGCGGCCGGGACGAGCCAGGCTTTGCGGTTGCGCCGGGGCGCGGATTCGGGGCTGTGCTGCTGGAACACGACTGGATTTCCCTTCCGTTGCACGGGAGAAGCGGGATGCAGACGTGGGGGGAGGGACGTGCCGTGGGGGCAACGGAGCTTAACCGGTGCCCTTCGGGGGAACGGAGGCGGCCTCCCCGGGCTCCTTATAGTTGAGCGGAGCGAGACGCTGCGTGATGAGGGACCGGGGGACATCCATGGCCATGGTGGGACTTTTCTGGATCGCCGAGGGCGATGTGTATGTGGGCTCCAAGCCGTCGGGCCTGGCCCCCGGGGTGCGGCTGACGACGGAGGGCGTCACGGGCCTCGGCCACGGGCAGACCGGCCTGTGGCTCTGGGACGACGTGCGCAGCCTGACCGTCGAGGACGTGCCCGTGAAGTCCCTGAAGCGGCGGGTGGGCGCGGTCGTCGACATGGCGCTGACGGCGGGCCTCGGCGGCGGTGAGGAGGCGCCGACGATGACGGTGTGCGTGGGGACGCCGGAGGAGGAGATCGAGCTGACGGCGTACGTCGCCGCGGCCACCGGCTACAGCCAGACCGAGTACGACCTGTCCCGGGCCCTGCTCTCCCGGCTCACCGAGGGCGCCGCCACGCTCCTGACGACACTGGCCGCGATGGCCGCGTGGGGCCGCGCGCACGAGGGCGGCACGCCCCGCAGGGACGAGCGGGAGCGGCTGCTGCGGGAGTGGGCCGACGAGAACGCGGCGCGCGCCTGAGACGCCCGCGGCGTCCGCCGTGCGGCGCCGGGCGGGCCGCCCGCGGTTCTGCCGGAGCGCTCACGCCCCCCGTGGCCGTGAGCGCCCCGGCCGGCCACGGGACGTAGCCGAACCGGGGCGACCCTTAGGGAAGCGCGGCTCTGCGGGGGGAGACCACAACAGAGCCACTTCGCGGCCGGGACCGGGCCGGTTCCAGTTCCTCGAGGGACTGGCCGTTCCTTGCCGCTGTCACTACGATGCAACGCCCGCGCACGCTCCGCCACCGTCATCTTGTTGCTGTGCAACGGGCGGGGGTGGGCGCAAGTGGTCCCATTTCCGGACGTAGGTGATTCACTGCGTGCAGTGGGGGCCGAGGATGCCGGAGCGGCTGATGAGGTAGCCCAGTTGGGTGCGGCCGGTACTGCCCAGGGTCCGGGCGAGCTTCGCTATGTGGACCCGTACGGTGCGCACGTTCATGCCGAGCCGGTCGGCGATGCCCGCGTCCGTGTGGCCCTCGACGAGGAGTTCCGCGATGGTCCGCTGCCGGGCGGTCACCCCGTCCTTGGCGGGCTGGGGTGCGGCCGGGTGCGGGTACATCGGGGTGGCGAGGCGCCACAGGCGGTCGAAGAGCGCGGTGAGGTGGCCGACGAGGGCCGGGGAGCGGATCTCCAGGGCCGCGGAGAAGTCCGGGGCGGCCGGCACGAAGGCGACCGAGCGGTCGAACACCACCAGGTGCTCCGGCACCTCGCTCAGGGTGCGCACCTCGACGTCGCCCACAAGCCGCTCGACGTGTGCGATCACCGGCAGGGCGTGCCGGGTGGTGTGCTGGTAGAGAGTGCGCATCCGGCAGCCCCGTGACAGCAGGACCTGTTCCCTCGGGGGCGCCGTGCCCAGATCCGAGACGGGCCGGAAGCCGCCCGGCTGGATGGTGAGCACCTCCCACGCACAGCGGGACACGGCGTCGTCGAGGGCGGCGGTTATGCGGTGGTGTCCGGTCAGTCTCGTGATTTTCGCCGGCCCCTGGGCCTTTGGCGGGTACGGGGGTGCCGGTGCCGGTACGGCTGCCGGCACCGGCACCGGCAGGGCCAGGGGGGCCGTGGGGCGCTCCGCGTCTGGGCCGGGGGTGGGGTAGGGCGTGGTGGGGGTGAGCAGGGGGGTGAACGTCGACGTCAGGGTCGATTCGCGGCGGCGTTCGTGGGTGATCTCCTCCTCGATGCCGCGCAGCAGCCGCAGCAGCGCCCCGGTGGGCTCGCTCGGCAGCAGCCACTGGAGGTCGTCGGCGTCCGGGTGCAGAAGCCCGAAGTCCACCAGGCACGGCACCGGTTCGGCCTCCCGGCTGTGCACGCGGCCCCTGCGCAGGGCACGGGCGTACAGGGCCGAGCCGGGCGCGCACAGGGAGGCGGTGCCGTGCGGCCGGTGCCGGGCGCCGCCGGGCCCGCTCGCCTCGTCCCGTGTGTGCTCCGTCGAGTCGTAAGGGTCGTACAAGCTATGCGGTTCGTACGGTCTCCGCTCCACGGGCATAGCCGTGCCACCTCCAGGGGGGATCAAGGCGCGCGCCGTCCGGCTAGGCGTGTCGGTCGAGGAGCCCCGAGCGGCCGATGAGGAAGCCGAGTTGGGTGCGGCTGCTGCTGCCGAGCAGGCTCGCGAGCTTGGCGACGTGCAGCCGGACGGTGCGTACGTTCATGTCCAGGCGGTGCGCGATCTCCGCGTCGGTGTGGCCCTCCGTGAGCATCCGGGCGATGACGCGCTGGACCTGGCTGACCGCGTGGACCGGCGGCCTCGGTGTGTCGTCGCGGAACAGGGGCGTGGCCAGGCGCCACATGATGTCGAAGGCCGTGGCGAGATAGCCGACCAGGGCCGGGGAGCGCAGCTCGAAGACGATGCCGCCGTCGTCGACGGCCGGGATGAAGGCGATGGCGCGGTCGAAGATGAGCAGGCAGGGCGGGAGTTCGTCGAGGGTGCGGACCTCGCAGGAGAGGACGGGCCGCCCGGGGTGGGCGCGCGAGGGCAGCGAGTCGAAGGCGGACTCGGGACGGGACAGCGTGCGCAGCCGGCCGCCGCGTTCGCCGAAGTCGGCCATGCGCCAGGGCTCGTTGTGGGGCAGCATCTGCGGCCGGTCCGGGTCGCCCGGATGGATGCCGAGCACTTCGTGCGAGGCGTCCGCGAGGGCCTGGTGGACGGCGCGTCTGATGCGGGTCGTCCCCTTGAGCACCGTGACGGGGGACGCCGTGGTGTCGGGCACCGCGGCGGGGGCGAGCTGGAGGAAGGGTTCGAAGGCGGAGGCCAGCCGGGAGGCGCGGCCGCGCTGCCGGGCCACGCGTGCCTCGATGCCCGCGAGGAGCCGGGGGAGGGCCACCAGGGGCGGGGTGGGCAGGAGCCAGTCCGGGTCGTCGGCGTCCGGGTGCAGCAGCCCGGAGTCCAGGAGGCAGGGCGCGTCGGCGACGGCGTCGCCGCGCAGCCTGCACTCGCGCAGGGCACGCGCGTACAGCGCACGGCCTGCCTCGCACAACTCCTCGGGCTCGTGCGGCACATGCCGGCGTTCGGAGGGGCCGCCGCCGTGTGCGGGGGCCGCCATCCGGAGCCGGGTGGCGCGCTCGGCCGCGACCGGGGCGGGCACCACCGCCCGCGCCGCTGCGTCCTGCACAGGCTTCCCCCTGCTCGGTCTGGGGTGTGGGCGCGAATGACGGACGTCACACGTGTCGTCATCCTTGTCAACGGGACAACCGTTTTTCAATGGCGGGGTTATCGCTTGCGATGGTCGCCCAATTATTCAAAGTTAAACGGATGTGGGGCCAGGGTGGCCGAGTGCCCACGCTGTGGGCTTCGACACACCTGGACGCGGCCCGTGTGTCGACGAAGATGACGTCCATGGACCTTCCTGTCGACCTCACCGTCCTTGCCGACGACAGCCTGTACTTGTGGGCGCCCCGCGGCGCCGCGGGCTCCTGGGGCCTGGCCAACTGCCTGCTCGTCACCTCCGGAACAGCGGCCGCGCTCATCGACACGCCGTACGACGAGCGCATGACCAGGGCGCTCATCGCGGCGGCTGACCGCGTCCTGCCCGAAGGGGCCGGGGTCCGTACCGTCGTCAACACCCACGCCAACGGGGACCACTGCTTCGGCAACGGCTTCTTCCCGGGCGCGGAGATCATCAGCACCGACGCCAGCCTGGAACGCCACCGCTGCGGTGAGATCTCGCCCCAGGAGATGCAGTACCTGGTGCACGCGAGCGACCCGGACGAGCCGCTCGGCTGGTACGCGCGCGACCGCTTCGGCGCCTACGACTACACCGGCATCACCGTCGTACCCCCCACCCTCACCTTCAGCGGCAGCCACGACTTCCTGGTGGGCGACACCGAGGTGCGCCTGATCGAGGTGGGGCCCGCCCACACCTCCGGCGACCTGATCGCGCACCTGCCGCAGCACGGCGTGGTGGCCGCGGGCGACGTCATCTTCTCCGGCGACCACCCCGCGCACTGGGAGGGCCCGCTCGCCGAGGTGGTGCGGGCCTGCGAGACCGTGCTCGCGCTCGACCCGCAGTGGATCGTCCCCGGACACGGCGAACTGATCGGGCAGGACGGCGTCCGCGCCTACATCGGCTACCTCCGGGACCTGGAGGGCGAGATCGCGGACCGGCACGGCAAGGGACTCGACGCGTACGAGGCGGCCGACGAGATCCTCGCGGCGGGTTTCCACCCGCACCTGGGCGCCCCGGAACGCGTGGTCATGCTGACGTTCATCGAGTACCACCACCTCGGCGGCACCGGAAACGCCCTGGGCATGGCCGAACTCGCCGGGCACGCGGCCCGCTGGGCCCACGCGCGGGCGCAGGTGCCCTCCGGCGCCTGACGCCACGCCTCCTTCCCCGGCCCGCGACCGGCCGCCGACCCCCGTGAGCCGACGGCCGATCACGATCTGTTGGTCGTCGACTCTTTTGGGTTTATGGTGCAGTCACCGTGGGCGCGGCACGCCAGTCATGCGGACGGGGAAGGGGGGAATCGCGGTGGACGAGGACGCGCTGCGGCGCATACTCAAAGAACTACGCTCCAGAATCATGCCCGCGGAAGTGGGACTGACCCCGAAGCCCACCGGACGCCCGGGACCGCGCGTCGCCGGACTCGCCCAGCCCGACATGGACATCCTGATGAACCGCGCGGTGGGGACCTACCACCGCTTCGAGAGCGGCAAGATGTCCCCGCGGGACGACTATCTGCGCCAGGTCGGCCAACTCCTGAGGATGACCGAGGACGAGTTCACGCAGGTGTATCTGCTCTCCCTGGGACAGCGCCCGCCGCACCCGCTGGACCCGAACGGCGGTGTCACGATGCCCGCCGCGGGCGCCTGGCAGCGGGCCGTCGACGGCCAGCGCGAGATCGCGTACGTCAGCAACGTCCAGTGGGACCTCGTCGCGTACAACCAGCCCTTCGCCGACATCTTCGAGGACGGCACACCGCCGGAGAACACGATGCGCTGGATGGCCCTCGCCGACGAGGCGCGGGACCACATCCTCACCGACTGGGAGACCCGCTGGGCCCCCGGAATCCTCAACCAGATCAGGCTCGCGCACATCCAGCACCCGGAGAACGCCTCCCTCGGCCGGCTGCACAGGGACGTGCTCAAGGACAAGTACACGGGCCCGATATACGAGCGGAACACCGAGGTGTACATCCACCCCGACGGCGACGTCAGACCGCTGTTCCACCCCAGGAAGGGCCCGGGGCAGATCACGATGGTCGTCTCGGAACCGGCGAGCGCGCGCGGGGCGCGCCACGTCGTCCTGCTCTTCGACCCCCTGCCCGAGGCCGGGGCGGGCACGGTCGACGAGTCGCGGCAGCACGGCGACTCCGGGAAATCCCCGGGCGCCACGCCCTGAGGGGCGGGAGGGGAACGGGCGTGACGGCATGGAGGAGGAAGCCGAGGTGATGACCGTCGGGGACGCTGCTCAGGCGCTCCCCCCGGACGCCGGCCCGGCCCTCGCGGCCGCGCGGTTCGCCCCCGTCGTGCACGCCATGGCCGACGATCTCAACGGCCGCGGCTACCCGGTGACCTGGGTCGTGGACCGGCAGCTCCTCGCCGGTGACTTCCCCCTCCAGGTCGTCGCCAAGGTCTCGGTGGTCCGGGTCCTGAACATCGCCCTCGACGACCGCCCCTCCCCGCTCGCGCCCTGCTGGCAGGTCAGCATGGGCCGTCCCTCGTCCGTGCGGTGGGAGCAGTCCGCCGTCCTGCACCTGGGCTCCGGCGGCTTCGACGCGGAGTGCGTGGTGCGCGAGGCCCTGCGGGCCGTGGGGCTGCCGCTCCAGCGGGCCGTCTACCACTGAAGGTCCTGCGGGCCGCCGCGGGGGTCCTCAGGCGGGCTGGTCCAGGATTCCGGACCTGCCGATGAGATAGCCGAGTTGGGCCCGGCTGCTGCTGTTCAGGAAAGTGGAGAGTTTCGCGATGTGGACGCGTGCCGTGCGCACGTTCATACCGAGTCGGGCGGCTATTTCCGTGTCGGTCAGGCCGTCCGTGAGGAGGGCCGCAATCGCCCGCTGGCGGGGCGTGATGCCGTTCGACGCGGGCTGCGGAGCGGGCGTCGGCCACATCGGGACGGCGAGGCGCCACAGCAGGTCGAATACCGTCACCAGATAGTCGACGACGGCTTGCTGCCGGATTTCCACGGCCGTGTCCCGCACCTTGTTGACGGGCAGGAAAGCCACTCGCCGGTCGAACACGAGCAGCCGGTCGGGCAGTTCGTTCAGGGTGCGGACCTCCACGTCGCCGTCGAGGTCGCGGTAGTGCGCGAGCGCGGGCGGGGAGTGGCGGGTGGTGTGCTGGTACAGGGTGCGAAGGCGGCCGCCGCGGGACAGGATGCCGTGCGTGCGCGGCAGGGCCCGCATCAGGTCGTCGACGGAGCGGCTGCCGCCCGGCTGGATGGCCAGGGCCTCCACCTGCGCCTTCGACGCCACGTGGTCGATGGCCGCGTTGATGCGCAGGCGGCCGTGGATGACGGTGGCGCCGGCGCTGTCCCCGGAGGAGGACGTCCAGCGCCGGTCCAGGTCCATCAGCGGGGCAAAGACGTCGGCGAGCCGGGCCTCGCGGCGCCGCTGGGCGGTGATGCGGGTGTCGATGGCGCCGAGCAGCCGGGGCAGCGCCACGGCCGGCGGAGTGGGCCGCAGGGAGCGGGCGTCCTGGCTGTCCGGGTGCAGCAGCCCCAGGTCGGAAAGGCAGGGCGCGGCGCGGGCCTCCTCGGCGTGCAGCCGGCCTTCGCGCAGCGCGCGGACGTAAATCCGTCTGCCCGCCTCGCACAATTCCCCCGCGTCGTGCGACCGGTGTTCCATCCTCACGTCGCTGTTCCTCCCCGCACCTTCCTGAAGCCCCCGCCCCAGGTGCCGACAGCTAGTGATTCTGGTCGAGAATCCCCGACTGGCCAATGAGATAACCGAGTTGGGCGCGGCTGTTGCTGCCGAGGATCGCGGCGAGTTTCGCTATGTGCTCGCGTGCCGTGCGCACGTTCATGCCGAGGCGGGTGGCTATCTCGGTGTCGGTGAGGCCTTCGACGAGGAGTTCGGCGATGGCCCGCTGACGAGTGGTGACGCCGTTCTCGGCGGGGAGCTGGGCGGCGTGCGGGAACATCGGCGTCGCCAGGTGCCACAGACGTTCGAAGGTGGTGATGAGGTAGTCGACGATGGCAGGCTGGCGTACTTCGAGGGCCACCGTCCGGTCCTTGCTCGCGGGGATGAAAGCCACCGAGTGGTCCAGGACGACCATGCGTTCGGTTACTTCGTTGAGCGTGCGGACCTCTACGTCGCCGTCCAGTTGCTCGTAATGGGCCTGGGCGGGCAGCGAGTGGCGGGTGGTGTGCTGGTACAGGGTGCGCATGCGACAGCCGCGGGAGAGGAACTCCTGCTCGCGCGGGAGCGCGTCGGCGAGGATCTCGGGGGAGCGGGCGCCGCCCGGCTGGACGGTGAGGAGTTCGTGCCGGGCGTCGGTCATGGCCTGGGTGATCGCGACGTTGATCCGCTCGAAGCCCTCCAGGACCATGATCTCCGGTGGTTCGGGTCCCGAGGTCTGCCGGGCGTCCAGGGCCATCAGCGGCTCGAAGAGCGCCGTGAGCCGCTCCTCGCGTTCGCGGTGGCGCGCGATGTGGTCCTCGATGGAGCGCAGGAGCTGGGGCAGGGCCACGGCCGGCGCGGTCGGGCGCAGCCAGGCCATGTCCTCGATGTCCGGGTGCAGCAGGCCGAAGTCGATGAGGCAGGGCGCGTCGCCCGCCTCCTGGTGCCGTACGCGGCCTTCGCGCAGGGCACGGGCGTAGAGGGCCGAACCCGCCTCACACAACTCGTCGGGTCCGTGAGGGTGAGGGCGGGGTTCGGTGGTCATTTCTGTTTGTCCTGCTCGAGGATGCCGGACTGGGCGATGAGGTAGCCGAGTTGGGCGCGGCTGCCGCTGCCCAGGGCGGCGGCGATTTTGGCGATGTGGGCGCGGCAGGTGCGGACGTTCATGCCGAGGCGCCGGGCGATGGCCTCGTCCACGTGACCTTCGATGAGGAGGCGGGCGATGGAGCGCTGGACCCCGGTGATCCCGTTGGTGGCGGGAGGGTACGGAACCTCCTCCAGGAGCGGGGTCGCACGCTGCCATTGTTCCTCGAAGACCTTCGCAAGGTACTCGACCAGACCGGGATGGCGGATTTCCAGGGCGTCCTTACGGTCCGCGCGGGCCGGAATGAGTGCCACCGTGCGGTCGAAGATCATGATGCGGTCGATGAGCTCCTCCAGCGTGCGTATCTGCACGTTTCCCTGCGACATCCGGGCCGCGTAGGCCAGCGTTCCCTGGCTGTGCCGGACGGTGTGCTGGTAGAGGGTGCGCATCGTGATGCCGCGGTCCAGAACGGTCTGCCCGCGCTTCAGCGCCACGTTGAGCGAGTTCTCGCTGCGACCGCCTCCTGGCTGGGCGGTAAGCACTTCGTGGCGGCACTCGGCGGTGGCCCGTTCGATGGCCGCGTTGATGTGCGCGTCCCCCTCCAGGACGGTGATGGCGTGGGTGGTGGGTTCGGCACGCGCCGTGATGGCCATGAATGGCTCGAAGACGTTGGTCAGTTCCACAGCGAGACGGCGACGATCCTGGATTTCGCGCTCGATGGGGTGAAGACGTTGTGCGAGTGCCGTGGACGGCGGAACGGGACGCAACCAGTCCGCATCATCGGGATCCGGGTGCAGAAGTCCCGACTCCAGCAGACAGGGAGTGTTCTCGGCCTCGGAGCGAGGCAGCCGGCCATTGGTCAGAGCGCTCGCGTACAACCTCGCCCCGACGTCGCAAAGCGGCGTCTCGGGGTGAGGATGTGTCGGTTTGGCGTTGGTTGTAAGCAAATCTCCACCCCCCAGGGTCCTGAACATGCAGGAACATGATGCATCCACCCTGTGGCTTTGACGTGCTCGATTGAGACATCGTCTTGTTGTGCCGGGGGAGAGGAAACTACCAAGTGAGGACGAAGCCGACCATGTTTCAGAGCATGCTTCGCTCGGTGCTTGTCACCGCCCTCTCCGCAGGGCTGGTCGTAGGAGCGGTGAGCGCTCTTGATCTGTCCTGGGACAGCGCGCCAGCGGACGCGACCCGCACCGTGGCAGCGCCCCCCGACCTCGCCTGGAGTGTGGTGCCGGCAGGTGACGAGGCATGAGCACGCCCCCTGACGACCGTACCTTCCGCCGGGAGATGGCCACGGCCTACCGCTCCGGCTGGCACTTCATCGATCTCGCCACCGCCATCCCCCACTCCGGCGACTCGTTGATGGTGACCCTGGTCGGAGAGCCCGTCATCATCGTCCGCGACGACGACGAGGACATCCGCGCCTACCGCTGCCTGCGCCGCCCCCGAGGCGCCCCGCAGCCGGTCCGGTGCGCCGTGCGCTACGGCATGGTCTTCGTCAACCTCGACCAGCGTGACCACCAGGTCATCGACAAGCGCAAGCGGGACGCCGACCAGCAGGCCATCGACCGGCAGACCGCCACAGCAGATCCCCTCGCAGCCACCCCCCGCAGCGCCTGACGCGATTCCCCCGTCGTTGTAAATCGCGCAGGTGCTTCCCCCAGCAGCGGCGCCACCGTGGACCTGAACACGGTGGCGCCGCTGTGGTGTGCGGCCACTTCCTGGTCACGTCCTGTTTCCTGGTCACGTCCTGAACGACCGGCTGCCCAGCGCCCGGTCCACCCGGATCTCGATGACCACCCGGTCCGGGTTCGGTGACGGCACCCGCCCGTAGCGCTCCTCGTACCGCCGCATGCCCTCCGCCACCCGCTCGGGCTCAGCCGCGATCACGGCCGCGCCCTCCAGGGTCGCCCAGTGCCGCCCCTCGAACTGGCAGACCGCGACCCGCGCGGTGCCGCCCTCCCGCTCGGTGGCGGCGCGGACGTGCGCCACCTTCCTGCTGAACCGGTTCGCGAGCACCCGCGCCACCCGGGCCTCCGGGTCGTAGGTCACCCCCACCGGGACCACGTGCGGGGTGCCGTTCGGGCGCGGCGTCGTCAGGGTGCACACATGGCGCTCCCGCCAGAAGCTGAGGTACGGGGCGGGCAGATCGCCGAGGTCGAGGCTCATGGCCAGGAACCTAACCCGCCGCTGATCCGTACGGAGACTGGGACCCCGCGGAAACCGGGGCCCAGGAGCCTTCTGAAGAACACCTTGAGCGGAATAGACTCAACTTTGTGTACGTTGGCTTAGTCAGGATGAGTACGGGTACCCGCCCGACCGACCGAAGCAGGAGGAGAACGCGCACGTGGACGCCGAGCTGACCAACAGGAGCCGGGACGCGCTCAACGCGGCCACCAGCCGGGCCGTGTCCGCAGGCCACCCGGACCTGACCCCCGCGCATCTGCTCCTGGCTCTCCTGGAGGGCCAGGACAACGAGAACATCACCGATCTGCTGGCGTCCGTGGACGCCGACCAGGCGGCCGTGCGGGCCGGGGCCGAGCGGGCCCTCGCCGCCCTGCCCAGCGTCAGCGGGTCCACGGTCTCGCCGCCGCAGCCCAACCGCGAGCTGCTCGCCGTCGTCACCGACGCCGCGGAGCGCGCCAAGCAGCTCGGCGACGAGTACCTCTCCACCGAACACCTGCTCATCGGGCTCGCCGCCAAGGGCGGCGCCGCCGGTGACGTACTGAACGAGAACGGCGCGAGCGCGAAGAAGCTGCTCGACGCCTTCGAGACCAGCCGCGGAGGACGTCGCGTGACCACCCCCGACCCCGAGGGCCAGTACAAGGCCCTGGAGAAGTTCGGCACGGACTTCACCGCCGCCGCCCGCGAGGGCCGCCTGGACCCCGTCATCGGCCGGGACCAGGAGATCCGCCGGGTCGTGCAGGTCCTCTCCCGGCGTACGAAGAACAACCCGGTGCTCATCGGCGAGCCCGGCGTCGGCAAGACCGCCGTCGTCGAGGGCCTCGCGCAGCGGATCGTGAAGGGTGACGTGCCGGAGTCGCTGAAGAACAAGCGGCTCGTCTCCCTGGACCTCGGCGCGATGGTCGCGGGCGCCAAGTACCGCGGCGAGTTCGAGGAGCGCCTGAAGACCGTCCTCTCCGAGATCAAGGAGAGCGACGGGCAGATCATCACGTTCATCGACGAGCTGCACACGGTGGTGGGCGCGGGCGCCAGCGGCGACTCCGCCATGGACGCCGGGAACATGCTCAAGCCCATGCTGGCCCGCGGCGAGCTGCGCATGGTCGGCGCGACGACGCTCGACGAGTACCGCGAGCGGATCGAGAAGGACCCCGCCCTGGAGCGCCGCTTCCAGCAGGTCCTGGTGGCCGAGCCGAGCGTGGAGGACTCCATCGCGATCCTGCGCGGGCTCAAGGGCCGCTACGAGGCCCACCACAAGGTGCAGATCGCCGACTCCGCCCTGGTGGCCGCCGCCTCGCTCTCCGACCGGTACATCACCTCGCGCTTCCTGCCCGACAAGGCCATCGACCTCGTCGACGAGGCCGCGTCCCGGCTGCGCATGGAGATCGACTCGTCGCCCGTCGAGATCGACGAGCTCCAGCGCGCCGTGGACCGGCTGCGGATGGAGGAGCTGGCGCTCAGCAAGGAGACCGACCCGGCGAGCAAGCAGCGCCTGGAGAAGCTGCGCCGCGACCTCGCCGACAAGGAGGAGGAGCTGCGCGGCCTCACCGCACGCTGGGAGAAGGAGAAGACCTCCCTCAACCGCGTCGGTGAGCTGAAGGAGAAGCTGGACGAGCTGCGCGGCCAGGCCGAGCGGGCCCAGCGCGACGGCGACTTCGACACCGCCTCCAAGCTCCTGTACGGGGAGATCCCCGCCCTGGAGCGCGACCTGGAGGAGGCGTCCGAGGCCGAGGAGGAGGCCGCGGAGGCCGACACCATGGTCAAGGAGGAGGTCGGCCCCGACGACATCGCGGACGTCGTCGGCGCGTGGACCGGCATCCCCGCCGGGCGGCTGCTCGAAGGCGAGACGCAGAAGCTGCTGCGGATGGAGGCCGAGCTGGGCAAGCGCCTCATCGGGCAGAGCGAGGCCGTGCAGGCGGTGTCGGACGCGGTCCGGCGCACCCGCGCGGGCATCGCCGACCCCGACCGGCCCACCGGCTCCTTCCTGTTCCTCGGCCCGACCGGCGTCGGCAAGACCGAGCTGGCCAAGGCGCTCGCGGACTTCCTGTTCGACGACGAGCGGGCCATGGTCCGCATCGACATGAGCGAGTACGGCGAGAAGCACAGCGTCGCCCGGCTCGTGGGCGCCCCGCCCGGCTACGTCGGGTACGAGGAGGGCGGCCAGCTCACCGAGGCCGTGCGCAGGCGCCCGTACTCCGTGGTGCTGCTCGACGAGGTCGAGAAGGCCCATCCGGAGGTCTTCGACGTTCTGCTCCAGGTCCTCGACGACGGCCGCCTCACCGACGGCCAGGGCCGCACGGTGGACTTCCGCAACACCATCCTGGTGCTCACCTCCAACCTCGGCAGCCAGTATCTGGTCGAGCCGCTGACCAGCGAGGAGGAGAAGAAGCAGCAGGTCCTGGAAGTGGTGCGGGCGTCCTTCAAGCCCGAGTTCCTGAACCGGCTCGACGACCTGGTCGTGTTCTCGGCGCTCACCAAGGACGAGCTGGCGCACATCGCCGAGCTCCAGATCGGACGCCTCGCCAAGCGGCTCGCGGACCGGCGGCTCACCCTCGACGTGACGCCCGAGGCGCTCGCCTGGCTGGCCGCGGAGGGCAACGATCCCGCGTACGGGGCACGGCCGCTGCGCAGGCTCATCCAGACCACCATCGGCGACCGGCTCGCCAAGGAGATCCTGGCGGGCGAGGTCAAGGACGGCGACACGGTCCGCGTGGACGTCTTCGAGGACGGGCTCATCGTGGGCCCCGCGGCGCCGTAACCGGTCAGTTCCCCGGGCGGGGGTTGCGGGCCCCCGCCCGGCATGGGGGAGGATGGCTCGATCCGTACGAAGCTCGACCGTACGAAGTACGAAGGGAAATAACGGTGACCATCGACCCGTCCTCGATTCCGAATTTCGGGGGCCAGCCCGAACCGCAGCAGGGCGCAGGACCGGCGGGCCCCGTCGTCCCTGACCAGGACCTGGTTAAGCAGCTCCTGGACCAGATGGAGCTCAAGTACGTCGTCGACGACGAGGGTGACCTCGCGGCGCCGTGGGAGGAGTTCCGCACCTACTTCATGTTCCGTGGCGAGGACGACCAGCAGGTCTTCTCGGTACGGACGTTCTACGACCGGCCGCACGGCATCGACGAGAAGCCCCAGCTCCTGGAGTCCATCGACGACTGGAACCGGCGCACGCTGTGGCCCAAGGTCTACAGCCACACCCACGACGACGGCACGGTCCGCCTCATCGGCGAGGCCCAGATGCTGATCGGCACGGGTGTCTCCCTGGAGCACTTCGTCTCGTCGACGGTGAGCTGGGTGCGGGCCGCGATCGAGTTCGACCGCTGGCTCGTCGAGCAGCTCGGCCTGGAGCCCGCCGAGGGCGCCGAGGACGAGAAGCCCGGGGACGACGAGGCCTGAGGGCCCCGCTCACAACGGCATGCGGGCGATCGTCACCAGATACGTCCCGTAGGCCACCGAAAGCCCGGCCAGGGCGCCCACCACCAGGTAGGCGGCCCGCGGCCGGGCTTTCGCCGTGCGCGTCACGGCGAGGGCCACCGGGATCAGGAGCGGGAACGCGGGCAGCAGGAAGCGCGGCTTGGACTCGAAGAAGCCGGAGCCGCCCACGGTGATCAGGAGCAGCACCCCGGTGTACACGAGCAGCGGCAGCGGCGCCCGCTCGGCCACCAGGAGCGCGTACAGGAGCACGGCCACGGCGACGATCACCAGGGTCATGGAGAACACCAGCTTGTCGCCGTCCCTGAGCAGATGCCGGACGAAGGTCAGCGAACCGGCGCCGAAGTCGAAGCGTGAGCCCCAGCCGCGCTGCACCGCGAAGTAGCCGCCGAGCAGGTCGCCCTTCCTCGCGCCGACCCACAGCACGTACCCGGCCCAGCCGAGCGGGGCGAGCAGCGCGCCCGTCCACAGCCTGTGGGGAACGTGGCGGCCGCGGCGGCGCCACACCTCGTACCCGGCGGCGGCGAGCACCGCGGCCGCCACCGCGAAGCCGTTCGGCCGGGCGAGGCCCGCGAGCACCGCGAGGGAGCCCGCCCACAGCCAGCGCCCGGTGTGCACGGCGTACAGGGCCCAGACGGCGAGGGCGGTGAGGACCGGCTCGGTGTAGGCCATGGAAAGGATCACCGAGTGCGGCAGCAGGCCCCACAGGAGCACCAGGACGGTGGCGGTGCGGTGGTCGTACAGGCGGACGGCGAGCGAGTAGATGCCGAGGGCGGCGGCCCCCGCGGCGAGCCAGGACACGACGAGGCCCGCCGCGCCGTAGGTGAGCGGGGTGATGGTGGTGACCGCGCGGATCAGGCCCGGGTACAGCGGGAAGAACGCCAGGTCGCTCTGGACCACGGCGTTCTCGAAGTGGAGGGTGCGGCCGTAGCCGTCGGTGGCGATGGCGGTGTACCAGCGCGAGTCCCAGGAGCGGCCGAGCAGCCGGAAGGTGTTCTGTTCCGTGGCGTGCGCGGCGACCGACACGGCGAGCAGCCCGGCGATCCGGACGGCGGCGAAGACTCCCAGGGCGCGGGCGGCCGTCGGCCCCCTGGGGACGAAGGTGCGGCACTGGGTGCGGGGCGGTTCTGTGAGGGGGGCGGGGACGGTGGGGCTCGGGTGGTTCACACCCGAACCCTCCGGGGTGGCGGCGGCGGACGCGAGCCGGGTGGGTCCGTGTGGGTGGGCGCCGGTTCCCCCGGACGCCCTAGAGCGACTTCAGCCGCTCCACGGCGTCCGTGAGCACCTCGGTGCGCTTGCAGAACGCGAACCGCACGAAGGGGGCGCCCTCCTGACGGTGGTCGTAGAAGACCGCGTTCGGGACGGCGACGACACCGGCACGCTCCGGCAGCGCGCGGCAGAAGGCGAATCCGTCGCCGCCGTGCGAGCGGCTCTCGCCGAGGGAGCGGATGTCGGTGGTGATGAAGTAGGTGCCCGCGGGCCGGTAGACGTCGAAGCCCGCCGCCGTCAGGCCCGCCGCGAGCAGGTCCCGCTTGGCGCGCAGGTCCTCGCGGAGGTCGGTGAAGTAGGCGTCGGGCAGCGCGAGCGCCTCCGCGACCGCGTACTGGAAGGGACCCGACGCCACGAACGTCAGATACTGCTTCGCCGAGCGCACCGCCGTGACCAGGTCGGGCGTGGACGTCACCCAGCCCACCTTCCAGCCGGTGAACGAGAACGTCTTGCCCGCGGAGCCGATGGTGACGGTGCGTTCGCGCATGCCGGGGAAGGACGCGAGCGGGAGGTGCGCGGGCGTCGCGTCGTCGGTGAAGACCAGGTGTTCGTAGACCTCGTCCGTGACCACGAGGAGGTTCCGCTCGACGGCCAGCTCCGCGATCGCGGTCAGCTCCTCGCGGGTGAGGACGGTGCCGGTCGGGTTGTGCGGGGTGTTGAGGAGCAGCAGCCGGGTGCGGGGGGTGACGGCGGCGCGCAGCTCGTCCAGGTCGAGGACGAAGCGGCCCTCGCCGGGCCGCAGGGTCACGGGCACCCGGGTGCCGCCCGCGAGGGCGATCGCGGCGGCGTACGAGTCGTAGTACGGCTCCAGGGCGATCACCTCGTCGCCCGGCTCGACCAGGGCGAGCAGCGCGGCCGCGATGGCCTCGGTGGCGCCCGCGGTGATCAGGACCTCGCGGTCCGGGTCGTAGGACAGGCCGTAGTGGCGCCGCTGGTGCCCGGCGACGGCCGTGCGCAGCTCGGGCACGCCCGGACCCGGCGGGTACTGGTTGCCGCGCCCGTCGCGCAGCGCCCGCACCGCCGCCTCCCGCACCTCCTCGGGGCCGTCCGTGTCGGGGAAGCCCTGGCCCAGGTTGATCGCCCCGGTCCGTACGGCGAGCGCGGACATCTCGGCGAAGATCGTCGTCCCGAACTCGGCGAGACGGCGGTTGAGCAGCGGGCGGCCGTACGCGGTGCCGGGGGTGCCGGAGGCGCTGGGGACACCGGAGGGGCCGGGGGTGCCGGAGGAACCATCGGAGGACGTCATGGGCGTCATCCTGCGCCGAACCTCTGGAGTTCCTCAACTCTGCTTTGGCCGCGCCCGGCCGGGGGCATCTCCTTGGCACGAACCGCGGGGGACCACGGGGGACCACGGGGGATCACGGGGAACAGAGAGGGTGGTGGGGGGCATGGCACTGGCCTTCATCTTCATCGGATTCGTGCTGGCGGTGTGCGTGGCACTCGGCGTCACGGCCACCAGGAACGCGAGGGGTCCGGCCGGACGCGCCCGGCGGCGGGCCGCCGCGGGGTCGGGCGGCAGCAGCTGGTGGGCGTCGGGAAGCAGCAGCGGCAGCAACAGCGCGGGGTACGTGAGCACCGGTGACGGCGGTGGGCACCACGGGTCGTCCTGTGGCGGCTCGTCGTCGTGCGGCGGCGGCTCCTCCTGCGGTGGCGGGGGCGGCGGGGGTGGATGCGGCGGAGGCAGCTGACACGGGGCAGCTGGTCCACTGGGCGAAACGCCCACCGGGAGCAACTACCGGTGGGCGTTTCGTCGTTGACGCGAAGTTGGTGCGCATCGTTGACGTGATGCGGGGAAAGAGAGCTGTACAGCGGGGGTGGCGGGGGCGACAAGTGCGATATGGGTTTATTGGCGACCGTACTGGGGCGCTTATGGATCGTTGGATACGTGAACAGATGAACTGTTCAGCCCTCTAGGGGATGGAAACCCTACGAAGTTGGGTAAAAACGCTGTGGCAGTGTCTTAGTTCATGATTCCCTTTCAACTGTCACCCCCGCCCTCGGACGTTCTGAGCTCAGCAACCGGGACCTCCCCGTGGGCGCGAGCCGGCATTCCGATTTCCCGGGTTCAGGTGTTCGACCATGTGCGCCGGCCCCCACCTCCATTGCGTGCTTAGCGGAGCTGACTCATGCTCACGACCCTGAAGACTGTCTATACCGACACGTGCGCCGGAGACCTGGCCTGGGCCCTCGGTCGCGAGCCGCTGCCCGCCCTCGCCACCCTCGACCTCGAACTCACCGGCGCCATGGTGCAGTTGCGGCTCCTCGGCGCGTCGCACCAGGTGCTCCTGGAGGAGGAGCGGGGCAGCTGTTCCGAGACGGTGGCGTGCATCCCGGGCAGCAGCACCCCGCTGCCGCTCGGCGTCTCCAAGCGGGTGGGCGAGTGGGAGTACGAGTTCGCGGCGTGCGTCGAGACCCTGTCGCAGGGTCAGTTCGCGGGCCGCGCACAGGAGTTGCTGGCCCTGGTGACCGAGCATCCGCACGGTCTCGCCGGTGTCTTCCCCGGCATGCCGCACGCCTTCACCGCCATGCTCGCCCAGCGCCACGAAGGCTCGGTCATGTGGCGCACATGGCACGCGTACCCCCAGGACGGGCAGTTGGTGGCGACGCGCACCCGGGTGGGCGTGCGGATGCCCGCTCCGCTCTGAGCGGTGGGTATGCGCGTTCCCCCTCGCGCGACTTCACACCTGTCGCGGGGCACCACCACCCATGTGGGGGACTTGGCGTAAGCGTTCGGTGACGTAGCGTTCGCAGCGTGATCGAGTCGCCCGCCGAGCGTCTGCCCGTCACGCCCCGGACAGGCCGGTTCCTCGTCCTCGCGGGCGTGTTCATCTGCGCCGCCTGCGGACTCGTGTACGAACTCGAACTCGTCGCCCTCGCCGCGTACTTGATCGGCGACTCCGTCACCCAGGCCTCCGTCGTCCTGTCCGTGATGGTGTTCGCGATGGGCGTCGGCTCCCTGCTCGCCAAGCGCCTGCGGTGCCGGGCCGCCGTCGGGTTCGGCCTCGTCGAGGCGGCGCTCGCCCTGGTCGGCGGGTGCAGCGCCCTCGTCCTGTACGCGGCGTTCGCCTGGGCCGGGGACCGGGGCGAGATGTGGGCGAGCGGATCGCGCTATCTCTTCGTGGCGTTCTCCCTCGCCATCGGCGTGCTCATCGGCGCCGAGGTGCCGCTGCTCATGGTGCTCATCCAGCGCATCAGACGACAGGACGCGGGCGGCGCGGTGGCCGACCTGTTCGCCGCGGACTACGTGGGCGCCCTGGTGGGTGGACTCGCCTTCCCCTTCCTGCTGCTTCCGTGGTTCGGCCAGCTCACCGGGGCGCTGCTCACCGGCGCCGTGAACGTGCTCGTGGGCGGAGCGCTGATCTTCGGCCTGTTCGGCCGTGACCTGAGCGGACGCGGGCGCTGCGCCCTGTTCGGTGCCAACATCGCCGTGCTCGCCGTGCTCGCCTCCGCCGCGCTGCTCGTCGACGACTTCGAGCGCGCCGCGCGCCGCGCCGTGTACGGCTCCGACATCCGCGTCGCCGTGCAGACCGGCGTCCAGGAAGTCGTCCTCACCGGCGCCGACCGCGCGTCCCTGAACCTCTACGTCGACGGCAGGCTGCGCGTCAGCGGCCGCGACGAACACCGCTACCACCGGGCGCTCGTCCAGCCCGCCATGCGCGGCGGGCCGCACGCGCGCGTCCTCGTCCTCGGCGGCGGCGACGGGCTCGCCGCCCGCGAGGTGCTCCGGCACTCCGGCGTCCGCCGCGTCGACATCGTCGAGGTCGACCCCGGCGTGGTGAAACTGGCCCGCAGCGACCCCGCGCTCAGCGAACTCAACGGACACGTGTACCGGGACCGGCGGGTGCGGGCCATCCATGCCGACGCCTTCCGCTGGCTGCGCGGCCCGCACGAGCGCCGCCTCCCCTACGACGTCGTCCTCGCCGACCTGCCCGACCCCGGCATCACCGCGAGCACCAAGCTCTACTCCCAGGAGTTCTTCGGCCTGGTCGCCCGCGTCCTCGCCGACGACGGCCGGTTCGCCGTGCACGCGGGGCCCGTCGTGACCCGGTCCCGGACCTACTGGACGGTGGACGCGACCCTGCGCGCCGCGGGCCTCGCCACCACGCCCTACCGCGTGACCGGCCGGTACTCCGCCAACGCGGCGGGGCCCGACCGTACGGACGACGGCACCGCCCGGCCGCACGACTGGGGCTTCGTCCTCGCCGCGCGCGACGCCCACCGGCTGGCCGTCGCCCGGGACGCGGCCGTCCTGCGGGCCGGGGCGCCCGCCGCCGAACGGGTGCGGCCCCCCTTCTGGCAGGGATTCGAGCCGTCCACGCTGGTGCATCCGCGGTACGCCGACTGACGTGCCGCGAGATCCTCGCGGGCGCAAGTGGAGTACATCCCGGCGTGACCGTCGGTACGCTCGACTGTCATGGAGCATGAGGTGTTCGTACCGGTCACGGAAGAGCCGCTCCGCGAGGCGCTGGCCGACCCCGAGCGGGTCGCCGGCGCGGTGCCGGGGCTGCACCGCGACGCCGACGCGGATTCGCCGCCCGGATCGGGGCGGCTGCGGGTGCGGGTCGCCGGGCACACGATCACCTACCGCGGCGGGCTGCGGGTCGCCGCGCGGGACGACGGCACGTACTCCTTCGAGGGCGAGGGCGAGGAGGTCCGCGGCAGCGGGACGGCGAAGTTCGCCCTGGCGCTGCGGCTCGCCCCCGGTGCGGAGGGGGGTACGTCGATGACGTTCAGCGGTACGGCGTCCGGGGACGGCCGCATCGCCGAGCTGGTGGAGAGTTCTCCACAGGCTGTGGAAGCCGCCGCGCGGCGGTTCCTCGCGAAGTTCGCGGAAGGGGTCTCGGCCTCCGCCCCTGCCTCGGCCTCGGCTGCCGGCGAGGACGGGCCCGGTGACCCCGACGTGCCGGAGCCGCCCGCCGGGCCCACCGGGGTCGGGGAGGGGGTGCACGGGATCTTCGCGGCCGAGGTGCCGCCGCCGTCGCTCGATCCGCTCGGCGAGGAGCCGGTCTCCCGGTTCGGGGGCCCCCTGGACGGGGACGAGGTGCCTGCCGCGGAGGCCGCGCACGCGCGGCGGACGATGATCGGGCGCAGCGCGGAGGAGGTCGACCACGCGCCGCCGCGCGGGCGGTACGCGCCCGTGCCGGTGCCCGAGTCGATGTCCGGCCGGGTCGCCACCCTGCGCTGGGCTGCGCCCGCGGCTGCCGTGGTGTTGGCCTCGGCCATCGTGGCGGGGCGCGTGCTGCGCCGCCGACGCTAGGTCGCTGCCGCTGTGCCTTGCCGCCGTGCCTTGCCGCCGTGCCTTGCCGCTGTGCCGCTGCCGCTGTGCCGCTGGCGCTGAGCTTCAGGCCCATCGCGCTGGCGCGCTCGTCCTCAAACGCCGGACGGGCTGAAATAGCGCTGCGCGCTCGTCCTTAAACGCCGGACGGGCTGGAGTCGCGCTGCGCGCTCGTCCTTAAACGCCGGACGGGCTGGAGTCGCGCTGCGCGCTCGTCCTTAAACGCCGGACGGGCTGGAGTCGCGCTGCGCGCTCGTCCTTAAACGCCGGACGGGCTGGAGTCGCGCTGCGCGCTCGTCCTCAAGCGCCGGACGGGCTGAGAGGTTGCCGCTGCGGCTGGGATGCTGCCGGAAAGGGTGGGTGGGTGGGGAAAAAGCCCGTCCGGCGTTTGAGGACGAGGTGCGGAGCGCCGATGGGCCCCCGGCAGGGCCTGGCCCGAGCCCGTAAGGTCGACCCCGTGAGTAGCGAAGAGATCAGGCTGGCCGCGGGCACCGCGGACGTGACCGTGCAGCCGGGGAACGGCTGCCGCCTGGGGAGCCTGCGGGTCGACGGCGTCGAGCTGCTGCGCCAGGGGGAGCGCTACGGCAGCTTCCCGATGGTGCCGTGGTGCGGCCGCACCCGCGAGGGCCGGTTCAGGAACGGAGGCATCCGCCACCAGCTCCCCGTGAACTCCCCACCGCACGCCATCCACGGCACCGCCCGCGACGCCGCCTGGAAGACGGCCCGCGTCAGCGCCACGGAAGCGGTGTTCACCCACGACCTGACCGACCCCTGGCCCTACCCGGGCCGGGTCACGCAGGTCGTGGAGCTGACCGAGGACGCCCTGACGCTGCGGCTCGCGATCGAGACGTACGGGGACTCCTTCCCGGCGCAGGCGGGCTGGCACCCGTGGTTCAACCGCCACCTCGGCGACGGGAGGAACGGCGACGACGGCGTACGCGTCGCCTTCGACGCCGCCTGGCAGGAGCAGCGCGGCGACGACCACCTGCCCACCGGCACCCGCGTCGATCCCACCCCGAGCCCCTGGGACGACTGCTTCGGCATGCCCGACGGGGTGAACGTGACCCTGACCTGGCCGGGCACCCTGGAGCTGACCGTGGCCAGCCGGGAGCAGTGGGTCGTGGTCTACGACGAGCCCGCCGAAGCGGTGTGCGTGGAGCCGCAGACCGGCCCGCCGGACGGCCTGAACACCCTGCCGCGCCTGGTCACCCCCGTGGACCCCCTGGAGACGGCGACCACCTGGAGCTGGCGGCGCCTTTAAGCTCGTAGCCATGACGAACGACGTACGCGGCGACCTGCTGCAGCAGATCAAGGACAAGGCCGTCGTGCACGGCAAGGTGACGCTCTCCTCCGGCCTGGAGGCCGACTACTACATCGACCTCCGCCGGATCACCCTCGACGGCGCGGCCGCCCCGCTGGTCGGCCAGGTCCTGCTCGACCTCACCGCGGACCTGGACTTCGACGCCGTGGGCGGCCTGACCATGGGCGCCGACCCCGTCGCGGGCGCGATGCTGCACGCGTCCGCCGCCCGCGGCAAGCGCCTGGACGCCTTCGTCGTCCGCAAGGCCGCCAAGGCGCACGGCATGCAGCGCCGCGTCGAGGGCCCCGACATCAAGGGCCGCCGCGTCCTGGTCGTCGAGGACACCTCCACCACCGGCGGCTCACCGCTGACCGCCGTGGAGGCGGTCCGGGAGGCCGGCGCCGAGGTCGTGGCCGTCGCCACGATCGTCGACAGGGCCACCGGCGCCGGTGAGAAGATCACCGAGGGTGCGGGGGTCCCGTACCTCTTCGCGTACTCGAAGGACGACCTCGGTCTCGCCGACTGACGGAGGATTCCGTCGCGTCTGGAAGGATGGGGGCGACGATGACGTCGCCCCCCTAGGTCAGGGCCAAGCACACACCCGCACATCACAAGGAGCGGACACATGCCCATCGCAACCCCCGAGGTCTACAACGAGATGCTCGACCGGGCGAAGGCAGGCAAGTTCGCCTACCCGGCCATCAACGTGACGTCCTCGCAGACCCTGCACGCCGCGCTGCGCGGGTTCGCGGAGGCGGAGAGCGACGGCATCATCCAGATCTCCACGGGTGGCGCGGAGTTCCTGGGCGGCCAGCACAACAAGGACATGGTGACGGGCGCCGTGGCCCTCGCCGAGTTCGCGCACATCGTGGCCGGGAAGTACGGCATCACCGTCGCCCTGCACACCGACCACTGCCCCAAGGACAAGCTCGACGGCTATGTCCGCCCGCTGCTCGACGTCTCCGCCGAGCGCGTCAAGGCCGGCCGCGACCCGCTCTTCCAGTCCCACATGTGGGACGGCTCCGCCGAGACCCTGGCCGACAACCTGGCCATCGGCCAGGAGCTGCTCGCCCAGGCCGCCGCCGCGAAGATCATCCTTGAGGTCGAGATCACCCCGACGGGCGGTGAGGAGGACGGCGTGACGCACGAGATCAACGACGAGCTGTACACGACCGTCGACGACGCGATCCGCACCGCCGAGGCCCTGGGCCTCGGCGAGAAGGGCCGCTACCTGCTCGCCGCGTCCTTCGGCAACGTGCACGGCGTGTACAAGCCGGGCAACGTCGTGCTCCGCCCCGAGCTGCTCAAGGACCTCCAGGAGGGCGTCGGCGCGAAGTACGGCAAGCAGTCGCCGTTCGACTTCGTCTTCCACGGCGGCTCCGGCTCCACCGAGCAGGAGATCGCCACCGCCCTGGAGAACGGCGTCGTGAAGATGAACCTCGACACCGACACCCAGTACGCCTTCACGCGGCCCGTCGCGGACCACATGTTCAAGAACTACGACGGTGTCCTCAAGGTCGACGGCGAGGTCGGCTCGAAGAAGACCTACGACCCGCGTACCTGGGGCAAGTCCGCCGAGGCGGGCATGGCCAAGCGGGTCACCGAGGCGTGCGCGAACCTGCGCTCCACCGGTACGAGGATCAAGTAGCCGTACGTCCGTCCGTCGGGCCCGGTACTCCGCGTGAGTGCCGGGCCCGCGGCATGCTCAGAGAGCTCAGAGGGGACTCATCCATGGCCATGGAGTACAAGCACGAGGACGCGTACGACTTCGACGCCCCCGTCGACCGGCGCGGCACCTGGAGCGTCCAGTGGGACGGCATCGCCGACCGGTTCCCGGTCCCCGACCTGGTCCCCTTCACCATCTCCGACATGGACTTCCCCTGCGCGCCGCCCGTCCTGGACGCGCTGCGGCGCCGCGTCGGGCACGGTGTCTTCGGCTACACGGACTGGCGCAACGACGACTTCCGGGGCGCGATACTGGATTGGTTCGCGCAGCGGTACGAGACGGACGTCGACCCGGCGGCGCTCGTCTACGCCCCCTCCGTCCTCAGCCAGATATCCCAGCTCCTACAGATGTGGACGGAGCCAGGCGACGGCGTCGTCGTGCACACCCCCACCTACGACGGCTTCCGCAAGGCCGTCACCGGGCTCGGCCGCGAGCTGCGCGGCGTGCCCCTGCCCGAGGGCGACCCCGGGCACGCCCTCCTGGAGGCGGCCCTGGCCCGCCCCGACAGCCGTGTGCTCCTGCTGTGCTCGCCCCACAACCCCACCGGCAAGGTGTGGACGCACGCCGAGCTGAGCGCCGTCGCCGAGCTGTGCGAGCGCCACGGGGTCGCCGTCATCAGCGACGAGATCCACGCCGACCTCACCCACGAGGGGCACACGCACCTGCCGTGGACGCGGTACGCGCGCGGCCACCGCCGCTGGGCGCTCGTCACCTCCGCCACCAAATCCTTCAACTTCCCTTCCCTGAGCGGGAGTTACGGTCTTGTGGGGGATGCTTCGGAGCACGCCGCCTTCGTACGCAGGATGGACATGGGGCAAGGCCTCGCCTCGCCCGCCGTGCTCTCGCTCACCGCGCACATCGCCGCGTACCGGGAGGGCGGTCCGTGGCTGGACGCCGTGCGCGCCTACACGCACGGGAATCTGCGGTTCGTCGCGGACCGCCTGAACGGGGCCTTTCCCGAGCTGGGGTGGCGGCCCCCGCAGGCGGGCTATCTCGCGTGGATCGACCTGCGGCCCGTGCTCGGGGACGCCGGGGACGACATCCTTCAGCGGGAGCTGGTGGAGGGGCAGGGGGTCGCCGTCATGCCCGGGGGGACGTACGGGGCGGCGGGGGCCGGGTTCGTGCGGTTGAACGTGGGGTGTGCGCGGGGGAAGGCCAAGGTGGGGGTGGGGGCGTTGGTGGCGGCCGTACGGGCTCTGCGGGGCCCGTCCGGCGGGGCTCCTCAGAGCCCCTCCGGCGATTGAGGAGCGGGGGTCCAGGGGGCGGAGCCCCTTGGTTACGGGAAAGGGGTGCCCGCGCGCGGAGCGCGCCAATAGGCACAGCGGGGCGTCCCACGCGGGCCCATGCCGCAGACTTGACCCATGGCCATTCACCAAGATCTGCTCGGGGGCCCGCCCCCGACCCACCTCCCCGACGACCCCGAGCCCCGCGAGCTCCTCGCGGCGGGCACCCCGGCCGCGGACGTCGCCGCGAAGTACCCGAAGTCGTCCCTCGCCTGGGCCCGCCTCGCCGACGAGGCCTTCGAGGCGGGCCGCGTCGTCGAGTCGTACGCGTACGCACGCACGGGCTACCACCGCGGCCTTGACGCCCTGCGCCGCAGCGGCTGGAAGGGCCACGGCCCGGTGCCGTGGGAGCACGAGCCGAACCGCGGCTTCCTGCGCGCGCTGCACGGTCTCGCCCGTGCCGCGGGCGCCATCGGCGAGCAGGAGGAGTACGAGCGCTGCTCGACGTTCCTGCGCGACTCGTCGGCGACCGCCGCGGACACCCTCGGCTGACGGCCACCCGGCCGCCGCTTCGCGCGGGACCGCGTACGACCTGCCTGGACACCCTGTGTGACCAGGCAGGTCTTGCCGTTTCCGGGGATGTTGCGGAGGATGCCGGTGGGGACCGGGGCCCCCGTGCCGGTACCGGCAGGGGCGGACCGCTACCCGGAGTACGCATCTAGGAGACAGCGATGTCCGACGAGGCGCACGAGGCGCAAGACAGCCCGAACCTCGACTTCGCAGGCACCACCCCGTACGAGGACTACGTACAGGCGGATGTGCTCACCCACCTCCAGCATCTGCGCTCGAACGACCCGGGCGAGATGGTCTTCCTGGTCACCACCCAGGTCATGGAGCTGTGGTTCACGGTCATCGTGCACGAGTGGGAGACCGCGGCGCGCGCGCTGCGCGAGGACGACGTGCCGGTCGCCGTCGCCGCCCTGAAGCGTTCGGTGCGCGAGCTGGAGGCGCTGAACCACTCGTGGAGGCCGCTCGGGCAGCTCACCCCGGCACAGTTCAACTCCTACCGCGGCGCCCTCGGTGAGGGCTCCGGCTTCCAGTCGGCGATGTACCGCCGCATGGAGTTCCTGCTCGGCGACAAGTCGGCGTCCATGCTGGTGCCGCACCGCGGCGCCCCGCGCGTCCACGCCGAACTGGAGAAGGCGCTCCAGGAGCCCTGCCTGTACGACGAGGTGCTCCGGCTCCTCGCGCGCCGCGGCCACGCCGTGCCCGCCGCCGTCCTGGAGCGCGACGTCTCCCTCAGGTATGAGCCGTCGCCCGAGGTCGAGGCGGTCTGGACGGCCCTGTACAGCGGGGACCAGGACGACGAACTCGCCCGTCTCGGCGAGGCGTTGACCGACGTCGGCGAGCTGGTGTGGCGCTGGCGCAACGACCATCTCGTCGCCACCCGCCGCGCCATGGGCTCCAAGACCGGCACCGGCGGCTCCGCCGGTGTCGCGTGGCTGGAGAAACGGGCCGCGAAGAACGTGTTCCCCGAGCTGTGGACGGCGCGCAGCCATGTCTGAGACGAGGGCGAACATGCGGAACGACATGCAGGCCAGGGCCAAGGAACTGGACGCCGCGGACGAACTCGCCGCCAAGCGGGCCGAGTTCGTCCTCGACGACACCGTCTATCTGGACGGCAACTCGCTGGGCGCGCTGCCCGTGCACGTCCAGGATCGCGTCGCCGACGTCATCGGCCGGCAGTGGGGTTCGCTGCGCATCCGGTCCTGGGACGAGAGCGGCTGGTGGACCGCGCCCGAGCGGATCGGTGACCGTATCGCCCCGCTGATCGGTGCCGCCCCGGGGCAGGTCGTCGTCGCGGACTCCACCAGCGTCAACATCTTCAAGGCGCTGGTGGCGGCGGTACGCATGATCCAGGACGGGCCCGGGGACGGGGCGGGGGCGGCCGTGCGCGACGAGATCGTCGTCGACGCCACGACCTTCCCCACCGACGGCTACATCGCCGGGTCCGCGGCCCGCCTCACCGGCTGCCGGATCGTCCCCGCCGACCCCGCGGACGTACCTGGCCTCCTCGGCCCGCGCACCGCCGCCGTCCTGCTCAACCACGCCGACTACCGGGCGGGCAGGCTGCACGACCTGCCGGGCCTGACCGCGGCCGTCCACGCGGCGGGCGCGCTCGTCGTGTGGGACCTGTGCCACACCGCCGGTGCGCTGCCCGTCGGCCTCGACGAGCACGGCGTGGACCTGGCGGTCGGCTGCACCTACAAGTTCCTGAACGGCGGGCCCGGTTCGCCCGCCTTCCTGTACGTGCGCCGGGAGCTCCAGGAACGCTTCGACTCGCCGCTGCCCGGGTGGAACTCGCACGCCGAGCCGTTCGGGATGCGGCCCGGGTACGAACCCGCCGCCGACATCGTCCGGGGCCGGGTCGGCACCCCCGACATCCTGTCGCTGCTCGCCCTCGACGCGGCGCTCGACGTCTGGGAGGGGGTGTCGATGACGGCGGTGCGCGCCAAGTCCCTCGCCCTGACGGACTTCTTCCTGGAGTGCGTCGAGGCGTATGTGCCCGCGGGCCGCGTCGAGTCGATCACGCCCGCCGCGCACGCCGAGCGGAGCAGTCAGGTCGCGCTGCGCTGCCCCGGCGCCGAAGGCGTGATGAAGCGGCTGATCGAGCAGGGTGTGGTCGGCGACTTCCGGCCGCCGGACGTGCTGCGCTTCGGGTTCACGCCGCTGTATCTGACGTTCGCGGACGCGGAGCGGGCGGCCAGGGTGCTTGCCAGGACCCTGGCCGGGACTCCGGATGGGGAGTCGGCACCCGCCTGACCGGGCGCCGTGCGGGCGGGGCCTGGTACCGTCCGGCAGAATTGGATCAAGGCATGAACGTCCGTCGGACCCCGGTCGGTTGTCACCGGGTCCGGCGGACCGCCGTCGGCGGCCGGGCGCACCGGCCGAGTCTGAGAGGGTTGCCGCATGTCGGACGACGCCGCAGTGGCCCGCGATGCCGTCGAGGAAGCAGCCGCGCTCGGGCATCCCGCGGTGCCGCCCGACGCCACCGCCGCGTACGGCGCGCACGCGCAGCAGGTCATCGACTTCTACGCGCCGCGGGATGCGGCGGTCCCGGAGCGGTCCGCGCCGCTCGTCGTGCTGCTGCACGGTGGGGCCTGGCGGGCGCCGTACGACCGGTGGCACGTGTCGCCGCTCGCGGACTTCCTGGCTCGGCGGGGGTTCGCCGTTGCCAACGTCGAGTACCGGTGCGGGGCGGTGGCCGCCCCGGCAGGGACCGTGCCCGCGCAGGCGGCGTCCGTCGAGGCGGCGGGCGGGGCGGTGCCGGGCGGGGGTGGTCCGGTCGCCGGGCGGTGGCCCGAGACCCTCGACGACGTGGCCGCCGCGCTCGACGCGCTGCCCGGCCTCGTCCGCGCGGCCCTGCCGGGCGCCGATCCCGGCCGGATCGTGCTCACCGGGCACTCGGCCGGCGGCCAGCTCGCGCTGTGGGCCGCCGCCCGGCACGTGCTGCCGCCGGGTTCGCCGTGGCGCCTGGAGCGGGCTCCCTCGCTGCGGGGGGTGGTGGCGCTCGCGCCCATCGCGGATCTGCGCACCGCGGACGAGCTGGGGGTGTGCGGGGGCGCGGTGCGCCAGTTCCTGGGTGCCGTCGGCTCCGCCTCCGCCTCCGCCTCCGCCTCCGGTGTGGACGCGGTGGAGGCCCGGTACGCCGAGCGGCTCGCGCACGCGGATCCGGCGGCGCTGGTGCCCACCGGTATCGCGACCACCGTCGTGCAGGGCCGCACGGACATCGTCGTGCCGCCCGCCGTCGCGGACGCGTACGCCGATGCGGCGGCGAAGGCCGGGGAGGTTGTCGGCGTGACGCTGCTGGAGGGGGTCGGGCACTTTCCGTTGATCGATCCTGGGGCGGATGCCTGCGCCGTGGTCGCGGAAGAAATCACGCAGCTCGCCTTCTGACCGCCGGGTCGGCCTCTTCCCCCACCCACCCGCCCTTTTCCCGCGCTGGCGCGCTTGTCCTCAATCGCCGGACGGGCTCGATACTGCGCCGCTGCGCGGAGATTTCCCCACCCGCCCGCCCTTTTCGCCCTTCGGGCGGGGGGATGCAGCCTGTCCGGCGTTTGAGGACGAGCGCGTCAGCGCGACAAGCCGCCGCTACGCGGCGATCTTTTCCCCACCCACCCACCGACCCATCCATCCTTCTCTCCCGCCCGGCGGAAATTCGAGCCCGTCCGGCGTTTGAGGACGAGGCGCGCAGCGCCGATACGGGGTCTGGGGCGGAGCCCCAGGATCGGAGAAGGGGCGGGACTGGGGCGCCCCGCGAGGGCCCGGCCCAAGCCGCACCCGGACCCCCGAGTAGTACCTGCGACGGACCCCCGAGAACCCGTCCCCATGGGGACGCGACCCGCGGCCCCCGGCCCGTACCGTCTAGAACGTGACCGAGAAAACCCGCAGTCCGGAGTTCGCCCTCGCGCAGAACGCCCTCCAGGGCCTGCGCGAGGACCTCTTCCACGGCGCCCTCGCCTACCGCCCGCTGCCCGCGCTCAAGCCCGACGCGCCACTGCTCCACTGGATCCCCGCCCGCCTGCGCAGGTACGTGCAGTGGACGCCCCACGCGGTGGTCCTGGGCATGGCGCTGCT
Organism: Streptomyces typhae; assembly: GCF_009755605.1. GTDB lineage: Bacteria > Actinomycetota > Actinomycetes > Streptomycetales > Streptomycetaceae > Streptomyces > Streptomyces typhae. Next base: position 97,612 of record NZ_WPNZ01000009.1, read on the forward strand.
GACGCTGGCCGTCGCGTACACGGGGTCGTCCCCGGGGTTCGGGGGCGCCCGCGACCTGGCCCACCTCCTGATCGCGGCGGCCCCCGCGGGCACGGTGGCGCTGACCCTGGTGCGGCCGGTGCTCGCCTGGTGGCTGTCCCTGGCGCTGACCCCCGTCATGGTGGTCCTGGCCGGCAGCGGCGACTACCCGTGGTCGGCGGGCTCCTTCGTCGGCCACACCGCGGTGATGATGGTGGTGGCGGCCCGCACCCGCCCCCGCACGGCGGCCTGGACCTGGACGCTCACGGCCCTGTACGCGATCCTCGCGGAGGGCGCGGGCACCGGCTACAGCTCCAACAGCGGCCCCCTCGTCGTCCTCAACGGCATCGCCGTCGCCCTGGTCACCCTCGTGAGCCTCAACCGCAGCACCCGCCGTGAGGTCGTCGCGGAGCGCACCGTCACCGCCGTCGAGCGGGACAAGCGCACGCTCCTGGAGGAGCGCACCACCATCGCCCGCGAGTTGCACGACGTGGTCGCCCACCACATGTCCGTGGTCGCCATCCAGGCGGAGGCCGCCCCGTACCGGGTGGAGAACCCGCCGCCGGAGCTGGAGCAGGCCTTCGCGACGATCCGGGAGAACGCCGTGATCGCCCTGACCGAGCTGCGCCGCGTACTCGGTGTCGTACGGGCGGAGGACTACGAGGCCCCGGACGCGCCCCAGCCCACCCTCGCCGACATCGAGCGGCTGCTCGACAACGTGCGCGACACCGGTCTGAGCGTGGAGAAGGTCGTCACCGGCGCGGTGCGCGAGCTGCCGCAGGGCGTGGAGCTGTCGGCGTACCGCATCATCCAGGAGGCGCTCAGCAACAGCCTGCGGCACGCGCCGGGCGCCACGGCCCGCGTGGAGATCGGCTACGTCCTCGGCGGGCTCGGGCTGCGCGTCGTGAACGGGCCCGCCACGGGGCGCGTCCAGCCGTCGCCGGGCGCCGGGCACGGCATCACGGGCATGCGGGAGCGGGTCACGATGCTGGACGGCGAGATGACGGCGGAGGCCACCGCGGACGGCGGGTACGAGGTGACGGTGTTCCTGCCGGTACCGCTCGGCACGCCGGAGCCCCCGGCGGCAGCAGCCGCGGGCGTGCCCCCGGCCCGGTCGGCGCGGGGCGCGCAGGACACCACCGCCGTCCTCTCCCTGGACACGTCTCTGGACACGTCCTTGGACAAGTCCTCGGACACGTCCCTGGACAAGCCCCTGGACAAGCCCGCCGGAGGCGATCGCGCATGAGCCGCACCATCCGTGTCCTGATCGCCGACGACCAGATGATGGTCCGCGAGGGCTTCTCCGTGCTGCTCAACGCGATGCCGGACATCGAGGTCGTCGGCGAGGCCGTCAACGGCAGGGAGGCCGTGCAGCGGGTGCGCGAGCACGCCCCCGACGTCGTCCTGATGGACATCCGCATGCCCGAGCTGAACGGCATCGAGGCCACCCGGGAGATCGTCGCGGACGCCCTGGTGGAGACGAAGGTGCTCGTCCTGACGACGTTCGACCTGGACGAGTACGTGTACCAGGCGCTGCGCGCGGGCGCCTCCGGCTTCCTGCTCAAGGACGCCTCCGCGCGGCAGCTCGCCGACGGCGTGCGCGTGGTGGCCGCCGGTGAGGCCCTGCTCGCGCCGTCCGTGACCCGCCGCCTGATCACGGAGTTCTCGAAGCTGTCGGACAATCCGCGGCTCGCGGCATCCGCGCAGGCCCAGGCGCAGTACGGGGAGCTGACCGAGCGCGAGACGGAGGTCCTCGTCCTCATCGCGCAGGGCCTGTCGAACGCGGAGATCGCCTCGCGCCTCGTCGTCGCCGAGTCCACCATCAAGACGCACGTCAGCCGGGTCCTGGTGAAGCTCGGCCTGCGCGACCGCACCCAGGCCGCCGTCTTCGCGTACGAGGTCCGGCTGGTCACGCCGGGCTGACCGCGCCTCCGGTCGAGGGCCTGTTCAGGGCCGTGGCGGCGGGGCTAACGTCCCCCCATGGAACCCCTCGTGGACGCCTCCTTCGACCCCTGGTCGCCCGCGTTCGTGGCGGACCCCTACCCCGCCTTCGCCGCGCTGCGCGCCGCGGGCCGCGTGCACCACTACGAGCCGAGCGACCAGTACCTGGTCCCGCACCACGCGGACGTCGCGGCCCTGCTCCGCGACCGGCGCCTCGGCCGCACCTATCTGCACCGCTTCGGCCACGAGGAGTTCGGCCGCCAGGCGCCGCCGCCCGAGCACGAGCCGTTCCACGTACTGAACGACAACGGCATGCTCGACCTGGAGGCCCCCGCGCACACCCGCATCCGCCGCCTGGTGGCGAAGGCGTTCACGCCGCGCACGGTGGAGCGGCTGCGCCCGTACGTGGAGGGGGTCGCGGACGATCTCGTACGGGGGCTCGTCGCGGACGGCGGCGGGGACCTGGTGGCGCGGGTCGCGGAGCCGCTGCCCGTCGCCGTGATCGCCGAGATGCTGGGCATCCCCGAGGCGGACAGGGCGCTGCTGCGGCCCTGGTCGGCGGACATCTGCGGGATGTACGAGCTGAACCCGGGCGAGGCGACGGCGGCGCGGGCGGTGCGCGCGTCCGTGGAGTTCTCCGCGTATCTGCGGGAGCTGATCGCCCGGCGGCGCGAGGAGCCCGGTGAGGACCTCGTCAGCGGTCTCGTCGCCGTCCACGACCAGGGCGACTCGCTGAGCGAACAAGAGATGATCTCCACCTGTGTGCTGCTCCTGAACGCCGGGCACGAGGCCACCGTCAACGCCACCGCGAACGGGTGGGCCGCCCTCTTCGCGCATTCGGACCAGCTCGCCGCGCTGCGCGCCGAACCGGAGCGGCTGCTGCCCACGGCCGTGGAGGAACTGCTGCGCTTCGACACGCCGTTGCAGCTCTTCGAGCGGTGGGTGCTCGACGACATCGAGATCGGCGGTACGCCCGTCCCGCGCGGCAGCGAGGTGGCGCTCCTCTTCGGCTCCGCCAACCGGGACCCGGCCGCTTTCACCGGCCCCGACACCCTGGACCTCGCCCGCGCCGACAACCCGCACATCTCCTTCAGCGCGGGCATCCACTACTGCATCGGCGCGCCGCTGGCCCGCATCGAACTCGCCGCCTCGCTCGCCGCGCTGCTGCGCCGGGCGCCGGGGCTGCGGCTCGCCGCGGAGCCGCGCCGGCGGCCGAACTTCGTGATGCGGGGCCTTGAGGAGCTGCTCGTCTCCTGCTGAAGCGCGGCCCGCCCGCTGGGCACCGTCTCGCCGGGACGCCCGCCTTCTTCGAGTCCGCGCAGGAGGAACTGGCCGGGACGACGACCCGCCGGCGCACGGGCCGGGCGGAACCTCCTCGACACCGAGAACACCGGGAGCCGACGCCTCAGCGCGGCAGCGTCAGCCGCCACGCCTGCGCCCTGACCTGCCACGTACGGCTCCGTACCGGGCCCGTGACCAGCGTGTCCGCGCGGTAGCGGAAGTCGGGCCCGGACACCGTGACCGAGCGGGCGCGGGCCCGCACCGGTGCGATCTGGGCGCCGACGGACGCGGGCAGGACCTCCACCCGGGCGAATCCGCCGCCGCCCGGACGCACGTACACGCCCTCCACGGGCTGGTCGAGGTCCACGAGCGTCACCCCGTCCGCCTCCACGCGCAGCCGGGAAGGGCCGGCCGGCGCCGCCCGCGAGGGCCGCACGCCCAGGGTGCGGACCAGGGACTGGCAGGTCCGCAGCCACGGATGCCGCTCCCCGGCCCCGCCGCCGCCCGCACTGCCGCCCGCGTGGCCCGTGTCGCCGCCCGCGCCCGTCCCGGCGCCGCCCCCGGCGTCCCGGCCGTCCCCGCCGGGGCCCACCGGCGGAATGCGGACGTCACCGAGCACCACGCCGTCCCGGTCGTCCACGATCAGATCGAGCCGCCGGGGCGCCCCCTCCAGGACCGCCCGCGCCGCCGCGACCGCGCCGGCCGGAACGCCGAGCTCCCGCGCGAGCCGGACGGCGGCGGCCGCCTGGCCCACGGGAACGACGGACAGGACGGCGGAACCCAGGACGCGCTCCCGGTGCAGGGCGCTCACCGCACGCAGCAGCGCCCGGTCGTCCCCGACCACGACCGGCCGTCTCGCTCCCCTCCTGACCAGCGCTTTCGTGAATTCCTCGGGCCCTTCGGGCAGGCACAGCTTGACTCCCGCGCCCGCGCCAAGCACGTCCTTGGCGATGCGTACGGACTCCCCGTCCGTACGCCGGGCGACCGGGTCGATGACCACCAGAAGCTGGTCGCGAGCCGACACGTGCGCCCTTTCTTTAGTCCTCGGGTAGCATCTTTGTGCAAGAGCCCCTTGCGCTATTGCGCCAGGGGCTTCGTCTATTCCGGGGCAACCAAGGCTCACCCACACCGGCGGCAGACGGCCTCCGGCTGCGGCCCCCGACCTTGGACATGCCCCGCCCGGAAGGGGTGTACGCCTGTGCCCGCACTCGTGCTGCTCGGTGCTCAGTGGGGTGACGAAGGCAAGGGAAAGGCCACCGACCTGCTCGGTGGATCCGTGGACTATGTGGTGCGTTACCAGGGCGGCAACAATGCCGGCCACACGGTCGTCGTAGGCGACCAGAAGTACGCGCTGCATCTCCTCCCTTCCGGGATCCTCTCGCCGGACTGTGTCCCGGTCATCGGCAACGGTGTCGTCGTCGACCCGTCGGTCCTGCTCTCCGAGCTGAGCGGTCTGAACGAGCGCGGCGTCGACACGTCGAAGCTTCTGATCAGCGGCAACGCGCACATCATCACGCCGTACAACGTGACGGTCGACAAGGTGGGCGAGCGCTTCCTCGGCAAGCGGAAGATCGGCACCACGGGCCGGGGCATCGGCCCGACCTACGCCGACAAGATCAACCGCACCGGCATCCGCGTCCAGGACCTCTACGACGAGTCGATCCTGAAGCAGAAGGTCGAAGCGGCCCTGGAGCAGAAGAACCAGCTCCTGACCAAGGTGTTCAACCGCCGCGCCATCGAGGCCGAGCAGATCGTCGAGCAGCTCTTGGAGCACGGCGAGAACATCAAGAGCTACGTGGCCGACACCACGCTGATCCTCAACGACGCGCTCGACGAGGACAAGGTCGTCCTGTTCGAGGGCGGCCAGGGCACGCTCCTGGACGTGGACCACGGCACGTACCCCTTCGTCACCTCGTCCAACCCGACCGCCGGCGGCGCCTGCACCGGCACCGGCGTGGGCCCGACGAAGATCAGCCGCGTCATCGGCATCCTGAAGGCGTACACCACGCGCGTCGGCGCGGGCCCGTTCCCGACGGAGCTCTTCGACGACGACGGCGAGGCGCTGCGCACCATCGGCGGCGAGCGCGGTGTCACCACGGGACGGGACCGCCGCTGCGGCTGGTTCGACGCCCCGATCGCCCGCTACGCCACCCGTGTGAACGGCCTGACGGACTTCTTCCTCACCAAGCTCGACGTCCTCACCGGCTGGGAGCAGATCCCGGTCTGTGTCGCGTACGAGATCGACGGCAAGCGCGTCGAGGAGCTCCCGTACAACCAGACGGACTTCCACCACGCGAAGCCGGTCTACGAGATGCTTCCCGGCTGGTCCGAGGACATCACGAAGGCCAAGACCTTCGAGGACCTGCCGAAGAACGCGCAGGGCTATGTGAAGGCCCTGGAGGAGATGTCCGGCGCGCCGATCTCCGCGATCGGCGTGGGTCCCGGCCGGGACGAGACGATCGAGATCAACTCGTTCATCTAGAGGCAGCGGTAGCGGCAGCGGTAGCCGTTGCCGCGGGCTGGTCCGTGCTCCGGGCTCCCGGTTCGTCCGGGAGCTCGGCGCATGCCTTCAGGCCCTCCGACGCGGAGCACGGCAGGTGGCCGTGGATGCGGATCACGTCCAGGCCGCTGCGGCGCGCGTACGTCAGGAACTGCGAGGCCAGCGAGTCCGCGGGCGGTGAGCCGTAGGTGTAGGCGTACTCGATCTCGCGGAGCGGGTACCGGCGGTTCGCGAGGCTGTCCGCGGACGCCGCGTGGCCGTCGAGGGACAGCCGGTGCAGGCCGTCGAGGTCCTCGGCGGCCCGCAGCTCGCTGTAGCCGATCCCGCCGGGGACCTCGCTGACGGTGTCAAGGACCTGCTCGGTGGAGTCGAGTTCGCAGCGGATCACCGGGTCCCGCGCGTTGTCCTTGTGCACGCAGTCCGCGGACGACGGCTCGATCTCGCGGACGCCGCCGAGCACCCGCCGCCGCAGGGTCTCGTAGGTGCCCGAGCTGGAGTTGCGGCTGATCAGGGAGACGTCCAGGTCGGGTCCGCCGAGCTGCTTCCAGTTGCGGATCTTGCCGCGGTACAGCCGCCGTACATCCGTCAGGGACAGATTCTTCAGCCGTACGCGTTCGTTGACGACGAGGGCGTATGCCGAGATCGCGACCCGGTTCTCGATCAGGCGCGGATAGGCGTCCGACTTGGGGCCGTCGGACAGGGCGATCATCGGGGGCGACTTCTTGTGCTTCCGCGCGTACCGGGCGCCCTCCCGGTTCAGCTCCCTGATGCCCGCCGTGCTGCCGTGCGCGGAGACCGTGATGGACGCGCCGGGGCAGTCGTCCTCGTACTTCTCCTTCAGCTCCTCGACTACGGGCCGGAAAGCCGTGGAGCCGACGACGGTCAGCTCGCCCGACGCGCACTCGATCGGGGTCGAGTCGTCCACGTCGGCCAGGATCAGCGAGGCGAGCGTGACGACGCCGACCGTCAGGAGCGCCGTCAGGACCTTCGCGGGCCTGCTGAACAGCGGCGGCTTGTCGTCGGGCGTCGTGGACCGGTTCGGCTGCACCGCGCCCGCCTGGAGACCGCCGGAGACGATCACCTCACTGCCGACGGCGCCGCCGGTGAGCAGCACGAGCAGCTTGAAGTGCTGGCCGCGGTCCAGGGGCACCCGCGGTATGAACACGGTCGCACCCTCGTACCGCAGCCCCGCGGCCGGGGTGAAGTGCTCCATCAGATGGTCGGCGCCCGCCTGCGCGGTCACGGCGAGGCCGCGCACGGTGCGGTCCGTGAACACGGCCGTGAGGCCGTGCAGCGCGCGGCCCGTGTAGTCGGTGTCGGAGACGAACTGCGAGCCGTCGTTCTCCACCCGCAGCAGCACCAGCGTCGCGTCCGACATCTCCGGCGTCTCGTCGAACAGGCCGAGGCGCGCGTTCGCCCCGCCGGTACGGACGTTGTCGCCGATCGCGGTGTCCATCTGCACGCGGTAGCCGATGCGCTTGCGGCGCGGCACCCGGCGCTCGTACCAGATCGCTCCGACGGTGGCGAACAGCCCGAGCGCGGCGGTGGCGACGGCGACGGCGTTCTCGGGGTTCAACCATTCCACGCCCGCACGCTACGGAGCCGACCCGGTGTGCGGAACGTGCGGGCCGGGGACTTCCGCCTTCCGTACCCGGACGTTCGCTCCCGGTTCAACTTGCCCACTGGAGGGATCAGTTCGCCTTGGTGTACGTCAACTCGCCGCTGCCGTCGTTGTTGGCGCGGCGCAGTTCGCCGCTCGGCAGGATGGTGACCTCGCTGGGCTTGCCCGGTTCGCACGTCTTCGGCGGCCCCACGGTGACGTCCGTGGCGCCGATGCCGATCCGGTCCTCTCCCGCGGACTCCAAAGTCCCCTGGAACACGCAGTGATAGGTGCCGCCCCCGGCCAGCGGCCCGTCCGCGGTCATCGACAGGACGGTGTCGCCGACCTCGCCCTGCTGGATCGTCAGCCGCCGGGTGCTCACTCCCGCGTCGCCACTGAGGGTGCCGTCCCAGGTGCCGAGGAACTTGTCGGGGACGGTGCCCTGGCCGGAGGTGGGGGAGGGGGACGGGGAGGGCGTCGTACCGGACGACGACTCGTTGCCGCCGCTGTCCGACGGCGTCCCGTCCGACTTCGACGCGCTGCTCCTCTTGTCGTCCGCGCTCGCCTTCGGGTCGCCGTCGTCGTTCTTCATGGTGGCGTACACGGTGCCGCCCGCGCCGAGGGCCACTATCAGGGCGACGGCGACGAGCAGCGCTGTGGAGCGGGCGCTGCGGCGCGGGGGTTCGCCCGGGGGCGGGCCGTAAGGGGGAGTGGAGCCGTAGGGCGGGGTGGAGCCGTGGCCGGGGGTCTGGTGCTGGGGGTAGCCGTAGGCGGGGGCTTGGTGCTGGGGGTGGCCGTACCCGTACCCGTTCGCTGGTGACTGCTGTGGTGGGTAGCCGTAGGCGGCGGGTGCGGGCGTGGATATGGGGGTGGGGGCCGGGGGCCGGCCGCCGACCATGGTGGGGAGGTGGTTGACGGGGGCGTGGCCGGGGGTGCCGGGTGGGGGTGGGGTGCCCTCGGCTGCCGGGGAGCCGCTCTGCGGGGCTTGCGCGGGCGGCGTCTGAGGGGCGGCCGGAGGGGCCGGTGCCTCGGCGGGTGGCGGCGGGGCAACCGGAGTGTGGCCCGGGGCCTCGCCCTCGGGGTCCTCGGTGTCGAGCAACTGCACGGCCTGCCGCCCGAGCTGCGCGACCAGGGTGCCGGGGAGCCACGGCTCCAGGGACTTCCCTTCGAAGAGGGTGTCCTCGGCCCCGGTCCGGGCGCGTATCTCGTCGAGGGAGGGCCGGTCGCCGGGCGCCTTGGTGAGACAGGCCCCCACCAGCTCCCGCAGGGACTCGGACAGCCCGCCGAGGTCGGGCTCCTCCTCCGCGATTCGGAACATCAGGGCGTGCACGCCGCTGTTGGCGGTCCCGAAGGGCAGGGTGCCGGAGGCCGCGTACGCGAGGACGGAGCCGAGGCAGAAGACGTCGCAGGCCTCGGTGACCCGGTCGCCGCGGACCTGCTCGGGCGCCATGAAGCCGGGCGAGCCGACGAGCGCGCCGGTACGGGTGAGGCCGCCGTCGGTGACGGTCTCCAGGGCGCGGGCGATGCCGAAGTCGATGACGCGGGGCCCGTCGATGGTGACGAGGACGTTCGACGGCTTCAGGTCGCGGTGGATGAGCCCGGCGGCGTGGATGTCCTTGAGGGCGTTGGCGAGGCCGGCGGCGAGGATGTTCACGGACCGCTCGGGGAGCGGGCCGTGGTCGTGCGAGACGACGGTCTGGAGCGTGGGCCCGGCGACGTACCCGGTCGCGACCCAGGGGATCGCGGCCTCCGTGTCCGCGTCGAGGACCGGCGCGGTCCACGCGCCGCCGACGCGCCGCGCCGCTCCGACCTCCTGCCGGAACCGCCCCCGGAACTCGTCCTGCGCCGCCAGCTCCTCCCGCACGAGCTTGACCGCGACGGTCCGCCCGCGTTCCGAACGGGCCAGGTACACCTGCCCCATACCGCCCGCACCGAGCCGCCCGAGCAGCCGATAGGCACCGATCCGCTGCGGATCCCCCGGCCCGAGTCTCTCCACGCCCATCGACGCCGCCTCCCCCTGTTTCCAGCCATGTCACGCGGCCACTCTCCGTACACCGCTGTGCGACAGACCGAGGATAGTGCCGTGGTGGCGGGGGTTGCGCGGGGTTACGTCTACGGTTGCGTAACGGCGGGGTTCGGCCCACTCGGCCAGCGGGCCAGGACCATCGCACACAGGACGGGTGCGCCTGCGAACGGCTGCGCTTCGCCCACGGACGCGTAGCCCCAGCTCTCGTAGAGGGCCCGGACCTTCGCATGCTCCTTGTGTACGAGAAGCGTCACCCGCTCCTCCGGGCGTCCGCGCAGCAACTCGTCGTGGATGAGCCGCGATGCGCCGGTGCCGCGCCATGGCGAACGGACCATCAGCTCCGACAGGGCGAATGTCCGTGTGCCCGTCTCCTCCATGAACTCTGTGTGCAGGGCGGGTTCGACCTTGCCCCACCAGGTTGTCGCGGGGCCGAGCGGCGCGCCGTAGGCATAGCCGACGGGCTCTGCTCGGGCGTGGGCGACGACGCACGCGAAGCCTTCCTTGCCGGACCAGCTGTCGACGAACCTGGCGAAGACATCCCTGGGGGCGAGGGGGTCGTCGGTGCCCTCGTACACCTCGTCGTGGACGTCGAGGAGGAGTTCGCGGATTCCGGCCGCTTGGGCTTGGCCGTAGTGCCGAAGGCTCAGTTCGGGGTGCGTGGTCATGTGTGTCCTCCCTGGGTACGGTGGCCGCGTGGCGAACGAGGGTCTGGCACGGAGTCTGCGCCGCTTGCGCCGTCTGGCGTCTCTCACGCAGGAAGAACTGGCCGAGCGTTCCGGGGTGTCGGTCGACGTCGTCCGGCAGCTCGAACAGCGGCGCAAGCACTCGGCGCGCCTGCCCACGCTGCACGCGTTGGCGAACGGTCTCGGGGTGGAGCTGACCACGCTGCTCGGGGACCCGCCGGCGGTTTCCTCCGGGGGTGAGAACGACGGGCCGCGCTTCGTGGCGATGCGGCGGGCGGTCATGCCCGCGCTCGGGGCGCCGGACCCGCTGCCGCCGGGGCCGGGGTTCTCCGTCGGCCACCTGCGGGAGCAGATCGCCGACGGGTGGTCGAAGTACCACGCCGCCGAGTTCGACCCGGTCCTGAAGGCACTTCCGGGCCTCCTCACGGACGCGCGTTCCGCCACCGTCCCGGAGCGCGAGGCCGACCGGGCGGCCGGGTTCGCCGCCCTGGCCAAGGCGCTGCAGCTCTCCGGCCACGTCGCGGTCCGCCTCGGCAAGACGGATCTGGCTCTGATCGCCCTGGAGCGGGCGGCCGATGCCGCCGGGCACTCCGGCGACCCCCTGCTGCCGCCCATGATCGCCAACTCCGTCGCCTGGACGTACCAGCGGCAAGGACGCCTGGAGGACGCGCTGAACATCGCCCTGCGCGCCGCAGACGACATCGGGCTCGGCGGCCACACCGACACCGCGGACGGACTGAAGGTCTGGGGCGCGCTGACCATGTCCGCCGCCACATCGGCCGCACGCAGCAACGAGTACGAGCGGGCAGCCGAGTTGATGGCGGCGGCGGAGAAGGAAGCCGCCCGGGTGGCCTCGCTCCCCGCGGGCGGCGACAGCCGCATGGTCAGCGTCTTCAGCCCGTCGTCGGTACGCATCGAACGCGTCCGCCTCGCCGTCCAGTACGGGCACCCCGAGGAGGCCCTCGACCTGGCCAAGGGCATACGCCTGAGCAAGGACACCCCGCCGTCGTGGCGGACGTGGCTTCTCCTGGACGTGGCCAGGGCACACACGGACCTCGGGGACGCGGCCGGAGCGGTGAGGACCTTGGAGTCCCTGCGCCGCGCGGCCCCGACGTGGATGCGGCACCACGTCCTGGCCGTGGCCATCGTCCGGGACCTGTGGGCGCTGCCCAACCACCCTGCGGGGCTGCGGGCGTTGGCGGACTTCCTCGGCGTCGGTGACTAGCGTCGCGAAAGTAGGACGTTACGTCCCTGTCACTGTGCGTGACAGGGCGATTGCATGAGTCGGACAGCGCCTCGGCGGCCGTGTGACGGCTCCGGGGCACCGCCCGACGACAAGGAACCGACATGGCCGGAAGTGCCGTTACCCGCACGGGACCGGGAAGCAGGGAACCGGGGGGCGCCCCGGGCCGGGAAGCCGTCGTCGACTGGTTCGCCGGAGCCCACCCCGTCCCGCGCCAGGCCCACGCCGAGTGGGCGAACTGCGGCGTCGCGCTGCTGCCGCTCGGCGGGCGTTTCGACGCCCTCCGCGTCACCGGCCGACTCATCCACTCCGCGGTGGGCAGCGGCCGACAGGAGAACGTCGGGCAAGCCCTGACGGACTGGCTGCACGGCCCCGTCATCCGCGACAGCCGTACCGGCAGCGGCCAGTACCACGTGCTCGTCGCGCCGGACGCCGAGTGGCAGGGCGACGCCGTCCGGCTCGGCGCGGGCACCTACCTGGCCGTACCGCGCGTCGGCAAGCAGGTGTCGCCCGTGACGCGCTGGGTTGTACAGCCGCAGCGCCGCGGCCGGTTGTGCGACCCCTCGCACTTGGCCGCGCTGCTCGCCACGGCCGAACCCCTGGCAGAGATCGAGTCATGACCGGCGCAGACCCGACCGCCGCGCGCGCCGACGAACTCGCCCGGATCTACCGGGCCCACCTCGTGGCCTGCCCGCGCCGACACGTCGGCCTCCTCGCCGACTGCGTGACCGGCGTCCGACTGAAGCGCGCCCTGCTCGCTGCCCGGACCGCCGAGAGGGAGGCGGCCCTGTGCGCGATGTGACCGAGCCCCGGCGGAACTTCGTCGAGCCGGGCGAGATCGACGGAGCGGTGAGCCACAGCGCGCACCTGTTCCGACCTCGGTTCGGGCTGAGCTCGAAGACGCGGCCGGGCTGCCGATCACGACCGCGATCGCCGACCTGTTGGAGAACGGAGCGGGCCACGATGACTGACCCCACGCCCTCGGAGCGCCTGCGATCCGGTCTCGTACGGGACCTGGTCAGGAGCGGTGCGCTGCGCAGCCCCCGATGGGAGGCGGCCGTCAAGTCCGTGCCGCGCGAGGCGTTCCTCGGACGCGGCTGGTTCGAGTACGACGGTGGTGGCTGGTACCGGCCCGTTCCCGGCGACTCCGCTTCCGGACTCGCGCGGATCTACCAGGACGACACCCTCGTGACACAGGTCGCCGGGGCCGTCTTCCCCGACCAGGTCGAGGGCCGCATCGCCGCCGCGCCCTCGTCGTCGTCCACCCTGCCGGGGCTGGTCGTGCGGATGCTCGAAGATCTGCGGGTGACTGAGGGGGCGCGCGTTCTGGAGATCGGCACGGGCACGGGCTACTCGACGGCACTGCTGTGCGAGGTCGCCGGCGAGGACAACGTGACCACGGTCGAGGCCGACGCGGAGGTGTCCGCCCGCGCCGGTATCGCGCTCGCGGGCACCGGGCATCGGCCCGCGCGCCGCGTGGTCGGTGACGGCCTGGCGGGATACGAGGAGGGCGGCCCGTACGACCGCGTGATCGCCACCTGCGGCGTGCACACCGTGCCGCACGAGTGGCTCGCGCAGACCCGGCCCGGCGGCGAGGTCCTGGTCACGGTCGGCGGGTGGATGCACGCGTCCGAACTCGTGCGGCTCACCGTCGCCGACGACGGCACCGCGAGCGGCCCGGTCCTCGGCGGCCAGGTCTCGTTCATGCCGGCCCGCCCGCACCTCGCGCCGCCGCTGGGGATGCTGCCGGACACCAGCGAGGGCGACGCGGTGCCTACGCCGCTCGGAGCGGACGTGCTCGACGACTGGACGGCCCGGTTCGTCGCCCAGTTCGCCGCGTCACGGGCACAGCGGCTGACACTGGGACGGGACGGGGACGGCCGGACCGAACACGTAGTGATCGACGTGGACGCCGCGTGCTGGGCCGTCGTCTTCAAGGACGGCGGGCGATGGATGGTCCGGCAGGGCGGCGCGGTGCCTCTGTGGGATCGGATCGCGGAGCGCGTCACGCAGTGGCGGACGGACGGTCGGCCGACGGCCGAGCGTATGCGGCTGCACGTCGGACCCGACGGACAGCGACTCACCTGGGCGTAGCCACGAGCCAATACCTCAGCTCACCTCGCCGCACCTCACCTCGCCTGCCCTCTACGGATCAAGTCGCCCGCCCTCTACGGATCAAGCGAATCGATCGGCCCCAGCTCCGTCAAGGCCTCGGACAGCCGCTCCAGCACCCGCGCGGTCCGCGCGAACTCCTCCGCCCCCAGCGCCTCCCGGAGCCGCGCGGCCACCTCCGCGTGGCCGGGTTCGATCCTCGCCACGGCCGCCCGGCCCGCCTCCGTGGGCCGCAGCAGCTTGGCGCGGCGGTGGGCCGGGTTCGGGGCGTACTCGGCCAGGCCCCGGCACACCAGGAGGTCCGCCACGCGCTGCACGCTCTGGCGGGTGATGCCCATGGCGCGGGCGATCCCCGCGACCGGCAGCGGCTCCCGCAGGACCGCGCCGAGCACCTGCCACCACGCGGCAGTCAGCCCGGCGGGCGCGGCCAGTTCCTCCGAGACGGAGAGGAACTGGCCGTTCAGGCGGAAGACGGTGAGGGCGGTGCGGGAGAGCAGGTCCTGCGCGGCGTCGCCCGAGGCCCCGTCCGCCACGCTCACGACGCCAGCGTCTCGTACGCCGTCGCGTCCGAGTCGTGGAACAGGCGATACCACGCATCCAGCTTCTCGCCCTCGAACGCCCCCATCCGCTTGAGGACTTCGCGTGCGAACGCGACCGGCTCCGTCGGACCCGCCGTGATCAGGTCGCCGTCGGTGACCGCGTCGGTCTCGACGTACCGGGCCGCGCCCGCGTATCCCGTCGCGTCCAGGTACATCGACACCGCGCTCGTGTGCGCCCGGTCGTCGAGCAGGCCCTCGCGGGCGAGCCCCGCCGTGGCCCCGCAGATCGCGGCCACCGGCACGCCCGCGTCGAGGAAGGCGCGCGCCGTGCGGGCGAAGGGGGCGAGCGAGTCGCCCGTGTCCCACAGGTCGCCGCCCGGCAGGATCAGCAACCCGCTGTCCTCGGGGCGCAGCTCGTCGAGCGTCAGGTCGGGCTGGATGCGTACGCCGCCGACCGTGGTGACGGGCTCGCGCGTCGCCGCGACGGTACGGACCTCGTGGCCCGCGCGGGCCAGGTACGCGGTGGCGTAGCCCGTCTCCCAGTCGGCGAGGGCGTCGTACACGGCGAGATGTACGGCGGGGGTGGCGCTGTTGCTGCTCATCCGGGTCTCCACTCGGGGGTGCGCGACGTGGTGAGGTATGTGAGCATGCTGTCATTGTGGCAGCATGCTGTCAAGAGAGCCCGCGAGCGACAGACTGTCGCGTTCCCGGCGAGGGGGCAGACAGGACGCCCATGTCCCGTCCACCCCGTGGACATCTACCCTCGGCCGCATGACCCCTCAGCCAGACCCGCAGCTCGGCGCAGCCGTATCCGCGGCGGATCGCGCCCATGTGTTCCACTCCTGGTCCGCCCAGGAACTCATCGCCCCGCTCGCCGTCGCCGGCGCGGAAGGCTCGTACTTCTGGGACTACGAGGGCAACCGGTACCTCGACTTCACCAGCGGACTCGTCTACACGAACATCGGCTACCAGCACCCGAAGGTCGTCGCCGCGATCCAGGAGCAGGCCGCGACGATGACGACGTTCGCGCCCGCCTTCGCCCTGGAGGCCAGGAGCGAGGCCGCCCGGCTCATCGCCGAGCGCACCCCCGGCGACCTGGACAAGATCTTCTTCACCAACGGCGGCGCCGAGGCCGTCGAGAACGCCACCCGCATGGCCCGGCTGCACACGGGCCGCCCCAAGGTCCTGTCCGCCTACCGCTCGTACCACGGCGGCACCGCGGCCGCCATCAACCTCACCGGCGACCCGCGCCGCTGGCCCTCCGACAACGGCTCGGCCGGTGTCGTGCGCTTCTGGGCGCCGTTCCTGTACCGCTCGCCGTTCCACTCCGAGAACGAGGTGCAGGAGTGCGAGCGGGCCCTCCAGCATCTGGAGGACACCCTGGTCTTCGAAGGGCCCGGCACCATCGCCGCGATCATTCTGGAGACCGTGCCAGGCACCGCCGGGATCATGACGCCGCCGCCCGGCTACCTCGCCGGTGTGCGCGAGCTGTGCGACCGGTACGGGATCGTCTTCGTCCTGGACGAGGTCATGGCGGGCTTCGGGCGTACCGGCGCCTGGTTCGCCGTGGACCACTTCGACGGGGTCGTGCCCGACCTGATGACCTTCGCCAAGGGCGTCAACTCCGGATATGTGCCGCTCGGCGGCGTCGCGATCTCCGGTGCCGTCGCGGAGACCTTCGCCAAGCGGCCCTACCCGGGCGGCCTCACCTACTCCGGGCACCCGCTGGCCTGCGCCGCGGCCGTCGCCACCATCAACGCCATGGCGGAGGAGGGCGTCGTCGAGCACGCCGCGCGGATGGGCGCGGACGTCATCGGCCCCGGGCTTCGGGACCTGGCGGAGCGCCACCCGAGCGTGGGCGAGGTCCGCGGGCTCGGCATGTTCTGGGCCCTGGAGCTCGTACGGGACCGGGAGACCCGCGAGCCCCTCGTCCCCTACAACGCGAGCGGCGAGGCCAACGCCCCGATGGCTGCGTTCGCCGCCGCCGCGAAGGAGAACGGGCTCTGGCCCTTCGTGAACATGAACCGCACCCACGTGGTGCCGCCGTGCAACATCTCGGAGGCGGAGGCGAAGGACGGCCTCGCGGCCCTCGACGCGGCCCTGGACGCCGCCGACGCGCACGTGGCCTGACGCGGCGCCGGGGGCGGGTGGGCCCCGCCCCCGGGACCGCGTGACCCCGGTGACGCGGGCCCGCAACCCCGACCGCGTAGTCTGACGTGCCCGTAAGCGACCAGAACACCAGAACAGCCGGTACTCACCAGAACAGCCGTACCCACGGTGTTCGGGACGCCCACGTCAGGCACGTCAGGAAAGACCCAGGGGGAGGCCCACCCGCATGCCCGGACCCGACGGTCCCGCCGTCATCCGCAGCACCCTGCGCCAGCAGATCGCCGACGCCCTGCGCGACGAGATCCTCGCGGGCCGTCTCGTGCCGGGCCAGGAGTTCACGGTGAAGGAGATCGCCGACCAGTACGGCGTCTCGGCCACCCCGGTCCGCGAGGCCCTGGTGAACCTGTCCGCGCTGGGGCTCCTGGACTCCGTGCAGCACCGCGGCTTCCGCGTGCACGAGCACACCCTCGACGACTACCGCGGCATGCTCCAGGCCCGCGGCCTCATCGCGGACGCCATCTTCCGCGACCTGGCCACCACCTCCGCCCACCACGCCGTGCCCGCCGCCGCCTTCGTCTCCGTACGCCGTCGCGGCGAGGAGGCGGCCCGCGCGGCGACGGCCGGCGACCTCACCGTCCTGATCGGGTACGACCTGCGCTTCTGGCGCGAGCTGAGCGCCCTGTTCGGCAACGCCTACCTCTCGGACTTCCTGCACCGGCTGCGCGTGCAGTCCTGGGTCTGCGCCGTCCCCCATCTGCGCCGCGAGACCGAACGCGGCGGCGACCTGCGCGGCCGCCTGTGGTCGCGGCACACCGAACTCGTCGACGCCCTCACCCGGCGCGACGCCGCGCACGCGCACGCCATCGTCGGCGAGTACAACGCCCACTCCCTCGACCTCATCGCCTCCCTGGCCGCGGGGACCGCCGGGGGAGCGGCGGCCGGGCCCTCCGCAGGACCTTCCGCGGGACCGTCCGTAGGCCCCTCCGCGCGACCCTCCGCAGGACCTTCCGCATGACCGCCGTAGACCTGTCCGTCGTGATCCCCGCGTACAACGAGGAAGGCCGCCTCGGCCCCACCCTGGACGCGATCCGCGCCTACCTCGACGGGGAGGCCGCGGGCGCCGCGCAGTGGGAGCTGATCGTCGTCGACGACGGCTCCACCGACCGCACCGCCGACATCGCCGCCGAGGCCGCCGCCCGCGACCCCCGCGTCCAGCTCGTCCGCGGCGGCCGCAACCGCGGCAAGGGGCACGCCCTGCGCCAGGGCGTCCTCGCCTCGTACGGCCGCCGGGTCCTGGTCACCGACGCCGACCTGGCCGCGCCCATCGAGGAACTGCCCGCCCTGGAGAAGGCGCTCGCCGACGGACACGCGGCGGCCGTCGGCTCCCGCGCGCGGCCGGGCGCGACCATAGACGTCCACCAGCACCGCCTGCGCGAGCTCCTCGGCCGCGGCGGCAACTTCCTGATACGCACGGTCGCCGTCCCCGGGATCCGCGACACCCAGTGCGGCTTCAAGCTCTTCGACGGCGACCGTGCCCGCGCGGCGTTCGCCGCGTCCCGGCTCAGCGGCTGGGGCATCGACGTCGAGATCCTGCACCACTTCCGGCGCCAGGGCTGGCCCGTCGCGGAGGTGCCGGTGCGCTGGTCGCACCAGGAGGGCTCCAAGGTCAGGCCCACCGACTACGTCCGGGTCCTCGCCGAGGTCTCCGCCCTGCGGATCCGCTCCCTGCGCCGCGCCGACCTCCTGGCCCTGGCCCTCTTCGTGGCCTTCGCCGCCGTCCTGTACTCGGCCCGCTGGACCTCCCCGGACCACCGCTACCTCCCGCACTCCCTCCAGGACCAGAACCAGTGGGAGTGGTTCTTCGAAGTCACCGCCCACAACGTCGCCCACTTCCAGAACCCGCTCTTCACGGACCTTCAGAACGCCCCCGACGGCGTGAACCTCATGGCCAACACGGTCATGCTCGGCCTGTCCGTGCCGCTCGCGCCCCTCACCTGGGCCCTCGGTCCCGCCGTCAGCCTGAACGTGGCGATGACCCTCGGCCTCGCCGCGACCGCCTTCGCCTGGTACTGGCTGATCGTCCGCAGGCTCGTAAGGCACCGGGGCGCCGCCGCCACCGGCGCGGCCCTCGCCGCGTTCGCGCCCCCGATGATCAGCCACGCGCACGCCCACCCGAACTTCATCGTCCTGTTCATGATCCCGCTGATCGTGGACCGGGCGCTGCGGCTCTGCGAAGGGCAGCGCGTCGTACGGGACGGGGTCGTCCTCGGCCTCTTCGCGACCTACCAGATCTTCCTCGGCGAGGAGCCGCTGCTGCTCGCCGCGATGGGCATGCTGCTCTTCACGGTGGCGTACGCGGTGCTGCGCCGCGATGTCGCACGCGCGGCCTGGCGTCCGCTGGCGCGCGGCACCGGCATCGCCCTCGCGGTCTGTCTGCCGCTGGTGGCCTTCCCGCTGTGGTGGCAGTTCTTCGGTCCGCAGAGCTACAAGAGCGTCCTGCACGGCGACAACGCGGGCAACAGCCCGCTCGCCCTGCTCTCCTTCTCCGAGCGCTCCCTCGCGGGCGACGCCGGCACCGCGGCCTCGCTGTCCATGAACCCCACAGAGCAGAACGCCTTCTATGGCTGGCCGCTCGTCGTCCTCGCGTTCCTGATCGTGGTGTGGCTGTGGCGGCAGGCGGTGGTGCGGGCCCTCGCGTTCACCGCGGTCGCCGCGGCCTTCCTGTCCCTCGGCCCGAAGTTCCGCATTCCGCTGACCGACACGGTCCTCTCCGGGCCGTGGGCGCTGCTCTCCGACAAGCCGCTGTTCGAGTCGGTCATCGAGTCGCGGGTGGCGATGGTGTGCGCGCCCGCCCTCGGGATGCTCGTGGCCCTCGCGGTGGGGCGGCTCGCTGCCCGCGGCGGCGCCCTGCGGTACGCGGGTCTGGGTGCTGTCGCCCTCGCCCTGCTGCCCCTGTTCCCGCTGCCCCTGAAGGCGGTGGACCGCACCGAGGTGCCCTCGTTCATCGCGGACGGCACCTGGAAGGAGTACGTCGACACGGCCGCCGGCGAGACCCTCGTACCGGTGCCGCTGCCCGACCCGGCGGGCGCGGAGGCCCTGCACTGGCAGGCCGTGGCCGACCTGGGCTTCAAGCTTCCCGGCGGCTACTTCAACGGGCCCTGGGGCCCGGACCGCATCGGCATCTACGGCGCCTCGCCGCGCAACACCTCCAACCTGCTGCGCGACATCCGCAACTCCGGCCGCCCGGTGCGGCTCAGCGACGCCTGGCGCCGCGCCGCCCAGGTGGATCTGCGGTACTGGAACGCGGGCGTCCTCGTGCTCGCGCCGCAACCCGGCGACACGGCGCTGCGCACGACGGTCGACGACCTCCTTGGACAGCGCGCAAAGTGGGTAGACGGGGTGTGGATCTGGGACGTGCAGGGGGGAGGCTGAGCGGACCCGGTGCCACTACGCTTCCGCAGCAACACGCACGGTAGCTACTCCGGTAGCCACGTACGAAGCCCTTCACCGACCCGACCCTAGGAGCATTTCTTGGCCTGCGACCTGTGGCTGGTCCCGCTCGTCGACGTGCTGTGTCACAGCGCCGACAACCCCTTCGCCGAAGAACTCGCCGTGTACGACAAGGCGCTCGGCGAGGCCGGGCTGCCGTCGGTGCCCGTCTACGCGTACATGCCGGGCCTGTCCGGCGACGTGGCCCCGGTCGCGGGGTTCGACTACGACGCGCTGCACTTCCTGCGCCGCGCCTACCTCCTGAAGATCTGCGGCCTGGAGGTCACGCCCGTCGACGCGCTCGGCGGCGACTACGAACAGCTCCTGGAGATGTTCGACACGACCGCGCAGCAGTCGCACCTGGTGTGGCACTACGACCACGCCGGCGCGTACGTGCCCGTGGACTTCCCCGCGCCGCTGTCCAACGACGAGCTGCTCGCCGGCGGCGGCCCGCTCGGCTCCTCCCAGGCCCTGCTGCGGGAGCTCGAGTACGTCGCCCCGTCCATCGGCATAGACCCGGCGAACCCCCCGCTGCCCCCGGCCCCGCCCCAGGCCCCCACCACCCTGGAGGAGCCCGCGAACCCGGCCCCTCACGACCCGAGCCCCTTCGCCCGTGAACGCCACGTCTGGCTGGGCCTGCACGCGGCGACGACCCGAAGCCTGGCCCAAGGCTCCATGATCATCTACAGCTGACGGCTGACAGCTGCCTGCCCCCGCAACCGCGGCTATCGCGGCTCAGGAGGCCGCTGCCGAGGCATATTGGGCCGCGCACCGGGCGGCAACGGAAACCGCCCGGGGCCCGGCCCCGCCTCCCGGGGGTGCCCGGAGGCCCCGCCGGGCACGGCACCCTGCATCAGCAGCGGCGCGGCCCCCGCCCGGAACTCCACCATCCAGTCGGCCGTCTCGGCCCGCACGAGCTCCGTCACGTCCTCGGAGAACCTCCGCAGCACCCCGAGACACCGCTCGGCCGCCTCGCTGGCCGTCCCGTCCGTGGGCCCGAGCACCTCCCGCACGCTCTCCGACGCCCAGTCGAACTGGAGCACCTGCAACCGCCGCTGCACGGCCTGCGCGGTGGCCATGTCCCGCATCCAGCCGGAGGTGAGCCCGAAGACCCTGTCGCACCCGACGCACGCCACCCCGGCGAGCAGCGACACATACCCCCAGGGGGCCGCGCCCGCGACGCCGCCCGCGAGGTCGAGCAGCGGAAGGACCCCCGCCCCCACGGCCCCGAGCGCCGCCCCGCCCCGCAGCAGCCGGGCGCCGAGCCGCTTGCGGGCCCGGTCGCGCAGGTACCAGGCCGCCGTGTCCAGGGCCCCGCGCTCCACCCAGCGGTACAGCTCGTCGAGCCGGTCCGCGGGCTCGCCCCAGTCGCCCAGTGGGAACGACCGCCCTGCCAGGTCCCCGGGCAGCGGACCGGGTGGGCGGTCACCGGCGCCGCTCCCTTCCTGGGGCACCCCCTCAGGCTGCATCTCCGGCTGGTGGTGGCTCACCCGGCACTCCCTCGGCTTCCGCATAAGTGACGCAACGTAATGGATGGTGCCTCTGCGCGGCACAAGTCCTACCGCCCAATGGGTGGCTATGCGGCAGTTTTCGCGGCTTTTCCGCCTGGAAGGGGCGCTTGATCAGGTATAGGCGCGCGGGAGATCTCACCCGAACGAGTGGCGGCCGGAGTGCTGGGGCGCGTGCACCCCCGACCACGTAGGCTCGTGACAGACGGGAAAACCCCGCCGTACGGACCATACGAACCGACCCGGACCGACCGGCCTGACCGGTCCGCACGGTCCGACCGACCCGACGTGCAGGAGCTGATCGTGATCCCCGGTGGTGGCCAGCCCAATATGCAGCAGTTGTTGCAGCAGGCCCAGAAGATGCAGCAGGACCTCGCCGCCGCGCAGGAGGAGCTGGCGCGCACGGAGGTCGACGGACAGGCCGGCGGCGGCCTCGTCAAGGCGACGGTCACCGGCTCCGGCGAGCTGCGCGGCCTGGTGATCGACCCCAAGGCCGTCGACCCCGAGGACACCGAGACCCTCGCGGACCTGGTGGTCGCGGCGGTGCAGGCGGCCAACGAGAACGCCCAGGCGCTCCAGCAGCAGAAGCTCGGCCCGCTCGCCCAGGGCCTGGGCGGCGGCGGCATCCCCGGCCTGCCGTTCTAGGGCGCCCCGGCGCGGGCCCGGCGGTTCCCTTCTAAGTCAGCCGACGGCCAACTACGGTACGTACAAAAGCTCCCTGAGCCCCGAAGAATGAAGATCCGGAAGCCGGGTACGGCGACCGGAAACAGGAAGGCACTCCGTGTACGAAGGCGTGGTCCAGGACCTCATCGACGAGTTGGGCAGGCTGCCCGGCGTCGGTCCCAAGAGCGCGCAGCGGATCGCCTTCCACATCCTCCAGGCCGAGCCCACCGACGTACGCCGTCTCGCGCACGCCCTCCTGGAGGTCAAGGACAAGGTCCGCTTCTGCGCGACCTGTGGGAACGTCGCGCAGGAAGAGCTGTGCAACATCTGCCGCGACCCGCGCCGCGACCCCGCCGTCATCTGTGTGGTGGAGGAGCCCAAGGACGTGGTGGCGATCGAGCGGACCCGTGAGTTCCGCGGCCGGTACCACGTCCTCGGCGGGGCCATCAGCCCGATCGAGGGCGTGGGCCCGGACGATCTGCGGATACGGGAACTCCTCGCCAGGCTCGCCGACGGCACGGTCACGGAGCTGATCCTGGCCACCGACCCGAACCTGGAGGGCGAGGCCACGGCGACGTACCTCGCGCGCATGATCAAGCCGATGGGCCTGAAGGTCACCCGCCTGGCCAGCGGACTCCCTGTCGGGGGAGATCTGGAATACGCGGACGAGGTCACTCTGGGCCGCGCTTTCGAGGGGAGACGACTCCTAGATGTCTAAGTCAGCCGAAGCACCCCGGAACACGCTGCTGCACTCCGCCGCCCCGGACCCCGACGACTTCGCGGTCCAGATCTCCGACCAGATCGAGAGCTTCATCGTGGCGGTCACGGAGGTCGCGCGGGGCGCCGAGCCGGACTCGGCCGTCCCCTTCCTCCTCCTGGAGGTCTCCCAGCTGCTCCTCGCCGGCGGCCGTCTCGGCGCGCACGAGGACATCGTCCCGGACGAGCGGTACGAACCGGACCTCGGTCCCGAGGGCGACGTGGACGAGCTCCGCGAGCGGCTCGCCGTCCTCCTCGACCCGATCGACGTCTACTCCGAGGTCTTCGACCCCTACGAGCCCCGCAAGGCGCCGGTCGCCTGCCGGATCTCCGACGACCTCGCCGACGTCGTCACCGACCTGCGTCACGGCCTCGCCCACTACCGCGCGGGCCGCACCACGGAAGCCCTGTGGTGGTGGCAGTTCTCCTACTTCTCGAACTGGGGCGCCACCGCGTCCGCGTCCCTGCGCGCCCTTCAGTCCCTGGTGGCGCACGTCCGCCTGAACCAGCCCCTGGAGGACCTGGACGGCCTCGACACCGACGAGGACCTCTCCGACGACGCCCTCGCGGAGGTCGCGGGCCAGGTGATGGCCGAGGAGATCGCGGGCCCGCTGGGCCTGCGCGAGGCGAGGTAGACCGCACCCCTGGGCGCTGTGACCCGCCCCACTTTCCGGAGTGACGGGCTCCACGGCGGGCATGTGCCCTCGCGGAGCGGCCGGAGTACGGACTGCCCGGGTGATCACGGAGTGAGCGGGACATCTCATGATGTGATACACGCGGGGTGACAACCGGCCGCTCGTTAGACTGAGCCGACCGCAGCAGTGCGGTAAGAGACTTAAACGAGCGAGGAGCGCACGTGGGCCTTGTCGTGCAGAAGTACGGAGGCTCCTCCGTAGCCGATGCCGAGGGCATCAAGCGGGTCGCCAAGCGGATCGTCGACGCCAAGAAGAACGGCCACCAAGTGGTCGTCGTGGTGTCGGCGATGGGTGACACGACGGATGAGTTGATCGATCTCGCCGGACAGGTATCGCCGATCCCTGCCGGGCGTGAGTTCGACATGCTGCTGACCGCCGGAGAGCGGATCTCCATGGCCCTCCTTGCCATGGCGATCAAGAACCTGGGCCACGCGGCCCAGTCGTTCACCGGCAGCCAGGCCGGTGTCATCACCGACTCGGTGCACAACAAAGCGCGCATCATCGACGTCACGCCCGGACGCATCCGGACCTCGATCGACGAGGGCAACATCGCCATCGTCGCCGGGTTCCAGGGCGTCAGCCAGGAGGGCAAGAACATCACCACGCTGGGCCGCGGCGGTTCCGACACCACGGCCGTGGCCCTCGCCGCCGCACTCGACGCGGAGGTCTGCGAGATCTACACGGACGTCGACGGTGTGTTCACCGCCGACCCGCGCGTCGTGAAGAAGGCGCGGAAGATCGACTGGATCTCGTTCGAGGACATGCTGGAGCTGGCCAGCTCCGGGTCCAAGGTGCTGCTCCACCGCTGCGTGGAGTACGCCCGCCGTTACAACATCCCGATCCATGTGCGCTCGTCCTTCAGCGGGCTCCAGGGCACATGGGTCAGCAACGAACCGCAAGGGGACCGCAAGGTGGAGCAGGCCATCATCTCCGGTGTCGCACACGACACGTCCGAGGCCAAGATCACGGTCGTGGGCGTCCCGGACAAGCCGGGCGAGGCCGCGGCGATCTTCCGCGCCATCGCCGACGCCCAGGTCAACATCGACATGGTCGTGCAGAACGTCTCCGCCGCCTCCACGGGGCTCACCGACATCTCCTTCACGCTGCCGAAGACCGAGGGCCCCAAGGCCATCGAGGCGCTGGAGAAGACCAGGGCGGGGGTCGGCTTCGACTCCCTGCGCTACGACGACCAGATCGCGAAGATCTCCCTCGTCGGCGCGGGCATGAAGACCAACCCCGGTGTCACGGCGACGTTCTTCGAGGCGCTCAGCGACGCGGGCGTGAACATCGAGCTGATCTCGACCTCGGAGATCCGCATCTCCGTCGTCACCCGCGCCGACGACGTGAACGAGGCCGTCCGGGCCGTCCACACCGCCTTCGGGCTCGACTCCGACTCGGACGAGGCCGTGGTCTATGGGGGCACCGGGCGATGAACCGCAAGCCGACGCTCGCGGTCGTCGGAGCGACCGGGGCCGTCGGCACGGTGATGCTCCAGATCCTGTCGCAGCACGCCGACATCTGGGGCGAGATCCGACTCGTCGCGTCGCCGCGCTCGGCCGGCCGCAAGCTGGCCGTGCGCGGCGCCGAGGTCGAGGTCCTCGCGCTGACCGAGGACGTCTTCGACGGCGTCGACGTCGCCATGTTCGACGTGCCCGTGCCCGTCGCCGAGCAGTGGGCGCCCATCGCGGCGTCCCGGGGCGTCGTCGTCGTGGACAACTCCGCCGCCTTCCGGATGGACCCGGACGTGCCGCTCGTGGTGCCCGAGGTCAATCCGCACGCCGCCCGGGTGCGGCCCCGCGGCATCGTCGCCAACCCCAACTGCACCACCCTGTCGATGATCGTGGCCCTCGGCGCCCTGCACGCCGAGTTCGGGCTGCGGGAACTGATCGTCTCCTCGTACCAGGCGGTCAGCGGGGCCGGACGCGACGGCATCGACACCCTGCGGCGCCAGCTCAGCCTCGTCGCGGGCTCCGAGCTCGGCACCGGACCCGGCGACGTCCGCAGGGCCGTGGGCGACGACACCGGGCCCTTCCCCGAGCCCGTCGCCCTGAACGTGGTGCCGTGGGTCGGCGCGCTCCGCGAGGACGGCTGGTCCTCGGAGGAGATGAAGGTCCGCGACGAGTCCCGCAAGATCCTCGGCCTGCCCGATCTGCGGGTCGCCGTGACCTGTGTACGGGTGCCCGTCGTCACCACCCACTCCCTGACCGTGCACGCGCGCTTCGAGGACGAGGTGACCGTCGCCCGTGCCCGCGAGATCCTGGCGACCGCGCCCGGCGTCGTGCTCTTCGACGACCCCGCGGCCGGTGAGTTCCCGACGCCCGCCGACGCCACCGGCACCGACCCGACCTGGGTCGGGCGGCTGCGCCGCGCCCTCGACGACCCGACGGCTCTCGAACTCTTCGTGTGCGGGGACAACTTGCGCAAGGGTGCCGCCCTCAACACCACGCAGATCGCCGAGCTGGTGGCGGCGGAGCTCGGTAACCGCTGAGCGGACGCCTCACTTCCGTCAGCGGACGCCCCGCTTCCGGTGCCCGGAGCGGAAGGCCCCTTGGGAAGTGTGTAAGTTCTGTGTCCAACCTGATGGTCCAGACCGCTTGAACTGGGACGTCTCCGCGTTCGAAGATTCGGCTTCTGCGCGCTGCAACCGCGGCGGCGCAGCGCGCGTCTTCGCCGTCGCCCTCCAGTGGGCGGCCTGCAGTGCTGCGTAAAGAAGATGGGGCATAGGGGAAGAGCTGGTACGCATGGGGGCATTTGATGCATCGTCGCGAGCGGTTCCCGCGGCCGCGACGCACGCCGCGACCAGGGCGTGTGCGCCTCGCACCGGGCACGCGATGCAATACGCCACACCCGCCGCGTACAACCCTGATGGGGGGAAGCGTGTCCAACAGGCGTGGCAGAGGTACTGGACTTCACAGCGGCGAGCGGCGCGGCGGCACTGCGACCGCCCCGGCGGCGCGTCCCCGGCGGCATGCCGGTGATCGCCCCCATGCCCGCAGCGCGGCCTGCCCGCATCCCGACTCAGCGCGAGGGCGATGAGTTGAGCGTGACCGCGGGCACCACCGTCGACCATCTCACCGAGACCTACCGCGCCCACTACCGGTCGCTGCTCGGCCTCGCCGCCCTGCTCCTGGACGACACCGCCTCCTGCGAGGACGTCGTACAGGAAGCCTTCATCCGCGTGCACTCCGCGCGCAAGCGGGTGCGCGACCCGGAGAAGACCCTCGCGTATCTGCGCCAGACCGTCGTGAACCTCTCCCGGTCCGCGCTGCGCCGCCGCATCCTCGGCCTGAAGCTGCTCACCAAGCCGATGCCGGACATGGCGAGCGCCGAGGAGGGCGCGTACGACCAGCTGGAGCGCGACGAGCTGATCAAGGCCATGCGCGGCCTCCAGCGCCGCCAGCGCGAGGTCCTCGTCCTGCGGTACTTCGCCGACATGACCGAGGCCCAGGTCGCCGAGACCCTCGGCATATCCCTCGGCTCGGTCAAGGCGTACGGCTCGCGGGGCATCGCCGCCCTGCGGGTCGCCATGGAGGCCCCGGCATGACGGACAAGGGGCGCACGAGGAACGGCGCTGCGCGCGGCACCATGCGCGAACGACGGAACATGAACGTGAACGTGTACGAAGAGCGGCGCGCGCGCCGCGGCCATGACCGCGACGGCGGGATCGGTGTGCTGGGTCCGATCGGCGGCGGTACGACGACCACCGGCTCCGGTGTGGTCCTCGACCTGCCCGTGAAGGCGAGCGCTGCCGCCGGAACCGCCGGGGACGGCGCCCCCGCCGACGGCGGAGAGGGCGACCTGCGGGGCGCTGACGGGGCCCTGAAGGGCGCCGCGGGCGACGGCGACGCGAGCACCGAGGCCAAGGTGGCCAAGGAGACCGAGGAGGCCGCAGAGCCCACCGGCAGCTCGTCGCCCGCTGACTCCGGCTCCGGTGCGAGCGGCGCGGACGGCGCGGACGGCTCCGGCGGCTCCGGTGGTTCGGGCGGCGGCTCCCGCGGCGGTGGCTCCGGCTCCGGCGGAGGTCCCTTCGGGGGCGGGCCGTTCGGCGGCGGCGCGGACGACGACGGCGACGAGCCCGAAGGCCTCGACCGCGACGAACTGGCGCTGCGGCGCCTGCTCAAGGACACCGTCGGCGGGATCGCGCCGGGCGACGCCGCCCTGGACAGGCTGCGGCACGCGGTGCCCGCGCGCCGCGCCCGCAAGCGCCAGGCCGTCGTCGGCGTGGCCGCCGCCGCGCTCCTCGTCGGCACGGCCATCCCCGCCCTGGTGCACGTCACCAACTCCGGCGGCGACTCCGACGCCCGCCCCTCCATCGTGGGCGCGGGCAGCGACCAGCCGAGCCAGCACGACACCGGTGGCGCCGTCGACCGCGACAAGCGCGAGCAGGACCCCAAGAGCGACAAGGCCAAGGAGAAGAAGGACAAGAAGGACAGCAAGGAGAAGAAGGAGAAGGGCGAGGGCGACAAGGGCAGGACCGACAAGCCCGGGGGCGCCACCGGCGGCCCCGAGCCGGGCTCCCAGGACACCGCCGCCGCCTCCTCGCCGACCTGCGACGCCGCCCAGCTCAGCGCCGTCGGCTCCACCGGACCCACCGAGGCCGACGGCAAGGTGTACGGCACCTTCCGCATCTCCAATGTCTCCGGCGACAGCTGCACGGTGAGCGGCGCGGGCACCGTCGTCGCCGCGGCCCAGGGCGCCACCGAGCCGGGCAACGTCAACGTCGTCGACCACACGGCGGGCGACGCCGCGGTCGGACTGCCCGACCCGGCGCAGGAGTCCAGCGCCCTCGTCCTCCAGCCCGGCGCCGCCTACGAGGTGCGGTTCGCCTGGGTGCCTTCGGCCACCTGCCCCTCCGAGGGCGGCGACCCGTCGCCGAACCCGACGCCCACCGACAGCGGCGGCGCGGGCGGCGGCGGCAACGGCGGCTCCGAGACGGGCGCCCCCGGCGGGGCGACGCCCCAGCTGGTCCGCGAGGACGAGAACACGGTCGACGGCAGCGTCGCGGTGTCCCTCACGGCGGACCCGGGATCGCCCTCGGCGAGCACGACAGTCGGCAACGCGTGTTCCGGGACGGTGTACAAGACCGGGGTGCTCGCGGCGCAGTAGCCCCGGCTCCGGGGGCCTCAGCTCTGGGTGGGCGCCGTCGTCGTGCCGGGAGTGGCCTGGTCCCTGTCATCCGCAGCAGGGGGCGCTTCGGGAGCCGCGTCCGGGTCCGGCAGCAGGCCGAGCGCCGCGTCCCGTGCGAACTCCCGCTCGCGCCGGAACAGCCGGAACCACATGAACAGCACGAACCCGGCGAAGACGAACCACTCGCCGGTGTAGCCCAGGTTCTGGAACGCCTTCATGTCCAGGCCGCTGTCCTCGGGCGCCGACGCCGGTACCGGCTTCAGGCCCGCGCCGCTCCTGTCGCCCTCGGCGAGCGTGATCCACGCGTCGTACACGTCGTCCGGGACCAGGTTCACCAGCGACGCCGCGCTGATCATGCCGACCTGCCCCGACGGCAGGCCGCCCGCCTTGGTCACCCCGTCGGAGCTGATGCTCTCCGACGCCTGTAGGGCGCCCTTCACCTCGACCTCGCCGCGCGGGGCGGCCGGTGCCCTCTTCGCGTCGGCGGTGCCCGGGAGCCAGCCCCGCACCACCGGCAGCGACCGGCCGCCGTCCGTGTCCAGGAGCGTCAGCACGTAGAACCCGCGCTTGTCGTCCAGATCCCGGTCCGGTACGAGGAGTTGTCTGCCCCACCGGCCGGTGGCCGACGCCGTCTCGCCCGACGTCCGCTTGTCCACCGGAAGGAGCGAGGCCAGCGGGCGGGCCGCGCCCGTGTCCGTGGTGGCCTGGCGCTCGGCGTCCTTGTGGTCCTGCACACGGTCCTCGAAGCGGCTCAGCTGCCAGGAGCCCATGAACAGGCACACGGGGATCGACAGCGCGACGAAGAGGTTGATCCCCCACCAGCGGGGGGTCAGCAGGAACCGGTACACACCCTTACGGTACGGGGCGGCCTCGGGGAGGGTCCTCGCGGGGCGCCCCGGTCCCGCCCCTTCTCCGATCCTGGGGCTCCGCCCCAGACCCCGTATCGGCGCTCCGCGCCTCGTCCTCAAACGCCGGACGGGCTGAACACCAACCCCTCCGGCGTTTGAGGAGGGACTAGCCCAGATGTCGCCGGGCGAAGTCCAGCTCAAGGCCCACCTGCTTGATCCGCTCGTCCACCACCAGGGACCCGTGCCCGGCCTCGTACCGGTACACCTCGTGGACGGCGTCCCGCGCCGCGAGCCGGTCCACGTAGTTCTCGACCTGCCGGATCGGGCAGCGCGGATCGTTCACCCCGGCGGAGATGTAGACGGGCGCCTTCACCGCGTCGACGTAGGTGAGCGGCGAGGACGCCTCGAAGCGCTCGGGGACCTCCTCGGGCGTGCCCCCGAAGAAGGTGCGGTCGATGGCCTTCAGAGCCTCCATCTCGTCGTGGTACGCCGTCACGTAGTCCGCGACGGGTACGGCGGAGAGACCGAGGGCCCAGGCGTCGGGCTGTGTGCCGAGGCCGAGGAGGGTGAGGTAGCCGCCCCAGGAGCCGCCGGAGAGCACGAGCCGGTCGGGGTCGGCGAGCCCGGACGAGACGGCCCACTCGCGCACGGCCCCGATGTCCTCGAGCTCGATGAGGCCGACGCGGTGCTTGAGGGCGTCCGTCCACTCCCGGCCGTACCCGGTGGAGCCCCGGTAGTTGACGCGGACCACCGCGTACCCGTGGTCGACCCAGGCTGCCGGTCCCGCCATGAAGGCGTCGCTGTCGTGCCAGGTCGGCCCGCCGTGCACCTCGAAGACGGTGGGCAGCGGCCCGCTCGCGCCCGCGGGCTTCTGCACGAGGGCGTGGATGCTGCCGCCGGGCCCCTCCACCCACACGTCCTCGACGGGCACCGAACCCGGCGCCTTCATGCCGGGCGGGTCCAGGACGACCTTGCCGGAGGTGGAGCGCAGGACGGGCGGCTCGGCGGCCGACGACCACATGTACTCCACGGTGCCGTCGGGGCGGGCGGTGGCGCCGGAGACCGAGCCGCGCGGCGTCGGCACGGGGGTCAGCTCGCGGGTGGCGAGGTCGTACCGCCACAGGTCGCCGCGGGCCTCGAAGCCGTGCGCGACGAGCAGCGCGGAGCCGTCCGGATACCACTCGGCGGAGACGTCGCCCGGCAGGTCGAGCGCCAGGTCGCTCTCCTCGCCCGTGGCCACGTCCCACACCATCGGCTCCCAGCGGCCGCGGCGCTGGTGGCCCACCAGGAGGCGGGTGTCGCCGTCCACCGGGGCGAAGCCGAGCACCTCCAGGCCCAGGTCGACGGTGCCGCCCCTGCTGTCGTCGAGGTCGGCGACCGTCGAGCCGTCGGTGCGCAGGACGCGCAGCGCCGCGTGCATCGCGTCTCCGTGCTCGGTGTGCTCGACGGCGATCAGGGTGCCGTCGTGCGACAGGTCGCCGACGCCGGCGGACTCGCGGTGGCGGTAGATCTCGGCGGGGGTCTCGCCGGGGGCGGCGTCGGCGCGCGCCACGTGGATGGTCGAGCCGTCCTCGTCGGTGGAGCGGCCCACCACCACCGTGCGCCCGTCGCGGCCGATGGCGAGGCCCGCCGGGTAGGACGGTTCGAGGCCGGGGACGGCGGGCTCGTCCGTGCCGCTGCCGTCGAAGGGCTGGCGCAGCCAGACTCCGAACTCGTCGCCGTCGGTGTCGTCGAACCACCAGATCCAGCGGCCGTCCGGCGAGAGCGCGCCGTCCGTCGTGCCGTTCGGCCGGTCCGTGACCTGGCGCTGCTCGCCCGTCGCGCGGTCCCACGCGTACAGCTCGTACGTCCCGGTGGCGTTCGACACGAACAGCGAACGGTCGGGGGCGTCCTCGGCCCAGTCCGGCAGGGACACGCGCGGAGCGCGGAAGCGCTTCTCCCAGTCGGGCATCGACCCCTCGGCCGCCGGTCCGCCGGGCACCGAGCCACCGGCCCGCTCCACCGCTGCGTCGTCGTCTGACTGCTTACCCGTCTCACTCATGGCCCCATAGTGCCTGAGTACCCGGAACCGGCGAGGGGCCCCTTCCGGGGTTCCCGGCGGGCCCGCCGGGGCTCAGCCGGAGCGCGGGCGCAGCCACGCCTCCCTCGGGGGCGCCGCGAACTCGCCCAGCTTGCTGTAGGACCACGCCCGCAGCACCTCGTGTGCGGACTCCGTGCCCGGCGGCACCGCGGCGGTGACGACGTCGGTCGCGTGCCGGGACAGCAGGAGGTCCCGGAGCCGGGTGGCCACGCCCTGGTAGCGGTACTCCGGCAGGACCATCAGCTCCGTCAGGACGAAAAGGCGACCCGATCCGGCGGGGACGACGAGGTCGGCGGGCAGCAGGTCCCGGAACCCGTCCGCCAGCGCGCCGCCCCGCTCGGGCCTGAAGCCGTACAGGCAACCGGCGAGCACGCCCGCCGAGTTGGCGGTCACCATGTCGAAGTCCACTTCCTGGACGTGCCGTTCGAACCGCTCCAGGAACGCCCTGCGGTCCCCGCCGCCGGGCTCGTGGCAGGCCACGTACAGGTCCGCCATCCCCTCCCGCTGCTGCTCGGCCTGCCACCTGGTGAGCCGCCGCAAGAACACCTCAGCCATCCACGCCTCCCCCTTCGCGCCCCCGCCTGGACTCCGCATGGTGACACCATGCGACCGTCGGCGGAACTACGCGTGTACGACGATCTCGCGCCCTGGACGGGCCTTGCCGAGCTGCCCGCCCGGGGCTGCCGCCCCGGACCCCGTATCGGCGCTCCGCGCCTCGTCCTCAATCGCCGGACGGGCTCACATTCCCGCCGCTGCGCCCCTGGTTACGGAGAAGGGGCGGGTCTGGGGCGCCCCGCGAGGGAGCAGCCGGGCGGGCCCCTACAACCGCTTGAACACCCCAGTGAGCCCCGCGATCAGCATGGCGGCCAGCGCCCACCCCGCAAGGGTGTAGACGGACGCACACGTCGCCGCGTCCCCGACGGCGTAGAACCGGGAGCGCTCCCCGAGGCCGGCCCCGGGAATGAGCAGGTCGGCGGTGTACCGGGCGGAGTGGAAGTCGAGGTCGCCGCCGACCGTACGCGAGCGCAGGATCTGCCCGCGGGCCTCGGCGCGGGCGAACCACCAGCAGCCGAAGGAGTACAGCCCGCCGATGGGCAGCAGGATCCTCCAGGGCCAGTAGCCGAAGCCCATGGTGGCCCACAGGACGCCCGTCCAGGCCATCCGGAAGGGCCACTGGACCCGGTCGAGGAGGCCGTGCGGCCGCTCCCTGCGCCGCAACTGGGCGGCGACCCGTACCTGACGGGCCCCCCGCTCGTCCCCTTCGCGCTGATGCACGTCGGCGAGCTGCCGATAGGGCTGCGGCGCGAAGCCGTCGTCGTCACGGGCCAGCCAGGCGAGCCTGCGCTCCGTGGTCATGCCCTGGATGCTCGTGTACGTGAAGCCGTTGAGCCGTACGTGGGCGGCACGGCCGGGCCGCCCGGCCCGGTCCCAGCTGCGCGGGGTGTCCTGCCAGCCCCCGACCTTCGCCATCCGCAGGTCGACGGTGCCGTCGAGGTCGGTGGGCAGGAAGCGGACCCGGCGGGTGACGTCGGCGCCGAGCAGCCGCAGCGCGTACTTGCCCTGCGGCGAGCGCAGGAACCGGCCGTCCTTGCAGCTCAGGTCCCCGCCCACACGGGCGTTGAGCAGGCTGACCCCGCCGCGCGCGTCGAACTTGTCGCGCAGGTTCACGTTGCCGTCCACGGCGACGCGCTGCGCGTCGAGCGCGAGCCGGTCCGCCCGGCCGGTCCTGAAGGTGCCCCCGTTGCACTGGAGGTTCCCGCCGATGCGGGCGCCGTGCAGCATGACCTCGCCGTCCGCCGCGAAGCCGTCGCGGCACAGGACGGTCCCGGTGCACACCATGCCGTACGCGTCGACGGCACGTCCCTCGGCGTGCCGGAAGCCACCGCCGGTGCAGTCGAGGTCGCCGCCTATCTGCGCGTTGCGCAGCACGACTTCGCCGTGCGCCTCGAACCTGCCGCCCTTGTCCCCCGGGTCCGCGCGCAGGAACACCGAGTCCGCGACGACGATGCCGTACGCGCGGAGGGCGATCTGGTGCTCGTCCGTCGAGGAGCTGTTGTCGAAGACGCCACTCGTGCAGTTGAGCTGGCCGCCGGTGCGGGCGGTGATCAGGTCGACCAGGCCGGTCACGCGGGCGCCCTCGAACCAGAGACCGCCGTCGGCGACCACTCCGCTGGCGTCGACGGCGGTGCCGCCCACGTTGCGGAACACCCCGCCGTCGCAGTCCAGCGCGCCCTGGATGTGCGCCCCGCACACCTGCACCTCGCCGTCGGACGTGAAGCCCCGGCCGAGGCAGACGTCGCCCTGGGCCTGGAGGCAGTTGGCCAGGAAGCCGTGCAGATGGCAGCCGGGCAGTTGGACGGTGAAGGCGCGGGCGTCGTTCAGGACCACCGGCTCGGGTGCCTCGAACCAGCAGTCCTCCAGGTGCAGCGGCCGGGTGAGGTGGGCGGCCTCCAGGTCGAGGACGCCGGTGATGCGGGCGCCCGCGAGCCACACCGCACGGTGCGAAGTGGCCCCGGCTCCTGTGGCGGCCCCGGCTCCTGTGGTGGGCCCGGCTCCCGAGGCGTCCCCGGCTCCCGAGGTGGGCCGGGTGAGCAGCTCCGCCAGGAAGGCGGCGTCGACGGCGCGTTCGTCGCCCCAGTTCTCCCCGTCGCCCGCGTCGACGTGCTCGCCCGGTCGCGGACGCAGGTCGACGCGGGCGCCGCGGGCGAGCAGTTCCTTGTGGATGGGTGACGGCCGGCGCGGCTCGTCGGGCATGGCTGTCATCGTTCTCCCCCGTGCTCTTCTCTCGTGCTTCTCCTCGTACCTTTCGTCGTGCCTTCTCCCGTGGAGGGGCGTCAGGATGGCAGCGTTCCGGACCGGTGCGCGGCCCTCGTGCACGCACCGGAACATCACAATTTCCCTATGTACGGGGTAACTTGGGCGGAATGAAACAGGCGTACGCATCGTGCGTACCGCCCGCCCCCATCCGCCCGGGACGCAGGGACCGGGTGCGTCAGCCACGGGCCCGTCGACGGGCGTAGGGATTCCGGGCCCGGCGCGCGGACGGCGCCGGGCGACGGGCGTAGACCTATGTCATATGCGGGACACCGCGCGAGGCCACCTCACTCGCGGGTCCGCAGCACCGTACCCCGCCGCTCGAACTCCATCAGCGCCTCCACCTTGCCGGCCGGCTCCGGCCCGAGCGCCCGGTCGACGAGCCACAGCGCGCCGTCGATCCCGGAGCTGACCCCGCCCGCGCACACGAGGTTCCCGTCGTCGACCACGCGGGCGTCGCGCACGTCGGCGCCCTGTTCACGGAGGTGGTCCTTCGCGCGGTGGTGCGTGGTGCACGGCCGGTCGCCGACGACACCGGCCGCGTGCAGCACCACCACCCCCGTACAGACGCCGAGCATCGTGAGGCCGGGCCGGGCCGCCTCGCGCAGGGCCCGGGTCAGCCGGCCCCGGGCGATCTCCGCCCAGACGCCCGCGCCGTCCCGGTCCGCGAAGCCGCCGCCCGGCACCACGACGACGTCGGCGGACCCGGGGTCCCAGGCGCCGACGCCCGTCAGCCGCGTACCGAAGCGGCCCGTGCAGCCGCCGCGGGCGCCGCTGGTGACCAGCCGCGTCTCGACCTGCTGCCCCACCGTGCGCGCGGCGCCGAAGACCTCCAGGGGGCCGGCGAAGTCCAGTTCCTCGACGCCGTCGAAGACGACGATGTGCACCCGCAGCGGCCGTCCGGGCGCGCGCTCCCGCGACCCCGGCCGCGCCTGCGCCGCCCCCGCGCCCCACGTGACCGCCGCACCGCCCGCCCCCACGGCGGCAGCCGACCTCAGCACACCTCTGCGGTCCATTTCCGGCCCTCCTTGCTCCTCGGCAACTCCCGTTCGCGCGTGGACAGTTGGTCGGCAGGGAAGCGGCCGGGGTTCCCACGTGTCACCGCCTCGCCGCGCCGGGTCCCGGTCGGTGGAAGAACCCTCCACGCAGCGCCATGGAGCGGCTACGGTGAGCGTCTGGGCGCAGGGCGGAGCGAGCGCGGTACGTCTGCTCGGGCGGAGGATCCGATGGGGCAACAGAGCGCGGACCACGGGCAGTTGACCCGGCTGCGACTCGACGAACTGCTCGAGGAGCTGGCGGCGCGGATCAGCGCGGTCCGCGGCACCAGGGACCGGCTGCACAGCCTCCTCGAAGCGGTGCTCTCCGTGGGGCGCGAACTGGACCTGGCGCAGGTGCTCCGGCGCATCGTGGAGACGGCTGTCGCCCTGGTCGACGCCGAGTACGGCGCGCTCGGCGTGATCGGCGAGGGCCGCAAGCTCGACGAGTTCCTGCCTGTCGGCATCAGCGACGACCTGCGGGCACAGATAGGCGACCTGCCGTCAGGGCACGGCCTCCTCGGCGAGCTGATCCGCAACCCGCAGCCGCTGCGCCTCGCCGAACTCTCCGACCACCCGGCATCCTCCGGCTTCCCGCCGCATCACCCGCCGATGCACAGCTTCCTCGGCGTCCCCGTCCGCGTACGCGACAAGGTCTTCGGCAACCTCTACCTGACCGGCAAGCAGGGGGGTGCCGAGTTCGACGCCGAGGACGAATCGGTCCTGCTGACGCTCGCCGTCGCGGCCGGCGTCGCGGTCGAGAACGCCCGCCTGTACGAAGAGGCGCGGCTGCGCGAACGCTGGCTCCAGGCGAGCGCGGAGGTCACCAGCGCGCTCCTGTCCGGCGCCCCGCAGACCCAGGTCCTCGAACTGATGGCGGACCGGGCCCGGGAGATCACCTCCGCGGAGCTGGGCATGATCGAACTGATCCAGCCCAGCGGTGAGTTCCGTGCCGAGATCGCGCTCGGGCACGGCGCGCAGATCCACCGCGGCGCGCTGCTGCCCCGGCAGGGCACCTTCGCGGGGGCCGCGCTCGACGCCCAGGCCCTGGTCACGGCCGCCGACGTCCGCAAGGACCCCCGCGTCACGTTCAGGGCCGACCGCTGGGAGGGGCTCGGGGCCGCCGTCGCCGTGCCGATGAGCACCCGCGACGACGTACGCGGTGTGCTGCTGCTCGCCCGCGCCGCCGGGCGCCCCGGCTTCGTCGAGGCCGAGACCACGCCCCTGACGGGGTTCGCGGGCCAGGCCGCCCTCGGCCTGGAACTCGCCGACCGGCGCCGCGACGCGGAGCAGATGAGCCTGCTTGAGGACCGCGACCGCATCGCCCGCGACCTGCACGACCTCGCGATCCAGCGGCTCTTCGCCACCGGCATGACGCTGCAGAGCGTGCAGCGGTTCGTGGAGCACCCCGGTGCCGCCGAGCGGCTGCACCGCGCCGTCGACGACCTGGACGCCACCATCAAGATCATCCGATCCACCATCTTCGGCCTGCGCGACCACGAGGCCCCCGGCGGGGCGGCCGGCCTCCGCGTGCGCACCGTCCGTGCCGTGGAGGACGCGGCGCCCGTCCTCGGCTTCACGCCCGCGCTCCGGATGGAGGGCCTGATCGACACGGACGTCCCCCGCGCCGTCGCCGACGACGTCGTCGCCGTCCTCAACGAGGCCCTGTCCAACGTCGCCCGGCACGCGCGGGCACGCCGAGCGGAGGTGTCCCTGGTGATGCGCAAGGGCGTGCTCGAACTGGCCGTGGTGGACGACGGGGTGGGCATCGAGCGCGTGCGGGAGGAGGCCGGGGGCGCAGGGGGCGGCGACACACCCTCCGTACCGCCCGGCGCCGACCGGGGCGCGGGCCTGCGCAACCTCGCCGAACGAGCGGAGCGGCTCGGCGGGGCCCTCGCGGTGCGGGCGGGGGAGAGCCGGGGGACGCGGCTTGAGTGGCGGGTGCCGTTGGCCGTGGCTTGAGCGGGAGCGGGAGCGGGAGCGGGAGCGGGAGCGGGAGCGAGGGCCGGGGCCTGGTCGGGTCGGGGGTGGCCGTAAGACCGATGGCCGTCAGGAGCGGCGGCCGTCAGGAGCGGCGGCCGTCAGGACCGGCGGCCGTCAGGACCGGCGCGGGTCGTTGTAGTGGGTCGGGGTGGGGAAGGAACTGTCCGTAGGGGCGGAGCGCGGGGGCGCGCCGGGCCCCGGCGGTGGTGGGGCGGAGCGCGGGAGCGCGCCCGGTCCCGGCGCCGGTGGAGCGGTGCGCGGGGGCGGTGCCGGCGGGTCCGCGAGGGAGACCTGGGCGGCGAGAACGGCGGCCTGGACGCGGCGCTCCACGCCCAGCTTGGCCAGCATCCGGGAGATGTGGTTCTTCACCGTCTTCTCGGACAGATACAGCTTGCCGCCGATCTGGCGGTTGGTGAGCCCCTCCCCGACGAGCGCGAGGATGGCACGCTCGCGCTCGTTCAGGACGGAGAGACGCGCGTCCTCGGCGGGCGCGTCCTCCTCGGGCCCACGCAGCGACCGCATCAGCCGCGCCGTCGTCGCCGGGTCGAGCAGCGACTGCCCGGAGGCGACCGTACGTACCGCCGTGACCAGGTCGGAGCCGTTGATCTGCTTCAGCACATAGCCCGCAGCCCCGGCCATGATGGCGTCGAGGAGGGCGTCCTCGTCGTCGAACGACGTGAGCATCAGACAGGCGAGGCCCGGCATCAGCGAACGCAGTTCCCGGCACACGGTGATGCCGTTGCCGTCCGGGAGCCGGACGTCGAGCACGGCGACGTCGGGCCGCAGCGCGGGCCCCCGGGCCAGTGCCTGCTCCCCGGTGGCGGCCTCGCCCACCACCTCGATGCCGGGTTCACCGCCGAGGAGGTCGCGCAGGCCGCGCCTGACCACCTCGTGGTCGTCGAGCAGGAACACGCGGACGGGCCCCCGCGCGGAGCCCGGGTCGGTCGGCGGGCCGGAAGCCGCAGCCGCGTCAGGGTCGGAATCGGATGCTGCGGCGGTACTGTCCATGTCCACCCCTTGGTCGGCGCCCACCCGTCGGTCTGCCCGGACGAGTCCGGCGGTCTGCGTCGCCCCCCTCCGAGAGTGACGGAAAGGGCTTGCCCGCTGCCAGGGGCCGAACGGCCCGGCGGACAGGGAAACGCAGGGGCCGAGCGGCCCCGGACGAGGGCCACTCGGCCCTTGGCGCAACTCGGCACTTCCAGGGCATCGTTGACTGTGGAACGACCCGTGGTCCAGGTTTCCGGTGGCGACAGCGCGCGTCGTCACACCGGAGCCCTCCCGGTGCGGCACGGCTGAGGACATGGTCAGCGATCCCCGCACCCCGCCTGCGCGGCCGCAGGGGAGCGGCCGCGCAGGCGCAGGACGTCGCCGAAGCGGTTGTGCGGTCGCGCAGGCGCCCACCGCGCCCGCCGCCTTCGCGCTCCGGGCCCGCCGAGCCCGCCATCTGCCGGACCCGCGCCCGCCATCTGCCGGACCCGTGCCGACCGTCTCCGGCTCCGCGCCCGGCATCTGCCGGACCCGTGCCGACCGTCTCCGGCTCCGCGCCCGGCATCTGCCAGACCCGCGCCCGCCGTCTCCGGCTCCGCGCCCGCCGGCGTCACGCCCCGCGCACGCGTCTAAATCACGACATGCCGGACCCTGATAGGTTCCGTGAGCGCCGCAAGGGCGCCCAGGGGAGCGATGCCGGGGGAGTTCAGCAGGTGGGGAGCACGTCCACGGAGCCGTACGGCCACAACGTCGTCTCGCTGCTGGGCATCGTCCTCGTCGCGTCCGTGGTGGGCATCGGCCTCGTCGCGTACGCCTGCACCACTCTCGTCGGCCTCGTCCGTGCCCGGCGGGACGCCACCGCGGCCACCCCCTGGGCCGTCGGGCCGCGCGCCGCCGCCTCCCTGGCCGCGGCGGGCGCCCTCGCCGTGTACGCCTGGGGGGCCTTCCACCTCCTGCGGTACGACGACACGGAGTGGGCGCCCGCGTGTCGCGCGGCGGAGGGCCCGGTCGACGTGACGGCCGTCGAGAGCTACAGCGCTACGTACGTTCCGCTGCGGTTCGGCTGTCACACCGCGGACGGCACGACGTACGCGGTGGGCGTGCCCGAGTACGTCAACCCGGCGGCTCTGACCCTGGCGCTCACCGCCGGAGTCCTCGCCGGCGCCGCGGCCCTCGCGTCCCGGAGCGCCCGGCGCCCCCCGGCTCCGGGCACCGCCCCGGGCTACTGACCTGCGGCCTTGGACCCACCTGCCAGCGTGTGGGCGACCAGGGCGTTCGCGTGCCCGTGCCCCAGGCCGTGCTCGGACTTGAGCCACGCCACCAGCTCCATGTGCCTGCTCAGCTCCGACTCCCGGATGAGCGCCACCCACTCCTCGACGGGACGCCCGTACTTCTTCTCGATCGAAGGAAAGTAGCTGGCGGGTCCCTTCACAGCGGGTCCCTGCACGGCGGCTTTCACGGCGGAACCCTCGGTAGCGGCAGCGGACATCTCGGCACCCTCCCCTTCTTCACGGCCTCGGCCCCGGCGGCCTCGACGTACTGAAGACCGCCGGGGCCGCCGGAAGTGATCGCGGAACGGGCGTGACGTGAGCCACACCCGGCAGGGCCGAACCCGCCCCGGTCACGTGGCGTTCAGGGCCACGGTCGGGTGCAGCCGCGCGGCCCGCGCCGCCGGGTAGAGGCCCGCGAGGACGCCGATGAGCAGCGTCGCCCCGAAGCCCGCCGCCACGGACCAGGGCGGGACCACGGCGGTCCAGCCCTGCACGAGGGCGAAGCCGAACGTCGCCGCCGCGCCCAGTGCGGCACCCGTCGCACCGCCGAGCGCCGACAACAGCAGCGACTCCGTGAGGAACTGGAGGCGGACCGCGTTCCTGGTGGCGCCGATGGCACGGCGGAGGCCGATCTCCTGGCGGCGCTCCAGGACCGAGACGACCATGGTGTTGGCCACGCCGACGCCGCCGACCAGCAGCGCCACCGCGCCGAGCCCGAGCATCAGGGTGGTCAGGCCCTTGTCCGTCGCCGCCTTCGCCGCGAGCGCGTCCGAGGGACGTGACACCTTCACGGAGCCCTCGGCACCGGGGCTCACCGTGCGGGCGAGCACCGCGCGCACGTCCTCGACCGCGGCGTCCGGGGACCGCTCGAAGACCATCGACGGACGGCCGTCGAAGCGGAAGTACTTCTGGGCCGCGGGGAAGCCGATCAGCGCCACCCGGTCCAGGGTCGGCACCAGCTCCACGGGCGCGAGGACGCCGATCACGACCACGTACCGGTCGTCCATCATGATCTTCTCGCCCGGCTCGGTGACGCCGAGCCGCCGCGCCGCGACCGAGCCGAGGACCGTGACGGGCAGCCGCTCGCCCGCCCCGTCCAGCCAGGTCCCCTCGGCCACCCGGGCGTTCAGCGCCGCGAGCAGGTCCGTGCGGGCCGCCTGCGCGGTGACGCCCGCCGTCCGCTCCTGCGGCACCACGTCGCTGCGCCGGATCCGCGCGTCCACGCTGCCCGTCGCCGTCGCGTGCTGCACGGGGCCGATGCGCTCGACCATCGCGACCGCCGACTTCGGCAGCTTCAGCCCCCCACCCAGCGGGTCCTCACCCGCCTCCACGGTCAGGAGGTTGGTGCCGAGGCGGTCGAGCCTGGCCATCAGGTCCGCCTTGCTGGACTGGGACAGGCCCACCACCGCCACCATCGTCGCGATCCCGATGGCGATCCCGAGCGCGGACAGGACGACCCGGGCCCGGCGGGCACGCAGCCCGACCGCGCCGAGACCGAGGACGTCGCGGGGCGCGAGCCGGGCGGGCCTGAGCCGGGAGCGGGTGGATCTCGTGGCCGCCCTCATACCGGCTTCCCTTCCCGCGTACGGGAATCCGCCGCGATCACGCCGTCCCGGAACCGCACCCGGCGCGGCAGCGAACCCGCGATCTCGTGGTCGTGGGTGATCACGCAGACCGTGGTGCCCGCCGCGTTCAGCTCGCGCAGGAGGTCCATGACGACCTCGCCCGACGCGGTGTCCAGGGCCCCGGTCGGCTCGTCGGCGAGGACCAGGTCCGGCTCGCCGACCAGCGCGCGGGCGATGGCGACGCGCTGCTTCTCGCCGCCGGACAGCTCGGCGGGCCGGTGGCCGACCCGGTGGCCGAGGCGGACGCGCTCCAGGGCGGCGCGGGCGCGGTCCCTGCGCTCCTTGCGGGGGACGCCCCCGTACAGGAGGCCGTCGGCGACGTTGTCGAGGGCGTCGCGGCCCGCCGCCAGATGGAAGTGCTGGAACACGAAGCCGATGTGGCGTGCCCGCAGCGCGGAGAGCTGCGCGTCCGACATGCGGCTCACGTCGTACCCGGCCACGCGGACCGTGCCCGCCGTGGGCGCGTCGAGCGTGCCGATGACGTTGAGCACCGTGGACTTGCCCGACCCCGAGGGCCCGACGATCGCGAGGAGCTCCCCGGCACGCACGGTGAGGCTCACCCCGCGCAGGGCGTGCACGTCCCCGGCGTACGACTTGATGACGTCCCGCAGCTCGACGACCGGGGGCGGGGTCGGGTCCGAAGCCAGGGTCGGGGTCGGGTCCGGTCCCGGAGTCGGCTCCGGGACCGAAGCGGGTGCAGGAGGCCTCATTCCTTCGCCACCCCGACCTTCGCCCCCGCCCTGACCTGCGGACCGCTCACCTCGATGCGGCCGTCGGCCGTCATCCCCGTCCGCACCCGTACCATCCGGGACCGCTCGCCCTCGACGATCTGAAGGCCGTAGCCGCCGTCCGTGCCGCGCAGCGCGACGATCGCCTCCACCGGCACCGCGAGGACGCCCTCGCGGCTCTCGCTGACGAACCGCACGCTCGCGGTCGCCTCGGTGTCCGCGCCGGACAGCGCGGCGGCCCCGCCGTCCAGGGCCACCTCGACGGTGATGCCGTCCCGCGCCGCTCCCGCCGCGTCCGCCGTATCCTCGGGGCGCGCCGTCCCCGTCACCCGGCCCGGTTCGGTCCTGCCCCCGGCCAGGGTGACCTCGACCTTGGTGCCCTTCGCCGTCAACGACGCGTCGGTCTGGTCGAGTTCGGCGCGGACGACGGGCCGTGTCGAGGCGACCGTGAGGACGGCCGTGTCCGGGCCCACCTGGTCGGCGAGCGCCGCGTCCGCGCGGACGACGGCGACCTGCGCGGGCTGGAAGACGACGTGCCCCTTGCCGACCCTGCCGGTCGGCGTCCGGTTGAGGGACTTCTGCCAGCGCTTCACCGCGGCCTCCGTGGCCCGGTCGAAGCGCGGGTCGACGTACAGGCCGCCGCCGAAGCCGAGCGCGACGAGATTGCGTTCCAGCTCCAGGACGTCGCTGCCGCGGGAGCCCGCCTTCATCTCGCGGAAGGCGGGCACCGGACCGTAGAGCAGCGTGACCGGCTTGTCGTCCAGTTCGTAGAGGGCCTGGCCGCGGGTGACCGTGGCGCCCTCGCGCGCCGCGACCGTCACCGTGCCGGGCACCGCCGACTTCACCGGGCGCCGCCGCGCGAAGTCGATCTTCCCGTCGACGGTCTTGGACTGTTCGAGGTCGGTCCTGACGACGGTGGCGGTGGCGGGTGGCAGGGCACCGCGGCCGCCCCGCGCACCCCCGCCGCCCCCGCCGTACGCGTCGTAGGCGAGCGCGCAGGCGCCGATCGCCACGGCCGCAGCCACGGCACCGCCGACGAGGAAACCAGTACGGCGTCCCATCTACTGCATCCCGTCCAGGCCTTCGAGCAGCTTGCTCCGGCACGCCTCACGGGCCTGCTTGTAGGCGGGCGACGACGGGTCGAGCGCCGGGTCGCCGGGGCTCGGGTCGCCGCCGGGCATGACCCTGCCGCCGGACATCGTGGGGTTGGTGAACTTGGAGACGCCCTTGTCCCGCATGCACTTGGCGTGCGCGAGCATGGACTCGTAGTCCTTCTGCTGGTCGCGCTTCGGCTCCAGGTTCAGGGCCTTCTCCATCTCGGGGAAACAGACGCCGCCCTTGCCTCCCTTGTACTCCTCGCCGCCGCCCTTCGGGTCGACGACCTCGTCGATCTTCGGCCAGTCCAGATAGCCGCTCAGGAGCGGATCGGGGAAGTCCGGTACGCCCGCCTTGCTCCGCATGCAGCGCACGTACGTCAGTTGCGCGTCGTAGAAGGCGCTCTTGCCCACGGCGGGGTCCGACGAATTGTCGCCGCCCTTGCCGCCCTTGCCGCCCTTGTCCTTCGCGTCCTTCGCGGTCGGCTCCTCGGGTACGGACGCGACATCGCCGCCCTTGCCGGACCCGTCCGATCCGTCGGAAGCGGCGTCGTCCCCGCCGCCGCACGCGACGGAGAACGCGAGCAGGGGAACGGCGACGGCCGCCGCGAGCCGGAACCGGGCGGTGCCGCGGCTCCGAAAGGCCCCGCGAGGGGTGGTGTGGTTGCTCATGGCCCCCACCGTCGGCCCCCCACATGGTGGGCGTTCCATGGCCGCATGATGAGGACGTAACAATCCGCGAGGTAGCACCGATATCTCGCCGCACCGCCTCTGAACAGGGCAAACCCTCGCGCATAATCGGCGGCATGGCCCATGTGCTGCTGATCGAGGACGATGTGTCCGT
Organism: Streptomyces typhae; assembly: GCF_009755605.1. GTDB lineage: Bacteria > Actinomycetota > Actinomycetes > Streptomycetales > Streptomycetaceae > Streptomyces > Streptomyces typhae. Next base: position 141,210 of record NZ_WPNZ01000009.1, read on the forward strand.
ACGCGACGGCATGGAACTGGTGCTGCGCCGGCACGGCTACGACGTCGACACGGCCGCCACCGGGGAACACGCCCTCGCGCTGCTCGAAGGACCCGCGGGCGCGGGCGTCGAACTCGCCGTGCTCGACCTGATGCTGCCCGGCATCGACGGCTTCGAGGTCTGCCGCAGGCTGCGCGCCACCGGATCGACCCTGCCGGTGATCATGCTGACCGCGCGCGGCGACGACAGCGACATCGTGCGGGGCCTGGAGGCGGGCGCCGACGACTACGTGGTCAAGCCGGTGACCGCGCCCGTCCTCGAGGCCAGGATCCGGGCGGCGCTGCGGCGGGCCGAACCGGTGCGCTCCGCCCGGGGTGAGGACCACGCGGGCCTGGTCATCGACCGGGCGGGCCTCACCGTCGGCAAGCGGGGCGTCCCGATCGCCCTGCCCCCCACCGAACTGCGCCTGCTGCTCGAACTGTCCGCGTCCCCGGCCCATGTCTTCAGCCGCGAGCAGCTCCTGCAGTCCGTGTGGGAGCACGGTTTCCTCGGTGACTCCCGGCTCGTGGACGCGGCCGTCGGCAGGCTCCGCGCCAAGATCGAGGACGTGCCGGCGCGACCGCGCTACATCCAGACGGTACGGGGCTTCGGCTACCGCTTCGGGCCGGTGCGATGAGGTACCGGACACGCCTGCGCGGGCTCGGTGGCCTGCGCGTGCGACTCGTCCTCGCCTTCGTCCTCGTCGCTCTGGTCAGCGCGGTCACAGCGACGGCGCTCGCCTACCGCGAGTCCCGTACCGCCGTGCTCCAGCGCAAGCAGGACGCGGTGCGCACCGACTTCAAGAACCGTGTGGAGCAGGCCGCGGCGGACTTCGACGTGCCCGCCGACGAAGTCGCCCTCACCCGTTTGGCGGGCGGCGTCGCGGACGGGCTCGGCGGCGAGGACACCTTCGTCGTCGCCACCTACCGCTCGCGCACGGCGACCTCCGACGCGTCCGCGGACCGCTCGCGGATCACCCCGGAGCTGCGCGCGGCGGTCCGCACCCGCAACCGCATGAGCTTCCAGCGGGTGGAGCGGCACGGCAGGCCCTACCTGGCGATCGGCACGCCCGTCACCTTCGACGGCGCGGCCCCGTCCGGCCTCGACGTCTACGCCGTCACCTCGATGCGCGCCGAGAGCGAGGACACGGCGGGGTTGCTCGACGCGGTCCGCGACGGCATCGTGCCCGTGGTGCTGCTCGCCGCCGTCCTCGCGCTCCTCGCCGCGGGTACGGTGCTGCGTCCCGTACGCGAGCTGGGGCGGGCGACGCGGCGGCACGCGGCAGGCGACCTCGGTACCCGGGTCAGGGTGCGGGGACGCGACGAACTGGCCGCCCTGGCAAGGGACTTCAACGAGACGGCGGCGGCCCTGGAGGCGTCCGTCGCCGAGCTGCGGGAGCAGGACGCCCGCGCGAAGCGCTTCGTCGCCGACGTCTCGCACGAACTGCGCACCCCGCTCACCGCGATGACGATGGTCGCCACCGTCCTCGACGAGGACGCGGACGCGCTGCCCCCGGACACCGCCCACGCCGCCCGCACGGTCAGCGCCGAGACGGCCCGGCTGGCCCGGCTCGTGGACGACCTGATGGAGATGTCCCGCTTCGACTCGGGCGCGGCCCGGCTCCACCTCACCGCCACCGACCTCGCCGAAGCCGTCCGCACCACCCTCTCCCTGCGCGCCCTGACGGGCCACGTGCGCACCGAACTGCCCGCTGGTGTAAGGGCGATGGTCGACCGTCGCCGCGTCGACGTGATCGTCGCCAACCTCGTCGGGAACGCGCTGCGCCACGGTGCCGCACCTGTGACGCTGGCCCTGACCACCGACCCGGCGGGCGACTGGCTGACGATCGAGGTCGCCGACCGCGGCCCCGGCCTGCCGCCCGAGATCCTCGCCCACGTCTTCGACCGCTTCTACAAGGCGGACACCGCCCGCACCCGCTCGGAGGGCAGCGGACTCGGCACCGCCATCGCCCTGGAGAACGCCCGTCTGCACGGCGGCACCATCGAGGCGGCCGACAGGCCGGGCGGCGGCGCGGTGTTCACGCTGCGGCTGCCGTGGCGGCAGGTCCGGGAGGAGAGCCGGTGAAGGGGATCGGCAGAGCGGTCCCGGCCGCGCTCGCCACGCTCGCCGCCGTCGTGCTGGTCACCGGCTGCGGGGTGCGCCCCACCGGTGTCCTGGACGGGGGTGAGGCGGCGAGTGGCCTGACCAAGGGCCTCCGCCTGTACTTCGTGTCCCAGGCGGGCCGCCTGGAAGCCGTCGCGCGCCCCGGCATCCCCGCGGCGGCGGTCACCGACCCCGCAGGCGTCATCAAGCTCCTCGGCAACGGCCCGACGGCGGCGGAGCGTGCCTCCGGGCTCACCTCGCTGGTCGGCGACGAGGGTTACGAGACCGGGTACGAGGCGGACGTCGACGCCGAGGGCGCGGTCACGGTCCGCGTACCGCAGCTCGAACTCGACGACTCGTCGGTGGGGGACCGGAACCTGACGGGCCAGCTCGTGTGCAGCATCGCGCGGGCGCGCGCCATGGCGGACCGCACCGGCACGACGGACACCGACGACGTCCGGGTCACGGTGCGCCCGCGGGAGGGCGGGGCGGGGACGCACGTGTGCTCGGACTTCCTGAAGTGAGCGGGGGCCGCTCGAGCCGGCTGTGCCTGGGGGCGCGGCTCAGGTGGTGACGAGTGTGACCTCGGTGGCCTTGATGCCGACGTAGACGGGTGTGCCGTCGGCGAGGGCGAGTTCGGCGGCGGCCTGGGGGGTGATCTCCGCGACGAGATCCGGGGCGTCGTCGAGGACGACCAGGACGCGCAGCCGGCTGCCGACGGCGGTGATCTCGCGGACCGTGCCCGGCCAGACGTTGCGGGGGCTGCCCCCGGGACGGGCCCGGTGCAGCGACACGGCCTCGGGGGCGATGATCGCGAGCGCCCGCGTGCCCGCGTCGAGCGGTTCGGCGACGACCAGGTGCCCGCCGTCGGTGAGGCGCAGGGTGCCGTCGGCGGTCGCGGTGCCCGGCAGGGCGTTGCGGCCCAGCATGCGGGCCACCCAGGGGGACCGGGGATGGCGGGTGACCTCGGCGGGCGGCGCGTCCTGGAGGGTGCGCCCGTCTTCGAGTACGAGCACGCGGTCGGCGAGGGACACGGCCTCGACGGGGTCGTGGGTGACGATCAGGCAGACCCCGCCGAAGCCCGACAGGTGGCTGCGCAGGGTGTGGCGGACATGGGCTCGGGTGGTCTGGTCGAGGGCGGCGAGGGGTTCGTCGAGGAGCAGCAGCCGGGGGCTCGGCGCCAGCGCGCGTGCCAGGGCGACGCGCTGGGCCTGGCCGCCGGAGAGCCGGCCCGGCCTGCGGTGCGCGAGGTGGCCGACGCCGAGCCGGTCGAGCCAGGCCTGCGCGGTGCGGCGGGCGGCGGCGCGCGGCACGCCCTGGACGCGCAGCCCGTAGGCGGTGTTGGACAGGGCGCTGAGGTGCGGGAAGAGCGCGCCGTCCTGCGGCACCCAGGCGACGCCCCGCTGGTGCGGGGGCAGCGCGGTGACGTCCGTGGGACCGAGGCGCAGCGTGGCGTGCGCGCGGGGGGTGAGGCCGAGCAGGGCCCGCAGCAGGGTGGTCTTGCCCGCGCCGTTGGGTCCGACGACGGCGATGGTGGTGCCGGGTTCGGCGTCGAGGGTGAGCTGGTTGAAGCCGCTGACGTCGGCGTGCAGGGGCCAGCGCGGGGTGGGGGTGCCGGGGGCGGGGGAGCCGGGTGGGGGTGCTTCGGGGGCGGCGGCCACGGGGGCGGCGGCCGGTTCGGGGCCCGGGTCCGCCTGCGTCCCGCCGGGGGCGCGCCCCGTCCGCTCGCGGGTCCCCCCGGTCCAGCGCCCGCGCAGCGCGACGAGGACGGCCATGGCGATGACCAGGAGCAGCAGGGACACGGAGGTCGCGGCCTCGGGCTGGTCCTGGAGGAGCAGATAGACCTGGAGCGGCAGCGTCTGGGTGGTGCCCGGCAGATTGCCCGCGAAGGTGATGGTGGCCCCGAACTCGCCGAGGGCCCGCGCCCAGGTGAGGGCGGCCCCGGCGGCGAGCCCGGGGGCGGCCATCGGCAGGGTGACGGTGAGGAACACCCGTACCGGGGACGCTCCGAGGGAGGCGGCGGTCTCCTCGTACGAGGGCCGCATCCCGGCGAGGGTGCCCTCCAGGCTGATCACCAGGAACGGCATGGCGACGAAGGTCGCGGCGAGGACGGCGCCGGAGGTGTGGAACGGCAGGACGATCCCGAAGGTGTCCTCCAGCCACGGCCCGAGCAGCCCGCGCCGCCCGAAGCCGAGCAGCAGCGCGACACCGCCGACCGTGGGCGGAAGCACCATGGGCAGCAGGACGAGGGACCGTACGAGGACCTTGCCGGGGAAGTCGACACGGGCGAGGATCCAGGCCAGTGGCACACCGAGGACCAGGGACAGGCCGAGCGCCCAGAAGGACACGTACAGCGACAGCTTCAGGGCCTCGGTGACGCCGGGGCTCGTCAGATGGGTGCCGAGGTCGCCCCACTCGGTGCGGGAGAGGATGCCGACGAGGGGCGTCAGCAGGAACGCGACCGCGAGCAGAGCGGGCAGGGCCAGCGCCACCGGGGCGCGGGTCCTCCCGGTCCCCCGGGAACGCAGGCGTCGCATCGCTGGCTGTACCTTCCGTTTGCTACGGCTTCTGGAAGCCCGCGTCCCGGAGGATCTTCTGCGCGGCGGGGCTGCTCAGCCACTTCACGAAGCCGTCGGCGGCCTCGGAGTGCTCGGACGTCTTGAGGGTGGCGGCCGGGTAGGAGGCGACGGCGTTCTGGGCGTCCGGGATGTCGATGCCCTCCGCCTTGCCGTCGGCGGCGGTGACGTCGGTCTTGTAGACGATGCCGGCGTCCGCCTCGCCGAGCTCGACCTTGCTGAGCACGGCCCGCACGTTGGGCTCCTGCGAGACCGGCTCGACATCGACCTTCTGGGCGTCGAGGATCTGCTCGCTGTAGCGGCCGACGGGCACCTCGGGGGCGGCGAGGACGACCTTCAGACCGCTCTTGCCGAGATCCTTCAGCGTCCTGACGTTCTCCGGGTTGCCCTTGCCGGTGGCGATGACGAGACGGTTCCTGGCGATGACGGCGGGTGTGCCGGTGTCGTCCTTGAGGCCGTCCATGGTCTTGGTGTCGGCGGTGACGAGGGCGTCGGCGGGGGCGCCCTGGCGGACCTTCGCGGCGAGCTCCTGGGACCCCTCGAAGGAGAAGTTCACCTTGGTGCCCGGGTGGTCCTTCTCGTAGGCGGCGCCCGCGGTCCTGAAGACGTCGGTGAGCGACGCGGCGGCGAGCACGGTCAGTGAGACCTTCTTCCCCCCGCCCTTCTTGCTGCCGCTGTCACCGCTGTCGCTGTCGTCGTCGCTGCCGCAGGCGGCGAGGGGTACGAGGACGGCGGCGGTGACGAGTGCGGCGGCGAGGCGGCGGCGGGTGAACGTCTGCGGCATGGCGGAACTCCTGGTCACGAACGGTCGATGTGGACGCTGGTCGACTTCACACGGGCGGTGGCCCGCATGCCGACCTCCAGGCCGAGCTCCTCCACGGCCTCCCGGGTGAGCAGCGAGACGAGGCGGTGGGGTCCCGCCTGGATCTCGACCTGCGCGGCCACGTCGCCGAGCTTGACGGCGGTGACGATGCCCGGGAACGCGTTGCGGGCGGAGGTGTACGAGGCGTCCTCCTCGCCGGGCCCGCTCTGGGCGACCTCGACGGAGAAGGCGGCCAGGTCCCGCCCGCGGATGAGACGACGCCCGCTCTCGTCACGGTGTGTGGCGACACGGCCGGCATCGGCCCAACGGCGCGCGGTATCCGGACTCACGCCGAGGAGCCGCGCCGCCTGCCCGATCGTATAGGACTGCATATGCGTCAAGGTAAGGGTGTTTGCCTGGCATTTACAACTCTCTGTAGGTAATGACGTGGCAGGTGCGGGAGGGCTGGAGGAAGGTCCGACGCTCCGGGGTGCCCGCCGGGTGCCGCTTGTCGTCGGGGTGCGGCCACAGCCTTGCCGTCGGGGCCACCGCCCCATAGCCTCGATCTGATGGTTCGTCAGATTGGGTTCGCCGGGTGCGCGGCGGTGCGGCCGGCAGGCGGTGAGGGGTTCGGTGTGAGCGGCATGGAGAGTGGCACCAGGGACATCCCCAAGGTCATCAGCGTGGACGACCACGTCATCGAGCCCGCGCACCTCTTCGATACGTGGCTCCCGGCCAAGTACCGCGACCGGGGGCCCAAGCCCTTCACCGCGGGGATCGGCGAACTCGCGTACATCGGTGGCAAGTACCGCTTCACCACCGACCCCGAGGGGCAGGTGACGGACTGGTGGCGGTACGAGGACGAGATCTTCCCGTACAAGCGCATCATCGCCGCCGTCGGCTTCTCGCGGGACGAGATGACCCTCGACGGCATCACCCGCGAGCAGATGCGGCGCGGCTGCTGGGACCCCGGGGCCCGGCTCGCGGACATGGACATGAACCATGTCGAGGCCTCGCTCTGCTTCCCCACCTTCCCGCGGTTCTGCGGACAGACCTTCGCCGAGGCCAAGGACAAGGAAGTGGCGCTCGCCTGCGTGCGCGCGTACAACGACTGGATGGTGGAGGAGTGGTGCGGGGACAGCGGCGGCCGTCTCGTCCCGCTGTGTCTCATCCCGCTGTGGGACGTGGACCTGGCGGTCGAGGAGATCGAGCGGAACGCCGCCCGCGGCGTCCGTGCCGTCACCTTCAGCGAGATCCCGACCCATCTCGGGCTGCCCTCGATCCACTCGGGCCACTGGGACCCGTTCTTCGCCGCCTGCGAGGAGACCGGCACCGTCGTGAACATGCACATCGGCTCGTCCTCCCAGATGCCGGCCGCGTCCCCGGACGCGCCCCCCGCCGTGCAGGCCTCGCTGTCGTTCAACAACGCCATGGCCTCAATGATGGACTTCCTCTTCTCCGGGGTGCTCGTGAAGTTCCCCCGGCTCAAGCTCGCCTACAGCGAGGGGCAGATGGGCTGGATCCCGTACGCCCTGGAGCGCGCCGACGACGTCTGGGAGGAGCACCGCGCGTGGGGCGGGGTCAAGGACCTGATCCCGGAGCCGCCGTCGACGTACTACTACCGGCAGATCTTCTGCTGCTTCTTCCGTGACAAGCACGGCATCGAGGCGATCGAGACCGTGGGCGTCGACAACGCGACCTTCGAGACCGACTACCCCCACGTCGACTCCACCTGGCCGCACACCAAGGAGGTGGCGGCCGACCACGTGGGGCACCTGCCCGCGGACGTGGCCTACAAGCTGCTGCGCGGAAACGCGATTCGTATGCTGGACCTGCCGTTCGACAGGGACGGCGCGCGGGGCGGGTGATGGGCTACCGGCTACCGGCTACCGGCTACGAGTGGCGGGTGACTGTGACGGGTGACGGGGCGGGAAGGCGAGTGTGGATGAGGAGCGCGGTGTCGGATCTCGGGTCGGGTCTCCGGTCGGGTATCGGGTCGGGTCTCGGGGAGGGCCTGGTCACGCTCGGCCGCCGGTACGTGCGTGACGCCCCGGGCACCTTCGGCAAGGCCGTGCTCGCCACCCGTCTCCTCAACCCCCGGTTGCGGGACCACCCGCGCCGCCGGGTGGTCGAGTCGCTCTTCGGGGCCCGGTTCGCCGTCGACACCCAGGACCTCATCCAGCGCTACATCTATCTGTTCGGCGTCTGGGAACCGCACATGACGCGCTGGCTCCAGGGGCGGCTGCGGCCGGGCGACGTGTTCGTGGACGTCGGCGCGAACATCGGCTACCTGAGCGTCCTCGGGTCCGGGCTCGTCGGCCCCGAGGGCCGCGTGGTCGCCGTCGAGGCCTCGCCGGAGTTCCACCGGCGCGTGCTGCTCCACCGCGACCTGAACGACTGCGCCAACATCAGGGCGGTGAACGCCGCCGTCTCCGACACCCCCAAGAAGCTCACCTTCGTCCTCGCCAGCGCGCACAACATGGGCGCGAACAGCGTCGTCCCGTGGGACGGCCCGGTGGCGTCCCGCTTCGAGACACAGGCGCGGCCCCTGCCCGAGCTCCTGGAGCCGGACGAGATCGCCCGCGCCAGAGTGATCAAGGTGGACGTCGAGGGCGCGGAGGGAAGCGTCGTACGCGGACTCGCCCCGGTCCTCGACCGTCTTCGCCCCGACGCCGAGATCGCCGTGGAGGTCACCCCCGACCGGATGGCGCAGCTCGGCGACTCGGTCGACGAACTCCTCACGACCATGCGCGCGCACGGATTCCACCCCTACCGCCTGGTCAACGACTACACGCCGGGCAGCTATCCGGCGGCGGTGCGGCACCCCGGGAGCGGGCCGGTGCGGTGGCGCGGGCCCGTGCGCGAGGAGAGCGACCTGATCTTCTCGCGCGTGGACGCGGACGTGCTTGTGTGAGGTCCGGGAGGACGGGTCAGTCGGCGGCGCCGGTGTGCCCGGCCCCGGCAGCGGTGTCCCCGGCCCCGGCGGTGGCCTCCACAGCCCCGGCGGCGGACGCCGGCCAGCGCCACCCGAACCGCGAGAGCGCCCGCGCCCGCGCCTCCACGACCGCCGTCCTCGCGTCGCGCTCCACGGCGTCGGTGTGCGCGGGGCGGCCCGTGACCTGGCCCTCCCACTTGCGGTAGAGCAACCCGGCCGCGGAGGTGAACCAGCCGCGGGCCACCGCGTCCAGGGCGAGCAGCAGACCGGTGTCCTCCGACGCGGGCAGCGCCATCCAGCCGCCGAGGCCGACGAGGAGATCGCGGCGGACGAAGAGCGTCGCGGGGTGCACCGGAGCGCGGTAGCCGTTCGCCTTCCACCGCGGCAGGACGGTGCCGCGCTCGATCGGGCCGTGCGCGGGGTCGCCGGGGAAACCGGCCGTGGTCCCGTCGGGCAGCAGGTCGAGGGCGCGCGAGGTCGCCCAGCCGAGCGTGCTGTCCGCTTCGAGCGCCGCCAGGTCGCGGGCGAGGGCGCCCGGGGTGAGCTGGTCGTCGGCGTCGAGGACCTTCACGTACGCGCCGTCGGCGTGGGCGAGCGCCATGGTGCGGGCCATGCCGGGGCCGCCCGCCCGCCCCTGCTGAAAGGTCACCCGCGCGTCGTCCGGCACCAGGGGCGCGACCTCGTCGCCCGCGCCGTCCTCCCGGATCAGCCAGTGCCACTCCCACCCCTCGGGGAGCTGCTGCTCGCGGAGCGACGCGTACGCGTCCGGCAGGAAACAGGCGGACGGGCCGTGCACGGCGGTGACGACGACGATGCGTCCGCGCGGTGCGCTCACGCGGTCACCACCGGTTCAGGCGGGTGGTGAACACCAGCTCCATGCGGTCGCCGGGCAGCTTGATGTCGGACACCTCGACGACGCGGTCGTCGGTGTCGTACGCGAGCTTGCGCAGGGCCAGGACCGGCATGCGGGGCGGGAGCCCCAGTTCCGCCGCCTCCGCGGGGGTCGGCGGGCGGGCGGTGACGTGCTCCTCGAAGCGGTCGATCTCGATGCCGAGGGTGTGCAGCTGGTTCTGGGTTCCGCCCGGCCACGGCTCGTTCGCGTCGTCGAGGAGGTCCGGGTTCACGGCGACGACGTCACGTACGAGATACGAGGTCACGAGGGTGAGGGGCGCGGTCTCTGCGGCGTACCGGGTCCGGTACGAGCGTTCCACGAGCGCGGTGCCCTCGTCGACGCCGAAGGCCGCGGCGAGGTCCTTGTCCGCCTTGGTCTCGCGGTACGAGGCGTGGAAGACGAGGTCCTCGGTCTCCAGGCCGGTGTCGCGCTCGGTGGCCCCCGTCTCGGCGCGCTCGTCGCGGGGTGCGCGGGCGCGGTCCTTCTCCCACTGGTGGCGCAGGTTCGACCGGACGGCGTGCGCCCTGTCCCCAGCGCCGTCCCCGGCGCCGTCCCCGGCCCGGTCCGCGCTCCGCTCGTACGCCTCTGCCATCGATGCTCCGATGTTCACCCGTCCGGTCGTCGACCGGCTCGTCCACCGGCTCGTCCGACGGCTTTCACCCTACGGGCCGGGCCGTGGATATCGCTCGCGGGGAGGGTCCATGTAGGAGGAAACGGCATTTTGCCGGAACGCGGTCGCACGGCGTGACCGGAAAGAAGTGCAGGATGAAATGGTTCATTGCAAGGAGTGCAATGACGGGAGCTCGCAGGTGGTGGTGCCGACGGTGCGGGCAGACAAGAACCCGATCGCTGGCGACGGGGGATGCACCAGCGATCGGGCTGTACCCAACCGTAACAAGCCTGCTGGCGCCAGGGGAGTCAACTGACCGTAGATGGCGAGTTGTGATGGGGATCACGCAGCGTGAGCCCGGTGGAAACGCGGGGAAACCTCCTGGACGACCGGCGTTCCCTCATTTGCCGCACGGCGGCGCGTACGAGAGGCGTGGCAGGTATTCCTGCCATTGGGACGGAGTCAGAACGCCACGTGTCGTCGAGCAAATGCGGTGGATCGCTGCTTCGGTGTTCAAGTTCCAGAGCCGGACGGTATCGCTGCCGCTGGACACTCCCAGCATGTGACTTTGCGGATTAAACGACAGGAAACTGCCGGTCTTGGCGTTCGGGCTCATCGACTGGCCGATGGGGGACGCCTTGGCCGGATGGACTATGTCCCAGAGCCGGACCGTGTTGTCGTTGCTGCCGCTCGCCAGGGTGCGCCCGTCCTCACTGAACGTCAGCGACACCACCGCGTCGGTGTGTCCCGTCAGGGGCGCGACGAGACGGTCCGCCGCGAACGGGTCGGACAGGTCCCAGAGCCGGACCGTGCCGTCGTCGCTGCCCGTGGCCAGGGTGCGGCCGTCGGGCCCGTACGTCAGCGTGTTGATCGGCCCGAGGTGCCCGGTGAGCGGCTTGCCGATGGCGCGCGCCCGGCTCGGGTCCCGCACGTTCCACAGCCGGGCGGTGCCGTCCGCGCTGCCGCTGGCGAGGGTCCGCCCGTCGGCGCCGAACGCGAAGGAGTTGACGTAGCCCTTGTGGCCGGTGAGGGGCGCGCCGATGCGGCTCGGGCGGGCCGGGTCCCGGACGTTCCACAGCTGAAGGGTGCGGTCCTCGTACGGAGTCGCCAGCGTGTGCCCGTCCGGGCTGAAGGCGAGCGCCGCCGCGAACCGCGTCCGCAGCTTCATGGGCGGCCCGTGGGGGACCGGCCGTGCCGGGTCGGCCACGTTCCACAGCTGCACCGCCCGATTGCCGATGAGCACCGCGAGCGTGCGGCCGTCGGGGGAGAAGATCAGGGTCCGTACGTCCCCGCTGCCCGGCCGGAAAGGGGCGCCGAGCGCCAGCGGACGGCTGGGGCGCTGTACGTTCCACAGCCGGATCCGGTGGTCGCGCGACGCCGTCGCGAGCACCTTGCCGTCGGGGCGGAAGGCGCCGTCGGTGCCGATCATGTCCCCTTCGGGGAGCGACCACAGGCGGACCTTGTTGTCGCCGTTGCCGGTCGCGAGGGTCCGCCCGTCGGGGCTGAAGCCGATCGCGTACATCTCCCCACGACCGCCCGCGAGCGGCTCACCGACCTGCGAGGGGTGCGCCGGATCGCTGACGTTCCACAGGCTCGCGGTGCTGTCCGCGCTCCCGGCCGCGAGCATGTCGCCCTCGGGGCTGAAGGCCACCGACCACAGGGGCCCTGTGTGGCCGGTGAGCGGTGCGCCGAGTGCCTTCGCGCGGCGCGGCTCGGCGACGTTCCAGAGCCGGATGGTGCGGTCGACGCCGCCGCTGGCGAGGGTGCGGCCGTCGGGGCTGAACGCGACGGAGTGCACGGTGCCGGTGTGGCCGGTCAGGACCTTGCCGAGGGGGGTGGGGCGCCCGGGGGCGGAGGAGTCCCGCGCGGCCGTCCGCCACATCCTGATGGAACCGTCGTCGCCCCCGGCCGCCAGCGTCCGGCCGTCCGGGCTGAACGCGACGGAGCGCACGGCGGCGGTGTGGCCGCCCAGCGCGGCGACTTCCTCCGTGCGGGCCGGGTCCGTCACGTTCCACACCCGGACCTCGTGGTCGTCGTGCGCGGAGGCGAGGGTGCGCCCGTCCGGGCTGAAGGCGAGCAGATAGATGGTGCCGCCCCGGCCGGGCACCGGCTTCCCCAGCGGGCGGGGGTGCCGGGGGTCCCGTACGTCCCACATCCTGATCGTGCCGTCGTCCGACGCGCTGGCCAGGGTCTTTCCGTCCGGGCTGAAGACCGCGGTGCTCACCCAGCTCCGGTGGCCGGTGAGGGGTGCGCCCAGGCGTTCGGGGCGGGCCGGGTCGGACACGTCCCACAGGCGTACGGTCCGGTCGTAGCTCGCGGTGGCGAGGAGCCGTCCGTCCGGGCTGAACGAGGTCAGATAGACGGCGCCGGTGTGCCCGAGGAGGGGAGTGGCGAGCGGCGCGTTCACGATGGAGATCAATCGGTTCTTCGTGCCCTCGTCGTGCGGCCGCAGCCGGTGGGCGACCAGGCCGAGCCGGGCCGAGAGCGAGGAGTCGGAGTCCTGGGCGCGGTCGGCCTCCGTGGCGACCTGCGCGAACACCGCGTCGTTCCGCTCGGACACCGCGTCGTTGCGCTGCTGCGAGGCGACGACCGCCATCGTGACGGCCACCATCGCGAGGGCCACCAGGGCGGCCACCGCGCCACGGCTGATCCACCGCGTCCGCCTGCGCAGGCCGGCCGATGCCGCCAGGAACTCGGCGGCGCCGCGGGTCAGGAAGGTGTCGTCGGCGGACTCCGCCCAGGTGCGTGCCTGCTCCAGGCGTGAACCCCGGTAGAGCAGGGCCGCGTCGCGCCCGGAGTCCTCCCAGGCCCTGCCGTCCTCCTCCAGGCGCTGGCGCAGGAGGTTGTCGTTGCGGTCCTCGTCGATCCAGTCGCGCAGCCGCGGCCAGGCGTGCAGGAGCGCCTCGTGGGTGATCTCCACGGTCTCCGCGTCGAGGGTGACGAGCCGGGCGCGCACCAGTGCTTCGAGCGACTCCTCCGTCTTGTCGGGGTCGCTCGACTCGTCGGCCAGCTGGCGCCGGGCGCCCCTCCTGCGGGTGGCCTGGGTGTCCTCGCCCAGCCTGACCAGGCGCAGGAGCAGCGCCCGCGCGGCCGTGCGCGCCGCCGGGTCGAGCCCGCACCAGGCCCGCTCGGCGGTGGCCGCGACCGCGCCCTGGATCCCGCCCGCGGCCCGGTAGCCGGCCAGCGTGAGCCGCCCCGCCTTCCGCCGCTGCCAGGTGGCGAGCAGGGCGTGCGAGAGCAGCGGCAGCACCCCCGCGTCGTGCGCACCGCGGGGCCCGTCGGTGCTGACTTCCCGGACGATCAGCTCCGCGAGGCCCGGCTCCAGTTCGAGCCCCACGGCCTTGGCGGGGCCGGTCACCGCGTTGCGCAGCTCGGTGGTGGTCAGCGGGCCCAGCACCATGTGCCGGTGCTGGAGCGCGTCGGCGAGTTCGGGGTGGCGCAGGCACTCCTCGTAGAAGTCGGCGCGTACACCCAGGACGACGAGCGCGGGGGTGGTGCCGTGCCCGGCCCCGCCGCTCTCTTCCCGCACGGGAACGTCGGAGGCGGCGGCCGCGTGCAGAAGCCGGACGAAGGCCCTCCGCTCCTCCTCGTCGGAGCAGAGGGTGAAGGCCTCTTCGAACTGGTCGACGATGATGACGGGCTGGGGGCTGGAGGGCGCGTTTACGGAGGCCTGGGTGGAGGGGGCTGCCTGGCCGGAGGGGGCTGCCTGGCCTGAGGGGGCCTGGCTGGAGGGGGCGTGGCTGGAGGCTGCCTGGGTGGAGGAGGCTGCCTGGCTGGAGGAGCCCTGGCCGGAGGAGGCCTGGCCGGAAGAGCCCTGGCCGGAGGAGGCCTCTCGCTTCGCCCAAGTGGTGACGGCCTCCTGGACATCCTGGTCGAATCGGGGCGTACCGTGCTCCTCCACATCCACCGCCCGCGCGTCGAGGACGGCTCCGGAGAGCTCGGGTATGTGCCGGGTCAGCTCGGCGAGCGGATCGCTCCCCGGGACGAACTGGAGCACGGCGCCGACCCGGCCACCGGGCCCGGCCAGCACACCGTCCTGGAGCGCGGGCACGAGACCGGCGCTGAGCAGCGAGGACTTCCCGGCCCCTGAGGCGCCGACGAGCATGACGAGCCCCCCGGTCCGCTCCGCCGCACGGAGCTGGGCGACAAGGGCGTCGGTGCTGCGGTCCCGCCCGAAGAACCACTCGGCGTCCTGGAGCCGGTAGGAGGCGAGCCCTCGATAGGGGCACACGCTGGGCGCGGCGACGGCGGCGACGGCGGTGTCACCGCTGTCGCCGGAATCGGGAACGGCGGTGTCGGAGACGGCGAGCTCCCACAACCGCTGCCACTGGGCGAGGTCGTACAGCCCCTCGGACACGGCGGCGGGCCGCTTGCGCCGGGCTTCGGGGACGAGGACGTGCAGGACGGCGGCGAGGGCGGCGAACTGGGCGGGCACGTTGTTGGCCCGCCGCCAGTCGCTGATCCGCTGCGCCGACACCCGCACGGGGCGACCGCGCTCGTCGACGCGCTGCAACTGGACGACCGCTTCGGCCACGCGCTTGAGGGGCGGATTACCGGCCTCCTGGTACAGCAGCGCGAGACGTTCCGCGAAGGCTGTGCGTGCCCCCGAGTCGGAACTCAAGGCCTCCACCCCTTACTTCCGCCGCACCTGATCATCCGGACCGGAAAACTCACTCTATACGTCTGACCTGCGACTACGTCGTCCGGACGGTTCCGGACGCTCCTCAGCGGGAGCCGAAACTGGCAGGATCACGGCAGTAGCGAACCCACCACGCGGCGTCAGGGCAGGCCACCAGCCCGACGCTCGGAGAGGCGACTCGTGACGCCGCGACTTCATGGCTGGTTTCCGCCGGAGTGGCGAAGTGGTGGCGAGGTCTCGTCGAGCGTACTCGCCGAGCACCGACGCCGTACGCGCCGACGGGCAGCGGTCCCCACGAGGGGAGGGACCGGTGCCGGTAGGACGCGGTGCGTACCGGGCATCCGGAGCGGCGTGGGCGCACTGCCCGAGAGGCGGTGCGGTCACGCCGCTCAGTGCTGTGCGGGGGCTGCCGGCCGCGGGGTGACTCACGGAGGTGAGACGGCTTGTGGACAGGCACCGCGGCGGGCCAGACAGCTGAGCGAAGACGAACCGCGTCAGGCGAGACGCCTGAGGGAGACGAATCGCGGCACGCGAGACAGCTGAGAGAAGACGAACCACGGCAAAGGACACGGACAACGCATCAGGCCCGGTTCCCATTTCTGGAAACCGGGCCTGATGCGCTGCTTCAGCTGTCGGGGTGGCGGGATTTGAACCCACGACCTCTTCGTCCCGAATGAGGGTCGGTTGCTGATCTTGCTTGCGCGGATGGCGTTTCCCCTGGTCAGGGGTGTGGTCTCGATCCGTCTCGCGTGGTGTGGAACGGGCTGCGGGAGCAAGTCGGCTCCCAAATGGCTCCCAACCTGCTGGTAGGCCGGCCTCGCCGTCAACGTGATCCTCCTACGGAAGCGTCCGATTGGTGGGCCTACAGATCACCGGGCAGCAGTCGGAATGCTCCGTGTCCCGTCAGGGGCCTAACCATGCGAAAGTGCCGGTCCGAGGTGAACATGACCTCGGTTCGGTAGGCGGCGGCCAGAGCGACGTTCATGGCATCCGTCATGCCGATGCCCTTCCCTCCGTCTGCGTCCCGGTAGCCCTCGAGCACTGTCATCGCCGTGCGCACATGGGGAGTGATGTCGGGGATGGAGAACTTCCGCCCCTCAGTGCCCTTGGCGAGGAAGTCGAGCGCGTTGTATGCGGCCTGCGCACTGATCTTCGTGGTCACCAAGTAGTCGAGTTCAGCCAGGACCATGGGTGAGATCACCATGTGTCCAATGGTGGAGAAGGCTTTGCGGTGGATGGCGCTGCCGTCCGTCGAGGAGACGAGAAGCCGATAGAGGGCATTGGTGTCGGCGATGACGACAGCGCTCAAGAGCCCATCCCCTTCAGGGCTTCTTCGATGTCCTCATCGGTGAGATCGGGCCCTGTCCCGATGTCCGGAATCTCCATATCCCCCATGGGCTCAGTCGAGTAGGGCGGAACCTCGTCGGCGTCGATCGGCACGACACGGGCGACGGGGCGGCCGTTCTTGGTCACCGTGATGGTCTCGCCTCGCTCAGCGGCGGCGAGTATCTGCGAGGACCTCTGGTTGAAATTACGAGCAGTGGTTTCCATGTACTACATGTTACTACTTTGTGGCGTCGTTCATCCGTTGCTGGCGCAGACACAGCCGACCTTGCTCGGTCATTCATCCATGGCCGCGGACCTGCTTGTACTTCTTGATCAGGTCCTGTGGCAGTCTGCCCCGTTCGTTGACGGCGTGTCCTTGGGCCTTGGCCCACGCACGGATAAGAGACGGTGTGACGCCTGCGTCTGAGTCCTGTTGCCGCGGGACGGACGGATTCTCAGGTGACTCAGGACTTGATCGCCCGGGAGGGGTGGGTGGTCCCTCTCCGCTAGGCCTCCCCGGCGGTCCGTCTAGGCCGGTCGATTCAATGACCGCAGCCAGCGCCCGCAGACGGGCGGCGGCCAAAGAAGGTGGCGCCGTGACGACATGGTTGCCGCCCTGCCGTTCCACTCCGGCGATGAGGGGGGTCCCCAGGAAGGTCAGAGCCTCCTCAATCTCGCTGCTGTCCAGAGGGGTCTCAAGTGCTCCCTTGGTCTCTCGCCAGATGTCGCTGATCCCCAGCACCCCGGTGGTGTAGCGGATGTCAACGGGATCATTCCCGCTCTTCCACAGGGTGTGCAGCACCAGGCTCAGGGCTTGCTGCCGTCGCTCCGCCGCCCGCCAGGTGAGTGCCAGCGACTCTGCATCTTCTCCTGCGGTCACCATGGCGGCGATCTCGCGCGGTGAGAGTGGTGTGCGGCTGTGGCGCACGACGGCATCCGCAAGCTCTCGCGCGGTGATCAGAGCCACCTTTTCCCTCGCCGCTTCCTGGGTGACCCGGGCGTCGAACTGGGGTCCGACCAGGAGTGTGCTCTGCGCCATGTGGCGTTCGCGGTGTTCGCCAAGCCTCCAGAATTTGACGTCCTGATCAGTCACCAGTCCGGCGCCGTCCGTCTTGGCTTCCACTGTGACGCGCTGTCGATCAGTCGGCGACTGCCATAGCTCGATGACCACGTCTGTCTTCTTCGGCCCGCTGTGCATCTCGACGTCGACACCAAGTGCATCGAAGGCAGCCGCAACAGCACGTTCGAATCGCTGGTAGTCAGCGCTGTCGGTGGCCGCCTGCACGACTTCGGTGGCCACCGAGCCGAAGCTGCGCTGGCCGGCATCGGCCACGGCACGTGGCTCTGCGGCTGAGCTTCCCCGGGGAATGCCTTGGTCGGCGTTCTCCGGGAGGCCGGAGGTCACGCGATCGAGGAGCGGCAAAGTGTTGACCAGCGAGGCCCCCAACTCCGTTCGCCGGACCGTGAGCCCGATGCGTTCGGCCAGGCCGGTCTCCAGGAGGAGTGCGATGCGGCGTGTGACATCTTCCCGCGTGAGATGCACGTCGGGGTATCGCTCAGCGAGAACGCGGAGGAGTGTGGCCGTGTGTGCCTCGTCGGCCAAGGCGTCGAGGGACTCTCCCAGCAAGGCGACGTTGAGGTGCAGCAGACGAACGAAGTCCAGAGCCTCGTCGGACGCCAGACAGCTCTTGGCGAGTTCCGTCGCCGCGAAGGTGTCGGTGCCTACCTGAGTCAGGAGACCGAGAGAACGCAAGGTCCCGAGCGTTTGTTCGGCGGAAGATTCCAGAACGCCGAATTCTCCGGAACAGAAGGCTCTGAAGTCACTTCGCTTGATGGCAGGTACGGCGGCGTTCACGAGGCGGGCGAGAGCTTCTACCCGTGTGCCACCCGCGACATAGCCCAGTGAACGTTTGCGTGACCTCAGTGCGTCCTGATCGACCCCGGCTAGTTCGGCGGCCAACAGGGCTGGCGGCGCCGGAAGTTCGGGGATCTGCCCGGAATGGTGGTGAGGAAGCTGATCGGGGTCTACCAGTTCCAGACGTTCGAGGAACCTCAGGCCGCGTTCCGCGGGGACGATCTTGCCGTTGGTCCAGTAGTCCACGAGCCCGGCTGCGCGCAGCCAGTACACGCGCCGACGGACTTGGTCCAGCGAGTCCCACTTGAGGCCGTATACCTCAGCTGCGACCTCATTCAGCTCGTTGTGGGTGAGCCCTTCGCCCAATGCAGCAAGTGCTTCGCCGAAGAATCTGATGTGCGCATGGAAAAGAGCGACGAGATAGAGCTCGTCGCCGGAGTCCAGAAAGTAACTGGCCTCGTCCGTGAGGGATAGGCGTGTCGGGCGCCCCTCCCGTTTCACCAGCCCACAGGTGCCGAGTGCATGCACCGCCTTCCGCAAGGAGATCGAGGTGCCGGCATCGGGCCAGGTGAACGGGCGATCGATCGTTCCGTCCCTCGCGATCTCCGCCAGGACGGCGCGGAGATTGCTGATGATCTCTGGTGGGCTGCCGGGGACATGCGGTGCGGCCCCGGCTCGTGTCAGCCATGGGAGCGGTGCTGGGAAGCCTCTTTGGGGATCTGACTGCTGCGATGAGTTCACTGATCGTCCTCGTGATGGACAGGCTTTGATGCTCGATGAGCCTTCCTATCACTCCGGTATGTGACTAGCCGGGCACGATGGGTGAAATTTGACCCCGTGTTGCGCCGCCAGCCGGAGAGGCGGGTAGGGCGTTGGCGAGGAAGTCGGCTCCCGGATGGCGCCCAGTGCTGGCGGAGATCGACACGCTGCGACTCGTGGAATCGGCCGTGAAGCTGCGGTCGGCGACATCCGGCACTGGATGCGCCGTGGCCGCATCGTGATGCCGCAGCTCACCGAGGACTATGTGGCAACCGCGCAGCCTGTGCGAGCGCGATAGGCGGGGCTCAATCTCGACCTGGCCGACGCTGTGAACGTGGCTATGGCCGCCCGGTACGACACCTTTGTCGTCCTCACTCTCGACCGGCGCGGCTGTCGTGCCGCGCGTCCGCTCGGGCGGCACAAGGCGTTCCGCATCATGCCCGATGACCTGCCTATCTGAGGTGGGCCGGTTCACAGATGTGCCAGGCTGGCTCTGCCGGTTGATGTGGGTGCGGCCTGGTCTCGTGAGGGCTGGGGAGTCAGTTTGCTCCCAAAACGGCGCCCCTACGCACATCAGGCCCGGCACTGATTTCTCAGTACCGGGCCTGACCTGGTGTTTCAGCTGTCGGGGTGGCGGGATTTGAACCCACGACCTCTTCGTCCCGAACGAAGCGCGCTGCCAAGCTGCGCCACACCCCGATGTCGTTGCTCCGGCGTCCCTGCTGCGCAGGTCGCGGCGACATCGATTACTTTAGCGGACCGGCGCGCTGAGACGAAATCCGGTTTCGCGGGGGTGGAGGCGCCAGCGGGGCTCAGGTGTGGGCGGGGCGCTCCGTGAGGGTCAGGAGGGTGGCCTCGGGGGGGCAGGCGAAGCGGATCGGGGTGTAGCGGCTGGTGCCGCAGCCCGCGGAGACGTGGAGGTACGAGGTGTGGCCCCCGGCCTCGTGCGTCGACAGGCCCTTCACGCGACCGGTGTCGAGGTCGCAGTTGGTGACGAGGGCGCCGTAGAAGGGGATGCAGAGCTGGCCGCCGTGGGTGTGGCCCGCGAGGATCAGGGGGTAGCCGTCGGCGGCGAAGGCGTCCAGGCTGCGCAGGTACGGCGCGTGCACGATGCCCATGGAGAAGTCCGCCGCGGTGTCCGGGCCGCCCGCCACCTCCGCGTACCGGTCCCGCTTGATGTGCGGGTCGTCCAGGCCGGTCAGCGCGATCTCGTAGCCGTCGATCTTCAGGGCGCCGCGGGTGTTGGTGAGGTTCGCCCAGCCCGCCGAGTCGAAACCGTCCCGCAGGTCCTCCCACGGGTTGTGGACGGCGCCCACGACGGGCTTGTTGCCGTTCAGGCCGTGGCGGCCCTGCGCCTTCTCGAGGAGGTAGCGGGCGGGGTTGCGCAGCGTCGGGCCGTAGTAGTCGTTGGAGCCGAAGACGTACGCCCCGGGGAACTGCATCAGCGGGCCCAGCGCGTCCAGGACCTCGGGGACGCCCTCGGGGTCCGACAGGTTGTCGCCCGTGTTGATCACGAAGTCGGGGCGCAGGCCCGCGAGCGAACGCAGCCAGCGCTGCTTTCTGCGCTGGCCGGAGACCATGTGGATGTCGGAGACCTGGAGCACGCGCAGGGGGCGCATCCCCACTGGCAGGACGGGGACCGTCACCCGCCTGAGCCGGAAGAGGCGGGTCTCGATGCCCACCGAGTAGGCGATGCCGGCCGCGGCCGTCGCCGTGATTCCCAGAGGTACTGCGTATCGCGCGCGCATACGACCATCGTGTCAGATGCCCCACACCCTGAGCCCCGGGGTGCCGTCGGCCTCCGAACAGGGAACCGGACAGGGAACCGGGCGGGGAGCCGAGTGTCGGCGCCCCGCGAAAACCGCGGGCACCCCGCCCCGCCCACCTGCCACAATTGCGGCATGACCACGCTCAAGTCGAAGCTCAAGGAAGACCTCACCGCGGCGATCAGGGAGCGCGATGAGCTGCGCTCCTCGACGCTCCGGCTGACGCTCACCGCCCTCTCCAAGGAGGAGGTCGCGGGCACCTCCGCTCGTGAGCTCTCCGACGACGAGGTGCAGAAGGTGATCGCCCGCGAGGCGAAGAAGCGCCGCGAGGCCGCGGAGGCCTTCGCGCAGGGCGGTCGCGCCGAGCAGGCCGAGCGCGAGAAGGCGGAGGGCGAGGTGCTCGCCGCGTATCTGCCGCAGCAGCTCTCCGACGACGAGCTGGAGCAGATCGTCGCCGCCGCCGTCGCCGAGGCGAAGGGCGCCGGCGCGGAGGGCCCCCGTGCCATGGGCCAGGTCATGAAGATCGTGAACCCGAAGGTGGCGGGCCGGGCCGAGGGCGGCCGTGTGGCCGCCGCGGTGAAGAAGCTGCTCGCCGAGGGCTGAGCAGCGCGTAGCGAGCAGCGCGTAGCGCGTGTTCGGTTCCCTGCCGCCTGCCGCCTGCCGCCTGCCGCCTGCCGCCTGCCGCCTGCCGCCTGCCGCCTGCCGCCTGCCGCATGTCCCCGTGCATGCGTGTACGCGTACGGGTGTACCTGCGTACGCGAATGGGGCGCCCCCCAAGCCATTAAGGCCAAGCCATTGAGGCAAAGGCCTTGAGGCCACGGCCATGAGGCCAAGGCCTTCAGGGAGGGGGCGCCCCCTTCACATATCCGGACCGGGTGCAGCCGCCGGCGCCTCAGTCCCGCCAACCCCCGGAACCGCCGGAACCACCGTCACGGCCACCGTCCCCGCCGCCGATGACCCCGTCCGGCAGGTCCGGCCACGAGTCGTGGTCGTCGCCGGGCTTGCCGTCGTCGCCTCCGTCATCCCCGCCGTCGCCGTCGTCACCGCCATCGCTGCCGCCGTCGTCGTCATCGTCGTCACCGTGGTCCCGGTCACGGTCCTTGCCGCCGGGGATGTGGACGGTGTCGAACTCGGGGTCGGGCTTGCCCTCCAGGGCGCCGCTCATGGCGTCGCGCCAGATCGGTCCGGGGACCTCGCCGCCGAAGACCTTCTCGTAGGGGCGGCCGCCGATGCTGATGCCGACCATGCGGCGCTCGTGGGCCGGGTCGCCGACCCAGACCGCGCCGGACATGTTCGGGGTGTAGCCCGCGAACCAGGCGGCGTAGCGGAAGTCCGTCGTACCCGTCTTGCCCGCGCTGTCGCGGGAGCCGAGGCCGGCCTGCCTGCCGGTGCCGTCCTCGACCACGCCCTTGAGGAGGGTGTTGATCGTGTCGGCGGTCCGCTCCGACATGGCCTTGGTGCACGTCGACTTCGGCACCGGAAGGCCCTTGCCGCCGAGCGTGCGGATCGACTCGATGGCGATCGGCGTGCAGTACGTGCCGCGTGAGGCGAACGTGGCGTACGCGCTCGCCATCGTCAGCGGCGACACCTCCTGGGTGCCGAGGGCGATCGACGGCGCCTGGTCCATCGGCTTGCCGTTGGCGCGCTGGACGCCCATCTTGGCGGCCATCTTCGTCACCGGGCAGATGCCGATGTCGCCGATCATCTCCACGAAGTAGGTGTTGACCGACTTCGCGGTGGCCTCCCGCATGCGGTAGGGGCCGACCTCGGTCTCGTTCTCGTTGGTCAGCTTCTGGTTGCCGAAGTTCTTCCAGGTCTTGCCGTCGCAGGCGGCGACCCGGTCGGGGTAGGGCATCTCGTACGGGGAGTCGTACCGCTTGCCCGGCGACATCCCGCGCTCCAGGGCCGCCGCGGCCACGATCGGCTTGAACGTCGAACCCGGCTGGTAGCCCGCGCCGCCGCCCATCGCGTCGTCGACGGAGAGGTTGATCTCCGTCTCGTTCTTGTTGTAGCCGTACGGGCGGGACTGGCCCATGCCGAGGATCTTGCCGGTGCCCGGCTCGACGATGGTGGCGGCGGTGGCCACATCGTCGGTCTGGTAGACGTGATCCTTGATCGAGGCCTGCACGGAGGTCTGGGTCTGCGGGTCGAGCGTCGTCCTGATCCGCAGCCCGCCGCGGTTCCACAGCTTGGCGCGGGCTTCCTTGGTCTTGCCGAAGACCGGGTCGTTGAGGAAGACCTTCTCGACGTACTTGCAGAAGAACCCGGCGCCCTTCACGGCCGTGATGCAGCCGTTCTTCGGGCGGCTCACCTTCAGGCCGAGCCCGGTCTTCTTGGCCTCGTCGGCCTCGCGCTGCGAGATGTCGTGCGTCTCGGCCATGCGCTGCAGCACGACGTTGCGGCGCTGCTTGGCCTCGGACTCGTCGTTCACCGGGTCGTACCGGCTCGGGGACTGCACGATGCCGGCGAGGAGGGCGGCCTCCTGGAGCTTGAGGTCGTCGGCGTGCTTGGAGAAGTACCGCTGGGAGGCCGCCTCGACGCCGTACGCCTGCTGACCGAAGTACGTGATGTTCAGGTAGTTCTTCAGGATGCGCTTCTTGCCGAGCTCCTCCTCGACCTGGATCGCGTACTTCAGCTCGCGGATCTTGCGGCCGAGGGTCTGCTGCGTGGCCTGCGCGACCTTGTCCGGGTCGTCGCCCGCCTCCTCCACGAAGACGTTCTTCACGTACTGCTGCGTGAGCGTCGAGGCGCCCTGCGAGACGCCGCCGCTCTGCGCGTTCTGGTTGACCGCGCGCAGGATGCCCTTGAGGTCCACCGCGCCGTGCTCGTAGAAGCGCGAGTCCTCGATCGCGACGATCGCCTTCTGCATGTACGGGGAGATGCGGTCCAGCGGGACCACCGTGCGGTCGCGCGAGTACACCGTCGCCAGAGCGCCGCCCGCCGAGTCCATGATCGTGGTGCGCTGGCTCAGCGGCGGCTGCTTCAGATTGGCCGGAATCTCGTCGAAGCTGTCGACCGAACCCTTGGCCGCGAGCCCGATGACGCCCGCCGCGGGCAGCGCGATGCCGGCCAGTACCGCACCCGCGAGCACGCTCACGCCCAGGAACTTGGCGGCCTGCTGCGCCGGTGAGAGGCCGCCGCCCGATCGCTTGTTTGCCATGGGTGCAGCCTACGTTCTGATTCGCCGGACACGCGTGTATGCCTTGGCCTAAGCTGCACTCAACTGTCACAGCAGTGCGGCCCCGCAACAAGCCCCGAGCCACCCCCGAATTCGGCCGGTTTCCAGCGGATCTTCGGAATTCTTGTCCGAATCCGTCCCGTGCGACTCCTCGCGCCCGCTGTGACCCAACTGAAACGCCCACATTTGCCGGGTTGGTCACGCATGTCGCCCGCTCACTCCGTCGGGTGATCTGCCGCTTACGCATAGTCCGTTCGGGCCATTCAAGATTGGGCCCGAAGGGGGTGTTGCGCTGTGCCCACCTTCCGTAACGTCCTCAACTGGCGGCGGTGAATATGCCGCTGCCGCCGTGGGGGAGCCTCGATTCGGGAGAGGACGGCGCCGGTATGGGCTGGGTAACCGACTGGAGTGCGCAGGCCGCCTGCCGCACTACCGATCCGGACGAACTGTTCGTACAAGGAGCAGCGCAGAACAGGGCCAAGGCAGTGTGCACCGGTTGCCCGGTGCGGACGGAGTGCCTGGCCGACGCGCTGGACAATCGCGTCGAGTTCGGCGTGTGGGGTGGCATGACAGAGCGGGAGCGGCGTGCGTTGCTGCGCAGGCGCCCCACCGTCACCTCGTGGCGCAGGCTGCTCGAGACAGCACGTTCCGAGTACGAGCGTGGGGCGGGCCTGCTGCCCGTCGACCTGGACGACGAGGAGACCTACGAGAGCTATGCCGCCGTGGGCTGAGCCCACGTCAACACAACGCCGCCGAGTACCGGTGCGCGTGCCGGTACGAGGGTCAGTGGGCGTCCGGTACGGATATCAGTGGGTGTTCAGGGCTGCCCCGGCGTGAGGGGCGCGTGGGCAGCCAGGGGACGGCAGGGGACGGCTAGGAGCGCGTGGACGCGAGCCGGTCGCCGATGGCGCGCAGACCGTCGAGGTCGTGCACATCGCCGGGGAGCGCGGCCACTTCGGCCACGGCCACCTCGGGGTGCAACGCCGTGAAGCGGTCCCGCGTGTGCCGCTCACGGGTGAGCAGTCGCATGCGCTCCGCGTGCAGCCGCAGCAGCCCCGCTGTCAGCTGCTCCACGGACGTGGAACCAGAAACAGAACCGGAACCGGAACCGGTGTCTTCGGTTGAAGATGTCGAAGGTGAACTGCCTGACGCCTCAGGGGAGTCGGGAGCCTCGAACTCTGAGGAGTTACGCAGTCCAACCTTCCCGCCCTCCTGATCCACAATGCCGGACGCCTCAAGATTTTCCGCGGAGCCCGCCGCCCGACCCGACGCCTCACGGGTCTCCGGGGCGCCCGACGCCTCAAGGGTCTCCGGGGCGCCCGACGCCTCAAGGGTCTCCGGGGCGCCCGACGCGTCAAGGGTCTCCGCGGCCGCGAGCGCCCGCTCGGCCGAGAGTTCCGCCGCCCCGCTGCCGTGCACCCGGTTGAGCACGAGCCCCGCCAGCGGCATGTCGTCCGCGGCGAGCCGCTCCACGAAGTACGCCGCCTCCCGCAGCGCGTCCCGCTCCGGCGACGCCACCACCAGGAACGCCGTCCCCGGCGCCTGCAACAGCCGGTACGTCGCGTCCGCGCGCTTGCGGAAGCCGCCGAACATGGTGTCCATCGCGGCCACGAACGTCTGCACGTCCCGCAGCAACTGGCCCCCGAGCAGCTTGCCCAGGGCCCCCGTCATCATCGACATCCCGACGTTCAGGAACTTCATCCCGGCCCGGCCGCCCATCTTCGCCGGGGTCATCAGGAGCCGGATCAGCTTGCCGTCCAGGAAGGAACCGAGCCGCTTCGGGGCGTCGAGGAAGTCCAGGGCGCTGCGCGACGGCGGCGTGTCGACCACGATCAGGTCCCACTCGTCGCGGGAGCGCAACTGCCCCAGCTTCTCCATCGCCATGTACTCCTGCGTGCCCGCGAAGCCCGCCGAGAGCGACTGGTAGAAGGGGTTGGAGAGGATCGCCTCGGCCCGCTCCTTGTCCGCGTGCGCCTCGACGATCTCGTCGAAGGTGCGCTTCATGTCGAGCATCATGGCGTGCAGTTCCCCGCCGCCCTGGACGTCCTTCACCCGCCGCGGCACGTTGTCCAGGGAGTCGATGCCCATGGACTGCGCCAGCCTGCGCGCCGGGTCGATCGTCAGGACCACCACCGTGCGGCCCCGCTCGGCGGCGCGCAGCCCCAGCGCGGCCGCCGTGGTCGTCTTGCCGACGCCACCCGAACCGCAGCACACCACGATGCGGGTCTTCGGATCGTCGAGCAGCGCGTCGACGTCGAGCGGGTCACGTGCCGGATCGAGGCTCATGCGGTCCCAGCTTCCACGGTTCCTTGATGTGTACGCCTTCGGGGATCTGTACGCCTTCGGGGATGCGTACGCCTTGGAGGATGCGTACGGCATCGGGGGCGCGTACGGCATCGGGGATGCGTACGGCATCGAGAGCGCGTACGGCATCGGGGCGTCATGCGACCCCCTGCGCCCGCAGCTCCGCCGCCAGCTCGTACAGACCCGCCAGGTCCAGCCCGTCGGCGAGGAGCGGAAGTTCGTGCAGGGGCAGGCCGTGCCCGGCCAGGACGGCCCGCTGCGCGCCCTCCAGGGCGTGCCGCTCGGCGTACTCCGAGGCCTGCTCCAGGAGCGGACCCACGAGGCGTCCGGCGGCTCCGCGGGCCCCGCCGAGGCCCGCGGCTGCCAGCGTCTTCGCGATGGCCGTGCGCGGCGTCCCACCGAGGCCGAGCTCCAGCTCGGCCTCGTCGAGCAGCGCGGGCCGCACCATGTTCACGATGACCCGGCCCACCGGCAGCTTCGCGGCCCGCAGCTCGGCGATGCCGTCCACTGTCTCCTGGACCGGCATCTCCTCCAGGAGGGTCACCAGGTGCACACTCGTCTCCGGAGACTTGAGCACCCGCATGACCGCCTGCGCCTGGTTGTGTATCGGCCCGATCTTGGCGAGCCCCGCCACCTCGTCGTTCACGTTCAGGAAGCGGGTGATCCGGCCGGTCGGCGGGGCGTCCATCACCACGCAGTCGTACGCGTACCGCCCCTGCTTGTCCTTGCGGCGCACCGCCTCACAGGCCTTGCCCGTCAGCAGGACGTCACGCAGCCCCGGCGCGATGGTGGTCGCGAAGTCGACGGCGCCGAGCTTCTTCAGGGCGCGGCCCGCACCGCCCAGCTTGTAGAACATCTGGAGGTAGTCGAGCAGGGCCAGTTCGGGGTCGATGGCCAGGGCGTACACCTCCCCGCCCCCCGGAGCGACGGCGATCTTCCGCTCCTCGTAGGGCAGCGCCTCTGTCTCGAAGAGCTGCGCGATGCCCTGTCTGCCCTCGACCTCGACGAGGAGAGTGCGCTTTCCCTCGGTCGCGAGGGCGAGCGCGAGGGCCGCGGCGACCGTGGTCTTGCCGGTACCGCCCTTGCCGCTGACGACCTGGAGCCTGCTCACGTATTCGAGCCTAACCAGTCGCCCGGCGGAGTACGCATGTGGCTGCCCCACGGGGCCGGTTCCGAGCCCCGCGCGAGACCCCGCCCGGCAGGCATTACCCTCGCCGTATGACCAAGTGGGAATACGCAACCGTGCCGCTGCTCGTCCACGCCACGAAGCAGATCCTGGACACCTGGGGCGAGGACGGCTGGGAGCTCGTCCAGGTCGTCCCCGGGCCGAACAACCCCGAGCAGCTCGTGGCCTACCTGAAGCGGGAGAAGCAGGCGTGAGCGGCGTGGTCGAGGCCCGCATCGCCGAGCTCGGTCTGACCCTGCCCGGGGTCGTCCCGCCGCTCGCCGCGTACCGGCCCGCGGTCCAGTCCGGCGTCTACGTGTACACGGCCGGGCAGCTGCCCATGGTGGACGGCAAGCTGCCGGTCACCGGCAAGGTCGGCGCGGAGGTCACCCCCGAGGAGGCCAAGGACCTGGCCCGCACGTGCGCCCTGAACGCGCTCGCCGCGGTCAAGTCCGTCGCCGGTGAGCTGGACCGCGTCGCGCGCGTGGTCAAGGTCGTCGGCTTCGTCGCCTCGGCCCCCGACTTCACCGCCCAGCCCACCGTCATCAACGGCGCCAGCGAACTCCTCGGCGAGGTCCTCGGCGACAAGGGCGTCCACGCCCGCAGCGCGGTCGGCGTGGCGGTCCTGCCCCTGGACGCCCCCGTGGAGGTCGAGATCCAGGTGGAGCTCCTCCCCGAGTAGCCCCAGCCCCACTCGCCTCCGGGGCATCTGCTTGCTGCGGGGCATCTGCTTGCTCCGGGGCACCTGAGGACGACGTACGCCACAGACGACGTGCGCCACAACAGAGGCCCCTCGAACATCCGCACCACACCGGATAGCCTCCGCCCATGGCAAATGGGCAGTGGTACCCCCCGGAGTGGCCCGACCGCATTCGCGCCCTCGCGGCGGGCGAACTGACCCCCGCCACCCCTCGCCGCGCGGCCACGGTCATGCTCCTCCGGGACACCGGAACCCCCGGGGCCACTGGGATCACCGGTGACACCGGAACCCCCGGGCCCCAGGTCCACATGCTCCGGCGGCGTACGTCGATGCCCTTCGCCGGCGGAGCGTACGCCTACCCGGGCGGGGGCGTGGACCCCCGCGACGACGACCGCCACGTCCGCTGGGCGGGCCCTCCGCGCACCGCCTGGGCAACCCGTCTGGGTCTGGACGAGGCCACCGCCCAGGCCGTCGTGTGCGCGGCCGTGCGCGAGACGTACGAAGAGGCGGGCGTGCTGCTCGCGGGGCCGACCCCGGACACCGTCATCGCCGACACCACCGGCGACGACTGGGAGGCGGACCGCACGGCCCTGGTCGCCCGCGACCTCTCCTTCGCCGAGTTCCTCGACCGCCGGGGCCTGGTCCTGCGCAGTGACCTCCTGGGTGCGTGGGCCCGCTGGATCACCCCGGAGTTCGAGCCGCGCCGCTACGACACCTTCTTCTTCGTCGCCGCCCTCCCGGAGGGCCAGCGCACCCGCAACGCCTCCACGGAGGCCGACCGCACCGTCTGGATCAGCCCCCGGCAGGCCACCGAGGGCTACGACCGCGGCGAACTCCTGATGATGCCGCCGACCATCGCCACCCTCCGCCAGCTCTCCGGCTGCGCCACCGCCGCGGCCGCCCTGGCCGCCGCCCCGGACCGCGACCTGGCCCCGGTCCTCGCCCGCGCCCGCATCGAGGACGGCGAACTCGTCCTCTCCTGGCCCGGCCACGAGGAGTTCACGAAGCACATCCCGACGGGCGACGCGCCATGACGGCCGTACACGTACACGTACGCGCACATGTACACGTACGAGCCCACAAGGACACGCACGAGACCCCCTGCGCAGCGCACCAGCACCAGCACCCGCGCCCGCACCCGCGCTCGCATTCGCACCCGCGCCCGCATTCACATTCGCACCCGCACCCGCACCCGCACCCGACGGGAGTCACCCCCGCATGACCGAAGCAGCCGCCCTCCCCGGCCAGCCGCGCGGCGGTGTCCTCAGCGGCCCCGCCACCGACCGTGCCGTCAACGTCCTCGCCCCCAACCCGTCCGCGATGACCCTCGACGGCACCAACACCTGGATCGTCGCCGAACCGGACTCCGACCTCGCCGTCGTCGTCGACCCCGGCCCGCTGGACGAGGACCACCTCGCGCGGGTCGTCGCCACGGCGGCTCGGGCCGGGCGGCGGATCGGCCTCACCCTGCTCACGCACGGCCACCCCGACCACGCCGAGGGCGCCGTCCGGTTCGCGGAACTGACGGGCAGCAAGGTCCGCGCCCTGGACCCGGCCCTGCGCCTCGGCGACGAGGGCCTGGCGGCGGGCGACGTGATCACCACGGGCGGCCTGGAGCTGCGCGTCGTGCCCACGCCGGGACACACCTCGGACTCCCTCTGCTTCCATCTGCCCGCCGACCGCGCGGTCCTGACGGGCGACACGATCCTCGGCCGGGGCACGACGATGGTCGCCCACCCCGACGGCCGCCTCGGCGACTACCTGGACTCGCTGCGGCGGCTGCGCTCCCTGACGGTCGACGACGGCGTGCACACAGTGCTGCCCGGCCACGGCCCGGTCCTGGAGGACGCGCAGGGCGCCGTGGAGTTCTATCTGGCGCACCGCGCCAACCGCCTGGCACAGGTGGAGACGGCGGTCGAGAACGGGTACGTGACGTCGGGCGAGGTGGTGGCGCACGTCTACGCGGACGTGGACCGGACCCTGTGGCCCGCGGCGGAACTCTCGGTACGGGCACAGCTGGACTATCTGGGCGAGCACGGCCTCATCTGACCCGGCCTCAACTGACCCGGCCTCATCTGACCCGGCCTGATCTGACCCTCGGTTTCAGGGCCGCGGTCCCTTCACGCCGTGCACGCGCGCGTACTCCTCGGCGAGCCACGGCCCGATCCCGTCGGTGTACTCCTCGACGCCCCCCCGCAGCGCGTCCGCGCCGGCCGCCGCGGCGGCCGAGGCGCGCCAGCGGGGCAGGAACAGCGCGAGGTCGCCGTTCGTCCCGCGGGCGAGGAGGCCGTCGGGCCGGTAGCGGGGCAGGAATTCGGCCAGGTCCTCGCCGAGCAACGGAGTGCAGAGTACGAGCAGCAGGTCCAGGTCGGAGCGGCCCACGCGCGCGGTGCCGCGCGGCACGGAGCCGTACAGGTACGCGCTGTCGAGACGCTCGCCGAAGACCTCGGCCACGCGGGGCACGCACTTCTGCCGTGCACACGCGTTGCCGCCGTGCAACAGGCTTGTGGCGCGGAACCCGCCGTGTCGGGGGTTCCGCGCCACAGGGCCTGCGAGGGTCGTCGGCTCAGGGCGGGCGCCCGGCCCTCAGGGGCCTCAGCGCGAGCGCTTGGCGAGACGCTCCACGTCGAGCAGGATCACCGCGCGCGCCTCCAGGCGCAGCCAGCCGCGGCCCGCGAAGTCCGCGAGGGCCTTGTTGACCGTCTCGCGGGAGGCGCCGACCAGCTGGGCCAGCTCCTCCTGGGTGAGGTCGTGCACCACGTGGATGCCCTCTTCGGACTGGACGCCGAAGCGGCGCGACAGGTCGAGCAGGGCGCGGGCCACACGGCCGGGGACGTCGGAGAACACGAGGTCCGACATCTGGTCGTTGGTCTTGCGCAGACGCCGGGCGACGGCGCGCAGCAGGGCGGCGGCCACCTCCGGGCGGGCATTGAGCCAGGGCTGGAGGTCGCCGTGGCCGAGGCCGAGCAGCTTGACCTCGGTGAGGGCGGAGGCCGTGGCCGTACGCGGGCCCGGGTCGAAGAGCGAGAGCTCACCGATCAGCTCGCCGGGGCCGAGCACCGCGAGCATGTTCTCGCGGCCGTCCGGGGACGTGCGGTGGAGCTTCACCTTGCCTTCGGTGACCACGTACAGGCGGTCTCCGGGGTCGCCCTCGTGGAAAAGCGCGTCTCCGCGCGCGAGGGTCACCTCACTCATGGAGGCGCGGAGCTCCGCGGCCTGCTCGTCATCGAGCGCCGCGAAGAGCGGGGCGCGCCGCAGAACGTCGTCCACGAGTTCTCTCCTTGTCGACCTGCATCAGGGGACCGTGCCCCCAGTTTGCCGGACGGTTCAAACAGTGTGATCAGTCACTCAAGTCTGCCGCACTTGTGACGGGGGCAATGCGGAAGGGGGCCAATTGGGGGCCGATCCGGGGGACCGGCGACGGATACGGACGTCCGCGCGTACCTCGGACATGTGCTCCCTGCCCCGTGAGAGCACAGGCTACGACGGCGAGAGCCATGGTTGTGCGCGCGGATTCTGCTGTGGGCGAACACGTCGACGTTACCTCAGGGAACCGGACAAAGCGGGCGTTGTGTGGAACGTGGAGTGCGGAGTGCGGGGTGCCGAGTGCGGAGTGTCGAGCGCGGTGCGCGGTGCCCGGCGCGCGGAGTGTGGTGCGCGGAGTGTGGAGCGGGGGCGTGTGCCCGCGCGTGCTCCGTCGCCCGGTTGCCCGAAGCGCCGGTGGCGGGCTTCCGGATCGTCTTGCGGAGGGGCTTCGGCGCGGTGCCGGCCGGGCATCCCCGCCGTCGGTGTCAGTGAAGGACCGTACGCTGGCGGCATGGCGAAACGAGGCGTGTCAGAGGGTTCCGGGGACGGAGGCGTGACGGTGCCGAAGGGGACGTCGGGGACGGTGTCGAAGAAGCCGTCCGGCGCGGCGGCGAAGGAGCGTTCCGCGAAGGGCGCGGCAGCGAAGGAGCATTCCGCGAAGGGCGCGGCCGCCGCCGAGAAGGCCGCCGCCACGCCCGTGAAGAAGGCCAAGCCCCCGCAGTCGCGCACGGCCCTCGTCCGGCAGGCCCGGCGGATCAACCGGGAGCTGGCCGAGGTGTATGCGTACGCCCACCCCGAGCTGGACTTCGAGAACCCCTTCCAGCTCCTGGTCGCCACGGTCATGTCGGCACAGACCACGGACCTTCGGGTGAACCAGACGACGCCCGCCCTCTTCGCCGCCTATCCGACCCCCGAGGACCTGGCCGCGGCCAACCCGGAGGAGGTCGAGGAGCTGATCCGCCCGACCGGCTTCTTCCGCGCCAAGACGAAGTCGATCATGGGCCTGTCGGCCGCGCTGCGCGACGAGTTCGGCGGCGAGGTCCCGGGCCGTCTCGAAGACCTGGTCAAGCTGCCGGGCGTGGGCCGCAAGACGGCCTTCGTCGTCCTCGGCAACGCCTTCGGTGTGCCCGGCATCACCGTGGACACCCACTTCGGGCGTCTCGTGCGCCGCTGGAAGTGGACCGAGCAGACCGACCCGGACAAGGTCGAGGCCGAGGTCGGCGCGCTCTTCCCGAAGAGCGAGTGGACGATGCTCTCGCACCGCGTGATCTTCCACGGCCGCCGCATCTGCCACTCCCGCAAGCCCGCCTGCGGCGCCTGCCCCATCGCCCCGCTCTGCCCGTCGTACGGAGAGGGTGAGACGGACCCCGAGAAGGCCAAGAAGCTCCTGAAGTACGAGATGGGCGGCATGCCGGGGCAGCGGCTCAAGCCCCCGCCGGGCTACCCCGGCAAGCCGGCGCCCCCGCTGGGCGCCGCCGGGTGAGCCGGCGGCGGGACGCCCGTGACGACGAGGAACCATCCGCGGACCCAAGGGCGTTGTGCAGAGATGGACGGGGGTGCCGATGACGCACGCGAGCGGCATGCACACAGGCGGCGGTGACACCGGGGCGGGGTACGACGCCGCGGACGCGCGGGGCGGCCGCGGCGCTCACACGGCGCCGCAGCCCGGCCCCGGCACCCACGCGAGCCCGCAAGGCGACCACGGGGGGCTCGGAGAACACGGCGGACTCGGGGAACATGGCGAGTTCGGAGAACACGGCGGACTCGGAGGGCACGGCGGGGCCGAGTCAGGGCGTGAGCACGACGGTGAGCAAGCCCGTGATCAAGCCCTTGAGCGATCCCTTGAACGATCCCTTGAGCACGACAGTGGGCAACAGCCCGCTCAAGCCCGTGACCACACCCGGCGCCATGACCATCACGCCCTCACCGCCCAGGGCCTCCTCACCGCCGAGGGCCTGCCCGAGTGGCTGACCCCCGTGCTGCGCGCCGTCGAGACGGTGCGGCCGCACCAGCTCAGCCGGTTCCTGCCGCCGAAGAACGGCGCGGGCCGCCAGTCCGCGGTCCTCGTCCTCTTCGGAGAGGGCCGAAAGGGGCCCGAGCTGCTCCTCATGGAGCGCGCCAGCTCCCTGCGCTCGCACGCGGGCCAGCCGTCGTTCCCCGGCGGCGCCCTCGACGCGGAGGACGGCGACCCGCGCGTGGAGGGCCCGCTGCGGGCCGCCCTGCGCGAGGCCGAGGAGGAGACCGGCCTCGACCCGGACGGCGTTCAGCTCTTCGGGGTGCTGCCGAGCCTGTTCATCCCGGTGAGTGACTTCGTGGTGACGCCCGTGCTCGGCTGGTGGCGTGCGCCGAGCCCTGTCGGTGTCGTCGACCCGGCCGAGACGGCCCGCGTCTTCACGGTGCCCGTGGCCGATCTCACGGACCCCGCGAACCGCGCGACGACGGTGCACCCGAGCGGCCACAGAGGCGCGGCGTTCCTCGTCGAATCCGCCCTGGTCTGGGGTTTCACGGCCGGAATCATCGACAGGCTGCTGCACTACGCGGGCTGGGAACGACCCTGGGACAGGGACCGCCAGGTCCCGCTCGACTGGGGCTCATGACAAGGTTGCGGGGACCGGGGCAGCGGACGGCCCCTCGTCCCGCGGGACGGGTGTGCCGTCCCTCCCCACAGAGCGACCGCGAGCGACCGCGAGCGACCGCGAGGCGAGGCGATGCGGGCAACGATGCGAGGCGAGGACTGAATTTCCGTGAACCTGCTGGACATCCTGCTGCTGCTCGCCGCCGTGTGGTTCGCGATCGTCGGCTACCGCCAGGGTTTCGTCGTCGGCGTCCTCTCGGTGATCGGCTTCCTCGGCGGCGGTCTCATCGCGGTGTATCTGCTCCCCGTGGTCTGGGGCGCCTTCACCGACGAGAACGCCGAGGTCAGCACCAGCGCGGCGGTGGCGGCCGTGGTCGTCGTCATCGTCTGCGCCTCCGTCGGCCAGGCCTTCACCACCCATCTGGGCAACAAGCTGCGCCGGTACATCACCTGGCAGCCCGCCAGGGCCCTGGACGCCACGGGCGGCGCGATGGTCAACGTCGTCGCCATGCTCCTCGTCGCCTGGCTGATCGGCTCCCTCCTCGCGGGCACGACGCTGCCCACGCTCGGCAAGGAGGTCCGCAACTCCAAGGTGCTCCTCGGGGTCGACCGCGCCCTGCCCGGCCAGGCCGACACCTGGTTCACGGACTTCTCGTCCGTCCTCGCCCGCAACGGCTTCCCGCAGGTCTTCAGCCCGTTCTCGAACGAGCCCATCAAGGACGTCGAGCCGCCCGACCCCAAGCTCGTCGGCAGCAAGGTCGCCGCCACCGCCAAGCGCTCCATCGTGAAGGTCAGCGGTGACGCGCACAGCTGCGGCAAGGCCCTCGAAGGCACCGGCTTCGTGTTCGCCCCGCGCCGCGTCATGACGAACGCGCACGTGGTGGGCGGCGTCGACGAGCCCAAGGTGCAGATAGGCGGCGAGGCCGAGAAGTACGACGCCAAGGTCGTGCTCTACGACTGGAAGCGCGACATCGCCGTCCTGGACGTGCCGACGCTGCCCGCCCCGGCGCTGAAGTTCACCTCCGGGGACGCGGAGAGCGGCAACAGCGCGATCGTGGCGGGCTTCCCCGAGGACGGCCCCTACGACGTGCGCTCCGCGCGCGTACGCGGCCGCATCACGGCGAAGGGCCCCGACATCTACCACCGGGGCACGGTCCGCCGCGACGTGTACTCGCTGTACGCCACGGTCCGTCAGGGCAACTCCGGCGGCCCCCTGCTCACCCCGCAGGGCAAGGTCTACGGCGTGGTGTTCGCCAAGTCGCTCGACGACCCGGACACCGGGTACGCGCTGACGGCGGACGAGGTGCGTGAGGACATCGAGCGCGGCCGTACCGCCAACCAGGAGGTCGACAGCCAGGGGTGCGCGCTGTAGGGAGCCGCGGGACGGGGCGCGTCAGTCGTCGACCCCGGCGCGGGTTCTGGGCGCGCGCCGTCAGTCGCGGGTGTGCCGCAGCCGAGCGGACATCCAGCGGGCCCTGCGGCGCAGGATGCGGGGAATGCCGATGGCCTCGACGGAAGCCGGGTCCGCCGGAACCGCCGCGGACCCGGGATGTCCCGGATCGTGCGGGCCGCCCCTCTCGTGGCTGTTCACCACGGTGGCCGTCCGGCGCTTGCGTGCTACGTCACTGTAGTCGTGCGTCCAGCCCATACCCGGACGTGTGCCCGTGCCTCAAGGTCGGTAACCGCGCCCAAGGGCCCCAATTGGCCTATGCGGCGGGCAAATGGCGTTCGTCGGACAGTAGTTCCCCGACGGTGCCCGGAAGTTACCCCAACCTTCCCACGGGAAACCGTACGAACGGCTCCACCGAGCCGGGTGAACGGCGCTACCGGTCCGGCTCGGGGTCCTTCAGCCAGGAGACCAGCTCGGACGAGAACGCCACCGGGTCCTCCTCGTGCGGGAAGTGGCCGAGCCCGTCGAACAGCCGCCAGCGGTACGGCGCTTCGACGTACTCACCGGACCCGGCCGCGCTGCGCGTACGCATCACCGGGTCGAGGGAGCCGTGCAGATGCAGCGTCGGCACCCGTACGGGACGCTTCATGCGCCGGTTGAACTGGATGCCGTCGGGCCGCGCGAGGGACCGCACCATCCAGCGGTACGGCTCGACCGCGCAGTGCGCCGTCGAGGGGATGCACATGGCACGGCGGTACGTCCGCACGGCCTCGTCGTCCGGCAGGCTCGGCCCCGACCAGTCCCGTACGAGCCGGCCCACCAGGGCCCCGTCGTCCGCGACGAGCTGCCGCTCGGGCAGCCACGGCCGCTGGAAGCCCCACACGTACGAACCGGCCGCCGTCTGCTTGCGGTCCCGCAGCATCGCCGAGCGCCAGCGCCGCGGGTGCGGCATCGAGGAGACGGCGAGGCGGCGCACCAGCTTGGGCCGCATCACCGCGGCCGTCCAGGCGAGGTAGCCGCCCAGGTCGTGGCCGACGAGCGCGGCGTCCGGCTCGCCGAGGGAGCGGACGACGCCGGTGATGTCCAGGGCGAGGTTCGCCGGGTCGTAGCCGCGCGGGGTCCGGTCGCTGCCGCCGACCCCCCGCAGGTCCATCGCCACGGCGCGGAAGCCCGCGTCGGCGAGGGCCACGAGCTGGTGCCGCCACGTCCACCAGAACTGCGGAAAGCCGTGCAGGAGCAGCACCAGCGGGCCCTCACCGAGCTCCGCGATGTGGAAGCGCGCCCCGTTGGCGGCGACGTCCCGGTGCGTCCAGGGGCCCTCGATCCGTACGGTCGAAGGGACCGCGGAACTCCCCGAAGGGGTCGTCTGCGGTGCCGGCGCGGCCGAGGGGGACACTGCCGTGGTCTTGCCCGAAGGCGTGGCTTGCTCCGTCATGAAGACGAGCGTGCCACAGCGGTGCCCCGCTCACCCGCCTCCAGCTCGACGGTCACCGCCGGGGGGACGGGCCGCGGGTGCGGCTTGGCGTGCGCCAGGACGGCGGCGGTCTCCTTGGCGGCGGCCGCGGCCTTCTGCGGGCCCTTGCCGCGTGCGGCCTTCTTCGCGAAGATCACGCCGATCAGGGCGAGCACCCCGGCCACCAGGACGTTCGCCGCGAAGGACAGCACGAAGCAGATCGCCAGGTTCCAGTCGCTCCAGGTGTGGATGCCGTACGCGAGGGCGAAGCTCAGCATCGGCAGCGAGAAGATGAGGACGGCGGTCGCCGCGATGAACGCGGCGCTGCCGATCGCACCGCGCTTGACGTCCTGCGTCAGCTGGGCCTTGACCAGCGCGATCTCGTCGTGCACGAGCTCCGACATCTCTTTGCTCGCCGCCGAGACGAGCTGGCCGAGGCTGCGTTCGGTGCCGACGGGACCGTCGGGTGAGCTCATCGCATGCTCCCATTCCTCTGACTTCTGGTCTGACTTCTGACTTCTGGCCTGGCTTCTGGTCCGACTTCACGCCTGCTCCTGCGGAAGTTCTGGTCAGATCATGCCGGACCGTCGTCCGTGTCGCGCGACGCGCCCGCCTGTCGCGCACGTCGGCGGTGCTCGTCGGCCTTCTTCTGGTGGATGTCCGCCATGCGCAGGTGGTAGTCCGGGTCGTCCTGTTCGTAGACGTCGGGGATGCCGCTGAGGTCCTCGTCGCGCTCCTCGTCCTCCCACAGCTTGCGGTACTTCACATCGCGTACCTTGAGCAGGATCGCGGAGAGCACGGCCGCTGTCAGGGAGCCGAGCAGCACGGCCGCCTTGATCTCGTCGGTGAGCACCGGGTCGTCGCTGAAGGCGAGTTCCCCGATGAGCAGGGACACGGTGAAGCCGATCCCGGCGAGCGAGGCGACCGCGAACACGTCCGGCCAGGCCAGGTCCTCGTTCAGCTCGGCCCGGGTGAAGCGGGCGGCGAGCCAGGTGCCGCCGAAGATGCCGACGACCTTGCCGACGACGAGACCGAGGACCACGCCGAGCGTCTCCGGCTGCGTGAAGACGTCCCGCAGTGCCCCGCCGGAGACGGCGACACCAGCGCTGAACAGCGCGAACAGCGGTACGGCCAGCCCCGCGGAGAGGGGGCGCACCAGGTGCTCGATGTGCTCGCCGGGGGAGTGCGACTCACCCGCGCCCTCCTCCTTGTGGCAGCGCAGCATCAGGCCCATGGCCACGCCCGCGATGGTGGCGTGCACGCCGCTGTTGTACATCAGGCCCCAGATGACGAGGGCCAGCGGCACGTACACGTACCAGCCGCGGACGCCCTTGCGCAGCAGCAGCCAGAAGACGGCGAGCCCGATGAACGCGCCGCCGAGCGCCGCGAAGTTCAGGTCGCTGGTGAAGAAGATCGCGATGATCAGGATCGCGAACAGGTCGTCGACGACGGCGAGCGTCAGCAGGAAGGCGCGCAGCGCCGACGGCAGCGAGGTGCCGATGACCGCGAGGACCGCGAGGGCGAAGGCGATGTCGGTCGCCGTCGGCACTGCCCAGCCGTCGGTCGAGCCGCCGCCGACGACGTTGACCAGCGTGTAGACGAGGGCGGGCGCTGCCATGCCGCAGAGCGCGGCGATCACCGGCAGGGCCGCGGCCTTGGGGTCGCGCAGATCACCGGCGACCAGTTCGCGCTTGAGCTCGATGCCGGCGACGAAGAAGAACACCGCGAGAAGCCCGTCGGCGGCCCAGTGCTGCACGGACAGGTTCAGGCCGAGCGATCCGGGTCCGACGTGGAAGTCCCTGACGGTCTCGTAGCTCTCCTTGAGCGGGGTGTTCGCCCAGATCAGCGCGGCGATCGCGGCCAGCAGGAGGAGGACGCCGCCCACGGTCTCGGTACGCAGTGCCTCGGCGACGAAATTGCGCTCGGGCAGGGAGAGACGGCCGAGGAACTTGCGGGTGGTGCGGACGGGCGCGGCCACGGTGGATCGACCTCCGGTCGGTAGGCAGGCAGGGCAGAGCACTTGCCGACCAGACTTCCCGGCGCACCTAGGTACGTCCGCGACTTCTTTCGGGGGGTACTTCTTGTCGCGTTGTTGACGTTGATCCTTAGCGTACCTAACCGCTTGCGTGGGCGCGAACCCGGGCCAATCCGGCACATATGACTCTAAGCGCACAAAGGGCACCCGGCGCGGGTGGCGCCGGATGCCCTTGCCGGGTGTGCCCTCGGATGTGGCGCGGTATCAGTCCTCGCTGGGCGCGGCCGGCAGCTTGGTCTGGATCAGGTCCATCACGGAGGAGTCCGTCAGCGTGGTCACGTCACCGAGCTGGCGGTTCTCCGCGACATCCCGCAGCAGCCGCCGCATGATCTTGCCGGACCGCGTCTTCGGCAGCTCGGCCACGGGGAGGATCCGCTTGGGCTTGGCGATCGGCCCGAGTGCCGTCCCCACGTGGTTGCGCAGCTGCCCCGCCAGCTCCGCGTCGTCCGCGTCGGCCGTGCCCCGCAGGATCACGAAGGCGACGATGGCCTGTCCGGTGGTCTCGTCCGCGGCACCGACCACCGCCGCCTCGGCGACCGACGGATGGGACACGAGTGCCGATTCGACCTCGGTGGTGGAGATGTTGTGCCCCGAGACGAGCATGACGTCGTCGACCCGGCCGAGCAGCCAGATGTCCCCGTCGTCGTCCTTCTTCGCGCCGTCCCCGGCGAAGTACTTGCCCTCGAAGCGCGACCAGTACGTGTCGATGAACCGCTGGTCGTCACCCCAGATGGTGCGCAGCATGGACGGCCACGGCTCGGTGAGCACCAGATAGCCGCCACCGCCGTCCGGCACCTCGTTCGCCTCGTCGTCCACGACGGTGGCCGCGACGCCCGGCAGCGCGCGCTGCGCGGAGCCCGGCTTGGTCTCGGTGACGCCCGGCAGCGGCGAGATCATCATCGCGCCGGTCTCGGTCTGCCACCACGTGTCCACGATCGGACACTTGTCGGCGCCGATGTGCTTGCGGTACCAGACCCACGCCTCGGGGTTGATCGGCTCGCCGACCGACCCGAGCACCCGCAGGCTGCTGAGGTCGAACTTCGCGGGGATGTCGTCGCCCCACTTCATGAACGTACGGATCGCCGTCGGCGCCGTGTACAGGATCGTGACCCCGTACTTCTGCACGATCTCCCAGAACCGGCCCTGGTGCGGGGTGTCCGGGGTGCCCTCGTAGATCACCTGGGTCGCGCCGTTCGAGAGCGGCCCGTAGGTGATGTACGAGTGGCCCGTCACCCAGCCGATGTCGGCCGTGCACCAGTAGACGTCGGTCTCCGGCTTGAGGTCGAAGACGGCGTGGTGGGTGTACGACGCCTGGGTGAGGTAGCCGCCGGAGGTGTGCAGGATGCCCTTCGGCTTGCCCGTCGTCCCCGAGGTGTAGAGGACGAACAGCGGCTGCTCGGCCTCGAACGCC
The DNA here is from genome assembly GCF_009755605.1 of Streptomyces typhae. GTDB lineage: Bacteria > Actinomycetota > Actinomycetes > Streptomycetales > Streptomycetaceae > Streptomyces > Streptomyces typhae. Next base: position 181,008 of record NZ_WPNZ01000009.1, read on the forward strand.
TCGGGCGTGTGCTCCGGGGACTGCTTGCCGACCACGTCGTGCCACCACAGGTCGCGGCCCTCGGTCCAGGCCACGTCCTGCTCGGTGCGCCGGACGACGAGTACCTTGGCCACGCCCTGGGTGCCCTCGCGGCTCAGGGCCTCGTCGACCGCGGGCTTGAGCGCGGACGGCTTGCCCCGGCGGTAGCCGCCGTCGGCGGTGATGACGAGCTTGGCGTCGGCGTCCTTGATGCGCGCGGCGATGGCGTCGGCGGAGAAGCCGCCGAAGACCACCGAGTGCGCGGCGCCGATGCGGGCGCACGCGAGCATGGCCACGACCGCCTCGGGGATCATCGGAAGATAGACCGCGACCCGGTCGCCCGCGCTCACGCCGAGCTCGGTGAGCGCGTTCGCCGCGCGGCTGACCTCGTCCTTCAGCTCGGCGTAGGTGATGGCCCTGCTGTCCCCGGGCTCACCTTCGAAGTGGATGGCCACCCGGTCGCCGTGGCCCGCCTCGACATGGCGGTCCACGCAGTTGTACGCGACGTTCAGACGGCCGTCCTTGAACCATTTCGCGAACGGCGGGTTCGACCAGTCGAGCGTCTCGGTCGGTTCGGTGGCCCAGGTCAGCCGACGGGCCTGCGCGGCCCAGAAGCCGAGCCTGTCAGCCTTGGCCTGTTCATACGCCTCCGCCGTGACGTTGGCGTGCGCCGCCAGGTCGGCCGGCGGCGCGAACCTGCGGTCCTCCTTGAGCAGGTTGGCCAGGCTTTCGTTGCTCACGACATCTCCCTTTCCCAGGGTGTCCGTTGTGTCCCAGGCCACAGCTCATCAGACACCCGGCCCCGGTGACAAGGGCTTGCCGGTAATTGGTTTAGACCTCTACCGGTCGGGCGGGGGTGACCTGGCTGAACACCTCGTCGGGTGCCTGCCCAGCGGGCGCCGTCTCACCCCCTCGTCCGCCGTCCGTGCCCTCGGCCAGCAGATACGCCTGCGCCTCGCCCACATGGAAGTACATCCCGTGCAGCTCGAGCGTTCCTTCGGCAAGCCGCTTCGCCACGACCTCGTACGCCCGCAGGTGCTCCAGCTGCTGGACGACGTTGGTGAGGCAGAGCTGCTCGACGGCGTCGGCGGGGGCCCTGCCCGCGAGGCGCGGCCAGGGCCTGGGGGGCGCGGCCTTCGGGTCGGGGGGTGTGGCTTCCAGCCTGAAGGGGGTGGCTTCCAGGCCGGGGGTGGGGGTGGCTTTCAGCCCGGAGGGGGTGGCTTCCAGGCTGGGGGTGGGGGCGGTTCCGGGCTCGGGGGCGGGTGAGCTGTGTGTGCCGGGTGCACCTGGTGTGCCGGGTGTGGCTGTGCCAGGGGTGGCGGTGGTGCCGGTGCCCGGGGTGGGGCTCGTGCCGGCGGTGGGGTGTGCGCCGGGGGCGGGGCTCGCGGCCGCGGTGGGGGGTGCGCCCGCAGTGAGGTTCGCGCCCGCGTTGGGGCCCGCGCCCGTGGTGAGGTTCGCGCCCGCATCGGGGACCGTGCCCGTGGCGAGGCCCTGCTCGGCCATCCGCGCCAGGCTGGGCAACCCGTGCCGGAGCCACCTCTTGAGGGGCGTCTGCGCCCCGGTCGGCGGCGTGGTGAGCAGCGCCTGCATCGCGCCGCAACCCGAATGCCCGCACACGGTGATGGACTTGACCTGCAACAGGTCCACCGCGTACTCGATCGCCGCGGCCACCGAGTCGTCGCCGCTCTCGGCGCCGGGCAGCGGCACCAGATTGCCGACGTTGCGCACGACGAACAGGTCCCCGGGTCCGCTCGACGTGATCATCGAAGTGACCACTCGGGAGTCGGCGCAGGTGAGGAAGAGCTGAACGGGCCGCTGGCCCTCGCGCGCGAGGCGGGCCAGCTCACCGCGCACGCGTGGCGCGGTGTGCCGCTGGAACGCGCTGATCCCCTTGGCCAGTTGATGCTGCTCGGGGCGCTCCGGACGCTCCTGGTCCGGCTGCTCGGGGGAGCCTTCGGTCTCGCTGTCGCACTGGTGGTTGCGCCAGGGCGTCCAGGGGCGGCAGCCGCACTGGGACGTGGCGGCGGGCTCGGCGATGCGCTGCCCGCCGCGCCCGGTGACCTCGGCACTGCCGCCCTGCGCGGCGTGCGCGTCGAGCCAGCTGTGCAGCGACTCGTACGCCGCGTGGTCCATGAAGGAGCCGTCCAGCTCCACGACGGCGTGCGCCCGCGGCGGAACGTGGTGCAGGCACCGGCTCAGCCGGGGCACCGCGAGGAACGTCAACTGTCCGCGTACGTGGACGTGGTGCACGCCCTCCGAGTCCTCCTCGCAGGTGATGCGGGTGCGGGCGAGGCGGTGCAGGGCGACGGACACCGCGACGCCGATGCCGATGGTGACGCCTTCCAGGACTCCGAACACGACCACGCCGAGGACGGTGGCGACGTAGACGAGGATCTCGCGGTGCCTGCTGACCGTACGGATGTGGTTCAGGCTGACCATCCGGATGCCGATGGCCATGACGAGCGCGGCGAGGGCGGCGAGCGGGATCAGCTCCAGGACGGGCACCAGGAGCAGGGCGGCCACTACTACCCAAACGCCGTGCAGCATCGTGGAGTTCCTGCTGACGGCGCCCGCGCGGACGTTCGCCACGCTGCGCACCGCCACCCCGGCGATCGGCAGTCCGCCGAGCGTCCCGGACGCCATGTTCGCCGCGCCCTGGCCGAGCAGCTCGCGGTCGAGATCGGAGCGGCCGGGGCGGCCCTGCTCACTGGTGCGCTGGGAGGTGAGCTTGTCGATGGCGACCGCGCCGAGCAGCGACTGGACGCTGCACACCAGCGTCGTCGTGAGCACCGCCGCCGCGAGGCCGAGAACGGGGCCGTCGGGCAGTCCGGCCAGTGCGTGGCTGCGCCAGGAGGGCAGGTCCACCTTGTCCATGGCGAGGCCCGTCGCGCCGGTGAGGGCGGTGGCGGCGGTGACGGCGACGAGTGGGGCGGGGACGACGCGCGCCATCCGCCCGGCACGGCCGGGGATCCGGGGCCACAGGAGCAGGACCACCAGGGTCAGGACGCTGATCGACACGGCCGCCGGATGCAGGTCGGCCAACTGGGCGGGCAGCGCGCCGAGATTGGAGATCACGGAGCTCTGGGGCGTCCCGCCGAGGACGATGTGGAGCTGGGCGACGGCGATGGTGACGCCGATACCGGCGAGCATGCCGTGGACGACGGCCGGGCTCACGGCGAGCGCCGAGCGTGCCACCCGCAGGCAGCCGAGGCCGATCTGAGCGAGCCCGGCGAGGACGGTGATGGCGCAGGTGGTCCGCCATCCGTACCGCTGGATGAGGTCGGCGGTGACGACCGTGAGACCGGCGGCGGGGCCGCTGACCTGGAGCGGGGAGCCGCCGAGACGACCGGCGACGAGGCCGCCGACGGCGGCGGCGACCAGGCCCGCCTGGAGCGGGGCGCCGGTCGCGAGGGCGATGCCCAGGGAAAGCGGCAGGGCGATCAGGAAGACGGCGATGGACGCGGAGACGTCGGCGCCGGCGATGCGGAACTTCTTGCGCGGCGGTGGCGCGTGCGGCTGCTGGGCCGGGGGGTCGTGAGCCGGGTCGGTGGCGCTGGTGGGGACGCAGGCAGACATGTTTCCCGTCTCCTCCGGGGCGGCGCGGTCGCGGAACAGGGGGTCCTCCGGCGGTTGCCGGGGGGCGGGTCGCGGCCGTGGGTCACGGCGTTGCAGCGGCGGGATGCCTCAACTCTCAGTAAACGAATCGTAATGCAGAGTAAAGGCCGTACATGGACTTTAGCCGCAAATGGGTCAGTTGATCACTCCAATGAGTGAATAAAAATACTGGTCGGCTTGTCGGAATGGATCTTCGCGAGCGCCATGCGAAGTTGCTGCCGTTCTGTCCCGACTTGCACGGAAGAAGGTGGGCGGAAGATGGCCGCCACCCCAAGGACCTCAGCCGCCCAGGACCGTACTGAACAGGGCCGTCCTGACCAGGGACGTACCGGCCAGGGCCGCGGTGGCGCGCGGGCGCGGCGGGCGGGCGCCGGCCTGGTCGCGCTCGCGGTCGGCGCGGTGGCGTTGGCGGGATGCGCGGACGACGGGTCCGGCGCGGAGTCAGGCGCTCACGGCGCGAAGAAGCCGCCGGGCGCCCCTGCGCCCAAGACAGCGGTGCGGCTGATCGGGGACGGCTCGACCGCGTTCACGGGTCAGCAGCCGAACCTGCCCCGTCCCGAGCGGCTCAGACCGGGCCAGAAACCCCCGCAGTTCGTGGTCTTCTCCTGGGACGGCGCGGGCGAGGACAGCCAGAAGCTGTTCTCCCACTTCCGCAAGGTCGCCAAGCGGAACAACACGACGATGACGTACTTCCTCAGCGGCGTGTACCTGCTCCCCGAAAGCAAGCGCAAGCTCTACAAGCCGCCCCAGCATCTGGCCGGCGCCTCGGACATCGGCTTCAACGACCGCCGGGGAATCAAGGACACCGTGGAGCAGCTCCGCGGCGCCTGGCTGGAGGGCAACGAGATCGGCACCCACTTCAACGGTCACTTCTGCGGCGCGGGGCGCGGTGTCGGCGAGTGGTCGGTCGAGGACTGGAAGAGCGAGATCCGCCAGGCCAAGTCCTTCGTGAAGGCGTGGAAGACCAACACGGGCCGGAGCGGCGCGAAGCCCCTGCCCTTCGACTACGACCGCGAGTTGATCGGCGCCCGCACGCCCTGTCTCGAAGGCCGCACCAACTTCATGCGCGCGGCCCGCGAACTCGGCTTCCGCTACGACACCAGCGGCGTGAACAACCAGCTCTGGCCCAAGAAGAAGCGCGGCCTCTGGGACCTGTCGATGCAGCTCGTCCCGGTCCCCGGCCGCGGCTTCGAGACGCTCACCATGGACTACAACTTCATGGTGAACCAGTCCGGTTCCACCTCGCAGGGCGACCCTGACAAGCACGAGTACTGGGGCGACCAGATGCGCGACGGTCTGCTGAAGGGCTTCCGGCGCGCCTACGAGGGCAACCGTGCCCCCCTCGTCATCGGCAACCACTTCGAGTCGTGGAACGGCGGCGCGTACATGCGTGCCATCGAGGAGACCATCGAGCGCGTCTGCACCAAGCGGCAGGTGCGCTGTGTCTCCTTCCGGCAGCTCGCCGACTGGCTGGACGCACAGGACCCGAAGGTCCTCGCCAGGCTGTCCAGGCTCGGCGTCGGCGAGGCACCCAAGGAGGGCTGGCGCGCCTTCCTGTCCGCCAGGCCCGCCCCCGCGCCCAAGGGGGTCCCGGGCGCGGAGCCGGCCAAGCGGTGAGCCGGGCGGGTCCGGTGGGGGCCGGTGGGGGTGCCCCCGGGCAGACCCGCCGTGCGCCGCCCGCGGCCGTCAGGCCGTCGCCGGTGCGTGCTCGCGCAGGACGAAGTCGGGGTCGACCTGGGCGGCCAGGTCGGCTCCGGTCCGCTCGTTGCCCCAGCTCTGGGCGTTCTTCAGGTGGAAGTGGACCATCTGGCGGGTGTAGCGCTCCCAGTCGCGGCGCTCGTACGTGGCGTCGGCCGCTTCCTGGAGCGTCTTCAGGGCGAGGTGGTTGGTCTCTTCCAGGAGGGTGAACCGGGGCGGACGGCCCTTCTCCATGGAGCGCACCCAGTCGGAGTGCCCGACCGTCACCAGGAGGTCGTCGCCGACCTGCTCGCGCAGGAAGTCGAGGTCGTCCTGGCCCTGCACCTTGTTGCCGACGACCTTGAGGTCGACGCCGAAGTCTTGTGCGTAGTCCTTGTACTGGCGATAGACGGAGACTCCCTTCCTGGTCGGCTCGGCGACGAGGAACGTCATGTCGAAGCGGGTGAACATCCCGGAGGCGAAGGAGTCGGAGCCCGCGGTCATGTCGACCACCGCGTACTCGTCGCGGCCGTCGACCAGGTGGTTCAGGAGCAGTTCGACCGCTCCCGTCTTGGAGTGGTAGCAGGCGACACCGAGGTCGGCTTCGGTGAAGGGCCCGGTGACCATCAAACGCACGGCGCCGCCGTCGAGTTCCACCGCCCGCGCACACGTTTCGTACACCGGGTTGTCCTCGCAGATCCGCAGCAATCGCGAGCCCGCACCGGGCGGAGTCGTCTTGATCATTGCGTCGGTTCCGGTGATGCGCGGGTTGGTGCCGCGCAGATAGTCCTTGATCAACGGCAGCCTGCCGCCCATGGCGGGCAGTTGGGCCGACTGCTCGTCGTCGAGGCCGAGGGCCGCGCCCAGATGCTGGTTGATGTCGGCGTCCACTGCGACGACGGGTGCGCCGGTGGCGGCGAGGTGTCGGATGAAGAGCGAGGACAGCGTGGTCTTTCCGCTGCCGCCCTTCCCTACGAAAGCGATCTTCATGTTCATGTAGCGTAGCGATGTGATCTTGCGCGCGGCCCCGCGTTCGACGGGAGTGGCCGGTTCTCGTGAAGAAGACCACTCCTTCGTGGCGGGTGCGCCCCTGGTGCGTAGGGTCGTACTCATGAGTACGAATGCCGATCCGTTGGTCGCTCTCAGCGCGCTGCCCGGTGTGCCCGACGCCGTGGACTCCGTGCGCAAGGCCGTCGACCGGGTCTACGGCCACCGGGTCATGCGGCGGCGCAGCAACGAGGTCACCTCTGAGGCGGCGCTGCGCGGAGCCCGCGGGTCCGCGTCGCTCTCGGGCGCCGAGTGGGCCCTGGAGGAGGTCCGCAGGCGCAGTGACTTCAGTGGTGAGGGCGACGCGCGCGTGATGGGGGCCGCGTTGCGGCTGAGCGCGGAGGCAGGGCAGCTCCTCTCCATCTGGCGGCAGTCGCCGCTGCGTGTCCTCGCCCGGCTGCATCTCGTCGCCGCGGCCGACTCCGACGCGGCCGCGGGCCGTCCGCGGCTCGCGGGCGAGCCGGTGTTCGAGCCGCTGATCGAGCTGGATCTGCCGGACGCCGACGAGGTGGCGGGGCGGCTCGAAGGGCTCGCGCAGCTGGTGATCGCGGGCAGTGCGGCGCCGGCTCTGGTGACGGCGGCCGTGGTGCACGGCGAGCTGGCGGCCCTGCGGCCCTTCGGCTCGTGCAACGGCCTGGTCGCGCGTGCCGCCGAGCGCATCGTCCTGGTGGGCAGCGGCCTGGACCCGAAGTCCGTCTGCCCCGCGGAGGCTGGTCACGCGGAACTGGGGCGCGCGGCCTACGTGGGTGCCCTGGAGGGCTACGTGTCCGGCACTCCGGAGGGCATGGCCGCCTGGATCACGCACTGCGGGACGGCGGTCGAACTGGGCGCGAGGGAGTCGACCGCGGTGTGCGAGGCGCTCCAGCGCGGGGCCGCCTGAGGCGGTCGGCCGACCCGGTCGGGGTCCGGGGCGGAGCCCGAACCTACTCGGAGCAGGGCTGCGGCCCTGGAACAGAGTTGCGGCGGTACGAGAATTCGTACCGCCGCTGGCATGTTCACCGGGTTACCAAGCGTCCTCGAAGATTTGCCCATCAGGTCGGGAGCTTTGCCCGTCACCTGGTGCGGCTGGCCCGTAATCGACGGGTCGACGTCGCGTGGGTGCTCGATGACCATGCTTCGGTCCGTGGGGCCAATCATTGCGGTTAAAGGTGATCCTCTCGGATTTCCTTGGTCTCGCGGGCCGTTGACTCCTTTGTACTCCTGTCCTGGAGCAAGTGGAAGCCCTGGCTGCACTTCTTTACTTTTGTGTTCAAACAAGGGTGAATCGGGCGACGGTCTCGCGGTGGTCCTGCCGACGGTCCGCGGACGGCTCCCCAGGGCGCGTCGATGGATGCTCCGTCCCTGGTCGGGGCCTCAGCCGGCAGTGGCGCGGCGACGGCTTGCGAACCACACGATGCCCGCGGTCGCGGCGGCGGCGCCGACCGCGGCCGCCGCGACGAGCGCGGGGCGGCGGGGTGCGGGCAGCCGCTGCTTGAGGCGCACGGGGCGGTGGAAGTCCAGAATCGGCCACTCGCGCACGAGGGCCTCGCGGCGCAGTGCCCGGTCCGGGTTGACGGCGTGCGGATGGCCCACGGACTCGAGCATGGGGATGTCCGTGGCCGAATCGCTGTAGGCGAAGCAGCGCTCCAGGTCGTACCCCTCGGACTCGGCGAGTTCCCGGACGGCCTCCGCCTTGGTCGGGCCGTACGCGTAGTACTCCACCTCGCCCGTGAAGCAGCCGTCGTCGCCGACGACCATGCGGGTGGCCACCACCCGGTCCGCGCCCAGGAGTTCACCGATCGGCTCGACCACCTCGGCGCCCGAGGTGGAGACGATGACCACATCGCGTCCCGCGGTGTGGTGCTCCTCGATGAGCGAGGCGGCCTCGTCGTAAATGATGGGGTCGATCAGGTCGTGCAGCGTCTCCGCGACGATCTCCTTGACCTGCTGGACGTTCCATCCCCGGCACAGCGAGGACAGGTACGCGCGCATGCGCTCCATCTGGTCGTGGTCGGCTCCGCCGGCCAGGAACACGAACTGGGCATATGCGGTTCGCAACACCGCCCTGCGGTTGATCAGGCCGCCTTGGTAGAACGACTTGCTGAAGGTGAGCGTGCTCGACTTCGCAATGACCGTCTTGTCCAGGTCGAAGAAGGCGGCTGTCCGGGGCAGGGAGTGGTTTTCCACGAGGTCGAGCATAGGCGCCCGCCATTCGGCGTAAGCTGAGGCGCGTGGGTTTGCCTGAGAAGGCTCTCGGGTACACCATGGAAGTCACGGATCGTTCGCGACCGTGCTAACCCGGTCTGGCTCCTCCCCCCCCGAGTCGGACCGAGGGGACGACCCCCGCTCTCCCCCCCGGCGGGGGTCGTCGCATGTCCGGATGGGTTTTTGCCCTCCCTTTCCGATCTTTCCTGATCTTGTCTGATCGTTCGCACGCTTGTCGCGCCTTGGTGGCGACGATGCCGAGCGCGGAAGATTCGTCACTGTGTGTGTCCACGGGGCTGCGCTGTGGAAGACGTTCGGGCCGTCACCGGTATGGGTGAAGGAGATATTCACAGCCGGTCCGTTCTCCACAGTTATCGACCAAGATCCACACGATTTCCCGGACCGCCGCACGCTGGATTCCGTTCGTGAAGTTCATGGCCGGATTCCATTGGCCGGTCTTCGCGTACGCAGATCCGGATGCGCACAACCGCGCATTCGAAGGGACTTGCAGCGAGAGGGGGCCGGAAGATCGTGAGTGAAGTCATTGCATGCGGCACGCCGCCGTCGTCCGGGGAACAGGCGGGCGGACCGCTGATCGTCACCGAGGACGTGGACCTGCTCGACGACCTGCTGCGGCTGTGCGCGGCGGCAGGAGCGCGCCCGGAGGTGCACCACGGCGTGCCCGAGCGCAGGGGCGGCTGGGAGTCCGCGCCGCTCGTCCTCGTCGGGGACGACGCGGCGGACCGGGTGCGCGGCGCGACCCGGCGGCGCGGAGTGGTGCTCGTGGGCCGGGACCAGGACGACCCGGGGGTGTGGCGGCGCGCCGTGGAGATCGGCGCGGACGACGTGCTCGTCCTTCCCGACGGTGAACAGTGGTTGGTCGACCGCATCGCCGACGTCGCGGAAGGCGTCGGCAGGCCCGCCCTGACCGTCGGTGTCATCGGCGGCCGCGGCGGCGCAGGAGCCTCCACGCTGGCGTGCGCGCTGGCGGTCACGGCGGCGCGGTCCGGGCGGCGCACCATGCTGGTCGACGCCGACCCGCTCGGCGGCGGACTCGACGTGCTGCTCGGCGGGGAGACCGCCGAGGGCCTGCGCTGGCCCGCGTTCGCCCGGTCCCGGGGCCGGGTCGGCGGGGGCGCCCTGGAGGAGTCGCTGCCCGCGCTGCACGATCTGCGGGTCCTCAGCTGGGACCGCGGCGACGCCGTGGCCATCGCCCCCGAAGCCGTACGAGCCGTCCTGGCCGCCGCCCGCAGGCGCGGCGGCGTCGTGGTCGTCGACCTGCCGCGCCGGGTGGACGAGGTGGTCGCCGAGTCCCTGGCGCAGCTGGACCTCGGCCTGCTCCTGGTGCCAGCGGAGCTGCGCGCGGTGGCGGGGGCGCGCCGGGTCGCGTCGGCAGCGGGCATGGTCCTGCGGGATCTGCGCGTCGTCGCCACCCCGGGCCCCGACCCGTGCGCGGGCGACAAGCTGGACGCGGACGAGGCGGCCCGGCTGCTCGGCCTCCCGCTCGCCGGCGTGCTGCCGTGGGAGCACGGCCTGCGGGCCGCCGGACGCGGCGGGCGGCCCCCGGGCGGCGCAGTGCGCGGACCGCTCGCCCGGTTCTGCACGGCCTTCTGGGAGCGGCTGCCCGCCGGGGCCGGTGAGGGCGCGTGAGCGCGGTCGTGGGCGCCCGGATGCTGGACGGGGTACGGCAGTGGCTCGCGGCGAACGGCACCGAGCCGACGCCGGCCCGGGTCGCCGAGGCACTGCGCGCCCAAGGGCGTGTCCTGGGGGACGCCGAAGTCCTCGGCGCGGCCGATGAGTTGCGCTCGGAGCTGGTGGGTGCCGGGCCGCTGGAGCCCCTGCTCGAAGACCCGGCGGTGACCGACGTCCTGGTGTCCGCTCCGGACCGCGTCTGGGTGGACCGCGGCCGCGGCCTGGAGCTCACGGACGTCGCCTTCCGGGACGCCACGGCGGTCCGGCGCCTCGCCCAGCGGCTCGCGACCGTGGCGGGACGGCGCCTCGACGACGCGCGGCCCTGGGTCGACGCCCGCCTGCCGGACGGCACCCGCCTGCACGCGGTGCTCCCGCCGGTCGCCGTCGGCTCGACCTGCCTGTCCCTGCGCGTCGTACGGCCCCGCGCCTTCACGCTCCCCGAACTGGTCGCCGCGGGCACGGTGCCGCCCGGCGGCGACCGAATGCTCCACCGACTGCTCGACGCCCGCCTCTCCTACCTGGTCAGCGGGGGCACGGGCAGCGGCAAGACGACACTGCTCTCCACCCTGCTCGGCCTCGTCGGGCAGCGGGAGCGGATCGTCCTCGCCGAGGACTCCGCGGAGCTGCGCCCCGACCATCCGCACGTGGTGCGCCTGGAGGCCCGGCCGCCCAACCAGGAGGGCGTGGGCGCGGTGGGCCTGGACGACCTGGTGCGCCAGGCCCTGCGGATGCGCCCGGACCGGCTCGTGGTGGGCGAGGTACGGGGTGCCGAGGTGGTGCATCTCCTGGCCGCTCTGAACACGGGCCACGACGGCTGCGGCACGGTGCACGCGAACGCCGCCGCCGACGTGCCCGCCCGCCTGGAGGCGCTGGGCACGGCCGCCGGGCTCGACCGCGCGGCGCTGCACAGCCAGCTGGCGGCCGCCGTGTCCGTGGTCCTCCATCTGGTCCGGGACCCTGCGGGCCGACGCCGCCTGGCGGAGGTGCAGGTCCTGGAGCGCGGCCCGTCGGGCCTGGTGACGACCGTGCCCGCGCTGCGCTGGGGCGCGCGGGGCTTCGTCCGCGAACGCGGCTGGCCGAGGCTGAGCACCCTGCTCGCACGCCGCGGTGGACGCGGCCATCGAAGGATTCAGGGTGATCTCGGAGGCCAAGGCGACCAAGGCGATCGCGGCGGCGACCGAGGCGACCGAGGCGGCCAAGGCGGCCAAGGTGACCTCAAGGATGTGGGCACTCTGCGTGCTCCAGGTGACCGTGCCGGCCGACGGGTGTACGAGGTGCCGGGTGGATCGGGTGGGCCGGGGGAGGAGGCGTGAGCAGGGCGGCGGTGTGCGGAGCCGCGCTGTGCGCGGGCGGATCGGTATGGCTCCTGGGCGGGCGCATGCGGGCGGCGCGCGGTACGCGGCGGGCCCGGTCGGCGCTCTCGGCGGGTGACGCGGCGCGAGCCCCTTGGTGGCATCGGTGGAGCGCGCGGGTGCGGGGGCGACTGGGGCGCGAGGTCTGGCTCCTGCCGGGCGGGGCGCTGGTCGGTCTCCTGGGCGAGTCCCTGCTGCCCCTCGTCGCGGCGGCGGTCGGCCTGCCGCTCGCGGGTCGTGTGCGCAGGGAGCGGCAGGCGCGCCGTGAGCGGGAGCGGAGGGCCGGGGCGGTGATCGCCCTGTGCGGGGCGCTCGCCTGCGAGGTGCGGGCGGGACGGCATCCCACGCAGGCGTTGCAGTCGGCCGCGGAATCCGGCGAGGCGGTCGAGCGGGGCCTAGGAAGCGCGCGGACCGGCGTGCTGGCGGCGGCGCGGTTCGGCGGCGACGTGCCGGGCGCGTTGCGGGAGGCCGCCCGGGAGCCGGGAGCCGAAGGCCTGGTCGGGCTTGCCGCGTGCTGGCGGGTCGCCGTGGACCGGGGCGCCGGGCTCGCTGCGGGCCTCGAACGGCTCGAAGGGGCGCTGCGCGCGGAGCGGGACCAGGAGGCCGACCTGCGTGCCCAGTTGGCCGGAGCCCGGTCGACGGCCCTGATGCTCGCGGGCCTGCCCGCCCTGGGTCTGCTCATGGGCGCGGCCCTTGGGGCCGCACCTCTGCGGGTGCTGCTGCACACGGGCCCGGGGCTGGTCTGTCTGCTCGTGGGCGGCCTTCTCGAAGGCGCGGGCGCGTGGTGGGCGCTGCGGATCGTGCGGAGGGCGGAGGGGAGGGGGCGATGAGACGAGAGGTGATCGTTTCGATGGGGGGTGCGCTGGTAGGAGGTGGTGGGGCCGGTTCGGTTAGCTCCGTTGGGCCTGTTGGGCTTGTTGGGCTTGTTGGGCTTGCTGGGCCTGCTGGGCCTGCTGACTCTGCTGGTCCGGTCGGGCTGCCCGGAGCAGTCGACCTGATCGGGGCGGCGGGAGTGTCTGGACCGGTGGGCGTGGCCAGAGCGGCCGGCTCGGCCGGGGGCGGAGAAGTTATCCACAGGCTGGGGGTGGTCGTGTGGTTGGCGGCGGCGGTGGTGTGGCTGGGGCTGACAGTGGTCGCGGCCCGGCGGGAGCGGGCGGCGGCACGACGGGCGGCGGTGCTTCTGGGCACTGCTGGGCGGCAGGGCGAGCGCGCAGAGCGGCCGGGGCGCGCAGAGGGTCCGGAGCGCTCAGAGCGGCCGGAGCGGTCGGAGCGGCCGGAGCGGCCATGGGGGGCGGCGAGGTCGCGGAGACCGCAGGGTGCACGTAGGCCATGGGGATCACGGTGGCCGGGACTCCGACGGGGGAGGGTCCGCCCCGGGGACGTGCCGGGGCATGCGCGAGGCGGGGTTGCTGCCTCCGGGTGGCGGGAGCCGGTGCGCAGATGGCTGGTGGTCGCCGGGGTGGTGGGTGCCGGGTGGGCTCTGGTCGGCGGAGTCACGGGATGCGGGATCGGGGTGCTCGCCGGGTGCTGTGTGTGGCGGCTGCGTCCGGGTGCCGACCGGAAGGAGGACGCCGACATGGCGCGGGCAGCCCGCCAACTCCCCTTGGCTGCTGATCTGCTGGCGTCCTGCGTGACAGCGGGAGCGGGGCCCGTGGAAGCGGCTCAGGCCGTCGGTGAGTCCCTCGGGGGGCCGGTGGGGGAGCGGCTCGCGTCGGGTGCGGCGCAGGTGCGGCTCGGCGGTGCTCCCGCCGATGCCTGGCGGCAGGTGGGCCGGATCCCGGGGGCCGGAGCGCTGGCCCGACTCCTGGAGCGGGCGGCCGAGTCGGGGGTGCCCACGGCCGCTCCCGTGGCCAGGCTCGCGGCTGACTGCAGAGCCGAACAGGGCCGAGCCGCGACCGCGGGGGCCCGCCGGGCCGCGGTGCTGATGACGGCACCGGTGGGGCTGTGCTTCCTGCCCACGTTCCTCGCGGTCGGGGTGGTGCCGGTGGTGATCGGACTGGCGGGGGGCTTGATGAGCGGACGGTGAGGCGGCAGAGCGGGCGAGATGTCGTACGGGCGGCAGGACAAGAACGCGGAGTTCGGAGCTGCGAGCTCGGATCTGCGATCTCTGAACGGCTGACGGAAGAGAAGCGGGAGTTGTCATGGGGGATGTCATGAGGTTCGACGTGGGGATCGGCACGGGGGCCGGTGCGTGGAGGCGGAGGCGGGTGCGGGAGTCGGCCCGGCGGTATGTGGCGCGGCTGGCGCGGTGGTTGCGCTGGGAGCGGCGGCCGGCGCGGGCTTCGGGGGCCGGACCGGGGCCCTGGACGACGCGGCGGAGGCACGGCCTCGCGAGGGATTCCGGGATGGTGACGTCCGAGTACGCCATGGGGATCATCGCGACCGTGGCGTTCGCCGGGCTGCTCTTCAAGGTCGTGACGAGCGGGCCGGTGAAGTCCGCGCTGCAAGCGGTGGTGGCGGGGGCGCTCGATGCCCAGTTCTGAGGGGCGCCGCGCCCGGCGTGACGGCGGGTATGTGACGGCGGAGGCGGCGGTGGTGCTGCCGACGCTCGTGCTCTTCACGATGGCCCTCGTATGGGCGCTCATGGCCGCGTCCGCGCAGATCCAGTGCGTGGACGCGGCCAGGGCCGGGGCCCGCGCGATGGCCCGCCAGGACCCGCGGGGCACAGCGGTCGCCGTGGCCCGGCAGGCGGCGCCGCGCGGTGCGAACGTGGCGGTGCGCCGAGAGGGCGATCTGGTCCGGGTGGAGGTCACGGCACGGATGCCGGGCCCGAGGTTGCTGGGGCTTGCCCTGCGGCTGCGGGCGGAGGCGGTGGCCATGGCGGAGGAGACCGTGGGGACGGGGGCCGTGGGGACCGGGGCCGTGGAGGTGGGGCCGTGAGGAGGGGGCGTCCGGGGCTTGTATGGCGTGCGGTGCATGTGGGTCTTGTACGCCTTGTGGTGCATGTGAGGCGTACGGGGCGCGCGGCGGACCGGGGTTCCGCGACGGTGTGGGTCGTGGTGGGCATGGCCGTGCTGTGCGTGGTAGCCGGGGCCGTGCTGGCCATGGGGCAGGCGACGGTGGCCCGTCATCGGGCGGGTGGTGCTGCCGACTTGGCGGCGCTGGCGGCGGCGGACCACTGGGTGGGCGGACCGGCGGACGCGTGTGCGCGGGCCGAGAGGGTCGCGCGGGCGCAGGGCGCACGGGTGGTGCGGTGCGAGGTGGTGGGGGAGGTGTCGGACGTCACGGCGGCGGCGGAGTTCGGGCCGTTCGGGACCGAGGTGAGGTCCAGGGCGGGGCCGACGGCACATCCGGCTTTCCAGCCAGGCCGGTCCCCCTCCCCGGATTCCAGCCCGCCTGGGGCTTTTCTCAGCCCGCCTGGGGCTTTTCCGGCCCGTCCGGCGTTCGAGGACGATGCCGGAGGCCGACAGGGGGCGAGGGGCGGAGCCCCATGAGAGGCGGTGCGGTCTTCCGGCGGTGCGGTCTTCCGGCGGTGCGGTCTCCTGGCAGTACGGCTCCCGGCAGCGGGCCGGGGCGTCGGACCGTGACCGGGCCGCGACTGGCCTGCGTCCAGGCCGCGCCTGGCCTGCGACCGGCCCGCGACTGGTCCGAAGACGGCCGGGCGGTCCGAGCCCCGCGCAGGCTGCCTGGGCCGGAAGCGGACCATGACCGGGCCATGACCGGGCCGCGACCGGCCCGAAGAGCGCCGAGCAGGCGGCCGAGGGACTCAGGCCTCAGGAGCGTCCTTGAGGAGGGTGGTGAGGAGGCGTACGGCGCCACGTTTGTGGAGGGGGTCGTTGCCGTTGCCGCACTTGGGGGACTGGATGCACGAGGGGCATCCGGCCTCGCACTCGCAGGAGGCGATGGCCTGGAGGGTGGCGGTGAGCCAGGTGCGGGCGGTGTGGAAGGCGCGCTCGGCGAACCCGGCGCCGCCCGGATGGCCGTCGTACACGAAGACGGTGGGCAGCAGGGTGTCGGGGTGCAGCGGTACGGACACGCCGCCGATGTCCCAGCGGTCGCAGGTGGCGAAGAGCGGCAGCATACCGATGGAGGCGTGTTCGGCGGCGTGCAGGGCACCGCCGAGGATCTCCGGGTTGACGCGGGCGGCGTCGAGCTGGTCCTCGGTGACGGTCCACCACACGGCGCGGGTGCGCAGGGTCCGGGGCGGCAGGTCGAGCTTGGTCTCGCCCAGGACCTCGCCGGTGATGAGCTTGCGGCGGAGGAAGGAGACGACCTGGTTGGTGACTTCGACGGAGCCGTAGCAGAGGCGGCCGGGCCCCCAGGGGACCTCGGTGTCGGTGTCGAGTACGGAGATGGCGGTGGTGTCGCGGGCGGTGGTCGAGTAGGGCGGGGCGGCCTCCTCGACGAGGGCGGCGGAGTCGTCGAGGTCCAGCTTCCGGACGAGGTACGTACGGCCCTGGTGGAGGTGGACCGCGCCCTCGTGGACGGTGGTGTGGGCGGCGGAGGCGTCGACGGTGCCGAGCAGCCTGCCGGTGCCCTCCTCGACGACCTGTACGGGGCGCCCGCCCTCGCCGCGGATGTCGGTGAGGTCGGCGGCGCGCTCGCGGCGGGTCCAGTGCCAGGCCTTCGTACGGCGGCGCAGCAGCTTCGCGGCCTCCAGCTGCGGGAGCAGTTCCGCGGTGGCCGGGCCGAAGAGCTTCAAGTCGTCCTCAGTGAGGGGAAGTTCCGCGGCGGCGGCGCAGAGGTGGGGCGCGAGGACGTACGGGTTGTCGGGGTCGAGGACGGTCGACTCGACGGGCTGGTCGAAGAGGGCCTCGGGGTGGTGGACGAGATAGGTGTCGAGCGGGTCGTCCCGGGCGACGAGCACGGCGAGCGCGCCCTGGCCGGAGCGTCCGGCGCGGCCCGCCTGCTGCCAGAGGGAGGCGCGGGTGCCGGGGTAGCCGGCGATGAGGACGGCGTCCAGGCCCGACACGTCGACGCCGAGTTCGAGGGCGGTGGTGGCGGCGAGGCCGAGGAGCTCGCCGGAGTGCAGGGCGCGTTCCAGGGCGCGGCGCTCCTCGGGGAGATAGCCGCCCCGGTAGGCCGCGACACGCCGGGCCAGGGAGCGGTCGACCTGGGCGAGGCGTTCCTGGGCGATGACGGAGATCAGCTCGGCGCCGCGCCGGGAGCGTACGAAGGCGACGGAGCGGACGCCCTGGACGGCGAGGTCGGTCAGCAGGTCGGCGGTCTCGGCGGTGGCGGTGCGGCGGACCGGGGCGCCCTTCTCGCCGTGCAGCTCGGTGAGCGGGGGTTCCCAGAGGGCGAAGACGACCTCGCCGCGGGGTGAGGCGTCGTCGGCGACCTCGGTGACGGGCAGCCCGGTGAGGCGCCCGGCGGCCACGGCCGGGTCGGCGGCGGTGGCGGAGGCCAGCAGGAAGACGGGATCGGAGCCGTAGCGGGCGCACAGGCGGCGCAGCCGCCGCAGGACTTGGGCGACGTGGGAGCCGAAGACACCGCGGTAGGTGTGGCACTCGTCGATGACGACGTAGCGCAGGGCGCGCAGGAAGGAGGACCAGCGGGGGTGGGAGGGGAGGATCCCGCGGTGCAGCATGTCCGGGTTGGTGAGGACGTAGTTGGCGTACTGGCGCACCCACTCGCGTTCCTCGACGGGGGTGTCGCCGTCGTACACCGCGGGCCGCACTGCCTTGCCGAGAGGCGCGGCCAGGGCGCGGACGGCGCGCCGCTGGTCGGCGGCCAGGGCCTTGGTGGGGGACAGGTACAGGGCGGTGGCGCCGCGGCCGTTGGGGGCCTCGGAGCCGTCCAGGAGGGCCGACAGCACGGGGGTGAGGTAGGCGAGCGACTTGCCCGACGCGGTGCCGGTGGCGACGACGACGGACTCGCCGTCGAGGGCGTGTTCGGCTGCGCGTGCCTGATGGGCCCACGGGTGCTCGATTCCGGCCGTCCGAACGGCGGCGACCACTTCCGTTCGGATGCGATCGGGCCAGACCGCATAACGAGCCGCACGTGGGGGCAGGTGCTCCGTATGAGTGATGCGTGCAGCCCGGCTCGGCCCCGTGGTCAGCCGGTCAAGGACCGTCTGCGGGGAGACGCGGGCCGGGGTGTCCACAGGGGTCCCTCCGGCAGGGGAGAAGTCGGCCATCGGCACCGAGTGTGTCACTGGCGGGATGGACAATGGTCGGAAGGCGTCGTGCACGCCTGCCGGTAAGTGATTGAATGCCATCGCGGCTGGCGATCCGTCCCGGGGGCGTGGGCCGAGGTGTCCCGAGGGGCGACCGCTCGATAGCAAGGTGCTGGAGGATCCGTGGATCTGTCTCTGTCGACCCGTACCGTCGGCGATCGTACGGTCGTCGAGGTCGGTGGCGAAATCGATGTATATACCGCGCCCAAGCTGCGCGAGCAGTTGGTCGAGTTGGTGAACGACGGCAGTTTCCATCTGGTCGTCGACATGGAGCGCGTGGACTTCCTCGACTCCACCGGACTCGGCGTGCTGGTCGGTGGCCTGAAGCGCGTACGGGCCCATGAGGGCTCGCTGCGCCTGGTGTGCAACCAGGAGCGCATTCTGAAGATCTTCCGTATCACCGGCCTGACCAAGGTGTTCCCGATCCACACCTCGGTCGAGGAAGCCGTCGCGGCCACCGACTGAGCCGGAATCAGACCCGACCGGGCCGGTTGCCGGCAGCGGTCGGGCGTCCCGGGCCCGCGGCCCGGAGTGGCAGTACGGCGGGGGGCCGGGCCGGATGACGGCCGGGCCCCCTGACAGCACGCGCGTACGTCCGAGGGGGATACATGGCCACCGTTGAACTCCGCTTCAGCGCGCTTCCCGAGCACGTCAGGACCGCCCGCCTGGTGGCGGCCGCGGTGGCGCGCAGGGCCGGGGTGGACGAGGCCGTCCTCGACGAGGTCAGGCTCGCCGTCGGCGAGGCCTGCTCGCGAGCTGTCGGCCTGCATCAAGCCGCCGATGTTCCCGCGCCGGTGCGGGTCGCGCTGGTCGAGGAGGAGAAGCAGTTCTCCATCGAGGTCGGTGACGAGGCTCCGCGTACGGCGCCCGGTGAGCGGGCTGCCGGGGGCGGTCCCGGGCGGGGTGAGGACTCTGACGCCGAGGGCGAGGACGAGATGGGTCTTGCGGTCATCAGTGGGCTTGTGGACGACGTGGAAGTGACCGCCGGGGAGAACGGTGGGTCCATCCGTATGACGTGGCCCACGGCTTCCTAGCCGTCCCCCCTCCCCCTTCCCGGGCCGCCGGGCATGTGCCCCCCGCGCCCCTCGTATGGGGCTTCGCCCCTTGCCCCCTGTCGGCCTCCGGCCTCGTCCTCAAACGCCGGACGGGCTGAAAAATCCTCCCGACGGCCTGCAGTGTCCCGTCCGGCGGGCTGAGGTATCTCTCCGGACGGCTTGGAGTGTCCCGTCCAGCGGGCTGAAAAATCCCTCCCGACGGTCCGAAGTGTCCCGTCCGAGGGGCTGGGGCATCTCTCCGGATGGCTTGGAGTGTCCCGCCCGGCGGGCTGACGCATCTCTGTCTCCCCACGGCCTGAAGCATCCCACCCGCCAGGCCGAAACCATGCCCCACCGCGGGCCCACACCCCACCCGCCGCGCAAGGCCGGAACCGCACCCTCCGTGCGAAGAGCGGCCTCCCGCGCCCGCCGCCACCGGGACCTGCGCGGCCGCCCCGTGCGGGACCTGCGGGATCTCCGGGATGTTTTTTGTTTTGTCTTATCGGTGAGGTCCGTGCCGGGGGCAATTTTGATCACGGGGAAGATGGCGTGAACGGTGGCGTCAATGGTTTTGGGGCGTTACCGCTTTCGGGGGCAAAGTTTGGGCGCGATCATTTGCGGACACGCACTCCCGAGCCAATTCTGTTTGCGGCGCACTGTTTTGATCAGGTCCGGCTCCCTACAATCCGTCCACATCTTGAGCTCAGCCCAAGCGTCAAGGAGGACGAATGGCGGGGCTTTCTACCCCTCATCAGCTTGACCACCCCTCAACCCTCGCGGCCGCGGTACTGACGGACGACAATCGGTTGATCGTGATGGTCATCGCGGCCGTCGCGGTCGCGGCACTCGTACTCGCCTGGGTCCTGGTCCGCCAGGTCCTGGCCGCGGGCGAGGGCACCGACAGCATGAAGAAGATCGCGGCGGCGGTCCAGGAAGGCGCGAACGCCTATCTGGGCCGACAGTTGCGCACCCTCGGCGTATTCGCCGTCGTGGTGTTCTTCCTGCTCCTGCTGCTGCCCGCGGACGACTGGAATCAGCGGGCCGGACGATCGATCTTCTTCTTGATCGGCGCGTTGTTCTCGGCGACCACCGGCTATATCGGCATGTGGCTCGCCGTGCGCAGCAATGTGCGCGTGGCGGCCGCCGCGCGGGAAGCGACACCGGCCGAAGGCGAGCCGGAAAAGGATCTCACCGCGGTCTCGCACAAAGCCATGAAGATCGCTTTCCGTACGGGCGGCGTCGTCGGCATGTTCACGGTGGGGCTCGGTCTGCTCGGCGCCTCCTGTGTGGTGCTCGTGTACGCGGCCGACGCACCGAAGGTCCTGGAGGGCTTCGGCCTCGGGGCCGCGTTGATCGCGATGTTCATGCGTGTCGGAGGCGGCATCTTCACCAAGGCCGCCGACGTCGGCGCCGACCTGGTCGGCAAGGTCGAACAGGGCATTCCGGAGGACGATCCGCGCAATGCCGCGACCATCGCCGACAACGTGGGCGACAACGTCGGCGACTGCGCGGGGATGGCCGCGGATCTCTTCGAGTCGTACGCCGTCACGCTCGTCGCCGCGCTGATCCTCGGCAAGGCGGCGTTCGGCGACTCCGGTCTCGCCTTCCCGTTGATCGTCCCGGCCATCGGTGTGCTCACCGCCATGATCGGGATCTTCGCGGTCGCGCCCCGGCGCTCCGACCGCAGCGGCATGACGGCCATCAACCGCGGCTTCTTCATCTCCGCGGGAATCTCCCTCGCGCTGGTCGCGACGGCCGTCTTCGTCTACTTGCCGTCGTCGTACGCCGACTTGGACGGCGTCACGGACGCGGCGATCGCCGCCAAGGACGGCGACCCGCGGATCCTCGCGGTCGTGGCCGTCGCCATCGGCATCGTCATGGCGGCGCTGATCCAGCAGCTGACCGGCTACTTCACCGAGACCAACCGGCGTCCGGTCAAGGACATCGGCAAGACCTCGCTGACGGGGCCGGCCACGGTGGTGCTCGCGGGCATCTCGATCGGCCTGGAATCGGCGGTCTACACCGCGCTGTTGATCGGCCTCGGTGTGTACGGGGCGTTCCTGCTCGGCGGTACGTCGATCATGCTCGCGCTGTTCGCGGTCGCCCTCGCGGGCACCGGCCTGCTCACCACCGTCGGTGTCATCGTCGCCATGGACACCTTCGGTCCGGTCTCCGACAACGCCCAGGGCATCGCCGAGATGTCCGGCGACGTCGAGGGCGCGGGCGCGCAGGTCCTCACCGACCTGGACGCCGTCGGCAACACCACCAAGGCCATCACCAAGGGCATCGCCATCGCCACGGCCGTGCTCGCGGCCTCGGCGCTCTTCGGGTCGTACCGCGACGCGATCGCCGAGGCGGCGGACGACG
The DNA here is from genome assembly GCF_009755605.1 of Streptomyces typhae. Taxonomy (GTDB): domain Bacteria; phylum Actinomycetota; class Actinomycetes; order Streptomycetales; family Streptomycetaceae; genus Streptomyces; species Streptomyces typhae. The sequence goes on from NZ_WPNZ01000009.1 coordinate 202,112, forward strand.
TCGGCCAGAAGCTGGGCGACGGCGCACCGATGAACCTGGTCATGGACATCTCGCAGCCCAACAACCTGGTGGGGCTGATCCTCGGCGCCGCGGTCGTCTTCCTCTTCTCGGGGCTGGCGATCAACGCGGTGTCGCGATCGGCGGGAGCCGTGGTCTACGAAGTGCGGCGGCAGTTCCGCGAGCGCCCCGGAATCATGGACTACACGGAGAAGCCGGAGTACGGGCGTGTCGTCGACATCTGCACCAAGGACGCGCTGCGCGAGCTGACCACGCCGGGTCTGCTCGCCGTGCTCACGCCGATCGCGGTCGGCTTCTCGCTCGGAGTCGGCGCGCTCGGCTCGTTCCTCGCGGGCGCGATCGGCACGGGCACGCTGATGGCCGTGTTCCTCGCCAACTCCGGTGGCGCGTGGGACAACGCCAAGAAGCTCGTCGAGGACGGCCACCACGGCGGCAAGGGCAGCGAGGCCCATGCCGCGACGGTGATCGGCGACACGGTCGGCGACCCGTTCAAGGACACCGCGGGCCCCGCCATCAACCCGCTCCTGAAGGTGATGAACCTGGTGGCGCTGCTCATCGCGCCCGCGGTGGTCAAGTTCAGCTACGGCGAGGACAAGAGCGTCGGCATGCGCGTTCTGATCGCCGTGCTGTCCATCGCGGTCATCGTCGGCGCGGTGTACGTGTCCAAGCGCCGCGGCATCGCGGTCGGCGACGAGGGCAACTCGGGGAAGGTCGCCAAGTCGGCCGACCCCGCGGTGGTTTCGTGACGACGGGCTGAGCACGGTGGAGGCCGACACGGCCTCCGGGAGGCCGGTCCGGGCGCCCGCCCGGACCGGCCTCGTCCATGACCGGCCTCCGACCGCTGCCCACCGCTGCCCGTGAGCCTTCTCTCGCCCGCCGCGCCTTGATGCAAATGGCTTCAATAGCGGACGTAACCCACCCCTGACATGGGGTTGTCGCCCAGTTGGCGTGTAAGTTCCGGGGCCGAGAGCCATGGAAGGGACCAATCCGGTGAACAAGAAGCTTGCGGCCGCACTGTCCGGCGGTGCGGTACTGGTACTGGCGCTGTCGGGATGCAGCAGCAGTGACGACGGTGACAAGAAGCTCGACGACTGGGCCGAGAAGGTCTGCGACACGGCCGTGGGGCCGCAGTCGAAGAAGATCGCCGAGGCCAACGCGGCCATCAAGAAGCAGACCGCCGACAACAGTTCGCCGGACGAGGTCAAGAAGACCGACTCCAAGGCGTTCGGTGACATCTCCAGCGCGTACGCCCAGCGCAGCGCCGCCCTCAAGAAGGCGGGCGCCCCGCCCGTCGACGACGGCGAGAAGAAGCTGAACGACGCCGTGAAGGAGCTGGACGGCCTCTCCAAGTCGTATGCCGACCTGAAGTCGCAGACCGACAAGCTCGACACCAAGGACCAGTCGGCCTTCGCGGACGACCTCGCGAAGATCGCTGAGGAGCTCGGCAAGCTCAGCAAGAGCGAGAACACCGCGCAGAAGAAGCTGGAGGCGGGCGACGTGGGCAAGGCCATGCGCGAGCAGGACAGCTGCAAGAGCTCGACGCCGTCGGCCGGGGCCAAGAGCTGACCCTGCCGCCGGGCGGCGCCGGTGGCTGACCACACGTCAGCCCCTGGGACCGCCCGCCGCCCAGGCGAGCCCGTCCTCCGTAGGTGCCGTCCAGGCGAGCCCGTCCTCCGCGGTGTCGTCCAGGCGTAGCCGTCCTCCGTGCGGTGCCGTCCAGGCGCACCCGTCCTCCGTACGGCCGTCCGCCCCCGGCGCCCTGTGGCGCCGGGGGTGCCGTCGTGGGTGCCGGGGTCACAATTGGAGGGTGAGTAACGCCAGCATCCCCCCGCCCCTGCCCTCGCCCGACCACGCCGATGCGACCGCACGGCTGCGGGCGGCCTTCCTCGCCGCCGACTTCACCGCCGACGGGCTGCTCGACCTGCTCGGGGCGCCCGCCTACGCGGCGCTCGCCCGCAGCGAGACGGTGCCCGCCCTCCGGGCCACCCGGGGTGACGGGGCGCTCGCGTCGCTCGTACGGCTCTTCCTGTTGCAGGAAACCGTGCCCCACGCGCGCGTGGCCGACGTTCTGCCGGTCGACGCCCTCCTGGAGAGCGGTTGGCTCACCGCCGGTACCGGTACCGGCGGTGACGGGCTCAGGGCGACCGCCGACGTGCGGCCCTACGGCGGGCCGGACGGCGAGGACTGGTTCATCGTGTCCGACCTGGGGTGCGCGGTCGGCGGCGCCGGGGGCATCGGCAGCCGGGACGAGGGCGTCGTGCTCGGCGTCGGCGGCGCGTCCACCACACTGTCCGGGATCACCGTACGCACACCCGTCGCGAGCGCCCTCGACATCGGCACCGGATCCGGCATCCAGGCCCTGCACGCCTCCCGGCACGCCACCCGCGTCACCGCCACCGACCTCAACCCCCGTGCCCTGCACTGCACCCGGCTCACCCTCGCGCTGTCCGGCGTGCCGGAGGCGGACCTGCGGCAGGGCTCCCTGTACGAGCCGGTGGGCGACGCCACGTACGACCTGATCGTGTCCAACCCGCCGTTCGTCATCTCCCCCGGCGCCCGGCTGACGTACCGGGACGGCGGGATGGGCGGGGACGATCTGTGCCGCTCGATCGTTCAGGAGGCGGGGGCACGGCTGAACGAAGGGGGGTACGCGCAGTTCCTCGCCAACTGGCAGCACGTGGAAGGAGAGGAGTGGACCGAGCGGCTCCGCTCCTGGGTGCCGCGCGACTGCGACGCGTGGATCGTGCAGCGCGAGGTGCAGGACATCACGCAGTACACCGAGCTGTGGCTCAGGGACGCCGGTGACCACCGCACCGACCCCGCCGAGTACGCGGCGCGGTACGACGCGTGGCTCGACGAGTTCGAGGCCCGCAAGACCCGGGGCGTCGGCTTCGGCTGGATCACCCTGCGCAGGACCGGTGCGGCCGACCCGTCCGTGACCGTCGAGGAGTGGCCGCACCCTGTCGAGCAGCCGCTCGGCGAGACGGTGCGGGCGTTCTTCGAGCGGCAGGACTATCTGCGGGCGAACGACGACGCCGCGCTGCTCGCCGCGCACTTCGCGCTCGCCGCCGAAGTGGTGCAGGAGCAGGTCGGCCTGCCGGGGGCCGAGGACCCCGAGCACGTCGTGCTGCGCCAGCACCGCGGCATGCGGCGGGCCACCCAGGTGGACACCGTGGGCGCGGGCTTCGCCGGCGTGTGCGACGGCTCGCTGAGCGCAGGCCGGATCCTGGATGCCATCGCCCAGCTCATGGGCGAGGACCCGGTCCTGCTGCGCGACCGCACCCCGGCCCAGATCCGGCTCCTGGTGGAGCAGGGGTTCCTGGAGCCGGTGGGGCAGTAGGGGTTGGTGGGGCGCCGGAGCTTGGCAGGGCGGCATGGGGCTGACGAGGTCCGCGGCCGGGCCCGCCCCCGACGGTCGGTCGCGCCCCCAAGGGGGGAGAAATCGGCCCCTCCTGGAGAGAAACCAGCCATTGTGGGTTTTGCCCGCCGCCCCCCGTTCACCCGGATTTCGCGCTTCCGCCGTCCGGCCGTGCCAGCCTCCCCAGCCGGGGTACCCGACGGGGGGCCGCGCACGGACGGCACGGGAGGCCAAGGGCATGGAGAGCGGACCAGCGATCTTCGCCGGCACGGTGTTCGCGCTGTTCGGAGCCGGACTGCTGCTCTGGACGGGTACCCGCGTCGCGCACAGAGCCCCCGTCGCCCACGGAGTGCACTCCGGGGCGGCGGCCACCCTCGCGACCCTGGCCGGTTCCGGCGCCCTGGCCCTGGCGGTGTGGTGCTTCACACGGCTGTGAGGCTCGGCGCGGGGGCAGTACAAAAGGTGTAGCAGTACAAAAGGTGCAGCGGACCCGCGAGGGTCGCCCCCGGGCGTGGCGGAGCCTGCCCAGGGCATGTCAGGGCCCGTCCCGGGGCACGTCACAGCCCGTCCGGCGATTGCGGACGAGCGCGCGGCGCGACATGCGGCACGCTGAGCCGACGGTACGGAAACGGTACGGAAAAGAGTCCCGCGCCCACGCCGCACAAGGCCCCGGGGCCAGCCCAGGCGGCAGGAATGGCGGTAGTCGGGTTACCGTTCGAGTGGCCGTTGCGGGCTTTTCCCGTTTGACACGGGGGCGGGATGTACCGTCACACTCCGCAGCGTCAGCGCAACGCGAGCGCAGTCACGACGCCCCACCAGGGCGTCGGCCGCACTGCCGAAGCACCGCAGCACTGCCACCGAGCGTCGACCGGAGAGAAGAGCGAAGTTGTCCCCGACCAGCGAGACCGCACAGGGCGGCCGCCGACTCGTCATCGTCGAGTCGCCTGCCAAGGCGAAGACGATCAAGGGCTATCTCGGCCCCGGATACGTAGTCGAGGCGAGCGTCGGGCACATCCGTGACCTTCCCAACGGCGCCGCGGAGGTCCCCGAGAAGTACACGGGCGAGGTCCGCCGCCTCGGCGTGGACGTCGAGCACGACTTCCAGCCGATCTACGTCGTCAACGCGGACAAGAAGGCCCAGGTCAAGAAGCTCAAGGACCTCCTGAAGGAGTCCGACGAACTCTTTCTCGCCACCGATGAGGACCGCGAGGGCGAAGCCATCGCGTGGCACCTCCTCGAGGTCCTGAAGCCCAAGGTCCCGGTCAAGCGCATGGTGTTCCACGAGATCACCAAGGACGCCATCCAGGGCGCCGTGCGCAACCCGCGCGAGCTCAACAAGCGCATGGTCGACGCCCAGGAGACCCGCCGCATCCTGGACCGCCTGTACGGCTACGAAGTCTCGCCGGTGCTGTGGAAGAAGGTCATGCCGAGGCTCTCGGCGGGCCGTGTGCAGTCCGTGGCGACCCGGCTTGTCGTCGAGCGCGAGCGCGAGCGCATCGCCTTCCGCTCCGCCGAGTACTGGGACCTCACCGGCACCTTCGGCACCGGCCGCCCCGGTGACCCCAGCGACCCCTCGCAGCTCGTCGCCCGTCTCACCACGGTCGACGGCAAGCGCGTCGCACAGGGCCGCGACTTCGACTCCGTCGGGCAACTGAAGAGCCAGAACACGCTGCATCTGGACGAGGCCAACGCCCGCGCGCTCGCCGCCGCCCTGGAGAACACCGACTTCTCCGTACGCTCGGTCGAGTCCAAGCCGTACCGCCGCTCGCCGTACGCGCCGTTCCGTACGACGACGATGCAGCAGGAGGCCTCGCGCAAGCTGGGCTTCGGCGCCAAGGCGACCATGCAGGTGGCCCAGAAGCTGTACGAGAACGGCTTCATCACGTACATGCGTACGGACTCCACGACCCTGTCGGACACGGCGGTGGCCGCGGCCCGCGCGCAGGTCACCCAGCTCTACGGCAGCGACTACCTGCCCGAGCGCCCCCGCACGTACGCCGGGAAGGTCAAGAACGCGCAGGAGGCGCACGAGGCGATCCGGCCCTCGGGCGACCGCTTCCGCACGCCCGCCGAGACCGGCCTGAGCGGAGACCAGTTCCGGCTCTACGAGCTGATCTGGAAGCGGACCGTCGCCTCCCAGATGAAGGACGCGACCGGCAACTCGGTCACTGTCAAGATCGGCGGCCGGGCCGCCGACGGCCGTGACGCCGAGTTCAGCGCGTCCGGCAAGACCATCACCTTCCACGGCTTCCTCAAGGCCTACGTGGAGGGCGCCGACGACCCGAACGCGGAGCTCGACGACCGCGAGCGCAGGCTGCCGCAGGTCGCCGAGGGCGACGCGCTGACCGCCGAGGAGATGTCGGTCGACGGTCACGCGACCAAGCCGCCGGCCCGCTACACCGAGGCCTCGCTGGTCAAGGAGCTCGAAGAGCGCGAGATCGGCCGCCCGTCGACGTACGCGTCGATCATCGGCACCATCCTCGACCGCGGGTACGTCTTCAAGAAGGGCACGGCCCTCGTGCCGTCCTTCCTCTCCTTCGCCGTGGTCAACCTCCTGGAGAAGCACTTCGGGCGGCTCGTCGACTACGACTTCACCGCCAGGATGGAGGACGACCTCGACCGCATCGCGCGGGGCGAGGCGCAGGCCGTGCCGTGGCTGCGGCGGTTCTACTTCGGCGAGGGCGAGGTCTCCGGAGGCGCCGCCGACGCCGGGAACGGCGACGGTGACCACCTCGGCGGCCTCAAGGAACTGGTCACCGACCTGGGCGCCATCGACGCCCGCGAGGTGTCGTCCTTCCCCGTGGCCGACGGCATCGTGCTCCGTGTCGGGCGCTACGGCCCCTACATCGAGCGCGGTGAGCGCGACACGGACGGCCACCAGCGCGCCGACATCCCCGACGACCTGGCGCCGGACGAGCTCACCGTCGAGTACGCGGAGGAACTGCTCGCCAAGCCCAGCGGCGACTTCGCGCTCGGCACGGACCCCGAGTCCGGCCGCGAGATCATCGCCAAGGACGGCCGGTACGGCCCGTACGTCACCGAGGTGCTGCCCGAGGGCACCCCGAAGACCGGCAAGAACGCGGTCAAGCCGCGCACCGCCTCGCTCTTCAAGACGATGTCCCTGGACACGGTGACCCTTGCGGACGCCCTGAAGCTGATGTCGCTGCCGCGAGTCGTCGGCACGGACGCCGAAGGCGTGGAGATCACCGCGCAGAACGGCCGCTACGGCCCGTATCTGAAGAAGGGCACCGACTCGCGCTCCCTGGAGACCGAGGAACAGCTCTTCACCATCACGCTCGACGAGGCTCTGGAGATCTACTCCAAGCCGAAGCAGCGCGGTCGCGCCGCCGCCAAGCCGCCCCTGAAGGAGCTCGGCGAGGACCCGGTCAGCGCGAAGCCCGTCGTCGTCAAGGACGGCCGCTTCGGCCCGTACGTGACGGACGGGGAGACCAACGCGACGCTGCGGTCCGGCGACAGCGTCGAGGAGATCACCCCGGAGCGCGGCTTCGAGCTGCTCGCCGAGAAGCGGGCCAAGGGCCCTGCCAAGAAGACCGCCAAGAAGGCGGCGAAGAAGGCACCCGCCAAGAAGGCACCGGCGAAGAAGACGGCGGCAACCGCTGCCAAGAAGACCGCGGCCAAGAAAACGACCGCCAAGAAGACGACGGCTTCCACCGCGGCCAAGAAGACCACCGCCAAGAAGACCACCGCCAAGAAGGCGACGGCTTCGAAGGCGACGGCTTCGCAGGCGGCGGCCGAGGACTGAGGCAGGGTTCCCGGCTGCGGTCGGGGCCGAGTGTGTGATCCGCCGCGTCGGGCCCGGGAACGGGTTCGGCGCGGCGGGCGTATGTTCGGGCGGCCCCCACGGGGAAGCGGAGCGGCCGGATAGGCTGGACGGATGACGCGTGCAGAGCAGCCAACCGCCACGTCCCTGGGCCACGACAACGCCTTGCTCGCAGACTCCCGCGAGCGTGCCGTGCGCTCCTTGCTGCGCGTACCGAACCTGAAGAGGTTGTGGAGCGCGCATCTCGTCGGCAGCGTCGGTGACGCCCTGGCGCTGCTCGTCCTGGTGATGCTCGCGCTGCAAGCGGCCATCTCCGAGGGCGCGTTCGGCAACGGCTACCGCGGGGTCGCCATCGCCGTGACCGCCGTCTTCGGAGCGCGCGTTCTCGCCACCCTCCTCTTTGGAGCGGTGCTGCTCGGCCCGCTGACCTCCCTCACGTCGCCCGACGGCCCCCTGGACCGCCGCTGGACCATGGTGGGCGCGGACGGTGTGCGCGCCGCGCTGCTGATCTGCGCGCCCCTGTGGATCGACTGGACGCCGGACAACGCGCTCGCCGTGCTACTCGTCACCTCCTTCGTGGCGGGCGTCGCCGAGCGCTTCTGGACGGTCGCCCGGGAGAGCGCGGCCCCCGCGCTGCTGCCCGCACCGCCCCTGGAGGGCGCCACCGTGCGCCCGCTGCCCGACCACATGGACGCGCTGCGGCGGCTCTCGCTGCGCACCGGGTTCGTGGCGCTGCCGATCGCCGCCGTCGTGCTCGTCGCGATCAGCCTCGTCGGCATCCTGCTCGGCTCCGGCATCGACTGGTTCGAACAGCACCAGGCCGGACTCCCGGCGTTCCTCGCGGCCGGACTGTTCGCCGCGTCCCTGTCGATCGTGTACGCCATCGAGCTTCCCGGCCGGAACACGCCCCGCGCGCGCAGTCCCCTGGAGGGCCTGCGCAGGCCGCGTACCGGCAGCGGCACCGACAAGGGCCGCACCGGCGCCATCCCGCTGCTCGTGGCCGCCTGTGCCGCCGTCGCCGCGGCGATCGCCGCGGCCGTCGCGGTCTCCGTGCTGCACGCCAAGGACCTGCAGGGCGGACCCGTCACGTACGGCCTGTTCGTGTTCGCGCTGACCGGCGGCACCGTCGCGGGCATCCGCACGGCGCCCGCCCTGCTGACGTCGCTGTCGCGCCGCCGACTGCTCGCGCTCGCCATCACCGTCACCGGTGTCGCGCTGCTCGCCGCCGGGCTCGTGCCCGACGTGACGACGGTCCTGCTGATCCTGGCGCTCGCCGGCGTGGCCGCGGGTGTCGCCGCCAACGTCGGGCACGCCCTCCTCGACCAGGAGGTCGAGGACTACCGCAGGACCCGCACCACCGAGCACCTCCAGGCCGTCGTACGGCTCTGCGCGGCGCTCACCGCGCTCGTCGCGCCGCTGCTCGCCGCCGTCATCGGCCCGCACCGGATGGTCAACGGCAAGTTCGTCTTCGACCACGGCGGCGCGTCCTTCACGCTGATGCTGGTCGGCGCGCTGCTCCTGCCCGTGGCCGCGCTCGTCCTCGCCAAGGCCGACGACCGGCAGGGCGTGCCGCTGCGGCACGACCTGCGGGACGCCCTGCGCGGCGGCGACGACCCGGTGCAGACGCCCGCCGCCACCGGCTTCTTCATCGCTCTGGAGGGCGGTGACGGCGCCGGGAAGTCCACGCAGGCCGAGGCGCTCGCGGAGTGGATCCGCGCCAAGGGCCACGAAGTCGTCGTCACGCGCGAGCCGGGCGCCACGCCCGTCGGCAAGCGGCTGCGGTCGATCCTGCTGGACGTGTCGTCGGCCGGACTCTCGCATCGCGCCGAGGCGCTTCTGTACGCCGCCGACCGCGCGGAGCACGTCGACACCGTCGTACGGCCCGCCCTCGCGCGCGGCGCCGTGGTGATCTCCGACCGGTACATCGACTCGTCCGTCGCCTACCAGGGCGCGGGCCGCGACCTGTCGCCGACCGAGGTCGCCCGCATCAACCGGTGGGCCACCGGCGGCCTGGTCCCGCACCTCACGGTCCTGCTCGACGTGGCCCCCGAGGCCGCCCGCGAGCGGTTCACCGAGGCGCCCGACCGCCTGGAGTCCGAGCCCGCCGAGTTCCACGCGCGCGTGCGCTCCGGTTTCCTCACGCTGGCCGCCGCCGACCCCGGGCGCTACCTGGTCGTCGACGGCACCCAGGAGCCGGAGGCCGTCACCACGGTCGTCCGGCACCGCCTCGATGTCGTCCTGCCCCTCTCCGAAGCCGAGGTGAAGGCCCAGGAGGAGGCACGCAGGGCGGCCGAGGAGGAAGCGCGCCGGCGCGCGGAGGAGGAGGCCGCGCGCAAGGCCGAGGAGGAGCGCCTGGAGCGTGAGCGCCAGGAGCAGCTTGCCAAGCTCCGCGCCGAGGAGGAGGAGCGCAAGCGGCGCGAGCTGGAGGAGGCCCAGCGCCGCGAGGCTGAGCGCCAGGCCGAGGAGGCCCGGCTGCGCGCCGAGGAGGCCCGCCGCAAGGCCGAGGAGGAGCGTGCCCGGGTCCTCGCCGAGGAGCAGGCCCGCGCCGCCGAGGAGGAGCGGCGCCGCCGCGCGGCCGAGGAGGAGGCCCGGCTGCGCGCCGAGGCCGAGGCGCGACGCCTGGAGAAGCAGCGCAGGGCGGAGGAGGCACTGCGGCGGGCCGAAGAGGCTCGGCTGCTGGCGGAGTCGGCTGCGGCGGGGGCCGCGAGTGTCACGACCTCCGGGCGGGGTGTTTCGGGCTCGGGTACTTCGGGGGCGGCGGCCTCGGGTACTTCGGGTTCGGGTACTTCGGGTTCGGGTACTTCGGGTTCGGGTGCGGCGGCCTCGGGTGCTTCGGGTTCGGCGGCCTCGGGTGGTCCGGCTTCTGGTGGGGCCGAGGCGAGGGCTGCTGCCGAGAGCGCGCCCGCATCGGGCGGTGCCGCGGAGGGCGCGGTGGGCGCGGAGGCTGTGGACGAGCCGACTTCGTCCGGCACTTCGCCCGACATGTCACCCGGTACCTCGCCCGACAACGAGACGACCCTGAACACGCCGATCGTGACGCCGCCGCACGTCCCGGGTGCCGCGGACGAGACGGCGGTGCTGCCGCAGGTTCCGGGTGCCGTCGACGAGACGGCCGTGCTGCCGCAGGTCACCGAGGAGCGCGCGGCGGAGCGGACCGCGGAGCTGCCGCAGGCGACGGTGGCCGGGGCGGCCGACGAGACCGCGGTGCTGCCTGCCGTGGGGGACGGGCCCGCCGATGGCACTGGTGCTGGTCCCGGGTCCGGTGCAGGCGCCGGCGGTGCCGGCGCGTACGGGGCCCGGCGTCCGGCGGCGCCGGAACGTACCGAGAGCGCGGCGGACAAGGTGCCGCCGGGGTACTTCCGCGACGAGCGGCCGGAGCCGGGACCCGACGACCGTACGCGGGAACTGCCCCAGGTCGACGAGGAGGGCAGGCCGCGGCGGCCGCGCTCCGACTGGGCGGAGGAGACGCCGCTGGACGACCTGCCGTCCCTGGCGGACGAACTGCTGGGCTCGCACGGCCAGGACGACCAGGACGGCGAGGCGGACGAGGGCAGGGGCGGCCGAGGCAGGGGCCGGGGCCGCGGGCGCTGAGGCCGGTCTGCGCGGCGTCGGAGCGTGACGCCTGCTCAGCGCCGGTGTGGACGGCGTTGTCAGTGGGGTGCCCCACAATGAATCCCGACAGTGCGAACAGGGTGAGCAGGGCGAAGGCGGTGACCCATGCCGGTGTGGGACGACCTGGTGGGCCAGGAGAAGGTGAGCGCGCAGCTCGGCGCCGCCGCCCGTGACGCCGATGCCCTGGTCACCGCGGTCGAGGCGGCGGGCCCGCTGCCCGAGTCGTCGAAGATGACGCACGCCTGGCTGTTCACGGGCCCGCCCGGCTCCGGCCGGGCCGACGCGGCCCGAGCCTTCGCCGCGGCGTTGCAGTGCGTGAGCCCGGACCGCGCGCTCGGCGGTGAGCCCGGCTGCGGCTTCTGCGACGGCTGCCACACGAGCCTGATCGGCACGCACGCGGACGTGGAGATCGTCCGTACGGACCTGCTGTCGATCGGCGTCAAGGAGACCAGGGAACTGGTCCGCCGCGCCCAGCTCTCCCCGGCGGGCGGCCGCTGGCAGGTCATCGTCCTGGAGGACGCGGACCGCCTCACGGAGGGCGCGGGCAACGTCCTCCTGAAGGCGGTGGAGGAGCCGGCTCCCCGTACGGTCTGGTTGCTCTGCGCGCCCTCCCTGGAGGACGTGCTGCCCACGATCCGCTCGCGCTGCCGCCATCTGACGCTGCGCACGCCGTCGGTGGACGCCGTCGCCGACATGCTCGTGCGGCGCGACGGCATCGAGCCGCCCGCCGCAGCGGCCGCCGCCCGCGCCACCCAGGGGCACATCGACCGCGCCCGGCGGCTCGCGACCGACGAGCGCGCGCGGGAGCGCAGAGCCGCCGTGCTCAAGCTGCCGCTGCGCGTGGAGGAGATCGGCGGCTGCCTGAAGGCCGCGCAGGAGCTGATCGACACGGCGGCGGAGGAGGCCAAGCAGGTCGCCGAGGACGTGGACGTCAAGGAGACCGAGGACCTGAAGGCGGCGCTCGGCGCGGCCCAGGGCGGCAGGATGCCCCGGGGCACGGCGGGGGCGATGAAGGAGCTCGAGGACAAGCAGAAACGCCGCAGAACGCGCACGCAGCGCGACAGCCTGGACCTCGCGCTCATCGACCTGACGGGCGTCTACCGCGACGTCCTGGCCCTGCAGTTGGGCTCCCGCGTCCCGCTCGCCAACACGGAGGTGCAGGACATGCTGGAGCGCCTGGCGCGGGGTACGTCGCCGGAGTCGACGCTGCGCCGCATAGAGGCGATCGGCGCGTGCCGCACGGCGCTGGACCGCAATGTGGCGCCGCTGCTGGCGGTGGAGGCGATGACGGTGGCGCTGAGAGCGGGCTGACCGGGGTCGCCGCGCCGGGCTCCCGGGGCTCCCAGGACGCAGGGCTGACGGGTTGACGCATTGACGAAGTCACCCATACGGGTACGCAAAGCGATCCTACAACTCCATAGAGTTAGTCTCGCGATATGGAAACCTCCCTCCCCCGAGTTCACCCCCGGGCTCACGCCCCCGCTCGACGGCTTCGGCGGGGCTGTCTGGTCCTGCTGGCGGCGGGTCTGCTCATCTCCGGCTGCTCGTCGGCGAGTTCGTCGTCGGACGTGGCGATGGCCGAGCTGCCCCGCGCCACCCCGAAGGAACTCACGTCGTACTACGGCCAGAAGCTGCGGTGGCGCGAGTGCGGCGTACCCGGCTTCGAGTGCGCGACGATGAAGGCGCCTCTGCACTACGACAAGCCGGACGCGGGCGACGTGAAACTGGCGGTGTCGCGGAAGCGGGCGACGGGGAAGCCGCGGGGCGGCGAGGCGGAGAGGGCCGGGGCGAAGGGCGAAAGTGCCGCGAGGGAGCGGCGTGCCGCCGACACCAGAGGGGTGGCGGACGCGAAGGGCGGCCCCGGGCGGGGTGCCGGCCGCGACCGTGAGGCCGGGGGCGGCAGGCTCGGCTCGCTCCTGGTGAACCCCGGAGGTCCGGGCGGCTCGGCGATCGGCTACCTCCAGGCGTACGCGGCGCTCGGCTACCCGGAAGCGGTCCGGGCCCGGTACGACATGGTGGCGATCGACCCGCGCGGAGTCGCCCGCAGCGAGCCGGTCACGTGCATGGACGACCGGCGGATGGACACGTACACGCAGACGGACATCACGCCCGACGACCGGCGTGAGACCGATCGGCTCGCCACGACGTACAAGAGGTTCGCGAAGGGCTGTGAGCAGCGGTCGGGGAAGGTGCTCGGGCATGTCTCGACGGTGGAGTCCGCGCGGGACATGGACATCCTGCGGGCGGCGCTCGGCGACGAGAGGCTGACGTACGTCGGGGCTTCGTACGGCACGTTCCTGGGCGCGACGTACGCCGGTCTGTTCCCCGACCGGGTGGGGCGGCTCGTCCTCGACGGCGCCATGGATCCCTCCCTCACCTCGCGCGAGATGAACCGAGACCAGACGGAGGGCTTCGAGACGGCGTTCCAGTCGTTCGCGCGGGACTGTGTGCGGGAGCGGGACTGTCCGCTCGGGAGGAAGAGCGCGGCGGACGCGGGCAACCGCCTGAAGAAGTTCTTCGCGACCCTGGACCGGACACCGGTCCCGGCGGGCGACACCGGGCCGGGCGGCGGTGGCCGCGAGCTCGGTGAGGCGCTGGCCACGACGGGGGTGATCGCGGCGATGTACGACGAGGCGGCCTGGCCGGAGCTGCGCGACGCGCTGACGTCCGCGATGAAGGACAAGGACGGTTCGGCCCTGCTGGCCCTCTCCGACAGCTACTACGAGCGGGACGGCGACGGAAAGTACTCGAACCTGATGTTCGCCAACGCCGCCGTGAACTGCCTCGACCTGCCGCCGTCCTTCTCCTCGCCGGACGAGGTGCGCAAGTCGCTGCCCGACTTCGAGAAGGCGTCCCCGGTCTTCGGCGAGGGCCTGGCCTGGTCGGCCCTGAACTGCACGTACTGGCCGGTGAAGGCCACCGGCAAGCCGCAGCGCATCGAGGCGAAGGGCGCCGCCCCGATCATCGTGACCGGCACGACCCGCGACCCCGCCACCCCCTACCGCTGGGCCCAGGCCCTCGCCTCCCAGCTCTCCTCGGGCCGCCTCCTCACCTACGAGGGCGACGGCCACACCGCCTACGGCCGCGGCAGCGACTGCGTCGACGAGACGATCAACACGTACCTCCTGGAGGGCCGCGCCCCCAAGACCGACAAACGCTGCAAGTAACCCCAGCTCACACCCCCACCAGCCCCCGCCCTGTCCCCCTGCCCGGCCCACCCGGGGGCTGGTACGGAGCACCCTCCGAAACTGTGTAGACTTGGCGACGTTGCTGACCGCACCATAGGTGCGGACGGCGTGCCGCCTTAGCTCAGATGGCCAGAGCAACGCACTCGTAATGCGTAGGTCTCGGGTTCGAATCCCGAAGGCGGCTCCGCGATGAAACGGCAGGCCACAGGCCGTTTACTCACTGCCCGCCGGGGAGGTCCCCGAGCGGGCAGTACGCATTTTGTACACATGGTTTCAGGTGGTGAGTCGCGCACTCGGTCGTGCGAGTGCGGCCGTGCGGCCAGCGTCGAGTGCGTCGGCCACCTCGTCCAGACGGTCGGGCCAGAGGTGGCCGTAGATGTCGAGCGTCATGGCCGCTGACTTGTGCCCAAGCATGAGCTGAACCACCTTCACGTCTGCTCCGGCCGCGATGGCGAGCGACGCCGCAGTGTGCCGCAGCTTGTGCGGCGTGACGCCCAAGTCCCCGAGGCCGGCCGCCTTCACGGCCGGATCGAAGAACCGGGACCGGAAGTTGGAGTAGCGCAGCGGGCCGCCCTCGGGCGCCGTGAACACCAGGCCCGCCCGCCCGGCCATGGTGGCGAGGGGCGCCACCTCGTCGGCGACCGTGGCCAGGAGCGGCACCGAGCGCTTCTCGTGCGTCTTCACGGGGCCCAGCTCGAGCACACCGGAGACGTCTGAGTACGCCTTGACGATGCGGAGCCGCCGTTGCGGGATAAGGAACCGTTCGCCGGTGGCTCCGATGCCCTCGCCCCACCGGATGCCGGTGTACCCGAGCAGCCGCACGAACGGTTCGTACCGCTCGGACGCCACGCACAGCTCGTGCAGCTGCTCGTGCGATAGGTACACGTGGTCGTCATCGTCGGGCTTCCGGGGCAGTTCGTGGTCGACGGCCGGACTAGCCACGATGCGCCCGGTCTGCACGGCGCGCTTCAGAACCATGGCCAGCACCCGGTAGATCTTGGTGATCCGTGCGGGCCCGAGCGGCTTGCCCCGTTTGCCGGGCGTCTTGATCAGGTGGTCGATCCAGTCGGAGACGTCCTCCCAGCGGATCGCGCCGATCTGCCAGTCCCTCCACTGGGGGAGGACGTACAAGTTCAGGATCTCTTCGTAGTCGTGGCGCGTCTTGCGTGCCTGGCGCCGTAGCGACTTCAGCCACTCCGCTGCGACCACGGCGAACGCTGCCTTGCCCGACTGCGGGTCACGGTAAGAACCCTTGTTGAGCCGGGCCGAGATGGCGTCCCGCTCGGCCTCCGCCTGGGGAAGCTTGCCGAACGTCTTCGCCTTCCCCTTGCCGTCCGGGCCGTACCAGCGAACCCGCCAGCGACCGGGCGCGCGCCGCTTGGAACCCTCCCGCTTCGCCGCCTGCCACCTCTCCAGGGCTTCTTGGTAGTCGGCGTGCTCCGCGCGGTCCTCAATCCACACTCGGGCCATCTTCGGCCGCCTCCAACCGCTGTTGGCTCTGTTTGGTGATCCCGACGGGGCTTGACGCGAGGTGAAAGGCCATGAGCGCGCGGGCCTTCTCGTCCTCGTCCTCGATGCGGTGGTACCCAAGCGGTTCGATGCTCCGGGCCCACTTCCATGCCTCGCGCCCGTCGACCTGCCCGGCCGCGGTGACCTCGGCGGTACCACGGGCATCGTGGGGGAGCAGTAGGGCGACAGGGCTCACCTCCAGCACGACAGCAAGGGCCATCAGGTCGTCAACGTCCACGCGGCGGATGCCGCGGTCCTGGTTTCCGTCCCCGTTCTCGATCTTGTTCAAGGCGTCCGCGCTCAGCGGTCGGCCGCTCTCCCTCAACGCTGCTGACAACGCTCGCAGCGTGAGTCCACGGCTCTCGCGCAGCCGCTTCACGTTCGCGGCGACGGTGCGTCCTGTCGGTCCCACTTCAATGCGTCCTGTCGTCATGATCCGGACGCTATCAGTCGTCATTATCGCGACTAAATGCCGGATCTTGCGGCCCCGGATCATCCCGGGTACGCTCCGCATCATTCCTGACTATCCCGGGATGTTGCAAGCTCTCGTCAAGAAAATCTCGACAGGAGTCCGAGCGTGGCACAGAAACTCATGACCCCCGCAGAGGTGGAAGAGGAGTACGGCATCGCCGTGCAGACCCTCGCCAACTACCGCTGGCAAGGCGTCGGTCCCGCCTACGTGAAGAAGACGCCGGGTCGCAGCGGTCGCATCGTCTACCGACGCGCCGCCATTGAGGCGTGGCTCGACGCACAGACGGTGCAGGCCGGAGGCAAGGCCGCGTGAACGCAAAGAAGAACGCCCCGGGGGCAACCGGGGCGCTCGGTGACCAGCTGAACGGCGAGTCACCCGACAGCGTAACCCTCCAGCCGGACACGTTGGGGCCCCTCGACGGAGCCCTGTGGCTCATCCGCCACGGCTTCCCCGTCTTCCCCTGCGACCACCCCGGGACGCCCCGTTGCACGGGGCTGCACAAGACGTGCGACGGCTCCCGCGGCAAGCACCCGGCCGTCGCCTTCACCCGGGCCTGGACGCTCGACGAAGCCAAGGTGCACGACACCTTCAGCCGCGGACTGCGGAACCCCGCCGTGGCCGTAGGCGCCTGCTCGAGCCCCGACGGCATGCGGCTCCTGGTCGTCGACAGCGACCGGCCCGGAGCCATCGAGGACGTAGCAGGCGCCCGCGGCGAGACGTGGCCGGCCACCATGCGCGTCCGCACCGCGAAGGGCCACCACGACTACCTGTGGGCGCCCGCGGCCCTGCGGCTCGGGAACGGACTCGGCGCCCTGCAAGGCCAGTTCGACGGCGACGTTCGCGCCGGGAACGCCTACGTCATCGGCCCCGGCGCCGTGCACGCCACGGGCGTCCTCTACGAGCTGGACGACCCCGAGCGTCCGCCCGTCCCCGCCCCCAGCTGGCTACTGGACGCGCTCGTCACCAAGCCGACGTTCGCGGCCCGCAGGACGCACTGGCGGGACGCGTCCCACCCAGCGTCCTCGGGCGCCCGGGGCCTGGTCGCGTTCGTCCTCGACAGCCCCCAGGGCTCCCGCAACAACCGTCTGTTCTGGGCCGCGTGCCGCGCCGCCGAGGACGCCCAGGACGGCCGCCAGGACGCCCGGGACGCCCTATTGGAAGCAGCCGTCACGGCAGGGCTCGACGCCCGGGAAGCCGCCGCCACCATCCGATCCGCGTACAACCGCACGGGAGCCACCGCATGACCTTCCCGCCGCCCAGTAACCCCATGGCCGTGGCCCGCGTCCTGCTCCCCGCCTGGACCGCGGACGGCCGCCCCACGCTGCTCCACTGGCGCAATCAGTGGATGGAGTGGCAGGGCACCCACTGGCGGGAGCTGGACCCGGGGGAAGTACGCGCCGTGGCCTACAAGGAACTCGAGCACGCCCAGTACGAGGACGTGACCCCGAAGGGTCCTGAGATCAAGGACTGGGAGCCGAACAAGAAGAAGATCGCGGACCTGATGGAAGCCATGTCGGCCATCCGCATCCTGCCCCCGGCCGTGGACACCCCGGTCTGGACGGACGGCACCGCCCAGACCACGCCCATCGTTGCGTGCACCAACGGGCTGCTCGACGTGGTCACCCGCCAGCTTCGGCCGCTGACCCCGGAGTACTTCAACGTCGTGTCGGTGCCGTTCGACTACGTGCCCGATGCGACGTGCCCCACCTGGGAGTCATTCCTGGGTAAGGCGTGGCCCGATGACCCCGAGTCGGTCGCGGCCCTCCAGGAGTGGTTCGGGTACGTCCTGTCCGGCCGCACCGACCAACAGAAGATCCTCCTGATCGTCGGGCCCACCCGGTCTGGCAAGGGCACCGTGGCGCGCGTTCTCGGGCGGCTCGTCGGCAAGGGCAACGTGGCCGGGCCCACCCTGGCGAGCCTCGCGACGAACTTCGGCCTGTCCCCGCTCCTTGGCAAGCCGCTCGCCGTGATCTCCGACGCGCGCCTGTCCGGCCGCGACGGGCAGCAGGTCGTCGAACGGCTGCTGACGATCTCCGGTGAGGACACCATCGACGTGGACCGGAAGTACCGCCAGCCCTGGACGGGCAAGATCCCCGCCCGCCTGATGGTCCTGTCCAACGAGCTGCCCAACTTCGGGGACTCCTCGGGCGTCATCGCGAAGCGGTTCATCGTTCTGACCATGTCCGTGTCCTGGCTCGGCAAGGAAGACACCACCCTGACGGACAAGCTCACCGCCGAACTGCCCGGCATCCTCAACTGGGCCCTGGACGGCCTCGCGCGCCTGGAGACGAACGGGCGGATCGGCCAGCCCACTTCGTCCGGGGACGCGATCACCACCATGCAGGACACCGCGTCACCGACGTCCGCGTTCGTCCGCGACCGCTGCGAGACCGGCCCGGCCTGCTCCGTCCAGGTCGACGTCCTGTGGGAGATGTGGAAGGACTGGGCCGAGGACGCCGGGGTGAAGCCGGGCAGCAAGGCCATGTTCGGCCGCAACCTGCTCTCCGTCGAGCCGCGCATCCGCCGCGCCAAGCCGCGAATCGACGGCCGCCAGGTGCCCGTGTACGAGGGCATCGGAGTCAAAAGCTACGCCAACAATGGCGATTCGCCCGGCTCACCCGGCTCACCCGGCAACACCGCAGGTCACAGCGTTGACGGCGAAAACGGCCACCCGGCTCACCCCGGCTCAGTGAAACCACTGGTCAGAGGGCTATGAGCCAGGGTGAGCCGGGTGAGCCGGGCGAATCCCCATTGTTGGGCCACCTCAGGCCCCAAACTCCGTGCGCGGACTGCGGCCGCCCGCAGTGGAACGCGGCCGGATCACCTCTCTGCGGTGCCTGCCGCGAAGCCGCCTGAACGAAGGGAACCCACCCATGCCCACCGCCCGCGTCACCCACTGCCCCGCCTGCCGGAAGGAGCGGATCACCCGCTACGTCGGCCGCGCCACCGTCAAGGGCCAGCCGCAAGACCTCGTGCAGTGCCCGGCAGGCGCCTGCGAACTCGTCTGGGCCGTCCGCCCCGACCACACCCCCCGCCGCCTCACCGCGGCATGACCCCCAGAAGGGACCCCACCATGAGCACCGCCCCCCGCTTTCGCCGACAGAAGCCCGTCGAGCAGTACGGCACCCTCGACGTCCGCCAGATGACCCCCGAGGAGATCGTGGCCGCCGACGAGGCCGGGCACCTCGACGCGCTCAACGACGGCGGCGACCCTGACGCCACCGTCGAGCACAAGCCGTCCTGCAAGGGCCCCGACGTCGGCCCCGACGACGAGGGACACCGCAGCATCCGCGCCGGAGACCCCGTCACCTACGTCTGTGCCAACTGCCACGCACGCAAGGAGATCTGACCATGACCCGTATGCCCGCACGCCTCCACCGCGGCGACCACGAATGGGCCAGCTTCCCCGCCGACCACCACATCCCCGCCCCGGCCCTCCAGGCCGTCACCGACTTCATCAACCTGCGCGTGCGCATCGAGGAAGCCGAGGAACAGCGCAGCATGGCCACCCGCAAGCTGTCCGAAGCCACCGTCAAGGACCGGGCGGCCCTCGACGAGCACGTACTCAACGGTGGCTCCGCCTCCACCTTCACCTACGAGAACACCGCCGCCGCCAAGAAGACCATCGTCGACGCCGAGGCGGACCTTGAGGCCTTGAAGCGCGTCATCGGCCCCGCCTACCTCAAGACCGCGAGCACGCTTCAGGACGTGATCCCGCAGGGCAGGCAGCAGGCCGCCGCGCTCATCGAGCAGGCCGGGCAGGCGTACACAGCAGCCATCGACGCTCTCGCCGAGACACGCAGGGCCTACCTCGAGGGAGTCGGCCTCATGCTCTTCTGGGAGTACCTCCACAGCCGCGGGGAGTGCGTGGGCAACGCCGGTTACGGGGACCAGATCAACCTGTCCCGCGGCCCCATCACCCGCGTGGACGCCGAGATCTTCAAGGTGCTGCACTCCGATGCGCAGGCCCACACCAGGCTCCCCGGCCAGCAACAGAGCACCACGACCCTGTGACCCCAACCGGGGCACGTCCGGCAGCGACGTGCCCCGCCCCCGGGGGTGGGGGGTGACCCCCAGGGGCTAGGGGTTCTGGAACGCCGGGGAGGGCTCTGCGGGATCGGTCGACCAATCAACCGCAACGACCACTTGGAGGTGGGCAGATGCCTGCTCAGCGCGACCCGTCCAAGCCGTACAGCCGTGCGCACCGCGGGCAGGGACGCGTCGGCGTTCTCGTCGACCTGCCCTCGTCCGGGTGCACGCTGCCCGTGCCGGACATGCCGCCCGGCCGGGACTGGACGGACGCCGACCGTGCGCGGTGGGAGGAACTGTGGCAGTCCCCTCAGGCGACGATGTGGGACGACACGGCGCGCGGCACGGTGGCGGTGCTGCTCGTCTACGAGGCCGCGGTGCTGGCGGGTGAGGCGTCGGCGTGGCAGGCGCAGGAAGCGCGGTACGCGGGTGAGGCTCTGGGGCTCACGCCGCGCGCGATGGTCCAGCTGGGGTGGCGGATCGTGGACGACGACGGGGAGGCCCGGTGACAACGGCGCGCCGGCGCGCTCGTGCAGCTGCTGCGCGGACGGCGACCGCGGCCGTGCCCGTGTCCCTCGACTGGCGGGCCCCGGCGAACGGCATCGTCCGTTGGCCGCCCGGCCCGGACAACCCGGTTTCGCTCCTCGTCATCTGCGAGGCGCGGCGCAGGGCCCGCGAGGCGCGGGCACAGCGGGGAGCCGAAACCCGAAACTGAGCAGGTCACCCCCGAAGTCGGGGCGAAACCGGTTTCGCCTCGGCCCAACATCGGTTTCGGGTAGGCGTACCCGGCCGTACCCGGGGCGCAGGTACATGTACCTGGTCGCGTAGGTACGCGTACCCCGGTGCTCGGGTACGCGTACCTGGCGGGTGGGGGACCAGTGGATCAGTGACTTTGCACTGAGCGGGTCACTGGCCCGGGTCACTGGCTGCGACCAGCGGGGACGCCCGTTCAGTGGGGCAGTGAGGGGCCTGTCAGACGCACGCCGGGCGGCTCCAGGGCGGGCCGTGCGCGCCTGCTCGTCGCCTCACTCACTGGCCGCCGCGAACTGCCCGGCGGGGAGGCGGCTCTCTCCTGTCCGCTGCCCGCGCTCAGCGGGGGCGGGTAGGCCGGTAGGAAGCGCAGGTCACCGAACGGTCCTACTCGGCTCCTACCTACCGTCCTACCTGTTCGTGTGCATGGGGCAGCTAACCCCTCCCCTCCCCCGCTCGTGCCGCTCACCAGGGCGATGTTGTTGCTGGTCGGGCTCTCGCCGCCAACAGGGCCAGAAGGGGCTCAGAAGGGGATGTGGATCATTCCTGAGGGCCGACGACGAACGTGCCCTTGGCGGGGAGCGTCGCGACCAGGCCGCGCTCACGCAGCTCCCGGACGGCTCGGCGCACGGTGCCGATGCTGACGCCATAGATCTCCGTCATGGCGCGTTCTCCGGGCAGGGCCGCGCCGGGCGCGAGCTTGCCCGACTTGATCTCGGCCGCGATGCGGTCGGCCAGCTTCACGTACTCGTACTGCGGCAGTCCGCTCATGCGATCACGGTTGCGCGGCCCTGTGCGGTAGGCATCTTGGGGACGCGTCCGGACGCGGTGGAACGCACAGGGGTGCAGGGGGACGCAGTTAGGTCTACCGTCTGTCACGAAGCACCCCCGCGGCCGTGACGGGCCCGGGGGCTGGACGACTGGTTGGAGTCGACGTGGACGAGCGTAGCGAACGCGGAAGTAGCGGCAAGGTCTGGCCGAACTGGTGCCACTACCACAAGGGGCCGTCAGCGACGGCCGTCATGGTCGACTTCATCGAGCGGGCATCCGCGGCGCCTGTGGGCCTGTACGCGTGCGCGCCGTGCCGCGAACAGCGCGGCCTGGTGCCTGTCGGCCGGTGCCCATGAGCGGCGCGGCCCCGCCTCCCGTCACGGCTCTCACGCGGGCGCAGCACGACGGATGGGCCTGCTGCTGGTGCGGCAGCCGCCTCGAGCACGACGCCGTGAGCGCGGGAGTGTCCCGCGGCCGTCTGGGGGCGCACGTCCTGGACGTGGAGGTGTACGCCTGCTCAGGCTGCGCCAGGAAGCGGCCTCCGGCGCCTGCTAGGTCTAGCGGCCAGCCCTGCTAGGTCTAGCAGGCGCCCTAGCGGCCGGTACAGCCGTTGACCTGGCGCCTAGCACCTAGCACCACAGACGCAGAACCCCCCGGCGTGGAGAGGCCCGGGGGGTTCTGCTCGTCGGGGGAGGCCGCTAGGGAGGCGGGGACTTCTCCCTGCCCGCCTCCCTCGGCGGCTCCCTCGGGGCGACCTGCGCGTTCAGGCCGTCAGGGAGGCAGGGAGGCATGGCGCGAGCGGGGCCTGGACGCCTCCAGGGGCGCCTCCGGCTTCCCGTGCGGTGCCTCCCTCCCCGGTCGCCCACGCGAGCAGGACGGCGGCCATGGACCACGTGAGCCGGTCCGCCTTGGCCTCGTTGCAGGGCTGGCAGGCCAGCACGAGGTTCGCGGGGAGATTGCAGCCCAGCACGCTGTACGGCACGTAGTGATCGATACTGACACCCTTGAGCTTGTCGAACTCCGTGCGGCAGTAGAAGCAGTGCCGACCGTCCCGCTCGGCGAGGTACAGGCGCGTCTCCCTCCACCCCATCCGTGCATCCTTGCTCTCACCGACGCGCCGGCCAGACTTGTTGGAGCGCCGGGCCCGACCCTCGAGGAGATGGTGCGCCCGCTGTACCCGCGCCGTGAACGACTGCAGGGAGTTCTCCAGGAGGCGGGCGCCCTCGGCGTCGAGCAGGGCCACGTCGTCCATCAGGCTGTCCAGGCCGGGCCCGGCCAAGGCGAGGCGCGGCAGCTGCTCGCCGGGCTCCAGGACGATCCGGGCGTCCAGGGCCAGGCGGCCGTCAGGGAGCCGCAGTTCCCACCCCTCGGTAGCGTGCCCCCAGTCCTCGGGCGGCTCCCCGGTGTGGTCCTCGACGCACCAGGACGGGCAGGCGACGAGCCTCAGTTCACGGGTGTTCACTGAGTCCACCGCCCCTCGTGACCGGCGCGCCGCTCGGCGTCGGCCTCGTGGAGCCTGGTGAGGTGGCTGGACTTCGCCTCGAGGGCGTCGGCATAGCCGCGCAGACGCTCGGCCAGCTGCCGCAGCTCGGCCGGGCCCATGTCCGTCTCGGCGTGCCCACCGAGGAGCGGCCACACCTGCGCCACAGGCGTCTGCGGGCCGCTGCCGAAGGGGGTCTGGGTGATCTCGACGTACAGAACCTCCGCGTCCGTGTCGACGAGCCCCGCCAGATCCAGGCTCGTGGAGCTGCCGGAGTGCGTGAAGTCGGCGAGGAACGTACCGTGCGTCACCTCCTCCTCGTGGTCGATCTCGCACCAGTCGGGGCACGTCACGGTGAGCGTCGCGCCCGGGGTGTCTAGCAGGCGGAGGGTGTGGGTGCGGGGCGCGGTCCGCACCCGGCGCAGCGCTTCGTCTGCCTGGCTGCTGACCTGCGGCGCATCCGCGCGCATCCGGGGCGCATCCGGGGCGGATGCGCGGTCCTCGGCGAGGAACGCGGCGACGGCCGGGAACGCGCAGTCGACGGACCGGCACACGGCCGCCTGCTCGGCGGTCTGGGTCTGAAGCTTCGGGTTGCGGCTCACAGGGCACCCCCGATGTGGGCGGTGCGGAACCCGCTGGAGACGGGGGCGACGGTGCCCGCCGCCGCGGGCGCCATGGCCCGGTTGGCGAACGACCAGTCGGCGGTGTCGACGGCCGTCTCCCGCACGTTCCGGGCGAGCCGGAAATGGTCGGCCACCCGGCGCCGGGCGATGGTGGCGAGCAGGCCCCACGGGGCGCCCTCGACCGGTCGCCCCTGGGCGTAGCGGGTGCGCCACAGGGAGGTGAAGACCTCGGCGGCCAGGTCCTCGGCGAGCTGGCTGTCACGGCGCGGGAGGCGCGCCGCAATGTAGCCCTCGACCTTGAGGAGGTAAGCGGCGTAGAGCTGGGTGAAGCCGTCGTTGTCGACGGCCAGCGGTACGGTGTGGCGCATGGCTGGACTTCCTTGCGTGTGAAGGCGGTCCGGCTCTAGGCCCCGCGGTCGGTGGTAGGACACCGCCCGGGGCCGCCTCCGTTCTCGTACGCATTCCGTACACATGAGAACGGGATAAGCCGGGATAGCAAGGGATCTGACAGGATGTCAAATCCGCAGGTCACCGGCCTGTAAGGGGCCTGCCGCAGGTCACGTATACGCCTTGAAAGATCTCGTAATGCGTAGGTCTCGGGTTCGAATCCCGAAGGCGGCTCCGAGAAAGTCCAGGTCGGTATACCCGACCTGGACTTTTGCGTGTGGGGACACGGTGCGAGCGGAGCGCGATGTTTGCCGCGCTTTCGTGGCGGCCCCGGCGTGCCGCGACTTCGGCGTGCGGTAAACGTAGCGGAACGGTCTTAGTGGTTCATAAGCCATATACGGGCCTTGGATTTACAGGGTGCCTTATCTGTTGGATGTCGCGATTCTAGCGAAATGCGGATGACACTCTTGAGGGTCGATGCACCGTTTCTGTGCGAGGTTCATGGCACTCAGTGCCTAAGCCGCGCTGAACTGCCCATACTGCGGCTGGAGATGCCCGCGAGGTGGGGCGATGGACCTTGGAAAGGCAGGCAGTGCTGAGTAAGTTGCCTTGTCTGCCGCTTTCCTGGCGTTTTGGTGCAAGTGAGGCAAGCGCCACACCGCGAAATTGGGCACGGAGTGACCCGTAGTCTCCGGACCAGTGCTTTCTCTTGATCGACTTCCTATTTGCCTGTTTCGTTTACCGGTAACGCGGCCCACACGGGGTGTAGTCGGCGATATAAGCTGCAATTCCTTCGGAACGATCGTGCTCGACACCAGCTGGGGGCGCGAACGTCTTCACGGAAGCGGGACCGAATCCCGTGTGGCTATCGCTCCGGCAGGCGCGGTAGGAAGGGGACGGTCTTGAAGATCCTCATGGGGAAGATTCGAGATCGTTGGAAGAAGCACGTGGCACCCAAGATCACCGCACCGCGAGTATCGGCAGTCACGGCCGTCGGTCTGTTCGTGTTCGCGGTGGTCGACAGGGTGCCCAAGTGGTTCTGAGTACGAAAGGCCCCAGCCGAGTGATCGGCTAGAGCCTTTCGACAACGGTTCGTGAGGGGCTCCGCTCTGATCCCCCGAGTTCCAGCTCGGGAGGGCGGGGCTCCTCGCGCATATCACCCGTTCGGGTGACCGTGCACCGAAAGCTACCATCGCTAGTAGTTCCTCGGCGAGGGAACAATCCGACCTCATGGAGCCCTCGTGAGGCCCTTCTGGCTATCTGACCTGCGCTTTCCTTCTGACAAAATGGCAACAGTGAATCCACTCACGAGTGTGACGGGCCGAGACTATGTCTACTCGCAGGTCGACAGCGGTCGCGGACATGCATAGTCCCGCACGCACAGCTGCCGAGCCGGGTGCGGAGTGTTGGCTTGAGGTAACCGTCAACCGGGCAGCCGCGGCTCACGCCGGCTGCTGCGGTGGCTCGTCATACTCCGTGAACAGCTTGCCCACCAGCTCGCCGCGGCTCGACACGTTCAGCTTGGCGAAGATGGCCTTGATGTGGTCGCGGACCGTGTGTGGGGACAGGTGGAGTTCCTCGGCTATGCGGCCGGTGGGGAGGCCGCGGGCCACGCGTTGGGTTACTTCCAGTTCGCGTTCGGAGAGTTCGTAGGCCTGGACGATCAGGGGGGTGACCTCGGAGACCGGGGCGCGTTCGATGACCACCGCGGACACGCCGAGTCTGCCGTCCGCCTCGCGGAGGCAGGAGGCGTGGCAGATCAGCCAGTGGCCCGTGCGGCTGCGCATCCGGATGCGCGCCGTCCCGCGCTCGCGCTCCTCCGCTATCGCCCGCGCCCGCATCGCCGTGTTGTGCACCCACAGGGGGATGCGGATGCCCAGGCCCACCACGGCCGTCGGGCCCTCCGGCATCTCCTCCAGGTGGCGCCTCGCCTCGTCGTTCGCCGAGATCAGGGAGCCGTCCGTGCCGAAGAGGAGCAGGCCCGTCCCGGTCAGGTGCTCCGTGGTGCGTTCGGGGCGCTGCTTCGCGTACGAACGGAGCCTGCGGGCGATCGGTGTCGCGAGGCCCTCGATGAAACGGCGCTCCACCGCGCTGAACGGGGGCCTGCCCGCGACCCGGAACAGGCTCACGTACCCGTGCGGCCTGCCGTCCACCCGCAGCACCGCGCGCAGCTCGTCGTGCACCCCGCGCGGCGCGAGGAAACCCTTGTACAGGGTGGAACGGTTCAGCTCGCCGCCCGTGCTCTCCCACAGGGCCGCCACCGGCACCGGCGCCCGCACCAGGTCGCGGAAGAGGTTGATCTTCTCGCCGAACAGTTCGTACTGCCAGTACACGGCGCAGCTGCGGTCGTCGATGTTCTCCGCGACGATCGGCGACGTCATCATGCCCGTGTCCGGGTCCGTCGCACGCCAGACCGCCGCGTCGTACGGCACCGCCGTACGCAGCTGCGCCGCCAGTGTGCTGAACAGGGTCTGCGCGGACTCGGCGCGGCCGACACGTGAGATGAGTTCCTCGCGACCGTTCACAGTGGACATGCTCCGGAGCTCCGTTCCGGGGTCGCCTTCGGATGTCCGAGCCGCCACCGTTCTCCCGCACGCGTGCACGATCCCACGCCTGCGACAGCCTCAGTTTCAGCTCGGAACCTAGGCTCACGGTACGCCATCCGGCCATCCATGGCTGTGTTCGTCGCCACCAACATCCCGCCGTCCGCGTCGAGTTCACCGGAGGCTTCAGCTCCCTTCAGCGGCCTCCGCCCTCTTGCCGGCCTCGGTCCTCTTGCCGGCCTCGGTCCTCTCGGCGGCCTCAGTCCTCGTCGCGCGCCTCGGCTCCCGCAGTCGCCTCACCACACCTCGTCCGGTACCCATTGCGCCTGACGTTCCCCCGCGGTCATCAGCGGGCCGTAGTCGAGTACGTCAGCCGTCGGCATCTGCGGGCCGACGTACACCGGGTCGAGCCTGACGTCCACGATGCCCAGCGGGCGCAGCAGCGCCAGCAGGGCCGGCCTTGACAGCCTCGTCCACCGCTGGGTCTCGCCGAGCGCCGCGCGCAGGCGTTCCTCGTCCGTGAAGGCGAGGCCCACGCGCGGCTCCCCGGCACCCGGCCGTGCCGTGCGGACGGCGAACGCACCGGCCGCGTTGGTCTGTACGGGGACGCAGAGGAGTCCGTCGTCCGCCGGGCCTGACCCGCCCACTACGTCTCGAGGCAGAACTCGGCCAGCGGATAGCCGACGTGCCGGTCCTCGGTCGGCAGATATCCGAGCACCTTGTCGCCGGGCTTGAGTTCGGTGCTGTTGAGGACCTTGGCGCCCGGACCGAGGACCCGTACGTGCCAGTCGTCCTGGAGGATCAGGTTGGCCTCGCGGCCGTCGGCGGCGACGGCGTTCACCGAGATCAGCGGGCGGGTCTCGATCTTGACGCGGCCCACGGTGACGAGCCGGGTGCGGCCCTCCGTGTCGACGGCCACGATCTTGCTGCCCGCCTTCAGCTCGCTGAGGTAGTTGGTGCGGCCGTTCTGGGACATCGTGTACGAGTGGATGGCGCCCGCGTTCACGCGGAACGGCCGGGTGGGCATGTACGGCAGCGGGTGCGTCTCGCTGACGCACAGCACCATGCCCTTGGAGTGCGAGCCGACCAGGATGCCCTCGTCCTTGCGGAAGTAGGTGCAGGTGTCGACGCAGGCGCGCTCGCCCATGCCGACGTGCTCGGTGGAGACGACCTCCAGTTCCACCAGGCCCAGGTCCGGGGTCTCGGCCTCCACCACGGTCTTGAGGGCCGCCGCGTCACCGACCTTGCGCGGCGCCATCATGACTCCGTCGGAGCCGAGTTCGAGCACGCCGAAGATGATCTCGGCCTCCTCGACGTCCGCGGCCACCGTGATCAGGCTGCCGGGGGAGCCCGTGGACGCCGCGATCACGATCTCCAGCGGGATCTTGGTGGGGTCGCGGAAGAGCAGCAGGCTCCACCGCTCCGTACGGGCCGACTGGCAGGCGTCCTCCAGGGTCGGCGCGTCGATGATCTCCACGAACCGGCCGAACTCGATGTCGGGGTGGGCGATCGCCAGCTCGGCGGGGGTCACGCCGTGGAACGCCGGGTCGACGATGACCACGTTCGCCTCGCCGAAGTCCTCGGGCAGCGCCCGTCCGCGCGGGAACAGCACTTTCTTGACCGTCGGGGGCAGGCCCGCGAGGTCCGCCGGGTCCGCGGCGACGATGCCGTCGAGCCGGTAGTGCAGGGCCTCCTGGACGATGGCGTCCTTGGCCTCGCCGAGGTCCCGGATGTCCAGCCAGCTGAGCTTCATGAGGTCAGGGCTCCTAAGTTTCCGTGCGTTCAGGGGTTCGCGTGCGTTCAGGGGTTCGCGTGCGTTCAGGGATTCGAGTGCGTTCAGGAGTTCGCGTGCGTTCAGGGATTCGTGCGTGAGTGGGTGCCGCGCCGCGCGGTGAGCGGGGGCAGGCTGCGCGAGCCGGCCGGGCACCGCGCCCGGTGACGTGGTCACGTACCGGCGGACGTGGCGGACATGGTCGTACGCGTCACTCGCCATGAGTCAGGCGTCACACGCCGTGGATGAGGTCGGCCAGCTTCCCCGCCATCGCTCCGGGATCCGGCGCCTCGAACACGTTGCGGCCCATGGCCACGCCCGCGACCCCCGAGTTCAGCGCCTCGGCGACATGGGCGAGCACCTGGCCCTCGTCGTCGTTGCGCGGCCCGCCGACCGTGACGACGGGGACCGGCGCGCAGGCCACGATCTCCTTCATCTCCGCGACCGAGCCGACGTAGGGGGTCTTCACCAGGTCGGCCCCGAGGTCGGCGGCGACCGTCACCGCGTGCTGGACGAGGGCCGGGTCGCGCGGGTTGCTGATCCTCGGTCCGCGCGGGTACATCATCGCGAGGAGTGGGACGTTCCAGCGGTCGCAGGCCTCGGCGACGGCGGCCAGGTCGGCAATCTGCCGCTGCTCGCCGTCCGAGCCCAGGTTGACGTGGACGCTCACCGCGTCGGCACCGAGGCGCAGGCTCTCCTCGACGCCGGCGACCAGATACTTGGCGTCGGGGTCGGGGGCGAGCACGGTGCTCGCGCTCAGATGGACGATGAGCGAGGTGGCGCTGAACCACTCCGGGTCGACGTGCCTGAGGGCGCCCTTGTGCAGCACGATCGCGTCCACCCTGTTGGTGGCGAGCCGCCCCACCAGCGCGTCGATGCCCGTGCCGCCGGTGACCGGTCCCTGGGTCACCGAATGGTCGAGCGGCACGATCAGCAGCCGTTCGGAATCGTTTCGGTAGAGGCGTCGCAGGCGGAGTCGCCTGCCGAACGCACCATTGGAGATCATGGGGTTTCCGCTCCCTCCGTGCCTTTCCTGGGGCAACTCTGGGCCGGGCGCGCATTTTTGCTGTCTCGTCCGGATATCAGGCGTGCGCGAGAAGGGATATCGGTGGGAAACACCGGCTCTCAAGACTCTTGAGCAACCGGCGAGAAAGGTGTCCACCAGTGACCACCACCACCATTGACGGGCATGAACTGACCATCGGCGAAGTCATGGCCGCGGCGTCCCGTACGGGGTCGGAATTCGCGATCTCCGAGGACGCCCTGAAGGCGATGCACGCCTCCCGGAACCTCAAGCTGGAGATCCTGCTGACCGGCAAGCCCATCTACGGGGTGACCACCGGCTTCGGCGACAGTGTCATCCGGCAGATCTCGCCGGAGAAGACCGCACGGCTGCAGAGCGAGCTGATCCGCTACCACCTGAACGGGACCGGGCCGCTGGCCTCCGACGAGATCGTGCGCGCCACTCTGCTGATCCGCGCCAACTGCCTCGCCCGGGGCAACTCCGGCGTCAGCACCCCGGTCGTGGAGCGGCTCCTCGACTTCCTCCAGCACGACATCCTGCCGACCATTCCCGAGCGCGGCTCGGTCGGCGCGAGCGGGGACCTCGTACCGCTCTGCTATCTCGCGTACGCGCTGACGGGCGAGGGCAAGGTGCGCCACCGCGGCGAGGTGCGCGACGCCGCGGACGTGTTCGCCGAGCTGGGCCTCGAACCCGTACAGCTGGAGTCCAAGGACGGGCTCGCGCTGATCAACGGCACGTCGTTCAGTTCCGCGATCGCCTCCCTGAACACCGAGGAGGCAGCGCAGCTGGCCGAGGTCGCCGACATCTGCACCGCGCTCGCCAGCGAGGGCATGCTCGGCAACCGCGGGCACTACGCGCCGTTCATCCACGACGAGAAGCCGCACGACGGGCAGCGCGCGAGCGCCGGGTTCATCCACGACCTGCTCGACGGGTCGGCCCTGTCCATGACCCACGACCAGGTCGTCGACCTCAACGACCCGCTGGACGGCCGGCACTTCCAGAAGCTCACCCGCTCCATCCAGGACCGCTACTCGCTGCGCTGCGCGCCGCACGTCACGGGCGTCCTGCGGGACCTGCTCGAC
The DNA here is from genome assembly GCF_009755605.1 of Streptomyces typhae. Lineage (GTDB taxonomy): Bacteria > Actinomycetota > Actinomycetes > Streptomycetales > Streptomycetaceae > Streptomyces > Streptomyces typhae. Next base: position 232,510 of record NZ_WPNZ01000009.1, read on the forward strand.
TGGACCCGCAAGTGGCTGACCGTGGAGATCAACTCCTCCAGCGACAACCCGCTGTTCGACCCGTCCACGGGCCGGGTGTACAGCGGCGGCAACTTCTACGGCGGCCATGTCGTCACCGCCATGGACTCGCTGAAGACGGCCGTCGCGGGCATCGCCGACCTGCTCGACCGGCAGCTCGCGCTGCTCGTGGACGAGAAGTTCAACAACGGCCTGACCCCGAACCTGATCGCCCCGGTGGCCGACGACGACACCGAGGCCGGGCTCCAGCACGGGTTCAAGGGCATGCAGATCGCGTGCTCGGCGCTCACCGCGGAGGCGCTCAAGAGCGCGGGCCCCGTCAGTACGTTCTCGCGCTCGACGGAGGCGCACAACCAGGACAAGGTCAGCATGGCCCCGATCGCGGCGCGCGACGCCCGTACCATCATCGAGCTGACCCGTGAGGTCGCGGCCATCCACCTCATCGCCGCCTGCCAGGCCGTCGAGCTGCGCGGCCTCGACGAGATGAGCCCGCGCACCCGGGCCGTGCACGACGTCGTCCGGGCGAAGGTGCCCTTCGCCGCCAAGGACCGGCAGATGGACGGGGACATCGCCGCCGTCGTCGCCCTGATCTCCTCGGGTGCGATCACCGAGGCCGCCCGGACGGAGGCCCTGGTGTGACCGTGTCCGTCGACACCGCGGTGAACGGCGACGCGCACACCGCGAGGACCCGCAGCGCCCTGCCCGCCCTCGGCGACTGGACCACCTTCGACGGACTGCGGGCTCTCCAGGAGGACCGGGTCGGGCCCATGCTCCGCGGGGCCGCGAACTCACCGTTCTACGCGGCCCGCCTGGACGGCGCGCGGGGCCTCGGCGACGTCGGGCTCACCAGCAAGGCGGACCTGCGCGCCAGCTACCCGTTCGGGATGCTCGGGGTGCCCAAGGAGCGGCTGGCGACCTATCACGAGTCCAGCGGCAGCACGGGCAATCCGACCCCCGCGTACTTCACGGAGGCGGAGTGGACGGACCTCGCCGACCGGTTCGTGCGCAAGACCGTGGGGATCGGGCCCGAGGACACCATGCTCGTGCGCATCCCCTACGGGCTCGTCCTCGCCGGGCACATGGCCCACTGGGCCGCCATGCGCAGCGGCGCGACCGTCGTCCCCGGCGACTGCCGTTCCCTCGCGGTGCCCTATCCGCGGGTGGTGCGGGTCCTGCGCGACCTGGAGGTGACGCTGACCTGGTCGACGCCGAGCGAGAGCCTGCTCTGGGTCGCCGCGGCGCGGGCCGCGGGCCACGGCGCGAACCCCTTCCCCGCGCTGCGGGCGCTGTACGTGGCGGGGGAGCCGCTCAGCGGGGCGCGCCGCCGCCGCATCGAGGAGATCATCGGGGCCCCGGTCATCGAGGAGTACGGCTGCACCGAGGTCGGCCCGCTGGGCAGCGACTGCGTGCACGGCCGGATGCACTTCTGGGCGGACCGGGTGCTGCCGGAGGTGTACGACCCGCAGACCGGGGAGCTCGCCCCCGAGGGCACCGGGCAGCTCGTCATCACCCCGCTGTACCGCGAGGCGATGCCGCTCCTGCGCTACAACCTGGAAGACCTGGTGGAGCTGCGGTACGACGACTGCCCGTGCGGCTGGAAACTGCCGACGGTACGGGTGCTCGGGCGGCTCGGACAGGGCTACACGGTCGACGCCAAGCGCCTCGGGCAGGTCCAGGTGGAGGAGCTCGTCTACCGCCTCCCGGCGGCGTACGGCGTGCTGTTCTGGCGGGCCAGGGCCGAGCACGAGCGGCTCGTCGTGCAGATCGAGGTACCCGGCGGGGGCGGCGGCAAGGCCGCGGCGCTGCTCGCCGAGATGATCGCGGGAGAGCTGGGGGTGCGCTGCGAGGTCGGCGTGGTCCCCGAGGGCACGCTCGTGCCCAGCGGCCTGCTGTCCCGGCGTCTGGACGCGATGAAGCCGCGCAGGCTGTTCGGTCCCGACGAGGACTGGGACAACGCCGTCGTCCGGGGCTGACGCCCGGTGACCGTGACCAACAGCCCGGCCGTACGGGAGTGCCCAGCGCGGGCCGCCCGCCGCGGCCGTACGGCGACGCCCTCTTCCGCCCCGTTGGGAGGCGTCGTCCCGAGGGGCGGCCGCCGGGTCCGGAACCCCGGCGGTCGCCCCCGCTCCGGTTGCTCCCGCTCCGCTTGACGCCTCAAACGAGGGATGTCGCCGGTGTGCCCGCGGTTGGCAGAGTCCGCAGCGTCTGGGCACACAGGTTCGGGGCCGGGGAGGACTGAGGATGACGACGAGCGAGGGCATCGCGCGCCCGGTGGCGGCAGACTCGTCCCGCGCACCGGGGCCGGCCCCCACCGGCCCTACAGCACCGCCCGGCCCTTCGGGCCTCGCCGCACCGTCCGGCCCTTCGGGCCTCGCCGCACCGTCCGGCCCTTCGGGCCTCGCCGGGCTGCTCAGAGGGCGTGGGCTGCGGCGCGGGCAGGACGACTTCGCGGTGGAGCTCGACGGGTTCAACCTGATCACCGAGCACGACCCGGACCTGATCGCGGTCGTCGCCGACGCCGCTGACGTGCGCGCCGCCGTGGCGTACGCCGCCGCCCGTGAGCTGCCGATCGCCGTCCAGGCCACCGGCCACGGCCCCTCCAACCCCGCCGACCGCGGGCTGCTGATCAGCACCCGCAAGCTGCGGGGCGTGACGATCGACCCGCTCGCGCGGTCGGCGCGGGCGGAGGGCGGCGTCCAGTGGTACGAGGTGGTGCAGGCGGCAGCCGAGTACGGCCTCGCCCCGCTCAGCGGATCGTCGCCGCTCACCGGCGTCACCGGCTACACGCTCGGCGGCGGCCTCGGCCTGCTGGCACGCAGATACGGCTACGCGGCGGACCTCGTGACCGCCGTCGAGGTCGTCACCGCCGACGGGCGGGCGCACCGGGCCACCGCGGACCGCGACACCGACCTGTTCTGGGCGCTGCGCGGCGGCACCGGCAACTTCGGCGTGGTGACCGCCCTGGAGTTCGGCCTCGTACCGGTGGCGCGGCTCTACGGCGGCGGTCTCTTCTTCCCGGGCGACGCTGCGGCGGACGTGCTGCACGCCTGGCGCGTCTGGACCGGGTCCGTGCCGGACGAACTGACCTCGTCGTTCGCGCTGTTGCGGCTGCCGGACATCGAGGCGGTCCCCGACTTCCTGCGCGGCCGGCTCACCGCGCACATCCGGATCGCCCACCTGGGTTCCGCCGACTCCGGGGCCGACCTGGTCGCGCCGCTGCGCGCGGCGGCGCCACTCGTCGTCGACACCCTCGCCGAGATCCCGTACACCCGCTCCGGCGAGATCCACACCGACCCGATCGAGCCGATGCCGTACCACGCGCGGTCGTTGATGCTCCGCGAGCTCGACGAGACGGCGGCGGACGGGCTGCTCGCGCTCGCGGGGCCCGGCGCCGACTGTATCGACCTGGTGGTGGAGCTAAGGCAGTTGGGCGGCGCGCTGGGCCGTCCCGCGCCGGTGCCGAACGCGGTCGACCACCGGGACGCCGCGTTCGCCCTGTCGACGGTGTCGCTGCCGGACGGCAGGCCGCCGCTGGTGGTCGACGGCATGGCGCCCTGGGGCACGGGCCGCAGGCTGCTCAACCTCCTCGCCAGCCCCGACACCGCGCACCTGGCGAGGACCGGCTACGAGCCCGCCACCTACGCCCGGCTCGCCGACGTCAAGGCCCGGGTCGACCCGAAGAATCTGTTCCGCTTCAACCACAATATTCCGCCACTCGCCCAGCCCGCCCGACCGCTGTGAATGCGGTGTGGACGGCTCGTGACGAGCAGCGCGCACACGACCGCGCACAGAGCTCTGAGCAGGTGCGACGGCCTTGATCCCGGCAATGTTCCGCGGCGCGGGCGGAGCGCTGGTAAAGCCGCGCGGTACCCGCGATATCCCGTCGATACGCCCCGCTCGCAAGCTAAGCGGGAGCCTTCGGCGACCCCTTGGTCGATGAGTACAGGAGGACGACAGTGAAACGACGCAACGTGGTGAAGGGCGTGGCCGGCGGAGTCGCCGCCGCCGCGGTCCCCTTCGGCATCATCGAGGCGGGCAGGGACCGGTTCGGCGCGCAGGACGGCGCCGGCGACAGCGCGGACGCCCAGGCGGCCGCGGCACCCGGGGGCCCGTACTCCGAGACGTACAAAGGCCGCACGATCACCGTGTCCGACGCCGACGACACGGTGCACATAGACGGCAAGCAGCTGCACCTCATGAAGATGGGCGAAGGCGCCTATCTGAGCGCGATGTGCCACTACCGCATGGCTCCCACCCCGCTGGCCGCGGGGCGGCAGGCGGTCGACGAGCTGCGCGGCGCCAATCTGCTGCCGGGGGGCGGCAGCCACCACGCCTGAACCGGGCCGCGTGCCCGCGCAGGCCACCACCGAGAGATCCGCGAGAACCGCAGGAGGGGAAGACCCCATGGTCCATGTGCGGAAGAACCACCTCGACATGTCCGCCACTGAGAAAAGACGATTCGTCCGCGCGCTGCGCAAGGTCAAGGAAGTCGGGATCTACGACGAGCTCGTCGGGATACACATCCGGATCAACTCGGGCGACTACCTGGACAAGGACAAGGGCAAGCGCTGGGGCCACATGAGCCCGGGACTCTTCCCCTGGCACCGGCAGTACCTGCTGCTCCTGGAGCGGGCGATGCAGCGTTTCGACCCCACCGTCACGCTGCCGTACTGGGACTGGACCAAGGACCAGAGCCAGGACTCGCCGCTGTGGGGCGACGACTTCATGGGCGGCAACGGGCGCCCCGGCGACCGCCAGGTCATGACCGGGCCCTTCGCCCGCGTCAACGGCTGGAAGCTCAACATCAGCGTCGTCCCGGTCGGTGACGAGCACCCCGCGTTCAACGGCCACTACACCGCGGACGACCGGGACTTCCTCGTACGCGACATGGGCACCGTGAATCCGAATCTGCCGACGGTCAAGGAACTGGAGGACACCCTCGCGCTCACCACCTACGACACTCCGCCTTTCAACTACACCTCCGGTTACGGCAGTGAGCCGCAATCCCTGCGCAATCACCTGGAGGGCTACGCGAAGTTCCCGCACGAGGCGGAACTCGGCAAGCTGCACGGCGCGGGACACACCTGGGTGGGCGGCCACATGCTGTACATAGGCTCGCCGAACGACCCCATCTTCTTCCTGCACCACTGTTTCATCGACAAGCTCTGGACGATCTGGCAGGAGACGCACCCCGACGTCCCGCAGTACCTGCCCGTCGAGAAGCACCCGGAGGTGCCGTCACTGCACACCAAGCTCGCCCCCTGGTACACCATGTCTCCCGCTGACCTGCTGAACCACAAGAAGTTCTACCGCTACGCCTGACCAACCCGTAGCGCAGCAGCAAATGGCGGCCGCGGTTTGCTTTTCGGCAGCCGTTCCGTGACGCCGATATAGTTTCCCGACGACTTCAGGACCGGTGGGAAGCTATATCGGCATTACCGACGTGCTCGTCCTTGCGCTTTTCCTTGAGTGGTTCAACGGGGGTTAATCAGAAATGCGTAATGACTATGCCTTCCGGATCTTGGGTCCGCTCGTCGTCATGAACGGCGACGAGCGGATCGAGATCAGTGGGATCCGGAGGCAGAAACTACTGGCAACGCTGCTCCTACAAGTGCAACAAGTCGTCAGTCTCGACCGTCTCGTCGACGCGATCTGGGACGACGAACCACCCGCGTCCGCCCACGGGCAGGTGCGGATCTGCGTGTCCGGTCTGCGCCGTCTGCTGCGGACCCACGAACGCGAAAGCGTCATAGAGACCCGGCCCTCCGGCTACCGCATCCGTGTGCTCGACGACGACGCCCTCGACCTCTTCAAGTTCGAGAAGCTGGTCGCGCGGGCGCGGGCCATGCTGCGGGACGACCATCTGGAAGCCGCCGAGGTGCTGTTCAAGGAGGCCCTGGAGCTGTGGCGGGGCCCGGTCGCGGCCGGCCTCGACAGCAGGGCGCTCGCCTCGCTGGCCGTGAAGCACAACGAGGACCGCCTCACGGTGAGCGAGGAGTACTTCGAAGTGGCGCTGAAGCTGGGCAGGCACCGGCAGATCATCGGTGACCTGACGGGCTTCGTCGCCGAGAACCCGTTCCGGGAACGCGCCTGTGCCCAGCTGATGCTGGCGCTGTGCCACTCGGGCCGCCAGGCCGACGCCCTGGAGACCTTCCGCCACCTCAGGCGGCGCTTCTCCGAGGACCTCGGCATAGAGCCCGCGCAGGACCTGCACGCCCTGCACCAGTCGATACTGGTCGGTGAGCTGACCTCGCTGACCCCGGTGCCCCGCGACATCCCCGCGCCGCGCCCCGCCCGCCGCCCTTCGGGGCTGCGGGGCCGCACGGCGAGGCTCGCCCTCGTCGAACCGGCCAGGCCCGCGGCGGTCAGGGCGGACTCGGTGGAGCAACTGCGGCTAGAGAACGATCTGTTGCGCATCGAGCGTGACACCCTCCGCCAGGTGATGCTGTTATGGCTGAACTCCGAGGAGGAGAGCCCCGGGGCCTGACTGACACAGGCCTCCGGCGCAGGCCGGCGCGACGGACTCGTCGCGCCGGCCTGTCCCCCGTTCCCTCGCCGTCGCCTCCCGGTCAGTCGTCCCCGTGGTCCCGGTCCCAGTGGTCGAGAACCAGTCGTCGGACGTGTTCCGGGTAGGCCTGGGCGAAGGAGCTGTGCGGCAGCCGGCTGCCGTCCGGGACGGGCTGGAGCCCGTCGTGGAAGACGATGGGCCCGTACTGCGCGGCGCGTTCCTGCGGGGTGTAGCAGTTCAGCAGGGGGTGGACGAAGCCTTCCCAGGCCTCGGCCTTGTCCAGCGGGTGGATGCGGGTGGCGAGCGCCCACAGCAGGTCGGTGTCGTCGGCCGGGTCGATGTCGTCGTCGAGGACGAAGGTGGCCGCGGTGGCCCGTCCCGAGTGGGAGTCCGAGAGGACCTGGCCGATGCGGTGCGTGAACTCGGCCGAGTCGACACCGGGAAGCCGCTCCCGCCAGTCCTGCGGGACGGTGACCACCATCCAGTGCGCCGCCGCGCGCAGCGGCGACCAGGCCGTCGTGATGGGCAGCCCGGCGGCGCGCAGCTCCGCGAGCACCTCGGCGGCCTGTCCGACGCCGGTCACGGTGTGGAACTCGTCCACGGGGCGGCCCTCGGCGACGATCGGCCAGATCGGGTCGTCCCGGTGGGTGATGGCCTCGACCGAGTACACCGGCTGCATCGAGGTGCGGGTGGTGGCGTAGCCCGCGAACTCGCCGAAGGGGCCCTCCTCGGCGTCGCGGCTGATCGACAGGTGCCCCTCGATGACGATCTCCGCGTCCGCCGGCACCTCCAGGTCGACGGTCTCGCACGGCACGACCTCGACCGGCTCCCCGTACAGCGCCCCGATGTATCCGGCCTCGTCCATGCCCGGCGGCAGCGGGATGCCCCCGACGAACGGGACGGCCGGGTCGCCGCCCTGCACCAGGGCGTACGGCATGGGCTCGCCGCGCTCGACCCACTCCTGCCAGATCATCCCGATGTGCTGGGCGGGTATCACCAGGCCCGTCATGTGCTTGCCGTCGACCATCATGATCCGGGCGATGGACCAGTTGGTCCACCGGCCGTCCGGGGTCTTCGCGACGATGATCCCCCACGTGTTGGGGTAGCGCCCGCCGTCGAAGTCGTGCACCCGCGGCACCGGGAAGCGGTCCAGGGTGGCGTCGTCGCCGAGCAGCACGTTCTGCTTGCAGGCGGCCTCGGCACGGCCGACGGTCTTGGGCGGTACGGGGGCCGCGTCGCGGGCCCGCGCCAGGTGCTCGACCAGTTCGGCGGCGGTCGTCCCGGCGGGCAGCCCCACCGAAAGGGCGACCCGCGCCAGCGGCCTGCCCGGCGCGGCGCTCAGCCCGGCGGGTGCGCCGAGCAGCCGGAACCCGGGCGCGACCCCCGGAACGTTCTCGAACAGCGGCGCGGGCGACTGCCGTTCGTAGGACAGCCGGGTGAAGGCCGCGGCCTCCAGGTCGGCGCTCACGGGCCGCCGGACGCGCCGGAGGTCGCCGAGGGCGTCCAGGGCGTCCAGATAGCTCCGCAGGTCCTTGTAGTGGTGCGGCCCGCTCGGGCCGCCGGGGCCGAGCACATCGGGTCCGGTCGTCGGAGAGGTCATGAACGGACGCTCCTTTGGTCCAGGCCGTGCTGGTGTTCCGGGGAAGAGGGAGAGGCTGGGGAAGAGGAAGGCGAAGAGGAAGGCGAAGTGGCGCGAGGTACGGAAGTGATCGGTGAGACCGCCGACACCGGGGCGACCGAGGACACCGGGGCGGCCGACGGCAGCGGGGCGGCCGAGGACACCGGGGCGACCGATGGCAGCGGGGCGGCAGAGGACACCGGGGCGGCCGAGGACACCGGGGCGGCCGACGGCAGCGGGGCGGCCGAGGACACCGGGGCGGCCGACGGCAGCGGGGCGACCGAGGACACCGGGGTGACCGACGGCGCCGGAGCGACCGACGGCAGCGGCGGCACGGCGGCCACCGGCGCCACAGGCCCCGCGGGCCCGCCCGGCGCACCGCCGGGCACCCCCGCCCCGCGCGGCAGCCCCTCCCAGCGCCGCGCCCCCGCGACATCGATCCCGAACTGGTCGAGGACCCGGGCCACGATGTGGTCGACGATGTCGTCCACCGAGGCGGGGTGGTTGTAGAAGGCGGGCATGGGCGGCACGATCGCGGCGCCCATGCGGGCGAGCGCGAGCATGTTCTCCAGGTGGATCTCGCTGAGCGGAGTCTCGCGCGGTACGAGGACGAGGCGGCGGCGCTCCTTCAGCGTGACGTCCGCCGCGCGGGCCACGAGCCCCTCCGCGTACCCCGTGCGGATACCGGCGAGCGTCTTCATGCTGCACGGCACGATCACCATGCCGTCGGCGCGGAAGGAGCCCGAGGAGATCGACGCCCCCTGGTCGCCGGGGGAGTGGCAGACGTCCGCGAGCGCGGCCACCTCGCGCGCGCTCAGCCCCGTCTCCAGCTCCACCGTGGCGCGGGCCCAGCGGGTGAGTACCAGATGCGTCTCCACGTCGGGGTGCCCGCGCAACTCGGTGAGCAGCCTGACGCCCAGAATCGCGCCGGTGGCGCCGGTCATGCCCACGATCAGCCGCATCAAGGTCCCCCAACCTTCCGTGTACGGAATATCCTTGTACTGAATACACTGCCATCATGACGAGCACAAGCCCCCGCCGCCGGCCGCATCTGGACGAGGCGCTGCCGCATCAGCTCCGCCGGGCCGCCCAGGCGTGGACGGTCATGTGGCAACAGCGCATTCCGGACCTGACCAATCCGCAGTTCGCCGTGCTGCTCGTCCTGGACGACCACGGCAGCCTCGACCAGTCCGCGCTCGGCGCCCTGACCGCGATCGACCGGTCCACGCTCACCCCGCTCCTGGACCGCCTCGAAGCCCTCGGCCTGGTGACCAAGGAGATCGACCCGGCCAACCGCAGGCGCCGCATCGTCACGCTCACCGAGCCGGGCCGCGAGCGCCTCGCGACGGCGGGCAAGGAGGCCCGCGCGCTGTTCGACCAGGTGCAGGCACTGCTCGGAGAACGCCAGTTGGGAGAGCTGATCGGCATGCTGCGAGCGGTGGGCGACATGTCGGGGCGGCCCGGCGCGCCCTGAGTCCCCGCGCCCTCGTCCGGCAGCCCCGGAACCCCCGCCCCCCCCCGCAAAGAGGGGGTATCCCGACTCCCCTCAAAGGGGGGATAGGTCCGGGCGGCGCCCGCTGGGAGTGTGATCAGCGACCCGAGTTGGGGTGGGCTTGGAGGGCTGACACATGTTCGAATCCGCAGTGGCGCGACGCCTCGTGGAACGCGTCACCGGACCGGTACTCGGACCGGACGACGACGGGTACGCGGCCGAGGTCGCGGGGTTCAACCGGATCGTGGAGCACAGTCCCGCGATCGCTGTAGGCGTGCGGGACGCGCTGGAGGTACGGGAAGTCATCGACTTCGCTGCCGAGGCCGTCGTACCGGTGGCGGTGCAGGGGACCGGACACGGTCCGTCGACCGCTGCCGAAGGCACCGGACTGCTTCTCAACACCCGCCGGATGACCGACGTGTCGATCGACCCCGGCGCCCGGATCGCCCGCGCCGGGGCCGGAGCGCAGTGGCGGCACGTCATCGAGGCGGCCGCCGCCCACGGCCTCGCGCCGCTCAACGGCTCGTCGCCGCTCGTGGGCGTGGTCGGCTACACGCTCGGTGGCGGCCTCGCGCTGATGTCACGCAAGTACGGCTTCGCCGCCGACCACGTCACCGCGATCGAAGTGGTCACCGCCGACGCCCGGTTGCGCATCGCCACCGCCGAGCAGAACGAGGACCTGTTCTGGGCGCTGCGCGGCGGCAAGGGCAACTTCGGCGTGGTCACCGCGATCGAGTTCGGCCTCGTGCCCGTCACGCAGATCTACGGCGGCGGCCTCTTCTTCCCCGGCGAGGCTGCCGCGGACGTGCTGCACGGCTGGCGCTCGTGGGTCGAGACGGTGCCCGACGAGATGTCCTCCTCGCTGGCGCTGATGCGGATGCCGGACATGGACCCGATCCCGGAGTTCCTGCGCGGCAAGCTCGTGGCGCACGTACGCGTCCTGCACCTGGGCCCCGCCGACGAGGGGGAGCGCCTGGTCAAACCGTTGCGGGAGGTCGCCGACGCGATGGTGGACACGCTCGCGGAGATGCCGTACACGCGCTGCGCGGAGATCCACAACGACCCGACGTTCCCGATCCCGTACCACGAGCGCTCGGTGATGCTGCGCGAGCTCGGCGACGACGCGGCGGCCGAACTGCTCGCCCTCGCCGGGCCCGAGAGCGGCTGCGTGGACCTCGCGGTGGAGCTGCGGCACATGGGCGGCGCCCTGACGCGACCGCCCGCCGTGCCCAACGCCGTCGACCACAGGGACGCCGCGTTCTGCCTGTCCACGCTCGCCCTGCCGGGACCCGGCGCGCGCCCCGCGCAGGTCGTGGAGGGCATGGCGGCCTGGACCACGGGCCGCCGCTACCTCAACTTCTGCGCGGGCGCGGAGATGGGCGCCCTCGCCGAAGAGGGCTACGGAGCCGACACCTACGCACGACTGCGCGACATCAAGACCCAGTACGACCCGGACAACCTCTTCCGGTTCAACCACAACATCCCGCCCCGCACGGACGCCTGACGCCCGGTGGAGCCGACAACCAGAGGACCACGTGGACCCGGAGGGTCCAGAGGATGGGGAGAACGACAGTGTCGATGACGACGGACGACGCGGTGCGGGCGCAGCCGCAGACCACACCGGGTGCGGGGCTGATCGGGCTCCGCCTTGGCGCCCTGTTCGGCCCTGTGATCTTCGGTGTCACCGCCGCGGGTGTGGCGCTGCCCGATGTCGCCATGGCGATGGAGGTCCGGCCGGCCGTCGCCGCCTGGGTCCTCACCTCCCACGCCCTCGCGCTCGGCGTGGGCACCGCGCTCTTCGGCCGGCTCTCGGAGAAATGGGGGGTGCGCAACACGGTCCTTGTCGGTTCGGCGCTCCTCGCCGTGGGCGCGGTCCTGATCCTGGTCGCGTCCGAGTTCGGGCTCCTGATCGCGGGCCGGTTCGTGCAGGCCGCGGGTTCCGGCGCCATCACGTCCAGCGCCCTCACCCTCGCCGCCGCGACCGCCCCCGCGATCCGGCCCAAGATCCTCGCGATCTTCGGCGCGACCATGGCGCTGTTCTCGTCCAGCGCCACGCTGATGGGCGGCATGGTCACCGACTGGTGGCACTGGCGGGTCACCCTGGTCCTGCCCGCGCTCTCCCTGGCCGTCGTGCCCTTCTGCCTGAAGCTCGCGGCCACCCGGCCCGGCTTCGGCAAGGCCGTCGACCTGGTCGGCGGCACCCTCCTCGGTACCGGCGCGACCTCGCTCCTGCTGCTGATCCAGGCCTCCACGCTCGACCTCTCGACCCCGCTCGTCATCACCCTCGCGGTGCTGCTCGCGGTGTCGGTGGTGGGCCTGTTCTGGCACATCAACCGGCGGCCCGACGGCTTCGTGCCGAAGCCCCTGGCCACCGACCGCACGTTCCTGATCGCCGCCGTGGTGGGTCTCGGCGGGTACGCGGGTCTGTTCGCGGCGATGTACGCGGTGCCGCAGATCCTGGCCATGCAGTACGGCTGGGGCGTCTTCAAGATCGGTGCCTGGCTGCTGCCCGGCGCGGTCGTCGGCGCCGTGTGCTCCCGCCTCGCCAGCAAGCTGACGCTGACCAAGGGCGGCAGCTTCCTGCTCTCGGGTGTCGCCCTCAGCTCCGCGGTGTTCCTCGCGATCGTCGGCATGGTCGAGGGCGGCATCGTCGTCATGCTGATCGGTACGTCGATGGGCATGGCCACGTTCGCCGTCACGCAGGTCGTCGCCACCGCGGTGCTCTCCAGCCGCCTTGAGCCGCTTCAGCGCGGCGGGGCCATGGGCGTCCTGAACCTGCTGTTCTTCGTCGGCGGCGGCATCGGCTCCGCGGCCGCCGGAACGCTCTCCGAGCACATGCAGATCACCAGCGCCCTCGCCTGGCTCGCGATCCTGCCGCTCGTCGGCGCCCTGTTCGCCCTCCTGCTGCCGCCCGCGCGGCCCCAGCAGGAGGCCTGACCCGGCTCGGCCGGCTCTCCACCCCCGGCGAGGCCGGCCGGCCGTCCAGTGGTGGGGTGTGGCCCGGGTCGTGTGCCCGGGCCATGCCCCACCCGTACCCCGTACCCCGTAGACGCGTCTGCCCCAGGCCCTGCAGACGCGTCTGCGGCCTTTTTGTGGCTGGTCGCGCAGTTCCCCGCGCCCCTTGCGGGGCGCATACGTGCGGCTACATCCACACCCCGCCCAGGAACGGATACGCGTCCGTCAGCTTGGTGGCGCCCTGGATGAGCTTGCCGGGGCTCACGATCACGAACTCCTCGCCCTTGACGAGGAAGAAGTGCATCTCGTCGTCGAAGGGGGCGGACGTGACCGTGTCCAGGCCGGTCAGGAAGTCGACGGGAGCGTGCTCCAGGCGGAACTCGCCGACGAGGTTGCCGCGCGGGTCGAGCAGCTTGGCGCCCTCGTCGTAGAACAGGGCGATCTTCTCGCCCTTGGTGTCGGCCGTGGTCGCCGCCCTGATCGGGCGGAACTCCCCCTCGTCCGTGGCAAGCGACAGCGAACTCCGGCTCGCCGAGCGCTCCGAGAACTCCACGAGCCCGTCGTGGATCACGGCCGCGTGCGTGTTGCTGCTCCCCTTGCGCGCGTTCAGGACGTCCTCCTTGCGGGAGAAGCCCGTCGGCAGCTGCGGGAACTGCTCACTGATCTTCTTCGGGCCCGACTCGATACCGAGGCGCGGCGAGAAGCGGATGAACTCGTCCCCGCGGAAGCCGTCGAACCGCAGGTAGGGCGCCCTCGGGTCCGGCACCGTCTTCGCCATCGTCTCGAAGACCCCGCCGCCCGCGTCCAGGATGCCCTTGAGCGCCGACGTGATCACGTGCCCCGGCGCCGACAGGGCCCCCGGCGACACGATCCTCGCCGTCAGCGCGTCGAACGCCTTCGACTCGCCCCGATCCTGCACCCTCTCCAGGGCCCACACCTGCGTGCCCCGGTCGTCCTCCTCCTTCGGCTCCGCCTGCTCCAGCTCCGCGTTCGCCTCCAGGCGCTCACCGCGCACCCCGAGGTGCTTCCCGCTGTTCACGTTCACCCACACGAACCGGTCCTCACCGACGTGCTCGGGCCGCCACAACTGCGTGAGCAGCAGGTCCTCCCGCGACTCCGGCGGGCACTGCTGCACCGCCGCGCCCGCCCTGCCCCTGTTCACCATGATGTCCATGCGCAGGGTGGAGTGGACGTTCTGGAGCGTCCACGCACCCTCCCTCGCGCTGTGCGGCTTCACATGCCAGAACTGCCGGTGCCGTTCCGCCCCCTCCGCCTGCAGTTCGGCAAGGACGACCTTCGCCCCCTGTTTCGCCCCTCCTCCCGGCTGCACCCCCGCGTACAGTCCACTCGCCTCGCTCTTGATGAGGTAGATGCCCTCAGACAGTGCCGCCACGGTCGACCTCCCGGAACGTCGGGTCGCGCACGCACCCGCGGTGCGTCGCGGCACAGCCTAGGAGCGGGTGCCGTGATCCCGATACGGCCCTGTTTCAGCCGTTATTGCCCCCTCAACTACGGGATCATCCAGTCACTGCCGTAGCGCGCCGCCTTCCGGCACAGCCACGTGTACATCTCGTGCTCCTCGACCGGTGTCGCCGGACGCAGGTCGTCAGCCTTGATCGTCGCCACGAAGTGGGTGAACCTGACCCGCCGGAAGTCGCCGTCCACGTACAGGACCTTGCCGGGCCCGTAGATGTCCGTATGCGCGTGCGCCACGTACGCGCCCTGCGCATGGTGCTGGATGGGGTCGTCCATCGTGCTGCCTCTCGCTCTGTGTGCCGTTCCGGTCACACAGTGCGGTCGGCGTCGCTACGCTCGCCAGTAGGCGCGGGGTGACAAGTGTTGTCGCACGTGAGGAGCTTGCCGGTGGCCATTGAGGACAACCCCGAGTCCCGTCTGCGGTACGGGGAGGAGCTCCGCGCGCGGCGCGAGGGCGCGGGGCTCACCCAGGAGGAGTTGAGTGTGCGGGCGATCATGTCTCGTACGCACATCGCCCATATCGAGGCGGGACGACGGCGACCTGCGGTCGAGGATGCGCGGCGTCTGGATGATGTTCTGGAGGCGGGGGGTGTGTTGGTCCGATTCCTTCCGTCCGTGGGTGAGGGGCGCGTAGCTGAGCGTTTCGCGGAGGCCATGGAGTTGGAGAAGCGGGCGACGATGCTTCGTACGTACGCTCCAAAGCTGGTCCCTGGCCTCCTTCAGACGAAGGCTTACGCCCACGGGATCTTGAGCACCTGGTTTCCCCCGAAGTCAGCCGATGAGCGGGACGCTCTGCGCGACACTCGGCTGGCGCGAGCCAAGATCTTCGACGACTTCGAGTCGCCCGTGGCGTGGTATCTGCTGGACGAGGCCGTGCTCCGCAGGCCAGTTGGAGGGCCCGCAGTGATGTGCGAGCAGTTGCGTCACATCGCGAACCTGGGGGACAGCGGGCGTATCCGGGTGCACGTGCTGCCGTTCGCGGTGGGCCCGCACAACCTCCTGGAAGGTTTCGTCACGCTGATGTGGTTCAGTGACCTGCCTCCAGTCGCGTACGTGGAGGGGCTGAACACGGGCATGGTGTTGGAGAACCCGAGCGTGGTGCGTAATTGCCAAGTCTCCTACGAGCACGCGTTGGGCGACGCGTTGTCGCACAATGAGTCCCTTGCGCTGCTCAGGTCGGTGGCGGACGATTACGAGCATGGTGAGCAATCGTGAGCGACGAATCAGCTTCCCGGATGCGTCGGTACTGGGCGCGTGGCGCAAGTCGACGTACAGCGGTGGTGACGGCGCCGACTGCCTCGAAGTCCACGATGCCTGGCACAAGTCACCGTACAGCGGAGGCGAAAGCGGGGACTGCGTCGAAGTCGGCTCCGCCCACAGCCAGGTGGCCTTCGTCCCCGTACGGGACAGCAAGAACCCCCACGGCCCCGCCGTCCTGGTCGGCGCCCCCGCCTGGCAGGCCTTCGTGACCCACCTGGCCGGGTAGCAGCTGCGCCCTACTTGGTGGTGTGCGTGGGGTACACCTCGACGTCGGTGTAGGCACCCTTGATGGCCCCCGCGCCCGCGGGCCAGTCGAGGGTCACGCTGTGGGTCTCGTTCGGGGGCGTCACGATGAGGTTCGTGGGGGACGCGAGGCTCTCGCCGGAGTCGTCGATGGTGTAGGCCAGGTTGAAGACGGCGGCGTCACCCGGCTTCAGGGTGGTGACGCGGGGCTGGGCGGGGCCGCGCTGGATAGGGCTGGAGGTGTTGTCGGCGTCCTTGATGTCGACGCCCGCGAAGCCCGTCGCCGAGCAGGTGGTCGAACCCCGGTTGACCATGGTGACGTCGATACGGCCGGCTTCCTGGTCCGGGGCGGCGTCGACGGCGTCGATGGCAAGGTCGGCCGTCTTGCAGAAGGTGACCTTGTTGCCGGTTGCCGCTGTCCCGGCGGGGGTGTCGCTGCCGGAGCCGGACGTGGAGCTGCCGGTGTCCGAGGGGCCGGTGCCCGAGCCGCCCTGCGGCTTCGAGCCGCTGTCGGAGGAGTCCGAGGAGTCCGAGGAGTCCGAAGAACCCGACGAGGAGGATGACGAGGACGAGGAGGACGACGAGCCCTTGGAGGACGACTTCTTCCCAGAGCCGTCGCCGTCGCCGCCGCAAGCGGTGAGAGAGAGGGTGGCGGCGAGGCTGAGGGCGGCGAAAGCGGAGACGCGGGTGTACTTCACGGTGATACCCCCAAGGAGTGACGCGGTGCGTGCTGTCGGAGATATTTGTATCCCGCACTGAGTTACAGGCCGTCTCCCGCGACGTCTTCGTTCGGTCACAGACACGTTCGACGCCGTACCCGGCTGTCCGAGGGGCTCCGGCTTGATGCGTCCACCTGTCCGGTCGGGCCGGAACACGCGTCGCCCGTCGCCGAGTTGGGTACGGTCCGACCGGCGGACCGGGTCCGGCTGCGGAGGCGAATCGTGAAGAGTACGCAGGCGGGGTTCGCGGCGTTCGAGGGCAGAGCGGGTCAGGCCGCCTGGACCTTGCTGCGCAACCAGGGGCACGACGGCGGGTGGGGCCTCACCCTGACCTCCGTTTCTTCGATCGTGAACACCAGCGAGGTCCTGCACGTGCTGCGGGCAGCCGGCATCGCAGGCCAGCCGGTGCGCCGGGGTCTCGACTTCCTCACCGGCGCCATCCCGGAGCACTCGCGGCCCCGACCCAAAGGCGGTCGTGGTGAGCACACCAGGTTCATCGCTTTCGGGCTGTCCGGGCTGCTGTCCCACCCTCGCTTCCTTCATCACAGCGGTGTCGCAGAGGCTGCGGCCTGGTGTGTCGGCTGGCTGGAGGACCATCAGGTCGACCATGGCTGGCCCGAGGTCCTCGGGCTGGACGACACCTCACTGCACCAGACCGCCCTGGTGGTGCACCGGCTCGCCGAGCTGCGAGGTGTTCTCCACGACCTGGGCCCCGGTCTCCGCCTGCCAGGCGGGGTGGGGACCACTGATCTGCTGGAGCGCGTCGGACCGCTGATCGACCATGGAGCACGCGGCTTGCTCTACCACCGGCGCCGCAGCGGTGCCTGGGGATGGCGCACCTATGTCGACACGGACCCGAGCCCGAGCAAGACCGCGCTGTGCCTGCTCGCGCTGTCGGCCGTCCGCGCCGGAACGGGGCCTGACGGCGGGCCCGCGTACCGGGACGACCCCCAGGAGACGGGCGGAGTGCACGGATCGGCGCAGCACAAGCGGCTGTCCGACGTCGTCGCCGAGGCCGGGCAGTGGCTTCTTCACAACCACCACCGGTGGGAGACGTTCGTCGAGGACGACAAGGACGTCCAGGGCACAGCCTGGGAACACATGGCGTACGCGCTCTGCGCCCAGGCCGCCGTCCGGGCCGGTGCGGGTCCGCGTGATCCCCGGCTCGCCACAGCATGGAAGCTGATGAACGGCTTGTGGGACACGGAGGCCGGCTTGTGGAACGAGCCGGGTGCCTCGGGCAAGCGGGCCACCATCCGGGCTGCGTACTACACGGTCTCAGCCTACGAGGAGGCGGTGCAGCGTCTGGCCCGGATGAGCCTCGCCGACAGCGCCTGTGCCGACGCGGGTGAGGCTTCGGCCGAGACGGTCATCACGCGCATCGCATTCGGGCGTGGCCGGACCGTCCTCGTCGACGCACGCGACAGCGAGGGAAGCGTGGCGTGTGAGTTGTCGGACCGCTTGTTCGACGTGGTGAAGGCTGTGCACGGTGCGCCCGAAGGCAGGCTGACGACCGAGCGGATCGCCGCGGCGCTCTTCGTCGCTCCCTCGTCGGTGCCCAAGTACGTCCAGCGCATCAACCAGGCCGTCTCCGCTGCCTTTGGCGGCGCCCCGGCCCGGCTGCTGGTCGCCTGCACGGTGGACGGGGTTGGCGGGTACCGCCTGGCGGGACGGTAGGCCGCCGCCTACGATGCGGCCCGCTCCCCGGCCACCGGATAGTTCGACAGGGCGAACCGGGCCAGAGAACGGACCTGGTCGAACGTCTTGAGGGTGTCGAGGTCCTCCGGACCGAACCAAGCGGCTCCGTGCACCTCTTCAAGCTGTGCCCGCACGGACTGCTCCCGGGCACCCGGTTGCCGCTGGACGTAGAAGAACTGCACCAGCGCCGGGGTGGCGAAACCCTCCCGCTCGATGTCGACGTAGAACGGCACCGGCTCGGGCGTGGCATTGGCGTCGGCGGGGTGGATCTCCGGCTGGCTCGAGACGGCCTCCACCAGCAGGCCGGTCTCCTCCTTGAACTCACGCACCGCCGTGGCGGCGAAGGACTCGCCCGGCTCGATATGGCCACCCGGCGGTACCCACCTGTCGAAGCGGTTGTGGTGCACGAGCAGCACCCTGCCGCGCTCTACGAGGTAGCCGGAGCAGATGAGGACGAAGCCGGTGTCCCGGGACGTCCGGCCGTCTTGGATCAGAATCGAGCGAGGCACGCTCGCCACGATAGCCCACCGCACCACGCCCGAACTGTGATGCGAATATCGCGACTTGGGGATGTCATCGTGTCGCCGATGACATGTCATCGCTCATGACAAGGCGATGTCATCGGGTGCACGTCACGGAGGGGCGGAGGGTGGTCGCATCCTGGTCCGCAGCTCTCCCGCTCGCAGCCGGGATGTCTCTGTCCGCTGAGGAGAGGACTCCGATGCGCTCTCACCCGTCCCCGTGGCGTACCCGGTACCGGCAGCGCTTCGCGGCACCGCAGACCGTGGTGGTCCAGCCCACGACGTGGTGCAACCTGGACTGCCGATACTGCTATCTGCCGTTGCGCAAGCTGAAGCACCAGATGCCGGTGGAGGTGGCCGAGACCCTGGCTCAGGCGCTGGCCCGGCTCGACGGCAGCGGCGGCGATGCGATCGGCCTCGTCTGGCACGGCGGGGAACCGCTCGCTGTCGGCCCGCAGAAGTTCGAGTGCCTGCTCGCGCCCTTCGAGGGCCTGCGCCGCACGGGCCGGGTCCACCACTACGTACAGACCAACGCGACGCTCCTCACCGGGAGGTGGTGCGAGCTCCTGACTGCGTACGGCGTCCGCGTCGGAGTGAGCATCGACGGACCTGCGGCCTTGAACGCGGAGCGCGTCGACCTCCGCGGCAAGCCCGCCTTCGACCGGATCATGCGTGGCATCGCACACCTGTGTGAGCACGGCGTCCCCTTCTCCGTCATCTCGGTGGTCGGCACCCTGGGCATCACGATGCCCGAGGAGCTGCTGGACTTCCTGTCCTCCCTGGGATGCCATTCGGTGGGCTTCAACATCGAGGAGATCGAAGGGGTCAACACCGGCAGACAGCCGCCCACCGCGGTCCAGGCCGAGGAGTTCTGGCGCCGCACTCTCACCTGGTCCCGCGAACATCCCGACGCGCCGGCGGTTCGGGAGGTGGTACGCCTCGCCGAGTACCTCCACCTGATCCGTTCCGGCCGCAGAGCCGAGTGGGAACGACGGCGCCTCGACCCCATCCCCACGGTCTCCTGGAAGGGCGACGTGGTCCTGCTCTCTCCCGAACTGGCGGACGCGAAGGCACCCGAGCACGCCGACTTCGTCGCCGGGAACATCCTCGAACAGTCCCTGGCCGAGATCCTCCGTGAGGCACACCGTCTGGGCTACGTACGCGACTTCCTCACCGGCCTGGACCGCTGCCAGGCCGGTTGTCAGTTCTTCGACTTCTGCCGCGGAGCCCAGGCCGCGAACCGCTATTTCGAGAACGGCAGCCTTCGGTCCACCGAGACCAACTACTGCCGGGTCTCCCGGCAGGCCCTGGTCAAGGCCCTTTCCGCGCTCGCAACGAAGGAGTCAGCCGCATGACCGCCCTGGACCGCCTCGCCACATCCGACACCCCCGTCGTGATGGAGTTGATGGCCACGTACGACGCCCCGGTCCCGATGCTCGTTGGAACGCTGTGGGACAACCAGCCCACATGGGACAACTGGGCGAAGACCCCAGCCCCCTTCGACAACCGTCCGACCTGGGACAACTGGAACAAGAAGGAGCCGCCCGGTGCTGTCGGCAACCCACCGGACGCCGACAGCACCCGGCGTCCGAGTCACCGTGCGCCCGGCGCCCGGGGCACCGCGCTGAAAGGCTGTTGATGGACACCCGCACGATCCGCCGTACGAGCGTCACCCTCCCCGCCCTGAACGCGTCGGGCTTCCACCTCTCCCACGTCACCTCGCTCGACGGTGGCCGGGGGCGGCTGGCGGAGTTCCAGTACGGCGACGCCGATCTGCGGGACCTCGATCTGGTCGACGCCCACCTCCTCGACGGGCGGATCACCGGTCTGAAGGCCCGGCGCACTCGCCTGGAGAAGCTTCGCGTCGACTCCGTGGAGTTCATCGGGTGCGATCTGCCCTCGCTGTGGTGGAGCGACAGCAAGATCTCACGGGCCGCTTTCCGCGATTGCCGGTTCATGGGCGCCACCCTCGAAGACATCACGCTCGACAACGTGCTGTTCGAGGACTGCAAGTTCGACTACAGCAGCCTCGCCCGGGTCCGGGCCACCGGTCCCGTGATCTTCTCCGGATGCTCGCTCCGCGAGACCACCTTCATCGCCGCCGACCTGGGAGCCGTCCTCATCGACGACTGCGATCTGCGGTTGACCGAGTTCGAGGGCGGGCAGTGCCGCGGCCTGGACCTGCGAGGCAACGACCTCTCCGGGCTCCGCGGCCTCGCCTCGCTCAAGCAGGTCGTCATCGGCCGGTCGCAGACGCTCCAGCTGGCCGAGGCCCTGACTGCCGAGCTGGACGTCACCTTCGGTGAGGACCGCGACGGGGAGTAGCCCTCCGTCCCCCTCCACGGCTCGACGCCGTACCCGGACTACCTGTCCAGGTAGGCCAGAACAGCCAGCACCCGCCGGTTCGCCGACTCCGAAGGGGGCAGCCCCAGCTTCATGAAGATGTTGCCGACGTGCTTGGCCACCGCCTTCTCGGTGATGAACAAGGACTCCGCTGTGCCCGCGTTGGACAAGCCCTGGGCCAGGCATTCGAGTACTTCGCGCTCGCGCGGGGTCAGGGAGGCGAGGGGCTCGTCGCGGGACTTGCCGGTGACGAGTTTGGACACCACCTCGGGGTCCATTGCCGTGCCGCCGGCCGCCACGCGCTCGATCGTCGCGATGAACTCCGCGCCGTCGGACACGCGTTCCTTCAGGACGTAGCCGATGCCTTCGGACCCTGTGGCCAGCAACTCGTGGGCGTACAGCGGTTCCACGTACTGGGACAGCAGGAGTACCGGGAGTCCGGGCACCCGCGTGCGGGCGAAGACCGCGGCGCGCAGGCCCTCGTCGCTGAACGTGGGCGGGAGACGGACGTCCACCACGGCGACGTCGGGGCGCAGGGACAGGAGCGCTTCGAGGAGGAGAGGGCCGGTGTCGACGGCCGCCAGGACCTCGTGGCCGAAGGCTTCGAGGAGGCGGGTGACCCCGTCCCTCAGGAGGAAGTGGTCTTCGGCGAGGACAACACGCACGGCAGCTCCAGGGTCATCAGGGTCGGACCGCCCGGCGGGCTGTTCACGGCGAGGACGCCGTCGAAGTGGGCGAGGCGCCGCTCGACACCGCGCAGACCGGTACCGGTACCGGCGCGGACGTCCGCGCCGCCCTGCCCGTCGTCGGTGACCGACACCCGCAGCGAGCCCCTCTCGTACCGCAGGTCGATCCAGCAGCGCTCGGCCCCGGAGTGCTTCGCCGCGTTGGTGAGGAGTTCGGAGACGGCGAAGTACACGGCGGACTCGACGGGCGGTTCGGGGCGGGCCGGGAGGTCGACGACGACCTCG
Organism: Streptomyces typhae; assembly: GCF_009755605.1. Taxonomy (GTDB): domain Bacteria; phylum Actinomycetota; class Actinomycetes; order Streptomycetales; family Streptomycetaceae; genus Streptomyces; species Streptomyces typhae. The sequence continues at coordinate 254,332 of NZ_WPNZ01000009.1, forward strand.
GTGCGCAGCGGGCTGATCATCGCCAGGGAGCGTACGGCATCGGCGAGACCGCGGTCCGCGAGGATCGGCGGGTGGATGCCCTTCACCAGGTCGCGCAGCTCCTTGAGGGCGGCGGTGGAGGACTGCCGGGCCTCGACGAGCAGGTCGCGGACCGCCTCGGGGTCGGTCGCGAGCAGATGCTCGGCGGCGTTCAGGGTCATGCCCATCGCCACCAGGCGGGCCTGCGCGCCGTCGTGCAGGTCGCGCTCGATGCGGCGGATCTCCGACATCTGGGTGTCCACGGCGTCCGAGCGGGTCGTCCTGAGGTGCTCTACGCGGGCCGCGAGGAGCTCGGACTCGCTCGGGGCGAGGACGAGCCGGAGGTAGCGGGCGTGCAGGCGCAGGGTACGCCGGGGCGCCCAGAAGACAGCGAGAAGCAGGCACAGTACGCCCAGCGCACCTGCCAGGAACGCCGTGTCCGGGTCGCCGACCGGGACGAACAGGAACCAGACGCTGTCCCACTCACGAGGCAGCTCCGTACCGATCGACGCGGTCCACAGGCCCCACACGCCGGTCAGGCCCAGCAGCACAGGACCGGCGGCGATCGCGCCGCCCGCGAACCAGTCGATGTGCACCCAGCGCCAGTCGCGGTGCACCTGGTTGCCCTTGTCGAGGAGCTGGGACCGCAGGGCCTTGCCCCGGGCCCTGCCGGTCGCGGGCAGCTCCGCGTACACGGCGGGGACCTCGACGCCCGACCACCGGGCGGCCAGCTCGCGCTGCCGGTCGGCCAGGGCCCGCACCCTGCGCTCCGTACCCGGAAGCAGCTTCACGCCGAGCGGGCCGCGCAGCACGGAGGACACCATGACGCACCACAGCGACACGAAGAACGCGCGGTGGGCGAGACCCCACAGGGTCAGGGTGCGCCGGAAAGCGGTCGGGCCGCTCACGGGCGGCGGGGCGGCCCCCTCGGCCTGTCGTGTGGTGTTCATGCCGTCATTATCGAAAGCCGCACGTCGCGAAGGCAGTGGTGAAAACTCCCCTCTTCGCGGCGCCTCCGGCTGCCCACCGCGGCCCCGCACTACGGGAATTGGCGCAGCAACGCTGGTGCCGCGTCTCGTCTTCCGCCGCGCACCACCGCGCTTTAGCCTCGAAAGGAGAGCGCAAGTCCGCGCGGCGGCCGAGGCAGCGGCCGTGCGCCGGCGGACGCTCTCGGTCCCCAGCCCCCGGACGCGCACACAACACCGAGCTCCCGGGCCGCCCGATTCGGCCCGCGAGCGGGGCGGAGCCGCAGCACCCGCGCAGCTCCGGCCCGTGCCCAGCGGTTTGTCCAGCCGGGGCCGTCTCCCGCACGCCCCGACGCCGCACGGGCAGGTACGCGCCGGCATGCGGGTGCACCACGCGGCGCCGGCGCCGTCCCACGGCCACCGCCGGTACCAGCCGCCCCACGCCCCGGCGGTGGCCGCCACACCAGGCCCCTTGGGTGGCCGCCACGCCAGGCCCCTCGGGTGGCCCCGCGCCCTCAGCCGAGCCGGGCCAGCCAGTCGCGCACCGCCGCGTTGAACTCCTCGGGCCGCTCCAGGTTCGGCAGATGCCCCGCCCGCTCGACGACGCACAGCCGCGAGTCCGGGAGCGCCTCGTGCAGTGCCCGCACCCCCGCCACCGGCGTGTACACGTCGTCCCTGCCCACGACCACCAGGACCGGCACGGCCACCTCCGCCAACCCCGCCTCGTAGTCCGGGCGTTCGGCCCGCGCCCGCAGAGCCGCCGCCGCGCCGTCGGGCGACGACGCCAGCATCATCCGCTGCACCTTGACGGCGGCCTCCTCGTTGTACGGCGCCACCATCTTGTACAGGACCTCCTCGGTGTACCCCCGCATGCCCTCGGCCAGGAGCCGGTCCGCGAGTTCGTTGCGGGTCACCTTGCCCTCGGGCGTCTCGGCCTGCGGCGACGTGTCGGCGAGCAGCAGCCCCGCTATCCGGTCCGGGAAGCGCGCGTACGTGTCGAGAGCGATCTGGCCGCCCATGGAGACGCCGCCGAGCGCGCACCGCTCCACGCCCAGGTGGTCGAGGAGCGCCATCAGGTCCCTGGCGAAGTCCCCGAAGTCGGTCACGGGCGGCGCGTCCCGGGGGGCCGACGCCCCGTATCCCCGCAGGTCGAACGTGATCACGCGGCGTTCGGCGGCGAACGCCGCCACCTGTGCGTCCCAGGAGGACCTGTTGAAGGGGTGGCCGTGCACGAGAACGAGGGGGACCAGGGGGCCGGGGGTGCTCGTCTCCGGTCCCGCGTGGTCGTCGTAGGCGAGCTGGACTCCGTTGCTGAGCTGCGTAGTCGGCATGGGCCCCAGGTTAGGCGGGCTACCGGACCGGCTCTGGCCCGGCTCCCGGCCCGGCTCTCAGTCGGGCTACTGGCCCGGCTCCCGGGCGAGGAGTTCCCGCAGGGCCGCCGTGACCTCCTTCGGCGCCTCCTCCGCCATGAAGTGGCCGCACGACACCGTGCGGTGCGCGAGGTCAGGCGCCCACCTGCGCCACAGCTCCGCCGCGTCGAAGCCGAGCGCCGCGCCCCAGTCCTGCTGGAGGACCGCGACCGGCATCCGCAGGGCGTTGCCCGCGCGCCGGTCCGCCGTGTCGTGCTCGACGTCCGCGAACGCCGACGCGCGGTAGTCGGCCACGATGGACGGCACCGCCTCGCGGCACGCCCGCAGATACGCGGCCCGCACCTCGGCCGGGACCGCGTCCGGGGCGGCGGCCCACAGGTCGAGGAAGTGGCCGAAGAACGCGTCCGGGTCCGCGGAGATCATCCGCTCCGGCAGGCCCGGCGGCTGCGCCATCAGATACAGGTGGAAGCCGACCGCCGCGGTGGTGCCCCGCATGACGTCCCACATGTCCAGGGTCGGCAGGACGTCGAGTGACAGCAGGTGTGTCACGGTGTCCGGGTGGTCGAGGCCCGCGCGGATCGCGACGAGCGCGCCCCGGTCGTGCCCCGCGAGCGCGAACCGCTCGTGCCCGAGGGCCCGCGCGAGCGCCACCACGTCCGCGGCCATCGTCCGCTTGGCGTACGTGAGCCCGTCCGCCGCCTCCGCGGGCTTGTCGCTCGCCCCGTAACCCCGCAGGTCCGGGCAGATCACATGGTGGTCGGCGGCGAGGTCCGCGGCCACGTGCCGCCACATGAGGTGCGTCTGCGGGAAGCCGTGCAGGAGCACCACGGGGGTGGCCGCCGGGTCGCCGCCGACGGCCACGTTCAGATGGACACCGCCGTCGGCCACGGGCACACGGCGGTAGGAGAAGCCTTCGATACGGGGTTCGCGCTGAGTCATGACACCAAGCGTGTGGGGGGTGGATCAGTAACGGATCAGTGGACGGGTGCGGAGGTACGTTGAAGGGGTGCCGGAGGTGAATGAGGTCCCGCGGGGCGCCGGCCCCGGGCCAGGTCGCGACCCCGGGCCAGGTCCCGTCCCCGGGTCAGGTCCCGTCCTCGGGCCCGTGACGTTCGAGGTGCTCGGGGCGCTCGTCGCGCGTCGCGGTGCCGAGGGGCCGCCCCTGGACCTGAAGGGCCCGCGGCACCGGGCCGTCCTCGCCCGGCTCCTGCTCGCCCGCCGCCGCACCGTCCCGGTGGCCCGGCTCGTCGACGACTTCTGGGCCGATCCGCCGCCCACCGCCGTCGGCGCGATCCGCACCTTCGTCGGCGACCTCCGCAAGGCCCTCGAACCCGACCGCCCCCGGCGCGCCCCCGCCCGGCTCCTGGTGACGTCCGGGCCCGGCTACGCGCTGCTCGCGGGGGACGCGGAGGTGGACGCGTGGCGGTTCGAGGGGGCGGTGGGGGAGGCGGGGCGGCTGCTCGGGGCGGCTTCCGGTGGGGCGGGGGCCGGGTTCGGCGCTCGTGCGGGTGCGGGTGCGGGTGCCGGTGTCGGGCTGGGTGCCGGTGCCGGTGCCGGTGTCGGGCTGGGTGCGGGTGCGGGTGCGGGTGCGGGTGCCGGTCCCGGTGTCGGTGCCGGGCGCGGTGCCGGTGCCGCCGACACCGCGCTCGCCCTGCTCGACGGCGCGCTCGCCCTGTGGCGGGGGCCCGCCTACGCCGAGTGGGCGGACCACGACTGGGCCCGCGCGGAGGCCGCCCGCCTGGACGGGCTGCGGCTGCTGGCCGTGGAGCGCCGCGCCACCGCGGCCCTCGCCCTCGGCCGCCCCGCCGAGGCCGCCCTCGACCTGGAACCGCACGTCGAACGGCACCCGTCGCGGGAGGACGCGTGGGGGCTGCTCGCCATCGCCCTGCACCGCGCGGGGCGGCGGGGCGACGCCCTCGCCGTACTGCGCCGGGCCCGCGAACGGCTGGCCCGGGAGCTGGGGATGGAGCCGGGGGGCGGGTTGCGGCGGGCGGAGGAGGAGATCCTGACGTCGGGGGACGCGGTCGCCCCCGGTTCCGTGCCCGGGTTCGCGCCCGGTTCCGCACTCGGCCTCGCGCCGGTTCCCGGGTCCCCGCCCGCCCCGGCAACGCGCGGCAACCCGGCATCGGGCGGTACCCCAGCAACGGGCGCCCCGGCGCAGTCGCTGCCGCGTGAGGACGTCGCCCCGGGGCCGGGGCGCGAACTGGTCGGCCGGGAGCGGGAGTCGGAGGCCCTGGCCGCCGCCGCGCGTGCCGCCGTGCGGGACCGGCGGTTCACCCTCGCGCTGGTCGCCGGGGAAGCAGGGGCGGGCAAGACGGCCCTCGTGCGGGAGCTCGCGGTGCGGCTCGGCGCCGAGGGGTGGACGACGGCGTGGGCGCGGGTGCCGGAGCAGGGCGGGGTGCCTGCCGGATGGCCTTGGGGTGAGGTGCTGGGGGACCTCGGCCTCGCGGAAGGACTGGCGGGGGACTCGGGCCGCACTGGCGCGGGCGCCGCCGGAAGCGGAAGCGGAAGCGGGAACGGTAACGGTAACGGGAGCGAGAACGGGAGCAGGAGCAGGAGCAGGAGCAGGAGCAGGAGCAGGAGCGAGAACGGGACTGGGAGTGGGAGTGGGGACGGCGGCCGGTTCCGGTGGTACCGGTCGGTGGGCGACGAGATCGTGCGGGTCGCCGACCGCGGCCGGCCCCTGCTCCTCGTACTCGACGATCTGCACTGGGCCGACACCGGGACCCGGGAACTGCTCGCCGCCCTCGCGGACGCGCCGGTCGAGCGTGCCGTGCTCGTCGCCGTGACCTACCGTGACACCGAAGAGCGCCCCGGCGTACGGGAGTTCCTCGGCCGTGTCGCCCGCGCCGAACCCGCGCGCGTACGGGTCGGACCGCTGTCCGAGGACGCGGTGGGCGACCTCGTGCGGTCCCTCACCGGGCACGACGTCGGGCATGACGTCGGGCCCGCCGCCCTGCGCACCGTGCACCGCCGCAGCGGCGGCAACCCCTTCTTCGTACGCGAGATCGCCCGCCTGTACGCCACCGAGGGGCCCACCGCGCTCGACCGGGTGCCCGACGGCGTACGGGACATCGTCCGGCGGCGGGCCGGAGCGCTGCCGCCACCGGCCCGCGCCGTGCTGGGGCAGGCCGCGGTGCTCGGCGCCGAGGTCGACCTGGAGGTCCTGTCCCGGCTCGTCGGGGACGAGGACGCCGTCCTCGACGCGGTCGACGCGGGGGTGGCGGCCGGGTTCCTCGTGGGTGCGGACGCCGGTGCGGGCACGGGTGCCGACCGGGTCGAGTTCGCGCACGCGCTCGTACGGGAAGCGCTGTACGGGGACCTGTCCGGTCCCCGCCGCGCCCGCCTGCACACCAGGGCCGGGGAGGTCATCGAACGGTTGCGGCCCGACGCCGTCGAAGCGGTCGCGCACCACTATGTCGCCGCGGGCACCCGTGAAGTCGCCGCCCGCGCGGCCGACTTCGCCGTGCGGGCGGCACGGCGCGCCGAGGCCGCGTTCGCCCCGCACCGGGCAGCTGGGCTCTGGCGTGCGGCCCTCGACGCGTACGACCGCGTGGGTCCGCGGGGGCGGGTGCCCGGCGGCGCCCCGGAGTGGCTGCCCGATGGCGCCCCGGAGTGGCTGCCCGGGGGTGACGGGGAGTGGTTGCCCGGGGGTGACGGGGAGTGGTTGCCCGGCGGTGACCGGGAGCAAGTACCCGGCGGCGGACGCGAGCGGCTCGGGATCGTCATGGGGCTCGTCCGTACGCTCGCCGTCACCGGCGGCCTCGCCGAGGCCCGCCGGTACCGGACCGACGCGCTCGTCGCCGCCGAGGCCACCGGCGACCCCGAGCTGACCGCGCGCGTCATCGGCGCCTTCGACGTACCCGGCATCTGGGCCCGCAACGACGACGAGGCCCTCTCCCGCCGCATCGTCGCCGCCGCCCTGCGCACCCTCGACGCCCTCCCGGACGACGGGTCCCGCGCCCGCCGCGCCACGCGCTGCCGACTGCTCAGCACCGTGGCCATGGAGACCCGGGGCACCCGCACCGGCATCGGCGCGGACGCGGCACGGGAGGCGGAGACGCTCGCACGGGCGTTGGGGGACGCCGGGCTCGGCGGGTTCGCCGGGCTCGGCGGGGTCGCCGGACCCAGCGGGGACATCGGGCGTGGCGGGGACGCCGGACTAGGCGGGGTCGCCGGACCCAGCGGGGACGCCGGACTAGGCGGGGTCGCCGGACCCAGCGGGGTCGCCGGACTCGCCGGGGACGCCGGACCCAGCGGGGTCGCCGGACTCGCCGGGGACGCCGGGCCCGGCAGCGGTGACGGAGAGGGCGGCGACCCGGACCGGGGCGAGGACGCCGCGCTGCTCGCCTTCGCCCTCAACGGGCGCTTCCTGCACACCTTCCACCGCGCCGGGCTCGCCCCCGAACGCGCCCTCATCGGCGCGGAGCTGACCTCCCTCGCCGCCCGCCACGGCCTCGTCGCCTTCGAGGTGCTGGGCCACCTGATGCTGCTCCAGGCGCACGCCGCCCTCGCGGACTTCGACAGCGCCGACAAGGCCGCCGCCACCGCCGACCGGCTCGCCGAACTGCACGGGCTGCCCCTGGTGGGCGTGTTCACGGACTGGTACGCGGCGCTGCGTGCCGCCGTGGCCGGGCGGACCGCGGAGGCGGAGGCCGCGTGCCGGGCCGCGGCACAGCGGATGCGGGGCTCGGGCATGACCGGCATGACCGGCATCGGTGCCGAGGGCGGGCTCCTGGAACTGGCCCTGCTGTGCCTGCGGGTGCAGAGCGGGGACGCGGCGGACGAAGGCGGCGGTGGCGCGCGGGCGGGCAGCGGGCCCCTGCCCGGGGACCAGTTGCTGGAGGCCCGGTTGTGCCTGCGCGCACGCGCGGCCCTGCGGTCCGGAGCCGACGCTCCGCGCGACTCGGAGTCCCTGGCGGTATTGGACGGCCTCTACCGCGAACTGCTGCCCGCGTGCGGCGAGTTGGGCGGCGCGGGGAGCGGGGCGCTCACCTTGGAGCCGGTGGCCCGGTACGCGGCCCGGCTCGCGGAAGCCCTCGGCCGCCCCACCGCCGCGGCCACGCACCACCGCCAGGCCGACGCCCTCGCCGACCGGGCCCGCGCGCCCCACTGGCGGGACCCGGATGCGAGGATGCGCCGGTGACCGCAGCGACGAGAGTGACGAGTACAGACACGAGCACAGGCCCGGGTACGGACACGAGTACGGGCCCGAGTACGGGCACGAATACGCAGGCATACGTCCGGTTCGAGTCCCCCGAACTGCACGAACGCGGGCTCCGCCCCGGTGTGTTCTTCCTGGTGAACCGGCTCGCCCGCGAAGGCAGACTCACCCCGGAGCAGGAGCGCTTCCGGCGTGCCAACAACGACTGGTACGACGCCGCGTACACCACGCCCTCGCACGTGGACCCCACCGTCTACGACCCCGAGGTGAACCCGGGCGCCGTGGCCTGGTTCAAGTCCACCGCCACGCACCTCATCGAGCGCGTACCCGGCTACCTCGACATCCTCGCCGCCCACGGCGTCCCGTGCCACGCCGTGCACTCCGCCGACCCGGGCCGCGTCGTCTACGAGGACGACGTGCAGATCGTCGTCGTACCGCACGCGCGCAAGCCGTAGGGCACGCGGCGCGCCCCGCTCACGCCCCGGGCGCCCCCGTGCCGTCCCCCGTCGCGAGCCGCTCCAGGGCCGCCGCGTGCCGGGCCCGGAACCCGTCGCCCGCCGTGACCCGCAGCAGCGCCTCCAGGGCCTGCACCGCGCCCTCGTCGAAGCCCGTCGCCTCCGCGGCGCGCGCGGCCTCGTCGAGGCGGCGGATGCCCTCGGGTTCGTCGCCGAGGCCGAGCAGCGCCTCGCCGGTCGCCATGACGAGGAGGACACGGGACGCGCTCGGGGTGTCCGGCGGTTCGGCGGAGGCAAGGGCGAGGGCGGCGGTCGCCGTGTCCAGGGCCGAACGCCAGTCCCGCGCGGTGAGGCGGTGCCGTGCCAGGTGGTGCAGGGCGAGGCGTTCGGTGTGCGCGTCCCCCGCCGACCGGGCAAGCTCCGCGGCCCGTACGCAGCCGTGCACCGCCTCGTCCGTGTCGCCCGCGGCGGCCTGCGCGAGCGACAGGTTGACCAGGGCGGTCGCCTCCCCGCTCGGGTCGCCCGCCCGCGCCGCGAGCGGCGGCGCCGCCTCTAGGCACGCGAGGGCCTCCGCCGTGCGGCCCTCCTCGTTGAGGACCCAGCCGAGGAGGGCGAGCACCCGCGACTCGGCGTACGGGTCACCGGCGGTCCGCGCCGCCCGCAGCGCCGTCTGGAGCAGCGGCGTCCAGCCGTCCCTGGCCCGCCACACGACCAGCGGCCACAGGGCGAGGACGATCCGCCACGCACGGTCGGGCAGACCGGCGGCGGCCGCCGCCTCCGCCGCGAGCGCGAGGTTCTCCCGTTCGGCAGCGAACCAGTCCATGGCGGCGGCCCGGTCGCCGAACTCCCGTACCGTGTGCGGCGCCCGGAAGCCGTCGGGGAGCGCGAAGCACGCCTCGTCGCCCGGCTCGGCCGCCCGAGCCGCCGCGAGGGCGGTGGCCACGCACTGGTCCAGGACGCGGGGCAGCGCCTCCGGATCGGCGTCCAGGCTGCGGGCGTAGAGCCGCACCAGGTCGTGCGGCGTCCAGCGGTCCGCCGCGCACCGCGTCAGGAGGTGCGCGGCCCGCATCCGCTCCAGGGCGCTCTCGGCGGTGTCCGGGTCGGTGCCTGCCAGGGCCGCGGCGAAGTACTGGTCCACATGGGTGCCGGGGTGGCGGCCGAGCTGCGCGAAGTGGTGCGCGACGGCCGGGGGCAGATGCCGCAGCGTCAGCCTGAGGGCCGCCCTGACCCCGGTGTCCTCCACGTCCAGGAGCGCCAACCGGCGTGACTCGTCGGACAGTTCGGCGGCCATCGCGGCCAGCGTGACCTGGGGGCGGTCCGCGAGCCGGGCCGCGACCACCCGCAGCGCGAGCGGGAGTCCGCCGCACAGCTCCGCGAGGCGCCGCGCGGCCACCGGCTCGGCGTGCACCCGCTCCGTGCCGAGCACCCCGGAGAGCAGGGCCGTGCCGTCGTCCGGTCCGAGGACGTCCACGGGCAGCGGCCGGGCCGCGTCGCTGGCGATCAGACCGCGCAGCCGGTACCGGCTTGTGACGACGGTGACGCAGCGGGCCCCGCCCGGCAGCAGCGGCCTGACCTGCTCGGACTCCCGTACGTTGTCCAGGACGACCAGGAGCTGCCGGTCGGCGGCCAGGGAGCGGAAGAGGGCGGCCGCGCCGTTCGCCGTCTCGGGTATGCGGCGCGGCGCGACACCGAGGGCGAGCAGGAACTCGCGGAGCACGTCCAGGAGCGAGGGCTCGCCGGTGTCGGCGAAGCCGCGCAGATCGGCGTACAGGCGGCCGTCGGGGAAGGCCGCGCGGTTGCGGTGCGCCCACTGCACGACGAACGCCGTCTTGCCCACGCCCGCCGGCCCGGTCACCAGACACACCGGCGCCTCGCCCGCCGCCGCCCGCGACAGCTCCGTGAACTCGCCCGCCCGGCCGTGGAAGCCGCGGGGGGCGCGGGGGAGGAGGTCCGTGCCGGGGTACGTGGTGCCGAGGTACGTGGTGCCGGAGTGGGTGGTGCCGGAGTGGGTGGTGCCGGCGTGCGCGGGGTGGGCCTCCGCGCGGGGGGCCGGGACCGGTGCGGCCGGGTGCGGTGCGGCCGGGTGCGGGGGGTCGTCGGTCTCCCCGCGGAGCGCGAGCACGTACGCGTCCGCGAGTTCCGGGCCCGGGTCGAGGCCCAGTTCGTCGGCGAGGAGGCGGCGGGTGCGGTGGAACCAGTCGAGGGCCTCCGAGCGCCGGCCCGCCCGCCGCAGCGCCGTCACCAGAGCCGCCGACAGGGACTCGCGCAGGGGGTGCGCGGTGGCCTCCGCGCGCAGCAGCGCCGCCGCGCGCGCGTGCTCGCCCAGCTCCCCGTACCCGGCGGCCAGGCGCTCCACGGACGCGAGCCTGGTCTCCTCCAGGGCCTGCGCCGCCGCCTGGAGGACGGGGCTCGGGTGCGCCCCGGTCAGGGCGGGCCCCTGCCACAGCGCGAGGGCCTCCTCGTACATCGCCACCGCGTCGGCGCTCGCACGCTGCCCGCGGGCCAGGGCCACCAGTTCCTCGAAGCGGTGCGCGTCCAGGAGCGACTCCGGCATCCGCAGCAGATAGGCGGGGCCCTGGGTGACCAGCTCGACGCCGTACATCGCCGCGTCCGCCGCGACCAGCAGGGTGCGCAGGCGCGACACATGCCCCTGGATGACGCCGCGGGCGCGCGGCGGCGGCTCGTCGTCCCACAGGGCTTCGGTCAGCCGCTGCACGGGCACGGGATGGTTGGGGCGAAGGAGCAGAGCGGCGAGGAGGCTACGGCGCTTCGCGGGACCGAGAGCCAGATCACCGGCCTCGGTGGCCACGGACACCGCTCCGAGCAGCCGGAACTCCACTGGCGCGCGACCTCCCCGTACGAAAGATCCCAGAATAACCGGCGGCGGGCGTCCCGGTTGCGGGGCCAGTTGTGTGATTCCTGTCAGGGCCTCTCCGCGGCGGCTGTGGACGACGGAGGTCCACTTATGCTCGGGCGCATGTGCGCTTTTGTCCTGGTCGCGGAGGACGACGAGAAACAGGCCGAGCTCATCCGCCGCTACCTGGAGCGCGAGGGGCACACGGTCGGCGTCGTCCACGACGGCCGCGCCGCCCTGGAGCAGGTGCGGCGGCACGAGCCCGACCTGCTGATCCTCGACGTGATGATGCCGGAGGTCGACGGCCTCGGCGTGACCCGGGTGCTGCGCGCCGCCCCCCGGCCCGGAGAGTTCCCCCCTGCGTCCGGCGCGGCCCCCGGGCGCCCGCCGGGACCGAGCACACTCCCCATCCTGATGCTCACCGCCCGCTCCACCGAGGACGATCTGCTGCTCGGGCTCGACCTGGGCGCCGACGACTACCTCACCAAGCCCTACAGCCCCCGCGAACTCATGGCCCGCGTACGTACGCTGCTGCGGCGGGCCGGCGGCGGCGTCCACCAGCCGCAGCAGCCGCCGCCGGACCCGGACGCCCGGGTGCTGCGGGCCGGGGGGCTCGTCGTGGACGAGCGGCGGCACGAGGTGACGGTGGACGGGCGCCGGGTCGAGTGCACCCCCGGCGAGTTCGAGCTCCTCGCGACGATGGCCGCGGAGCCGGAGCGTGTGTTCACGCGGCCGCAGCTCCTCGACCGCATCCACGGCTCCTCCGGGTACATATCCGCGCGCACCGTCGACGTGCACGTCCTGAACCTGCGCAAGAAGATCGAGGCCAATCCGCGCACGCCGCGGCGGCTCGTGACGGTCTTCGGGGTGGGGTACAAGCTGGTGGCGCCGCCCGAGCCAGAGCTCGCGGAGGAGGCGGGGCGGCGTGGGGCGTGAGGGGCGTACTCGTGGCGGCGGGGACGGTGCGGGGGCGTCGCGTGGTCGCGTACCCGGTAGTCGCGTACCGGGTGGTCGCGAACCCGGTAGTCGCGTACCAAGTGGTCGCGAACCCGGTGGTCGCGAACCCGGCAGTCGCGTACCCGTCCGGAAGAGTCTCCTGACCCGGCTGCTCGTCGTCTCCGTCCTCGTCTCCGTCATGTCGATCGCCGCCACCGCCTGGCTCGCGGCGCAGACCACGTCGGGGGCGATCCGGCAGGAGCAGGGGCAGGTGCTCGCCGACGACGCCCGCATCTACGACAAGCTCCTCGACCTCGCCGCGACCCGCCCCAGTTGGCGCGGCGCCGACCGGACGGTGCGGGATCTCGCCGCCGAGACCGGCCGCCGGATCGCCCTCACCACCCAGGACCGCAAGGTCATCGCCGACTCAGCGGGGCGGGCGCCGAAGAGCGGGGCCCGCCTGCCGGCACGCGCGTCCGCCGTCGTCGACCCGCTCGCCGTCGACTCGACGCTCGCGGCGGCGAGTTCGCGTACGGCGCGATCCGGCTCCGGCGGCTCCGGCGGCTCCGGTGCGGGCGACTACGCGAGGGAGGGCGGGCTCGGCACCGGCACGGGCAGCGACGCCGTCGACCGCATCGACCCGCGCGCCGTCGGCCCCTTCCGGCTGACCGCCTCCGAACGCAAGGAGCTGCGGCAGATCGCGGACAAGTCCGTCGGCTGTCTGCGCGAACGCGGTGTCGACGCGAAGGTCGCCGTGGGCCCGAACGGCCGCCCCTACGTCACATCGCCCGACGACTCCGAGGTCACCGTCACCGAGTACGGCTGCGACCCCGGGCTCGTGAGCGGCTACACCCCCACCGAACGCAAGGCCCTCGACAAGATCAACACGCTCGCCGAGGCCTGTCTGCGCCGCAAGGGCGGCGACAAGCCCGTGAAGCTCGGCCTCAGCATCAGCCGCGACGGCACGCCCCGGCTGTACCAGTCCCTCGTCACGCCCACGCCGATGCCCGCACGGGACGAGGGCGCCGGCGGGGCGACGCCCCAGGAGCCGCCCGCGCCCACCACGACACCCGAGGAGGCCGTCGCCGGCGGGGCGGCTGAGGACCCGGCGGCGGAGGACCGGGCGGCGCTGGACGCGGCGGCGAAGAAGGAGGCGGCGGAGCGGGAGGCGGCCGCGAGGGGCGGAGCGGCGAAGGTCCCCGAGGGCGACCCGCGGCTCCTCGACGAAGGGGCCCGGCGCGCGGAGGCCGTGCGCAGGCAGGAACAGGCCGAGGCCGCCCAGGCGCTCGCCGCCAACTGCGTGGACAGCGCCCGCCGCGAGCAGCTCGGCCCGTACGTGTCCTCGCCCGCGCTCCTGTTCATCACCAGCCCCGACGGCTCCCGCCCCTCCGAGAGCGGATTCCGGCTCTCCGGTGCCAACACCACGCGCCTGGTGGGGCTCGCCGCGGCGGTCCTCGCCGTCACCGTCGCCGCCACCGCGCTCGCGGCGACCCGGCTGACCCGGCCGCTGCGGGCGCTGACCATGGCGACGCAGCGGATGAAGACCGGTGAGGCGACGGAGCCGGTGCCCGCGCGCTCGGCCGGTGAGATCAGCCAGCTCGCCGCCGCCTTCAACGACATGGCCGCGCACCGCAAGGCGCTGGAGGAGCAGCGCAAGGCGATGGTCAGCGACGTCGCGCACGAGCTGCGGACGCCGCTGTCCAACATCCGCGGGTGGCTGGAGGCCGCGGAGGACGGGGTCGTCGCCACCGACCCCGAACTCGTCACCTCGCTCCTGGAGGAGGCCCTGCTCCTCCAGCACATCGTCAACGACCTCCAGGACCTCGCGGCGGCCGACGCCGGGACGCTGCGGCTGCACCGGGAGCCCGTGTGCGCCGTCGACCTCGCCGAACAGGTCGTCGCCGCCCACCAGGCGCGCGCCGACGCCGCCGGGGTACGGCTCACCGCCGCCGCGGAGGGCGACCCGTGGCTGACGGCGGACCCCCTGCGGCTGCGCCAGGCCATCGGCAACCTCGTCTCCAACGCCATCCGGCACACCCCCCAGGGCGGCAGCGTGACCGTCCTGTGCCGACCGGTGGACGGATCGTCCGTGGTCATCGAGGTCACCGACACCGGCACCGGCATCTCCGCCGAGGACCTTCCCCATGTCTTCGACCGCTTCTGGCGCGCCGACAAGTCCCGCACCCGCGCCACCGGAGGCAGCGGCCTGGGCCTCGCCATAGTCCGCAACCTCACCCAGGCCCACGGCGGCACGGTCCAGGCAACCAGCACCTTGGGCAAGGGCACGAGCTTCACGGTGACGCTGCCGGTGACGTAGGAGCTTGTAGTTCAGCCCGTCCGGCGTTTGAGGACGAGCGCGCAGCGCGATGGGGCGGTGCGCGTCCGCCGCCGGAGGTCTGTGTTCAAGCCCGTCCGCTCCCGGGGACGGGTAGTTCAGCCCGTCCGGCGTTTGAGGACGAGCGCGGAGCGCGATGAGCCGGTGCGCGTCCGCCGCGCGGGGGCGGGTAATCCAGCCCGTCCGGCGTTCGAGGACGAGCGCGCAGCGCGAAAGAGCCTGGGCCCCGCACGGGATCAAACCGCACAAGGCCCAGGGGCCAGACCAGGTCCACGCAGGTGACACTCCCCCGAGCCACGCGTATGAACGCGAGCACCGGCGGGACCGGGTCCGATGTTGTGATCACATCAGGCCACGCCAACAGATGGCTAACATGTGGCCAACGCTCCCTCCGGCCCGCGCGCATGGCCGGAACCGAGCGGTCCGGGTGCGAAGGGGGAGTGGGGCGCGCATGACGGACGAGCTCCGCTTCGGGCTCCTCGGCGTGCCCGCGCTGTACGGGCCCGACGGCGAGCCGCACCCCGTACGCAGCCCCAAGGGCCGGGCCCTGCTCACCGCGCTGCTCCTGGAGCCCGGCCGTGTGGTCTCCGCGGACGCCCTGAAGGAGGCGCTGTGGACGGAAGGCCCGCCCGCGTCCGCGCACGCCTCCCTCCAGAACCACGTCACCCGGCTGCGCCGCCTGCTCGACGACCCCGGCAGGCTGCGCGCCGTGCCGCCCGGCTACCGGCTGCGGGTGGACGAAGGCGAGCTGGACGTACGCGTCTTCGAGCGCCGCTGCGCGCAGGCGCGGGCCGCGCACGCCGAGCGGGACTGGACCACCGTGGAGCGGGCGGCCGGTGCGGCCCTCGCGCTGTGGCGCGGCACCCCGCTGTCCGGCCTGCCGGCAGCGGCCGGGCACGCCCTCGTGCAACGCCTGGAAGAGGCGCGGCTGCTGCTCCTGGAGTGCCGTTTCGACGCGCTCCTCGCGGCGGCGGTGGACCCCCGGGGGGCCTCCGCCGTCGAGCTGGGCGCGCTCACGCCGGAGCTGACCTCCCTGGTGGCCGAGCATCCGCTGCGCGAGAACTTCCACCGCCAGCTGATGCTCGTACTGCACCGCACCGGCCGCCAGGCGGAGGCCCTCGCCGTGCACCGGGCCCTGCGCCGCCACCTCGTCGAGGAACTCGGCGTGGAGCCGGGCGGGGCGGTGCGGGAGGCGCACGAGGAGGTGCTCCGCACCGGGGCAGGGGCGGGTGAGGGCGGGTCGCCCGCACCGCCGGACGAGCACGGGGCCGACGGCGGCGCACCCCCCGCCCCGGCCCCGGGACCGCCCCCGGCCGTGGACGACACCGGCCCGCCCGCCTCCGCACCGGACAAAGCCCCACCCCGGATACCTGTGGACCCGCCCCCTGCGGGCGCCGCCTCTGCGGATGCCGCCCGTGCGGATGCCGCCCGTGCGGATGTCGCCCGTGCGGGTGCTGCCCCTGCGGGCGCCGCCTCTGCGGATGCCGCCCCCGTACCCCCGCTGCCCGCAGGCCCTCCAATACCCGTAGGCCCCCTGAGCCCCCTGAGCCCCCAGAACCCCACCCCTCCCCCGCGCACCCCCCGCCCAGCCCAACTCCCGCCCAAACCCCTGCACTTCACCGGCCGCACGGACGAGACCCGGCGGCTTCGGGAGCTGTTCGGCGAGGAGGGGGCGCGGCGCTCCGCGGCGCCGCGTGTCGCCGTGCTCGCCGGTATGGCGGGCGTCGGCAAGAGCGCGCTCGCCCTGCACGCCGCGCACGAGCTGCGGGACGTGTTCCCCGACGGGCAGCTCTACCTCAACCTGCACGGCGCCACCTCGGCGCTCACCCCCGGCCAGGCCCTCGCCGCGCTCCTGCGCGACCTCGGTGCCGGTGCGCGGCACACCCCCGACGACCCGCACGCCTCCGCCGCGCTGCTGCGCTCGCTGCTCGCCCCCACCCGCACCCTCCTGGTGCTCGACGACGCGGCCTCCGCCGCGCAGGTGCGTCCGCTGCTGCCCGGCGGTCCGGGCTGCGCCGTCATCGTGACCAGCCGCTCCCAGCTCACCGCGCTGGACGGCGCGGCCCGCTTCCCGCTGCGCCCGCTGTCCGACACGGACAGCGCCGCGCTGCTCCGCGCCGCGTCCGGGCGTACCGGCCTCGACGCGGCCCACCCGCTTGTGGCCCTCGCGGGGCGGCTCCCGCTCGCCCTGCGCATCGTCGCCGCCCGTCTCGCCGCGCGCCGCGCGCTCACCCCGGACGCCCTCGCCCACCTCCTCGCGGACCGCGGCGGACGGCTGCACCACCTGGAACACGACGACCTGAGCGTCCGCAGCTCCCTCGACGTCGCCCTCGCCTCGCTGCGCGACTCCGACCGCGCGGGCGACCGCGACGCCGCCCGCGCGCTGTGCGCCGTCGGCGCCCTCGACCTGCCGGAGTACGGCGCCCCGCTGCTCGCCCGGGTGCTGCGGCTGCCGGACCGCCGCACCCAGGCCGCCCTCGACCGCCTCGTCGACGTCGCTCTCCTCGACGAGACCGCGTACGGCCGCTACGTACCCCACGACCTGGTGCGCGCCTTCGCCCGCGAACACGCGGAGCCCTCCGCGGCCTCCGCCGACCGCTCGGCGCTGACCTGGTACGACGCGATGGCCCGCCGGACCCTCCTGGCGATCGTGCCGGACGGCAGGGACAAACAGGACCGCCTCGGGCCCGCCGCCCGGCCCGCGCCCCCGGCGGACGCCCCCGCCGAGGCCTGTGCCACCATCGGCGTCGTCACCCCCGCCTTCGCCACCGTCGAGGACGCCTTCGGCTGGGCCGACCAGGAACTGGCCAACATCGTCGTGCTCGCCGAGCGGAACCGGCACGACGCCACGGGCCTGGTGCCCGCCCTCGTCCGGCACCTGTTCCCCTACCTCCAGCGGCGCGGCCGCCTCACGGAACTGGCCCGGCTCGGGGCCGTCGCCGTGGCGGCGGCCCGGCGCGCGGGGGACCCGCGGGCGCAGGCGCAGGCCCTGACGGACCTCGCGGGGCACCGGTTCATGGCGGGCCGCGCGAGCGAGGCCCTGACCCTGAACGACGAGGCCCTCGCCCTGTGGTGGGCCCTCGACGAGGTGTCCTGCGTACGCCGCGGCCTGAACCACCGAGGTCTCCTCCTGGAGGGCCTCGGCCACCACGCCGAGTCCGCGGGCGCCCTCCACCAGGCCCTCGACCTGGCCCGCACCCTCGACGACCCGCTGAGCGAGGCCACCACCTACAGCCACCTCGGCAACCTCTACGAGCACACCGACGCCCGCACCGCCATCGCCCACCACGAACGCAGCCTCGCCATCGGCGACCGCATCGGGAACCTGATCCTCCGGCAGTCCGCGCACTGCAACATCGGCTACGCCCGCCTCACCCTCGGCGAACCCGCCGCCGCCCTCGCCCACTTCGAGAAGAGCCTGCGGCTGCACGGCGAGTACACCGACTGGCACGGCGAGTCCCAGTCCCGCCTCGGCCTGGTCAGGGCCCTGCGCGAACTGGCGCGACACGAGGAGGCCGCCCGCGAGGGCACCGTCCTCCTGGACCGCGCCGAACACCGCGGCGACACCCACATGGGCGGCCTCGCCCGCCACCAGCTCGGGCTTCTGCTGCATACGTGGGGCCGTACAGGGGAGGCGTACGCGCAGTGGGAGGCGGCGCTCGCCGCCCTGGAGTCCCTGGACGGCGTGAACGCCAAGGTCGTGGACGAGCTGAAGGGCCTGCTGGGCCCCCGGCCCTAGCCCTCCGGGCCCCCGGGCCCTAGCCCTCCGGGCCCCCGGGCCCTAGCCCTCCGGGCCCCCGGGCCCTAGCCCTCCGGGCCCCCGGACCTGGCCCTTCGCGCCTCAGGCCCCAGCCTCGGCGAGAACCTCCCGCAGCCGTCCGGTCGCCACGTCGAAGACGAAGCCGCGCACGGACTCGGTATGCGGGACGAAGGGGCTGCGCTCGATCCTGCGGACGGACTGCCGCACGTCCTCCTCCAGGTCGGGGAACGCCTCCGCCGACCACGTGGGCCGCAGCCCCGTCCCGTCCTCCAGGCGCTGCTTGAAGTCGGCGTCGGTGAACGTGAGCATCCCGCAGTCGGTGTGGTGGATGAGGATGATCTCGCGGGTGCCGAGGAGGTGCTGGCTGATCGCGAGGGAGCGGATCGCGTCGTCCGTGACGACCCCGCCCGCGTTGCGGATGACGTGCGCCTCGCCCTCGGCGACGCCGAGGACCCCGTACACGTTCAGACGGGCGTCCATGCAGGCCACCACGGCCACCTGCCGGGACGGCGGCAGTGGCAGCGGGCCCTTGAACGACTGCGCGTACTCGGCGTTGTTCCTGAGGTATTCGTCGGTCACCGACATGCCGTTCCTCGCCTTCCGAGCCTTCCGAGTCTTCCGGGCTTTCCGAGCCTTCCGAACCGCCTAGTGAACCGCTTGGCGTCAGCACCGTAGGGTCCGCGCGCGGATCCACGTAATCGAACAGTCCACATGTCCACACGCCTGCAACGCCCTGGCAACGTAGGGCCCTCGGACGGCCGCTGGACGTCGGCACGGCTACTTGGCGTCGGCGTAGCACTCCACCACGGCCACCGTGAACGGGAACCGCACCGGGGTCTCGCCGAACGCGATCCGCCCCGCGAGGTCCCCGGCCTCGCGCACCGCCGCGACGACGGCCTCCGCCTCCTCGTCGGGGCAGTGCACGATCACCTCGTCGTGCTGGAAGAAGACCAGCTCGGCACGCATCCCCGCGGTGGCCCTGCGCAGCGCGGCCAGGAGCAGCAGCGCCCAGTCGGCGGCGCTGCCCTGCACGACGAAGTTACGAGTGAAGCGGCCCCGGGCACGGGCGTCGGAGGAGGCGTACCCGGGGGTGAACTCGCCCTGGGCGGCGGACGCTTCGCCGAGGGGCGCCTCCTGGGGCAGCCCCGCTTCGCCGCCGCTGTCATCGTCGCCGCTGCCCACGGCCGGGGGACTGGTCCGCCCCAGCCACGTCCGGACGAGCCGGCCCTCTTCGCCCGCCTTCGCCGCGTCGTCCACGTACGCGACGGCGAGCGGGAAGCGGCGGCGCAGCGCCGCCAGGTTCTTCAGGCCGTCGCCGGAGGTCTGTCCGTACACCGCGCCGAGCAGCGCCAGCTTGGCGTGCTCGCGGTCACCGGCGAACGCCCGGTCGGACAGCCGCGTGTACAGGTCCTCCGAGCTGCCCGCGACGTCCATCAGGCCGCGGTCGCGGGAGATCGCGGCGAGGACGCGGGGCTCCATCTGGTCGGCGTCGGCGACGACCAGGCGCCAGCCCGGGTCGGCGACCACGGCCCGCCGGATGACCTTGGGGATCTGGAGGGCGCCGCCGCCGTTGGTGGTCCAGCGGCCGGACACGGTGCCGCCCGGGGTGTACTCGGGGCGGAAGCGGCCGTCGCGCACCCAGTCCTGGAGCCAGGACCAGCCGTGCGCGGTCCAGATGCGGTACAGCGTCTTGTACCGCAGCAGCGGCTCGACCGCCGGGTGGTCGATCTCCTCAAGCTCCCACTTGCGCGTCGACTTGAGCCGGATGCCGGCGCGCGCGAACGCCTTGACGACCTCCGCGGGCAGATCCGGGCGCACACGGTGACCGAACGCCGCGGACACCTCGTCCGCGAGCTCGGCGAGTCTGCGGGGCTCGCCGCTGCCGCCGTACCGGTCGCCGAGCAGTTCGTGCAGGACCTCCCTGTGGGTGTCGGCGCGCCACGGCAGCCCCGCCGCGTTCATCTCGGCGGCCACGAGCATGCCCGCCGACTCGGCCGCCGTGAGCAGGCGCATCCGGCCCGGGTGCGCGGTGGCGTCGTGCCGGGTGAGCTGGTCCGCGTACACCTCCAGGAGGGCCTCCAGGGGGAGGTGGGCGGACGGGGACGGCTCGAAGAGGGAGTCCTGCGCGCCCGGTTCGGCCGCGCGGGGCGGGGGGTCCTTCGGTACGGGTCTTCGGTGCAGTCTGGCCCAGGCCGCGGCGGCCGAGCGGGGTTCGCCGAGGCGGCCCTCGTGTCCGAGGAGCAGGAGCTCCGCCGTCTCCACGTCGTAGCACCGCTCCACGCGGACGCCCGCGGCGAGCAGCCTCGGATACACCGCGGCCGTCGACCGCCACACCCACCGGCCCACCTCCGGGCGCGCCCGCACCGCCGCGACCAGATCCGCCTCCCGGCGCACGTCCCCCACGGCCCGCCCGTCCTCCCCCACCGGCACGAGAGCCGCACCCCCACCCGCCTTCTCGACCACCACCCACCGCTCACCACCCATACCCCCGACGATGCCACCCCCCACTGACAACACCCCTCTCCCCGATCCTGGGGCTCCGCCCCAGACCCCGTATCGGCGCTCCGCGCCTCGTCCTCAAACGCCGGACGGGCTGGAAAACCCAGCCACCTGGGCTGGAAAACCGCGCTATCCGGGCTGGAAAACCTCGCCGCACCGGCGAAAGCCCGAGCCCGTCCGGCGTTTGAGGACGAGGCGCGGAGCGCCGACAGGGCTGGGGTCCAGGGGGCGCAGCGCCCCTGGTTACGGAGAAGGGGTGGGCCTGGGGCGCCCCGCGAGGCCCACGCCCAGCACCGCGGCGCCCACACCCACCACCCCGCACACCCCCACGCACACCCCCATCACCCCCCAGGGCACCACCACCCCCGCAGGAGCGGAAAGACGGGCCAGCCCGGCACTCAACCCCCCGAGCCCCACCCCCACCACCCCGAGCCCGAGCACCACCCCCACCCCCACGGCAAACCCGGCCTCCACCCCCACCACGACCCGGATCTGCCCGGGGGTGGCCCCCACGAGCCGCAGCGCACGCAGCTCGGCTCCCCGCACGGGCGCCGTCATGAGCTGCGTCCCGGCCAGCGAGATCGCCGTGTAGGCGAGGCAGATGCCGAGGAGCATGAGCAGCCCGAGCCGGGTCTGCCGCCGCATGCCGGGGTACTCGGCGGCCACCCACTCCCGGGCGGACCGCACCTCGCCCCCGGTGGCCTCCCGCAGCGCCGCCGCGACGGCAGCCCGATCGGCCCCGGCCCGCAGCCGTACGTCCAGGCGGTCGACGGGCGCGGCGGGCGCGTTGCGGGACGTGACGTACGCCCCGTTGTCACCGGTACCCCGCGCGAGCACCGCGACGATCCGCAGCCGCGCCCGCCGCCCGTCACCGAGCCGGACGTCCACCCGCTCACCGACGCGGTGCCGCTCCCACTCCTCGTTGACGACGAGGGAACGGTCGTCGAGGCGGCGCACGTCACCGGCGACGACGGGCAGCCGCGTCAGCGCGGCGAACGCCCGCGGGTCGGCCACCGCACGGGCCTCGGACCGTACGAGCGCGGTGCCGCCGTCCTCGCGTACGTAGACGGCGGTGGCCGCGGACGCGGTGACCACGGCCCCGGGGACACCGCCCGCGGGGACCGGCCGCAGCCGGTCACCGGTGACGACGAGATCCGCGGCGGTACGGGCCCGCGCCTCCTCGGCCTTGGCCCGCCCCACCGTCGCGGCGGACCCGAGCAGACACCCCGCCAGAGCCACGGTGACGAGCACCGGCGCGGCCACGGCACCGGTGCGCCGCACGGCCCCGGTCATGTTGGTCCGAGCCACCCGGACGAGGGCGCGCCATCCCCCGCGGGAAGCGGATCGACCACCCCGGGGGGCGGTGCCCCCGCAGGCCAGGGCGACCCGGTCCACGTACCGCACCACCACGGGCACGAGCGCCGCCGCCGCACCGGCGAGCACCATCCCCTCGACCACGTAGAACTTCCGTTTCATCAGCTCGGCGGGCGCGGCCCAGAGCGTCCACAGCAGCCACGCGCCCCCGCCGAGGAGCAGCCCGGCCCCCACCACCCGCCGGGCGAGCGGCATGACCCCCACGTCGAGCGAGGCCTCCCGCAGGGCCTCCACGGGACTGACGCGCCCGGCCCGGCGCGCCGCGGCCCACGCGCCGCCGACCGCCACCACGAGCCCGGACCAGAAGGCGACCTGGTACGGCCACCAGAACCACAGGGAGCCCGAGAACCCCTCGGCGACCGTGAACCACGGCGGCGCCACCCCCGCGTCCACGAGCGTCCGGGCGAGCACGGGCGCGGCCCACGCCCCGCCCGCACACCCCGTCGCCGACGCCACCGCGCCCACGGCCAGCGCCTCCCCGAGCAGCCACCGCCGCACCTGCCCCCGGCTCGCCCCGGCGGCCCGCAGCAGTCCGAACTCGCGCCGCCGCAGAGCCACCACGAACGCGAACGTGGACGCGGTCACGAAGGCGGCCACGAACGCGGCGACCGCGCCCGCCGTGCCGAGGAACGCGTTCACCGCCACCAGGGCTCGGGCGTCCCGCTCGGTGGCGGGGTCGACGAGGCGCCGGTCGGCGCCGGTCAGGATCCGCGCGCCGGTGCCGGACGCGGCGACGGCGGCCCGCACGGCCCGCACGGGAGCGTCCACACCCACCGCGTCCACGCCCGCAGAGCCCGCGGGTATGCCGCCTGTATTGCCCGTACTGCCCGTACTGCCCGTACTGCCCGTACTGCCCGTAGTGACTCGCCCAAGACGCCGAAGCTCGCGCAGCAGTTCGTTGTCCACAGGGTGTGGATGGGCGAGCTTCTCGGTCGCCCGCCCCGTCCCCGGCCCCCGCCGGACCGGCACCGTCAGCGTGTCCTGCCCCGCGACCACCACCGGCGAATCCGCGAACCGCACCGGCGCGCGCACCGGCGGATCCAGGCTCGCCGCCAGTCCCACCCCCATGGCGGCCACCAGGGTCACCCCGAGGGCGACGGCGACGAAGGCGCCGAGGAATCCGGCCCACCGGGCCCGTAGCGACGAAAGAACCATGCCCCCGAGCCAACCGCCCCGGGCCCTCGCGCTCACGACCACTGGCGGGCCGGTCGGGGGTAGGGCCAGGCCTACCCTTAGGGGTATGGAATCGGTGATCGACAGGGCGTTCGCGGCGGCGCTGTACGGGCCGGAGGCGGACGCTGGACCCGCGGGCGGGGCCACGCACGGCCTCGACACCGGCGCGTCCCTGCTGGCGGCCGACCCCACGGCGGACGCGGAACTGGCGAGGCGGGGCGAGGAGTTGGCGCGGCGGGCCTGGGAGCGCGGCTGGCAGCCCGCCGACGTCCTGCGCCTGGTGCGCCGCGACCTGGACGAGCCCCACGTACGCCTGGCCGCCTCCCTGATCCGCTCCGAGACCCGGGCGTACGTCCCTGAGGCGCTGCCCGCGCGCTGGCGGGCGCAGCTCGCCGACCTGGCCGCCCACGAGCCCTGGCGCGCGCCCGACCGCTTCGCCCACGCCACCGCCGTGCTCGCCCTCTACCGCCTGCTGCTGCGGCTGCCCCGAATAGAGGCCGTGGGCCCGGTCCCCGGCACCCCGGTGCACGCGCCCCCGCCGCGCCCCGGCGACGAACCGCGCGCCCTCACCCGTATCCGCGCCCTGCTCGCCAAGGCCGAGGCGACCGGGTACCCGCAGGAGGCGGAGGCGCTCACCGCCAAGGCGCAGGAGCTGATGGCCCGGTACAGCGTCGACGAGGCCGTGCTCGCCGCCCGCACGCACGCCGCCGACGTGCCCGGGGCCTGCCGCATCGGCGTGGACGCCCCGTACGAGACGGCCAAGGCGATCCTTCTGGACGCGGTCGCCGGCGCGAACCGCTGCCGCGCGGTGTGGAACGAGGCGTACTCCTTCTCCACGGTCGTCGGCTTCGACCCCGACCTGGAAGTGGTGGACCTCCTCTACACCTCCCTGCTCGTGCAGGGCACGGCGGCGATGACCAAGGCGGAGCAGGGCCAGCGTGCGGGCGGGCGCAAGCGTACGAAGACGTTCCGGCAGGCCTTCCTGATGGCGTACGCGCAGCGGATGGGCGCCCGCCTGGAGGCCGCCGCGGCCCCCGTGACCCGCTCCGGCACCGGCACCGACAGCCTGCTCCCGGTGCTCGCCGCCCGCGACGTCGCCGTCACCGACCGGACGGAGCGGATGTTCCCCGAGACGTCCACGACCCGGGTACGCGGGGTGCGGGACGGCGAGGGCTGGGAGCAGGGCGCGGCGGCCGCGGACCGTGCCCAGATGGCGCACCGCGCACCCGTGGAGGGCTGAGGGCCGATGCGCATCGGGGAACTCTCGGAACGCACCGGCACGTCCCGCAGGCTGCTGCGCTACTACGAGGAGCAGGGCCTGATCGTCGCCGACAGGGCCGCCAACGGCTACCGGGACTACGACGAGTTCTCCGTGGACCGCGTCGTGCAGATCCGCGGCCTCCTGGACGCGGGCCTGCCGACGAGGATCATCAAGCAGATACTCCCGTGCCTGGACAAGCCCCGCGCCATCCACTTCCCCGACGCCACCCCGGAGATGCTGGCGACGCTGGAGCGGGAGCTGGACCGCATGACGCACCGCGCCGAGTGCCTGCTGCGCAACAGGGACGCGATCGCCGAGTACTTGGATGCGGTACGGGTTACCCGGGACGTGGGAGGTCGGGGAGGCCGGAGAGGCCAGGGTCAAGGGATCGAGTGACCAAAGCAGCGCACCGATCCACCCCATATGCCCCGTACTATCACTGAATGACCTGGTGGCGAGCCCTGAAGCAGACGGGACGTTCGGGTCTGGCCGTGGAACGGCGGCGGCTCGAACCCCTGGTGGCGCTGCGCGGCGCGGTGGGTCTGGCGATCGTGATCGGGCTGAGCCTGACGCTGTTCGGCCCGGCGGTCGCGGCGAGCTCGGCGTTCGGCGCGTTCCAGGCGGCCATCGCCACGTTCCAGCGGAGCTGGCGCCCGCGCCCCGAGCTGGCCCTGGCCTCCGGCACCAGCCTGGCCGTCTCCACGTTCCTCGGCTACGTGACCGGCAGCCACCTCCTCCTCTTCCTGGCCCTGCTGGCCCTGTGGACCTTCCTGGCGGGCCTGAGCTGGGCGGCGGGGCCGACGATCGGCCTGATCGCCACCTCCAACGTGGCGATCATGCTGGTCACGATCACCCTGCCGACGTCCGTCGCCGCCGCGGCCGGGCACGCGGCGATGATGGTCGTGGGAGGCGCCGTGCAGGCCGTCCTGGTGATCGTCTTCCCGGTACGCCGCTGGGGCGCCCACCGCGACGCCCTCGCCGACGCGCTGGCCGCCGAGGCGGACTACGCGCGCAGGCTGCGCCACGACCCGGTGGCGCCCTTCGACCCGGTCCCGCTGATGACGGCACGCGCCGCCGCCCACATCACCCCGCGCCAGGCCCGCAAACGCCCCGCCGAACTCCACGGCGCCCGCGGCGTCGCCGAACGCATCCGCCCGGTCCTCGCCTCCCTGGCGGACCCGGCCCTGGGGGTCCCCGCGGACGGCCCGGAACGCGACCGGGTCCGGGAACTCCTGAGTGCCGCGGGCATCATCCTCGACGCGGCGGCCCGCGCCATCCGCCACGGCGACCCGGTGGACCTCACCCCGTCGGCGATCGCGGCCTTCCGCACCCCGGACACCGGAGCGGTCCTCTCGGGCCCGCCCCAGCGGGCCGCCCGCCGCCTCGGCACGCTCCTGCGGGACGTGGTGGAGGTGGCGGGCGGAACCTCGGACACGGACGACGACAGCGAGCCGGCCACGAACACCAACCTCGTCAGGCCCGGCCTCACGGCCCTGGTCCCGGCGGCCCTGAAGGCCATGCGCCAGGAGCTGAGGCAGCGGCACACGGCGGTGACCCGGCACGCCCTGCGCGTGACCACGGTGGCGGTCGCGGGCTACGTCCTCGGCACGTATCTGCCCCTCGGCCACCCCTACTGGGCGCCGATGGCCTCGGTCATGGTGATGCGCCCGGACTTCTCCCAGACCTACACCCGCGCGGTGGGCCGCTTCGCCGGAACCCTGGTGGGAGTGACCCTCGCCACCGCCCTGGTCCAGCTCACGCACCCGGGCACCCATCTGTCCGGCGCACTCGCGGTGACGTCGGCGGGCCTGATGTACCTCCTGATGCGCACGGGCCAGATCGCCGCCCAGGCCTGCGTCGCCGCGTATGTGGTCTTCCTCCTCGGCATGGGCGGCGAGCAGTGGACGCAGACGGTCCCCGAACGCGTCGTCCTGACCCTCATCGGCGGACTCCTCGCCATGGCGGCGTACGCCTCGTACCCGGCGTGGGAGACCCCGCGCCTGCGCACCCGCCTCGCGGACTGGCTGACGGCGGACGGCAAGTACGCGGCGGCGGTCGCCGCGCACTACGCGGATCCGGCGGGCGCGTCCTGCCCCGACGTCCGCGGGACCCTCCTCGCGGCCCGCGACGCCCGCGCCGCCTGGCAGGAGGCCCTGGAGCGGGCCGAGCACGAACCCGTGCGCCACCGCGGTCTCTCGCGCGCGGCGGCAGCGGAGGCCGAGGACGCCCTGGCCCAGTTCGGCCGCGTCGCCATGCTCCTGGAGGCACACCTGCCCGACCGCGACACACCGCCCGTTCCCGCCGCCGAGCACCTCGCCGAGGCCCTGCGCACGACCACCGAGCAGGGCGCGAAGGCCGTACGGGACCGCCGGGTCCCGCACTGGGACGAGATCCGCGAGGTCCTCGACGACTGGGAGCCCGAGGACGCCCCCGAGCGCGTGGTGCGCCGCGGCGGCACCCTCCTGCGCAAGGCCCTGGACGACCTCTCCGAGGCCCTGGACACGTCACCGCCACCGATGCTGGTGGACGGCGCCGACAGCCACGTACGCAAGGAGAACCGCGCCCGAGGGACAGGGACCCAGGGCACATGAGTCGGTCCGGGGCACATGAGTCGGTCCAGGGGACATCAACCCGCAGCGCATGAGCCCAGTGCGCATGCGCCGAGGGGAGGGTCCTCAGGACCGGGGCAGCCCGGCGGTGGCGAGTCCCTCAGGCAGCTTTCCGCCCTCCGTCTTCAGGAACTCGTCCTTCCCGAAGCCCTGCCAGGCGACCTTCAGCGTCTTGTCGTCGACGGACTCGACCCGCCCCTGCGAGCGGTCCATGTCCCCGTCGGCGCACTTCAGCTCGATCGTCCGCGAGCCCGCCTTCTCACCGGCGGAGCCGTTGCACACGTGCTCGCCGACCAGCGTCGCGCGCTTGCCGCTGACGACGAGCGCGACGGGCTTGCCGCCGGTGGTGGCGACCCAGCTGCCCTCCAGGCTGCCACCACCCGCACCACTGGAACCGTCCGCACCGTCGGAGTCGCCGGAACCGGAACCCCCGGGCGTCCTGGACGCACTGTCCGAGCCCTTGTCGGCCTTGTCCTCGCCGCCGGCACTGTCACTGTCACCGTCACTGCTGCAACCGGTGAGAACGAGGCCGACGGCCACCGAGGCGCAGATGGCCATGGAACGGACACGCATACGCACTGAAGTCCCCCTGTGTGGAGCGCTGTGCCGGGCCCGGGGCCCGCTGAATCGCGCGCCAAGCTACCAGGAGGATTTGCGCACGCCGGGCAGGAAACCGGCGTGCGCGAGCTCGCGCAGTCGCACCCGGGAGAGCCCGAAGGCCCCCACGTAGCCGCGCGGCCGCCCGTCGACGCTGTCGCGGTTGCGGACCCGCGTGGCGCTGGCGTCCCGAGGCTGACGAGCCAACTCCTTCCGGGCGGCGATCCGTTCGGCCTCCGGCGTCGAGGCTCGCCGGAGGACTGCCGTCAACTCGGCCCGCCGGGCCGCGTACCGGGCGACGGCAAGACGCCGCTGCTCGTTCTTCGCGATCTTGCTCTTCTTCGCCATCAGACCTTCACCCCGCGCGCACGGATCCTGGCCACGGCGGCCTCGATCCCGATGCGGTCCACGGTCTTGACGGCCCTGGCGCTCAGCCGCAGCCGGACGTGGCGGCCCTCGCTGGGCAGCCAGTACCGCTTGCGCTGGACGTTCGGGTCGAAGCGGCGCGAAGTGCGCCGGTGCGAATGGGAGATCTGCTGGCCGAACCCCGGTTCGGCGCCGGTGAGCCGGCAGTGGGCGGACATGGTGACGCACCTCTCGGTCGGATTCGCTCCCGCTCATTTGAAAACGGGATTCATTTTCATACACTACTCGTATGGCCCGCAACGAACTCCGCCCGATCATCAAGCTCCGGTCCACAGCCGGAACCGGCTACACGTACGTGACCCGAAAGAACCGCAGGAACAACCCCGACCGCCTGACGCTGCGCAAGTTCGACCCGAAGGCGGGCAGGCACGTCGACTTCCGAGAGGAGCGCTGAACCTCATGCGATCCGGTATCCACCCGCCGTACGGCCCGGTCGTCTTCCGCGACAAGGCCGCGGACTTCGCCTTCCTCACGCGCTCGACCGCGACGAGCGAGAAGACGGTCCTCTGGGAGGACGGCAACACCTATCCGGTCATCGACGTCGAGGTCTCGTCCGCGAGCCACCCCTTCTACACGGGGCAGCAGCGCGTACTCGACACGGCCGGCCGCGTGGAGCGCTTCGAGCGACGCTACGGCGGAGCCCGCTGATGGACGTGGCGATCGTGGCCGGGCTGCACGCGGAGGCCAGGGCGCGAGCGGTCGCCCGGCTCCTCGCCACGGTGCCCGGCAGCGTGGCACTGCACCACGACCTGTCGAGCGCGGCACGCGGCACGGTCGCGCGGACGGTGCGCGACGCCGGCGGCCTGCTCTCCACGGGCGAGGCGCCGCTGGTCAACGACTGCGCGTGCTGTGCGCTGCGGGAGGACCTGGTGCCCGAGCTCGAGCGCCTGGCCGAAGGCGGGCGCACCCGCCTCGCGGTGGTCGAGCTGTGGGACTCCGTCGAGCCCAAGGCGATGGCGGAGGTCATCACGGGCCACGGCTCGCAGGCGCTGCGCCTGACGGGCGTGATCACGGCGGTGGACCCGGCCCTGCTCCTGGCCTACCTGGCGAACGGCGACGACCTGGTGGACGCGGGGCTAGCCGCGGCGGCCTCCGACCAGCGCACGGTCGCGGACACATGGGCGCGCCAGCTGGAGTACGCGCCGGTCCTCGCGCTGCTGGACGACGCCGACGGCAGCGGTATCGACGCCGTCGTCGGCATCGACACCGCTGCCGACGCCGAGGACCGGGCGATGCTGCGGCAACTCCACCCGACGGCCCGCCAGGTCCCGATCGGTCACGGCGACCTGGCGGGCGCGGCCCTCGCGGGCTTCGACG
This sequence comes from Streptomyces typhae, assembly GCF_009755605.1. GTDB lineage: Bacteria > Actinomycetota > Actinomycetes > Streptomycetales > Streptomycetaceae > Streptomyces > Streptomyces typhae. Next base: position 283,445 of record NZ_WPNZ01000009.1, read on the forward strand.
TGGAGGCGGCGGCCGCGGCCCAGCACCCCGCGTGCGCGCTGCTGCCCGCGGAGGCTGAGGAGAGCGGGGTCGCCACCTTCGTCTGGCACCGCGAGCGGCCCTTCCACCCGGGGCGGCTCTTCGCCGCGCTTGAGGACCTGACCTGCGCCGCGGCCCGCAGCCGGGGCCGCTTCTGGCTCGCCGACCGCCCCGACACGCTGCTCGCGTGGGACGCGGCGGGCGGCGCGCTGTGCGTGGAGAACGCCGGGCCGTGGCTGGTGTCCCTGCCGGACGCCGCGTGGGAGATGGTGCCGCCGGTACGGCGGGCCGCCGCCGCCCTCGACTGGCACCCCGAGCACGGGGACTGCTGCCAGCACCTGGTGTTCACCTCGCCCGGCCTGGACCGGGACGGCATCGCCGAGGTCCTGGAGTCGTGCCTCCTGACGGACGAGGAGTACACCGCGGGCCGCGCCGCCTGGAAGACCCTGCCCCCCGCCTTCGACGCCCTCCTGGAGGTCTGACGATGTCCCCGCGCCGCCCCGATCGGGCCAAACCTCTCACGTCCCGGCCAAATCCTCTGGACGCGGCAGGAATCACGTACATCGACTACAAGGACACCGACCTGCTCCGGAAGTTCCTCTCGGACCGCGGCAAGATCCGCAGCCGCAGGGTCACGCGGGTGACGGTGCGGCAGCAAAGGCAGCTCGCCGAGGCGATCAAGAACGCCCGCGAGATGGCGCTGCTGCCACAGGCGTCCCGCTGAGTCACGCGCGGCATACGCCGCGCAACGCCGCCGCGCGGCGGACCCTCCCCGTCCGCCGCGCGGCGGCGTTCGTTTTCCGTCTTCGACTCGTCTTCAGCTCGTCTTCGGCCGAAAAGAGCAGCCGGAACCGCGCACTTTGCGTCTGTCATAGAGACGGGACGGTGTTCGTTCCGGTCATCCCGGGTCTGTAACCAGTTCACCACGCCGCGTGCACGTGCATCTGCCCATGCATCGGCACATGAACACAGCTATGATCCGGGACAGTTGACAGCTACAACAACAGCCACGGCACCACCGGGGAGCGACCTGTGCACCACGTGTTCAACGGCATGGCGGCCACGGAGCTTCACGGGGTGGTCTGGCGCAAGAGCAGGCACAGCAATTCGCAGGGTGCCTGCGTGGAGTTCGCGAAACTGCCGGGCGGCGACGTGGCCGTCCGCAACTCGCGCTTCCCGGAGGGGCCCGCGCTCGTCTACACGCGGGCCGAGATCGAGGCCATGCTCCTCGGCATGAAGGACGGCGAGTTCGACGACCTCATAGGCGGCTGACCGCCCGGCCCCGACGGAGTCGCGGGCTCGGGCGGACGGAAGGCCGCAGCCGGGCGGGAACCCGGGCGGTCGGCCTCGCCGGTAGAGGTCTCAGGCCGACCGGAAGCGTTTCTACGCCAGAGCGTTGCTAGGCCAGTTGGAAGAGCGCCCACACCACTTTGCCGTTCAGCGCGCCGGCCAGCGGGTGCCAGCCCCAGCCGTCGCTGAACGAGTCCACCAGGAAGAGGCCGCGGCCCGACTCCGCGGAGAAGTCCTCCTCCGCCTCCTCGCGCGCCACCGGACTGTCGTCGCTGGGGTCCCGTACCGCACACACCAGACGCGAGGTCCAGCGCATCATGTGCAGACGCACGGGCGCGTCCTCCGTGGTGCCGACGGGACACGCGGCGCGCGGAGTGTCCGCGGGCAGCGCGTGCCGCAGAGCGTTGGTGACGAGTTCGGAGACGACGAGCGCGATGTCGTCGAACCGCTCCTCCAGCTCCCAGGACACCAGTGTCCTGCGAGTGAACTGGCGGGCGCTGCCCACGGCTTCGTAGCGTGCGGGAAGTGCGCAGGAGGCGGCGCTGGAGACCGCGGAGGGGTCGAGCGGAGGAAGGCCCTGCCGTAACGGCTCGAGCATGGTCGATCCATTCGTCCCCATGCGAGGCACTCCCCGGTTTTCGCGGTTCGCGGTACAAAGCGATCGAGCGGTGGCGCGGTCGGTACAGCCGGGCGGCACAGCGATGGCGCAGCAGTGACGCGCGGACCATGCTTCCGAATGCGTACAGCAGATGCAAGGGCAGATGCACGTGCACGCGCCGGACTCGACCGTTCCTGGGATGTTTCTTGCCTATTTCTTCCGGCGACTTCTTGCGGAGACCTTCCGGAGCCTTTCCCTTTCCGTAACCGAACGAGCACGGCCCGGAGCGTTTAATGGCAGACTTCGGGGTCTCACACCTTGGGGAGGACTGAGCGAAGTGACCGCTGGGGAGTCGAGCGGCTCGGTGGTACGGCGCATTCTGCTGGGGTCGCAACTGAGGCGCCTGAGGGAGTCGCGGGGCATCACCCGTGAAGCGGCCGGATACTCGATCCGCGCCTCAGAATCGAAGATCAGCCGCATGGAGTTGGGACGGGTGAGCTTCAAGTCGAGGGACGTCGAGGACCTCCTCACGCTCTATGGCGTCATGGACGAGTCGGAGCGCAGCGCTCTCCTCTCCCTCGCCAAGGAGGCCAACCTGACCGGCTGGTGGCACAGTTACTCGGACGTGCTGCCCGGCTGGTTCCAGACATATATCGGTCTCGAAGGCGCTGCCTCCCTGATCCGTGTCTATGAGGTCCAGTTCATCAACGGTCTGTTGCAGACGGAGGCCTACGCCCACGCCGTCGTCGAGCGCGGCATGAAGGCCGCCGCAGGCAAGACGGCCGGCGGCCGCAAGTCCGGTCGCGGCAGCGGGGTCAACCAGGCCGACGTGGACCGCCGGGTGGCGCTGCGTCTGGAGCGCCAGAAGCTGCTCGTGTCCGAGCGGGCACCGAAGTTCGCCTGTGTCCTCGACGAGGCGGCCCTGCGCCGCCCGTACGGCGACCGTGAGGTGATGCGCGGCCAGATCCAGCACCTGATCGACATCTCCGAGCGCCCGAATGTGACGTTGCAGGTCATGCCGTTCACCTTCGGTGGTCACGCGGGCGAGTCCGGTGCCTTCACGATGTTGAGCTTCCCTGAGTCCGACCTGTCGGACGTCGTGTATCTGGAGCAGCTCACGGGCGCGCTGTACCTGGACAAGAACGAAGAAGTCGACCAGTACGAACGGGCGATGGCCGAGTTGCAGCAGGACTGTCCTGATCCGGCCGACAGCCGTGACCTTCTCCGTGGTCTACTCCAACTGACCTGAATCGTCAGTAGGATGACGTGAAATCAGGTGTCTGCACTCTGCGGCAAGGGGTCTCACGTCATGTCCTTCTTCACCGATCTGGCTCACCAGTACATCGACGGTGAGTGGAAGGCCGGCTCCGGTTCCTGGGACATCATCGACTTCAATCCCTACGACGGGGAGAAGCTGGCGTCCATCACGGTCGCCACGGCGAACGAGGTCGACCAGGCCTACCGCGCGGCGCAGCGCGCCCAGGAGAGCTGGGGCGCCACGAACCCCTACACCCGGCGCACCGTCTTCGAACGCGTCCTGCGGATCATCGAGGACCGCGAGGCGGAGATCACCGAGGCGATCGTCGCGGAGCTCGGCGGCACCCTGGTCAAGGCCGGCTTCGAGCTGCATCTGGCCAGGGAGTTCCTCCGTGAGGCGATACACCTGGCGCTCGCCCCGCAGGGCCACATACTCCCCTCGCCCGACGACACCAAGGAGAACCGCCTCTACCGCGTCCCGGTGGGCGTCGTCGGTGTCATCAGCCCCTTCAACTTCCCCTTCCTGCTCTCGCTGAAGTCGGTGGCCCCGGCCATCGCCCTCGGCAACGCGGTCGTCCTGAAGCCGCACCAGAACGCCCCGGTCCTCGGCGGCAGCCTGATCGCGAAGATCTTCGAGGACGCGGGCCTGCCGCCGGGCGTCCTGAACGTCGTCATCACGGACATCGCCGAGATCGGCGACGCGCTCATCGAGCACCCCGTGCCGGGCGTCATCTCCTTCACGGGCTCGGACGCCGTCGGCCGCCACGTCGCCACGGTCTGCGCCCAGAACTTCAAGCGCTGCGTCCTCGAACTCGGTGGCAACAGCGCCCTGATCGTCCTCGACGACGCCGACGTGGACTACGCGGTCGACGCGGCCGTCTTCAGCCGCTTCGTGCACCAGGGCCAGGTCTGCATGGCCGCGAACCGCATCCTCGTGGACCGTGCCGTCCTCGCCGAGTTCACGGAGAAGTTCGTCGCCAAGGTCAAGACCCTGAACGTCGGCGACCCGGCGTCCCCTGAGACGCACATCGGCCCGCTCATCAACTCCTCGCAGGCCGACGGCGTGACCTCGCTGGTCGCGCAGGCCGTCCAGGGCGGTGCCACGGCCCTGCTGCACGGCCGCACCGAGGGCAACCTCGTCGCGCCCTCCATCCTCACCGACCTGCCCGACGACGCTCCGGTCCTGCGCCAGGAGGTGTTCGGCCCGGTCGCGCTCATCCTGCCCTTCGACGGCGAGGACGAGGCCGTAAAGATCGCCAACGACACTCCGTACGGACTGAGCGGCGCCGTCCACACCGGAGACGTCGAGCGCGGGGTGCGGCTCGGCAAGCGCATCAACAGCGGCATGATCCACATCAACGACGGCACCGTCCACGACGAGCCGATCGTGCCCTTCGGGGGTGAGAAGCACTCCGGCGTCGGGCGCCTGAACGGCGAGGCGACGGTGGAGGCGTTCACCACCCACAAGTGGATCTCGGTCCAGCACGGCCGCTCGCGCTTCCCTTTCTGACCTGATCCTTCCTTCTCGCGGACTTTCGCGGGCTCTCGCGGACTTTCGGGGGCTCTCCGGCTCTCGCGGACCCTTGAGGACAGACCCTGTCCGCAAGGGTCCGTAGCGTTTGTGGTGTCGGAGAGGCCGACGGCCCGAACCGGGCGCAGAAAGGCGGACACCATGGTCACTCACGTCAACGCGGAAGCTCACGGCGACGAGCGCGGCGCACTGATCGCCTTCGTGGACGCCCAGCGCGGCGGCCTGCGCCGCGCCGTGCTCGGCCTGAGCGACGAGCAGGCGTCCGCCCGCCCGAGCGCCAGCGAGCTGACCCTCGGCGGTCTGGTCAAGCACGTCGCGGAGACCGAGCTGAACTGGCTGCGCATGGCCCAGCAGAAGCCGAACGAGCGGCAGCGGACCCAGGAGACCTGGGGCGACAGCTTCCGGCTCGTCGAGGACGAGACGCTCGCCGGCGCCCTCGCGTTCTGGGAGGAGGTCGCCGCGGAGACCGAGGAGTTCATCCGCGCGGTGCCGAGCCTAGACGACACCTTCCCGCTGCCCGAGGCGCCCTGGTTCCCCAGCGACGGCGCCGTGTCGATGCGGTGGCTGATGCTGCACCTGATCGAGGAGATCGGCCGGCACGCCGGGCACGCCGACATCATCAGGGAGTCCCTCGACGGCAAGACGGCCTTCGAGCTGGTGGCGCTGGCGTCGGGGGAATCGTGGGGATGAGCGTGTCGCGGGGGCGAGCATGGCGCGGGGGCGAGCATCAGGCCCCGTATCCTAGTCAAAGTTGATGAATGAGATCGGCTGAGGCGACAACAAGCGACTGAAGGGTGCGGTGGATGTCAGCGATCCGGCTGCTGGTGCTCGGGGCCGTCCGTCAGCACGGGCGGGCGCACGGCTATCAGGTGCGCAACGACCTGGAGTACTGGGGCGCCCACGAGTGGTCCAACGCCAAGCCGGGCTCGATCTACCACGCGCTCAAGCAGATGGCGAAGCAGGGCTTGCTGCACGAGCACGAGACCGCGCCGTCCACGGCGGGCGGCCCGCCGCGCACCGAGTACGAGATCACGGAGAAGGGCTCCGAGGAGTTCCTCGCCCTTCTCCGTGAGGCGCTGACGTCCACGTACAACCAGAAGCCCGACATGCTCTCGGCCGCGGTGGGCTTCATGGTCGACCTGCCGCGCGAGGAGGCCGTGGCCCTGCTCAAGCAGCGGATCCAGAACATCGAGGACTGGCGGACCTCCGTCACCGAGTACTACACGCCCGAGGACGGCCCCGAACAGCTCGGCCACATCGGCGAGATCATGAACCTGTGGCTGCACTCGGCGGACGCGGGCGCGGCGTGGACCCGCGGCCTGGTCGAGCGCGTCGAGGGCGGCGCGTACACCTTCGCCGGTGAGGGGGAGCCGTTCGTGGCGGTGCTCGCGGAGGGCGAGGAGAACCCGTACGCGACGGGGGAGCGGCACGCGGGCGACGACGCCTGAGGCGGACCAGTAATCAAGTTTGACGAGCCTGCGGCGCGGGCAGTACCTTCATCTCGCTGCTCTGCTAGTCAATCTTGACTAATGACCTTGACCAATGGCATTCGGAGGGAGACGGATGACGGACGCGATCATCGTCGAGGGCGTACGGAAGCGGTATGGGGAGAAGCGGGCCCTGGACGGGCTCGACCTGGTGGCCGCGGCGGGCACGGTGCACGCGGTGCTCGGGCCGAACGGGGCGGGCAAGACCACCGCGGTACGCATCATGGCCACGCTGCTCCGCGCGGACGAGGGCCGCGTGGAGATCGCGGGCTGCGACGCGCGGCGGCAGGCGGGCGAGGTCCGCCGCCGGATCGGCCTCCTCGGCCAGCACGCCGCGGTGGACGAGGAGCTGAGCGGCCGGCAGAACCTGGAGATGTTCGGGCGCCTGCACCACCTGGGCGCCCGCCGCGCGGGCACCAGGGCCGACGAGCTCCTGACCCGCTTCGGCCTCGCGGACACCGGCCGCAAGGCCGTCAAGCAGTACAGCGGCGGCATGCGGCGCCGCCTGGACCTCGCGGCATCGCTGATCACGGAGCCGCGGGTGCTGTTCCTCGACGAACCGACGACCGGCCTCGACCCGCGTGGCAGGGCCGAGGTGTGGGAGTCGGTGCGCTCCCTGGTCGGCGGCGGCACGACGGTGCTCCTGACCACGCAGTACCTGGAGGAGGCCGACCAGCTCGCCGACCGCGTGTCCCTGGTCGACCGCGGCCGGGTCATCGCCGAGGGCACCACGGACGACCTGAAGGCCCGGCTCGGCGGCGACCGCATCGACGTGGTGGTGCGGGACGGGGCCCAGCTGGTGCGGGCGGGACGCCTCCTTCCGGGCGCCGGGGGCACCGCGGACGAGGTGACGGTCGACGCGGACCGGCGGCTCGCCAGCGCGCCGGTCGCCGACCGCATGGAGGCGCTGACCCGCGTGGTGCGCGCGCTCCAGGAGGAGGGCATCGAAGCGGAGGACATCGCGGTGCGCAGGCCCACGCTCGACGAGGTGTTCCTGCGCCTCACGGGCCGCACGGAGGACGACCGGGACCGCGTGAAGGAGGGGGTGTGAGCATGGTGAGTCCGACGAGTCCGACGAGTCCGACGAGTCCGGCTAGCACGGCGAGTACGGCGAGTACGGCGAGTACGGCGAGTACGGCTAGCACGGTGAGTACGGCGACGGGCGGGACCCCTGTGGGTCCCGGGCAGGGCCGGTCGCGGACCGCCCTGGCCCTCACCGACTGCTGGACGATGACCCGGCGCGAACTCGCCCACTGGGCGCGCCAACCCGTCCAGGTCCTGGTAGGGCTCGCCTTCCCCGTGATGCTGATGCTGATGTTCAACTACCTGATCGGCGGCGGCAAGGGCATCACCGGCGACTACGCCGAGTTCCTGGTGCCCGGCATGTTCGCGCTGACCATGGTGTTCGGCCTCGACGCGACGATGGTCGCGGTCACCACCGACCTCAACAAGGGAGTGGTGGACCGCTTCCGGTCCATGCCGATGGCCAACGGTGCCGTCCTGGTGGGCCGTTCCGCCGCCGACATGCTCCAGTCCTTCGTCTCCCTGATCGTCATGATGGGTGTGGGGCTCGCCATCGGGTGGCGCTGGCACGGGTCCCTCGCCGAGGTGGCCGGCGCGGTCGGGCTGCTCATGCTGCTGCGGTTCGCGATGCTCTGGCTCGGCATCCACCTCGCGATGATCGCGGGCAAGCCGGAGCTGGTGACCGCCGTGCAGATCCTCGTCTGGCCGGTCGGTTTCCTGTCCAACGCGTTCACCGTCCCCGAGAACATGCCGGGGTGGCTCGGTGCCGCCGTCGAGTGGAATCCGATGTCCGCGGCGGCCACCGCGGTGCGGGAGCTCTTCGGCAACGATCCCGGGGTGGTCGGGACGTCCTGGGCCGCCGAACACGCGGCGCTGCTCGCCGTTCTGTGGCCGGTGGTGCTCGTGGGGGTGTTCCTGCCGTTGGCTGTGCGGAGGTTCGGGGGGTTGAGCAGGTAGGCGGTGGGCGGTAGGCGGTTGCGGGGCGCTCCCCGGTCCCGCCCTCCCCGGTCCTGGGGCTCCGCCCCAGACCCTGCTCCTCAAACGCCGGAGGGGCTGAGATTCTCGCCGGTGCGGCAGAGTCATTGCGCGCGCGGCGAAGTATTCAGCCCGTCCGGCGTTTGAGGACGAGGCGCGGAGCGCCGACAGGGCTGGGGTCCAGGGGGCGCAGCGCCCCTGCCCGCGGCGGAGCCGCTGAACGGCACAGCGGGAGAGGGGCGGGCCTGGGGCGCCCCGCGAGGGCCCCGGGCCCACCGCCTAGTGCTGTGACCGGGAAGGTTCGCCGGGTTGGTGGTCGGGGCGGTTGGATGGGGGTGACGTCCGTTCCGACCGCTGGAGGTGTGGTGGCCGAGCCTGTGCGAGTGCGCAGACTGACCAACCAGGAAGGGCAGAAGCTGCAGCAGGTCGTCCGCCGGGGCAGTACCGGTTCCGTGCGCTACCGGCGGGCGATGATGCTGCTCGCCTCCGTCGGCGGGAACCGCGTCCCGGTGATCGCCCAGCTGGTCCAGGCCGACGAGGACACGGCGCGGGAGGTGATCCACCGGTTCAACGAGATCGGCCTGGTCTGCCTGGACCCTCGATGGGCGGGAGGCCGTCCCCGCCTGCTCACCCCTGAAGACGAGGACTTCGTCATCCAGACGGCCACCACCCGCCCCACCAAGCTCGGCCAGCCCTTCACCCGCTGGTCGATCCGCAAACTCGCCGCCTGCCTGCGCCGCGTACACGGCCGCATCATCCGTATCGGCCGCGAAGCCTTACGGTGCCTACTCCGGCGCCGCGGCATCACCTTCCAGCGCACCAAGACCTGGAAAGAGTCCCCCGGCCCCGAACGCGAGGCCAAGCTGGACCGCATCGGAGAGGTGTTGGAACGCTTCCCCGACCGGGTCTTCGCCTTCGACGAGTTCGGCCCTCTCGGGATCCGGCCCACCGCAGGCTCCTGCTGGGCGAAGCAGGGCAAGCCCGAACGGCTGCCGGCGACCTACCGCCGCACGCACGGCGTCACCTACTTCCACGGCTGCTACTCCGTCGGCGACGACACGCTGTGGGGCGTCAACCGCCGCCGCAAGGGCACGGCCAACACCCTGGCCGCGCTGAAGTCGATCCGCGCCACCCGACCCGACGGCGCCCCGATCTACATCATCCTGGACAACCTCTCCGCCCACACCGGCGCGGACATCCGCCGCTGGGCGAAGAAGAGCAAGGTCGAGCTGTGTTTCACCCCGGCCTACGCCTCCTGGGCCAACCCGATCGAAGCGCACTTCGGACCGCTGCGGCAGTTCACCCTGGCCAACTCCGACCACGCAGCCACCCCGCACAGACCCGGGCCCTGCACCGCTACCTGCGCTGGCGCAACGCCAACGCCCGCCACCCCGACGTCCTGGCCGCCCAGCGCAGGGAACGCGCCCGTATCCGCAGCGAAAAAGGCATTCGCTGGGGCGGACGCCCCCTGACGGCTGCAGCCTGATCCAGAACGGAGAAGACTGGACACGCCCGCGAACGATCGAATCGGTGCGGTAGGACCGGTTTGACGCCGGCCCTGCTACGCAGCGCAGCCGAAAATCTCTTGCGGAGCCGTCTGAGTACTCGATACCCAGCATCGAGACGACAAGGAGCACAGGATGACGACCCGTCTGGGTTCAACGAACGAGTTCTGCTGGATGGACCTCAAAACCCGTGACTTGGCCGGCACCGCCACCTTCTTCTCGAAGACGCTGGGCTGGCGCTTCGCGGTGGACGAGAAGGACTGGCGAAAGGCCACCAAGATAGCCATCGACGGCCACCTGATCGGTGGCGTGAGCGACCTGGCGAACCCGGTCTACCCGCCGGGAACACCCGCCCACATCGCCTACTACTTGGCAGTCGACAACGTCGACCGTCGCGCCGAAGTGGCGACGGTGAACGGCGCTCGTCTTGTCGTACCTCCCTTCGACGCGGGCGATCAGGGGCGCATGGCGACATTGATCGATCCGGTAGGTGCCGCTTTCTCCCTGTGGCAGCCGCGCAACTTCACCGGATGGCAGTTCCCGCCCCACTTGGCGGGTGCCCCGCACCGCATGGTCCTGACGTGCGACCAGCCTGAGAAAGCCCGGCACTTCTACGACAAGACGACGGGGACCCCTCTGAACTGCGCCGATTTCATCGCTACACGTGGACCCAGCGCATCCCTTCCGCAGTGGGAACTTGCGGTCGACGTCGAGGATTTGGACAGCGTCGTCGTACGCGCACACGAACACGGCCATGACTCGGCCACCTGGTCCGAGAAAACCGGTCGTCGTGTTGTGCGGTTGAGCAGCCCGGAGGGACTGGCATTCCTGGTTCGCTGCCTTGAGCAGTGACTCGGCCGTCGATCAGGCGGTGGTCGCAGCCTGGACCAACCCGGCGGACCTATGCGGTCACAGCACTAGTGGTGGAACCCGGTCGCCGCCCCCCGGTCCCGGGTGAGGGGCCCGCCCTGGCGCCGCAGCTCGGGCAGCAACCGCCCGAGATCCTCGGTGAAGAGCTCCGCGAGATCGGTCGAGAACCCGTTCCGGCACACCACGCGCAGCACGGCCAGATCCTCCCGGTGCGCCGGGAACGTGTAGGCGGGCACCAGCCACCCCCGCTCCCGCAACCGCCGGGCCACGTCGAAGACGTCGTACGCGGTGACGTCGTCCCCCGTGGTGAAGGCGAAGACCGGCAACTCGTCCCCCCGGGTGAGCAGCCGGAAGTCCCCGAGGTCCGCGATCCGCCCGGCGACCCCCCGCGCCACGTCCCGGGAGGCCTGCTGCACCGCCCGGTACCCCTCCCGGCCGAGCCGCAGGAAGGTGTAGTACTGCGCCACGACCTGCGCGCCGGGCCGGGAGAAGTTCAGGGCGAACGTCGGCATGTCGCCGCCCAGATAGTTCACCCGGAACACCAGTTCCTCGGGCAGCTCGGCGGGCGTGCGCCACAGGGCCCAGCCGACGCCGGGGTAGACCAGGCCGTACTTGTGGCCGGAGGTGTTGATCGACGAGACGCGCGGCAGCCGGAAGTCCCAGACCAGGTCCTCGTCGAGGAACGGGGCGATCATCGCCCCGGAGGCGCCGTCGACGTGCACCGGCACGTCGAGCCCCGTGCGCTCCTGGAGGGCGTCGAGGGCGGCGCAGACCTCCGCCACCGGCTCGTACGACCCGTCGAAGGTCGAGCCGAGGACGGTGACGACACCGATGGTGTTCTCGTCGCAGAGCTCGGCGGCGGCCTCGGGGGAGAGGTGGTACCGCTCGCCCTCCATGGGCACCTGGCGCGCCTCCACCTCCCAGAAGTCGCAGAACTTCTCCCAGCAGACCTGCACGTTCACGCCCATCACCAGGTTCGGGCGGGCCTCCCGGGAGGGATAGCGGTCGGCGTTCCGCTTCGCCCAGCGGCGCTTGAGCGCCATCCCGGCGAGCATGCAGGCCTCACTGGAACCGGTGGTGGAGCAGCCGACGGCCGTCGCCGGGTCCGGGGCGTTCCACAGGTCGGCGAGCATCGCCACACAGCGCCGCTCCAGCTCCGCCGTGCGCGGGTACTCGTCCTTGTCGATCATGTTCTTGTCCCGGCACTCCGCCATCAGGACACCGGCCTGCGGCTCCATCCAGGTGGTGACGAAGGTGGCCAGGTTGAGCCGTGCGTTCCCGTCGAGCATCAGCTCGTCGTGGACCAGCTGGTACGCCGTCATGGGCGGCATCGGGTCCTTCGGGAGCCGGTGCTTGGGCGGGGCGTGCGTCATGCCGCCGACGGGGTTCGCCTCGCCGTAGAACGGATTGACGGACAGCGGACGGTCGTCGTGGTGACCGTCCGCGCCACGGTGCAGCGACATGGCGGTGCCTCCGTTGCTCTCGCCGTCACTGTAAGCGGGCAAACAGGACATGACATCCCGGGAACCGGACAGGGCGCCCCGGAACATCGGAACGTCGGACCAGGTCAGGGCACCCCGGAACACCGGACTTGCACCTCACGTGGCGTGAGGTCCCAGGCTGTGACGCGTACCGAGCTTGAGAAGCGGGGGCCGAAGCCCCGAGAGGCAGGACGGGCGGAGCCATGAGCCATTCCGTGGGACAGGTCGCCGGGTTCGCCGGGATCACGGTGCGCACGCTGCATCACTACGACGAGATCGGGCTGCTCGCGCCGAGCGAGCGCAGCCACGCCGGCCACCGGCGCTACAGCGACGCGGACCTGGACCGGCTGCAGCAGATCCTGTTCTACCGGGAGCTGGGCTTCCCCTTGGACGAGGTCGCGACGCTGCTCGACGACCCGGACGCGGACCCGCGCGCCCACCTGCGCCGTCAGCACGAGCTGCTGTCCGCCCGCATCACCAGGCTCCAGCAGATGGTCACGGCCGTCGAGACCGCCATGGAGGCGAAACGCATGGGCATCAACCTCACCCCCGAGGAGAAGTTCGAGGTCTTCGGAGACCACGACCCGGACCAGTACGCCGAGGAGGTGGAGCGCCGCTGGGGCGACACGGAGGCGTACGCGGAGTCGCAGCGCCGCGCCGCCTCGTACACGAAGGAGGACTGGAAGCGGCTGACCGCAGAGCTCGACGCGATCCACGCCCGGATGGCCGGCCTTCTCGCCGCCGGCCACGCCCCGGACTCCCCGGAGGCCATGGACGTCGCCGAGGAGCACCGCCTCTTCATCACGGCCCGCTACTACGGGTGCGGCCACGAGCTGCACACCTGTCTCGGCGACATGTACGTGTCCGACCCGCGCTTCACGGCAACCTATGAGGCCGTCCGCCCGGGGCTCGCGGTTTACCTCCGCGACGCCATCCACGCGAACGCGGCCCGCGCGAGGGTGAAGGGGGACTCCGGGGCCGAAGGGGCCGAGGGGGCCAAAGGGGCCTGAGTGGGCTCAGGGGGCGCCCGGGGGGGGCGTACTCGCCCTGGAACCTGTCCGTGTCACCTCGCGTTGGTAACTTTGGGCGGCGACCGCTGTCATCACATCGCACGGCCGCCCCCGAAGCCCGCCGCACTTCCTCACACCCTCAGGAGCCCGGAACCGTGACGACGCTTGCGCTCGGACCAAGCTGGCTGGATCCGGACTACCTGCTGAACCAGTTCGGTCTGTGGGGCCTGCTCCTGATCGTCTTCGCCGAGTCGGGCCTGCTCATCGGCTTCTTCCTGCCCGGTGACTCGCTCCTCTTCACCACCGGCCTGCTGATCACGACGAACAAGCTGGACACCCCGCTGTGGCTGGCCTGCATCCTGATCTGCATCGCCGCGATCGCCGGTGACCAGGCGGGCTATCTCTTCGGCAAGAAGGTCGGCCCGTCCCTGTTCAACCGCCCGGACTCCAAGCTGTTCAAGCAGGAGAACGTGGTCAAGGCCCATGAGTTCTTCGAGAAGCACGGCCCGAAGTCCCTGGTCCTGGCCCGCTTCGTGCCGATCGTGCGGACGTTCACGCCGATCATCGCGGGCGTCAGCGGCATGCGGTACCGCTCGTTCATCACGTTCAACATCCTCGGCGGCATCCTGTGGGGCGCGGGCGTCACGCTGCTCGGCGCCTGGCTCGGCAAGCACGAGTTCGTCCACAAGAACATCGAGGCGATCCTCATCCTGATCGTCCTGATCTCGGTGGTGCCGATCATCATCGAGTTCCTGCGGGCCCGCGGCAAGGGCAAGAAGGCGGCGACCTCCGGATCCGACGACCAGGCCTCCTCGGCCCAGGCTTCGGCGCAGGCTTCGGGGCAGTCCTCCGCGCAGCCCTCGGCTCAGGACGACGGCCACACCGGCGGTCAGCAGTACCAGGCGCAGCAGCAGCCGCAGTACCCGTACCAGGGCCAGTACGGCGATCAGCAGTACCAGAACCCCCACCAGCCCCAGACCCCCCACCAGCCCCAGTACCCGGGCCAGCAGCAGTACCAGGCCGGTCAGTACGGCAGCCAGCAGCAGCACCAGGGCGGTCAGCAGTACCAGGGCCAGTACGGCCAGCAGCAGTACCGGGGCCAGTACGGCGATCAGCAGCAGTACGGGGGCGACCAGCAGCACGGGGGCGACCAGCAGTACGGCGGGCAGCAGCAGTACGGCGGGCAGTACCAGGGACAACCCCAGCACCAGGACGGCCAGGGCCAGTACCCCGACCAGCAGACCCAGTTCCTGGGACAGCAGCCCCTGTATCCGAACCAGCAGGGTGTGAACCAGCAGGGTGTGAACCAGCAGGGCGCGAACCAGCAGGGCGCGAACCAGCAGGGCGCGAACCCCCAGGCCCCGGACCCCCAGGCCCCGGACCACCAGACCCAGTACCTGCGGCGGCAGCCTCCCGGCCCCGACGACTCCGAGCAGCAGCACCGGAACAGGTACTAGCCGCGTCGCTGGAACAGGTACAGGTACAGGTACAGGTACAGGTACAGGTACTGATACTGGTACTAGAAGCCACGCGTCCGCTTGGCCGCGCGGCGCCCCCGCTGGTCCTGCGCCGACGGCGCCTTGAGGAAGAGGCGGGACAGCTCACCGCCGAGGTTCACGCCGATCGCGATGGCCAGGGCGAGCGCCGCCGCCTTGGAGAGCGAGGCGAGACCCGGGTTCAGGTTGTTGCGGGCGATCTCCAGGAGCCCGAAGTACGTCGCGCTACCGGGAAGCAGCGGCCCGATCGCCGCCGTCACGAACGGCAGCGCGGACGCGAACCGGTAGCGCGAGAGAAGCTGTCCGAACAGGCCCACGAGCCCCGCGGCGACCGCCGTGGCCGCCACCGGGGAGATATCCCCGGCCCGCGCCAGCGCGCCGTAGACCACCCAGGCGACCCCGCCGTTCAAGGTGACAAGCAGCACGGTTGAACGTTCCTGCTGAAGCAGTATCGCGAAGGCGAGGCTCAGCGACATGGACGCGGCGGTCTGGATCCACGGCCGGTCGCTGGTGTGGATCGACGTCTCCGGGTTGAGGCCCGCGTCGAGGGTCACGCCGAGATAGAGCACCATCAGGACGCCGCAGACGATGCCGACGATCAGATACCCGACTTCCAGGAGCCGGGCGGCCGCGGTGATGTAGTAGCCGGTCAGACCGTCCTGGACGCCCGCGACGAGGGCCCGCCCGGGGATCAGCGCGAACAGCCCACCGGTGATCACCGCGGACGCCTTCACGTCCGGCAGGTCGAGCAGGCTGATCGCCACGCCCATGGCAGCGGGCGGCATCGCCGCGACGACGAACTGGTAGAACTCCGGCAATCCGCGCCCGGCGCACAGCCACGCGAGCCGGTCGCCGAGCATCGCGCCCACCGCGGCCGCGACGAACACGAGCACGTCACCGCCGACGAGCACGGACGCGGAACCAGCGAGGAGGCCCGCCGCCGCCGTCAGGGCCCAGCCCGGGTAGGGGTGCCGGTTGCGGCGCACCTCGGCGAGGCGCCGGTAGGCCTCCTCCAGGGAGACTTCGACGTCCTCGGAGCTGATGTCGTCCACGAGCTGGTACACGGCCGCGAGCCGCGTGTAGTCGGTGCCGCGGCGACGGACCGTGCGCGACGCCGTCACCGGGTCGTCGACCAGGGACGGCTGGTACGAGATGGCGATCAGCGTGAACGTGACGTTCGGCTCGCAGCGGTCGAGGCCGTAGGAGTGCGTGACGGCGAACATCGCCGCCTCCACGTCCTCCGCGCCCTCGCCGCCGGCCAGGAGCAGCTCGCCGATGCGCAGCGTCAGGTCCAGGACGCGGGGCACGGCGCGCCCCTCGTCGTCCTCCTGCTTCTGCGTGGGCTCCGGCGCAGGGCGCTCGGCGACCGGGGTGCGCAGCATCGTGCGCATCCGGTCCTGCCAGGGCGCCTCCTTGGTCAGCCGGATGATGGGCACCCCGCCGGCCGGAGTGAAGGCGGGTGGCTGCTGCCGGGAGTCGTAGGTCTCCGGCGGGGTGAACGCCGAGGACTCGCTCTCCTCGGGCAACTGCGGGATCCTGAGGCCCGTCGGGATCGTGAACTCGGAGGACGGATGGTCCTCCTCGGCCACGGCCACGGCCGTCTGGTCCACGCCGCCCACCGGGGCGAAGGCGCTGTGCGCCTCGTCCGACTGCGGCTTGCGGTCTTCCTCCTCCGGTTCAGCCACCGGTGATGCCTCGCTCCTATGTGCGTACGTGTCGTTGCGCGCCCTACGTACGTCAGTATGCGCACGACGTGCGTAGGTATGCGTCTGCATCCGCGGCGCATACGCGGACGGGCCGCGTGACCTGGTGGAGGTCACGCGGCCCGTCGGTTACGGCTTTGGGGATGCTCAGTGGCCGCCGTGCGCCTCGAAGCGCTTGTACGAGGCCTCGATCTCGGCCTCGGCGTCGGTGCGGCCGACCCAGTCGGCGCCCTCGACGGACTTGCCGGGCTCCAGGTCCTTGTAGACCTCGAAGAAGTGCTGGATCTCCAGGCGGTCGAACTCGGACACGTGGTGGATGTCGCGCAGGTGCTCCACGCGCGGGTCGGAGGCGGGCACGCACAGCAGCTTGTCGTCGCCGCCGGCCTCGTCCGTCATCCGGAACATGCCGATCGCGCGGCACTTGATGAGGCAGCCGGGGAAGGTCGGCTCGTCCAGGATGACCAGGGCGTCCAGCGGGTCGCCGTCCTCACCCAGGGTGTTCTCGACGAAGCCGTAGTCCGCCGGGTAGCTGGTGGACGTGAAGAGTCGACGGTCCAGGCGGATGCGGCCGGTCTCGTGGTCGACCTCGTACTTGTTCCGCGAACCCTTCGGAATCTCGATGGTGACGTCGAACTCCACGGGTGGCTCCTCCATGATCAGCACATACTTCGGGTGGTTAAGTGTCCCTCACGCAGATGTGTGATCGCGAAAGGGGCAGGTCGTCGTGGACGAGCGCAAGCCTGGGCAGCAGCTTCACAAGCTGCTGGTGCTTCTGAGGCGGCTTGCCGTCAAGCCTCCCGCGAAACTCAGGACCTGGCAGCTCACGGCCGTCTCGGCCGCTGCCGGCCTCGTCGTCGCGGCCGTGGCGATTGCCGCGGCCGGCCCCTGGGACTCCTCCGGTCAGCGTACGGCCGAGCGGCAGCTCGCGGCTTCCCGGGAGGCCGGGGGTGGCGGAGATCACGCCGGGGCGCCGGGCGGCGAGGCGTCCGACGCGGCGCCAAGCGCCCCCGCCGTGCTCGCCGGACTCAGCCGTTCCGCCCGTACCGGCGACGGGACGGGCACCAAGCCTCTCGCCGCCGTGCTCGACCCGCTCATGGACGACTCCAAGCTGGGCCCCGAGCGCGCCGCGGTGGTCGTGGACGTGGCCTCAGGCAAGCGCGTGTACGGCAAGGGGTCGGGGCGCGAGCTGACCCCCGCGTCCACCACGAAGATCGCCACGGCGGTCGCCGCGCTGTCCGCCCTCGGCCCCGACCACCGGCTGACCACGAGAACCGTCGTCGAGCCCGGCTCCCGCGATGTCGTCCTCGTCGGCGGCGGCGACCCGACGCTGACCGCCCGCGGCGAGGGCCGCTACGTGGCCGAGTCCGCGAGCCTGCGCGAGCTGGCCGACGCCACCGCGGAGGCCCTCAAGAAGCGCGGCACCGACCAGGACGTATCCCTTTTCTACGACACGTCCCGCTATTCCGGTCCGCCGCAGCACCCCATCGGCCCCAACGAGAACATCGCCCCCGTCAGCGCCCTCATGGCCGACGAGGGCCGCCTGGACACCTCCTCGTCGGGGACCGCGCCGCGCACCGCCGAGCCCGCCGGCGACGCCGCCCGGAACTTCGCCAACCTGCTGCGCGAACGCGGCATCGGCATCAAGGCCGACCCGGACGCCAAGAAGGCGGGCGCGCGCGCCGAGCACCTGGCGAGCACCCGGTCCCAGCCCCTGTCGGCCCTCGTCGAGCGGATGCTGACGCACAGCGACAACGACATCGCCGAGGCCCTGGCACGCGAGACCGCCGTGGCCGCGGGCGAGCCCGCGAGCTTCGAGGGCGGCGCACGGGCGGTGCGGGCCCAGCTCGGCAAGCTCGGCCTGCCGCTCGACGGGGCCGTGTTCGACGACGGCAGCGGACTCGACCGGGACGACCGGCTCAGCGCACAGCTCCTCACCGCCCTCCTGAAGCGGGCCGCGGGCCCCGGCCACCCCGAGCTGCGCCCAGTGATCACCGGCCTGCCGGTCGCCGGATTCACCGGCACCCTGGTCAGCCGCTACCCGGACGCGTCCGCGGGCACCGGCCTCGTACGCGCCAAGACCGGCACCCTCACCGGTGTGAACAGCCTCGCGGGCACCGTGGTCGACGCGAACGGCCGACTCCTGGTCTTCGCGTTCATGACCACGGGCACGACGGACCCCCAGGGGGCCCAGTCGACGCTGGACGCCATGGCGACGGCTCTCGCGGTCCGCGGGTCGTAGCGCGCACCGCCCCGTGCGGAACGGACAACGGCACCCCCATCCCCGTACGCGGGAGCAGCGGACCCCGTACGGTTGACGGCATGACGAGCCTCGGTGGTGCGGAGATGGTCGACTGGAACCTCGCGGTGGCGACCGCGACCCGGCTCGTGCGGCCGGGCCCGGAGGTGAGCCGGGACGAGGCCCGCGCGGTGGTCGCGGAGCTGCGCAAACACGCCAAGTCCTCGGAAGGGCACGTCCGTTCCTTCACCCGGATGGGGACGGAGGACATCCACGACACCCCCGTTCTGGTGGTGGACCGCGCGGGCTGGGTGCGGGCCAACGTCGCGGGCTTCCGCGAGGTGCTCAAGCCGCTCCTGGAGAAGATGAAGGACCGCCGCGGCGGCGGCCCCGGCGGTGCCGTGCTCGGCGCGGTCGGCGGCAAGGTGACGGGCGTCGAACTCGGCATGCTGCTGTCCTTCCTGGCCTCCCGCGTCCTCGGCCAGTACGAGACCTTCGCCCCCGCCACCCGCGACCTGCCGGCCGGCGCGAACGGCGGCGGGCGGCTCCTGCTCGTGGCGCCCAACATCGTCCACGTGGAGCGCGAACTCGACGTGGACCCGCACGACTTCCGGCTCTGGGTGTGCCTGCACGAGGAGACCCACCGCACCCAGTTCTCGTCCGTGCCGTGGCTGCGCGACCACCTGGAGGGCGAGATCCAGGCCTTCCTCGGCGAGACCGACGTCGACCCGATGACCGTCCTGGAGCGCATCAGGGAGGCCGCCCAGTCGCTGGCGGGCGGCCGCTCCGACGGCGCGGAGGACGACGAGGGCACGACCGGCGGCGGCCGCTCCTTCGTGGAGATCGTCCAGACCCCGGCGCAGCGCGAGATCCTGGCCCGTCTGACCGCCGTCATGTCCCTGCTCGAAGGCCACGCGGACTACGTCATGGACGGCGTCGGACCCGATGTCGTGCCGTCCGTCACGGAGATCCGGGAGAAGTTCAAGGAGCGCCGCCAGCGCGGCGCCAGCCGCCTCGACCAGGCGCTGCGCAAGCTGCTCGGCCTGGACGCGAAGCTGCGGCAGTACCGTGACGGCGAGCGGTTCGTACGGGCGGTCGTGGACGAGGTCGGCATGGACGGCTTCAACCGCGTGTGGACCTCCCCGAACACGCTTCCCACCAAGGCCGAGATCGCCAAACCGGCGGACTGGGTCGCACGGGTGCACCGTAGGGCGGACTGAGCGAACCGCTGCGGCCGACGGCAGAGGAACGCCTCCGCAATCACCCGTCCGAGGGACCGTGAGCCGTGGGTGGGCGTGCAATGCTCGGGTAATGGCTCGGTTCTGTCACCATCGACACACTCTGAGTGACTGATCCGAGGCTCACCCCCCGAACTTCATGAAGGGAACCAACCGGAATGGGTCCCCATCCTGCGGTCGCGGCGATACGCCTGGCGGTCCGCCGCGTACTTCACGACGTACTGACCGACACCTCCGCGCACCGCGAGCTCACCCCGTCGCGCTCTCCCCACCCCGCACCCTCCCCGCCTCCCGCGCCGCCGCTCGTGCTCGTGGCGTGCTCCGGCGGCGCCGACTCCATGGCGCTCGCCTCCGCGCTCGCGTTCGAGGCCCCCAAGCTCGGCATCCGCGCCGGCGCGGTGACCGTCGACCACGGCCTTCAGCCCGGCTCCGACCTGCGTGCCGCCGAGGTCGTCACCCGCATGACCGCGCTCGGCCTCGACCCCATCGAGTCCCTGGTGGTGCACGTCGGCCGTGACGGCGGCCCCGAGGCCGCCGCCCGCGACGCGCGCTACGCCGCCCTGGATGAGGCGGCCGAGCGCCACGGCGCCACCGCCGTGCTGCTCGGCCACACCCGCGACGACCAGGCCGAGACGGTGCTGCTCGGGCTCGCCCGCGGCTCCGGCATCCGCTCGCTCTCCGGCATGGCCGCGGTCTCGGGGGCCGGCGGCCGCTACCGCAGACCCTTCCTGCACCTCGACCGCCAGACCGCCCGCAAGGCGTGCATGGTCCAGTCGCTGCCGGTCTGGGACGACCCGCACAACGCGGACCCGGCCTACACCCGCTCCCGCCTGCGGCACGAAGGCCTGCCCGCCCTGGAGAAGGCGCTCGGCAAGGGCGTGGTGGAGGCCCTCGCGCGCACCGCGCAGCTCTCCCGCGACGACGCCGACGCGCTGGACGCCTGGGCCGCGCAGGCCGAGTCCTCGGTGCGGGACGCCACGGGCCTGCTCGAGTGCGCCAAGCTGTTCGCGCTGCCCCCCGCGGTGCGCCGCCGCATCGTGCGCCGCGCGGCCATCGAGGCGGGCGCCCCCGCGGGCGCGCTGTTCGCCCGGCACATCGAAGAGGTGGACCGGTTGATCACGGGCTGGCGGGGCCAGGGAGCCATCAATCTCCCGGGCAAAGTCGTCGCACAGCGGCAGGGTGGCAGACTGGTCATCCGGCAAGGCTGACCCGGGACCGTTTTTCCCGACCGGCCGGTGGGACGACCGAAAGTGATGCGGGTGGACGCGAAAGACATGGGCACCGACCTTCAGTCGGTGCTCATCACCAAGGAAGAGATCGACGCGAAGCTGGCCGAGCTGGCCGCGAAGATCGACGCGGAGTACGCGGGCAAGGACCTGCTGATCGTCGGGGTCCTCAAGGGCGCCGTGATGGTCATGGCGGACCTGGCGCGTGCGCTGTCCACGCCGCTCACGATGGACTGGATGGCGGTGTCCTCGTACGGCGCCGGCACGCAGTCCTCCGGTGTGGTCCGCATCCTCAAGGACCTCGACACCGACATCAAGGGACGCCACGTCCTGATCGTCGAGGACATCATCGACTCCGGCCTGACGCTGTCGTGGCTGCTGTCCAACCTCGGCTCGCGCGAGCCCGCGTCCCTGAAGGTGTGCACGCTCCTGCGCAAGCCCGAGGCGGCGAAGGTCGCCATCGACGTGGAGTGGGTCGGCTTCGACATCCCGAACGAGTTCGTCGTCGGGTACGGCCTGGACTACGCGGAGAAGTACCGCAACCTGCCGTTCGTCGGCACCCTCGCCCCGCACGTCTACGGCGGCTGACGACTTGCGCCGGACGGCTCGGGCGGCGTAGGACGCCCGGGAACCCTCAGCCGTCTCCCGCCGTTGGAGCATGCGAAGGCGGTACAGGCAGCCGTCCCGTGCGGCTTCGGGTGACAATGCTGGGGTACCGTCCGAAGAACAGTCTTTATCAAACTCACTATGGCAGGAGGTACGGAGCGGCATCGCTCCGTGTGGATGGACGTGAAGCGATACTTCCGTGGGCCAGTCATGTGGATCGTGCTGGCCGTCCTTGCCGTGGTCGTGTTGATGCAGGTCGTCGGTTCGTCCGGCGGCTACAAGACAGTGGACACCGGCCAGGTCGTGCAGGCCATCGACGACAACAAGGTCGAATCGGCCAAGCTCACGACCGGCGACGATCACACCATCAAGGTGGAGCTCAAGGACGGCCAGAAGGTCAAGGGCAGCAGCAAGATCCAGGCGAGCTATATCGGCGACCAGGGCGTCGAACTCGCCAAGACGCTGCAGGCCAAATACGAGGACAAGCAGATCCCGGACGGTTATACCGTCTCGCCGTCGAAGCAGAACCCCTTCGTCGGCATCCTGCTGTCCCTCCTCCCCTTTGTTCTCATCGTCGTCGTCTTCCTGTTCCTGATGAATCAGATGCAGGGCGGCGGCAGCCGGGTCATGAACTTCGGCAAGTCCAAGGCCAAGCTCATCACCAAGGACACCCCGAAGACGACGTTCAGCGACGTCGCGGGCTCCGACGAGGCGGTCGAGGAACTCCACGAGATCAAGGAGTTCCTCCAGGAGCCGGCGAAGTTCCAGGCCGTCGGCGCCAAGATCCCCAAGGGCGTGCTGCTGTACGGCCCGCCCGGAACGGGCAAGACGCTCCTCGCGCGCGCCGTCGCGGGCGAGGCGGGCGTGCCGTTCTACTCCATCTCGGGTTCCGACTTCGTCGAGATGTTCGTCGGTGTCGGTGCCTCCCGAGTGCGTGACCTCTTCGAGCAGGCCAAGGCGAACGCCCCGGCGATCGTCTTCGTCGACGAGATCGACGCGGTCGGCCGCCACCGCGGCGCCGGCCTCGGCGGCGGTCACGACGAGCGCGAGCAGACGCTCAACCAGCTGCTCGTCGAGATGGACGGCTTCGACGTGAAGGGCGGCGTCATCCTGATCGCCGCCACGAACAGGCCGGACATCCTCGACCCGGCCCTCCTGCGCCCCGGACGCTTCGACCGGCAGATCGCCGTCGACCGCCCGGACATGCAGGGCCGTCTGGAGATCCTCAAGGTCCACCAGAAGGGCAAGCCGGTCGCACCGGACGTCGACCTGGGCGCCGTCGCGCGGCGCACGCCGGGCTTCACCGGCGCGGACCTGAGCAACGTCCTCAACGAGGCCGCCCTGCTCACCGCGCGCAGCAACCAGAAGCTGATCGACAACCACATGCTGGACGAGGCCATCGACCGCGTCGTGGCGGGCCCGCAGAAGCGGACCCGGATCATGTCCGACAAGGAAAAGAAGATCACCGCGTATCACGAGGGCGGTCACGCCCTGGTCGCGGCGGCCTCCCCCAACGCGGACCCGGTCCACAAGATCACGATCTTGTCGCGCGGACGTGCCCTCGGCTACACCATGGTCCTGCCGGACGAGGACAAGTACTCGACCACGCGCAACGAGATGCTCGACCAGCTCGCGTACATGCTGGGCGGGCGCGCGGCCGAGGAACTGGTCTTCCACGACCCGACCACCGGTGCCGCCAACGACATCGAGAAGGCCACGGCCACCGCTCGCGCGATGGTCACGCAGTACGGCATGACCGAGCGTCTCGGCGCGATCAAGTTCGGCGGCGACAACAGCGAGCCGTTCCTCGGGCGCGAGATGGCGCACCAGCGGGACTACTCCGAAGAGGTCGCGGCGCTGGTCGACGAAGAGGTCAAGAAGCTCATCGAGACCGCGCACAACGAGGCCTGGGAGATCCTGGTCGAGAACCGCGACGTGCTCGACAACCTGGTCCTGCAACTCCTGGAGAAGGAGACGCTGGGCAAGGAGGAGATCGCCGAGGTCTTCGCCCCCATCGTCAAGCGTCCGGCCCGACCGGCCTGGACGGGCTCCACGCGGCGTACGCCGTCGACGCGCCCGCCGGTGCTCTCGCCGAAGGAGCTCTCGCTGACGAACGGTGCGAACGGCGCCACCCCCGCGGTGACCGCCGGTACGACCGGGACGGGGGAGACCCAAGGCATCGAGGTGGCCCCGGAGGACCGCCCCGAGAGCTGAGTCACTCCCCGCACCGGATGCCTCACCAGGCCCGGAATGGATGCCGCGCCCCCCAGGTTCTAGCCTGGGGGGCGCGGCTCTTTTCAGCCGCCCGCAGGACACTGGAACCAGGAACGAGGCACAGATGACCGACCCCGTGACGCTGGACGGCGAGGGCTCCATCGGTGAGTTCGACGAGAAGCGGGCCGAGAACGCCGTGCGCGAGCTGCTCATCGCGGTCGGCGAGGACCCGGACCGCGAGGGTCTGCGGGAGACGCCGGGCCGGGTGGCGCGGGCGTACAAGGAGATATTCGCGGGCCTGTGGCAGAAGCCCGAGGACGTCCTGACGACGACGTTCGACCTGGGGCACGACGAGATGGTCCTGGTGAAGGACATCGAGGTCACCTCATGCTGTGAGCATCACCTGGTGCCCTTCAGGGGCGTGGCGCACGTCGGCTACATCCCGGCCGCCACCGGCAAGATCACCGGCTTGTCGAAGCTCGCCCGGCTGGTGGATGTCTACGCTCGTCGGCCGCAGGTACAGGAGCGGATGACGACGCAGATCGCCGACTCCCTGATGGACATCCTGGAGCCACGCGGGGTGATCGTCGTGGTGGAGTGCGAGCACATGTGCATGTCGATGCGCGGTATCCGTAAGCCAGGCGCGAAGACCATCACGTCCGCGGTCCGTGGCCAGCTGCGGGACGCGGCGACGCGGAATGAGGCAATGAGCTTGATCATGGCGCACTAGCCGGCTTGTCAGTGGCACCCCGTAGGGTCCCGTTCAGCGAGGTGATCGCTGGTCAAGGGGGATCACGATGGGGCACGGGCTTCCGAGCAAGCAGACCGTGAACGCCGTGGGCGGACGTCTGCGGGCACGCGAAGTTCAAGTGGGGTGCGAGTTATGGACGTTGCAGGACGAGCGGTCGGTCCGGACGACTGTTGTCGAGGTGGCTGATCAGGCAGTACGTCGGCGGCGACGCACACCATATGCGGCAGCGTTTTCCACGGGTGGTGTTACGGGACCGAGAGACGTCCGAAGGTTTTCTGGACGGCTACACGGACGGTGACGGCTACCGGAGCAGCCACTGGTCGGCGAGGCTTCTCGTCAGCGCCAATGTGCCTTTTCTCGCGGAGCTTGCCCAGGTGGTCGGGGCGCGTTTCACGCCCAACAAGCAGGGGGCAGCCTCACGCCTCGCCGTGGCCGACACCTGGCCCTCGCGCCGGACATTTCCCGCCGAGCACCATCCGCTCGAGCTGCGGGAGGCGGCGTGGGCCGAAGTGCGTGAGGTGCGTTCACGCACCTCCGGGGACAAGCCGTTCACCCTGTACAGCTTCCGTCTCGACCCTTGTCCCAGCTTTTTGATCAACGGCCATCTGGCCAGGCAGCCGTGGTGACGGGGACGACTTCCTCCCTGCCTCCGGTGCGGCGGCTCACGCCGCGGGAGCCGTCCCGCCGTGTTCGTCGTCGCTGTCCTCGGGGAGCTTGCAGACCCGCTCCAGGAAGAACGCGGCCGCTATGACGCCGATGCCCGCGAGGACCGAGAACCCGGCGTAGTACGCCTGGTCCCGGCGGGCGGGGATGTCCAGGAACTCCAGCATGAACACGCCCACACCGCCGTACATCCCGCAGACGAGGGCGGCGACCAGCGCGCTGGCATGGCCGAAGACGACCGCGCGGGCGGCCATCAGCGGCTCGACGCCCTTCGCGCCCGGCCGCCGCTCACGCTGGGCGCGCAGCCGGGCGCGCAGGGAGATCGCCGTGGCGAGCAGCACCACGGCGATCAGGGCGAGGACGATGGGCGCGGCGAGCGGCACACGCGGCAGCGTGCCCACGGAGTCCCACAGCCGGGCCGCGGCCCAGGACAGCACTCCGGCGACGGCGAAGAGGCCCGCCAGCATCCCCACGCGCAGTTGCTTCATTCCGGCGGTCGCCCCTCATGTCCCTGTCCGTGCCTGCCGGGAGGGTCCCTGGCCTGCTGTGTGGTCCCTGTGGACCCTAACGATTACTCGGGCAGCCGGAGTTCCAGGTCGGCGCGCGGCGCGACGCCCTCACGGGTGACGTCGTCGAGCAGCCGGGCCACGGGTCCGTGTCCGGGGAGCTGCGCCTGGGGCTCGACGTCGTGCCACGGGGCGAGTACGAAGGCCCGCTCGTGCGCCCGCGGGTGCGGCAGCGTGAGCACGGGGTCGTCGGAGACCACGTCGGCGTACGCGACGATGTCCACGTCGATCGTGCGCGGGCCCCAGCGCTCGTCCCGTACGCGGTGGAAGGCCTCCTCCACGGCTTGGGCGCGCTCCAGGAGCGAGGCCGGGGGGAGCGTGGTCCTCACGACCACCACGGCGTTGAAGTACGCGGGCTGGGAGCCGGGCTCGACGCCCCAGGGCTCCGTCTCGTACACGGGGGAGACCGCCTTGACCCGCAGGCCCGGAGTGTCCTCCAGGGCGTCCACGGCCCCCTGGAGGGTCTCCAGACGGTTGCCCAGGTTCGACCCGAGGGAGATCACGGCGCGCTGCGGGTTGGACAGTGTCGTGTCGGCGGCGTCCACCTGCTCCACCACGGACGTGGGGACCGGCTGGACGGTGGGGTCGCTGTGGGCGGTCATACGCGGCTCCGGGTGATGGTGACGGTCACGTCGTCGAACGGGACGGTGATCGGGGCGTCCGGCTTGTGCACCGTGACCTCGACTTCCAGGACTCCCTCGTGCTTCAGGCAGGCCTGGGCGATGCGCTCGGAGAGCGTTTCGATGAGGTTCACCGGCTCGCCCTCGACGACGGCCACGACCTCCTCCGCCACGATGCCGTAGTGCACGGTCTTCGCCAGGTCGTCGTCGGCCGCGGCCGCACGGGTGTCCAGGCCCAGGACCAGGTCCACGATGAAGGTCTGGCCCTCCTCGCGCTCCCGCGGATACACACCGTGGTGCCCGCGGGCCTTCAGGCCTCGCAGCGCGACACGATCCACGCGAATCACTCCTGACAGTCGTCGGTAACGGCCGGCTCTGCCGTGTGCGGACGGCACACCGGCCTCGATCGAATCTACCTGCGAGCACCGACAGTGTTCGCCCGCGGGGCTGCCGGACGACGCTCCTGCGCGGGCTCGCGGGTCCCCTTACCCACCGAGAAGCAGTCCGAAGAGGGCTACGAGGAAGGCTCCTCGTCCTCGTCGTCGCCGGTCTCCGCGAGCACCGGGGACGCGTGGTGCGACCACAGCTTCCAGCCGTCGGGTGTGCGGCGGAACACATTCGTGGCGACCACGAGCTGCCCGACGAGAGGGCCGAGCTCGTCGCCGTCCTGCGGCGCGGGGCCGCCGCTGAGGATGTTCTCCGTGCAGGTCACCAGGGCGGTGTCGCCGGCGACGCAGACCCGCAGGTCGGTGAGGAAGAACTGGATGTACTCGGTGTTGGCCATGATCAGCGCGTACGACCTGAGGACCTCGCCGCGGCCCGTGAGCACCGGCCAGCCGGGGTGGACGCAGGAGATGGCGGGTCCCTCCGAGGCCGGTTCCGGGCCGGCGGTGCTGCCGGGGTCCGCGGGGTCGTCGAGGTCGATCTCCGGCAGGCCGCCCTCGCGGACCGTGCCGGGGCCGCCCGTCTCCGGTGTCTCGCTGTACGTCGCCGCGTCGGCGAGGTCCGCGGCGTCGAGCCACAGGTCCGACACGCCGTCGAAGTCGCCCCGCTCCAGCGCTTCGTAGAAGGCCGTGTTGGCGAGTTCGACCTGCTCGACGTCCGTCTGCGCGCGCGTCACTGAGCGCCAGCCTCCCCGGCCGATTCCGGTCCGGCGACACCGCCGGCACCGCTGTTCCCACCCTTGTTCCCACTCTGTCCCGGTCCGGCGGCGTCCGTGACGGCCCGCGCCACCCGTACCGCGTCCGCCGTGGCCCGCACCTCGTGCACGCGCACCGCCCAGGCGCCCTGGTGCGCCGCGAGCGCGGACACGGCGGCCGTCGCGGCGTCCCGCTCGCGTGCGGGCGGCGGGGAGCCCTCGGGGCCCGCGAGGACCCGGCCGAGGAACCTCTTGCGGGAGGCGGCGACCAGGACGGGTCGGCCGAGCGTGCGGAGCCGGTCGATGCGGGCGAGCAGCGCCAGGTCGTGCTCGGCGTTCTTGGAGAAGCCGAGGCCGGGGTCGACGACGATCCGCTCCGGGGCGATGCCCCCGGCGACCGCGGCCTCCACGCGCGCGTGGAGCTCGTCGACGACTTCGGAGACCACGTCCTCGTACACCGGCCGGGCGTGGATGTCGGTGAGGAAGCCGCGCCAGTGCATGACCACGAAGGGCGCCTGCGCGGCCGCCACGGCCGGCACCATGCCGGGGTCGGCGAGGCCTCCGGAGACGTCGTTGACGAGGACGGCGCCCGCCGCGAGCGCCTGCTGTGCCACGCGGGCGCGCATGGTGTCCACGGAGACCGTGACGCCTTCGGCCGCGAGGCCCCGTACGACGGGGACGACGCGCCGCAGCTCCTCGTCCTCGTCGACGCGCGCGGCGCCCGGCCGGGTCGACTCGCCGCCCACGTCGACGAGGTCGGCGCCCTGCGCGACCAGGTCGATGCCGTGCTTGACGGCCACCGTGGTGTCGAACCAGCGGCCGCCGTCGGAAAAGGAGTCGGGGGTCACGTTCACGACCCCCATGACGGCACAGCGGTCCCACCGGGGGAGCCCGGCCACCTCACCCCCGCGCCGCCCGCCGCCGCCCCCTGCCGGGATACGCAGCCCGTCGTCCTCGCTGTCCCCGCGCACCGTACTCATGCCTCAAGCCTAGGCCCGCGCGGGCTGCCGCTACGCCGCGCGGACCTCACGCTCGGCGGTGTGCGCCGACTGGTGCGGGCAGGGGCGGCGCTGCACGGTGGCGCGGCGCAGAAAGCGCGGCAGCGCGAAGGTGACGAAGCCCTCTGCCTGCATCGCGGCGAAACCGATCCGCGGCAGGTCGCGGCTGGAGCGGTAGACCACGAAACGGGGCTCCCAGCGCGGCCGGAACTTCGCGTTGAACTTGTACAGCGACTCGATCTGGAACCAGCGCGAGAGGAACACGAGGAGCCCGCGCCAGGCACGCAGGACCGGGCCCGCGCCGAGCTTCTCGCCGCGGGCGAGCGCCGCGCGGAACATCGCGAAGTTCAGGGACACGCGCGTGATCCCGAGCTTCGGCGCGGCCTGGAGCGCGGCGACGATGAGGAGTTCGTTCATGCCCGGGTCGGCCGACCGGTCGCGGCGCATCAGGTCGAGCGAGACGCCGTCCTCGCCCCACGGCACGAAGTGCAGTACGGCCTTCAAGTCGCCGTACTGTCCGGCCTTCTCGTCGGCCTTGTGGGCCGTCGCGATCAGGCAGTCGCCGTCGTCGGGGTCGCCGATGCGGCCGAGCGCCATGGAGAAGCCGCGCTCGGTGTCGGTGCCCCGCCAGTCCTCGGCGGCGCGCTGGATGCGCTCCAGTTCCTTCTCCCCGAGGTCACGGATGCGCCGTACGCGCGTCTCGTAGCCATTGCGCTCGATCCGCTTGACCATCTGGCGCACGTTGCGCATCGCGCGCCCGGACAGGGAGAAATCCGCGACATCCACCACCGCCTCGTCGCCGAGCTCCAGGGCGTCCAGGCCGGTCTCGCGGGTCCAGACCTCACCGCCGGTCTCGGAGCAGCCCATGACGGCCGGGGTCCAGGAGTGCGCCTTGGCCTCGTCCATGAAGCGCTCGATGGCACCCGGCCAGGCCTCCACGTCGCCGATGGGGTCCCCGGAGGCGAGCATCACGCCGGACACCACGCGGTAGGTGACGGCGGCCTTGCCGCTGGGGGAGAAGACGACGCCCTTGTCGCGGCGGAGCGCGAAGTGGCCGAGGGAGTCGCGGCGGCCGTGCTTGGCGAGCAGTTCGCGCAGCCGGCTCTCGTCGTCCTGGGTGAGGCGCGCCGCCGGGTGCTCGGGGCGGAAGGCCAGGTAGATGGTGGTGAGCGCGGTCAGCATGCCGAGGGCGCCGAGGGAGGCCCCGACGGTCCAGGAGGTGTTGCCGGTGTAGCCGACGGGGCCTTCGAGGCCGAAGAGGCCGTACAGGACGTGGGTGAGGCGGTCCGCGATGCCCGGGTCGCCGATGACCTTGTTCGGGTGGACGCTGACGATCACCAGGCCGAGCGCGATGGAACCGGCGCCGAGGAGCACGAAGTTGGCCAGGGCGCGCCAGCGGCTGCGCGGGTCGGGCAGCGCGGCGAACTCCTTGCGGTGCCGCAGCAGCAGCGCGAGCAGCGCGAGGGAGATCGCGGCGCCGATGAACGAGTGGCGGTACGCGAACTGCGCCACCGCGCCCGCGGGCAGCAGCACGACGGCGGCCCGCCAGGCGCGCCGCTTGTGCCTTCGCAGGCCGTGCGCGAGCAGGAGCAGCAGGACGCCGCAGCTGAGCGCCAGGGCGGCGGCGAAGGGGCCGAGCGCGCCCGGCAGGACCTCGGCGAAGGTGTGCAGGCGGCTGCGCCTGAAGCGCGGGAAGACGGCCGCCGCGATGTTCAGGAGCCCGACGAGGGCGCAGATTCTGGCGGCGAGGACCGGGACGGCCTCGGGGCGGGGGCCGCGCAGGATCCGGCGCAGTCGGCCGTCGCCGCCGTCCTGGCCTCCTGGAACCGCACCCGACATTTCGCCATCTATCCTGACAGACATCGCATCCCGTAGTTCTGCGAGAGAGCTTCGAACCGGCGCCAAAGGCGGCATCCGGTGATATTGCGCCCTCTAGGACGGTCCATCGGGGAGCGGGGTTCACTCCCCACTGCAAAACCGGCGGAAAGTCGGCGGAAAAGGTATGGAACGGTCCATACCTGGAGTTTTCGCCCTCCGTATCGGCCGCCCGAGGGGCGGACACGCAGAAAGCGCAGGCAGGATCATCCCATGGGTCTCACGAGCAACAAGGTGCTTGCACTTGCCGTAGTGCTGGCCGTGCTGCTGTTCATCGGCACGGTCTGGCTCTGGCCGCGCCTCGCCCGCCGCAGCTGGCAGGCGGTCACCGGGCGCGTCGGGCTGCTGCTCGCCACGCAGCTCGCGATCTTCGCGTCCGTCGGCCTCGCGGCCAACCAGGCCTTCGGCTTCTACGCCACCTGGGCCGATCTCTTCGGCCAGGAGACGGCGCAGGGCGTGGTCGTCGACCACGACGCCATGAAGGGCGAGAAGGGCCCCGTCAGGGTGGTCGACACCCAGTCCGTCGACGTGCCCGGAGGCGGCATCCCGCGGCTCGGCGGCCAGATCCAGAAGATCGACGTCCAGGGCCGGAACTCCAGGATCGCCAGCCCGGCGTACGTGTACCTGCCGCCCGAGTACTTCCAGCCGCAGTACAAGCACCGCACGTTCCCCGCGGCCGCCGTCCTGACCGGCTACCCCGGCACCGCAGAAGCCCTCATCAAGGGCCTGCACTACCCGCAGACCGCCCACAAGCAGGCCAAGGACGGCAAGATGCAGCCGATGATCCTGGTCATGCTGCGGCCCACCGTGGCACCGCCCCGGGACACCGAGTGCGTGGACATCCCCGGCGGCCCGCAGTCCGAGACGTTCTTCGCCAAGGACCTCCCCGGCGCCATCAGTGACCACTACCGCGTCGGCAGGAAGGCCGAGAGCTGGGGCATCATCGGGGACTCCACGGGCGGCTACTGCGCCCTGAAGGTCGCCATGCACCACCCGCGCGTGTACGGCGCCGGAGTCGGCCTCTCCGCCTACTACAAGGCCGCCCAGGACGTGACGACCGGCAATCTGTTCCACGGCGACAAGGAGCGGGAGCGGCGCGCGAACCTGCTGTGGTACCTCGACCACATGCCGCCGCCCAAGACCTCCCTGCTGGTCACCACCAGCAAGAAGGGCGAGGGCAACTACAAGGACACCAAGAAGTTCATCGAGAAGGTCAAGTCCCCCACCCGGGTCTCCTCGATCACCCTCGCCAGCGGCGGCCACAACTTCAACACGTGGCGGCGCGAGATCCCGGCGTCGCTGGTGTGGATGAGCGGGCGGCTGACCGGCGGGTCGGACGTGCGCTGACCCTCCGGGAGGCCCGGGTGGGCGCGAGGACCGGGCCTTCGGGGCGTCCGGAACGTCACGTCGCCGTGATCGACGCCACCGTCTCCAGGTCCACGTCCTCCCGCGCGATGTCCCGCGCGTCCGCGGCCGTCGAGCGGCGCAGCGCCTCGTGCAGCCGGGCCGGGGTGAGGACGCCCAGGAAGCGGCCCTCGCTGCGCTCGTCGATGACCGCGATCCAGCCCGCGTCGTGCTGGAGCATCGTCGAGAACGCCTGCTTCAGGCTCGCGCCCACCGGCAGCCACGCCTCCATGCGGCGGGCGTGCTCGCGCACCGTGCCGGTGCCCGCGCGCGCGTGCTCGGCGGAGATCCAGCCGTGCAGGTTGTTCTCGCCGTCCAGGACGACGGCCCAGCGGGCCCCGGCCCCTTCGAGGTCCTTGGGCAGCGGGTCGTCGAGGTGGACCACCGGCGGCTGCTCCAGGTCGCCCTCCTCGATGGGCGTCACCGAGAGCCGCTTCAGGCCGCGGTCGGCGCCCACGAAGTCGGCGACGTACTCGGTCGCGGGCGCGCCGAGGACCGTGGACGGGGTGTCGAACTGCTCGACGCGGCCCTGGCCGTAGACGGCGATGCGGTCACCGAGACGGACGGCCTCCTCGATGTCGTGTGTGACGAACAGCACGGTCTTGCGGACGGCCTGCTGGAGGCGGAGGAACTCGTTCTGCAGATGCTCGCGCACCACCGGGTCGACCGCTCCGAACGGCTCGTCCATCAGCAGGACGGGCGGGTCGGCCGCCAAGGCGCGGGCCACGCCGACGCGTTGGCGCTGGCCGCCGGAGAGCTGCTCCGGATAGCGGTCGCCGAAGGTCGCGGGGTCGAGGCCGACGAGGTCGAGCAGCTCGGCGGCGCGCTCGCGGGCCTTCGCGCGCTTCACGCCGAGCAGATGCGGGACGGTCGCGGTGTTGTCCAGGACCGTCTTGTGCGGGAAGAGGCCGACCTGCTGGATGACATAGCCGATTCTGCGCCGGAGTTGGACGGG
The DNA here is from genome assembly GCF_009755605.1 of Streptomyces typhae. Classification (GTDB taxonomy): domain Bacteria; phylum Actinomycetota; class Actinomycetes; order Streptomycetales; family Streptomycetaceae; genus Streptomyces; species Streptomyces typhae. The sequence goes on from NZ_WPNZ01000009.1 coordinate 316,179, forward strand.
GTCGATTCCGGATATGTCGTCGCCGTCGAGGAATATCCGCCCCTCAGTCGGCTCGATGAGCCGGTTCACCATTTTCATCGTCGTGGTCTTGCCGCAGCCCGACGGGCCCACGAGCGTGACCAGTTCACCCTCCGCCACCTCGAAGGACAGATCGTCGACGGCTGTCGTACCGTCCGCGTACCGCTTGGTCACGTTCTCGAACCGGATCATGATTCCCCATTGTGGCGCGTGTTCTGTGAAGACGGTGTTGCGCCCGCACGAAGAGGGCCCCCGCGTCTCGGAGATTGTCAGTGCTCGGGGTTAGGGTCGCCAGTCAGATGGACATGTGGGTTTCGGCACGTGTCCGAGCCGGCATGGCGACGGGGTTTCGGGGGAGGCGGGGCGGGTGAGCAAGCGGGACTGCCTTGTGGCGAACGACTGGATCTGCGGCGAGTACATCCGCTCGCGCAGCCAGGAACTGACCGACGCGACGCTGGAGCACGTGGCGATCACGGGCGCGTCGGTGCTGATAGGCGTGGCGGTCGCGCTGCCCCTCGCGCTGATCGCGCGGCGCTGGCGCTTCCTGGCCGCCCCTATTCTCGGCGTGACGACGGTGTTGTACTCGATCCCGTCGCTCGCGATGTTCTCGCTCCTGCTCCCCTTCTTCGGCCTTTCCGCGTCCCTGGTCGTCACGGGCCTCGTGCTCTATTCGCTGACGATTCTGGTGCGGAACATCCTCGCGGGCCTCCAGGCGGTCCCCGAGGACGCCAGAGAGGCCGCCAAGGGCATGGGGTACGGCCCGCTGCGGCTGCTGTGGGAAGTGGAACTGCCGCTCGCGCTGCCCGCCCTGCTCGCCGGTGTGCGGATCACCACGGTGTCCACGGTGGCCCTCACGACGGTCGGCGCGATCGTCGACTACGGCGGCCTCGGCACGCTGATCCTCGACGGCCTCGACACCCAGTTCAAGGCGCAGGTGCTCACCGCGTCCGCGCTCTGCGTCGTCCTCGCCATCGCCGCCGACCTGCTGCTCCTCGCTCTCCAGCGGCTGCTCACGCCCTGGACCCGAGCCCATCGAATACGACCGGGCCGCTTCTCGCGCAAGGCGGGCGCGGCCAAGAGCGTGGCCAAGGTGGCTGAGCCCGTATGAACGCGATATCCGGTGCCTACGACTGGCTGACCACGTCCGCCAACTGGCAGGGCGAGAAGGGGGTGTGGCACCGGCTCGCCGAGCACCTCTACTTCAGCGGCGTCTGCCTCGCCGTGGCCTGCCTGATCGCGCTCCCCGTCGCGCTGTACCTCGGCCACATCGGCAAGGGCGGCGCCCTCGCGGTCAACATCTCCAACGTCGGCCGCGCGGTGCCCACGCTCGCCGTCCTGATCCTGCTCACGCTCACCCCGCTCGGCGAGCACGGGGACGTGCCCACGCTGATCGCCCTCGTCCTGTTCGCCGTGCCGCCGCTGCTCACCAACGCCTACATCGGCATGCGCGAGGTGGACCGCTCGGTGGTGGAGGCCGCGCGCGGCATGGGCATGAGCGGACGTCAGCTCTTCGCCCGGGTCGAGCTGCCCCTCGCGTACCCGCTGGTCATGACCGGCGTGCGGTCCGCGGCCGTGCAGGTGGTGGCGACGGCGACGCTCGCCGCGATGGCGGGGGAGGGCGGCCTCGGGCGGATCATCACGGCCGGGTTCAACCTTCAGAACACCCCGCAGGTCGTCGCGGGCGCCTTCCTGGTGGCGCTGCTCGCGCTGCTCGTGGAGGGCGTCCTGGTCCTCGCGGGACGGTTCTTCGATCCGATGCGGGGGCGGTCCCGGGTGTCCTCCTGACGCTCGCAGTGACGACTGCTTGAAGTGGCAACGGCTCGTAGTGGCAACGGCTTGTAGCGGCAACGGCTTGTAGTGGCAACGGCTTGTAGTGGCAACGGCTTGTAGTGGCAACGGCTTGTAGTGGTATCTCTCGAAACGGTTCTCGAAATGGTGGTTCACCGATGAACAGCAGGACGCGTCGCGCACGACGGATGGCAGGGGCGGCCACGGCCGTCGTGGCGCTGACCGCGGGGCTCTCCGCGTGCGGCGGGGACAGCCTGGAGGACGACAAGGGCTCCGACGGCGGCGGCAAGGGCAAGATAGTGGTGGGCTCGGCGCGGTTCACCGAGCAGAAGGTCCTCGCCGAGCTGTACGCGGGCGTCCTGCGGGACGCCGGTTACGACGCGTCGGTCAAGACCGTGCAGAACCGCGAGGTGTACGAGCCCGAGCTGAAGAAGGGCACCATCGACGTCGCCCCGGAATACGCGGCCACGCTCACGGAATTCCTCAACCTGAAGAAGAACGGCGCCGACGCGAAGCCGGTCGCCTCCAGCGATCTCGACGCGACGTACGGCGAACTCACCGAGCTGGCCGAGCCGCGCGGCCTCAAGGCGCTGCCGCCCGGTGCGGCCGTGGACCAGAACGCCTTCGCGGTGACCAGCGAATACGCGAAGAAGCACAAGCTCAAGACGCTTTCCGATCTTGGAAAGTCGGGCGAGAAGGTGCGCATCGCCGCCGGTGACGAATGCGAGACACGGCCGTTCTGCGCCCCGGGCCTGAAGAAGAAGTACGGCATCGACGTCGCCGGAATCGATCCCAAGGGCGTCGGTACCACGCAGTCGAAGCAGGCCGTGAAGAACGGCACGGACCAGCTGGTCCTGACGACCACCACGGACGCGACGCTGAAGAACTTCGGCCTCGTGATCCTGGAGGACGACAAGAAGCTCCAGAACGCCGACAACATCCTTCCCGTCGTGAACGCCAAGGAGGCGGGCGACAAGAAGCTGGCCGAGGCCCTCGCCAAGGTCACCAAGGCGCTCACGACGGACGATCTCATCGAACTGAACCGCAAGGTCGACGAGGAGCGCCAGAAGGAAGCGGATGTCGCGAAGGAGTATCTGGAGTCGAAGGGCCTGATCGAGAAGTAGGCCCCGCGCCGGGTTGCGGAATCCCGGCGGAGGGAGTGGAGTGACGCTTCGTGGAAGAAGAGGCTCACTGGGGTGGGGAGTTGCGGTGGGGGCACCGGGAATTTGGCGGGCGGGGCACCAGACTTCGCCTACGCGCGGTAAGTTTCTGGCCATGCCACGTGGACGTCACCGCCATTCCCCACCTCTTCACCGGCTGCTTCCTCCGTCGGCGGTCGCAGGTTTCTCCCTCGTCTGCGCCGGCGGCGCCTGGATGTTCGCGGAACCCGTCGTGCTGCGCGGCCTCGTCGCAGCCGCCGCGGCCAGTGCCGTCGTGGGCTCGGTCGTCATGCGGCAGTGGGACCGTGCGGCGGGCAAGCGGGTCGCGGAGCTCGGGCGCGCCCGCGCGGGCGACGAGTGGCGCTACGAGGAGCGGATAGCCGAGGCCGAGTCCGACCTCGACGAGTCCCGTGAGCTGCGTGCCAAGCTGGAGGCCAAGCTGCGCTCCAAGCGGGCCGAGCTCGCGGCGCTGCGCAACGAGCACGCGGCACTGCTGCGGAGGTACGCGACGGCGGAGACGGAGCGGGCCGACGCCCTGGAGGGGCGCAGGCTCCTCGCCATAGAGGCGGCGACGCCCACGCGGGCCGCGCTGCCCGCGGGGGGCTCCTCCGAGGGGGAGAAGCCCGCCGGAGCTTCGGGTTCCGCCGACGCCTCGGGTGCTTCTGGCCCCTCCGGTTCCTCCGGTTCCTCCGGTTCTTCTGGTCCCTCCGAGTCCTCCGAGTCCTCCGACTCCTCCCGTGCTTCGGGTGCGGGAACGTCTCCGCAGGAGGACGCGGGCGACTCTGCCGAGGCGGGGAACGTCCCCGGCGGTGCCGCTCCGGCCGCCGAGCCGCGGGTGGCGGTCAGGCCGGGCGCGAGCCCCACGCCCTCGCTGTACGGGCGGGCCAATGTCGCGCTGGACCGCCTGGCGCGTCCGGCGTCGACCGCCCGGCCTGCGGTGGCTGCCGCGGGCGCGGACGCGGTGGCGGCAGACGACTCCGGCTCCGGCTCCGAGCCGGGCTCCGGCGACGCCGACGACCCCGGAGACCCGGGCGACATGGGTGCCATGGGTGACATGGACGACATGGGCCACGAGCGCGCGGTCGGGGCGCACTTCACCGTTCCCACCGCCGCGGCCGTGGTGCCGCCCGTTCAAGGACGGCGGTTCCCGGGCGAGGGCGGTTTCGACTTCTTCGGTACGAAGGGCACGTCCGCGAAGAGCCTGGCACCTGCCGCGCTGGAGACCGTACAGAACGAGGACCTCGCCGACGTCGTGGGTGAGGAGGCCCTCGCGGTCCACAAGGCGGAGACCGAGGCCGAGTTCAAGCCGTCGGACGCCATGACGGACGCGGAGCGCGGGGTGGGCCAGGTCATCGACCTGACGGCCCACGACGAGACGGAACAGATCGACATGGAGGGCCTGCGCACGGCGCTGCGCGCGTAGCCCAGGAACCGCGCCCCGCGCGCTCCCGGGCTCAGGCCATCCACCGGTCGGGCCGGGCCTCCCGGCGCCCCGTCCGGGACCGCTCGGCCTGCGCCAGCAGAAGCCGCGAGGCCTCCGAGGCGGGCCGCAGCCGCGCGGCCACCGTCTTGTTGGCCCCCGTGTCCACGTGCACGTCGGCCACGCCCTTGAACCGCTCCCAGGGCCCCTGCCGGACCCGCACGCTCTGCACCTTCGCGTGCGGCACCAGGGAGAGGCGGCGCCGCAGCAGACCGTGCCCGGCGGCGAAGACGGCGTCGGTGACCGCGAGTCCGTAGCCGTGCCACCACACGGGGACGCACCAGGCCGCCCGGGACGGCGGCCGCGAGAGCTCGCTCGCGGCGGGCACCCGCACCCCGGGCAGGATCTGCGAGATCACCGACTCGGCGACCGCCCTCGGGGCGACCGGCACCAGGACGCTGTTCGACGACCCCGCCACGTCCAGCTCGACCCGCACCCACCCCGGCCGCCGCCACAGCAGCGGCTCGACGATCCGCACGGTCTGGACCCGCCCCGGCGGGACCGTCTCGTGCGCCTTGTCGAGGAGGCCGTGGTCGATGCGCAGGCCGTCGGGGGACTCGCCCACCCGCCAGTCGTACTCGGCGACGAACCGGCCCACGCTGCTCGCGAAGGCGCCGCCCAGCATGGGCAGGGCGGTCGCGATGACGGTCCACGCGTTGTGCGTGATCAGCCACAGGACCGTCGGCACGACGAGGGCGGCCACCAGGAGCACCCAGGGGGCGCCGGTGAGCAGCAGGGACACGGCGAGCATCCGGGGCTGTACGTGCAGCAGGTTGCGGACCGGCGCCTCGCCGACGTCCCGGGCCGTCTCGGGGGCGAATCCGGCGGCCCGCGCGAGCAGTTCGGCACGCAGCGCGGCGGCGTCCTTCTCGCCGAGGTAGGCCAGCTCGTCCTTCTTCTCCGTGCCGACGACGTCCAGTTTGAGCTTGGATACGCCCACGATGCGGGCGGCGAGCGGCTGGGTGACGTCGACGGCCTGGAGCCGGTCGAGCCGGATGTGCGCGGTGCGCCGGAACAGCAGTCCCGTACGGATCCGCAGCTCCGTGTCCGTGACGGCGAAGTGCGTGAACCACCAGCTCAGAAAGCCGTACAGGGCACCGCCGACGATCACGGCGGCGGCGCCCACGGCGAGCGTGAGGGCGGTCAGTTCGGACAGGCGGCGCTGGGTGCCGTCCGGGTCGTGGAAGGCCCAGCCGACGAGGATGGCGACGGGCGCCCAGGCGCGGCGCAGCGGCGTGACGGGGTGCAGCCGCCGCTCCCGGAGGCCGCCGGGAGCGGGGGCACCCTCGGCTCGCTCCGGGGCACCTCCGGCTCGCTCCGGAGCACCCCCGGCTCGCTCCGGTGCGCCGCTCGACTCCGGTGCACCGCCCGGCTCCAGCGCACCCTCGGCCCCCTCCGGGCCCCGTACGCCCCCCGTCGGCGCGCCGCTCACAGCCCCGCCGATCGGGCCTCGCCGAGCTCCGTGAGCCGGTCCCGCAGCCGCTCGGCCTCGCTGGGCACGAGGCCCGGGATGCGGGCGTCCGTGGCTGCCGCGGCCGTGTGCAGCTGGACGCCCGCCAGGCCGAAGTACCGCTCAAGTGGGCCCGATGTGACCTCGACGAGCTGCATCCTGCCGTACGGCACGACGGTCTCCTCGCGCCACAGGACGCCCCGGCTGATGAGGAGGTCGTCGGCCCGCTCCCTGTACCGCCACGAGCGCCAGTTGCGGCCGAGCAGCACCCAGCCCCAGGCCGCGAGTGCCAGCGGCAGCGCCGCGAAGACCGCCCACGCCGGGCCCGCGAAGAGACCGAGGAGCACGCCGAGAGCCACCGCGGCGGGCACCAGCCACACCAACAGGAGCATTCTGCGCATGGTCAGCACCCCGCGCGGCAGCCCGGTCCACCCGGACGGCACACCGCTCTCCCCCGTGGATCCCTCTGGCCCCGCCGCCGTCCCCGTCTCCATGCCCCAAGCGTACGTACGGCATCTGACACCCGCGTGTCCGCGTGCGTACGACAGACTGGGACCATGAGCCCCACGACGGAGCACACGCCCACGACGCGGCCGCCGCGGACGACCGAGCAGGCCGAGACCACCTTCGGCATCGGCGGCGCCGCGGAGAGCACCGACATGGTGCTGAACATCGGCCCCCAGCACCCGTCCACGCACGGTGTGCTGCGGCTGCGCCTGGTCCTCGACGGCGAGCGGATCGAGCGCGCCGAGCCGGTGATCGGCTATATGCACCGCGGCGCGGAGAAGCTCTTCGAGGCCCGTGACTACCGGCAGATCGTGATGCTGGCCAACCGCCACGACTGGCTGTCGGCGTTCTCGAACGAGCTGGGTGTCGTCCTCGCCGTGGAGCGGATGCTCGGCATGGAGGTGCCCGAGCGCGCGGTGTGGACGCGCACGCTGCTCGCCGAGCTGAACCGGGTGCTCAACCACCTGATGTTCCTCGGCTCGTATCCGCTGGAGCTCGGCGGCATCACCCCGGTGTTCCACGCCTTCCGGGAGCGCGAGGAACTCCAGAACGTCATGGAGGAGGTCTCCGGCGGCCGCATGCACTACATGTTCAACCGTGTCGGCGGCCTCAAGGAGGACCTGCCCGCGGGCTGGACGGGACGCGCGCGGGGAGCCGTCGCCGCGGTGCGTTCGCGCATGGACGTGTACGACCGGCTCGTGCTCGGCAACGAGATCTTCCGGGGCCGCACCCGCGGTGTGGGCGTGCTCTCCGCCGAGGCGGTGCACGCCTACGGAGTGAGCGGTCCGATCGCCCGTGCCTCCGGAGTGGACTTCGACCTGCGCCGCGACGAGCCGTATCTGGCGTACGGGGAACTCGGCGACGTCCTGAAGGTCGTGACCCGGCAGGACGGCGACTGCCTGGCCCGCTTCGAGTGCCTGCTCGAACAGACCCACAACGCCCTGGACCTCGCCGACGCCTGCCTCGACCGCGTCGCCGACCTGCCCCAGGGGCCCGTCAACCAGCGCCTGCCGAAGGTCCTCAAGGCCCCGGAGGGCCACACGTACGCGTGGACCGAGAACCCGCTCGGCATCAACGGCTACTACCTGGTCTCCAAGGGCGAGAAGACCCCGTACCGCCTCAAGCTCCGCTCGGCCTCGTACAACAACATCCAGGCCCTTGCCGAGCTGCTGCCGGGCACGCTGGTCGCCGACATGGTGGCGATCCTCGGGTCGCTGTTCTTCGTGGTCGGCGACATCGACAAGTAGGGCGGCCGGTCGGGGGCGGTCACGGCGGCGGTGCGTCCGCCGGCATGCCGGCCGGTACGTCCGCCAGTACGTCGGCCAGGTCCAGCCGCACCGGCTGCGCCAGCCAGCCGAAGTCCCCGAGGCCGCCCGGTGCCGTCAGCTCCGCCGCCTCGCCCGCGCGGGCGAGGGCCCGTACGTAGGCGGCCGGATCGCCAGCGGCGAGCGTGAGAGGCGGCCGGCCGCCGTGGACGCCGAGGGCGTGCAGGGCCGCGCGCTGGGTGCACAGGCGGGCGCCGGGCAGCGCGCAGGAGTCGAGGGCCACATGCGCGGTGACATCGCGGCTGCCGTCCGGCACGGGCGGTTCCGCACGGCCCGCGCGGAAGCCCGCGAGGGTGCCGAAGGGCGGCCGGGCATCCCGGGTGTGGGCGTAGTCCACGGCGACCGCGAGACCGCGCGTCAGGGTCGCCGCCGCGGCCGCCCACGCCTCGTCCCGGGGGCGGCCGATCTCCGCGCGCAGGCCCGGCTCGGCGCCGAGCGGCCACCAGCGCGCCAGCCACGCCGAGTCCCGGCCTCCGACCGGGCCGCCGAGCTCCTCGGTGCCGTCGGCGTGCACCAGGACGCGGCGCAGCGTCCCGTCGGGTGCCCGCTCGGCCACGTCGAGGGGCACGTTGTCGAGCCACTCGTTGGCGAACAGCAGACCCCGCACACCGGTGGGCGGCGCGGCGCACCACCGGACGCGGTCGTCGAGCCCCTCGGGGCGTTCGGCGCGCTCCACCGCGTACGCGCGCGTGCGTGCCGCCACCTCGCCGGGCAGCGCCGCGAGGACGCCCGCCGTCAGTTCGCCGCGGCCCGCGCCCATGTCCACGAACGCGAGCTCCCCGGGGTGGCCGATGGCGGCGTCGACCCGGCACAGGAGCCGGGCCACGGCGTCCGCGAACAGCGGTGAGGCGTGCACGGAGGTGCGGAAGTGCCCCGCGGGCCCCTCGGGTCGGCGGTAGAAGCCGCGGGGGCCGTACAGGGCCCTCTCCATGGCTTCCCGCCAGCCGCTCGGCGCGCCGGTTTGCCCCGCGCGAGCTCCTCCTGCCTCGTTCGTCACATCCCGAAGGCTATGCGGGCCTCCACCTTGGGGAGTACGAGAGGGACGCACGGATCGGACCTCCGGTTGACCCGAGGGGCCTGACGGGTTGCCTACGCTGGGTTACGTGCAGCGCCTCTATGACTTTCTCCGCAGACACCCGACAGGAGTCGACGTCTTCTGGGCGTTCGTCCTGCTCGGGATCTCCGGGCTTGGACTGGTGGCCGTCGCCGACGCCCAGGGCCACAGGCAGGTCCTGCTGTCGATACCGACCATGCTCGCCCTCGGCGTCGTGGTGGCCCTGCGGCGCCGGGCGACCGAGCGGATGCTGATCCTCGCCGCGGGCATCGGCGTCCTACAGATGATCTTCGACGTGGAACCGAGCCCGGCGAACTTCGCCATGCTCGTGATCATCTACACGGCGGCGGCGGACGGCGCCCCCTGGGCCTCGCGGTTCGCCCTGGTGGGGGGGCTCGTGGCGGCGCCCCTGTCGCAGGCGCGCTGGCCGGAGAGCAACGCGGGCGTCTGGGGCAACGTCCTCCTGATGGCCTTCCTGGTCGTGCCGTTCGCACTGGCCTGGGTCCTCGGCGACTCCATCCGCACCCGCCGGGCCTACTTCGCCCAGCTGGAGGAGCGCGCCAACCGCCTGGAGAAGGAGCGCGAGGCGCAGGCCAAGGTCGCGGTCGCGGCCGAGCGCGCCCGCATCGCCCGCGAGCTGCACGACGTGGTCGCGCACAACGTCTCCGTGATGGTCGTGCAGGCCGACGGCGCCGCCTACGTCCTGGACGCGGCGCCAGACCAGGCCAAGCAGGCCCTCGCCACCATCTCCGGCACCGGACGGCAGGCCCTCGCCGAGATGCGCAGGCTCCTCGGCGTGCTGCGCACCGGCGAGCACGAGGAGCACGGCGAGTACGTCCCACAGCCGGACGTCGAGCAGCTCGACGAGCTGATAGAGCAGGTGCGCGGCGCGGGCCTGCCGGTCGACTTCAAGGTCGAGGGCACCCCGCGCCCGCTGCCCAGCGGCGTCGAGCTCACCGCGTACCGCATCGTCCAGGAGGCGCTGACCAACACCCGCAAGCACGGCGGCGAGAACGCCGGCGCGAGCGTCCGGCTCGTCTACTTCGACGACGGCCTCGGGCTGCTCGTGGAGGACGACGGCAAGGGCGCCCCGCACGAGCTGTACGAGGACGGCGGCGCCGACGGCAGCGGGCACGGCCTGATCGGCATGCGGGAGCGCGTCGGCATGGTCGGCGGCACCCTCGACGCCGGGCCGCGCCCCGGCGGCGGATTCCGCATCAGCGCGCTGCTCCCACTGAAGCCCGCACACTGACACCTGTCACTGCCCGACCGCCCGCACCGCACCCCGAACCGTCCGCGATGATGTCGCCCGCACCGCACCTCGAACCGTCCGCGACGATGTCGCCCGCACCGCACCCCGAACCGTCCGCGATGATGTGCTGACGGACCACCCATGAAGGGACCCCTTGATGTCGATCCGCGTGATGCTCGTCGACGACCAGGTGCTGCTGCGCACCGGGTTCCGGATGGTGCTCGCCGCGCAGCCGGACATGGAGGTCGTCGCGGAGGCCGGGGACGGCGTGGAGGCGTTGCAGACGTTGCGGGCCACCGCGGTCGACGTGGTCCTGATGGACGTCCGCATGCCGAAGCTGGACGGTGTGGAGACGACCCGGCGCATCTGCTCCGACGACAACCCGCCGAAGGTGCTCATCCTCACCACCTTCGACCTCGACGAGTACGCCTTCTCCGGGCTGAAGGCGGGCGCGTCCGGGTTCATGCTGAAGGACGTGCCGCCGGCCGAGCTGCTCGCCGCCATCCGGGCCGTGCACAGCGGCGACGCGGTCGTCGCGCCGTCCACCACCCGGCGCCTGCTCGACCGCTTCGCGCCGATGCTGCCCGCGGGCGCGGGGCAGCCCCGGCACAAGGAGCTGGAGCGGCTCACCGAACGCGAGCGCGAGGTCATGGTGCTCGTCGCGCAGGGCCTGTCGAACGGCGAGATCGCGGCACGCCTGGTCCTCTCCGAGGCGACCGTGAAGACCCATGTGGGCCGCATCCTGACCAAGCTCGGCCTGCGCGACCGGGTGCAGGTGGTCGTGCTCGCGTACGAGACGGGTCTGGTGCGGGCGGGCGGCGGCGGGGCCTGACCCACTTCTGGGGCGCGCCTGCCGGTGCAGGGCGCTCGCCGTCAGCGCAGGACGCCCTCGATGAACTCGCTGCCGATCCGGGAGACCACGGTCAGGTCCAGCTGGTGCTGTACGTATCTGCCGCGGCGGCGGGTCGTGATCAGCTCGGCCTTCTTCAGGACGCTCAGGTGCCGGGATATCTCCGGTGCGGTCATGCCGTGGGCGTCGGCCAGCTCCCCCGTGGTGTACGAACCCCGGGCCAGATGGCGGCACAGGCGCATCCGGACCGGGTGGGAGAGCGCGGCCATGCGGCGGGTGAGCTGCTCCACGGAGGCGGGGGCGGCCAGGCCCGGGGAGTTCACGGGGTAGGTGATCGAGGACTGCCAGCCGTGCCGGTGCAGGACGAGCAGGTGGGGCCAGCCGAGGCTGGTGGGCACCAGGACCAGGCCGCCCTCGCCGGTCCGGGTGTGGCCCATGGCCATCTTGTCGATGGTGATCCTGCGTGCGCCCTCGTCCAGCTTCAGGGCTCCGGAAGTGGCCCTGAGCGCCTCTTCGAGGCCCTTGCGGCGCAGCAACTCCGTCTTGTGCCGGGCGTCGGCGGCGAGTTGATGGCTCACGCGGGACCAGGTGTCCGCGAAGAACGCCTCGTCGCAGTCCTCCAGGAACTGCCGGAGCCAGGCCCGCACCGCGGGCGGGTCGTCGAGCAGCCGCTTGGTGAAGCGCACCTGGTGGTCGCCGCGGGCGGCGGCCAGGTCCAGGGCGTGGCGGCGCGTGTCCGGGTCGTTCAGGGGGTCCGGCGGGCGCTGGACGTCGTACTCCAGTGGGCAGGTGAACTCCAGGGCGGCGTCGACGAACTGCTCGTCCGTCAGCTTGTCGAGCAGGTCGAGCTCCTCGGCCAGCGTGGCGCCGGGCAGCGTGCTCTTGCCGGGGATGCCTGCGAACGGGGCGAAGACGTCGGAGAACGTCGTCCGCCACAGGAAGTCCGCCTCGCACAAGCGGTCCGCGAGGCACGGGTCGAGGCGCGTGGAGACGGCCGTCGCCCAGCCCTGGAGCCCCGGGTGGTGGCCGGGCTCGGACAGCGCGTGCAGCGCCATGCCCAGCTCGGCGAGGGGCGAGGGCACGACATGGATGCGGTCCGGCGTCAGGCCGGTGATGTCGATGCTCACGCTCATGGTCCCCATGGTGCACCGTGCCTCTGACATCGCCGCCGTCGATTGACGCGGGGCGTCAATCGGGGAGACCTGGCCCCTGGGCCCTGTGCAGGGTGGAGGCATCGCCGGGGGCCGCGAAGGTGCGGCCCCTCCACAGATGGGGCTGCGCCCCTTTCCCCCCTTGTCGGCCCTCCGGGCCTCGTCCTCAAACGCCGGACGGGCTGAAACCCCCTCGCGCGCCGGACGGGCTGAAACTGCCCTCGTGCGCCGGGTGGGCTGAAACCCCCTAGCGCGCCGGGTGGGCTGAAACTGCCCTCGCGGCGCCCGTTAAGTACCATTTGACATGAAAGGTCGTACGTCATGAGCGTCACCCAGCAGTACCTGCTCGACGCCTACCGCGCCGCCCAGCACGGTGAGGCGGCGCCACCCGCGCCCGGGGCCCACGACTGGCAGGTCGTGCGGGAGGTGCGCGACTACGGGCGCTTCCACGCCGTGGTCGCGGGGCGGCCCGCGCGGGGCCGTGTCCGTGCCGCCGTGCTGCGCCACCTCCGGTCGCTCAGGGGAGGCGGCGCACGAATTCCGCGACCGCTGCCCTGACGTCACCGGCGGTCCACGCCAGGCCGGGGCCGTTCACGGTGACCTCCGTGACGGACAGGCCCGGCGGGCCCTCGGGGAACCAGCGCCAGAACAACTGGGTGCCGGTCTCCTCGGCCTGCGTGAGCGTCGCCTCGTTCAGGACCTCGGGCGCGTACGGAAGCCAGCACTGGAACTGGTGGGTGTGCGGCGGATCGGGGTGCACGCGCGACCACGGCACCCGCGCGGACGCGAAGCCCTCGCGCAGCGCGTCGGCGACCACGCGCGCGTGGGCGACGTACTCCGGGAGCCGCGGCAGCACGTTCCTGAGGCCGAGCAGCGCCGAGAGGGCCGTAGGGAACTGCTGGAACATCAGCCCGCCGTACCGGTGCCGCCACGCGCGGGCCTCGTCGGCCAGGGACAGCGGGCCCGCGAGCGCGGCGCCCGCGATGCCTTCGAGCGACTTGTAGAACGACACGTAGACGCTGTCCGCGAGAGCCGAGATCTCCGTCAGCGGACGGCCGAAGTGCGTCGTGCACTCCCACAGGCGCGCCCCGTCGAAGTGCACCACGGCGTCGCGCTCGCGCGCCGCCGCCACCACATCCGTGAGCTCCTGCCACGAAGGCAGCACGAAACCGGCCTCCCGCTGGGGCAGTTCCAGCATCAGCGTGCCGAACGGCTCCTCGGAGTCGAGGACCTCGTCGGCCGTGGGCTGGCGCGGCGCGTCCGTGGGGTGCACGGTGCGCAGCCCGCTCACCACGGAGAGGGCACCCGCCTCATGCACCTCCGGGTGCGAGCGCGGGTGCAGGGCCACCGTCGCGCTGCCGGTGCGCCCCGCCCAGCAGCGCAGCGCGACCTGCTGGGCCATGGTGCCGGTGGGGAAGAAGACGGCGGCCTCCTTGCCGAGCAGCCTCGCGACCTCGTCCTCCAGGTCGGCGACGACCTCGTCGCCGTACACGTCACCCGGCCGCCCCAGGTCCGCGACCTCCGCGGCGCCTGTCGTCAGGGCGGTGAGGCGCTCGGCCAGGGTCACCGCCATCGGGGGCAGCGCCAGGATCCGTTCGGCGTCACGGGCGGCGGCGAACCGCCGTGCGCGGTCGTCGGGAGGGCTCGGCTCGCCGGTACCGCCCTGCTCGCCGATGCTGCCTCGTGCGCCGGTACCGTCCGGCTCGCCGGTACCGCTTCGTGCGCCGATACCGCCCCGTGTGCCGGTACTGGCACCGCCCTGCTCGTCGGCGCCTTCGCGGTCGTCCCGCGGGTCGTGTGCGGTCATCCACAGATCATCGCGCGCGGTCCTACGAATGCCCACAGCCTGTGGACGGCCGACCGCGTGGCGCGCGGCGATAGCGTTAGCATGACGAGAAATCGTCCGGTACCCCGAGCGGACTGGAACGGAAGGCGTCATCGCGTGAACGCATCTCACGGTCCCGAGCAGCAGCCGGAGGCCCGGTCGGACCCCAGGAACCGCCCCGCCCGGCTCTCCGTGGGCGTCGTCGGAGCGGGCCGTGTCGGCCCCGCGCTCGCCGCGTCGCTTCAGCTCGCCGGGCACCGCCCGGTGGCCGCGTCCGGCGTGTCCGAGAGCTCACGGCGGCGCGCCGCCCTGCTGCTGCCCGACGTGCCGCTGGTCTCGCCCTCGCAGGTCCTCGAACGCGCCGATCTTGTGCTGCTCACCGTCCCCGACGACGCGCTTCCCGGCCTGGTCGAAGGCCTCGCCGAGACAGGTGCGGTGCGACCGGGCCAGCTCCTGGTGCACACCTCCGGGCGGTACGGCACGAAGGTCCTCGACCCCGCACTCCGCGCGGGCGCGCTGCCCCTCGCTCTGCACCCCGCCATGACGTTCACCGGCACCCCCGTCGACGTACAGCGCCTGGCCGGGTGCTCCTTCGGCGTGACCGCCCCCGAGGAGCTGAGGCTCGCCGCGGAGGCCCTGGTCATCGAGATGGGCGGCGAACCCGAGTGGATCGCGGAGGAGGCCCGCCCGCTCTACCACGCCGCCCTCGCCCTCGGCGCGAACCACCTGGTCACGCTGGTCGCCGAGGCCATGGAGCTGCTGCGCGACGCGGGAGTGAACGCCCCCGACCGGATGCTCGGCCCGCTGCTCGGAGCGGCGCTCGACAACGCCCTGCGCTCCGGGGACGCCGCCCTGACGGGGCCCGTCGCGCGCGGGGACGCGGGCACGGTCGCCGCGCACGTCGCCGAGTTGCGCAAGCACGCCCCGGGGACCGTCGCGGGCTATCTGGCGATGGCCCGCGCGACCGCCGACCGCGCGCTCGCCCACGGCCTGCTCAAGCCGGAACTGGCCGAGGACCTGCTGGGCGTGCTCGCCGGTGGCGTGCCGGGGCCGGGCGGTCCGGGCGGATTCCGTGACGGGGGTCCGGGCGGGTTTCCTGACGGGGGTCCGGGCGGGTTTCCCGACGGGGGCCCGGACGGGTCCCGCGACGGGGGTCCGAGCGGGTTCCCTGACGGGGGTCCGGGCGGCCTCGGCGACGGGGGCCCGGACGGGTCCCGAGACAGCGGCCCGGACGGGCCCCGCGGCAGCGGCCCGGACGACGGGGAGCAGCGATGAGTGTCTCCCTCCTGCACACCGCCAAGGACCTGCGCGCCCGTACGCACAGCGGCCGACGGGTCGTCGTCATGACCATGGGCGCCCTGCACGACGGCCACGCCACGCTGATCCGCACCGCACGGCGCACGGCGGGGACCGGCGGCGAAGTCGTCGTCACGGTCTTCGTGAACCCCTTGCAGTTCGGCGCGGGCGAGGACCTGGACCGCTACCCCCGCACCCTCGACGCCGACGTCGAGATCGCCGCGCGGGCCGGTGCCGACGTCGTGTTCGCCCCCGACGTCGACGAGGTCTACCCCGGCGGCGAGCCGCAGGTGCGGGTCACCGCGGGCCCCATGGGCGACGTCCTCGAAGGGGCCACGCGCCCCGGGCACTTCGACGGCGTGCTGACCGTCGTCGCCAAGCTCCTGCACCTGACCGCGCCGGACGTGGCGCTGTTCGGCCAGAAGGACGCCCAGCAGCTCGCCCTGATCCGCCGCATGGTCCGCGACCTGAACTTCGACGTGGAGATCGTCGGCGTGCCGACGGTCCGCGAGGACGACGGCCTCGCCCGCTCCAGCCGCAACCGCTACCTCTCGCCGGACGAGCGCCGCACCGCGCTCGCGCTGTCCCACGCCCTGTTCGCGGGCCGCGACCGGCACGCCGCGCAGGAGGCGCTGCGCGCCCGCGCCGCCCTCGCGCCCGCCACGCACGCGCGCGTGGACGGCCTCAACGCGCTCGGCGAGGCCCGCGCCGCCGCCGACGCGCACGCCGTGGCCGCCGCCCTGCCGACCGGACCCGTCGGCCCCGACGCCGTGCGCGCCGCGGCCCGGCAGATCCTCGACGAGGCCGCGCGCCTGCGCCCGCCGCTGGTCCTCGACTATCTGGCCCTGGTCGACCCGTCCGACTTCCAGGAGATCGGCGGCGGCCACCGCGGCGACGCCGTCCTCGCCGTCGCCGCCAAGGTCGGCACGACCCGCCTGATCGACAACATCCCGCTCACGTTCGGAGCCCCCGCATGAGTGCTACCGGCATACGCCTGTACGCCCCCGCTCCCGGCTGGTCGCTGGATGCCGACGTCGTGGTCGTCGGTTCCGGAGTGGCCGGCCTGACCGCCGCCCTGCGCTGCTCGGCCGCAGGCCTGACGACCGTCGTCGTGACCAAGGCGCGTCTGGACGACGGCTCCACGCGCTGGGCCCAGGGCGGCATCGCGGCGGCGCTCGGCGAGGGCGACACCCCCGAGCAGCACCTGGACGACACCCTCGTCGCGGGCGCCGGGCTGTGCGACGAGGAAGCGGTGCGCACCCTCGTCACCGAGGGTCCCGACGCCGTGCGCCGCCTCATCGAGACGGGCGCCCGGTTCGACGAGTCCGCCGCCGGGGACCTGGCGCTCACCCGCGAGGGCGGCCACCACCGCCGCCGCATCGCGCACGCGGGCGGCGACGCGACCGGCGCGGAGATCTCCCGCACCCTGGTCGAAGCGGTCCGCGCGCGCGGCATACCCACCGTCGAGAACGCCCTGGTCCTCGACCTGCTGACGGACGAGGAGGGGCGCACGGCCGGCGTCACCCTGCATGTGATGGGGGAGGGCCAGCACGACGGCGTCGGTGCCGTGCGGGCGCCCGCCGTGGTGCTCGCCACCGGCGGCATGGGCCAGGTCTTCTCCGCGACCACGAACCCCTCGGTGTCCACCGGGGACGGCGTCGCGCTCGCCCTGCGCGCGGGCGCCGAGGTGTCCGACCTGGAGTTCGTGCAGTTCCACCCGACCGTGCTCTTCCTGGGCGCGGACGCCGAGGGCCAGCAGCCGCTCGTCTCCGAGGCGGTGCGCGGCGAGGGCGCCCACCTGGTGGACGCCGACGGTGTGCGCTTCATGGTGGGGCAGCACGAACTCGCCGAGCTGGCGCCGCGCGACATCGTCGCCAAGGGCATCACGCGCCGCATGCTGGAACAGGGCACCGAGCACATGTACCTGGACGCCCGGCACTTCGGCCCCGACATGTGGGCCACCCGCTTCCCCACGATCCTGGCCGCCTGCCGCGCCCACGGCATCGACCCCGTCACCGAGCCCGTCCCGGTCGCCCCCGCCGCCCACTACGCCTCCGGCGGCGTCCGCACCGACCTGCGCGGCCGCACCACCGTCCCGGGCCTGTACGCCTGCGGTGAGGTCGCCTGCACCGGCGTGCACGGCGCGAACCGGCTCGCGTCCAACTCCCTCCTGGAGGGCCTGGTGTACGCGGAGCGGATCGCGGACGACATCGCCGCGCTGCACGCCACGGGCGCGCTGCACGCGGAGGGCGCCTCGCAGGCTGCGGAGGGTGCCCCGCAGACTTCCAGCACCTCGCACGCGCGCACCTCGCACGCGCGCGTGCCCGCCGAACGGGCGCGGGCCCGGGGCGAACAGGCACCGCACACCTCCCACGCGCGCGTGCCCGCCGACACCACGCCGCCGGAGCACCCGGCCCACCCGCTGCTGCCCCCAGAGGCCCGCTTCACCATCCAGCGCGTGATGACCGCGGGCGCGGGCGTGCTGCGCTCCGCCGAGTCCCTCGCCGAGGCCGCCGAACGGCTCGCCGCCGTGCACGCGGACGCCGCGGGCGCGCTCGCCGAGGACGGCAAGACCGCCGAACCCGGCGTGGACACCTGGGAGACCACCAACCTGCTGTGCGTCGCCCGCGTCCTGGTGGCGGCGGCACAGCGGCGCGAGGAGACTCGTGGCTGCCACTGGCGCGAGGACCGCGCGGACCGCGACGACGCGGCCTGGGGACGGCACATCGTCGTCCGTCTGAACCCCGACAGGACGCTCACCACCCGTACCACCGACAACGCCCGTTTCCCGAGCACCCAGGAGCAGTGACCGACGTGAGCACCCCAGACCTCCCCCTCGCCGACGGCAACGGCGGCTGCGGCGACGCCTGCGGCTGCGGCGACGCGACGCCCGACGCGATGGAGTGCGGCCTCGACCCGTCGCTCGCCCGGATGCTGGCCGACGCGGGCCTCGACCCCGTCCAGATCGAGGACGTCGCGCACCTCGCCATCGCCGAGGACATGGAGTTCTCGCCGGACGCCGTGGACGTCACGACGGTCGCCACCATCCCCGAGGACGCCGTCGCCACCGCCGACTTCACCGCCCGGCAGGCGGGCACCGTCGCGGGCCTGCGCATCGCCGAAGCCGTCCTCTCCGTGGTCTGTGAGGACGAGTTCGAGGTCGAGCGGCACGTCGAGGACGGCGAGCGCGTCGAAGCCGGGGACGTGCTCCTGAGCATCACCACGCGTACCCGCGACCTGCTCACCGCCGAGCGCAGCGCCCTGAACATCCTGTGCCGCCTGTCCGGCATCGCGACCGCCACGCGCGCGTGGGCGGACGCCCTGGAGGGCACCGGCGCCAAGGTCCGCGACACCCGCAAGACGACGCCCGGCCTGCGCTCCCTGGAGAAGTACGCGGTCCGCATGGGCGGCGGCGTCAACCACCGCATGTCCCTCGCCGACGCCGCCCTCGTCAAGGACAACCACGTGGTCGCCGCGGGCGGCGTGACCCAGGCCTTCAAGGCCGTACGGGAGATGTTCCCGGGCGTGCCGGTGGAGGTCGAGGTGGACACCCTCCACCAGCTGCGCGAGGTCGTGGACGCGGGCGCCGACCTGATCCTCCTGGACAACTTCACGCCCGGCGAGACGGAGGAGGCCGTCGCCCTCGTCGCGGGCCGCGCACTCCTGGAGTCCTCCGGCCGCCTCACCCTGGAGAACGCCGCCGCGTACGCGCGCACCGGCGTCGACTACCTCGCCGTGGGCGCCCTCACGCACTCCTCGCCCATCCTCGACATCGGCCTCGACCTGAGGGAGGCCGCCGAGGCCCCCGCGCGCGAGGCGGAGTAACCCGCCATGCTGTTGACGATCGACGTAGGCAACACCCACACCGTCCTCGGCCTGTTCGACGGCGAGGACATCGTCGAGCACTGGCGCATCTCCACCGACGCCCGCCGCACCGCCGACGAACTCGCGGTGCTGCTCAAGGGCCTGATGGGCATGCACCCGCTGCTCGGCGGCGCGCTCGGCGACGGCATCGACGGCATCGCGATCTGCTCCACGGTCCCCTCCGTCCTGCACGAGCTGCGCGAGGTCACCCGGCGCTACTACGGGGACGTGCCCGCCGTCCTCGTGGAGCCCGGCATCAAGACCGGCGTGCCCATCCTCATGGACAACCCCAAGGAGGTCGGCGCCGACCGCATCATCAACGCGGTCGCCGCGGTGGAGCTCTACGGCGGACCCGCGATCGTCGTGGACTTCGGTACGGCCACGACGTTCGACGCGGTGTCCGCGCGCGGGGAGTACGCCGGCGGCGTCATCGCCCCCGGCATCGAGATCTCCGTGGAGGCGCTCGGCGTACGCGGCGCGCAGCTCCGCAAGATCGAGCTGGCCCGGCCGCGCAGCGTCATCGGCAAGAACACCGTGGAGGCCATGCAGGCGGGCATCCTGTACGGCTTCGCGGGCCAGGTCGACGGCGTCGTACGGCGGATGGCGCGCGAACTCGCCGGTCCCGGCGGGGACCCCGAGGACGTGACCGTGATCGCCACCGGCGGCCTCGCGCCGATGGTGCTCGGCGAGGCGTCCGTCATCGACGAGCACGAGCCCTGGCTGACGCTGATCGGACTCCGGCTCGTGTACGAGCGGAACGTGTCCCGCGGCTGAGCATGATTTTGCGCCGCGGAGCGCGGCTCGTCGCCAACTTTTCGCTTACGTCGGACAATCTGTGTCCGTCTCCAACAGTCTGTGCGGGGACGGATGGTGACCGGGATTCTTGTGCGGGTTTCGTGTGCGGGTGTTCGAGTGGGCGTGGGGCGGATGAGGCGCAGGGCGCGGCTGGGCGTGGTGGCGGCCGCAGTGGTGGTGGCGTGGGCGGGTGCCGGTGCGGGTACCGGGGCGGCCGGTGCCACCGCGGCCGCGACGGCACCCCACGGGGTGGCCACCACCGCCGCGCCTCCCGCCACCCCCGCTCCCACAACCGCGCGGGACGCCCCGAACGCGCCGGACACCCCGAACGCGCCGGACGCCCCGAACGCCCAGGACGCCCCGAACGCCCCGCGCGACCGAATGGCGGACACCGGAGCGGGCGTCGTGCCCTGGATCGTGGCCGGGGCGGCCGGGGCCATCGGAGTGGGAGCGGTGGCCTTCGCGACGACGCGCCGCCGCCCGGACTGACCCCGCCCAGCCCTGCCCGCCCTTTCGGGGAACCTGGGCAACCCAAGGCCACGCCAAAGCATCCGTTAAGCAGATTTTGTCCCGTTTGCGCTTATCGTCGGTTCATGCCCACGCCATACGGATCCCGGGGCGGCATGGCCTTCGGTGCGCAGGAGCTGCGAGTGCTCCGCCGTGCTCTGGCCCACGCCCTGCACCCCAGTACCGTCCGCGCCCTTGACGACCAGGCCGTGCAGGAATGCGTGCGCCTCGCCGACGACATCGACGAGGCGGTGCGCGAGGGCGCCCGGCTGCGCGCCTTCCTGGTGGCCGACCTGGCCCGCTACCGGGCCGCGCTGCCCGGCACCGCGACCGGGTACCTGGCGCTCCTCGACGACGTGCTCGGGGCCGGGTACCAGCCCGACGCCGACGACCTCGCGGCCCTGCGCGCCCTGCGCGGCAACCCCCGCGCGGCGGTGCTCCTCGGCCGCTGCCGGACGCTCGCCGAGCAGGCCGTACGGGACCGCCTCGCCGCCGCGGCGTCGCGGGAGAGCGCCGCCACGGCGTTCCGGGAGGGCGCCGACACGGCGTCCCGGGAGAACACCCCGGCGGACAGGCCCGTCGTGGTCCGTCCCCGTGTGCCGGTCTCCCGGACCCGGCTGCTCGCCCTGCCCGGCGGGCGCACCGCCGCGGACGACAAGAGGCCGGGACCCCGCGCGAGGCCGCCCGCCGAGCGCCCCGCGCCCGCGCAGGACCCGCAGGAGCGCCCCCGCCCGACGCCCACCCCGGCCGAGGTGTTCCCGCCCAAACGCCCGGCACGACCCGCCGCCCCCGCGCAACGCGCCGCCGCGGGCTAGCTACGCTGGGGGCATGGACTACGTCTCCGCGCTCGTGCCCCCTGTAGTGATGGCCGTGTTCTTCGTCGGCCTCATCGTGACGATCGTCAAGACCCAGGGCGGCGCCAACAAGGCCAAGGAGGACGCCGCCGTGGACGCGGCGATCGCCCGCGCCGAGTCCGCGCAGCAGACCCCGAGGACCGGCGACGCCTGACCCGTACGACCGCTGCATCGGCGTACGGCCCGACACTCGGGTCGTACGCCCTTTTTGTTGTGAAAGTGACCGGTATGCCACGTCCATCACGTCATGAGTGGCATCGCGCACTATCGTTCCACTGTGCCTCGCCCCTTGGGAGAACTCGAAGACGCAGTGATGACCCGGGTGTGGAAGTGGAACCGCCCCGTGACCGTTCGAGAAGTCCTGGAAGACCTTCAGCAGGAACGGTCCATCGCGTACACGACTGTCATGACCGTTTTGGACAATCTCCATCAGAAGGGCTGGGTGCGCCGCGAAGCGGAAGGCCGGGCCTATCGATATGAGGCGGTCTCCACCCGTGCCGCGTACGCCGCCGCACTGATGAACGAAGCATGGTCGCAGAGTGACAACCCGGCGGCCGCACTCGTCGCGTTCTTCGGCATGATGTCGCCGCAGCAGCGGCAAGCACTCAGCGACGCCGTTCGCATGGTCGAAGGCGACACGCTTCGCACGGCTGAGGACGGCACTGTTCGCACGGCCGAAGGCGGTGTGCTTCGCGGCGAAGGCGAAGCCCGAGCGGCGGCGGAAGAGGCGCAGAACCCCGCGGGCCCGGAGTCCGGGCCCGAACGATAGCGTCCGCTCATGCCAGCACAGCCCGACGAACTGTCCCAGCCACCCGGCGAACCCACCGCACCCAGTGAACTCGGCGCGCCCGGCATGCTCCAGGCAAATGCGGTCTCGGTGCGCAGGGCCCGTACCGCCGATGTGCCCGCCGTGCGGGCCCTGCTCGACCCCTACGTCCGGCGGGGCATCCTGCTCGACAAAGCGACCGTCACGCTTTACGAGGACATCCAGGAGTTCTGGGTGGCGGAACGCGTCTCCGGCCAAGGCAAAGCCGGGCCCGTGGTGGGCTGCGGCGCGTTGCACGTGATGTGGGAAGACCTCGCCGAAGTGCGCACCCTGGCGGTGAATCCACAGGTCAAGGGCGCGGGTGTGGGGCATCGGCTGCTCGGTGAGTTGCTGCGGACCGCGCGCTGGCTCGGCGTACGACGCGTTTTCTGCCTCACCTTCGAAGTCGACTTCTTCGCCAAGCACGGCTTCGTGGAGATCGGCGAGACGTCCGTCGATACCGTCGACCGAGATGTCTACAGCGAGCTGCTCCGTTCCTATGACGAGGGCGTCGCCGAGTTCCTCGGCCTCGAACGAGTGAAACCGAACACCTTGGGCAACAGCCGGATGCTTCTGCATCTGTGATCGTGACCGAGCTATTCCGGGCAGTCACCTGCCCGGGTGGGCTATGTCCGAAACGCGCATGTTTCCCGGGATCCCGTCGAGCCGGTCTCTCCCAGGGGTTTGTGTTTTTCCAGGAAAAGCGGTTTGCTTTCCGACGTACTGCAGTGCTGCATATAACAGGGGGCGGCGAATCGGCGGCTCATGCCGCATGGTCCGGCCCTGAAGTTATCGATGAAAGGAAATCCGGTGGCACAGAAGGTTCAGGTCCTTCTTGTCGATGACCTCGACGGCGGCGAGGCGGACGAGACCGTGACGTTCGCGCTGGACGGCAAGACGTACGAGATCGATCTCACCACCGCCAACGCAGACAAGCTCCGCGGTCTCCTCGAGGCGTACGTGAAGAGCGGGCGTCGGACGGGCGGCCGCTCCAGCGGCCGCGGCAAGTCCCGGGCCGCGACGTCCGGCGGCAGCCAGGACACCGCGCAGATCCGCGCGTGGGCGAAGGACAACGGCTTCGAGGTCAACGACCGCGGCCGCGTCCCCGCGTCCATCCGCGAGGCCTACGAGAAGGCCAACGGCTGACTGCTCTGGCGCCGCAGGCGGATCCGGTGGCACTGCGTTGCCGCCGTGTCCACGAGGCGTACGAGGTCGGAGCCCGCGGCGGAGCCGGAATGGGGGTCGGTTCCGCTGCCGTCCGCGCACGGGGCCGGGCTCGGCACCGGGGCGGACGGCGCCGTCGGCGGCGCTGACGGCACCGACGGCGTCGTGAACGACGACAGCGTCAGCGACGGCAACGTCGCCTCCACCTCACAGCCGGGCTCGGGGGCCCGCAGCCACACGGCGGCCCCCGGTCGGCCGACCGCGCCGGGAGGGGTGGGCGCGTCCACGAGGCCGCCCGCGCCGATCCCCCCGAGGTCCAGGGGAATGTCCCCCCACTCCAGCCAGTCGAGCAGCCCCGGCAGCTCGTCCGCGCTGCCCGCGGCCACGAAGAGCCGCATCGTCCCGCCGTGCAGGGCTACGGGCGCCTTCGGGCCCGCGTGCCGCAGCGCCGCGAAACCCGCTTCCGCCGGCAGTTCTACGACGTCGAAGCGCAGCCCCGTCAGCAGCCGGAGCCCGGCCCCCGGGGCGCGGTCGGAATCGGGAGCCACGGCCCAGCCGAGGCCGTTCTCGTACCAGCACCGCTCCGCCGCCGGATCCCAGGGACCGGCCGTGTCGCGCCGGTCGGCCGGCGGTCGGGGGCGAGGAACGCTGAGGGCCATGCCCGGAGCAACCGGACGAGGCACACTGGGGTTACGGCTCCGTCACACTGGGTGTGGTTTCGATCGCGCTCGGTGGCCGGATCGGGGGCGTGCGGGCGCATTTCACGGCGCAAGGGTGTTCGCCCGTAGCGGAGGGAACCAGTGCGCGCGGCATGGAGTGTCAGTGCATACGGGTAAGACATCCCTAGTGGGGAGGGGCGACACGCAGCGTTCAGGTGTCTCACGTTCGCCAACGGCGTACTCACGGTGAGGGTAACTGCCTGGCCTGCGGGAACATCGTCTCGCACCATCGGGTTGTGGCATGTGTCGGCGTTGGAGTCAGGAAGCGTTCTCTACCGTAGTGAGGGTGATCCGGACGGGTGTCGGCAGTTGGAATGAGCGGTCCCCGCTTGCGGGACTAAGCTGCGGAAGGACAGGGAGGGGAGCGTCCCCTTACTGCCTGACCGCTCTGAGGAGCGATTAACGATGTTCGAGAGGTTCACCGACCGCGCGCGGCGGGTTGTCGTCCTGGCTCAGGAAGAAGCCCGGATGCTCAACCACAACTACATCGGCACCGAGCACATCCTCCTGGGCCTGATCCACGAGGGTGAGGGTGTCGCCGCTAAGGCCCTGGAGAGCCTCGGGATTTCGCTCGAGGCGGTCCGCCAGCAGGTGGAGGAGATCATCGGGCAGGGGCAGCAGGCCCCGTCCGGGCACATCCCCTTCACCCCCCGTGCCAAGAAGGTCCTGGAGCTCTCGCTCCGCGAGGCCCTTCAGCTCGGGCACAACTACATCGGCACGGAGCACATCCTGCTCGGCCTGATCCGCGAGGGCGAGGGCGTCGCCGCCCAGGTCCTGGTCAAGCTGGGCGCCGATCTCAACCGGGTGCGGCAGCAGGTCATCCAGCTGCTCTCCGGCTACCAGGGCAAGGAGACCGCCACCGCCGGCGGTCCTGCCGAGGGCACGCCCTCCACGTCCCTGGTCCTCGACCAGTTCGGCCGGAACCTCACCCAGGCCGCTCGTGAGTCCAAGCTCGACCCGGTCATCGGGCGCGAGAAGGAGATCGAGCGGGTCATGCAGGTGCTGTCCCGCCGGACGAAGAACAACCCGGTCCTGATCGGTGAGCCCGGCGTCGGCAAGACCGCCGTCGTCGAGGGCCTCGCCCAGGCCATCGTCAAGGGCGAGGTGCCCGAGACCCTCAAGGACAAGCACCTCTACACCCTCGACCTGGGCGCCCTGGTCGCGGGCTCGCGCTACCGCGGTGACTTCGAGGAGCGCCTGAAGAAGGTCCTCAAGGAGATCCGCACCCGCGGCGACATCATCCTGTTCATCGACGAGCTGCACACGCTCGTGGGTGCGGGTGCCGCCGAGGGCGCCATCGACGCGGCCTCCATCCTCAAGCCGATGCTGGCCCGCGGCGAGCTCCAGACCATCGGCGCGACCACGCTCGACGAGTACCGCAAGCACCTGGAGAAGGACGCGGCCCTGGAGCGCCGCTTCCAGCCCATCCAGGTCGCGGAGCCGTCGCTGCCGCACACCATCGAGATCCTGAAGGGCCTGCGCGACCGGTACGAGGCGCACCACCGCGTCTCCATCACCGACGAGGCCCTGGTCCAGGCCGCCACCCTGGCCGACCGGTACATCTCGGACCGCTTCCTGCCCGACAAGGCGATCGACCTGATCGACGAGGCGGGCTCCCGGATGCGCATCCGCCGGATGACCGCGCCGCCGGACCTCCGCGAGTTCGACGAGAAGATCGCGGGCGTGCGCCGGGACAAGGAGTCGGCGATCGACTCCCAGGACTTCGAGAAGGCCGCCTCCCTGCGCGACAAGGAGAAGCAGCTCCTGGCCGCCAAGGCCAAGCGCGAGAAGGAGTGGAAGGCCGGCGACATGGACGTCGTCGCCGAGGTCGACGGCGAGCTGATCGCCGAGGTCCTCGCCACGGCGACGGGCATCCCGGTCTTCAAGCTGACGGAGGAGGAGTCCTCCCGTCTGCTCCGCATGGAGGACGAGCTCCACAAGCGCGTCATCGGCCAGAAGGACGCCGTCAAGGCGCTCTCGAAGGCGATCCGGCGTACGCGTGCCGGTCTGAAGGACCCGAAGCGCCCCGGTGGCTCGTTCATCTTCGCCGGTCCGTCCGGTGTCGGTAAGACCGAGCTGTCCAAGGCCCTCGCCGAGTTCCTCTTCGGTGACGAGGACGCGCTGATCTCCCTCGACATGTCGGAGTTCAGCGAGAAGCACACGGTCTCGCGCCTCTTCGGCTCGCCCCCCGGCTACGTGGGCTACGAAGAGGGCGGTCAGCTCACGGAGAAGGTCCGCCGCAAGCCGTTCTCGGTCGTCCTCTTCGACGAGGTCGAGAAGGCCCACCCGGACATCTTCAACTCGCTCCTGCAGATCCTGGAGGACGGTCGCCTGACCGACTCCCAGGGCCGGGTCGTGGACTTCAAGAACACGGTCATCATCATGACGACCAACCTCGGCACGCGGGACATCTCCAAGGGCTTCAACCTGGGCTTCGCCGCCCAGGGCGACACGAAGTCCAACTACGAGCGCATGAAGAACAAGGTCTCGGACGAGCTGAAGCAGCACTTCCGGCCCGAGTTCCTCAACCGTGTGGACGACGTCGTCGTCTTCCCGCAGCTCAGCCAGGACGACATCCTCCAGATCGTCGACCTCATGATTACCAAGGTGGACGAGCGCCTCAAGGACCGGGACATGGGCATCGAGCTCTCCCAGTCCGCCAAGGAGCTCCTCGCCAAGAAGGGGTACGACCCCGTCCTGGGTGCGCGGCCGCTGCGCCGCACCATCCAGCGCGAGGTCGAGGACACGCTCTCCGAGAAGATCCTCTTCGGCGAGCTGCGCCCCGGTCACATCGTGGTCGTCGACACGGAGGGCGAGGGCGAGACCGCCACGTTCACCTTCCGCGGCGAGGAGAAGGCGGCACTCCCGGACGTGCCGCCGATCGAGTCGGCTGCGGGTGGCGGGCCGAATCTGAGCAAGGACGCGTGACGCGGGCGCTCTGCCTGAGCGGCGTGCAGGGGTTGCCCCGGACCTTCAAGGTCCGGGGCAACCCCTTTTCGCTGGGGCGTTCCAGAACGATTGCCGTACTTCGACATCGGCGTCCGGGAACGTGCCGGCGCAGTGATCGGCCGGTAGCCAGAGCCCGAAGACGGGGGAGACGGTGACTGTACGCACATTGAGGAACACTCTGCTCAGGTGGCTGAGATCTTCGGTGCCCCGCAAACCCGATAAGTGAAGGGTTTGGATTCCGGGCAGCTGCGGTGAGTTTGCAAATGAGGGCAGAAGCCACTCGTGCAGGCTCAGCTCCTCCAGTGAAGGATGGGCGGCCAGATCCTGGAGGGTATCGGGGGCGAGTTCGCCCTCACCCAGGAAGCCGAAGGACAGCCGCTTCAAGGTCTGCCATCGCTCCAGACCGCGCAGTCCTGTATTGACGATGGTGCGCTGGCGAAGATTGAGCGACTCCAGCGGGATGTGAGTGGGCAACGATTCGTTCAGAGTTCTCCCTTCCAGCTGATAGCCGATGTGCAGGGTGCGGAGAGAAGTCAAGTTCTCCAGGCCGGGCGCGGCGGTGTCGAGGCTCAGAGAGGTCAACTCAAGCGGAGCCAGCGCGGCGAGGTCGCGGAGAGCCGGGCACGACGAAAGCCCGAGGTCCTTCAGGTATCGCAGGGAAGCGAACGGAGCGAGGTCCGTCAGCTGTGGATTGTCCAGGACATGCAGACGTTCGAGGGTGTCAGGAGCGACGAGCGTCAGCAGCTCTTCGGCCGTGTAGCCGCCGAAAATGGTGACGAGGGGAAGAGCGCCGAGGCGGCGCAGCGCTCGTCCCTGCGTCCTGCTCTGTGCCGTGAAGTAGATGTCGCGGGGGAAAACACCGGAAAGGATCTCGTCGACGTACTCGTCGGTGTCGAAATTGTCCCAGGCGTTGAGGATCTGAACGCGGACGCTCGACGACGGATGAGTCCGGTACCGCCTCAGTACGGGAAGGGCAGCGTCCGTACCCACGAGGTGGGCGGTGTGCACGACGCCGAGCGCCTCGTCGTCCGTGAGTCCCTCCGGCCCCGGCAGCAGTTCGAGCACCAGCGGCCCCGCCTCCGCCAGGGCGCGGGACTCGGCCGCGGAGCGCGGGGGGATCAGGGCCGAGGCGCGGGTCTCGACCTCCGCCCGTACTGTCGACGACAGGCTCGTCGCGTCGTCCAGGCACGCCAGGGCCAGGAGGCTGACGCGCGGGCCCGGGTCGGTGGCCAGGAGTTTGCGGAGCAGGGATTCGCGTTCGCGGGGGCGGGCGTGGGCGACGGACATGCGGACGACGTCCTCCCACTGCGGGTCCCCGGCGTGGCTGACCAGGACGTCGAGATGGCCGTCGGCCACCGCGGCGCGGGCACCCAGGTAGTCCTGGAACGTGCGGTGCACGAAGTGCACGACGCCCGGTGCGGGCTCACGGAGGAGGCCGCTGCGCAGCAGGAGGTGCCGGAAGACGGCCGCCGCGTCGCCCTGGGCCGCGGCGGACGCGATGTCGGGCAGGGCGCGTTCGAGAAGCAACAGGGCCGTGTCGTGGTCCATTTCCGTACGGCCGCTGAGGATCAGCCCGTACGCGAGGGACTGAAGCAGTTCGAGCTGGACCTCCTCGCCCAGCTCGATGCCGTCGGGCGCCCCCATGCCCCGCTCCCGGTCACGACGGGAGAGGAGCATCGTCAGGGCGGCGTCGTACAGGGACTTGCGGCTCTGCGGCAGGAAGCCGCGGCGTTCGCGGTGCAGCGCGCAGATCAGGCCGCACATCAGGGGGTTGGTGGCCATGCGGGCCAGGTCGCGCTTGCCGCGCAGGGCGGTGCGCAGCTGCTCCTCGTACGGCTCTGCGCCCGCGGCGGTGTGCCAGCGGTGTACGAAGGTCGCGACGCCGGAGCGGGTCATCGGGGCGAGGGTCAGTTCACGGAAGTCGCGGTCGGCGAGCCAGGTGGGCCGTACGGCGGTGGGCCGCGAGGTGACCAGCCACTGGTTGCCGGGGTAGGCGTGGGTGAGGTCGAGGAGCCAGTCGCGGGTGCGGGCCCGGTCGCCGGTCGGAACCTCGTCGATGCCGTCGACCATGACGAGGCCGCGGCCCGTGCCGAGGACCTGTTCAGCCCAGCCGTCGGGCGCCGTGAGCGGGCAGCCGACGGCGTCCAGGAAGCCGCCGGGCGCGGGCAGCGCGGCCGCCCTGGTCAGGGTGCGCAGGGGCAGGACGAAGGGGACGCGGGTGGCGTCGCGGGCCGCGGTGACCGCGAGCCACTGGACGAGCGTCGTCTTGCCGGAGCCCGCGTCGCCGCGCAGCAGGACCCGCGGGTGGTCGCCGAGCGCCGCGTCCGCGGGAAGCTGCACGGTGACGGGAGCGTCCGTGACGCCGTGGACACCCTCGACCGGACGGCTCTCGGCCGCCGTCGCCTCCAGGCTCAGGTACGCGACTTCCAGCGGCCAGCGGTCCGTGGACTCCCGTAAGTCGATGCCGTAGATGGTGATGCGGTTGTGCTTGTCGGCGATGTGGTCGAGGTAGCGCCGCTCGAAGGCGGCGTCGCGGGCGTCGGGGCGAGGGGTGCGGGTGATCAACTCGTCGACCTTGGCGATCAGCTCCGCCTGGGCCCGGCTCTGCTCCACCAGGGTGCGGGCGACGAACGTACTCCGCTGGGTGAAGAAGTGCAGGATGTGGACGCAGGCCCACTCGGTGACGGTGTCCAGGAAGAGGGTCGCGTCCGCCGAGAGGCCGTCCGGGGCGGGCCCCTTGAGCTTTTCGGCCAGGGCCCGCCGGCCGAGGCGCACGGCCTGGACGTCGTCCATGTCGAGGTCGCCGAGGGCGAGGAGGCGACGGGCGAGGGCGTCGGTGACGGGCGTCTCCTCGTCCGGCGGGAACGGCCGTTCGCCGGGGGTGGCCGCCGCCTTCCGGATCAGCTGGCCCGCCAGTTTGCGTACGTCGGTCTCCGTGAGGGTGCGTTTCTCGCCCCGGAAGGACACCAGGGCCGAGAGGCGCACGGGGCGGTCGACCAGTCCTGCGCCGGGTCCGTCCCGTACGAACAGCTTGCGGACGGCGGGGGCGATCGCGGCGGACGCGAGGCGGGTGCCTAAGAGTGTGGGATCCATGGGCGATGTGTTCCCTTGTTGGCGGAGTCTCAGCTGCCGTGCTGTTCGGGGCCGCGCCCCGTAGTGACCTGGGACTCGACGCTGGGAAAGAGTGACCGCGCCCGTGCCAGAACGGTTGCCGAAGTGGGTTCCCCTGTGCGGGTGCTGAACAGCGTCAGATCGGTGATGCCGGGCAGGCTGATGTCGGCGGGCGCATGGGCGAGGCTGTCGATTGGAACGGTCAGACTGGTCAGATGGCGCAGGCGGGATAGGTTCCGCCAGGCTGCTTCCGAGCTGGGGAACTCATTGACGTTCCTGAAGGTGAGTGTGCGCAGGCCGGGCCATCTGCCGATGAGGGTCAGGTCCCGATCCTCCAGACCGGGGGTCAGGATCAGGTCGAGGGTGTGCAGCGGCGCCTCGACCGGGATCTGGTCGAAGTTCCAGGGTTCTCGCACCTCGATGAGGCGCAAGGCCTCCAGGCGGCTCAGGGCCGCCAGGGCATCCCGTGTGAGAAGCGCGGGCGACATCATGAGCAACAGGTAGGTGGGCGCACACTCGGCGATCAAGCGCGACGCAGCCTCGGGGGACACTCCATCGCGGATGTCCAGCAGCGTCGGCCGCAACCCGAGCCGCAGTACCTCGTCCACATGCTCGTCCGTGTGGAGGGTGAAGTGGGTCGAACCGTCGTCCAGGCGGGACACGATCTGATCGGCGTACACGCGGCTGTCGAAGCGGTGCCAGCCCCACATGAGCTGGCTGCGTACTGCTTGGTCCGGGTGGTCCACGTACCTCGCGAGGAAAGGGATCGCCGTGTCCGAGTGCACATGTGTCGCGGCGATCACCACATGCCGGGCGGTGACGCCGGACACGTCCTCCGGACCGGGCAGCAGTTCGAGCACCATTGGCCCCGCAGCCGCCAACTCCCGGGCCTCGTCCGGGCCCTGCGGCGGAATCAGCCCAGCCGTCCGCCGCTCCACCGCCTCCCGCACCGCGGGCACCAGCTCCGCCGCGTGCTCCAGGCAGGTCGCCGCCAGCAGGTGGGCCCGTTTGCGGGCGGAGGAGTCGGGGTGGGCGTCACCGTACGCGAGCAGGTCCGAGAGGAGTTCGGCCCGCTCGCGGGGGCGGGCCTGGGCGACCGCCATGCGGATGACGTCCTCCCACTGGTCGTCCGCGGCGTGCCGGGCGAGGACGCCGAAGTCGCCCTCGTCGACCGCCGCGCGGGCGCCGAGGAAGTCCTGGAAGGAGCGGTGGACGAACTGCACGCTGTCCGGGCCGGGTTCGCGGAGCAGGCCGCTGCGGTGGAGGAAGTGGGCGTAGACGGCGTCGGCGTCGCCGAGGGAGGCGAGTTCGGGGACGGCGGGCAGCGCGTCCCGGATGATCGTCGTGGCGCGGGTGCGGTCCATCTCCGTACGGCCGTTGCGGATCAGCCAGTAGGCGAGCCGTTGCAACAGCTGGAGCTGGGGCTCCTCGCGGAGTTCGGGGACGTCCATGTGGCGCTCGCGGTCGCGGCGGAGCAGGAGCATGGACAGGGCGGCCGTGTAGAGGTCCTTGCGGCCGAGCGGCAGGAAGCCGCGGCGGTCCCGGTGCAGCGCGCAGATCAGACCGCAGAGGAGTGGGTTGGTGGCGAGGCGGCCCAGGTCGTGCTTGGTGCGTACGGCTTCGAGGAGCTGGGTGCGGTACGCCGCGAGGGCCGCGTCCTCCTCCGGGGCGCCGGTCGCCGCGGCCGTGTGCCAGCGCGCGATGAACGTCGCCACGTCCGCCGCGCTCATCGGCGCGAGCGTCAGCTCCGTGAAGCCCTCGTCGGCGAGCCAGTCCTCGCGTACGGCGGAGGGCCGGGACGTCACCAGCCAGCGGTTGCCGGGGTAGGCGTCCATCAGGTCCGTCAGCCACGCGCGCGTGCGGGCGCGTTCGGCCTCGGGCACCTCGTCGATGCCGTCGACGAGGACCAGGGCGCGGCCCGCGGTCAGGACACGGGCCTCCCAGCCGTCCGGCTGGGTCCCGGCGAGCGGGGACACCGCGGTCAGGAAGTCCCTGGGAGCGGGGAGCCGCTCGCCGTGCGCGGTCAGGGTGCGCAGGGGGAGGACGTAGGGGATGTGGTCGCGCAGATAGGCCATGCGCGCCTCGGGGTGCGCGGTGGCGGCCGAGACCGCTAGCCACTGGACGAGCGTCGTCTTGCCGGAGCCCGCCTCGCCGCGCAGGAGCACGCGGTCGTGCGCCGCCAGGGCCTCGTCGGCGGGGCGCGGCGGCGCGTCCAGGTCCGCCTCCAGGACGGTGTGCCAGTCGTCCCCGATCCGTACGTGTCCCAGGGGCCGCCCCTCCCCGCTCGCCGTCAGGCTCAGATAGGCCGCGTCCAGCGGCCACTTGCCCGGGGAGTCGGCCAGGTCGATCCCGAAGATCGTCAGCTTGCCGTGCTTCTTCGTCACATGGGCGAGGTAGCGCTGCTCGAACCGTACGTCCACGGAGTCGGGGAGGGGATTCCTCGCGATCAACTCATCAACTTTGACTATGAGTTCCGCCTGGTTGCGGCTCTGCTCCACGAGAGTGCGGGCCACGAAGGCCGACCGCTGCGTGAAGAAGTTCAGGACGTGCAGGCAGGCCGTGGTCAGCAGGCGCTCGTAGAAGTACGCGGCGTCCGCCGACAGGTGCCGTGCCGGGTCGCCCCCGGCGCGGCGGAGCCGGATCGCCAGTTCCTGGTGGCCGAGGGACACCGCCTCCACGTCCGTGAGGGTGAGGGTGCCGAGCGTGAGCAGGGTGCCGGTCAGGGCGCCCACGACGGTTTCCTCCTCGTCGCGGGGGAGGGGCCGCTCACCGTGCTCTCCGGCGCGCACCGCCCGCCGGACCAGCTCGGTCACCAGGGCGCGGACGTCCTCCTCGGCGAGGTGGCGCCGCTCCCCGCGGAACGACACCAGGCCGTCGACGCGCACGGGCGCGTCCACGAGGTCCGCCCCAGGCCCCGGCCGCGCGAACAGCTTCCTGATCAGCGGGGAGACGACGCCGGACGCGATGCGGATGCCAAGGGCCGCGGGATCCATGCGCGAGAGCGTAGTGGGCGTAGCGGGCGTCACATGTGCGGGGTGCGGGATCGCTCCGCCCGGTGATGTGACGCACAGGGCATACGTCACATACGACGTTTGATAGTGGTTCTTCCGGGCAGGGCGGCCCGAAACGCCCGCGTGGAAATACCGAGGAAACCCCTGGAACCGGACGTCTCGGGTACGGCCGTGGCTAGTAGAGGGGGCGTTTGGGCGCCGGGCGGGGTGGGGGTTACCAAGGGATGGCCGTCCGGCATGCGCAGTCCGTGTGCCGGATTCCCTTTTGCCCGCTCCACCCCGTCCCCATGCCTTGTCCCGGAGGTTTCCCCATGCCGAAGCGCGCCACGACTCACTCCCTCGTCCCGTCCCTGCGTCGCACGCGGGCGGCCGTCCTCGCCGCCGGTGTCGGCGTCACGGCGGTGCTCGGTGCCGGGGTCGCGGCCGCCGCCGACACCAAGGGCGCGGAGCGGTCCGTGACCGCCTCGTCCGTGGGCGCGCAGGCCGCCGCCCAGGCCAAGGCGGCCCAGCACGCCAAGCAGGCCTCCGCCAAGAAGGCCGCGCAGGCCAAGCAGGCCGCCGCGAAGAAGGCCGCCGCCTGGCAGGACCCGGTCGAGAACTACCGCCTGTCCGCGAGCTTCGGCCTCGGCGGCAACATGTGGTCCCAGAAGCACTCCGGCCAGGACTTCGCCGTGCCGATCGGCACCGTCGTCAAGTCCGTGCACGCCGGCACCGTCGTCAAGGCCGGACCGAACGGCGCCGGTGACGGCCCCGCGTACGGCAACGCCGTCGTGATCAAGCACGCCAACGGCACGTACTCCCAGTACGCGCACCTGTCGAAGGTCGAGGTCCGCCCCGGCCAGGCCGTCGGCACCGGCCAGCGCATCGCCCTGTCCGGCAACACCGGCAACTCCAGCGGCCCGCACCTGCACTTCGAGATCCGTACGACGCCGAACTACGGCTCCGCCGTGAACCCGGTGAACTTCCTCCGTGAGCAGGGCGTCCGCGTCTGATCCCCCGCGTGTGACGCCCGGCTCGGGCGCGGTGCGCCTGAGCCGGCCCGGCGTGGTGAGCCCGGGTCGGCTCAGATGCCGTTGTGCGCCTGGGTCACCAAGTCGATGGCGACCTCGAGGATGGCCTTCCGCTTCTCCTCGGGGTCGCCATCGGCGTCCTTGAGCACGAACATCCCGCCGTGCATCGTGAACAGCGCGCTGAAGCAGCGCACCTGCGCGGTCATCGGCGTCGACGGGTCGTCGTGGCGCAGGATGTCCAGGAGCTGGATCATCCGGTCCTTGAAGCTCTCACCCGTCTTCAGGTCGCGCACCGTCGCCTGGTTCTCCTGCATGAAGCGGAAGAGCGGGGCGCCCTCGTCGAGGATCTCGCTGTAGCGGGTCAGGATCGTGCGCTTGGTCTCCAGGGTGCGCGGCTGCTCCTTGCCCCAGGCGATCAGCTCGTCGATGGGCCGCGTCAGATCGTCGAAGATGCTGGTGAGGATGGTTTCCTTGGTCTTGAAGTGGTAGTAGAGCGCCGCCTTCGTGACCTCCAGGCGCTCGGCGATCTCGCGCAGTGACGTCTTCTCGTACCCCTGCTCGGCGAAGAGTTCGAGTGCCACGTCCTGAATGCGCTGACGGGTGTCCCCGCGCCGGCGCTGCCTGCCTGTGCTGCCCATGGTGGCGATCCTCGCACTTCTCCCCGCCCCATCCGAACTTACTTGACGCCCGGCTAGTTAAGGGTCTACTTTCCTCTACTGTAGCCAACTTGCCGGGCGGCAAGTAAGTACGTGGAAGTGGGGACGGGAACCATGGCGGGAACCAGCGTGTCGGTCGGGGCGGCCGACCGTACGGACAAGAAGAAACGGCACGGGGCGGACGCGAAGGAGCAGCAGGGCCGGCAGAAGAACCAGCAGGGGGCGGGACGGAAGCAGCGGCAGGGCGCGGAGACGCCCGAGCCGCGCAGCGTCCGCGTCGTGATCTTCGCGCTGATGGTCGCGATCCTGCTCGCGATGCTCGACAACATGATCGTGGCGCCCGCCATGCCGACGATCGTCGGCGACCTCGGCGGCCTGGAGCACCTGTCGTGGGTCGTCACCGCGTACACCCTCGCGACCGCGGCCTCCACCCCGATCTGGGGCAAGGTCGGCGACATGTACGGGCGCAAGGGCGCCTTCCTCAGCTCCATAGTCATCTTCCTGGTCGGCTCCGCGCTCAGCGGACTCGCCCAGGACATGGGGCAGCTCATCGCCTTCCGGGCCGTACAGGGCCTCGGCGCGGGCGGTCTGATGGTCGGCGTCATGGCGATCATCGGGGAACTGGTGCCGCCGCGGGAGCGCGGCAAGTACATGGGCATGATGACCGGCGTGATGGCGGTCGCGATGATCGGCGGCCCGCTCGTCGGCGGCACCCTCACCGACCACCTCGGCTGGCGCTGGGCCTTCTACATCAACCTGCCGCTCGGCATCGTCGCCCTGTTCATGGTCAGCGCCGTGCTGCACCTGCCGAAGAAGCGGGCCGAGGGACGCATCGACTACCTGGGCGCGGCCCTGCTCACCGTCGGCATCACCTCGCTGGTGCTCGTCACGACCTGGGGCGGTACGGAGTACGACTGGAACTCGGCCGTGATCATGGAGCTGATCGGGCTCGGGGTCGCCTCCCTGGCCGGCTTCTGGTTCGTCCAGCAGAAGGCCGCCGAACCGATCATGCCGTTCCGGATCTTCCGCAACCGCAACTTCTCGCTCATGGCCGTGGTCGGCTTCCTCACCGGCTTCGTGATGTTCGGCGCCATGCTCTTCCTGCCGCTCTACCAGCAGGCGGTCCAGGGGGCCTCGGCCACCAACTCCGGCCTTCTCCTGATGCCGATGCTGCTCGCGATGATGGCCGTCTCGATGGTCGCGGGACGCTTCACCTCGGCCACCGGCAAGTACAAGGTCTTCCCGATCGCCGGCAGCGTCCTGATGGCCGTGGGCCTCTTCATGCTCTCGACGATGGACACCGGGACCTCGCGCTTCACCTCGGGCCTGTACATGGCCGTCCTCGGCGCAGGCATGGGCTGCCTGATGCAGATCACCATGCTCGTCGCGCAGAACAGCGTCGAGATGAAGGACATGGGCGTCGCCTCGTCCACGGCCACGCTGTTCCGCACCCTCGGCTCGTCCTTCGGTGTCGCGATCATGGGTGCGCTGTTCAACAACCGGGTCCAGGACGAGATGGCGGAGCGGTCCGCCGCGGCCGGGGGCGACATGGCCAAGGTCACCGAGCAGTCCGCGCAGCTCGACGCGGACAGCCTCGCCAAGCTCCCGGAGGCGGCCCGGGACGCCTACCAGCACGCGGTGTCCTCCGGTACGCACCTGGCGTTCCTGCTCACCGTGGTGGTGGCGCTCGGCGCGCTCGCCGCGGCGGTCTTCGTGAAGGAGACCCCGCTGCGGGGGGCCGGGCCCGCCGACCAGAAGCCGGCCGGCGCCGCGGGTGGGGACCCCGCGCGCGGATAGCGCGGGCGGACGGCGGCAGAGGCCGTCCGACCCGCGGAATCCGCCCGGCCGTACGGCCCCCGGAACCGAGCGAGAGCTCGGGGCCGGGGGCCGTCGCCGTGGGCGCAGGGCCACGGTCCGGCCCGCCGTTGTCAGTGGCGCGTGCCAGCATCGACGCGTGGACAGACTCCGTCAGTTGCGGCAGCTTCGGCTGGCGAAGGACGCGATGGACCGCGACTGGGCCGACCCCGCCCTCGACCTGGCCGCCGTGGCCGCGCACGCCGGTTACGCACGCCATCACTTCCTGCGCGCCTTCAAGGAGGCGTACGGGGAGACCCCCGGGCAGTACCTCACGCGCCGCCGCATCGAGCGCGCCGGAGACATGCTGCGCTCGGCCGACCTGTCCGTGACGGACATCTGCATGCTCGTCGGCTTCACCAGCGTGGGCACGTTCTCGTCGTCCTTCAAGCGGCAGACCGGCCTCACCCCGAGCGCGTACCGCGCGCGGCACGTGGGGCGCGGTGCGGCGCTGATACCCGGGTGCTGGGCGCTGCTGTGGGCCGGGGGGTTTCCCTCCCGGGAGGGGCTCGACGGTACGGGGAGCGGGGCGCAGCGCTCGGCGGGCGCAGAGGGCTCGGTGGGCTCGGAGCGTTCCGCGGGCTCGGAGCGCTCGGCGGGGTCGTCGGAGCGCAATTCTTGAGAAGCGCATCGCCCGGGACGCTGCCTACGGTGGCCGGGCAGGCACAGAACCCCACACCAGAAGCGGCAGAGGCTTCAGAAGACCGGGAGCACGACATGATCAAGGGACTCGCCATTTCCACCGTCTGGGTCCTCGACCAGGACCGGGCGAAGGAGTTCTACACCGAGAAGCTCGGCCTGGAGGTCCGCACCGACATGACCCTCGGCGAGGGCGGCATGCGCTTCCTCACGGTCGGCGCGAAGGAGCAGCCCGAGCTGATGATCGCCCTGATGGTGCCGGGCGGGGCGGGCATGGACGCGGAGTCGGCCGAGGCGATGAAGAAGCTGGTCACCAAGGGGGTGATGGGCGGTGGCGCCCTGAGC
The DNA here is from genome assembly GCF_009755605.1 of Streptomyces typhae. Classification (GTDB taxonomy): domain Bacteria; phylum Actinomycetota; class Actinomycetes; order Streptomycetales; family Streptomycetaceae; genus Streptomyces; species Streptomyces typhae. Next base: position 353,618 of record NZ_WPNZ01000009.1, read on the forward strand.
ACGGACGACATCCACGGGGACTACGAGAAGCTGAAGGCGCGCGGAGTGGAGTTCCTGCACCCGCCGCAGGAACGCCCGTACGGCATCGAGGCGATCTTCCGTGACGACTCGGGGAACTGGTTCTCGTTCACCCAGCCGCACGAGGGCGACCTGGACCTCGACAAGGACTGGGGCTGCTGAGCCCCCGTCCTCGCCTACGGTCCCGCCGCCGTCCCCGGGCCCGCCCGGCTATTTGTCCTGCTTATCCCACTTGTCCCACTTGTCCGGGAACTGGAGCATCGGATAGCTCCCGGTGTTCGTCGGCGCGTGCTCGGGCAGCCACAGCACCGCCACCGCCCCCTCGGCGGGCTCGTCGGGGGCGGACCCCGGCGGGCGCACGTTGCGGAAGGTCAGCCGCGCGCCGAGCACCCGGGCCTGGCCCGCCGCGATCGTCAGGCCGAGGCCGTGGCCGCGGCCCGCGCGGTCGGCGGAGCCGGTGCGGAAGCGGCTCGGGCCCTCGGCGAGCAGGGCCTCGGGGAAGCCGGAGCCGTGGTCGCGCACCCGGACGACGCGGCCCTCGACGCTGACCTCGATGGGCGGCTTGCCGTGCTTGGCGGCGTTGGCGACGAGGTTGCCGAGGATGCGTTCCAGGCGGCGGGGGTCGGTGGTGACGATCGACTCGTGCACGATCGTCACCCGCACGTCGTGGCTCAGTACGGCCATGCGGCGGCTGACGAACTCGCCGAGCGTGATGTCCTGCAACTCGGCCCGCTCGGACGCGGAGTCGAGCCTCGCCACTTCGAGGACGTCCTCGACGAGGGTGCGCATCGCCTGGGCGCGGTCCTTGACCAGCTCGGTGGGCCGGCCCGGCGGCAGCAGTTCGGCCGCCGTGAGCAGCCCGGTCACCGGGGTGCGCAGCTCGTGCGCGATGTCGGCGGTGACCCGGCGCTCGGCCTCCAGGCGCTGCTTGAGGGCGTCGGCCATGGCGTCCACGGCCTGCGCGAGGTCGTCGGTCTCGTCGCGTACGTAGCCGCCGATGGCCTCCTGGACGGTCACGTCGGTCTGGCCCTGGGCGACCTCGCCCGCGGCGGTGGCCGCCTCGCGCAGGCGGCGGGCGATCTGGCCGCCGATGAGCACGCCGAGGGCGCAGCCGCCGAAGACCACCGCGATGGAGCCGATGACGAGGGCCTGGTCGAGGTCCTTCATGATGGCGGCGCTGCGGTCGGTGAAGCGGGTGTGCACCGACAGGACGTGGCCGTCGCTCAGCGGCACCGCGCCCCAGATGTCCGGTACGCCGTCGGCGTGCTCCTGCACGTAGGTGGCGCGGCGGCCGGTGAGGACCTTGCGCCGCAGCTCCTTCGGGAGCTGCGGGTCGTCGATCTTGGTGCCGTAGAAGGCGCTGGTGGTGCCGCGCGACTGGTAGTTGCGCTGGGCGATCTGTACGCGCTCGTCCTGGAGGTCGCGGGCGTTGTCGAGCATCGAGACGCGGGCGGCGTTGTGCACGACCAGGCTCAGCGCGACGGCGACGAGGGCGCCCACCAGGGCGATGGCCGCGGCGATCTTCCAGCGCACGCCGGTGCGCAGCCTGGCGCCCGCGAGGTTCCGCAGGCGCCAGGGGCCTCGTGGGCGCCGCAGGGCTTCCAGCCGGGTGCGCAGCGTACGGCGCGCCCCGGCGGCCACGCCCCCGGTCCCCACCCGCACGGGCCCGACTCCCGCCCGCACGGGCCCGACTCCCGTCCGCACGGGCCCGACTCCCGCCCGCGCCGCTCCCGCTTCCGCCTGCACTGGTCCAGCTCCCGCTCGTACCGGTCCGGCTCCCGTCCGCGCCGCTGCCGCTTCCGCTCGCACGGGCCCGGCTCCCGTCCGCGCCGCTCCCGCTTCCGCCTGCACTGGTCCAGCTCCTGCCCGTACCGGTCCGGCTCCCGTCCGTGTCCCTTCCGCTTCCGCCCGCACAGGTCCAGCTCCCGCCCGCGCGGCTCCCGCCCGCGCCTGCACCGAACCGGCTTCCGGGCGCGAGGACACCGCGCCTTCACGCGGGGCCCGCGCTCCCGAGCGCACCGCGCGCCAACGGGAGCGCACGGCATCCGCGCCGGGGAGGCCGGCGCCCGCGCCGGGACGTTTCGCACCCGCGCGGGGGTGGTCGGCACCCGCGCCGAGGTGGTCGGCACCCGCGCCGGGGCGGTCCACTCCCGGTCCGGTGTGGTCCGCGCCCGGGCCGGAGCGGTCGGCGCCCGCGCCGACACTCCCCGCACCGGCGGCGCCGGAAGACCCCGAGCGGTCCCCGCTCGGACCGGGCGGTACCGCCCCGTTCATGTCCCTGCCCATGGCTGATCCCTGTGTCCCCGCACGTCGCCGGATCACGCCCGGAGCTTGTAGCCGAAGCCGCGGACCGTTTCGATGCGGTCCTGGCCGACCTTGGTGCGCAGGCGCTGGACGTGGACGTCCACGACGCGGGTGTCGCCGCCCCAGCCGTAGTCCCAGACGCGTTCCAGGAGCTTGTCGCGGGACAGGACCGTGCCGGGGGCGGAGGAGAACTCCAGGAGGAGCCGCATCTCGGTGGGGGTGAGGCCGACCGGCACACCGGCCCGGTGCACCTCCATGCCCTCGGTGTCGATCTCCAGGTCACCGAAGGTGAGCACACCCCCGTCACCGGCGCCGCCCGACTCGGCGGGCGCCGCCGCGCCCGCGCCGGGCCCGCTCGCGTGCCCGAAGCGCCGCAGCACGGCGCGGATGCGGGCGACCAGGACGGCACCGTCGAACGGCTTGGTCACATAGTCGTCGGCGCCCGCCTCCAGACCGAGGACCACGTCGATCGAGTCGGCCCGCGCCGACAGCATGATCACCGGCACCGTCGACTCGTCCCGGATGCGCCGGCAGAGGCTGACGCCGTCGAGGCCGGGCACCATCACGTCGAGCAGGGCGATGTCGGGCTGGTCGGCCCGGAACGCCTCCAGGCCCGAAAGACCGTCGGGCATGGCGGTGACCACGAAGCCGTCGCGCTCCAGGGCGAGCTGCGTGGCCTCGCGGATGACGTCGTCGTCCTCGACGAACAGGACATGGGTGTGTTCTGCCATCGGGTGCTCTCAGTTCCGCTCTGTTCGTACTGGGTTCGGGGGCCGGGGGGGCGTCGGTCGCCGCTCGGGGCGGACGGCCGCCGCTCGGGCGGTCAGTCGTCGTCCGGGGCGGCGGAGGCGCCGCTCACGGTCTTGCTGTAGTTGTTGCGCGTACGGTCCTGCTCGGCGAAGCGGTCCGACGACCAGCGGTACGTGATGACCTCCTCGCCCGAAGGATCGGACTGGGAGCTGCCCTCCTCGTACAACTGCTTGCTCAACACCAGGTCGCCGCGGTCGATCTCCGCGTACACCGGAGGCTGCTCGTCCGTGAACACATTCTCGTACGCCCCACCGGTGGGGCGGTACACGTAACTTCCGATGCCGACGGCGTCCCCACAGGTCAGCACATTGACGACGACGTCGGACGAGGACGCTCCGGTGAGATTGCCGTAGGACACGTCCACCGGGTACTCGTCCGCGACACACGGCTTCAGGTCGCGCTTGACGGCCTGGCTGACCTTCGGGTCCTCCTTCACCAGGCGCACGGCGTCCACGCTCTTCGGGGCGGGCGACGCGGACGGATCGGCTGTCGGCGTCGCGGAGCCCACCGGGCCCGAGCGGGCCGGGCCCTCGTCACGGGTGCCGGAGCCGCCGGTCGAGCAACTGGTCAGGGGGAGCAAAAGGCCGAGGGCGGCGAGCACGGCCACCGCCGTGCTCCCCGCCTTCCACTGTCTCCACTGTGGTGTCGGCCGGCCTGACCGGCCGGCTCCGGCACTCAGGCCGCGCAACGCTCCCGCTCCTCACGTTCGAACGCGCGCGCATCGAGATCGCGGCTCTCCAGCTCCTGGCGGAGCCGGGCGAGCGCCCGGTGCAGCGTGCTCTTGACCGTGCCGGCCGACATGCCAAGCGCGGCGGCCGTCTCCTCGGTGGACATCTGCTCCCAGTGTCGCAGCACGACGACGCTGCGCTGCTTCGGGGCGAGGACCTTCATGATGTCCATCAGGAGGGCGCGGTCCGCGTGCTGCTCCGTGGAGTCGTCGACGGAGGCGTCCGGGAGCTGCTCGGTGGGCACCTCTTCGAGCTTGCGGGCGCGCCACCACTCCGTACGCGTGTTGATCATGACCCGGCGCAGATAGGCGTCGGCGAGACGCTTGTCGGCTATGCCGTCCCAGCGGCCGTAGGTCCGCACGAGCGCCGTCTGGAGCAGGTCCTGCGCGTCGACCGGGTCCGGGACGAGCCGTCGGGCGCTGCGCAGCAGGGCGTCCTGCCGAGTGCGGACGTACTCTTCGAACTCGAGCACCTCGCCGTGCGCCATCTCAAACCGCCTCCGTCCGTTCCCGTCAAACCCCGGCTGCCCCCGGTCGACGCCGGTTGCCTCGTGACCGCTGTTCCCTTGCCTGTGCGGTACGAGAAAGAAGCTACGGAGGCCTTGTCACGGGGCTGTGCGGAGCAGCCAGCGGCGGACGCACGGCTGTACGTCGGTTGTGTAACAGAAGTAGGTCGGACGTAAACCGGCAGGTGAGTGTGGGTGTCGATGCCCGTTATGTCGGCGGTGGCGCGGTGGCGCGGTGGCGCGGTGGCGTGCTGACGCGGTGGCGTGCTGGCGTGCTGACGCGGTGGCGCGGTGTCAGGTCAGCGGAAGCCGGTAGAAGCCGTCCGGCAGCGGCTCCACGAGTCCGTCCGAGACCAGTCCGTCCAGGGCACGGGCCCGCTGCACGGCGTCGTCCCACACCCGGTCGAGGGCGGCCTGCGGCACGGGCGTCACGGCCTCGCGCAGCACGGCGAGGAGCTTGCCGCGGACCTGCCGGTCGGTGCCCGCGTACGTCTGGCCACGGCGCGCGGGGCCCTCGTGCGCGGGCTTGCCCGCCCCCAGCCAGGCGCACCGGTCGGCGAGCGGGCACCGCGCGCAGTCCTCGTTCCTGGCGGTGCAGACGAGCGCGCCCAGCTCCATGGAGGCCGCGGCCCAGCGCGAGGCGGTGCGCTCGTCCGCGGGCAGCAGGGCGCGGGCGAGCTTGCGCTCGGCCGCGGTGGTGGCGTTCGGCGGGTACTGCACGCCGGTGACGGCGCGCGCGAACACCCGCCGCACGTTGGTGTCGAGCACGGCGTGCCGCTGCCCGTACGCGAACGACGCCACGGCCGCGGCGGTGTACTCACCGATGCCGGGCAGCGCGAGCAGCTGCGCGTGCTGCGCGGGGACGTCGCCGCCGTGCCGTTCCGTTATGGCGACGGCGGCGCCGTGCAGCCGCAGCGCCCGCCGCGGGTACCCGAGCCGCCCCCAGGCGCGCACGGCCTCGCCGGGCGCCTCCTCGGCGAGGTCGGCGGGGCGCGGCCACCGGGCGAGCCACTGCTCGTACACCGGGAGCACACGGCTCACCGGTGTCTGCTGGAGCATGAATTCGCTGACCATGACCCCCCAGGGCCCGGCGTCGGGGCGTCGCCACGGCAGATCGCGCGCGTTGGCCTCGAACCAGGCGATGACGGGGGAGTGGAACTGCTCGTCCAGCGAACGGGCGTCGGCGGTGCCGTCGCTGACGAGATCGGCGGCGAGTGCGGTCGGCATGCCGACGATCCTGCCATGGTGGCGGTGGGCTACGCGCCAACGGCACGGCTGGACCGCCCCCTACGGGGCGGTAGACCTGACGATCGGCAGGGGCGGGCACCGCCGGGTGCCGAGTAGCGTCGACGGGATGAAGAGCAGACGCCCGAGGGACGCCGCCCTCTGGGCGGCCCTGGCCGTGCCCGCGGTGAGCGCCGACGCCATCGGCCTGAACGAACCCCGCCCCCTGTGGGGCCACCTCGCGGGCCTCGCGATCCTCGCGGCGGCCGCCGCGACCTGGCGCGCACGCCCGGTCACGGCGTTCCTGCTCGCCGCGTCCCCCGGCCTCACCGCCCCCGCCCTCTTCACCGTCTCCTACGGCCCCGCCCTCGCCGCGCTCGCCCTGCTCCTCGGCAGGCACGGCGCCCGCGTCCGCCCGGCGCTGCTCGCCTTCGCGGCGGTCGCCGCCGTGGGCACGGCCCGGATCGTGGTGCGGGACGTGGACCCGGTCGTGGAGTGGCTGGTGCTCCTCGGCACCCTGCTGTTCGGCGCGGTCTTCCCCTGGCTCGCGGGGCGCTACTGGCGCCAGGGCCGGGAGCTCGCGGCGGCGGGCTGGGACCGCGCCGCCCAGCTGGAGCGCGAGCAGCGCATCGTCGCCGACCGGGCCCGGCTGCGGGAACGCGCCCGCATCGCCCAGGACATGCACGACTCCCTCGGCCACGAACTGAGCCTCATCGCGGTGCGCGCGGGCGCCCTCCAGGTGGCCGCCGACCTGCCCGAGCACCACAAGGCCGCCGCTTCCGACCTGCGCGTGGCCGCCGCGGACGCCACGGACCGGCTGCGCGACATCATCGGCGTGCTCCGCGACGAGGGCGACGAGGCAGCCCCCCTCGCCCCGCCCGGCGAGACCGTCGCCCAACTGGTCGCGCGCGCCGCGGAGTCGGGCCTGCCGGTACGGTACGCCGCCGACGGCACGGAGCCGCCCGGCAGCGCGGGGCGCCTCGCGCACCGGGTGGTGCAGGAGGCCCTGACTAACGCGGCCAAGTACGCGCCGGGCGCCCCCGTGACCGTGACGGCGACCCGCACCGGCGCGGGCACGACGATCGAGGTCGCCAACGCCGCACCCCCGGGGCCGGCCGCCACGCCAGGAACCGGCCCGCGGAACGGCGGCTCGGGCCTCGCCGACCTGCGCACCCGGGTCGAGGCGAGCGGCGGCACCCTGACGGCGGGGGCGCACCGGAAGGGCTTCCGCGTGCTGGCACACGTACCGGAGACGACCGCGGCCGCAACAGCCGACGGAACGTTCCGCCCGCCCTCGCCGTCGTCCTCGCCCCCGCCCGCACCCCCCGCGCGACCCGGTGCCGTCATCGCCCTCGCCCGCCGCCGCACCGCCCTCGCCTTCGGCGCAGCGATCGCCACCGGCACGGTGCTGGTCGCGGGCGCCTTCGGCTGGTACGCGTACATCGAGACGCACTCCGTCCTGCGGCCCGCCGACTACGCGGCGCTGCGCGTGGGCCAGCCGCGGTCCGAGGTCGCCGCCGTCCTTCCGGACCGCAGCGTCACCGACCCGCCCGTCGAGCGCGCGCCGAGCCCGCCGCCCCCGGGGGCGGACTGCCGCTACTACCGCTCGGGCGGGCAGCTCTTCACCTCGCTCAGACACTTCAGGCTCTGCTTCGACGACGGAAGGCTGGTGGACAAGACAGTGATCCCCAAGGCGGGAGCGGACCCGCGGGAGAGGGAGGGAGCACGGTGATACGGGTGCTGCTCGCCGACGACGAGGCGATGATCCGCGCGGGCGTCGGCGCCATCCTCGCGTCCGACACCGGCATCGACGTGGTCGCCCAGGCCGCCGACGGCCGCGAGGCGGTCGACCTGGCCCGCGCCCACCGCCCCGACGTCGCGCTCCTCGACATCCGCATGCCCCGCCTCGACGGCCTGGCGGCGGCGGAGGAGATCGTACGGACACTGCCGGGCACGGCGGTCGCGATGCTCACGACGTTCTCCGAGGACGCGTACGTCGCCCGTGCGCTCGGCGGCGGCGCCACCGGCTTCCTCCTGAAGTCCGGCGACCCGCACGAACTCATCGCGGGTGTGCGGGCGGTGGCGGACGGCGCCGCGTTCCTCTCGCCGCGGGTGGCGCGGCAGGTGATCGACGGCCTCGGCGCCCGGCGCCTCGGGCGCAGGTCCGAGGCCCGCGCCCGGGTGGCCCTCCTGACGCCCCGCGAACGCGAGGTCCTCGCCCTGGTGGGCGCCGGCCTGTCCAACCCCGAGATCGCCGCGCGCCTCCACCTCGTCGAGGGCACGGTCAAGGCCTATGTGAGCGCGGTCCTCGACCGCCTGGAGGTCAAGAACCGGGTCCGGGCGGCGGTCGTCGCGTACGAGGCGGGCCTGGTCGCCGACGACGGGGACGCCGCGGCGGGCTGAAGCCCGGCTTCAGGGGCGGGGCTGCTCGGGGCCCCGGGGTCCGTACGGCTGCGCGGGCTGGTGACCGTACTCGTACTCGGCCTGCTGAGCGGCCTGCTGACCGGGTTGCTGGGCGGCTGGCTGAGCGGCCTGCTGGTCGGAGTGCCGGCCGTGCTGCTGGTCGGGGTGCTGCTGGGCCTGGCCGTGCTGTTGGGGCTGGCTGTACTGCTGGTTGTTGTGCTGCCGGTCGGGGTGCGGCTGTGGCTGCGGCTGGCCGTGCTGCTGCGGGATCCGGCGGAGTGCCATCGTCTCGTCCTGCCGGGGCGCCGTCGCGGCCACCGTCGCAGCCGTCGCCGTACGGTTCCGGCGCAGCGCCCTCGTCCGCTCCGGGCGGAGCGCCATCGTCCGCTCCGCGGGGCGCTCGGCCCGCTGCGGTGCCGCCGGGGCGTGCGCGGGGTCCGGGGCACCGGTCCTGGCGGGCTCGTACGGCAGGGAGTTGCGGTACTGGCCGTCCTGGCGGGGCACGAAGGCCGAGGCGGCGGCCGGAGCCGACGCCGCAGGAGCGGACGCCGTGACCGGGCCCTGCCCCGCGAACCACCGGACCACGCCGGTCCGCGACCCCCGCATCGCCTCCGTGATCCGCGTCACCGGACCGGTGGCGAGCCGCACCGCGAGGAACACCACGACCGCGCCGAGCACCAGGCCGACGGCCACGTCGTGCGGGTAGTGCACACCCACGAAGACCCGGGAGAAGGCCATGAGCACGGCCATCGGCAGGGTCAGGGCCGCGATGCGGGGCCAGGCGAGAGCGAGGCCGAGGGCGGCGGCGCCCGCGATCGTCGAGTGGTTGCTCGGGAACGACCAGTCGCCGTGCGGCGGACACTCCACGAGCGGCTTCAGCGCACCGGACACCGCCCGGCACGGACGCTCCTCCTCGATGACGGACTTCACGGCCTCGGAGATGACGTACGCGAGCGCCGTGCCGAGCGGCGCGAGGACCGCCACCGCGACGGCGCGCGGGTCACCGCTGCGCGCCCGCCACCAGGCGACGACGAAGAGCACGCCGAACAGCAGCAGGCCCAGTTCCGTCCACACCTCCGCGAGGTGCTGCACCCAGGCCGGAGTGTCATGGGCGAACTCGGTGACGTCGAGGTAGAGGCCAGAAGAATCCATGGTGTCCATGATTACGGACGGTACGAAGTGCTCCTGCCCCGTCACATCCGGCGACCGGTGGATCGGGGACCTGACGAAAGTCAGGGGTGCCGGAGAGCCCGACCGGAATGATGATCCGCAAAAGTTGTGGCCGGAGGCGGCGGGTGGGGCAGGACAACGCCCGGTTCTCTCGTAAGGTTTGGGCGTGGGATCTTTGCGCAATCCGATCGGGCCGCTTCCCTCCTCCATCTACTGGCGTCGGAGGGCCGTTCTGCTGTCCGTGCTCGGACTCCTCTTGCTGCTGGTCGTATGGGTCTTGGTGTCGGGCGGAGGCGACGACAAGAACGGCGCCGACGGCCCGTCGGGCAACGGCCCCGCGACGTCCATCACTCCCGGGCCCTCCAGTTCGGGGCCCGCGATCAGTGAACACCCGGGCGGACGGGACGAGTCGGAGGGCTCGGAGGACGGCGCCGACGGCGGCGGTTCGGGCTCCGGCGGTTCCGGCGGCTCGGGTGGTTCCGAGGGCTCGGGCGGCTCCGGCGGTGCGTCCGGCGGCGGCGCCGGGAGCGGCGGCGCGGACGACGCCAAGGGCGGCGGCGGCTCGGGCCAGCGGCTGCCCGCCGGATCGCCTCTCGCCAACTGCACCTCCGACGCCGTGAAGTTGAAGCTGCGCAGCGTACGGAACACCTACGCGCCCGGCCAGAAGCCGAAGTTGGAGCTGACCGCCGTCAACACCGGCGGCAAGGCCTGCAAGGTCGACCTCGGCGGCAAGGGCACCGTCCTGACGATCACTCAGGCCGGTGCGGACGACGCGCTCTGGTCCTCCGCGGACTGCCCCGGTGCCACGGCGAGCATCCTGTACCGGGTTCCCGCGAACGGGCAGGTGACCTACTCCGTGGAGTGGGACCGCAAGGCGAGCGCCCCGCAGTGCGCGACGCCTCCCGCGGGCGGCGCCAAGGCCGACACCTATCTGGTCGAGGTCAGCTCGCCCGGCCTCGGCGAGGTCGCTCCGGCGTCGTTCGTGCTCGCCAAGGACTGACGCCCGGGGGGCGACTGAGGTCGCGGGGCCACTGGGGCCGCCACTGGGGCTATCGGGGCCGCGCGGGCCGGGCCTCCGGCCCCGTGCGCGCCGGGCGGTGCTAGACGTACCGCTCCAGGATGGAGGACTCGGCGAGCCGGGACAGGCCCTCGCGGACGCTGCGGGCGCGGGCCTCGCCGACCCCGTCGACCGTCTGGAGGTCGTCCACGCTCGCGGCGAGCAGCTTCTGGAGGCCGCCGAAGTGCTCGACGAGGCGGTCGATGATGGCCCCGGGCAGCCGGGGGACCTTCGCGAGCAGCCGGAAGCCGCGCGGCGACACCGCGGAGTCGAGGGTCTCCGGCGATCCCGTGTATCCCAGGGCGCGGGCGACCGTGGGCAGTTCGAGGAGTTCGGCGTGGCTCAGGGAGTCCAGCTCGGCGAGCGCCTCGTCCACGGTGCGGGAGCGCTTCGCCGTGGGCTCGGGGACATAGTCCCGGACGACCAGCTCGCGCTCCGGCTCCACACCCGCGATCAACTCGTCGAGCTGGAGGGTCAGGAGACGGCCGTCCGTACCGAGCTCCACCACGTACTCGGCGATCTCCGTGGCGATGCGGCGCACCATCTCCAGGCGCTGCGCGACGGCGGACACGTCCCGCACCGTCACCAAGTCCTCGATCTCCAGGGCGGAGAGCGTGCCCGCGACCTCGTCGAGACGGAGCTTGTACCGCTCCAGGGTGGCGAGGGCCTGGTTGGCACGTGACAGGATCGCCGCGGAGTCTTCCAGGACCCGGCGCTGACCGTCCACGTACAGCGCGATCAGGCGCATCGACTGGGACACCGACACGACGGGGAAACCGACCTGCTTGCTCACCCGGTCCGCCGTGCGGTGCCGGGTGCCGGTCTCCTCCGTGGGGATCGTCGGGTCCGGCACCAACTGCACGCCCGCCCGCAGGATCTTCGTGATGTCCTTGTCCAGCACGATGCCGCCATCGAGCTTGCACAGCTCACGCAGGCGCGTGGCGGTGAACTCGACGTCCAGGACGAAACCGCCCGTGCACATCGACTCGACGGTCTTGTCCGAGCCGAGCACGATCAGCCCGCCCGTGTTGCCTCTGAGGATGCGCTCCAGGCCGTCCCGCAGGCCGGTGCCCGGCGCGACCGCGCTCAGGGAGGCGCGCATAAGACCGTCGGCACCGGAGCCTCCACCGGGCTTGCCGGGAGCCGCTCCCCGGTCGTTGGCTGCCACTGCACTCCTCCGGTCGCAGGTTGTCCGTCCCATGGCCGACACAGCCGACACCGCGCCGACGCTCCGCCGCACGCCTTGCTTCGTACGGATGGGCGAGACCAGGGCAAAGTCTACCGGCGCTGGTCCTCCTCCCGTGGGGCCTCTCGCCGACGCGATCTCGGGAGGACGCGCAGCGCGTCGCCCATGTCGGCGACTTCGGTGACCTTCATACCGGCCGGGACCTTTCCCGGGTCGGCGGGGACGAGGGCGTGGGTGAAGCCGAGGCGGTGCGCCTCGGCCAGTCTGCGCTGCACTCCCGTGACCCGTCTGACCTCGCCCGCCAGGCCCACCTCGCCGATCGCCACCAGGTTCTTCGGCAGCGGGGTGTCGCTGGCCGCGCTGGCCAGGGCGAGCGCCACGGCCAGGTCGGCGGCCGGCTCGGACAGCTTCACGCCGCCGACCGTGGCGCTGTAGATGTCGCGCTTGCCGAGGGCCGTGATGCGGCCGCGCTGCTCCAGGACGGCCAGCATCATCGAGACGCGGGACGTCTCCAGGCCGGAGGTGGTGCGGCGCGGGGAGGGGATCTGGGAGTCGACCGTCAGCGCCTGGACCTCGGCGACCAGGGGGCGGCGGCCCTCCAGGGTCACCGTCAGGCACGTGCCCGGGACCGGCTCGGCGCGGCGGGTCAGGAACAGGCCCGAGGGGTCGGCCAGGCCCGTGATGCCCTCGTCGTGCAGCTCGAAGCAGCCGACCTCGTCCGTCGTCCCGTACCGGTTCTTCACGCCGCGGACCAGGCGCAGGCGGGCGTGCCGGTCGCCCTCGAAGTGCAGGACCACGTCGACGAGGTGCTCCAGGAGGCGGGGGCCCGCGATCGCGCCGTCCTTCGTGACGTGACCGACCAGGAGCGTGGACATGCCGCGTTCCTTGGAGGCGCGGATCAGGGCGCCGGCGACCTCGCGGACCTGCGCCATGCCACCGGGCGCGCCGTCGATCTCCGGCGAGGCGACCGTCTGCACGGAGTCGAGGATCAGGAGCGAGGGCTTGACCGCGTCCAAGTGGCCGAGGACGGCGGACAGGTCGGTCTCCGCCGCCAGATACAGGTGGTCCGCGAGCGCGCCGATGCGGTCGGCGCGCAGCCGGACCTGGCTGGCCGACTCCTCGCCGGTGACATAGAGCGTGCGGTGCTCGTCCGACGCCGCCTTCGCAGCGACGTCGAGGAGCAGCGTGGACTTGCCGACGCCCGGCTCGCCCGCGAGCAGCACCACGGCGCCCGGCACCAGGCCGCCGCCGAGCACGCGGTCCAGCTCGTCGACCCCGGTCGTGCGGGCCGTGGCGCTGCGGCCGTCGACCTGGCCGATGGGCAGCGCGGAGGAGGTGACGCGGCCCGGGGCGGTCGTGCGGACCGCGGGCGCGCCGTACTCCTCGACCGTGCCCCACGCCTGGCACTCGGGGCAGCGGCCGAGCCATTTGGCCGTCTGCCAGCCGCACTCGGTGCATCGGTAGGACGGACGCTGTTTCCCGGCGCTGGCGGATTTCGTACGGGCAGCCATGCGTGAACCGTAGCCGCCGCCACTGACAGCGGGCCCGACGGCCGTGCGGCCCCGCGCCCCTACCTCCCGAACGGGCAACGGAATCATGGCTTCCTGTCCCCTTTTGAGGGATCTGTTCACCCGTAAGGATTAAATGCACTCAAGGGGGCAGAACGGGTCTGCATCATGCGCCTAACTTCGCACGGGTGATGAGCAGCAGTCCGGAAACCCCCACCCACACCACCGGCGCGCACCGGGCGCATCAGGGCGCCCGCAAGCGGGTGGTGCCCCGCACGGTCGCGCAGGCGCCGACGGCACCGTCGGTGCCCTACGAACCGTTCCTGGACGGCCTGTTCACGTACTGCCTGTCGGTGCTGTGCGACCACGACGCCGCGACGGCCGCGCTCGGCGACGTCCTCGCGCTGGCCGAGCGCCGCGGTGCGCGCCCCGAGGGCGACACCCGCGCCTGGCTGTACGCCCTTGCCCGCTGGATGTGCCTGCGAGCGCTGACGGAGGCGAAGCAGCGGGGGCGGCACGGGGCGCAGCAGGGGGGCTCCGTTGACGGCGGTGACGGCGGTAACGGTGCTGGTGGCGCTGGTGGCGCTGGCGGCGGTGGTGCCTCGGCGGGGGCCGGTGCTGTGGCGGGTGCGTTCGTGGGCGGCGGGGGGTCGGTGTACTCCGGGGTGGCGGCCGCCCCGTACGCGCCTGGAGGCGCCCTTGCCGCGCCTCAAGGCGCTCTGGCCGCGTCGCAGGGCGCTCTCGCCGCGCCTCACGGTGCTTACGCCGAATCGCAGGGCGCTCTCGCCGCGCCTCACGGTGCTTACGCCGAATCGCAGGGCGCTCTCGCCGCGCCCCACGGTGCTTACGCCGCGTCGCAAGGCGCTTACGCCGCACCCCAGGGTCCGGTCGGCGCGCCCCCGGGCTCCGGGGCCGCCCCGCGGAAACTGGTCGCCGCGCCGCAGGGGCCGGTGGCCGTGTCGCAGGGGTCCGTCGCGGTGCAGCCCGCGCACCTGGCTGGGCACGCGGCCGGGCATGCGGCCGTGCACGCGGGCCGGAACGGCGCCGCTCTGGACGACGTCGCCCGCATGGACGACATCAGCTGCATGGACGACGTCGCCCGCATCGACGACGTCGCCCGTACCGAGGCCGCCGCGCGTGCCGAAGCCGCTGCCCGTGCCGACGACCTCGCCCGTGCCCGGCGCCGTGAACTGGCCCAGCTGGCCTGGCCGGAGGCCGCGGGGACGACCCCCGAGCAGCGGGAGGCGCTGGAGCTCGCCGTCCGGCACCGGCTCGCGCCCAAGGAGGTCGCCGCGGTGCTCGGCCTCGACCCCGCCGCCGCCCGTGAACTGCTCGCCGCCGCGGCCTGCGAGGTGGAGCGGACCCGCGCGGCCCTCGCCGTCGTCGAGACCGGCTCCTGCCCGATCGTCGCCCGCCTCACCGGCGACAACCAGGTCCTGCTCGGTACGGCCCTGCGCCGCGAGCTGGTCCGGCACGTCGACGACTGCCCCCGGTGCCGCCGTACCGCCGAGCGGGCGGCGTCCGGTGCCTGGCCCGGTACCGCCGTCACCCCGGCGGCGCTGCCCGTGGTCGCCGCACCGCGCGCGGCACTGCACCACGCCCTGGCGCACGCCCCGCGCACGGCGCGCAGGACCCGTGGCGGCGGGCCCCGGTTCGACCGCCGCGGCTTCCCGATGGATCCCAAGGACCACGCGGCCCGCCGGGAGCGGCTGCGGGCGCGGGCCGTCACCACGACGGTCGTGGCGACGGTAGTGGCCGCTCCCGTCCTCGCCCTCTGGGCGGCGTACCGGGGGGCGCCGTTCACGGGGGAGGGGCGTGACGGCCGGGCCGCGGGTGTCACGGAGGCGGAGGACGGGCCCGGGGGGCCGGGCGGCCGGGAGGGCTACGAGAACGCGGGCAACGCCCGTACGGACGCACGCTCCCGGGACGGCCGCGGTGGGCCGGGTGTCTCCGTGGAGGTTCTCAGCCCCGGTGGTCCTGCGGGGTCGGCGCCCGGGGCGGGGCGGATCGGTGTCCAGGCCAGGTCGCACGGCGGGGTGACGCTGATCACGCTGACCGGGGCGGGGAGTTCACCGGTGCGCTGGTCCGCGAGCACCGGTGCGTCGTGGCTCGTGCTGAGCCAGGCGTCCGGCAGGCTCTCGCCCGGGGAGTCGGTGACGATCAGGGTGTACGTGGACGACGACCGCGAGCCGCACGGGCACTGGAGTGCCCGCGTCACGATCGCCCCCACCGGCGCAGTGATCGCCCTGGAGGGCTACGGCCACTCCACGACACACCCCCGCCCGAACCCCCCGACCCCCGGCCCCACACCCCCGCACTCCACCCCACCGCCCCCAACCTCACCCCCCACGAACACCCCACCCCCCACCCAACCCACCCCACCCCCCACCACAACCCCACCCCCCTCAGACCCACCCCCCACCCCATCCGACCCACCCTCAACACCCCCACCGACCAACACACCCCCACCAGCCTGAGAGGACCCCGGAGCAACCGGGAACAAGGGGGCCGGGAGGGCCCCGTCAGGGGCGCGGGGAACGGCGCGCGCAACCAAAAACGGACCGGCAGGCGCAGGGGCCGGGTGGTCCGGCGGTGGGTAGGCGCCCGAGCGCGAGGTGCGTGGCGGGGGCTTGCGGGGCGGGGCAGGGAGGGCCCCGTCAGGGGCGCGGGGAACGGCGCGAGCAACCAAAAATGGACCGGCAGGCGCAGGGGCCGGGTGGTCCGGCGGTGGGTAGGCGCCCGAGCGCGAGGTGCGTGGCGGGGGCTTGCGGGGCGGGCCTGGGAGCGCCCCGCCAGGGGCGCGGGGAACGGCGCGCGCAACCAAAAACGGACCGGCACTCGCCCGCAGCACGGGCCCCCGCCGGCGAAGAGGCGCACCGAACACGAAGGACCCGCGCCCCACGAGGGGAGCACCCCGCAGGGCACGCGGGGAACGGCGCACGCAACCAAGAACCGACCGACCCCCGCAGGGCAGCGCGCAACCCCCGACGGCGCGCACCCCCGCCCAGCCCTAGCGCAGCGGATCCGCAGGATGCGGAGCGATCAGCGGAAGCCGAGACGCCAACCTCTCCTCGCACAGCTCGACCAGCCGGTCATACCCCGCCTTGCCCATCAGCTCGATCAGCTCCGGCCGGTACGACACGTACACAGGATCCCCCGCCCCGTGCGCGGAGGTCGCCGACGTGCACCACCAGTGCAGGTCGTGCCCCCCGGGCCCCCACCCCCGGCGGTCGTACTCACCGATGGAGACCTGGAGCACCCGGGTGTCGTCCGGCCGTTCGATCCAGTCGAAGGTGCGCCGCACCGGCAGCTGCCAGCACACGTCCGGCTTGGTCTCCAGGGGCTCGCGCCCCTCCTTCAGCGCCAGGATGTGCAGCGAGCACCCCGCACCCCCGGCGAAGCCGGGCCGGTTCTGGAAGATGCACGACCCGTTGTAAGGACGGGTCTGCCGCTCCCCGTCCTCGTCCTGCGAGACCCACCCGGTCTTGGTGCCGATGTCGTGGTGCTGCCAGATGTCCGGAGTGAGCCGCGCCACGTGCCCCGCGACCCGCTGCTCGTCGTCCTCGTCCGAGAAGTGCGCGCCCAGCGTGCAGCAGCCGTCGTCGGCGCGGCCCGCCTTGATGCCCTGGCAGCCACTGCCGAACACGCAGTTCCAGCGGGAGGTGAGCCACGTCAGGTCGCACCGGAAGACCTGCTCGTCGTCGGCGGGGTCCGGGAACTCCACCCAGGCGCGCGCGAAGTCGAGCCCCTGCTCGTCCGGCACCACGGCACCCTTGCCGGACCTGCCGCCCCTGTCGGCCTTGCCACCCTTGCCGCCCTTGGCGGCTTTCCCGGCCTTGCCGCCCTTGGCCGCCTTCTTCTCCGACTTCGGGGTATCCGAGGACTTCGGGGTATCCGAGAGCTTCGCGGACTCCGAGGACTTCGCGGGCTCCGAGGACTCCGAGGACTGCGAGGACTTCGAGGAAGAGGAAATGGATGACTCCGACGGCTTCGATTTGTCGGGCTTCGCCTTTTTCGTCTTTGGCACGCCTCCAGGGTATGCGCGCGACCCCCTCCACGGAGAACGGCACCATCTCCACGGAGAACGGCCCCATCTCCTCAGCGAACGGCACCAGCTGCGTGGAGAAGGACACCATCTGCCTGGAGAAGGTCGACATCTGCCTGGAGAAGGGCAACATCCTCCCGGACGCCACCGGCGTTCCCCGGCGCAGTAGCGTTCCGTACATGAGACTCGGTGTCCTCGACGTGGGTTCGAACACGGTGCATCTGCTGGTGGTGGACGCCCACCCCGGCGCGCGCCCGCTGCCCGCGCACTCCCACAAGGCCGAACTGCGCCTTGCCCAACTCATCGACGAGGCGGGTGCCATCGGCCCCGCCGGCGTCGAACTGCTCGTCGCCACGGTGCGTGACGCGTTGCAGGCGGCCGAGGACAAGGGCGTCGAGGACCTGCTGCCGTTCGCCACCTCCGCGGTGCGCGAGGCCACCAACGCCGACGAGGTGCTGGCCCGGGTCCGCGAGGAGACCGGCGTCGACCTTCAGGTGCTCAGCGGTGCCGAGGAGGCGCGGCTGACGTTCCTCGCCGTCCGGCGCTGGTTCGGCTGGTCCGCGGGCAAGCTGCTCGTCCTCGAC
Organism: Streptomyces typhae; assembly: GCF_009755605.1. GTDB lineage: Bacteria > Actinomycetota > Actinomycetes > Streptomycetales > Streptomycetaceae > Streptomyces > Streptomyces typhae. The sequence continues at coordinate 371,160 of NZ_WPNZ01000009.1, forward strand.
ATCGGCGGCGGCTCCCTGGAGATCGCCTACGGCATCGACGAGGAGCCGGACGCCGCCGTCAGCCTGCCGCTCGGCGCGGGCAGGCTCACCGCGGCCTGGCTGCCCGAGGACCCGCCGGACCCCGCCGACGTGCGGGCCCTGCGGCGCCACGTACGCGCCCAGATCGCCCGTACGGTCGGGGAGTTCAGCCGCTTCGGCAGCCCCGACCACATCGTCGCCACCTCGAAGACGTTCAAGCAGCTGGCCAGGCTCGCCGGGGCCGCCCGGTCCGCCGACGGCCTGTACGTACAGCGCGAGCTGAAGCGGAAGACCCTGGAGGACTGGGTGCCGCAGCTCGCCGCCATGACCACGGCGGAGCGCGCCGAACTGCCCGGGGTCTCCGAGGGCCGGGCCGGTCAGCTCCTCGCCGGAGCGCTCGTCGCCGAGGGCGCGATGGACCTGTTCGGCGTGGATTCGGTGGAGATCTGCCCGTGGGCGCTGCGCGAGGGCGTGATCCTGCGCAGGCTCGACCACCTGCCGACGACGGAGGTGCCCTGACAGGGGTCCCCCGGCGGAGCTGACCTAGTGGCGGCCCCCTGGCTGAGGCCCCCTGGCTGAGGCCCCCTGGCTGAGGCCCCCTGGCTGAGGTGCCCTGGCTGAGGTGCCCTGGCTGAGGTGCCCTGACGGAGCTGACCTAGTGGTGGCCCCCTGGCTGAGGTGCCCTGACGGAGGTGCCCTGATGGAGGATCCCCCCGTGAGGGGGGCGTGAGATCCCCCATGCCCCCCCCACGCCCACCCCCACGCCCCGGCCCCGCCCCGCCCGCCGGAGGCACCCCGTACGCTGTCCCCGTGGTGGAACCAGTCGTGCGCATCCCGGATGCGAAGGTCGCCCTGTCGACGGCCTCCGTCTACCCGGAGTCGACGGCGACGGCCTTCGAGATAGCCGCGCGCCTCGGCTACGACGGTGTCGAGGTGATGGTGTGGACGGATCCCGTCAGCCAGGACATCGAAGCCCTGCGCCGCCTCAGCGACTACCACCGGATCCCCGTACTCGCGGTGCACGCGCCCTGCCTGCTGATCACCCAGCGGGTCTGGTCCACCGACCCCTGGGTCAAGCTTCAGCGCGCCAGGACCGCCGCCGAGAAGCTGGGCGCGTCCACCGTCGTCGTGCACCCGCCGTTCCGTTGGCAGCGCAACTACGCCCGTGAGTTCGTCGAGGGCATCTGGCGGATGGCCGACGAGACGGACGTGCGGTTCGCCGTGGAGAACATGTACCCCTGGCGCTACCGCGACCGCGAGATGCTCGCGTACGCGCCCGACTGGGACGTCACCAAGGACGACTACCGCCACTTCACGATCGACCTCTCGCACACGGCGACCTCCCGCACCGACGCCCTCCAGATGATCGACCGCATGGGCGACCGCCTCGGCCACGTCCACCTCGCCGACGGCAAGGGCTCCGCGAAGGACGAGCACCTGGTGCCGGGGCGCGGCACCCAGCCCTGCGCCGAACTCCTGGAACGCCTCGCGCGGAGCGGCTTCGACGGCCATGTCGTGATCGAGGTGAACACCCGGAGGGCGATGTCCGGTGCCGAGCGCGAGGCCGACCTGGCCGAGGCGCTCGCCTTCACGCGGCTGCACCTGGCCTCGGCGGTGAAGGTGCCCCGCCGATGACGGACCGCCCCGCCCCCGCACCGGACCGCGCGCCCGAGCCCCCGCAGCCCCAGGCTCAGGCTCAGGCCCAGGCCCAGAGCCAGGCCCAGCCCCAGAGCCAATCCCAGTCCCAGCCCCCCACCCCGCGCCGCCGCGGCCGCCCCACCCGCACCCAGTCCGCCCAGGGCCCCGCCACCCGCGAGGTGATCCTGGACGCCGCCCGCGCGCAGTTCTCCGAGCGCGGGTACGAGAAGGCCTCCGTACGGTCCATCGCCAAGGCGGCCGGGGTGGACTCGGCCCTCGTGCACCACTACTTCGGCACCAAGGAACAGGTCTTCGCGGCGGCCGTCGAGGTGGCCTTCGCGCCCGCGTTCCAGGCGCCCGGCGCCGTGGAGGCCGGGCCGCCCGAAGAGCTGGGGGAGCGGCTCACCCGCTTCATCCTCGGCGTCTGGGAGAACCCGGAGACCCGCGCGCCGCTCCTGGCGATCGTGCGCTCCGCGGTCAACAACGAGACGGCGGCCGCGGTCTTCCGCGACCTCGTCACCGGGCAGGTGCTGTCCCGCATCGCCCGCGGCCTCGACCTGCCGGACGCCGAGCTGCGCGCCGGGCTGGCCGCGGCACAGCTCGTCGGCACGGCGATGCTGCGGTACGTGATCAAGGTCGAGCCTCTGGCCTCGGTGGACCTGGAGCAGATCGTGGCTCGCGTGGCGCCCGTCGTACAGGGGCATCTCACCGCCGACCGGACCCGCACCGGCCGGCCGGGGACCGCCGACCAGGCCCGCTGACCAGCCCCGCACACCCGGGCGCACCGCGCTGAGACAGCCGTCCCGCCATCCGGACACCCTGTCCGGATCTTGGATCACCGGCGTACGCTCGACGGTAGTCACACCTGCCCCGAACATGCCGCGCAGCATGACCCTTGAGGAGCGAGCGACGATGCCCGAGCTGAGGTCCCGCACAGTCACCCACGGCCGCAACATGGCGGGCGCGCGCGCCCTTATGCGGGCCTCCGGGGTACCGGGCGCGGACATCGGCCGGAAGCCGATCATCGCCGTGGCGAACTCCTTCACCGAGTTCGTGCCGGGCCACACGCACCTCGCGCCCGTGGGCCGCATCGTGAGCGAGGCGGTCCGGGAGGCGGGCGGCATCCCGCGCGAGTTCAACACCATCGCCGTGGACGACGGCATCGCCATGGGCCACGGCGGCATGCTGTACTCGCTGCCCTCCCGCGACCTGATCGCCGACTCCGTCGAGTACATGGTGGAGGCGCACTGCGCGGACGCCCTGGTCTGCATCTCCAACTGCGACAAGATCACGCCCGGCATGCTGATGGCGGCCCTGCGCCTGAACATCCCGACGGTCTTCGTCTCCGGCGGCCCCATGGAGGCGGGCAAGGCCACGCTCGTCGACGGCACCGTCCGCAAGCTGGACCTGATCAACGCGATCAGTGACGCCGTGAACGAGAACATCTCGGACGAGGACATCCTCCGTATCGAGGAGAACGCCTGCCCGACCTGCGGTTCCTGTTCCGGCATGTTCACGGCCAACTCCATGAACTGTCTGACGGAGGCCATCGGCCTCTCCCTGCCCGGCAACGGCTCCGTCCTCGCCACGCACACGGCCCGCAGGGCCCTGTACGAGCGCGCGGGCGCCACGGTCGTGGAGTTGACCAAGCGGTACTACGAGCAGGACGACGCCTCCGTCCTGCCGCGCAACATCGCCACCCACGCCGCCTTCGAGAACGCCATGGCCCTGGACATCGCCATGGGCGGCTCCACGAACACGATCCTGCACCTGCTCGCCGCCGCCCAGGAGGCCGGTGCCGGGTACGACCTCAACGACATCGACGCCGTCTCGCGCCGCGTGCCCTGCCTCGCGAAGGTCGCGCCCAACGTCGCGCCGACCACGACGTACTACATGGAGGACGTGCACCGCGCCGGCGGCATCCCCGCGATCCTCGGCGAGCTGTACCGCGGCGGGCTGCTCAACGAGGACGTGCACACCGTCCACTCCCCGTCCATCAAGCAGTGGCTCGACGCGTGGGACATCCGCAGCGGCTCGGCCACCGACGAGGCCGTCGAGCTGTGGCACGCGGCCCCCGGCTGCCGCCGCTCCGCCGAGGCCTTCTCGCAGTCCGAGCGCTGGGACACCCTCGACACGGACGCGGCCGGCGGCTGCATCCGCGACGTCGCGCACGCGTACTCCAAGGACGGCGGGCTCGGCGTCCTGAAGGGCAACCTCGCCGTCGACGGCTGCGTCGTGAAGACGGCCGGTGTCGACGAGTCCATCTGGACCTTCGAGGGCCCCGCCGTCGTGTGCGAGTCGCAGGAGGAGGCCGTCGAGAAGATCCTCAACAAGCAGGTCGTCGAGGGCGACGTCGTCGTCATCCGCTACGAGGGCCCCAAGGGCGGCCCCGGCATGCAGGAGATGCTCTACCCCACCTCGTTCCTGAAGGGCCGCGGCCTCGGCAAGGCCTGCGCGCTCATCACCGACGGCCGCTTCTCCGGCGGTACGTCGGGCCTGTCCATCGGCCACGCGTCCCCGGAGGCGGCGTCCGGCGGCACGATCGCCCTCGTCGAGGACGGCGACCGCATCCGCGTCGACATCCCGAACCGCTCCATCGAGCTCCTGGTCGACGACGCCGAACTGGACCGCCGCCGCGAGGTCCTGGGCGGCGTGTACGCCCCGAAGTCCCGCGAGCGCAAGGTCTCCGCGGCCCTGCGGGCGTACGCGGCGATGGCGACCAGCGCGGACAAGGGCGCCGTGCGGGACGTGTCGAAGCTGGGCTGACGGGACATGCCGGAGCCGGGCTCGCGGGACATGCCGGAGCCGGGCTGAAAATCGCCGCGGGCAGGAACCGATCCGTCCAGGTGGGGAACTGATCCCTCCACTAAGACGCGAAGACTGTCCTGCTTTGTCCTGCAACTGGTCCCCCGCGCGGGCGCGTCTAGGGTGTGGAGAACACGCCATGGGCGGCCCGCGCCGCCCGTTTCACGGGGGAACGAGGTAGCAGGATGAGCAGCGAGGAACTGACGGTCGCCGCTGGGACGGGCGGGGCCGAAGCGGTGACCGAGCCGGGACCTGTCGTCGAGTCGGGACCCGTCGCCGAGGCGGAGGCGGTGGCCGAGGCGGAGGCGGTCGTGGCGGCCGAAGCGGTCGTCGAGGAGGCCGCGGCCCGCACCTACGCCGTCGTCGCCGACGTCAACGTCCGCTCGGGCCCCGGCACTTCGTACGAGAAGGTCGGCCGCGTGAAGGCGGGATCCCGCGTCACCATCAGCTGCCAGCGGCCCGGCGAGACGGTCACGGGCCCGACCGGCACGTCGAAGATATGGGACCGGATCGGCAGCGGCCGCTATGTATCGGACACATACGTGCGGACGGGCAGCAACGGGTACGTGGCGCCGCGCTGCTGACACCGCGGCCACCTGGGCCGGGCTCGTCGGAGCCGCGCCGTAGGAGCCGCGGCCCCCGGGACCCTGCCCGGCCAACCGGTGTACGAAGCCGCCGACGTCCCGTTACTCGGACTTCGGCGGCTTCTCCGTGTCGAAGGCGTACAGCAGGTTCCCCGAACCCGACACGAGCGCCACTCGCCCCGCGAACGCCACGCGCGGACTCGTCCCCGCCGAGCCGACGCCGTCCACCTGGGGGTCGCTGGTCCACTGCCGGCGGCCGTCGCGCGGCGACAGCGCGGCGACCCGCCCGCCGCTCGACGCGAAGTAGAGCGCGCCGGGACCGGCGGTCGGGCCCGAGGTGCCCTCCACGCCGGTGTGCCGGGCCCACTTGAGCCTGCCGGTGGCGGCGGCGACCGCGCTGACCCGGCCGCTCTGCTGGGTGAAGTACACCGTGCCGTCGATGAGCAGCGGCGTGCCCCCGTACGGCGTGCCGAGGCGCGACGTCGTCACCTTGCCGTGCGCCGCGTCCAGGCGCAGCACCGCCTCGTACTCGACGACGTCGAGCCTGCCCACCCGCTGCCGCACCAGGACGAGCTGCCCGTGCTGCGCGCCGAGGGCCACCACCGGTCCTTCCAGGCTGAAGGACCGGCCCGGCTCGCCCGAGTCCAGGTCGACGACGCGCACCGTGGCCCGCTGCGGCCCGCCGGTCGCGATCTGCGACTTCGGCACGCACATCAGGTACGCGCGGGCACCCGCGGCGAGCGGCGCGCACTGGCTGCCCGCCGGGAACGGGTACGTCCACAGTGTCCGCCCCGAGCGGGCGTCATGGGCCTGGACGGCGGTGCCCGCGGCGTCGGTCGTCAGGACCGCCGAGCCGACCATGACCGCGTCGGGGGCGCCGGGGCCCGCGACGGCGGAGGACTGCGCGCTGAACGGCGCGGACCACAGCTCCTTGCCGCGCGCGGAGTCGAGGGCGACGACCTCGTCCTGGCCGCCACCGCCCTGGGCGGCGAAGCGGTACGCGATGACGACGGGGGCGGAGCTCTTGGCGGAGTTCCCGGCGGCTGCGGGGTGGCTTCCCTTGTCGACGCCGGGCCCCGCATCGCCGGTGCCGGTGCCGGCACCGGTGCCAGTACCCGTACCCGCGCCTGTCCCCGAGGCCGCGCCCGCACCCGTACCCGTACCCGAACCAGCTCCGGCGCCGCCCGTACCCGCGAGCCCCGCGATGTACGTGTCCTGTACCGGGACGCCCGGCCCGTCGACCTCCCACAGCCGCTTGCCGTCGGCGACCCGTACGCGGGTGGCGACCATGCCGCCGCCCCCGCAGTACGCCGAGTCGCCGTGCGTGACGCAGCGCACCTCGTCGGGGATCTTCGCCCGTCCCGCCGGCACGTTCTGCCGCCAGGGCCGGAACCCGTCCGGCAGGGCCTGGCGGCTCGCGGCCACCGTGCGCCCCTTGCCGTCGGGGTCCTTGTCCGTGTCGTCGTCGGAGGCCCGGCTCAGGAGGGCCAGTCCCGCGCCGATGACGGCGACGGCGGCGACGGCGGCGAGCACGGGGCGCCAGCGGCGGCGCGCGGACCGGGCGGCGGGCCCGGTGGCGGACGGCGAAGTGGACTGGACGGCGCCCCGGGCGGCGGGGGAGAAGGCACGAGCGGCAGGAGCGGGCGTGGCACCGGTGTCCCGGCCGACCTGGGTCTCGGTGTCCCGGGTGCGGCTGCCGCCCGTGACGACCGCGAGCTCGGCGGGCAGGTCCCGCAGCAGCACGAGGAGCTCGTCCACGGAGGGGCGGGCCGCCGGGTCCTTGGCGAGGCACGGCTCGACGACCACGCGCAGCGCGGGCGGTACGTCACCGAGGGCGGGCGCCTCGTGCACGACCTGGTACGCGGTCATGTACGGGGAGTCCGCGTCGAACGGCCCCTGCCCCGTCGACGCGTACACAAGGAGCGTGGCGAACGAGAAGACGTCCGACGAGGGACCGACCCCGCGCGGGTTCTGCAACTGCTCCGGCGACATGAACGGCGGCGTGCCGATCACGCGACCGGTCATCGTCAGCGTCTGCTGGTCGGCGGCGCGGGAGATGCCGAAGTCGATGACGCGCGGCCCCTCGGGGGACAGCACGACGTTGGACGGCTTCAGATCGCGGTGGACCACGTCGGCCCGGTGGATGTCGCGCAGCGCCTCCGCGAGCCCGATCGCGAGCGAGCGCAGATCGGCGCCGCCGATGGGCCCGCCCTGGGCGATGCGCTGCGCGAGCGTCGGACCCTCGATGTACGCGGTGGCCATCCACGGGTGCGTCGCCTCGGGGTCGGCGTCGACGACGGCGGCCGTGAACGCGCCGCTGACCCGGCGGGCCGCGGCGACCTCCTGCCGGAAGCGGGTCCGGAACTCGTCGTCGTCCGCGAACTGCTGGTGGATCAGCTTGATCGCGACCGGCCGCCCCGACGCCGTACGGCCGAGGAAGACGGTGCCCATGCCACCGGAGCCGAGGCGGGCCTCGACCGGATAGCCACCGATCTCCTCAGGGTCACCTGAGCGGAGCGACACCTTCGACCTCCCCGTCCCGGTCGTCCCGTACACATTGCTGGTCCGCACAAACTAGCGGCCGGGTACGGACGCAAAGCAAGGCGGGTGACGAATACGGCGCGGCGGCAATCGGCGTACGACCGCGCGCGCCCTCCTGGGGCGCACGGCGTCCGGCGCCGCGGCCGCCCGCCCCACCGCGTTCACGACGGGGGGCGCGGGCGGGGCGATAATCGACGACGTGAGCGAAGAATCCCCCACCGCGAAGCCCGCGGACGCCGAGACCACCGCAGCGGCCGCCGTCGGCGGCACCCCGGCGGGCCCGCGGCCCGAGCCCATCCGCTTCTTCGGCACGACCTGGGTCGACCACACGGACCGCTACGGTCTCCGGCGCGCGGGCGTCGCGGTCGGTTCGCTCGCCGCGGCGGCCGCGGGCTGCCTCGTGCTGCGCTTCGCGTACCAGGGACTGGCGATCGCGGACGTGGGGGCGTTCGTCAATGTCCTCGTCGTGATCATGTTTGCGATCTGCAGTGCGATCGCGTTCCGGCGTACGTGGGACGGGTTCGGCAAGCGCCACGACCCGCAGTCGGTGGCCTCGATGCGCAGCCTGATGACGATCGGCTTCATCGGCTCCCTGCTGGCGTACTTCTTCCGCGCCCTGAAGGAGGCTCCCGGCGAGCAGCTGCACCGGAAGGAGTACGAGAAGGCGCGCGTGCGGTACGAGAAGCGGACCGCCCGCCGCGCGGGCCACCCGTCGAAGCGCAAGCGCCGCAAGTAGCCCACGCGCGGTCCCGCGCCCCACGCGAAGCCCCCTTCTCGCCCGCAACGCCCCACCCGCACCGCCACGCGGCTGTCCGCGTCGGCGGTGCTTCGGCATGTCCGAAAGCGTGCGCCGCCCTTGACGCGGGGCGCTGTAGGCGACGCATAATCATCACATGATGAATATTCGAGCGTCAGGTCCAGGGACAGAGACAACCGGCACAGACACAACCGGCACAGACACAACCGGGACAGACACAACAGGGGCAGAGGCATCAGGGAGGCGGGCAGAAACAGGGGCGGCCGCGATCCGCGCCGAGAACCTCACCGTCGTACGCGGCCCCCGCACCGTCCTGCGCGACCTCCGCTTCACCGTCCCGCGCGGTCAGATCACCGGCCTGCTCGGCCCGTCAGGGTGTGGGAAGTCCACGCTGATGCGGGCGATCGTCGGCACCCAGGCACGGGTCACCGGCACCCTGGACGTCCTCGACCACCCGGCGGGCACCCCGGAACTGCGCTCCCGCATCGGGTACGTCACCCAGGACCCGTCCGTGTACGACGACCTCACGGTGCGGCAGAACCTGGAGTACTTCGCCGCCGTCCTGGCCCCTGGCCGAGGCCGCGCGGCCACCCGCCGCCACGAGAACGTCACCCGCGCCATCGCCGACGTGGACCTCACCACGCACGCCGACGCGCTCGCGGGCACCCTCTCCGGCGGCCAGCGCAACCGCGTCTCCCTCGCGGTCGCCCTCCTCGGCGCCCCCGAGGTCCTCGTCCTGGACGAGCCCACCGTCGGCCTCGACCCGGTGCTGCGCCGGGACCTGTGGGACCTGTTCCACACCGTCGCGGCCGACCGCGGCACCACGATCCTCGTGTCCTCGCACGTCATGGACGAGGCGGAGCGCTGCCACCGGCTGCTCCTGATGCGCGAGGGCGAGATCCTCGCCGACGGCGCCCCCGACGCCCTGCGCGCCCGCACCGGCGCGGAGACGGTCGAGGCCGCGTTCCTCCGCCTGGTGGACGAGGCCAACGCGAGCTGACGCTCACGGGTCCCTCCCCCCACCCCACGTCACCTGACCGCACCCGCACGCACCCCAACGCACCCCACCGCTCCGCACGACCTCACCTCACGGAGAATCGAGATGAACCTGCACCGCACCCTCGCCACCGCGGCCCGGGTCCTGCGCCAACTCCGCCACGACCCCCGCTCCATCGCCCTGATGATCCTGGTCCCGTGCGTGATGCTGCTGCTCCTGCGCTACGTCTTCGACGGCAGCCCGGACACCTTCGACTCCATCGGCGCCTCGCTCCTCGGCATCTTCCCCCTGATCACGATGTTCCTGGTGACCTCGATCGCCACCCTGCGCGAACGCACGTCCGGCACCCTGGAGCGCCTCCTCGCGATGCCCCTGGGCAAGGGCGACCTGATCGCGGGGTACGCACTCGCCTTCGGCACCCTGGCCGTCGTCCAGTCCGCGCTCGCCACCGGCCTGTCGCTGTGGGTCCTCGGCCTGGACGTCACCGGATCGGCCTGGCTCCTGCTCCTGGTGGCACTCCTGGACGCCCTGCTCGGCACGGCACTCGGCCTGTTCGTGTCCGCCTTCGCGTCGTCCGAGTTCCAGGCGGTCCAGTTCATGCCGGCGGTGATCTTCCCGCAGCTCCTCCTCTGCGGCCTGTTCACGCCGCGCGACCAGATGCAGCCCGCCCTGGAGGCGGTCTCGAACGTGCTGCCCATGTCGTACGCCGTCGACGGCATGACGGAAGTCCTGCGCCACCCGGACCTCACCGGCGACTTCGTCCGCGACGCCGTGATCGTGGCGGGCTGCGCCCTCCTGGTCCTGGCCCTGGGCGCAGCTACCCTCCGCCGCCGTACCCCCTGACCGACGACACAGCCCACTCCCTCTCTCCCTCCCTCGCCCGCCCCCGGTTGCCGTCCGCCCACCGGACACCCGATGGCCCCGCAGCCACGCGATGCGAGGATGGCCCCCGAACGACGCACCCACGGGAGGCCCGTCCATGAGCCAGAAGGTCGCCGTCCTCGGCACCGGCAAGATCGGCGAAGCCCTGCTCAGCGGCATGATCCGGAGCGGTTGGGCGCCCGCGGACCTGTTCGTGACGGCCCGCCGCCAGGAACGCGCCGAGGAACTCCGCACCCGCTACGGCGTGGAAGCGCTCAGCAACGCCGACGCGGCGAAGCGCGCCGACACCCTGATCCTGGCGTGCAAGCCGCAGGACATGGCGGCCCTCCTCGCCGAACTCGCCCCGCACGTCACTCCCGGCACTCTCCTCGTCAGCGCCGCCGCGGGCATCACGACCTCCTTCATCGAGGAGCGCCTGCACGAGGACACCCCGGTCATCCGCGTCATGCCGAACACTCCCGTACTCGTCGACGAGGGCATGTCCGTCATCTCCGCCGGCAGCCACGCCAGCACTGCCGACCTGAACCACGCGGAGGCCATCTTCGGCGCCGTCGGCAAGACCCTGCGCGTCCCCGAGACCCAGCAGGACGCCTGCACGGCGCTGTCCGGATCAGGCCCCGCGTACTTCTACTTCCTCGTCGAGGCCATGACCGACGCGGGCATCCTCCTCGGCCTCCCGCGCGACAAGGCCCACGACCTCATCGTCCAGGCCGCGATCGGCGCCGCCGTCATGCTCCGCGACAGCGGCGAGCACCCGGTGAAACTCCGCGAGAACGTCACCTCGCCCGCGGGCACCACCATCAACGCCATCCGCGAACTGGAGAACCACGGAGTGCGGGCGGCCCTGATCGCAGCCCTGGAAGCAGCGAGGGACCGCAGCCGGGAACTGGCCTCCGGCAACAACGCCTGAACGCCGGTGCGGCAAGGCTTTAGCCTGTCCGGCGTTTGAGGACGAGGCGCGGAGCGCCGATAGGGCTGGGGTCCAGGGGGCGCAGCGCCCCTGGTTACGGTAAAGGGGCGGGCCTGGGGCGCCCCGCGAAGGCCTACCCGGCGCCCCCCACCACCTCCTGGGTCATGACGACCCGAGCAAACCCCCCGCCGTGCAGAGAAACAGCCGCCCCCCGGGCGACTTCCTCCGCACCGAGCGCCCACCCGAACGGCCCCACAAGATCAAAGGTGTACGTCGCGTCATACGCGAACACCACCTCGTACCCGAGATTCCCACCCATCCGCGCAGTGGTCTCCGCACACATATTGGTCTGAATCCCGGCCACCACGATCTGCGAGATCCCCGCGGCCCTCAGCCACGCGTCCAGATCCGGCGTCCCGTAGAACGCGGAGTTCACGGTCTTGGTGACCAGCAGCTCACCCCCGTCACCGCCCCCCTTCCCGCGCCGCTTCTCGACGTACTCCTTGAAGTCGTTGCCCTCCTGCCCCGGCCGCAGCGGCGAATCGGGCTTGGGCGAGTCGTGCCGCACGAAGACGACCGGCCGCCCCGTCGCCTGCCAGGTGTCGATCAGCGAGGCGATGTTGTCGTCGGCCCCGGGGTTGTTCCGCGGCCCCCAGTGGTCTTCCTCCTCGAATCCCTTCTGTACGTCGACGACGACCAGCGCCGCGTTCTCCGCGATGTTCAGTGTGTTGTCCATGCCCACGATGCTGCCGCCGGGAATCTCCACCCCCCAGACCTACAAAAGCCACCGTTCGATGGTTTACTGCCACCGTGCCCGCACCCCACCACCTCGTCCCCGGGCCAGGCCCCGCCCGCGCCCACGAGCCCAGCCACGTCGCTCACCCTCCGCAGCGCATCGCCCTGCTGGCCTTCCCGGGCATCCGCTCCTTCGACGTCTCCGTGATCACCGAGGTGTGGGGCACCGACCGCACCGACCGCGGCGTACCCCCCTTCGACCTCCGCCGTGTGGCCGCCGACCCCGCGCCTGTCCCGATGCGCGGCGGCCTTGCCCTGACCCCCGACCGCGATCTCGCCTGGCTCGACCGCCTGTCCGGCACCGACCTGCTCCTCGTGCCGGGCCTCGACGACCACGTGACCCCCGCGCCCCCGCCGGTCCTCGCGGCCCTGCGCCGCGCCCACGCCCGCGGCGTCACCGTCGCAGCGCTGTGCGGCGGCGCCTTCACGCTGGCCCAGGCGGGTCTCCTCGACGGCCGCCGCGCCATCACCCACTGGAACCTCGTCGACCTGCTGCGCACCCACCACCCCCGGGTCGCCGTCGTACCCGACGCCCTCTTCATCGAGGACGACAACATCTGGACCGCGGCGGGCACCGCGGCGGGCATCGACCTGTGCCTGCACCTGGTGCGTGTCGCCCACGGCTCGGAGGCGGCCGCGACCATCGCCCGCTCGATGGTCACCGCGCCGTTCCGCACCGGCAGCCAGGCACAGTTCATCGAGCGCCCCACGCCCCGCGCCGACCGTGACGCCGACGCCCTCGCCGCGGTCCGTGAATACGCCCTCCGTCACCTACAGGAACTGCTCACCGTCTCCGACCTGGCCGCTCGGGCGGGCATGTCGGCGCGCTCGTTCGCCCGGCACTTCACCGCGGCGACCGGCACCACACCCCTGCGCTGGCTCCTCGACCAGCGCGTCGCCGCCGCGCAGAAGCTCCTCGAACGCACCGACCTGCCCATGCCCGAAGTGGCCCGCCGCGCGGGCTTCGGCAGCGAGATCACGATGCGCCAGCACTTCGCCTCGCGCCTCGCCACCAGCCCGCGGGCCTACCGCGCCGCGTTCACCGGCACCGCGGCATCAGCACCCCCGCCGACAGCCGCAGCGCCCCCGCCACCGATGGTCACCGCCGGCGCGGGCGGCAGCAGCCCGATCGCCCGATAGGCGGCGTCGACCGTCGGCCTGGACATCTCCCGGGCCCGCTCGGCCCCCGCCCGCAACACCTCCTCCACGTAGGAGGAGTCACGCACGAGTTCCCTGTGCCGCTCCCGCACGGGCCGCAGCAGCTCCACCACGGCGTCGGCGGTGTCCTTCTTCAACGCTCCGTACGACTCGTACGCACCGCTCAGGTCCTCGGGGTCCCCACCTTCACTGGCGGCGAGGATCTCCAGCAGATTCGAGACCCCGGGCCGGTTCTCGCGGTCGTACACGACCTCGCTCCCGCTGTCCGTCACGGCGCGCATGATCTTCTTCCGCACCGCGTCGGGCTCGTCGAGCAGATAGACGATGCCCGCACCCGACTCGTGGGACTTCCCCATCTTCGACGTCGGGTCCTGAAGGTCCATGACGCGCGCCGCCACCTCGGGCCGGGTGGCCCGCGGCACCGTGAACGTCTGCCCGTACCGCTGGTTGAAGCGCACCGCGAGGTCCCGCGTCAGCTCGACGTGCTGGGTCTGGTCCTCACCGACCGGCACCTCGTCGGCGCCGTACGCCAGGATGTCCGCCGCCATCAGCACCGGATAGGTGAGCAGCGAGAGCCGCACACTGCCGCCCCGCGCCTGTTCGACGGGCGCCTTCTCCTTGTACTGGATCATCCGGCGCATCTCCCCGTCGGACGCGACGCACTCCAGCAGGTACGACAGCCGGGCGTGCTCGTCGACATGGCTCTGTACGAACAGGACGCTGCGCTCGGGGTCGATGCCCGACGCGAGGAGCAGCGTCGCCGCCTGCCTGCTGAGCCTGCGCACCCGAGCGGGGTCGTGGTCCACGGTCAGTGCGTGCAGATCGACGACACAGAACACCGAGTCGGCCCGGTGCTGGTCGACCTCGGCCCAGCCCCGAATGGCCCCCAGGTGGTTCCCGAGCGTCAGGTGCCCGGTCGGCTTGACCCCGCTGAAGATCCGCGTCATCTCTTCTCTCCACTTCCGGAACGGGGCCGCCGACCCGGCGACCGGGTTCAGGACCTCCGGAGGGAGATACGCGAACGGCCGCCGAAGCGGCGGCCGTCAGGTGCATGCGTGGGACCGGCCGCCGTCAGGCGGCCCACCACTGTTGGGTGCGCGCGTGCGTAGTCATGCCCCCACCGTAGCGCTCCGAGGCCCGAGGTTGACACCCCCTGAGCCGGTACGTAGTGTTCTCCGAGTTGCCCGACGTGAGCGCCGATCTCTGGTCGGTCCCCGGGCGGCCATTCCGCAAGAACACTCAAGCGATCGATGCACAGCCTTCTCGTTGTCCACGAGCAGTCTGCCGTCGCCTCGTTTTCATGTGCTTTTGCGAAATGAGGAGTCCGCGTTCGAAAGGACGCCCCGATTAGGTCGGGAGCCGAGATTCCGCTAAAGTCTCACTCGTCGGAGCGGCCCAACAGCCGCAAGGACAACCCCGGTTGACTGGGAATCAGGCCCGAAAGGATCTGATAGAGTCGACACCGCCGGAAGGCCGAGAGGCCGGAAAGCACCGAGGAAATCGGATCGGAACGGGAAGCCGGAAAGATCTGATAGAGTCGGAAACGCAAGAACAAGAGGAACAAAAAGAAACACCGAAGGGAAGCGCCCGGAGGAAAGCCTGAGAGAGTCTCTCGGGTGAGTACAAAGGAAGCGTCCGTTCCTTGAGAACTCAACAGCGTGCCAAAAGTCAACGCCAGATATGTTGATACCCCGACTCACTCCGGTGAGTTGAGGTTCCTTTGAAAAAGTCCTGTACGGCCGATGG